>CAWKCD010000001.1:0-2327500 GCA_963848035.1 uncultured Alphaproteobacteria bacterium
TAACCCAACCCCAACAACAAGAGACCCGCCGCACGGCGGGTAAGCGAAGCGCCACCCACCACACCACCGAACCCCCTCTGCCAATCTCGTCAGGCGCGACGACCCACCCGACCAGAAACGGCCGCTTGTCTGGCCGTTTGCTGACTGGCGGCTTTGTCGCAACTCAACGCGGAAAGCTGCCTCAGCTCACAGGTGCCGGCCCGCCGACCCAACCTATGGGGCGAGTTCCGGAATCCAACTTTTAAAGAGGGACGTTTGCTGGCTACACCTAACACCGGCCGTTGGCGTCCTGGACAGATGTATGCTGACCACTCGTTTAATCGGCAGCCACCCCAACTTCAACCTGGCGGCGCTCACGTGCTCGCGCCGCGCGTTTCTTTGCAGCCAACGAAGGACTGCCGAGCCGCAGTTGATCGAAGAAGGTTTGGTTTCGAAGCTCCGCATCACGCAGCATTTTAGCGAATGAAGTCACACGGATTGAAGCGTTGTGTGCCCGCGACCAGCCGTAGTAACCCTGCCCATCGGGTGTTGGCGTTTGGGCTAACGATAACTCAAATTGGGTGCAAGTCGCCGACGTTAAATCGCAGACTATTATACATTCAAACGGTGTATCTGCCTTTATGTCGGACACGATCGCCCCGTCTACGTCTGTGACTTTTGCGCCGCGAAGCTCCTCAACATAGCGAAGCACCTGCCTGACCGGATCCTGCGAAGGCTTGTCGTCGCCTGGCCGTTTAAACTCTACTATCGTTATGGGGTCACTCGTTCCAGGCCGTCGAAAACCAAGCGGATTAAAGAATATCAGGTCGGGTTCTTTCTGAGATGCTGCATTTTTGGCAAGAGATCTAATGGGCTTGTCGGAAGCAAAGAAGTCGTATGTTCCAAGCAACTCGTCGACTATCCAAAGGTTATGACGCGCGTGCTCTCCAGTCCGATAGATTTCTCCCATCGGGCAAATCAATTCGTGTATGACTTTCTCATAGTGATAAGCCTTGGTTTCATCATCCTTGTATTTTAGTAGCACATTTGCGATCTGTAGAAGCTGGTGTCGCTTAACAACAAGTTCAGCTAAACGTCCCTTTTCCTGATTTTCTATTTCTCGCAGCGCTTCCTTTGCATTTCTTTGAGCTTCCGAGTCAAGCGATGCCAAATTATCAAGAGCGTCAACTCGCTTCCTGAGGTCGCGCTCGTCGCGATACAATAAGACGAACAGGTTTTGTGCGATCTGCTCGTCATCCATTCCGGGTGACAATCCCTTTACGTAATCATCAATGCTTTCGAACTGTGTTGCTAGTTGGGGATGCTCAAAAATCAGCCCCTCCACCGTATTTTTCTGTCGAGCCCGCATCTTTTTGATATGTTCGCCCAAGAATTGCTCGGTCGCGAGAAGTATCGAAGCCTCGAGTTTCTCGCGCTGCTCTGGATTTAGTTTAAAGCCAAGACGCTCCTGATCCACGCGATCGTCGAGAAAATCACTGCGCACGACTGCCACGTACGCCTTGTCGCCAGGGAGTTCCTTAAGTGCATACTTTCGCTCGATCGATACGGGTTCGCCTACCAGTCGGCCGTGCGCAGTTAGTAGATAGGTATTTCGAAGACCCGTTGAGATTGAGTTGTCAACGAACAGATGATTTATAACTATATCAACCGGTCCGTCGCCCAGGTCAGCCTTTACTGTTGCGGTGACCGGTTCAGATACTTTATCAGCGATAAACTCATTCAGACTAGAAATTTCACCATTATATCTAATCGTGATGTTTGGAAGCGTCTTTGAAATAAATTGCGGAAAAAAATGAAGGCCTAGATCTTTCATGTAAGAGCTAGGACGCACTCGGCCACGCTGTTCGGTCCGAAGCGTCGATAGTGTAATGGTTGTACCAATTTCATCGTCGGGGGCCGGCGACACCTTCTTGTAAGCTATTGAGTTAGCCTTCTCCGGCATGAACCGGAACCGGATGCGCTGCTTCGTCCGACCTGCTTTTACGACGCTTTCGACGCGGATTTCCTGGAAGAGCTTGATCCAGATAGAATCTTCCTACTCCCTTTCCTCCACGCCTGTACTTGAACCGGCTATCGCTCGTTTCGAACGACTTCAGGTTTTCGTTCGTGAATCCAATTCCGTTGTCGCTGATCGTGATTGAATCTACATCTCCAGTTGCATCAAGCGTGATATCGACGTCCACACGTCCCTTTTCGGCTGCGCGCTCCTCGCCAAACCTATCGTTGATCGCGTGGATGGAGTTGCTTACTGCCTCGTAGACCGAATAGAGGATGGCGGTTTTACCGTCTGGCAACCGCATATTGTTGATCCGACCGATGACGTCGAATTTCATTCGGACTCTAGCCCCCCTGCCGCACACAGCTCTTGAAGTCGGCAGCTAAAGCGCAGGCAAGTCAATGGAAAGATGCTCTCGCTAGAATGAGAACGTCATTGGAGCGCACGTGAGCCGCGCGGAGAACGTAGAAAGCAGTCAGTATGCTGAGCTCGGCCCCGCCTTTTCTGTCAAACTAAACTCCAACGGAAAAGGCGAAGTAACGGAGCCGCTCCTCGGCAATAATCATCTGGTCCGCTTGAAGCTGTCTGGATCCGGACCGGTTGGTTCACGCCTGCCGCCGTCGCTGTTTGAACTCGCCCGCAGTGTCCGCTTAAGAGGATCGCAAATCGCCAACAGGCGACTGACACTGGGCGCTTTGCAGCCGGGCAGTAAACGAGCAAATCGGCCCGTGGGAGGACGGTAGGTCTCGAGCACGCATAAGCAAGAACACCTGCCATTCGATCGGCCATCTCGCAGCTTCGCCGCCAAAAGCGGAATCCGCCAACCCGGAGCGCATGTCCGTCACCCCGTCCAACACGCCATCCGTCCGCCGAGCCATCGACGCCCTGGTCTCCCGACCAAGATCGCGGACCCGAATTCCGATCGTTTGGCCGATACGATCCTCAAGCGCCACGACGTGAACCAGACACCTCCACCCCGCTGGGCTACACTCATCCTGCATAGATCAGGCACGCCGTGGAACCAGTTTTGACAGAATGGGGCATGGCTGGCGTCGAAGCCGTGCGGGCGCGAGCGTCCGTGCTCGTCATCGTCGACGTGCTCTCGTTTTCGACCGCGGTGGACGTCGCAGCGTCGAGAGCCGCGGTGATCTTCCCCTTCGCCTATGGCGACAAGGCAGCGGCCCAAGCCGCAGCAAATCGCGTCGGCGCCACCTTGGCGCAACCGCGGCAGCCCGCCGGCGGACAGCTCAGCCTATCGCCGGTCAGCCTGCTCGCTGTCCCTGCCGGAACGAAGCTCATGCTGCCCTCCCCGAACGGCTCGCGCCTGTCGCTGGCCGGGGGCGGGACGCCCGTGATCGCCGGCTGTCTGCGCAACGCCGCCGCCGTTGCAAGCGCGGCGCGCGAGATTGCAGGCACCGGCACGGTGGCCGTGATTCCGGCAGGGGAGCGCTGGCAGGATGAGAGCCTGCGACCGGCAATCGAGGATCTGCTGGGTGCAGGCGCCATAATCCACCACTTGGGGCTGCCCTGCTCCCCCGAGGCACAAATCGCCCGCGACGCCTACCGATCCGCGGCGTCCGATTTGCCGCGGCTGATCCGGGCGTCGAGATCGGGCTGCGAGTTGGTGGAACGCGGCTTCCACGGCGACGTGGAGATTGCCGTCGAGACGGACATCAGCGCATGCGTGCCACTGCTCACCCACGGCGCCTACCGCGCCCTGTGACCCGGCTGTCCCTTCAGCCAAGCACCACCTCGCCGCCCACCCCGGCCGCGTCACCGCGACCGAACAACCTCACCCCGCCGAACCACCCCCCACGAACGCGATCGCCTCGATCTCCACCAGCATCTCCGCCTCCGCCAACGCCGCCTGAACCGTCGTCCGCGCCGGCTTCTCCCCCGGGAACGCCGCCGCATACTCCTCGTTCATCGCCTGGAAATGCCGGATGTCCGTCAGATAAACGTTGCACTTCACCACATCGCTCATGCTCGCCCCCGCCTCCGCCAGCACCGAGCGCACGTTGCTCAGCACCTGCCGCGTCTGCGCCCGCACATCCCCCAGCCCCACCAGCTCCGCCCTCTCGTTCCACGCCACCTGCCCCGACGTGAAAACCCATCCCCCCGCCGCCGTCCCCGCCGAATACGGGTAGCTCGGCCGCGGCTGGAAAGTCAGGTTGGCAGGCGTCAAAATCCGCTTCGGCATCCAAATTCTCCTTACGAATCCAATAGGTTTTCCCGCAACGTCTTGTAACGATACTCCGTCCTGAACCGCCCCCGCCGCTGCAATTCCGGCACCAGCAAATCCACAATCGCCTCCAGATCCGCCGGCAGCACCACGATGTGCCCCAGCATGAACCCGCCCCGCTCCCCCGTCGCCTCGAACCGTTCCTCCAGCGTATCCGCCAGCTCCGCCGCCGTCCCCGCGATCGTCTGCTGCCACGACGTCGCGAACCGCACCCCGTACTCGAAGAACTCCGCCCGGCTCATCCTGACGTCCGACCCCAGCTCGTGCCGCATCTCCCACACGAACCCGGCCGGCGACGCCTGCGCCGCCACGATCGCCTCATGCACTTCCCGCAGCGTGAAATGTTCCGGCAACGTCGAAAAATCGTACCCGCAATTATACGACAGATAAGCCCCCACCGCCTCCGCCGGCATCGATGTCAGCAGCATGTCCCGCACGCGCTGCGCCTCCGCCGCGGTCTCCCGCACCACGATCGGCGTCTGCCACAGGATACCCACAGCCGCCGGGTCCCGCCCCTGCTCCACCAGCGCCGCATCCAACGCCGCCCGCTGCCGCACCTGCAACGCGAGCGCCATGTCCGCCCCGAACACATGATCCGCCACATACGCCGACGCCCGGATCCCCCGGTCCGAAGCCCCCGCCTGGATCAGCACCGGCCGCCCCTGCGGCGAAGGCGGCGTGTTCAGCGGCCCCTCCACCTTGAAGAACGGCCCCCGATGGCTCATCGCATGCACCCGCGACGGATCCCCCACCCGCCCGGTCGCATGGTCCCACACCATCGCATCCGCCTCCGTCGCGTCCCAAAGCTTGCGGCAGACGTCGACGAACTCCTCCATCCGCTCGTACCGCGCCCCATGCTCCATCAGCGCATCGAACCCGAAATTCGCCGCATCCGCCGGCCGCGTCGACGTGATCAGGTTCATCGCGATCCGCCCGCCCGTCAGGTGATCCAGCGAATTCATCAGCCGCGCCAGATAATACGGATGCATGAACGTCGAAGAATACGTCAGCCCATACCCGATCCGCTCCGTCACCCGCGCCATCGCCACCATGATCGGATTGAGGTCCTGCCGCGGCCAGTTCACCCCCCACTCCACCGCCGCATCCCGGCTCCCCCGCCACGTATCCGGCACCCCCGTCCCGTCGCCCGAGAAGATCATGTCGAGCTTCCCCCGCTCCGCGATCCGCCCCATCTCCTCGAACATCGCCACATCCGGAAAGATCCGTCCCGGCCAGGCCCCCGGCAGCCGCCACCGCCCGCCCATATGCGTGTACGAGAAATCGAACCCGAGATGCATCTTCGCCTTCGCCATGGCGTGACCTTTGCAAGGAAGGTGCCACCTTGCCACTATCGCGCATCGATTTGAGGGACACCCCATGCTCCGCACCGGCGCCCAATACCTCGACGGCATTCGTGACGGCCGCGAAGTCTATATCGGCGGCGAACGCGTCCGCGACGTCACCAAACACCCCGCGCTGGCCCCCATCATCGGCGTCCGCGCCCGCATCTACGACATGGCGCACGAATCAGCCCATGCCGGCACCCTCGCCTACACCGAAGGCAACGCCAGCCACAGCATCTTCAACCGTCCCCCCACCACCAAGGAGGACTGGCACGCCAAATGGAAAGCCGTCGACGCCGTCCTCAACGACGTCGGCGGCGTCGTCACCAGGGTCGGCGACGAGACCGTCGGCGAAATGTGGTCCCTGCAGGACGGCCGCGACATCCTCGCCGAGATCGACCCCCGTTTCGCCGACAACATCGACCGCCACATCGCCTCCGTCGTCACCGAAGACCCCTTCCACGTCTCCGCCAACACCGACCCCAAGGGCGACCGCTCCCTCCCGCTCGCCCAGCGCGACCCCGACATGATGGTCCGCGTCACCAAGGAGACCGACGCCGGCCTCATCATCCGCGGCGCCAAATACGAGACCGCCGCCGCCTACGCCGACCAGGCCTTCCTCAAACCCACCGTCGGCGCCTGGACCGACGAGCGCGAGAGCGACTACGCCCTGGGCTGCATCGTCAAAATGGGCGCGCCGGGCGTCAAACACATCTGCCGCGCCGGGTTCGCCGGCCGCGGCGACCCGGCCGACACCCCGCTCGCCAGCCGCTTCGACGAAGTCGAAGCCCTCGTCGTGTTCGACGACGTCCTCATCCCCTGGGAAGACGTCTTCTTCTACCGCCACACCCGCGCCGCCCAGCACATCCGCGCCACGCTCCACCGCTACAGCGCCTTCCCCTACGTGCTCCGCCTCCTCTACGTCGCCGACATGATGATCGGAGCCGCCATGTGGAGCGCCCGCCAGACCGGCCTCGAGAAACTCCAATCCGTCCAGGAAAAACTCGCCGACCTCGTCGTCTACCGCGAAGGCATCCGCGCCCATCTCGAAGCCAGCATCGCCCTCATCGAGACCAGCCCGGCCGGCCTCGCCATGCCCAACCAATCCATCCTCTACGCCGGCCGCGTCCTCGCCTGCTCCCAGCTCCCCGCCATGATGCACACCGCCCGCGAACTCATGGGCGGCCAGATCTGCGTCACCCCCGAACACGCCCAATTCGAAGGCGAGGCCGCCCCCTGGCTGCAAAAATTCTACACACTCAACGACCGCTGGCACGACGACGACCGCCGCAAGCTCCTCGCCTTCGCCCGCGACCTGCTGAACTCCGACTACGCCGGCCACCGCCTCGCCTTCGTCCAGTTCGCCCAGGCCCCGCACTTCAACCATCTCGCCGCCGTCTACAAAGCCTTCGACTTCGAAGGCCCGCTCGACTTCGTCCGCCGGGCTGCCGGCCTCTCCGACCGGATCGGTGCATGATGCTCACCCGCCGCACGGCCCTCGCCGCCGCCCTCGCCGCCCCCTTCATCCACCCCGCCCGCGCCGCCGAGACCGGCATCCTGCGCATCGGCATCGGCGCCTCGCTCGCCAAGCTGGACCCGCTGCTCACCACCATCGGCGACGAGTACATCTACGACAACCTCGTCTTCAACGGCCTCACCCGCATGGCCGAGGACCAGACCGTCCACCCCGACCTCGCCCAATCCTGGGAGTTCTCCCCCGACCTCAAGCGCTGGACCTTCCACCTCCACCCAAACGTCAAATTCCACGACGGCTCCACCCTGACCTCCGCCGACGTCGTCGCCCTCTTCCGCCGCCTGCTCGACAAAGCCACCGCCGCCCCGTCGCGCAGCAACTATGAAATGATCGAAACGATCGACGCCCCCGACGACCTCACCATCGTCTTCACCCTCGCCTCCCCCTATGGCGGCTTCGCCGACATCCTCACCGACCGCCAGGTCAAGATCGTCCCCCGCGACAAGGTCGCCGACCTCCCCACCAAGCCCATCGGCACCGGCCCCTTCCGCTTCGTCTCCTACACGCCCGGCGACCGCCTGATCCTGGCCAAATTCGACGACTATTTCGAACCCGGCCTGCCCAAGCTCGCCGGCGTCGAACTCCGCATCATCCCCGAAATGAGCGCCAAGCTCGCCGCCCTGCAATCCGGCGAACTCGACATCGTCTGGGACCTCCCCCTCGACCAGGTCAAACCCCTCGCCGCCAAGCCCGGCCTGCGCATCGACAGCGTCGCCAGCGCCACCTGGGACGCCGCGATCATGAACAACCTGATCCCCCCCTTCAACGACCCCCGCGTGCGCCTCGCCTTCAACAAAGCCATCGACAAACGCGACGTCGTCGAACTCACCCTCTTCGGCCAAGGCGCCCCCACCATCAGCCCCATCCCCCCGACCCACCCCTTCTACGCCCACGACCTCGAGCCCGGCGACGCCGACCCGGCCGCCGCCCGCAAGCTCCTCGCCGAAGCCGGCCACCCCAACGGCCTCTCCGTTCCCATTATCGTCCCCACCGGCCGCCCCGTCCGCGAACGCCTCGGCGTCACCCTCCAGCAACTCGCCAAACCCGCCGGCTTCGACCTCCAGATCCAGCGCGTCCCCTTCAGCGCCTACGATGCCGAAGTCTCCGGCAAAGCCCCCCTCTACATCGACGGCTACTTCGCCCGCCCCACCATCGACACCTCCACCTTCCCCTTCCTGGTCACCAACGGCAGCTGGAACGAAAAGCTCTGGCACTACACCGACAAATCCGTCGACCAAGCCCTCACCGCCGCCCGCCTCAGCGGCGACCCCGCGATCCAGAAAACCCACTACCTCGCCATGCAGAAAGCCCTCGTCGCCAACCCCTGCGGCCTCTTCGCCTACAACGTCAACTTCGCCTGCGCCTACACCACCAAAGTAACCGGCCTGAAAACCCACCCCATGCGCTGGTTCGACCTCCGCAACGCAGTATTGGCGTGACCAAACCCGCTCCGTTCTCCCTCTCCCTCCGGGAGAGGGTCGGGGTGAGGGCGTCGCCACCAGGATGACGCGCTACTTTCTCCGCCGCCTGCTAAGCGTCCTAGGCGTCCTCTTCGCCATGACGATCCTCATCTTCGCCATCACCCACATCCTCCCCGGCAACGTCGCCTACGCCATCCTCGGCGAGTTCGCGACCCCCTCCGCCGTCGCCGCCCTAGAAACGAAACTCCATTTGCACGACCCCCTCCCCCTCCAATACTGGCACTGGCTCGAAGCCCTCCTCCAAGGCGATCTCGGCCAATCCCTCACCATGGACCGCCCCGCCGCCCCCCTCATCGCCGAGGCCCTCGCCCGCTCCGCCATCCTCGCCCTCTCCGCCTTCACCCTCGTCGCCACAGGCGGCATCGCGCTCGGCATCTACGGCGCCGCCCACGCAAGCAGCCGCACCGACCACCTCCTCACCACGATCCAACTCCTCTTCATCGCCGTCCCCGACTACTTCTGGGCCATAACCGGCGTCCTCCTCTTCGCCGCCACCCTCGGCTGGCTCCCCGCCACCGGCTACGCCCCCCTCTCCGACGGCCTCCTCCCCTTCGCCGCCCACCTCATCCTCCCCGTCGCCGTCCTCGCCATCGGCCTCGTCGCCCACGTCTCCCGCCTCACCCGCGCCTCCATGCTCGAAGCATTACGCAGCCGATACGTCCTCTACGCCCGCGCCAAGGGCCTCGGCGAACGCCGCATCCTCTGGCGCCACGCCGCCCCCAACGCGCTCCTCCCCGCCATCACCATCCTCGCCATCGATTTCGGCCTGCTCATCGGCGGCATCGTCGTCATCGAGACCGTCTTCGCCTACCCCGGCCTCGGCCGCCTCCTCGTCTACGCCATCGAGCGCCACGACCTCCCCCTCCTCCAAGCCGGCATGCTCGTCCTCACCACCATCTACGCCCTGGCCAACCTCGCCGCCGACCTCCTCTACGCCGCCCTGAACCCCCGCATCCGCCACGCCACCGCGATCACCTGATGCTGAAAATCGGTCTCTTTGCTCTCGCAATAATCGCGCTTATCGCAACGATCGCCGCCTTCGCCACCCCCTACGACCCCACCCAATTCGCCCCCCGCCTCCGCTTCGCCGCCCCCACCCTCGCCCACCCCTTCGGCACCGACGAATTCGGCCGCGACGTCCTCTCCCGCGTCCTCGCCGGCGCCCACCTCTCCCTCGCCATCGGCTTCGGCGCCATGGCCACCAGCCTCGTCCTCGGCATCCCCCTCGGCCTCTACACCGCCTTCAGCCGCAGCCCGGCCGCCGCCCTCACCCTCCGCGCCGCCGACCTCCTCCTCTCGCTGCCCCCCATCCTCCTCGGCCTCCTCATCCTCGCCGTCACACCCCCCACCCTCTGGAAGACCATCCTCGCCGTCGGCCTCGTCTACGTCCCCATCATGCTCCGCCTCGTCCGCTCCGTGGCCCTCGGCCTCCTTCAAGAAGACTTCGTCACCGCCGCAAGAGCCCGCGGCGAATCCGCCTTCTCCATCCTGCTCCGCGAAATCCTCCCCAACGCCTGGCCCGCCATCATCGTCGAAGCCGGCCTGCGCGTGACCTTCGCCATCCTCCTCGGCTCCGCCCTCTCCTTCCTCGGCCTCGGCCCCCAACCCCCCGCCAGCGAATGGGGCCTCATGATCGCCGAGAGCCGCGAATTCCTCGACCGCGCCCCCTGGATCGGCCTCGCCCCCGGCCTCTGCCTCAGCCTCCTCCTCGTCACCGTCAACCTCGTCGGCGAAGGCCTCCGCCTCCGCCTAGACCCCACCCATGCCTGACCCCCTCCTCGCGATCGACAACCTCTCCGTCACCTTCCCCACCCAATCCGGCCCCATCCACGCCCTCCAATCCGTCGACCTCGCCATCCCCCGAGGCGCCTCCATCGGCCTCGTCGGCAAATCCGGCTCCGGCAAATCCACCCTCGTCCTCGCCCTCCTCGGCCTCCTCCCCAGCGCACAAGATCGACGGCCGACTCACCTTCGACGGCCAGACCCCTCCACGCCCCCGCCCTCCGCGGCCGCCGCATCGCCGCCGTCTTCCAGGACCCCGCCGCCGCCCTCAACCCGGCGCTCACCATCGGCGCCCAAGTCACCGAACCGCTCCGCCTGCATCTCGGCCTCACCCGCACCCAAGCCCGCGCCGCCGCCCTCGAGAAACTCGCCGAAACCGGCCTCCCCCGCCCGCGCGCCCTGCTCGACGCCTACCCCCACCAACTCTCCGGCGGCATGAAACAACGCGTCGTCATCGCGTCGGCCCTCGCCGCCAACCCCGACCTCCTCCTCCTCGACGAACCCACCACCGCGCTCGACGTCACCGTCGAAGCCGGCATCATCGACCTGCTCATCGCCCTGCGCGCGAAGACCGGCCTCGCCCTCCTCCTCGTCAGCCACAATCTCGGCCTCGTCGACCGCCTCTGCGACCGCGCAACGATCCTCTACGCCGGCCGCGTCGTCGAAGACGGCCCCCTGCCCGACCTCCTCCGCCACCCCCGCCACCCCTACGCCAGCGGCCTCCTCGCCTGCCTCCCCGACCTCGCCGCCCCCCGTCCCCTCGCCCCGATCCCCGGCAACCTCCCCGACCTCCGCAGCCCGACGCCGGGCTGCAACTTCGCCCCGCGCTGCCCCTTCGCCGCACCCGGCTGCGACGCCCCGCAAACCCTCGGCCCCCTCCCCCACCGCGTCCGCTGCCACCGCGCCGACGCCGTCCGGCCGCCTGGCCCACGCCCCCGCCATCCCCGCCCCGCCCCGCCCCCACCACCACGCTCCTCGAGGCCGAAAACCTCTCCCGTCGTTTCGGCCCCGTCCAAGCCGTCGACGGCGTCTCCCTCGCCATCGCCCGCGGCGAGATCCTCGGCCTCGTCGGTAAATCCGGCTGCGGCAAATCGACCCTCGGCTGGCTCCTCCTCCGCCTCCACCAGGCCGACACCGGCGCCATCACCTTCGACGCCGCCCCCATCCCCGCCACCCCCGACCAGACCTTCCGCCGCCGCGCCCAGATCGTCCTGCAAAACCCCGACACCGCGCTCAACCCCCGCCAATCCGTCGCCACCATCCTCCGCCGCCCCCTCGACCACTTCCGCATCACAACCGACACGTCAGCCGAGATCACCCGCCTCCTCGACCTCGTCCGCCTCCCCGCCGCCTACGCCGCCCGCTACCCCCACCAGCTCTCCGGCGGCGAGAAGCAGCGCGTCGCCATTGCCCGCGCCCTCGCCAGCCGCCCCGACTTCCTCGTCTGCGACGAAGCCGTCTCCGCCCTCGACGTCTCCGTCCAAGCCGCCACCCTCAATCTCCTGTCGCGACCTCCGCGACCGCCTGGGCCTCGCCCTCCTCTTCATCAGCCACGACATCGCCGTCGTCGCCCACCTCGCCGACCGCATCGCCGTCATGTACGGCGGCCAGATCATGGAATCCGGCCCCGCCCCATCCATCCTCGCCCCCCCGCACCACCCCTACACCGCCGCCCTCCTCTCCGCCGTCCCAAGCCTCCTCCACACGACCGCCCGCCTCCCCCTCACCGGCGAACCCGGCGCCACCCCGCCCGGCCCCGGCTGCCGCTTCGCCCCCCGCTGCCCCCGCAACCTCGGCCCGCTCTGCGACACCCCTCCGCCGCTCCAATCGTTCGGATCCCACACCATCCGCTGCCACATCCCCGCCGCCCAACTCGCCGCCACTTCCTGACCCGGCGCCCGCGCGTTGCGGACCGCCCCGACCTGACCTACTGAAGACCAGCAACGACGTCGGAAGTGCTCGATGCCCAGGACCGCGCCCGCCCACGGCTCCTCCGATGCGGACCACCCCCGCCGACACGCCCGCCCGTCCAAGCTGATCGCCCCCGATGCTTGACCTCACCTTGTCGCCGCGAACCACGCGAGGCCCCGCCATCGCGCGCCTCACCATCGCCCCGATCTTCTTCATCGCCGGCCTCGCGCACCTCGCGCGCCCAGGACTATTCGCCCCCCTGATGCCCCCGATCGTTCCGGAGCCGATCGCCGTCATCATGCTCACCGGCCTCGCCGAACTCGCCGGCGCCGTCGCCCTGTTCGTGCCCCGGACCCGCGCCCTCGCCGGCATCCTGTTCGCGCTCTACGCCGTCTGCGTCTTCCCGGTGAACATCAACCACGCGGTCCACGATCTCTCCACCGGCACCGGCCTCGGCTGGGCCTATCACTACCCCCGCCTCTTCGTCCAACCGCTCATCTGCTGGTGGGCCCTCGTCGCCGGCGCCGTCCCCTGGGCGCCGACCTTCGCCAGACGCTGACCCGGACGCGCCCCCATGATCGACCTCGCCCCCGACCTCCCCGCCATCCTCGCCCTCACCGAACGTTCCGTCGCCATCGACAGCGGCACCTACTGCACCCAAGGCGTCCAGCGCGTCATCGACCTCTGGGCCGACCACCTCGCCCAATCCGGCTTCGCCACCACCCAATCCCCCCTCGAACACCGCGCCAACCAGCTCACCGCCACCAAGACCTTCGGCAACGGCCAGCGCATCCTCGTCCTCGGCCACGCCGACACCGTCTGGCCCGAAGGCACCGTCGCCACCTGGCCCTTCCACAACGACGGCGCCTTCCTCACCGGCCCTGGCGTCGGCGACATGAAGACCAACGTCGTCATGGCCCTCCACGCCCTCCGCCGCCTCGCCGCCGCCCCGCCCCAAGGCATCGGCCAAATAACGATCCTCATCGTCCCCGACGAAGAGATCGGCAGCCCCGGCAGCCGAGCCTGGATCGAATCCCACGCCCGCCAATCCGACGCCTGCCTCACCCTCGAACCCTGCCGACCCGGCGGCAAACTCGTCACCGGCCGCGGCGCCGTCGGCGCCCTCTACCTCAAAGCCCGTGGCGTCAGCGCCCATGTCGGCCCAGCCCGCCACCTCGGCGCCTCCGCCATCTCCGCCCTGGCCGCCCTCATCGGCCCCCTCGAAGCCCTCACCGACGCCAACCTCGGAATCGGCACCTCCGTCGGCATCTTCCGCGGCGGCGCAGCCCGCCAAGTCGTCCCCGACGAAGCCGAACTCCATCTGGACCTCCGCGCCACCACCCAAACAGCCGCCGACCACCTCATGGCCGAACTAACCCGCATCACCACCCAGAAACCCACCGATCCCCGCGTAACGATCACCACCGAAGGCGGCTTCTACCGCCCCCCTTTCCCCACCACCGCCGGCACCCAACGCCTCTACGCCCTCGCCCAACAAGTCGGCGCCGAACTGAAAATCCAGATCGACCAAGTCACCTCCCCCGGCGGCTCCGACGGCAGCTTCGCCGCCGCCCTAGGGATCCCCACCCTCGACGGCCTAGGACCGATCTGCCACGAATCCTGCAGCCGCCGCGAACGCGTCGAACTCGACAGCATCATCCCCCACGCCAACCTCTTCGCCCGGCTGATCGACGCCATCGGCCAACACGGAGCCGCCTGATGCCCCACCAACGCTTCCGCCGCTTCAACACCTCGATGTTCTACAAGAACCAAACCGTTGCCAACGAGATGTGCATGGCCGTCCGCGCCGGAAACCACGTCTTCCTCCGCGGCCAAACCGGCTTCACCCTGGACGGCGGCTTCACCGGCCTCGGCGACGCCGCCGCCCAAGCCGACCAAGCCATGCAGAACGTCAAGACCCTGCTCGAAGAAGCCGGCAGCCAAATGGACCATATCTGCAAGATAACGACCTACATCACCGACCGCGCCTGGCGCGAACCCGTCTACGCCGTCATCGGCCGCCACCTCGGCAGCATCGCTCCGGTCGGCACCGGCCTCATCGTCGCCGGCCTCGCCATCCCCGAAATGCTCGTCGAGATCGACATCGACGCGGTGATCCCCGCCCCGGACGCGGCATGACCGAGATCTTCCTCCCCGGCCTCACCGACCCGGCCGCCGCCGCCGCCGTCCGCCAACACGGCCACTCCCCCGCCGCCGCCGCCCAACAAGCCGAAGCCGTCTTCGACCAACTCGCCCACCACCTCGCCCAACACGGCGCCCACCTCACCGACACCTGCAAGATCACCATGCAGATCACCGACCGCGCCTACCGCCAAGCCGTCTACTCGGTCCTCGGCCGCAAACTCGCCAACATCCACCCCGTCTCCACCGGCCTGATCGTCCCCGCCCTCAAAAACCCCGACGCCCTCTTCCAACTAGACGCCTACGCCGTCGCCAACGGCCCCCACGAACGCTTCCGCAAATACCGCTCCACCGACATCGCCTACGGCCTGGAGCAGCAATCCTTCGTCATGGATTTCTGCATGCTCGTCAAAGCCGGCCCCCGCCTCTACCTCCGCGGCCAAACCGGCATGACCCTAGGCCGCGACCTCATCGGCCTCAACGACCCCGCCGCCCAAGCCCGCCAAGCCCTCGCCAACGTCAAAACCCTCCTCGCCGACGCCGGCGCCACCCTCGCCAACGCCACCCGCCTCATCACCTACGTCACCGACCGCGCCTATCTCGCGCCCGTCCTCGCCGCCATCGAACCCGCCTTCGCCGCCATCCCGATCCCCAGCACCGAACTCATCGTCAAAGGCCTGGCCGCCCCCGAAATCCTCATGGAAATCGACGTCCACGCCATGCTCTGACCTACGACGCGCCCGCATCCCGCAGCGTCCGCGCAAGAAACGGCAGCACATGCTGCCAGTAGGCCTCCGGCCCGAACCCCTCCAGGTCCACGTGCCCCGCCCCCGCCACCGCCCAGAACGATTTCGGCCCCGCCGCCCGTGCGAACAGCGCCCGCGCCTCCTCGATCGGCGTCCGGTCATCCACGCTGCCCGACAGGATCAACACCGGCGCCCGCACCTCCCCGATCCGGTCGACCGGCCGCAGCTCGCCCGGCCCCACCCCCAGGATCGGCGGCAACAACATCTCGAACAACGGCGTCAGCACCGGCGTGAACACCGCCCCGACCGTCGGCCCCAGCCCCGCCCGCAACCGGCTCGACAGCGCCGCATCGATATCCGGATACACCAATTCCAAAACCAGCCCGTCCACCGCCAACCGCGCCGGCCCCAACAACGCCGCCGCCCCGCCCAACGAAACCCCGATCACCCCCACCCGATCATCCGGCCGCCGGTCGCGCACGTAATCCACCGCCGCCGCCGCATCCAAGCCCTCGAGATGCCCGAACGTGATCCGCCGCCCCGGGCTCTCCCCATGCGCCTGCAGATCGATCAGCAGCACCGAAAACCCATGCGCCGCCAGCTTCCGGGCCCGCGCCACCATTCGCAGCCGGTTCTCCCAAACGCCATGCAGCAGCACGACCGCGCCCCCGCCGGGCCCCATCCCCGGCACCCACCAGCCCCGCAGCACCGACCCCGAAGCCGACGGGATCTCCACTCCCTCCGCGCCGGCCAGGTCCGGCGGCGGCGGCCCGATCGCGGACGGATGCGGCGCCGACAGCGTCATCCCCACCGCGACCACCGCCGCGCACAACCCCAGCCCCAGCGACACCCCCGCCACGGCCACCGCTGCGGCAACAAGCCGCCACCTCACCCGCCTGCCCGCCCCCGACATCGCCACCGCGCTCCCAAGCGATGACGATAGGCAACCTTCCCTAACGACCGATTAACCGCCCTCAGCCCAGCCCGGCCACCGTCACCCGCGCCGGACGCGCCGCCCGCCTCTCCAGATGCGTCCGCAACGCCTCCACCCGCCCCGCCGCCGCATACGCCCGGAGCAGCGTGAACTCCACCAGATCCGTCTGCGCCCGGCTCCCCCGATCCGCTCCCGCTCCGCCAGCACCGGCTCGATCAACCCGATCGCCGCCTCGAAATCCTCCCGCTCATACGCCGCCAACCCGAGCGCCAACGCCGGCACCAACGGCCCCGACGGATACCGGCCCGCCTCCGCCAGTGCCGCCATCTCCCGCGCCCGCCCAACCATCGCCGCGTCGTCCGCCGCCACCGCATCGACCAGCGCCACATGCCAATCCGCGATCGCCACCCCCGCCCGCGGGAACGTCCGCCGCGCGAACCCCACCATCTCCTGCCATTTCCCGGCATCCCGCGGATGTCCCGCCAGCTCCGCTCGCCACAGGAACGACGCCGAGTCCGCCAGCTTGACGATCGGCTGCCCCGGATAATCCGCCGCCGCGATCGCGTCCGAATACCGCCCGAACGCCGCCGCCACCTCTCCCCGCTCCAACTCCACCAGCGCCAAATGCCAGCTCAGATGGCCGAACAACGCTCCCTCGCGCGGATAGCCCGGCAACCACGCCCGCATGAACGCCGCCGCCTCATCCGCCTCGCCATCCTCGTACGACACATGCGCCTGCGCATGCGCCATGAACCCGTTCTCCGCCCGCATCGCCCGCGACCGCCCGATCTTCTGCCGCGCCTCCGCCCGCCGCCCGACCTCCGACAGCGCCATCCCGTGATGCGCCAGGAACCACCAATCCTCCCCATACGCCCCGGCCACCGTATCGAGCAGATCCGCCAGGCGCTGCTCCCGCCCGGCCAGCCCCGACAACCCGATCAACCCGAACTGACTGGCGCAAGTCCCCAGAACCAGCGCGTCCAGCGGCCAAGCCCGCACATGCTCGAGCACCGCCTCCAGCGCCACCGGCCCCGGACTGTTGATGATCCGATCGAACGCGTCGAAATGACTCGCCTCCCGCGCCGTCGCCTCGTCCAGCAACCCCCGCCCCACCTCCAGCGCCGCCCGCGCCCCCGCCACGTCGCCATGCAGCTGCAGCACCCGCGCCTTGGCCACATGCGCCAGCGCGAACCGCGGATCCGCCGCGATCGCCTCGTCGAACGCCGCCGCCGCCCCCGGATACAGCGTCAGCAGCAATTCGCAGCCCCGGACATACCGCTCGCAAGCAAGCGCAGACCCGGTCGTCAGCCTCAGCCCATACCGATCGCAATGCATCCCGAACCCTCCACCAGGACCACGCAACAGCCTACGCTCGTTCGTCAACCGTGACGAGAATCCTCAAGCGCTCGGCGGCCCCGCCGCCCCCGGCTCCAACGCCCGCGTCACATACAGATCAGCCTCCGGCGCATAAGCCTCCCAAACCGCCCGCAACGCCCCGATCGGCGCCTCCGACCAATCCACCCGCAGATCCACGTAGGCGAACGCCTCCCGCCAAACCACCACCATCGCGCTCGACCGCAGGGCCGCCACCTCGCCCCCCGCCCGATCCCCCGCCTCGAGCGCCCCCAACAGCCGCTCCGGCAAATCCATCCCCGCCCCCTCCTCGAACGCCGCCACCATCGCCCCCGGCACCGTATCGTTCCGCAAGATGTTCCCCGCCGCCACGCAATCCACCCCCACCACCCCGGCATGCACCGACTGGATCATCTCCCCCGAGAAATGCGCCCCCACCCCCCGAGCGTCCAACACCGCCAACTGCCGCCACCCCGCCAGCCCCGTGCTCCCCACCAGCCCGGCCACCACCTCCGCCGGCGAACACCCCCCCTCCAACAGCGCCACCCCCCGCGGCCCCAACCGCGGATCCGTCCTGTTCTGCGTCAGCACCACCCCCAGCCCGGCGCGCGCATAAACGCACCGCGCCCCCACCGCCGGGCTCGACGTCGCAATCACCGCCCCCAGCATCCCCGTCCGCGCACACCGCCCCGCCAACGAAAACGTCATCCCACCCTGCTCCCAAAACGCCGCCGATCATGACGGCCGGACCGCACCCCCGTCCATCCCACCCGCTTTACATCGCCCACCGGCCATGCCGAACATCGGACCATGCCGACCCAGATCGTCACCATCGCCGACCGGCCCGACCTCGCCGCCACCGTGGCGCGCTGGATCTGGAACGAATTCTCCCGTCACGACGGGTACACGCTCGAGCGCCTGGAGCCCCTCTTCGCCGCCGCCACCGCCCGCCGAGGCGCCCCCCAATGCTTCGTCGCCCTGGAAGACGGCCGCCCCGTCGCCACCGCCAACCTAGCCCTCCAGGACCTGGATGAACGCCCGAACCTCACCCCCTGGCTCGCCGGCGTCTACACCATCCCCGAAGCCCGCAACCGCGGCCACGCCAAGCGCCTGATCGCCGCCGTCGAAGCCGCCTGCCAAGCCGCAGCCATCCCCACCGCCTGGCTCTACACCAACACCGCCGAACCCCTCTACGCCGCCCTAGGCTGGCGCCGCACCGAACTCGTCCCCAGAGGCCCCAACCCCCCCGTCACCCTGATGCGAAAAGACTTCCCAACCCCGGAGCAACAATGCAACGAACGACCCCCGAAGAGTGCCTCTCAAAACCCGCCAGGCTGACTCAGCTGGCGGTAAGGGCCGAGCCCCGCAGCGCAGCGACCTCCAAATCGTGAGCAGCGGCGCGCAAGCCATCGCCGTCAGATGGCCAGCCTAGCGCGTCTGAAGAGGCACTCCGATGTTGCAGCATTATACTTTGGATGACGCCGCCCACCTCATCCAAGTCGCCCTCACCCCGGTCTTCCTGCTCTCCGGCATCGCCGCCCTGCTCAACGTCTTCGCCGGCCGCCTCGCCCGCGTCGCCGACCAGCTCACCGCCCTCACCGCCGCCATCAACGCCGGAACCGCCACCGCCGAGCAGAACGAACAGCTCGCCCTCCTCCGCCGCCGCTCCCTCATCCTCGACGTCGCCGTCGTCCTCGCCACCGCCGGCAGCGCCGCCATCTGCCTCGCCATCCTCACCCTGTTCCTGTTCGCCATCAGCAACAAGGCGATCGCCAGCATCCTCCTGCTCTTCTTCGCCGGCGCCGTCCTCTGCACCCTCGGCTCCGTCACCGCCTTCGGCCTCGAGATGGTCCTCAGCAACCGCGCCATGCGCCGCCGCATCGCCTTCCACCTCCCCTGGCGTCACCTCAAAGACTGAAGCCCGGCCCGTCGCTCAGTGATGCGACCCAGGGTTCATCGCGAACAACGCCACCACGACCAGCCCGAACGCCCCCACCGCCAACCCCGGCACCGCCAACCCGGCCAGCACCAAAGTCCCCAACCCCACTCTCCCCCGCGACCGCAACATCATCCCCGCGAAGAGCACCGCCACCGGCACCCCCACCATCGGCAGCCAGATCGCCATGTTGAACGAACTGACCGACCCGTCCCCCAACCCGACGGCAAAGAAGAACGAGATCACCGCCGCGATCAGCACATCCACCGAAGCCATCGTCCAAAACATTTTCATGTTGCAACATGCACCAGCCGGCAACCCCGGGCAATCAGAGCCCGCCCTGGCCGACGCCGCCCGCCGGATCAGCAATCCCCGAAACGTCGAACAGGCTGCGCGACCGCAACGTCGCGATCCCTTCGAGCAGGATCTCGAACGTCGTGCTCCGCAGCCCGAGCTCCCGCCACTCGAGGACGCCGGGAGCAGCCGCCTCGAGCGACCGGGCGATTTCGTTCACGACTTCGGGATAACCTTCGAGGGTAATGCGGACAGCATGGGGCATCGCTCAAATCCTTGACCATCAATATGCAACAATCCGCGGCCGCCTCCCGAACCGGCAGCCTCGGAATGTACGCATGCCCGATGACCAACCGCCCTCAGGCGAACCGCAACCGCTGCCCGATCCCCAGTGTCTCCCCCTTCACCAACATCGCATGCCCCAAGGCGATGTCCGACAAACTCAACCCCCGGTGCCAAAACAGGATCCGCTCCCCCTCGCTCTCCCGCCCCGGCCGCAGCCCGGCCACGATCTCCCCCATCTCCGCATGCAGCGTCTCCCGCCTCAGCTTCCCCGCATCCACATGCGCCCGCAGCGACCCATACGGCCCCGCCCCCACCTGCCCCCAATCATCCACCACCAGCTTGTCCATCACATCCGTCAGCGAAAGCTCCACCGCGCTCATCGTCCCATACGGCATCACCAGCGCCCCCTCCTTGATCCACGCCGTCTTCAGCAACGGCTCCGGCGCCAGCAGCCGCGACGCCTCCACCACGATGTCCGCCCCCTCGATCGTCCCCTGCCAGTCGTCCATCCCCCGCACGGGCTTGCCCAGATCCCGCTCCAGCCGCGCCACGAACGCGTCCTGGCTCTCCCGCCGCTTCGAATGCACCCGGATCTCGTCGAAATCGAACAGCCGGTCCAACAGCCGCACGTTCCAATACGCCGACCCCCGCGCCCCGATATGCCCCAGCACCTTGCTGCCTTTCCGGGCCAGATACTTCGCCCCCACCGCGCTCACCGCCCCGGTCCGCATATCCGTGATGTGGCTCGCATCCAGGATCGCCCGCGGCATCCCCGTCGCCGGATCGAACAGCGTCAGCACCGCCATCTCCGACGGCAACCCGTGCTCGTAATTGTACACGTAGTCGCTCACCACCTTCACCCCCGCGAGCCCCACGTCGCCCCCCAGCGCCCCCCGCAGCACGTTGAAATGCCCATGGATCTCCGGCCCCGCCTTCAGATGCATCCGCGGCTCGATCACCGCCTGCCCCCGCCCCTGCGCCGCCAGGCTCCCCTCGATCGCGCCCAGGATCTCGTCATCCGTCAGCGCCAACTCGGCAATATCCGGTCCATTCAGGAACGAAACGTAGATCGGCTTGCTCATCGCACCTCTCCCCATCCCGTAATCGCGAGGCGCGCAGCGCCGCGGCGATCCAGAGCGGCACGAACCGCCCTCACGACCCCACCCCCAATGAAGGCAACCGCAACCCCCGCTCCCGCGCACAAGCCACCGCGTCCGCGTACCCCGCATCCGCATGCCGCATCACCCCCGTCGCCGGGTCGTTCCACAACACCCGCGCCAGCCGCCGCGCCGCGTCGTCGGTCCCATCGGCCACGATCACCATCCCCGCATGCTGGCTGAACCCCATCCCCACGCCCCCGCCATGATGGATCGACACCCAAGTCGCCCCCGAAGCCGTATTCAGCAGCGCATTCAGCAGCGGCCAGTCCGACACCGCATCCGACCCATCCGCCATCGCCTCCGTCTCCCGGTTGGGCGACGCCACCGACCCGCTATCCAAATGATCTCGCCCAATAACGATCGGTGCGCTCAACTCTCCCGTCGCCACCATCTCGTTGAACGCCAGCCCCAACCGATGCCGATCCCCCAACCCCACCCAGCAAATCCGCGCCGGCAATCCCTGAAACCGGATCCGCGACCGCGCCATGTCCAACCAGTGATGCAGATGCGTATCGTGAGGCATCAGCTCCTTCACCTTCGCGTCCGTCCGAAAAATATCCTCCGGATCGCCCGACAGCGCCGCCCACCGGAACGGCCCCACCCCCCGGCAGAACAACGGCCGGATATACGCCGGCACGAACCCCGGAAAATCGAACGCGTCCGCCACCCCCTCCTCGAGCGCCATCTGCCGAATGTTGTTCCCATAATCCACCGTCGGCACCCCCATCCGATGGAACGCCAGCATCGCCCGCACATGCGCCGCCATCGACCGTTTCGCCTCCCGCGCCACCCCCTTCGGATCCCCCTCCCGCCGCGCCTCCCACTCCCCCACGCTCCACCCCAACGGCAGATACCCGTTCACCGGATCATGCGCCGACGTCTGGTCCGTCACGCAATCCGGCCGCACCCCCCGCCGCACCAGCTCCGGGAACACCTCCGCCGCATTCCCCAGCAACGCCACCGAGATCGGCCGCTCCGCCCCCCGCACCATCGCCAGCGCCTCGTCCAGATCCCGCGCCTGCACGTCGACATACCCCGTCGCCAACCGCATCTCGATCCGGCTCGCCTGGCACTCCACCGCCAAACATGAAGCCCCCGCCATGGTCGCCGCCAACGGCTGCGCGCCCCCCATCCCTCCCAACCCCGCCGTCAGGATCCACCGCCCGCTCAGATCGCCCGCGTAATGCTGCCGCCCCATCTCCACGAACGTCTCGTACGTCCCCTGAACGATCCCCTGGCTCCCGATGTAGATCCACGACCCGGCCGTCATCTGGCCGTACATCATCAACCCCTTCCGATCGAGCTCGTGGAAGTGCTCCCAAGTCGCCCAATGCGGCACCAGATTCGAATTCGCGATCAGCACCCGCGGCGCATCCCCATGCGTCCGGAACACCCCCACC
This sequence comes from uncultured Alphaproteobacteria bacterium, assembly GCA_963848035.1. GTDB lineage: Bacteria > Pseudomonadota > Alphaproteobacteria > Acetobacterales > Acetobacteraceae > JAVVHH01. Next base: position 22,540 of record CAWKCD010000001.1, read on the forward strand.
GGCTTGCCCGACTGCACCAGCAGCGTCTCGTCCCCCTCCAACCCTCGCAGCGAAGCGACGATCTGGTCGAACGCCTCCCAACTCCGCGCCGCCCGCCCGATCCCGCCATAGACCACCAGCTCCCCCGGCCGCTCCGCCACCTCCGGATCCAGATTGTTCATCAGCATCCGCAACGGCGCCTCCGTCACCCAGCTCTTCGCCGAGATCACGTTCCCCCGCGCCGCCCGAACCACCCGAGAATTGCTCAACATCATCATTCCCGCCCCTGAAATCCAATCCGCCCACGAAACCCCTTGCACCCCGCATCAGGAAAATGCTCCTAATGCCCCCGATGCAAGCGTCCCACTCTCTCCCTCCGCCGGAGACCCCGACAGAGCGCCGCGCCCGCCAGCACGCCATGCTGCACCGCCTGGCCCAGCTCAACATGGACGCCGCCGAAGACGCCTTCACCCGCATCCAGCACGCCGACGCCGACTCCAAACAGGCCGAAGCCGCCACCCTCTCCCTCGCCCGCGCCACCCGCGCCGTCTCCCACGTCATCACCCTCGAGAACCGCCTCGAAACCGGCCAGCTCGGCAAGCCCGACGCCACCCGCACCCGAAACGACCCGCGGCGTCGGCCCGTGCGCGAGAACCTGCACCGCGCCGCCGCCGTCGAGAGCGACCTCGCCGCCCGCAACGCCCTCCGCCGCGCCTTCGACGACCGTCTCGACGAGGAACTCGCCGACGACCCCGACCAGGAACTCAACGCCGGCGAGATCCTCAAGGCCATCGACGAGGAATTCGACCTCCGCATCGACCCCGCCCATCTCCCCGACGAACTCCTCTCCATCCGCCCCAAACCCCGCGGCCCCGAAGGCTACGCCCCCTGGACCCCCACCGTCGTCGAACCCGCCGGACCCGAACCGCCGATCATCGCCTGACCAGCCGGCCATCCTCAAACCCCGCGCCGCACTCGTTGATGGAGCGGATTGAACCCCATCCGGTAGACCAGCTCCGCCGGCCGCTCGATCTCCCAAATCGCCAGATCGCACCACCGCCCCGCCTCCAGCGTCCCCACGTCGGAGCGCCCCAACGCGCGTGCCGCCTCCCGCGTCACCCCCGCCAGACATTCCGCCACCGTCAGCCGGAAACACGTCGCCGCCATGTTCATCGCCAACAGCAACGACGTCAGCGGCGAAGACCCCGGATTGCAATCCGTCGCCACCGCCATCCGGACCCCATGCCGCCGCAGCGCCCCCACATCCGGCGCCCGCGTCTCCCGCAGGAAATAGAACGCTCCCGGCAACAACACCGCCACCGTCCCCGACCCGGCCAGCGCCGCCGCCCCCGCCTCGTCCATCCGCTCCAGATGATCCGCCGACAACGCCCCGAACGACGCCGCCAACGCCGCCCCACCCAAATTCTCCAACTGGTCCGCATGCAACTTCACCGGCAACCCAACAGCCCGAGCCGCCTCGAACACCCGGACCGTCTGCGCCGCCGTAAATCCGATCACGTCGCAAAACGCATCTACCGCATCCACCAATCCCTCCCCCGCCAGCACCGGGATCATCGAGCACACCAGGTCGATATACCGCTCCCGATCCCCCCCGGCCTCGGGCGGCATCGCATGCGCCCCCAGGAACGACGTCACCACCGAAACGTCCCGCGCCCGCCCCAACGCCCGAGCCGCCAGCAGCATCCGCCGCTCCGTCTCCAACTCGAGCCCGTACCCCGACTTCACCTCGACCGTCGTCACCCCCTCCGCCAGCAACCGGTCCAGCCGCCCCAACGCCCCCTCGACCAGCGCCGCCTCGTCCGCCTCCCGCGTCGCCCGAACCGTCGAAACGATCCCGCCCCCCGCCAGCGCGATCTCCGCGTAACTGGCTCCCTCCAGCCGCTGCTCGAACTCCCCCGCCCGATCCCCCGCGAACACCAGATGCGTATGGCAATCGATCAACCCCGGCATCACCCAACGCCCCCCGCAATCCACCACCCGTTCCGCCCCCGGCGCCTCCCCCATCGCCCCCGCGAACACGATCCGCCCGCCCGAGCACGCCACCGCACCCCCCTCGACCACCCCCAACCCCTCGCCCGCGAAGGTCAGCAGCCGCGCATTCGTCCAAATCGTTTCTGCCCGCACCGGGAAAATCCTATCCTGGCCCCATGCCAACCCGCCGACTGTTCCTCGAAACCGCCCTCCTGCCAACCGGCTGGGAATCCGACGTCGCCCTCGACGTCGAAAACGGCGAAATCACCGCCCTCACCCCCAACGTCCAGCCCGGCGACCGCGAACGCCTCCCCGGCATCGCCCTCCCCGGCCTCCCCAATCTCCACAGCCACACCTTCCAACGCGCCATGGCCGCCCAGGCCGAAACGCGAGGGCCCACCGCAGACAGCTTCTGGACCTGGCGCGAACTCATGTATCGCCATCTCCAGCGCCTCACCCCCGACGACGTCGAAGCCATCGCCGCCTTCGCCATGATGGAGATGCTCGAATCCGGCTTCACCGCCCTCGCCGAATTCCACTACCTCCACCACGACCCCCAGGGCCGCCCCTACGCCAACCCCGCCGAACTCTGCGAACGCATCGCCGCCGCCTCAGCCCAAACCGGCATCGGCCTCACCCTCCTCCCCTCCCTCTACACCCATGGCGGCTTCGCCGGCGCCGCCCCCACCCCGGGCCAAGCCCGCTTCATCAACGACCTCGACGCCTTCGCCCGCCTCCTCCAATCCGCCCAAATCGCCATCGCCCCCCTCGACGACGCCACCCTCGGGATCGCCCCCCACTCCCTCCGCGCCATCCCCAGCGCCGCCCTCCCCCACCTCTCCAGCCTCACCGCCGGCCCCATCCACATCCACGTCGCCGAACAGACCCGCGAAGTCGAAGAGTGCCTCGCCTGGTCCGCCCGACGCCCCGTCGACTACCTCCTCGCCCACGCCGACATCGGCCCACGCTGGTGCCTGATCCACGCCACCCACATGACACCCTCTGAAACCGAAGCCCTCGCCCGCTCCGGCGCGGTCGCCGGCCTCTGCCCCCTCACCGAAGCCAGCCTCGGCGACGGCATCTTCCCCGCCCGCGCCTATCTCGACGCCACCGGAAGCGTCGGCATCGGCTCCAACTCCAACATCGAGATCTCCGCCCCCTCCGAACTGAAATCCCTCGAATACGCCCAGCGCCTCACCCACCGCGCCCGCAACGTCCTCGCCGCCGGCCCGGGCGCCTCCACCGGCCGCACCCTCTACGACGCCGCCCTGTCCGGCGGCGCCCAAGCCCTCGCCCGCCGCATCGGCCGCCTCCAGCCCGGCTACCGCGCCGACCTCCTCCTCCTCGACCCCTCCCACCCCGACCTCGCCCACGCCCGAGCCGACCGCATCCTTGACGCCTACCTCTTCACCGCAGGCAAATCCGCCATCGACACCGTCATCGTCGCCGGCCGCACCCTCGTCACCGCCGGACGCCACCACGCCCGCCAGCCCATCACGGCCCGCTACCGCCAAACCCTCGCCCGCCTCGCATGACCGGCCGCTTACGATTTCTTCATCACCCGCTGTTAAAGCTGGCCCGGAACGATCGGTAAGGCGTGGGCCATGGCATTTCTGGGCAGGTTTTCTCTTCGAACCAAACTATTCGGCGTGCTCGCCTGCTCGGGCATCGCCATCGTCGCCACCATGCTCGTCGGCGGCACCACCATGCGCGCCCGCCTGGCCGCCGACCGTGCCGACAAGCTCGAGGCCGTCGTCAACTCGGCCCTGACCATCGCCAATTCGCTCGAGCAGCAGGTCGTCGCCCACCAGCTCACCCACGATCAAGCCCTGGCCCGCTTCTCCGAAGTCGTCCACGCCATCCGCTTCGACAAAGGCAATGGCTACGTCTTCGTCATCAAGAACGGCATCACCCTGATGCACGGCGCCAACCCCAAGCTCGACAACGTCCGTACCGACACCAAGATGCCCGACGGCCGCATCCTCTCCGACGTCATCGAAGCGACCGTCGCTGCCCAGCCCGCCGGGCTCCTGCAGTATGAATTCGTCAAGCCCGGCGCCACCGAGCCCTCGCCCAAGATCGCCTACGTCACCCGCTTCGCGCCCTGGGGCATCGCCATCGCCGCCGGCGCCTACCTCGACGACGTCAACCTCGCCTTCGCCCAGGACATGAAGCTCCTCGCCCTCGTCGGCGGCAGCATCCTGATCGCCACCCTCGTCATCGCCTGGTTCGTCAACCGCGACATCGGCAGCACCCTCGGCCTGCTGCAAACCGCCCTCGCCCGCCTCGCCCGCCGCGACCTCACGACCGAAATCCCCGCCCAGACCCGGCACGACGAACTCGGCGCCATGGCCCTCTCGATGCAGGTGCTCAAAGACGCCCTGGTCGAGAGCAAAGCCCACGCCGCCACCGCCGCCACCGCTCAATCACAGGTCGAAACCGAACGCACCCGCAGCGAAGCCGAACGCGCCGCCCTCGCCGCCAGGCAATCCGCCGTCATGACCACCCTCGGCGCCGGCCTCGCCCGCCTCTCCCAAGGCGACCTCACCGCCCCGATCGACCAGCCCTTCGCCCCCGAATACGAACAGCTCCGGCACGACTACAACGCCGCCCTCGAGAGCATGCACAGCGCCATCACCGAGATCGTCTCCAGCGCCTCGGAACTCCGCTCCGGCTCCCAGGAGATCACCCAGGCCGCCGACGACCTCAGCCGCCGCACCGAGCAGCAGGCCGCCAGCCTGCAAGAAACCTCCGCCATGATGGGCCAGATCACCGACGCCGTCCGCCAAACCGCCCAGGGCGTCGGCCAGGCCCGCGACTCTGTCGTCTCCGCCCGCGCCGTGACCGACCGTTCCGGCGACATCGTCCGCAAGGCCGTCGCCGCCATGGGAGAGATCGAAGCCTCCGCCAACCAGATCAGCCAGATCATCGGCGTCATCGACGAGATCGCCTTCCAGACCAACCTCCTCGCACTCAACGCCGGCGTCGAAGCCGCCCGCGCCGGCGAAGCCGGACGAGGCTTCGCCGTCGTCGCCTCCGAAGTCCGCGCCCTCGCCCAGCGCTCCGGCGAAGCCGCCCGCGAGATCAAGGCCCTCATCTCCACATCGACCGAACAGGTCGGCCGCGGCGTCGCCCTCGTCGACGAGACCGGCCGCGCCCTCGCCGAGATCGCCACCCAGGTGACCGACATCAACTCCGTCGTCGGCCAGATCGCCGTCTCCGCCAAGGATCAGGCCACCGGCCTCGGCGAGGTCAACAGCGCCATCAACGCGATGGATCAGGTCACCCAGCAGAACGCCGCCATGGTCGAGCAATCGACCGCCGCCAGCCACTCCCTCGTCGAGCAATCCGGCAAACTCGTCGAACTCACCAAGCGCTTCAGCATCGGCGCCCCCGCCCCAGCCGCCCGGACCGCGCCTCCCCGCCCGCAACCCCGTCCCGTCAAACCCACCAAGCCCGTCGCCGCCCCGGCCCGACCGCGCCGCGCCGGCGGCCCCACCCTGGTCCGCCAAGCCGTCGCCGAGCACAGCGACTGGGAGGAATTCTAACCCGCGATGCTGACCCAGCCTCGCTCAGCAGCCCAGTCGGCGCCCAGCTCCGCAAAACGCGAGAGCCTGAGCGGCCGCAGATCCGCGAACGAACACGCCCCCTCCGTCACCAACTCCTGCACCGCATGCCCCGAAGCCGGTGACAGCCCGAACCCGATACTCGACAGCGTCGCCACCACGACATTCCCCGGATCCTCCAACCGGTCGATCACCGGCCGCCCATCCGGCGTGTTCTCGATCACCCCCGCCCAACTCCGGATCACCCGCGCGTGCCGTGCCTTCGGAAACATTTCCACCAGATGCGCCGAAATGTTACCCATCAACGGCGTGCTCACCCGCGGCGGCACTTCCATCCCCGCGGCATCCTCGAGCCACTCGTGCGGCCCGCCCCCATAAGCCAAATTCCCCCGCCGCGTCTGCCGCCCATACAGCCCGTTCCCATCCACGCCCCCCACCTTCATCAAAGGCAATGGTTCCGTAACGATCATCTCCGCCCGCGCCGAAACCACCGGGATCGAAACCCCCAGCATCGCCGAAAGCTTCCCGCTCTGCGGCCCCGCCGCCAACACCAGCTGGTCGCACCCCAGCACCCCCCGATCCGTCTCCACCCCCACGACCCGCCCGCCCCGGATCTCGAACCCGGCCACGGTCGTATGCTGCATCACCCGCCCGCCATGGTCCTGCATCGCCCAAGCATAGGCCTGCACCGTCCGATGCGGATTCGCATGCCCCCCGAAATGATGCCAAGCCGACCGGAACACGTTGTCCCCCACCAACGGCACCAACTCCCGCAACTGCGCCGGATCGAGCATCTCCGTCTCGAACCCATGCTTGGCCCCATTCCGCTCCATCCGCAGAACGCTCTCCCAATCCTTCTCGTCCAGCGCCACCCGGATCCGCCCCGGCGAGAACTCCGTCGGATACCCCAACAACTCGTCCATCTGAGGCCAAAGCCGCTGCTCCTCCGCGAACAGCGGGCTGAACCCATGAGTGCACCCGCCCCCGTTCCGCCCCGAAGCCTCCCAGCCCACGATCCCCTTATCGACCACCAGCACATCGACGCCCGCCCGCGCCAGCCACCACCCCGCCGAAAGCCCCGTCGCCCCGCCCCCGACGATGACGACCGCCGCCCCCTCGCTCACGTCGCGCCCCCCTCGACGTCGATCTCCCAATACGACGTCACCTGGCCGGGGATGCCGAACCAAACATCCCAATGCGCCGCCATCTCCTCGTTCTCCGGCAATGACCCGGCCAGCCCCAACGACATCGGCCGCACCGGCGCACGAAACGTTGCCAGCGGCACCGCGGAAAGTTCAGTATCCGCTCCCAACGCCAACAACGCCGCAACTTGCTCCCGGCACCGCCGCCCCTGGCACAACCCCATCCCCGCCCGCGTCAATCGTTTCACCTGGTCCGGACTAGGCGCCCCCTCGCCCAGCAGCGCGCTCAAATCCGAACTATTCCGCCGCGCCCCCTCCCACTGCAGATACCGCGGCGGCCGCACCTCCAAGATCTCCCGCGCCGTCACCTCCTCGCACTGACAAACATACGGCTCCCCTCCCACCGCCTCGACCACCGCCGCCCGCACCCAATCCACCCGATACCCCGCCGGCACGCTGGTGCCGGCCGCCGGCACCCTCGTGCCGGCCGCCGGCGCCGCAACTTCCACCGCCGCCGCACCCGTAATGACCCGCACCGCATCCGCAGCCGCCGCCCGCCCCTCCGCCTCCGCCACCCCCCGATCGACCGACTTCTCCGCCCAAACCCCCGCGCAATCCCCCACCGCGTAGATCCCCGCCACCGACGTCATCCCCGACGCCCCGGCCACCGCCACATGCCCACCCCGCTCATCCGACCAAGCCGTCCGGCACCCCGCCGCATCCAGCAATTCGATCACCGGCACCGCCCCCACCCCCAACACCACCGTGTCGCAAGCGATCGTCCGCTCCACGCCCGGCACCCGCCGCCCCACCGCATCCAACCCCGCCAGCCGCACCCCCGTGACACCGTCGACACCCCCCTCCGCCCCCGCAATCACCTGCCGCGTCAAGACGGGGATTGATTCCGCCTCCAGAGAAGCCAATAACGCTTCCGGTCCGATCGCCTTCGCCGCCTGCTCCACTACCGCCTCGACCACCACCCCAGCCCGATGCATCGCCAACGCCGCCAGCAACGCCTCCGCCCCCGTCCCCAAAACGACCGCGCGCCGCGCTTCGAGTGCCCCGTACCGCGACGCCAACCGCTCCGCCGCCGTCGCCCCCATCACCCCCGGCAATTCCCACCCCGGAAACGCCAACCCCATATCCCGCCGCCCCGAAGCCACGATCGCCGCCTTGCACCCCACCATCGCCGAACTCGCCCCATCCGACAGCCCGGCCACCATCCCCGGCAACCACCCCACGCTCGGCCCATTCACATACAAACCCCAGACGAAACTCCCCAACCGAACGTCCACCCCCGCCTCGACCGCATCGGCCAGCCCCGGCTCGCTCTCCAGCATCGCCTCCATCATGGCGTTCCGGTTCCGCACCGCCCCACCCATCCGCTGCCCGAAATGCAGCGGCACATCGTCCCCCATCGTCTCCGGCGCCACCGGGTTCTCATCGGCCAACACCACCGAAACGCCCGCCCGCGCCGCCGCGATCGCCGCCGCCAACCCCGCCGGCCCCCCGCCGACCACGAGCACATCCACCCGCTCCGAAACCGCCAACCGCGCATTGGCCGTGGAACGCGGATCGATTTGCTTTGACGTCGTCATGCCCGAAATCCTACGCAGCAACAGTGTCGGAAACCGGCGCCCCCGCCGGCAGCGGTCCACCCCGCCGCCCGAGCGCCTCGGCCGGCAGATGGCAACGGATGTCATGCCCGGTCTCCCGGTGCATCTCGGGCTCGACCGTCTCGCAAATCGCCCCGATCTTGCGCGGACACCGCCCATGGAACACGCAGCCCGGCGGCGGCGCCAACGCGCTCGGGATCTCCCCCGTCAACCGGATCCGCCCCGCCCCCTCGCCCACCGCCGACAGCAGCGCCTCGGTATACGGATGGTGCGGCCCCTCGAACACATCCTCCGCCGGCCCGATCTCCATGATCCGACCCAGATAAAGCACCGCGATCCGGTCCGCCAAATACCGCACCACGCCCAGATCATGGCTGATGAACACGTAGCTCACCCCCTCGGTCGCCTGCAGCTCCGCCAGCAAATTCAGGATTGCCGCCTGCACCGAAACGTCCAACGCCGACGTCGGCTCGTCGCAGATCACCACCGCCGGCGCCCCCGCGAACGCCCGCGCGATCGCCACACGCTGCTTCAGCCCGCCCGACAACTGCCGCGGCCGCATCGACAAATGCCGCTCCGTCAGCCGCACCGCCGCCACCAGCCCGGCCAGCCGCTCCGCCTTCTCCCGCCCGAACAACCCCGCCAGCCGCGACAACGACCGCTCGATCAGATGCCGCACCGTATGCGCCCGGTTCAGCGCCGAATCCGGGTTCTGGAACACGATCTGCAGCGCCTTCTGATCCGCCCGCGACCGCCCCCGCGCCTCCCCCGCCACCGCCTGCCCACCGACCTCGATCCGCCCCCCCGGATCCGGCGCCGTCAGCCCCAGCAGCAGCCGCGCCAGCGTCGTCTTCCCGCTGCCCGACTCTCCCACCAGCCCCAACGTCTCCCCCGCCCCCAACTCGAGCGAAACATCCGACACCGCCCGCACCGCCCCCGCCCCCACCCGGAACGTCTTCGAAACGGCCACCGCCCGCAGCGCAATCCTCCCCGAGCCCGCGCCCCCCGCCGCCCCCACCGAAGCCGCCGCCGCCGGCGCCGCCGCCATCGCCCGATCGATATGATGGCACCGCGCCATCTGCCGCCCGAACGCCCGCACCTCCGGCACGACCGTCCGGCAAACCTCGTCGGCGAAATCGCACCGCGGCGCGAACACGCAGCCCGGCAGATCCGCGCCCGGCGGCGGCAAGAACCCCGGGATCGTATCGAGCTTCCCGTCCGACTTCCGCCGCCCCGCCGCCGGCAGACACCGCAGCAGCCGCATGCGTGTACGGATGCAGCGGCCGGGCCAGCAAATCCGCCGTCGGCCCCTCCTCCACCAGGCTGCCCGCATACAGCACCCCGATCCGGTCACACATCCGTTCGATGATCGCAATGTTGTGGCTGATGAACAGGATCGACGTCGAGAACTCCTGCCGCAGCGACGCCACCAGATCCAACACTTCGGCTTCCACCGTCGCATCCAGCCCCGTCGTCGGCTCGTCCAGCACCAGCAGCGTCGGGCTCTGCGCCAACGCCATCGCGATCACCACCCGCTGCTGCATCCCCCCCGAAAGCTGATGCGGATACGCCCCCATCACCCGCCCCGTCCCCGAGATCCGCACCTTCGCCAGCATCGCCTCCGACCGCGCCAGCGCCTCCCGCCGCCTCACGCCCGCCGTCTCGAACACTTCCGCGATCTGCCGCCCCACCGTCATCGACGGATTGAGCGCCCGCCCCGGATCCTGATACACCATCGAAACTTTCTCGAGCCGCAGCCGCCGCAGCCCCGCCTCGTCCAGCGTGCCGACATCCACCCCGTCGACCAGCACCTGCCCGCCGCGGATGAACCCCGCCCGCGGCAGCGCCCGCAGCGCCGCGAACGCCGCCGTCGACTTGCCGCACCCGCTCTCGCCCACCAGCCCATACGTCTCGCCCGGCGCGATCGAGAACGACACCCCCCGCAGCACCAACTGCTCGACGCCCCGCGCCCGATACCCGACGCTCAGATCCCGAAGCTCGAGCGCGGCCGTCATTCCAGCGCCGCCTGGATGCCGTCCGCCACCAGATTGACCCCCACCACCAGCGACGCCGTCGCCCCGGCCGCAAACGCCACCGTCCACCAATACCCGCCCGAGATCATCCCGTAATTCTCCGAGATCGTGAGCCCCCAATCCGCCGAAGGCGGTTGAATCCCGAACCCCAGAAAGCTTAGAGAGGCCACCGTGAAGATCGCGTACCCCAACCGGACTGTCGTCTCGACCAAGATCGGCGGCAGCACGTTCGGAAGGATCTCCACGAACATGATGTGGACCGCGCCCTCCCCCCGCAACTCCGCCGCCGCCACGTAATCCAGCGACCGCTCCTGCAGCACCGCCGACCGCACCGTCCGCGCGATCAGCGGCGTGAAGATCACCCCGATCACCGCAATGACCGTCCCCGAAGACGGCCCCAACGCCACCAGCACCAGCAGCGCCACCACGATCAGCGGCAACGCCAACAGCACCTCGATCAACCGCCCCACGATGATGTCGAGCCACCCGCCGACATACCCGACCAGCAACCCCAACGCCGTCCCCGCCACCGTCGCCAGCAACGTCGCCGCCGGCGCCACCGACAGGATCGGCCGCGCCCCCACGATCACCCGCGAAAAGATGTCCCGCCCCAACTGATCGGTCCCGAACCAATGCTCCCCCGACGGCGCCGCCAGCGTATGCATCAGATCGTCCGCATACGGCCGATAAGGCACCACCGCCTCCCCGAACACCGCGCAAGCCACCCAAAACACCAGCACGCTGCGCCGACCAGGAACACCGGCGACCGCACCACCAACGACAGCCGGCTCGGAACCGCAACGACCGGCTCGGACGTGAGCATGGCGCTCAGAGCCTGTCTCGCAATGTGTTCGGAATGGTCAGATGGCGTGCGCTTCCGAGCATCGGAGCGGAGCGCCCTTGCTGGGCGTGAGCACCGAAGCGCAGGAAACGCGCGTCAGATGGCCGTTCCGGGCGCATTGCGAGATAGGCTCTCAAGCCATGCCCTCGCGCAGGCGCGGATTGAGCAGCACGTAGAGCATGTCGGCCGCCAGCGTCGTCACCACAACGATCGCCCCCACCGTCACGATCCCCGCCTCCAGCATCGGGAAATCCTTCCCCCGCGCCGCCGTCAGGATCAGGCTGCCGATCCCCTGATACCGGAACAGCGACTCCACCACGACCAGCCCCCCGATCATGAACCCCGTCTGCGTCGCCACCACCGTGATCGTCGGCAGCAGCGCATTGCGCAGCACGTGCCGCACGATCACCGTCCGCCGCTTCAACCCCTTCAGCACCGCCGTCCGCGCATAGTCCGAATCCAGCGCCTCCAGCGTCCCCGCCCGCGCCATCCGCGCGATATACCCGAACAGCACCAGCACCAGCGGGATCGCCGGCATGATCAGATGCCGCAATCTGCTCCAGCAGCATCCGTCCCCGGCCGGGTCGCCGCCGAGATCGGCAGCCACCGCAACCAAACCCCGAACACCAGGATAAGCGCGATCGACGACACGAACTCCGGCACCACCGTCAGCGACAGCCCGGCCACGCTGATCACCCGGTCCGGCCACCGCCCCGCATGCATCGCCGCATACACCCCGCCCCCGATCGACAGCGGCACCACCAGCACGAACGCCACCGCCGCCAGCTTCAGCGAGTTCAGCAGCGCCGCCCCCACGAACGGCGCCACCGGCGAACGGAACACGTAACTCGTCCCCATGTCCCCGGTCACGAACGCCCCGATCCACGAGAAATACTGCTCCACCGCCGGCCGGTCCGCCCCGATCTGATGGTTGATCACCGCCACCGCCTCCGGCGACGCCAGCGGCCCCAGAATCGCCCGCCCCACATCGCCCGGCAGCACCTGCGCGCCCGCGAACACCACCACGCTGAGCAGCACGAGCGTCAGCAGGCTCATCGCCAACCGGCGCCCCACCTGCCGTCCGAAGCGTGCCAGCATCGAGTTACGCGATGGTCGCCCCGGCCAGGAACAGCTGCGAGATCGGATTGACCCGAACCCCCTGCACGTCCTTCGCCGTCGCGGTCAGGTAATCGTAGAAATACGCGTAGATGATCGGCGTCTCGTCCAGCAGCAGCGTCTGGATCTTCCCCGCGATCCCCCGCTGCACCCCCAGATCCGTCGCCGCGACATACTGCCCGACCAGCTTGTCATACTCCGCATTCTTGAAATGCGCCGCGTTCCAAGCCCCCGCGCTCAACAACGGCGCCCCCAGCAGCACGTTCGGCACCCCGCGATGCCCGTAATCCGTGATCCCCATTTCGGAATCGAGCCAATCCGACTGCCCGAACTGCGCCTTGCCGTAATACGCGCTATCCGTCTCGATCTTCAGGTTCAGCTTGATCCCGATCTCGGCCACCGCGTTCTGGATCAGCACCGCATAATCCGGCATCTCCATCACCCGCATCGTCGTCAGCGTCGCCTCGAACCCCTTCTCCGCCCCCGCCTCGGCCATCAGCTTCTTGGCCAACGGAATGTCCTTCTTGCGCTGCGGGATCGCCTTGTCGGTCGACGGATACACCGGCGCGAACGGCGAATCGTTGCCCGGCGACCCCAGCCCGCGGAACAGCCCGGCGATGATCCCCTCCCGATCCAGCGTCAGCGCGATCGCCTGCCGCACCCGCTTGTCCGCAAGCTTCGGCACGTCGTTGCGCAGGTGGAACTCGCGATGCACCGCCGACTTGATCTTGATGATGTTGATGTCCGGATCGTTCAGGATCCCCTGCGCCCCCTGCACCGAGATCTGCTGGATCACGTCCACCTGCTGCCCCTGCAGCGCCAGCACCATCGGCTGCTGGTCGGCGAAGAAGGTGAACTCGGTCCGCGCCGGCAACGCCTTCTCGCCCCAATACTCCTCGTTGCGCACGAAACTGGCGCCCACCTTCGCGGTATACTTCTCCAGCTTGAACGGCCCGGTGCCGTTGAATGTCTTCTCGAAATCCCCCGAGTAATCCGCCGGCAGGATGATCGCGTTGTAGTTGTCGGTCGACACGATATACGGGAAATTCCCGTTCGGCGCGTTCAGATGGAACTCGACCGTCAGGTCGTCCACCTTGCGCGTGCCTCCCTTCGACAGCACCCCCTTGAACGCCGACAGCGCGTTGGACCCATTGGCCGGGTCCGCCAGCCGGTCCATCGTCGCCACCACGTCGTCGGCGTTCAGCACGTGCCCGTTATGGAATTTCACGTTCGGCCGCAGCTTGAACGTCCACACCGACCCGTCCTCGTTCGCCTTCCACGACAGCGCCAGCATCGGCCGGAGCATCAAATCCGACTGGTCATAGACCAGGAACTCGCCCGTCTGCTGCAGCAGGATCAGCCCGCCCGAATTGGCCACCGTCACCGGCTCGACCGCGGCGGCCGGCATCTGCGACGCCACCCGGATCGTCGCGTCCTTCTTCCCCGTCTGCGCCAGCGCCCGTCCCGCATTGAACGACCCGCCCAGCAGCCCGGCCATCAGCGGCATCGCCAGGCCCAGCCGGCTCCCCTCCCGCAACAACGCCCGCCGCCCCAGCCGCCCGGCCAGAAACTCGTCCACCACGTGATTCTCGAGGTCACTGGCCTCGCGACGGAGAGCATCCAAAAACTTCGGCGTGGCGCGCATCGCATTTTCTCCGTCCGAAAGCCGAGACATTCCTCAGCCAGAACTCAGCCATGCATTCTTTCCCGCCACCCTCTACAAAGTCAAAACTCACGTCTCCGCGACCACTCGCCTTGCCGAAAGGACGCCCGATGTTCTACCAGCCCGGCCTCACCGCCCACGGCCTGCCGCACGACCCGTTCAAATCCTGCGTCATCCCCCGCCCGATCGGCTGGATCTCCACCCTCTCGCCCGACGGCGTCGCCAACCTCGCCCCCTACAGCCAGTTCCAGAACCTCACCTTCGACCCGCCCTACGTCATGTTCGCCGCCAACCAGAACACCTGGGGCGACCGCAAGGACAGCGTCGACAATGCCGAGCGCACCGGCGAATTCGTCTGGAACATGGCGACTTACGACCTGCGCGACGCCGTCAACCGCTCCGCCCAGGCCGTCGGCCCGCACATCGACGAGTTCGACCTCGCCGGCGTCACCAAGCTCGCCTCCATCATGGTCAAGCCGCCCCGCGTCGCCGAATCGCCGATCCAGTTCGAGTGCACCTACCACGCCACCCTGCGCTTGCCCGGCGCCGGCACGGTCGGCACCGTCGACATCGTCATCGGCCGCGTCGTCGGCGTCCACATCAGCGACGAAGCCCTCACCGACGACGGCCGCGTCGACGTGCTCCGCCTCCGCCCGATCGCCCGCCTCGGCTATTACGATTACACCAGCATCGAATCCGTCTTCTCGATGGTCATCCCCGGCAACGACCCTGCCGTCCTCGCCGGCCTGGAAGGCCGCCCGATCCGCTGACGTATCTCGCCGTCACTGCGAGGAGCGCAGCGACGCGGCAGTCCAGGGCGGCAGGCGCAGTCCTATCCGATCTGGGTCGCCGCACCGCACCAGGCGGCCCGACCTGGCAACTAGGCAGCCACCCGCAACTTCGATCCGCTCGTCTGCTGATCCACCTTCCGGCAATACCAATCCACGAACCGCAGCACCAAACTCTCTGCCTCCGGCGAATACGGCCCCGGCACGAACCCCGCCGAACGCACCCCCCGCTGGTTGTTCTCCGCCAGCGCCCGGTCCTGCAGATTGGTCCGGTCCCACAACTCCGTCAGGCTCTCGATCGTGTAATCCACGCCCTCCACCGCATCGGCAGCCACCAGCCATTTCGCCGTCACCACCGTCTCCTCCGGCGCCGTCGGCATCGCGCTGAACGTGATCACATAATCGCCCAGCGCATGCGCGAAACTATGCGGCTCCAGCGCCCAGCGCAGCGACCCCACATCGCCATCGCCCACCCGCCCTAGCGTCTTCTTGACGATCGGCTGCCCGTCCATCGTCATGCTCTTGGTCCCGGGATTGAGCGCGAACCGCCCCGCCTGCCAGAAATCCCCCTCCTCCGGCCCGCACGGCAGCCCCATCCCGGCCATCCGCGTCGCGAAACTATCGGTGATCTCCCGCTGCTCGTCCGCCGACAGCGACCGCCGCAGGATCGGGAACGTCGCCGCCAGCTCCGGATGGTTCGATGCGCAATGATAGCACTCCCGCGCATTCTCCATCACCAGCTTCCAGTTCGCCTTCTCCACCAGCGTCATCTGATGCGCGACCTTCGCCTTGTGCAGCTCATGCGGCTCCAGCATCGGCGCCAGCGTGTCGTGGAACGCGTCGAACGCCGGCGGCTGCAGCGACAGGCACACATAGATGCTCCCCGCCACCGTCCGCAGCGACACCGGCACCAGCGAATGCTCGGCCGGGTCGAACCCGTCCCCCATCCGCTGCGCATTCACCAACTGACCCTCGAGGTCATACGCCCACTGGTGATACGGGCACACCAGCCGCGGCCGCTTGCTCAGCCCATCGGCGCAGATCTGCGCCCCCCGGTGCCGGCACGAATTATGGAACGCCCGCAGCGCCCCATCCCGCCCCCGCACCACCACCACCGGCGAGCGCCCGATCGTCACCGCCATCGTGCAGCCCGGCGACGGCACCTCGATCTCGAACCCCACCAAAATCCAGGAATTCCCATAGATCTGGTCCACGTCGAACGCATAGATCTCCGGATCGGTATAGAATTCCTGCGGCAGCGCATGGCCGGGCCGGCGCTGGGCGAGCAGGGAGCGGATACGGGCAAGATCGGTCATCGCGGAAATCACGCCTCATTCTCTGGGATGGAATTTCCCTATTATGGCTGGAGAATCAGCCGTTTCCCCATCGCTTTTCCCGATCCACCCATCTGTTTTTGTGCGCCGCACCCGCGAGGGCTTCCCCGACGCCCGAGAAATGGGCAGCCTTCCTCCATGAAGCAGGACCGTCCGCCCTTCGATCGGCGCTGGCTGCCGCTCAACGCGCTCCGCGCCTTCGAAGCGGTCGGCAAACGCCTCAACTTCACCGCCGCCGCCCAAGCCCTCGGCGTCTCCCAATCCGCCATCAGCCGCCACGTCATCGGCCTCGAAGCCCTGCTCGGCCTCCCCCTCTTCGAACGCCGCCCTCAAGGCCTCTCCCTCACCCCAGCCGGCGCCGCCCTCCTCCCCGTCGTCGCCAAATCCTTCGACCGCGTCGAGCAGACCCTCAACGGCATCCTCACCGACGGCGTCGGCGAGCGCACCCTGCGCATCCACCTCCCCCCCAGCTTCGCCCAGATGATGGCCGTCCCCATGCTGCGCGACCTACGCCGGGAAGTCCCCGGCATATCGCTCGACATCGCCAGCCCCGGCACCGTCGGCCCGCCCCCCAACGACGTCGACGCCGCCGTCGTCTACGCCCCGCCCCAAGGCGGCACCCACGTCTCGAGCCTGCTCTGGATGGCCCGCGTCACCCCGATGTGCCACCCCGACACCGCCAAAAAGGCCGGCGACGACCTCGCCGCCTTCCTCGCCCGCTCCGAACTCATCCACGTCAAGCTCGAGCGCCAACCCCGCTACCGCCTCTGGGAAGCCTTCACCCGCCAAGCCGGCCTCCAAGTCGACGTCGCCACCGGCCTCGTCTTCGACACCGCCTGCCTCGCCGCCCAATACGCCCTGGCCGGCGACGGCGTCGCCCTGCTCGACACCAAGCTCTTCGCCCGCGACCTCGAGGAAGGCCGCCTCGTCGCCCCCTTCCCCACCGAATTCGACGACGGCTACGGCTACTTCCTCAACATCCACCCCGAAGACCTCGCCGACCCGGCCATCGCCGCCTTCCGCGCCTGGATCATCCAACGCTTCGCCGACCCCGCCGAACCCCGCAAAACCCGCCTAAGGCCGTCAAAACCAAATAATCGTCATCCCCGGGCTCGACCCGGGGATCCACGCCCACCAGGAGAACGACCCTTGCCCAACAGCACATCATCGTCGGCGGCGGCATCGCCGGCCTCTCCACCGCCTGGGCCCTCGCCCGCCGCGGCTACCAGGTCGACCTCTTCGAGCAAGGCCCGCTGCCCAACCCGAAATCCTCCTCCCACGACGAACACCGCATCACCCGCCACGCCTACGGCGCCATGGAGGGCTACGCCCACCTGATGCCCGAAGCCTTCCGCGTCTGGGACATGCTGTTCCAGGCCACCGGCCGCTCCCACTACGAACCCTGCGGCGCCGTCTACTTCCTCCGCCACCTCAACGGCTGGTACGAAGGCGTCTCCCGTTCCCTCACCGAAATGGGCATCCCCTACCGCGACGTCCCGCTCGACCAGGTCGAACGCCGCTTCCCCATGGTCGACCCGGCGGGCCTCATCCGCGCCGTCGAAACGGACGGCGCCGGCATGCTCTTCCCCATCCGCATCCTCACCGACCTCGTCGTCCTCCTCGCCCGCCTCGGCGTCCGCCTCCACACCAACGCCCTCGTGACCAACGTCGACCCCGAACACGGCCGGGTCACCGTCGACGGCAAGACCCACCAGGCCGATGTCGTCGTCGTCGCCGCCGGCGCCTGGGTCGACCGCATCGTCCCGTCTCTCAAAGGCGACGCCGTCGCCTCCCGCCAAGCCGTCCTCTACCTCGCCCCGCCCCCCGAACTCGCCGAAGCCTGGGCCAACGCCCCGGTCATGCTCGACGTCCGCGCCGATGGCGGCCTCTACACCCTGCCGCCCCGCCAAGGCACCCGCCTCAAAGTCGGCGACCACGTCTTCTCCAAGACCGGCGACCCCGACGAGGACCGCATCGCCACCGAGCGCGACCTCGCCCGCCTCTGGCCCGCCGCACGCGAAGCCTACAAGCACCTCGACCGCTACGCCGTCCTCGAACCCAAAGCCTGCTTCTACACCGTCCGCGACCACGAGGAGTTCCGCGTCGAGCCCATCGGATCAGCCGGCTGGGTCATCAGCGCCTGCTCCGGCCACGGCTTCAAGCTCGGCTCCCTCATGGGCGAACTCACCGCCCGCGGCATATCAGGCGAAACGCCCGCCGCCGAAATCACCGCGCTGGCCGCCGGCCGCATCCGCACGCCCTCCTGGCGCAAGGACCTCGCCGCGTGAACGACCTCCCCAACCGCAAACCGGGCTTCATGACGCGCGCGATCCATTACGGCTTCGACCGCAGGAAAGCCGAAGCCGCCCTCAACCCGCCCATCTACATGAGCAGCACCTACGCCTTCGACACCGCAGCCGAGAGCGAAGCCATCGCCGCCGGCGAGATCCACCGCCCGCTCTATGGCCGCGAGGAAAACCCCACCCAAACCATCCTCGAACACCGCCTCGCCGAACTCGAAGGCGCCGAAGCCTGCACCGTCTTCGCCTCGGGCATGGGCGCCATCGGCTCCATGCTTCTCTCGTTGCTCTCCCAAGGCGACGAACTCGTCGTCCACCACACCGTCTATTCCAACACCTTCGCCCTCACCCAAGACGCCCTCCCCCGCTTCGGCATCAAGGTCGTCCCCGTCGACATGTCCAAACCCGCCAACCTCGACGGCGTCCTCTCCCGCACCACGAAAATGGTCTACTTCGAAACCCCGGTGAACCCGACCGCCGAAACCCTGGACATCGCCGCCATCACCGCAAGAGCCCGCGCCGTCGGCGCCCTCTCCGTCTGCGACAGCACTTTCGCCTCCCCCGCCGTCCAGCGCCCGCTCGAACACGGCGCCCACTTGGTCATCCACGCCCTGACAAAATACATCAACGGCCACGGCGACCTCCTCGGCGGCGCCGTCCTCGGCGACTTCGACACCGTCGAGCGCATCCGCCGCCACGGCCTGCGCTACATCACCGGCGCCACCATGTCCCCGATGTCCGCCTATTTCGTCCTCCGCGGCCTCAAAACCCTCGCCATCCGCATGGACCGCCACGCCGCCACCGCCCAGAAAATCGCCGAAATGCTCCAAGCCCATCCCGCGGTGGAAAAAATCTGCTACCCCTACCTCCCCACCGACCCCGGCCACCAAGCCGCCAAACGCCAGATGACCAACGGCTCCGGCATGCTCAGCTTCAGCCTTGTGTCCGGCAACGACGGTGCCGACCGCTTCATGGACCGCCTCCGCGTCATCCTGCGGGCCGTCAGCCTCGGCGACGCCGAATCCCTCATCATGCGCCCCGGCGCCCTGCTCCGCGGCACGCTCCGCACCGACCCCACCGCCCGCATGGCCTGGGGCGTCACCGAACCCATGATGCGCCTCTCCGTCGGCCTCGAAGACCCCGAAGACCTCCTCGAAGACCTAACCCAAGCCCTCGACTGAACCGCCGCTCCGCCATCTCCCTCTCCCGCCGGCGGGAGAGGGCCGGGGCGAGGGGGTTTGCCCGCCAAACCGACCAGCGGGCTAGAGCGCAAAGCGGCTCTAAACCACCGACCGCCGCAGCAGGTAATCCAACCCCCCGACCCGGAACCACCGATACCCATACGGCTCCAGCAGCACGCAATGCTGCCCCCGCTCATCCGGCTCGCTGTGATCCTCCGACAGCAAGTTCACCAGCAACCCGTCATGCAGCCCCGTCGCTCCGGTCGCAAAACGAACCTCCCGCGGCTCCGCGCCCAGGTTGTGCACGAACACCACCGCATTGCGCCGCCAGTCATACCGGATCACCAACACTTCCGCCTGGTCGGTCTCCAGCACCGCGAACGTTCCCCACCCGACCTCCGGCACCTCCTTGCGCATCCGGATGATCCGCTCCACCCAGTTGAGCTGGCTCTCCGGCCCGCGCCGCTGCACCGCCACGTTGACGTGCTCGAACCCATACGGCCCGCCCGAGATCACCGGCGTCACCGGATCGTCCCCCGACGTGAACCCGCCATGCGCCTCGCCCGACCACTGCATCGGCGTCCGCGCGCACGCCCGCTCCGGCAAGCTCAGATCGTCTCCCATTCCGATCTCGTCGCCGTACAGCACCACCGGCGTCCCCGGCAGCGTGAACATCAGGCTATAGGCCAGCTCGATCCGCCGCCGGTCGCCGCCCAGCATCGGCGCCAGCCGCCGCCGGATCCCCCGGTCGTACAACTGCATAGACTTGTCCGGCCCGAACGCCGCGAACACCGCCTCCCGCTGCCGCTTCGTCAGCCGCCCCAGGTCCAGCTCGTCATGATTGCGCAGGAACATCGCCCACTGCGCCGTCGCCGGCCGCGGCTCCGTCGCCGCCAGCGCCTTGACCAACGGCCCCCGGTCCGCCGTCGCCAAGGCGTAAAACAGCGCCTGGTTCACCTGGAAGTTGAACATCAGCTGCAGCCGCTCGCCGCTCTCGCCGAAATACGCCATGTCCGTATTCGGCAGCACGTTCGCCTCCGCCAGCACCACCGCATCCCCCTGCCGCCACTGCAGGAATTCCCGAAACCGCCTGAGCATGTCGTACTGCTCCACCGGCTTGGTGACGTCCGCCCCTTTGGTCGCGATCACGAAGGGCACCGCATCCATGCGGAACCCCGAAACCCCCAGCTGCAGCCAGAACCCCATGATCTTCAGGATCTCCGCCTGCACCGCCGGGTTCGAGGTGTTCAGGTCCGGCTGGAAGTCATAGAAGCGGTGGAAGTAATACGCCTTGGCCACCGGGTCCCGCGTCCAAGTCGATGTCTGCACCCCCGGAAACACGATCCCTTCCGTGCTGTTCGCCGGCTTCTTCTTCGCCCACACATACCAGTCGCGATACTTCGAGCCTTCATCCGCCCGCGCCGCCTGGAACCACGGATGCTGGTCCGACGTGTGGTTCACCACCAGGTCGATCAGCAGCCGTATCCCCCGCTGCTGGCACCCATGCGCGAATTCGACGAAGTCCCCCAGCGTCCCATAGCGCGGATCCACCCCGTAATAGTCGGCGATGTCGTAGCCATTGTCCCGCTGCGGCGAAGGCTGGAACGGCATCAGCCAGATCGCGGTGATCCCCAGGCCCTGCAGGTAGTCCAGCCGCCGGGTCAACCCCTCGAAATCGCCGACCCCATCCCCATTCGAGTCCATGTAGCTTTCGACCGATAGGCTGTAGACGACCGCATTCTTGTACCAGAGATCGTTGATCACAGCCGTCTCCCCACCATGGCGAACGAACATTGCGTGCTGCAATGCGTTATGTCGCCTCACCGCATAGGATGGTCCGCATGGAATGGGCATGGTGGCAACGCGGGATCGTCTACCAAGTCTATCCCCGCTCCTTTCAGGACAGCGACGGCGACGGCACCGGCGACCTCAAAGGCATCACCGCCCGCCTCGAGCACCTCGCCTGGCTCGGTATCGACGCCGTCTGGCTCTCCCCGATCTTCCCCTCGCCCATGACCGATTTCGGCTACGACGTCGCCGACTACACCGGCATCGACCCCCTCTTCGGCTCCATGGCCGACTTCGATGCCCTCCGCGACCGCGCCCACGCCCTCGGCCTGAAGCTCATCCTGGACTTCGTCCCGAACCACAGCTCCGACCAGCACCCCTGGTTCCAAGCCAGCCGCCGCCGCCAGGACGGCAAAGCCGACTGGTACCTCTGGCACGACCCGGCGGCCATCGGCGGCCCCCCCACCAACTGGCTCGCCAATTTCGGCGGCCCCGCCTGGACCTACGACCCCGTCCGCGCCCAGTTCTACTATCACTCCTTCCTGCCCTCGCAGCCCGACCTGAACTGGCGCAACCCCGACGTGCGCCGCGCCATGTACGACGTCCTGCGCTTCTGGCTCGCCCGCGGCGTCGACGGCTTCCGCGTCGACGTGCTCTGGATGATGATCAAGGACGACCAGCTCCGCGATAATCCGCCCAACCCCGCCTGGCGCCCCGGCCAACGCCCCTTCGAAAGCCTCCTGCCGCTCTACACCACCGACCGCCCCGAAATTCACAAGATTGTCGCCGAGATGCGCGCCGTCCTCGACGAGTTCGACCAGCGCGTCCTGATCGGCGAGATCTACCTCCCCATCGACCGCCTCGTGACCTATTACGGCCGCAACGGCGACGGCGCCCAGCTTCCCTTCAACTTCCATCTGCTGCAGCTGCAGGACTGGTCCGCCCAAGCCCTCGCCGACCTCATCGTCAGCTACGACGCTGCCCTGCCGGAAGGCGCCTGGCCCAACTGGGTTCTCGGCAACCATGACAGGCCCCGCGTCGCCACCCGCCTCGGCGCCGCGCAGGCCCGCATCGCCGCCATGCTGCTGCTCACCCTGCGCGGCACCCCCACGATCTACATGGGCGACGAACTCGGCATGGTCGACACGCCCATTCCCCCCGCCGACATCCGCGATCCCGCCGAACGCCGACAGCCCGGCCTCGGCCAAGGCCGCGATCCCGTCCGCACCCCCTTCCCCTGGGACGCCTCGCCCGAACGCGGCTTCACCTCGGGCACACCCTGGCTTCCCGTCGGCGCCGACACGCCCCTCAGCGCCCAACGCGACGACCCCGCCTCGATGCTCTCGCTCCACCGCCGCCTGATCGCGCTCCGCCGCGAGCACGAAGCCCTCGCCATCGGCCCCATCACCGACATCGCCGCCAACGGCCCCGTCCTGACCTACCGCCGCTCCCACTTCCAGATCGTCCTGAACACCAGCGCCATGCCAGCACAGATCGAAACGACGGGCGGCCAGGTCCTAGCCGACACCCTGACGCCGGAGCCCTACGACCTCCAACCCGGAAGCCACCAACTCCGCCCCCACCAAGGCCTGATCATCCAAACTCCGTCGGGTGGGTGAAACCCACCAAGACCTCGCCAGCCCTCAATCCCCCTGAGCCAAAACCCCCTCACGCCGCTCGACCACGACCCCACTCCCCCCCAACCAAGACGCCACCGCCGCCATCAGATAAAGCACCGCCGAAAAGCTGAACGCGAACAGCAACCCCTGCTTGAACGGCCCGGCCATCAGCCCCGGGAAGAACGTATGCCCGGTCAGCACCGCCACATCCCCCGCCGGCAACGCATGCAGCACCCCAGCCGGGATCAACTCCCCCATCGGATTGTAGCCCAGGAACGCCGCGAACAAGCTCGCCACCGGCGGCGTCCCCGCCACCTGCCGCGCGACCTCCGCCGGCACATGCTGCGCAATCAACCCCGCCTCCATCGCCTGAGGCAAACTCGCCGCCAACCCCACCAGCATCAAGCTGAAGAAGATCCCGATCGACAGCACCTGCCCCGCATTCGTCGCCGTCGCCCGCACCCCCGAAGCCTGCCCCCGCTCACCGACCGGCACCGAATTCATGATCTGCGTGCTGTTCGGCGCCACGAACAACCCAGACCCCAACCCATTCGCAAACAGCAACAAAGCAAACGTCGAGTAGGAAAAATCCGCCGGCAACGCCATCAGCAGCAGGAACGTCGCCGCCCCCACCACCATGCCTCCCACCGAGAACGGCAACCCCCCGATCCGGTCCGACAAATACCCCGCCGCCGGCCCCGCCAGCAGGAACCCGGCCGTCAACGGCAGCATGAAGATCGCCGACCACAACGGCGTGTCCTCGAACGAATACCCATGCAGCGGCAACCAGATCCCCTGCAGCCAGATGATCAGCATGAACTGCAGCCCGCCCCGCCCCACCGCCGAGCACAAATTCGCCAAATTCCCCCAAGCGAACGGCGTGATCCGGAACAGCCGAAAATCCAGCATCGGCCGCGCCACGAGCCGCTCGATCCAAACGAACGCCGCCAGCATCACGGCGCCCGCCGCCAGCAACCCCATCACCAACGGGCTCGTCCAAGCCATCACATGCCCGCCATAAGGCTGAATCCCATAAGTGATCGCCGTCAGCACCAGGATCAGCCCGGCGCCAAAAGTAAAGTTCCCCGCCCAATCGATCCGATGCGTCGACCGCGTCGGCGCATCCCGAAGCATCAGGAACGCCCAAACCGTCCCCACCGCCCCCACCGGCACCGTGATCCAGAACACCAGCCGCCAATTTGCATCCGCCAGCAGCCCGCCCACCAGCAGCCCCAGGAACTGCCCCCCGATCGCCGCCACCACGTTGATCCCCAGCGCCAACCCGCGCTCCTCCGGCGGAAACGCATCGATGATCAGCGCCGTCGAGTTCGCCATGATCAGCGCCCCGCCCACCCCCTGCACCATCCGCACCACGACCAGGTAAGTCGCCGCCGCATCCCCCCGACCCGGCAGCAAGCTCAACGCCACCGACGCCAGCGTGAACACCAAGAACCCCAGATTATACATCCGGGCCCGCCCGAACTGGTCCCCCAACCGCCCGAACGCCACCACCAACACCGCCGTCGCGATCATGTAGCCAATGATCGCCCACAGCAGATAATTCACGTTCCCCGGCGCCAACGCCTCGAGCCCGATGCCCCGGAACACCGCCGGCAAACTGATCAACAGGATCGAGCTGTTGATCGCCGCCGCCAACATGCCGAGCGTGGTGTTGCTCAGCACGACCCATTTATAGCCCATCAGTCCGGCTCGCCCATTCGCAGGTTTTGGTGTAGTTGAGGACAACCTCATAAAAGATAGTCGAGGATGTCCTCAACAACCGCAACCCCGACGCGAACACCAAAACGTCAACGCGGCCGCGACCGCGTCGCCGGCCTCCTCGCCGCCGCCACGTCGCTCTTCCTCGAGAAGGGCTACGACGCCACCACCATGACCGAGATCGCCGCCCGCGCCGGCGCCGCGATCGGCTCCCTCTACCTCTTCTTCCCCACCAAAGCCGCCCTAGCCCAAGCCCTAGCCACCGACCTCGCCGAAACCCTCTCCGCCAGCCTCGACCGCCTCCGCGACGACCTCGCCGCCCACCCCCCCGCTGCCATCGCCGACGCCCTCTTCGACACCCTCTCCGCCTTCCTCGCCGCCCACCCCGTCTACGCCACCCTCGTCGAGCTGCCCGGCGACGAACGCTGGAAACGCGCCGTCCGCCTCCGCCGCCGCGCCCAGATCGAAGCCCTCTTCGCCCACGCCGCCCCCGCCCTCCCGCCAGGCCAAGCCGAACGCCTCGCCATCATCGTCCCCCACCTCATGGCGATCCCGCTGCGCATCGAAGGCCTCACCAAACCCCGCCGCCAATCCGTCCTCGACGACCTCCGCCAAATGCTCCACGCCCATCTGGCGCAAAACCCTCGAACTCCGGCGGGCAAGT
Organism: uncultured Alphaproteobacteria bacterium; assembly: GCA_963848035.1. Lineage (GTDB taxonomy): Bacteria > Pseudomonadota > Alphaproteobacteria > Acetobacterales > Acetobacteraceae > JAVVHH01. The sequence goes on from CAWKCD010000001.1 coordinate 47,881, forward strand.
AGACTTCATCGATGGGCCGCAGCACGAGATTACCGAGAACGGCAGCGATGGGGTGGAAACCAGTATGTCAGCTTGAGGCCGCTGTCCGATTCATATCAGACATTCGCACCTTAACCGGAAAACTACGGAGCTGCCTTTCAATGCTACCTACGATTATAAACTGGCTATCGGCTGTTGCCGCCCTAGTTGCTGCTTTTCTCTGGTATCGATAAGTATTGTTTCAGTTCCGCCCGCATCGCCGCCAAAAACCGGATGGGCACCCGCTCAAATCACCGTTTCAAATGGCGTCGACAGTGAAGACCCGTTCGCAACCGCAAAGGCGTCAAGTAAGCTCAATGCTCGCGCTGCAATAGCTGCCGCGGTCGCGGCGTTTTTGCAGGGGGTGGCCGTTCTCTTGCCTCTGGCATCTGATCTCTTTCGACCGTCTTAATCTTGTCGCGCCGTCATGAAACTCATCAAGGCGGAATGCTCAATCGCATCTAACCTCTCAATCCGCTTTCGGTGCTGTCAGACGCAGCAGCGACTAACGGGCTTGGTCCGGGTGCCGACGAGCGGCTGGGGGTGGGGAGCAATCAGTCGATGCCGGGACATGCGTTGCGGACAGGAGACATCCGCGTCTCGCTCCCAGTGCCGCCTTCTACAACGGACTTACGCAGCGCGTAAGTCTTTGACCCGTCTCGAATTGCGAAGCGTTGCGGAAGTCGAAACTCTCGGCATATAAAATTGGATGTTATTTGTAGCCAACTTGGCAGGATCTAGACTTTCGGCTCAAAGGATTTCAACGGTCAGGCCAAGGTCGAGCGCATCTGAAATTTGCTCGATATTCCGCTTTTTCTGAGAGGTGCTACTGTGGGTCTTTATATAGAATGGTGGCACACTAGCCTCATTATATTTTTTCGACGGGGTCTTGGAAACAATATGTTCGCCGTTCACCAAGATCCCAAGCTGCTCTACCCGTTCCATTCCAGCACGCTTGATGACCGCAACCAGAGTGTCAGCCGCCTTGGGCTCGGCGATCACGTCGCCGCCAGGAAATCGGACCAACAGAGCTGTCTTCGCGGCTTTGGAGCTCGACAGTATTCGGCGCGCCGCAGCCTCTACCTCTGGGTCATCAGCTTCAGCGACTTCGGCAAATGAGCTAATCCATTCCGCTTCTAACGCCTGAATTTTCGATAGAAAGTTCTGTAGCTTTCTTCCTCTTGCGCTTAACTCCGCGGCTTCTTCGTACTGGGAGGCACGAAAGCGACTGGCCCCCAAGGAATTCAAGTTCTCCACTTCGGCGTCAAGTTCAAGCCGCATCAGCTCGAAGGCAACGGTCACGCTACTCATGTTGCTCACTCATGCGTCGGGCCTGCTCTGACGGGTCGAAGATTATTTATCTAGTCTAGTGTCACCCAGTTTGGATAATCCGTGCAAACGCTCGGTCTGCCAGGCTGCGCGCGGTCGGGGCTGCGTCGGCGGGCTCCGCGGATGCGGATGACCGCTTTCAGGCCTCGACAAGCGGGAGCACTACGCCCGGGTTGGGTCGATTATAACCGCTACCCGTATTCGTGCATCGCCTTCCATACCGGCAGCAAGCGTAGGGCGGAAAAGCGAAGCGCATTCCGCCAGCTTTGCTCACCAACGATCGCCCGCCTCCGCTGACACATCCGCGCTCCGCCGCAACCATGTTACCGGCAATACTCCTCCAGAAAAGCGCTGCAGCGCGCCTCTCATGACGGCGGAATGCGCTGCGCTTTTCCGCCCCACGGGACAGCTCACCAGGGTTCGAACCGCGGAGCTGCTAGCACACCTTAGTCGACCAAATTCGGCGCGTTTCAGTCACCAGACCACCATCTCGAAGTCCGTTTCGGGCGATCGGCAATGGATGCGTGTCCAGTCGACTTCGGTCGTGAGGGAAGCATCACACTCCACCCACTAGCCCCCCAACCACCGCAGCAAAGCCGCATGAAACCCCGCCGGGTCCGAAATCTGCGGCGCATGCCCCAACTCCGGAAACTCCACCAGCGTCGCATGCGGGATCACCGCCGCAGCCTGCCTCCCCAACACCCTATAATCCCCCAGCGTCGCCCGCACCGCCTCCGGCGCCAGATCCTTCCCGATCGCCGTCGTATCCTTGTCCCCGATCACCAGCAGCGTCTCCGGCCTCAACGCTCCCAGCTCGTAAACGATCGGCTGCGTAAAGATCATGTCGTATGGCAGCGCCGAATCCCAAGCCACAGCCGCCTTCCCCGGCCCCGCATTCAGCCCGGCCAGCATCCCCACCCAGCGCTCGTACTCCCCCCGCCACTGCCCGGCATAATACGTCGCCTGCTCATAGCGCCGGATCCCCTCCGCGTTGGTCTTCAACTCCCGCGCATACCAATCGTCCACGCTGATCGAAGGCACGCCCTTCGCCTTCCAATCCTCCAGCCCGATCGGGTCCACCAGCACCAGCCGGTCCGTCCGCTCCGGAAACATCAGCGCGTAACGAACCGCCAGCATGCCCCCCGTCGAATGCCCGATCATGACCGCATGCTCGATCCCCAGCGACTGCAGCAATTCCCGCGTGTTGCGCGCCAGCGCCTGGAACGTGAATTGATACGAATGCGGCTTGGCCGACTTGCAGAACCCGATCTGGTCCGGCGCGATCACCCGATACCCCGCCCCCGTCAGCGCCGCGATCGTCCCCTCCCAAGTCGCCGCACAGAAATTCTTGCCATGCAGCAGCACCGCCACATTCCCGTTCGCCCGCCCATCCGCGGGCGGAACGTCCAGATAAGCCATCGTCAAAACCTGCTGCTGCGACGAAAAGCGGAACGCGTGCACCGGATACGGATACTCGAACCCCTGCAATTCCGGCCCATAACTCTGCGCCGCCGCCGGCGCCGCCAGCCCCAGTCCCAGTCCCAGTCCCACCAGCAGCCACAACCACCTCAAGACGCCAAAACCTCCGCAAACAACGCCAACAGCGCCACCCCGAACCGCCGCATGTTCTCCACCCGATCCTCCAGCCCCGTCTCCAGCGTCACCACCCGCTCCACACGCCCACTCACCGCCAAACACGTATGCCCCGCCGCATCCCCATAGGCGTTCCCGCTCGGCCCCGCCGCCCCCGTCTCCGCGATCCCCCAATCCGCCGAGAGCCGCCCCCGCATCGTCCGCGCCAACAGCGCCGCATACGGCTCCGACGACGACCGGATCCCCCGCATCTCCACCTCCCCGATCCCCACCAGCCCGGCCCGCGCCTGCTTCGTGTAAATCACCCCGCCCCCCCGGAAATACGCGCTCGCCCCCGGCACCGCGAGCAGCGCCGCGCACACCAGCCCGGCCGACGAACTCTCCGCCACCGCCACCGTCTCCCCTTGAGCCTTCAACACCGCCCCGATCTCCGCCGCCATCGGCAACAACCTGTCCATCGTCGCTCCATCCCCTCACAGCACCCGCCATCTATGCCACAATGACCGCCATGCTGGATGACGCCCCGAGCAGTGCCGCCATGACGTCATCCCAAGCTTCCACGAGCCCATGGCGCCCGATGCTCGCCGGACTATGCGCGACGCTGCTCGGCGTCGGCCTCTCCCGCTTCGCCTACGCCCCCCTGCTGCCCGCCATGGTCCAGGCCAACTGGCTCTCGCCCGAAGCCGCAGGCCTGCTGGGCGCCGCCAACCTCGCCGGCTACCTCGCCGGCGCGCTCGGCGCCGGCGCCATCGCCCGCCGCTTCGGCCTCGTCCGCACCCTGCGCGCCGCGATGCTCCTCGCCGCACTCAGCTTCGCCCTCTGCGCACACCGAGGCGACCTCGCTTGGTTCCTGCTCTGGCGCGTTCTCGCCGGCTTCGTCGGCGGCCTGCTGATGGGCCTCGCCGGCCCCGCGGTCCAAAGCGTCGTGCCCGCCCGCCTGCATGGCCTCGCCGCCGGGCTGCTCTTCGCCGGCGTCGGCATCGGCATCATGACCGGCGCCGTCGTCGTGCCCGCCATGGTCCCGTTCGGCCTGCCCGCCACCTGGCTCGCCCTCGCCCTCGCCGCCCTCGCCCTGACCCTCGCCTCCTGGCGCCTCTGGCCCGCCACCCCCGCGCCCCCAGCCACGCCGCCAATCAAGCCCGGCCAAAGCCGCGCCCCGCGCCCCGGCGTCGCCCGTCTCGTCGCCCTCTACGCCCTGTCGGCCATCGCCGCGACGTCGCACATGGTCTGGTGGCCCGACTTCGTCGCCCGCGGCCTCGGCCAGGGCGCGACCAGCGGCGCAAAATTCTGGTTCCTCTACGGCGCCGCCGTCGCCTGCTGCCCCACCCTGTTCGGCCGCCTCGCCGACCGCATCGGCGCCGGCCGCGCCCTGACCGCGCTCACCCTCGTCCAGGTCGCCGCCCTCGCCCTGCCCCTGCTCGACGTCTCGACCGCGTCCCTCGTCGCCTCCTCGATCTGCGGCGGCGGCACCGCCGGCGGCGTCAGCGCCCTCGCCCTCATCCGCGCCAAGGAACTCGCCGGCAGCGCCTCGGGCCAACTCTGGCGCGCCTGCACCGCCGCCTGGGGCGCCGCCCAAGCCGCCACCGGCTTCTGGCTCGCCTGGCTATTCGCGACCTACGGCTCCCACCGTCCCATCTTCCTGACCGGCCTGGCCGCCGCCCTCCTCGCCGCAGCCCTGGCCGCCCGCCGCCAGCCCAATATTGCCGCCCCGCGCCCCATATCCTAAGAACGATCACCCCTCAGAGGAGCAAAACGCGATGCTGCGCCCCGCCACCATCCTCGCCGCCCTCCTCTGCGCCCCCCTCTGCGCCCCCCTGGCGCACGCCGCCGACATCACCCCCGCCATCGTCTTCGACATGGGCGGCAAATTCGACAAATCCTTCAACGAAAGCGTCCACGACGGCGCCGAAGCCTTCACCAAATCGACCGGCACCGCCGTCCGCGAATTCGAGCCCCAGAACGACACCCAGCGCGAACAAGCCCTCCGCAACTTCGCCAATCGCGGCCAAGATCCCATCATCGCCGTCGGCTTCAGCCAAGCCACCGCCGTCAAAACCGTCGCCGCCGAATTCCCGAAAATCCGCTTCGTCATCATCGACTCCGTCGTCGACGCCCCCAACGTCCAATCCATCCTCTTCCGCGAGGAACAGGGCAGCTACCTAGCCGGCCTCATCGCCGCCCTGCGCAGCGCCACCGGCACCATCGGCTTCGTCGGCGGCATGGACGTCCCCCTCATCCGCAAATTCGCCTGCGGCTACGAACAGGGCGCCAAACACGCCAACCCCCAAATCAAAGTCCTCCAGAACATGACCGGCTCCACCCCCGCCGCCTGGGCCGACCCCGTCCGCGGCGCCGAACTCACCCGCTCCCAGATCGAGCGCGGCGCCGACGTCGTCTTCCAAGCCGCCGGCGCCACAGGGATCGGCATCCTCCAAGCCGCCGCCGACGCCGGCAAATACGGCATCGGCGTCGACAGCAACCAGGACGCGCTCCACCCCGGCCACGTCCTCACCTCCATGGTCAAACGCGTCGACGTCGCCACCACCACCACGCTCTCCGCCGCCCGCGACGGCACCTGGAAGCCCGGCACCACCATCCTCGGCCTGGAACAAAACGGCGTCGCCCTCACCTTCGACCAATACAACGCGCCCGCCGTCACCGAAGACATGAAGTCCAAAGTCGAAACCACCCGCGCCGAAATCATCGCCGGCACCCTCAAAGTCCACGACTACACCAGCGACAACACCTGCCCCCCATGACCTCCCATCTTCTCTCCCTCTCCCTCCGGGAGAGGGCCGCGGTGACGCGGCCATCCAGGGCGGAAGACCCCGACCCCCGCCGTAGAACTCCGCGCCATCTCCAAACGTTTCGGCCCCGTCCAAGCCAACCGCGCCATCGACCTCATCGTCCAGCCCCGCTCCATCCACGGCATCATCGGCGAAAACGGCGCCGGCAAATCGACCCTCATGTCGATCCTCCACGGCTTCCACCAAGCCAATTCCGGCGCCATCCTGATCGACGGCCACGAAGTCACCATCCAAGACAGCCGCGCCGCCTACCGCCACGGCATCGGCATGGTCTACCAGCACTTCATGCTGATCGACCGCTTCACCGTGCTCGAGAACATCATGCTCGGCGCCGAATCCGGCCCCCTCCTCGCCCGCTCCGCCGCCCAAGCCCGCGCCGCCCTGACCCAACTCGCCGACACCTACGGCCTCCACGTCGACCCGGCCGCCACCGTCGCCACCCTCCCCCTCGGCCAACGCCAACGCGTCGAAATCCTCCGCGCCCTCTACCGCGGCGCCCGCATCCTCATCCTCGACGAACCCACCGGCGTCCTCACCCCCGCCGAAGCCGACGACCTCTTCCGCGTCCTCCGCGCGCTGCGCGACCAAGGCGCCGCCATCCTCCTCGTCACCCACAAACTCCGCGAGATCATGGCCGTCACCGACCGCGTCTCCGTCATGCGCGCCGGCGCCATGGTCGCCCACCGCACCACCGCCGAAACGACCCAAGCCGAACTCGGCGAACTCATGATCGGCCGCCGCCCCACCCCCGTCCCCCGTCCCGAAGCCCGCCCCGAATCGCGCCCCGGCCCCCTCATCCTGGAAGCCCGCAACCTCACCATCACCGACGACGCCGGAATCCCCCGCGTCCACGACCTCGACCTGCACATAAACGCCGGCGAAATCCTCGCCATCGCCGGCGTCGCCGGCAACGGCCAAGGCGAACTCCTCGAAGCCCTCGCCGGCCTCCGCCGCCCCACCCAAGGCACCATCCGCCTCCAAAACGCCCCCCTCTACCCCGCCCCGAACTTCGACCCGGCCACGCTCCGCGCCCGCGGCATCGCCCACATCCCCGAAGACCGCCTCCGCGACGCCCTCCTCCCCTCGGCCACCGCCGCCGACACCGCCATCCTCGGCCACCAAGCCGACCCCGCCTACCGCACCCGCCTCTTCCTCCTCTCCCCCGCCCGCATCGCCGCCCACGCCCTCGGCCTGATGCGCGCCTACGACGTCCGCCCCCCCAACCCCGCCCTGCGCGCCGCCCAACTCTCCGGCGGCAACCAGCAAAAACTCGTCCTCGCCCGCGAGATCGAGCGCGACCCCCTCCTCCTCCTCGTCGGCCAACCCACCCGCGGCGTCGACATCGGCGGCATCGAAGCCATCCACACCCGCCTCCTCGCCGCCCGCGCCGCCGGCAAAGCCATCCTCCTCGTCAGCGTCGAACTCGACGAAATCCTCGCCCTGGCCGACCGCATCCTCGTCCTCTCCGCCGGCCGCCTCATCGGCGAACTCCCCATCGCCGAAGCCACGATCGACCGCCTCGCCCCCCTCATCGCCGGCCTCCCCGACCCGGCGACCGCCCACCCAAACAAACTTCCGCCCAAATATCGATAGCCCATCACACGCACATCGTGATCTGGACGGCACTCACCCAGACCGCCCTACCCCCAACCGAGCACAGATGACTGACACGACCCGACAAGCCGCTTGCCCTGTCGGCCGTGTCCGTCTGGGAGCTTCGCCTCAAATGGCACCGCTTCCCCATCCCCGGGGCGAGGAAGCGGCCGATCGGTCCTGCTTCCACCGTGGCCTTTGCCGCGTCCTTATTTGAGAGTTCCTACCCCGACCGCCCGTCACGCAGCCTCCGCGCTAACCCACCCGCTCGAGCATAGAGATCTCGTTGATGAGTTGCTGCTTGTGCAGGCGCTGAAACACGGCGTGCGCCCCCTACCGCGCGACGCAAATCCTTTCATGGTTTCCGTCAGGGTTGGGGCCGAAACCTGACACACGGCTTTTGAAGAAGTTGTGCGCTTAAGCTGACATTGGCCGCGAGATCGGGCTAGGCAGGAACGCCGTGTTTGACATCGTCGATCGCATCCGAGCGGCATTGAGCGTCCCGGCTCAGCAATGGTTTATGCTCGAGATAAAGCGTGCTAGCTAGCGGGTCCGCGGGTTGCTCGTCGCCGCGCTCCCACCGTCAAACCGGAAAGTACTGATAACGATAGAACACAGGGAAGCCGCCCGACATGCAAGCGACCCACAGGCTCAGCCGCCGCCACGCCATCGCCTCCGCAGCCGCGCTTGCCGCGACCGGCCTGGCGAAACCGGCCGTGGCCCAAACCGCGAGCCGTGTACTGAGGGTTCGCCCCACCTTTGATCTGACCGCAATCGACCCGCTGGCGGCCCTTTCTACGCCAGGAGTGGAAGCCGCGTTCATGGTGTTCGACTGTCTTTACTCCCTTGACGCATCCCTCGTTCCGCGCCCGCAGATGGCTGCCGGGCACGACCTTTCCGCCGACGGTCTGACATGGCGGATCACGCTGCGTGACGGACTTTTCTTCCATGACGGCGAAAGGGTTCGCGCCCGAGACGCGACCGCTTCGATTGATCGATGGATGCAGCGCGACGCAATGGGACGTGCCCTGAAGGCGCGGATGGCGGAGCTTCGCACCGTCGACGACCGCAGCTTTGAAATTCAACTGAAGCGCCCGTTCGCGTTGGTGCTGGAGTGTTTGGCAAGCCTGGCATTATTCGTGCTGCCCGCCCGGATCGCCGAAAAATACAACGCGTTCACCCCGATCGAAGAATTCGTCGGCAGTGGGCCTTTTGTGTTCCTCAACGACGAATGGATGACCGGCTCATTGGCCGCGTTTCGTCGCAACGCTCGTTACATACCTCGTGACGAGCCGCCATCGAATGTGCACCGGCGGCAAAAAAGTATGGGTCGACAGGGTAGAGTTTCACACCATTCCTGATGCCTCCGTGGCCGCATCGGCGCTGCAGAGCGGCGAGATCGACATCATGTTCGCCCCTCCAATCGATCTCGTCGGCATGCTTTCGCGCAGCAGCGGGGTGACCGTTGAGCACCTTGATCCCACTGGCTGGATATTGATCCTTACGCTGAATTCGAAGGTTCCGCCGCTCGACAACCCGATGCTCCGTCGCGCCCTGTTGATGGCCATATCGCAAACCGACTGCCTGACGGCATTGGGAGAAACAGCGGCGCCGGGTGCCGCGCGCGTCACGCTTTTTCCGCCGGGCACTCCTTTAGCGAGGCGGGCTGGCGCAGACGAACTCCCCGCCTCCGGCAACCTCGACCGCGCCCGACAGTTGGTCCGCGAGAGCGGTTACGACGGAACCAAGCTGCCGCTACTGGTCGCCACGGACGTCAACGAACTAACCGTCGTCGGCCAGGTAGTTCATCAAACGATGAGAGACATCGGCCTGAACGTCGACTACCAAGCCACCGAATTCGGCTCGATCATGCAACGCCGCAACAATGCTGATAAGCCCGGCGTGTGGAGCGCCTATCCATCATCGGTCAACGCCATCGCGGCCAGTACACCGGGCACGAACTACGCCCTGAACGGCTACGGCATCCCACCTGACCCGCGCATGGCGCGCTACATCGAGGACTGGTTCGACGCGCCGGACCTCACGGGACAGAGGACCGCAGCCGAACAGATCCAAACGCGCTTCCTCGAGGCTCCAAGCTACATTCCAGTATGCCAGAGGTACAACGCCATCGCTCACCGGACCAATGTCACGGACATAGTGCCGGGGTACAACCTGCGCTGTTGGGGCTTGCGCAAGGCCTGACTGGGAAGCAGTCATATGACCCACAACATCCGGCTGTAAGGATTGATTCTTGTTCCGATGACAACAATGGGCCGTCCACGAGGGGGCAGCAAGCGGTAGATGGGGTGCTCTTCCGCACCCCACCTTCCCTTTGCTGCCCATCGACTGAATAGGGTGCGACGCTGCACTTCAAGCAACGTTGTGCGTCAGCCGGGACCGTCCGCTTCAAGGTTGCACCACGCGTCCGTTGAATGACCGGCATTGTGATGGGTATCGGATGCCGGCCTGGACCGGCCGAGCGACAAGGGGCGGGCCGGCATCCGATACCCGCCAGTGCACGAACCCGCGGGAAACAGGCGCCGCGCTATGGAGTTTTAGGGAATCCGGTGCAGGCGCGAAGGTTCCAGCACGTCGCCGAGCCAGCCCTCGAGCGGTAGGACCGTGCGCGTGGACGGTCCTCTGACCCCTCAGCCCTGCCAGGTTGAAGCGGCAACTTTAGTAATCGCGTTGTCTTCGATGCGGTGGTGTCGCTTGTAAAGGAGCCGTAGGCACGAGGGGACCGCCATCGCAGCAGCAACGCTTCGATGATCGACTGAGGTTGGCCGTGCCGGGTCACGGCGCCACACCGGCTGGCAGGCACAAGCGAGGCGGGGCGCGTGCTCGGAAGGTCGGCTCGAAGATGTCGATGATGACCATGCGGCCGCCGCAGCAGGGACACGGTGGTCTTGGATTGAATGGCTCCTCCGGTTCCGCCGGCTCCAAGGCTGGGACCGCTAGAAGTTCGCGGGCCCGAGCGACGTTAGCCTTGCGGCCTCCACTGGCGAGCAGACCGTAGTGGCGGATGCGGTGGAAACCTCGTGGCAGGACGTGCAGCAGAAAGCGTCGGATGAACTCGTCGGCCTGGAGCGTCATGGTGCGATGGCGATCAGCCTCGCCGCGGCGGTAATCCTTGTAACGGAACGTCACGCCGGCCTCGCCGAACGAGATCAGGCGGCGGTTCGAAATCGCGACCCGGTGGGTGTAGCGTGAGAGATAGGCGAGGACGGCCTCGGGCCCAGAGAACGGGGGTTTGGCGTAGACGACCCATCGCTTTCGTCGGGCCAGTGCCAGATGACGATTGAACGCGCGTCGGTCACTCAGGCCGTCATGGGCGCCGAAAAACTGGAGGCGCCCACCGCTGTGAAGCTCTCCCAGACGGGTCAAGAAAAGCCGCCGGAACAGTTTTCCCAGCACACGGACTGGCAGCAGGAACGCCGGCCGGGATGAGACCCAGCGGGCGCCGTCGAGCGAGATGCCACCGCCGGGCACGATCATGTGGATATGCGGATGGTGCGTCATCGCAGAGCCCCAGGTATGGAGCACGGCGGTGATACCGATACGCGCACCTAAATGGCGCGGGTCGGCAGCGATGGTGGTCATCGTCTCGGACGCGGCTTTGAACAGTAGGTCATAGATCGCCGCCTTGTTGTGGAATGCGATGTCGGCGATCTCGACGGGCAGCGTGAAGACCACGTGGAAGTAGCCGACCGGCAGCAGGTCGGCCTCGCGGGCAGCCAGCCATTCGCGCGCCGCGGCGCCCTGGCACTTGGGGCAGTGTCGGTTGCCGCAACTGTTGTAGGCGACGCGCCGGTGCCCGCAATCCTCACAGCTCTCGACATGGCCGCCGAGGGCTGCGGTGCGGCAGGTCTCGATGGCCGACATCACCTTGAGCTGGTGCAGGCTCAGATGTCCGGCATGAGTGGCCCGATAGGCGGTTCCAGCAGCACGGAAGATGTCGGCAACCTCGAGCGCGGCTCGCACCGCCGGTTCAGCCGCCCGGGCTGTTGCCCTCCATCAGCAGCTTGAGGTGTTCGATCGGGCTGGTCACCGCCCGGATCGTCTTGGTCGCCACCCGGGCATACAACGCTGTCGTGTCGAGCTTGGAATGTCCGAGCAGCACTTGGATGACGCGGATGTCGACGTCCTGCTCCAGGAGATGGGTGGCAAAGCTGTGGCGCAGCGTATGTGGTGTCACGCGCGTTTTGATGCCGGCGGCTTCGGCAGCCTCGTGGACAGCGCGATTGAGCTGACGCGTCGACAGCGGTTCGACGGGATTGCGACCAGGGAAAAGCCAGCCGTTCGGCAACATGACGGAGCGCCGCTTGCCCTCCCGCCACCACAGCCGCAGCAGATCGAGCAGTTGCGGCGACAGCATGGCGTTGCGGTCCTTGCGGCCTTTGCCCTGCTCGACGCGGATCAGCATGCGGGTATTGTCGATGTCGCCCACCTTGAGCGCCGTGACTTCCGATACCCGCAACCCGGCACCGTACGCGGTGCCGAGTGCTGCCCTGTATTTCGCTCCTGGCGCCGCCTCGAGCAGCCGCCCGACCTCCTCGACGCTCAGTACGTTGGGGAGTTTGCGCGGGTAGCGGACGATTACCAGCCGCCGCGCCAGATCAGGCCGATCGGTCGTGACGGTGAAGAAGAAGCGCAGCGCCGACACCGACGTGTTGATGCTGGGTGGCTGCATGCCGATTTCGGCCTGGTGAACCTGGAACCGTCGGACATCTTCGATGGTGGCTGCATCGGGGGAACGCCGTAGAAAGGCAGCAAAGCTTCGTACGGAGCGAACATAGTCGCGTTGTGTCTCCTCTCGAAGACCGCGCATGGCCATGTCTTCGAGCATCCGCTGACGCAGGGGGCTGACAGCGGGTTGAACGGCTGATTGCAACATCGGGGATCCTTTTGAGCTGGAGGGCGAACCCCCCATGCTCGGACCCACAACTCGCCCGTCTCAACAGGTCATTGCGCTCGACGATGACCCACCGCTCGGCGCGAAGCGCCGCTCCCGCGCGAGCGGGTTCGTGCATTGGCGCATTCCCGCCGGGAGCTGATTGCGGGATAAGGTCGGAAGACCCCGGTCCGGTCAAGGGTAGCGAACGTCTGAAGTGGAGCGTCTGCACTGCCTTAGAGGCTGGCGCCGATCCCACTGCTCGCGGGCGGGTAACGTCAAATCCGGAGCGTCGAATGGTTCTGGAAGTGGAGGCGTGCGCGGCAAGTCCGGCATCGAACTGCCCGCCACGACCCCTTGCAGCTTTCGTTGGACAATGCAACGCTGTCATAACGACCATGGCGATGAGCCCGGTGAACCCGGGTGCTTGGCAGGGAGTTGGTGGGGTGTCTGAACAAGGGACCGCGGAAGCGACAACTCCCGTCAAAGTGATCGCGTCCGTTACCGTGCTTCGGCCACGGGAAGTTCTCCTCGCAAAATACCGTGGTTTTCCGGATAATCAAAGTGGCTGGTTCGTCCCACACGATATCGTTCCAATCTCACATGATCCAGATGAAATAGCGTCGGCAGTCTTGGAAAAGCAGTTCGGGATCGCGGGTCAGCATCCAACAATTCACCATATCGAATCTTTTATTGGTAGAGATAAGTCATGGCACCTTTGTCTCCATTACCAATACCCGGTCCAGGATGAGCCGCTATTGGTCATTTCTCCGTCCATCGCTGAACATCAGTGGTTCCCTCTTGACCAAATGCCATCCGCCGAGACGGTCGCCCATAGGGGTTGGGCACTTGGCATCGTCAACCGGGTCGTGAGCGCCCGCACAAAGCAACATCACACCTAAATCAACGCGAGGACAACGACCCAAACCAGCGCTACCGCGACTGGATGTGCTTTTGCGATCGCACGAATGCTGGCAGGGGCCCATCAAGCCGTTGGGTTCGTAAGCGTAGCGCCACGCGCCAATGATGCGTCGACCGAGTGACCGCTTTTCGGTAGACCGCTTGTTCGGCTGAACGGCTTAGACTGGGTGCGTATCGGCCGTCAGCCAGCGCCGACAACTGGCAGCCGTCACCATCGCCTTCTCAACAAGCCAGGAGCTAATTTAGGTCCGATTACCGACCGGCTCCTTGCTGTCAACGGGAAGCATTCATCCTCTCCCACGCTGAGAGCGAAACCCTTCCCGTCATCTCGGGCCGTGGCCGATGGGGCAGGATGGCGATATATTCCAGCGAGTGGCCGTCCGGATCATCAAAATAGACGCTCGCCGCCGGCATCCACGGGAACACGGTGGGCTCGTCGATCTCCGGACCGCCGCCGCCTGACCGAGGAACGATCCCCTTCGACCGGAGAACGCCTACCGATTGCTTGACCTGCTCCAGCTCGGTAGCAAAAGCGATATGCAGCCGGAGGCGCACGGGCGAACTATGGATGCACCATAGTCCAAGCATTGATCGCTCGCGCCCGCCAACCCAGAAGAAAGCAGCGTGCCGCGACGGCACGATGTGAGCTAGTTCCAATCCGACAACGTCGCGATAGAAGTCGATGGACCGGTCCAGGCTCGCGACCGTGAGATGGCTCTCGTAAAGTCCCGAAATGGGGATCACCGCGCCGCTCCAGCATGCCCGCGAGATTATGACAACCCCTGGTGCCGAAGTCAGCTTTCGGCGAGCGAGCCATCATTCCTTGGGTGGACAGCCTCCGCAGCCGCAATGTCGTCGGCCCCTTAGCCTCGTATTGGTGGCTCGAACTCCGACCGGAAAGTCCGCTTTCGGCGACAAACCACATCGGATCGACGACCGCCTGTCGGCGCGCACCCGCCGGTCAACTCCCCAACGATCACTCCCTCCCCATCAAAACCCTTGCCAACCCCCACCCCCTTATGTTCCCTTTTCGTTCGTGTTCTCCACCTCAACCCGCGACCTCCTCGATCGCCTCGCCGCCGCCGTGATGGTCATCGTCGACGCCGTCGCCCCGCGTGCCGCCGCCTCCACCCCGACCCTGCCCGAAGCCGCCGCCGAAACCCTCTTCTTCCGCCTCTGCCGCCTCGTCACCACCCTCATCCGCATCAGCGCCTTCGGCCTCCGCACCACCCCCAAGCCCGCCCCCAAAACCCGCAACCCGCCCGCCGCCCGCCCAACCCGAACCACGCCCACTCCAGCCCTCCCGCGCCGCCCCGGCTGGCTCCTCGCCGCCCTGCCCGAGATCGCCCCCGCCGTCGCCGCCGACATCAGCGCCCTCCTCGACGACCCGGCCATCGCCGCCCTCCTCGAGCGCGCCCCCTCCCTCCACCGAATCCTCCGCCCTCTCCTGCGCAGCCTCGGCCTCGCCCAACCCCGCCCGAAAGCCCCGCGCCCCCGATCCCCCACCGCCGCCTACCCCACGAAACCCGCCGCCCCAAGCGCACGCACCACCCGCCACCCCATCCCCAAACCCATCGTAAAATACGCCTGATCCAACACGCCGTTTCACGCCCATTTCATTACGATATAGCAACAAAGACCACCCGCATCCTCCCGATTGCAGCCCCACCGCATTGCCGCTAGCGTCCAACCCCCGCCCAGCCGCCCCCGCGGCGCAGCGGCACACAAACGATCGAGAGCCAAAACGGTGGAGCCAACCCGGACGGTCCAGCGATGAACCGCCTCCCCGCCTGGGCCGAAAACATCCTCCTCCCCCTCCTCAATCTCGCCCTCGCCCTCGCCGTCACCGCCCTCCTCGTTCTCGCCACCGGCCACGACCCGGCCGCCGCCCTCACCGCGCTGGCCCTCGGCAGCCTCGGCGACGCCAACGCCATCGGCTACACCCTCTATTACGCCACCGACATGGCCTTCGCCGGCCTCGCCGTCGCCATCGCCTTCCAGGCCGGCCTCTTCAACATCGGCGCCGAAGGCCAAGCCACCCTCGCCGGCCTCGGCACCTCAGCCATCGCCCTCCACGCCGAAACCCTCCCCGCCCCGCTCGCAATCCCCCTCGCCATCACAGCCGGCGCCGCCGCCGGCGCGCTCTGGGCCGCCATCCCCGGCTGGCTCCAGGCCAAACGCGGCAGCCACATCGTCATCACCACCATCATGTTCAACTTCCTCGCCGCCTCCCTCATGGTCTGGGTCGTCGTCAACCTCCTCACCGCCCCCGGCACCATGTCCCCCGAGAGCCGCCACTTCGCCGCCTCCGCCGCCCTCCCCGCCCTGCCCTTCGCCGGCCACTCCCCGCTCAACGCCGCCCTGATCCTCGCCCTCCTCGCCGCCCTCGCCGTCTGGCTCCTGGTCTGGCGCACCCCCTTCGGCTACGGCCTGCGCGTCCTCGGCAGCAGCCCCACCGTCGCCCGCTACGCCGGCATCCCCGCCGCCCGAACCACCATCCTCGTCATGGCCCTCTCCGGCGCGCTCGCCTCCGGCATCGCCGCCAACGAACTCCTCGGCGCCCAGCACCGCCTCCTCCTCGGCTTCTCCGGCGGCTACGGCTTCACCGGCATCGCCGTCGCGCTCATGGGCCGCAAACACCCCGCCGGCATCCTCCTCGCCGCCCTCCTCTTCGGCGCGCTCACCCAAGGCGGCGCCGAACTCGCCTTCGCCATGCCCGAGATCCCCTCCGAAATCGTCGTCCTCATCCAGGGCCTCGTCGTCCTGTTCAGCGGCGCCCTCGGCAACCTCCTCCGCCCCGCCCTCGCCCGCCTGCTCGCATGACCGCCGCCGACGCCCTCCCCATCCTCGCCGCCACCCTCCGCGTCGCCGCCCCCCTGCTCCTCGCCGCCCTCGCCGGCCTCTTCTCCGAACGCGCCGGCATCGTCGACGTCGGCCTCGAGGGCAAGATGCTCGTCGCCGCCTTCGCCGCCTCGTCCGCCGCCGCGATCACCGGCCAAGCCCTCCCCGGCCTCCTCGCCGCCATCGCCGCCGCCTGCGCCCTCGGCCTCGTCCACGCCTATGCCTGCATCACCCTGCGCGGCAGCCAGGTCGTCTCCGGCATGGCCATCAACATCATCGCCTCCGGCCTCACCGCCACCCTCGCCCTCATCTGGTTCCACCTCGGCGGCCAAACCCCGCCGCTCCCCCCAGCCGCCCGCTTCACCCCCCTCCCCCTCCTCGCCAACCAAACCGCGCTGACCCTCCTCGCCTACGCCCTCGTCCCCCTCACCGCCTTCACCCTCCAACACACCCGCTTCGGCCTGCGCCTGCGCGCCTGCGGCGAACACCCCGAAGCCGTCGACGCCGCCGGCCTCTCCGTCACCCGCCTGCGCTACAGCGGCGTCCTCATCGCCTCGATCCTCTGCGGCGTCGCCGGCACCACCATCGCCATCGCCCAAGGCGCCGGCTTCAGCCGCGACATGATCGCCGGCCGCGGCTACATCGCGCTCGCCGCCCTCATCCTCGGCGGCTGGCGCCCCGTCCCCATCATGTTCGCCTGCCTCCTCTTCGGCGGACTCGACGCCATCGCCATCCGCCTCCAAGGCGTCCCCCTCCCCGGCATCGGCCCGGTCCCGGTCGAGGCCATCCAAGCCCTGCCCTACCTCCTCACCATCATCCTGCTCGCCGGCTTCGTCGGCCGCGCCACCCCGCCGCCCGCCAGCGGCATCCCCTATTCCAAGGAGCGCTGATGCCCGACCCGCTCATCGACGCCGCCCTCGCCGCCCGCGCCCGCGCCTACGCCCCCTATTCCCGCTTCGCCGTCGGCGCCGCCCTCCGCACCGACAAAGGCGCCATCCACGCCGGCTGCAACGTCGAGAACGCCGCCTACCCCGAAGGCACCTGCGCCGAAGCCGGCGCCATCGCAGCCATGGTCCTCGCCGGCGGCCGCCGCATCGCCGAGATCGTCATCGCCGGCGCCGGCCCCGCCCCCGTCACCCCCTGCGGCGGCTGCCGCCAAAAACTCCGCGAATTCGGCAGCCCGGCCACCATCATCCGCGCCATCGACCTCGACGGCGCCGACCGCCTCACCACCACCCTCGCCGACCTCCTCCCCCACGCCTTCGGCCCCGAGAGCCTCGCATGAAGATCATCATCGACACCGACCCCGGCAAAGACGACGCCGTCGCCATCCTCCTGGCCTTGGCCTCCCCCGAACTCGACCTCCTCGCCCTGACCGCCGTCGCCGGCAACGTCCCCCTCGCCCGCACCGAGCGAAACGCCCGCGCCCTCCTCGCCCTCGGCGGCCGCCCCGACCTCCCCGTCTACCCCGGCTGCCCCCGCCCCCTCATGCGCCCGCCCATCACCGCCGAACACATCCACGGCGACACCGGCCTCACCGGCCTCATCCTCCCCGAACCCGCCACGCCCGCCCGCCCCGAACACGCCGTCACCTACCTGATCCAAACCCTCCGCACCGAACCCGCAACCACCATCACCCTCTGCCTCCTCGGCCCGGCCACCAACCTCGCCACCGCCCTCGTCATGGCCCCCGACATCGCCCCCCGCATCGCCCACCTCGTCTGGATGGCCGGCGCCGCCACCGAAGGCGGCAACGTCACCCCATCCGCCGAATTCAACGTCCACGCCGACCCCGACGCCGCCCACATCGTGCTCACCGCCGGCATCCCCACCACCCTCATCCCCCTCGACCTCACCCACCAACTCCGCCTCGACGCCCCCCGCCGCGCCGCCCTCGCCGCCATCGACACCGACGCCGCCCGCGCCATCGCCACCCTCTTCGCCCCCCTCACTGCCGACGACGAGGCCGACGCCCCCCTGCACGACCCCTGCGTGATCGCGCACCTCCTGCAGCCGGGCCTATTCACCGGCCCCACCCTCAACGTCGCCATCGAACTCCAGGGCACCCTGACCCTCGGCATGACCGTCATCGACCGCCGCGGCCGCACCACCCGCCCCCCAAACGCCACCTGGCTCGAACGCGCCGACCCCGACGCTTTCTTCGACCTGCTGTTCACCCGCCTCAGCCGCCTGCCCTGAGTCTTCGTCTCGTGGTTCCCCCCTACGCTGAACCGAGGCCGCATTCTTAACCAACCATTAACCGCGTTATGCCAAACTCCCCCGCAATGACCCGGCGCATGCTAAAATTCATCGCCTATCTGATCGTCGCTCTGCTCGTCTCGGTGCAATGGCGCGGCAACGCGCGCTCGGCCCCCCGCCACGCCGCACCCGCCTGCGAGCCGGCCAGCCTCGATCCCGCCGACCCCTGTTGGGCGACTCTGAAATCGCTCTACCGCCCCCTCGGCCCCCCGCCCTTCCCCGAAGACAATCCATTCACCCCCGTCAAATACGAGCTCGGCCGCAAACTCTTCTTCGAGACGCTCCTCTCCGGCTCGCGCACCCGCTCCTGCGCGACCTGCCACAATCCCAGCCTCTCCTGGGGTGACGGCCTCCCCCGCGCGACCGGCGACAAGATGGACAAGCTCGCCCTGCGCGCACCGACGCTGATCGACATTGCCTGGCTCTCCATCATGGGCTGGGACGGCAAATTCCCCGGCCTCGAGGAGGTCACCTTCATTCCCATCCTGGGCCGCTCGAACATGGACCTCGATGAAGCGACGGCTAAAGCCCGCATCAGCGCCGTTCCCGGCTACGTCGACTTGTTCACCGCCGCCTTCGGCGATGGCGAAGTCACCCGCGAGCGGATCGAGCAAGCCATCGCAACCTTCGAACGCACCATCGTCTCCGCCCCGGCGCCGTTCGACGACTGGATCGCCGGCGACCAAGCCGCGATCGGCGATGCCGCCAAACGCGGTTTCGTCGTCTTCAACGGCCAAGGCCACTGCGCCGCCTGCCACTCCGGCTGGGCCTTCACCGACGGGTCCTTCCACGATATCGGGTCGGCGACCGGCGACGATATCGGCCGTGGCCGGTTGTTCCCGACCTCGCTCAAGCTCCGCTACGCCTTCAAGGTCCCGACATTGCGAGACGCCGCCCGGCGCGCTCCCTTCATGCATGACGGATCCCTCGCATCGTTGGCCGACGTGATCGACCTCTACGACAAGGGCGGCATCGACCGGCCGAGCCGCTCGCCGGAGATCAAGCCGCTCAACCTGTCCTCGCAACAACGGGCTGACCTGCTCGCCTTCCTGCAGACCCTCACCAGCCCGGCGACCGCGACCGAGGTTCCCGTCCTGCCGCGATGACGCTCGTCGCGCTCCGGGCTATCCCGCTTGGCCCGAAGTCGAACCCCTTAGACCGTCTCAGTCGCACATTTGAGACGCCATAGCGCGCGCCTGATATCACGACGAAGCACGGCAAACTCAGGCGAAGGTCAGGTGGATACCCGCGCCGAGCAACATCAATCCAATCGCCAGCATGCCCCCGCCCACGAGCTCGGCGCGCCGTGCGTCCTTTACGTCGCGCCGCATCCCGAGCCTGACGCAGTCAGCCCCGAGCAACAGCAACAACCCACTTAACAGCGCTAATCCCATCACACGCATCCCGTGCAGAGCTGCAACACCCTACCAAGAAAAAGTTAACGACTTCTCCCCGTCGTCAAACGGATATGATTTTATGTAATTCATAACCTAGCAAAACGAGTCCACTCATTATCAGCAAACCAGCAGCCGTCTCGATAGCCGCATTCGGCCGCCGAGCAGCCAATCCGACCAAGATGCCACCACTGGACAGCAGCAGAACGCACGCGAACAGCATGTTTCGACCTCGAACTGCACAATACAGTGCTGTTCGTCTTTTTAATACGTATTGTCACCATTAACGATACATTGACGATGGCGCCTTTTGCGGCTACAACCATGACGGGTAGTGGAGATTGTGAGATGCGCCATTTAAGCCGCAGGCACCATTCGGTTTCTTCCTCAAGGGCAATGGCGCTCGCCGCGATCGCACTCCCGTTTCTAGCCGTCTCGAACCCGGCCAGCGCGCACGTGAAATGGTTCAGTACCTTTGAAGTGGCCGGCCAGCCGCGTGTGCTCGAGCGGGTCTTCTCCGCCGACCTTATCGCCCTCAACCTCCTCGCCGTCGCCGTCCTGATCATCGGCTGCGTTCTCGACCGGACCGCGTTGGGCGAAGCCCTCACCCGCGCGCTCGACCGTGTCACCTTCGTCGTCCGCGACAATGCCGACGTGCTGCTGCGGGCCGTCTGCGCCTTCTTCCTGATCGCCATCTGGACCATGGGAGGCGTGTTCCTCACGCCCGAACTCAAGACCGACCTCACCTGGGTGCCGCAGCTGCAGCTCGCCATGGCCGCATCCCTTCTGTTCCGGCGCACCTCATTCTTCGCCGGCATCGGCGTGATCGTCCTCTACGCCCGCGCCGCGCAGGCCTACGGCATCTTCCACCTGCTGGACTACCCGATCTTCATCGCCGTGGCCGTCTATCTGATCATCCGCTCGCTCCCGACCATGACCTGGCTGAAGGTCCGTCCCGTCGACATCATCCGGATCGGCGCGAGCGTGACGCTGATGTGGGCCTCGGTCGAGAAATGGGCCTACCCGGAATGGACGCTGCCGATCTACGTCAGCCATCCCAACATGAGCATGGGCTACGATTTCGAACTGTTCATGCAGGCCGCCGGGGTGATCGAGTTCACCCTCGCTTTCGCGCTGCTCTGGACGCCTCTCGTCCGCCGCAGCGCCGCCTTCATCCTTCTCGGCATGTTCATCGGCGCCACCGCCGAGTTCGGGAAAATCGACGTCATCGGCCATGCCGTGATCGTCGCCGTCCTCCTGATCCTCACCGCCGACAATCAGCGTCTGGCGCCGCAACCGCGTAGCTGGCGCTGGGTCACCGCGCCGACCTTCGCCTACGCCGCGGCCCTCCTGCTGTTCATCTCAGCCTATTACGGGATGCACTCGATCCTGTTCGGAACCGCGATCATCTGATCTGGCCCCTGCAGCGGTCCGTTACTCGACCTGCACCTTCAGCCGCATCCGTGGATGGATCCCGCAGCGCACCGTGAACGTCCCGCTGGTCGGAAAAGCGACCTCCACGGTGGTGCCGGGCTCCTGATCACCGGAGTCGAACTTGAACTTCTCGCTGTCGACGAAGGCGTGATGCAGCACATCGTCATCGTCGTTGGCGATCTGCAGCATATCCCCGCGATGAATCGTCAGCTCGCCCGGCCGGAACGCCTGGTCCCGCTGCGAAATCCGGATCTTCTGAATCTGCGAACCAGCCCCCGCGCCGCCGGCGACGGCGCCCGACAGGATCACCGCGAAGATGACCCAGGCCCTCCGCCGTCGTGTCACCCCTCGTGCTGGCACTCACCTACTCCTCCGCTGCAAGCCTCGTTCATGGCACGGATTGATTAAAGCGCGATGAATCGCCACCCGTCACCACCAGCCGAGCAGGCATCGTCGCCGGCTCCGGCAACAGTAGTGGTCCCCGTCCCGGCGAGATCCGCCCGAGGATCCGCCCGCCTTGCGCCCCGGTCGCGCCGCTGACCGTCCCCGGCAGCCCATGCCAGCTCAGATACCCGAGCAGCGCGAACAGATAAGCCTCCTTCCCGTCCGCCGGCAGCCCGCGCGTCTCGGCCAACGACAGGCGCGCTGGCCGGAGCGCCGCCCGCAGCGCCGCCAACAGCGCCGGATTCCGCACCCCGCCGCCCGAAGCCACCACCTCGGTCACCCCATGCCGACGGCAGCAATCGGCCACACGTCCGCGCCGTCAGCGCCGTCAAGCGTCGCCATCAGATCCACGTCGCTCATCGCCGGTAAACCGTCCAGACGCTCCGCCACGTAGCCGCGATGGAACAGCTCCCGCCCCGTGCTCTTCGGCGGCGGCAGCGCATAATAAGGCTCCGCCAGCAGCCGCTCGAGCAGATCCCCCCGAACCTGCCCGGCCGCCGCCATCGCCCCATCCTCGTCGCACCGAGCCCGCCCCTGCGTCAGCCGGCTCGCCTCCAGATCCAGCAAACAGCTCGCCGGCCCCGTATCATAAGCGAGCACGTCCTCCCCCTCGCCCCCCACCACCGTGATGTTCGCGATCCCCCCCAAATTCAGCGCCGCCCGAGGCCCGCCCTCCCCCGCCAACCACAAAGCGTCCATCGTGCTCGCCAGCGGCGCACCCTGTCCCCCCGCCGCCACGTCCCGCGCCCGCAGATCCGACACCACCGGCAGCCCGGTCGCCTCCGCGATGATCGCCGGCTGCCCCAACTGCAGCGTCCCCCGCGCCCGGCCGCCCTCCACCCAATGGAACACGTTCTGCCCATGCGAGCAGATCAGCTCCGCCTCCCCGCCCGCCAGCTCCCGCACCGCCCCCACCGCTACGTCCGCGAACGCCTCCCCCACCAGCACGTCCAGCGCGCAAACCTCCGCCAGGCTCACCGGCGCCGGCGGCAAAGCCGCGAGCAGCCGCCGCCTCGTCTCCTCCGGCCAAGCCCGCTCCGCATGCCCCAACCGCTCCAGCCGCAGCGTCTCCCCCTCGCGCGAGAACCGCGCCGCCGCCACGTCGATCGCATCGACCGATGTCCCAGAAATCATCCCGATCACGATCATGCCCGCACGTTCCCATCCACCGCCGCCAGCCTATACTGCCCACTCGTCACCGGAGGAGACATGCATGCGGCGGTTCGGTCTGGCACTCCTCACGGCAGCCCCTCTCCTCGGAGCCCCGGCCCTCGCCCCGCCTGCCCTCGCCCAGACGCTCGAGATCGCCACCGACCAATCGCCGGTCGGCCTCGATCCGCACGTCGCCACGAGCTTCGCCACCCAGCTCGTCACCTCCACCATCTACGAAGGCCTCACCGCCATCGACCCCGACCTTCACGTCGTCCCCGGCCTCGCCGCGTCCTGGACCATCTCTCCCGACGGCAAGACCTACGACTTCCAGCTCCGGCCCGGCGCCGTCTTCCACAACGGCCGCCCCGTCACCCCCGAAGACGTCGTCGCCTCCGTCGCCCGCATCCGCGACACCAAGACCGGCTCCCCCTATGCCTCCCGCTTCACCGCGCTCGAGTCCGTCGCCCCCGCCGGCGAACACACCGTCCGCTTCAACCTTCGCGAGCCCTCCGCCCCCTTCCTCTCGCAGCTCGCCGCCCTGGCCATCGTCCCGCCCGAAGCCGTCGCCGAACTCGCGCGCAAGCCCGTCGGCACAGGCCCCTTCCGCTTCCGCGAATGGATTCCTGACACCGCCATCACCCTCGACCGCAACAAGGACTACGCCGTCGGCGACCTGCCCTATCTCGCCGGCCTGAAATTCAACATCGTCCCCGAGGCCGCCACCCGCCAGCTCGGCCTCCAAAGCGGCGCCTACCGCTTCGTCCCCAGCCTCGACCCGGCCACCGCCACCGCGCTCGCCGGCCAGTCCCGCGTCAAGATCCTGCAATCCCAGGATCTCGCCTACAGCCTCATCGGCCTGAATGCCGCCCGCCCGCCCTTCGATAAACCCGAGGTCCGCGAAGCCTTCAATACCGCCCTCGACCGCGCCCAGATCGTCGACGCCGCCTATTTCGGCCGCGCCGTCCCCGCCGGCCCCCTCTCCCCCGCCCTCAAATCCTGGGCCCTCCCCGCCACCGACTTCCCCTGCTACCGCACCGACGCCGCCCGCGCCCGAACCCTCCTGCAGCAAGCCGGCCTCACCCTCCCCGTCAAACTCACCATCAACGTCCTCGGCAGCCTCCAGCAGGTCGTCGACGTCGCCCAAGTGGTCCAAGCCCAACTCGACAAAGCCGGCTTCGAGGTCACCCTGAACGTCCAGGAACAAGGCAAATTCATCCAGGACTGGCGCGCCTCCAACTTCGACGCCTTCGCCAGCCTCAACAGCGGCGGCCCCGACCCCGACGACTATTTCGGCCGCACCTTCGCCACCGGAGGCGCCACCAACGTCTTCAAATACAGCAACCCCGACCTCGACCGCCTGCTGAGCCAAGCCCGCGCCGAATCCGACCCCGCCACGCGCAAACGCCTCTACGACGACGCCCAGCGTCTGCTCGCCTGCCAAGGCCCCGCGATCCATCTGGCCTACGGCACCCTGTTCGCCGCGACCCGTTCGGACGTGCAAGGCTTCGAGCCAAACCCCAC
This sequence comes from uncultured Alphaproteobacteria bacterium, assembly GCA_963848035.1. Taxonomy (GTDB): domain Bacteria; phylum Pseudomonadota; class Alphaproteobacteria; order Acetobacterales; family Acetobacteraceae; genus JAVVHH01. The sequence goes on from CAWKCD010000001.1 coordinate 72,081, forward strand.
CCGCAGCCTCCGCGGCCTGCGCCAAGCCAAGATCAGCCCCTAGCGCGTGTTCGCCGCCGTCCTGAAGCGAGGCCTCGAACTCCTCACCGTGGCGTTCGGCGTCTCGATCCTCACCTTCCTGATGATCCGCCTCATCCCCGGCGACGCGGTCCAGGTCATGCTCGGCGCCAACGCCGAAACCTCCCCCGCCCAGATCGAATCGCTGCGGCACCAGCTTGGCCTCGACCAGCCGCTCCCCCTGCAATACCTGCACTGGGCCGGCAACGCGCTGCGCGGCAACCTCGGCACCAGCGTCTGGACCGGCACGCCCGTTCTCCAGGAGATCGCGCCGCGCATCGGCGTCACCTTCGAACTAACCTTCCTCGCTTTGGCTGTCGCCGCCCTCGTCGCCATCCCCCTCGGCTGCCTCATGGCCACCGCCCGCACCGTCTGGTCCGCCGGGCTCACCCGGCTGCTCAGCATCGCCGGGCTCACCATGCCCTCCTTCTGGCTCGGCACCATGCTGCTCTACGCCACCGCGGCCATGCTCCCCGACGCCGACCTGCTCGGCTGGGTCGCCTTCGCCGACGACCCCGCCGGCCATCTCCGACGCCTCATCCTCCCCGTCATCGCCCTCGCGCTCCCCGCCACCGCCTCCTTCGCCCGCATCCTGCGCGCTTCGATGATCGAGATCCTCCGCCAGGACTATATCCGCACCGCCCACGCCAAGGGCCTGACCCGCCGGGCCGTGATCCTGGTCCATGCGCTGCGCAACGCCCTGCTGCCCTTCCTCACCAGTCTCGGGATCATGGCCGGTTACCTGTTCGGCGGCTCCGTCGTGATCGAGCAGGTCTTCGCCATCCCCGGTCTCGGCCGGTTGATGCTGGGCGCTATTGCCGAGCGCAACTACCCGCTGGTCCAAGCCAGCATCCTGCTCGCCACCCTCGTTTTCGTCTTGGTTAACGCCGTGGTGGATCTGCTGTACGCCGCCGCAGACCCGAGGCTCCGCCGCGCTTGAAACCGCTCCTCTGGGCCGGCACCACCCTGGTCGGCGCGCAAGCCTCCGCCGCGCTCCTCGCCCCGGTCATCGCCCCCTACGGCCCCACCGCCCAACACGTCCTCGCCCGCCTGCGCGGCCCGACCGCGGCACACTGGCTCGGCACCGACAATTTCGGCCGCGACACCCTCTCCCGCATTCTCTTCGGCTATCAGACACTGTTCGCCGTCTGCGCCGGTGCGGTGCTGGTCGCCCTCCTCCTCGGCGGCGGCCTCGGAATCATGGCAGCCTGGCGCGGCGGCTGGTTCGACCGCATCGCCATGCGCCTGATGGACATCCTCTTCGCCTTCCCGCTGATCCTGCTCGCCATCGGCATCGTCGCCACGCTCGGACCCGGCGCCGGCTCGACCGCCATCGCGATCGGCATCGTCTACATCCCGATCTTCGCCCGGACCCTGCGCGCTCCCGCCCTACAGCTCCGCGATTCCGACTTCGCCGCCGCCGCTCAGGCGACCGGCGCGACCGACCGCCGCATCCTCACCCGCCACCTGCTGCCCAACCTCGCCCCGATTATCCTGGTGCAGTCGAGCCTCTCGCTCTCTTCGGCGATCCTGGTCGAAGCGAGCTTATCCTTTCTCGGCCTCGGCACCCCGCCGCCCGCCCCCTCGCTGGGCCGCATGCTCGCCGAAAGCCGCAATTTCCTACTGCTGAGCCCTTGGGCAGCGATCTTCTCCGGCGCCGCGATTCTGCTCGCCAGCCTCGGCTTCAACCTGCTCGGCGACGCCCTACAGGACCGCCTAGACCCCCGCCTTCGCTAAACCCGAGCCGCAACCCGCGCCGCGTCCTTCTTGACCTTCGCCGTCGCACTCCGCGCCGACTCCGTCACGCTGAACATCTCCAGCACGTCCATGTCGTCGTCGCGCACCGGCGTCAGCGCCTCGTCCATATACTGCCGCGCCGCCGGGTCCCGCTTCAGCCGCCGCCGCACCCGCGACAACCGCAACACCATCCCCGCCAACCGCACATGCTTGCTCACCACCGCCCAAGCCTCGCGCGGATAGAACACCAGGGGGTTCTCCAAAGACATCCCCGGCCGCCGATCCACCCGAACCTTCCGCCGCAGATACCCCGCCTGCAACGGATGCACCTTCTCCAGGAACACCGCCCCCCAGAACCACACCAGGAACAGCATCATCTTGCCCGGCGAGATCCGCGTCGCCATCGCCCGCTTCAGGATCGTCTCCATGTGCGCGGGCGTATAGTAACGCTCCCAAGCCAACTGATACGTCTGCTCCCACTCCGCCTTCGACATCTTCGAATGCGCCGTGCACGCATGCTCCAGATCATACTTGTTCATGTCCGGCTCCATCTCGGTGCCCGCCATGAACAGCGTCTTATGATCCTCCGAGCCCGGCAAAGGCGTCAGGAAGAAGAACTCCAGCAGATCGAGCGGCAGCTCCCGCTTGATGATCTCGATGTCCCGCAGCACCGATTCCTGCGTGTCGCCCGGAAACCCGATAATGTAGCCTGCATAGGTGAAGCATCCCACCGCCTTCCAATCCAGCAGCATCTGCCGATACTCGGAAATCCGGTTCTGCTTCTTCTTCGCCGCGATCAGATTGTCCGGGTTGATGTTCTCCAACCCGATGAACACCCGCCGAACCCCCGCCCGCGCCGACTTCTCCACGAAATTCGGGATCTTGTGGCACAGCGTATCGACCTGGATGATGAAGCTGAAATACAGCTTCTCCTGCTCGCGCATCGCGATCAGCCGGTCAAAGATCACTTCCCAGTTGCGGTTCCGGGCGAAATTGTCGTCGGTGATGAAGAACCGGCAAACCCCCTGTGCCAGGTTGCGCCGGATCAGCTCCTCGATGTCGTCGGCCGTCCGATACCGCGACTTCCGCCCCTGCACGTTGATGATCGTGCAGAACGAACACTGGAACGGACACCCCCGCCCCGCATCGAAACTGCTCACACCACCCGCCGTCCGCGCGATCCGCTCGGACCCCAGGATCGGCGCCGGCTGCCCCTCCAGCCCCGGCAGATCGTCCATATAATTGTAGATCGGCTTCAACGACCCGGCCGCCGCATCCAGCAGCACCTCGTCGAGCCGCCCCTCCGCCTCCCCCGCATAAAGGCTGATCCCCAGATCGAGCGCCTCCTGCATGTCCGGCTGTATCCCCGGCAGCATCGAGATGCAGCCCGACACATGGAATCCGCCCATCACCACCTGAACGCCCCGCGCCCGCAGCCGCCGCGCGATGTCCATTGCCCGCGGGAACTGGTTCGACTGCACGCCGACGATCCCGACCATCCCGAGCCCGCCCGCCGCCTTGATCGACGCCGCGATCTTCTCCGGCCGAATCCGGTCGTTGGTCTCGTCCGCCTCGAAAATGTCGAGCGCGGTATCCGCGCCGAGCACCTGCCGCTCTCGGCAATCCGCCGCGAGCCCATACAACGCCGCCAGCGTGTTGGACGGGATCGCCGAACGCATCCATTGGATGACGTAGCCGTCGTCGTCGTAATGCGACGGCTTGATCAGGTGAAGCTGGAAACGGCGGCGAGGGATCGTAGCCGGGCTGGTCATCACTCGACTCCTTACGGCATCGGCCGCGACCAGCGCAACGCGTTCATCCCTGCCGAAGCATCAAACTTACAGCGCCGCCGCATCGATGCCGAACCGGTCAATCCAGACGACGGGTCGCACCCGCCGCAATCAGGCCTGATTGATCTCGATCAGCCCCTTCCGGATCCCCCGCCCGCGCTGGATTTTGTCCTCGATATAGGCCCCGTCACCCCACCGGACCGCCTTGGCCATCGCCTGCGCATCCTCGGTGAACCGCGCCAGCATCTCCAGCAGCGCCTCGCGGTTGTTCAGGAAGATGTCCCGCCACATCACCGGATCGCTCGCCGCGATCCGTGTGAAATCCCGGAACCCCGAAGCCGCGAACTTCAGCACCTCGGAATGATTGGCCGCGTCCCCCGTCCCCCGATCCCCCTCGGTCGCCAGATCGTCCGCCGTCCCGCAGATCGTGAACGCGATCAAATGCGGCAAATGGCTCACGATCGCCAGCACCCGGTCATGATGCGCCGGCTCCATCACCTCGACCATGCTGCCGCAGCGCCGCCAAAGCTCGGCGACCTTCTCGACCGCCACGGCATCCACACCCGGCGGCGGCGTCAACAGGCACCACCGTCCCTTGAACAACGTCGAGAACCCCGAATCCGGCCCCGAATACTCCGTCCCCGCCAGCGGATGCCCCGGCACGAAATGCACGTTCGCCGGCAACAGCGGCGCGACGTCTCGGATCACCGAAACCTTGGTGCTCCCCACATCCGTCACGATCGTGCCGGCCGACAGATGCGGCGCCATCTCCGACGCGATCGCCGCGAACGCCCCCACCGGCGCCGCCAGCATCACCAGGTCTGCGCCCTCGACCGCCTCTGCCAGAGTTCCCGCGACCCTGTCCGCGATCCCCAATGCCTGCACCCGCTCGCGCACCGCCGGGTCTCGATCATAGGCCACGAGTTCGCGGCACAGCGCGCGACCCTCCATCCCCACCCGGGCCACCGAGCTGCCGATCAGCCCTAGACCGATGATGACGAGCCGCTCGAACAGCGGCTCAGGCATGCGCGGGTTCTCGCGCTGCCATGAACGACGCCAGCGCCTCGGCCACCAGCGCGCACTCCTCGTCCGTGCCCACCGTGATCCGGATGCACTGCCCGAGATTGTAGCTGCCCATCGGCCGCACGATGATCCCGCGCGCCTTCAGCGCCGCCAACGCCGCGTCGGCAACCGCGATCGAGCCGAAATCCGCCAGCACGAAGTTGCAATGCGCGTCCGCCACCGAGATTCCCGCGTCCCGCAGCGCCTTCGTCAGCCAGGCCTTCGCCTTCGTATTATGCGCCACGCCCTTCTCGACCCAACCCGGCTCGGCCAACGCCGCCACCGCCGCCGCCTGCGCCGCGAGATTGACGTTGAACGGGCTGCGCACCCGGTTCAGCACGTCGATCACCCCAGCCGGGCCGTAGCACCACCCCACCCGCGCCCCGCCCAGCCCGAAAATCTTGCTGAACGTCCGCAGCATCACCGTGTTGTCGCCGGCATCCACCAGCTTCGCTCCCGCGTCGTACGTCGGATCCTCGACATACTCCGCATAGGCGGAATCCAGCACCAGCAGCACGTCCGCCGGCAATCCACGGCGCAACCGCTCGATATCGGCCTGCGGCACCATCGTCCCGGTCGGATTGTTCGGGTTGGCCAGGAACACGATCCGCGTCGCCGGCGACACCAGCGCCAGCATCGCATCCACGTCCAGCGTCCGCTCCCGCTCGCGCGCCACCCGCACCCGGCAGCCCGCCGCCTTGCCGTAGATCTCGTACATGCTGAACGCATATTCTGAGACGATGATCTCGGTCCCCGGCCCGCCATAGGCGTGCGTCAGCAGCCCCAGCAGCTCGTCCGACCCGGCGCCGCACACGATCCGCTGCGGATCCAGCCCGAACCGCGCCCCGATCGCCGCCCGCAGCTCGCCCGCCCCACCATCCGGATACCGGAACGCCTCGGCCGCCATGTCCGCCCAAGCCTGTCGCGCCCGCGGCGGCGTCCCGAACGCGCCCTCGTTGGACGACAGCTTGATCACCCGGTTCTGCCCCACGACCTTGCTCTCGCCGCCAACGTACGGCTCGATCTCCATGATCCCCTGCTGTGGCCGCGGACTCATCGCTCGTCTCCAATCTTCGTCGCGTAGGCGCCCAACACGCTGAACCGCCCTGGCACATCGGCCAGGCGCGCATCGCCGGCCGCAATGAAATCGTCCACTTCGATCAGGCACGGCCCGCCGGCATCGCCGCCGATGATGCGCGCCGGCCCGATCCGCCTCAGCGCGTCCAGCATCGCCCCCGCCGCCCCGCGCGTCCCGATCAGCGTCCGGTCGTCCCCGCTCGGGTCCGGCGGCGCCTGCGTCAGCACCATCGCCTCCACACCCGCCGCCTCCCCCCAAAACGGCAAGCGCGCGACGACATGCAGCGTCGTCGCGCGCCCATCCAGGAGCGCCATCCACCAATCGCCAGGCCATCGCACCACCGCGACCGCCGCGGCCCCGGACATGACCTCACCGAGTGCCGCCGCCGCGCCGGCGACGGCCGCCATCGGCGTCAGCAACCCGAAATGCGCCGCCGTCGCCTCCAGCAGCGCCTTGTCGTCGACCACGACCCGCATCTCCTGCTGCAGCTGCGCCGTGAACCCCGAGATCATCTCGCGCCACATCCGAACCACCATGGCGGTGTTGAGCGCCCCATGGTTTCGCGCCAGCAACCGCCGGATGATCGCCGCCTCGCGACCCGGCCGCAGCGGCACCGGCCCCTTCGCCCGCAGCGCCCCCACCTGCGCCACCAGTTCGGCCCGGCGCATCAACGCGTCATGCAACGCATCGTCCACCCGATCCAATTCGGACCGGATCGCAGCCAGTTGCCCCGACTTCGACTCCGGGGAAAGCTCGGTGGGGGCCAGCACGGCCTGAACGGAGGGGCTCGACATCGCCGACCATTATAGAACGGCGACTCCGAAGCGCCAGGAGCAGACATGGCGTGCCCGCCAGTTGCCGCATCAGAGCCGCTTGCCTATGTGGAGACGGCCATGGATGTCCCCGAACATGCGCTCCCCGCCCTGCATCAGATCGTCCGCTTCGCCGACGGCCTCGCGCTCGAGGGCGGCGTCCATCTCCCCGACCTAGAAGTCGCCTACCGCACCTACGGCGCGCTCAACGCCGACCGCAGCAACGCAATCCTGGTCTGCCATGCGCTCACCGGCGACCAATACGTCGCCGAACCCCACCCCCTCACCGGCAAGCCCGGCTGGTGGGACAGCGTCGTAGGCCCCGGTCGCCCGGTCGACACCAACCGCTTCTTCGTCGTCTGCGCCAACGTCCTCGGCGGCTGCATGGGCAGCACAGGCCCCCGCAGCCTGCGCGCGGACGGAACCGTCTGGGGCACCGACTTCCCCACCATCACCATCGGCGACATGGTCCGCGCCCAGCGCAAGCTGATCGGCGAACTCGGCATCACCAAGCTCTTCGCCGTCATCGGCGGTTCCATGGGCGGCATGCAGGTCCTCGAATGGGCGGCGAGCTTCCCCGACATGGTCTTCGCCGCCGTGCCCGTCGCCACCGCCGCCTTCCATTCCGCCCAGAACATCGCTTTCCACGAAGTCGGCCGCCAAGCCATCTTCGCCGACCCCGACTGGCAGGGCGGCGCCTATTGGCGCGACGGCAAGATCCCCGCCCGCGGCCTCGCGGTCGCCCGCATGGCCGCCCACATCACCTATCTCAGCGAACAAGCGCTGACCCGGAAGTTCGGCCGCCGCGTCCGCAGCAACGGCGACACCGGCCCGAACGCGATGAGCCTTTTCGGCGACATCTTCGAAGTCGAAAGCTACCTGCGCCACCAAGGCAGCACCTTCGTCAACCGCTTCGACGCCAACTCCTACCTCACCATCACCCGCGCAATGGACCTGTTCGACCTCGCCGCCGACCATGGCGGCGACCTCGCCACCGCCTTCCGCGGCGCCGCCACCCGATTCTGCATCGTCTCCTTCGACAGCGACTGGCTATTCCCCACCGCCCAATCCCGCACCATCGCCCGCGCGCTGAACGGCGCCGGCGCCAACGCCAGCTTCGTCGAGATCAAGAGCGACAAGGGCCACGACGCCTTCCTGCTCGACGAGCCCGACTTCCACCGCACCCTCTCCGGCTTTCTCGCCGGCTGCGCCGAGCACGCCGGCCTCTCGTGAAGTCAGCCGTCACCTATTTCGCCAAGAACATGCGCCTCGACCTCCAGCTGATGTCGGAGATGATCGCGCCCAAGTCCCGCGTGCTGGACATCGGCAGCGGCGACGGCACCCTCATCGAACATCTCTTCCGCACCCGCGGCTGCGACGCCCGCGGCATCGAGATCGACATGGCCGAAGTCACCCGCTCGGTCGCCCACGGCCTGCCCGTCATGCACGGCGACGCCGACACCGACCTCGGCCACTACCCCGACGGCCTGTTCGACTACGTCGTCCTCTCCCGCACCCTGCAAGCCGTCGAGCGCCCCCGCGAAGTCCTCCGCCAGATGCTCCGCATCGGCACCCGCGCCCTCGTCAGCTTCCCCAACTTCGGCCATTGGCGTGTCCGCTGGCAGCTCCTCTCCCTCGGCCGCATGCCCATGACGCCGACTTGGGATCGCCCCTGGTACGAGACGCCGAACATCCACCCCTGCACCATCCAGGATTTCTTCGCCCTCTGCGCCCAGGAAGGCTACACCGTCGAGCGCTGGCTTGCCGTCGACGATGGCGGCCGCCGTGCGCCTTGGCGTCGTTTTCCACGCTTGGCGAACCTTTTCGGCGAACAAGCATTGTTCCTGCTGCGGCGCACATAGCCCCGGAAACCGCCGCTCGCGCTTTACTGATGCAACGGACCGTCCGCATCAATGTTGACCACGCCGAGCCTACGAATTAACTGACCCAAGGGTCAGGCCTATTTCAGACCGATCGAGCGGACAGGAACAGCGATATGGATGGCGATGCCGGACGGCCCGTGACGCCGAACTCTGCCCAAGCCTACCAGGTCCATGTCGACTACGAGCTGCCGCAGCAGGAGACCCGTCCCGCGCCGCCGCGGAAGGCCGACAAGGCTCCCGACTCGAACGATCGCCAAGCCGACGATCACCATGACGACGAGCACGACGACGACGATCGCGCCGCACAGAAGCCGCCCACCCCGCGCTGGAAGAAGATCCTCTACTGGGTCGCCGGCCTCGGGCTGGCCACGATCCTCATCACCGGCGCCCTGCTCTACTGGCTGAACGCGCGCCAATACGCCACCACCGACGACGCTTTCATCGACGCCTATATCTCGCAGATCTCGTCCCAAGTCGGCGGCCGGGTCGCCACCATCGCCATCGCCGACAACCAGAAGGTCACCGCCGGCCAACTCCTGCTCGAGATCGATCCGCGCGACTACCAGGTCAAGCTCGAGCAAGCCCGCGCCCAGCGCGCCCAGGCGTCCGCCCAAGTCGAACAGGCCAAGGCCGGCCTCACCCAGCTCCAAGCCGCCGTCGACCAGGCCCAGGCCAACGTCCGCGTCAGCGAGGCCGATCTCAGCCAGGCCCGCTCCGACGCCGCCCGCTATCGCGGCATCGATTCCAAAGCGGTCAGCCGCCAGGCCGTGGACAACGCCAACAACACCGTGAAATCTGCCCAGGCCAAGGTCGACGCCAACCGCCAGGCCGTCGCCGCCGCCCAGGCCAACGTCCAGGCGCAGCAAGCCAGCGTCAACTCCGCCCTCGCCAACCTGAAAGCATCGGACGTCGCCGTCGCCAATGCGGAGTTGCAGCTCTCCTACACCCACGTCACCGCGCCTCGCGACGGCCAGATCGCCAAGCGCACGGTCAACCTCGGCGATTACGTCAATCCAGGCCAATCGCTGCTCGCCGTCGTCGGCGAGGACCGTTGGGTGACGGCAAACTACAAGGAAACCCAACTCGCCGGCATGAAGATCGGCCAGCATGTCGGTGTCGACGTCGACGCCTGCCCCGACCATCAGCTCGACGGCCGGGTCGACAGCTTCCAGCCCGGCTCCGGCTCGGTCTTCAGCTCGCTGCCGGCAGAGAATGCCACCGGCAACTACGTCAAGGTCGTCCAGCGCGTCCCGGTCAAGATCACCCTGGACCGCCGCGACGTCGACGCCTGCAAGCTGTCGCCGGGCATGTCCGTGACGCCCGCCGTGAAGGTGAAGTGACCCCGAACCCGGACCTCCCGCGCTCCGCCGCAGGCCCTAACAGCCCCTGGCTGATCGCCGTTGTCGTCTCGATCGCCACCTTCATGGAGGTGCTCGACACGACGATCGCCAACGTGGCGCTGCGGCACATCGCCGGCTCCATGGCCGCCAGCCAGGACGAGAGCACCTACATCATCACCAGCTACCTGGTCAGCAACGCCATCGTGCTGCCGATCAGCGGCTGGCTGTCCAACGTCATCGGTCGCAAGCGCTTCTACATGCTCTGCGTCGCCCTTTTCACCTTCAGCTCCGTTATGTGCGGCCTATCGACAAGCCTGGGTGAAATCCTGTTCTTCCGCGTGCTCCAAGGCATCGGCGGCGGCGGCCTCGCCCCGACCGAACAGAGCATCTTCGCCGACAGCTTCACGCCGCAGCAGCGCGCCCTCGCCTTCTCGCTTTACGGCTTCACCGTCGTCACCGCGCCGGCCGTCGGTCCCGTGCTCGGCGGCTGGCTCACCGACCACTACTCCTGGAATTGGGTCTTCCTCATCAACCTACCGGTCGGGATCGCCTCGCTCGTCCTGGTCTGGCTGTTCGTCCACGACTCCCCGCTGCTGATCAAGGAACGCAAGGCGCTGCTCCGCCGCGGTCTCAAAGTGGACTACTTCGGCTTCGTCCTGATCGCGATCGGCTTCGGCTGCTTGCAGATCGTGCTCGACCGCTTCGAGCGCGACGACGGCTTCTCCTCCAGCTTCATCACCGGACTGACCATCACCTCGGTCGTCGCCCTGGTCGGCATGATCTTTTGGGAGTGGCGGCACCCGCAGCCCCTGGTCAATCTACGCCTGCTGAAGAGCGCTCCGTTCGCGATCAGCAACATCGTCATGTTCATGTTCGGCTTCCTGATCGTCTCCACCACGCAGCTCCTGCCGCAGCTCTCGCAGGAGCTGATGGGCTACGACGCCGTCACCGCCGGGATGACGCTGGGCATGGGCGGCCTCGTCTCGCTCGTGGTGATGCCGATCTCCGGAATCCTCACCGGCCGGGTCATCCAGCCGAAATGGCTCATCCTATCCGCGCTCTGCGGCACCGCCGGCGCCATGCATTACGGCGCCGGGCTCAACCTCAACGCCAGCTTTTGGAACCTATCCGAGGCCCGGATGCTCCAGGTCGTCTGGCTGCCGCTGGTGTTCATCCCGCTCTCCGCCGTCCAATTCATCGGCGTGCCCTCCGACAAGAACAGCGACGCCTCGGCCATCATCAACCTGATGCGCAATCTCGGCGGCTCCGTCGGCGTCTCCGTCGTCACCACCGAGTTGCAGTGGCGCGGCCAGTTCCATCACGCCCGCCTCGCCGAGCATGTCACCCCCTACGACGGTTGGGGCTTCGGCTCCGCCCTGACCCGGATCGCCAACCAGGTCCACATCCAGGCGACGATCCTCAGCTACCTCGACGTATTCACGATCTTGATGTTCGTCGCCCTTGCCGCAGTGCCGTTGGTGCTGTTCCTTCCCAACATCCCCAAGGGAGCTCCAGCCGGTGGACATTAGAATTGGGCATTAGAGTCGGGCTCGCCGCCCTGTTGTTGCTGTCTGGCTGCACCGTCGGACCGAATTACGAAGCCCCCTCCGCCTGGTCGCCGATGTCCTGGTTCCGCTCGACGCGGTCCGAGCGCCCGACGTCCAAGCTCAGCATCCCCGCCGCCGAGCCCGTCGACGTCGAATGGTGGGCCGTGCTGCGCGACCCGCAGCTCACCGCGCTCATGCGCCGCGTCGCCGGCGCCAACCTCGACGTCCGCACCCAGGAGATCCGCCTCGCCGAGGCCCGCGCCCAGCGCGGCGTCACCCGCGCCGGCGAATTCCCCACGATCAACGGCAACGGCAGCTACACCCGCGAACTGCCCAGCAAGCAGGGCGTGCTCAGCCTCATCGGCGGCAGCGGATCGCAGGCGACCCAGAGCAACGGCCTCGGCGGCACCCAAGGCGGCGTTCCGTTCTCGAGCACCGGCTCATCCGGCATCCCCGCCTTCGACCTGTTCCAGACCGGGTTCGACGCAAGTTGGGAGCTCGACCTGTGGGGCCGCGTCCGTCGCCAGGTGGAAAGCGCCGACGCCCAGGTCGACGCCTCCGTCGAAGCCCGGCGGCAGACGCTCCTCACCAGCCTCGCCGAGCTCGCCCGCAACTACGTCCAGCTTCGCGGATTGCAGGAGAGCGAGCGCATCGTGCGCTCCAACCTCGCCTCCGCCAACGAGGCCGTCCGCCTCACCAATGAGCGGTTCCAGGGCGGCCTCTCCACCGATCTCGACGTCGCCCAATCCCGCGCCCAGGCCGAAGCCACCGGCGCCAACCTGCCTCAGCTCGAAGCCCAGGAGCAGCAGGCGATCAACGCCATCAGCTTCCTGCTCGGGGAGCCGCCCGGCGCTCTCGGCGCCGAGCTCGAGACCCGCAAGCCGGTCCCGCCCGTGCCGCCCACGGTGCCGATCGGCCTGCCCTCCGAACTCGCCCGCCGCCGCCCCGACATCCGCCAGGCCGAAGCGCAACTCCACGCCGCCACCGCCGACATCGGCACCGCCCAGGCCGACTTCTACCCGCGCATCACCCTGTCCGGCAGCGTCGCGCTTCAGGCCACGCAGTTGAAGAACCTGTTCAACCTGAACGCCATAACCTACGGCTTCGGCCCGAGCGTCACCGTGCCGATCTTCGAAGGCGGCCGCCTGCGCCGCACCCTCGAACTTCGCCAGGCGCAGCAGAAAGAGGCCGCGGTCAACTACCAGAGGATCGTCCTGCAAGCCTTCCACGACGTCGACAACGCGCTGATCTCCTACCGCGCCGACCAGCTCCGCCGCGACCGCATCGCCGCCGAAGTCGCCCAGAGCCGCCGTGCCCTATCGCTCGCCAACGACCGCTACAAGAACGGCCTCTCCGACTATCTCGAGGTCCTCACTGCCCAGCGCACGCTGCTTGCCGCCGAGCAGGATCTCGCGACCGCGACCACCACGGTGTCGACCGACCTCGTCCAGCTCTACAAGGCGCTCGGCGGCGGGTGGGAGATCGGCGAAGCCAACGGCTGACGCCGCTACTCTGCCGCCTCTTTCACCACCACGGGCTGCATCTCCGCCAGCATCGGAACGAGCAACACCAGGTCCCGCTCGGCCACGCAGAACAGATACCGCGTGGCCCGGTCGGGATCGGCGGTATCCGGCAGCAACAGCCCGTCCGCGCCCAGCGGCAGCGGCGCCAGGCCGAGATCTTCATAGACCTTCAGCAGCGCCCGCCCGGCGCCATACACGGCCGGGTCGCAGCCCGATTGGACCGCCAAGTCCCGCAGGTTCCAGATCGCGGAAACACGGTCGCTTTCCGAGCCGGCCGGATCGCCCAAACCGAGCATCACCCGCCCCACGCGCCGGAACGGGATCGCCGCCCGTTCGTTCTCGCCGAACACCAGCCCGTCGGCCAAGGCCGGCGGCTCCACGCCGAGCGCGGCATAGCGCAGCCGCCCTTCCCCGCGCCACGGCACCCACCCCACCCGAACCGGCCGGATCAGCCGCCACAGCGCGAACAGCGCCAGGAACACCACGAACGCAATCGTCACCCGCGTCCCGTTGCTCAGGTCCGGCGACAGCACCAGCTCGATCAGGCTGTTCTCCGCGATCCCGCGCACCCGCGGTTCCAGCGTTGCCAGGTTCAACACGCACACCGCCAGCACCAGCAGCGGCACCAGCGTCCCAGGCCGAAGCGGCCGCGCCACCAGCCGCGCCTGCCGGTAATACGCCTCGCGTAGTGGCGCGATCAGCACCGCCGTCAGCAGCAGCACCGCCGGTACCCACCACGCCGTCTGCTGGGACATCGTGTACAGCGCCGCCACCACCAGCAGCCCGATCGTCATCCCCCAGGCCAGCGTCACCCGCCGCGACAGCCCGATCGCCATCACCATCAGCGCCGCCCCGATCAGCGACGGCACGAACTGCCCCGCATCGGCCGCGATCTCGGCCAGATCCGGATCGAGCCAAGTAAAGTCCGGCCGATTGTCCAACACCCCGATCGCCAGCAGCATCGCCCCGCACAGCGTGACAGACCCGGTCGACGCCACCACCGCGAAGCTCCGCTCGCTGAATGCCGACGTCGCCAGCGACGCGCGCGCCGGGCCGCGCCGCCGGAACAGCGCCCCGCCGCGCACCAGGATCTCGTTGCCCGAGAACAGCGTCCCCGCGATGAACAGCGGGATGATGTAATAATACAGCCGGAACACGACCACGGCGCCGAGGATCTGCGCCTTGTCCATATACGGCTCGAGCCCAAGCAGCATCGCCGAGTCGAACACGCCCAACCCGCCCGGGATATTGGCCGCCAGCCCCGCCGAATAGGAGCTCAGGTAAACGCCCAGGAACCGCACATAGGTCAGGTGCGACGCTTCCGGCAGCAGTTGGTACATGATCGCAGCCGTCACTGCGACGTCCAGAGTCGCCAGCCCCACCTGCACGATCGCCATCCGCCACGGCGGCAGTTCGATCTCGACGCCGAATACCGTGAACGTGCCCAGGAACCGCGACAGGCTGATATACCCCGCCACGATCGCCCACATCACCCCGCCGATGCAGTACATCCCCCAATGCGGGATCAGCGTGCCCAGGAACGGCACCGCCTCCGGCTCGGTCAGCAGGATAATGCCGCCCAGCACCATCGCCCCGAGCCCGAAGGTCAGGCTGCAGAACGCGATCACCTTGGCGATCTGCACCGGCGACAAGCCCCAATGGGCATACAGCCGATACCGCACCGCCGCACCGGACACCGCCGCGAACCCGAGATTGTGCGACAGCGCATAAGCACAGAACGACGCGAATGCGACCCGGCGGTACGCCACCTTGTTGCCCGCGAAAATCGTCCCCAACCGGTCGTAGAACGTCAGCACGCCATACGACAGCACGGTCCAGACGAACGAAAGCAGTAGCGCCCGCCGCGGGATCGCCTCCAGCGCCGCCGTGATGTCGGCGATCTTGAGGTGGCGGAATTCCTTCCACACCACATAGATCGCGCCGACCAGGAGCAGCAGGCCCAACACCGCGGGCAGCTGCTTGGCGACCTTCTTGACCACTGGCGCCATTCAGGCGGCGTCCGCGGGCCTGGCCAGTTTATCCTCGATCAACGCGATGGTCTCCCCGATGCCATAAAGCGCGATGAAGCCGCCGAACCGCGGCCCCTCGTCCTGCCCGAGCAGCACCTGGTAAAGACACCCGAACCACGATTTCAGATCGGCGAACGGGTGCCGCTTGCCGACTTCATACACCACGTTCTGTATCGTCTCCGCATCGCTATGCTCGGGCAGCGCCCGCAAACTCGCCGCCAGGTCGCCCAGCGCCTCGCGCTCGAACGCCGCCGGCGCTCTATACTGCTTCTTCGGCCGCACCTGGTCGCGATAATACGCGATCGCCAGCGACACCAGGCCGTCGAAGAACGGCTGCCGGCCCGGCGCTGCGTCCTTGCTATATCGCCGCAGGAACCCCCACAGCATGTCCGGATTGTCGGCATTCACGACGCTGGCCAGGTTCAGCAACATCCCGAACGGCACCGGGCTGGTGAAATCCCGGTTCGACCCGCCGATGATGTGCCACGCCGGATTGACGTATTGCCCCTCCGGCGGCTGGTCCCGCAGCTTCGCCGCATTGGCCAGGAACTCGTCCGTCGCGCGCGGGATCACGTCGAAGAACAGCCGCTTCGCCCGCTGCGGCGAATTATACATATACTGGGCCAAGGCTTCCGGCGGCGCATATTGCAGCCACTCCTCGACCGACAGCCCGTTCCCCTTGCTCTTGCTGATCTTCTGGCTGTTCTCGTCCAGGAACAGCTCGTAGGTGTACCCTACCGGCGGCGTCGCCCCGAGCGCCCGGCACACCTTGCCTGACAGCTTCACGCTATCGATCAGGTCCTTGCCCGACATCTCGTAATCGATGCCCAGCGCGAACCAGCGCATCGCCCAGTCCGCCTTCCACTGCAGCTTGCACCCGCCGCCGCGGATCTCCGTCTCGAACCGCTCGCCGCTATCCGGATCCTGCCATTGCAGCGTGCCCGCCAACGCATCCACGTGATCGATCCGCACCTGCATCACGCGCCCATCCCGCGGATGGATCGGCAGAAACGGCGAATACGTCGCCCGCCGCTCCGGCCCCAGCGTCGGCAGGATGATGTCGCGGATCTCGTCATGCCGCTCGGCCGTCCGGATCAGCGCCGCATCGAACCGCCCACTCCTATAGTACGAGGTGCTGGACACGAACTCGTACTCGAACCCAAACCCGTCCAGGAACGCCTGCAGCCGCGCATTGTTGTGCTCGCCGAAACTCGGATGCGTCCCGAACGGATCCGGCACCCGCGTCAGCGGCTGCCCGAGGAACTCGGCCAGCGCCTCCCGGTTCGGCACGTTGTCCGGCACCTTGCGCAGCCCGTCCATGTCGTCGCTGAACGCGATCAGGCGTGAGGGTTTGCCGGTCAGCTTCGTATAGGCCTTACGAACCCATGTCGTGCGCGCGACTTCGCCAAACGTGCCGATATGCGGCAGCCCGGACGGGCCGTAGCCGGTCTCGAAAACGGCGACGTCTTTCCCGCTCGCCTGCATGTGCGCGGCGATTCGGGCGGCCTCGTCGAACGGCCAGGCCTTCGGCAGCGGCAAGCCACCAAGCGTGTCGTAGGTGTCGGACATCGTTCCCAAGCTAAAAACGCGGCAATGCCGGGTCAATCACACTAGCACGCATTTCCAGCTTCTTCCTTAACGCACTCGCGGATCCCACGCCTCACATCAAAGTCCCCGCGCCCGTGTTACAAGGCGTCGATGCGACCCGCTACCCCACCCCTGCTGCCGCAGGCGCCCGCCGTCGTTGCCGGGCACGGCCGCGCCGCGGTCCTGACCGGCGACGGCGAGCTGCTCCTGCTGACCGCCGCTCAAGCCGCCAGCCGCGTCGCTGCCGACGACCCGCCCCTCGTCGTGCACGCGCCGGCCACCCTCAAACGCCTCGGCCTGGCCGCCATCCCCTGCCTCGACTTGCTCGAACTCTTCGCCTTCGTCATGCCCGCCCGCCCGGCCCCGCCCACCGCCGGGGGCCTCGCGGCCGCGCTGGATCTCCCGGCGCCACGGTCACTCGAAGATGCCGCCGCGCTGCTGCCCGAAATCGCCGAAGCGCTGCTCCGCCGCCTCGCCGCCGCCGCCGACCTGCCGCTGAACCAGGCCGCGCCCGGCCTCGCCGCCGCCATGGGCAAGGCCGGCTGGACCTGGGCGCGGCCGGTCCTCGCCGCGCTCGGCGAACCCGCCGCCCGGCCCTCCACCGAAGGTTTGCGCGTCTGGAATCGCCTGCCCGAATGGGAGGAGGAGGCTTCACCCCCACCCCCCGGCAGCCACGCCGTCGGCCCGGCAGAGGCCCGCACCCGCCTTGCGGCCATGCTCGGCGCCGGCGCCGAGCAGCGGCCTGGCCAATCGGACTACGCCAGCGCCGTCTCCGAAGCCTTCGCCCCCCGCCCCGCCCGCGGCGACCCGGTCCTCGTCCTGGCTGAAGCCGGCACCGGCACCGGCAAGACCATCGGCTACATCTCGCCCGCCAGCCTCTGGGCCGAGCGCAACGGCGGCAGCGTCTGGCTCAGCACATTCACCCGCCACCTCCAACGCCAGATCGACGGCGAACTCGCCCGCCTCTACCCCGACCCGGCCGAACGCCGCCGCCGGGTCGTGCTTCGCAAGGGCAGGGAGAACTATCTCTGCCTGCTCAACTACCAGGAACAGGTCGGCCAACCCCAAGGCAGCGGCCTGATCGCCCTCGGCCTCGTCGCCCGCTGGGCGTTGGCCACGGCCGACGGCGACGTCTCCGGCGGCGACCTGCCCGGCTGGTTCACCGAACTCTTTGGCCAAGGCCTGCTGCCGGCCATCGCCGACCGCCGCGGCGAATGCATCCATGGCGCCTGCGCCCACTACAAGACCTGCTTCGTCGAACACACCATCCGCCGTGCCCGCTCCGCCGAACTCGTCGTCGCCAACCATGCCCTCGTCATGGCCCAAGCCGCCTGGGGCGGACTCGACGACAACAACGTCCCCACCCGCTACGTCTTCGACGAAGGCCACCACGTCTTCGATGCCGCCGACAGCGCCTTCTCCGCCGAACTCTCCGGAGTCGAGGGCGGCGAACTCCGCCGCTGGCTGCTCGGCGCCGAGGGCGGACGATCCCGCGCCCGCGGCCTCCGCCGCCGCCTCGACGACCTCCTCGTCGCCTACCCCGAACTCGAAAAGCCGCTCGACGCCGCGCTCCACGGCGCCCGCATCCTGCCCACCCAAGGCTGGTCCACCCGCCTACTCGAATCCAACGACCCGGCCAGTGCCTTCGAAGCCGTGCTGCGCCTCATCCGCGCCCAAACCCTCGCCCGCAACACCGCCGACGCCGACCCGGGCAGCCTCGAATGTGACCTTTATCCGATCGACCCCGCCCTCGCCGCCGCCGGCGCCGCCCTCGAACGCGCCCTCGCACAGATTGCCGCCCCGCTCCGCGCTCTGATCGAACGCCTCACCGCCCTGCTCGACTCCGAAGCCGAAGCCCTCGACACCTCCCAACGCGCCCGCATCGAAGCCGCAATCCGCTCCGTCCAACGCCGCGCCGTCCTCCGCCTCGAAGCCTGGCAATCCATGCTGCTGACCCTGGCGACCCCGGAAGCCGAGCCCGGCCAGCGCCCGCAGCACGTCCACACTCTCCGCCTAGAGCGCCGCGGCGGACAGGACCGCGACGCCGGCCTGCACCGCCATTGGCTCGACCCCACCATCCCCTTCGCCACCAGCCTCGCCGCCCCAGCCCACGGCCTGCTGATCACCTCCGCCACGCTCCGCGACAGCGGCGCCGGCGACGCCGAAGCGCAATGGTCCGCCGCCGAAGCCCGCGTCGGCGCCGCCCACCTTCCCTCGCCGGCCATCCGCGTCGCCGTCGCTAGCCCTTTCGACTACGCCGCTCAAACCCGCGCCTTCGTCGTCACCGATGTCGGCTTCGAGCTCGACGCCCTCGCCGGCGCCTACCGCGCCCTGTTCCTCGCGGCCGGAGGTGGTGGCCTCGGCCTGTTCACCGCCATCCGCCGCCTGCAAGCCGTCCACGCCCGCATCGCCCCCAAGCTCGAGGAAGCCGGCATCACCCTCCTCGCCCAGCATGTCGACGCCATGGACAACGCCACCCTCGTCGACGTCTTCCGCAGCGAACTCGACTCCTGCCTGCTCGGCACCGACGCCATGCGCGACGGCGTCGACGTCCCCGGCCGCGCCCTCCGCCTCGTCGTCTTCGAGCGCGTGCCCTGGCCCCGCCCCGACATCCTGCACCGCGAGCGGCGCATCCATCTCTCCGGCGGCGACCCCAAATCCTTCGACGACAGCAAGGCCCGGCTCAAGCTGCGCCAGGCCTTCGGCCGCCTGGTCCGCTCCGAGGGCGACCGCGGCGTGTTCGTCCTGCTCGACCGCCGCACCCCGTCCCGCCTGCTCTCCGCTTTCCCCCCCGGCGTCGACATCCGTCGCGTCGGCCTCGCCGAAGCCGTCGCCGAAACCCGCGCCTTCCTCGAACCGGCGACCGTTCCCACTCGCTCGTAGGCCCAACGGTAGGGTGGAAAAGCGAAGCGCATTCCACCACCTTCCCGCACCAACCCAACCGCGCTAGACAACCGCCCATGCCCAAGCGCAAGGAACATTCCCTCCTCACCCGCGAGTCGCTGACCGCGGAAGAGGCGCTCATCTGCATCATGGTCCTCGTCGCCGCCGCCGACGGTGCGATCTCGGACCGCGAGATCGGCGTCATGGCCGGGCTCGTGCAGACCCTCCCCGCCTTCCACGATTTCAGCGCCGAGCGGCTCGACACCGCGACCGAGGCCACCATCGCACTCCTGGGCGAGGACGAAGGCCTCTCCCACGCCGGCCAGCTTGTCCGCGCCGCCCTCGAGCCGCGGTTGCGCGAAACCGCCTACGCGCTCGCCTGCGACGTCGTCGCCGCCGAAAAGAGCAGCAGCCAGCCCGTACTCCGCATGCTGGAACTCGTCATGCAGGAGCTCCACCTCGATCCGCTCGTCGCCGCAGCCGTCGAGCGTGGCGCCCGCGCCCGCCATCAGCGGATCAAGACCGCCGCGTAACTCCCGTCCCGGGAACACGTCGGCGCGTCCACGCGTTCATTTCCGGCAACCCACCGGAGGAACGCGCGATGGACCAGACCGACAATCAACCCAAGGACGGCCCGGCGCTGACCGAGAACGCCCAAGAGCTGCAGGGCCGCTTCCCGACCGACGCCGCGCTGCAGGACGCGATCAGCCGCCTGACCCTGCTCGGCTTCGACCGTGCCGACTTTAGCATCCCGGATCCCGACGACATCGACGCCACCCCGGAATCGGCGAATGCTGCGCCGAGCACCATCGACAACACCCAGTTGCGCACCATGGCATCTGGCATCACCGGCACCGCGGCCGGGATGGCCGTCGGCGCCGCGGTGGCGACCGCCGGGCTGGCCGCGCCGCTGGTGGCCGCCGTCGCGGGCGTGAGCGCATTGGGCGCGGCGGCCGCCACGACGGGGATCGGCGTGACTGCCGACCAAGCCGGCGCGTCGGCCCGCGACGCGCAGGGCGCCGCCGGCAAGCTCATCCTGGCCGTGCGAATCCACGATGCCGCGACGCTCGAATCCGCCGAAGCCGCAATGCGAGACGCCGGCGCGAGCGGAGTTGAGCGGGTCAAAGGTGTCGAACAGGCGTTCACCCGTGGTGTGAGCGCAACCTCCTGGACGGGCGACTGACGCACACAACACGGTTTGATGACCGTTCAGTGATGATTTCGTCGCTGAACGGTCATTCGCCGATGTTTGTGTGACCAAATTGAAGCGAAATGAATAATTCTTCAACGTAGAGTGGCGTTGCGTTAACTAATTATAGATAGACGTGAATTAACGTCCGTCCAGCGCCCGCCGTCGCCGACAAATATTGTCGCTACTGGCCGCTTCTCGTTAATATGCCAAAAATCGCGCTTCGAGCGGTTTACAAGCCCGCCCGGGGTATCTTAGGTGGCCCGACACAAACGCCGCGGCTGGGCTGAGATCGAGCGGCGGCGGAGCCTGATTACGGCTAATGCTCAAGCGTTGCTTGCAGCAGATGTGAACGTTTGTCTAAAGGCGATGTCATTACTGACTTCGTCCCAATAGGAGAACAAATTTGGCTACTCTCTCCGTGGGCACTGGTGCGCAGTTCTCAACGATTGCCGCGGCCGTCGCCGCGTCGCAGGACGGCGACACGATCCAGATCCAAGCGGGGACCTACGTCAACGACTTCGCGGAAGTCGCCCATAAGGTCACGATCGAGGGCGTCGGCGGCATCGTCAACATGGTCGCCACCCAGCAGATCCCCAACGGCAAAGCCATCCTCATCACCGATACCGACATCACGATCGATCATGTCGCCTTCAGCGGTGCCACGGTCGGCGACCAGAACGGCGCCGGCATCCGCTACCAAGGCGGCAACCTCACCCTGACCAACGACGCCCTCTTCAACAACCAGGACGGATTGCTCGGCGCAGCGGACCCGAACGGCTCGATCACCATCCAGAACTCCGATTTCTACAACAACGGCCTCGGCGGCAGCGGTTACACCCACAATCTATACGTCGGCGACATCCACCAGTTGACCGTCAACAACTCCTATTTCTACGGCGAGAATTACGGCCACGAAATCAAAAGCCGCGCCGAGAACAACACTATCACCAACAGCCGCATCCAGGACGGACCTGGCGGCACCGCCAGCTACGGCATCGACCTGCCCAACGGCGGCAACGCCATCATCACCGGCAACACGATCGAGAAAAGCACCTCGGCGCAGAACCCGACGATGATCGCCTACGGCGAAGAGGGCGGCGTCTACGCCAGTTCGTCGCTGCTCGTCAGCAGCAACACCTTCATCAACGACCAGAACTACTCGTCCAACAAAGCGGTCTGGAACACGACCAGCGTCAACGCCACTGTCAGCAACGACCGGGTCTTCGGCCTGAACTCGGGCCAGATCCTCAGCGGCGCAGGCACGGTGACCGGAATCTCCTACCTGTCTGCCGAGCCCATCCTCAACACCGCCTCCGCGATCCAGGGCAGCACGACGGCCAGCCCCACACCAACCCCCACCCCCACACCAGCCCCGACACCCACGCCCACCCCGACCCCAACCCCGGCCCCGACGCCAACGCCCACCCCGACGCCCAATCCGACACCGGTCCCCACACCGACGCCGACCCCCGTTGCCAATCCGACCACCGGCCTCGTGCTCGACATCTCCGAGGATGCCTGGCTGGGCGACGCGCTCTACACCCTCAGCGTCGACGGCGTGCAGATCGGCGGCACCCGGACGGCCTCGGCGTCGCACTCTGCCGGCGCCACGCAGCCGATCCTGGTCGCCACCACCTTGTCCGCGGGACCGCATACCGTCACCGTCAACTTCCTCAACGACGCCTATGGCGGCACCACCAGCACCGACCGTAACCTCTACGTCGACACCGCCCTGCTCGACGGCCAGACCATCCCCGGCAGCACCATCGTCCTCGCCGGCCAGGGTCCGCGCAGCTTCAGCCTGACTGCTCCGGGCGCAACCACGCCGACCCCGACGCCCGTGCCAACACCGGCGCCGACGCCAACCCCGACCCCAACGACCACGCCGACCACCGGCCTCGTCCTGAACATCTCCGAGGACGCTTGGCAGGGTGACGCGCGCTACACCGTCCAGGTCGATGGCGTGCAGATCGGCAGCATCCTGACTGCATCCGCCTCCCATGCTGCTGGCCAGACTCAAGCGGTCGCGGTGAACACCACGCTCACCCCCGGCGCCCACACGGTCGGCGTCACCTTCCTCAACGATGCCTATGGCGGTTCGGCCGCCACGGACCGGAACCTGTACGTCGACAACGCGACCCTCAACGGCCAAACCATCTCCGGCAGCACGCTCGCCTTGTTGGGCCAGGGCCTCGCCAGCTTCAACCTTACCCCCCCCGCAACGACCACGTCGTCGCTGCCAATCCCCGCCCCGGCCAGCGCCGGCCTCGTCCTCGACATTTCCGAGGATGCCTGGAACGGCAACGCGCTCTACACCATCAGCATCGACGGCCAGCAGCAAGGCGGCATCCGCGCCGCCTCCGCCGCCCACGCCGCCGGCCAGACCCAAGCCGTGTCCCTCAACCCGGTCCTCGCCGCCGGCAATCACGCCGTGGCCCTGACCTTCCTGAATGACGCATACGGCGGCTCGGCGAGCACCGACCGGAACCTCTATCTCGACAAGGCGACCCTCAACGGCAGCACGATCCCGGGCAGCACCATCGCCATGCCCGGCCAAGGCACCGTCGCCTTCAACTTGCTCATCCCTTTGAGTTGAACCCGAAGGCGCGGCAGCGGCGAACCCGCTAGTGTCGCGCCACCCGGACGAACGTTTCCAAAATCTTCGCGCCGGCCCGCGCCGTCCCGCCCAGCGACCCTGCCACCTTCGACGTTCCCGCCGCTCGCACCCGATACGGCACCGGCACCTCCAGCAGACGGAGCCCGGCGCGCGCCGCCTTCATCTGCATCTCGATGTTCCAGCCATACGTCATCTCCCGCATGTCCAGCCGCACCAATGCCTCGCGCCGGATCACCCGATAGGCGCACATATCGCTGTAACGGACCCCGTACCGCGCGCCGATCAGCCGCCCCAGCAGCGCCCCGGCCAATACCTGGTGCCACAGCATGGAGCCTTTCTCGCGCTCGCCCCGCGTCCGCGACGCGATCACGAAATCCAGCGAACCCTCGAGCACCGGCGCGCATAGCCGGGTCAACTGATCCGGCCGGTCCGCCCCGTCCCCATCCATGAACGCGATCACGTCGCAGTCCGGCCCAGCCGCCTCAGCGCCCATCGCGCAAGCCCGCCCGTAGCCGCGCCCGCAATCGACCACCCGCGCGCCAGCCTCGCGCGCCCGATCCGGCGTCCCGTCCGTGCTGCTTCCGTCGGCGACGATCACCTCGCCTACGCCTTGCGCCAGCACCTCGGCCACCACCGGCCCGATCGCCTCCGCCTCGTTCCAGGTCGGGATGACGACCGCAACCCGCTGCAGCAGCGTCAAAGGCTCCAGCGCAGCCCGCAGCCCTGACAGGGCGCCGGCGGCTCGTCGCTCATCAGCTTCGCCCGGAAATCCCGGTACGCCGGAACGTTCCAGATCTCCGCCAGATCCTGCTTGGACGCATTCCCCAACGTGTAATTCTCGTAGCCCCGCGTCGAGAACGGCGCGATGCAGCACGGCAACGCCGTTCCATGCGCGGTGAAATACATCAGCGACCAGGGCCGTCGGCACATCGCCCACGGCCGATCGTCCGCCTGCCGCTTCAGGCTCAGCCCCGGCTCCGTCGCCCCCGATGCATCCAGCAACACGCCCAGGCTGCGTCCCAGCGCCGTCGCCTCCGCGATCACCGCCTCCTCCTCCGCCCGCGTCTGCTCGAACAGACTGTTGTCTGACCGCGCCAGCCCATAGCCGACATCGTCGAACACCAGCCGCTGCAGATGCACTTCTTTCACGCCGAGCCGGGCCCCGAGCCGCACGAATTCCGGCAACTGATCGACTGTCTCTTTCAGCCCGGTCAGCCACAGGCTCACGACCGGCTTTTCCGCCCCCAGAGCCGCCTGAAGGTTGGTGAACGCCCCCACGTTGCGCACGATCCGGTCGAACATGTCCTTCCCGCGCACTTTCAGGAACGTCGCCGACTCAGCCGCATCCAGGCTGACCCGCAACTCGTCGAGCCCGGTATCGATGATCTCCCGATGCTTACGCGCCGCCAGCAGGGTCCCATTCGTGTTGAACAGCACATGGATGTCCCGCGCTTTCAGGTAGCGGATCATGTCCGGCAAATGCTTGACCAGCATCGGCTCGCCCACGCCATGCAGCACCACCCGCTTCACGTTCGGCGCCTGGTCGACGATCCGCCGGAACAGATCCATGCTCATGTCCATCGGCGGCTCGAGATCCTCGAACGTCCGCGGACACGTCTCGCACAGCAGGTTGCAGCGGTTCGTCACCTCGAGATACAGGCAAACCGGCGGCGTGCTCGCCACCGCATCACCGGCCTCCACCGTCTCGAAATACCGCCGCGCATCGACCGGGCGCTGACCACCGACGTTCGTGTCAGGCATGTTCTATCCCTCGCAATACTTCACTGATCAACCACAACGCGACCGGCCCGAAGACAATGGCCGCCCACCACGGCCCGGCAAGTCCGCCATCCCAATAAAGCAGCGGCCCTGCGACGGTCGGCCACAGCGCACCGAAACTCGGAACCACCACCGCCGGCACGATCAACATCGTCAGATACCAGGGATAATGCGGCGAAAGCGTGACAAGGAGACCCGCCGACAACACCAGCGCATCGCGCGCGATCACGTCTGCGCGGGCTGGCCCGTCCCGCCTCACCACATGGAACGTGAGCCCGGCCAACACCGCCAACCCGGCGCCTGCGTAGACCAACCCCGCCCATACCGGCAGCTTCCCCGCTAGTGCCAGCAGCCGCAGCAGCAGGAACCCGCCGCCCTCCTCCAATTGCTCCTCCTGGGCATACCCCGACAGATAGCCCAACAGATACGGCCCTGCGGACGCGTAGGTTGCGTATCCAGCCGCGATCACCGCCAGCGCGACGGCCGGCGCCCGGATCCCGCGCGGCCGCCAGATCGCCGGCCCCAACGCCGCCGGCAGCAGCTTGAACAACACCGCCACCCCGAGCGCCGCGCCCGCCGCCCCGGCGCGGCCCCGCGCGGCCAGCAACAGCGCCACCGCCGACGCCGCCATCGCCGCCGCATCGATATGTCCGGCGCCCGAGAACTCCATGATCGCCAGCGGGTTCCAGGCCCAGATCAGCAGCCAAGCCGCCGGCCGTCCCGCCATCCGCAGCAGCCCCCAGGCCGCCACGCCCGCGATCACGTCCATCGCCAGCATGGTCCACTTCACCGTCCAGACCGACGATGCAATCTGCCCGATCGCCGCGAACAGCCATTGCGCCGCCGGCGGATAGATGGTCCGCGCCGTCTCCGGCCGGTTCATGTTGATGAACACCGCCGAGGGCCCGGTGAGCCCGTCGCGCAGGAACGCGAGCGCCGGGTCGGCGGGGATGTAGCGATAAGGGTTGATCCCGGCCGCCTGCACCCGCCCATCCCACACATAGCGATACAAATCGGTGCTCATGACCGGCGGCGTCACCACCATGACGCCCCGCGCCAGCAGCCCGGCCAGCAGTCCGACCGAGAGCGCCCAACGCGGCACCGCCCAGGCCCGCACCACGGCCACCCCCGCCAGGTAGACCGCGCCCGCCGCCAGCGCGAACACGACATACCGGTCGAGCGCATCCGGGCTCAGATCGCCGTATTGGTCCCCCGGCACCGTCAGCCGCGCGAGCGCGATGCTCGTCAGCAACGCGACCGCCAGCGCCGCGAGCAACCATCCCGTCCATTGCCTCACGCAGCCGACCGCAACCGCGCCCGCAACTGCAGCCGGTCCAGCGCCGCCGCGGTATGCGGCGCCGCGTATCCACCCTCCGCCGCCAACAGCCGCCGCAGCGACGCCGGGTCGTCCACGTCGAACCAAGGCTGCAACTCCGCGGTCCGGAGTTGGGCCGCCCTCAATTGTGACCTCGTGTCATCACACGCGGTATCGGAACTCCAGCGGATGTGCGCGAAGGGCGCCGCATGCGCCGCCCGCATCCCCAACAGGTAATAGCCGCCGTCCTCTACCGCCCCGAGCACCGCGTCGCACGCTTCTGACAAGGCCAGCCCGGCAGCGTCGGCCAACACCGCCGTCGGCAACGTCGGACTATCGGCCCCCAGCACGCACACCGCCCCATAGCCACGCCCCAGCAACGTGCGTATGGTCCCCAGCAGGACCCGCCCGAACCCCTCGACGTCCGGCGCATCGCCGTTGCCCCCATCGGCCAGCACCAGCGACGTACCCGGCGCCAGCAACCCGTCGAAGCGTGCCTCTTCTCCCGCCGGCGCATACGCCACGAACGGCGCGATGGGCGCGGTGGCGGCCGCCGCGTGCAGGTTCTCCACCATGTCCCGCAGGAAGGCCGTCCCCAGCGCCGCAGCCTCGTCAGGCCCCAGCACCCCTTGCAGCCGGGTCTTCACGTGACCCGGCCGCGGCGCCTTCGCCATCACCGCAATCGCGCAAACCCGCGACAGATCCCGCTCAAATCCCGGCAAACCAGTTGAATCCAAGTTTCTCCCAATACCCACCGGGGTACTGGTCCGTTACCTCTATCGCGGTAATCCACTTCGGGTTTTTGTAGCCAAGCTTCGTCGACATCCGCAGCCGCAGCGGGAACCCATACGGATCGGGCAGGACGTCTCCCGCATAATGCGTCGCAAGGATCGTCTGCGGATGCAGCGCGGTCGCCATGTCGATGCTGCTGGGATAGTCGTCCGCCGTGTGGAACCCGACATACGGCGCCCGCAGATCGGCCCCAACCCGCTCGAGGAACGCCCGCAGCGGCACGCCCGACCACTGCCCGATATAGTCCCAGCCTTCGACGCAGACGTGCCGGATCACCATCTCCTTCTGCGGCAGCGTCGCCAGCCTATCCAACGTCCACGGCGCCTTGTCCTGCACCATCCCGCTGACCTCGAGCTTCCATGTCGAGGGATCCACCGGCTTCAGGTACTGGATGTCGAAATACGCGTTGAACCGCGGTGGCTTGAGCACCATCGACTTGTCGTATTCCGGCGCCAAGCCGGTTCGGATCGAACAGCGCCGCCTGCACGCGGTCGTTCAACGACGACATCACCCGCAGCGCATTGCCGACCGCGCTGCCGTCGCTCACGTCGCACCCGGTCAGCATCGAGAGCGCCCCGAGCGAGAAACCGCCCCGGATCAGCCCCCGCCGCTCGAGCGAGCGGATCATCGGCTTGTGGTCCCGCAGGATCGAGGCTTCCAGCCGCTTCATTCCGCCGCCCTCCGAATGCCCACTTCAGGCCCGCCCGTGACCATCGATACCAGCGTCCGCGGCACCAACAGCGCCAGCGCCACATGCACAAGCAGGAACAGCGCGATCACGCCCATCCCCATGAAATGGAGCAGCCGCGCGCCCTGGAAGCCGCCGAACAGATCGACCAGCCAGACCAACTGAACCGGCTTCCACACCGCAAGCCCGGTGACCACTTGCAGGATCCCCGCCAGGATCACCACGATGTAGAGGATCTTCTGCACCGCGTTGTAGACGGTGAGATCCTCATGCGCGAGATGGAACCGCAACGTCTCGCGCACCGTCTCGATCACGTCGCCGACCCGGATCGGCAACAGTCGCTGCCGGAACCGCCCGGTCGCGATGCCATAGATCAGATACGCCAGCCCATTGATCGCCAGCACCCACATGAACGCGAAATGCCACAACAGGCTCTCCGCCGCCCACCCGCCGATCCGCACCGCATGCGGAAACGCGAGCCCGTTGAAGATGACGCTGTCGTTGTAGATCCCCCACCCCGACCCGATCATCACGATCATTGCCACCGCGTTGATCCAATGCATGATCCGCACCGGCCAAGGATGCAGCCGCGTCGCCCGTTCCGCACTCATTCGCATCCCGCCTCCGTA
This sequence comes from uncultured Alphaproteobacteria bacterium, assembly GCA_963848035.1. Lineage (GTDB taxonomy): Bacteria > Pseudomonadota > Alphaproteobacteria > Acetobacterales > Acetobacteraceae > JAVVHH01. The sequence continues at coordinate 100,422 of CAWKCD010000001.1, forward strand.
ACGCCGCACCACCCGGCTGCGAATAGTAGGACATCGTCCCCGGCTTGCGTATACGAGGCTGCTACAGGACCGGTTACCTCAAAGGGAGTTGCAACGGCATGAAACCTTGGTTCGCGGTCTTGCTGCTCTTCACCACGCCGACGCTGGCGGCCGAGGCGCCGGTCGAGAACCACTTCCCGCAACCCGTCCGCGTCGCCGACCTCATCGGCCGCAAGCTCATCGCGCCGCGCGAGTCCCAGCCGCTCCTCGGCCACGTTGAGGCAGTCGAGCGCCCCGCCGCCGGTTTGGCCGTCCGTGTTCGCACCTGGAGCCTGCTGCCCTGGAGCGGCCACTCCGTTTCGATCCCGCTCGACGCCGTCTCTTTCCTAGGCCCGCAGCTTGCACTGACCGGCCTGACCGAAGCGCAGCTCGACGCCCTTCCCTCCGCTCCAGCCGCACCTGCGCTCGCCCCCGCCGAACTCGTCCAGCTCGGCCTGGTCAAGCCGTTCCACTAGCCCGCAGCGTTAAAACACACCTATCTGCGCGGTTGGGGGCGGAACTGCCGCTTCGCCCCAGCGCTCGTCTCACGATGTCCAGAATACAACCATGACCACCGGCCTCATCGTGATCGCAGCCGTGATCCTGCTGGCGGTCATCCTGCAGGACGCGTTCGAGGTGATGCTGCTGCCTCGCCGCATCTTCCGCCGCTTCCGCCTGACCCGGCTGTATTTCGTCGCCGCATGGGCCATTTGGTCCACCGGCGCCCGGCAGCTGCCGCCGGGTCCCCGCCGCGAAGGCGTGCTGAGCGTGTTCGGCGCCCTCGCCATGATCGTGCTGTTCGCCATCTGGGCCGCCGCCCTCATCACCGGCTTCGGCGCCCTCGAATGGGCCTTCCAGCCGCAGCGGCCGGCGTCGTCCCTGCTCGAGCAGATCTACATGAGCGGCGTCACCTTCTTCACCGTCGGCTATGGCGACGTCGTGCCGCACAGCGGAGTCTCCCGCGTGATCGCCGTCGTCGAGGGCGGCACCGGGATCGGCTTCATCGCCGTCGTCATCGGCTACCTGCCGGTCCTCTACCAGCTGTTCTCCCGCCGCGAGGCCCACGTCATCCTGCTCGACGCCCGCGCCGGCTCGCCGCCGACGGCCGCCGCCATGCTGATACGCCACGCGGAGGCCGGCGCGCTGCCCAAGCTGGACGAGCTCCTGCGCGCCTGGGAGATCTGGGGCGCCGACCTGCTGGAGAGCCATCTCTCCTACCCCATGCTGATCTACTACCGCTCGCAGCACGACAACCAATCCTGGCTCGCCGCCATCGCCGCCATCATGGACACCTGCGCGCTGATCCTGGTCGGCGTCGAGGAAATGAACCCGCTGCAGGCCCGCATGACCTTCGCGATGGCCCGCCAGGTCATCGTCGAGATGGCCCGCAGTTCGGGCATCCGCGCCGCCGGGCATCAGGCCGGCGCGCGCCTTTCGGCCGCTCAGTTCACCGAACTCTCGGCCGCGCTGCGGACCGCCGGCCTCGACTGGGACACGGGCCGCAGCGACACGCTCGCCGCCCTGCGCGCGACCTACGAACCCATGCTCGAAGCCCTCAGCGTCGCCTTGCTGATGCAGCTGCCGGGCTGGCTGCCGGCCGATGGCGCGATCGACCATTGGCAGAGAGGTCACCGTGGCCAGATCGCCAGCCGCCTGATCCAGCAATTGACCGAGCGGTCGCCCTCCGCCGAGACTCGGCCGGCGCGCCCCCCGCGCAAATCGCTGCGCATGCGCTGGCGTCGCTCCAAGCCTTAGCAGCCTCCAGCATCCGATTTGGTTCGTTAACATAACGTTGTTATTTCGAACCATATTTGCTATGATGCCCGAGCGGTCGTTGCGGCCGCGCTGCTACGGAGGCCGGGATATGACATATCTTCGACTGCTCGCGATGCTCTTGCTCGCCACCACCGCGCTCGTCCTGCTCGACGATCTAGGGCGCAACCAGGCGATCGCCGCCTGTTACAACGGCCGCTGCTACTGACGCGGAGCGCTTCGGTCCGACCAGCAAAAGGCTGCCCGCCATGGAACTGATCTGCCGCATCCTGCCCGGCGCGCTGTTGAGCTTGGGCGTGGTCTATATCTGCTACAAATTGTTCCCCGAGCGGAGCCTCCGCCGCGACCCGGCGGATCTCGCCTCCTTCTTCTACCCCTGGGAGCTGACGTCGGAGGCCTATCTGCGGGTCCATCAAACCATCTTCAGCCTGGGCTGCGGCGCGCTGCCATTCGTCATGCTGCTGACCGTGACCGCGAACCCCGAAGTGCTGAAAGGCGTCGACGCCTCGCTCCTCTCCGCCGTCAAGGACCTGGCGCCAGCCTGGCTGCACCCGATCATCGAAGAACTCAGCGCACTCGTCCAAAGCGACCAGCTTGCTGGCGTCGCTGCCGGCAGCATGATCCTTGTCGCCCCGGTACTGCTCGCCGGCCTGCTGTTCTCACCGACGGTCATCCCGCTGTTCCGCAAGGTGCGTGGGCTGGTGCAGCAGGTTCTCGACAGCGGCTCGATGCTGCAGGCCGAGCGCGTGGTCCGCCGCTTCGCCGCTGGCCGCCCCGACGATGCGCTCGACCAGGTGCGCCAGTTCCCGCCCACCGTGACGCTGCCGCACGAGCTCGACCCGGCGCCCGCTGAAACCAAACTCACCTTCGTCCTGATCACCCGCGCCGCACCGCGCGTGCCCGCCCTGGGGATCGCCAGCGCCATCATCGCCGTCATCGACGAGCACCGGGGCCCGCCGGATGCCGCCGCGCTGCCCCGCCCGGCGCTGCTCCCAGCGCTCAGCGCCCGCCGCCTCTTCGCCGCGGCCTTCGTCTACATCCTCGGCTGCGTACTCTACCTCGCCCTCGTGCCGTCCTTCTCCACCCGCCCCGACGGCGGCTCGCCGCAGCTTCGCCTGCACGATCACGTCCTCGGCGACTGGATCTGCTATCAGTGGCCGTCGCTGCACGACGCTGCCGTCGAGATGGCGCAGTTCTCGCTGATCGTCGTGGTCCCGTTCCTGGCCGGCCTATACGGCTACGCCAGCCGCCGCCGCCGCGTGCCCGAGGAGGGGAGCAAGACCTCTCTGGTCGAAGTCCTGAGCGGCTTGTTCTGGTTCCCGCTGATCTGCGCCATCGTCTTCACGCTCATCGAACCGCTACGCCTCATCTATCAGCAGGGCGTGTTCGATGGCGGCTCGATCGCGGCGTCAATGTTCCTGAACGGCCTCAAGAACTTCCTGCTCTGCGGCGTGCCGCTCATCTTGGTATGGGTCTGGGCGGCCGTGCTGGAGCGGCGCACGCCGCTGCTGCAAGCCAGCATGATCGCCTCAGTCGTAGCTGCGATCTGCTACTGCGCGATCCAGGCCGTGTTCGAAGCCGTCCTCTATCAGACGAAGGACATCGTGATCTCCTACGACGCCTATTCCGCGCTGCTCGCCTTTTGGCTCGTCAGCCTCGTCGGCGCGGTCACCCTGCCCTTCCTCACCGATCCGCGCCAGATCACCGCCGCGCCGAGGGAAGCATAGGGGATTACGAACCCGGCGGTCGGCTGCTCGACGGTTGGATCGTCGAATTGGCCGGAGCATTTTGCGACGCAGGCCGGTAGCTGATCGTGCGTGGCGGTTGGTCGAAGAAATCACTGCATCCGGCCAATCCGACCAACGCCAGCGCAGAAAAAATCAGGGCGATTTTCGAGGTGGTTTGCATGATGCGGCCATGGATAGGGCGACGCCGGCAAGCTCGCAAGCGGCCGCTAGCACGCTGGTGGAGGGGGTTGGATTCGAACCAACGTAGGCTGAGCCAGCGGATTTACAGTCCGCCCCCTTTAGCCACTCGGGCACCCCTCCGCCGACATCTCCGAGGAGAGCGGCGCTGCTAGCGCGTTCGGGTGCGGGCTGTCAATCGAGCGCTAAAACCACGCCCGAAACCCGGCCCACCGCCTCTCTGCGGTCAGTTCAGCTCAAGGTCGGGGTTTCTTAGAAGGCGATCCCGTCGGCCTTCAGGTCCGGCCGGCTCGCCAGGATCGACGCCCGTTCGGCGGCATTGTCCGTGAACAGATGCGCGCCGTTGGGTGCTGTCGAAGAAGCGATACGCCGCCACGTCGCCGGGCTGCGCGCTGGCGTGCTCATAGAACGTCGCCGGCGGCTCGTAGGACAAGTCCGGCCGGTTCGCGATCAGGCTGTCGCGCTCGGCGGCGCTGGCGGTGACTGCCATCGGCCTTGTCGAAAAAGCGGTACAGGCTGGAGGAAACCGACGCCGCCGTAATCAGCGTGCCGCCATTGCCGTCGCTCCGCGCATAGCCGGTCACCCTCGGCGCGGCGGTGATGGTGCCGTAGGCGCCGCTCAAATTGCTGAGGCCCAGCGCGTCGCCCGTCTGCAGGCCGCCGGTGATGCTCACGCTGGCCGAGACCAGCGTCGGGTCGTCCCGGTCGCTCACGGTAAGCGCGCCGTCGATCACGGACGCCGCGCTCTTGCTGACATAGGAGCCTGACGAGGCCGCGCCGGTGACGATCGGCGTCTGGTCGGTGCCCGTGATGACGGCGCCGGTCGCGCCCAGCCTGTAGGTCGGCGCGGTGGTGGTCGTGGTGGCAAGGACCGGGGTCTGGTTGGTGGCCTGAACGGTGACGGTCTTGGTGTCCGACCCGGTGTTGCCGCTCGTATCGGTGGCGCTGAAGGTGATGGTCGGCTCGCGGTGTTCGGCGTCACCGCGCTGTCGGTGTAGGTCACGGCGTCGAGCGCGGCCTGCCATTGCGCGGTGGTGACGGTATTGCCGGCCGAACTGAGGGTCAGCGTGCCCGACGCGAAGACGTAGCTCGCGCTGATGTTGCCGGTGCTCTGGCTGGCGGTGAAGCCGAGCACGTCCTCGCCGGTCTGGAGGCTCCCGGTGATCGCGGCCGTGGCCTGTCCGACGGCGGCGGCCGTGTCGGCGAGCGTCAGCCCGGAATTGCCCGCGACGGGGGTTGACGCGACGTTGTTGCCGGCGACGAAGCTCGTCATGCCGCTGCTCGCCGTCAGCGCGAGCGGCGGTGCGACGAAAGTCGCATTGATATTGTCGACGTAGAGGTAATCGGTTCCCACTTGGGATGCTGGCACCAAGATGGTGAACCACGCGATATTGTTGAAGAAAGTATAGTTTGGGGAATAGAGAGGGCTGAGGGTCGTGAAGTTGCTGTTGTCGAGCGTGGAGCTCAGCGATCCGAACGCCGACGTCTGCAACAGCCCCGTTACACCGCCGAAGCGGTCTCCCCCGACCAGCAGATCGAGACTGTTGAGTGTGACGCCCGTCCGTTGTCGGCCGCGATCTTGACCAAGATCTGCTCGCCTGGCACGCCAATGAAGCTGCTGCCAACGGACAGCGAACCGACGTAGTGGTGCGGTGTCGTCACGGTGAAGGTCAAGCCATCGAGATTGCTGACGGGGCTCGGAGCGTATGCGAGCGACAAATCCTGGAACGTGGTCGTTTCCGAGATCGGTTAGGTCATTTCGAGCTGAAATCTCCGAATACTTTATGGAGCGAAAGTTTTATTTCTAATCAATCCGCACGCGTTACGGTATCTTCTCGGTTGCACGTGATGCACGTTTTAGTTGTGGTCAAGCGAGACGAGGAACGATCCGAGCGCGTCGTTTCGCGACCGCCCCTCTGAGCCGGCCCCTCGAGCGGCCGCGATAGCGCCCGCATCGAACGCGGGCTATACCGCCTCATGCGTCCCAAAAATCCAGATCGGCCCAAGGCGGCCGGAGCCCACCAGACCGGCGGCCCAACCCGCACGCCGCCGCGCGATCGGATGAGCACCGGCCCCCGCCCGAGCCGCCCGCGCGACCCCGACGAAAAGCGCCCGGCCCCCCGCGCCGCAGCGCGTCCCGATAGTCGCGCCGAACCACGGTCCGAAACTCGCGGCGAGCCGCGCAACGACGCACGCCCGACGCCCCGGCCCGCGCCCACCGCCACGGCCGACCGGAAGCCGAGCCTCACGCTCGCCGCGCCCCGCCCGGCGCCCGCCGCCCCTTCGGCGCCTCGCGCCTCCGGCCCTGCCGCGCCCCGCGGAACCGTCTGGCTGCACGGCATGCACCCGGTCGAAGCCGCCCTCGCCAACCCGGCCCGCCGCCTCAAGCGCCTCCTCCTGACCGAGGACGCCGAGCAGGAACTCGCCACCCGCATCCCCCAGCCTTGGCCCCTCGCCCCCGAGCGCACCGACCGCGCCAAGCTCGACCACCTTCTCGGCCGCGACACCGTCCATCAGGGCGTCGCCCTCCTCGCCGACCTTCTGCCGCCGCCCTCGCTCACCTCCGTGCTCGAGCGCCCCGGCCCGATCCTGCTGCTCGACCAGGTGACCGACCCCCGCAACATCGGCGCCGTCCTACGCAACGCCGCCGCGTTCGGCGTCGCCGGGGTCATCACCCAGGACCGCAACGCCCCGGAAGAGACCGGCGTCATGGCCCGCGCCGCCTCCGGCGCGCTCGAGCGCATCCCCCTCGTGCGCGCGATCAATCTCGCCCGCACGCTGGCCGCGCTGAAGGCGGCCGGCCTCTGGATCATCGGCCTCGACGCCGCCGGCGCCCCGCTCCGCGGCGAAGCGCTGCGCGAACGCCGCGTCGCCCTCGTCCTCGGCGCCGAGGGCGCCGGCCTGCGCCGGCTGACCCGTGAGACCTGCGATGAACTCGCCGGCCTGCCGATGCCCGGCGGCCCGGGCGGGGGAATGGAGAGCCTCAACGTCTCCGCCGCGTCGGCCGTCTCCCTCTACGAACTGACCCGCACCCCGTGACCACCCAGCCGCAGCAAACCGCCGCGCTCCTGCTCAGCGCCCGCCGCGGCTCGCGCGCCCCGCTCGAACCCCTCGCCGGCGGCGCGCATCCGATCACGCTGCCCGACGGCATCGCCGCCCAACGCGCCCTCGCCGCCCTTCTCGGCGCCGATCCGCCCGCGGGCTTCAAAATCGGCGCCACCGCCAAGCGCATGCAGGATTATCTCGGCCTTGCCGGCCCCGCCGCCGGGTTCATGCAGGACGTCAACCTGCACGCCTCCGGCAGCACCCTCGCCTTCGAAGGCTTCTTCCGCCCCGGCGTCGAATGCGAACTCGCCGTCCTGCTCGCCCGCGACCTCCCGCCCGGTCCTTGCACACCCGACACTGCCCGCGACGCCGTCGAGCAGATCATGCCCGCCATCGAGATCGTCGAGAACCGCTACGCCGACCTCTCCCGCTTCGGCGCCCCGGCCATGGTCGCTGACCAGGTCTTCCACGCTGCCGCCATCCTCGGCGAGCCCTACCCCGCCTGGCGCGATCTCGACCTCCGCGCGCTGCGCGGCGCGATCAGCATCGACAGCAACATCCGCGGCGAGGGCGAAGGCCGCGAGCTTCTCGGCGGTCCGTTCGACGCCCTCGCCTGGCTCGCCCAATCGGCCGAGGCCGCAGCGTTCGGCGGATTGCGCGCCGGCCAGATCGTCATGCTCGGCAGCGTCTGTCCGCCCGTCTGGCTCGACGGACCCGGCCGTATCGAGGTCGCGTTCCCGCCGCTCGGCAACGCCCGCGTCGAGCTGGCGCGCACCGCCGCATAAGGGTTCATTAACCCCCGCCATGTAAGATCCCTCTCGACCGCGCCAACTCTCTGCGGCTGTCCTGACGCCAGAACGGCTTACTTTGGTGCCTCGACATGACTGATTGGGACTCGCTGCCGGAACCCGTGCAGCTGCAACTCTCGCAAGCCGCTTTGCGCGAAGCCTCCAAGAACCTCGCCGCCTACGCCGAAGCGCTTGCCTCCGAGATCGAGCTCGGCTTCATGGCCGATCGCGGCGGCTTCGAAGCGCTGCGCCTGTTCGCCAACCTCGTCCGCACCGTCCACGCCGCCGAGCCCGAGGCCGCCGGCCACGCATGAAAAAAGGGCCGGCAGTCTCCCGCCGGCCCCTCATTGGCTAACGCGTCAGCCGTTCTGCATCGACGGGATCGCCACGAACCGCGGCTGGCCGTCGCGCAGCACCCGCAGCGCGACCGACTTGCCGTCCCGGCGCGCCGTCCGGATGCTCGATGCCGCTTCGCGCGCGTCACGCACCGGCTTCACGCCGACGCCGACCACCACGTCGCCCTGCTGTAACCCGGCCATCTGCGCCGGTGAGCCCGGCTCCACCTCGGCCACGACCGCGCCTTTCGCGCCGTCGGGCACGTTCAGCTGGTCGCGCATCTCCGGTGACAGCGGCGCCAACGCCACGCCGATCCCGTGCTCGCCCGGTTCGGCATTGGCCTGCTGCGTCGCCCGATCGTCCGGCAACGTCGCGATCTTCGCATCGAGCTGCGTCTTGCCGCCGTCGCGCAGCACGTTGATCTTCGCGCTGTCGCCGGGCTTCAGGTCCGCGACCATGCGCGCCAGTTCGTGCGGATCGACGACGTTGCTGTCGTTCACCGACTGGATCACGTCGCCGGGCTTGAGGCCCGCCTTGGCAGCCGGCCCCTCGGGCTCCACCGCGGCGACCAACGCTCCGTGCGTCCCCGCATCGAGCCCCAACCCGCTGGCGATCCCCGCCGAAAGCTTCTGCGTCTCGACGCCGAGATAGCCGCGCGTCACATGGCCTTCGGCCACGAGCTGGTTGACCACCGACTGCACCAGGCTGCTCGGGATCGCGAACCCGATGCCGATGCTGCCGCCGCTCGGCGACAGGATCGCCGTGTTGACGCCTATTACCTTGCCATCCTGCGTGAATAGCGGCCCGCCCGAGTTGCCCTGGTTGATCGCCGCGTCGATCTGCAGGAACTGGTCATACGGCCCGGCGCCAATGTCACGCCCCAGCGCCGACACGATCCCCGCCGTCACCGTCCCGCCCAGCCCGAACGGATTGCCGACCGCGACGACCCACTGGCCGGGCTTCACGTTGTCGGAGTTCCCCAGTTTGAGCGACGGCAGCGGATGGTTGGTCGACACCTTCAGCACCGCCAGGTCGGTCCGCGGATCCCGCCCGACCACCTTGGCCTTCAGGTCCGTCCCGTCATCGAGCGTCACGGTGAACTCGTTGCCGGCCGCCGCGACATGGTTGTTGGTGATGATCGTGCCGTCGGAATTGACGATGAAGCCGGAGCCGCGCGCCTCCCGCGGGCTGCCATCCTGCTTGACCGTCACCGAGACCACCGCCGGCCGCACCTGCGACACCAGACCCGAGAAATCGGGCAGCGGATTGGCCGGACCCGACGGCTGGATCACCGCATGCGACGGCGCGTCCTGCGCGAACACCGGCACGGCCAGCGCGCCGAAACCTCCAAGCGCCGTGCCGCCCAGCAAGGCCGTGACCACTGCGGCGCGGGTATGGTTGAGACCTACTTTTTGCAAACCTTTGAGCATGGGACACCTCGTTGCGATGCGATCAATCCTCGGAATTCGCTCCCGACATGACCCACATGGAGCCCCCCCGCCTACCGACCTCTTTCCGCCACATGAAAACGCATCCATGACAGCGCATTGACCCGATGCGTGCATATGCGCATGTCTCTGCTCCAGCCTTTACGGTGACCTGATGCTCGCCTCTTCTCTCGCGACCCTGCTGAACCGGCGAGGCATCCATTACGGGTGGGTCATGGCCGCCGTCACCTTCCTGGTGATGCTCTCCACCTCTGCCGCCCTCGGCATCCCGCAGGTCATGCTGCTGCCCCTGCACGACGAGTTCGGCTGGTCCATCTCCAGCATCGCCGGCGCCCTCGCCCTCCGGCTGATGCTGTTCGGCAGCATGGCCCCGTTCACCGCCGCTATCCTGCTCCGCTACGGCTTCCGCGCCACCGTCACCACGGCGGTCCTGCTCATCAGCGTCGGCCTCGGGCTCGCGACGCAGATCACCCAATCCTGGATGCTCTGGCTCACCTGGGGCCTCATCCTCGGCATCGGTTCCGGCCTTACCGCGATGGTCCTCGGCGCGTCGGTGTCCAACCGCTGGTTCACCGAGCGCCGCGGCCTCGTCATGGGCCTGCTCGGCGCCAGCTCCGCCACCGGCCAGCTCGCCGTCCTGCCGTTTGCCGCTTATCTCGCCGAACATGTCGGCTGGCGCCTCGCCGCGATCCCCGCCGTCATCGCCTGCCTCATCGCCGGCTGCCTCGCCCTCCTCCTCGGCGCCAATGACCCGGCCGCCGTCGGTCTCTCCCCCTACGGCCAGCGCGGCCCCGTCCCCGTCTCGCCCCCGCGCAACCCCATCGCCGCCTCCTTCGGCGCGCTCCGCACCGCCTCCGTTTCCCCCCTGTTCTGGATCCTCGCCGGCTCCTTCTTCATCTGCGGTCTCAGCACCAACGGCCTGATCCAGACCCATTTCATCCCGCTCTGCCACGATTTCGGCATGGGCGAGGTCCAGGCCGCCTCGGTCCTGGCCATGATGGGCGTGTTCGACCTGATCGGCACCGTCGGCTCCGGCTGGCTGTCCGACCGCTACGACAACCGCTTCCTGCTCTTCTGGTATTACGGCCTGCGCGGCCTCTCGCTCATGGCCTTGCCGTTCTTCGACTTCTCGCTCTACGGACTCTCGCTCTTCGCCGTGTTCTACGGCCTGGACTGGATCGCCACCGTTCCACCCACCGTCAAGCTCGCCACCAAGGAGTTCGGCCGCGACATCGGCCCGCTCGTCTTCGGCTGGGTCTTCGCCTGCCACCAGCTCGGCGCCGCCTCCGCCGCACTGCTCGGCGGGCTGTCCCGCGACGTCCTGTCCAGCTATCTGCCCGCTTTCTACGGCGCCGGGATCGCCTGCGTCATGGCTGCCGTCGCCGTGCTGTTCGCTCGCATTCGTCCGCAGCCGGTGCTTGCAGCCGCGGAATGACGTGACGAGCCGTCTCGAAACTTGGCACGGCAAGTAGTTTTGCGAGTTCCGCAGCGGAGCGCAGGAAAACTGCGTCAGACGACCGCCAGGGCAGCTTTCCAGACGGCTTCTTAACCTTTCCCTTACCGTTCGGGACCATGATCCGAGCCCAATCTCAGGGTCCGGGCGCTTGGAATACGAACAGATCGATCGGCAAGACGCGGCGACACGCCGACTGCTGGATTACGCATCGACCGGACTGATCGCCCTCGATACCGAGCGGCAGATCCTGTTCGCCAACCGCTCCGCCAAGTCCATGCTGGGACTCGACGGGCTGACCACCTCGCTCGACCCGCAAGCCTGCATCCGGCTCGACCATCCCGAGCAGATCCGCCTCACGCTCCTGATGCAGCGGAAATACCATGGCCCGCTGCGCCTCAAGACCCGCGCCGGACACACCCTCGTCGTCTCCCTGCAGGAGGAGCCGGACGGCACGCTCCTGCTGTCCCTCAATGCCGCGCCGGATGCCGTCGAGAACCACGTCAGCCGCGACGCGCTGACCGGCCTGGCCGATCGCCAGGGCTTCCGGGACCGTCTCGCGAAGCTCTGCGCCTCCGCGCCGGCTCCCGGCATCGCCGTGCTGTTCGTGGATCTCGACCACTTCAAGGCCGTCAACGATACGCTCGGCCACCCGGCCGGAGACGCCCTGATCAAGCTCGTGGCCGAACGCCTCCGCACCGTGTTCCGGGACGCCGACATCGTCAGCCGCCTCGGCGGCGACGAGTTCGCCGTCGCGATGGCGGCGGTGCCCGAAGTCCCCGCGCTCGCCGAACGCCTGGTCTCGATGCTGAGCCGCCCCTATCTGATCGAGCGGCAATCCGCCGTGATCGGCGCAAGTGTCGGCATCGCCTTCTCACCGCAGCACGGCACCGACCCGGACGGGTTGATCCGCGCTGCCGACCTAGCGCTCCGCCAAGCCAAGACCGAGGGCCGCGGCACGATCCGCGTCTTCAACGACGACCTCGACCTGCGCGCCCGCACCCGCCACGAGTTGGCGGAGGATCTCCGCCGCGCGATCCCGCTCCAGCAGCTCGAGCTCCACTTCCAGCCGCAATTGTCGCTCAAGGACCGCTCGCTCGAGGGTTTCGAGGCACTCGTCCGCTGGAACCATCCCAAGCGCGGCCTGCTCGGACCCGACAAGTTCATTCCCCTGGCCGAGGAGATGGGGCTGATCCTGCCGCTCGGCGAATGGGTGCTCCGCGAGGCCTGCCGCGTCGCCAAGGTCTGGCCGGGCAACCTCACCGTCGCGGTCAATGTCTCGCCCAAGCAATTGCTGGATCCCGAACGTCTCCCCCGCGCGATCGCCGACACCCTGGCGAGCCTCAACTTCCCCGCTCACCGCCTAGAGATCGAGATCACCGAAAGCGCCTTCGCCCGCGAAGCCGAAGCTCTCCAGGTCCTGAACGCCGTTCACGCGCTGGGCGTGCGCATCAGCATGGACGATTTCGGCACCGGCTACTCTTCGCTCAGTCAACTGCGCAGCTTTCCGTTCGACAAGCTCAAGATCGACAAATCCTTCGTCCGTGATCTCGGCCAGAACGCCGACGCCGATGCCGTGGTCCGCGCCATCGCCGCCCTCGGCAGGAGCCTCGGCATGACGACCATCGCCGAAGGCGTCGAGACCGCTGACCAGGAAGCGCAGTGCCGGGTGGACGGCTGCAACGAAATCCAAGGCTATCTCGTCAGCCGCCCGGTGCCGGCCAAAGACGTGGCGGCCCTGATCACCAACCTCGGCCACAAGCACGTCGGAGCGTTCCGTGCCTAGCGACATCTTCCGCATCATCTACTGCAGCCGCAACGCCATCGAGCCCGACGACCGTGATCGGTCCATCACGCAGATCTTGGCAGCGGCACGCCGCAACAATGCCGAAGTGGGGCTGACCGGCGCGCTGCTGTACAACGAAGGCACCTTCGTCCAGGCGCTCGAAGGCGACTTCGAAGCCGTCCAGAGCACGTTCGAACGAATCTTGGGCGACCCGCGCCACCAAGAGATCGTCGTGCTTCAGGCTGAAACGGTCGGCGCCCCGATCTTCACCGAATGGACCATGGCGTTCGCCGAACCCGAGGACAAGCAGGCCGCGAAATCACTCCTCTCGCAGGCCATTGCCCATCCCGGCGATCGCGTTGCCGCCCAGGTCCTCGACCTTCTCGATCGCGTCGTCCGCCACGAGGCCGAACCGATTTTTTGATCTAGCGGAACCGTCTAGCCGACCGCTCGAGCCAAAGCGCGCCGACGCCGGCCAACAAGCCCCAGAACGCCCCGCCGACTCCCGCCAGCGTGATCCCTGACGCCGTCACCACGAAGGACAGCACGGCAGGGAAACGTTCCTCCGGCCGATGCAGCGCCGATGCCAGTGCCCCCATGAGCGGCCCCAGCAACGCCACCCCCGCCACCGTCGCGATCAGCACCTGCGGCATCGCGCTCAACGCCCCCGCCAACGAAGCCCCGGCCAGCGCCAACACCACATAGCAAGCGCCGAACACCGGCCCCACCAACCACCGTTTCCCCGGATCTGGATGCGTGTCCGGCCCCGTGCAGATCGACGCCGTCACGCTCGATAGGTTGATCGAGTAAGCCCCCAATGGCGCCAGCAGCACCGTCATGAGGCCGGTCACGATCATCACCGGTGACACCGGCGGCACATACCCCGCCGTCCGCAACACCGCAGCCCCCGAGATCTGCTGCGTCGCCATCGTCACCAGAAACAGCGGGAGCCCCAACCCCAGCAGGGCCGACACCGAGAAGGACGGCGTCATCCACACCAGCGTCGACAGCGATGCCGCCGGCGCCGGCAGTGCATACCCTTCCAGCAGCGCGATCGGCACCGAAGCCGCGATCACCACCAGCGGCGCCGACGCCGGATGCAGCAGCCGCGCCACCAGGAATACCCCGATCAGCGGCAGCACCAACGCCGGCGCGCTTTGCGCCGCCGTGAACAGTCCGATCGTGAAATGCAGCAACAACCCCGCCAGCATTCCCCCCGCCACCGACGCCGGCAGTCGCGCGATCGCATTCCCGACCGCAGGCACCGCGCCCGCCAAAACCATCAGCCCGGCCGCGAACATGAACGCGCCGATCCCGTCCCCCATGCGCATCCCCGCGGGCGCCGCCACGATCAGCACCGCGCCCGCCAGCGACCACGCCGTCACGATCGGCATCCGGTAACGCCAGCACAGGAAAACGCTCGTCACGGCCATGCCGAGGCACAGCGATGCGATCCACGACGAGGTCTGCGCCGGGGTCGCCCCCAGCCGCCGCGCCGCCTCGACGATGATGGCCAGCGTGCTGCCGAACCCCACCAGCGCCGTCGTGACGGCGGACGCAATCACCGAAAAGCGCAAACAGAACCTCCACCGGCAATTGTGACCGCGGCCCGATTGACCGTCACGTCCCGCCGGTGCAACGCAGACCCATGCTCAGCCGGCGTCTCCTTGGCCCTTTCGAACGCATGATCGACCCCACCGGCGAGGTCGCCCCCGGCGACCCGCCGCCCACGGCGCTGCGCTTCTTCCTCTCGTTCGTCCGCCAAACCCCCGGCGTCTTCCTGGCCCTTCTCTTCATCGGCCTCTTCACCGCCGGCTTCGACCTCCTCATCCCCGTCTGCATCGGCCGCATCGCGGGCCTCGTCGCCACCCACCCGCGCGACACGCTCTTCCGCGACGAATGGCGCCAGCTCGCCGCCATGGCAGCCATGATCCTGCTGGCCCGCCCCGCCGCCTTCATCCTCGAATTCCTGCTGACCAACCAGGCGATCAACCCCGCCTTCGCCAACCGCGTCCGCTGGCAGAGCCACCATCACGTCGTCCGCCAATCCTGGACCTTCTTCCAGAACGACTTCGCCGGCCGCATCGCCAACCGCGTCATGCAGACCGGCCCGGCGCTGCGCGACGTCATCGTCGTCGGCGTCGACGCCGTCTGGTACATCCTCCTCTACGGCGGCAGCGCGATCCTGCTCCTCGGCGCCGTCGATTGGCGCCTCGCCATCCCGATCGCGCTCTGGTTCGTGCTCTACGCCGTCCTTCTGCGCACCCTCGTCCCGATCCTTCGCACCCGCTCGCGCCGCAACAGCGAGGCTCGCTCGCTGCTCACCGGCCGGGTCGTCGACACCTACACCAATATCCTGACCGTCAAACTCTTCGCCCGCGCCCAGGAGGAGGACAATTTCGTCCGCGACGCGATCGAGGACCACACCGCCGCATTCCAGGCACAGACCCGCGCCATCACCGCGCTCACCGGCGGCCTGACCATCATCAACGCGTTCCTCCTCGCCGGCACCGGCACGGCCGCGATCCTGCTATGGCGCGGCGGCCAGATCGAAGTCGCCACCGTCGCCACCGCGCTCTCGCTCGCCTTCCAGATCACCAACATGGCCGGCTTCGTCGCCCGCTCCGTCACCGGCATCTTCGAAAATCTCGGCCTCGTCCAAGACGGCATGCGCAGCATCGCCGTCCCGCGCCAGATGCCCGACGCGCCCGGCGCCGGCGAACTCCGCCTCCAAGGCGGCGCCATCACGCTCGAGAAACTCCGCTTCGGCTACGGCACCCAACGCGGCGTCCTCCACAACATCGACCTCTCGATCCGGCCCGGCGAGCGCATCGGCCTCGTCGGCCGTTCCGGCGCCGGCAAATCCACCCTGGTGAACCTCCTGCTCGGCTTCTACCGCCCCGATTCCGGCCGCATCCTCATCGACGGCCAGGACATCGCCCAGGTCTCGCAAGAAAGCCTGCGCGCCCAGATCGCGATGGTGACCCAGGACACCTCCCTGCTGCACCGCTCGATCCGCGACAACATCCGCTACGGCCGCCCCTCCGCTTCCGATGCCGACGTCGTCGCCGCCGCGGTCCGCGCCGAAGCGCACGATTTCATCCTCACCCTCGAAGATTGGAACGGGCGCACCGGCTACGACGCCCATGTCGGCGAACGCGGCGTCAAGCTCTCCGGCGGCCAACGCCAACGCATCGCCATCGCCCGCGTGATCCTGAAGGACGCCCCCATCCTCGTTCTCGACGAAGCGACTTCGGCCCTCGACAGCGAAGTCGAAGCCGCGATCCAGGGCCAGCTCGACACCCTCATGCAGGGCCGCACCGTCATCGCCATCGCCCACCGGCTCTCCACCATCGCCCGCATGGACCGCCTGATCATGCTCGACGCCGGCCGCATCGTCGAAACCGGCACCCACGCCGAACTCCTCGCCCGCGGCGGCGCCTATGCCAGCGCCTGGAATCGACAATCCCTCGGTTTCGCCGAAGCCATTTGACGGCGGCCGTCACGCCGGCGCATCAACTCGACATGGAACTCCTCGCCATCCCCGCGGTCCTGCTGGTTATCCTGATCGTCACTGGGATCCGCGTCGCCCAGGAATACCAGCGCGGCGTCATCTTCCGCCTCGGCCGCTTCGTCGGCATCCGCGGCCCCGGCCTCTACTGGATCATCCCCTTCGGCATCGAGCGCGCCGTCCAGACCGACCTGCGCACCAAGACCGTCCAGGCCGAACAGCAGCAGACCATCACTCGCGACAGCGTCACCATCAGCGTCAACGCCGTCCTATGGTACCGCATCGCGAACCCGGAGAAGTCGGTCGTCGAAGTCCAGAACGTCGGCGACGCCGTGTATCAGTTGGCGCTCACCAGCCTGCGCAACACGATCGGCCAACACGATCTCGACGAGGTCCTGCAGCAGCGCGACAAGATCAACGACCTGCTCCGCGAGACCATCGCCACCTCGACGCAGCGTTGGGGCATCGAACTGGAGCGGTTCGAGATGAAGGACGTCGAGCTGCCTCAGGCGATGCAGCAGGTCATGGCCATGCAGGCCGAAGCCATCCGCGAGAAACGCGCCCGGCTGATCAAAGCCGACGCCGAATTCGAAGCCTCCGCCAAGCTCGCCGCCGCGTCGGCCGCCATGACCGAGAACCCCGCCGCGCTCGAACTCCGCCGCATGCAGATGATCTCGGAGGTCGGGGCCGAGAACAACAGCACCATGGTCATCATGGTGCCGTCGGACTTCGTCAATCTCGCCAAGACGCTGAACGAATACGTCCGAGAGCACGCCGCCAAATCGAGCTAGACGAACTCTCGTTCGAACAAGCCGGGCGGGGGCGACCTTGAGCCGCCCCGAACCGCTCAGTCGGCCGCGTCAGCCACCTGTGGCTCCGGCTTCTTGTGCTTCAGCTCCGCCATCTTCTCCTGCACATGACGGCTGAACACGTAATCAGCCTTGCGCTGGTTCGACAGGTCGATCTCCGGCGCCATCGCCCCCTCGAGCTTCGGCCCGCGCATCGCCACCGCCAGCGTCTTCAGCGGCGACTTCACCGCGTCCATCACAGCCGTGCTCTCGTAGCCCGAATGGACCATGCAGTCCGCGCACTTCTCGTAAGCGCCCGTCCCGTATTTGTCCCACTCGGTCGTGTCCATCAGCTCCTGGAACGTCTTGGCGTAGCCCTCGCCCAGCAGGTAGCAAGGCCGCTGCCAGCCGAACACGTTGCGCGTCGGCTTGCCCCACGGCGTGCAGTGATAGTTCTCGTTGCCCGCCAGGAAGTTCATGAACAGCGGGGACTGGGTGAACTTCCAACCCTTGCCCTTGCCGCGCGCCAGGATGTCGCGGAACAGCTGCTTGGTCTTCTGCCGGGTGAGGAAATGCGCCTGGTCCGGCGCGCGCTCATACGCGTAGCCCGGCGACGTCATGATCCCGTCGACGCCCATCGCCATGACCTCGTCGAAGAACTTGGCGACCCGCTCCGGCTGCGCGCCGTCGAACAGCGTGCAGTTGATGCTGAGCCGGAACCCTTTCTGCTTGGCGAGCTTGATCGCCGCCACGGCCCGGTCGAACACGCCGTCCTGGCTCACTGCCCGGTCGTGCATCTCCTTGTCGCCGTCCAGATGCACGTCCCAAGAGAAGTACGGATTGGGCTTGAACAGGTCCATCTTCTTCTCGAGCAGCAGCGCGTTCGTGCAGAGATAGACGAACTTCTTGCGCGCCAGGATGCCCTCGACGATCTGCGGCATCTCTTTGTGCAGCAGCGGCTCCCCACCGGCGATCGCCACCACCGGTGCGCCGCACTGGTCCACCGCGTCCAACGCATCGGCCACCGAAAGCCGCTGGTTCAAGATTTCCGCCGGGTAATCGATCTTGCCGCAGCCGGAGCACGCCAGATTGCACCGGAACAACGGCTCCAGCATGAGCACCAGCGGATACCGCTTCTCCCCGCGCAGATGCTTGCCGACCACATACGCGCCGACCTTGACCACTTGCTTCAACGGAACCGACATCAGCCTGCTATCTCCTCGGTCGAATTAGAGCACTTCGGCCGGAAATTTGAATTTCACGTCCTCGGAAACGCCCGCCAGCGTCGCGACGTCCACGTCCCCGAAACGGCGCAGGCCGTCGATCACGCCCTGCACCAGCATTTCCGGCGCACTGGCGCCGGCCGTCAAACCAACCCGCTCGACACCCTCGAACCAGCCATGTTCGAGAGCGCTCGCGTCGTCGATCAAGTAGCTCGGTTTTCCGAGTTCGGCGCCGATCTCGCGCAAGCGGTTGGAGTTCGAACTGTTCTTCGACCCCACCACAAGGATCACGTCGACCTGTTTTGCAAGGTCGTGCACGGCTTGTTGCCTGTTCTGCGTAGCATAGCAGATATCCCGAACGTCCGGTCCCACGATGCTCGGGAACCGACGTTGGAGCGCCTGAATGATGCCCCGCGTGTCGTCCACCGAGAGCGTCGTCTGCGTGATGTATGCCAGGCTCTCCGGATCGGCGACCTCGAGCCCGGCTACGTCCTCGACGGTCTGCACCAAGTGCACGCGCCCCTCGATCTGACCGATCGTGCCCTCGACCTCGGCATGTCCGGCATGCCCGATCAGCACGATCTCGCGCCCCTGGCGCGCATAACGCTGCCCTTCGGCATGCACTTTGGCCACCAACGGACAGGTCGCGTCGATTACCGGCAACTGCCGCTCGCGCGCTACCGCCTCCACCGTGCGCGCCACGCCATGCGCGCTGAACACCGTCATCGCTCCCGGCGGCACTTCGTCCAAATCGTCAACGAACACCGCACCCCGCCGGCGCAGGTCTTCGACCACATGCCGGTTATGGACGATCTCGTGTCGGACGTAGATCGGCGGGCCAAATTTCACCAAGGCTCGTTCGACGATTTCGATCGCGCGTTCCACCCCGGCGCAAAATCCGCGGGGTTGCGCCAAGACAACCTTCAGCATCCGACTCCTCGTCATCACACATTTATATCGCATCGCAACGCGCGTGAGACGACGGGCCGCCTGGGATGCTGCACATGTGTGGCATCCCTGCAACAGTTATGCATCTCCATTGCTCATGGCTGGCACGCGTCCCACCCTTTGGCTACTGTCGCGCACGCTGAACAGTTTTTGGGCGAGTCCAGCTCGGCTTGCTCTGGATGTTTGGACGTGGTTGTTGGAAGCGGGCTGCCGCGGTCCACTTGAGTTCAATCGAGTTCTATTGAGGACGCTGGCCCGGTCGCCAGCGGGGAGCTTAAATCACACGATGAATGCGAGTTTGTCGCTCTCTTCACGTCCCGCCACGCCAACTCTGGATCGGGTGCGAACGCCAGCCGACCTGCGCAATTTCTCGGCCGAGCAGCTCAAGGCGGTTGCCGACGAGTTGCGCGCAGAGACAATCGACGCGGTCAGCACCACCGGTGGCCATCTCGGCGCGTCGCTCGGCGTCGTCGAGCTCACGGTGGCGCTGCACGCCATTTTCGACACGCCCAGCGACCGTCTGATCTGGGACGTCGGCCATCAGGCCTACCCGCACAAGATCCTCACCGGCCGCCGCGACCGGATTCGCACGCTACGCCAGCCCGGCGGCCTCTCCGGTTTCACTCGCCGGTCCGAGAGCGAATACGACCCGTTCGGTGCCGCCCATAGCTCGACCAGCATCTCCGCCGGCCTCGGCATGGCCGTCGCCCATGACATGCTCGGACAGAAGGATCGCCACGTGGTCGCCGTCATCGGCGACGGCGCGATGAGCGCAGGCATGGCCTACGAGGCGATGAACAACGCCGGCGCCATGAAGTCGCGCCTGCTCGTCATCCTCAACGACAACGACATGTCCATCGCGCCGCCGGTCGGCGCCATGAGCGCCTACCTGTCGCGGCTCATGAGCAGCCGCTCCTTCCTCAACCTGCGCGACCTCGCCGCCCGCATGGCCAAGCGTTTCCCGTTCGGCCTCGAGCGCACCGCCAAGCGCGCCGAGGAATACGCGCGCGGGATCCTCACCGGCGGCACGCTGTTCGAGGAACTCGGCTTCTATTACGTCGGCCCGATCGACGGCCATAACCTCGACCACCTCCTCCCCGTGCTGCGCAACCTGCGCGAAGCCGAGGAGAGCGGCCCGATCCTGCTGCACGTCATCACCAAGAAGGGCCACGGCTACGAGCCGGCGGAAAGCTCCGCCGACAAGCTGCACGCCGTCGCCAAGTTCAACGTGATCACCGGCGAGCAGGTCAAGGCACCGCCCGGGCCGCCGCAATACACCCGCGTCTTCGCCAACGCCCTGATCGCCGAAGCCGCCGTCGACGACCGGATCGTCGCAATCACGGCCGCCATGCCTTCCGGCACCGGACTCGACCGCTTCCAGAGCCGTTTCCCGGACCGCACCTTCGACGTCGGCATCGCCGAGCAGCATGCCGTCACCTTCGCCGCCGGGATGGCCACCGAGGGCCTGCGCCCGTTCTGCGCCATCTACAGCACCTTCCTGCAGCGCGCCTACGACCAGGTGGTCCACGACGTCGCCATCCAGAACCTGCCGGTCCGCTTCGCGATCGACCGCGCCGGGCTGGTCGGCGCCGACGGCGCCACCCATGCTGGCAGCTTCGACCTCGCATATCTCGGCTGCTTGCCCAGCATGACGATCATGGCTCCCAGCGACGAAGTGGAGCTGATGCACATGGTCGCCACGCAAGCCGTGTTCGACGAGGGCCCGAGCGCGCTGCGCTACCCCCGTGGCGAGAGCACCGGCCTCGAACTACCCGAGCGCGGCACCCCGATCCCGATCGGCAAGGCCCGGATGATGCGCGAAGGCTCGTCCGTCGCCATCCTGTCCCTCGGCACCCGTCTGGCCGAGAGCCTGCGCGCCGCCGACGAACTCGCCGCCCGCGGCTTCTCCTGCACCGTCGCCGACGCCCGCTTCGCCAAACCGTTCGACGCCCCGCTGGTCGAGCGCATGGCCCGCGAGCACGCGATCCTCATCATCATCGAGGAAGGGTCCATCGGCGGCTTCGGCGCGGCGATCCTGCAGCATCTCGCGAGCCGCGGCCTGCTCGATGGCGGACGTGAAGGTCCGCTCCATGACGCTGCCCGACCGCTTCATTGATCACGGCACCCCTGCCGGCCAGATCATCGAGGCCGGCCTCGGCGCCAAGGACATCGTCGCGACCGCGCTGACCGCCCTCGGCCAAGGCCTGGAACGCCCCACGACGGTCGCGGTGCCCCGTCGATGATGCTGAGCCGGCGCATCGCACTTGCCGCACTTCTCACCGTTCCCACCCTCAGCCCCGCCATCGCCCTCGCTGCCGATGCGGATGCGGTCGCGCCCATAACGGCGCTCAACGCCGCGTTGCTGAGCGCCATGAAGTCGGGCCGCGCCACCCCGTTCGCGACCCGCTACGCCGCGCTGGCCCCGGCCATCGACCGCGCCTTCGACCTCCCGGCCATCCTGCGCGGCTCGGTCGGCCTGCGCTGGTCGTCGCTGCAGCCGGCCGAGCAGCAGCAGCTTCTCGACGTGTTCCGCAAGTTCACCATCTGCAGTTACACCGCCAACTTCGACAATTACACCAACGAGAAGATCGAGGTTCTCCCGGGAGCGCGCACCATCGGCCCCGACCAGGTCGTCGCCACCCAGATCTCCGGCTCCGGCGACGCCACCCCGATCGATTACGTCATGCACCGCGGCACCGACGGGTGGCGCGCCATCGACGTCCTGCTCAACGGCTCCATCAGCCAGGTCGCGGTCAACCGCTCCGACTGGCGGTCGCTGCTCTCGTCCGGCGCCGGCTCGCTCATTGCGCAACTGCAACGTAAGGTCTCTGACCTGTCCGGAGGCGCGATCCGCTGATCCGGCGCGCATGATGATGGACCTTATCGCCCTCGCCTGCGCCGGTGCCGCCGGCATCGGAGTCTTGCAATCCGCGCTCGGCGTGGCGTTGCTCCATCGTTTCCGCACGCGCTCGGTCCCGCTCTCCGCCGGTTCGCCGCCCGTCACCATCCTCAAGCCGCTCTACGGCGACGAGACGATGCTCGAACCCGCCCTCGCCAGCTTCTGCGAGCAGGATTACCCGACTTTCCAGATCGTCTTCGGCGTCCAGAGCGCCGCCGACCCGGCGCTCGACACCGTCGACCGCCTCCGTGCGCGCTACCCGTTTGTCGATATCAACGTCGTCGTCGACAGCACCCGCCACGGCCGCAACGGCAAGGTCGCCAACCTCATCAACATGATGCAGGCCGCCCGCCACGACATCCTGCTCATCGCCGACAGCGACATCCACACCCAACCCGACACGCTGCGCCGCGCCGTCGCCGCCCTCGACCAGCCCGGCGTCGGCCTCGCCACCGCGCTCTACACCGGCCTGCCGCCCACCGACTCCCTGGTCGGCCAACTCGGCGCCGCGTTCATCAATCGCGACTTCCTGCCCGGCGCCCTGCTCGCCCGCGGCATCAGCCGCCAGGATTGCTTCGGCGCCATCATGGCGCTCCGCCGCGCCACCCTCGAACAGATCGGCGGCTTCGCCTCGCTCGCCGATCACGTCGCCGACGACGCCCTGCTTGGCGAACGCGTCCGCGGCTTAGGCCTCGACGTCGCCCTGATCGACACCGTCCCGGCCACCACCGTCGCCGAGACCCGATTCGACCAGCTTTTCGCCCACGAACTCCGCTGGGCCCGCACCACCAAATCCGTCGAGCCCGCGGGCTTCGCCCTCTCGGCGGTCCGCTTCTCGATGTTCTGGGCCACGCTCATGCTGCTCGACAGCGCCGTTGCCCCTTGGGGCACCGGCGGCGTTTGGGCGCTCGCTTTGTTCACCGGCACCTGGCTCGTGCGCGCCGGGCTCGCCGGTTATTCCGACCACCTGTTGCGAATTGCCGCCCCGCTCCCGATCTGGTGTCTGCCGTTTCGTGATTTCCTTTCGATTGCCGTGATGATCGCCAGTTATCGCTCCAACCGGGTCGCGTGGCGCGGCCAGGAACATCATGTCATCGCCTTCACACGCTCGGAATTGGAGCCCGGCAGGGGATAGCCCCCGGGAGAGGATAGCCTATCATGATGAAGACATTGTTTCTCCAGCCCCCCTCTTTCGGCGGCTTCGACGGCGGTGCCGGGTCGCGCTATCAGGCCAAGCGCGAGATCCGTTCCTTCTGGTATCCGACCTGGCTGGCACAACCGGCCGCCCTCGTGCCCGGTAGCCGCCTGATCGACGCGCCGCCCGCCAACCTCGGCCTCGAGCCGATCCTGGCCGACGTGAAGCAGCGCGACCTGGTGATCATGCACACCAGCACCCCCTCCTTCGCCAGCGACGCCAAGGTCGCCGCCGCGCTGAAGGAAGCCAACCCCAACTCTCAAGATCGGCTTCGTCGGCGCCAAGGTCGCCGTCCAGCCCAACGAATAGCTCGAAGGCGCCCCCGCCGTCGACTTCGTCGCCCGCAACGAGTTCGACTTCACCTGCCTCGAAGTCGCCGAAGGCCGCGACTTCAAGGACATCGACGGCATCACCTACCGCGACGGCAACGGCCAACTCGTCCAGAACAAGGATCGCACGATCCTCGAGGACATGGACCAGCTCCCCTTCGTGACCGACGTCTACAAGCGCGACCTTAAGATCGAGGACTACTTCATCGGCTACCTGCAGCACCCCTACCTCAGCCTCTACACCGGCCGCGGCTGCAAGAGCCGCTGCACCTTCTGCCTCTGGCCCCAGACCGTCGGCGGCCACCGCTACCGCGTCCGCAGCCCCGAGCACGTCCGCGACGAGATCGCGCTCGCCCAGAAGCTGTTCCCGCAGGTCCGCGAGTTCTTCTTCGACGACGACACCTTCACCGACAACCTGCCCCGCGCCGAGGCCATCGCGCGCGAACTCGGCAAGCTCGGCGTGACCTGGTCCTGCAACGCAAAGGCCAACGTCCCGCGCTCGACGCTCAAGGTCATGCGGGACAACGGCCTGCGCCTGCTCCTGGTCGGCTATGAGAGCGGCAACCAGCAGATCCTGCACAACATCAAGAAGGGCATGCGGATCGAAGTCGCAAAGCAGTTCACCAAGGACTGCCACGAGCTCGGCATCAAGATCCACGGCACCTTCATCCTCGGCCTTCCCGGCGAATCCAAGGAGACCATCGAGGAGACCATCCGCTTCGCCGTCGAAGTGAACCCGCACACCATGCAGGTCAGCCTCGCCGCCCCCTACCCCGGCACCTTCCTCTACGACCAAGCCGTCGAGAACGGCTGGCTCGACGCCGACCACGCCGAACTGATCGACGAACGCGGCGTCCAGATCGCCCCGCTCCACTACCCCCACCTCAGCCACACCGAGATCTTCGACAGCGTGGAAAGCTTCTACAAGCGCTTCTACTTCCGCGCTCCCAAGATCGCCTCCATCGTCGGCGAGATGGTCACCTCCCCCCAAATGATGAAGCGCCGTCTCCGCGAAGGCGTCGAATTCTTCCACTTCCTCCGCGACCGCAAGAAAGCCGCCTAATCCCGTCCTACTGTCCTCTCCCCCGGGAGAGGGCCGTGCCGGCTGGCTCCTAAAGCGACCCTGTCCGCCCCAGTCGCGTCAGCTCCCCCATGAGATCCGCATCTCGGTAGCGCTCCAGACTCAGCGCCCCAGCATAGCCCGGCAATTCCCCGCCACGCACCCACGCCGCGCACAGCGCACCCGCCCCGGCCGCCGACATCGTCCCGAACCCGGACATCGCCCCTGCGACGAACGCGCCCGCATTCCGCATCGGACCGATCAGCGGCCAATTCTCGTCCGTCATCACGTAATGCCCGCCATAATGCCGTGCGCCGCGCGGCAACTGTCCGACATACGCCGCCAGCGCAGGCTGCAACCGGCTCGCCCCACGCACCACGATCTCCGGGAACGAGCCGTCCAACGGAGTAGCCTCCGGTGCACTCTCCATCCGGTTGTATGCCCATCCCAACTTCACCCACTTTCCGCCCGAACCCCCTTCCGGTCGGCAATGCACCCCACCCGGCATCGCCGCCAGCAGCGCCGCCCCCTCCACTTCCGCCTCCAACACGGCCCGCTCCTCCGCCGTCCACGGCAGCGCCTGCCCATCGAGGTCGATCGCAAACGGCATCGCCCGCGGAACCGCTGCCGCCCGATCCTCGA
The DNA here is from genome assembly GCA_963848035.1 of uncultured Alphaproteobacteria bacterium. Taxonomy (GTDB): domain Bacteria; phylum Pseudomonadota; class Alphaproteobacteria; order Acetobacterales; family Acetobacteraceae; genus JAVVHH01. The sequence continues at coordinate 125,589 of CAWKCD010000001.1, forward strand.
ACGCGATCTTCTGCTGGAACACGCACCGCACCGGCAGCGTCTCACCCAACATCGCAGCCACGGCCCCGACGAACGGCCCCGCCGCATTCACCAGCCGCTCTGCCGCGTATCGCGCCCGCCCGTCAGCCGTCGCCACGAGCAACACGAACGGCGCCACCCCCTCCACCGCCTCGACGCGCCCCCGCACCACCCGGCCGCCGGCCTCCTTTACCGCCTCGAGCATGAACTGCCCCAATTGCTGCCCCGACAGGTCCCCCGCCCGGCGAATGTGCAGCACCGTTCCGACATCGGCGGCGAAACTCGGGAAGTGCGCCCCGATCACCCCCCGATCGAGCAGCACGTCCACCCCGTCCGGCGCGCCCTCCCAATCCTCCTCCGCCGCCCGATAAGAGCCACCCGCCCTCTCATGCACCCGGATGCGTCCCGCGGCCGCCGTCCCGTATCCGGCATGCAGCTCCGCCAGCAGCCCCTCCGGCTGCGCCCGCCGCGTCGCCAGCGCATACCCCCGCCGGGTCAGCCGAATCCGGTTCCCGGTCGCGCGCGCGATATCTTCCATCAGCGTCGTGCTGTCATCGGTGAGCGCCGTCATCACCGGGTGCGGCCACCAATTGCGATAATTCTCACCGGATTGCGCCGAGGTCAGTCCCATCGGCTCGCCCGGTTCGACGAGCAGCACACGGCGTATCCCGTGCCTGACCGCCAGGAAATAAGCCGTCGCGATCCCGACGATTCCCGCCCCGATGACCACGACTTCGGCGCTTTCGCCTGCGCAATTCGATGCAACTCCAGCCATTACTATGCTAACCAGCCCCCATGCTCCCAGCGCCCGCCCCCCGCCGCCGCTTCCAGCTGATCCTCGTCAAGCCGTCGCATTACGACGACGACGGCTACGTCATCCGCTGGTACCGCTCGATGATCCCGAGCAACTCGCTCGCCTCCGTCTTCGCCATCGCCCACGAAGCCGCCGAACGCCAAGTCCTCGGCGCCGACACCGCCATCGACATCCAATGCATCGACGAGACCAACACCCGCGTCGACATCCCCGCCCTCATCGCCCGCTTCCGCGCGAACGGCAATTTCGGCCTCCTCGGCCTCGTCGGCGTCCAGTCCAACCAATTCCCCCGCACCATGGACATCGCCCGCCCATTCCGCGAGGCCGGAATCCCTGTGATGATCGGCGGTTTCCACATCAGCGGCGTCATCTCCATGATCGACGAGCACGCCCTGGGCCTCGATCAATGCCGCGATCTCGGCATCTCCCTCTTCGCCGGCGAACTCGAAGGCCGCATCGACAAGGTCCTCCAGGACGCCGCCGCCAACACTCTCGCGCCGCTCTACAACTACATGGACGATCTGCCCGGCATGGGCGACACCCCGGTCCCCTTCCTGCCCAAGCACTACGTCGCGAAGACCATCAACACCAACACCAGCTTCGACGCCGGACGCGGCTGCCCCTACCAGTGCTCCTTCTGCACCATCATCAACGTCCAGGGCCGCAAATCCCGCTTCCGCTCCCCCGACGATGTCGAGCACGTCGTCCGCCTCAACTGGGAGCAGGGCATCTCGAAATTCTTCATCACCGATGACAATTTCGCCCGCAACCGCGACTGGGAAGCCATCTTCGACCGCCTGATCTATCTGCGCGAAGAAGAGAAGATCCCGCTCGGCCTGCTCATCCAGGTCGACACGCTCTGCCACAAGATCCCGCGCTTCATGGAGAAGGCCAAGCGCGCCGGCGTCACCCGCGTCTTCATCGGCCTCGAGAACATCAACCCCGACAATCTGCTCGGCGCCAAGAAACGCCAGAACAAGCTGACAGAATACCGCAAGATGCTGCTCGGCTGGAAACAGGTCGGCATCCTCACCCTCGCCGGCTACATCCTCGGCTTCCCCGCCGACACGCCGGATTCCATTCGCCGCGACATCGAGATCATCCAGCGCGAACTCCCCGTCGACATCCTCGAATTCTTCTGTCTGACCCCGCTGCCGGGCTCGGAGGACCATCAAAAGCTCTGGCGCGCCGGCGTCGAGATGCACCCCGACCTCAACCGCTACGACCTCGAGCACGTCTGCGCCCCCCATCCCAAGATGTCGCAATCCGAGTGGGAAGCGATCTACGCCGAAGCCTGGGGCCTGTACTATTCGCGCGACCACATGCGCACGCTGCTCAAGCGCGCCCATGCCACCGGCCTGCCCACCATGAGCCTGCTCAAGCTTCTGCTCACCTTCTCGCAGACCCTCGCGATCGAGCGCGTCCACCCGCTCCAAGGCGGCATCCTCCGCATGAAGCACCCCGCCGAGCGCCGCCCCGGCCTGAAGCCCGCCAACAAGCTCCTGTTCTGGCCCGCCTTCGCCTGGGAAACCCTGCGCAAACACGGCCAGATCGCCTACCACCTGGCCGTCCTGCTCCGCATGCTCCGCGCCATCCGCCGCGACCCGGCCGCCGCAGCCTACACCGACACCGCGTTGACCTGGGGCGATCCCGACGACGAGGCCAAGCTCGACCTCATGGTTAAGCAACGCGCCGCATAAACCAGCAGAACCCCGCTGAACCTTCGTCGCCCTGCCGCGTCATAGGTTCAGACGAACTGCAGGTTAATGACGATGCTCTCAGACTCCGACGTCGCCCTCGCGCGAATTGCCGACTATGCCTACATGGACGGCACCACCACCCTGCCCGCCGGCTTCTTCGCCGTCACCCAGGCGTCCCTTCAGATCCTGACCGGCCCGAACACCACATACGTCAACGGGCTCTACACGAACTTCAACGCCGCCGCCGAGATCCTCGTCGGCACCGTGAACGGCAAGACCACCGCGATCCTCGACTTCCGCGGCAGCGTCAACCGTCAGGACTCGTTGAACGACCTGCAGAACATCAACCGGCAATACGCGCTGTTCGCCAACATCATCCCCGCCTTCGACTCCTTCGTCGCCCGCCAGGGGATCGCCAATGTGCTCGTGACCGGGCACAGCCTCGGCGGCGCGATGGACCAGCTCTACATGGCCGGCCACGCCGACAACGCGAACGTCAGCTACACCGCCGAGACCTTCGGCTCGCCCGGCGCGCTCCTCGCCCCGGCCACCGACAACCGCATCACCAACGTCGCCATCTCCGATGACCCGGCGGTCTATCTCGGCCAGAACCGCGCCGCCGTCGGCTCCCAGTTGCAGAGCAACCCGGCCCTGGCCGCCGCCGCCGTCTTCGCCGGGCCCGAAGTGTTCCCCGGTCTCAACCAGCTCGACGTCATCAACTCCATCGGCGACCTCAACGCCAACTACGTCAACCGCGGCAACCTCGTCGGCCTCCCCAACGCCGACGGCAACTACGCCACCATCACCGACGTCCTCGGCGTCGCCAGCGCCGGCAAGTCCGAACACGTCATCACGACCTACATCTCCCGCCTCGAAGGCCTGACCGGCGCATCGGGCGACAACCAAGTCCTGCCCGGCATCACCCCGACCACCACGGGCGTCCAGATCTTCCGCTACTTCGACCAGTCCAACGGCACCCATTTCTACACGTCGAGCGCCGCCGAAAAGACGCAGATCGCCGCCAACGACCCGAACTACGTCTACGAGGGGATCGGCCTCAACGCCGTCCAGCAGAGCGACCCGAACGCGGTACCCATCTACCGCTTCTTCGAGACCACCAACGGCACCCATTTCTACACCGATAACAGCACCGAGAAGGCCACGATCCAGGCTACTCGCCCAGACCTGACTTACGAGGGCACCACCTTCTACGAGCACGCCACCCAGCAAGCCGGCGATGCGGCGGTCTACCGCTTCTTCGATGTGCAGAACGGCACCCATTTCTACACCGCCGACCCCACCGAAATGTCGGCGACCCTCGCCACCCGGCCCGATCTCGTCAACGAAGGCGTCGCCTTCTACACCCTGCGGGCCTGACGGGCGCCCCCTCGCAGGGCGGCCATTTCGGCTATTAACCGTTCCGATACTTTTCCGTGATGGAATGTGCTTGCGACCTGAGCAAGCCATTCCCTCATAGGAGCGGCTGAACACTCCGGTCTCCTCAGACGCGCCACCCGCGGCGCAGCTTCGATAGGAGAACATTTTAGATGGAGCCTTCAGCCCTCCAGGATCGGCTCGCCTTCCTGAACGTCGACCCGGCGGCGAAAGCCCAGCTCAAATCCCTGGTGCCGCTGTTCCAGGCCGAGATGCCCGCCATTCTCGACCGGTTCTACAAGCACATCTCCAAGCGCGAGGAACTCGTCCGTTTCTTCTCCAGCGAGCAGCACATGCGCGCCGCCGGCGAGAAACAATCCCAACACTGGATGCGGATGCTCTCGAACGATCTCGGCGCCGAATACTTGGCCGCCGCCCAGGCCGTCGGCGCCGTCCATCACCGGATCGGCCTGCGCCCCGACCTCTACGTCGCCGCCTACACCATCCTCATCGACCTGATGACCCAGGTCATCATCGCCGACGACAATGGCCAGAAATCTTGGCACTGGCGCCGCTCCAACGAGCAGCTTTCCGCTAAGATTTCGGCATTCTTCCGCATGGCCATGCTCGATATGGAGCTGGTGCTGTCGGTCTACTTCCAACTCGCTGCCGACAAGGCCGCGGAACTCGAAGCGGCCAGCGCCCGTAACGCCACCGCCCAAGCCGGCGTGGTCGCCGGCATTGGCGACGGTCTTTCGCAGCTCGCCGCCGGCAACCTGACCTTCCGTATCGAGCACAGCTTCACCCCCGAATACGAGAAGCTCCGGCACGACTACAACGCCGCCGCCGACCATCTCCACGGCCTCGTCAGCGGCTTCGTCGGCAATGTCGCGGCCATCCGCTCCGGCACCGCCGAAATCGCCGAAGCGTCCGACGATCTGTCCCGCCGAACCGAGCAGCAGGCCGCCACGCTCGAGCAGACCGCCGCGGCGCTGCAAGAGATCACCAACACCGTCCGCCGCACCGCCGACGGCGCCCGCAGCGCCGGCGAGGCCGTGCTCGATGCGCGCAGCGAGGCCGACAAATCCGGCCAGGTCGTCGGGCAGGCCATCTCGGCCATGAGCGAGATCGAGAACTCCGCCCACCAGATCAGCCAGATCATCGGCGTCATCGACGAGATCGCCTTCCAGACCAACCTGCTCGCGCTGAACGCCGGCGTCGAAGCCGCCCGTGCCGGTGATGCCGGGCGAGGTTTCGCCGTCGTCGCCTCGGAAGTCCGCGCCCTCGCGCAACGTTCTGCCGAAGCGGCCAAGGAGATCAAATCGCTGATCTCCGCCTCGAGCCAGCATGTCGGGCGCGGCGTTCACCTCGTCGGCGAGACCGGCAAGGCGCTCGACCGCATCGTCACTCACGTTGCCAAGATCAGCGGCGTCGTCACCGAGATCTCCGCCTCCGCCCACGAACAGGCCACCGGCCTGAGCGAGGTCAATGTCGCCGTCAACCAGATGGACCAGGTCACGCAGCAGAACGCCGCCATGGTCGAGGAAAGCACCGCCGCGACACACGCCCTCGCCCAAGAGACCGCCCAACTCGCCGAACTCACCAGCCAGTTCCGCGTCGACGTCGCGCCCTCCCGCCAGGCGCCCATCCCGAAGAAAACCCGCCCCCAAACCGCATCCCGCCCGGTCCGCACGCCCGGCCGTCAAAGCCGTCGTCAACGGCAGCCCGGCGCACGCGGAATCCTGGGAGGAGTTCTAACCAAGCCGCAGGCGACGAAAGCCGGAGACCCTGTTAAGAGGCGCCTGCCTCAACCGCAGACCCGCTTTCGTCATGCTGCCCACTCAGACTGTCCCGGACACGCTCGGCCGCCACGTCGCCGAGACCATCCGCGTCGCCCTCCCGCTCGCCGCGGCGCAACTCGCGCAGATGGCAATGAGCGTGACCGACACGGTCCTGCTCGGCGGCATCGGCCCCGAAGCCCTGGCCGCGGGCGGTCTCGGCTCCATGCTGGTCTTTTGCGTCATGCTGGTCCTGCAAGGCCTGCTCGCCTCCGTCGGCGTCCTCGTCGCACAGGCCAGGGGCGCCGGCCGACCCGAGCGCATCGCCGAATTCTACTGGACCGGAATCCTCCTCACCCTCTCCCTCGCCGCCCCCACCGTGCTCCTGCTCGGCCACGTCGAGAGCTTCCTCCTCGCCGTCAGCGAACCCGCCGCGCTCTCCCATGACGTCGGCCAGTTCGTCGCCGTGCTGCGCTGGTGCGTCCCCGCCGGGCTGTTCGCCATTGGCCTGCAGCGCGCCTTCCTCCCCGCCATCGACGCGGGCTGGCTGATCCTGCCGGTCTCCCTCGTCGCAACTCTCGTCAACGGCCTCGCCTGTTATGGCTTCATCCACGGCGCCGGCGGCCTGCCAGAGCTCGGCATGAACGGCGCCGCGATCGCTACCGTCATCGTCCAGACCTTCGTCGCGCTTACCTTGCTGGCCGCCACCCACGGCAACGCCCGCCGCCGCGCGCTCACCCGGTGGGCCCGTCCCCGCCTGCGCGCCCTCACCGCCATGCTGCGCCTAGGCGTGCCCATCGGCGGCACCGTCGCCGTTGAGGCCGGCCTGTTCTTCGCCGTGGCACTCCTCATCGGCTGGCTCGGCCCGGCGCCGCTGGCTGCCCAGCAGGTCGCGCTCAATCTCGTCTCCCTCGCATTCATGATCCCACTCGGCCTTGCCCAAGCCGCCAACGTCCGCGTCGCCCACCGCATCGGCGCCGGCGACCACGGCGGCGCGCGTCTCGCCGGCCTCGTCGCCATCGGCCTCGGCGCTGCGGTCGAATTCGTCCTCGCTGCCATCAACGTCTCCGCACCCGAGCGCATCGTCGGCCTCTATCTCGACTCGGCCGACGCCGACGCGTTCCGCATCGCCGTCTCGCTCCTCGGCGTCGCCGCCCTGTTCCAGATCGCCGACGGCGTCCAATGCGTCGCCTCCGGCGCCCTGCGCGGCCTCGGCGACGCCAGCATCCCCTTCGCCCTCGCCACCCTCGGCTACTGGGTAATCGGCATCCCCGCCGCCTGGCTGCTCACCTTCCCGGCCGGCCTCGGCGCCGCCGGCGCATGGTGGGGCCTGGCCGCCGGCCTGACCGTCACCGCCACCCTGCTCACCAGTCGCTTCCTCCACCGAAGCCGAACCGCGGTCGCGCTCGCCTAATCAAGAACCGCAACTCGCCAACGCCGCGCGCTCCCCTGCGCTCAGCGTCTCGCCAAGCTGTGCCCGCGTCACCAACTCGCCGCACCGCCCCGACGACCGGGCCGGCCGCGGCCGCTCGCTCGCCCGCGCCGGCCGAACCGCCGGGCGCGTCACCGCCGGATGCGGCGCAACCACCGTGCGCGGCGCCGGCACGGGAGGCGGGGGAACCGGGGCCGCGGGCACGACAGGCGCCACGACCACCGGGGCCGGCGTCACCACCGCTGCCTGCGGCACCAGCCCGGCGAACGCGAACTCCCCATCGATCGGCGAATTCGATACCCAAGGCTGCTGCTCGCCCCCCGTCGCCCGCTTCACCGCCAGCCCGACCTGGTTGAACGTCCGGAACACATCCTGCCCCGGCACCCGCATCGCATCCGCCAGCGCCATCGAATACGGGCTATTCATCCCCTTCCCGTCCTGAGCCACCGCGCCCGGCTGCGTCGCATACGAAATAAGCGTCCCCTCCGGCGCCCGCATCTCCGCCAATCCGCCCCCCGTGCCCCGCAATCCGCTGACAGCGAACGGATTGTTCCGGCACGCATCCAGGATCACGATGTTCAGCTTGGTGCGCGCGCCATCCATCTGCCGCGTGATCAGGTCCGCGTTGACCATCTGGAAATCCAGATCCTGCGTCCGTGTCGGATTGGCGTCCGTCGGCACCAGCCAGTTCACCCCCTGAACCTGCAGCCCGTGCCCCGAATAGTAGAACAGCGCGACGTCCGCCCCGGTCAGCGCCCGCCCAAACGCCTCGATCGCCTTCGTCAGCCCGCCCTTGTCGAGATCCGTCTGCGGCCCGTCCCCTACCAGCGTGAAGCCCAACTCCTTCAACGTCCCCGCGATCAGCACCGCATCGTTCGCCGGGTTACGCAGCCGCTCGACGTTGCGATACGCCCCGATCCCCACCACCAGCGCCACCCGCTTGTCCGCCCAGGCCGGTGCCGACATCAACGCCAGCACCAGGCAAAGCCAGACCCGCACGGCTTAGGTGCAGGCGTCGACGACGCGGAACTCGACCCGCCGGTCGAGCGCATCGCTCGCATTGTCAGCTCCCGTCCCGACCAGGTTCTGCGACGACCCGAACCCGGCCGCGATCAGCTTGCCCTTCAGCCCCGGCGCCAACTCCTCCAGCCGCGCCTTGATCACCTCCGCCCGCAATAGGCTGAGCTGCTGGTTCAGCGCCGCCGCCCCCGACCGGCTGGTATGACCCGAAACCTGGATGCACGTCCCCTGCCGCGCGGCTCCCTCCGCAATCTGCCGCAACCACATCGCCGTCTGCCCCTCGTCCCCCGCCAACCCCGTCGAGCCCGGCCGGAACAGCAGCTTCACCGCCAACCGCTTGTTCGCCAGGCTGTAATTCACGAGATCGCCGAACGCCCGTTCCGCCTCCGGCCTGCGCCCCAGCTTCAGTGTCGTCAGATAGATGCCGTTATGCACGCGCAACTGATCGCCCGCCTTGGTCTGCTGCGCGTTCCGATACAACTCCAGCGCCGCCGCATATCGCCCTGCCGCATACGCATCGATCGCATCGCTCACGATCGCCGCCGTCAGCAGCCCCGAAACGTAGCTCGCCGGGATCGCATCCCCCACCTTCGTCGCCTGGCAGGTCGCGATGTAGCTCTTGACCAGCGGATCGTCGGTCCAGGCCGGGCTGTCGCGGAAGAACGCCGTCGGCGTGTTGTCCACCGCCTCCGCCTGCGCCTTCGTCACCGCCTTGGCCACCGCCTTGCCGCTGGCGAGGTCGCCCATCACCAGGCAGAACCGGAACGCATCCTTGTCCGGCACCGTCGGCTTCGTGCCGATCGGCGTGAACGTCCCCACCATCACCAGCTTCGTCTTCGCCACCGCATCGGCCGAGAACGGCACGAAATCGAACTGCGGATAGCTCTTGCGCGCGACCTCGAGGATCCGCTCCTGGATCCGCTGCGTCGCCGCCGACTGCGCCCCCGTCACCCCATCGACCAGCGGATCGATGATCACCTGCTGCCGCCCCGCTTGCCCCGGCGTCGTCGACAGCACCCGGTCCGCCGCGATCTGCACCGCACTCCCGAACGGCTGCGGCGGCCCCGACGTATCGGCGCTCGAATAAGGCGGCCCGGCCGGCGCGGGCGGGGCGCCTTGCGGCGCGCAAGCGGCCAAGGCAACGCTGATGGCCAGGAAGGCGAGGCGGGAAGCGGACACGGCAATGCTCCTGCAACGCGACCGGCCTCGACGGACACGCAGCCGGATCGTAACGGGACTCAACCGATATATGCCCCCCGGGTCAAGCGGTAGCCTCCGCCCGGCGACCTGCTATTGTCCCCTCGGGAGGACCAAATCATGCCATCGATGCCAGCCCAACTGCGCGCCCTGCTCCGCGCCCCCGCGATGATCACCGCCCCCGGCGCCTACGACGCGATCACCGCCCGCGTCATCGCCCAGGCCGGCTTCCCCGCCATCTACATGACCGGCGCCGGCACCTCGGCCTCGCTCGGCTACCCCGATTTCGGCCTCGTCACCATGACCGAGATGGTCGCCAATGCCGCCCGCATCGCCCGCTCGGCCGACCTCCCCCTCATCGCCGACGCCGACACCGGCTACGGCAACGAACTCAACGTCATCCGCACCGTCCAGGAGCACGAGCGCGCCGGCACCGCCGGGATCCATATCGAGGACCAGGTCAGCCCCAAGAAATGCGGCCATCTCGACGACAAGGAGATCGTCCCGCGCGACGAATTCGTCGCCAAGATCCGCGCCGCCGTCGCCGCCCGCCGCGATCCCGACTTCGTCATCATTGCCCGCACCGACAGCCGCGCCGTCGCCGGGCTGGACGAAGCCGTCGCCCGCTGCAACCTCGCGCTGCAAGCCGGCGCCGACCTCGCCTTCCTCGAAGCTCCGCAGACCCTGGACGAAGTCGCCGCCGTGCCCCGGCTCGTCCAAGGCCCCTGCCTGCTCAACGTCGTCCGCGGCGGCAAGACCCCCGAAATCAACCTCGACGACGCCCAGGCCATGGGCTACCGCCTCGCCATCATCCCCGGCCTGCTGCTCAAGACGGTCCTCGGCGCCTGCGACGCCGCGCTGGCCGAACTCAAGCGCACCCGCGTCCATCCCGTGCCCCCCGGCGATCCCACCGTCCGCCAATCCTTCAACCGCTTCGGCGCCGACGAATGGGACACCTACCGCACCCGATTCCGCGATCCCGCGCCCGCGAAAGCCGCCGAATGACCCCCCGCACCCTGTTCGAGAAGATCTGGGACCGCCACGTCATCATGGAACAGCCCGACGGCGCCACCCTGCTGCATGTCGGCCGCCACCTCGTCCATGACGGCTCGCGCGCCGGGTTCCGCGGCCTCCACGCAGCGCGGCCTGCCCGTCCGCCACCCCGAGCGCACCTTCGGCACCCCCGACCACTACGTCTCCACGAACAGCCACGACCTCGCCGCCATCGCCGATCCCAACCGCCGCGAGATGGTCGAAGCGCTCACCGAGAACGCCAAGCGAGCACGGCATCACCCTGTTCGGCCTCGGCGACATCCGCCAGGGCATCGTCCACATCATCGGCCCCGAACAGGGCATCACCCAGCCCGGCCTGCTCATGGTCTGCGGCGACAGCCACACCGCCACCCACGGCGCCCTCGGCGCGCTGGCCTTCGGCATCGGCGCCTCCGAGGTCGAGCACGTGCTGGCCACCCAGACCCTCTGGCAGCGCCGCCCGCACTCGATGCGCATCACCGTCGACGGCACGCTCGGCCCGGGCGTCACCCCCAAGGACGTCATCCTCGCCATCATCGCCCGCATCGGCGCCGCCGGCGGCACCGGCCACGTCATCGAATACGCCGGCTCCGTGTTCCGCGCCATGTCGATGGAAGGCCGCCTCACCGTCTGCAACATGTCGATCGAAGCCGGCGCCCGAGCCGGCATGGTCGCCCCCGACGAGACCACCTACGCCTACCTGAAAGGCCGCCCCTTCGCCCCGAAAGGCGCCGATGTGGGACCAGGCGCTCGAAACCTACTGGCGCACCCTCCCCACCGACGAAGGCGCGACCTTCGACCGCGAAGTCTCGCTCGACGCCGCCGACATCGCCCCAATGGTCACCTGGGGCACCACCCCCGAAGACGCCGCCCCGATCACCTCCGCCATCCCCGACCCGGCCGCCGCCGCCTCCGCCGAGCGCCGCGACGCCATGTCCCGCGCCCTCGCCTACATGGGCCTCGAGCCCGGCACCAAAATCGAGGACATCCAGGTCGACCGGGTCTTCATCGGCTCCTGCACCAACGCCCGCATCGAAGACCTCCGCGCCGCCGCCGCCATCGCGCAGCGGCCGTCAGGCGCAAGATCCCCGCCATGGTCGTCCCCGGCTCCGGCCTGGTGAAAGCCCAGGCCGAGGCCGAAGGCCTCGACCAGATCTTCAAATCGACGCCGGCTTCGAATGGCGCGAGCCCGGCTGCTCCATGTGCGTCGGCATGAACGGCGACCTCGTCGCACCCGGCGAGCGCTGCGCCTCCACCTCCAACCGCAACTTCGTCGGCCGCCAGGGCCGCGGCGCCCGCACCCACCTGCTCAGCCCCGCCATGGCCGCCGCCGCCGCCATCACCGGCCACATGACCGACGTCCGCCGTCTCGAGGGAGCCTGACCATGCTGAAATTCGAACGCTCTGCAAGCCAAGGCCGCCGCCCTGGACATGCCCAACGTCGACACCGACCAGATCATCCCCGCCCGCTTCCTCTGGCGCTCCCGCGCCGACGGCTTCGGCGCACCTCCTGTTCAACGACCTCCGCACCGGCGAGGACGGCACCCCCAAGCCTGACTTCGTCCTCAACCGCCATCACCGACGCCAAGATCCTCGTCGCCGACCGCAATTTCGGCTGCGGCTCGTCGCGCGAACACGCCGTCTGGGCCCTGCTCGACGCCGGCCTGCGCGTGGTGATCGCCCCCAGCTTCGGCGACATCTTCTTCAACAACGCCATGAAGAACGGCCTCTTGCCCATCGTCCTGCCCGAAGCCCGCTGCCAAGCCCTCCGCGCCGCCCTCGACCGCAACCCGGGCGCCGCGATGGCCGTCGACCTCGAAACTCAGACCGTCACCGGGCCGATCGGCGTCAATGACGGCGGCGGCAGCGACCATTTCGAGATCGACCCTTTCCGCAAGAAGCTCCTGCTCTCCGGCATGGACGACATCACCTTCACCATGACCCAGCAGGACCGCATCGCCGCCTTCGAAACCCGCTACCAGGCTGATCAACCCTGGCTCTGATCCCGCCGAGCCCCCGCTCGCGGGAGTGGGCCGGGGTGAGGGCAATCGTCCTCGCTGCCCTCCTCCTCCCGACCCTCGCGAACGCCGAAACCTGCCGCTTCACCGGCACCACCAGCCACGCCGGCCGCCTGGCCGCCACCGTCACCACCACCCAGGCCAACGGCGACCTGACCATCGACGTCACCATCGCCTTCGCGATCACCGCCCTGGCGTCCGACGTGAAATATTACGGTCAAGAAATTAGCATCTGGCGCGGCCGCCAGTTGCGGACCCTCGCCGTCAACCAGCGCACCATCGTCGACGACAGCATCAAGCGCCAGCAATGGGATGTCTTCCGCCGCAATGATCGCGCGCCTGGCGGCCCCACCCTCGAAGCCTACCGCGTCCAAGCCAAGCGCCTGGTCGACTTCCGTCCCCACCACCCTGGCTTTGTCCAGCACTGGTCGCCCACCGCCTTCGGCCATCCCTGGCTGCAAGATTTCCAGCAAGCCCCGCCCGACCGGCGCCCCGACCTGGACCTCCCCGCCGCCCCCAGCACCCAAGCGCCCCTGGCGCTCGCTTTCTACTGGAGCCGCTTCCTCCCCGACCAGGGCGAATCCGCCGCCATGGTCCTCCCCGGCTTCAAGCAGGACAAGACCGTCCAACTCCGCCTCAGCCCGGCCACGCCGGGCGATGCCTGGCGCCGCTGGTCCACCCCGCTCATCCACCCCGGCCTCGACGCGACTCCCGCCTCGCTGGCCGCCGCCTGGGTCTCTCCCCAGAATTACCTCATGCAACTCGGCTTCGAGGTCCACACCACCTGGGCCTCCGGCCAAGCCTTCCTCCGCCCGGAAGGCTGCCAAGGCATCCAACTCCGCCCCGACTGACCTTACGGCCGCACCCCCGGCGTCTCCACCAGAAGCCCATTCGCCCGCCACCCCAAGAAAAACTCCAACGCGCCCAGCTCCGGATCCCCGGCCGCGAACGGCTCCGCCCGCATCCCCGTCATACAGTTCCGCAGCCGCCGCTCCAGCGAGCCCAGCGTCTGCCACTCCAGCCGATACTCGGGATACCCATTCGGCTGCCCCTGAGGGATCCGGCTCCCGCCCAGCCGCTGCCCCGCCAGCCCGTCATGGCAATCAGCGCAGCTGAGATCGAGCTGCCCCATCCGCCGCTCGAACACCGCCCGCCCTCGCGCCAGCACGTCCCCGGCGGCATCCGCATCTACCGCCATCGCCATCCCCCGCGACTGCCTGCCGATCAGCGCCGTCAGCGACAACGCCTCGTCGCTCTCCGCCGCCCATTTCATCACCCGCGCATGACTGACCTGGTCCGATAGCGTCACCACCCGCCCCGCCACCACCTTCGGGTATCGCGTCGCCACTCCCCGCATCGACTCCGGTGCGCCATGGCACCCGGCGCATTCCCGGGCCCAGATCGCCTCCCCTTGCTCGACCCAGAGCCCCCCCGGATTGGCGCTGTCGTCATCCTGCATAGCCCGCACCGCCGGCGTCGCATCCTCGTATCCACTCCGCGCCGCGCCGCCGATCGACAGCGCCGCCAGCAGCAGCCACAGCGCTCTCACGCCACCTCGATGTCCCGCTGCACGAACCCGGCCACCCCCTCGTCGTCCACCCAGCTGATCGCCACCGTCCCCGATTTCTCCGCCCGAAACGTGAACTCGAAGAATGGATTGGCCGCGATCGCCGGATACAGTTCGAGATGCAGCACCTCCGCCTCGCCATACCGGCACCGCAGATCGTTGATGATGTCCCGCTGCACCGTCTTGCCGGTCTCGTCATGCCGCTGCCCGCTCTCCATCGGATGCGAGATCAGCAGCTTCACCGTCACGATCTCCCCCGCCGTAGCCGACGCCTTCATGTTCAGCAGCACCCGGGCCATGCGCCGCTACTCCAGACAAGCCGCCAGCGTGACCACCAGGTCCACGCTGTCGGTCCAGAAACTGCCATCCTCGAGCCGTGCCAGCGCGATCACCCGCTGCGACGTCGCCAACCGCATCCGCGTCGCCAACTGCGTCCGTCCCGCCGCCGGGCCGAACGTCGCATGCAGCACCCGCGGCAACGGATTACGCTCGGCAAACACATACAGATCAGTGCATCGAGGCGTTGCCTCCTCCACCCCCACCGTCAGCCCGACCGCATTCCCGTTCTCCACCATCGCAGGGATATCGAGCTTCACCCGCCCGTCCTTCGGCGCCGCACCCCCGAGGATCTCCTTCATGATCGAAGCCACCTCCTCCGGCGTCGCCCGCGCCACCGGCGGCACCGCCACCAGCGCCGCCCCGGCCAGCACGAAAGCCCGGCGCGCGATCATTTCAGCGTCGCCAGATACGCCACCGCATCCTCGATCTCGGCCGCGCTCAGGATCGTCTTGCCCTGCCAGTTCGCCCCCACCCGGGTCAGCCCCTCGCTCCGATAGAACGACGGCATCACACTCTCCGGATTGACCCGTCGCGCATCCACCAACTGCGCCCGCAACTGCCCCGCGCTCAGCCGCGCGCCCACTCCATGCAGATCCGGCCCCACATCCCCCTGCAGATGCGGATTCGCAAACGGCCCCGCATGGCACAGCACGCACGTGCTCGACTGCCGCGTCACCACCGCCTCGCCCCGCACGGGATCGCCCACCAGCCCGTCCAGCGGCGTATCGATGGTCGCCGGCCCGGCCGCCGCCAGCCCCAGCATCGCCAGACTAGCCAAAAACCTGATGCGTGATCGTGTCATACCAAGCCTCGGCGTATCCCGCCTCCTTGGCGCGCTGCTCCGCCGGCGCATCCAGCGGGCTCGTCCCGCCCGCCCCATCGACATCGGTCAACTGCCCCTTGTCGACGTGGTAAACCCCCGCCACCGAGATCCCGTAGCCCGGCGCCGCCAGGCTATAGCAAGTATTGATCAGCAACGGCTCCTGCGGCTTCTGTCCCGCCAGGAGCGACACGATCGCCTCGGCGCACACCTTCGCCTGCGCATTCGCCGCGAACGCCGATTTCGGCATCGCCCCCATGATCGCCGCATCCCCGATGACATGGATGTCCGGCACCAGCCGGCTCTCGAACGTCACCGGGTCGACCGGACACCAGCCGCTCTTGTCCGCCACCCCGGCCGATACCGCGATCGCCCCCGCCCGCTGCGCCGGGATCACGTTCGCCACCGCCGCCTTGTAGGTGTCGAAATCGGTCTGGACCGTCATCGCCCCCGCATCGACCGCGATCGCCTTGCCGCCATCCGACAGCGAAACCCGCTCGACGATCCCCGGATACATAGTCTTCCAAGCCTGCTCGAACAGCTTCTGCTTGCTGAACACGTCCTTCGCATCCAGCACGATCAACTTCGACTTCGGCTTGTTGTTCTTCAGGAACCAGCCGATCAGGCTCGCCCGCTCATACGGCCCCGGCGGACAGCGATACGGATTGGCCGGCACCACCATCACCACGGTGCCGCCATCCGGCATCGCCCGCAGCTGATCCCGCAACAGGATCGTCTGCGGCCCCGCCTTCCACGCATGCGGCATCTTCTCCGCCGCCGCCTCGGTATAGCCCGGCAACGCGTCGAACCGCAGGTCCACCCCCGGCGCCAGCACCAGCCGGTCATACCCTAGCGTCTGCCCATCGCTCATGGTCAGGCGCTTGGCCCGGCCATCCACGCCGCTGACCGTCGACCGGATCATCCGGACCGCGCCGCCCATCCGCTCGAAGCTGAAACGCTGCCCGTCCAGCTCCCGCATCCCAGCCACGACCTCGTTGCTGAATGGGCACGACACATACTCGGACGCCGCCTCCACGAGCGTCACGTTCACGCCCGCCGCCTTCAACATCCGCGCGCACGTCCCGCCGCCGAACCCGCCGCCGACCACCACCACCGTCGCCGAGCCCTGCGCCCGCGCCACGAACGGCGCCGCCAGCGCCGCCGCCATCAACGGCCGGCGCCCGATCATCGCTGCTGCTCGAACCACGCGGCGATCGCCCGCGTCTGTTCCGGCGTGAACCCGGCGGCGATCCGGTTCATCAGCGTCGCCGGCCGCTTGTGCTCGCGAAACTCCTGCATCGCCTCGTCGATCGAAGCCACCGGCATCCCCGCCAGCGCCCCCATCCCGCTCCCCGCCGCATGACACCCCGTGCACGACTCCGCACCCGGCGGCGCGGCGCCGCCCAGAAACCCGGCCAGCACCACCCCCGCCAGCACGGCCGCCACCAGCTTCATGCCCGCTTCAGATCCTGATCGCCGAGCGGAAGATTGCGGATGCGCTTCCCCGTCGCCGCGAAGATCGCGTTCAGCACCGCCGGCGCCGCCACCGCGATCGTCGGCTCGCCGACCCCGCCCCAGAACCCGCCCGACGGCGCCAGCACCGACTCCACCACCGGGTTCTTGTCCATCCGCATCACCGGATAGGTATCGAAATTCGCCTGCTCGACCCGCCCCTTGGCGATCGTGATTTCGGTGCTCAGCGCCGCCGACAGCCCGTACACGAACGACCCCTCGATCTGCGCCTTGACCTGATCCGGATTGACCACGTAGCCCGGATCCGTCGCCGCCACGATCTTGTGCACGGTGAGCTGCCCCTTGGCATCCACCGACACCTCCGCCACCGCCGCGGTATAACTCCCGAAACCGCAATTCTGGCTGATGCCCCGGAACACCCCCGGTGCCGTCGGCGTCCCCCACCCGGCCTTCTCGGCCACCGCGTTCAGGATCGCCAGATGCTTCGGGTTCTTCGCCAGGATCGCGCGTCGGAACTCAAGCGGGTCCTTGCCCGCCGCATGCGCCAATTCGTCCACGAAACAATCGTGATAGACGGCGTTCTGGTTGTGGTTCACCCCGCGCCAGAACCCGACCGGCACATGCGTGTTGCGCATCGCGTAATCGACCAGCAGGTTCGGCACCGCCAGATACCCCAGCTCGTCGGCCAGCAATCCCTGGAACGGCAGCGGATCGAACCCCTCCCGGTTCGGCTGCAGATACGCCAGGATGCTCTGCCCCGACAACCGCAGGTGCAGCGCGGTCAGGTTCCCCTTGTCGTCCAGCGCGCCACGCAGCTTGCACTGCGTGATCGGCCGGTAATACCCGTGCTGCATGTCCTCTTCGCGCGACCAGATCAGCTTGACCGGCGTGCCGCGCATCTGCTTGGCGATCAGCACCGCCTGCCGCACGTAATCCTGCTGCCCGCGCCGCCCGAAGCCGCCGCCCAGCAGGAACTTGTTGACCTTCACCTTGCCCAGCGGCACCTCCGCCGCCTCGCCCGCCGCCGCCAGCGACGCATCGCCGTTCTGGCTGCCGACCCAGATCTCGACCCCCGCATCATTCACCACGGCGGTGCAGTTCTGCGGCTCGAGCGTCGCGTGGTTCTGGAACCCGTTGCTATACGTCGCCTCGATCACCTTGGCCGCGCCGCTGAACGCCGCCGCCGCGTCGCCCTGCTTGAACCCGACCGTCGCGTCCTTGGCGTCCAGCCCTTCCTTCAGCCGCGCCGCGATATCGGCGCTGCTCACGCCCGCATTCGGCCCCTCGTCCCACTGGATCGGCAGCTTCGCCAACGCCGTCTTCGCCTGCCACCACGTATCCGCAACGACAGCGACCGCGTTGTCGCCGACCGCCACCACCTGCCGCACACCCGGCTCGCCCGCGATCGCCTTCGCGTCGAAGCTCGCGACCTTGCCGCCGAACACCGGGCACTGTGCGATCGCCGCCAGCTTCATGCCGGGCACCACGACATCGATCGCATACTGCGCCGACCCGTCCAGCTTCTCCCGCGTATCCAGCCGCGGCAGCCCCTTGCCGATCAGCGTCCACTCCGAAGGCTGCTTCAGCACCACCTTCGCCGGCACCGCCAACCCGGCCGCGTCCTTCGCCAGCTCGCCATACTTCGCGGACCGGCTGCTCCCCGCATGACTGACCACGCTGTTCGCCGCCCGGCACTCCGAAGCGGCAACGCCCCACTTCTTCGCCGCCGCCTCGATCAGCATCGCCTTCGCCGCCGCCCCGCCCTCGCGCACATACTGCACCGACGCGCGGATGCCCCGGCTCCCGCCGGTCGACATGTCCCCCCAAGCCCGATGCTCGGCGAAATTCAGCTCCGGCGGCACATACTCCGCCTGCACCGTCGCCCAATCCGCATCCAGCTCGTCGGCCACCAGCTGCGCCAGCCCGGTCAGCGTGCCCTGCCCCATCTCCGACCGCGCGATCCGCACCGTCGTCGTATTGTCTTCGGCAATGACCACCCAGATCCCGACCGCATGCCCCGACCCGGCCGCGCCAAACCCCGGCTTGACCAAACTCGCCGCCGCGAACGCCGCCTCCGGCACGCCCCACCCCAGCACGAACGCGCCCGACGCAACGCTCGCGAGGAATCCCCGCCGATTCAGATGTCCCACGATCAGGCCTTCCCGCCAGCCGCGGTATGGATTGCCGCCCGGATCCGCCCATACGTCCCGCAACGGCAAATATTGGTCATCGCGTCATCGATGTCGCCATCGCTCGGCGCCGGGTTCTGCGCCAGCAGCGCCGCCGCCGCCATGATCTGGCCCGACTGGCAATACCCGCACTGCGGCACCTGATGCGCCAGCCACGCCTTCTGGATCGGATGCGTCGCGTCCGGCGACAGCCCCTCGATTGTCGTGATCTTGCCCGCCACCGACCCCACCGGCATCTGGCACGACCGCATCACAACCCCATCCAGATGCACGCTGCACGCCCCGCATTGCGCCACGCCGCATCCGTATTTGGTGCCGGTCATGCCCAGGTTCTCGCGCAGCACCCAAAGCAGCGGCGTTGCCGGGTCGACGTCGATCTCGTGGACTTTGCCGTTGATCTCGAGCTTCACCATGACATTCCCCCGCACCTTATGATGATAGCATCTCGGGATTGCTTGATGCCGGCAAGGGGTGCCGCCGCATCACAGCGGCGTGAGACTCTTGCCTCGCGGTGTTTGTCCCCGTAGCGTCATTGTTAGTGCGCTAACAATGGAGCCCCGTTGAAACCGGCAGCGTTCCTTTACCATCGCCCGACCGCCATCGACGACGCCGTCGGATTGCTGGCCCGCTACGCCCCCGAAGGTGGCCGCATCCTCGCCGGCGGCCAAAGCCTCGTTCCGCTGATGGCGCTACGCCTCGCCCAACCGCCGCACCTTATCGACATCAACCGTATTCCCTTCGGAACCCTCCGCGTCGAGAACGGCGCCCTGGTCATCCCCGCCACCGCCCGACATCACGAGATCACCGCCCCGCCCCCGCTCGGCCCCGCCCTGCGCCTGATCGTCGGTCATATCGCCCACGGGCCGATCCGAGCCCGCGGCACCTTCTGCGGCAGCCTCGCCCACGCCGACCCGGCCGCCGAATGGCCCCTCGTCTTCATCACGCTCGGCGGCCAAGCCACGCTCCGCAGCCCCACCGGCGACCGCATCGTCCCCGCCGAAGACTTCACCCAAGACATCATGACCACCGCCCTGCGCCCCGACGAACTACTCACGGAGATCCGCCTCCCCCTGCCCGCCCCCACGACCCGCCTCGGCTTCCACGAAGTCAGCCGCCGCGCCGGCGACTACGCCATGGCCATGTCCCTCGTGACCCTCGACGTCGCCGACGGCCTGATCACCCATGCCCGCATCGGCATCGGCGCCGCCGAACGCCGCCCTCGCCGCATCCAGGCCGCCGAAGCCCTCCTCACCAACGCCCAGCCTACCGAAGCCGACCTTCCGCGCCGCCGCCCAAGAAGCCGCCGACGCCATCGACCCCATGGAAGACCACCAGGTCGGCGCCGCCTTCCGCCGCGACCTCGTCCGCACCGTCGTCCACCGCGCCCTGCGCAGCGCCGCCGCATGAAGCCCGCCGAAACCACCTGGGTCGGCCGCGCCCTCCACCGCAAAGAGGACCGCCCCCTCGTCGCCGGCGACGGCCACTTCACCGCCGACCTCCAAGCCCCGCTGCACGCCCGTTTCATCCGCAGCCCGGTCGCCGCCGGCCAAATCCGCAGCATCACCGCCCCGAAAGGCGTCTACACCGCCGCGGACCTGGACTCCGTCGCCCCGATCCGCCCCCTCATCGAAAAATTCGGCTACATGCCGATCGCCCAGCCGGTCCTCGCCCGCGACGTCGTCCGTTACTGCGGCGAACCCATCGCAATCGCCCTCGCCGCCTCCGACGCCGCCGCCGAAGACCTCGCCGACCAGGTCCTGATCGACATCGATTCGACCCCCTCCGTCACCGAAGCCGCCGCCGCCCTGTCCGCCCCCGCCATCCACCCCAACGCCCCCGCCAACCTCGTCATCGACACGACTTTCCAAACCCCCGGCTTCACCGCCGGCCCCCACCGCATCCGCTCCGCCATCCGCTCCCGCCGCCAGAACGCCAGCCCGATCGAACCCCGCGCCGCCCACGCCGCCTTCGACCGCGCCAGCGGCCGGGTCACGCTCACCTGCACCACCCAAACCCCGCACATGATGCGCACCATCATCGCCGACCTTATCGGCATGCCGGAATCCGACCTCCGCGTGATCGCGCCGGACATCGGCGGCGGCTTCGGCCAGAAGATGTCGCTGGCCCCCGAATTCGTGGTCCTGGTCTGGCTCGCCCGCCACCTTCGGACGACCATCGCCTGGGCCGAGGACCGCCGCGAGAACCTCATGGCCAGCTTCCACAGCCGCGACATGTCCATCGCGCTCGACGCCGGCTTCGCCCCCGACGGCCGCCTGCTCTCGCTCGAGGCCGACGTGATCGCCAATGTCGGCGCCTACGCCCCCTATCCCAACACCGCCGCCGTCGAACCCCTGATGTCGCTGGCCGAACTCCCCGGCCCCTACGCGCTGCCCGCCTACGCCTGCCGCGCCCGAGGTGTCGTCACCAACACCTGCTGCAGCGCCCCCTACCGAGGCGTCGCCCGCCCCGCCATCACGCTCGCCATGGAGCGCCTGATGGACAAAGCCGCCGCCGCCCTCGGCCTCGCGCCCGAAACCATCCGCGAGCGCAACCTGGTCGCCGCCTTCCCCCACACCAGCCCCACCGGCCTCGTCTACGACGCCGCCAGCTACCGCCAGACCCTCGCCATGGCGCTCGCCGCCGCCGATCCCGAAGCCTTCCGCACCCGCCAAGCCGCGCTGCGCCGCGAGAACCGCTACATCGGCCTCGGGATCGCCGCCTTCTGCGAACGCACCGGCTACGGCTCCCCCGCCTTCGCCGCCCGCGGCATGGCCGTCACCCCCGGCTGGGAAACCGTCGAGCTCGCGCTGGACCCCTCCGGCGCCGTCGAAGCCCGCATCGGCGTCTCCCCCCACGGCCAGGGCCTGGCGACCACCCTCGCCCAGATCATCGCCGACGCCATCGGCACCACCCCCGACCGCGTCCGCATCATCAGCGGCGACACCGACCACACCCCCTACGGCTTCGGCACCTTCGCCAGCCGCTCCCTCGTCATCTCCGGCGGCGCCCTCGCCCTCGCCGGCCAGGCCCTCCACCACAAACTCCGCCAAATCGCCGCCACGATGCTCGAAGCCGCCCCCGCCGACATCGAGATCGCCAACGGCATCGCCCGCGTCGCCGGCACCGACCGCACCCTCCCCCTCGCCGCCCTGGCCCGCGCCGCCTACCACCAGGCCCACCGCTTCCCCGCCCTCACCCCCGGCCTGCGCGAGACCGCCACCTACGACCCCTCCGGCACCTTCTCCAACGCCTGCCACATCGCCCAAGTAGAGGTCGACATCGAAACCTGCGCCGTCACCATCGACCGCTACATCGTCGCCGAAGACGCCGGCCGCCTCATCAATCCCATGATCGCCGAAGGCCAGATCCGCGGCGGCGTCGCCCAGGGCATCGCCAACGCCCTCTACGAGGAAATCATCTACGCCGACACCGGCGACATCCTCACCACCACCCTGGCCGACTACCTCCTCCCCACCTCCCGCGAAATCCCCCGCATCGAAATCCACCACCTCGAGACCATCAGCCCCGAAACCATCACCGGCGCCAAAGGCCTCGGCGAAGGCGGCACCATCGGCGCCCCCGCCGCTATCCTCAACGCGATCAACGACGCCCTCGCTCCGCTCGGCGCCAGCCTCGACGAGATCCCCGCCACCCCCGCCCGCATCCACGCCGCCCTGGCCGCCGCACGATGACCCCCCTCCGCCTCACCGTGAACGGCGCCGCCTACGACATCCAAGTCGAACCCCGCCGCACCCTCGCCGAAGCCCTCCGCGAAGATTGCCGCCTCACCGGCACCCATGTCGGCTGCGAACACGGCGCCTGCGGCGCCTGCACCATCATCGTCGACGGCCAAGCCAATCCGCGCCTGCCTGATGTTCGCCGTCCAAGCCGAAGGCGCCGAGATCCGCACCGTCGAAGGCCTCGGCGGGGACACCCCACTCCAACGCGCCTTCATCGCCCATCACGCCCTGCAATGCGGCTTCTGCACCCCCGGCTTCCTCATGCTCGCCACCGCAGCGCTCGAGCAGAACCTCTCCGAGGAAGCCTTGCTCGAAATACTATCCGCCAACCTCTGCCGCTGCACCGGCTACGCCGGGATCATCGACGCCGTGCTATCCGTCAAAAGGGAGACCTAACCGCATGGCCCTAGCAGCCGGACCCGAAAAACAACGCGGCAAACTCGTCATCCGCAACATCGGCCTCATGCTCTCCGGCAAGCTCGAAGCGCCCCTCCTCGACGCCGACACCATCGTCGCCGAAGACGGCAGCATCACCGCGATCGGCCCCGAAAACGACATCGACACCGACAATCCCACCGTCACCATCGACGCCAAAGGCTGCGCCCTCTCGCCGGGCCTGATCGACAGCCACGTCCACCCCGTCATCGGCGACTGGACCCCGCGCCAGAACCAATTCGGCTGGATCGAGAGCTGCCTCAACGGCGGCGTCACCACCATGATCTCCGCCGGCGAGGTCCACACCCCCGGCCGCCCCCGCGACATCATCGGCCTCAAGGCCATGGCCATCACCGCCCAGCGCGCCTACGACAACTTCCGCCCCGGCGGCGTCAAACTCCTCGCCGGCGCCCCCGTCATCGAACAAGGCATGGTCGAATCCGACTTCGCCGAACTCGCCGCGTCCGGCGTCAAACTCCTCGGCGAAGTCGGCCTCGGCTCCGTCAAAGCCGGCCAGGAAGCCGCCACCATGGTCGCCTGGGCCCGCAAATACGGCATCCAGAGCACCATCCACACCGGCGGCCCCAGCGTTCCCGGCTCCGGCTACATCGACGCCGACACCGTCCTCGAAGCCGACGCCGACATCATCGGCCACATCAACGGCGGCCACACCGCGCTCCCGCTGCGCCAGATCCGCTGCCTCTGCGAAGGCTGCGGCCGCGGCATCGAGATCGTCCATAACGGCAACGAACTCGCCGGCCTCTCCGCCCTCCGCTTCGCCAAAGAACTGAACCAGCTCGACCGCGTCATCCTCGGCACCGACAGCCCGGCCGGCTCCGGCGTCCAGCCCCTCGGCATCCTCCGCATGATCGCCCTGCTCTCCTCCCTCGGCGACACCCCCGCCGAACAGATCATCGCCTGCGCCACGGGGAATACCGCCCGCATGCGCAAGCTCGATTGCGGCCTTCTCGAACCCGGCAAGTCCGCCGACTTCGTCCTCATGGACCGCGCCCAACACTCCGCCGGGTCCGACCTCCTCCACAGCATCCGCCAAGGCGACCTCCCCGGCATCGGCATGGTCGTCATCGACGGCATCGTCCGTTGCGCCCGCAGCCGCAACACGCCGCCCGCCGAACGCGTGCCCGTCCTCCTGTGACCTACATCCTCGAAGAAAACGTCGGCTTCATCCTGCGCCAGGTCACACAGCGCCACCTCTCGCTGTTCAGCGCCACCATGGTCCACGACCTGACCCCCACCCAATTCTCCGCCCTCTTAAAACTTCACGAACAGGGCACATCCTCGCAAAACCACCTCGGCCGCCTCACCGCCATGGACAACCCCACCATCAAAGGCGTCGTCGACCGCCTCATCCGCCGCGGCCTCGTCGCCGCCCGCCCCGACCATGCTGACGCCCGCCTCCACCTCCTCTCCCTCACCACCGAAGGCGAGCGCGTGCTAAACGAAGCCATCCCCTGCGCCGAGCGCGTCACCGAAGCCACGCTCGCCCCCCTGGCCCCGGTCGAGCGCACCACCCTGCTCGGCCTGTTGAAATCGTTGCGATAGGAGCGCCACCCATGCTGACCCGCCGAACCGCCCTGACCGGCACCGCCGCGTTGCTCGCCGCCCCCGCGATCGTACGCGCCGCCGGCGAAACGCCCATCCGCATCGGCGAGATCAATTCTTATAGTGCCGTCCCCGCCTTCACCCTTCCGTACCGTCAAGGCTGGCAAATGGCGCAAGACGAGATCAACGCCGCCGGCGGCGTGCTCGGCCGCAAATTGGAAATAATCTCCCGCGACGATGCCGGTAAACCCGCCGATGCGATCCGCTTCGCCGGCGAACTGATCAACGCCGAGAAAGTCGACCTCCTCGCCGGCGGCTTTCTCTCCAATATCGGCCTCGCGCTGTCGGAATTCGCCGCCCACGCCGACAAGCTCTACGTCGCCGGCGAACCCCTCGCCGACGCCCTCGTCTGGCAGAACGGCAACCCCACCTGCTTCCGCCTCCGCCCCTCGACCTACATGCAGGTCGCGATGCTGATCCCCGACGCCGTCGCGCTGAAAGCGAAACGTTGGGCCACCGTCGCCCCCAACTACGAATACGGCCAATCCGCCGTGAAATGGTTCAAACAGCTCCTCGCTGAGAAACAGCCCGGCGTGGAATTCGTCGCCGAACAATGGCCCGCCCTCGGCAAGATCGACGCCGGCGCAACGATCGGCGCCCTCCAGCAAGCCAAGCCCGACGCCCTCTTCAACGTCACCTTCGGCCCCGACGTCACCAACCTCGTCCGCCAAGGCAACACCAGAGGCCTCTTCCCCACCATCCCAGTCGTTTCGCTCTTGACCGGCGAACCCGAATACCTCGCCCCCCTCGGCGCCGACACTCCCGAAGCCTGGATCGTCACCGGCTACCCCGTCGAGCAAGACACCCGCCCCGCCAACGCCGCCTTCGTCCAGGCCTACCAAAAACGCTTCAACGAACTCCCGAGGATGGGCTCCGTCGTCGGCTACGCCCTCATAAAATCCATCGCCGCCGGGATCGTAAAATCGGGCGGCATGACAACCCCCGAACTCGTCAAAGGCTTCCCCGGCGCATCATTCGACACCCCCATCGGCCCGGCCGCCTACCGCCCCGTCGACCACCAAGCCACCATGGGCGCCTATGTCGGCAAGCTCGCCCTCAAAGACGACAAAGGCGTCATGGTCGACTGGCACTACATCGACGGCGCCACCGTCCTCCCCGACGACGCCGCCACCGAAAAGCTAAAAGCCAAATAGTGCCTTTTCCGACCCATTCCGCCATTCGAAGGCCCAACGAACGGAGCCGGCCGAGAAACCGTGATGGTGAGTTGGCTGGCGGTGATTGCCGAGCACCGAAGCGGAGCGGGCTTCAGGCCCGTGAGCATCGGAGCGCAGGCAATCGCCGTCAGACGGCCGCCAGCACGGTTTTTCCGACATGACCTTCGTACTGCTTCAAGCCCTGACCGGCCTCGCCGGCGCAAGCGCCCTCTTCCTCCTCTCCGCCGGCCTCACCGTCATCTTCGGCGTCACCCGCGTGGTCAACTTCGCCCATGGCGGCCTCTTCATGCTCGGCGCCTATATCGGCTGGACCATCCTCACCGCCCTCCCCCCAGGGATCCCCTACTTCGCCCTGGGCGTCCTCCTCACCGCCCTCGCCGTCGGCACGATCGGCGCCGCCATCGAAATGACCCTGCTCCGCCGCATCTACCGCGCCCCCAGCCTGTTCCAACTCCTCGCCACCTTCGGCCTCCTGCTCATCATCGAGGAAGCCTGCCAGCGAATCTGGGGCGTCGAGGACCACTCCCTCCCCCGCCCGCGCTGGCTGCGCGGCGCCATCGACCTCGCCGGCACCCGCTTCCCCACCTACGACCTCGTCCTCATCGCCGCCGGGCCCCTGGTCCTCCTCCTCCTCTGGCTCCTCTTCGCCCGCACGCCCTGGGGCACCAAGATCCGCGCCGCCACGCAGGACCGAGAGATGCTCGGCGCCCTCGGCGTCGACCAGCGCACCCTCTTCACCGCCGTCTTCGCCCTTGGCGCAGCCCTCGCCGGCCTCGGCGGCGCCCTCGCGCTGCCCGACCGTTCCGCCAACCTGCAGATGGACCTCGGCGCCATCACCGACGCCTTCGTCGTCGTCGTCATCGGCGGCCTCGGCAGCGTTCCCGGCGCCTACCTCGCCGCCGTGCTCATCGCCGAACTCCAAGCCTTCGGCATCATCCTCCTCCCCCAAGCCACCCTCGTCCTCGCCTTCGCCACCATGGCCATCGTCCTCGCGCTCCGCCCCAACGGCCTCCTCGGCAAACCCATCACCGAACCCCGCGCCGCCGCCTCGACCCTCGCTTTGATCCGCCCCAGCACGAGCCCCGCCCGCATCCTCGCCGCCATCGCGCTGGCCGCCGCCATCCTCGCCCCGCTCTACCTCGGCCCCTACGGCCTCTCCGTCCTCACCGAAGCCGCCATCGCCATCCTCTTCGCCGCCAGCCTCCACTTCATGATGGGGCCCGGCGGCATCCCCAGCTTCGGCCACGCCGCCTTCTTCGGCATCGGAGCCTACGCCGCCGCGCTCGCCACCCGCGCCACGATCCCCATGCTCCCCGCGATCGCCGCCGCCGGCCTCATGGCCGCCCTCGTGGCCGCCGCCCTCGGCGCCTTCGTCGCCCGCCTCTCCGGCGTCTACCTCGCGATGCTCACCCTCGCCTTCGCCCAGATCGTCTGGGCCACCGCCTTCCAATGGGTCAACCTCACCGGCGGCGACAACGGGCTGCTCAACATCTGGCCCGCCCCTTGGGCCAGCGCCCCCGCGACGCTCTACTGGCTCACCCTGGCGATCTGCCTCGCCGCCACCCTCCTGCTCCGCCGGGCCCTCTTCGCCCCCTTCGGCTACGCGCTCCGCGGCGCCCGCGACTCCCATCTCCGCGCCGAAGCCGCCGGCCTCAACCCGGTCGCGCTGCGCATCGCCGCCTTCGCCTTCGCCGGCGCCGGCGCCGGTCTCGCGGGCAGCCTGTTCACCTTCGCCAAAGGCGGCGTCTTCCCCTCCTACGCCGACATCCCCCGCTCCGTGGACGCCCTCCTCATGGTCCTGCTCGGCGGTCTGCAGACCATGTCCGGCCCCATCGTCGGCGCCCTCGCCTACACCGGCCTCTACGATCTCCTGCTCCAAGCCACCGACCTCTGGCGCCTCTTCCTCGGCCTCGCCATCGTCCTGCTCGTCGTCGCCTTTCCCGCCGGGATCGCCGGCAGTTTCAGACGCCTGACCGCATGACCGCCATTCTCCGCGTCGAAAACCTGAGCAAGAGCTGGGGCGGCATCCGCGCCGTCGACGACATCTCCTTCGCCGTCCAGCCCGGCGAGATGCTCGCCCTCATCGGCCCCAACGGCGCCGGCAAATCCACCACCTTCAACATGATCGGCGGCCAGCTCCAGCCCGGCGCCGGCCGCATCACCCTCGCCGACCGCGACATCACCAACGCCACCCCCCGCACCCTCTGCCGCCTCGGCGTCGCCCGCACCTTCCAGATCACCGAAACCTTCGCCTCCATGACCGCGCGCGAAAACGTCCAAACCGCCCTCCAAGCCCGCACCCCCTGGCGCTTCTGGCGCCAAGCCGCCGCCCAAAACCGCCCCGAAGCCGACCGCCTCCTCGCCCAAGTCGGCCTCGGCTCCCAAGCCGACACCCAAGCCGCGATCCTTGCCTACGGCGACGTCAAACGCCTCGAATTCGCCATGGCCCTCGCCAACGCGCCGAAAATCCTCCTCATGGACGAACCCACCGCCGGCATGGCCCAAGCCGAACGCACCGCGCTCATGGCCCTCGTCCGCCGCATGGCCACCGAGCAGAACCTCGCCATCCTCTTCACCGAACACGACATGGACACCGTCTTCGCGGCCGCCGACCGCATCCTCGTGCTCAACCGCGGCAAGCTCATCGCCGAAGGCGACGCCGCCGCCATCCGCGCCAACCCCAGCGTCCAGGAAGTCTATCTCGGCGGCGGCCGCCTTATGAGCGCCGCCTGATGCTCACCGTCAGCAACCTCGAAGCCCGCTACGGCCAAGCGCTCATCCTGCAAGACGTCTCCCTCGCCGTCGCGCAAGGCACCGTCTGCCTGTTACTGGGCCGGAACGGCGCCGGCAAAAGCACGACGGTCAAATCCCTCATCGGCCTGGTCCGCCCCGCCGCCGGCTCCATCCGTTTCGACGGCGCAGAGATCGCCGGCGAGGAGCCCTACCGCATCGCCCGCCGCGGCATCGGCTACGTCCCCGAGGAGCGCCGCATCTTCACCGACCTCACCGTCGCCGAAAACCTCCAAGTCGCCACCCGCGGCACCGGCTGGACCCAAGAAAGACTGTTCTCCCTGTTCCCCAACCTCGCCGAGCGCCGCCACCAATCCGCCGCCAGAATGAGCGGCGGCGAACAGCAGATGCTCGCCATCGCCCGCACCCTCATGGGCAACCCCACCCTCCTGCTACTCGACGAGCCCAGCGAAGGCCTCTCCCCCCTCATCGTCGAACAACTCGCCGACGCCCTCCTCCTGCTCAAACGCGAAGGCACCACCATGCTGCTCGCAGAACAGAACCTGCATTTCGCCCGCCTCGTCGGCGACGACGCCGTCATTCTCGAGCGCGGCCGGGTCGTCTGGTCCGGCCCCGCCGCGAGCCTCGACCCCGAAACGCAACGAACCTACTCTGGCCGTCTGACATGGAAAAGATCAGGTGCGACGCCTGCCCCGTCATGTGCCTCATCGCCGCGGGCCAAACCGGCGCCTGCGACCGTTACGCCAACATCGAAGGCGACCTCGTCCGCGTCGACCCGCACATCCTGCTCGACCGCGCCGTCCAGGACGGCAACGAACTCGTCGCCTTCCTGAACGGAACCGAATCCGGCAGCACCACCTTCGTCACCGCCATCGGCGCCGGCACCACCTACCCCGACTACAAACCCGCCCCCTTCATCGTCTCCAGCGAAGTCGCCGGGATCGACATGATCACCATCGTCACCGAGGGGATCTTCAGCTACTGCGGCGTCAAGGCGAAAATCGACACCGACCGCTATCATCGGCCCCGAACGCGCCATCGTCCGCGCCCAGGGTGAACCCGTCGGCCACGTCACGATCCGGCGAATACGGCTCGCAAATGCTCTCCCTCGGCGGCGTCCACCACCTCACCGGCGGCTCCAAGCGCGAGGGACGCGTCACCTGCGAAACCCTCCTCGCCCTCTGCAACCGCCTCCCCGTCGACCTCACCATCGACGACGGCGCCGCCCTCACCATCGCCGCCGGCCAGCCCCCCATCATCGACGGCACCCAGGAAACCCGAATGCGCGTCGGCTGCGGCTCCGCCACCATCGGCATGTTCGCCCAGCAATGGCAGGGCCTCGTCGACGAAGTCGTCGTCGTCGACGACCACATCACCGGCGTCATCTCCGAACACCAGGCCGGCAAGGTCATCGATTGGCCCGACACCGGCATCCGCCTCCGCGGCCGCCGCTCAACCCCCGGCCGCTACTTCAACGTCGCCCAGCCCGGCACGGGCTGGGGCGGCACCGACCTCACCGACCCGCTCGCCATCATCGAACGCTTCGACCCCGCGAAAGGCGCCCACCCCGGCCTCACCCTCTTCATGGTCAGCACCACCGGCGAACACGCCGCCTACTACGTCCTCGACGACACGCTCCGCCCCATCCCAGCCGAAATGCCGCTTCCTCTGGAAGCCGTAGCCGCCCGCATCCGCGAGAACTGCGAACCCGCACTAACAACAATCCTCTTCATGGGCGGCGCCGGCGGCTCGCTCCGCTCCGGCGTCACCGACAACCCCGTCCGCCTCACCTGGTCCGTCAAATCCGCCGTCACCCGCGTCACCTCCGGCGGCGCCCCCGTCTACATCTGGCCCGGCGGCGGCATCACCTTCATGGTCGACGTCTCCCTCCTCCCCGCCGGCGCCTTCGGCTCCGTCCCCACCCCCGCCCTCGTCGCGCCCATCGAATTCAGCCTCCCCCTGGCCGACTACGTCGCCCTAGGCGGCCACGTCGCCCACATCCGAAAACTCACCGACGTGACGAACCAACTCCAACGCCGCCTCACCCAAACCCCCAACACCCCCTGGCCCCTGGCGTGACCCACCACCGCCAAACCGCCCGCCTCCTCCCGGACGGCAAGCGCCTCCACCTCAACGACGGCCCCATCGACCTCATCCTGTCAGCCGACGGCGCCCCCGACGCCATCCGCGCCGCCTACCGCGCCGCCCTCACCCGTTTCGAAACCATCCTCGACGAACTCTGCCAGGAACTCCCCCTCCTGCGCCGCCCCCCAACCGCCCCGCCGCAACGCCAAACCGCCCGCGCCATGTGGCAAGCCGTCCTCCCCCACGCGTCGGACAACTTCATCACCCCCATGGCCGCGGTCGCCGGCGCCGTCGCCGACACCATCCTCGCCGCCATGACCCAAGCCGCCCCTCTGACCCGCGCTTTCGTCAACAACGGCGGCGACATCGCCCTCCACCTCGCCCCCGGCCACCACTACACCGCCGCCCTCATCGACCGCCCCGACCGTCCCACGCTGACCGCCACCACCACCATCCGCGCCGACCACCCCATCCGAGGGATCGCCACCTCCGGCTGGCGCGGCCGCTCCTTCTCCCTCGGGATCGCCGACGCCGTCACCATCCTCGCCGCCGACGCCGCCACCGCCGACGCCTGCGCCACGATCGTCGCTAACGCCGTCGACCTCCCCGGCCATCCCGCCATCCTCAGGCGCCCCGCCTACACTCTCCAACCCGATTCCGACCTCGGCGACCGCCCCGTCACGACGGCAGTGGCCCCCCTCACCCCGGCCGAGATCGCCCAAGCCCTCGCCAGCGGCGCGATCATCGCAAACCGCCTCCACGCCGCCGGCACGATCGCCGCCGCCATCCTCCGCCTCGCAAACGAAACGCTCATCGTCGGAGACACCCCGCAATGACCGCCGAGATCCGCAAGATCGTCGTCCTCGTCGACGAAACCCTCCTCGAGCAGGGCCGCCTTGTCTCGCCCCCGATCCGCCGCGCCGTCGCCGCCGCCGTCATCACCAACCCCTTCGCCGGGATCTACGTCGAAGACCTCACCCCGCTCATCGAGATCGGCGAACAACTCGGCGCCCTCCTCATCGCCCGCGCCATCGAAGCCCTCGGCATCCCCGGCCCCCAGATCCAGAGCTACGGCAAAGCCGCCGCCATCGGCGAAGACGGCGAACTCGAACACGCCGCCGCCCTGCTCCATCCCAAGATGGGCGCCCCCATCCGCGCCGCCCTCGGCGGCGGCGCCGCCCTCATCCCCTCGGCCAAGAAACGCGGCGGCCCCGGCCTCACCCTGGACGTCCCCCTCGGCCACAAAGATGCCGCCTTCGTCCGCTCCCATTTCGACGCTATCGAGATCCGCATCCCCGACGCCCCCCGCGCCGCTGAGATCCTCGTCGCCGTCGCCGCCGCCACCGGAGGCCGCCCCTTCCCCCGCATCGGCGGCCTCACCGCCGACGCAATTGTCGGCAAGGACGGCCTCCGCTGAAGCTGTCGAAAAAAATAGATTGTTCAACCATGCCCACCCGCCCTACATCCCACCCCGAAACTGAATCATCCGGCAGGTCGCGTTGAAGCATTGCATTGCGGTGGCAACCGGCTACGCCCTCCTGGCCACCGTCGCCCTGGCGCAGACCACGCCCGGCCCCCTCCGCCTCGCCGGCGCTCCCACCATCGCCCGCCAGCTCGCCCCCGACCTGCTCTCCGCCTTCGTCGCTACCCACCCCG
This sequence comes from uncultured Alphaproteobacteria bacterium, assembly GCA_963848035.1. Classification (GTDB taxonomy): domain Bacteria; phylum Pseudomonadota; class Alphaproteobacteria; order Acetobacterales; family Acetobacteraceae; genus JAVVHH01. The sequence continues at coordinate 157,825 of CAWKCD010000001.1, forward strand.
GCGCCCCCAGCCCCAGCATCGCGCCCGAGACCACCGCCGAAGGCCTCGCCGCCCTGGCCGCCGGCCGCGCCACCCTCGCCATGGCCACCCGCCCCGTCACCGAGGACGAGCGCATCACCCTCCTGCGCGCCGGCCACGGCGACCCCGCTTCCTCCGACAACGCCCGCATCGTCGCCCTCGAATCCCTTGCCGTCGTCGTCAACCGCGACAACGCCATCTCCATCCTCACCCTCGACCAGATCCGCCGCCTCTTCGCCGGCCAAATCGCCAACTGGTCCTCCCTCGGCGGCCGCGACCTGCCTGTCACCCTCTACGTCCCCGACCCCAAATCCAGCGCCGCCGACGCCTTCGCCGCCCTCGCCCTGAACGGCAGCAAGCTGTCCGCCAGCACCGTCACGTCCGACACCGGAAAATCCGTGGCCGCCGCCGTCGCCGCCGACCCCGGCGGCATCGGCTTCGTCGGCCTGGCCGATATCGGCGCCGCCAAGCCCGTCACTCCCGCCCTCCCCTGCGGCATCACCATCGAACCCAAACCCTTCAACGTCCGCACCGAGGAATACCCCCTCGCCCGCCGCCTCTATCTCTACGCCGCCGCCCCCCAGCCGCCGGTCCTCAAGGACTTCCTCGCCTTCGCCGCCTCACCGGCCGCCCAGCCCCTCATCCGCCAGTCCGGCCTCGACGACCTCGCCCCCGAACTCGGCAAGCCCGGCGACGGTCTCCCCCGCCCCGCCATATGGGACCCCGCCGAAACCCGCCGCCGCACGCAAATCTTCGCCCACATCACCGACTCCCTCGCCGCCGCGACCCGCCTCTCCCCCACCTTCCGCTTCACCGCCGACGGCACCGCGCTCGACCCCCGGGCCCAAGCCGACATCGCCCGCGTCGCCGCCTTCAAGCGCGCCAACCCCACCCGCAAACTCATCCTCGTCGGCTACTGGAGCGGCCTCCCCAGCTTCGACGCCAACGTCGTCGCGTCGGCCAAACACGCCCAATCCGTCGCCGCCGCACTGTCCGCCGCCGGCGCCCGCCCCGACCAGATCCTCGCCGGCAGCACGCTGCGCCCCATCGCCTGCGCCGACGAACCAAACCGCCGGGTCGAAGTCTGGGTGCGCTAGAAGGTTTGGGTTCGCTAATTGTGAACGCGCCGGCTTTACGGCAGATAGGGTCGCAGTGAGGGACCATGCCGCAGCCGCCCACGTCTAAAGCCAGCCTGGTCACCCTCGTCCCGCAAAGCGGCCTGCAATTCCTCACCGCCGACCTCGACCTCGGCGGCATCGACATCCCCGGCCTCACCTTCCGCGAGCCGCCCGATCAGGCCCCGTCCACCCTCACCCTCATGATCCCCGCCGAGGTCTCCGCCGCCCGCGCGAACGGCGGCGCCCTCCCGCCCGACGCCTATACCGTCCGCGCCGACGCCGCCCTCGCCCTCTTCGAGCGCCAGTGGGTCCCGCTGCCCTATTTCGAGATCGCCGCCGTCGACATGGCCGGCAAGCCCAGCTTCAAGCGCGGCCCCGCCAACTGGGCCCGCCTGCGCTACGAACGCGCCGCCGACGGCCGCCTCGAACTCCTCCTCGCCTTCGACACCGCCTTCACCCCGCTCGGCCCCGGCGGCATTTCCCTCGGCCTCGAAGCCCGCGAAGGCGAACCCGAATTCGCCCTCTGCGCCGACTTCCCCGCGCTGCAATGGTTCCTCGAGGAACGCTGGGTCGACGGCTGGGTCGACGAGATCTACGTCGCCGCCCGCTCCGCCGAACTCGAACGCGCCTTCACCCCGCGCGACCGCCGCCACCCCAGCCATCACCGCACCCTCTATTTCGCCCTGCTCGACGCCCTCGTCCGCAGCAACGCCCTCCCCCGCATCCGCCTCGTCGACATCGTCGCCAAGGACCTCCCCTACCAACCCGTCGACGTCGCCCTCGTGCTCGACATCGGCAACGCTAGGACCTGCGGCGTCCTCGTCGAATCCCATGGCGGGCGCGGCGCCAGCGGCAGCATCGACCTCAGCCAGAGCTACCCGCTCCGCCTGCGCGACCTCAACGACCCGCGCCGCACCTACAGCGAGCCCTTCGAATCCCGCGTCGAGTTCGCCCGCGCCGCCTTCGGCAGCGAGCGCTGGAGCCGCGTCAGCGGCCGCTCCGTCGCCTTCACCTGGCCCAGCCCGGTGCGCGTCGGCCCCGAAGCCGTCCGCCTCTCCTCCTTCTCCCCCGGCAATAGCGGCCCCACCGGCCTCTCCAGCCCCAAGCGCTACCTCTGGGACTCCCAGACCGCCAAGCACGTCTGGCGCTTCAACGTCCCCCAGGCCGCCGCCCAGACCGAGCCGCCCGTCTCCGGCACCTTCATGCGCTACCTCCGCGAAGACGGCGAACTGATCGACCAAGAAACGTCCGGCGTCAGCGCCCCCCGCGCCCTGTTCTCCCGCAGCTCCTTCTTCATGTTCATGCTCGTCGAGCTGCTGCTGCAGGCGATCTCCCAGATCAACGCCCCCGACACCCGCGCCGACCGCGAACCCGCCAACCTGCCGCGCCGCCTGCAAAGCCTGATCCTGACCATGCCGCCCGCGATGCCGTTGGCCGAGCAGCGCCTGCTCCGCCGCCGGGCCGACGCCGCCGTCCGCATCGTCTGGAGCCTGATGGGCTGGACCGAAGCCGACCGCAACGCGCCCCGCCTGCCCCGCGTGGTCGCCAATCTCGACGAAGCCACCGCCACCCAGCTCATCTATCTCTACACCGAGATCACCCAGCGCCTCGGCGGCAACGTCGCCGCCTTCCTCTCCATCTACGGCCGCAAGCGGGAGGGAGCGGTGCCCTCCATCCGCATCGCCAGCATCGATATCGGCGGCGGCACCACCGACCTCATGGTCTGCACCTATTCCCTCGAGCCCGGCGACACCATCGTCCCCACCCCCGTCTTCCGCGAAGGTTTCAAAATCGCCGGCGACGATTTGTTGCGCGAGACCATCGAAACCATCGTCATCCCCCGCATCCGCCTCGCCCTCTCCGCCGCCGGCCTCTCCGACCCCCGCGAATTCCTCCGCGACTTCTTCACCGGCAACCGCGGCGAAACCGCCATCGTCCAGTTCCTCCGCCTGCAAGTCGTCGCCCGCATCCTCGAACCGGTCGCCACCGCCGTCCTCGGCGCCGACGAACGCCTAGACGAGGACCAGCGCGGCGAGATGCTCCGCGGCAAGATCGGCGACCTGCTCGGCGCCGAACCCGCCGCCCGCGCCATCGCCCATTTCGACGAAGCCGCCCACAACGCCGGCGCCAAACCCGGCTTCACCCTCGCCGACGTCGAAATCATCGCCTCGGTCAACGACGTCAACAACGCCGTCCGCGTCGTCCTCGGCGACCCCCTCGCCGACCTCTGCGAAGCCGCCCATTCGCTCGACTGCGACTGGCTGCTCCTCTCCGGCCGCCCATCCCGCCTGCGCGCCGTCCGCGAGATCGTCCTCGCCCGCCTCCCGGTCCCGGTCCACCGCATCGTCCAGATGCACGCCTACGAAGTCGGCGACTGGTATCCCTTCCGCAGCGCTTCGGGCCGCATCTCCGACCCCAAGACCACCGCCGCCGTCGGCGCCATGCTCGCCACCCTGAGCGAAGGCCGCCTGCAAGGCTTCTTCCTCCAATCCAGCAAGCTCACCATGCGCTCCACCGCCCGCTACCTCGGCGAACTCAACGACAACCGGCTGCTTCCCGACCGCATCCTGATCGAACAGCTCGACCTCGACGCCGCCGGCCCCCAGCGCGAAGTGCTCAAATCGTTCCGCTTCCAGAAACCCACCTTCCTCGGCTTCAAGCAGCTCCCGCTCCGCCGCTGGCCCGCCACCCCGCTCTATTTCCTCACCTGGTCCAACCCCGACGCCATCCCCAGCTACAAACTGCCCCTCGTCGTCACGCTCCGCCGCGACGAGATCGACCGTGAGGAGACCGAGTTCAGCGACCCCGAAAGCCGCCGCCAGCGCGAACTCCGCCGCGAGGACCTCGTCATCGACCGCGTCGAGGACGCCGCCCGCGACGAACTCCCCCCCAGCATCCTCAGCTTCCGCCTGCAAACCATGACCGCGGAGCGCTACTGGCGCGACACCGGGTCGCTCACCGTCGAGAAAGCCTGATGTCGTTCGCCACCAGCGAGACCGAGCGGAACCGCGCCCTCGCCGACCAATGCCGCGCCGTCGGCCGCGTCGCCGAGCAGAGCACCGAATGGATGCGCAGCACCGCCTCCGTGCCCGCCGAGGACCGCGCCGCGCTCGAGCGCGAATGCCGCCGGGTCGCGACCAAGGCCAACCACCTCGCCCGCGCCGCCGAGCGCCCGATGTGCATCTCCGTCTTCGGCGCCAGCCAGGCCGGCAAATCCTACCTGATCTCCGCCCTCGCAAGGCACGGCCAGCAACCGCTCCGCGTCGAAGCCGGCAGCGTCAGCGTCGACTTCCTCGCCCAGATCAACCCGGTCGGCGGCGGCGAGAGCACCGGCCTCGTCACCCGCTTCACCATCCACAAGCAGCCGGGCCTGCCCGACCTCCCCATCGTGCTCCGCCTGCTCTCCCAATCCGACGTCGTCCGCATCGTCGCCAACGGCTTCCTCGCCGACGTCGACCGCGACGGCACCGCGCCGCCCACCGCCGAACACCTCACCGCCATCCTGCAATCCGCCCAGACCGCCCGCCAGTCCACCGAGATCGGCGGCTTCACCCAAAGCGACGTCCTGGAACTGCGCGAATATCTGGAACGCTACTTCCGCAGCCACCCCGTCGTCGCGGGCCTCGGCTCCGATTACTGGGACGCCGCCGCCGCAGCCGCGCCCATGATCAGCCCCACCGAGCGCGCCCACCTGTTCTCGCCCATCTGGGGCGAACTCCCCGAACTGACCGACCTCTGCGCCCGCCTGCTCACCGCGCTGGCCGACCTCGGCGACGCCAGCGAAGCCTACTGCGCGCTCGACGCCCTCGTCCCCCGCGAAGACAGCATCATCGCCGTCAACACCCTCGATCGCCTCGGCGAGGAGGACGGCTCCTCCGTCACCGTCGGCACATCCGCCGGCCGCCGCGCCAGCCTCCCCCGCCCCGTCGTCGCCGCCCTCGTCGCCGAACTCCGCCTCGTCCTAACCCAGCCGCCCTTCGACTTCTTCGAGCACACCGACCTGCTCGACTTCCCCGGCGGCCGCTCCCGCGAGAACATCACCGACCTCCCGCGCTTCCTCGCCCAGCCCGGCAACCTCTCCCTCTTCTTCCGCCGCGGCAAAGTCGCCTACCTCTACCAGGCCTACCTCGCCGAGCAGGAGCTGACCGCCATGCTCCTCTGCGTCGGCCCATCCGTCCAAGAAGTCCGCACCATGCCCGCCATGGTCATGGAGTGGATCGAAGCCACCCACGGCGCCACCGCCATCGCCCGCGCCAACAAACCCACCGGCCTATTCCTCGTGCTCACCATGTTCGACCGCCAGTTCGACGAGAAAGCCGGCGGCCAGGAACCGTGGTCCACCCGCCTCGAAGGCGCGCTCGACCGCTTCCTCACCCTCGAATTCGACTGGCACAAACGCTGGCAGAACGACGCCCCCTTCGCCAACACCTTCTGGTTCCGCAACCCCACCATCCGCGCCAAGGCCCTGCTCGACTACGACGACAACGGCCAGGAGACCGCGCTCCGCGAACCCGACCGCATCGCCGCACTCCGCACCGAATACCTCGCCGAGCCCCTCGTCCGCCGCCATTTCCGTGACCCGGCGCGCGCCTGGGACGAAGCTTTCCGCATCAACGACGGCGGCCTCACCTACCTCGCCGACAACCTCCGCCCGCTCTGCGACCCCCAGCTCAAGCGCACCCAGGTCAGCACCCAGCTCCACGCGCTGGCCAACGGCCTGCGCGCCCGCCTCCAGCCCTATTACGTCTCCGACGACGCCGCCCTCGAGCAGGAGCAGCGCATGAACGAAGCCTTCGGCGTCGTCGAATCGGTCCAGCGCATCGGCGAAGACCAACGCCTCGGCCTCCTCCTCCGCAGCCTCCAGATCCCGCCGCTCTCGCTGCAAGGCCCGTTCTACGCCGTCCAGCGCAGCGCTCCGCTCAGCCGCCGCGTCTCCACCAACGACATCGGCGCCCGCCTGCGGGAACGCTGGGGCCGCACCACTCCCCAAGCTCCCGAGCCCTCGGCCGCCGATCGCGCGCCAGACCGCGCAATCGACCTCTCCGACATGCTTGCCCAAGCCGCCATCCAGGACTGGACCGGCCGCCTACACGCCTTCGGCGCCCGCGCCGACCTCGAACAAACCTTCGGCTTCAGCAGAGAACAGGGCGCGACCCTCGTCAAAGTCCTGTCCGAAGCCGCCCGCCGCCTCGGTCTCCGCCCCGAAGTCGCCGCCCGCATTCGCGAGCACTACAATGCCAACGCCGAACCCTGGCTCCGCGTCCGCGTCCCCTCCCTCCTCGCCGAGGAGATGATCAACCAGTTCGTCGCCACCATCGGCCGCCCCGAGATCCTCCGCCCCGAGCCCGGCTCCACCCCGTCCAACGAATCCGCCCTCCCGCCCCTGACCGAGGACCGCACCGCCTACGAAGCCGAATACCTCTTCGGCTGGTGCGACGCCTTCATGCAGCGCGCCCAGGAGAACGCCGCCGCCGGGCTGGCCGCCGACTTCGACGCCCAAGCCAACCACCGCCTCGGAGAGATGGTCGCCGCACTGGAAGCCCTATAATAGACCGGTCTCAATGCTGACCGCCTCCGCTCGCCCGGACCCGAACGCCCCGTTCGCCCGCGCCGAGATCACCATCCTCGGCCTCCCCTCGGCCCCCGCAAACCCGGCCTTCCAGCTCCGCCGGTCCAACGTCGACTGGTCCGAGCCCAACCTCGACCTGACCGGCTGGACCCGCGCCGAAATCGTCCTGCTGCCGCTCGACGCCTGGTGGATCCCGGCGGACCGCAGCCTTCATCTCCTGATCAGCGGCCTGCTCTGCCAGTACATCGACCCCGGCCCGCTCAAGCTCCGCCTCGCCGGCCCGCCCGCCGCCGAACTCGACCTGTTCTGGCCCGAGGACATCTCCGTCTATGACGACGGCAACCTCGCCGCTCACGCCCGCGCCCTCACCGACACCATCCGCACCGTCGGCCCCGAACCCGCATCCCCGCCGCCTGCGCCGCCTCCCCCGCCCGAACCCATCGCCATCCCCGCCCCACCTGCAACCGACCCGCCAGCGTCCGAACGACCCGCGACCGAATCACCCGCCGCCGCCATCCCCTGGGCGCAACCCGCGCCCGCCCCGCCGCCGCCCGCTAAACCAAAGCGGCGCCTCGCCCTCTGGTCCCTCCTGCTCCCCCTCTCGGTCGGCGCGGCAATCGTCGCTGCCGTCGCCAACCGCCACAACCCGCAGCTGATCGCGCCCGCCCGCACCCCCGAGCCCGCCGCCCAGCCCCGCCCGGCCGATGACGGCTCCGTCCACATGCGTGCTGCCCTCGACGGCCTCATCGTCGAGCCCGCCAGCCCCGCCCGCCGCGCCGATTTCGACCCGTTCCTCGCCGTCCGCCCGGTCCCGGAGATCATCGCCCAGACCAGCAAGCCCGAAGCCCTGCTCCGCTACGGCGCCACCAAGCTGGACCAGCGCGAACCCGTCGCCGCCGACCGCCTGTTCGAGGAAGCCACCCGCCCCCGCTTCGGCCCCTCGCAAAACCGCCCCTACGCCCCCGCCTTCGTCGCCCGCGGCCTGCTCTACGACCCCTCGGTCCAGCACGACATGATCCTGCCCGTCCCCAACGCCGGCTTCGCCGAATCCCTCTACCGCCGCGCCATCGCCTCCGGCGACATGGACGCATTGGCCTCCGGCAACCGCTACCTCCAGCGCCTACTCACCTGGAACGCCCAACACCCCACCCGCTGAGAACCATTTTCTTCGCGGAAGAAAGGGGCAAACACGCCCACCTGTCTGGCTCAAAATGCGCTCTGCTGAGTCAGCTGGCGTGGTTTTGCGAGCATCGGAGCGGAGCGGCCGCCTGGCCGTGAGCACCGAAGCGCAGCAGAACCGCGTCAGATGGCCAGCAGAGTAGCGTTTTCAGTCAGACAGAAATCGGCACTCCCGCCTCGTTCCGACTGGTCCGTATCGTCTGCAGCGTCTGCACCCGGCTCACCGACGCCACCCCCGTCAGCTGCTGCGTCAACGAATTCTGGTGCGCCGTATCCCGCGCCACCAGCCGAAGCAGGAAATCCCCCCCGCCCCGGATCATGTGGCACTCCCGCACCTCCGGCCAATCCGCCACCATCGTCTCGAATGCCGACAGCACCGCCTCCTTCTGGCTGTCCAGCCCGACGATCGCGAAGAACATCACCTCCCACCCCAGCTGCGCCGGGTCGGTATCGGCGTGATAGCCGCGGATGATCCCCGCCTCCTCCAGCCGACGCACCCGCCGCAGGCAAGGCGGCGCCGTGATCTCCGCCCGCCGCGCCAGCTCCACGTTGGTCATCCGTCCGTCGCTCTGCAGTTCCGCGATGATGCGGCGGTCGATGGCGTCGAGTTCCGGCAGCGTACTCTCGCCCAGCTTCATGGCGCCCGACTCATGAGACGTTTTCCCCTATTTTCGCGCAATAATATTGCCGCCGCCGGCCCAGGGAAACCCCATCATTGAACCCGGCCCCCGCTCCCCGATATCCTGCCGTCATGTCCGAAACCCTGCGCACGCAAGTCCTCATCATCGGTGCCGGCCCCGCCGGCTACACCGCCGCGATCTACGCCGCCCGAGCCAGCCTCGAGCCCGTGCTCCTCACCGGCCTGCAGCCCGGCGGACAGCTCATGATCACCACCGACGTCGAGAACTACCCCGGCTTCGCCCAAGCGATCCAAGGCCCCTTCCTCATGGATCAGATGCAGGCCCAAGCCGAACACGTCGGCACCAAGATCATCCACGACCTCGCCATGAACGTCGATTTCAGCGCCCGCCCGTTCCGCGTCACCGGCGACTCCGGCACCCTCTACGTCGCCGACACCGTCATCATCGCCACCGGCGCCCAGGCCCGCTGGCTCGGTCTGCCGTCGGAGAAGCGCCTCCAGGGCGCCGGCGTCTCCGCCTGCGCCACCTGCGATGGCTTCTTCTACCGCGGCAAGCGCGTCGCCGTCGTCGGCGGCGGCAACACGGCCGTCGAGGAAGCCCTCTACCTCACCCACCACGCCGAGCGCGTCACCCTGATCCACCGCCGCGACTCGCTCCGCGCCGAGAAGATCATGCAGCGCCGCCTGTTCGATCACCCCAAGATCGACGTCATCTGGAACACGATCGTCGAGGAAGTCGTCGGTGCCGGCCAACCCGAAGTCGTCACCGCGCTCCGCCTGCGCGACATCGTCTCCGGCGCCCCGTCCACGCTCGACGTCGACGGCATCTTCGTCGCCATCGGCCATATGCCCAACACGACCGAATTCCGCGGCCAACTCGAGCTCGACGACGAAGGCTACATCGTCACCAAGCCCGGCCAGACCACCACCTCGGTTCCCGGAATCTTCGCCGCCGGCGACGTGCAGGACAAACACTGGCGCCAAGCCGTGACCGCCGCCGGCACCGGCTGCATCGCCGCCCTGGAAGCCGAACGCTTCCTCACCCTCCAAGCCGTTGCTCCACCCCTCGAGGCGACCGCAGCCGCCGCCGAGTAGCCCGCTTTAACTCTTCGTCAACCCGTACTCGCTAGCTTGGCGAAAACTCGGACTAGGCGATGAGCGGCAGAAAACGCGATAAAGGCATGGTTCTCGTAAAGAAATACGAGATCGTCGAAGGCGGCCACCATGGCGGCGCATGGAAAGTCGCGTACGCCGACTTCGTTACGGCCATGATGGCGTTCTTCCTCCTGATGTGGCTCCTCAACGCCACCACCCAGGAGCAGAAGCGCGGCCTGGCCGACTACTTCAGCCCGACCAGCCATCTCTCCACCGTGTCCTCCGGCTCCGGCCAGCCCTTCGGCGGCCGCACCGCCAACAGCACCGGCACCGCCATCTCCGACAACGGCGCCGTCGAGATCGCGCACACCCAGCCCTACCCCCTCACCGAGGACGACGACACCGGCGACCAGCCCAGCCAGTTCGAACCCTCCAAGACCCCTGGCACCGCCTCGCAACCCGCCGCCAGTGACGGCGGCGCCAGCGCCGGCCGCGACCCGGCGCAAGCACCCCCCACCCCCGCCGCCCGCGAGCAGGCCGCCGCCCGGGACGCCGAACGCAAGGCCAATGCCGCTGCCGACCGCGCAGAAAAGCGCGAGTTCGACCACGCCGCCGCCCAGATCCGCGACGCCGTCGCCACCGACCCCGGCCTCGCCGACATCGCCAAGCAGCTCATGATCGACGTCACGCCCGAGGGCATGCGCATCCAGCTCCTCGACGCCGACCGCACACCCATGTTCAGCACCGGCTCGGCCGCCCTGAACGACCGCGCCCGCGCCGTCCTCGCCAAAATCGCGCCCATCCTGCTCAAGATGCACGAGCCGGTCGCCATCTCCGGCCATACCGACGCGACCCCCTATCTCGGCGGCGCCAAGACCAACTGGGACCTCTCGGCCGACCGCGCCAACGCGACCAGGCGCCTGCTCGTCGAAGCCGGCCTCCCGGAAGCCCGCCTGCGCAGCGTCACCGGCAACGCCGACCGTGACCCCCTGATCGCCGACGATCCGCTCAACCCCGGCAATCGTCGTATCTCCGTCGTGCTGCTGCGCGATCACCCAGTCCAGAAGCGGTAAAATACATGCTGACAATCGGCGGCTTCGGCTTCCTCCTCGCCTGCGTCTTCGGCAGCTACATCCTCTCCGGCGGCAGCCTCGAGCCGCTGATCGAGGCCATGCCGTTCGAGTTGCTCACCATCGGCGGCGCCGCAATCGGCACCTTCCTCATGGCCAACAGCATGCACGACATCAAGCACGTGCTCGGCGGCATGAAGAAGATCCTGAAGGGCGCCTCCTACAAGAAGGCCAACTACATCGAGCTGCTCAGCCTGCTCTTCTTCTTCACCCGCCTCGCCACCACCAAGGGCGCCATGGCGCTCGAACCCCACATCGAGAAGCCCGAGGAAAGCGCCGCCTTCCAGAAATTCCCAGGCATCCTCGCCAACCACCACGCCACCGACATCATCTGCGACTACCTGCGCATGCTCGGCATGAACGCCGACGACCCGCACCAGATCGAAGACCTGCTCGGCCGCGAACTGAAGAAGACGCTCCACGAGGAGCTACACCCCGCCCACGCCATCCAGAGCATGGCCGACGCCCTCCCCGCCCTCGGCATCGTCGCCGCCGTGCTCGGCGTCATCAAGACCATGTCCCACATCAACGAGCCCCCCGCCGTCCTCGGCGCCATGATCGGCGGCGCGCTCGTCGGAACCTTCCTCGGCGTGCTCCTCGCCTACGGCCTAGCCGGCCCCTTCGCCTCCCGCCTCAAAGGCGTCGTCGAGGAGGAAAGCCAATACTTCGAAGTCATCCGCGCCGTCCTGATCGCACACCTCCACGGCAACGCGCCCCAGATCAGCATCGAAACCGGCCGCAAGATGGCCCCCAACCAGCACATGCCCAGCTTCGCCGAACTCGAAGAAGCCGCCCAAGCCGTCCAGATGACCTGACGTCCCTCATGGCCAAGCAATGACGCGACCCTTGTCATTGCCGCTCCACAGTTGCACCCTATCGCAATGATCTCGCGCTACGCCCGCGTGAACGTGCTCATCGGGACAGGCCACTTCCTGTCCCATTTCTACATGCTCGTCCTGCCGCCCCTCTTCCTCGTCTGGCAGCGCGAGTTCTCCGTCACCTTCGCCGAACTCGGCATGACCGTCGCCCTCATGAGCGGCATCACCGCCCTGCTCCAGACCCCGGTCGGCTTCCTCGTCGACCGCCACGGCGCCCGCCCCTTCCTCATCGGCGGCACCCTGCTGATGTCCCTCTCGATGGCCGCGATGTCGGCGGCCACCGAGTTCTGGCAAATCCTCGGCTTGGCGGCCCTTAGCGGGGTCGGCAACTCCGTTATCCATCCCTCCGACTACGCCATCCTCAGCGGCTCCGTCCCCAAGGACCGCATGGGCCGAGCCTTCGCCTGGCACACCTTCACCGGCAATCTCGGCTTCGCCGCCGGCCCGCCCGTCATCGCCCTGCTGATGACGATCATGGGCTGGCGCGCCGCCCTCCTGCTGCTCGGCGGCATCGGCATCCCCGTCGTCGGCACCATCCTCTGGCAGAGCCGTATCCTCGTCGACCAGCACCGCCACGTCGCCGAGACCGCCACCGCCATCTCCGGCCGCGCCCTGCTGCTGACCCGGCCGATGCTGCTCTTCTTCGGCTTCTACCTCCTCGGCAGCATGGCCGGCGCCGGCATGCAGACCTGGCTCGTCACCGTGCTGCACGACGTCAAAGGCCTCGACATCGCCATCGCCTCCTCGGCGCTGACCGGATACATGGCCGGCATGACCTCCGGCGTCCTCGTCGGCGGCTGGTTCGCCGACCGGGTCCGCCGCCTCGCCACCATCACCGTCGTGCTCTCCGTCGCATCGGCCGCGCTCACCCTCCTCGCCGGCCTGTTCTCCCTCGGCGGCGCGCTCACCTGCATCGTGCTCTTCCTCTCCGGCGTCGCCCTCGGCGGTAGCCGAACCCCCCGCGACATCATGGTCAAGGACGCCGCGCCCCCGGGTCAGATCGGCAAGGTCTTCGGCTTCGTCAGCGCCGGCCTCCCCCTCGGCTCCGCCCTCACCCCCGTCCCGTTCGGCTTCCTCATCGACCACGGCCGCCCCGACCTGGTGCTCCCCTTGGTCTCCCTCATCCTGGTCTCGAGCCTGCTCTGCATGGGCAGCGCCCGCGCCGCCGCCCACAGCCCGGCGCCAATGCCCCTCCCCGCGGAATGACCTACCAGTAGTTCACCCGCTCCCACTCCCCCACCACCGGCCCATCGCCGTCCACCACGTAATACCGATCGTGCGCCGCAACCGTCATGCACACATGGTTGGGCAGCACCCGCACCCGATCCCCCACCTTCACCGCCGGAAACGGCCGCGCCGGATCGCACACCACAACCCCGTGCTCCTGATACGCCGACTCGAGCACGCTATGGCCCAGCCCCTCCACCAGCCCGAACCCGTAATCCACCGGCGTCGCCGACGTGCTCCGATCCTTCGACAGCGCCAACCCGCCCGCATCGATCAGGAACCGATGCTCCCGCGGCCGCAGCCCGATCACCGAAGCCAACACCGTCACCGCGATGTCCTCTACCCGATGCGTCAGGATCTCCGACTGGAACAGATCCCCGAACATGTAAACGCCCGCCCGAAGCTCCGTGATCCCATCCAGCCGCGCCGCATGGACAGCCGTCGGCGAACTCCCCATCGAAACGATCCCGACCGCATGCCCCGCCCCCCGCAGCCGCTCCGCCGCCAGCACCACCGCACCCCGCTCCCGCTCCGCGATCTCCGCCATCTCGGCCGCGCTCCGCCCCGCATAGGACTGCCCCCCATGCGTCAACACCCCCACCAGCGAAGCCCCCAACCGCCGCGCCAGTTCCGGCAACACCGGATCCTCGGCCGTCACCCCGCCCCGCCGCTCCCCGCAATCCACCTCGATCAGCGCCGCCATCCCGCGCGCCCCGATCGCCTCCGCCACCGCCAGATCGTCCGTGATGACCTTCACCGCCGCCCCCGCCGCATTCAGCGCCGCCACCTCGTCCAGCTTCTGCGGCGTCACACCCACCGCATAGATCATGTCCCCCAGCCCATGCCCGGCGAAATACCGCGCCTCCGCCAAGGTCGAGACCGTGATCCCCCCCGCCTCGCCCTCGAGCGCCATCCGCGCCACGTCGATCGACTTCGCCGTCTTCATATGCGGCCGCAGCGCCACCCCATGCCGCCGTGCAACCGCCGACATCACAGCCAAATTCGCCCGCAACTTCCCCCGGTCCAACACCAGGCAAGGCGTCCGCAACGCCTCCAATCTCACAGCCGCACCCCCAACAACTCCGCGATCCGCGGCGTCGCCTTCAGCCCCGTCCCCGTCAGCACCAGCACGATCGTCTCCTCCGCCCCGATCACCCCCTGCTTCAACAACTGCCCCAACGCCGCCACCACCTGCGCACACGTCGGCTCGACATAGATCCCCGTCCGCGCCAGCGCCAAGACCGCCTCCCCGATCTCCTCCTCGCTCACCAAAGCCGCCCCACCCCCGCTCTCCCGCAACGCCGCCACCACCTCGCCCATCCGCACCGGCGCAGCGATCGCCGTCCCCTCCGCCATCGTCGGCCGCACCGGCCCCGCCGCCACCCCCAACACCGCCGCCGCGATCGGCCCGCAATGCGCCGGCTGCGAAGCCCAGATCTTCGGCCCCCGCTCGATCTCCCCCGCCCGCACCAGCTCCCCGAACCCGATCGCGCACCCCAACACGTTCGACCCGGCGCCGCACGGGATGATCACATGATCAGGCGCCCGAAACCCCAGATCCTCCCAAAGCTCGTAAGCCAGCGTCTTCGTCCCGTGCAGGAAGAACGGATGCCAGTTATGGCTCGCATAGAAGATCGAGCTCGCCCGCCGCACCGCCGCATCCGCCGTATCCTGCCGCGTCCCCGGCACCAGCTCGACATCGGCCCCATGCGCCCGCATCTGCACCGTCTTGGCCGGGCTGGTGCTGTCCGGCGCCATGATCACCGCCCCCATCCCCCCCGCCGCCGCATACGCCGCGATCGCCGCCCCGCCATTCCCCGAACTGTCCTCCAGCACGGCCTGGACCCCCTGCGCCCGCAGCAGCGACAGCATCACCGACGCCCCCCGGTCCTTGAAGCTCCCCGTCGGCATGAACCACTCGCACTTCAGATGCACCGCCGCCCCATGCAGCCGCCGCCGCAGCAGCGGCGTGCACCCCTCCCCCATGCTGATCGGCGCCGCCTCCAGCGGAAACGCCCCCCGATACCGCCACAAACTCCGCTCGCCCCGGTCGATCTCCCCCCGCCGCAACCCCGGCAGCGCCGTCAGCTGCAGCGGCGCCCCATCCGGCCCGCACCACCGCGGCACATCCAACGGAAACGTCGCGCCACTGCGCGGATCGACATAGGTGACCATGCCGCCAGCCTTGCCCGCCCCCTCCCGCCGTGCAAGAGGAGCGCCATGGAGACGCCCGAATTCATCGCGCACCTCGCCCAGGACATGGTCCGGATCGACAGCCGCAGCACGGTCAGCAACCTCCCCATCGCCGACCGCATCGCCCTCGACCTCGCCGAGTTCGAGATCGAACGCCTCGACTACAAGGACCCGGCCGGCGTCAACAAATGCGCCCTCGTCGCCGCCCGCGGCCGCAACGGCCTCGCCTTCTCCGGCCACATGGACACCGTCCCCGACACCGGCTGGACCACCGACCCCTGGTCCGGCGACATCGACGGCGACACCCTGCACGGCCTCGGCAGCACCGACATGAAAGGCCCCATCGCCAGCCTCATCGCCGCCGCCACCCTCCTGCCCCCCAGCGTCCCCGTCGCCCTCTTCATCACCACCGACGAGGAAACCACCAAGCAGGGCGCCAACCTGCTCGCCCGCTCGAGCCAACTCGCCCGCAGCTTCGCCCCCCGCGCCATCCTGATCGCCGAACCCACCGGCATGATCCCCATCCGCGGCCACCGCAGCCACATCGAGTTCACCGCCACCGCCACCGGCATCCAGGCCCACAGCAGCACCGGCCGCGGCCGCAACGCCAACTGGGACCTGATCGCCTTCATGGGCGACATGGCCAAGCTGCACGAACGCCTCCGGACCGACCCGGCGCTGCAAGACCCCGCCTACGACCCCGCCTTCAGCGACTTCAACCCCATCCTCGACAACCACGGCGCCGCCATCAACGTCACCACCCCCCGCGCCACCGCCCGCATCCGCTACCGCTACAGCGCCGGCATCGACCCCGCGCCCATCGTCGCCGCCGTCCACGACGCCGCCGCCAAACACGGCATCGACGTCACCGAGACCCGCGGCGCCCCACCCCCCGAACTCCCCGCCGACCACCCCCTCATCGCCCTCGCCAGCACCCTCACCGGCGCCCCCCCCAGCACCGTCCCCTTCGGCACCGACGCCTCCGAACTCCAACAACTCGCCCCCTGCCTCATCCTCGGCCCCGGCGACATCAACGTCGCCCACACCCCCCGCGAATCCGTCAGCCTCTCCGCCCTAATCGACGCCGTCCCCGTCTTCGCCCGCCTGGCGGAACAAATCGCCTCGTTATAGCGAGTGGTATTTGACGCTTGGTCCGGTTCGAGCCATGTCAGCTCCCGACCCATCCTGGACATTTACCTGTTTGCTTTGGATACCCGGAAGCTGACATCGTCACACCCAACGACAGCTCCCAATCGGAGGGCCTTGGTAAGATCGGCAAGTTGACCGGTCAGCCGCGAAGTCATCAAAAGCTATATTTTTTGAGATTTTCCGTTACTTAATCTTTGGTGTTCTACTGAAGCCTTTGCTCGCATTGCTTCAACGATGAAACAGCAGACCGTGGCAGAGAGAACACCGTGCAACCCATAGGACCACCAGTTGGTAGTGTCCCCCATCTCCTTCATGACAAGCACGCCACAAACACCGCCAGTGGAGATGGTCGCGACAAAGCGGATTCGGCGCGACGGCAGCGTTCCGGCATATGGAGTGCTCGCTATTTGCCACGCCAGCCCGGTGAGAAATGCAGAAGGAAACCCAAAAATGAAGCATAGAAATACAAGTGGGCTGAAAAGGGCTTGCAGGCCGACGAATGTATCGACAAGACGGTGGGCTGTTACTCTAAGAAGAGTCAATCCGATAAGAGGACCAAGAAGTAAGAAAAGAACCAATTCACTCAGCCTAGTGGATGAAATCTGACGGTCGAGTCCATTTGGGATTCCCACGGCTCGGCGCGACGTGCGAGTCCGGAGCATGCGCACCGGTGTCATTGTCGATGTCTCCCCCGCCGACCGCGAGCGGCTTGCTGCCATCGCGGCCGATCGCAACAGCCCGCAGAAGCACGCCTGGCGAGCTCGGATCGTGTTGCTGACCAGCGAAGGCTGCGGCACGGCTGAGATCATGCGAGAGGCCGGTGTCGCCAAAACCGCTGTTTGGCGCTGGCAAGAGCGCTTCATGCAGGAAGGTGTGGACGGGCTACTGCGCGACAAGACGCGGCCGTCGCGCATCCCGCCGCTCGCCCCGGAGATCGCTGAGCGCGTCGTGGCGCTCACGATCGAGCCGCCGCCGGGCGAGACGACCCACTGGACTGCGCTCGCAATGGCCAAGGCAGTCGGTATCAGCGTCAGTTCGGTGCAGCGCATCTGGCGGGCGCACGGCCTTCAACCGCACCGGCTGCGCCAGTTCAAGCTGTCCAACGATCCCAACTTCGCGGCAAAGCTGCGCGATGTCGTCGGCCTCTACATCGATCCTCCGGCGCACGCTGTGGTCCTCTCGATGGACGAAAAGAGCCAGATCCAGGCGCTCGATCGCACTCAGCCGGGGCTGCCGCTCAAGCGCGGTCGCTGCGGCACGATGACGCATGACTACATCAGGAACGGCACGACCACGCTGTTTGCCGCCTTGGACGTGGCGGCGGGCCGCGTGATCGGACGCTGCATGCAACGTCATCGACACCAGGAGTTCATCCGCTTCCTCAATACCATTGAGTGTGAGGTTCCTGCGGGCAAGCTGATCCATGTGATCCTGGACAACTACGCCGCCCACAAGCATCCCAAGGTGATCGAGTGGCTGGGGCGCCACCCGCGCTTCACCTTCCACTTCACGCCGACTTCGGCCTCGTGGCTGAACGCTGTCGAGGGCTTCTTTGCCAAGCTCACCAAGCAGCGGCTCAAGCGGGGCGTGTTCCATTCGCTTGTATCGTTGCAGGCGGCAATCAACCGATACATTGCTCAGGCAAACGATGCCCCGCGTCCCTTCCGCTGGACCAAGGACCCGGACAAGATCATCGCTGCCGTCCGACGAGGGCACCAAATGTTAGATTCGCTCCACTAGGACCGCTGTGAGGTGGATCTTCTAGTTGCACTTTGAAAACTCGCTCAGTGATCCGATCAGGCATTGGCAGCCTGAGGAACGATCCATTTTTTGCAAAGTCGATCTCACATCCGCCAACACCACCGACACGCGCTCTATCCCAGTATTTGACTGGACATACTCTGCAACGATTACGATTCGGTTACCACGGAATCGTCCCCATTTTCTTGCCAAATCACGGATAGGAGAAGCATCCATTTTCCGCTTGGGAGTCCTTTCCTCGATCTCCGAGGGCTCAAAGCGTCGATTGCAGATTTGGCGATGTCCGCTTGCAGGTTCTCAACACACCAAAGCCGTCCGACCGTTCACCACCCATCATTGCCATTTCCGGCCATCTCGCACTGGGCGCCAAGCGTTAGATCGTAACCACTCGCCCCAGCGCTACTGGATACCAAGCAACTCCACATCGAACTTCAGCGTCGCATTCGGCGGGATCACCCCACCCGCTCCGCGCGCGCCATGACCCAGCAAACGTAGGGCGGAAAAGCGAAGCGACATTCCGCCAACTTTGTTCAACGAGGCTAGCCTGCCTCCACTGGCTCATCCGCGCTCCGCCGCGACAGGGTTATCGGCAAAACTCCGGCAGGAAAGAGCGGCAGCGCTCCTCTCTTCATGGCGGAATGCGCTGCGCTTTTCCGCCCGACAGGGCAGCTCACAAGGTCCGCTTACCCAATAGTATCGCTGAAACCAGACAGGCCGTTCACCACCCATCCCTCCGATTTCCGGCCATCTCGCAATGGGCACCAAACGTCAGATCGTAACCACTCGCCCCAACGCTACTGAATCCCAAGCAACTCCACATCGAACATCAGCGTCGCATTCGGCGGAATCACCCCACCCGCCCCGCGCGCGCCATAACCCAGATCCGGCGGCAAGATCAGCGTCCGCTTGCCGCCCACATGCATGCTCGCAACCCCCTCGTCCCACCCAGGAATCACCTGCCCCTGCCCCAGGCGAAAGCTGAACGGCTTGCCGCGATCCCGCGAGCTGTCGAACTTCGCTCCCTTGCTCCCGCCATTGTACAGCCACCCCGTGTAATGCACGTTGACCGTCTGCCCCGACTTCGGCTCCGCCCCCGTGCCCACCGCCTCGTCATGATATTGCAGCCCGGAAGCCGTGGTCACGTAACTGTCGGCAGGCGCGGCGGATGCGGTCATGGCGATGCTCAAGGCTCCAGCAAGGAAAAGGGTCAGGCGGCGCATGTATCGAGGCTCCCATCGAAGGGCGGGCGGCAGGCGTAGCCGGATCGCGCGCCCCTCACAACACCTCCTGGTTGACGACGTGCTCCCGGATCGGCGCCCCATCCAAAACCGACAGCATGTTCCGCGCCGTATTAACGCAAATCGCGTCCCAAGCCTCCACCGTCACCCCCGCCAGATGCGGCGAGCAGATCACGTTCGGCAACGCCAGCACCGGGTTGCCCGCCCCCTGCGGCTCCTGCGCCATCACATCCAGCCCGGCGCCCGCCAAATGCCCCGACTGCAGCGCCGCCAACAGCGCCCCCTCGTCGACGATCCCGCCCCGCGCCGTATTGACCAGCACCGCGCCGGGCTTCATCCGCGCCAGCCGGGCCGCCCCGAACATCCCCAGCGTCTCCGGATTGCGCGGACAATGGATCGTCACGTAATCCGCAACCCCCAACGCCGCATCCAGATCCGCCACCGCCTCGAACCCCGTCGCCCGGATCGTGTCGGCCGCCACATACGGATCGCTCACCAACACCCGCATCCCGAACGCCGCGCAGCGCGGCGCCGTCCGGCTGCCGATCCGCCCGAACCCGATCACCAGCACCGTCGACCCCATCATCTCCCGCGGCAGGAAGCTGGTCCGGTCGTGCCAAAGCCCGTCCCGCGTCCGCGCATGCAGTTCGAGCGCCCGCTTGGCCACCGCCATCATCATGAACACCGCATGCTCGGCGACGCTCGTCGAATTCGCCGTCCCCGCGATCATCAGCGGCACGCCCCGCGCCGTCAGCACCGGGATATCGACCGCATCGAACCCCACGCCCAACCGCCCCACCACCTCGAGCAGCGGCGTCGCGTCCAACTCCGCCTGCCCATACCGCGTCGACCCCAACGCCACCCCGCTCGCCTCCGGCAGCAGCAGCCGGAACGCCTCGGCCCCGATCGTCCCAGGATAGATCACGGTCTGCACATCCGCCCGCGCCCGCAGCACCGCAAGCCCCGCCTCGGCCATCACATGCGGCACCAGCAACGTCTTCGTGTTCCTCATCGCTTCGCCATTCCTCCCAGGCCCGGCCATAATGGCCGCAGTCCAAAGAGGTGACCATGACGCGAAATCGCATCGCCGCATTGTTTCTGACCGTCATGGTCACCGCCACCGCCGCCCGCGCCGAAACGGTCCGCATCGCCCGCCAATTCGGCATCTCCTACCTGCCGCTGATCCTCATGCAGGACGCCAATCTCCTCGAACAGGAAGGCCGCGCCCGCGGTCTCGACCTCACGCCCGAATTCCTCACCTTCACCGGCGGCGCCCCGATCAACGACGCCCTCATCTCCGGCTCCATCCAGATCGCCAGCGGCGGCGTCGGCCCCATGCTCACCATGTGGAGCCGCACCCGCACCAACCTCAAAGTCAAAGCCATCGCCGCCCTCGGCAACATGCCCGTCTGGCTCATGACCAGCCGCCCCGAGATCCACGCCGTCACCGACTTCACCGACCGCGACCGCATCGCGCTCCCCAGCGTGAAGGTCTCCGTCCAGGCCGTGCTTCTCCAGATGGCCGCCCGCCAAGCCTTCGGCCCCGGTCAGGAATTCCGCCTCGACCGCCTCACCGTCAGCATGGGCCACCCCGACGGCATGACCGCGCTCACCAGCGGCAGCAGCGAGATCACCGCCCACTTCACCGCCGCCCCCTTTATGTACGAGGAGGAAGCCTCCCCCCGCCTCCACCGCGTGCTCTCGAGCTACGACGTCATGGGCGTCCCCCACACCTTCAACCTGGTCTGGACCACCACCCGCTATCACGACGCCAACCCCAAGGTGATCGAGGCTTTCCTCGCCGCCCTCGACAAATCGCTCGCCATGATCCGCGAACACCCGCTCGAAGCCGCCGCGACCTGGGCCCGCGTCGAGAAAGCCAAGCTCACGCCCGAGGAAATCGCCGACATGATCCGCCGCCCCGAAAACGAATGGACCTCGGTCCCGAAAGGCATCATGCGCTTCGCCGAATTCATGACCGAAACCGCCGCCCTGCCCGCCAAACCCGCCGACTGGCGCGAAGTCTTCTTCCCCGCCGCCCAAGCGATGCCGGGGAGCTGAGCCGAATGCTGCGCCGCGCCCTCCTCACCCTACTGATCGCCACGCCCGCCTTTGCATACGACCAAGCCCCCGTCCCCGGCCGCCACGCCATGGTGGTCTCCGCCCAGGCGCTCGCCTCCAAAGCCGGCCTCGACATGCTCGCCCAGGGCGGCAACGCCGTCGACGCCGCCGTCGCCGTCGGCTACGCCCTCGCCGTCGTCTACCCCGCCGCCGGCAATCTCGGCGGCGGCGGCTTCATGACCCTCCGCCTGGCCGACGGCCGCACCACCTTCCTCGACTTCCGCGAAAAAGCGCCCCTTGCCGCCACACCGGGCATGTTCCTCGACGACGCAGGGCGACGTCGCCAAAGGCCGCTCCACCGACACCTGGCTCGCCGTCGGAGTGCCCGGTTCGGCCGCCGGGCTCGAAGCCGCGCGGGCGCGATACGGCAAATTACCCCGCGCCGCCGTGCTCGCGCCCGCGATCCAGCTCGCCCGCGACGGCTTCGTGCTCGACGCCCGGCGATGTCGCGCTGTTCACACTCGGCAACGAAAAGCTCGCGCGCGACCCGGCCGCCGCGGCGATCTTCCTGCCCGGACGGACACCGCCTGCAGCCCGGCGACCGCCTCGTCCAGCCCGACCTCGCCGCGCACGCTCGAACGCCTCGCCGCCGACGGTCCGGACGCGATCTATCGCGGCCCGATCGGCGACGCGATCGTCGCCGCGAGCACGGCGCCGGCGGCGGCATCCTGCAGAAGCGCGACTTTGAGGCCTATGACGTCCGCGAATGTCGCCGGTCCAGTGCACCTATCGCGGCTACCTCATCCAATCCGCGCCGCCGCCGAGCTCCGGCGGCGTCGTGCTCTGCGAGATCCTCAACATCCTCGAGGGCTACGACCTACGCAGCCATGGGCTTCCACTCGGCCGCCGAGGTGCACGTCCTGGTCGAGGCGATGCGCCACGCCTTCCTCGACCGCAACTCGCGCCTCGGCGACCCGGACTTCGTCGCAGAACCCGATCGCGCGACTGCTCGACCCGGCCTACGCCGTCCGCGATCCGCGACCATATCGACGCACAGTCGCGCGACGCCGTCTGCCGAACTGCCGCCGCGGCACGCCCCCGCACGAGGGCAACAATACCACCCAGTATCTCCGTCTGGACCAAGCCGGCAATGCGGTCGCGGTCACCTACACGCTCAACGACTGGTTCGGCGCCCATCGCGTCGCCGCCGGGCACCGGCATCCTGCTCAACAACGAGATGGACGATTTCACCAGCAAGCCGGGTGCGCCCAACATGTTCGGCCTCGTCCAGGGCGAAGCCAACGCGATCGCCCCAGGCAAGACGCCGCTCAGCTCGATGGCGCCGACGATCGTCAGCAAAGACGGCAAGACCGTGATGGTGATCGGCAGCCCCGGCGGTCCGCAGCATCATCACCATCACTCTCGAGGCCATCCTCAACGTGATCGACCACGGCATGACGATCCAGGAAGCCATCGACGCGCCGCGCATCCACCACCAATGGCTGCCCGATACGGTCTGCATCGAGCGGTTCGCCCTCTCCCCCGACACGCGCGCTTTGCTCGAGCAACCGCGGCTACAGATTCATCGAGAGCGCACCCGGGGCAGTCGCCGAAGGCATCGTCGCCGGCGCGCCCCGCCTGACACCCACCGGCTTCGGCGCAGACCAGATCCCTCAACGTCGGCGTGCCCGAGCTGCCCGGCGCCAGAACTATTCGGCGCCGCACGACCCCAGAGGCGCCAGCCGGCGCCGCGATCGGCGATTGAGCCAACGGGCGCGCTGAAAGAACCTTCGATCCCGCTGGCGGAGGTTCGAGCACCCGCGGAGCGGCCTGAGGCCGTGAGCGCGGTGCAAGAACCGCGTCAGAGGCCGCCAGCTTGGAGTTCTAACCTCGCCCAATAAACGGCATCTTCGTCGCCATCACGGTCACGAACTGAATATTCGCCTCCAACGGCAGTCCGGCCATGTGCACCACCATGTCCGCCGACATGCTTCACGTCCATCCGCGGCTCGACCATCATCGTCCCGTTCGGCTGCGGCACGCCCTTCGTCATCCGCTCCGTCATCGGCGTCACCGCATTGCCGATGTCGATCTGGCTGCAAGCGATGTCGAACGCCCGCCCATCCAACGACAACGACTTCGTCAGCCCCGTGATCGCATGCTTCGTCGTCGTATACGGCGAGGAGCCCGGCCGCGGCGTATGCGCCGAGATCGACCCGTTGTTGATGATCCGCCCGCCCTGCGGCGATTGCTCGCGCATCATGTGGAACGCCGCCCGCGCGCACAGCACCGAGCCCATCAGGTTGACCCCGATCACCGCGCTCCATTGCTCGACCGAAAGCTCGTCGATCGGCAGCGCCGGCGTGCCCATCCCGGCATTGTTGAACAGCATGTCCAACCGGCCCCACTTCGCCTTCAACTCAGCGAACGCCGCCGTCACTGCGTCCGCCTGCGAAACGTCCGTCGGCAGCACCAGGAAATTGTCCGCCGAACCCTGCCCCGCGGTCTCCTCGAGCGCATCGCGACGACGGCCCACAAGCCCGACTTTCCAGCCCGCCTCCGCCAATGCGAGCGCCGACGCACGGCCGACGCCGCTGCCGGCGCCGGTGACGAGCGCAATCTTGCTGGAACCAGCCATGGACGATCTCCCTAATTGATCGTCCAACCTCTCATCTTCGCGGCGCGGGGACCACCCCTCGCCGCGGGATCATTCCGCCGCGACGGACGTGATCGCGCGTTCGCGCAACGTCCCCATCCCGGCGCTGCCCACGCGGTCGTTCGCCTCGATGAACTGCTTGATCCGCGGCAGGATCTCGCTGCGCCACTTGCGGCCATTGAAAATCCCGTAATGACCCACCGCCGGCTGCAGATACTGCCCGCGGCGGCTGACCGGGATCGAGGAACACATGACATGCGCCGCGATCGTCTGACCCGGCGCCGAGATGTCGTCCAACTCGCCTTCCACCGTCAGCAGCGCCGTCCGCTCGATCGCCGACGGATCGACCCGCTCGCCCCGCACCTTCATCTTGCCGGTCGCCAGGTCATGCTTCTGGAAGAACGTCTCGACCGTCTGCAGGTAGTAGCTCGCCGGCACGTCCATGACCGCGAGATACTCGTCGTAGAACCGCCGATGCGCTGCAGCGCTCTCCTCGTCGCCCTTGATGAGGTGCTGGAACATCCGCTTGTGCGCCTCGACATGCCGATCCGGATTCATCGAGATGAATGCGGCCAGCTGCAGGAAGCCCGGATAAACCCGGCGGAACGCGCCCGGATGCCACGGCGGCACGGTGACCACGACATGGCGCTCGAACCAGTCGATCGGGTGCTGCGCTGCGAGCTTGGTCACGACGGTCGGCGCGGCGCGGGTATCCACCGGGCCACCCATCAACGTCATGGTTCGCGGCTGCGCCGGGTCACCGCGCGAAGCCATCAGCGACACCGCCGCCACGACGGCCGGCGCCGGCTGGCAGACCGCCACCACATGCGTCTGCGGCCCGAGATGCTGCAGCAGCTTCACGATGGTCTCGACATAACTCGACAAGTCAAAGTCGCCATAGACCAGCGGCACGATCCGCGCGTCCCGCCAATCCGTGATGAACACCTCGAGCCCGGCATCCATCATGTCCTGCACGGTGCCGCGCAGCAGCGTCGCATGATGCCCGCTCATCGGCGCGACCAGCAGCACCCGCGGCCCGGCGCGCTGCCAGGCGCCACGAAGCGCAGCAGCCGCACGAACGGCCGGTCCAGAACGACCTCCTCCGTCACGCCCCTCCGACTCGCCCCGCTTGACCTTGATGTTCCAGGCCGGCTTGCCGCGCGGACGCAGCACGTCGTCCGTCACCTCGGCCCAGGCGATCGCAGCCCGGCTCGGCCAACTCAGAATTCTCCGGCCCACCCGGCATCTTCAGGACAGTGCTGGCAGCTTGGGCCCACATCCGGGCGGGCAACATCGCTGCGCTGACGGCGTCGTGCATTGCGTAGAGCATAGGGAGAGATTGCGCTCCTGTTCTCAAGATTCGGTTAACGCCAGAAGAGGCAGATCTTCCGGTGATTTGGTCGCCTTCGGCCGTTTGGCACCGGCCGCCCCGCGCAGCCGCAGCAATTCATCCAGCATCCGGTCCACCGTCCGCCAGATCGGCTCGTCGCCGCGCCGCTCCTGCATGATCAGCCGATGCGCCGCCAAGGTGACGTTGAGCGTCCCGCGCGTGGTTTCCGGTCGCGGCGAGCGCATTTGCACCAGCGCCTTCTCCACTTCCTCGACCGCCACTCCGAGCGCCTCGGCGATCGCGGAGGGCTCCGCCCCGGCCCGCCGAAGCCGCCGCGCCTTCGCCGAACTCCTTCGCATCGAGCGCGATGGCCGGGCGCAATTGCTGCGTCCGTCGAGACATTTCGCCCGATCCGGCGCCGGGCGCCTTCCCGCGGAAACCACTCATCTTGCCGCCTTGCAGCTAAAGCCGACCGTCATCCGGAAGGCACAGTCCTGTTATATAGATCGTTTTCGCATAAGCGAGAAACACGCGCCCGTGCGCTCGGTTCCAGCCCCCGAATCTAGACCACCAACTCGGTCCAATTGCGCAACCTCGGCTGAACCGTTCGGTTTACTGGTGTGGCAATTTCATCCACCGGTTGCGAAAGCGCCACAGAATCGCCGGGATTACACGCTTTGCCAGGTCCGCGGGGCTTGCCGTCCAGCAAGGCTTATGGATAACACTGGTGCGAGGCCGACTCCGAACAAGCGGGATTATCCGGTTTGGCGCAGGGGGGGCACCGGCCCATACGGATCAGCATTACACGTTACAAACCCGGAAAGGACCTCTGATGAACGTTACCGAACTGGCCGAAAAAATCGCGACGAAGCATGGCGTGGACAAGAAGCACGCACGGCAATTGGTCGAAGGCGTATTTAGCGAAGTGGTCGAGGCCGCACAGCACGGCGAAGAAGTCAGCATTCCCGGCTTCGGCAAGTTCAAGGTGGCCGCGCGCGAGGCGCGCCAGGGCCGCAATCCGGCGACCGGCGAGACCATTCAGATCGCCGCCTCCAAGAAGCTCAACTTCACGCCCGCCAAGCAGGTCAAGGACGCGATGAATCCCCCCGCCGCCGCCACCAAGGCCGCGCCGAAGGGCAAGACCGCCAAGAAGTAACCCGCCACATCCAACCACCGTGCCTTCCGCCGCCGCCGGGCAATCCCCCCGGCGGCGGTTCACTGTCCGCCCTATGCCATTCCAACTTGGCCCGGTTCGGGTAAGCTCGATCCCAAGCCGCCCTTGAAGCGGACGGGAGGGCGAAACAGGCATGAGCAGCGCTGCACTGACGATCGACACGGCCGCGCCGCAAACCAGCCCTGAACGCGCGCCCCTGCTGCGCTGGCTCATCTTCACCGGCCTCGTCGTCTTCGCCGGAGTCCTCCTCTGGCGCTACCGCCTGCTGCAGACGATGCTCGCCGCGGACCGCACCTACATCTCCGTCGTCATCCTTGCGCTCTACGTCGCGGCCTCGCTGCACTGCTTGGTCCGCACCGTCGCCATCGCCCGCGAAGCCGAGACCGCCCGGCGCGACTCCGCCGCCCTCTCCGGCCCGGCCGGCGCCGACATTCTCGCCGACGGCGCCCGCACCCTTCCCGAAGGCGCCGTCACCGCGCACATCCGCAACCTCGTCACCAAGGCGCAGATGCGCGGCGCCGGCCAGATCGACCAGACCCTCCTCCTCCGCGCGCTCGCCGACCGACTACGCGGCTCCAACGGCTTCGGCGCCTTCGCGTCCGACACGCTGATGAAGCTCGGCCTGCTCGGCACCATCGTCGGCTTCATCATCATGCTCGCGCCCATCGCCGGGCTCGACGCGTCCGACAAGGTCGGCATGCGCGCCTCCATGGGCGTCATGAGCGACGGCATGGCGGTCGCGATGTACACGACGCTGGCCGGGCTGGTCGGCTCGGTCCTGATCAAGATCCAGTACTACATGCTCGATGCCGCCACGCAGCGCGTGTTCGCCGAGACCGTGACGCTCACCGAGACCCGGGTGACGCCCGTGCTCGAGCGGCTGCATGCTTGACGATTTCGGCCTCTACCCCCGCGAGGAGCCGTTCGATCCGTTCAGCGTCATGTTGTTCAAGGCGCTGCAGGTCGTCGCCTTCCTGTTCTTCCTCGCGCTGCTGGCCATCTCGCCCGACGCCAAAGAGGGCAAGATCGACTCCAAGGCAGAGTTCCTCATCACCCTCGACTGGCCCGACGCCCACCCCGACGACCTCGACCTCTTCGTCCAGGACCCGGCCGGCAACATCGCCTGGTATCGCCACCGCGAAGCCGGCTTCCTCACGCTGGATCGCGACGACCGCGGCGGCGCGAACGATTTCGTCGTCGTCAACGGCAAGCGTATCACCTCGTCCATCCGCGAGGAGATCGTCACCGTCCGCGGCATCCTGGCCGGCGAATACACCGTCAACGTCTCGCATTTCGTCGCCACCACCGGCCAGAAGGTCCCGGCCAAGGTGAAGGTGCAGAAGCTCAATCCCACCGCGCAGGTGATCTTCGACGACACAGTCTTCGTCGATCACTCCGGCGACGAACAGACCGCCGTCCGCTTCACGCTGGACAACGACGGCCGCGTCACCGACGTCAACCGCCGCCAGAAATCGCTGATGGAGACCTTCCGCGACCGCACCCGCAACGGCGGCCTGATGGACACCCAGAGCCGCGGCCCCGCCGGCGCCAGGCCCGCCCCATGATCGACCTGCAAACCGTCGTCCTCGCGCTCGCCCTCTCCTACGCGCTGGTCGGCGCGCTGCTGCTCGCGCTGCTGATCTACGCCCGCTTCTCCTGGCGTCTGAAGGCCGCCCTGATCGTGCTCACCAGCGCGTTCTACGTCTTCGACTTCGTCGCCGCCCGTACCCTGCTGGGCTGGGCCTCGCCCGACAAGCTGCCGCCCTACTTCAAGCTGCTCCAAGCCCGCATCATCGAGCCGCATTCCCTCACCGACGAGGCCGGCGGGATCTATTTGTGGGTCGAGGCGCTCGACACCGACAACCGCCCGAACGGCCCGCCCCGCGCCTACCGCCTGCCCTACCGCGCCGCCACCGCGGAGAAGGCCGACCGCGCCATCCACGCGATCCGCGAAGGCCGCCCCCAAGGCGGCCTCACCGACGATAAGGGGCTCGGCGCCGGCGGCGCCGCCGATCCGGTCAAGCCGCACGTCAACAGCGAGATCTCGCTCGAAACTGCCGGCGGCGACCCGGCCAGCAACGGCGCCCTCGTCGGCGCCGCCCCCAGCGAAGGCGACGGCCTCTCCTTCACGCCGCTCCTGCCCCCGCGCATGCCGCCGAAGGACCAGCCGCAGCTCCAATAAACGCCGCACGGGCTTTCGCCGCACCGCACCAACGCAATGCTTCTCGCCGGCCGAAGCTCCTGCTAGAGCAACATCAACCGAACGGACTGGTCCGTTCGGTAAAGTTGCTCGCTTTTCAATATTCTAGAGCGAGATCGTCATTTCGAGGGATTCATGCCGCTTTCGGTCCGGCACATTTACCAGCCACCGCCGGACACGCCCCCGACCCTGCTGGTCGTGGTCGACACGGAGGAGGAGTTCGACTGGAACGCGCCGTTCGACCGGCTCAGCACCAGCGTCCGCAACATCGACAGCCAACCCCTGGCGCAATCCCTGTTCGACGCCGCCGGCATCGTCCCGACCTATTGCATCGACTATCCGGTCGCCACCACCCAGAGCGCGGTCACCGTGCTCCGCCCGATCCTCGAGGCCGGTCGCTGCGAGATCGGCGCCCACCTCCACCCCTGGGTCAACCCGCCGCACGAGGAGACGGTCAGCGCGCGCAACTCCTTCGCCAGCAACCTGCCGCCTCTGCTGCGGCGCCAGAAGCTGGAGGCGCTGCGCGACGCCATTTCAGCCAATTACGGCCTGCCGCCGACCGTCTACAAAGCCGGCCGCTACGGCATCGGCGCCGACACGCCGGACACACTGCGCTCCCTCGGCTTCACCGCCGACGCCAGCGTGGTGCCGCATAGCGACTTCTCGCCGATCCACGGCCCCGATTTCCGCGCGCTGCCCGACCGCCCGTTCCTGGCCGCCGACCTCGCCGAGGTGCCGCTTTCCGTCCATTTCGCCGGCCGCGCCGCCGCCGCCGGGCCCGCGCTGTATCCCTGGCTCGACCGCCTCCGCGCCGCCCGCCTGCCCGGCATCGCCGCCCGGCTCGGCCTCCTCGAGCGCCTGCGCCTGAGCCCGGAAGGCCACGACTTCACCGACATGCGCCGTCAGACCGAAGCCGCCCTGGCCCAGGGCCACCGCCACTTCGTGCTGACCTATCACAGCTCGACTTTGATGCCCGGCGGCTCGCCATACGCCCGCACGCCCACCGAACGCGATCAATTCCTTGCAAAGTTAGAGCGTTATATCGCCTATTTCACGTCGCAACCCCGCTGGGCCACGGCGACTGTGAGCAGATTGGCGCTGATGATGCGCTCCGCGAGTCTCGAGTGAGCACCCTCTCCAACGCGCCCGCGCTGCGGCAGATGCTGAGTGACGACGACCTGATGCCGCCCGAGACCCTCGGCGTGGTCCCGGCCGGCCGTGTTTCGCGCGGCGGCAAGGCGCTGGTCATGGGCGACGACACCCGCGGCTTCCTCGCCACCGTCCGCTCGCTCGGTCGCCAGGGCATCGAGGTGCATGCCGCCCCGTTCGACTTCCGCTCCCCCGCTCTGGCCTCGACCTACATCAAGGCGATCCAGGACGTGCCGCCCTGGATGGAGGGCGGCGAGGCCTGGACCCGGGCCATGCGCGCCCTCCTGACCGAGCAGCGCTACGACATCGTCATCCCCTGCGACGAGCGCAACCTGTTGCCGATGCAGCGTTTCCGCGAGGAATTCGGCGCCCTCACCCGCCTCGCGATTCCCAACGACGAAGCCATCGCCGTGCTGTTCGACAAGCACAGCACCCGCGAGCTCGCCACCGAGGTTGGCGTCGCCGTCGCGCGCGGCCGGCTCGCCCGCCCCGACGACGATCCGCTCGCCCTGCTGGAGGAGTTCGGCAGCCCGGTCGTGCTCAAGCCGCGCCGCTCCTACACGCTGGACGGGCTCGCCAAGCGCGGCCGCGTCCACGTCACCGCGGACCCGGCGCTGCTCCGCGAACTGCTCGCCGACGCCGAGCCAGACAGCCTCATCGTCGAATCCTGCTTCGAAGGCTTCGGCCTCGGCGTCTCCATCCTGGCGCATCGCGGCAAGCTGCTGCAGGCCTTCGAGCATCACCGCGTCCACGAACGCTCCGGCAGCAGCTTCTACCGCGTCAGCGCCGCCCCGGCGCCGGAGCTGGTCGAGGCCTGCGCCGCGCTCGCCAAGGGCGTCTCGTACACCGGCGTCGCGATGTTCGAGTTCAAGCGCAACGCCGCCGGCGACTGGATCCTGCTCGAGGTCAACGCCCGCCCCTGGGGCTCGCTGCCGCTGCCGGTCGGCCTCGGCGTCGACTTCCCCTATCGCTGGTATCAGCTCCTGGTCGACGGGCTCGAGACCCCGCCCGTGGCCTACCGCGTCGGCGTGTTCGGCCGCAATTTCGTGCCCGACATGGTCGCGGCCCTCGCCGAGGCGCAGGCGCAGGGGATCCGCCTGCCGGGCCGCGCGATGGCGCTGGGCAAGCGGCTGCTCGGCCTGCGCAAGGCCCTGGTCGGCCGCGAGCGGCAGGACGTGTTCGTGACCGACGACCGCGCGCCGGCCTACGCCGAGATCATGGCGATCTGGTCCGGCGGCATCGGCCGCGCCTGGCGCAAAGCCCCCGGCACCCGAACCGTCAACGAGGCCCGCGCGCGCCGCCTGGTCCGCCGCGTCGGGCGCAACAAGTCCATCGTCCATGTGCTGTTCGCCTGCCAGGGCAACATCTGCCGCAGCCCCTACGCCGCCGCGATCATGCGCCAGCTCGCGGCCGGGCAAGCCCGGGTGCAGGTCTCGTCCGCCGGCATGATGCCGCGGCGCGACCGCCCGGTGCCGGACCTGTTCCGCGCCCAGGCCCGCACCGAGCAGATCGATCTCGACGCCCACCGCTCGCAATGGCTCGAGCGCGACGCCGCCGACGCCGCCGACCTCATCGTCGTGTTCGACCGCGTCAACGTCGCCGCCGTGGCCGACCGTTACCCGCACCGGCGCGGCGCCGTGTTTCTGCTCGGCGACCTGATCGGGATCGGCGAGATCGACGACCCCGTCGACGGCGACGCCGCCTTCGCCGCCGCGACCTACGCCAAGATCCGCCGCGGCATCGAGGAACTGGCCAAGCTGCTGCGCCTGGAACCTCGCCCGCCGGCCTGACCGGCGTTCATCTTTCATACATCCTTGGCTTGTATCGTTCCGCCGATCAGAGGGCGGAGCACCGGTCTTATGGGCTGCAGGATCTTGGCATTGTTGGTCGCCTGCGTGGCGACGCTGGGCAGCGCCCGCGCGGGCACGCTGACCTATTCGAGCGCGACGGTGATCGATCCGCAGAAGGTGACGCTGAGCGGCAGCGCCGTCGGCGGCCGTGAGACGGTGTATGCCGGCGAGATCCAGCTCATGGGCATCAACGGCGCGACCGGAACGCTCGCGACCTTCTGCATCGACGTCGCGGATTGGCTGACCCCCGCGGGCCAGTTCTCCACCGGCTCCTACCTGACCGGCTCGCTGGCCGACCTGATCAACGGGCTGCTCACCCACGTGCTGCCCACCATCGGCAAGGTTGAGGACGCCTCGGCGGCGCTGCAGGTCGCGATCTGGGAGGCGGAATACGGGCCGTCGCTGACCGTCAGCGGCAACCAGGACGTCACCGATCTGGCCGGGCGCTATCTCGCCAATCTCAAATCCGGCCAGTGGGCCTCGGACCCGGCGATGCGCGTCGCCGTGCTGGATGGCGGCGGCAAAACCCAGTCCCAGGCCTACCTCTCACCGATCGCCGAGCCGGCGAGCCTCAGCGTCCTCGGGATGGGCCTGTTCGGCGCCGCCGCGCTGCGCCGCCGCCGCCGTTCCAAGCGCGGCAGCGACGAATTCGCGGGCATGCAGCCGGTCTACACGAGGATGACGTCGGTCTCGATCAACTGCCGGCCGCGCGACTAGTCGGATCTAGCGACTCTGCTGCCGGGCTCGCAGACTCGCTCAACCGAACACGTTGAACAACCGGCGCAGGAAGCCGGGGGTGAGCGCCGAGAGCGGGTTCACCACCACCCCCGGGTCCGCCGTGCTGCCGGTCACGGCGTAGTTGACCGCGACCAGGCCGCCGCCCTTCTCCGGGCTGAACAGATGGCCCACCAGCGGGATCCGGCCCAGCGCCGAGTTGACCGCATAGGCCGGCACGATCGTGCCGCGAACGTCCATGATCTTGCGGCTGAAATCGATCCACCCCGTCGCGGTCAGGCCCAGCGACGAGCTGTACGCGCGGGTCTCGCCGAGATGCAGCTGCTGCCGGTCGTAGCGGAACGGCAGGATCAGCCGGGTGAACTGCACGCCGCGGCCCTGCATGGCGTCGACGATCCCGTAGATGGTGATCGCCTGCAGCAGTTTGCCGAGCCCGACCGCGTCGTGCACCTCGAAATCGCTGAGGTCGAACGTGCCCGAGAGCGGCGAGCTGGGCAGCGAGTCGTCGTAATGCGCGTCGACCGCAAGCGAGCCCCCGGTCACGTTGCCGCCCGAATCGAGCGCGCCGAGCAGCGCGCCGGCATTGCCGGACCGGACCGATAGCCGCCGCCCGTTGCCCTGCGGCGTGATCGAGGCCTGCAGCCGCTCCGGCCCGGTCGACGTCGCCTGCAGCGCCTTCAGCCGTTTTCCGTCATCCTCGGCATGCGCGGTCAAGCCGACGAGCGCCCTCCCCTTGCCGAGTTCGACACGGTCGAAATGCACGTCCGCGACCCAGTTCGCCTCGCCTTCGGAGGCGCGGCTGGGCTTGGCCGAGAGCTCGTTCGACAAGTCCAACGACGGCCCCGACAACCGCACCCGGATCGGATCGGCCGGGCGCGCCGGGAACATGATCTCCCCCGAAGCCTGGGTCGGCCCCAGCACGATGTGCTGGACCCGCAGCAGCAACGGCCGATCACCGACCATCTCGGCATGCGCCGCCACCTTCATGCCCGGCCCACTGGCGACGATATGATCGATCCCCGACAGCTTTTCGCCCTTGAGCAGCACCGTCGCCGACGCATCGGCCGCCGGCCCCGGCGGCTTACGCCAGCCCGCCAGCGACAGCCCGGCCGCCGTCAGATCCGCCTTCACGTCCACCTGCGCCGTCTTGTCGCGCAACCCGGTGTAATGGATGTCGAGCCCGGCATCGCCCGCCGTGATCAGTCCGCCCGGATCGATCCCCGCCCCCGTCATCTGCGCCGCGGTCGCCCGTCCGTTCAGGCTCGCCCGCTGCATCACCTGGTTCGGCGGCCCGTTCCGGAAATCCATCTCGACCTCGACCGTGCCGGTGATGTTCGCCACCGTCGCCGGGCCGGATGCCGGTCATCCCGTCCTGCGTCACGTCGAACTGGATGTCGCCGCGATCGATGTCGCGACCGGCCACCACGCCGCCCAGCCGCAGATTGCTCAGCCGCCCCTGCGCGGCGATCGCCACCTGCTCGGCCTGCAGCTCCTTCTTGAGCGGCATATCCACCTTGAGCTTGCCGGCCACCGTCCCGCCCGCGCTCTTGATCCCCACCGGATGCTTGTCGAGCAGCTTCAGCCGCGGCTGCCGCAGCAGCTGCACCGTGTCGGCGACCGTGCCCTGGATGCCGGCCGTCACCGTCATGAACTGGTCCTTGGTCGACAGGCCCGTGAAATGCGCCAGCCCGTCCTTCAGCGCGATCGGACCCTGGACCGCGCTCGGGATCGCGATGTCGATCACATCCGGGCCGAGCACCTTCAGCTGCGCCATCGCATGCTCGACCGGCGGCACCGGGCGAAGCCAATGGATGGTCACGTCCTGCCCTTCCAGCGTCCCGCTCGCGTCCAGAACCTCGACCTTCTCCGGCTGCTCCTCGGGCGCCGCGACCTTCACCTTGAACGCCCCGTCCCGCGCCGTTCCCCCCGTGACGTTCTCGACCAGCCACGGCCGCACATGGCCGCCCCAGGCCTCGGGCCACATCGTCCCGAGATCGGCGAAATCGGCGTGGTCCAGGGTCAGGTCCAGCGCCGCGGAGATCTTGCCCGCGTCCCGCTTGGCTTGCCCGCTCACCCCCAGCGTGGTCGACCAGCCGCCGCGGCCCGACGGGATCACCACCTGCGCCTGCCGCAGATCGACGCTCGCCGGCCGCCACGACGCGCCGGCCCACGTCCCGGCCGCGTCCACCGCGATCTTGTCGAAGCGCACCGTGCCGCGCGCCACCGAGATCGCCCCGGCGCCTGCCGCCACGTGCAGCTCGGCGGCGGTCGGCATCAGCGACGGCGAGAGGTCCAGCGTCGCGCGCGCCTGCACCGCGGCGTCGACCGCGGCCAGCCGCGCCAGCGTGTCGCTGGTCTGCGCGATCGGCCCGGCCTGCGTCGGCGCCAGCGTCGCCTCGACATGGGTGCCGCCCCCCGGCAGCAGGTCCGCGTTCAGCCGCAGCGCCGCCACCGCCTCGGCCAGCGCCACCGTGCCGGACGCCGCCCCCTTCACCCCGCCCCCGCCCATCCGCCGTAAGTCCAGGCCGGCGAGTTCGGCACGCAGCGTCTTGCCGGTCGCCTGGTCGTCGAGCTGCACCTGCGCGTCGTGGATCGTGACCCGTTGCAATTGCGACAGCATCTGCAGCCCGCCGCTCCTGCCGCGGTCGTCGCCCGCCGGCTGGCGAAGCTGCGCCATCACGTCGGCGAGGCTGGTGCCGGACGGCTCCGCCTGCCCATCGTCCAGCCCGCCCAGATCGAACGTCACCACCCCCTCGGCCGAGCGCGCCGCCCGCATCCGCAGCCCGGTCAGCGCGATCCGCCGCGGCACCACCCGCAACTCGAGCAGGCGCAGCAGCGAGACCGTCGCGTCCGCCTCCTCGAGCCGCGCGATCGGCGCATTGGCCGGATCGACCAGCCGAAGCTGCCGCAGCCGGATCTCGAAGCCACCGTCGGCGCCCTCCTGGAACCCGTTCCAGGCGATGCTCGCGCCCCCGATCGCCAGCCGCGTCGGCGAACCGTCGGCAAAGGCGTTCGCCTCGACCCGGCGCGCCAGCCAGCCCACCTCGAGCGGCCCCTGCGCCAATCGCCACGCCAGCGCCGACGCACCGACCAGCCCCAGCACCACGATCGCCAGCCCCACCCGCAGCGCCGCATGCAGCAGCCGGCCCGGCCAGATCGCCGCCCGCCAGCCCATGCCCAGCCGTTGACGGATCTCGCCTACGCCGGACACGGTGTCCCCCGATGACCAACCCGCCCGCCTGGCCCCAGCCCGCCGACCCCGACGCCGCGCTGCGACTGATCGAGCGCTTCGGCGAGGCCGACCCGGCTGCCGAACCCATGCTGCGCGCCATCGGCGGCGGCAGCCCCTATCTCTCCGACCTGTTGATCCGCGAACGCGAGACGACGGTCCGGTTCCTGCAGGACGGCCCCGATCGCGCCTTCGACGAAGCCCGCGCCGCGCTCGACGCACTCGACGTGAGATCGACCCGGCCGCAGATCGCCGCCGGGCTGCGCGCAGCCAAGCGCAAGGTCGCCCTGCTCTGCGCGCTGGCCGATATCGGCGGCCTGTGGACGCTGGCGCAGGTCACCTCCGCCCTGTCCTGGCTCGCCGAAGCGACGCTCTCCAAAGCGGTCGACCACCTGCTCCTCGCCGCCCATGACGCGCGCGAGATCGACCTGCCCAACCCGGACGAACCGGGCGCGGGCAGCGGCCTGACCGTGCTGGGCATGGGCAAGTTGGGCGCGGGCGAGCTGAATTATTCGAGCGATGTCGACCTCATTCTCTTTTATGACCCGGCTGCACAAAAAAACCAGGATGGTCTTGGGGCGATCTTCACACGTTTGGCCCGCTACTTAGTTGCCATAATGGAGGCACGCGACGCCAACGGTTATGTGTTCCGCACCGATTTGCGCCTCCGCCCCGACCCTGCGGCCACCCCCCCGGTCGTCGCCCTGCCCGCGGCGCTCGCCTATTACGAGAGCATGGGCCTGAACTGGGAACGCGCCGCCATGATCAAGGCGCGCCCCGTGGCCGGCGACCGCGCCCTCGGCCGCGAATTCCTGCAGCAGATCCGCCCCTTCGTCTGGCGCCGCGGCCTCGATTTCGCCGCCATCGCCGACATCCACGCGATGAAGCGGCGCATCGACCAGCACCGCAAGCTCGGCGATGTCGGCGCCTCGCTCGCCGGGCTCGACGTCAAGCTGGGCCAGGGCGGCATCCGCGAGATCGAGTTCGCGACGCAGACGCTGCAGCTCGTCTGGGGCGGGCGTGACCCGGTCCTGCGCGATCCGACCACCCTCGGCGCGCTGCGACGCCTAGTCCGCGCCGGCCGGCTGTCCCGACGCGCGGCGGCGGAGCTGACGGTGGCCTACCGCTTCCTGCGCCGGGTCGAGCACCGGCTGCAGATGGTGGCGGACCGTCAGACCCATGCCATGCCGACCAAGCCGGACGAGATCCGCCGCTTCGCCATCTTCATGGGTTGCCGCGACGTCGAGCACTTCGCCGAGATGCTGTCCGGCCAGATGGCGCGGGTACGGCGGCACTACGCCGAGGTGTTCGAGGCGGTCCCGGCGGTGCCGTCCAACGCGTTGGTGCTGGACCTCAGCGGCATGGACGAGCCGGCGGCCACGGTGGATGCGCTGCGTGCGCTCGGCTTCACCAACACCTCGACGATCATCGCCGCACTCCGGGGCTGGCGCGCCGGGCGGGTGCGGGCGCTGCGCTCCGAGCGCTCGCGCGAGCTGATGCTGGTCGTGCTGCCGGCGCTGCTGACGGCGCTGGGCGAGCAGACCGACCCGGATGCCGCGTTCAACCGGTTCGACCAGCTGCTCTCGCGCCTGCCGGCCGGGGTGCAGCTCCTCTCGATGTTCGAGCGCAACCCGGCGCTGCTCGGCCGCGTCGCCTCCGTGCTCGGCGCCGCGCCCTCGCTGGCCGAGCACCTGGCGAGCGTGCCGGAAGCGCTCGAGGGCCTGCTGGGCCGCGAATTCGCCGATCCCAACCCCGCCCGCACGCTGGGCCGCCGGCTCGAGGACGGGCGGACGCTCGAG
This sequence comes from uncultured Alphaproteobacteria bacterium, assembly GCA_963848035.1. GTDB lineage: Bacteria > Pseudomonadota > Alphaproteobacteria > Acetobacterales > Acetobacteraceae > JAVVHH01. Next base: position 195,203 of record CAWKCD010000001.1, read on the forward strand.
GACGTGGTGGCAATCACGCGCGCCTTCGTCCGCGCCGAGGAGTTTCGCCTCGGCGTCAGCCAGATGGAAGCCTGGATCGATGCCGACGCCGCCGGCCTGGCCCGGACCGCGCTGGCCGACGCCGGGCTCGCCGCGCTGCTGACCGCGACCATGCGCGAGCATGCCGAGAGGCACGGGCGCATCCGCGGCGGCGCGATGGCGGTGGTGGCGCTCGGCAAGGCCGGCAGCGGCGAGATGATGGCGGGCTCGGATCTCGACCTGATGCTGATCTACACGCACCCGCCGCTGGTTACCGAAAGCGACGGCCGCCGCCCGTTGCCCACGAGCACCTGGTTCATCCGCGCCGCCCACGCCTTCGTCGCCGCGCTGACCGCGCCGGGGCGCGACGGACCGCTCTACGCCGTCGACATGCGGCTGCGTCCCTCCGGCAACAAAGGCCCGGTCGCGGTCTCCCTGGCCGCCTTCGAGCGCTACCACACGCAGGACGCATGGACCTGGGAGCGCATGGCGCTGACCCGCGCCCGCGTCGTTGCCGGCAGCCCGGCCATGATCCGCCGCACCGAACGCGCCATCGCCGCGGCGCTCGCCCATCCGCAGCCCGCCGAAAAGACCCGCGCCGACGCCGCCAGCATGCGCGCCCGCCTGGCCCAGGAACTGCCGCCGACCGGCCCCTGGGACGTCAAGCTCCGCGACGGCGGCGGCCTCGAGGTCGATTTCATCGCGCAGACGCTGCAACTGATCCACGGCGCGGCGCCGGGCTGCCGCAGCACGCGGGCGGCGCTCAGCCATCTCGCCTCGATCGGCGCGCTGCCCGCCGCGCAAGCCGAGCTTCTGATCCGCGCCGACCGGCTCTGGCGCACGGTGCAGGGCCTGCTCCGCGTCCTGGTCGGGCGCGCGACCGATGAAGTGCCGCCGGCCGCCGCCGAGAAGCTGCTCCTGGCCATCGGCACGTCGCTGCAGATCGGAGACCTTGACCTTCCGGGCCTGCGCGCCACGATGGAAACGACCGCGGCCGACGTGCGCGCGGCGTTCCGATCGCTGGTGGGAGAGAGCAATTGAGCATTGCCGAGAACGACAAGGCCCCGGACTTCACGATGCCCGCCTCGGGCGGCCGGAGCGTCAGCCTGGCGTCGATGAAGGGCAAGCCGTTCGTGCTCTACTTCTACCCCAAGGCCGACACGCCGGGCTGCACCAAGGAGGCGCAGGCGTTCGAGGAGGCGCTGCCGGAGCTCTCGGCCGCGGGCATCGACATCATCGGCGTCTCCAAAGACCCGATGAAGGCGCTCGACAAATTCGCCGAGAAATACGCCCTCACCTTCCCGCTGGCCTCGGACCCGGAGGGCAAGGTGGTCGAGGCCTACGGCGCCTGGGTCGAGAAATCCATGTATGGGAAGACCTACATGGGCATCGACCGCAGCACGATCCTGGTCGACAAATCCGGCAAGGTCGCGCGCATCTGGCGCAAGGTGAAGGTGCCGGGCCACGCCGCCGAGGTGATGAAGGCAGCCAAGGCTCTGGGCTGATCAGGGCTTCGGCGCCGCCCCCTGCTTCGCGTCGGCGGCGCGGGCGCGCCGCCAGGCCAGGAACTCGGCGAACAGCGAATTGCGCTGCTTCTCGGTGAGGGCGGCGATGTCCGGGCCCGCCTGATCGAGGAACTGCCCGAACCGGAGCCGCATCCACCGCTCGAACGCCGCATCGTCCATCGGCGGTTTGGCGGCGGCGGGCGCGGGCGCCGGGCTCGCCGCTGACCCGGCCGCGTCCGGCACGGACGGCGCCGCCCCCTCGACCGGCGCCGCAGGGGTCGACTCGGGCTCCGCGGGAGCTTCCGCCGCCGCCGGTGCCGGCGCTTCCGGGCTCGGCGGCGCCGCCTCGGGCACGCGCGACGGCGGCACCGCGAGCGCTGGCGGCGGCTCCGCCGCGCGCCTATGCGCCGTGACCACCGGCGTGGCCGGGATCTCCGTCCGCAACCCCAGAGCCAGCGTGATGCCGAGTACCACGAGCGCCGCCGCCAGCAGCCCGAGCACGGTCCGCCGGCGCCGCCGCGCGGCCGATTGGGGCGAATCGAGCATCATTTCGGCGGCGCCGTCCGCTGGAGATAGGCCTCGAAGGCGCGGAACAGCGCCTCTTTGTCGGCCGCGCTGAGCGGCGCCGCCTCATCCTCCGCCGGCGCCGCCTTCGGGGCGGAAGGCTTGATGACGTGCGGCGCGAGCGGCCGCTCCCGCCGCACGATCGGCGCCCGCTCCGGCGCCGTGGCGCATCCGGCCAGCGCCAGGACAGCGGCAACGGCCCACCACACCCGTCTCACCGCGCACAAATTTGGATCATTCACGCGAAATGAGTAATTCCATCTCCGCAATCGTGACCGCCCGGCGATTTTTTGCAAGGCCCGGCCCGGGCGCGCGGCGCTGACGGCACCCGAACCAGCGATTGCCGGCGCGTTCCGCTTCGATGGTGGGCAACCTTGCTCGCTGGCCGCGTCGAACGGGAGCCGGCGCGGGACGCGGTGACGGCGGCGCCGTGATCCCCAGAGAGGGCTCTAGGACTTCTTGTCCTTCTTCTGCGGCAGCTTGAGCAGCGCTTTTTGGAAGTCCTTGACCCGGACCTTGCTCTGCCGGGCCCATTTGGACTTGGCCGCCTCCTGCGCCGCGCCTTCGTAGTCGCCCTCCATGATCAGCTTCCAGGTCGCCCTGAACTTCTTGTACCAGGCCGGGCCGAGCTGGAAGTTGACCGACGCCAGGTAGATCTTGAATTGCGGGTCCTTGATCCCGGCCTTGTTGGCCTGGAAATTCGCCGCCGCGACCGCCTCCGCCGTGTCCGCCTTGAAGAACGCGTCGACCCGCGCCTGGTCGACCTCGTCGTTCAGCTTCAGCTTGTCCGACGGCATCACCTTGTGGCCGATCCCCACCGTCAGCACGCCGACCGAGTCCTTGTAGACCTTCATCGCCGGCTTGTTGTTCTTGCACTCGCGCAGCAGCAGCAGGTTCTTCAGGCTCGGCATCGCGCCTCGGCCCGCCTAGCGGACCGAGACCATCAGCGTGTAGGGACCGGGCGGCGCGCGCAGGGTCTGGAACACGGTGAAGCGGTAGGTCTTGGCGGCGGTCTTGAACTCGAACGCATCGCGGTCGTCGGCCAGATCGTCGATCGAGAAGGCCATGTTGCCGTTCGTCCTGGTGAATTTCAGCGACGCCGTCTGCCCGTTGCCGGTGGCCAGCGTGTAGCACGGGAACGGCTCGTCCGAGCCCACCACGCCGCTCACCTGCGCCGAGGACGCGCCGCGGGCGAAATGGATCGCGGTGCAGCGCGCCCCAGCCGGCGACGGGGCCTGCGCGCCAGCCGGCGACAGGGCCGGCAACAGGGCCGCCAAAAGTAGCAAGGCGGCGGCGACGGTCCTCACATCAGTCCCGAAACGCCATAGGCCAGGGCCATGCAGACCGGCAGCAGCGAGAGCGCGGCGAGCTTGGTGCGCGGCCAGGTCTGCCAGGCCAGGATAGTCCAGACCGTCGCGATCGAGGCGGCAAACGCGATCCCGGCGCTGCGCATCCCGCTGGTCGAGAGCATGATCTGGAACGCGACGCAGGCCAGGCCGAGCGCATCGACGGCATGACGCCAACCGCTCTCGGCGCATTGCCAGCGCACGAAGCCGAGGACCCCCAGCAGCACCGCCCAGGCGAGGTCCTGATACAGGAACGTCATGTCGCCCGGGTCCAAGTAGCGGTCGATCCCGAAGATGAACACGACCAGCTCGTTCAGCCCGGCGCCGATCGCGAAGACGGCGATCCAGAACAGCGGCGAGCGACCGGCCGCCCCCTGCGACCAGCGGCGGATCTGCAGCGCCGCGAGCACCACCAGGCCGATCGCCACCACCTGCGCCGAGGGACCCAGCCCGAAATCGACGTTCAGCTCGGCCTGCAGCATCTTGTTGGGATCGACATGGGTGCCGAACCGATACCAGCACCACTCCGCCACCTCGGTCAGGACCGCCGCCGCGAGCGTCACGCCCACGACGGCGAGCGTGCCGCGATCTTTCCCCTTGGGCAGCAGCCGCCAGATCATCAGCCAGAAGAACACGCCCGCGAACAGCAGCGGCACCGAGATGTCCGCCTTGGTCTGCAGCACGAAGTGGATCAGCCCGAGCAGGGCCAGGCCGTAAACGATGCGGTGCAGCCGCTTCCAGTCGCGGCCGAGACGCTGGATCCAGCCGTCCGTCGAGGTCACGCCGAGCGCGGTCAAGCCGAGCAGCGTCACGAAGCCGATCGTCAGATAGAAGCGCACCGCGATCTCGCGAACCACGGTCAGCATCCGCCAGTTCTGGTCGGCGCAGTAGAGCATTAGGTGGATCGCCGCATAGGCGAGCGCGGCGTTGCCGATCATGCGGCGGATGACGGCGATGTTGGGCATCCCCAGGAACGCCTTGGCCGGGGTCACGATCAGCGAGGCGATCAGCAGCGAGATCGCCCAATAGCCGGTGCTGTGGATGGCCGCGTTGAGCGCGCGGGCGCCCAGCATGTTGTTGGCGTAGCGGTAGGCGAGCCAGCAGCCCGGCAGCAGCAGCAGTGAGAACGTCACCGCGCGCAGCGGATGCAGCCGGCCCTTCTTATCGGTCCAGGGCGCCCAGGCCATCGGCTTGGCGACGGTCAGCACGCGCGTGTTCATGGCGCCGCACCGCGCCCGGTGCCGTGCTTGAACCCGGCGGGAATGGAGAACACCGCCGGGTCGAGCGTGCCGTAGCCGACGCTGAGCGCCTGCACCAGCACGGTGGCGCCCGCCCGGGCGCGGAGCATGACGCCATCGGCGGTCATGCAGACGGTCACGTCGTGGCCGGCCTTGTCCGGCGTGCGCCATTCCGTGCAGGGCACGCCGGCGACGGTGTCGGCGCCGAGCCGCTGCAACGCCTGGCCGGGCGGGACCCCGGCCATGGTGTGCGCGGGGTCGTAGGGCAGCTCGAGCACGCTGCGGTCTCCCTCGCTCACCATGTCCATATGCTTCGCCCCCCGGTCCACGATCAGATAGAGGCCCGGTGAGGGCGTATCGATCCTGACCTTTTCGACGGAATGGGCGAAACGGTAACGCTGCTCGACGTCGCGGCCGCCAGCATGGGCGCGGTAGAGCACGTCGACGTCGCGGGTCGGGGCAGTTGGCGGGCGATCTGACGCCGCATCCTGCGACCGAGCAGAGGGCGCCCAGGCAGCGGGGGCGATGACAGCCATGGCCAGGACCGCCCCCCGTATCATTGCAGCCCGCTCAAACCCGGCGGCAGCGCGAGGGAGAAATAGCCCGAGGGCACTTCGAACATCGACGGCGGCGATGGCGCGTAGGCGACGGACACCGCGGTGAAGCTGCCGTCGCGGCCATTGACCTGGCCGACCGCCCGCAGAGCGACGCCGTCCTCGGTCAGGCAGACCGTGCCGCCGCCGCGACGCGACTCCACCGCCCATTCGGTGCAGGACAGCCCTGCGACGACCGCCGCGCCCCGCCGCGAAAGCCGGGCGTCCTTCAATCGAACCGGGTCGAGATCCTTGGGGCGCACAGGCAGCGACATGGCGCTGTGCAGCCCGGAATCAACGACCTTCACGCTCGCCTTCTCCAGATCGACCAGCAGCGCCTGCGTGCGGCCCTGCGGCTCCAGCCGGATCCGCTGCCGCGCCGCGTTCCAGAACAGGCGGACCGTGTCGGGGATGCCGCCGGGGATCGCCTCGTGGGCGCTGCCGGCGACGCGGTAGACGATGGCGACGTCGCGGGTCGGCAAGGTCTGCTGCGCGAGCGCCGGCGGGGCGGCGGCAAGCAGCACGGCAATGAGGCCAACCCGGATCACTCGGCCTCGGCGTGCACGTCGAGCAGAGGCCGGTGCAGCGCGCGGATCTCGGTCTCGAGCGCGGCGGGTTCCGGATCGGCACACCAACGGGACTGGACCTGCACCGCGGTCGCCAGCATCGCCTTATAGGTGTCGCGCGGGACTTCGATGGCGCCGAACTGGGCCAGATGGCTGGTGACGAACTGCGTGTCGAGCAGGACGTAGCCGCCGAGGCGCATGCGGGCGACGAGATGGACCAGCGCCACCTTCGAGGCGTCGCGGACGGTGCTGAACATGCTCTCGCCGAAGAACACGCCGCCCAGCGAGACGCCGTAGAGCCCGCCGACCAGCAGCCCGTCCTGCCAGCATTCGACCGAATGGGCATAACCCTGACGGTGCAGGTCCTGGAACAGGCGCTCGATGTCGCCGTTGATCCAGGTGTCCTCGCGGCCCGGCGCCGACGCCGCGCAGCCCGCGATCACGCCCGCGAAGGCGCGGTTGGACGTCACTTCGAACTCGTCCGACAAGACGGTACGTCGCAACCGTTTGGAAAGGTGGAAGCTTTCCAGCGGCAGGATACCGCGCTGCTCCGGGTCCAGCCAATACAGGCGCAGGCCCCGCCTGGTCTCGGCCATCGGGAACAGGCCGACACGGTAGGCTCGTAGCATGAGCTCCGGCGTGACCTCGATGGTTCGGCGCGACATGGACCTCATGTTGCTGGGGTGAGCGGCCGAAGCCAACTGTATTCGGCGTATCCGAAGGTGACGCTTTCGTTAGAAAACCGCAAATCAGCTCCCGACGAAGCGCTCCAGCCAGTGGATCGTGTAGTCGCCCGCCTTGAATTCCGGCGCTTCCATGATGCGGCGGTGCAGCGGGATGGTCGTGCGGATGCCCTGGATGGCGAACTCCATCAGCGCCCGGCGCATGCGCGCGATGGCGTCGGCCCGGGTCGCGGCATGCACGATCAGCTTGGCGACCATGCTGTCATAATAGGGCGGCACCACATAGCCGGCATACAGCGCGCTATCGACGCGCACCCCCAAGCCCCCCGGCGGTTGATACAGCTCGACCCGGCCCGGCGTCGGCATGAAGGTCACCGGGTCCTCGGCGGTCACGCGGCACTCGATGGCGTGGCCCTGGAACACGATGTCGGTCTGGCCGTAGCCCAGCTCCTGCCCGGCGGCGATGCGGATCTGCTCACGGACCAGGTCGATGTTGCAGACCATCTCGGTGACCGGATGCTCGACCTGCAGCCGCGTGTTCATCTCGATGAAGGCGAACTGCCCGTCCTGATACAGGAACTCGAGCGTGCCCGCATTCCGATACCCGATCTTGCGCAGCCCGGCCGTCACCGTCGCGCCGATCGCGTCGCGGGCGGCGGCGTCGAGCGCGGGCGAGCCGGCCTCCTCGACCAGCTTCTGGTGCCGACGCTGCAGCGAGCAGTCGCGCTCGCCCAGGTGGACGACGTTCCCGTAATTGTCCGCCAGCACCTGCAGCTCGATGTGCCGGGGCCGGTCCAGATACTTCTCGATATAGACGGCGTCGTCGCCGAACGCCGTCCGCGCTTCCGTGCGCGCCACGCCCCAGGCTTCCTCGAGCTCGTCGGGCGCGTGCGCCACCTTCATGCCGCGCCCGCCGCCGCCGGCCGCCGCCTTGATCAGCACGGGATAGCCGATCCGGTCGGCGACCCGGCGCGCCTCCTCCATGTCGTCGACCGCGCCGTCCGAGCCCGCCACCAGCGGCACGCCGATCGCCGCCATCGCCGCCTTGGCCGCGATCTTGTCGCCCATGGTGCGCATGTGTCCGGGCGACGGTCCGATGAAGGTGATGCCGTGCGCCTCGACCATCTCGGCGAACTTGGCGTTCTCGGACAGGAAGCCGTAGCCCGGATGGATCGCGTCGGCGCCGGTGACGGCAGCGGCCGAGAGGATGGCGGGGATATGCAGGTAGGAGTCGCGGGCGGCCGGCGGGCCGATGCAGACGCTCTCGTCGGCCAGGCGGACGTGCATGGCGTCCGAATCGGCGGTGGAGTGGACGGCGACGGTGGGGATGCCGAGCTCGCGGCAGGCGCGCTGGATACGCAGCGCGATCTCGCCGCGGTTGGCGATCAGGATCTTGCCGAACATTACTCGATGACCAGGAGCGGCTGTCCATATTCGACCGGCTGGCCGTTCGCGACCAGGATCCGGGTGACCGTACCGGCGTGGGGCGCCTTGATCTGGTTGAACGTCTTCATCGCCTCGATCAGCATCACCGTCTGCCCGGCGGTGACGGCCTGGCCCGTCGTGATGAAGGGCGGGCTGCCGGGCTCCGGCATCAGATAGGCGACGCCGACCATCGGGCTCGGCACCGCGCCGGCGGGGGCGGCATCCTCGGCGGGCGCTGCGGCAGGCGCCGGGGCGGCCGCGACCGGCACGGCGACCGCGGCGGCGACGGGCGCCGCCACGGCAGGCGCGCGGACGACGCGGATGCGGCGGTCGGCTTCGACGATCTCGATCTCGGTGAGGCCGGCGTCGCGCAAGATGTTGGCGAGGCTCCGTATGGCCTCGGGGTCGAACTGGATGGAGCTCATGGAAGATCCTCGGGCAGCCCTGATCAGGTCCGGCTGGGTCGCGCCCTAGCATGGCGGGCGGTCGAGGTCCAACCCCGCGGAACCACGCGCCACGACGCAAGAACGAGTTTGCCGTCCGGCGGAAGCAGGGTAGAAAAACATCTCGCGCAACTTCAACGGGAGCCGCCACAATGGAATTCTTCCTGCTCGAATTGTCCTATTCGACCAGTGGCTGGCATGACATCGTGCAGGAACGGGCGAGTTTCGACGACCGCCTGGCCAAGGTGCGCAGCCTGGTCTCCGACCTCAAGGGATCGTTCGCCAACTTCCATTTCCACGACCGCGCGCCCTTCGCCTCGCAGGAGCCGGTGATCGTGACCGACAAATTCGCGCAGTTCGGCTCCAACGACCTGATGGCGATCTTGGCGATGCCCGACAAGCAGGCGGCGCATGCCTTCCAGATCTCGGTGCGCTCCTTCCCGCACATCGCCAGCGCCAAGCTGACCGCCTTGATGCCGTGGGAGCATACGATCAACAACTCCGTCCGCCGCGCGCACGACGTGCTGGCCACCAAACGCTTCTCGGGCCCGGAAGCGCCGGCGAAATAAGCCTGGCGGCGAACTGAGGACCGCCGGGAATGGCGGAGTGCCCTCGTTGCGCGAACAAGGTCCGGGACACAGCGCGCTTCTGCGACGCCTGCGGTTTGGATCTGGCCAAGGAAGCCGGCTTCGAAAGCGAGCTGAAATACGTCACCGTCCTGTTCGGCGACGTGGTGAACTCGACCGAGCTGATCGCGGGCCGCTCGCCGGAAGAGGCGAAGGCGGCGTTGACCCCGGCCGTCAACGCCATGGTCGCGGCCGTGCGCGAGTTCGGCGGCACGGTGCACTCCGTGCTGGGCGACGGGGTGTTGGCGCTGTTCGGCGCGCCGGTCAGCCAGGAGGACCACGCGCTCCGGAGCTGCCATGCGGCGCTGCGCATCCAGCAATCGGCGTCCGCGCTGCGCGAGGAGATCCGGTTCCGCATCGGGCTGGCCTCCGGTCCGACGCTGTTCAGCCTTCAGGGCGGCACCGCGCCGGGTGACCTCAGCGCGTTCGGCGCCACGATCCATCTCGCCTCCCGCCTGCAGGCGCTGGCCCGCCCCGGCACCACGCTTTGCGCCGAGACCACCCGCGCCCTGGCCGGCCGGCAGGTCGAGATGGTGGCGCTCGGGCAACGCGCGCTGCGCGGGTTCGGCGGCACGCAGGAGGTCTTCTCGCTGACCGGGCTGAGCCGCGCCGAACCGGGCTTCAGCCCGACGCTGCTGCGCGACCTCAGCCCCTTCGTCGGCCGTGAGCGTGAACTGGCGACCTTGCTGGACCACGCACGCGGCTTCCGCGCGGCGGTGGCGCCCGCCCCGAGCGACGCAACCGCCTCCATCGCGATCGTCGCCGACGCCGGCACCGGCAAGTCGCGCCTGGCGCTGGAAGCCGCGCGGGAGTTGTCGAAGGACGGCTGGGCGATCTTCCAGGTGGGCGCGGTGTCCTATGGCCGCGACGTGCCGTATCAGGTGCTGGCCGGGCTCATCCGCGCCGCGCTGGGGATCGACCCGCGCGATCTGGCGATGGCGCCCGAGCGGGTGCAGATGGAACTGACCCGGCTCGGCGCCGACGCGTCACTGTCGCCGGCGCTGCTGTCGCTGCTCGGCTTGCCGCTCGGCGACGCGGCCGACAAATGGGACGCGCTCGACCCGCTGCGCCGCCGCCTGGCGATCGCCGAGGCGACGCGGACGGTGCTGGACGGGATCGCCAGCCGCCAGCCGACCCTGCTGGTGATCGACGACCTGCAATGGACCGACGACGAAAGCCTCAAGGCGCTCGATTTCGTTTCCGAGCCGGGCGCCGGCGCGCTGCTGATCACGACCCACCGTCCGGACTTCGCGCCCAACTGGCAGGCGCGCCGGCTCAGCCTGATCGAGCTGCCGCCGCTGCCGCCCGACAGCGTCAGCGCGATGGTCCGGCAGGCCTTCCCGGGGCTCGCGGACGTGCTGCGGATCCCGCTGATCATGCGGGCGGACGGCAATCCGTTCTTCGTCGAGGAGCTGGCGCGCGATGCCCTGGCGATGCCGGCGCCCAGCCCGTCGGAGGCCTTTTCGCTGCCGCCGACGATCCAGACCGTGCTGGCCTCGCGCGTCGACCGGCTGGCGACCGAGGACAAGCGGGTCGCGCTCACCGCGGCGGCGCTGGGCACGCGCTTCGCGTTGCGGCACCTGCGGGCGCTGTTCCGCGACGTCGCCGAGGGCCGCTTCCGCGAGCAGCTCGATCGGCTGTCGCAATCCGGCATCCTGCGTCCGGTCGATTTCGGCGAGGAGAGCGTCACCTTCTCGCACGCGCTGGTGCAAGAAGTGGCCTATGCCGGGCTGCCCCGCGACGAGCGGCGCGAGCTCCACCGCCGCATCGTGCGCGCGCTGCAGGACAGCGGCGGCAACCTGCAGGACCAGTCGGAGACGCTGGTCTATCACGCCGCCCGCGGCGAGTTGTGGGAGGATTTGGTCAACGCAGCGCGGCTGGCCGGCAAGCGCGCGGCCCGGCAATCGGCCTATGTCGCGGCGGCGCGATTCCTGCAGCAGGCGATCGACGCGTGCCGCCGCCTCCCGCGCACCCAGGCGCGGATGGCCGAGGAGGTCGACCTGCGGTTCGAGCTGCGGATCAACCTGTTCCCGACCGACGCGATCGCGAATAGCCTGGCCAACTCGACCGAAGCCGAGTGGCTGGCGCGCGAACTCGGCGATCTCCACCGGCTCGGCTGGGCGACCGCCTATCTCGCGCGCGACTTGCAGCTGGCCGGCCGTCCCCGCGACGCCCGGGCGACGGCGGCGCGGGCGCTCACCTATGCGGGCGACGATCACAAGCTGCAGACCGCGGCGCAGTATTTCGCCGCCCAGGCGGCCTACGCCATGGGCGACTACACCGATGCGGTGACCTGGATCAACGAGCTGGTCGAGATGCTCGAGGCGGTGGACCCGACCGCCTGGACCGGCACGACGGGCCCGGCCGTCGTCATCTTCCGGGTATGGCTGATCTGGTCGCTGGCGCGGCTCGGCCGGTTCGACGAGGCGCTCGCGGCGTCGGTCCGGATGCGCGAACTCGCCGACGAGTTCGACCTGCCGCTCGGCAAGATGCTGACGCTGCTGAGCGAAGGCTACGCGCTGGCCCATGCCGGCTCGCTGCCGGAGGCCGAAGCGTCGCTGCGCGCGAGCCTGGCGCTGTGCCGCCGCTGGGAGCTATCGGCATGGTCGAACAGCATCACGTCGTGCCTGGGCCATGTGCTGGCGCGGTCCGGGCAGTTCACCGAGGCGTTCGACATGATCGGCGAGGCCGTCGTGCGGCGGCGCAAGATCGGCGTACTGGTCAACATCGCGCAGGAGCTGGCCTGGCTGTCGGATGCGCACCGCCGGGCCGGCGAGCACCAGCTCGCCGCCGAGATCGCGGACGAGGCGATCGGGGTGGCGCGCCAGCAGCAGGAGCGCGGCAACGAGGCGCTGGCCAGCTTCATGCGCGGCGAGTCGTTGCGCCAGCTCGGGCAGCAGGCGGAGGCGCAGGCGTGCTTCTCGGCCGCGCTGTCCCTGGCACGGGAGAGCGCGATGGCGCCGCTGGAGGCGTGCTGCCTGCAGCGGCTGGAACTGGAGCGCAACGCGAATGCCTGACGATCCCGTCGACATCGTGAACTGGCGGCGGCTGGATGCGCGGGTGACCACGTCGGGCCAGCCCAGCGTCGATCAGCTCGGCCGGATCGGCGCGCTCGGGGTGCGCGAGGTGATCAATCTGGGGCTGCACACGCATGAGCGCGCGCTGCCGGACGAGGCCGGCGCGGTGGCCGGGCTCGGGATGCGTTACACGCACCTGCCGGTGGATTTCAACGCCCCGACCGCGGCCGATTTCGCTGCCTTCGTGGCCGCGTTCGAGGCGAGCGCGCCGGACCCGGTCCATGTCCACTGCATCATGAACTGGCGGGTCTCGGCCTTCTTCTACCGCTACCGCCGCGACGTGCTCGGGCTCGACCCGGCGGCGATACGGGCGGACATGGACGCGATCTGGTCCCCCGACCCGGTCTGGACGGCGTTCCTCTCAGGCCGCTAGCGGCGTCTCGAGCGACTTGGCGAACGTCTTGCGGCGGCGTTGCATCAGCGCCCAGGCGAGCTTGGCGGCGCCCTCGCCGAGGCGCCCCCGCGGCGGCAGGCCGACGGCCTTGAGCACCATGCCGGTGCTGCGCTCGATGTGCTTCCATTTATAGAAGCTCATCGCGTGGCCCATGTAGCTGGCGATGCAACGGCCGTGGTCGTAGTCCAGCCCCTCGGGGTCGTTGCCGCAATGGAAGGCGTAGGCCAGCTCGTCGTCCTCGGACTCGGTGATGCGGCCGGCGGCGATGCGCAGGCGGGAGAACAGGCCGAGCTTCTCGCGGGCCAGATAGCGCTTCATGTGGTCGTAGAAGAGCTTGAAATGGCGGTATTCGTCGGCTGCGATCAGGCGGCAGACGTGCTGCAGCACCGGCTCCTCGGTCGAGTCGGCGAGCGCGGTGTAGTAGCTGCTGGTGCCGGTCTCGACCATGCAGCGGGCGATCAGCTCCCCGGTGCGCGAGCCGCGGACGCTGGAGTCGCCGTCCAGCGGAAGCTTGTAGCCGGTGCGATAGCGCTCGAAGGCGGCATCGAAATCCCAAGTCGGATCGGCCAGCGTGGCCCAGCGGCCCAGCGCGTCGCCGTGCTGGACCTCCTCGATCGCCCAATTGTCGCTGGCTTGTCGGAAGTCGGGATCGTCTACGAAGACCCGGCCGAGATAGGCTGCATAATCGAGCCCGTTCTTCTCGACCATGGCCGCCGCTTTGACCAACGGCACGATGGCCGGGTCGACCTTGGACGCGTCGAAGCTGTCCCAGGCCACGTCATTGAGTGACCAGTGTTTCATGACAGTTGGCTTACCGTTTCCGCTCACACAGGACTATCACTTACGTGCAACACTAGCGTGTCGTCGCAGTGACAGTCGACAAAAGGCCGTGTGTTATGGCGCTCCGGCGGCCTCGATCATGGCGCGCGCCGACTGCATGCGCGCCATGGCGGCATCCAGCGCAGGGACGTTCATCTTGTCGGCCGCGGCGTATTCGGCCTCGGCCGCCTTGAGGCGCTCCTCGCCCTTGGCGCGCGACACTTCGGCCACGGGGGTCGCTTCGTCGGCCAGCACGGTGCAGCGCTCCGGCGTGATCTCGGCAAAGCCGCCGCTGACGTAGAGCCGCGCCGTGGGCTGACCACCCTCGTGCAGCGTGATCGTGCCGCCGCGCAGCAGCACGATCATCGGGCTATGACCCGGCAAGACGCCGAGGTCGCCCTCGGCGGCCGGGATCACCGCCATGTCGACCGGCTGCGACAGGAGCAGCTTGTCGGGAGCGACGATCTCGAGCTGGGTCGGCATGCTCAGGCCGAGACCTTCATGCTCTCGGCCTTCTTCACCGCGTCCTCGATCGTGCCGACCATGTAGAACGCCGCTTCCGGCAGATGGTCGTACTGGCCGTCGATGATCGCCTTGAACGAGCGGACCGTGTCGGCGACGGGCACGAACAGGCCCGGCGTGCCGGTGAACACCTCGGCCACGTGGAACGGCTGGCTGAGGAAGCGCTCGATGCGGCGGGCGCGGCCGACGATGAGCTTGTCGTCTTCCGAGAGCTCGTCCATGCCGAGAATGGCGATGATGTCCTGCAGGCTCTTGTAGGTCTGCAGCACGCGCTGGACTTCGCGGGCGACGGCGTAGTGCTCGTCACCGACGATGCGGGGCTCGAGCGCGCGGCTGGTGGAGTCGAGCGGGTCGACGGCCGGGTAGATGCCCTTCTCGGAGATGGCGCGGCTCAGCGTGGTGGTGGCGTCCAAGTGGGCGAAGGAGGTCGCGGGCGCCGGGTCGGTGAGGTCGTCGGCGGGGACGTAGATGGCCTGCACCGAGGTGATGGAGCCCTTCTTGGTGGACGTGATGCGCTCCTGCAGCGCGCCCATGTCGGTCGCCAGCGTCGGCTGATAGCCCACCGCCGACGGGATACGGCCGAGCAGCGCCGAGACTTCGGCGCCGGCCTGCGTGAAGCGGAAGATGTTGTCGACGAAGAACAGGACGTCCTGGCCCTCTTCGTCGCGGAAATACTCGGCCAGCGACAGGCCGGACAGGGCGACGCGGGCGCGCGCGCCCGGCGGCTCGTTCATCTGGCCATAGACCAGCGCCACCTTGGAGCCCTCGGTGGTGTTGTCGCCGAGCTTGATGACGCCGGCGTCGATCATCTCGTGATAGAGGTCGTTGCCCTCGCGGGTCCGCTCGCCGACGCCGGCGAACACCGACACGCCGCCATGGCCCTTGGCGATGTTGTTGATCAGCTCCTGGATGAGCACGGTCTTGCCCACGCCGGCGCCGCCGAACAGGCCGATCTTGCCGCCCTTGAGGTAGGGCGCGAGCAGGTCGATGACCTTGATGCCCGTGACCAGGATCTCGGCCGACGTCGCCTGCTCCTCGAACGAGGGCGCCTCGCGGTGGATCGGGTAGCGCATCTTGGCGTTGACCGGGCCGCGCTCGTCGATCGGCTCGCCGATCACGTTGAGGATGCGCCCGAGCGTCTCGGGGCCGACGGGGACGCTGATCGGGGCGCCCGTGTCGATCACCTCGGAGCCGCGGACCATGCCGTCGGTGCTGTCCATGGCGATGCAGCGGACGGTGCGCTCGCCGAGCTCCTGGGACACTTCGAGGACGAGCGTCTGGTCCTTGTTCTTGGCGTGCAGCGCGTTCTGGATGAAGGGCAGCTCGCCCTCGAACTGGACGTCCACGACGGCGCCGAGCACCTGCGTGACCCGGCCGACGTTGTTCTTTGCCATTGCGTCTCTATCCTTGCTGTCCCCGGGCGCCCGGGCCTGCGATCGATCTGTCGGGCCTCCTATAGGGGCATGCCGTCCGGGTTTCTAGTCCAGGCGGGGCGGGAAATGCATCGATCGCGGCTTCTTTCGGATGGCCGAGCGCGCAGTCACGCCGCCGGCCGGACGGAGCCGACCGTCGTGCACGAACGCAGAACGTTGCCGGGTTCTTCGAAGAGAGCATGTTTCCGACGAGCTCGGCAGGCGCTACGGCGCCGATGAAGCAGTGGTGCGGACGCTTCGCTGCAGGCTTTCGGCGGCCCGCGAGGACCCGCTCAGCGTTGGACGGGGCGCCAGTCCGGATCGGCAGCGTTGCGCGGGTCGAAGCTGGGATCGCCCGATTCCAATCGGCGTCCGTCCCGGTTCGTCCAGATCACCGACGGCGAGATCGAATTGCGGGTCGGCGCCTCGCCCCAGGGATGCGGGTTGTACTGCTGGCCGGTGAGCATCGGGTCGAGCGAGGATTGACGCCAGGAGTCCGAGGCGGCGCGCTGCTGCTCGACCGCGCTCCAGGTCGCGCGCGACCATTGCAGGTAGTTCTGGTAGTCCGCGCTCTGGCGGGCGGTGATGGCGCGGTTGGCATTGCTCACGTCGCCCCGGCCGAACGCGTTCGGGCCGACATTGCGGGCGAGCAGCGCGACCTGCGGCAGCCAGCCGACATAGCGGCTCCAGACCTCGCCGCTCGAGGCGGCCAAATGCATCAGGCCGCTGCACATGCCGTAGGTCACGGCCATGTTGACGATAGCGGTTCCCTGCATCCGCCGGATGCCCCAGGGCTCCTGCAGGCCATAGAGCAATTCGATCGCCACCGCGTAGCTCTGGCCGGGCAGCGCCGGCACCTGCCAGGTGGCGACGACCTGGATGTTCGGCGGGATCTGGAACACCCGGGTCATGATCGCCAGCGCGAACTGCACGGGATCGACCATATTCGGGATAGCCGGTGATCCCCGCGACGGCGATCCCGGCGCTGCGGTCGCCGGCGCGGAGGGAAAGGACGTGGTTGCCCTCTTCGCCGACCTCCCAACCGGCCGGCAGATAGAAGAGGAAGTTGCGGCCGGCGACGAAATCGCCAGCAGGCTGGGCGGTCGGCCGGCCCGCCGACGAGGGCGGCGCCGATCAAACCCAAGGCGGTTCTCCGGTCGAGCCTGTGTCGGATCGACATGCGATCGCGGCGCCTTCGGATAGTTCGTTACGCTAAACGATATCCATCCCGCGCCGCGCCCGTCAAGATCGACGGGCGGCTCAGACCGCTTCGGCGCCGGAGATGATCTCGATCAGCTCGCGGGTGATGTTGGCCTGGCGCGTGCGGTTGTAGTTCAGCGTCAGCCGGTTGATCATCTCGCCGGCATTGCGGGTCGCGTTGTCCATCGCCGACATGCGCGCGCCCTGCTCGCCGGCGCCGCTCTCGATGAGGGCGCGGAACAGCTGGATCGCCATGTTGCGCGGCAGCAGCGCGGCGAGGATGGCCTCCTCGTCGGGCTCGAACTCGTATTGCGCCTGGTTCTTCTCGGGTTCGGCCGCGGCCTGGTTCTGCTCGATGCTCAGCGGGATCAGCTGCATCTCGGTCGGCACCTGGGAGATCACCGAGACGAAACGGTTGTAGATCACCGTGCAGACGTCGAACTCGCCGGCGATCAGCATCTGGGTGATCTTCTCGGCGACCTCGTTGACGTCGCTGAACTCGATCCGCTTCTTGCCGGCGAAGGTGTAGTCGCCGGTCAGCCGGGTCGCGTAGTCGCGCTTGAGGTAGTCGCGGCCCTTACGCCCCACGGCGAGGACCTTGACGGTCTTGCCCTCGGCCTCGAGGCGCTGGATCGCGGTGCGGGCGGCGCGGCCCACGTTGGTGTTGAAGGCGCCGGCCAGGCCTCGGTCGGCGGTGACGACGACCAGGAGATGAACCTTGTCGGCGCCGGTGCCGACCAGCATGCGCGGCGCCGTCGGCGAGCCCTGGGCGCTCTGCGCCAGGGCGGCCAGCATGCGCTGCATCCGCTCGGCGTAGGGCCGCGCGGCTTCGGCTTGGGTCTGGGCGCGCTTGAGCTTGCTCGCGGCGACCATCTTCATGGCCGACGTGATCTTGCGCGTGGACTTGACGCTGTTGATGCGCCCCCGGAGCGCCTTCAGGCTGGCCATTGGCTGTGCAACCTAGCTGAAGTTCTTGGCGAAGCCGTCCAGGAAGCCGGTCAGCGCCTTCTCCACGTCGGGCTTCATCTCGCGGTCGGTGCGGATGCTCTCGAGGATCTCGGGATGCTTGACCTTCAGCTCGGACAGCAGACGCCGCTCGAACTCGTTGACCTTGCCGACGGGGATCTTGTCCAGATAGCCCTTGGTGCCGGCATAGATGCTGATCACCTGCTCTTCGACCGGCATCGGGCTGAACTGCGGCTGCTTGAGCAGCTCGGTCAGCCGCGCGCCGCGGGCGAGCAGGTTCTGCGTCGAGGCGTCGAGGTCGGACGCGAACTGGGCGAAGGCGGCCATCTCGCGATACTGCGCGAGTTCGAGCTTGATGGAGCCCGCGACCTTCTTCATCGCCTTGATCTGCGCCGCCGAGCCGACGCGGGACACCGAGAGGCCGACGTTCACCGCCGGGCGGATGCCGCGGAAGAACAGCTCGGTCTCGAGGAAGATCTGGCCGTCGGTGATCGAGATGACGTTGGTCGGGATGTAGGCGGACACGTCGCCGGCCTGGGTCTCGATGACGGGCAGCGCGGTGAGCGAGCCGGAACCGAGTTCCTTGGACATCTTGGCGGCACGCTCGAGCAGGCGCGAGTGCAGGTAGAACACGTCGCCCGGATAGGCTTCGCGGCCCGGCGGACGGCGCAGCAGCAGCGACATCTGGCGGTAGGCGACGGCCTGCTTGGACAAGTCGTCGTAGCAGATCATGGCGTGCATGCCGTTGTCGCGGAAGAACTCGCCCATGGTGCAGCCGGTGTAGGGCGCGAGGAACTGCATCGGCGCCGGGTCGGACGCGGTGGCGGCGACGACGATGGAATATTCCATCGCGCCGTTCTCCTCGAGCGTGCGCACGAGCTGGGCGACGGTCGAGCGCTTCTGGCCGATGGCGACGTAGATGCAGTAGAGCTTGCGGCTCTCGTCGTCGCCGTTGTTGATGAATTTCTGGTTGATGATGGCGTCGATCAGCACGGCGGACTTGCCGGTCTGGCGGTCGCCGATGACCAGCTCGCGCTGGCCGCGGCCGATCGGGATCAGCGCGTCGATCGCCTTCAGGCCGGTCTGCATCGGCTCGTGCACGGACTGGCGGCCGATGATGCCCGGGGCCTTCACCTCGACCTGGCGGCGCTCGGTGGTCGCGATCGGGCCCTTGCCGTCGATCGGGTTGCCGAGCGCGTCGACGACGCGGCCGAGCAGCGCCTTGCCGACGGGGACGTCGACGATGTCGTTGGTGCGGGTGACGGTGTCGCCTTCGCGGATCTTGGTGTCGTCGCCGAACACCACGATGCCGACGTTGTCGGTCTCGAGGTTCAGCGCCATGCCCTTCACGCCGGCGCTGGGGAACTCGACGAGCTCGCCGGCCATGACGTTCTGCAGGCCGAAGACGCGGGCGATGCCGTCGCCGACGGAGAGGACCTGGCCGGTCTCGGCGACGTTCTGCTCGGTGTCGAAGCTGGCGATCTGCTTCTTGAGGATGTCCGAGATCTCGGCGGGACGGATTTCCATACTCTTGTCCTTCGTTCTCTGCCGGCGAGCGTTGTCGGCGCCGATTGTATCGTTGGTGTTAGGCGGCGCCCTTCATGGCGTATTGGAGGCGCTGGAGGCGGGATTTCAGGCTCGTGTCGTAGAGACGCGCGCCGATCCGCACCACCAAGCCGCCGAGCAGGCCGGGTTCGACCGATTCCTGGATGTTGACGGCGCCGTATCCCGCCTCGATCAAGCGGGCGCGGAGCTGTTCGCGCTGGATGTCGGAGAGCGGATGCGCGGACTGGACCTGCGCCACGACCACGCCGCGCTTCTCGGCGACGAGGTCGGCGAACGCGGTGACGATGGTGCGCAGCGACGAGAGGCGGCGGTTGTTGGCGATGACGCCGACGAAGTCGCGGACCAGCTTGCCGAAGCCCTGCTGCTCGAGCACGGCGATCGCGGCGGTGCGGGCCTGGGTGACGTCGATCAGCGGGCTCGAGAGGAGCCGGCGGAAGTCGGCGCTCTGGTCGATGAGCCGGCCGAGCGATTCCATTTCGGAGACGGCGGTGTCGATCGCGCCGGTCTCGTCCGCCTGCGCGTAGAGGGCGGTCGCGTATCGGTCGGCGACGCCGCCGGAGGTCGTGGAGCCTGAGGCCACGCTGTCGTCCTATGCCAAATGGTGTCGTGCCGGCGTTGAACCGGCGGCGCGGCCTCTAGCATGGGGTTGGGACGCGGGCAACAGGCTGAGGCGTTGCGACGGCGTTCGGCGCAGGCGCGGAAGCGGCGCGTTCGAGCAACGAAGGTCGGTTCCGCAGGGTCGTCTAAAATCCGGCTTCAGCTCTGGATTATCTAGCTAATCCTGTTGCGCGCCCGTCTCGCTCCGTGCAAGGCTGATACGTAAATGGGGCATGAAGCCTCTCCATTCCATCATGGGGGAAACAGGATGCAGGTTGGCATTTCGCGCCGTGGCGCGCTGAAGCTGGGCGCGGCCACCGCGGCGTTGCCGTTGGTGCACATTCGAACCGCGGGCGCGGCCGGCAAGCTGGCGATCGGGTTCTGGGACCATTGGGTGCCGGGCGCGAACGATGTGCTGACCAAGATCGTCAAGGAATGGGGCGAAAAGAACAAGGTCGACACCTCGATCGACTACATCACCTCGGTCGGCAACAAGAACCTGCTGACCTTGGCGGCGGAATCGCAGGCCAAGACCGGCCACGACATCCAGCAATTCCCGACCTGGGAAGTCCGCAACAACGCCGACAACCTCGAGTCGATGACCGACGTGGTCAAGCGGCTGACGGCGAAATACGGCCCGGTCAATCCGATCGTCGACTACCTCGCCAAGTCCAAGGACGACTACAAGGCGATGCCGTCGATGACGGCCGGCCAATACAAGGGCTGCGCGTCCCGGATCGACTCCTGGAAGGAGCAGATGGGGATGGATCTGCAGGCCATCTTCCCCGTCGGCGACAAGATGGGCCCCGGCTACGACGACTGGACCTGGACCAAGTTCCTCGAGGCGGCGCCGAAGATGAACAAGGCCGGCGTGCCGTTCGGGCTGCCGATGGGCCAGTTCACCGACGCGGTCGACTGGGTCGGCTCCTGCTTCGCCTCCTTCGGCGCGCAGCTCGTCGACGAGAAGGGCGAGATCACCGTCAAGTCGGACAACGTCCGCAAGGTGATGGAATTCTTCAAGAAGCTGATGCCGGAGCTGCCCGGCGACGTGTTCTCGTGGGACGACGCGTCCAACAACCGGGCGCTGATCTCCGGCAAGTCGGCGCTGATCTTCAACCCGCCCTCGGCCTGGGCGGTGGCGGTGCGCGACAATCCGGAGATCGGCAAGAAGGTGTGGCACCACCCCAGCCCGGCGGGCGACAAGGGCCGGTTCACGCCCTATCTGCCGTACTTCTGGGGCGTCTGGAAATTCGCCCAGAACAAGACCGCGGCCAAGGAGCTGATCGAGTTCCTGTGCGAGCGCGAGCAAGCCGAGCGGCTGGTGATCGCGTCGCATGGCTACGACATCCCGCCCTTCGCCAGCATGGCCGACTTCAAGGTGTGGCAGACCGAGGGTCCGCCGCCGGGCACGGTCGCGAACTATCCGATCCGCCCGCCGCACAACGCCAAGGCCTGGATCGCCGCCTATCCGGCGCCGCCCGACATCGCGGTGCAGATCTACAACCAGGCGACGATGACCAAGATGATCGCGCGCATGGCCCAGGGCGGCAACTCGATCGAACAGGCGATCGATTGGGCGCAGGGCGAATTGGAAGGCTTTACCCGCTGAGGGTGACGTAAAGGAGCGGGCCGATGGCTGACGGAACCACATTACCAGTCAACGGCCCGCCGCTCGTTTCTGACGGGCGGCCCAACAGCATGCAGGTGCTGATGCGCAGGCGGTCGACGATCGCCTTCATCATGTGCGTGCCGCTGCTGGCGATCGTGTTCACGCTGGTGATCTACCCGGCGTTCTACGCGATCTGGCTGTCGATGCTGAACAAGAAGATGACCCAGTTCGTGGGTCTGAACAATTACATCTACTTGCTCAATCGGCCGACGTTCCAGACCGTCATCTTCCAGAGCGTGCTGTTCGCGGTTTCCGCGGTGGTGCTCAAGGCGCTGATCGGGTTCGTGCTGGCGCATCTGATGCACAACATCCCGAGCAACCGGCAGCGGATCTGGCGCGGCCTGCTGCTGGTGCCGTGGGTGGTGCCGCTGGCGATGTCGACGCTGGGCTGGTGGTGGCTGTTCGACCCGTCCTATTCGGCGTTCAACTGGATCATCCAGGGTCTGGGCGGGCCGCAGATCCCGTGGCTGGGGGCCACCTGGTGGGCGCGGTTCTCGGTGATCCTGGTCAACACCTGGTATGGGGCGCCGTTCTTCCTGATCATGTATCTGGCGGCGCTGAAATCGGTGCCGGAGCAGCTCTACGAGGCGGCCTCGATCGACGGCGCCGGGTTCTGGCAGAAATTGTGGCACGTGACGTTGCCGATGATGCGCAACATCATCTCGATCACGGTATTGTTCAGCCTGATCATCACGTTCGCCAATTTCGACATCGTGCGGATCCTGACCAATGGCGGGCCGCAGGACAAAACGCATCTGTTCGCGACCTATGCGTTCCAGGTGGGCATCCAGTCGGGCGACATCCCGCTCGGCGCTGCGGTCAGCCTGTTCATGCTGCCGATACTCGCGATTTTCGCTTTCTTCGTGCTGCGCGGCGTGACGAAGCGGTCCAAGGAGGCGATGTGAGCACCACCACTTTCGACGCGGCGCAACTGGCCGCGCGCCGCCGGGTCAGCAAGCTCGAGCGCGACCGGAAATTCGTGCTGTGGGGCAGCTACGCGGCGCTGTCGGTGTTCGTGATCTTCTTCCTGACGCCCGCCCTTCTACATGCTGGTCACCAGCCTGAAGACGTCGGCGGAGATCTCGAACGAGGCGGGCAATCCGTGGATCGTTCAGCATCCGACGCTGCAGAACTATGCGGAGCTGCTGACCAACGCGAACTTCCTCGGGTTCTTCTGGAACTCGATCAAGGTGACGACGTGCCTGGTGGTGCTGTCGATGGTGGTGTCGGTGCTGGCGGCGTTCAGCCTGGCGCGGATGAAGTTCTTCGGCAGCGGCATCCTGGCGACGGGGATCTTCCTGACCTACCTGGTGCCGGAAAGCCTGCTGTTCATTCCGCTGTTCAAGATCGTGGGCTCGGTCGGGCTGATCAACAATGCCTGGGCAATGGTGCCGCTGTACCTGACGCTGTCGGTGCCGTTCTGCACCTGGATCATGATCGGGTATTTCGCCTCGATCCCGAAGGAGCTGGACGAGGCGGCGCTGATCGATGGCGCCGGCTACATTCAGATGCTGTTCCAGATCTTCATCCCGGTCGCGATGCCGGGGATCATCGCGGCGACGATCTTCGCGTTCACCGTGGGCTGGGGGACGTTCCTGTATCCGATGGCGTATCTCTACTCGTCGGACCAGATGGTGCTGACGGTGGGGATCGTGAGCGACCTGATCCGGGCGGACGTGTTCCAGTGGGGCAAGATCATGGCCGGGTCGCTGCTGGCGGCGGCGCCGCC
This sequence comes from uncultured Alphaproteobacteria bacterium, assembly GCA_963848035.1. Classification (GTDB taxonomy): domain Bacteria; phylum Pseudomonadota; class Alphaproteobacteria; order Acetobacterales; family Acetobacteraceae; genus JAVVHH01. The sequence continues at coordinate 218,161 of CAWKCD010000001.1, forward strand.
GGTGCTGATCTATGCGTTCCTGATGGACTACTACATCGCCGGGCTGACGGCGGGGGCGACGAAGGGATAGGAAGCGCGCCCTGGCCGCGCGTTCGGCTCGGCCAGGGCGGGCGGCTTATCGACCCTGGTAGCGCTGCATGGTGGCGACCAGCTGGCCGGCTTTCTTGAGTTCCTGCGTGAATGCGTCGAGAAACTGCTTCACGTGGACTTCCGTCGCATTGTCGGGGAGTTGCGCCGGCGCGTTGCCGGCCTGGCTCGCGAACGGGTTCATCGCGCGCAGGATCGGCTCCGGATCGGCCAGCAATCCGTCGATGTCCTTGGCGAAGACGAGCTGCATCGTGACGTCGCGCGCCGCGGTCGGGAAGATCGAGTTGTAGGTCGCCACCGTGGGTGTCGCCTTCACCTTGGCGACCCCGGCGACGGCACGCGCGACCGCGCCCTTCATGTTCTTTTCCCAGTTCAGCAGCATCTTGCTCTTGACGCCGAGGTCCTTCTCCTCAGGATTGAAGCGCTGCCGGATGGCCGTCACGCGGCTCTCGCCAGTATCGACCACGGCGACCAGCGACTTCATCATGAATTTGAGCGCACGCTCGTAGGTGGTCTTGGTGTCCTTCTCGGCGCGTTCGTCGATCTGCTCGTCGATCGCCTTTTCCAATACTTTCGCGTATTGATCCTTTGCCTTGACGAAGGCGGCGAGCTGCTTTTCCATCTCTTCGAGCAGTTTGCCGCCGGTCTTGAGGTCGCTTTCCTTGCGGTTGTCGGTCTTTTCCGCGGCGGCATCCGCCTTGTCGAACTTCTCGAGCGAGCCGGAGAGCCCGGTGAAGCTGCCCCAGGCGTTCGCGATGCCCTTGCTCTCCTTCGGCTTCTTCTTGCCGGTTGCCGTCTCGAAGGCCTTCTTCGCCTCCTCCCACATCTCCGCCAACGGTGCCTTCGCCATCCGACCCTCCGCCAATTGCGACCGTTATAATATCGTTTGTCGCAATTTTTGGAAGAGGTTCAGTTACGGGAAAGCAGCGAGCGTCGCCTGCGGAGGAGTTGGGCGAGCGAGGCGGTCGCCAGCAGACCCAGGGAGGCGGGTTCGGGGACCGCGGCGAGTTGCGTGACGGTGATGGCGTAAGCGCCGGTATTGTCGCTGAAGATGCCGTCGGAAACGCCGAAATGCAGGGCGGTCGGGGTCGTCGTGCCGGTGTCGAGGACGAATTGGTAGGCGTGGGCGGGGTTGTAGGCGGGGATCCCGGCCGCGCCGGTCGATAGGTCCTCGACCAGGAAATTCTTGGCGTCTTGCGACGGCGTGAACGGCAGCAGAGCCGAGGTGCCGAACGTGAGCTGATAGTAGCTGGCGTCATTGCCGACGGAGGTGTCGCCGATCAGGTAAAACGCGTCGTTGACGAAGGCCGCGTCGGACTGGCCGGTTCCGGTGATCGAGATCTGGACCAGGCCGCGATAGGTGCCCGCGGTGACGCCGCCATCGGGCTGCAAGAAGCTGGCGGTCAGGGATTCGCCGACACCAACCGGTGTGTAGCTCACGCCGCCGACCACGATCGGCGCCGCGCTGGCGGTCGCGCCGAGGGAAAGCAGGCCGAGTATGGAAAGGACGGTGATCTTCACGGCTGCAACTCCCCTGATCCTGTCGACAACGGATAACGATGTAATAACGTTGCGGGAGAAAGTCGAGCTTTAGGTGCAGCGTTCTATCCACAACAGCCGCAGGTAGTGGCAATTCCGCCGCACTCGCGGCTGCGGTTGCGGCGCGGTCATTTGCTGGCGAGGTGGGGCGACGAAGCGGGCGGTGGGCCGTTAGCCGGGAACGCCGTTTAGGGGATGCTCATGGACCGCTTGTCTCGTCGCACTCTGGTTGCCGCCACCTTGGCGAGCGGGGCCAGCACCGTCGCTCTCGCGCAGGGCGATCCGCAACCGCAGGCGACGGGCGTGGGCGCGTCGGTGCTGGGGCCGCGCAACGTGCCGCTCGAGCGCCAGAACCCGGACCTGATGGCGCCGCCGCGGACGGATCGCGGGTCGGTGCCGAACATGAAGTGGTCGTTCGCGGACAGCCACATGCGGCTGCAGCCCGGCGGGTGGACGCGCGAGACCACGATCCGCGAGCTGCCGATCTCCAAGGAGATGGCCGGGGTGAACATGCGGCTCGAGGCGGGGACGATCCGCGAGCTGCATTGGCACAAGGCGAGCGAGTGGGCGCTGATGCTGAAGGGCACGGCGCGGGTGACGCTGGTCGACGAGAAGGGGCGGAACTTCGTCGACGACGTCGGCGAAGGGGATCTGTGGTTCTTTCCGGCCGGGCTGCCGCATTCGATCCAGGGATTGGGGCCGGACGGGTGCGAGTTCCTGCTGGTGTTCGACGACGGGGCGTTCTCGGAGGACAACACGTTCCTGATCAGCGACTGGATCCGGCATACGCCGCCGGAGGTGCTGGCGAAGAACTTCCAGACCGAGGCGGGCGTGTTCGCGGCAGGTGCCGAAGGAGCTCTACATCTTCAAGGCGGACGTGCCGGGGCCGTTGGCGCGGGACAAGGTGGCCGCGCCGGCCGGGTCGGTGCCGAAGGCGTTCACCTATCGGATGCTGGCGCAGGAGCCGCAGCGCTTCCATGGCGGGACGGTGCGGATCGTGGATGCGTCGAACTTCCCGGTGACGACGATGGCGGCGGCGCTGGTCGAGGTGGAGCCGGGCGCGATGCGGGAGCTGCATTGGCACCCGAACGTGGACGAGTGGCAGTACTGGATCAGCGGCAAGGGGCGGATGACGGTGTTCGCGGCGTCGGAGGAGGCGCGGACGTTCGACTTCCAGGCGGGCGACGTGGGGTATGCGCCGTTCGCGATGGGGCATTACATCGAGAACACCGGGTCGGAGACGTTGCGGTTCCTCGAGATGTTCCGGAGCCCGACCTATGCGGACGTTTCGTTGAAGCAGTGGATGGCGCTGATCCCGCCCGAACTGGTGCAGGCGCATCTGCGGCTGCCGCAGGCGCTGGTGGACGGGTTGCCGAAGGAGAAGCAGTCCGTGGTGGGGTGAGTCGTCAGGGAGTTTCGAAGCGGTTTCTGATGAGTTGATCGAGCAGGCGGACGCCCCAGCCGGTCGGGCCGGCGGGGTGGCGGTCGTCCTGGTGTTCGCGGGCTTCGACGCCGGCGATGTCGAGATGGGCCCAGGGGGTGTCGCCGACGAAGGTCTTGAGGAATTCGGCGGCGTGGCTGGCGTCGGGCTGGCGGGAGGCGTCGCTGCAGTGCCTCAGGTCTGCGATGTCGGATTTGAGGGCTTCGCGGTAGCCCTCGCCGAGGGGCATGCGCCAGACAGGTTCGCCGACGGACGAGCCGGCGGCGGCGACGTGGGCGGCCAGGGCGTCGATGGGTGGAGAAGAGGCCGGCCATGTGATGGCCGAGGGCGGTGACGATGCTGCCGGTCAGGGTCGCGAGGTCGATGATGGCCTGGGGCTGGAGGTTGGCCTTGGCCCAGCCGATGGCGTCGGCGAGGACGAGGCGGCCTTCGGCGTCGGTGTCGACGACTTCGACCATGGTGCCGTCATAGGTGCGCAGCACGTCGCTGGGACGGTAGCTGGACGCGCCGATGGCGTTCTCGGCGAGCGGCAGGATCGCGGTGACGGGGGCGGGGGAGCGGCGGCGGGCGATGGCGATCATGGCGCCGGCGCAGGCGGCTGCCGCGGCCATGTCGGCGCGCATCTCCCACATGCCCTGGCCGGGCTTGAGGTTGACGCCGCCGGTGTCGAAGGTGATGCCCTTGCCGATGAGGGCGACGGGCGGGACGGCGCTGCTGCCGCGCCAGCGCATGGTGACGAGGCAGGGCTCGTGGATGGAGGCGGCGCCGACGGCGAGGATGGCGTTGAGCCCCTGCCCTCTCAGGCCCGCGGCGTCGATGATGTCGACTTCGATGCCTTCGGATTCCAGGTCGCGCAGGCGTTCGGCCAAGGCGCGCGGGAATTTGGTGGCGGAGGGTTCGGCGACGAGGTCGCGGGCGAAATGGACGCCGGCCAGCGCGGGGGCGATCTCGCGCCAGGCGGCCTCGGCGCGCTTGGGGTGATCGGCCATGACGTCGATGCGCTCGACCCTGCAGCGGTCGGGCAGCGCGCTCGGGGGCGGGTCGCGGGTGATCAGGCGGTCGAAGCGCCAGGCGCGCAGCACGGCGCCGGCGGCGAGGCTGACGGCTTCGGAAGCGGGGCGGTCGCGGGCGTCGAGCGCGATGTGCTCGAGGTCGTAGAGGCGGGAGACGGCGAGCGCGCCGGCGGCTTCCATGTCGTGGCGCTCGCCGAGGCCGAGGAGCAGCACGCGGCGGCGGTTGCCGCCGACTTCGGCGACCTCGCCATCGCGGCCGCGGAACATGGCGGCGGCGGCGCGCTCGGCTTTTGGCGGTTCGGCGTCGGCGGAGACGGGGATCGCCCGCGCCGGCGCTTCGCTCTTCTTGACGAAACGGACGTTCACGGCGTCGTTTCGTAGTGTTCTGCGACGAGACGGTCGAGGAGGCGGAGGCCGAAGGCGGTGGCGCCCTTGGGGATGGTGGCGGTGTCCTTGCTGGACCAGGCCATGCCGGCGATGTCGAGATGGGCCCAGGGGCCGCGGACGAAGCGCTGGACGAATTGGGCGCCGATGATGGCGCCGCCGGGTCGGCCGCCGATGTTCTTCATGTCGGCGATGTCGGATTTGATGAGCTTGTCGTAGGCGTCGCCGAGGGGCATGCGCCAGACGGGTTCTCCGGTGGTCTGGCCAAGGGCGATGAGGCGGGAGGCCAGGGTGTCGTCGTTGCAGAACATGCCGGCGTATTCGTGGCCGAGGCTGACGATGATGGCGCCGGTCAGCGTGGCCATGTCGACGGTGATGGCCGGGTTGAACTTGTCCTGGGCGTACCAGATGGCGTCGGCCAGCAGGAGGCGGCCCTCGGCGTCGGTGTTGAGGACTTCGATGGTCTGGCCGGAGAGGGAGGTGACGACGTCGCCGGGGCGCAGCGCGGTGCCGGAGGGCATGTTCTCGCTGAGGCCGACGACGCCGACGACGTTGGCGCTGGCTTTGCGGCGGGCGATGGTGGCCATGAGGCCGACGACGGCGCCGGCGCCGGCCATGTCCCATTTCATGTCGCCCATGTTGGGGCCGGGCTTGAGGCTGATGCCGCCGGTGTCGAAGGTGACGCCCTTGCCGACGAAGCAGACGGGCTGGGCGTCGGGGTCGCCGCCCTTCCAACTCATGGTGACGACGCGCGGTTCCTGGGCGCTGCCCTGGGAGATCGCGAGCAGGGCGCCGAAGCCTTTGGCGCGGAGTTCCTCGAGACCGAGGATCTCGACCTCCAGGCCGAGTTCGCCGAGGACGCGGCAGCGTTCGGCCATTTCGGGCGGGTTGAGGACGTTGGGGGGCTCGGTGATGAGGTCGCGGGCGAGCTTGGTGCCGTGGGCGACGGCCTCGAGGGCGGGCCAGGCGGCTTGGGCGGCGGCCGGGTCGTCGGCGAGGATCTTGAGGCTGGTGAGCTTGGGTTTGGAGTCGGCGGGCTCTTTGGTGCGGTAGAGGTCGAAGCGGTAGGATTTGAGCATCGCGCCGAGGGCGGCGTGGCCGGCGTGGTCGGCGGGCATGTGGTCGCAGGCGATGGCGGCGTGGGTTTCCTTGGACAGGGCGGCGGCGGCGTGGCCGCCGGCTTCCTCCATGCCGCGGGGGGTGTGGTCGGTGTCCTTACCGAGGCCGACGAGGATGACCTTGGAGAGGCCGGCGCCGGGGGCGAGGATGGTGCAGGTGCTACCCTTCTTGCCGGTGAATTCGGCGGCGGCGATGGCGCGCTCGATGGCGCCGCCGCAGGCCGCGTCGACCTGCTGGCGTAGGCCGGCGGGGGCTGCGCCTTCGAGGACGAGAAGGGCCAGGGCGCCTTCGGTGGGCAGGGCTGCGGCGGCGAATTCGATGGAAAGCATGTGACCTCTTTCGAGAGCGGTGGGGGACCATAGCCAGGGCTGCCCGGCGCGGCTACACCGGGTGGATGGATGATGAAGCGCTGCTGGAACTCGCGGCGAGGCTCGCGGACGAGGCGGGGGTGGTGATCTTGGCCGTTCGCGCCCGCGGGTTCGAGACGTTGCGCAAGGCGGACCGGAGCCCGGTGACCGAGGCGGACCATGCGGCGGAAGCGCTGATCCTCAAGGGGTTGCGGGCGGCGACGCCGGACATTCCGGTGATCGCGGAAGAGGAGGTCGAGGCGGGGCTCGAGCCGGAGAAGGCGAACTCGTATTGGCTGGTGGATCCGCTGGATGGGACGCGGGAGTTCTCCGCGCTTCGTGACGAGTTCACGGTCAATATCGGGCTGGTGCGGGACGGGCGGGCGGTGCTGGGGGCGGTGGGCGTGCCGGCTTATGGCGAAATGTTCGGGGGGATGCTGGGTCCGCCGGCGGTGGCTTGGAAGCAGACGGCGGCGGGACGGGTGGCGATCGCGGCGCGGCACCCGCCGGAGGGGGGGATGGACGTGCTGGCGAGCCGGTCGCACGGGGGCGATCCGCGGCTGGAGGCGCTGCTGGCGGGGCGGAAGGTGAAGAGCGTCACGAACATGGGGTCTGCGCTGAAGATCGTTCGGTTGGCGGAAGGGGCGGGGGATCTGTATCCGCGGTTCGGGCGGACGATGGAGTGGGACACGGCGGCGCCGCAGGCGATCCTGGAGGCGGCGGGCGGGACGCTGTCGCATATGGACGGGACGCCGTTGCGGTACGGCAAACACAAATTCGAAAATCCTGCGTTTCTCTGCACCGGATGCGGCCACTGACGGAGCGGCTTTCGGGGGCGGCGGGGTTGGGGCGGGCGGCGGCGTTGCTGCTGGCCGGGGAGTTGGTCGCGTTCGGGACGGAGACGGTTTACGGGCTCGGGGCGGATGCGACGCGGGCGAGCGCGGTGGCGGGGATCTTCGAGGCGAAGGGGCGGCCGCATTTCAATCCGTTGATCTGCCATTATCCGGATGCGGATGCGGCGTTTCGGGACGTGGTGGCGGATGAGGTGGCGGAACGGTTGGCGGCGCGGTTTTGGCCGGGGCCGTTGACGTTGGTGTTGCCGCGCCGGGTCACTTGCGGGGTGGCGTTGTTGGCGGGGGCGGGGCTGGAGACGTTGGCGGTTCGGGTGCCGGCGTCGGAGACGGCGTTGGGGTTGTTGCGGGCGGTGGGGCGGCCGGTGGCGGCGCCTTCGGCGAACCGGTCGGGGCAGGTTTCGCCGACGTCGGCGGACCATGTGCTGGATGGGTTGGCGGGGCGGATCGCGGCGGTGCTGGATAGCGGGCCGTGTCCGGTGGGGGTGGAGAGCACCGTCTTGGATCTGTCGGCGGGGCGGCCGTTCCTGTTGCGGCAGGGCGGCGTGACGGAGGAGGCGATTTTCGACGTGATCGGGCCGGTGGGCCGAGGGATCACGCCGGGACAGGCGGAGGGGCCGCGGACGTTGCGGTCGCCGGGGTTGATGGTTTCGCACTATGCGCCGAGGTTGCCGGTTCGGCTGAATGCGCGGGTGGCCGAGGCGGATGAGGCGGCGCTGGTGTTCGGGGGGTTGCCGGTGGGGGGCGCGGTTCGGTTCGTGTTGAGCGAGACGGGGGATGTGGTGGAGGCGGCTTCGCGGTTGTTCGAGGGGCTGCGCGGGCTGGATCGGGCGGGGTTGCGGGGGATTGCGGTGGGGCCGGTGCCGGAGGTGGGGCTCGGTCGGGCGATCAATGATCGGTTGGAGCGGGCGGCGGCGCCTCGGGGTTAGCGGGCGGTTCGGGCGGTCCTGGATCGCCGCGCCGCCACGAGGCGGCTCGCGATGACGGGTTTGTGGAAAGACAGCGGGCAGTGGGCATGAGCGACATTACTGATTTGAGTGCGGAACAGCTTTCGGAGGGGTATCGGCGGGGGTCGTTGAGCCCGGTCGAGGTGTTGCAGGCGGTGACGGAGCGGGTGGCTCGGGACAACCCGAAGATCAATGCGTTTGCGGTGCTGGATCCGCGGGCGTTGGGGGCGGCGGGGGAGAGTTTGCAGCGGTGGCGGGCGGGGCGGGCCTTGGGGCCGCTGGATGGGGTGCCGGTCACGATCAAGGATCTGGTGGATATCGCGGGGCTGCCGACGCGGCGGGGGAGCCGGACGACGTCGGAGAAGAATGCGACGGAGGATTCGCCGGTCGTGCTGAGCCTGAAGGCGGCGGGGGCCGTCATCGTGGGCAAGACGACGACGACGGAGTTCGGGTGGAAGTCGCCGGGGGATTGCCCGCTGCATGGGATCACGCGGAATCCGCGGAACACGGCGCATACGCCGGGGGGGTCTTCGTCCGGCGCGGCGGCGGCGGCGGCGGCGGGGTTCGGGCCGTTGCATCTGGGGACGGATGCGGGGGGGAGCGTTCGGATCCCGGCGGCCTGGTGCGGGGTGGTGGGGCTGAAGCCGACGTTCGGGCGGGTGCCGCAATGGCCGTTGGGGGCGTTCGCTTCGGTGGCGGTGGCGGGGCCGATCACGCGGAACGTTCGGGATGCGGCGCTGATGCTGTCGGCGTTGGCGACCTGGGATGGGCGGGATCCGTATTGTTTTCCGCAGACGCCGCGGGATTGGCGGGAGGGGATCGAGGACGGGGTGGCGGGGCTGCGGGTGGGGGTTTTGCAGCGGCCGGGCTTCGAGGCGGCGGCGGATGGGGATTCCGTGGCGGCGGTGGAGGCGGCGGCGCAGGTCCTGGCGGATGCGGGGGCGGAGATCGAGACCGTATCCCCTGCCCTGCCGGACGCTAGCGCGTTGTTCGTGGAGTTGTGGAGCACGGCGCTGAAGCTGGTGGTGGCGGGGACGCCGGACGGCAAGCGGGCGATGTTGGATGCGGGGCTGCTCGAGGTGGCCGGGTTGCCGGACATGGACGCGACGGGGCTGATGCGCGCGACGGTGCTGCAGAACGAGGCGGCGAACGCGATGGCGCGGCTGCATCGGTCGGTCGATCTGGTGCTGTGCCCGACGGTGCCGATCCCGGCGCCGTTGGCGGACGAGGCGTTGACGGACCCGGCGGCGCGGCTGGTGTCGCGGTGGGCGCCATGGACGTTCCTGTTCAACCTGAGCCGGCAGCCGGCGATTTCGGTGCCGATGGGGGTTGGTGCGGGCGGTTTGCCGCGGAGCGTTCAGGTGGCGGCGGCGCAGTATCGCGACGATCTGGTGTTGCGGGCGGCGCGGGTCTTGGAGAAGGCCGGGGTTTAGCCGTCGGGGACGAAGCGGCGGGGTTTGAGGCCGAGGAGTTCGTCGGAGCACTTGGCGATGTCGATGACGAGGCCGCAGGCGCGGCCGACGGCGTAGAGGATGTCGCCCTGGATGACCTTGCGGTCGGGGTCGCCCAGGAGGGCGGCGTCGAGGCGCTCGTCGATGGTCTGGCAGAGTTGGTTGCGGGCGATGCGGTCGGGCTCGGCCTTGGCGGCGGCGGCGCGGAGGGCTTCGCGGACCGGGGCGCGGCGGGGATCGTCGATGGCCGGGCTGGGCGGCGCGGCGGCGGGTTTGGGCTTGGTCGCGCCGTGAGCCGCGCCGTGGGCGCCGGTGGGGCGGTGGAAGAGGCGGTGCTGCTGGGCGATGGCGAGGCGGACGGTGGAGGCCGCGCGGGCGAGGGTCAGGCTCGGGGCGGCCTCGGCGGCGTCCGGGTCTTTCTGGTTGTGCTCGATGCGTTCGACGGCGAGGCGGACGGCGCGCATGGCGACTTCGGCCATCTCGCGGAGTTGGGCGTGCGCGCGGGCGAGGAATTCGGCCTCGGTCTCTCCAGGCGCGGCGAGGGAAGTCGCTTCGAGCATCGAAGTTGAAAGGAACATATTCCTTGCGGGTGATGCAAGGGGGAGGTTTCAGGCGCGGCGCGTGGCTGCCGGGCCGCTGCGCTGCTCGTGACGACGGTCGGGGTCTAGGATTTGAGGACGGGGTCGGTGAGTTCGGCTTGGAGGTCGCTCGAGGAGCGGTGGCCGATGTGTTGGGATTTGGTGCGCAGGAAGGTCTCGGCGGCGTTGTAGCCGGCGTCGTGGAGGGACTGGAGCAGGGGCCAGGAGGTGCTGCTCTTGGAGACGACGCCGAGCTTGGCTTCGAAGGCGTCGTCGCGGACGAGGTGGAGGTGGATGGGGCGGTATTTGCCTTTGTAGTCGAGGTTCTGGGCGCGGAGTTCGCGGAGGAGCTTGTTGATGGCGGCGATGGCGTTGGTTTCGAGGACGATGGAGGCGTTGAAGGAGATCTCGTTGACCCGGTCGAGGATGGCGCGGGCGGATTTGGGCGGGAGTTCGGTGCGGGTGAGCGGGTTGACGAGGACGAGGATCAGGTCGTCGGCGTGCGGGAGGAGCGGCTCGAGCGCGGGATTGCCGAGGTAGCCGCCGTCCCAGAAGTAGTCGCCGTCGATCTGGACGGCGCGGAATTCGGTGGGCAGCGCGGCGGAGGCGCGGAGCGTGTCGATGGAGAGGTGGGGCTGGGTGAAGTTCTTGCGCTCGTCGCTGCCGACGTTGACGGCGGTGAGGTAGACGCGGGGGGCGGCGGCCTCGTTGAGGCGGGCGAGGCGTTCGGGGGGGAGCAGGTCGGCGAGGAGGGCGGCCAGGGAGTCGCGGTAGAAGGGGTTGGTGTAGGGGGAGACGACGAGGCCGAGGGCTTCTAGGGCGATGGCGGCCGGGCTCCAGTCGATGTTGAAGGGGCCGGGGTCGGCGAAGCCGAAGAGGGCGTTGCCGGCGAGGGCACCGCGGGCTGAGATCTCGCGCCAGAGCTCGGCGAGGCGTTGGCGGGCGAGTTCGGGACCGCCTTCGATGAGGGCGCAGGCGGTGACGGTGGCGTTGATGGCGCCGGCGCTGGCGCCGCTGATGGCTGCGATCTCGAGGCGGTCCGGCGGCGACTTCCTGGAGGAGGCGGTCGAGGGCGCCCCAGGTGAAGGCGCCGTGGGTGCCGCCGCCTTGGAGGGCCAGGGAGACTTTGGGCATTTAGAACGTGCCCGTAGCGGCCATCCGACGCGGGTTTCCTGCGGTTTGGTGCTCACGGCCGAGAAGGCCGCTCCGCTCCGGTGCTCTGAGACACACGCCAGCTGACCATTCCGGATGCATTCTGTTTTCGCCTTGCCGTTGCAGGAGCGAGTTTAGGATTTTGGGGGGAAGGGGCACAAGCGTTGGAGGGGTGGGCTGGGGTGGTGGTGGTGGGTTTGGCTTGCTCGCCGGGGTGGGTTTCACCCACCCGACGGTGGTCAGGGATTGGCTATTTGCCTTCGGCGGGGTCGTCGGTGAGCCAGGTCAGGGTGCCTTGGGGGTGGTAGTGGGAGGCGGGGTATTGGGGGGCGTGGGCGCGGATCTGGGCGAGGATCTCGGCTTTGTCGGGGCCGCTGACGAGGAAGGCGGCGTGGCGGCAGCTCTCGAGGGCGGGGTAGGTCAGGGTGATGCGGGTCTTTTCGCCGGCGGGGGTGACGGGGGTGGCCCAGGCGGTGCGTTCGGATAGCGAGGGCGTGTCGGGGAAGAGGGAGGCGAAGTGGCCGTTGGTGCCGAGGCCGTTGAGGACGACGTGGAAGAGGGGCTGGGAGAGGTCGTTGCTGCCGTGGAAGGTTTTTAGGAGCTGTTCGTATCGGTGGGCGGATTGTTCGGGGGTGAGGTCGGTGGTGGGGATGGGGTGGACGTTCCCGGGGGGGATGGGGACGTGGTCGAGGAGGGCTTGTTTGGTCATGCGGTAGTTGCTGCTGGGGTCGTCGGTGGGGACGAAGCGTTCGTCGCCCCAGAATAGGTGCAGGCGGGGCCAGGGGATCTGGGCGGCGTAGGCGGGGGTGGCGAGGAGTTCGAAGAGTTTCTTGGGGGTGCTGCCGCCGGAGAGGGCCAGGGCCAGGGGGCCGTCTTGCTCGGCGAGGCGGGCGATGAGCCAGTTGGCGGCGGTCGCGGGGAGGTCGGCGGTGCTGGTCATGGGGCTTTCCGCTGGTTGGACGGGCGGGCCACCCTCACCCCGGCCCTCTCCCGCCCGCGGGAGAGGGAGACGATTGGGGGAGGATTTGGGTCTCGATGGCTTTCGACCAGCCGTCCTGGTCGTTGCTGGCGGTGGTGGCTTTGGCTTGGGCTTTCACTTGGTCGCTGGCGTTGCCCATGGCGATGGAGAAGCCGGCGACTTCGAACATGGGGACGTCGTTGATCATGTCGCCGAGGACGGCGACTTGGTCGAGGGGGACGGCTTGGGCGTTGGCGATGAGGCGGACGGCGTTGCCCTTGTTGGCTTCCTGGGCGGTGAGGTCGAGATAGTAGGTTTGCGAGCGCTTGGCGTTGGCGGTGTCGCCGACCAGGCGCTGCAGCTCGGACTTCGACCGCGGCGAGGAGGGGGGCGTCGTCGGTGATGGCGACCATCTTGAGGACGGCGGCGAGGTAGGGCTCGAAGGTTTCGACCACGACCGGGTCGAACTGGACGGTGTGGACTTCGTGGCGGGCGTGCGGGGTGGTCGCGTCGAGGACGTACCATTCGTCGCCGGCGAAGACCCAGGTTTCGAGGCCGCGGGCGGCGAAGAGGGCGAGCGCGGTGCGGGCGGCGGGTTCGGGGACGACGTGGTCCTCGATGACGGAGCGGTCGGGGCGCGACGAGGCGGCCGCCGTTGAAGCCGGCGAGCGGGCCGGTGAGCTTCAGCTGCTCCTGGATGTGGAGCATGCCGCGGGGCGGGCGGGCGCTGACGATGGCCAGGGGGATGCCGGCGGCTTGGAGCTTGGCGGCGGCTGCGATGGTGCTGGGGGCGAGTTTCTTGTCGGAGCCGACGATGGTGCCGTCGACGTCGGAGATGACGAGCTTGATGGTCATTGGCCGGGTGTCACTTGCCGGGCTTCAGGGGAAGCCAGTGGCGGTCGTCGCGGTCGAGCAGGCGGTCGGCGGCGGCGGGGCCCTGGGAGCCGGCCCAGTAGGCTTGGACGTCGGCGTCGTTGGGGCGGGCGGCCCAGGTGTCGAGGATGGGTTGGACGGCGGCCCAGCCGGCTTCGACCATGTCGGCGCGCTGGAACAGGGTCTGGTCGCCCATCATGACGTCGTAGAGCAGGGTTTCGTAGCCGGTGCTCGAGGGGGCCTTGAAGTAGTCGGAGTAGCGGAAATCCATGCCGACGCGCGCCGAGCTGGAGCTTGGGGCCGGGGATCTTGGCGTTCAGGTTGAGGGTGATGCCCTCGCTGGGCTGGATGTGCAGGACCATGATGTTGGGGGTGAGCTTGTCGACGGGGGTGTCGCGGAACATGGCGTAGGGCGCCTGTTTGAAGTGGATGGCGATCTCGGTGCGGCGGACGGCCATGCGCTTGCCGGTGCGGATGTAGAAGGGGACGCCGGCCCAGCGGAAATTGTCGATCTTGAGGCGCATGGCGACGTAGGTCTCGGTGAGGCTGCCGCGGGCGACGTCGGGCTCCTGGCGGTAGCCGGAGACGTCGGTGTCGCCGATGCGGCCGGCGGCGTATTGGCCGCGGACGACGTCGCGGAGCGTGCGGGCCTGGTCCATGGGGCGGATGGCCTGGATGACCTTGGCCTTTTCGGTGCGGACGGCTTCGGAATCGAAGGTGTTGGGGGGCTCCATGGCGACGGTGGCGAGGAGCTGGAACATGTGGTTGGGGACCATGTCGCGGAGCGCGCCGGTGGGTTCGTAGAAGTTGGCGCGTTCCTCGACGCCGACGGTCTCGGCGGCGGTGATCTGCACGTAGTCGATGTGGAAGCGGTTCCAGAGCGTCTCGAAGATGCCGTTGGAGAAGCGCAGCGCCATGATGTTCTGGACCGTTTCCTTGCCGAGGAAATGGTCGATGCGGAAGATCTGGGCTTCGTCGATGCGCTTGAGGATCTGGGCGTTGAGGGCCTTGGCGCTTTCGAGGTCGTGGCCGAAGGGCTTCTCGACGACGACGCGGCGGAACTCGCCGTTCTCCTGCTTGGTGAGCCCGGCGTCGGCGAGATGGTCGATGACGGGGCCGAAGAAGCGGGCGGCGACGGCGAGGTAGAAGATCGCGTTGCCTTTCACCATGCCGTCGAGGGCGGCGTAGGTGTCGGGTTGGTCGAGGTCGCCGACATGGTAGGTGATGCGGTCGCGGACCCAGCCCCAGGTGTCCTCGTCGAGGCTCTTGGCTTCGAACTCGGCGCCGGCTTTGCCGACGAAGCCCTCCATGGCGGTGGTCAGGAGGGCTCGGTAGGCGTCGGTGTCGGAGGGGTTCCGGTCGACGCAGATGATGGAGAATTTCTCGTCGAGCAGGGTGGCGAGCTGGAGGTTGTAGAGGGAGGGCATGAGCAGGCGCCGGGTCAGGTCGCCGGCGCCGAAGATGACGAGGGTGCAGGCGGGGGCCTTGGGCGCGTGCTCCATGCCTTCGGTGCCGGAAAGGCGGTCCGGCAGGGGGGCGTTGATGTCCATCACGGGGTTTACGAGCCTTCGATCTTGGCTTCGGCGTGGCCTCCGAACTTGGCGCGCATGGCGGAGAGGAGCTTGTCGGCGAAGGTGTGTTCGCGGCGGGAGCGGAAGCGGGCGAAGAGCGAGGTGGAGAGGACGGGGACGGGGACGGCCTCCTCGATGGCGGCCTCGACGGTCCAGCGGCCTTCTCCGGAGTCGGCGACGCCGCCCTCGAAGTTGGAGAGGGTCTCGTTCTCGGCGAGCGCGGAGGCGGTGAGGTCGAGGAGCCAGGAGGAGACGACGCTGCCGCGGCGCCAGACTTCGGCGATGTCGGCGACGTTGAGGGTGAAGCGCTGGTCCTCGGGGAGTTCGGGGCTGTTCTTGTGGTGGAGGATGTCGAAGCCTTCGGCGTAGGCCTGCATCATGCCGTATTCGATGCCGTTGTGGATCATCTTGACGAAGTGGCCGGAGCCGGCGGGGCCGCAATGGATGTAGCCCTGTTCGGCGCGGGGGTCGCGGCCTTCGCGGTGGGCGGTGCGCTCGATGGTGCCGATGCCGGGGGCCAGCGCGGCGAGGATGGGGTCGAGGTGCTTCGACGGCGTCGGGCTCGCCGCCGATCATCATGCAGTAGCCGCGGTCGAGGCCGAAGATGCCGCCGGAGGTGCCGATGTCGACGTAGATGAGGCCCTTGTCGCGGAGCTGGGCGGCGCGGCGGATGTCGTCCTTGTAGTAGGAGTTGCCGCCGTCGATGATGATGTCGCCTTTTTCGAGCAGGCCGGCGAGTTCCTGGACGGCGTGCTCGGTGATGTCGCCGGCGGGGAGCATGACCCAGATGGCGCGGGGCTTGTCGAGCTGCTTGACCATGTCGGCGAGGCCGCCGGCGCTGGCGGCGCCTTCCTTGGCGAGGCCGTCGACGGCTTGGGTGTTGCGGTCATAGACGACGGTCTTGTGGCCGGCGCGCATGAGGCGGCGGCTGATGTTTCCGCCCATGCGTCCGAGGCCGATGATCCCTAGCTGCATTCGTGGCTCCTGAAATTACGACATGATTTTGGGGCGGCACGGTAGCTTCGTGCCGCCCTGGATCGCCGCGCCGCCGGGGGCGGCTCGCGATGACGACTAGAGCGCGTGTTCGACGAGGTCGGCGAGGTGTTTCAGGCCGGCGGCGACGTCGGAGCCGAGGTGGACCCGGAGGGCGCGGCGGCCGCGTTCGGCGAGGACGTCGAAGTCGCCGCGGGCTTGGGCGGCTTTGACGGTGCCGAAGGTGTAGTTCTCGCCGGGGACTTGGAGGTCGTTCGCGTCATCGGCGGTGATCTGCAGGACGACGCCGCTGTTGGGGCCGCCCTTGTAGGCTTGGCCGGTGGAGTGCAGGAAGCGGGGGCCGAAGCCGACGCAGGTGGCGACGTGCTTCTTGTCGCGGATGGCGGTGCGCAGTTTGGTGAGGGCTTCGATGTTGGCCGGGTTGCGGTCGATGTAGGCGAGCAGGGCCACGTAGTCGCCGGGGTGGATGCGGTCGAACTGGGCCTTGATCGCGGAATTGACGCTCGGTGCCGAGGGCGGAGGCGTTCTTCTCGTCGGCGAAGAGCTTCATGCCGTCGCCGGAGGCGAAGGGTTCCTCGGGGGGGAGCTTGCCGGTCTGCGTCGTAGGCGTCGGTGAGCTTGCGGGTCTCGATCTTGCTGGCTTCGACGTCGGGCTGGTCGAAGGGGTTGATGCCGATGATCGAGCCGGCGACGGCGGTGGCGAACTCCCAGACGTAGAAGAGTCTGGCCGACCTGGATCGGGTGCTTGATCACGAGCGGACGACGGGGTGGCCGTCGGCTTCGAGGGCGGCGATCTGCGGAGTCGAGTTCGGTCTCGCCCTCGAGCTGGAGGTAGGCGAAGAGGCGGTCGTTGCCGTAGGCGTCGGGCTTGCCGATGGGCTCGCCGTCGACCGGGACGATGCCCTTGCCGATCTTGCCGGTGCTTTCGGCGACGAGCTGTTCGAGCCAGGCGCCGACGTCGGAGAGGCCCGTGGAGGCGAAGATGGTGAGCTTGTCGTGGCCGGCGCTGGCGGCTTCGCCCATGGCGAGGCCGAGCTGGAGGCCGGGGTTCTGCGAGGGCGGCGTGCCGGAGGCGCAGGAGCGGACCATCAGCGCGGTGGCGTCGAGGAAGGCTTGGAGGTCGAGGCCCATGGCGGCGGCGGGGACCATGCCGAAGTTGGACAGGACGGAGTAGCGGCCGCCGATGGTCTTGTCGCCGAAGAAGACGTGCTTGAAGCCGTCGGATCTCGGCGACTTGCTGCATCTTGGAGCCGGGGTCGGTGACGGCGACGAAGTGTTCGCCGGCCTTGTCGCCGACGGCCTTCTTCATCTCGTCCCAGAAATAGGCTTTGAAGATGTTGGGCTCGAGGGTGCTGCCGGATTTGCTGCTGACGATGCAGAGGGTCTTCTTCAGGTCGACCTTGGCGTGGAGGGCGCGGATCTGCGCCGGGTCGGTGCTGTCGAGGATGTGCAGGCGTGGGGAAGCCGGGCTGCTTGCCGAAGGTCTCGGCGAGGACTTCCGGGCCTAGGCTGGAGCCGCCCATGCCGAGGAGGAGGGCGTCGGTCGAAGCCGGCGGCTTTGACTTCCTGCTGGAAGGCTTGGAGCTTGGCGAGTTCCTGGCGTGACGGCGTCGACGACGCGGAGCCAGCCGAGCCAGTGGTTTTCGTCGGCGCCGGTCCAGGTCTTGGCTTCGCCGGCCCAGAGGTCGCGGAGCTTGCCGGACGGTGCGCCATTCGGTGGCGGCGTCGTCGACGGATTTCTGGATGAGTTCGGGGAGCTTGGCGGAGACTTTGGCGAGTTTGTCGCCGAGCATGGCGGCGCGCTTGGCGGCGACGGCGCCGAGGAGGTTGTCGGCGGCTTCGGCGAAGAGCTCGACGCCGTTGGTGACGAGGGCCTTGGTGACGCCGGCGAGGTCGAGGCCGGCTTTTTCGGCTTCGGCGAGGATGTGGCGGGCGCCTTCGACGTCTTCGGTCAGGCTCTCGCGGAGTTTGCCGTGGTCGCGGAAGGCGTCCATGGTGGCGGGCGGGATGGTGTTGACGGTGTCGCGGCCGATCAGCTCCTCGACGTAGAGGACGTCGCTGTAGGCCTTGTCCTTCACGCCGGTGCTGGCCCAGAGGAGGCGTTGGGGTTGGGCGCCGGCGGCGGCGAGCTTCTGCCAGCGGGGGCTGGCGACGAGTCCGAGATAATGCTGGTAGGCCATCTTGGCGTTGGCGATGGCGACCTTGCCGCGGAGTTCGGCGAGGCCGGTGTGGCCTTGCTTGAGGCGGTCGTCGATCTTCTTGTCGATCTGGGCGTCGATGCGGCTGACGAAGAAGCTGGCGACCGACGCGATGTCGGCGACGGATGTCACCCTTGGCGTGGCGGGCTTCGAGGCCGGCGATGAAGGATTCGGCGACGGCTTCGTAGGCGCTCTGGGCGAAGAGCAGGGTGACGTTGATGTTGAGCCCCTCGGCGATGAGGGTGCGGATGGCGGGGACGCCGGCTTCGGTGCCGGGGACTTTGACCATGAGGTTGGGTCGGTCGACCCATTTCCACAGGCGCCGGGCTTCGACGACGGTGTCTTCGGTGCGGAGCGCGAGGTAGGGGGAGACTTCGATGCTGACGTAGCCGTCGATCTTGTTGGTGGCGTCGTAGACGGGGCGCATGACGTCGCAGGCGTGCCTGGATGTCCTCGACGGCGAAGGCTTCGTAGATGTCGAGCGCGTCCATGTCGCCGCTTGGCGGCGAGCTTCTTGAAGCCTTCGTCGTAGTCGGTGCCGTGGCCCATGGCCTTTTCGAAGATGGCCGGGTTGGAGGTGATGCCCTTGAGGCCGTCACGGTCGACGAGTTCCTGCAGCTTGGGGCCGATGAAGCTGCGCTGGATGAAGTCGAGCCAGGGGGATTGGCCGAAGGCTTCGAGGCGCTTGAGCGGGTTGCCGCCAAGGTCCTTTGGGGCGATGTCGGACGGGCGATTGACGACGTTCATCACTTGCCTCCTTTGGCGAGCTTGCGGGCGGTCTCGACGACCGCTTCGGGGGTGAAGCCGAATTTCTTCTGGAGGGCGGCGAGCGGCGCGGAGGCGCCGAAGGTGTGCATGCCGATGATCTTGCCGTGGAAGCCGGTGTAGCGGTCCCAACCGTGCTTGGCGCCCTGCTCGACGGCGATGCGGGCGGTGACGGAGGAGGGCAGGACCTTCTCGCGGTAGGCTTCGTCCTGCTCCTCGAACAGCTCCCAGCTCGGCATGGAGACGACGCGGGCGCGGATCCCCTCCCCTTTCAGGGTCTCGTAGGCGCCGACGCAGAGGGACACCTCGCTGCCGGTGCCGATGAGGATGACTTCGGGGGTGCCGTCGCAGTCGGCGAGGATGTAGGCGCCCTGTTTCAGCCCGGCGGCGGCGGCGTATTTCGTGCGGTCCATGGTGGGCAGCGCCTGGCGGCTGAGCGCGAGGGCGACCGGTTTGTGGTGGATGGTCATGGCGACGCGCCAGGCTTCGGCGACCTCGTTGGCGTCGGCGGGGCGGATGACGACCATGCCGGGGATGGCGCGCATGGTGATGAGCTGTTCGATCGGCTGGTGGGTGGGGCCGTCTTCGCCGACGCCGATGCTGTCGTGGGTGAAGATGTAGATGACCGGGAGTTCCATGATCGCGGCGAGGCGGATCGGGGGCTTCATGTAGTCGCATGAAGATGAGGAAGCCGGAGGCGTAGGAGCGCAGGCCGGTGAGCGCCATGCCGTTGCAGATGCTGCCCATGGCGTGTTCGCGGATGCCGAAATGCATGTTGCGGCCGCCGTAGGTGTCGGGCTGGAAGCTGCCGGCGCCGTCGAAGGTGAGGTTGGATTTGGTGGAGGGGGCGAGGTCGGCGGCGCCGCCGATCAGCCAGGGGACGTGCTTGGCGATGGCGTTGAGGACTTTCTGCGAGGAATCGCGGGAGGCGAGGCCCTTGGCGTCGGCGGGGAAGACGGGGATGTCGGCGTCCCAGCCGTCGGGGAGGAGGTGGTGCTCGATCTGGTCGAGTTCCTTCGCGAGATCCGGGTATTCGGCGCGGTATTTCTCGAGCATCGCGTTCCAGTCGCGATGCAGCTTGGCGCCGCGGGCGCCGATGGTGTCGTCGAAATGTTCGCGGACGCCGTCGGGGACGAGGAAGGAGGAGTCCTCGGGCCAGCCGTAGAAGCGCTTGGTGGCCTTGATCTCCTCGGCGCCCAGCGGTTCGCCATGGGCTTCGCGGGTGCCGGCCTTCTTGGGGGCGCCGTAGCCGATGATGGAGCGGACGATGATCAGGCGTCGGCTTGTCGGAAACCATCTCGGCTTCCTGGAGCGCGGCGAGGAGGCCGACGGTGTCGTTGGCGTCGTCGAGGTGGATGACGTTCCAGCCGAGGCCGTGATAGCGGGCGCCGACGTCCTCGCTGAAGGCGAGGTTGGTGCTGCCCTCGATGGTGATGTGGTTGCTGTCGTAGATATAGACGAGGTTGGACAGCTTGAGGTGGCCGGCGACGCTGGCGGCTTCGTTGGAGACGCCTTCCATCATGCAGCCGTCGCCGCAGACGGCGTAGATGCGGAAGTCGTAGAGCGGGAAGCCGGGCTTGTTGTAGCGGCTCGGCGAGGTAGCGCTGGGCGATGGCCATGCCGACGGAGTTGGCCAGTCCCTGGCCGAGCGGGCCGGTGGTGGTCTCGACGCCGGAGGTGAAGCGGTATTCCGGATGGCCGGGGGTGACGGAGCTGAGCTGGCGGAACTGCTTGATGTCGTCGAGGGAGATGGCGGGTTCGTTGGTGGGCTTGGCGTTCTCGTCGAGGCGTTTGACGCCGGCGAGGTGGATGCAGGCGTAGAGCAGCATCGAGGCGTGGCCGACGGACTGAGGACGAAGCGGTCGCGGCCGGGCCAGGTGGGATCGGCGGGGTCGTAGCGGAGAACGTTCTGCCAGATGGTGTAGGCGACGGGGGCGAGGGCCATGGGGGTGCCGGGGTGGCCGGAGTTGGCCTTCTGGACGGCGTCCATGGCGAGGGTGCGGATGGTGTCGATGCAGAGCGTGTCGATATTGGTGTTGGCGGGCTCTGCCCCCTCTTTCGCCATCTGGTCCGTCGCCGACATTTTGGTCCCCTTGTCTTGCGCCATGATATGGGCGCGCTGTCTTTGAGGCGTAAATACGCCAAGCCGTCAAACCGCTTTGGGGCGGAAGACTGCCCCCGAACGCGTCATCAAGCAACGCAAGGGTCCGTTATGGTTTTTAGTCACGCGGTATTGGAGCTGGGATGACGAAGCCGTCGGGTGGGCCGGTGATCACGCGGGACATGTTGCGCGAGGGCGGGATCGAGCGGCTGATCGGGGACGGCGGTGCCGGGGCTGCGGGTGCTGACGGAGGCGGAGCGGGCGGCTTCGCTGGCCGGGCTGATGGCGGCGCGGCCGGCAGGGGGGCGGGGGTTGTGGGTGTTCGCGTACGGGTCGCTGATCTGGAACCCGGCGATGCATTTCGCCGAGCGTCGGTTCGCGCGGGTGCATGGGTGGCACCGGTCGTTCTGCCTGTCGACGGCGGCGGGGCGGGGGACGCCGGAGGTGCCGGGGCTGGTGCTGGGGCTGGACCGGGGCGGGGCGTGCGCGGGGGCGGCGTTCCGGATCGAGGACGAGATGGCGGGGGAGGAGCTGGCGATCCTATGGCGGCGGGAGATGCTGTCGGGGAGCTACAAGCCGCGCTGGTTGGCAGTTCGAGACGACCGGGGCGAGGCGTTCGGGCACGCGATCGCGTTCACGATCCGGCGGGAGGGGGCTTGGTATGCCGGCGGGTTGGACGAGGACGAGGTGATCAGGCGGCTGGCGCGGGCGACCGGGCCGCTGGGGAGTTCGGCGGAGTATCTGTTCCACACGCGCGACGGATTGCGGTTGTTGGGGATCCGGGACCGACGGATCGAGCGGTTGGCGGCGGAGGTCGAGAAGGCTCGGGGCGAGCCGGTTTGAGGCTACGGCCGGGATCGAGCGTCGTGGCGGGAGGCGCTTCGCTTTCCCGCCCGACGGGAATGGCTCAGTTCGCGAAGTAGCGGGCGTTGCCGTAGGTGCGGTGGGCGAATTCGAGGGCGGCTTGGCAGGCGTTGGGGCCGGTGAAGGCGTGTTCGCGGGCCTTGCTGGATTCGGGCGCGCCGACCAGCCAACGATCCGGACAGGCAGCGTCTCGATAAACGAGAGCAGCCATCGGTCTTGGATCCTCCTGCAGACTTGTGAAGTTGCCGGTCATGATGGGAGACAGCATACGATGCGGTGCAGCAAAGTTGCAATAAACTCGCCGAGAGATAGTGGGCGCGGTTGGCATGATCGGCTCCGAGACGGCCCGCGCATGGTAATATTCTCATGGTCTGGAACGGTGTAAAAAAGAGTTGTACGCCGTCGCAGCAGGTACTTGCAAAATCTGTCGATGGCTGGCCTGATCCCGGTTGCACCGCGAAATGTGGGCTGGATCGGGAGGGTCGATGCGTCTGAAGGCGTTTCTGTTCTTGGCGATGGGGTGGCCGGTGATGGCCGCCGCGCAGATGCCGATCCCGGAGGCCGCGCCGCCCGATGGGGCGAAGCTGTTCCGCAATCAATGTGCGACCTGCCACTCGATCAATGCGGGGGATGCGGCGCGGCAAGGGCCGAACCTCGCGCATGTGGTGGGGCGCAAGGTCGGGAGCGTGGACGGCTACAAGTACACGGCCGGGTATCGTGAGGCGGGGGAGAGCGGGCAGGTCTGGGACGAGGAGCGACTCGACAAGTATCTGACCAATCCGGCCGAGATGTTCCCGGGCAGCACGATGGCCTATCGGCAATCGAAGGCCGACATCCGCAAGACGATCATCGCTTATCTGAAGGAGCAGGGCTGATGGCAAAGCCGATCCATTCGATGATCCGCGTGCTGGACGAGGCGCGGTCGGTCGAATTCTATCGCAAGGCGATGGGGCTGGAGGTGGTGGACCGGTATCCGTTCGACAGTTTCACGCTGATCTACATGCGCGACAAGGAGTCGACGTTCGAGGTCGAGCTGACGGTCAACCATGGGCGGACGGAGCCTTATCAGCTGGGCGACGGGTATGGGCACATCGCGGTGGCGGTGGACGATCTCGAGGCGCAGCGGGCGGTGGTGCAGGCGGCGGGAGCGTCGCCGGGCGACATCAAGGAATTCCATCGGGATGGCGGGCTGATGGCGCGGTTCTTCTTCGTGAAGGATCCGGACGGCTACAGCATCGAAGTTCTGCAAAGGCACGGCCGTTTCCAATAGGGCCGTCAACAAGGGGAGATTGCAATGAGAGAGGTCGATAAACGGACCCAGTTCAGCCGCCGCGGGTTGCTCCGCGCCGGGGCGACGGCGGTGCCGGCGGCGGCGTTGGTGGGGACCACGATCAGCGCCACGGCGGCGTGGGCGGAGGAGGCGAAGAGCCTGACGCCGCATGCGATGGCGACGATGGTGCTGGTGGCGCGCGACATCTATCCGCACGACCACATCGCCGACAGCTTCTACATCAAGGCGGTGACGCCGTGGGACGCCAAGGCGGGCAAGGACCCGGCGGTGCGCGACATGATCATGTCGGGCGTGGCGCGGCTCGACCAGGACGCGGCGGACAAGCACAAGAGCAACTATCTCGGGCTTGGGCTGGGAAGCGGACCGGGTGGCGTTGCTGCGCAATATCGAGGCGACGAAGTTCTTCAGCACGGTTCGGGCGGACTTGGTGGTGTCTTTGTACAACCAGCCGGAGATCTGGCCGAAATTCGGCTACGAGGGGTCGTCGGCGGAATATGGCGGTTACATCAACCGCGGGTTCGCCGACATCGACTGGCTGCCGACGGTTTGAGGGGGGACGCATCATGGCAAAGTTCGATCTGAACGACGACAGCCTGGTCGTCATCGTCGGCTCCGGCGCGGGCGGTGGCACGCTCGGCAACGAGCTGGCGCAGAAGGGCATCAAGGTGGTGATCCTCGAGGCGGGGGACCGCGTCGAGAACCAGGATTTCGTGAACGACGAGTGGGCGAGCTTCACGCAGCTGGCGTGGAAGGACATGCGGACGACCTCGGGGTCGTGGCGGGTGCACAAGGATTTCCCGAATTTGCCGGCTTGGATCGTGAAGTCGGTCGGCGGGTCGACGGTGCATTGGGCGGGGGCTTCGCTGCGGATCGAGCCGCACGAGTTCATGACGAAGACGCATTACGGGGCGATCCCGGGGGCGAATTTGTTGGACTGGCCGATCACCCGGGCGGATCTCGATCCTTACTACGAAAAAGCCGAGACCAAGATGGGGGTGACCCGGACGAAC
The DNA here is from genome assembly GCA_963848035.1 of uncultured Alphaproteobacteria bacterium. GTDB lineage: Bacteria > Pseudomonadota > Alphaproteobacteria > Acetobacterales > Acetobacteraceae > JAVVHH01. Next base: position 241,694 of record CAWKCD010000001.1, read on the forward strand.
AACATTCCGGGGCTGCCGGGGAACAACAACTACAAAGTGTTGGAAGCCGGGGCGCGGAAGATCGGCTACAAGGAAGTGCATACCGGGCGGATGGCGATCAACAGCCAGCCGCGGGACGGGCGGGGCTCGTGCCAGCAGATCGGGTTCTGCTTCCAGGGCTGCAAGTCGGGCGCGAAATGGTCGACGCTGTATACGGAGATCCCGAAGGGCGAGGCGACCGGCAATCTCGAGGTGCGGCCGAACGCGATGGCCGTGAAGATCGAGCACGACGCGTCGGGGAAGGTGACGGGCGTCATCTATGCCGACGAGAACGGCGCGATGCAGCGGCAGCGCGCGCGGGTGGTGGCGGTGGCGGGGAACTCGATCGAGAGCCCGCGGCTGTTGCTGAACAGCGCGTCGAACCTGTTCCCGAACGGGTTGGCGAATAGTTCGGGCCAGGTGGGGCGGAACTACATGCGCCACACGACCGGGTCGGTGTACGGGGTGTTCGAGAAGCCGGTGCACATGTATCGCGGGACGACGATGGCGGGGATCGTGCGGGACGAGGCGCGGCACGACACGTCGCGCGGGTTCGCGGGCGGGTACGAGCTCGAGACGCTGTCGCTGGGGGTGCCGTTCATGGCGGCGTTCCTGGATCCGGGGGCTTGGGGGCGGTCGTTCACCTCGGCGATGGACGATTACGCGCACATGGCGGGGATGTGGATCGTCGGCGAGGACCTGGCGCAGGAGACGAACCGGATCACGCTCGACCCGGTGGCCAAGGACAAGAACGGGATGGCGGTCGCCTCCGTGCATTTCGACGACCATCCGAACGACATCGCCATGCGCAACCATGCCAACCAGCAGGGGAGCGCGATCTACCAGGCGGTGGGCGCGACGCGGGTGTTCCCGACGCCGCCGTATCCGAGCACGCATAATCTGGGGACGAACCGGATGAGTGCGAATGCGCGGGACGGGGTGGTGAACAAGTTCGGGCAGACGCACGACGTCAAGAACCTGTTCGTGTCGGATGGGAGCCAGTTCACGAGCGGCGCGGCGTGCAATCCGACCTTGACGATCGTGGCGCTGGCGATCCGGCAGGCGGACAGCATCGCTGGGATGATGTCGCGCAAGGAGGTCTGAGGCCGGGGCCCCCTCCCCTGCGGGAGGGGGCTTCGTTTCAGGCGCGGCGGCTGGCGAGCGAGACCGGGCGCGAGAAGGGCGAGGCCCAACGCGAGGATCGCGATCGAGGCGGGTTCCGGGGTCGCGGTCGGCGGCGCGGTGACGGCGGTGGTGAGGGTGAGGCGCTCGGGGGTGGTGTTGGTCGCGCCGGCGTAGGTGGCGGCGACGCCGGCGGTGCCGGGGGTGACGACCAGGCGGACGATCGCGTTGTTCTGGACGTCGGTCTTGAGGATGGCGGCCAGGCTCGGGCTCAGGGCGAAGGTGAAATCGTCTTCGGCGCCGTTGGTGGCCTGGGTGAAGGCGCCGGCGCCGAGGCTGAGCAGGTTGAGCTGGCCATTGGCGACGTTGGTGGACGTGCCTTCGCCGGTGCCGGCGTAGAGCAGCGGCGAGGTGCCGGGCTGGATGTCGGCGGTGGTGTTGGTGTCGAGGTAGAAGTTTAGGCCGCCATTGGCGGTGAAGGACGCGTTGGACTGGAACAGCGCGAGGGTCAGCGCGGTGAAGGCAGGCTGGGCGGGGGCGGCGGCGAATTTGAAGTCGATCACGCCGTAGCTGGCGAAGCTGCCGTTGACGGAGCCTTCCATGTTGAAGAAGCGCTTGCCGTTGGTGCCGGAGCGGGGACCGCCGGGCTGGATGGTGGCGTTGTCGATGGCGGTGGTGACGAGGTCGGCGCGGGCCTGGGTGGACAGGCACACGAGCCCGGCGAGGGCGAACTGGGCAAGGCGGCGCATGGGGTCACTCCGGTCTGGGGCGGGCAGCAGACCAGGGACGGATCAAGCGCGTGTGAACCGGTGAAGAAGTTTACGTGATGTCGTGCCGGCTCAGTTGGCGGGTGGTTTGGCGCCGGTCCCCTGCCCGCCCGTGTTGCCGGGAACGGCGCTGGGCGGGGTGGTGGTGTGGCCGATGACGCTTTGGCCGGTGCTGTCGCGGGAGATCTGGCCGGGGACGCTGTCGGCGGCGGGGGTGCCGGGGGGTGTGCGGCCGGTGGGGCTGGTGGGGGTGCTGACGCTGGGGCCGACGGGGCCGCCGGCGGCGGAACCGGCGGCGGGGGCGGGCGGGGTTTGGGCGGCGGCGGCGCCGGCGAGGAGCAGGAAGGCGGCGGTGAGCTTGATGGCTTGCATGGCGTTCCCTCGGTTTCGTTGGCGTTAACCGCCTGGCAGCAGAACTGAGGGGGGCGGCGAAAGTTTCCGGGTGGTTGTCCTTCGCCGGGTCGCGGACCATCTTTGCGCGATGTCGACCGCCCTCGCCCGCAAGGCCAAACCGGAGCCGATCCCGGTCACGTTCGAACCGATCAAGCAGGCGGCCAAGCCGATGCAGATCCCGCTGCGGGTGAAGTCGGAATACGAGCCGGCGGGGGATCAGCCGACGGCGATCCGGGAGCTGACGGGGAGCGTGGCGGCGGGCGAGCGGGACATGGTGCTGCTGGGCGTCACCGGGTCGGGCAAGACGTTCACGATGGCCAAGGTGATCGAGCAGGCGCAGCGGCCGACGCTCATTCTCGCGCCGAACAAGACGTTGGCGGCGCAGTTGTATGGGGAGATGAAGCAGTTCTTTCCGGACAACGCGGTCGAGTATTTCGTGAGTTACTACGACTATTATCAGCCGGAAGCGTATGTGCCGCGGACCGATACTTATATCGAGAAAGACTCGCAGATCAACGAGCAGATCGAGCGGATGCGGCACTCGGCGACGCGGGCGTTGCTGGAGCGGGGCGACGTGGTGATCGTGGCGTCGGTGTCGTGCATCTACGGTATCGGGTCGGTCGAGACGTATGGGCGGATGATCATCAAGCTCGAGCCGGGCGGGCGGATCGAGCGGGACGTGCTGGCGCGGGGGCTGGTGGAGCTGCAGTACCGGCGCAACGACGCGGCGTTCCAGCGGGGGACGTTCCGGCTGCGCGGCGAGGTGGTGGATGTGTGGCCGAGCCACATGGAGGACCGGGCGTGGCGGATCACGCTGTTCGGGGACGAGGTGGAGGCGATCAGCGAGTTCGATCCGCTGACCGGGGAAGTCACGGGCAAGATGAGCGAGGCGAGCATCTACGCCAACAGCCATTACGTGACGCCGAAGCCGACGCTGAACCAGGCGATCAAGGACATCAAGGAGGAGCTGAAGAACCGGCTCGATCAGTTCGTCGCGGAAGGGAAGTTGCTGGAGGCGGAGCGGCTGCAGCAGCGGACGACGTTCGACATGGAGATGATCGAGACGACAGGGTCCTGTAAGTCGATCGAGAACTATTCGCGGTATCTGTCCGGGCGGAAGCCGGGGGAGCCGCCGCCGACGCTGTTCGAGTATCTGCCGGAGAATGCGATGCTGATCGTGGACGAGAGCCACGTGACGGTGCCGCAGATCGGGGGGATGGCGCGCGGGGACGCGGCGCGGAAGGGGATCCTGTCGGAGTTCGGGTTCCGGTTGCCGAGCTGCATGGACAACCGGCCGCTGCGGTTCGAGGAGTGGGAGAGTTTCCGGCCGCAGACGATGTTCGTCTCGGCGACGCCCGGGCCTTGGGAGCTGGAGCGGACGGGGGGCGCGTTCGTCGAGCAGGTGATCCGGCCGACGGGGCTGATCGACCCGGTGTGCGAGGTTCGGCCGGTGGAGCGGCAGGTGGACGACCTGCTGGCGGAGTGCCGGGTGGTGATCGGGCGCGGTGGGCGGATCCTGGTGACGACGCTGACGAAGCGGATGGCCGAGGACCTGACCGAGTACATGCTCGAGAACGGGATCAAGGTCCGGTATCTGCACTCGGACGTGGATACGCTGGAGCGGATCGAGATCATCCGGGATCTTCGCTTGGGGGTGTTCGACGTGCTGATCGGGATCAACCTGCTGCGCGAGGGGTTGGACATCCCGGAATGCGCGCTGGTGGCGATCCTGGATGCGGACAAGGAGGGGTTCCTGCGGAGCCAGACGAGCCTGGTGCAGACGATCGGGCGGGCGGCGCGGAACATCGATGGCCGGGTCATCCTGTATGCGGATCTGATGACGAATTCGCTGAAGTTCGCGATCTCGGAGACGGAGCGGCGGCGGGCGAAGCAGCATGCGTGGAACGAGGCGCATGGGATCACGCCGGTGAGCGTGCGGAGCCATATCGGCGAGGCGCTGCGGTCGGTGTACGAGCAGGATTACGTGACGGTGCTGCCGGTCAAGGATGCGGGCGTGACCGAGATGGTCGGCAAGGATCTGAAGACGTCGATCGCGGAGCTGGAGAAGAAGATGCGCTCGGCGGCGGCGGATCTGGAGTTCGAGGTGGCGGCGAAGCTGCGCGACGAGATCAAGCGGCTGGAGGCGTTGGATCTGGGGTTGCCGCCGCCGCCGGTGTCGCAGCCGGGCTATGGCGGGGCTGGCGGGGGCGGGCGTTCGAAGAAGGACCGGACGCCGGAGCCGCTGGGGCCGGGGGGCGGCGGGTATGACCCGGCGAAGCGGCGCGGGGCGCCGAAGCGGCGGCGCGCTGGCTGATTTCGCGCGCGGCCGCGCTGGCTGATTTAGCGCGCGGCCGCGCTGGCTCATTTAGCGCGCGGCCGCGCTGGCTCATTTAGCGCGCGGCCGCGCGCGGGTAAACTTTGGGCGCGCGGGGTCGGCTTATGCTGGACAGGCAGGGTTTCGGCGCTTAATCGGCCTGGGACAATATTGCTGGATGCGAGCGTATGACGGCGATCATCCGCGGGTTAACTCATGCCGAACTCGGGCACGGGCGGGGGCGCGGCGCGCACTATCTTCGCGCCCGGTGACTTGCCGAGGGCCGGGTTCCGGCTGGTTTTATTGGCACTGTTCATCGTTCTAGTGTGCTGTCGGATGCCCGACATTTTGCTCAAGCAGCGGCTTTGGGCGGAAGAGGGTCTATTCTATCAGAACGCCTGGTACATGCCCCCCTGGCAGGCGCTGTGGCTCGAGTATGGCGGCTATCTGAACATCGTGGCGAATGCGGCCGGGGTGATCGCGCGGTGGGCGGTGCCGATGCGGGACGCGCCGCTGGTGGCGACGGGGATCGGGCTGGCGTTCCAGACGCTGCCGGCGGTGCTGATCGTGACGAGCCGGGCGAGCTGGCTGCAGCGGCCGGCGGCGATGATGCTGGCGGTGATCGCGGTGGCGGCGACGCCGGCGAGCGAGGAGGTGTGGCTGCAGACGCTGCACAGCCAGAACCATCTGGCGCTGTGCGCGGCGCTGATCCTGTCGTTCGACGACGTGCCGGGGCCGGCGGTGCGGTGGCTGCGGCGGGTGGTGCTGCTGCTGGGGCCGTTGACGGGGATGCTGGCGGTGTTGGTGCTGCCGCTGATGCTGGTGCGGGCGGTGATGGAGCGTCGGCGGGAGCGGTGGATCCAGGCGGGGCTGCTGGCCGTGGGGGCGGCGATCCAGATCGGGCTGTTCTACTCGCCGGAGAGCGGGGCGGCGCTGGGGCGGAGCAGCCGGGTCTGGCCGGGTATCCTGGTCTATGCGTTCTTCATCCGGCATGTGGCGGTGCCGGTGATCGGGGCGCTGACGGCGCGGGAGATCGGGGACGGGCTGTATACGGCGTTCAAGGCGGGGGTGACGCCGCTTTGGCCGGTGGCGATCGCGGCGGTGGCCGGGTCGGCGGTGGGGGTGGCGAGCCTGGTGCGGTGGCGGACGGGGGCGCCGTGGCTGCTGGCGGCGGGGACGCTGATCGCGGGCGCGTCGTATGCGGGGGCGATCGGGGGCGGGTTGATGTTCCTGTATCCGTTCGCGGGGGAGCGGTACAGCTTCGTGCCGGAGGTGCTGTTCGTCTGCACGGTGATCGCGATCGCGTCGGGGGGACGGGCGGGCGTTCGGTCGGGTTGGCTGAGCTGGGGCGCGGCGTTGGTGGCGATCTGGATGACCGGGGTGGGGCTGGTGGACTACATGCGGCCGGCGCCGCGGTATGGGACGGGGCCGGCGTGGCGGGACGAGGTTGCGCGGTGGGAGGCGGACCCGGATTACGTGATCCAGTTGTGGCCGGACGGGTGGTGGCTGCAGTTGACGAAGGACCACAGCAAGCCGTGGCTGAAGGTGCGGCCGCCGGAGCTGATGATACCCGTCCCGCACCGGGATCAGCTGCTGTGAGCGCCTTTGAAAACCCTGACTAGGCTGGCCGTCTGGCGGCGATGTCCTGCGCTCCGGTGCTCACGGCCAACAAGGCCGCTCCGCTCCGGTGCTCGGACATCACCGCCAGCCGACTCAGCCTAGCGGGTTTTGAAAGGCGCTCTCGTTAGGCCGGATTTATTCCGGTCATCGGGAGATGCCTCTCGGCGTGTGGCGACCCGATCAGCTGGTTCGGGCGGAGGCTAGGGCGGGGTTGGTGGCTTCGTGCTGGGAGCGGCGGAGGGGGCGGAGCACGAAGAGGGCCAGCAGGACGACGATGAAGTTCATGACTGCGGCGACGACGAAGACGGTCCACCAACTGCCGGACTGGTCCTTGATGACGTTGGCGAGCGGGACGAGGAAGGCCGAGGCGCCCTTGGCGGTGTAGAGCAGCGCGGTGTTGGTGGTGGCGTATTTGGTGCCGAAGGCGTCGGTGCAGGTCGAGGGGAAGAGGCTGAAGATCTCGCCCCAGGTGAAGAAGATGAGGGCGGCGAAGAGGACGAAGAGCCAGGGGCTGGCGCCGAACTGACCGAGCAGGAGGTAGGCCAGGCCGCCGATGGAGAAGGCGATGGCCATGGTGAGTTCGCGGCCGATCTTGTCGGAGACCCAGCCGAAGAAGGGGCGGGCGCCGCCGTTGGCGAGGCTGTCGACGATGAGCGCGGTGGCCAGCACGGTGCTGCCGCCGAGGAGGATCATCTTGTCGAGGCCGAAATCCTTGGCGATGAGCGAGAGCTGGGCGGTGGCCATGAGGCCGCTGGCCGAGACCATGACGAACATGACGTAGAGCAGCCAGAAGACGGGGCTGAGCAGCATCTCCTTCGGCGTGAAGCTGCGGGCGGACTGGACGATGTTCTTGTTGGGGGCGGGCGGGGCCTCGCCGGCGTCGGGGTAGCGGAGGAACCAGGCGAGGATGAAGAGCAGGATGCCCTGGCCGAGGCCGAAGACCAGGAAGGTCTGGGCGTAGCCGCTGGATTTGATCATCGCCTCGATGGGGATGATGGTCAGGGCCGCGCCGGCGCCGAAGCCGGCGGCGATGAGGCCGACGGCGAGGCCGCGGCGGTCGGGGAACCATTTGACGGCGGTGCCGACGCAGGTGGCGTAGATGAAGCCGCCGCCGATGCCGGCGAAGGCGGAGCCGACGTAGAGCAGGGTCAGGGTGTCGGCGATGGAGTTGAGGCCCCAGCCGATGGCGACGCAGATGCCGCCGAGGGCGATGGAGACCTTGGGGCCGTTGCGCGAGCCGATGGATTCGACCAGCCAGCCGCCGGCGGGGGTGAGCCAGGTCTCGAGGGCGACGAAGATGCTGAAGGCCCATTGAATATCGGCCTGGGTCCAACCGGTATGGGCGGCCTTGATCGGCTGGACGAAGAGGGTCCAGCCGTATTGGAGGTTGGCGATGAGGACCATGGCGGCGACGCCGAGCCAGAGCTGGATCCATCTGGTGTTGCCGCGTCCGGCTGAGCTTGAAGTCATCGACATGGTGTCTCCTCCCTTGGTTGGCGCCCGATTGATCGGGTCGTTTGGTTTCGTGGGGGTCCAGGGCGGCGAGGTTTTCTGCCGCCCTGGACTGCCGCGTCGCTGCGCTCCTCGCAGTGACTTGGGGTGGGGTTCAGCCTTTGAGGGCGCGGACCATGGTGCTCCCTAGGGCGGCCGGGCTGTCGGCGACGTGGATGCCGGCCTGGCGCATGGCTTCGAACTTGGCGGCGGCGGTGTCCTTGCCGCCGGAGATGACGGCGCCGGCATGGCCCATGCGGCGGCCGGGCGGTGCGGTGGCGCCGGCGATGAAGCCGACGACCTTCTTCTTGGTCTTGCTGCGGGCGATGAACTCGGAGGCTTCGGTCTCGGAGTTGCCGCCGATCTCGCCGATCATGATGATCGATTCGGTCTCGGGGTCGGCGAGGAACATCTCGAGGACCTCGATGAAGTCGGTGCCCTTGACCGGGTCGCCGCCGATGCCGACGCAGGTGCTCTGGCCGAGCCCGGCGGCGGTGGTTTGGGCGACGGCTTCATAGGTGAGCGTGCCGGAGCGGGACACGATGCCGACGGAGCCGCGGCGGTGGATATGGCCGGGCATGATGCCGATCTTGCAGGCTTCGGGGGTGATGACGCCGGGGCAGTTGGGGCCGATCAGGCGGGATTTGGAGCCGCTGAGGGCGCGCTTGACGCGGATCATGTCGAGGACGGGGATGCCCTCGGTGATGCAGATCACCAGGGGGATATCGGCGTCGATGGCCTCGAGGATGGCGTCGGCGGCGAAGGGGGGCGGGACGTAGATCGCGGTGGCGTTGGCGCCGGTGACGTGGACGGCTTCGGCGACGGTGTCGAAGACCGGCAGGTCGAGATGGGTGGAGCCGCCTTTGCCGGGGGTGACGCCGCCCATGACCTTGGTGCCGTAGGCGATGGCCTGTTCAGAGTGGAACGTGCCTTGGGCACCCGTAAAACCCTGGGTGATGACCTTGGTGTTCTGGTCGACGAGAACGGCCATTATGCGGCCTCCTTCACGGCGCGGACGACCTTTTCGGCGGCGTCGGCGAGATTGTCGGCGGACACGATGGGCAGGCCGGATTTGGCGAGGATTTCCTTGCCGAGTTCGACGTTGGTGCCCTCGAGGCGGACGACCAGGGGGACGCCGAGGCTGACCTCGCGGGCGGCGGCGACGACGCCTTCGGCGATGACGTCGCAGCGCATGATGCCGCCGAAGATGTTGACCAGGATGCCTTCGACATGGGGGTCGGAGAGGATGATCTTGAAGGCGGCGGTGACGCGTTCCTTGGTGGCGCCGCCGCCGACGTCGAGGAAGTTGGCCGGGCTGCCGCCGTAGAGCTTGATGATGTCCATGGTGGCCATCGCGAGGCCGGCGCCGTTGACCATGCAGCCGATGGTGCCGTCGAGGGCGATGTAGTTGAGGCTGTACTTGGCGGCTTCGAGTTCCTTGGGGTCCTCTTCGGACTCGTCGCGGAGTTTCTCGAGGTCGGGGTGGCGGTAGAGGGCGTTGTCGTCGAAGCTCACTTTGGCGTCGAGGGCGACGACGTCGCCGGAGCCGGTGACGACGAGGGGGTTGATCTCGACGATGGCGCAGTCGAGTTCGACGAAAGCTTTGTACATGGCCATGACGAACTTGCTGAAGGCGGAGATCTGCTTGCCTTCGAGGCCGAGGCCGAAGGCGAGTTTGCGGGCGTGGAAGCCGGAGATGCCGCTGGCCGGGTCGATGGTGGCGCGCTGGATCTTCTCGGGTTGGGTTTCGGCGACGTGCTCGATCTCCATGCCGCCTTCGGTGGACGCGACGATGACGATGCGGCCGGTGTCACGGTCGACGAGCAGGGAGAGGTAGAGTTCGCGTTTGATGTCGCAGCCGGCCTCGACATAGACGCGGCTGACCCGGCGGCCGGCTTCGCCGGTCTGCTTGGTGACGAGGGTGTGGCCGATCATGGCTTCCGCGGCGGCGCGGGCTTCGGCCGGGCTCTTGGCGAGGCGGACGCCGCCCTTGCCGGAGGGGTCCTCGGCGAAGTGGCCGGCGCCGCGGCCGCCGGCGTGGATTTGCGACTTCACCACGAAGATCGGGCCCGGGAGCTTGTGGGCGGCCTCTTCGGCCTCCTCCGGGGTCCATGCGACGTGCCCATCGAGCACTGCGACGCCGTAGCCTCGCAGCAGCTCCTTGGCCTGATACTCGTGGATGTTCATTTCTGCCTTACCTCGCTCAGATCAACCCGGCCCCGCGCGCCCACTTGTACTTGGCGCCGAGGACTTGGACCGGCAGCTCGGTGGAGTAGGCATAGGCGGGGATGCCGTGCTGATAGAGGTATTCTGCGGCTTCTTCCACCTCGACATCCCCGGCGAGGGAGGCGACGACGGGCTTGCTTTTTCCTTTCGCCTTCATGTCGGCGACGGTTTCGACCATGAGCTTGGCGAAGACCATCGGGGGCGTGACGATGGTGTGCCAGTAGCCGAGGATGAGCGCGTGGATGCGGTCGTCCTCGAGGCCGAGGCGGACGGTGTTGGCGTAGGTCATGGGCGGTTCGCCGCCGGTGATGTCGACGGGGTTCCCGGCGGCGCCGAAGGGCGGGATGAACTTCCGGAACGCGGCGTCGAGGTCGTCGGGCATCGGCATCAGGGTGAGGCCGTTGTCGACGCAGGCGTCGGAAAGCAGCACGCCGGAGCCGCCAGCGCCGGTGATGATGACGACGTTCTCGCCCTTCGGCGTCGGCATGACGGGGATGCCGCGGGTGAATTCGAGCATCTCGCGGAGGGAGCGGGCGCGGATGACGCCGGATTGCTTGAGGACGTCTTCGTAGATCTTGTCGTTGCCGGCCAGCGCGCCGGTGTGGGAGCTGGCGGCCTTGGCGCCGGCGGAGGTGCGGCCGGCCTTCAGCATGACGATCGGCTTCTGCTTGCTGACGCGCTTGGCGACTTCGGCGAAGGCGCGGCCGTCCTTCAGGTCCTCGCAGTGCTGGGCGATGATGTGGGTGGCGTCGTCCTGCTCGAAGAAGGTGAGCAGGTCGTCTTCGTCGATGTCGGATTTGTTGCCGAGGCCGACGATGGCGGAGACGCCCATCTTGGCGGAGCGGCTGAAGCCGATGATGGCCATGCCGATGCCGCCGGATTGGGACGAGAGGGCGGCGTGGCCCTTGTAGTCATAGGCGGTGCAGAAGGTCGCGCAGAGGTTCTTGGGCGTGTAGTAGAAGCCGTAGATGTTCGGGCCCATGAGGCGGATGTTGTATTTGCGGCCGATGGCCTGGATTTCCTCTTGGCCTTCGACGTTGCCGGTCTCGGCGAAGCCCGAGGGGATCAGCACGGCGCCTGCGATCTTCTTTTCGCCGCACTCGGTCAGGGCCGCTGCGACGAATTTGGCGGGGATGGCGAAGACGGCGACGTCGATGTTTTCTTGGACATCTTTGACCGACTTGTAGGCCTTGTAGCCGAGGATCTCGTCAGCTTTGGGGTGAATGGGAAAAATCTTGCCCTGATAGCCGCCGTTGATGAGGTTCTTCATCACGGAGTTGCCGATCTTGCCGGCTTCGGACGAGGCGCCGATCACGGCGATGGCGTCGGGGCGCATGATCTTGTTCATGGCCGAGACGATGTCGTCATGGGCGGGGCGGAAGCGGGCGGCCTGCTGGTTGAAATCGACGACGATGCGGACGTCGGCGGCGATGGCCGATTTGGCGGTGGCGAAGACGGGGTTGAGGTCCATCTCGCTGATTTCGGGGAAGTCGCTGATCAGTTCGGAGACGCGGACGATGAGGGCGGCCAGCGCCTCGCGGTTGACGGGCTCGCTGCCGCGGACGCCCTTGAGCATCTCGGCGGCCTGGATGCCGTCGAGCATGGAGATGGCGTCTTCGGTGGTGGCCGGGGCGAGGCGGAAGGTGATGTCCTTGAGGACCTCGACGAGGACGCCGCCGAGGCCGAAGGCGACGAGCTTGCCGAAGCTCTGGTCGGTGACGGCGCCGACGATGACTTCCTGGCCGCCCATCAGCATCTGCTGGACCTGGACGCCGAGGATCTTGGCGTCGGCTTTGTATTTCTTGGCGTTGGCGAGGATGGTGTCGTAGCCGCTTGCGGACTTCGTCGGGCGTCTTGAGGCCGACCAGGACACCGCCGGCTTCGGTTTTGTGGAGGATGTCGGGGGAGACGATCTTGAGCACGCAGGCGCCCATGTCGGCGGCGAGTTTGACGGCCTCGTCGGCGGAGGTGGCGACGCCTTCCTTCGGGACGGCGATGCCGTAGGCGTCGCAGACGAGCTTGCCTTCGGGGGCGGTGAGGCTGTCGCGGCCCTCCGCTTTGACTTGGTCGATGATCTTGCGGACCTGGTCTTTGGCGGTCTGGGTGGTGTCTAGCATCGTGTCCTCCGGGACGGGGTCGTTGCAGTCGATTAGCTTGGTTTTGGGGCGGGTCGCGGCGGGATGGGCGGTTTCTGCCGCTCTGGATCGCCGCGCCGCTGCGCTCCTCGCGATGACGGGGTTTATTCGGCGGCCATCTTGGGGGTTTGGTCGCCGATGGCGCCGGATTGCTTGATGGTGTTGATGCGGGCCTCGTCGAAGCGGAGGACGTTTCGAAGGATCTCTTCGGTGTGCTCGCCGAGGAGCGGGCTGCGCTTCACTTCGGTGGGGCTGTCGGACATCTTGATGGGGTTGCCGACGGTCAGATACTTGCCGCGGGTGGGGTGGTCGACTTCGACGACGGTGCCGGTGGCGCGCAGCGATTGGTCCTCGGCGATCTCCTTCATGGAGAGGATCGGGCCGCAGGGGATGTCGTGCTTGTTGAGCTCTTCCATGGCCTCGAACTTGGTCTTGGTCATGGTCCATTGCTCGATGCGGTCAAAGATCGACTTGAGCTTGGGGAGGCGGGCGGCGGGCTTGGCGTAGCCGGGGTCGGTCTTCCAGGAGGGCTCGCCGATGACGTCGCAGATGGCTTCCCAGACAGGGGCCTGGGTGATGAAGTAGATGTAGGCGTTGGGGTCGGTCTCCCAGCCCTTGCACTTGAGGATCCAGCCGGGCTGGCCGCCGCCGGAGGCGTTGCCGGCGCGGGGGACGGCTTCGCCGAACTCGCCGTCGGGGTATTGCGGGTATTCGGTGAGCTTGCCGTGGGCGAGGCGCTGCTGGTCGCGGAGCTTGACGCGGCAGAGGTTCAGCACGCCGTCCTGCATGGCGGCGAGGACCTTCTGGCCGCGGCCGGTGGTGTTGCGCTGGTAGAGGGCGGCGACGATCCCGAGGGCGAGGTGCAGGCCGGTGCCGCTGTCGCCGATCTGGGCGCCGGTGACGAGCGGCGGGCCGTCGTCGAAGCCGGTGGTGCTGGCCGAGCCGCCGGCGCATTGGGCGACGTTCTCGTAGACCTTGCAGTCCTCATAGGGGCCGGGGCCGAAGCCCTTGACCGAGGCGAGGATCATTCTCGGGTTGAGTTGTTGAATGTGCTCCCAGGTGAAGCCCATCCGGTCCAGGGCGCCAGGAGCAAAATTCTCGACCATGACGTCGCAGGTCTTGACGAGTTCTTCGAGGATCTTCTTGCCCTCGGGGTTCTTGCTGTCGATCGTGATGCTGCGCTTGTTGCTGTTGAGCATCGTGAAATACAGGCTGTCGGCGTCCTTCACGTCGCGGAGCTGGCCGCGGGTGATGTCGCCGACGCCGGGGCGTTCGACCTTGATGACGTCGGCGCCGAACCAGGCGAGGAGCTGGGTGCAGGTGGGGCCGGACTGGACGTGGGTGAAGTCGAGGATCTTGACGCCGTCGAGTGCTTGCATGGTTTAGGATCCCTTCTTCTTGAGCGTGCTGGTCGGGTTGAGGCTGCCGATGTTGCCGCTTTCGCTGCCGGCGGCCGGGTCGATGACGGCGTTGATGAGGGTGGGGCGGCCGGAGTTCATGGCGGCGTCGACGGCCTGGCGGAGTTCGTCGGGGGTGGTGGCGTTGACGCCGGTGCCGCCGAAGGCCTCCATCATCTTGTCGTAGCGGGCGGATTTGACGAAGACGGTGGTGGCCGGGTCGCCGTTATGGCCTTGGTCGGTGCCGCGGTAGATGCCGTCATTGTTGAAGACGACGATGCAGACGGGCAGGTCGTAGCGGCAGATGGTTTCGACTTCCATGCCGGAGAAGCCGAAGGCGCTGTCGCCTTCCACGCAGAGGACCGGCTTGCCGGTCTCGATGGCGGCGGCGACGGCGAAGCCCATGCCGATGCCCATGATGCCCCAGGTGCCGACGTCGAGGCGCTTGCGGGGCTGGTACATGTCGATCACGCCGCGGGCGAGGTCGAGGGTATTGGCGCCTTCGTTGACGAGGATGGCGTCGGGGCGCTCCTTGATGACGTCGCGCAGGACGCGAAGGGCAGTGTGGAAGTCCATCGGGCTCGAGTTCTTGCCGAGCTTGGCGGACATCTTGGCGATGTTGTCGTTCTTCTTGGCCTCGATCGCGGAGGTCCAGTCGGTCGGCGGCTTGGGGAAGTTCTTGCCCATGCCTTCGAGGAGCGCGGAGACACAAGAAGAGATGTCGCCGACGAGGGGGGCGGCGATCTCGACGTTGCTGTCCATCTCGCGGGGTTCGATGTCGACCTGGATGAATTTCTTGGAGCCGGGCGGGCCCCATTGCTTGCCCTTGCCGTGGCTGAGCAGCCAGTTGAGGCGGGCGCCGAGGAGGAGGACGACGTCGCTGTCCTTGAGGACGGTGGAGCGGGCGGCGCCGGCGGATTGCGGGTGGGTGTCGGGGAGCAGGCCCTTGGCCATGCTCATGGGGATGTAGGGGATCCCTGAGGTTTCGACGAACTGGCGGATGGCGTCGTCGGCTTGGGCGTAGGCGGCGCCTTTGCCGAGGATGATGAGGGGTTTCTTGGCGGATTTCAGGAGGTCTAGGGCGCGCTGGACGGCGGCGGGCGCGGGGAGTTGGGCGGGCGCCGGGTCGATGACTTTCACCAGGGAGCGCTGGCCGGCTTCGGCTTCCATGACTTGGCCGAAGAGTTTGGCGGGCAGGTCGAGATAGACGCCGCCGGGCCGCCCAGAGACGGCGGCGCGGATGGCGCGGGCGACGCCGATGCCGATGTCGGCGGCGTGCAGGACGCGGAAGGCGGCTTTGCAGAGGGGTTTGGCGATGGCGAGCTGGTCCATCTCCTCGTAGTCGCCCTGCTGGAGGTCGACGACTTCGCGCTCGGAGGAGCCGCTGATGAGGATCATCGGGAAGCAGTTGGTGGTGGCGTTCGACAGCGCGACCAGGCCGTTGAGGAAGCCCGGCGCCGAGACGGTGAGGCAGATGCCGGGGCTCTTGGTGAGGTAGCCGGCGATGGCGGCGGCGTTGCCGGCGTTCTGCTCGTGGCGGAAGGAGATGACGCGGATGCCGGCGGCCTGGGCCATGCGGCCGAGGTCGGTGATGGGGATCCCGGGGACGCCGTAGATGGTCTTGATGCCGTTGAGCTTGAGGGCGTCGATGACGAGGTGGAAGCCGTCGGTCATTTCGGCTTCGGTATCGGGGCTCTGCTGGAGCGCTGCGGACATGAAATCTTCCCTATGGTCTTGGGGCGGGGGAGTGGGCGATGGCGGATTGCATCCGCCCTACGGGGCTCCGTCGAGTTTGGCGCCGTGTTTTTCGATGTGGGCGGCGAGGCTGAGGGTGTGCTCGCGCAGGAGTTTTTCGGCGGTGTCGGCGTTGCGGCGCTCGAGGGCGTCGATGATGGCGAGGTGGTCGCTCATGGAGCGTTGGGCGCGGTCGCCCCAGCCCATGGTGACGGCGCGGACGGCGCGCATGTGGATGAAGAGGGTGTCGGTGATCTGGGTCATCAGCGCGCAGCCGCTCATGCGGATGATGGCCTTGTGGAATTCGGTGTTGGCCTGAGAATATTCGTCGAGATGGGCGGAGGGGTCGGCGTCGAAGGCGTCGAACAGATGGCGGAGGGTGGCGAGGTCGGCGTCGGAGGCGCGCTCGGTGGCGAGGCGTGCGGCCATGCCCTCGATGGCGGCCCAGACGAGGATCATCTCGAGGATCTCGGCGCGGGTCTTGCGGACGACGAAGACGCCGCGGCGGGGGATGGAGCGGACGAGGCCTTCCTGTTCGAGGTAGCCGAGGGCTTCGCGGATGGGGGTGCGGCTGACGCCGAGTTCCTGGCCGAGTTGGCGCTCGTCGAGCCGGATCTCACCGCGGTGGCGGTAGATGTCCATCTCGGTGATGGCCCGCTTGATCGCTTCGGTGGCGAGCTGGCGGAGGCCAGCGCTGCTGCCGAGAGGATCGAGCTTCAGCTTGGGGGGCTGCGCCGACATCGTCCTCCGTGGGCTGCCTTGGTGGCGGCCCGTTGGAGGTTTGGTATTTGGTATACAGCATACAATCAAGCGGGATTCGTTGCTGCACCCGCGAGATGCGGCGGGCTACGGGATGGTGGTCTGCATCTGGCCGGGCATGACGATGGTGACGACGCCGCCCCAGTTGCACATGCAGGTGGAGGTCTGGTCGAGCATGGGCTGTTTGCCGAGCATGACGGTGGGGGCGCCGGGCATCCAGGGGGCGGTGGTCATGGGCAGGCAGGGCATGGGGGTGAGGACGCCGAAGGCGGCGGCGGTGGCGGCGGCGACCATCGGGTTGGAGGGGGTGATGCACATGCCGAAGGGCATGATGTTGAGGAAGGGGATGTGATCCATGATGTTGGCGGCGACCTGTTTGCCGCAGGTGGTGCGGTTGATCGGCAGGACGCTGAGGACCGAGGGGGCCATGCCGAAGGAGCACATGAGTTGAGCGGTCATGACCGTGGCGGGGACGCCGCCGCCCCCTCCCCCGCCGCCGCCGCCTCCGCCACCACCGCCGCCGCCCGCACCGCCTCCGCTGCCGCCGCTGCCGGCTGCGGCGCCTCCGGCGGCCGCGTTCGCGCCTGCGGCGGGGGGCGCTGGGGCATTGGGGCTGAAAGACAGGTTGGCGGCGGCTTGCAGGCCGGCGGCTAGGGCGGCGATTCCGGCGGCGCCTTGCAGGGCGTCGGCCAACGCGGCGGCGGCGGCCTGAAGCGCGGCGCCGAGCTGGGCGAGCAATTGGGCGGCGCCTTGGAGGGCGGCGACGGCAGCGTCGATCGTGTCGTTGATGCTGTCGGCGACGAGATCGAGGGCGGTGGCGACGGCCGCGTCGATCGAGGCGGAGGCCGATGCGGCAAGGCTGGCGGCGGCCTGGAAGGACGCGGTGACGGACGCGTCGGCGGCGGCGCTGGTCGAAAGGGAGGCGCCGATCGAGGCGCTGGCCGAGGCCGCGCCGCCGAGCGAGGCGCAGACGGTTGCGGCGGCCAGGCCCTGGGCGAGCCCGGTGGCGGCGCCCTGCATCGCACTGCCGGCCGAGGCGGCGGCGCGGGCGGCGGCGGAGAGGGCCGAGGTGGCGGAAGCGGCGGCGTCGCCGGTGAGGCGGGCGCCGATCCCGGCGTGCATCCCGGCGGAGATCGAGCTGGCGAGAGAGCCGCTGAACAGGGCGGCGCCGGCGCCGCTGAATGCGCCGCCGAGGGAGGCTGAGGCGGTGCCGCCGAGGATCGAACGCATGGATATGCCGGCGGAGGCTCCGCCGGTGGTTGCGGCGCCGGCGTTGGCGATGTGGGCGCCGGCTGTTGCGTTCGCCGAGGCGCTGGCGGCGGCGGAGGCGCTGAAGCCTGCGGTCACGGTGGCGGAAGCGGCGGCCTGGAGCGCGGCGCCGGCGGAAGCGGAGGCGGCGGCGCTGGTCTGCAGGGCGGCGGTGACGGTGGCGGCGGGGCTGGCGGTGACCAGCGCGGCGGCGGCGGCGGAAAGGGCGGCGGAGGCGGAGGCGGACGCGGAGGCGGACGCGCCGAAGGCGGCCGAGGCGCCGACGCCGGCGGTCGCGGATGCGCCGGCGTCGGCGGAGGCGGAGAGCGAGCCCATGGCTCCAGCGGCGGCGTTGAGCGATGCACCGACGATGGCGGCGGCGCGGCCTTCGGCGAGCGCGGTGGCCGCCGATTGCAGGGCCAGCCCGGCGGTGGCGCTGGCGCTCGCGCTCGCCGAGAGCGAGGCGCGGGCACCGATCGCGGCGGCGCCGCCGACCGAGCCTGCGGCGCTGGCGGCGGCGTTGGCGGCGGCGGAGGCGGAGAGCAGGGCGGTGGCGGCGCCTTGGAGGGAGGCGGCGGCGGAGAGGGTCGCGGCGCCGCCGATCAGGCCGGCGGCGGCGAAGTTGGCGGAGGCGGCGATGCCGCCGCCTGCGGCGAGCGCGGGAGCGGGCGGCAAGGAGAGACCGGCTCGGGCGGCGGCGAGGGCTGCGCCGGCACCGGCGCCGGCGGTGCCGGCGAGGCCGGCGGCGGCGCCCATGGCGGCTTGCGCCGGGTTGGCGCCGGCGGCGGCCAGCGCGCGGGTGGCGCCGCCGAGCGCGGCGCCGGGTTGGGCGGCCAAGCCGGCCATGATCGCGCGGGCGTCACACACGCCGCAGGGGGACAGGCCGAGGCCGAGGCCGAGCACCGCTTGGAGGTTCGCGGCGATGCCGACGGCGAGCGCGCCCATGTTGAGCGCGGCGCTGGCGGAGAGGCTGAAACCGGCGGCGAGGCTGGCGTCGAGCGCGAGGGCGGCGCCGAGATTGGCGCTGATGCTGGCCGAGAGGGCGGCGGAGAGGCCGGCGATCGCGCTGAGCGACGGGAGGCCGCCGATGCCGGCGGAGAGGTCGATCCCGAGTTGGGCGGCAAGCGAGGCCATGGCGGAGAAATTGGCGGCGACCTGGGCGCGGACGCCGGCGAAGCCGACGGCGAGGCAGTTGATGCCGAGGCTGGCGTTGAGCTGGGCGATGGCGGAGAGGCCGGCGGAGAGATTGGCGGCGGCGGACAGGTCGAGCGAGACGTTGGCCATGGCCGAGGCGGTGGCGCTGGCCATCGCGGAGAGCGAGGCCATGAAGCTGGCGTCGAAGGCGACGCCGAGGGAGGCGGTGGCGCTGGCGATCGCCGAGAGGGAGAGCGCGACCGAGGGGAGGCCGAGCGAAGCATTGAGCGAGGCGCTGGCGGAGAGGCCGAGGGCGGCGCTGAAAGCGGCGGTGAGGTCGGCGGTGAGGCTGCAGAGGGCGTTGAGGCCGATCCAGGGGGAAAGGTTCAGGTTCAGGGCGGCGATGGCGGAGAGGCGGGCGTCGAGCGTGGCGGTGAGGCGGGCGAGCGCGGTGACGCCGAGCGCGGCGGTGAGGTCGAGGCCGAGGCTGGCCGAGGCCTGGGCCTGCAGCGACGCGGCGGCGGCGGCGGCGGCGAGGGCGGAAACGGAGATGTCGGCGCTGGCGGACGCGGACAGGGCGGCGGAGAGGTCGAGCGAGGGCAGGCCGAGGCTGATCCAGGCGTTGAGCGCGGCGGCCGCTTGCGCGCTGGCGGATAGCGACAGGCTGGCGCTGGCGGCGACGCTGAGGCTGGGCAGGCCGGGGAGGATGTTGACGCAGAAGCAGCTCACGGCGTCACCGGAGGAGCCGGTAGGCGGCGTCTCTGATCTCCACCATCACCTGGCTGTCGGCGTCGGCGCCGCTGTGGTCTTGCGGCGTGAGGTTGAAGATGGCCTCGCAGCCGGGCAGCGCGGTGGCCCGCTCCATGGCGTCGCGCAGCGCGGTGCGGAAGGGGGCGGCGCCGGGCTGGCCAACGGCGAGGGCTTGGGGCGTGGCGGCGCTGATCAGGAGGAAGCTGTCCCAGAAGGTGGCGCCGAAGAGCGAGCGGGAGCCGGGGCCGTAGCGGCCTTCGTAGGCCTGGACGTAGGCCAGAGCGGGGGCGCGGACGGGGTTGGCGGCGGGGAGCTGCTCGGCGACGAGGACCGGGACGGAGGAGAACATGACGCCGTCGAGCGCGTGGCCGCCGACGCGGAGCGCGTCGGGGCCGGCGATGCCTTGGACGGTGTAGATCGGGCCGGCGTAGCCGCGGTTGCGGAGTTCGAGGATGGGGGTGGTGGCGGGGCTGGCGCTGGCGGCGACGAAGACGGCGTCGGGTTTGGCGGCGAGGATGCGCAGGACCTGGGGCGTGACGCTGGTGTCGGTGGGGTTGTAGCGGACGTCGACCACGTTCTCGATGCCGCGCTCGGCCGCTTGGGCGGAGAGGGCGGTGATGTAGCCGTCGCCGAGGGCGTTGGCGAAGCCGATATGGGCGAGGCGTTTGCCGCCATGGGCGAGCATGTGGCCGACGATCTGGACGGTGGCGACGCGTTCGCTGGGGATCAGCTTGAAGGCCCAGCGGCGGGACCCGGCGGGGGGTTCGACGGCGGCGGACGAGCCGGCGAGGCTGATGAAGGGGACGCTGGCGGCGGCGGCCGGGTCGAGGAGGGCGAGGGAGTTGGCGGTGGTCGAGGGGCCGACGATGGCGTCGACATGCTCCTCGTCGATCATCTTGCGGGCGGCGCGGACGGCCGAGGTGGGGTCGGAGGCGTCGTCGAGGACGACCCAGCGGACGGTCTGGCCGGCGATGGTCTTGGGCAGGAGTTCGATGGTGTTGCGCTCGGGGATGCCGAGGCCGGCGCCGGGTCCGGTGAGGGAGAGGAGCGCGCCGAGGACGATGTCGGCGCGGGCGGGGGCGGCGGCGAGCAGCAGGGCGGCGAACGATGACAAAACGAACCGCATTCGTAACTCCTTAGTCCTGGAGGGGGAGCGTAAACAAGCGGCGTTCGTTGCGCCATCGCGGGACTGCTGGATTCCAGCGAGGTCAAGGGTGGCGGGCGGCCAAGGAATGGTGATGCGGCGCGGGGCAACGCTTGCGGGGCGGCCTCGTTGGCGGGTGATCACCTTTGGGAGGCCATCATGGCCCAAAACGACAATTCCGGACTTTCACGGCGCGCGATGGTGCATGGCGCCGGGCTTAGGGCTCGCGGCCGCGGCGGCAACGGCAGCGCCGGCCGCGGCGGCGATCCAGCAGCCGGCGGAGCATGCGGCGGCGGAGCTGAAGGATCCGCGGACGATGTATCCGAAGCCGCCGTTCGAGAAGCAGTCGCAGCCCTGGCCGGGGCTGGTGCGGGACATGAAGCCGAGGCCGGACCATGGCGAGACGAGCTACAAGGGGTCGGGCCGGCTGATGGGGCGCAAGGCGCTGATCACGGGCGGCGATTTCGGGCATGGGGCGGGCGGCGGCGATCGCCTATGCGCGGGAGGGCGCTGATGTCGCGATCAACTATTATCCGACGGAAGAGCCGGACGCGCAGGACGTGGCGAAGCTGATCCGCGATGCCGGGCGCAAGGCGGTGCTGATCCCGGGCGATCTGCGGGACGAGGCGTTCTGCACGCGGCTGGTGGCCGAGGCGGTGCAGCAGTTGGGCGGGTTGGACATCCTGGTGTCGAACGCGGCGCGGCAGCAGGCGCATGATTCGATCCTGGACATCTCGTCGGAGGATTTCGACGCGACGATCAAGACGAACATCTACGCGCCGTTCTGGATCATCAAGGCGGCGCTGCCGCATCTGCAGCCGGGTTCGGCGATCGTGGCGACGACGTCGGAGCAGGCTTACGACCCCACGCCGGACCTCTACGACTACGCGCAGACCAAGGCGGCGACGATGAATTTCGTGAAGTCGCTGGGCAAGCAGCTGGCGTCGAAGGGGATCCGGGTGAACGGCGTGGCGCCGGGGCCGATCTGGACGCCGCTGCAGGTGAGCGGCGGGGCGTCGATGGCGAAGCTGGAGAAGTTCGGCGGGATGACGCCGATGGGGCGGCCGGGGCAGCCGGCGGAGTTGGCGTCGATCTACGTGCAGTTGGCGGCGGCGGATGCGAGTTACGCGACGACGCAGGTTTATGGGTCGGCAGGCGGTAGCGGGCAGCCTTAGCGGTTCTTTCGGTTTGACGAGGGGGCTCGTGGGTGGTGGGTGGGCTTCGCTTACCCACCGTACGGGCCCCTTTCCTTTTTAGTGGGTCCAGTTTTCGGGGCGGCCGTATTTGAAGTTGTCGGCGTAGGCTTTGGGTTTGATGGGTTTGGGGGCCGGGGGTTGTTCGACCTGGTAGTCGAGGCCGTGTTTCTCGGCGTAGGCGACGGCTTGTTCGCTGCTGTCGAAGCGGAGCTTGACCTGGCCGGAGGTGTTGGCGCTGCCCCACCAGCCCATCAGGGGGTCGTTGACCTGGCGCTGCTCGGTCTGGAAATCGAGGAGCCATTCGCCGGCGGTGGCGCGGCCGGACTGGGTGGCGGGCTTGGGACGCTGGTAGATGCGGGCGCGCATGGAGTTCCTTGGAGCGGCTTCGGCGGCTTTATACAGGAGAATGTCGGCGCCAATCCAGGCTGCGGCGATTGAGCTCGGGGAGGAGCGCCGGGTCGCGGAGGATGGCGGCGCCTAGGGCGAGGGCGCGGTCGAGTTGGGCGGGGGTGAGATGGCGGATGGCGGGGCGGGCGACATGGCGAGGCCAGGCGTCGCCGATGGCGTTGTCGAGCAGGACGCGCATGAAACAATGATCGAGGCGGATGGGCCAGCGATGGGCGGCGGCGAGGCCGGGGAGGGTCACGCGGGTGAGGTCGAGCCAACGTTCGACCCGGCGCCGCTGATCCTGACGCTCGGGCTCGAGGCCGGGGATCAGGCTCGGTTCGACCGGTTGCGGGAGGCGCACTTCCCGCCGGAGCGGAACTTCATCGCGGCGCATGTGACGCTGTTCCATCATCTGCCGGCGGGGTCGCTGGCGTCGATCGTGGCGACGTTGGAAGAGATCGCGAGGGCGACGGCGCCGTTCGCGGCCGAGGTGACGGGGGTGCGGTCGTTGGGGCGCGGAGTGGCTTACACATTGGGGTCCCCTGCCCTCTCGGCGCTGCGGGCTTCGCTGGCGAGCACATGGTCGGGGGTGCTGACGGCGCAAGACCGGCAGGGGTTCCGGCCGCATGTGACGGTGCAGAACAAGGTGGAGCCGGCGCAGGCTCGGGCGCTGCTACAGGCGTTGTCGGCGGGGTTCGTGCCGTTCGCGGTGCAGGCGACGGGGTTGCTGCTGTGGCGGTATCGGGGCGGGCCTTGGGAGGCGGCCGGGACCTTCGGGTTCAGAGGTCGCCGGGAGGACCCGCCAGGACCCCGCCATCGATGACGATGGTCTGGCCGGTCATGAAGCGGCCGGCCGGGGCGGCGAGGAAGATGGCGGCGCCGGCGATCTCGTCGGGCTCGCCGATGCGCTTGAGCGGGGTGTCGCGGGTGCGGCGGGCGAGGTTGTCGGGGTCTTCCCAGAGGGCGCGGGCGAAGTCGGTGCGGACGAGGCCGGGGGCGATGCAGTTGGCGCGGATGCCGCGCGGGCCCCATTCGACGGCGAGGTTGCGGACGAGCTGCATGTCGGCGGCCTTGGAGATGCCGTAGGCGCCGAGGGTCGCGGTGCCGCGGAGACCGGCGATGGAGGAGACGACGATGACCGCCCCCTCGCCTCTTGCCGCCATGCCGGGCAGCACCATCGTGCAGAGCCAGTGATTGCTGCGGATGTTGCTGGCCATGATGCGATCCCAGGCGTCGTCGGGAATATCCATGGCCGGGCCGAAGTATGGATTGACGGCGGCGTTGCAGACGAGGGTGTCGATGTGTCCCCATTCGGCGAGAGTTCGGTCCACGAGGGCTTGCAGCTCCTCCTTGCGGCCGATGTTGCAGGGGATGACGAGCGCTTCGCCGCCGCGGGCGCGGATGCCGGCGGCGACCTCCTCGCAGGCGTCCTGCTTGCGGCTGCTGACGACCACGCGGGCGCCGTGCTCGGCCATGCGCTCGGCGATGGCGCGACCGATGCCGCGGCTGGAGCCGGTGACGATGACGACGCGGCCGCGCAAATCGAATAGATCGGACACTGAACTCTCCCTTGGGCTGCAAAGTAGCGCTGGGATCGGGAGGGCGTCGAGGGTGGGAACTCTGTCGGCGTGCCGTAGGTTGGGTCGTGAACGCGGGATCGAGGGAGTAGTGCATGGAGCCGGTTAGTCTGACAGCGCAGCGGTATGACGGGAGGACGATGTTCTTCCACTGGGCGACGCTGTTGCTGGTGGTGCTGCAATTCGCGATCGCGTGGACGATCGACGATTTCCCGCGCGGGCCGCTGCGGGTGGATGCGCGGTCGGTGCACATCACGATCGGGACGTTGCTGGCGGTGCTGCTGATCGCGCGGCTGTCGTGGCGGGCGACGGGCGGGCGGCGGCTGCCGGCGGCCGATGCGGGGCCGACGCACGTGTTGGCGAAGGCGACGCATTGGGGGCTGTATGCGCTGCTGCTGGCGATGGTGACGGTGGGGCTGTTCCTGGTCTGGGTGCGGGGCGACTCGATCTACAACCTGTTCTCGATCCCGGCGTTCGACCCGAGCAACAAGGCGCTGCGCGAGCAGGTCGGTGACCTGCATGCGACGATCGGGTGGGTGATCATCGGACTGGCCGGGCTGCATGCGGCGGCGGCGCTGGTGCACCGGTTCCTGTGGCATGACGGGGTGCTGTCGCGGATGCTGCCGGGCGGTTCGACCTCGCGATAAGCTCATCATGGGCGGCGGCTCGGAGCCGCCGTATCCAGCTCCGATGAGCCGTTTACAGCCTGCCCGCGCGCGGGACGTCCGGATCGACGCGATCCGGGGTTTGGCGTTGATGATGATCTTCGTCGACCACATCCCGCGCGACGTGCTGGGGTTCGTGACGCTGCACGATTTCGGGTTCTGCGACGCAGCGGAGGTGTTCGTGCTGCTGGCGGGCGTGTCGTCGGTGCTGGCGTATGGGAGGGCGTTCGAGCGGGAGGGCGCGCTGGCCGGGCTGCGGCGGATCGCGCTTGCGGTGCGGGCGGATTTACGCGTTCCAGGTGGGGATGCTGCTGCTGACGATGGCGGTGGTCTACCTGTGGGACCGGGGCCGGCACGAGGCTCCGGGGAAGTTGGCGCCGCTGTTCCAGGCGCCGATCACCGGGCTCGAGTATGGGCTGACGTTGCGTGCGTTGCCGACTTACTTGGACATATTGCCGCTGTACATCGTGCTGCTGGCGGTGTTTCCGTTCGTTTATTTGGTGCTTCGGCGGAGCGCTTGGTTGGCGCTGGGGTTGTCGGGGCTGGTTTGGATGGCGGCGAACCTGGATCCGTGGCTGGATTTGCCGAACTGGATCGATGGGAAAGGTTGGTATTTCAACCCGTTCGCATGGCAGTTCCTGTTCACGTTGGGGGCGGTGCTGGCGACCGTGCTGGCCCGGCGGGAGCGCGGATTGCTGACATATCGGCCTTGGCTGGCCGCGTTGTGCTGGGCGTATTTGTTCGGGGCGTTCCTGCAGGCGGCGCCGTGGCATGATTGGGGGTTGCCGGATTTGCGGCCGCTGGCGCTGGACGCGCCGGACAAGTCGCTGCTGGCTTGGCCGCGGATCCTGGACATCGGGGCGCTGGTTTATGTCGCGTTCAGTTCGACGCGGGTGGATGAGTGGGCGCGGCATCGGTTCGCTTGGCCGCTTGCGGCGTGCGGGCGGCATTCGCTCGAGGTGTTCTCGACGTCGTGCATGTTGGCGCTGCTGTCGCGGCTGGGCTTCCGGGCATTTGGCCCGGGACCGGCGATGCAGGTGCTGGTCAACGCCGCTGGGGTAGGGTCGATGGTGCTGGTGGCGGTTTGGCTCGAGCGCAGCCGGGAGCGGGCGGTGGTGCGGGCGCCGGGTCGGCTGGTGAGCGCGGGCGGTGGTGCTGCTAAGGACAGGATTGAACTGTCGACCTCTCCCTTACCAAGGGAGAGGCGGGTGTCAAGCCTGGCCGGAACGATGGCCGAGAAGCCCGGAAATACTGGCCTCCCGAGCCTCGTCGACTATCACCTGGTGGCAGGAAGCGGCAGCGTAGACCGTAGGCACGCATGTCGGCGTGACACGGTTCTGGCACAGTCCGTTGATTGATCTCGGGCAGGTTTCTCGCCTGTCGCCCCGGGCAGCCAATCTGTCCTCGCCTCGCCTGTTGCATTGCATCGGGTCGGCCGGACGGGCGCTAAGCCCATTCCTGAGGCCTTCAACCGAGTTAATGGCATTCAGGAGGTCAGGGGTTCGATTCCCCTCAGCTCCACCATCCCCGCCCAGTGATTGCTGGGTTCCTGGTCGGATAAGGTGTCCCGGGTGACACGGGGTTCCTGGAGCGGGACACCAGCCGGACACCGCCGCCGACCATCAAGGAAACCCATTCACCCCTTCCGGACGCCTTTCCTTGGCTTCGGGGCGGGAAGATGAATTACGCGCGACTACGGCACCTGGGCTAGGCAGGGGCTGAAAGGAGAGCGCGATGGCAGACAAGAGGCTTTTCGTGGAGCGGCGCCCCGAAGGAGATTACGCCGTCAGACGGCCGAACGCCGATCGCGCCAGCGCCGTGCTGCCGACCCAGAGGGAGGCGGTCGAGCGGGCGAAGGAGCTCAACCCGGGGCACTCCCCTGCGGTCGAGCGGGTGAGAAACACGGCTACGGGCGGCCGCGACCAGTGGCGGAAGGCATGAGGCCAATTTGCTCTTATACCTATGCGCAGACCGACTTACTCGCCGGGTAACGCTCATGCGGCCCTTGCACTCCGCTTCAAGAGCTTCATGGGGCGGCAGAGTGCGATAGAGGACATTGACGAGCTTCTCGCCGAAGCTGATCAGCCTGGACTGCAGAGGGCCGACTACCTGTTCGGGCGTCGGCAGGTGATCTTCGAAGTTAAGTCGCTCGAGCATGACCCAGGGGACAAGCTGGACAACTTCGTGCGTGCGCTGATGGAGGAGCGCGGCATCCTCCTCTACGGCCAACTTACCACGGACAGGATATTTGCTGGCCAGCCTGACGCCGACGACATCAAGCGGCAGTTCTACAACGTTGTGACCAAGAACGTGCAGGCCCTCACCCGGACTGCAAACAAGCAGATCCGCGACACGAAAACGATTTTCGGAATCCCCGCTGCTGCTGGCGTCCTCGTCATTCTCAACGACACGTCCTACACGCTCGACCCTGAAGTTGTGATGCACCGCGTTGCCCTCACCCTACGCGAGTTGAAGGAAGACCGTCTTCGATATCCGCACGTTCAATCGGCAGTTTTGCTTCAGGAGTCTCCACTTCCTGGCCGGAGCCGGACCGCAGAAACTGATACCGCAGACCATCTTGCATGGGCCGACTAGCCGCACCTACGGGGGCCTCGATCGCGTGCTGTCCGACTTCGTCGAGGCCTGGTCGCACTTCAACCGAATGCCCTACTCGGAGGAGACCGTGCGATCCATGCCGTCCGGCTACGTCCCAACCAGCCATCGGCCAGAGCGGTCATAGCCGGGCACAGGCGCGGTTTACCCCAGGCCGTAGCGGAACGAGCGCGTCACCGCGACCTTGCCGGGGGCCGATCCGCTCGGGGCCGCGACGAGGTAGAGGATGTCCAGCTCGCGTACTGGACCTGGATCCTCGCCGGGAGCCTCCGCCCGAACCATCGCCCTCCGGGTGGCAACGAGCAACTCGTGGCCAGTCGCGGCGAGTTCGTCGATGAGGTCCTGAAGGCCTTCGCCGAAGCCGAGCATCTCGCTGGCGCCCGCGTCCGAGCGGAAATCCATGCAGTCCCGGGCGTAATCGAGGATCCGGGCGAAGGCGTCCTGCGCCTCCCGCGGCAGCTCTTTGAAGCTCTTGTTGCCGATCGCACCCAAGTTGGGCAGGTCGAGCATGAGCGCGATCAGGCCGCGGCCGTCCACGCCCTCCAGGTCGAGCACTACATACGTGCGGTCGAACTCCTCGCGGCTCCGGGCGGCGTCCTCGGTCGAGACCGCCTGAACGGCCTGGGAGAAGAAGTCCAGGTCGGGTAGCCCGAACGCCGACGCGAGTGCGCGCTTCGTGTCCAGACTTCGACCGCTCTCCTCGCTCGACCCGCTGGACGGTGCGGACCTCGAGCCCGCTCAGGGCCGCCAGGGTGTCCTGGGTCCACCCGCGAGAGTCCCTGAGCATCCTGACAACGGAGGCTATTTCCACCGGGGTGGGCTGGCGCGTCTCTGCCTGGGCTGCTGCACTCATGCTCCGTCTCCTGCTGGGGCACGCGGAGGATGCCGGCCGGGCCGTGAGACGAACACGACAGGAACCCGACAGCAAGGCGGCCGGGCTTCGGTGACGAAGGGGGGCGAACTCGAGGTTCGCTCCGTTAGATAGTCACGTGCGACTTGGCCCGTGCTCGGGGCGGCCATCGCCCGCGATCCGCATTGCTGGGTCACGACTTAGTAGGCTCGGCCTCAACCCGCCCCCTTTCGAGCCCGCGGCCGGGACGGGGCGGCACTCGAATTTGCCGAACTTTCCGCAGTGGCGTGCTCTTGCCCATCCCGGCTTGCTGGGCGCACAGGGTGGGGTACGGTGCGCCCGATGGCATCCTCCCTAAACAAGATCTCCCTGGTCGCGACCGCGACCGACTACGAGCTCAAGGTGGGCTTCGGCATCCCGCGCTCGATAAGCACCTGGCTGACGCTTGTGGACGACGATTACTCGACGTTCGAGCTAGCGTCCGGCGGCAGCGTGTCAGCCCACCGCTTCCAATTCACGCTCGTGCCCGGGGAGCCCAAGTACGGCAACGGCAACCCCATGGAGCCAGGCGTCTGCGGCGTGATGAGCTTCCTGGCGGAGCACGTTTCCCGGGACTTCGACGTCCCGCACTTCCCGGCGACCGTGAGTGGCTGGAGCGTCCTGCCCGAGGCGGACTTCGATTGGGCCTGGGGCATCCTCGCCTCCTCGGTTGCGCCCTGCCGGGTCCAGTTCCAGCTGGCGCCCCTGGGGTTCGAGAACCCGGACCGCTGGGTATGGGACACGGCCGTGAACCAGCACCTGCAGCTCAGCGGGCTCACCCTCGCATTCAAGCGGGAGGGCCCCGTCCAGCAAGAGCAGGAAGAAGAGGCGCCAGAGGACAGGAGCGGAACGAGGCGCTTCGCGCAACTCCGGCGCTCGCGCTAAACGGGGGCGAGAAAGGAAAGTGCGATGGACAAGAGGCTGTTCGTAGAGCGGCGCCCCGAAGGAGAATACGCCGTACGGCGGCCGAACTCGGAGCGGGCGAGCGCGGTGCTGCCGACCCAAAGGCAGGCGATCCAGCGGGCGGAGGAGCTCAACCCGGGACACTCGCCCGACGTGGAACGCGTCAGGAACACGAGCCGAGGCGGGCGAGACCAGTGGCGGAAGGCATAGCTGATCACCCAGCAGCCCCCGTCAACACCTCTCACTTCCCTCCTCTCCGTCTGAGCTGCTGACCCGTGGGTGGGGAGGCTAAACGGCACGCTCGCAGGCGCGCCGAAATGGCTCCGTTCTGCGTGCCGCTGTCGCGCGCGCGCTTCAACCTGTTCGCGATCGGCACCCGGCTCTCGGCCGTCCATCTGACCTTCGAGGAAGTCTCGTGGTGGTCCTCGCCCGATGAGCGCCTCGTAGCAGTGGTCGGCCGCGATCTCGTGGACAACGACTTCAGCTGGGCGATCCTCGCCAGGGATGGCATCGGCCGGTTCCGCTGGGTTAAGGGGGACGTGAGCTACAGGAGTCTGTCGTTGGCGGAAGCCGCGCTTTGGAGGGTGATGTCGGATACGCTCCAGACAGAGGACATAATCGAGCTAGGACGCCAGGGGGATGAAACCAATGCCCCCATCGACCTGCTCCGGGTTCCGACCGACTGCGACGAGGCTAAGCTTCACCCCTACTTCAGGATCCTGCGCGACGACCCGACCCGCGCACCAGCGCGCGCCGTAATCAACGAGGTTGGCCGTTGGCTCGCGCCCGGTGATCCTCATTTGGTGCAAGAGTTCCAGACCTCCGGCTTCGACCAGCGGCTCTGGGAGATTTACCTCTGGGCGGCCTTCCGTGAGTTTGGGCTCGACGTAACCCAGCTTGAGGCTCCGGACTTCCGGTGCACCGCGGCCTGGGCCGACTTCACTGTCGAGGCGACGACTGCAGCGCCTTCCACCATGGGTCCCCTTCTTGCACATCCAAATCCGAAGACCCCCGAGGAGATCTGGGAGTTCAACAACGGCTACATGCCGATCAAGTACGGCTCGGCGCTCCGCACCAAGCTCACCAAGCGCAACGCACAAGGCCTGCATTACTGGGAGAGAGAGGAGAGCAAGGGTAAACCTTTTATTCTGGCGATAGCCGATTTTCACAAGGCTGCGGACGAGCGCGGCCTTGGTTCGATGACCTACACGCAAAGTGCTCTATGGACATATCTTTACGGAACCCGGGTTGCCTGGGAGTTCGTGAACGACCGCTTGGTTATCCGCCATTCGACGATCGAGGCGCACCGATATGGTGCCAAGGAGATACCCTCGGGATTTTTCGACGACCCGCTGGCCGCGAACGTATCAGCGGTGCTCTTCTCGAATGCCGGAACGCTCGCCAAGTTCGACCGCATCGGAATCGTCGCAGGCTTCGCTCCCAAGGGGATACGGTACCTGCGGCACGGGATCAGGCCAGACCCGGACCCGAACGCGGCAACGGGCAAGCCCTTCGTGGCGGATGTGACCGCGCCAGACTACGAAGAGTTCTGGACCGACGAGATTCAGGTATTCCACAATCCGAATGCGACGTACCCGCTCAAGTTCGACGCCCTACCCGGCGCCTCGCACCACTACCTTGAGGGAGGTCGGCTAAAATCCTTCATGCCCGAGCACGCGGTGCTAAGCTCTTTCATGCTCATTTTGCGCCCCGCGCCGTAGGGAGTGCGGCCACGCCGAAGTTGGCGTCGAACGCGACGTGCCGCCCGTCATTACCTGTGGAGCCGCGATGCACCGGATCTTCCCCAGTCTGTCGACGCAAGCACAGAATACGATGGCGGCTGCTTGCCTGCTGATAGGCCGCCTCCGAGTGCCAAGCCGTGCTGATGAGGTATGCCATGCTTCCCGCCTCTGGTCCGGTCATTTTTCAGACCTTGCTGCTGATGCCTGGCCGCTTGGAAACAAGCCGAGACGGCCGGGTCGTCCTAAGCGGGGGTGACGCTGACCTGGGCGGCTCGGTGCGCCACTCGGGTGGGGATCATCCCGGCAACCCGTAAGCCGTGATCACCGTCGATACTTGTCATGAGGCTAAGTCAATCAAGCGCTGTCTCGGGCGTCCTGACGCAGCTGACCGTTGCGCAGCCGATCGGCTCCAGCTAGCCGTCCTGTTCGCAGGACTGGAGCTCCAGAGGCCGCGACTAAGCTTGGACCAGCGGGTGCCGGAGTGAAACTTCCGTGACTAGCGGACAAAGCCGCGCTTGGCAGCGGACGTATCATATCGGTATCGTCGCGAGCATGAAACGTCCTGCCCTCGCGCTGCTCGGCCTGCTGATCCTCCCGGGTCTGGGACGGGCCGCTACCATCGAGCCCGTCCGCGGCCCGGCGGGCCGGACCGACATCATCGTGTCCGGCGAGCTACGGACCGGAGACGACGAGCGCTTTGCCACCGTGGCCGGAGCCGTGGGCGAGGATGCGACTGTCTGGCTGGACGGGCCCGGCGGCTCGCTCCAGGCCGGGCTCCGCATCGGAAC
Source organism: uncultured Alphaproteobacteria bacterium (assembly GCA_963848035.1). Lineage (GTDB taxonomy): Bacteria > Pseudomonadota > Alphaproteobacteria > Acetobacterales > Acetobacteraceae > JAVVHH01. The sequence continues at coordinate 272,706 of CAWKCD010000001.1, forward strand.
GGCTATCCGGCTCAAAGCCTGGAAGACGGCCGTGCCCGAGGAGTCCACCTGCGCCTCGGCGTGTGGCCTGATCTGGCTCGGTGGCGTCCAGCGCAGCCTCGGGTCGCGCGCCAGGATCGGCTTCCATGCCGCCTGGGTCGAGACGGACGGCCGCAAGCTCGAGACCGGATCCGGGAACGCGCTTGTCGGATCCTACCTGAACCGCCTCGGGTTGACGGACGCCGCCATCTTCTACCTGACCTCGGCGCCCCCGGACGACGCCGCCTGGCTCACACACGAGACGGCTACCCGCGTCGGCATCCGGTCGGCGTTCAACGTCCCGGGGCGGCCCGAGCGCACCGCCTCCGCGCCTGAGCCCTCTCCGGTCCCGCCGCCTGCCGCAGTCGCGGCGCCCTCGCCCCGCTCCTCGCCCCCGTCGCCCGCGCCTCAAGAGCTGCTCGCCCAACTCTACGTGAACTTCCCATGGAGCGTGCGCCTGCCCCAGGGCCCGACCTGCCTCACCCTTGCATGCAAGGTCCGGCTGGTCGCGGCCGACGCCTGGATGGGCGCGGACGGCGCCGAGCGGCGGATGGTTGTCGGGGTGGCCGAGATGAAAGACGGCTGCCACGCATGCGAGGCGATCCTCGGCATCGGGGTATTCCGCCTGACCGACGGGGCCTGGCGGACGGAGATCATGGGGCCGGCGGTGACGGGAGCCGGGGAGTTCGGGGTCTACAGCGGCGCGGTCAGCTTCGTCGACGGTGGGCCGCTCGGGCGCATCGTCCAGTTCGAGGACGGGGGAATGCACATGGGAGTCCTGGACGCGATCACGGTGCTCCTGATGCCCGTCGGCGGAAGCTACCGCCGGGTGCTCGACGTGCCCTCGATGCACAATCTCGGGGGATTCTGCGACATCAAGGAGACGGACTGCAGGAAGCGGGCTGCCGAGGAAAACTACAGCTCCCAGATAGCGGTCACCCCTGCGGATGGCGGGATGCGGATCGAGCAGACGTTCGCTGCTGCGCATCCGATCCCTGCCGCGAGCTGGGCCGTGAGCGCCAGCGGCGTCGCCAGGCAGACGGCAGGCGGAAAGGCCTCGCCCGGGACGGGCGCGCAGGAGCGGGCCTCGCTGGCGAGCCCGGGTTTCGACCAGGGCCATGCCGACCGCGCCGCATACGAGGCATGGTTCAGCACCCTGCAGGGCGAGGCTCGGGCCGGGGCGGAATCCTGGGCAGGGCGGCGCAGCTTGCGCGCGCCGGGAAATTGCGACCCAACCGCCGGACAAACCTCGGAATGGAGCTCAGGATGCGCGGCGGTCCGGCAGATGCTCACCGCCATTGACAGCCGCAGGAAGGCCGATCCCGAATACAGACGAGGCTGGAACAGCCTGTAGCGAGCTAGCCGGAGGCGAACCGCTCCCGATGCCGCTGCACGTAGGGCAGATGCGGCCACAAGTTCCGGTCCGGTATCCTGCTCCGCAGCCGACGCACGGCACTGCTACGCGAACTCAGGTTTCCCGAGCGGCCCGGAGCCGCGGACCAGCGGCTCGATCCGCAAGGACGCCTCGGACTAGCCTAGGGAGCCGATTGACGCGCGTCATTCGAAAGATTAACGCTCACGCCAGCGAGAGGTGATTGAATGCGGAAGTTGAATTGGGCAGTCGTGTCGTCCATAACCGGGCTGCTGATATTTGGCAGCGCGCAGGCACGGGCCGCGGATTTCAGCGTCACGAAGGATACCGCGACGGGCGTAATCACCTTCACCGACACCAATGGCGCATATCCGGTGATCGAGTTGCTGGTCGCTGCAAACGTGCTCAATGGGATAAGCGGCCAACCGGGCACAACGCTCGTCGGCTGGGCGACGGAAAATCTCTCGTTCGGGGTCGACCCTCTCGGCTGCAATCCTCCCTCGCTCGGCGCTACGTTCGGTACCGCGGTTTGCTACAAGCTGACTGGTCCTGGCGGCAGCCCAATCACGGGTGGAACCACCACTTTCACATACGACCCGTCATTCGACCCCCTGGGCGGTTCGGTGGGGTTCGCTGCGGTCTTCGATGTGCCGGGCGATGGCACGGGCGCCTGCTTCGGTACCACCGCCCCCGGAGGCGGCTGCAACGCACCGACAGCCGCAATTCCGGAACCTCCGGCGCTCAGCCTCGTGCTGGCGAGTTTGCTGGGGTTCATCGGGCTCGGTTGGACTCGGTTCCGCACGCAGGCCGACGCCAGGCGAGACTAAGTTACGACAGGACGGGAAAGGTCCGGGGCCTCGACCCCGCGATCATCGAGAACCGGAAATCCGGGGGCGGCCAGGGACTGCAGCTGACCGGGTGCCTGGCCGGCCAGCTTGACTCCGATTTCGGAGCGGACTGCGCCTGAACGCGGGACCAGCATCACCGTGCGGTTCCCGCTCGTGCTGTGATGTCGGCTTATCCGGGGAGGCCGATTGTTGGGCGGCAACCCAGGGCATTAGGGAAGGGTTGCTCGGGGAGGTAATCGCCCGGCTGCCGCACGCCGCCCTCTCCCGGGTCGAGGACGTCGACCACGGATTCCATGTCCCCGCTCGCACCGGACGCTCGGATGCCGAGGTGCTGACGCAGGCATGCGACGTCACCGCTGGCTGAATGCGCGGCGTCGTCCATAGACGGCGGTAGGGCCCGGCCAAGTCGGGCAGTCGCTAGGTCATCGGGTCCTCGTCGGGTCGGGTGAGAGCGTCGCAACACCACCGTAGCCAGCCGATCCGATGGCCACCTCCGACTACGCCGCCCACATCAGCGATTTCCACCACGTGCGCGGAAGCTACCGAAACGACCAATACCTGTCCTCCACCCGAAGAGGGCAGCCCGCCCTTCCGGTCGGGGTGAGACAGGTGATACTTCCCTCGGGGATCAACGGCAGCAAATTCTTCCAGCGGCTCCCATCCGGGCCGTCTCCAACTCGTCACCGTGCGGCTCCGGCAGGTCGTCTAGCGCGTTCCAGGCCGTCCGGTAGGGCTCGTACCCTGCTGAGGGAGCCTGGTCAGCTCGGGGGGCGCCCTGTGCTTGGCGCGCTTCCGATCCGGGAGGCGGAACTCGCGCCCATCCCGGGATGCCACGAGGAACGTGCGTTCCCGGCCTGACGGCACGCCGAAGTCGGCCGCGTAGGCCGAAGCGTCTTCGGTCAAACGCTCTCGTGGTGACATAAGCCACCCGGGGCGCCCGCGGCAGAGGGGTTGACCTGCGAGCTTCCTCGGAACGGGGTTCCTGGCCGTCCTAGGACCGGATAGACCGCCCGGCAATGAGCGAGGCTTTTGTCTGGATCCACCTGTCCGATAGCGGCCTCCCCGTCCTGGCAGGCCGCTTCCGGCATGATGCCGACGAAGGCCGGGGCGAGTTCGCCTACGACACCGCCTACCTCGCCCGGCGAGACGCCCTGGAGTTCGACCCCGTCGAACTGCCGCTCTCTGACACGACGTTCGAGACCGACAGGCTGGGCGGCGTCTTCGGCGCGCTCAGGGATTCCGGGCCGGACCACTGGGGCCGGGGCTTGCTCGATGCCCAGGCGCAGCCGGAAATCCTGGACGAGCTTGGACACCTGCTGGCGGCGCCGGGCGACCGGGCAGGGGCGCTCTCCTTCCGTAGCAGCGCCCCCGAAGCGCCCGAGGACTCGGCCTGGCGCACTCTGGCCGATCTGCCTGCCATACATGCGGCGGCAGACGCCTTCATAGCCGAGGGAAACCTTGGGCCGGATGGGCTGTCGTTGCTGCAGACCGGATTGGGCGGCGGACGACCGAAGCTGACGGTCGAGGACGACGGCGCGCACTGGGTCGCCAAGCTCAACAGGGCCGACGACCCGTGGAACGCCGCCCGGGTCGAGCACGCGACGCTGACGCTGGCGCGCCGCTGCGGCGTGGGCGCCGCGGATACGAAGGTGGTCAACGTCGGTGGCCGGGACGTCCTGCTGGTCAGGCGGTTCGACCGCGAGATGGCCGATGGCGGCTGCCGCCGGGCTCGGATAGCTAGCGGGCTGACGCTGCTCCGGTCCGACGAGGGAACGTGGGCCACGCGGGACTGGTCGTATGTCGCGCTCGCGGACGTGCTCGGCAGGGTCAGCGAGCGTCCGGAGGAGGACAGGGCCGAGCTGTTCCGGCGGATGGCGTTCAACGCGCTGGTCTCGAACCTCGACGACCACCCGCGGAACCACGCGGTCATCTCCGGGGCAGGGAGCCGGGGATGGCGGCTCTCCCCGGCTTACGACGTGACCCCGACACCTTCTATTAGCGAGGACAGCCGCGACCTGGCGATGGCCTGCGGCGCCGAAGGCAGGCGGGCGTCCGCCGGGAACCTGCTCAGCGAATGCGGCCGCTTCGGGATTGGCCGTGACGAGGCATCGGGAATCCTCGACAGGATGGAGGAGACCGTCCAGCACGGATGGCGCCAGGTGATGGCGGAGAGCGGCGTGACCGACGCGGATTGCGACCGGGTGGCGCGGGCGTTCGCGTATTCGGGGTTCCGGTATTAAGCCAAAAATTCAGGCAGTTAGATTAGGCGAGAGCAGTGAGTTGTCCCTTTTACGTGAGCTTGTCACTCCAATTCTGCTCGGCCAGAGGAACGACGCTCGCCGACGGCAGGAGGCCGATCGGGACCAGTCGTGGCGGACGGGAGAGACCGTCGCTGGAAACCTCGGCCCGATTGCGGCATCAAGATAGTTTTCCGATTCTCGTTGACTTTATTCCCAATTCTTGCTTCGTTCTCATTTATGAGCCGCGGCACTGACATCCGGACTGCCCGTGCTTCCTCGCTGGGAAGCATTCCCGTGCTGGCACGCAACCCGCTGATAATACGGCGTTCCGCGCAGGCGTGAGCCGTCCGAGGTTTTCCTCGCGGCACAGGTGACCTGTCAGCCGGCGTAGCCCGGCATTCCTGGAACGATCCGACAGGATGCTGACCATGATTATCATTGGCCCCCGCGCAATCGCGGGAGACTTCCTGGGCGAGCTTGCCCGGGCAGAGGAGCTCGCCCGCGACCTGGCGCGCGTTTCCGAAGGTTACCGCCCAAGCGAGGATGACCTCAACTCGGCTCCCATGCTTGAAGACTGGGCGCTCTCGCTGCGCTCGGCTCCCTGCTTGATCGGCAGGCCAAGCGGCCATCCATATCTCCGCGGCCCCCGCCCCGTTACCTCTTACCTGTTCGTGCACGCTCCCGAGCTGGGGTGGGCGCGGACATGGTCGCGCTACTACCGATTGGGCCGCCCCGGCGAGCAGAGCGCCGGGTTGTGAGGACGCTCGCCCGCAGCGGCGCCGCGTTCGCGGCCCGCGCCCGACGCCAGGCCGAGGTCATCTCTCTGCTGGAGGCCCGCTCCGGCCTGCGCCCGGCAGCCCGGGACAGCCCGGGGCTGAACGATCCGGCGCCGAACGACGATGCGGCCGCCCAGGCGGCATTCCGCTGGCAATCCGAGCTGACGTTCGCGGACTCCGCCGAGCCGCTATTCACCTTCTCCGAGGCGGCAGTCCGATTGCGGGTGCCGGAGCGGACCCTTCGACTGCTCGTCAAGCGGCACGGGCCGCCCGTCATCAAGGCCGGGCGCCGCGTGCTGTTCGACGACATCGCCATCAACCACCTGATCGAGAGCATGAGATGCCACTCAAAGTCATCAGCCGCCCCGGCACGCGAATTCTCTGGTTGTCGGGGACCGTCCGCGGCCAACGCGTTCGAGAGAGCACTGGCACTGACGACCCCGCGCTTGCCGAGGAACGCAGGGCGACGCGCGAAGCAGAGCTCTACCGCTCGGACATCCACGGGGTGAAGGCATCCAGAACGTTCGGCGAGGCCGCCCTGAGCTACCTCAAGCGGCAGCGCAGCGAGGACACCAAGCAGCGGGTTCGCCAATTCCTAACCTGGCTGAAGGCGACCAAGCGAGAGCGGATCACCTGCGACCAGGTCGGCCAGGAACTGCTGGATAAAGCATGCGAGAAGCTGCTTCGCCCAGGGGCTGCGGACACCACCCGCCTGCGCGAAGTAATTACGCCCGTGAAGGCCGTGCTCCGTCACGCCGCGATCCGCGGCTGGTGCAGGCTCCCGGTCTTCGAGACGGTTTGCCAGGGAAAGCGCAGGAAGGAGTGGCTCGCTCCGGCCGAGGCCGAGGCCATCATCGCCGCGTCGCCGCCCCACTTGGTTCCGCTGTTTGAGTTCATGTTCTGCACGGGAGCGCGCAGGGGCGAGGCCATCGGACTGAGGTGGGAAATACGTCCAGCTCAGGTACGGGCGCACTACGCTTCGTGATGTGAAAGCGGGCTTCGTCGACGAGAAGGATCGGACCATCGACCTCGAGCCCAGGGCCGTGGCCGCGCTGATCAGGCTTGAGCCCCAGAACCAAGGTCGGGTTTTCCGGCGAGCCGACGGCACCTCCTGGCATCCGGACACGACCGTCTCCGGAGCCCAGGTAAACCGAGCTTTCCAGGATGCCGCTCGCGAAGCCGGAATTACCAGGCGCGTGTTTCTCCACATAATTCGCCATAGCTGGGCTTCGTGGCATTACGCGGTGAACAAGGACCTGAAGAAGCTCCAGCAGGACGGAGCGTGGGAGTCGTTGGACATGGCGAACCGTTACTCCCACTTGGCGCCCGACGGAATGATTTCGGAAATCCTGGCCTTCTGGGGGCGGCCGATTGCCGGAAATCGCTTCGGCGGCCAGGGAGAAAAGGTTCGTTAGAGGGCTTCCGATCCAACTCAGATCACAACCGCGCGAGCGCCGGGACCTCGGCACCAGGATTGTTCTGGTGCACGAACGGCGGTTTAGGACTTGGGCAGCCCGTTTCAGCCTCGGTTTTCATCTTCAACAGCGTAGCAAGCGGCTCGAGCGCCCCGGTATAAGGGCAAGGAAAGCGAGGGGGCGCTCTCCTTGCCGAGGGGCGGCGCAGGGCCGCTGGCTTTCCTTGCTCACTGGCGAGCCGTTCTTCGGCTTTCCGCCGCCCCGAAGATTACCGTTGCTGCTGGAGATCGAACTCCGTTTCCAGAGTAGCGGGAACTGGAATTGAAGGCACCAAAGCAGCGAGTTCAGGTGCGGGCCCCTCGGCCGTCGACGATTTCCTTGCGATTGGCCCGATGGGGCGCGCCTGCTTTCCTTTTGTGTCACGTTTCTGGTGCGTGCCCACCTTGGCTTGTCGTCCGGCGCAGAAGCCGGGCTCGCGCCAGTTACGGCAGACCCGGTGATGTCGAGCCATAGAACAAGCCTGTCTGCAGGCAAGGGCCCGGTCAAGTCGTGCGCCAGTCCCGCCAAGCTGCCCCGAACTCAGGGCGCCCAGTAAGTCCCGGGCACAGATCATTTTTTTCAAAGTCCAAGGAAAGCAGCAGTTAAAGAAATACCGCACGGCATTTGTTTTGCGTTACTCGATGTTCAGAAGCTCTTATTTGAAGCTGGCCAAGAATAGACGAGCCATGGGCCACTTGTGGCTCAGAAGTCGACCATCTATGTCCGCCGCCTCGCAACCAAGCAGGAGTGTGCCGATGCCCGCCAACCTCAAGCTCGCGACCGTAAACGGCAAGCCTGTCGAGGCCCCGGCTGAGTTCCATCCCGCCCCGGCGGCCCTGCCGCGCCCGGCCGAGTACCAGTTGCTCGCCAGTGCGCCGCTGCCGCGCCGCTCTCCCAATCGGCACAAACGGCTCGCCAAGCGCGGCGGTCACCACCGTCATGCCCACGGTCTCCATCTCAAGCGCCGGGGTAACCGCTGGTGGATTTACGGCTCCTATCGGGGTCGTCGCATACGCCAGAGCACTGGCGAGGTCGACTACAACAGAGCGGAGCTCGTTCTGAACTCAGGTCCGCCGCGAACTGGAAGACGCGTTCGACCTCAAGGGGAAGCTGTTCAAGAAGATGTTTGGGGAGGCCTGCGACGCCTACCTGAAGCACGCCGAGCGCTCGGCGGCGACCATCGCATCGGTCGAGGAGATGCGCGTGAACGTCGGCACCGGCACTCTGTGCGACAGCATCGACCAGGACATGCTGGACAATCTTCGGGACGAGTTGCTGGAGGAGGGTTCGTCCGCGCAGAGCTTCAAACGCCGTGTGGTCACGCCGGTGAAGGCGATCCTGAACTTCACGGCCGCGAAGTGGGGAGCGAAGCGCGGCTGCCCGAAGCCGAACTTCCTGCCAATTCCCGACGGCGAGCGGCGCAAGGTCATCGTCCTGCCGCACGAGGCGGAGCAGATCGTCTCGCTCAGCTGCAAGAAGGGGTGGGAGCTGCTCGCGACCGTTGTCCAGTTTGGCGCGTGCGAGGGCGCCCGCCGGGGCGAGATGTTCGCTCTCGACTGGTCGTCGGTCGATCTCGACCGTAAGCGCTGCACGCTTCGGGATACCAAGTCCCGGGCTTGCGACGAGCGCGACCGGGTCATCGACGACCTGCGTCCGCGCAGCGTCCGCGCCCTGCGAGCGCTCCAGGCCCGCACGGGTCGGCCGACAGGCCGAGTGTTCGTCCGCGACGACGGCTCTCCCTTCCCCGACGTCGGCTCGTTCGGCCAGGCGATGAACGAGCAACTCGCGGCGGTCTGCCGCGAGCTGAAGTTCGCCGACAGGACGACCCTGCACGTGCTCCGCCATTCGGCGGCGAGCTGGCATTACCGGGTCGACAAGGATCCCGAGGAGGTCCGCGCCCGGATGGACTGGCGCAGCGTCCCGAACGCGCTTCGTTACATCCATTTGATGCCAAAAGGGTCGGAGCACGAGGTCATCGCGTTCTGGGAGGGCCAGCCCGCGTGCAAATCGCCGGGATGACGAGCCCCGGTGCCCAGGTAAGCGGGCGAATTTTGACACGGTCGTGTCCGCAGCCGCCCTACCGGAATCGCCCCGCAGGGCGGCTTTGCTTCACGGTATCAGCGACTTAGAGTGGTGCTGCTGGAGGGGATTGAACTCTCGACCTCTCCCTTACCAAGGGAGTGCTCTACCACTGAGCTACAGCAGCGCCGGGGCGTAAACGCGGGGACTACCTAACGCCGGGCGGGGTGGGGTGCAAGCCCGCGCGGACGATGGCGGTGTCGCGGGAGCGCGAAGGTTCCGAGGCGGAGCGGCGTCTCGCGTGACGGCGACTCGGACCGATAATTGTGCGTCAGCGAAGTCGCGCGGCGGCTCGAATCTCCGACAATGAGATCAGTACACGGAAGAGGATCGCGGAAGGAAAATAACTCACTGAAATGAACCAATTCGGCTTCGGAATCGGTTGCACTCGACTTGGCGCTGCCGTATCACGTTCCTGTGACTATCTGGCCGGGGGGTTTGACTCTCATGCGAGCGCACTTTCTAGAGTTTACCTGTCAACGGGGCGTCCTTCGATGACGGAGCAAGCAGTGAGTGAGGCCGTTTTGGGAATGAACGGTTCGATGGAGAAAACGCGCGAGTTGCCGATCGGGTCGGAGCTGATGATCGCGTTCGCGCTCGGCGCCGGTGGTTGGTACATGATCGTGCGGCTCATCCAGTGGGTCGCCGGCTGACGCTTGACTGAACGAGAACACGGGCGGGTCCACGAGCCGCCCGAAGGGTGCGCCGCCTCCGCCTGACGAGGCGCGGACCCGGCGCGAGGCCGAGGCGCTTCGCGAGAACCTGCGGCGACGCAAGGAACAGGCCCGGGCGCGACAGGCGTCGGCGGCCGCTACTCCCAAAGAAACTGATACGAAGGATTGAGGGCTATCTGACCCCTCACCCCGGCGCTCTCCCGTAAGCGGGAGAGGGAGACCGTGTTGGCGTGTGCGATCCACTGCCTTGGACGCGACTCCTTGGTTGGGGTAAGGGCTGCTGATGTCCGTGATGCCCGACCATTGGATCCGCCGCATGGCGCTCGAACACGCGATGATCGAGCCGTATGTCGACGGTCAGAAGCGCGATGGCGTGATCAGCTATGGGCTGTCGAGCTATGGCTACGACGCGCGGGTGTCGGACGAGTTCCGGGTGTTCACGAACGTGGACAGCGCGATCGTCGATCCGAAGCAGTTCAGCCCGGATAGTTTCGTCACGCGGACCGGGCCATCGTGCATCATCCCGCCGAACTCGTTCGCGCTGGCGCACACGGTGGAGTATTTCCGCATTCCCCGCGACGTGCTGGTGATCTGCCTGGGCAAGAGCACCTATGCGCGCTGCGGCATCATCGTGAACGTCACCCCGCTGGAGCCGGAATGGGAAGGCCAGGTGACGATCGAGATCAGCAACACCACGCCACTTCCGGCCCGCATCTACGCTCACGAGGGAATATGTCAGTTTCTGTTCTTGCAGGGGGCGAGTCCGCCCGAGACGAGCTACGCCGACAAGGCGGGGAAGTACATGCATCAGCGCGGGGTAGCGTTGCCCCGGCTGTAAGGAAGATGGGCATGGACCGGATCCGGATCCGCGGCGGGCGGCCGCTCGAGGGCGAGATCGTCATCGGCGGCGCGAAGAACGCGGCACTGCCGTTGATGACGGCGGGGATGCTGACGGACGAGCGGCTGCTGCTGACGAACGTGCCGAAGCTGGCGGACATCGCGACGATGACGTCGCTGGTGTCGCAGCACGGCGTCGCGGTCGAGCCCGGCGGCGGCGAGGGCGCGCGCACGCTCTCCATCGGCGGCGCGATCAGCAACACCGAGGCGCCGTACGACATCGTGCGCAAGATGCGGGCGTCGATCCTGGTGCTGGGGCCGCTGCTGGCGCGCGTCGGCGAGGCGCGGGTGTCGCTGCCCGGCGGCTGCGCGATCGGGACGCGGCCGGTGGATCTGCATCTGAAAGGCCTCGAGCAGATGGGGGCGGTCATCACGGTCGATGGCGGCTACGTCAATGCGACGGTGAAGGGGCGGCTGCGGGGGGCGACGATCGTGATGCCGTTCACCTCGGTGGGCGCGACCGAGAACCTGCTGATGGCGGCGAGCCTGGCGGATGGGCAGACGGTGCTGGCCAATGCGGCGCGGGAGCCGGAGATCACGGATCTGGCGAACTGCCTGATCGCGATGGGCGCCAAGATCACCGGGCTGGGGACGGACCGGCTGGTGATCGAGGGCGTCGAGACGCTGCACGGGGCGGAGCATCGGATCATCTCGGACCGGATCGAGATCGGCACCTATGCGTGCGCGGCGGTCATCACGGGCGGGGATCTGCGCCTGCGGGGCGCGACGCTGGCGCATCTGGGGTCGGTGGCGTCGGTGCTGGTTGAAGCGGGGGCGGAGATCTCCGAGGAGGCCGGCGCGCTGCATGTGCGCAGGCTGGACGGGTTGCGGGGGGTGGATGCGATCACCGAGCCGTATCCGGGGTTCCCGACCGACATGCAGGCGCAGTTCATGGCGGTCATGGCGGTGGCCGAGGGGGCCGCGATGGTGACGGAGACGATCTTCGAGAATCGGTTCATGCATGTGCCGGAGCTCAACCGGATGGGCGCCCGCATCAATGTGCACGGATCGTCGGCGATCATCCGCGGGGTTTCGGCACTATCGGGGGCGCCGGTGATGGCGACGGATCTGCGGGCGTCGGTGTCGCTGGTGCTGGCCGGGCTGGCGGCGCGGGGGGATACGGTGGTGAACCGGGTGTATCACCTCGACCGCGGGTACGAGGCGCTGGAGCAGAAGCTGTCGGCGTGCGGCGCGAACATAGAGCGTATCCCCGGCTAGCGCTTTATACGGGGGCCCGGGAGTGGTAGTGGGCGCGCCCAAGCCACCCCGGAGCTTTCATGACTGCCCCCTTTCCGGCCGCCGCCCTGGCGCCGGAGATCGACACACCGCTCATCCTCGCGCTGCCGAAGGGCCGCATCCTGGACGAGTGCGGGCCTTTGCTGGCGCGGGCCGGGATCCGGCCGGCGGCGGACCTGCAGGACGAGGATAGCCGGCGGCTGCGGTTTCCGACTGACGATGCCGGGCTCGACGTGGTGCGGGTGCGGCCGTTCGACGTGGCGACGTTCGTGGCGTTCGGGGCGGCGCATGTGGGGATCTGCGGCGCCGACGTGCTGATGGAGTTCGACTATCCGGAGATCTATGCGCCGCTGGATCTGGGGATCGGGCGCTGCCGGGTGAGCGTGGCCGAGCCGGTCGAGACGGCGGGGATGGATGATCCCTCGACGTGGTCGCGGGTGCGGGTGGCGACGAAGTATCCGAACATCGCGCGGCGGCATTTCGCGGGGCGGGGGATCCAGACCGAGGTGGTGCATCTGAACGGGGCGATGGAGCTGGCGCCGGGCTTGGGGCTGTCGCGGCTGATCGTGGACCTGGTGCAGACCGGTAGCACGCTGAAGGCGAACGGGTTGAAGGAGACGGAGGTGATCGCGGAGGTCACGAGCCGGCTGATCGTGAACCGGACGGCGCTGAAGACGCGGCCGGAGGCGGTGGGCGCGCTCATCGCGCGGTTCCGGGCGGCGCAGGCGTGAAGCGGCTTTCGACGGTCGATCCGGCGTTCGCCGACGCGTTCCGGGCGCTGGTGCTCGAGGCGCGGGAGACGACGGCGCGGGTGGATGGGCCGGTGGCGGCGATCATCGCCGAGGTGCGGAAATCGGGCGATGCGGCGCTGTGCAACTACACGCGGCAATTCGACCGGATGACGCTGACGGCGGACCGGTTGCGGGTGACGGCGGAGGAGATCGACGCGGCCTGCGCCGCTGTGGCGCCAGCGTTGATGGCGGCGTTGGAGTTGGCGGGGCGGCGGATCGAGGCGTTCCACCGGGCGCAGATGCCGAAGGATCTGGAGTTCCAGGACGAGGCGGGGCTGCATCTGGGAATGCGGTGGTCAGCGCTGGATGCGGTGGGGCTGTACGTGCCGGGGGGCAAGGCGGCGTATCCGTCGTCGGTGCTGATGAATGCGCTGCCGGCGCGGGTGGCGGGCGTGGGGCGTATCGCGATGTGCGTGCCGACGCCCGGGGGTGTGTTGGCGCCGCTGGTGCTGGCGGCGGCGCGGCTGGCGGGGGTGACCGAAGTTTACCGGGTGGGCGGGGCGCAGGCGGTGGCGGCGCTGGCCTATGGCACGGCGACTATCGCGCCGGTGGACCGGATCGTGGGGCCGGGGAACGCCTATGTGGCGGAGGCCAAGCGGCAGGTGTTCGGCCGGGTGGGGATCGACAGCATCGCCGGGCCGTCCGAGGTCGTGGTGATGGCCGATGGCAGCCAAGATGCGCGCGAGGTAGCGTTCGACCTGCTGGCGCAGGCGGAGCATGACGAGAGCGCGCAGAGCATCCTGGTCACCGACGATGCCAAGTTCGCGGACGCGGTCGAGGCGGCGGTGGCGCGGGAGCTGCGGGATTTGCCGCGGGCGGCGATCGCGGGAGCGAGCTGGCGGGACCATGGCTGCATCATCGTGGTGCGGGATTGGGACGAGGCGGCCGGGCTGGTGAACGAGTTGGCGCCGGAGCATCTGCAGATCATGGTGGCGGAGCCGCGGGCGCTGTTTGCGCAGATCCGTCATGCCGGGGCCGCATTCCTTGGGCGTTCGTGCCCCGAGGCGGTCGGCGACTACGTGGCCGGGCCGAACCATGTGCTGCCGACGGGGCGGACGGCCCGTTTCGCTTCCGGCCTCTCGGTTTACGACTTCCTCAAGCGGACGACCTGGGTCGAGTGCGACCGGGCGGCGCTGGGGCGGGTCGGACCGGCGGCGGTGGCGCTGGCGGAGGCGGAGGGACTGACCGCCCATGCACGCAGCATCAGCGTGCGCCTGCCTGCAACTTGACCAGGGGAGGCCGCGTGCTCACATTCCGCCCCGAAATCAGTTTCGAAAAATTAGCACGTCACCCAGTCGTGTGATCGCACCACTCAACAAAGGAACCGGATGTCGAAAGAAGACATGATCGAATTCAGCGGGACAGTGATGGAGCTGCTCCCCAACGCGATGTTTCGCGTCAAGCTGGACAATGAGCACAGCATTCTTGCCCATACTTCGGGGAAGATGCGCAAGAACCGTATTCGCGTGCTGGCGGGCGACCGCGTGAACGTCGAGATGACGCCATACGACCTGTCGAAGGGTCGAATCACGTTCCGGTTCAAATAGACCAAGCTCCCGAGGCGCGAGCGCCGCTCGTCCTCGCTTCCGCCAGTCCGCGCCGTCTGGCTCTGCTCGAGCAGATCGGCATCACGCCGGATCGCGTCCTGGCCCCCGACATCGACGAGACGCCGCATCGTGCGGAGATCCCGCGCCAGTATGCGGAGCGGATCGCGCGCGCCAAGGCGGCTGCGGTGGATGCGCCGGGGGCGTTCGTGCTGGCGGCCGACACGGTGGTGGCGCTGGGGCGACGGATCCTGCCGAAGCCTGCCGACGTCGCCGAGGCGCGGGCTTGCCTGGCGATGCTGTCGGGGCGGCGGCACCAGGTTCTGACGGCGATCGTGCTGATCGGGCCGGATGGCGGGCGGTCGGAGCGGGTGTGTTCGACGGCGGTGGCGTTCGTGCGGCTGACGGAGGCGCAGCTGGACGCGTATGCGGCCGGCGGCGAGGGTGTGGGCAAGGCGGGCGGGTATGCGATCCAGGGACGGGCGGGGGCGTTCGTGCGGCTGCTGACGGGGAGCTATAGCGGGGTGGTGGGGTTGCCGCTGTTCGAGACGGCGCAGGTGCTGCGCGGCCGGGGCTATCTGGTCCCGTGACCCGGCTGTTGGCGGCCTCTAGCCCGGGCGAGGTGCGCGTCGCGGCGATCGTGGATGGCGTGCTGCAGGATTACGCGATCTGGCGGCCGGGGCGGCCGGACGGGGTCGGCGACGTGTATCGGGCGCGGGTGATCGCGCATGTGCCGGGGATGGCGGGCGCGTTCGTGTCGCTGCCGGACGGCGACGGGTTCCTGCCGGACAGCGAGGGCGGGGCGAAGGCGGTGGGCGGCGCGCTGGTGACGGTGCGGGTGACGCGGGCGGCGCAGGGGGGCAAGGGGGCGCGGGTCTCGGCCAAGGTGGCGCAGATGATGGGCGAGCCGGGGTTGGTGACGGCGGGGCCGAGCCCGGTGGCGGAGCTGGCGGAGCGTTATCCGGACGCGTCGATCGAGGTGGACGACCCGGCGCTGGCGGTCGAATTGCAGCCGGCGCTGAAGCGGGTGATCACGATCGTGCCGGGCGCGCTGGCGCCGTTCGCAGAGGCGATCGACGGGCTGTCGGACACGGAGATCGCATTGCCGGCGGGAATGCGGGCGAGCATCCATCCGACGCCGGCGCTGGTGGCGATCGATCTGGACATGGCGGCGGCGACGGCGGATCGGGGCGGCAAGAAGCGGACGCAGATGGCGGCGAACCTGGCGGCGATCCCGGCGCTGGTGCGGCAGATCAGGCTGCGGAACCTGTCGGGGGCGATCCTGATCGACCCGGCGGGGATCAGCGTCAAACGCCGCGAGCTGCTGGCCCCTGCCCTGACGGAGGCGCTGGCGGCCGATCCGCTGGGGGCGCGGCTGGTGGGGTTCACCGGGTTGGGGCTGGTGGAGATCCAGCGGATGCGGCGGCGGCCGGCGCTGCACGAGCTGCTGGAGGGCGCGCACGCGGCCGGGCTGTCGGCGCTGCGGGCGATGGTGCGGGAGTGCATGGCGGCCCCGTCGGCGACGATGCGGCTGGCGGCGGCGCCGGACGTGGTGGCGGCGCTGGAGCGGGACACGGTGGCACGGGCGGACCTTGTGCGGCGAGTGGGTCGTGCCCTGATAGCGAGGCCTGACCCGGCACTGGCGCCGGGCGGATGGCGGATCGAGAGAGTCGCGTGAGCACACCCTGCCCTATTTGCCGTCGGCCGGCGACGGAGCGTTATCGGCCGTTCTGTTCGCAGCGATGCGCGGATGTGGATCTGGGCCGGTGGTTCACGGGCGCCTACGCGGTTCCGGGGCCGCCGCCGGAATTGGACGAGGATCCGCCGTCGAGTGACGAGAGCGGCTCGTAGAGGGTTGATGTCCGTGCGGGGCTGGGCTAATGACCCGCCTCTCCCGGCGCCCAGGTAGCTCAGCTGGTAGAGCATGCGACTGAAAATCGCAGTGTCGGTGGTTCGACTCCGCCCCTGGGCACCATTCTCGTGTAAACGAGAGGTATGGGTTCCAGAAATCTCGCTGTTCGGGTTGCTCCGGCTGACCGATGGTGTTCGATCTGAGCTACCTGGGCTCATGATGTCGGTCGCTCGGGCGTTGGCCGTCCCGGCCCTTGCTGCCGTTCTCGGAAGCACGTTGCTGTCCTTCCTGCCAGGTTCTGGCGGAGCAGCCTGCCTGATTGTGTGCGTTCTCGCGATCGTAGCTTGGGTGATCGTGTTCGCTTGCAAGACCGTGATCGCCGTTGTTCGGAGGAGATGGCGGGCGGTGATTGGGCGCACGCTGATCGTGGCGGCAGCTTTACCGCTCATCACGGGCGGATTTCTTGCAGGGGATTACGTCCATCTCGCGATTAACTACCCGCGATATCGTCGGGTCATTGACCAAACCCAAACTCGGCCAGTGCGCTTTGCGTGGGGCGACTACGCCGTGACGATACTCGACGGCCTGCAACTCCGGGTCCTCGTGTTCAACGAGTCCGGCCCACCCGCACCTGAAGCCATCGAAGCGGAGCGCGGACGGGATACTGTCAGCGTCACGCGCTTAATCGGTCCGTTTTATCTCGAGTCGATTTCCACCTATTGATCCGGGCCGTCGTGCGGAAACGCCGCATGTGCGAGCAGAACGCTACTCAAGCTCCAACCCGCGCTATCACACGCCGAACTGCGGTGGCCGTCCATTCATTGCGAGTGCTGGGACTGAAAATCGCAGTGTCGGTGGTTCGACTCCGCCCCCGGGGCACCATTCTTCCGTGCATCCGATCAGATCGCTCCCTGCCGCACCGGAGGGCGGGGTGCATCGTCGTTCGGCATGTCGGACTTTCTTACATGTCGTTCGGTCTAGACTGACAGATTGCCACTAAATATCTGATAAGGTTGAATTACATCTCTTGGCATGGTTCATGCTTTGTTAAGATTGTGTGGACTCACGATGACACGCCCATTTCGCGGCCGTCGTGCGCACCATGCGGGTACTTGTCCTCTAGGCAGTAACTCCAGCGATCGAATCGGGTAGGAGCATGAGACTTACGACGACACTTTGGGCGGTGATGCTGGCGGCGTTCGGGGCGGTGGGCGCCGTCCAGGCGGCGCCGGTGACCGGGCAGATCTCCATTGGCGGTTATGCGCAATCGGCGAACTCGGTGGGTATGGGAACCGCGACCGGGATCAACTTCGCCTCGGGGCCGGCGAGTGCGCCGACCATCACCGGGACGAGCGGGCTGCTCTACTCGTTCGGGTCGGGGTACGGGTCGTTCGCCGGGCTGACCTGCAGCAGCGCTGCGGGCGCTTGCGGGACGATCCAGAACATCGCGAACTTCAGCACCGAGCCGGCGACGGCGTCGTTCCTGACGTTGAACACCGGGACCGCGACGACGATCTCGTTCGATCTGGCGTCGATCACGGGCGTGTCGCACGCGACGGACCTCAATGGCGGCAGCGTCGTGTTCACGGCGAACGGGACGATCAACTTCACGGGCTACGACGCGACGCCGGGCACGTTCATCCTGACGGCGCAGGGCAACAACATCGTGTCGTTCTCGGCGACGACGTTGGCGGCGGCTTCGGTGCCGGAGCCGGTCTCGCTGTCGATCCTGGGCGGGTCGTTGGCGGCGTTGGGACTGGTCCGGCGCAAGAAGGCGTAAGCAACGATCGAAGACGGTCCAAGGCCCGGCGTGGTGAGCGCCGGGCCTTGTCTATTGGGGGAATAGGCGCGACTGGCGGTTTTCGCGGTGTGAGGAAACGCACATCTGTCGGCGGTCCCGTTCGTCATTCTTCCTTCCGAGCCGGGTGGCCGGGTTTTGGAGGACGTGATCATGGCGACAGTGAAAGCGGGTTTTGGCAACCAGCAGATCCAAGCGGGCGCGATCGACAGCCCGGTGCGTCGGATCCGGCAATGGACGGTGTCGCTGCGGATGCGGTGGCTCGATCACTGCACGCGCGAGGGGCTGCGGTATGCCGACGACAACGTCGTCCACGAGGCGGGCTGCCGGCGGACGGCGCGCGGGGACGTGGTTCCGCTAAACCGACGCTGACCGGCCGAGATAGGCACGCTCGGACTGGCGGATGGCGCAGTAGCGCTCGAAGGCGCGGCGCTGGTTCTCCAGGCCGAGCACGCTGCGGATGGTGCTGCCGCGGAAGGTGTGGCGGAGCAGCTTGAGGCCGTGGCGCAGCGAGAAGCCGGGGTCGTGGCGGACCATCGCGGGCATATGGCGGACCTTCATCCAGCGCTCGGCGCGCCAGCGCATGAACTCGATGTCGCGGGCGGGGACGGCTTGGCAGCGGACGACGGCGGTGGTGCCGTCGTATTCGGAGACGTCGTCGCTGGCGATGAGGCCCTTCTGGCGCAGGTCGGCGGACATCGGGGTGCCGGGATAGGGCGTCGGGTGCTGGATGTACGGCCAGTCGACATGATCGCGGGCGAAGGCGAGGTTGGCTTCGATCGTCTCGACGGTGTCGTCGGGCATGCCGACGATGAGGCCGCCGACAACGTGCATGCCATTGCCGCGGATATAGGCGATGGCGTCGAGCGTGGCGTTGCCGGTGCGCTTGCCGGCGACCCGGCGGGTGTTCTTGCTCTCGGCGTTGAGGAAGTTCAGGTCGGATTGGACGACGTTCTCGATGCCGAGGAAGACATAGCGGAAGCCCGCGCGGCGCATCAGCGGGGCGAGGGTCTCGCCGTGGTTGGCCATGGACGAGGTCATGCCCTGGACGGTGTAGTCGATCGTGTGCAGGCCGGCATCGATGATGGCCTGGCAGAGTTTTCCGAAACGTTTGACGTCCAGCGTGATGTTGTCGTCGACGAGGAAGATGGAGCGGGCGCCGCGGTCGCGGGCGTCCTGGATGTCGGCGATGACGCGGTCGAGGTAGAAGCGTGTGGAAGTTGCGGCCGCGCATCTCGATGATGGAGCAGAAACTGCAATCGTAGGTGCAGCCGCGGGAGGTCTCGACGACGTCGGCCTGGCGGCCGTTCATGGTGTAGCCGGCGAGGATCCGGGCGGCGCGGTCGGGGAGGCGGAACTCCTCGTTGGAGAGATCGCCGACGCGGCGGTCGGGGTTGTGGCGGAAGGCGTCGCCGTCGCGCCAGGAGAGGCCGGCGATGGTCTCGGTCCCCTCCCCTGCTTCGAGCGCGCGGATGAGCAGGCGGAAGGTGATCTCGCCTTCGCCGCGAACGAGGTAGTCGATGGGGGATTTGTCGTCGGTGTAGATGTCGCGGGCCAGGCTGGGGTCGTAGCCGCCGACGACGATGGTCACGCGGGGCTTGAGGGCGCGGAGGAGCGCCATGACCGCGAAGGCGGTGTGGCGCTGGAAGGTCATGATGGAGAGGCCGACGACGTCCGGGTCGATCTCGTGCATGAGGCGGCGGAGGGTCGCTTCGACGGTGGATTGGACCAGGATGAGGTCGGCGACGGCGACGGTGTGGTGCGGGTCGAGGTTGCCGGCGAGCGAGGTGAGCGCGCCGTTGGGCATGCGGACGGCGCCGACGGGCATGTGTTCGAAAGAGTCCGGCATCGATAGCAGCAAAATTTTCATCCGCGTGCTCTCCTGTTGCTCGGCGCTCGCCTGCGCGGACCGTCCTTGCCGCTCTGGACTGCCGCGTCGCTGCGCTCCTCGCAGTGACGATTATCGGGGGCTGGCTGCGGTCAATCCTCCGTCGACGACGATCTCGGTGGCGGTGACGTATTTGGCTTCGTCCGAAACAAGATAACGGATGGCGTGGGCGATGTCCCAGGCGTCGCCCATGTGGCCCATCGGGACCTGGGCGTGGCGGCTTTCGATGAGGGCGGCGGCGTCGTTGGCGCCGAGCTGTCGGGTGAGACGGGTCTCGACCAGGGGAGTGTGCATCAGGCCGGGGACGACGGTGTTGCAGCGGATGCCGTCGCGGGCGTGGGTGATGGCGACGGATTTGCTGAAGGCGATGATCCCAGCCTTGCTGGCGGTGTAGGCGACGTGGGTGCGGCCGGCCAGGATGCGCATGCCGGCGACGGACGAGACGTTGATGATGACGCCGGCGCGCTGCTCGAGCATCGCGGGCAGGACGTATTTGCAGCCGAGGAAGGCGCTCTTGAGGTTGAAGTCGATCTGGTGGTCCCAGACCGCTTCGGGCATGTCGAGCGGGCCGCCGGGGGCGGAGCCGCCGACATTGTTGACGAGGATGTCGATGCGGCCGAAGCGCTGCAGGCAGGTGCGGACGGAGCGCTCGACCTGCATGGGGACGAGCATGTCGCAGATGTCGGACTCGCAGACGCCGCCTTCGTCGCGGATGAGGTCGGCGGTTTCGGCGACGGCGGCCTCGACGATATCGAGCAGGAAGACCGAGGCGCCTTCGCGGGCGAGCAGGCAAGCGGTGGCCTTGCCGTTGCCCCAGCCGGGCCCGACCGACCCGGCGCCGGTGACGATCGCTACCTTGCCGTCGAGCCTCTTCACCGGTGGAACTCTCCTCAGGACGCTGGTTTGGGCTCGAACCGGTAGGGGCTATCGCTGCCCAGGGTCGGATCGAGCGCCAGCCGATGCTCGAGCGGGGGGAACGCTCGGCTGCGGCAGCCCTGACGGTCGCACAGGCGGCAGGAGAGGCCAATGCCCACGGTGGCGCGTTCGAGATCGAGGCCGTCGGCGTAGACCAGGCTCGGGGCGTGGATCAGTTCGCAGCCCATGGCGATGACGTGGGTAGGCGGCGGCTCGCCCCAGGTGGCGGCGCGGCCGATGACGGCGCGGGCGAAGCAGAGGAAGGCGGCACCGTCGGGGAGTTGGGCGACCTGGACGTGGATGCGGCCGGGATGGGCGAAGGCGCCGTGGACGACCCAGCGAGGGCAGGAGCCGCCGAAACGGGCGAAGGGGAAGCCGGCGGCGGAGAAGCGCTTGCTGACGTTGCCGGCCGGGTCGACACGGAGGAAGAAGAAGGGGACGCCGCGGGCGCCGGTGCGCTGGAGCGAGGAGAGGCGCTGGCAGACCTGCTCATAGCTGCAGCCGAAGCGGGACTCGATCGCCTGGACGTCGTGGCGGAGTTCCTCGGCGGCGTCGCGGAAGCGTTCGTAGGGCATCAGGACGGCGGCGGCGGTGTAGTTGAGCAGGCCGAGGCGGATGAGGGAGGCGGCTTCGGCGGAGCTGGGGGCGACGGCCGTGATGACGCCTTCGATGGCGTCGCGGGCTTCCATGAGGGAGAGCTGGAAGGCGAGGTGGAAGCCTTGGCTCTCGCGCGGGAGCTGTTCGGAGAGGATCAGGCGGCGGGTGGTGGCGTCGTAGCGGCGGAGCGCGCCTTCGAGCGGGCCGATGTCGACGTGCAGGCCGTGGGTGCGGCGGAGGCGTTCGGCGATGGCGTGGTCGCGGTCGGGCGGGACGATGGGGAGGGTGGCGGCGATGGCTTCGGCGGCGGCCTCGAGTTCGGGGAAGTGGTTGGCGCGCTCGTGGAAGGCGTCGCGGGCTTCCTCGTTGGGCATGAGGATGCGGCGGCCGGAGGGGAGCGCGATGCCGCTGCTCTCTTCGCGGGCGACGCGCCAGTTGCGGTAGAGGGCGAGGACGGCGCGGGCGGCGGCCGGGCTGTCGGAAGCGAGGGCGGCGATGTCCTTGGCGTCGACGGGCTGGTCGAGGACGGGGTCGGCGAAGACTTCGCGGAGGTTGGCTTCGAGCTGGCGCTCCTGGCTGCCGGAGAGGGCGGCGAGGTCGACCTTGAGGGTTTCGGCAAGCTTGATCAGCAGGCTGGCGGTGACGGGGCGCTGCTCGTGCTCGATGAGGTTGAGATAGCTGGCGGAGATGCCGAGCCGGGCGGCGAGCGCCTGCTGGGTGAAGCCTTGCTCGCCGCGGAGGCGGCGTACGGTGCGTCCGATGAGTGGGGCGGCCATGTGCGGATATTTACAAGCCCGCTGCTCGAACATGTCAAGGAGCGGGCTTGTCGCGCAATGTGTGATCGAACCTTCGGCAATCGCCGCGGTGCAATGTGAAGTTTAGACAGGCAATCTTTCGTTGGCGAAAGTTTTTCTTTGCTTACCAGGCGAGTTCGGCGCCGCTGTAGTCGAGGAAGGCGGAGCCGGGCTTGGCGCGGTGGCTCTCGATCACGTCGGCGATGCCCTTGACGCTGGTGGGGACGTCGAGGTCGGCGCCCTTGCCGCCCATATCGGTAGCGACCCAGCCAGGGTGGAAGGAGAGGATCGGGCGGTCGCCGAAGCGCTTGGCCATGGCGCGGGTGATCGAGTTCAGCGCGGCCTTGCTGGCGCGGTACATGGCCTTGTTGTCGGCGGTGGTGAGGGCGACGGAGCCCATGCGGCTGCTCATGAAGGCGATGGCGCCGGAGGGGGCGACGTGGTCGAGCAGCGCGAGCGCGGCGCGGACGGGGGCGACGGCGTTGGTCATGAAGAGGTGGCCGATGCCGTCCTCACCGATGGTCTCGAAGGCGTCGGGCTCGGAGATGCCGGCGTTGACGAAGAGCAGGTCCAGCTTGGCGGGCTTCAGGGCGGCGAGGCTGGCCGGGTCGGTGATGTCGGCCAGGGCGACGGTGGCGCCGACGGCTTCGAGGGCGGCGCGGTCGGCTTCCTTGCGGATGGTGCCGGTGACGGTCCAGCCGCGGGAGACGAGTTCGTGGGCCAGGCCGAGGCCGAGGCCGCGGGATGCGCCGAGGATGAGGGCGTTGGGCATATAGAGCTCCTGAGGACGGGGGTTTATTCGGCGGCGCGGGCGGGCGCCTCGCGCTTCATCTCGGCGCGGGCTTCTTCGAGCAGCCGCTTTTCATTGCGGTGGATGAAGAGCCCGACGGTGATGATGGCGCCGAGACCGAGGACGCCCAGGACGATGCCGACCGGGCCGATGAGCTTGTGGATCTGGTCGCCGAGGGCGTAGGCGCCGAAGCCGTAGAGGCAGGTCCAGGCGATGCCGCCGAGAGCGTTCCAGAGCAGGAAGTGCGGCCAGGGCATGCGGACGGCGCCGGCGAGCAGGGCGACGATGGTGCGCAGGAAGGCGGTGAAGCGGCCCATGAAGACGACTTTGGCGCCGTGCTTCTTGAACAGGTATTCACCGAGCTGCATGCGCTCGTCGGTGAGGCCGATCTTGCTGCCCCAGCGGACCAGGGCCTTGCGGCCGACGGTGTGGCCGAGGAGATAGCCGGCGTTGTCGCCCATGATGGCGCCGATGGCGGCGAACAGGACGACGTATTCGATCGTGAGGCCGCCATGGGTGGCGGCGTAGAGGGCGGCGGCGACGAGGAGGCTCTCGCCGGGCAGCGGGACGCCCATGCTCTCGAAGAAGATGATGACGGCGACGACCCAGGTGCCGTGTCCCTGGACGATGCCGTGCAGCCAGTCGCTCATGCGCGCGCCTCGACATAGCGGCGCCAGCCGGCGGCGCGGAGCTCGCAGGCGGGGCAGTCGTTGCAGCCGTAGCCCCAGTCGTGCCGGTGGGTGCGGTCGCCGCGATAGCAGGTGTGCGAGAGTTCGATGGTGACCTCCAGCAGGCCCAGACGCGCGGCCAGGGCCCAAGTTGCGGCTTTGTCGAGCCACATGAGCGGCGTCTCGAGGACGAAACGGCGCTCGAGGCCGAGGTTGAGGGCGAGCTGCATCGCCTTGACGGTGTCGTCGCGGCAGTCGGGGTAGCCGCTGAAATCGGTCTCGCACATGCCGCCGACGATGCGGCGAAGGCCGCGGCGGTAGGCGAGTGCGGCGGCATAGGTGAGGAAGAGCAGGTTACGGCCGGGGACGAAGGTGGTGGGCAGGCCGCTCTCGCCCATTTCGATGGCGACGTCGTCGGTAAGCGCGGTCTCGCCGAGGGAGGCGAGGGTCGGGCCGAGATCGAGCACATGGTCGGGGCCGAGGCGGCGGGCGCCAGCCGTGCAGCCCGGCGGTGGCGTCGCGGATCGGGGCGCGCTGGTCGAGTTCGACGGCGTGGCGCTGGCCGTAGGCGAAGCCGACGGTCTCGACGCGGGGATAGCGGTCGAGCGCCCAGCCCAGGCAGGCAGTGCTGTCCTGGCCGCCGCTGAACAGCACCAATGCGCCGTCATCCATCGTCTTGCGCCCGACTCCTTCCTATCTTGCCGTTATGGACCTCGATTTCAGCGAAGACGAGATCGCGCGGTACTCGCGACACATCCTGCTCGACGAGGTCGGGGGGATCGGGCAGGCCAAGCTGCGGGCGGCGCGCGTGCTGGTGGTGGGCGCGGGCGGGCTGGGGAGCCCGGTGCTGCTGTATCTGGCGGCGGCGGGGGTCGGCACGATCGGGGTGATCGACGACGATGTGGTCGAGTTGTCGAATCTGCAGCGGCAGATCGCGCATACGACGGAGCGGCTGGGGCAGGCGAAGGTGCGGTCGGCGGCGGCGGCGGCGGGCGCGATCAACCCGGCGGTGCGGATCGAGGCGCATGAGATGCGGCTGACGGCGGCCAATGCGTTGGATCTGATCGGGCGGTACGACCTGGTGTGCGACGGGAGCGACAATTTCCCGACGCGGTTCCTGGTGGCCGATGCGTGCGCGCTGGCGAAGCGGACGCTGGTGTCGGCGGCGGTGCTGCGGTTCGACGGGCAGCTCTCGGTGTTCAAGCCGCATCAGGGGGGGCCGTGCTACCGGTGCCTGCATCCGGCGCCGCCACCGCCGGGCTTGGTGCCGAGTTGCAGCGAGGCGGGGATATTGGGGGCGGTGACGGGCGTGATGGGGACGCTGCAGGCGACGGAGACGCTGAAGGAGATCCTGGGGATCGGGGAGAGTCTGTCGGGGCGGCTCTTGCTGTGGGACGCGATGGCGACGCGGGTGCGGACGATCCGGCTGCCGCGGGATCCGGCTTGTCCGCTCTGCGGGGAGCATCCGTCGATCGTGGATCTTTCAGCGCACGAGACGGCGCTTGCCGGCTGAGAGGTTGGGCATCCTGCTGATCAGCGGGGGGCATGAGCGGGCGCATTATGCGTTCATGATGGCGACCGGGGCGGCGGCGGTGGGGCGGGCGGTGACGCTATTCGCGACCAATGAGGGATGCCGGGCGCTGGCGCTTGATTGTTCCGGCGTGGCGGATGGGGGGCGGGATGCGGTCGTGCGGGAGCGAGGAGTGGCTGGGTTGGCGGAGTTGCGGGAGGCCGCGGTCGAGCTGGGGGTTCGGCTGATGGCGTGCGACTCGGGGCTGGCGATGGCCGGGCTGGGGGCGGGGGCGCTGATGCCGGGTGTGGAGGTCGCAGGGATACCCACGTTTTTGGGGGCGGTTGGGGGCGGCGCGGTGGTGACGCTGTAGCGTGCTTGACCGGCTGGCCTGGTCCTTGGCAGGGAGAGACATGCGTCTGGCCACAGCCCTCCTCCTCGCGGCCGTGCCGATGTACGCCGCGGCCCAGCCGGCGGCGACGCCGGCCCCGGCAAAACCCGTGACTTCGAAGCCGGCGACTTCGAAACCGGCGACTTCGACAACCGCGGCGACGAAACCGGCGGCGGCCGCCAAGCCCCCTGGCCCGCACAAGCCGGCGACGCCCGTGGTGACGGCGCCCAAGCCTGCGGCGCATCCGGCCGGGGCGGCCAAGCCGGCAGGAAAGCCGGCGGGGAAGCCCGTCGCGGGCAAGCCGGCGACGTCGAAGCCGGCGACGTCGAAGCCGGGGGCGCCGAAGCCGGGAGCGCCGGTGACGCCGGCCGTGCCGGCGCCGGAGCCGGCAGCCGATCAGAAGGGCAGCAACACGGGGCTGCCGCTGCCGCGCTTCGCCGCGCTGAAGACGGACGACGTGAATTTCCGGCGCGGGCCGGGGACGCGGTATCCGATCGAGTGGGTGTACAAGCGGCGGGACCTGCCGGTGCAGATCGAGCGCGAGTTCGAGGTGTGGCGGCTGGTGGCCGATCCGGACGGCAGCAAGGGCTGGGTGCAGGCGGCGACGCTGACCGGGCGGCGGACGGCGATCGTGATCGGCGCGGAACGGGTGCTGCGGCAATCGGCGGCCGAGACGGCGGGGGCGGTGGCCAAGCTGGACAAGGGCGTGATCGTGCGGGTGCGGGCGTGCGAGGCGAAGTCGGAGTGGTGCCAGGTGCAGGTCAACGACTATCGTGGTTATATCAAGCGCAACGAAGTCTGGGGCGTCCAGCCGATGGAAGTCATTCAATGAGCGAGGCGGAGAAGCGGGCGCATCATGATCTGGGGGGCGTGCCCCGGTTCCTGTGCGAGACGATCGACACCGAGCCGCATACGCTGACCGAGTTCGACCGGACGGTGGATGCGCTGCGGCAGATCCTGGGCGCGAAGGGCGTGATGGGGGTCGACGAGCTGCGGCGGGGAATCGAGGCGATCCCGGAGGCGACGTATCTGCGGCTGTCGTATTACGAGAAGTGGATCCGTTCGATCGCGGACAACCTGATCGCGCGCGGCGTGATCACCGAGGCGGAGCTGCGGGACGCGGTGGCGCGATGCTGAGCGCGGGGGCGGCGGTGCGGGTGCGGGACGATTGGCCGGAAACGCGAGGGCCGTGCCACATCCGGACGCCGCATTACCTGCGGGGGCGGACCGGGCGGGTGGTTCGGCATCTGGGGGATTTCCGTAACCCGGAGGAGTTGGCGTTCGCGCGGCCGGCTTCGGTGCGGCCGTTGTATCATGTGGCGTTCGATCCGCGGGCGATCTGGCCAGATGCGGGCGCGGGCGAGATCGTGGTCGAAATCTTCGGGCATTGGCTGGAGCCGGCGTGATGGAATTACTGGAGACGAAGGGCGAGGTGCTGCTCGGGGCGATCCGGGCGCTGCTGGCCGAGAAGGGGATCGCGAGCGACGACGAGATCAAGGCGGCGATCGCGCGGACGGACGAGGCGAGCCCGGCGCGGGGGGCCTCCATGGTGGCGCGGGCTTGGACCGATCCCGAGTTCCGGGCGCTGATGCTCGAGGACGGGGCCAAGGCGGCGGAGCGGATGGGAATCCCGATGCGGGGGTTGCCGCCGCTAGGGGTGCTCGAGAATACCGAGGAGATCCACAACCTGGTGGTCTGCACGTTGTGCAGTTGCTACCCGCGGGGGGTGCTGGGGTATCCGCCGTTCTGGTTCAAGTCGGTGGGGTATCGGGCGCGGGCGGTGCGGGACCCGGCTGGGGTGTTGGCGGAGTTCGGGACGGTTCTGACGCCGAACGTTTCCATCCGGGTGGTGGATAGCACGGCGGATTATCGCTGGATGGTGCTGCCGATGCGGCCGAAGGGCACCGAGGGGTGGGACGAGGCGCGGCTGGCCGGGCTGGTGCGGGCGGGGGACATGATCGGGGTGACGGTGCCGGCGGCCTGAATTCGCAGCGGCAGCAGCAGGCCCCAGTGCGGGGCGGCGTAGGTGGCTGCGGTGAAGGGTTCGACGCCGAAGCGGATGTCGTCCGCGCCTGAGGCGGGCGCCGGGCTGTAGGTGCCGAAGAGACGGTCCCAGAACGAGAACAGCGTGCCGTAATTGCTGCCGTGGTCTCGGGTGTCGACGGAGTGGTGCACTTCGTGGATCGCCGGGGTGACGAAGATCGGGCGCAACCAGGCGTCGAGGCGGGCGGGGAGCACGAGGTTGGCGTGCTGCGTCACGGCGGCGGCGAGCGCGATGGCGGCGTAGATGGAAACGGCCCAGGTCGGCAGGCCGAGCAGGGTGATGACCGCGGCGCCGATGCCGGCGGCGAGCAGATATTCCAGCGGGTGATGCCGAACGCCGGTGCTGGCATCGAGATGGGTGTCGGCGTGGTGCACGGCGTGGAGGCGCCAGAGCGGGAGGGCGGCGTGCTCGACGCGGTGCATCGCGTAGCTGGAGAGGTCGAGCGCCAGCATGGTGACGAGCAGGACGGGGAGCGGGCCG
This sequence comes from uncultured Alphaproteobacteria bacterium, assembly GCA_963848035.1. GTDB lineage: Bacteria > Pseudomonadota > Alphaproteobacteria > Acetobacterales > Acetobacteraceae > JAVVHH01. The sequence continues at coordinate 300,362 of CAWKCD010000001.1, forward strand.
AGCGTGTCGACGGCGTCCGCGGCCGGGTGCCAGGTCGGGGTCCAAGCCCAGGTCGTGAGCGTGACTGCGGCGAGGGGAAGCAGCAGACCGGCGGCGAGGGTGTTGATCGCGAACAGGCCGAGGTTGGTGGTCCAGCGGAGGGCGAGACCAACGCGGTGTTCACGATGCGGCCGCCAGACCTCCAGGAGCGCGAAGGCGAGGAAGGCGGCGATCAACACAGTAAGGTCGATCGCCGCGAGCCACGTCCCGAGCGCCTGGAGCATCGGTCCGCTCAGCGGCGGCGGCGCAGGCGCTTGACGGCGGCGATCCCGGCGACACCGCCGGCGAGGAGCAGCAGGCTGGCCGGCTCCGGGACGCTGGTGATCGGAACGATTTCGATGGGGATGAACTCGACCGGCACGCCGGCCCATGCCGCGGCGCTCGTCAGCATGATGGTTGGAATGCCGATGCCCATGAACAACGTCCGCAACATGATGGTCTCCCCGGGTTGATGGAGAAACCAATACCGTCAATTTGACGATAATACAACGATATCTTTACATCGTTTACGATCCGCTGCGGGGGACGGTTTCGAGGAAGGCGCGAAGCTGCGGCGCATAGAATTTGGCGAAGCTGGTGGTGCCGTGGCCGCGAGTGTCAGGGCCGGCTGGGATCAGGAGATATTGGGCGGATTTGACCTGCTTCAGGGCGGTGTCCATGAGGCCGGTTTCGGGCGGATTGCGCTCATCATCGGCGGCATTGATGGCGAGCACGCGGGCCTTGATGCGGTCGAGGCCGGGGGCGGCGTCGTAGTCTCGCGACGCGTCCCATTGATACATGAAGTCGTTGGCGTCGACGTCGAACGGGGCGGCGAGGCGGGAGTCGAGCAACTTGTCGGCGGCTTCGCGGGTGGGGGCCTGGTTGGCGTAGGCGATGGTGCCGCCGGAGGTGGCGATGCCGAACCAGACGTTGGCGTAGCGGAGCAGCTTCGGCTGGGTGGTGTAGTTGCCGCCCTGCCATTCAGGGTCCTTGCGGACGGAATCGACGATCATGCGGCGCATCATCCAGTTGCGGCTGGACATGGCGGTGGGCTGGGAGGCCATGGGGACCACGGCATCCATATAGTCGGGGTGCTGCTCGGCCCAGAGCCAGGTTTCCATGCCGCCCATGGAATTGCCGATGACCAGGCGGAGATGCTTGATGCCCAAGCCCTCGGTGAGGAGTTGGTATTGGGCGGCGATCATGTCGTCGTAATTGTAGCGCGGGAAGCTGGCGCGCAGGCCGTCGGAGGGCTTGGACGATTTGCCGGCGCCGATCACGTCGGGGATGACGATGAAGTATTTGGCGGCGTCGAGCGGCTGGCCGGGCCCGAAGAGCTGGCCGGCGAAGTCGGGCGAGAGCATGGCGGCGCCGTTCTGGGCGGTGCCGTGCAGGACCAGGACGGGCTCGCCGGATTTGTCGCCGATCGTGGTGTAGTGGAGGCGCAGGTCCTTGATGACGGCGCCGTCGTGGAAGCGGAAATCGTGGGCGATGTAGTCGGCCTCGACGGGCTTGGGCGGGTCGGCGGCGTAGGCGGCGCCGGCAAGGAGCATCGAGGCGGCGAGTAGACGCAGTGATCCAAACAAAGGGTACCCTCCCGGAGCGTTTTCCGGGAGGTTAGCGGGATTTGGCGTCAGGCCCAGCCCAATTCCTTCATGGCCCAGGGGGCGTTCCAGATCTTGGTCATGTGCGAGATCTTTCCGTGGGCGAAATCCATCGTGTAGACGTAGTCGGTGGACGTGCTCTTGCCGGTGGGGGGCATCGGGCCGCCTTGGCCGGAATGCGTGCCGGAGAAGACGGCGTAGACGGTCACGTTGCTGCGGCCCTGGTCGACGGCGAAGGATTTGACCTCGTAGCGGCCGTTGGGGATGAAGCCGAGCAGGCCCTTCATCCATTCGGTGTAGGCCTGGAGCGTCTTGACGCCGACGAGGGGCTCGGATTGGGCGGCGAAGCCGGCGTCGGGCGTGCAGTATTGCGCGCAGGCGGCCCAGCCTTTGCCGGTTTCGCAGGCTTCGAAGAAGGCGTGGGCGGTGTCGAGGATGCTCATCGGCGTTTTCTCTCCCGTTCGTGGGCGGAACGGTAACACGGGTCTGTGATCGGCAATAGTTACGGCGCGATGCGGCGGGCCCCGAGGAATATCGCGGCCATCGCGGCGACGAGGATGCCGAGCGCGAAACGCAGGCCGATCGCGTCGGCGAGGACGCCGATGAGGGGCGGGCCGAGGAGCATGCCGCCGTAGCCGAGGGTGGCGACGGCGGCGACGCCGGTGCTGGCGGCCGGGCCGGCGCGGCCGGCGGCGGAGAACAGGATGGGCGCCATGTTGGCGCCGCCGAGGCCGACGAGGGCGAAGCCGGCCGGGCCGATGGCGGGGATGGCGATCGCCAGCGCGAGGCCGGCGCCGGCGAGGAGCGCGCCCGAGGTGAGGACTGTGGCGCGGCCGAAGCGGTGGACGGTGGCGTCGCCGAGGAGGCGGGCGATGACCATGGCGGCGGAGAAGGCGGCGAACCCGGCGGCGCCGGCCGGGGCGGAGAAGCCGGCGACGCTGCGGAGGAAGACGCCGGACCAATCGGCGACGGCGCCCTCGGTCATGAAGGCGAGGAAGCAGAGCGCGCCGATCCCCGCGACGGCGGCGCTGGGCCAGGCGAAGCGGCGGCCGGATTCGGCTTCGGCGAGCGCCGGGTCGGGGTCGAGGAGGAAATGGGTGGCGGCGGAGGCGGCGAGCACGGCGGAGGTGAGCAGCAGGCCGCCGAGGATCCCGAAGCCGAGCCATTGCGAGAGGGCGACGAGGCCGGTGCCGAGCAGGCCGCCGAGGGAGAAGGCGGCGTGGAAGGAGGACATGATCGGCGCGTCCCACTCCTGCTCGACGCGGCTGGCGCGGGCGTTCATGCAGACGTCCATCGATCCGGCGCCGGCGCCCATCAGCAGCAGGCAGGCGGCCAGAGCGGGGACGCTGCCGACGAGGCCGGGCAGCGGGAGGGCGAGCATGAGCACGAGCGCGGTGCCGGTGAGCAGGCGGGGGACGTGGCGGGCGCCGAGCCAGCCGACCAGGGGCATGGCGAGCATGGCGCCGAAGGCGACGCAGAGGAGGGCGGCGCCGAGCGCGCTGGCGGATATGGCGAGCGCATCTTTCACGCCGGGGACGCTGGCGGCCCAGGCGCCGAAGCCGGCGCCGTTGGCGAGGAAGAGGAGCGTGACGCCGATGCGGGCGTGGGCGAGGCGCTCGGTTGGTTTGGTGGAGAGGTCAGGCACGCGGTCAGGCCCCCACCCCTGCCCTCTCCCGCACGCGGGAGAGGGAGAAGAGGAGTTTTCTCAGCCGACTTCGTCCCAGTGGGGGGCGAAGGCCGGGTTGACGAAGCGCTGGTCCTTCGGGAGGGCGGCGATGGTGGCGCGGTCTTGTTCGTCGAGGGTGATCTTCAGGGCGTCGAGGTTGCTCTGCTGACTTTCCTTGCGGCCGGCCTTGGGGATGGCGGCGACGCCGTCCTGGTCGAGGAGCCATTTGAGGGCGATCTGCGCCGGGGCGGCGTCGTGCTTCTTGGCCAGGGTCTTCAGGGCCTCGTTGTCGGCCAGACGGCCTTGCGCGAGCGGGGCGTAGGCGGTGACGGCGGCGCCGGCGGCGCGGGTGGTCTTCACCATGCGGCTTTGGCCGAGCAGGACGTGGTACTCGAACTGGTTGCAGGCGAGCGGCGCCTTCACCTCGTTGACGGCGCGGTCGAACAGCGCGGAGGGGAAGTTGGAGACGCCGATGGCGCGCGCGAGGCCGCGCTCCTTGACGCGCATCAGCTTGGTGATGGCGTCGGGCAGGTCCATGTCGGCGGCGGGCCAGTGGATGAGGTAGAGGTCGACATAGTCGGTGCGCAGCTTGTGCAGGCTGGCGTCGATGGCGCGGTCGATGCCGTCGCCGGCGAGGTTGGACCACCAGACTTTGGTGGTCAGGTGGATGTCGCCGCGCTTGGTGCCGCCATGGGCGAGCCCCTCCCCCACCGCGGCCTCGTTGTCGTACATCTCGGCGGTGTCGATGTGGCGGTAGCCGAGGGTGAGCGCGCGCTGGACGGCTTCGGCGCATTCGGGGCCCTTGAGGCGGAAGGTGCCGAGGCCGAGCTTGGGCATGTTCATGCCCTGGGCGGTGATACGGTCCATGAGGTTCCTTATCGTTTCGAGAGGTCGACCACGGCGGCGAAGCCGGATTCGGTGCCGAAGGCGAGACGGCCGCCATCGGGCGACCAGGCGAGCGCGGTGACCGGGCCGTGTTCCGGGGGGCGCGGCGGGGAGGATGCGCTCGGTGGCGACGTCGGCGATCAGCACCAAGCCGTCGGCGAAGCCGGCGGCGAGCAGGTCGGCCTGGGCCTGGAAGGCGACGCGGGTGCATTGGACGCCGTCGCCGCCGGCGAGTTCCATCGGCGCCTTGCCCATCGGGCCGCCGCCGAAGAAGGGCCAGAGCACGACGGTGTCGGCGCCCGACGAGGCGAGCCAGCGGCCGTTGCGGCTGAAGGAGAGGCTTTCGGTCTTGGCCGGGTAGCCGCTCATGCGCATGTGCTGGCCGTCGGTGAGGCGCCAGCCGTGCAGCGCGTTCTCCTGCATCGAGGTGACGACGGCGTCGCCGGCGGGGTGGATGGCGATGCCGGTGTGGCTGCCTTTCCACTCGAGCTTGCGGGGTGTGTCGACCTTGGCGGCGATGAACCAGAGGGAGACGCCGTTGTAGTGGGACGCGGCGACGCGCTTGCCCTTGGAGTCGAAGGCGAGGCCGGTGACGGTGCTGGGGTGGTCGAGGCTTTTGACCTTTTCGCCGTTGGCGAAGACGTGGACGGTCTTGCCGACGGCGCAGGCGGTGAGGCGGGTCTTGGCGTCGTGGAAGGTGGCGACCTGCTCGACCCATTTGGAGCCGAAGCGGGCGATGTCGGTGACGACGCCGTCGCGGCCGATGTGGCGGAAGGCGCCGTCGTCGCCGGCGGTGACCCAGCCGTCGCGCTCGGGCTCCATGGCGAGGATGGCGCCGTCATGGGCTTCGACGGTGGTCCAGGTCCCGCCGGGCTGCATGAGGCGGAGCGTGCCGTCGCCGAGGGCGAAGGCGGCTGACGGCCCGGAGAAGGCGACGGCGACGACGTATTCGCCGAGGTCGGCCGTGGTGCCGCGTTCGCGGAGCAGGGCGTCGATGGCGACCATCAGGGGGTGTTTCCGGTGATCAACCCGGCACCTGGCAGGCTTCGAAGCCGCGGCGGAGTTGGGGGCGGTTGAGGTTGCGGCCGATGAAGACGAGCTTGCTGCGGCGCTCGTCGCCGTCCTTCCATTTGCCGATGTAATCGCCGTCGGCGATCATGTGGACGGCCTGGAAGGCGAAGCGGCGGTCCTCGTTGGGGTAGGACAGGATGCCCTTGGTGCGGAGCAGGTCCTGGCCCTTCTCGGCGAGCAGGGTGCTGATCCAGGCGTTGAATTTCTCGGGGTCGATCGGGCGGGAGACCTCGAAGCTCATGCTCGAGACGTCCTCGTTGTGGCTGTGCTCGGTGTCCTCGAGGAATTCGGGCTCGCGCTCGAGCACGCGGGCGAGGTCGAAGGCGCCCTGGTCGAGGATGTCGCTGATCGGCAGCGCCGCGCGGGTGGTGCGGTGGATCTTGGCGAAGCGGTTGATCTTGCGGATTTTCGCTTCGACGTCGGCGAGTTCTTCGGGGGTGACCAGGTCGGTCTTGTTGAGGACGATGACGTCGGCGAAGGCGATCTGCTCCTCGGCCTCGGCGCTGTCCTGCAGGCGGGCGGGGAGGTTCTTGGCGTCGACGACGGTGACGATGGCGTCGAGGCGGGTGCGGGCGCGGACGCCGTCGTCGACGAAGAAGGTCTGGGCGACGGGCGCCGGGTTGGCGAGGCCGGTGGTCTCGATGATGATGCCGTCGAACTTGCCGCGGCGCTTCATCAGGCCGCCGACGATGCGGATCAGGTCGCCGCGGACGGTGCAGCAGATGCAGCCGTTGTTCATCTCGAAGACTTCTTCGTCGGCGTCGACGACGAGGTCGTTGTCGACGCCGAGTTCGCCGAATTCGTTGATGACGACGGCGTATTTCTTGCCGTGGTTCTCCGACAGGATGCGGTTCAGCAGCGTGGTCTTCCCCGCGCCGAGATAGCCGGTGAGGACGGTGACGGGAATTTGGGCGTCCGACATATGGGTCATCCCTCGAGAGGTTGCCTTGGGCCCGGCATATAGGGTGAGGCGAGCGCCAGGGCCAAGCCGAGCTGCACGAAGAACCAACCGGAGAGCGGCATGGCGACCCAGTCGCTGCTCCCGGCGATGGGCCAGAGCTGGACCAGGGCGGCGACGAAAAGGCCGACGCGGAAGGGGTCGGGCGCGCGGAACAGGCCGCGGCCGATGGCGACGAGCCAGGCGACGGCGGTGCCGGCGAAGAGGAGCAGGCCGGGGATGCCGCCCTCGACGAGCGCTTGCAGATAGTAGCTATGCGGATGCTGCACGCAGATCATGGCGCCGCCGCCATCGCCGCCGTGCCAGCCGTGGAAGAAGCGGGGCTCGTCGCAGAGGCGGCGGAAGCCGTCGAAGCCGACGCCCATCAGCGGGTCGGATTGCACCATCGCGATCGAGCGGGCGGCGATCAGGCCGTAATGGTTGCGGGAGAAATCGGACATCTGGGCGGCGAATTTGGTCTCGATGCGGTGCGCGGCCTCGGGCGAGACCTGCGGCAGCAGCGCCAGCAGGAGCCCGGCGGTGACCGCGGTGTAGAGCACGGGCATGCGCAGCTGCTTGAGGAACAGCGCCGTCGTGAACAGGCCGAGGAAGGTGAGCAGCAGCGGCATGCGCTGGCCGATCAGGACCATGAGCGTGACGCCGGCGATCAGCCAGAGGAGGGCGCGCAGAGGGGTGGCGGCGAGCGGAAGCAGCGCGGGGAAGAGCAGGCGCGCCAGGATGGGGCCGGTGCGGGGCTTGTCGTAGGGGCCGGTGAGCTCGCCGTCGGGGGCGCGGGGCCAGCCGTAGAGGTTCCGGCCGGTGACGAATTGCAGCAGGCATTGCGCGGCGAGATAGAAGGCGGCCCAGCGGAGCAGGCGCTGCAGCCAATCGCGCATCCAGGCCTCGCGGAGGACCCAGGTCTCGAGCGCGGCGGTGAAGACCAGGAAGCGGACGGTGACGAGCGCCCCGGGGGCGGCGCCCCAGCGGAGGCTGCAGATCACGAGCCAGGCCCACCAGGCGAGCGCGAGGCGGACCCAGAGGCGGCGGAGCCAGGACCAGTCGCGCGCCAGGGCGCTGTGGGCGAGGAAGAGGATGGCGACCAGGCTGAGGGTGATATCGGCCACGCCGCGGCCGTGCAGCAGCACGATCGGGAACAGCAGGGTGAGGCCCCGCGCGACCGGCGCGAGCCAGGGGGTGACGCGGGGGATCATCGGGCGAGGATCGTGCGGCGGACTTCGCAGAGCCGGGCTGCGGCTGGGGGGGCGGCGAAGGCGGCGGCACGGAAACGGCCGGCGGCGGCCAGGGTGGCGCGCAGCCCGACATCGGTGGCGAGCTGGAACAGGGCGGCGGACAGGGCCTCGGGCTGGTCCGGGTCGGCGAACAGGGCCGCCTGCCCCACCACCTCCGGCAGGCCGCCGCCGGACGAGCAGATCACCGCGGCGCCGCAGGACATGGCCTGGAGCGCGACGAGGCCGAACGGCGCCTCCCAGCGGCTCGGGACCACGACGATGGCGGCGCGCTGCATGGCCGACAGCGCGAGGTCGCTGCGGTGTCGGACCGTGGTGTCGAGGTCGCCGGGGTCGAGCGGAGGCCCGGCATGGGGATGGCCGGCGATCATCTCGGCGCGCCAGCCCGGCAGCAGCGGCAGGACCCGGGCGCAGGCCTCGACGAAGCTGTCGGCACCGCGGTCGCGGGGGTTGCGGCCGGCGAATAGGATGAGGCTTTCGCGCGGGCCGGCGGCGGCGGGCGGCGCGTCGATGCAGTTGGGCAGCACGACCGGGTCGCGCTCGGGATGCTCCAATCCGTCGAGCAGGCGGGCGCGCAGCCAATGCGATGCGGTCATGACCAGGGCGAGGCGGCGCATCAGGCGTCCGCGCTGCCAGGCGAAGGCCGAGCCGTGCAGGTGCTGCGGATCGTCGTTCAGCAGCAGGCTGACGGGGATTCGGTGGCGCGCGAGGCCGAGGGCGATCTCCGGCCGGTTGTGGACTTCGACCAGGCGCGGGCGGATGTCGGCGATGGCGGCGACCAGGCCGCTGACGTAGCGGGCGGTGCGGTTGAGCCCCCTGCCCGGCTTGACCGGGTGGAACGGCACGTCGTCGAACGGCGGCAAGCTGGTGGTCGCGCCGAGCACGAGGCCGCCGGCGCCGGCCTGCGCGAGCCGGTGCACCAGGTGGCCGATGGGGCCGATTGCGGCGGGGCCGAAATCCTCGTCGGGCGGCAGGACGATGGCGGTTTCGGTCACGGTTCTAGGGCGAGTTCTCGATCTCGGGCCGGCGCCAGGAGAGCGGTTCGGCGTCGGCGAGGTCGTACCATTCGGCCATGAGCGGATGCGCGCGGACCGCGGTGCAGTAGGCTTCGGTGTCGCTGGCGACGGGGGGCCGGTAGGTCAGCAGGCGGGTGACGACGGGGGCGAACATGGCGTCGGCGGCGGTGAAGGCGGCGCCGAAGAGGTAGGGGCCGCCGGCGCCGAACTGCTCGCTTGTTTGGCGCCAGAGCGTCTCGATGCGGCTTATGTCGGCGAGCGCTTCGGCGGTCTGGCCGCGGCCGGCGCCGTCGCGGCCGAGGACCATGGGCATGGAGGAACGCAGGCCGCGGAAGCCGGCGTGCATCTCGGCGCTGATCGAGCGGGCCTGGGCGCGGGCGGCGCGGTCCTGCGGCCACAGCGTGGGCTCGAGGTCGGCGCAGTATTCGCAGATCGCGAGCGTCTCCCAGACATGGATGCCGCGATGGGTCGAGATAGGGCACCATCCCGCTGGGGGAGCGGCGGGCGACTTCGCTATCGGGGCCGGGGCCGTTGAGCTGGATGACCTCCTCGGTCACGTCCAGCTTGGCGAGGCGGACGGCGAGCCAGCCGCGGAGCGACCAGGAGGAATAGCGCCTGGTGCCGAGCAAGAGGGTGCCGTCTGACATCGAAAGCGCTCCGGAAGTTGGTGGGCGGATATGGCACGCTTGATGCGAAGTGGCCAAAGCGCGATCGTGGGGGCATGAACGAGATCTCGCGCCCCAACAATCTCGACGCCTATTGGATGCCGTTCACGGCGAACAAGGCGTTCAAGCAATCCCCTCGCCTGCTCGCCCGCGCCGAGGGCATGTACTATTATACGCCGGAGGATCGGGAGATCCTGGATGGAACGGCCGGGCTGTGGTGCGTGAACGCGGGGCACGGGCGGCGCGAGATCACGGAGGCGATCCAGAAGCAGGCGGCGGTGCTGGATTTCGCGCCGACGTTCCAGATGGGGCATCCGATCGCGTTCCAGGCGGCAGCCCGGCTGGCGGAGATGCTGCCGGCGCCGCTGGAGCGGGTGTTCTGGACCAATTCGGGGTCGGAGAGCGGGGACACGGCGCTGAAAATCGCGCTGGCGTATCAGCGGGCGCGCGGACAGGCGCAGCGGGTGCGGCTGGTGGGGCGCGAGCGGGGGTATCACGGGGTCGGGTTCGGGGGGATGTCGGTCGGCGGGATCGGGCCGAACCGCAAGCAGTTCGGCGCGCTGCTGCCGTACGTGGACCATCTGCCGCACACGCATAACCTCGAGCACAATGCGCATAGCCTGGGGCAGCCGGCATGGGGGGCGCATCTGGCGGATACGCTGGAGAGCCTGGTGGCGCTGCATGGCGACACCATCGCGGCGGTGATGGTCGAGCCGGTGGCGGGGAGCACGGGGGTGCTGATCCCGCCTGTCGGGTATCTCGAGCGGCTGCGGGCGCTGTGCACGAAGCACGATATCCTGCTGATCTTCGACGAGGTGATCACCGGGTTCGGGCGGATGGGCGCGAATTTCGGCGCGGAGCGGTTCGGCGTGGTGCCGGATCTGATGACGATGGCGAAGGGGCTGACGAACGCGGCGGTGCCGATGGGCGCGGTGGCGGCGACGGGGGAGATCTACGACACGATCGTCAACGGCAGCCCGGCCGGGATCGAGCTGTTCCACGGCTACACCTATAGCGGGCATCCACTGGCGTCGGCGGCGGCGATCGCGACGATGGACCTGCACCGGGCCGAGGACCTGCCGGGGCGGGCGCGGGCGATCGAGCCTTATTGGCAGCAGGCGATCCATACGCTGAAGGGCGCGCCGGGGGTGGTCGACGTGCGGGACCTCGGGTTGATCGCGGGGATCGAGCTCACGCCATGGGAGGGCAAGCCGACGCAGCGGGCGATGGCGGTGTTCCAGCGCTGTTTCGACGACGGGCTGCTGATCCGCACCACGGCGGACATCATTGCGCTGTCGCCGCCGCTGATCATCGAGCGGGCGCATGTGGACCGGATCGTGGAGACGATCGACAGCGCGATCCGCCAAGCCGCTTGAATTAGTTGCTTTTCAGACACGCTTTGCGGTGAAGATGGTTTAGGCCGTTGGGATAGGCCGCTCAATCGACTACACATTGGCGTCAACTCGAGCAGGGGCGTCGGCTGATTAACTCCCTCTCCGGCACGCGTGTGCTGACTTGGTGGCTCGCCTCGGCCGCCATGCTGCCGCTGCCTGCGCTCGCGCAGCGGCCGATCTCGCCGGGCAACGTTGCGCCGGGCAGTCCGGGCATCGCGTCGCCATTGCCGGGCGACATCATTCCGCAGGGCTCGCCGATCCCGCGCGTGCTGCCCGAGCCTGCCGCCGGCGGTGGCGCCCGGGCCGGGCGTGCCGAACGCGGCGCCGGCGGCGGTGCCGGGTCGGCGCGGTCGCGGTCCGCTCGGTGCGGGTCGAGGGCGTGACCGCGTATGCGCCGGGCCGCAGACCGAGCGCGATCACCGCCGGGCTGACGGGCCCGGCGGTGCCGCTGGCGCGGATCGAGGCGGCGCGGACGGCGCTGCTCAACCTCTACCGCGGCGACGGCTACGCGCTGACCACGGTCACGGCGACGGTCGAGGCCGGCGGCGTGCTGCGCTTCACGGTGATCGAGGGCCGCATCGCCGAGGTCAAGCTCGAGGGCGATATCGGCCCGGCCGGCACGCAGGTGCTGCGGTTCCTGCAACCACCTGACCGAGCTGCGCCCGGTCGACACCGCCTCGCTCGAGCGCTGGCTGCTGCTGGCGCAGGACATTCCGGGGGTGACGGTGCGCGCCGTGCTGCGGCCCTCCTCGGGCGAGCCGGGCGCGCTGACGCTGGTGGCGCAGGTGGAGCGGCAGGCGGTGGCCGGGCTGCTGAACGTGGACAACCGGGCATCGCGTCTCACCGGGCCGGTCGAGGGCTTGGCGCTGCTCGACTTCAACAGCTTCACCGAGTTCGGCGAGCGGACGGAGCTCAACTTCTACCATACCGATGGCGGACACGCAGAATTTCGGCCAGGTGACGACCGAAGCGTTCATCGGCGGGTCCGGCCTGCGCGGCGCGGCTGTACGGCGGCTACGGCGAGGCCAATCCGTCGGGGTTCCTGCGCAGCGTGCGGTATCACGGCACGACGACGGTGTTCGGCGGGTCGTTGACCTACCCGCTGATCCGGCGCGGCAGCAGACGCTGAACCTGTCGGGTTATTTCGACGCGATCGAGACGCAGGTCACGCAGGCGGAACGCGGCGATCGGGATGCAGCGCGGGTTCAATTCGCTGCGGGTGGCGCGGCTGGGGGCGGATTACGCGCAGCAGGACCTGCTGGCGGGGGATGCGCGGCCGGCGATCAACACGATCAACGTGCGGCTCTCGCAGGGCATCCCGAGTCTGGGCGCGACGCGGAGCGCGGCTTCGGATGCGACGCGGCCGGGCGAGCGGGTGGATTTCACCAAGTTCTCGATCGATCTTTCGCGGGTGCAGACATTGCTGCAGTTGAGCGCGGATAGCTCGATCGCGATCAAGGGCCGGCTGATCGGGCAATATAGCGACCAGATCCTGCCGCCGTCGGAGAAGTTCTATCTGGGCGGGCCGGAGTATCACCCGCGGGTTCTATTCCGGGGAGGTTACCGGGGACAGCGCGTTCGTCTGGCAGGCGGAGCTGCAATACAATAAGAGTTACGACATCAACCTGTTCGACCGAAACTTCAACCTGGCGGGCCAGCTCTACGCGTTCTACGACCGAGGCGAGGCCTGGCAGAACCAGTTGGCGTCCATCGAGACGCCGTATACCCGGTTGTCGTCGGTCGGGTTGGGGCTGCGGCTGAACGTGACGCGGTTCACCGAGTTCAACATCGAGGGCGTGCATCGCGATACGCGCCTGCCCGAGGGGACGCCGGGCCAAGTGAAGCCGATGAAAGCTGATGCAATTTATTGGCGAGTGATCACAAGGTTCTGAAACCAGAAGTTTCATGTTCGTGAATCCGTGTTAAAGTCTGCCCCGCAAAAGAGCAGCTCGGCTGCGCGCGGGGACGGACGATGGCACGGCGGATTGGACAGCGACTCTTCGTGGGCACCGTTTGGTGCGGACGCTCGTCTCTCCTGCTGGGAACCGCCTTACAGGCTGTAAGCGTTTTGGTTTTCGCGACGTCCGGGATGGCGCAGATCTCGCCGACGGCGCGGCCGACGGGTGGGGTGGTGGCGGCCGGGTCGGCGTCGATCGGGCAGAGCGCGTCGCAAACCAACGTCAATCAGTCGAGCGCGCGGGCGGCCATCAATTGGCAGAGCTTCGACGTCGGCAGCCAGCATACCGTGCAGTTCAACCAGCCGAGCGCCAGCGCGGTCACGCTGAACCGGGTGGTGGGGCCGGATCCCTCGGTGATCGCGGGGCGGATCAACGCGAACGGCAACGTCATCATCACCAATGCGGCGGGGGTGGCGTTCTCGCGGGGGGCGCAGGTCGACGTCAACGGGCTGATCGTCAGCGCGCCGGGGATCAGCACGCAGAACTTCATGGCGGGCAGGCTGGTGTTCGACCGGCCGGCCAAGCCCGGCGCGGCGGTGACGAACGCGGGCAGCATCACGGTGGGCCAGGCGGGGCTGGCGGCCTTGGTGGCGCCGCAGGTGGCCAATTCGGGGGTGATCACTGCGCGGCTGGGGACGGTCGTGCTGGCGGGGGCGCAGGCGCACACGATCGATCTTTATGGCGACGGGCTGGTGTCGATCGATGTCACGCGGGCGGTGACGCAGGCGCCGTTGGGGCGGGACGGCAAGGCGGTGACGGCGCTGGTGACGAACACCGGGACGGTGATCGCCGATGGCGGGTCGGTGCAGATCACGGCGCGGGCGGCCGATGGGATCGTGCAGGACCTGGTGCGGGCGGGGGGGACGATCCGGGCGAACACGGTGGCCGGGCGCGCGGGGCGGATCGACATCGCGGGGGTGGGCGGCTCGGTGCGGGTCGAGGGCCGGGTCGGCGCGGATGGCGCGGCGGGGGCGGCGGGCGGCACGGTGACGGTCACGGCGTCGGACACGGTGCGGGTCGCGGGCGGGGCGGTGGTGACGGCCAACGGGGGTCCGGGCGGGACGGTGGCGCTGGGGACGACGCTGGCGCGGGCGCAGGCGGGGCGGCAGGCGGCGCTGGGCGCGGGCGGGTCGATCGCGACGCCGGCGGGAACGGCGCGGCGGGTGGTGGTCGAGGCGGGGGCGCGGGTTTCGGCGGACGGGGTGGGCGCGGGCAGCGGCGGGACGGTGACGACGCTGAGCACGCAGTCGACGGGTGTGGACGGGTCGCTGAGCGCGCGCGGGGGGCCGCAGGGCGGCGATGGCGGGGTGATCGAGGTCAGCGGCGGGGTGTTGGCGCTGGCGGGAACGCTGGATGCGGGGGCTCGGGCGGGACGGGGCGGGACGATCTATCTCGATCCCTACGATCTGGTGATCGGGACGGGGTCGCCTAGCGTGGGGCTGAGCGGGTCGGCGACGGAGCCGGGCGTGCCGTTGGACGGTGCAACAGGCGGGACGTCGTACATCACGCCGGCGACGCTGATGTCTGCGGCGCAGAACGGGGCGGTGTCGATCCGGCTTTCGGCGACGCACGATCTGACGGTGCGGGAGGCAGTGGACCTGACTTCGGGGAAGGATTTCGATCGGGGGCGCGACGGGAGGTGCGTCGCTGTATCTGCATGCGGATCATGACCTTTCGGTGCTGGCGGATGTGTCGGCGGGGGGCGTCGGGTCGGGACGGTCGCTGACGCTGGATGCGGGGCATCAGCTGCTCGTCGATGGGGCGGCGACGCTGGCCGCGGATGGCGGGGTCTCGCTGCAGGCTGCCGACGCATTGACGATCGGGGCCGGCGCCGTGGTGCGGGGGTCGGGGATCGCGCTGAGCTCGGGGGCGGCGGGGATTGCGATCGGCGGGACGGTCGACGGCGGATACTTGTCGGTGCAGATCGAGTCGGCGGGCGAGGTGGTGGAGGGTGCGGGCGGCGCGATCGTGGCCGGGCAGTTGCGCGGCGCGGCGGTGGCGTTCGCGCTGGGCGGCGCGGGGAACCGGATCGCGGCGATTGGGACTTATTACGGCGACGGGTTGCGGGCGAGCGGCGGGGATGTGACGGTCGTGGACAGCGTGCCGCTCCAGGTGGGCGGGAGCGCGGGGAGCGTGGGCGGCGGCATCCAGGTCTCGGGCGGACACGGCATCACGCTGGTGGCGGATCAGCTCCAGGTCGGGACCGGCACGGTGCTGAACCCGGCGGTGGAGGGATACCTGCCCTATTCGCTCTATGCGCCGGGCGGCACGATCGCGATCCAGCCGTTCACGGCGGGACGCGCCGTCGAGCTGGTCAATGGGACAGCGAGCGAGGCGGCGCTGTCGGTGGGGCAGGATGCGCTCGCGAACATGGTTGCCGACCGGCTGGCGCTCGGGTCGAGCCAGGCGGGGCCGCTTGCGGTGCGGGGCGCGGTGGATTTCGGCGGCGGCCCGATCGGGCAACTCGCGCTGATCAGCGGGGGGGCGGTCGGCGGGGCCGGCGGATCGGTCGCGGTGGGGGCGCTGAGCGCGCAGGGGGCGAGCGTCGATCTCACGGGGGTGAACCGGATCGGCGTGCTGACGGCGAGCGCGAGCGGGGACATCGCCGTTTCGAACACACAGAGTTTGCGGGTGGATGTCGCGAGCGCGGGGGGCAATGTCGGCATCGCGACGACATCGGGCGATCTGTACGTCGCACGAACGAGCGGGACGCCGGACGGGAGCGTCCATGGGGTGTCGGGCGGGGTCGTTTCGCTGTCTGCGGCGGGGAATTTGCTGTTCGAGGTCGGCGCGCATCCGGAGAACGTGGTGCAGGCGACGACCAGCCTGGCGCTGAATGCGGGCGGGACGATCACGCAGGATTTCGGCGCGATCCAGACGCCGGTGCTGACGGGGTATGCGGCCGGGGCGTCGTTGGCGCAGGCGGGCAACCAGGTCGCGACGTTGGGGCGGTTCCTGGTCGGCGGCGATTTCACGCTCGCGAGCCAGGGGTCGGTCACGGTGGGCGGGGTCGTGGCCGTGGGCGGCGGGCGGACGCTGACCCTGGCGGCGGACAGCGTCGGGATCGGGGCGGGCGGGGCGTTGTCGGCGCCGGGCGGGGTGGTGGCGATTGCGCCGCTCACGGTGGGCGGGACGCTGACGCTGGGGGATGCGCCGGGCGGATCGGTCGTTGCTGATGCGGTGCGGCTGGGAGGTGGGACGACGGGGGATATCGCGTTCGCCGGGTCGTTCGATCTGGGTGGGGTGGGCACGTTGGACGTTCGGGCCGGCGGGGCGGTGAGCGAGACGGCGGGCGGGACGGTTCGGGTCGGCGTGCTGACGGGCGGGGCGGGAAGCGTAGCGCTGGGGGGCGCGAACCAAGTCGATACGCTGGGGGATTTCGGGGTGACGGGCGGGTTCCTGCTCCGGAGCGACCGGGCGCTGACGGTGGCGGGCGCGGTGACGGCGGGATCGGGGAACGTGGTGCTCGACATGAGCGCGGCGCCGGGCGCGGATGTGGCGATCGGGGCGCCGATCAGCGCGGCGGGAGATGTGGTCGTGCGGGCGGGCCGCTCCGTGGCCGTGACGGGCGGGATCAATGCGGGGGGCGGGATCGTGCTCGAGGCGGCGTTCGGGGCGAACGACCCGGCGGCTGCGGGCGGGGTGACGGTGAATGCGACGCTCGCGGCGGTTGACGTCACGATCGGCGCGGGGGCGGGCGGGATCGGCCTGGCGGCGGATGTGACGGGGAGTGCGTCATTGACGCTGCGGGGCGAAGGCAATGCGGTGGCGGCGCTGAGCGATCTGTATCGCGGCGCCATCAGCCAGACGGGCGGGACGATCACGACGGGCTTGCTCGAGGCGCGGGGGCGTTCGGTGGCGCTCGGGGGCGACAACCGGGTTGCCGGTCTGGGTGCGAGTTCGGCCGATACGGGCGGGTTCGCGCTGGCGAGCGCGGGAACGCTGACGTTGAGCGGGCCGGTCGGGGTCTCGGCGGGGCAGACGATCGCGCTGGCGAGCGACGGGCTGCAATTCGCGGGTGGCGGGATGTCGGCGCCGGGCGGGCTGATCGCGCTGACGCCGTTCAAGGCGGGGGCGGGCTATGCGGTCGGCGGGAGTGTCGGCGGTGGCGGGGTGGTGGCCGATACGGTGCGGATCGGGACGGCGTCGGGCGGGGCGGTCAGCCTGGGTGGGTCGCTGGGGTTCGGGCAGGTCGGGACGGTGGATTTGCGCAGCGCGGGCGGGATCGCGCAGGCCGGCGAGGCATCGCTCGCGGCGGGCACGCTGACGCTGCAGGCCGGGAGCGCGAGCTTGCTGGGGAGCAATGCGATCGGCGTGTTGGGCGCGTTCTCGGTGGGCGGGGGGCTCTCGGTGGCGACATCGGGGGATGTGGTGGTCGCCGGCTCGGGGAATGCGGGGGCGTTCGCGCTGAGCAGCGCGGGTTCGGTGCGGTTCGCGGGGGCGTTGACGGTTGGCGGCGCGCTCTCTGTGCAGAGCGGGGGGACGGTGACGCAGAGCGGCGGGGCATTGGCGGCGGGGACGCTGGGCGGGTCGGCGGCGGGAGCGGCGGCGTTCGGGGTGTCGGGGTCGACGAATGTCACGGAGCTGGCGGGGTTCGATGCAAGCGGGGCGTTCACGCTGGCCAATGCGGGGGCTTTGACCGTGACGGGGCCGGTTTCGGGGCGTTCGATCGCGGTGTCGGCGGTGGGGTCGTTGGGGCTGCAGGGCGGGGCGTTCACCGGCGATACGGTGACGCTGCGGGTAGCGGAGCCGACGGCCGGGGCGGTGTCACTGACGCAGACGGGGACGACGCGGTTCGGCCCGGTCGGGCCGGGCGCCGGGTCGTTGCTGTTGGGATTGCCGGGGAATGGCGCGGTGACGCTGGCGGGGCTGAGCGCGCCGGGGATGCGGGTGGCGCTGGATCTGGGCACTGGCAGCGCGAGCGGGACGCTGGCGGCCGGGGCGCTGCAGGTGCTCGGACAGGGCGGCGGGGCGAGCTTGACGGGGACGGTCAGCGGGCAGGCGGGCGCGGACGCCGCTACGGTTTCGAGCATCTCGCCGGGCGTGAACGCGGCCTACACGTTGAATGGCTGCCCGATCGGCGCGGCCGCTTGCGGGGTCGTCGTCGTTGCTAACTCCGGGCCGGTCCGTACCCGATCCGGCGCCGGTTCCGACCGCGTCGGCGACGCCGGAGGCGGCTCCGAGCGTCAACACGGACGGGGCCGTTACGTTGCTGACGCCAAAGTCCTTCCTGGATGCCGAACTAGGGAATATCCTCCGGCCAGACTGGTTGACCCTCGACCTCATCACGATCGGCATCGTTCGCGACGCGGGGAGTGCCGAGCTGCTGCTGCCGAACATATCGGATCGGGACTATTGAATGCGTCTCCGCCTCGTTCTCGCCCTGACCACCACCATCGTCGCCGGTTGCAGCGTGCCGCCGCCGGAGGCGTATCTGGACGGGCGGGGGGCGGTCAAAGGCACGAGTATCGGGCGGGATGCGTCCAACGAGGCGTGCGTGCAGCAGGGGCGCGGGACCGGCGGGACGGTCGACGTGTTCTGCGGCACGTGGCAGCAGCCGAGCGCCACCGTGTCGCGGCTCGGCGCGGGCGGGCCGGGGGCGCTGGCGGGGATCGTGGGCGAAAGCGCATGGCGGTCGGGGCTGGAGGCGCGGTTCGTGTGCGGGGCGGCGCAGTCGACGACGGTGCTGGACCAGCCGGCGCTGCTGCTGCCGTGCACGCGCAAGATCGGCGGTTGGCCGCAGGTGGCGATCGCGACCTCGATCGGGGGCACGATCTACGTGGCGGACGGGATCCAGCCGGCGCTGCCGGTGATCCCGCGGGCGATCGGGGTGCTGGCCGGGCTGGTGTCGCCGGAGGGCGCGGCGGCGCTGCCGCGGTCAGGGGCGGAGGCGCTGATGGCGAGCCGGATGGCGGCGCAGAGCTTCAGCGCGGGGGATGTCGGGCAGTTCGACGAGCTGGTGGTGGCGGGGACGCGGGCGAATTTGGCGGAGAGCTACGTCGGGGCGGAGGACGCCTACCGGGCGGCGCTGGCGCTGCAGCGCAAGGCGCTCGGCAAGACGGATCCGAACGAGGCGACGACCCTGGCGCTGATCGCGCTGCAGCTCTCGGACCAGGGGCGGTATCCGGAGGCGGAGGGGCTGTTCGCGGAGGCGCAACGGCTGGCGCCCGAGGCGAGCGACCATGCGGCGACGGCGCGGGTGCTGCACTACCGGGCGCTGAACGAGGTGAACCAGCACCATGATGAGGCCGCGCTGGCGCTGCTGCGGCAGGCCGAGGCGCGGTATGCGGCGCAATTGCCGCCCGAGGCGCTGCGGCCGAAGCTGCGGGCGAGCAGCCCGTTCGCGCTGGGACGTTCCGGGACCGCGACGGTGAACAACCCGGTGCCGGACGACGACGTCGTGGTGGACCAGGCGCAGCAGAGCGTGCTGCTCGGGCTGGTGGAGGTTCGGCGGTATCAGGCGATCGTGCTGCGTGCGCTGGGGCGTCCGGGGGAGAGCGAGGCGGCGATCCGGTCGGCGGCGGATCTGGCGTTGAGCCAGGGGATGCGCCAGCCGGTGCTGACGGCGCGGCTGCTGCGGACGGCGGCGACCAGCGCCGGGGCGCGGGGGGATATCGACAGCGCGGCATCGGGGCTGGGGATGTCGTCGGTCGCGTTCGGGCAGGCGCTGCCGGGGACGCGGCCGCTGGCCTCGACGGAGCTGCTGCGGGCGGCGCGGCTGCACGAGCAGGGGCGCGATGGCGCGGCGCTCGACTCGTGCCGGCGGGCGAGCGCGCTGCTGCGCGAACTCAAGCGCGGGGCGCCGTCGGAGTTGATCGAGCCATGCCTGGACATCTATGCGGCGGCGGCCGGGTCGGGTGGGCAGGCGGTGCTGGGCGAGATGTTCGAGGCGTCGCAGCAGGGGCAAGGCAGCATCACCAGCGAGCAGATCGCGCGCTCGACGGCACGGCTGCGGGAGAATGCGCGGGATCCGCGGGTGGGCGAGGCGATCCGCCGGCGCGAGCGCGCGGGGGACACGCTGGCGGAGCTGACGCGGCAGCGGGATGCGCAGGCGCTGCGGGCGCAGGGCGCTTACGTGCCGAGCGGGGTGGGCGCGGGGGCGGCGCCGGCGGATCTGGACGCGGCGATCAAGGAAGCGCGGGCGCAGGTCGCGGATGCGGATGGGGCGTTGCAGGCAGCGTCGCCGAATTTCAGCCAGCTGGTGCAGGACGTGGTGCCGGCGGCGGACGTGCTGTCGGCGCTGCGGCCGGGGGAGGCGTTCGCCAGCTTCGCGTTGGGGAGCAACGGCGGCTGGGTGTTCCTGCTGCGCGACGGGACGATCACGGCGCGGCGGCTTGGGGTGAATGCGGGCGAGATCAAAGCGCTGGTCGAGCGGTTCCGGGCCAGCGTGCAGCTGGCTGGCAATGGCCGCTTGCCGGCGTTCGATACCGATGCGTCGCAGCGTCTGTATGCGGCGACGTTGGGGACGGTGGCGCAGCCGCTGGCGGGGGCGTCGACGATCGTGGTGGCGCCGGCCGGGCCGCTGCTGTCGATCCCGTTCTCGGCGCTGCTGACGGGGCCGGCGAGTGCGGGGGATCTCGCGCATGCGCCGTTCCTGGTGCGGCAGGCGGCGGTGGCGCATGTGCCAGCGGCGGCGAGCTTCGTGTCGTTGCGCCGGGTGGCGGGCACGTCGCGGGCGACCCGGCCGTGGTTCGGGCTGGGCGATTTCCGGCCGATCACGCCGGCGCAGGCGAGCCAGACCTTTCCGGGGGCGGCGTGCCGGGAGAGCGCGCAGTTGTTCGCGACGCTGCCTCCCCTGCCCTTCGCGGCGCGCGAGCTCGAAGCGGCGCGGGCGCTGACCGGCGGCGCGGTGTCGGACGAGTTGACGGGCGCGGCCTATACCGTTTCGGCGGTCGAACATGCGGCGCTGAAGGATTATCGGATCCTGCATTTTGCCTCGCATGCGCTGCTGCCGGCAGAGCTGAAATGCGCGCAGGAGCCGGCGATCGTGACGTCGGCGCCGGCGGGGGCGGCGAGCGGGAGCGGGGCGCTGCTGACGTCGTCGGCGATCTCGGCGATGGATCTGGACGCGGACGCGGTCATCCTTTCGGCGTGCAACTCGGCGGGGCCGAACGGCCCGGCGGGCGAGAGCCTGTCGGGGCTGGCGCGGGCGTTCTTCTATGCCGGCGCGCGGGCGCTGATGGTGACGCACTGGTCGGTGAACGACCAGACGTCGGCGTTCCTGGTGGCCGACACGCTGCGGCGGCTGAAGGCGGGGCAGGATGGCGGGCTGGCGGGTTCGTTGCGGGGGGCGGAGCTGACGTTGCTCGACGGCGCCGGCAAGGGCATGCCGGCCGAGGTGGCGCATCCGTTCTACTGGGCGCCATTCGCGCTGATCGGCGAGAGCGGCAGCGGCGGCAAGGTCGCCGACCTCGTCTCAAAAGGGCGTCCTCTGCTATAAGCACATGATGACGACCGAACGGCTCGGAAAGTATGAAATCCGCGGCACCCTGGGCAAAGGGGCCATGGGCACGGTCTATTCGGCGTTCGATCCGATCATTTCGCGTACAGGTCGCAATCAAGACCGTGCGGCTGCCGGAAGCGTCGGACATCGATGCGCAGGAGGAGCTGGCGCGGTTCAAGCGCGAGGCGCAGGCGGCGGGACGGCTGACGCATCCGAACATCGTCGGGATCTTCGATTACGGGGAGACCGACGAGGTCGCCTACATCGTCATGGAATACGTCGAAGGGCGGACGCTCAAGAGCGTGCTGGACGCCGACGAGCGGTTGCCGGTGGCGACGGTCGGCAAGATCATGGCGGATCTGCTGGCCGGGCTGCGCTACAGCCATGAGCGGGGCGTGGTGCACCGCGACATCAAGCCGGCCAACGTGATGATCGTGGGCGGCGACGGACATGCCAGCGGGCAAGCGAAGATCGCGGATTTCGGGATCGCGCGGATCGAGAGCAGCAACCTGACGCAGGCCGGCACCATCATGGGGACGCCGGCGTACATGTCGCCCGAGCAGTTCATGGGCCAGACGGTCGATGCGCGGACGGACATCTATTCGGCGGGCGTGCTGCTGTTCCAATTGCTGACGGGCGAGCGGCCGTTCGAGGGCAGCATGGCGACGATCATGCACAAGGCGCTGCACACGGTGCCGCCGAAGCCGTCGGACCTGTCGGTGACGGCGCCGGTGGCGCTGGACGCGGTGGTGGCGCGGGCGATGGCGCGGCGGCCGGAGGACCGGTTCGCGGATGCGGGGTCGTTCGCCGAGGCGATCGCGGCGGCGCTCGAGGGGCGGGCGGCGCCGGCCGGGTTGGGCCAGGGATTGGGCGACGGGTTCGACGTCGATTCGACGGTGGTGCGGCCGGCCGGGCGGCCGGCGGCGGCGGCTTCGGTTGCGCGAACGGCTGTGGCGGAGGCGCCGAAGCCGCGGTCGAAGGCACCGTTGCTGGCTGGGGTGGCGGTCCTCGCACTGGCGGCGGCGGGCGCGGGGGGTGCTTGGTGGGGTGGGTTGATCGGCGCGCCGGAGCCGCCGAACCCGCAGATCGCCGGCGGGACGCAGACCGTGACGCCGCCGGGGAACGCGGGCAACACCGTGGTCGCGGTCGCGCCGCCAAGCGCGCCGGATCGCGTCGCGGCACCGCCAGCGCCGGTTGCGGAGGCAGCGCCGGTCGCGCCGCCGCCGCCGGTGCCGACGACGACCTCGACGCAACCTGCCCCACCACAACCGGCGCCGCGGACCGACGTGACGCAGGTCGTGCCACCCACGACGCACGATACGGAGGCGCGGCCGGCCGACAGGCCGTCGGCGCCGCCGGCTGCGCCGCAGGTCGCGCAGATCATTCCGCCCGCGCCGCCGCCGCAGCCTCCGCCGGCAGAGGCTGCGACGCCGGAGCCGCGCGTGCCGCCGACGAGGCCGACGCCGCGGGTGGAGATCGCGCCGAGCACGCGGCTGGAGCCGGCGGTCGTCTCGGTGCCGCCGGCCATCGTGGCGGCCGCCAATTTGCCGCCGCCGGCCCCGGTCGAACCGGCGCAAGCGGCCGCGCCGCCGCCGAGTGCCACGATCGCCAGCGTGCCGGACGCCCCGGCGACAACGCCGGTGACGCGGGCGCCGGAGCCGCCGATCAGCGCGCCGCCGCCGCCGGCGATCGTTCCGGCGGAGACGCCCGCCGCATCGACCGTGGTTCCGCCGTCCGCGCCCTCGCGGCCGACCGCAGAGCCGGCGACCCCGACCGTGACGGCGGCGATCGTCTCGCCGGAGGCGCTCCGCCGGGCGGTGACGTCGGCGGTGGAGGGCGTGGATTGCGCGACGGTGCGGGGCGATCTGGCGCGGTCCGGCACGGTCAGCATACAGGGCGTGGTCGGGAGCGGTGCGCCGATGCAGGAGCTGCAGCGGCGGGTTCGCGAGGCGGCGCCGACTGCGCCGGTGGATTGGGCGGTCGAGGAGGCGAACGGGCCGTATTGCGGGGCGCTGAACCTGATCCGCGCCTACACGCGGCCGTTCGGGAGCGTGTCGGGCGGCATGGAGGTCGGGCTGCGGGACGGGCAGACCACGCTGCAGGAGAACGACAAGATCGACATCCAGGCGCAGGCGCCGGGCTTCCCGTCATATTTGCAGGTGGATTATTTCTCCGGCGATGGGACGGTGTTCCACGTGCAGACGGCGGCGCAGGGCAGCCCGCAACTGTCGGCGCGGTCGGCGTGGAGCCATGTCTCGGGCACGGTCGGGCCGCCGTTCGGGACCGACCTGATCGTCTCGATCGCATCGTCGGTGCCGCTGTTCCCGAAAGGACAGATCTTGCCGCTGGAGACGGAGCCGTATCTGCGCCAACTCCGCGCGGCGCTGGAAGCCGCGACGAAGCGACGGGCCGAGTTGGCGGCGGGCGCGGTCGTCGTGCACACCAGCCCCAAATCGTAGGAGCTCCGAAATCGCAGGAGCTTAGGGCAGCTTGTCGGCGGTGGTGCTGTCGCGCAACCAGCTCGAGGGCATGCTGACCAGGAAGATCTGACGCAGTTCGGCGACCCGCTGCTGCGTAAGGCCGAGGGCGGAGGGGCTGAAGAAGCGGCGGTCGGGCGTGTGCATCAGGTAGGCCTGGGTCTCGTTGATCATCAGATCGGAAAGCGAGGTGTCGTAGCCCTCGCGGGCGAGAAAGGCGACGAACTTGGCGCGCTCGTCAGGGGTGAGGACGTCGCGCCAGAAATGGGCGGAGTAGGCGGCGTATTCGGGGTTGGTGAAGTAGACGCCGTGGGACAGTTCGTGGCGCAGGATGGCGGCGCGCGCGGTGGGGTCGAGGGCGGCATCGCCGGCGGTTTGGCGCACCAAGGTGACCAATGCGCCCACGGCGCCCTTCTCGTCCCAGCCGAGCTTGTGGATGAGGAGGCGGAGGTCCTGTTCCTGCGCGTTCAGGTCGGTGGCGAGGCCGAAGAACCTCAGGAGGTCCGCGCTGCGGTAGTCGTGGCCGTAATAGAAATCATCGGGGGTGGCGCCGCCGGCGACGATGCGGGCGTTCAGCTCGGCGCGCGGGAGGACCTGTTCGTGGGGGTAGCCGCTCTTCTCGATCAGGGCGGCGACGCGGTTGAGCATCAGCGCCTGTTCGGCGAGGCTCGGGAATTGCAGGACCACCACGGCGGGCTGGGAGGCGAAGCGGTAGACGGCGAGCTGGCTCGGCGCATCGGCGAGGATGTCGGCCTCGGTGGCGAGCATCGGCGCGTATTGTTGCGGCGGCGGCGGTAGCGGCGGGGCGGGCGGGGCGAAGGCGAGTTGGGAGCGGCCGATGGCGTTGAGTTGGCCATCGGCGGGCTTGGCTTCGTCGGCCGAGGCGAGCGCGACCGGGGGTTGCACTTCCGGCGCCGGCACGGCTGCGACGGCAGCGGGGGGGATTGGAGCGGAGGGGACGGGAGCGGGCTGGGTTTCCGCGCGAGGCGCGGTCGGCGACGGGAGGAAGGTCCACCAGGCGCCGGCGCCTGCGAGGCTGGCGACGAGCGTGCCGGCTAGGACGAACGGCACGTAGCGGCGGCGGCTGCCGCGGCGCGGCACCCGGAGGCGGACCGTATCGTCCGACTCGACGCCCACCGCGGCCGGGCCGTCAGGCGCCGACGTTGACGACCGTCACCCGACGGTTGCGCGGCTCGGCGACGTTCTGGCCGGTCTGCACGAGCGGGTGCGACTCGCCCATGCCGATCGGCTCGAGGCGGGTGGGATCCACATGGAAGCGGCTGACGAGGTATTCGACGACCTTGCGGGCGCGGGCGTCGGAGAGTGCCTGGTTGGTGTCGGGGGTGCCGACCGTGTCGGTGTGGCCCTCGATGCGGAAGTGATAGGTGGCGAGCGATTGGCTGCTGAGGGCGCGGCCGAGTTCGTCGAGGGTGCGGATGGCGGCGGGGGTCAGCTCGGCCGAGCCGGTGGCGAACTGGACCGTCAGGTTGACCGATGGGGCGGACGTGTCGGCGGCGCGGGGCGGGCGCGGCATCGCGGCGCCCGGGGCGGCAACCGAGGTGCCAGCGCGCGGGACGAGGCGGCCGGCGGGACGCTCGGCGGCGACCGGGCTCGAAGGCGGGGCGTAGGCGGGGGCGCTCTCGGTCGTCGGGTTCATCGGGCGGATGCCGCGGGTGGTGCCGACCATGCCGGCGCGCGGCGTGAGCGAGTTGATGATCGAGTCGGCCGAGGGGTTGTTCTGGGCCGATGCGGTCCCGACGGTCACGGCCAGGCCGGACGCGACGAGGAGGCCGAACGTGGCTGGGCGCATGATTTCCTCCGCGAAGTCTAAACTAAATCGACTGGGCTGTTTCTACGGCAATACGAAGACGAGCGCCACTGGCGCGAACCCGTGCTAGAGCGAAGTCCGGGTGGTGGAGAGACGTCATGCAGGAAGCGATGGCGCCAGGGTTCTTCGGGAAAGTGCCGGCGCGCGGGGACTTTTTGGCACGGCGGGTGCCGGCGGCGCTATCGGCCAGTTGGGAGACCTGGTTGCAGGAGCTGACCGCGTCGGTGCGGCAAGTGGGCGAGCGGGGCTGGCAGGATGCGTGGCTGACCGCGCCGCTGTGGCACTTCACGCTGGGCCGGCGGCTGGCCGCGCCGCACGGGGCGGTGGGCGTGCTGCTGGCGAGCGCCGACCGGGTGGGTCGGTTGTTTCCGTTCACGCTGATCGCGTCGGCGGGGCCGGAGGCGCGGCTGGACGCGGCTTCGTGGTCGCAGGAGGCGGAGGCGCTGGCGATGGGCGCGCTCGACGATGATTTCGACCCGGCGGCGCTGGACGCCGCGCTGATCCGGCTGGGGCCGCCGCCGCCGCCGCAAGGGCCGAACCGGCCGCCAGGCTTGTGGCCGCTCGCGCTCGACGGGGACTGGCCGGAGGCCGGCGATCCGCTCGCCGAGGACGAGGCCGCGCAGCCCGGGCCGGGGCCGGATCAGTCCGAGTGGTGGACGCGCGGCTCGGACCGGATCGATCCGGTCCGGCTGCGCTGCGCCGGGCTGCCGACGGCGCGGACGGCGACGGCGATGGTGCTTGGCGGGTTGGAGCGAGCGGTCAGTTAGATCCTGTTCCGACCGCGCCTGCCGCCCTGGATTGCCGCGTCGCTTCGCTCCTCGCAATGACGTCGGAGAGGGGCTTTCAGATGGCGCCGAGTTCGGGGGCGGCATAGCCGAGCAGCGAGAAGACGATGCCGGCGAGGCCGAGCGCCATGGCGACGAAGAGCAGCGGCTTGTTGCGGGTGATGGCCGAGGCGGTGGCGAGGACGATGCCGAGTTCGTAGGAGGCCGAGCCGTTGTGATAGGTGTGGGTCTGCTCGAGCGAGTGTTCGCGTAGTTCTTCGATATGCTTGGCGCGGTGCGAGATGGCTTCCTTGCCGTCCTTGGGGTCGCGCTCGAAGCTCTCCTGGTCGGCCTGGAGCTTGGCGATCACGGCGTTGCGGCGGGCGATCGCGGCCGGGTCGGTGCCGACGTCGATGGCGGTGAGGACAAGGGCGATGTCCTTGGCGACGGTGCCTCGGGTGGATTTGGCCTGGTATTGCGCCCAGGAGTCGGCGGCGTCGATCGCTTGCTGCTGGACGCGGATCTCGGCGTGCTTGGCGCCCTGTTCGCAGATCGCGAGCCCGGCGGCGAGGAAGGCGACGAGCAGCGCGGTCCATTGCGCGTAGCTGACGCGCGGGCCGCCATGGGCTTCTTCATGGCCTTCGGCGTGTTCGCCATGGGCGATGTGCTCGGCGTGTTCGTGATGCTCCAGGCTTTGAATCGAGCTCATGATGTTTCCCCTGCCTCAGGAGTTGTCGCCGGCGCCGGGTTGCGCGAGCCATAATTGCGGAGGCTATACACGAACTCAGGCCGCACCGCATGCGGTTCATTTCGGCGGCTCGCCGCGGTGGTCATTTCGGCGGCTCCGCCGCGGTGGTCTTCGGCGCCTCCGCGCGGGTCCGTCGTAGGCCGCCAGATCGTAGGTGTGGATGACGTATTTCAGGGTGGTGCCGTAGTTCGGGTCGGTCGCGTAGACGCCGGTGAGCGCGTCGGCGAAGGCGTCGGCGTCGTCCTTGACGGCCATGGCCTTCTTATAGGGCGTGCCGGTGGCGAGCAGTTTTCCGTGCACGTCGAAGGCCTCGGAGAGATCGTTGAATTTCCGGAACGGCTGCGGTTTGGTGACCATCTGGCCGTTCTCGAACTCCTTGGTCATACTGTCGACGGCGGGTTGTCCTGGGAGCGCCTTGATGCCGAACGGGTTGTTGCTGTCGGGCGGCATGGCGGCGCCCCAGGCGCTCTCGACAGCCCATTGCGCCATCGTTACGGATGCAGGCACGCTCCATTTGAGCTTGGAGGCGACGGCGGCGGCGATGACGTCCTGCGGGACCTTGCCGAAACGCCCGACGGCGTTGGGTTTCGGCGGCTCGACGAGCGGGCGGGCGGCGAGGGCGTAGTAGGTTTGGCTGCCGGGCTCGACGAGGCCGGAGGGCGGGATCATCTTGAGGACGACGGCCTGATAGGCCTCGATGGCGAGGAACGTTCCGATATCGGCAATACCGGTGACGGGAACCGGCGAGTGCGGTTGCGGGAGGCGGTCGTTGAGCAGAGACTGGACGACGAAGACGTCGCCGGGCTGGTTGGGAGCGCCGCGGCCAACCCCCTGGAAGATGGGCGGGGCGATCCGGCCCATCTCATCCGTGCTGAGGATGACTTGCGAAGGCATCAACGCCAAGTAGATGAGGCTCCCAGGCGGCATCGGCGCCCGTCGCGCTGTCCGCCGCCCTGGAATAGGCCCGGCGGCGGACACGCGCAAGATCGTTGCGCTGTTGCCGGATGGGGACCACAGTGTTACGCCATAGTCGCTCAGAGGGGGCGATGAGCGACAATCCATTTGCCGAACCCGAGGACGACCGGACCGTCTTCCGACCGATGCCGGGCGGACAGCGCACGCGCCGCCCGCGCCGTCCCGCGGCGTGAGGCGCCGGCGCCGGAAACCGCGCGCCCGAGCGCCGAGCCGCCGCCGGTCGCCCGCGGGGCGGATCTGCAGACGCTGGTCGAGGCCTTCAGCAATCCGCTGATCGCCGCCGCGCAGCCTTTGCTGCAATTGCTCGCCCGCCTGCACAACGCGCCGGCGCCGCCGGACCAGGGCGACATGCGCGACCGGACCGCGCGCGAGATGCGCGAGTTCGAGCGCCGCGCCCGCGAGGCGGAGATCCCCATGGAGGAGATGCGGCCGGCGCATTACGCGCTGTGCGCCAGCCTGGACGACGTGGTGCTGAACACGCCGTGGGGCGCGCGAGGGCGCTGGAAGGAGCGCACCGCTATCGGCGACGTTCCACAACGACAGCGGGTCCGGCGACGGGTTCTTCGACCAGATCCGGATCATGCGAAAAGAGCCGGAACGACATCGGAACGTCCTCGAGCTGATGTATCTGTGCATGGCGCTGGGCTTCATGGGGCCGTTCCGCGGGACGCCCGACGGGGCGGAGCGGATGGAGCGGATCCTGGGACAGACCTACGAGCTGATCCGCGCGGGGCGCGGCGGTCCGCCGGCCGGTGCTGTCGGAGCGCTGGGCCGGGGAGGACGCGCCGTATCGGCCGAAGCGGACGCGGTTCCCGGTGTGGGTCGCGGGGTCGATCGCGATCGCAGCCCTGGCCGGCGGGTTCGTCTATGTCTCGAACGGGCTGAACGGCAGCTCGGACCATCTGCTGGAGGCGGCGTTGGCGGCGCCGCCGGCGGCGATGCCGCAGATCGCGCGGCCGCCTTCGGTGCGTCCGCCGCCGCCGCCGCCCGAGCCGCCGCCGCCGGGTCCGTCCGAACGACTGCGGGCGGCGCTGGGGGCGGAGATCGGCAAGCACGAGGTGGACATCGTGGCGACACCGTCGGCGACGATCCTGCGGCTGCCGGCGAAGGCGCTGTTCCCCGGCGCGCTCGCGACCACGAGCAAGGAGGGTGAGGCGCTGCTGGCCAAGGTGGGACAGGCGTTGAAGCCGGAGGCGGGGCCGATCCAGGTCCTCGGCTACACCGACAACACGCCGACGCGCACGGTGAAGTTCCCGTCCAACTTCGCGCTGTCGAAGGCGCGGGCCGGATCTGATGCAAGGATCGGCTCGCCAAGATCGCCGGCAACCCGGCGCGGTTCTCGGCCGAGGGCCGCGCCGAGGCCGATCCGGTGGCGCGGAACGACACGGCGGAGGGGCGCGAGCAGAACCGGCGGGTCGACATCGTGCTGCCGCGTTAGGCTGGAGGAGCGGCGATGAACATCCTGCGCTGGTTCCTCAGCTTCATCGGGGTGCAGTTGCTGTGCCTGGTGGTGTGGTTCGTCGGGCCGCTGGCGCCGCAGCTCGAAGAGCCCCTGCCCCGCATCGGCATCATCGCGTTCATGGCGGCCGCGTGGGCGATCGGGAATCTTGCGCTGGACCTGCGGCGGCTGAGCCGGGAGCGGTCGCTGACGGCGGGCGTGGCGGGCGGCAAGCCGGAGGATGCGGAGGCGGCGGCGCTGCAGGAGAAACTGGGCGCGGCGATGACGACGCTGCGCAAGGCGCGCGGCAAGCGCGGGGCGCTGTACGAGCAGCCCTGGTACGTCATCATCGGGCCGCCGGGCGCGGGCAAGACGACGGCGCTGCTGAATGCGGGGCTCGAGTTCCCGCTGGCCGAGCAGATGGGGCGCGGGGCGCTGGCGGGGGTGGGCGGGACGCGGCTGTGCGAGTGGTGGTTCACGGACAAGGCGGTGCTGATCGATACGGCGGGCCGCTACACGACGCATGATTCGGATGCGGCGGTGGATCAGGGCGGGGTGGGAGGCGTTCCTCGCGCTGCTGAAGCGGACGCGTCCGAAGCAGCCGCTGAACGGCATCATCGTGGCGATCGCGCTGGCCGACGTGGTGGGCGATTCGGCGCCGGGGCGGACCGGCTGCTGCATGCGCGCGCGATCCGGCGGCGGATCGTCGAGCTGGAGACGAAGCTGGGCGTGCGGCTGCCGGTCTATGCGCTGTTGACGAAGTCGGACCTGCTGGCCGGGTTCACCGAGTTCTTCGGCGATCTGGACCGCGAAGGGCGCGAGCAGGTTTGGGGGATCACCCTGCCCTACCGGAAAGGCGCGGTGCAGGACGCGGTCGCGGCGTTCAGCGCGGAGGCGAAGCGTTGGGTGGGCGTGCTGGAGCAGCGCATGCTGGCGCGGCTGCAGTCGGAGCCGAATGCGGACCGGCGCGCGCTGGTCAGCGCGTTCCCGGCGCAGTTCGCGACCGTGGGGGCGCCGGTGGCGGAGTTCCTGGGCGAGGCGTTCGCGCCGCACGAGCGGGAGCGGCCGCCGCTTGCTGCGCGGCGTCTATCTGACGTCGGCGACGCAGGAGGGCACGCCGATCGACCGGCTGACCGGCGCGTTGGCGCGGGCGTTCGGGGTCGAGGGCGGGCAGGCGCAGCGGTTGCGGCCGGAGGAGGGGCGGACGTTCTTCCTGGCCGGGCTGCTGCGGGACGTGATCTTCCGCGAGGCGATGCTGGGCTCGGCGAGCGGCGGCACGCGGCGGCGGTCGATGATCCTGCGCAGCGTCGGGCTTCGCATCGTGCCTGCTGATCGCGGCGGCGGGCGGATTGCTGCTTTGGCATCAGCGGGAGAGCGCGGCGGCCGAGGTGGACCGGGTGCAGAAGCATTTGGCGGCCTACGAGCAGGAGGCGGGCGCGCTGCCGCTCGATCCGGTGCGGGACGCGGACCTGCCGCGGCTGCTGCCATTGCTCGATCACGCGCAGGGGCTGGCGGGTCGGGCCGAGGGGTCGGAGGATGAGTTCCTGGACTCGCTCGGTTTGTCGCAGCGCGGCAAGCTGAATGCGGCGGCGGACGCGGTGTATCGGCATGGGCTCGAATTCACGCTGCTGCCGCGGCTGCTGTGGCGGCTGGAGGCGCAGATCCGCGGCAACCTGTCGGATCCGGATTTCGAATACGAGGCGACGCGGGTCTATCTGATGCTGGGCGGCGCCGGGCCGCTGGACCGGGATCTGGTGCGGCAATGGCTCAGCCTGGATTGGGAGCAGAGCTACACGCCGGAGATCCGGGCCGGGCTGCGAGCGGCACCTCGACGCGTTGCTCCGCAATCCGCTGCCGAAGATCGGGCTGGACGGCCAGGTGGTCGCGGCGGCGCAGGCCACGTTCAACCGGGTGAGCGTGGCGCAGCGCGTGTATTCGCGGATCAAGCCCTCGGCGGCGGCGTCGCGGCTGGCGCCGTGGCGGCTGAGCGACGCGTTGGGAGCGGCCGGGGTGGCGGTGTTCGTGCGGGCGTCGGGGCGGCCGCTGACGGATAGCATTCCCGGCTTCTTCAGCCCGGCGGGGTTCCACGAGGTGCTGCTGCCCGCGCTCGGCCCGGCGCTGAAGGCGGTGGCGGCGGAGAGCTGGGTGCTGGGCGCCAAGACGGACCTGCAATCGGATGCGGCGGCGATCGCGGCGGCCGAGCAGGACGTCATCAAGCTCTATACGGCCGATTACATCCAGGCCTGGGACGGGATGCTGGGCGATCTGGACGTGGCGCCGTTGCGCAGCCTGACCCAGGCGGCGCAGGATCTCTACATCCTGGCGTCGCGGGAGAACTCGCCGATACGGCGGCTGCTGGCGTCGGTGGTGCAGCAGACGACGATGAGCGCGGCCGCGCCCGCGGCGCCCGGCACGCCGACGGAGCGCGAGCGGCTAGCGGCGCTGCTGGGCCGGCAGGGGCCGGCGGCGGATACGGCCTCGCCGGTGCAGGCGATCGACGACCACTACAAGCCGCTGCGCGAGCTGATGCGGCCCGGGGCGATCGAGCAGGTGCTCAAGCCGATGAGCGACCTGCAGCAGCAACTCGCCAAGATGGCGGCCTCGGCCAACAAGGCCGGGGGGACGACCGATCCCGGCAGCGCCGACCCGGCGGTCGCGCTGCAAGCCGAGGCGCTGCGGCAGCCGCAGCCGCTGGCGCGATGGCTGGCCTCGATCGCGGCAAGCGGACGGGCGCTGCGCGGCGGCGGGGTGAAAGAGCAGATCACCGCGGCGTTCAAAGCGGGCGGCGGCGTCGGGGCGCTGTGTCCGCAGGTGGTGAGTGGCAAGTATCCGTTCACCGCTGGGTCGGACAAGGAGGTGGGGCTGGATGAGTTCGGGCGGCTGTTCGGCGCGGGCGGCGTGCTGGACGCGTTCTTCAACACGCAGCTGAAGCCGTATGTCGACACGTCCGGCAAGGTTTGGAAGCTGCAGCCGGTGGAGGGGGTCTCGGCGCCGATCGCGCCGGCCGACCTGCAACAGTTCCAGACGGCGCAAACGATCCGGGCGGTGTTCTTCGCCGGGCGGCGGGACGGCGCCGAAGATCCGTTTCGATTTGACGCCGCTGGGCGTGGAACCGGCGGGCGGCACGGCCTCGCTCGACGCGGGGTCGGCGACGGTTCAGGCGGGGGCGGGCGCGCCGCGGCCGGCGCAGATCGTTTGGCCGGCGCCGAACGGGGCTGCGGCGAAGCTCTCGTTCGCGCCGCCGGGGGGCAGCACCGGGTTGCAGGAGAGCGGGGCGTGGGCGTTGTTTCGGCTGATGGCGCGGGGGCAATTCGCGCCCGCCGGGTCGGACCGGACGACGGTGGTGCTGCGTGACGGCGATCACAGCGCGAAGTTCGAGATGCGTGTAGCGGTCAATCCGTTCACAACCCGGCTACTGCAGGACTTCAAATGCCCTTCGCTGCAATAGTTCCGCTGGACAACGCCGTGTGTTTGCGGAACAATATCGGCCCTGCTTGTGCTGATGAGGAGCGGTTTCGTTGATGAGCGCTCATATCGGCGCGGTCTTCTCTTGCTCGTGCTACTTCTAGCATGGCGCCGCTTGATTCTGGTCCGCTCGCGCCTGTTTCGGACGACATGCCCGCAGGCGAAAATCTAGAACTCGATCCAGAATTCGGCGCAATGGAACGCGCCGCGCAAGGCAAGCCGGAAGTCCAATACGGCAGCACGATCGAACCGGCGGTCCCGCCGGATTGGCGCGAGACGGCGCAGCTTGCGGAATCGTTGCTGACGCGAACTCATGACCTGCGGGTGCTGGTGCAGCTCGCGATCGCGCGGCTGCATCTGCGACGGCACGCCGGGGTTCTCGCGCGTCGTGGCCACGATCCGCCAGGAGCTCGACGCCAATTGGGCGCACGTGCATCCGCAGCTCGATCCAGAAGACGACAACGATCCGATGCAGCGGTCCAACGCGCTGGTGCTGCTGCGCGACCCGGCGCGCGTGCTGCGGGCGCTGCGCGACATGCCGCTCGCGGGCAACCAGCGGATCGGGCGGGTGTGCTGGCGCGACATCGCCGTGCTGAACGGCTCGGCGGAGCCGGAGCCGGACCGGCCGAAACTGACCGCCTCCGAAGTGCTGGGCATCTTCCGTGACAGCGACAAGGCGCAGGTCGCCGCGACGCGCGAGGCGCTGGACGCGCTGCTGGTCGATCGTCCCCGGTATCGTTGCCGTCTTCGATGCGCATGCCGGGCCGGGCAATGCGCCGGATTACGACGCCGTTGCTGAAGCTGCTGCGCGACATGCAGCGCGAGGTCGCGCACTATCAGGCAGGCGGTCGGCGGACGACGCCGGAGGAGGCGGAAGCCGAGGCGGGGCGGCGACGGGCGCGCCGGTCGAAGCGTGCGCCCGCGCGTGCGGCCGGGCGGACCTTCGCCAGCATCCACGGCGATCACCGCGCTGACGAAGCGGGAAGAAGCGCTGCACGCGCTCGAACTGGCAGCGAGCTACTACCGCACGCACGAGCCTTCGAGCCCGTTGCCGCTTCTGATCGACCGCGCCAAACGGCTGGCCGGCATGGAATTCATGGACATCCTGCGCGACCTGGCGCCCGATGGGTTGAGCCAGGCGCAGCTGGTTGCCGGCGCGACAAACAGAGTGACAACGATCGTTTCGTTCGGTATATGAGAGGGCCGGGCCGCGCCCGGCCGCGGCAGAGAAAGGATCGAGCCTTGGCCAAAGCGAGTAGCCAGAAATTCATCGCCCGCAACCGGGCGCCCCGCGTGCAGATCGAATACGATGTCGAGACATACGGGTCGGAGAAGAAGGTCCAGCTGCCGTTCGTGGTCGGCGTGATGTCCGACCTGTCGGGCAAGCCGGCCGAAGCGCTGCCGGCGGTGGCCGACCGCAAGATGCTCGAAGTCGACGTCGACAATTTCGATGACCGCATGAAGTCGATCAAGCCGCGCGTCGCGTTCATGGTGCCGAACACGCTGACCGGCGAGGGCAACGTCGCGGTCGACATCACCTTCGAGAGCATGGACGATTTCTCGCCCGGCGCGATCGCCAAGAAGGTCGAGAGCCTGTCCAAGCTGCTCGATGCGCGTAACCAGCTGAGCAACCTGCTCACCTACATGGACGGCAAAAGCGGCGCCGAGACCCTGATCACCAAGGCGTTGCAGGATCCGGCGTTGCTCGCGACGCCTCGCCGCCGCGCCCGCACCGACGGCCGCCAAGCCGGCGGAGGAGTAGACGCATGTCGGCATCCCAACTGAACCCGGCGGAGGCCGGGACCGTCGTCAACGGAAGGCGAGAGCGAGTTTGCTTCGCTGCTGAACGCGCGAGTTCAAGCCGAAGAGCGACAAGGCGCGCGAGGCGGTCGAGAGTGCGGTGCAGACGCTGGCGCAGCAGGCGCTGGCCAACACCGCGCTGGTGTCCGACGATTCGATCCGCTCGATCGAGGCGATGATCGCGGCGATCGACGCCAAGCTGACCGAGCAGATCAACCTGATCATCCACCACAGCGACTTCCAGCAGCTGGAAAGCGCCTGGCGCGGGCTGCATCACCTGGTCAACAACACCGAGACCGACGAATACCTCAAGATCAAGGTGTTCAACGTCTCGAAGAAAGAGGTCAGCAAGACGCTCAAGAAGTTCCGCGGCACCGCGTGGGACCAGAGCCCGATCTTCAAGAAGATCTACGAAGAGGAATACGGCCAGTTCGGCGGCGAGCCGTTCGGCCTGCTGGTCGGCGATTACTACTTCGACCATTCGCCGCAGGACGTGCAGCTGCTCGGCGACATGGCGCAGATCTCGGCCGCCGCCCACGCGCCGTTCATCGCGGCGGCGGCGCCGACGGTGATGCAGATGGATAGCTGGAACGAGCTGGCCAATCCGCGCGACCTGACCAAGATCTTCCAGACGCCGGAATACGCGGCCTGGCGGTCTTTGCGCGAAAGCGACGACAGCCGCTATCTCGGCCTGGCGATGCCGCGCTTCCTGGCCCGGCTGCCCTACGGCGCCAAGACCGAGCCGGTGGACGAGTTCAACTTCGAGGAAGACACCTCGGGCGGCGAGAGCGAGAACTACACCTGGTGCAACGCCGCCTATGCGATGGCGACGAACATCACGCGGGCGTTCAAGCTGTATGGCTGGTGCTCGCAGATCCGCGGCATCGAGAGCGGCGGCGCGGTCGAGGGCCTGCCGGCGCACACCTTCCCCGACGAGGATGGCGGGGTGGCGATGAAATGCCCGACGGAGATCGCGATCAGCGACCGGCGCGAGGCGGAGCTGGCCAAGAACGGCTTCATGCCGCTGATCTTCAAGAAGAACACCGATTTCGCGGCGTTCATCGGGGCGCAGTCGCTGCAGAAGCCGCAGGAATATCTCGATCCGGCCGCCACCGCGAACGCCAACCTTTCGGCGCGGCTGCCCTATCTGTTCGCGACCTGCCGATTTGCGCATTACTTGAAGTGCATGGTCCGCGACAAGATCGGGTCCACGAAGTCGCAGTCTCAGCTGCAGGACTGGCTGCAGAACTGGCTCAACCTTTACGTCGATGGTTCGCCCGACACCAGCAGCGAGGAATACAAGGCGTCGCACCCGCTGGCGGATGGCAAGGTCGTGCTGGAGGCCGATGAGGAGAACCCGGGCTATTACTCGGCCAAATTCTTTCTCAAGCCGCATTATCAGCTCGAAGGATTGTCGGTCTCGCTTCGGCTGGTCTCGAAGATGCCTTCCAAATAGGTCCCACCCAAACCCTGACGACAGGAGCACCAAATGGCAGTCGACGGCTATATGTGGTTTCGAAACTACAAGGAGAACAATGGCGGCGCCTATCTGTCATCGGAGTCCCAGGTCGAGACCAAGGACAATAAAGAGACATTGTTCACCACGTTCTTCGCCGACGCTGTGCAGCAAGTCGACGCCGAAGGAGCCGAAGCTGTTCGAGATCGAGGATTTCAGCTTCGACATCGAGCAGACGCTGAACATCGGCAGCCAGAGCACCGGCGCGGGCGCGGGCAAGGTGACGTTCAACCCGTTCTCGATCACCCGCAAGATCGACCGCTCGTCGCCGACGCTGTTCTCGATGTCCTGCTCCGGCACGCCGTTCGAAGAAGTCGTCCTCGGCCTGCGCAAGTCCTCCGGTGGCACGGTCAGCGGCCAGATCTATCTGGTGTTCCGGTTCAAGCTGGTCGCGGTCAAGACGATCTCCTGGTCGTATGACGACGAGTTGCCGAAGGAGACGGTCACGTTCGAGTATGGCGGCCTGCAGGTCCATTACAGCCAGCAGCAGCCGAACGGCGCGATGAAGACCCCGATCCCGGGCGGCTGGAACCGGGTGCGGAACGTTTCCGACGAAGGCAATACGTTGATCCAGTAGGAGGCCGGCGGGACGACTCGAGTGACCTCTCTGGACGCATTGCGCAGCGGCGATCTGGCCGCCGCGATGGACGGTGCGAAGCAGGACGTGCGCAAGGCGCCGCGGGATCCGCGGATGCGCACGTTCCTGTTCCAGCTGTTCTGCGTCACCGGCGAGTGGGATCGCGCGCTCACCCAGTTGCAGGTGGTGCGCGACCTCGATCCGAAGGCGGATGCGATGGTGACGACCTACCAGGCCGCGATCCGCTGCGAGATCCTGCGGGAGAAGGTGTTCCGGGGCGAGCGTTCGCCGACCGTGTTCGGCGATCCCGGCGATTGGGTGCCGCTGCTGATCGAGGCTACGCGTCTTCTCGCCGCCGGCGAGTTCGAGAAAGCGGCCGAATTGCGCGACACCGCCTTCGACCTCGCACCGGCGACGCCTGCGGTGCTGGACGAGACACAGGCCGAATGGGTGGCCGACGCGGACCCGCGTCTCGGTCCGGTCGTCGAGGCGGTGATCGAAGGGCGTTACATGTGGGTGCCTTACACGCGGATCAAAGTCATGCGGATCGATCCGCCGGCCGATCTGCGCGACCAGGTCTGGATGCCCGCGCATTTCACCTGGACCAATGACGGGGAGACGGTCGCGCTGATCCCGACCCGCTACCCGGGCTCGGCCAAGAGCGCCGACCCGCTGGTCCAACTCGCCCGCAAAACCGAGTGGAACGAGGTCGACGAGGCCTGGTCGATCCCGATCGGGCAGCGGATGCTGACCACCGATGCGGGCGAGACTGCGCTCATGGATCTTCGCAAACTCACCATTCAGCACATGACCGATGCGGCGCCTGCAATGCCGGTGCCCGAACCGGTGGCGGAGGCATAGATGTCGGCATCCCAGTTGAACCCGGCGGAGGCCGGGACGGTCGTCAAGGAAGGCGAGAGCGAGTTTGCTTCGCTGCTGACGCGCGAGTTCAAGCCGAAGAGCGACAAGGCGCGCGAGGCGGTCGAGAGTGCGGTGCAGACGCTGGCGCAGCAGGCGCTGGCCAACACCGCGCTGGTGTCCGACGATTCGATCCGCTCGATCGAGGCGATGATCGCGGCGATCGACGCCAAGCTGACCGAGCAGATCAACCTGATCATCCACCACAGCGACTTCCAGCAGCTGGAAAGCGCCTGGCGCGGGCTGCATCACCTGGTCAACAACACCGAGACCGACGAATACCTCAAGATCAAGGTGTTCAACGTCTCGAAGAAAGAGGTCAGCAAGACGCTCAAGAAGTTCCGCGGCACCGCGTGGGACCAGAGCCCGATCTTCAAGAAGATCTACGAAGAGGAATACGGCCAGTTCGGCGGCGAGCCGTTCGGCCTGCTGGTCGGCGATTACTACTTCGACCATTCGCCGCAGGACGTGCAGCTGCTCGGCGACATGGCGCAGATCTCGGCCGCCGCCCACGCGCCGTTCATCGCGGCGGCGGCGCCGACGGTGATGCAGATGGATAGCTGGAACGAGCTGGCCAATCCGCGCGACCTGACCAAGATCTTCCAGACGCCGGAATACGCGGCTTGGCGGTCTTTGCGCGAAAGCGACGACAGCCGCTATCTGGGCCTGGCGATGCCGCGCTTCCTGGCCCGCCTGCCCTACGGCGCCAAGACCGAGCCGGTGGACGAGTTCAACTTCGAGGAAGACACGTCGGGCGGCGAGAGCGAGAGCTACACCTGGTGCAACGCCGCCTATGCGATGGCGACGAACATCACGCGGGCGTTCAAGCTGTATGGCTGGTGCTCGCAGATCCGCGGGATCGAGAGCGGCGGCGCGGTCGAGGGGCTGCCGGCGCACACCTTCCCGGACGAGGATGGCGGGGTGGCGATGAAATGCCCGACGGAGATCGCGATCAGCGACCGGCGCGAGGCGGAGCTGGCCAAGAACGGGTTCATGCCGCTGATCTTCAAAAAGAACAGCGACTTCGCGGCGTTCATCGGGGCGCAGTCGCTGCAGAAGCCGCAGGAATACCTCGATCCGGCCGCCACCGCGAACGCGAACTTGTCGGCGCGGCTGCCGTATCTGTTCGCGACCTGCCGGTTTGCGCATTACTTGAAGTGCATGGTCCGCGACAAGATCGGGTCGACGAGAACACAGTCGCAATTGCAGGACTGGTTACAGAACTGGCTCAACCTTTACGTCGACGGTTCGCCCGACACCAGCAGCGAGGAATACAAGGCGTCGCACCCGCTGGCGGACGGCAAGGTCGTGTTGGAGGCCGATGAGGAGAACCCGGGCTATTACTCGGCCAAATTCTTTCTCAAGCCCCATTATCAGCTCGAGGGATTGTCGGTCTCGCTTCGGCTGGTTTCGAAGATGCCTTCCAAATAGGTCCCACCCAAACCCTGACGACAGGAGCACCAAATGGCAGTCGACGGCTATATGTGGTTCAAGGACTACAACAACGCCTACCTCAAGTCGGAATCACAGGTCGATACCAAGGCCAACGGCGGCAACAACGAACCATTGTTCGACCGATTCTTCAAAGCAACGGCAAGTGCGGGTACGCCGGACGATCCGACTTTGTTCGAGATCGAGGATTTCAGCTTCGACATCGAGCAGACGCTGAACATCGGCAGCCAGAGCACCGGCGCGGGCGCGGGCAAGGTGACGTTCAACCCGTTCTCGATCACCCGCAAGATCGACCGCTCGTCGCCGATCCTGTTCAAGCTGGCCTGCTCCGGCACGCCGTTCCAGGAAGTCGCGCTCGGCCTGCGCAAATCCTCCGGTGGGACGGTCAGCGGCCGGATCTATCTGGTGTTCCGGTTCAAGCTGGTCGCGGTCAAGACGATCTCCTGGTCGTATGACGACGAGTCGCCGAAGGAGACGGTCACGTTCGAGTATGGCGGCCTGCAGGTCCATTACAGCCAGCAGCAGCCGAACGGCGACATGGCTCCGGCGCTGGCCGGCGGTTGGAATCGCGTCAAGAACGTCCGCGACACCGAAAACGACCTGATCAAGTAGTGAACGGACCGACTTGCCATTTGCTGTGACGACGATCGACGGCGGTCTCGTGACCGCCGTCGGCGCATTGTAGGCCATGTCTGCGATCAGCGGTCGTGAGCGACTGCAGCCGTCTTTGCTCGACCGGCTGACCGACAACAACCGGGCTGCCAAGCGTGATGGACCCGATACCCAGGCGCTCACCATCGCGCAGCTCCGCGCCGCCGTGCTCCGCGATCTGGGCTGGCTGTTCAACACCACCAATCTGGAGAGTCTCGACGACCTCGGTGATTCGCCGAACATCCAGAAATCCTCGCTGAACTACGGGATCCCGGGCCTATCCGGCCTGCTCGAGAATTCGTCGCGGGTGCGGACGCTCGAGGAACAGCTCGCCAACGCGGTGCGGAATTTCGAGCCGCGGATCAAGAGCGAGACGGTACGGGTGCGGGCGCGCGGGGCGACCGACGATGGCGGGATGCGGGCGCTGGTGTTCGAGATCGCCGGTGAGTTGTGGGCGCAGCCGGTACCGGTGCAGCTCTTCGTCGAGACCAGGATCGACGTCGAGACGCGCACGGCGGTGGTGACCGAGGCGAAGGCCAGGGCGCTCAACGATGGATCCTAGGCTCCGGCGCCATTACGAGTCCGAACTGGCGTTCATGCGCGACATGGGCCAGGAGTTCGCGGCCGAGTTCCCGAAGATCGCGGGGCGGTTGGACCTCGGCAACACCGAGGTGGCCGATCCGTATGTCGAGCGGCTGCTCGAGGGGTTCGCGTTCATGACGGCGCGGATCCAGCTCAAGATGGAGGCGGAGTTCCCGACCTTCACGCAGTCGCTGCTGCAGATGGTGTATCCGCATTACCTTGGGCCAACGCCCTCGATGGCGATCGTGAAGGTGACGCCGGACGCCTCGATCAAGGATGCGGTCAACGGGCTGGTGCTGGCGGCGGGAACGGAGCTGCGGAGCCAGTTGGGGACCGAGGATCAGACCAATTGCGTGTTCCGCACCGCGCACGCGCTGCATCTATTGCCGATCGAGGTGGCCGAAGCCGAGTATATCGGGGCGCAGGCCGGGGTCGCGGCGCTCGGTCTGCAGGACACGGGGGGCGCCAAGGCCGCGATCCGGCTGCGGCTGCAGACCACGGGCGGGATGCCGATCGGCAAGGTCGCGCTGGAGACGCTGAGCTTCTATCTCGGCGGGCCGGAGGGGCCGCGGGTGCGGCTCTACGAGCAGCTGAGCGCGCAGGTCACGAGCATCGTGGTGCGTCCGGGAACGCGCCCGCTGCCGTGGCAGGACCGGTTGCCGCGCACGGCGCTGCGGTCCGGCGGCTTCGACGAGCGCGAGGCGTTGCTGCCGCGGGCGGCGCACTCGTTCGACGGCTACCGGCTTCTGCAGGAATATTATGCGCTGCCGGACCGGTTCATGTTTTTCCACCTGACCGGTCTCGACAAGGCGTCGATCCGCTGCGCGTCGACCGATCTCGAGGTGATCATCCTGCTGGACCGGAGCGATACGGCGCTCGCCGGGTTCGGGCCGGAGCACATGCAGCTCAACTGCACGCCGGCAATCAAC
Organism: uncultured Alphaproteobacteria bacterium; assembly: GCA_963848035.1. GTDB lineage: Bacteria > Pseudomonadota > Alphaproteobacteria > Acetobacterales > Acetobacteraceae > JAVVHH01. The sequence continues at coordinate 341,386 of CAWKCD010000001.1, forward strand.
CTGTTCCCCAAGCGCAGCGACCGGGTCAACCTGGATGCACGCAATGCCGAGCACATGGTGGTGCCGGATCGGATGCGGCCGCTCGATTACGAGGTGTTCTCGGTCGTGTCGATGGAGGGGTTCTCGGGGGATGGCGGCCCGAGCCAGTCGTTCCTGCCGTTCTACGCGGCCAACGATCTGAGCCGGAATCCGGGTCACCGCAGCTATTACAACCTGCGCCGGCAGCCGCATCAGCTGTCGTCGCGGGCGCGGGTGCGCGGGCCGCGCTCGAGCTATCTGGGGCACGACCTGTTCGTCTCGCTGGTGGATGGCGACAATGCGCCGATGCGCGACGACATCAGGCAGCTCGGGCTCGATCTGCTGTGCACCAACCGGGACCTGCCGCTGTCGATGCCGGTGGGCAAGGGCAAGACGGATTTCACGGTGGCGGTGAACGCGCCGATCGCGTCGATCCGCTGCCTGGTGGGGCCAACGACGCCGCGGCCCTGCCGGGGCGAGGGGGATTACGCGTGGCGGTTCATCTCGCATCTCGGACTGAACTATCTGAGCATCGTCGATAGCGACGCGGCGCAGGGGGCGGCGGCGTTGCGCGAGCTGCTGACGCTGTATCTGCCGAGCAATGCGGCAACGCTGGCGCGGCAGCTCGAGGGGCTGTTGTCGGTGAAGAGCAGCCCGATCGTGCGGCGCATCCCCGGGGCGGGGCCGATCTGCGCCGGGCGGGGGCTCGAGCTGACGCTGACGATGGACGATTCCGCGTTCGGCAGCGGGGCGATCCTGCTGGCGGCGGTGCTGGACCGGTTCTTTGCCAAATACGTCTCGATCAACGCGTTCACCGAGACGGTGATGCGCAGCCCGGACCGGGGCGAGGTCATGCGTTGGCCGATGCGCTTGGGCCAGCGCGCCATATTGTAGCGGCGCCGATGTCGCTGACGGTCCCCGAACTGGATCACGAGGAGCCGCCGCTGGCAGCACCGCCCGCGCGGACGGCGCCGGCGCCGTTCATGGCGGCGCTGGCCGCATCGCCGCATGCGTACGAGTTCTACCAAGTAATGCGACTGCTCGAGGCGCTGCATCCGGGGCGGCCGCGGTTCGGGCGGAGCGTGCGGCCGGCGGAGGATCTGATCCGGCTGGCGCAGGAGCCGTCCGTCACGCACACGCCGGCCTCGCTCGCGGGCTACGAGCCCGGCGAGGAGGACCGGCCGGACCGGTTGCTGGTGCATTTCTTCGGCCTGTTCGGCACCGACGGGCCACTGCCGCTGCACCTGACCGAGTATGCGCGGGACCGGCACCGCAACCAGCACGACCCGACGTTCGGGCGGTTCATCGACCTGTTCCACCACCGGGCGCTGTCGCTGTTCTATCGGGCGTGGGCGGACGTGCGGCCGACGGTGAGTTTCGACCGGCCGGCGCAGGATCGGTTCGCGACCTATGTGGCGTCGCTGATCGGGTTGGCGGCGGCGAGCCTGCGCGAGCGGGACGCGATGCCGGACCTGACGAAGCTGCATTTCAGCCGGGCATCTGGCGCTGCAGACGCGGCATGCCGAGGGGCTGGGCAAGATCATGTCCGCGTTCTTCGACGATGCAGGTCCATGTGGAGACGTTCATCGGCGCGTGGCTGCGCTTGCCGGCGGCGGACTTCTCGCGCTTGGGCGGCGGGGCGGCGACGGCCGGGCTGGGGACAGTCGGCGCTGCTCGGCAAGCGGATCTGGACGCCGGCAGGACAAATTCCGGATCGTGTTCGGGCCGCTGACGCTGGCGGAATACGAGCGGTTGCTGCCGGGCGGGCTGAGTTTCCATCGGCTGATCCCGATCGTGCGGAACTATGCCGGCGACGTGCTGATCTGGGACGTCAACCTGATCCTCAAGCGGGACGAGGTTCCGCCGATCCGGCTGGGGCAGAGCGGGCGGCTGGGCTGGACCAGCTGGCTGATGCCGCGGCGGGCCGAACATGACGCCGCCGATCTGTTTCTTGATGCAAGCGCGGACAGTCACGCGCAAACTATCGATCACGATACCGAACTGGAGGAATCCTGCCCATGACCGAGATCAGCCGTGCGACCCTGTTCGGGAAGTTGAACCCGATCGGATACAAGGCCATCGAAGGCGCGACCGTGTTCTGCAAGCTGCGGGGCAACCCGTATGTGGAGCTGGTGCACTGGCTGCATCAGATCCTGAACGCGCAGGACAGCGACCTGCACCGGCTGGTCAAGCATTACGGGTTGGACCCGTCGAAAGTGGCGTCCGACCTCACCGCGGCGCTGGACCGGCTGCCGCGAGGGGCGACGGCGATCTCGGATTTCGCGCCTCAGATCGAGGAGGCGGTGGAGCGGGCCTGGGTGTTCGGGACGCTGATGTTCGGGGTGAGCCAGATCCGGACCGGGCATCTGATCCTGGGGATGCTGAAGACGCCGCAGTTGCGCAACGCGTTGTTCGCGACGTCGCGGCAGTGGGAGAAGATCAAGCCGGACGTGCTGTCGGAAGAGTTCGACGCGGTGCTGGGCAATTCGCCGGAGGCGGCGTTGCCGGCGACGGACGGCGGCGGGCTCGCCGGGCGAGGCGAGCCAGGCGATCGCGCCGGCGCAGATGGGCAAGCAGGAGGCGCTGCAGAAATTCTGCACCGACCTGACCGCAGCGGGCCCGGGACGGGCAGATCGACCCGGTGACGGGGCGCGATGCGGAGATCAGGCAGTTGATCGACGTGCTGATGCGGCGGCGGCAGAACAACCCGATCCTGACCGGCGAGGCGGGGGTGGGCAAGACCGCCGTGGTGGAGGGGTTCGCGCTGCGGATCGCCAACGGAGACGTGCCGCCGGCGCTGAAAGAGGTGAGTTTGCGGACGCTCGACGTCGGGCTGCTGCAGGCGGGTGCCAGCATGAAGGGGGAATTCGAGCAGCGACTGCGCCAGGTGATCGAGGAGGTGCAGTCGTCACCGAAGCCGATCATCCTATTCATCGACGAGGCGCATACTTTGATTGGCGCTGGCGGCGCGGCGGGCACCGGCGATGCGGCGAATTTGCTGAAACCGGCCTTGGCGCGAGGGACGTTGCGGACGATCGCGGCGACCACGTTTGCCGAATATAAGAAGTATTTCGAAAAAGATCCGGCGCTGACGCGGCGGTTCCAGGTGGTGCAGGTCGATGAGCCGGACGAGGCGAAGGCGATCCTGATGATGCGGGGGATCGTCTCGCCGCTGGAGAAGCACCACAAGGTCGTCATTCTGGACGAGGCGATCGAGGCGGCGGTGCGGCTCTCGCATCGATACATCCCGGCGCGGCAGTTGCCGGACAAGTCGGTGAGTTTGTTGGACACCGCATCGGCGCGGGTGGCGGTGAGCCAGCATGCGACGCCGGCGGCGGTGGAGGATACGCGGCGGCGGATCAGCGCGCTGGAGACCGAGCGGGACATCGTGGCGCGGGAGACGGCGATCGGGATCGATGCTGCGGATCGGGCGGCGTCGATCGAGAAGTCATTGCTGGCCGAGCAGGAGACGCTGACCGGGCTGGAAGCGCGGTGGGAGAAAGAGCGCAAGCTGGTCGATCAGATCCTGGATCTGCGGGCGAAGTTGCGGGAGGGCGGCATGCCGGTCGATCTGCAGCCGACCGGGGATGCTGCGTCGGCGCCGCCGGATCGGGAGGCGATGCTGGCGGAGCTTCGAAAGCTGCAGGCGGAGTTGGCGGAGCATCAGGGCGAGAACCCGCTGATCCTGCCGAGCGTCGATCAGCAGGCGGTGGCGTCGGTGGTGGCGGATTGGACGGGCATCCCGGTGGGGCGGATGGTCCGCAACGAGGCGGCGGCGGTGCTGAACCTGGCGAGCACGTTGGCCAAGCGGGTGGTGGGCCAGGATCATGGGTTGGAGATGATCGCGCGGCGGGTGCAGACGGCACGCGCCGGGTTGGACAATCCGGTCAAGCCGGTCGGCGTGTTCATGCTGTGCGGACCGTCCGGCGTCGGCAAGACGGAGACGGCGCTGACGATCGCCGAGGCGCTGTATGGCGGCGAACAGAACCTCATCACGATCGCGATGAGCGAGTTCCAGGAGGCGCATACCGTCAGCACGCTGAAGGGCGCGCCGCCGGGCTATGTCGGCTATGGCGAGGGCGGGATCCTGACCGAGGCGGTGCGGCGCAAGCCGTATTCGGTGGTGCTGCTGGACGAGATCGAGAAGGCGCATCCGGACGTGCACGAGATCTTCTTCCAGGTGTTCGACAAAGGACACATGGAGGATGGCGAGGGCCGCGGGATCGACTTCCGCAACACGCTGATCCTGCTGACGAGCAACGTCGGCACCGACCTGATCATGAACATGTGCAAGGACCCGGAGCTGATGCCGGAGGTCGAGGAGATCGCCAAGGCGTTGCGCGAGCCGCTGCAGAAGGTGTTCCCGCCGGCGCTGCTGGGGCGACTGATCGTGATCCCCTATCTGCCGCTGTCGGACAAGGTGATGCGGGGGATCATCGAGCTGCAGTTGAGCCGGATCAAGAAGCGGGTCGAGGCCAACCGGGAGATCCCGTTCACGTACGATGAGAGCGTGGTCGATCTGATCGCGAGCCGGTGCACGGAGCCGGAGAGCGGCGGCCGCATCATCGACAACATCCTGACCAACACGATGCTGCCCGACATCAGCGGGGCGTTCCTCAAGCGGATGCTGGACGGCAATCCGGCCAAGCGGGTGCATGTCGGGGCGGACGGAACCAACTTCACGTACGATTTCGACTGAACGGCCCGTGCCGGCATCGCATCACGATGCCGGCACATTCGTTGCGCTCGCGATCCCATAAGCGTATTGTTCCGGTTGTGATTTGAATGGGCGACGCGCCCGTCGCCCCGACCGGGAGCAATCGCAATGACCACACAACCGACGTCCTGGCACCTCCATGGCGGGGGCTTGCTCGTCAACTACAGCGTGGCCGGGCCGCATCTGCATTACAACGGCCCGCTCGGGATCAAGGATTTCACCGGCAGCGCCATCCGTCTGGTCGACGTGCCCGACGTCGGCATGATGGTGAGCGTGACGCTGCTGCTGACGATCGACAGCGGCTCGACCACCTTCACACTGATCCTGCCGCGGGTGAACCTGCCCTCCCCGCCGGCGCTGCCAATCGCGGTGCCGGTCAGCACGGACGCGATCACGACGGCGCACCACTTCAGCGTCGTGCCGGCTTTCAACAACGGGCAGCAGGAATTCTACACCGTGACGGCGCTCACCGGCACGGCGGTGTAATCGGAAGCGGCTGGGTGCGGGTCAGACGCGCTCGGCCGCCACGATCTCGATCCCGAGGGCGGCGGTGTTGGCGGCCAGCGCGCGGTCGTATTCGATGACGCGCGCCACCTCGTCGCGGGCGTGGGCGCCGTAGAGGCGGCCGATCAGATACAGCGTGACGTCGATCGCGAGCGAGACGCCGCCGCCGGTGACGACGACGTCGTCGACCACGGCGCGGGCGGGCGCGGCGCGGGCGTGCCGGCCGAGGATGGCCAGCGGCGCTTCGGTCTCGTGCCCGAGGCGCGCCCGGCGGGTGGTGGCAGCCCGCCCATCGAGTGACCCGGCGGCGGCCAGGATAAGGGCGCCGGTGCAGACCGAGGCGAGTTGGCGGGCCGGATGGCGCTGCAGGAAGGCGAGCATGGCCGGGTCGGCGGCGGCTTCGGGCCAGCCGGGGCCGCCGCAGACGATCGTGACGTCGCACTCGGGCGCGTCGTCGAAGCCGTGGGGCGCCTCGATCACCAGGCCGCCGGCCAGGCGGACCGGGCCGGGGCGGCGGGCGATGACGGCGTCGGCGAGATGCGGGAGCACGCGCCTGGCCATGGAGATCACGCCGACGGTGCCGCCGATGTCGATCGGTTCAACGCCGTCGTAGACGACGATGCCGATGCGCGCCGGCTCGACGGCGTCCCGCATCAGCGCGGGTTGCGCATCCAGCGCTCGAGGAGATCGAGGTTTCGCAGGTTGGCCTTGAACGCCATGTCGAAGATGTCGCCGAGGATCGGCACGGAGCCGCCGGCGACCTCGATGGCGACATTGCCGGCCATACGCGCGAGCAGCGCGTTGGGGGCGCCGAGGCGCTTGGCTTCGTAGATCAAATACAGCGAGACCATGCCGAGGGCGACGTCGCCGACGACGGGGGACAGGCCGAGAAGGGAGTTCACGCCGAAGCGGAACTTGGTGAACGGAAGGCCGAATTGGCCGTCGAGCAGCCAGGCGAGCTTGCGCAGGCGGGCGAGACGGGCGGCGGCGTCGATGGCGGCGGGACCGAAGGTGGAGGCGGAGGCAGGCATAGGGGCAGTCTCCTTCGCGGCCCTATCTCGGGTGGGGCGGACCTTCGTGCAAGCAGCCTGGGAAATTAATGCGGGCGGTCGGGGCTGGGGTTCTTGCCGGCCCCGGATGGTCGCCGTGGAGCGGGTTAGGAGGCCAGGGCTTTGACGGCGGCGACGGCTTCGGGGCTGGACCAGTCGGCGGCGCCCTCGTATCGGCCCCGCTCGCGGCCGCTGGCGTCGATGAGGATGGTGGTGGGGATGCCGCGGACGCCGAACGCGCGGGCGGCGGCGCCGCGAGGGTCCAGCAGGATGGGGAGGCCGGAGAGGTCTTTCTCGGTGAAGTATTTCTGGACGGCGGCGGCGCCGCCACGGTCCGACGAGAGCGGCAGCACAGCGACCTTGGTTCCCTGCAGCAGCCCGGCGAGCCTGGCCAACGCCGGCATCTCGGCGACGCAGGGGACGCACCAGGTGGCCCAGAAATTCAGCACGACGCCCTGGCCGAGATAGTCCTTGAGGGTGCGGTTCGCGCCGTCAGCGGTTTGGAAGTCGATCTCGGGCGTGTCGGTTCCGGCGCCGGGGGCAGCGGGTTTCAGGTCGTCGAGCTTGGGGGCGACGGAGAAGGCCCCGGCGCGCGAATTGCGTGCATGCAGGACGGTGGGTAGGGTCGCCGCCGCCGTGAACAGGGTCCGGCGAGAGAGAAGGGTCATCGCGTGTCTCCCACAGACGACGAATTGCGAAACGTGCGCGCCAACGCGGCGTGGGGAGGGCGGTTCGCGCGTGGCCCGTCGGTGATCATGCAGGACATAAATGCTTCGATCGGGTTCGATCGCAAGCTGTGGCGGCAGGATATCCGGGGCAGCCAGGCGCATGCGGCGATGCTGGCGCGGGCGGGGGTGATCGAGGCGGACGGACGAGGCGGCGATCCGACCGGGCTGGACGGGATCGCGGCCGAGATCGAGGCGGGACGGTTCCCGTTCGTGGAGGATCTCGAAGACATCCATATGAACATCGAGGCGCGGCTGACCGAGCGCATCGGCGAAGCGGGCAAGCGGCTGCACACCGGGCGCAGCCGCAACGACCAGGTGGCGACGGATTTCCGGCTCTGGGTGCGCGATGCGATCGATGGGCTGGACGCGCAGATCGCCGACGTGATGCGGGCGCTGGCGGATCGGGCGGCGGAGTTCGCAGCCGAGCCGATGCCGGGGTTCACGCATCTGCAGACGGCGCAGCCGGTGACGTTCGGGCATCATCTGCTGGCCTATGTGGAGATGCTGGGGCGGGACCGGGGGCGGTTCGCGGATGCGCGGCGGCGGCTGAACGAGTGTCCGCTGGGGTCGGCGGCGCTGGCGGGGACGTCTTTCCCGATCGACCGGGTGATGACGGCCGAGGCGTTGGGGTTCGACCGGCCGACGGCGAACTCGCTGGATGCGGTGAGCGACCGGGATTTCGCGCTGGAGTTCCTGGCGGCGACGGCGATCTGCGCGATGCATCTGTCGCGGTTCGCCGAGGAGATCGTGATCTGGTGCAGCGCGCCGTTCGGGTTCATCCGGCTGTCGGACGCGTTCACGACGGGCAGCTCGATCATGCCGCAGAAGCGCAATCCGGACGCGGCGGAGCTGGCGCGGGCGAAGACGGGGCGGGTGACGGGGGCGCTGGTGGCGCTGCTGACGGTCATGAAGGGGTTGCCGCTGGCCTATGCGAAGGACACGCAGGAGGACAAGGAGCCGGTGTTCGACGCGGCGGATGCGTTGAGCTTGTCGCTGGCGGCGATCGGGGGGATGACGCGGGATCTGCAGCCGAATTTGGCGCGGATGCGGGCGATGGCCGGGTCGGGGTTCGCGACGGCGACGGATCTGGCGGATTGGCTGGTGCGGGTGCTGAAGCTGCCGTTCCGGACGGCGCATCACGTGACCGGCCGGCTGGTGGCGGCGGCGGAGGCGAGGGGCGTCGATCTGGCGGGGCTGAGCCTGGCGGAGATGCAGGCGGTGGAAGCCGGGATCACGCAGGAGATCTTCGGCGTGTTGACGGTAGATGCGTCCGTGGCGAGCCGGACCAGCTATGGCGGGACGGCGCCGGCGAACGTGGCGGAACAGGCCAAGCGCTGGCAGGAGGTGCTCACATGAGGATCATCGCGGCGGTGCTGGCGTTGGGGATGTTGGCGGGCTGCGGCAAAAAAGGCGCGCCGGCGCAGCCGGGACCGGCTAACGAAATCATCTTCCCGCACACATATCCCTCCCGATGAGCTCGCCCGCCGCCCTGCCGATCGACGAGGATCCCTCGACTGCCGAGCTGATCGCGGCGCGGCCGCATCTGTCGATGCACGCGATGGACGGGCTGGTGGTCGACGAGGTGCCGCTGGCGGCGATCGCCGATGCGGTGGGGACGCCGACCTGGGTGATCTCCGCGGGGGCGCTGCGGACGCGGCTGCATCGGCTGCAATCGGCGGTCGCCGGGCTGCGGGCGCGGATCCATTATGCGGTCAAGGCGAACGACCATCTGGCGATCCTGCGGCTGATGGCGCGCGAGGGCGCGGGGGCGGACGTGGTCAGCGGGGGGGAGCTGAAGCGGGCGCTGCTGGCGGGCATCCGTCCCGAGCACATCGTGTTCTCCGGCGTGGGCAAGCAGGATTGGGAGATGCGGCTGGCGCTCGAGAGCGGCGTCGGGCAGCTCAACGTGGAGAGTGCGGAGGAGCTGGAGGCGCTGTCCGCGGTGGCGGCCGGGCTGGGGCGGACGGCCCGGGTGGCGCTGCGGATCAACCCGGACGTGGATGCGGGGACGCACGCGAAGATCACGACGGGAAAGGCGGACAACAAGTTCGGCATCGCCTACGCGGAGGCGGCCGGGCTGTATGCGCGGGCGGCTGCCATGCCGGGGATCGAGCCGGTGGGGCTGGCGCTGCATATCGGCAGCCAGATCCTGTCGATGACGCCGTATCACCAGGCGTTCCGGCGGGCCGCCGAGCTGGTGCGGACGCTGCGGGCGGCCGGGCATACCGTGCGCGCAGTGGATTGCGGCGGCGGATTGGGGATCCTTTACCGTGACGAGGCGGTGGCCGCGCCGGAGGCTTTGGCCGCGGCGATCGGGCAGGCTTTCGCCGGCATGGAGCTGGACCTGGCGATCGAGCCGGGGCGGTGGCTGGCGGGACCGGCCGGGCTGCTGCTGGCGAGCGTGGTGCTGGTCAAGAGCGAGCGGTTCGTGGTGCTGGACGCGGCGATGAACGATCTTATCCGGCCGTCGATGTACGAGAGCTGGCACGGGATCGTGCCGGTGTCGGCGGCCGAGGCGGTCGGGAAGGTAGGCATGCGGGACATCGTGGGGCCGGTCTGCGAGAGCGGGGACACGTTCGCGCGCGGGCGGGCGATCCCGGCGCTGCGCGCGAACTCGCGAGTGGCGATCCTGGATGCAGGTGCGTATGGTTCGGTGATGAGCTCGACCTACAATGCGCGACCGCTTGCGGCCGAAGTGCTGGTCGATGGCTCGCGATGGTCGGTGATCCGGGAGCGACAGGCGCTCGAGGCGCTGTGGGCGGGCGAGAGGATCCCGGCTTGGCTCGCGTGAAGAGGGCGGCAGAGCCCGCGCTTCTCACCCGCAAGCGCCGCGCGGCGCAGGCGGCCCTCTGGTTCGAACAGCTTTGGCCGGCGGTATGGCCCGCGGTCGGCGTGCTCGGGGCGTATGCGTGCCTGGCGCTGGTGGATGCGCCGGGGTGGCTGCCGGGCTGGCCGCGGCTCGGGCTACTCGCGGCGGTCCTGATCGCCGCGGCGGCGCTGCTGTGGCGGGGGTTGCGCCGGGTGGTGCGGCCGAGCCCGGAGCTTGCGGATCGGCGGCTCGAGCGGGAGAGCGGATTGCGGCACCGGCCACTGGCCGCCATCGGCGACCAGCCGGCGGCGGCGACGCCGGAGCAGGAGATCCTGTGGCGCGAGCACGTGGCGCGGATGCGGCGGCAGATCGCGCGGCTGCGCGTCGGCACGCCGCGGCCGGGCCTGGCGCGGCGGGACGGTTGGGCGCTGCGGGGGGCGCTGCTGGTGGCGCTCGTCGCGGCGCTGGGGATCGCCGGGCGGGACGCCCCTGCCCGGCTGCTGCGCGGCTTCCTGCCGACGCTGCCCGATGCGGCCGCCGGGCCCGGCACCGAGATCCAGGCCTGGATCACGCCGCCCGCCTATACCGGCCTGCCGCCGCTGGTGCTGCGCCCGGAGACGGCCGAGGCACGGGTGCCGGAAGGGTCGCATGTGACGGTGAGCGTCACGGGCGGCAGCGCGGCGCCGGAGCTGTCGGTGGGCGACGCGGCCGAGCCGTTCAAGGCGCTGGACGCCAAGAGCTGGCAGGCGGAGCGCGACCTCGACCTCCAAGCCGGCGAACATACGCGGCTTTCGGTGCGGCGGCATGGCGGCGCGTTGGCCGCCTGGGCGCTGACGCTGATCCCGGACCTGGCGCCGGTTCCGGCGTTCACGGATCCACCGGCGCCGAACGTCGCCGGCGGACGGCAGACGCGGCAGAGCCGGTTCGCTTGGCAGGCGGTGGACGATTACGGCGTGACCTCGGTGCAGATCGAGCTGCGGCTGCGCGATCGGCCGGACGCGCCGGCGCTGGTGGTGCCGGGCGCGATCGCGGGCAACCCGAAATCGCCGCGCGGAGTGGTGGTCAGCGACCTGACCCCGCATCCCTGGGCCGGGCTGCCGGTGATGGCCCGGGTGGTGGCGAAGGACGCGCCGGGGCATGTCGGCGCGAGCGAGGCGCAGGCGTTCACGCTGCCGGAGCGGGTGTTCCAGCATCCGGTGGCCCGCGCGCTGATCGCGGTACGGCGGCAGCTCAGCCTGACGCCGGAGGAGCGGAAGTCGGCGCGGGCGGTGATCGACGCGATCGGCGACCAGCCCGACTCGTTCGACAATGCCGACGGCATCCTCCTGAACCTGCGGGCGCTCTCGGGGCTGCTGCAGCGCGGGCACGGGCAGGAGGCGGTGGACGAGGCGCAGGGCCGGATGTGGGAGCTGGCGCTCGCGCTCGAGGAAGGCGCGCCGGAGCGGACCGCGCGGGCGCTCGAGCAGGCGCGGCAGGCGATGCGCGACGCGATGGAGCAGCAGGACAAGGCGGACGCTCCCGACAAGGCCGAGGTCGACCGGCGGATGCAGGAGCTGCGCGACGCGATCCAGAAGCATCTGGAAGCGCTGGCCGAGCAGGCGCGGCGCGAGGGCAGCGAGATGCCGTTCGATCCCAACATCCCGCACACGGACGCGCAGGAGCTGGATCGGCTGGCGCAGCAACTGCAGAACTCGCTCAAGGAGGGCCGAACCGAGGACGCCAAGCGGCAGATGGCCGAGCTCGAGCAATTGCTGGAGCAGCTGCAGAATGCGCGGCCGGAGAGCGGCGAGGCGCGCGAGCGGCAGCGGGCGGAGCGGCGGCAGAAGGGCCGCGAGCAGATGGACGCGGTGCAGGATATGGTCCAGCGCGAGGGCAAGCTGCTGGACCGCAGCGAGAGCCGCGCGACGCCGCGCGCGAACGGGGCCGGGCCGCGTCCGGACCAGACGCTCGGGCAGCAGCAGCCGGGCCAAACTCCCGGACAGCAGCCGGGCCAGCAGCCAGGACAGCAATCGGGCCAACAGCGGGCCGGTGACCAAAAGTCGCAGCAGGCAATGCGGCGGGCGCTGGGCGAGCTGATGCAGCGGTTCGGCGACCTCACCGGCAAGGTGCCGGAGCCGCTCGGCGAGGCCGATCAGGCGATGCGCGAGGGCGCGCAGGCGCTCGCCGACGGGCGCGACCAGGCCGCCAGCGACGCGGCCAAGCGGGCGATCGAGGCGCTGCAGAAAGGCGGCCAGCAGATGGGCCAGCAGGTCGCCCGGCAGTTCGGCACCGGCCAGCAGGAAGGCCAGGAGGGCGAAGAGGGCGAGGGCCAGGAGGGGCAGAACGGCAACTCCTATGGCGGGACCGAGAACCGCGACGGCATGACCAGCGGCTCCAAGCCCGGCGAGCAGCCGCAGGGACAGCACCGCTCTGCGCGGCGCGATCCGCTGGGTCGGCCACTGCACCAGGGCACGTCGGGCAGCGAGGAGGCCGGAGACGTCCACGTGCCGGACGAGATGGAGCAGGCGCGCACGCGCGAGATCCAGGAAGAGCTGCGCCGACGCGGGGCGGAGCGGACGCGTCCGCAGCCGGAGCTGGATTACATCGATCGGCTGCTGAAGCCGTTCTGACGGCAGAATCAAGGGGAGCGCGGCGGCCGGGTCGGGCCGCGCAGATGCGGCTCACGCTCTTGTCCCAAAAGTGATAATATGGTTTCTTGAACGAGCCAAGAAACGGACCACACCCCATGAAATCGAGCCGGTTGCGCGTCGCCTTCGTCGCGGTCAGCATGGTGATTGCCGTGTCCGCCGCGAATGCGCAACGAACGCGCGGGCTCACGCCAGTGCCGGCGAATGACGGTTCGCCGGTCCAGACGTCGGTCAGCCTGGACCAGAAGGAGCCGAAGATCGGATCGATGGTGTCGATCTGTTTCCAGGCGTCCAAGACCGGGTTCGCGACGCTGTGGAACATCTCGACCGCGGGCGAGGTCGCGAGGGTGTTCCCGAACCAGTTCTCCAAAGTGGGCGCGGCGGCGCAGGTCGAGGCGGACAAGCGCTACTGCGCGGGCACCTCGGGCGATCCGTTCCGGTTCCGGGTCGATGGTCCGGCCGGGACGGAGGATCTCTATCTGCTGTGGACGGCGCGGACGGATCTGCAGCCAACCGGCACGACTTACGCGGACGCGAACGCGCTGGTGCAGGATATGCAGCGGCTGGGCGGCGCGAGTGCGGCGGATTGGAGCGCGGCGAAGGTCACCTACGACATCATTCCGGCCGCCGGCAATCCGCCGGTGACGGTCCCGCCGGCGGAGGTGACGGGCAGCGTCACGCCGCCCGCGCCGCCGCCCGTTCCGCAACCGGCCCCATCGCAGCAAGCCTCCAACAACACTCCGCCGCCCGCGCCCTCCCCGGCCCCGCCGGCGGCGGCGCAGGACGGGCCCAAGGTCTGGATCCTGGCGATGGGCGCCAACGTCGAGAAGCTGACCAAGTCCAACCAGGACGCGGCGCAGTTCACCATGACGATGATGCAGCTGTTCCCGGTGCCGGAGGATCACGTCCAGTTCCTCGAAAACGGTAAGAACGCCGATTTCGTCAAGGGAATGAACTGGCTGACCAACGTGGCGCAGCCGCAGGACTTCGTGTTCATCTACTTCTCCGGCCATGGTGGCCGGTTCAAGTCGCAGACCTCGAGCGACGGTTGGGACGAGTATCTCGTGCCGTATGATTTCGAGGATCCGAACGCCGATGCGAAGAACCTGCTGTTCAGCCAGCGGCTGGCGTTCATGATCAACCGGTTGCAGACCAAGAACGTCGTCGCGGTAATCGACGCGTGTCATAGCGCGGGGGTGTATCGGGCGCTGCAGGCGGACGTGTTGGGCGCGCGCAGCAAGTTCTTCCACCTGCCGCCGAACGTGACGGACGAGCAGGTCAACGCGGCCTTCGAGGCGACGATGCCGCCGCCCGAGACCGGGCGGACGCGGGCTATGGGCGGGCGCAACCGGATCGCGGCGAACGGGCTGCTGTTGGCGGCGGCCAAGCGCGAGCAGAGTGCGCTCGAGAGTTCGAAGGGTAGCTACTTCACCTTGGCGCTGGTCCATGAAATGAATTCGGCCGAGGGTGGGACCTTGATCGACGTGTTCAACCGGACGGTGAAACTCACCGAGCAGTACTCCCAAAACCGGCAAGATCCGGAAGCGGTCGGCGACCTCGACCTCGGACGGAACATCAATTTCAGCAAGTAATGCTGCACCACGAAACGCGATAACCTGGGAATAGAGAATGCTCCTCAAACACCTGTTGCGTCTTCCACTCATGCTATTGTTGAGCATCTCCCTGGTGTTGCCGGGGTGTGCGGGGATGGGCGGCGAAGCCGACGACGCGAACGACGTGTGCCGGCCCGAGCGGGCGGCGTTGCGCTCGACGGGTGATTACTTTGCGCAGGACATCCTTGCCGGGGCGGCGGTGGGCGCGGTCGCGGGCGGGCTGATCGGCCTGGCGGCGGGCGGCAACATGCGCAGCGCGGCGCTGGGCGCGCTGGCCGGCGGCGCGCTGGGCGCGGTCGGCGGCTACTGGCGGGCGCGGCAGAAGCAGTACGCCGACCAGGCGCAACTGTATTCGGCCGTTTATGGCGACCTGCAGCGGGAGAACGAGTCGATCGACAAGACGCAGCTGGCGTTCAACCGGCTGTATGCGTGCCGCACGAGCGAGGCCTCGCGGATCCGGGCCGATTACCGTGCCGGGCGTCTGAGCCGCGACCAGGCCGCGGCGCTGATGGCGGGCGTGCGGGCGCATTCGGAATCCGACTTGCGGCTGGCACGCGAGATCAGCGGCCACATCCAGAGCCGCAGCCAGGACTTCTCGTATGCGAGCCGCGAAGTGCAGACCGAGTCCTATGGCGGGCCGGCGCCTTCGAGCGGGCCGCGTCCGGCGCCGCGCCGGCCGGCGCCGCAGGCGAGCAGTGCCGCGTCGCAAGTGCAGGCGGCGACGTCGACCAACCTGGCCAAGCGTGACCAGTTCGAGCAGACGATCACCCGGGCGCAGACGAACCACAGCGCCTTCGAACTTTCGTGACGATGGTGCGGCGATCGGTCCGGGGCGGGCTGCTCGGCGCCGGGCTGCTGCTCGGGCTGGTCGCCGCACCGGGCGCTTCGGGTCAGCTGATGGATCGGCTGACCCGGCAGCTCACGCCGGTGGCCGCACCGCCGGCGCCGCCGACGACGCCAGCGGCCGCGGGTCAGCCGCCGGGCGATCCGCCGATCCTGCGGATCGATGCGGATTTCCATACGCAGGTGGTGAACCGGTTCGCGACGGATCGTGCCGGGCGCATCATCGTGACCGGGTCGGACGACAAGACGATCCGGGTCTGGCAGGCCAGCAACGGGGCGCCGCTGGCGACGTTGCGGGTGCCGATCGACCGGGGCGACGAGGGGGCGATCTATGCGGTCGCGATCTCGCCGGACGACAAGACGCTGCTGGTGGGCGGGAATACCGGGTTCGCGTTCGACAAGGCGTTCGCGGTCTATATGTTCGATCTGCAGACGCAGCGCCTCAAAGGGCGGCTGCCGAACCTGCCGGGGCCGATCAACGACATCGCCTACTCGCCCGACGGGCGCAGCTTCGCGCTGGCGATGGGCAATGGCGGCGGCATGTGGCTGGTGGACGCCAGCAATGGCAGCGTGATCGGCAGCGACGCGAGTTTCCACCAGCGCCTGACGTCGGTGACGTTCGACACGCGCGGGCGGCTGTATGCGACCGGGTATGACGGCGACGTCCGGCTCTACGACCCGACCGGACGGCGGCTCGCCGCCCGGACGCCGGTGCCGGGCGCGCATCCCTATACGGTTGCGGTGTCACCGGACGGGCGGACCGTCGCGGTCGGCTACGGCGACCAGGCGCGGGTCGAGCTGTTGAACGCGCAGGACCTGTCGCCGCGGACCAGCCTGACCAACGACTCGACCGGCAAGCGCGAGAGCGGCACGGGCGGGCTTGGCGCGGTGAGCTGGACGCCGGATGGCTCGCTGGTGGCCGCCGGATCGTTGCGCGGGCATGATGGCCGCAGCGTGGTGCGTCATTGGACGCCGGGCAATTCGCGGCCGACCGATTGGCCGGGGATGCGCGACACCATCTTCCAGATCGGCGGCACGCCGGATGGCGGCGCGATCATCGTGGGCGCCGACCCGGGGATGGCGCGGTTGGATGGCGGCGGGCGGCCGGTGTTCCGCAAGGAGAGCCCGGGGCTGGATTTCCGCGATGTCGGGGATCGGCTGTTCCGGGTGTCGGCGGATGGGATGTCGGTGCAGTTGCAGACCAAGGCGATGGCGACGCCCTGGATTTTCGACATGTCGCAGCGCCGGGTCGGCCCGCCGGGCGGAACGCGGGCGCTGACGCCGGTGGCCGCACCCGAGCCGGCGCCGGCGCCGGTCGCGACCGGACCCCGGCCGGAGGTGACCGAGTGGCGCAACACGGCCAAGCCGCGGATCAACGGGCGCACGGTGCAGTTGGCGCCGGAGGAGCTGTCGCGGTCCTATGCGACCAGCCCGACGGGGCTGGTCGTGCTGGGGACGGATTATCAGCTTCGAGTCTATGGCAGCGACGCCGCGCCATTGGCGGCGGCCGAGTTGCCCGGCGCGGTCTGGGGGGTCGGCGTCTCGGGCGACGGCCGGGTCGTGGTCGCGGCGGTGGGCGATGGGACGCTGCGGTGGTTCGGGCTGAGCGCGCGGGGCGAATTGACGCCGCGGGTGGCGCTGTTCGCGGCCAACGACGCCAAGCGGTGGGTGGCGTGGACGCCGACCGGGTTCTTCGACTACTCGGATACGGGCGGGACCGGGATGGTGGGCCTGCTGCTCAACCGGGCCAAGAACCAGGTGCCGGATTGGTTCAGCTTCGCGCAGGTGTATCGCCAGTTCTATGCGCCGGACACGGTGGCGGCGAACCTGCACGGGCAGCCGACGACCGACCCGGCGGTGGGGCTGGACGGCGTGCGTCAGACGCTGGCGCAGAATCCGCCGCCCGCGATCGACCTGCGCGCGGTCTGCTACACGATCGGCTCGGCGCGGCAGTGCGAGAAATTGGCGGCCAGCAGCATCACCCGCGGGCTGACGCCGGTGGCGGCGAAGGCGGAGAGCAACGACGTGGTCGTTCCGGCGGCGGCGTCCGAGATCACGCTGCAATACGGGTTGCGCGGGGCGGGCGGGACGAGCGCGGTGGACGTGTTCGTCAACGGCCATAATGGCGGGCGGGCGGTGCGCGACGTTTCGGCCGATGGCAGCGCGACGCAGGAGCAGACGACGGCGCTGCTGCCGGGGATCAACAAGGTTCAGTTGCGGGCGTACGACAAGGGGCAGCAGACCTATGCGGAGTCGCGGCTGGTCGAGGTGCTGCATACGACGACGTCCGACCAGGAGGACAAGAGCAAGCCCAACGTCTACATCCTGGCGGTCGGCGTGAACGATTACGGGCCGAAGATCGTCGGGCTGCGCTATGCGGTGCCGGATGCGAAGTCGGTGGCCGAGGCGATCAAGGCGGCGCGGCCGAACACCTACGGCAATACGACCGTCTATGAGTTGTTCGACAAGAACGCGAGCACGACGGCGGTGATCAAGGCGCTGGGCGACATCGGCCAGCACGCGACGGCGAACGATACGGTGCTGATCTATTTCTCGGGGCACGGCGAGGTCCTGGACGGGCGGTACTACTTCATCACCAACAGCACCAAGACGGTCGACGAGGTGACGACGACGGCACTCTCTGAGGCGGCGTTGCTGAACGCGTTGGCGGGCATCAAGTCGAACAACACGATGCTGTTCCTCGACACGTGCCATGCCGGCGGGTTCTCGCTGGATGCCACCGGCAAGATCGCGCACGAGAGCGGGCGCTACATCCTGGCGGCGGCGTCGACGGAGCAGGAGGCGCTGGACTCGTACGACGACCGCAACGGGGTGTTCGCCACCGCGATGCTGCGGGTGATCAAGGGGCAGGCCGGCAACGGGGCGCGGCTGGTCGACAATTTCGACCTGGGCAAGTTCGTGGCGCCGATGGTGCAGAAGCTCGCGACCGAGGTGGCGCCGACGCACAAGCAGCGGGCGAAGTTCACGATCGAAGCGCCGGATGCGGAGTCGTTCCCGATCGCGGCTGTGGCCGGGAACAACTAGCCCCGGAATCGGCCTTGCGTCAGTGCTTCGGGCCGAGCCCGATCGCACCGTAGGCCCGGATGCTGGGCGGCCACGCGTGCATGATCGAGTTGCGCGCCGACAAGGCAAGGAAGCCGACCGCGAGCAGGACGACCGCGCTCAGCACCCAGGCCGCCGGCAGCAGCCAGGCACGCCAAGCCGGGACGGCAGGCTCGGCGGACAGCGCCGGCTCGATTTCAGCCGGCGGTTCGACGACCGGTTCGGGTTCGGGCGGCGGCGGTTCGGGCGGCGGCTCTGGCACCGCGGGCGCGTTTGGGACGGGTTCATCGGCCGCGGGCTTGTGCGCGACCGGCTCCCAATCGGTTGCGCAACGGGCGCAACGAACAACGCGTCCCGGCACGAGACGCCCTTCGGGGACGTCATACGTGGCGGCGCAAGCGGGACACACAATCCTCATGCTTATGTGATACAAGGCCCGCAAAGGCCTGAACAGCCACGCGAAGCTGCGGCACGCTTTCTAGCGTTTCCGCCCAAAGCCGACCGTGGCACAACCGCGCCGCGCGTGGGCGAGGCGATGAGTCGGGTATGGTGGTTCTGGAGGGAGTTGGACTCGATTACGGAACGGGTCCGGCCAAGGCCGTCGTTTTGCACGAGCTGAGCCTGAAAGTGCCGGAGGGCGGGTTCCGCTGGCTGCTGGGGCCGTCCGGCGCAGGGAAAACCAGCCTGCTGCGGCTGCTATCGCTGACGGCGCTGCCGAGCCGGGGGCGGCTGACGCTGCTGGGACAGGAGATCGCGGATGCAGGGCGCTCGGAACTGCCGCCGCTGCGCCGCCGGATCGGCGTGGTCTATCAGGACTTCCGGCTGCTGCCGCATCTCTCGGTCTATGACAACGTGGCGCTGCCGCTGCGCATCTCGGGCCGGCCCGAGGGACAGATCCGCGTCGATGCCGTGGAGTTGCTGAGCTGGGTGGGGCTGGGGCGCAAGCTCGAGTCGCGGCCGGCGGAGCTGTCCGGCGGCGAGCAGCAGCGTGTCGCGATCGCGCGGGCGGTGGTAGCCCGGCCGCTGCTGCTGCTGGCCGACGAGCCGACCGGCAATCTCGACGAGCAGCAGGCGGAACGGCTGATGCACCTGCTGCACGAAATGAACCGGCTCGGCACCACCGTGATCATCGCGACGCACAACGACGCCATGGTGAGCCGGCATCCTGCTCACACCCTAAGGCTGGAAGAGGGCCATTTGATCCGCGATGACTAAGGAATTGCTGCGCCCGGCCGGGTTCGATGATCTGGGCGTCCGCCGGGCGATGTCTGACCGGTTGTTGCCGTCGCTGGTGGCGGCGATGACGTTCCTCGCGGCGCTGACGCTAGCGGGTGCGGTCGGCGCGTCGGCGCTGGCGCAGCATTGGCAGCGCGGTGTCGGCGCGATCATGACGGTGCAGGTGCCGCAGCCCGGCGATCAGGTGTCGGCCGGCGCCGGCGCGAGTGGCGGCGCGCGGATCGACCGAGTGCGAGCGGCGCTGGCGGCGGCTCCGGGCGTTGCCGCCAGCCGGGTGCTGAGCGACGACGAGTTGGACACGCTGCTGCGGCCCTGGCTGGGGTCGGGCGTCGGGCGGATCGCGATCCCGCTGCCGGCGGTGATCGAGGTGCGGTTGGAGCCGACCGGGCTCGACCGGGCGGCCTTGGCGCGCAATCTCGAGGCGGCGGCGCCGGGGACGCTGATCGAGGAGCACGACCGCTGGGTGCGGAGCCTGTCGGCGCTGGCGCGGAGCCTGCAGGCGTGCGCCGGGCTGGCCCTGGCGGTGGTGGCATTCGTCGCGGCGGCGGTGGTGGCGGTGGCGACGCGCGCCGGGCTGGCGGCGCGGCGGGACGCGATCGAGACGGTGCATGGGCTGGGCGCCACGGATTCCTATATCGCCAGCCGGTTCGCCCGGCGGATCACGCGGCTGACGGCGCTGGGCGCGGCGATCGGCGCAGTGGCGGCGCTGCCGCTGCTGGTGGAGCTGACGGGATTGGCGGCGCCGTTCAGCGGCGTGGAGGCGCCGGAGGGGCTCGGCGCCTCGTTCGCGGCGGTGCCGGTGACGATCTGGCTCTCGCTGCCGGCTTTGCCGCTGGCGGCGGCGGCGATCGGCTGGCTCACTGCGCACGGGACGGTGCGGCGCTGGTTGCGGCGATTGCCGTGAGTTGGCGGTGGCCGTCGCTGCTGCTGCTCTCGATCCTCGTCGTGGCGACCGTCTGGGCGGCGGGGTTCACGGCGTATAGCCACGATGCACGGGTCAAGGCGCGCAAGCCGCCAGGTGCCGATGGGATCGTCGTTCTCACCGGCGGCGCGGACCGGATCGAGACCGGGTTGCAGCTGCTGGCCGAGGGGGTGGCGCCGATGCTGCTGGTGTCGGGCGTGGGCCGCGGCGCCGAGATGGCCGAACTCGCCAAGCGCGTGAAGCTCGACCCGGCGGTGGTCGGCGACCGGATCACGCTCGGCCGCGAGGCGACGACCACGATCGGCAACGCCGCCGAGGCAGCGGCCTGGGCGCATCAGAACGGGATGCGCAAGCTGATCGTGGTCACGGCGGGGTATCACATGCCGCGGGCGCTGCTCGAGATCGGGCGGTCGCTGCCGGAGGTGACGCTGTACCCGGTGCCGGTGCAGCCGCCGGCGATGCGCGGACGGATCGACATTGCGGCCATCCGGCTGCTGGCCGGGGAGTACGATAAGCTGCTGGCGGTGCGGCTCGGGTTAAGCCCAGGGGCAGTGGTGGGCGCGACCAAGGGGTTGAGGAGAGGCGTCAAACCGTGATCCTGGTTCGCTCGGCAGTGTTCAACGCGTGGTTCTTCGGCATCACCTTCGTGCTCGGGTTGGTGGGCGTCGCGGTGCGGGCGATAGCGCCGGCGCGCACGCTGGGCCTGGCGCGATTGTGGGCGCGCTGGGTGCTGGCGGGCGCGCGGGGGATTTGCGGGATCCATGTCCGGATCACCGGGCTGGAGCGGCTGCCGGATTGGCCGAATCCGGGTGCGCTGCTGCTCGCGTCGCAACACCAGTCGGCGTTCGACACGCTGATCTGGGCCGCGCTGCTGCCGAAGTTCAGCTACGTGTACAAGGCCGAGCTGGAGAAGATCCCGTTGTTCGGGCCGATGTTGCCGGGCGCGGGACAGATCCCGATCGACCGGGGTGCGTCGGTGACGACGGTGCGGCGGCTGCTCCAGGCGACGCAGCGTGCGAAGGCGGCGGGGCGGCAGATCGTGATCTTCCCCGAAGGCACGCGGGTGCCGTTCGGGCAGGACGCGGAGATCCGGGGCGGCTTCTCGATGATCGCGGCGCGGACGGGGCTGCCGATCTACCCGGTGGCAACCGACTCGGGGCTGTATTGGGGCCGTCGGGCGTTCCGAAAGCGGCCGGGAACGGTCCGTATCCATGTCGGCGAGCCGATCCCCCCGCATCTCCCGGGCCCGCAGCTTGCAGCCGAACTGAAACAGCGCTGGCTGGAGGCGAACCTGGGTGTCAACCCTGTGGATAAGCCGGTGGATGATCGCTCGGACAACCGGGTGGCAGCGGCCGAAATCAGCACGAACGAGGGCCGAACCGGGGTCCTACAGCGGTAACGGTTTTGAGACGCGCCATGCACGATACTTGTTCTTACGCAATATATTTTGGATAAGTCTTTGATTTTTATGGACTCGGTTCGGAACGCGTGCGCGTGGCCAAAGCAACCCGGCGTGAATATCGGGTCAAGCGCCTCACTATTTGGTGAGTTTCTCCGAAACTGTGGACGAGTTTCAAAACATGCGACGGGACGAGCGCCATGAAGCAGGCAAAATGACCGCGGGACTACGAAGGCGTCGGCGCATCCGCTCCGTTTTTGTTGCATTATTGTTGCTATTGCTCGCTGACACCGTCTTGTGGGCGATTCTATGCCGGCGCCTCGAAGCCGGCCTCCGCGAGGTGGCGGATAGGCAATCTGGGTGGACGGTGGCCGCCGAGGGCGAGCACTGGGGCGGCTGGCCGTTCTCCGCCGCGGTCGAGCTGAGCGGGGTCTCGGCGGAAGGCACTCTCCTGCCGGGATTGGTCTGGCGCAGCGAGCGTGTCCGGGTCGCGCTCGCCTTTCTGCACCCGACCGAGCTGTCGGTCCGCGCTGGCGGCGCACAATCGGTGGCGGCGCGGGGGATCGCGCCGGTCCCGTTCACCGCCGATCTTACGGAGCTCACGGCCGATCTGACCGGCGCAGCGCCGCCGCACGGACGCATCGCCGGACTGCGGGCGACGTTGCCGGCAGGCGGGATGCGGATCGCCACGGGCGAGATCACGCTGCCGCCGGATACGATCGTGGCCGACGTCGCGGGCGTGTCGCTGCCGCAGGTCTCGACGGCGATCGACAGCGCTCATCTCCGCGCGCGGATCACGCCGTCGCCGCCGGTCGCGGCAACCCCGCGGGCCAGCGCTTCGGCTTGGCGCGCGGCGGGCGGGCAGATCGAGATCGCGGAGGCCGAGGTGCATTGGGACCGGCTGGACGCGGCCGGCACCGGCACGATCACGCTCGATGATGCGCTTCAGCCGCACGCGGACGGCATGATCGACGCCGGCGGCTTGCCGCAATTGCTGGACGATCTGGTGAAGGCTGGCGCGCTGGCGCCGGCGCAGGCCGGGGCCGCGAAGGCGGTGATCGCGATCCTCGCGGCGCCGTCGGGCGGCAAACGGGTGCGTTTGCCGGTGTCGCTGGAGAGCGGCGTGCTGCGTCTCGCGAACTTCCCGCTCGTCCGCTTTCCGCCGCTCTCCTGGGACTAGCTCTCGACGGACGTCTTGCCGCGGATCGGCTTCTTCGGGCCCTTGGCTGCGGCTTGGTCGCGCACGACGTTGGCCGGTGCGTTCAGGGGCGCGGCGACCGGCGCGGCCGGGATGACCGCGGCGGCGTGGGCCGCAGCGAGCTGGTGACGAAGGCTTTCGATCTCCTGCCGCAGACGCTCGAGTTCGGCGCTGGAGGTGTCGGGCGCCTGCTGCTGCACCTGGACGGGCGCGGGCGTCTGCTCCTCATGCTCGGCTGACGTGTGTTCGGCCGTGTGTTCGCCCGAAGCCTGCTCTTCGTCCGTGCTCTTCGCAAAGGGGTTCCACATGCTCATCGCACGGTCGAACAACGCCATGTTCTGGCGGTTCATCTCGTCGATCGGCGTCGGCAGGAACGGGCTGAACGTGCGCTCCATCATCTGACGCACCTGCTGCTGCTGGCGCGCGAAGTTGGACATGCTGTGTTCGAGGTAGCGCGGCACGACGCCCTGGAGGTTGCCGCCGTAGAAGCCGATCAGTTGGCGCAGGAAGCCGGTGGGGAGCATGGCGCTGCCCTTGCTCTCTTCCTCGACGATGATCTGCGTCAACACGCCGCGGGTGATGTCGTCACCGGACTTGGCGTCGTAAACGACGAAATCGCGGCCGGCGCGGATCATTTCTGCCAGGTTTTCGAGGGTGATGTAGCTCGAGGTTTCGGTATTGTAGAGACGCCGGTTGGCGTATTTCTTCACAACGACCGGCGGCGACGAGGGTGCGGGCGGGTTCTGGGGAGGCGCGGGCGGCTGCCCTGGCGCTGACGTCGGCGTTTCGGCCATTGTAACCTCTGGCAGTATGGTCGGATACTTTATCGTGCAGGTGCAGCATGAACGCCAGACCCGATTCACCGCCCGCTTCGCCGAACGAGGTTTGGTGGCCGGATTGGATCACCATTTGGCAGAGCGAATTGGCGGCGCTGGCGGTAGATCGGGAGACGCAGGAGGCGTCGCAGCGTGCGATCGACCTATGGGCGGCGCAAGCGATCGCCATCGGCGATGACCCGGCCAGACGCCCCGGGGCCGCTGCGCCGCAGGGGCCCTCGCCCGCTCTGGCTGCATCTGACCGGGATGGCGGCGCCTCCGAAGGACGTGCAGCCGGTTCCGGGGACGATCGACCCGGTGCTGCTGGCGGGGATCGCGGCGTATCGGCGTCACCCTTATCAGCGCGCGTTGCTCGACCCGCCGACGATCTGGGCTGAGGGCGACTGCCGACTGCTGGATTACGGCCGGCGCGGCGATCTGCCGGTGCTGTTCGTCCCGAGCCTGATCAATCGTGCCTACGTGCTGGACCTGTTGCCGGAGCGCTCGATGCTGCGCTGGCTGGCTCGGCGGCGGATCCGGCCGTTGCTGCTGGACTGGGGATGGCCCGGCACGGCGGAGCGCCGGTTCGATCTGACGGCCATCGTCGCGCGGCTGGAGCGGGCGATGCTGTCGCGGCGGCGGCCGCTGGTGCTGGTCGGTTATTGCATGGGTGGGTTGCTTACGATGGCGGCGGCGTTGCGGCAGCCCAGCCATGTGCGCGGATTGGCGCTGCTGGCGACGCCATGGGACTTCCATGCGGAGCAGCGGGACGCCGCGGTTGCGCTGGGCGCCGGGCTGGCGAAGGCCGAGCCCCTGCTGGAAGCGACCGGGACTCTGCCGGTCGATGCGTTGCAGACGCTGTTCGCGCGGATCGAGCCGGGGGCGATCACGACGAAATACCGGGCCTTTGCGCAGCTCGACCCGGCGAGTGCGGCGGCGCGGGACTTCGTGGCGCTCGAGGACTGGCTCAACGATGGGGTGCCGCTGGCGGCGCCGGTGGCGCGGGAGGTGCTCTCGGGCTGGTATCGGGACAATCGTCCCGTCAACGGGACATGGCGGATCGGCGATGACCACGTCATGCCGCAAGCGCTGCACTGCCCCGCGTTCGTCGCGGTGCCGTCGCGGGACCGGATCGTGCCGCCGGGGAGCGCGCTCGGGCTGGCAGCGCAGCTTCCAGCGCCGACGGTCCACCGCCCGGAATCCGGGCATATCGGCATGACGGCGGGGCGGCGGGCGGAGACCGCGCTGTGGCAACCGCTGCTGGACTGGTTGCGCGCCCTCTGAGTGTCTATCTCTGCGGGACAAAGATAGGGAAGCGCTCACATGGAAGACGTCGTCATCGTATCGGCCGTGCGGACCCCCGTCGGCAGCTTCAACGGCGCGTTCGGCAGCGTGCCGGCGCATGTGCTCGGAGCGGAGGCGCTGAAGGCGGCGCTCGAGCGGGCGAAGGTCGATCCGGCCGATGTCGACGAGGTGATCCTCGGCCAGGTCCTGACCGCCGCGCAGGGGCAGAACCCGGCACGCCAGGCTGCCCGGGCGGCGGGCATCCCGGACAGCGCAACCGCTTTTGGCATCAATCAGGTGTGCGGCTCCGGGCTGCGGACCGTGGCGCTGGCAGCGCAGCAGATCGTCACCGGCGAGAGCGAGATCGTCGTCGCCGGCGGGCAGGAGAGCATGAGCCAGTCGACCCATGCGGCCTACCTGCGGGCAGGCCAGAAGATGGGCGACCTCGGCCTGATCGACACGATGATCAAGGACGGGCTGTGGGACGCGTTCAACGGCTATCACATGGGGACCACGGCGGAGAACGTGGCGACCAAATATCAGATCACCCGCCAGCAGCAGGACGAGTTCGCGGCGGCGAGCCAGAACAAGGCGAGCGCGGCGCAGAAGGCAGGCAAGTTCAAGGACGAGATCGTTCCGGTGACCATCAAGGGCCGCAAGGGCGACACGGTCGTGGCCGACGACGAGTATATCCGGCACGATTCGACCGTCGACGCCATGGGCAAGCTCCGGCCGGCGTTCTCGAAGGACGGGACGGTGACGGCGGGCAACGCCAGCGGGATCAACGACGGCGCGGCCGCATTGGTGCTGATGTCGGCCAAGGAGGCGGCGCGGCGCGGGCTCAAGCCGCTGGCGCGGATCGCGAGCTTCGCGACGGCGGGCGTCGACCCGGCCGTCATGGGCACGGGCCCGATCCCGTCCTCGCGCAAGGCGCTGGAGCGCGCGGGCTGGACGGCGGCCGATCTCGACCTGATCGAGGCCAACGAGGCGTTCGCGGCACAGGCGTGCGCGGTGAACAAGGACATGGGCTGGGATGTGTCGAAGGTGAACGTCAATGGCGGGGCGATCGCGATCGGGCATCCGATCGGCGCATCCGGCGCGCGCATCCTGACGACACTCCTGCACGAGATGCAGCGGCGCGACGCCAAGAAGGGGCTGGCGACGCTGTGCATCGGCGGCGGCATGGGCGTGGCGATGTGCGTCGAGCGGGCCTGACGCCCTAGGCGACGGGATCGGACCCCAGCGCGCGTTGGGGTCCGATCGCGGCGAGCACCCGGGCCATGTTCTTGCCGAGCCGGCCGAGGGCTTCGTCCCAGGGGAGCAGGGCGAAGCGGGTGAGTTCAGGGATGGTGCGCCCGTCGCGGGTGCGGATCATCGAGGTGCAGCGGAGCGCCGC
The DNA here is from genome assembly GCA_963848035.1 of uncultured Alphaproteobacteria bacterium. GTDB lineage: Bacteria > Pseudomonadota > Alphaproteobacteria > Acetobacterales > Acetobacteraceae > JAVVHH01. The sequence goes on from CAWKCD010000001.1 coordinate 367,607, forward strand.
CGGGTCGAGCACGGCGGGACGCCACGAGAAGAGGGCGAGTTGCTTGCGCGGCAGGTAGTCGTGCAGGCCGAGCGGGATCAGGCTCGCAGCGACCAGGCCGGTCTCTTCGCGCAGTTCGCGGATGGCGGCCTCGGGCCAGGATTCGCCGGGTTCGGCGATGCCTTTCGGGATGTCCCATCGCGGCGACAGGGCGGCCTGCCCGATCAGCAGGCGTGCGCCGTCGCCGACGATCACGCCGCAGGTCGTGACAGGGTCGGCCATCGATGACGATGTCGGACGGAACGGTTCGGCTGGCAATAGGCCTGGACGTGTCCAAGCAGCGCGCCACTTGTTGGAGAGCTTCAGCCACGGAGGATCGTCATGACCGCCCTGCCCCGCCGCTCCCTGCTCAGCGCTGCGCTCGTCTCGGGACTGGCCGCCGCACCGGCGGAGCCGCCGACCGCGTGGCGGTTCAGCTTCCCGTCGCTCGATGGCGGCACGCTCGACTTCGCCTCGTTCCGGGGCAAGGTTTTGCTCGTGGTGAACACGGCATCGTTCTGCGGCTTCACGTATCAATACGAGGCGCTGGAGAAGCTCTATCGCGAGCGCGGGCCGGCGGGGCTGGTGGTGATCGGCGTGCCGAGCACGGATTTCAACCAGGAGAGCGACAACAACGCGGCGGTGAAGCAGTTCTGCGAGCTGACCTACGGGGTCGAGTTCCCGATGGTCGAGATCAGCCATGTGCGCGGCAAGGAGGCGATGCCGTTCTACGCCTGGGTGCGGCAGGAGCGTTCGTGGGAGCCGGACTGGAACTTCAACAAGGTGCTGATCGGGCGGGACGGGCTGATCAAGTCGACCTACCGCTCCGGCGCGGAGCCGCGGAGCCCGGCGCTGGTGGCGGCGATCGAGCAGGAGCTTGCCCATCCCGGCGCGTGATCCACACGTCTTAGGCGAGCGGCTTGCCATCTCTGCAACCGGTGACTAGGTAGGTCTAGCGTTCCAAAATGAACGAGTCCCTGGCGTCGGGGGAGAGGGCGGCCTCGGTGTCGCCCTCTTCAGGCCGCCGCGGACAGGGATGCGAGCAAATGCGGGCCGTCGTTGCGGACGTTGCCGACCGCCTTGGCCACCGGCCAGAGCCGCAGCACCCGATCATCGGCCGGCGCGAGCAGGGTGGCGGGATCGCCTTCGGTCTCGCCGAGCCAGACCGGCCAGGCCTCGCGCTCGAGAATGACGGGCATGCGGTCGTGCAGCGCCGACATGGGAGCGTTGGCGGCCGTGGTCAGGACCGCGAAGCTGCGCAGGATCTCGCCATCGGGCGCGCGCCAGCTTTCCCAGATGCCGGCCAGCGCGAGCGGGTCGCCGTCGGCGCGGGCGATGGCGAAGGGCTGCTTGCCGTCCGGCGCGGCCTTCCATTCGTAGAATGCGGCGGCGGGCACGATGCAGCGGCGCTTGGCGAAGGCGGCGCGGAACATCGGCGAGGTCGCGACCGTCTCGGCGCGGGCGTTGATCGGCTTGCGGGCGGCCTTGAGGTCCGTGGTCGCGAACGGCACCAGGCCCCAGCGGAGCATATCCAGATGGCGGGCGCGGGTCTCGGGATGGAGCCGGATGACGGGCGAGTCCATGGTGGGCGCCAGGTTCCAACTCGGCCGCACGTTGGGCAGCGCGTTGGCGGTGGCGAAGATCCGCTGGATCAGTTCCGGCGGGAGATCATTGGCGAGACGGCCGCACATGCGGGGGAAATGGGGAGGCGGGCGAGCGGAATCCATCCCGGACGAATTGACAGCATACTGAATGGATGTATGCTGCCAATAGTAACGAAACGGGTGGTGCCGTCCTCATGTCTGCCGCGCCCAGCGCAGCCTCGTCAATCCGACCCGGCGAGCGGCCGGCGTCGCTGCCGATCTACGACATGCCCGGCCATCTCGTCAGGCGGCTGAACCAGATCCACTCGGCGCTCTTCGCCGAGGAGTGCGGCGCGTTCGGCCTGACCTCGCTGCAATTCGCGGCACTGACCGCGCTCAAGGCCAATCCCGGCGTAGACGCGACCCGGCTGTCGACGTTGATCGCGTTCGACCGATCGACGATCGGCAGCGTGCTCGACCGGCTCGAGGCGAAGGCGCTGATCCGGCGTGAGCCGAGCCCGAGCGATCGCCGGATCAAGGCGCTGCGGCTGACCGAGGACGGCGCGGCGCTGCTGACCGCGGTCGCGCCGGCGGTGGATCGCGTGCAGCAACGGCTGCTGCAGCCGCTGGCGAGCGGCGACCGGCCGACGCTGGTGCGGCTGATGACGGAAGTCGCCGCGGCACACAACGAAACGACCTCGGCGCCGCTCAAACTAGAAACAACATAAACGGAGGAACAGATGAAGCGTAGGGAATTGTTCGCCGGGGCGGCGCTTGCGGCGTTGCTGCTCGCCGGCGCGGCACAGGCGGCCGATCCGATCCGGGTCGGGCTGGAAGTGCCGTTCTCCGGTCCGTTCGGCAGCTATGGCAAGCAGATCGAGCATGGCGCGAAGCTCTACCTGGCCGAGCACGAGAACATGCTGGGCGGACGCCGCGTCGAGCTGGTGGTCAAGGACGACAGCCCCGGGACCTCGGGCGACGTCAGCAAGCGGATCGCGCAGGAGCTGGTGATCAAGGACAAGGTGGACATCCTCGCCGGGTTCGCGCTGACGCCGTCGGCCTTCGCGGCGGCGCCGGTCTCGGCGCAGGCGAAGAAGCCCATGGTGGTGATGAACGCGGCTACCTCCTCGATCACCACCAAGTCGCCATACATCGTGCGGGCGTCGATGACCCTGCCGCAGAATTCGGCGCCGATCGCGAGCTGGGCGTTCAAGAACGGGATCAAGAAGGCGTTCATGCTGGTGGCCGATTTCGGGCCCGGGTACGACGCGGAAGGGCAGTTCAAGAAGACGTTCACCGCCGAGGGCGGCACGATCGTGGACGACGTGCGGGTGCCGGTGAGCAACCCGGATTACGGGCCGTTCCTGGAGCGGATCAAGGATGCCAAGCCGGACGCGGTGTTCATCTTCCTGCCGCCGGGCGCGGGCACGATCGCGTTCATGAAGGGCTTCCAGGAGCGCGGGCTCGCTGCCGCGGGGATCAAGCTGATCTCGACGGGTGATCTCACCGACGAGGACATCCTGGACACGCTCGGCGACACCGCGCTCGGGCTGATCACCTCGTTCCACTACGCGGCCGCGCACCAATCGCCCGAGAACAAGGCGTTCGTGGCCGCGTACGAGAAGGCGTACCCGAACGACCGGCCGAACTTCATGGCGGTCGGCGGGTATGACGGGATGCAGCTCATCGACAAGGCGCTCGAGAAGACCGGCGGCGATGCGAGCGCGGACAAATTCATCGAGGCGGCCAAGGGCCTGAGCTGGATCAGCCCGCGCGGACCCGGTCACCATCGACCCGGCGACGCGCGACATCGTGCAGACGATCTACATCCGCAAGGTCGAGCGGGTGGACGGCAAGCTGCAAAACGTCGAGTTCGACAAGGTCGCGGACTTCAAGGATCCCGGCAAGGAGTAAGAACCTGTTTGCAAAAGCGCCCTGGCGGCTTGAAACAGGTTTTCGCCTCCCATGACGGTCCTGTTCGACGGGATCGCGTCCGGGGTGCTGCTGTTCCTGATCAGCGTGGGGCTGTCGGTGACGCTGGGGTTGATGAATTTCGTCAACCTCGCGCACGGCGCGTTCGCGATGGTCGGCGGCTACGCCTTCGTCGTGCTGCTCAACCGGGTTGGGGTGCCGTTCCTGTTGGCGCTGCCGCTGGCGGCAGCCGGGTCGGCGGTGGCGGGCGTGGTGCTGGAGCGGCTGTTGTATCGGCGGCTCTATGGAGCGTCGCATCTGGATCAGGTGCTGTTCTCGATCGGGCTGGTATTCGTTTCGATCAGTTCGGCGCATTTCCTGTTCGGCGACCAGGAGCAGTCGTTGCGGCTGCCGGCGATGCTGTCGGGGCAGGTCCACGTGGCCGGAGCCGATCTCGGCATCTACCGGCTGTTCTTCATCGCGGTCGGGCTGGCGCTGGCGGCCGGGCTGCAGTTCCTGGTGGCGCGGACGCGGTTCGGCGCGACGCTGCGCGCGGCGGTGGACAATCCGCGGGCGGCGCGGGGCCTGGGGATCGATGTCGACCGGGTCTTCGTGCTGACCTTCGCGCTGGGCTCGGGGCTGGCGGGGCTGGGGGGCGCGCTCGGGATCGAGATGCTGGGGCTGAGCCCGGAGTTTCCGATCACCTACATCGTCTACTTCCTGATCGTCGTCGCGATGGGCGGGGTCGGCAATATCGGGGGGTCGCTGGTCGCGGCGCTGATCCTGGGGATCTGCGACGTCGAGGGGAAGTATTGGATCCCGCAGGCGGGCGCATTCGTCATCTACGTGGTGATGGTGATCGCGCTGGTGCTGCGGCCGCAGGGGCTGTTCGGGCGGGCGGCGGCGCGGTGATGTCGGACCTCGCGGCGTTCGATGCGCGGCCGTTGCGGCGGGCGGCGCGGTGGCGGTGGCCGGAGCTGTTGTTCTGGGCGGCGCCGGTGGCGGCTTGGTTCCTGTTTCCGGACGATCTGGCGCTGCTGTCGCAGATCGCGGTGGCCGGGCTGTTCGCGTTGTCGCTGGACCTGATCCTCGGCTATGCCGGGATCATTTCGCTCGGGCATGCGGCGTTCTTCGGGATCGGCGGGTATGCGGCGGGGTTGCTGGCCAAGCATGGGGTGGGCGATCCGCTGCTGGGGCTCGCTTGCGCCGCGGCGGTGGCGGGAGCGGTCGGGTTCCTGACCAGTTTCCTCGTGTTACGCGGGGCGGACCTGACGCGGCTGATGGTCACGCTGGCGGTGGCGTCGATCGTGTCGGTGGCGGCGAACAAGCTGACGGACATCACCGGCGGGCTGGACGGTCTGCAGGGGATCGAGATGTCGCCGGTGCTGGGGCTGTTCGAGTTCGACCTGTATAGCCGCACGGGCTACATTTATTGCGTGGTCGTCCTGTTCGCGCTGTTCTGGCTGGCGCGGCGGATCGTGCATTCGCCGTTCGGGTTGTCGCTGCAGGGGATCCGGCAGAACGCGTTCCGAATGCCCGCGATCGGGACCGACGTGCGCGGGCGGCTGGTGGCGATCTATACGGTCGCGGCCGTCTATGCGGGCGTGGCGGGCGCGCTGCTGACGCAGACGACGCAGTTCATCTCGATCGACCAGCTCAGCTTCTCGCGTTCGGCCGAGGTGATGCTGATGCTGGTGCTGGGCGGCACGGGGACGCTGTATGGCGCGATGCTCGGCGCGATCGCTGTTCATGGTGGCGCACCATGTCCTTTCCGGGATCAACCCGACCTATTGGCAGTTCTGGCTGGGGATCCTGCTGATCGTGATCGTGCTGTTCGCGCGAGGCGGGGTGATGGGGGCGCTGCGGCGCTTGGGGCGGCGATGAGCTGGGCGCTGCAGACGAGCGGGCTGAGCAAGCGGTTCGGCGGGTTCGTCGCGACGAACGACGTTTCGCTCGCGGTGGCGGCGGGGGCGCGGCATGCGCTGATCGGGCCGAACGGGGCGGGCAAGACGACGCTGATCAACCTGCTGACCGGGTTCCTGGTGCCGAGCGCGGGCAGCGTGCGGCTGAACGGGGAGGACGTGACGCATCTGGCGCAGCACCGCCGGGTCAAGCGCGGGTTGGCGCGGACGTTCCAGATCAACCGGCTGTTCGACGACATGACGGTGCTGGAATTGGTCGTGCTGGCGGTGTGCGAGCGGCTCGGGCTGGGGGCGCGGTTCTTTGGGGCGGTGGGGAGGCGGGGCGAGGCGATCGATGCGGCGGCGGAGATCCTGTCGCGGTTGCGGCTGCTGGATCTCGCCCATCAGCGGACGCGGGACTTGGCCTACGGCAAGCGGCGGCTGATCGAGATCGCGCTGGCGCTGGCGGCGCGCCCGGCGGTGCTGCTGCTGGACGAGCCGGCGGCGGGGGTGCCGCGGACGGAGAGCCGCGAATTGTTCGAGACGATCGCGCAACTGCCGGACACGGTGACGATCCTGCTGATCGAGCATGACATGGACCTGGTGTTCCGGTTCGCGGACCGGATCTCGGTGCTGGTTGCGGGCGCGGTGCTGACGGAGGACACGCCGGCGGCGATCGCGGCCGACCCGCGGGTCCGCGAGGTGTATCTCGGCCATGGCTAGATTGTTGGAAGCGGACGGGGTTTGGGCGGGGTACGGCGACGCGATCGTGCTCGAGGACGTCTCGTTCGCGCTCGAGGCCGGGGGTAGCCTGGCGTTGCTCGGGCGCAACGGCATGGGCAAGACCACGCTGCTGGCGACGCTGATGGGGGCGACGCGGCAATCGCGCGGGAGCCTGCGGTTCGAGGGCAGCGACATCGGCGCGGCGCCGAGCCATCGCCGCGCGCGGGCGGGCATGGGCTGGGTGCCGCAGGAGCGCGACATCTTCGCCTCGCTGACGGTCGAGGAGAACCTGACCGTGGTGGCGCGCCCCGGCCATTGGGGGCTGGACGCGGTGTATGCGACGTTTCCGCGGCTGCGCGAGCGGCCGCGCCAACCGGGGCAACCAGCTCTCCGGCGGCGAGCAGCAGATGTTGGCGATCGGACGGGCGCTGATGCTCAACCCGCGCCTGCTGCTACTGGACGAACCGCTCGAGGGGCTGGCGCCGCTCATCGCCCAGGAATTGCTCGGGATCATCGCCGGCATGGTGCGCGAGGGCAGCATGGCGATCATCCTGGTCGAGCAGCACGCGCATCAGATCCTGCCGATCACGCGGCAGGCGATGGTGCTCGAGCGCGGCCGGGTCGCGTTCCAAGGCGCGAGCGGCGAGCTGATCGCCGACCCGGCGCTGCTCGACCGCTTCCTCGGCGTCGCCGCCGCCTGACCGGCCCGGGTCAACCATCCTGCAGGTCGAACGTTGACGCCTGGTGCGACCTTGCGCGCGCACGAATTTTGCGAGACGCGCGGACTGCCCTGCGGCATGGTTCGCCGGGTCGACGAAACGGGAGGACAAAGAATGTTCCGAACTCTTCTAATCGCGGGCGCCTGCCTGCTCAGCGTGCCTGCTTTCGCGCAGAAATACACCGCTCAGCTCTCCGGCGGCGAGGAAGTCCCGCCCCATAGCGATGCCACAGGGACCGGCATGGCGACGGTCACGCTCAACGGCGACACCATCACCTACGAAGTCGATTACAAGGGGCTGAGCGGCCCGGCGACCGCCGGCCATATCCACGGCCCGGCCGAAGCGGGCGCCAATGCCGGCGTCGAAGTGCCGTTCAAGGACGTGTCGAGCAGCCCGATCAAGGGCACGGCCACGCTGACGGCCGCGCAGGTTGCCGATCTCAAGGCCGGGAAAACCTACGTCAACCTGCACACTGAGAAGAACAAGGGCGGCGAGATTCGCGGCCAACTCAAGCCGGCCTCGTAACACCGTTCCCGGGCGGCTTTGCCCGGGAACCCCCTTCCGCCATAATGCGGCCATCGCTGGCATCTACTCTGGATCGATGGCCGATTTCTTCGACGATTTCGCACTGACCACGCACGAAGTGCAGGACGGCGTATTGCGCTTGCGCACGGCCGGGTCTGGCCCGCCGCTGCTGCTGCTGCACGGCAATCCGCAGACGCATGCGATGTGGCACGCGGTGGCGCCGGCTCTGGCCGAGCGGTTCACCGTGGTCGCGCCGGACCTGCGCGGCTATGGCGGCAGCTTCAAGCCGCCGCCGACGGGCGATCACGCGCCGTATGCGAAGGCCTCGATGGCGCGCGACATGGCCGAGCTGATGGCGGGGCTGGGACACGAGCGGTTCCAGGTGGTGGCGCATGACCGCGGGGCTCGGGTCGCGCACCGGCTGGCGATCGACAATCCGGACCGGGTCGAGCGGCTCTGCGTGATGGACATCGTGCCGACGATCGAACATTTCGAGCGGACCGACATGGCGTTCGCGCTCGGCTATTATCACTGGTTCTGGTTCGCGCAGCCGCATCCGTTCCCGGAGGAACTGATCAATGCGGCGCCGGCGACGTGGTTCACCGCGCATACGTCGCGCGAGCCGAAGCCGCCGGGCTTCTTCCGGGCGGAGGCGCTGGAGGACTATCTGAAAGCGGCGCACGACCCTGCGACCATTGCGGGGATGTGCGAGGATTACCGGGCGGCGGCGACGATCGACCTCGAGCACGACCGGATCAGCCGGATGCAGGGCAGCAAGGTGCGGTGTCCGATGCTGGTGCTGTGGGGCTCGAAGGGGCGGATCGGCGGCTGGTACGATCCGTTGGACCTATGGCGGCAGTATTGCACCGGGGAGGTCTCGGGCGGGGCGGTCGACAGCGGACATTATCTCGCGGAGGAGGCGCCAGGCGAGGTGCTGCGGCATTTGGACGGGTTCCTGCGGGAAGGGGCGGCGCGGGCGGCGGCGTAAGACGCCCGCGCGAAATCCGCGCCGTTTCGGCGTCGCACATGCTCGATCTGGGCGCGCCGCGGATTTGATCAATCCGTAACCTGCGCGATCCTTCCTTTCGGCATACGAGTTGACACGCATCTTCGGCGGGCGCTCAATTTCACAAAATTGAATGACGTGCGGCAGCGCACCACCCCGAGGGAAACGACATGAAACTGGTGCGCTTGCTGGCCTGCCTTGCCTTCAGCTTGACGCTTTTGGCCGGAGCCAACGCGATGGCGTCGGATTTCACCATCACCAAGGATGTCGGCGCAGGCACCTTCACCTTCATCGATACGAACCCGAGCGCTCCGGTGTTCGAGATCGTCGTCGACGGCCTCGGTTTGTCCGCCGGAACGACACGACCGGGCTTTTCGGCGAGCACGATCCTGTTCGGCGCCGATCCGCAGAATTGCTTGCCGGTGCTGGGCTCCACGATAACGTCCGGCTTTTGTTACAAACTCACCGACCCCGTTGCCGGCAAGCCGATCACGAGCGGCAGCACGGTGCTCACCTACAACTCGTCGTTCGATACGACCGCGCCCTCGGATTTCGCGATCGCGTTCAATCTGCCGAACGGCTCGATCGGCGCCTGCTTCGGCAATACCGGCCCGACCGGTGGCTGCAGCTCGTCGCGCTCGGTCCCGGAGCCGGGCTCCTCGATGGCGATCCTGACCGGGTTTCTCTTGCTCGGCGGCATCTTCACGGTCGTCCGCCGACGCGCGCTCGCGACCCTGCCCGCCATCTGACGCCCGCCATGTGACGCTGACGCCGATTAGGGAGGTTGATCAAAATGATGACCAAGGTCCTCGCACGCCTGACTGCGGCCAGTCTCCTGTGCCTCGGCGCCGCCTCGCTTCAGACACCGGCCAGCGCCCGCCTGAACCGGATCGTGATCGACACGACGACGACGGTCACGATCGGCGCCACCGCCTATACTGAGCAGGTCGGTCGCCTCTTCGGCGGCCTCGACCCGGCGGATCCGCACAACACCGTCATCCAGGATCTCGGCCTGGCCGCCCTCGATGCCGACGGCAAGGTGCCGTACGCCGCCACCATCACGATCCTGACGCCTCAGACGGGCGCGACCGGCGTCATGCTCTACCAGGTGTCCAATCGCGGCGGGCAAAGCCTGCCCAACGCCGGCACCATCGAGCCAGGCGCCACCTATGTCTGGACCGGCTGGCAAGGCGACCTGCTCGCCCGCAACTGCATCACCAACTATCCCTGCAATGACCTCTACGCCGGCCCCTACGCCGCCCACCGGCGGCAGCCCGGTGCACGTGCTCCAGGTGCCAGTCGCGCACAACCCGGACGGCTCACAGATCACCGGCCCCGTCTACGGCAGCGTGATCAACACCAGCGGATCGACGGCGCAACTCGTCATCTACACCAACCCAGTGCCCTACCGCCCGGCCACGCTCGATACATCGGCGGCCACACTCTGGAGCGTGACGCACCAAGCCATCGACGGCGCGGAGACCAACCAGACCATCATCCCGCCGGACCAATGGGCCTGGGCGGATTGCCGCACGACCCCCTTCCCCGGAACCCCGGACCCAACGCGGATCTGCCTCAAGAACGGCTTCGATCCCTGGTTGTTATATCAGATCGTGTTCAACGCGCGCGACCCGCTGGTTCTCGGCATCGGCTTCGCCGCCACCCGCGACGCGGTCAGCTTCCTGCGCGACGCCGCAGCCGATGATTTCGGCACCCCCAACCCGTTGGCCGGCAAGGTCAGCAAGACCATCGGCATGGGAACGTCGCAATCCGGCAACTACCTGCGCTCGATGACTTATTTCGGCTTCAACCAGAACGAGACGAACGGCCAGGTATTCGATGCGATCTGGCCGCACATCGCCGGCCGGCAGATCTGGATGAACACCCGCTTCGCGCTGCCCGACGTCATCCAGATGCTCTACATGGCGGCCGATGAAGCGCCCGTCTGGTGGGCCGATTACGCCGACACCGTCCGCGGCCGGGCGCCCGACGGCCTGCTGCACTCCTGCACCGCCACGGCACGTGCCCGAAGGTCATCGAGACCTATGGTTCGGTCGAGTTCTGGGACCTGAAGGCCTCCCCCGACCATGTTGGCGCAACCGCGACATCGGACATCCCGCTTCCGCCGAACGTCTACAGCTATTACTTCCCCGGCACGACCCATGGCGGCGGCTCGGCGTCGGCCTTCGGCGGTAGCGGCGCGCCCAACCCGCCCGCGACCGTGTTCCCGACCACCTTGCCGGCCGTGCCGGCCAATTGCTCGCTGCCGAGCAACCCGAATCCCGAGGCGGACCAGTTCAACGCGACGCTCGACAACATCGTCAACTGGGTCGTCAACGGCACCGCGCCGCCGCCCAGCGTCTACCCGAGGCTCTCGCTCGGCCAGCTCGTCGTCGACACGCAATCCGCGATGAGCTTCCCGAACATCCCGGGCTTCCCGCTGCCCGCGAACCTGGTCAACCCGCTCCTCGGCTACAATTTCGGGCCGCTATTCAACACGCCGACACAGACCGGCATCATCACCGTCCAACCGCCGCAGATCGTGGCCGAGTATCCGACGCTACGTGGTCAAGACGAACACGGACGGCAACGAAGTAGCCGGCATCCCCTCGGTCAACCACCAGGCGGCGCTCGGCACCTACACCGGCTGGAACACCTGGGCCGTCGGCGGCCGGCAAGGCGAGATCTGCAACCTGAACGGCAGCTTCTATCCGTTCGCGACGACGCAAGCGGCCCGGCATCGCCGCGGGCGATCCGCGGCCCTCGCTCGAGGAGCGCTACGGCACCCATGCCGGCTTCGTCTGCGTGGTCAAGCTCGCGGCCAAGAGCGCGCTGACCCAACGCTTCCTGCGCCCGAGCGCCGCCACGGCCCTGGTTGCGGCCGCGAGCGGCAGCGCGGTGCTGACCGGCGTGACGGCAACGCCGATCGACACGGCGCGGGCGAACCTCTACTGCGCGGCGGCGGCCAATACCGGCCTTTGAGGCCGGCATCGGTTCAGTTGAGAGGTTTGTCGAAGCGGGCTTCGATGGTCGTCGGCGATGTCGTGCAGCGCGCGGGTCTCGGCGGCCATGACGTAGCCGTGCTTCTCGTAGAAGCGGTGGGCGCGGCTGAAGCGGGTGTCTGACCAGAGGAAGAAGCTGCGGGCGCCCTGCGCGCGGGCGTGGGGTTCTGCGGTCGCGAGCAGGCGAGCGGCGAGGCCGGTGCCGTGGGCATCGGGGTGGACATAGACGCGGCAGATTTCCCAGGCATCGCCGTCTGGAGCAGGTGGCGATCATGCCGGCGCCCTCGCCCGCCAGCCAGAGCGCGCCGCCGCGGCCGGCGTAGTAGCTGGCCAGCGCGCGCAGTTCGGGCGCTTCGGCGTCGACGTCGAGGACGCAGTCGGGGTAGTCGGCCCAGCAGCGTTCGATGAGGGCGATGAACCGGGGGGCGTCTTCGTCGCGGCCGGGTCGGATCAGTGGAGCTTCTGGCAGAACTCGACGATCCGGGTCGCAGGCCTCGCGCAGATCGGCCTCGGCGGTGGCGTAGCTGATGCGCAGATAGGGCGACATGCCGAAAGCAGCGCCGTGGACGAGCGCGACGTGGGCTTCCTCGAGCAGCGCCATGGCGAGGTCCTCGTCGGTGGCGATCGTGCGGCCGCCCGGCGGTGGTCTTGCCGAGGCAGCCGGCGACGTTGGGGTAGACGTAGAAGGCGCCCTGCGGCTTGTGGCAGACCATGCCGGGGGCTCGGTTGAGGGCGTCGACGACGAGGTCGCGGCGAGCGGCGTAGGACGCGACCATGGCGGCGACATTGTCCTGCGGGCCGTCGAGCGCGGCGGCGGCGGCGGCCTGGCCGACGGTGGAGATGCCGGCGGAGACGTGGCCCTGCACGGTGACCATCGCCTTGATCAGCGCGCGCGGCCCGGCGGCGAAGCCGATGCGCCAGCCGGTCATCGCGTAGGTCTTGGACACGCCGGAGACGGTGAGGATGCGGTCGCGCCAGCCGCGGCTCGACGGCGGCGAGGGTGGCGTGGTGCAGGCCGTCGAAGGTGAGGTGTTCGTACATGTCGTCGGCCATCACCCAGACATGGGGGTGGCGGAGGAGGACCTCGCCGAGCGCGCGGAGGTCGTCGGCCGATGCGGTGGCGCCGGTGGGGTTGTTGGGGAAGTTGAGGATCAGCCACTTCGTGCGCGGCGTGATCGCGGCTTCGAGGTCTTCGGGCCGAAGTCGAAAGCCGTTGTTCTGCGGGCAGGTGACGATGACCGGTTCGCCGCCGATGAGCTGGGTCATCAGCGGATAGGCGCCCCAATAGGGCGCGGGGATGATGACCTCGTCGCCGGGGTCGACGGTGGCCATCAGCGCGTCGCAGATGACGCCCTTGCCGCCATTGGCGACCATGATCTGGTCGAGCGCGAAGTCGAGGCCGTTATCGCGCTTGAATTTGCGCTGGATGGCTTGCTTGAGCGCGGGCTCGCCGTCTTGCGGCGGGTATTTGGTGTCGCCCGGCCAGCGCGGCCTGGTAGCCGGCCTCGATGGCGTGGCGCGGGCTGTCGAAATCGGGCTCGCCGATCGTCAGCGCGATCACCTTCTTGCCCTCGGCGCGCATGGCCCGGGCGCGGACCGTCATGGCGACGGTGGCGGCCGTGCCGGCGCGGCTCAGGCGTTGGGCAAGGCGCGGGGCGTCGATCGTCTGCCAAGTCAGTGCAGGCCTTGGCAGAAGCGCTGGATGCGGGTGCAGGCCTCGCGCAGGCTGTCGGTGTCGGTGGCGTAGGAGATGCGGAAATGGCCGGGATACATGAAGGCCGCGCCATGGACGGCGGCGACGCCCTCCTCGTCGAGCAGCGCCAGGACGAAGCTCTCGTCGTCCTTGATCGCCGCCGCCGCCGGCGGACGTCTTGCCGATGCAGCCATGGATGCTCGGGAAGACGTAGAAGGCGCCTTCGGGCGAGTGGCAGTGGATGCCGGGGGCGTCATTCAGCATGGCGACGACGAGGTCGCGGCGCTACTTGTACATCGCGGTCATCTCGTCGATGAATTCCTGCGGCCCGTTCAGCGCCTCGACCGCGGCGGCCTGGCTGATCGAGCTGGTGTTGCTGGTGCTCTGCGACTGCAGCTTGTCCATCGCCTTGATCAGCGCCTTGGGTGCGCCGGCGAAGCCGATGCGCCAGCCGGTCATGGCGTAGGCCTTGCTGCAGCCGTTCATGGTGACGGTGCGCTCGCGCAGCTTCGGCTCGACCTGGACGATGGTGGCGGGCTGGAAGCCGTCATAGACGAGCTTGTCGTAGATGTCGTCGGTGAGGATCCAGACGTCGGGGTGGCGCAGCAGCACGTCGCAGATCGCGCGCAGATCCTCGGCCGAATAGGCGGCGCCGGTGGGGTTGCAGGGCGAGTTGAGCAGGAACCATTTCGTCTTCGGCGTGATGGCGGCTTCGAGGTCCTCGGCGCGGAGCTTGAAGCCGTTGTTCTGGCCGCAGGGGACGATGACCGGGGTGCCGTCGGCCAGCGAAACGATGTCGGGGTAGCTGACCCAGCACGGCGACGGGATGATCACCTCGTCGCCCTTGTCGAGCGTGGCGACGCAAGGCGTTGAAGATGACCTGCTTGCCGCCGGTGGAGACGATGATCTCGTCGGGCGCGTAGTCGATGCCGCTGGTCGCGCTTGAACTTGGCGGCGACCGCCTTGCGCAGCGCCATGCGTGCCGGCGACGTCGGTGTATTTGGTCTCGCCGGCCTCGATGGCGCGGATGGCGGCGTCCTTGACGTTGCGGGGCGTATCGAAATCGGGCTCGCCGGCGGCCAGGCTGATGATGTTGCGGCCCTCGGCCTTGAGCGCGCGCGCCTTGGTCGAGATGGCGATCGTCTGGCTCGGGCTGATTCGGTCGAGGCGTTCGGCGGTGAGGTGCATGGTTGTTTCCGGCTGAAAAGCGCCGCGCAGACTAGGTCCGCTCGGGCGCGGGCACAACCGGGCGGGCCGCCCGTTGTTGCACGACCCATGCGCCTCCCAAGCATAGCGACACCAAAACGAGGATGACGCTGGCCAGCGCGTTCAATTCAGGGGTGACGCCGAGCTTGAGGGCGGAGAAGACGACCATCGGCAGGGTCGATGCGCCGGGGCCGGAGGTGAAGGTGGCGACGACGAGGTCGTCGAGCGAGAGGGTGAAGGCGAGCAGCCAGCCGGAGAGCAGCGCCGGGCCCAGCAGCGGCAGCGTGATCAGCAGGAAGGCTTGCAGCGGTGAGGCGCCGAGGTCCATCGCCGCCTCCTCGAGGTCGGTGCCGGCGTCGGCCAGGCGGGCTTCGACCACGACGGCGACGTAGGCGAGGCTGACGGAGATGTGGGCCAGCGTGATGGTCAGCGCGCCGCGCCCGGCGGGCCAGCCGAAGACCTGCTCCATCTGCACGAACAGCAACAGCAGCGAGAGGCCGACCAGCACGTCGGGCAGGACCAGGCGGGCGGAGAGCAGGCTGGCGAACAGGCCGCGGGCGCGGAAGCGGCCGAAGCGGGCGAGCGCGTAGCCGGCGAGCGTGCCGAGCATGGTGGCGCCGGTGGCGGAGATCGCGGCGATGCGCAGCGAGAGCAGGGCGGCGTCGATCAGCTTCTGGTCCTGCCAGAGCGGCGCCGTACCAGCGCAACGAGAAGCCGGTGATGCACCGTGGTCAGGCGCGACGGGTTGAAGCTGGTGGCGACCAGCAGGACGATCGGGACGTAGAGGAAGGCGTAGCCGGCCAGCAGGCAGGCCAGCAGGAAGCGGCCGCGTCCTCATTCGCGCGTCCGCAGCAGGACCATCGGGATCAGCAGGACGATGAGCAGCGCGTTGGCCAGCGCGGACGCCATGGGCCAGTCGCGGTTGGAGAAGAACTCGTTCCAGAGGGCGCGGCCGACGGTCTGGGCGCTGGGGCCGCCCAGCAGTTCGGGGATGACGTATTCGCCGACGGCGGGGATGAACACCAGCGCCAGCCCGGCGGCGATGCCCGGCAGCGAGAGCGGCAGGGTGATGGTGCGGAAGACGGTCCAGGGTGTGGCGCCGAGATCGGCGGCGGCTTCCTCGATGGCCGGGTCACGCCGTGAAAGGCGCGAATAGAGCGGCAGGATCATGAACGGGAGGTAGGCGTAGGTGATGCCGATATACATCGCGAGGTCGGTGTAGAGCAGCTTGAACGGGCCGAGGCCGATCGCGGCCGAGGGTGAGATTGATCCAGCCGTCGTCGCGGAGCAGGCCGATCCAGGCGGTGATGCGGAGCAGGAAGCCGGTCCAGAACGGGAGCATGACCAGCAGCAGCAGGCCGGAGCGCCACCGCTCCGGGGCGCGGGCGATGGCGAGCGCCATCGGGTAGCCGATGAGCAGACAGCAGATCGAGGAGACGCCGGCGACGAGGAGGCTCTTGAGGCCGGCGTTGAGATAGTAGTCATCGGCGACGAGGGTTTGGTAGTTCGACGGGTCGGGATCATGCAGCAGCGGCGTGAACGGGGGCACGCCGGTGATCGCGGTCGAGAACGAGAGCGCCGCGACGATCAGGACCGGCGCCACGACGAAAATCAGCAGCCACAGCCAGACCGGGGCGAGGACGGTGGTGCGGTTCATCACTCCGCCAGCAAGACGCAGGCGTCGGCGGTCCAGGAGACCGAGACCGCGGTGCCCGGCGGGAGCAGGCCCTGGCCGAAGCCGGCGCTCAGCGGCTGCGTCACCTGGAGCGCGGCGCCGCTGGCGAGGCGAACGGCGTAATCGGCGGAGTCGCCGAAATAGCTGCTCTCGGTGACGGTGCCGCACGCCTGGTTGACGCCTTGGGCGGCGCCCGGGGCGATGCGCAGGCGCTCGGGGCGCAGCGCGATCCAACAGCGTTCGCCGGACGCGGCGGCGCTGGCTTCGGCCGGGCCGATCTGGTCGATCTCCAGGCGTGCGGGTGGACCGGGCGCGATCACACGGGCGGGCAACACGTTGTCATTGCCCATGAATCCCGCGACGTAGCGGCTGGCCGGGCGCTCGTATAGTTCGGCCGGGGTGCCGACCTGGGCGAGGCGGCCTTCGTGCAGCAGGCCGATCCGGGTCGCCATCGCGAGCGCTTCGTCCTGGTCGTGGGTGACGAGGACGAAGGTGGTGCCGGTCTGGCGCTGGACGCGGAGCAGTTCCTGCCTGGTCTGCTCGCGCAGGCCGCGGTCGAGCGCGGACATCGGCTCGTCGAGCAGCAGCAGGCGGGGCCTTGGGGCGAGCGCGCGGGCGAGCGCGACGCGCTGGCGTTGGCCGCCGGAGAGGGCGTCGGGCTTGCGGGCGGCGAAGTCGCGCAGGCGAACGAGGTCGAGCAGCTCTGCCACGCGGGCGGCGATGTCGGCACGGGGCAGGCCCTGACGGCGCAGGCCGAAGGCGACGTTGTCGGCGACCGACATGTGCGGGAACAGGGCGTAGGATTGGAAGGTCGTGTTGACCGGGCGGCGGTGCGGCGGCAGCCGAGTGATGTCCTGGCCGGCGAGCAGGATGCGTCCGTCGGAAGGCTCGATGAAGCCGCCGAGGGTGCGCAGCAGCGTGGTCTTGCCGGAGCCGGAGCCGCCGAGCAGGACGAACATCTCGCCGCTGGCGATTTGCAGGTCCAGGCGCTCGAGGGCGACGACCGGGCCGTAGCGGACCGTCAAACCCTCGATGTCGACGTCGGCCAACGCTGGGGTCAGGAGCCGGCTTTGAAGCGGGCCCACATGCGGGTGCGGGCGCGTTCGGCGGCCTGCGCGGGGGCGCGGGCGGTGAAGCCGCGGCCTAGGGCGGCGGCGGACGGGAAGATGTTGGGATTGGATTTCACGTCGGCGTCCACCAACGGAAGGCTCGCGGTGACGGCGTTCGGATAGCGCACGGCGTTGGTGATCGCGGCCATGTTCTCGGGCTTGAGCAAGTAATTGATCAGCTGCATCGCATATTGCGGGTGCGGCGCGTCCTTGGGCATGGCGAGCATGTCGAAGGTGAGTTCGGCGAATTCCTTGGGCAGCACGTAGTCGACCTCGGGCTGCTTGGCTTCCTTGGCGCGGGCAGCGGCTTGGACGACGTCGCCGGAGTAGTCCATGGCGACGCAGACCTGGCCGCTGGCGAGCATCTCGAGGGCGCCCCCGGAAGCGAATGTCTTGATGTAGGGGCGGATCGCCATCAGCGTCTTCTCGACGGCTTCGAGGTCCTTCGGGTCGCTGCTCTCGGGGTCCTTGCCGAGATATTTCAGCACGGTCGGGATGGTGTCGATGGCGCTGTCCATCATGACGATGCCGCAGGGGGCCAGCTTCTTGGCCATTTCCGGCTTGAACAGCAGGTCCCACGAGTCGAGCGGCGCGTCTGGGGCGAGCGGCTTGATCTTGGCTGGGATGATCCCGATGCCGGTGCTGCCCCAGAGGTAGATGCCGCCATATTTGTTGCCGGGGTCGCTGGTCTCGACCCGCTTCATCAGGGTGGGATCTTCGCCCTTGAGGTTCGGGATCTTGGCCTTGTCGAGCGGCTGCAGGGCGCCGGCCTTGATCAGGCGCGCGAAGGTGGGCTCTGCGGTGGGAACGACGATGTCGTAGCCGGAATTGCCAGCGAGCAGCTTGCCCTCGAGCGTCTCGAGGCTGTCATAGACGTCGTATTGGACCTTGATCCCGGTCTCGGCGGTGAAACGCTCGAGGACTTTCGGATCGATGTAATCGGTCCAGTTGTACATGTTGACGACTTTGTCCTCGGCATAAGCCGGGACGGACAGCAGCAAGGCCAGACAAGCGAGAATGCGACGCGGCAACCTCATCGACCATCTCCAACAGGAATGGTCGCTCTTAGCTTCCGGCGGTCGCGATTGAAAGACCGGTGTCACGGTGAGCGGAAGTTAGGCGGCCTCGGTCGTCAACCGTCCGCCGGCCTCGACCGGCGGCTCCGCTCTCGGGATCGCCGGGTTCATCAGCAAGGCATGGACTTCGGCCGCGGGAACCGGCCGGCTGAACAGGTAACCCTGCACCTGGTCGCAGCCTTGCGCCTGCAGCCGCTCGAACTGCGCCAGGGTTTCGACGCCTTCGGCCGTGGTGGCGATTCCGAGATGGGCGCCGAGGCTGGTGACGGCTCGGACGATCGCGCTGCAATCGGCGTCGCTCTCGATGTCTTGGATGAACGACCGGTCGATCTTGATCTTGTTGAACGGAAACCGGCGAAGGTAGTTGAGCGACGAATAACCGGTCCCGAAATCGTCGAGCACGATATGCACACCCATCGCGGTCAGCGCATGCAAGGTCGCCAGCGTGGTGTCCGTATCGGTCAGCAGGATCGTCTCGGTGATCTCGATCTCGAGACGCCCCGGCGACAGCCCGGTCTCGGCGAGCGTCTGCGCGACCATGTCCACCAAGCCGCAGCTCTTGAACTCGGCGGCGGACACGTTGACCGCGACCCTGGTGGCGTCCGGCCAGGTAGCCGCATCGCGGCAGGCCTGGCGCAACACCCACTTACCGATCGGGACGATCAGGCCGGTCTCTTCGGCCAGGGGAATGAAATCGTCCGGCGCGACCATGCCGCGGTCCGGATGACGCCACCGGATCAGGCTCTCCATCGCGCAGATCCTCTGCGCCGAGACGTCGATCAGCGGCTGATAGTGCAGTTCGAACTCGTTCATCGCCACGGCCCGGCGCAGGTCGATCTCCAGCAGCCGCCGCTCCTGCAGCTCATTGTCCATCCCGGCCTCGAAGAAGCGGAACGTGCCCCGCCCCGCTGCCTTGGCCCGGTACAGCGCCATGTCGGCCATCTTGAGCAGGATCTCGGCCCGCATCGAATCCATCGGCGCGAACGCGACGCCGACGCTCGCGCCGATGACGATGTGATGCTCGCCTAGATTGTACGGCTCCGACAGCACGGCGACGACCCGGTCGGCCAGTTCGGCGGATTGTTCGGCGCCCGCGATCGGCGCCTGGATGATGGCGAACTCATCGCCGCCCAGCCGGACCACGGTATCGGACCGGCGCACGCACTGCCGCAGCCGCTCGGCCACGGTCTGCAGCAGCACGTCGCCGACGGGATGGCCGAGCGTGTCGTTCACCTGCTTGAACCGGTCGAGATCCAGACAGAGCATCGCGAGCTTCGTCTCCTCGCGCCGAGCCTGCGCCAGGGCTTCACGCATCCGCTCGGCCAGGAAGGCCCGGTTCGGCAACCCGGTCAGCGTGTCGTGCAGCGCCAGATGCTCGGCTTCCTCGCGCGAATTGGCGAGGTCGTTGGTGATGCGCTGTGCCAGGCGCAGGGCCACCATGGTGATGACGGTCAGCAGAACGATCCCGCCGCCCACGGACCCGAAGATCATCACCTGGCCGCGGCGCGCCGTTTGCGCCGCGCCTCGGCGTACGGTCTGCACCCGGTCGTGCACGCGGTCGCGCACCTCGTCCATCAGCTCTTCGAGCGCCCCGAAACTGTGGCGGAAGATCTCGAAATTCGCCGAACCGGCCGCCGCGTCGGTCAAGGCCAGCTCGACCGCCTGCTGCGAGGCGACGACGAACCCCGGCAGCAAGGCGGCGATGCGCTGATAATTGTCGTGCAGCTCCGGACTCATCGGCAGGCGCTGGTTGTCGCTGATGCTCGCCGTCAGGACCTCGATGTGGTGGCGCAACTCGCCGCGAATGCTCTCGACGCTTTCTCGGTTTGCGCCGAGGACGTTTTGCAGCGCGCGCAGGACGTCCGTGCGAACGGAGTCCATGAAGGCGTCGGCGCTGTTATGGTTCTTGAGCGCTTCCTCGAGCACGACGACGCGTTTTCTCGCCTGCAGCTGATCGTGCATGCCGAGGACGCCGAACCCGGCCAGCGTCGATGCGATCACGACACTCGCGGCCCCCAGGCCGATAATGACGGTTCGTATCGAGATTTTCGTGCTCATTCGACAACATTATGATCGCCAAACCTTAAACAGCCGTGAACGCCGGCAGCGCGCGGGTCAGCGCTCGGCAGTCTTCGCCCGAAGCTCGGCGCGCGCCGCCTGCCAGCTCGAAGCGGCGTCGGCGCCATCGCGCGCAGGCCGCAGCGACGCGATGAACTCTATGTGCATCGTCTCCGTCGGGTAGATCCGTTCACAGGCGAGGTGCAGCAGGCCGAGCGACGCCAACTCCCCGCACAACTCGGCGAAGGACAGCGGCGTGAACACCCAGCAATGGGCGTCCAGATAGAGGCCGGCGCGATAGGCCCGTTCGGCGAATTCGAGCGCGTGCTGCGGCGGGCGCTTGGGTCGGGTCGCCTCGGGCCGGACCTCGCCAGCCCAGGCCTTCGCCGGGTCGACGTCGGCTTCGTAGAGGAATGATCGAGGATGGCTCGGGGCAAGGGCGAGCGGGCGCGCTGGACGTAGGCGCCGAGCGCATCGGCCAAGGTGGATTCGCGCCGCAGGAAGTCGAACGTGTAGCGCCGGTCCGGGATCGCCATGCGGAGGCGGCCGTCCGGACGCAAGATGGCGTGGATCTCCTGCAGCCAGGTGACGATGTCGGGCACGTGCTCGATGACGTGGGAGTTGAGCACGTAGTCGACCTTCAGGCCCGGGCCGATGCAGTCCTGCAGGGTCTGCTCGCCCCATACGCGGTCGACATCGACCAGGGTCGCGCCGGCGAGCTGGTCGTCGCTGTATTTCTGCCGCAGGCCTTCGGTATCGAGGTGATCGACATAGAGGATCCGCTCGCCCGCCTCCTGCTTGCTGACGATCGGCGATGTCAGCGCGCCGATCTCGACGCCCGCCATACGCCCGAGATCGAGGCCGTCGAGCAGCTTGTCGCGCCGGGATGGCGGCGGCGGGACCAGGGGACGGCCCTCCGCCCGGCCCCAGCGGCGGCAATGTTGCCGTCCCGAGCGCAGGGCGCCCGCTCGAATGGCGGCCCGGACGTCAGGGTTGGCATCCAGATAGGCCGCTTCGTCGATCGGGCGGAGGGTGCGAAGCCAAGAACCGATCCCTCTCATTGCCATTCTGCCCCCCAGATCAGGCTATAGCCGGGCGCCTTCCTCGCCGACGCGACGTCGGATCTCGGCGGGCTCCCAGCCCTGCCCGCGTAACGCATGCAGGGTCAGGTCGGCGTCGCGCTTCGCGTAGCGTCGGCCGGCTTCGTTCAACAACAGCCCGTGATGCGCGTAGGCAGGCTCCGGCCAATCGAGCAGAGCTTGCAGCAGGCGGTGCAGGCTGGTGGCGGGGCGGAGGTCCTTGCCGCGGGTGACCAGGGTGACGCCCTGGAGCGCGTCGTCGTGGGTGACGCAGAGATGGTAGGAGGCGGGGGCGTCGCGGCGGGCGAGGACCGGGTCGCCGAAGGCGGCGGGGTCGCAGGGCAGACGCCCCTCCCCTTCCTCGAACCAGGTGAGCGGGCCGGTGCGGCCGATGGCCTCGGCGATGTCGAGGCGCATGGCGTGGGGGGCGCCGGCGGCGATGCGGTCGGCGGCGTCGGTGGCCGGGAGGTCGCGGCAGGTGCCGGGGTAGATCGGGCCTTCCGGGCCGTGTGGTGCGTTGGCGGCGGCGGCGATGTCGGCGCGGCTGCAGAAGCAGGGATAGAGCAGGCCCATGGCTTGGAGCCGGTCGAGGGTGGCGCGGTAGTCGTCGAGATGGGCGGATTGGACGCGGACCGGGCCGTCCCAGTCGAAGCCGAGCCAGCGGAGGTCATCCTCGATCGCGGCGGCGAATTCCGGGCGGCTGCGGCTCTGGTCGATGTCCTCGATGCGGAGCAGGAAGCGGCCGCCGGCCTCGCGGGCGCGGCGCCAGGCGACGAAAGCGGCGTAGGCACTGCCGAGATGCAGCAGGCCGGTCGGGCTGGGCGCGAACCTTGTGGTGACCGGAGAAGTCGGCGACACCGGAGACGGAATGGAGGGCGGCATGGAGCAACTGAATGTCTTGCGCCGGGAGCCGGCCAGCAAGAGGCCAGCCAAATCGTTGGTCGTCATCTGCCATGGCGTGGGGGCCGATGGCTACGACGTGTTCGGCCTCTCGGATGCTCTCGCCGCCGCGCAGCCGGACGCGGCGTTCCTGGTGCCGGACGCGCCGCAGCCCTGCGACATGGGACCGATGGGACGGCAGTGGTTCAGCTTGCAGGACCGCACGCCCGCGGTGCTCGAGGCGGGCGCGCGGGCGGCGGCGCCGGCGCTGCTGGGCACGATCGACGCCGAACTGGCGCGCCTGGGGCTCGCACCGGATGCGGTGGCGATGATGGGTTTCAGCCAGGGGGCGATGATGGTGCTGTTCGCCGGGCTGCGGCGGCCGACGCCGCCGCGGGCGATCCTGGCGTATTCGGGGGCGCTGCTGGACACACCGCGCCTGGAGGCGGAGCTGGTCGGCCATCCGCCGGTGCTGCTAGTGCATGGACAGGACGACGAGGTGGTGCCGTTCGCGCGCGGCCCGGCGGCCGAGGCGACGCTGCGGCGGCTTGGCATCCCGGTGACCACGCTCTGGTGCCCGGGCGTGGGGCATTGGATCGACGAAGCAGGCGTGTCCGCCGGCGCGTTGTTCTTGCAACAAGTCTTCCCGGGCGTGACGGGCGCATGACAAATGGCCGGCCGGCTTGCCGGGTCCGGGCGGCAATGCCATAAGTCCTTCGACTCTGGCGGCAAATCTGGCGAGTCGTCTGGCAATCGACTCACCGGTCTCACGCCTCCAGTGAGAAGGAGCGCGCTGTGCCAGACGGCGGAATGCATTTTCCTGCGCTTGTGTTGAACGCCGACTTTCGGCCGCTTTCGTATTTTCCTCTTTCGGTTTGGTCCTGGCAGGACGCCGTCAAGGCCGTGTTTCTCGACCGTGTCTCGGTGTTGAGCGAATACGACGACGAGGTCCATTCGCCGAGCATGGCGATGCGCCTGCCGAGCGTGATCGCGCTGAAAGACTACATCCCGGCAGCCCGAAAGCCCGCGTTCACCCGTTTCAACGTATTCCTGCGCGACGCCTTCAGCTGCCAGTATTGCAGCGACCGTTTCCCGACGCAGGACCTGACCTTCGACCACGTGATCCCGCGCAGCCGGGGCGGACGGACGACGTGGGAGAACGTCGTGACCGCGTGCGGCGACTGCAACCTGCGCAAGGGCAACAAGCTGCCGCGGGAGTGCATGATGCATCCGCGGATGCGGCCGATCCAGCCCTCGACCTGGGAGCTGCAGGAGAACGGACGGGCGTTCCCGCCCAACTACCTGCACGAAAGCTGGCGAGATTACCTTTATTGGGACAGCGAATTGGAGAACTGATCACGGTCCGGTGATTGCCGGCAGGCGGGCGCATGCTACTCTGGACGCTCACCTGAGGATTTCATATGCGCGCTTTGCTTGCGACCGGAACATTCCTGCTGCTCTCCGCTCATCTGCTCTCGCCGTCACTGGCGGAATCCATGGACGTGGCCGGCTGGAAGGTCGACCGCACCGACGACAAGTCCACCTGCACGCTGCTTTCCGTGTCCGACGACAAGAAGGGCGGGTTCCTGCTGGGCGTGAACACCGGCAACCTCGCCTTCATCGGGCTGGTCGATACCGAGCTGAAGCTGAAGCCCGGCGCGGCGTTCCAGGCGAGCTACCACGTCGACAAGGCGGCGCCGACCAAGATCAACGGCCAGGCCGCGAGCGAGACGACCTATCTGCTGCCGTTGGGCTCGTGGAAAGAGGCGCAGCCGGTGTTCGACACCGCGGCAGCGGGGACGACGGTCTATATCGACGTCGCCGGCGACTCCTACGAGTATTCGCTCACCGGGTCGAAGGATGCGATCGCCGAGTTCGACAAGTGCGCCGCCTCGATCGGCATGGCCGCACCGTAGCAACGAGAGGGTGATGGCCGGGTCGTCCCCGGCCATCGTCCATCAGGCGGCCCAAACCGGCTTGCGCTTCTGCACGAACGCGTCGATCCCCTCGGCCGCGTCGGGCTCCTCCATGTTGCGCACCATCACGGAAGCAGTGTGGGCATAGGCCTCGTCGAGCGGGAGCTCGGCCTGGCGGTAGAAAGCGGGCTTGCCGAGGGCCACGGCGACGCGGCTCTTGGCGCCGATCTTTCGGGCGAGCGCCAGCACGGCATCGTCGAGTTCGGCCTCCGGGACGGCGCGGTTGATCAGGCCGAGCCGGGCCGCCTCCGCCGCCGCGATCATCTCGCCGGTCAGCAGCATCTCCATCGCGGCCTTGCGCGGCACGACGCGGGATAGGGCGACCATCGGGGTCGAGCAGAACAGACCGACATTGATGCCGGAGACGGCGAACCGCGCCGTGTCGGCGGCGATGGCGAGGTCGCAGGTCGCGACGAGCTGACAGCCGGCGGCGGTGGCGATGCCGTGGACGCGGGCGATTACCGGGACCGGCAGGGTGGTGATGCGCTGCATCAGCCGGCTGCACTGGGCGAACAGCGTGGTTCGCGCCGCGCCGTCGCCGGCCCGGACCTCCTTCAGGTCGTGGCCGGCGCAGAAGCCGGGCCCGGCGCCGGCGATGACGGCGACGCGGATGCTCGGCGTGCCGGCGATCGCTTCGAGGGTCTCTTCGAGGGCGGTCAGCATGGCCGTCGAGAGCGCGTTTCGGGTGGCGGGGCGGTTGAGGGTCAGGAAAGCGATGCCTTCGCGGTCGTCGCGCAGGACCAGCGGCTCGGATTCGGACATCGGGCGCTCCACTATGGTTGGATCGGAGAGTAGGCTCGGACAGGGTAGAACGGGAGGGGTCGCGGTGATTACGCCGGACTATGTGCGGGTGCTGGCCGCCTATAATTCAGAGATGAACCGGCGCCTCTATGCGGCGGCGGGGCGCTTGTCGGACGAGGAGCGGCGGCGCGACCGAGGGGCGTTCTTCGGCTCGATCCACCGCACGCTGAACCACCTGCTCTGGGCGGATCAGATGTGGATGTCGCGCTTCGACGGCTGGGAGAAGCCATCGGTGTCTGGTCAGGAGAGCACGACCTGGGTGGAGGATTTCGGCGCGTTGCACCGTCGCCGGGTCGAGGCCGATGCGAAGCTCGAGGGCTGGGCCGAGGGCCTGACCAGCTCTTTGCTACAGGGCGACCTGACCTGGTTCAGCGGCGGTTCGAACCGGGAAATGACGAAGCCGCGCAGCCTGCTGGTGGTGCACCTGTTCAATCACCAGACGCACCACCGCGGGCAGGTCCATGCGATGCTGACCGCCGCCGGCGAGGCGACGGGCGACACCGACCTGCCCTGGCTCGTTTAGACGGCGGCGACGGCCGGGGCTGCGGCGCGCTTGGCCTTCGAGCGCAGGATCCGGCGCTTGAGCACCTGAGCCTCTTCCGGGAGATCCCGGTTCGGCGTGGTCAGCAGGAACTGGTCGAGCCCGCCATTGTGCTCGATCGTGCGCATCGCCGAGGTGGTCAGGCGAACGCGGACGGGCAGGCCGAGGACGTCAGACATCAGCGACGTGTGCTGCATGTTGGGCAGGAAGCGACGGCGGGTCTTGTTGTTCGCGTGGCTGACGTTGTTGCCAGACAACACGCCCTTGCCCGTGAACTGGCAGCGGCGAGACATGATCAATTCCTCAATGACTGACGCCCGGACCTGGGGCCGGGGCGGAACGAGGGCGGCTTATGACGCTGCGCGGGGCCGGCGTCAAGCATGCGGGCCCATTTCGGCGCGCAACTCGCCCGAGCGTACCGTCGCCAGCGCATTCTCGAGCACCTGCTCGATGGCCTCGTCCTGCATCGTGCGGGCGAGCAGGCCGAGCGAGCCGCCGAGCAGCGCCGAGGCGACGGCCACCGGGTCTAGGTGCTGGCCCATCATGTATTCGATCGCCTTGTCGACGATGGCGCCGGCGTGGCTGAGGTCGGCGGGCGGATCCTGCATCATTCAACTTCCTCTTGGACTTCCTCGCGTTGGCGAGCGCCCTGCTGCTCGACCGCCTGCATCTCCCACATCCGGGCATAGAGCCCGCCATGGGACAGCAGCCCGGCATGGGTGCCGCGTTCGGCGATCCGGCCCTCAGCCAGCACGATGATCTCGTCGGCGTCGACCACGGTCGACAGACGATGCGCGATCACCAGCGTGGTGCGGTTGGCGGCGACGGTGCGGAGTGCGGCGTCGATTTCGCGTTCGGTCCTCGTGTCGAGGGCCGAGGTCGCTTCATCCAATATAAGGATGCGCGGGTCCTTGAGGATGGTCCGCGCGATGGCGACGCGCTGTTTCTCGCCGCCGGAGAGCTTCAGGCCGCGTTCGCCGACGCGGGTGGCGTAGCCCTCGGGCAGGGACTGGACGAAGCCATGGACCTGGGCGAGGCGCGCGGCGTGCTCGATCTCGTCCTGGCTGGCGCCGGGCCGGCCATAGGCGATGTTGTAGGCGATGGTGTCGTTGAACAGGACGGTGTCCTGCGGCACCACGCCGATGGCAGTGCGCAGACTGGTCTGCGTCACGTCGCGGACGTCGATGCCGTCGATCTCCACCGCGCCTTGGGTCACGTCGTAAAAGCGGAACAGCAGGCGCGAGATGGTGGATTTGCCGGCGCCGGTCGGGCCGACGATGGCGAGCTTGGACCCGGCGGGGATCTCGAAACTGACGCCCTTGAGGATCTCGCGGTTGGCGTTGTAGCCGAAATGCACGTCGCGGAACGCCACCGACCCGGCGGCGCCATCGGCCAGATGCGGCGCCAGCGCCACTGCGCCGGGTCGGTCGGCGATCTCCTGGTGGACCGACATGAGGCGGAACATGGACTCCATGTCGACCAGGCCCTGCTTGATCTCGCGGTAGACGAAGCCGAGAAAGTTGAGCGGCTGGTAGAGTTGCATGAGGTAGGTGTTGACCAGGACGAACTGGCCGACGGTCATCTCGCCGCTCTGCACGCCGTTGCCGGCCATCAACATGACGAGGCCGAGGCCGATGGCGATGATGACGGCCTGGCCAAGGTTCAGCATGTTGAGCGTGACCTGGCTGCGGACGGCGGCGCGCTCGTATCGGGCGCGGGCTCCGTCAAAGCGGCGGGCCTCGTGCGCCTCGTTGCCGAAATATTTCACGGTCTCGAAATTGAGCAGCGAGTCGACCGCCTTGGTCTGCGCGTCGCTATCCATCTCGTTCATCGTGCGGCGGAACTTCACGCGCCAGTTGGTGAACAGGAAGGTGAATGAGATGTAGATGACCACCGCGAGAAAGGTGACGGCCGCGTAACGCCAGTCGAACAGCCGCCAGAGGATGGCCGTGACCATCAGCACTTCGAGCAGCGTCGGGATGATGTTGAACATCGCCAGGCGCAGCACGGCTTCGATCCCGTTGGTGCCGCGCTCGATGGCGCGCGACAGCCCGCCGGTCTGGCGGTCGAGGTGGAAGCGCAGGCTGAGCCGGTGCAGGTGCTCGAAGGTCTGCAGCGCGACCTTGCGGATGGTGCGCTGCTGGACGGAGGCGAATACGGCGTCACGCAGCTCGGCGAAGGCCGACGAGGCGATCCGCAATATCGCGTAGGCGGCAATCAGCGCGAAGGGGACGGTGAGGATGTGGTTCTTCGGCGCCAGCGCGTCGACGGCGTGGCTGTAGACGATCGGGATATAGACGGTCGCGACCTTGGCGAGGATGAGGAAAGCCACTGCGAGGACGACCCGCACCCGCGCCGACACCGCGTTCTTCGGCCATAGATACGGAAGCAGGGAGCGGACGGTGGTGAACCCATTGCGCGCGTCGATGGGCGCGGGGTCGAAGCTCGAGGGTCGCATTCCGCCTATGTGGCGGCGACCGGGCGGCAAAGGAAGGCTTTGCACGGCAATCCGGCTATATCTGACGGAATGAACGAGCTTTTGCGCCACATCGCCGCCTGCAACAACGCGATCCTGCCGGGAGACCGGCTACCGGTGATGATGGCGGGTCAGCAGGTCGGCTGGGTGTTGCCGGCCGCGGCGGAGGCGGCGGCGGCCTTGGGAGCGCGGCTCGATGCGGCCGGGCTGCATCTCGAGCCGGAGGGGCTGGCGGCCGTGTCGCGCAGGATGGCTGCGGCCGGCGCGTTCTACTGGCGGGCGGAGGCGTTCGACGTGCGGGCCCGGCCCGACGGCCCGGTGCTCGGTCAGATCGACCGCGGCGCGCTGCCGGCATTCGGGATCGCCGCGACGGGGGTCCACGTCAACGGTCTGGTCGGCGACCGCCTCTGGGTGGCCCGGCGGGCGCAGGACAAGCGGCTGGATCCAGGCAAGCTCGACCACATCGTCGCGGGCGGCGTTCCGGCCGGGCACAGCGTGGCGCAAACTTTGGTCAAGGAAGGCGAGGAGGAGGCTGGTGTCCCACCCGCGCTGATGCGGCAGGCCCAGCCGGTAGCGACCATCTTCTATGCGATGGAGCGCGCGGAGGGGCTGCGGCGGGACGTGCTGCACTGCTTCGACCTCGAATTGCCCGAGGACTTCCAACCCGAACCAACGGACGGGGAGGTCGAGGCGTTCGAGCTCTGGCCGCTCGCCCAGGTGCTCGAGACGGTGCGCGGGACCGACAATTTCAAGTTCAACGTCAATCTCGTGCTGATCGACCTGCTGATCCGGCGCGGGCTGGTCGACGACCCGGAAGCAGCCCAGCTGCGGCAGGCGCTCGCAGCCGGGAGGGCAGCGCAGGACGGACCGGCGGCACCCCGGTAACGATTTGTAAACGATATCCGGTCACACTCCCGTGAGTTGGACCTGCGGGAGTGCGGATGCGATTCGGGGCGTACCTAACGATCCGGTTGCGGCTGACCGTCACGGTCGGCTGCCTCGCCGTGGTCGCGCTTGGCGTAGCCGGCCCGCTCGCGTGGGAGGCGCGGCCGGCCAACGCGAGCCCGGTTGTCTTGCTATCGGGCAATCGCGCCTCTGCGGCGCTTCTCGACGCGAACCAGCACCTTCGCCGGGCCGTTTATTACGATACAGCGTTGACCGCAGCCACGAACGAGCTGAACCAAGTCAGCATCAATGCCGATCGACTGACGCGACGTTTTCGACTTGGCGATGCCACCCATCGTCGAGCCATTCCGGCGACTTACGACCCGTCCCGACAATCATCTGCAATCCTTGCTTGAGGGTCTCCCGTGAAACTACCTCCTTCACCCGACTACTTCCCCACGCTCGACAAGATGCTCGCGCCCGTCGAGACCGAGAAATGGACGGCTGAGTCCGCAGCGGGCGTGACGGATTTGGAGAAGCGCCGTCTCGAGCAACTCCGTCAACTCCGAGTGCTCGATACGCCAAAAGAACGGCTATTCGAGAGCTTCGCGGAACAGGCGCTCAAGATCATCCCGGGCACGACGATCAGCGCGGTCAGCTTGGTCGACCTCCATCGGCAATGGTTCAAGGCCATTGTCGGCCTGGACATCACCGAGACGCCGCGGGAGGAGTCATTTTGCTCGCACACGATCCAGACCAATGGCGTGCTGATCGTCAACGACGCGACGAAGGATCCGCGGTTCGCTGACAACGCGTTGGTCACCGGCGCGCCGGGCGTCCGCTTTTACGCGGGCGTCAAGCTGACCCGTGCGGTTGGCGCGCTATGCGTGATCGGCACGCAGCCGCGTGACATCAGCCGGGCCGAGATCGGCAAGCTCGTGCAGCTCGCGCAATTCATCGACATCCAGCTTCTGACGGCTGGCACGCTGGGCAATCTCGGCGACGCGCCGAAAGCCGATAAGGGTCGTTAGCCCGCACGCCCACGTGCGGCACGGATCGCAATTTGCGCAAAAGGCTCGCTGATCCCGGTTGTCCGCGATCGGCGAGCCCTAACGTTCAACACTACTCCCGAGCCTGCCGACTTGGCTCGCGAGGAGCGCCCTCGCCTCCCGATCAGCTTCAGCCGTCGGTTGGCGCCGTGGCAATGGGTATCTCCCGGGGGTCGGCGTTCGGCTGATCGCCATAGCCCGGCGCCTGATCGTCGCCGTTGTCGTCCGAGCCGGACATGTCGTTGCCCTGATCGTTTCGGCGCGGCTGATTGTTGCCGCCTTGATAATTGCCGCCCTGGCCCTGATTACCCTGCTGCTGCGCCGCGGCCTGGTTCATCGCATTGAGGATGCGGAAATAGTGCTCGGCGTGCTGGAAGTAGCTCTCCGCCATAACGCGGTCGCCCACGCTGGTCGCATCGCGGCCGAGCTGGAGATATTTCTCGAATAGCTGCTGCGCGGTGCCGCGAACGCGAAGGTCCGGGCCGCTGCTGTCGAACACGTGGTTGCGGTTCAGCGGAACGTTGCCGCTCTGGTGCCGGACCGGGCCGCCCCCGCCGCCTCCACCACCACCGCCGCCGCGATGGTTGCGACCGCGCATCCGCTTCATGTTCATTGCCACAAGGCGTCATCCTATCAAGGACCGCACGTTCGGCTCGAACCGGCATTCCCGAGATCGTTGCCACGGCGGTGTTGCTCGGCTTCGCCCGGCGGCCTTGGTAGGCGCACATGGGCGGTTCACCGTTCCGGCCAACTTGGCCTTACTTATACTTAGCTCTTCGAGGACGGGCTGCCAAGCCCCTGCTCAGCGAGGCTCGATGAGCAGCGCGCGCTCGATGCCGGCCAGGTCGCGGCGTGACGAGACGCGGCCGATCGGCGCAGCTAGCGCCGCGACGGCGTCGCGCTGGCCGATGCCGAGTTCGAGCACGGCAAGGCCGCCCGGCCGCAGCAGACGCGAAAGGTCGGCGATGATCGTCCGATAGGCGGCGAGCCCGTCCGGCCCGCCATCGAGCGCCGAACCGGGTTCGAAGCGGGCCACTTCGGGCATCAGCCCCGCGATGTCCGAGGCGGGAATGTAGGGCGGGTTGCTCAGGATCAGGTCGAACCCGGTCGCGACGGCGTCGGCCCAGTTGCCGCAGACGATGCTCGCGCGGTGGGACAAGCCCAGGGCGACGGCATTGTGGCGGGCGAGCGCTGCGGCCGCCGGGTCGCGGTCGACGCCCAGCCCCCACGCGCCGGGGTATTCGGTGAGGGCAGCGAGCAGCAGGGCGCCGGTGCCGGTGCCGAGGTCGAGGACGCGCGAGACTCCGGCAGGGCGGGCAGCGAGCGCGGCCTCGATCAGCGTCTCGGTGTCGGCGCGCGGGATCAGCGTCGCCGGCGAGACAGCCAGGCGCAGGCTCCAGAATTCCTGCCAACCGACGATGTAGGCCAACGGCTCCCGCGCAGCCCGACGGGCCAGCATGGCGTGGTAATGCGCCGGGTCGATTACACGGTCGGGGTCGCGCAGAAGGTCGGCCTGCGTGAGGGCGGCGGCCTCGGCGAGCAGCAGCCGTGCTTCGCGAGCGGCGGATTCAATGCCGGCGGCGGCAAGCCGGGCGGCCCCCTCGCGCAGCGCCTCCCGGACGGTGATCGCCTGCCCTACTCCTGCGCCGCCAGGCGGGCGGCCTGGTCCTCGGCGGTGAGACGGTCGACGATCTCATCGAGGTCGCCCTGCATGATCCGCTCGATGTTGTGCAGCGTCAGACCGATACGATGGTCGGAGACGCGGCCTTGGGGGAAGTTGTAGGTGCGGATGCGCTCGCTGCGGTCACCGGTGCCGACCTGGCCCTTGCGGTCGGCGGCGCGGGTGGCGGCGAGGCTGGAGCGCTGGGCCTCATACAGCTTGGCGCGCAGGATCTTCATCGCCTTGGCGCGGTTCTTGTGCTGGCTGCGCTCCTCCTGCATCGCGACGACGACGCCGGTGGGGATGTGCGTGATACGGACGGCGCTTTCGGTCTTGTTGACGTGCTGGCCGCCGGCGCCCGACGCGCGATACACGTCGATGCGCAGGTCGGCTTCGTTGACCTCGATGTCGACTTCCTCGGCCTCGGGCAGGACGGCGACGGTGACCGTCGAGGTGTGGATGCGGCCCTGGCTTTCGGTCGCGGGGACGCGCTGGACCCGGTGGACGCCGGATTCGTATTTGAAGCGGGCGAAGACGTTGCGGCCGGTGATCTCGGCGACGGCCTCCTTGATGCCGCCCAATTCATTGGCATCGAACTCCATGACTTCGACCCGCCAACCCTTCGCCGCAGCGTATTTCTGATACATTTGAAAGAGTTCAGCTGCGAACAGGCCGGCCTCATCGCCGCCCGCGGCGGGGCGGACCTCGAGGATCGCGCTGCGGGCGTCGGCCTCGTCGCGGGGGAGCAAAGCGAGGCGGATCTCCTGCTGCAGCGCTGGCAGACGGTCCTTCAGTTCGTAGAGCTCGGCTTCGGCCAGGCTGCGCATCTCGGGATCGGCGAGCATGGCTTCGGCTTCCGCGCGGGCCTGCTCGGCGGTGCGTAGTTCGCCGATCCGCTCGACGATGGGCTCGAGGTCGGAGAGCTCCTTGCTGGCCTTGGCAAAGCCGTCACCGCCCCCGCCTTCGCTCAACATTGCGCGCAGTTCGGCGGCGCGGCCGACGATCTGGTCGAGCCTGTGGTCGAGATTGGCGCTCAACGCAGGCGCTCCACGACGTCGCCCTGCGCCACCTCCGAC
Source organism: uncultured Alphaproteobacteria bacterium (assembly GCA_963848035.1). GTDB lineage: Bacteria > Pseudomonadota > Alphaproteobacteria > Acetobacterales > Acetobacteraceae > JAVVHH01. The sequence goes on from CAWKCD010000001.1 coordinate 400,234, forward strand.
TGCTCACCGGTGGCGAGGTCTCGGACCTTGGCGGTGCCGGCAGCGAGTTCGTCGCCGCCGATGATGATGGCCGTGCGGGCGCCGATGCGGTTGGCGCGCTCCATGCGGCGCTTGGCGTTGCCGCGATAGGCCATCTCGGCGGCGATGCCGGCGTGGCGCAGCGCTTGCAACACCGTGGTGGCGGCAGCTTCCTCGGCGTCGCCGCCCATCGGGACGACGGCGACCGGCGAGGTGCGCGACGGCGGGGCGGCGAGCAGCATCGCCAGACGCTCGACCCCGGCGGCCCAGCCCACGGCAGGGACGGCCGGGCCGCCCATCTGCTGCATCAGGCCGTCGTAGCGGCCGCCGCCCATGACGGTGCCCTGCGCGCCGAGCTGGTCGGTGACGAATTCGAAGGCGGTGTGGCTGTAGTAATCGAGGCCGCGGACGATGCGCGGGTTTTCTCGAAACGGGACCCCGAAGCGAACGAGATGGGTCTTGAGCTGGTCATAGAAGCTGGCGGCTTCCGGCGTGAGCGAGGTCGCGATGGTGGGCGCGTCGGCGACGAGCTTGCGGTCGCCCTCGTCCTTGCTGTCGAGGATGCGGAGCGGGTTGTGCTCGAGGCGGATGCGGCTGTCGGCGGAGAGCGTATCGCGGTGGGCGCCGAAATACTCGACCAGCGCGGCCCGGTAAGCGTCGCGGCTGGGCGTGTCGCCGAGCGTGTTGAGCTCGAGGATGACATGGTCGGCGACGCCCAACTCCCGCAGGATATGCCAGCCGAGCGCGATCACCTCGGCGTCTGCCAACGGCTCGGGCGCGCCGATGATCTCGGCGCCGATCTGGTGGAATTGGCGGTAGCGGCCCTTCTGCGGGCGCTCGTAGCGGAACATCGGGCCGGCGTAGAACACTTTCTGCGGCAAGGTCTGGGTAAGGCCGTTGCTGATCAGGGCGCGGCAGATCCCGGCGGTGTTCTCGGGCCGCAGCGTGACGCTGTCGCCGCCCCGGTCTTCGAAGGTGTACATCTCCTTGGTGACGACGTCCGACGTGTCGCCAAGCGTGCGGGCGAAAACCCGGGTCTCCTCGAAGATGGGGGTGGACCATTCTTCGAGGCCGTAGAGCACAGCAAGGCGGTGGGCGGTGTCGATGACATGGGAGTGGCGGCGCTGATCGTCGCCGATCAGGTCGCGCGTGCCGCGAACCGGTTGAAGGATTTCTGCCAATTTCTGTCCTTTGCTCCCTCTCCAGCCGGCGGCAGAGGGCTGGGGTGAGGGTGGAAACCGCGCGGCCACCGTCACCCAACCCCCTCCCCGCCTTCGGGAGAGGGCTTCTACGCTACTCTGCGGCGGCGAGTTCGGGGGTTTTTTCGGCTTCCAGCGCAGCCGCCTTCTTCTCGACCAGCTCGATGATGTGCTCGATCATGTTGTCGCCGGCCATGGTGTGGTCGGTCTTCCCGGCGGCATAGACCATGTGGCGGCCGTTGCCGCCGCCGGTGACGCCCAGATCGGTCATCAGCGCCTCGCCGGGTCCGTTGACGACGCAGCCGATGATGCTGAGCGTGAGCGGCGTCTTGATGTGGGCGAGACGGTCCTCGAGCTTCTGCACGGTGTCGATCACGTTGAAGCCCTGCCGCGCGCAGGACGGGCAGGAGATGATCTTCACGCCGCGGTGGCGCAGGCCGAGCGACTTGAGCAGGTCCCAGCCGACCAGGACCTCTTCCTCGGGCTCGGCCGAGAGCGAGACGCGCAGCGTGTCGCCGACGCCGGCCCAGAGCAGGCTGCCGAGGCCGATCGAGGATTTGACGGTCCCGGCCCGCTTCGACCCGGCTTCGGTGATGCCGATATGGAGCGGATGGTCGCAGACTTCGGCGAGTTGCTGGTAGGCGGCGACGGCCATGAACACGTCGCTGGCCTTCACGCTGATCTTGAACTCGTGGAAGTCGTGGTCCTGCAGGATCTTGGCGTGTTCGAGGGCGCTCTCGACGAGGGCTTCCGGGTTGGGCTCGCCGTATTTCTCGAGCAGGTGCTTCTCGAGCGAGCCGGCGTTGACGCCGATCCGCATGGAGCAATTGTGGTCGCGCGCAGCCTGGACCACTTCGCGGACGCGCTCGGGGCTGCCGATGTTGCCGGGGTTGATGCGCAGGCAGGCGGCGCCGGACTGGGCGGCCTCGATGGCGCGCTTATAATGGAAGTGGATGTCGGCCACGATCGGGACCTTGACCTGGCGGACGATGTCCTTGAGCGCGAGCGAGCTCTCCTGGTCGGGGCAGGAGACACGAACGATGTCGACGCCGGCCTCCTCGGCGCGGCGGATCTGCGCGACCGTCGCCGCCACGTCCGGCGTCAACGTATTGGTCATGGTCTGGACGGTGATCGGCGCGTCGCCGCCGACCGGCACGGCGCCGACATGGATCTGCCGCGACTTCCGGCGAACAATCTGCTGATACGGACGGTAACTCATTCGGCTCCCCCGCGATGGCCGCCTGGTAGATGGGTGAGGCGGCGCCCCGCGTCCACTCCGGCAGCGGGATGTTTGGTTACTGGCTGCGTGACTGCGGCGGCAGCTTGGCGCCCGGTGGCAACTTGATCATCTCCGGATCGAGCGCCACGTCCCGCTTGACGGCACCTTGTGCGCCGAGCGAGGCGGCGGTGATGCCGTCGACGACGATGTCGGTCCCGCCGGCGTTGCCGGTGGTCATGACCAGGTTGGCTTCCTTCGGCACCGGCCAGCTCTCGCCTGCGCGCATCACGCGGTTCAGCAGCACCGGGCCGCCCTTCTCGCGCACCTGGATATAGGAATCGCCCTTGAACTTGAGCAGCACGCGGGTGACCTCGGCGGGCGGCGCGGCAGCGACGGGGGGCGGCACGGTGGTGGTCACCGGAACCGGGACCGGCACCGGGATGCTCATCGGCGGCGGCAGCACGACCGGCGCCGCCTGCGCCGAAGTCGAACTGCCGACACTCGCGACCGAGGGCGGCGGCGGCGCGATGACCGCGGCCGGCGGCGGCAGGATGGAGGCCACTTGCGGCGAGGTGTTGCTCGGGGTGACGCGCTCCGCCAGCGGCGCGAACCGCTCGGGGATCGGGGAGATTTCGCTGCCGCCCGGTCGGACGGAGGAGAATTTGTACCAGGCCGCGTAGGCGCCGATCGCGAGGACGAGGCCGAGCAGCACGACCGCGCCGGCGGGCACGCCGCGCTCCGGCACCGGGGCGGGGAACGTCAGCTCGGTCTTGCGGTTCACCTCGTGCGCCTCGGCGCGGAAGCGGCGCGAGACTTCGTCGGGATCGAGCCCCAGCGACTGGGCGTAGGTGCGCACGAAGCCGACCGCATAGGCCGCGCCGGGAAGGTCGGCAATACGGCCCTCCTCGATCGCGGCGAGGAAGGGCAGCCGGATCCGCAGCCCGTTCGCCACGTCTTCGAGCGACCAGCCCAACCGAAGGCGGACGGCTCGCAGTTCCGCGCCAACGCGCGACGCACCAAGGGCCGGACCGTTCGGATCGTCGTCTACGGCCGACATCATCGCGCTTGCCTCGTCAAATTCCGGCCTACGAACTTCCATGCTCAATACCTGATTGCGAGAACGTCGTGGTTCCCAGATGCGGACGATCTAGCCCGGAACTGGAGCGCTGCCAACAAATGCGATCCCCGGAACCGGATTATCGGACAAAACTTGTGACAAAGCCGCACCGCTATGTCCGTTTGAACATGCGCCCCACCATACTCCACATTCGGCGGCTGTCACACCGGCACCCCGTGCTCGCGCGCCCAGGAGGCGATCGGCTCGCGCAAGCTGGAGACGCTGTCCGATCCGCGCCGCAGCGTGGCCACGACCGCGCGCAGCCCGGCCAGATCGACCTTGGCCAGCACCGATTTCAGCCGAAGCAGGCTCGGGGCCGGCATCGAGAGCGTGGTAATGCCCAACGCGGCGAGGACCATCGCATCGAGCGGGCGGGACGCGTGTTCGCCGCAGACCGAGACCTCGACGCCGCTGTGCTGGCCGGCCTGGACGATGCGCTCGAGCGCTTCGAGCGCCGCCGGGGAGAGCAGGTCGTAGCGGTTGGCCAGCGCCGCGGTGCCACGGTCCGCGGCGAACAGGAATTGCATCAGGTCGTTGGAACCGACGGAGACGAAATCGGCCTCCTGCATCAGCGCCGGGAGCTGGAACAGCAGCGCCGGGACCTCGATCATGCTGCCGACGTCGAGTTGCGCCGGCGCCGGGCGGACCCGGGCGGCCTCGGTGAACAGTAGGTTCTTGGCGGCGCGGAACTCGGCGACGGTTGAAACCATCGGGAACATGATGGAGAGCCGCCGTCCCCCCGCGGCCAGCAGCAGGGCGCGGAGCTGCCGGCGCAGCATTGCTGGGCGGTCGAGCCCGACGCGCAGGCTGCGCCAACCCATGGCCGGGTTCTCCTCGACCTGAAGCGGCGCGCCCGGAAGCATCTTGTCGCCGCCGAGATCGAGGGTGCGGAAGCGGACCGGGCGGTCGCCGGCTGCGTCGAGTACGCGGGCGTAGAGCGCCGCCTGCTCAGGGACATCGGCGATGTCGCCGCGCGCGAGCATGGCGATCTCGGTGCGGAACAGGCCGATCCCGGCGGCGCCGGTGTTGTCGAGCTGGTCCATCTCGCGAGCCAGTCCGACATTGAGCATCAGATTGAGCGGGACTTCGTCCTTGGTCTGCGCGGGGCGGTGGCGCTGGGCGGCGTAACCGGCCTCGATCTCGCGGCGGACCAGCATCTCGTGGCCGTAGCTGGCGGCCAGGTCGGGCGCAGGCCGCAGGATGAGCTGTCCCTCCTCGGCGTCGAGGATCGCGTTGTCGCCGGGCTCTGCGGCGTCCAACACGCCGGAGGCGCCGCCGAGGGCGGGGATGCCGAGCGCGCGGGCCAGGATCGCGGCATGGCTGCCGGAGCTGCCCTCCTCGATGGCGACGCCGCCGATCCCTCGTGCGTGCCACTCGAGCAACTGCGCGGGGCCGAGGCGGCGCGCGAGCAGGATCGCGCCCTGCGGGATCGCGATCGGCTCGTCTTGGCCGTCGAGCGCGGAGAGCATGCGTTCGGCGAGTTCCTCGAGATCCGCCAGCCGCTCCCGCAGATAGGGGTCGGCGACCCGGCGCATGCGCTCGCGCACCTCGTTGGACACGCGATGCACCGCGGCCTCGGCGGAGAGCCCGCCATCGATCGCCTCGCGGACGCGACGCAGCCAGCCCTCGTCGGCAGAGACCAGCCGCGTCGCTTCGAGCACCTCGCGCCCATCGCCGTCGGGCGCACTGGCCTCGATCAGGTCGTCGAGCGCGCGCTGCATCGACGAGGCGGCTTGCATGATCCGCGTGAGCTCGGCGGCGGGATCCTCGGCCAGTAGCCGGCGGACCGGCGCGCCGATGCCGTGCATCACCACCGGCCCGATCGCGAGCCCGGGGGCCAACGGCGCGGCGTCGAAGTGGCGGGGCAGCGTGCTCCCGATCCCTTCGCTGGCGTCCATCACTCCACTCGCGGCCAAAAGCTCCGCAAGGAGCATGGCCACCGTCTCCAGCACTTCGACCTCATCATCATGGTACCGGCGCGGGAGCCGGTTCTGCACGGTCAAAACCCCGAGAGTGCGCCCAGCGCGGCGCAAGGGCACGGCGAGCAGCGAGGCGAACGGGTCCTCGCCTGTCTCCGGGCGGTAGGCGAAGGCAGGGTGGTTCTGCGCGTCGGGCAGGTTCTGAACCTGGGCGGTGGCCGCGGCGATGCCGACGATGCCTTCGCCGATGCGCAGGCGGGTGCGGCCGACGGCGTCCTGGTTGAGGCCGTGGGTGGCCGTGAGTTCGAGCAGGTCGCCGGGCCGCATGGCGTAGATGGTGCAGACTTCGGCGACCATCTCGCCGGCGATGAGGGTGGCGAGTTCGTGGAGCGGGCGCGGCGCCGATTTCGCCGCCGCCCGCGGCCATGAGCGCGCGAAGCCGTGCCAGGAGGCGGCGGCTCCCGGCCACTATCCCCGCCGATGCAGGGCGGCGCAGGCCTGGCCGACCAACTCCCGGATGATGTCGTCGACCGGCTGCTCGGCCATCACCATGCCGACGGATTGGCCGGCCATGACCGAGCCATGCTCGATGTCGCCGTCGATCACCGCGCGGCGCAGCGCGCCTGCCCAGAAATGCTCGATCGAGAGCTGGCCTTCCTCACGCGACAACTCGCCGGATTGGACCTTCTCGATCACCTCGGCCTGATGGCGCACGAAGCGGACGGTGCCGTCATTGACCAGGCCGCGGACCGGGATCACCGGGAAGCGCGCGTCGAGCTGGACGCTCGGCAAGGCGTCGCGGGCGCGCGCCGCGATGAAGGCGTGCTTGAAGTTAGGGTGGGCGATGCTCTCGGTGCGCGGCGGCGAAGCGGGTGCCGAGCTGCGCGCCGGACGCGCCCATCTCGAGGAAGGCGAGCAGCGCCTCGCCGCGGCCGATGCCGCCGGCGACGAACACCGGGACTTCCTCGACATAGGGCAGGATCTCCTGCGCCAACACGGCGAGCGAGACCGGGCCGATATGGCCGCCGGCCTCCGAGCCCTCGATCACCAGCGCGTCGGCGCCGGACCGGACCAGCCGCTTGGCCAAGACGAGCGCCGGGGCGAAGCAGACCAGCCGGGCGCCGCCATCCTTGACCGCGCGCACCGCCTGGCCCGGCGGCACCCCGCCGGCCAGCACGACGTGGCCGACCTTGGCTTCGAGGCACACCCGGATCAGGTCGAGCAACTGCGGGTGCATGGTGATGAGGTTGACGCCGAACGGCCGGTCGGTGAGCGCCTGGGTGCCGGCGATCTCGGCGGCGAGGGCTTCGGGGCCCATCGAGCCGCCGGCGATGACGCCGAAACCGCCGGCGTTGGAGATGGCGGAAACCAGGCGGCGCTCGCTCACCCAGCTCATCGCGCCGCCCATGATCGCGTAGCGCGTACCGAGGAAGGCGCTGCCGCGGACGGAAAGACGGTCGAATTCGGCCAGCGACTGGCCCGACGGCGTCAGATCAGGGAGCGGCGTGTCAGGCATCGAGCCCGTAGGCCGTGTGCAGCGCGCGCACGGCCAGCTCGGTGTAATCAGCGCCGATCAGGACGCTGACCTTGATCTCCGAGGTGGAGATGACCTGGATGTTGATGCCCTTACTGGCGAGCGCGCCGAACATGGTGTTGGCCACGCCCGCATGGCTGCGCATGCCAACGCCGACGACGCTGATCTTGGCGACGTTCTCGTCGGTCAACGTGGTCGCGGCGCCGATCTCGGCCGAGCGCTCGGCCAGGATCGACTGGGTGCGGGCGAGGTCGGCGCGCCCCACGGTGAAGGTCATGTCGGTGCTGCCCTCGGCGGAGACGCTCTGGACGATCATGTCGACGTTGACGTTCGCCTCGGAAAGCGGCCCGAAGATGGCGGCGGCCACGCCCGGTCGGTCCGGCACGTGCCGCAGGGTGATACGCGCCTCGTCGCGTGAGTAAGCGATCCCCGATACGATGGCCTGTTCCACGATTTCGTCCTCGTCCACCACCATGGTCCCGGGCTTGTCCTCGAAACTGCTGAGGACCTGCACCCGGACACGTTGCTTCATCGCCAGTTCGACGCTGCGGGTCTGCAGCACCTTGGCCCCGACGGAGGCCAGCTCCAACATCTCCTCATACGCGATCTTGTCGAGCTTACGCGCACGCGCGACGATTCGGGGATCGGTCGTGTAGATTCCGTCGACATCGGTATAGATGTCGCAGCGATCGGCCTGCAATGCGGCGGCCAGCGCCACCGCCGAGGTGTCCGAGCCGCCGCGGCCCAGCGTGGTGACCCGGTTGCGCGGGCCGATACCCTGGAAACCAGCCACCACGGCGACGCGTCCGTTCGCCATGTCCGCCAGCAGCAATTCGCCTTCGACGGAGACGATGCGGGCGCGGCCATGCGCGTCGTCGGTGTGCATGGGGATCTGCCAACCGGCATAGGATCGGGCTTCGACCCCGATGGTCTGCAGCGCGATCGCCAGCAGCCCGGTGGTGACCTGCTCGCCGGTGGCGACGACGGCGTCGTATTCGCGCGCGTCATGCAGCGCGGAAAGGCTCTGGCACCAGGCGACGAGCTGGTTGGTGACGCCCGCCATCGCCGAGACCACGACGGCGACCTCGTTGCCGGCATCGACCTCGCGCTTGACCTTGGTCGCCACATTGCGGATGCGATCGAGATCGGCCACCGAGGTGCCGCCGAACTTCATCACGATCCGCGCCATGCAAGCTTGCCCTATTCCACAAGGGGGATGACATACCGACGGGTGAACGCAGGAGCAACATGACCGACACGCAACCCGGGTCCGTGTTGGCGGACGAAATCGGCAAATTCAACCGTTTGGCGGCGCGCTGGTGGGACCCGGCGGGGCCGATGCGGCCGCTGCACGAGATGAACCCGCTGCGGGTGGGCTGGATCGACGAGCGGATCGGGCGCGGCCAGCGCGTGCTCGACATCGGCTGCGGCGCCGGACTAGCGGCCGAGGCGCTGGCCGGGCTGGGGCACGAGGTTCTGGGGATCGACGCGGCTGCCGACGCGATCGCGGCGGCGCGGGCCCATGCGGAGGGTTTGGGGCTGCCGCTCGCATATCGCGAGGCAACGGCGGAGATGCTGGCGGTGGAAGGCTTGCGCTTCCCGGTGATCACCGCGCTCGAGGTGATCGAACACGTGCCGGACCCGGCTGCGTTCCTGCGGCTGCTCGCGACATTACTCGAGCCCGGCGGGCAGCTCTTCGTCTCGACGATCAACCGCACGATGCGCTCGCTCGCGGTGGCCAAGGTCGGCGCCGAATACATTGCGCGGCTGCTGCCGGTGGGCACGCATGACTGGCGGCGGTTCGTGACCCCGGCGGAGTTGGCACGGGCGGGGGCGAGCGCCGGGCTGCGGCTGACGGCGACGCGGGGGATGAGTTTCGATCTGCGTGCGCGGGCGTGGCGGGGGTCGGCGGACCTGTCGATCAACTATCTCGCCGCTTTCGCCTCGACGTAGAGCCAGGTCAGCTACGATCCGGGGCGAATCCTGTTCGGTCCTGCCCCGGGCCAATGATCCTCAAGATGGAAATGTCGCCTGCGGGGTCGACCGAGTAACGAAGACGGCGCAGGACGCTACCTCGGATCAGGAGCCGGAGTAGGGAACCGGCAGTTCGCGATCAGTGTCGATGCTGTCGATCCAGGCTTTCACCTTGGTCGAACTCAACCACTCGGCCCGCGGCGACCGAAGCTCGCGCTTTCTCGACGCCGGCGGCTTGCCAGAGGAAACGGTCCTGCCGGGCTGCTTCGGTCTCCGCTAACTCACGCGGTGGCATTGGAGCGGTGTCCATGAGCGGCAATGTAAATCGGCACTACTGATCGTCTAATGCCAAGTCGACGTGTTCAGCCGTCGGCGCGGGGAATCCAGGGGATGTGGGCGACTTCGATGCCCTCATCCGCCAACGCCTCGGCCTCGGCCGGGCTGGATTCGCCGTAGATGCTGCGCTGCTCGATCTCGCCGCGGTGGATACGGCGCGCTTCCTCGGCAAATTTCGGGCCGACATAGTCGCTGGTCCGCTCCACCTCGGCACGCAGGCGCTGCAGGACGGCGCGGACCTGGTCCGGCAGCCCGGCGGCGACCACCTGCTCGGGTGCGGGCGGCTGCGGAGCGGGGACGTTGGCGGTGTCGCCGGCTTGGTCGACGGTGACGCGCTTGCGGCCGATCGACGGCGCCATCAACGCGCGGTGCACGGTCGTGCTGCCGCATTCGGGGCAGGAGACCAGCCCGTGCTCGGCTTGCTTGTCGAAGGCGGCGCTGTCCTTGAACCACCCGTCGAAGCCGTGGTCCGCGCCGCACCGCAGTTGGTAGTGGATCATGACCCGATTATGACACGAAAGCGTCGATCACGCAGCCTTGAGCAACGGGTCGAGCTTGCCGGCCCGGTCGAGCGCCAGGAGGTCGTCGCAGCCGCCGATATGCGTGCCGTCGATGAAGATCTGCGGCACGGAAGTCCGGCCCGAGCGCTGCACGGCTTGCTTGCGCTCGGCGCTGCCCTGCGGCGCATTGATCTCGCGATACGCAGCGCCCTTCTGGTCGAGCAAGCCCATCGCGCGCTCGCAGTAGGGGCACCAGGGCTGGGTGTAGATTTCGATCGTCATGACAAAATCAGGTTGGTTGGGCAACGCTCTGACGCAAGGTCTCGCCGTCCCATTGCTGTGACTTGGCGCGCGCGGCGGCCAAGACGTCCACGCGGACCACACCGGCCTCCCGGAGCACAGCGACGCAGGCGCGGGCGGTGGCGCCCGAGGTGAGAACGTCGTCGACCAGCAGCACGCGCGAACCCTCGAGCATCAGCCGGCGTGACGCACGCACCGAGACGGCATCGGCCATCTCGGCCGTCCGCCGCGCTGGCGAGAGGTCGGCGAGCGGGCTGGTCGGCTTGATCCGCCGCAACGCATCCAGCAGCGCGGGCCGGCCAGACAGGCGCGCGACCGCGCTCGCCAGCAGCGCCGCCTGGTTGTAGCGGCGGGAAATCATGCGGCGGCGATGCAGCGGGACCGGCACCAGCCAGTCCGCCTGCCGAAGCAACTCCGCCCCGGCGCGCGCCATCAGCGGCGCCAGCGCCTGGGCCGTCTCGACACGGTCGCCGTATTTGAGCGGCAGGATGATCCGCTTGGTCTGCTCGTCATAGCGGAGCGCCGCGCGGGCCTGGTCCCAGGGCGGCGGACTCTGCTGGCAGTCGAGGCAATCCATCGGCATGTCGACCCGGCGCGGCGGCTCGAACGGCGCGCCGCAGCGGTTGCAGCAGGACGCGGTGATGAAGCGGGTCTTGTCGAAGCAGGCGGGACAGAACTGGCCCTGGGTCTCGACCGGCTGGTCGCAGGTCAGGCATTGCGGGGGGAGCAGCAGGTCGAGCGCGAGGCGCCCTGCCCTGCGCGCGAACACGCCGAACCGCCGGGCTTCCGGGCGCCGTTCAAACCCCGAATGCAACCGTGCCGTCCTTCTCGATCTCGTGCACGAGGTCGATCTCCCAGGAGAGATAGGCATGCATCGCCTCCTCGACGCCCGAGTTGCGGTCGTAGGGGCGCAGGTAGAAATCGACGCAGGCCTCGTCCGGCGGGACCGTTCGGTCGGCCTCGAGCTTGCCGCCGGAAGCGGCCCAGGCGAGCGTGCCGCCGCGCAACGTGCGCACCGGCGCCTTGGTCAGCGCTTCCGCCTCGCCGACCGCCAGCCCGGCCAGGATGCCGTCCGGCGAGGTCAGCACAACGCTGTCTGCAGCGGCGAGGCGGTCGCGGAGCGCGTCCAGCCGGGTCCGTACGGCCCAAACCGCGCCGGGGATATGGCCGGCGCGGTAGTCGATGCTGCGGGCGAGGTCGATGACGAGAGCGCCCTCGGGGACGGCGTCGATCTCGGCGGCCGGCGGCGCGCGGGTTGGCGCCGGGCCGGCCTCGGCCAGGTCGTCCAGCCCGCCTTCGACCACGAACACGTCGCGATGGCCCATCTGCCGCAGCCAGGAGGCGGTCATCCGGGCGCGGACACCGTCGTCGTCGATGATCGCGACGCGGGCGCCGCGGACGCCGATCCAGCCGTCGGTGCCCTGGACGAGCTGGCCGCCAGGGGCGTTGCGGCTGCCGGGCCGGTGGTGGGCGGCGAATTCGGCGGGGTCGCGGACATCGAGCACGTAGAGCGTGCGGTCCGGGTCCTCCTCGAAGCGGTCGAGGTCGAGCGGGCCGATGATGCCGACGCCGGAGGCCTCAGCGAACCGTTTGGCGCGCTCGAGCGCGGCACCGGCGGTGCGGGGGCGGCCCTCGGGATAGCGCTCCTCGCGGCCGCGGGCGACCTCGAGGCCAGCCAAGGTCCAGCCCATGGTGCCGTTGCGCAGCGCGACCACGCGGTTCGGCACGCCGGCCCGGCGCAGGCTCTCGGCGCCCATGATGCTGCGGGTGCGGCCGGCGCAGTTGACGACGATCAGCGTGTTCGGGTCGGGCACCAGGTCGCCAATCCGATATGCGAGTTCGCCGCCGGGGACGTTGATGCCGCCGGGAATCGACATGCGCCGGAACTCGTCCATCGGGCGGCTGTCGAGGATGGCGAGGTCGCGGCCCTCGTCCTGCCAGGCCTTCAGCTCGGCGGCATCGACGCTCTCGGTGCCGTAATGGTGCTCGACCCACTCGCCGAACGCCTTGCTCGGCACGTTGACGCCGGTGAACAGGACGTAGCCGGCATCGGCCCAGGCCTTGGTACCGCCTTCGAGCACGTGCACGTCGCTGGCGCCCCGCTCCGTCAGCAGGGCGGCGAGACGTTCCGCCAACCCCCGTCCGTCATCGACGCAGACGGTGCGCACGCCGATGCGCGGCAGCAGCGCGGGGATACGCAGCTCGGCGCGCGACAGCGGGCACGGGACTGCCCAGAACAGATGCCCGCCGCCGAACTCGCCTTCCTCGCGGGCGTCGAGCAAGGCGAGTTCGTGGCCGTCGGTGATCCAGGCGCGGAGCGTGTCGGGCGAGATGCGGCCGGCCGCGGGCACGCTCAGCGGTTCGCCGTCGGCTTCATGAAGGCCTTGTTGTACGGCTGCACGGTGCCCTGCTCCATGTCGTAGCCCTGCCGGTTGTCCAGCTTCTCGAGCGCCAGGCCGTAGCAATGCAAATGCCGGGTCGGCTTGGTGCCCGAGGTGTGGATCGAGTGGATGTCTTCCGGCATCAGCGCGATGCCGGTGCCGGGCTCGACCATGACTTCGCGGGCGAGCTCGATCCGCGCCTTGCCCGGCTCGCTGCCGTCATCGACCCGGCGGTACACCTTGTTCAGCTCCTGCCCCTCGACCGAGGTCACCACCGCCCAGGTAGTATGGTCGTGCGGTTTGCTCTCATTGCCGGGGTTGAGCGCCAGCATGTAGACAGCGAAGCGCCCGTCGGGGTCCTCCTGCAGCAGGTAGCGCTTGGAGCCCTTCTCACCTTCGGGCGGCGGCGGGAATTCGGCGGCGGGGAAGAGCTGCTCCTGCGCCGCCAGCGCCAGCATCTCGGTCTTGATCGCGTCGAGCGCCGCGCGGGTGACGCCTTGCTGGCGCTCGATGCCTTTGATGCGGTCCATCGTGGCGGCGACGGCGGCGGCGCGTTGCGCCGAGGATGCGGGTGCGTTCATGGCCTGTCCCCTCGTTATCTGGCGCACGCTATTCCCCGGGATGGCCCTGGTCAAAGTGCGGCAGCCGGGTCACATGCGGGCCATGTCCGATGCGCAGATCTTCGACCGCCACGCGGTGCGGCTCCACCGCGACCGGGCGGCCGCGACCCTGGAAGCGGTGACGCCGGTGCTGACGGATTTCGCCGAACGGCTGCTCGACCGGCTCGACGACGTGACGCGGGACTTCGCGCAGGCGCTCGACCTCGGCGGCAGGGGCGTGGTGGCGCCGATGCTGCGGGCGCGGCGGATCGAGGTGGTCAGCGCGGATCTGTCGCCGGCGATGGCGGCGGTCAGCGGCGCGCCCTGCGTCGCTGCCGACGAGGAGTGGCTGCCGTTCGCTGCGGCGAGCTTCGACCTGGTGGTGGCCAACCTGTCGCTGCATTGGGTCAACGACCTGCCGGGCGCGCTGATCCAGGTCCGCCGCGCGCTGCGGCCGGGTGGACTGTTCCTGGCGAGCCTGCCCGCGCTGGGCACGTTGGGCGAGTTGCGCGGCGCACTGACGGCGGCGGAGGATGCGCTGTCGGGCGGGGCCTCGCCGCGGGTGTCGCCGTTCCCGCAGTTGAGCGATCTCGCCGGGCTGCTGCAGCGGGCGGGCTTCAGCCTGCCGGTGGCCGATGTCGAGGACATCGCGCTGGCCTATGCCGACCCGTTGATGCTGCTGCGGGATTTGCGGGCGGCGGGGGAGACGAACGCGTCGGTGCACCGCTCGCGGCGGTTCGCGGCAGGGCGGCTGTTCGCGGCGGCGCTGGCCGGGCTGCCGAGCGCCGACGGGCGCAGCTCGGTGACGCTGCGGCTCGCGACGGTGACCGGCTGGGCCTGATCCCCGGCAGCTCCGGCCAGTGTTCGTTGCATATCAACAACTTTTTTGTTGCAATTGCCTCGCCGTTTGCAGTTTATGCGCGAAACGATCGCGAAGGAGCTGCAAAATGCCAAACTCGAACGTTTCCCCCGCCCCGATCACCGATCTCGCCCCATCCCGCCTGGCAATGCATGGCGCGGAGACCCGCGGCCTGGTCGCGGGCGCCAATCCAGGCCTGCCGTTCGGCCGCTTCGGGCCGATGTTCGGCAGCCTGCCGCCCTACCCCGCTCTGCCCGAGGACGGGCTGCGCATGCTCGCCGACACGATGGTCAAGAAAGATGCCGGCGCGCCGCTCACGCAGACCGAACCGGTCGACGAGAACGCCAGGATCCCCGCCGGCTACACCTATTTCGGCCAGTTCATCGACCATGACATCACCTTCGACCCGACCTCGCTGAACGCGAAATGCATCGACCCGAGCGCCCTGTTCGATTTCCGCTCGCCGGCGCTGGACCTCGACAACATCTATGGCCGCGGCCCGGCCGATCAGCCCTACCTGTATGAGAAGGACGGTTTGCGCATCCGCCTCGGCCCGCAGGCCAACACCAACGCGGCGCCGATCTCGGCCGTCGTCGGCACGCGGAGCGACATCCACCGCCTGCCGGACGGCACAGCCATCCTCGGCGACAAGCGCAACGACGAGAACAAGATCGTCGGCGCAGATCCAATCGGCGATGATCGCGTTCCACAACAAGGTGGTGATGTCGGACGCCATCATCGACCAGTTCGGCGGCGACCGCAGCACCAAAGACGCCCGCTTCGTCGCGGCCTGCAACATCGTGCGCTGGCACTACCAGTGGATCGTCCTGAACGACTACCTGCAGCGGATCTGCGAGCCCGGCATGGTCGACGAGGTGCTCAACCGCGGCGGCACGCCCCGGCTGCAGCACTACCTCAAGAGCGACGCGAAATATCCCTACATGCCGATCGAATTCGCCGGCGCGGCGTTCCGCTTCGGGCACTCGATGGTGCGGCCGAGCTACTCGCTCAACGGCGTGGTGGTCGCGCCGCCGACGGCCGACAACACCAAGGGGCGGGTCCCGACCTTCAGCCGCAGCCAGGTGCCGACCGACAACCTCAACGGCTTCGGCCAGCCGCTGCCCGATTTCTGGGGTATCGACTGGTCGTTCTTCCTCGACGACGTGCCCACCCGGCCCGGCGGCGTCACCATCGGCGGGCAGAAGGCAATGCTGCCGCAGCCCTCCTACCGGATCGACGCGCTGCTCGCCGAACCGCTGCACGACCTGCCGGAGTTCTTCGACGCCAGCATCCCCGCCGGGAGCCCGGCCTCGATCGTGGGAAACCTGGCCTACCGCAACCTCAAGCGCGGCCAACTGCTCCGCCTGCCGTCCGGGCAGGACGTCGCGGTGGCGCTGGGGATCGTGCCGCTGTCCGACGACATCCTCTGGTCGGCCGGGTCACGCATCCCGCTGCCGGCCGACACCGCCGCGGACGACCGGGCGGCGATGCAGGACACGATCGACCGCCGCGCCGCGTTCCGCAGCGCCTGGATCGACGGGAATGGCGGCTCGTCGAAGGGCAAGGCCCCGCTCTGGTACTATATCCTGCGCGAGGCCGAGTATTACGGCGCGACCGACCCGAACCTCGACGGCGTGGCGTTCGGCGGCCAGCATCTCGGGCCAGTCGGCAGCCGGATCGTCGCCGAGACCATCATCGGCCTGCTCTGGCTCGACAAGACGTCCTACCTGCACAGCACAAGGGGGTTCCGCCCGCTGGCGAGCATCGCGCCGGACGGCAAGCTCACCTTGGGCAAGCTGTTCCAGTTTGCGCTGAACTGATCTTCCGCCGCGCCGGGGCCACCTGACGCGGCATTTCTACTGTGGCATACTGCACCCGGCGCCTCTAAATGCCGGGTGCATGCACATGTCGACGCAAGATACCAAGCCGCGCGCGATCATCAAGCTCGAGACCGAGCGGCCGAAGCTCCACAAGGTCATCCTGGTCAATGACGACTACACGCCGCGGGACTTCGTCGTGCGGGTGCTGAAGGCCGAATTCCGGATGAGCGAATCCCAGGCGCACCAGGTCATGATCACGGCGCATCAGCGCGGCGTGTGCGTGGTGGCGGTGTTCACCAAGGACATCGCGGAATCCAAGGCGACGAACGCGACCGACGCGGCGCGCAAGAAGGGCTACCCGCTGCTGTTCACCACCGAGCCGGAGGAGTAGCGGCTCAGCCGCCGGTCAGGCTCATGTGCCGCGCCACCGACGGCGTGTTGTCGCGGCGGTCGATCACGAAATCGTGACCCTTCGGCTTGCGCTTGATCGCGTCCAGGATCGCGGCGTCCAGCGCGTCGTCGCTGGCGCCCGAGCGCATCACCGCGCGCAGGTCGGACGCGTCGTCCTGGCCGAGGCACATATAGAGCGTGCCGGTGCAAGTCAGGCGGACGCGGTTGCAGCTCTCGCAGAAATTATGGGTCATCGGCGTGATGAAGCCGACGCGGGCGCCGGTCTCGGCGACGTCGAAATACCGCGCCGGGCCGCCGGTCTTGAACTCGGTCTCGTTGAGCGTGAAGCGCTGGCGCAGGCGGGCCCGAACCAGGGAGAGCGGCAAGTACTGGTCGGTCCGGTCACCGGCGATATCGCCCATCGGCATGGTCTCGATGAGGCAGAAATCATGCCCGCGCTCGCCGCACCATGCGAGCATGTCGGGGATCTCGTCCTCGTTCATGCCCTTGAGCGCCACCGTGTTGATCTTCACGTGCAGCCCGGCGGACGAAGCGGCCTCGATGCCCTCGAGCACCTGTTCGATTTTTCCGCGGCGGGTGATCGCCGTGAAGCGCGCCGGGTCGAGCGTGTCCAGGCTGACATTGATGCGGCGCACGCCCGAGGCGGCGAGGTCGCGGGCGTATTTGCCGAGCTGGGTACCGTTGGTTGTCAGCGTCAGCTCGTCGAGTTCGGTGCCGATGCGGTTGCCGAGACTGCGGAACAGCTTCATCACATCGCGACGGACCAGAGGCTCGCCGCCGGTGATACGCAGCTTACGCACGCCCTGCCGGATGAAGGCAGCCGACAGCCGGTCGAGCTCTTCCAGCGAGAGCACCTCCTGCCGCGGCAGGAAGGTCATCTCCTCGGCCATGCAGTAGATGCAGCGGAGGTCGCACCGGTCGGTGACCGAGACGCGCAGATAGGTGATGCGGCGGCCGAATGGGTCGATCATGGACGTAAAGTCGGACGGATATGGTCCGGATTCAACCGTCTCATTCGTCGTCCTCCAGGATCGTGAGCGGCACGGCGGCGACGTTGATTAGCACTTTGCCCGCGTTCTCGAAATTGACGGTCACCCGCTCGCCGATCACGGATTGGACCTGGCCGGTGCCCCAGCCGGGCTGGGTCGGGTGGCGTACGCGCTGACCGGGCTCGTATTCCGAGCGGAGCATCAGTGGAATGCGCCGCGGGCCGCCACCGGCCAAAGGCACTCGACCCGGCCGCCGCGCACGCCGACATACCAATCGTAGCGGTCGACGGTGGGATCGCAGTGCCCCGGCACGAGACGGACCTTCTCGCCGTAGCGGGGAACCTCGCCCTCGAGCTTCCCGTGTTCATCCGAAGCGCCTGTGAAGCGCGCACCGTCATAACCCCAGACCAGAGGCATGCCGCTATCAGTGGACAGCGCCTTCAGCCCGGCGTCAACGACGGCGAGGCCCGGACGGGCCGCGCTCATCACGGTCGCGAGCACGAACAGCGCGTGGCGGAAACCGGACGATGCGCCGCCTTGGTTGCGCGCGTAATCGGCATCCATGAACACGTAGCTGCCGGCCTGGATCTCGTTGTAGAGGCCGCTGCCCGCTTCGAGCTCGAACGTGCCGGTCCCCGCGCCGCCGACGATGTCGCAGGCCAGCCCCTGCTGGCGCAGTTGCTCGACGGTGCGGCGGACATCGTCCACGGCCGCGCCGATCGCGTTGCCGCGCTCCTCAGTCGTGCGGAAATGCTGGGCGCGGCCGTGATAGGCCTGCAGCCCGGCGAAGCGCAGATGCGGCGAGGCGGCGATCGTCTGCGCCAGCGCCACAGCTTCCGGACCAGGCGGCACGCCGCAGCGGCCCATGCCGACGTCGATCTCGACCAGGACGGAGAGGCGCGCGCCGGCATCGGCAGCGGCGCGTTCGAGGCGCCCGACGTTGCCGGCATCGTCGGCACAGATCGCGACTTCGGCGAGCCTGGACAGCGCGGCGAAGCGGGCGAGCTTGCCGTCGCCGACGACTTCGTTGGTGACCATGATATTGGGCACGCCGCCCCAGGCGAGGATCTCCGCCTCACCGACCTTCTGCACGCATTGGCCGATCGCGCCGACCGCGATCTGGCGATGGGCGATGACGGGCGATTTGTGGGTCTTGGCGTGAGCCCGCAATTTCGCGCCGGTGGGCGCGAGCAGCGTCTGCATGCGGGCGAGATTGTGCTCGAACGCGTCGAGATCGAGCACCAGAGCGGGCGTGTCGATGTCCTGCTCGTGCATGCCGGGCTGGGCGGGAGGGGGCTGGAGCATCAATGCCCCGCGTTCTCGCCCGAGAAATCCGGCGCTTCGAGGCCGGACGCCGTGAGCTGCTCGACGAGCGCATGCTTGAGGCGGTCGAGCCCGGCTTCGTCGCTGGCTTCGGCGCGGGCGACCAGGACCGCCTGCGTGTTGCTGGCGCGGAGCAGCCACCAGCCATCATCGGTTTGGACGCGGACGCCGTCGATGTCGTTGACGCGGGCGCCGGCCTGTTTGAGGCGCCCGGCGACCTCGGTGACGACCTCGAATTTCCGAATGTCGTCGCAGTTGAAGCGCAGCTCGGGGGTGTTGACCACCTTGGGCATGGCGTCGGTGACGGCGGACAGCTTGCCGGTCATGCGCGCGACGATGCCCATGAGGCGGATGGCGACGTAGAGCGCGTCGTCGAACCCGTACCATTTGTCGGCATAGAAGATGTGCCCGCTCATCTCGCCGGCGAAGGGCGCTTTGATCTCGGCCATCTTTGCCTTGATCAGGCTGTGCCCGGTCTTGAACATCAGCGGCTTGCCGCCGGCCTTTGCGATCTCGTCGTAGAGAACCTGGCTCGCCTTGACGTCGGCGATGATGGTCGCGCCCGGCCGCTCGCGCAGGACGTCGCGGGCCAGGATGACCATGAGCTGGTCGCCGAGCAGCATGGTGCCGGCGTCGTCGACGGCGCCGATGCGGTCGGCGTCACCGTCGAAGCCGATGCCGAGATCGGCTTTGTGCTCGCGGACGGCGGCGATCAGCTGCGCCTGGTTCTTGGCGATGGTCGGGTCCGGGTGATGGGCGGGGAAGTTGCCGTCGATCACCGGGTTGAGGACGGTGTGCTCGCCGGGCAGACGCTTGACCAGGCGTTCCAGCACCTCGCCGGCGGCGCCGTTCGCCGAATCCCACACGACGCGGAGCTTGCGGTCGCCGCCGTCATAATCCTGGAGCAGGCGGCCGATGTAGTCGTCGACGACGTCGACCGCGCGGTCGCTTCCCGTGGCCGCGGCGACCACGTCGCCGGCAGCGGCGATCTGGCCGAGCTTCTGGATCTCGGCGCCGAAGAACGCCGATTTGCCCAGCATCATCTTGAAGCCGTTGTAGTTCGGCGGGTTGTGGCTGCCGGTGACCATGACCGCGCCGTCGGTCTCAAGCGTGGTCGCCGCGAAATACAGCATCGGCGTGGGGCCGCGCCCGACGCGCAGCACCTCCATGCCGCTGGCCTTGAGGCCGTCCACGAGCGAGGCGGAGAGTTCGGGCGAGGACAGCCGGCCGTCATACCCCACGGCGACCGTCTTGCCGCAGGCGCGGGACACGATGGTGCCGAAGCTGCGGCCGATGGCGAACGCGTCGGCGGGGTGCAGCGTCTGGCCGACGACGCCGCGGATGTCGTATTCCCGGAGGCTGGTCGGGTCGAAATCGTGCCTGAAGCTCATGCCGGCGACGCTCCGGTGTATTTCTTGAGGAATGCCTCCACGTCCGCGCGCAGCTCCGGCCGCTTCAGCGCGAACGCGATCTGCGCCTCGAGGAAGCCCACCTTGTCGCCGCAATCGAAGCGGTGGCCCTCATAGCGCAAGCCATGGAATGGGGTGTGGCCGATCATTTTCGCCATCGCGTCGGTGAGCTGGACCTCGTTGCCGGCGCCGCGTTCCATCTTGGAGAGGTGTTCGATCACCTCGGGCAACAGGACGTAGCGGCCGATGACGGAGAGGTTGCTCGGCGCGTCCGCGGGTTTGGGCTTCTCGACCAGGCCGGTGACTTCGACCATCCGGCCATCGTCCTTGCCGGTCTTCAGGATGCCGTAGCGGTTGGTGTGTTCGTGCGGCACTTCGGTGACGGCCAGCACGTTGCCGCCGGTCTCGTCATAGGCGTCCGCGAGCTGCTTGAGACAGGGCGTGTCGCTCAGCACGAGGTCGTCGGGCAGCAGGATTGCGAACGGGTCGTCGCCGATGAAGACGCGGGCGCACCAGATCGCGTGGCCGAGGCCCATCGGGACCTGCTGGCGGACGGTGGTGATGGCGCCGGGCTCGATGCGCATGGCTTCGAGGACGGCGAGCGTCTCGGTCTTGCCGCGCTCGCGCAGCGTCGCCTCGAGTTCGTAGGCGATGTCGAAATGGTCGATCAGCGCGGTCTTGCCGCGGCCGCTGACTAGGCAGAATTGCTCGATCCCGGCGGCGCGCGCCTCTTCGATCGCGTATTGGATCAGCGGCTTGTCGACGACAGGCAACATCTCCTTGGCCATCGACTTGGTTGCGGGCAGAAAGCGGGTGCCGAGGCCTGCCACGGGCAGGACAGCTTTACGGAGTTTCTTCTTCACAGGCGTTCCGTCGTTCTCGTTTGACGACAGTTCGCACGCCCTCAAGGGCCGGGCAAGAACTCACCGTTTGCCGAGCAGCACGTCCTTGGCCTGGTTGATCCGGGCTGCCAGCCAATCCGAGCCGCCGCCATCGGGATGCGCCACGCGCATGAGCCGGACCCAGGCGGCGCGCACATCGGATTCGGCGACCGGGTCGGTCAAACCCAACACGTCGAGGGCTTCGGCGCGGCTCATCGGGCCGGGGCGGCGGGGCGCTGCCCGGCCGATGCTCGGGCGGCCACCCGCATATTGTTTCCACCGGTCCCAGATCAGCGGCCCGAACAGCAGCAGCCCGCCGATCGCCGCGCTGCCGCGGCCGGTCAGCAGCAGCATCGCCGCCAGGCTCAGCCCGGCCAGCGCCGCCACCCACGCGCCCAGCGACTTGATGGTCGAGACCGACGCGCGCGAGAACGCCTTGGCCACCCAGAGCATCAGGGCCAGCATGCCCAGGCCCAGGGCGACCATGATCATGTCGCGTCAGCCAGGCTTGGCCTGGCGCTGCGCCTCGAGCGCCACGACCGCGCTGACATTGACGATCCCCCGGGCCGTGACGCTCGGCACCAGCACGTGGAGCGGGCGCGACATGCCCAACAGCATCGGCCCGATCGGTAGCCCGTCGGCGCCCGCCTTGAGCATGTTGAAGCTGATGTTCGCGGCGTCCAGGTTCGGCATGACCAGCAGGTTAGCGACCCCCTCCAGCCGGCTGTCCGGCACGGCGCGGTCGCGCAGGCTGGGAACCAGCGCGGCGTCGGCATGCATCTCGCCATCGACTTCCAGCTCCGGCGCCTGTCGGCGCAGCAGGACCAACGCTTCGCGCATCTTGCGCGCGCTGACGCTGGAGCTGGCGCCGAAGGAGGAGTGCGACAAGAGCGCGATCTTGGGCGCGATGCCGAACTGGCGGACGCAGTCGGCGGCCAGGCGGGCCATCTCGGCGATCTGCTCGGCGGTGGGATCGGGGTTCACATGGGTGTCGCACATGAACAGCACGCCGGCCGAGGTGATCAGCGCGGAGAGAGCGTAGAGGCGGGAGACCTCGGGGCGCTTGGGGATGATCGGCATCATGTAGGTCATGTGCCGCCACCAATCGCCGGTGCCGCCGCAGACGGCGCCGTCGACCTGGCCGGCGTGGAGCAGCATGGAGGCCGAGACGGTGGGACGCTTGAGCAGGCGCCTTGCCGCGGCGTCGGGCGGGACGCCGCGGCGGCCGACGAGACGCTGGTATTCGTCGAGCAGCGGGTCGAACAGGTCGCGGTCGCGCTCGGGGTCCAGGATCTGCAGATGCTCGTCGGGCTTCAGGCGCAGGCCGAGTTCGCGGACCTTCTTGGCGATCCGGTCGCGGTTGCCGATCAGGACCGGATCGACCAACTCCTCGTCGAGCAGCGTCTGCACCGCGCGGAGCACGCGCTCGTCCTCGCCCTCGGCGTAGACGATCTTCTGCACGTTCTGCCGCGCCGCCTCCAGCACCGGGCGCATGAGCTGGCCTGAGCGGAACACGAAGCGTCCCAGGCGCTCGCGATAGGCGGCGAAATCGTCGATCGGGCGGCGGGCGACGCCGCTATCCATTGCGGCGCGGGCGACGGCCGGGGCGATCTGCAGGATCAGGCGCGGATCGAACGGTTTGGGGATGATGTAGTCGGGGCCGAACACCGGGGCGTGTCCGCCATAGGCGGCGGCGACGACCTCGCTGGCCTCGACGCGCGCAAGTTCAGCGGTGGCCTCGACCGCGGCGACCTTCATCGCCTCGTTGATCTGAGTCGCGTTCACGTCGAGCGCACCCCGGAAGATGAACGGGAAGCACAGGACGTTGTTGACCTGGTTCGGGTAGTCGGTGCGCCCCGTGGCGATGATGGCGTCCGGACGGTGCTCGCGGGCGAGTTCGGGGAGTATCTCGGGGTCCGGGTTGGCGAGCGCCAGGATCAGTGGCTTGGGCGCAAGCAGCTCGAGCCATTCCGGCTTGAGCACGCCCGGCGCGGAGAGGCCGAGGAAGATGTCGGCGCCGGAGAGCACGTCCGGCAGGCGCCGCGCATCGGTCTGCTTGGCGTAGCGCGCCATGTTGGGCGGCATGTTCTCGTCACGGCCTTCGTAGACCACGCCCTTCACGTCGGTCAGCGTGACGTTCTCGACCTTGGCGCCCATGGCGACCAGCAAGTCGACGCAGGCCAGCGCGGCGGCGCCGGCGCCCGACGTTACGACCTTGGCCTCGGCAAGCTGCTTGCCCTGAAGCAGCAGCCCGTTGCGGATCGCGGCGGCGACGATGATGGCGGTGCCGTGCTGGTCGTCGTGGAAGACCGGGATCTTCATGCGCTCGCGCAGCCGGCGCTCGATCTCGAAGCACTCGGGCGCCTTGATGTCCTCGAGGTTGATGGCGCCGAAGGTGGGCTCGAGGGCTGCGACGACTTCGATGAACAGGTCAGGGTCCGATGCATCGACCTCGATGTCGAACACGTCGATCCCTGCGAATTTCTTGAACAGGACCGCCTTGCCCTCCATCACCGGCTTGCTGGCGAGCGGGCCGATATTGCCGAGGCCGAGGACGGCGGTGCCGTTGGTGATGACGGCCACCAGGTTGCCCCGGGCGGTGTAGTCGAGCGCGGTGGCCGGGTCGGCCTTGATCTCGAGGCAGGCCGCGGCGACGCCAGGGGAGTAGGCCAGCGAAAGGTCACGCTGGGTGGCCATGCGCTTAGTGGCTTCGACCGCAAGTTTGCCGGGGATCGGCAGCCGGTGGTAATCCAGCGCCGCCTTGCGGAAATCCTCGTCCATTGAACATCCTCCCAGTTACGCACAGGTTCGTGCAGGCGCGACCGGAAGGCAATCAGGACCCCATGACAGGGTCACCAGGCGAGATATGCGGTCGAGAAGACTCGAACTTCCACGGGGTTTCCCCCACAAGCACCTCAAGCTTGCGCGTCTACCATTCCGCCACGACCGCATCGGGGCGGGCGGGTATTAGCGGATGATCGCTCAGGCATCAACGCTCGAATGGCAGATCGATGACGCGCCGGTCGATTACCTGGCGGCGCAGGCGGCCATGCAGGCGCGTGTGGCGGCCATCCGCGCCGGCGATGCGGGTGAGATGGTTTGGCTGCTGGAACACGAGCCGCTCTATACCGCTGGCACTTCCGCGACCCCGGAAGGCCTGGTGGACGCCAACACGCTGCCGATCTTCCGCACCGGCCGCGGCGGCCAATGGACCTATCACGGACCCGGCCAGCGCGTCGGCTACGTCATGCTCGACCTCACCAATGAACATGGCTCCGTGCGGGCGCGCGACGTCAGGAGCTATGTCGAGGGGCTCGAGGAATGGCTGATCCGCGCGCTCGACCAGTTCAACGTGCGCGGCGAGCGGCGCACGGGCCGAGTCGGCATCTGGGTGGCGGACCGGGCGACCGGCACCGAGGCCAAGATCGCGGCGATCGGCGTGCGGGTGACGAGATGGGTGAGCTGGCATGGCGTGTCACTGAACGTGGAGCCCGATCTCGGTCATTTCGCCGGCATCGTCCCGTGCGGGATCAGCGAGCACGGGGTGACGAGCCTGCATGCCCTGGGCCTGCCGGTGACGATGGCAGATGCGGACATTGCATTGAAAACGGCATGGAACGAAGTATTTTGTTAACGAATATCATTTATTAGATAGAGGCAACCTGCAATTAAAGGAGCAGAGATGTCTTCCTCCAGCGTTCCCCACGCTTCCGGTCTCCCGGTCCTGCCGCCGATTTATCAATACACGCCAATCCAGCTGCCCGAAGGCAAGGTGAAGTCGCAGCAGAATGCGCTTCAGGGCTCCGCGACGCCGGCCCCGGGCGCCACCTCGCTTTACGACATCGTGGTGTAGCGCCGCGCTACGGCAGGGTGGGGAGTGCCCGGAAGCGGGGTTCCTCCTCCGGCTCGGCCAGATCTTCGTGGATCAGCGAGACGCTGGCGGCGACCGGGCCGACCCGGCAGTGGCGGAGCAATTCCTCCACCGAGGCGGTGTCGCCATAGACCAGCGCCTCGACACTGCCATCCCGGCGATTACGGACCCAGCCCGCCACGCCCAGCGTCTCCGCCTTACGCACCATCCAAGTGCGGTAGCCGACGCCCTGCACCAGCCCCTCGATCCGCAGGCGCTTGGCGATCATGGCGCGCGGGCGAGTTCAATGAAGCGCGCGGCGAGCGCGATGTCGGAAGCGACGTGGGCGCGGCGCTTGGCGGCATCGTTGTCCTCGCCCCATTGCTCGGCTTGGAAGCGCTCCTCGAGGCTGGCGATCTCGTAGGCGCGCTGGGCGTCGAGCGCGCCGGCGGCTAGCGCCAGGCCGAGCACCACGCTGCCGAGCGCGGGGACGACGATGCCCAGCCCGGCGAGCACATGCGCCGGCTGCGCCCGCAGCACCTCGCGCACGGCGGCAACGGCCTCGCCATCCTGGGCGACATGGGCGATCCCCTCGGTGGGGCGGAGACGGGCGCCGTGGGTTTCCGCGAGCCAGTCGAGCCAGGGCTCCCATTCGCGCGCCTGCCGGGTCACGAGGGGGAGCGGATGTTCGGCGCGATAGCAGAGCAGGTCGGTCTCGGCATAGGCGGCGAGCGCTTCGGCCACCGGCGCGGGGTCGGGGGCGATCCGGTCCTGCGCGGTGCCGGCGAGGCGGGTGAGCGGCACGTCCTCGGCGGTCATGTCGCCGTCTTTGCCGCCGCCGGCGGCCTGCCACTCGTCGGCTATCGCCTGCGCAAGCGTGGCGCTCTCGATGCGGAGTTCGCTGCCAGCCGGGGATGCGCATGGGCTTGCCGTCGAGCAGGATCGCGAAGCCCTGCTCAGTTGGGATGATGGAGGCTTGGTCCCAGAAACGCTTCATCGCAGCAGGCCTCGGAGCAGGTCGGCGGGTTTGAGGGGGCGGTTCGCGGGCGGCGACGCGGAGGGCGCGGGGCCGGGCTGGCCGAAGCGGGCCGCTTCGAGCGCCGGGCCGCACGTGTCCGGCGGCGCCGGCCCGCCGATGCTGATGCCGACCCGGCCCGGATTGATCGCGCCCGGATCGAGCACGATCTTCGGCGTCCGCCAGCTCCCGCCGACATGAACCGGAACGGTGACGGCGGCGCCGAGGCGCAGCGTCGGGCGGAGATGCAGGTCGAGCGTTTCGTCGGCGAGATCCAGGGACCCGGCGCCGCTGAGTTCGAGTTTGCTGGTATCCAGCGTGAGCGCTTGCAGCTGGGCCTTGCCGGCGATGATGTCGGCACTGACGGCGGCGCAGCGGACCTTGCTGTCGCCGCCGGTGGAGATCGGCAGGTTGGCGGCGCGGAACGCGTCCTGCAGCTTGCCGAGCAGCCAGGCGTTGTCGATCTCGCCATCGACCATGGCAAGCCCAGCCCGGCCTTGCAGAGTGGCGGCGACCGCGCGCCAGGTGGCGCCCTGCCCGTGCAGGTCGGCGCGGAGGTCGACGGTGCCGGCGGCGTTGGCGGGGCCGCCGAGCAGCGCGACGAGCGGGCCGGCAGGCAGGCCCGGGGCATCGATGGTGGCGGCTACGCTCTGGGCCGCGGCGTCGGCATGGATCTGGGCAGCGAGCTTCTTGTCGCCGAGCGTCATGCTGGCGGGGTCGAGGGCGAGCTTGCCGTCCTGCACGGATAGATGGGCGGCGACGTTGGTGTAGCTCTTGCCGCGCCAGGCTAGGTTGGCTGCGTCGAGCTGCAGATCGGCATCGCCGGATCGCAGCGCCGCGAAGGGGACCGGGGTGTCGGGGATCAACCTGCCCGGCGGCGGCGCGGGCGCGGGGGTGGCCGCGGCCGTCGGCCCCGCCGGCGGGCGCTGGCGTGGGTGCCGGGGTGAGGGCGTCGAGGTCGAAGCGGGTCGCGTGCAGGGCGCCCCGCAGGGTCGGACGCGGGGCGTTCGTCAGCGGTGAGCGCACCGGCGAGATCGCCTTGCGCGCTCGTCAGTTTGAGATCGTCGAGCGCGAGGGAACCGGGCGCCAGGGTCGCGCGCGTGGCGAGGCGGACGTCGTGCAGCGGCGGCAATTTGACGCCGGCCAAGGTCGAGAGCGCGGCGAGGTCCGCTGCTTCGGCGGTGAGCGTCGAGGAGGTCGGAGCGCCGGCGATGGCGAGCTTGAGGCCTGCGCCGTCGAGATGCAGGTCGAGCGGTTGGGACGGGATCGCGAGGCCGGTGACGTGCAGGGTCGCGCCGCGCAGGGTGACGTCGCCGGCGATGCGGCCATTGGCCGGGTCGTAGGTCAGAGCGGGGGCGGCGAGTTGGAGGCCGGGAAATGCGAGCGCCGCGTTGCGGACGAGGATCTCGCCGACATCGAGCGTGGTCTTCGGGCCGGGTTCGGCAGCGGGGCTCGCGGCGACCGGTGATGGCGCCGGGCGGGTGAAGTCCCAGTTGGGACGGCCTTGCGCATTTCGTTCCAGAAGCACGTCGGGGCCGGTCACGGTCAGGCCGGTGATTTCGACGCGGCGCGAAAGCAGCGGCAGCAGGCCGACGCGGGCTTGGATGCGCTCGATATGCGCCATGGCCGGACGGGAGAAGCCGGGCGGGTTGGCGAGGTTGAGGTCGGCGGCGTCGATCGTGGGACTGAGCGACCAGGACAGGCCGATCGGCCCGGCGATGGTCAGCGTGCGGCCGGTGGCCTTCTCGACCGCGGCCTCGATCCGGCTGCGGAGCGCGTCCTCGCCGAGATAGGCATGCGCCGCGGCCAGCCCGGCGACCGGGATGGCGACGACCACCGCGAGCGGGATCAGCAGCGCGCGCTTCATTTGCGGGCAGCCGGGCGGGCGGCTTTGGCCTCGAAGCCGATCGTCTTGAAGGTGTCGCGCATATGCGGCGCGAGGTCGGCCTCGACGATCAGGCGTCCGCCGGCGGGGTGCGGCAGGTCGAGCGCGCGGGCGTGCAGATGCAGCTTGTTGGACAGGCCCTCGACGATGGCGGACCGGGCATTGTTCTGGTCCGGCTCGTGATATTTCAGGTCGCCGACGATGGGCGTCCCGAGCGCGACGCAATGGACGCGGAGCTGGTGCGTCCGCCCGGTGATCGGCGAGAGTTCGAGCCAGGCGAGGCGCTGGCCGGCATGGTCGACCGTGACGTAGTCGGTCACCGCGCGCTGTGCGTCCTCGTCGGTGCGGGCGGCCGGGACGCTGCGCTCGCCGCGGGCGCCGGCGTATCTCAGGAGCGGCAAGTCGATGCGCCCCTCGCTCGGCATGGGGCGGCCGGAGACCACGGCCCAATAGGTCTTCTTGACGTCGCGGCCGCGGAAGGCGGCGGCGAGCTTGCCGGCGACCCCCGGCGTGCGTGCGAGCACGATCACGCCGGACGTGTCGCGGTCGAGCCGGTGGACCAGGCGCGGCCGGTGCGGACTGTCGCCGCGCAGCCCGTCGAGCATGCCGTCGAGATGGCGGGTGATTCCCGGGCCGCCCTGGGTAGCGAGGCCGTGCGGCTTGTTCAGCACGATCAGGTGCTCGTCCTGATGCAGGATGAGGTCGAGCAGTTCGCTCGGCGCGCTGGGGTCGAGCGGTTTGGGCGGCGGAGCGGGCGCGGCGGGGAGCGGCGGGACCCGGATGCTCTGCCCCGGCGCGAGACGGGTGGCGGCCTCGGCGCGCTTGCCGTCGACGCGGATCTGGCCGGTGCGGCAGAGCTTCTGGATCGCGCCCTGGGTGATGGTCGGGAAGTGGCGGCGGAACCAGCGGTCGAGCCGGATCTCGGCCTCGTCGTCGGTGACGGCGCGGAGTTCGATGGTCATGCTTGGCGGTTCCTTCGCAGCGCAGCCCAGTGATCCAGGCGGCGGCGGAGCTCGCGCTCGAAGCCTTTGTCCTGCGGGGAGTAGAATTCCGGCCGATCCATACCGTCCGGGAAATAGTTCTGGCCGGAGAAGCTGTCTTCGGCATTGTGGTCGTAATCGTAACCGGCGCCGTAGCCTAGGTTCTTCATCAGCTTGGTCGGCGCGTTCAGGATATGCGCCGGCGGCATGAGGCTGCCGGTCGCTTTGGCGCTGCGCCCGGCGGCGCCGATGGCGGCGTAGACCGCGTTCGATTTGGGCGCGGTGCCGAGATAGACGATCGCCTGGGCGATGCAGAGCTCGCCCTCGGGGCTGCCGAGGCGCTCATAGGCGTCCCAGGCCGCCAGGGTCTGGGTGAGCGCCTGCGGGTCGGCCAGGCCAATGTCCTCCGAAGCGAAGCGGACCAGGCGGCGGGCGATGTAGCGCGGGTCCTCGCCGCCGGCGAGCATGCGGGAATACCAGTAGAGCGCGGCGTCCGGGTCGGAGCCGCGGAGCGATTTATGGAGCGCGGAGATGAGGTTGTAGTGCTCCTCGCGGTCCTTGTCGTAGAGCGCGGCGCGGCGGCCGATCACCTCGGCGAGGCCAGCGGCGTCGAGATCCGGGCCCGGCGGCAGCGCGAGCAGTTGCTCGGCCATGTTGAGGACATAGCGGCCGTCGCCATCGGCCATGGCGCAGAGCGCGGCGCGCGCCTCGGGGAGCACCGGAAGCGCGTGGCCGGCCTCGCTCTCCGCGCGGGTGACCAGCTTCTCCAACGCGGCTTCGTCGAGGCGGCGCAGCACCAGCACCTGGCAGCGCGAGAGCAGCGCGCCATTGAGGGCGAAAGACGGGTTCTCCGTCGTCGCGCCGACCAGGACGATGGTCCCGTCTTCGACAACGGGCAGAAAACCGTCCTGCTGGGCGCGGTTGAAGCGGTGGACTTCGTCGACGAACAGCAGCGTGCGCTGCCCGGCATCGCGGCGGCGGCGGGCTTCCTCGAACACGCGCTTGAGGTCGGCGACACCGGAGAAGACGGCGGACAACGCGGTGAAATGCAGACCGGCTTCGTCCGCCAGCAAGCGGGCGATCGTGGTCTTGCCGACGCCCGGCGGACCCCAGAGGATGAGGGAGGCGAGCGCGCCGCGGGCGAGCATGCGCGTCAGCGTGCCGTCGGGACCGACCAGATGATCCTGGCCGACGATCTCGTCGAGGCGCTTCGGCCGCAGCCGCTCCGCGAGAGGCTGCCCGATCGCGGGCGCCGCTTGCTCCGGCGCGGACCCGAACAGGTCCAGCGAGGCACGGGAGGACATGGGGGCTAGATAGTATGGCCTGCGGCCAGATGCGAGCGCCCTTCCCCGCTATGCAGGCGTGTCGGTCTATTTCGTGCAGGCGGGGAGCTTGTACTCGATGTCG
Organism: uncultured Alphaproteobacteria bacterium; assembly: GCA_963848035.1. Lineage (GTDB taxonomy): Bacteria > Pseudomonadota > Alphaproteobacteria > Acetobacterales > Acetobacteraceae > JAVVHH01. Next base: position 430,159 of record CAWKCD010000001.1, read on the forward strand.
TCGCCGGCCGGGCTGGCGCCGGTGACGGAGGCGGGCTGGCGGGCGCGGCCCTGGCCGAAGGTCGAGGGATCATAACGCCAGTTCACCGTGTTCCAGATCGTTCCACCGCAAACGGCGAACGGCGCGTCAGCCTCGAAATAGACGCTGTCGAGCGAGCCGTCCGCATTCAGCGTCATGCCGCCGGTGGCCGGCAGCGGACGGCCGATCTCGGGGGCCATGACCGGCGCGTCGGTCGGGAACACCAGGCCGACCGATTGGTCGGTCAGCGTGACGAGGGTCTTGGCGGGGATCGGCCAGCCGTTCCACTCGCGCGCCAAGGCGAGTTCGCAACGCGCGAGATGGCCGCCCTGGGTGAGTTCGACGAGGTCGGGCTGGCAGGTCCAGCCATCGACGGCCTGCGGTCCGGCGAGCTGCAGCGCCCAACCGCCATCGACGCTTCGCCGCACGCGGTCGGCGGCCAGGCCGAGCACGGGCGCGGAGTGCGGGAGCACGGCTTCGGTGAGATGGGTATGCGCCGGGTCGGCCCAGCTGATCGCGGTGCCGGCGGGCAGCGTCAGGCCATCGACGAGCAAGTCGGCCGGCAGGGTCGTGTTGATGGTCTGATCGTAGGCCTGGGCGCTCGCCTCCTGGCGCCGCTGCTTGAACCCGGCGACGCTGACGAGGGCGAGGTCGAGAAGCAACAGGACGGCGAGCCCGATCGCGGCGCCCCGCCAGAGCCGGGGCAAGAAAAAGGCCGCTGCAATCGACGCAGCGGCCAGACCGGCGATCGCCGGCCAGAACTCGATGCTCAAGAGGAGCACCACGGCCCAGGCCGGCATGGTGATGCCGACGTCGCTCACGGTGGGTGGCCGACGTCGGCGGTCAAGCTCGGATCAGTCCTGTTCGTCTTCGTCCGTGTTGGTCTCCGGACGCGGGCCGCTATCCTGGCCCTTGGCGGCCGGGTCACGGTCGACGAGCTCGATGACGGCCATGTCGGCGGCGTCGCCATAGCGCATGCCGGCCTTCAGCACGCGGCAGTAGCCGCCGGGGCGAGCCTTGTAGCGGTCGGCCAGCGTGCCGAACAGCTTGGCGACGAGCTTCTCGTCGTGCAGGTGCGACATCGCCTGCCGCCGAGCATGCAGGCCGCCGCGCTTGCCGAGGGTGATGAGCTTCTCGGCGACCGGCCGCAGCTCCTTCGCCTTGGGCAGCGTGGTGGTGATCTGTTCGTGCTTCAGCAGCGCGTGGGCCATGTTGCGGAACATGGCTTGGCGATGGCTTGTCGTGACGTTCAGCTTGCGGCCGGCCATACCGTGACGCATTGGGGATAGCTCCTAAAAAGGCTCGTCCAGCCGCTTGGCCAGATCTTCGATGTTTTCGGGCGGCCAGCCGGGGACGCTCATGCCGAGAGAAAGCCCCATCGCGGTGAGGACTTCCTTGATCTCGTTGAGCGACTTCCGGCCGAAGTTCGGCGTGCGCAGCATTTCCTGCTCGGTCTTCTGAACGAGGTCGCCGATATAGACGATGTTGTCGTTCTTCAGGCAGTTCGCGCTGCGGACGGAGAGTTCGAGCTCGTCGACCTTGCGCAGCAGGTTGCGGTTGAACGGCAGGTCGTCATGGACCTCGTCCGGACGCGCGAGCTGCGGCTCGTCGAAGTTGATGAACAGCTGGAGCTGGTCCTGCAGGATGCGGGCGGCGAGCGCCACCGCGTCCTCGGGGGTGACGGCGCCGTTGGTCTCCACCTGGAGCAGCAGCTTGTCGTAGTCGGTGACCTGGCCGACGCGGGTCGGCTCGACCTTGTAGGACACGCGCTTGACCGGCGAGTAGATCGCATCGATCGGGATCAGGCCGATCGGCGCGTCCTCGGGACGGTTGGCCGCGGCCGGCACGTAGCCCTTGCCGATGTTGACCGTGAACTCCATGCCGAGCTTCACGCCGTCATCGAGCGTGCAGATCACGAGATCGGGGTTCATCACCTCGATGTCGTGGCCGGTCTGGATCTGCCCGGCGGTGATCTCGCCCGGCCCGGTGGCCGACAGCACCATCCGCTTCGGACCTTCGCCATGCATCCGCAGCGCGAGCTGCTTGATGTTCAGCACGATGTCGGTGACGTCCTCACGGACGCCGGGAATCGAGCTGAACTCGTGCAGCACGCCGTCGATCTGGACGGCGGTGACGGCCGCGCCTTGCAGCGAGGAAAGTAGGACGCGGCGGACGGCGTTGCCGAGCGTCATGCCGAAGCCACGCTCCAGCGGCTCGGCCACAACGGTGGCGACGCGGTGGGGATCGGAGCCGGGCTCGACGTCGAGCTTTTCCGGCTTGATTAGCGATTGCCAGTTCCTCTGGAGGACCATGCATCAGCTCCAAACAGTTTGCCGGCGCAGCCGAATGGGCCCGCGCCGGCTAAGTTCTTGTTCTTCTCGACTAGACGCGACGACGCTTGCGCGGGCGGCAGCCGTTGTGCGGGATCGGGGTCATGTCCCGGATCGCCGAGATGGTGAAGCCCACCGCCTGCAGCGCCCGGAGCGCGCTCTCGCGGCCGGAACCCGGCCCGCTCACCTCGATCTCGAGGGTCTCCATGCCATGCTCGCGCGCCTTGCGGCCCGCGTCCTCGGCGGCGACCTGCGCGGCGTAGGGCGTCGACTTACGGCTACCCTTGAAGCCCTGCATGCCGGCCGACGACCAGGCGATGGTGTTGCCCTGCGCGTCCGTGATGGTGACCATCGTGTTGTTGAAGGTCGCGGCGACGTGGGCGACGCCGGCGATGATGTTCTTGCGCTCCTTGCGACGGGGGCGGGCTGCGGCGGCGGGTTTCGCCATGAGGTGGTCCTAACGTGTCGAGTTCGTGGGGCGCCGGGGGCGGCGCGGAATTACTTGGTGACCTTCTTCTTGCCGGCGATCGCCACGGCCTTGCCCTTGCGGGTGCGGGCGTTCGTGTGGGTGCGCTGACCGCGAACCGGCAGGCCGCGGCGGTGACGCAGGCCGCGGTAGCAGCCCAGATCCATCAGCCGCTTGATGTTCATCGAGACTTCACGACGCAAGTCGCCCTCGACGCGGTATTCACGGTCGATCAATTCGCGGATCCGCAGCACTTCCTCATCGGAGAGCTGGTTCACGCGGCGATCCTCGGGGATGCTCAGACGAGTGACGATGTCATGCGCCTTCGCCGGCCCGATGCCATAAATGTACTGCAAGCTGATCTCGACCCGCTTGTTGGTCGGCACGTTAACACCGGCAATTCGCGCCACGCTGGTATCTCCTGCGCACGGCTGGGGGCCGCACGGCTAAAACGGGAGCGAACTCCCCAATGATGGACGGCGCCGGCCCTTGCGGGCCCGACGCAGGCCGCGACTTATACGCGGCCCTGGGTGAGAGTCAACGCGCTCACATCAACTTGTCGTGAGCGGCGCCTTTGTCTTGAATTTAGCAAGCACTTGCTCGAGCGCGGCGGTGACGTCGTCGATATCAGCCATGCCGTCGACGGTGACCAGCCGACCCATGCTCTCGTAGTGCGGCAGGATCGGTGCGGTCTGCTTGTGATAGGCCGCCAGCCGGGTCGAGACGGTCTCCCGGTTGTCATCAGCCCGCCGGGTGAACTCGTGGCTGCCGCAGACGTCGCAGACGCCGTCGACATGCGGGCGCTTGAAGCTGTCGTGATAGCCGGCGCCGCAACGAGCGCAGGTGAAGCGGCCGGCGATCCGGTCGGTCAGCGCGGCATCGTCCACTTTCAGCTCGATCACGGCGTCGATCTGCTTGCCGGAGCGGGCCAGCATCGCGTCGAGCGCCTGGGCTTGGGGCACGGTGCGGGGAAAGCCGTCAAGGATGAACCCGGCGGAAGCGTCGGGCTGGCGGATGCGCTTCTCGATGATGTCGATGATCAGGCCGTCGGGGACGAGTTCGCCCGCCTCCATGATCGCCCGCGCCTTCTCGCCGATCTCAGAGCCGGCCTTGACCTCGGCGCGGAGCATGTCGCCGGTGGAGATCTGGACCAGGCCATGCGTCTGCTCCAAGCGCTTGGCCTGGGTCCCCTTCCCCGCTCCCGGCGGGCCCAGCAGGATGATGTTCATCGGCCACGCCCCTTCACCCGGGACTTGCGGATCAAGCCCTCATACTGATGCGCGATCAGATGTGACTGGATCTGCGTGACCGTGTCCATCGTCACCGACACGATGATCATCAGGCTGGTGCCGCCGAAGTAGAACGGCACCGAGTAGCGGCTGATCAGGATCTCCGGCAGCAGACAAACGGCGCAGAGATAAAGCGCGCCGATCGTGGTGAGCCGGGCCAGGATCGTGTCGAAATACTGCGACGTGTTCGAGCCGGGACGGACGCCCGGGATGAAGCCGCCATACTTCTTCAAGTTGTCGGCCGTCTCCTCCGGATTGAACACCACGGCGGTGTAGAAATACGAGAAGAAGATGATCATCGCCGCGTAAGCGACGAGATAGGCCGGCTGGCCGTGGCCGAGCTCCTGGCCGATCCAGGCCAGCCACGAATTCGGATTCTGCTGCGAGAACCCGGCCACCGTTGCCGGGATCAGCAGGATCGAGCTGGCGAAGATCGGCGGGATGACGCCCGACGTGTTGACCTTGAGCGGCATGTGCGTCGAGTCGCCGCCGAACATGCGCTGACCGACTTGCCGCTTCGGATACTGGATCACGACCCGGCGCTGCGCGCGTTCCATGAACACCACGAACGCCACCACGAGCACGGCCAAGGCCATGAACCCGACGATGAACACGGGCGACAGCGCGCCAGTGCGGCCGAGTTCGAGCAGGTTGGCCAGCGCGTGCGGCAGGTTGGCGACGATGCCCGCGAAGATGATCAGGCTGGTGCCGTTGCCGACGCCGCGCGAGGTGATCTGCTCGCCGAGCCACATCAGGAACATCGTGCCGCCGACGAGGGTGACGACGCACGACACGCGGAAGAACCAGCCAGGATCGATCACCGCGGAGCCGAATTGGCCGCGCATGCCCTCGAGGCCAATCGCAATGCCATAGGACTGCACCAGGGCGATCAGCACCGTGAGATAGCGGGTGTACTGGTTCATCTTCTTGCGGCCGGACTCGCCCTCTTTCTTGAGGGCCTCGAGCGAGGGGACCGCGGCCGACATCAGCTGCACGATGATGCTGGCGGAGATGTAGGGCATGATGTTCAGCGCGAACACGGTCATGCGGCCGAGCGCGCCGCCGCTGAACATGTCGAACATGCCAAGGATGCCGCCGCCATGCTGGGACAGCAGCTCGCCCATCACCGAGGCATCGACGCCCGGCACGGGGATGTAGGTGCCGAGCCGGTAGACCAGCAGGGCGCCTAGGGTGAACCAAATCCGCTTCTTGAGCTCGGTCGCTTTGGAGAGCGTTCCGAGGCTGAGGCTGGACGCGAGCTGTTCGGCCGCTGAGGCCATGGACGGTTCCCCTCAAGACGGCGGTGCCGGGTCAGACGGCAGACATCATTTCGTCTGAACCGGCGGCGCCTCACTCGCTCTCTATATGCGGCCCGGCGGGCCTTGCACAATATTTACGCTGTCGGGCGGCGCCCTGGGCGTTTACGCGGCTGGCGCGGGCTCGGCGACCTTGGCGGTCGTCGTGACTGAACCACCCGCGGCTTCGACGGCGGCAATGGCCGCGGCCGATGCGCCAGAGACGGTGACACGTACGGCACGCTTGATCTCGCCCTTGGCCAGCAGCCGCACGCCGGCGCACTTGCCGAGACGGATCAGCCCGGCGTGCGCGAGCGCAGCCTCGGTGATCGCCTCGTTCGGGTTCAAGCGCCCGTCCTCCATCGCCCGCTCGATCGTGCCAAGGTTGATCGGCGCGTATTCGGTGCGGAAGATGTTCTTGAAGCCGCGCTTCGGCAGACGCCGGTAGATCGGGAGCTGGCCGCCCTCGAACCCGTTCAGCGCCACGCCTTCGCGCGCCTTCTGACCCTTGACGCCCTTGCCCGACGTCTTGCCCTTGCCGGAGCCGATGCCGCGCCCGAGGCGCTTGGACTTCAGGTGGGCTCCCGCGTTGTCGCGGATCTCGTTGAGCTTCACTTGGATTCCTCCACCTCAACCAGGTGCTTGACCCGATTGATCATGCCGCGGACGGCGGGCGTGTCTTCCAGCTCGCGCGTCTTGCGGATCTTGCCGAGGCCGAGACCGGTGAGGGTCTGGACCTGATCCTTCTTGCGGCCCAGGCCCGAACGGACCTGGGTCACCTTGACGGTGGGTTTATCCGACATCGGCGACGGCCTCCGGACCGGCTGATCCCTCGCGCTTGCCGAGGATGTCGGCGACCTTCTTGCCGCGGCGCGCCGCGACCGAGCGCGGGCTGCCGCAGCGGGTCAGCGCCGCGAAGGTGGCCTTGACCATGTTGTGCGGGTTGCGGCTGCCGAGCGATTTGGCGACCACGTCGTTGATCCCCAACGTCTCGAACACGGCGCGCATCGGGCCGCCGGCAATGATGCCGGTGCCGGCTGCGGCCGAGCGGAGCACCACGTGGCCGGCGCCATACAGGCCCTCGACGTCGTGGTGCAGCGTGCGGCCTTCCTTCATCGGGACGCGGATCATGCCGCGCTTGGCCCGTTCGGTCGCCTTGCGGATCGCCTCGGGGACTTCGCGCGCCTTGCCGGCGCCGTAACCGACGCGGCCCTTCTGGTCACCGACTACCACCAGGGCGGCGAAGGCGAACCGGCGGCCGCCTTTGACCACTTTGGCGACGCGGTTGATCGTCACCAGCTTGTCGATGAGCTCGTCGCCGCCATCGCGGTCGCGATCCTCGCGACGGTTGTGGTCGCGTCCGCGCCCACCGCCGCCTTCCCGTGCTTCACGTGCCATGCGCTAGATCCTCAAAACGCCAGCCCGCCTTCGCGAGCTGCATCAGCCAGCGCCTTGACGCGGCCGTGATAAAGATAAGAACCGCGGTCGAACACGACGGCGGTGACACCGGCCGCGACCGCACGTTCGGCAACGAGCTTGCCGACGGCGGCAGCCGCGTCCTTGTTCGCGCCGTTCTTGCCGTCGGCCTTCAGATCCTTGTCCAGGCTCGACGCCGCAGCCAGCGTGCGATGCTGCGCGTCGTCGATGATCTGGGCGTAGATGTGCTTGCCCGAGCGGAAGACGGAAAGCCGCGGACGGCCGCCGCTCTTCTGGCGGAGCTGGTAGCGCAGGCGCTCGCGCCGACGCTGCTGCAGGTTCTGGGGCGAGCTCATCTTACTTCTTCTTGCCTTCCTTGCGCCGGATCTGCTCGTTCTCGTACCGAACGCCCTTGCCCTTGTAGGGCTCCGGCGGACGGAACGCGCGGATCTCGGCGGCCACCTGGCCGACCTGACGCTTGTCCGTGCCCGTGATGGTGATCGCGGTGGGACGCGGCGTCGTGATGGTGATGCCCTCGGGCACCGGGAAAACCACGTCGTGCGAGAAGCCGAGGTTGATCACCAGGTTCTTGCCCTGCACCGCAGCGCGGAAACCGGTGCCCTGGATCTCCATCGTCTTGGTGAAGCCCTCGGACACGCCCTTGACCATGCTGGCCACGAGCGCACGCGTGGTGCCCCACATCATGCGCGACGGCGCGTCGTTGCGCCGAGGCGCGACCGAGACGTGGTCGTTCTCGAACTTGGTCTCGACGTTGTCCGAGAGCGGCATGCTGAGCGTGCCGAGCTTGCCCTTGGTCGAAAGGATGCCGTTGGCGATCGCGACCGTGACGCCGGCCGGGACGGGAACGGGGTATTTGCCTACGCGTGACATCGTGCCCTCCCTTAAAAGACCCGGAACAGCACTTCGCCGCCCACATTGGCTGCGCGTGCTTCACCGTCGGACAGGACGCCGCGCGGCGTCGACAGGATCGAGACGCCGAGGCCGGCATAGACCCGCGGCAAATCCTTGATGCCGGAATAGACGCGGCGGCCGGGCTTGCTGACGCGGGTGATCTCTTTGATCACCGGCTCGCCCTCGTTGTATTTCAGCTCGATGCGCAGCTGGGCCACGCCGGGACGAAGCTCCTCGGCGGTGTAGCCGCGGATGTAGCCTTCGCGCTTGAGCGCCTCGAGCGCGTTGGCGCGGAGCTTGCTGGCGGGGGCGACGCAGGTCGTGTGACGGCTGCGCTGCGCGTTGCGGATACGGGTGATCATGTCACCTAGTCCGTCTGTCATGGACATCGACGGGGCTCCTTACCAGCTGGCCTTGACCATGCCGGGCAACTGGCCCGAGCTGGCGAGTTCACGGAGCTTGTTCCGCGAGAGCTTGAACTTACGGTAGTTGCCGCGCGAGCGCCCGGTGAGCGCGCAGAGCAGCTTGACGCGCACCGCCGCGCCGTTGCGCGGAAGCTGGGCGAGCCGCAGCGTGGCCGCGAACCGGTCCTCGACCGGGGCCTCGCGATCCATCACCTGGGCTTTCAACGCCGCCCGCTTCGACTTGTCGCGGGCCGCGAGGCGGATCCGCTTCTCGTTGCGGTTGACGGATGAAGTCTTGGCCATCTGGTCTTTACTCCTTGGAACCTGCCGGAGTGAACCCCGGCGGTTTTCCGAAACGGTTCTTATGCAGCGAAGGGAACGTCGAACGCCTTGAGCAGCGCCTTGGCTTCGTCGTTCGTCTTGGCCGTGGTCACGAAGATGATGTCCATCCCGCGGATGTCGGTCACCTTGTCGTATTCGATCTCCGGGAAGATGATCTGTTCCTTGATGCCCATGGCGAAGTTGCCGCGGCCATCGAAGCCCTTGCCGGCGGGAATGCCGCGGAAGTCGCGGACGCGCGGCAGCGCGATCGTCACCAGACGGTCGAGGAACTCATACATCCGCGCACGGCGCAGCGTGACCTTGCAGCCGATGGCCAGGCCCTCGCGGATCTTGAACCCGGCGATCGCCTTCTTGGCGATCGTCTTGACCGGCTTCTGCCCGGCGATCAGCATCATCTCGCCCAGCGCGGCGTCGAGCTTCTTCTGGTCGCCCGCGGCCTCGCCGACGCCCATGTTCAGGACGATCTTCTCGAGCTTGGGCACCTGCATCGGGTTCGCGTAGCCGAACTGGCCCTGCATCTGCTTGCGGATGTCGTCGAGGTAGCGCTGCTGCATGCGCGGCAGGGTTTTGGTTTCGCTCATCGTCTTTAACCTTCGATCACGTCGCCGCTGGACCGGTTCACGCGGACCTTGCGGCCATCATCGAGAACGCGGAAGCCCACGCGGGTCGGCTTGTCCGTCTTCGGGTCGATCAGCGCGATGTTCGAGAGGTGGATGGTCGCCTCCTTCTCGATGATCCCGCCGGGCTGGCCCATGCCGGTCGGCTTGGTGTGGCGCTTGGCGATGTTGACGCCCTGCACCACGGCACGGTTGTCCTTCGGCATCACGGAGAGCACTTCGCCCCGCTTGCCCTTGTCGGCGCCGGTGATGACGATCACCTTGTCGCCCTTCTTGATGCGCGCGGCCATTACAGGACCTCCGGCGCGAGCGAGATGATCTTCATGAACTTCTTGCCGCGGAGTTCGCGCACCACGGGGCCGAAGATGCGGGTGCCGATCGGCTCCTGCTGCTTGTTGATCAGCACGGCCGCGTTCCGGTCGAAGCGGATGGCGGAGCCATCGGCGCGACGCACCGGGAACGAGGTGCGCACGATCACCGCCTGGTGCACGTCGCCCTTCTTCACCTTGCCGCGCGGGATCGCTTCCTTGATCGACACGACGATCACGTCGCCGACCGAAGCGGTCTTGCGCTTGCTGCCGCCGAGCACCTTGATGCACTGAACGCGGCGGGCGCCGGAATTGTCGGCGACCTCGAGATTGGATTCGACCTGGATCACGGCGAGGTCCCTTCTTCGGTCGGGGCGACGTGGAGGATCGTGCCGCCCGGCGCCTCGATCGGCTTGCCGGACTCGTCGAGCATCGCCGCGCCGTCGGCGTCGACCATGACCGGCGCCATCTCCTCGCGGACGACCTCACCGCTCGAATCGACGACCACATGGCCCGTCGCATCGTGCAAAGCGGGCGCTGCGAAGCCACGCGGCCGTTCGACCGGCACGCCATTGCGCTGGATCAGCAGCCACGACTTGCGCTTGCTGATCGGACGGCACTCCTCGATGTTCACGACGTCGCCCTCCTGGCACAGATTGGCATCGTCGTGCGCAGCGTATTTCTTCGAGCGCTTGATGAACTTCTTATACAGCGGGTGCATGATCCGGCGCTCGACGAGCACCGTGATGGTCTTGTCCATCTTGTCGCTGACCACCCGGCCAGTGAGGACGCGCCTCGGCATCGCCCTTCTCCTCTACTTCTTCTGGGCGGAGCGTTGGTGCTCCGCCATGATGGTCTTGACGCGCGCGATATCGCGGCGGACGGCGCGGACGCGGCCGACGCCCTCGAGCTGGCCGGTCGCACGCTGGAAGCGCAGGTTGAACTGCTCCTTACGCAGGTCGAGCAGCATCTCCGGCAGCGTGTCGGCGCCCTTGGCGCGGATGTCGGTCGGCTTGGTCATCACGCGTCTCCAATCCGGGCGACGAACTTGGTGCGGATCGGCAGCTTGGCCGCACCCAGCGCCAACGCCTCGCGGGCGAGCTCGGGGGCAACGCCGTCGATCTCGAACATGATGCGGCCGGGCTTGACGCGGCAGACCCAGAATTCCGGGCTGCCCTTGCCGGAGCCCATCCGGACTTCGGCAGGCTTGGTCGACACCGGCACGTCCGGGAAGATCCGGATCCACACGCGGCCGGCACGCTTCATCGAGCGCGTAATGGCACGCCGCGCCGCCTCGATCTGGCGCGCGGTGACCCGCTCGGGCTCGAGCGCCTTGAGGCCGAACGCCCCGAAATCGAGGTTCGTGCCGCCCTTGGCCATGCCGTGGATGCGGCCCTTATGGGCCTTACGGAATTTCGTCCGCTTCGGAGAAAGCATTTTCCGTCGTCCTTCTTAGCGCTGCGGCGCCTGTTCGGCCGCGCGCCGGTCCTGCGCCAGCGGGTCGTGCGCCAGGATCTCGCCCTTGAAGATCCAAACCTTCACGCCGCAGGTGCCGTAGGTGGTCTTGGCCGTCGCCAACCCGAAATCGATGTCCGCGCGCAGCGTGTGCAACGGCACGCGGCCCTCGCGATACCACTCGACGCGGGCGATCTCGGCGCCGCCCAAACGGCCGGCGCAGTTGATCCGGATGCCCTGCGCGCCCAGACGCATCGCCGACTGCACCGCACGCTTCATCGCGCGACGGAACGCGACCCGGCGCTCGAGCTGCTGGGCGATGTTCTCGGCGACCAGCTGCGCATCGATCTCCGGCTTGCGGATCTCGACGATGTTCAGGCTGACCTCGGCCTTGGCCATCTTGGCGAGATCCTTGCGGAGCACCTCGATGTCCTGGCCCTTCTTGCCGATCACCACGCCGGGACGGGCGGCATAGATCGTCACGCGCGGCTTCTTGGCCGGACGCTCGATCACCACGCGCGAGACGCCGGCGCCGGAGAGCTTGCCGCGCAGGTAGCTGCGGAGCTTCAGATCCTCGAGCAGGAGCTTCGAGTAATCGCGCCCAGCGTACCAGCGGCTGTCCCAGGTGCGGTTGATGCCGAGCCGAAGCCCGATCGGATTGACCTTGTGACCCATTATGCGGCCCCAGATTCTTCGAGCTGAGTCTTGCTGAACTTCGGAAACGACGATCCGAAGATGGCTGAACCACTTCTCGATGCGCGACGCGCGGCCGCGGCCACGGGCGTGGAAGCGGCGCATCACGATGGACTTGCCCACTTCCGCGCGGCTGACGACCAGGCGGTCGACATCGAGCTGGTGGTTGTTCTCGGCGTTGGCGATCGCGCTCTCGAGCGCCTTCTTCACCTGCTGGGCAATGCGGCGCTTGCTGAACGTCAACGTCGCCACGGCCTGGTTGGCGGGCATGTTGCGGATCAGGCCAGCGACCACGTTCAGCTTCTGCGGGCTGATGCGGACGTTGCGGAGCACGGCGATCGCCTCGTGTTCGGCGAGCGTGCGAGGATGCTTCGGCTTGCTCATCTCAGCCTCGCTTGGCCTTCTTGTCGGCCGTGTGGCCATGGAAGGTCCGCGTCGGCGAGAACTCGCCGAACTTGTGGCCGACCATGTTCTCGTTGACCTGCACGGGCAGGAATTTGTGCCCGTTGTAGACGCCGAAGGTGAGACCCACGAACTGCGGCAGGATGGTCGAACGACGCGACCAGATCTTGATCACCTCGTTGCGCCCCGAATTGCGCGAGTTCTCGGCCTTGGCGAGCAGGTACCCGTCGACGAACGGGCCCTTCCAAACGGAACGTGCCATTTAGTGGGTTCCCTTCGGACGGCGGCGGATGATCAGGCCCGCGGTCCGCTTGTTCGTGCGCGTCTTGTAGCCCTTGGTCGGCTTGCCCCACGGGGTGACCGGGTGACGGCCGCCCGAGGTGCGGCCTTCGCCGCCGCCGTGCGGATGGTCGACCGGGTTCATGACGACGCCGCGGTTGTGCGGGCGACGGCCGAGCCAGCGGTTGCGGCCGGCCTTGCCGAGCTTCTCGTTCTGCCGGTCCGGGTTGGAGACGGCGCCGACCGACGCCATGCACTCGGCGCGGACCATGCGGAGCTCGCCGGACTGCAGCTTGATCTGGGCGTAACCAGCGTCCTTGCCGACGAGCTGGGCATAAGTGCCGGCCGCACGCGCCATCTTGCCGCCGCCGCCGATCTTGAGCTCGACGTTGTGGACGATGGTGCCGACCGGCATGGAGCCGAGCGGCATCGCATTCCCGGGCTTGATGTCGACGCGCTGGCCGGCGACCACCTTGTCGCCCGCCTTGAGACGCTGCGGCGCCAGGATGTAGCTCAGCTCGTTGTCGTCATACTTGACGAGCGCAATGAATGCCGACCGGTTCGGGTCGTATTCCAGCCGCTCGACCGTCGCCGCCACATCGAACTTGCGACGCTTGAAGTCGACGTTACGGTACGACTGCTTGTGTCCGCCGCCGCGGAAGAACGACGTCGTGCGGCCGTGGTTGTTACGGCCGCCGGACTTGTTCTTGCCCTCGGTCAGCGTCTTGACCGGCTTGCCCTTCCAGAGCTCGCTGCGGTCGATCAGCACCGTGCCGCGAAGCGACGGGGTGACCGGATTGAATTGCTTGAGTGCCATCTCTCAGCCCCTCACGCCAGACCGGTGGACATGTCGATCGACTGACCGTCGCCGAGCTGCACGTATGCCTTCTTCACGTCCGAACGGATGCCGGGCCGGCCGCGGAAGCGCTTGACCTTGCCCTTCTGCACCAGCGTGTTCACGTCGAGCACGGTCACGCCGAACAGGCCTTCGACCGCCGCCTTGATCTCGGGCTTGGTCGCGTCGATCGCGACGCGGAACGCAACCTGGTTGCGCTCGGTCATCATCGTCGCCTTCTCGGTGATCACCGGGCTGCGGATGACTTCGAACATCCGCTCGCGCGACATGTTCTTGGCTGCCTTCCGCGCCGCCAGCACCTGACGCGTGCTCATTCTGCTGCTTCCTTATGCACGCCGTTCAGGCGCTCTTCGAGGCCCTTCAGCCCGGCGGTCGTCACGACCAGCAGGTCGTGCCGGACGATGTCGTAGACATTGGCGCCCACGGTCGGCAGCACGTCGATGCCGATGATGTTGCGCGACGCCTTGCAGGAACCCGTCATCGACCGTATGGTCCACGACCAGCGCGCTCTTCCAGCCCAAGCCCTTCAGCTTGGCGGCGAGATCCTTGGTCTTGGTGCCGGCTGACGCCGTCGACGACGACCAGCTTGCCCTCGGACTGCTTCATCGACAGCGCCGAGATCAGGCCGAGACGGCGCACCTTCTTGGGCAGGTCGAAGCCGTGGTCGCGCACGACCGGGCCATGGACGCGGCCGCCGGTGCGGAACTGCGGCGAGCGCAGGCTGCCCTGGCGGGCGTTGCCGGTGCCCTTCTGCTTGTACGGCTTCTTGGTCGTGCCGGAGACCTCGCCCATGCCCTTGGTCCGGTGCGTGCCGGCCCGGCGCTTCATCAGCTGCCAGTGCATGACGCGGGCGATGATGTCGGGGCGGACTTGCGCGCCGAACAGCGACTCCGGCAGTTCGGCCGACCCGGCCGCGCCGCCATCGAGCGTCTTGATGTCGATCTGCATGACTATGCCCCAGCCTCTTCTTGGGCAGGCGCCGCCTTGGTCTCGAGCAGGCCGGCCGGGAAGGGCAAGCCCTCCGGCGCCTTGCGCTTGACCGCGTCGGGCACCCGTACCCAGCCGTCCTTGGCGCCCGGGACCGCACCCTTGATCATCAGCAAGCCGCGCTCGGCGTCCACCGCCGCGACCTCGAGGTTCTGCGTGGTGATCCGCTCGTCGCCGAGATGGCCGGCCATCTTCTTGTTCTTGAACGTCTTGCCGGGATCCTGCCGGTTGCCGGTCGAACCATGGCTACGATGGCTGACGGACACGCCGTGCGAGGCCTCGAGGCCGCGGAAGTTCCAGCGCTTCATGCCGCCCTGGAAGCCCTTGCCCTTGGTCGTGCCGCAGACGTCGACCTTCTGCCCGACGACGAAATGCGCCGCGCTCAGGGTCTGGCCGGACTCGAGCAGCGCATCGGGGCTCACCCGGAATTCCACCAGCTTCTTCTTCGGCTCGACCTTCACGCGGGCATAGTGGCCCTTGTTCGGCTGCGAGACGTTCTTCACCTTGGCCTTGCCCCAGCCGAGCTGGACCGCGGTGTAGTGGTCACGCTCCTCGGTGCGCACGTCGACCACCTGCACCTGGTCGATGTGCAGGACAGTGACGGGCACGTGGGTGCCGTCTTCCTTGAAGATCCGGGTCATGCCCAGCTTTTTCGCGATCAATCCGGTACGCATGAAACGGGCCTTAGATCTTGATTTCGACGTCCACGCCGGAGGCGAGGTCGAGCTTCATCAGCGCGTCCACCGTCTGCGGCGTGGGTTCAACGATGTCGAGGAGACGGCGATGGGTCCGGATCTCGAACTGCTCGCGGCTCTTCTTGTCGACGTGCGGCGAGCGGTTCACCGTGAAACGCTCGATATGCGTGGGCAGCGGGATCGGGCCACGGACCCGCGCACCCGTCCGCTTTGCGGTGTTGACGATCTCCCGCGTGCTGTTGTCCAGCACGCGGTGGTCATACGCCTTGAGGCGGATGCGGATGTTCTGGTTGTCCATGACCTTAACCCAACCCCAACCTTACTGCGTGATGCTGGCGACGACGCCGGCGCCCACGGTCCGGCCACCTTCGCGGATGGCGAAGCGCAGCTGCGGGTCCATGGCGATCGGCGCGATCAGCTCGACGTCCATCGTCACGTTGTCGCCGGGCATCACCATCTCGGTGCCTTCCGGCAGCTGAACCACGCCCGTCACGTCCGTCGTGCGGAAGTAGAACTGCGGACGGTAGTTGGTGAAGAACGGCGTGTGACGGCCGCCCTCTTCCTTCGTGAGGATGTAGGCCTCGGCCTTGAACTTGGTGTGCGGGGCGATGCTGCCCGGCTTGCAGAGCACCTGGCCGCGCTCGACGTCTTCACGCTTGGTGCCGCGGAGCAGCGCGCCGATGTTGTCGCCGGCCTCGCCGCTGTCGAGCAGCTTGCGGAACATCTCGACGCCGGTGACGATCGTCTTGGTCGTCGGACGGATGCCGACGATCTCGACTTCGTCGCCGACCTTGACGATGCCGCGCTCGATACGGCCGGTGACGACCGTGCCGCGGCCGGAGATCGAGAACACGTCTTCGATCGGCATCAGGAACGGCAGCTCGGTCGCACGCGTCGGCTGCGGGATGTACTTGTCGACCTCGGCCATCAGCGCCAGGATCGCCTGCTCGCCCAGCTCGGGGTTCTTGTCCTCGAGCGCCATCAGGGCCGAGCCCTTGATGATCGGAATGTCGTCGCCCGGGAACTGGTAGGAAGAAAGCAGCTCGCGCACTTCCATCTCCACGAGCTCGAGCAGCTCGGGGTCGTCGACCATGTCGACCTTGTTGAGGAACACGACCAGCGCCGGCACGCCGACCTGGCGCGCGAGCAGGATGTGCTCGCGGGTCTGCGGCATCGGGCCGTCGGCGGCGGACACGACCAGGATCGCGCCGTCCATCTGCGCGGCGCCGGTGATCATGTTCTTCACGTAGTCGGCGTGGCCGGGGCAGTCGACGTGGGCGTAGTGGCGGTTCTTGGTCTCGTACTCGACGTGGGCGGTCGAGATCGTGATGCCGCGAGCGCGCTCCTCGGGAGCCTTGTCGATCTGGTCATAGGCGGTGAACGTCGCGCCGCCCGACTTGGCCAGGATCTTGGTGATCGCTGCCGTCAGCGACGTCTTGCCATGGTCGACGTGACCAATGGTGCCGATGTTGCAGTGCGGCTTGTTGCGCTCGAATTTCGCCTTCGCCATGTCTGTCTCCGTCGCCCAATCGGGCGCTGTGGTTGCTGCCCCGACGGGGCGCTTGCTAGTGGTTGCCCGCCGGCCTCGAGAGCCGGGCGAAGCGCCTCTTTAGGGTGGTCTTACCAGCGGTAGTGGCTGAACGCCTTGTTGGCTTCGGCCATCCGGTGGGTGTCTTCACGCTTCTTGACCGCGGAGCCGCGGTTGTTGACCGCGTCGTGCAGCTCGTTGGAGAGACGATCCTCCATCGTGTGCTCGCCGCGCTTGCGGGCGCTGTCGATGATCCAGCGGATCGCCAACGCCTGCCGACGCTCCGTGCGCACCTCGACCGGCACCTGATACGTCGCGCCGCCGACCCGGCGCGAACGCACCTCGACGGCAGGCTTCACGTTGTCCAGCGCCTCGTGGAACAGGCGCACCGGGTCGCCCGTCGGGCCGCCACGCTTCTTCAGCACGTCCAGCGCGCTGTAGACGATCGTCTCGGCGGTCGACTTCTTCCCGTCGTACATCAGCGCGTTCATGAAACGCGTGATGACGATGTCGCCGAACTTGGCGTCCGGCAGGATCTCGCGCTTAACCGCGCGGCGGCGTCGGCTCATCCCAACCTCTCCTTACTTCGGCCGCTTGGCGCCGTACAGCGAACGGCGCTGGCGACGCTTCGGCAGGCCCTGCGTATCGAGCACGCCGCGCAGAATGTGATAGCGCACGCCCGGCAAGTCCTTGACGCGGCCGCCACGGATCAGGACCACCGAGTGCTCCTGAAGGTTGTGGCCTTCACCGGGGATGTAGCTCACCACCTCGTAGCCATTGGTCAGGCGCACCTTGGCGACCTTACGAAGCGCCGAGTTCGGCTTCTTCGGGGTCGTCGTGTAGACGCGCGTGCAGACGCCGCGCTTCTGCGGGCAGCCCTGCAGCGCGGGCACCTTGTTGCGCTTGGCCGCGGGCTCGCGCCCATTGGCGATCAGCTGGTTGATGGTCGGCATACGCCCCTGTTCCGTCCTTAGTTTCTGCCGGCCCGTCCCTCACGCATCCGACCGCCGGACCACAGAAATGCGGCGCAGGCAGGACAATCGCCCGCCCGCGCACCGCAGTGCTGCCCATGACCTAAGCGGCTCGAACGTGGGAGCCGCGGCGCCATGCGCTGTTCTGTGTCGACGACCGGCCCGAGAGGATCGGGTCAAGTCGAGGGCGGTCTCCTACGCCCCCCGACCCATGCCGTCAAGCGCGGGATGGCGCGCTGCGGCCGAATCTGCCCTGGGCTTACCGGTACGCAGGGCAGATTGATCGGCCTACAGAACGCTTTTGATCGAGTCCCAAGCGCTCGAAGCGGCGTTTTCGACCTTGTCCGCCACCTTGCTGGCCGTGTCCTCGACTGTTTTGGCGGCGCTGGCGGCACCGTCCTCGATCGCCTTCGCCGCCGCCTTGGCCTTTTCCTCGGCCGCCTTCACCGCATCCTCGGCCGCCTGCTTGGCTTTGCTCGCCAACTCCTCGGCTTTCTTCTCCGCCGCGCGGGCGGCGTCCTCGGCCATCTGCTCGGCCTTTTTGGCCATCTCCTCGGCTTTCTGCTCGGCGGCGCGCGCACCGTCCTCGATCACCTTCTCCGCCTTCTGCGCGCCTTCCCCCACCGTCTTGGCCACCCCTTCGGCGACTTCCTCCACCTTCTTCGCCCCGGCCCGCACCCCGTCCTCGACGGTCTTCTCGGCCGACTCGACACCCTTGGCGACCTTCTTGGCGAGATCCTCGCCCGCCCCGATCCCCTTCTCCACCGTCTTCTCGACCGTTTCGGCGGCCGATTTGATGCCCTTGAGCGTGCCGTCGATCCCGCGCTCCACCGTCTGCTCCGCCGACATCACGATCTTTTCGGCCTTGGTCAGCGCCTCGCGCGCCTCCTTCTCGACAGTTTCCTCCGCCTTCTTGGCGAGCGCCTCGGCCTTCTCGAGCGCGGCCTCGGCGAGCTTCTCGAATTTCTCGGCTTCCTTGCCGACCGCATGGCCAGCCTTCTCCGCCAGACGTTCTGCCTCATGGGCGACCTTCTCGGCGCCTTCGACGACCTTGTGCGCGCCCTTGGAGATGTCCCGCCCGACATGCTCGGCGACCTGCTCGGCCCGCATCGCGACCTGCTCGGCGCCGTCGATCACCTTCTCGACGCCCTTGGCCGCCGTCTTGGCGACGTGGACGCCGGTATCCACTCCCGCCTCCACCACCTGCTCCGCGCCATCCGCGACCGCCTCCACGCCGCGCCCAGCCGCCTTGGCGAGGTGGACACCCGCATCCACCCCCGCCTCCAACACCTGCTCCGCGCCATCTGCGATCTTCTCGACCGCGCGGCCGCCGGCGTTCGCAACGCGGACACCCGTGTCCACCCCCGTCTCCAACACCTGCTCCGCGCCATCCGCGATCTTCTCGACCGCGCGACCGCCGGCGTTCGCAACATGGACACCCGTATCCACCCCCGTCTCCAGCACCTGCTCCGCGCCATCCGCGATCTTCTCGACCGCGCGGCTTCCGGCCTTCGCAACGTGGACGCCCGCATCCACCCCCGCCTCGACAACCTGTTCCGCACCATCCGCGATCTTCCCGACCGCGCGGCCTCCCGCCCTCGCAACGTGGACGCCCGCATCCACCCCCGCTTCGACCACCTGCTCCGCGCCATCCGCCGCAGCGTCGATGCCCCGGCCGGCGGTCTTCGCCAGATGGCCCGCCGGCTTGTCCGCGTCGGACGAGAGCGGCCGCATACCCTTCTCCTGCCAAATATCGTCATCATCTCCGGCGCCCTGCTCAGGAGCGGCGTGCCGCACGATCGTTTCTTCGTCGATCTCGCTGAACTGCGCGATCCAGGTGATTTGAACCTTCGTCAATCGTGACATGATCGGCTCCTCGGATTGGCAAACGGCCGCGGTCGCGTTGCACGGGTCAGTGGATGTTCTTCTGCAGCACGGCGAGGCTGGACATCACCGTCTTGGCGATCGTCAGCGGATGGAACGGATTGCTGTCCAACATCTTGATCGTTTGATCCTCGCTCACATGCTTCTGGTAGTGCTGGACCAGCTTGTGCGCGTGTTCGATGTGCTTGGCGCGTTCGGCGGGGTCGGGCGATTTGTTGACCGCTGCCAGCGCGTGCATCAGCCGGTCGTCGAGATGGTGCAGCGTGCCATCGACCTTGGTGCGCATGGTCTTGGTCAGATCGTCCAACAGACCGTGGCCGGCCAGGGCGGTGCCGAACGCCTTCTCGAGCTTCTGCACCTCGGACATCACCTTTTGCCGCGTCGCGGTCCAGACGTTGCCCGCCTTGTCGATGGCGGGGGCCTGCTTGGCGGCGTGCTCGTGATGAGCTCTTGTCCCCAGACCCGGCGCCGCCCGCGGCGCCACCCGAGCCGCCGACGATCGCGTCCGCGAGCCGCTGCACGCCGCTCATGGCCAGCTCCAACTGGCCGCTCTTGATCGCCGCCTGGACCGCGGGCACCACCGACTTGACGATCTCGCCAAGGCCGGGAATCTGGCTGACCATCGCCATGGCCTTCTTCACCGTTTCGGCCAGCAGGGCGAGGATCTGCTCGCCTTCCTGACGCAGGTCGGGCTGCCCATCCGCGGGCGCGGCCTTGCCGTTCGCGGCGGGAGCAGCCTTGCCGTTCGCCGCGGCGGGCGCCGGGCCGGCCCCATTGGGCATGCTGACCTGCGCCGCGCCGCCGCCCCGGCCGGCGCTAGCGGCCTCACCGTCCTTGACCGCTTCGCGCAGGATGTCGATACCGGCGCTGGCCTGGTCGAGGTCGCCACGCTTGAGGCTCGCCTGGGCGTCGGTCGCGAGTTCCGCCAGCGCGGCCTTCTGCGTCGGGTCCTTGGCAATCACGGCCAGCATGCGCTTGACCAGGTCGGTGAGGTCCTTGGCGAGCGCGGCCGGGTTGGGCTGGTTCGCCGCGGCCGGGCTCGGCTCGGCCGGGGTCGCAGCCGCCGCAGCCGGCGCCGCGGCCGGTTTGGCCTCGTCGCCCTCGGTGCCCTCGGTGTCGGCCTCCTCGTGCGCCTCGACCTCGGTGCCGTCGTCGAGCTGGATCTTGACCTTGTTGAAGCCGGTGCCCTTGAGGGCGACGATCAGCTTGCGCGCGAGCCCGCCGCCGGCCTTGTTGACGGTGAAGCAGACCGTCTTGTCGTCGTTGGGATCGACCAGCGCCGTGCCCCAGCGGTGGCTCTTGCTGTCGGGCGCGGCGTCCTTGAGCTGTTTCTCGAGCGCGCGGCCGGGCTTTCGGCGGTCGAACTGCATGATCGCCTTGCCATCGCCGCCGAGCGCGAAGGCGACGGAGACCGGCTCGTCCTTGGCGAACCGCAGATGCCGCTTGATGTCGGCTCGTTCCATCCCGGCGGGTTCGTCCGCCGCATTCGGCTTGGCCATGGTTGCCCCCTCGTGTCGATCAAAGACCGATACGTTATCGTGGGCGTGTCAAAATTTCGATGTGATTGTCGTCACGAGGCCGACGGCGGCGGACAAAAAAAGGGCGACGCCGAAGCGCCGCCCGTTTTCTCGGCCGAAAGTGGAGGCGGTTACTCCGCCGCCTTGGTGATCTGCGGCGTCTCCGGGCGGAGGCGCTGCTGGTCGCGGCCGGCCGCCACCTGGCGCAGCCGGTTCATCACGCTGCCCGTGCCCGCCGGGATCAGGCGGCCCACGATGACGTTCTCCTTGAGGCCCACGAGGCTGTCCACCTTGCCCGCCGTGGCGGCCTCGGTGAGCACCCGCGTGGTCTCCTGGAAGGAGGCCGCGGAGATGAAGCTGTGGGTCTGCAGGCTGGCCTTGGTGATGCCTTGGAGCACCGGCATCGCCACGGCCGCACGCTCGTCCAGCTTCAGACGCTTCTCGTTCTCCGCCTCGAACTCGAGACGGTCGACCTGCTCGCCCTGGAGATAGGTCGTGTCGCCAGGCTCGAGGATCTCGACCTTCTGCAGCATCTGCCGGACGATGACCTCGATGTGCTTGTCGTTGATCTTCACGCCCTGCAGCCGATAGACGTCCTGGATCTCGTTGACCAGGTAGTCGGACAACGCCTCCACGCCCATCACCTTGAGGATGTCGTGCGGGACGCGCGGCCCGTCGACCAACGGGTCGCCGCGGCGGACGAAGTCGCCTTCCTGGACGCTGACGTGCTTGCCCTTCGGGACCAGGTACTCGGTCTCCTCGTTGGTCTCGTCGTTGTGGACGATGACCCGGCGCTTGGCCTTGTAGTCCTTGCCGAATTCCACGCGGCCATCGGTCTCGGCGATGATCGCGTGATCCTTCGGGCGGCGCGCTTCGAACAGCTCGGCGACACGCGGCAGACCGCCGGTGATGTCACGCGTCTTGCTGCCCTCGCGCGGGATCCGCGCCAGCACGTCGCCGGCCGCCACCGTGGCGCCGTTCTCGACCGAGAGGATCGAGTCCGGGCTCAGGAAGTAGCGCGCCTCGGCGCCGGACGGGAGCTTGAGCACCTCGCCCTTCTCGTCCTTGAGCTGCAAGCGCGGACGCAGGTCCACGCCCTTGGCCGACTGCTTGTAGTCGACCACCACGCGCGACGTCAGGCCGGTCACTTCGTCGACGCGCTCGACGATGGTGACGCCGTCGAGCAGGTCGAGATACTCCACCTTGCCCTGCAGCTCGGTGATGATCGGCAGCGTGTAGGGGTCCCACTCCGCCAGCTTCTCGTTCCGCTTGACCGCCGCACCTTCGTCGGTGATCAACCGCGCGCCATACGGCACGCGGAAGCGGGCGCGCTCGCGGCCCTTGTCGTCCTGCAGCACCATCTCGCAGTTACGCGACATGACGATCGGGAAGCCCTGGCTGTTCTGCACCACGGCGCGGTTCCGGATCGTGACGATGCCGTCATGGCTCGCCTCGACGTTGGAGACCTCCGCGCCACGCTGGGCGGCGCCGCCGATGTGGAACGTGCGCATGGTGAGCTGCGTGCCGGGCTCGCCGATCGACTGCGCCGCAATGACGCCGACCGCCTCGCCGATGTTGACCGGCGTGCCGCGGGCGAGGTCGCGCCCGTAGCAGGCCGCGCAGACGCCGACCCGGCTGTCGCACGTCAGCACCGAGCGGATCTTCACCGACTCGACCGCCCCGGACTCTCGAGCTTCTCGGCTTCCGGCTCCTCGATCAGCGTGTTCTGCGGGATCATGACCGCACCGGTGATCGGGTCGAGCACGTCCTCGGCCGTGGTCCGGCCCAGGGTGCGCTCGGCGAGTCCCGGCGACGACCTCGCCGCCATCCATCACGGCCTTCACGGTCAAGCCGCGCTCGGTGCCGCAATCCGGCTCGACGATGATGCAGTCCTGCGCCACGTCGACCAGACGACGCGTGAGATAGCCGGAGTTCGCCGTCTTCAACGCGGTGTCCGCGAGGCCCTTACGGGCGCCGTGGGTTGAGTTGAAGTATTCGAGGACGGACAGGCCCTCCTTGAAGTTGGCGATGATCGGCTGCTCGATGATCTCGCCCGACGGCTTGGCCATCAGGCCGCGCATGCCGGCCAGCTGACGCATCTGGGCCGGAGACCCACGCGCGCCGGAATGGCTCATCATCCACACCGAGTTCGTCGGCGTGCCCACTTCCTGCTTGCTGATCTCCTTCATCATCGCCCCGGCGACTTCGTCGGTGCAGCGCGACCAGGCGTCGACCACCTTGTTGTAGCGCTCGCCAGCGGTGATCAGACCGTCCTGATACTGCTGCTCGAACTCCTTGACCTCGTTCTGGGTCTTCAGGATCAGCTCGGGCTTGCAGTCCGGGATGATCAGGTCGTCCTTGCCGAACGACAGCCCGGCCTTCGCCGCCTGGCCGAAGCCGAGCCCCATCAGACGGTCTGCGAAGATCACGCATTCCTTCTGGCCGCAATGGCGATAGACCGCGTCGATCACGTCGGACACGTTCTTCTTGGTCAGCGTGCGGTTGATCAGGCTGAACGGCACGTTCGGGTTCTTCGGCAGGATCTGCGCGATCAGCATCCGGCCCGGCGTGGTGACGACGCGCTGCTTGACCGGCTTGCCCTCGGCGTCGATCGTCTCGTAGCGGGCGCCGATCTTCTGGTGCAGCTTGATCGCCTTGGCGTTCAGCGCGTACTCGATCTCGCCGATCGAGCGCGAACGACGTCGGCCCGGCCTTCACCAGCTTGTCGTTCTCGTAGATCGCCTGGTCCGGCATCTCGCGGAACTCGGGCGTCTCGATGCTCAGATAGTAGAGCCCGAGCACGATGTCCTGGCTCGGCACGATGATCGGCTTGCCGTTGGCCGGGCTGAGGATGTTGTTGGTCGACATCATCAGCACGCGGGCCTCGAGCTGCGCTTCCAGGCTGAGCGGCACGTGCACCGCCATCTGGTCGCCGTCGAAGTCGGCGTTGAACGCGGTGCAGACCAGCGGATGCAGCTGGATCGCCTTGCCTTCGATCAGCACCGGCTCGAACGCCTGGATGCCCAGGCGGTGCAAGGTCGGCGCGCGGTTGAGCATGACAGGATGCTCGCGGATCACCTCTTCGAGGATGTCCCACACCTCGGGACGCTCCTTCTCCACCATCCGCTTGGCGGCCTTGATGGTCGTGGCGTGGCCATACTTCTCGAGCTTCGAGTAGATGAACGGCTTGAACAGTTCGAGCGCCATCTTCTTCGGCAGCCCGCACTGGTGCAGCTTCAGCTCCGGCCCGACCACGATGACCGACCGGCCCGAGTAGTCGACGCGCTTGCCGAGCAGGTTCTGCCGGAAGCGGCCCTGCTTGCCCTTCAGCATGTCCGACAGCGACTTCAGCGGCCGCTTGTTCGCGCCCGTGATGGCCCGGCCGCGGCGGCCGTTGTCGAACAGCGCGTCCACGCTCTCCTGCAGCATGCGCTTCTCGTTGCGCACGATGATGTCGGGCGCGCGCAGCTCGATCAGCCGCTTCAGCCGGTTGTTCCGGTTGATCACGCGGCGATACAGGTCGTTCAGGTCCGACGTCGCGAACCGGCCGCCATCCAACGGGACCAGCGGACGCAGCTCCGGCGGGATCACCGGGACGACGTCCAGGATCATCCACTCGGGCTTGGCGCCGCTCTCGCCGAACGCCTCGATCAGCTTCAGGCGCTTGACCAGCTTCTTGCGCTTGGCCTCGGACGTGGTGTCCTTCAGGTCCGCGCGCAGCTTCACCTTCTCGGCGTCGATGTCGATGCCGTGCAGGATCTTCTTGATCGCCTCGGCGCCGATGCCGACCTCGAAGTCCTCGCCGAACTCATCCTGCTTGGCGAGGAACTGGTCTTCGGTCAGCAGCTGATACTGCTTGAGGTCGGTCGGACCCGGATCGAGCACGACGTAGCTCTCGAAATACAGGATCTTCTCGAGTTCCTTGAGCGTCAGGTCGACCATCAGGCCGATCCGGCTCGGCAGCGACTTCAGGAACCAGATGTGCGCCACCGGGCTCGCGAGCTCGATGTGGCCCATGCGCTCGCGCCGCACCTTCGCCAGCGTCACCTCGACGCCGCACTTCTCGCAGATGATGCCGCGGAACTTCATGCGCTTGTACTTGCCGCACAGGCACTCGTAGTCCTTGATCGGGCCGAAGATGCGGGCGCAGAACAGCCCGTCCCGCTCCGGCTTGAAGGTGCGGTAGTTGATCGTCTCCGGCTTCTTGATCTCGCCGTAGGACCACGACCGGATCTGCTCCGGGCTGGCCATCTGGATGCGGATCTCGTCGAAGGTCGCGGCCGTTCCGGCCTGACCGAGGATCTTCATCAGTTCGTTCATTGCGTCACCCCTTCACGGTCATCGCGAGCGCAACGAAGCGATCCAGGGCCGCTGGATGCTTCGCCGCAAACTCCCCGCGATGACGGGTTCAAAATCAAATCGGGCGGGTGGTCAGGTCGACGTTGAGGCCGAGCGACTTCAGCTCCTTGACCAGCACGTTGAAGCTCTCGGGGATGCCGGCCTCGAAGTTGTCCTGCTCGCGCACGATCGCCTCGTAGACCTTGGTGCGGCCCGGACACGTCGTCCGACTTCACCGTCAGCATCTCCTGCAGCGTATAGGCCGCGCCGTACGCCTCGAGCGCCCACACCTCCATCTCGCCGAACCGCTGACCGCCGAACTGCGCCTTGCCGCCCAACGGCTGCTGGGTGACGAGCGAGTACGGCCCGATCGAACGCGCGTGGATCTTGTCGTCGACCAAGTGGTGCAGCTTCAGCATGTAGATGTAGCCGACCGTCACCTTGCGCTCGAACGTCTCGCCGGTCCGCCCGTCGGTCAGATAAACCTGGCCCGACGTGTTGAGCCCGGCCTTGGTCAGCATCGCCTCGATGTCCGAGATGCGCGCCCCGTCGAAGGCCGGCGTCGCGATCGGGATCCCCTTCTTGAGGTTGTCCGACAGCTCCATCAGCTGCTCCGTGCTCATCGGCGCGATCTCGTCGGCGAACACCTTGTCGCCGTAGAGGTCCTTGAGCATGTCGAGCAGCTCCTGGCGCTGCGCCCCGGTGCGGCGATACTCGTCGACCAGCTCGCCGACCTGCTTGCCGAGCGTGGCGCAGGCCCAGCCAAGATGGGTCTCCAGGATCTGCCCGACGTTCATCCGGCTCGGCACGCCCAACGGGTTGAGCACGAGGTCCACATGGGTGCCGTCCTCGAGGAACGGCATGTCCTCGACCGGGGTGACGCGCGAGACGACGCCCTTGTTGCCGTGACGCCCGGCCATCTTGTCGCCGGGCTGCAGCTTGCGCTTCACGGCCACGAAGACCTTGACCATCTTCATCACGCCCGGCGGCAGCTCGTCGCCCCGCTGCAGCTTCTCGACCTTGCCGTCGAAGCGCGCCTGGAGGCGGCCCACGGCGGCGTCGAATTCCCGCTTCAGGGTCTCGATCTCGGCCATGACGTTGTCTTCGGCGACGCCGATGTGACGCCACGCGCCGCGCGGATGCTCGGCCAGCAGCGCCTCGTCGATCACCGTGCCGGACTTGATCCCCTTGAACCCGCCGGCGGCCTTGCGGCCGAGCAGCTTCTCGCGGAGCCGGTTAAGGAACGAACGCTCCTGGATCGCCCGCTCGTCGTCGCGGTCCTTGGCCAGACGCTCGATCTCGGCGCGCTCGATCGCCATCGCGCGCTCGTCCTTGTCGACGCCGCGGCGGCTGAACACCCGCACGTCGACGATCGTCCCGGTCACGCCCGGCGGCAGCTTCAGCGACGTGTCGCGAACGTCCGACGCCTTCTCGCCGAAGATCGCGCGCAGCAGCTTCTCTTCCGGCGTCATCGGGCTCTCGCCCTTCGGCGTCACCTTGCCGACGAGGATGTCGCCCGGGTTCACCTCGGCGCCGATATAGACGATCCCCGCTTCGTCCAGGTTCTTCAGCGCTTCTTCGCCCACGTTGGGGATGTCGCGCGTGATTTCTTCCTGACCGAGCTTCGTGTCGCGCGCCATCACCTCGAATTCTTCGATGTGGATGGACGTGAACACGTCGTCGCGCGCGATGCGCTCGCTGATGAGGATCGAGTTCCTCGAAGTTGTAGCCGTTCCACGGCATGAACGCGCACAGCACGTTCCGCCCCAGCGCCAACTCGCCGAGATCCGTGCTCGGCCCGTCGGCGATGATGTCGCCGCTGTTGACCCGGTCACCGACCTTCACCAGCGGACGCTGGTTGATGCAGGTGCTCTGGTTGCTGCGCATGTATTTGCGCAGCCGGTAGATGTCGACGCCGTGCGTGCTGCCGTCATCGGCGGTGGCACGCACCACGATACGGGCGCCGTCGATCTGGTCGATGATCCCCGGCCGCTTGGCGACGATCGTCGCACCGCTGTCGCGGGCCACGGCGGCCTCCATGCCGGTGCCGACCAGCGGCGCGTCCGAGCGGATCAGCGGCACCGCCTGGCGCTGCATGTTCGAGCCCATCAGCGCCCGGTTGGCGTCGTCGTTCTCGAGGAACGGGATCAGCGCCGCGGCGACCGAGACGAGCTGCTTCGGGCTCACGTCGACCGCGGTCACGTCCTCGGGCTTCACCAGGCGGAAGTCGCCCTGACGCCGCACCGAGACCAGCTCGTTGGTGAACCGCCCGGTCGTGTCGGTCGGCGCGTCGGCCTGCGCCACCACGAGCTTCTCTTCTTCCATGGCCGACAGGTATTTCCAGCCGTCCTGCACCACGCCGTCCTTCACCAGGCGGTACGGCGTCTCGATGAAGCCGTACTTGTTCACCTTGGCGTAGGTCGCCAGCGAGTTGATCAGGCCGATGTTCGGCCCTTCCGGCGTCTCGATCGGGCAGATCCGGCCGTAATGGGTCGGGTGCACGTCGCGGACTTCGAAGCCGGCGCGCTCACGCGTCAGACCGCCCGGGCCAAGCGCGGAGAGACGACGCTTATGGGTGACCTCCGACAGCGGATTGGTCTGGTCCATGAACTGGCTGAGCTGCGACGAGCCGAAGAATTCCCGGACCGCGGCAGCGGCCGGCTTGGCGTTGATCAGGTCGTGCGGCATCACGGTATCGATGTCGACCGAACCCATCCGCTCGCGGATCGCCCGCTCCATGCGCAGCAGCCCGAGCCGATACTGGTTCTCCATCAGCTCGCCGACCGAACGGACCCGGCGGTTGCCGAGATTGTCGATGTCGTCGATCTGCCCGCGGCCGTCCTTCAGCTCGCACATGATCTTCACGGTGCGCAGGATGTCGTCCTTGCGCAGCACGCGGACGGTGTCCGGCACCTCGATGCCGAGCCGCATGTTCATCTTGACCCGGCCGACGGCCGAAAGGTCGTAGCGGTCGCCGTCGAAGAACAAGCCGCGGAACAGAGCCTCGGCCGTCTCCGGGGTCGGCGGCTCGCCCGGGCGCATCACCCGGTAGATGTCGATCAGCGCGTCGTCGCGGTTGCTGTTCTTGTCCACCGCGAGCGTGTTGCGCAGCCACGGGCCATTCTGCTGGTCGACGGCAAGCGTCTGCAGGCTGGTCACGCCCATGTCCTCGAGCGCCGTCAGCCGCGCCTCGGCCAACTCCTCACCCGCCTCGGCATGGATCTCACCGGTGTTCTCGTCCACCAGGTCGATCGCCATGTAGCGGCCGAGCAGGTCGGCGCGGCCGACGAGCACGGTCTTGGTCTTCTCGGCGATCTTCCGCGCGGTCCGCTGGTTCAGCTTGCTGCCGGCTTCGGCCACGACCTCGCCGGTGTCGGCGTCGACCAGCGGCTCGGCCAGCGTGATGCCGCGGTAGCTCTCGGACTCGAACGGACGCGCCCAGCCCTTCGGCGTGCGCGTGAACGTCACCTGGCCGTAGAAGAAGTTGAGGATCTCCTCGGCATCCATGCCGCGGATCTCGCCGATGTCGACGGTCTCGCCATTGGCCTCGCGCTCGGCGCGCATCGCCTCGGTCGGCTTGCCCTCGAGCGCATACAGCAGCGTCGTCACCGGCAGCTTCCGCTTCCGGTCGATGCGGACGTACACGAGGTCCTTGCTGTCGAACTCGAAATCGAGCCACGAGCCGCGATACGGGATCACCCGCGCGGCGAACAGATACTTGCCCGACGAATGCGTCTTGCCCTTGTCGTGGTCGAAGAACACGCCCGGGCTGCGGTGCATCTGGCTGACGATGACGCGCTCGGTCCCGTTGATGATGAAGGTGCCGTTATCCGTCATCAGCGGCATGTCGCCCATGTAGACGGGCTGCTCTTTGATGTCGCGGATCGACCGGGCGCCGGTATCCTCGTCGAGGTCCCACACGATCAGCCGCAGGATCACCTTCAGCGGCGCCGCGAACGTCATGCCGCGCTGGATGCACTCTTCGACATCGTATTTCGGCTCTTCCAGCTCATAATAGACGAACTCGAGCCGGCCGCGGCCGGCGAAATCGTCGATCGGGAACACCGACTTGAACACTTCCTGCAGACCGGTATGCGTCCGGCTGTCCGGCGGCACGTTCATCTGGAGGAACGCTTCGTAGCTCGAGCGCTGCACATCGATCAGATTTGGCATCGGCGCCACTTCCGGGATGCGCCCGAAGCTCTTACGGATGCGCTTCTGACCCGTGAACGACCTGTTGATAGCGTTCATGCCTGCCCCTAACCTCGCTCAATACCACCCGACAGCGGCTGGACCTTGCCACCGGACACGGGAGGCGGCCCTCCCCGTCTGCAACAACGGGTTGCGGGCGGCGATCAACGTTGATCCCCACCCGCTCCCAGTCCTGAAATCATCCCGCGCGACGAGACGCCGCGCGGTTTTTGGTCTTACTTGATCTCGACAGCGGCGCCCTGGTCTTCCAGCTGCTTCTTGAGCTTGGCAGCCTCGTCCTTGTTGACGCCTTCCTTGACGGTCTTCGGCGCGCCTTCGACCAGGTCCTTGGCTTCCTTCAGCCCGAGACCGGTGATGGTGCGGATTTCCTTAATCACGTTGATCTTCTTGTCGCCGGCCTTGGCCAGGATCACCGTGAACTCAGTCTGCTCTTCAACGACGGCGGCCGGCGCGGCCGGACCACCAGCGGCCGCAACCGCGACCGGCGCGGCGGCGGAGACGCCCCACTTCTCTTCGAGCATCTTGGAGAGCTCGGCAGCTTCCATAACGGTAAGGGAGGAGAGTTCCTCCACCATCTTCGCAAGATCAGCCATATTCGTATCCCTTAATTAGTCCCTGGTTGGTTCCATGCAAGACCGGTGCCCCGTGAGGCCCAGTTCTTGCGCTCATTCACAGCCTAAGCCGCTTCAGCCTCGCTGCCTGTCTCGTCCTTGTTGGCATAGGCCCCCAAGACCCGCGCGATCTGCCCGGCCGGCGCGGCGAGCACGCCTGCGACCCGAGTGGCGGGGGTTTGCAGCAACCCCACCAGCTTGGCGCGCAAGGTGTCGAGCGACGGCAGATCGGCAAGCGCCCGCACACCAGCCGCATCGAGCGTCTGTTTGCCGAGCGCGCCGCCGATCAGCACGAGCTTATCGTTGGTCTTGGCGAAATCGACGGCGGTCTTCGCCACGGCCACCGGGTCCTTCGACCACGCGAGCGCGGTCGGACCCTTCAGCATTGGCGCGATGCCGTCGAATGGGGTGCCCTCGAGGGCGAGAATGGCCAGCCGGTTCTTTGCGACTTTGAACGTCGATCCACCGTCCCGCATCTTGCGCCGCAGATCCGACACCTCGGCCACGGTCAACCCCTTGTTCTGGGTGACCACGACCATGGAAGTCTCTGCGAACACGGATGCGAGCGAGGTGACGAACTCCGCCTTCTCCGTACGGTCCAAGTCCCGTCTCCTATTGACCCGGCCGCGAGCAAGCCCGCGACGGGTCGGTTACGCCCATCCACACTCCCGCCGGGAGTGCGGTAATCGCCTGTCCTCAAGTCGGATCGAACAGGCAGGAGGAACCAACCGGTTCCGTCTATCTGTCTTCCCGTCTCCTGCGCGCGGACTTGCGTCCCTTAAGCCTCACCCTCTGATCAACGGAGCGGCACGTGCAGTCTTGGACAGGTTACCCGCCGGGCGAACCCGGCGAATTCGGTTGTCGTCGCAGCCTTACGAAGCCGCCAGGCTCGCGACGTCGACGCGCACGCCCGGCCCCATCGTGGAGCTGATCGCCGCCTTCTTTACATAGGTACCCTTCGCGCCGGCCGGCTTGGCCTTCTGGATCGCGTCGACGAACGCACGGATGTTCTCCACCAGCTTCTGCTCGTCGAAGCTCGCCTTGCCGATGCCGGCATGCACGATCCCAGCCTTCTCGGCGCGGAACTCGACCTGGCCGGACTTGGCGGCGCCGACGGCGCCCTTCACGTCCATCGTGACCGTGCCCAGCTTCGGGTTCGGCATCAGCCCGCGCGGGCCGAGGATCTTACCGAGGCGCCCGACGAGGGCCATCATGTCCGGCGTCGCGATGCAGCGGTCGAACGCGATCTCGCCGGCCTGGACCTTCTCGGCCAGGTCCTCGGCGCCCACCACGTCGGCCCCGGCGTCGGTCGCTTCCTGCGCCTTCGCGCCGCGGGCGAACACGCCGATGCGCAGCGTCTTGCCGGTGCCGTTCGGCAGGCTGATCAGTCCGCGCACCATCTGGTCGGCATGCCGCGGATCGATGCCGAGGTTCATGCTGAATTCGACCGTCTCGTCGAACTTCGCCTTGGCGTTGGACCGGACCAGCTTCACGGCCTCGTCCAGCGTGTAGGACTTGGTGCGGTCGAAGCTCGAATACGCCGAATTGAGCCGCTTATCGTGCGCCATCGATCAGCCCTCCACCACGGTGATGCCCATCGAACGGGCGGAACCGGCCAGCATGCGCACGGCGGCGTCCATGTCGTTGGCGTTCATGTCCTTCATCTTCGTCTCGGCGATCTCGCGGAGCTGCGCCGTCGTCACGCGGCCGACCGCGGCGCCCTTGCCCGGAGTCGTCGTGCCCTTGGTGATCCCGGCCGCCTTCTTGAGGAAGTAGGTGTTCGGCGGCGTCTTCATCACGAAGGTGAAGCTGCGGTCGCCGAACGCCGTGATGACCACGGGGATCGGCATCCCCGGTTCCATCGTCTGCGTCGCCGCGTTGAATTCTTTGACGAACTGCATGATGTTCAGGCCGCGCTGGCCCAACGCGGGGCCGACGGGCGGCGACGGGTTGGCTTTCCCGGCCGGAATCTGCAGCTTGATGTAGCCAACGATCTTCTTTGCCATCCTCGCCCCTCCAAAGGCTGAGGAAGCGCGGTCATACCGACGCAGCCGCTCGAGGCAGCTGACATCTCCCGCGTTCCAAGGTGAGGGCGGGCGTATAGCGGAGGCCGGTCGGCACGTCTAGCCCTTTTGCGTATCACGCGACATCGGTATACCGCGTCGCTCGTCCCTGGAGAACAATACGATGGCCAACGAAGCCCCGACCGGCCCCAAGCCGCGCATGAACGAGACCGGGTGGGCGATCGCCGGGTCGCTGGTGGTCTCGCTCGTGCTCGCGTCGCTCCTCGTCGGCAGCCCGTTCCGGGCGCTGCGCCTGGCGTATCTCGATTACAGCCACACGCCCGCCGGCGGCGCGGCCGAAGCCAGCACCACGCACGCCCCGGCGACGACCCAGAAATGATCTAGCCCTCGACCGGGCCGCGCCGGGAGAGTTGAAAAAATGTGTCATGGAGTGGCCGTTTTTCATACGTAATTCCCCACGGACCACTTCTAGACCGTGGAGGAACGACGATGCGTGCTCTTCTTGCAGCTTGTGTGTTCGGCGTCTTGGGTGCGGCGTTGCTGCCGTCTGCGCCCGCCAAGGCTTGGTGGGATGGCTACGGACGCTGGCATCCCGACTATTACCGGCCGCCCGTGGTGGTGGCGCCGCCCGCGGCGTACTATCCGCCCGCGGGCTACTACCCGCGCCCGGCACGCTGGATCCGGCCGCACTACGACCCTTGGGGCCGCTTCATCCCCGGCCATTGGGGCTGATCGCAAGGTTCTGACGGCCTTCTCGCGCCGCGTCGCGAGGGGGCCGCAGCCCTCCCCGGCCAGTGTTGCGACGCGCACATATCTCTGCCAGGCTCCCCGTCAACGATAATATGTTGATCAGGGAGACGGCATGCTTGGACAGCTCGCCATCGTGCTCTGCGGCCTGTGCGCCGTCGGGTACGGGGTCTACACGACGAAGGAAATCCTCGCCGCGGACGCGGGTACCGCGCGGATGCAGGAGATCGCCGCCGCCGTCCAGGAAGGCGCCCGCGCCTATCTGAACCGGCAATACACCACGATCGGCATCGTGGGCGTCGTCATCCTCGTCCTGTTGGGCGTCTTCCTCGGCCTCACCGTCGCCATCGGTTTCGCCATCGGCGCCGTCCTGTCCGGCCTGGCCGGCTATGTCGGCATGAACATCTCCGTCCGCGCCAACGTCCGAACCGCCCAGGCCTCGCGCAAGGGCCTGGCAGCCGGCCTCGACATCGCATTCAAGTCCGGCGCGATCACCGGCATGCTGGTCGTCGGGCTCGGCCTGCTCGGCGTGTCGATCTACTACTTCATCCTCCGCGGCACGATGACCGGCACCAACATCCGCCCGGTCATGGAGGCCATGGTCGCCCTCTCCTTCGGCGCCTCGCTCATCTCGATCTTCGCCCGTCTCGGCGGCGGCATCTTCACCAAGGGCGCGGACGTCGGCGCCGACCTCGTCGGCAAGGTCGAAGCCGGCATCCCCGAGGATGACCCCCGCAACCCGGCCGTCATCGCCGACAACGTGGGCGACAACGTCGGCGACTGCGCCGGCATGGCCGCCGACCTGTTCGAGACCTATGCCGTCACCATCGTCGCCACCATGCTGCTCGCCAGCATCTTCTTCACCGGCGCTGCCGCCGACTCCATGATGATGCTCCCGCTCGGCATCGGCGCGGTCTGCATCCTGGCCTCCATCGCCGGCACCTACTTCGTCAAGCTCGGCGCGTCCCAGAACATCATGGGCGCGCTCTACAAGGGCCTGATCGCGACCGGCGCGATGTCGGCCGTCGCGATCGCGATCGTCATCATGCTGGTGATCGGCTTCAACACCGCGATCCCGATCGGCACCACCGGCGCGTCCGTGACCGGCGCCGGGCTGTTCGAATGCTGCATCATCGGCCTGGCGGTGACCGGCCTGATCGTCTGGATCACCGAATACTACACCGCGACCAACTACCGCCCGGTCCGCAGCATCGCCCAATCCTCCACCACCGGCCACGGCACCAACGTGATCCAGGGCCTGGCGATCTCGATGGAGAGCACCGCCCTCCCCGTGCTGGTGATCTGCGCCGGCATCCTGTTCTCCTACGGCGTCGCCGGCCTGTTCGGCATCGCCATCGCGGCGACCACGATGCTCTCGCTCGCCGGCATGGTCGTCGCCCTCGACGCCTACGGCCCGGTCACCGACAACGCCGGCGGGATCGCCGAGATGGCCGACCTGCCGCCCGACGTCCGCAAGACCACCGACGCGCTCGACGCGGTCGGCAACACCACCAAGGCGGTCACCAAGGGCTACGCGATCGGCTCCGCCGGCCTCGCCTCCCTGGTGCTGTTCGCCGCCTACACCGAGGACCTGCACTTCTACTTCGGCAACCTGACCATCGACTTCACGCTGCAGAACCCGTTCGTCGTCGTCGGCCTCTTCATCGGCGGCCTGATGCCCTATCTGTTCGCGTCGATGGGGATGACGGCGGTCGGCCGCGCCGCCGGGTCGGTGGTGGTCGAGGTCCGCCGCCAGTTCAAGGAGATCCCGGGCATCATGGAGGGCACCGCCAAGCCGGATTACGGCCGTGCGGTCGACCTGCTGACCAAGGCGGCGATCAAGGAGATGATCATCCCCTCGCTGCTGCCGGTCCTGGCGCCGGTCGTGCTCTACTTCGTGATCGCCGCCATCGGCGGCCAGGCCGCGGGCTTCGCCTCCCTCGGCGCGATGCTGCTCGGCACCATCGTGACCGGCCTGTTCGTCGCGATCAGCATGACCTCGGGCGGCGGCGCCTGGGACAACGCCAAGAAATACATCGAGGAGGGCAACCACGGCGGCAAGGGCTCGGACGCCCACAAGGCCGCGGTCACCGGCGACACCGTCGGCGATCCCTACAAGGACACCGCCGGCCCGGCGGTGAACCCGATGATCAAGATCACCAACATCGTCGCGCTATTGCTGCTGGCGATCCTCGCCGGCGCGATGCACCACTGAGAGACCGCGAGCCGCCGCAAGGCGGCTCGTATCTCCCGTAGTGCCGGGAGAACCGACGCGCAGGAAAGCGCGTCAGACAGCCAGCAGAGTAGTGTTTCGCTAAGCGGCGGCTTGCTTCTGCAACGCGGTGAGCAGTGCATCCACGCTGCCGCCATTGCGTCCCAGATAGGACGCGTAGTCCGAACGCTGCGTCAGCCGCAGGCTGGTCCCCTCGGCCACCACGTCGACCACCTGCGGCTTGCCGCCGGCGTAGCTCACGACCCACTGGACGTTGTTCGGCTGCTGGTTCGGCCGCGTGATCGTCGTGCCGACGAAATACTCCGAACCCCGCTGCTGCGTCTGGGTCATCTGGTAGGTGACCCCGCGGAATTCGCCGAGCTTGCTGGCGATGTTGGTGATCAGCACCTCGTGGAACAGCTTGAGGAAGCTCTGCTGCTGCGCCGGCGTGGCAATGCGCCAGTAGCGGCCCAGCACGAACTGCCCGATCTCGTCGACCGCGACCGCGTCTTCGATCAGCGGACGCATCTGCTGCTTCTTCGTCTCGGTGGCGGCGCCCTCGTTGACCACGCCGATCAGCCGCTTCCCGAACGCGTCGATGAAGTGGGTCGCGTCAGCAGCCTGGCCGCCCTGTGCCAACGCCATCGGGCCGCGCGCCAACGCCGCGGCACCCACCATCGAACCGATTACAAACGCACGCCTTCTCAGCATCTTAGACCCTTCAGCGATTGAACCACGCTGGAACCGTGGCCTTGTTGTCGTTGCGCACCTTCTCGATCTCCGATCCCCGGTTCTGCCGGTAGAGGCTGCGGAAGGTCGCATAGGGGTCGAGCGCGGTCTTCTTGACCGAGTTCGACCGTGTCGATCACGCGTTCGCGCGCATCCACCGCGCCGATGCCCGCCCGGGAGTAGCCCAGCGTCTTGCTGCCGCCGAAGCTCGCCCAGGTGAGCGG
The DNA here is from genome assembly GCA_963848035.1 of uncultured Alphaproteobacteria bacterium. Classification (GTDB taxonomy): domain Bacteria; phylum Pseudomonadota; class Alphaproteobacteria; order Acetobacterales; family Acetobacteraceae; genus JAVVHH01. Next base: position 465,920 of record CAWKCD010000001.1, read on the forward strand.
GTCCATCGCGATGTCCGCTCCAAACCCGCCAAGGTCGCGCGGGTTGCTCGGGCCCAGCACCGGAAGGAACAAGAACGGCTCGTTGCCGACGCCCCACAGCGCCATCGTGACGCCGAAATCGGAGTCGTGCTGCGGATAGCCAAGGTCCGTGGCGACGTCGAACAGGCCGCCGATGCCGATCGTGGTGTTGAGGATGAAGCGCATCATCGTCGTGCCGGCGCGCTGCGATTTGGCCTGCAGCACGTCGTTGGTGAACACGATCGGGCTCGACATATTGGAGAGCACGTTGTGGATCGGCCGGCGGACGGCGCCGGGCACCACGTTGCGGTAGGCCACCGCGACCGGGCGCAGCACATAGGTGTCGAGCCCGTCATTGACCCGGTAGAAGAAGCGGTTGGTCGGCTCGAGCGGATCGTTCGCGTCGTCCGCATCCTGCTGCGCGATCTGGTCGCCCGGCGGCGGCTTGGTGGCGCAGGCGCCGACGCTCAACAACGTCGCGGCCAGCAGGAGCCCGGGCAGAATCGAACGCATCGTGCTTATCCTCGTCAACCAGAGAGCGACCTTATCTGCGGACGGGTTCATGAACACAACCTGGTCGTCGCGCATGGTGCAATCGCACACTCGGCGTATATTACCGTTATGTCCGCCCTCGGCGCACGATCAAAACCCGGATAGTCGACCGATGAACCAGCTCACCTCCGCCCCCCCGCAGCCCGAAACGCCGCCCGCCACGCTCGAGCGATGGCTGACCGGGCCACGCTTCGCCGCCATCCCGGCCAGGTCCGCCTCGGCGCCCGTGCCGGCCCTGTCGTTCGAGTTCTTCCCGCCGAAAAACGATGCGCTCGAGGCGCAGCTCTGGACCTGCATCCGCCGGCTCGAGCCGCTCGCGCCGCGATTCGTGAGCGTCACCTACGGCGCCGGCGGCAGCACCCAGGCGCGCACCCACACCACGGTCGAGCGCCTGGTGCACGAGACCAGCCTCATTCCCGCCGCACATCTGACCTGCGTCGGCGCCTCCTGCCACGAGGTCGACGAAGTCGCCCGCCAATATTGGGCAGCCGGCGTGCGCCACATCGTGGCCCTGCGCGGCGATGCACCGCCCGGCGAGGCATACCAGCCGCACCCCGACGGCTACGCCTATGCGGCCGACCTGGTCGCCGGGCTGCGCCGGATCGGCGACTTCGAGATCAGCGTCGCCGCCTATCCCGAGACGCATCCGACCGCGCTCAGCCCGGACCAGGACCTCGACAACCTCAAGCGCAAGCTCGACGCCGGCGCCACCCGCGCGATCACGCAGTATTTCTTCGACGGCGAGGTGTTCCTCCGCTTCCTCGACCGCGCGCTCGCGGCCGGGATCACGGCGCCGATCGTCCCGGGCATCATGCCGGTCACCAACTACGCCCAAGCCGCCAAATTCAGCGCCATGTGCGGCGCCTCGGTGCCGAGCTGGATGGGCGACATGTTCGAAGGCACCGAACAGGATGCCGAGACCCGGCGCATGATCGCCGCCATCGTCGCCGCCGAGCAGGTCCGCCTGCTGCAGGCCAATGGCGTCGACGAGTTCCACTTCTACACCCTCAACCGCCCCGACCTGACCTACGCCATCGCCCACCTGCTCGGTGTGCGTCCAAAGCCGGCGGCTGCGGCCGGCTAATTCGCCTCGGGGCTCTCCATGATGCGGATGTCCCGCTCGACCGTGTCGCCCAGCAACGCGCGGGCTTCCTGGTAGGCGGGGCTTTCATAGGCAGCGATCGCAGCGTCCACGCTGTCGAACTCGATCACCACAGTGCGCAGGTTCAATCCTGCCTCGAGCGTGCGCACCGGCAGGCCCCGCGCCAAATTCCGGCCGCCCGCCGCCCAGATGGCCGGCCCGGCGCGCTTCGCATAGGCTTCGAGCGCTGCCGGATCGTTGATCGCCCGATAGCAGGCGATCCAATAGACCTTGGCCATCGATTTCCTTTCGCTGTCGTGCGGAGACGCTAGCGTAACGGTCCGCCGAGTGCAGCAATCCTTGGCCCGCTCCTCCGCAGCTTCTATATCTTCGCGGTGCAGACCTCCAAATCCGCTTCATACCTAGAGCGCCTCAACCCCGAGCAGCGCCGCGCCGTCGAGACCGTCGACGGCCCGGTGCTCGTGCTGGCCGGCGCCGGCACCGGCAAGACCCGCGTGCTGACCACCCGCTTCGCTCACATTCTGCTGAGCAACCGCGCCTTCCCCAGCCAGGTGCTCGCCGTCACCTTCACCAACAAGGCCGCCCGCGAGATGCGCGAGCGTGTCGGCGCGCTGCTCGATCAGCCCGTCGAAGGCCTCTGGCTCGGCACCTTCCACGCCCTCTGCGCCCGCATGCTGCGCCGCCACGCGCCGCTCGTCGGCCTGACCTCGAGCTTCACCATCCTCGACACCGACGACCAGCTCCGCCTGCTCAAGCAGGTGATGGAGGCCTCCAAGGTCGACGCCAAGCGCTGGAGCCCGAACACGCTCATGGGCATGATCCAGCGCTGGAAAGACCGCGGCGAAATGCCCGACCGCATCAGCGCCGCCGATGCCGGCGACTTCGCCGGGGGCCACGGCCCCAATCTCTACGCCGCCTACCAGGACCGCCTGAAGCAACTCAACACTGCCGATTTCGGCGACCTGATGCTGCACATGGTGCAGATCTTCCGCGCCCACCCGGACGTGCTCGCCGAGTATCACCGCCGCTTCCGCTACATCCTCGTCGACGAATACCAAGACACCAACGTCGTCCAATACCTCTGGCTGCGGCTGCTCGCCCAGGAGCGCAAGAACATCTGCTGCGTCGGCGACGACGACCAGTCGATCTATTCCTGGCGCGGCGCGGAGGTCGAGAACATCCTGCGCTTCGAGAAGGATTTCCCCGGCGCCACCATCGTCCGCCTCGAAGCCAATTACCGCAGCACCGCGCCGATCCTCGCCGCCGCCGCCGGGCTGATCGCCCATAACGAGGGCCGCCTCGGCAAGACCCTGCGACCCGGCCGCAACGACGCCTCCGGCGACAAGGTCGAAGTCGTCAGCCTGTGGGACTCCGACGAGGAGGCCCGCATGGTCGGCGAGCGCATCGAGCAGCTCCAGCGCCAAAAGGAAAAGCTCGGCGAGATGGCGATCCTGGTCCGCACCTCGGCCCAGACCCGCGCCTTCGAAGAGCGCATGATCACCCTCGGCATCCCCTACCGCGTCGTCGGCGGCCTGCGCTTCTACGAGCGCCAGGAGATCCGCGACGCCATCGCCTACATGCGCGTGCTCGTGCAGCCCGCCGACGACCTCGCCTTCGAACGCATCATCAACCTGCCCCGCCGCGGCGTCGGCGACGTGGCGATGCGCACCATGCAGACGTCGGCGCGCGAGCAGGGGATCCCGCTCGCGATGGCCGCCGCCCAGCTCGTCAGCAACGGCATTCTCAAGGGCAAGCTCCGGGAATCGCTCTCGGTCTTCTTCATGGACCTCGCCCGCTGGCGCCGCTCGCTCGAGAGCGACGGCCATGTCGTCGTCGTCTCCACCATGCTCGACGAGAGCGGCTACACCGGCATGTGGCAGCAGGACAAATCGCCCGACGCGCCCGGCCGCCTCGACAACCTGAAGGAACTCGTCCGCGCCCTCGCCGATTTCGACACGCTCGGCGGCTTCCTCGAACACGTCTCGCTCGTCATGGAGAACGACGCCGCCGCCGAAGGCGAGCGCGTCAGCATGATGACGCTGCACGGCGCCAAGGGGCTCGAATTCGACACGGTGTTCCTGCCGGGCTGGGAGGAGGGCCTGTTCCCGAGCCAGCGCACGCTCGACGAAGGCGGCCTCAAGGGCCTCGAGGAGGAGCGCCGCCTCGCCTATGTCGGCCTCACCCGCGCCCGTCGCCGCGCCATCGTCAGCTTCGCCGCCAACCGCCGCCTCTACGCCAACTGGCAGAGCTCGATGCAAAGCCGCTTCATCGACGAGCTGCCCGACGAGTGGATCGACAAGCAGGGCTCGGCGGCCGCCAAGCGCCGCGAGATGATGGCGTCCCCCAGCGTCTTCCTCGGCGGCCCGCTCACCGCCCGGCGGACCGCCGAGGCGCTGCCCTGGGAAGCGCCGGCACGACCCGCCCGCGCCGACGCGATCCCGGTCGGCGCCCGCGTGTTCCACCAGAAATTCGGCTACGGCGAAGTGCTCGTGGTCGAGGACGACCGCCTGGAAGTGCTGTTCGAGAAGGCCGGCCAGAAACGCCTGCTGGACCGCTTCGTGGAACTCGCGTGAGGCGCCGCGCAGGTCCGCTCGAGACCGTCTCCGTCGAGGTTCCGGAACATGCGCTGGAGACGTTCGAGGCGGCGCTATCGACGGTCTGCTCGACCATCGCCTTCTTCCTGATCGACGAGGACGCCCGGACCTGGCGTCTCGAAGGCGTCCGCGACCTGCCCGAAGACGACCAGCCGCTGCAATCCGCCCTATTGCTTGCCGCCGCCACCACCGGCGTCGACCCGGCGCTGCATCGCGCCCCGACCGAAGCCGACGGCTGGCTCGCCCGCACCCAGGAAGCCTTCCCCGACCAACTGATCGGCGAGCGCTTCCTCGTCCGCGGCACCCATTCCGATACCGAACTGCCCGGCCGCATCACCCTGACGCTCGACGCCGGCCTCGCCTTCGGCTCCGGCGAGCATGGCTCGACCCGCGGCTGCCTGCGCGCCTTCGAATCCGTCGCCAAACGCCGGCCCCGCCGCGTTCTCGATCTCGGAACCGGCTCTGGCATCCTCGCCATGGCCGCAGCCAAGCGTCTGCATTGCAAAGTGCTCGCGACCGACATCGAGCCCTGGTCGGTCCGCGTCGCCCGCGAGAACGCAGTGACGAACGGCGTCGGCCGTCGCATGCGGGTGCTGCTGGCGAATGGCTGGCGCAACCGGGTGGTCCGCACCCATGCGCCTTATGATCTGGTGTTCGCGAACATTCTGGCGCGACCGCTCTGCAGCATGGCAGGCGAACTTTCGCGGCATCTAGCGCCCGGCGGGGTCGCGATCCTGGCCGGGTTGTTGGATAGTCAGCGCCGGTTGGTCATGGCCGCCCATCGCCGCCACGGCGTGGTGCTGGAACGCACCTACGCCGAGGGGAAATGGGCAACGCTGACGCTGCGCAAGATCAGCGGGCGCGCGAGAAAACCGAGCGCAGCTCGGCGCGGTTGAGCCCGATATCGGTCAGTTCACGGTCCGTCAGGCGCGACAGCTCGTCCAGAACGGCCTGCCGACGCGGCCAGGTCGCAACCCAACGGAATGCATCGGCAACCATCCGAACCAGGCCGGTCGCGCGCGACGCCTGGACCGGCACGGTGCCATAGGTCAGGTTGGTCGAGGAAAGGAGCTTCAGCTGCTCCTTGGCGATTGGGGCGGTCATGATTAGGTTCCTATCTACTTTCTATTTCGCGGGGGTCGGATGATCGACCGCAACCGCAACGGGAATATGCGCTTCCCCACCGAATGCTGCATCTGCGAAGACTCTTCCGCTGACATGCGTTGAACGCATGCATCCAACTCCAGTCATGCAAAATGTGAAGAAAGAATGAAGTCTCACAAAAAAAGACTCGAGGCCGTCCGTTCCGCCATGCAGGCCCAGGATCTCCAGGCTTTCCTGGTGCCGCGCGCCGACGAACATCTGGCCGAATACGTCCCGCCCAGCGCCGAACGCCTCGCCTGGCTCACCGGCTTCACCGGCAGCGCGGGCCTGGCCGTGGTCATGCCGGACCGCGCCGCCGTCTTCACCGACGGCCGCTACACCCTCCAACTCGAGACGCAGTCCGACGCCGCGCTGTTCGAACGCCATCACCTGATCGACGAGCCCCCGCCCGCCTGGCTCGCCAAAACCGCCGCAACCGGCGCGCGCATCGGCTACGATCCGCTGCTGCTGAGCGAGGAGGCGATCGCCAAATACGTCGCCGCCGGGCTGACCATGGTGCCGGCCGTGCCGAACCCGCTCGATGCCGCCTGGACCGACCGTCCCGCCGCCCCCAGCGCCCCCGCCGTGCCACACCCGCTCCGCTACGCCGGCAAGCGCTCCGCCGAGAAGCGCGCCGAGATCGCCGCCGCCTTGCGCGCCGCCAAGCAGGATCTCGCCGTCATCACCGATCCGGCCTCGATCGCCTGGCTCCTCAACATCCGCGGCGGCGACGTCGACTTCACCCCCTTCGCGCTCGGCTTCCTGCTCGCTCGGCGCCGACGAGCAGGTCACCCTGTTCATGGACCCGGCCAAGCTCGGCCAGGAGACCCGCGCCTGGCTCGGCAACGCCGTCAGCCTCCGCACCCGCGACGAACTCGAACCCGCCCTGACTGGCCTGGCCGGCAAGCGCGTCGGCGTCGACGCCGCCGGATCGCCCGCCTGGTTCGCGCAGACGCCTCCGCCGCGCCGGCGCCACCGTGATCGACGCGACCGACCCCTGCGCCCTGCCGAAAGCCCGCAAGAACGCCGTCGAGCAGGAGGGCGCCCGCGCCGTCCATCGCCGCGACGCCATCGCCGTCTGCCGCTTCCTGCACTGGCTCGACAGCGCCGCCGGCAAGACCACCGAGATGGGCGCCGCCGCCCAACTCCTCGCCTTCCGCGCCGAATTGCCCGAGTTCCGCGGCGAAAGCTTCCCCGCCATCTCCGGCGCCGGCGAGGACGCCGCCATCATCCATTACCGCGTCTCCCCCGAGACCGACCGCCCGCTCCGCCCCAACGAGGTCTACCTCAGCGACAGCGGCGCCCAGTTCACCGACGGCACCACCGACGTCACCCGCACCATCTGGACCGGCCCCGACGCCCCGCCCGCCGAACTGCGCGACCGCGTCACCCGCGTCCTGCAAGGCCACATCGCCATCGCGTCGGCCGTCTTCCCCGACGGCGTCTGCGGCCCGCATCTGGACTCCTTCGCCCGCCGCGCGCTCTGGCAGCTCGGCCTCGACTATGACCACGGCACCGGTCACGGCGTCGGCAGTTTTCTATCGGTCCACGAAGGCCCTGCGAGCATTTCCCGCGCCGGCAAGATGGTGAAGCTCGCCGAGGGCATGATCCTCTCCGACGAGCCCGGCTATTACCTCCCCGGCGCCTACGGCATCCGCCTCGAGAACCTGCTCCTGGTCCAGCCCGCCCCCTTCGAAGCCGCCCGCAAGCCCTTCCTCCGCTTCGAGACCCTCACCCTCGCCCCGTTCGACCGCCGCCTGATCGACCCCGACCTCCTCACCGAAGCCGAACGCGACTGGCTCGACGCCTATCACGCCCGTGTCCTGGAGGAAGTCGGCCCCGCCCTCGGCGAGACGGAACGCGCCTGGCTGACCCAGGCCTGCCGCCCGATCGCTCACACGTAACGGAGCAGCACGAAGCCGAACACGATCCCCAAGACTGTGACGGTAGTGACCAACGTCAGCCGCTTCTCGATGAAATGCCGCGCCAATTCCCCGAAATACCGGATCAGCCCGGCCACGATGAAGAAACGCGCCCCCCGCGTCGCCACGCTCGCCGCCACGAACAGCGGAAAGCTGAAATGCGCCATCCCCGACGCGATCGTCACCAGCTTGTAGGGGATCGGCGTCAGCCCTTTCACCAGGATCACATACAGCCCGTATTGCTGGAACTGCGTCACCAGCGCGTCGGCCTTGGCCTCCAGATGATACAAATGGATCAGCGGCAGCGCGACCGCCTCGTACAGCCCATAGCCGATCAGGTAGCCGAGCATCCCGCCCACCACGCTCGCCACCGTGCAGATCAGCGCCAGCCGGAACGCCCGCTCCGGCCGCGCCAACGCCATCGGCACCAGCAGCACATCCGGCGGGATCGGAAAGAAGCTGCTCTCGGCAAACGCCACCCCGGCCAGCCAGATCGGCGCGGAGCGGTTCGCCGAGAGGGCGATCACGCGGTCATACAGGGCTCTCAGCATGCCGGTCCCATGCCACGCTTGGTCAACCCGTTCAATCGTGGTTCAAATCCCGCCACTTTCCATCGAGGTCGTTAAATGCGCCGTTTCGTGCTGCTCTGCCTGGCTCTCCTGCTCTCCCTCCCCGCCAACTTCGCCCACGCCCAAGCCGAACCGCCGCACGCATGGCTATTCGGCACCTGGACCGGCGGCCTGTTCCCGGTTCCCTCGCGCATGTCCTCTCAAGCCTGCTTCAGCCAGCCCGTGGTGATCTTCACCCGCGACCTGGTCATGCGGGCGACACTCACCGAGCAGACCCTGGCCCAGCGCGTGATCGCGACCGCCCGCGCCATACCCGGCGGCGCGGAACTCCGCTTCGCCGCCATGGCCGCCACCCCGCGCATGTTCGGCGGCGACCCCACCCCGGTCGGCTTCGGCTGCGAGGCGCCGGACGCGCTGACCGTCCAGCGCCGCGGCGAGAACGAGATCACCTTCCCCGGCTGCGCCGACTTCCCCTACCCGCTCGTCCGCTGCCACTGACACCCGGCTTCCCGCATCCGCCCCCGGCGATGCGGGAAGCGCTCGCCCAACTGGGCGCGGCCCATCCCGTGCTCGGCACGATCGAGCCCGCCGCCGGCCCGCTGCCGTGGCGGACTCGCCCGCGCGGCTTCGCCGGCCTCCTGCAGGCCATCACCGCGCAAATGATCAGCAATCAGGCGGCAAGCGCGATCTGGCGCCGGGTCGCCGCCCTGCCCGGCGCGCTATCCCCCGCCGGCTTGCTCGCCTTGCCCGAGGAAGCGTTACGCGCCGCCGGCTTCTCGCGCCCGAAAGTCGCCCACGCCCAGAGCCTGGCCCGCGCCTATCTGGAAAACCGCCTCGACGACGATACGATTGACACGCTCGACGACGACGCCGCCATCGCGACCCTGGTCGCCATCCCCGGCCTCGGCCCCTGGACCGCGGAGGTCTACCTGCTCTTCGCCCTCCAACGCGTCGACGTCTTCCCCGCCGGCGACATCGCCCTCGCCGCCTCCGCCGCCGACCTGCTGGGCCTACCCGCGCGCCCCGGCCCCAAGCCGCTCCGCACGCTCGCCGACCAGTGGCGCCCCCACCGCGCCCTCGCCGCCCGCCTGCTCTGGCACCACTGGCGCCACCGCACCGGCCGCCCCAGCATGGACGACGTGCTCATCCCCACACCCTGACCCGTCACTGCGAGGAGCGCAGCGACGCGGCAGTCCAGGGCCACAAGAGCCGCCCTGGACTGCCGCGTCGAAACACCGTCAGACCCCCGCCTGCGTCACGAACTTGATCGACAGATAGCTCTCGATCGCCTCCGACCCGCCCTCGGACCCGCTGCCGCTATCCTTGATCCCGCCGAACGGCACTTCCGGCAGCGCCAGCCCGATATGGTTGATCGTCATCATCCCCGCCTCGACCTTCGCCGCCACCTGGCTCGCCCGCTTGGTCGACTTCGTGAACGCATAGCTCGCCAGCCCATAAGGCAGCCGGTTCGCCTCCTCCACCAGATCGTCCATGTCGTCGAACGGCGCGATCACCGCCAGCGGCCCGAACGGCTCCTCGTTCATCACCCGCATCTCGGTGTTCACGCCCGTCATCACCGTCGGCTCGAAGAAATTGCCCACGTTGCCGATCCGCTTGCCCCCGGTCCGCACCTCGGCGCCCTTCTGCACCGCGTCGCGCGATCAGCCCCTCCATCGCCGTGATCCGGCGCGGATTGGCCAGCGGGCCCATCTGGATCCCCTGCTCCATCCCGTTGCCGACCTTCACCGCCTTCGCCGCCGCCGTGAAACTATCCACGAACTGCTCGTAAGCGCTGTTCTGCACCAGGAACCGCGTCGGGCTGATGCACACCTGCCCGGCATTCCGGAACTTCGCCGCCGCCAGCATCTTCGTCGCCGCCGCGATATCCGCATCGTCGAACACGATCGCCGGCGCATGCCCGCCCAGCTCCATCGTCGCCCGCTTCATGTGCAGCCCGGCCAGCGCCGCCAACTGCTTCCCCACCGCCGTCGACCCGGTGAACGACACCTTCCGGATGATCGGATGCGGAATCAGATACTCCGAGATCTCCGACGGCACCCCGAACACGAGCTGCACCACCCCCGCCGGCACCCCCGCATCGACGTAGCACCGCACCAGCTCCATGCACGAAGCCGGCGTCTCCTCCGGCCCCTTCACGATGATCGAGCACCCCGCCGCCAAAGCGATCGCGATCTTCCGGTTGGCCTGGTTGATCGGGAAGTTCCAAGGCGTGAACGCCGCCACCGGCCCCACCGGCTCCCGCAGCGAAAGCTGATAAACCCCCTCCGCCCGCGCCGGGATCACCCGCCCATACGTCCGCCGCGCCTCTTCCGCGAACCAGTCGATCACGTCGGCGCTGGCCATCGCCTCCATCTTCGCCTCGCCGACCGGCTTGCCCTGCTCCATCGTCATCAGCACCGCGATGTCGCCCGCCCGCTCCCGCAGCAGGTCCGCCGCCTTGCGCATGATCTTCGACCGGTCATACGCGGACACCTTCCGCCACACCGCGAACCCCTTCTCCGCCGCCTCGAGCGCCCGATCGAGATCGGCCCGCTCCGCATGCGCCAGCTTGCCGTTCTCCTCGCCGGTCGCCGGGTTCATCACGGAGAGCGTCTTGCCGCCGGCCGCCTGCGTCCAAGCGCCATCGATGTGCAGCAGCACGTCGGGATATGACATCGGGCTTTCCTCGTCTGATTTCCCGGCCAATATGCGCAGCGCTTTCCAGCCCGGCAAGGAGACCGATGCCGCCCCTCAACCCGCTCGTCACCGGCATCGAACCGCCGCCCATCCCCGAAGCCCACGCCTGGGCCGCCCGCTACGACGGCGCCCACGGCCCGGCGCTCGACCTCTGCCAGGCCGTCCCCGGCTGGGCGCCGCACCCCGACATCCTCGCCCACCTCGCCCAAGCCGCCGCCGACCCCGCGCTCGCCCGCTACGGCCTCATCAACGGCGACCTCGCCCTCCGCGAAACCTACGCCGCCGACCTCGCCGCCACCTACGGCGGCCGCGATCCACCCCGACCAGATCGCCATCACCGCCGGCTGCAACCAGGCCTTCTTCCTCGCCATGCTCGCCCTCGCCCAGCCCGGCGACAACATCCTCCTCCCCCTCCCCTGGTTCTGGAACCACCAGCAAACCTGCACCATGCTCGGCCTGGAACCCCGCCCCCTTCCCTGCGCGCGCCGAGGACGCCTTCGTCCCCGACCCGGCCCGCGCCGAAACCCTCATCGACTCCCGCACGAGAGCCATCGTCCTCATCACCCCCAACAACCCCACCGGCGCCGTCTACCCGCCCGAAACCATCGCCCGCTTCCACGACCTCTGCGTCCGCCACGACCTCTGGCTCATCCTCGACGAGACCTACCGCGACTTCCTCCCCGAAGGTCAGGACCGCGCCCACGCCCTCTTCACCGACCCCGACTGGCCCGAAAACCTGATCCAGCTCTACAGCTTCTCCAAAGCCTACAGCGTCCCCGGCGCCCGCCTCGGCGCGATCACCGCATCCGCCGCCCTGATCGCGCAATTCATGAAGGCCCTCGACTGCCTCCACATCTGCCCCCAACGCCCCGCCCAATCCGCCCTCGAATGGTCCATCCGCGCCCTCCCCGCCTGGCGCCGCGAAAACCGCGCCCGCATCAACGCCCGCGCCGCCGCCTTCCGCACCGCTCTCGCCCGCGCCCCAGCCTGGCGCCTCGACTCCCTCGGCGCCTACTTCGCCTACATCCGCCACCCCTTCCCCGACCTCGCCGCCCCCGCCGTCGCCGAACGCCTCGCCGCCGAATTCGGCGCCACCGCCCTCCCCGGCACCGCCTTCGGCCCCGGCCAAACCACCCACCTCAGGCTCGCCTTCGCCAACACCGACCTCCTCCAACTCAGCCAACTCTCCGACCGCCTGCTGCTTTCTCACAACGTCCGCACGCTCAACCGCGCCCGCATGAATTTTGGAGATCGCGAGCCACATCGATCGTCATGACCGGGCCCGTTCCCATCTGGCTCGCACGGGCCGATTCCGGTCTGACAGGCTCTGGGTGAAGCGATCAGAAAAACGGTCGTCCCCGGAGGCTGCCATTCGCAACATGTTGCAACGTCAGGCAAGCCGCTGCGCATAGATCAAAGGTCTCTAACAAAAGCAGACTTCTTTTGATCTACATCAAAGCCGCAGACAGCGATCAATGTATTTGTGATTAGCGTAAAAAGCCATCACCCGAAAATACGGCGAAAGCGTAAAACTGCGGAGGGATCTGTGAACAACTTATGGTGCGCCTGCCAACTTCATGGAACACCCTTCGAGCGTTTCCGCCTCACTCGGCGGCAGTCGCTGAAAGCCACCGGCGTTGGTTTTGTTGCATCACTAGTTGCGATACTCGAAGGCTCGGGCCAAGTCTCACGCGCGCAGACGCTCGGCAGCAACCCGCCCGTGGTCGACGGTCTATCGGTTCGCATAGTGACAGACAATTACACTGACCGCTTCAGTGTCCCACTGACAACGCCACGGCTGGGCGTCGAGCGGATGGGTGGAACCGAACGACCCCGCACACCGCCACACGATACGCTCGAGGCGGAATGGGGTCTGTCGATGTTCGCGCAATCCATACGTGACGACGAGATCAGGCGCGTCATGGTCGACTTCGGCTATAGTTCTGAAGTCTTGCTGACAAATATGCAAATCTTGGGTATCGATCCTGCAAGCATCGATGCGCTGGTCTTGAGCCATGGTCATTACGATCATTTTGGCGGCTTGATGGGTTTGCTGACGGCAACAAAAGGAAGATTGAAACACGATCTACCGTTGTTCGTCGGAGGTGAGGACTGCTTCTGCGAGCGGGAAACGACAGCGGGGGGCGACTTTGGAGCCCTCGACCGACCTGGCATCTTGGCGGCAGGCATCCAACTCATGATTGCCGAAGGGCCTGCCATCGCAGCAGGACACGCCATGACGTCAGGTCAGATCCCGAAGACCACGTACGAAGATCCGCTCCGTGCGTCACAGGAACGGATCGGCATGAGTGCCGGTCTTGGATGTGATCCCGCACTCGAGCCAGCATCGAAACACACCGGCACTTTCGTATCAGATGACTTCCAGCATGAGATCGGTACGAGTTACCTCGTCAAGGACCGCGGGCTCGTTGTCCTCACATCCTGCAGCCATCGTGGCGTGCTGAACACTATCAAACAGGCGCAGGCTGCAGCGGGAACTGACCAACTGCACGCAGTCATCGGCGGCTTTCACCTGCCACCGCCGCTCAGTGAAGAGTATGTTCGTCAGACTGTCGCGGGATTAAAATCAATGAAGCCCGACTACGTGATACCCGCCCATTGTTCTGGAGAACGCTTCTACGACATTGCGCGAGCGGAGATGCCCGGGCGCATAGTCCGATCAGCGGTCGGGACGAGATTTACGTTTGGTGCCAGAACCGGCTGACGCGAGCCGGTAGCTATACCTTTCTCATTGCCGACGCGGAGAAACGAAAGCCCATTTGGGCGCGCCGTTGCATTCGTGGCCCGCAAGTCCAACGGAGCGAGCCGCAGGGTGCGTAAGCGCAGCGCCACGCACCAACAATGCTTCGGTCGCGCGGCTGCTCTCCGGTCGAGGGCCTGTCCGGCCAAACGACCGACTATCGGCGCGAACCAGCCTACCAACTTGCTGCGTCCACGGTGCCTCGAGACCCGCACCCCACTCTTGTGCGTCAGCGGGTCTCCACCATCCGTGGCAGCTCCAGGAAGGATGCCTTGCCCGACCGCGCGCACAGTGTGTCAGAGCGGCGCGCCGTCTTACTCCGGCTGAGGATGCTCAATCTGAACGTCATCGGCCACGGTGCTTTCGACGGTAGCGTCTTCTGCCGCGCTGGTCGCACCCTCCCCAACAGCGGCCTTCTCCGGTGGCGCTTGTTTTGAACGATCTCGGGCAGCGCCCAAGAAGCCAAATACCAGCGCGTCATGGCCGTCGAAGATCAACTGGTATTCCGCGCCGGCGGGAGCATGGGAGGCTTGATCGATCTTGCCGACCTTCCAAATCGCCCATCCCTCGCCACGATCGACCAAACTTGGCGGCAGGTTCTCAATCCGGCTCGGCGGCCGGTTATCGTCACGACCGCGGCGGCCCGGCCCACCTTTGCCGCCTTTGCGCTCGCGACTGTTCATGTCGAATTGCGCGGGTGCAGCAGTGTTGCCCTTGGGCGTGCGAGGTTCTTTAGCCATGGACCGTCTCCTAGGCCGAACCGATGCGGATTGCCACCACTTAGCCTCGGTGCCACGCGCCGAGCCCGGCTAGATCGACACTGTGCGATCCCGTCAGCTTCGCCGAACGAACGACAGCTTTCGAGCGTCGGCTAAATGAGTTGGAACGGCGCCAAGCGGGCGTATAACAGACCCGCCTAGCGCAAGCCGTAGATCGCCGACAGCCCGCGAACGGCCCGATCGATCAACCCCGTCCAACACCGCCGAGCCCTCAACCGACCAAAGCACCTTGCCATCCCCACCCAACAATGTTCTTCTTTCGTTCGTGCTCTCCCCAGCAACCCGCGCCGCCGCCTTCCTTCTCGCCGAGCTCCTCCTGCGGCTGCTCCGGGCGCTCATCGCCGCATCCGCCGACCTCCCCGCCGAAACCGCCACATCTCTGCAGCGCAGCCTCGAAGACCTCGTCCAGCGTCTTCGTCACCTCGCCCACACCGGCGAAGTCGCGACCGACCAGCCGCAAACAGCCCCGCGCGCCGTCACCTCGACCCGCCCCATCCCCCACGCTGACCTGGGACCGCGCCATCCCACGCGCCTCCGCCGCGCCTCCCAGCGCCCCACGCCAATCCACGCGCACCAAGCCGCCCACCAGCGACTCCGACGACAGATCGCCTCCCAAACACCAACCTCTTTTCACGTCTAATCCGTTACGATAGCGCAACAAAAACGTGCCACCAGGCCCGCCAAGCGGAGCCTAACCGCCACCCCACGCCCAGCTTAAGCGTTAGCGCACCCCGACGGCGCCGCGTCCGGCCGCCTCACCCCTCCACCTCCGCCGCCGGCTCCCGGATCGCGCTCACCCGGCTCACCCGCCGCCCATCCATCTCCAACACCTCGAACCGCCACCCCCCGAACACGATCCGGTCCCCTGCCTTTGGCAACCGCTTCAGCAGCGCCAGCAGCAGCCCGCCCAGCGTGTGATAGCTCCCCGCCGCCGGCAGCGGCGGCAGGTCCAGCCGAGACTTGATCTCGTCCACCGGCGACGCCCCGTCGAACAGCATCGGCCCGGCCACTGCATCGCTCCCCGCCTCCGCCGCCGTCCCCGCCTCCTCCGGCTCCCCCACGATCGCCGACAACACGTCTGCCGCCGTCACCACCCCCTCGAAACTGCCATACTCGTCCATCACCAGCGCCAGACCGATCGTGTCCCGCTTCAGCCGCTCCAACGCATCCAGCGCCGTGGCCGTATCCGGGATCACCTGCGGCTGCCGCAGCGTGTCGTTGATCGAAAGCCCCGTCCCCCCCAGCATCCGGTCCAGCAGGTCCTTCGCCTGCACCACGCCCACCACGTTGTCGATCGACCGGTCGCACACCACCAGCCGGCTATGCCCCGCGCCCCGCACAGCCGCCGCGATGTCGCTCTTCGGATCCGTCCGGTCGATCCAGACCAGCTCCGTCCGCGGCGTCATGATCGCCCGCACCGGCTTGTCCGCCAGCCGCAGCAGCCGCTCGATCATCTGTCGCTCCTCGGTCTCGAACACCCCCTCCTGCGCGCCCTCCTCGAGCACGGCCCGCAGCTCCTCCTCCGTCACGGTCTGGCGGATTTCCCGGTGCAAGCCGAACAGCCGCAGCACGAAATACGACGACTTGCCCAGCACCCAGACGATCGGCCCGCCGACCCGCGCCAGCACCTGCAAGCCCGGCGCCACCACCGCCGAGATCCGCTCCGGATGCCGCAGCGCAAGCTGCTTCGGCACCAGCTCGCCCACCACGAGCGTCAGATACGTCGTCAGCACCACCACCGCGGTGAACGCCAGACTCGAGGCGAACGGCTGCAGCGCCGGGATCGTCAGCAGCCACTCCTCCAGATGCGCGGTGATCCGGGCGCCGCCGAACACCCCGGCCAGCACGCTGACCAGCGTGATCCCGATCTGCACCGTCGGTAGGAAGCGCTGCGGATCGTCCGACAGCGTGCGCGCGGTCGCAGCCCCCGCGACGCCTTGCCGCTCGAGGATCATGAGCCGGGCGCGCCGCACCGAGACGAGCGCCAGCTCGCTCATCGCGAACAGCCCGTTCAGCAGCACGAGGAGCAGGACGATGACGAGTTCAATGCTGAGGTCCATCCAATTAACTTACCAACCAGCGGGCATTGCGCGAAATCGCGAACGCCCGCGCGGTTGCGCGCCGCTCGGAGGAACGCTAGTGCGCACAGGATGAACCGCACCCTGCCCTCCATCGCCATGCTGCTGGGGATCGCCGGGCTGATCCCGTTCGCCGCCTGCGGCCTCGGCGCGCTCGCCAACACGCCCCCCAACGACGCGCTCGCCCTGCTCGGCCTCGTCGCCTACGCCGCCGTCATCCTCGCCTTCCTCGGCGGCGTGCACTGGGGCTTCGGCCTCGACGCCGGCTCGACCGCCCCCGCCGACATCCAGCGCGCCCGCTTCGGCCTCGGCGTGCTGCCCTCGCTGATCGGCTGGGTCGCCCTGCTGATCGCCTTCCTCGGCTATGCCCGCAGCGCCCTGGCCCTCCTCGTGCTCGGCTTCCTGATCACGACCATCCTGGAATCCCGCGCCAGCCGCCGCGGCTATATGCCCCGCGGCTATATGGGCCTGCGCTGGGTGCTCTCTTCCATCGTCGTGGTAATCCTGGTGACGGTTTGGCTGATTATGATCCTGCACGGACGGGTGGTGCTGTGGTGATCGACCTCGTCTGCATGGGCGAGCCGATGCTCGAGCTGAACCAGAGCGAGGCCGCCCTGTTCCGCGCCGGCCATGGCGGCGACACCAGCAACGCCGCGATCGCCGCCGCCCGCCAGGGCGCCCGCGTCGCCTACCTGACCGCGGTCGGCGCCGACGCCGGTGGCAACAGCTTCCTCGACCTCTGGCGCACCGAGGGCATCGACACGACCCACGTCGTCCAGGACACCCTCAACCCAACCGCAGTCTACCTGGTCCATCACGGCCAGCACGGCCACGAGTTCCAGTATTACCGGCAAGGCTCCGCCGCCAGCGCCTACTCGCCCGCGCACGTGCCCGACGACGCCATCCGCGGCGCCAAGATCCTGTTCGCTTCGGGCATCAGCCAGGCCATCTCCAACAGCGCCGCCGACGCCGTGTTCCATGCCATCGACGTCGCCCGTCACGCCGGCGTCCGCGTCGCCTACGACACCAACTACCGCCCCCGCCTCTGGCCCGCCGCACGCGCCTCGGCGATCATCCACGCCGCGATCTCCCAGAGCAGCATCGCCCTGCCCGGCCTCGAGGACGCGATCGCCCTGACCGGTCTCTCCGACCCCGACGCCATCGTCGATTTCTACCTCCATCTCGGCCCCAGCCTGGTCGCGCTCAAGATGGGCGCCCAAGGCACCCTGCTCGCCACCCCGCACGAGCGCCTCCGCATCGCCCCCTTCCCCTGCACCCCCGTCGACGCGACCGGCGCCGGCGACACCTTCTGCGGCGCCTTCCTGGCCCGTCTCATCGCCGGCGACGCCCCGCCCGAAGCCGCCGCCTACGCCGCCTGCGCCGCCGCCCTATCCACCACCGGCTACGGCGCCGTCCCGCCGATCCCGCGAGCCGAAGCGGTCCTCGCCGCACTGGCCGCCATCCAGTGATCCGCCGGCGCTTGGCCGCCGCGGGCGCGCTCGCCGCCTCCGTGGCCGCATGCTCGCCCGCCGGCATCCTGAACGCGACCGTGTCGGACGACGGCGTCATGCTGACGCCCAACCTCGCCTACGGACCCGGCCCGCGCAGCAAGCTCGACGTCTACCGCCCCACCGCCGAGGGCGGACGCCTGCCGCTGGTCGTGTTCATCTACGGCGGCGCCTGGCGCTCCGGCTCCAAGGACATGTACCCCTTCGTCGCCCGCCCCCTCGCCCGCCGCGGCGCCATCGTCGTCGTCCCCGACTACCGCGTCTTCCCCGAAGTCCGCTTCCCGGAATTCCTTGACGACAATGCGAGCGCCGTCGCCTGGGCCTTCGCCCACGCCGCCGAACTCGGCGCCGACCCGGCGCGCATCTACCTGATGGGCCACTCCGCCGGCGCCTTCAACGTCGGCATGCTCGCGCTCGACAAGACCCGCCTGGCCAAGGTCGGCATCGACCGCGACCACCTCGCCGGTGCCATCGGCCTCGCCGGCCCCTACCACTTCCTGCCGACCGACGACAAAGACGCCATCCCCGTCTTCGGCCCCGACAACACCCCCGCCAACGAGCCCTACGCCTTTGCCGACGGCCACAACCCGCCGATGTTCCTCGCCGCCGGCACCGAGGACACCACCGTCAAGCCGCGCAACACCACCGACCTCGCCGCCCGCATCCACGAACGCGGCGGCAACGTCACCTCGAAGCTCTACCCCGGCATCGGCCACATCGGCCTGATCACCGCCTTCGCCCCGCTATTCCAAGGCCGCGCCCCCGTCCTCGACGATGTCGCCGCCTTCATCCGGCGGCCGGTCGGCTAATGCGCCGGCGTCGCCGGTAGCGGCGCCAGCTCGAAAGTCGCATTCGCCGTCACGTTCACCGTCTTCGACCCATCCGCGCTTGGATTGCCGAAATTGTTCCGGTCGTTGATGTTCCCCGTCGTGTTGATCTGCGACAGCTTGCACTCGCCCTTGAACACCGCGTTCAGCACCGCGCACTCCGCGCCCACGACCTTGTACAACGCCTGATTGGCGTCGTTCAGTTCCGCCGACCACTCCGTCGGCGCGCTGCTCGAGACCGGCGTGCTCAGCGTGATCGCGACCGTCACGCGCTGCCCCTTCGCCGGCGCGCGCAGCTGGCCGGGCGGCGGGTTGATCACGATCGTCTGCGCCTGCGCCTGCGCCGCGAGCAGCAGCGCCAGGATGGTGATGATCGACTTCATGCGAACGTCTCCGATGAGGACGCCGTTCTACCCCGCCGAGATGAACACCAGTTTAACGCCGCCGCTCAGATCACCTGATCCAGCTTCTTCTCCTCGATCAGCGTCCCCGCCGCCCCCGGATGCGCCAGCGCCGCCTCCAGCTTCGACCGGTCCAGCTCGCCCTCCCAAGCGCTCACCACGATGCAGGCCACGCCGTTGCCCACCAAATTGGTCAGCGCCCGGCACTCGCTCATGAACTTGTCGATCCCCAGCACCAGCGTCATCGCCGCCACCGGCACCGGGTTGTTCGGGATCGCCGCCAGCGTCGCCGCCAGCGTGATGAACCCGGCGCCCGTCACCCCCGAAGCGCCCTTCGACGTCAGCATCGCCACCGCGATGATCGTCGCATACTGCCCGAAGCTCAGATCCACCCCGATCGCCTGCGCCAGGAACAGCGTCGCCAACGTCATATAGATGTTGGTGCCGTCCAGGTTGAAACTGTAACCAGTCGGAACCACCAACCCGACCACCGACTTCGGCGCGCCCAAAGCCTCCATCTTCAACATGATCTGCGGCAGCACCGTCTCCGACGACGACGTCCCCAGCACGATCAGCAGCTCGTCCTTGATGAACACGATGAACCGCAGGATCGAGAACCCGGCCAGCCGCGCGATCACGCCCAGCACCACCACCACGAACAGCACGCTCGTCAAATAGAACGTGCCCACCAGCCCGGCGAGCTTGCCCAGGCTCCCCAACCCATACTGCCCGATCGTGAACGCCATCGCCCCGAACGCCCCGATCGGCGCCAGCTTCACCACGATTGCGATGATCCGGAAGAAGATCTGCCCCGCCGTCTCCACGAACTGCCCGACCAGCGGCGCCCGCTCGCCCAGCCCAGCCACCACCACCCCGGTCAGCACCGAGATCAGCAGCACCTGCAGCAAGTCCCCGCTCGCGAACGCATTGAAGAAGCTGCTCGGGATCAGCGCCAGGATGTGCGCCACCGTGCTGTCCTTGGCCGCCGCACTCGCGTAGCTCGCCACCGACGCCGGATCGAGCGTCTTCGGATCCGCCCCGAACCCCGCGCCCGGCCGCACCACCTCGCCCACGATCACGCCGATCAACAGCGCAAACGTCGAGACCACCTCGAAATACAGCAGCGCCTTCAGCCCGACCCGGCCAACCTTCTTCAGGTCACCCATCGCCGCGATGCCATGCACGATCGTGCAGAAGATGATCGGCGCGATCATCATCCGGATCAGCCCGATGAACGCGTCACCGAGCCATTTCATCGACTTCGCCGTCTCGGGATACACCGCCCCGAGCGCCACCCCGAGCGCGATCGCGATCAGGACCTGGATGTAGAGGGTGGCATACCAGGGCCGGTGCCGCTGGATCACGTCAGTCGAACTCGTCGCCACGGATACTCTCCCCGCCCTGTTGGTCTCGTCCACGGGCACGTGCGGGCGTCACGTGATGCGGGCTGCTGGACCAGACGAACTCGGGAGGAGGGTTCCGGCGGCAGGAAAACGGCTGAATTACACGCGCGTGACGGTACAACTCAAGCCATCGCCGCTCGCTCGGATGTTCATTCCGTTTGACAACTCTGCTGTAGTGATGCATCGGAAACGGTCCGATGCCGCAGCCAGAAATCACCCATCCAATCCTCGCGATTTTCGCGGCCGCGCTGTTCGGTGCGCTGATCGGGGCGGAGCGCGAATGGCGGCGGCATCCGGGTGGCCTGCGCTCCTGCTCGCTGGTGGCCGCCGCCGCGGCCGCTTTCGCTCGCATCGCCATCGATTTCGGCGGCTCCAACCCCGGCGCGGCGCTGGGCGCGATGGCCACCGGTGTCGGCTTCCTTGGCGCCGGCGTGATCCTGCACGAAGGCAACCAGGTCCGCGGCCTGTCGACCGCAGCGACCTTCTGGGCAGTCGCCGCCATCGGCTCCGCGGCCGGGCTCTACGCCTACCCGATCGCGGTCAGCCTGACCGTGATCGTCTTCTTCGCCCACATCGCGCTGCGCTGGCTCTCGCTCTGGATCGACAGCGTCGCCCCGCCCGGCGACGAAGGCCCGCGCTGACGCCCGGTTTAGTGGATCTCGCCCGAAGCCTTGATCGCCGCCCGCAGCTTCGCCGGCGTGAACCCCGGCCCGTTGACCACGTCGAGGATCACCTTCTCCCGCCGCGACACCAAGTCGATCGCCGCCGGCAGCTTCTTCACCGCATCGGCCGGGATCACCACCGCCCCATGGAAATCGGCATGGATCACGTCGTCATGCACCGCATGCATCCCGAACACGTCCACCGGCTTGCCGAAATCCACCACATGCACGTGCGCATGGCTCGGCCCGATCCGCCCGCCCACGATCTGGAAGCCCGGCGCCAGCATGTCGCAATCCCGGAACGACCCATTGGTTACACACCCCAGCGCCCCCAGCGCCTTGTGGATCGCCGAGTTCACCTCGCCCCACCACGCGCCATACCCGGGCCGGTCGTCGAGATCCTGCAGCACCACTACCGTCGGCAGATCCGCCTCGGCGACGTAATCATAGTAATCCACCCGGTTCGCCACCGCCGACCGCGGATGCTCCTTGGCCCGGATGTAGCCGACCCGCGCCAGCCCCACGATCGGCTTCAGCGACCGATCCGCCGCCACCATCGGCTCCACCGTGAACCCCACCGCCCGCCGCTCCGGCACGATCACCTCGAGCCCATTGCAGATCGTCGGCGTATCCCACTGCTTGAGCACTTCGAGATCGGCCGCAGTGAAGGGATATTCGGTCATGGACTACTCGCAAAAAAGCCCTCTCCCTGAGCGGGAGAGGGTTGGGTGAGGGTGGATAGGCGAGCCTAAGCGGCCGCGACGGCCCGCCGCGCCATCACGCCTATCAGATGCGCGCGGTAATCGGCGCTGGCATGGATGTCGCTGTTGAGCCCATCGGCCGGCGTCGTGATGCCCTTCAGCGCATCGGCCGACCAGTTCTGGCTCAACGCCTGCTCCATCGCGGTGTGCCGGAACACACCGCCCTGGCCCGCGCCGGTGATCGCCACGCGCACGCCCGCCGGACCCTTGGCGACGAACACGCCGACCATGGCGTAGCGGCTCGCCGGGTTGCGGAACTTCTCGTAGTTCGACTTCTCCATCACCGGGAATTCCACCGCGGTGATCAGTTCCCCTGGCTCGAGCGCCGTGGTGAACATGCCCTGGAAGAAATCATCCGCCTTGATCGAGCGCTTGTCGGTGATGATGGTCGCGCCGCACGCCAGCACCGCCGCCGGATAGCACGCCGACGGATCGTTGTTCGCGAGCGACCCGCCCATCGTCCCGCGATGCCGCACCTGCGTGTCGCCGATCCACGACGCCATCTTCGCCAGGCCCGGAATGCTCTTCTGGATGTCGGCATTCGACTCGATCATGTGGTGCGTCGTCATCGCCCCGATCTTGATCTTGCCGCCTTCCGCCGTGATCCCGGCCAGCCCCAGCGCCGACAGGTCGATGATCGCCGTCGGCTTCGCCAGCCGCTGCTTCAGCACGGGGATGTAGGTCTGCCCCCCCGCCAGCGGCTTGGACTCCGCATCCGCCGTCATCGCCTTGACCGCGTCCGGCACGCTCGACGGTTTCGTGTAGGTAAAGTCGTACATGCGTCGATCCTCTATTCAGCCGCCATGCGCGGCTGGTTGGATTGAATGATCGCCCAAACCTTCTGCGGCGACGCCGGCATCTCGATATGCCGCACGCCATAGTCGCGCAACGCATCGACCACCGCGTTGATCACCGCCGGCGGGCTGCCGATCGCCCCCACTTCGCCCACGCCCTTCGACCCCAGCGGGTTGTGCGTGCACATCGTGTTCTCGGTGCCGACCGAGAAGTTCGGGAAGTCGTGCGCCCGGGGCATCTGGTAGTCCATGAACGACCCGGTGACCAACTGCCCTTCGGCGTCGTACAGCGCGCTCTCGAACAGCGCCTGCCCGATCCCCTGCGCAAGCCCGCCCTGCACCTGGCCCTCGACGATCATCGGATTGACCACCCGGCCCACGTCGTCGATCGCGGTGAAGTTGATCACCTCGGTCGTCCCCGTGTCCGGATCGATCTCGACCTCGCAGATATGGCAGCCGCCGGGATAGGTGAAGTTCTTCGGGTCGTAGAACGCGGTCTCGTCCAGGCCGGGCTCGAGTTCCTCGATCGGATAGTTGTGCGGGACATAAGCCGCGAGCGAGATGTCGCTCAACATCTTGCTCTTGTCGGTGCCGGCCACGCTGAACTTGCCGTCCTTGAACTCGATGTCCTCGACCGACGCTTCCATCAGATGGGCGGCGATCTTCTTGCCCTTGGCGATGATCTTGTCCATCGCCTTGACCATCGCCGAGCCACCGACCGCCAAGCTGCGGCTGCCATACGTCCCCATCCCGAACGGGATCTTTGCCGTGTCGCCATGCACGACATCGACCTGCGACATCGGCACGCCCAACTGATCGGCCACGAGCTGCGCAAACGTCGTCTCGTGCCCCTGCCCATGGCTATGCGAGCCGGTATAGACCGTCACGCTGCCGGTGGGATGGACCTTGATGTTGGCGCACTCGTAGAGACCCGCCCGGGCGCCCAACGAGCCGACAACGGCCGAAGGCGCAATGCCGCAGGCTTCGACATAAGTGGAAATGCCGACCCCGCGCAGCTTGCCGCGCCGCGCCGCCTCGGCCCGCCGCTCGGGGAAACTGTCCCACTTGGCGTTCTCGAGCCCGACCCGCAGCGTCGTGAAGTAGTCGCCGCTGTCGTATTGCAGCGCCACCGGCGTCTGATACGGGAAGGCATCGGTCGGGATGAAATTGCGCTTCCGCAACTCGATCCGATCGATCCCCGTATCATGCGCGATCACGTCCATGAGACGCTCGAGCAGATACGTCGCCTCCGGCCGCCCGGCCCCGCGATACGCGTCCACCGGCACCGTATTCGTGAACACAGCCTTCACCTGCGCATAGATCGCCGGCGTCTTGTAGACGCCCGCCAGCAGCGTCGCCGACAGGTAGGTCGGCACGCAGGGCGCGAAGGTGCTGAGATACGCGCCCATGTTGGCCAGCGTCTCGACCCGCAGCGCCAGGAAGTTGCCGTCCTTGTCCAGCGCCATCTCGGCCACGCTGTCATTGTCGCGGCCATGCGCGTCGGAGATGAACGCCTCCGACCGGTCCGCCACCCACTTCACCGGACGCGACAGTTTGCCCGCGGCCCAGGTGACGATCGCCTCCTCGGCATAGTGGTAGATCTTCGAGCCGAACCCGCCGCCCACGTCCGGCGCATAGACGCGCAGCCGGTTCTCCGGGATGTGCAGCACGAAAGCGCCCATCAGCAGCCGGATGACATGCGGGTTCTGGCTGGTCGTATAGAGCGTGTAATCGCCGCTCGATTGGTCGTAATCGCCGATGGCCGCACGCGGCTCCATCGCATTCGGCACCAGCCGGTTGTTGTGCAGGTCCAGCTTCACCTTGTGCGCCGCCTGCGCGAACGCCTGGTCCACCGCCGCCTTGTCGCCGATGTGCCAGTCGTAACAGATGTTCCCCGGCGCATCGTCGTGCACCAGCGGCGCACCCGGCGCGACCGCTTCCTTCATCGTCGCAAAGCCCGGCAGGTCGTCATAGCTGATCTCGATCAGCTCCGCCGCGTTCTTCGCCTCCTGCCGCGTCTCCGCGATCACTACGGCGATCGGGTCGCCCACGTGCCGCACCTTGCCGACCGCCAGCACCGGGTGCTTCGGCTCGGCCATCGGCGTGCCGTCCTTGTTGTGGATCTGCCAGCCGCAGGGCACGCCGCCCACGCCGTCGGCTTCCAGGTCCGCGCCGGTGTAAACAGCGATCACCCCCGGCGCGGCCTTCGCCGCCGCCGTGTCGACCGAAAGCAGCCGCGCATGCGGCCGATCCGAGCGCTTCATCACCGCATAGGTCTGGCCCGGACGATTGATGTCGTCGGTGTAGTGGCCGCGCCCGCTCAGGAACCGGTGGTCTTCCTTGCGGCGCACGGAGGCGCCAATCCCCTCGAAGCCCATGTTGATTTCCCCCCTAGGGCAACATCCGATCAAACCGGATCGGTTTGCTCGGATATCGTTGCCCGCTCTTCATTATGGTCGTCAGGCGGCCTGTGCCGGCTGCTTATCGTGCATCAGCGGCCAAGCAGCCGCGATCGCCTTGACGATGTTGTGGTAGCCGGTGCAGCGGCAGAGGTTGCCCTCGAGCCCGTGCCGGATCTGGTCCTCCGAGAGGCCCTCCGGATGCAGCTTCACCAGGTCGATCGCGCTCATCACCATGCCCGGCGTGCAAAACCCGCACTGCAGCGCATGATGCTCGCGGAACATCTCCTGCATCGGATGCAACGTGCCGTCCGCTCCGGCCAGGCCCTCGATCGTGGTGACCTGCGCCCCATTGGCCTGCACCGCCAGCATGGTGCAGCTCTTGATCGACTGGCCATCGACATGGACCACGCAGGCCCCGCACTGGCTCGTGTCGCAGCCCACATGCGTACCGGTCAGACTCAGCTTCTCCCGCAGCAGCTCGACCAGCAGCGTGCGCGCCTCGACCTCGACGCTATGTGATTTCCCGTTCACCGTCAGCGATACCTGCGGCATCGTGCTCCCCCATTTGGCATGTGTCCTTGCACCTAGTGTGCGAGGGCGGGGCGGTAAGGGTCAAGCCGGGGCGTCACCTCGCATAATCGTCAATCCGCGCCGGGCTCGCATCGCCCATATGCAAGGCATGGTATTCCGCTCGCTCCCGCTCCTCGCCGCGCTTCTCCTCGGCGCCTGCGCCGACCAATCCGCGCTGCCGCCGGCGCGCTCGACCGGCCTGCCGTTCCCGGTCAACGACCAGGAATTGGAGACGCCCAACAGCCTGCCCCGCGGCTTCACCACCAATCACCCGATGGCCCCCGCTACGGGCGTCATCGGCGTCACCCACACCGGTTCCTGAACTCTTCATCGAGCTGTAACCAAGTTACGCAATCGGACCGTTAACAGCGGCGGAAACAGTCGTTATCGTCCCGGTCTGTCACTCCGGGATTTATCGGTAATGAAAACGATTGGAAGCCGCCGCGGCCGCCTGATGGCTGCAACGGTGATTTGCGCCTCCGTATCCACCGGCGTTCAGGCTGCGCCTCTGTTCTACGGGGTCGCGGCCGGCGACATGACCGCCAGCGACGCGATCCTCTGGACCCGCGCCGACAATGGCGGCGCCACCGCCGCGCTGACGGCGCAGGTGGCGACCGATCCCGGCTTCGGCAACGTCGTCTGGTCCGGCGCCGGCAGCACGGTCGCGACCAACGACTACACCCTAAAGCTCGACGCCACCGGGCTCGCGTCCAACACCCAATATTATTACCGCTTCGTCGGCACCGGCGCGACGAGCGCGACCGGCCAGTTCACCACGACCCCGACCGCGACCCAGAACACCAACTTCAAGATCGGCTTCAGCGGCGACGCCGACGGGCGGTTCCGGCCGTACACCTCGGTGGCCGGCTTCGGCACCTCGGCCAACCCGGGTTCCGTGGGCCTGAACGCTTTCGTCTTCCTGGGCGACACGATGTACGAGACCGCGAGCACCGGGTCGGCGGCCGTGCCGACGTTGACGCCGACCAGCACCGCGGCGCAGTCGCAGGCCGCCCTGCCCGCCTACAACCAGAAATACCTCGAGAACATCACCGGCGTGAACAGCACCACCGGCGCGATCACGCCCGGCGCCGGTCAGCAAGGCCTCCAGTCCTTCCTCCAGAACGTCGGCACCTACACCGTGCTGGACAACCACGAGCTCGGCAACAAGCAGCTCCAGTCCGGCGGCGCGCCGCTCGCCGCAGCCTCGCCGAACAGCAACCCGGCCTTCGACGTCAACACCACCGGCAGCTACAACAACCAGACCGTGGCGTTCCAGACGACGGAAAAGTCGTTCTTCAACTACCATCCCACCGCCGCCGACGTTCAGGGCACGCCGACCACCGGCCTGTCCATCACCAACCTGCAGCAACCGACCAACACCGTCGTCAACCCGGCCGACCCCCGCAGCAACGGCACCGCGCAGAACTACTTCAGCCGGTCCTGGGGCAAGAACGCCACCTACATCCAGCTTGACGACCGCTCCTACCGTGACGTGCGGTTGGACGTGATCAACCAGGGCAGCCTGAACACGCGTGCGGACGTCGCGAACCGGACCATGCTCGGCTCGACGCAATTCGCCTGGTTCAAGCAGCAGATCGACGCCGCGAAAGCAGCGGGGACGCCATGGGTGGTGATCTCGATCTCGACGCCGATCGACCAGACCGGCGGCAACCAGGACAGCAAGTCGTGGTTCGGCAATTACAGCGCCGAACGCAACGCGCTGCTGAAATACATCGCCGACAGCGGCGTGCAGCACGTGGTGTTCCTGACCACCGACGACCACGAGATGCGCACCGTCAAGCTGCAATACGAGCCCGACCCGGTCGGCCATCCCGGCGTGTTCCAGGTGATGGACAACGCCTTCCAGATCGTGACCGGCCCCATCGGCGCCGGCGGCCCGGACGCGATCACGGACCACAGCTTCGCCAATATCCAAGCCCTGCTGAACACGGCCTCGACCACGGTCGACAACAACCCCGACCTGATCGCGCACGGCGATCCGGCGATCGGGCTGGTCGGGTTCAAGGGGCTGGACAACGTCTACCGCGCCGGCGACGCCAACGCAGCCGCCAACCCCTCGAGCATCGATTTCTTCGCGCCGGACAAGTTCGGCTACACCACGCTCGATTTCGACCAGTTCGGCAATCTGCGTGTCGAGACCTGGGGCATCGACTCCTACCAGCAGAACGTCTTCCCGCAGGGCACGTCCGCGCCACAGCTGATCATGGCGTTCTCCATCGACGTGCCGGAGCCGGCCTCGCTGGCGCTGCTCGCCACCGGCGTGGGCGCATCCGCCTTGGGAAGGCGGCGTCGCCGCGCCTGAGCCGCCCCTCAGGCGCGCGCGACTGAACCACACCAGCCGGGGAGGTAGTCGGCCTCCCCGGACTTGGCCAAGTCGAGCGCCTGGTGCAGCGCGTCCGTGAAATCGTCCTCGACGTGGCTGCGTTTCATGCGGTGGCGCAGGAAGTCGGCCCAGAGGAACTCGCTGAACGGCGTCGTGTCCTTGGCGTAGCCGCCGGCCATGCGCAGCTCACCCGCGAGCGAGCGGAACGGATCGTCGACCAGGTCGGCGATCGATTTCGGGATGTCCTTGCGGTCGCGGCGCTTGCCCTGGTCGTCGTACGGATGCATCCAACCGCGGTTGTCGAGCACGAACCAGAACGAATCATTGGGCAGCCGGCGCAGGTCCGCGACCACCGTGATCGCCACCCGGTCCTGGCCCTCGTCCATCAGCGCGCGAACGAGGTGATGATGGTCGGTGACGAACAGCCGGTCCTCCGGCCCGCGGATGACCGGGACCAGATGGCTGCCGAGGAACTTGTCCGCCTTGTCGCCGCGCTCTTTCCAAGCCTTCCGCTTCGCCCGGACCTCACGCAACCCGACGGTGATCTGGGTTGGACGCAGCTCGTGCACATCGGCCTGCTCGAGCACCGGGTCCCGCACGCGCGGATCCGAGGACATGATTTTTCACCCCATCATAAGCGATGATGCGATATCACAACCTTCGCGCGAAAGCCTACTACCCGGCTTACGCCGCCTGCGGCAGCACCGCGAGCGGCGGCAGCTCGTCCAGATGGCAAGCCGCCTGCTGCGCGTCGCCGCCCCGGAGCAACGGCTCCTCGACCCGGCACCGGTCGAACACATACGGGCACCGCGTATGGAACCGGCAGCCGCTCGGCGGATTGATCGGGCTCGGCACGTCCCCGGTCAGGATGATCCGGTCGCGCGACGCGGTCGGGTCCGGCACCGGCACCGCCGAGAGCAGCGCCCGCGTATACGGGTGCCGCGGCCGCGCGAACAGCGTCGACCGGTCCGCGATCTCGACGATCTTGCCGAGATACATCACCGCTACCCGATGCGTCAGATGCTCGACGATCGCCAGGTCGTGGCTGATGAACAGCAACGCCAGCCCCAGCTCGTCCTGCAAATCCGAAAGCAGATTGACGATCTGCGCCTTGACCGAGACGTCCAGCGCCGACACGGCCTCGTCGCAGATGATCAGGTCGGCGCCCGGCGCCAGCGCCCGCGCGATACCGATCCGCTGCCGTTGCCCGCCGCTGAACTCGTGCGGGAACCGCCGAACCGCGTCGCGCGGCAGCCGGACCGTGTCCATCAGCTCCGCGACCCGCTTGTCGAGGTTCTGCGTCATGCCGAAATTCCGCAGCGGCTCGGCGATGATATCCCCCACCCGCATCCGCGGATTGAGGCTGCTGAACGGATCCTGGAACACGATCTGCACCCGCTGGCGCAACTCGCGCAGCTGGCTCATCGGCACGTTGTCGATGCGCTGGCCATCGAGCCGGATCTCGCCGGCCGTCGGGTCGATCAGCCGCAGCAGGGTCTTGCCCACCGTCGACTTGCCGCAGCCGCTCTCCCCCACCAGCGACAGCGTCTCGCCCTTCTTGATCGAGAAGCTCACCCCATCGACGGCATAGACCCGGGCCGTGGTGCGCCCGAGCAGGCCACCGCGGATCGGGAAATGCTTCTTCAGATCCGTGACTTCGAGCAGCGCGCTCATGCCGCAACTCCGCGCATCTCGTAAGCGGCGTAGTGGCAGGCGACGCGATGGCCGGGCCGCTTCTCCTCCACCGCCGGCGCGATCTCGCGACAGAGGTCGGTCACCGAAAGGCACCGGCTCGCGAACGGGCAGCCGACGATCCGTTGGCGCAGGCTCGGCACCTGGCCCGGGATCTCGGCCAGCTTGGTGCGCCCGCCCGTGCTCAGCGACGAACCCAGTTTCGGCACCGCGCCCAGCAGGCCGCGCGTATACGGGTGCTGCGGGTTGGCGAAGATCTCGCCCACCGGGCCCTCCTCCACCTTCCGCCCCGCGTACATCACCACGACCCGCTGCGCCATTTCCGCGACCACACCGAGATCATGCGTGATCAACAGGATGGCCGAACCCAACCGCGTCTTGAGGTCGCGCATCAAATCCAGGATCTGCGCCTGGATCGTCACGTCCAGCGCCGTCGTCGGCTCGTCCGCGATCAGCAGCTTCGGATTGCACGCCAACGCCATCGCGATCATGACCCGCTGCCGCATCCCGCCCGAAAGCTGATGCGGATACTCCCTGACCCGCCGGCCCGGCGCCGGAATCCCGACCAGCGTCAGCATGTCCACCGCCCGCGCCTCCGCCTCGCGCGCGCTCATTCCCTCGTGCAGCCGCACCGTCTCGCCGATCTGCCGCCCGATGGTCAGCACCGGGTTCAGGCTGGTCATCGGCTCCTGGAAGATCATCGCGATGTCGCCGCCGCGGAGCTTGCGCATCTCCGCCTCCGGCAAGGTGAGCAGGTCCCGCCCATTGAAGCGGATCGCGCCCCGCATCTTCCCCGGCGGCTCCTGGATCAGCCGCAGGATCGACATCGACGTCACCGACTTCCCGCACCCGCTCTCCCCCACGATGGCCAGCGTCTCTCCGGCCTCGATATGGAAAGAAAGCCCTTCCACCGCCCGCACCACACCATCAGGCGTGCCGAAATGGGTCTGCAGGTCCTCGACCTCGAGTAGCGCGCTCAAAGCCGCTTCGCCATGCGCGGATCGAGCGCGTCGCGCAGCCCATCGCCGAGCAGGTTCACCGCCAGCACCGTGATCGACAGGAACACCGCCGGGAACATCACGATATATGGCTTGACCTGCCATAGCGCCCGCCCCTCGGCCATGATGTTGCCCCAGGACGGGATGATCGGCGGCGTCCCTGCCCCGATGAACGACAGGATCGCCTCGGTGATCATCGCCGACGCGCAGATATACGTCGCCTGCACCGTGATCGGCGCCAGCGTGTTCGGCAGGATGTGCCGCCAGATGATCAGCGGCGTCCGCGTGCCGGACGCGATCGCCGCCTCCACATAGGGCTGCTCGCGCAAGCTCAGCACCACGCCGCGCACCAGCCGTGACACGCGCGGGATCTCGGCGATCGTGATCGCGGTGATGACGTTGCCGACGCTGCCCCGCGTCAACGCCATCAGCGCGATCGCCAGCAGGATCGGCGGGATCGACATCAGCCCGTCCATCACGCGCATGATGATCCCGTCCGCCCAGCGCACGAAGCCCGAGATCAACCCGATCGACATGCCAATCGCGCTCGCCAGCGCCGCCACCGCGAAGCCCACGATCAGCGAGATCCGCGCCCCGTACAGCACCCGCGAATAGACGTCGCGGCCCAGCATGTCCGTCCCGAACCAATACTGCTCCGACGGGAACCGCGTCCGCTTCGCCGGCGCCAGCGCCGTCGGATCCACCGTCCACAGGAACGGCGCGAACACCGCCATCAGCACGATCAGCAGCAGCAGCGCGCCGCCGACCACCATCGTCGGATAGCGCCGGAACAGCATGCCCAGCCGTCCCCGCGCCTTCACCGGCGGCAGTACGTCCGGCAGCACCGGCGCCGGCGTCACGTGCGGGACGGCCGATGCCGCCTGGGGAGCCTCGGCGAGCGGCGCGGTGATGCTCAATAGCGGATCCTCGGGTCGAAGAACGTATACAACAGGTCCACCCCAAGATTAACCAGCACGTAGACGAAGCTGAACAGCAGCACGACGCCCTGAATGATCGGGTAGTCCCGCCGCAAGATCGCATCGACCACCAGCCGGCCCAGCCCAGGGATCGCGAACACGCTCTCGGTCACCACCGCGCCGCCGATCAGCAGCGCCACGCCGATGCCGATGACGGTGACGATCGGCACCGCGGCGTTCTTCAGCGCATGCAGGAACAGCACCGTCCGGCTGCCGACGCCCTTGGCCTTGGCCGTCCGGATGTAATCCTGGCTCAACACCTCCAGCATCGTCGCCCGCGTGATGCGCGCGATCAGCGCGATATAAACGCCGCCCAACGCCACCGACGGCAGGATCAGGTTCGACAGCCACGGCCCGAACCCCCGCGCGATCGGCGTGTAGCCCTGCACCGGGAACCAATCGAGCTGCAGCGCGAACACATAGGCCAGCACGTAGCCGACCACGAACACCGGTACCGAGAACCCGAAGACGGCCACGATCATGATGATCCGGTCGATCCACGTCCCCTGCTTCCACGCCGCCAGTACCCCCATCGGCACCGCGATGCCGATCGACAGGATCAGGGTCAGGATCATCAGCGAGATCGTCGGCTCGAGCCGCTGTTCGATCATCTTGGTGACCGGCAGGTTGGTGAAAATCGACGTGCCGAGATTGCCCTGCAGCACGTTGAACAACCACTCGCCGAAGCGGATCAAGAACGGCCGGTCGAGCCCGAGCCCTTCGCGGATCCGCTCGACATCCGCCGGGCTCGCCTGGTCTCCGGCGATGATGGCCGCCGGGTCCCCGGGCGCGATGTAGAGCAGGCTGAACACGAATAGGGCGACGATCGCCATGACCGGGATCGTCGACAGCACCCGGCGGGAGACATAGGCGAACATCAGCTTTTCGAGACGCCCCAGAACACGGGGAACGGCGCCTTGACGACGCCATTCACGTTCTTCCGCCACGACTGATACTGCAGGAAGAATCCGGTCGGGATGTAAGTCACGAACTCCATCGAATCCCTATCGATCTCATCCATCGCCGCCTTCTCGGAGGCGGTATCCGGCGCTTCATACCACTTCGCGATGCCTTCCTGCACTTTCGGCGAGTTGGGCCAACCGAACCAGGCTTTGTCCCCGCCCGCGTCCAGAGCGGTATAGGGTGCCGGGTTGATGCAGTCCGCGCCGGCGTGCCAGGTGTGGAAGATGTTCCACCCGCCCTCGGAGATCTTCTCCTTCTTGGCCCGGCGGGCGCCGACCGTGCCCCAGTCCAAGGCCTGGTAGTCGACGTTCATGCCGATCTTGGCGAGCAGGTCGGCGGTGACGTCGCCTTCCGCCTTGGTGATCGCCACGTCGGTCGCCACCAGCAGCACGATCTTCTCGCCCTTGTAGCCGGCCTCGGCCAGCAGCTTCTTGGCCTCGTCGTATTTGCGCGGCCCGCTCAGCACCTCGCCGCCCGCCTCGGTATAGCCGGGCGTCCCGGGCGTGAAGAAGCTCGGCAGCTTCTTCCACAACGTCTCGTCGTCGCCAACGACGGCGCGCATGTAGTCCTCCTGGCTCAACGCCATCTGCACCGCGCGTCGCGCCCGCACATCGTTGAACGGCGGGTTCAGGTGGTTGATCCGGAACGAGCCGATGTTGCCCAGCGGGTCGGCGATGTCGACGTTCAGGTTCCGGTTGCGCTTGAGCAGCGGCACCAGGTCCGGGATCGGGTTCTCCCACCAATCGACCTCACCGTTCTGCAGCGCCGCCGCCTTGGTCGCGTCGTCCGGCAGGATCAGCCACTCGATCCGGTCAAACATCATCCGCTTGCCGCCGGCCAGCCAGTCGCCCGCCTCCTGCCGAGGCTCGTAGCCCTCGAACCGCTCGAACACCGCCTTGCTGCCCGGCACCCACTCGCTGGTGCTGAACTTCATCGGCCCCGAGCCAACATATTCGCTGATCAGCTTGAACGGGTCCGTCTTGGCGATCCGCTCCGGCATGATCTCGGCCACCGGCGCGTTGTTCTTGCCCAGCGCGAACAGCATCTTCGGGAACGGCTTGTTCAGCCGGATCCGGATCGTGCGGTCATCCGGCGTCTCGATCGCGTCAAGCGACGCCTTGATCCGCTGTCCCATCGTGTCGCGCGCCATCCAGCGCGTCAGGCTCGCCGACACGTCACGCGAGGTCACCTTCTCGCCGTCGTGGAATTTCAGCCCGGACCGCAGCTTGAAGGTCCAATCCTTGAAGTCCGCCGACACCTCGTGCCCCTCGGCCATCTGCGGCTTCGGGTCGATGTTGTGGTCGATGCCGTAGAGCGTGTCCCAAATCAGCAGGCTGGCGTTGCGCACCACGTATTGCGTGCCGGCGACTGCATCCAGGCTCGAGAGGTTCGCCTGCGGCACGAACCGCAGCACGCGCGCGTTCTGCCCCAGCGACAGCCTCGGCATCGCGAGCGTGCCTACGGCAGCAGCAGTTCCAGCCGCCAAAAATCCGCGACGTTTCATCGAGTCTCCTATCGGGCCAACAAGTCTCGGCTCATGGAAGCACGATCCGGGCCATCGGCCGCGGTCATGCCTTGCGAACGTTCCAGAACAGCGCAAAACCGCTCGGCACGCCATCGAGATTGGCGCGGTACGCGGTCGGCTGCAGATACTGCCCCATCGGGATGTACGGCACCGACTGGAACGCCTCCTCCTGCATCTGTGCGCAGATCGAAGCTTGGGCCGCCGTGTCCGGCGCCTTGAACCAGTCGTCGCGCAACGCTTCCAGCTTGGGATCGTCGGGCCAGCCGAACCACGCCTTGTCGCGCGTTGGCGCGGAGGCTGATGTGTCCCGCCGGGTTGACCTGGTCGGCCCCCGCCCACGCCGTGCAGAACGCGCTCCAGCCGCCCTGCTCCACCGGATCCTTCTTGGCCCGGCGCGCGATCACGCTGCCCCAATCGGTCGACACGTAATCGACGTTCATCCCCGCCTGCTTGAGCGCATCGGCCGCCACGTCGGCCATCGCCTTCAGCACCGGAAAATCCGTCGCCGCCAACAGCACGACCTTCTCGCCCTTGTAGCCCGCCGCCTTCAGCTCGGCCTTCACCTTGTCCATGTCGCGCGGCCCGCTGAGGACATCGAGGCCGACCTTGCTCGACATCGGCGTGTTCGGCGCGAAAAAGCCCACCGGCACGTTCCACATCTTCTTGTCCGTGCCGACCACCGCGGTCATCACGTCCTCCTGGCTGATCGCGCCGAGCAGCGCGCGCCGGATCGCCGGGTTGTTGAACGGCGGCTGCAGCTGGTTGAACCGGATCTGCGCCATCTGCCCAGTCGGCTCCTGCACCACCACCTTCACGCCGCGGCTCTTCTGCAGCATCTCCATCAGGTCGGCGGTCGCGTAGTCCCACCAATCCTGCTCGCCGTTCATCAGCGCCTGCGCCGCCGTGGTCGGATCCGGGATCGTCGTCCACTCCACCCGCTCGACGTTGACGACCTTCGCCCCGGCAGTGAAATCCGGAGCCCCGTCGCGGGGAATGTACTCCTTGAATTTCTCGTACACCGCCTTCGAGCCCGGCACCCGCTCATCGGCCTTGAACCGGAACGGCCCGCTGCCGACCATCTCCGTCACCTGCGTGCCCGCATCGGTCATCGCCAGCCGCTCCGGCATGATCACCGGCACATAGGGCTGCGTCTTGCCCAACGCCGTCGGCAGCAGCGGGAACGGGCTCTTCAGCCGGAACACGATCGTCTTGTCGTCCTTGGCCGACAGTTCGTCGGTTACCGCCATCAGCGTCTGGCCGAACGCGTCGCGCTTGGCCCAACGATTGATGCTGGCCACGCAATCGCGAGCCCGCACCGGCTCGCCGTCGTGGAACTTCAACCCCGACCGCAGCCCGAGCGTCCACAGCTTGCCGTCATCCTCGGTCTTGAACCCGGCCAGCATCTGCGGCGAAGGCTTGTACTGGCTGTCCAGCCCGAACAGCGTGTCAAAGACCATGAAACCGTGGTTGCGGGTGACGTAGGCGGTCGTCCACGTCGGATCCAGCACCGTCAGGTCCGCCTGCGGAATGAACCGGATCAGCTTGTTGTTCGCCTGCGCCAACGCCGGCATCGCCAGCGCGGTCGCCGAGCCGGCCATGAGGCCCCGGCGCGTGATCTTCATCGTCCTTCCCCCGCATATCGTCGCCGGAGCAAACCACGCTCGGCAAGGGGGCGCCAGAGGGACGGCGAAGCCGCCCGCGGGTTCCGCAATACGCCGAATTGCTCTAAGTGCGACGCATGCTTCTCGCCCCGCAGCAATCCCGTTTCGACCCTGCGCCGTCGTCCGCACCGCGCATCGCAGTGCTCGTCCCTTGCTATAATGAAGAGGTCGCCATCGGCTCCGTCGTCACCGACTTCCGCGCCGCGCTGCCGCAGGCCCGCATCTACGTCTACGACAACAACTCGGCCGACCGGACCGTGGAGGTCGCCCGCGCCGCCGGCGCCGTCGTCCGCACCGAGCCTCTCCAAGGCAAGGGCAACGTGATCCGCCGGATGTTCGCCGACATCGAGGCGGACGTCTACGTGCTGGTCGACGGCGACGCCACCTATCACGCGGCGTCCGCGCCCGAGATGGTCCGCATGCTGCTCGACGACCGGCTCGACATGGTCAACGGCTGCCGCGTCTCGCAGATCCAGGCCGCCTACCGGCCCGGTCACCGCTTCGGCAATCTCCTGCTGACCGGCATCGTCCGCAAGATCTTCGGTAGCCGCATCACCGACATGCTCTCCGGCTACCGCGTGTTCTCCCGCCGCTTCGTCAAATCCTTCCCCGCCCTATCAAGCGGCTTCGAGACCGAGACCGAGTTCACCGTCCACGCGCTCGAACTCTCCATGCCGATCGGCGAGCTCGAGACCCCCTACCGCGAGCGGCCCGAGGGTTCGACCTCCAAGCTCAACACCTTCCGCGACGGCTTCCGCATCCTCGGCACCATCATCCGGCTCATCAAGGAGGAGCGGCCGCTACAATTCTTCAGCGCCGCCGGCATCGCGCTGCTGTTGCTCGCCTTTCTGCTCGCGATCCCGGTGATCACCGAATTCATGCGCACCGGCCTCGTGCCGCGCCTGCCGACCGCCATTCTCTCGACCGGACTGGTCGGTCTGGCCAGCCTGTCCTTCACCTGCGGGCTGGTGCTGGACTCCGTCTCGCGCGGCCGGACCGAGCTCAAGCGGCTCGGCTACCTCGCGATCCCCGCGTTCGCGAGCGCCGACGACCGATAGCCCTCCGGATGCTTGATCCGCCACTCGGCCGCCATGCGAACCATGTCGTCGAGCTTCGGATACAGCGGGATCCAACCCGTCTCGCGCCGAATCCGCTCCGACGATGCCACCAGCCGCGCCGGGTCGCCCGCGCGACGCGGCCCATGCTCGTGCGGGACCCGGCGGCCCAGCACCCGCTGCACCGACGCGATCACCTCCCTGACCGAGTGACCGCTGCCATTGCCGAGATTGTAGACCACGCTGCCGCGGTCGAGCTGCTCGAGCGCCAGCAGATGCGCCTCGCCGAGATCGCTGACGTGGATGTAGTCGCGGATCGCCGTGCCGTCCGGCGTCGGATAATCCGTTCCGAAGATCACCAGCGGCGGACGCCGATCCAGCGCCGCGTCGATCGCCAGCGGGATCAGGTGCGTTTCGGGATCGTGATCCTCGCCCAGCTCGCCCTCGGGATCGGCGCCCGCGGCGTTGAAATAGCGCAGGCAGGCGAAGCGCAGATCGTGGATTTCGTCCGCCCAATGCAGCGCCCGCTCGATCGCCAACTTGCTCTCGCCATACGGCGAGCCCGGCGCGATCCGCGCCGTCTCGGTGATCGGCATCTCGTCCGGCGTGCCGAACAGGTTCGCCGTCGACGACAGCACGAACTTCGGCACTTTGTGCTTGATGCACGAGGCGATCAGATTGAACCCGTAGGCGGAATTCTCAATCATGTAGCGCATCGGGTCGCGCATGCTTTCGCCTACCAGCGATAGGGAAGCGAAATGCAGCACGCCGTGCCACTTGCCTTTCGACAAGACCGCGTCGACGTCGCGCACGTCGCCCTCGAGGAACTGGGCGCCCTCCAGCACCGCGCGGCGATGCCCTTGCTGGAGGTTGTCCAGCACGACGACTTCGGCGCCCGCCCGCAACAGCAACGCCACGCAGTGGCTTCCGACATAGCCAGCGCCACCCGTCACCAGATAGCGCCCTTCGAGTGTCTCCACGCGACCGTCCCAATCAGCTCAGTTCAACATCGACCAGTACGCGAACGCGCACGCGACGCAACTATCTACGACAATCAATTCCCGATGGTATCGACGACTAAGCGTGTAATTTGCGTGTTTTTTCTCATTTTTTGCGCATCACTCACGAACGCCGCCAAATCGCAGGAAGTGCCCCGCATCGTCGGCGGACCCGGCGCCGGATGCATCGCCGGCGCCGTCGAACTCCCGCCAGAAGGGCCTGGATACGTTACTATCCGCCAAACCAGGAGCTCCTTCTGGGGCCATCCGGCAACCATCGCCGCGCTCGAACTCCTCGCCCGCGAAGCTCAGGTGGCCGGATTCGGTAAACTCTACATGAACGATATCTCCCTGCCCCGCGGTGGCCCGATGGCCGGCCTCCACGCCAGCCACATGCTCGGCCTGGATGCCGATGTCTGGCTCGACATCGCGCCGAAACCGCCGCTCACGCCGGCGCAGCGCAACGCCGTCGAGGTGCAATCCCTCGTCACCTCGGACGGCCGCTCCGTCGAGCCGGGGCTCTGGCGCCCGCAGATCGGCCGGCTGATCCGACTGGCCACGCAACTGCCCAATGTCGACCGCGTGCTCGTCAATCCCGCCATCAAGCGCCAGCTCTGCCTCGAGGCCGGCACCGAACGCGCCTGGCTGCACGCGGTTCGCCCCTGGTATGGACACACCGCCCACATGCACATCCATTTCCGCTGCCCGCCGGGTCAGTCCGAGTGCCGCGACCAGAGCCCCGCGCCGCCCGGCGATGGCTGCGACGCCTCGCTCGACTGGTGGTTCGCCCAACTCGACAGGCCGGCCGCGCCGACCGGCCCAACGCCGCCGCCCCGCCCGCCCAAGCTGCCCGCCGCCTGCGCCGCCATCCTCGCCGGCGGTCGATGAACCGCCGTCTGGTCGGCGTCTTCGCGGCCGGTTTCTGCACCTTCGTCAACCTCTACGCCCCGCAATCCCTGCTGCCCACGCTCGCCGACGCGTTCGGCGCCAGCGCGGCGGAGACGGGCTTGACGGTCACCGCCTCGCTGCTGGCCGTCGCCTTCGTGGCGCCCTTCGTCGGCGGCATCTCCGACGCCTACGGCCGGCGCCGGCTGATCCTCCCGGCAAGCTTCGCGCTCGTGATCCCGACCATCCTCGCCAGCCTGTCGCCCAGCCTCGAACTGCTGATCATCTACCGCTTCGCCCAGGGCTTGCTGCTGCCCTTCATCTTCACCGTCACCGTCGCCTACATCGCCGACGAGTGCCCCGGCGCCGAGGGCGTGCGCGCCACCGGCATCTACTCGGTCGGCGCCATCGTCGGCGGCTTCGGCGGACGCTTCATCGCCGGCTGGGCCGCTCATTTCCTCGGCTGGCGCGCAAGCTTCGTCGTCCTCGCGGTCGTAACCCTCTGCGCCGCATCATGCCTGCTGCTGCTGCCCCCGGAGCGCTATTTCCGCCCCGTCCGCAGCTGGCGCGGCACCCTCGCCGGCTTCGTCGGCCAGTTCCGCAACCGCCAGGTCATGGCCACCTGCGGCGTCGGCTTCGCCGTCCTGTTCTCCATCGTCGCCGGCTTCACCTACGCCAACCTGCTGCTCGCCGCCCCGCCCTACGGCCTCGGCCCCGCCGAACTCGGCAGCATCTTCGTCACCTATCTCCTCGGCGCCCTCGTCACCCCGATCGCCGCCCGGCTCGTCATCCGGATCGGCCGCCGGCCCACCGCGCTGATGGCCGGCCTGGTCGCCATCGCCGGCATGCTGCTCACCCTCACGCAGCCGCTCGCTCTGATCATTCTCGGCCTCTCGATGCTGGCGATCGGCGTCTTCACCGAACAAATGCTCACGATCGGCTACGTCGCCGTCGCCAGCGATGGCGCTCGCTCCACCGCCGTCGGCCTCTACGTCACCAGCTACTATATCGGCGGTAGCCTGGGCGGAATCCTGCCCGCTTCCATCTGGTCGCACCTCGGCTGGCCCGGCTGCGTCATGCTCGTCATCGCCGTCCAACTCGCCGCCATGACGACCACTTGGCTGGTCTGGCCACGCACCCCGGGTTTACGATAGCGCCAACCAGCCCCACTCTCTGACGCAACTGCGAAGGGACCTCTCGCCGATGAACGTCGCGTTCAACCCGAATTCCGAGAAATTTGCCGTCGGCCAGCCCGTCTCGCGCAAGGAAGACCCCGTCCTGCTCCGCGGCGAAGGCCGCTACACCGACGACCTCAACCTCCCCGGCCAACTCCACGCCGTCTTCGTCCGCAGCCGCTATGCCCACGGCGCCCTCCGCAGCGTCGACACCGCCGACGCCAAGGCCATGCCGGGCGTGATCACCATCCTCACCGTCGCCGAACTCGAGCAGCACGGCATCAAGCCGATGCAGGCCGCCAGCGGCACCAATGTCGACGGCACGCCGACGCCAAAGCCCCGCCAGATGGCCCTCGCCGGCGCCAAGGTCCGCTATGTCGGCGATCCCATCGCTTGCGTCGTCGCCGAGACCGCCCAGGCCGCCAAGGACGCCGCCGAGGCGGTCATGGTCGACATCGACCCGCTGCCTGCGGTCACCTCCGCCCGCGCCGCCGCCCAGCCCGGCGCCCCGCTCCTGCACGACGACGCCCCGGGTAACGTCATGATGACGTACCACCACGGCGACACCGAAGCCGTCGCCGCCGCCTTCGCCAAGGCCGCCCACGTCACCCGGCTCTCGCTGCGCAACAGCCGGATCGTCGTCGCCGCCATGGAGCCCCGCTCCGCCATCGGCGATTTCGACGGCAACCGCTACACCCTTCGCCTCGGCTGTCAGGGCGCCTTCGGCATGCGCAGCGGCATCAAGGACGTCATGGGCGTGCCCGCCGAGCAGGTCCACGTGCTCACCGGCAATGTCGGCGGCTCCTTCGGCATGAAGGCCTCCGTCTACCCGGAATATCCGTGCCTCCTGCTCGCCGCCAAGCTGCTCGGCAAGCCCGTCAAATGGACCGACGAGCGCTCCGAGAGCTTCCTCTCGGACAGCCACGGCCGCGACCACGAGACCGACGCCGAACTCGCACTGGACGCCGAAGGCAAGTTCCTCGCCGTCCGCTTCCACGTCTACGGCAATGTCGGCGCCTATCTCAGCAACGCCGCCACCCTGCCGATGACCACCAACACCACCAAGAACGCGATCGGCGTCTACCGCACCCCGCTGATCGAGGTGACCTCGGCCTGCATGTTCACCAACACCACCCCCGTCGGCGCCTACCGCGGCGCCGGGCGCCCCGAGGGCAACTACTACATGGAGCGGCTGGTCGAGACCGCCGCCGCCGAGATGGGCATCGACCGCGTCGAACTGCGCCGCCGCAACCACATCCAGCCCGAGCAGATCCCCTACAAGGCCCCGTCGGGCATGAACTACGACAGCGGCAACTTCCCCCGCCTGCTCGACCGCGCCCTCGAGGACGCCGATTGGGACGGCTTCGCAGCCCGGCGACGCGAAAGCGCCGCCCGCGGCAAGCTCCGCGGCCGCGGCATCGGCCAATACCTCGAAGTCACCGCGCCCCCCAACGCCGAGATGGGCGGCATCCGCTTCGAGGATGACGGCACCGTCACCATCGTCACCGGCACGCTCGACTACGGCCAGGGCCACGCCACGCCCTTCGCCCAGGTCCTCTGCGACCGCCTCGGCGTGCCCTTCGACAAGGTCCGCCTGCTCCAGGGCGACAGCGACCAGCTCATCGCCGGCGGCGGCACCGGCGGCAGCCGCTCCATCATGGCCTCCGGCGGCGCGATCGTCGCCGCCTCCAACCTCTGCATCGAGCGCGGCAAGCCGATCGCCGCCCACGCCCTCGAGGCCGCAACCGCCGACATCGAGTTCGAACGCGGCCGCTTCGTCATCGCCGGCACCGACCGCGGCATCGGCATCATGGAACTCGCCGCCCAGCTCCGCCAGGGCATGGCGCTCCCCGACGGCGTGCCCGACACGCTCGACGTCGAGACCACCGATAAATACGGCGACTCCGCCTTTCCCAACGGCGTCCACGTCGCCGAGGTCGAGGTGGACGAGGAGACCGGCGAGGCCGAGGTGGTCCGCTACCACATGACCGGCGACTTCGGCACAATCGTCAACCCGATGCTGGTCGAGGGCCAGGCTCATGGCGGCGTCGTCCAAGGCATCGGCCAGGCCCTGCTCGAAGCCCTCGCCTATGACGAGGACGGCCAGCTCATGACCGGCTCGTTCATGGACTACGCCCTCCCGCACGCTGTCCACGTCCCGGCCTTCTCGCCGATGCAGAGCTGCCCCACCCCGGCGCAGACCAACGTGCTCGGCGCCAAGGGCTGCGGCGAGGCCGGCTGCGCCGGCGCCCTCCCCGCGGTGATGAACGCCCTCGTCGACGCGCTCCGTCCCCTCGGCGTCAAGCACTTGGACATGCCGGCCACCCCGCTGAAGATCTGGCAGGCGATGCAGGCCGCGGCATGACCGCCGGGTCGGCCGTCGACCTCGTCATCGTCCCGCGCGCGCACGACCTCGGCGGCTTCGAGGTCCGCCGCGCGCTCCCGGCGACCGAGCGGCAGATGGTCGGCCCGTTCATCTTCTTCGACCAGATGGGCCCGGGCGAGTTCCTCACCGGCCGCGGCCTCGACGTCCGCCCGCATCCCCATATCGGCCTCTCCACCGTCACCTATCTGTTCGACGGCGAGATCCTCCATCGCGACAGCCTCGGCTCCCGCCAGCCCATCGTGCCCGGCGACGTGAATTGGATGACCGCGGGTAACGGCATCGCCCATTCCGAGCGCACGGACACGCTCAAGCGCGACCACACCAACCGCCTGTTCGGCATCCAATCCTGGGTCGCCCTGCCAAAGGATGCCGAAGAGACCGCCCCCGCCTTCGCGCACCATGCCGCCGCCGAACTGCCTTTGCTCGTCGACACCGGCCTGACCGTGCGCCTGATCGCCGGTGAGGGCTGGGGCATGCGCGCCCCTGTCGCCGTCTCCTCCCCGCTCTTCTACGCCGACGCGACCCTCGCCCCCGGCATCGCCATGCCGCTGCCCGACCACCACGAGGAACGCGCCGCCTACGTGCTCGATGGCGAGGTCGAGATTGCCGGCGACCGCTTCGAGCCCGGCCGGATGCTGGTCTTCCGCGCCGGCGACCACCTCTCGCTGCGCGCCGGCCCGAAAGGCGCGCGGATCCTGCTCCTCGGCGGCGCCGCCATGGACGGCCCCCGCTACCTCTTCTGGAACTTCGTCTCCTCGAGCGAGGACCGCATCGAACAAGCCAAAGCCGACTGGCGCGCCGGCCGCTTCGGCCTGGTCCCAGGCGACGAAACCGAGTTCATCCCCCTCCCTTAACCGTCATTGCGAGGAGCGAAGCGACGCGGCAATCCAGAGCGGCACGGACCGCCCATGCCGTCCTTGGATCGCCACGCCGCCGAACGGCGGCTCGCGATGACGGAGCTAAATAATTTCCTGATAGAGATCCCGCCAGGCCGGGTTACCCACCTCGATCAACGCGATCTTCTTCGCCCGAGACCCCGCTTTGAGCTGCTTCTCCCGCGTAATCGCCGCCACCATGTCCTCGTATAATTCGAAATACACGAGGAGCTTGCACCCATACCGCGCCGTAAAACCCGGCACCTGCCCAATTCGATGCTCCCCCGCCCGCCGCACCAAGTCCGACGTCACCCCGACGTAAACCGTCCCATTCCGGCCACTAGCCATTAGATAAACCGCCGGCCTCACCCAGACGCCTCCCCACAGTAGCGCGTCATCGCGAGACGCCTCCAGGCGCCGTACCGATCCAGGAATTGCACGGACTGCCCATGCCGCCCTGGATGGCCGCGTCGCTCCGCTCCTCGCCATGACGCCGGCGAGGCATCCCGATGAGCGAGCCCCTTACCCCTTCCGGCTGAACTCCAACGTTCCGTCCACCAGCGGCGACAGCCGATAACTGATCAGATCCAGTATGTAGTTCTGATAGATCCGCCAAGGCCGCTTGGTCCCCTGCTTCGGCAGCATCTCGATGCTCCGCTGCACGTAGCCCGACGTGAAATCGAGCAGCGGCAACGCGCCGGCCTCGGGATCAGGTCGGGGCGTACACGCCGCATATCCGTGCCGCTTCATGTAATTCAGCACCCGGCACACATACACGCAGGTCAACTCGCTCTTCAGCGTCCAACTCGCGTTCGTATAGCCGAGCGACGTCGCCAGGTTCGGCACCCCGCCATACATCAGCCCGCGATAGCTCAGCGTCTTGCCGAAATCGACCGGCATGCCGTCCACCGCCACCTGCATCCCGCCCAACAGCTTCAACCGCAGCCCCGTGGCCGTCACGATGATGTCCGCCGGCAGCGTCCGCCCCGACTTCAGCGCCACGCCATCGCCCGTAAACCGCTCGATCTCGTCGGTCACGATCTCCGCCTTGCCGCCCTTGATCGCCCGGAACAAA
Organism: uncultured Alphaproteobacteria bacterium; assembly: GCA_963848035.1. Taxonomy (GTDB): domain Bacteria; phylum Pseudomonadota; class Alphaproteobacteria; order Acetobacterales; family Acetobacteraceae; genus JAVVHH01. The sequence continues at coordinate 510,072 of CAWKCD010000001.1, forward strand.
TCCCCGTCCGGCACCAGGCAAACGCGCTGGTCCCACGGCTTGTACCGCGGCGAGAAATGCGTCGCGACGTCGTAATCCGGGCCCAGATACTTCTGGATCGCCCCCATGATCTTCGCCTTCGTCTGCTCCGGACGCCCGCGCGCCACCCGGAACAGGAAGATCGTCAGCAGGATGTTCCGCCACCGCGCCAGCGTATACAGCAGCCGCGCCGGCAGATGCGGCCGCAGCCGGTCCGCCAATTTGTCCGTCGACGGCAGCGCCACGATGTATGTCGGCGACCGCTGCAGCATCACCGGCTGTGCACCGAGCTTGGCCAGCGCCGGCACCAGCGTCACCGCCGTCGCCCCCGACCCCACCACAACCACCCGCTTGCCGGCGACGTCGAGGTCCTCCGGCCAGGCCTGCGGATGCACCACCTGCCCCTGGAACGAGTTCCCGCCCTGGGAAATCCGGCGTATAGCCGCCCGTGTAGTCGTAATAACCGCTGCACGTGAACAGGAAGCCGCAGGTGAACCGCACCCGCTCCCCTTCCCGCTCCGCCTCAACCGTCCACCGCGCCTCCGCGCTCGACCAGTCCGCCCGGACCACCTGATGGCCGAACCTGATGTGCCGCTCGATCCCGTATTCCCCGACGATCTCGTGCAAATACCGCAGGATCGACGGCCCATCCGCGATCACTTTCGGGTCCTTCCACGGATGGAACGCGAACCCCAGCGTATACATATCGGAATCGGACCGAATCCCCGGATAGCGGAACAGGTCCCACGTCCCCCCGATCACCGCCCGCCCCTCGAGCAGCACGAAGCTCCGGTCCGGGCAGCGCTTCTGCAGATGCACCGCAGCCCCGATCCCCGACAGCCCGGCGCCGATGATCACCACATCGAAATGTTCCATCAGGCCGCCGCCGCCCGGTCCGCTTCGGCCCGCGCCGCGACCCCCTCGATGAACGCTGCGGTCCGCGCCGGTACCGTGATCGGCAGCATGTGCCCGCCGTCCTTGAAGAACTCGAGACTTCGCGCCCGGGATGGCCGCTGCCGCCTCCGCCCCATGCGCCTGCGGATCGAGGATCCGGTCCCCCGTCCCGAACAGGATCCCCACCGGAAGCCTCAGTGACCCGTAGCGCGGCACCATGTCCGGCAAATCGTCATTCACCACCACCAGGTCGCTCGATGCGCTGAAATAGCTCCCCGGCCGCAGGCTCAGCAGCCCACCCCCCGCCGTGCCGTAATCGGCGGGGATCGGATCCGGCCCGAACACCTCGCCCAGCGCCACCCGCCCATGCCGCATCGCCGCCGGCACCGCCACCGTCCACGCCAGCAGCAGCCGCAGCCAGCGCGACTGCACCGCCAGCCCCCGGAACGGCTCCGGCACATGCTCCTGCACATGCGTCAGCGGCGCGATCAGCGCGAGCCCCGACACCGTCTCCGGATGATCCAGCGCGAGCGCCAAGGCCAGCGCCCCGCCCAGCGAATGCCCCACGACCACAGGCCGCTCCAGCCCGAGCCGCCCGATCAGCGCAGCGATCGTCGCCGCCTGCCGACGGATGCCAGTCGCGGCATCGAACGGCCGCGTCGAATGGCCGCTGCCGGGCCGATCGAACGCCACCACCCGGAACCGCCGCGCCAACTCGTCGACCAGCGCCGGCGGGAAGTTCCGCGTCTGCCCGCCTAGCCCATGCACGAACAAGATCGGCCGCCCCGCCCCTTGGTCCGTATAGTGGATCCGCTGCCCATCGATCTCGATGAATTGCCCCGTCGGCGGCACCGCCGCATTGACCCGCCGCGCCGTCCACCAGGCGAACGCCGCCAGCCCGGCGCCCGTCAGCGCCGCCGCGCCCAATACACCCGAAACGATCTTCCCGTTCATCGTGCGGCCCTCCGTGGCGACGACATCCGTTCCAGCCACGGCCAGTACGACACCGGCATGAACCGCTCGATCGTCGACGCCAGCTTCGCGTCCTGCCCGACGATCACCCGCGGCCGCCGCCGCTCCACCGCCCGCACGATCGTCTCCCCCGCCACCTCCGGCGGCAGCCGCAGCGCGCGCTCGAACATCTTGCGCTGCCGTTCCAGCGACTCCCGCGGCACCTCCGCTCCGATCCGGGCATTCCGCGCGATCGACGTCGCCACCCCGCCCGGATGCACCACCGTAACCCCAACGGGCGAGCCCCGCAGCTCCTGCCGCAGCGACTCCGAGAAGCCCCGCACCGCGAACTTGCTCGCGCAATACGCGGTCTGACCCGGCGGCGCGATCAGCCCGAACAGGCTCGACAAATTCACCAGCCGCGCCTCGTCCGCCTCCCGCAGCACCGGCAGAAACGCGCGCGTCATCCGCACCACGCCCCAAAAGTTGATGCTCAGCAGCCAATCGAAATCCGCCGCCGACACCTGCTCGAACGTCCCGCTCAGCGCCACCCCGGCATTGTTGAACAGCAGCGCCGCCCCGCCATGCTCGCCCCGCACCACCGCCGGAAACGCCGCCACCGCCGCTTCGTCCGCCACGTCGAGCGCGTGGCTGCTCACCCGCACGCCCGTCCCGCTTGCCGACTGCACCGTCTCCGCCAGCCCGGCCGCATTGATGTCGGCCAACGCCAGATGGCACCCCCGCTTGGCCAAGCTCGAGGCGATCGCGCGCCCGATGCCGCTCCCCGCCCCCGTCACGATCGCCGTGCGACCCCGCAATTCGTAACTGGGCATGCCTACTCCCGGTGTTGTTGGCCTCCTACCGTATACGAGAGGAGACCCACGTTAACGTAAGGGAACGCGGATCTTATTCAACAGACGATCACGCCTTCCGAACCCCCCAGAACACCGGATAAGACGCCGCCACGATGTCCTTCAGGCTGTCCCGCACCGCTGTCGGAAGGAACCGCTGCCCGACCGAGTAGAACGGCACGTGCTCGAACGCGAGACGCTGCATGTCGTCGCAGATCGCCTTCTGCGCCGCGACATCCGGCGCGTCGAACCAGCGATCGCGCAACGTCTCCATCTCCGGATCCGTCGGCCAGCCGAACCAACCATCCGCACCATTGCCGCGCATCGGGATGTGGCTCGCCGGGTTGGCGACCGTCATGCCCTCGTAGGTTGTCGCGAAGCTGCTCCACACGCCCGCCTCCTTACTGGCGCGGCGTTGCACCAGCGTGCCCCAATCCATGCTCTGGTAATCCACGGCTACGCCGACCTTCTCGAGCAGCTCGCGCCACACCTGGCTGTAGGCCTGCTGGTCGGCGTAATCCGACGGCGACATCAGGATCACCTTCTCGCCGCCGTATCCGCTCTCCCCCACCAGCCGCTTGGCGAGCGCCACGTCGCGCTTGCCCGTCAGCGCCTCCAGCCCCGCCGTGCTCGCCATCGGCAGCCCCGGCGTGAACACGCCCACCCCGGTCCGATACAGCTCGGTCTCGTCCCCATACGCCGCCTGCATGAACGCGGACTGATCGATCGCCGGCAGCAGCGCCCGCAGCAGCTTGCGGTTGTTGAACGGCGGATGGATATGGTTGACCGCCATCATCGCGATCGCGCCGACATTATCGTTTGTCAGCACTTTCACACCCTTGGCGCGCCGCAACTGCGCCAGTAGGTCGAACAGCGGCTGCTCGACCCAATCGACCTCGTTGTTCTGCAGCGCCGCCGCCGCCGTCGCCTGGTCCGGCATCACCTGCCAGATCACTCGGTCGAAATTGACCACCTTGCCGCCCGCAGCCCCGTCCGGCGCCTCCTGCCGCGGCTCGTATTTCTCGTTTCGCGCATACACCGCCTGCGACCCCGAGACCCACTGGTCCCGCAAGAACTTGAACGGTCCCGAGCCGGTGAAATCCGTGATCTGCTCGAACGGGCTCGTCTTGGCCACCCGCTCCGGCATCACGAAGCACCAATCCGCCAGCGCCGTCGGCATCAGCGCATACGGCTTGCTCATGCGGATCTCGAAGACCTTGTCGCTGACCGCCCGCATCTCGTCCGTCTGCGCCAGCATCCGCTGCCCCAGCCCGCGCCGCTTCGCCCAGCGCTGGATGCTCGCGATGCAATCCACCCCGCGCACCGGCTCGCCGTCATGGAACGCGAGCCCGTCCCGAAGCGTGAACCGCCACGTCTTCCCGTCGTCCAGGATCTCGTGGCCCGCCACCATCTGCTTCTGCGGCTCGAGCTTCCGGTTCACGGCATACAGCGTGTCCCAGATCATCAGCCCGTGATTGCGCGCGAGCGTGGTGGTGGTCCAGACCGGATCCGGGTTGTTCAGGTTGCCCTGCGGCGCGAACCGCAACTCGCGCGTGCCCTGCGCCTGCGCCAGCGCCGGCCGGCTCAACGCCGCAGCCGCACCCGTCACGATGAACTCACGTCGCTTCATGCAATCCCTCCATTGGCAGCCGAGACTGTAGCGGCATAAAACCGCCACATGGATACCCAAGCCGTCCTCGACCGTGTCGAAGCCAATCTGGACGCATCGCGCGAGCGGTGGTTCGACCTGCTCCGCATCCCCTCCATCTCCACCCAGCCGGCCCACGCCGCCGATTGCCGCGCCGCCGCCGAATGGCTCCGCGCCGAACTCGCGGGTCTCGGCTTCCGCGCCGAGATCCGCCCCACCGCCGGCCACCCCGTCGTCCTCGCCCATCACGACGGACCCGGCGACGGCGCCCCCCACCTCCTTTTCTACGGCCATTACGACGTCCAGCCCGCCGAACCGCTCGACCTCTGGGACCACCCGCCCTTCGAACCCGCCTTCGTCGACGGTCCCCACGGCAAGCGCGTCTACGCCCGCGGCGCCGTCGACGACAAAGGCCAGGTCATGCTCTGGCTCGAAGCCCTCCGCGCCTGGCACGACGTCACCGGCACCCTCCCGGTCCGCGTCACCGTGCTCGTCGAAGGCGAGGAGGAGATCGGCAGCCTCAACCTCGACCCCTTCATCGAGAGCCACGTCGCCGAGCTGAAAGCCGACGTCGCCGTCATCAGCGACACCGGCATGTGGGACATCGACACCCCCGCGCTCACCACCCGCCTGCGCGGCATGGTCTACGCCCAGGTCACTCTGCGCGCCGCATCGCGCGACCTGCATTCCGGCATCTTCGGCGGCTCCGCCCTCAACCCGATCAACGCGTTGACCCAGATCCTCGGCCAGCTCCAAGACGCCAACGGCCGCGTGCAGCTGCCGGGCTTCTATGACGGCATCGAGGACCTCGCCCCCGCGCAACGCGCCGAGTGGGACTCGCTCGGCTTCAAGGAGGCGGATTTCCTCGGCGACATTGGCCTCGCCCACCCCGTCGGCGAAATCGATCGCGCCCCCCTCGAACGCCTCTGGGCCCGGCCGACCGCCGACATCAACGGCATCTGGGGCGGCTACCAGGGCCCCGGCAGCAAGACCGTCATCGCCGCCGAAGCCGGCGCCAAAGTCTCCTTCCGGCTCGTGCCCGGCCAGGATCCGGTCAAGATCGCCGATGCCTTCCGCCGCTTCCTCGCCGACCGCGCGCCGCCCGACGCCAAGATCGAGGTCGAGACGTTCAAGGCCTCGCCCGGCATCGTCATCCACCAGGAAGGCCGGTTCGTCACCGCCGCCCAGGCCGCGCTGGCCGACGAATACGGCCGCCCCGCCGTGCTGGTCGGTAGCGGCGGCAGCATCCCCGTGGTCGAGAGCTTCCGCCGCGTGCTGGGAATCGACTCGATCCTGATGGGCTTCGGACTGGACGACGATCAGGTGCACAGCCCAAACGAGAAGTTCGAATGGGCGTGTTTCCGCCACGGTATCCGCAGCCACGCCCGACTGCTCGGCCGCCTGCAGAATTCCTGATCACGAGAACGCTTTACGGTATGGAGACGTTTTGGGTAACTGATCCTTGCCCGGAAGCACCGGCTTCTCGCGAATAGGACGGGTGGACAGCACGATGCAGACGCCGAAACAAGAAAACGTAGTCCCGCTGTCGCTTCCCCTCCGCCGGCTAGCCCCCGCTTCGCTGTCTCCGGGCGCCGCCCCGGGCCTGGTCCCGTTCCCGCGCTGGCAGAAGGCGTGCGACCGGGTGAGCGCCGCGCTACTAGGTGGCGAGGCCCGAGTCGTCGTCACCGGTCCGCCCGGCACTGGCAAGACTCTGTTGCTCGATCATATCGCCCGCGTGCTGCGCGCATCCGGCTGGACCGTGATGCTGCGCCTGGCCGATGCCTCGCCGCCGCCCAACCAGCGCGGCAGCGTCGCACTGCTGATCGACGAGGCCGACCGGCTCTCGCGCGAGGCGCTGCGTGATCTCCTCGCGACGGTCACCGGCCCAATCGTCCTCGCCGGGCTCGATGTGTTGCAGACCCGCGTGCCCGGCGCGACCCAAGTCGCACTCAGCCCGCTCGGGCGGGAGGAGGCGCGGGACTACATCGCCCACTGGCTGGCGCTGACCGGCCGCGCGCCGGAGAACCTCGAAGCCGCAGCGATGCGCCGCACCGTCGAGATATCCGGCGGCGTGCCGCGGCTGGCCTCCACGCTGCTCAGCGCGGCCGCCTGGCTCGCCGAAAGCTCCGACCAACCGATCATCAAGGTCGAACACGTCGAAGAAGCCGCCGCCTTGCGCTCCTGCTTCGTCTCCGGCGAGGTCGAGACGGGTGAGGAAGCGGCCGAGCGCACCAACACCCCGCTGCTCATGGCTCTCGCCGCCGCCATGCTGCTGCTCGGCGCCGGCGCCTACGTTGCGACCCGCTACTATCCGGCTGAGACCGAGCGGGCCCTCGACAGAGTCCACGAGGCCGCGACGCAGCTCCAATCCGTCATCAGCGACAAGCTGAACGGCCCGCCGCCGATCAAAGTGACGGACGCGCCCCCATCGCAAGCCAAAGAGATCGCGCCCACACCGCCGACCCGTGTCGCCGAAGCGCCGCCCGCCGCTCCCATAGCCGTCGCGCCGCCGAAGCCAGCGCCGGAACCGGTCGCAGCCCGCGCCGAACCGCCGCCTGCGCCGCCCCCTCCCGAGCCCGTGGTCAGCCGCGCCCTCGAGCCCCCGGCGCCGAAGCCCGTCTTGCCCGAGCCGGTCGTCGCACAGCCGCAACCCCCGGCCGCCCCGCCAGCCGAGCCGCCGCCCTCGCTACAATCGGCAACGACTGCCCAAACGGATCAACCCGCACCCGCACCGTCACAAGTGACGACGGCCGCCGCCCCGCCCGAGATCCCACCGCCGGCACCCGTCGCCGCAAACCCACCGTCAACGCCCGTCGCCGCAACACCCGTCGCAGCACCACCTATCGTCGCAGCACCTTTCGCCGCAGCACCTGTCGCCCCAGCACCTGTCGCCCCAGCACCTATCGCCACAGCGCCCGCCGCGCCCCCGCCAGCCGCCGCATCACCCGTCGCAGCGCCGCCGCCCAAGCCGGCCCCAACCGTCGTCGCGAGCGCCGCACCGCTGGAGCCAGACAGAAGCCTCGCCCCCGAGACCATCGCCCTCCTGATGCGCCGAGGTGCCGAGATGATGGCGATCGGCGACGTCTCCGCCGCCCGCCTGCTGTTCGGCCGCGCTGCGGAGGCCGGCAGCGCCGTCGCGATGGTCGAGATGGGCCGCACCTACGACCCAGCCGTCCTCGCCCAGTCGAGCCCGCTCCTGCAGCCCGACGTCGCCGAAGCCGCGAAATGGTATAGGCGCGCCGGAAAGGCCGGGAGCAAGGCCGCCGACGACCTGCTCGCCCGCGTCGAACGGCCGCGCCCGAACTGAGCGGCCATTAACCGATGTTTAAGGAGTCAGCGGGATAGTAGGACCGTTCTCATTGGATGAGCCGTGTCCACTTCCTGGCCTCACATCTCAGCGCTCGTTGGCGCTCGCCATGTCGAGCACCGGCGCCAGCCCGTCCGGCAGCGGCGACTCGTAGGGCGTGCGCGCCAGCCGGGCTGCATGCTCCGCCCGGGCGGCAGCGAGCAGGCCGGCGTCGCTCAACACGTCGACCGCCGTGCCCGCCATGGTCTTGGCGGCATGGACCATGCCCTTGTGTGCCAATTTGCTCTTGCCCTGCGCCGTCAGCTGCCACGAATGTCCCGGCGTGCCGATGGCATAGGTCGCGCCCCGCATCTGCACGGTCGGCACCGCCCAACTGACGTCGCCCACATCGGTGGAGCCCACCATTCCGGCGCCTCGCGCCTCGAGCGGCACGATCCGGTCGCACAGCGGTGCGTCGGTGACCGGGATGCCGAAACGCTGGTGCGCGCTGTCGATGTCGGCCTGGTCCACGCTCCGCCGGATCTCCTCGGCGAACGCCCGGTCCTCCGCGTCGAACGGCGGCGGCCCGAGGCGTTGCAGATTGTCGAACATCGCTCGCTCGAGCGGCGTGTTGCCGAGCAAATTGCTCATCCCGCTCACCACCCGGCGCTGCACCGTCGTCTCGGTCATCAGCGCCGCGCCTTTGGCGATCTTGTCGACCCGTGCCGCCAGCTTCTGCAACTCCGGCAGATCGGCCGCACGGACGATGTAGCGCAGCGTCGTCGTCGCCTGCACCACGTTCGGCGCCACCCCGCCGGACTCGAGATGCGCATAATGGATGCGTGCCGAGGACGGCATGTGCTCGCGCAGGTAGTTGACGCCGATGTTCATCAGCTCGGCCGCATCCAACCCGCTGCGCCCCAGCTCCGGCGCCTCTGCCGCATGCGCGGCCCGGCCGACGAAGGCATAATCCACCTGCAGGATCGCCAGCGAATGCGCCTCGTTGACGCCTGCGAACGGTGCCGGATGCCACGAGATCGCGATGTCCACGTCGTCGAACACCCCGTCCCGCACCATGAAGGTCTTGCCGGCGCCGCCCTCTTCGGCCGGGCACCCGTAGTAGCGCACCCGGCCCTCGATCCCCTGCTCGCGCAGCCAATCCTTAACCGCCGCAGCCGCCAGCATCGCCCCCGCGCCCAGCAGATTGTGCCCGCACCCGTGGCCCGAACCGCCCTGCGCCACCGGCCGATGCTCGGTGACCCCCGCCTCCTGGCTCAAGCCCGGGAGAGCGTCATATTCGCCGAGGATCGCGATCACCGGGCCCCCCTCGCCCGCCTCGCCCATGACGGAGGTCGGCATCCCCGCCAATCCCTCGACCACCCGAAAACCCTCTTCCCGCAACATGTCGGCATGCGCGCGGGCGGATTTCAGCTCCTGGAAGTTAAGCTCGGGCGTGTCCCAGACCCGATCGGACAAGTCGATGTAGGCATCCTGTTTGGCTTCGACGAGACGCCAGACCGGTTCAGTGTTTTGCATCGGGACTTCCAGCTCAGACCCGTAACCCTAACCCGCGCCTGAACGCATCACCAGGCCATGACAAGGAGATGACCACGATGCCCATTGGATCCATTCCCGTGATCGCGTCCATCGCCACCGTGGATCGCGCGTTCCCGCAGGACGCGGCCGCCAAAGCCAAGAGCGACCCGCCCCCCAAGGTGCCGTTCGACCCGGCGCCGGCACTGCGCCCCACGATCCAGGACAAGATCGAGTTCACCCGCGCGCTGATGCTGCTCCGGGGCGTCCCGCTTTAGCGAGCGGCCTCAGGCCGCGAGCTTGTCCAGCTCGCGCACCACGCTCTCGCCCATCACGGACGTGCCGACCTTGGCCGTCCCGGGCGCCATCACGTCGGCTGTTCGCAGCCCACTCGCCAGCACGTTGGTGCAGGCGCGCTCGATCAGCACCGCCTCCTCCTCCAGCCCGAACGACCACCGCAGCAGCATCGCGAAGCTCAGAATCTGCGCCATCGGATTGGCGATCCCCTTGCCCGCGATATCCGGCGCGCTGCCATGGATCGGCTCGTATAGCGCGTGCCGCCGCCCCGACGAATCCGGCGCCCCCAGCGTCGCCGAAGGCAGCATCCCAAGGCTGCCGGTCAGCATGCTGGCAAGGTCGGACAGCAGATCGCCGAAGATGTTGCTGGTGACGATCACGTCGAACTGCTTCGGATTGCGCACCAGCTGCATCGCGCAATTGTCCGCATACATGTGCGACAGCTCGACGTCGGGGAATTCGCGCTGGTGCAGCGTCGTCACGATCTGGCGCCACATCAGCCCAGACGCCATCACGTTGGCCTTTTCGACCGACGTCACCCGGTTCTGCCGCTTGCGCGCCAGGTCGAACGCCACCCGCGCCACCCGCTCGATCTCGTGGGTCGTGTAGACCTCCGTGTCGTAGCCGCGCTGCTGCCCGTCCGGCAGAGTCTCGACGCCGCGCGGCTCGCCGAAATAAATCCCGCCGGTGCTCTCGCGGACAATCATCAGATCGAGCCCGCGCACCACGTCCGGCTTGAGCGTGCTGGCGTCCACCAACGGATCCAGCACGATCGCCGGGCGCAGATTGGCGAACAGTCCCAGCTCCTTGCGAAGACGCAGAATCGCGAGCTCGGGTCGCTTGTCGAACCCCACCTTGTCCCAGCGCGGCCCGCCCACGGCCCCGAACAGCACCGCATCCGCCTCCTTGGCGGCCTCGATGATGTCGTCCGTGATCGGCTCGCCGTAATGCTCGATGCCCGCGCCGCCGACATAATCCTCGGTGAACGAGAACGTCACGTGCCGCCGCCGGTCCATCCAGTCCAGCACACGCCGCACCTCGCGCATCACCTCGGGCCCGACGCCGTCGCCGGGTAAAACCAGCAGCCGCTTGTTGGATGCCATCAGACCGCAATCCCCGGCAGCCAGGATTCGTCCTCGCGCTGCTTTTCCTCGTAGCCGTCGATTTTCGCGGCCCGTTGCATTGTCTGACCGATATCGTCCAACCCGTTCAACAGCAAGTGCTTCCGGAACGGATCGATCTCGAAGTGGATCTCGTCCCCGTTCGGCCGCACCACCACCTGGCGCTCGAGATCGACGCTGATGCGCGCATTGCCGCCCATCCGAGCGTCGTCCATCAGCTGGTCGCAGATCTCGCGCGGCAGCCGGATCGGCAGGATGCCGTTCTTGAAGCAATTGCCATGGAAGATGTCCGCGAAGCTCGGCGCGATCACGCAGCGTATGCCGAAATCCAGCAGCGCCCACGGCGCATGCTCGCGCGACGAGCCGCACCCGAAATTCTCGTGCGCGATCAGGATTTCGGCGTGCCGATACGGCGCCTGGTTGAGCACGAAATCCGGCCGCTCCTCGCCCTTGCCGTCGAAGCGCAGCGTGTCGAACAGATGCACGCCGAGCCCGGTGCGCTTGATCGTCTTGAGGAACCGTGCCGGGATGATCTTGTCGGTGTCGACATTGGCCAGCGGCAACGGCGCCGCCACGCCGGTGAGTTCGGTGAACTTCTGCATCAGGCGAGTTCCCTCACGTCGGTCAGATGACCGGTGACCGCCGCGGCCGCGGCCATGGCCGGCGAGAGCAGGTGCGTCCGTCCGCCGGGCCCTTGCCGACCCTCGAAATTGCGGTTGCTCGTGCTGGCGCAGCGCTGACCCGGCGTCAGCTTGTCCGGGTTCATGCCCAGGCACATCGAACATCCTGCTTCACGCCACTCGAACCCGGCCTCGAGCAGGATACGGTCGAGCCCTTCGCGTTCCGCCTGCTGCTTCACCAGCCCGCTGCCCGGAACCACCATCGCCCGCACGCCGCCGGCGACCTTCCGGCCGTTCGCCACCTTCGCGGCCGCCCGGATGTCCTCGATCCGCCCATTCGTGCAGGAGCCGATGAACACGACGTCAACCGGCACTTCCGCCAACTTCTGGCCCGGCTTGAGCGCCATGTAGTCCAGCATGCGCTGCATCTGCGCCCGCGCCGCCTCGTCCTCGACGTCCGCCGGGTCCGGCACGGTGCCTGTGATCGGCGCTACAGATTCCGGGTTGGTCCCCCAGCTCACCATGGGCGCAATCTCGGCTGCGTCGAGCGTGACGATCGTGTCGTAATGCGCCCCCGCATCCGATGGCAGCGTCCGCCAATACGCGACTGCCCGGTCGAACGCCTCGCCCCTCGGCGCGTAGGGCCGGCCCTTGATGTAGTCGTACGTCGTCTCGTCCGGCGCGATCATCCCCGCCCGCGCGCCCGCCTCGATGCTCATGTTGCAGACCGTCATCCGCCCGGCCATGTCGAGCGCCCGGATCGCCTCGCCGGCATACTCGATCACATGCCCGGTCCCCCCGGCCGTCCCGATCTTGCCGATGATCGACAGCACGATGTCCTTGGCTGTCACACCCGCGCCGAGCGTGCCGTTCACCTCGATCAGCATGTTCTTGGCCGGCTTCTGTAGCAGCGTCTGCGTCGCCAGCACGTGCTCGACCTCCGACGTGCCGATCCCGAACGCGAGCGCGCCCATCGCGCCATGCGTCGAGGTATGGCTGTCACCGCACACGATGGTCATCCCCGGCAGGCTGATCCCCTGCTCCGGCCCGATGATGTGGACGATGCCCTGCCGCGCATCCGCGATCGGGAAATACGGCACCCCGAAATCGGCCACGTTCCGCTCGAGCGTCTCGACCTGGACTCGGCTTTCCTCTTCCTTGATGCCCTGGTTGCGGTCGCTCGAGGTCGCGACGTTGTGGTCGACCACCGCGATCGTCGCGTCCGGACGGCGCACTCTCCGCCCGGCGAGCCGAAGACCCTCGAACGCCTGCGGACTGGTCACCTCATGCACGAGGTGCCGATCGATGTAGAGGACGCACGTGCCGTCCTCCATCCGATCGACGACGTGACCTTCCCAAACCTTGTCGAACAGGGTCTTGGCCATCTTTCCTCCAGATCGTCCGCGCCTTCGGCGCGCGACGGTTACTCGGCTGCGGCGGCGGGCGTCTTCGCCGGCTCGGCCACCACGTCACGTGCACGCTCGGCGATGCGCGCCGACTTGCCGCTGCGCCCGCGCAGATAATACAGCTTGGCCCGGCGAACGTCGCCGCGACGCACCACCGCGATCTCCGCGATCGTCGGCGCATAGAGCGGGAACACGCGCTCGACGCCCTCGCCGTAGCTGATCTTGCGCACGGTGAAGTTGCTGCCCAACCCCTTGTTCGACCGCGCGATGCACACGCCCTCATAGGCCTGCACGCGGGTCCGCTCGCCTTCGACGACCTTCACCATGACGCGAAGCGTGTCGCCGGGCTGGAAGTTCGGCACCGCGCGGGCTTCGATGAGGCGGGCAATCTGCTCGGCCTCGAATTTCTGAATGATATTCATGGCTTGGTCCTTTCGTCTGATCTGTTACGGCGCGGCTTGCGCCATGTCCATGCGCGCAAGCCAGAGGTCCGGCCTGCGAATTCGAGTCAATTCTTCCGCCTGCGCCCGGCGCCACGCAGCAATGGCGGCATGATGGCCGGACAGCAGCACGTCGGGCACCGCCCGCCCCTGCCACTCCGCCGGCCGTGTATACTGCGGATATTCCAGCAGCCCGTTGGCGAAGCTCTCCTCGTCCGCCGAACTCCGCCGCCCCCATCACGCCCGGCAGCAGCCGCACGCACGCATCGAGCAGCACCAAAGCCGGCAATTCCCCGCCCGAGAGCACGTAATCCCCAATGCTGACCTCTTCCGCGCCACGCGCATCGAGCAGCCGCTGATCGACGCCTTCGTAACGCCCACAGAGCAGCCGCACACCGGGCCCGGCAGCGAGCGAACGAACGCGATCCTGGGTCAACGCCGGCCCCCGCGGCGACAAATAGAGCAGCGGCCGCGCATCGTCGGGCCCGATCGCCGCATCGAGCACGTCCGGCCGCATCACCATCCCCGCGCCGCCCCCGAACGGCGTGTCGTCCACCGTCCGGTGCTTGTCCGAAGCAGCCTCCCGGATGTCGCTCACCTCGAGCTGCCACTGCCCCCGCTCGAGCGCCTTGCCCGCGAGCGAGAGACCCAGCGGCCCAGGGAACATCCCCGGAAACAATGTGTAGACCGTCGCGCGCCAACTCATGCCGACGCCTCCTGCGACTGATCCACCCCGTGGCCGGAGCCCGGCGCCAGCACGATCTCCTCCGGCGGCACGACCACAAGCCGCCCCACAGCCAAGTCGACCTCCGGCACCGCCAGCTTCGTGAACGGCACCAGCAGCGCCGCCCCTTCGCCCGCGATCTCCAGGCTCGCCCCGGCGCCATAATCATGCACCTGCACGACCCGGCCCAACGCCGCGCCCTCCGCCGTCACCGCCGCCAGCCCCACCAGATCGGACAGATAGAAATCGTCCGCCTCCGGCTCGGCCAAGCGCTCGCGCTCGACGAACAGCTTCATGTTGACCAGAAGCTCCGCGGCATTTCGGTCCGGCAACGGCTTGCCCGCCGCATCGCGCAGCTCAGCAATCCCCTCCGACCGCCAGACGAGCGACCATGCCCGCCCCTGCTCATCGAGCAAAGGCGCATACGTCGCCAAATCCTCCTCGGCGTAGGAGTGGACGTGGACCAGCCCCCGCACGCCGTGCGGTCGGCCGATCACGCCCAACAGGATGCGCTTGCCGCCCAAGAACTAGCCCGCAGCGGCGGCTTTCGCCCGCTCTTGCGCCTTCTTCTTCGGCGCCGACTGGATCGGCTGCTCGCGGAACACTGGCATCGGCGCAAGGCCAGCATGCCCGAGGAACTTCGCCACCCGCTCGGTCGGCAGCGCGCCCTCGTCCATCCAATGCTGGATGCGCTCGTTCTGCAGCCGCACGCGATCCGCGTGCTCGGCGGGCAGCATCGGGTTGTAGCTGCCGACCTTCTCGAGGAAGCGGCCATCCCGCGGACTGCGGCTGTCGGCAACCACGATGTGGTAGTACGGCCGCTTCTTGGCGCCAGCGCGGGAAAGACGGATTTTCAAGCCCATAGAGAGTGTTTCCTTGACGTAGAAAGTTAAAACGGACGGCGCGGTCCCTGGCTCATGCCCTTCGGCATCAGCGCGCCCATACCCTGCCGCATGAGGCCCTTCTGACCGAGCTTGCCCATGCGCTTCATCATCGTGGACATGTCGTCGAACTGCTTGAGCAGCTTGTTCACGTCCTGCACCGTCGTCCCCGAACCGGCGGCGATCCGCTTCTTGCGGCTCGCCTTGATCACGTCCGGCGTCTTGCGCTCCTTCTTCGTCATCGACGAAATGATCGCCGCCTGACGCTTCAGGATCGTGGTGTCGAGCTTCGCCTCGTCGAGCTGGCCCTTCAGCTTCGCCACGCCCGGCAACATGCCCAGGATGCCCGAAAGGCTGCCCATCTTGGTGATCTGCTTGAGCTGGTTCGCGTAGTCGTCGAGATCGAACTGCCCGCGCATCATGCGCTTGGCCAGCCGCTCCGCGTCCTCCTGCTCGATGTTCTCGCTGGCTTTCTCGACCAGCCCGACCACGTCGCCCATCCCGAGGATGCGCCCCGCGACGCGCTCCGGATGGAATTCCTCGAGCGCATCCAGCTTCTCGCCGGTGCCGGTCAGCTTGATCGGCGCGCCCGTGACTTGCCGCATCGACAGCGCCGCGCCGCCGCGCGCATCGCCGTCCATCCGCGTCATCACGATGCCGGTGACGCCGAGAGCGTCGTTGAACGCCTTGGCCGTATTGACCGCGTCCTGACCGGTCATGGCGTCGACCACCAGCAGCGTCTCCGCCGGGTTGGTCGCCTCGCGGACGGCGCGGACCTCGTCCATCAGCGCCTGGTCGATCGACAACCGCCCGGCGGTGTCGAGGATGACGATGTCGAAGACTTCGCGCCGGCCGGTCTCCATCGCGCGGCGGGCGATCTCGACCGGGGTCTGGCCCGGGATGATCGGCAGCGATGCCACCCCAGCCTGCTCGGCGAGTTGCTGCAACTGCAGCTGCGCCGCCGGCCGCTGCGTGTCCAGCGACGCCAGCAGCACCTTCCGCCGGTCCCGCCGCGTCAGCCGCAACGCCAGCTTGCCCGACGTCGTCGTCTTGCCCGACCCCTGCAAACCCACCATCAGCAGCGGGATCGGCGCCGTCGCATTCAGGTTGAGCGGCACCGCCCCCGTGCCGCCGAGAGCCTCGACGAGCTGGTCGTTGACGATCTTGATGACCATCTGCCCGGGGCTGACGCTATCCAGCACCTCGGCGCCCAAGGCCCGCTCGCGCACCCCGTTGATGAACTCGCGCACCACCGGCAGCGCGACGTCTGCCTCCAGCAGCGCCAGCCGCACTTCCCGCAGCGCATCGGCAATATCCGCCTCCGACAACCGTCCGCGCGCGCGGAGGCGATCGAAAACGTCGGAAAGCTTGCCCGATAGGGCGTCGAACATCGCGCGGCAGTCCTCAAACGGAAAGGCGCCGCTGCGCGGGCACGCGGAGCGGCGTTTTGGTCAGAGCGGGGACATACGAGCCGGCCCCTCCCAAGTCAATGCCATCCGCACCCCATTGCCCCCGCACGTCCGAGATGATCTGCTCCGGCGAAACAACGGGAGGAGACCACAATGCCAATCAACCGCTGGCTTGTGACGGCGCTCGCGATCGCAACCCTCAGCCCCGCCGTCGCGCACGCCCAATCCCCCTGCGCCAGCCTCTCCACCCTCGCCATCGCCGCCGACCACATCGGCCTCCCCAGCTCCGGCGCCCACGTCGCGGCCGCGCAAACCGTCGGCGCGTCCTGCCACGTCACCGCCGAGATCGCCCCGCTCGACCCGGCCGCACCGCCCATCAAGCTCGAGGTCAACCTGCCGGAGACCTGGAACGGCAAGGCCCTCATGTACGGTGGCGGCGGCTTCAACGGCAGCATCCTCAGCTCGCCCGGCGCCATCCGCCTGCAGCCCGCCGGCATGCCCACCCCGCTGGGCCGCGGCTTTGCCACCTTCGCCAGCAACTCAGGCCACGCCGGCCCCTCCACCGACGGCTCCTTCGCCGCCAACGACGAGGCGCTGCGCAACTACGCCCACGAGGCCCTCAAGAAGACCCACGACGTCGCCGTCCAGGTCATCGCCCAGCGCTACGGCCGCAAGCCCGACAAGCTCTACTTCCGCGGCAGCTCGAACGGCGGCAAGGAAGCCCTCGCGATGATCCAGAAATACCCGTCCGACCTCGACGGCGCGATCATCTTCTGGCCCGCCCCGCTCTACACGCGCCTCGCCCTGCAATTCGCCAAGGTCTCCCGCGCCCTGCTCCAACCCGGCGCCTACCCAGACCTCGCCCAGCGCCGCGCCGTGCTCGACGCCGCCTTCGCCGCCTGCGACGGCTTCGACGGCGCCGCCGACCACCTCATCAGCAACACCCGCCAGTGCCAACGCAGCTTCGACCCGGCGACTGCGCATCTCTCGCCCCCGCAACTCGCCGCCTTCCAAGCCATGGAATCCCCGATCGACCTCGCCGAAACCGTCGGCACCGGCGTCAGCTATCCCGGCTTCAACGCCTGGGGCACCGATTTCGGCAGCCGCACCGATGACGACATGTCCCGCGGCGTCACCGCCCAGGGCCTCGGCACGGTGGCCCCCGCCTTCCCCGTCACGGCGGGAATGCCGTTCATGCACAACTTCGCTGACCAGTTCCTCAAATATTTCGTCACCCGCGACCCCAACGCCGACTGGCGCAACCTCGACCCCGAGCATCCCGGCAAATGGCGCGCCCGCCTCGCTGACCTCGCCAACCTGCTCGACATGACCCAGACCGACCTCTCCGCCTTCGCCCGCCGCGGCGGCAAGATCGTCATGGTCCACGGCATGGCCGACCAGATCATCCCGCCCCAGGCCACCGAGCAATATTTCGACGCCGTCGTCCGCACCATGGGCCGCGACACCGTCGCCGGGTTCTTCAAATTCTACGAACTGCCCGGCACCGCCCATAGCGGCAATGGCACCGCCTTCACCCCCACCTGGGACGCCCTCGGCGCCCTCGACCATTGGGTCACCGCTGGCGGCCCACCCGAGAACCCGGTGGTCACCGACACCTACGCCGTCGCCGGCCGCACCCGCCCGCTCTGCGAATATCCGGGCTGGCCGCACTACAAAGGAACCGGAGACGTGAACCAAGCCGCCAATTTCGACTGCGCCGAGTAGCCACCCCACCTGACCCTGTCGAAATCTACGCGCGCCGTGACCTCCATACTGATCCGCGTTGCGCAGTCCTTGGGTCAACGAAAGAGATCGGTTTGCGCCGGGTTGCCGACTACTACACGGACCGCGTGATCCCGCCGTCCACCCGAAGGTTCTGCCCGGTGATGTACCCGGCTCCCTCCGACGCCAGGAAGGCGATCGTCGCCGCGATCTCCTTGGTCCGGCCATAGCGGCCCATCGGGATCCGCGCCCGGAACTCCTCCTTCTCCGGCAGGCTGTCGATGAATCCCGGCAGCACGTTGTTCATCCGTACATTGTCCGCCGCGTAGCGGTCCGCGAACAGCTTGGTGAACGCCGCGAGCCCGGCGCGAAACACCCCGGAGGTTGGAAACACCGGGTCCGGCTCGAACGCGGCGAAGGTCGAGATATTGATGATCGACCCGGATTTCTGCGCCTGCATGATCGGCGCGACCAGCCGCGTCGGACGCACGACGTTGAGGAAATAGACCTCCATGCCGCGATGCCAGTCCTCGTCGGTCAGGTCGAGCAACGGCGCCCGCGGGCCATGGCCGGCGCTGTTGACCAACACGTCGATCCGTCCCCAGCGCTGCATCGTCGCGTCCACCAGCCGCTTCAAATCATCCGGCGATTGGTTGGAACCGGTGACGCCGAGGCCGCCCAATTCCGCCGCCAGCGCCTCGCCCTTGCCGGACGAGGAGAGGATTGCCACGCGATGGCCGTCCTGCGCGAGCCGCCGCGCGGCGCCCGCTCCCATGCCGCTTCCGCCCGCCGTGATGACGGCGACCCGATCGTTCATTGCGCTTCCTTCGCTGTGATTGGCCAATTCCGCGACTGGTCATACGCCCCGCGGCCCGATCTCTGCCAGGCTCACCCCAAGGCCAGCATCGTTTCCGGCATCGTTCAGCGTCAGCCCACCTGACAAACCGGGCACCAGTAAAGCTTCCGCCCCGCCATCATCTCCATCCGGATCGGCGTCCCGCACACCCGGCAAGGCTCGCCGTTCCGGAAGGCCACATACGACCGCGCATCCCGCCGCATCCGCCGCCCCACCACCGGCACGCCCCGTGGCCGATCCTGCGGCCGCGTCGTGATAATGACGCCGTCCCGCACCCCGTCCCGCAACAGCCCCTGCGCATCCCGCCACAACGCCTTGAACTGCGCCTCCCGAAGCTGACTACCCGGTCGATGCGGCTCGATCCGCGCCCGGAACAGCAGCTCCGCCCGATAGATGTTGCCGATCCCCCCGATCACCTCCTGCCGCATTAACAATTGCCCGATCGCCATCTTCGACTTCGAGATCACCGCCCAGGCCCGCGACGGCCGGGCCCCCGCCCGCAGCGGATCCGGCCCGATATCCGCGATCGTCGCCGCCTTCTCTGCCGGGCTCTGCAGCGCGCAGATCGTCGGCCCGCTCAGATCCGCGATATGCGTGGCGCTCGCCAACCGCAGCCGCACCACGCCGCGCGCCACCGGTCTGCCCTCCTCGTCCTGCGCAGCCTCCTCCCGCGAGCGCCGCCCAATTCCCTCCAGGCCCGGCCCGTCGAACCGCCACATCCCGTACATCCCGAGATGCACGCGCAGCCACAGATCGCCCTCGAAGCCGAGGAACATCTGCTTGCCCCAAGCCTCCGCCGCCAGCAGCCGCTTGCCGTCAATTGCCGCAGCACCATCCGCGAACCGCCCCTGCGGGCTGCTCGCCTCGAGCACCTGGCCGACGAAGAATTCGTTGAACGCATTGGCGAGGCGATGAACGGTATGACCTTCGGGCACGCGGCGTTTCCTGATCGGCGGATCGTCCCGACATGGGTCCGCCGCGCGGTTGCGCTACCGGTTCGCCCCCGGACGCAGCCGCAAGCCCGGCCGCAAATGCCGGAACGGCAACACCGCCGGATCGGCGATCACCGGCCCCGGCGCCGCTGCGACGATGATCCGCCGCGCGATCGGCCCGAAATCGGCCCGGAAATGCACCGACGATTTCAGCGCCAGGATCGGCGCCTCGGAAGGCTCGATCCCCACATGCCGCAGGATCGCCTGATCCAGCGCCTGCATTTTCCGGCTCACCACCATCACCCGGATCCCCGGCTCCACCTCGATCAGCGCGCAATGCCCGAGATTGCCCGGATTGCCCGCCCCCATCGGCCCGGTCAGCGTGAAACGTCCGTCGGTCAGCCGCAGCACGAGCGCCCGAACCGCCAACGGCGCCCCATCCGACTTGCCCCCGAGCTGCAGATCGACCGCCGCCCCCTCCCCCGCCGCATGGCAAGCGGCCGCGCTCTCCCGATCGTTGATCAGGCACAGCACCGCGCCCCGCGCGCCCTGCCGGACCAGCTCCGCCAGCAGCCCCGTCGTATCGCCATGCCCGCCGCCGCCCGGATTGTCCTGCGTATCCGCGATCACGACAGGCCCGCCGGTCTCCCGCAGCGCCGCCCGCACGGCGTCCCCCGCATCCAGGATCTCCGAGTGGAACTCGGCCTCCCGCCGCTCCAACTCGGCCAGGAACCGCGAAGCCGCCGCCTCCGCCGCCGCCTTGGTCTCGGCATAGGCCGCCAGCGCCGGGCCGCAGCCGTCGAAATCCGCATAGGGAAACCCGAAACACCAGGCCAGCTCGATCGCGCCCGTCTCCGACAGGATCGCCTCCCGCGCCGCCATCACATCCGCCATCGGCGCCATCAGCGTGCATTGGCTGGTGATCGGAATGAGGTAATCCACCTGCCGATAGGCCACCTCGAACCGCCGCCCCAAGCCGGATCCGCCGCAGCAACAGCCGCATCGCCCGCGCTCCGGCAGCCGGCATGTCCACATGCGGGTATGTCAGATACGGCGACAGCGAATCCGAATGCAGCACCATCGCCTCGGTCATGTTCGCATGCGGATCCAGGCTCGCCGCCACCGGCACGTCACCCACGATCGCGCGCACCCGCCGCAGCAACTCGCCCTCCATGTCCGGAAAACGATCGGCCACCCCGGCCCCATGCAGATCGAGATACACCCCGTCCAGCGCCCCCTCATCCAACGCCGCCGACAGCCCGGCGCCGATCAACGCCGCCACCCGCTCGAACGCCTCGTCCTGCACCGGCCCCGCCGGATTGGCGAAACACCAGGTCAGCGGCACCAACACGTGCCCCTCCGCCTCCGCCACCTCGATCGCCCCCCGCAACCCGCACGACGCGCCGCGGATCACCGGCAGCAGCGCCGGCCCGGACGTCAGCGGCGGAAACCCGCCCGGACGCAGGAAATCGGCGTAGCTGGTCGGCAGCGGCGCGAACGAATGGCTCTCGTGCAGAAACCCGCCGACGGCAATACGCATCCCAAACCCCTCTTTCCTCGCCCGCAGACTTGATCCGCAGGTCCATCGTGCCGCAAGGAGAACACGGCGGCAGCGGAGATGACAGGTGAAGGTGTTCTGGGATGAGATTCAGCTCCAGCACACGCCAGGGTTTTTCCTCCAGCGCGGCCAGCTCCGGCCGAACTTCGAGATCCCAGCGCGTGCGGTCTCCCTTTTGCAGGGGGTGGCCACCCTCTCGCTAACGCCCGAATCCCCGCCGCACGCCCCGCAGAGCTCCCTCGAGCTGGTCCACACCCCCGACTACCTCGACTTCCTCCGCACCGCCCATGCCGACTGGGCCGAACTCCCCGGCGCCGGCCCCGAAGCCGTCGCCAACATCCACCCCACGCCCGAGATGCTCGCCAACGGCGCCCGCCCCAGCCCCTCCATCGTCGGCCGCACCGGCTGGTTCACCGCCGACGCCGCCTGCCCGATCGGCCCGCACACCTGGGAAGCCGCCCTTTCCGCCGCCCGCTGCGCGCTCGCTGCCGCCGACGAAGCCGCCGCGGGGCGAACCGCCTACGCGCTCGTCCGCCCGCCCGGCCATCACGCCTACCCGGCGCGCGCCGGCGGCCACTGCTACCTGAACAACGCCGCCCTCGCCGCCGAACGCCTGCGCCAAGCCGGCGCCGCCCGGGTCGCCATGCTCGACATCGACAGCCACCACGGCAACGGCACCCAGGCCGCTTTCTGGGCCCGCGACGACGTCCTGTTCGTCTCGCTCCACGGCGATCCCGGCGGCTACTATCCCTGGTATGTCGGCCACGAGGACGAACGCGGCGCCGGGCCCGGCGAGGGCTTCAACCTTAATCTCCCGCTGGCCCGCGGCAGCGCCGACTCCCGCTGGCTCGTCGCCCTCGACACTGGCCTCTCCGCCATCCGCCGCTTCGGCGCCGACGCCCTCGTCCTCAGCCTCGGCTTCGACGCCTCCGAGCACGAACCGCTGAACTATCTCGCCGTCACGCGAAGACGGCTTCGCCCGCGCCGGCGAACGCATCGGCGCCCTCAGACTGCCCGCCGCCATCGTCCAGGAGGGCGGCTACAACACCGACCTGCTCGGCAAGCTGCTCCAGCGCTTCCTCGCCGCCTACGCCGGATGATCGCCCGCATCCTGTCCTTCGCCTTCAGCGGCATCGAAGCCGTGCCGGTCGAAGTGCAGGTGCAGATCTCGAGCGGCCTGCCCGCCTTCCTCGTCGTCGGGCTGCCCGACAAGGCGGTCGGCGAAGCGCGCGAGCGGGTCCGCGCGGCGCTCACCGCGATGGGCCTGTCGCTGCCGCCCAAGCGCGTGCTGATCAACCTGGCGCCGGCCGACCTGCTCAAGGAGGGCAGCCATTTCGACCTGCCGATCGCGCTCGCCGTGCTGTCCGCGATGGACGTGCTGCCCCGCGAGGACCTCGCCGAATACGCCGCCCTCGGCGAACTCTCGCTGGACGGCAGCCTGAACGCGGTCGCCGGCGTGCTGCCCGCGGCGATGGCGGCCAGCGCGCGCGACCTCGGACTGATCTGCCCCGCGATCCAGGGCGGCGAGGCCGCCTGGGCCGGACGGATCGAAGTGCTCGCCGCGCCCGACCTGCTGACGCTGATCAACCATTTCCGCGGCACGCAGGTCCTCGCCCCGCCGGAAGCGGCCGCCGCGCAGCCGCAGGAGGGCTTCCCCGATCTGGCCGAAGTGCGCGGCATGGAGACCGCCAAGCGCGCCCTCGAGATCGCCGCCGCCGGCGGCCACAACCTCATGCTGGTCGGCCCGCCCGGCGCCGGCAAAAGCATGTTGGCCGCCCGTCTCCCGCCGCTGCTGCCCGATCTCTCGCCCGCCGAGGCGCTCGAGGTCAGCATGATCCACTCGGTCGCCGGACTGCTCGACGGCGGACGCCTCGTCATGCGCCCGCCCTACCGCGAACCCCATCACGGCGCCTCGCAAGCCGCCCTGGCCGGCGGCGGCATCCGCGCCAAACCCGGCGAGGTCAGCCTCGCCCATCGCGGCGTGCTGTTCCTCGACGAGCTGCCGGAATTTCCGCGCCAGGCGCTCGAAGCTCTGCGCCAGCCGCTCGAGAGCGGCCGCACCACCGTCTCCCGCGCCGCCGCCCATGTCACCTACCCGGCACGCTTCCAGCTCGTCACCGCGATGAACCCCTGCCGCTGCGGCCATCTCGGCGACGCCTCGCGCGAGTGCAACAAGGCGCCACGCTGCGGCGAGGACTACATGGGCCGGATCAGCGGCCCCCTGCTCGACCGCATGGACATCGTCGTCCAGGTCCAGCCGGTCCCGCCCGCCGAGCTCTCCCGCGCCCCGCCCGGCGAGCGCACCGAGGCCGTCGCGACCCGCGTCTCAGCCGCCCGCGCCCGCCAACGCGACCGCTATGGCGCGCAAGGCCCGACCAGCAACGCCGAAGCCGATGTCGGCGCGATCGAACTGCACCCGGACGCCCGGACCCTGGCCGAGCAGGCCTCGGAAAAACTGCGCCTC
Organism: uncultured Alphaproteobacteria bacterium; assembly: GCA_963848035.1. Lineage (GTDB taxonomy): Bacteria > Pseudomonadota > Alphaproteobacteria > Acetobacterales > Acetobacteraceae > JAVVHH01. Next base: position 533,683 of record CAWKCD010000001.1, read on the forward strand.
TCCGCCCGCGGCTTCACCCGCGTGCTGCGCGTCGCCCGAACCATCGCCGACCTCGCCGGCGAACCGACGGTGCGCCGGTCCGACGTGGCCGAAGCCCTCGCCTACCGCCACCGCGTGCCCGGACGAACTATCTAGACCGCTCCTCTGCCCAATCCGGCGTCTCGTTCAGCAACTCGCCGGCGACGTGCCGGTGCAACAGCGACGACTGATGGTGCGAGCACGCCAAGATATCGGGGGCATATGCCTCGTGCCATCATCGGACTCGACGGCCGATGATGGCACGAGCCGATTAGTACCCCGCCGCCGTCTGCCGCAGGTTGTCCAGCAGATATGGCGACGCCACGCCATCGACCGGCAACCCATGCGACGCCTCGAACGACGAGATCGCATTCACCGTCTGCGGCCCCGGACGTCCATCCGCCGGGCCGCGCATGTAGCCGAGCCGGTTCAGCTCGATCTGCACCGCTTGCACTAGCCCGATCCCGCGCACCGTACCGGCGCATAACCAACCGGCTGCGGCGCATAACCGGGCACCTGGTTGCCGCGCGCATACATGCACTGCGAATAGGCATTGTCGTATTGCATCTGGATGCCGACCTGCGCGCCGCTGCTGCCGCCCGCGCCCAGCCGCCGCGCCGAAGCCCGCGCCCGTCGCCGCGCCGACCGCCGCCCCGCGGCCGCCGCCGATCGCCGCGCCCAGCCCGGCGCCGATCACCGTGCTCAGCACCGCGCCGCCCACCGCCGTGTTGTTGGCCGCCTGCGCCTGCCCCGCCACCTGCCCCTGCGCGAAGCTGCGGCACGACATGTCCTCATCCTGGAACTGCGCGAACGGCTTGTTCGGACCCGGCATCACCTGGACCATCGGCCCCATCGGCGGCGCCGCGCATGCCGCCAATGCCGCAGCGCCCAGCAAGACGAAACGAGAAATATGCACCCCTGATCCCCCAAAATCTGCGCAAATCGTTACACTGATTACGCAATTACCGCTACCGCCGCCAGGGATCTAGTTGCAAGCGCCGCGAGCCTGCACCATTGAAGCGCCATGTCCCGCCTGACGCTGCACAACAGCATGACCCGGCAACGCGAGAGCCTTCGTCGCCGATCGATCCGGATCATGTACGGCTCTATGTCTGCGGCCCCACGGTCTACGACCTCGCCCATATCGGCAACGCCCGCACCTTCACCGTGTTCGACGTGCTCGCCCGCCTGCTGCGGCACCTCTACCCGCGCGTCACCTACGTCCGCAACATCACCGACGTCGACGACAAGATCAACGCGCGCGCCGCCGAGAGCGGCGAGACGATCGCGTCCGTCACCGACGCGCACCACCGCGCAGTTCCACGCCGACATGGCCGGCCTCGGCAACCTGCCGCCCGACATCGAGCCGCGCGTCACCAGCCACATCGCCGAGATCATCACGCTGATCGAGCGGCTGATCGAGCGCGGCCACGCCTACGAGGCCGAAGGCCACGTCCTGTTCGCCGTCGCCGCCTTCCCCGGCTACGGCGCGCTCTCCGGCCGCAGCCCGGACGAGCTGCTGGCCGGCGCCCGCATCGACGTCGCCCCCTACAAGCGCGACGCCGGCGACTTCGTGCTCTGGAAGCCGTCGCCGCCCGAGATCCCCGGCTGGGACTCTCCCTGGGGCCGCGGCCGGCCCGGCTGGCACATCGAGTGCAGCGCGATGGCCTGGCGCTACCTCGGCGAGACCTTCGACATCCATGGCGGCGGCGGCGACCTGATCTTCCCGCACCACGAGAACGAGCGCGCGCAGAGCCTGTGCGCCCTGCCCGGCAGCCACTTCGCCCGCTTCTGGCTGCACGCGGGCATGCTGCTCTCCGAGCACGAGAAGATGTCCAAATCCCTGGGCAATTTCCACACCATCCGCGAGGTGCGCGAGCGCGCGCCGTCCGAGGCGATCCGCCTGCTGCTGCTCCGCGCGCAATACCGTTCGACGCTCGAATTCAGCTTCGACGGCCTGCGCGAAGCGCAGGGCGACCTCGACCGCTTCTACCGCGCCCTCGCCCGCTTGCCCGCGCGCCGAGGCCGACGTGCCCGCGGCCGTGCTCGACGCGCTGTGCGACGACCTCAACACGCCCGCCGCCTTCGCCGCCATGCACGAACTGGCCGGCCGCGCGATCGCCGGCGACGCGGATGCCGCCGCCGGGCTGAAGGCCGCCGGCGCGCTGCTCGGCCTGCTGCAGCAGGAGCCGGCGGCCTGGTTCCAGCGCGGGATCGAGCCGGCCGCGGTCGAGGCCGCCATCGCCGAGCGCATCGCCGCCCGCAAGTCCCGCGACTTCGCCCGCGCCGACGCCATCCGCGCCGAGTGGCTGGCCCGCGGCGTCGCCTTCGAGGACCGGCCGAACGGCACCACCGACTGGCGCCGGGTCGCCCCCGCTTGACCGGCGCGACGGCGGCGCCGACCTCCACCCGATCCCCGGCAGCCCGGTGGTCGTCCTGGTCCGCCCGCAGCTCGCCGACAATATCGGCGCCGTCGCCCGCTGCATGGCCAATGGCGGCCTGTTCCACCTCCGCCTCGTCGCCCCCCGCGACGGCTGGCCGCAGGACCGCGCCTGGCGCACCGCGTCGGGCGCCGACCGCATCCTCGAAGCGATCACCCTGCACGAGACGGTCGCCGACGCCGTCGCCGACCTGCACCGCGTCTTCGCGACCTGCCCGCGCCCGCGCCACATCATCAAGACGGTGATGACCGCGCGCGAAGGCGCCGCCGACATCCGCGCCGCCGCCGCCCGCGACCTGCGCTGCGGCATCCTGTTCGGCCCCGAGCGCGCCGGCCTCGACAACGACGACATGGCCGCCGCCGACACGCTGATCAAATACCCGCTCAACCCCGAATTCGACTCGCTCAACCTGGCCCAGGCCGTGATGGTCATGGCCTACGAGTGGTGGACCGCAGCCGAGACCACCCCGCCGCGACAGCTCCTCACCCACAAGACCCAGATCGCCACCAAGGCCGAACTGGACAGCTTCCTCGAACACCTCGTCGACCAACTCGACGCCTGCGGCTTCCTGCGCAACGCGCCCAAGCGGCCCGGCATGGTGCAGCAACATCCGACACCTGTTCCAGCGCGGCGAGGCCACCGAGCAGGAGATCCGCACCCTGCACGGCATCGTCGCCGGGCTGGCGCTCGGGCGGCGGCCGCGCGGCCGGCTCGAGCCCGAGGAGCCTAACCCGGATCTGTGAGCTGCCGCGCCAGCCGGCGCGACATCAGCCAGCCGATCAGCGCCGACGCCGGGCCGCCGATGCAGATCAGCAGGATGCCGATCGGCGCGCCCTGGATAGCCAGCGTCATTCCGACGCCGAGCAACCCGCCGCCGATCAGCCCGCCGGAGACGCCGGATGCGATGCCGAGCCAGAGGATGTCGCCGCGAGAGATCATGCGCCGCTATATGGCCTCGCCCGGCAGATTGACAGCACCAGCCTCGGAGCGTAGATGCCCGCCACTGCCGGGAACGTGGACGCGCCATCCGGGCGTGCGCCCGCCGCATCGCTATTGCGGACTACCGGTGCAACAAGCCGCACAACCGTGGCATCTAGAATGGAGTACCGCGCATGACCAAGCGCGCCGAAAGCAAGTACAAGATCAACCGCCGCCTCGGCGTGAACCTCTGGGGCCGCGCCAAGTCGCCGATCAACAAGCGCGAATACGGCCCCGGCCAGCACGGCCAGCGCCGCAAGCAGAAGCCGACCGACTTCGGCGTCCAGCTGATGGCCAAGCAGAAGCTGAAGGGCTACTACGGCAACATCGGCGAGAAGCAGTTCCGCAAGTATTACGACGAGGCCGTGCGCCGCAAGGGCGACACCTCGGAGAACCTGATCGAGCTGCTCGAGCGCCGGCTGGATGCGGTCGTCTATCGCATGAAGTTCGCGATGACGCCGTTCGCCTCGCGCCAGTTCGTCAACCACGGCCACATCACCGTCAACGGCAAGCGGGTCAACATCCCCAGCTACCTCGTCAAGCGACGGCGACGAGATCGAAGTGCGCGAGAAGAGCAAGCAGCTCGCCATCGTGCTCGACGCCGCCCAGAGCGGCGAGCGCGACGTGCCCGACTATCTCGAAGTCGACCATCGCGCCATGAAGGGCCGCTTCGGCCGCGCGCCGAAGCTCACCGACGTGCCGTATCCGGTCACGATGGAACCGAACCTCGTCGTCGAGTTCTACTCGCGCTAACCCACCGCCCATCTCACCCTCTCCCGCTTGCGGGAGAGGGCAGGGGTGAGGGCCATGCAAGCTGAACTGCCCGCACCCACCTAAAAGGGCGCCATGACCCCCACCGAAGAAATCAGCCGCCGCCGCACCTTCGCGATCATCTCGCACCCGGACGCCGGCAAGACCACGCTGACCGAACGCCTGCTCCGCGCCGGCGGCGCTATCCAGCTCGCCGGCAACGTCCGCGCCAAGGGCGAGCGCCGCCGCACCCGCTCCGACTGGATGGGCATCGAGCGCGAACGCGGCATCTCCGTCGTCACCTCGGTGATGACCTTCGAATACGGCGGCTGCGTCTTCAACCTGCTCGACACGCCCGGCCACGAGGACTTCTCCGAAGACACCTACCGCACGCTGACCGCCGTCGATTCCGCCGTCATGGTGATCGACGCCGCCAAGGGCATCGAGGCGCGCACCCGCAAGCTGTTCGAGATCTGCCGCCTGCGCGACATCCCGATCCTGACCTTCATCAACAAGATGGACCGCGAGGCGCGCGACCCGTTCGAGATCGTCGACGAGGTCGCCAGCACGCTCGCGCTCGACACCGCGCCGGTCACCTGGCCGGTCGGCCGCGCCGCCACCTTCGCCGGCACCTACGACGTGCTGACCCGCGACCTGCACCTGACCGAGCCGCTGGCCCAGAGCGACGACCGCATGATCCAGCTCGGCGAGGAGCTCGAGCTGGTCCAGGCCGCCCTGCCCGAATTCGACCGCGCCGCCTTCATGGAGGGCACCCTCACCCCGGTCTTCTTCGGCTCCGCGATCAAGGAGATCGGCGTCTCCGACCTGCTCGACAGCCTCGTCGCCTTCGGCCCCCCGCCGCGCGACCAGCCCGCCGACACCCGCACCGTCCACGCGACCGAGGCACAAGCTGACCGCGCTGGTGTTCAAGATCCAGGCCAACATGGATCCCAACCACCGCGACCGCATCGCCTTCGCCCGCGTCTGCTCCGGCCGGCTCGAGCGCGGCATGCGGCTGCGCCAGGTCCGCACCGGCAAGCAGATCCCGCTGCACGCGCCGCAATTCTTCTTCGCCCGCGACCGCCAGATCGCCGAGGAGGCCTTCGCCGGCGACGTCGTCGGCATCCCCAACCACGGCACGCTCGCGCATCGGCGACACGCTGACCGAGGACGAGGACCTCAACTTCGTCGGCGTCCCCTATTTCGCCCCCGAAATCCTCCGCCGCGTCCGCCTCGACGACGCGATGAAGGCCAAGAAGCTGCGCCAGGCGCTGCAGGAACTCGCCGAGGAAGGCGTCGTCCAGCTGTTCCGCCCGCAGGACGGCAGCCAGCCCATCGTCGGCGTCGTCGGCACGCTGCAGCTCGACGTGCTGCAGGCCCGCCTCGGCGGCGAATACGGCGTCGCCATCGGCTTCGAGCCCGTGCCCTACCAGCTCGCCCGCTGGGTCACCGGCGAGAAGACCGCCATCGCCAACTTCATGCCGATCCAACCGCACCGCCATGGCCGACGACGTCGACGGCGACCCGGTCTTCCTCGCCAGCTCCGCCTTCATGATGCGCCGCACCGTCGAGCTGAACCCCGGCCTCACCTTCCGCGACATCAAGGACGTCCGCGCCGACGCGCGTCGCCGCGTAGATGGACAAGACCGACCGAAAGCTGCTGTCGCTGCTGCAGGAGGACTGCACCCTCTCGATCGCGCAGCTCGCCGAGCAGGTGCACCTGTCGCAGACCCCGGCCTGGAAGCGGATCCAGCGGCTCGAAGCCACCGGCGTGATCGAGCGCCGGGTCGCGCTGCTGTCGCCGGAGAAGCTGGGGCTCGGGCTGACCGTATTCGTCTCGATCGAGGCCGGCGACCACACGCCCGACTGGCTCGAACGCTTTCGCCAATGCGGTCACGAGCTTTCCCGAGGTGGTCGAAGTGCATCGGATGGCCGGCGACATCGACTACATGCTCCGCGTCGTCACCAGCGACATTCCCGCCTACGACGCCTTCTACAAGCGCCTGATCGCCGCCGTCCCGCTCAAGAACGTCAGCTCGCGCTTCAGCATGGAGCGGGTGAAGTTCACCACCGCCCTGCCGATCCAGAGCGCGCCCTAAGCGAACGCTCACCTCCGCGGTGAGCACGCGAGAGTATGGTCTTCTCCGGTTCCAGCCATGCGCGATGACTCCGGTCCTTTCTGAACCGGGCCGATTGTCCTGATGCCGCTGACGCGCCTTATTCGCGGTCATGTCAGGCGTCACTCACCTTTCCGCTCCCCTCGCCCCGCGCACGCGCTGGCGACATCAACCGCTTCGTCTTCGTCGCCGGGCTGGCCGGCCTGGCCGCGCTGCTGGCCGTCGCCGCGCTCGAGCCGCACAATTCCTGGCGCATGCCCGCCCTCGTCCTGGTCGGCGTCGGCATCGGCGCCGTCCTGCTGCGCACCACCTTCGGCTTCGCCGGCGCCTTCCGCGCCCTGATCGAGCGGCGCGACGCCTCGGGCTTCCAGGCGCATGCGGTGATGTTGTTCCTCGCCACCGCCCTGATGATGCCGATGCTCGCCATGGGCGAGCTGTTCGGGGTCAAGCTCAACGGCGGCGAAACGCCCGTCGGCGTCGGGTTCGCCGTCGGCGCGCTACTGTTCGGCGCGGGTATGCAAGTCGGCGGCGGCTGCGCCTCCGGCACCCTGTTCGCCCTCGGCGGCGGCAACGCCAAGCTGATCGGCACACTGGCCGGCTTCGTCATCGGCTCCGCGCTCGGCGCCGCGCATATGGGCTTCTGGTGGTCGCTCCCCACCCTCCCGGCCGTCACCGCGCAAGGCCTTGTCGGCTATGGCCCGGCCATCGCGATCCAGCTCGCCGCCCTCGTCGCGCTCTGGTTCGTCGCCGGCCGATTCAGCCGCGGCAAGCAGGTCCCGCTGCTGATTTGGGGCGGCGTCATGCTCGCAGTGCTGAATGCCGCTACCCTGATCCTCGCTGGCAAGCCGTGGGGAGAGACCTCCGCCTTCGCCCTCTGGGGTTCGCAAATCGCGACGACGCTCGGCTTCGACGCGCATGGCTGGGCCTACTGGCAGCGGCCGGGCTTCGCCGGCCAGCTCGACCGCACGCTGCTGCGGGACACGACCTCGGTGATGGACGCCGCGATCCTGCTCGGCGCCGCGCTCGCGGCCGCCACGGCCGGGCTGTTCCGCCCGACCCTCGGCGGCGGCGCCAAAGCCTGGCTGGGCGCGCTCCTCGGCGGCATCGCAATGGGCTACGGCGCCCGCCTGTCCAACGGCTGCAACATCGGCGCCTATTTCAGCGCCATCTCCGTCGGCAATCTCTCCGGCTGGGCTTGGATGCTGCTGGCCCTCGCCGGCAGCTGGATCGGCGTGCAGCTCCGCCCGCTGTTCAACCTCGGCCGCGCCGACACACGCGCTGCCGCCGCTCCAGTCTGCTGACCTACTGCATGCTGCCGCCGAGTATCTGGTACTCGGTAGCAGCCTTCTCTGCAGCCTGCGCCTCGGTCCTCGCCGCCGCGTCCGCCGGTGCGCAGGAAGCCGCGGCATGGGCGTTTTCCCGCCAAGCCAGCGCGGCCCGGTAGCGCACCTGACGCGGCACCGCCGCCGGCTGCTTCTTGGCGTCGAACGCCTCCACCTCGCTTGTCGCGGCCTCGGTCCGCCGCCGCGCCGCCGCCGTGCGCTCCCGCGCCAGATCGCAATCATACGGCGCATCGACGCTCGCCGACACGGCATCGCCCACCTTGTCGCCGGTCTTGAAATGGAGCTTGCCCGCGAAATCAGCCGGCTTCGTCGGCGAACTGGCCGCGATCCGCAGCGCGACCGGGTCGAGGAACAGCGCCCGCCCCTTCAGCTTTTGCGCCGCATCGGCAGAGACCGCCTTCACCAACGCCGCGAACTTCGCCGGATCGATCACCCGCGGGTTCAGCGCATCGTCCAAGCCCGGCAGGCGCTGATGCTCGTTCTGCCGCTCGATCGCCGCCACCACTTCGGGCGCCGACGCATCCAGCGTCTGCCGCCCGATCTCGACCCGGAACGCCGCCGCGCTCATGACGGGTCCGGCGAGGAGGACGAGGAGTCCGACGGCTCGAACACCGCCACGACCGCATACAGCCGCAACACCGCGTCCAGATGATCCTCCAGCGCGCTCAGATCGTCCGCGTCCCGGACGTGGTCGGCACAGTGTTCCAGCCATTGGATCAAGCTTTCATTGTTTGGCTGCCGGATCATGCGCGCCACCGTGGCCAGCGCCTCCTCGACCGCGCCATGCGCCTGCGCCGCCGGCTCGCCCGACTGCATCGGCAGCGCCAACCGGAACGCCTCGACCGTGAACGTCAGCTCGTCCGGCGACAACTCGCCCTGCATCAGCTGGTTCGTCGCAGCCGTCGCGTATTCCGTCAGCAGTTCCGGACGCGGATCGCCGGCAGCATCGCAGAACCCGTCGGCCAGATAGCGGTCCGGCGTGAGGGCGAGCAGTTCCGCCTTGGTGTAGCTGCGGATCATCCTACTTCTTGCCCTTCTTCGGCTTCACCTTCACCTCGGTCGGTTTCTCGATCGAGTAGAGCGTGGTCCAGCCGATGTCGAGGTTGCCCGTGCGGAGTTGGTCCTCGCTGCGGACGACGGTGTCGCCGCTCGCCGGGTCATGGATGCTGTAGTAGCGGGGCGGCCCGGGGTCGGTCGCCATGATGACGACGTAGTGCGCCGTCGCGTTCTGACCGCCATCGCCGACCACGATCGGCACCGGCGCGCCCTTGGCGAGCCCGTCATTGATCGAGCCGACCGTCTCGTCCATCGTCTCGTCGGTGCCGACGACCTTTCGCTCGTAATCAACCCCGGTCGATTTAGAGATCTTGTTCAGCAAGTCGGTGTTCCAGCGCCCCCGCGCCGAGATGCCGCTGCCCCGCGCCACGGCCTGGCCGCCCTTGCTGCCGTCCTCGTTCTTGCTCTCGAGCAGCTTCTTCTGCTCCTTGGCGAGCGTCGGGTTGAGCTTGCTGCCGCTCTTGTCGTCCGCCTCGGTCAGATGCGGATTGTCCTCGTGCATCTTCAGCGCGTAGAGCGGGTCCATCTCGCCCCGCACCGCCTCCTGCGCCGTCGCGTTGCACGACATCGACCATTGCTGCTTGACGCCCTTGCCCTCGGAATTGCCGGTCAGGCTCAGATTGTCCTGCAGCCATTTCTCGTCTTTCCCGGCGATCTTGGCCGCGAACTTCTTCAGCTCCGCGACCGAGTGGCCGGAGGCGAGGCCCTTGGTGATGTACTGCTTCTCTTTCTCCGACTTCGCCGACTCCATTACCGATTTCAGCTCTTTGGCGTCCTTCGGCGACAATTGCTTGGTCAGTTCCTCGGCGCGCGACGCCTGCGCGGTGCCAAGCACCGGGTGCTGCAGCGCCACCGTCGCGAGCGCCACGGCCGAGTTCTGGCCGACCTTGCGGTTGTCGATCGCCCCTTTGTGGAGCTTGGCGATCTGCTCCTTGGAGAGTTTGGCGAGCCGCGATTTCATGCCGCTGGCGGAGAAGCCGTTGACCACCTCGGCCGCTGCCGGCCAGTCGCTGGCCTTCAGCGCCTTCTGCCATTTCTCGTCCATCTGGACGACCTTCTCCTCCGGGCTGCCGGGGAGCGCGAATTGGACCTTCTTGGTGCCGTCGCCAGGCGCCATCCCCGGCGCCTGTCCGGGCGATCCCAGCTTCGCCGGATCGATGCCGATCTTGCGGAGCCAATCGTCGTGTTGCTGGGTCGCTTGTATGGCCGTCACTCCCGCGCTCACTCGGTTATAACGCCCGCGCAAGCGGAACGACAATGTCAGCCCGCGACTTCGTCCACCGCATCCCATCCGAAGCGCAGCAGCGGCAACGCGTCCTCCGCCAACCCGGCGACCAATCCCGGCAATCCGTGCCCCTGCACTTGCTTATCGGTGAGAGGCCGCCGCACGATGAACGATCGCAGTCGCAGCGCCGCATCGACCTGGCTGCCCTTGAGGTCCTCGAAGCCCTTCGGCATCCGGCTCAGCGCATCATCCAGGCTCAGCGCGAGCTTGGCCCGCCGCAACGCCGCTTCCACGTCCAGGAATTTGTCCGGATGCACTCGGATGCGCTCGCGCAGACTGTCCAACACCTCGGGTTCCGGGCGGTAGAACGCCGCCGCGGCGAAACATCCCTCGGGATCGACATGCAGGTAGAGGATCCCCGCACCGTTCTTGCCGCTGCCCTGCCGATACCAGACGATCCCGGCATGCGTCTTGTAAGGACGCTTATCCTTGCTGAACCGGACATCGCGATGAATGCGGAAGGTCGACCGCTTCGGGTCCCCCTCGAGCGGCACGCCGCGCTTCGTCAGCTCGGTCGTCACCGCACCGATGAGCGCCGCGACGGGTTCCCGCACGGCGCTCTCGTAGGTCGCGCGATTCGCCTCGAACCACGCCTTCTCGTTGTTCGCCGCCAGCCCCCGGAAGAACTCGAAGGCGGCGGCCGGGATCATCCGGTCAGGCGGCAGCCTGGTGCGGGACGCCCTTCTCCTTCAGCAGCGCCTCGAGCTCGCCCGACTGATACATCTCGGTCACGATGTCGCAGCCGCCGACGAACTCGCCGTCGACGTAGAGCTGCGGGATGGTCGGCCAGTTGCTGAAATGCTTCATGCCCTCGCGCAGGTCGGCGTCCTCGAGCACGTTCGCGGTCTGGAACGGCACGCCCATATGGGTCAGGATCTGCACCACGCGGGCGCTGAAGCCGCACTGCGGGAACATGGCGTTGCCCTTCATGTAGAGCATCACCTTGTTGCTGCTGATGTCGTTGCTGATACGCTGGCTCGTCGGATCGGACATGCTCGGCTCCTGCTCGTTCTACTCTGGTGTGTTGGTCTGCAGCGCCAGCGCATGGAGCGCGCCGCCCATCCGTCCCTGCAGGGCCGCATAGACGATCTGATGCTGCTGGACCCGCGATAGGCCGCGGAACGCCTCGCTGGTGACGGTGGCGGCATAGTGGTCGCCATCGCCGGCCAAATCTTCGATCGTGATCCGCGCGTCCGGCAAGGCCGCCTTGATCAAAGCCTCGATGTCACTCGGCACCATGGCCATGGATCAGCTCCGCATCCAGTCCGGGAAGAAGCGCTCATGCGCCTCCCTTAGCCTATCGAGCGATATGGTTACGTCGCCCGGCAGTTTCAAATCAGGCCCACCGGTAACGCCCAGCCGCTGCGATCGGCAAATCACCTGCCTCACGCAACAGCGCCTCGGCATCCTCAACCGCCAGCACGTAGCGGCCCTGGTCCTCGCCGAACCAGTACGCATGCGCCGCGATGCCGCTCGGCGCCGCGAGCAGGTCTGCCCCGGTCCCGCCGGCCATCGCCATCTCGGCCACCGCGATCAGCAATCCGCCATCGGACAGGTCGTGGCATGCGCGCACGCGGCCGGCCAGGATCATGCGCCGCACGAACTCGCCCGCCCCCCGCTCCGCCGCGAGATCCACCGGCGGCGGCGGCCCGGCCTCTCGCCCGCCGATCTCGCGCAGCCATAGCGACTGCCCCAGCCATCCCTCGGTCCCGCCGACCAGCAACAAGCTCCAGACCCGGCGCCAGCGACATCCCCACCGCATCCGCCGCCCGCTCGAGCACGCCGACGCCGCCGATCGCAGGCGTCGGCAGGATGCCCTTGCCTTCGGTCTCGTTGTACAGGCTGACATTGCCGCTCACGACCGGGAAGTCGAGCGCGCGGCAGGCCTCGCCCATGCCCTCGATGGCCGCCGCGAACTGGCCCATGATCTCCGGCTTCTCGGGATTGCCGAAATTCATGTTGTCGGTGATGGCGAGCGGCCGGGCGCCGACGGCGCAGAGGTTGCGCCAGGCCTCGGCGACCGCCTGCTTGCCGCCCATCGCCGGGTCGGCGGCGCAGTAGCGCGGCGTGCAATCGGTGGTCAGCGCCAGAGCGAGGTCATGGTCCTCGATGCGGACGACGGCGGCATCCGCCGCGCCGGGCCGCCGCACCGTCTGCCCGCCGATCGTGCTGTCGTACTGGTTCCACACCCAGGCGCGCGAGCACAGATCCGGGCAGCCAATCAGCGTAATCAGCGCCGCCTCGATCCCGACCGGGTCGGCGACGTCGCCCAGCGGCGCCTGCGGCGGCGTCGGCGCGGTCGGGCGATGATACAGCGGCGCCTGCTCGGCCAGCGGATCGAGCGGGATGTCCGCCTCGACCCGGCCCTGATGCTTGACCACGATCCGCCCCGTGTCGGTCAGATGCCCGACGACCGCGAAGTCCAGCTCCCATTTCTCGAAGATCGCGCGCGCCACGTCCTGCCGGTCCGGGCGCAGCACCATCAGCATGCGCTCCTGGCTCTCCGACAGCATCATCTCGTAGGCGGACATGCCGGTTTCGCGCTGCGGCACCTGGTCGAGGTCGAGCTCGAGCCCGACCCCGCCCTTGCCCGCCATCTCGACGCTCGAACTCGTCAGCCCGGCCGCGCCCATGTCCTGGATCGCGACGATCGCGTCCGTCTCCATCAGCTCGAGGCACGCCTCGATCAGCAGCTTCTCGGTGAACGGGTCGCCCACCTGCACGGTCGGCCGCTTCTCCTCGGAGTCGGCGCCGAACTCGGCCGACGCCATCGTCGCGCCATGGATCCCGTCGCGCCCGGTCTTGGAGCCGACATAGATCACCGGATTGCCGACGCCCGCCGCGGCACTGAGGAAGATCCGGTCCTTGCGCGCGATGCCCGACCGTCATCGCGTTGACCAGCGGGTTGCCGTTATAGGCCGGGTGGAAATTGACCTCGCCGCCCACGGTCGGCACGCCGACGCAGTTGCCGTAGCCGCCGATCCCGCGCACCACGCCGTCCACGACCCGGCGGGTGCGCGGATCGGCCGGATCGCCGAAGCGCAGCGCGTTCAGGTTGGCGATCGGCCGCGCGCCCATGGTGAACACGTCGCGCAGGATGCCGCCGACGCCGGTGGCCGCGCCCTGATACGGCTCGATGAAGCTCGGGTGGTTGTGGCTTTCCATCTTGAAGATGGCGGCGAGCCCCTCGCCGATGTCGATCACGCCCGCATTCTCGCCCGGCCCGTGGATCACCCAGGGCGCCGTGGTCGGCAGCGTCTTGAGCCAGACGCGGCTGGATTTGTAGGAGCAGTGCTCCGACCACATCACGCTGAAGATGCCGAGCTCGGTCAGGCTCGGCGTGCGGCCCATGATGGTCAGCACGCGGCCATATTCGTCCGCGCTCAGCCCGAATTCGCGGGCGAGCGCCTGGTTCACGTCTCGCTTCATGCCGGGATGGCTTCCGCCATGCTCTCGAACAGCGGCAGCCCGTCGGTGCCGCCCATCAGCGGATCGATCAGATCCTCCGGATGCGGCATCAGCCCGAGCACGCGCAGGTTCGGAGAGTAGATGCCGGCAATCGCCCGCGCCGACCCGTTCGGGTTCGCCCCCTCGTAGCGGAACGCCACCAGCCCCTCGCCCTCGAGCCGATCGAGCGTCGCGTCATCGGCGAAGTAGTTGCCGTCGCCATGCGCCATCGGGGCGCGGAACACCTCGCCCTTCTGGTAGTGGCCGGTAAAGGGCGTGTCCGCCCGCTCGACCCGTAGCCGGCAATCCTGCGACAGGAAGCGCAGCGACGCATTGCGCAGCAGCGCACCCGGCAGCAGCCCGGCCTCGGTCAGGATCTGGAACCCGTTGCAGATCCCCAGCACGTGCCCGCCCCGCGCCGCGAATGCCCGCACCGCTGACATCACCGGCGACCGCGCCGCCATCGCGCCGCAGCGCAGATAGTCGCCATGGCTGAACCCGCCCGGCAACACGACCAGATCGAGCCCCTCCAGCGAAGTCTCATGATGCCAAACCACCCGCGGCCGCTCGCCCGTGACCCGCCGCAGCGCGATCGCCACGTCCCGCTCGCGGTTGGTGCCGGGAAAGAGGACGATGCCGGCTTTCATGATCGCCTACGACCGCGGCTTCTCGCCTTCGCACAGATACGTATCGTTCAGCGCCCGCATCGCCGCCTGACCCGCCGGCTGCTGCTGCGCATCGCGATGCTTGCGCAGCCACGTGACATAGGCGTCGCGCAACTGCGGCCCGGTGGTCGGCCCCGGCACGCAGACATAATCCGGCAGCTTGCCGCCGCGCGACCCGTCCGACGGCTGCAGACGCTGGTAGAAGCTGATCGCGTCCGAAACGCCGTCGAGATAGGCGGTGCACGCCTCGAGCTGGCCGCGATTCTCGGCTGATGCAGAGATCGCCCAGTTGCCCGCCGTGATGTTGGAGAACCGCTGCGCCTGCGCCGTGCCGCCGATCGCGAGCAGCGCCAGCACCGTCAAACCGACCACCTTCATGCCGACACCTCCACGCGGAAACCTTCGATCACGGTATTGGCGAGCAGCTTCCTCGCCATCTCCTCGGCCTGCGCGCGTGCGGCCGCCTCGTCGGTGGCCGCGAGCTCGAGCTCGATCACCTTGCCGGCCCGCACTTCGCCCACGCCCTCGAACCCGAGATTCTGCAGCGCGTGGCCGATCGCCTTGCCCTGCGGGTCCAGCACGCCATGCTTCAGCATGACCGTCACGACCGCCTTCACTGCATCAACTCCGGCCCCTTGAGGTCATTGTTGCCCGCCTCCGGCAGGATCCCCAGCCGGCGCGCCACTTCCTGATAGGCCTCCTCGACCCGGCCCAGGTCCCGGCGGAACCGGTCCTTGTCCATCTTGTCGTTGGTCCGGCTGTCCCACAGGCGGCAATTGTCCGGGCTGATCTCGTCGGCGAGCACGATCCGCATGTCGTCCTCCTCCCACAGCCGCCCGAACTCCACCTTGAAGTCCACCAGCGTGATGCCGACGCCCAGGAACAGGCCGGAGAGGAAATCGTTGACCCGCAAAGCCAAGCTGACGATCTCGTCGAGATCCTGCGTGCTGGCCCAGCCGAACGCAGTGATGTGCTCCTCGGCCGACCATCGGGCGGTTCAGCGAGTCGTTCTTGTAATTGTACTCGATGATGCTGCGCGGCAGCCGCGTGCCTTCGGGGATGCCGAGCCGCGTCGACAGGCTGCCCGGCCGCCACGTTGCGGACCACGATCTCCAAGCGGGATGATCTCCACCTCGCGGATCAGCTGCTCGCGCATGTTCAGCCGGCGCACGAAATGCGTGGGCACGCCGATCTCCGCCAGCCGCATCATCAGGTATTCGCTGATGCGGTTGTTGAGCACGCCCTTGCCGGTGATCGTGCCGCGCTTGGTGCCGCCGCCAGCGATGGCGTCGTCCTTGAAGTATTGGACGAGCGTTCCCGGCTCGGGCCCCTCGAAGAGGACCTTCGCCTTCCCCTCGTAGAGTTGGCGGCGGCGTGCCATCGCATTGAATCCTTGTGCGGCCGCTCCGGGATCGGGCGGCGCGCCCGTCATATAGCAAGCGGAGGCTGCGTCCGCCACGCCGGGTTCTCAGGGCAGGGATACCGGCTCGAATTTCGCCCGGTCAGGGGGCCCGGCGGCAAACAACCACACCGACTCCCGCGCCTCGGACACCGCGGCGAGAGACGCGCACACCGTGCCGAAGCCACCCTCCTCCGGCACGTTGATCGCCTCGCTGCGCATCCCGGACCGGTCGCCGAGCAGCGCGCATCCAGCTCTGCCACTCGCCGCGCGCCGGGTCCGGCGCCGCGGCAGCCTGGAACCGCGGCAGATGCGTGCGCACCCGCGGGCTGATCGGGTCGTTCGGATCATGCGCGGTGACGATGTGCAGCCCGGGATCGAGCGCGCGGACCTCCGGCTGCCCAGAGCCGGCGCCGCGCACGAACCAGATCCCGTCCGGATCCGCCAATACCATGTTGAAGCTGCGGAACTCGGCCGCATCCAGCCCGCCGATCGACGTCGGCCGCCCCAGCCGCGGAATTGCGCTCGGCCGCCAACAGCGGCAACTCGCCCCGGCTGCGCTTGCCGCTCATCGGCCCCAGGCTGCCAGGCCGGTTCAGCACCGCGGCGAACAATCCCGCCCGATGCGTCATCCAGCTCCCCTGCGCCAGCCGGTCCCGCCCGCCGATCACGCCCGGCCGGTCGGCCCAATGGGCGCCGGGCGGATCCCATTCGCGGTCGGTCCGCTCGTCGCGGTTGGCCGCCAACAACAACGGCCAGGCATGACCTGGCCGCCACAAGACAACCACGGTGCACATGACGCGACGATGCCACGGCCAACGACGGGAACCCAGCCCGTCGTTGGCGCGGCCCGCGTCTTAGCGGTAGCGGCGGTTGTGCCGGTAGTGCCGATAGTGGCGACGCGTGATAACGCGACCTGCTCCGCGCCGGCGGCCATGCGCCGTCTGCACGTGCGTCGCGGCGACCGCGACCGAAGCGGGCAGCATCGGCGCCGCGTTGACGGTGGTGCCGGCAACGCCGGCGCCGACCACGAGAGCCAAACCTAGGATGAACTTACGCATGTCGAACTCCTCCTCGAGCGCCCGCCTTTTACACAGGAACGTGAGGCTTGATCAGGCCGCTCGTGCGGCGGAAGCGTGGTCGCCGAACACTCTTTGGAAGACGTGATCAATATGTCGCAGATGCCGCTCCGAGCGCATCGCGTCGTCGAGCAACTCCGGCGCCACCCGCGCCGACACCTCTTCATCCGCCCCCAGGTTCTCCCGGAAACTGCGCCCCTCCGGCTTCCCCAGACCCGTCCAGGTCGCCATCGCGCAGCGCTGCACGATCCGATACGCATCCTCGCGCGAGATCCCCGCCCGCGTCAGCACCAGCAGCACCTCGCCGCTATGCACCACCCCGCCCAGCGCATCGATGTTGGCCGCCATCTGCTCGGGATACACCGTCAACTGCTCGATCATGCTCGGCCAGCCGGACCAGCGCGAAATCCAGCGTCACCGTCATGTCCGGCCCGAGGAACCGCTCCACGCTCGAATGGCTGATGTCCCGCTCGTGCCACAGCGCCACGTTCTCCAGCGCCGGCATCGCGCCGGCGCGGACCACGCGCGCCAGCCCGGTCAGGTTCTCCGACAGCACCGGGTTGCGCTTGTGCGGCATCGCGCTGCTGCCCTTCTGCCCGACATGGAAGAACTCCTCCGCCTCACGCACCTCGCTGCGCTGCAGATGGCGGATCTCGGTCGCCAACCGCTCGATCCCGCTCGCAATCACTGCCAGGGTGCAGAAGAAGGCCGCATGCCGGTCACGGGGGATGACTTGAGTGGAGACCGGTTCCGGCGCGAGGCCCAGCTTGCGCGCGACATATTCCTCGATCTCCGGATCGAGATGGGCGAACGTGCCGACCGGCCCGCTGATGGCGCACACCGCGATCTCCGCCCGCGCCTGCTCGAGCCGGACCCGGTTGCGCGCGAATTCGGCATAATGCCCGGCGAGCTTGAGGCCGAAACTGGTCGGCTCGGCATGGATGCCGTGGCTGCGCCCGATCGTCGGCGTGTAGCGGAACTCCTGCGCCCGCCGTTCGAGCGCGGTCAGCACCCGGTCGACATCGTGCGAGCAGCAGGTCGGCCGCCTGCGTGAGTTGGACCGAGAGACACGTGTCGAGCACGTCGCTGCTGGTCATCCCCTGATGCACGAACCGGCTGTCCGGCCCGATCGCCTCGCCGAGCCAGGTCAGGAACGCGATCACGTCGTGCCGCGTCTCGCGCTCGATCGCGTCGATCCGGTCCAGGTCGTCCTGGCTGATCGCCGCCAGCTTGGCGCCGCCGCGTTCGCGGATCGTGCGCGCCGCCGTCTCCGGGATCGCCCCGCTCTGCGCCATGGCCTCGGCGGCCAGCGCCTCGATCTCGAACCAGATGCGGAACCGGTTCTCGGGCGTCCAGATCCCGGTCATCTCGGCTCGGGCGTAGCGGGGAACCATGGCTTACCTCACCGGTTGAGCTGCGGACGCGCCGTTACGCTCGGCTCGACGCGCTGACAAGGACAGAGGCTCGTGTTTTCAAGCGCCGCGATCGGGGCCGAGTTCGTCGCACTCATCCAGGTCCTCGTTATCGACCTTGTGCTCGCCGGCGACAATGCGATCGTCGTCGGCCTGGCCGTCAACGGCCTCCCGGCCGAACAGCGCCGCCGCGCCATCCTGCTCGGCGTCGCCGCCGCGACCGGGCTGCGCATCGTCTTCGCGCTCGTCACGCTGCAGCTCCTGGCCATCATCGGCCTGGTCTTCGCCGGCGGCGTGCTGCTGCTCTGGGTGTGCTGGCGCATGTACCGCGAATTGCGGCGCAGCCCGGCGCAGCACGGCGCCATCCCCGCGCCCAAGACCATGCGCGCCGCCATGCTGCAGATCGTCGTCGCCGACCTATCGATGAGCCTCGACAACGTGCTCGCCGTCGCCGGCGCCGCGCGCGAGCACCCCTGGGTGCTGGTGCTGGGCCTGATGATCTCCGTCGTGCTGATGGGCGCCGCCGCCAGCCTGGTCGCCCGGCTGCTCGACCGCTACCGCTGGCTCGCCTGGATCGGCCTGACGATCGTGCTCTACATCGCCGTCAAGATGATCTGGGAGGGCAGCCACGACATCTATGATGCGATGACCTAGCGCGGTCATCGCGAGCCGCGGCTTGGCGGCGTGGCGATCCAGAACGGCACAGATCGAATATGCCGCCTTGATCGAGGCATTAGTACGCTCATCGCCCGGACGAGGCCTGCTCGATTACCCGTCGGTTGGTGCTAGCCTACCCTGATCAGCCGGTGCTGCTTCCGCCCGGCCGAAAGCTTCAACGCGCCATCGTGCAGGTCCGAGGCAGAGACCGTCATCGCCTCGTCCGTCACCGGCACGTCGTTCACCCGCGCGCCGCCGCCGCGGATCAGACGCCTTGCCTCGCCGTTGCTGGCCACCAGCCCGGCCTCGGCGAGCAGCCGATAGACCGGGATCCCGTCCGCCAGCGCCGACGCCTCGACCAGATGCGTCGGCAGATCGGCCGCCGCGCCCTCCTCGAACGTCCGCCGCGCCGTCTCGGCCGCCTGCTCGGCCGCGTCCCGCCCATGCGCCAGGGTAGTCGCCTCGGTCGCCAGCAGCTTCTTCGCCTCGTTGATCTCGGCGCCCTCGAGCGCCTCCAATCGCGCGATCTCCGCGAGATCGAGATCCGTGAACAGGCGCAGGAAGCGCCCGACGTCGGCGTCCTCCACGTTGCGCCAGAACTGCCAGTAATCCCAAGGCGACCGCCGCTCCGCCCGCAGCCACACCGCGCCCTGCGCCGTCTTGCCCATCTTGGCGCCCGAGGCCGTCGTGATCAGCGGCGTCGTCAGCCCGAACGCCTGCTTGCCGTCGGTGCGGCGGATCAGCTCGGCGCCCGAGACGATGTTGCCCCACTGGTCCGACCCGCCCATCTGCAGCGCAACGCCGTGCCGCCGCATCAGCTCGCGGAAGTCGTAGCTCTGCAGGATCATGTAGTTGAACTCGAGGAAGGTCAGCGGCTGCTCGCGATCCAGCCGCAGCCTCACGCTGTCGAAGGTCAGCATCCGGTTGATCGTGAAATGCGGCCCGACGTCGCGCAGCAGGTCGATCCAGCCCAGCTTGGTCAGCCAATCCGCGTTGTTGGCCATCATCGCGTCGGACGGCCCGTCGCCGAACCGCAGGAACGGCAGCGAGGCAAGCCCGGATCCCCGCCATGTTGGCGTCGATCTGCTGATCGGTCAGCATCTGCCGCGTCTCGTCCTTGCCCGAGGGGTCGCCGATCCGCGTCGTCCCGCCGCCCATCAGCGCCACCGGCTTGTGCCCGTGCTTCTGCATCAGCCGCAGCAGCATGATCTGCACCAGGCTTCCGACATGCAGGCAGTCCGCCGTCAGATCGAACCCGATATATCCAGCCACCGGCCCGGCATGCAGCGCCGCGTTCAGCGCCTCCTCGTCGGTGCATTGGAACACGAAGCCGCGCGCGCGCGCTTCATGAAGGAGGGGGCTGGTGGGCATTGCGACGTTCCGACGTTGACCGCGCCGGGCTAGCACCGCTTTGCTGCAGCGACAAATGCCCGACTCGATCAACAGACCTCGGACGACGCGCCTCGTCCCCCGCGGCCGCGCCGACACCATCCGCCGGGTCAATCTCCGGACGCGCTGGTGGGAGGACCTGTATCACGACGCGCTGACCATGAGCTGGGGTGCGTTCCTACTCTGGAGCGCCTCGGTCTACGCCGCGATCAACGCGCTGTTCGCGGTCCTCTATTTGCTCCAGCCCGGGTCAATCCAGAACGCGCAGCCCGGCTCTTTTGCGGACGCGTTCTTCTTCAGCGTGCAATGCATCAGCACGATCGGCTTCGGCGGTCTCAGCCCGGCGACGCTCTACGCCAACCTCCTCGTCACCGTCGAAGCCTTCATCAGCCTGGCCATCGTCGCCTTGGCCACCGGCTCGGTCTTCGCGCGCATCAGCCGGCCGCGGGCGCGGGTGATGTTCGCGCGCCGGGCCGTCATCGGCATCCATAACGGCGTGCCGACGCTGTTCGTCCGCCTCGCCAACGCCCGCGCCAGCCAGATCCTCTCCGCCGAGGTCCAGGTCGCACTGCTACGCTACGAGACCACGATCGAGGGCGAGACCTTCCGCCGCTTTTACGATCTCAAGCTGGCCCGCAACAAAACCCCGGTCTTCGCGATGACCTTCCTGCTGATGCACCACATCGACGAGCAAAGCCCGCTCTTCGGCTGCACGTCGGCGGATATGGTGGCCGATGCGACCGAGTGCCTGGTGACCGTCACCGGCCTGGAGGAGATCACCTCGCAGACCGTCCACGCCCGATATTCGTATGGCCCCGAGGAGATCCTCTGGGGCCATCGATTCCGTGATATGTTCGTCGTCGACCCCGAGGGGCAGCGCTATATCGATTACGGTGGGTTCCACGAGACGGAACCCACCGGCGCGTCAGTCGGCGGCTAGCGCCATCGCCTTGCGGGCTAGGATCTTGCCCACATGGTCCTCGATCGCCCGGCCGACTTCCTCGGCATGGGTCGCGAACACATGGTCCGCGCCGGTATAGACCCGGTAATCGACCTGCACGTTCTTCTGCGTGTTCAGCTTGTCGACCAGCTTGCGCACCGCCGGCTCGGGGACGAGCTCGTCGTTGTCGCCATGGAGCATCAGCCCGCCGCACGGGCACGGCGCCAGGAAGCCGAAATCGTAGTGGTTCGCCGGCGGCGCGACGCTGACCCAGCCCGAAATCTCCGGCCGGCGCATCAGCAGCTGCATGCCGACGAAGGCGCCGAACGAGTAGCCGGAGATCCACAGCCCGCCCGAGTTCGGGTTGACCATCTGCATCCAGTCCAGCGCCGCCGCCGCGTCGCTGATCTCGCCGAAACCGCCGTCGTAACGGCCCTGGCTACGGCCGACGCCGCGGAAGTTGAACCGCATCACCGAGAAGCCGAGCTTCTGAAATGCCTGATACATCACGTAGGTGATGCGGTTGTTCATCGTCCCGCCATGCATCGGGTGCGGGTGCAGGATCAGCGCGAGCGGCGCGCCTTGCTCCTTGGAATGGTGATAACGTCCCTCCAGGCGGCCGTCAGGGCCGGCGAACAAGACCTCAGGCATGGCGTTCCAATCCGGTTTATGGCCAGCCCGGCAAACGAGGCTGGCATTTGCAGTTCCTTCCCCAACACGCCGGGGTCAAATTGACCCTAGGCCGTCGAGCAGCGTAGCGTTGCGGTCCCGTTGACAGTAGAGGTCAGCGTCTCAACATCCCTACCCTGCCACCGGACAGACGCGTAGTAACCGGGGCGAACGGAATATAGGCAGGCATCCTGCCGAATTCATAATGGAATTGTCGCATGGCATTCATGTTTCTGCGAGAAGCCATCCAGACCTACCGCCAGCGTGATCCGGCGGCCCGGTCCTCGGCCGAAGTGCTTCTCTGCTACCCCGGTTTGCATGCGGTCCTGTGGCACAAAATGGCTCATGGCCTCTGGCGTCGCGACCTCCGGTTGCCGGCCCGTTTCGCTGCCCATCTCGGCCGCTTCTTCACCGGCATCGAGATCCATCCCGCCGCCAAGATCGGCCGCCGGCTCATCATCGACCACGGCATGGGCGTCGTCATCGGCGAGACCGCCGAGATCGGCGACGACGTCTACCTCTATCACCAGGTCACCCTCGGCGGCACCAGCAGCGAGCGCGGCAAGCGCCACCCGACCATCGGCAACAACGTGATCGTCGGCGCCGGCGCCAAGATCCTCGGCAACATCACCGTCGGCGACGGCGCCCGTGTCGGCGCCAACGCCGTCGTGGTCCAGCCGGTCGCCGCCGGCGAGACCGTCGTCGGCATCCCCGCCCGCCCGGTCGAGCGCGATCCGTTGAAGAAGCAGGTCGCCAAGACGGCCGGCCAGAAGCCCAGCTTCGTCGCCTACGGCACGCCCTGCGAAGGCACGGTCGACCCGATCGTCTGCGCCATCGAGACCCTTCGCGCCGAGCTGCTCGCGCTCGAGGCCCGCGTCGCCGACGACCGCCGCTCCGCCGACCTGCGCGCCTCGGCCGCCGAACCCTACGACACCCGCGCCGCCGAGTAGCGTGGTCTACCTCGACGCCAACGCGACCGAGCCGCTCCGCCCGGAAGCGCGGGCGGCGGTGATCGAGGCGCTCGACCTCGTCGGCAACCCCTCCAGCGTCCACGGCGCCGGCCGCGCGGCCCGGCGCCTGCTGGAAACGAGCCGCGAGACCATCGCCGCCCGCTTCGGCGCCGACCGCGAACGGATCGTCTTCACCTCCGGCGGCACCGAAGCCGATGCCCTCGCCGTCGCCGCCCTGGGTGACGGCCGCCGCCTGATCATCGGCGCCACCGAGCACGACGCGATCCGCGCCGCCGCGCCCGGCGCCGACATCCTGCCGGTCGACCGCGACGGCATCGCCGATCTCGACCGCCTGGCGGCGCTCCTCGCCGAAGGCCGCCCGGCGCTGGTCTGCCTGATGCTCGCCAACAACGAGACCGGCACGATCCAGCCGATCGCGGCCGCCGCCGCGCTCTGCCGCCGCCATGGCGCCCTGCTCCATGTCGACGCCGTCCCCGCCGCCGGCCGCATCGCCGTCGATCTCGCCGCACTCGGTGCCGACAGCCTCGCCCTGTCCGCCCACAAGCTCGGCGGCCCCAAGGGCGCCGGCGCCCTCCTGCTGGCCGACGACCGCCACATCGCCCCCCTGATCGCCGGCGGCGGCCAGGAGCGCGGCCGCCGCGGCGGCACCCCGCCGCTCCCCGCCATCGCCGGCTTCGCCGCCGCATGCCGCGCCGCGCCCCCCGACCTGCTCCCCCTCCGCCAAGCCGCCGAGAGCGCCGCCCTCGCCGCCGGCGCGATCCTGCTCGGCGGCACCGACCGCCTGCCCAACACCGCCTGCCTCGCCCTGCCCGGCGTCCGCGCCGACACCCAGGTCATCGCCCTCGACCTCGCCGGCATCGCCGTCTCCGCCGGCGCCGCCTGCAGCAGCGGCAAGGTCGCCCGCAGCCACGTGCTCGACGCCATGGGCGTCGGCCCGCTCGCGGGCGAGGCGATCCGCGTCAGCCTGCCCTGGAACGCCACCGAGGCCGACATCGCCGCCTTCGCCGCCGCCTACGCCGCCATGGCCGCCCGCCTCACTCGCCGAGCCGCCTGAATGGACGCCTCGGTCACGCTCCGCCCGCCCCGCATCGGCGACATCGGCTGGATCGTCCATCGCCAAGCCGTGCTCTACACCCAGGAATATGGCTGGAACGCCGAATTCGAGGGCCTGATCGCCATGATCGCCGGCCAGTTCATCCGCGACTTCGACCCGGCGCACGAACGCTGCTGGATTGCCGATCGCGACGGCGAAATGCTCGGCTCCATTTTCCTCGTCCGACAGGACGACGCCGTCGCCAAGCTGCGCATGCTCTACGTCGAACCCGCCGCCCGTGGCCTCGGCATCGGTCAGGCCCTCGTCACCGAATGCGTCCGCACCGCCCGCGCCCTCGGCTATCGCCGCCTCACCCTTTGGACCAACGACATCCTGACCGCCGCCCGCACCCTCTACGAACGCGCCGGCTTCCACCTCATCCACCAGGCCCCGCACCATAGCTTCGGCCACGACCTCGTCGAGCAGACCTGGGATCTCGATCTGGCGGACTGAAGTCCGGAACGCCATATCCACCGCATGCGTCCGAACCGGCCCGTCTATCTCGACAACCAGGCCACCACGCCGCTGGATCCGCGCGTGCTGGACATCATGCTGCCCTGGTTCACCGAACGCTTCGGCAACCCGCACAGCGCCGAGCACCGCATGGGCCAGGAGGCCGAAGCCGCCGTCGAGGCCGCCCGCGCCGAGATCGCCGCGCTGATCGGCGCCGATGTCAGAGAAATCGTCCTGACCTCCGGCGCCACCGAAAGCAACAACATCGCCATCAAGGGCGCAGCCCGGCACGCGCTTGCCATGGGCAGCGACCGCCGCCGGGTCATCACGGTCGCCACCGAGCACAAATGCGTCCTCGAGAGCGTCGCCGACCTCGCCCGAGAGGGCCTCGAGCCGATCGTGCTCCCCGTAGAGCCCGACGGCCGCCTCAACCCCGCGACCCTCGCCGAGGCGCTGCGAACCCCTACGCTCCTCGTCAGCGTCATGGCCGTCAACAACGAGACCGGCGTGATCCAGGACATCGCCGCGCTCTCGGCCCTCGCCCGCGACGCCGGCGCATTGTTCCACACCGACGCCGCCCAAGCCGCCGGCAAGATCCCGCTCGACGTCGACGGCATCGACCTGCTCAGCCTCAGCGGCCACAAGCTCTACGGCCCCAAAGGCGTCGGCGCCCTCTACGTCCGCCGCCGCCCACGCGTCCGCCTCGCCCCGCTCTTCTCCGGCGGCGGCCAGGAACGCGGCCTCCGCTCCGGCACGCTCCCGACGCCGCTGATCGTCGGCCTCGGCGAAGCCTGCCGCCTCGCCCGCCTCGAAATGAGCGCCGACAACGCCCGCATCACCGCCCTCCGCCAGCGGCTGCTCGACCAGCTCGCCCCCGACGTCGTCGTCAACGGCTCCTGGGAACACCGCATCGCCGGCAACCTGAACCTCACCTTCCCCGCGCCCGCCCTCGCGATGATGCAGGCCACCCCCGACCTCTGCGTCTCCACCGGCTCGGCCTGCAGCTCCGCCGCGATCGAGCCCAGCTACGTCCTGCGCGCCCTCGGCCTCACCCCGGACCAGGCTGCGAGAACCTTGCGTATCGGGCTCGGACGCTTTACCAGCCCCGCCGACGTCGACTTCGCCGCCGAAGCGCTGAGCGAGGCGACATGCGTTGCCCTCCAGATGGCCGGAGCCGAAGTCTGATATGCCCAAGATGACCTTCATCGAGAAGAACGGCCAGCCGCGCGAAGTCGACGCCCCCCTCGGCCTCTCCGTGCTGGAGATCGCCCACAAGCACGGCGTCGACATCGAGGGCGCGTGCGAGGGCTCGCTCGCCTGCTCCACCTGCCACGTGATCGTCGACCCGACCTGGTTCGCCAAGCTCGCCAAGCCGACCGAGGACGAGGAGGACATGCTCGACCTCGCCTTCGGCCTCGAACAGACCAGCCGCCTCGGCTGCCAGATCGTCATGACCCCGGCTCTCGACGGCCTGGTGGTGAAGCTGCCCGCCAGCACGCGGAACGCCCAGGCCGGCTGATGTGCGTATAGTCGCCGCCATGTCCGGCGGGGTGGACAGCTCGGTGGTCGCCGGGCTGCTCGCCGAAGCCGGACACGAGGTCATCGGCGTCACGCTGCAGCTCTACGACCAAGGCGCCGCCGCCGGCCGCAAGGGCGCCTGCTGCGCCGGCCGCGACATCGGCGACGCCCGCAACGTCGCCGACCACCTCGGCATCCCGCATTACGTCATCGACGCCGAAGCCCGCTTCCGCGCCGCCGTGATCGACGATTTCGCCGACAGCTACGGCCGCGGCGAGACCCCGATCCCCTGCGTCCGCTGCAACCAGAGCGTCAAGTTCACCGACCTGCTCGGCCTCGCCCGCGATCTCGGCGCCGAAGCCATGGCGACCGGCCACTACGTCCGCCGCGTCGAAGGCCCCGCCGGCCCCGAACTGCACCGCGCCCGCGACCCCGCCCGCGACCAGAGCTGGTTCCTCTTCGCCACCACGAGCGACCAGCTCGGCTTCTCCCGCTTCCCCCTCGGCGACATGCCCGACAAGTCTGCCGTCCGCGCCGAAGCCGCCCGCCTCGGCCTGCAAGTCGCCGACAAGCCCGACAGCCAGGACATCTGCTTCGTCCCCTCCGGCCGCTACACCGACCTGCTCGAGAAGCTCCGCCCCGAAGCGCTCGAGCCCGGCGAGATCGTCGACCAGGCCGGCGCCATCCTCGGCACGCACCAAGGCCTCGCCCGCTACACCGTCGGCCAGAGCAAGGGCCTCGGCCCGGCCACCGCGATCGACGGCACACGCCAGGCCGTCCTCGCCCTCGACCCCACCACAAGACGCCTCACCATCGGCCCCCGCTCCGCCGGCCAGCAGACCCTCGCCTTGCGCGACCTCAACTGGCTCTCCGACGAGCCCGAAACCTTCCGCTGCGAGGTCAAGCTCCGCGCCCGCGAAGCCCCCCACCCCGCCACCATCCGCCGCCTCCCCGCCGGCGCCGAAGTCACCCTCGACACCCCCGCCCTCGCCGCCCCCGGCCAAGCCTGCGTGATGTACCGCGACGCAAGGCTGCTCGGCGGCGGCTTCATCACCCGCCGCTCAGCGGCGACTTGATCACTTGTCCGCATTGACGAGATAGGACCGGTCGGGCATAGCGACGCCCCCGGGGCGATCGCCTCTTGGTATGGCAGCGTAGCTCAGTGGTAGAGCAGGGGAATCATAATCCCTTGGTCGGGGGTTCAAATCCCTCCGCTGCTACCATCCCGGTCGGCAATGTCCGTTTCCGCTGAGGTTTGCGCCAGACTGGCGGGACAGCACGATTTGCGCCGTTATCGGAATGCTCAAGCGGCTTTCGCGCAACCACATACGCGCCTTACTTCTCGGGCCGCTCTCGGCGAAGCGCTGTTCACCTGGGTGCAAGCCGACGAAACTCATGGGCGGTTGTGCCAATGGCAAGGCTCCAAAACACCACGCCGCCAACGATCCCACCCGAGATCGCCAAGCCATTGAAGAAGGCGGAGTGAGTGATATCGCTCTGCCAGAAAGTTCGCGGCCGCCGCCTATCTCGATGAAATGCATTGCTGCCTGAAGTGCGCACTCTGCCAAGATAGCGCCCGATAGGAGCGCATACGGCAACCCCAGATGCGGAGCCACCAACCAAGCCAGAATAGAAGCTTAGAGCGTTTTCATGCTGACTGTGGATACCCGCAGTGGCGGAGATAGTTGGCGCATTCTGCTGGGGTAATCGCGGTGGCGATAGAGCCAAGCGCGCGCCAGAGTGCGTCGACGGAACGGTTGGCTTCGCGCCGTAGAACCGACTTCATTTTGGAGAAGACCATCTCAATCGGATTGAGGTCGGGGCTGTATGGCGGCAGGAACAGCAACTGAGCTCCGGCAGCCTCAATCGCCCTGCGAACAGCTGGAACTTTGTGGACGGGTAGATTGTCCATGATGACGATAGCGTCGCGTTGCAGCGTCGGAACGAGTACCTTGCTCGACATAGGCGACAAACAATTGCGCATTGACTGCCCCGTCGAGCACGTAAGGCGCGATCATCCCGTCCTCGCTCAAGCAGCCAATGAAGCTGGAAGTCTTGCGATGACCGTGCGGCACAGACGCGACAAGTCGTTCACCGATCGGCGCTCGGCCGTGGGTGCGCACCATGTTGGTCTTCACCGATGTCTCGTCGAGAAAGATCAATCGCCCGGGCCTCAGGCCAGGTTGGCTCTCCCGCCATGCAGTTCGCGCGGCAGCGACATCGGGGCGTTCTTGTTCGGCGGCGTGGAGTGTCTTTTTTTGAGCGTCAAGCCAAGCTTGCGCAACGTGCCGTGCATCAATCCGACGCTGGCCGTCACCTGGTGCGTCTGGGAAAGCCAGCGGCGCAGTTCAGCAAGAGTGGCATCAGGCCGCGCTCTCACCTCCATTTGGATCGCCTCGTAAAGTCCGGCGAGCTTTGGTTGAATATGAGACCGCTGCGGGCGAGCCGATCTTTCCCCGGTCTGAGCGCGGCGACTGAGAACCTTGGAGACATACGAGATGCTGACGCACATGGCGGCGGCAATTTCGCCGACCGGTTCTCCAGCATCGGCGTAGGCCAGCACACGATCGCGGAGGTCTTGCGAATAGGCCAGGCCAGGGCGCCACGTCATCTTCAGCTCCGGTCAAATCAAACCAGAGACCTTCGAATCGCATCTACAGCCCGATTCGCAAGTCCAAATCCAATTCCGGCCAGCCCGAAAACGCTCTAATTCCTTGGTCGAGGGTTCAACCCCTCCGCTGCTACCCCCCGAACGAAACCAGAACACGCTTGCATCCGCAGCCCGGGTAATTCGATACCCTCGGCGATGCATGTCCCCGCCTTTCTGCCGGAGCACAGGCTCTCCGATTGGTCGGATTGCACACTGGAGATAACCTGCGTGTGCGGTCGCACCACCTGCCCCTCCGTCCGCCTGGTCCGCGAGCGACACGGCGACATCCGCTTCTCCCAACTTGCCGCCAAGCTCCGCTGCGCCGGCTGCGGCAAGAAGCCGGCGCCGGTCTACGTCGTCGCCGGCCACCATCGCGATGCGGTCGGCGGCGGACCGCCGGATTGGGCGGTCCTGCTCGTCCGCGCGGTCGCTACTCCGGGATCGACAACACCCGGCCACTGAAGAGGATCGCGTTCACGCCCGGCGTCGCGGTGATCGGCGGCACGTTCGCCACCGTGATCGCCGGCGCCGTCAAGCCGGAGCCGCCGCGCGGCACGGTCTGGATCACCTGGCTCGGCGGCAGCGACGCCCGCTTCGTCAGATGCGCGAACATCAGGTCCATCGCCTGCACGAAATACCGGTGCAGCGGCAGATACTGCTGATTGAACCCAGGCAGGCCGAGCAGCGTGTCCAGATGCTGCGCGTTCTTGACCTCGATGTAGCGCACCCGGCTCCCCCTCCCCTCGCGTAACTGGTTCAGGCCGACATAGGCGCGCGACGCGAAGTTCGGCGGCAGGATGTCGTCCGCGCGCCCGGTCACGATGATCGCGGGCACCCCGTGCAGATCGCCGCTGGCCAGGATCGGCTCGACCCCCTCGGCGATCCGCGCCGCCTGACGCGCCTGGTCGCGCAACAGCCGTGCCCCGGTCTGTGCATCCCGCCCGATCGCCAGCGAACGCAGGCACAGCGCCCCGGCCAGGTTCTGATCCGGCGTCGACACCCGGTTCTCCAGACCCACGTCATCGTTGATCAGGTTCACGCCGCCGGTCGGAGGGATGCCGTTGCTGGTCGCGAACAGCGCCTTCTCGCTGGCCGCCGCCAACGGGATCGGCGCCGGGCTGGTCGCGCCGAAGCTGTAGCCGCAGAGCCCGTCGGTCACGCTGAACCGGCCGTACGCATTGGCATAGGTGACCGCGATCGACTGCGGCACCGACGACGTCCACATCGCGCCCTCGAGCGCATTCTGCTCCGGCAGGATGCCGAAATCGTTGAGGATCTTCTGCGCCTCGACGATCTGGCCCGCCAGATCCGCCGCCTGCAGCAGCCCGGCCACATGCAGCGACGTGCATCGCGCCGCCGCAGGGAAGAAGTTCAGCAGCGGCGTCTTGACCGTATCCGCAACGGCGCAGCCGACGAACACGTTCTGCAGCGTCACGTAGTCGATCAGCGCCCGGCTATGCCCAGTGAACGGCAACTGCGTCCCCTGCCGGATCGCGAACCGCCCATAGACCGGGTTCACGTTCGGCTCCGCCACCGCGATCCCGTCGATCAGCCCGAACCGGTCCTGCTCCACCGCCCGGATCGAGGCGCCGCCGCCATTGGACACCGACGACGCGATCACGATCGTATTCCGCCGGCTGACCCGGCCAGGGAACTTCTCCCCCAACACCCCGAACGCGAACCGCACCGATTGCAGAACGTATTGCCCCCACGCCGCCTCCGGATTCACCTTGGAATGCGCGTGCTTGAAGGCGAACCGGTTCGGGTAGGCCGCATCGAACGCGGCGCGCTCGCCGGACGAGATCGGCGCGGTGAACTGCGACAGCGACCCGCCGATGGGCACCACCTCGCCCCGCAGCGCCGTAACCAGACTGTTCTGCAGATCGTCGAACCCGGTGCCGGAGCCCTTGTCGGTATAGGCGACCGCGCAGCCATTCTTCAGCCCCCACTCGCCCGCCGTCGCGATCGCGCCATAGACGCCGCGCGAGCCCGAGGAAGGCGCGGTCACGATGCAGGCGCGCGCCGGGTCGAAACTGTCGGGAACCTGAACCATCAGCGTGACGCGCGAACCGTCCGGCTGCTGCGCGAAGGCGAGCGTCTCGTCGCCGGCGATCAGACCCGCGCCGCTCGTCACCGTGCCGTCGGCGCGGACGTTGGGACCCCAGAACAGCCCGTAACCGCCGCCATCGGCGACATCCACCAGCGCCCGGTAATTGTTGTAGATCGCCAGCCGCCGCAGCTCCTCCGCAGTCGGCGCGGCCGGATCGGTGAAGCCCGGCACAGCGCCCTGCAGCCCGGCCTTCCCCAGACCCGCGGTCAGCAGGTCATTGCCGACGCCGTCGTAATGGGTGCGCACCACCGGGCCGGCGATCCGCACGCCCTCGGGCGCCCGTCGCCCATCGTCATCCGCGCGCGCGACGGAAATGGTCAGGAAACACAAGCTGGACAGCAACAGGCCGCGTGCGGTGAGCCGCATCGTTCTTCCTCCGGAAAGCGATGCCCCGACCTTAACGGATACGGACCCGATACGGAATCCTATTCGCGGAAATACGGCTCCACCGTGCCCTGCAGCTTCATCGTCATCGGCCGGCCCTTGCGGTCCACCGTGGTGCCGACCGTCAGCCGCACCCAACCTTCGCTGACGCAGTATTCCTGCACGTTGGTCTTCTCGACGCCCTTGAACCGCACGCCGATGCCGCGCTCGAGCAGGCTGGCATCGTAGAACGGGCTATCGGGGTCGGCGGAGAGGCGGTCGGGCGGTGCGTCGGACATGCCGCCTCTTCACCGAACTCGTTCGCGCCGATGCTACGCACGAAGCGATGCGGCCGCATTTCAAGCGTGAGCGCGCCCATGGCGGGCGGGTGGCAGGGATCGACGAGGTGGGCCGCGGCCCGCTCGCCGGGCCTGTGGTCGCGGTCGCCGTCATCTTCCCCGCCGGCGTGCCGCGCCGGGTCGCGCCGCTGATCGACGACAGCAAGAAACTCACCGCCGACCAGCGTGAGGCCGCCGCCGACGCGATCCGCCGCTGCGCCGAGATCGCCATCGGCGCCGCCTCGGTCGCCGAGATCGCTACGCTCAACATCCTGCACGCCTCGATGCTGGCCATGCGCCGCGCCGTGCTCCGCCTGCGCGAGCCGCCGCATCTGGCGCTGGTGGACGGCAATCGCGCGCCGCCGGGCCTGCCCTGCCCGGTCGAGTGCTGCATCGGCGGCGACGCGCTCTCGCTCTCCATCGCCGCCGCCTCCATCATCGCCAAGGTCATCCGCGACCGCGCCATGATGCGCCTGGCCGCCCGCTATCCGCATTATGGCTGGCACGAGAACGCCGGCTACGGCACGCCCACCCACCGCGCCGCGCTCCACCGCCACGGACCCAGCCGGCACCACCGCGCCGCCTTCGGCACCGTCCGCCTGCTGTTGCAAGCAGGACTCACCTTGGAGGTCGGCTTGGACGCCGCGGATTGACGCGGTGTCGCGCGCATCTTCACCATCGTGACCGTGGACGTCACCCGCGAACTCCCGCTCGACCAGGTCCTGCTCGGCGACTGCATTCCCATGATGGAGATGCTGCCGCCGGCGTCGGTGCACTGCATCTTCGCGGATCCCCCTTACAACCTGCAGCTCCGCGGCGAGCTGCGGCGGCCCGACGACAGCCTCGTCGACGGCGTCGATGACGATTGGGACCGCTTCAACGATTTCGCCGCCTACGACACGTTCACGCCGCGCAATGGCTCGGCGAGTGCCGCCGCGTCCTGCGCAAGGACGGCACGATCTGGGTGATCGGCTCCTATCACAACATCTTCCGTCTCGGCACGATTCTGCAGGATCTCGGTTTCTGGATCCTCAACGACATCATCTGGCGCAAGTCGAACCCGATGCCGAACTTCCGCGGCCGGCGCTTCACCAACGCGCACGAGACCGTGATCTGGGCCGCCCGCGGCAAGGACAGCCGCTACCGCTTCAACTACCAGGCCATGAAGTCGCTCAACGACGACATCCAGATGCGCAGCGACTGGGTCTTTCCGCTCTGCACCGGGCCGGAGCGGCTGCGCAACCAGCACGGGCTCAAGCTGCATCCGACCCAGAAACCCGAGGCCCTGCTGCACCGCATCCTGCTCGCCAGCACCTCGCCCGGCGACGTCGTGCTGGACCCGTTCCTCGGCACCGGCACCACCGCCGCTGTGGCCAAAAGGCTACACCGCCACTACATCGGCATCGAACGGCATCCCGCCTATGTCGAAGCCGCCCTGGGCCGCATCAAGCGCGAGCGCCCGGCCCCGCTCGACTCGGCCGCAGGCTCCCCGACCAAGCGCGATGCGCCGCGGATACCGTTCGGGTCCTTGGTGGAGCGGGGATTGGTCGCGGTCGGGACCGTGCTCACCGACCGGCAGCGCCGTGTGCGCGCCATCGTCTCAGCCGACGGATCATTGACCGCTGGCGCGGTGCGCGGCTCGATCCATCAGGTCGGGGCCCAGCTCACAAACGCGCCGAGCTGCAATGGCTGGACGTTCTGGCATTTCGACCGCGACGGCAAACTCATGCCGCTCGACACGCTGCGCGCCGAGCTCGCCGCCGCCGAGTGACCAGCACCCGGCAGCGGCGTCCGTTAGCTTAGTAGCGCGTCGGAGCCGAGTTGCCCTGCGCGCGGGACGGCAGCGCCATGTTGCCGGTATCCGCCGGCCCGCGGGACGTCGGCGCCGTCGTCGACAACGCGCCGCCGCTGCCCGACGGGGCCTGCATCGAACCGACGTCACGGCCAGCAGGCTCGGCGGCCCGAACGCCCGCCGTGCCCGTGGTCGGCAGCGCCATGTTGCCGACATCGGTCGGACGGTTCGGGTTGTTGGCGCACGCGCCGAGCGCGATCAGCGAGCCCAGAACCAGGCCGGTGGACAAAATCCTCATGGCATTCTCCTCAGAAACAAATCCGGATAAGGCACCTTGCCTTGTGTTCGCTCGCCCCGCTAGGGCGAATATGCAACAGGTCGCAACCGGAAAGTCTCATGCCGCCGCCCCGCTGAGCGCGGGCGCGACCCGCGCCTTTTCCTCCGCCAGCGCCACCGCGTCCCGCAACGACGTCACGTAGCGGTCCGCCCCGACCGCGATCTGCACCCGCTCGGACTCGTCCGCCCCCTCCGCCTGCGTCCACATCCCGACCACGATCTCGGCCTCCCCGGCCCGCTGCCGCAGCCGCCGGATCAGGTAGCGCAGCGGCGAAAGGCTGTTCGCGCCCTCGATATACGACACCAGCAGCAGCCGCACGCCGCTGAGATCGAGCGAGGCGACCTGCGACCGCGTGACCGATTCGTGCGACACCACCCGCGCGCGTATCCCGCGCTTTCCCAACACCTGCGCCAGCATCGCGCAGATCGCCTCGTCGAGCGGTCCGTGCCCGGCGATGCACAGGATCGAGCTCTCCTCCGTCCAACTCGCCTGCAGCCCGACACTCTTCTCGACCTCGGCCACGTCGCCCAGATCCACCACCACCCCGCAGATCGACTCCATGATCCCGTGCAGCTGCTCGTTGGTCAGCACGCCCCGCAGCGAATCGTTGGCGGCGAGCTGCAGCCCGGGAATGGCGACGTCGTCGTAATACTCCTCGAGCTTGCGCTCCTTCAGCAGCGCCTCGGCCTGGTCCAGCGCCTCGTCCGCGTCGCCGACCAGCATGCGCTGGTAGAGGCTCTCCGCCGGGTTGAGCGCGGGACGGTCGCCGAGCAGCACGTCGAGGAACTCGAGCCGCTCGATGTGCTTGCCGAGCACGACCAGGCACAGCGTCAGCGGCATCGACAGCAGCAGGCCGATCGGCCCCCAGATCCAGCCCCAGAAGATCGCCGAGATCACCACCGACACCGGCGACAGCCCCGTGCTGTGCCCATAGATCAACGGCTCGATCACCTGGCCCAGCACCGGCTCGATCACCAGGAACAAGCCGAACGTCTCCAGCGACCATGCTCCAGCCGGGATCGACCGCGGCAGCGAGCAGCAGCGGGAACACCGCGCCCCCGAACGAGCCGATATACGGGATGAACCGCAGCAGCCCGGCCATGATCCCCCACAGGATCGGGCTCGGCACGCCGATGAAGAACAGCCCGCCCGCGATCACGCAGCCGAACGCCGTGTTGACCGCAGCAAGGCTCAGGTAATACCGCCCGAGCCGGTAGCCGGCATCGTCGAGCGCCGCCGTGGTCCGATGCAGGTCGTCCGAGCCGAACAGCCGGATCAGCCGGTCCCGCAGATCCTCCCGCTGCAGCAGGATGAAGATCGCCACCACGAACACGATCGCCATCGTCGCCAGCGGCGAGAGGACCGGGAACAGCAGCTCGCGCGCGAGATCGAACGGGACCCGGCGGCGGCTGATGGATCTCGACCGGCAGCGGCCCCGCCGGCTTGGCCGCGCCCGCTTCCGGCGCCGGCGCCGGCGCCTGCATGTTCGGCAGCCCATTGGACAGGGTCGCGAGTTTCTCGGTCGCGAAGCTCCGCACCGACGACACCTTGTCCTCGATCGTCGACGCGTATCGCGGCAGGTCGTTGGTGAGCTGCGCCACCTGCGTCCCGATCACCGTCGCCAGCACCACGACGACGCCCAGCGCCGCCAAGTAGCGCCAGACACACCGAGATCACCCGCGGCACCTTCAACCGACGCAGCCCGGCCACGATCGGCCCGAGCACGAACGACAGCAGCACCGCCAGCGTGATCGGGATCAGCACCTCGCGCGCGACCGACAGCGCCGCGATGATCACGACGCCAACGGCCAGGCCGAGCAATGAATCCGTGTGCGGCGCGTCCGCCGCTTTCACTCGATTGGTCAGCCGCGAGAACGTGGCGGGCGGTGTCGGCATGGGCACTCACTCTTGTTTGCCAAGAGAGAACGCACGGAATTGACCAAAGGTGCGGAGCCGCCGCTCCGCGCCCTCGAAACCGAGTCTAGATCGCGCCCTTGCTCCGCATATCGGCGATCTCGGCGTCGCTGTAGCCCAGCCTTCGCGCAGCACGGCATCGGTATGCTCGCCCCGCTCCGGCGTCGGCGTGCGGATCCCCCGCTTGATGCCGGACATGTTGACCGGCGACGCCACCAGCTCGGTCCGCCCCAGCCGCGGATGCTCGACCGCCGCCGCCAGGCCGAGATGCTTGACCTGCGGATCGGCGAACACCTGGTCGATCGTGTTGATCGGCCCGCACGGGATGCCCGCGCCCTCGAACAACTCGATCCAGTGCGCCGACGGCTTCGTCTTGGTCACCTCGGAGATCGCGGCGTTGATCGCCTTGCGGTCGGCGCTGCGGCCCTTCTGGTCGGTCCAGCCCGCCCGCGTCTCCCACTCCGGATGCCCGATCGCCTCGGCGAACCGGCTCCACAGCCGGCCCGAACTGGCGGCGATGTTGATATGGCCGTCCGCGGTCGGGAACACGCCGGTCGGGATGCCGGTCGGGTGGTCGTTGCCGGCCTGTCCCGCCACCTCACCCTTCATCAGCCAGCGCGACGCCTGGAAATCCAGCATGAAGGTCTGCACCTCGAGCAGGCTGGTCTGCACCCAGCGGCCCACCCCGGTCCGCTCGCGCTCGAACAGCGCGGTCACGATGCCGAACGCCAGCAGGTTGCCCGCGGTCAGGTCCGCGATCGGGATGCCGACCCGCACCGGCCCCTGCCCGGGCAGCCCGGTGATGCTCATCAGCCCGCCCATTCCCTGCGCGATCTGATCCACCCCCGCCCGCGCGCCGTACGGCCCGGTCTGGCCGAAGCCGCTGATGCTGCCATAGACCAGCCGCGGATTGACCGCATGCACGTCGTCCCACGCGATCTTCAGCCGGTGCTTCACGTTGGCCCGCATGTTCTCGACGATGACGTCGGCGCCCTTCACCAGGCGCATGAACGCCGCGTGCCCCTCGGGCGACTTCAGGTTGAGCTGAACCATCCGCTTGTTGCGGTGCAGGTTCTGGAAATCGGGCCCGTCGCGGTCGCCGCTGATCTCCTCGCCGCCGCTCTCCGGCGGCTCGATCCGGATCACGTCGGCGCCCCAATCGGCGAGATGCCGCACGCAGGTCGGACCGGCTCGCGCGAGCGTCAGGTCCAGGACGACGAGGCCGTCGAGCGGCAGCTTGGCCGCGGCATGGAGGTCCGGTTGGGCATGGGTGTCAGGCATGTGCTCTCGTCCGGCGGCATCGTCGGACGAGTGTTACAGCCAGGCGTCCCAAAGGAAAGGGCGCCTCGCGGCGCCCTTTCCCAGTTCAGTGTCGGATCGGATCCGATCAGGCAGCTTCGACCGAGACCGCCTCGGGCCCGCGGCGGCCATCGGCCACCTGCATCTTGACGGTCTGGTTCGGCTCGAGACCGCTCATGCCGCCCCGGTTCAGCGCCGAGATGTGCACGAACACATCCTTGCCGCCGCCATCGGGCATGACGAAGCCGAAGCCCTTCTCAGCGTTGAACCACTTCACGGTCCCGCGCATCTCGACGGCCGTGCTCATGTCGACCGGCTGACGGGCCGCCGCCGCACGCGGACGGTCGAAACCGCCGCCGCCGCCGCCCATGCCGCCACCGCCGCCAGGTCCACCAGCGCCGCCCGGCGTCGCCGTGCTCTCGTCGACGCTCATCACCTCGGCGATCTGCGGACCCTTCTGGCCCGGCGACACCGACACGCGCAGCGTCGCGCCCGGCGAGACGGTCTGATAGCCGGCGCGGGACAACACGCTAATGTGAAGGAAAGCGTCGCCGCCGCCGCCCTCGAGTTCGACGAAGCCGAACCCCTTCTCGGCGTTGAACCACTTCACGGTCGCGCCGGTCTCCGGCCCGCCCGGCGCGCCGAAGCCGCGCGGTGCGCCGCCGAAATTCGAAGGGCCGCGGTCACGGCCACCGGCAGGAACGTAGGCATCCCGCGGAACGTAGGGCTCGTCGCGCCCTCCTCTTCCGCCACCGCCGAAATCATCGAAGCGGTCTCTCCCGCGGCCGCCACGGCGCGGGCTATCAAAGGAACGGCGATCAGGTGTGCGCATATCTTGTCTCAAACGGGGTGGACGGAACTGACGTGGTGCAAAACCGCCACGGTCCTACCGTCACGCGCCTGCACGAGCAAACCATAGACGGATTTCGCAACCAAAGCCAACCATCAAGACGCGGCCGACTCTAACATCGTGAACGCGCCCGTGCCGGCAGGAAGTCTCCGAGCACGGTCGCCACTTGGCAAGCGCTCATCGTGCGCCGGCTGCGCGATGGCTGCCGATGCGTGTTGATCCGCAACACCCCGCCGCCCGCCAGCGGAATCCGCAGCGTTCCCTGCCGGATGGCGCGCACATAAAGCGGCACCCCGAGGCCCGGCGGCGGCGTCTTCCCCTGCGCGATCGCCGAGACCCGCTCGCGATAATCGGCCGCCAATTCCGGCGTATGGGAATGATAGTGGCCGACCGCGGCGAACCAGTTGCCGCCGGCGTCGGTGCGCAGCTGGTTCAGGAACCGGGCGGCGTATTCGGCATTCGCCGAAGGGTCGAACGCCTGCTCGATGCTGGCGAACGCGTTCGGATGGCTCTGCAGGTTGATCTGCATGCAGCCGACGTCGATCTGCCGGACGCCGCGCTGCACCGCCTGCGTCGCCCAGGCGACCGCCGCGGCCTTGCTGTCGAAATAATACGCGCCGCCATCGGCATTGATCGCCCAGGGCCAAGGCTGCAAGCCCGGCAGCGGCGGCACCGGCCGCCCGCTCTCCGCCTTGGCGATCGCGAGCAGCAGCCCGGGCAGCGTGCCATGCCGCCCTTCCGCCGCGCTGATCGCCGCCGAACACTGCGCACTCTGCTCCGCGGCCCACGATTGCGCCCGGGCCGCGACCGGCACGCCGATCAGCCAGAGAGCGAGGAGGGACCGTATCAGCACGCGGGATGTGTAAACGATCGCCGCGGCCTGACCAAATTCAGTAGGTCGGCCAGAGCCCAGGCGTGCCGACCTCGAGCGAGTGCCCGTCCGGGTCGCGGAAATACAGCGATGTGCCGCCATGGCTCTGGATGACCCGGCTCTCGACCGCGATGCCCAGCCGTTCGAGATGGCGCCCCCACTCGTCGAGGCTCGCGAGCGGGATGGCGAAACACAGATGCAGCGTGCCGCGCCCGTCATGCGCCGGGATCACGCCGCCCGGCACCTCGCTGGGCTCGGTCGATCCGCCGCGCCGGAACAGCAGCAGGACCCCGTCGCCCGGAACGCCCATCGCCACCATGCGGTCATCGACCAGCAAGGTCTCGAACCCGAAAACGTCGCGGTAGAAATTATGGGAACGGTCGAGATCGGCGACATACAGTGCCGTCTCGAGAATGCGGCTGACCCGCGGTGTCATGGCGCCTCTCGGTTGGGGACGCGGCTCTCAACGCCGCGCCCCCGTCGAGTTTCCGCTTAGGCGGACCGGCGGCGCGCCAGGATCATCCCCAGCAATCCCGCGCCGAGCAGCCCGAAGGTCGCCGGCTCCGGCACCGCCGCGATGGCCACGCCGCGATACACGACCCCGTATTGCGGCCCTTCCACCACCGAGAAGCTCTCCGAACCCGGCAGCGTCGTCGCGCTCAGCAGGTCGGTGATGCTGACGATCGAGTTCGGGTCCGCCCCGGCGTCGCCGCTCGCGCTGTTCGTCGAGGTCTCGGCATACAGCGTCACGGAGCCGTCCGCATTGACCCGGCCGGTCAGGTTGCGCAGCCCGGTGTTGTAGGGGTCGAGGCTCGTCGGATACCCGGCCACGGCATACTGCGAATAAAGGTTGAGCCCGCTCTGCAGCGTGTAGTCCAGCATCCAGCTGCCGTTGACCAAGCTCCACTTCTGCAGCCCCGCATGCGGGTCGTTGATCGTCCCGGCATTGCCTTCGTCGGCGACGTAGAGCGTGGTCGAGTTGGCGAAGAACAGCCCGAACGGCGCGAAATAGCTCGTGCAGTTCGACACGGTGCAGGTCTGGGCCGAGGCCGCCTGCGTCGGAAACCCCGGCAGGACGCTGATCGTGGTGTTGCCGGTCGGCAGCGTGCCCGCCGTGCCGACCTGGTAGACCGTGTTGATGCCGTTACTGCCGCTGCCCTTGCTGGTGTACAGCGTGTTGTTGAAGGTGGTTAGCCCGCGGAAGTTGTTGTCCTTCAGC
Organism: uncultured Alphaproteobacteria bacterium; assembly: GCA_963848035.1. Classification (GTDB taxonomy): domain Bacteria; phylum Pseudomonadota; class Alphaproteobacteria; order Acetobacterales; family Acetobacteraceae; genus JAVVHH01. The sequence continues at coordinate 573,106 of CAWKCD010000001.1, forward strand.
AGGTAGCCGTCCGCCGCGCCGGTGAACTGCCCGGCCTGCACCGAAGCGCCGGAGCCAGGGGTGACGGCCTGCACGCCCGTGGTCGCGAGCAGCTGCGCGCCGACCGAGCCCGGCGTGGTGACCGAGTCCGTCGCCTTGGCGCCGTTGCCGCTGTTGCCCGCCGTGTAGATCGTGCCGTTCGCGCCCGTCAGCGCCGCGCGGATGTTGTTGCCGGCATAGTTGTTTGTGTTGGTGACCGTGGTCTGGCCGTTGGCGCTGATCTGCACCACCGAGCGCGAGGTCGGCTTCGCCGTGTCGGTGTTGGTCGGATCCTGCACGCCGGGTGTGTTGGCGTTGGAGACGTCCAGCGCGTTGACCGCGGCGTTGTAGCCGCCGAGCGTCACCGTCCCGTTCGGCGACACGTTGACCGCCAGTTCGGACTTGGACGGGAAGCTCGTCACGATGCCGGTCGCGGCCGTCACGTTGATCGTGGGCGCGCTCGTCGCCGTGATCTGGTTCGGCGTAGTCACGTCCTGCAGCAGGATCGGCGAAGCGACGCCGAAGCTGCTGTCGACGCTCGCGTTGTTGAACACGTTCGGATAGCTGCCGTTCGCGACCGCCGTCGCCGTCCCGCTGCCGGGCAGCGTCTGACCGACCGTCACCGTCGACGCGGTGCCCTGATAGACGCTGTAGGAAACGATCAGGTCGCCGGCGCCGAACAGGGGCGCCGCGTGCGCGGGCAGCGCCAGAACGACAGCCGAGATTGCGGTCGATGCCAGCGCGGCGCGCTTGGCACGGGAGGTCAAGGTGATCATCGAAACGTCTCCGGGGGAAAGTAGCTGCCCCGTCAATTACCCGTTTCGACGCTCGGCCGAGTTGTCATATTTGCTACAAAACGATGATGGTTTTGTGTCGCTCAGGCAGCGTTCGGCAGGCCGCCCTCGACATGGCGCGTGAACATCGCGAACAGCCGTTTCGTCACCGGCCCGACCGCGCCATCACCCACTTTCTCGCCATCGATCGACGTGAGCGGGCGGACGAAACTCGTCGCGCTGGTGATGAACACCTCCCGCGCCTGGCGCAGTTCCGCCTCCGTGAATGCCCGCTCCTCGCAGCGTCAATCCCTCTTCGGCCAACAGCGCCAGCAGCGCGCCGCGCGTGCAGCCCGGCAGGATCGCATGGCTCAGCGGCCGGGTCCGCAAAACGCCCGCCTGGTCGACGATCCAGACATTGGTCGACGACCCCTCGGTCACCGTCCCGTCCGCCGCGACCAGGATCGCCTCGCCCGCGCCCTTCTCCCGCGCCGCCTGCTTGGCCAGCACGTTCGGCAGCAGCGAGACCGACTTGATGTCGCACCGCGCCCAGCGCTGATCCGGATGCGTCACCGCCGTCGTCGCCCACGCATCGACGTTGCGCGGATAGGGCGCTGTGCGCCGCACGGTGACGACCATCGCCGGCGCGATCGGCTTGGTCGGGAACACATGGTCCCGCCGCGCCACGCCGCGCGTGATCTGCATGTAGAGCAGCCCCTCGGTCACCCGGTTCTGCCGCGCCACCTCGCCCAGCACGTGCAGCAGCGCCGCCCGCGACATCGGGGCCGTGATCCGCATCTCCCGCAAGCTGCGCTCGAGCCGGGCGAGATGCAGGTCGGCGTCGATCAGCCGCCCGCGATACAGATGCACCACCTCGTAGACGCCGTCCGCGAACTGATACCCGCGGTCCTCCACGTTCACCGCCGCCTCGCGCTGCGGCACATAGGCACCATTCACGTAGGCGATCCGGCTCATTGCGCGGCCCTGTCGTCGGAGTTGACGCCGAGTTGCTTCAGCTTGCGATGCAGCGCGCTGCGCTCCATGCCCACGAACCCGGCGGTGCGGCTGATGTTGCCGCCGAAGCGCAGCAACTGCGCCTGCAGATATTGCGTCTCGAACAGGTCCCGCGCCTCGCGCAGCGGCAGCGACATCAGGTCGGCCGAGGGGTCGAAATTCAGCAGCGCCGGCGCGCCCTGGCTGATCTCGGCCGGCAGCATCTCGGCGCGGATCGGGTCGGTGGCGCCGCCCGGCGCCATGATCAGCAGCCAATCCATCAGGTTGCGCAATTGCCGCACGTTGCCCGGCCAATCGTAGGTCTGCAGCGCCGTCAGCGCGTCCGTCGACAGCTCCCGGCCCGGCATCCCCGAACTCTCGGCCGACCGCTCGAGGAAGAACTTCGCCAGCTCCGGCACGTCCTCGCGCCGCTCCTTCAGGCTCGGCATCCGCACCGGCACCACCGCCAGCCGGTAATACAGATCCTCGCGGAACCGCCCGTTGGCGATCTCCGCCTGCAGGTCCTTGTTGGTGGTCGCCAGCACCCGGACGTCGACCTTCACCCGCGTCGTGCCGCCGAGCCGCTCGAACGTCTGGTCCTGCAGCGCGCGCACGATCTTGCCCTGGGTCTCCAACGGCATGTCCGACACTTCGTCGAGCAGCAGCGTCCCGCCATGGGCCCGCTCGAGCACGCCCGCCCGCCGCGGCGTCCCCGACGCGTCGGCGCTCGCCTCGATGCCGAACAGCTCCTCCTCGAACCGCGCCGGGTTCAGCGTCGCGCAGTTCAGCACCACGAACGGCCCGTCGGCCCGGCGCGAGCGGTCGTGCACCATCCGCGCCGCCACCTCCTTGCCCGAACCGGCCGGCCCGCAGATCAGCACCCGCGACCCGGTCGGCGCCACCCGCTCGACCGCGCCGCGCAGCTGCGAGATCGCCGAACTATGCCCGAGTCAGGTCGGTATCCACCCCGGCCCGCAGCCGCAGCTCGGCATTCTCCCGCGCCAGCCGCGCCGCCTCGAGCGCGCGCCGCACGATCAGCAGCATCCGGTCCGACTTGAACGGCTTCTCGATGAAGTCGTAGGCGCCATGCTGGATCGCGCTCACCGCCGTCTCGATCGTGCCGTGCCCGGAGATCATCACCACCGGGACATGCGGCTCTTCCTGGTGCAGCACGTTGAGGATGCCGAGCCCGTCCAGCCGCGAGCCCTGCAGCCAGACGTCGAGAATCACCAGCGCCGGGCGGCGGTGCCGGAAGGCGGCGATCGCGGCATCCGAATCGCCAGCCTGCCGGACCGAGTATCCCTCGTCGCAGAGGATCGCCTTCGATGAGCATCCGGATATCGGGCTCGTCGTCGACGATGAGGAGTTCCTGCGCCATGTCACCTGGTGTCTAGTGTGTTTCTAGCCACAGTGGAACCGCTCACCGTGGCATATTTCACGCTGTTCCCGATACTTTGTCTGCGACAATCAGCGGCAGGGCGAGCGTTGCGACGGCGCCGGGCCCGAGCGGCCGATCATCCAGCTCCGAGACGGCCGTGATGGTCCTCCATGATCTTCTTGACGATCGCCAAGCCCAGCCCGGTCCCTTTCGGCTTGTGCGTGACATATGGCTCGGTCAGCCGTGTCCGGTCGGCCTGCGGCAGCCCGATCCCGTCATCCTCCACCTCGAGCGACGCCATGCCGTCGCGCTCCGTCACCCGACGGTGATCCGCCCGGCCGGCTCGCCCGGACTCGCGCGTGCGCATCGCCACCGCATCGGCCGCGTTCTGCAGCAGGTTGGTCAGCGCCTGGCCCAGCAGCCGCCGGTCGCACAGGCCCATCGGGCCGCGCTCCGGGATGTCGGTCACGCCACTCGATCTCCGGCCGCGCGCTGCGCTGCAGCACCAGCGCCTCGCGCGCGATCCGGCCGACATCCTCGGTCCTTCAGCACCGGCAGCGGCATCCGCGCGAAGGCGGAGAACTCGTCGACCATCCGGCCGATGTCGCCGACATGGCGGACGATCGTGTCGGCGCATTGCGCGAACGTCTCAGGGTCGGACTGGATCTCCTTGGTAAACCGCCGCTTCAGCCGCTCCGCGCTGAGCTGGATCGGCGTCAGCGGGTTCTTGATCTCGTGCGCGATCCGCCGCGCCACATCCGCCCAAGCCGCCTTGCGCTGCGCCGATTGCAGCTCGGTGATGTCGTCGAACGTCACCACGTAGCCGTCCGGGCGCTCGCCCCGCAGGTCGCTGCCGATCCGCACCAGCAGCGTCCGCCGCCGCTGCGGCCGGCCGATCTCGACCTCCTCCGTGTGCGGCCGCGTCCGGCTGCGCCCGCACCGCCTCCAGCAGCGGCGCGAATTCCGGCACGAGCTGCGCCAGGTCGGCCCCGATCGCGCCCATCAGGTCCATGCCCAGCAGCTCGCTCGCCACCCGGTTCGGCAGCTCGACCCGGCCCTCGACGTCCAGCCCGATCACGCCGGCCGAGACGCCCGCCAGCACCGTCTCGGTGAACCGCCGCCGCTCGTCGATCTGGCTGTAGGCGTCCATCAGCTCCGTCCGCTGCGACGCCAGCTGGCCGGTCATCCGGTTGAACGCGCGGCGACAGCCCGGCGACCTCGTCGTCGCTCGCGATCTCCGGCACCCGCACCGCCAGATCGCCGCCCCGCACCCGCTCCGCCGCCAGGATCAGCCCGCCGATCGGCCGCGCGATCTGGTTGGCCAGCACCAGCCCGATCAGCACCGCCGCCATCAGCACCAGCAGCGCCACGATCGCGAAGATCAGCGCGAAGGTGATCTGCAGCCTGGACCGGTTCTGGTCGAGCCGATTGTATTCGGCAACCGCCTGCTCGGTCCGGACCATGTGGTTCAGGATGTTCTGGTCCACCGGCCGGCCGATCAGCAGCATCAGCGTCGGCGTCGCGCTCAACTTCACCACCGCCCGCACCCGGTCGTCGTCCGGCGAGCCCAGCACCGCCACGTCGCCGGTGCGCGCCTGCTCGACCACGCTCGGCGCCGGCAGCTCGACTCCCAGCCCGTCCATCGGCCCGACGCCGGCGATCACCTGTCCGGTCACCGGCTCGAAGATGATCGCCTCGGTCAGACCGCGCAGCACGGTCTGCGTCTGCAGCACCTGCGCGAACGACATCGGCGAGCTGAACAGCATCGGTCCGGCCCGGCTGATGTCGTTGGCCATCTGCAGCGCATCGCCGCGGATGTTGTTGCGATGCTCCTCGAGATAGCCCCGGCTCGCCTCGAGCCCCTCGTTCAGCGCCGTCCGCACCCGGTCGTTGAACCAGGACTGGATCCCCAGCGTGAAGAACGCCGTCGCGAACAGCGCCACCAGGATCGTCGGCGTCACCGCCACCACGCTGAACAGCAGCACCAGCCGCACATGCAGCCGCGACCCGGCCGACCCCCGCCGCCGCTCCACCCACACCCGCGTCAGCCGCCCCGCCAGCACCGCGCCCAGCAGCAGCAGCACGGCGAGGTTCGCCACCACCATCGCCACCAGCGCGCTCGGCGTCAGCTGCAGCCGGACCCCGCCCGACAGCAGCACGAAGGTGACGATGCCCAGCACCAGCGCGATCGACGCCAACACCAGCGTGATCGCCTTGCCGAGCAGGATGTCGGCCAGCCGTCTCCGCGGCTTCGGCGATCGGAGCTGCGCCGGTTTGTTGGAGGCGTTCATCCCCACACCGTTCCCGCAAAGTGCCGTTCAGTAACCATCAGGCCGAGTCGGTTGCCACCGGTTAGCGGGCACCGGAGCGGAGCGCAGCAAAACGGGGGCGGTCGGTCAGTCTGGCGGGTTCTGGACGGCACGTTTAGCCGATGCCGCGCACCACGGGGATATCGAGATCCCGTATCTTCTTGCGCAGCGTGTTGCGGTTCAGGCCGAGCATCGCCGCCGCCTTGATCTGGTTGCCGCGCGTCGCCGCCAGCGTCATCTGGATCAGCGGCCGCTCCACCTCGGCGATCACCCGGTCGTAGATGTCGCGCATCGGCATGCCGTCGCGGTTGGCCGCCAGGAACTGCCGGATGTGCCGCTCGACCGCCGCGGCCAGCGGCTCGGAGCCGCCGACGGATGGCGCGCTGTTGTCGGCGTTGTCGCTCTCCTGCAGCTCGGCCGCGATCACCTCCGCGGTGATCGTCTCCTGCGGATACAGCGCGGCCAGGCGGCGCATCAGGTTCTCGAGCTCGCGCACGTTGCCGCGCCAGCGATGCTGCCGCAGCCGCTCCAGCGCCGACTGGTCGAGCGACTTCAGCGGCAGCCCCGCCTCGCGCGCCTTCTCGAGGAAGTGCCGCGCCAGCACCGGGATGTCCTCCAGCCGCTCGCGCAGCGGCGGCAGCCGGATCGGCACCACGTTCAGCCGGTAGAACAAATCCTCGCGGAACTGCCCGGCACGGATCGCCTGCCGCAGGTCGCGATGCGTCGCCGCCACGATCCGCACATTGGCCCGGATCGGCTGCCGCCCGCCGACCGTGGTGAACTCGCCCTCCTGCAGCACGCGCAGCAGCCTCGTCTGCGCCTCCGCCGGCATGTCGCCGATCTCGTCGAGGAACAGCGTGCCCCCCGCGGCTTGCTCGAACCGCCCCTGCGCCCGGTTCAGCGCCCCGGTGAACGCGCCCCGCTCATGCCCGAACAGCTCGCTCTCGATCAGCTCGCGCGGAATCGCCGCCATGTTGATCGCCACGAACGGCCCGCTGCGGCGACGCCCGTAATCGTGCAGCGCCCGCGCCACCAGCTCCTTGCCCGTGCCCGATTCGCCGTTGACCATCACCGTCAGGTCCGTCGTCGTCAGCCGCGCGATGCTTCGATAGATCTCCTGCATCGCGACCGAGCGCCCGATCAGCGGCAGCCGCTCCTCGCTGTCCGCCGCAGCCGCGGCCGCGCTGTCGGCGATCGGCGGCGGCGCGGCCAGCGCCCGGCCAACCACCGCCAGCAGCTCCTTCAGGTCGAACGGCTTGGGCAGATACTCGAACGCCCCGCGCTGCGCCGCCTTGACCGCCGTCATCAGCGTGGTCTGCGCGCTCATGACCACCACCCGCAGATCCGGCCGGACCCGGCGGATGCGCGGGATCAGGTCCAACCCGTTCTCGTCCGGCATCACCACGTCGGTGATCACCAGGTCTCCCTCGCCATCCTCCACCCAACGCCACAGCGTCGCGGCATTGCCGGTGCAGCGGACCTGGTAGCCGGAACGGCCGAGCGCCTGGGTCAGCACGGTTCGGATGGAGCGGTCGTCGTCGGCGACCAGCACGGTTGGCAACGTCATCAATGACCCTTCTAAACGCTGTCCGCGTCGGCTTCGCTCAAAACCGGCAGGCACAGGCGAAACTCGGTACCGGCCGGGGCGGCTGTCGACCTCGATCAGCCCGCCATGGTCGCCCACGATCTTGGCCACCAGCGCCAGCCCGAGCCCGCTGCCGCTCGGCTTGCTGCTGATGAACGCCTCGAACAGATGCGGCCTGATGTCCTCGGGGATCCCCGGACCGTTGTCGCGCACGCTGACCACCAGCGGCACGTGCACGCGCTGCGTGCTGCCCGCGATCGCCAGGCGCATCCCCTGCTGGTAGCTCGTCGTCAGCACGATCTCGCCGCGGTCGCCGATGTCGGCATCCCCCGCGATCGCCTCGGCGGCATTCTTCACCAGGTTCAGCACCACCTGGACCAGCTGGTCGCGATTCGCCCAGACCGGCGGCAGCGACGGGTCATAGACCTCCGTCATCTTGATCCCGGCCGCCACCCCGTTCTGCGCCAACCGCCGAACGTGCTCGAGCACGCGGTGGATGTTCACCGGGCGGCGCTCGATCGGCTTCTCGCCGAAGATCTCCATCCGCTCCACCAGCTCGCGGATCCGGTCGGCCTCGTCGCGGATCAGCACCGTCAATTCGCGGTCCGACGCGCCGACGCTGCTCTCCAGGATCTGCGCCGCGCCGCGGATGCCCGAGAGCGGGTTCTTCACCTCGTGCGCCAGGATCGCCGCCATGCCGCTCACGCTGCGCGCCGCGCCGCGGAACGCGATCTGCCGGTCCAGCGCCCGCGCCGCCGACGCGTCCTGGAACGTGAGCAGCACGCAACCTGGCTCCTCCGGCAGCGTCGTCGCATGCACGGTGATGTGCCGCTTGTGGATGCGCGGGCTGTCGAAATTCAGGTCGTAGTCGGAGATCGTGCTCTCGTCGGCTCGCACCTGGGAGATGATGCTGAACAGCGGATTGTCGTCCGGCAGAAGCATCTGCAGCCGCATCTGCCCGAGTTGGAGCTGCGACAGGCCGAAGAACTGCTCCGCCGCCTGGTTGGCGAAACGGAACTGGTCGCCCGCGTCCAGCAGCACCACCGGCACCGGCATCGCACCCAGCATCGCGTAGTGATCGACCGGGATCGGCCGCCGCGTGAGCTGTTTGACCGCAGCCACCACGCCCTTCACGCCGCCATGACCGCCGGCGACGCCCGCTCGATCAGCGGATCGTAGAATCGGTTGATCAGCTCGACGACAGCATCCGCGTCCGCGCACCGGTTGATCGACGCCCGGAACTCCGACGAGCCGAACAGCCCATGCGAATACCAGGCGACGTGCTTGCGCGCGACGCGCATGCCCGCATCCCGCCCGAGATGCTCCAGCATCGCGCGGTAATGCGTCAGCAGGATCCGCTTCTGCTCAGCCAGCCCCGGATCGGCGACCCGGCGCCCGGTCGCCAGGAATTCCGCCACCTGCGCCGGCAACCACGGCCGCCCGTAGCAGCCGCGCCCGATCATCACCCCGTCCGCCCCCGACTGCCGCCGCGCTTCGGCCGCATCGTCCGCGGTCAGGATGTCGCCGTTGACGATCACCGGGATCGACACCGCCGCCTTCACCCCGGCCACGAACGCCCAATCCGCCCGGCCGTTGTAGAATTGCTGCCGCGTGCGCCCATGCACCGTCACCATCCGGATGCCGCACTGCTCGGCGATCCGCGCCAGCGCCGGCGCATTGAGGCTATTGTGGTCCCACCCCATGCGCATCTTCAGCGTCACCGGCACCGGCACCGCCTCCACCGTCGCCTCCAGGATCCGCGCCGCCGCGACCTCGTCGCGCATCAGCGCCGAGCCCGCGCTCTGCCCCACCGCCACCTTCTTCACCGGGCAGCCGAAATTGATGTCGACCAGGTCGGCGCCATGATCCACCGCGATCCGCGCCGCCTCGGCCATTGCGACCGGGTCACAGCCCGCGAGCTGCACCGAAGCCGGTCCGCCGCAACCATCGACCTCGGCCATCCGCAGCGTGGTTCGGTTTTCGCGCACCATTGCCCATGACGCGATCATCTCCGACACCACCAGCCCGGCGCCGTGCTGCTTGGCCAGCCGCCGGAACGGCAGGTCCGTCACGCCCGACATCGGCGCGAGGATCACCGGCCGATCGATGCGAACCGCAGTGGCGCCTGAGCCGAGCGTGATCGGCGCGAGACAGGATGAAAATTCTGGACTGCCCATGATTTGGGCAAACTAGTCGGTGCTCGCCGCTTGTGCAAACGGTTCTGGATGCCGAAACACGGGGTTGACGCGTTTCCGGACCGGCAGCATTGCTGCCCGATGCGCATCGCAGCAATTCTGGTCGCCGGCGGGTCCGGACAACGCTTTGGCGCCGACCGCCCGAAACAATTTTTCCTCTGCGCCGGCAAGCCCGTGGTCCGCTGGGCCGCCGAGCGCCTCCACCCGCACGTCGCCCTGCTGCAGCCGGTCGGCGACGCCGCGGGCCTCTCCGAAGCGCTGGCCGGCCTCGATCATTTGCCCGTGGTGCCCGGCGGCGCCAACCGGCAGGACAGCGTCCGCGCCGGCCTCGAAGCGCTGGCCCCGCATGCACCCGACATCGTCCTGATCCACGACGCCGCCCGCCCCTTCGTACCCGACGGCGCCGTCGCCGCCCTGATCGACGCGCTCGAGCGGGCGGACGGCGCCATCCCTGCGGTCCCCGTTGGCGACACGCTCAAGCGGGCCGAAGCCGGCGCGATCACCGCCACGGTGCCCCGCGACGGCCTGTTCCGCGCCCAGACGCCCCAGGCATTCCGCTTCCAGACGATCCTCGGCCTGCACCGCGACCACGCCAACGAACCCGGCGCGACCGACGACGCGGCCCTGTTCGAACGCGCCGGGCTCTCGGTCGCCCTGGTGCCGGGCCACGAGGACAACATCAAGCTGACCTATGCGGAGGATGCCATGCGGCTCGAACGGATCCTGGGCGCGGCGCTCGAACCCCGCACCGGCACCGGCTTCGACGTGCACGTGCTCGAGTCCGGCCGCAAGCTGATGCTCTGCGGCATCGAAGTGCCGCACGAAAAGGGCCTGGCCGGCCATTCCGACGCCGATGTCGGCCTGCACGCCCTCTGCGACGCGATCTACGGCGCGCTCGGCGAAGGCGATATCGGCCGCCACTTTCCGCCGAGCGAAGCGAGCTGGAAGGACGCCGACAGCGCCCGCTTCCTCCGCCACGCCGCCGAGCGCATCGCCGCCCGCGGCGGACGCCTGGCCAATGCCGACGTCACCCTCATCTGCGAACGCCCGAAGATCACGCCGCACGCCCCCGCGATGATCGCCCGCGTCGCCGCGCTCCTCGGCGTCGATCCGTCGCGCATTTCGGTGAAGGCGACAACCACCGAGCGGCTCGGCTTCACCGGCCGCGGCGAGGGTATCGCGGCCCAAGCGGTCGCGACGGTGCTGCTGCCCGCCTGAACGCCTGATCGCCTCACGGATCGATCCCGTTATGGCAGTCGAAACGACCGCGGCCTTCGCACGCGCATTTAATTCTGTAAAGAGACCTTGACAGTAAAAACTGTCGCGGTAGCGTGACACTGCAGCCTGAGTTACTCAGGTCCAGGCAACGAGCGTCGGCGGCGCCTGACTCTGACCCGGGTTCGGCGACAGCTCACACGTTGGGCGTTTAGAAACGGGAGGTTGAACATGAGCACTTCCACAGGAGACGCGGCACTTCACGACGACGATCTAAACAGAGTCTGGCCTACTGGCCTGACAATTAGAGAATCCGAAGAACTCCATAAGCACGTCATTGATGGCGCGCGTGTATTCTTCGTCATTTCGCTTTTCGCCCACTTCCTGGCGTACATTTGGTCGCCTTGGCTGCATTGAGGGAGCGAGAATATGAACCAAGGTAGAATTTGGTGTGTGGTCAACCCGACCGTCGGGTTGCCGCTCCTGCTCGGCAGCGTCGCCATCACGTCGCTCATCGTCCACGCCAGCGTCATGACCCACACGACCTGGATGTCGAGCTACTGGTCCGGCTCCTGGCGCAACAAGACCGCCGAGGCCGATGCGCCGAAAGTGGCCGATGCGTCGGCTTTCACCGTGTCCGTCACGCCGATGGCCGGCGCGCCCGGCAAGAACGAGACTTCGTTCGTCGTCTCGGTGGCCACCAACCCGGCCGCCAAGCCCGTCGAAACGGCCCAGGTGCCCGGTCCGCTGGCGCAAGCAAACCCGCCCAGCGAGTAGCCTGACGAACGCCCGGCCGGGCACACCATCTCCGGCCGGGTGCTCCTTTGACGTCACGATCCGGAGCGAAGCCGATGGAGATTGGCGCGCCATGAACCGTGTCAGCCGACGCGTGATGCGCACCTGGGTCGGCCTGGGATCGCGCTTCCTGCCTTTTGCCGACGCGGCCACGCCGGATCTGCCGTTGTCGCGTCTGCTGCGCCTGTCCCTGTTCCAGGTTTCGGTCGGCATGGCGCTCGTGCTGCTCGTCGGCACGCTCAACCGCGTCATGATCGTCGAACTCGGCGTGCCCGCCTCGCTGGTGGGCACGATGATCTCGCTTCCCCTCATCTTCGCGCCGTTCCGGGCGCTGATCGGCTTCCGATCCGACACGCACCGCTCCACGCTCGGTTGGAAACGCGTGCCGTTCATGTATCGCGGCGCCATGATCCAGTTCGGCGGCCTCGCGATCATGCCGTTCGCCCTGCTCGTGCTCTCCGGCACCGGCAATGCGTCGGAGGCGCCGCAATGGATCGGGTTGCTCGGCGCGGCGGCCGCCTTCCTGCTGGTCGGCGCCGGGCTGCACACGATCCAGACCGTCGGCCTCGCCCTGGCCACCGACCAGGCGACGGTGGAATCGCAGCCGAAAGTCGTCGGCCTGATGTACGTGATGCTGCTGTTCGGCATGATCGCCGCCGCGCTCGCCTTCGGCGCGCTGCTCTCGCCATTCAGCCCCGGCCGGCTGATTCAGGTGATCCAGGCGTCGGCCATTGCGACGATCGTGCTGAACGGCGTGGCGCTGTGGAAGCAGGAGGCGCGCAACCCCCAAGCGGCGGTGGTCCAAGCGCGCGAGACGGCCCCCAGCTTCCGCCGCGCCTGGGACAGTTTCGCCCAAGGCGGCCACGCGGTGCGCCGCCTCCTCGCCGTCGGTCTCGGCACCATGGCGTTCAGCATGGAAGACGTGCTGCTCGAACCCTATGGCGGCGAGATCCTTCATCTGAGCGTCGGCGACACAACCAAGCTGACGGCGACGCTGGCGGTCGGCGGATTGCTCGGCTTCGGTTGGGCATCTCGCGTCCTCAGCCGCGGCGCCGACCCGTTCCGCATGGCGGCCTACGGCGCGGCGGTCGGCCTGCCCGCCTTCGCCGCGGTCATCGTCTCGGGCTTGATGGCCGCACCCTGGATGTTCGCGCTCGGCACGGCGCTGATCGGCTTCGGCGCCGGGCTGTTCGGCCACGGCACGCTCACCGCGACGATGAACCTCGCCCCTCGCAGCCAGACCGGCCTCGCGCTCGGCGCCTGGGGCGCGGCGCAGGCCACCGCCGCCGGGCTCGCCATCGCGCTCGGCGGCATCGTCCGCGACGTGGTGGCCGGGCTGATCGCCCAGGAAGGCTTGGGCGCCGCCCTGGCCTACGATACCGTTTACGCCATCGAGATCGCTCTGCTTCTGGCGACGTTGATCACCATGGCCCCGCTCATCGCCCGTTCCGCCAACAGGGTGGCGGACTCGCGAATCCGTTCCTTGGATGCACTCGGTGAAATGGAGACACCATGACCCAAACCATCAGCCGAATTTACGATAACGCCGAGAAGGCCGAGGCAGCGGTCAAGGAGCTCAAGCGCGTCGGTTTCGCCGATCACGCCGTCAGCGTCGTCGCCCCGATGCACAGCGCCGAAGCCGCGCTGCCCGCGATCACCGGCAGCGGCGTGATCGCGAGCCATGCGACCGTCTATGCCGACGCGCTCGCCCGCGGCGAGACCCTGGTCAGCGTCCGCGCCCCCTTCGGCTTCGCCGCGACCGCCACGACAATACTCGAAAAGCACCGCCCGACCGAAACCGGCCTCGGCGAACAAGGCTATGAGCAGCCGCCCCCGGACCCGGCCGCCCCGCTCTCCTCGGCCCTCGGCTGGTCCGTCCTCAGCGACAACCCCACGCCGCTCTCCTCCGCGCTCGGCCTGTCGACCCTCTCCAAAAACCAGCGCAAGCAAGTCCGCGACGACGAGCTCATCGACAACCCGGCGCCGCTGTCGCGGGCCTTCGGCCTCAAGCTGCTGTCCGACCGTGCGGCGCCGCTATCGTCCAAATTCGGGTGGAAACTGCTCTCCGACAACCCGGCGCCGCTCTCGAGCAAGCTGGGCATGTCGCCGCTGTCGAAGGATCAGAACGCGCCCGATTCGCGCTTCGGCATGAATCTCCTGTCGGACAACCCGGCTCCGCTCTCCTCGGCCCTCGGCTGGAAGCTGCTCTCCGATAACCCGGCGCCGCTCTCCAGCTGGTTCAACTGGCGCGTCCTGTCCCGCGACCAGAAATAACCGAACGAGCCGGGCCGCCGCTCCCAAAAGCGGCGGTCTACGCTCAAGTCCCTGCTATGATACCGCGGATAATCCATCCGTCGGCGCCGGATTCCGCGACAAATGACTTGAGTTATTCCATGCCGGGCCGCCGACAGGCTCGCGAGCATTGCTCGATCAGAAAAATTGGTCGGAGCGGCGGGATTCGAACCCACGACCCCCAGTCCCCCAGACTGATGCGCTACCAGACTGCGCTACGCTCCGCCGTCCGAGGTCTTAGCAGCCCGACTCTCGCCGAGCAACGCCCGTAGCTCGATCAACTCGTCGAGCACCGTCTGCAACACCGTCCGCAGCCGCCGCGCCTCGTCGTCCTTCGCCGCGCGCACAACCGGACGAGGCGCTTCCAGCCCCGGCAAGCTCGGCGGCGGCTCGGCCCGCTCGGCCTCGGCCGCGGCCCGCTCCGCAGGCGAAGCCGGCGGGATGTCCTCGGCGAGCTGACCGCCGCCCTCGCGCAGCAAGCGCTGCACGCCCTTGATCGTATAACCTTGAATATACAGCAGATCCGAGATCCGGCGCAGGAGCTGGATGTCGTCCGGGCGGTAATACCGCCGCCCGCCGCCACGCTTGAGCGGACGGATCTGCGGAAATTTCGTCTCCCAAAACCGCAGCACGTGCTGCGGGATATGCAGCTCGTCGGCGACCTCGCTGATGGTGCGGAATGCGTTCGGCGCCTTTTTCGCCCGGACCCGGGGCTCGGGATCGTCCGGCAGCAAGGAGCCGTGCTCAGTCATTCGTCATCAGTCTCGGTGGGGATCGGCGAGCCGTTGACCTGTGCCTTCAGCACCTGGCTCGGCCGGAACGTCAGCACGCGCCGCGGCAGGATAGGCACTTCGATCCCGGTCTTCGGGTTGCGCCCGATCCGACGCCCCTTCTGCCGCACCGAGAACGTGCCGAAGCCGCTCAGCTTCACTGGATCGCCCGCTTCGAGCGCCTGGGACATGCGTTCCAGCACGGTCTCCAGCAACTCTGCGGAGTCGTTGCGAGACAGGCCCACCTGCGCGTAGATGGTCTCCGCAAGTTGCGCGCGCGTAACCGTGTTCATGTCGACACGCTAGGGGTCGACGTGTGACTGGTCAAGCAAAGGCTTTGAAATCAAAGCAGAGTGTGGCCGCTGTGGCCGAGCAGCTACATACGGACTAACGCGCTGCCCCAGGTCAGCCCGCCGCCCAGCGCCTCCATCAGCACCAGCTCGCCGCGCTTGATCCGCCCGTCGTGATACGCCTCCGCCAGCGCCAGCGGGATCGAGGCCGCCGAGGTGTTGGCATGCCTGTCCACCGTCACGACCACCCGCTCCGGCGGCAGCCCCAGCTTCTTGCCCATCGCGTCGATGATGCGCCGGTTGGCCTGGTGCGGCACCAGCCAGTCCACGTCGTCGTGCCACAGCCCGTTGGCCTTCAGCGCCTCGTCGACTACCGCGGCCAGCTTGGTGACCGCGTGCCGGAAGATCTCGCGCCCGTTCATGATCAGATGGCCGGGCCGATCCGGCCGGCCGACCGCGCCGTCGATATACAGCAGGTCGCCGTGCTTGCCCTCGGAGTGCAGGTGCGTCGACAGGATCCCGCGCTCGCCCTCGTCCGGCCGACCCGCCCGCAGATACACCGCGCCCGCCCCATCCCCGAACAGCACGCAGGTGCCGCGGTCCTGCCAGTTGAGTATCCGCGAGTATACCTCGCTGCCGATCACCACCGCGCTCTCGATCTGCCCGCAGCGGATCATCGCGTCCGCCACCGACAGCGCGTAGACGAACCCGCTGCACGCCGCCGACACGTCGAAGGCGAACCCGCCGGTCATCCCCAGCGCGGCCTGGACCCGCACGGCAGTGGCCGGAAACGCCTGGTCCGGCGTCGCCGTCGCCAGGATCACCGCGCCTACATCGGCCGCATCCGCCCCTGCATCCGCGATCGCGACCCGCGCCGCGGCGGTCGCCATGTAGGCGCAGCTCTCCTCGGCCGACGCGATACGCCTTTCCTCGATCCCGGTCCGCTCGCGGATCCACGCATCGGTGGTGTCGATCGTCTGCGACAGCTCGTCGTTGGTCACGATCCGCGACGGCAGATAGCTGCCGATTCCGGCAAGGACCGCCCGCGCCGCCATGATCAGGCCGAGGCGGCCAGGTTGGGCGTGGGAAGCGCCAATCCCTCGATCCGCGTCAGCCCCTCGCGGATCTTCGCGTTGAACCCATGCGTGACCATGTCCATCGCCACGTCGAGTGCATGGGCGAAGCCGGTCGCGTCCGTGCCGCCATGCGACTTCACCACAACGCCATTCAGCCCCAGCATGACCGCCCCGTTGTAGCGCCGCGGATCCAGCCATTCGCGCATCCGGTCCAAGCCCGGCCGCGCCAGCAGATAGGCCAGCTTACCGCCGATGCTGCCGCCGAAGATCTGCTTGAGCAGGTCGCCCGCCAGCTTGAGCGCTCCCTCGGCCGTCTTGAGCGCGACGTTGCCGGTGAATCCGTCCATGACGATCACGTCGGTCGTCCCCGCCGCGATGTCGTGCCCCTCGACGAAGCCGTAGAATTGCGGCGCGATATGGCTCATCCGCAGCAACTCGGCCGCCTCGCGCACCCGGTCGTCGCCCTTCAGCTCTTCCGACCCCACGTTCATCAGCCCGATCGTCGGCGCCGGCAGGCCCAGCACGGTGCGCGCGAACACGTCGCCCATGACCGCGAATTCGACCAGGTTTCGCGCGTCGCACTGCACGTTGGCGCCCAGGTCGAGCATGACCACGTCGCCCTTCGAACACGGCGCGATCGCCGCCATCGCCGGGCGCGAGATGCCCGGCAGCGTCTTGATCACGATCTTGGCCAGCGCCATCAGCGCACCGGTGTTGCCGGCGGACACGACGCCTTCGGCCTCGCCCGACGCCACGGCGTCGATCGCCATGCGCATGGAGCTGTCGCGTTGGCGCAGCGCCAGCGTCGGCTTCATGTCGGCCGGCACCGCGGTCGGGGCATGGCGCAGCGTGCACACCTCGCCCACGCGCTTGCGCGCAGCGATCAGCGGACGGAGCAGGGCCTCGTCACCGAGCAGCAGGAACCGGGCGTTCGGATGTCGTTCGGCCGCCAGCGCGATGCCATCGAGCACGATCAGCGGCGCATGATCGCCGCCCATCGCATCGATCGCGAGGGAGAAGGTCTCGCCCACTCTCTCCAATCCAGCCGGCTTAGGCGCGAACGGCGCCCTTCAGCTCTTTGCCGGCGGCGACGACCTCGCGGCCATCATAATAGCCGCAATGGCTGCACACATGGTGCGGGCGCTTCAGCTCGCCGCAGTTCGGGCAATCGTTGTGTGCTTCGCCGGTGATGAAATCGTGCGCCCGGCGCATGCCGCGGCGGGATGGGGAAGTCTTCTTCTTCGGGACGGCCATAGGACAGCGCCTCTTGCAAAACTGTGACGCGCGGCGCGCCGAGTGGCGACGGCTGGATCACGGAGGGTTGGGAGTCAATGAGCCGCGGCCCTTACCAGAGCCGACCCGCCGCCGCAAGCGCATAGCCTATTGCTTGCGTTGCAGGGCTGCCAATGCGGCGAATGGATGCGGTGCTTTTTCGGCTTCCGGGACTGCCTCTTCCAGGTCCGGCCGACGCGGATAAGGGTCGAGCGCGAGCGCCAGTTGCTCCGCCGCTGCCTCGCCGACATCGATCGCGTGCGTGTCGTAGGGGATTTGGTCCGGCGCTTCGAGATCATCGTCCGGCGCCTCGGTCCCCGCCGGCACGAACTGCAGCGCGAACGCCTCCGACACCTCCTGCGCGAACGGTTCGGACGACGCCACGCAGACCTGCACCACCTCGGCCTCGAGCAGCCCCTCCGCCTCGATCACCCCGCGCTCGACCCGGCGCAGATGAAACGCGCAATACAGCCGCAGCACGTTGGGGATCAGCAGCCGCGCGGCGAGCTTCTCCAGCTCCTCCGGCTTGGCCTCCACCACATAGTCCAGACCCGCGCTGCCGATGCGGTCCAGCGGGATCAGGCGAGAAATCTCCGTCATGTCGGCACTTTCCGACCGATCAGTGATCCGATCAACGTCTCGAGCAGGAGATATGCGCCGAGGAACGCCAGATTGCGCAGCGCCACCTCGGTGACGATCTGCGTCTGCATGTCCGGCGGAACCGCGACGAACGCCCGCCACTGCCACGCCGCGCTCAACCCGAACAGCATCAACAGCGCCAGGCCGATCCGCCCCAGCCGCGCCGGCCCCGATCGCGGCGTCGGCACCAGCAGCGCATCCACCAGCGCGAACGGCGAGAACAGCGCCGCCAGCGTCAGCCCAGCCGCCACGGTCCCGCGGAGGAGCCCTACCTGCAATGCCAGCAGCAGCCCCGTCACGCCGCACGCCGCGACGAACGCCGCGCCCCGGATCACCACCCGCCGCGCATAATCCGGCGGCAGCGTCATGCCGGCGCCGCCTGCGTGACCGGTGCGAACACCACCTCGCCCGCCATCAGCGACTTGAGATCCTGCTGCCGCAGCCCGTCCCACCGCGCCATCGCGACCCGCGCCAGCTGGTCCGCCCCGTCGCCCGCCGCCTCGCCGCGCCACACATTGCGCGCCAGCGACGCCGACAGCGCCGCGTGGTCGCCCGCCTCGAGCGCGGCCACATAGGCCTGGCTGCGCCCATGCAGCGCCTCCCACATCGCCTTGACCTTGCGTCCCACCGACATGTCGCCGACGCCGAGTTCGCGCAGCGTGTGGTCCATGTCGGAGAACATCGCGTCGAACAGCGCCTGCGCGAGCGCCGGGCCTTCCGGCTTCTCCTGCATGAGCCGCTCGATCAGCAGGCAGACGTGCAGGCCGATCATGTCGAATCGCCCGTCCATCGTGTCGGGCACGCCGAGTTCGGCGTAGAAATACGGGTCCCGCGCCGCGCGGACCGAGCTGGTGTAGAGGGCGAAACCGGCGCGCTCATGCCGTTTGCGGCCGAACAGGCGTGCGAGCGCCATGGCGCGATCCTTCTTTTGTTTGACACGCTGGGGCCAGCGTGAGAGGCACCGGCCACACATAGGCGCCCGGCACGGCCGATCAATTGTCGCTGGCAATTGGCGTTCACCCTGCCGGAGGTGCCGTTACAGGACTTCCCCCGTGCCTCGTACCGTGTCTCGTACCGCCCCTGCCCTGTTCCTGCTATTCACCGCCCTCGCCGGCTGCAGCGTCATCCAGACGCCACGCACCCTGCGCGGCAACCATGTCGACCCCGACTCGCTCAAGGAGTTGACCGTCGGCATCAGCTCCAAGAAGGACGCCAACACCCTGCTCGGCCCGCCGACCGCGCACGCGACCTTCGACGACAACGAGTGGATCTACATCAGCGAGACCACCCATACCCGCATCGGCCAAACCCCCGGCGTCCTCAAGCAGGACGTGACCGTGCTGAACTTCGACCCGAACGGCACGCTGCGCACCATCAAGCGCCTCAACCAGGACGACGCCCGCGACGTCTCCATGGTGAGCCGCGCCACGCCCTCGCCGGGCAGCGAAGCGTCGTTCCTGCAGCAGCTCCTCGGCAACGTCGGCAAGTACAACGTCGGCGGCCTCGGCGCGAGCACCGACAACGCCCCGGGCGGCGGCGTCGGCAGCAGCCGCGGCAACAGCAACACCACCAACTAACCCGAACTCCCCCTCCGCGCGCGGGGAGGGCCGGGTCGGGTGGCGGCGCTAAATCCACCCTCCGCCTCTAGAAATGACTCCACCCGCCCTGCGCCAGCGCCAGCGGGCTGCCCTCGTCCATCACCCGGACCCCCGCCTCCGCCTCGAACCCGCCGATCCGCGTCACCGCGACGCCCCGCGCTGACGCCGCCGCCCGCAGCGCGTCCTCCTGTCCGGGCGCCACCGCCATCAGCAGCTCGTAATCGTCGCCGCCCGTCAGGCACGTCTCCAGCCACGCCGCCCCGGCCGCCACCGCCGCGGGCGAGCGGGGCACCAGCCGCGCCTCGACCGTCGCGCCCAGCTCGCCAGCCCGGCACAGATGGCCGAGATCCTGCACAAGCCCATCCGACACATCCATCGCCGCCCGCACCACACCGACCGACAAAACGCCGAGCCGCGGCCGCGGCAGCCGGTAGCGCTCGGCCAGGAACCCCTCGAGGTCCGGCAACTCGCCGCCGATCGCCCGCAATCCCAGGGCGCCATCCCCGATCGTCCCGGTCACCCAGACGCCATCGCCGGGTTGCGCGCCCGCCCGGCGCACCATCCCGCCCGGCGCGACATGCCCGATCGCGGTGAGCGACAGGCTCAACGGCCCTGGAGTCGACGTCGTATCCCCGCCCAGCAGCACGATCCCAAACCGCGCCTGATCCTCCGCCAGCCCGGCGGCAAACGCCCCGAACCAGCCGTCCGGCGTCCCGCGCCGCGCCGAAACCGTCAACAGATACCCGAGCGGCACCGCCCCCTTGGCCGCGAGATCCGACAGATTGACCCGCAGCAGCTTACGCGCGACCAGCGCCGGCGGATCATCCGGCAGGAAATGCACGCCCTCGACCATGGCGTCCACGGTCAGCACCAAGTCGCGGCCCGGCGGCGGCGTCAGCAGCGCCGCATCGTCCAGCAGATCGAGCCCTCCAGGCCCGGCGAGCGGCCGGAAATGTCGGGCGATCAGCCCGAATTCGGCCGGCGCCTCCGTCACGCGCTGCCGGTGGCCGCCACGAAATCACCCGGGCGCAGCTCGCGCGCCATCCGGTCGAGCAGGCCGTTGACCATGCGCGGCTCGTCCCCGGTGAAGAAGCCGTGCGCCACGTCCAGATATTCGTTGATGACCACCCGCGCCGGCGGCCCATCCTCCATCGTCAGCTCCGCGCCTCCGGCCCGCAGCAACGCGCGCAGCACCGGGTCCAGCCGCAGCATCGGCCAATCCGCCGGCAGCGCGCCCGAGATCATCACGTCCAGCCGGTCCTGCTCGGCCACCGCGGTCCGCACGATCCGCGTGAACAGCGGCACGTGCGCGTCCGGCACCCGTCCCTCGTCGAACCCGTCCGCCTCCTGCTCCGGCGTCACGCCGAGCCGGTGGCGCACGAACTGATCGATCACCGTCTCGGCCGTCTCGCCGCCCTGCTCGCTCTGGAACAGCGCCTGCACCGCCGCCACCCGCGCGGCCGTCCGCGGCCGGCCCGGTTTCGCCTTCCGCGCCATCAGCCCGCGCCCAACTCGCGCATCGCCGCGATCTGCATCAGCGCCGCCGCCGCAGCCTCCGCGCCCTTGTTGTGCCCGTCGTCGGACGAGCGCGCGATCGCCTGCTCGATCGTGTGCACCGTCAGCAACCCGCTGCCGAGCGCCAGGCCGAAATGCAGCGCCACGTTCATCAAGCCCGCCATCGCCTCCCGGCACAGGAATTCGTAATGGTCCGTCTCCCCTTTGACGACGCAGCCGAGCGCCACGTAGCCGTGGAACCGCTGCTCGCCCCGTACCGCGATGCGGATCGCCTGCGGCAGCTCGAACGCCCCGGCCACGTCCAGCACCTGATGCCGCGCCCCGGCCTCGCCCAGGATCCGCTCCGCACCGCGCGTCATCCCGTCGACCACGTCGCGGTAATACGGCGCGCGCACGATCAGCAAATGCGGCGGCGCACCCGGCACGGCCGGGGCTTTGGGCAACGGGGCGTCGATAGTGCTCATTCGATGGGTGCGCCCTCGATCGGCTGCTGGTCGATGATGTTGAGCCCGTAACCCTCGAGCCCGATGATGGTGCGCCGCGTGTTCGACAGCAGGATCATGTCGCGGATGCCCAGATCGACCAGGATCTGAGCGCCGATGCCGTAATCCCTCAGGAAGTGCTGCGGCTTCGGATGGCTGTCCAGCAGCCGTACCCGGTCGGACAGCGCATGCGGGCGCGTGTCGCGGATCAGCACAACGGCGCCGCGCCCCGCCTCGGCGATCGTCCGCATCGCCCCGTGCAGCGTGGAATGGCCATGCGCGCCGACCATGTCGTTGACCATGTCGACCGCATGCATCCGCACCAGCGGCGGCACCGGCCCGCCGAGCTCGCCCTTGACCAGCACGAGATGCTCCGCCGGGTCGAGCGTGGTGGCATAGACCAGGACCCGCCAATCCCCGCCGGCCGCATGGTTCAGCGTGCCTTCCTGCACCCGCCGCACCAGCCGCTCGGTGCGCCGCCGATGCCCGATCAGGTCCGCGATCGTGCCGAGCTTGAGATTGTGGTGCTGCGCGAACGCCACCAAGTCCGGCAGCCGCGCCATGCTGCCGTCATCGTTCATGATCTCGCAGATCACGCCCGCCGGCGTCAGCCCGGCCAGCCGAGCCAGATCCACCGCCGCCTCGGTATGCCCCGCGCGCACCAGCGTGCCGCCCTCGCGCGCCATCAGGGGGAACACGTGGCCGGGCGTCACGATGTCGTCGCGCCGCGAATCCGGATTGATCGCCACCGCCACCGTCCGCGCCCGGTCCGCCGCCGAGATCCCCGTCGTCACCCCCGTCGCCGCCTCGATCGAGACGGTGAAGGCAGTCTGGTGCCGCGTGCCGTTCGACTGGCTCATCAGCGGCAAGCCCAGATGCTCGACCCGCTGCTGCGTCATCGCCAGGCAGATCAGCCCGCGCGCATGCCGCGCCATGAAGTTGATCGCGTCCGGCGTCGCAAACTGCGCGGGGATGATGAGGTCGCCCTCGTTCTCGCGGTCCTCGTCATCCACCAGGATGAACATCCGCCCGGAGCGCGCCTCCTCGATCAGGTCGGCGGTGCTGGACAGATAATCGGAGAGCAGCGCTTGTTTCATGAGATCTCCGCCGCCCGGGCTATGTAGCGCGCCAGCATATCGATCTCGATATGCACCTGCGCGCCCGGCTGCAAGCCTCCGAGCGTGGTTTCGGACCAGGTATGCGGGATGATGTTCACGCCGAAACGCGAACCAGACACCTCGTTCACCGTGAGCGATACGCCGTCCACCGCAATGCTGCCCTTGGTTGCGATGTAGCGCGCCAGCGCGGCCGGCGCCTCGATCGTCACCCGATGCGACCCGCTCTCCGGCGTCACCGACACGACGGTGCCCTGCCCGTCCACATGCCCCGAGACGAAATGCCCGCCCAGCTCGTCGCCCACTTTCAGCGACCGCTCGAGGTTCATCCGGCTCCCCTCTTGCCACCGCCCCAGCCCGGTCTTGGACAGCGTCTCGCCCGACACCTCCACCGCGAACCAGTCCGGCCCCACCTCGACCGCCGTCAGGCAGCACCCGGCGCACGCGATCGAGGCCCCGATCGCGATATCGGACGTGTCCGGCCAAGGCGCCCCCAGCACCAGGCGCATGTCGTTCCCCGCGCCGAGCGGGATGAGCTGACGAACGGTGCCGACGGCGGTGATGATGCCCGTGAACATGTCACTCCCTGACATAATGCGTCAGCAGGTCGCCGCCCACGGCGCGCTGCTCGGTGCGGACGAAACGCGGCATGGCCGCAAGCGAAGTGATGCCGAACGAAGCCGCCGCCGGCAGCCCGTCCCCGCCCATCACCGTCGGCGCATGGAACCAGGCCAGACGGTCCACCAACCCGGCCCGCAGCAGCGCCCCCGCGAGCTGCGCCCCGCCCTCGACCAGCAGCCGCGTCAATCCCTCCGCCCCCAGCGCCGCCAGCGCGGCCACCAGGTCGATCCCCGGTTCGCCCTGCTTGACCGTGATCAGCCGCGCCCCGGCTTCCCGGAACGCGGCGGCGCGCGCCGGATCCGCCCCGGCGGCATGCAGGAACCAGGTCGGCGTCTCGGCCGCCGACGCGATCACCCGCGACATCAGCCGCGTGCGCAAATGCGTGTCCGCCACGATCCGCAGGTCCCGGTTGCGCCGCATCCCGCGGATCCGGCACGTCAGCTCCGGATTGTCCGTCTGCACCGTGCCCGAGCCCACCATGACCGCGTCGTGCTCCGCCCGCAGCGCATGCGCGGCCCGGCGCGCGTGATGCCCGGTGATCCATTGGCTCTCGCCCGAGCGCGTCGCGATCCGCCCATCCAACGTGCTCGCGAGCTTCAGCGTCACCGCCGGGCGACCCTGCCGCACCCGCGTGAAGAACCCGTGCTGCAGCGCCTCCGCTTCCGCCCGCAGCACGCCCTCGGTCACCTCGACCCCGGCCTTCTGCAACATCGCGATCCCGCCGCCATCCACCCGCGGATCCGGATCGCGGCACGCCACCACCATCCGGCGAACGCCCGCCGCGATCAGCGCCGCCGCACAAGGCGGCGTCTGCCCGGTATGCGCGCAGGGCTCGAGCGTCACATACGCCGTGGCCCCCCGCGCCGTCTCGCCCGCCCGGTCCAGCGCCACCCGCTCCGCATGCGGCCGCCCGCCCGGCGCCGTCGTCCCGCGACCCACCACGCGCCCGTCCCGCACGAGCACGCAGCCGACCGAGGGGTTCGGCCAAGTGCTGCCGAGCCCACGCCGCGCCAGCGCGAGCGCCGCCCGCATGTGCTCGACATCGTCCATCTCAGGGCTATGTAGGCGGCTCGAGCGACCCCAGGAAGGCCTCGAAATCCCGCGCTTCGCGGAAGTCGCGGTAGACGCTGGCGAAGCGGACATACGCCACCGCATCCACCTCCTTCAGCGTCTCCATCACCAGCTCGCCGATCTGATGGCTGCCGATCTCCGACTCTCCCGACGCCTCGAGCTGCCGCACGATGCCGTTGACGATCCGCTCGATCCGCTCGTCGTCCACCGGACGCTTGCGCATCGCGATCCGGATCGACCGCGCCAGCTTGTCCCGGTCGAACAGCACCCGCCGCCCGTCCGCCTTGGCGACCGTCAGCTCCCGCAACTGCACCCGCTCGACCGTGGTGAACCGCTGCCCGCAATTGCCGCAGAGCCGCCGCCGCCGGATCGACGCCCCGTCATCCGCCGGCCGGCTGTCCTTGACCTGCGTATCCTCGTGTCCGCAGAACGGGCAGCGCATTCAGCCGCTCGCGGCGCTTACTGCCCCAGCGACGCCCCATAGATCGGGAACCGCGCGCACAGCGCCTGCACCCGCGCCTTCACTGCCCGCTCCGCCGCCTCGTTGTCCGCGCTGTTCGAGCGCGCCAACCCGTCCAGCACTTCGCCGATCATGTGGCCGACCTCGCGGAACTCCTCCGGCCCGAACCCACGGCTCGTCGCCGCCGGCGTCCCCAGCCGGATGCCCGACGTGACCATCGGCTTCTCCGGATCGAACGGGATCGCGTTCTTGTTGGCCGTGATGTGCGCCCGGTCCAGGCTCGCCTCGGCGGCCTTGCCCGTCACCATCTTCGGCCGCAGGTCCACCAGCATCAGATGGCTGTCCGTCCCCCCGGTGACGATGTCGCAGCCCTGCTCCATCAGCGTCTCGGCCAGGATGCGCGCATTGTCGATCACGGCGCGCGAATACGCCCGGAACTCCGGCCGCAGCGCCTCGCCGAACGCCACCGCCTTGGCCGCGATCACATGCATCAGCGGCCCGCCCTGCAGCCCCGGGAACACCGCCGAGTTGATCTTCTTGCCGAGATCGAGGTCGTTGCTGAGGATCATCCCGCCGCGCGGCCCGCGCAGCGTCTTGTGCGTCGTCGTCGTCACCACATGCGCATGCGGCAGCGGCGTCGGATACACGCCCGAGGCGACCAGCCCCGCATAATGCGCCATGTCGACCAGGAAATACGCGCCGACCTCGTCGGCCACCTTGCGGATCCGCGCGAAGTCGATCGCCCGCGGATAGGCCGATCCCCCCGCGATGATCATCGCCGGGCGCTCCTCGCGGGCAAGGCGCTCCAGCTCCTCGTAGTCCAGCAGCCCGTCATCCCGGCGCACGCCATACTGCACCGCGCGGAACCACTTGCCCGACAGGTTGGGCGCCGCGCCATGCGTCAGATGCCCGCCCGCCGCCAGGCTCATGCCCAGGATCGTATCGCCCGGCTGCAGCAGCGCCAGGAACACCGCCTGGTTCGCCTGCGCGCCGGAATGCGGCTGCACGTTGGCGAACTGGCACCCGAACAATTGTTTCGCCCGCTCGATCGCCAGCGTCTCCGCCTTGTCGACCTCGGCGCACCCGCCGTAGTAGCGCCGCCCGGGATACCCCTCGGCATACTTGTTGGTCAGCACCGACCCCTGCGCCTCGAGCACGGCCGCCGAGACGATGTTCTCGCTCGCGATCAATTCGATCCCGTCCTGCTGCCGATGCAGCTCGCCCGCGATGGCCGCCGCCAGTTCGGGATCGGTGGTGCTGATCGGCGCCGAAAAGAAGCGCTCGAGGCTAGGACTGGCGACATGCTCGTTCATGGGGGACCTCGTCTCACTTGCCGCTGCTTATCACGCGAGGGTTCCAACGCGGAAGCGTCGGCGCACCGCCGCGAAGACACACGCGCGGCGCAATCCGCAACGGAACGTGAATGTCTCATTGACTTCGATCCGTCACCATCAACAATCGATGAACAAGACTGTCATGACGACAGCGAGACGAGGGAGTTGAAAACATGTCCGATCGCAATTTTGGCGGCCGACGGCAGGCCTATCTGGCCGGATCGGTCTTCGTGGCGGCCGGGCTGCTGTCGGGCGCCGCCCACGCGACCTCGATCCTCTTCGTCGGCAACAGCTTCACCTACGGCGAACCCGCCGGCGGCGCCCCGATCGTCGAGAATTATCAGCCCAGCACCGTCACCGATCTCAACGGCAGCCACATCGGCGGCGTGCCGGCGCTGTTCAAGCAGCTCACCGTCGAGGCCGGGCTGAACTTCAACGTCAGTCTCGAGACCGTCCCCGGCGTCGGGCTCGACTACCACTACAACAACAAGCTGCCGCTCCTGACCACGCAGCCCTACGACATCGCGATCCTGCAGGGTTACAGCACGCTCGACCCCGTCCATCCGGGCGACCCGACCAACCAGATCATCTACTCGAATAAGCTCGCCCAGGCGCTCGACCAGCAGAACCCGGCCACGCGCATCCTGCTCGACGCCACATGGTCCCGCGCCGACCAGACCTATCTGCCGACCGGCCATTGGTATGGTCAGCCGATCTCGGCGATGTATCAGGCCGTCCAGCAGGGCGACGTCCGGGCGGACAACGCCTCGGACCTGGTCAACGGCGTGATCCCCGTCGGCGCGGCCTTCAACCAGGCGATCCAGTCCGGCCTCGCCGACGCCAACCCCTATGACGGCATCGATCCCGGCAAGATCAACATCTGGGCGCCGGACTCCTACCACGCGAGTCCCTACGGCTATTACCTCGAGGCGCTCACCGAGTTCTACTCGGTCACCGGCGAGAACCCGACCATGTTCGGCGCGAACGACCCGCTCGCGGCGGCGATCGGCATAACGTCCACGCAGGCGGCCCTCCTGCAGGGCTTCGCGGCCTCCAACCCAGAACTCCTGCCGGAGCCCGCCTCCGTCATGGCCGTCGGGTCCGGCCTGCTCGGCCTGCTCTGGAGCCGCCGCCGCCCTTCGAAGAAGCCCTCAGCGTAACCCGTCGAGGAAGCTGAGCACCCGGCCGAACGAGTTCCTGCCGCGCAGGCTCGTTCGTCCCGGCATGTGCGATGCCGCTGCCGTTCGCGGTGTAGGCCAGGCCGCTTCGCGTCACGATCGGGCGGTTCGGCGCATCGAAATCGTGGTAGGCGCCGGGATATTCGACCAGCGTGATGCGGTCGGGGAAGCGGGCGGCCAAGCGGCGGCAGGGCTCCGCCGGCGTCCAGTCGTCGTCGGCGCCCATCAGGATCAGCAGCGGCGCCGAAGGCGACCAGCCCGCCCGGTCCGCCTCGGGCAGGCAGCCAGGATAGAACGCGACGAAGCCCCGCACCGAGCCGGGCGGCATCACGCCCTCGGCGGCCGCGGCCAGCACCGTGCTCCCCCCGTTCGACCATCCGAGCACGACCACGCCGCCCGGCGGTGTCCCCGCGCGCTCCGTCATCCAGCGCACCGCCGCCACCGCGTCGGCCTTGCGCTCCCGTCCCGGTCTGACCCGGCGGTCGCGCACGCTGCATTGCGAGCCGAGCCCACGCGACGCGAAACTGTCCGGGAACAAGACCGAATGCCCGTGCTCGAGCAGGATCTCGCGCCATTGCCGATCCCGCGACGGGAACGGCCCGCCGCACCCATGCAGCGCCACCACCGAAGGCGCGCGGGCCGGCCCGGCCGGCTCGAACAACTGCGCCTGCAGCGACACCCCCTCGGCGGGGATCTCGACCGGCTCCGCCCGCGCCGAAGCCAGCATCGCCGCCGAGAGCGCCACCCGCAGCGCGATCGCCCGCATCAGATCACCCCGGCGTCCCGCAGCGCCGCCAGCTTCTCCGCCGAGAACCCCAAGCTCCCCCCCAAGACCTCATCCGTGTGCTGCCCCAGCATCGGCGGCGGCAGCCGGTAATCCGGCGGCGTCTCCGACAGCCGCACCGGATTGGCGATCACCTTCACCCCCGCCGCCGACGCCGACATGCGCCATCTCCACCACCACGCCGCGCGCCTGGACGTGCGGATCGGCGAACACCTTCTCCAGCGTGTTGATCGGCCCGCATCCGATCTTCAGCGCCTCGAGCTTCTCCACCCACCACTCCGTCGCCTGCCCCTGCATCACCGGCGTCAACGTGTCGGTCACCAGCTTGCGGTTCGTCACCCGCGCCGCATTCGTGGCGAACCGGCTATCGGTCAGCAGCCCCTCGAGCCCGAAATTCTGGCAGAACCGCGCGAACGTCGGATCGTTGCCGATCGACAGCACGATGTGCCCGTCCGCCGTCGGGAACACCTGATACGGCACGATGTTCGGATGATCGTTGCCGAGCCGCGCCGGGTTCTCCCCCGTCGCCAGGTAGTTCATTCCCTGGTTCGCCAGCCACGCCACATGCGTGTCCAGCATCCCGATATCGATCTGCTGCCCCTGCCCCGTCGCCTCCTTGTGCCGCAGCGCCGCCAGCACCCCGATGCAGCCATAGAGCCCGGCGAACAGGTCCGCGACCGGGATCCCCACCTTCATCGGCAGCCCCTCCGGCTCCCCGGTCAGGCTCATCACGCCGCCCATCGCCTGCACCAGCCCATCATATCCCGGCCGCGGCGCATACGGCCCCGTCTGCCCGAACCCGGTGATGCTGCAATAGATCAGCCCCGGGAACTTGGCGTGCAGCTGCTCGTAGCCGAGCCCGTACCGCGCCAGCGTCCCGACCTTGAAGTTCTCCACTAGGATGTCGCTCTTGGCGATCAGCTGGAGCGCGATCTCCTGCCCCTCCGGCTTGGCGATATCCAGCGTCACAGACCGCTTGTTCCGGTTCACGCCGACGAAGTAGGCGCTCTCCTTCGTCCCCGGCATGAACGGCGGCGCGAAGCCGCGCGTATCGTCCCCGCTGCCCGGCTTCTCGACCTTGATGACGTCGGCGCCGAGGTCGGCCAGCATCTGGACGCAGGTGGGCCCGGCCAGCACGCGGGTCAGGTCGAACACCGTCAATCCCTTGAGCGGCCCACTGGTTTCACTCATTCTAACGCGCTCTCCCGCCCTTGTCCGGGCCAGAGGTTCGGCCCATTAAAGGCCGGAGACGTAATCCGTGCCGCCCAGGGAGGCAAACCCGATGCTCGACCAGCCCCACCGTACCCCCGCCGAGCCCACGCTCGACGAGAAGGCGCTGGCGACTGCCCTCTCGGGCCACCATTACATCGGCGGCCGCTTCGTCCCGCCCCGCTCCGGCAAGAGCTTCGCCGTGGTGAACCCGGCCACCGGCCAGCAGGTCGGCCAGGCCGCCGAGGGCGACGCCGCCGACGTCGATGCCGCCGTCCAGGAAGCCGACCGCGCGCAGAAGGCCTGGGCCAAGGTCCCCGCCCGCAAGCGCGGCGCCCTCGTCGGCCAGTGCGCCGCCCTGCTCAACGAGCACAAGGAAGAACTCGCCCGCCTGATCGCGCTCGAGACCGGCAAGGCGCTCCGCACCGAGAGCCGCGTCGAGGCCGGCGTCGTCGCCGACATCTTCGAGTTCTACGGCGGCCTCGGCGGCGAGCTGAAGGGCGAGACCGTCCCCTTCGCTCCCAACGTCCTCTCCGTCACCGTCCGCGAACCGCTCGGCGTGGTCGGCGCGATCATCCCGTGGAACGTGCCGATGCTGCTGATGGCGCTCAAGGTCGCCCCGGCGCTCGTTGCCGGCAACACAGTCGTCGTCAAATCCGCCGAGGAAGCCCCGCTCACCGTGCTCCGCATCTGCGAGCTGCTGAACCGCGTGCTGCCGCCGGGCTGCTTCAACATGCTCTCCGGCTTCGGCCCCGAATGCGGCGCGCCGCTCGTGGCCCACCCCCTCGTCAAGAAGGTGACCTTCACCGGCTCCGTCGAAGTCGGCCGCATCGTCGCCAAGGGCGCCGCCGAGAAGCTCGTCCCGGTCACGCTCGAACTCGGCGGCAAGAGCCCGATGATCGTCTTCGCCGACTGCGATTTCGAGAAGACCGTCATGGGCGCCATCACCTCGATGCGCTTCACCCGCCAGGGCCAGAGCTGCACCGCCGCCAGCCGCATCTACGTCGAACGCCCGATCTTCGACCGCTTCGTCACCGCGCTCGCCGCCAAGGTCGACGCCATGGTCATGGGCGACCCGCTCGACGAGAAGACCGACATCGGCACCATCATCAGCACCGACCAGTTCGACAAGGTGAAAACCTTCATCGACGAAGGCCTCGCCACATCGGGCGCCACCGGCCGCGCCTGCAGCGCCATGCCCACCGACCCGGCGCTCAAGAAGGGCTTGTTCATCCGCCCCCACATCTTCACCAACCTCCCCAACGAGAGCCGTCTCGTCCAGGAGGAGATCTTCGGCCCGGTCACCTGCATCTTCCCGTTCGACGACGCCGAGACCGTCCTCGCCCAAGCCAACGGCACCGAATACGGCCTCGCCGCCTCGCTCTGGACCAACAACCTCACCGTCGGCCTCGACCTCGCCCACCGGCTCGAGGCCGGTCTCGTCCAGATCAACCAGAACCTCGTCGTGCAGGCCAACCTGTCCTATGGCGGCGTCAAGAGCAGCGGCTTGGGCAAGGAAGCCAGCCTGGAATCCATGCTCGAGCACTTCATGCATAAAAAGACCATCATGGTGAACTACGCCCCCTGAGCACGCGGCCCTTACGTCGCCATAGTTCTGGACCCATTCTTGTGTCACCGACTTGCAAGGCAGGCCCTCCCCGATCGACATGGCGAAATCTGAATCCACGATCCCGTCCAACCTCCTCCCGAAGCCGGACGACTACCGCTTCGATCTCGAGCTCGTGCTGCGCTCGGTCGTCGCCCTGCGCGCGCACGTGCCGGACGACGCCTTCACCGCCGTCACGCTCGGGACCGAGCGCGCTGGGTCGGCCGTGCATTTCCAGCGCGGCCTGTTCCTGACCATCGGCTACCTGATCACCGAAGCCGAGACCATTTGGCTCACCACCTCGGACGGCCGCGCCATCCCCGGTCACGCCACCGCCTATGACCAGGAGACCGGCTTCGGCCTGGTCCAGGCGCTCGGCTCGGTCGATCTGCCGGTGCTCCCCCTCGGCGACAGCACCAAGGCCCGGCCCGGCGACGCCGTGATCTTCGCCGCCGCTGGCGGCCGCAAGCAATCCATCGCCACCCGCGTCGCCGGGCGGCAGGAATTCGCCGGATACTGGGAATACGTCCTCGACGACGCGATCTTCACCACCCCGGCCCACCCGTTCTGGGGCGGCGGCGCGCTCATCGCCGACAACGGCAAGCTGATCGGCGTCGGCAGCCTCGTGCTGCAGCAGGGTAACGACACCGGCAAGCGGCAGGACATGAACATGGTCGTGCCCACCGAGCTCCTACCGCCCATCCTCGACGACCTCATGATGTACGGCCGCGTCAACCGCCCCCCGCGCCCCTGGCTCGGCCTCTATGCGATGGAAGACGACGAGGCGCTGGTCGTCGGCGGCCTCGCCGACAACGGCCCGGCCGACAAGGCCGGCATCCGCACCGGCGACCGCATCCTGGCGATCAACGGCGCCGAAGTGCCCGACCTGGCCGGGCTCTGGCGCGCGGTCTGGGCCTCCGGCCCCGCCGGCACCCCCGTCCAGGTCAGCCTCGGCCGCGGCAACCGCAACACCTCGATCATCATCCCCAGCGTCGACCGCGCTGCCGTCCTGAAGTCACCCCGGCTTCACTGACACCGGTCATGCCGCTCTCCCTCAAATGCCTCTCCCGGCGTGAGAGGGTCGGGTGAGGGCGGTCCGGCGCTGGGTTCGCCGTGCCCTCCTCGGCATCCTCCTCCTCGTCCTGCTCGCCGCCGCCGGCGTCGCCGGCGTGATCTGGTGGTCCATCCCGGCCCATGATCTCCAGGCGACCATCCCCTTCCTCTCCGCCCCGGTCGCCATCACCCTCGACGCCGACGGCATCCCCTTCATCACCGCCAGGACCGATCAGGACGCCGCCGCCGCCCTCGGCTTCATGCATGCGCGCGACCGGCTGTTCCAGATGGACCTCATGCGCCGCGCCGCCTCCGGCCGCATCTCCGAAATCGCCGGCGCCCCCACGCTCCGGCTCGACCGCACCATGCGCATCCTCGGCCTGCAGCGCCGTGCCGAGGCCGAAGCCGCCCACCTCGACCCCGAAACCAGGACCCTGCTCGAAGCCTACGCGCGCGGCGTCAACGCCTGGATCGACCGGCGCGGCCGCTTCGCCGCCCCCGAATTCATCGTCCTCGGCCGGCCCCAACCCTGGTCAGTGGTCGACTCGCTGCTCTGGGGCAAGACCATGGCGCTCTACCTCGCCGGCAACTGGCGCAGCGAGCTGGACCGCGCCGCGCCTCGCCCTGCGCCTCTCCAGCGCCGTCGAACGCGCGCTCTGGCCCGACCGCGCCGACACGCCGAAGCCCGACGCCGCCCTGGCCAACACGCGTCTCGCCGAGCTGGTCCCCGCCTTCCCCGCCCCCTTCACCTTGCCCGACACCGCCAGCAACGAATGGGCCGTCGACGGCAGCCATAGCGCGACCGGCGCGCCGCTCCTCGCCGGCGACCCGCATCTGGCGCTCGGCTTCCCCAGCATCTGGTACCTCGCCCGCATCCAGACTCCGGATCACGTCCTGGCCGGCGCCACCGCCCCCGGCGTCCCGTTCCTCGTCATCGGCCATAACGGCCGCATCGCCTGGAGCTTCACCACCACCGGCGCCGACACGCAGGACATCTTCGTCGAGACCCCGGTCGGCAACGACCGCTACGCCACGCCCGATGGCCCCAAGCCGTTCGTCACCCACGAGGAACGCATCCGCGTCCGGGGCGCGCCCGACGACGTGCTCACCGTCCGCGAGACCCGGCACGGCCCGGTGCTGTCCGACGTCACCCCGGTCCCCGGCCCTGTCCTCGCGGTCGCCATGGCCGCGCTCGAAGCGCCCGACACCGCAGCCGCCGGGCTGCTGGCGCTCAACCACGCCACCACGCTCGACGAGGCCGGCGCGGCCTCCGCGATGATCAGCGCGCCGGTGCAGAACCTCCTCGCCGCCGACCACGACCGCATCGGCCTCTTCACCACCGGCCGCGTCCCCCGCCGCCGCGCCGGCGACGGCTCCGTCCCCGTCGACGGCGCCGACGGCCAGCATGACTGGACCGGCTTCGCCGCCGGCCCCGAACTGCCGCGCATCGTCGCCCCCGCCAGCGGCCGGCTGGTCAACGCCAACGAACGCACCGCGCCGCCCGATTTCCCCGTCGACATGGGCGCGACCGCCTTCGGCGACTGGC
Source organism: uncultured Alphaproteobacteria bacterium (assembly GCA_963848035.1). GTDB lineage: Bacteria > Pseudomonadota > Alphaproteobacteria > Acetobacterales > Acetobacteraceae > JAVVHH01. The sequence continues at coordinate 606,278 of CAWKCD010000001.1, forward strand.
GCGCCCGCCGCATCCGCGCCCTGCTGGACGGCCGCGCCCAGCACGACGCCGCAGGCTTCGCCGCCATGCAGGTCGACGTGACCAGCGCCTTCGCCGGGCAGATCCTGCCCGCCCTGCTGGCCACCAGGCCCTCGGACGAAGCCAGCCAGCAGGCGCTCGACCGCCTGCGCAACTGGAACGGCGCCATGGGCATCGACCGGCCCGAGCCGCTCCTGTTCAACGCCTGGGTCCGCCGCTTCCACGCCGACATGATGGAGCAGCTCGCCCTCGCCACCGCCCCCATCGGCCCCGTCATCGACGTGGTCGGCACGGCGCTCTCGCCCGGCGGCGAGGCCCTCTGCGGCGGCGATTGCGCGCCCCTGCTCGCCCGCAGCCTGTCCGAGGCCGCCAAAGCCCTCGGCACCGACCCGCCCAGCTGGGGCAGCGTCCACGAGACGCACTTCGCCCACCCGCTCCTCGGCCAGCTCCCGCTGATCGGCGACCTCTTCGCCTGGCGCATCGCCCAACCCGGCGACGACAGCACCATCTTCCGCGGCGGCCCGCTCCCGTCCAGCTGGCGCTCCGTCCACGGGCCCGGCTATCGCGGCGTCTACGACCTCGCCGATCTCGACGACAGCCTCTTCGCCATCGCCCCCGGCCAATCCGGCAACCCCTTCAGCCCCGACGCCGGCTCCACCATGCAGCGCTGGCGCGACGGCCTGCCGATCCGCCTCGGCGCCCAACCCGCCGTCCCGAACGGCAAGATCGCCCTCATGCCATGAACAAATGTAATCGGACGTTGACCCAGAGTCGGGCTTCACCGAACATGGGGCTCGGAACCAATTGCCGATGACGTATAAGCCACCCCGACGGCCCCAATTCTTTTACACGACCGCCCCGCTCCCGTGCCCCTATGTCACGGGACGAACCGAGCGCAAGGTCGTCACCGAGATCACCGGCCCCGACGCCGAGAGCCTGCACGACCGCCTGTCACGCGCCGGCTTCCGCCGCAGCCACAACATCGCCTACGCCCCGGTCTGCCCCAACTGCCAGTCCTGCGTGCCGATCCGCATCCCCGTCGCCCTGTTCGAGCCCGACCGCGGCCTGCGCCGCATCGCCCGCTACAACGCCTCGGTCGAAGCCTACGACGTCCCGTCCCGCGCCACCGCCGAACAGTTCCAGCTCTTCCAGCGCTACCAGCAGCGCCGCCACGGCGACGGCGACATGGCCACGATGAGCTTCTACGACTTCCGCGCCATGGTCGAAGACACGCCGATCGAGACCTTCATCACCGAGTTCCGCGTCGCCGACCGCCTCGTCGGCGGCTGCCTACCGACCGCCTTGGCGACGGCCTCTCCGCCGTCTACAGCTTCTTCGCCCCGGAATACGACCGCCAATCCCTCGGAACCTACGCCATCCTCTGGCTGATCCGCCGCGCCCGCGAGGAAGGCCTGCCCTACGTCTATCTCGGCTACTGGGTCCCCGAGAGCCGCAAGATGGCCTACAAAGCCCGCTTCCGCCCCTGCGAGATCCTCGTTGGCGGCACCTGGCGCATGCTCACCGACGTCGAAGTCAATGAAGCCGGCGGCGCCAGCCCGGTCCTGATCCAGGAAACCGCCGGCTAGAACGCTGCCGCCCTACCGCATCCAGTAGATCCGCAGCCCTTCGTTCAACAGCGTCCCGAACCCGGCCAGCGCGAACCCGACCAAGCCGAAATCATACGCCCGTCGCCAGGCCGGGCGCGGCGCCGTCAAACCCGCGAACACCGGCACCAGGCAGATCAGAACCGGAACGAAATACCGTCCCTGCACGCCGCGCACGATCGGCATCTGATAGCTCGAGCAGGTCACGTAGAGCGCCAGGAAGATCACGAACACCATCCCGGCCGCCGCGGCGGCGAATGCCGCCCGCAAGCCGCGCGGCAACGAGAACGGGCTCGCCAGGTCGACCCGCACCGCCAGCACGAACATCGCCAGCGCCGCGGTGTACACCCAATCCGCCAGCGGCGCCGTCAGCCCGGCTGGCCCCGCTCCCCAGCCCAACTCGCCGACCATGCTGATCAGGAAGTATCGCCCCCGCTCGTAGAACGTCTGCGGAATGATCTCGTAGCTGGACTGCAGGAACGCCATCACCTTCGTGGCGACCGGAACCTGGTCGTCGGCGCAGGCATCCGTCACCGTCGAGGTCAGGATCAACAGCGTCCAGCAGGCCGAGAGCGCGACAGCCCCGGCGACGAGCGCCGCGGCGAACCAGGCCCGGCGCCCTCGTGCCCATGCCAATACCGGTAGGGTCAGCGCCGCCGCCGGCGGCCGGACCGGACAGATGACCAGGAAGGCCGCCGCCATCCCCAAATCGCGCCACCGCCGCGCCCGCCCCCCCGGCTCCCCCGCCCGACAGACCAGGCTGATGATCGCGAGCACCAGCGCATAGTAGATCGGATCCGGCGAGTTCGACGCGAGATGCAGCAGCGTCTTCGGCAGGAACAACAGCAGCAGCACCACCGCGCTCGGCAAACTCCCCGCCGCCAGAACCCAGAATGCGAGACCGATCGCGGTCAGCCCATTGAACTCACGCGCCCAGAAGATCGTGCTTTCGACGCTGAGCCCCAGCGACGTGCCGAGCCAGATCGCCACCGTCTGCGGCAGGTAGATCAGCGGGAAATAGGTGACCGCCGCGGCCATGGACGGCGCGAACGTGTCCTCGCCCGACCACCCTGCCGCCCGCCCCGCGGCATCCGGCCCGAGCGACCGCCGCAGCGGTCCCTCCAGCGGCCATTGGCTGAGCGCCGGCAGCTCTTGCTGCACGTAAAGCTGCAGTCCGGTATCGATCGATCCGCCGGAATGCACGCCCGGTCTGGACTCCGGCCAGATCTCGCCCCGGGCCAGCATGTACGCGCGCTCGAAATGATCGATGTCGTCGGGCGCGTGGAACGGGATGAACACCAGGTTCAGCGCCGTGATCAGCGCGGCGAGCACACAAGCGAGGGCCGCGAGCGACCCCTTCATCGTCTATCGGTCGTTCAGAACCGGACGGAGGCCGAGAGCGACCCGAAATTGAACAGCCCGGACCGCTGACGGTTGAACTCCGGCGTCTGGAACACCTGCACGTAGGTCACCCGCACGCCGCCGAACATCACAGCCGCTCCGGCCTCCGCCTCGCCCACCAGACCCCGGTGGCCGACGCTGCGGCTGTTGTTGAACGCGGTCCCATCCAGGAACAGATCCCGCGCCACCGCCTGCCCGTTGCCGCCCGCGAACACGTACCACGCGAACGGACGCGTCGGCGTATACGCATCACCGCCCGAGAAGCCCGGCTGTATCCGCGGCACGCCGAAATCGCTGTCGAGCCCCTGCCCGAGCCGGAACACGAACCCCGCCTGCGCATAGTCCCGCACCGTCCCGACGCCCACCGTCAACGCCGGCAGCACGTCTGTCTCGAGCCCGCCCAACCGCGCCACCGGCAGCCGATAGGTCCGCTCTGCGAGGAACTGGAACGTCGGTTCGTTCGGCAGCTGCGAACCCCACCCCTTCGTCGAAGGATCGCCGATGATGCTGTGGAACCCGTTCTGCACCTCGCGCCCCAGCGCCGCCGAGCCCACCACGCCCAGGCTCACGCCCAGCACGCTGCGCGAATTGTCCTTGTCCGTCAGCAGCTGCACGTCGCCCCGCAGCCATCCCGCATAGGGCCGGTCGCGCGGATCGGGCGGATTGATCTGCGTATTGTGCGGCGTGAAGATCGACTGGCTGATATTGAAGCTCACCCGCTGCACGCCGTCGCCCCACACGACATGCCCGAGGTTCCCCAGGAAATCCGGCACCCCGGTGGTGCCCGTCGTGTACCCGAGCCGCAGACCGCTGGTGTAGTACTCGTCCGTCGTGCCTTTGCGCGTGGAGACGGCGTCGTTCTCGACCTGGAAGGTGAAGATCCCATGCGGATCTTGCGGCGGTTCGGCGATCGCGGCGCCCCCCATGGTCAGCGCCCCTACCACCGTCGCTACCCCAACCAGACTCCGCATTCGCGATCCTATAGCCACGCTCCCCCTCTACCCACTTGCCGCCCCCAGCGAAACCCCTCTTTGCATTACCCCGCCCAGTGTTGGTAGGAGGTCGCCAAGGATGGGTGGCCGAGCGGTTTAAGGCAGCGGTCTTGAAAACCGCCGTGCGGGCAACCGTACCGTGGGTTCGAATCCCACCCCATCCGCCACCGCTCAGCGCAGCGCCGAGACCGCATACTGGGCGCCGAACGGCACCCGGCTGAGATGCCGCTCCAACGGCCGCAGCCCGGCGAGCACGTGCGGGAAGAACAAGTGGAAACTCACCTCCGGCTCCCGCCACCCGGCATCGCGCACGTATCGCGACAGGCCGCCCGACCGGATCAGCCGCGCATTCTCGTCGAACGGGCAGTTGCGGACCGAGCGCACCGTCAGCGGGTTCAAGGGATTGTGCTCGAACAGCGTCAGCATGCCGCCGGGCCGCGTCACGCGCTCCAGCTCGCGCAGCCATGCGACATGTTGCTCGTGCGGGATGTGGTGGAACACGCAGGCCGAGAAGACCAGGTCGAACGCGCCGGTCTCCGCCGGGATGCGCATGCCGTCGATCCGCAGCCCCAGCGATTGACCCGGGAACCGCGCCTCGGATCGGTCGAGGCTCGCCTGCGACACGTCGGCGCTCGTGAGCGCCGCATCCGGGAAATGCTGCCGGAAGTAGGGCACGGAATTGCCGATCCCCGCGCCGAAATCCAGGATCCGCGTGACCCGCACACCCCGGCGGGCGACCATCCGCGCCAAGACCGCGATCTTGTATTCGGAAAAGAAAGCCGGCCCCTCGCCGGAGATCGCCACCGCTGCGCCGAGGATCTGCTCATAATTTTCAGCGAACCGGTCGAATTCCGCAGCCATCAGTGCCGCCCCGGAGAAGCATGCGAGCATGATCTTGTAACCAGGGCCGTTCCAGCCCTAATGGCCCTCAGATGACCGCCATCTACGTCGATGCCGATGCCTGCCCGGTCCGCGAGGAGATCTACCGCGTCGCCGAGCGCCTTCAGGTGCCTGTGCACGTCGTCTCCAACGGTTCCCGCCCGATCCGCTCGCCGGGGCTGCCCAATGTCCAGATGGTGCTCGTCCCGCCCGACCAGGACTCCGCGGACGATTGGATCGCCGAGCGCATCGGCCCGGCCGATCTGTGCGCCACCGCCGATATTCCGCTCGCCTCGCGCTGCCTGGCCAAAGGCGCCCGCGCCGTTGCCTTCAACGGACGCGAATGGACCGGCGACAACATCGGCAGCGCACTCGCCGGGCGCGCCATTGGCCAGCACCTGCGCGAGATCGGCGTCACCACCGGCGGCCCGGCGGCGCTCACCGCGCGCGACCGCTCGGCCTTCCTCAACGCCCTCGACCGGCTGGTCCAGGCCGCCCGCCGCGGCAGGCCGCCGCCCCTGCGCCTTCGAGCGATGGATTAGAAATAGGCGCCGAACGCGTCCCGCGCGCTGTCGGCCTGGACCGGCACATGGCGCAGGAACCGCTCGCGCTCCAACGGAAGGATGAACGCGTCGGTGTTCATCTGGTCGATGAAGAACGGATTGTCGTAGCGGCGGCCCGTGATCCCGAAAAACAGCTGTAGGCATCCGCCGACATAGATCGCCTTGCGCTGCATCACGTCACGGATGTGCAACCCCAGCGGCATCGCATACGAGCCGCAGGACAGCAGCGCGATGTCGAAATCCTTTCGCAAGATCTCCGCCTTCATCCGCTCGACCGTCGCGAACCAGTCGTGATCCGGGTAAAACTCCGGCGGCAGCCCGTGATACGTGATCGGCGTATTGTATGTGGACAGCGCGAAGTTCGGATAGTTGTAGCCCGGGAAGAACTCGTGCCGGCGGCTGAAATTGGCGCGGATCGATTCCGCAAACGGCGAAATCACCAGCACGCGCTTGCCCTGCAGCATCTCCCCGAATAGCCGGAACAGGTTGTGCTCGCCTTTGACGATCTGCTCCACATACCCGTACGGGAACAGTCGCGTCTGCGCATGCCGCGCCGCGATCGCACCGATGAACGAGCGCAGCGCGCCGCGGATGGCGCTGGTGTCCACGTGGAATTGGCTGTTGATGCTGCCCGGCATGAATTCCGTCAGCAGCGGCTCGCCGACCACGAGCAAGTCGCTGCACGCTTCGTAGTTGCGGGCCATGTACTGACAGAAGCGCGCCACGTTCCGATCGTCGTCGCCCTTGTCGTAATAGCCATTGAACAGCTTCACGATGCCGAATTTCGGCAGGATCAGCCGAAGCGCCTCCGCCTCGCCCAGCCGCGCCCGCAGATCGTGATATTCGATGACGATGTCGGAGTCGCTGCCGCCGATCCGGCCCAGGAACATCGGCGCCGGGCTCGCCAGCATGGCGCGGATCGCCTCGTGACACGCAGCGAACTGCTCGACCAACACCAGGTTCGGCGCACTCAGCGTCGCCGCCTCAGCGCCCATATCGTATCATCTCGAACTGTCTCCCGCGCATCGCGCGTCACTCCCCATCGCGGCAGATCTCATGTCGCTTGTCCGCCGTTCGAACACCGTACTCGCTAAGCCGCTATCACATCCAATAGGTCGGAAACCATCATTGACCGCTCCGGCGGTTTCGGCAGCCCCGCCGCCAGCCGGTCCCACAACCCCTCCTCCGTTGCCGCACGCTGGATCGTTCGCGCCAGCGCCCGGTGATCGCCGACGGAGAAATGCAACCCGGCCACCTCGTCCTCTACCCGTTCCGCCGGTCCACCAACGTCCGAACAAAGGACGGGTTTGCCGAACATCCAAGCCTCGGAGATCACCAAGCCAAATATCTCCCACCACGTGCTGGGCACGATGCACCAGTCCACCCGCGCCATCCGCCCGGCCAGGTCGTCCACGTGATAGGGCCCATTCAGGTGCACGATCTGCTCCTCGATCGGCAGCGCCGCCTCCTCGGCTAGGAACGCCTCGATCTCCTGCCGCACCGGCTCCGAGGCGTAGCGCAAATTGTTCCCGTTCAGGTCCACGCTGAACTCCGTGAATCCCTCGGCGCGGAGCTGTTGCACCGCCCGCAGCAGGATGTGCACGCCCTTGCTGTCGACGAATTGGCCGAAAAAGCCGAATCGCGTCTTGGGTCCCGGCAGCCCCGGCTGTTTCTTGCCATAGACGCGCTGGCCGTTGGTCACGTGATGGATCTTCTCGCGCGGGATTCCCCAGCGCACGTAATGCTCGATCATGAACCGGCTCGGGCAGGTGAACACGTCGACGACGCCCAGATGCGCCTGGAACCACAACCGCCGGGTCAGGAACTGCTCCGGCGAACGCTCCGGGAAGCATTGGTGGCACCGCACCGGGCTCGCATGCGTGCAGAGTGAACGGTCGGTGCGCCGGACCATGTGGCCATCCGCGGCGCAGATGCTCATGAACTCATGGAACGTGAGGACGATACGCGCATTCGGCAGCACCCTGCGGGTCAGGGTGAGAAGATCGACGCCAAAAGTAAAGAAATGATGGAAATGGACGATATCGGGCCGAACCAGCTCGAGAAAATCCACGAAGGCGTCAATTACCTGCGGCGAGCTCGTTTTATGCCACCAGTAATCGTAATCCTGCATCAGGAACAAAAACTCGTCCGGCCGCCCGTCGAACCCCGTGATGCGCGCCCCCGCCTTATAGAGCGCCGGGTAATGCGTGTCCGTCGACGCCAGCAGCGTCACGTCGTGCTCGTTGCGCTCCTTCAGCCCCTCGAACAGCTCGTAGCAGATCTGCTGCGCCCCGCCGCGGATCAGTTCCGGGTGGAACAGGCTGACCAGCAGGATGCGCTGGCGTCCGGCCGCACTCACGAGCGGTCGCCGCGCGACAGCCGCGTCGCAAAGGTTTTCAGCCGGCTGCCGGCGGCCGACGCCGGCGCGCTCGCGGCCGGCCGGGCCGGCTTCGGCACCTCCCAGCGATCCGCCTGCAGCAATGCGTGCGACGGCTTACGCCCCGACAGCGAGCTCTGAATCAGATTTCCCCATTTGCGCGTGAAGTACCATCGGTTGACCAGCGACCCGCCCTCGTGCACCGGCCGCCGCACCGAGCCTTTACCCTCGAGATGCCAGAACCGCACGTTCTGCAGCCAGGCCGGCACCCCGGCCTCGAGACTGTTCAGGCATAAATCGGCGTCCTCGTAATGCCCGAACACGAAGCTTTCGTTGAAGCCGCCGAGACGCTCGAACCAATCCCGGTCGACGGAGATGAAGGCCCCGGTCACCGCCGGCACCGGCCGCGTCGCCGAATACACGTCCGACCACGCCGGCGCGCCTTTGCCATAGTGCTCGACCCGGATCAGCGTCTCCGACTCGATCCCCCGCGACTTGACCGACAGTCCCTTGTCGATCTCGAAATACATGCCGCCATGCATCAGCGAGCCGTCGTCGTAATAGAGCGGCGCGCCGAACAGCGTGGTCGCCGAGCTGGGCTGGTCCTCGATGATCGCGCCGTGCAGCTGCGCCCAGTTGTCGTCGCGCGGGAACACGTCCGGATTGATGAACACCAGCCGACCGCTGCGCGCCGCGCGGGCCGCCACGTTGTTCGCCGCGCTGAACCCCGCATTGTCCGGCAGCGTGACCAGCGTGACTGTGAGCCCATAGATCCGCTCGGCGATCCGCGCTTCCTTGTGCAGCGATTCCGCCAATTCCGGGCTGTTCAGCACGTACACGAACTCGATGTCCGCCACGCCCTTCCCGGTGGCGAACAGCGCGTTCTGCAGAAAGAAATATTCCACCTTGCCGAACAGGCACACGATGAACGACGCGCTGAATCGCTCCCGCTGCGGCCCGAACCGCTCGATATAGGCGGCCCCGGTGACCCCGGTCGACATCCGCCGGTTCAGCGCCATCGTCGCCACGCCGGCGCCCAGGTCGAGTTGGCGGAACGCCTCGATATCGCGGTTCCCCAAATAGGAGAGCGAGGCGAAATGGCCGAGCGCCGTCTCGCGCAATTCGGTGTCCGACGCGATCCGCGGCGCCATCTCGACCTGCGAGAACCGCCCGTCGGCGAACCGCGCCCGCAGCAGCATCAAGCCCGGCCGCACCCCGCCTTCGGCCAGCAGCCCGGCATGGTCCAGCAGCCAGAACCCGAACGGGTGCGCGCCGGAAAAGCCCAGCGCCTGCTCCGCGTCCTGTCGCCGGCAGCGCGCGATCGCCCGGCTGTTGAAACCCTCGCGATCCTGCACCACCGACACGCTCAGCAGCGCGTTCGCCCGATCGTCGCTCCAGCCGACGACGAACACGAAACCGCTTTCCGACATCAGGAACGCTTCGATGTTGAACGAGAGCTGCCCATGCGCCGGCCGCTCCTCGCACCCGCCGGCAAGCTGCAGGATGTAGTCCGCCGCCTCCAGCCGGCGCTCTGGCCGCCCGACGCTCAGATAATGGTCGAGCGCCGAATCGGCCTCGCCCGACGCGATTGCGTCGTTCGCATCGGCATAGCTGTGAAGATACGCCTCGGCGTTGAACTCGACGATCCCGAAAGAGGGCAGAAGCGGATCTTCGGCAGCGCTCGATGCGAAGCCCAGGCTTTCGAAATCATCCATGCCGCGCCTTATGACCGAAGATTAGGGCCCGCTCGAGAATGCGCCACGTTGCATTGTCGAACGGGCTCTCAGAAATTGACCGCCCGCAACATCGGCGTGTCGCCTGCCGTATGCAACACGAAGCCGGGATACGGATAACGGCCCTCTTGATAGCCGATTTGCTCGAAATGCTCTTGAGCCGATGAAAATATTTTCCGCGTGATGGCCAGCTGGACGTCCGGATACTCCAGAAGGTACCATTTCGCGTCAACCTCGATCCGGTACGGCATCCGGTGCTCGAAATAGCCGGAATGACAGTAATGCTCCAACGCGGTCTTCAGCACGCCGGACCGCACCGCCTCCGCCACATCCGGATACCGCGCCAGATACCAATCGGCGTCGAACATGACCTGGCTGATGTTCCGACCCAGGATCGAAATCCAAAAATCCCGATCGACGGCAACGTAATTGGACTTGATCGAAGGCAAGACTTTTCGAACGTTTAACAAAGCGGCGTAGGTCTCGAATGGCATCGTGACAGTTCCCGAGGGCTCGACGAGCGACACCGCCCGTTATAGCAGAAACCCCGGCGTCATGTAAGGAAATCGTTAATAAATCCTTTATTGTAGACGCAAGACGACCAAAACCGTCATTTAATCGTCAACACCACCCCAAAGCGCCGGCTCGACCGCGCCGACCTGCGACGTGATCCGCCCATAGGCCTCCGGCCGGCGATGCCGGTCGAAGGCGAAGATCGTCGTCCGTCCCAGCGTGCAGCGGTCGAGGTCGCAATCCGCGGTGATCAGCTCGTCGCCCCAGCTCGTCGCCTCCGCCATGATCTCCCCCTGCGGATTGACGATGATCGAGTTGCCGAACAACTCGCACCCGTCCTCGACCCCCGCCTTCGCCGTCGCCACCGCGAAAGTAGCGTTCTGATACGCCCCCGCCTGGATGCTCAGATGGCTGTGCTGCACCCGCAAATGGTGCGCCTCGAACCCCGCCGCGTCCTGGTTCGTGCTCGGCGTGTTGTAGCCCAGCATGACCAGCTCGACCGACTGCAGCCCCAGCACCCGCCACGCCTCCGGCCAGCGCCGATCGTTGCAGATCATCAGCCCCGCATTGACCAACCCGTCCCCCAACGGCGCCCGGATCACCGGAAACCCGAGATCCCCCACCTCGAAATACCGCTTCTCCAGATGCTGGACGCGGCGCCGCGGCAGATGCTCCGCGTGACCCGGCAGATGCACCTTGCGATATTTCAGCATCACCTCGCCCCGCGGATTGACCAGCACGGCCGTATTGAAATGCCGCCCCTCCGGCGTCCGCTCCGCATAGCCGAGATGGAACGCGATCCCGAACCGACGCGCCGCCTCGAACAGCGGCGCCGTCTCGTTGGACGGCAGCGCCGTCTCGAACCATTGGTCGGCCTCCCGCCGGTCCTCGTAATAGTGCCGCGGGAAGAACGTGGTCAGCGCCAGCTCCGGATACACCACGACCTGCACCCCCCGGGCATGCGCGCGCTCCATCAGCCGCACCATCCGGTCCACCGCCGATGCCCGCGGCTCCGCCTTCTGGATCGGCCCGAGCTGCGCCGCGCCGACCGTGAGCAGCCGCGCCATCAGTGCGCCTCCCGCCGCACGAACCGCCCGGCGCCGGGCTTGGCGAGCACCGACGCGCCGTCCCAGATCACCTGCCCGCGCAGCAGCGTCGCCGCCACCCGCGCCCGCATCGGCCGCCCCTGATACGGCGACCAGCGCATCACCGGCACATCCTGGATCTGGCTTTCGTCGAACGTGAACTCCCCCCGCTCGAGCACCACCAGATCCGCGTCCGACCCCACCGCGATCTCCCCCTTGCGCGGCCAGATCCCATGCATCTGCGCGCTGCGCCGCGCGCAATACGTCGCCATCAGCGTCGGCGACAGCCCCCGCTCGTCCAGCAGCGTGAACATCAGCGGCGCGAAACTCTGCAGCCCGGTCAGCCCGGCGCCGCACGCGAAAATGTCCGCCGACGCCTTGCGGTCCGCCGGCCACGGCGCGTGATCGGTCGACACATAGGCGATCTTGTCCGCCTCGAGCGCCCCCCACATCCGCTCGACCTCGTCCGCGCCGCGGAACGGCGGGTTGCACTTCCCCCGCCCGCCCAGCCGCACCAGGTCGTCCTCGGTCATGCACAGATACTGGATGCACGCCTCGCCCGTCGCCTGCGCGCCCATCCCCCGGAACGCCTCCGCGATCGCGAACCCGCGCGCCACCGAGGAATGCGCGATGTGCACATGCGCCCCGGTCTCGAGCCCGATCTCGAAGATCTCCAGATCCGCCATCGTCTCCGCCAGCGGCGGCCGCGTCCGCGCATGCATGATCGCATGCGTCTGCCCAGCCGCCCGCGCCGACGCCGTCAGCCGCTCGACCAGCTCCTGGTCCTCGTTGTGCACCGCCACCGGCAACCCGGTCTTCGCGATCTCGCGGAACGCCTCGACCATGGTCGGGTGGTCGATCCGCGGAAACCGCACCGGGTCGTATTCATAGGTCGAGAGCTTGAACGCCGAGATCCCCGCCGCTGCCAGCCCGGCGATCGCATCCACGCCACCCTGCTTCCGGATCGTGCCGTACAGCGCCATGTCGACATGCGCGAGACGCTCGACGAAGCCGATCTTCTCGGCCAGCACGTCCGCGCTCCGTCACCGCCTGCGGCACGTCGTAGGGCATGTCGACGCAGGTGGTCACCCCGCCTGCCGCAGCCGACCGCGTCGAGCCCTCGATCCCCGGCCAGCCGATCGCCGAACTCGTGTGCATGTGCCCGTCCACCAGCCCCGGCAGGATCAGCTTGTCGCCATAATCCAGCACCGTCGCGCACGCCGGCGCCTGGTCCCGCCCGACGCCGGCGATCGTCTCCCCCGCGACCGCGATCCAGCCATTCGTGAACACATCCTGCGCCGTGACGACGGTCCCGCGGATCAGCGTATCGATCATGGTGTCTCCTTCGGCCCCCACGATACGCAGCAGGGCACCGCGCGCAAACTCAGCGCCCGATCATCGCACGTATCCGCGCCGCCATCGCATCGATCGAGAACGGCTTGGTCAGCACCGCCGTCCCCGGCTCCAGCCGGTCGTTGCCGAGCATCGCATTCTCGGCATACCCCGTGATGAACAGCACCTTCAGCCCCTCGCGCCGCGCCCGCCCCGCCTCGGCCAGCTGACGCCCGTTCATGCCCCCGGGCAGCCCGATATCGCTGATCAGCAGGTCGATCGCCACGTCCGACTGCAGGATGCCCAACCCCGTCGCGCTATCCGAGGCCTCGATCACCCTGAAGCCCAGATCGCCAAGGATGTCGTTCAACAACAGCCGGATCGTCGGCTCGTCGTCGACCACGAGGATGGTCTTGCCCCCGCCCGCCCGCGGCAGCGACGACACCGGCATCTGCCCCTCGTCCTCGCCGACCTCGCCATGGTGCCGCGGCAGGTAGATCGTGACCGACGTGCCCTGGCCGACCTCCGACGCGATCCGGACATGCCCGCCCGATTGCCGCGCGAACCCGTAGATCATCGACAGCCCCAGCCCCGTCCCCTCCCCCAACGGCTTGGTCGTGAAAAACGGCTCGAACGCCCGCGCGATCAGCTCCGGGCTCATTCCGGTGCCGACATCGCTGACGCACAGCGCCACGTACTGGCCCGGCGGGATCTCGAACGCGCCGGCCGTCTGCGCGTCCAGGCATCGGTTCGCCGTCTCGATCGTGACGCGGCCACCCTGCGGCATCGCGTCGCGGGCATTGAGGCACAGGTTCAGCAGCGCATTCTCGAGCTGCGGCGCGTCGGCCAGCACCGGCCACAGATCGGCCGCGCCCGCCACCTCGAGCGCCACCCCCGGCCCGACGCTGCGCTGGATCAGATCCTGCATGCTCGTCACCAACCGGTTGACGTCCGTCGGCTTGGGGTCGAGCGTCTGCCGCCGCGAAAACGCGAGCAGCCGGTGGGTCAACGCCGCCGCGCGCCGGGCCGCGCCCTTGGCCGCGGTCATGTAGCGGTCCACGTCCGCCAGCCGCCCCTGGCCGATACGCGTTTCCATCATCTCCAACGCCCCGGAGATGCCCGCCAGCAGATTGTTGAAATCGTGTGCGAGCCCGCCGGTGAGCTGGCCCACCGCCTCCATCTTCTGCGCCTGCCGGAACTGCTCCTCCAGCAATCGCTGCTTGGTCATGTCGACGCCCACCCCCGTGCGGCGGATCGGCGTGTCGCCGTCGAACAGCGTATGCGCCCGCGACAGCACCCACCGAATCGACCCGTCCGCGTGCCGGATCCGATACTCCAGCTCGATGTCGCCGGTGTCGCGCAACGCCCGCCCCATCGCCGCTCTCAGCATCTCGACGTCGTCGGGGTGCACGTGCTGCAAGAACTCCGCCCGGCTGTAATCGCCCGCGCCGCCCTCGAGCGCATACAGCTCGGCGATGTTCTTATCGCAGAAGAAACGGTCGGATAGAATGTCGAACGTCCAAACGCCCACGCCGCCGACCGCGCCGAGCGCCAGCCGGGCGAAATCCGCCGTGTCGCGCAGCTCCCGCGTCCGCTGCTCCACCCGCTGCTCGAGCGTCTCGTTCAGCTCGCGCAGGGCCTGCGCCGTCGCCTTCGCCCGCTCCCGCTCGGCCAGCAGCTCGCGCTCGTAGGACCGCCGGTCCGTCGCCTCGATGACCAGCACGCGCAACCCGATGATCGTCCCGTCCGCGCCCCGCACCGGCCGCCACTCGGTCAGCGTCGGCAGCTTGCCGCCATCCTCGCGGCTGAGATCCATCGCCACCTGCCGCAGCAGGCCCTCCTGCCGCAGCAGCGGCGCGCAATGCGTCTCGTAGAAGATTCGCGCCCCGGCCGTGAGCAGCGATTGGAACCGCTGTCCGATCACCGTCTCCCGCCGCCGCCCGAGCAGCCCCAGCAGCGTCGCGTTGATCCGCACGATCGTGCCGGACACCGTCGTCGTCATGTAGCCGCAGGGCGCGTGCTCGTACAGCTCGTCCAGCGTCTCCTCGGGCACGATCGATGACATTCAGGCCGCCAGATACCGTTTGATCGCCGCGATCGTCTCGCCGGGCTCGCTCATGTGCGGGCAATGCCCCGTGGCCTGCATCAGCACCAGTTCGCCCTGCGGCAGCGCCGCCTCCATGTAGCGCCCCACCTCGACCGGCGTGATCACGTCCGCCTGTGTCTGCAGGATCAGCGTCGGCAGCTGCAGCAGCGGCACCGAGGCGCGCAGGTCGGAGAAGAACGTCACCCGCGCGAACGCCTTGGCGATCTCCGGATCGGCCCGGCAGAAGCTGTCGCTCAGCGCCTGCCCCAACTCCGGCCGCCCTGCATTGCCCATGATCCCCGGCGCGTTCGACCGCGCCCAGCCCAGGAAATTGCTGTCCAGCACCTCCAGCAGGTCGTCGATGTCCCGCCGCGTGAACCCGCCCACGTAACCCTCGTCGTCGAGATAGCGCGGCGACGGACACACCATGATCATCCGGCCGAACAATCCCGGCGCCTTCAACGCCGCCAGCATCCCGATCATCGCCGCGACCGAATGGCCGACGAACACCGCATCGCGCAGCCCCACCGCCCGCCCGATCTCGACGAGATCGTCCGCATACCCGTCCAGACGACCGTATTTCACCGGATCGTACGCCGCGAGCTCCGACCGTCCGCACCCGGCATGGTCGAACAGGACCACCTTCGCCTCGGCCTCGAACGCCGGCGCCACCGCGCCCCAGGCGTTTCTGGTCACACCCAAATCCATGCGAAAACACCATCGCCCGCTCGCCGCCGCCCGTGACGAGGACGTTGTTCCGCAGGATGGGATCCAAAAACGCCTCCAAATGTGAGCTGAACAAGCCGAGAACAAAATGCAGCAGAGTCTAAATTTGTCCAGCTTCCGCGGCTATCGAATTTCTCGGCGTCGCTCTACCTGCTTTTCGTTTCCAGCGCGATCTGGATCAGCCGCTGCGCCAACGCGTCCGCGTCGCCGACCCCGAACGTCGAGCTCCCCGGCATCCCCGCCAGCCTCTCCCTGATCCCGTCGAGATCCGACCCCACCACGCGGCACCCCGCCCGCGCCGCCTCCGCCAACACCACCGGCGAATTCTCCCACCACAGCGACGGCACGACGATCACGTCGTTCTCCGCCATCAGCGCGAGCACGTCCTCGTTCCGATAGCCGCCCTTGTAGGTCATGTTGTCCGGCAGATCCGCAAGCGCCGCCCGGATCCGCTCCTGGAACGCGCTCGGCTGCGCCGCGTAGCTGCCGTACAGGCGGAACGTGATCGCATGCCCCGACCCGGCCAGCCGCCGCGCCGCCCGGATCAGCACCTCGACGCCTTTGAGCGGCGTCAGCTGCCCGAAGAACGCCACCCGCATGGCCTCGCCCGCCGCCCGCGCCTGCCGCTCGACCGCCGCATGCGGCGGCAGCAGGTTCGGCGACACCCGGATCTTCTCCGCCGGAATGCCCCACGCCACGTAACGCTCCCGCAGGAACGCGCTCGGCGAGGTGAACTCGTCCACCTCGCGCAGGAACCGCTTCAGCCACAGCTCCCGCAGCACGAACTCCTGCGGCGCATGCTCCGGGAAACAGCGGTGGCACCCCTGCGGCGACGCCGCATGACAGAGATCGTAGCCCGGCCGCGTCACCATCTGACCGAAATGATGACAGATCAGCATGTACTCGTGCAGCGTCACCACGATCCGCGCCGACGGCGCATGCTGCCGCACATACAGCAGCGCCTCGATCCCGATCCCCGCGTAATGATGGAAATGCACCGTGTCCGGCCGCAGCGTGCGCAGCAGCGCGCCGAACTCCCGCTCGAATGCCGGATCCGGATTGCTCAGCGTGAACGGCTCGAACGTGCCGCCCCGATGCAGATACTCGCCGGCTCCGAACGGCTGCGAGATCACGACCCCCGGCTTGGCGTCGTGCGCGGCCCCGTTCGAAGCCAGGAACCAAGCCTCGATCCGCTCCTCGTCACGCGCGCGGCGGAACTGCTCGTAAGCGACGATCTCCGCCCCGCCCTGCGTGATCCGCGGATGCGTGTGCGCCACCACCAGCAGCCGCTTCGGCTTGCGCGCCCGCCCCCGCCGCTCAGGAACCGTCACCGATCCCCTCCCCCCAGCGCCGGTTGAACCGCCACGCATTGTACAGCGTCGCATTGCTCCGCCACACCTGGCCGGCGCCCTGCGACTGCCGCTCCAGATGATGCAGCGTCACCGAAGCATCGACCGCGCAGCCCCGGCCGTCTTCTGCCAGCCGCTCGCACAGATCGGCATCCTCGAAATCGCCGATGACATACCCTTCGTCCAGCCCGCCATACCCCGCCACTTCGGCCCGGCGCACCACCATGCACGCCCCGGTGATCGCCCGCGGCCGCAGCAGCGAAGCCGCCTCCCGCGGGATCGCGCCCTTCTCGGTATGGATCGGAAACCACCAATCCGCGAATTCCGCCACGCGCTCGTAATGCATCCCCTGGTGCTGCACCGTTCCGTCCCCGAACAGCAACTGCGGCCCCACCGCGCCCAGCGACCGGTCGCGCTCGAGATGCGCCGACAACCGCTCGACCCAGCCGAGCCCCTCGCCCGCCATCGGGAACACGTCCGAATTCAGCAAGCAGACATGATCTCCCGACGCCGCCTGCAGCCCCGCATTGTTCGCTCCCGCATACCCCCGGTTCTCCGGCAGGATCAGCAACCGGAACGGCAGCTTGAACCGGCTCCAACACGCGAAAGCCAGGCGCTCCGCCGCCTCCTCCAGGCTCGGATCGTCGAGCACGTAGATGATCTCGGCCGCCCGCCCCGGCCGCTCGCTGAACAACGCGAGCTGGAGCTCCATGAAGTCGATACGCCCATATAACGGAATGATCACTGAAACCGCCGCACGGTCCACCGGCGTGCCGAACGCCAGATCGCGCCCCGGTTTCGACGGCCGACGCGCCGCGAGCAGGCCCGCCACCGTCGGCCCCAGCACGTCGTCGAACCGCGCCTGCAACCGCCCGCTCGTCGGCGCCGGCACCGACAGGAACTGCTTGATCACCCCCAGCGCCGGGCTGTCGAACACCCGGAACGGCTTGAACCCGAACTCCCCGGACGTCGTTTCGATCTCGATCACCGGCTGCGTCCCCGCACCCCCGGTCCCCGCCGCATACGCCACGAACCCGACCCGGTCGTCCTCGATGCCGTACGGCCCCGCCACATCCTTCAACAGCTCCGGCCGCCGCACCGTCACCCACCGCGCCGGATCCAGCACGACCCGCCGCCCGCCGCCATGCACGGCGATCTGCGCCACCGACCGCCCGGTATCGATCAGCGACCCGGCCAGCGCCAGCCCGTCCTCGCCCACCCGCACTGCCTGGTCCAACCCGAAAATGGACCGGCGGCCAAAGCCGCGAAACGCTCTCCACCCCATCGAAATCCGGACGCGGCAACACGTCAAGAAACC
This sequence comes from uncultured Alphaproteobacteria bacterium, assembly GCA_963848035.1. Classification (GTDB taxonomy): domain Bacteria; phylum Pseudomonadota; class Alphaproteobacteria; order Acetobacterales; family Acetobacteraceae; genus JAVVHH01. The sequence goes on from CAWKCD010000001.1 coordinate 624,254, forward strand.
CCCGGCTCCCCGCCCCCGCCGCATGCGCCAACCGCCGTGCCAGCGTCGCGACCGCCTGGAACTCCTGCGCCACGCCCTCCGGCGCCACCGCCAGCCGCAGCCCGGCCACCTCCACGCCCATCAGCTTGGCCGCCTGATGCGTCGGACCCAGCAAGACGGTGCAGAAACCGAGACGATCGGCACGCTCGTGGAAAACCGAATGCGCCTCCCCGGTCACCATGCCGAACGAATGCTGCGCATAAACCCGCTCGGCCGGCTCCAACGCCGCCCACCGCCGCGGCGTCCAGCCAACCAGCAACCAGCCATCCCCGGACGGCAACTGCACCGCGGCCTCGACCGCCCCGGCGCCCGCCTCAATCCCTGGTTTGACCATCGCCACGACCGGCCAATTCTACGAACAGAGGGCGCCGGCGTCGGAGGTCATGGCCGGCGAGACCTCACTTGCGCGCTTTGCGGACCAGCGAAACCGCCTTGTCCTTGATGCTGGCCGCCCCCCGTGACGGCGTCGCGCTCGCCACCTCGAGCCGCAGCGCCGTCACCGGCAGCAACGGATCGAGGCTGCAGAACTCGTTCAGCGGCACGCCCTCCCGCGTCAGCCCACCGGTGAAGCGCGCGCTGACCAGGACCGCCGGCGCCCGCTCCTCCTGGTCGTCGAGCCGCAGCCGAAGTCCCTGGATCGGGATCTGCAATCCCCGCGTGCCGCAGAATGCGCCGACGCCGACCCAGGGCGACGTCCACCCCTTGCCCAGCACCGCCTGGTATTCGAGCTTGCCGACCAGCAGCGCCGGCGGCGGCGTCAACGTGAACCCCTCGACCCAAAGCTCGCCCTTGTCGTCACCCACCCAATCGCCGAACCGCCCGCGCACGTCGCCGCGGTTGCGCAGATGCACGATCATGTCGACGCCGGTGTCCTCGACCGGTGCGGCGACCGGCGCCGGCGTCGCGGCAGGCGCCGGGTCGAGCCGCTGGATCTCGATCTTCGGCGGCGTCGCTCCCTGCGCGCGCGCCAGGTTGTAGCTGGTCAGCAGGATCCGCACCCGCGACGCATGCACCCGCAGCAGGACCGCGTCGCCCTTCTGCCGCAGCCATTGCTCGCCCGAGAAGCGCACGACCTCGATGACGTTGTTCTCTTCACCCGGCGCCGGCGAAATCCCCAGCCCCGGCAGATGGTCGTCAGCCACCCCGGCCGAGACGTCGACCACGTAGATGCAATAAGTGCCGCGTCGCAGCAGGATCGTATGGGCGGCGACCTCTGCCGTTTCGACGGTCGAAAGCGAATCGGTGAACGCGTTCATCGGGCGACTTTACCAATGGCTTCGGCAGGGTGTTCGTTCAGGCGCCCACCTTCGGCGTGGTTGGGCTGAACTCTAGGCATATGCCCGGAATGCAGCGCGGCGGAAAGAGGGCCCGTGAACGGTGGCCTGGCACGGTCCGATCTTCACCGCGCCCAGCACCGGGCCACACACACAGCAAAACCGAGAACCGCCGGGGTGACGGATCTCGGCTTCTGCTTCACCTCGGGAACGCCCCGACGCCATGAGCGCCGCCGACGTCTCCTACGATCAGGTCAGGCTGCCCCGATCCAGGTTGGTCACGCCGGTCAGGACCACCTTCGTCCCGTCGCCCAGCGTCAGCATGGTCGAGCCCGAGCTGACCGTCTTGTTGTTGAACACCGAGTCGGTGGACGACCCGTAGCCGCTGATCACCAGGCGATCCGCGCCGACATGGAAGTCGCCGATCGACACCGACGCGCTGGCGCTCGTCATGCTCGCCAGGAACTCGTAGGTGTTCTGCCCGCCGCCGCCCAGGATCGTCGCGCTGCCCGAGCCCGCGAAGATCGTGTCGTTGCCAGCGCCCGCGGTGATCTGGTCCTTGCCCGCACCGGCATAGAAGATGTTGTCGCCCGTCGACTGCGATCCGACCAGCGTCTGGTTGCCCTCGCCGGCGTGCAGCACGTCCGAAACGTTGCCGCCCGCATACAGGATCGAGTTCGAACCGCCGCCGAACAGCGTCGTCGGCTGCGAGCCGGCCTGCAGGTAGTTGTTGCCGTCGGTGCCGCCGACCGCGAGACCTCCGCCGGCGCCACCGAACAGCGTCACGCTGCCGGAACCACCCTCGACCGAGGCATCGCCGCTGCCGCCGACGAACGTCAGCTGGCTCGATCCGCCATTGATCGTGACGTTCGTCGCCAGCGGCGCAACGGTATCCGTTCCGCCTCCGCCGACCACCGTCACCGGCACCGTCGCCGTCACGTCCACCAGGCTCACGCCCGCCGGGATCGAAACCTTACCAGCCGCCGCTGCTGCGTTATCGACGATGAATGGAGCGGCAGCAGAGAGAGGGCTCACAAGCTGTGAATTGCCCAGACCGCCAGAGAGCGTTGTGCCCGACATCGCAAGGATTCCCGTCTATAAGATTAATGATCCGTTAACCCTTTAAATGTTGCAGTGCAAGAGAAAATCGGAGACAGGCCGGATTTTTTGATCCCAAGACAGTATTTCCCGAGACAAATTCCGTCCGCGAATACGATCCGCCGACACCCAAACGAAAAGAGCCAACACAGTTGAAAGACATGCATTTCACGCACGACGCAGTCAGCGTCTGACACTAGTGTCAATACGCAATCTGCACGCGCAAATACCTCAGCCACGCAAGTATTAAAAAACAGCCTCTGGGGCGTATCGTAAACTATACTACAACCGGAGCGACACTCATCCGCTACGAACGCTAACCCAAACCTATCAGCTTAACCTCAAACGAATTTTTCACGCGCGAACGGCGCGTTAAACCGATCTAGTCCGAACAGCACAATGCAAACCGCGTACCAGCACGTGCATTCCCCGTGTTTCCACGCTTCGAGCTGACAGCCATGCTGCCCTATTTCAGGAGGTGTAAAAAAACCCGACGGACCGACGCGTCGAATTTATGACGGAACGTCACCCGACAACGCATCGGCAATGAGCCGGTCGTACGCATCGAAATGAACCGAAAGGTCCAGCCGCTCCTCCGCATACCGTCGCGCCGCACGGCTCAACCGCGCCCGCTCCTCCGGCCGATCGAGCAACTCCAGCAACCGATCGGCCAGCGCTTCGGGATCCAGGAACGGCGAAAGCCAGCCATTCTGGTCATGCGTCACGAACTCGCGAACCGACGCCGTGTCGCTGGCCACGACGACGCACCCGCAAGCCAACGCCTCCCGCAACGACCACGAAGCGACGAAGGGATACGAATAATAGACATGCACTGCTGACGTTTTGAGCAGTTGTAAAAAATCCTGATACGGCAGCTTTCCCGGGAAGAACACCCGATCCGCCGGGATCCGGTCGCCGACCTCCTCGAGCATCCGCTCCCGCCAATTACCCCCCGCCTTGGGCAACGTCCCATACGACACCTCGTCCCCGCCGACGAGCACTGCATCCACGTCCGGCCGCGCCGCCAACACCCGCGGCAACGCCCGCATCAGGATGTGGAAACCCCGATACGGCTCCAGATTCCGCGCCACGAACGTCAACAGCAGCCGCCCACCCGCCTTGCCCGCACCCGCTCCGGGCGCCCGCCAACGCGCCGAGTGACCCGGCAAAGCGAACGCCGCCGCCGGGTCAGGCCGGCACAACGACAGATCCGCCCCCTCCGGCACCACCCGCAATCTTCCATGCGTCCAAGCCGGATACGTATCGAGCTGGAACTGGGTCGGCGTCTGCCCGATCGTCGCGACCGAGATCCCCAGCAGATTGACCGCGTTCCGCATCCTGATGCTCGGCCGCACACTGTCCCCGACCGGGAATTCCGGGTCGAAATCCACGTCTAACCCGTGCTCGTGATAATAGAATTCGAAATACGGGATGATCGGCACGCCCGACCACACATCCTGCAGGTGCAGCACCTCGCCCCAGCCATTATGCCCGATGATGATGTCCGGCCGATACCCGACCGCCGCCAGCTCCGACGCAACACCCCACACCGACCGCGCCCGGATCGCCGCCGCCTCGAACTCCGCCGCGTCGTTGTACATCCCCGTCGTCGACGCCCGGACCGGCGCATATTCGATCTTGCGGACATTCGCGATCTGGTTGGCGTTCTTGTGCGAAATAAACGTCACGTCGTTCGTCGGATCCGCCGTCAGACGCTTGATAAGATACAGATACTGACCCGGAAAGTTTTGATGGACGAAGAGAACTCGCATGAATTCTCAACGATGGCGCAGAGTTGCGGCCCGACCGAACGCGCTCTTGAAAGACGCTCTCACCAATTGCGCTGACTTATCCTGTATCCCGGGTGTCGAAGTCGGTTCGCCGCATCAATAGAGCCAGTGACGAACTGTTAACTTCTGCCGCTTGACCGTGCTGCGTAGAAGTTCTGACATTCCGAGCGGAACGTGCTATGAGAACGCCTGAATTGCAAGTGGGCACGGAGAGCCGGGCCCGATCGGAGCGGGCGGAGCTTAATGGAACGCGATACAGGTCACGCAGGCTCGTCCGTCATCAGCCAAGGCACCATCTCCGGCCGTGACGGCACCAGGGCAGAGCCCCTGCGCCTGCTCGCGGTGGCAGCTGCCGCTCGGCACCACGGCATCGAGCTCGACCCGGTGAACTACCGGTCCCGCACCGGCGAGACCGTCCCGTCCGCCGCCTCGCTCACCCTTTGGGCGCGCGATCAGGGCCTCTACGCGAAGGCGGACAAGATCCGCTGGAAGTCGCTCTTCCGCCTGATCGGCGACGTCAAGCCGTCCGCCCCGATCGTCCTCCTCTTCAAGGACGGCACCGCCGGCCTCATGGTCGGCGCCGACCCGGCGCGCAAGATCGTCTGGGTCCGCGACCCCCGCCACACCGGCGACGACCAAGCCGTCGCCGTCGACGAGTTCCGCCTCAGCCACGCCTGGGACGGCGAAATCCTGCTGATCCGCCGCGCCCGCGGCGTCTCCGAGGCCGACCAGCCCTTCACCTTCCGCTGGCTCATGGGCCTCGTCATGCACGAGAAGCGCTCGCTGCGTGACGTGTGCATCGGCTCGATCATCCTGAGCGCGCTGACGATCGTGCCGCCGCTGCTCGTCATGACCGTGATCGACCGCGTCGTCGTCCATCACAGCCTGTCCACGCTCGTCCTGCTGAGCGTGATCCTGGCGATCCTCACCTTCTATGAGACCTTGCTCGGCTTCGCCCGCCGCGAGATCGTCCAGGTCGTCTCCACCCGCGTCGACGCCCGCCTCAACATCCACGTCTTCAACCGCCTGCTCGGCCTGCCGCTCGACTATTTCGAGAAGAACCCCGCCGGCCAGATCAACTACCGCATCGCCCAGGTCTGGAAGATCCGCGAGTTCCTGACCGGCAAGTTGATGGGCACCTTCCTCGACATGTTCACCCTGGTGATCCTGCTCCCCTTCCTGTTCTGGATGGAGCCGACGCTCGCCTGGATCGTCCTGGTCTGCGCCGTGCTGATCACCATGGTCATCGTCGCGTTCCTGCCCGCGCTGCGCCGCATCATCGGCAAGCTCACCTGGGCCGAAAGCCTCAAGGGCTCGACCATGATCGAGACCGTCCACGGCATCCGGACCATCAAGTCGCTGGCGCTCGAGCCGCAGCGCCGCGCCGAATGGGACGAGCGCGCCGCCGAAGCCGGTCGCCTCAAGCTCGAGGCCGGCCGTCTCGCCAACTGGCCGCAGACGATCATCAGCCCCATCGAGAGCTTCATCAACCGCGGCGTCATCATGCTGGGCGCCTATCTCGCGCTCAACAACCAGAACGGCATCGAGATCGGCGGCCTCGTCGCCTTCATGATGCTCGGCGGCCGCGTCACCCAGCCGCTCGTCGGCCTCGCCAAGCTGATCGAGGACATCGAAGAGGTCCGCGCCTCCATCGGCCAGGTCGCGATGGTGCTCAACAACCCGAGCGAGTCCGCCGCCATGCAGGGCGGCATGCGCACCAAGCTCACCGGCGCGCTCACCTTCGACGACGTCACCTTCACCTACCCCGGCGCCAAGACCCCCGCGCTCGACAAGGTCTCGTTCGAGGTCCCGGCCGGCACCATGCTCGGCGTCGTCGGCCGAAGCGGCTCCGGCAAGAGCACGATCACCCGCCTGCTCCAGGGCATCAACCGCGAGTATTCCGGCTTCCTGAAGCTCGACGGCATCGAGATGCGCGAGATCAACCTCACCCATCTCCGCCGCAGCTTCGGCGTCGTGCTGCAGGACAACTTCCTGTTCCGCGGCACCGTCCGCGACAACATCACCGCCGGCCGCCCCGGCCTCACGCTGGACGACGTGGTGCGCGCCGCCCGTCTGGCCGGCGCCGAGGAGTTCATCGAGCGTCTGCCCGGCGGTTACGAGACCTGGATCGAGGAAGGCTCGTCCAACCTCTCCGGCGGCCAGCGCCAGCGCCTGGCCATCGCCCGGGCCGTGATCGCCGACCCCAAGCTGATGATCCTCGACGAAGCCACCAGCGCGCTCGACCCCGAGAGCGAGGCCTTGGTCAACGCCAACCTCGTCCGCCTCGGCAAGGGTCGCACGATGGTCATCGTCTCCCACCGGCTGTCCTCGCTCGTCGACTGCCACCTGATCCTGGTGATGGACAAAGGCCTCGTCGTCGACATCGCGCCGCACAAGGTGCTGCTCGAGCGTTGCTCCATCTACCGCACACTCTGGGCGCAGCAGAACCGGCATCTGCAGGATTCCGGCATGAAGCAGCCCGCGATCATGCCCGTCGCCACGCAGGGCGACTGAGCGAATGTCCTCCCCACGCCGCGCGGCCGACCCAATGTCCTTTGATCGGAGCCTTTCCCGATGAGTTTGTCGCTGACCCGGCGCGTGCGCGGCCGAGACGAGGCCACGACCGAATCCATGCTCGAGTTCCACTCGCCGAGCACCGCCCTCACCGTGACGCCCATCCTCTTCGGCGCCCGCGGCACCACTCTGGTGGTCTCCTCCATGGCCGCTGCCTGCATCGCAGCCGCCGGGCTGATCCCCATCGACAAGGTCGTGACTTCCTCGGGCCGCCTCATCGCCCTGCAGGCCACCACCGTCATCCAGCCGCTCGAAGTCGCCATCGTCCGCAGCGTCGACGTGCATGAGGGCGACAAGGTCTCCAAGGGCCAGGTCCTCGCCCGCCTCGACCCGACCTTCGCGACCGCCGATCTCGGCGCCCTCCAGACCCAGGTCAACAGCCTGCAAGCCGAGGTCGACCGTCTCCAGGCCGAAGCCTCCGGCACCGAATTCCATCCCACCACCGGCGACTCGATGTCCGTGCTGCAGGGCGCCATGTTCCTCCAGCGCAAGAGCGAACGCGTCTTCAAGAACGAGAACTACGTCCAGAAGATCAGCAGCCTGCAGTCGCAAGTGCAGCGCGCCCTGTCCGACGTCTATGCCTATTCCGAGCGCCTGAAGGTCGCCGCCCTGGTCGAGGACAAGCGGCGCGAGTTGGAGCGTCTGCAGGTCGGCAGCCAGCTCAACCTGCTCGCCGCCACCGACTCCCGCTTGGAGATCAAGCGCGGCTACGACAGCGCCGCCAACCAGGCCGCCCAGGCCCAGCGCGACCTGCAAGCCCTCCAGGCCGAGCGCGACGCCTACAACCAAAGCTGGCGCTCACAGGTCGGCCAAGACCTCACCGAACAGAGCCGCAAGCTCAGCGACGCCATGGAGAACCTCAAGAAGGCCCAGCTCCGCCGCCAGATGGTCGAGCTGCGCGCCGATCAGGACTCGACCGTCCTGAGCGTCGCCAAGGTCTCGCCCGGCTCCGTCATGCAGTCCGGCGAACAGCTCATCACCCTGGTGCCGAACGACGCGCCGCTCGAGGCCGAGGTCAACATCCCCGGCAGCGAGATGGGCTACGTCCATCCGGGCAACACCGTCACCCTGAAGCTCGACACCCTGCCCTACACCCATTACGGCACGATCGACGCCACGCTGCGCGTCATCAGCCCGGACGCCTTCTCGACCACCGAGGACGGATCGCCCAAGCGCGGCTCGCAGCCGACGCAGTCGCAAGCCCCCGGCGGCGCGTCCTACTACCGCGCCCGCGTCGACATCGGCCAATCGCAGCTGCACGACGTCCCGGAGGGCTTCCACATGGTCCCCGGCATGCCCGTCACCGCCGACGTCAAGGTCGGCAAGCGCACGATCCTCTCCTACCTCTTCTCGCGCGTGCTCCCCGTCTTCATGGACGGGATGCGCGACCCGTAGGCCATCAGCCTCTCGCTTCGGGCTCCCCGCTCGAAGCGAGTTCCGGCTCGGCCGCCTTCTCCGCCGGCAGCGCCGCCAACTCCTCCGACGCCTCCTCCAGCCCGGCCGCCAGCGCCGCCGTCAGCAGCCCCCGCGCTCGCTCGACATCGGTCTCCCCCGCCAGCCCGCGCGCCAGGTACCGCCCGAGCATCAACTGCGCATGATGGTGCTCCTGACCCGCCGCGCGCGCGAACCAATCCTGCGCCGCGCCCCGGTCGGTCGGGATATCGTGCCCGCCCCCCATCATCGCGCCCAGCGCGAACTGCGCCCCGGCATGCCCATGCTGCGCCGCCGCCTCGAACAGCCGGAACGCTTCCGCATGGTCCTTCGGCCCGCCCTTCCCATGCACCAGCATCTCCGCCAGCATCACCTGCGCGTCGACCATGCCCGAACCCGCGGCCCGCGCCAGCCAACTCCGCCCCTCCGCCAGGTCGGCATCCACGCCCCGCCCCTCGCACAGCATCCGCCCGTACCAGAACTGCGCGTTGACGACCCCGTCGGCCGCCCGCCGCAGCCACTGCGCCGCCGCCTCGAGATCGCGCGTCCCCCCGATCCCCTCGGCCAGGCAAACCCCGTAATTATACGCGGCCACCAAATCGCCGCCCTCGGCCGCCGACGCGAACCATTCGCGCGCCTTGTCCCCGTCCTGCCGCTCCGCGCTCCCCGCCAGCACCAGGTTCGCCAGATCCGTCCGCGCCACCCGGTCCCCGCCCTCGCTCGCCACCCGCAGCCAGTGCGCCGCCTGCTCCGGATCTCGCGCCACCCCCGCGCCGGTCAAGTAAAGCGTCCCGAGCGCCCGCGCCGCCGTCGAATGTCCCGCCTCCGCCGCCCGGCCGTACCATGCCGCGGCCTCCGCGAAATTCGGCGGCGAAGCCCCGCCCCTTCCGTACAGGTCGCCCACCAGCGCCGCCGCCTCCGCGTCGCCCGCCAGCGCCGCCCGCCGCAGCCATGACTCCCCGTTGATCAGGTCCCGATCCGCGCCCCGCCCCTCCATCAGCGCCAGCCCCAGCCGCGCCTGCGCCGGACGCAGACCCAGATTCGCCGCCTCCCGGAACAGTTGGACCGCCGACCGCTCGTCCTTCTCCACCCCCGCCCCGGCCTCGAGCAGCACCCCCAGCAGATAGACCCCCAACGGCAGATGCGCCTTGGCCGCCCGCGCGATCTGCGCGATCGCCCGCCCCCGGTCGTCCGGCGACGCCGCCACCCGCATCAGCGCCAGCCCATGCCCCAGCGCGCCCTGCGGACACCCCGCCGCCGCCGATTTGGCATACCAACGGTCCGCCGCCTCCTGGTCGCGGAACTCCTCCGGCCCGGCGCTGCGGATATACCCCACCAGCGCCTGCGCCTCCGCCGACCCGGCCACCGCCGCCCGTTCGCCCCACAGCAGCCCCTTGGCGAAATCCGGCTCGCCGCTGTCCACGTCCTTGAACAGCCCGGCCGCCACCGCGCCCTCGTCGGCCCGCCCCGCCCCGGTCAGGAACAGCGCCGCCAGCAGCGCCTGCGCCTCGATCACGTCCGCCTGCGCCGCCCGCTCCAGCCACACCGAAGCGGCCGACCGGCTCGGCGGCACGCCGGTGGCCTCGAGATACGACTTGCCCAGCCGGTACTGCGCCTCCGGATGCCCCTTCGCCGCCGCCTTCGAAAGAACCGTGATGACGTCCGCCGCCCGCCCTTCCGCCGCCGCCGCAATGGCCGCCCGCAAGCGCGCTTTCGGCGAAAACGCCCGATGGATCCGAGAAAACAGCCCGCTCAAAAGAATTCTCACGCGTGTTCGCCCATCATCCAATCAAGGCTCATTACGCGTTTTTAGCAGTATTCCGACCGCGCCGCGACAGGCCGGGCGGACGTCCTCTCAATCCAGGGATTCCGCCAGCGTCTCCTCCGCCAACACCGCCCCCCGACGCCCCGCCAACGCCCGCTCATACGCCCCGAGTAGCGGCGTCACCGAATGATCCCACGCCAGAACGTCGCGCACCCGCGCCTGCCCCACCCGGCTCATCGCCGCCCGCCGCGCCGGATCGTCCAGCAGCGCATCGATCGTCCCCGCCAGGTCCAGCTCCGAGTTCGGCTCGGCATAGACCCCCGCCTCCCCCGCCGAAACCCGATGCTCGTGCAGATCGAACGCCACCACCGGCAGCCCGAAGAACATGTATTCGATGATCTTGTTCATCGTGCTTTTGTCCGACCACGGATTCTTCGGATCCGGATCCACCCCGATCGTCGCCGACGACAGAATCCGACACAACTCCTCATCGCTCACCCGACCCGTGAACGCGACGTACTCCATCACCCCCTGTGCCTCGGCATACGCCTTGATCGCCGGCTGATACGGCCCGCCGCCCACGAACAGCGCGCGGAAATCGGTCCGGCCATACTGCTCGCGCAACAGCTTCACCGCGCGCACCATCGTATCCACGCCGTCCTGCTTGCAGATCTCCCCGAGATAGACCAGCAGATGCGCCTTCCCCGCCTTGTAGCGGCCATCCGGCGCATGGAGCTGGAACCGCGCCAGATCCGGCCCCGACCGCACCACCACGACGTCGCCGGGCCGCTTGCCGCCCCGCGTCACCGCGATCCGCTTGTGACTCTCGTTCGTCGTGATCACCACGTCCGCCGTCCGCATGCTCCGCCGCTCGAGCCACAACAGCCCCCGATGCAGCAGCCCGCCCTCCCGCTCGAACTTCACCGCGAACATCTCCGGGCACAGGTCGTGATGATCGAAGATGTATCGCCGCCCGAACAGCTTCCAGAACCGCCCCAGCAGCCAGAACGTGTCCGGCGGGTTGCACGCATGCAGAACGTCGAACCCGCGCCCGAACAGCGCGACGTACAGGCTGATCAGGCTCGTCGCGACGAAGCACCACGCGAACTCCGCCACGAACCCCGCGCCCCCGCCGCATCGATCGGCAGCCCGTACCGGAAGATCTCGACATCCTCGATCACCTCCCGCCCCCGGTTGAACCCTTTCGCCTTCGGACAGATCACCGTCACCCGGTAGCCATGCCGCGCCAGCGTCGTCGCCTCCAGCCACACCCGCCGGTCGAACGGAACCGGCAGGTTCTCCACCACGATCAGGACCCGCGGAGCTCGGTTGCGCATGGCGTCAGCCCTTTCGAGGCAAGCGGAAATGCAGCTCGCTCGCCAGCGCCAGACCCGGCACCAGCATGCCGCGTCCGACCAGCGTGCTGCTCGGAACCTTCTGGCCGAACCCGCGCGAGTACCAGCCCAGCGGCGGCGACGTCTCCCCCCGCGCCACCCGCCACTCGAGCTCGCCCGGCAACCGCATCTCGGCCTCGCCGCCGCCCCACCGCAGCCGCGCCGTCCGCCCCGCCAGCACGACCTCGATCTCCGGCCCGAGATGGAACGTCAGCTCCGCCTCGTGGCCCGCCGCCAACTCGATCCAATCCTCGATCCGCAACACCTGCCGTCCGCCATCCAGCGCCACCGCCCGATGATGCACCGCCGGGCTCCCCAGCCGCAGATACCCGTCATGCCGAGCCCGCCACCGCTTGACCGACCCCTCGAGCGTCACCTCGTCCACGCCGCTCGCCGGATGGTCCAGCCACAGGAACGGCCCCCCGCTCCGCGCCTGGTCGCACCCGTCCAGCCGCAGCGTGTTGTGCCCGAGCGTCCCCTTGAAATAAGCCCGCCACTCCGGCTCGCCGTGATAACAATACGTTCCCGGATCGGCCAGAACCTCGACCCCGCCCGCCCGCACCTCGACCGACAGCGCATCCGCATGCCCATGCGCCCCGATCGACAGATACCCGTGCGGCCCCGCATCGCACCGCGCCCAGATCTCCCCCGCGCCCTCGCCCGCCCGCAGGAGCGTCATCCCCACCCCGTCGAACACATCCGCCCGCGCCTCATCCCGCGGCCCGGCCGCCGCCAGCCCCGCCGCCACATGCCCCAGCACGCTGCCCCCCGCCGCCGGCCACCACGGCGCCGCCCCATACAGCGCCCGCCCCACATCCAGCATCACGCCGACCGCGGATGTCTCCGGCGCATCCAGCAGCACGCCCCGCCCCTCATCCCCATCCCCGAACCGCGGCGCCCGCCCCGCGCCATCCAGACTCGCCGCCAACGCGTCGCACATCCGCCGCATCACGTCGTCCAGCCCCGCCGGCACCGCCTGCCCCGCCAGCCGCATCGCCAAGGCCGGCGCCGCCAACAATTCGAACACGAACAGATGGTATTCGCTCGCCTGCTCCCGGTTGAACCCGTCCGCATGCGTCTGCCGCGCCGCCGCCGCTGCCAGCCCGGCCGTCGCCCACTCCCCCCACTCCGCCAACTCCCGAAACCACGGGAACGCCGCGCAAGCCGCCGCACACCCCGCCAGCTCCGCGATCAGATGGTTGTTCGCCGATGACCCCCGGCTGTGCAACGACCGCACATAGGTCAGGTGATGGAACACCTGGCTCGCGAACGCCTCGTTGTCATCGAACAACGAATTAACTCCCGCCCAATCCGCCAGCAGCGCCCGCATCCACGTCCACGACAGCAGCCGGATCCCGACCTCGATCCCGCTCGTCCAATGCACCCCGTTCAGGAACGGATTGGCCTCCCACCACGACCGCAGATGCGCCGCCGCCCGCTCCGCATAACGGTCGTCGCCGGTGATCCACCAGGCCGAAGCCAGCACCGTCGTCGCCTGATGCCGCGACAGCTCCCAGACATACTTGATGTTGCCGACCTTGCTGCTCCTGCCGGTACGGCACGTCGAACGCATACACGTCCGGCGTCGAGACCAGCCCGGTCAGCGGATCGCGGAACCAGTCCGGCACCGCACCGACCGGCGCCGGCCGCAGATCGAACACCGGCCACTCCCCTTCGAGCAGCCGCTCCGCTGCCGCAACGACCGCCTCCGCTCCCGCCCCGCTCGGCGCCGCCGCCCGCCGCCGCAGCGCCACCCGCCCCACCCGCGGGCCCGGCAACAGACTCTCCGTCCCCTCCGGCCGCAGCTGCGGCACCGACCAGTATTTCTGCCGCGCCGCCACCTGAACCCGCGCCGCCACCTCGGCCGCGGACATCCGCCGCAATCGGTTCAGATACCAGCCGAGCTTCATGCCGCGCCGAGCGAGGAACGCCGCGGCCGCTTGTGCATCGGCAGCACCGCCAGCACCGGCATCCCCAGCAGCCGCTCCGCCGCATCCTCGGTCACCGCCGTCTTGTTCGACGAGGATCCCGAACAGCGCGATCCCGCCCGCCGCCAGCAGCGCGCCCAACCCGCCCACCAGCCCGAAGATCAGCTTCTTCGGCTTGACCGGCTTCTCCGACGCCAGCGCCGCCGCCACCTGCACCACGCTCACCTGGTGCGCCAGCTCCGTCTGCTCCTGCGCCCGCGCCTGCTCGTACCGCCCCTGCATCGCCCGCAAATTGTCGGTCAGCACGTCGATCCGCAGCACCGTCGAGCGCAGGTCCAGATCCGCCCGCTCGAGCCGCTGCAGCTCCCCGTCCCGCTCCTCCGCCACCTGCCGCAACCGCTCGATCTCGCCGGCCAGCGTGTTCAGCTCGGCCCTGTCCATCAGCACTTCCTGCTCCACCGCTTGGCGCACCGGCGACGGCGCCGTCGTCACCTTGTTGCGCTGGATGCTCGTGCCCTCCACCTTGTGCTGCAGCCCGGCGATCTGCGAGCGCACCCGCGCCAGCTCCGGATTGGCCGCGCCATACCGCGTCGCCAACGCCAATTCCTGCTGCCGCAGATCGATCATCGCGTCCCGCGCATGGATCGCCTCGTCGTTCTGGTCGGTCGAGACCGAACTCGTCGTCGCCGGGATCTGCGCCCGCGCCGTCTCCAGATACCGGATCTTCGCCGCCAGCTTCGCCTCGCGCGTCAGCGCGTCCAGCAGCTTGTTCTGCGCATCCGTCCGCTGCCCGATGATCGCCTGCCGCTGCACCACGATGTCGTAGATCCCGTTGCCCAGCTTGATGCTCGACCGATGCTCCTCGAACCCGCGGATCTCCTCCATCGCATGCGCTGATCGAATCGCTGTAACCCTCGGTCCGGCTGCCCGCGAACACCTGCGTATGCTTGGCGATGTAGATCCGGATCGTCGTGTCCAGCACCCGCTTGGCCAGATCCGGATCCGCCGCATCGAACGATACCGAGATGACGTTCGACAGCTTCACCGCCTCGACCGTCAGGTCCTTCCCGAACCGCACCACCGCCGCATCCAGCACCGAGCCGGTCGACGGCGGGTTCTCCAGCAGATCCGGATACATCGCCTCGATCCCGATCGCCCGGATCGCCTCCTCGGCCACCGCCCGGCTGCCGAGCAGCGCGATCTCGGAGTTGATCCCCTCCTGCTTGGTCGAGCTCGGCGCCGTCATCCCGCTCTCGCCATCCGTCTGCGCCAGATATTCCCGCCCGGTCTTGACCAGGATGTCGCTCTCCGCGCGATAGACCTTCGGCAGCACCAGCACGAGCACGAGCGCGATCAGCGGCGGCAGCACCAGCCCCAGCACGATCAGCCACCGCTGCTTGAACGCGATGGCCACCATCTCCCGCGCGCCCGCCGACCGCGCCGGATCGATCGCCCCATACCCGGCCGACGCGAAACCGCTCACAGCATCCACCCCAGCAGCTTCGGGATGCGCTGCCGGCTCTTGTTCATCACCACGCCCATCACCGACGCCCCGCGCTGGTCCAGCGCCGCGCGCGCCCGCGCCACCTCGGCCAGATGCGACCGTTCCGCCTCGAGAACCAGGATCGTCTCGTCCGCCGCCGACGCCAGCACCATCATCTGCTGCCCCGCGAACACCGCCGGGCAATCCACCACGATCAGCGAGTAACGCTGCCGCAACGTCTGATACACGCTGCGCACCGTCTCCAGCCGCGACACCGGCTGCCCCGACGCGCTCAACACCGCCGTATCGATCGTCGCCGACCCGATCCGGCTCCGCCGCAGGAACGGCTCGACCCCCCGCTCCGCGCTCTCCGCCAGCCCGTCCATCATCCCCGCCGGCACCCGCCGCGCCGCCGGCCGCGCATCCACCAGCGCCACCCGGCACCAGCCCGCCGCCGCAGCCCCCGCCGCGACGTCGCACGCCACCGTCGTCGTCCCCTCCCCCGGCGTCGCCGACGTCACGTGCAGCACCAGCGACTGCTTGTCATCCAGCCGCATGAACAACATCGACAGCAGCGGCCCGAGTTCCGGCCGCGCAATCGCCGGCGGCGGCGTGACGATCCGGTTGACCGTCGCATCGGGGATCGCAAAGGCATGCCGTAGGGTTCTGTTGCTCACAGTTCAGCTCCGACGATCGAAAGTGAAAGGAAGGTCAAAACGCGTTCCCGCGCTTGAACAGCACCGAGAACAGCGTGGAAGCCAGGATCAGCAGGTCGAACGGAAGCGACCAGTTCTCGATGTAGTAGATGTCGTGTTCGACCCGGCGCCGTAGCTTGTCGGCCGTATCCGTCGCCCCCCGGAACCCGTTCACCTGCGCCCACCCCGTGATCCCCGGCTTGACCCGGTGACGGTGCGCATATTCCGCGATGATCTCGTCGCCCAGCCGCTGCTCCGTCCGCATCGACACCGGATGCGGGCGCGGCCCGACCAGCGACATCGTCCCGCTCAGCACGTTCAACAGCTGCGGCAGCTCGTCCAGGCTCGTCCGCCGCAGGAACGCGCCCACCCGCGTCACCCGCCCGTCCCGCCGGCTGGTCTGGACCTCGCCGCTCCCGGCGCGCGCCCCCTGCCAGATCATGGTGCGGAACTTGAACACGTCGAACTCCGTCCCGTTCAGGCCATGCCGCCGCTGCCGGAAGATCACCGGCCCCTTGACTGTCCAGCCGCACCGCCAGCGCCACCGCCGCCAGCACCGGCAAGAACATCAGCAAGATCAGCAGCGACAGCACCCGGTCCTCGATCGCCTTGGCCAGCACACCCCACCGGTATTGCGGCCGCCGCGTGATGACATACAGCGGCACTCCCGCGACCTGCGTGCTCCGTACCGTCCCGCCGCGCTGCCCGAACGCCGGATACAGCGACGTCACCTCGACCTCGAGCCCCTTCAGCCGATGCGCCACCGCGTCCAATTGCGCCTCGCCGGACTGCGGCAGCGCCAGCACGACGCGGTCCAGCTCCCCTCGCCGGCCCCGCTCCACCAACTCGTCCAGCGCCCCCTCGGCGAGGCTGCCATCGTCCTCATGCGCCACGCTCACCGTGCTGACGCCATAGGGACGCGCATGCGCCAGCGTCGCGATCAGCCAATCCGCCGCCGGGCCGCTGCCCAACACGGCCACCCGGTCCGTCACCAGCCCTCGCCCCGCCAACGCCCGCATCGCGGCCAGCACCAGCAGCCGCCCCGCCGGCACACCGATCGCCGCGCCCGCCAACCACAGCGCAGCCCAGGCCGGCGTGGCATGGCTCGCCGATTTCGTTTCCGCGACAACAACGAACACCAGCAGCGTCGCCAGGCACAGCCGCCCCAGCGTCCGCATCATCAGCCAGGTCGGCGAAACCGTGCTCAGCGCCAGGTGTGACCACCGCTCCCGCAAGATCGCCGGCGACAATGCCGCACCGATCAAACTCACACGGAACAAGTTGTCGTCGATCCCCAAGCCAGAAGAACTGTCGCTCTCGCCCCCGCAGATCAGTGCCGCGGCGATACCGGAACCGAGAACAAAAAGGAAATCCCAAACAATCAGAAGATCGAACACGATAGAGAACAGATCAGCATGGATGTGCGATCCGATGTTTTCTTCGCCCTTCGTCTGTCGTGCGAAGCGAGGCAACGAGCACGCATACGTCACTTGCATTGCTCCATCCATTGCACACTCCATCATAGCCGCGTCCGAATCGCCCGTTTTGGGCTGTGTCAACGGAAATCGTGTCTGGAATTACTAGTAACGAGAACGTGAGCGACCTGCAACATGTAAATCGGCGTCGAACGAGTTTTGCCAGCAACGCCGGTAGAACTGCCCTCCACGCGAAGTAAATTGACGCGAATGGTCAAGTATAGTGCGTATCGCCTCGCGACAGGAGACGTCTCGACATCCCCGCTCCCCGACGTCTTCAGCAAGAATGCTTGCGCTCGAACCACTTACCGGGCGTTGCTCAACCACCCCGCATCGCGCACCCAACGCCTTCGCCGCGACTCCACCCAATCCGCGGCCAAAATCTTATTTTCTGCGCAAATCACCTCTGGAAATCGCCATCCCACGCTCGATCCCGGAGCCAACCTTGATGCCCCGCCGCCCCTGTCTCTATGGTGCGCCGAACTAGTGGGTGATCCAACGATGAGCATGACTCGAAAGCGCGTCCTCGTGACCGGCGGCGCTGGGTTTCTAGGTTCTCATCTCTGCGAGCGGCTGATCGAACAAGGTAAAGACGTTCTGTGCGTCGATAATTACTTCACCGGCCGCAAAGACAACATCGCCCACCTCTTGCATCTGCCCCAGTTCGAGGCGCTGCGCCACGACGTGACATTTCCGCTCTACGTCGAAGTCGACGAGATCTACAATCTCGCCTGCCCCGCCTCCCCGGTCCACTACCAGTTCGACCCGGTGCAAACCACCAAGACCTCCGTCATCGGCGCCATCAACATGCTCGGCCTCGCCAAGCGCGTGAAGGCCAAGGTCTTCCAGGCCAGCACCAGCGAGGTCTACGGCGACCCCACCGTCCACCCCCAGACCGAGGACTACCGCGGCAACGTCAACCCGCTCGGCCCCCGCGCCTGCTACGACGAGGGCAAGCGCGCCGCCGAGACCCTGTTCTTCGACTACCACCGCCAGCACAAGACCCGCATCAAGGTCGTCCGCATCTTCAACACCTACGGCCCCCGCATGCACCCCAATGACGGCCGCGTCGTCTCCAACTTCATCATGCAGGCGCTCCGCAACGAGCCCATCACCCTCTTCGGCGACGGCAGCCAGACCCGCGCCTTCTGCTACGTCGACGACCTGATCGAAGGCTTCCTCCGCCTCATGGCCACCGAGGACGCGATCACCGGCCCGATCAACATCGGCAACCCGCACGAGATCCCCGTCTCCGAGCTCGCCACCCGAATCATCGACCTCACCGGCTCCTCCTCCAAGCTCGTCTACCTCCCCCTGCCGCAGGACGATCCCACCCAGCGCTGCCCCGACATCACCCTGGCCAAGAAACACCTCGACTGGACCCCCAAGGTCCCGCTCGACGACGGCCTCACCCGCACCATCGCCTATTTCGAGAACCTGCTCCGCACGACCCTGGAGAAGGTCCCCGCCTGACCCCTCCCCAACCCAAGCGCGTCGCCATGCTGGTCCCCGGCGGTCTCGAACACGCCGGGGGCATCGGCCGCTGGGCCGGCTACCTCCAACGAAGCTGGCAAGAGGCCGGCCTCGAGCCCCCGCTCGAGATCATCGACACCCGCGGCCACGGCCACGCCGGCCGCGCCGCGTCCTCCTTCGCCCGCGCCCTGCTCCGCCTCATCACCCTCCGCGCCCAAGGCCGCTTAGGCCTCATCCACGCCAACCTCTCCAAACACGGCAGCACGCTTCGCAAAATCATCGTATCCGCCCTCGCCCGCCTCCTCGGCATCCCCCTCGTCATCCACCTCCACGGCAGCGGCTACCACGAGTTCTACGACCCCCTCCCGCCCCGGCTGCAGCGCCCCATCCGCGCCATGTTCCGCCGCGCCGCCCGCGTGATCGTCCTCGGCCAATTCTGGGCCGACTGGGTCGCCGACCGCATGGACCTGCCCCCCCACCGCATCGACATCCTCTATAACGGTGTCCCCGCCGCCACCCCCCGACCCCGCTCCGCCACCCCCCACATCGTCCTCCTCGGCCGCATCGGCCCGCGGAAAGGCGTCCCCGAACTCCTCGAAGCCCTCACCGCCATCGCCGACCGGTCCTGGACCGCCACCCTCGCCGGCGACGGCGACCTCGAACCCTATCGCAGCTTCGTCGCCGAACACGGCCTCGCCGACCGCATCCATCTCCCCGGCTGGCTCGACGCCGAAGCCGCCGCCGCCCTCTGCTCCAATCCGCCGACATCCTCGCTTTGCCCTCCCACGCCGAGAACTTCCCCATCTCCATCATCGAAGCCCTCGCCGCCTCGGTCGCCGTCGTCGCCACCCCCGTCGGCGCCACCCCCGAACTCCTCCAAGACGGCATCTCCGCCCTCTTCGTCCCCATCGCCGACGCCCCCGCCCTCGCCAACGCCCTCCTCCGCCTCCTCGACGACCCCGCCCTCCGCCAATCCATCGCCGAAGCCGGCCACGCCATCTTCCGCCGCGACCTCGACATCACCCGCCTCGCCCGCCGCCTCGCCCAAATGCACACCGAAACGATCGCCGCCCGCTCGACCTGAAACCCCAACCGGCCCACCCGCACAACGATAATAGTTGCAGCAGCAACACCCGCCCCTTACAGAACACCCACCCCGTCCGACCGGCGCGGGCGAAAATCTACTTTACGAGATCTTGGCGAATTCTTTGGACACTTCGAAAGTATCCGTCATCATCCCGACCACGCGCCGCCCGGCCCTGATCGGCCGCGCCGTCGCCAGCGTCCTCGCCCAAACCATGGCCGACCTCGAACTCATCGTCGTCGTCGAAGGCCCCAACCCCGAAACGTCGGCCATCCTCGCCGCCATCGCCGACCCCCGCCTGCGCGTCGTCCAGAACGACAGCCCCACCGGCGCCGGCGCCGCCCGCAACCTCGGCGCCGCCCACGCCCGCGGCGACTGGCTCGCCTTCCTCGACGACGACGACGAATTCCTCCCCGAAAAACTCGAGACCCAGCTCGCGCTGGCCGCCGGCCGCAACGTCCTCGTCTCCTGCCGCTCCCGCGTCGTCACCCCGCACGCGACCTACGTCTGGCCCCGCACCCTCTACGACGGCCGCCAGCCCATCGACGAATACCTGTTCGACCGCAAAACCCTCTTCCGCGGCGACACCCTGCTGCAAACCTCCTCCTACCTCCTCCCCCGCCCCCTCTTCGAACGCACCCGCTTCGGCGACAGCCGCCAGAACGAGGACACTACCCTCCTCCTGCGCGTCACCAAGCAAGCCGGCGCCGCCATCCTCGTCGCCCCCGAAACCCTCGTCGTCCTGCACACCGAGGAGGCCCGCGAATCCCTCGGCAGCCTCTACCAATGGCGCGACATGCTCGCCTGGGCCGACAGCGTCCGCGACCTGTTCACCCCGCGCGCCTATAGCGGCTTCTGCCTGATCTATCTCGGCTCCCAGGCAGCCCGGCACCGCCAATGGCGCGGCCTCCCCATCCTCCTCGTCCGCGCCCTGCGCCACGGCTCGCCCACCCCCGCCCAGCTCGCCGCCTTCCTCGCCTTCTGGATCATCCCCATCGGCCTGCGCCGCCGCCTCCGCGCCGCCGCCCTCCGACCCGCTCCCGCCGCCTGACATGCTGATCCGCCACAGCGCCATCTACATCGTCGCCAAGATCGTCCCCGGCGCCCTTGGCCTCGCCACCACCGCGCTCCTCACCCGCCTCCTCGCCCCCGCGGATTACGGCGTTTACGGCGTCGCCCTCCTGGTCATGACCTTCGGCGCCAACATCGCCTTCGACTGGCTCGGCCTCGCCTATCTCCGCGTCGCCCAGAATCACGTGACCAACCATGCCGACCGCCCGCGCGCCACCAGCACCTTCGCCCGCATCTTCGCCGCCCTCGTCGCCGCCACCGCCCTCCTCGCCCTGGCCGCCGCCGCCTTCGGCCTGATCACGCCCGCCAAAGCAGGCATCGTCACCGCCGGGCTGCTCATGGCCTGGGCCTATAGCTGGTTCGAACTCCTCTCCTGCTTCCAGATCGCCCAGCTCGACCCCGCCACCTACCTCCGCATGAACCTCGGCCGCGCCGCCCTCACCCTCCTCGGCGCCGGCGCCGCCGCCTGGATCACCCGCGACCCCGTCTCGACCGCCTACGGCACCGCCGCCGCCATGATCCTCGCCACCATCCTGCGCGGCCTCCCGCCGGTCCGCGCCGCCTTCGACCCCGCTCTCGCCCGCCTCGCCATCCGCTTCGGCCTGCCGCTCGCCGCCAGCCTCGTGCTCACCAGCCTGGTCGGCACCGGCACCCGCGCCATGGTGGAATGGCTCGGCTCCATCGAAGCCCTCGGCCTCTACACCGCCGCCCTCGTCCTCGTGCAGAACACCCTCGGCGTCGTCGCCGCCGGCATCGCCGCCGCCGGCTTCTCCCTCGCCGTCCGCGCCGTCAACTCCGGCGACGCCGCCGCAGCCCGGCGCCAGCTCGACGCCAACGCCACCCTCCTACTCGCCATCCTCGCCCCCGCCGCCCTCGGCATGGCCCTCACCGCCCCCGGGATCGCCGTCACCCTCGTCGGCACCCGCTTCGTCGCCACCGTCGCCGAACTGACCCCCTGGATGGCCGCCGGCGCCCTCTTCGCCGGGCTGCGCGCCCATTATCTCGACCACGCCTTCCAACTCGGCCGCCGCCCCGCCGGCCAGGTCTGGGTCACCGCCGGCAACGTCGTCGTCACCACCGCGCTCGCTTTGCTGCTCATCCCCGGCCAAGGCCCCCTCGGCGCGGCCATCGCCGTCGCCGTCGGCGCCGCCACCGCCTGCCTCCACGCCCTCTGGGCCGGCCGCGCCGCCTATCCCCTGCCCCTGCCGCTCGCCGCCGCCGCCAAGATCGCCGCCGCCTGCGCCGCCATGACCACGTCCGTCCTCCTCGTCCCCCCCTTCCTCCCGGCCCAGATCGCCGCCGGCGCCCTCGCCTACGCCGCCGCCGCCCTCGCTTTCGACCTCCTCGGCCTGCGCACCGCGATCCTCACCCGCACCCTCCGCCCGCAAACCGCCGCCCCATGATCCCCCGCCGCACCCTCCTCGCCGCCCTCGCCGCACCACCCGGCGCCGCCGCCCCCACCCTGCGCGACGCCGCCCGCCGCGCCGGCATCACCCTCGGCGCCGCCAGCGAAACCGACCTCTCCGCCGAACCCGACTACGCCGCCCTCTTCACCGCCCAGTGCGCCCTCCTCGCCCCCAACCTCAACTGGCAGCGCCTCTCCCCGCATCCCGCCGGCCCCCTCGCCAACATCGACGGCAGCCTCCAACCCGCCCGCGCCGCCGGCCTCGCCCTCACCGGCTACCACCTGCTCTGGCACCAGCGCCTCCCGCCCTGGTTCGACCCGCTCCCCCGCCCCGACGCCGAACGCGCCATCCTCGACCACATCCGCACCATGGCCGCCGCCTTCGCCCGCGACACCTACGCCTGGAACGTCGTCAACGAAGCCATCCTCCCCGCCGCCAACCGCCCCAACGGCCTGCGCCCCAGCCCCCTGCTCGAGAAATTCGGCACCGCCTTCTTCGACCTCGCCTTCCAAGCCGCCCGCGCCGACGCCCCCGCCGTCCTCCGCGTCTACAACGACTACGACCTCGAACTCGCCACCCCCGAGCACGAACGCCGCCGCGTCACCCTCCTGCGCCTGCTCGACGAACTCCAATCCCGCGCCGTCCCGATCCAAGCCATCGGCCTGCAATCCCACCTCCGCGCCGCCACCTTCGACCGCTTCGACCCCGCCACCTACCGCCGCTTCCTCGCCGAACTCGCCCGCCGCGGCCTCGCCCTCCTCATCACCGAACTCGACGTCCTCAATCCCCCCGCCGGCGACATCCCCCAGCGCGACCGCGCCAACGCCGACATCTACCGCCGTTTCCTCGATGTCGCCCTCGACGAGCCCCGCCTGCGCACCCTCGTCTTCTGGGGCCTCACCGACCGCCACACCTGGCTCAACGACCCCACCCGCGCCAGCCTCCGCCGCGCCGACGGCGCCCCCAACCGCCCCCTGCTGTTCGACCGCGACCTCCGCCCCAAACCCGCCTACGCCGCCGTCATGGCCGCCCTCGCCGCCGCCCCCCGCCGCTGATGTTCGCCACCGCCGACATCCAGCGCCGCATCCACCCGAGCTGGCCCGTCATCCTCTTCGGCCTCGTCGCCTTCTGGACCTACGAGATCGCCTTCTTCGTCCTCCTCCGCCCCAGCGTCACCGAAGGCGGCGAACTCCGCGCCTCCGACCCCGTCGCCCGCGCCGCCAACATCGCCGTCCTCGCCGGCCTCATCCTCCTCGCAGCCCGGCAGCGCTTCTTCCTCTCATACCTCGTCCGCCACGCCCGCCTCCCCGCCCTCATCCTCCTCTATTGCCTCTGCAGCGCCCTCTGGAGCCTCGACCCCGCCACCAGCGCCCGACGCACCATCTCGCTCGCCACCTGCTTCGGCTTCGGCTACCTCGCCCTCGTCACCTACGGCCCGCGCGGCACCATCCGCATCTACGCCTGGTCCCTCTTCCTCGCCGCCATCGCCTCCTGGCTCGCCCTGCCCCTCTTCCACGGCAAGGTCTACGACAACGACGCCGCCATCAGCGCCGCGATCGTCCGCACCTTCCACGGCGTCTTCACCCAGAAGAACGAACTTTCCGTCGAGATGCTGATGGGCGTCTGCTGCTGGCTCTATCTCGGCTTCGTCGACCCCCGCCAAGCCGAACCTGAACGCCGCCTCTGGCCGATCGCGCTCGCCGTCATCCTGGCCGCGATGGTCTATTCCAAAGGCACCACCTCGCTTCTCGCGGCCGCCCTCGTCGCCCTGGCCGCCATCCGCCTGCGCTGGCGCAGTTGGCGTCTCGCCCTTCTGCTCTACGCCGGCCTCGCCGCCACCGCCCTGGTCCTCGCCACCACCCTGATCGTCGACCCCGAACTGCTCCTCGCCGCCCTCGGCAAGGACACCAGCATGACCGGCCGCCTCCCCCTCTGGATCGAATCCGCCCACGCCGTCACCACCCGGCCCGTGCTCGGCTGGGGCTACAACGTCTTCTGGTCACCCGATTCCATCTGGGCGCGCTACATCTGGCAACGCATCGGCTGGCCCGCGCCCAACGCCCATAACGGCCTGCTCCAGCTCGGCCTCGATTTCGGCCTCGTGGGCGGCGCGCTCTATTTGCTCATGATGCTCCGCCTCGCCGCGCGGACCCTCACCGCCCTCGCCGACCCCGGCTTCCCCGAATCGAAATACCTGGCCCTGCTGCTGATCGCGATGACCATCGAGAACATCGACGAAGGCACCATCGGTTCCCCCGACGCGCTCTCCATCCTCACGGCATTCTGGTATGCGACGACATCCGTATGGCGCGCCGGAACCTGGCCGGTCCCGCTCACCGCTGCCCTGGCGCCCCAGCGCCCGATGTCTGAACCCGCCTGGCTCCCTGAGTAGGACTCGAACCTACGACCGAGCGATTAACAGTCGCTTGCTCTACCAGCTGAGCTATCAGGGATCAGGCGGGAGCGCCCCTATAACCCCGGCAATCGCAAAGCGCAAACCCACTTTCACACACCAAACCTGCGTTTAGCGCCCCGACCCCGCCCGCAGCAGATAATACCCGGTATCCGCCCGAAACCGCTTCGCCAGCATCGCCCCGACCCGCACCGCCGAACTCGCCAACCGCCCCACATCCACCGCCACCGACCCCACCCGCGTCCGGCTCACCACCCGCATCCCGTTCGCTGCCGCCAGCACGTCGATCGTCTTGCGCGCATAGGCGTTCAGATGCTCCAGCGGCTGGATCGCCACGTAATCGTGGTCCTCCCCCGTCAACCGCCGCCGCTTCAGCAGCCGGTCGTTGAACGGCGACACCGACGCCATCCCCTTCCGCGCCAGCAGCGCCCCGATATCCCCATGCTGCGGCACCGCCACCTTCATGATCCCGTCCGTCACCGCCGCGAGCCGGCGGAAATGCGTCGCCGGGTCAGTCAGATGCTCGAACACCTGCTCCGTATGCACGATGTCGAACCGCATCCCGTCGATCGCCTCGTCCGCGATGATCTCGACCCCGATCCCCGCCGCGATCGCCTTCTTCTCCTCCCCCGTCTCGGTCGCGAACACCGTCGCCCCCATCGCCCGTGCCACCCGCGCCCACCGCCCCCGTCCGAACCCGAAATCCAGGAACCGGATCTTGCTCGGCGCCTTCCCCGTCATCCCGAACAGCACGCCCAACTCCCCCGCGATCTGGTTGAAATTGTCCACCGTCAGCCGTTCCGCCTCGATCCGCTCCAGGAACGCCGGCGAGATCACGTCATTGTAAATCGAGTTCAGGACCACATCGCCCGGCACGTTCCGCTGATACACCAGCTCGCAAACCCGGCACGCGCACAAGACGAAATCCGTCCCCTCCAGAAGAGACCAGTCGACCTTGCCTTGCTGCTCGTAATGACTGGAAATGAAGTCCCTGACCGGGCTGTCGGTCAACCCGCAGCAATAGATCTGCGAAACCTCGATACTGCCGCAAACCGGACACGCCGCACGCACCGAAAAGAACTTCTCGTTCACGGAAGGCAAACGTGACATCGGTTTCCCTTTTGGAAGCGGTGGCACCCTCTTTCACTTACCCCCGACGGTCAATCCAACCTCATCGTTGGTCGATCGAAACACATGTGATCTCGCGCACGGCGCGCGCGCGCCCGATCGGCCATACCCCCTCTGCACCCCCCGCTCAAAAGGAGCGCCGCCATGCAAAGCAGCCTCTCCGCTCAAGCGAACGCCACCCCCCACTCCTCCCTCCACCGCCTCGCCACCGCGATCGCCACCCTCTTCATGGTCGCCATCCTCGCCGGCATCATCCTCGGCGCCCGCCACCTCCCCCCCACCCAATCCGACGACCCGGCCGCCGCCCTCTTCGCCACCGGCTGACCGCTACCGCTAAATTCCCCGTTGCCCCGCGCGCGCCGGATTGGCACAAAGGCGCCTGCGCGGGCGTGGTGGAATTGGTAGACGCGCCGGACTCAAAATCCGGTTCCGCAAGGAGTGTCGGTTCGACCCCGACCGCCCGCACCACCGCACGGTCATGTCTCCCTCTCCCGCGGGCGGGAGAGCGACGGGGGGAGGGCGGTAAACCCCATCACCCCCCCCATCTGCCCTGCACATCGTTTTGTTCCTCCCCGGCCCGGCGCCGCGATATACATCCACCCCATGACCGCACTCCGCGCCGACCTCTCCTGAACCCATGGTCGACGGCGCATTGCTCACGGCACTCATGCCGGTCCTCCTCCTGCTCGCCCTCGGCGTGCTCGCCGCGATCTTCTCGCGCGAACTCCGCCTCTCCCCCATCGTCGGCTACCTCCTCCTCGGCATCGGCCTCGGCGCCACCGGCATGGGCGGCCGCTCCGAGGAATACGGCATCCTCGCCGAACTCGGCGTCGTCTTCCTCCTCTTCGACATCGGCCTGCACTTCTCCTTCCGCCACATCCGCAGCCAGGCCCGCGACATCTTCGGCTTCGGCCCCGTCCAGGTCGCCTTCTCCACCATCGGCCTCGGCCTGATCGGCTGGGCCGCCGGCCTGCCCCCCGCCCCCGCCTTCCTCGTCGGCGCCACCCTCGCCCTCTCCTCGACCGCCGTCGTCGCCGGGATCATCGCCGAACGACACCAGCAGAGCTGCCCCGTCGGCCTCACCGCCACCGCGATCCTGGTCTTCCAGGACGTCGCCGCCATCTTCCTGCTGATCCTCGCCAACGCCATCGGCGGCGGCTCCGGCGTCCTCGCCGCCTCCGGCTTCGCCTTGCTCAAGGCCATCGCCGCCTTCGGCGTCGCGATGCTGCTCTCCCGCTACCTCGTCAAACCCGTCTTCGACCTCGTCGCCCGCACCCGCAACGAGGAGGTCTTCACCGCCACCGCGCTTCTCGTCGCCCTTGCCGCCGCCTGGGCCACCGGCAAGATCGGCCTCTCCCTCACCCTCGGCGCCTTCCTCGGCGGCACCATGCTCGCCGAAACCCCCTACCGCCCGGTCATCCAGTCCGAGATCAAACCCTTCCGCGGCCTCCTGCTCGGCTTCTTCTTCATCTCCGTCGGCCTCAGCATCGACACCGCCACCCTCGTCCACGACTGGGCCTACGTCATCGGCGGCGCCGCCATCCTCATCGTCGTCAAGGCCCTGCTCAACGCGCTGGCCAGCCTCGTCTTCCGCTGGTCCGTCCCCGGCTCCACCCAGCTCGGCTTCCTGCTCGCCCAGGGCTCCGAATTCGCCTTCGTCCTGCTTAGCCTGCCCGCCATCCGCGCCATGATCGGCCCCGAACCCGCCAGCATCCTGATCGCAGCCGTCGCCCTCACCCTGGCGCTCACCCCCAGCCTCGCCGAACTCGGCCGCTCCCTCGCCGGCCGCATGCGAGCCCGCCGCATGAAGAAAGCCGACCCCGAGCTCATCCCCCGAGACATGACCGGCCCCGTCCTCATCGTCGGCATGGGCCGCCGCGGCCGCACCATCGCCGACGCCCTCAACCAGTTCGAGATCGGCTATGCCGGCGTCGAACCCGACCCCCGCCGCCTCAGCGAAGCCATCGCCGACGGCTACGACGCCGTCTTCGGCAACACCTCTGACCCCCGCCTATGGGAACCCGTCTCCCTCGCCGGCCGCCGCATCGTCGTCCTCACCGAACCCACCCTCGAGATCGCCGCCGCCAACACCCCCCTCACCTCAAGCCGCTTCCCCCACCTCAAGCGCATCGCCATCGTCGCCACCCCCGACGAAGCCATCAGCTTCCGCCACGCCGGCCTCCTCCCCGTCATCGACGCCGCCCGCCCCCCCGGCCTCGACACCGCCATCGCCATCCTCACCGAACTCAACCTGGACCCCGCCCAAATCGACCTCTGGGCCACCCGCGAACGCGCCCGCGCCATCGGCACCTCCGGCGAACCCCTGGTCGTGGCGTAGAACACTGGTATCGCCACCGCATGTTTGATATGATTTCGTATCGATCACGCTTGTAGGGTGAAATCCGATGGCCTTCCACGCGATCAAGCAACATGTCTCCAATCGAGGGGTCCCACCGGACGCTTTTCTCCGTGAGCTGATCGACTGGGGCAGAACGGCGCCGGACGAGATATTCGCTCCCAACGCCCACGCCGATATTTATGCCGACCTCGTCGGAATCCTCGGCCCATGGCAGGGCCCGGAACACCGCCGAGCCGTGATGCTCGAAGTCATGCGGGTTCTCGCAGGCTTCGAATCGTCATGGGACTGGAATGCCGGCGTGGATATCACCAACCCGACCTCGGTGACCCCCGACACGATCGAAGCCGGCGCGTGGCAAGTCAGCGCGAACTCCATGGCATTCGGCCAAGAACTGAAGGATCTGGTCCTGGCAAAAGTCGGTTCCCTCGACGGAAACGATTTCCAGAAAGCCATGAAGCGGGACCACCCGTTGGCAATGGAGTATGTCGCCCGCCTCCTGCGACGCACGATAAACCATCACGGCCCGGTCAAGCGCCACGAGATCGATCCCTGGTTGCGTCGCGACGCCGTCGATGAATTTCTCACCTTGCTCAGCGCGCCCTGAACTACTGCAACACCCCACTTCCCGACCCCAACACCGCCACCTCCCCCACCATCCGATCGAACACCGCGTCGAAACTCACCCCGCTCACCGACGACCGATGATCCACCGACCCGGCGCGCGTCCGCCAAGCCGCCACCCACCCCAGCGCATCCGGCCGATACTCGATCGACCCCACCACCGACACCGACCCCGCCTCCTCCGTCGACCGCTCCGGCGGCACGTCGCCCAGACGCACGCCCCGCGCCGCCAACTCCGCCTCCGTCGGCAGCACCACCACCAGCCCATACCGTGCCGCCGCGTTCGCCAGCGAAGCCCGCTGCGCCGCCCCCTCAGCCCCATCCGCCGTCAGCAGATACGTCCCGACCCAAGGCTTCTCGCGCCCCTGCACCGCGATCAGCGGCACCACCACCGGCCGCGCCCCCGCCCAAGGCTTCGCCCCCAGACTCCGCAGTGCCGCATCCACCCCCGCCGGCGCGAACCGCACCGTCAGGTCATAGGACCGGTCATAACTGCCCTGATCGTCATGCGGCCGCCGATGCGCCATCGGATCGGCATAGTCGAACCCGGCCACCAGCGCCCCCGCATGCCGCGAGATCGCCGCCGCCCTCGGGTCCGCCGCCAATCGCGGATCCCCGCTCACCTTCACCAGGACGTCCAGCAGCGCCCGCGCGAATCCCGCCGGCCGGCTGCGCATGTCGAACCCGGTGACGATCACCATGTCCTGATACAAATCCGGCGCGACCCCCTCGGCCGCCCGCGCGCCAAACGACGCCAGCGCCAGGCACAGCAGAGCCCGGCCGCCGCGCATCACATCCCCAGCGCGCGCCGATACAAGTCGAGCAGCGTCTCCGCCTCCTCGATCTCCGCCGGCTCCTTCTTCCGCAGCGAGATGATCTGCCGCATCACCTTCACGTCGAACCCGGCCGACTTCGCCTCCGCATAGATGTCCTTGATGTCGGACCCCAGCGCCTTGCGCTCCTCTTCCAGCCGCTCGATCCGCTCGATCAGGCTCCGCAGCCGATCGGCCGCGATCCCGCCGACTTCAGGGTCTTTCTCGGTGCTGTCCAAGGCCATGCTCTCGTCTCTCAAAGCGGGAGGCGCGGCTTAGCTTTCTTCGCCGACCCCGGTCAATCACAACCCCTCAGTCGGATCCGAAAAGCGCCCCATGCAGCGCCTCCCAACTCGCCCGGTCCGGCGCGCAGATCAGCCCGCCATCCCGCCGCGCCGCGCGGTACGGCGACCCGTCGAGTCGCGCCGCATACCCTCCCGCCTCCGCGTGCAGCAGCACGCCCGCCGCATGGTCCCACGGCAACAGCCGATGGAACACGTTGAAATGGCTCCCCCCCGCCGCCAGCAGCCGATACTGGTGCGCCGCGCATCGGTAATCCCAAGCCCCCGCCAACCGCGGCAGCCGCGCGCACACCTGGCTGCGCATCGGCTCCGGCATGAACCGCCACGACAGCGACCCCGACATCTGCGAGACCGCCGCCCCCGCCGCCGCCCGCAGCCGCACCACCTCCCCGTCCGACCGCTCGAGCCAAGCTCCCTCGCCCCGGATCGCCATCGCCGTGTCGTCGCCCACCGGGTCGTGGATCACCGCCGCCACCGTCTCCCCGTACCGCGTCACCGCCGCCATCGTCGCGAACAGCGGCAGCCCGGCCGCGAAATTCGACGTCCCGTCGATCGGATCGACGATGAAACACAACGGCGCCCCCTCGATCGCGTCCAGCAGCGCCCCATCCCGCGACGCCGCCTCCTCGCCGACCACCACGCACCCCGGATGATGCGCCAGCAACCCCTTCGTCAGCTGCGCCTCCGCCGCCTCGTCCGCCACCGTCACCAGGTCGAGCGGCCCCGTCTTGGCCTGCACGTCCTCCGGCGCCAACCGCCGGAACCGCGGCATGATCTCCGCCCGCGCCACCGCCCGCACGAGCTGCACCAACTCCGCCAACTCATGCCGCGTCATGGCAGTCGCTCGCCGTGCCGCCTCAACGCGCCCGCTCTTCGAACCGCGCCCGATCTGCCGGCAACAACCGCACCTGAACCCGCATCCCATCCTCGCCATCGTCGCGCGACAGCACCTCGCCATGCTCGTACAGCCAAGCCAGCCCCGCCCCGTCGCTCGACGGCAAATGATATTCCATCGTCTCCATCCCCGCCGAGATCCGCGCATCGATCGCCGCCCGCAACGCGTCCAGCCCGTCCCCGGTGATCGCCGAAACCGCCACCGCCCCCTCGCGCGCCGGCACCTGGTCCGGACCGCCCATCAGATCGGCCTTGTTCAACACCTCGATCGTCCGCGACGGCCACCCCGGGTCCAGCGCCCCGTCCTCCACCATCCCGTCCAGCACCGCCATCACGTCCACCCGCTGCGCCGCGCTGTCCGGATGCGCCACGTCCCGCACGTGCAGGATCACGTCCGCCTCCGCCACCTCCTCGAGCGTCGCGCGGAACGCCGCCACCAGCTCCGTCGGCAGGTCGCTGATGAACCCCACCGTGTCCGACAGGATCACCCGCCGCCCCGACGGCAGCTTCACCCCGCGCATCGTCGGGTCCAGCGTCGCGAACAGCTGGTCCTGCGCCGTCACGTCCGCCCCGGTCAGCGCATTGAACAGCGTCGACTTGCCCGCATTCGTGTAACCCACCAGCGCGATGATCGGATAAGGCACCCGGCTCCGCGCCGTCCGATGCAGCCCCCGCGTCCGCCGCACCTGCTCCAGCTCGCGCTTCA
This sequence comes from uncultured Alphaproteobacteria bacterium, assembly GCA_963848035.1. GTDB lineage: Bacteria > Pseudomonadota > Alphaproteobacteria > Acetobacterales > Acetobacteraceae > JAVVHH01. Next base: position 655,469 of record CAWKCD010000001.1, read on the forward strand.
GCCGCACGATCCGGTCCGTGATCAGCCGCCGGTCCGCCTCGATCTGCGTCTCGCCCGGTCCGCCCAGGAACCCGAACCCGCCCCGCTGCCGCTCCAAGTGCGTCCACGACCGCACCAGCCGGCTCCGCTGATACTCCAGATGCGCCAGCTCGACCTGCAGCGACCCTTCCCGCGTCGCCGCCCGCTCCCCGAAGATGTCGAGGATCAGCCCGGTCCGGTCGATCACCTTGCAGCCCCATTCGCGCTCGAGATTGCGCTGCTGCACCGGGCTCAACTGCGCGTCCACCACGGCAACCGTCACCCGGTCCGCCTTCACCGCCAGCCCGACATTCTCCACCTGCCCCTCGCCGAGCAGCGTCGACGACCGCCGCGCCCGCAACGGCAGCACCTGCGTATGCACCACCACCAGCCCGATCGAAGCCGCCAGCCCCACCGCCTCCGCCAACTGCGCCTCCGAAGCGCGCGGCGAATCTTGGCGGAACGGACGCTCCCAAGGCAGGATGACGGCCGCGCGCGTCGGCGCGGCCTCCGTACTACTCGGCGCTGCCAGCGGCGCTCTCCGACATCCCGGTCCCGCCTTCGGCCTTCGTCGCGTCGAACAGCTGGATCGGCGCGCCCGGCATCACCGTGCTGATCGCGTGCTTGTAGACGAGCTGCGTATGCCCATCCCGCCGCAGCAGCACGCTGAAATTGTCGAACCAGGTGATGATGCCCTGCAGCTTCACACCATTCACCAAAAACACCGTGACGGGCGTCTTCGCACGCCGCACGTGGTTCAGGAACACGTCCTGAACGTTCTGCGATTCTTTGGCCACCTTCGTGTCCTTTGTTGTCCGGGCCTGACGTTGCAGGCCCGAAGGGATAACCCGCCTCCGACGGACGGCACCCTCAATCTACGCGTCCGCAGCAAGACCGCAACCTCAGGCTATCCTGCAGCACGACGCCACCCCCAACCCTCACCCGTCATCGCGAGACGCCCCTCGGCGTCGAGCCGATCCACAATCACCACTCCCAGAACCTGTTTCAAAAGGCGGCATGGCGAGTTGGCTGGCGTGGCTTTATGAGCACCGCAGCGGAGCGGCCGGCCGGCCGTGAGCAGCGGAGCGCAGCAAAGCCGCGTCAGACGGCCGCCAGGGCGCCTTTTCAAACAGGTTCTCAGGGGCCAGGCACGTCGCGCGGCAGTAACAGCCGCTCCGCCACCAACCCCGCGGCAGCGGCCGCCACCGCCCGTCGATACCCCGCCTCGTCCCCGTACCGCTCCTCGAGCGAGCGCCGCGTATCCCCCGCCGCCTCCCGCTCCGCCTTCGTCGCCGCGAACGGGATCATCGCCCCCTGCAATGGGTACAGCGTCCCCGCCCCAAACCCCGCCGCCCGCGGATTCCACCCGGTATAAGTCGCCATCGGCGCCGCCACCGCCACCGCATGCACCCCCGCCACCGCGATCCCATCCGCATCCAACCGCGGCACGAACACCGGATACCGCCCGATCTCCCGCGGCGGCAGCACCGTCTGGTCCGAATAGGCCGCCGGCGTATGGATCCCCGTATACGGCACCGCCGGCACCATAACCGGCATCGCCTCGTCCGCCCGCACCAGCGTCCCCTGCGACCGCATCGGCACTCGGCTCGAAGGCGGCCGCACCCCCTCGCCGATCCACCGCTCCATATCCACCAGCAACGCCCGCATCACCGGCCCCGAATGCAACGGATTGGTCGGCAACGACGCCGCCTCGATCCGCCGCGACGCACCCCCCGCCGGCTCGAAATGCGTCGTCCCCGTCATCATGTACATCCGGACGTCGTCCGGCAGGTCGATGTGGTTCCCCGCCGTATCCGTCACCACCAGCGACGCCTTCGACGCCCACCACTCGTGCTCGCTATCCGTCTGCATCACCTTCGGACACGTATCGCTCAGCCGGCACCGCAGCATCAGCCCGTCCCGCCGCCCGGACACCGGATCGTCCAGCACCGCATAGGTGAACGGAAACTCGTCCGCCTGCCACGCCGGGTCCTGCGGATGCCGCGCATTCCGCCAAGGCTGCCCGAACCGAACGTTCGTCGACATCCGCCGCGCCCCCGCCACATGCGGCATCAGCCCGTCGAACACGACCCGCCCCTCGGTATCCTCGTTGAACCCCAGATACAGGAAATCCCGCAGATACCGCCCCGACTGCGACACCCCGAACCCGATCGCCCGGCTCACCATCGGCCGCCCCTGCACCGCCAACGGATTGGCCGCACTCCCATCCCGCCGCAGGAACGAAACCACGTCCCGCGTCGCCGCATACCCCATCCCCAGCACCACCGGGTCCGCCGCCGTATAGGTCACCTCATACAACGCCCCCGCATCGAACCCGCCTGAACCTGCGACTGGCGCCGGCCGCGTGATCTCCACCTGCCGCTTGTCCACCACCCGCACCGACAGCCCGGCCGGCGTCTGCCGCGCATCCGCCCACCCCTGCCGCACCGTGACCTTCACGCTGGCCGGATCCGCGATGTCCCACCCCAGCGTCGCCACCGCCGGGCTCCGCCGATGGTCGAACAGGAACTCCTCCCGCACCGGCCCCGTCACCCCCTTCAGCACCGGCCCCTGCATCGCCAACTGACCCGGCGCCGACGCAATACTCCCCTGCCACCCCACCCAAACCAGCGTCATCCCCCGCCCGTACAGGAACCCGATCCCCGCATCCCCCGGCTTCTCCGCCGCACTCGCCCCCGGCTGCCGCACGTCGTCGAACAACTCCGGCGCCAGCTTCGTCCCCCGGTTCGGCACGTCCGCCAGCAGCGTCCCATTCCCCCGCGCCGCCTCCGCCGGCCGCAGGATCACCACGTCCGCCACCGCCTCCACCCGCCCCTGACCATTCCGCGGCGCCACCCCGATATCCGCGATCACCGCATTGCGCGGATCCCCCGGATCCAACGCGATCGTCGCCCGCGCCGTGATCCGCCGATACGCCCCCGCCTCGCCGAACACCCGCCCGCCAAACGCCGGCACGTCCTCGACCACCTCGAACAGCGTCACCTGCGCCACCGCCGGGCACGCCAACACCACCCCAGCCACGATCCAGCCCCAAACCCGCATCGACCGTCCCCCCTGCTTTCCGCCAACCCTACGCTGGTCGCGGCGAGGAGCACAGGCAGGCCCCCAATCGGACCGTTCAAGAAACGACAACCGAACCGTCGATCAGTCCGGCACACGGTCATGACCGCCCAGACCCCGTCGCGCCTCTTCCAGCGCCCGGTACTCCGCCTCGAGCTCCGCGATCACCGTGCGGTCGTCCGACGGATCGCCCATGGTCGGCCCCTCGCGCAGCCGCTCGAGCTGATGGCGGATCGTCGCCATCCCCTCGTCGATCTGCAACCGCAGCGATTTGTCTGACTCTGACATGGATTTATCCTAAGATGCCGCAGCCGATCGGGATCGATCGAACCGGATATCGTCTTCCCGAACACATGGTCGCCGGAGCAGCGGTTCGAAAGGGAGGCAGCCCATGTCGCTTTCGCCCATCAGTTTCGTCCGCACGCCTCCCTCGGCCCTGCTGACGATCTCCGGCACGCCGGTCTACGAAGCCGTGGACCCGTCCGCGACGGTCGAGCCATTCGCCGACCTCACGATAACCGACATCTCGGCCTCCGCGATCATCACACTCTCCATCGCCGAAGCCGGCTACGTCCCCACGAGCCCCTCACCCGTGGACGGCTCGGTGCGGCTGAGCGACCCCAACCAATCCTCCGATGGCAGCACCATCGATACCTACGGCAACTTCAAGATCTCCGGCACCGCCTCGGCCCTCACCGCCGAATTGCGCGCAGTCCAATTCATCCTCGGAACGACCATCGCGCAAGCCCATTTCGATTTCTACGCCACCGACCCGAGCGGGAACTACGCATCCTCCATCACCATCGCCACGCCACTGACCCAGCTCACCATCACCGGAACCCAAGCCGGCCAGGAAATCCCCAACCCTACCGCGCCGACGAACCCGTTCGCCAACATCAACATCAATGATCCCTCGCCCACCACGCTCGTCACCGTGTCCATCTACGCGAGCGGCTATATCGACACCTTCGAACCCGGCGGCAACGGCCTCTACGTCCCCGAACAATTCCCGCAAACCATATTCCTGGTCGATCCCAACCAATCGACCGACGGCAGCACGCTCGGCTCCGCCGGAACCTACAGCGTGTCCGGCACGGCCTCGGCCGTCACCGCGGATCTGCGCGCCCTCCAATTCACCCTCGGTCCCAGCATCTCGGAATCCTACTTCCGCATTTTCGCCAGCGACGCCAACGGCAACTCCGCCATCGATGACTCGACCGCGTTGTTCCCCGGCTCCCCCAACCCCTCCCCGCTCTACCGCTTCTTCGACGCCACCACCGGCGCGCACTTCTTCACCTCGAGCATCACGGAACGCGATCAGATCGTCGCCACCCGCCCCGACCTGATTGCAGAACCGAACAATTTCGGCAGCGTCAGCTTCGGCAGCACAGGCGCGCAAGCCGTGTATCGCTTCTTCGATACCGCCCATGGCACCCACTTCTACACCGCCAGCGCCCTCGAGGAGCAGGTCCTCTTAGCCTCGCGGCCCGACCTCGCCTACGAACCCATGGCCACATTCTACGAGCACGCCGCCCAACAACCCGGCGACCTCCCCGTCCATCGCTTCTTCGACACCACTTCGGGCGCCCACTTCTACACCGCGAGCGAAGCCGAATACGCGACACTCACGACACCCGGCGGCCCCCTCTATCGAGCCGACCTGAAATCCGAAGGCATCGCCTTCTACGCCCCAGCCGGCACCTACACCTGAGCCGGCACCCCGCATGTCGTCGCGCCGCTGCCGGACCACGCCCGAGCAGCCCGGCACAGATTCGTGGACACGTTTCGTTGTAATGACGATCCCCCGGAAATCGTTCTAGCATCAATTGCTAAAAAACGTCGCGGAGGATCCAATGGAAGAATTCCATTTTCCTCGCCGCGCGCTGCTCGCCAGCGCCCTCTCCAGCCTCGCGGCCCCCGCGATCGCGACCGGGCCCGCCCGCACCCTCCGCTACCGTGCCACCCTCGACCTCGTCACCCTAGACCCCGTCGCCACCATCTCCACACCCGCCTTCGAGGCCGCCTTCCTGATCTACGACTGCCTCTTCGGCCTCAACTCCGCCCTCATGCCCCAACCCCAGATGGTCGACCGCTACGAGACCGGACCGGACGGCCTGACCTGGCGCTTCAAGCTCCGCGACGGCCTGCGCTTCCACGACGGCGAACCCGTCCGCGCCCAAGACGCCGTCGCCTCCATCGCCCGCTGGGCCGCGCGCGACCGCGTCGGCCGCGTGCTCCAATCCCGCCTCGCCGAGATGCGCCCCCGCGACGACCGCAGCTTCGAAATCCGCCTCACCCGCCCCTTCCCGCGCATGCTCACCAGCCTCGCCACCTCCAACCTCTTCGTCATGCCCGAACGCGTCGCCGCCCACACCCCCGCCATCGTCCCAGTGACCGACCACACCGGCAGCGGCCCCTACATCTTCCAGCCCGGCGAGTGGGTCTCCGGCGCCCACGCCGCCTTCCGCCGCAATCCCGCCTACCAGCCCCGCCAGGAACCGCCCGCCTATCTCGCCGGCGGCAAGATGGCCAATCTCGACCGCATCGAGTGGACCATCATCCCCGACTCAGCCACCGCCTCCGCCGCCCTGCAGAACGACGAGGTCGACCTGATCCACGTCGCCGACATCGACAATCTCCCAATACTCCGCCGCAACCAGAACATCGTCATCGAGCGCCTCAACACCTTCGGCAACACCGCCGAACTATGCTTCGACACCCTCGTCCCGCCCCTGAACGACCCGGCGCTGCGCCACGCCATGCTGCTCGCCGTCGACCAGGAAGACTGCATGCGCGCCGTCGTCGGCGCCCAATCCGACCTGATGCGCACCGGCATCGGCGTCTTCGCCCCCGACACCCCCCTGGCCACCGACGCCGGCCTCGAAATCCTGACCGCCCCCCGCGACCGGCCCCGTGATCGCCCCCGTGATCGCCAACGCGCCCGCGAAGCGATCCGCGACAGCGGTTACGACGGCCAACGGATCGCCTTCATGATCCCCACCGACGTGCCGGCGATGCTCGCCTTCGGCAACGTCATTCACCAGAGCCTGAAGGACGCTGGATTGAACATCGACTACCAAGCCGTCGATTGGGGTACCCTCGTCAGCCGCCGCAATCAAGTCGACAACGGCAGTTGGAATGCGTACATCACCGTCAACCCCGGCCAATACAGCACCCCCGCCACCCATTACTTCCTCGAGAGCGCCTACTACCATGACAAGACCATGGAGGCCCTCCGCGACGCCTGGTACGAAGCCCCTGACCTCGAGGCCGAGAAGCGCGCCGCCGAACGGATCCAGCGCCGCTACCTCGAAAACCCGCCCACGCTCCCCCTAGGCCAATACTACACCCCCTCCGCCTACCGCCGCACCCTCACCGACCTCATCCCCGCCCCCTGGGCCATCTTCTGGAACGCCAAGAAATCCTGACCCATCCCCCGACCGCCAAAACGCGCTGCCCCCCCCGTCATCCCAAAACGCCTCTCGCCGTCATGGCGATCCCGAAAGGCACGGAAAAGTCGGACAGTTTGACTGTCGGAATGGGATAGTGAGCAACCTAAAAAGTTTCAGCACTACCCTCGAGTAAGCAGACCTCACGAGCTGTCCCGTAGGGCGGAAAGCGCAGCGCATTCCGCCACGAAGACGTCCGCGACAGCTCTGTCCCGCCGGAGTATCGCCGGCAACCCAGTCACCGCAAACCGCGGATGAGCCAGCGGAAGCAAGCATCGCTGAGCAAAGCTGGCAAACTGCCCTTCACCTATCCGCCCGACGCCCGCTGCTACGAAGCCCCCAACCTCGAGGCCGAAAAGCGCACCGCCGAACAGATCCAGCGCCGCTACGTCGGAACCCGCCCACGCTCCCCCAGGCCAATCCTACCCCCCTCCGCCTACCGCCGCACCCTCACCGAGCTGATCCCCGCCCCCCGGGCCATCTCCTGAAACGCCAAAAACCCGAACCTATCCCCCGACCGCCAAGGCGCGCCGCCAACCCCCGTCATCGCCACACGCCTCTCGCCGTCGTGGCGATTCAGGAAGACGCGGAGAAGTGCGCCAGTTTGATGTCGGGATGGGGTGGAGGCTGTGTGGAACGTTCTGAGGGTTTTGCGGTTGAGAGCGTGCAGAGGGCGGTGAGCATCGCCAGACCCGCAATGCGGCGATGAGCGTCGGAGATCGACGAGGGCGATCGCACGCTTCAGATTGTAGGCCAGCACATGGAGGCTCATTTCCGATCCGACATTTGCAAGCCTACGCATTTGGAAGTGAGATCGGCCCATCCAGTCCTTGATCGTGCCGAAAACATGCTCGATCGTTCGGCGTCGGACACGCATTGCCTCGGGCATTTGATCGAGCCTGTTCTGCATCGCCTCAATGACTTGCTCGTGCTCCCATCGCGTTACGCGGCGCTCGCTGCCGGGCGTGCAATCGGACTTCAGCGTGCACCGTCCGCAGTTGCGCGACCAGTAGCGGTGCAAGACCAATCCATGCTCGACGGTGGTCATTCGTTTAGGCAACGTCTCGCCTGCCGGGCACCGATAGCTGTCGCTGTCGGGCTGGTAGATGAAGTCCGGCTTGCTGAAGCGGCCTTCCGCCCGCGCGCCCGAGGTCAGCGGCCTTGGGCAGATCGGCGTGACGCCCAGCGCCTCGCAAGCCAGGACTTCGGGACCGGAGAAATAGCCGCGGTCGGCGAGCACAATTAGCCCCTCGGTCCCGAGCACCTGCTTTGCTCGTCGGCTCATGTTGGCGAGCTGTGTGCGATCGTGACCAATGTTGGTGACGTCGTGCGCCACGACGATGTGGCTGTCGGTGTCCACCGCGGCCTGCACGTTGTAGCCGACCAGGCCGGTGCCCTTGCCATGTGTGGCCATCGCCCTTGCGTCTGGATCGGTAAGCGAGACCTGCCGGTCGGGTGCCGTCGCCACGCGCTTTTCCATGGCTTGAAGCTCGCGCATACGCTGCCGGAGTGCGTCAATTCGTTCAGTTAGGCGCGCGGCGAGCGGTTCCGGCGCCCCGTCTTCAAGCCGGTCGGCAGCCTCGAGTTGGATGAGGTAACGCTCGATGCTTGCATCCACCTGCTCCATGCGACGACGGATCGCGCCCGGCGTGAAGTTCTTGTCGCCCGTGTTCGACGCCTTGAAGCGGCTTCCGTCTATGGCGACCGTGCCGCTGGCGATCAGCCGCAGATGTCGGCACAGCTCCACAAACTGTCGGCATGCGGCCCGGATGGCCGCTCCGTTGTCTCTTCGGAAATCGGCAATGGTTTTGAAGTCGGGGGCGAGCTTGCCCGTCAGCCACATCACTTCGATGTTGCGGCCCGCCTCCCGTTCCAGCTTCCGGCTTGACTGGACCTGGTTCAAGTAGCCGTAGAGGTAGAGCTTGAGCAACGTGGCTGGGTGATAGCCGGGCCGTCCAGTCGCCGCGCTGCTGCCAAAGCCAAGCGCCTCCAGGTCCAGTTCATCGATGAATGCATCGACCACGCGGACCGGGCTCTCGATGCCGACATAATCATCGACACAGTCCGGCAGCAGAAGACGTTGGCGCCGATCCCATCCCTCTATGTAACCCGTCATGCTCGCGAATCCGTTGCGGTCCCGCTGCTACGATTCGCACACTGGCGGTGCTCTGTGTACCCGGTTCAAGACGGTTTCCACACAGCCTCGGTGGTGAGCGGAATGGCGGCTTTTGGTCGGCCATGCCCGCTAGCGGCCCCTTGAGGCCGATGCTAGCGGGTGTTTCGAGGTAAATTAGATTTCGGTGCAAGGCCGTGAATTTCAGTGGCAAAAGCGCGCACGGTTGAGCCTTTGCTGCGGCCAGTGCTCAGCGTGGCAGTAAGGAAACACCTGTATGATCTGGAACATTATCAACTCGAGGGCAACCGCTATCGATGGGCGAGGGTTCATGCGATAATTGAGGCAACTTGGCACGATAACCGTGTCAGCGGGGCAGACCAAGCGCCATCGAGTTCCGCAGAAAACGAGGTGACATTTGATGAGCGCGTAGACGTTAGCGTGGCAGAAGCGGTTCAGTGGGCAAATGGTCAGCCTTGTCCTGTCACGCTGTTCTTGCGTGACAAAGAGGAGCCAAAGTCGCCCGCGGATGTAGAATGACAGCTCAAGGATTAGTGACGGTTGGGGCAAAAGTAGAGGCTGGTGGTCAACCTCTACGCCGGCTTTTGACGATCTTACCGGAGGCAAAAAGGGATTTCAGATTCATTGTAGCCGGAATCTTGCGCGCTGCCGGAATGGTCCGAGCAGAGAACGACGTGCGGGATAAAAATAGAAGTGACGGTACAAATTAATTGGTTGTACCGTTCCGCTGGTTATTATGTCCGGTCTCGAGATCGGCGGTTTGACGGACGGACGCCTTCAACGGGTCGGGAGCGGCAATCGAGCTGACCCACTACCAAGCACGGACCGCGCTTGACACTCTCTAAGAATAAATCCCTGATGCCCCCATGTCGTCAGCCGCTCCCCCGGCCGAGCCCACCCAGCCCGCCCCAGCGGACGACGATCGCTATTTCCGCGCCATCCTGCGCGAGATGACCGAGCGCGGCATGCGCCTCATCCGCCAAGCCGAAGCCGACGCCACCCTCACCCTCGAAGAAAAAGTCGACATCTTCGACCGCGTCTCCCGCGCCGTCCGCCGCGCCATCCTGCTCGAGCAGCACCTCGCCACCCAACCCAAGCGCCCCGCATCGGCCCCGCCCGCGCCCCGCCCCACCACCGACGCCGACATCGCCCGCGCCAACCGCACCGAGCCGCCCGATCGCGCCGAACGCGGCGAGCGTCGCGAGCGCGTCGAAACCGGCGACCGCATCGCCGACCTGCTCGCCCGCCCGCTCCCCGAGATTCTCGCCGCCATCGAGCAAGACCTCCGCCCCATCCACCCCGCGCCCCCGCTCGACAAGCCCGCGCTCAAGGTGTCCTCCTCGACGCCGCGCCCGGCCGCGAGCCCCGCGCCCCATCCCATCCTGCCGGACCCGCGCATCCAGCCGCCCCACCGCGGCCCCCCGCCCGACCCGCTCCGGATGCTTCGGCTCTAAAACCCGCCCACCCCGCTCATTTCTGATATTCGGCCGGAATCGCCAGATTCCCGGCGGGATCGGTGTCGTGCCGCGACAGCCGCAGCACCGTGCCATCCGCCACGAACGGACGCAGCGCGGCCTCCACCGCATCCGCCGCCGCCAGCCCATAAACCTCCGCGCCCCCCACCCGCACCGCCAGCGCCAGCCGGTGCTTCGCCCGCTTCGCCGGGTCGGCCAGCGTCGCCGCCGTCCACCGCCCCAACGGCGTCGCCGCCTGCGCCGGATCCGCCAGATACGCCTCGAACGCGTCCAACTGGCTCACCAGCACCGCATCATGCGCAAGCAGCACCGCATGGATCGGATGCCCGGGATCATCCAGCCGTCCCCGCCCCGCTTCGTCGACATACAGCCGAACCTGATGCTCCCACTCGCTCATCCAAGCCCCCTCAAAACGACCCGCAGCCGACGCTGCTCACCACGCCCACCGCGCCCTGGCTGAACCGCCGCCGATACGCCTCCATCACCGAGGCGATCCGCTGCCGGAACCCCTCGCTATCCTCGGCCGCCACCTCCAACACCTGGGTCGGCTCCCGCCCGACGCCACCCGTCGCCCGGTCCAAATACTGGCCGTGCGCGTCATACAGCGTGAACCCCTCCGGCAACGCCGGCGTCACCGTCTCCGCCACGAAACGCTGCCACGCCAGATGGCTCACCAGCCCGCTCCCCCGGATGCTCTGCCCAAAGAACAGCCGCACCACCAATTTCGGCGTCTGCCCCGCGAACGGACACGCCGGCGCCTCGGCCCACGCCGGCCCCGCCGCCAGCATCAGCAAAACCAGCCACCTCACGCCACCGCCTCCACCCCGCACCATTCCGCGATCAGCAGCGCCAGCACCGCCGTCGTCTGATGCACGAACGCCAGCCCCACGCTCTCGTCGATCCCATGGATGCTGTCCCCGTCCGGCCCGTAACACGTCGCCTGCACTCCGCTCAGCGCGTAGTGCCGCGCATCCGTCAGCCCCGTCGCCGCCGAATGCCGCAGCACCTCCCCCGTGACCCGGCGGTGCAACTCGCTCACCGTCCGGCTCACCGCCTGCTCCGCCGGGAACACGCACCCATCCGCCATGAACCCGCCCCACGACACCACGAGCTTCGCCCCCCGCAACCGCTCATCCCCCTGTGCCTCCGCCACCACACGCTCGATCTCGCCGCGAACATCCTGACAAGAATGCCCCGGCATCACCCCCACGCGGACCCCCAATTCGTCCGCGCCGCCACCGACGAATTCCACTCGCCCCCCTCGATCGTCCCGAAATTCACGTTGATCGGATGGTTCGACGCCGCGAATGCCGGATGCCTGACCTCCCCCGCATTCATCGCCGCCTCGTACGCCCGGAACCGCTCCATCAGCACATAAGCCGCCTCGATCGCATTCACCCCCGCCTGCATCTCCCGCACATGCGCCGGCTTCCCCGTGATCGTGATCCAAGCCCACACCACCCCCACCTCGGCCACATACAGCGCCGGAAACCCCGGCCCCGGCTCCGGGATCACCACCGCGTCGGGCCGCGGCAGCGCCTGCGTCACCGCCAGCGCCCCATTCCCCGTGCACTCCTCCTCGATCACCGCCGCCATCTGCAGCTCCGCCGCCGGCTGCAGCCCCGCCCGCCGCAGCGCCTCCACCGCCATCACCATCGACGCGAGCCCGGCCTTCATGTCCGCCGCCCCGCGCCCATACATCCGCCCGTCCCGGATCGCCGGCTCGAACGGCGGCGTCGTCCACAGCTCCGCCGGCCCCTCCGGCACCACGTCCACATGCCCCTGCAACAGCAGCGACCGCCCCTTCACGTCCCGTGGCCGATGCACCGCCGCCACATTGTCCCGCCCCGCATACGGGATCAGCGCCGGCGACCACCCCGCCACCCCCTGCAGCTTCGCCTCCTCCACCGGCACCGCGAACGGCGCCAAGCCCAGCCCCCGGAACGCCTCCTCCATCACTGCCAGCGCCCCCTGCTCCTGCCCGAGCAGGCTCCGCTCCCGCACCAACCGCGCCAGCAACCCCACCGTCTCCTCTTCGACACCCCGCGCCGCATCCAGGATCGCCGTCTCGATCTTCGTATCCATGCCCGCACCAATCTCCAGTCCAGGCTTGCAGGCTGCCACCCCCACCCCAATCTGGCACCTCCCCCCCACACCACGCTAAACTCCCCCATGCCCCGAGTTCCGCCTCCTCCCCGAAGGCCTCGTCAACCGCATCGCCGCCGGCGAAGTGGTCGAGCGCCCGGCCGCGGCCCTGAAGGAACTCGTCGAAAACGCGCTGGACGCCCACGCCACCCGCATCTCCGTCCGCCTCGACGGCGGCGGCATCGACCGCATCGAAGTCACCGACGACGGCCAAGGCATGTCTGCCGACGACCTCGCCCTCGCCGTCCAACGCCACTGCACATCGAAACTCGACGACGAGACCCTGGTCCGCATCACCACCCTAGGCTTCCGCGGCGAAGCCCTCCCCAGCATCGGCGCCGCCGCCCGCCTCCACCTCGTCTCCCGCACTGCAGGCGCGCCCCACGCCAACGCCATCCGCGTCGATGGCGGCCAGGTCTCCCCCGTCGCCCCCGAAGCCGGCGCCCAAGGCACGCGAGCCACCGTCACCGACCTGTTCTACGCCACCCCCGCCCGCCGCAAATTCCTCAAGCAGAAGCGCACCGAGGCCGACCACGCCGAAGCCGCCCTCCGCCGCCTCGCCCTCGCCGCCCCGCACGTCGCCTTCCGCTTCGAAGCCGACGGCCGCGTCGCCTTCGACCTCCCCGCCCAGGACCGCCCCGCCCGCATCGCCGCCCTGCTCGGCCTCGACCCCGCCACCATGCTCCCGCTCGACGAGACCCGCTTCGACATCGCCCTCACCGGCTTCGCCGGTCCCCCCGACAGCACCCGCGCCTCGACCGCCGGCCAAAGCATCGTCGTCAACGGCCGCCCCGTCACCGACCGCGTGCTCACCACCGCGCTGCGCATCGCCTACCGCGACGTCATCCCCCAGGGCCGCCACCCCGTCGCCGCGCTCTATCTGGAAATCCCGCCCGACCGCGTCGACGTCAACGTCCACCCCGCCAAGACCGAACTCCGCTTCAGCGACCCCGACGCCGTCCGCGGCCTCGTCATCGGCGCCCTCCGCCGCACCCTCTCCGGCGGCGCCCTCGCCCCCTCCGCGGCCCGTCCCACCCTCACCCCGTTCGCCCGCCCCGCCTTGCGCCTGGTCTCCAACCAGGCCCACACCCCCCGTTACACCGGCTTCGCCGAACCCATGCTTCCCCTGGCCGCCGCCCCCGCCGCCCGCGCCCTGGCCCTCTCGGAACCCGAACCCGACCACCCCCTAGGCGCCCCGCTCGGCCAGATCTTCGACACCTACATCCTCGCCGTCGCCGCCGACGGCAGCCTCGTCCTCGTCGACCAGCACGCCGCCCACGAGCGCCTCACCCACGAAGCCCTCCGCACCCAATTCCAGGAAGGCGAGGTCCGCACCCAACCCCTCCTGCTCCCCGCCGTGGTCGACCTCGCCCCCCGCCGCCTGCGCCCGCCTCCTGGACGCCGCCCCCACCCTCTCCCGCCTAGGCCTGGACCTGGAATCCTTCGGCCCCGGCGCCCTCCTGGTCCGCGCCCTCCCCGCCGCCCTAGGCGCCCCCGACCCCGCGCCCCTGCTCCAAGACCTCGCCGACGAACTAGCCGACTCCGGCGAGACCACCGCCTTGGACGCAGCGCCTAGACGCCGTCCTCGCCCGCCTAGCCTGCCACGGCAGCATCCGCGCCGGCCGCCGTCTCAATCAGCCCGAAATGGCCGCCCTGCTGCGCCAAATGGAAGCCACCCCCCGCGCCGCCACCTGCAGCCACGGCCGCCCCACCGTCCTAAAACTCACCAAATCCGAACTAGAACGCCTCTTCGGCCGAACCTAAAAAGCCACCTGAAAGGAAGCCGGAGAACCTGCCTCAAAAGCCGTCCTGGTGAGTCGACTGGCGTGGGTTTGCGAGCACCGGAGCGCAGCGGCCTTCGCGGCCGTGAGCACCGGAGCACAGCAAACCCGCGTCAGACGGCCGCCAGGACGGCTTTTCAGGCAGGTTCAGGCGCGCCAGGCCACCATGCGTGCGGCCCCATGCGCCCACTCCGCCACGAACGCGACCTCCGGCACCGCCTCCGCCCGCCCCAACTCCGCCACCACCAGCGCCCCCGGCGCGACCCACCCCGCCCCCGTCAGCGCCGCCACCGCCGCCCCCACCAACCCCTGCCCATACGGCGGATCCAGCAACACCAACCCGCACGCCCGACCCGGCGGCGGCCGGCACGCATCCCCCGCCACCACCCGGCACCGATCCTCCGCCCCGCACGAAGCGATGTTCGCCCGCAGCACCGCCAGCGCCGCCCGATCCTTCTCGATGAAATCCGCCGTCGCCGCCCCCCGCGACAGCGCCTCCAGCCCCAGCGCCCCTGTCCCCGCGAACGCATCCAGCACCGCCACCCCCTCGAGCTCCCCCGCCCAAGGCGCATGCATCAACCGGTCGAACAGCGCCTGCCGCACCCGGTCCGCCGTCGGCCGCGTCGCCTCGCCCGCCGGCGCCGCCAACCCCCGCCCCCGCCATTCCCCGCCGATGATCCGCATCGTCGCCCTATCTCGGCCGGCTGACCGCCGGCGACGCCGCCATCGCCCAACTGCTCGCGGATCACCTTCCCCGGCACCTCGTCCACCGCCGACCGCGCCAAATTGCCGAGCTGGAACGGCCCATACGCCACCCGGATCAGCCGGTTCACCGCCAGCCCCAGATGCGCCATCACCCGCCGCACCTCCCGGTTCCGCCCCTCCGTCAGCGCCACCGAGATCCACACGTTGTCGCCCTTCTTCGCCTCCAGCGACGCCTCGATCGGCCCATACTTCACGCCCTCGACCGTGATCCCCTTCGACAGCCCGGCCAGCGACCGCTCGTCCACCCCGCCCCACGCCCGCACCCGGTACCGCCGGATCCACCCCTGGCTCGGCAGCTCAAGCTTCCGCGCCAGCGCCCCGTCATTGGTCAGCAGCAGCAGCCCCTCGCTGTTCAGGTCCAGCCGCCCAACGCTCACCACCCGCGGCATCCCCGGCGGCAGCTGATCGAACACCGTCGACCGCCCCTCCGGATCCCGATGCGTCGTCACCAGCCCGTCCGGCTTGTGATACCGCCACAGCCGCGTCCGCTCCGGCGCACCGACCACCTTGCCCCGGACCACGACCGCGTCGCCCGGGACCACGAACGTCGCCGGGTGCTTCACCACCACCCCGTTCAGCTTGACCAGCCCGTCCTCGAGCATCTTCTCCGCGTCCCGACGGCTCGCCACCCCCGCCCGCGCCAGCCATTTGGCGATCCGCTCGCCCCGCTCCGCCGGCGCCTCCGCCTGCGCGTCGGTCGGCCCGGCCGCAGCCTCGTCGTCGCTCATCCGCCCGCCGCGGCGACGAACGCCGCGAATATCTTCCGGTCCGCCGCATCGATCAGGAACTCCGGATGCCACTGCACCCCGAGCGCGAACGCATAGCGCGGATCCTCCACCCCCTCGATCACCCCGTCCGGCGACCGCGCATTGACCACCGCGAACTTCCCCGGGCTCTGCACCGCCTGGTGGTGCGCCGAATTGACCCGCATCGTGTCCGCCTCGGCGATCCGCGCCAGCAGCGTGCCCGGCACCAGCGCGATCTCATGGCTGGCCTCGTTCCGCGGGTTCTTCTGCTCGTGCTCCAGCGCGTCCGGGATCGCATCGGGGATGTGCTGCAGCAGCGACCCGCCCAGCACCACCGCGAGCAGCTGTTCCCCGCCGCAGATCCCCAGCACCGGCTTGTCCCGCGCCAGCGCGCCGCGCACCAGCGCCAGCTCCGCCGCCGTCCGCTCCTCCTTCAGCGTCACCGTCGCATGCCGCGTCTTCTCGCCGTACAGGCTCGGATCGACGTCGAACGCCCCCCCGGTCACGACGATCGCGTCCACCATGTCCAGATACCCCGAAGCCAGCGCCGGGTCATGCGGCAGCGCGACCGGCAACCCGCCCGCCTCGGCGATTGCGGTGGCATAATTGGCTCGCAAAGCGTACCACGGGAACTTCGAGTAGCCGCCGGGCGGCTCGGCATCGAGGGTGACGCCGATGACAGGTCGGATGCGAGCGTTCATGTCGGGGTCAGTAGACCCGCCGGGGGATGACGGGCAAGAAGATGCGATGCAGGCCGCCCTGGCCCAGGCCCGCGCCGCCGCCGCCGCCGCCGAGGTTCCCGTCGGCGCCCTCGTCCTCGCCCCCGACGGCGCCATGCTCGCCCAGGCCGGCAACCGCGTCGAACGCGATCACGACGCCTCCGCCCACGCCGAACTCCTCGCCATGCGCCAAGCCGCCGCCCGCCTGCGCTCCCCCCGCCTGCTCGGCTGCACCCTGGTCGTCACCCTCGAGCCCTGCCCCATGTGCGCCGCCGCCGCCGTCCACTTCCGCGTCGCCCGCATCATCTTCGGCGCCTACGACCCCAAGGGCGGCGGCATCGACCACGGCCCCCGCATCTTCGACCAGCCCGGCTGCCTGCATCGACCCGAAATCGTCGGCGGCGTCCGCGAGACCGAAAGCGGCGCCCTGCTCCGCCGCTTCTTCGCCGAACGCCGCGCCTGACCGCCCGCGCTCATCCGCCCGCACCTTTGCCCGCGCGTCACGCGTTACGCCGCGCGCTCGGCCACCCCGCGCAAACCCGCTGGCGGACCAGCCACCCCGGCCGGCTCGCCATGCACCACCGCCGCATAGAACGCGATCGGCAACGGCTTGCCGGTGAGATAGCCCTGCACCTCGTCGCAAGCCTCCGCCCGCAGCAGCGCCAGGTGCTCCGGCGTCTCCGCGCCCTCCGCCAGCACCACCATGTCCAGCGCATGGCCCAGCGCGACCACCGCCGTGATGATCGCCCGCCCCGCCGGCCGCTCCGTCGCCGACTGCACGAACGCCCGGTCCAGCTTCACCCGGTCGAACGGGAACCGCGCCAACATGCCCAGCGACGAGAACCCGGAGCCGAAATCGTCCAGCGCCACGCAAACCCCCAGCGCCTTCAGCTCCCCGATCACCCGCAGCGCCCGGTCCGTCTCCCGGATCAGCAGCCCCTCGGTGATCTCCAACTCCAGCCGCGCCGGGTCGAGACCGGTCTCTTCGAGCACGATGCCCACCAGCGCCACGAAATCGTCCCGCTCGAGCTGCCGCGGCGACACGTTCACCGCGATCCGGAGCGGCAGTCGCCAGCTTTGCGCCTCCAGGCACGCCTGCCGCATCACCCACGTCCCGATCTCGACGATCAGCTCGCTGTCCTCGGCCACCGGGATGAAATCGCCCGGCGACACCGCCCCGCGCACCGGATGCCCCCATCGCAGCAGCGCCTCGAACCCCTCGACCGCGCCGCTCAGGCAATTCGTCTGCGGCTGATAGGCCAGCGACAGCTCGCCGTTCGGCAACGCCCGCCGCAGATCCTGCTCGAGCAGATACCGGCGATGCTGATCCGCGTCCCGCGCCGCCTGGAAGAAGGTGAACCCGTCCCGCGTCGACCGCTTGACCCGGTAGAGCGCGCTATCCGCATTGGCGAGCAACGCCTCCGCCCCCGCGCCATCCCCCGGATACATCGCGATCCCGATCGACGCGGCCAGATACGCCGGCTCCGCCGCCCCGAGGGCGAACCCCTCCCGCAGCAGCGCGAGCACCCGCTCCGCCAGCCGCGTCACCTCCTCGGCCGTGCGCACCCCGGATCTCAGCACGACGAATTCGTCGCCCCCGAGCCGCGCCACCGTGTCGCCCGCGCCGGTCTCCCCGCCCAGCCGCCGCGCCACCTCGCGCAGCACCCGGTCGCCGGCCTGATGCCCGTGCAGGTCGTTGATCGGCTTGAACCGGTCCAGGTCGACGCACAGCACCGCGAACCCCGGCCCGCTCCGGTCCGCCGCCGCGATCGCCTCGTCCAGCCGCTCGCCCAGCAGCGCCCGGTTCGCCAAGCCGGTCAGTGGATCATGATGCGCCAGCTCCCGGATCTTCGCTTCCGCCGCCAGCCGCTCCTGCAGATCGCGGACCGCCAGCACCATCCGCGGCTTCTGGCCGTGATCCCCCGCCCCGCTCATCGCCCGCGTGCGCAGCTCGACCGGCAGCGACCGCCCCTCCAGCATCACGTCCGCCCGCCGCGGCGCCGCCGACGCCGTCGCCAACACCTCGCTGATCGACTGCCCGTCCTTCAGCCGCAAGATCTCGCTCAAAGGCCGCCCGAGCAGCTGATCCCGCTCGACCCCGAGCAGACGCGCCAGGCTCGTATTGGCCTCGCTGACCACGTCGTCGGCCACCACCGCCAGCCCCTCGAACGCCGCATCCGTCAGGTCGCGCAACCGCGCCGCCTCCGCCGCCGCCGCGAGGCTCCGCGTCTCCGCCTCGAGCGACTGCGCCCGGATCGCCTCCAGCCGCATCAGGTCCAGCGAGACCGCGATCGCGCCCACCTCGTCGGTCCGCTCGTTGCCGGCCACCGGCGCCGCCAATTCGCCCCGCCGCAGCCGATGCGCCGCATCCGTGATCTGCGTCATCGGCGTCCGCAACCCGCTCCCGGCCAGCCACACCAGCGCCGCCAAGCCCGGCAACGGCGAGATCACGCCCAACGCGATGATCTGCCACCACCGCAGCGTCGCCAGGTCGAGCGTCGTCACCCGGTCCTGCTCCAACCGGCTCCATTTCCGATTGATCAGCTGCCGCCCGCGCTCCACCTGCCGCTCGACCGCCGGCGTCAGCTCGGTCGCCACCGCCGCGCGCGATCCCGCCTGGTCGCCCGCCCGCATCAACGCCAGCGTCCGCGAAGCCGATTCCTGCACCTCGCCGAACGACGCCTTCAACGCCCCCGACTCTCGAGCCCCTTCCGCCGACGCCGCCCGGATCTCCTCCAGCCGGTCGAGGTAATCCTGCAGGCTCCGCGTCACCAGCAGACGGGCGTCGTCATAATCGTGCGAGTCCGCCAGCACCGAGCCCGCCAGGTTGCTGTTCATCCGCAGCAGGTGGTTCTGCGACCGCGTCAGCGCGATCGCCTCGACCAGGTCGCGCGCCAGAAGCTCCCGCACGTGACCCATCATATTCGTCAGCGCCAGTGCGCCGACCACGATCGCCACGACCCCGACGGTCCCGACAATGCCGAACACGATGGAGATCCGGCCGACCAACCCCTTCAGCATGTGAACCCATCGACACCGGCTCACACGAATACGCGAGAAGGTTTAACGGATCGTTACGGCCCGGTCGCGACCCGCGCCCCGATGTCCCGCCGGCAGAACCCTTCCGGCCACCGCACCTGGTCCACCGCCGCATACGCCACCGCCCGCGCCGCCGCCGGGTCTGGCCCGGTGCCGCAAATCGTCAGCACCCGTCCGCCCGTCGCCACCAGCCGCCCGTCCTCGACCCGCGTCGCCGCCTCGAACACCAGCGCCCCCGGCACCGCTGCCGCCGCCTCCAGCCCGTCGATCACCGTCCCAGTATGCGGCGCCGCCGGATACCCCCGCGCCGCCATCACCACCGCCACGCACGCCCCCGCCCGCCACCGCAGGTCGAACCGCGCCAACTCCCCGTCGCACGCCGCGATCAAGCCCGGCAGCAGATCGCTCCGCAGCAGCGGCAGCAGCGCCTGGCACTCCGGATCCCCGAACCGCACGTTGTACTCGATCAGCTTCGGCCCGTCGGCCGTCCGCATCAGCCCGGCGAACAGGAACCCCCGGAACGGCGTCCCCCGCGCCACCATCGCCGCCAGCGCCGGGCGGATGAACACGTCCATCAGCGCCGCCGGATCCAGCCCCGCCACCGGCGCGAACGCCCCCATTCCCCCCGTGTTCGGCCCGGTATCCCCGTCGCCAACCCGCTTGTGGTCCTGCGCCAGCCCCAGGAACACCGCGTCCGTCCCGTCGCACAGCGCGAACAGGCTGCACTCCTCGCCCGTCAGACACTCCTCGATCACCACCGACGCCCCAGCGCTGCCGAAATGGCGCGCCTCCATCATCGCCCGCAGCGCCTCTTCCGCCTCCGCCTCGCTCTGCGCGACCACCACGCCCTTGCCCGCCGCCAGCCCGTCCGCCTTCACCACGATCGGCGCGCCCCGCCGGCGCACGAATTCCAGCGCCTCGCCCAGATCGTCGAACCGCTCCCACCGCGCCGTCGGGATCCCGGCCTCGTCGGCCAACTCCTTGGCGAACGCCTTGCTCCCCTCCAGCCGCGCTGCCGCCGCCACCGGCCCGCAGCACCGCACCCCCGCCGCCATCATCGCGTCCGCGAGCCCGGCCACCAGCGGCGCCTCCGGCCCCGGCACCACCAGGTCCACCGCATTGGCCTTGGCGAACGCCACCAGCCCCTCGATGTCCTCGGCCGACACCGGCACGTTCTCCGCCAGCGCCCCCGTCCCCGGATTGCCCGGCGCCACCCACAGCTTCGTGGTCAGCGGCGACGCCGCGATCGCCCAAGCCAAGGCATGCTCACGCGCCCCCGAACCGACCACCAGAACCCGCATGCCGACCCCACTTCTGTCCGCGGCGGCTCTAGCATAGCTTGCGCCGATGTCCGAAGCCGCCGCCCCCGCCAACAACATCCCCGAATTCACCGTCAGCGAGATCTCCGGCGCCGTGAAGCGCACGCTCGAGGGCGCCTTCGGCCGCGTCCGCGTCCGCGGCGAGATCACCGAGTTCAAGCGCTACCCCTCCGGCCACCTCTACTTCTCGCTCAAGGACGAGAACGCCAAGATCAGCGGCATCGTCTGGAAAAGCGGCGTCTCCCGTCTCGGCCTCGTCCCCGAGAACGGCGTCGAGGTGATCGCCACCGGCCGGGTCACCACCTACGGCGAGCGCAGCTCCTACCAGCTCATCGTCGAACGCATGGAATACGCCGGCGCCGGCGCACTGCTCGCCCGCATCGAGATGCTCCGCCTGCGCCTCGCCGCCGAAGGCCTGTTCGGCGACGACCGCAAGCGCAAGCTCCCTTTGCTCCCCGCCGTCGTCGGCGTCGTCACCTCGGCCTCCGGCGCCGTCCTGCACGACATCAAGACCACCATCGCCCGCCGCTTCCCCCGCCCCGTCCTGCTCTGGCCCGTCCCCGTCCAAGGCGAAGGCGCCGCCGCCAAGATCGCCGCCGCCATCGCCGGCTTCGACCGCATCGCGCCCGGCGGCCCCATCGCCCGCCCCGACGTCCTCATCATCGCCCGCGGCGGCGGCTCCCTCGAAGACCTCATGGCCTTCAACGACGAAGCCGTCATCCGCGCCGCCGCCGCCTGCCGCATCCCGCTGATCTCCGCCGTCGGCCACGAGACCGACCATACCCTCATCGACCTCGTCTCCGACCGCCGCGCCCCCACCCCCACCGCCGCCGCCGAGATGGCCGTCCCCTCCAAGCTCGAACTCGCCTCCGTCCTGATGCGCGACGGCGCCCGCCTCGTCGGCGCCCTCTCCCGCCTCGTCGGGGAACAACGCCTCCGCCTCGAGCGCGCCGAACGCGGCCTGCCCGACCTCCCCTCCCTCCTCGGCACCGCCCGCCAACGCCTCGACGACCGCAGCGAACGCCTCAAACTCGCCCTGCCTAACCTCCTCGCCGCCCGCCGCGCCGCCCTCGGCCGCGCCGAACGCGCCATCCCCGACGCCCCCGCCCTCCTCCGCGCCACCCGCATCGCCGTCGCCGACCAGACCCGCCGCCTGCGCCTGGCCCTCCCCAGCCTCCTCCAGCTCCGCCGCCATGCGCTCCAGCGCGTCCAGCTCGACCCGGCGCTGCGCCACGCCGTCGCCAGCCACCGCCGCCACGCCAGCCCGACCATGGCCCGCCTCTCCTCGGCCATGCTCGCATCCAACGTCCGCGAAGCCCGCACCCGCCTCGAATCCTGGGGCGCCCGGCTCGACTCCGTTTCCTATCAGAAGGTCCTCGAACGCGGCTTCGCCCTCGTCTCCGACACCGCCGGCCACCCCGTGACGTCAGCCGCCGAGATCCGCCTCGGCACCCGCCTCCGCCTGCAATTCGCCGACGGCGTCACCGAAGCCACCGCCACCAAAGGCAACCCCGCCCAAGGCGCGCTTCCTCTCTAATTCGTGTCCAATCTTAACCAAGGTTAAACGCTTCTCGCCTAAGGTCCGCGCCAGCAAGTGACCGGAGCAATCGTTGGTGGGCCTAGGTCGAAAGGCTGCCTGGAGGTGGCTGCGCGCCATATCGTCGAGCCGACGCGGCGCCGTCATGATCATGACGGCGATCACCGCGCCCATGCTGCTGACCGTCATCGGCTTCGCCGCCGATTACGGCTTCGCCAGCTACATCAATAATCGCCTCGCCCGCGCCTGCGACACGGCCGTGCTCACCAGCACCTCCCAATCCGCCGCGACCGCCGTCGGCGGCTACGCCAACACCACCGCCCTGCAGACCTACGGCACGAACATCTTCAACGAGAACATCAAGGACCTGCCGATCGGCAGCGTGAACTTCCAGCTCACCGTCTCGCAGGACCCGAACACCACCATCGTCACCAGCGTCGCCACCTACGCCTACAGCACCCAAACCTTCTTCAGTAACCTCTTCGGCATCACCAGCATCCCGGTCGCCGGCACCATCCGCGCCCTCGTCCAGCCACCCACCTACGTCAACTATTACATACTCGTCGACGTTTCGAACTCCATGGGCATCGGCGCCACGCAGAGCGATATGGCCGCGCTCTACAATCGCCTCAACCAGCTCGGCTTCAAGCAGAACGGCGAGACCGGCTGTGTCTTCGCCTGTCACGACGCCAATTCCGGCTCGAACTATACTTACACGACCGAGCAGATCGCGCGCCAACTCGGCATCACGCTCCGCCTCGATTCCGCCATCGCCGCCATCCAGAGCATCATCAACTCCGCCGCCTCGATCGCCGGCTCGACCAAGAACATCAGCTTCGGCCTGTATCTGCTGCAGAACAACCCGAATACCGGCAAGAAGATCGTCACCCTCTCGGCACCGTCCAACAACTACGCCAACCTGCTAACTCTCGCCAATACGATCGATCTCGGCAGCAACAGCGGCTCCAACACCGTCGGCGACACCGACTTCCAGGCCGAATTGAACGCCTTCAACGCCCTCCTGCCCGCCAACGGCTCCGGCGCCAGCGCCGCCTCGCCCCTCAACTACGTCTTCCTGGTGTCCGACGGCGTCAGCGACGTCCTCAGCGGCTACTGCAGCGGCTCGAGCTGCGTCTACCCGATCAACCCCTCCTGGTGCAGCCCCATCAAGACCAAATCCACCCTCGGCGTCATCTACACGACCTATCTGCCGATCTGGAAAAACAACGACGCGGCGACCAACCAATACGAGCTGCTCTACAACGCCTACGTCCAGCCAATCGCCGGCCAGATCCTGCCCAATCTCCAGAGCTGCGCCACATCCTCGAGCTACTTCTTCCAAGCCACCGACGGCCCCTCGATCACCACCACGATGCAGGCCCTGTTCGCCAAGACCCAGCCCATCAGCGGCCGCCTGACCCAGTAGGCCTACCGCCAGGCCATCAGCCGCGACGCCGCCTCGCGCATGTCGGCCTCCGGCCCGCAATAGCTGAACCGCACCGCCCGGCCGCCGCGCGTGCGGTCGAAATCCAGCCCCGGACTCGCCGCCACCCCGGCCTCGGCCAACATCCGCGCACAGAACGCCTGCGCATCGTTCGTCCGCCCGCCCACGTCGGCATATAGGTAGAACGCCCCATCCGCCGCCGCCACGTCCGGGAACCCCGCCGCCGGCAGCGCCGCCAGCAAATGGTCCCGTGACCGCCGATACCGCGCCACGTTCCCGTCCAACTCCTCGCGGCACTCGAACGCCGCCTCCGCCGCCACCTGCGCGATGTGCGGCGCCGAGATGAACATGTTCTGCGCCAGACATTCCACCGGCCGCGTCAGATCCGCCGGCAACACCATCCAGCCGACCCGCCATCCCGTCATCGAAAAATACTTCGAGAACGAGTTGATCACGATCGCGCTCTCGCTGAACGAAGCCGCCGTCGCGATCGGCCGTGCGTAATGCAGCCCGTGATAGATCTCGTCCGAGATCAGCCGCACCCCGTTGGCGTGGCACCACACCGCCAGCGCCTCCAGCTCCCCCGGGTCCAGCATCGTCCCCGCCGGGTTGCACGGGCTCGCCACGATCAAGCCCTCCGGCCGGGGATCGAGCGCCTCCAGCATCGCCACCGTCGGCTGATACCGGCTCTCCGGCCCCGCCTCGATCACCACCGGCTCGAGCCCCAGCGCCACCAGGATGTTGACGTACGGCGGATAGAACGGCGCCGCGAGCGCAACCCGGTCGCCCTGGTCGAACGCCGCCAGGAACGCCAGCGGAAACGCCCCGCTCGCCCCCATCGTCACCGCCACCCGCTGCGGCGACAACTCGAGCCTATACCAATCGCCATAATGCCGAGCGATCCGCGCCCGCAGCGACGCCCGCCCGAACGCCTCGGTATACCCCAGCGGATCCCCGCCGCGCAGCGCTGCCGCTGCCGCCGCCAGCGCTCCCGCCGGCGCCCCGGTCCCGGGCTGCCCGACCTCCATCCGGATCACGTGCGGACTGCCCGCCGGCAACGCCGCCTGCCGCGCATTCGCCGCCGTGATCACGTCCATCACCATGAACGGCGGCGCATGCGCCCCGCGCCCGACCTTCAGCATCCTAGTTGCCGCCGGCCGCCAAGCCCGAACTCCGCGGATCCACCGCCCAGGTGCAGGTCCCGCTGCTATCCGGCAGATACCGCGCACATGAGATGACGTTGGCCCGACCGGGCTCCGGCACCGAGCGCGGCATCGCCGTGTCCGAATGCAGCGCGTTGTACATCGCCGCCGCCGCCGCCAGCGCCGCTCCCTCCTGCCCCGTGCCGGTCACCGCCGCGCGGAACCCCCGCAAGCTCGGATTCCAGGCCATCGCCACCGACAGCAGCGGCATCGGACGCGGCGCCGCCGCCAGCAGCACCCCCGTCCCCGGCGCGACCCGGCCGGTGCCGAACAGATTGTCCATCGTCGCCGCGCACGCCACGCTGTTGCCATCCCGGTCCAGCACCAGCCAGCCCGTCGAAGCCGGCAGGTTCGGCAACCCGCCGCCGCTCCCGCCACTGGCCAACACCGCCATTGGGTCGCCCCCGCCCGCACGCCACCGCGCCGCCACCGCGAGCGCCCGCGCCTGCGCCTGTCCCGCATCCCCGCCCGCATTGAGCGCCTGCAGCCCCGCGGCCGCAGCAAGCCCGCCATCGGCCGGCGGCGGCAGGAAGCCAACCAGGTCCCGCCCCGAAGTCACCGTGATCGGATTGCCGGTCCGCGGCAGCGCGTCGCGCATCTGCTCGGCCACCAGCCCGCCCCCGGCGGCGACCGACGCCTCCGCCATCCGCCGCGCCAGCGCCCCGACATACAGGTCGCCCACCCCCGCCGTCCGCAACTGCGACAATGTCGCCGCCAGGTCCGGCTGGCTCAGCGTCGATCCCTCGGCCAGCGGCGTCCCGCTCGGCCCAAACACCGCCCGCGCGTTCGGATCCTGCAGCAGCGGCCCCGCCACCACCGAGAGGTCCTGCAGCAGCGCCCGCGGGATCGGGATCCCGAACCGCGCCGCCTGCTCCGCCGGCGCCACCAGCGACTCGAACGGCAACCGCCCGTAGCGTGCATGCAGCGCGAACAGCCCGCGCGGCATCATCGGGATCGAGGCCAGCCGGTCCGTCTGCGGCGGCGGGTTCGTCGCCGCCACCGGCGTGAACAGGATCGCCTCGGCATTGCCGCCGCCGGGTCCGTTCCGGTCGGGGCTGTACGCCATGCACGCCCCGCCTCCGCCCAGCCCGGCGCGCGATGGCAGCGTCACCGCCAGCATGAACCCCATCGCCACGGCCGCATCCGCCGCCGTCCCGCCCCGTGACAGCACCTCGCGCCCCGCCAGCGCCGCCCGCGGCTCGTCGGCCACCGCGGCGCCGATGAACCCCTCCAACGCCGGCTGCTCCGCCGCCGATCCCCCGAAGAACGTGTCCTTGACCGAGCCCAGCGTCGAGCACCCGGTCCCGGTCAACAAGCTCAGCGCGGTCGCGAACCGCAGTAATCTCGATGCAGGTGAAATCATGCGCGTGGCATAGCTTCCGCCGGGTAAGTCGGCAAATGCTTCGACGCCGCCCCCGGGAAATGCTAACGCCCGCTGCCGTCTCCGGAGTTCTCCATGCGCCGCCTGCTCGTCGCTCTCGCCCTGCTCCTTGCCGCCCTCGGTCCCTTCTCCATCGCGCCCGCCCGCGCCGATGGCTTCAGCCCGGCCCAGCACGACGAGATCGTCCAGATCCTCCGCCAGGCGCTCAAGACCGACCCCACCATCCTGCGCGACGCCCTCCTCGCCCTGCAGGCCGACGAGGACCGCAGCCACGAGCGCGCCATGAGCGACGCCATCGGCACCATGGGCAAGCAGCTTTTCGACTCCGCCGACGCCATCGAAGGCAACCCGGCCGGCGACGTCACCATGGTCGAGTTCTACGACACGCGCTGTCCCTATTGCCGCCGCATGCTCCCCGTCATGACCCAGCTCATGCAAGCCGAACCCGGCCTCAAGCTCGTCATGAAGGACCTGCCGATCCTCGGCCCCAACAGCACCCTCGAAAGCCGCGCCTTGCTCGCCGCCCAACGCCAGGGCGGCTACTTCAAGCTCCGCGACGCCCTCATGGCCAGCAACGCCCCGGCCTCGCCCCCCGCGATCCGCGACACCGCGACCCGCCTCGGCCTCGACGGCGACAAGCTCCTCGCCGACATGGACGACCCCGCCATCAAGGCCCGCCTCGATGCCAACATCGCCCTCGCGCAGAAAATCGGCGTCCAGGGCACCCCGGCCATGATCGTTGGCCGCCAAGTCCTCGCCGGCGCCGCCGACCTCCCTGAGCTGCGCCAAGCCATCGCGGAGGCCCGCCGCACCCGTTGATCAAAAATCCTCACGCACTGTGAGGTGGGTCACATCACGGCCGTTCCAGCTCTCCTAAAACCGGGATGTCTCCTCGGACAGGGAGGACAGAATGAGCAGGCAGGATGTGCACAGAATGTTGAATGCCGCGCCGAAGGATGCCCGGCCGTGATCCCGATTATGGGCCAGGAGCCCGACCAACCCCAGCTCGCACCGGAGGACGAACTCCACGTCCTCCTCGTGATGAAAGACCCCGACGAACGCGAAGCCGTCTCCAGCCAGTTGCAGACCGCCGGCTTCCGCGTCACCTCGACCGGCACCTACGGCATCGTCGAAACTCTCTTGGAACATTCGAAAGACATCGATCTCCTCGTCACCTCGCAATCCTTCGGCGAGATGGGACAGTTTGGCTTGCCGCAGCTCGCCCGCTCCGTGCAGCCCGACCTGCCGATCCTCGTCCTCGAATTCGAGGCCGCCCGCGGTGATGGCGTGCTCAAGGCCACCCGCGACGCCATCCGCCGCTGGCCGCTGCGCGAGCGGCCCGAGCGTCTGGTGCACTGAACCGGCGACGCGGTCCTCCTTGGGCAATCGACGGATTGCCCAAGGAACCGCTTGCCCGCTCACGAGATTGTGCGGAATGATGCGTCGCTGACACGACCGCTCTGGAGCGCCCATGGCCGCTGCTGCGACCGCCGGAAAAGTTAAATCGAACGACGACGCCGAGCCAGCCGGCTCCGAAAAGGGCGAGATCAAGCGCCTGCTGCGCCTCTCCCAAGGCGGCGACCCCATCTTCATGGCCCTCGCCCTCGACGCAAACGGCAAAGCCATCATCCGCGTCGACCGCCGCCGCCAGCCCCGCGCTCTCGAGAAGGAGCTCAAGGAGGCCGACCCCGACAGCCGCAACCACCGTTTCGGGACCATGTCGGCCGACCCGACCAAGCCCAAGACTATCCAGTTCAAGGTCAACAAAGCCGCCAGCGGCATGGCCCGCAAACTCGTCGTCGCCCTTAAGGGCACCGGCTACAACAAGGTCGAGATCAGCTCGGACGACGGCGGCCCGCCGGAGATTCACACGGAGCCCGACGCCGACGACGTCCCCGACGACAAGACCCCCGGCCAACCCGCCGCGAAGCCGGTCGCCAACGCTCCAGTCGGCGCGTCAGCCGGCACGCAAGCCGGCGCAGCAGCCGGCGCCCCACCGGCCGCGAAACCCGCCATCGACACCGGCAAGCTCGTCGCCGAACTCACCCCCCTCGTCCGCCGCGTCCTCGAGATCGCCAAAACCAACCCGGCCCAGAAAGCCCCCCTGCAGAAACTCGCCACCGCCGCCCAGACCAGCCTCCGCGGCGCCATGCTTTCCCTCAAACCCGACGAGCTGAAACACGCCCAATCCGACATCGAAGCGCTGCACGACGCCGTAGAGAAAGCCGAACGCGAACCCCCGCCTGCGAACGACTCGATGGGTTTCGATCCCAACATCATCGGATCCATGCTCGCCGCCATGGCCCGCAAAGCCGCCCCCGCCATGAAGGCGGATCCCGAGCACGCGAAACCGTTCAAGACCCACCTCGTCGCCGCCCACGCCGCACTGAAGGCTGGCGACTTCGGCAAGGCTCAGGAGAACGCCGACCTGGCCGAACAGCTCTTCGGCATGATGGGCGGTAAGCAGGCGCCCAATGGCGCCTCCGGCTTAGCCGCCGGCAACGCCGGCAAGCCCCCCCATGCCGACCTGTTCAACAAAGCCGCCCAGGAATGGGAACAGGTCATGTCGACCGTCAAAAGCGAAGCCGATATGGTCATCGCCCGCGTCACCAAAGCCTTCGCCGAACACGGCCACCGCAACCACATCGTCACCGAATTCCAGAAAGGCGTATCGGCCGCCGTCGCCCTCGGCGGCCCGGCGGTCTCACTCGAAAAACACCTCTTTCTCATGGCCAAGAGCCACGCCGACGACCTCGTCAAACACGTCAAGACCGCCCGCGCCATCGTCAAGCAGCACATCGACCATATCACCGCCAACCCGCTGCTTGCCGAACTCGAACACAACCCCCTCGTCCCGGTGAAGCTCCAGCAACACCTGGTCACCGGCCTCAAGAGCGTCACCCAACTCCTCTCCCGCTTCTAAGGATCACCTCCAATGAGCGGTCACAAGACGAGCGTGGAAGCCAAGACGGTGCTCGACTGGATGGGAAAATCCAAGACCTTGGCGCACATCGCCCAGGCGCACCACGAGTTCGAAGCCAAGAACGGCCACGCACCCGCCGCGGCGGCGGCTACGATACTTCGAAGCTCCGCGAACTCTATCTGCACTGGGGCAAATTCGCCGCCGAGATCGTCCGCGGCGGCACCTACGGCATCGACGCCCACGGCCACGACTGGCTGCTTCACAGCATCAAGATCGACAAATCCGGCCATTCCAGCGTCATCGAGGCCAGGCTCGACAAACTCGCCCACGCCTCCGACCCAGCCGAACAGAAGCAGCTCGTCCGCGAGATCACCCTCGATATCGACACGATGCGCAAATACACCGAAGCCCTCCATCAAGCGAAGACCGCGCAGGAGGGCAAAGGGCCGACCGCGATGGACAGTATCGTCGCCGGAACCGACCTGACGATGGCACAGGTCAAAGCCGCCGCCGAGAAAGCACACAAATGCTACACCGACTTCAAGGCCGCCCACTTCGCCTTCGTCAACGATCTCGAAGCAGCCGCGACGGCGCTCAAGAGCACCTATGACGGCGCCAAGCACCTCAAGGACGCCTATGATTTCGCGAAGCACTACACGACCTTCGCCGAAACCGTCTCCCAAAAGCAGGCGCTCGCGTCGACGTCCGGCACCATCCTCGGCCCGATCGGCCCGATCGCCGGCGAACTCGCCATCATGGCCGAACTCTGCGCCCTGCTCGCCGAGATGCTGGACGTCGTCATCGGGCTCTGCGACGTCCTGGCGAGCATCACCGGCGCCAAATCGATGCCGAAAGAACTGGCCGCCGTGGGCAAGGTCAAATCCGGCTTCGACTACATCCACAAGGCGCTGCTTGGCATCCAGACCAACGCCAAGCCCCTCGTCGAACTCGGCAACAAGATCAACCGCCTGCTCGGCCGCAAGAAATAGCCGGCGCTACCGCACGTAGACCCGAACCTCCCGCGCAACGTTCGCAACCGGCCGGGCCGCCAGATGCACCCGCCCCGCCGGCACTCCCTGCGCCGTGATCACACCCGCCACGTCGGCCGCCTCCGCCCCCACCGAACTTCCCGCATCCCCCGTGATCTCCACCACGTCGAACACCACGCTCGGCTTCCGCTTACGCGCCGCCGCAACCGCCTTGGCCACGTCTCCCCGCTGTTCCGCCGACATCGGCAAGCGGATGACCAGCAGCGCCGGCGGCCCAGTCTCCGGAGCCGAAGCCAGCGGCGTCGGCACTTTCGCCACGGTCGGCCGCCGCCCCGCCTCCGGATTGAACGTCGTCTGGTCGATCAGCGTGCACCCGAACAGCCCGGCCGTCGCCGCCACCAACAAGAGTTGCTTCAAGTGCGGTATTCCGGCGCGCTGCGGTCCAACGTCCGCTTGATGCTCTCCAGGTGCAGCACCGCGCTCTCGCGCCCGCCCACCTGCATCTGCTTGGCCGTCGTCTCCGCCAGCGCCGCCGGCACCGCCTTCAACGGACGCCCCGTCGACAGCGCCAACCGCTGCGCCTCGCACGCCCGCTCGAGGTAATACAGATCGTCCCAAGCCTCCGCGATGTTCGCCCCGAGCACCATCACCCCGTGATTGCGCATGAACGCGATATCCGCATCGCCCATGCTGGCGGCGATCCGGTCCCCCTCCGCCTCGTCCAGCGCCAGCCCGTTGTAATTCTCGTCCACCACCGTCCGCCCCCAGAACTTCAGCGACGACTGCCCCGCCCAAAGCAGCGGCTCCCCCTCCAGCATCGCCATCGCCGTCGCGTTCGGCATATGCGTGTGGAACGCCACCCGCGCCCGCTTCAGCTTCAGATGCACCCGCGCATGGATGTAGAACGCCGTCGCCTCCGGCTCCCCCACCCCCTCGACCACATTCCCCTTGAAGTCGCACACCAGCAGCCGCGACGCCGTGATCTCGTGGAACCCCCAGCCATACGGGTTGACCAGGAACAGTTCGTCCGACCCCGGCACCATCGCCGACAGATGGTTGCAGATCCCCTCGTGCATCCCGAGCGCCGCCGCCGCCCGGAAGCACGCCGCAAGATCCACCCGCGCCTGCCACACCGCCTCCCGGTCCAGCACTGAATTCCGCAGCACCGGCGGCGCGCCGAGATCGCTCGATGGTGTCAACCCGTGGGCCATGGCCGTTCTCCGAAATGGTGGCCTATCTAACCCCTCAATCGCCCAGCGGAAAATCGACGATCCGCAACCCATCCTCGAACCGCCTCACGTCGTAGGCATGATGCATCGTCACGCCCACATCGAGTTCGAACGCCACCCGCCAGGCATCCGGCCCGAGCGCATACACCCGCCACCCCGATTGCTGCGCCGGATCATGGTTGGACGGCCAACCCGCCGAGATCGGATGATGATAGTCGTCGTCGCGCCGCCAGAACAGTTCGTAAACCGCCATCTTGCGTGTCGTCAGATCCGCCACGCCGTGCTTTTCGCCGAAAGCCTTCACCGTCCGCGCATCGGCCGCACGCGCCGCCGGCACCGAGGGATGATCCCACCCCCACATCCACGTCCCATCCTCCGTATTATAGGTGCCGATCACCTGCACCGGCGCGGTCACGACGCGGCCGTCCGCGAACGAGAACGTCAGCGTCCCCACATCGAGGTCCACCGCCCAAGCCGCCTCCCCGATCCGCGACACCGACGAATGCATCGCCGTGAGCGACGGCAAATGCGGGATCGCCCGCGCCATCGTCAGCGCGTAAACGTCCGCCGCCGCCGGAATTGCCGCGCTTGAACAATCGGTCGAACAAAGCCATTGGAAACAACCCTCCGCTGATCGCTCGCCGGCATCGCATCCCCACTCACCGCGCATCGGCGTCTCGAAAGCCTCTAACTTGCCTGAGAACGGAACGAAAATGACCCTACCGCGCAGCAACCAGCGCATCGATCCTCGCCGCCTCTGGGACAGCCTCATGGACATGGCGCAGATCGGCGCCACCCCCAAAGGCGGCGTCCGCCGCCTCGCCCTCTCCGACGTCGACCGCGCTGGCCGCGACCGTTTCCGCACCCTCTGCGAACAAGCCGGCCTCACGCTGCGCGTCGACGCCATGGGCAACATGTTCGCCCGCCGACCCGGCCGCGACCCCGCGCGGCTCCCCGTCCTGTTCGGCAGCCATCTCGACTCACAGCCCAGCGGCGGTAAGTTCGACGGCGCGCTCGGCGTTATGGCTGGGCTCGAAGTGATGCGCACCCTCAACGACCTAGACATCACCACCGAAGCCCCGCTCGAACTCGTCAACTGGACCGACGAGGAAGGCAGCCGCTTCGGCAAATCCCTCATGGGCTCCGGCGTCTGGGCCGGCATCTACGACCAAGCCGAAACCGAACGCCTCGCCGACCTCGACGGCAACACGGTCGGCCAAAGCCTCGACGCCATCGGATACCGCGGCCCCGAACCCGCCCGCCCCTTCCCCGCTGACGCCTATTTCGAGCTGCACATCGAGCAGGGCCCCATCCTCGAGCGCGAAGCCAAACAGATCGGCATCGTCACCGGCGCCCAAGCCCAGATCTGGTACGACGCCACCGTCATCGGCCAGGACAGCCACGCCGGCACCACGCCGCCCAGCGCCCGCCGGGACGCCCTCGTGTCGGCCGCCCGCATCATCGACCTCGTCGACCATCTCATGCGCGCCCACGGCGAGAACGGCCGCGGCACCGTCGGCCAACTCGTCGTCCTGCCCAACAGCCGCAACGTCGTTCCCGGCGAGGTCCGCTTCAGCGTCGAATTCCGCC
Source organism: uncultured Alphaproteobacteria bacterium (assembly GCA_963848035.1). GTDB lineage: Bacteria > Pseudomonadota > Alphaproteobacteria > Acetobacterales > Acetobacteraceae > JAVVHH01. The sequence continues at coordinate 688,435 of CAWKCD010000001.1, forward strand.
ACCCCGACGCCGCCGAGATCGACCGCCTCGCGCAAGCCTTCCCCACACAAGCCGCCGCCATCGCACAGGAATCCGGCACCCAACTGCACCTCACCGAACTGTTCCGCATCGCCGCCCAGCCCTTCGACCCCGCCTGCGTCGGCCTCGTTCGCCAAGCCGCCGCAGACCTCGGCTACACCGCCCGGGAAATCATCTCGGGCGCCGGCCACGACGCCGTCTACGTCGCCCGCCACGTCCCCACCGCCATGATCTTCACCCCCTGCAAGGACGGCCTCAGCCACAACGAAGCCGAAAGCATCGAACCCGCCGAAGCCGAAGCCGGCACGCAAGTCCTCCTCCAGGCCATCCTCGCCCGCGCCAACCGCCCGCTCCCCTGACCGTGCCATCGAGGGCGGCACAGACCGTCCCCGATGTCCCCATTAGGAATTTCCTCACCTTTCTTTGAGATACCGGTGTCCTCACCAGCAGGACGCCGATGCAACGAACCGAACTCCGGGCGCTGACCTCCTTGCGAGGGCTCGCCGCGATGGCCGTCGTGCTGCAGCACTTCTCGGCCACCGCAGCCGGGCTCTCATCGTCCTGGATTCCGTCGTTGGTTCCGCATGGCTACATGGCCGTGGACTTCTTCTTCGTCCTCAGCGGCTTCATCATGGCCTACAATTACCTGCCCGGCTTCGAAGCCAACGGCATGCAGGAATTCCGTCCGTTCCTCTTCAAGCGGATCGCCCGCATCTTCCCGCTCGGCATCGCCGTCACGGTGCTGATCCTCGCCTGCGCCGGCATCGCATCGCTCTGGGGCCGCGCCGACCTCTTCATCCCGGCCAACGTGCTCCAAGGCGACCTCACCTTCGCCACCCTGGTCAACCTGGCCCACCTCCAAGGCTTCCTGCCGCGGTTCAGCTTCAACGGCCCCTCATGGTCGGTCAGCCTCGAGCTCGGCACCTATCTCCTCTTCCCCGCCCTGCTCCAACTCTATGTCGGTCCCGAGCGCAGGACCGCCGCGCTGGCCACCGCCGCCAGCGTCGCCACCCTCGTCCTGCTGCAGTGCTACGCCCCGAAATCCATCAACGAGCGCCCCATCGCCTGGGACATCGCCCGCTGCATCGCCGAATTCGGCCTCGGGCTGATGGTCTACCGCGCCTATCGCGGTTCCCCGCGTCTGCGCGCCATCGGCGCCGACCGCTGGACCATCGCCATAACAGCCCTGACCATCCTTTCCAGCGTGCTCCGACTCGATCTCGTGACCGCCCTCTGCTTCCCCGCCCTCGTCCTCGCCTACGCCACCAACCGCGGCCGAGCCGGGCGTCTGCTCTCCACGCGCGTGCTCCACGATCTCGGCACCATCTCCTTCTCCGTCTACCTCCTCCACAACCTCCTCCGCACCCCGGCCGCCGCCGTCCTCACCTACCTCCATCCCGAAAAACTGCCGCCAGCGCAGGCCCTGCTCTTCGCCTTCCTCGCCTCGCTCCCAGTCCTCCCCCTCGCCACCCTCGCCTATCACCTCGTCGAGAAACCCGGCCGAACCGCCCTCAACCGCCTGATCCGCCTCCTATCCCAACCCTCGTTCCCCGTCGGCGCCGACTAACCCTCCCCCACGCCCACCCAAGCAAGACGCCTCCAGTCGGCCCCGCGATCCAGGACGGCGCGACCCGCGGAAGAACCCGCCTCAGCTGCCCGGCCTAGTAGCGTTATCGGGCGGTCGCACAGATCGTCCGAGAACGCGCTAGGCCGAGTCAGCTGGCGTGGATCCTCGCGACCCGGCGCGCAGCGACCATTCAGGTCGTGAGCACCGGAAGCGCGAGGATCCGCGTCAGATGGCCGGCCTAGTAGCGTTATCGGGCGGTCTGACTTATAGGCGGTGGCCCGGGAGGATAGATGTCAGGATCTCGCGCCACCGAAAGGCAGAGCCCCGCCGACGCGCCCATGCGGGCGCTCCAAGCCGCCATTCTCGCCCGCCCGGCAACGCCCGAGCGGCACATGGCCAACGCCGTCCGCGCCTTGGCCATCGACGCCATCGAAGCCGCCGGCTCCGGCCACCCCGGCATGCCCCTCGGCATGGCCGACGCCGCCACCGCCCTCTGGACCCGCTTCCTCCGCTTCGACGCCGCCGACCCCCGCTGGCCTGACCGTGACCGCTTCGTCCTCTCCGCCGGCCACGGCTCGATGCTGCTCTACGCGCTCCTGCACCTCACCGGCCATGCTGGCATGTCGCTCGCCGACCTCTCCAACTTCCGCCGCCTCGACAGCCCCGCGGGCGGCCATCCCGAATTCGGCGCCCACCCCGCCATCGAAGCCACCACCGGGCCCCTCGGCCAAGGCCTCGCCAACGCCGTCGGCATGGCGCTCGCCGAACGCATGCTCGCCGCCCGCTTCGGCCGCAGCCTCGTCGACCACCGCACCTGGGTGATCGCGTCGGACGGCGACCTGATGGAAGGCGTCAGCTACGAAGCCGCCGACCTCGCCGGCCATCTCCGCCTCGAAAAACTCACCGTCCTCTGGGACGACAACAGCATCTCCCTCGACGGCGAGACCGCCCTCTCCCACTCCGCCGACACCCTCAAGCGCTTTCAGGCTCACGGCTGGGCCACCAAGCGAATCGACGGCCATGACCCGGCGCAGCTCGCCGGCGCCCTCTCCCTCGCGCTCCGCTCCCGCAAGCCCACCCTGATCGCCTGCCGAACCGTCATCGGCTTCGCCACCCCCACCAAGGCCGGCACATCGGCCGCCCATGGCGGCCCCCTCGGCGACGACGAAGCCGGCGCCGCCAAGCTCGCCCTCGATTGGGCCCACGACAAATTCGCCATCCCCCCCGAACTGGCCGACCGCTGGCGCACCGCCGGGTCCCGCGGCGGCGCCGCCCGCCGCGCCTGGCTCAAACGTCTCGCCAAGCACCCCATGAAGGCCGAGTTCGAACGCGTCACCGCCGGCAAACTCCCCGATGCCTGGCAAGACGGCATCGCCTCGCTCCGCGCCGAATTCGCCGAATCCCGCACCCCTCTCTCCGGCCGCGACGCCGGTCAGCGGGCCCTCGCGGCGCTGGCCGCCACCATGCCCGAACTCGCCGGCGGCTCCGCCGATGGCGGCCGCTCCACCCGCACCCAGCCCGCCAACTTCCCCGCCATCTCCCCCGGCGCCTTCGCCGGCCGCTACATCCATTTCGGCTGCCGCGAACACGCCATGGCCGCCGCCCTCAACGGCATGGCGCTCCACGGCGGCTTCTTCGCCTATGGCGGCAACTTCTGCGCCTTCAGCGACTACATGCGCCCCGCCCTGCGCCTGGCCGCCATCATGCGCCTCCGGGTCGTCCACGTCCTGACCCATGACAGCATCGGCCTCGGCGAGGACGGCCCCACCCACCAGCCGGTCGAACAGCTCGCCAGCCTCCGCGCCCTGCCCAACACCCACGTGTTCCGCCCCGCCGACGCGGTCGAGGTCGCCGAATGCTGGGAACTCGCCGTCCGCCGCACCGGCGGTCCCAGCCTCATCATCCTCGCCCGCCAGGATCTCGCCCCCCTCCGCCAGGACGCCGTCGAGAACCGCAGCGCCCGCGGCGGCTACGTCCTCGTCGAGGCCGACGGCGCCCGCCAGGCCACCCTCATCGCCACCGGCTCCGAAGTCGCCATCGCCGTCGAAGCCCGGCGCCTGCTCGCCGAGTCCGGCATCGCCGCCGCCGTCGTCTCCCTCCCTTGCTGGGAGCTGTTCGCCCAGCAGGACGAACGCTACCGCCTCGACGTCCTCGGCGCCGTGCCCCGCGTCGGCATCGAGGCAGCCTGCGGTTTCGGATGGGAGCGCTGGCTCGGCAACTCCGGTATCTTTATTGGGATGACCGGCTTCGGCGCCTCCGCCCCGTCCCCGGATCTGTACCGGCACTTCGGCATCACGCCGGACGCCATCACCTCGGCCGTAAAACGGCGCATTCTGTCGAACTGAAGGGAACTCTCTCAAATGGCCGTAAAGGTCGCCATCAACGGATTTGGCCGCATTGGCCGCCTCGTACTGCGCGCAATCATCGAGCGGGGCCGCGACGACGTCCTTCCCGTCGCCATCAACGACCTCGGCAGCGTCGAGGCCAACGCCCACCTCTTCCGCTTCGACAGCGTCCATGGCCGCTTCCCCGGCGAAGTGAAGGTCGACGGCGACAGCCTCACCATCACCTACAACGGCAAGACCTGGGGCCCCATCAAGGTCACCGCCGAACGCGACCCGGCCAAAGTCCCCTACCAGGGCATCGACGTCGCCCTCGAATGCACCGGCCGCTTCACCAGCAAGGAATCCGCCCAAGCCCTCATTTCCGGCGCCGGCGCCAAGAAGGTCCTGATCTCCGCCCCCGCCGACGGCGTCGACGCCACCGTGGTCTACGGCGTCAACGAGAAGGTCATCACCAAGGAGATGACCGTCATCTCCAACGCCTCCTGCACCACCAACTGCCTGGTGCCGATGGTCAAGGTCCTCCACGAGAGCTTCGGCGTCCTGCGCGGCTACATGCTCACCATCCACGCCTACACCGGCGACCAGAACACCGTAGACACCCTCCACAAGGACCTGCACCGCGCCCGCGCCGCCGCCGTCAGCTCGATCCCGACCAGCACGGGCGCCGCCCGCGCCGTCGGCCTCGTCATGCCGGAGCTCAAGGGCAAGCTCGACGGCACCTCGATCCGCGTCCCGATCCCCAATGTCTCCATCGTCAGTCTCGACGTGAACCTGCGAGACCCTGCCACGAAGGAGCAGATCAACGCCGCCATGAAGGCCGCCGCCGACGGCCCCATGAAAGGCATCCTCGACTACAACACCGAAAAACTCGTCAGCATCGACTTCAACCACAGCCAGGCGTCCTGCTCGTTCGACGCCACCCAGACCGCAGTCGTCGACGGCCAACTCGCCCGCGTCATGGGCTGGTACGACAACGAATGGGGCTTCTCGAACCGCATGGTCGACACCGCCGCCCTCTTCGGCAGCCTCTAACAACCGAACGCTCGCCAAGCCCACTCCCTCCTGGGAGAGGGCTTGGCGAAGGTTGCTCAGCTAGAAACCAGCATCGTAACGAGAGCACGAAATGCCCTTCAAGACGCTCGACGATCTCCACGCCAGCGGCAAGCGCATCCTCCTCCGCGCCGACCTCAACGTCCCCGTCCGCGACGGCCAGATCACCGACCGCACCCGTCTCGAGCGTCTCACCCCGACCATCCGCGAACTGTCCGACGCCGGCGGCCGAGTGATCGTCTGCAGCCATTTCGAGCGCCCGAAAGGCAAGCGCGTCCCCGAAATGTCCCTCGCCCCCATCGCCAAGGCTCTCGGCGAAGTCCTCGGCAAACCCGTCAGCTTCGCCGACGACTGCATCGGTCCCGCCGCCGAAGCCGCCGTCGCGAAAATGGCCGATGGCGACATCCTCGTCCTCGAGAACACCCGCTTCCACGCCGGCGAAGAGAAGAACGACCCCGACATGGCCCGCGGCCTCGCCGCCCTCGCCGACGCCTTCGTCAACGACGCCTTCTCCGCCGCCCACCGCGCCCACGCCAGCACCGAAGGGGTCGCCCACCTGATCCCCGCCTATGCCGGCCGCCTGATGCAGCAGGAACTCGAAGCCCTCGACACCGCCCTCGGCAACCCCCAGCGCCCCGTCTGCGCCGTCGTCGGCGGCAGCAAGGTCTCCACCAAGCTCGAACTCCTCGGCAACCTCGTCTCCAAGGTCGACGTCCTCGTCATCGGCGGCGCCATGGCCAACACCTTTCTCGCCGCCCAAGGCGCCCAAGTCGGCAAATCCCTCCAGGAAGCCGAGATGCATGGCACCGCCCGCGACATCCTCGCCGAAGCCAAGCGCGCCGGCTGCGAGATCGTCCTCCCCACCGACGCCGTCACCGCCGTCGAGTTCAAGCCCAACCCGGCCACCAAGATCGTCTCCGCCCACGACATCCCCGCCGATTCCATGATGCTCGACGTCGGCCCCGCCACCGTCCAATCCCTCCGCGACCGCCTCCCCGGCATCCGCACCCTCGTCTGGAACGGCCCCCTCGGCGCCTTCGAGACCCCTCCCTTCGACGCTGCCACGACCGCTCTCGCCCACGCGGTCGGCGACGCCACCCAGCAAGGCGCGCTCCGCAGCGTCGCCGGCGGCGGCGACACCGTCTCAGCCCTCAAGCACGCCGGCGAAATCGGCCGCATGACCTATGTCAGCAGCGCCGGCGGCGCCTTCCTGGAATGGCTCGAAGGCAAGACCCTCCCCGGCGTCGCCGCCCTGGGAGCCTAACCGCCCCTCCCGCGTTATCCCCGCGGAGGTACACGATGCGGGCAGGTTCAGCGTTGATGATAGCCGGTGCGGTCTCGGTGGGCGCGTTGCTCGCCGGCGGCCGATACAACCCGGGCCCGCAACATCCGAGAACCGCCCGATGGTATGCCAAACTCGAGAAACCCGACTTCACCCCGCCCGCCCCGGTCTTCGGCCTCGCCTGGCCGATTTTGGACGGTCTGCTCTGGTTCACCGGCTACCGCCTGCTCCGCGCCCCCGCCAGCCCGGCGCGCCGCACCTCCGTGATCGCCTGGCTCCTCACCCTGCTCGGCATTCCCGGCTATTCCTGGACCTTCTTCGGCCGCCACCGTCCCGAGGAGGGCCTCGGTGCCAGCGGCGCCATGCTCGCCGGTGCCGCCGCCCTCACCGCCTCTTCCGCACGCGTCGACCCGAAGGCCGCCTGGGCCACCGCGCCCCTCCTCGGCTGGCTAGTCTTCGCCAACGTGCTGCAGGAGGAAGTCTGGCGCCGCAACCGATAGGTGCAGGCTGGCAACGCGGAACCACCCGAACGTGCACCTCACGCAATCTTATATTTGATTTTCTACGTTCGTTAACGTATCGTTAGTGAATGCACGCTACTGTTCTCCGCATGATATCGAACAATTCGCTGTCCGCATTCTCGGCCTCCACCACGACAACAACGTCGTCGGTCCAAGGCCCCCAGCAACCCCGCCTGGTCAAGGTCCAGAGCGCGCCATCCGGCTCGCCCAGCACCGCGACCAAAGCCACCCTGCCGGCCAAACGGCCGACCGTGTCGCCACCGCGCGGAACGCTCCTCAACCTCTCGGTCTGAACGTCGGCGACGCCAGTCGCCAACCGTTCAGAGCCGGTCTCAAAAGCGGGCGTGCTTCGCGAGCACCGCAGCGCAGCGGCCTTGTCGGCCGTGAGCAGCGGAGCGCAGGAAAGCCGCGTCAGACGGCCGCCAGGGCAGCTTTTTCAGACCGGTGTGGCTGTCCGAACCTGGCTCAAAAGCTGGCATGGCGAGTCGGCTGGCGTGGCTTTGCGAGCACCGCAGCGCAGCGGCCTTGTCGGCCGTGAGCAGCGGAGCGCAGGAAAGCCGCGTCAGACGGCCGCCAGGGCAGCTTTTCCGACCGGTGTGGCTGTCCGCACCTGGCTCAAAAGCTGGCATGGCGAGTCGGCTGGCGTGGCTTTGCGAGCACCGCAGCGCAGCGGCCTTGTCGGCCGTGAGCAGCGGAGCGCAGGAAAGCCGCGTCAGACGGCCGCCAGGGCAGCTTTTCAGCCAGGTTCGGCTGGCGCGCATCGTGGTCCGGGGCCATGTTCCCCCAATGAGTGAACGCGCGCCTATCCGCGTCGCCCACGTGCCGGGCGGACCCCTCACGTACCTGATCGACACGACGCCCGAGGCCCTCCCGCCCGTGCGCTCCGGCGATCTCGCCGATGCCTGGGCCGCCGCCAGAACCGCCGCCAGCAGCATCCAATGGGGCGCGCCTCGCCTCTTCCGGTTCCTCGCGCGAAGAAGGCGAACTGCTCGACCTTGCCCTCGCCGATGACGACGCCTGCTGCTGGGCCGCCGCCGTCGATCAGACCGCGGGCATGCACACCACCTACGGCCTCTCGCTGTGCCTACGCCTGCTCGCGCTCGTTGACCTCATGGCACGCGCCTCCTGGCTCGGCCGCTTCTATCGGCTCGGCCGTGCCGGTGCGACGCTCGACCCGGCGCTCGTCCGAGTCGCCGCCACCACTGCCCTGACCAGCCAGGCCAATTTCGACGAACACGAATTCCACGCCAAACTGGCGCTGGCCGCCAATCCCCTCATGATCTCAGGAGCTGCTCCTTGATGTTACGCCCCCATCCAGCGTTCGCCGTCGCGATCGCCCTCGCCGCCGTCGGCTGCGCCCGCCCTGCGCCGCCCACCACCGCCGACGCCTCCGTCAGAGCCGAGTGCCGTCAGACCGTCGAGCGCGAATACGCCGCTCAGAACCGCGCCGACCTCACCCGCCGCGACGAACGCGACTTCGCCTTCGCCGGGTCCTACAACTCCGGCATCTCCAGCCGCGGCCTCGGCGCCGAATTCTCCCGCGACCAGATGGTCACCGATTGCCTGCGCTCCCGCGGTGACGCCGCCGGCCAACCCGCACCCGGCGTCGGCCCCGCTTTCAGCCCCACTCAGCAAGGTACCGGCTCCTCGCTCCGCCCTTGAACCACCATGCCGCGTTGCCGAGCACCGGGGCCGCGACTACAAGCGCCCCGGCAACGAAGGAGCGCAGCATGAGCAAGATCATCCGCACAGAACCCAACAAAATCCTCGCCAAGGCCGTCGAATACCACGGCTTCGTCTACCTCCAGGGCTGCACGGCCGCCGACCTCAGCAAGGACATCACCGGCCAGACCGAAGAAGTCCTCGCCGCCATCGATGCCATTCTCGAGACCCACGGCACCGACAAGACCCGGCTGCTCCAGGCGCAGATCTGGCTCAAGGACATTCGCGACCGTGACGCAATGAACAAGGTCTGGTCGGCCTGGCTACCGGAAGGCGGCGCCCCGGCCCGCGCGTGCGTTCAGGCCAACATGGCAGACCCGCGCCACCTGGTTGAGATCATGGTCACGACCTGCAAGTAGCAGGCGCGAGACCCAAGCAATCCAGCTACTCCAGCCGAATCGTGGTGGCCGATCCGCCATACTGTGTCTGATCGGTCACATGCAACTATTATTTGTTCTGTTTTGTAATCTTTTGTCTTGAAATGGGAGGTATGTCCTAAACACGGCGGTTATCCACAGGGGTATTTTTGCGAAACACTTCGTGATCCCCGAAACCGAGCAGTTCCGGGTTGCCAGGGCATCGTCGCTAAAACTACCCAAAGTCACGACGCGGTGACCAAGATGGAGGCGGCATGCTGGGTAGTTGGACGAAAAGCAGTTTCGGAGCTTTGATTGCAGGAGCGGTTGCATTGACCGCGGTGTCGACAATCACCCCTGCTGAAGCCAGGAACAGGAACTATCGTTCCACCGCCCACAACGCTGGTCACGCCGTCGCGTCTGCTTACGCTTACCGCTCGCGTCACGCCGTCCGTTACGCCCGCCGCGGTTCGCTTCGTCGCTGGGCGCGGCGTTCTCCAATGTGTTCCTTTCGCTCGCGAGAACAGCGGCATCGAACTCACCGGCAACGCCCGCAATTGGTGGGAGAACGCCGAAGGCCTCTATGAGCGCGGCGCCCGCCCCGAAGTCGGCAGCATCCTGAATTTCCGCGCCAGCGGCCGCATGCGCCTCGGCCACGTCGCCGTCGTCACCAACGTCATCGACAGCCGCCACATCGAGATCGATCACGCCAACTGGTCCGGCCCCGGCCGCATCAGCCGCGACATCGACGTCGTCGACGTCTCCCCCGCCAACGATTGGACCGCCGTCCGCGTCGCCATCGGCGAGTCCGAGCAGGATTTCGGCAGCACCTACCCCACTTACGGCTTCATCTATGACCGCCCCGACAGCGGCACCATGGTCGCCAACAGCGGCGTCGCCACCAGCAATCACGCCATTCACGCCACCCCCGAGACCCTCGAGGCCGCCGGCGTCCAGACCGCGCCCGAGGAAGTCGCCGAAGCCGCCGACGATGGCGTGCCGACGCGACACCTACGGCTCGCGCCACCACCGCGCCACCCGCTATCACATGAGCAACCGGCTCCGGCCGCACGCCCATCTCGCGACGCGCTCGCAGGGCACCCGCTTCGCCAGCCGCTACTCGGCCAACGTCACGCCGCATCACCGCCACCGCTCCTAAGCCCGCCGTCACCGAGAGCCCGATCGGTCCGACCCGGACCGTTCGGGCTCTCGCCGCTTTCAACTCCCTCGCGCTTGGGGCCTAATCCGGCGCAACGAGGGAGGAAACCAAATGCCGGACTCCGCCGCGGCCTTCCTGGCCGCCCGCGACCTACTGCTCCAGCTACCGCACCGACCTGCCCGCCGCTCGCGCCGCCTTCCGCTGGCCGCAGCTCGACCACTTCAACTGGGCGCTCGATTATTTCGACCCCATGGCCCAGGCCAACCAAGCCGTCGGCCTACGCATCATCGCCCCCGCCGGCGACGAAGTCCATCAGCTTCGAAGGCCTGCGCACCCGCTCGAACCAAGTCGCCAACCTGCTCCGCCGCAACGGCGTTCGACGCGGCGACCGCATCCTCCTGCTCCTCGGCAACGTCCAGCCGCTCTGGGCCGCCATGCTCGCCGCCATGAAGCTCGGCGCCGTCGTCATCCCCGCCACCACCATGCTCACCGAGGATGACCTCCGCGACCGCCTCGCCCGCGGCCGCGTCCGCCACGTCATCGCGGCCGCCGAACTCGCCCCCCGCTTCGCAGCCCTGCCAGGCGACTACACCCGCATCGCCGTCGGCGCGCCGGCGCCCGGCTGGCGTGACCTCGCCGAGAGCGAGGCCGAATCCCCCGACTTCACCCCCGACGGCCCCACGCGCGCCACCGACCCGCTGCTGCTCTATTTCACCTCCGGCACCACATCGAAGCCCAAGCTCGTCCTGCACAGCCACCAGAGCTACCCGGTCGGCCACCTCACCACGATGTATTGGATCGGCGCGCAGCCCGGCGACGTCCACCTCAACATCTCCTCCCCGGGCTGGGCCAAGCACGCCTGGTCCAGCCTCTTCGCCCCCTGGAACGCCGGCGCCACCCTGCTCGTGCTCAACCAGCCTCGGTTCGACGCCAAGCACCTGCTCCGCATCCTCGACGAGTGCCGCGTCACCACCTTCTGCGCGCCCCCCACCGTCTGGCGCATGCTCGTCCAGGAGAACCTCGCCGCCGCCCGCGTCCACCTGCGCGAAGCCGTCTCCGCCGGCGAGCCGCTCAATCCCGAAGTCATCGAACAGGTCCGCCGCGCCTGGGGAGCCACGATCCGCGACGGCTACGGCCAAACCGAGACCACGCTCCAGATCGGCAACACCCCCGGCCAGACACTAACGCCCGGCTCGATGGGCTCGCCACTGCCGGGCTACGACATCAAGCTGCTGGACCCGGACGGCGCCGAAGCCGAGGAAGGCGAGATCGCCATCGCGCTCGACCCGGCGCCCACTGGCCTGATGCAGGGCTATTTCGGCGAAGACGGCGCGCTGATCGCGCCCGAAGGCCGCTACTACCGCACCGGCGACGTCGCCCTGCGCAATCCCGACGACAGCCTCACCTATGTCGGCCGCGCCGACGACGTTTTCAAATCCAGCGGCTACCGCATCAGCCCGTTCGAACTCGAGAGCGTCCTGGTCGAACACGAAGCGGTCGCCGAAGCCGCCGTCGTCCCCTCGCCCGACCCGGTCCGGACCGCGCTGCCCAAAGCCTTCATCGCGCTCGCCGAGGGTCACGAACCCGACGCGGCCACCGCCGCCGCGATCTTCGCCCACATCCGCGCCCGTCTGGCGCCCTACAAGCGCATCCGCCGCATCGAATTCTATGAATTGCCGAAGACCATCTCGGGGAAGATCCGCCGCGTCGAGCTCCGGCGGCTCGAGGCGGGGCGTCGGGCCGCTTCCGAGACCGGACCGACCGAATTCGCCGAGGAATTGAAGGAAGCGTGACGAAAGAGGCCGGCGGGATGATCCGCCGGCCTCGATCGGTTAACCGTGCGTGCCCGGGACGCTCGGCTGAGCCATACGGACCGGCGTCCGCGCGTTCTGGTTCAGGTTGGCCATCGCCGGAGCCCCATCCTCGAAGCCGGCAGGGAGCGAGTTAGCGGTCTGCACCACGCCATCCGACCCGGCGCTCGGCAGCACCGGCGAGGCGCTCATCCGGACTCCCGGAACCTGGAACGGGAACGGATTTTGCGAAACCCCGGGGAGCTGCTTGTAACCCTGCATCGTCACCGAAATCGGCGGTGCATGGAACGGGAATGGATTGCCCTGACCCTCGGCGGCGAACGCGCCCCCCGCGACCAGCGTCAGAGCGGTCGCTGCGATCAACATCTTCATCTTTGGTGTGCTCCTCAGTCCATCGGCCGGGTATGCGGCCGATGTGTGTCGATGGCGGCCAGCCCGGCCATGCGGGTCTTCGGCGCGTCGACAACTCTGAATTACTAAGTCACGTTATGATCGTCAACCTCATTAACAGGAACGTTATCATCTATGCGAGCCGAGCACGGGCCCCATGCACATCCCGCATGAGGCCCGCGCCCTAACTACTTGACGAGGTTCGACGGGGTCTTGCCCGCCAACACCGCATCGATACCGTCGAGCACCAGATGCCCCATCGCATCCCGCGTCTCGGTGGTCGCGCTGCCGAGATGCGGCAGCAGCACCACGTTCTCGAGCTCGAAATAGCCCGGATCGACCTTCGGCTCGTTGTTGTAGACATCCAGCCCGGCCGCCGCGACCTGGCCCGATTTGCAGCGCCGCGATCAGCGCCGCATCGTCGATCAACGTTCCCCGCGCCGCGTTCGCCACGACCGCGCCCGCGCGGCAGCTTCGCGATCCGCGCCGCATCGAGCCAATGCCGCGTCCCCTCGCCCCCCGGCGCATTCAGCGACAGCACGTCGCACACCGCGAGGAAGCTCTCGTCATTGTCGTGGAACGTGGCGCCCCGCTCGAGATCCGCCGGCAGCCGCGCCTGGTCTCGGTAATGCACGGCCATGCCGAACGCCGCGCCCATCCGCGCCAACTCGCGCCCGATCCGCCCCATGCCGAAGATGCCCAGCCGCCGCCCCGAGACCTGCGTGCCCATCAGCTGCGTCGGCGCCCAGCCATCCCAGCCCCGGCTGCGCACCAGCCGCTCCCCCTCGCCGGCCCGCCGCGCCGCCGCCAGGATCAGCATCATCGCGCATTCCGCCGTCGCCACGCTCAGCACGTCCGGCGTGTTGACCACCGCGATGCCCCGCGCCCGGGCCGCCGGGACGTCGACATGGTCGAACCCGACGCTGAACGTCCCGATGACCTTCACGCTGTCCGGCAGCTTGCCGATCGTGTCCGCATCCATCTTCTCGGCCGGGCAGCACAGGATCGCCGCCGCCGCCCGCGGCCTTCGCCAGGATGTCCGCCCCCGTCACCTTCGCGTCGTCGGCGCTCAGCCGCGCCTCGTAATCGCGCTCGGCCCGCGCTTCGACCGCCTTGGGCAGCCGCCGCGTCACGACCAGGATCGGTTTCGTCATCGTTCTCGTTCCTCCCTTGATCCGGCAAATACTGGACGGGCTTGCCCCGCCCGGAAAGGCCCGGCACGCTCTCGCATATGCAGCAAGCCCGGACCGCCTCCCGCCTCGCGATCGATATCGGCGGAACCTTCACCGACCTCGCGCTCGAGACCGGCGCCAGCCGCGTCACCACCAAGGTCCTCACCACCCCGTCCCATCCCGAGCAGGGCGTCCTCGACGGCATCGCCGCCATCCTCGCCCAAGCCGGCCTCGCCCCGGCCAATATCGAGATCCTCGTTCACGGCACCACGCTCGCCACAAACGCGATCATTGAGCGGAAAGGCGCGGTAACCGCACTCGTCACGACCCAGGGTTTCCGCGACGTCCTCGCGATGGGCAATGAGAGCCGCTACGACCAATACGACCTCAACATCACCCTCCCCGAGCCCCTCGTCCCGCGTTACCTCCGCCTGCCCGTCCCCGAGCGCCTCGACAACGAGGGGGCGGTCCTCCTCCCGCTCGACGAACACGCCGTCCTCGACCTGATCCCCATCCTCCGGCGCGAGGGCGTCCAAAGCATCGCCGTCGGCTTCCTCCACGCCTTCCGCAACCCGGCGCACGAACGCCGCGCCCGCGACCTCCTCGCCGAACACCTGCCGGGCATCCCGGTCTCCCTCTCGTCCGACGTCTCGCCCGAAATGCGCGAATGGGAGCGCTTCAGCACCACCGCCGCCAACGCCTACGTCCAGCCGCTGATCGCCGGCTACCTACGCCGCCTCGAGCAGGGACTGGCCACGATGGGCTTTTCCGCCCCGGTCTTCCTGATGCTATCCGGCGGTGGCCTCACCACCATCGAGACCGCCTGCCGCTTCCCCATCCGCCTCGTCGAGAGCGGCCCGGCCGGCGGCGCCATCTTCGCCGCCGACATCGCCCGCCAATGCGGCCTCGAGAACGTGCTCAGCTTCGACATGGGCGGCACCACCGCCAAGATCTGCCTCATCGACGGCTACCACCCTCAAGCCTCCCGCAGCTTCGAAGTCGCCCGCGTCGGCCGCTTCAAGCGCGGCTCCGGCCTGCCGCTCCGCATCCCCGTCATCGAGATGGTCGAGATCGGCGCCGGCGGCGGCAGCATCGCGGGCATCGACGCCCTCGGCCGCATCGCCGTCGGCCCCGAAAGCGCCGGCGCCGCCCCCGGCCCCGCCGCCTACGCCCGCGGCGGCACCCAGCCCACCGTCACCGACGCCAACCTCCTCCTCGGCCGCTACGATCCCGAACGCTTCGCCGGCGGCTCCATCGCGCTGCGACACCCAAGCCGCCCAAACCGCGCTCGCCGCCACCATCACCACCCTGGACCCGCCCATGGCCGCCCTAGGGGTCATCGAAATGGTGGACGAGAACATGGCCAATGCCGCCCGCGTGCACGCCATCGAGTCCGGCAAAGTCTACGAAGGCCGCACCCTCATCGCCTTCGGCGGCGGCGGCCCCGTCCATGCCTGCCGCGTCGCCGAGAAGATCGGCATCGACCGCGATCGTCGTCCCCTCCGGCGCCGGCGTCGGCAGCGCCATCGGCTTCCTGCGTGCGCCCGTCGGCTACGAAGTCGTCCGGAGCCTCTACGCCCGCCTCCGCACCTTCGACCTCGCCGCCGCCAACACCCTCCTCGCCGACATGCAGGCCGAAGCCGAAACCGTCGTCGCCGCCGGCGCATTCGGCGCCCCGACGCGCCAGACCCGCCTCGCCTTCATGCGCTATGTCGGCCAGGGCCACGAGATCCCGGTCGAACTGCCATCCCGCTCCCTCACCGAAGCCGATGTCGACGCCCTCCGCACCGCCTTCGACACCGCCTACAGCCGCTTCTACGACCGCCCGGTGCCGGGCTCCGACGTCGAGATCATGAGCTACGCCGTGACCGTCGCCACCATCGCCGAGCCCGGCGCGGCACCGCCCTCGGCCCCGCCGACACCGAGCGCCCCCCGCCGGCAGACCGTCCGCGACACCGCCACCGCCGAAGAATCCGCCTGGACCGTCCACGACCGCGCCGCCCTCGCCTCCGGCGCCACCATTCCCGGCCCCGCCATCATCGCCGAAGCCGAAACCAGCACCCTGATCGGCCCCAACTGGTCCGCCACCGTCGACCTCAACGGCTACCTAGACCTCCGAAGAACCAAATCCTCGTAGGATGGGCGTTCGCCCATTACCGCCCGCCGCCCGCGACCCACCTCCGGAGAACCACCCCCATGAGCGCCCTCGAAGAAATCCAGCGCCAGGTCATGTGGAACCGCCTCATCGCCGTCGTCGAGGAGCAGGCGCAGACCATGATCCGCACCGCCTTCAGCACCACCGTCCGCGAAGCCGGCGACCTCTCCGCCGGCATCTTCGACCTCCAGGGCCGCATGCTCGCCCAAGCCGTCACCGGCACCCCAGGCCACGTCAACTCCATGATGGAATCCGTCGGCCACTTCCTCGCAAAATTCCCCGCCGAAACCCTCCAGCCCGGCGACCATCTCATCACCAACGACCCCTGGCTCGGCACCGGCCACCTCCACGACCTCACCGTCGTCACCCCCGCCTTCCACAACGGCAAGCTCGTCGCCCTCTTCGCCAACACCGCCCACGTCATCGACGTCGGCGGCCTCGGCATGGGCCCCGAGGGCCGCTCCGTCTTCGAGGAAGGCCTCTACATCCCCATCGTCAAATGCTTCGAAGCCGGTCGACCGAACTCGACCTTTTTCGACTTCCTGCGCGCCGGCACCCGCCTGCCCGTCGAACTCGAGGGCGACGTCTATTCGCTCTGCGCCTGCAACGACGCCGGCGCCCGCCGCCTCGTCGCCATGATGGACGAATTCAACCTCGACACGATCGACCCGCTCGCCGCCCACATCTTCGAAAGCAGCCGCCGCGCCACCCTGGCCGAGATCGCCAAACTCCCGCAGGGGATCTTCAACGCCGAGATCTGGTCCGACGGCTACGAAGCCCCCATCCGCCTCTCCGCCGCCATGACCATCGGCGCCAACGAGATCACCGTCGACTTCGACGGCACCTCGGGCCTCTCCGGCCGCGGCATCAACGTCCCTGCCCCCTACACCCGCGCCTACTCCTGCTTCGGCATCAAATGCGTCGTCGCCCCTGACATACCCAACAACACCGCAAGCCTCGAACCCTTCCGCATGAAGATCCCGGAGGGCTGCATCCTCAACGCCCCCCGTCCCAGCCCCGTCTCCGTCCGCCACGTCGTCGGCCAACTCCTGCCCGACCTCATGATGGGCTGCCTCCACCAGGCCGTCCCCGATCGCGTCACCGCCGAAGGCTCCTCCTGCCTGTGGAACCCGCCCCTGCGCGGCGGCCCCAACGTCTCCGGCCAGAACTCGCCCCTGATCGACTTCGAGGTCATCACCTTCAACTCCGGCGGCACCGGCGCCCGGCCCGGCAGCGACGGCCTCGACGGCACCGCCTTCCCCTCCGGCGTCCGCACCATGCCCGTCGAAGCCACTGAAAACGTCGCCCCCGTCATCTTCTGGCGCAAGGAACTCCGCCCCGACAGCGCCGGCGCCGGACGCACCCGCGGCGGCTTCGGCCAGATCATGGAGATCGGCGCCAAGGGCGACGCGGAATTCGCTTGCAACGCCATCTTCGACCGCGTCGCCAACGCCCCGAAAGGCCGCGACGGCGGCGGCGACGGCGCCCCAGGGGTCGTTCGCCTCCGCCACGGCGGAACGCTCCGCACCAAGGGCTACCAGATCATTCCCGCCGGCGACCGCCTCATCCTCGAACTGCCCGGCGGCGGCGGCATGGGCCCAGCCGACGAGCGCGATCCGGCCCGACACGCCAGCGACATCCGTGACGAACTGGTCACGCGCTAGACACAACTGCACGTACGGACACGATACGACCACACAATCAACATTGCGTAACCACAGAACTCCCCGGATATTGAGCTACTCGGATTTCCCGAGCCCTTGATCATGGAAGCGCATCATGACCCTTCGCCACGCATTCACCCTCACCCTCGCCGCCGCATTCCTCGCCACCGGCTTCGTCGCCACCGCTGACGCCGCGACCCATCGCGCGCGCGCCCGCAGCCATGGCACCCACATGGTCTCGTCGCACGGCCGCATGCATAGCCGCATGGCCCCCGCCGCCGGTGCCGACCACTCGGCCGACGCGCTGAACGCCCAGTCCCTCTCGCGGGCCCAGGGCGCCACGCAGTAAACTACGAACGCAGGTGGCTGGGCTTTGACGGTGAAGCCCAGCCACCCGCTCTCGTGCCTGACCGGATAAGCCTCATGCTGAAATTTGCTCCGCTGATCCTTGCACTCACCATGATGCTGGCCGGCTGCGTCGCCCCCGAGGAACCGCAAGCAGCCCGCGCCGCATCCCGAGCGGTCTCGCAACCGACCTCCTCCACCGCCAAGTTCGAAGATGCCCCGGTCCCCAATCGCCGGGCCAACAATAGCGTCGACAACTCGGTCATTCGGATAGCTCGCTGACCGAAGCGAGCCTGCGGCCTCGGCGTCGAGTGTCGAAGCGCTGATCAGGCCGCCTGGCGCGACCTGATCCCCATATCCGCGAGCGTCGCGTCCATCGCCTGCACCGCCCCGCGCATGTCCTCGGGCGTGATCGCGCCAATGCACCCCACCCGGAAACTCGGCAGCGCCGTGTTGTGGAAGTTGCTGATCAGCACTCCGCGCGACTTCAGCCCATCCACGAACGTCTGCAGGTCCCATGCCGGATCCGGCGGCGCATGCACGTTCACCACGATCGGCCCCTGAACCTCGCGCGGCAGATACGGCCGCAACCCCAGCCGCGACACCCCATCATACAGCGTCCGCATGTTCGCCGTGTACCGCGCCAGCCGCGCCGCACGCCCGCCTTCTTCTTCGAACAGATCCAGCGCCACCGCCAGCCCGGCCACCACGCCCGCGGCCGGCGTGAACCGGAACGCACCCGGCGCCCGCTGGTAATGACGCTGCATATCCGACAGGTCGAACGACCAGCTTTTCGCCTGCCCCGCGCACGCCTCGAGCCGATCGACCCGCGCTACGATCAGCGCCGCCCCTGGCAATCCCTCCAGGCATTTGTTCGTCGTGCAGCAGACCACGTCGACCATCGGCATCGCCCCGATGTCGAACGGCAGCGCCCCGAACGCCGATACCGCGTCCACGATCACGCGCCGCCCCGCCTCGCCCGCCGCCGCCGCGAGCGCCGGCACGTCATGGATGATCCCCGATGACGTCTCGCTATAGACGAGCGCCACATGCGAGATGCTGGGATCCGCGAGGAGCGCCGCGCGCAACGCCGCCGGGTCGGCCGGCCGGTCCTCCGCGACCACGAGCGGCACCACCACCCGGCCCGCTTCCGTCGCCAGCCGCTCCAGCCGGTCCGCATACTGCCCGGTCTTCGGCAACAGGATCCGCCCACCCTCCGGCACCAGCGTCCGGCACGAGGCCTCCATCGCGAAATGGCCGCAGCCCTGCAGGATCAGCCCGATGTGCTCTCCCTCTCGCCCGCCCGCGAGATCGCGCACCCGCTCGCGCAGCCGCGCCACGATCGCCCGGAAATCATTGTCCCACGGCGCGTGATCCTGGGCCGCGACCGCGCGCACCGCATCATGAGTGGTCACCGGTCCGGGAATCAGCAGCAGCATCGATCGACTTTCAACCAAAACGGTAAGGCCAGGGCCGGCCTCGCACATGTGCGAGGCACTCTGAGTGTTTGAACTCAAGATGCGCCCTGCTGAGCCAACTGGCGTGGTCTTACGAGCACCGGAGCGGCCGTCCAGCCGTTAGCACCGAAGCGCAGTAGGACCGCGTCAGATGGCCAATAAGGCGCATCGTCGGCGAGATACTTAGGCGCGCGCGGCTTTGCCGATCAACCCCGTTCCGCTTTCCGTCCCGCTGCGATAGTCTGGCCCGGATGACATCGCCGCTGCCTTTGCCCGACTGGATGCCGTGGTGGACGCATCTGGTGATTCTGCTCGCGATCCTCTTCGTCGCTCTCATGTTCATCCTGATGCCATTCAGCGTCTTCGGCCTCAAATCGCGTCTCGACGGAATCGAGGCCCGGCTCGACGAGATCCAGGGCGAGATCCGCAGCCTCGCACTCCGTCTGCCTGAACCGACCGATCCTGAAGACGAATACCGGTTCGTCGCCCGCGAGGGCTTCCGCCCCCCGATCCCGCCGCCCCCAAGGCCGGGCCGCCCCGACCCCTCGCGCGCCTCCCGCACCGAACCGCGGCTCTTCTAGCGTGACGCAGCGGCCACAGAACGGCGTCAATCGATCCTGGCAATCCGCGATCCCATGGTCAGCCTGACTCTCGAGCCCGGCGCCGTGCTCCCAGGGCTCGGCCCGAGACTCGAGTCCTTCCTCGCCCGCCCCCCAACCCGGATCGCCTTCGCCGCCGCGCCGACCACCCTCGCCACCGAAGCGCGCGACCGGCTCGTCGGACAATTCGGCGACACCGACTTCGCCAACGCCGAGGTCATCGTCGCCCTCGGCGGCGACGGGTTCCTGCTCGAAACCCTTCACCGTCTGCTCGACGTCTCGGCTGCGACACCAGTCTACGGCATGAATTGCGGCTCTGTCGGCTTCCTGATGAACGACTATGCCGAACACGGCCTGCGCGAGCGGCTCACCCGCGCCCAAGGCGCCAATCTGCACCCGCTGCGCATGCGCGCGACGACCGCCAGCGGCTCGGTCCAGGAAGGCCTGGCCCTCAACGAAGTCTCTCTGCTCCGCCAACTCCGCCAAGCCGCCAAGATCCGTATCGCCATCGACGGACAGGTCCGCCTGCCGGAACTCATCTGCGACGGGATCCTGCTCTCCACCCCCGCCGGCTCGACCGCCTACAACCTATCCGCCCACGGCCCCATCGTCCCGCTCTCGGCCAACCTGCTCCCGCTCACCCCGATCAGCGCCTTCCGCCCCCGTCGCTGGCGCGGCGCGCTGCTGCCCAGCTCGGCCAGCGTGCTGTTCGAAGTGCTCGAGCGCGAAAAGCGCCCCGTCGCCGCCGTCGCGGACTTCACCGAAGTGCGGGACGTCGTCTCCGTGTCCGTGTGCGAAGACCGCAATGTCGTCACCACGGTGCTGTTCGACCCCGGACAAGGCCTGTCCGAACGCATCATCGCCGAACAATTCACCGTCTGACACACGGTATCTAACCGCGTCGTTGCGCCGAGCGGCCAGCGGCGGGCGGCATTGCCGACCCGCAACCGCGCACCGTTCCGCCGTTTAGGCTGCGACCCGGCCCAACTCGCGCGCCACGGTGCCGTTGAGGCCGTGCGCAGTGACCGGCGCCGCATCCCGAACCGTATAGCCACGTCCCCAAACCGTGCCGATCACGTTGCGCGCCCCCGCTTCCGCCAGCTTCTTGCGCAGCTTGCAGATGAAAACGTCGATGATCTTTACCTCGGGTTCATCCATCCCGCCGTAGAGGTGGTTCAGGAACACCTCCTTGGTCAGAACCATTCCTTTGCGCATCACCAGCAACTCGAGGATCGCATACTCTTTGCCCGTCAGATGCACCGGCGCACCGGCGACCGAGACCGACCGGCTCTCGAGGCTGAGCTGCAGCGGCCCGACCTGAAGCACCGACTGGCTGAAACCCTTCGTGCGCCGAACCACCGCCTGCATCCGCGCCACGCATTCAGACACGTCATACGGCTTGGTGATGAAATCGTCGGCGCCGATGGCGAACGCCCGCACCCGCGCTTGGGGACGCACCAGCGCCGAAAGCATCAGCACCGGGGTATCCATCCGGGCGGCGCGCATCCGCCGCACCACCTCGTAGCCCTCCATGTCGGCGAGCGCCAACTCGACCATGACGATGTCGTAATCGTAGTGCCGGAGCATCTCCAGCGATTCCTCGCCGGTTTCAACCTGGTCAACGACGGCTCCAGTGTCCCTCAGTGCATTTACGAGGGCCCGATTGGAGAGCACGTCATCCTCGATCAAGAGAACACGCATTTCTGACACTCCTGGCGAACTGTTGATCCAACATGCAACCTATACGTGTGTTTGTCCAGGGGTTTTAACCAAATATGCATCTCAAGAATGGGACTTAACGCTCCGTTTGCTTTTTTATGCCCTAATCGCCCGATCAGAGCGGAGACGAGCATGTGTTAGAACAACCTGGAGTTGTTGACCGATTGAGGGCTGCGCCAGGCAAACTCGCCGAAGCAGCCCAGCTTTTCTGCACCGGCCGGGTCACCTCCGTCTCCGGCCTCGCCGCTCAGGTCGACGGCCTCACCGGCCACCTCGCGATCGGCGACCGGGTCGATCTCGCGGCGCGAGACGGCGCCCCGATCCGCGCGGAAATCGTCGCCTTCGGCGCCGGCAGAGCCCGTGCCCTCGCCTTCGGCGATCTCGCCGGACTCGGCGCCGGCGCGCCGGCGCGCATCCCCTACGGCAAGGGCAGCGGCGCCGCGACGTCCAGCCTACGCGTCAACGAGAACTGGCTCGGCCGCGTGATCGATCCGCTCGGCGCCCCGATCGACGGCCTCGGTAGTCTCGGCGACGGAGTCCCCAGGCCCGTCCGCGCCGAGCCTCCCAACGCAGCCCGGCGCGCGCGCCTCGGTGACCGCCTCAGCCTCGGTGTCCGCGCCCTCGACCTCTTCACCACCTGCCGAACCGGCCAACGCCTCGGCCTTTTCGCCGGCTCCGGCGTCGGGAAATCGACCCTGCTCGCCATGCTGGCCCGACAAGCCCAATGTGACGTCATCGTCCTCGCCCTCGTTGGCGAACGCGGCCGCGAACTGCGCGAATTCCTCGAGGATGATCTGGGCGAAGAAGGCCTCGCCCGCTCTGTCGTCGTCGTCGCCACCTCCGATCAGCCACCGCTCATGCGCCGCGAAGCCGCCTACGCCGCGATGACCGTCGCCGAACACTTCCGCGACCAAGGCAAATCCGTCCTGCTCCTCATGGACAGCGTGACCCGCTTCTGTCTCGCCTTGCGCGAGATCGGCCTCGCCGCCGGCGAGCCGCCCGCCACCCGCGGCTACCCCCCCAGCGTGTTCGCAGAACTCCCCCGCTTGCTCGAGCGCGCCGGCCCCGGCCACGACGGCAGCAATGGCGGCCACATCACCGCCATCTTCACCGTCCTCGTCGAGGGAGACGACCACAACGAACCCGTGGCCGACGCCGTCCGCGGCATCCTCGACGGTCACGTCGTGCTCGATCGCCGGATCGGCGAAGGCGGCCGCTATCCCGCGATCGACGTCCTCCGCTCCCTTTCCCGCACCGTCCCCGGCTGCCTCCTGTCCGACGAGCGCCAAGCCGCCCGGCGCGCGCGTGAACTCCTGGCGCTTCAAGCCGAGCTGAGCGACCTCGTCCGCCTCGGCGCCTACCAGCCCGGCGCCGACCCAGCCGCCGATACCGCCCTGCGTCTCGCGCCTCTCATCGAGAAGCTCCTCACCCAAGCCCGAGACGAATCCAGCGATCTCGACGGATCATTCGCCCGCCTGATCGAGACCATCGGTGACGACCATGGCGCGTGACCCGCTCGTCACCCTTATCAAGGTCCGCCGCCAGGCCTGCGACGACGCCACGCGCAAACTGGCGACCGCGCTGGCCAACGAGGACAAAGCCGAACGCGGCGCCCACGAAATCGAACGCTCCATCGCCGAAGAGATGGCCGCCGCATCGCATCCCGATGGATCGGACGCTATGGTCGAAGCCTTCGGCGCTTGGCTGCCGAGAGCGCGCAAGCAACTCGAAGGAGCCCGCCATACCCTCGTCGACCGCCAGGCCGAAACCGCCCGTCTCCGCGCCGAGCTGACTGCGTGCCGAACGGCATTGGAAAGCGTCGAGACACTCCAACAGAAGCGGCAGCTCGCCGCGCGCCAGGCCATCGACTACGCGCACGCTCGTGAGATGGAAGATCGCCCACAACGATCATCTGACCTGACAGAAGATCAATCCGAACAGGCATAAGCTGGCACTTTCACCACCGATGTGGTGGATTGCCGCCGCTAGAAAGGG
This sequence comes from uncultured Alphaproteobacteria bacterium, assembly GCA_963848035.1. GTDB lineage: Bacteria > Pseudomonadota > Alphaproteobacteria > Acetobacterales > Acetobacteraceae > JAVVHH01. The sequence continues at coordinate 711,762 of CAWKCD010000001.1, forward strand.
AACTAAAACGTGCGCATTGCAATGATCGGCGGAGGGTATGTCGGCCTAGTGTCGGGCGCCTGCTTCGCCGACCTCGGTGTCGAGGTCGCAGTGGTCGAAACCGACCAGTCGAAGCTCACCGCCCTCCGCGAGGGCCGCATCCCGATCTACGAACCCGGCCTCGATAAACTCGTCGCCGACAACGTCGCCGCCGGGCGCCTCAGCTTCGGCGACAACCTCGCCCAAGCCGTCGCAGGCGTCGAGGCGGTCTTCATCGCCGTCGGCACGCCGACCCGGCGCGGCGACGGCCACGCCGACGTCAGCTACGTCAACGCCGCCGCCGAGCAGGTCGCTCACGCCCTGACTGGCTATGCCGTCGTCGTCACCAAATCGACCGTCCCGGTCGGCACCGGCCGCCGCATCGCCGAAATCATGCGCCGCGCTCGCCCGGACCTCGAGTTCGACGTCGCCAGCAACCCCGAATTCCTGCGTGAGGGCAGCGCAATCGGCGACTTCATGCGCCCTGATCGCGTCGTCATCGGCACCGAAAGCGAGCGCGCGCGCGAAATCCTCCGCCGCCTCTACCGTCCGCTCTACCTCATCGAAGCACCGATCCTCTTCACCAATCTCGAGACCGCCGAACTCACCAAATACGCGGCGAACTCCTTCCTCGCGATGAAGGTGACGTTCATCAACGAGATGGCCGATCTCTGCGAACGCGTCGGCGCCGACGTGCATGACGTAGCCCGCGGCATCGGCCTCGATGGCCGCATCGGCCGCAAATTCCTCCACGCCGGCCCCGGCTTCGGCGGCAGCTGCTTCCCGAAGGACACGCTCGCCCTGATGCGCATCGCGCAGGACTGGGGCGCTCCCTCCCGCCTCGTCGAAGCGACCGTCGCCGTTAACGACGCCCGCAAATCGGCGATGGCAGCCCGCATCATGCAGGCGGCCGGCGGCAGTGTTCACGGCAAGACGATCGCCGTGCTCGGCCTCACCTTCAAGCCGGAAACCGACGACATGCGCGATGCGCCCAGCATCCCGATCGTCTCGCGCCTGGCCGAAGAGGGCGCCACCGTCCGCGCCTTCGACCCGGTCGGCATGCCGCATGCCCGGGGACTGCTCCCCCAGACCGTCCAGTTCTGCACCGACGCGCACGACGCCGTCACCGGCGCCGATATCCTGGTCATGGTCACGGAATGGAACGAATTTCGCGCGCTCGCGCCCAAGCGCCTCCGCGAACTCATGCGCGGCAACCTCGTCATGGACCTGCGCAACATCTTCGAGCCGACCGCCTTCCTCGACGTCGGCTTCGACTATCGCGGCATCGGACGCGGCGCTCCTCCGCTCCGCACCGACGACGACCGCGTGGCTGCCGAGTAAACCCGGCGGCTACGCCTTCGCAGGCAGCAAGCGCGCGATATACGGCGGCAACTTGAAAGCCGCCTGATGCACCTCGGGCGTCCAGTAGTTCGTCCGCCCCAGAATACCCGCCGCCTCCGCTCGCCGCGTCAGCACATCCAAGCTGACGCGGTCGACGCCCGCCTGCTTGCTCGCGATGCCCAACGCCATGAAGCCGCCGACATAGGTCGGAACCGCCGCGACATAGGCCGACACATGCGCGAACGCGCTCGCGCGACGCTTCGTCGTCTGCTCGAGTTCCTCCCCCTGCATGAACGGCACCCCGGCCTGGTTGACGACGATCCCGCCCGGGCCAAGCGCTCGGGCGCAATCAGCATAGAAGGCCTCCGTGAACAGCGTCTCACCGACGCCGACAGGATCCGTGCTGTCGACGATCATCACGTCGAACTGCTCAGGTCCGGCATCCCGGACATAGGCAAGCCCATCCCCGACGATGACCTCGGCCCGCGCATCGTCCCAAGCATCGCCCGCGATTCCCGGAAGATGCTCACGCACGAGGCGTATGACCTCGCCATCGATCTCGACCATCACGGCCCGCTCCACGCCCCGATGCTGCAGCACGCGCCGCAACACGCCCCCATCGCCCGCACCGATGATGAGGACCCGCCGCGCATCGCCGTGAGCGATCAGCGGAACGTGCGCCAACATCTCCTGATAGACGAATTCGTCGGCTTCGGTGATCTGGATTGCGCCGTCGAGCACGAGAACTCGCCCATGACTAGCGCTTTCGAAGATCAGTATGTCCTGATACTCCGACCGCACATGGGCGAGTTCGCGCAAGATCCGGAAGCGCTGTCCCCAATCCGGGTACAGCGCCTCGTTTTGCCAGTTACTCAGAGGAGACGACCGCGCCGCTCTTCGTTGAGGTCGATACGCTCGGGCTTGAAAGCCGAGCGCAACATCGGCAACGCATCATGCGGATCGCAAGCCCCGCACATGAAGATGTCGATCGCCGCGAACGAACGCTCCGGCCACGTATGGATCGAGATGTGGCTTTCAGCGAGCACAACCACGCCCGACACGCCACCATTAGGGGTGAAGTGATGGAAATGACTGTGCAAAATCGTTGCGCCAGCGCAAACGGCCGCATCACACAAGACGCGGTCGATCAGCGCCGGATCGCCGAGATTCTCGGCGCCCCATAGATCGATGAGCAAGTGTGTGCCGGCAAACTGTACGCCGTCACGCTCAACGAAGTAGTCTTTACGTTCCTCGGCCGCCGTAGTCGGATCCGATGCAAGTGTCGTCTGGTTTTCGCTCGGAAATTCCGAGACCATCCCCAGTTGAGCAAGTGCGTTCATCACGTACCCCCAAACCAGTAGACAGCCTGTTGGGCAAGATTGCCCCCTTGGGCCAAGAGAGGCCGGGACATAGAGTGCCCCGGTCGTCAACGCAAGTGAATTTAGTGAACTATCTGGACAACCCTGTGCCCCATCAGCTTTACATCAGCACTTGATTCAACGTCCTTTCAACGCGTTGAGACGTTCGGGCAGCGTCCGCGACATCGCGAGCTCTCGCGCCGCTCGCGGCAGATCGTCCGGGCTCTCGACGGCGTTGGCGGTCAGCAGTTTGAACACATCCGACCGCGGCGGCGTCATGCGTGTTTCGAACCGCTTCAGATCGCGGACGACTTGCCCATTGCCCGACTGAACCGCCGCCGTGGCCTCGCGCATCACGATATCCTGCTGCCGCTCGCTCAGATCCCCAGTATCCGGCACGGCGCTAGCGACCAATTTCTGAAGCACCTGCAGGCTCGTGCTCCAATCCCCAGCCTTGGCGAGGAACGCCGCGCGCATGTCCTGGCTGGCCGGTGTGTCGAGGCTGGCCAGCAGCGTGGCAGCGCCGGCCGGGTCCCCACGCGTGGCCCGCGCGCGCGCTAGCAGCAGCAACCGCTGTTCCGCGTCGGCCGGCGGCAACGCATCCGCATTTATCGACGTGAGCAGCGCCTCTGCCTTCTCCGGCTCCTCCGCGTCCAGCCGCAGCTTTGCCAGCCGCAGCCCGAATGCCGCCTTCGCCACTGGCGATGCAGCGCTGTCCATCAGACGCTGCAAAACCGGGATCGCCCGCGACGGGAGATCCAGCGCAACCAGCTTCTCCGCCAGCAGCCCGGCGATCCGCTCCCCATCGACCCCGTCGGGGATGCAATCGGCAAAATCGCCGGCCATGGTCACGACCTCGAGCGGGTTGAGCGTCTCGTTCTTGGCCACCAGCAACAGCGTGAAGACCCCTGACTTCATCGCCGCAACGCGGTCCTTCGTCTCTGGGAAGATGGTCTCGGTCTGCCGCAAACTCTCCAAAGCCGGCCGCCATTGGCTCGCCAGCGTCCGCAACTCCGCCACGCGGAGCCGCATCGCGAGTTCCTGGTCGTTGCCGCGCCACCGCACGGTCTGTCGATCGATCTGATCGGCTGCCGCTGCCGGCGTGATCTTGCCGGACCTCAGCCGCAACTCCGTGGCGGCGACGGAAGCGCGAACCAACTCGCGTTCATCGCGCTGCCCGGCGACAGCATCGAATTCCTCGAGCGCGGCGTCGATCTCCCCGGTTTTCTCCTTCTGGAGCGCACGAGCGAACGCGAAGGCCGGCCCATCCATCTCCGACGGCGGAACCATGCTGCCTGCATCGATCGCCGCTTCGATCACGGTCGGGCCGACGCGTTGCCGAACCGCGGTCGGATAGCGCGACAGCGTCGGCCAGAAATTGCCAAGGCTTGGAGACGGCTTCCCCAACTCGACGTCGCGCAAACTGCGCCACAGCGCGATGTCGCCGCTGGCGGGCAAGCTCGGGTTGTCCAGCCCGGCGGCGTCGCCGGGTCGCTGCGCCAACACCGCGGCAATGCCCTGCAGCGCCGCCGTGGTCGGATTGGTCGCGATCGACGGATCGTCGTTCGCTGCCAGGTTCAGCAGCGCCTGCGCTTCGGTCGCCATACCCAACGCCAGCATCGTCCGCGCGGCCCCGATCCGCTCGTCACCGCGGCTACGCGGCGGCGACGTGGCCGCACTCGCGATCTGCGCATCCAGCTGCCGGAGAAGCGCCTCCGGCCCCGCATTCGGGATCCGGAACTGGTTTTCCGGCACCGCGGCAACTGCCGTTCCCGGCGCGGCGCGATCCGGAATTTTCAACGTGAAACCCGTATGCGACGTCCGCAGATCGACGCTGTCGGACGTGACTTCGAGCGCCAGCCCCAACCAAGTCGGCAGCAACGCGTAACCCGTCGCGATCCGCGGCGTGTCGATCTTGCCGCTGTCTCGCCCGCCCTGTCGCACTGTCCCGAGCAGCAGGGTCTGCCCCGTGGTGGGATCGCTGATCGTCAACGCGCGTCCGGACTGATCGAACTGAAACGCGATGCCATCCGCAACCGCGCTTTGCGCGGCGACCGTGCCCGGCGCAGCGCCGACATCGATGACCCAGCCGGCCCGATCGCGCGTCATCGCGATCGCTTCATCGGCGGAAAGCGGCAGCGTGACGACCGTCGCTCCTTGCGTCTGCTGCACAGTCGCCCGGTCCAGCAAGCCATCGGCAACGCTCGGCGCCACATCCACGCGGTCGTCGAACACCACGATGCCCAGATCGCCGCGCCGGAATGCCGCCGCGCCCACCTCGAGCCCGGCCTGCACGCGGATCGGCTCCGGCGCTGCCGGCTTCTTCGCCGCAGCCGGCGCATCGGCTGCCGCCTCGGCTGTCTCCTGCTCGGCAGGGGCCGCCGGAGGAGCCGGCGCCTCAACCGGCTTGGCGGGCGTCTCGGCCGGCGCTGGCGCAGGCGCGCTCACGGCGGCCGGCGCTGCCGCAGGCTTGGCAACGGGCGGCGGCGTCCAGAGCGGATTGAGATGCGTCGCTGCGCTTGTCAGCGCATGCGGGCGCGGACCCGGATCGAACACGTCGAGGATGAGATACTTACCGCTTCGGACCGACTTTATCCGGGCGCCGGTCGCAACCGTCACCGACGCCTTGCCATCGCCCCCCTCGAACGCGAGGACGTTCCGCGGCACACGCGGCGGCGTCCCGATGGTCGTCCCCGACGCGGTGATCTGCACCGTTTCGTCGCGCTGCACGACCTCGGCCCGGCCCGGCCCGGTCACCTCGAAGACGAGCCGCCCAAAACTGCCGTGATCGCCGACCTGCACGGAAACCGGCTCGGCCCGAGCCGACGCGGCCGCGAACAGCGCGACCCCGACGGAAAGCGCACGCCTCATTTGTGCGCCTCGTCGGTGCCGGAGAGATGCGGCGCGGCGCTCGTTTGCGTGCGCCACTGCGCCAACTGCGTCGTGACCGCCCGAGCGCGCTCCGGCGACATCGCCGCCAGGATGGGACCCGCTTTGGCCTCCTTCATCCGATCCAAAACCGGAATGAGCACGGCACTGTCCAGATCGTTGAAGATCGTGGCGGCGTCGCGCGGCCGCATCGCTTCGTATGTCTTGACCAGGCCGCGCCAATTCGCCTCGTCGCGCTCGTGACGATCCTTGTCGAGCTGCTCGAGTTTGGTCTGCAGCGCGGCCATCTGCTGCATACGTTCCGTCAGTCGACGCTCGGCGGCGGACAGCAGCGCCTCGCGCTCGTCCAGCTTGGTCGACTGCGCCTCGATCTGCGTGCGGCGCGCGCGCAGATCCTGCAGCGCGGCCCGTTCGGAGTCGCTGATCTGCGGCTCGGGCGGTGTCGCCACCGGCGCGGGTATCGGGGCGGCGCCGGGTTTGCGCTCGCTCTGCACGGGCTTCTCCTCATGGGCCGGCTTGGGCGCCGTCTCATGCGCGGTGGTGTTGGCGCGCGCCGGCGAGCCGATGCCGACGGCCTGCATCAATCCCGCTGTCTTGACCGCGGTCAGCGCCGCCATCAGGACGATCGTCGCGGGAAGCGGACGGATCTTGATCATCATTGGCCTCCCCGGAGTGCCAGCAGCAGTTCGCGTTCGGCCTGGCTCCGCACCTTCGGTTCGGCGGCTGCCGAGGAACTCGCCGCGGGCGCAGGCGGCCCTCCTGCCGTGTGCCGGGTCGCGCGCACCAGCCCATCCAACCGGTCGGCCACGGTCGTCCCGCGGTCGATCAGGAACTGCAGGTCGTCGCGCAACGACGAGCCCAGTTCCAACCGCTGCACCAGCACCTGCGCCGTATCGGACGCCACCGCGTTCAAGCGATTGATGCCCGCCTCCGCCTGCCGCGCGCTATCGTCGAAGCCCGCAATCGCCTGGCCGAGCGCGGTGCGATCCTGGCGCAGGCTCTTCAACGCGCGCTCCAGCCGAACGGCGTGGATGAGTGTGACGCCGAGCAGGCCGACAAGCCCGAGCTCGAGAATCCAATCGATGCTGCCCATGACCTCAAACCTGCTCAGTTGGTGGCGCGATGAGCGCGCGCGCCAGCGTTTCTTCGATCCGCACCGCGACCTGATCCTTCTTTCGCCCGACCCGGCCGGAGAACATCGGCACCGTGCCGCAGCGCAGCTGCACCGAGCCGCCGGGTCCGGCATTCAGCATGATCCGGCTGCCGACCTGCAGCTTCATGACCTCGTTCAGCGACATCGTGGTCTCGTCGAGCACCACGTCGAGCTCGACATCCGTGTCCCGCAGCTGCTCGGCAAGATGGGTCTCCCAGATACTGTCGCGGCCGAACCGCTCGCCCATGAACTGCTGCAGCAGCAATTCACGCACCGGTTCGAGCGTCGCATAAGGCAGCAGCAGCTCCAGACGGCCGCCACGATCATCCATGTCCACCCGTAGGCGGACCACGATCGCAGCGTTCGACGGGCGTGAAATGGTTGCAAAGCGCGGATTTACTTCCAGCCGCTCGAACTTGATCGTCAGCTTGCAGAGCGGGTCGAAGCTCGCCGCCAGATCCTTCAGCACCAGCTCGACCAGCCGCTCGACCAGCTTGCGCTCGATCGTGGTATACGGCCGCCCCTCGATCCGCATGGCCGCCGTCCCGCGGCGTCCGCCGAGCAGCACGTCGACGATCGAATAGATCAGCGCCGAATCCACGACCATCAGGCCGTAATTGTCCCACTCCTCGATCTTGAACACCGCCAACATCGCCGGCAGCGGGATGCTGTTGAGGTAGTCGCCGAACCGCAGCGACACGATGTTGTCGATCCCGGCCTCGACGTTGTCGCTGGTGAAGTTGCGCAGCGTCGTCGACAGGATGCGGATCAGCCGATCGAACACGATCTCCAGCATCGGCAGCCGCTCGAACGACACCAGCCCGGAGCTGATGATCCGCTCGACCGCATGCACTTCGCGCGTCGGGCTGTCGCCCAGCCCGAGAAGGCTGTCGATCTCGGCCTGGTCGAGAATGCGCTCGCCGTCCCCGTTCATTGAACGAGCAACTCGACGAACAGCACATCCAGCACCCGCGCCGGCGCCGCGGCGATGCTGACGCGCGAGATCAGTTCCTCGCGCAGCCGGTAGGTACCGGCAGTCCCGCGCAACTCCTCGGGCCGAACCTCGCGCAGATAGCTCTGGAACAGGTCCAGCACCCGCGGCATGGCGTTCTGTACGATCGGAAGATCCTCCTTCTTCGAAAGCTCCAGCTTCGCCTTCAGCTTGATGAAGGATGCGCGTCGACCGCCCGCATTCAGGTTCGCCACGACGTCGGGCATATCCATGAAGATGTGCGCCGGCGTCTCCGGCGCCCTTCGCCTCGCCATGCTCCCCATGCGCAGCCTCGCCCTCACGAGCGTGCTCACCGCCCCCGAGCAGGCCGGGGATCACGCCGGAAAACCATCCGCCCGCGCCGGCCGCGATCAACACGACGGCCACGATCAGAAGGAGCTTGCCCTTCCCCTTCTTCTTTTCCGGTGGACCTTCGACCGCCGCCGCTGTCGCGCTCATTTTGATGCTCCTTGGCTGGCCGGAGCATGCGCAGATATCGGTTAACGAAGGCCTAATGGACGATGAGAACGATCATCACCCCGAGCACGACGAGGAACAGGCCGCCGACCTCGGCCCGCCGAAGCGTCTCGCGCAGGTAGAATCGGCTGAAAAGCAGCGTGAAGATCACCTCCACCTGCCCAAGCGTCCTTACCAACGCCACTGGCGCCAGGGCGAACGCCGCGAACCAGCAGCCCGACCCGCAGGCCGACAGCGCCCCCACCCACGCCGCGCTCCGCCACGCCGTGAAGGCCTCCCGCAACCCGGACGGCTCGCGCCATGCCATCCAGCTCCCCTGCACCAAGCTCTGCAGCGTGTTCGTGACCACCAGCGCCATCAGGGCCGCGAGGATCTTGTCCGGCGTCGCCAGCGCCAGCGTCGCCGCCTTGATCCCGACCCCGGCCAGCGCGAACCCGGTCCCCGCGCCGATCCCGCACAGCGCCGCCGGCTGCACCGTCGCGCGCAGCAGCGCGCCCGGCGCCAGCCCGCGCCCGGCCAGCGACAGCACCAGCACGCCGCACACCCCGACGCCGATCCCGATCCACGCCAGCGGCGCCAGCGCCTCGCCGAGCACGAACCACGACACCACCGCCGCCTGCACCGCGTCCGTCTTCGAATAGGCCGTGCCGACCACGAAATTACGGTGCCCGAACGCCATGATCAGCAGCGACGTGCCCACGACCTGCGCCATTCCCCCGCCCGCGCACCCCAACAGGAACCCGGCGCTAAGCGGCGGCAAACTCGCCCGCGTCACCACCACATACGTGCTCAGCAGCGCCACGCCGACCGGGATCGCATAGAAGAATCGGACCAGCGCCGCCGTGCCCACCGAATATCGGCTCCGCAACCGCTGCTGCAGCGCCGTCCGCCAGGTCTGGAACAGCGCCGCTGCCAGCGTGATCGGCACCCACAGCGTGATCACGAGGAAAAGATCCGGTTCACCCGCGCATCCTGCCCACCGCCGTTTCGATCCGTCCAGGCACGGCCCGCGCGGAACCGGCATGCGCCCCCTGACGTTGGACATGCATGCGCTCACTCCTCGCCGCGATGCTGGTCCTCAATGCCCTACCGGCCTACGCCGCCAGCGGACCCTGGACACCGGCACCCACCCCCAACGTCGGCGTCAACGATCACGTCACGCCGACCGCCCGCGCCGGCAAATCGACCGGTTCAGCCCAGGACGCCCCGTTCAGCGGCATCCCGACCGGCAGCGTCACCGCCGGCGGCGCGACCAGCAGCAACACCGTCAACGGCGCACAGACGCCGGACCTGTCGGTCAAGTAATCAGCCGGTATTGCCGGACCAGACCACTCCGTAGAGCGAGACGATCTCCGCCTCGCTCGGCACCCGGGGATTGTTCGCCGGGCTCCCCGACGCGATCGCCTGTCGCGCCATCGTCTCGAGCTTGCCGTCCCACTCCCGCTTGTCGATCCCGAACGCCGCCGGCGTCGGCACGTCCAGATCTCGATTGAGCGCGACCAGCCCCTCTGCGAGCCGCTCCGCCGCCACCGGATCCGAATCCGTCGCATCGGCGAACCCGATCTCCCGCGCCGCGGCCGCGTACCGCCTCTCCGCCGCCTCCAGCCCGAAGCGCGTGATCGCCGGCAGCAGCATGGCGTTCGACAAACCATGCGGCACATGGAAATGCGCCCCGATCGGCCGCGACATCCCGTGCACCAGCGCCACCGAACTGTTGGTGAACGCGATGCCGGCCAGCATCGCCCCCAACATCATCGCCTCCCGCGCCCGTGCATTGTCCGGCTCGGCATACGCGGTCCGCAGATTCGCCCCGATCAACCGCATGGCCGCCACCGCCTGCGTATCGGAATAGACATTCGCCCGACGCGACACGAACGCCTCCAGCGCATGCGTCAGGCTATCGACGCCAGTATCCGCCGTGATCCGTTTAGGAACCGTAAACGTCAGCTCGTAATCAACGATCGCCGCCAGCGGCAGCGCGGCCATCCCCGCGATCAGCATCTTCTCGCCGCGCTCGGTGTCCGTGATCACCGTGAACCGCGTCGCCTCGCTTCCCGTACCCGCCGTCGTCGGAATCGCGATCACCGGCAGCCCGGCCGCGTCGTTGCTGACCGGCACCTTGAAGTCGCGCATATGCTGCCCGGCGCCCGAGGCCCGTCCGCCCGCCAGGATGGCCATCGCCTTTGCCGTATCGATCGGCGACCCGCCCCCGAACCCGATCAGGCAATCGCACCGCCCCAGCAGCGCGACCCCCGCCTCGATCACCGTGTCCGTCGGCTCCGGCACCGTCTCGCTGAACACCTCCGCCACGATCCCAGCCGCCGCCAACGGGTCCAGACACCGCCGCACCAGCCCCGAAGTGACCATGTACGGGTCCGTCACCACCAACGGCCGCGACAGCCCGAACCGCTGCAGCACCTCGGCCACCTGCGCCACCGCGCCCCCGCCCACGAGCAGGTTCCGCGGCGAAACCAATGAAGCGATCATCAAACCTCCGGACGCACCAGCGCGCGCCGCTCGGCATACAGCGCCAGCCGCTTGGCCGCGAGCGGCGGCGCCGGCCGGTTCTCGTCGATCAGCGCCGCCTCCGGCAACTCCTCCGCCCGATGGCACGCCGAGAAATGCTCCGCCTCGATCGTCCGCAGCGCCGGGTCCTCGACCCGGCAACGCTCGATCACGAACGGGCACCGTGTATGGAACCGGCAGCCCGTCGGTATGTTCGTCGGGCTCGGCACGTCCCCGCCCGGCACCTGCCGCGCCACCTTCCGATGCGGGTCCGGCCGCGGGATCGCCGACAGCAGCGCCCGCGTATACGGATGCCGCGGATTGGCGAACACCCGCCCCTTCGGCCCGATCTCCACGATCCGCCCGAGATACATCACCGCCACCCGGTCGGCGACGTGCTTCACCACCGCCAGATCATGCGCGATGAACAGATACGAAAGTCCTAACCGCCCCTGCAGGTCCTTCAGCAGGTTAACCACCTGCGCCTGGATCGACACGTCCAGCGCGCTCACCGGCTCGTCCAGCACCACCAGCGCCGGCTCCACCGCCAGCGCCCGCGCGATCCCGATCCGCTGCCGCTGCCCGCCCGAGAATTCGTGCGGATACCGAGCCGAGTGGTACGGCGCCAGCCCCACCAGCGCGAGCAACTCCGCCACCCGCGTCCGCCGCGCCGCCCGGTCGCCGATCCCATGCACGGCCAACGGCTCGTCCACGATCTCGCCCACCGTCATCCGCGGATTGAGCGACGCGAACGGGTCCTGGAACACGATCTGCATCCGCCGCCGCAACGCCCGCAGCGCGCCGCCCGTCAGCGACGTGATGTCCTCCCCCTCGAACCGCACCGCCCCCGCCGTCGGCTCGATCAGCCGCAGCACCAGCCGCGCCGTCGTGCTCTTGCCGCACCCGCTCTCGCCCACCAGCGCCAGCGTCTCGCCCCGCTGCAGGCGGAACGACAGCCCATCCACCGCCCGCACCATCCCCACGGTCCGCGGCAAAACCAGCCCCCGCCGGATCGGATAATGCTTCTCGAGCCCGATCACCTCCAACAGCGTCTCGCTCAAGCGACCAAGTCCTCCACCGGCGCCCGGATGCAGGCCGCCACATGCCCCGCCCCCAGCGTCCGCAACGGCGGATCCACCGCCGTGCAGGCCTCCGCCGAGAACACGCAGCGCGGATGGAACCGGCATCCCGCCGGCAACGCGAACGGCGCCGGCACCGACCCCTCGATCGCGAGCAGCCGCTCCCGCTCCTCCTCCACCTTCGGGATGCTCCCCAGCAGCCCCAGCGTATAGGGATGCTGCGGATCGTCGAAGATATCCGGCCCCGCCGACCGTTCCACGACCCGGCCGGCGTACATCACCGCCACCTCGTCGGCCATCTCCGCCACCACGCCCAGATCATGCGTGATCAGGATGATCGCCATCCCCGTCTGCGCCTGCAGATCCCGCAGCAAATCCAGGATCTGCGCCTGCACCGTCACATCCAGCGCCGTCGTCGGCTCGTCCGCGATCAGCAGGTCCGGGCTGCACGCCAGCGCCATCGCAATCATCACGCGCTGCCGCATCCCGCCGCTCATCTGATGCGGATAATCGTCCAACCGCCGCGCCGCGCCCGGGATCCGCACCCGCTCCAACGCCGCGATCGCCCCCGCCCGCAACGCCGACTTCGACCGCGACCGGTCATGCGCCCGCATCGCCTCGGTGATCTGATCGCCCACCGTGAACACCGGGTTGAGCGACGTCATCGGCTCCTGGAAGATCATCGCGATCCGGTTGCCGCGGATATCGCGCATCGCGCTCGCCGGCAGCGTCAGCAGATCCTTCCCCTCGAACAGCACCCGCCCCTGCGCCACCCGCCCCGGCGGCGGCACCAGCCGCATCACCGACAGCGACAGCATGCTCTTCCCGCACCCGCTCTCGCCCACGATCCCCAGCGTCTGCCCCGGCCGAACCTCCAGGCTCACCCCGTCCACCGCCGCCACGTCGCCCGACTGCCCGCGGAACACCGTCCGCAGATCCTCGATCCGGAGCAGCGGCCCCGCCGCCCGGCTCTCCGGCAACGTCTCAGCCCCGGTAATCAGGCTTGTCCGAGTCGATCAGCCGCAAGCAGCTCTCCCACATGAACTCGTAGTGCTCGAGCGCCTCCTCCCGGTTGAACTGGTCCGCCGTGTGACGGCAAACCTCGTCCGAGGGGATCACCAGCTCGGACCCGCCCGAAAGCGCCGCCACCTGCGCCTGGCACGCCCGCTCGAGATAATAGATGTTGCTGAATGCCTCAGGGATCGACCGCCCCGCGCACAGCAGCCCATGATTGGCCAGGATCATCGCCTGATGCGATCCCAGATCCTGCACCAGCCGCTCCCGCTCATCGAGATCCAGCGCGATCCCCTCATAGCCATGATACGCCAGCCGCCCATAGAACTTCAGCGCATGCTGGCTGATCGGCAGCAGCCCCTGCCGCTGCGCCGCCACCGCCATCCCCGCCGCGGTATGCGTATGCACCACGCAGGTCAGGTCCTCCCGCGCCATGTGGATCGCCGAATGGATCGTGAACCCCGCCGCATTCACCCGCTGGCTCGTCTGCTCGCCCACCACGTTGCCGTCGCAATCGATCTTCACCAGATCCGAGGCCCGCATCTCATGGAACATCCGGCCATACTGGTTGATCAGGAAATGGTGCTCCGGCCCTGGCACCCGCGCGCTGATATGGGTGTAGATCAGGTCGGTCATCCGGAAGTGCGCCACCAGCCGATACAGCGCGGCCAGGTCGCACCGGACCTTCCACTCCGCTTCCGACACGCCGGCGAGTTGGGCAGGATGTGTTGCGACGTTCATGGGATCCCTCCATTGGGCGATCGAGAGCTTGCTCGGCCTATCCTTGCACGCCCCGCGCCCCGGTCAAGCAATTGCCGCACCGCCGCATGACCCGCCTCGAAGCCCTGCGCGCCGCGCACGCCCACCTCCTCGCGCGACGCTTCGAGGCCGCCCTCGCCGCCGCCCGCCCCCACGCCGCCGACCCGGCCGGCGCCCTTCTCCACGCCCTCTCCCTCGCCGGCACCGGCGAGATCGACCGCGCCGCCCCCCTCCTCGCCCGCATCGCAGCCGCCAACCCCGGCGCCAACCACCCCGTGCAGGACCTCCTCCCCCTCCTCCCGCCGGACCAGGCCGCCCCCCACCTCCGCGCCGCCCTCCGCCACCGCCCCGACGACACCCGCCTCCTCACCCTTCTCGCCGCCACCCTGGCCGACCAGGGCCCCATCGAAGAAGCCGCCGACACCTTCCGCCGCCTCACCACCCTCCGCCCCAACGACCCGGCCCCCTGGTCCAACCTTGCCAAGTCCCTCGCCGCCCAAGCCCGCTTCCCCGAGGCCGACGCCGCCTTCGCCACCGCGAGCCGCCTCGCCCCCGCCGACGCCCGCATCGCCTACAACCGCGCCGTCATGCTCCTCAAGGCCGGCCGCTACGCCGAAGGCTGGCCCGCCCTCCAAGCCCGCCACAAACTCCCCAACCGCCCCAAACCGCTCCCCAGCCCCCGGCTGCAGGACCTCGACATCGCCGGCCGCACCCTCCTCCTTCTCCACGACGAAGGCTTCGGCGACACCATCCAGTTCATCCGCTACGCCAAACCCCTCGCCGCCCTCGGCGCCCGAGTGGTCGCCGCCATGCCCGCCGCCCTCACCCGCCTCGTCGCCACCGCGCCGGGGATCGCCGAAGTCACCACCCTCCCAAGCCTCCCCACCCACGACCTCTGGTCCCCCCTTCTCGACATCCCGGCCCTGTTCGGTCCCCCTCTCCCCGCCGAAACGCCTTATGTCGCCGCGCCCGCCTCGGCGGTCCCGCTGCCGCCGGGCCGAAAGGTCGGCCTGGTCTGGGCCGGCGACCCCAAAGGCCTGCTCGACCCCATCCGCTCGCTCCCGGTCAGCGCCCTCAAGCCCCTCGGCGCCCTCCCCGGCATCACCTGGATCAGCCTGCAAAAGGGCATCATACCGCCCCCCTGGCTCCACGACCCCATGCCCCAGGTCCGCGACTTCGCCGACACCGCCGCCATCATCGCCCAGCTCGAATGCGTCGTCGCCGCCGACACCGCCGTCGCCCACCTCGCCGCCGCCCTCGGCAAACCGGTCCTGTTACTTGACCGATACGACAACTGCTGGCGCTGGCTCTCCGCCCGCACCGACACGCCGTGGTACCCGACCCTGCGCATCCTCCGCCAACCCGCCCCCGGCGACTGGCCCTCGGTCGTCGCCCAACTCGGCGCCATGCTCGCGCCGGAATAGCGCCGCAGAACATCTATTGAGATGCGCCGCCGATTTTGTTATACTTGTAGCGTAACGAACACGATTGCCGCGCCCGCCCAACGATCGGGCCAAGGAGGCAACGACCATGTCCCGCTTCAAGCTGCTGCAGATCGCCCTCGTCGCCGTCGGAATCATCTTCTGCCTGGTCTACCCGATCGCCCTCGTCTGGCCCTACGGATGGACTTGGCATGACGGCCCGCCGACTGCCTCCAACTACTTCCTCATGATCGTCGGCATCTACGCCACGCTCGGCGTCTTCCTGATCATGGCCGCCCGCGACCCCGCCGCGAACCGATCCCTAATCGACTTCACCATCTGGTCCAGCGTCGTCCACGCCCTCATCATGGCCGTCCAGTCCTACGCCGCCGACGCCCATCACGGCCACCTGGTCGGCGACGTTCCCGCGCTGCTCATCGTCGCCGCCGTTCTCGGCGCTCTCAACTCCGCCGCGCCGGCTCGCCCCGACCATGCGCTGATCGACCCCGCACGACGCCGCATCGCCGCCCATGCTACCAGGGCGGCATGCCAATGACCCGGCCGCTCCTCCTCGCCCCCGCGGTGTTCATCGTCGGGCTGATCATCTTCCTGATCGGCATCCAAACCCCCGCCCACCCCTATTTCGACGAAGTCCATTATCTCCCCGCCGCCCGCGAGCTCCTCCTCCCCGGCCACCACCCCACCCTCAACCGCGAACAGCCGCCGCTCGCCAAAGCCCTCATCGGAACCGGGATCGCCATCTTCGGCGACGCCCCCCTCGGTTGGCGCGCCATGAGCGCCCTCTTCGGCGCCCTGACCCTGGCCCTCGTCTATCTCTGGGCCCTCGCCCTCTTCGACGACCCGGCGCCTTCCCTCTTCGCGGCCACCCTCACCCTCGCCGACCAGTTCCTCTACGTGCAATCCCGCATCGCCACGCTCGACGTCTTCCTCGCCGCCTTCACCACCGCCGCCCTCGCCGCCTTCACTGCGACCTGGCGCCCGGGCGCGCCCGTCCGCAAGCTGATGCTCGGCGCCGCGATCTGTCTCGGCCTGGCGACCGCCTGCAAATGGACCGGCCTCTTCCCCGCCAGCCTCTGCGTCGCCACCGTCCTGATCGTCGCGATCCTAAAACAATGGCGCGCGCGCTTCGACGCGCCCCGCCCCGACGACTGGTTCCGTCCCGACCTCTGGTCCGACATGCGCCCGAGCGACTGGTTCGTCTGCGCTCTGGCGCCCGCGCTGGTCTACGCCGTCACCTTTCTCCCGCTCGCCGACTGGTCCATCCCCGACCTCCTCCAGCGCCAAGCCGACATGTGGCACGACCAATCCACCCTCTCCGTCGCCGACCACCCCTACGCCAGCCGCTGGACCACCTGGCCCCTCCTCATCCGCCCCATCTGGTACCTCTTCGAACCCATCCCCGACACGCCCGGCGCCTTCCAAGCCATCATCTGCCTGGGCAACCCCCTCATCGTCTGGGCCGCTCTCCCCGCTTTCCTCGCCGCCCTCGCTGCCCTCCTCCGAGCCCGCGACCGCGCCGCCTTCGTCATCCTCGCCGCCTACGCCGCGCTCTATCTCGCCTGGGCCCTCGTCCCCCGCGGCCTCGGCTTCCTGTATTATTACTTCCCCGCCGCGCTCACCCTCGGCCCAGCCCTGGCCTTCGCCTTCTACCGCACGCCCCTCCGCCGCGCGCCCCTCCTACGCTGGACCTACCTCGCCGCGGCCGTCGCATGTTTCGCCTATTTCCTGCCGATCACATCGGCGTCGATGACGGTGACGCTCCCGACCTACGCACGACTGATGTGGCTCGAGACTTGGCGCTGAAGGCCCGTCTACTTGAAGCCAAACGCCGTCACTGAAGCGATGCGGTTATCGCGCGGCAAAGTCCATCGTGGGCAAGGCCATGCGTCGAAGGCCATCCGCGGATCTCGCGGACGGCCTCGACGTCAATTCAGAACTCTCGCTCTGCTCCGGGACAAACCCGCTGTTCCCGACCGCTTGGTGATCCGGGTCTAGAACTCGTCCCAATTCTCGTTGCGACTCGCGCTCGCAGTTCCGCCGACCATCGCGGTCCTGCGGGCAGCCGGCGCTGGCCGCCCCATCGCCGGCGTCTGGAGCCGCACGACCTTTCCGTTCGCGACGGGTTCGGCACGGGCGACACCAGAGGCACTTCCACTGGTCTGGAAACGGCCCGTCAGTCGGGTCAATTCCGCCGTCTCCTGCGCCATGTGGTGGCTCGCCGCCGTGCTCTGCTCCACCATGGCCGCGTTTTGCTGGGTCACTTGGTCCATCTGATTGACGGCGGTATTCACCTCGGCGAGCCCGGTCGCTTGCTCGCTCGCAGACGCCGCGATGTCCGCCACGGCGCTGTTGATATCGACCACCTGCGCCATGATGCGCTCGAGCGCCCGACCCGTCTCGCCGACCAGCCTGACCCCGACGCTGACCTGCTGGGCCGAAGTCGAGATGAGGCCCTTGATCTCCTTGGCCGCTTCCGCGGACCGTTGAGCGAGTGCCCGCACTTCGCTCGCGACCACCGCGAAGCCCCGCCCGGCATCGCCGGCACGAGCGGCTTCGACACCCGCGTTGAGCGCCAGCAGGTTGGTCTGGAAGGCGATCTCGTCGATGACGCTGATGATCTGGCCGATCTGGCGTGACGACTGCTCGATCCCGCCCATCGCCGTCACGGCCTCGCGCACCACTTCTCCGGACTGCTCCGCTTCCTTCGTCGTTTTCGAGACCACCTCACGCGCGTGTTTGGCGCCGTCGGCGGTCTTTCCCACGTTCGTCGTGATCTCCTGCAGCGCGGCCGCGGTCTCCTCGAGGCTGGCCGCCTGCTGCTCTGTCCGGCGGCTGAGGTCGTCGGACGCTTGCGCAATCTCCCCCGCGCCGCTCTGCATCGCCGTAGCAGCCGCGGAAACGTCTCGGATGGCACTTTCCATCGCCGCAAGCGCGCTGTTGAAATCGTTGCGAAGCTTGTCGAGCCGCGCCGTGAGCGGCTGGTCGATACGGACCCGGAGGTCGCCGGCAGCCAAATTCGTCAGGCCGGACGCCAGGGTCGAGATCCCCGACATGAGGTCGGTGATGTCGGTCGCGAATTTGACGACCTTGGTGACCCGGCCGCCAGCATCGAGGATCGGATTGTAGGTGGCCTGAAGCCAGATGTCGCGGCCGCCCTTCGCTTTGCGTCGGAACTCGTCGGCAATGAATTGTCCGCTGCGCAGCTTGTCCCAGAACGCACGATATTCCGCCGACGCCGCATAGGCGGGGTCCACGAACATGGCATGCTGCTGACCCACGACCTCGTTGCGCGAGTAGCCGACCGTCGTCAGGAAGTTGTCGTTGACGTCGAGGATCCTCGCCTGCAAATCGAACTCGATCACCGCCTGCGATCGTGAGATCGCCTGCAGCTTCCCGGCATCGCCGGCTGATTTGTTCCGCGCATCGGTGATGTCGAGCGCCAGCTTGACGACTTTGGTGACCCGGCCGCCGCGCCCCAGCACCGGCGAGTACCGAAGCCTGCAGCCAAACCTCCCGTCCACCGCGCGCGAAGCGCAAGGATTGACCGGAATCGTATTCCCCGCGGCCGAGCTTGGCCCAGAATTCGCGGTAGTCGGTACTGGCCGCATACACCGGGTCAGTGAACATGGAGTGGTGCTTCCCGCGGATCTCATCAATGCCATAGCCCATGGCTTGGCAGAACTTCTCGTTCGCGGTGAGGATGTGACCGTCGGGCGTGAATTCGATCGTAGCAAACGATTGCCCAAGCGCGTCCAATGTCGCGCTCGCTGAGCGAGAGAGGAAGTGAGCCATAATGGATACCCTTCTTGCACATTTCGTTACTGAAAATGATCTGATAGTTTATAGAAACGAACAGCCAGGCGGGCAGAAAATCCCGCGCGGCGGATGCACGCTCTCACAGTCGGCTTAACAATCAGTTAACGAGAATCGCTTGCGATTGGATCGCTCGACCTGCCGGACGCTTTCAGCGTTAACGAACCCGCCGCCCGGTCAGAACCGCTGCGCAATCCCGGTATAAAGCTGAAGATTCGGCGCATTCCGGTTCAGCCCGATATTCGTGCCGATATCGACCTGCAACGTGTCCGTGACCATCCATGCAACGGCGGCATCGGCCGTATACACCGGCGGCGTCCGCCCGTCGGCGCCCCGCGCGGCATACAATTCGGCATACAGCGTCACGGCCTTGGTCGGGCTATAGCCCACGTCGATCACGCCGGTGGCGTTCAGATGGTGCCCGGCGTCGGATTGGTTCTTGAGCACATCGAACTCGGGCACCAGGGTCAGAACGAGGTTCCACGGCAGCTTGATGGCCAGCGGCGCGATGACGCCGCCTTCGCTGTGCCCATTGCCGATACCCGCCGCCGCGCTGGGCAGCTTCACATACGGGATGAGCGCCAATGCCACGCTGCCGCCATCGTTGCCGAACAAATTCACCTTGGCCCTGACCACGAGATCGCCCGCACCGCGGGCCGAAGCCACGTTCGCCGGGTTGTCCCGCGGCGTAGCACTGAGCCAGGTATAGCCGGTGAATTGCAGCTCGAGATCGACCCGGCTCGTGATCCCGAGTTTCAGCACCGGGTCGAAAGCCTGGATCAGGCGCGTCGTGGCCCCGCCGGCGGTGCTGTGCGTGTAGGCGGCAAAATCGGTCTCGATCTGCAGATGGCCGGCATCGACGGTGATCGGCCCGTTGCTGCGGGTCGGGCGATCGGCATTGAAATCGCGCAGCGCCGCCGGCGGGGTCGGATTGACGAGGGTATAGCCGCTCTTGTCCAAGCCCCCGGTATCGGTCTGCGCGCAAACCGGCGCGGCCCACAGGGCGAGAACCAGCGCCGCCGCCCCTACCCAGCCCCTCGTCTCCGCGCGATGCACCAGTGCGATCCCCCCGAACCCCCACCTTGCATCACCGCCCCCGATCCCGGCTACCCTCCCCCCATGTTCACCGCCCTAACCCACCACCTCGCCGCCCTGCGGCGGCGCTACGCCGAGCCCCACCGCGCCCATCACACCCAAGCCCACATCGACGCCCTGCTCGCCGCCCTCCCCAACCAGCCCCTCCACGACCCGGCCGCCGTCGAACTCGCCATCTGGTACCACGACGCCATCTACGATCCCCAGCGCACCGACAACGAAGCCCGCAGCGCCGACCTCCTCCAAGCCGACCTCCGCCACCTCGCCCACCCCGCCCTCGTCGCCGCAGCCGCGACCATGATCCGCGCCACTGCCGATCACCGCCTCCCCGACGACCTCCCGGCCGCCCTGCGCGACGACACCGCCATTTTCCTCGACCTCGACATGGCCATCCTCGGCGCCGACCCCGACGCCTACGACGCCTACGCCGCCGGGATCGCCGCCGAATACCGCCCCGTCCACGGCCCCGAGAAATACGCCGCCGGCCGCGCGTCCTTCCTCCGCGCCGCCCTCGCCCGCGACCGCCTCTTCCTCACCGACCGCCATCACGCAAGCCTGGATGCCCAAGCCCGCCGCAATCTCGAACGCGAGCTGCGAACCTACTGACTGCTGAACAGGTTCTGCGGGATCCCCGCCGCCGCGAACAGATAATCCCGCGACCCCTCCAACTGCCGCCGCAGCCCGTCCAGATCCGCCCCCAGCAGCCGCCCCTGCCACTTCCGCACCGTCCCGGCCACGATCACCGTCTCCACGTTCGTCCGGTCCATCAGCGAAACCACCGCGCCCGGCACTTGGTTCAGCGGCGCCACGTTCAGCTTCGTCGCATCCAGGATGATGATGTCCGCCTCCTTGCCCGGCGTCAGCGACCCCGTCTTCCGATCCAGCCGCAGCGCCTTCGCCCCATTGATCGTCGCGAACCGCAGCACGTCGCGCGTCGTCAGCGGCGCCGGAAGCCCGGCCGGCGGCGAGGGCCACTGGTTCAACGCGTTCGGCGGCAATCCCTGATCCAGCACCGCCTGGTTCACCACCATCCGCTGCATGTTCATCATCGAGCGCATCTGCGTGAAGAAATCAGCCGTCAGCGTGCATTCCACGTCCACGCTCAGCGACGGCTCCATTCCCAGGCTCTGCATCTTCAGGATCGGCGGCATCCCATGCCGCATGTTCATCTCGATCGGCCCCGCGATCGAAACCTGCGCTCCCGCGTCGTGCACGCGCTGCCAGGCCGCGTCCGACATCCCCGTCATATGGATGAACAGGTTGTCCGGCCCGATCCCGATATCCCCGTTCACGCCGCCCTTGCCCTGCGCCAACAGGTCCAGGATCGGCCGGATCCCGAACGGCGACAGGATGTGCGCCGCGATCTGCAGCCCGAGCTGCCGCCCGATCGCCCAGGACTGCGAGTAGATCGGCGCGCCCAAATAGACCTCGCCTCCCATGATCATGCTGGTCAACTGGTCCGACGACGCGAACCACCGCTTCTTGATCCGTATCGCATCCTGCGGATACATGTAGTTTGCTGGGTTCGTCCCCGCTCCCTCGAAATACCCGAACGCCGCCCGCCGCCCGGTATCCCGCAACGCCTGGATCGCCGCGTCCGAATGGTCAGGGGTATGATGGATCTGCGAAACGTCGTGGACCGTCGTCACCCCGTCATCGAGCTGCGACAATCCCCCGAACAGCTCGTTGATGTAGACGTCCTGCGGCCGGTACACCGGCGCGAAACGCTGCAGGATATACTCGTAATACGTCGTGCTCCCGCTCGGCGTCCCCGACCCGTCATTGATCAGGATACCGTCCGCCAGGAAGCTCCGCAGCGCCGTCTCGAACTGATGATGATGCGTATCGATGAACCCCGGCATCACGATCCGCCCGGTCGCATCGATCTCCCCTGCATCCCCCGCCCGCAGGTTCGGCCCCACCGCGAGGATCTTCTTGCCCTCGACCAACACGTCCGCCCGCGGAAAATCCCCCACCGCCGGGTCCATTGACATCACCGACCCGCCGCGGATCACATACCGCCGCTGCCCCCGCCCGCTATCCTCCGGCGGCGCCCCCGCCGCCTCCGCCCGCCCGGCGAACAGCCCCGTAGCCGCGATCCCCGTCGCCACGCTTCCCTTTAGAAATCCGCGCCGCGAACCTGAATGATCCCGCAGCAACCCCCGCCGGCATAGCTGACACATGCGCGTATCCTCCCAAATATCGTTTTTATCGTTATGAGATCGCAAAGCATCGTGGCGGACGCTGCCGCCGCGCCGATCGTTGCCGATGCGCGCCGGGTTTTCAACCGTCGCGTGCGTCCGCCCGCGGGAACCTTGCCGGCCCCGCCGCACTCATGCACCCTGGACCTCACCGGTCACCAACAACCCCCGGAGGAGCCGGCCATGGCGGAACCCATCCGCGACGCGCTGGAAGCAGCCATGAGACACAGCACCGCCGCGATGGTGCTGTCCGACCCGCATCTCCCCGATTGCCCCATGATCGCCGTCAACCCGGCCTTCACTCGGATCACCGGCTTCTCCGCCGAGGAATCCGTCGGCCGCAACTGCCGCTTTCTCCAGGGCCCCAACACCGACCCCGAGGCCCCCCGCCGCATCCGCACCTGCCTCGAGGCCGGTCAGGGCTGCATCGAGTGGATCGTCAACTACCGCAGCGACGGCGACGCCTTCTGGAACCTGCTCTTCATCTCACCGGTCCATGACGACACCGGCGCCGTCCGCTACTTCTTCGGCAACCAGCTCGACGTCACCCTCGGCTTCCCCGATTGGTTCGTCGACGTCACCTTCGGCCGCGCCCACCTCGTCCCCGCCCTCGAACAGGAATTCCACGCCGTCCTGCGCGAAGCCGCCGACGCCGACCGCGCCGCCGCCCTCGACCGCATCGTCGCCGCCGCCCACCGCCTCGCCGAGATCACCGTGAATCTCGCCCCCGGCACCCTTCCTTAGCCGTCACTGCGGGGCGCGCAGCGCGCGCAATCCAGAGCGGCGTGACCCGCCCGCTACCCCTCCGTCCGCCGCACGATCTCCGCTGCCGTCTCCGCATCCAGCGCCTCAACCAGCCGCCGCATCTGCCGCCGCGTCGCATGAAGCTGGTCCACCAGCGACAGCACCACCGGCATCGCCCCCTCACTGATCTCGAACTGCTCCAGATCCAGGATCAGATGCAGCCGCGCCAGATCGATGTCCGCGAACATCAGCTCTCCCTCACGCTGCACCGGCCGCACCCATTCCTGCTCGATCCAGATCCGCAGCCGCCGCTCGTCCAGACCCGGCAGCCGCGACAGCACCGCGGTGAACGTGATCATGCGTGCCTCCGCAACTTCTCCCGCGGGTCGTACTCGGCATGCCGAGCCGCCCAAGCCTTCAACGCCTCCGCCAGCTCCTCGTCCCGCGGCCCGGCCACCAGCGTCAACGTCACATACATGTCACCCTGATCAGCCACCCCGCGCCCGCGCAGCCGCAACCGCGTCCCCGCATCCGACCCGGCCGGCACCGTCAGCGCCACCTCGCCCCGCGGCGTCGGCACCGGCACCTTCCCCCCCAGCACCGCCTCGGCCAGCGTCACCGGCAGCTCCATCTCCACGTTGTTCCCCACCCGCCGGTAGAACGGATGCCCGGCCACACCGATCTCGATCAGCGCATCGCCATCCGGCCCGCCATTCCGCCCCGGATCGCCCTTCCCGCGCAGCCGCAACGCCTGCCCGTCCTCGATCCCCGCCGGGATCTTGACGTCGACCGTCTCCCCGCTCGGCAACGTCAGCCGCTCGCTCGCCCCGTTGATCGCCGACAGGAACGGCACCTCGAGCCGATACCGCCGGTCGGCGCCTTTGCGCGGCCGGGTGCCGCCGCCGGCCTGCTGCGAGAAGAACTCCCCGAAGATGTCGCCCAGATCCTCCGGATCCATCCCGGCGCCAGCCGACGAATATCGCGCCCCGCCCGCCCCGCCGGCATAATCCCGGTAGAACGGCCGTTCCGGCGCCCGCTCCTGCCCCTCCGCATCGATCTCGCCGCGATCGAACTTCGCCCGCCGCTCCGGGTCCGAAAGGATCTCGTTGGCCGTGTTCGCCGCCTTGAACCGCTCCTCGGCCGCCTTGTCGCCAGGGATTGAGGTCCGGATGATGCTTCTTCGCAAAGTTCCGGAACGCCTTGCGGATCTCGTCCGCAGTCGCCGTCTTGCTCACGCCTAGGGTTTCGTAGGGGTCTTTCGCCATGACCCCTATCTAAGAGGACAGCTCTCGACTCGCTAGGCGCGTCAGCGCGCCGGCCGCAGCAGCAGCAGCGCCAGCAGCGACAGCCCCGTCAGCGATCCCGTGAGCAGCAGCGCCGCCACCGGCCCGCCGCGATCGAGAACCAGCCCGAACAGCAGCGGCGCCGCCCCCTGCAGGATCCGCGCCGGCGCCGCCAGCAACCCCGTCCGCAGCCCGTAGCCGGCCGGCCCGAACAGCGCCAGCGGCAGCGTCCCGCGCGCGATCGTCAGCAACCCGTTGCCCGCCCCATGCAGCAGCACGAACGGGATCGCCGCCGGCGCGCCGACAGCCGCCAGCAACACCGCGCCGACCGGATGCAGCCCCGCCGCCAGCCGCGCCGAGAACAGCGGCGTCGCCTGCCGCAACAGCGAGAACTCCGCCAGCCGCGCCGCCACCTGCGCCGGCCCGACCAGCGCGCCCGCCGCGACCGCCGCCGCCGGCGTCGCGCCGATAGCCTCCAACAGCCGCGGCAGATGCGCTGCCAACGCCGTCGAGACGAACCAGGTCGCCCCGAACACCCCCGCCAGCACGATCATCGTCCACGGCGTCCCCGACGGCGCCGCGCCCGTCGCCGCCACCGCCGCCGGCCGCGCCGATTGCGGCACCAGCAACCGGTTGAGCGGCAACCCTACCAGAACATGCAGCGCCGACCAGCCGAGCAGCGCCGCGCGCCAGCCGAAATGGTCGATCAGCGCCGTGCTCAACGGCCAGCCCACCGTGCTCGCGAACCCCGCGAACAGCGTGATCCCGGTGATCGCCCCCCGCGCCTCCCCCCCATACAGCCCGGCCACCGTCGCGAACGCCGCCTCGTACAGCCCGAACCCCATCCCGACCCCGAGCACCAGCCAAGCCGCCACCAGCGTCCACGGCCCCGAAGCCGAAGCCAGCAGGACCAGCCCGGCGGCAAACACCAGATTGGTCGCTGCCAGCACGTTCCGCCCGCCATGCCGATCGATCAGGCGCCCCGCCACCGGCCCGAGCAGCCCCGACAGCAGCAACGCCGCCGACACGCCGCCATAGAACCACGTGCGCGACAGCCGCAGATCGGCCGAGACCGCATCGGTGAACACCGCCGTCAGATAATAGGTCGACGCCCAGGCCAGCGTCTGCGTGATCCCGATCGCCGAGACGACGACGCCTCGCCGCGGCGCCCGCCCGGCCATGACGCGAGCCCTAGCCGGTCCTCGCCTCGGCGACGCTGCGCGCCGCCGCCATCGCCGCGCCGGCGCGCTCCACCCGTTCACTGTATCGGTCCACGAGTTCGACGGCGTTGTCGCGCGTCAGCCAGGTGAACCGTACCAGCTCCTCGCACACATCGACCACCCGTTCGTAATGCGGCCCGGCCGGCAGCCGCCCCGCCGCGTCGAACAACTCGAACGCCTTCGGCACGCTCGACTGGTTCGGGATGGTGATCATCCGCATCCAACGGCCGAGCAGGCGCATCGCGTTGACCGCATTGAACGACTGGCTCCCGCCCGAGACCTGCATCACCGCGAGCGTCCGCCCCTGCGTCGGCCGCACCCCGCCTTCACTGAGCGGCAGCCAGTCGATCTGGCATTTCATGATGCCCGACAAGGTGCCGTGGCGTTCCGGGCTGCTCCACACCTGCCCTTCCGACCAGATCGAAAGCCCGCGCAATTCCTGCACCTTCGGATGCGACGGATCGACCGCGTCCGGCAACGGCAGCCCTGCCGGATCGAACCGCCGCGTCTCGCACCCCATCGCGATCAACAGCCGCTCCGCCTCGTCAGCCAGGAACCGCGAATACGACCGCGCCCGCAGCGACCCGTGCAGCAGCAGGATACGCGGCTTGTGCCGCGACACCGGCCCCGTCAGACGCTGCGGATCGGGCGTCACGAACTGGCCCCGATCGAGCGCCGGGAGGTCCGAGCCGGCGACGTCGCTGCCGTCCATCATGCCTCCTTGCTGAAACCCGCCGGCAACGGCGCGTCCAGCAGATCCAGCACGGTCTCCGACGGGCGGCACAACCGCACCCCCTTGGGCGTCACCACGATCGGACGGTTCAGCAGGATGGGATGCGCCTCGATCGCATCGAACAGCGCCTCGTCCGACAACGTCGGATCGCCGAGGCCGAGTTCGGCAAACGGCGTGCCCTTCTCCCGCAGCACCGCGCGCAGCGTCACCCCCATCCGCCGCACCAAATCACGCACTTCGTCCCGGCTCGGCGGCGTCTTCAGATACTCGACGACGACCGGCTCCGTGCCAGTCGCGCGGATCATCGCCAGCGCATTGCGCGACGTGCCGCACGCGGGATTGTGGTAGATCGTGACGGTCATAGCTGTGCCTCTGCGTTGAGGGGGGCGACTGGGCCGGTCGGCGCCCTGAGCAGCCAGCCCAGCAGGACCATGCCGCACAGCGCGCCCGCGACCTCCGCGGCGATGAAGCCCGGCAGATCGACCGGCCGGATACCGGAGAAGGTGTTGGTCAGCGATCGCGCAATGGCGACCGCCGGATTGGCGAACGAGGTGGAGGCGGTGAACCAATAGGCCGCGGTGATATAGAGCCCGACCAGCCAAGGCACCGCCGCCTGCGCGAAGCGGATGCCGGCGAGGATGGTGAACAACAGCCCGAACGTCGCGATCCCCTCGGCGAACCATTGCGCGTTGCCGGTTCGGACATGCTGCGATTCCGTGATCATTGGCAGCGCGAACATCAGATGCGCCGCAACCGTGCCGGCGACCCCGCCCACGACCTGCGCCACGACGTACAGCGCCGCGTCGCGCCGGGCCAGATCGCCCCGCAACGCGAACACGAGCGACACGGCAGGATTGAAGTGCGCCCCGGAGAGCGGGCCCAGCGTCGTGATCAGCACCACCAGCATGGCGCCCGTGGCGATGGTGTTGCCGAGCAGCGCCAGCGCGACGTCTTTGGTCAGCATCTCCGCCATCGTGCCCGAGCCGACCACGGTCGCGACCAGGAACGCCGTCCCCAGAGCCTCGGCGGCCACGCGGCGCGCCAGGTCATAACGGACCGCCGGCGCCGCCACGGCTCTCGCGCAGTCACCCATGCCGGGCACGCTCGGGCGCGCACGCCGCCGCATCACCCTGGCAGCAATTCTCGGTCAGATAGGCCAGCAGATCCATCATGACCGGATAGGCCGCCTTGTAGATCAACGAGCGCCCCTCGCGCCGGAACGTGACCAGATGCGCATGCTTGAGCTGGTTGAGATGGAACGACAGCGTGGCACTCGGCAGGCCCAGCCGCTGCCCGATCTGCCCAGCCGGAACGCCGCTCTCCCCCGCTTCCACCAGAAGGCGGAAGATGTCGAGCCGGCTCTCCTGCGCAAGCGCCCCGAGCGCCGCCACCGCAAACGACTTCTCCATATCTCCATTTTTATGGAAATATCAGCGCTCGTCAACCATCCGCTCACCCCGGCGCAAACGCCGCCGGCGGATCTCCCCGCCCCAGCATCGCATCCGCGATCAACCGCCCCGCCACCGGCCCCAACGTGTACCCGTTCGACGTCACCGCATGGAACACGCCCGACCGCCCGACGCCCACCACCGGCCCCCGCTCCAGATAAACCGCCAACCCCGTCCAAGCCCGAACCACCTCGAGCCCCGCCAACCCCGGCATCACGTCGACCGCCGTCCGCAAATTCCCCTCGATCGACCGCCGCATCAGCCGCGTCGCCCCATCCGCGTCGTAGCGCCCCGCCCAGCCGCCCCCGATCAGCACATGCCCCCCATCCCCCTGCTTCAGCGACAGATGCAGCCCCATCACCGCCACCAACTGCCGTAGCACCGGCGCCACCGGGTTGGTCGCGATCACCTGCTGCACGATCCCCCGGATCGGCACCCCATCCCCCACCAGCCCGGCCACCACCCCCGCATGCGGCCCCGCCGCATTCAACACCTGCCCCGCCCGCAACGACCCCGCGCCGGTATGCACGCGCCACCCCGAGCCCTCCCGCTCGATCGCCCGCACCTCCACCCCCCGCGCCGCCCGAACCCCCGCCCGCCACGCCAACCCGGCCAGCGCCAACGTCCCCCGCAACGGATCCCCCTGCCCCTCCGTCGGACAAAACGCCGCCCCCGCGTAGCCCCGCGCCAGCGCCGGCGCCAACGCCGCCAGCTCGTTCGCCCCCACGATCTCCGTTTCCACCCCCTGCGCGCGCTCGAACCGCGCCTTCAGCCGCAATAACTCGAGATCCTCGTTGGTCCGCGCCAGCATCAGCCCGCCCTCGGTCCGGATCCCCAGATCCTCCCCGGCATCCGCGGCGATCTCCCGCCACAACCCGATGCTCCGCTGCGCCAAAGCCGGCGTCCCCGCCAACGGCCCCGGATCATCCGCGCTGAACTCATACGGCAGCAGCTGCACATGCAGGCTCCCCGCATTGGCCGTGCTCGCCGCCATCCCCGGCTCCCCCCGGTCGGCCACCACCACGTCCCGCCCCTCCCGCGCCAGGAACAGCGCCGCCGACAACCCGACGATCCCGCCCCCGATCACCAGCACGTCGCAATCCCCCGGATTGGCGCCGCCCCGAGCCGTCACCCACCGTCCCGCAATCGGCGCCGGCACCTGCACGTCCGGCACCTCCCAAGCCCGCATCAGCGCCGCCACAGGCACCGGCCGGACCGGCGCCCGAGGCGCGTTGAACCCCGCCTCCCCCTCGCTGCCGACCATCCCCAGCAGCGTCGTCGAGCACATCCGCCCCTGGCACCGCCCCATTCCCGCCCGCGTCGCCCGCTTCACCGTCGGCACCGACCGTGCCCCGTCCGCCACCGCCCGCCGCACGGCCTCCGCCGTCACGTCCTCGCACCGGCAAACCACCACCTCGTCCGCCAGCCCCGCCACATCCGGCACCGCCGCCGCATACATTTCCCAAAGCGCCTTCTGGAACGCCCGCGCCCGCCGCAACCGCCGCCGCGCCGGCACCACCGACGGCGTCGCCAACCCCAACGCCCGCGCCGCGCTCAACCCCGCCAGCCGCCCCTGCGCCAGCGCCGCCACCGCGCCCCCCAGCCCCCCGCCATCCCCCACCACGAACAAGCCCTCCACGCTCGTCCGCCCCGCCTCGTCCCGCACCGTCTCCAACACGCCCGGATATCGCCGCGAAACCACGTGCGCCGCCCCCAAAGCCCGCGCCAACCCCGTCTCCGGCACGAACCCGAAATTCAGCGCACAGACATCCGCCTCGATCCGCCGCTCCCCCTCAGGCGTCGCCGCCACCAACCCCGCCCCGTCCCAACGCACCGCCCGGCTCAGCCAAAGCACCGGAACCCCAGCCGCCCGCAACCGCCGCAAATGCCGCAACCCGGCCGCCGCCAGGAACGGCCCCGCCGCCGCCAACCCCATCGCCACCCGCCCCACCCGAGGCTCCGCCGCCGCCTCCACCACCGCCGCCACCGAAGCCCCGCCCGCCAACAGTTCGCACGCCACCTGCAGCAACAGCGGCCCATTCCCCGCCAACACCACCCGCTTGCCCGGCGAAACCCGATGCGACCGCACCAGCCCCTGCACCGCGCCCACCGTCATCGCCCCCGGCAGCGTCCACCCCGGCATCGGCACCGCCCGCTCATGCGCCCCCGGCGCCACGATCACCTGCCGCGCCCGGAACACCACCGGCACGTCGCCGACCACCGCCGCGATCTCATCGATCCCGAACCCGCCCCAGACCAGCGCATCGCCCAACACCTCGACCCCCGCCACCCGAGCCCCCGCCCGCAACGCATCCCCCCGCCGATGCTGCCGATCCAGCTCCCAGCCATGGCTCTCCCCCTGAGCCTTGAAATACTGCCCCCCCGGCCCTGCCCGCTCGTCCAACAACACCGTCCGAGCCCCGCAAGTAGCCGCCGCCTCCGCCGCCGCCAGCCCCCCCGGCCCGCCACCGACCACCAACACATCAACCGCCCGCTCCGACCCGGCCACCGCGTCCCGCACCGGCGGCTCCGCCGCCGCCCCGCTCGAAACCTCCAGCCCGGCCACCGCCTTCACCATGCAAGCCCGCCCCGGCGCCCCATCCACCGTCACCAGGCAGTCCCAACAAGCCCCCATCCCGCACCAGAGCCCGCGCCACTCCCCCCGCCCCGTCCGCCGCAGCGCCAAAACATCGTCAGCCGCCAACGCCGCCGCCAAGGTGTCGCCCGGCAACGCCCAAACCTCCCGCCCATCGAACGTGAAACTGAAAGCGCCCTGCGCCGGCCGGCCAGAAAGGATCATCCCCACACCTTCCCGCGCCCCCTTCTCTCCGACAAGCCGCCGGAGTGCGTCAGACCCGTCAGCCGGCCGGCCTCACGGGTTTGACCCCAAAAACAACGAAGGCCCCGAGGGTTTCCCCTCGGAGCCTTCCATTGTTCGACGGCCCTAGCCGAAGACGAACAGACTAGCCGGCGATCTCCAAAGAGGCGGCCGGTGTCCAGGTCACGATTAGGGACCGTTTCGAGCAATGAGACACTGGATCACCTCCTTTCGGTTAAGTTGCCCACCAATAGTGGGCATCCCCCCGAGTCGAAGCAAGACTTTCTTCCGTCAAAGAATCCGCTTCAACCGGATCTCGACCCGAGCCCCCATCGCCCCCAACGTGAACGCACTCTCCCGGAACCGCGGCGCCGAAAGCCCGATCGTTGGATTGTTGCTGAACCCCAACGGCTCTTTCGGGATCCCCAGCAGGTTCAGCGTCACCTCCCCGTTCCGGTCCTCGTCCTGATACGCCTGCACCGCATACACCCCCGACGGCACCTCCAGCGTGATCGAAACCGGCCCCACCTTCGCCGGCGCCTTGCCGTTATACGTGCAATGCGGCCCCAAGAACTCCCGCTCCGTACAAACCGCGACCATGATGTCGCCCTTCGCGCTCTCCACGTTCGTCACCACGATCGTCACCGGCGCCCCCAACGCCGTCCCGGCCAGGCCAACGCTCAGGATTGCGCCGTATAAGCCCGCCCGCGCCAAGTGGCCTTGCCGCCCCGCAGCGCCCGCGCCAGGCTCCACCACTGCACCACCAGCAGCCCCAGCACCCCGATCGGATGCACCAGCGCGGAGATCACCGGCTGCCGGAACCGCGCAGCCAAGACCAGCCGCAAGCCAACGCCAAAACCCAAAGCGCCCGCCGACACCCAACTCGGCGCCAGCACCAACATCACCGCCGGCAGGACCTGCCCGCCCGCCAGGATCACCGTCCAAACCGGCAGCGCACCCGCGCGGGCCATGCCCTCCGTGGCGTTCTTGCATAACCCCTCCCAAACCTGCCCGGCATTCTCATACATCCGACACGTCGCGATCCCGCCCGCATCGAACAGATCCGTCATCTGCCCCGCCCGCCGGAACGCCCGCGGCAGCATGATCCCGTCATGCAGCGAAGCCCGGATCGCCCCATGCCCGCCCGCCGCCTCATACGCCTCCCGCCGCGCGATAAAAAGCTGCCCGCACCCCGCCCCCAACCCGACCGACGCCGACCGCCGCATCATCGCGATCGGCAAGAACCCCAACAGCATGAAATGGATCAGCGGCAGCAGCAGCACCTCCGACCAGCTCCGCGTCACCTGCCGCGGAAACCCGCTCGCCAGCCCGACCGGATGCCGCTGCATGAACCCCGCCATCCGTCCCACCGCATCCCGCGACAGCCGAACGTCCGCATCCACGAACACCATCAGCCCATGCGTCGCCGCCTCCGCCAGCACCTGGCAAGCCCGCTGCTTCCCCGACCAGCCCGGCGGCAAGCCCTCCCCCCGCAACACCCGCAACCGCCCATCCCCGATCCCCGCCAGGATCCAAGCCGTCCCATCCGTGCTCCCATCGTCCAGCACGATCAGCTCGACCTCGACCCCCTCGCTCGCCAACACCGCCGCACAAGCCGCAGCGATATTCTTCTCCTCATTCCGCGCCGGGATCAGCACCGAAACCTCCGGCATCCCCTCGGCCATCGGCGGCGCCTTCAGCAGCCGCAGATTCGCCATCGCCAACCCGAACGGCCCCGCCGCCAACCCCAGCGCCACCCACGCCAGGATCACTCCCGCCCCCCATGCGACACGTCGATCTTCTGCCCCGTCAGCACCGCCCGTATCCGCCGATACGCCCCATACACCGGCCCCACCGCCGCACTTCCCGCCAGCAGCCGCACGAACAACCGCGGGTCCCGCGCCTGGCTATCCCGCGCCAACTCGTCCGCCGTCCGCGTCAGCGCCGCCTCGAGTTCCGACGTCCACTCCGCCACACTCCGCGACCGCCCCGCATCGATCGGCGCCCCGAACCGCGCCAGCGCCTCCGGCTTGCCCTCGTTCCAGAACGTGTATTCCAGCGCCAACGGCAACACCGTCGCCTCCGGCACGCGCCGCAGCAGATGCGCGATCCCCCCGCGCAACTTGATCGGCCGCGCCCGCACGTCGAAGAACTCCCCCTGCGCCGTGATCCACAACACGTTCGAAGGCTCCGCCAACACCCGCCCGCACGCCTCGAGGAACCGCGCCGCCCCCCGCCGGCTCTCCAGCTCGATCCCGAACACCCCCATCCGCTCCAGCAGCCGATACTTCCCCAGCGCCTTCGCATCCATCGGCCCGAACCCCCGCCGACCCGGCAGCAGCTTCGTCTGCAGCAAGATGAAGAACGCCGGGTCCCACCACGACGGATGATTGGTGCAGATGATCAGCGGCCGCCCCGAAGGCGTCACCGGCAACCCGCTCCGCGCCACCCGCACCGCATTGAATTTACGCCAGAACAACCAGCGCAAATACCAGCCGAACGCCCAAAACAGAAACGCCGAATGCCGCGACGTCGGATCCCCACCAGCAACAGCCCTCTCCCGCTCGCGGGAAAGGGTCGGGTGAGGGTCATCGGTCAAAGCAGCGACGCGGCCGCTCTCATGCGCTCACCTTCGCCGCCATGTCCTGGTTCAGCGTATCCGCGGCGATCCAACCGCTCATCAGCACCATCGGCATCCCCGGCCCCGGATGCGCCGCCCCGCCCGCCATGTACAGCCCCGGCAGGTCCCGCGACCGGTTCCCGGGCTTGAACGCCCCATTCACCTTGCCATGGCTCGCCAATCCGTAGATCGCCCCATCCAGCACCTTGTAGCGCTCATGGATGTCCTGCGGCGTCAGATGCCGCTCGAACACGATCCGCTCCTCCAGGTCCGGCATCCCCGCACACCGCTTCAGCTTGTCCAGGATCACCTGCCGGTAGCCCGGCAGCATCTTCGTCCAATCATGATGCGGCCGCAGATACGGCGTATGCACCAGCACATACAGCGCCTCGCCGCCCTCCGGCGCCGTGCCCGGCTCCGTCCGTGTCGTTGCAGCCAAATAACAAGTTGGGTCCGGCGCCGGCTCCCCCTTCTTGTAGATCCAGTCGAACTCCTCCTCCGGATCGCGCGAGAACACGAAATCATGGTGCGCCAGGTGCTCGTACGCCCGGTCCAGCCCCAGATACAGCACCACTCCCGAGCAAGCCGGCTCCCGCTTCCACCGCCGCCCGAACTTCCGCGCCGGCTCCCCGCCCACCAGCTCGCGCATCGTCCGGACGCTATCCATGTTGGAAACCACCGCCGACAGCCGCACCGTCTCGCCGCTGGCCGTCACCACCCCCGAAGCCCGCCCGTTCTCCTGCACGATCCGCACCACCTCGGTCGACGGCCGCAGATCGACCCCCAACTCCCCGGCCAACCGCGCCAGCGCCTCCGGCACCGCCCGCGTGCCACCCATCGGATACCAAACGCCCAGATCCGTCTGCATGTGCGCGATCGAACACAGCACCGCCGGCGCCGCATACGGCGAGCTGCCGACATACTGCACGAAATGGTCCAGCATCTGCGCCACCCGCCCATCCGGCACGCGCTTCCTGATCTGCGACGCCACCGACGTCCCCATCTTCAGGCTCAACACGTCCTTCAGCGTCGCCAGGTCCATGCCCTTGAAGCTGAGCGTGTCCCCGATCCCCTCCACCGACTTCCAGAAGAAGAACTTCTCCGACACCTCGTGCAGGTTCTGGCTGAAATCGATGAAGTCCCGGAACCCCGCCGAATTCCCCGGCGAGAACGCATCCAGCGTCCGCCGCATCACATCCGCGTCCTCGTGCAAATCCAGCACCGACCCGTCATCGAAGAAACAGCGCCACTGCGGATCGAGCCG
Organism: uncultured Alphaproteobacteria bacterium; assembly: GCA_963848035.1. Classification (GTDB taxonomy): domain Bacteria; phylum Pseudomonadota; class Alphaproteobacteria; order Acetobacterales; family Acetobacteraceae; genus JAVVHH01. Next base: position 746,027 of record CAWKCD010000001.1, read on the forward strand.
CCGAAGGTCGAGGTAATCCGACATCTTCCGCCCAGCCTCGCGGAACACCCGCTCCAGCACATGCGGCACCGTCAGGATCGTCGGCCCCATGTCGAACCGAAACCCCTGCTCGTGGAGAACCGCCGCCTTCCCCCCCAGCCAAGGGTTCTTATCGAACAAGACGACCTTATGCCCCCGAGCCGCCAACGTACAAGCCGCCGCCAACCCCGCTAGCCCGGCGCCCACGACGCCCACCGGCAACCGCCCCTGATCAGACATCGCGTTCATTTCAGAAATCCTCCGACGATGATCGCGCGCCGTACGCGAGTTCGGCTGGAAATGTGGTCGGAATGGTCAGCTGGCGTGCGTTTGAGAGCACCGGAGCGCAGCAACGCGCATCAGATGGCCGCTCCGGGCGCATTTGCAGATGAACTCTCACAACGCCTCGGCTATTGCGGGAACGTAGTGATCCTCCGACATCGCCGACGCCGAACTCCAAGTCGGCGTCACCCCCAGATCATCCGTCAGCAACCGCGCCGTGATCCGAGCCCCCTCGAAGATCACCGGCAACCCGCTCCCCGGATGCGTCCCCCCGCCCACCAGGTAGACCCCGTCCAGATCCTCGAACCGGTTCCGCGGCCGCCAATGCAGCATCTGTCGGATATTGTGCGCCAGGTTGAACGTCGCCCCGCGATGGATGTTGAGATCCGCCTCCCAATCCATCGGCGTCATGATCTTCTCGTAGCGGATCCGCTTCTCGAGGTCAGGCACCCCCAGCAGCTTCAGCCGCTCCATCGTCAGCGCCCGATACCGCGCGCGCTCCGCCGGCCAATCCGGCCCGCCCGGCGTGATGTTGCCCACCGGCACCAGCACATACAGCGCCGAGTGGCCCGGCGGCGCCAGCGCCGGGTCCGTCACGCACGCATTCTGCACGTAGAAGCTCGGCTCGCCCGGCGCCAACCCCGCCTCGATCTCCGACAGGTTCCGCCGGTAATCCTTCGCCAGGTAGATCGTGTGGTGCGACAGCTCCGGCAGCGCCCCCTCGAGCCCGAGATACATCATGAACGTCGAGCACGAGAATTTCTTCCCCGCCAGCTTCTGGTTCGTCCACCGTCGCCGCAACCGGTCCGGCACCAGCGTCGCCATCGTGTTCGCGAAATCCCCGTTGATCACCAGCGCGTCGTACCGATGCTCGACACCCCCGGCCCGCAAGCCCACGGCCCGCCGCCCCTCGAACAGGATCTCGTCGACCTTCTCGTGCAGGTTGATCCGCGCGCCCAACTCCCGCGCGACCTTCGCCATCGCGGCGATCACCGCGCCCGTCCCGCCGCGGGGGTGATACACCCCGTATTCATATTCCATGAACGAAAGGATCGTGAACAGGCTCGGACATTTGAACGGCGACATCCCCAGATACTTGCTCTGGAAACTGAACGCCAACCGCACCCGCGGATCCCGGAAGAACGTCCCCAGATCCGAATCCACGCTCTTGTGCGGCCGCAGCTTCGCCAGCCCCTTGATGATCTCCGGCCGGCCCAGGTCCCTGATGCTGTTGAACGCGCTCTCGAGCACCGGCCGGAACACCGCCAGCTTCGCCCGGTTGTCCGCCATGAACGCCGGCAGCGCCGCCGCATCGCGCGGCGACAACTGCGCGATCTGCTCGGCCATCCGGGCCATGTCGCCCGTCGCCGCGATCCGCATCCCGTCCTCGAACACGAGGTCGTACTGCGGATCCAGCCGGATCAGCTCCACCTCGTCGTTCAACCGCCGCCCGCACGCCGCGAAGATGTCCTCCAGCACGCGCGGATACAGGAAGAAAGTCGGCCCGGTATCGAAGCGGAACGTCCCGCTCGCCGTCGGCGCCGTGATCGTCGACGACCGCCCCCCCAGCACGTCCCGCGCCTCGTGCAGCGTGACGTCCATCCCCGCCTTGGCCAAAAGCATCGCCGCCGCCAGGCCGCCAGGCCCGCCGCCCATGATCCCGACTCGCTTGCTCATGCTAGGAACGTACTCTGCGCGTTCTGGGATGCCATGCCTGTTTTTATCCTCACTGTTCGAGCGGTGATAGCCTGCTTGCGAAACCGACACATGGCTCTGAAGTTAGGGGCATGAACGAAATTGTCACCGATCCATTTCTCGTGAGGGCCCGCGGCATGGGCGCCGAGTGGGCCACCTGGCCCCTCCGCGAGCGCCTTGCCGTCATCCGCCGCGCCCGTATCGCTATCGTCCGCGCCGCCGCCGCGCTCGCCGCCACCATCGCCCGCCCCGACGCCGACACCATCGCCGCCGAGATCATCCCCCTCGCCGCCGCCGCCCGCTTCCTCGAGCGCAAAGCCCCCCGGCTGCTCCGCCCCAAGCGCCTCGGCCCCGCCCCGCTCTGGCTGTTCGGCACGCAGCAAGAGATCCGCCGCGAACCCAAGGGCGCTGTCCTCATCCTCGCCCCGGCCAACTACCCCCTTTTCCTCCCCGGCGTGCACGCCCTCCAGGCTCTGGCCGCCGGCAACGCCGTCTGCCTCAAGCCCGCCCCCGGCAAATCCGCCCCCATGCAGCTCTTCGCCGACCTCCTCGCCGAAGCCGGCCTCCCCCAGGGCGCGCTGCAGATCCTCCCCGAGCAATGGGGCCCCGAAGCCACCCGCAACGGCTACGACCACATCGTCCTCACCGGCAGCGCCCCCACCGGAGCGGCCGTCGCCCGCGCCGCCGCCGAGACCCTCACCCCCACCACCATGGAACTCTCCGGCGTCGACGCCGTCTTCGTCCTCCCCGGCGCCGACCTCGCCCTCGTCGCCGCCAGCCTCGCCTACGGTCTGCGCCTCAACGCCGGCGCGACGTGCATCGCGCCGCGCCGCGTCTTCGTCCCCAAGGAGCTCGAAGCCGACCTCCTCTCCCGCCTCCTCGCCCAGCTCCCGCCCCCCACCATCGTCCCCGAACCCACCGCCGGGCGCCTCGCCACCCTGCTCGCCGACGCCGAATCCCAAGGCGCCCGCATCGCCGCCCGCAACCCGGCCGTCGTCGCCAACGCCGCCCCCACCATGCCCCTCGTCCAGGAAGACATCTTCGCCCCCTGGCTTGCCCTCATCCCCGTGACCGACACCGACGCCGCCCTCAAAGCATCCTACCTCTGCCCCTACGCCCTCGGCGCCAGCATCTTCGGACCCATTCCCGCTGCCCGCCGCCTCGCCCCCCACATCCGCGCCGGCTCGGTCTGCATCAACGACCTCATCGTCCCCACCGCCGACCCCCGCCTCCCCTTCGGCGGCCGCGGCGCCAGCGGCCACGGCCTCACCCGCGGCGCAGAAGGCCTCCTCGAGATGACCGTCGTCAAAACCCTCAGCACCCGCCGCCTGAACGTCCGCCCCCACCTCGACGCCCGCCTCGCCGCCGACCCGGCCAAACTCCTCACCCTCCTCCGCCTCCTCTACGGCGACTGGCCGACCCGCCGCGAAACCCTCGCCGCCCACCTTCCCAAATCCACCCCCGCGCGACTCGACGCGGTCCGCGCCCAGCTCCGCCGCCTCCGCCCCCCGCGTTAATGACCGATTAAATCTTCGCCCCTAGACTACGGATATCACCGCAGCCCCCTGCCGACCGGCCGCGTGCCGACGTTAGATCAGTATCCGTAGACCACGAGGCCGCCATGCCCCCCGACGATACCGACCGACAGGCGCTCCCCGGCGCCGACACCAAGGCAGACCGCCGACGTGCCGGCCGCCCCGCCGAGATCAACCCCAGCCTCGTCCCCCTGCTCCGCGGCCAGACCGATCCCGACGCCCCGCCCGACCCGGTCCTCGCCCCGCCCCGCCAGGTCGCCGATCTGCTGCTCGGCGCCGCCCTGGCCGCCACCCTGCTCTTCCTCGGCGTCCTCATCCGCGCCGTCGTGTAGCGCCCCGCCGAAACGGCGCGCTAGGCTCCCTCCGGGACCCGTCCGGAGACGACAATGAAGCGAATGCTCGCCGCCCTCCTCCTTCTCCTGCCCGCCGCCGGGCACGCCGAAGTCGACCAGCTCCACATCACCCGCCAGCCCAGCATCATCTATCTCAGCAACATCATCATGGAGCAGCAGAAGCTCGTCGAAGCCGAAGCCGCCAAGCTCGGCCTGCCCAACCTCACCACGAGATGGACCGTCTTCAGCAGCGGCGGCGCCGCCACCGACACCCTCCTCGCCGGTAACGTCGATATCGTAACGACCGGGACGAGCAACATGCTCCTCCTCTGTGACCGCACGAAGGGCGGCGTCAAAGGCCTCGGCGGCGCCTCAACCCTCCAAGTCCAAGCCGTCACCCGCAACCCGGCCGCCAAATCCCTCCGCGACCTCACCGACGCCGACCGCATCGGCGTCCCCACCGTCAAGGTCTCGATGCAGGCCATCCTCCTCGAGATCGCCGCCCGCCAACTCTTCGGCGACGCCGGTTTCGCCCATTTCGACGCCATGGAAGTCACCATGGGCCACCCCGACGCCGCAGCCGCCCTCATCTCGGGCGGCGGCGGCATCACCGTTCACTTCTCCGCGCCCCCCTACCAGCAGCAGGAATCCCGCACCCCCGGCCTGCACGTCATCGCCAACTCCGACGACATCATGGGCCAGCCCCTCAGCAACCCCGTCTTCTTCGCCACCGCCAAGTTCCGCGACGCCAACCCCCGGACCATCCAGGCCTTCGTCAACGCCACCCGCGCCGCCGCCGCCTTCATCGCCGCCCACCCGCGCGAAGCCGCCGAGATCTACCTCCGCGCCACCAACGAGAAATACACCGCCGACGAACTCGTCCAGATCATCGCCGACGGCGCCAAGACTTTCGACACCACGCCCCACGGCATCAAGCGCATCGCCGACCACATGAACGACGTCAAAGTAACGAAAATCCGCCTATCCTCCTGGAAGGACTGCTTCTTCCCCGAAACCCACGACCAGCCCGGCGACTAACTCTCCGCCGCCAGCGGCGCATGATTGAGAATCGCCACAAGAGCCACGCCCCCCACCGTGTTCCCCAACAACGTCGGCGCCAGGAACACCTGGAAATATTCGACCAGCGAATGCGCTCCCGTGATCACCGAAAACGCCGCCTCGCACGACCCGGCGATCACGTGGCTGAACTGACCCATCGCCACCACATACGTAATCACCATGATGATCGGCATCTTCGCCGGCCCCGCGCTCGGCAGCAGCCAAACCATCAGCGCGATCAGCCATCCCGCCAGCATCGCCTTGAACGACGTCGCCGCGAAACTCCCCTCCACCACCTCGCTCGACAGCGTCCCGAGCGTCCGCCAGATCTCCGGCTTAAAGAACCCCTCATGCGCCAGCGCCCACGCGAACAGCCACGTCCCCACGATGTTCGCCGTCAGCACCACCGCCCAGAATCGGAATAGCTTCCCCAGCCGGCCCACGCTGAAATTCGTCAGGATCGGCAGCACCGGCGTCAGCGTCGTCTCCGTGTAGAGCTGCTGCCGCCCCAGGATCACGATCAGGAACCCGATCGTATACCCGAACCCCGACACCAGCGGCCGCCACGCCGCCTCCTCCGGCAGCCGCGCCGCCAGTAGCGCCATCGTCAGGAACGAGAACCCCATCGACAGCCCGGCCGCCAACCCCGACCAAGCCACCGCCCCCAAATGCCGCTCGAGCTGCTCCTCCCCCTCCTCCCGGATCACCCGGTGGATGTCATGCGGGCTCGGCGGCGCGTCGGGCTTGCTCTCGGACACTCAATCCTCCGGAAAAACGATCCCATCCTCGGTCGCGATCAAATCCAACCGCCGATCATGCCCCTCGACCGGCACCACCGGCACTTCCTGCCCCGCAAACCCGCACCCCACCGTCCGAACCCCCGCCAACCCGGCGATCGTCCGATCGTAGAACCCCCCGCCATACCCCAGCCGATACCCGCGCCGATCGAACGCCACCAACGGCACCAGCAGATAATCCGGCCGCACCACCTCACCCTGCGGATGCAACGTCCCAAACCGCCCAGAGATCATCCCCTCCCCCGGCCGCCACCGCCGAAACGCCAACGCCTCCCCCCGCCCCGGCGTAACCGGCAACCCCACCACATGCCCCCGCCCCACCAACGCCAACATCAACGCCCCAACGTCGATCTCCCCCCGAAACCCCCAATACCCCCCCACCACCGCCCCCGCAGCCGGCGCGCACGCACGAAGGACATGCCCCGCCAACCGCACCCCGACCCCCGGATCGAGCCGAGCGCGAAGCGCAAGCAAACCAGCCCGCATTGATTTCTTCAGTGGAGTTTCGCCAAGGCCCATGGCCCAGCCGTGCCGTTCAAAACGCGCTAGGCTGAGTCGGCTGGCGGTGATTTCTGAGCACCGAAGCGCAACGGCCATCCGGGCCGTGAGCATCGGAGCGCAGCGAAATCGCCGTCAGACGGCCAGCCTAGTAGCGTTTTCAACGGCACGGAGTGTGGAGCCGCCTTGGGCGTTGGCGGAGCATCCGCCCGAGACCTACTTGCGTAGGTGGGTGCCAGGTACCCTGACCACGATCAGGACAGCGCCAGCTCCCGCGGGAGTGCTTATCGGCCCCGGGGATGAAATACCTGACGCGCCAGGCAGCCCCACCCACTCTACTTAGTGCCGCTCGCCCGCCGCCGCAATCTCTTCCGCCCGCTCGGCCAACCGGCTGATCCGATCCGCCTTCGCCTGCTCGCGCGCGCCCGCCCGAACCTTCTTCGCCGCAGCCAGCTCCGCCGTCACGTCGTGCAGCTCGTCGGCCATGAACAGCGCCGCCATCGCCAGCAACCGCAACTCCCCGCTATGCGCTCCGAGCGACTTCGCCCGCTCGATCCGTTTCTCCACAGCCTCCGCCATCGCGATCAAATGCGGCTCCTCGCCGTCATTGCACCCGATCGTATAAGCGTGACCGTTGATCCTGAGCGTCACCTGAGCCATCCAGCCGGCCCTCCTCTACTGACCCAGCGCCTCGCGCAGGGTATCGATGATCCGGTCCAGCCGGTCGCCAAGCTCGGCCGTCTGACCCGGCGCCGCAACAGGAGCGGCAACGGCCGAACGGCCACTATCGACGATCCGCGCAATTCGCTCCAAGGCTGCTTCCAGCCGATCCTCCGGAGCCTCGTCGTCAGCCATCAACTCCTCCCTACTCACCTCGCCCACACAAACCCCGCAGACGGTTCAACGTCAAGCATGCTCCCCCTCCCGCCCGCCATCATCATCCACGGCCCCGATCACGCCCGCCTGGCCCTCGCCCCCGCACGCCCGGTCACCCTCCTCTCCGCTCCCGGCGCCGCCCTCTACGCCGGCTGCCTCTGGTGGCGCGCCCTCATCGCCGCCGCCCAAACCGACCAACCCGATGTCCTCGACTGCGCCGACGCCCCCGGCCGCGCCCTCGAAGCCCTCGCCACCGGCTGCAAGATCATCGTCCTCCGCCCCGTCCCCGCGTGGCCAAGCGTCGCCGACCGCGCCGCCCAATACGGCGCCACCCTCCTCCAATCCGCCCCCGACGCCCTCGACCTCGCCCAGCCCGGCGCGGCCCGCCTCATTGCCGCCTGGCTCGCCCCCCGCTAACCCGCGCCCATGGACGACCCCTGCCGCCTCTACCTCATCACTCCCACGTCAGCCGGCCCCGACTTCGCCGACACCCTCGCCATGGCGCTCGACGCTGGCGACGTCGCCGCCCTCCAGCTCCGCCTCAAGGATGCCACCGACGACCACTGGCGCCGCACCATCGACGCGCTCCGCCCCATCGCCCAATCCCGCGGCGTCGCCTTCCTCCTCAACGACCGCGCCGATCTCGTGCTCGAGACCGGCTGCGACGGCGCCCATGTCGGCCAAACCGACACCCCCGCCGCCGAAGCCCGCAAACGCCTTCCCGGCCTCACCCTCGGCGTCACCTGCCACGACAGCCGCGACCTCGCCATGCAGGCCGGCGAAGACGGCGCCGACTACGTCGCCTTCGGCGCCTTCTTCCCCACCACCACCAAGGAAGCCCCCACCCAAGCCGACCCCGAACTCCTCCAATGGTGGTCCTCCCTCATGGAACTCCCCTGCGTCGCCATCGGTGGCATCACCCCCGAAAACTGCGCCCCCCTCGTCACCGCCGGCGCCAATTTCCTCGCCGTCGTCAACGCCGTCTGGACCCACCCCAACGGCCCCGCCGCCGGCGTCAAAGCCATGAACCAAGCCATCGCCAACGCCCCCCCACCTCCCGCCCTCCCGTAGGGTGGGTAAGCGAAGCGCAACCCACCCTCCCCAAGAACCACCCCAAAGATGCCCCCCCGCCTCCTCCTCGACGTCTCCTCCCTCGCCCGCTGGAGAGGCCCCCCCGTCGGCATTACCCGCGTCGAACACGCCCTAGCGACGGCCGCCCGCACTCGCCCCAACACCCACCTCGTCATCTGGGACAAGAGCCAAAACACCTTCCGCCACCTGAACCCCACCTGGTCCGAGCCCCTCACCGGCTTCGACGCCGCCCTGGATACCCAAGACCCCACTCAATCCCCCTTCTCCCGCCACCGCCTCTTCGCCGCCCTGGAAAAACTGCGCCTCACCCACCCCCGCCTAGCCGCCCCCATCGAGCGCGCCCAAGACGCCCTCCTCGCCCTCCGCCCCCACGGACACACTCTCCGCACCCCCGACGGCCGCCGCATCGCCCATCTCCCGCCCTCGATGGCCCTCGCCGCCCCCGTCGCCCTCACCGAGGCCGACACCCTCCTCTCCGCCGGCTCCGACTGGTTCCACCTCGACCCCCAAGCCCTCGCCGCCCTCAAATCCCGCCACCGCTTCCGCTACGCCTGCCTCTGCTACGACCTGATCCCTATCACCCACCCTCAATTCTACCGCCCCGAAGACGTCGCCCGCGTGACCCGGCACTGGCACGCCACCCTCCCCATCGCCGACCAGATCATCGTCAACGCCGCCTGCATCGCCGACGACGTCCGCCGCCTCGCCGCAACCCTCCGCCTCCCCCCGCCCGCCATCGCCATCCGCCCCCTCGGCGTCGACCCCCCGCCCCCCAATCCCGGCCCCCCGCCCGCGCCGCTCACCCCCCGCCGCTACGCCCTGTTCGTCAGCACCATCGAGCCCCGCAAGGGCCACGCCACACTGATGCAAACCTGGCGCGCCCTGCTCGAGACCGGCCTTCCCCAACGGGCCGACTTCCGCCTCGTCTTCGTCGGCCGCCCCGGCTGGATGGTCGAGGACATCCTCGCCGACCTCCAAACCGGCATCCCCCGTCTCCACCACCTCCAGAACGTCGACGACCACACCCTCGCCGCCCTCAACGCCAACGCCGCCTTCGCCCTCTACCCCTCCGCCTACGAAGGCTTCGGCCTCCCCGTCATCGAAGCCCTCGCCCGCAATATCCCCGTCCTCGCCAGCACCGGCGGCGCCCTCCCCGAGACGGTCGCCGGCGCCTACCCCTGCCTCCCCCCGACGACCCCCGAGCCTGGCAATCCGCCATCGCCGACTGGATCACCAACCCGCCGCCACCCCCCAACCGTCCCCCACCCCTGCCCTGGCCCCAAGCCGCCACCGCCCTCCTGGAAGCCGCCCACCCCCAACCAGCACCGTCAGCCAACACGCTTGACATTAACTAAGAATAAATCCCCAATCCGCCGCAAATGCCGCCCGACACGCCCGTCCCGGATCCCGCAACGACCATCTCTGAAGCCGAACTCATCGGCTCCGTCCGCCTCCTGCTGGCCACCGGCGACCAACTCATCCGCGGCCTCGCCGCCCAGGAAGCCCCCGCGAGCGAAAAGATCGAGGACTTCGAGCGCCTCTCCCGCACTGTCCGCCGCACCGTCCTGCTCGCGCGCCACCTCGCCGACCGCCCCGCACGCGACCGCGCCGCCGCCAAGTCGCAAGCCCGGCGCCAGATCATCCGCGGCGTCCAAGACGCCATCGGCCGCGCCCGCCAGCCGCAAGAGCGCGTCAACTCCCTGAACGACGAGCTCTACGAGCGCCTCGAAGCCCCCGAACTCGACGAGGAGCTCGAGAACCGCCCCATCCACGAGATCATCTCCGAGATCCGCCGCGACCTCGGCCTCGACCCCTCGTCGCCGCGCCGCTCCCCCGCCGACATCGCCAAGATTGCCGCCATCGCCGCCGCCGCTACCCGCAAAAACCTCGCGCCGCGACAACTCGTGCCCGAGCCCACCCCGCACCTGCCGCCGAACGCCCCATGCCCGGACGAGGACGACGACGAAGACGTCCCGGACCCGTTCCCCTCCGCCCGCGCTCGCCCCGGCAGCCTGCTAGAGTCGCTCCTCAGCGCCCCCGTCCGCGACGGCTGAAGCCGCCGGCCGCAACCAGGACTGCCCCCACAACCCCCAGAAATGCGCCCGCGTCCGCGCCGCCAAATCCGGCTGCGCGGTGCCCAGCCGCGCCGCCTGACGCATCGCGCGCCACTGCCCCGCCGCCCGCGCATCCAGCGCCGAACCCATCGCCCGCCCGATCACCCCCGCCGCGATCTCCTCCGCCGTCAAACCCATCCGCATCAGCCGCTCGCGATCCAACGGCTCCGACGCATCCCCGAAATCCGGCCGCCCCGCCTGCCGCCGGTCCGCCGCCGCCAGCGCCCCCATCTCCGACAGGATCCGCTGCTCCAGCGCCTGCCATGCCGACTGCCCCGCATGCTCCCGGTAATCCAGCAGCACTTCCGGCAGACACCCCGCCTCGTACCGGTCCATCAGCCGAAGCCAGAGATCGTAATCCTCCGCATACGCGAACGCCGCCCGGTATCCCCCCACCCGCAGCACCGCGTCCCGCCGCATCATCACCGTCGGATGCGCCAGCGCATTGGCCGTCCCCATCGCCACCCGCAGCCCGGCATCCGTCTCCGGCGGAACCACCACCCGCCGCACCACGCCCCCCTCGCCGACCACCCGCCACCCCGTCCCCAGCAGCGCCATCTGCGGCCGCCGCGCCATCGCCGCCACCTGCCGCTCCAGCCGCTCCGGATGCGCCCAATCGTCCGCGTCCATCCGCGCGATCAGCGCGCCCCGCGCCTCCTGCACCCCGCGGTTCAGCGCCGTCACCAGCCCGAACGCCTCCTGCCGCATCACCCGGACCCGACCATCGGCCGCCGCCAACTCGGCAGCCACCTCGCTTGTCTCGTCCGTCGATCCGTCATCAACGATCAGCAGCTCGAGATCGGAGAAGCCCTGTTGCAGCATGCTCCACGCCGCCTCCGCCAGCGTCCCCGCCCCGTTGCGGACCGGCAGGACAACCGTTACTGCCGGGTCGGTGAAATCACCCATTTCGTTCGTCACCGTCGCCGTCGACGGCCTGTTCTGGGTCCGCCTTCTCGTCGAGCGCATCCGCGCCCTCGTCGGTCCCCGTGACTACGAGATCATCGTCGTCGACCGCCTCTCGCGTGACGGCACCCGCGCCTGGCTCCGCGCCCAACCCGACATCCGCATCATCACCCGCCCGCACTGGCCCTGGCACCGCGACCACCGCCACGGCGAAGCCGCCGAAGCCGCGATCCGCCGCGCCCGCCACGACCGCATCGTCCTGCTCGACTCCGACGCCCACCCCGTCGCCCCCGACTGGCTCGAAAACACCGCCGACCGCCTCGACGACCAAAACCGCCTCGCTGGCGCCGTCTTCCGCGACCATCACCGCGGCAACCCGCACGGCTGGTACATCCACCCGCACTTCATGGCCTTCCTCAAAGCCGACTTGGAATCCCTCATCATCCTGCGCAAACGCTTCGGCCCCGACACCGACACCGCCGAGGAATCCACCATGCGCGTCCTCGCCGCCGGACGCGGCATCATCGGCCACCCGATCGAATTCGCCCCCGCCTTCGCCGTCGGCCACGACCGCGTCCCCACCATCGCCGGCGGCGTCTTCCACGCCTGGTACGTCTCCCGCCTCACCCGCAACGAAGCCGAAGTCGTCCGCGAGACCAACGGCCAAATCACCACCGCCACCTACCGCGACCCCCTCATCGCCAAACTCCGCCAACATTACGCCCTAACCTACTAACTCCGCGTTACCGCCCCGACCTCCCGCAAAACCGCCAACACCCGCCGGTAGTTCACCCCCACGTCCCACCCAGCCGAAGCCCGTCTCGCCGCCGCTCCCATCCGCCCCCGCACCCCCGCATCCATCAGCATCCGCATCCGCGCCGCCAACCCGGCCACATCCTCCGGGTCCTCCAGCACGAACCCGGTCACCCCCTCCTCCACCAGCTCCGCCGCCCCGTTCCGCGAACTGGTGATCACCGGCAACCCCGCCGCCCCCGCCTCGATCGTCGACAGGCTGCAAGCATCCCACCGCGTCGGATGCACCAGCACGTCCGCCGCCGCGTAAGCCGCCGCCATATCCTCCACCACCCCCAGGAACCGCACCCGCTCCCCCGCCATTCCCCGCAACCGCCCATCCCCGCTCGACCCGGCGATCGCCAACACCGCCCCCTCAACCGCCCCCACCGCCCGGATCGCCACATCCATCCCCTTCAACCAGGGATTATGCGCCGACCCCAGGAACAGCACCGCCTCCCCCACCCCCAACGCCGCCCGAGCCGCCGCCCGCCGCCCCGCCACATCGGCGAACCGCCCCACTTCCACCCCGTTCGGCACCACCTCGATCGGCAGCTCCCCATGCCGCTCCACCAGCAGATCCCGCACCAAGCCCGGAAACCGCGATCACCCGCCGCGCCCGCCGCACCTGCGCCCGCTCCAACCGCCCCAACGCCCAATCCATCGCCACCGACCGCGGCGACACCGCCGCCCGCACCCGCATTCCCCAAGGATGCGTCGCCACCAGCCGCCGCTGGCTCCACTGCCGCGACCCCGTGCACGGCATGAACACATCCCCCGACCACCCCGTCCCCGTATCCAGCACGACGTCGGCCCCCAGCGCGGCCACCCCCGCCTCCACTGCCCGCGCCTTGCCCATCACCCCCCGCGCCGCCCCCAGCCGGTGCAGCGCCACCCCCGCCTCCTCCCGCCCCTCGAACGCCAGCACATGCGGCTCCAGCCCCTCCGCGACCAGGAACCGGGCAAACCCCACCGTCCACCGCTCGAGCCCCCCGGCCGCCTCGTCGAACCGCTCCAGCACCAACCCGATCTTCACGAAGCCTCCCGAAGCCGCCGACCGCCGACGCTTTCACTCGAAACGACGCCGAGGAAATACTAGACAAGCCGTCATGCCCCAGCTCTGCACCATCGGCTACGAAGGCGTCGCGCTATCGACCTTTCTGGAAACCCTGCACCAGGCCGGCATCACCCAGATCATCGACGTCCGCCAGCTTCCCCTCAGCCGCCGCCCCGGCTTCTCGAAGACCCCGCTCCGCAACGCCCTCGCCGAAGCCGGCATCGCCTACACCCACCTCCGCCCCCTCGGCACCCCGCCCGAGGGCCGCGAAGCCAACAAGCGCCGCCAATGGGACCGTTTCTGGCCCATCGTCGACGCCGCCCTCTCCACCACCGAAGCCGCCCTAGCCCTCGAACAAGCCGCCCACCTCGCCCGCGAGCGCCCCTCCTGCCTGCTCTGCTACGAAGCCGACCCCTGCATCTGCCACCGCCTCTCCGTCGCCAACCGCCTCACCGCCGCCCACGGCTTCGCGGTCAGCCACCTCCGCGTCGGTTAACGCCCGCCCGACACCGTCAACGTCGTCCCCGTCACGTACGACGCCGCCGGCGACAGCAGCCAAGCCACCGCCTCCGCGATCTCGCTCGCCTGCCCCACCCGCTTGATCGGGATCGACGAAACGAATTTCGCCTGCCGCTCCGCCGGGTTCATCTCCGTATCGATCAGCCCCGGCGCCACCGCATTCACCCGGATCCCCTCGTCGGCCACCTCCCGCCCCAACCCCAGCGTGAAGCTATCCACCGCCCCCTTGCTCAGCGCGTAATGAACCGCCTCCCCCGGCAACCCCAACCGCGCCGCCACCGACGACAGGTTGACGATCGCACCGCCCTTCCCGCCATGCCGCGTCGACATCACCCGCACCGCCTCCCGCGCCGCCAGCACCGTCCCCACCACGTTGATCTCGAGCGTCCGCCGCAACTGCTCCGCCGTCACCCCCTCGACCCGCGTCGCGCCCCCCATGATCCCCGCATTGTTCACCAGCCCCGTCAGCACCCCCAACCGATCCTGCGCCGCCGCGAACATCGTCATCAAAGCCGTCTCGTCCGCCACATCCGCCCGAAACGCCGCCGCCTTCCCCCCCGCCGCGACGATCTCCGCCACCACCCCCTCCGCCTCCTCCACCCGGCTCGCGTAATTCACCGCAACCGCAAACCCCTCCTTCGCCACCCGCCGACAAATCGCCGCCCCGATCCCCCGACTCCCCCCCGTCACGATCACCAATCCGCTCAACGTCAGCCTCCCCGATCCAAGCCATTGCAGACTGGTCCCAGAAGTTCATCCCGACAAGCTGCGGCGCCCTGGTCGCAACTGATCCGGAATGCTTTACTCACGGTTGTAGCCTTGAGGGTATCGATGGAACGGGCGTCACTTGCCATCGTCTCAGCGGATATTGCGGGATACACCCGTCTGATGGAAAGCTCCGAGCAAGAAACGTTCGAGCGCTTGAAGACTTTGCGCGACGACCTCATCCGCCCGGCCCTCGACAGGTCTTCGGGTAATGCGGTCAAATGGACTGGTGACGGCTTCCTCGCCGTTTTCCCAAGCGATGCCGATCCGGTCCGGTGCGCTATCGACATCCAGAGCGCGCTGCAAACGAAGGAAAGCTCTCGCAGTCGTGACCGCGCCATTCTCGTCAGGATCGGCATCAGCTTTGGCAACGTGCTGCTCAATACGAACGACGTCTACGGCAATGAGGTGAATGTTGCCGCGCGGTTGCAGGAGATAGCAGAGCCGGGCCAGATCCTCATCTCCCACGCGATGTACGAACAACTTCCAGAGCCAAAGCGCGCCATGATCGATCTCGGCCCTCAGGCGTTGCGCAATCTCTCCCGCCCGGTCGGCGCTTACCGCGTGCTCCTCGAATCGGAAATCCGATATGCCGGACCGACGAATCGTGTGACGGAACGGCCCTCTATCGCGGTCTTGCCGTTCCGCTCGCGCGATCCCGACCCCTCGCTTGTCAACCTGGGCGAAGGTATCGCCGAGGAGATCACGGCTGCCCTGACATCGTTGCGCGAGGTGCTGGTCATCTCACACAGGTCCGCGCAGGTCCTCGAGGAAGCCACCTCCGGAGCACGCGTCTCGAGCGACATCGGCGCCCGATACGTCTTGTCCGGCACGGTGCGCAAACTGGGCGACCGACTTCGCATCACCGCCGAATTGGCCGACCCCGCCACGAACACCGTGCTGTGGGCTAATCGCTACGATCTCGCCCCCACGGACTTCTTCGATGTCCAGGACCGCATCACCAGCACCATCGTCCATACGCTCGCCCCCGAAATCCAACAGGCCGAGCTCCGCCGCATCGAACACAAGCGGCCCGAAAGCATGACCGCTTACGATCACTATGTCCAAGGCCTCAGGCTCATGTACCGTTTGCGCGACGACGAGTTCGTCCGGGCAGGCACGCTGCTCCGGCGCGCGATCGCGCTCGATGACGGCTACGCCGCGGCGTTTGCAGCCACCGCGGAGTGGCACAGCATCCGGGTGGGTCAGGGATGGTCACCCGATCCGGACGCCGATCGCCTCGAAGCGATCCGATTAGCCGAAGCCGCGATCGACCGGGACAGGCACAACGCCCTGGCCCTGGCGGCCCTCGGCCATTTCAATGCTTTCTTACACCGTCAGTATGACCGCGCGCTCAACCTCTTCGACCAAGCCCTCACCACCAGCCCAGGACACGCCCGCGCCTGGGCCTTCAGCGCGCCCACCTTTAACTACATCGGCGAAACCGAAGCCGCGATCGGCCGTGCGCGACACGCCCTGCGCCTGTCACCGCTCGATCCTCTCAGTTTCTGGCCGCACACGACGCTCTGCATCGCCCACTACATCAACGAAGACTACGCGGCCGCCATCGAAGCAGCCCAAGCCTCGCTCGCGGGAAACGACCGCTACACCACGACGTGGCACTTCCTCGCCGCAGCACTAGCCGCAACCCGCCGCTATGCTGAAGCCGGGCGCGCCGCTGCAAAGATCCTCGCCCTGCAGCCGGGCTTTCGCGCCGCTGCCCACGCCGCCGGCTATCCGTGTCACGACCCGGCGATGCGCGACCGGTTCCATCGGCACCTTCTCGCCGCAGGTCTGCCAGACTGAATTCGTCACGATACCGTGTTGACCAGTTCCTGCAGTCGTCCGCCTCTGCTACCGTTGATATATGATCGAAACAACTTCTCAGCGGCACGAAGCCGGCAATCCGCCTGACCGTGTCGTCATCTTGGACCGACTGCACGATCCTTTTTACAGCAAACCTGGCGACACGCTGACCCAGTTCTTGAAGGTCTATCTGGACCACTTTGCGACAACGCTGGGCGTGACGGCAGCAGACATCGACCGAGCAGAACTTACCGGTATGGCTGCAAGATCAGCGGGACAGGCCGGAAGCAGCGGCGATAAGGTCTTCCCGCTCCGTCAAGGCGCATATGTCGTTCTAATTCAGCAAACGAGCGAGATCACGGACGGGAACAACGACAAAGTCGCCGTTCCGGTCGATGGCGCCGGCTTCCGGGTCATTGCCGAGCGACTCGAAGACGGACGTTGGGTAGTCCGTGGCGCCGTCTCTACCTTCGTGACGCCCGAATGGGCTCTCATCGCGCCGCAAGTGGATCTCAGCAAAATTGCGTCGACCGCGACCGTCCGGGCCGTCGCGCAAGCCGCCGGCTTGCAAGTTCCCAACCGCGAAACGCTGACCCACATGCCGGTGCTTCCTGTCATGCATCGCTACCGCGGACCGGTCGCACGCAAGGTGGGCGACCAGATCTTCGAGCCCGGGAAGTTCTATCCAGCCACGATCTTTCGCCTGCCCAGCAGCGTACCGACGGAGGTCGTCGCCTGGATCAAATGGCAGAAAGAGAGCCATGCAGCCCCCGTAGTCGTCCCGCTAAGCGTTACGCAACTCACTGCCCACGCCATGCCGAGCGGGTTGATCTTAGAATGTGACCCAGTCTGCGCATCGGGCGACCGCTCGATCCGGCCCAGCGCATCACCCGACGATCTGCGCCCATTCCGAACCACCGTGAGCCTCGCCGGCCTGAACGAGCCACCGCCGGCCTCCCTATGGCGGCTCGAGAGCGATCGCATCGAGCTTCTTGGCGGGTCACCCTGGTCCAACTCTACCCAGAGCCGCACCGGGCAGACGGATGCGCTACCGCCCAAAAGCAACAGCGGCGTCTTCAACTATGAGGTACGCACGAACGAATTCGCCGCCGTCAACTCCTATTACCATGTCGAATCTATGCTCGCACTGCTCGATCGCTTCGACCTGCCCCTGGCCAGCTTCCCGCTGATCGTCGACGGCGTGATTGATCCCAAACTGCAGGTGATCCCACGCGCCGCCATCACGCCGGGCTCCTGCCACGACGGCAACTGTGTCAACGCTCAAGCCATGCTGCTCGTCGATGACCAGCCAGGTCGCTTGCAGCTCCGTTTCGCCCTCGCCGACCTCCAGCGTTCTCCGGGGCAACCCGATAAGCCGATCCAACCGCTCGGCATCGCCTGTGACGTCAGAGTCGTCTGGCACGAGTTCGGTCACATCCTGATCGCGGCCGCCACCAACTATCTCGAACTTCCGTTCGTCCACAGCACCGGCGACGCACTCGCCGCCATCATGGGCGACCCCCCGTCGAAACTTGGCGCAATCGACGGCCTCGACGCCAATCCACGCTTCGACACCTATCCTTGGGGAACCACGCCGAACCGCCGCCACGACCGTTTGGTCGATGAAGGCTGGTCATGGGTCGGCCCTATGGGCACGGAGAAGGACTATCAGAGCGATCTCCGAGACCCGAGCGGCTACGCTCGCGAGCAGGTCCTTTCGACGACGTTGTTCCGATTTTATCGCGCGATCGGCGGTGATGCGATGACCGCCGGTCGCCCCGATATCGTGCGGCGAACTGACGCAGCGGAATACGCCGCCTTCCTCATCGTCGGCGCCCTCAAGATGCAAGGCTCGGCCACGATCGTCCCGGCCGTCGACGCCGCCACCTTCCTGTTGGCCCTTCGGCTGCAAGACGCCCACACCACCTATGGACCGCCACCCCGCCGCCGCGTAGGCGGCACCTTGATTAAGGTGCTCAAGTGGGCTTTCGAGCGTCAGGGTCTGCCCCCGGTCCACTTTCCCGACACGATCCCGTTGCCGGACATCTTCATCGCCGATGACCACCGCAACGGAAGCTACCCTTGGATGGAGCACTGGCACGCACGCCCCGAAGGCATCTGGAACCGGACAGCGGCGGATGGCGGGAGCGGCGATCAGGTTCCGATCGGATCGGCAAAGAACTACCTGTATGTCGCCGTGAAAAACTGCGGACACGCAAAGGCAACTTCCGTCGAAGTCGAGGTATTCGTCGTCGAACACGCTTTCGACGCGATGTTCCCGAATCCCTTCATGCCATGGCAAAATCTGGCGGCACCGGCGCTGCCGGTGCCCAACGACGTCGATGTCGGCGCTACACGAATTTTCGGTCCGTTCGAGTGGACGCCTAAGCCGAGCTGCAAATACACGATCCTCGCCATCGCCAACTGCCCCGGCGACCCATCCAACACACTTCCCTCGTCTAGTCTCCCATGCTCGAAAGCGCCGACGCCCCTTGAGGATCTCGTCCGGTTTGACAACAATCTGGCGGCCCGGGTGTTTCAGGCGTAGTGCTGGCTAGGCCGTGGTAGCGCCCGTCGCCGTTTTCCACTCCGTCCGCGCGTCCTCGACGATTAACTTTAACGCGCTTGTCGAACCGGCAGCGGCACTCGCGTCGGCGATCTCTTTCATTTTAACAAAAGCCAATCCCGCAATGATAACGCCGGCTTTGGTGTCGGAAGGATAATGCAGCCCTGCCCGCTCCCGGTTGACGCCCACCCGTTCGGCGATCCAAGCGAGTTGCTTCTGGTATGGAGAACTACCCGCGCCAGTGATTTCGACCAGCCACTTGCTTACCAAGCTTCCCTGCAGCGAGTGCCCGCTCGGAAACGACGGATGGCCAGGCGGTCCCATCGGCGGCTGCAAGGCCGGACATATGACGGATGGCCGCGGCCGCAGATATTTATTCTTATAGAATATTGCCATCATCTCGCCGATTCGAAGGCAAACGTGCATGAGTTGGATCGCCTTC
Organism: uncultured Alphaproteobacteria bacterium; assembly: GCA_963848035.1. GTDB lineage: Bacteria > Pseudomonadota > Alphaproteobacteria > Acetobacterales > Acetobacteraceae > JAVVHH01. Next base: position 765,175 of record CAWKCD010000001.1, read on the forward strand.
GGTCGCGAGCCCCTCGTCCATCCCATCAACCGCAACCAGTAGAACGGACCGCCATCATACTGCGCCATGATCTCGGGAAGATAACGGTCGCGATCATCCGCCATCATATATTTGAGGTCGCCGATCTCTTCCTCGATCGCCGATGTCGGATCGTAAGTCATCGACCCGCCACTATCGAATTGCGGTTTCCATAGGAGGGTATCCCCAAGATCCGTGCTGATGTCCTTCGTCCAATCATACTTCGCGGCAAACTCCGTAGTCGCCAGGATCGCGAAGTTGCTCGGGTCCCAAAGTCCATCCTCGTAGATCGTGCTCGATGTCGATTTGGGATTGTAGATGATTGGTTCGAACGGCCAGTCGGGATGCGACCCATAAACGGCAAAATCCAGCGTTAGGGGCTGATAGCTGAACTCGGCCGGGATGTTTCCACCCGGCCAACTCGCCTGACTCTGGTTCTGATTTTGATTTTGGTTTTGATTTTGATTCTGGTTCTGATTGAAGCCCATTTTTGCCCCGCGGTGTCGGTTCGCGAGCACTGTATCAACATTCATTGCTTAATCGTAGGGATTACCGACGTGCGCGACCTGACGACGATCACGCCTGCGCGTGCGCCTCCGCCCCCAACACCGCCTCCCGCAACCGCGCCGTCAGATACGCCCCCTCTCGCGGCGGCAGCACCAGCGGCTGCGCTTCCGCCGAAACCTTCGCCAGCGCGAACACCGGCCCGCCCGCCGCCAGCATCGGCCGCAGCGTCCGCGCCTGGTCCAGCGAGGTGATCTCGCTCACCCGCGCGAACCCCGCCCCGCGCGCGATCGCCAGCAAATCCACCCCGTGCGCCGTATGCGTCTCCTGCATCCCGGTCTCGCCGTACTGCTCGTTGTCCTGCACCAGGATCGCCAGGTTCGGCGGCGCCACGACCGCGATCGTCGCCAACGACCCCAGCCCCATCAGCATCTCCCCATCACCGGTGATGACCAGCACCGTCCGCTTCGGCTGCGCCAACGCCATCCCCAGCCCGATCATCGCCGCCCCGCCCATTCCGCCCCAAAGCGGCAAATTCAGCGCGACGTCCCCCACGGCGGTGATGTCCCAAGCCGGCGCCCCCAGCCCGGCGACCACCACCATGTCGCTCCGCCCCTCCAGCGCTGCCCGCACCAAGTCCCGCCGATCCAACCGCGCCATCGGCTCAATCCTTCCCAAACGTCTTGGCGCCCAGCACCCGCTGCCCGATCAGCGTCGCCGTCGCCCGATACGTGTTGAACGCCAGCCGCAACGTCGCCTCCGCCGTCGGCACCACGTCCTCCGCCCGATCCGCCCGCCGCACCAGCGCGCCCATCGCCTCCAGCACGGTCTGCGTCGCCTGCCCCATCGGCACCTGCGCCGGGTTGAACTCCCCCCAATCCCCGCGCATCGTCACCAGCATCGGCAGCGGCGTCCGGTGCAGCGCCGCCAGCGACAGCATGTTCACGCAGTTCCCCACCCCCGAGGACTGCATCAGCAGCACGCCCTTCGCCCCGCCCATCCAGGCGCCGACCAGCATCGCCACCCCCTCCTCCTCGGTGGTCAGCGTGACGACCCGCATTTCGTTGTCGGCCAGACATCGCCGGATCAGCCGCGCATGCCCCGCATCCGGCACCAGCGCCACCTGCGTGATCCCCTGCTGCTTGAGGAGGTCGAAAAGCTCGTCCGGCCAGGTCGCTGCGTCCATCCCGATACCTTCCAGGCCGATCCGCCGCCCGGTCAAGCCCACCGCCCGTGATCGTGCTTCCAACCCGGCGCCGCTTATGCCAGCAACGCCGACGAAACGGAGTCTCCGCGTGGACCAGACCTCGATCCAAGACCCCGAAGAGCCCAGCCCCGTCGTCGGCACCTCCAAGCCCCGGCTCTGGCGCGTGCTCGGCCCCGGCCTCATCACCGGCGCATCCGACGACGACCCCAGCGGCATCGCCACCTACTCCCAGGCCGGCGCCCAGTTCGGCTACAGCCTCGGCTGGACCATGCTGTTCAGCTTCCCGCTGATGGTCGCCATCCAGATGATCAGCGCCCGTATCGGCCGCACCACCGGCTCGGGCATCGCCGGCGCGCTCCGCCTGCACTACCCGTCCTGGCTCCTGAGCGGGATCGTCATGCTCCTGCTCGTCGCCAACATCATCAATCTCGGCGCCGACCTCGGCGCCATGGCCGACGCGCTGGCGTTGCTCCTCCCCGCTCCGGCCTGGCTCTACGTCCTGCTCTTCGCCGCCATCTGCATTTCGCTGCAGGTCTTCCTGCAATACACGCGCTACGTCGCCGTCCTGAAATGGCTGACCGTCGCCCTGCTCTCCTACGTGATCTCCGCCATGGTCGTCGGCGTCGACTGGCTCCACGTCCTGCGCAACCTCGTCTGGCCCGAGATCTCCTGGCGGCAGGACTATCTCACCACCCTGGTCGCCATCTTCGGCACCACCATCAGCCCCTATCTCTTCTTCTGGCAGGCCGCCGAGGAGGTCGAGGATATCCAGGCCTTCCCGAACCGGACCGACCTGCTGCATGCGCCGGGTCAGGGCAAGGCAGCCCTCCAGCGCATCGAACTCGACACGATCGTCGGGATGGGCATCTCCAACCTGATCGCCCTCGCCATCATCATCACCACGGCGGCCACCCTCAACGCCCACGGCATCACCGACATCCAGACCTCGTCCCAAGCCGCCATCGCGCTGCGCCCGATCGCCGGGTCCGGCGCTTACTTCCTCTTCACGCTCGGGATCATCGGCACCGGCCTGCTCTCCGTCCCCGTCCTCGCCGGCTCCGCCGCCTACGCCATCGGCGAAGCCCGGCAGTGGCCCACCGGCCTCGGCCGCCGCCCCAAGGAGGCCCAGGCCTTCTACGCCACCCTGGTCGTCGCGACCCTGATCGGCATGATCATCAACTTCGCCCCGATCGACCCGATCAAGGCGCTCTACTGGAGCGCCGTCATCAACGGCGTCATCGCCGTCCCGATCATGATCGTCATGCTGCTGATCGCGACGAGACGTGACATCATGGGGCCCTTCGCCATCAAAGGCTGGCTGCGCGCCCTCGGCTGGCTCGCCGTCCTGGTCATGGGGATCGTCGTCGTCGCCATGCTGGCCACCACGAACTGGACCTGATGACCCGGTTTGACCTGCATCAAAGCGCCTCGCCGCCAACGACCTACCCTGGGACCAACCCAACGGAGGCAACGATGCAAGCCCGTGACATCATGACAAGCCCTGTCATCACCGTTCCCGAGACCGCTTCCCTACCCGAGGCGCTCCGCCTGATGGTCGACCACCATCTCAGCGGCCTGCCCGTCACCGACCGGTTCGGCCGCTTGGTCGGCATGCTGACCGAGGGCGACTTGCTCCGCCGCGCCGAAGTCGGCACCGGCGCGCGCCACCACTCGCTTGTCGCGCGCATCCTGTTCGGCCCTGGCGAGCAAGCCTGCGACTACGTCCGCGCCAACAGCCGCTGCGTCACCGATCTGATGACCTCCACCCCCGTCTACGAGACCGAGAACACCTCGCTCGAAGACATCGTCCAACTCATGGAAGAGCGCCGCATCAAGCGTGTGCCGATCCTGCAAGACGACAAGGTGGTCGGCCTGGTGACCCGCCACGACATCATTCGCGCGGTCGCTTCCCGCCTCGCCCCCGCACCCGCCGACGACAGCAAGGACGCCATTCTCGCCCGCCTCACCGCCGAACTCGACAGCCAACCCTGGTTCAAGAACCGGCGGATCGGCATGCAGGTCGACAACGGCATCGTCCATCTCGAGGGCATCATCGACGACCCCTCGATGCTCCGCGCCCTCGTCGTCGCCGCCCAGAACGCCTCGGGCCGCGAGGAGGTCGACACGGACATGGTCGTCCTCGTCGACCCGCTCACCGCCTCCGCCTTCCCCCTCGCCTAACGAGCGGCCCCCTTCCCCTGGGGGGAGGGGGGCGGGCAAACCCACGATTGTTTCGGCAGCAGAGGCGCATAAACCTTGCGTCGCCACAGAAGAAATTCGCAAATGGGGCTCGTGGAGACCCCAAGCACAAATGCGATCAAGTCAAGCCGCCGCAGCAGTCATCTTGTTGTTGTCCGCCTGCAGCGCGCCCACGCCTGAGCCCGCGTCGGTCGCGCTGCCGTCTTGCGCGATCAGCCGCACCGCGGATTACGGCTGGAGCGTCTTCTTCGCGGCGAGCAGCGCCGCGTTGAGCGATCGGCAAAAGCAGGTGTTGACGGACACCGTCGCCCGCTACGGCAAGGACAATATCAGCCTCGTCGACCTCTACGGCAACACCGACCGCCTGGAAGCTTGCCAATCCCGTGATCTCGGTCGTCGCCGCGCCGAAACCGCGAAGTCCTACATCGTCTCGCTCGGCGTCCCCAGGGATCATGTGGTGACCAGATCGTACGAGGCCACGCGTCCCCTGGTCCCGAGCGACCGCGGCGAGCCACAGAACCGCAACGTCCAATGGCAGATCGTCGCCCGCAACGACGAAGCGGAGCGCCTACAGACCGTTCGGCGCCTCGAATGCCGGATTTTCCTCGAAGAACATTGCTTCGCCCCTACCCGCCTGCTGCAAGCCAGCGCCAGTGTCTGCAAGGCGGTTCTGGCCGCCATCTGACGCCGACCCTTCGTCAAACCCGGCCAATGCCGCTACGCTCTCGCCCGAACAGGGAGAGCAGCGAATGACGCAGCAGCAGACGATCGACGCCAACGGCCTTTCCGTCCACGTCAAAGAGGACGGCGACAAGACCGCCCCCGCGCTGCTCCTGCTCCACTCCCTCGGCACCTCGTCCCAGGTCTACGACCCCATCGTCGCCGCCCTCGCTGCCAGCTTCCGCGTGATCCGGCCGGACATGCGCGGTCATGGCCAAACCCCCGCCACCCCCGGCCCTTACACCATCGCCCAACTCGCCCAGGACGCGCTGGCCGTCCTCGACGCGCTCGGCGTCCAGAGTGCCGCCCTCGTCGGTCTCTCCATCGGCGGTCTGATCGCCCAGCAACTCTGCCACCTCGCCCCTGGTCGGATCACGTCCGTCACCCTGATGGACACGGCCCTGAAAATCCCGCCCGCCGCGCTCTGGCATGAACGCGCCGCCCTCGTCCGCGCCCAGGGCATGCAGGCCGTCGTCGAACCCGTCCTCGCCCGTTGGGTCACGCCAAGCGCGCCCGCCCATGCCGCCGAGCCGCTTCGCGCCCTGCTGCTCGCCACCTCCCCCGAAGGCTACGCCGCCTCCGCTGAAGCCATCGCCGCCGCCGACCTCACCGAGCAGTCTGCGACGCTCGCGCTGCCCACTCTCGTCCTCGTCGGCGACGCCGATCAGGCGACCCCGGTGGCGTCCGCCGAAGCCCTTCGCGACGCGATCCCGGGCGCGCGGCTCGAGATCCTCGCCGACGCCGCCCACATCCCCACCGCGGAACAGCCCGCGGCCGTCGCCGGAGCGCTGCTGCGCTTCCTGGCCGGCAGCGGTTTCGCGGCCGGCATCCGCACCCGCCGGGCCGTGCTCGGCGATGCCCATGTCGACCGCTCGATGGCCAACGCCACCGATTTCGACCGCAACTTCCAGCAATGGATCACCGCCACCGCCTGGGGCGGCGTCTGGAGCCGGCCGCATTTCGACCGCCGCACCCGCTCCATCATCACGCTCGCCATCCTCGCCGGCCTCGGCCGCGAGGAGGAGTTCAAGCTCCATCTCCGCGCCACCCGCAACACCGGCGCCACCGAGGAGGACATCTCGGAGATGCTCCTCCACGTCGCCGTCTATGCCGGCGTCCCCGCCGCCAACTCCGCCATGCGCATGGCCAAGCAGATCTACGCGGGAGGGCTGACCCGGTGGCCGTCAATCCCGCCGACAGCCCGGTCTTCGGCACTCTCTACGGCTCCGACGCCATGCGGGCGATCTGGGACGAGCGCGCGTTCCTCCAGCGCATGCTCGACGTCGAAGCCGCGCTGGCCCGCGTGCAGGCCCGCCTCGGCATCATCCCGGCCGAGGCCGCCGCCGCGATCGAGACGGCCGCCCACGTCGACAATCTCCGCACCGACGAACTAGCCGCCAGCGTCCGCAACGTCGGCTACCCGGTCGTCGGCCTCGTCAAAGGCCTCAGCCGCGCCGCAGGGACCGAGCCCGGCCGTTGGACCCATTGGGGCGCCACCACCCAGGACATCATGGACACCGCCATCGTCCTGCAAGTCCGCGACAGGCCTCGACCTCGTCCAGACCGAACTCCGCGCCACCGCCGACGCCCTCGCCACCCAAGCCGACCGCCACCGCGACACCGTCATGGCCGGCCGCACCCACCTCCAGCACGCGCTGCCCACCACCTTCGGCCTGAAATGCGCGGTCTGGCTGATGCCGCTGCTCGACCATCTCGAGCGCCTCGACCAGCTCCGCCCGCGCGTCCTTCGCGTCGAGTTCGGCGGCGCCGCCGGCACCCTCGCCTCGTTGGGCGACAAGGGTCTTGCGGTCATGGAAGCCCTCGCCGCGGATCTCGATCTCGCCGCCCCGCTCGCCCCGTGGCACGTCGCCCGCGACGGCCTGGCCGAGACCGTCTCCCTGCTCGGCCTGATCTGCGGCAGCCTCGCCAAGATCGCCACCGACATCATCCTGCTGGCCCAGACCGAGATCGCCGAAGTGTCGGAGCCCTACGTCGCCGGCCGCGGCGGCTCATCGACCATGCCGCAGAAGCGCAATCCGATCGCGTCGGAATACATCATCGCCTCCCAGCGCGGCGTCCAAGCCCTGGTCCCGCTCATGCAGGGCGCCATGGCCGACGACCACGAACGCGGCACCGGCCCCTGGCAGGCCGAACTCCTCGCCCTTCCGCAAGCCTTCGTGCTCACCGGCGGCGCCATCGCCCATACCCGCACCATCGCCGAAGGCATGGTGGTCGACGCCGCCCGCATGCGCCGCAACCTCGACGCCATCGGGCGGCGGCATCATGGCCGAAGCCGTCATGATGGGCCTAGCCCCCAAACTCGGCCGCGAAGCCGCCCACCACGCCGTCAAGCACGCGACCGACAAAGGCGGCTCCCTCGCCGACGCCCTCATGCAGGAACCCGACGTCTCCGCTCATATGAGCCGCCCCGACATCGACCGCCTCACCGACCCGGCGAGCTATCTCGGCGCCGCCCAATCGTTCATCGACCGCGTCCTGGCCCGCGCCCAAAAGAAAACCGGCCCCTGACAAAGTCAGAGGCCGGTCGAACATCCTCTCGTAGGGCGGGTGAAACCCACCACCAACAAGAACTAAGCCAGCGTGCGGACCTTCTCCTCCCGATCCCAATAACGCTGCTGCGCCGCCTTCGCGAACCCGGCGAGCGGCACCACGCCCTCGTCCGGCTCCACCCCGGCCTTATCCAGCAGCGGCTTGGCCTCGGCATTGAACCCGATCGCCTTGAGGTGCCCGAACGCGTCCATGACGAACTGGATCGCCGCCCCTTCCTTGACCAGCTTCTTCGTCGCCTCGGCGCTCAGCACCACCGCGATCGCGTCCACCGTCACCGACGGCTGCCCGAACAATTGCGCATCCGCCTTCATCACCGAGCCGTCGGACAGCGGCACTCTGCCCACCTTCGGCGAGATCAGCTTGGCCGTGCCGCCCGCCTTCGTGACGTCGGCCATCACCTTCTTCAGCGCCGCCGACATCCGATGCCGTCCGCGAACAGGATGCCCACCGTCCGGCCCTTCAGCGTGTGCTTCTCGAGCGGCCCGCGGATGATCCGCAACGCCGGCGACAGATCCAAGTCCAGCACCGGGGCCGCCGTCCGCGAGGCGGGCGGCAACTCCATCGCCAAACCGTCCGCGACCCGGCTCGCCAAGGTCCTCGTCGACGTTGCGCAGGTTGGCCAGCATCGTCGTCGCGGATATGCTCGATCGACACCTTCGACAGCTCGAACACGAACGCCGACGCCATGTGCGCCTGCTCGGCCTTGTCCATCGAGCGGAAGAACATCCGCGCCTGGCTGTAATGGTCGGCGAAGCTCTCGGCGCGGATGCGCAGCTTGCCGCCCTGCCTCCTCTGCCGGGAAGGTCTTGAACCCGTCAGCACCGGTCTCGCGCGGCCCGCCGATCTCGCCCGCCATCGACAGGCTGTTCGGCTCGTAGTTCGCCCGACCCTTCGGCACCTGCATCTGCATGTGGCCGTCGCGCTGCATGTTCATGAACGGACAGCCGCCCGCCGTGCCCTTGGCCTGGTTGATCGGCAGCTCGTGGAAGTTGGTCGAGCCCAAGCGGCTGAGCTGCGTGTCCTGGTAGGAGAACAGCCGCCCCTGCAGCAGCGGGTCGTTCGAGTGGTCGATCCCCGGCACGATGTTGGTGGGCAGGAACGCCACCTGCTCGGTCTCGGCGAAGAAATTGTCCGGATAGCGGTTCAGCACCATCTTGCCGACGATCCGCACCGGTAGGACCTCCTCCGGGATCAGCTTCGTCGCGTCCAGCACGTCATAGGGCAGGCTGTTGGCGAACTCCTCGTCGAACAGCTGCACGCCGAGCTCCCACTCCGGGAAATCGCCCCGCCCGATCCGCTCGAACAGATCACGGCGCTGGAAGTCCGGATCCGCACCCGCGATCTTCACCGTCTCGTCCCAAATGGTCGATGCGAGGCCCGCCTTCGGCTTCCAGTGGAATTTCACGAACGTGCTCTTCCCCTTCGCGTTCACGAAACGGAACGTATGGATGCCGAACCCCTCCATGTTCGCGAACGTCCGCGGCAGCGTGCGGTCCGACATCGCCCACATGAGCATGTGCGTCGATTCCGGCATCAGGCTGACGAAGTCCCAGAACGTGTCGTGCGCCGTCGCGGCCTGCGGATAGCCGCGATCGGCTTCCATCTTGGCCGCATGGATCAGGTCGGGGAACTTGATCGCGTCCTGGATGAAGAACACCGGGATGTTGTTGCCGACCAGGTCCCAGTTGCCCTCCTTGGTGTAGAACTTGACCGCGAACCCTCGCACGTCGCGGGGCGTATCAACCGACCCGGCGCCTCCCGCCACCGTCGAGAACCGCACGAACACCTCGACTTGTTCCCCTTCTTCTGGAAGATGTCCGCCTTCGTGATGTCGGACAGATCGTCGGTCACCTCGAAATATCCATGCGCCGCGCTGCCGCGCGCATGCACGATCCGCTCGGGGATCCGCTCGTGGTCGAAGTGGTTCATCTTCTCGCGGAAGACGTGATCTTCCAGCAGCACCGGGCCGCGCGGCCCCACCTTGAGTTGGTTCTGGTTGTCCGAGATCGGCATCCCGTGATTGGTCGTCAGCAGCGGATGATCTGCATCCGTCCGCTGGTGCGTCTCGCCGCCATTGCCGATTTCGCGCTCGATCTTGCGAAGGTCGTCCATAAAGTCTGCTCCGTTTCCGGGCGACTCAACTCCCCACCCGGGCGAGCGTTCCGCCGCCCGCCGGGCGCCCCCCTTAGGACAAGGGCGAAATTAGGGCTTCACGAAGTGGTGCCGATCTTAGATCCCCTCGACGATCGCCAACTGCGACCGCGCCGCCGCCAACCGGATCCTCAGCACCGGCGCATATTCCGGGCTCTCGTAGAACCGCTTGGCCGCAGCCAGTGACTCGAAGGCGATCACCACCACCCGCTCCATCAGCGGCGCACCTTCCCTGGTCTCCATCGCGCCGCCGCGCACCAGATATGTCCCGCCATACTGCGCCACGACGCCCGGCACCTGCCGCGCATACTCCTTGTAGGCCTCCGGATCCGTGATGCTGATGTTCCCCATGACGTAGCCCTTGGCCATTCCGCCCTCCCTATCCCGCGCCCAAAGTCTGGACGGCTTCCTTGCGCTCGAACAGCCGCATCAGCAGCCGCACCGCCTGGCCCCGCTCCGACTGGAGCCGCGGGTCGCGATCCAGCAGCACCGCCGCATCCTTGTGCGCGATCTCGAGCAGCCGCTCGTGCAGCTCCGGGTCCGCCAGCTTGTAGCCCGGCAGCCCGCTCTGCCGCTTGCCCAGCATGTCGCCGCCGCCGCGCAGCCGGAAATCCTCGTCCGCGATCAGGAACCCGTCTTCCGTATCCCGCAGCAGCGTCAGACGCCGCCGCATCGTCTCGGTCAGACCGTCCTCGTGCAGCAGCAGGCAGTAACTCTGCCCGCCACCGCGCCCGACCCGGCCGCGCAACTGGTGCAGCTGCGCCAACCCGAACCGCTCCGCATGCTCGATCACCATGATCGTCGCCTCCGGCACGTCGACGCCCACCTCGACCACCGTCGTCGCCACCAGCAGCTGCACCCGCCCTGCGGCGAAATCGGCCAGCGCGCCATCCCGCACCGCCGCATCCTGCTGCCCGTGGGCCAATCCCACCCGCGAGCCCCAGCGCCCACTCAACTCCGCGAACCGGGCCTCCGCCGCCGCCACGTCGAACAGTTCGCTCTCGGCCACCATCGGGCACACCCAGTAAACCCGCTCGCCCCGATCCAGCGCCCGCCCGATCCCGTCCAGCACGTCCGGCAGGGTCGCCAGCGAATGGATCGTGGTCCGGATCGGCTGCCGCCCCGCCGGCTTGCCTACCAGCCGGCTCACCGCCATCTCGCCCCATTGCGTCAGCAGCAGCGTGCGGGGGATCGGCGTCGCCGTCATGACCAACACGTCCGTCCGCTCGCCCTTCGACCCCAGCTGCAGCCGCTGCTCCACCCCGAACCGGTGCTGCTCGTCGATCACCGCCAGCGCCAGGTCCTGATACTCGACCGCCTCCTGAAACAGCGCGTGCGTCCCGATCACCAGCTTGAAATAGCCCTCCGCGATCCCCGTCAGCGTGATCCGCCGCTCGGCGCCTTTGACCGATCCGGTCAGCAGCGCCACCGGCACCGGCGACAGTCGCGAAATCGTCCGGAAATGCTGCTTGGCCAGCACCTCCGTCGGCGCCATCAACGCCGACTGCCGCCCCGCCTCCGCCGCGCTCAGCATCGCCATCAACGCGACCACCGTCTTGCCCGACCCCACATCGCCCTGCAGCAGCCGAAGCATGCGCGAAGCCGCCGCCAGATCCGCGTCGATCTCCGCCAGCGCCGCCACCTGCGCCGCCGTGAGCCGATGGCCGAACCGCGTCAGCGCCTCCGCCCGCAACCGCCCATCGCCCACGATCGGCCGCCCCGGCCGCGTCCGTTCCCGCGTCCGCGCCCAGCCCATCGCGATCTGGTGCGCCAGCAGCTCGTCATAGGCCAGCCGCGCCCGCGGCAGCGGACCGGGCGCCGCGCTCGGCGCTTGCACCTCGTGCAGCGCGTCCCGGAACGGCGGCCATTTCTCCCGCCGCATCAGCGCCGGGTCATGCCACTCCGGTAGATTGGGCACTTTCGGCAGCACCTGCTCCATCGCGATCCGCAACTGCCCTGGGAACAGCCCGGCGGTCAGCGGCCAGACCGGCTCCAACCCCACGACCTCGGCCAGCTTCTCCTGCGGCGCCAATCGGTCCGGGTTGCGCAGCTGCACCCGCCCGTTGAACATCTCGACCTTGCCCGACACCGCGAGCTTCGCCCCCTTCGCACACAGCGCCGGCGGCCGACGCCCGAAGAACGCGATCTCCCCGAACCCAGACGCGTCACGCACCGTCACCCGCCAAGGCCGCGGCGGCGTCGCCTCCTCGATCCCCACCACCTCGACCAACAGCGTCGCCACCGTCCCCGCCTCGGCCTGAGCAATCAGCGGCTGATACCCCCTGTCGAGATAGCCGTCCGGCATATGGAACAGCAGATCCAGCACCCGGCTGCCACCCGCGACGCGCGCAATCTTCCCCGCCAGCGCCGGGCCGATGCCGCGCAAGGTCGTCAAAGGTGCGAACAGGGGAAGGAGTTTGGAATCCACGGGCTGACAGAGTGACTGGCTGCTCTTATATGACCGCCTCCTACCCACCGGAAGATGACCGCTTGCCCGACCCCGAAGCCCGGCGCCGCCGCATCCTCTTTCGCGCCACCCATCGCGGCACCTACGAGAACGACCTCCTCATCGGCACCTTCGTGCGCGCCCGAGTCGACCAATTCACCGAAACGGAACTCGACGAGATCGAACGCGTGATGGAATTCCCCGAACCCGTCCTCGCCGACTGGCTGACCGGCCGCGCTCCGATCCCTCCCGAATCCGACTGTCCCATGCTGCGCCGCATGCTCGAAGCCGCGCACCGCCGCGATCACGCCCAGCGATGACCGCGATCGTCTACGGCGCCCCCGAAGGGTTCGATGCCCTCCTGCTCGTCCGCCGCCGGGCCGAGCACAAAGGCGCGGTCATCCACGTCGCCCGCGACGACAGCCGTATGGCGCGCCTCGCCGAAGCCCTCGCCTTTTTCGCGCCGCACCTCGAAATCCTGCGCTTCCCGGCCTGGGACTGCCTGCCTTACGACCGCGTCTCACCCAACCCGGAACTCGTCTCCGAGCGCATCGCCACCCTGGCGCGCCTGCTCGATCCGCCCACCAAGCCGCGCATCCTGCTCACCACGGTCAACGCCCTCGTCCAGCGCGTCCCGCCCCGCGACACGTTCCGTGGCGCCTCCATGGTCCTCCGTTCGGGCCACGACGCGCCCCCCGAGCAGATCATCCGGTTCCTCGAGGCCAACGGCTACAATCGCGCCGGCACCGTCATGGAGCCCGGCGAATATGCGGTCCGCGGCGGCATCATCGACCTGTTCCCTGCCGGCGAGCCCGAACCCGTCCGCCTAGACCTGTTCGGCGACACGATCGAAAGCCTCAAGCGCTTCGACCCCACGTCCCAGCGCAGCAGCACCAAGCTCACCGACCTTATTCTGCGCCCCGTCTCCGAAGTCCCGCTCGACCCGGCCAGCATCACCCGCTTCCGCGAAGGCTGGCGCGAGCTGTTCGGCCAGGCCGCCGCGAACGACCCGCTCTATCAATCCATCTCCGAGGGCCGCCGCTATCCGGGGATCGAGCACTTCGCCCCCCTCTTCCACCCCCACATGGAGACGCTGCTCGACTACGCGCCGGACGCCTCCGTCAGCCTCGACCATCAATCCGAGGAGGTCCTCACCTCCCGCCTCGAAATGATCGCCGACCATGCCGAGGCCCGCACCGCGGCGCCGCGAGACGGTGAAGTCCCTTACCGCCCGCTGCCGCCCGACCGCCTCTATCTCAGCCGCGAAGACTGGGACCTGGCGCTCGCCATGGGCCCGAGCATGATCTTCAGCCCCTATGGCAAGCCTGACGGCGCCGAAGGGCCCGACGCCGGTGGACGTCCCGGCCCGGTCTTCACCAAGGCGGGCGCCGGCATCGGCGAGACCGTCTTCGCCCAGCTCAAGGCGAATGTCGCCGCCAACGCCGCCCAGCGCCGCCGCACGGTCATCGCCGCCTGGACCCGCGGCTCCCGCGAGCGCGTCACCCACCTGCTCCGCGAGAACTTCATTCCCGTCGAGCCGGTGGAGGCCTGGACCGACGTTCAGAAGCTGCCCGCCAAAACCGCTGGGATCATCACCCTCGGCCTCGAGCGCGGCTTCGTCGCCGCTAGCGGCGCCGTGGGTATCGCCGGCGACGTCGCGATCATCGGCGAGCAGGATCTCCTCGGCGAGCGCATCTCCCGCCCGCCCCGCCGCCGCAAGCGCGCCGACCAGTTCATCGCCGAAGCCACCGAAATCGCCGAGGGCGACCTCGTCGTGCACCAAGAATACGGCATCGGCCGCTATGACGGCCTCGAGACCCTCAAGGTCGGCCCGGCGCCGCATGACTGCCTGCGCCTGATCTACGACGGCAACGAGAAGCTCTATCTGCCCGTCGAGAACATCGAGCTGCTCTCCCGCTTCGGTAGCGAGACCGGCGGCGTCGCGCTCGACAAGCTCGGCGGCGCCGGCTGGCAGACCCGCAAGGCGCGGATGAAGCAGCGCATCCGCGACATGGCCGGCGAACTGATCCGCGTCGCCGCAGCCCGCCGGGTCCGCGAAGCGCCGCTGCTCGCGCCGCAGGAAGGCGCCTGGGAAGAATTCTGCGCCCGATTCCCGTTCGCCGAGACCGAGGACCAGTCCCGCGCCATCTCGGACGTGCTCGAAGACCTCGCCGCCGGCCGGCCGATGGACCGCCTGGTCTGCGGCGACGTCGGCTTCGGCAAGACCGAAGTCGCCCTCCGCGCCGCCTTCGTCGCCGCCATGTCCGGCGCCCAGGTCGCGGTCGTCGTCCCCACCACGCTGCTGGCCCGCCAGCACACGCGGACCTTCACCGCCCGCTTCGCCGGCCTGCCGATCAAGGTCGGCCAGCTCTCCCGCATGGTCACCGCCAAGGAGGCCGCCGAGACCAAGCGGGGCCTCGCTGACGGCAGCATCAACATCGTCGTCGGCACCCACGCTTTGCTCGCCAAGGGCATCGAGTTCGCCGACCTCGAGCTGCTCATCGTCGACGAAGAGCAGCATTTCGGCGTGTCGCATAAGGAAAAGCTCAAGCAGCTCAAGGCCGACGTCCACGTCCTCACCCTGACCGCGACGCCGATCCCCCGCACCCTCCAGCTCGCGCTGACCGGCGTCCGCGAGATGAGCCTGATCGCCACGCCCCCGGTCGACCGTCTCGCCGTGCGCACCTTCATCTCGCCCTTCGACAGCGTGATCATCCGCGAGGCGATCCAGCGCGAGCGCTTCCGCGGCGGCCAGATCTTCTGCGTCGTGCCGCGCATCGAGGACATGGACCGGATGGCCGAGCGCGTCCGCGCCATCGTCCCCGAGGCCCGCATGGTCCAGGCCCATGGCCGCCTCGCGCCGACCGAACTCGAGCGCGTCATGACCGAGTTCAGCGACGGCAAGTTCGACATCCTGCTCTCGACCAACATCGTCGAGAGCGGCCTCGACATGCCCGCCGTCAACACGCTGATCATCCACCGCGCCGACATGTTCGGCCTGGGGCAGCTCTACCAGCTCCGCGGCCGGGTCGGCCGCGGCAAGCAGCGCGGCTACGCCTATCTCACCTGGCCGCCCAACCACCGTCTCTCGGCCGCCGCCGAGAAGCGGCTCGACGTCATGCAGACGCTCGACCAGCTCGGCGCCGGCTTCACGCTCGCGTCGCACGACCTCGACATCCGCGGCGCCGGCAATCTGCTCGGCGACGAGCAATCCGGCCACATCCGCGAGGTCGGCATCGAGCTCTACCAGCAGATGCTGGAGGACGCCGTCGTCGAGATGCGCGCCGAGAAGGGCCGCAAGAAGGCCGAAGACCGCGACTGGACGCCGAACATCCAGCTCGGCCTGCCGGTCCTGATCCCCGACACCTACGTCGCCGACCTTCCCGTCCGCCTCGGCCTCTACCGGCGCATCGGCGCGCTCGCGTCGGACGCCGAGGGCGAAGCCATGGCCGCCGAACTGGTCGACCGTTTCGGTCCCATGCCCGCGGAGGTCGAGAACCTGCTCCAGGTCGTCGCGCTCAAGCGCCTGTGCCGCGAAGCCGGCGTCGAGAAGCTCGAGGCTGGCCCGAAGGGCATGGTCCTGCAATTCCGCGGCAACGCCTTCCGCAACCCGGCCGGCCTGATCGCATGGCTCGGCCGCGCCAAGCAGCCCATCCGCCTGCGCCCCGACCACAAGCTTGCCGTGGTGAAGGACATGGCCGTCGCCGAACGCATGAAGGTCGGCCGCGACGTGCTCGCGAACCTCAACCGAATCGCTAACGAGGCCGCGAAGGCCGCCTGACGCGGCTCCGCTGCCGGAGATCACAAACCCACTGGGGGGTCCGGGCGTCCGAGAATGCGCACCCAGGGCAACGGCGCCGTCGCGACGGACGATTGGAAGGAATTCTGAGCCGAACTTGCGGAGCGCTGCCGCCGGGCCATTTCGGCTTCATGCCAGCCCCGTTGCGCGTCGCCGATTTCCCTCGTCCGCCCGCAATCGAACGCGAGAGCCGACGCATCACCGTCACGCTCGGCGGGATCATGATCGCCGATACGCTCCAGGCGTGGCGCATCCTCGAGACCACCCATCCACCGACCTATTACCTGCCGCCCGATGCCTTCCGCCCCGGCAGCACCGCACCCGGCAGCACCCGCCGTAGCTTCTGCGAGTGGAAAGGCGAGGCCGACTACGTCACGCTTATCGGCGGCGCGCGCGCAGAGCGCGATGCCGGCTGGACTTACCCTGACCCCGCGCCGCCTTACGCCGCGCTGCGCGACCACATCGCGCTCTATGCCGGGCGCATGGATTCCTGCACCGTCGGCGACGAGATCGTCACGCCCCAACCCGGCGGCTTCTACGGCGGCTGGATCACCAGTGACCTGATCGGCCCCTTCAAAGGCTCGCCCGGCACCGAGTGGTGGTGACGCTCACTCGGCCGCGCGCGACAGCGGCGCCGCGAAGAACTGGTTGCGCGGCCGCTGCAAGCCCAGATGGTCCCGCAGCGTCGAGCCTTCGTACGAGGTGCGGAACACGCCGCGCCGCTGCAGCTCCGGCACCACCTGGTCCACGAAATCGTCGAGCCCGGCCGGCACCGTCGGGAACATCACGTTGAACCCGTCGCTCGCCTCCGTCTCGAGCCAGGCCTGCATCTGATCGGCGATCTGCGCCGGCGTCCCCACCATCTGCAATCCGCCATAACCGCCGACGAGCTGCGCCAGCTGCCGAACCGTCAGCTTCTCCCGCCGCGCCAGCGCCACTAGCGCCGCCTGCCCGCTCTGGCTCTGGTTGGTGACCGGGATCTCCGGCAAGGGCGCATCCAGCTCGAACCCGGACGCGTCGACGCCCAAGCGGATCGAGAGGTTCGGGATGCCGCTCTCCGGATGCACGAGGCTGTCGAGTTCGGCTTTCTTCGCCTTGGCCTCCGCCTCCGTCCCGCCCACCACCACCAGCGCGCCGGGCAGCACTTTCAGCCCCTCCGGATCGCGCCCGACCGCCCTGCATCCGCCCCTTCACGTCGGCGTAAAAGGCGCGTCCGTCCTCGATCGTCCGGCTGCTGCCGAAGATCACCTCCGCCGTCTCCGCCGCGAGCTGCTTGCCCGCCTCGGAGGCACCGGCCTGCACGATCACCGGCCAGCCCTGCACCGGCCGCGCAATGTTCAGCGGACCGCGCACGGAGAGGAACTCCCCCTTGTGGTCGAGCGTGTGCAGCCGGTCCGGGTCGAAGAACAGCCCGCTCTCCTGGTCGCGCAGCCAGGCATCGTCCGCCCAACTATCCCACAGCCCCGTCACCACCTGGTGGAACTCGCGCGCCCGGCGATAGCGCTCGTCGTGCTCCATGTGGTCTTCGCGGCCGAAATTCAGCGCCGCATCCGGGTTTGACGTCGTCACCACGTTCCAGCCGGCCCGGCCGCGGCTGATATGGTCCAGCGACGCGAACCGCCTGGCGATATGATAGGGCTCGTCGAACGTGGTCGACGCGGTCGCGATCAGACCGATGCGCTCGGTCACCATCGCCAGCGCCGAGAGCAAGGTCAGCGGCTCGAACGACGTCGCCGTGCCGCTGCGGCGGAGTGCCGACATCGGCATGTTCAGCACCGCCAGATGGTCAGCCATGAAGAAGGCGTCGAAGCGTCCCCGCTCCAGCGTCTGCGCGAAGCGGACGAGGTGATCGAGGTTGAAATTGGCGTCCGGGAACGCGCCGGGCACCCGCCACCACGCCGTATGGATGCCGACCGGGCGCATGAACGCGCCGAGATGAAGCTGCTTTCGCATGTCCGCCGCCGCTCTGGTTCCGCCCGGATAAAGGACGGCGACCAGCCCGGCGCAAGACGCCTACGACATCACGACGTCTTCGGCTGCCTCGCCCGCCGTCTCGGGCGCCGTCCCGCGCCAGCCGAAACCGTGGTCGATCAGCAGCGCCACCGCGCCAGTCCAGCCGGTCTGGTGCGAGGCCCCGAGCCCGCGGCCGGTGTCGCCGTGGAAATACTCGTTGAACACCACGGTATCCTCGTTTTCAGGCGTACCCGCCGGCGCCGGGTCGCCGCGCATGCAGGGGCGCTCGCCATCCGCCCCGCGCAGGAACAGCTTCACGAGCCGGTTCGCCACCTCGGCCGCAGCTTCCGCCAAGGTCTTCATCTGCCCGGACCCGACCGGACATTCCACGGTGAAGTCATCGCCGTAATAGACGTGGAAGCGCTGCAGCGACTCCACCAGCAGGAGGTTGAGCGGCATCCACACCGGCCCGCGCCAGTTGGAGTTGCCGCCGAACATCTTGGTCTGCGAATCGCCCGGCACGTAGGCGATCTCGTAGCTCTGGCCGCCATGGTCGAAGACGAAGGGCGACGCCTCGTGCGCCTTGGACAGCGAGCGGACGCCGTGATCGGACAGGAACTCCCGCTCGTCCAGCATGCGCAGCAGCAGCATCTTCAGCCGGTGTCCACGCAGCAGTGACAGCAGGCTGCGCTCCCCCATCCCCGGCTCGCTCCAGCGCGAGATGAGGCTGGCGAGGTCGGGCCGGTAGCGCAGGAACCAGCGCAGACGGTTGGCGAAATCCGGCAGCGCGTTGATCAGCTTGGGGTCGATCACCTCGACCGCGAGCATCGGGATCAGCCCGACCAGCGAGCGCACCCGCATCGTGTCCACCTTGCCGTCGGGCAGGCGCAGCACGTCGTAGAAGAAGCCGTCCGTCTCGTCCCAGAGCCCCACGCCGCGGCCGCCGAGATCGGTCATCGCGTCGGCGATGTAGAGGAAATGCTCGAAGAACTTGGTGGCCATGTCCTCGTAGGCGTGGTTCTGCTCGGCCAGTTCCATGGCGATACGCAGCAGGTTCAGCGTGTACATCGCCATCCAGGCGGTGCCGTCCGCCTGGTCGAGCCACCCGCCGGTGGGCAGCGGCTTCGAGCGGTCGAACACGCCGATATTGTCCAGCCCGAGGAACCCGCCCTGGAACACGTTGCGGCCGTCCGCATCCTTGCGGTTCACCCACCAGGTGAAGTTGAGCAGCAATTTATGGAAGGCGCGCTCGAGGAACTGGCGGTCCGCCACCCCGGTGAGCTTGCGGTCCATCTGATAGACGCGCCACACCGCCCAGGCATGGACCGGCGGGTTCACGTCGCTGAAATTCCACTCATAGGCGGGGATCTGCCCGTTCGGGTGCATGTACCATTCGCGCAGGAACACCAGCAGCTGGTCCTTGGCGTATTCCGGATCGATCAGCGCGAAGGTGACGGCATGGAACGCCGAATCCCAGGCGGCGAACCACGGGTATTCCCACGAATCCGGCATCGACAGCACTTCGGACCCATTGAGATGCTTCCAGTCGGCGTTGCGCGATCGCGTCGAAGGCGGCTTCGGCTCCGCGGGGTCGCCATCGATCCAGCGGCGGACGTCGAACAGATAGGTCTGCTTGGTCCAGAGCATCCCCGCGAGCGCCTGGCGCTGGACGATGCGCGCATCCGCGTCGGTGATGTCGCCCTGCAGCGCCTCGTAGAACTCATCGGCATCCTCGCGCCGCTGCGCGATGCGGTCGTCATAATAAAGGAAGGCCGGGCTCTCCCGGTCGGTCGGCCGCAGGCGCGCGCGGATGACGGCACTGGCGCCGGGCGCGAGGTCGTAACGGAAATGCGCAGCACATTTCGTGCCGCGCAGGGCCGGCTCGACCGCGGCTCGATTGCCGCCCACGACGCAATCGTTGATGCCGTCCTTGAACGGGCCAGGCGCGTCGCGGCCGAAACAGCGCCGCACGTTGGTTTCGTTCTCGCAGAAGAGCCACTCGCCCGGCGCATTGCCGAACTCGAGCTTCATGTCCGGCAGCCGCGGGTGCAGCGCCATGACCATCCCGTCCTGGAACCGCAGCGAAGCCCGGCGCGGGCTGTTCGCCCAGCTCCACGTGTTGCGCGCCCAAAGCTGCGGCAGCACATGGATCGGCGCCGTCACCGGGCCGCGGTTGACGACCGTGATGTGCATCAGCGTGTCGTCGGGCGCCGCCTTGGCGTATTCGATGATCACGTCGAAATATCGGTTGCCGTCGAAGATGCCGGTATCGGCCAACTCGTATTCGGGGGACATCGTGCCGCGCCGGCGGTTCTCGTCGACGAGATGCTGATACGGGAATTCCGTCTGCGGATATTTGTAGAGCATCCGCATGTACGAATGCGTCGGCGTGCCGTCGAGGTGGTAGTAGACCTCCTTGACGTCTTCGCCATGGTTGCCCTGCTCATTGGTCAGGCCAAACAGACGCTCCTTCAGGATCGGGTCGCGTTCGTTCCAGAGCGCGAGCCCGAGGCACCAATGCTGCCGCTCGTCGCTCCAGCCGGCCAGGCCGTCTTCGCCCCAGCGATAGGTCCGGCTGCGGGCGAGGTCGTGCGGGAGATAGTCCCAGGCTTCCCCGTCGGGGCTATAATCCTCGCGGACCGTGCCCCATTGCCGGTCGCTGACATACGGTCCCCAACGGCGCCAGCCTTCCCCGCGGGCCGCTGCCAATAGCCGATGCCCTTCGGCAGTTTCGAGGATCGACCGTTTTGTCATACCAGCCTTGTATTAGCCTGAGCCCTCTGCGCGAAGGGCGGATCGGGCCCAGGCCATTACATTGCTGTAAATAACGTCATTCGAACGTGTTGCAGCTCGCGATCGTGCCGGCCTTGAAGCCGGTGGTCAGCCACTGCACACGCTGCGCGGCGCTGCCATGGGTGAAGCTGTCCGGCACCACCGAGCGCCCGGCGGCGCGCTGCAGCCGGTCGTCGCCGATCGCGGTCGCGGTCTGCACCGCCTGCTGCAGGTCGGCATCGGTCAGGTTGTTGTGCCGCTCGTTCATGTGGTCGGCCCAGGCGCCGGCCAAGCAATCGGCCATCAGCTCGACCCGGACCGAGAGGGCATTGGCCGTCGGCTTGTCGGCCTGCCGCTGCGCCGCCTGCACCTTGGGCAGCAGGCCCATCAGGTTCTGGACGTGATGGCCGACTTCGTGCGCGATGACGTAGGCATAGGCGAAGTCCCCGCCGCCGCCCAGCTTGGTACGCATGTCGTCGAAGAATGCGGTGTCGAGATAGAGCTTGCGGTCCAGCGGGCAATAGAAGGGGCCCATCGCGGATTGCGCCGTGCCGCAGCCCGACTCGGTTTGGCCGGAGAACAGGACCAGCACCGGCGCCTGGTAAGGCTTGCCGGTCTCGGCGGGAAGCTGCTTGGACCAGACATCTTCCGTCTCGCCCAGGATGCGTGACACGAACCGGCCCATCTGGTCGTTCGGCACGCCCGGCGCCCCGGCCGGCGAGCGCTGCGCCGATTGCGGCGCGACGGCCTGCTGCACTTGCTCGGCGCCGCCGATCAGCAGCGCCGGGTTGATCCCGGTGGCCCAGCCGATCAGCGTCAGGACGACGATGGCGCCGATCCCGAGGCCGCCGGCGCCCACGCCGCTCATTCCGCGGCGATCCTCGACGTTGCTCGATTCCCGAAGGTCGTCTTCCTGCATCATTGGCTCCCGTGCTCGAGTCAGAGACATACCGTAGCACGATCGTTTCCGCGCCCCTTGCGCGCGCATAATCCGCCGTCGCATCTTGTCCAGAGTAAAGAGAGGAAACGACGCATGCGCCTTGCGGTGCTGAAGGAACGTGCGGCGGCGGA
The DNA here is from genome assembly GCA_963848035.1 of uncultured Alphaproteobacteria bacterium. Classification (GTDB taxonomy): domain Bacteria; phylum Pseudomonadota; class Alphaproteobacteria; order Acetobacterales; family Acetobacteraceae; genus JAVVHH01. Next base: position 786,586 of record CAWKCD010000001.1, read on the forward strand.
AACGCGTGTTGCCGCTACGCCGGAGACGGTGAAAAAGTTGATCGGGCTGGGCTTGCAGGTCGCCGTCGAGGCGGGCGCAGGGCTTGCCTCGGCCATCAGTGACGAACAGTTCAGGGAGGCGGGCGCCGAGATCGCCGCCGACGCCGGTGCGGCGCTCGCGGGGGCCGAGATCGTGTTCGCGGTGCAGTTGCCGGGCCAGGACATCCGCGGGCACATCCCGCGCGGGGCGCTGCTGATCTGTACGGCCAACGCATATGGCAATGCCGCACTCGTCGGCGAACTCGCCGGCGCCGGGCTGGACGTCGCGGCGATGGAGCTGTTGCCGCGCATCACCCGCGCACAGAGCATGGATATCCTCAGCAGCCAGGCCAACCTGGCTGGCTACCGCGGCGTGATCGAAGGCGCGGCCGCGTTCGAGCGCGGCTTCCCGATGATGATGACGGCAGCCGGCACCGTGCCGCCGGCCCGGGTCTTCGTGATCGGCGCCGGCGTCGCCGGGCTGCAGGCGATCGCGACGGCGCGGCGGTTGGGCGCGATCGTGTCCGCGACCGACGTGCGTCCGGCCGCCAAGGAGGAGATCAAGTCGCTGGGCGCCGCCTTCGTCGGCGTCGAGGACGAGGAGACCGCCGGGCAGACCGGGGCCTATGCCCGCGAGATGACGGACGCGTTCCGGCAGAAGCAGGCCGAGCTGATGGCGACCACGGTGGCCAAGAACGACCTGGTGATCTGCACCGCGCTGGTGCAGGGCCGCAAGGCGCCGGTGATCGTCAGCCAGGCGATGGTCGACAGCATGAAGTCGGGTAGCGTGGTCGTCGATCTCGCGGCCGACTCCGGCGGCAACTGTGCGGCCACCAAGGCCGGCGAGGCCATCACGACAGGCAACGGCGTCAAGGTGCTCGGCTACAGCAACTGGCCCGGCCGCATCGCGGTTGCCGCCAGCAACCTGTATTCCCGCAACCTGCTGACCTTCCTGACCACGTTCTGGGACAAGGAAGGTAAGCGGCCGAAGCTGCCGGAGGATGACGAGATCGTCCGCGGCGTGATGCTCACCCGCGGCGGCCAGGTCGTGCACGCCCAATTCCAGCCCGCGCAAGCGGCGTAAGGGGAGTTCCCATGGATCCCAACTATCTAGCGGACGATGCGCTCCGCATCGCCGAACGCGCGCAGGAGCTCGCCCTGCAGCTCCGGCACATGACCGTCGCGATCGAACCGGCGGCCGCGGCGGCCGAACCCTTCATCTATCTGTTCGCCGTGTTCCTGATGGCCTGTTTCGTCGGCTACTACGTCGTCTGGAACGTGACTCCGGCGCTGCACTCGCCGCTCATGGCCGTCACCAACGCGATCTCGTCCGTCATCATCGTCGGCGCGCTGCTCGCGGTTGGCCTGGCGCCGAGCGCCTGGGCGAAGGTCTTCGGCTTCCTCGCCGTCGTGCTCGCCAGCGTCAACATCTTCGGCGGGTTCATGGTGACGAGACGAATGCTCGGCATGTTCCAGGCCAACAAGAAGGCGGCAAAGAAGTGAGCGCCTCCTTCACCTCCTTCGCCTACCTCGTCGCCGCCGTCCTGTTCATCCTGGCGCTGCGCGGGCTCTCGCATCCCTCGACCTCGCGCCAGGGCAACATGTTCGGCATGGTCGGCATGGGCATCGCGATCGTCGCGACCCTGCTGCATCGCGGCATGTCGCCCGGCGGGCTGACGCTGATCCTGCTCGCTGTCGCCATCGGCGGCACGATCGGGACCGTGATGGCCAAGCGGATCCAGATGACGGCGCTGCCGCAATTGGTCGCCGCGTTCCACTCGTTGGTTGGCCTCGCGGCGGTGTTCGTCGCGGCAGCCGCGCTGAACGCGCCGGAATCGTTCGGCATCGGCGTTCCTGGCGCGATCCATACCCAGTCGAAGATCGAGATGTCGCTGGGCTTGGCGATCGGCGCGATCACCTTCTCCGGCTCGCTGGTCGCGTTCGGCAAGCTGCAGGGCCTGCTCAAGGGCGCGCCGCTGGTGTTCAAGGGACAGCATTGGCTGAACCTGGCGCTCGGCATCCTGGCGCTGGTGCTGGTCATCGTGTTCGTTTCGGGCGGCAGCCAGGCGGTGTTCTGGCTCATCGCGCTGCTGGCTCTGGCACTCGGCTTCCTGCTGATCCTGCCGATCGGCGGGGCGGACATGCCGGTCGTGGTCTCGATGCTCAACAGCTACTCCGGCTGGGCGGCCTGCGGCATCGGCTTCACCATCCAGAACCTGGCGCTGATCATCACCGGCGCGCTGGTCGGCGCGTCCGGCGCGATCCTGTCATACATCATGTGCAAGGGCATGAACCGCAGCATCATCAACGTGCTGCTGGGCGGATTCGGCGGCGATACGAGCGGCGGCGCGGCCGCCGGCGCCGCTGCGGGTGACCGCACGGTCCGCTCCGGCAACGCCGACGACGCCGCCTTCATCATGAAGAACGCGTCCAAAGTCATCATCGTGCCCGGCTACGGTATGGCCGTGGCGCAGGCCCAGCACGCGCTGCGCGAGATGGCCGACACGCTCAAGAAAGAGGGCGTCGAGGTCAAATACGCCATCCATCCTGTCGCCGGCCGCATGCCCGGGCACATGAACGTCCTGCTGGCCGAAGCCAACGTCCCCTATGACGAGGTCTTCGAGCTCGAGGAGATCAACAACGACTTCAGCACCGCCGACGTCGCCTACGTCATCGGCGCCAACGACGTCACCAACCCGGCTGCCAAGACCGACCCGAAATCGTCGATCTACGGCATGCCGATCCTGGACGTGGAAAAGGCCAAGACCGTGCTGTTCATCAAGCGCAGCATGGCGTCGGGCTATGCCGGCGTGGACAACGAGCTGTTCTTCCGGCCCAACACGATGATGCTGTTCGGTGACGCGAAGAAGATGACCGAAGAGATCGTCCAAGCCCTCGGTCACTGACGATCGGCGCCCTCTCCCGTCGGGAGAGGGCGCTCGATATCGGGATTAGGCGACGACGGCTCGCAGAACCGAGCGCTGCTCGCCCGCCAGGCTGCGGTAGATCGAGATGTAATCCTCGGCCATCCGACGCGCTGTGAACCGCTCCTCGAACCGCTTGCGGACCTTGTCGCGCGACAGGGTGTGCAGCTTCTGCACCGCACCGATCGCCCCCATCTCGTCCTCGACCACGAAACCGGTCAGCCCCGGCTCGACGATCTCCGGCACCGAGCCGCGGTTGAACGCGATCACCGGCGTGCCGCAGGCCATCGCCTCGATCATCACCAGACCGAAGGGCTCCGGCCAGTCGATCGCCATCAGCAGGCCGACGGCGCCCGACAGGAATTCCGGCTTTTGCGCGTCGTTGATCTCGCCGATCAGCTCGACGCTGCCATCGGCCAGCATCGGACGGATCACCGTATCGAAATAAACCTGGTCGACCCGGTCCACCTTGGCCGCGATCTTGAGCGGGATTCCCGCCGCGCGCGCGATCCGGATCGCCTTGTCGGGCCCCTTCTCCGGCGCGATGCGCCCGAGGAACGCCAAGTATTCCTGCTTGCCCGGCTGGGGCGTCAGCAGCTTCTCCGGCAGGCCGTGATGCACGGTGCGGACGTAGTTCGCCTGCGGCAACGGGCCGCGCTGCGAGTCCGAGATCGACACGATCGGCACGTGCGGGAAGGTGTTGAACACCGGCTGCAGCTCGGCGAGATCGAGACGCCCGTGCATCGTCGTGACGAACGGCGTGCGCTGGCGGCTGAACATGCTGAAGGACCAGTAGTCCATGTGGAAATGCAGCACGTCGAATTCGTCGGCCCGCCGCCGCGCGGCTTCCATCAGCAGCATGTGCGGCGCGATCGGGTCGCGGATCGCCGGGTCGAGGCGCAGCGCCCGCGGCCAGATCGGCTCGAGCTTGGCGGACGTGACGGAGTCGCCGGACGCGAACAGCGTCACGTCGTGGCCCATGGCCACCAACTCCTCGGTCAGGAACGACACCACGCGTTCAGTGCCGCCATATAGCTTTGGCGGCACCGCCTCATGCAGCGGTGCAATCTGTGCGATGCGCATAAATTCAGAACTCCCGGCGAAACCCATTCTGAACTACGCGACAATCGGGGCAAGATTTTGGCGCGGTGCATCAAAAACGATGGTAGCCGGTCGCAATTACGCGAGCGTCCGCAAAAACACGCAAAACGGCTCTCGCCGTTGCCGGCGGGCCGTCATGTCATTTCGGAACGATGTCTCGCCGCGGAGCCCGCTCCGCGGCTACTCAGCCGACGGCGATCAGAAGCCTTCGCGCTCGAGACGCTTGCGCTCCATCTTACGGGCGCGGCGAACGGCCTCGGCGGCCTCGCGGGCGCGGCGCTCGGACGGCTTCTCGTAATGGCGGCGAAGCTTCATCTCACGAAAAACGCCTTCGCGTTGCATCTTCTTCTTGAGCGCCTTAAGCGCCTGGTCGACATTGTTGTCACGGACGAGAACCTGCACTTGCCTGCCATCTCCTGTCGCTAGCCCGCGATCTGGGCATGTTGAGGGGTTTCCGAACAGCACCTCGCTGCGGAAGCGGTGCCGATAGCACGAACACGCGGTGGCGCGAAAGCCTTTCCGCGCAGCTCGTCTCACCCATATCTGAGGTATGGCTATCTTGAAGATTGCCCGCATGGGCCATCCCGTCCTCCTGCAGCGCGCCGAGCCGGTCACGGACCCCGGTGCGCCGGAAATCAGGCGATTGGTCGCCGACATGATCGAGACGATGGAGGATGCGAGCGGCGCCGGGCTTGCCGCGCCGCAGGTGCACGTGCCGCTCCGCCTGTTCGTGTTCCGCGTGCCACCGGGCCGCACCGAGCCTGCCGAGGGGGACGGCGAGATGGGCAACACCGTCGTGATCAACCCGGAACTCGAGCTGTATGATGACGAGATGACCATGCGGTGGGAGGGATGCCTGTCGATCCCGGGCCTGCGCGCTGCCGTGCCGCGCCGGGTCCGCTTGCGCTACAAGGGCGTCGATCTCGAGGGAAAGCCGGTCGGCGGTTTCGCCAGCGGCTTCCATGCCGGCGTCGTCCAGCACGAATACGATCATCTCGATGGGATCCTGTATCCGATGCGCATGTCCGATTTCCGTCTGTTCGGCTTCAACGAAGAGATCGCCCGCGCCCAGATGGCCCAGGTGCACACCGCGGGGTCGCCGCGATGACGGCGCCGGAACGCAGCCCCGAGCGCGATGCGGCGATCGAGGCGATGCTGCCGCTGGTGCCGGTCAGCGGCTGGACGATGCGGAGCCTGATGGACGCGGCCGGTCCCGACGCCGACCTCCTGTTCCCCGGCGGCGCGCCCGACATGATCGAGGCGTATATCGACTGGGCGGACCGGCAGATGGAGACCGGGGCCGCCGCACTCGACTTGTCGTCGATGCGCCTGCCCGACCGGGTCCGCGCCGTGATCGCGCTGCGCTTCGAGCAGAACCGTCCTTATAAGGATGCGGTCCGCCGCGCCTTCGGCATCCTCTCCACACCCGGCAATGCCGCGCTCGCCGCCCGCAGCGCCGCGCGCACGGTCGACGCGATCTGGCATGCCGCCGGCGACGTCTCGGCCGATTTCAGCTGGTATACCAAGCGCGCACTCCTCGCCGCGGTCTACGGTTCGACGCTGCTCTACTGGTTGCGTGACGACAGCTTCGACGACGAGAGGACGCTCGAATTCCTCGACCGTCGGCTGGCCGGGATCGGCCGGATCGGCAAGGCTCGCCGCCGGGTCGAAGACTTGTTCCGCCGCCGGAGCGCCGAAGCCGCCTGAATCGCAACCAACCCCGCAGCCCGAGCGTTGCTCCGTCTTAACGAAGGAGACGTCCAATGCGCGGCATTCTGCTCTGGGCCATCGGCATCCCGATCCCGATCATCATCCTGCTCTGGATTTTTGGCGTCCTGCACTGATCGGCGGTCGGGTCGCGGTCCGCGCCCGACCCAGCGCAGCGTCATCGAACGGCCGGCGCGTCACAGTGCCGGCCGTTCGCTTATAGATAGAACGTATCGAGGCAAGCCGTTCTCGCCTTGCCGGTCCCCCCAACTCACGCTACACGCCCCCCCTTGCACGCGGCGGGCGTGGTGAAATTGGCAGACACGCCAGATTTAGGTTCTGGTGGCGCAAGCCGTGGGGGTTCAAGTCCCTCCGCCCGCACCAGAACTGAGGAATTGAGGACCGGGTCATGCAGGTTACCGAGACGCTCTCCGACGGCTTGAAGCGCGGCTTCGCCATCACCGTGCCGGCCTCCGACATTGAGGACAAGCGCACCAAGCGCCTCGTCGAGCTGGGAAAGACGGTCAAACTGCCGGGCTTCCGCCCCGGCAAGGTGCCGATGGCCGTCGTGCGCCAGCGTTTCGGGACCGCCGTGATGTCCGAGGTGCTCGAGGAGAGCGTCAATGCCGCCACCCAGCAGGTTCTGACTGACCGCGGCCTGCGCTCGGCCACCCAGCCGAAGGTCGACGTCACCTCGCTCGACGAGAACAAGGACCTGGAATTCACGGTCGAGCTGGAATTGCTTCCCGAGATCCCGATGCCTGAGTTCGGCGCCCTGCAGCTGACCCGGCTGAAGGCGACTCCGGCCGACGAAGCGATCGACAAAGCCGTCGACGAGATCGCCAAGCGCCAGCGCGAGCTCGAGCCGGTCACCGAGGACCGCGGCGCCCAGACCGGCGACACGCTCACGGTCGACTTCCTCGGCAAGGTCGATGACGTCCCCTTCCCGGGCGGCGCCGGCACCGACGTGCCGATCGAGCTGGGCGGCGCCGGGTTCATCCCCGGTTTCTCCGAGGGCATGGAAGGAATGCGCGCCGGCGAGGAGCGCGTGATCAACGTCACCTTCCCCGAGGCGTACCACGCGCCCGAGTTGGCCGGCAAAGCCGCGACCTTCGACATCACCGCCAAGAAGCTCGAGCAGCCGAAGCCCATGGCGCTCGACGACTCGCTCGCTGAGAAGCTCGGGTTCGAGACCATGGAAGAGCTGCGCAAGCTGATCGCCCAGCAGATCCAGCGCGAATACGACGGCATGACCCGGCTCCGCATCAAGCGCGAACTGCTCGACAAGCTCGCCGAAGGTGCGAGCTTCCCCGCTCCCCAGAGCATGGTCGACGCCGAATTCCAGCAGATCTGGCAGCGCGTCGAGGCCGACATGAAGGCTGGCAAGCTCGACGACGACGACAAGGACAAGGACGAGGACACGCTCAAGGGCGAATACCGCGCCATCGCCGAGCGCCGGGTCCGCCTCGGCCTGCTGCTCTCCGAGATCGGCCGCGCCAACGGCATCCAGGTCGGCAACGACGAGATGACCCGCGCCATGCGCAACGAGGCCGCCCGCTACCAGGGCCAGGAACAGCAGGTCATGGAGTTCTTCCGCAAGAACCCGCAGGCCGCCGAGTCGCTGCGCGGGCCGATCTTCGAGGACAAGGTGATCGACTTCATCCTCGAACTGGCCAAGGTCGAGGAAAAATCCGTCACGCCCGACGAACTCGCCGCCGAACCCAAGACCGAAGGGGCGGATTCCTGAAAACCTGGTCAAGCGACCGGGCTGGTGGACCGCCTAACCGCGCCTGACTATGTAGGGCGCGGCACCGATGAGAGGATAAAGAGTCAATGAGAGATCGCGACCCGGTCGAGGTCTATGCCAACACCTTGGTGCCGATGGTCATCGAGCAGACCGCCCGTGGCGAGCGCTCGTTCGACATCTATTCTCGCCTGCTGAAGGAACGGATCATTTTCTTGACTGGCCCCGTGTTCGACGGAGTCGCGTCATTGATTTGCGCCCAGTTGCTCTTTCTCGAGAGCGACAACCCCAGCAAGGACATCAGCTTCTACATCAATAGCCCCGGCGGCGTCGTCTCGGCCGGGCTGGCGATCTACGACACGATGCAATACGTCCGCAGCCCGGTGAGCACCGTCTGCATCGGCCAGGCCGCCAGCATGGGCAGCCTCCTGCTATGCTCCGGCGCCAAGGGCAAGCGCTATGCCCTTCCCAACGCCCGCGTGATGGTCCACCAGCCGAGCGGCGGTGCCCAAGGCCAGGCTTCCGACATCGAGATCCAGGCCAAGGAAATCCTGCATCTCCGCCGTCAGCTTAACGACATCTACCACCGCCACACCGGCCAGCCCGTCGAGGCCATCGAGCGTAAGCTCGAGCGCGACAGCTACATGTCCGCCGAGGAAGCCTGCGCGTTCGGGTTGGTCGACGTCGTCGTCGAGAACCGTCCGCTGGCCCCGGATGCGCAAAAGACCTGACGCCCGCACCCGCCTCGGTTGCGGTCGTTGAAAACGGCCCGGGCCGTCCAATGTGTTGCAATCCGTCCATATGCGGACGGCGAATGGGCAACATGCTTGTCCCGGGCTGTCAGCAAGATGTAGTATTTCCGAGGCTTGCCCCCGTCGCGAGGGGCCGGAGTGTCCATGAGTAAGTCGCCGGACTCCAAAAACACGCTCTACTGCTCGTTCTGCGGGAAATCGCAGCACGAGGTCCGCAAGCTGATCGCGGGACCGACCGTGTTCATCTGCGACGAATGCGTCGAGCTCTGCATGGATATCATCCGTGAGGAGCACAAGACGCATCTCGTGAAGTCGCGGGATGGCGTGCCGACCCCGAAAGAGATCTGCAAGGTTCTGGACGATTACGTGATCGGTCAGGCGCATGCCAAGCGCGTGCTCTCGGTCGCCGTCCATAACCACTACAAGCGGCTCGCCCACGGGGCGAAGAACAACGACGTCGAGATCGCCAAGAGCAACATCCTACTCGTTGGCCCCACCGGCTCGGGCAAGACGCTGCTGGCCCAGACCCTGGCCCGGATCCTCGACGTGCCGTTCACCATGGCCGACGCCACGACGCTGACCGAAGCCGGTTACGTCGGCGAAGACGTCGAGAACATCATCCTCAAGCTGCTCCAGGCCGCCGACTATAACGTCGAGCGGGCGCAGCGCGGCATCGTCTACATCGACGAAGTCGACAAGATCAGCCGCAAATCCGACAACCCCAGCATCACCCGGGATGTCAGCGGCGAGGGCGTGCAGCAGGCGTTGCTGAAGATCATGGAAGGCACCGTCGCCTCCGTGCCGCCGCAGGGCGGGCGCAAGCATCCGCAGCAGGAGTTCCTGCAGGTCGACACGACGAACATCCTCTTCATCTGCGGTGGCGCTTTCTCCGGCCTGGAGAAGATCATCGGCGCCCGCGGCAAGGGGTCGGGGATCGGCTACGGCGCCGACGTCCGCGATCCGGACGAGCGCCGCACCGGCGCGATCCTGCGCGAGGTGGAGCCCGAGGATCTGTTGAAATTCGGCCTGATCCCCGAGTTCATCGGCCGCCTGCCGGTGGTCGCAACGCTCGAGGACCTGGACGAGGCAGCGCTGGTGGAGATCTTGACCAAGCCGAAGAATGCGCTGGTCAAGCAGTATGCCCGCTTGTTCGAGATGGAGGGTGTAAAGCTTTCGTTCACCGAGGACGCGCTAAGATCGGTGTCGACGCGTGCGATTGCCCGAAAGACCGGGGCGCGCGGGTTGCGGTCCATTATGGAGTCGATCTTGCTGTCTACGATGTTCGATCTACCGGGGCTCGATGGTGTCGAGGAGGTGGTGATCAATCGCGAAGTGGCCGAAAGCCGAGCCAATCCGCTGTTTACCTACGGCAAGGAGCGCGCCGAAGGCGCGTGAGTTATGCCCCCCGGTCGGGCAAGGCCTGTGGGCCTTGTGTCCGGCGCGGGGGGTGCCGATATCCCGTCTGAAGCCGCCGACAGAACCCCGGGGTTTCCCCACCAAAATGGGTCATGGCGCGCCAAGATGGGCGCCGTGACGTATGACTGTCCTTCAAGGAGGTCCTAATGAGTGATTCGGAGCGGGCTGTTAGTCCGCGTGCCACCTCCGCCGAGCCGCTGGCCGTTTTGCCGCTGCGCGACATCGTGGTTTTCCCACATATGATCGTTCCCCTCTTCGTCGGCCGCGAGAAATCCGTCCGTGCGCTCGAGGCGGTGATGCGCGACGACAAGCAGATCCTGCTCGTCGCCCAGAAGAACGCGACCCAGGACGACCCGGGCGCCGACGACATCTTCCGCGTCGGCACCGTCTCCACGATCCTGCAGCTCCTCAAACTGCCGGATGGCACCGTCAAGGTGCTGGTCGAGGGCGGCCGCCGCGCTGCCATCACCAAGTTCGCCGAGACCGAAGCCTATTTCGAGGCTCACGTCCGCGAGCTGCCCGACGAGGACAGCGATGCCAAGGAGCTCGAAGCGCTCGGCCGTACGGTGGTCGCGCAGTTCGAGCAGTACATCAAGCTCAACAAGAAGATCGCCCCCGAGGTGCTGGTTTCGCTGAACCAGATCGACGAGCCGAGCAAGCTCGCCGACACCATCTCGGCCCACCTCAACCTCAAGATCGCCGAGAAGCAGGAACTGCTCGAAGCGGCCCGCGTGAGCGACCGGCTCGAGCGCGTTTTCGCCCACATGGAGAGCGAGATCGGCGTGCTTCAGGTCGAGAAGCGCATCCGCAACCGCGTCAAGCGGCAGATGGAGAAGACCCAGCGCGAGTACTACCTGAACGAGCAGCTGAAGGCGATCCAGAAGGAACTCGGCGAGGGCGAGGACGGCAAGGACGAGACCGCCGAACTCGAAGAGCGCATCAAGAAGACCAAGTTCACCAAGGAAGCCCGCGAGAAGGCCCTGGCCGAGCTGAAGAAGCTGCGGACCATGAGCCCGATGAGCGCCGAGGCGACCGTGGTGCGCAACTACCTCGATTGGATGCTCTCCATTCCGTGGAAGAAGCGCAGCAAGGTCAGCAACGACGTCAACGAGGCCGAGCGCGTGCTCGACGCCGACCATTACGGCCTGGTCAAGGTCAAGGAGCGCATCCTTGAATACCTAGCCGTCCAGTCGCGCAGCCCGAAGATCAAGGGGCCGATTCTGTGCCTCGTCGGCCCGCCCGGCGTTGGCAAGACCAGCCTCGGCCGCAGCATCGCCAAGGCCACGGGCCGCAGCTTCGTGCGGATGTCGCTTGGCGGCGTGCGCGACGAGGCGGAAGTCCGCGGCCATCGCCGGACCTATATCGGCTCGATGCCCGGCAAGGTCGTCCAGGGCATGAAGAAGGCCAAGACCAGCAATCCGCTGTTCTTGCTCGACGAGATCGACAAGCTCGGCGCCGATTGGCGGGGCGACCCGTCCTCGGCCCTGCTCGAAGTCCTCGACCCCGAGCAGAACTCGACCTTCGCCGACCATTACCTCGAGGTGGATTACGACCTGTCGGACGTGATGTTCATCACCACGGCAAACAGCCTGCGCATGCCGCAGCCGCTGCTGGACCGGATGGAGATCATCCGCATCCCCGGTTACACCGAGGACGAGAAGGTCGAGATCGCCAAGCGCCACCTGGTCACCAAGCAGGCCGAGGCGAACGGTCTCAAGAAAGAGGAATGGTCCCTCTCCGAAGAGGCCGTCCGCGACCTGGTGCGTTACTACACGCGTGAAGCCGGCGTCCGGAGCCTCGAGCGCGAGATCGCCAACGTCGCCCGCAAGGCGGTCAAGGAGATCGTCACCAAGAAGACCAAGAAGGTCGTCATCAACGTCAAGAATCTCGAGAAGTATGCCGGCGTTCGTCGCTTCCGCTATGGCGAGACTGAGGCGGAGGACATGGTCGGCGTCGTCACCGGCCTGGCCTGGACCGAGGTCGGCGGCGAGATTCTGACGATCGAGAGCGTGCTCCTGCCCGGCAAGGGCCAGGTCAAGCACACCGGCAAGCTCGGCGACGTCATGCAGGAAAGCGTCTCGGCGGCACTCAGCTATGTGCGCAGCCGCGGCATCTCCTTCGGGATCAAGCCGACGATCTTCGACAAGAAGGACATCCACGTGCACGTGCCGGAAGGCGCGACGCCCAAGGATGGCCCGTCGGCCGGCATCGCGATGGCAACCAGCATCGTCTCGGTCATGACCGGCATCCCGGTTCGTCGGGATGTCGCGATGACCGGCGAGATCACGCTGCGGGGCCGGGTGCTCCCGATCGGCGGCCTGAAGGAGAAGCTGCTCGCAGCCCTGCGCGCGGGGATCACGACGGTCTTCATCCCGAAGGACAATGAGAAGGACCTCGCCGAGATCGAGGAGGGCGTGAAGAAGCACCTCAAGATCATCCCCGTCGCGCATGTCGACGAGGTGATCTTCCAGGCGCTGGCGCGGAAGCCCGAAGCGATCGAGTGGACCGAGCCGCCGGATCCGGTCGTCTCGGCCGCCGTCCCGGCCGCGGAAGTCTCGCTGCCGCACTAAAGCCGATCAAGAAGCCCTCTCCCTTCGGAGGGGGCTTCTTGCGAAGCGGGGCCGGGTTGGCTACCCAAATCCGGGGGCGGTTAGCTCAGCGGTAGAGCGTCTCGTTTACACCGAGAGGGTCGGCGGTTCGAAACCGTCACCGCCCACCATTTCAGGATTATCTTGACTCCGCGGGCGCAAAGCGTATTTGTCCGCCGTCGCGATCGCGTCCAGACCGCCCTGCCGAAGGCACGGGCGTTTTGTCGTTCAAACAGCCCGTCAAGGCGGGTAGCCGCTGCTGGATCTTTTCGGCCGCGCACACCAATGCTTCCGGCATCTGTCGAGCCGGATCCAGACAGGAACCACCCCACCACATGGCATCAGCAGCCACCGCCCTCATGACCCCCGCCCGTGATCACGGGATGGAGGATTTCGCTTCTCTTCTCGACGAGCAACTCGGCCGCGACGGCGGCTTCGAAGGCTCCGTCGTCACCGGCCGCGTCGTCCGCCTCACCGACGAATACGCCATCGTCGATGTCGGCCTGAAGAGTGAAGGGCGCGTTGCGCTCAAGGAATTCGCAATGCCCGGGCAGAAGCCCGAGGTGCAGCCCGGCGACAACATCGAGCTCTACGTCGAGCGCTATGAAGATCGCGACGGCTCCATCGTGCTGTCCCGCGAGAAGGCCCGCCGCGAAGAGGCTTGGACCAATCTCGAGCGCGCGTTCGAAGCGCAGCAGCGCGTCAACGGCGTGATCCACAGCCGGGTCAAGGGCGGCTTCACCGTCGACCTCGGCGGCGCCGTGGCCTTCCTGCCGGGCAGCCAGGTCGACATCCGCCCCGTCCGCGACGTCGGCCCCTCATGGGCACGCCGCAGCCGTTCCAGATCCTCAAGATGGACCGCGCCCGCGGCAACATCGTCGTCTCGCGCCGCGCCGTCCTCGAAGAGACCCGCGCCGAGCAGCGCAGTGAGCTGATCCAGGGCCTCAAGGAAGGCATGATCCTCGACGGCGTGGTCAAGAACATCACCGATTACGGCGCATTCGTGGACTTGGGCGGCGTCGACGGCCTGCTCCACGTCACCGACATCGCCTGGCGCCGCATCAATCACCCCAGCGAAGCACTGCAGATCGGCCAGGCCGTCCGCGTCCAGGTCATCCGCTTCAATAGCGAGACCCAGCGCATCAGCCTCGGCATGAAGCAGCTCGAGGCCGATCCGTGGGATGGCGTCACCGCCAAGTATCCGCCGGGCGCCAAGTACAGTGGCCGCGTCACCAACATCACCGACTACGGCGCCTTCGTGGAGCTGGAGCCGGGCGTCGAGGGCCTCGTCCACGTCAGCGAGATGTCCTGGACCAAGAAGAACGTCCACCCCGGCAAGATCGTCTCCACCTCGCAAGAGGTCGAAGTCGTCGTGCTCGACGTGGACAGCTCCAAGCGCCGTATTTCGCTCGGCCTCAAGCAGGTCCAGCGCAACCCGTGGGAGCAGTTCCTCGAGGATCACCCCGTCGGTGGCACCGTCGAGGGCGAGGTTCGCAACATCACCGAGTTCGGCCTTTTCATCGGCATCTCGGCGGATCTGGACGGCATGGTCCATATGTCGGACATCGCTTGGGACGAGCCCGGCGAGCTGGCGATCGCCAAGTTCGACAAGGGCCAGATGGTCCAGGCCAAGGTGCTCGACGTCGACGTGGAGAAGGAGCGCATCTCGCTCGGCATCAAGCAGCTGCATGACGACCCGGCCGCGGGCGTCCTCAGCAACATCCACAAGAACGACGTGGTCACCTGCATCGTGACGTCCGTTCAGTCCAACGGCATCGAGGTCAAGGTCGACGAGGTCCTCACCGGCTTCATCCGCCGCGCCGAGCTTGCCCGCGACAAGGGCGAGCAGCGTCCCGAGCGGTTCGCCGTCGGCGAGAAGGTGGACGCCAAGGTCACCGCGATCGACCGCGCCGGCCGCAAGCTCTCGCTGACCATCAAGGGCCGCGAGATGGAAGAGGACAAGCAGGCGATCCAGGACTTCGGCACCACCGACAGTGGCGCCTCCCTGGGCGACATCCTGGGTGCCGCGATCCGTCGCCGCAACCAGCAGACCACAGACCAGTAACCGCAGCGTCCCTCTCCCAGTGATGGGAGAGGGCATTTCTCGAGGGGCCTCGTGCTCGAAAGCGATCTTCTGGTCGACAGGCGGCGTCTCAAGCGCCGCCTGAATTTTTGGCGGGTGCTCGCCGTCCTCGCGGTCGTCGCCGCACTCGGCGCGGTGGCCCTCCCCCGTCTCCCTGGCGGCTTTCAGCATATCGCCCGCATCAACGTCACCGGCATCATCTCCGAGGATCGCAAGCTGCAGGACGCGGTGCTCGCGCTGGCCAAGGACAAAGCCGTCCCCGCCGTGATCGTCTCGGTGGACAGCCCCGGCGGCTCGGTCGCCGGCGGCGAGAGCCTGTATTCGGCCCTCAAGCAGGTGGCCGCCGCCAAACCCGTGGTGGCGGTCATGCGCGGCACTGCAGCCTCGGCTGGCTATATGATCTCGCTTCCCGCCGAACGCATCTTCGCCCGCGACGCCACGCTCACCGGCTCCATCGGCGTGATCCTGCAGACCGCCGAGTTCTCCCACCTGCTCGGCACGCTCGGCGTCAATGCCGACGCCATCACCTCCGGTCCGCTCAAGGACCAGCCCAGCATGACCCGGCCATTGACGCCGCAGGGCCGCGAATATCTGAACGGCCTGGTCCAGGACATGTACGACCAATTCGTCACCATGGTCGCCCTCGGCCGGCACATGGACCCGAACGCCGTCCGCAAGCTCGCCGACGGCCGCGCCTACACCGGCCGCCAGGCCAAGGCACTCGGCCTGGTCGACGAGATCGGCGGCGAGGCGGATGCGCGCACCTGGCTCGCCAAAGCCCACGGCATCAAAGAGAGCGTCCCGGTCCGGGACATTGATCCGAGCAGCCTCTACGAGCGGACGGTCGGCGCCTCGATGGCCGGGCTCCGCACCCTGCTGATCGGCAGCGCCGACGCGGGCGCCTGGGCGATCTGGACCGGGCAATGAGCCTCGCCTTGACGGCATGTGGCGGCTCCGGCATCGTCGCCCCGCCCCGTAAAACCGTCGCGACCGCCGAGAAATGACCCGATCTGAATTGATCGCCGACCTGGCGAACGCTAATCCGCACCTGATGAGCCGCGACGTGGAACTGATCGTATCGACGATCTTCGACGAGATAACGGCTGCGCTCGCCCGCGGCGCGCGGGTCGAGCTGCGCGGTTTCGGCGCCTTCACCGTCAAGAAGCGGGACGCCCGCACCGGCCGCAATCCGCGGACCGGCGAGTCCGTGCCGGTGAACGAGAAGCTGGTTCCGTTCTTCAAGGCCGGCAAGGAACTTCGCGAACGGGTCAACCGCGGCCCCAAGCCCCGCGCGCAGGGTGCGCGGGCGCAGCAAAAGACGGCCTGACGCCATGCGCATCCTGCTCGCGGCTCCGCTGCTCTTTCTCCTCGTGCTGTTCGCGCTCTCCAACCGCCAGCCGGTCGAACTCGGGCTATGGCCGACGGATGTGTCGATCCAGATCCCGGTCTCGCTCGCGATCCTTGGGATAGCGGGCCTGTTTTTCCTGTTCGGCGCCTTGGTCGCCTGGGCTGGCGTGGTGGCCGAACGCGACCGTGCGCGCCGGGCAGAGGCGACCATCCGCCAGCTCGAGGCACAACTCGCCGCCACGCGCGCTGCGCGACCGGCGCTGAGCCTCGCGCCACCGGTCGTCTGATCCGGTCCTGACCAAGGTCAAGATCTGCGGCATCAACGATCAGGCGTCGCTCACCGCGGCGGCCGAGGCCGGTGCCGACTGGGTCGGCTTCGTGTTCTTCCCACCCTCGCCTCGCTTCGTCTCCCCCGCCCAAGCGGCCGCGCTCGCCGCGACGGTCGTGGGTGGCCCCGGCCGGGTCGGCCTCTTCGTTGATCCCGCCGACGACGAGGTTGCCGCCGCGCTCGACGCGCTGAAGCTCGACGTTTTGCAGGTCCATGCCGATCCGGCCCGCGCATCGGCGTTGCGCACCAGGTTCGGCGTGCCGGTCTGGCGGGGTGTCGGGATCGAGACCGCCGCCGACCTGCCCGGCGCCGAGCCGGGGATCGATGGCTTCCTGCTCGACGCGAAGGCTCCGCCCGGCGCCGCGCTGCCCGGCGGCAATGCCATCCCGTTCGACTGGTCCCTGCTGCGCGGCTGGTCGGCGCCGCTTCCCTGGCTGCTCGCGGGCGGCCTCACCCCGGAGAATGTCGGCACCGCGATCGCCCGTGCCGACGCGCCGGCGGTGGATGTCTCCTCGGGCGTGGAGCGCCGCCGCGGCGTCAAGGATCCCGAGCTGATCCGCGCCTTCGTCGCAGCATCCCGCGCGGGCGCCTCCGCGCCGGTTTAGCGCGCGGGCCCGGTGTTGAAGAACAAGGTCTGGGTGGGCGGCGCGGCCGCCGTCGAACAAGGCTCTGCCCCGCCCGGGCGTCCTGCCGCTTCCGTCTCCCAGAGCGGCCGATCGACGCTTGCGGTCGCAGCCGGCGCCGTCGCTGGCGCGCCGCTCGCGGCCGCGCCCGTGCCAGTTGCAGCGGCCCTCGCCGGCCCAGGCTTGGCCGGGCCGCGCGCCGAAGGATCGCCCCATAACGGCCGGTCCGTCCCGCCGACCAACGGCCGATCGGCTGTGCCGGGGTAATACGCCGATGCGGCGGCCGCCGGCCGCTTGGACGCCGCGGGCCGTTCGGTCTCGACGAAACGGCCATATTCACCTGGTCCAGACCCGCCGACCGCGATTCCTGCTTGACGCGCCGTCCGCGCCGCTCCCGAAGCGCGCGCGTCGCACGCGACGGTCTCGCCGGGCTTGCCGCCCGAGGCGACGCGCTGGCCGGACAACGAGTCCTCGCCGGCGAGCGCATCGGTGTTCGACAGCGAACGCTCGCCGGACAACCGGTCCGGCCGCGCCAGCGGGTCGCCGCCGCCGAGCCGCGTCTGCCCGGCCAGCGGTTGCGGGCGCATCAGCGTGGTCAGTGGCGCGTCCTGCGCGAAGGCCGGCGCCGCCAGCAGCGTCAGGCCCAGCGCCACCGCCAGACTTAGATCCAGCCGCGCTTCTTGAACCAGATCAGCGGCACGATCGCGCTGAGCACGATCACGCCCAGCCCGTAGAAATACCCGTACTCCCACTGCAACTCGGGAATCCATTTGAAATTCATCCCATAGATGCTGGCCACCAGCGTCGGCGGGACGCCGACGACGGAAACCACGGTGAGCACCTTGATGCCGTTGTTCTGCTCGATGCTGATGAAGCCAAGCGTGGCATCGAGCAGGAACTGCACCTTGTTGACAGTTGCACATCATACTCCATCAGCGAGCTGATGTCGCTACGCAGCGTGCTGCAGCGGTGCAGCAGGTCCTTGGGGATCCAGCTCGCGCCCATCTCGTGCACGTAGACCATGATCCGCTGCATGCCGATCAGGCTGTCACGCAGGTTCGCCAGCCGCTCGCCGGCACGCCCGATCGTGCGCAGCGTGCCGCGCAGCCGGGCGTCGATCTTGCTCGCGTTGTTCTCGCGGCGCCCTCGTTGCGGAAGATCTGGTGCGAGATCCGCTCCAGCTCCGCGCCGACTATCTCCAGCACGTCGGCCAGCCGGTCGACCATCGCCTCCAGCAGACCCGATGAACGCCGTCGGCGCTGCGTCGGGCTGCCGCCCGCCGACGAACCGCTCGGCGAAACTGTCGAACACCGGCATCTCGGCGAACCGGATCGTGATCAGCCGGTCCGGCGACAGCACGAAGCCGAGCGGCGCGATTTCGCGAGCCGCCGTCCCGGTTGCGATAGGTCATCGGCGTGCTGAGATACAGCGCGTCGCCGTCGGTCGAGCAGCCGGCTGCTGCTCTCGATCTCGGCGATGTCGGCCTTCGGCGGCACCCGCAGCCCGGTGGCGCGCTCGACCTCCGAGCGCTCCTGCTCGGTCGGGTCGAGCAGATCGAGCCAGACCGCCCCGCCCGCCGAGCGTCAAGTGCATGCGGTTCGGCATCGACCTGGTGCGGGCGGATAGTCCGGTGTTCGCGTAGAGCATGCCGCACCCTACTCTGGATCGATCGAGCCAGCCAGACGACCTTGCAAACGTAACCAAATGGACTCCCGCGCGTGACCAGGCTCGCGCCGTGGTCTATGACCGCGCCATGGAGAACAGTATCGTGAGCGCGTCAGCCGCCATCGCCCGGCCCAACACGCTTCGCTCCGGCCCGGACAGCCGCGGCCGCTTCGGCGGCTTCGGCGGCCGCTTCGTCGCCGAGACGCTGATGCCGCTGATCCTGGCCGTCGAGCAGGCCTACGAGGCGGCCAAGGCCGACCCGAGCTTCCAGACCGAGCTCGACCGCTACCTCAAGGACTATGTCGGCCGCCCCAGCCCGCTCTGGTTCGCCGAGCGCCTGACCGAGCGCATCGGCGGCGCGCGCATCTACTTCAAGCGCGACGAGCTGAACCACACCGGCAGCCACAAGATCAACAACTGCATGGGCCAGATCCTGCTGGCCCGCCGCATGGGCAAGACCCGCATCATCGCCGAGACCGGCGCCGGCCAGCACGGCGTCGCCACCGCCACCGTCTGCGCCCTCTTCGGCCTGCCCTGCGTCGTCTACATGGGCGCCACCGACGTCGAGCGGCAGAAGCCGAACGTGTTCCGCATGAAGCTGCTCGGCGCCGAGATCGTCTCGGTCACGTCGGGCGCCGGCACGCTGAAGGACGCGATGAACGAGGCGATGCGCGACTGGGTCGCCAACGTCGAGGACACCTATTACCTGATCGGCACCGTCGCCGGGCCGCACCCCTACCCGGCCATGGTGCGCGACTTCCAGAGCATCATCGGCACCGAAGCGCGCGCGCAGATGCTCGAGGCCGAGGGCCGCCTGCCCGACGCCGTCGTGGCCGCGATCGGCGGCGGCAGCAACGCCATGGGCCTGTTCCACCCGTTCCTCGACGATTCCGACGTCCGCCTGATCGGCGTCGAGGCCGCCGGCCGCGGGCTCGACACGCACGAGCACGCCGCCAGCCTCAGCCGCGGCCGCCCCGGCGTGCTGCACGGCAACCGCACCTACCTGCTGCAGGACGACGACGGCCAGATCCAGGAGGCGCACAGCATCAGCGCCGGGCTCGACTACCCCGGCATCGGCCCGGAGCACTCCTGGCTGCACGAGATCGGCCGCGTCGAATACGTCGCCGCCACCGACGACGAGGCGCTCGACGGCGTTCCAGCTCTGCACCCGCTGCGAGGGCATCATCCCCGCGCTCGAGCCCGCCCACGCGCTCGCGCACGTGCCAGAAGCTCGCGCCCACGCTGGGCAAGGACGCCATCGTGCTGATGAATCTGTGCGGCCGCGGCGACAAGGACATCTTCACCGTCGCCGAGCATCTCGGGGTGAAGCTTTGAGCCGCATCGCCGCCCGCTTCGCCGCCCTCAAGCAGCGAGGGCCGCGGCGCGCTGATCCCGTTCCTCGAGGCCTACGACCCCGACCGCGCGACCGTCGGACGCCATCCTGCGCGGCATGCCCGCCGCCGGCGCCGACCTGATCGAGATCGGCATGCCGTTCACCGACCCGATGGCCGACGGCCCGACCGTCCAGGCCGCCGGGCTGCGCGGCCTGAAGGCCGGCGCCACCCTCGCCCGCACGCTCGACATGGTCCGCAGCTTTCCGCGGCGACGACCACGACACGCCCATCATCCTGATGGGCTACCTCAACCCGATCGCCTCCTACGGCCCCGAGCGCTTTTGCGCCGATGCCGCCGCGGCGGGCGTCGACGGCCTGATCATCGTCGACCTGCCGACCGAGGAGGCCGACATGGTCGTCCCCCACGCCACCGCGCACGGGCTCGACATCATCCGCCTCGTCGCCCCCACCACCGACGACGCCCGCCTGCCGATCGTGCTCGCGGGCAGCTCCGGCTTCGTCTACTACGTCAGCATCACCGGCATCACCGGCACGCGCAGCGCCACCGCGGACAGCCTGGCCGCCGCGCTGCCCCGCATCCGCCGCGCCACCGACCTGCCCGTCGCCATCGGCTTCGGCGTCCGCACCCCGGACCAGGCCGGCCGAGGCCGTCCGCGTCGCCGACGCCGCCGTCGTCGGCTCCGCCCTGATGGACACGCTCGCCAGCAGCCTCGACGCCGAGGGCCGGGCCGCGCCCGACACCGCCGAGCGCGTCCTCGCCCAGATCCGCGGCCTCGCCGAGGGCGTCCGGCAGCGCGCGGCGTCCCGCGCATGAGTCTGGCTGGCACGAATACGTCCGGCCGCGTATCCGGACGCTGTTCTCGCGCCGCGAGGTGCCGGACAATCTCTGGGTCCAGTGCCCCAACTGCCAGCAGATGCTGTTCACCAGCGACCTCGAGCGCGCCCTCAAGGTCTGCCCGCACTGCGGCTACCACATGCGCGCCACCGCCACCGAGCGCCTCGCCTACACCTTCGACCCCGCCGATGAGCGGCAGTCCGGGACCTATCCGGATCGAGCTGCCCGCGCGTCCCGCAGGACCCGCTCGGCTTCCGCGACAGCAAGCGCTACGTCGACCGCCTCAAGGAGGCCCGCGACAAGACCGGCCTCGCCGACGCGATCCTGGTCGCCCACGGCACCATCCTCGGCCAACGCGCCGTCGTCGCCGCCATGGCGTTCGAGTTCATGGGCGGCAGCATGGGCGCCGCGGTCGGCGAGGCCATCGTCGCCGCGGCCCGCCTCGCCGTGCTGCAGCACGCGCCGCTGATCATCTTCACCGCCTCCGGCGGCGCCCGCATGTACGAGGGCGCCGATCAGCCTGATGCAGATGCCCCGCACCACCATCGCCGTCCGCCTGGTCAAGGACGCCGGCCTGCCCTTCATCACCGTGCTCACCGACCCCACCACCGGCGGCGTCACCGCCAGCTTCGCCATGCTCGGCGACATCCAGATCGCCGAGCCCGGCGCCCTCATCGGCTTCGCCGGCCCGCGCGTGATCGAGCAGACCGTGCGCGAGACCCTGCCCGACGGCTTCCAGCGCGCCGAATACCTGCACGAGCACGGCATCGTCGACATGGTCGTCAAGCGCGGCGACATGCGCGCCACCCTGGCCCGCCTCATCTCCCTCCTGCACGAGCCGGCCTCGGCTCAGAGCCGAGCCGCGATGACCCATCAACCTGGCCGCATCGAGCCGATCATCGATCGGCTGCACAACCTGCATCCGCGGCTGATCGACCTCAGCCTCGAGCGTCTGCAGACGCCTGCTGGCCAAGCTCGGCCATCCCGACATGCTGCTGCCGCCGGTGATCCACGTCGCCGGCACCAACGGCAAGGGCAGCACCTCGCGCCTTCCTGCGCGCGATGGGCGAAGCCGCGGGCTGGCGCGTGCACGTCTACACCTCGCCGCACCTCGTCCGCTTCAACGAGCGCATCCGCCTCGGCGGCAAGCTCGTCGACGACGCTCGACCTGACCGAGGCGCTGGAGACCGTCGAGCGCGTCAACGCGGGCGAGGCCGATCACCGTGTTCGAGGTGATCACCGCCGCCGCCTTCCTGCTGTTCGCCGCCTTCCCGGCCGAGCTCTGCGTGCTCGAAGTCGGCCTCGGCGGCCGCGGCGACGCGACCAACGTCGTCACCCCCAAGGTCGCCGCCATCACCTCGATCTCGATCGATCACCGCGAATTCCTCGGCGACACGATCGAGGCGATCGCGTCCGAGAAAGCCGGGATCATGAAGCCGGGCATCCCCGTCGTGACCGGCGCGCAGGACCCGGCGGCGCTCGGCGTGCTCGTCACCCGCGCGGCCGAAATCGGCGCAACGCTGCTCGCCCGCGGCCGGGATTGGGACATCGAGCCCACCGCCACCGGTCTGCGCTTTCACGACAAGGCTGGCACCCTCGATCTGCCGAAGCCTTCGCTCCCCGGGCCGCACCAGATCGACAATGCCGGCATCGCCATCGCCGCCTTCCGCGCCTTTGGCGGCCCCGATGCCGGCCTGGTCGGCCTCGGGCGGGCCAAGTGGCCAGCGCGGATGCAGCGCCTGACCGGCAGCCTGGCCGCCCTGATTCCGCCGGGCTGCGAGCTATGGCTCGATGGCGGCCACAACCCCGGCGCGGGCGTCGCCCTGGCCGAGACCCTTCGCGGCTGGCGCGACCGCCCGGTGCATCTCATCGTTGGCATGAAGCAGTCCAAGGACCCCGCCGCGTTCCTGCGCCCGCTGATCCCGCACGCCACCTCCGTCTGGGCGGTGCAGGAGCCGCACCAGCATCTCGCGCTGCCGGTCGACGACATCGTCGCGGCATCCGGCGGCGTCGCCCGCCCTGGTCCGACCGTGGCCGACGCACTGCGCCAGCTCCCATCGGACAATGCCCGCATCCTGATCTGCGGCAGCCTCTACCTCGCCGGCGAGGTGCTGAAAGCCGATTGGGACGGTTCCGCGCCAGAGGAGGCCTTCACATAAGCAACTCCATCCCAAGCTGTGTGGTTTGGACGGTGAGGCGTTGATGGATGTCGTTCGCAGCCCAACGCTGCATGTCACGCCCGACCAAGCCCGGCGCCTGCCGAACGATCCAGGCCACCCCAGTGTCCAAGTCATGGCGCATGGCTCGATGGAGATCCGCTGGTTCCAACCGCAGGATGGTCGTCAGCACTCGCCGCACGACCGTGACGAGGTCTATTACGTCGTCTCCGGGCACCGCGACCTTCTATCGCGGCAACGAGGCCGGCCCGTTCGAAGAGGACAGGCTCGGCCTGCTCGGCGAGGAGCAAGTGCCGGTCGCGTCCGGCGACGTCCTGTTCGTCCCCGCCGGCGCGATCCATTGCTTCGACGCCGTGTCGCCCGATTTCGCCGTCTGGGCGATCTTCTACGGCCCCGAAGGCGGCGAGGCCCCGTGATCGTCGGTCCGCTCACCGCGGCGGACCGCCCGCGCTGGACCGAGCTCTGGCGGCAATATCTCGAGTTCTACGAAACCGTCATGCCGCCGGCGATCTATGACCACACCTGGTCGCGGCTCATCGAAGGCCGCGAACTGCACGGCCTGGCCGCCCGCGACGGCGACGCCATCCTCGGCATCACCCATTTCCTCTACCATCCCAGCGGCTGGACCCTGACCCCGGTCTGCTACTTGCAGGACTTGTTCACCGATTCCGGCTCATCGCGGCCGCGGCGTCGCTCGTGCCCTGATTGCCGCCGTCGGCGACCAGGCCCGCGCCGCCGGCAGCACCCGCATGTATTGGCTCACCCAGTCCCACAACTCGACCGCGCGGGCGCTCTACGACAAAATCGCCAAACATTCCGGCTTCATACGTTACGAATATCCCATCTAAATATCTGACATGGCGCTTGTTCGCCGCGCCCCGCCACTGCACTATCCGCCGCAAAGGTTCTGGGGGAGCGTATTGTGGCTGGAGTATCCGTCCGTAAGGTCGTGAAAGCATACGAGGGCGGTGTTCAGGCCGTTCGCGGCATCGATCTCGAAATCGCCGATCATGAATTCGTCGTCCTCGTCGGGCCCTCCGGCTGCGGCAAGTCGACCACGCTGCGCATGATCGCCGGGCTCGAGGAGATCACCGACGGCGAGATCTGGATCGGCGGCTCAGTCGTCAACGACGTGCCCCCGCGCGACCGCGACATCGCCATGGTGTTCCAGAACTACGCGCTCTACCCGCACATGACCGTGCGCGAGAACATGGCGTTCGGCCTCAAGCTGCGGAAATTCGCCAAGGCCGAGATCACCAAGCGCGTCGACGAAGCCGCCAAGATGCTCGACATCACGCCGCTTGCTCGACCGCAAGCCGAAGGCCCTCTCCGGCGGCCAGCGCCAGCGCGTCGCCATGGGGCGCGCCATCGTCCGCAACCCCAAGGTCTTCCTGTTCGACGAGCCGCTCTCCAACCTCGACGCCAAGCTCCGCGTCCAGATGCGCACCGAGATCAAGAAGGTGCACCAGATGGTGCCGACCACCACCGTCTACGTCACCCACGACCAGGTCGAGGCGATGACGCTGGCCGACCGCGTCGTGGTCATGAACGGCGGCATCATCGAGCAGGTCGGGCCGCCGCAGGAGCTCTACCACCACCCCGCCACCCGCTTCGTCGCCGGCTTCATCGGCAGCCCGGCCATGAACTTCCTCCCCGGCCGCGTCATCGGCGACAACAACAGCCTCGCCGTCCGGCTCGAGGATGGGCAGGTCCTGTCGATCCCCCCGGCCCGCATCGAGCGCTACGCCCCCTATCGCGACAAGGACATGCTCCTCGGCCTGCGCCCCGAGCACATGACCGACACCCACGACCCCACCAAGGCGATCGAGACCCTCAACGCCAAGGTCGACGTGGTCGAACCCATGGGCATGGAGACGCTGATCCATTTCTATGTCGGCAAGACCTACATCGTCGCCCGCATCAGTCCCGAAAGCATCGTCCAGCCCGGCGAGACGATCCCGCTCAACACCGACATGGGCAACATGCATCTGATCGATCCCGCTTCGGGCAAGGTGGTTTGATCCAGGATCTTCGCGGCCGCACCTGCTGGATCACCGGCGCGGGCACCGGCATCGGCCGAGCCCTCGCGCTGGCCTTCGGGCAGGCCGGCTGCCGCCTGGCGCTCACCGGCCGTAGCCGCGACACGCTGGCCGAGACGCAATCCATGGTCGAGGCGGCCGGCGGCTCGGTCATGCTCGCATTGGCCAATGTCGGCCAGGCCCACGAGGTCACCCGCGCCCACCGTGAGGTCGCCGATGCGCTCGGCGACGTCGAGATCCTGGTCAACAACGCCGGGACCAACATCCCCCGCCGTAACTGGCGCCACCTCTCGCCCGAGGACATGGAGACGCTGGTCGACGTGAACCTCAAGGGCCCGTTCCTCTGCTCGCTCGCCGTCCTGCCGGCGATGCGCGAGCGCGGCGCCGGCACGCTGATCCACATCGTCTCCAACGCCGCGACCGGGATCTACAGCGCCTCAGGCCCGGCCTACACCGCCTCGAAACACGGCGCCCGTGCCATGTCCGCGACGCTCAACGCCGAGGAAGGCATCCACGGCATCCGCTCGATCTGCATCAACCCCGGCGAGGTCGCGACGCCCATCCTCGACAAGCGGCCCCGCCCGCCGACCGCCGAGGAGCGCGCGATCATGGTCCAGCCGGAGGACGTCGCCGCTTCGGCGGTGTTCGCCGCCTCGATGCCGGCCCGGACGACGCTCGCCGAGATCCTGATCACGCCCACGGACAACGCCTTCTATCGCGCCACGGCCAAAGCCGTCGCCGGGATGACGATCTGAATGGCTGAAACCGTCACCGTTCCCGCAGCCACGCTGCAGAGCTACATCACGTTGATTTTTCAGGCCGCCGGCTGCGCCCCCGAGGAGGCCGAACGCACCACCCGCCACCTCCTCTCCGCCAACCTCACCGGCCATGACAGCCACGGCATCATCCGCGTGCCCCGTTACGTACAGTGGCTGCAGGACGGGCTGGTCCATGCCGGCCGCAGCATCTCCGTCGTGCTGGAAAGCGCGACCCATGCCGTGGTCGACGGCAACCAGGGTCTCGGCCAAACGGTTGCCGAGCAGGCGGTCGACCTCGGCATCGCCAAGGCGCGCGCGGCCGGGCTCTCGGTGATCGGGCTGCGCAACGCGGGACATGTCGGCCGCATCGGCGGCTGGGCCGAGCGCGCGGTCAAGGCCGGGCTGGTCTCGATCCATTTCGTCAATGTCGGCAAGGGCGAGATCGTCGCCCCGTTCGGCGGCGTCCAGCGCCGCTTCGGCACCAACCCGATCTGCATCGGCGTGCCGCAGCCGGAGGGACCGCCCTTGCTGCTCGACCTCGCCACCTCGATCGTCGCCGAAGGCAAAGTTCTGGTCGCCAGCAACGGCGGCAAGCCGATCCCTGCCGACGCCCTCGTCACCGCCGACGGCCATCCCTCCAGCAACCCCGCCGATTTCTATGGCCCGCTCGAGGGCACCCGCGTGCGCGACCCCGGCAACGGCACCGGCGCGCTCCGCGCCTTCGGCGACCACAAGGGCAGCGGCATCGCCTTCATGTGCGAGATCCTCGCCGGCTGCTTCTGCGGCAGCCCCACCGCCGGGCCGCTGCCCGACGGCAAGCGCAGCGGCATCGTCAATGGCATGCTCTCGATCTATCTCGACCCGCGCCATTTCGGTGCAGCGCATTTCGCCGAGACCGCCCGCGATTTCGCCGAATACGTCCGCGACACCAAACCGATGGTCGCCGGCGCAGAGGTGCTCACTCCCGGCCAACCCGAGTCCCGCAATCGCGAGACCCGGCTGCGCGAAGGCGTCCCGCTGCAGGCGGAAACCTGGGCATCGATCCGCGCCACGGGAGCGGCGCTCGGCCTGCGAGAGCCGTCCAACAATCCCTGACACGCATTAAAACAATCTTAATCTTCACACTTTAGTGAGGCTCCTGTTGGCGCAATAAGGGCCGGCAACTCCCGATACAGGAGCCCGCCTTGTCCGCCATCCCCACGCTCATTCCGAACGCTGTCACCACTTGGGACGGGAGCACCATCCCCTCGGTCATCTCCGGCCTGACCGCCCACACCTGGACGGCCGACAGCACCGGCCTGTTCACGACCGCCACCAATCTCGCCAGCGAGTGGCAGGGTGACTACGCGCAGATGCTGGCCGGCCACGCCGACCTGCTGACGCCGCTGCAGCGTATCGAAGGCAACGCCGAAGCCGTCATCGAGAACACCAAGGCCGACAAGCTGCCCGACGCCAAGCTGGCCCTCCTGCGCCAGGACCTGCAGCGCGAATACGACGCCATCGACGCCGCCATGCGCATCGACCAGCAAGAATACGGCATCGATCCGAACAAGGAGTTCAACTCCTACACCTATCTCAAGCTGGAGCAGACGCTCCAAGGCAACGAGAAGCTGCTGGAACTCGGTTATCAGGGACATGGCCTGAACAACCCGCCAGCCGCCAAATACTCCGGCTACACGACCGACTTCCAGAACAAGACCGACAACGTCACCTATTTCGTCGGCGGCGGCGTCGACAACGGCGAGAAGGCCATCGCGGCGTTCCTCGACGACGTCGTCCTCAGCCACGCCCCGTTCGCGACCGTGATGCACAACGGCACGATGACGCAGCTGAACCAGAACGGGAATTTCGAGGACACACTCGGCACCGTCGTCAAAGCCGCCAACGAGGACGTCTACGAACGCGTCTTCGTCGCCAGCGACTTCAGCACCGATGCGTCCGCCACTGGCGCCGTCATGCTGGTGACCAATGTCCAGGCGGCGCCGGCCCTCCCGGTCGCTGCCCCCGGCCAGGTGACCACGCTCGACGGGAGCGTCATCTCCGGCACCATCTCGGGCCTGACCGCCCATAAATGGGTCGCCGACACCACCGGCCTGTACCATACCGGCAATCTCGCCGCGGAATGGAAAGCCGATCTCGCGCTGATGAACGCGGGCGCCACGCTCACCGTGCTGCAGCGCTGGGAGGCCAACGCCGAAGTCGTGCTCGAGAACACAGGCCTGGCCAAGCTCTCCGCCACGAAGCAGCAAGCCTTCCGCGAGGACGCGCAGCGCCAGTTCGACGCCGTCTGGGCCGGCATGCAGATCGACCAGCGCACGCTGGGCATTTCAGACGGCGCCGAGTTCACCGCCCACAGCTACCTGATGCTGGAGAAGACGGTGCGCGGTAACGAAACGCTCGAGGAACTCGCCGTGCAAGGTCACGGCCTGAACGGCGCCGTCGCGTCGAAATACCGCGGCTACACCGAGGGCTTCCAGAACAACACCGACAACAAGACCCTCTATGTCGGCCCGGGCCTCGACACCGGCGAGAAGGCGATCGCCAATTTCTTCGACGACGTCATGATGAGCCACGCCGCCTTCCCGACCGTCCTGCACAACGGCCAACTCGTTCAGCTCAACCAGAACGGCAACCGAGAGGACAGCCTCGCCGACGTGGTCGCCGCCGCCAACCAGGCCATGTTCCACATGACGCTCAAGCCGTCCGACTTCGCCCAGACCGCATGACCGGCCGGGGCGCGGGTTTGAACCTCGCGCCCCCAGCCGCGATATTGGTCGAATGGTGCAAAGCGATCGGCCAATCCACTCCGTCGCCCAAGGGCGGATCGCGACCGCGCTGCGGGCATTCCAGCGCGCCCGCGCCCTGCCGCAACGCCGCCTGCGCCTGCCGCCGCACGGACCCGACCTCGCGCGTGAAAGCCACAAACCGCTCACCCGACTTGCGGCCGAGCATGTGTTTTCCCGCGTCGCCGGCGCCGCGCCGGTCGGCGGCAATGCGCTTCGCCTGCTCAAAGACGGGGTCGAGAACTATGACGCCTGGCTCGATGCCATCGCCCAGGCGCGACAAACGATTCACTTCGAGAACTACATCTTCACCAGCGACGTCACCGGCAGGCGGTTCCGCGACGCGCTCGCCGCCAAGGCGCGGGACGGCGTCGCCGTGCGCGTTCTCTACGACTGGATGGGTTGCCTCACCAAAACCCGCCCCCGCTTCTTTCAACCCCTGCGCGCTGCCGGCGTCGAGGTCCGCTGCTTCAACCGCCCGCGCCTCGACAGCCCGTTCGGCTGGCTCAGCCGCAACCACCGCAAGACGATCAGCGTCGATGGCGAGCGGGGTTTCGTCGCCGGGCTGTGCATCGGCGACGTCTGGCTCGGCGACAAGGCGCGCAACATCGCGCCGTGGCGCGACACCGGCGCCGAATTGCGCGGCCCGGCGGTCGCCGATCTCGAAGCCGCCTTCGCCCAAAGCTGGGCCTATGCCGGCGGCGAGGCGATCCCGCGCCTCACCGCCGACGAACTGCCCAGCCCGCAAGGCGACGTGTCGCTCCGCGTCATCGGCAGCAGCCCGAACACGATGGGGCTCTACCGCTTCGACCAGCTCATCGCCGCCCTCGCGCGCGAACGCCTCTGGCTGACCGACGCCTACTTCGTCGGCACCACCGCCTACGTCCAGGCGCTGATCGACGCCGCCGAGGACGGGGTGGACGTGCGCCTGCTCGTGCCGGGCTCGTCCGACGTGCCGGTCGCCAAGGCGCTGTCCCGCGCCGGCTACCGCCCGCTGCTCGAGACACGGCGTGCGGGTGTTCGAGTGGAACGGCCCGATGCTGCACGCCAAGACCGCGGTCGCCGACGGCCGCTGGGCCCGCATCGGCTCGACCAACCTCAATATCGCGAGCTGGGCGGGCAACTGGGAGCTCGACATCGCCGTCGAGGACACGGGCTTCGCCAAGCAGATGGAGGCGATGTTCGAGCACGACCTCGAGGGCGCCACCGAGATCGTGCTCGACAACAGCCGCGTCCACTCCGCCACCCGTCGCGACCGTCCGCGTCGCGGCAGCCCCGGGCGTCTGGCCGCCGGCGCCGCCGGGCTCGGCAGCGTGGTCGGCGCCGCGCTCATCAACCGGCGCAAGCTCGGCCCCGCCGAAGCCAAAGTCATGGCCGCCGGCGGCATGCTCCTGCTGGTCGCCGCCGCCTTGGCCGTGTTCTACCCGCGCATCCTGACCATCCCGCTCGCCCTGCTGGCGTGCTGGGTCGCGCTCACGCTGCTGGTCCGCGCCTTCCGCCTGCGGGCGCGACACCGGGTGAGAAGCGAAACGTCATGACGCCAAGGCTTGCGATATCCCCCGGTCACCCGCAAGTTTGGCGGAGATGATCAAGATCGTCAGTTGGAACCTGCTGCGCCTCACCGGCGCCACGCTCGAAGACGTCGTGTTGCTAGCCCGGCAAGAACGCCCCGATCTGCTGCTCATGCAGGAGGCGACGCCGCGCATCGACGACCTGCCGCGCCGCCTCGGCGGCAGCTACCACCGCGTGCTGCAGCCCGGCCGCATCCACGGACTCGCTTTCTGGAGCCCGATCGAGCTGCCCGAGCCGGAGGTGATCCATCTCCCAGCCGGCGCGATGTTCAAGCGCGTGTCGCAGATCATCGACCTCGGCGACTTCAAGGTCGCCAACGTGCATCTCTCGCACGGGCAACTGCTCAACCGCCGCCAGCTCCGCCACGTCGCCAAATCGCTGCCGCAGCATGCCGCCGTCCTGGGCGACTACAATCTCGTCGGCCCGCCGATGCTGCGCGGATTCCGCGACGTCGGGCCGCGCGAGCCGACCCACCGCGCCGGCGACGTCCTGCCGCTGCGTATCGACCGCTGCCTGGTGCGCGGCCTGATCTGCTCCAACGTGCACGCGCTCCATCGCAGCAACAGCGATCACCGGCCCATCGTCGTCCGCCTCGGCACGCCGGAGATGCGGCTCTCGCCGGCGGCTTAAGTCCCGGTCTGCGCCATGGCGTCGACGACGTCGCGGCGCGCCGACGGCGATAGCTGCGTGAACTCCGCCGGGAGCCGATGCTCCGCCCGCTCGGCGATCACGCGGTCCACGATGTAGATCGGGCGCCCCTTCATCTCCTGATAGACCTGGCCGAGATATTCCCCCATCACGCCCAGGACCAGGAGCTGCACCGCGCCGAACAGCGTGATCGCGGTGATCACGCTCGTCCAGCCCAGCACCGTAGTGCCCATCGCCCAGCCCACCAGCGAATAGACCAGCAGCGCCAGCGCCAGCAGGGTTGCCAGCAGCCCGAGATAGGACGCCATGCGCAGCGGCACCGTCGAGAACGACGTGATCCCGTCCAGCGCCAGCCGGATCAGTTTCAGATACGGATAGCTGGTCACCCCCGCGAACCGCGGATGCCGCTCGTAGGGCAGCGCGACTTGCCGGCCGCCGATCCAGCTCACCATGCCGCGGATGAACCGCTGCCGCTCCGGCATCGCCGCAAGCCCATCGACGATGCTCCGCCGCATCAGCCGGAAATCGCCGGTGTCGCGCGGGATCGGCGTCGCCGCCATTCGCTGCAGCACCCGGTAGAATCCGGCCGCCGTCGTCCGCTTCAGCCAGGTCTCGCCCTGCCGCGCAATGCGCTGGCCATAGACCACGTCCGCGCCAGCATCGATCTGCTGCATCATCGCGCCCAGCAGTTCCGGCGGGTCCTGCAGATCGGAATCGATCAGCATCACGCGTTCGCCCCGCGCCATCGACAGCCCCGCCGTCGCCGCGGGTTGATGCCCGTAATTCCGCATCAGCCGAACGCCCCGCACATGCGCGTCCGCCATCGCCAGCCCCGCGATCACCTCCCAGGTGTTGTCCCGTGAGCCGTCATCGACCAGCACGATCTCATAGTTGTCGCCTGCCACGGCCCGCGCGGCCGCGGCGGCGCGCTGGTGGAATTCGTGCAATCCCTCGCCCTCGTTGTGGCAAGGCGCAACGATCGACACGAGCGGCGCGGGCATCGTCGGCATTCCCAGATCCTGCTCTATTGGGCGCGCTTCAGCGCCAGGCCGAGACCCGCGCTGATCAACACCGCGCCCGAAGCCCGGTTCACCAACCCGGCCCGGCGCCCAATCACCCGCCGCACCTGCGACGCGATCACCGCCCAGAGCGAATCCAGCGCCAGCGCCACGACGAGATACAGCGCGGCCAGAACCAGCAACTGCGGCGCGACCGGCCGGTCCGGCGCCACGAATTGCGGGAAGAAAGCCGCGTAGAACAGCAGCGTCTTGGGGTTCGTCACCGACACCATCGCGGCCCGCCCGAAGATCCGCGCCAGCGATTTCGGCTGCGCCCGCACCCCGGACAGATCCGGCGGCGGTGCGAACCATTGCTGCAAGCCGATGATCACCAGATACGCCACGCCCGCCCAGCGCAGCCACTCGAACCACCCGCCCAGCTCCGCCACCGCGGTCGCCATGCCGACCGCCACCAGCAGCAATTGCACCATGCTGGCCGTGCACGTCGCCAGCACGGTGAGCACGCCCCAGCGCGCGCCGTATGCGAGGCTGTTGGCGACGATCAGGGCCATGTTCGGCCCCGGCAACAGCATCAACGCGGCCACCGCGAGGATGAAGGCGGGCAGGAGATGCGCGTCCGGCATCGCGGTCAGCCGACCGGCGCCGGGCTGTGCCGGAATGCCCAGAATTTAAGAATTCCGTAATTCATCGCAGCGACAATCGCGGCGATGAGGATGAAGGCCGTGATCGGATGCGCTCTGATCGGCTCGGGGAACAGTTCGGCGACGCCCATGGCTGAGACGTTGCCGAACAACTGCGCGCCGGCATAGCGCGGAAAGGCGGAAAGGTGATTGCGGCCGGACCGGAACGTCAACTTGTGCTGCAGGAGGTACATCGGCGGCACGAGCAGGGCGAGCGTGATCGCGATGGAAAGGCTTGGCCGCATCCCGGCTTTCGTCAGGATCACGTTGAGTGCCGTATAAACGACCGAACCGGTCCCGCCGATGACCAGAAACAGGATCAACTCGCGAAGCCCACCCGAATCGGCAAAACGGCGGAGGGCCGCCGCGCGGGACGGGGTGAGAAACGGCAATGTCATCGTCAGCTCGATAATGCGTTCGCGTGTTGCAGGTGCTAACTACCACGAAGTGGCCTTGGCTGGAACGTGCCGGCCTTACGGGCCGACCACGGTTTCGTTATAGTCTAAGCTGGAAAAGGCGTGATGGACGACATCAGAACGGTGCCGGTCGAACTGACGATTCTCATGCCTTGTCTGAACGAGGCAGAGACGCTCGCACTGTGCATTCGCAAGGCGATGGGTTTTCTCGAGCGCACCGGCATCGCCGGCGAGGTCGTCATCGCCGACAACGGCAGCACCGACGGCTCGCAGGCGATCGCGACCGCGCTCGGCGCCCGCGTCGTGCCGATCCCGGCCCGTGGCTACGGCGCCGCCCTGCTCGGCGGCATCCGCGCCGCGCGCGGCCGCTATGTCATCATGGGCGACAGCGACGACAGCTACGATTTCAGCCAGCTCGACGGCTTCGTCGCCAAGCTCCGCGAGGGCTGGGAGCTGGTCATGGGCAACCGCTTCCAGGGCGGCATCGCCCCCGGCGCGATGCCGCAAGCTGCACCGCTATCTCGGCAACCCCGTGCTCACCGCCGTCGGCCGCATCCTCTACGGCAGCCCCTCCGGCGACTTCCATTGCGGCCTGCGAGGCTTCGACCGCGACGCCATCCTCGGCCTCGGCCTCGACCTTCCGGGCATGGAGTTCGCCAGCGAGATGGTCGTCAAGGCCACCATCCGAAAACTCCGCATCGCCGAGGTGCCGACCACCCTCTCCAAGGACGGCCGCTCCCGCCCGCCGCATCTGCGCAGCTGGCGCGACGGCTGGCGGCACCTGCGCTTCCTGCTGCTGCTCAGCCCGCGCTGGCTGTTCCTCTACTCCGGCGCCGTGATGTTCGTGGTCGGCGTGCTCGGGATGCTGGCGCTCGAGACCGGTCCGGTGAACGTCTTCGGCGCCGCGCTGGACATCCACACGCTGCTCTATGCCTCCGTGCTGGTCGTCGTCGGCTACCAGTCCATGCTGTTCTGGATCTTTTGCAAGACGCTGAACGTGACCCAGGGCATGCTGGCGCCGGACCCCGGCTTCCAGAAACTCAGCTCCATGTTGACGCTCGAACGCGGATTGCTGATCGCGCTGGCGATGTTGGTGGCTGGGCTCGGCCTCGGCGTGGTCGCGACCGCCGGGTGGGGTTCGAGCGGCTTCGGGCTGCTGGACCCGAACCACACCATGCGCCTGGCCATCCCGTCGGCGACGCTCATCCTGCTCGCGGTCTCGACGGCGTCGGTTTCGTTCTTTCTGAGCTTCCTGCGCCTCGCGCGCCGGGTCGAGTAGATGCGCGCCGGCGGTTGCCACTGCGGCAGCGTCCGCTACGAGACGGACGGCGTCCCGTTCCACGAGACCATCTGCCACTGCGTCGACTGCCGCCGCGTCAGCGGCGCCGCGTCGGTGGCCTGGTTCACCGTGCCGCGCGTCTCACTGCGCTGGACGGTCGACGACCCCGCTTCCTACACATCGAGCCCAGGCGTGACGCGCCATTTCTGCGCCCTCTGCGGCACGTCGCTGACCTTCCAGGATTCGAAACACCCGGACGAGATCGACGTCACGGCCGCATCGCTGGACGACCCCGACCAGATCTCGCCCAAGGACCACGTCTATGTCTCGCAGCGCCCGTCTTGGGACGTGATCGGCGATGAGCTGCCGCAATATTCGAGAGGGCGTTCGGAGGGTTAGCTTACGCTGCCTTATGGATCTCCATCTCGCCAAGGTAGGCCTGGCGGATATCCTCGTTCTCCCGCAGCTCGGCCGCAGTGCCGGACAGCACCACCACGCCGGTCTGCAGCACGTACGCCCGGTGAGCGATCTGCAGCGCCATGGCCGCATTCTGCTCGACCATGAAGATCGTCGTGCCCTGCTTGTTGATCGTCTGGATGATGTCGAACACCTGCTCGACATAGAGCGGCGACAGGCCCATCGAGGGCTCGTCCATGCAGATCAGCCGGGGCCGGGCCATCAGCGCGCGGCCGATCGCCACCATCTGCTGCTCGCCGCCCGACAGCGTCCCCGCCACCTGGCTGCGCCGCTCCTTCACGCGCGGGAAATAGCGAATAGACCCGCTCCAGATCCTCCTCGAATTGCGGCCCCCGCTTTTGCGTGTAGGCCCCCATCTCGAGGTTCTCGTAGACCGACATGCGCGGGAACAGCCGCCGCGCCTCCAGCACGGGCGCGATCCCGCGCTCCACCCGCACGCTGGTCGGCAGCCGCTCGATCGGTTGGCCGTCGAACAGCACCGTCCCGGTCGTGGGCCGCACCACGCCCATGATGGTCTTCATCGTCGTGGACTTGCCGCACGCATTGCCGCCCAGCAGCGAGACGATCTCGCCGGGCTGGATGACGTAGTTGACGTCCTTCAGGACATGCAGGTCGCCGTAATGGGTGTTGACGTGGCGGAACTCGAGCAGCGGGGATGGATTGGGCTTCTCAGGCAAGTTCTTTCTCCATCGCCGCGCGCGCGGCCCGGCCGAGATAGGCGGTCAGCACCTGCTCGTTGCGGCGCACCTCGTCCGGCCTGCCCTCGGCGATCTTGTCGCCGTGATCGAGCACGATCACCGTGTCGGCCAGCTTGGTCACCACGTCGAGCTTGTGCTCGATGATCAGGATCGAGAGCCCGCTCGCGTGCAGCGACTTGATCTGCTCGGCCAGTTCCAGCGTCTCCGCCGGGTTCATCCCCGCGGTCGGCTCATCGAGCAGCAGGATCCGCGGCCGCGATGCCAGCGCCCGCGCGATCTCGACCCGGCGGCGGTTCGCATAGGACAGCCCGAACACCGCCTGCGCGATCCGCGGCGCCAGCCGGTTGCCGAACAGCGCGATGATGTCGAGCACCGCCTTGTGGGCGCCATTCTCCTCGTCGATCTGACGCGGCGTCCGTAACACCGACGCGACCGGCCCGGACTTCAACCGCGCATGCCGCCCGATCAGCACGTTCTCGAGCACCGTCAGTGTCGGGAATAGCCGGATATTCTGGAATGTCCGCGCGACGCCGATCTCGAGGATCTCGTGCGGTTTCAGCCCCAGCAGTTCGCGCCCGCCGAACTGGATCGACCCTGTGGCCGGCACGAGCCCGGTGATCACGTTGAACAGCGTCGACTTGCCCGACCCGTTCGGCCCGATCACCGCCACCACGCCGCCGGCCGGCACCGTCAGATCGACATTGTTCAGCGCCACCAGGCCGCCGAACTTCACCGTCACGCCCCGAATCTCGAGCGCACTGCCCCGGTCCCACTCCGCGACCCGGTGCAGGTTCTTGAACCCACCCCGCGCCACTTCGGCATGCTGCGCGTCGAAGTTCAGCGCCGGCGTCCGCCGCACCGCGGGGATCATGCCCTCCCGGCGATACAGCATCATCAGGATCAGGATCACGCCGAACAGCAGCTGCGTCCATTGCACGAAGTCGATCCGCTGCAGCCATTCGCTGCCGAGCGTCGAGCCGAGTTCGTGGGTGAACCGGCTGAACTGCGGCAGGATCATGCTCTGCAGCAATTGCAGCAGCACCGCACCTGCGACCACGCCCCAGACGCTGCCCATGCCGCCCAGCACGACCATGACGATCAGCATCGAGCTGACGTTGAAGTTGAACATCTCCGGCGTCGCCGTCTGCAGCTTGGCGACGAAATACACCCCGGTCATGCCGGCGAACCCGGCGCCGATGGCAAAGGCGAGCAGCTTGTACTTGACCGGATTGACGCCCATCGCGGACGCCGCCGTCTCGTCCTCGCGGATCGCCATCCAGGCCCGGCCGATCCGGCTGTCGCGCAACCGAACCGAGGTGAAGATCAGGAAGGCGATCAGCCCGATGCCGACGTAGTAATACGGCATGGCATCGACGCCGAAATTGTAGCCGAACAGATGCGGCGGCTGCACACCGTTCAGCCCGGCGGCGCCGTTGGTGACGCTGTCGATGTTGCGCGCCACGATCGGCACGATCTCGCCGAACCCGAGCGTCACGATCGCCAGGTAATCGCCCCGCAGCCGCAGCGTCGGCGCGCCGAACAGCACGCCGAAAACCGGCCGCCACCAGCCCGGCCAGCGGCAGCGCGAGCCAGAACGAGAGGGTGAAATGGACCAGGTCGGGACCGCCCTGGTTGATCTTCTCGACCAGACCGACCCAGGCGAACGGATCCCAGAACCCGGACCAGGTCGGCATCACCTGGTAGGCGGTGAAGATGCCGTAGAAATACGCGCCGATCGCGAAGAACGCGGCGTAGCCGAGGTCCAGCAGCCCGGCGAACCCGACCACGATGTTCAGCCCGAGCGCCAAGGCGGCATAGGACATGGCGTTGGCGAGCGCATCGATATCGGCGTCGTTGTCCCACACCGACGGGAGGATCAGCAGCGCCAGCGCGATGCAGAGGATGACGAAAGTGCCCTTCCGCGGCTTGGCGTCCGCGTTGAGCGGCGTGGACGCGGTCAGCCCGGTCTCGTGGCTCAGTTCTTCTTTCATGCGCGCCTCCTCACGACTTGTTCGGCGCAAGCCGGCCCAGCAGCCCGGCGGGTTGGAAGACCAGCACGAGGACCAGCAGGCTGAAGATCACCACGTCCGCCCAGGCCGACCCGATGGTCTGGCCGGCGAACGCCTCGATCAGCCCGATCAGCACGCCCCCGAGCATCGCGCCCGGCACGTTGCCGATCCCGCCCAACACCGCGGCCGTGAACGCCCGCAGCCCGGCGCCGAACCCGATATCGACCTTGGCCAGGTTGTAATACAGCCCGAAAATCATGCCGCAGGCGCCCGCCAGCGCGCCGCCGACGAAGAACGCGGTCATCACCACACGGTCGACCTCGACGCCCATCATCCGCGCCGCCTCCGGGTCCTGCGCGGTCGCGCGCATCGCCTTGCCCAAGCCGGGTGAACTGCACGAAGTAGGTCAGCGCGCCCATCAGGGCCAGCGCGATCACCCAGATCGCGATCTCGCGGATGCGAAGCACCGCGCCGCCGATCGCGAACGTGATCGGGGGGATCGGATTGGGGAAGTTCTTGCTGTCCGAGCCCAACGTGAGCAGCACGACGTTGAACAGCACGTAGGACACGCCGATCGTGGTGATCATCGCCGCCGGGCCTTTGACGGCCTGCAGCGGACGCAGCAGGAATCGCTCGATGCTGACGCCGATCAGCCCGCAGCACGACCATCGTCACGAGCGAACGCCGCCGCCAGCACGCCGACCAGCGGAAGCCCGGTCAGGATCGTCTCCTGCCCGACCAGGCCGAACGCCTGCAGCGTCAGCATCGCGATCATGCCGCCGACCATGAAGACGTTGAAATGCGCGAAATTGATGAGTTCGGCGATGCCGTAGACGAGCGTGAATCCGAGGGCGAGCAGGCAGTACATCGCCCCCAGGCTCAGACCATTGATGATCTGCTGGACGACGATGTCGAACGCGGTCATGTTTCTCGCATACCCAATATAGCTCGTCATGCCCGGGCCAAGCCCGGGCATCCACCAACCGGAAGGACCATCCGGGCGTGTTGCCCGGTGGATCGCCGGGTCAAGCCCGGGGATGACGAAACAAAGGCCTGACTGGTTCAGCTCATCGGCGCCGTGCCGATATACTTGTACTGCGCGGTCGGATCATCGAGCGGCGCCTTGTCGTCCTTCTTGATCTGGAAGACGCTGATGACCTTGTTCTTCAGGTCGCCGTTGGCGTCGAACTCGATCGGCCCGATCAGCGTGTTTTTCAGGTCGACCTTCTGGATCGCGTCGCGCACGGTGGTGCGGTCGACGGTCTTCTTGGCTTTCACCAGGTCCTTGACCGCCTGGATGATCACCTCGGCGGCGACGTAGTTGGTCACCGTGTAGTCGTCCGGGTGCTGGTTGAACTTCTTGAAGTAGGCGTCGGCGAAGGACTTCGCCTTGGCGTTGCCGCTCTCGTCGAAGTGCGGCGACGCGACGGTGGCATACCAGCCCTCGACCGCCGGGAAGCCGGCGCCCTTGAGCAGGTCGGCGCTCTGCATGCCGTCGCCGCCCGCCTTGATCATCTTCGGGACGATGTCATAGGCCTGCTTGGCCAGCTTCACGCCGGCCTGGCCGACGCCGCCGTAATAGAGCGCGTCCGGGTTCTAGCGACTTGATCTTGGTCAGGATGGACGAGTAGTCGGCCGCCTTCGGGTCGAGCCGGTCGCGGCCGAGGATCTTCATGCCCTTCTTCTCGGCCTGCGCCTGGAACGCGTCCGCCAGACCCACGCCGTAGGCGCCGGAGTCGTCGAGCACGTAGACCGTCTTCACCTTCAGCTTGTCGACCATGTAGTTGGCCATGTTCGGGCCCTGGAAGGCGTCGGTCGCCACGGTGCGGAAGTAGACGCCTTGCCGGCCGGCCGGTACTGCGACGCGAACTTCGGATCGGTGATGTCCGGGTTGGTCGAGGACGGCGTGATGATCGCCAGGTCGCCCTGGCTCAGGATCGGCGACATCGCCTTGCCGGCGCCCGACATCTGCGGCCCGAGCGCGGCGACGAAGGCCTTGTCGGACACCATGGAGCGCGCGTTGGTTGCGGCCTGCGCCGGGTCATACTGGCCGGCGGTCGGCGTCGCGTCGTCGAACTTGACGACCTCGAACTTGTAGCCCGGAACTTCGTTCTTTGCGTTCGCCTCGTCGAAGGCGAAGATCGCGCCGTTCGCGATCCGCGCCGCGCTCTCTGCGTCGGCGCCGGTGAACGACAGATTGATGCCGACCTTGAGCGTCTTGTCGGCCGCCAAGGCCGGGGCGCCGAAAGTCGGCTGCAGCACGCTCGCGGCCAGAAGCGTGGCTTTGAACGTGGCGCGGCGTGATAGCATCCGTCAGATCCCCCGAAAGTTGCATGACAACCCTGCGACATGAGCACGTCGCCGAAATTGGGAGCAAGCGCACGTGCCACGAGGCAGATCAGGCCAGGAGCGACGCCCGCGTGGACGATGAATTCACGCGACAGCGCGCCTCCAGCGCCGCCAAATCTGCCTCGCGAAAGCGGCAAGCATGAGGGTCATGAAGCCCGCGCTTCGGCATCGAGTAGATCCCGTGCGCGAGCAGGTCGTAGAACAGCAGCTCGCGGACCTTCGCGTCGCCCTTCGCCGCGTCGGCAGGCGAGCGGATCGGCTCTCGGCGCGCGTGGAAAGCCAGCATCGAGCCGATCCCGGTCACCTGCAGCGCCGCCCCGGCTCGCCTGCAGATCGCGTTCAGCCGCGTCCGCAGCGCGTCGCCGCGCGCGTTCAGCGCGGCCGCCGCCGCCTGCGTGTAGACCGGTCCCACGCCCGGCGATGCCCGCCCGCAGCGAGAACACGTTGTTGTTGTAGGTGCCGGAGTGCTGCAGCGGCACGGCCTGGCGCGGGTCGTAGCGCTCCATCAGCGTCGGCCCGGCCGCCGAACGCCCCGGCTGTCATCCCGCCGCCGATATATTTGCCGAGCGAGGTCAGGTCCGGCGTGATGCCCATAGCGCCCCTGCAGCCCGCCGGGCCCGAGGCGTGACGTCATCACCTCGTCGAAGATCAGCACGATGCCGTGCCGCTGCGGTCCGCTCGCGCAGCATGCGCAGGAAGCTCTCGTCGGCCGGGATGCAGCCGCCGCCGCCGATCATCGGCTCGACGATGACGGCGGCGAGTTCGTCGGCATGCGCGTCGATCAGCGCCGCGGTCCGGTCGGCATCGTTGTAGGGCGCCACCACGGTCGGGATCGGCACGTTCAGCGGGTTGTCGGCGGCGGTGAAAGTCAGCAGCCCGCCATGGTAGCAGCCGGCGAAGCCGAGCACGGCGGAGCGCCCGGTCATGACGCGGGCCGTCTGCACCGCGAACATGTTGGCCTCGGTCCCGGAGTTGCAGAACCGCACGCGCTCGAGCGAGGGAAACCGACGCGGTCAGCAGCGCCGCCATCTCGCCCTCGAGCGCGGTATGGCCGCCGAAATTCCAGCCGAGCTCGAGCTGCGTCTCGATCGCCTGGCGGATCACCGGGTGGTTGTGGCCGTAGATGCCGGCGGTGGCTTCGCCGAGGAAGTCGGTGCAGCGATGCCCATCCTCGTCCCAGAGGTAAGCGCCCTCACCGCGCGCCCAGGCGACCGGGAACGGGTCGACGAACATGCCGGTGCGGGTGTTGCCGCCCGGCAAGTGGGCCGACGCGCGCTCGTGCACGGCGCGGCTGCGGGGGCGGGCGGCGGCGTAGGCCGCCTTGGCTTCGGCGAGCGCGGTGGTTGCGTCGGCGTTGGCCAGAACCGTTGCGCTCATGGGCGCCTCCATCTGCGATTACAGAATGGCAGACACGCGGAGCCCGCTGCTCGCAAGCCCTCTCCGGCGGGAGGGTCTCGGCTAGGCGCTCTCCAGCGCCTCGCTCGCCTCGAGCCAGCGCAGCTCCGCCGCCTCCGTCTCGCGCGCGATCGCGGCCAGGCGCTGGTTGGCCGTGGTGACCTCGCGCAGCGCGGCCGGGCGCATACAGCGCCGGGTCGGCGAGCTTGGCCTCGAGCCTGGCGCGTTCCTCGGCGAGCTTGGCCAGCACCGCCTCCGCCTCCTTCGCCTGCCGCCGCATCGGCGCCAGTTGCGCGCGCACCTCGGCCCGGTCGCGCCGGTCGTCCCGCCGGCTCGGCGCCTCCGCCTTGGCGCCGGCCGGGCCGCGTTCGGCCAGCAGCGCCCGATATTCGTCCATGTCGCCCTCGAACGGCCGCACCGTGCCGTCGGCCACCAGCCACAGCCGGTCGGCCACCAGCTCCACCAGATGCGGGTCGTGGGTGATCAGCAGCACCGCCCCCTCGAACGCCGCCAGCGCGCGGACCAGCGCGTCGCGGGCGTCGATGTCGAGGTGGTTGGTCGGCTCGTCGAGGATCAGCAGATGCGGCGCGTCCCGGGTGGCCAGCGCGAGCAGCAGCCGGGCCTTCTCGCCGCCGGAGAGAGCGGACGACCTTGTTGCCGGCGCGGTCGGCATCGAGGCCGAAGCGCGCGAGCTGGCTGCGCACCTGCGTCGGCGTCGCCTGCGGCAGGGCGCGGGCCATGTGGTCGATCGGCGTCTGCTCCATGACCAGCTCGTCGGTCTGGTGCTGCGCGAAATAGCCCGACCGAGAGCTTCGGCGCGCGGCGGACCTCGCCCGCAAGCGGCTCCAGCCGCCCGGCCAGCAGCTTGGCCAGCGTGCTCTTGCCGTTGCCGTTGGCGCCCAGCAGCGCGATCCGGTCGTCCATGTCGACGCTGAGGTTGAGGCCGGAGAGGACTGCGCTTGCCGTCATAGCCGGCCGCGGCCTTCTCCATCGTCAGGATCGGCGGCGCCAGGCGCTTCGGCTCCGGGAAGTCGAACCGGGTGACCGCGTCCTCGATCACCGCGTCCATCGCGGGCATGCGTTCGAGCGCCTTGATGCGGGACTGCGCCTGCCGGGCTTTGCTGGCTTTGTAGCGGAAGCGGTCGACGAAGGCCTGCATATGCGCCCGCTGCGCCGTGATCCGCTCGGCCATCCGCGCCTGCTGCATCGCCTGCTCGGTGCGGATGCGGACGAACTCGTCGTAGCCGCCGGGCGTGAGGCTCAGCTTGCCGCGGTCGAGATGCGCGATGGCGTGGACGACGTTGTCCAGCAGCCCTCGGTCATGGCTGACGATGATTGCGGCGCCGCCGAAGCGCGACAGCCAGCCCTCGAGCCAGAGCGTCGCCTCGAGGTCGAGATGGTTGGTCGGCTCGTCCAGCAGCAGCAGGTCGGGGTCGGCGAACAGCGCCGAGGCCAGCGCGACACGCATGCGCCAGCCGCCGGAGAAGCTGTCAACCGGCCGCGCCTGCGCCTCGGCGTCGAAGCCCAGCCCGGCCAGGATCGTGGCCGCCCGCGACGGCGCCGAGTCCGCCCCGATCGCCCGCAGCCGTTCGTGGATCTCGGCCTGCCGCAGCGGATCGGCCGCTTCCTGTTCGGCCAGCAGCGCCAGCCGTTCGGTGTCGCGTCGCCAGCACCGTCTCCAGCAGGCTCTGCGGCCCGGACGGCGCCTCCTGCTTGACCTGGGCCATGCGCGCCCGCGCCGAAAGCCGGATCTCGCCGCCATCCACCGCCGTCTCGCCCGAGATCGCGCGCAGCAGCGTGGTCTTGCCCGCGCCGTTCCGCCCCACTAGCCCGACGCGGCGGCCAGGGTCGATCCGGAGCTCCGCCTCGTCCAGCAAAGTCCGGCCGGCCACACGCAGCGTGACGTGATCGATCACGAGAAGGCTCATAAACCCCAGTTTACCCGAGGGGGGGCAAGCTTGCCCAGCCACGGCGCTTGGCCTAAACGCCCGCCACCCCATTCAACCGAGGCCGACGATGACCGAACGCACGCTTTCCATCCTCAAGCCGGACGCCACGCGCCGGAACCTGACCGGCAAGATCAACGCGGTGTTCGAGGAGAATGGCCTGCGCATCGTCGCCCAGAAGCGCATCCGCCTCTCCACCGCGCAGGCCGAGGCGTTCTACGGCGCCCACAAGGAGCGCGGCTTCTTCCGCGACCTGGTGACCTTCATGACCTCCGGCCCGGTCGTGGTTCAGGTGCTCGAAGGCGACGACGCGGTCGCCAAGAACCGCAAGCTGATGGGCGCCACCGACCCGGCCAAGGCCGATGCCGGCACCATCCGCAAGATGTTCGCCGAGAGCATCGAGGCCAACAGCGCCCACGGCTCCGACAGCCCGGAAGCCGCCGCTCACGAGATCGCGTTCTTCTTTTCGGGCACCGAGATCGTTGGCTGAGGCGTCGCTTTTGACCAGCAAACTCTGGATCCTGCCGCTCCTCGGCCTGGCGGCGCTCGGCGCGTGCGCTCCGCAACCGCAGCGGATCACGCTCCAGCAGCCGTCAGGCCCGCCCACCGGGGTGGAGGGCGTCTATCGCGGCACGGCGCGGTTGATCCGGTCGGACAACCGCTACTGCCCGCATAGCGGTCCCCGGAGCTACCAGGTCAAGAACGGCGCAGTCACTCTGGCCTACCAGGGAGCGGGCCGCCAACGCGTTCCGCTCACCGCCCCGATCCAGTCGAACGGCGATTTCGACATCTCCGACGGCGAAGGCCGCCTG
Organism: uncultured Alphaproteobacteria bacterium; assembly: GCA_963848035.1. Classification (GTDB taxonomy): domain Bacteria; phylum Pseudomonadota; class Alphaproteobacteria; order Acetobacterales; family Acetobacteraceae; genus JAVVHH01. The sequence goes on from CAWKCD010000001.1 coordinate 830,129, forward strand.
CAAGGCCACGCAGCCGACGGCGCTCTGACGATGACCATCGCCAGCCAGTACTGCGAACATTATTGGACGATGCGCCTGGTCAACTGATCAGGTCCGCCGCGGCCTGGTTGCTGGATCAAGTCCGCTGGGCGAACAGCCGCGAGAAGCTGACCAGGCCCGCCGTCGCCGAGAACCCGGCGGCGAGGGCCAGCGCCAAGGTCGGCCCGCGGTCGCCCACCAGGCCGAAGCACAGCGCCACCAGGGCGGCCCCCGTCGACTGCCCCATCAAGCGCGACGTCGCCACGATCCCGGACGCGCTGCCGCTCCGCCCGGGCGGGGCGCTCGACATGATCGCGCGCAGGTTGGGCGACTGGAAGAAGCCGAATCCGGCGCCGCAGAGCAGCATCCGCCAGGCGATCGCGAACCCGCTCGCATCGGCCGGCATCGTCGCCATCAGCGTCAGCCCCGCCGCCAGCAGCGCCATGCCGATCCCGCCCAGGATCGCCGAGGGGAACCGATCCGAGAGCGGCCCGGCAATCGGCGCCATGATCGCGGTCGCCGCCGGCCATGGCGTCAGCAGCAACCCGGTTTCCACCGCGCTCTTGCCGAGCTGCAGCTGGAACAGAAAGGGCAGCGCCACGAACGACAGGCCCTGCGCCGCGAATGAACACATCGACGTCAGCGACGAGAGCGCGAACATCGGCCGTCGATACAGGTCGATCGGCAGCAGCGGCACCGGCAGCCGCAACTGCCGCATCACCAGCGCCGTGCCGGACACGACGGTGAGCGTCACCATGGCCGCGATCCCCGCCCAGGAGGCGCTATGCGACGCCTCGCCGATCGAGAAGATAAGCGACCCGAAGAACAGAGCGTTCAGCGCCGCGCTCGCGAGGTCGAAGCGGTGCGAGGCCAAAGGCGTGTCCGGCAGCGACCGCATCGCCAGCACGATCGCGACCACGCCGACGGGCACGTTGACCGCGAACAGCATCGGCCAGGTCGAGAACGACAGGATCGCCGCCGCCACGCTCGGCCCGATCGCCGTGCTGGTGCCGACCACGAGCGCGTTGAACCCGAGCCCGCGGCCCAGATTCTTCGCCGGGTAGATGAACCGGATCAGCGCCGTGTTCACGCTCATCAGCCCAGCCGCGCCCAGCCCTTGCAGCACCCGCGCGCCCGTCAGCGTCGGCAGCGACCAACTCAGCGCACATAGCAGCGACGAGAGCGTGAACAGCGCCACGCCCCAGATGTAGATGCGCCGGAAGCCATAGATCTCGCCGAGGCTCGCGAACGGCAGCAGCGTCGCCACCACGGCAAGCTGATACGAATTGACCACCCAAACCGAAGACGCCGGGCTCGCCTGAAGGTCCACCGCGATGCTCGGCAGCGCGGTGTTGGCGATCGAGCCGTCGAGCGCCGCCATGAAGATCGCCAGCACGATGGTCGCGATGGCCCAGCGCCGCCGCTCGGGCGGCAGCCCGTCATGCGTGGTCACTCGGCCGCGTCCAGACCGAACTGCGCCTCGTGCAATCGCCGATAATGTCCGCCGCGCGCCAGCAGCGCCCCGTGCGCCCCCTGCTCCAGCACACCCTCGGACGAGAGCACGACGATGCGGTCCGCGTTGCGGATCGTCGCCAGCCGGTGCGCGATCACCAGGGTGGTGCGCCCCTGCGGCCAGCTCGGCGAGCGAGCGCTGGATCATCTGCTCGGTCTCGCTGTCGAGCGCCGAGGTCGCTTCGTCCAGGATCAGGATCGGCGGGTTCTTGAGGAAGATCCGCGCGATGGCGATCCGCTGCCTCTGCCCGCCCGAGAGGCGCGCGCCGCGCTCACCGATCTCGGTGTCGAGCCCCTCCGGCAGCGATGCCACGAACTCCTCGAGCCGAGCCCGCTCGATCGCCGCCATCACCTCGGCCGAACTGGCCCCGAGCCGCCCATAGGCCACGTTGTCGCGGATCGAGCCCGCGAACAGGAACACGTTCTGCTCGACGATGCCGATCTGCCGCCGCAGCGACGTCCGCGTGATGTCGCGGATATCCACACCGTCGACCGTGATCCGCCCGGCATCGACGTCGTAGAAGCGCGGCAGCAGCGCGCACAACGTCGTCTTGCCCGCGCCCGACGGTCCGACGATCGCCACCGTCTCGCCGGCGCGGATCTCGAGGTCGAGCCCGTCCAGCACCGGCCGCGCGGCGTCGTAGCCGAAACCCACCTGCTCGAAACGTATGTCGCCGCGGAACCGCGGCGCTTCGGGCGCGCCCGCGCGGTCCTGCACGTCCGGCACGATCGCGAGCAACTCGCGGAAGCGGCGGAAGCCGGCCAAGCCCCGCGGATAGATCTCGATCATCGCGCCGATCTTGTCGAGCGGCCGATAGAACACGCTCACCAGCAGCAGGAACGCGACGAAATCGCCGATCGACAGGCCGCCGCGCACGATCAGCACCGTGCCAGCCAGCATCACGACGATCTGCACCAGCCGCATGCTGAGGTAATTCAGCGTCAGGCTCACCGCCATCAGCCGGTAGGCGCCGATCTTCTCGCCGCGGTAGGAATTGTTCTCGACCGCGAACAGCGCTCGCTCGTGGGCCTCGTTGGCGAAGGCCTGCACCACCCGCGCGCCGCCGACATTCTCCTCGACCCGCGCGTTGAACCGGCCGACCCGGCGGAACTGCGCCCGCCACGCCATGTCCATCCGCGCGCCGTAATGCGCGATCAGCCATGTCGCCACCGGGACCACCGCCAGCGCCACGAGGGCGAGCTTCCAGCTCACCAGCACCATCAGCACGAACGCGCCGATGAAGGTCAGCAGCGCGACCAGCAGGTCCTCGGGGCCGTGATGCGCTACCTCGCCGATATCGGCCAGGTCGGTGGTGATCCGGCTGACCAGGTGCCCGGTCTTCTCGCCGTCGAAGAACCGCATCGACAACGCATGCAGGTGATCGAACGCCCGGCGCCGCAATTCGGTCTCGATCGAGACGCCGAGCACGTGGCCCCAATAGATCATCACCGACAGCAGCGCCGCGTTGCCCACGTACAGGACCAGCAGCCCCGCGATCGCGAGCAGGATCGGAGCCATATCGGCCTGCGGCAGCAGATGATCCACGAAGGCGCGCACCGCCATCGGAAAGCCGAGCTCGAGCAGGCCGGACAACGCCGCTGCGCCGAACACCGCGAGGAGCAAGCGCCGGTGCGGACGATAGCAGGCGAGGAAATCGCGCCACATCAGACGGCGGCCTCCGCTTCGACGGGCAGGAACAGCGTCACCGACGTGCCCCGTCCCAATTCGCTCGCGATCGCGAAGCCGCCGCCATATTGCAGCGCGAAGTCTCGGGCCATGGCGAGGCCGAGCCCGGTGCCCTCGCCTGCGGCCTTGGTGGTGAAGAAAGCCTCGGCCGCCATACGCAGCGTCTCCTCGCTCATGCCGCACCCTGTATCCTCGGCCGTCAGGCGCAGATATGGCCCCGACGACAGGCCATGGTCGGCGCCGTCCTCGGCCACATGGTGGGGCGTGGCGGTGAACCGGAGCAAGCCACCGCCGGGCATCGCGTCGCGCGCATTGGTCGCCAGATTGACCAGGACCGTCTCTAGCTCGCCGCGATCGGCCACCACCGGCGGCAGGCTCGCCGCCGCCTCACAGCGTATCTCGAGGCCCGGGCAGTTCAGCGTATGGACCAGCACCTCTTTGAGGTTTGTGAATACCGCGTCGATCTGCACCGGCTCGGTTCGCAGCTCGCCCCGGCGCGCGAAGCCGAGCAGCCGCCGCGTCACCGAATTGCCGCGCCGCGCCGCCTCGCCGATTGCAGTCAGCATGCGGCGCACCTTGGCCGGATCCCGGTCGAGGTTCTTCTCCGCCAGCCGAACCCCCGCCTGCACGGTCTGCAGCACGTTGGCGAAATCATGCGCCACGCCGCCGGCCAGTTGGCCCAGCGCATCGAGCCCGCGCTTGCGCACGAGATCCTGCTGCGCGGCCACGCGGCGCGCGGTCTCGTCCAGGATGCGCGCTTCCTGCTCGGCCGCCAGTTCGCGCAACGCCAGTTCGTTTGCCGTCATTGCCGCCAGATCGGCCAATGCGCGCTCTTGCGACGGCGTCCATTCGCGCGGCTTCGTGTCGATCGCGCAGACCGCGCCAAGCACGAGACCGCTCCGCGTAACAAGCGGCATGCCGAGATAGGCGACCACGCCGATCTGCGAGACCGCCAGATTGCTGCAGAGCGCGGGATGCTCATGGGAGTTGTCGACCCGCAACGGCGTTCCGCTGCCGACCACGTGCTGGCAGAACGAGTGCGTGAGCGGCGTCTCGCGCGCGGTTGCCCAGGGCTCCGGCAGTCCGTCGGCGCTGAGGAAATACTGGCGGTCGCGATCGACCAACGTGACGAGCGAGACAGGGACGTCCAGCAATCGCCGGGTCAGGCGCGTGACACGGTCGAACGCCTCTTGCGGGGGCGCGTCGAGCAGGCTCAGGCTGTGCAGCGCCTCGAGCCGCGCCGGGTCGCCGACGGGCGTGTCGGCCGAATGATGGGGCATGAGTAGCGACCTAACAGCCAACGCGCAGTCCTACAAACTGGGATGACCATAGCTCGACTGCAATTCATTCGGCGCGTGGCTGCTCTGTAGGCGCGCTCCGACGCGGGAACCTCGAGCTTGGGCGATCAGGGCGTGCCCTTCACTTTTAATAGTTTGGCGCGCCCTGAGGGATTCGAACCCCCGACATGCGGATTAGAAGGCCGCCGCTCTATCCAACTGAGCTAAGGGCGCGAACCGCTCCAGTATAAGGTCAGTCGCCGCGTCCGGCTACGATGCGTCGGTCAGGGAAAACGGACCACCTGGCAGACGAGGCAGATCGCGCCGCCCTCGCGGGCCGCGTCCTCGGTCCAGGCATGCCCGATGACGAGGCATTCCGGCCGGCTGGAGCGGCGGCCCGGCCGACGCAACGCCTCCGTGCGCTCCCGGCTGAGCGCGTGATGCGTCACCCGCACCGTCGCGTAATCCTGGGTCGGGGGAGCGGGCGGAGCCATCTTGCGAGCCATTTCCATCCGCTACAGCCCGCACCGGAGTCGGGCGAAGCGGGACTGGTTCACGATCGCGATTTTTGGCCCGATTGCTGGCAGGTCCCGCGCACGACGCTCCGGCCGTCGTTGTATCTGAACGCGCCCGTCCGCCGGTCGATCTCCGTACGCCCGGCGGAGAGCGAGGATTCGAAATCGTAGACCAGCCGATCCTGGTCGAGCGTCACCAGCCGCCCGTTGCCCACCCAACGCAACGTGCCGCCGCGCAACCCGTCGGCGATCACGACCAGCGCCGATTCGGGTCTGACCTGGAGATGGCGCACGAACTGCCCGAGCCCGACATTGCTGGACTGCATGACGTAGCAATCCATCGCCAGATCGGGCGGGGCCGGCGCTGCGACCAGCAGGAACGGAGCCAAGGCGAACGTCGCAAGACCGGTCATCGCGTCTCCAGCGCCCTAAGAGATGTCGTCGCGCCGATCGATAGCACGGATCACCGGCAGCCAGCGCTCGCCATTCTCGCCATCCGCGCGCATCGCGGCATGGAGTCCGGCGTCGCTGCCATGACGCTCCACGAGGCGCTCGGCTTCCGCGCCGGCCCGTCGACCCGCGCTGTCACGTTCGAGCGACGGGCGTAGGCTCAGCATGGCGGCGCCGATGCTTGGGAAGCGGCCGAGCGGGACCAGTTCGTCTTCGTCCAGCATCGCCAGATCGATCGCGCCCGCGCGCCCCGAGACGAGGAAGCCGGCGCCGGCCGCATAAAGCGGCGATAGAAGGATCGAGAGATAGCCGTCGTAATCGTCGTGTTCCTCGACGCTGTAGCGGCCGCCGGTCGAGCGAACGGTCGCCCGGATCGCCGCTGAGTCACGTTTCGTCAGGCTGCTGAGCGCCCGAATGGTCGCGGTAGTGGTGGAGTCGAGCTGCCCCGGAGTCATCTGCACCATTTTGATCCAAGCTCCTTGCCGAATTTCGTCCGAGGATGGCCCTCGTCCGATTCGCTGAAGCCAAATTCGCTTTTTTTCCTTACTAAAAGGTTAACGGCTTCCGAAGCCCGCTCACGAGTTATCAGCAGCTTAGCGAACACTCATGAAGTCGTGATCGAACGAGATCGGAGTCGTTCGGTGAAGAAGATGCTGAAAAGTTAATGCCATGTAATTTTAGAGGCTTGCAGTTTGGCTAAACCGCTGGCTCAATACACGCATAAGTTGTGTTTGGGTTGAAGAATGCACTTAACGTTCGTTCCCGCTTCCGTGACCACCGGGCACGAGGCAAAACCGCGGACCTTCCGACATGGCGGCCTTCTGCTCGATCTGGATAGTCGGCGCGCCATGGTCGGTGATCTCGAGGTGGCGCTCAGCCCGCTCGAGTTCTCGACGCTCCACCTTCTACTCATCCACCGCGGGCAGCCCCTATCGAAGGACATGCTGAGCGCGGCGCTGCCGGTCCAGGTGGATCCTCGGATGATCGACGTCTATATCGCTCGCTCGCGCGCCAAGCTGGCCTTCGCTGGGCTCGACGACGTCATCAGCACGGTCTGGGGTCGCGGCTACATGATTGGCGTGTCCGACGAGTATCCCGCCGATCTGCTGCCGGTCGAACCGCCGAAATCCTGCGACCTCGACGCAACGCTCGCGCCCGCCTGAAGACACCTCTGATCGGAGGCAATTGATCTGGCCCGGCGGATGCGTCATGTTCGGTCCGTTCAATCCATTCCCTCGCGGGAGAGTGCCAGCGTCCGACAGGACGAGGGCCGCCGAAGGCGCAACCGGCCCCCGGAAACGCTCAGGCTCCAGGACCGCTGCGGGCAAGGACCTCTGGAAAGCCGGCAGACGGTTTCTGCCGCACCGACGGAGTAACGCAGCGCAGGGAGGCGTTGCCGAATCTCTCAGGTTCCCGGACAGAGGGGGGTCATTGCTGCCAGTCGTCGCTGGCGCGTGAACCTGTGTGGGAGTGACCGTTGGCCGAGCCTGTCCTGAACATCGAGAACGACGAGCCGGAGGACCTGCGTACGGTCCCGCTCGACACCCTCCATCGCAGCCTCGGCGCCAAGATGGTGCCTTTCGCCGGCTATGCGCTTCCGGTCCAGTACGGCGCCGGACTGATGGCCGAACACAAGCAATGCCGCGAAAAGGCTGCGCTGTTCGACGTCTCTCACATGGGTCAACTCAGCCTGCACGGCGCCGACGCGGCCCGCGCGCTCGAAGCCGTCGTCCCCAGCGACATCCAGGGCCTCAAGCCCGGCCGTCAGCGCTACACACTCCTGCTCAACGAGGCCGGGGGGATCGTCGACGATCTCATGGTCGCCAATTACGGCGACCGCATCGTGGTCATCTGCAATGCCAGCCGCAAGGAAGTCGCGGCGCATTATCTGTCCGAGCATCTGCCCGAAGGGGTCTCGCTCGATCAGCATCCGCAGCGCGCCCTGCTCGCGTTGCAGGGTCCTGCTGTAGCCGGGCTTATGCAGACGCTCTGCCCGGCCGCTGCCGCGCTCAGCTTTCTTGGCGTCGCCGACGCCAACATCCGCGGCATTCCGGTCTGGATCAGCCGCTCCGGCTACACCGGCGAGGACGGGTTCGAGATCTCGGTCCGCGAGGAGCAGGCCGAAGCGCTCGCGCAGATGCTGCTCAGCAATGCTGACGTGTTGCCCGCCGGCCTCGGCGCCCGCGACAGCCTGCGCCTCGAAGCCGGCCTCTGCCTCTACGGCAGCGACATCGACGAGCTGACCACCCCGATCGAAGCCAACCTCAACTGGACGGTTCAGAAACGCCGCCGCGAGGAGGCCAACTTTCTCGGGGCCGCCCCGATCCTCGACCAACTCCAGAACGGCCCGACCCGCCTGCGCGTCGGCATCCGTCCGAGCGGCAAGGCGCCAGCCCGCGCCCCCACCGCCATCCTCGCTGCGGACGGCACCGGCGGCGGCAACATCACCTCCGGCGGCTTCTCACCCACGCTCGGCGCCCCCATCGCCATGGGCTACGTACGCCGCGACCTGTCGGCGAACGGCACCGAACTGGGCCTGCTGGTCCGCAACCAGACCCTGCCGGCGCAAGTCGCCGCCCTTCCCTTCGTCCCCACCCATTACGCCAAGTAAGGAGCGATGATGCCCGAGATCCGCTTCACCAAGGACCATGAATGGGTGCGCCTGGACGGCGGCATCGCCACCGTCGGGATCACCGACCACGCGCAGCAAGCGCTCGGCGACGTCGTCTATGTCGAACTCCCCGAGCCCGGCCGCTTCGTCGAGGCCGGCGAGGCCTGCGCCGTGGTCGAGAGCGTCAAGGCCGCCAGCGACGTCTACGCGCCGCTTGCCGGCACGGTCCGGGAGCGCAACCAGACCGTCGTCGACGACCCGGCGCTGGTCAACACCGCGCCCCAGGACGGCGCCTGGTTCTTCACCATCGAGCTGGCCGACACAGGCGCCTTCGCCGCCCTGATGGACCACGACGCCTACCAGGCGCTGGTGGAGAGCGAGGCATGAACGTGTTCGACGAACTCAACGCTCTCGAAGGCAACGACGGCTTCATCGCCCGCCACATCGCGCCCAACGAGCGCGAGATCTCGGCGATGCTGGCGGCCGTCGATGTCCCCTCGCTCGACGCTCTGGCTGCCCGCACCGTGCCCGACGCCATCCGCGACCTCGCGGCGCTCGACCTGCCGCCCGCGATCGACGAAGCCGCCGTGATCGCCGAGCTGCGCGGCATGGCGCTGCGCAACCGCCCGAACAAGAGCCTGATCGGTCAGGGTTACCACGGCACCCACACGCCGCCGGTGATCCGCCGCAACGTGCTGGAAAACCCCGGTTGGTATACCGCCTACACGCCGTACCAGGCCGAGATCGCCCAGGGCCGCCTCGAAGCGCTGCTCAACTATCAGACGATGATCGCCGACCTCACTGGCATGCGGATCGCGAACGCCAGCCTGCTGGACGAAGCGACGGCGGCGGCCGAGGCCGTGACCATGGCGCAGAACGCCAGCCGCTCGAAATCCCGCACGATCTGCGTCGCCGCGGACCTGCACCCGCAGACACGGGCCGTCCTGGCCACCCGCGCCGCCCCGGTCGGTCTCGAGCTCGTCGAGTTCGCCCCCGGTGACGTGGCCGGGATCAGCGCCGCCAATCCATTCGCCGTCGTCCTGCAATATCCCGGCACCACGGGCGCCCTGCGCAACCTCCATCCCGAGATCGCCGCCGCGCACGAAATCGGCGCGCTGGCCATCGTCTGCGCGGACCTGCTCTCCCTCGTGCTGCTTGAACCCCCGGGCCAGATGGGCGCCGACGTCGTGGTCGGCTCGGCCCAGCGCTTCGGCGTCTCGATGGGCTTCGGCGGTCCGCACGCCGCATTCTTCGCCACCAAGGACGCCTACAAGCGCCTGATGCCCGGCCGCCTCGTCGGTGTCAGTCAGGATGCCTCGGGCGCGCCTGCCCTGCGCCTCGCGCTGCAGACGCGCGAGCAGCACATCCGGCGCGAGAAGGCGACCAGCAACATCTGCACCGCCCAGGTCCTGCTCGCCGTCATGGCCGGCTTCTATGCCGTTTGGCATGGGCCCGAGGGGCTGCAGCGCATTGCCCGCCGGGTCAACCTGCAGGCACGGCTGATCGCTGATTGCGGCCGCCGCGCAGGACTGTCGCTGCAGCACGACGCCTTCTTCGACACGATCGCCTTCGCCACCGATAACGCCGACGCGCTCATGGCGCGGGCCGCCGATGCCGGCTTCAACCTGCGCCGCATCGAGGGCGGGATCGCGATCTCGCTCGACGAGACCGTGACCCGGCCGGAACTCGACCGCCTCGCAACCGTGCTCGGCGCCCCGCTCGAGGCGGCCCCCGCCTCGCTGCCGCCGGAATTGCTGCGCGCGTCGCCGATCCTGACCGAGGACGTGTTCCGCACCCATCACGCCGAGCACGCGATGCTCCGCTACCTCAAGCGGCTCGAGGACAAGGACGTTGCGCTCAACCGCAGCATGATCCCGCTGGGATCCTGCACGATGAAGCTGAACGCCACGGCCGAGATGATCCCGATCACCCTGCCGGGCTTCGCCGACCTGCACCCGTTCACGCCGCCCGAGCAGACCCAGGGTTATGCCGAGCTGATCGAGCGCCTGTCGGCCTGGCTGTGCGCCATCACCGGGTTCGCCGCGGTCTCGCTGCAACCGAACGCCGGCAGCCAGGGCGAGTATGCGGGGCTGCTCGCCATCCGCGCCTATCATCAGGCCCGCGGCGAGGGGCATCGCGACGTCTGCCTGATCCCCAGCAGCGCGCACGGCACCAACCCGGCCAGCGCCGTCATGGCCGGCTACCGCGTCGTCGTCGTCGGCTGCGACCGCCAGGGCAACATCGACCTCGACGACCTCCGCGCCAAAGCCGCCCAGCACGGCGACAAGCTCGCGGGCTTGATGGTCACCTATCCCAGCACGCACGGCGTGTTCGAGGACGGCATCCGCGAGATCTGCGACATCGTCCATGCCCAGGGCGGGCAGATCTACATGGACGGCGCCAACATGAATGCCCAGGTCGGCCTCACCAGTCCGGGCCGGATCGGCGCTGACGTCTGCCACCTCAACCTGCACAAGACGTTCTGCATCCCGCATGGCGGCGGCGGCCCCGGCATCGGCCCGATCGGCGTGGCGGCCCATCTTGCGCCGCATCTGCCCAACCATCCCGCCCGCGCCGATGCCGGCCCGGCCACCGGCTTCGGTCCGGTTGCCGCCGCTCCGTTCGGCAGCGCGGGGATCCTCCCCATCGCCTACGCCTACATTCGGATGATGGGCGCCGCTGGCCTGCGCCGGGCCACCGAGGTTGCGATCCTCAACGCGAACTATGTGGCCGCGCGCCTGCGGCCGCATTACCCGATCCTCTACACCGGCGTCTCCGGCCTGGTGGCGCACGAGTGCATCCTCGATTGCCGCGGTTTCCAGGCCGAGGCCGGCATCGGGGTGGAGGATATCGCCAAGCGGCTGCAGGATTTCGGCTTCCACGCGCCGACCATGAGTTGGCCCGTCGCCGGCACGCTGATGGTGGAGCCGACCGAGAGCGAGAGCCAGGCGGAGATCGATCGTTTCTGCGAAGCCATGATCGCGATCCGAGAGGAGATCGCCGCCATCGCCGCCGGCTCGCTGGACCGCGCGGACAACCCGTTGAAGACATGCCCCGCACACGCTCGAGGAAGTCGCCGCCAGCGAGTGGAAACACGGCTACGGCCGCGAACAGGCAGCCTTCCCGCGCGCGTGGGTGCGCGCCGCGAAATATTGGCCGCCGATCAAGCGCGTCGATAACGTGTATGGCGACCGCAACCTGGTCTGCACGTGCGCCCCGCTCGAGTCCTACGCGCAAGCGGCGGAATAGCGCTGACATGATCCGCTCGACCGCGGCGGCGATGCTGCTCGCCGCCGCCGCGTGCGCGTGTGCGCCCGCGACGCCGGTCACCATCGTGGCCGGCCAGGTCGACCCCGAGATCGTGCGCGAGGTCGCTCCCGAAAGCGCGGCGACGAATTGCAGTCTGCACAAGCGGGGCAGCATGCCGTTGACCGTGGCCGGGCTGCCGATGGTGCCGGCGCAGATCAATGGCCGCCCGGCGACGCTGATCCTGGACACTGGCGCGGAGAGCACGCTGCTGACCGCAGGCGCCGCCAAGCGCTTGGGCGTGACCACCAAATACGATTTCCAGCGTTCGATGGCGGGGATCGGCGCCACCGTCCGCACCGGCGACGCTCGCCTTGCGAGCATGTCGATCGGCGGCGTGGCGCTCGACTATCCGCGCGTGCTGGTCGGTGAACTCTCGTTCAAATTCGGCGATGTCGAGCCGGACGGACTGCTTGGCGCTTCCCTACTCGGCGCCTTCGACCTCGACATCGACGTGCCCCGCGGCCGGCTCGACCTCTACGACCGCCTCGACTGCCCCGACGCCCGGCCGCCCTGGACCGGCCGTTACGCGACGCTCGAGACAACGCGCTCCCTCAGCGAACACCCCTTCTTCCCCATCACCGTCAACGGCCACCGCCTATCGGCCACGCTCGACACCGGGGCGCAGCGCACGGTGATTTCGGCCGCGGCCGCCGCATCCGCCGGCATCGGGGCCGACAGCCAATTGGCCGGCCCGCAGATCCGCACCCGCGGCGCCGCGGGTGAGGTGGTGCCCGCCAAGCTGCATGCGCTGCGCGACGCCCGCATCGGCGGGATCGCGCTGCGCACGCCGGTCCTGGTCGTGCCCGCTTCGCTGCCGCGCGACATCGACGCACTACTCGGCTTGGATTTCCTGCTCTCCAACCGCGTCTGGCTGTCCTACGGCTCGCGCCGGATCTTCATCCAGCCGGAATGACCGTTCAGAACAGCGGCGCGTCGTAGAGCGTGCGCACGCCCGCCCCGACCGAGAGCTGCGGCTCCGAAGGCTGGCTCACCCGCAACTGCCGCTCCGCCGCGGCAACCTCGGCCCGCACCTGCCCCGACCACCTCGCGCAGGCTGCGCCCGGGCCGCGCGAGCGCGTCGAGCACCGCTTGGCCGAATACCGTGTGCTCCGCGCCGGCCTGGCATCCGAACGAGGTCCGGTCGGCCCGGGCGGCGGCGAAGATGATGCGGTTCTCCGCCCGCAGCGCCGGAATGAACGAGCCCGAGAAACATGCCGACAACACCAGCACCGTCGGACGGCTGCCCAGCGGCGCCAGCCACTCCGCCACCTCCGCGATCCCCGCCGGGTCCTGCTCCTGGCCGTCCGCCTCGCGCGCCAGCAAGCCCGGCGCGCCATGCGTGCTGACATAGACCAGCACGACGTCACGCGGCCCGGCGCGCCGGGCGATCTCCGCGGTCGCGGCATCGACCGCCTCCCGATCCGGGGGCGCGAAGAGGTGCTGGGGGCCGTAGCTCAGCACCAGTCGGGACCACCTTGAAGCCCGGCGCACGCTCGGCCAACCGGATCGCCGTCGCCGCGACGTCGCCCTCGGACCAGCTCTCGTCGTAGAGGCCAAGCCCAAGCACCCACAAGGCCGGCCGATCCGGCGCAGCCTGTGCCGCCACCGGCGCCGAGAGCGGGATGCGCGCCATGCACCCCGCCAACGTTATCGACAGCGCGAGCAGAACGGCCCGCAGCATCGCGCTCAGTAGCCGCGCGCGACGTCGAACCTGTTGGGCAGCGCCTTGCCGTCGCGGAAGGCCCGCAGATTGTCGAAGAAGATGTCGAGGCTGCGCGCATTGTAGGTGACCGGATCATCGGCCGAGGTGTGCGGCGTGATGATCAGGTTGGGCGTCGTCCACAGACGATGCCCCGGCGGGATCGGCTCCGGATCGAACACGTCCAGCACCGCGCCCCCGACATGGCCGGACTCGAGCGCATCGATCAGCGCGTCCTGCTCGATGAGCCCGCCGCGGCCGACGTTGGCCACGCCGGCGCCCTTCGGCAGCTTGGCGATGCGTTCGCGGTTCAGCAGGTGCCGGGTCGCGGGGGTCAGCGGCGTTGCCAGATACAGCAGATCGGCATCGCCCAATACGCTGTCGAAATCGTCCACGGCGACCACCCGGTCGCAGCCCGGATGCGGCTCCGCCTTGGTTCGCACGCCCGTCACGCGCATGCCGAAATTGCGGGCGTGCTGCGCCGTCGTGCCGCCCAGCGCGCCGAGACCCACCACCACGAGGTGCGAACGGCCCAGCACCGCGCCGTGCAGCGGCGCCCACCGCCCTTCGCGCTGCGCCGTCATCAGCGCCGGGATGCGGTTGACCAGCATCAACAGCGCCATCAGCCCGAACTCGCCCGCCTTGGCCGCGTGCGTGCCGCGGTTGTTCATCAGAACGACGCCTTTGGGCAGCCAGTCGAACGGCGCCAGCTTCTCCAGGCCGGCCGACGTCACATAGATCAGCCGCAGCTTGGACGCCGGCGGCAGTCCCTCGGCCAGCGCCGCCGTTTGCGTGATCAGGACCTCGGCGTCCTCGACCCCGGCGGCGAATGCGTCCGCATCGGTTCCGAACGAGAGCTGATGCCCGCCCGATACATCGGGCGCGCGCACTGCCGCTTCGTCCCAAACCTCTTCGGTGAGCGGAAAATTCGCCGTGCCGAGCTTACTTTGCAGGTGGATGCGCAACTCAAGACCTCATCGGGACAAATCGTGGAGCAGAATGGCCGCAGCTTGCGCCACGTTCAAACTCTGCAATGCGCCGCCGCCCTCGATGCGCACCCGGCGGCGGCATGCAGCCTCCACCTCCGGCAGCAGGCCGAACTCCTCGTTGCCGAGAACGAGCAGCACAGGCCGGTCCCGCGGCAGAGACCGGAGCGGCAGCGCATCGGGCGCGAGGGTGGCGGCGACGGTGCGGTAATGCGGCTCCATCGCCCGCAAGCTGCCGGGCAGATCGAGCGTGCGGCACAGATCCAGCTGGTCCAGCCCGCCCTCTGCAACGCGATAGGCGGCATCGGACGGAAACGCCTGGTCGGCGGTGTCGTGCAGCAGCAGCGCCGGCACGCCGAAGAACGCGGCGCTGCGGGCGATCGCGCCGAAATTATGGGGATTGCCGATCCCGTCTAGTGCCAGCAGCAGCTTGTGCTTCGGCGGGTTCGCCGGATCCAGCTCCGGGATCGGCCGCGGGTTCGCCAGCGCGACGATCCCGCCGTGATGCGTTGTCCCCGACACCCGCTCCAGCTCGTCCGGCGGCAGCAGCCGATACGGCAGGCGTCGCTTCGCCAATTGCGCGCAGAGCGGCCCGGCCGCCGCCTTCATCGCGTCGCCGTAGAACAGCCGGTTCACGTCGTCGACGCGGCGGGCGAACAGGGCGGAGACGGCGTTCAAGCCGCAGATCCGATCGTCAGGCATGGGGCTGCTTCGGCCGGGCCGCGCGCGCTGTCAACGCGGCAGCGGCCGGACCATGAAGCGCGCCCCCTCGTCATAGCTCGCCAACGCCGTGCGGAGCGCGTTGTTCTCGCACGGGCGGAACCCGTGCCGCAGCCAAAACGCCATTGAATCCCCGACCGCGACCAGGGACAACGAGCCCATCCCCGCCGCCTGCCCGGCCAGCAGCGCCACGATCGCCGCGCCATGCCCGCCGCTGCGCGCGTCCGGCAGGATCGCCACGTCATGGATGTAGAACGTATCCGTGTCGTCAGGTAAGCGATGCAGCCTGGTGTTGAGCTTGGGAGGTTGGCCGAAGCGCCAGGGATGACTGAACGCATACCCCTGGACCGACAAGCCCTCGAGCATGAAGCAGCCCGGCGGATACAGCGCCTGCCGCTCGGCCAACACGGCCAGGTCCTCGGGATAATCCGGATGCACCAACCCGGCGACCTCGGTCACCGCCGTCAAATCTGCCGGCGTCATCGGCCGCCAGCGCGCCCCATCCGCCGTCATCTCGCAATTGTGGGCCGGCCCGGCCGTCGGGTCCATCGATGACCCTGCCCATCCTGTTCCAGAACGATCACTACGTGGTGCTCGACAAGCCGGCCGGCCTTCCCGTGCATGCGGGGCCTCGCGGGGGTCCGAGCGTCGAGGATTGGTTCGGGCGATTGTCGCGTCGGCGCGCCGGCCCCTGGCTGGTGCACCGCCTCGATGCCGACACAGCCGGCTGTCTGGTCATCGCGCTGCGCCGCCAGGCGCTGCTCGACGCCCAGGCCCTGTTCGCCGCAGGACTGGCGCGCAAGACATACTGGGCGGTGGTCGCCGGCGTCCCCGCCGAGGAGTCCGGCACGATCGACGCTCCTCTGCTCAAACGCACGCAGCCGTGAGGGCTGGCGCATGGTGGTCGACCCCGCCGGGCAGCCCGCCCGCACGGAATGGCGCGTTCTCGGCCGTGACGGGGGCCGCGCCTGGCTCGAGCTGCATCCAGCCACCGGCCGTACCCATCAGGTCCGCGTCCACTGCGCCACACTCGGCTGCCCCGTGCTCGGCGATCCCGTCTATGGCGAGTCCGGCCGGCTGCATCTCCTCGCCCGCGCCATCACGCTGCCGCTCGATCCACCGCTTTGCGCCATTGCGCCGCCGCCGCCGCACATGGTCGACGCGCTGCGCGCCCTGGGTTGGCGCTGATCTAGCCGATCAGGAACCACCAGCGGAACAGCGCCGTCTCCAGCCGGGTCTGCCGCTCGAGCCCGGTCAATCGTAGCGCGTGCAGCCGCGCCGTCATGCCGCCCTGCAACGCCCGGTCCAGCACCCGTAGCGCCTGATAGGCGTCGGCGGTCAGCAAAGTCTGGTGGTCCAGCAGCGCCGCGACATGCGCGCGGAGCAGGCCCATATACGCTGCCGGCCCGCGGTGCAGCGCGGCGCGCGCGCGATGCCACCGGCTCGGCGGCGCGCCGACCAGATTGCTGCCGTGCTGGCGATATAGCAGCGTCGCCCGATCGTCCGCGATCACCCGCCCGCCTGCGGCGGCGACGAGCATGTAGCTCCACCAATCGTGCAGCGTGCCCTCCGGCGGCCGGCTTTGGACGACGAGGTCGACCGCCGCCGGGTTGAGCAGCATGGTGCAGCCGGTGGCGATGTTCTGAGTCAGCGCGGCCGGGAAGCCCGGCGCCCGCTGCAGCGGCGCGGACGGGTGGATCGGACGCAGCGCCGCATCCGCCAGCATCTGCCGGCTGCAATACAACGCCGGCCCGGCGACACCGGCGAGCGCCTCTAGGGCCCAGGCGAGCTTCTCCGGCAACCAGCAATCGTCCTGGTCGGCAAAGGCCAGCGGCAATCCGGAGCCCGCGGCCGCGCGCAACAACGCGAAGAAGCTTCCGCTCGCGCCCAGATGCTCGGGCGATTCGACCGCCACAACCCGCTCCGGGCCGCACTCGGTCGCGAAGGCGCGCATGATCGCCGGCGTACCGTCCGTCGACCCATCGTCGCGCCAGAACAGGATCCAGCCCGGTTCGGTCTGGTGGCGGAAACTGTCGAGCTGGGCCGGAAGGAAGCGCGCGCCGTTATAGGTCGAGAGCAGAATGCCGACGCAGGGCGTCACGCGGGCGCTTGGGCTCGGGGCTGTAGCTGGTCGATCACGCGGACCAGGCTTTCGCGCCAGGCCGGCTGCCGCAGTCCGAAAACGTGGGCCAGCTTGCTGCAATCGAGGCGGCTATCGGCCGGGCGCTTGGCCGGAGTCGGATATTCGGCGGTGGTGATCGCGTCCACGATCGGGCGGCGCGCGCCGTACCGTGCGGCTTCCTCGAAGATCGCCTCGGCGAAGCCGTGCCAGGTCGTCTCACCCGTGCCGCAGCTATGGAACACGCCTGCGAACTCGTCGCGCCACTCGTCCCGCGCCGCCCGCGCGACCCCGAGCGCCACCCGCGCCAGCCCGGCCGCCGATGTCGGGCAGCCCCGCTGGTCCGCCACCACACGCAACCGGTCCCGCGTCTGCGCCGCGTTCAGCATGGTTCGCACGAAATTCTTGCCGGTCGCCGAATACACCCAGGCCGTCCGGACGATCACCGACCGTGCGCAGGCCTCGTGCACCGCCCGTTCACCGTCGAGCTTGGTCGCGCCATAGACGCCCGTCGGCGAGGTGGGATCGGTCTCGACATAGGGCGCACCCTTGCTGCCGTCGAACACGTAGTCGGTGGAGATGTGCACCAGCGGAATGCCGGCCTGCTGGCACATCGCCGCCAGCCGTGCCGGTCCGTCGCAATTGGCCCGCCGCGCACCGGCGGGATCGCTCTCGGCGGCATCGACCGCCGTCCACGCCGCCGCGTTGATGACCACCGAAGGCTGCAGATCGCGCACGCACTCGTCGATCGTATCCGGCTGGTCGAAGTCGAACTCCGGCCGCCCCACGACCCGGATCTCGTCCGGCGAGAGCACCGCCAAAGCGGTCGCGAGCTGGCCGCTGCCGCCGGTGACCATGATCGGGCGGTTCGGCATCAGGCGAACAGCGTCGGCAGGTCGGACCAGCGCGGCAGCACGCGGTCCTTGTCCGACAGCACCGCTTCGGATGGGTCGATCGGCCATGGCAGCGCGAGCGTCGGGATCGTTCCACAAGACGCCGCGCTCAGCCTCGCGGTCATACGGCGCGGTCACCTTGTAGACCACCTCGGTATCCGGCTGCAGCGTGCAGAATCCGTGCAGGAAGCCGGCGGGAATCCACAACTGGCTCCAGTTCTCCGCCGACAGCTCGGCGGCCACCCAGCGCCCGAAGGTGGGCGACGACGCGCGCGCATCCACCACCACGTCCCAGATCGCGCCCTTGATGCAGCGGATCAGCTTGCCCTGCGCATTCGGTCCAATCTGGCAGTGCAGCCCGCGCACCACGCCGCGGTCACGCGACAGGCTCTGGTTGTCCTGAACGAACTTCGCCTCGATCCCGGCCTCGGCGAAACGCTGATCGTTCCAGGTCTCGGAGAAGAACCCGCGCGCATCACCGAACCGGCCCGGAGTGATCTTGATGACGTCGGGCACGTCCATCCGCTCGACCTTCATGCGTGCAGCCCGTCCGCAAGCTCCAACAGCAGCCGTCCCAGCTCCGTCTTGCCCAGCCCCTTGGCCGCTCCGCGCAGCGCGGCTGCGTCGATGAACCCCATTCGATAAGCAACCTCCTCCGGACAGCCGACCAGCAATCCCTGGCGCGACTGGATCGTCTGCACGAACGTCGCCGCCTGCAGCAGGCTGTCGGGCATGCCGGCATCGAGCCAAGCGCAGCCACGGCCGAGCCGTTCGACGTGCAGCGTGCCGTCCTCGAGATACATCTGGTTCAGCGTGGTGATCTCGAGCTCGCCGCGCCCGGACGGCTTGACCTGCCGCGCCATCTTGGTCACGCGCTCATCATAGAAATACAGGCCGGTGACTGCCCAGTTGGACCGCGGCGCCGCCGGTTTCTCGACGATGTCGACCGCCCGCCCGTCACTGTCGAACTCGACCACGCCGTAGCGCTCGGGGTCGCGCACCTGATAGGCGAACACGGTCGCGCCCACGGGGCGGCTGGACGCCGAGCGCAGCAGCGCGCTGAGCCGGTCGCCGAAGATCAGATTGTCGCCCAGCGCCAGCGCGCAGGCCTTCCCCGCGATCCATTCCTCGCCGATGTGGAACGCCTGGGCCAACCCCTCGGGCTTGGCCTGCTCGGCGTAAGTGAAATGGACCCCGAGCCGCTCGCCGGACCCGAGCAGCCGCCGGAATTGCGGCAGGTCGTCGGGCGTCGAGATGATCATGATGTCGCGGATGCCCGCCAGCATCAGCACCGACAACGGATAGTAGATCATCGGCTTGTCGTAGACCGGCAGGAGCTGCTTGCTCGAGGCCAGGGTGATCGGGTGCAGCCGCGTGCCGCTGCCGCCCGCCAGGATGATGCCCTTGTGACTCACGCCGCGGCGCCCAGCCGTTGGCCGGAATATCGCCGCTCACGGATACCGCGCCACCAGGCCTCGTTGGCGACGTACCACTCGATCGTCCGCCGCAGCCCGCGCTCGAAATCGTGCGGCGCGCGCCAATCCAGCGCCGCTTCGGCGCGCGAGGGGTCGATCTCGTAACGGAAGTCGTGACCGGGCCGGTCGGTGACGAAATGGATCAGCCGCTCGCGCGGGCCCGCCGGGTCGGGGCGGAGTTCGTCGGTGATGCGGCAAATCGCGCGCACGACGTCGATGTTGCTGCGCGGCTGACGGGGTCCGATCGCGAGCGTATCGCCCGGCTGCGCCCGCTCGATGGCGCGGACCAGGGCTTCGGCGTGATCGTCCACGAACAGCCAGTCGCGCTGGTTCGAACCGTCGCCATAGACCGGGAGCGGCTTGCTCTCCAGCGCGTTGAGCGTGACCAGCGGGATCAGCTTCTCCGGGAATTGCCACGGCCCGTAATTGTTCGTCGTGTTGGTCACGAAGGTCGGCAGCCCATAGGTGTGCTGCCAGGCGCGAACGAGGTGGTCCGAGCTGGCCTTGCTCGCCGAATAGGGGCTGCGGGGGTCGTAGGGCGTCGTCTCGAGGAAAGGCGGATCGTTCGGCCCGAGCGCGCCGAACACCTCGTCGGTCGAGACATGGTGGAACCGGAACCGCGCCTTCGCTTCCCCGTCCAGCCCCGACCAGTAGGCTCGCGCCGCATCCAGCAGGATGAAGGTGCCGACCACGTTGGTGGTGATGAACGCAGCCGGTCCGTCGATCGAGCGATCGACATGGCTTTCGGCGGCCAGGTGCATCACCGCGTCGGGCCGGTGCGTCGCGAAGATCTGCGCCATCGCCGACGCGTCGGTGATGTCGGCCTGCACGTGCTGGTGGCGCTCGTGGGTGCGCGCATCCTCGAGCGCTTCCAACGAGGCCGCGTAGGTCATCTTGTCGACGTTGACGACGCTGTGGTCCGTCGCACGGATGAGATGGCGGATCACGGCCGAGCCGATGAAACCGCAGCCGCCGGTGATGAGGATGCGCATGGCGTTTCCATAACGGTGCGTTGCCGGAGGCGCAATCACGCCCGTGTTGCGGTGCACCCGACTTCCAGTCATGTCTTCGATATGCAACGCTCCTGGCAGCGCAACCGCTCGGAACCATGACTGAACCGCGCGCTCGCGATGGGCGATCCCAGCGCCGACGCCTCAATCCTGAGGTGTCCTCCGACCGCATCGCCGCCCGTTCGACGGCCGATCTACCCACCCATGTCGCCGTCACGCTCGATGGCGTCGTCCAGGCCGTGCTGCCCACGACAGAGGGCGGTTTCGACTGGCAACTGCCGCACGACCGTTTCGGCCGCCTGCTCGACGTGCTCTCCGCCGAGACCGGCGCCAGCCTGCTCGCCGCCCCGATGTTGTTCGAACCTTATCGCCGCATCCACTGGACTGGTTGGCGCCTCGACGGGTTGACGGTGCATGGCGGCTTCGTGATCGAGGGCGTCGCCGCGCCGTCCGTCGACACGCCGATCCCCGTCGACCTCCGCAGCGCCGGCGTCAGCTACGGAAGCGGTTTCGCTGTTCCCGGGCGCGACGCCTACGTTTTCCGCATCGCGCTCGACCGTCTGCCCCCGAGTGCCGACGCGATCCTGCTCCAGCCCCAGGTCGGCAACCTCCTTCTGCCGCACGGCCTGGCCATCCCGGCCGACGCCTTTGCCCATCGCGGCGCCGTCGACACCACCGAACCCTGGGCCGTCCGCGGCTGGGCTCAGCGCCGGGACGGCGGCGCGGCAGCGGTGGCGCTTTGGCTTGACGGCAAGCACGTCCTGACCACACCGGCCGAGCGGACACGCGACGACGGCCGGCCCGGCTTCGCGATCCCCTTTCCACCCTCGCTTCGCCTTGACCGTCCCGTCCTGGTCGACGTCCGCATCGCGCCCGATGGCCCGAGCCTGGCCGGCTGTCCTTATGTGCAGCCGCCAGCCCCTCCTTATCTCGGGTTCTTCGACGGGCTCGACGGCTTCCATGCCGGCGGCTGGGTCATCGGCGTCGGCGCGCCGGAGCGTCGGATCAGGGTCGAGGCGGTGTGCGAGGGCAGGGTCGTGGGCTCCGCGGTTGCAGACCTGCGCCGGCTGGACGTGGCCGCCGCCGGGCTGCCGAATGGCCGCTGCGGCTTCCATTTCGCGCTCTCCGCCGCGACCGCCGAGTTGCTCGACCGCGAAATTTCGATCCGCGTCGCCGGCACCGACCACGTCCTCAGCGGCTCGCCCCGCCGGCTCGTCCCCAATCCGAACGTCGCCGCCTTCCTGCACCGCCGTGATGGCGTCAGCCCGGCGCTTGAAGCCCGGCTGGCCCGCGCCCTCTCACACTGCACCGCCGGCCGAACCCTCTCCATCGTCATGCCGGTCCACGAAACCAGGCAGGATTGGCTCGCCGCCGCCATCGAGAGCGTGCGCGCGCAATGGTCGCGGCACTGGGAGCTGATCTGCGTCGACGACGGCTCGCGCGCGCCGCACGTGGCGACCGTGCTGGCCGCCTACGCCCGCGCCGACCAGCGTATCCGCGTCCTGCGCACGCCCTCCAATGTTGGCATCGCGAGCGCCGTCAATTTCGGCCTGCGCGCCGCGCGTGGCGACTACGTCGCATTCATGGATCACGACGACGCGCTCGAGCCCGACGCGGTCTATCACCTCCTGCGCGAGGCCGGGCGCACCGGCGCCGACCTGCTCTACAGCGACGAGATCGTCACCGGCGCCTCGCTCGACCAGCTCATCGAGCTGCGCGCCCGGCCGGCCTTCAGCCACGATTATTACCTCTCGCACCCCTACTTCGTGCACCTCGTCTGTGTCCGCACCAGCCTCGCGCAGCGCCTCGCCGGCTACGACGAGAGCCTGGCCATCTCCGCCGACGTCGATTTCGTCCTACGTGCGATCGAGCACGCCAACGCCGTTGCCCATGTCCCCCGCCCGCTCTACCGCTGGCGCACCCACCCCGACAGCGCCGGCCATCGGCTCAAGGACGGTGTCATGGCCGCGACCCAAGCCGCCCTCGCGCGCCACCTCGCCCGCCTGTCGCCGCGCGCTCGCGTCCGGCCCGGCGCCGGGTTCAACCAGTTCGACGTCGACTGGCCCGACGACCGCGGCGAGGTCCTCATCGTCATCCCGACCAAGGATCGCGTCGATCTCCTGCGCCCCTGCATCGACAGCATCGAGCGCACCGCCAAGGGCGAGAAGTTCCGCATCGTCGTGATCGACCACGACTTCACCGACAAAGGCACGCTGGCCTATCTCCGCACGCTGGCCGCCCGCCACACCGTCATGCCCTACCGGGGCGACTTCAACTTCTCCCGCATGAACAACGAAGCCGTCCGCCTGCACGGCGGCGGCGCCCGCTACATCCTTTTCCTCAACAACGACGTCGAAGCCGCCGAGCCTGGGTGGCTCCCTCGCTTGCGCAGCCTCGCCGGCCGGGCCGAGGTCGGCGCCGTCGGTCCGCTGCTGCTCTACGGCAACGGACGGGTGCAGCATGCCGGCGTGATCGTCGGCTTCCACGGCACCGCCGATCACGCGATGCGCTTCCGCGAACCGCTCGACGCCGATGGCGCCCGCAACCCCGGCCCGAACGCTGCGCTCACCAGCGTCCGCGACTACTCCGCCGTCACCGCCGCCTGCCTAATGATGCGGCGCACCGTGTTCGCGAAGATCGGCGGCTTCGATCCCGCCTTCGCGGTCGGCTACAACGATACCGATCTCTGCCTGCGCCTACGCGCTGCCGGCCTGTCGGTGCTCTACGATGGCCGCACGGTGCTTCGTCACCACGAATCGGCCACCCGCGCGCTCGACCCCGCGCTCGCCGATCCCGAAGGCGACGATGTCCGCCTGCGCGCCCGCTGGCCGCGCTATTTCGACCACGGCGACCCCTTCTATCACCCGCTCCTCACCGAGGCCGGCACCGACCACGACCTCCGCACCGACACCGGATGGTGCGGCCGTCTCGACGCGCGCACCGTCACCCGCCGCGGCCCCCGCAGAGACAGCCGCCCGCCGCGCCGGTAGGATGGGGCAATGCAGCTCACCCTCGACCTCGCGACCAGCTACGCCCGGATCGCCCTCGGCCACGTTACCCGCGAATACCCGAACAAGCCCGGCAACGTCCTCGCCGGCCCCGCCGATGCCCGCACTCCGCAGGCGCTCTACCCCGCTTTCTACGGGAGCTTCGACTGGCACTCCTGCGTCCATAGCTGCTGGCTGCTCGCCCGCGTGCTCCGCCGTTTTCCTGCCAGCCCGGCCGCCGCCGAGATCGAGGCGCTGTTCGACCGCCAGCTCGTCGCCGACAAGCTCGCCGCCGAGCGCCGGAACTTCGAGACCAACCCAGGCTTCGAGCGCCCTTATGGCTGGGCCTGGCTGCTCAAGCTCGCTGCGGAACTCGGCGACACGCGCTGGTCACCAGCCATCGCCCCGCTCGCCGAGCTCATCGCGGCGAGATTCCGCGCCTTCCTCCCGCGCGCCACCTACGCCGTCCGCGCCGGCACCCATGGGAACACCGCCTTCGCGTTGCGCATGGCCGCCGACTATCCCGACACGGCGCTCCACCACGCCCTCGCCGAGGCCGCCCAGCGCTGGTATGGGTCCGACCACGACTGCCCCGCCTGGGACGAGCCCGGCGGCGACGATTTCCTCTCCCCAGCCCTGATCGAGGCCGAAGCCTTCCGCGCGCTGCACCAAGAGGCTTTCCCCAACTGGCTCCCGCGCTTTCTGCCCAGCCTCGCCGAGCGCCGCCCCGCCACGCTGTTCCGCCCCGCTGTCGCCAGCGACCGCGCCGACGGCAAGATCGCCCATCTCGACGGCCTCAATCTCAGCCGCGCCTGGTGTTTCCGCGCGCTAGCCCACGCGCAACCGGCCCTCGCCCCCGTGCTCCGCCAAGCCGCCGACGAACATCTCGCGGCCAGCCTGCCGCATCTTTCGACGCACTACATGGGCGAGCACTGGCTGGCGACCTATGCGTTGCTCGCGCTCGACCAAAACCAAGAGGAAACCGCATGACCGAGACGTTCCGCGCCATCCGCGTCACCAAGGGCGAGACCGCGCCCACCGTCGAGATCGCCACGTTGAGCGACGCCGACCTGATGCCGGGCGACGTCACCGTCGCGGTGCGGCACTCCACGGTCAACTACAAGGACGGCCTCGCGCTGACCGGCAAGGCGCCCATCCTGCGCCGCTCACCGATGACCCCCGGGATCGACTTTGCCGGCGAGGTGCTCTCCTCGGAGAACGCCGAGTTCAAGCCTGGCGACCAGGTGGTGCTGAACGGCTGGGGCGTCGGCGAGAGCCATGACGGCGGTTTCGCCGAGCGCGCGCGCGTCAAGGGCGACTGGTTGATCCACCTGCCCCAGGGCATGAGCCCGGCAGACTCCATGGCCGTCGGCACCGCTGGTTATACCGCATCGCTTTGCGTGCTGGCGCTCGAGCGCGGCGGGATCGTCCCAGGCAGCGGCGATGTACTGGTCACGGGCGCTGCTGGCGGTGTCGGCAGCGTCGCCATCGCGCTCCTGTCGGCTGGCGGGTATCGCGTGGTCGCCTCCTCGCGCCGGGTCGCGGAGGAGGCCGACTATCTGCGCGAACTGGGCGCCCATGACGTGATCGACGCCAAGGAGTTCGCCGCACCCGGCCGGCCGCTCGGGAAGGAGCGCTGGGCCGCCGCCATCAATTCCGTCGGCAGCCACACGCTCGTCAACGTGCTCGCCTCCATCCGCTACGGCGGCGTCGTCGCCGCCTGCGGCCTGGCGCAAGGCGCCGACCTGCCAGGCACGGTCATGCCCTTCATTCTGCGCGGCGTGACGCTCGCCGGCGTCGAATCCGTCAACGCGCCGCGGCCCAAGCGCGTCGAGGCCTGGGCCCGCCTGGACCGCGACTTGGACCGAAGCAAGCTCGCAAGGATGACGACGCATGTCTCGCTCGAGCAAGTCCAATCGGTCGGCGCGGCGATCGTCGAGGGCAAGGTCCGCGGCCGGACCGTGATCGACCTCTAACCAGACCGGGCCGGGCGGCGCTTGCCGACCCGGCCACGCAGCGCCGCCTCGATCTCGCCCTGCAGTTCGCTCAAGCGGAACGGCTTGCGCAGCACGCGCGGCGCCGGGCCAGATCCAATCTCGATCGCCGGCATCTCCGCGAACCCGCTCGCGAGTATCACCGGCAAGGTCGGATGCTGCAAACGCACGGTCCGCGCCAGCTCAACGCCCGTCATCCCCGGCATCGCCACGTCGGACACCAGCAGGTCCGGCGCATGCCGCTCCAGCAGGGCCAAGCCTTCCGCACCGTCCGCCGCCTCGACCACTCGATAGCCGAGATCCTGCAGCGAGGCGCCCAGGACCGCGCGCAAATCATGATCGTCATCGACCAGCAGCACCGTCGCCCCCTCCACTGGCCGCGGCGTCGATGCCGCCCGTGCCCGGCGCTCCCGACGCGCTGGCGCATCCGTGCAGGGGAGCATCAGCACGATCGCGCTGCCATGCTGAAGCCGGCTCTCGATCCGTACGCTGCCGCCGGCCTGCCGGACGAGCCCATGCACCTGGCTCAAGCCGAGCCCGGTGCCCTTACCCACGCCCTTGGTCGTGAAGAACGGATCGAAGGCCCGCGCCGCCACCTCCTTCGACATTCCCGTGCCGGTGTCAGTGACCCGCAGTTCGACGTATTCCCCAGCCTTCAGCCCCGGCGCGCGCCCCACCGTCCGCAGCCCGGCGGCGATCGTCAGCTGGCCGCCCTTCGGCATCGCGTCGCGCGCGTTGATGGTCAGGTTCAGCAGCGCCATCTCGAGCTGCGTCGGTTCCGACAGCACGCATCGGTCGCCGCAATCGATCTCGAAGCTCACCGTGACCAACGGCCCGAGGGTGCGACGGAGCATCTCGCGCATTCCCTCGATCAGCGCGCCGACGCTGACCGAGACCAATTCGATCCGCTGCGCGCGCGAGAACGTCAGCAATTGGCTGGTCAGCCTGGCGCCGCGCTCGGCCACCAGCAGGCCGGCATCTGCCAGCGACCTCACCCGCGCCTTGTCGTCGTGCTGCCGCAGGATCAGCTCGAAATTACCGATCATCGCGCCGAGCAGGTTGTTAAAATCATGCGCGACGCCGCCGGTCAGGTGCCCCAGCGCCTCCATCCTCTGCGCCTGGCGCAGCGCCTCCTCGGCCTGCTGCAACTCCTCCGTCCGCTGCTCGACCTGCTGCACGAGCGCATGCTCGGCTTCCTTGCGCTCGGAAATGTCCATGCAGACGCCATGGACGCGCACCGGCGTGCCGGTCGCGTCGCGCATGACCTGGCCCCAGTTCTGCAGGTACATCACGCGTCCGTTCGGATGATGGTAGCGGAACTCGCTCGTATAGAGACCGTCCGGCGACATCAGCGCGCGTTGCAGCCGTTCCTGGTCACTGGCGAGATCCTCGGCGGGCATCCGCGCGGTATAGTCCGCGAACTGTGAGCCCGGACCGAACAGCGCCTCGGAATTCGACGATTGCGACAGCGTTCCGGTCGAGAGATCGAATTCCCACGTGACCATGCGCCCGGCCTCGAGGCCCAGCCGCAGCCGCTCCTCGCTCGCGACCAGCGCCGCCTGCGCCATCGTCGCGACCTTGCCGAACCGCGCCGCCCCCCCGGCGCTCGCCGGCAGTTCGCTCATCGCCAGCAGCACGCCGCCCGGCCTCGCCCCCTCGAAGATGGGGCTGCACGTGACGCTGAACCGCCGGCCAGCGACGCCCCACTCGGGACGGTGGAACGCGGGCCCGTCCGCGAGCACCGAGAGGATGTCCTCACGCAGAAGCTGCCACCCGGCCGGCCACACCGCGTCCGCCGGCGCGATCAGCGGCTCGACATCGAGCAGCACGCAGGCAGCCCCGTTCAGGAGGCAGAGATGGTTCGGTCCCCAGATCACCAACATCGGCTGGGGCGCCGCAAGCAGCAGCGCCGCCGCGCTCCGCAAGCCCGGCGACCATGATTCCTGCCGGCCAAGCGGCGACCGCAACCATTTGGTCTCGATAGCTTTGTTGATTGCCTCGACGCGATCTGTAGCCCGAAACGCGCCTGCGTGGTGCTTGGTCACGGCACTCCTCAGGATCGGCGGAGCCTTTTAAGCCGAACCCAGGCCCTGACGCCAGCATACAATCAACGAAACGTGAGCGACTCTGCCGAAACCGGTTCTCCCGCTATGCGCGGAGGCATGTCGCACCGGAGAGATCACAACCATAAGGTAACATTGCGATTTCCGCTACAACTTTACTACGGTCGTTCGAAACTACGCGGCGCCGTTTTTGCCTTCGAAGAATTTGGCGACCTTCGCGAAGAAACCGTCGCTTTCCGGGCTGCCCTTGCTGTTTCCCACAGCCTCGCGCTCGAACTCCTCGAGCAACTCGCGCTGCCGCCGCGACAGGTTCTGCGGCGTCTCGACGGCTACCTGGATGAACATGTCGCCGCGCTCTGCGCTACGCAACACGGAGAACCCCTTGGCGCGCAAGCGGAACTGCTCGCCAGTCTGCGTGCCCGCTGGGATCCGCACCTTGGCCCGGCTTCCGTCGATCGACGGCACCTCGATCTCGCCGCCTAGCGCCGCCCGCGGCAAGGGCAGCGGAACCCGGCAGTAGACGTTTGCACCGTCGCGCTGGAAGATTTCGTGCGGCCGTATCCCGACATGAACATACAGGTCGCCCGGCGGCGAACCCTGCGGGCCGGCCTCGCCTTCACCCGTCAACCGAATCCGCGTGCCATCCTCGACCCCGGCAGGGATCGCCACTTGCAGCGTCCGCTCGCCCTGCACCGTGCCGGCGCCGAGGCAGACTTTGCAGGCGTTCTTGATGACTTTGCCGCTGCCGCCGCAGGTCGGACACGTGCGCTCAACCAGGAAAAAGCCCTGTTGCGCCCGCACCTTGCCCTGTCCACGGCAGGTGCCGCAGGTCGCGCTGTCCCGGCTCCGGCTTTCCGATCCGGTGCCGTCGCAGACCTCGCATTTGACGCGGGTGGGCACTCGGATCTGCTTCTTGCTGCCGTTGAACGCCTCGACGAGGTCGATCTCGATCTGCGCGCGAATATCGGCGCCGCCCCGCGGCCGGCCGCCGCGGCCGCGGCCGGTCATCTCCCCGAACAGGCCCTCAAAGATATCGCCGAGACCACCTTCGAAGCCGAAGCCGCCGCCGAAGCCCGCATTCGACCCGCCGCCCTGCTCGAACGCGGCATGGCCGAAACGGTCATAGGCGCCGCGCTTTTGATCGTCCTTCAGGACGTCATAGGCCTCGCTCACTTCTTTGAACTTGGCTTCCGCGCCTTTGTCGCCGGGGTTGCGGTCCGGATGGAACTGCATCGCCAGCTTGCGGTACGCCTTCTTGAGGTCGTCCGCGCTGGCATCTCTCGATACGCCCAGAGTGGCGTAGAAATCTTGTTTAGTCGCCACCTCTATGAATCCCCGGCCGTTTCAGAAAATGGGCGCCCGCTGCCGCTTGCGGCGCGGACGCCCGCTCCCTTAGCCAAGACGCCCGATCAGGACGCCTTCTTCTTGTCGCTGACGTCCTCGAACTCCGCATCGACGACCTTCTCGCCGCCGGGCGCATGCTCTGCGCCGGCGCCGGGCGAGGCGGCAGAGGCCTGGTCCGCCTGATACATCGCCTGCCCGATCTGCATGGCGATCTGCGTCAGCCGGTCGCTGGCGGATTTCAGCACGTCCGCATCGTCGCCGTTCAGCGCGGTCCTGGCTTCGGCGATCGCCGCTTCCGCTTCGGTCTTCTGCTGCGCGGTCACCTTGTCGCCGGCATCCTTCAGCGTCTTCTCGAGCTGATGGACCATCGACTCCGTGGAGTTGCGCGCCTCGACCTGCTCGCGCCGCTTCTTGTCGGCCTCCGCGTTGCTCTCGGCTTCGCGCACCATCTTCTGGATGTCGGCCTCCGACAGGCCGCCGCTCGCCTGAATGCGGATCTGCTGCTCCTTGCCGGTCGCCTTGTCCTTGGCGCTGACCGACACGATGCCGTTCGCGTCGATGTCGAACGTGACTTCGATCTGCGGCACGCCGCGCGGTGCGTTCGGAAGTCCGGTGAGGTCGAAATTGCCCAGCAGCTTGTTGTCTGCCGCCATCTCGCGCTCGCCCTGGTAGACCTTGATGGTGACGGCGCTCTGGTTGTCGTCCGCCGTCGAGAACACCTGGCTCTTCTTGGTCGGGATTGTCGTGTTGCGGTCGATCAAGCGCGTGAACACGCCGCCGAGCGTCTCGATGCCCAGGCTGAGCGGGGTCACGTCGAGCAGCAGCACGTCCTTGACATCGCCGCGCAGCACGGCGCCCTGGACCGCGGCGCCGATGGCGACGACTTCGTCCGGGTTGACGTTGCGGGCGGGCTCGCGGCCGAAGAACTGCTTAACCGTCTCGATGACCTTCGGCATGCGGGTCATGCCGCCGACGAGGATCACCTCGCCGATCTCGCCTGCCGTGACGCCGGCATCCTTCAGCGCGGCCCGGCACGGCTCGAGCGTCCGCGTGATCAGGTCGTCCACGAGGCTTTCGAGCTTGGCGCGCGAGAGCTTCAGCACGAGGTGCTTGGGGCCGGAGGCGTCCGCCGTGATGAACGGCAGGTTGATCTCCGTCTCCTTGGACGAGGAAAGCTCGATTTTCGCCTTCTCGGCCGCCTCCTTGAGACGCTGCAGCGCCAGCTTGTCCTTGCGCAGGTCGATGCCCTGGTCGCGCTTGAACTCGTCGGCGAGGTAATCGATGACGCGGTTGTCGAAGTCTTCACCGCCGAGGAACGTGTCGCCGTTGGTGCTCTTCACCTCGAACACACCGTCGCCGATCTCGAGCACGGAGACGTCGAACGTGCCGCCGCCGAGGTCATAAACCGCGATCGTGCCGGCGTGCTTCTTGTCCATGCCGTAGGCCAGAGCGGCCGCCGTCGGCTCGTTGATGATGCGAAGCACCTCGAGCCCGGCGATCTTGCCGGCGTCCTTGGTCGCCTGGCGCTGGGCGTCGTTGAAGTAGGCCGGCACCGTGATGACGGCCTGCGTGACGGGCTCGCCGAGATAGGCCTCGGCGGTTTCCTTCATCTTGCCGAGCACGAAGGCGCTCACCTGGCTCGGCGAATATTTCTGGCCGCGGGCCTCGACCCATGCGTCGCCATTGTCGCCGCGGGCGATGGTGTAGGGCACCATGCCCTTGTCCTTGGCCACGATCGGATCGTCGAAACGGCGGCCGATCAGGCGCTTGACGGCGTAGAACGTGTTGGACGGGTTGGTGACGGCCTGGCGCTTGGCGCTCTGGCCGACCAGCCGCTCACCGGCATCCGAAATCGCCACCATGCTCGGCGTGGTGCGGGCGCCTTCGGCGTTCTCGATCACGCGGGCATCGTTCGCGCTCGGGCCTTCCATCACGGCCACGCACGAGTTCGTCGTGCCGAGGTCAATGCCGATCACTTTGCTCATCAATCTCTCCTTTGCAGCGGCAACAAGCGGCCCGAAGCACCACCGGTCGCCCTTAGAGTCGTCAGGCGGGATGTATTCTTCACCGGCTTCGCGGACAAGGCCTAGGAAACCGTTAATGTGAAGATCAGGCGGCGGCCTCGCTGTCCGCCCGCTTGGCGACCACGACCATCGCGGGCTTCAGCAGCCGCCCGTTCAGCGTCCAGGCCGCGGTCCACGCCTGCATCACCGTGCCCGGCGCATGCTCGCTGGACGGCTCCTCGGCCATCGCCTGGTGCAGGTTGGCGTCGTAGGGCTGCCCGGTCGGGTCGGTCCGCTGGATGCCGTTGCGCTCGAGAATGCCGATGAAGTTGCGCTCCACGCCCTCGAGGCCCTCGCGCAGCTTGGCGACGCTCTCCGGCTCCTCCGGCGACGCCGCCGGCAGGCTGGCCAGGCCGCGGCGCAGGTTCTCCGCCGCCTCGACCACGTCGGTGGCGAATTTCTGCACCGCATACTGCCGCGTGTCGTCGACGTCGCGCTTGGCCCGGGTGCGCACGTTCTGGATCTCCGCTTCCGCGCGCATCCAGCGGTCGCGCATATCGTCCCGCTCGCGGGTCAGCTGCTCGATGGTGGGTGTCTCGTCGGCCTCGAGATGGTCGGCGGGGTTGATGGTGACGCCGGCTTCTTCCTGCAACGCGGGATCGAAGCCAGCCTTGGCGTTGGGGTCAGTGCTCATGGCGCACAGGTAGGGGAGACAGGGGCGCGGAACAAGCGGTGCCGACGACGCAATGTTCCCTCCGCCGAAGATGAATGATACGCTAACGAACCAGCCAGGAAGGGGGCACGATGGACCGGCTCGATCAGGTCGACGTGCTCTGGCACGAGTTCGAGGCGATCCACGGTCAGAAGCCCGCCGAAGACCTGTCGTTCGACATCATCGAGCAGGTCCGCGAGCAATCCTGCCCCGAACCACCCGATTCCGGCGACGAGGCCGAGCATCGCGTCGAGCAGGCGCTCCGCTTGGCCCGCTACCGCCGGAGCGTCCACGCCTTGCCGGAGGGCCAGTCCGCGCTCTGCTTGTCCGGCGGCGGCGTCCGCAGCGCCGCCTTCTGCCTCGGTATCCTGCAGGGCCTGGCCCGCCGCCGTGTGCTGTCGCAATTCCATTATCTCTCCACCGTGGCCGGCGGCGGCTATATCGGCTGCTGGCTCACAGCCTGGGTGCAGCGCCGGGCCGCCTCCCGTGCGGCAGGCGCCGGCGCCGACCCGAAACAGACCGCTTTCGAGGACGTCGAGATCGCCATCGCGGGGCGCCCGGCGCACGCCGCCACGGAGATCCCGCCGATCCGGTGGCTCCGCCGCAACCAGAAATATCTCACCCCGCGCGCCGGCATGCTCTCCGGCGACACCTGGGCCGGCACCGCGCTCTTCGTCCGCGACCTCGTGCTCAACTGGCTCGTTTTCGTGCCTGCGATCGCCGCTGTGCTGCTGCTGCCCCGCTTGCTGGAGCTGGTCCTGGTCTGGTGGACCGGCTTTGCCGACCACAGCGGCTCGATGCTCGGCTGGTCGATGCTCGGCTTGGCCCGATGGCTGGGCCTCGCGGCCCCGCTGGACAATCCGCCGGACCCGCCGAACTGGAAGGGCTGGACCGACGTCGCTGGCGCGACATTGGCTTTGCTGTCGCTGACCACGATGTTCCAGGCGCGCCTCTCCAACCGCCCGTTCACCGATGCGATGTTCCTCTGGCGTGTGCTGCTGCCGCTGATCGTCGCGGGATGGCTGATCACGATGTTCAACACCGTCATCCTATCGGGCGGCGCCGTGCCGGACCTCGTGCTCCTGCGCTTGTGGGCTTTCGGCGTGCCGGTGACGTTCATCGCCGCCCGCCTGATCGCCGGCGCGCTGACGCGCACGCTCCCGGCCGAACGCCCGCTTCGCGACTGGTTGTGGGATCTCGCGGGATTGGCGAGCGCCGGGCTGATGGTGGGCGCGCTGATCTGGCTGTTCTTGTGGATCCGCAGCGAGGCGGTATGGGGCCGCGGCACGGTGCGCGACCTCGAAGTGTTCGGCGAGCCCGGTCTGCTGCTGGCCTTCTTCGCGGGACAAGTGGTCTACACCGCGCTGGCCTGCCGCGCCCCGTTTGGCCAGCGCGACCAGGAGTGGATGGGCCGCGCGGCGGGCTTCTATCTGCTCGGCGGCGTCGTCTGGGCGCTCGCATGCGGCATGGTCGCCTACGGCGAGCCCCTCCGTGCGCAGTTGATCGGCTTGACCGCGCTAGCTGGCATCAGCGGCTCGCTCACCCTCGCCGGCGCCGTCAGTGCCGTCACCAAGGCCAACGCCGCGCTTGCGGCCGCTACGCAGAAGCTTCCCGCCACGGTGCTGATGCAGCTCGCGGCGCTGCTGTTCCTGCTGAGCGGCGCGGTCCTGCTCACAGAGTTCACCAATCGGCTGCTGCATTTCCTCACCGGCCTCGACCTGCAGACCCGCGCCGACGAACTGGTCACCCTCCTCGACCAGCAGCACGCCGCCCAAGGCCAGGCAGCGGATGGCCTCGGCCAGCGGCTGCTCGCCGATTCCGTCGCCGCGCTTGCCGGCGAGGCCGTGATGCTGACCCTTATCGTCATCGCCCTGCTCGCGGCCACGAGCCTCGCGCTCTCCATGGTGATCGACGTCAACCTGTTCTCGCTGCACGCGCTCTACCGCAACCGACTCGTCCGCAGCTTTCTCGGAGCGTCCAACCTCCACGGCGTCACCGGCGCACCCTCCGCGCGCAACCGGTTCGACGGCTTCTCCGAGACCGACGACATCAAGCTCCACGAGATCTGGCGCTGGGATCCGGCCACGGAACCGGCCAACCGCCGCCGCAAGGGGCCCTACCCTGTGATCAACATTGCGCTGAACCTCGTCAGCGGCCCCGACCCCGCGCTGCAGGAGCGCAAGGCCGCGCCCTTCGTCGCGACGCCGTTCCACGTGGGTGGCGACCTCGTCGGCTACATGGCCCATGACGGCAAGGCCAACCGCCGACACCTCAGCCTCGGCACCGCCATGGCGATTTCCGGCGCCGCGGCCAGCCCGAATTGGGGCTACCACTCCTCGCCGCTGATCGGCTTCCTGATGACGCTGTTCAACGTCCGCCTCGGCTGGTGGCTCGAGAACCCCAGTCGCGCCGGCGACACTTGGTTCCCGCTCCGCAGCTTCCGGCTTTTCCTGCAGGAAGCGCTCGGCCAGACCCGCGCCAGCGATCCGTATGTTTATCTCTCCGACGGCGGCCATTTCGACAATCTCGGCCTCTACGAGATGCTTCGCCGCCGCTGCAGCCTCATCCTCGCGGTCGACGCCACCCAGGATGCCAACGTCACGCTAGACGATCTCGGGCGCACCCTGCGCCAGGTCTCGATCGACATGGGGATCACCGTCGAATTCCAGCAGATCCCGTTCCGAAAGCGGGCCGACCCGGCGGCGGCCGGCCTGTATGCCACTATCGGCTCCATCACCTACCCAGAGACGACCCGCAAAGGCACTCTGATCTACGTGAAGCCCGGCTTCCTCGCCGACGCCCCCGCGGATGTGCGTGCCTATGCCGCTGGCGATCCCAAATTCCCGCACGACAGCACCATCAACCAGTGGTTCACCGAATCGCAGTTCGAGAGCTACCGCACGCTCGGCGCCCACGTCGCCGCCCTCCTTTGCGGTCCGGTCCGCACCAGCGACCCGACCTTGCCGATCAGCGAACTGGCCCACACCGCCGGCCAATACCTGCATGAGAACCGCAGCAAGAATTAAGGATTTCACACGCCTACGCGGATGGCGTTCTCCAACGCCTCGATCGCGAACGGTTTGCTCAAGAGCTGCATCCCCGTCGGCAGCGGCACGTCTCCAAGGACGGCCGCCTCGGCAAAGCCCGTGATCAACAGCACTTGCAGCCCCGGGATGAGCTCGCGGCCGGCATCGGCCAGCTGGCGTCCATTCATTCCATTCGGCAAGCCGATATCGGTGATCAGCATATCCACCTTCTGCTCCCGCAGCAGGCGCATCCCGTCCACCCCATCGCCGGCCTCGATCGCCACGCAATCCATGTCCTCGATCACGTCCTTGACCAGCATCCGCACCGAAGGCTCGTCGTCGACCACCAAGACGGTGCGGTTGCGCACCGCCCGCGCGGGGGCAGGGGCCGGCGATCCGACGAGCATCTGCCCATCCGCCACCCCTTCGTGGCGCGGCAGAAACAAGCACACTGTCACCCCGCAACCCGGCACCGAGGCGATCGCCGCCTGCCCGCCGGATTGCCGCGCGAACCCGTACACCATCGATAGACCGAGCCCGGTGCCGCTACCGATCGGTTTGGTGGTGAAGAACGGGTCGAACGCACGCGCCGCCACCTCCGGCGTCATCCCCGCCCCGGTATCGGTCACTGAAAGCGACACGTAATCGCCCGGCGGCAGGTCCCGCTCGGCCGCACCCTTTGCGTCGAGCTGGCAGTTGGCAGTCTCCACCCGGATCAGGCCGCCCTCCGGCATCGCGTCTCGCGCATTGATGCACAGGTTGAGCAACGCGTTCTCGAGCTGGCCGGGATCGATCAGCGTGGTCCACAAACCCGGTTCGGCCACAACCTCGACCGTGATCGCCGGCCCCACCGTCCGGCGCACCAAGTCCACCATCCCCGAGACCAGACCGTTGAGTTCGACCGGCTTGGGGTCCAGCGTCTGCCGCCGCGAAAACGCCAGCAGCCGATGGGTCAGCGACGCCGCGCGCGTGGCTGCCCCCTCGGCCGCATCCATGTAGCGGCCCAGGTCCTCGAAGCGCTCCTTGGCGATCCGGCTCCGCATCATCGCCAGGCTACCCAGGATCCCTGCCAGCAGGTTGTTGAAATCATGTGCCAAGCCGCCCGTGAGCTGGCCCACCGCTTCCATCTTCTGCGCCTGCCGCAGTTGCTCCTCGGCGTGCGCCCGTTCCTGTACCGCCTCGTTGATCCGCTGCTCCAGCGTCTCGTTCAGCTCTCGCAGCCGCAGCTCGCTTTCCCGCCGCGCCGCCTCGGCTGCCACCAGCTCCGACACGTCCGTGTTCTTGCCGAACCACCGCGTGATCTCGCCACGCGTGTTGCGGAACGGGACCGCCCGCGTCAGGAACGGACGGAACGTGCCGTCGGCCCCGCGGAGCGGCAAGGTGAGCTCGAACGGCGCGCCGTCGGCGATGCAGGCGTGCCATTGTTCGAGAACGTTGGGCAGCATCGCCGGGTCATGGACCGACTGCCAGCCCCAGCCCTCCATCTCCTCGTCGGTGGTGCCGCAGTATTCGTGCCACCGACGATTGTACCAGAAGATGAACCCGTCCCGATCCGCCATCCAGCACAGGGCCGGGATGTTGTCTGCCAGCAATCGGAAATCGCTCGCCTCAGACGCGCCGCACTGCCCCTCGACACTCATGTGTCCCACATCAATCTCATTCACTTTGCCGTCAGGCACAGAGAATTCACCAGATTGATTAATCCCAGGTTACGAGCTCAACTCACCAACGCCGGCAGCAGCGCATCGAGCAGCAACCTTCCTTGCCGCGTCGCAACAAGCCGATCGGTGGCGCGGGTCAGATATCCCGCCGCAACCGCCTGCTCCAGCACGTCCGGGTCCAGCGCGTCATCCAGCGCCATCCCGGTGCGGGCCGCGAACCGCTCGGGATCGATCCCTTCGGAAAGCCGCAGACCCATGAGCAGCATCTCCCGCGCGCGGTCGGCCGGTGCGATGACCTCCTCCGCCGTGCTGCCATGTCCGTCGCGTTCCACCCGCTCGGCCCACGGCTCCGGCGCGCGGTGCCGCCGCGTCGCGACAAGCGCGCCCGCCAGCCCGACACGGCCGTGCGCGCCGGGCCCGATGCCCGCGTAGTCGCGATATCGCCAGTAGGCCAGGTTGTGCCGGCTCTCGCCGCCGGGCTGCGCCAGGTTGCTCACTTCGTAGGCCAGCAGCCCGCGGCGGGCGCACTCCGCTTCGGTCGTCTCGTAGAGCGCCAGCGCCAAATCGTCATCCGGCAGCCGGAAGGCCCGCGCCCGATACAGCCCCTCGAACTTCGTCCCGGCCTCGATCGTGAGCTGGTAGAGGGAGAGATGATCTGCGCACAGCGCGAGCGCCTGCCGTAGTTCCGCACGCCATGCCGCCACGTCTTGTCCCGGCCGCGCATAGATGAGGTCGAACGACACCCGCGGGAACGTCGCCCGCGCCAGCTCGAGCGCGCTTTGCGCCTGCGTCGCCGAGTGCTCCCGCCCGAGAAAGCGCAGCGCGTCGTCGCTCAGGCTCTGGATGCCGAGCGACACACGGTTCACGCCCGCGTCGTGGAACCCGCGCAGCTTCCCCGCCTCGACGCTGGTCGGGTTCGCCTCCAGCGTGATCTCGAGATCGTCCGCCGGTTCGAACAGCCGCCGCGCATCCTCGATCAGCCCGGCGACCGTCTCCGGCGTCATCAAGCTCGGCGTTCCGCCCCCGAAGAAAATCGACGCCAATGGCCGTCGGCCCAGCCGCTCCGCCTCCCAGGCGAGCTCAGCGCGCAGCGCGCGCGCGAACCGCGCCTGATCGATCCGCTCGCGCACATGGCTGTTGAAGTCGCAGTAGGGGCACTTGGCCAGACAGAACGGCCAGTGGATATAGAGGGCGAGAGGCTCCATTGGACGGGATATAGGCATGGATGACGCCGTGGCGCGCGTGCGCCGAGCATTGCTGGCCCACGATCACGCCGACACCATCGTCGCTTTCCCCGACGGCACCCGCACGGCCACCGACGCCGCTGCCGCGATCGGTTGCACGGTCGCCCAAATCGCCAAATCCATCGTCTTCCGCGCTGGCGAGCAGGCCGTGGTCGTGATCGCCTCCGGCGCCAACCGTGTCGACAAGCGCCTGGCCGGGGAGGCGCTCGACCTCAAGCTGGCGCCTGCCGGGCCGGAGTTCGTGCTGGCCGGCACCGGTTTTGCGGCCGGCGGTGTATCTCCGGTCGGCCTGCTTGGGTCACCCCGCCTGCTGCTCGACGAAGATCTCCTGGCGCTCGATCCGGTCTGGGCCGCGGCAGGATCGCCGAATCATGTGTTCGAAACGACCGCGCGAGCGCTCCTGAAACTGACGGGGGCCACCGTCGCCAGAATTCGACAAAACTTAGCGTGACGTTCGATACGCACGAGCTATGGTGCGCGTCCGAATAATCCCGCAGGAGTAACTATTATGCTTGACATGCAGCGACGGCTCACCGCCGAATTCATCGGCACCTTCTGGCTGGTCTTTGGCGGCTGCGGCAGCGCCGTCCTGGCCGCTGCGTTCCCGCAGCTCGGCATCGGCTTCACGGGCGTCGCCTTCGCCTTCGGCCTGACCGTCCTCAGCATGGCTTACGCCGTTGGCCACATCTCCGGCGGGCATTTCAACCCTGCCGTCACCCTCGGCCTCTGGTCGGCCGGCCGCTGCGCCAACAAGCATGTCGTGCCCTACATCATCGTACAAACGGTCGCCGCCATCGTCGCCGCCGGCGCACTTTATCTCATCGCCTCCGGTAAGCCCGACTTCACCCTCGGCGGCTTCGCCTCCAACGGCTACGGTGCGCTGAGCCCCGGCAAATACAGCATGATGTCTTGCCTGATCGCCGAAGTGCTGCTCACCTTCTTCTTCCTGATGATCATCATCGGCACCACCTCCAAGGGCGCCGCCACCGGGTTCGCCGGCATTCCGATCGGCCTGGCGCTGACGCTGATCCACCTCATCTCGATCCCCGTCACCAACACCTCGGTCAACCCGGCGCGCAGCACCGGCCAGGCCCTGTTCGCCGGCGGCGACTATGTCGGCCAGCTCTGGCTGTTCTGGGTTGCCCCCATCGTCGGCGCCATGATCGCCGGCGTGCTCGGCCGCATGCTGTTCGAGGACTCCTCGATCGCCGAGACGATCATCGTCGACGAGAAGCGCCGCGCCGCCTAACGGCTCAGATACGGAGACCCGGATCGGGTGAAGCGCCAGGGTGTCGCCACGCCCTTGCTGATCCCGATCCGCGGTCCCGTGCCGACCGCGCCCGCGCTCCCTTCGAGCAGCGCGAATGGCGGCATATCCAGCGCGTGCCCATCCAGCGCCGCCGTAACTTCCAACGCCTGGCACAACCGACCCGGCCCGCTGCACAGCAGCCGCAAGGCCGCGACACCCCGCCGCGCTTGCATCGTTTCGATCCCTTGCACCGGCTCCAGCGCCCGGATCAGCACCGCGCTGCCCGGCTCGGTCCCGCATACCAGGTTGAGGCACCAATGGATGCCGTACGACCGATACACGTAGGCGCGCCCTACCGGCCCGAACATCGCACCGTTGCGTTTCGTTGGACCGCGGAAACTGTGCGACGCCGGATCCAGGTGATCGTACGCCTCCGTCTCCACGATCGGTCCGCCCACGCCCGCCACCAGCAGCGTCGCGCCGATCAGATCTCGCGCCACCTCTGCGGCGGGCCGCGCGAAAAACCTGGTCGGCAATGGCCGCCCTGAACTCACGCGCCCGTGAGCTGGAATGTCAATGATAACATTCACCGCCTTCGAATAGTGTATCTCGACATAGCAACCACTTCCGGTTGCACTCATCTCTTGCCTTCTCACAACCGGAGCAGCTAAACACTCCGGAGCAACACCGACAAACAATCGCACGAATGGCAACCTACACCTGGCGCGCGTCGAGTGGCGCCTTCGACACTGCCAGCAACTGGGACCCGGCGGTCGTCCCCATCACGGGCGACACCGCCCTGTTCAACACCAATCCCGGCGCCATCACCGGGACCGGCTCCGTCGACTCAATCGTCTTCTCCGGCGGCGGCTGGAGCATTGGCGGCCAGTTGCTCGCCAACAGCGCCAATATCGCCAATGGCGGCGTCACCATCAACGGGGCCACGGCCCAGCTGGTTCTCACCTCTGCGTTCACCGTCGCCGGCGGCGCCGGGCTCAGCCTCGCCAATGGCGGCGTCCTCTCCGTCACCCAAGGGGGCAGCGCCTCGTTTGTCGACGCCAGCCTCGCCATCAACTCGGGCGGCGTCGGCAATTTCAACGGCGCGCTCCGGCTCGGCGCCGGCGGTTCCACCAACGCCGTGCTCGACGCGGCACTGCTCACGGTGGGCGGTGTCTTCAGCCTCGGCACTTACGGCGTCGGCAACCTCACCGTCCAGAACGGCGCCCAGGCGGTCATCAACGCCGCCCGCGACGATAACAGCAACTACCTGCAACTCGGTGTCGTGAACGGCAGCGGCAGCACCGTCCAGGTCAAGGGCTCGGGCTCGCTGCTGCTGCTCAGCCAGGACAGCGCCGGCATCGGCATCGGCGGCTTCGGCGAGCTTGACGTCATCGCCGGCGGCTCGGCCCGTTTCAATAGCGGCAACAACTCGCTCAATCCGGCCCTCGTGCTCGGCGTTCTGCAATCGGCGTCCGCAACGGTTGTGGTCAGCGGCGCCGGGTCGACCTTGGTCTCGGGCGGATCCATCATCGTCGGTAAAGCGGGCTCGGCGGCCATGACCGTCAACGGCGGCGCCAGCGTCACCAGCAAGGGCCTGACCAGCACGCAAGCTGCCCTGGCCGTCGCCGCCGCCTCCGGTAGCGCCTCGCTTTCCATCAGTGGGGCGGGCACCCAGTTCGTCGGCAGCGGCACCGCCGTGATCGGCGGCGACAATCGCGGCAGCGGGCTCCTGACCGGCGGGGCCGGCGTCGTGTCCGTCACCGGCGGCGGCCTGCTGCAGACCTATGGCATGACCATCCTCGCAGGCTCGAGGATCAGCATCGACAGCGCCAGCCAGGAGAACATCGTCGGCGACCTCGCCCTGTTCGGCGCGCTCAGCAACGCCGGCACGCTCGCCGTCAGCGGCACGGTCAGCGGCCCGGGCACGCTCACATTGGCCGGTGGCTTCGCGAACGTCGGCGCACTCGCGCAAACACAGGTTGCCTTCAGCGGCACCAACACCACCTTGCGGGTCGGCGCGCTCTACGGCACCAGCACCGTGACCGGCATGCAGTCCGGCGACAAGATCGATCTTGCCGGCACGACCGCCACCATCAACGGCAATACCGTCAACACCAGCACCGGCAGCCTCTCCCTCTCCGGCAGCGGTCCCTACTCACTGATCTCCGACGGCAACGGCGGCACCTTCGTCGCGCCGGGCAGCGCCACGGTCGGCGTCTTCCGTTTCTTCGACAGCAACTACGGCACCCACTTCTTCAGCAGCAGCCTGTCGGAAAAGAACACCATCATCACGAGCCGTCCGGACCTCGTCTACGAAGGCGTCGGCCTCGAATCCGTCGACCCTGCGGCCAATGATCCCAACGCCTCCCCGGTCTACCGCTTCTTCGACACCGCCTATGGCACGCACTTTTTCACTGCCAGCACCGCCGAACGCGACACCGTCATCGCCAACCGACCCGACCTGCTCTACGAGGGCACCGGCTTCGTCGAACACACTGTCCAGCAGCCCGGCGATGTCGGCGTCTATCGCTTTTTCGACACCCGTTTCGGCACCCATTTCTACACCGCCGACGCTTCCGAGCGCGCCACCATCATCGGCACCCGGCCCGACCTCATCGACGAGGGCATCGGCTTCTACGCCCCGACCGGCTGACCAGCCCCCGTGACCAACCTTGGCAGGTGGTCCGACATCAAGAACACGCCCTCAGCCGAAGTACGACGCGTTGACCGACGACAGCCCGAGGAATGTGATGCTCGTCCCATCCGACAGCACCACGCGGGACGAAGTCGCCGTCGGTTGCTGCGCCGCCGCCGCTAGGTTGCCCGGCTGGTCGGCATACCCCACGAGCGACACCCGGTCCGTTCCGGGCTTGAAATCCGTGATCGTGACCGAGCCACCCCTCGACCTGATGCTGTTGAACAGGAACACGTCGAACCCCGAGCCGCCCGTCACCGTCGACGCACCCGAGCCGCCATAGATCGTGTCGTTCCCCGGCCCGGCGATGATCAGGTCGTTGCCCGTTCCAGCCGCGAAGACGTTGTTCGCGCTAGACAGCGATCCCAGCAGCGTCTCGTTGCCAGACCCGGCCTGGACCACCTGCATCGCGCTCGCGCTGGTGGCGATCAGAACGTCACCATCGCCCGCTCCGGTCAGATAGGACGTCCCCGGCCCGCCGATCAGCAAATTGTTGCCGGCGGACCCGCCGGTGAACTGTCCGCCGCCCGTGCCGCCGAGGACCGTCGCCGCGCCCGCCCCGCCCGACACCGTCGCCGAGCCGCTGGCGTTGATAACCGTCCGCGCGCCGCTGCCGCCGCTCACGCTGACCTGCGCGTTGCCGAGCGCCTGTATCGTCGCAGAACCCGCGCTCACGCCGATCGTGTCGGTGCCGGTCGAGCGGATCTCGGTCTGCGCCGCGCCCAGCGTGATGCTGTTGCCGCCAGCGCCGGCCTCGATCGTGTTCCGCCCGCCCGCCTGGCTCGAACCCGAGACGATCGTGTCGTTCCCGGTCCCGGTATAGACCGCAAACGATGACGCGGCGCCTAGGTTGATCAGCTTGTTTCCGTCGCCGCCCACCAGTGTGCCGCTGCCGCCCCCGGCAAAGAACGACATCGACCCAGCGCCCAAGATCACCGCCTGGTTGAACGCCCCGCCCGCCGTCACGGAGATCGGGTTGAGCGCGTCGCCCACCACGAAATACTGGAAGCCCGGCGCATAGACGCTGGCGCCGGTGTTGCTGTCGACCACCAGTTCACCGATCGCGCCCGGCGCGACGGTCGGCGAGGTGAATCCTCCACCTACAGTTGCCGGCTGGACGTTGAACGCGCCCTGGATGACGGAGGCCGCCTGCGCGAAAACAACGATATTCGTGCCGTTCGTGATAGTAGGATTAACGCTACCGGCACCCTGGACGGTCGGCATGGTCGGTTTTCAACCCGAAAGAGTATAGTTCGGTCCTATCTCACATTTTCGTGCGGAGCAACACTCCTTCACACTTGCTCACGCTTTGGGCAAAATACCTCCAAGCAAGCGCCGCCGCCCAAAACCACTCTTGCATCGCGCCCCGCGGACGATTACATCCGGGCCACTCACCAATCTTCGACCTGAAGCGGGGTGGCCTCAACGGGCCGCCTTTTTTGTTGGATATCAGCATGAGCCTTCGGCCCCGTGCCGACGATACCGACCCGGACCGGCCCGACCAGATCGGGCTCGAAGCCCGCATATCCTCCGCGATCGAGCCCTCGCTCCTGAATCTCGGCTATGAGCTCGTGCGCGTCATGGTTCTCGGCCGCGACCGCCCGACCGTCCAGATCATGGCCGACCGGGCCGATGGATCGCAGATCTCCGTCGAGGATTGCGAAAACATCAGCCATGCCGTTTCCGCCGTATTGGACGTCGACGACCCGTTGCCCGGCCGCTGGATCCTCGAAGTCAGCTCGGCTGGCATCGATCGCCCGCTCACCCGTATGAAGGATTGGAACCGTTATGCCGGCCATCAGGCTCGCGTCGAGCTGATCGCCCCGGTCGGTGGCCGAAAGCGCTTCACCGGGCTGGTGCTCGGCGCCGATGAGGCGCAAGCCAAGATCCGGCTCGAGAGCGGTGAAGAAGTCGCCGTCGCGTTGCGGGATATCCGGCGTGCTAAGCTGGTCCTGACGGACGCACTCATCGAAGCGACCGCTTCTCAAACGAAGATGGCCAACTAGGAGCCACTACGATGGATACCGCCGTTTCCCGTCCCGAACTTCTCCTCGTCGCCGACGCCGTCGCGCGCGAAAAGGCGATCGACCGCGACGAGGTGCTGGAAGCCATGGAGCAGGCCATCCAGAAGGCCGGCCGTGCTAAATACGGTCACGAGAAGGACATCCGCGCCACGATCGATAAGCGGACCGGCGACGTCCGCCTCACCCGCTGGACACAGGCCGTCGAGGAAGTCGAGAACGACGAGACCCAGATGCCGATCCACATCGCCCGCAAGTTCGATCCGCAGATCGAAGTCGGCGGCTACCTGGTCGACCCGCTGCCGCCGATCGATTTCGGCCGCATCGCGGCGCAGACGGCCAAGCAGGTGATCGTCCAGCGCGTTCGCGAATACGAGCGCAAGAAGCAATACGAAGAGTTCAAGGACCGCGTCGGCGAGATCGTCAACGGCGTCGTCAAGCGTACCGAGTACGGCAACATCATGGTCGAGCTCGGCCGCGCCGAAGCGTTGCTGCGCCGCGACGAACTCATCCCGCGCGAGAATTTCCGTAACGGAGATCGCGTCCGCGCTTACATCTACGACGTGCGCGAGGAGCCCCGCGGCCCGCAGCTCTTCCTGTCGCGGACGCATCCGGCGTTCCTGGCCAAGCTGTTCGCGCAGGAAGTCCCTGAGATCTACGACGGCATCATCGAGATCAAGGCTGTCGCCCGCGACCCCGGCAGCCGCGCCAAGATGGCCGTCATCTCGCGTGATTCCTCGATCGACCCCGTGGGCGCCTGCGTCGGCATGCGCGGCAGCCGGGTTCAGGCCGTGGTGCAAGAGCTACAGGGCGAG
This sequence comes from uncultured Alphaproteobacteria bacterium, assembly GCA_963848035.1. Taxonomy (GTDB): domain Bacteria; phylum Pseudomonadota; class Alphaproteobacteria; order Acetobacterales; family Acetobacteraceae; genus JAVVHH01. The sequence continues at coordinate 874,224 of CAWKCD010000001.1, forward strand.
AAGATCGACATCATCCCCTGGTCCTCGCAGCACGCCACGTTCGTTGTGAACGCGCTCGCGCCCGCCGAGGTGACGAAGGTCGTGATGGACGAGGAGGCCGGACGGGTCGAGGTCGTCGTTCCCGACGACCAGCTCAGCCTGGCGATCGGCCGTCGCGGCCAGAACGTCCGCCTTGCCAGCCAGCTGACCCGCTGGGACATCGACATCCTCACCGAGGCAGAGGAGAGCGAGCGCCGGCAGGAAGAGTTCCGCCGCCGCACCGGCCTCTTCGTCGACGCTCTCGATGTCGACGACGTGATTGCCGGCCTTCTGGTGACCGAAGGCTTCACGACGATCGAAGAATTGGCGTACGTGCCACTGGACGAATTGTCCGAAATCGAAGGGTTTGACGAAAGCGTGGCTGAAGAACTGATCCGACGCGCCCAAACGTTCCTCACCCAGCGGGACGAGCAACTCGAGGCCAAGCGCCGCGAGATCGGCGTGACCGACGAGATCGCCACGATCGACGTGCTGACCCCGCAGATGCTGGTCGCGCTCGGCGAGAAGGGCGTCAAGACTCTCGACGACCTCGCCGACCTCGCGTCGGACGAACTCATCGAGATTGTCGGCGCCGACAACATGGACGCCGAAGTCGCCAACGAAATCATCATGCAGGCCCGCGCCCACTGGTTCGACGACGAGCCGGCCGCGGCCGCCACCGAAACCGCCGCGGGCGATCCCGCCGAGGAGGCGCACCACGCCTGACGCCATAGTCGACACGCCGCTCGACGAAGAAGAGCCGGAAACCGGGCCGCTCCGCCGCTGCATCGTCCGTCGCGAGCAAGGCGAGCGCGAGCGCATGCTCCGCTTCGTCCTAGGGCCCGACAAGCAGTTGGTCCCCGACCTGGCCGCAAAGCTGCCTGGACGGGGAATATGGTTGAGCGCGCAGCGGGATGTGCTAGAAACCGCACGCTCGAGGAACGCCTTCGCGCGGGCCGCTCGTACGCCCGTCGCTGTTCCGCCCAATCTGACCCAACTCGTCCAAGACGGGTTGACCCGGCGAGTGACGGAATTGCTCGGACTGGCCCGACGTGCCGGTCAGGCGATCTGTGGGTTCGAGCGAGCGCGGGAATGGCTCGCGGGCGGCCGAGCCGGATTGGTGATCCAGGCCCAGGACGGCAGCCCAGACGAGCGGTCGCGGTTCACCAGCGGTCGGCGTGACGTGCCGGTCGCCACGCCGCTGTCCGCAGCGGCCCTGGGCGCGGTCTTCGGCCGTGACCATGTGGTGCATGTAGTGGTGGCGCCCGGCCGGTTGGCCGAGACGCTACGAGTTGAGACAGACCGCCTGGCCGGCGTGACCGGCTCTCGCGGGGGGATGGAACAGGCGGAATGAGCGATACCAACGATACCGAAACCGGCAAAGGCCGGCTGTCCCTTCGGCCCGCGGCCCGATCCGATGTCGGCCGCACCGTAGACGCCGGCCTGGTCCGCCAGAGCTTCAGCCATGGCCGCTCCAAGGTCGTGCAGGTCGAAGTCCGCAAGAAGCGGACCACGACCGGCGCGCCGCCGCCGCCGGCTACCCCGCCCACCCCCGCCCCGGCCAGCACGAGCGGCACCGCGCCAACCCAGGCGCCGCCGTCGTCTGCGCCCCAGCGCCCAACTTCCGGCAACACCCGGCCGGGACCCGGCGGCCGCGCCCTGACCGCGACCGAACTCGCCGTCCGCGCCCGCGTCCTGCAGGAACAGCAGCGTGAGGCCGCCAAGCGCGAGCAGGAACGGCGCGAGCAGGAGAAGATCTCCATCCTCTCCGCCGCCGAGGAAGCGCGCCGACGCGAAGAGGAAGCCAAGAAGCAGGCCGAGGAAGACGCGCGCCGCGCCGCCGAGGAGGCCAAGCAGCAGGCTGCCGACGCCGCCCGCGCCGCCGCCGAGGCCGCCGCTGCCGCGAAGGCCACGCCGGCTGCTGCGTCCCAACCCACCGCCACGGCGACCACGGCAACGGCCGCGCCGACCGGCGGTGCGACGGCAGCACCCGTCGCCGCCGCCCCCCGTCCGGCCGCCGCCGGCGCCACGCCGGCCCGCCCGGCCGCCCCGGGCGAGACCCTGCGCCTCAAGCCAGCGCTCCCGCGCACCGGTGAAGAGGAAGACGCGCCCCGCCGTCGTCCCGGCGCCGTGCTGCCCGGCCGCAAGCCGGGCGTTGCCGTGCCCAAGAAGGTCGGCGACGACCGCCGCCGCGCCGGCCGCATCGACGTGCAGGCCGCCATCGAAGGCGACGACGACAAGTCCCGCAGCCTCGCCTCCGTCCGCCGTCAGCGCGAACGCGAGCGTCGCCAAGCCGAGCTCGAGGCGTTGCGCAGCGACCAGGTCAAGGTCGTCCGCGACGTCGTTCTGCCCGAGACCCTGACCGTGCAGGACCTCGCCGCCCGTATGGCCGCCCGCATGCCCGACGTCATAAAGGCGTTGATGCGCATGGGCGTCATGACCACGCCGGCCGCATTCATCGACGCTGACACCGCCGAGCTGGTGGTCCAGGAGTTCGGTCACCGCGTCCGCCGGGTCTCCGAGTCCGACGTGGAACTCGGCATCGACGGCGATGTGGACATCGACACCGAGCTGCTGCCGCGTCCACCGGTCGTGACCATCATGGGCCATGTCGACCACGGCAAGACCAGCCTGCTCGACGCGCTGCGCGCCACCGACGTCGCCGCCGGCGAAGCGGGCGGCATCACGCAGCACATCGGCGCCTATACGGTGAAGACGAAGGCCGGCAACAACATTACCTTCATCGACACGCCGGGCCACGAAGCCTTCACCGCCATGCGCAGCCGCGGCGCGTCCGTCACCGACGTGGTGGTCCTTGTCGTGGCCGCCGATGACGGCGTCATGCCGCAGACCATCGAGGCGATCCAGCACGCGAAGGCCGCGAACGCCCCGATCATCGTCGCGATCAACAAGATGGATAAGCCTGACGCGAACCCGAACCGTGTCCGCCAGGAGCTGCTCAGCCACGACATCGTCGTGGAAGAGATGGGCGGCGACACCCAGGACGTGGAAGTCTCGGCGACCAAGAAGACCGGGCTCGACAAGCTCGAGGAGGCCATCATGCTCCAGGCCGAGATCCTGGAACTTCGCGCCAACCCCGAGCGCGCCGCCGAAGGCGCGGTCATCGAGAGCAAGCTGGACCGCGGCCGTGGCCCGGTTGCCACGGTATTGGTCCAGAAGGGCACCCTCCGGCAGGGCGAGATCGTCGTTGCCGGCGCTGAATGGGGCAAGATCCGCGCCATGCTGGACGACAAGGGCCAGCAGGTGAAGATCGCTGGACCCTCGACCCCGGTCGAGATCCTCGGCCTCTCCAGCGTTCCCGCCGCCGGCGAACCTTTCGTCGCCGTCGAGAGCGAGAGCCGCGCCCGCGAGATCAGCGAGTTCCGACAGAGCAAGCTGCGCGCCAAGCACGCTGCTGGCGCCACCGCAGCCCGCGGCACGCTCGAGGAGATGCTGGCCCGCGCCGTCGCCGGCGAACTCAAGGAAGTCGCCCTCGTCATCAAGGCCGACGTCCAGGGCAGCTCCGAAGCGATCCAGGGCGCCGTCCAGAAGCTCTCCCACGAGGAGGTCAAGGTTCGCGTGCTCCTGGCCGGCGTCGGCCAGATCACCGAGAGCGACATCCAGTTGGCCAAGGCCAGCGACGCCGTCGTCGTCGCCTTCAACGTCCGCGCGACGTCGCAGGCACGCGAGTTGGCTCAGCGCGAAGGCGTGGACATCCGCTACTACTCGATCATCTACGACGTCAGCGACGACGTGGAGAAAATGGTCAAGGGCAAGGTTGCACCCAAGGCTCGCGAGAACTTCTTGGGCTACGCCGAAGTCCGCAAGGTCTTCGACATCACCAAGACCGGCAAGGTCGCCGGTTGCTACGTCACCGAAGGCCTGGTCAAGCGCGGCGCTGGCGTCCGTCTGCTCCGCGAGGGTGTCGTCATCCACAACGGCCAGCTCAGCCAGCTCAAGCGCTTCAAGGACGATGTCCGCGAAGTGGCCCGCGGGTACGAGTGCGGCTTGAGCTTCGCTGGCTACAACGACCTCAAGGAGGGCGACGTGGTCGAGTGCTTCGAGATCGAGATGGTCCCCGGGTAAGTGAGCCGACAACCCTCCAAGGCCCCTACCCAGCGGCAATTGCGCGTGTCGGAGGAAATCCGGCACGTGCTCTCGTCCATCTTCTCTCGCCACGAGATCCGCGACCCGGACCTGCACGGCGAGACCATTACCGTCACCGAAGTCCGCGTCAGCCCGGACCTGAAGGCCGCGACCGCTTTCGTCGCGCGCCTCGGGCGCTCCGACATCGACGCCCTCTTGCCTGCCCTGAAGCGCGCAGCCCCCTTCCTGCGCGGCCGCCTCGCCCACGAGATGCGCCTGCGCATCGCGCCGACCGTGTCGTTCCAACCCGACACGACTCTCGACTACGCCATGAAGATCGACGAACTCCTCCACCGCCCGGACGTCGCCCGAGACCTCGAGTAAGCCTCGCCATCGGGAGCCGCCCGATCATTTGGGGCGGCAGGGGCGGCGCTAGCCCCCGAGCTTCTCCAACTCGGCCAGCATCCCGGCCTCAGTGAGGATCTGCGGCAGCACTGTCGGCTCCCCCGCCCTCGGATACAGCACATAGAGCGGGACGCCGTCCCGGGAGTGCGCCCGTAGAAATTGCGTGACCAGCTTATCCCCGCTGGTCCAATCGCCCTTCAAATACGCCACCCGATATTTTGAAAACGCCTCGCGCACCGGCGCCGGCGAGAGCGCCACCTTCTCGTTGACCAGACACGTCACGCACCAAGCCGCCGTCATGTTGACGAATACCGGCCGCCCCTCCGCCCGCAACGCCGCCAGCCGCTCCGGCGTGAACCGCTCGCTGCCCTCGGAGGCCATCGCCACCGGGGCCGGCACGATGCTCGTCAGCACCACACCAGTCACCACGACCGAAGCCAGCGCCACCGCCTGACTGACAAGGCGACCCGCGCCGCCCGTCCGCTGCGCCAGCCCGAACGCCCAGCCCGCCACTCCCAGCAGCACCAGCCCGGCCATCGCCGCCAGCACGCCATCCGATCCTGCCTGCAAGCTCAGCACCCAGATCAGCCAGGCCGCCGCCCCATACATCGGAAACGCGAGCGCACCCCGCAGCACGTCCATCCATGCACCCGGCCGCGGCAGCCACCGCGCCCACCCCGGAAACAGGCCCAGCAGGAGATAAGGCAACGCCAGCCCCATCCCCATGGCCAGGAAGACCGCAACCGTCAGCCAAGCCGGCGCCGCCAGCGCCGCCGCGATCGCCGCCCCCATGAACGGCGCCGTACACGGCGTCGCCACGAGCACTGCCAGCACACCTGTGAAGAAGCTCCCCGCGTGCCCTCCACGCGTCGCCAATCCCTGTCCCGCCCCCGCCAGCCGTCCCCCGACGTCGAAAACCCCCGACAGGTTCAGCCCCACCACGAACAGCAGCCACGCCATCGCCGCGACGAACACCGGTGACTGGAACTGGAATCCCCACCCCGCCGCCATCCCCGCTGCCCGTGCGCCCACCAGCGCCATGCCCAGCCCGGCGAACGCCACCAGCACGCCCGCCGTGTAGAAAACGCCCTGCGCCCGAGCCTCACCCCGGCCCTGCCCTGACATCCGCGCCAGCGCCATCGCCTTCATCGCCAATACCGGGAAAACGCAGGGCATCAAGTTCAGCAACAGCCCGCCCAGCCCGGCCAAGAGCAGCACCCGCCCCCAAGACGGCGCAGCGTCCGTCGCTATCGTCCCCCGCACCGCATCCACGCTCAGGAAGCTCTCCTGCCCCGCCGGGTCCCGCAGCACCACCACCCCTGGCAGCGACCCCGCCTTGGCGAACTGCTCGCCGGGCTTCAGCCCAATCCGAACCTCACCATCACTGACGCGGACCGTCTGCGCGGCCCCTTGGTCGATCAGCCCCCATTGCGCCGGAAAAAACCACGCATCCTGCACGCTCGCCCTTGACAGACCTGCCCCGCGCAGCGCCAGCATTCCGTCTGCGCCCACTACCGCCTCGAACGGCGACGTCCGCGGCAACCGCTCCGCCACTGCTGCGAACAACGGCGCCTCCGCCGAAGCCGCCGGCGTTCCCGCCGGCAGTTCGAGCGTGAAGCTCCCCTCCTCCGGCACGCAGATCTTCTCGCAAACCAGCCAGTTCGCGCTCGCCTTGATCGTCTGCGCCCCCGCCCCCGGCGTCACCGTCAGCGGCAGCAGCAGCTCTCCCGAATAGGCGTACGTCATGATCGGCCCTTCGGCCGTCCGCGTCGGCACGGGCCATTCGACAGGCCCGGACGTGGTCCCCTCGGGCAAGCTCAGCGTCAGCTCCGGCGCCTGTCCGCCATCCCCCGGGTTCTGCCAATAGGTGTGCCAGCCCGGCGCCATCCGCAGCCGCAGCCCGAGCCGGAACGGGCGGCCCGCGGCGACCGCATCGGTATCGCTCACCAGCGTCGCCGTGACCCGTTTCGTCGTCGCGGGAGCACTCTCCGCCGCCAAAACCGGCCGCCCGACAACGAGCAGCAACAAGAGCAAAGCCAACCAGCGCATCCCGCCTATATACGTCAACCCGATGCCCCCTGTTACCCCTCCCCTTCCCGTCTCCGACGCCCTCATCGCGCTCCACGCCGCCCTCGCTGCCGGCTCGAACGCCGTCCTGGTCGCCCCGCCGGGCGCGGGCAAGACCACCCTCGTCCCGCTCTCGCTGCTCGACGCGCCCTGGCGCGGCGACGGGCGCATCGTCGTGCTCGAGCCTCGCCGCCTCGCCGCCCGCGCCGCCGCCACGCGCATGGCCCATCTCCTCGGCGAGACCGTCGGCCAGACCGCGGGGTTCCGCACCCGCCTGGAGAGCGCCGTCTCGTCGGCCACGCGCATCGAAGTCGTCACCGAAGGCCTCCTCGTGCGCCGCCTGCAATCCGACCCTGCGCTCGACGGCGTCGCCGCCGTCCTCCTCGACGAGGTCCACGAACGCGCCCTCGAGGGCGATCTCGCCATGGCCTTGTGCCTCGATCTCCAGCGCGTCCTCCGCCCCGAGCTCCGCTTGCTCGCAATGTCCGCCACGCTCGACGGCGCCCGCCTCTCCGCCCTGATGAACGCTCCCGTCGTCGAGAGCGCCGGCCGTATGTTCCCCGTCGACATCCAGCACGCGCAGCGCGACATCGCCGATTTCCGCGACCTTCCCGAAGCTGCCGCCCGGGCCGTCCGATCGGCCCTCGCCGCCCATGACGGCGACATCCTCGTCTTCCTCCCAGGGATGGGCGAGATCCGCCGCACCGAAGCCGCGCTGGCCGATTGCGGAGCCCTCGTCCTGCCGCTGCATGGCGACCTCCCGCCCGCCGAGCAGGACCGCGCCCTCACGCCGGCCGACCGGCGCCGGGTCGTGCTGGCCACCAGCATCGCTGAGACGTCGCTCACCGTCCCCGGCGTCCGCATCGTCATCGACGGCGGCTGGCGCCGGACCCCCCGCCTCGACCCGGCGACGTCGCTCACCCGCCTCGCCACGCTGCGCATCAGCCGCGCGGCCGCCGATCAGCGCGCCGGCCGCGCCGGCCGTGAGGCCGAAGGTGTCGCGATCCGCCTCTGGACGTCGGCCGCCCATCGCGGCCTCGCCCCCTATGACCGCCCCGAGATCCTCGAAGCCGAACTCTCCGGCCTCGTCCTAGACTGCGCCGCCTGGGGCACGCCCCCGGCCGAACTCTCCTTTCCCGACCCGCCGCCCGCCGGCGCGCTCGCTGCCGGCGCCACGCTCCTCCGCCAACTCGGCGCCCTGGACGACGCCGCCCGCATCACCCCCCTCGGCAACCGCATGGCCGCGCTCGGCGCCCACCCCCGGCTCGCCGCCATGATGCTCACCGCCGACAGCCCGGCGCAGCAATCCCTCGCCGCCGACATCGCCGCCCTCCTCGAAGAGCGCGACCCGATCCGCGGCCGCGAACCCCCCGCCGACATCCGCCTCCGCCTCGACGCCTTGGCCACCGGCGGCGACCTCGACCGCGGCATCGCCAGCCGCATCCGCCGCCAAGCCCAGCAATACCGCTCGCGCCTGCGCAACAGGTCGGAGCCGGACGGCGAAGTCGGCCCCCTCCTCGCCGCGGCCTTCCCCGATCGCATCGCCCAGCGCCGCGGCGAACCCGGCTCCTTCCGTCTTTCCGGCGGCGGCGGCGCCAAGCTCCCCACCAGCGACAAGCTCGCCACCGAGAAACTCCTCGCCGTCGCCAGCCTCGACCTCAAGGCTTCCGCCCGCATCCGCCTCGCCGCCCCGCTCGACCCCGCCAACCTGCCCGCCGCCCTCGAAGCAGCCGTCACCGAGACGGTCGAGACCGCCTTCGACTCTGGCACCGGCGCCGTCCTCTCCCGCCGTCGCCGCCGCCTCGGCGCTCTCGTCCTAGAGGACCGCACAGTCCCGGCGAATCCCGCCGAAACCGCCCAAGCCCTGGCCCAGGCGGCCGCCGCTAACCTCGCCGTCCTCCCCTGGACCGATGCCATCCGCCAGCTCCAGGCACGCGCCGCACGTTGGCGCGAGATCGATCCCGACACGCCCGACATCTCCGACCAAACCCTCGCCGCCACCGCGGCGGATTGGCTCGCCCCGCATCTGCACGGCCTCTCGCGCCTCGCTGCGCTCGCCGGCCTAGACCTGCACCAGATCCTCACCGGCCTCCTGGGCTGGGAGCGCGCCCGCTTGCTCGACCGCGAACTTCCCACTCATCTCGCGCTCCCCGCCGGCCGCGCCGCTATCGACTATACGCAGCCGGTCCCGGTCGCGGCCGCCCGCGCCCAAGCCTTTTATGGGATGGCGGCAACGCCTCGCCTCGCCAGCGGCCGCCTACCCCTACAACTCTCGCTCCTATCCCCCGCTGGCCGCCCGATCGCCATCACGGCCGACCTTGCCGGCTTCTGGCGCGGCGCCTGGGCCGACGCCCGCCGCGACATGCGCGGCCGTTACCCCCGTCACAACTGGCCCGAGAACCCGGCGATCACACCCGGCGATTGAACTCCCGTCCCGCCGGGCCAATGATTGAAGCCACGAGATTTCAACCGCTTCCGGAGATTGGAATGCACGAGCGCCTCCGCGCTGCCCTGTTCGCGACGGTGCTGCTGTTCGCCGGCTGCGCCGCCCCGCCCAACGCTGCCCAGGCCCAGGCCGATTTCGGCCCTCGACCCGGCGCCCCGGCGAGCTTTGCCCCGCTGGTCAAGCGCGTCGTCCCCGCCGTGGTCAACATCGCCGTCATCGAGGGCGCCCAGTCCGCCGTCGAGATCCCCCCCGAACTCCGCGGCACCCCTGCCGAGCGCCTGCTCCGCGAACGCCTCCGCCGCCGCTCGATCCGCGGCGCCGGCGCCGGCTTCATTATCGACCCCTCCGGCGTCATCGTCACCAACAGCCACGTAGTCGGCCACGCCTCCCGCATCACCGTCACCCTCTCCGACGGGCAGGAACTCCCGGGCCAGGTCATTGGCGTCGACGACCTCACCGATATCGCCGTCATCCGCGTCACTGCCCGCGCTTCCCTGCCCTACGTCAGCTGGGGCGACAGCCGAACCGTCGAAGTCGGCGACTGGATCATGGCCGCCGGCAATCCGTTCGGCGTCGGCACGTCGGTCACGGCCGGCATCGTCTCCGCCCGCGGGCGCGACATCGGCGCCGGGCCGTTCGACGATTTCATCCAGATCGACGCCCCCATCAATCCCGGCAACTCCGGCGGCCCCACCTTCAACATGCAGGGCCAGGTCATTGCCGTGAACACCGCCATCGTGTCCCCCACTGGCGGCTCCGTCGGCATCGGCTTCGCCGTCCCGAGCGAAATCGCGACCCGCGTGGTCGACGACCTCCGCTCCAAGGGCCGCATCGACCGCGGCTGGCTCGGCGTCTCCGTCCAGGATACCGGCCATCGGCCCAATGGCGGCGAACCGGGCGTCGTCATCGCCGGCGTCGAGCGCACCAGCCCCGCCGCTCGTGCCGGCATTCGACCCGGCGACGTCATCCTCGCCGTCAACGGCACCAAGGTCGAGACCAGCACCGGTCTGGTCCGCACCATCGCGGCCATCCCGCCCGGCGGCGCCGCCCGCCTCAGCGTGCGCCGCGCCGGCCAGACGCTCGACGTCCCCGTCAGCGTCGGCCGGCGCCCCGCAGAACCGGAGGAACAGCAATAATGCGCGTGCTCGTGGTCGAAGACGACAAGGACGTCGCCGGGTTCGTCGTCAAAGGCCTGCGAGAAGCCGGCCACCTCGTCGAGCACGCCGAAACCGGCCCCGACGGCCTGTTCCGCGCCGCCGGCCAGGAATTCGACGCCATCATTCTCGACCGCATGCTGCCCGGCGGCGTCGACGGGTTGCGCGTCCTGGAGATGCTCCGCGGCCAGGACAACCAGACCCCCGTCTTGTTCCTCTCGGCGCTGGCAGGCGTCGACGACCGCGTTCGCGGCCTGAAGGCCGGCGGCGACGACTACCTCACCAAGCCCTTCGCCTTCAGCGAACTCCTCGCCCGTGTCGAAGCTCTCACCCGCCGCACCCGCGCCGTCGGCCCCGAGACGAGGCTACAGGTCGGCGACCTCGAGATGGATCTGCTCTCCCGCACCGTTCGGCGTCGCGGCCAGAAGATCGACCTCCAGCCGCGCGAATTCCGCCTGCTCGAATACCTCATGCGACACGCCGGCCAGGTCGTCACCCGCACCATGCTGCTCGAAGGCGTCTGGGACTACCATTTCGATCCCCAGACCAACGTGATCGACGTCCACGTCTCCCGCCTGCGCCAGAAGATCGACAAACCGTTCGAGACCCCCCTCCTGCACACCGTCCGCAGCGCCGGCTACATGCTGCGCGCGGAGTAGAACCTGCACCTGAGGCCCTCGCTGCTGCTCCGCTCCGCAGGCTTCCGCCTAGCGCTGAGCTACGCGCTCGTCTTCGGCGCCAGCGCGCTGCTGCTGATCTTCGTGCTCTGGGCCTCCAGCATGAACATCCTCAGCCGCCAGGTCGACGCCGCCATCGACGCCGATGCCCAGGGCCTAGCCGAACAATGGCACCAGGGCGGCACCAGCGCCCTGTTCACCACCATCCAGAACCGAATTGCCAGCAACCCCGACAACGACGCCATCTACCTCGTCCTCGACCCGTTCGGCCGCACCGTCATCGGCAATCTCGAGAATTGGCCCGCCGCCGTCGCCCGCACCGGTCAGGAGTACCAGATCACCGTCGAGCGGAACGGCGCCAGCAATCTCGCCCGCTTCCAGCGCTACGACCTGCCGCTCGGCTACTCCCTGCTCGTCGGCCGCGAAGTCTCATCGCGCGCCGCGCTCAGTTCGCTCCTCACCGACACTCTGCTCTGGGCGCTCGGCCTCATCGGCGTCCTCAGCGTCGCCGGCGGCTTCGTCCTGCAGCAACTGTTCAGCCGTATGGTCCGCCACGTCTCCCAAACCGCGGACGCCATCTCCGCCGGCGACCTCTCGCGCCGGGTCGCCATCTCCGGCCGCGGCGACGAGTTCGACCGCTTGGCCGAAACCATCAACGACATGCTCGACCGCCTCAGCCGCCTCATGGACGGCGTGCGCCAGGTCTCCAACGCCATCGCCCACGACCTGCGCACGCCCATTACGCGCGCCCGTGCTCGCCTCGAAGATGCGGTCGTCCACACCCAGGACCCCGACCAGCTCCGCTGCGCGATCGAGCGCGCGGTCTTCGACCTCGACGGCATCACCAACGTCTTCCAGGCCCTGCTGCGCATCTCCGAGATCGAAGCCGGCGCCCGGCGCTCGGCCTTCATCCTCCTCGACGCCCGCCCACTACTGGACGATATCTGCGACCTGTATTCCGCTGTCGCCGAAGAGAACGAGCTCTCGCTCACCCTGCAAGTCTCCGGCGAACTCCACGTCCGCGGCGACCGGGAGCTCATCCAGCAAGCCGTCGCCAACCTGCTGGATAACGCAATAAAGTTCAGCCCCCCCGGTAGCACGGTCACCCTCTCCGGCAAGACCGAGCCCGACGGCCTGCACATCTCCGTTGCCGACCAAGGCCCTGGTATCCCCGAGCCCGAACTATCCCGCGTCACGGAACGTTTCTTTCGCGGTGAGACCGCGCGCCACACGCCCGGCTTCGGCCTGGGCCTCACCCTGGTCCGCGCGGTTGCCCAACTCCACGCCGGCTCGCTCGTCCTCGCGGACGCCAAGCCCGGCCTGTGCGCCACTCTTCTCTTGCCTGCCCCGACCGAAACGCGTCCCCGCCCATTGCTGGCCGCGGCTGCGGCCAAGCCTTGATTCCTGACGACTTGACGCATGCTGCGCCGCCATCGAGCGCGAAGAACAACGTCTCAAACCTCAAGACGAAAATCACAGAAATAAAAAATACTTGGTTTCGGGACGACGCGCTGTAGTTGCAAGTTACAGTTGTGCGGCGAGACGGAAAATTTCATAACGCATCATTAAATCTATTTCAGGCTTTATATATGCGTGTCGTTAACCGCCTGCCGGATGAAGCGGACCGTTTGGCCGCGTTGAGAGCTTTGGGCGTGCTGAATGCCGAGCGCGATTAGGAGCTTCAGGCGATCGCCGAAGCCGCGGCGGCGATCTGCCAAACCCCGATCGCCCTGGTGACGCTCGTGGACCTGCACCATCAGGTTTTCAAGGCCAATATCGGCCTGACCGAGCTTGACGGCAGCCCGCGGGAGGTCGCGTTCTGCTCCCATGCGATCAGCCAAAGCGACGATCTTTTCGAGATCGGAGACTCCACCCTCGATCCTCGCTTCATGCAAAATCCGTTGGTCACGGGAGCGCCGAACATCCGCTTCTATGCGGGCGCCGCGCTCGAGCTGAGCGGCGGGCACAAGATCGGAACGTTATGCGTCATCGACCGCCGCGCCAGGGACCTCGACGAAGCGCAGCGCAAGGCGCTCCGGGCGCTCGCGCGGGCAGCCACTTTATCGCTGACAGGCCTGGCCCTGCGTAAAGCAGCCGACGGGCAGGCCGAAGAGTTGACGGCGATGAAGGAGGAGTCGCGGTGGCGTTACGAGTCCACGCCAGCCATGCTTCATTCCATCGGTCCGGATGGCGGCATCATCGCAGTCAGCGACCGATGGCTGCAAGAACTCGGCTACGACCGTGATGAAGTCATAGGACGCGCCTCCACCGATTTCCTGACGGAAGAGTCCAAGGAGATCGCCAGACAGGAAGGATTGCCGCGCCTTTTCAACGGCGGCGGCTCCGATGGTCTCGAGTACCAGTTCGTGCGCAAGAATGGCGAACTGATCGACGTGTCGCTGTCAGCAACTCTTGAGCGCGACCGCGACGGTAGACCAACCCGGAGCCTGGCGGTTCTCAAGGACATCACGCTGCAGAAGCAAGCGATCAGGGACCTCGCTGCAGCTCGGGACGCGGCGGAGCGCGCCAATCGCGCCAAGTCTCGTTTCCTCGCGGGAATGAGCCACGAACTCCGGACACCCCTCAACGGCATTCTCGGCTACGCGCGCCTGCTGCGCCTGGATGGCGAGCTGAACGCGGCGCAAGCCTCGCGTGTGGACGCGATGCTGAGCGCCGGCAACCACCTTTTGGACATCATCACGGCGGTCCTCGACATGTCGGCGATCGAGGCCGATCAGATCGTGCTGCGGCCTGTCGGCACCGATTTGCAAGATCTCGTCTCGCAGTGCCTGGACGTCGTCGGCTCGGGAGCGGAAGCCAAGAGCCTGACGCTCAGCCTGTCGGCCTCGAGAGGGTTGCCGTCGACCATTACCGTCGATCCGATACGGCTGCGCCAAGTGCTTCTCAACCTTCTCGGCAACGCGGTGAAATTCACCGAGCAAGGAGGCGTCGACGTTCGTCTGAGGCCGGCGCTGAAAGCCGAGGCGATACGGATCGAAGTCGCCGACACGGGACCGGGAGTTCCACCCGACAAGCGCGCCAAGCTGTTCCAGGAATTTTCCCGCATCGAGACCGATGGAAGCGTGGGGGTCGAGGGCGCCGGGCTCGGCTTGGCGATCTCCGCCCGCTTGATCAAGCTCATGAAAGGGCAAGTGGGTTACGAAAACAACCGGGGCGGCGGCAGTGTGTTCTGGCTGGAATTGCCCGTCGTCTCGACATCGGCGATCTCGCTTCCGCCTGAGCGAGCATCGGCGTCCGTGCCGTCGCAACAATCGCTTCGGGTGCTCATTGTCGACGATGTCGAGATGAATCGCGAGATCGCGTCGTCCTTCCTGGAGTCGGCCGGCCACACGGTGCTCTGCGTCAACGACGGTGAGGCCGCCGTATCTGCGGCCGCTTCCCAGGATCTCGACGTCATCCTGATGGACGTCCGCATGCCCGGGATCGGCGGCCTCGAGGCGACCCGGCGGATACGATCCCTACCGCCGCAGAGGGGGTTCGTGCCGATCATCGGTTTGACGGCCCAGGCGTTTGCCGAACAGATCGCGGAATGCCGCGCGGCCGGCATGAATAGCCATCTCGGCAAACCCTACCATCCCGACGCGCTGCTTGCAGCGGTCGCGGCCGCGGCCGCGGTGCGCCCGGCAGTGCCGCCGAGCGCTGAGCAGCCGCAAGCAACGGCGCCAACCGAGCTTTTCGACTCGGAAAAATGCGAGCAACTCGCGAAAACCTTGTCGCCGGAGCGGATGTCGAAGCTCGTCGTATCGTTGGCAGAACGCCTCGTGAAGTTGCGTCAATCTCTGGATGAGGTGGTGAGAACGGGGATCGGCAGCGTCAATTCCGTCGAACGGGCCCATAGCTTGATCGGACCTGCGGGCATGCTCGGAATGACGCGCTTCACCGCTGCGGCTCAAGCATTCGAGAGTGCGGCTGCGAGCAACATTGGAGACATGTCGCGTGAAGCAGGACGGCTGCGCGAGGTCGTGGACGCGAGTGTTTCAGAGATCGTGGCTGCGAAATCCGTCGGAATAGCCGCCGAACTGCAAGCCGCTCTTCTCGGTGCCGATCCGAGCGCGGCCTGCATGATCTGATCGCCTTAACTCTCCCGTCGAAAAGTCACCACCAGCACGTCCCGATACGCCGGCACCGCCGGGTCCAGCGCCCGCACCGGGGTCACTCCGTGAAACACCCGGTGATCATCCACCAACGCCGAATCCAACGGTTCCCGCAACGTGAAGCTTCCCAGCAATCCCCGATCCAGGCCGTGGATGCTCGTCTCACCCTCCGCGATGTTCACCCGGTTCACCATCAGCACTAGGACCCAGTCCACCCCGTCCTGATGCATTCCCTCCGGCGTCGGCCGTCCCGCCGCGTCCGGCCGTGCCTCGATCCGGAACTGATGCACCTCCACATGCCACGACGGCGCAGGTGTCAAACCGCTGAACAGCTCGTTGCAAAACCCCAAGATCGTTCGAAACGACGCCGTGTCCGCCACCCGCTCCGCCATCGGCTCGAACCACCGCGCGATCCCGCCGTTCAGCGCGTTGTAGTCGCGGCTCTGGTAATGCGGCTGGTGCGGCTTGCGGCTCACCCCGTCCGGCCCGGCGCGGAACGCCGCATGCCGCCGCTTCCGATACCGCCCTCCATCGGCCATGTACGTGTCGAGCCCCAGATCGTCCCAGCTGGCCACGAATTCGTCCCAGTCCGCCAGGCCCTTGCCCAGCGTCGCCCGCATCTCCGGCGCCTGCGCGAACACGAACCCACCCACCCGGAGCGCGTCGACCCATTCCTTCGGCATCATGCCGCTGCCTCCTCCGCCTCGGCCGACACCTGCGGCACCGGCGCCTCCCGGCTCAGCGCCCGATGGCTCGTGAACGGGCTCTCGATCGCCAGCTCGTCGAACTTCAGCTTGATCCGACGGTTCAGCTCCCGCGACACCGCCCACCGGCTGCTGGGCTGCGTCTTGATCCGCACCCGCAGGATCCAAGCCAGATCGGTCAGCTTCTCCACACCCATCACGTCCAGATCCGCCAGGATGATCGACTGCCACGCCGCATCCGCCTGCATCTCCGCCGCCAAATCCCGCAATATCTGCTCCACCGGCCCCGGCTCCTCGTTCAGCCCGATACTGACATCGAGCACCGCGTAGCCATAGTCGCGCGTTTGGTTCGTCACCGTCGTCACGGCGCTGAACGGGATCAAATGCACCGACCCATCCGTCGCCCGCAGCCGGATCGTCCGGATCGACAGCGCTTCCACCGTCCCCGTCAATCCACCCACCGTCACCACGTCACCCACCTGCATCGAGTTCTCCAGCAGCAGGAACAGCCCAGTGATGAGGTCCTGCACCAGCTTCTGCGACCCGAACCCGATCGCGATCCCCAACACCCCCGCGCCCGCCAGCAGCGGCGCGATGTTCACGCCGATCGCTGACAGCACGATCATGCCCACGATCAGCACCAGCGCGATCATCATCGTGGTCCGCAACAGCGGCAGCAGCGTCCGCACCCGCCCCGCCCGCGCCAGTTGCGACGTGCTCGACAGGTTGCTCATGTGCCGCGCGATGCCTGTGTTGACCGCCTCCCAAGCCGCCACCGCCAGCAGGATCGTCACCACGATCGTGAACACCGCGTCGAGCACCTTCGTGCCGAGGCCGCCTACCGTCACCCACAGCAGGATCGGCACGCCCCAGACCTCGAGGAGCCCGATCCCCGTGAAGAACCAGATCATCGCCGAGATCAGCCCCCGCACGATCGGGTAGTATACCCCGACCCGGCCCGCCCCTTTCGGATCCAGCCACGCCCGTCCCCGCTCGAGCCCGCCGAGTAGCAGCACCGCCAGCAGACGCGCCGCCAGCAGCACCGCCGCAGTCATCGCGAAGAACGTCAGCAGCCGCTGGTAGCCGTTCTGCACCTGCACCGCCCAAACCAGCCACAATCCCATGATCAGCAGGATCGCCAGCAGGTGCCAGCGCTCGGCAAACCGGTTCAGCAGCGTCGCCCAGACTCCCTGCATCGTCCGCCGCGCGTGCAGCCGGTGCGCGACCGGCTCGCGTGCCTGCAGCACCGCCGCGATCAGGCACAGATGTGCCGCCAGCCCGAACAGCTTCAGCAGCGCCAGCCGCGCTGTCGGGTCCATCCCGAACAGCGCGCCGATGTCGGCCACCGCGAACCCGGTCACCACGATCGCCACCACCAGCCGCGCCCATCGCGTCAGGAACGCCGCGGCCCAATCCGTCACCCCCAGCAGCCGCAGCCGCGGCTTGGCCGGCGAGACCAGGAACGCGCACCCCGCGAGGATTATCCGCGCCAGGAGGTATGCCTGCACCGCCTGCACGCTCACCAGCCGGGCCTCGATCGGGTCGCCCAGAGCCGTGCCCAGCATCAAATCCGCGACCGCGGCGAACGCCGCGAGCGGCAGCAGGTCCAACACCAGCCGTCCCACCAGGTATGGCACCTGCCGCAACCCAGCGATCAATCCCTCCAGCCGATGCCGCCGCAACTCCATTGCGGGCTTTGCCGCCGGGTCCGCCACCTCCGCCCGATGCGGCGCCCAGGCCAGCACCGCCGCCCGGATCCGACCCAGCAGCCGACGCACGAGATATTCCACCAGCAGCGCACCCCCCAGCACCACCAGCAGCTTCCCGAACGCCTCGATCACCGCCGCCCGCGCCACCGGATTGACCGCTTGGCTCGTCATCCAGCTCCACAGCAGCGGCAGGTCGTTGACCGACCGCAGCGAGGTCGCGAATTGCTGCGCATAGGCCGACAGCATCACCGACAGCCGCCCCACCAGCTGCACGCCGACGCTGTCCGGCGCTATCGCCGAGGGTTTTGCAGCGGGTGCGGCCGCCGACCCTGCGGCAGCAGGCGTTGCTGTCGCCGCTGGGTCTGCGGGCGCGTCGGCTGCCCCCGGATCCACCGCCACCGCATCCGCCACTGGCGCCGCCTTGGCGATCGTCTCCAACGTCGAGATCAGCTGCGCGCGGCGCTTATCGTCCTTCAGCACCGCCAGCGCATTTTGCGCTTCGCGCGCCGACGGCAGCGGCGCCGCAGCCGGGCGCGGCGCCTGCGCTGCCGCCTGCCCTCCGGCGCCAAACGCCCCGATCAACACGGCCAGAACCAATACCATCCGGCGCATCGCGCGCCCCGCCCGGCGGCCCGCTGCGTCTTGCGCCGCGCCCGTATCGGCCCAAATCTGCGACATGGTCACGTTCCTTACAATTCTGGTCGGCCTCGCCATGCTCGCGACCCTGGGAGTCCTCGTCGCAGGCATGGTCGGCATGGTCAGGGGCGGTGGCGATCCGATGCGCTCGAACGTCCTGATGCGCTGGCGGGTTGTGCTGCAAGGCGTCGCCCTGCTGCTTTTCGTCATCCTGCTCAGCCTGCTACGGAGCTGACCCCCGCATCCCACGCCCGCAATCCCGACGTTTGACACAATCGAGGGACAGCGCCACACAACTTCCGTTCAATTCAGGGCTATCGTCTCATGAAACTGCTCGTGCCCGTAAAGCGGGTGGTCGACTACAACGTGAAGGTTCGCGTCAAGGCTGACGGTTCCGGCGTCGAGACCCAAGGGGTCAAGATGTCGATGAACCCCTTCGACGAGATCGCCGTCGAGGAAGCCGTCCGGCTCAAGGAGAAGGGCGTCGCCACCGAGATCATTGCGGTCTCCATGGGCGTCGCCCAATGCGCCGAGACCATCCGCACCGCGCTGGCCATGGGCGCCGACCGCGGCATCCTCGTCGAGACCGACGTCGAGCTGCAGCCGCTGGCCGTGGCGAAGCTGCTCAAGGCTTTGGTCGACAAGGAAAAGCCGGAACTCGTCATCATGGGCAAGCAGGCCATCGACGACGACATGAACGCCACCGGCCAGATGCTCGCCGCCCTCCTCGGCTGGCCTCAGGGCACCTTTGCCTCCAAGGTCGTCGTCGCCGACGGCAAGCTCACCGTCACCCGCGAGGTCGACGGGGGTCTCGAGACCCTCGAGCTGAACCTTCCGGCCATCGTCACGACCGATCTGCGCCTCAACGAGCCGCGCTACGCCAGCCTTCCGAACATCATGAAGGCGCGCAAGAAGCCGATCGAGAACGTCAAGCCCGCCGATCTTGGCGTGGATCCGGCGCCTCGCCTCAAGATCACCAAGGTCGCCGAACCCGCCAAGCGCCAGGCCGGCGTCAAGGTCGGCTCCGTCGCCGAACTCGTCTCCAAACTCCGTAACGAAGCCAAGGTGATCTGATGGCCTCTCTCGTCCTCCTCGATCACGAAAACGGCAAGATCAAGCAGCCTTCCCGGAGCGCCGTCGCCGCAGCTTCGAAGCTCGGCGAAGTCCACGTCCTCGTCGCCGGCCAGAACGTGGCCGAAGCCGCCCAGGCCGCCGCCAAGATCGCCGGCGTGACCAAGGTCCACGTCGCCGACGACGCCGCCTACGCCCACGCGCTTGCCGAACCCCTCGCCGCGCTGCTCGTCAGCATGGCCGGCCACCACGACCACCTCTTCGCCGCCGCCACCGCTATCGGCAAGAACGTCATGCCCCGCGTCGCCGCCCTGCTCGACTGCCAGCCCATCAGCGACATCTCCGGCGTCGAAGGCCGCGACACCTTCATCCGCCCCATCTACGCGGGCAACGCGCTGGCCACCGTGGTCTCCTCGGACCCCAAGAAGGTCATCACCGTTCGCGCCTCCTCCTTCGACCCGGCGGCCGAAGAAGGCGGCAGCGCCGCCATCGAGCCCGTCCAGTCAACCCAGTCCGACCAGGGCTCGCGCTACGTCTCGTCGGAACTCTCCAAGAGCGAGCGCCCCGAACTCACCGCCGCCCGCGTCGTCATCTCCGGCGGCCGCGGCATGCAGAACGGCGAGAACTTCAAGCTCATCGAACCGATCGCTGACAAGCTCGGCGCCGCCGTCGGCGCCTCCCGCGCCGCCGTCGACGCCGGCTTCGTCCCCAACGACTATCAGGTCGGCCAGACCGGAAAGATCGTCGCCCCCGACCTGTATGTCGCGGTCGGCATCTCCGGCGCCATCCAGCACCTCGCCGGCATGAAGGACAGCAAGGTCATCGTCGCGATCAACAAGGACGAAGAGGCCCCCATCTTCCAAGTCGCCGATTACGGCCTGGTCGGCGACCTCTTCACCGTCCTGCCCGAGCTGAACGCCGAGTTGGAGCGCACCGCGTAGTGTCCACGCCCGAACTCAGCGTGATCGGCATCGTCGGCGCCGGCCAGATGGGCGCGGGCATCGCCCATGTCTGCGCGCTGGCCGGCCTGCAGGTCCGCCTGCTCGACGCCAAGCCCGAGGTCCTGGAAAAATCTCTTGCCGGCATCGCCCGCAACATGGACCGCCAGGTCGCCAAGGCAGCCATCACAGAAGCTGACAAGACCCAGGCACTCGCCCGCATCCAGACCAGCACCGACCACGCCGCCCTGGCGGATTCCGACCTCGTCATCGAGGCGGCCACCGAAAAGGAAGAGGTCAAGCGCACCATCTTCAAGGCGATCATCCCGCACCTGAAGCCCGAGTGCCTGCTCGCCAGCAACACCAGTTCCATCAGCATCACCCGCCTTGCCGCCGTCACCGACCGCCCTGACAAGTTCATCGGCATGCATTTCATGAACCCGGTCCCGGTCATGAAGCTGGTCGAGATCATCCGTGGGATCGCCACCGCCGAGCCCACCTATCAGGCGGTCGAGGCCCTCGCCGCCAAGCTGGAAAAGACCACCTCCGTCTCCGAGGATTTCCCGGCATTCATCGTCAACCGGATCCTGGTCCCGATGATCAACGAGGCCGTCTACGCTCTCTACGAAGGCGTGGGAACGGTCGAAGGCATCGACACAGCCCTCAAGCTCGGCGCCAACCACAAGATGGGCCCGCTCGAGCTCGCCGACTTCATCGGCCTCGACACCTGCCTGTCCATCATGCAGGTCCTCTACGAAGGCCTGTCCGACAGCAAATACCGCCCCTGCCCTCTGCTGGTGAAATACGTTGAAGCCGGCTGGTATGGCCGCAAGACCAACCGCGGCTTCTACGACTACACCGTCACGCCGCCCCGCCCCACACGCTGACCTCTGGTTGGTGGGTGCAACCCCACCCCCAGAGCCGCGGGCCTAAAACGCACTACCGGTTGGCGCCCGGGACCCACTGCACATCATTTCCGGCATTCAGGACCCGGCTCAGCACGAACAAATGGTCCGAAAGCCGATTCAGGAACCGGAGCACCGCCGGGTTGACCGCCTGCTGGTGCGACAGTGCGATCACGTCCCGCTCCGCCCGCCGCACCACCGTGCGTGCCAGATGCGCATGCGCCGCGGCCGCCGTGCCCCCCGGCAACACGAAGCTCGAGAGCGGCGCCAATCCAGCATTCATCGAGGCAACCTCCGCCTCCAATCGCACGCTCGGCGCATCCGTCAGCCGCAGGCGCTCCCCCGCCTCGCCCGGCACGCACAGATCCGCCCCCACGTCGAACAGGTCATTCTGCACCCGCGCCAGCATCGCATCCGCCTCGCCTGCGGTATGCAGCCGCAGCACCCCAATCACCGCGTTCGCCTCGTCGACCGTTCCGTACGCCCCGACCCGAATGTCGTCCTTCGCCACCCGGGTCCCATCCCCGAGTGACGTCTCGCCACCATCCCCGCCCCGCGTGACGACCCGATCGATCCGTATGTTCATGAAGTAGTCGAACCGCTCATGGATGGTCCCCAATCGCAAAGTGGATGTTGAGCAGATAGTCGAATGCGACCGGACGTCCATCCTGCATCGCCGGCTTGAAGCGCCAAAGCTGCACCGCATGCCGCGCGGCCGCGTCCAAACTCCCGTTCCCGCTAGTTTCCACGACCCGCACCTCCATCGGGATTCCCAGCGCCGAGACCCGGATCATCAGGTGGACCGTCCCCTCCGCCCCCACCCGCGCCGCCGCCGGCGGGTAGCCCGGCGGTTGATTGCGGAACCGCGAATCAGGCGCCGGCGGCACGATGTTGTCCCCCGTCACCACCAACGGGTCGCTCTGCTCGGGCCCATTGCCGATATTCACGTTCGGCTGCGGCGGCGGCGGCGGCGGCACGCTCGACGCGGCGCTCTCGCCTGCCTGGGGCGGTGGCGGCTCCGGCTGCGGCGGCGTCGGCGGCGGCGCCGCAACCCCCTGCACCATCGCCGGCGTCTGGATCATCTCCACCTCGATCGGCGGCTCCGGTTGCGGCAGCGGCGTGATCTCCCACCGCACCAGCAGCAGCACCAGCGCCACCGCATGCAGCACGCCCGACACCACCGCCGCCATCGGCAGTTCCGCCCTGGACGGCCGCATAGCCGGCGTCATCGCCGGCCCGCCGGCGATCAACACCTCAAAGCACCAGGACGCCCTGATGCTTCGCCTTGCCCTCGGGCTCGACATGAATGGTGATCACCAACTCCGGCAACTCCGCCTTCAGCGCCGCCTCGACCCGGTCGCAGATCGCATGCGCCTCCGCCACCCGCATGTCCCCCGGCACCACCAGATGGAACTCCAGATACGCGTTCCGCCCCGTCGTCCGCATCCGCAGATCATGCGCCTCGATCGCGCCGGCCGCCGCCTGGTTCAGTATCTCCCGCGTCCGCCCCATCACCGCGCCCCCCGGCGCCTCGTCCATCAGCCCGCCCACGTTCGTCCGCACCACCCCCCAGCCCGACCAAAGCACATGCAGGCCCACTGCCGCCGCGATCGCCCCATCCAGCCAGCCGATCCCCGTCAGCAAGACCAGCAGCACGCCGCAGACCACGGCCATCGACGTCGCCACATCGCTCCATAGATGCCGAGCATCCGCCGCCAGCGCCACCGACCGCTGCTCCCGCGCGACCCGCCCCAGCATGAAAGCCCATCCACCATTGATCCCCGTTGCCAGCAGGTTGAGCCCCAGCCCCACTCCCGGCGACTCCAGCGTCCCGCCCTGGTTCCAATGCGTGAAGGCATGCTGGAAGATCGAGATCGCCGCCACGATGATCAGCACGCCGACCAGCACGGCAGCGAAGAACTCCGCCTTGTCGTGCCCATACGGATGGTTCTCGTCCGCCGGACGTGTCGAATAGAACAGTGCCGCCGCCGCCGCCGCGCTGGACGCCACGTTCACCACGCTCTCCAGCGCGTCGGAAAACAGCCCCGCGCTCCCGGTCAGCCACCAGGACGCCGTCTTCAACGCCAGCACCAGCAAGCCGACAGCGATCGAGCTGACGGCGATATTCGAAACCCGCCTCAATGTCCCCTCGACCCCCGCGTCCGGCACGATCGTTTCAGCCCTCGTCTAGCGTGACTAGGGCGAAAGTGTAACCCGCGCCGCAACCACCGCGCGCCAGTTCCGTTCGTTCCGAATGTCTGCCAGGACCGACGTTTTCACCACCGATGTCCCCGCCAGGCTCGACCGCCTGCCCTGGGCCCGGTTCCATTGGCTCGTCGTCTTCGCGCTCGGGATCACCTGGATCCTTGACGGCCTCGAAGTCACCCTGGTCGGCTCCTTGGGCAGCGCGATCACGGCCAGCCCCAGCCTGCACATGGACAGCGCCCGCTTCGGCCTGACCGCCTCGGCCTATCTGTTCGGCTGCGTCGTCGGCGCCCTCGGTTTCGGCTGGCTCACCGACCGCCTCGGCCGCAAGAAGCTCTTCACCGTCACCGTCCTGCTCTATCTCGTCGCGACCATCGCTTCTGGCCTGTCCTGGAGCTTCGCGTCGTTCCTCTTCTTCCGCTTCCTCACCGGCGCCGGAATCGGCGGCGAATACGCCGCCGTCAACGCCACCATCCAGGAACTCATCCCAGCCCGGCGCCGAGGCTTCACCGACCTCTGCATCAACGGCAGCTTCTGGTTCGGCGCGATGCTCGGCGCCGTCGGTTCCAGCATCGTTCTCGATCCCGACCTGTTCGCCCCCGACCACGGCTGGCGCGCCGCCTTCGTCATCGGCGGCGTCATCGGCGCCGTTGTCCTCTTCCTCCGGCAATGGATTCCCGAAAGCCCGCGCTGGCTGATGACCCATGGCGACCCTGAGGATGCCAGCAAGATCGTCGCCGAGATCGAGCGCCGGGTCGAGCACGAGATCGGCCGACCGCTCCCTCCGGTGCCCAACCAGAAGCTCCGCCTGAGGCGTCACGAGGGCGACTGGTTTCTCCCCAGCCTCGGCGTCCTGATCCATCAATACCGTCAGCGCACGATCGTCGGCGTTGTCCTGATGGCGTCGCAAGCGTTCTGCTACAACGCCATCTTCTTCACCTACAGCCTCGTCCTGACCAAGTTCTATGAAGTGCCCGGCAACTCCGTTGGCTGGTACATCCTGCCCTTCGCCTTCGGCAACCTGCTCGGCCCGATCCTGCTCGGCCGCCTGTTCGACAGCATCGGCCGCCGCCAGATGATCGGCGCTACCTACGCGCTGTCAGGCGTGCTGCTTGCGCTCGCCGGCTGGGCCTTTGCCGCGGGCTGGTTCACCGCGGCGGAGCAGACCGCGGCTTGGACCGTCATTTTCTTCTTCGCCTCGGCCGCCGCCTCGTCTGCCTACCTCACGGTCGGCGAGACCTTCCCTCTCGAGGTCCGCGCCATCGCGATCGCCCTCTTCTATGCCTTCGGCACCGCGGTCGGCGGCGTCGCGGGTCCAACTGTCTTCGGCGCACTCATCCAGACCGGTCAGCGGTCCGAGCTGCTCCTCGGCTATCTCCTCGGCGGCGCTCTGATGATCGTCGCCGCTGCGGTCGTATTCTGGTTCGGCACCGATGCCGAACGCCGTCCACTCGAGGAAGTCGCCCCACCCCTCTCCGCCGCCTAAAACGAGAGCTGTTTGAAACCGCCCTTTGGGCCTCACGTTCTATCTGCAACGGCATCGTGCCGTGAGGTAGGGAGAGACCCAATGGTTGATGAAAATCGCGTCCAGGGTGCGTGGGACAAGGCCAAGGGCGCCGTCAAGGAAGGCGTCGGCAAGATGACTGGCGACGAGAAGCTCCAGGCTGAGGGCAAGGCCGACAAGGTCAAGGGCCACGCCGAGAGCGCCGTCGGTGGCGTCAAGGATGCTGCTCGCGACGCTCTCGACAAGTAAGCTTCTGCTGCGTCCGGCAGGCCAGGCGGGCGCCCCCAGGGGCGCCCGTTTGCGTTTGCTCTACCCAGACACGTTTCGCGTAACCATACTGAGCGTGTCTTCGGAGTTCGCGACGGTGGTGGAGCGTAAAACCTTTCGGGATGCGATGGCGCGCTTAGGCGCTGCGGTGAACGTGATTACCACGCTCTCCAACGGTGAGGCCTTCGGTTTGACCGCTTCGGCCGTCTGCAGCGTGACCGACGACCCGCCCACCCTGCTCCTTTGCATCAATCGCGATACCGACCTCAACGAGGTCCTCAAGGTCAGCCGCTTCCTCTGCGTCAACACGCTCTCCGCCGGCCAGGAAGAACTCTCCCCGGTGTTCGCCGGGCTCACCGGCATCCCGCAAGCCGAACGCTTCAAGCTGGGCGCCTGGACCACGCTGGAGACCGGCGCACCGGTCCTCGAGGACGCCGTCGTTTCGTTCGACTGCCGCATCTCTCAATTTGTCGAAGTTGGCACGCACACGGTGTTCTTCTGCGAGGTCCAGGCGATCAAGTCCGGCGCCGCACACGAAGGGCTGATCTACTTCGGCCGCGCCTACCATCGCATCATCGTAGAGGCCGCCTGATCAGCCATGCGCCCAGGGCGTATCGCGAGCCGCGCCGCCCCTTTGCATCCGTTCCCCGTGCTGCTATAGCCGCGCCCTCGCCGTGGTGCGGGTGCTTAGCTCAGGTGGTAGAGCAGCTGACTCTTAATCAGCGGGTCGTAGGTTCGAACCCTACAGCACCCACCACGTCCTCGCCGGGTCACTTGCACGATTGATCGCGCGTTCCGCCGCGCGATACCTTTCTCAGGCCGCGACTCGGCCGGGAGAGAAAGGTGAGCAGTCCCGATATCGATCTCTTTCGCCAGGTCCAGGTCATCTTCGGCGCCAACGTGCGCGCCAAGCGCATGGCGCTCGGTTGGACGCAAAGCTATCTGGCTGAACGCGCCGGCATCCCGAAATGGGAGATTCTGCGGATCGAGCAGGGACTGTTCAACATCACCCTCAAGACCATCACCCGCCTCGTCGAGGAACTCGGCGAGACAGTGCCGGTGATGCTCGCTCCCATCCCGGACGATGATAGAGCAACGCCCCGCCGCGTCCGCTCGATCTATCGGGAATAACCCGCCGCCCGGAATTGTTCGGCCGACACCCTGCACACGCTGACATCGATCCAGAGCCGCACGTCTCGGAGCATTTCGGCGATATCCGCCCGCTGCATCCCGGTCGTGGTTACCGGCAAACCGATCTTTCGCCATCAGGTCCGCGAGATCGCGGGACGTGTGTCGATGCAAACGAGGGGGAATGGCGGACCCGAGACGATTCGAACGTCCGGCCTTTGCCTTCGGAGGGCAACGCTCTATCCAGCTGAGCTACGGGTCCGTGCGCACTCCATAGCGCGGCCCGGCCGCTTCGCCAAGCGCCGGTGAGTCCCCTGCCGTAGCGACGCGCCATTCGAGCCACATCTGGGCCCATCGGTCAGCGCCCGAAGGCAGGGGGGCGGCGGGGGCAGCAAACCAAGCGAGGATGTCATGGATCACCGACATCCGCCCCTTGTCGCGAAGCAACAGGTGATAGCCGGAGGGATACAGTGCGCGCCGCACGTCCGCCGGCATGTCGCGCCAGGCGCGCGCGGTCGCCTTGACCGGCACGATCATGTCTTTCTCGCCGGACAGCACCAGCACATTCCGGGGCAAGTGCGGCGATGCGGCCTGGGCGTCGTCCATCAGGTCGGCGAGCCCCCGCAGCGTGTCGAACCGCGTGCGCCGGATCGTCAGCGGATCGCGTGCCAGCCGCAACAGCGCCTCGCGGTTGTCGCTCGCCGTCACCCGGAGCTGCACCTCGTTGCCGGTCACGCTCAAGCCCGGCAACACGCTCGACACCAGCCAAAGCCCGCTGCTCAGGACCACGCCCATCTGCTGGCGCCCCCACACCGCCGGCGAAACGAGGATCCAGCCATCCACTTTCGGCGGATCCGGCCGGGTCGCGAGCGTCATCAGCACCGCGCCGCCCATGCTCTCGCCCATCGCATACAGCTTCGCGCCGGGGTAGCGGCCGCGCAGCCAGCGCAGCAGCGAGGCGGCGTCATCCGCCAGCACGGTCGCGCCGGGCCAATGCCCGCGCATCGGCGCCGCGCCGAAGCCGCGCTGGTCGGGCGCCACGATCGCGACGCCGGCCCGCGCGAACTCCGGCCCCGGCAGCTCCCAGGCGTCACGGCTGTCGTTGAAGCCATGCAGCGCCAGGATCACTGCCCGCGGCGGCCCAGCGGGCAGCCATTCGCGCACGGGCAGCCGCGCCCCATCCGGCATCGCGACGATCTCGTCCGCGCTGAGCGACGCCGTCGGCAACGGGGGAAGCACCGGATTGTAGACCGGCAACCGCGCGCAGGCGCCCAACGCCAGGCTGCCCAGCAGCATCAGGCTCGGCGCTCGACACCGCGGACGCCTGCCGACACCCCATCCAGCCGCGCGCAACCCGATCTCACCCTCCATCATTCGCCTGGCTATTACCTGATCTTTCGCAGCCGCGATCCATCCCGCCGTTCTTCACGTTCCGTTGGACCGCCTCGAACCCCGAAGGTTGAAACCGCAGCCAAGCGGGCTATCATCAGCCCTCCCGTCCCGAATCGAGATCAGCGATGCCATTCGGCGCCCAAACGCCTACGCCCGTGGGCGGACAGACAGAGACCCTCATCGTCGGTAGCCGGACCATCGCCTGCGACGGGGGCGATGGCCCGCTCGGCCACCCCCGCGTCTGGCTGCACATCGAGCACGAGCAGACCTTCTGCCCGTATTGCTCGCGCATCTACCGGCTCGCGCCCGGAGCCGGAGCCGATCACGGTCACTGACGTGCCCGATACGGCCGCCGCCCCCTCACACCTGGTCCTGATCGACGGATCCGGCTTCATTTTCCGTGCGTTCCACGCCCTGCCACCGATGACCCGGTCGGATGGCACGCCCGTCAACGCCGTCTTCGGCTTCACCAATATGCTGGCCCGCTTGCTGCAGAACCATGAGGGCAGCCACATCGCGGTCATCTTCGACGCCGGCCGGACAACCTTCCGCAACGAACTCTATAGCGACTACAAAGCCCATCGCCCCGACCCGCCGGACGAACTGATCCCGCAATTCGCCCTCGTGCGGGACGCGACCGCCGCGTTCGGCGTGCAAGGCGATCGAGCTGGCGAACTGGGAGGCGGACGACCTGATCGCCTCCTATGCCACGGCCGCCACCGCGTCCGGGTTCCGCACGACAATCGTCTCCTCCGATAAGGATCTGATGCAGCTGATCGACGACCGGGTCGGCATGCTCGATCCGATCAAGCAGAAGCCAATCGGACCCGACGAGGTGATGGCGAAGTTCGGCGTCGCGCCGGCCAAGGTGGCCGAGGTGCAGGCGCTGATGGGCGACAGCGTCGACAACGTGCCGGGCGTTCCTGGCGTCGGGCCGAAGAACGCGGCGCAGCTCATCCAGGAATTCGGCGACGTCGAGGGCGTCATCGCCGCGATCCCGTCGATGAAGCCGAGCAAGCGCCGTGACCTGCTCGATGAGCATCGCGAGAAGATCCGCATCAGCCGCAAGCTCGTCGAGCTCTGCCGTGACTGCCCGCTGCCCTATCCGCTCGAGGAGCTGATCGCCCGCGAGCCGGACAACCCCGTGCTGACGCGGTGGCTGATCTCCATGGGCTTCCGCAGCACCGCGACGCGTCTCGGCCTGTTCGCCGAGGCCGCCGAGCCCTCGCCGGATCCAGAGACGCTAGAGGCGGCTCCAGAGCAGCCGGCCTTTGGACCCTACGAGACGGTCGGCTCCCTCGACCGCCTGCGCGCGATTGCCGACGAGGCGAGGCTCGCCGGCACCGTGGCGCTGGACATCCAGACCGACGGTCTCGACCCCAATCGTGCCACCCTCCTCGGTATCGCGCTCGCCACCGGGCCTGGCCGGGCCTGCTACGTTCCGCTGCGCCACGCCCTGCCCGCCGGGGCAGCGCAGGCCACGCTGGAGGGCGATGCGGCCGCCGCGCCGCTCGAGCAGATTCCGGCCGATGCCGCGCTCGACGTCCTCCGTCCGCTGCTGGTCGACCCGTCGGTGCTCAAGGTCATGCATAACGGCAAGGCAGACCTGGTCGTGCTCGCGCGCGCCGGGCTCGATGTCGCGCCGTTGGACGACACGATGCTGATCTCCTACGCGCTCGGCACCGGCGCCCACGGTCATGGGCTGGACGAGGCGGCAATGCGCGACCTCGGCCACAAGTCGACGTCGCTCGACAGCGTCACCGGCACCGGCCGCGCCCGGCTGCGCTTCGCCGAGGTCCCGCTCGACCGTGCGACCGCCTTCGCCGCCGAGGATCCGGACATCGCGCTCCGCCTCTGGCACGTGCTCCGCCCGCGCCTGCGGTCCGGCAAGGCGCTGGCGCTTTATGAGCGGATCGAGCGCAAGCTGGTCCCTGTGCTGCTCGAGATGGAGCGCGCCGGCATCAAGGTCGACGCCGACGATCTGCGTCGTATGTCCGCCGATTTCGCCGAGCGCATGGCAGTCAAGGAGACCGAGATCCACGGCCTAGCCGGCCATCCGTTCAACCTCGGCAGCCCAAAAGCGCTGGGCGAGGTGCTGTTCGACGAGATGAAGCTGCCCGGCGGCCGGCGGATGGCGACCGGCGCGTGGGGCACCGATGTCAGCGTGCTGCAAGGGTTGGCCGATCAGGGCCATGACCTCCCGGCCAAGGTCATCGAGTGGCGCCAGCTCAGCAAACTGCGGTCCACCTACACGGAGGCGCTCCAGCAGGAGATCAACCCGTCGACCGGGCGGGTCCACACCAGCTTCGGCCAGGCCAACACATCGACCGGCCGCATCTCGTCGACCGAGCCGAACCTGCAGAATATCCCGATCCGCACCGAGGAGGGCAGCCGCATCCGCCGCGCCTTCATCGCCGAGCCCGGCCATCTGCTGGTGAGCGCGGATTACAGCCAGATCGAACTGCGGCTGATGGCCCACGTCGCCGATATCGCCCCGCTGAAGGAAGCGTTCGCCACCGGCCAGGACATCCATGCTCGAACCGCTTCCGAGGTGTTCGGCGTGCCGATGGAAGGCATGGACCGGACCACGCGAAACCGCGCCAAGGCGATCAATTTCGGCATCATCTACGGCATTTCAGGCTTCGGCCTGGCGCGCCAGCTCGGCATCGAGCAGGGCGAGGCGGCGCTCTACATCAAGGCCTATTTCGAGCGTTATCCCGGGATCCGCGACTACATGGAGCGGACGAAGGAGGAGGCGCGCATCCATGGCTACGTCCTGACGCCGTTCGGCCGCCGCTGCTGGGTGCCGGGGATCAAGGAGAAGATGCCGCAGAAGCGGGCCTATGCCGAGCGGCAAGCCATCAACGCGCCGCTGCAGGGCGGGGCCGCGGACGTCATCAAGCGGGCGATGGTGCGTCTCCCCGCGGCGCTTCGCGACGCCAAGCTGTCGGCCCGCCTTCTGCTGCAGGTCCATGACGAGTTGCTGTTCGAGGCCTCGGAGGCGGAGGCGGCGCCGACGGCCGCGGTCGCCAAGGCGGTCATGGAGGCGTCGGCCACCCTATCGGTCCCGCTGGTCGTCGAGACCGGCGTCGGGCGCAGCTGGGCCGAGGCGCACTGAACTCTCCGCTTGCATCCGGCATGGCGGAAATTCCATCACCTCGCGCCGAGAGGTGACATCATGCAGCAAAATCCGTTTGGCGCCCGGACCCTGACGATCCCATTCACGATGCGTTCGCAAAGCGGCCCGAAAGCCAGCAGCGCAGCGGAGGCTCCGGCGAGCAATGGCGCGCCGAGAGAGAGCGATCCGACCAAGGATCTATCGCCCGACGGTCATCCGCTGGATCAAACTCGATAACGCTGCCGACTCGAACGGCTTCGCCAGGACCGCCTCGCGCTCGCTGCGGGCGCGGTTCGCGAGCGAGCCGGTCCGGCCGGTGATGAAGATGACCCGCAAGTCGGGCCGTATCTTGAACATGGCGTCGGCCAATTCGGTCCCGTTCGCGCCGTCGCCGAGATCGACATCGGTCACCACGATCGGGACGTCCAGGCCGCCGCGCACCAGCTCGATCGCCTCGGCCGCCGAACCTGCCTCGATTACGGTGAAACCATCCTCCTGCAGCATCAGTGAGACGGTATCGCGAACTAACTCGTCATCTTCGACGAGCAGGAGACAGTTGCAGGGAAGGCTAGCCATGCTTTGTCAACGACGCCAAGCGGCACGTAGTTGTGCGCTCTGACCACCTCTCGCGAATTGTGATCGATGTTAATAGTTCAAGGTAATTTCGAGCGCCTGAAACTAAATCGCCCGCTGGTCCGAGCAGCTTACCCGAGTAACCGAGCGATCGCGCGGGCTGTGTAGTCCACAACCGGAATAATTCTTCCGTAGTTGATCCGAGTCGGCCCGATTACGCCGATGGCGCCCACGATCCGGTCCGCTCCGTTACGCGCCGGCGCCACCACCATCGAGACGCCGCTCGCGCCGAACAGCCCGCTCTCCGCGCCGATGAAGATACGTACGCCATCGGACGCTTCGGCGAGTTCCAACAGCCGCAGCATCGTCTCCTGCGTCTCCAGCCGCTCGAACAGGTCCTGAATCGCACCCAGGTTCTCCAACGCGTTGACGTCGGCCAGCAGCCTCGCCTGGCCACGCACGATCAGGGAGCCCCCCCGGCCCTCGCCGCTCCAAGTCGCCAGGCCCGCCTCCACGACCTGGCTCGCCAGCGCGTCAAGTTGCGTCCGGTCCTCCGCCATTTCGGCCGATACCGTGCGCCGCAGTTCGGCCAAGCTGCGGCCGGTCAGCCGTGCATTGAGGAAGTTCGCCGCTTGCGTCAGCGCCGAGGGCGGCAAACCCGGCGGCGTCTCGATCACCCGGTTCTCAACCTGCCCGTCCGCGCCAACCAGGATGACCAGCGCCCGGCCGGATCCGAGCGCCACGAATTCGATGTGACGCACAGCGCCGTCCGATTTCGGCGCCAGCACCAGCCCGGCCGCGCCCGCCAACCCGGCCAGCAGCAGGCTCGTCTCCGCCAGCGTGTCCTCGAGGCTGCGTCCCTTTGTCTCGAGCGCGCGGCTGATCGCGCCTTGCTCCTCCTCGCTGACGTTGCCGAATTGCAACAGCCCGTCGACGAAAAGTCGAAGGCCGCGCTCGGTCGGCAACCGCCCGGCGCTAGTGTGCGGCGCGAACAGCAGCCCGGCGTCGGTCAGGTCCGACATCACGTTGCGGATCGTCGCCGGCGACAGCGAGATCGGCAGACGTCGCGACAATGTGCGACTGCCCACCGGCTCGCCGGTCTGCACGTATTGTTCGACGATCTCGCGCAGCACGGCTGCCGCGCGCGGATCGAGCTCCGCCGGGTTCTTAGGAATCGCGCGCCGCCGGCCAGGCCATGACCCCTCCTCTTCGAGCACCATCCTGTTTATAGGAACCCTCCCTCAACAGGACAGCCCTACCCATGCGCCCTTCCGGCCGCGCCGCCGATGCCCTTCGCGACATTTCTTTCACATTGGGCTTCGCCCGCCACGCGGAAGGCTCCTGCCTGATCCGAATGGGCGGCACCGAAGTGCTCTGCAACGCCAGCGTCGAGGGACGTGTCCCGCCCTTCCTACGCGGGAAAGGTGAAGGCTGGGTTACCGCCGAATACGGCATGCTCCCCCGCGCCACCCACACGCGCGGCGACCGCGAGGCCGCCCGCGGCAAGCAATCCGGCCGCACGCAGGAGATCCAGCGCCTGATCGGCCGCTCGCTGCGCGCCGTGGTCGACCGTTCGGCAATGGGCGAATGCACCATCACCCTCGATTGCGACGTGCTCAACGCCGATGGCGGCACACGCTGCGCCAGCATCACCGGCGCCTGGATCGCGCTCAGCCTGGCGTTCCGCAAGCTGCAGCAGAACAACGTCCTGGCCCGCTCGCCGCTCACCGGCCAGGTCGCCGCCGTGAGCTGCGGCCTGGTCGCCGGACAGGCGGTGCTCGATCTCGACTACGCCGAGGATAGCGGCGCCGAGGCCGACGCCAATTTCGTGCTGACCGAGGGCGGCGGCATCGTCGAGATCCAGGGCACCGCCGAGAAGGACCCCTTCTCCGAGGCACAGTTCATGGAATTGATGCATCTCGCCCGCGCCGGCACGTCCCGCTTGTTCGAACTGCAGCGCGAGGTCCTGGCGGGATGACCAGGCGGCTCGAGCGCGGCAGCCGGCTCGTCATCGCGACGCACAACCCCGGCAAGCTGCGGGAGATGCAGGATCTGTTGGCGCCGTTCGCGTTGCGGGCGGTGTCGGCCGGCGCGCTCGGGCTGCCGGAGCCGGCCGAGGACGCGCCGGATTTCGCCGGGAATGCCCGCATCAAAGCGCTCACCGCCGCCAGCAAGGGCGACCCGGCGCTCGCCGACGACTTCGGGCTTCTGCGTGGCCGCCCTCGGGGGCGACCCGGGCGTTCTCTCGGCGCGCTGGGCCGGTCCGGAGAAAGATTTCAGCGCAGCGATGGCCCGGGTGCATCGCGAATTGGACGGAACAGACGATCGCCGGGCCTGGTTCGTCTCCGTCCTGTGCCTGGCCTGGCCGGACGGGGAGACCGCGACGTTCATGGGCCGAGTCGCCGGCACGCTGGTCTGGCCACCCCGTGGCGACCGCGGCTTCGGCTACGATCCGATGTTCGTGCCCGCCGGCGGCAGCGAGACCTATGGCGAGATGGACCCCGCGACCAAGCACGCGACCAGCCATCGGGCGCAGGCGATGGCGCAGCTCTTCCTCGCCTGCATGCCGCCGCGGGACGACTAGGCTCGGTAGAAGGGCCGGTCGCCCTTGATCGTCACCCGTGTGCCGCTGCGGGTTTCCGGGAAGTAGTCCCAGAGCGCGTGATGCTGGCAGGAGCGGTTGTCCCAGAATGCCACCGAGTTCTGCCCCCAGCGGAACCGGCAGGAGAATTCCGGCGTCTCGACGTGGCGGAACAGGAACGCCAGCAGCGCATCGCTCTCGGGCTTGGACAGCTCCACGATCCGCGTCGTGAAGAACGAATTGACGAACAGCGCCTGCCGCCCCGTCACCGGATGCGTGCGGATCACCGGATGCACCGCGCGCGGATAGACCCGGCCGCGGTCGTCGGTGCCGTAGCGGCCGCGATACAGCCCCTCCCCGTCATGCACCGCCGTGAGCCCGGCCAACATGCGCCGCATCGGCTCGGACAGCGCCTCGTAGGCCGCATACATGTTGGCGAACAGCGTGTCGCCGCCGACCTCGGGCAGCACCCGCATGTAGAGCACGCTGCCCATCGGCGGCTCCTCCTCGCAGGACACGTCGGAATGCCAGGCCTCGCCGTTGACGAATTTCGAGTTGGCGTCGGCATGGATGATCATCACCTCGGGGTGCCCCGGCACGGAGGGCGCCGCCGGATGGACGTGCAGCTCGCCGAACAGCGCGCCGAACGTCTTCTGCTGGGCGTGATCCATCTGCTGGTCGCGGAAGAAGATGACCTGGTGCGCCATCAGCGCATCATGCACTTCCTGGAAAGCCTGGTTGCCGAGCGGGCGGGAGAGATCGACGCCGAAAATCTCCGCGCCGATGACCGGCGTCACCTTGCGCACCTCGATTGTCTCCGGCATAGCCGCCCCCCTCCGTCGTTAGCGACGGTTTACCCTCTTGTTTTGCCACGCACCACTCCCGACCCTCAAAGGGAACGGACCGAAAGGGTCAGAATGACACCCACCGAGATCACCAGGGTCGAGACGTATTTGCGCCGCGTGCTGGGCACCGCGCGGATCGAGATCCCGGTTCCCAAGCGCAAGGGCGCCTCGGTCGAAGTCATGATCGACAAGGAATTCCTCGGCACCGTTCACCGCGACGACGAGGACGGCGAGGTGTCCTACGCCTTGCACATCACGATCCTCGAAGAGGACCTGCCGCCGCCGCCGAAGAAGTAGCGGTCAACCGGGCACGTTCCGGCGCAGTTCCTCGAGCCACGCCTCGGCATTCCCATCGGAGGGCGCACGCCAGTCTCCCCGCGGCGACAGCGAGCCGCCGGCGGAGACTTTTGGGCCGTTCGGCATGGCCGACCGCTTGAACTGGCTGAACGCGAAGAACCGGCGCAGGAACACTTCCAGCCAGTGCCGGATCTGCGCCAACTCGTATTGGTGCCGCCGCTCCTCCGGAAAGCCCGGCGGCCACCGCCCCGATGCCGCATCCTGCCAGGCGCGCCAGGCTAGGAAGGCGATCTTGGAGGGCCGGAACCCGTAGCGCAGCACGTAGAACAGGTTGAAATCCTGCAGCTCGTACGGGCCGATCTTCGCCTCCGTGCTCTGCAGCCCGGCGGCGTCGGCCGGCACCAACTCCGGCGAGATCTCGGTCTCCAGCACGTCGGCAAGCGTCGCTGCGGTCTCAGCGTCGAACTGGTGCGAACTGATCACCCAACGGATCAGGTGCTGGATCAGTGTCTTCGGCACGCCGGAGTTGACGTTGTAATGCGACATCTGGTCGCCGACGCCATAGGTGCACCAGCCTAACCCCAACTCCGACAGATCGCCGGTGCCGAGCACGAAGCCGCCGCGATTGTTGGCGGCGCGGAAAAGATAGTCGGTGCGCAGCCCCGCCTGCACATTCTCGAACGCGATGTCGTAGACCGGTTCGCCGCGGGAGAACGGGTGGCCGAGATCGGTCAGCATCTGGCGCGCCGCCGGGCGGATGTCGATCTCGGAAGCGTCGACACCGAGCGCCTTCATCAGCCGGTGCGCGTTGGCCTTGGTGCCCTCGCTCGTGCCGAAGCCCGGCAGCGTGTAGGCTAGAATATCGGTCCGAGGACTGCCCATCAGGTCGACGGCACGGGCGGCGACGATCAGTGCCTGCGTCGAGTCGAGGCCGCCGGATACGCCGATGACGATCTTGCCGCTGCCGGTGGCGCGCCGCCGCTGCACCAGGCCCGAGACCTGGATGTTGTAGGCCTCATAGCAATCCTGGGCGAGCCGCGCCGGGTCGCTGGGCACGAAGGGAAAGCGTTCGATCGGCCGATCGAAGCCGACATCCCCCGCTGGTGGATCGAGCCGGAACTCGACCCGGCGCCAGCGTCCCTCGTGAAGCCGCCCATTGTCGTCGAACGAGCCCTGCCTTGCGCGCTCCTGCCGGAGCAGGTCGAGATCGACATCAGCGATGGCGATCTGCTCGCCGGCGGGAAAGCGGTCGCTCTCGGCCAGGCATACGCCGTTCTCGAAGATCGAGACCTGCCCGTCCCACGCGAGATCGGTGGTCGATTCACCGACGCCAGCGGCAGCGTAGAGATACGCTGCCAGACAGCGGGCGGATTGTGACTGCGCCAGCAAGCGGCGGGTCTCCGCCTTGCCGATCGTGATGTTGCTCGCCGACAGGTTGAGCAGAACCGTCGCGCCCGCCAGCGCCGCGCCTGAGCTCGGCGGCACCGGAACCCAGACATCCTCGCAGATCTCGGCATGCACTGTGAGGCCGCGGACGTCGCTGGCCGTGAACAGCAGGTCCGGCCCGAACGGCGCCTCGAGCCCGGCGATCGTGCAGCTCTGGCCCTCGAGCCCTGCGCCGGACGCAAACCACCGTCGCTCGTAGAACTCCCGATAGTTCGGCAAATGGATCTTCGGCACCACGCCGAGCAGCCGGCCACGATGCACCGCGATGGCGCAGTTGTAGATGCGCTGGCCGTGGCGGATCGGTGCCCCGAAGAGCAACAAAGGCAGCAGGTTCGCCGAGGCGTCCACGATCCGCGCCACCCCTGCCTCGACCGCATCGAGCACGACGTCTTGAAGCAGGAGATCGTCGATCGCGTAGCCCGACAGCGCCAATTCCGGGAAGGTCACGACGGCAACGCTACGGTCACTGCAGCGTTTGACAGCATCGAGGAGGGCATGACCGTTGGCGAGCGGATCAGCCGGCGAGATCGGTGTCGTGCAGGCGGCGACGCGGACGAAACCGTGTTGGTAGATCGAGGTGAAATCCATGAGCGGCTCCGCGCGCTGCATCATATAGGCGCCGGGCCGGCACGCACCAACCGACCGCCCGACGCGATTACCGGCAGGATCGAGGCTTCAGAGTGGACGAGCTAACCGCAAATTCGAACGCCGACCAGAGCGATACGGCAGCCTCGACCGCCGAGCGCGCCCCGGGGATCAATCGCTGGCAGCACGCGATCGTCACAGATCCCGGGCTGGACAGCCGCGGCAACGTGTTCTTCGCGGCGATCGAGATGACCCGCATGCCGATGGTCTTGTCAGATCCGAACCAGCCGGACTGCCCCATCGTCTTCGTCAATCGCGCCTTCGAGGAACTCACCGGCTACGCCCATGACGAGATTCTAGGCCGGAACTGCCGCTTCCTACAGGGCGCGCAGACCGATCGAGAGAAAATCTTGGAAATGCGGGCGGCGATCAAGGAAGAGCGCGCTCTCTCGGTCGAGATCCTCAACTACCGGCGCGACGGAACGCCGTTCTGGAACGTCCTGTTCATTGCACCCGTGCATGCGTCCGATGGGTCGCTGTTATATTATTTTGCCTCGCAGCTGGACATCACACGCCGCCGGACGTCGGAGGAGGCGTTTCGGCAGGCGCAGAAGATGGAGTCGATCGGCCAGCTCACGGCCGGGCTGGGGCACGATTTCAACAACCTGCTGCAGGTGATCAACGGGAATCTCGAGGTGCTGAGCACCCGGCTCGAGAACGACAGCCTGAGACGCTATGCCGACCGGGCCCGTGAAGCCGCCAACCGCGGCAGCAAGTTGACAAAGCAGTTGCTGGCGTTCGCGCGCAAGACCCGGCTCGACACCAGAGTGGTCGACCTGAACCACCTGATCACCGGATTTGCCGACCTCCTCGAGAGCACCGCCGGCGAGCATGGCGAACTCGAGTTCCAGCTCCGGCGCCGCTTGCCGCTCGTCCAGGTAGATCCGGCGCATCTCGAGATGGCGCTGCTGAACGTGGTGATCAACGCCCGCGACGCATCGCCCAAGGGCGGCGTGATCCGCGTCGCGACGTCGTCCAAGGTCGAGGAAGAGGACGGGCGCGAGCAACGCTACGTCGCGCTATCCGTGATCGACGAGGGTAAGGGCATGCCGGCCTATGTCAGACACCGCGCGGTCGAGCCGTTCTTCACCACCAAGCCGACCGGCAAGGGAACCGGCCTTGGGCTGGCGATGGTGCACGGTTTCGTCCAGCAATCCCTTGGCAAGCTCGAGATCGAGAGCGAGGCCGGCAAGGGCACGACGATCCGGATGCTGTTCCCGGTCGTCAAGGAGCCGCCGGGCACGAGCACGGCCGACTCAGACCTGCCGCTTCCCGCGGCAACGCCGACGACCCGCCGGGCGCCCGAGACGATTCTACTCGTGGAGGACAACGAGGACGTGCTGACCCTCGCGATCGAGCATCTGACCGCGCTCGGCTACGAGGTCCTCTCCGCCCGCAGCGCCGATGATGCGCTCGAAATCCTGGCGCGGCAGGGCAAGCGGATCGACCTGCTGTTCTCGGACATTCTCATGCCCGGCAGCATGAACGGTATCGTGCTGGCCGAGCATGTGCGGCGCGAATTCCCGACCATGTCGATCCTGCTGGCGACCGGCTACAACGAGGAACTCGTAGTCGACGGGCCGACGGCGGCGTCGTTGGACGTCCTCGGCAAGCCGTATCGGCGGAGCGAGTTGTCCGACCGCGTCCGCGCCGCGCTCAACCGCAAGGCGGACGCGCAGCGGGCGGCCCGGCCGCCGCGTCCGGCCACCGGACCGATCCACGAAGCCTGAAGGGCCGGCGCTACTCCGCTGTGAACGCGCCGAGCGCGTTCGATCGTTTGCGCGGGGTGTCGCTGGCCGGGTCGCGCGGGGTGCCGTCCGGACTGGTGGGGTCCCAGAAGCCGTTGCCAACGCTCGATGTCCGACCAGCCCGCGAATCACCCTTACCGGTTTCGGTTGTCAGCAGCGAGACTGGATGGCTGGCCGCGGCAGCGGGTGGTTCCGCGTAGCTGATCATCGCTTCGATGGCGCCGAACGACAGGCCGCCCATGAACAGGAACGCGACGAAATATCGGACGATTCCGACGCCGCCGGAGCGCGAAGAGCGGGTGCGTTGCGGCAGCGGCGGCTCGGAAGCGGTGCTCATCGCGCGGCGGACCCGGGCGGTGCTGGCGCGATCGTAGCGCGCTCTCGCGGCCGGGTCGTTGAGCGTGTCATAGGCGCGCTTGAGACGGATGAACGCGGTCGCATCGCCCGTCTCGGCGTCCGGATGCAGTTCCTTGGCCCGACGCCGGAAGGCAATTCGAATATCATCGATTGAGGAACTCGGATCGAGCCCGAGCAGCGCGTAATATCGCTTCCGGTCAGTGTGCATCAATGCCCCTTAGCACAGGGAACGCCGACGCAGCAGGAATGTTGCATGTTCTCGACTTGAGCAAGACGCCTCGTTGGGCCAGTGTCCTGGTGGAAAGCGACATGCCCGACAGCACTGCGGCCCAAGCCGCTCCCCCCACCACGCCGTCCAGATCTTCGAGCACTGCCGGGCCTCCTGCGCGGTTCGGACGGTATCTGTCGCTGGACGATTTCGAGCCGGCGGCCCGGCGGCGTTTGCCGCGCATGATCTACGGCTACGTCTCGGGCGCGGTCGAGACCGGAGCGGCGTTTGCCAATGCCAAGGCCGGGTATGCCGACTACGCGCTCGTGCCGCGGACCCTGGTCGATACCTCGCGGCGTCAACTCGACTGCACCCTGTTCGGCCACACCTACGCTGCGCCGTTCGGCGTACCGCCCCTCGGTGGCGCGGCCATGGTGGCCTATCGCGGCGATCTCGCCCTGGCAGACGCCGCGGGCGCCATGGGCGTGCCGATGATCCTGAGCGCGGCATCGCTGATCCCGCTCGAGGAAGTGCGGCGGGGACGGCCGCATACCTGGATGCAGACCTACCTCGCCGGCAATTCGGCGCGGATTGACCCGATGATCGACCGGGTCGCCGGCGCCGGGTTCGAGACGCTCGTTGTGACGGTTGATACGCCGGTTCCGGGCAACCGCGAGAACAACGTGCGCAACGGATTCTCCACGCCGATCCGGATCACGCCGCGCACTGCCATTGACAGCGCGCTTCACCCGAGCTGGCTGCTGGGCGTGATCGCCCGCACGTTCCACCGGCATGGTCCACCGCATTTCGAGAACATGGATGCTGAGCGCGGCGCGCCGATGATGTCGCGGACGGCGATGCGCAACCTGCGCGACCGGGACGGGTTTGCCTGGACCCATCTGGAGAGCATCCGCCGGCGCTGGCCGGGCACGCTGATCGTGAAGGGCTTGCTGGCCGCCGCCGATGCGCGCCAAGCCCGCGAGATGGGCTGCGACGGGATCATCGTCTCCAGCCATGGCGGGCGCCAACTCGACCATGCGGTCGCACCGATCCGCGTCTTGCCCGAGATCGTCGATGCCGTGGGCGACCTGCCGGTCATGATCGACGGCGGCATACGGCGCGGGACCGACGTGCTCAAGGCGCTGGCGCTCGGCGCCAAGTTCGTCTTCGTCGGCCGCCCGTTCCTCTACGCCGCGTGTATCGGCGGCAGCCCGGCGGTCCGGCACGCGATGCAGCTGCTGTCCGACGAGATCAGGCGCGACATGGCGATGATGGGGTTGAACCGGCTCGACGAGTTGCGCCCGGACTCGGTCCGGCTGCACCGATCCTGACCCGCCTCGGCCGCACATGAGCGCCTGGCAATTCTGGATCGACCGCGGCGGCACCTTCACCGACATCGTCGCCAAGGCGCCGAACGGCACGCTCTCCAGCCACAAGCTGCTCAGCGAGAACCCGGAGCGCTATCGGGACGCGGCGATCGCCGGGATCCGGCAGGTGCTCGGGCTCGAGCCCGGCGCGCCGATCCCGCCGGGGCTGGTTGAGCAGGTGAAGATGGGGACCACGGTCGCCACCAACGCGCTGCTCGAGCGCAAGGGCGAGCGGACGCTGCTGCTGGTCAACAACGGCTTTGCCGACCTGCTGCGCATCGGCAATCAGGCGCGGCCCCGGCTGTTCGACCTGCACGTGACGTTACCGACGATGCTGTACGAGCGCGTCGAGGAGATGTCCGGCCGGGTCGGTATCGATGGCCGCGAGATCGAGGCATTCGACGAAGCCGCCGCGCGCCGGGCACTGGAACGGGCGCGGGCGGACGGCATCGAGGCTTGCGCGATCGCGCTGATCCACGCCTGGAAATACCCGGAGATGGAGCGACGCCTGACGGCGCTGGCGCGCGACGCCGGGTTTACCCAGGTATCGGCCAGTCACGAGGTCAGCCCGCTGCTGCGTCTGGTGCCGCGGGCGGACACGACGGTGGTCGATGCCTATCTCTCGCCGATCCTGCGCCGCTATGTCGATCAGGTCGCCGCCGAACTCGAGGGCGTGCGGCTCTATTTCATGCAGAGCAATGGCGGCCTGGCCGAGGCGCACCGGTTCGGCGGCAAGGACGCGATCCTGTCGGGGCCGGCCGGCGGTATCGTCGGCGCGGCACGGACGGCCGGGATCGCCGGGCTCGACCGCATCATCGGCTTCGACATGGGCGGGACCAGCACCGACGTCGCGCTCTACGATGGCGATTTCGAACGCGCGTTCGAGACCGAAGTGGCCGGCGTGCGCATGCGGGCGCCGATGATGGCGATCAACACGGTCGCCGCCGGGGGCGGCAGCATCCTGCATTTCGACGGCGCGCGCGTGCGGGTCGGGCCGGACAGCGCCGGCGCCAACCCCGGGCCGGCCTGCTATCGCCGCGGCGGGCCGCTCACCGTGACGGATGCGAATGTCTGCGTCGGCAAGGTGCAGCCGGCGCATTTCCCGGCGATCTTCGGCCTCAACGGGGACGAGCGCCTCGATGCCGACGCCGTGCGCGCCGGCTTCGCCGAGTTGGCGACCGCGATGGGCAAGGCCGATCCGCGCGAGGCGGCCGAGGGCTTCCTGCGCGTGGCGGTGGCGAACATGGCCAACGCGATCAAGCAGGTCAGCGTCCGGAAGGGCCACGACGCCGCCCGGTTCGCGTTGCAATGCTTCGGTGGCGCCGGCGGCCAACACGCCTGCCTGGTGGCCGACGAACTCGGGATGGAGACGGTGTTCATCCATCCCTTCGCCGGCGTGCTGTCCGCCTACGGGATGGGCCTGGCCGACCAGGCGGCGATGCGCGAGCAAGCGGTCGAGCGCGACTGGAGCGCCGAGGCGCTGCCGTCGCTCGAGGCACTCGCCGACGGGCTCGCCGAGGCGGCACGAGCGGAATTGATCGCGCAAGGCGCTGACCCGGCGGCCATCATCATCCGCCGCTCCGTCCATCTCCGTTATGCCGGGACCGAAGCGGCCCTGCCGGTCCCGCTCGCCGGCGATGCCGACGCCGCCTTCACCGAGGCGCACCGCGCACGCTTCGGCTTCGCCACCCCCGAGCGGAAGCTGGTCGCCGAACTCGTCGCCGTCGAAGCGATCGCGCCCGGGGAGGCGATCGCCGAAGCGCCGCTGGCCGCCCGCGCCTCGGGCAGTCCCGAGGCGATCGACACCGTCCCGATGTGGTCCGGCGGACGCGAGCACGAAACGCCCGTGTTCGACCGGACGACGCTCTGCGCCGGCGACCTTCTGCCGGGCCCGGCGCTGATCCGCGAGGCGAATGCGACGACCGTGGTCGAACCCGGCTGGACCGCCGAGGTCACAGCCCTGGACCATCTGCTGCTGCGGCGGACCGAGAAGCTGCCGAGCCGGGTCGACGCCGGGAGCGACCGGCCCGATCCGGTGCTGCTGGAGTTGTTCAACAACCTGTTCATGAACGTCGCCGAGCAGACCGGCGCGGTGCTGCAGAACACCTCGATGAGCGTGAACATCAAGGAGCGGCTGGACTTCTCCTGCGCGCTGTTCGACGCCGAGGGCAATCTCGTCGCCAACGCGCCGCATGTGCCGGTCCATCTCGGCGCGATGGGCGAGAGCGTGAAGACGGTGCTGCGCAGCCGCGGCGCGAGCCTGCGGCCCGGCGACGTGATCGCGCTCAACAATCCCTATAACGGCGGCACCCATCTGCCGGACGTCACCGTGATCACGCCGGTGTTCGACCCGGACGGTCGCGAGATCCGTTTCTTCGTCGGTAACCGCGGTCATCACGCCGATATCGGCGGCACCACGCCGGGCAGCACGCCGCCGGACAGCCGGATGCTCGAGGAGGAAGGCGTCGTGATCGACGATTTCCAGCTCGTCGCAGCCGGGTCGTTCCGCGAGACGGAATTCCGGACGTTGCTCATGGGTGCTCGCTACCCGGCCCGCAGCCCGGACGTGAACGTCGCCGACATCAAGGCGCAGGTCGCGGCCAACGAGCGCGGCGTGCAGGAGCTCGGCCGGGTGGTCGCGCAGTTCGGCTGGGACACGGTGCGCGCCTACATGCGGCACGTGATGGACAACGCCGAGGAGAGCGTCCGCCGGGTCATCGAGCGGATCGGCGGCGGGTCGTTCGACTATCGGATGGACGACGGCGCGATGCTGCGGGTGGCGGTCACGGTGGACCGGGCAGCGCGGTCGGCCGTTGTGGATTTCACCGGCACCGGGCCGCAATCGCCGGAGAACTTCAATGCGCCGCCGGCGGTCACGCGGGCGGTGGTTCTGTATGTTTTCCGCTGTCTCGTGGGCGAGGACATCCCGCTCAACGATGGCTGCCTCAAGCCGATCACGCTGGTGATCCCGCCAGGAACATTCCTCTCGCCGGCGCGCGGCGCGGCGGTCGTTGCAGGGAATACCGAGGTGAGCC
Source organism: uncultured Alphaproteobacteria bacterium (assembly GCA_963848035.1). Classification (GTDB taxonomy): domain Bacteria; phylum Pseudomonadota; class Alphaproteobacteria; order Acetobacterales; family Acetobacteraceae; genus JAVVHH01. The sequence continues at coordinate 917,871 of CAWKCD010000001.1, forward strand.
AGGCCGTGTGCAACGCCCTGTTCGGCGCGCTCGGCCGGCTCGCCTGCAGCCAGGCGACGATGAACAACGTTTTGTTTGGCGATGCGACTCGTCAGTATTATGAGACGATCTGCGGCGGCATGGGCGCGGGTCCGGAGGGGGACGGCGCGTCCGCGATCCAGACGCACATGACCAACACCCGCATGACCGACCCGGAAGTGTTCGAGCTTCGATACCCGGTCGTGCTGGAAGCGTTCGGGATAAGGCGTCATTCCGGGGGGGCCGGCAAAAGCCGCGGCGGTGACGGATCGGTGCGGCGGATCCGGTTCCTCGAGCCGATGACCGTGGTGGTCGTCGCGAGCCGCCGCGAGGTGGCGCCGTTCGGGCTGGAGGGCGGCGACGACGGCGCGACCGGCCAGCAATACGTCCAGCGTATCGACGGCAGCGTTCAGTCGATGGGCGGCCGCAGCCGCGAGGATGTCGGGCCCGGCGACGTGTTCGTGATCGAGACGCCCGGCGGCGGCGGTTTCGGCCTGCGGAACTGATCCGTGCACGGCAACGTTCCGCTTTAGCGCTGCTGGATTAGACTGACGATGTTTTCGAAGATCTGGATGTATCTGAAGGAAACGATCAGCGATTTCTCCGACGATAATGCGCTGAGCCGCGGTGCGGCGATCGCCTTCTACACCATCCTGTCGCTCGGGCCGCTGCTGGTGCTGTGCATCGCGGTCGCCGGGTTCGTTTTCGGCGAGGATGCGGCACGGGGCGCAATCGTCGACCAGTTGCGCGGCATGATGGGCGACCAGTCGGCCGAGCTGATCCAGAGCATGATCGCGAGCGCCGGCAACCATAAAGGCGGATTTTGGGCCACCGCGATCGGCGCCGTAACGCTGCTGATTACCGGGACGAGCGTCTTCGGCGAACTGCAGGCCGCGCTTAACTTCATATGGAAAGCCTCGCCGCCGCAGAGCTCGACCGTGACGGCGCTGCTCAAGACCCGTGCCGCCGGGCTTGGCCTGGTCGCGAGCCTCGCTTTCCTGCTGCTCGTGTCGCTCGTGATCGGCGCCGCGCTGCAGGCGGTGAGCAGCTACGTGCTGGGCGTGCTGCCGGAAGCGAAGAGGATGTTCCAGATCGCCAACCTGCTCGTGTCATTCGCGATCACGTCGGCGCTGTTCGCGGCGATCTACAAGATCCTACCGGATCGCCGGATCGACTGGCGGGACGTGATCGTGGGCGCCGTGGTGACCGCGCTGCTGTCGACGCTCGGCAAGATCGCGATCGCCTGGTACATCACGACGTTCAGCGTCGCCAACAGCTACGGCGCGGCCGGCACGCTGATGGTGGTGCTGATCTGGATCTACTATTCTTGCGAGATCTTCCTGCTCGGCGCGGAGTTCACCAAGGTCTGGGCGGCGCACCACGGCAGCCGCGAGGCGTTCAAGGCGCGGGCGCTGACGGGCGGAGACGTGGTGCCGAAGCCCGTGGTCGTCGTGCATCGCAAGGTCGGCTGGTTCGGTCTGGCGGCGTTGGCGAGCGTCATGTTCGCGGCCCGTTCGCGCGGGAAGGACTAATTGTCTCGATAAAGTTGTTGCTCTGACGCAGCGGAAGTTTCAGGTTTTCGGCGAGCCGGGACATAGAAGCCCGGCGACATGACCGGGAGACGATCCATGAGGCTTCCTCGCCGCGCGCTGCTCGCGGGCACTGCCGCTGCCGCCCTTCCCCTCTCGCCGGGCCGCGCACAGCGGCCCAAGGTCCGGATCGGGGTGCTGAACGACCAGTCCGGACCTTATCGGGACACGACCGGGATGACCTCCGTGATCTGCACGCGGCAGGCCGCGCTCGATTTCGGCGATCATGGGTTCGACGTCGAGGTCATCGCCGCCGACCATCAGAACAAACCGGATGTCGGCGCCACGATCGCCCGGCAGTGGATCGACAACGATTCGGTGGACGTGATCGCCGATGTGCCGACCTCCTCGGTCGCGCTAGCCGTGGCACAAGTCTGTCGCGAGAAGGATAAGATCCACCTCAACGCGAGCGCCACGGCGGTCGCGCTCACCGGCGAACAGTGCAGCCCGAATACGATCGTCTGGAGCTTCGACACCTATATGATGGCGGTGTCGTCCGGCGCCGCGGCGGTCAAGGCGGGCGGGGATTCCTGGTTCTTCATCACCGCCAACTACGCGTTCGGGCACTCGCTCGAGGAACAGACCACGCTCCAGGTCAAGAAGGCCGGCGGCACGGTCAAGGGCGCCGTGCGCTATCCGTTTCCGGATACGACCGACTTCTCATCGTTCCTGTATCAGGCGAAATCCTCTGGCGCGAAAGTGCTCGGCTTGGCCAACGCCGGGGGCGACACCGTCAACAGCGTCAAGCAGGCGCACGAGTTCGGGCTGGCGCAATCGGGCATGCTGATCGCGCCAATGCTGATGTTCATCAGCGACGTACATGCGCTGGGGCTGGAGATCGCGTCCGGGCTGACGCTGACCGAGAGTTTCTACTGGGACCTGAACGACCGGACCCGCGCGTTCGCCAAGCGGATCATCCCGCAATCCCCGCGCAACTACCCGAACCAGGCCCATGCCAGCTCCTATTCGAGCACGCTGCACTACCTCAAAGCGGTCAAAGACATGGGCGTGGCCGAAGCGCGCCGAAGCGGGGCGGCGACGGTCGCGCGGATGAAGGCGATGCCGACCGACGACGACGCGTTCGGCCCCGGCAGCATCCGCGAAGACGGGCGCGGCCTGTTCCCCGCCTACCTGTTCCGGGTCAAGACCGCCGCAGAGAGCAAGGGCGAGTGGGACCTCTACAACCTGCTCGCGACCACGCCAGGGCCGGAAGCAGCCCGGCCCCTGGGCGATAGCGGGTGCAAGATGGGCAAGGCCTGACCTCAGCCCTGGAAGCGGACCAATCGGCCCACGGGCTCGCCCAACACCTCGTCGTCCCGCATCACGACCCGGCCGCGTACGATCGTCGCGGCCGGCCAGCCCGTCACATCCTTGCCGTCGAACGGGGTCCAGCCGCAGGGTGAGGCGATCCAACTATTCTCGATGCGGCGGCGCCGCTTCATGTCGACCAGCGTGAAGTCGGCATCGTAGCCGGCGGCCAACCGTCCTTTGCCAACCACGCCGTAGACCCGCGCCGGGCCGGCGGCCATCAGGTCGACCATGCGGGCGAGCGAGAGCCGGCCGGCGTTGACGTGGTCGAGCATGATCGGCACCAGCGTCTGCACGCCGGTGAGCCCGGCGGCGGTTTCCGGCCAGGGCCGCTCCTTGGCCGCCTTGCTGTGCGGCGCGTGGTCCGAACCGATCGTGTCGGCCGTGCCGTCCCGGACCGCAGCCCAGGCCGCCTCGTAATGCCGGATGTCGCGGATCGGCGGGTTCATCACGCCGTAGCCGCCGAGCTGGTCGTAGACGTCCGGCGCCCACTGGGTCAGATGGTTGACGAGGAGTTCGACGGTGGCGACGTCGCGGTAATCCTTTAGATAGTCGAGTTCCTCGGCGGTCGAGACGTGCAGGATGTGCGCCGGACGGCCGGTCTCGCGCGCCAGCGCCATCAACCGCCGCGTGCCGAGAAAAGCGCATTCGACGTCGCGCCAGACCATGTGGTTGCTGAAGGGATCGCCCACCTTGAACATCGGCTTGCGTTCCTGCAGCCGATACTCGTCCTCGCTGTGGAAGCTGACCCGCCGCCGCCCGCTGCGCATGACGCGCTCGAGCGACGGGTCGTCCTCGATCATCAAGTCGCCGGTCGATGACCCGGCGAACACCTTGATGCCGCACACGCCGCGCTCGAGTTCGAGCGCCGCAAGGTCCGGCGTGTTCGCCCGCGTGCCGCCAACATAGATCCCCATGTCGCACCAGGCGACGCTCTCGGCGTAGCTCTGCTTCCAGGCGATCCGCTCCCGATCGGTGATCGAAGGCGCGGTATTGGGCATGTCGAAGACGGTCGCGATGCCGCCCAGCACGGCGGCCTTGGTGCCGGTCGGGATACTCTCCACGGCGGCGTCCCCGGGATCGCGCAAATGAACGTGCGGGTCGATCAGGCCGGGCAACACGTGCAGCCCGGCGGCGTCGATGACCCGGTCCGCGGCCGCGGCATCGGCCCCAAGGGCGACGATCTTGCCGTCGCGCACGCCCACGTCGGTTTGCGCCTCGCCCCATGGCAAAACGCAGATGCCGCCGCTGATCACCAGGTCAAAACGCTCCGCCATTCGCCACTCCCTGCCCGCTCCAGCGGTTTTGGAGCTTTTTCCCCGTCGGGGCCAGGGGCGGGGAGCGGGCTATTGCGGCTTGCTCGGGTCGTCCGCCGGGTTGACGTAGGTGATCACGAATGGACCCTGCCCGTGCACCTGGACGACGGTCTCGCTGCTGGTCCAAGCGAAGTGGTTCATCCGCGCATGGGCTTCGGCGAAGCCGCCGGCCCGCAATTCCGCCGACTTCGCCTCGTCGAGCTTGTCGCCCATCCCGAGATGGAAATTGCCGGACAGCACGGTGACATATTCGTCGGTGGGATGGTTGTGCGCCGGGACCTTGTAGCCGCTCGGCATGGCGAGCCGGATAACGTAAAGACCTGGCGCCGAGGGGTCGCCGGAGACGACCGCCATCTTGGCACCTTTCGGAAAGACCGGCGGGACGTCTCCCCAGCGCAGGCCATCGGCGTTCATCGGCGCTTGGGCGAGGGCAGCGGTCGCCGGCAACGCGATGAGGATCCCTGCGAGAGCGAGCTTGATCGAGGTCATGAACGCGCTCCTCCATCCAGCGGTCGGCGCCCACTCGCCGCCATCGAGCGATCATAGCGTGACCGTTTCCGTTTCTATATCGGAATTCTATCACGATGCCGTTCGAGCCAGCGTCATTCCGCCGGCTGCGGTCCGAGCGCAAGCGCCACGCAATAGGCCGCACGCGCCTCTGCCCCGCGCCCGCCCCTGCGAAGGAGATCGACCTGCACGGCGCCGAACGGCAGGAACGCGCGCATGCGGCCGTTATCGATGGCGTCGATCTCGGCCAGCGCTGGGCTCGGCACGCCACTTCGGCCAGCGCGACCGCCCGGTTGAGCCGGACGATCGGATCGTCGCGGCAGAGCAGCAGCGCATCGTAGAGGGCGAGCAAGGAACGCCAGGGCTGCCTCCGTAGGTCGCCTCGTCCTCATAGATCATGACATATACTGCATGTCGTTGGCCTTCCTCCGGCATGGCGGGGGGCATCGGTGCACCCCGTCCAGCCCCAAGACGTTCGACGACACCCGAATTCGACAACCGTCCAAAGAATTCGCCGGCGGTAAGCTTAGGGGTTGACCTCTCGCCTCGCGAGCCTCAAATCGGGTCAATCCGGACCCCACCGGTCCGATTAGGGTCGCGTCAATGTTGAGGCTGTCGAAACTCGCTGATTATGCGGTTGTCGTCCTCGTCCGCCTGTCTCATGGCGAGGCGGTGCAGACGTCGCCTGGCATCGCCGTGAGCACCGGTTTGCCGGAGCCGACGGTCGCCAAAGTGCTGAAGGCGCTCGCTTCGGGCGGCCTGGTGATCAGCCAGCGCGGCGCGCGGGGCGGTTACCGGCTGGCGCGGCCGCTGACGGCGATCCAGGTTGCCGATGTCGTGGGTGCCATCGATGGGCCCGTGCACATCACAGCCTGCGTCGAAGGCTCGTCCTCCACCTGCGATACCGGACATTTGTGTTCGTGCCGCGGCGGGTGGGACAAAGTGAACGACGCTGTCATGCAGGCGCTCGGCACCATCTCTCTCGCCGACATCGCGCCCTCCCCCCATATCCCAGCCGAGTAGGTTCCCATGCCCGCAGTCGCTGAAACGCTCGATACCGTCCAGTCCATCACGCAGTCCGGCTACAAGTGGGGCTTCGAGACGAACATCGAGATGGAGATCGCGCCGAAGGGTCTCTCCGAAGACACCATCCGGCTGATCTCGCAGAAGAAGGGCGAGCCTGAGTGGATGCTCGCGTGGCGGCTGAAGGCCTATGCCGCGTGGCTGACCATGGAGGAGCCGAACTGGGCCAAGGTCGGCTATCCCAAGATCGACTACCAGGACATCCACTACTACGCCGCGCCAAAGCGCCCAGCGCCGAAGAGCCTGGCCGACGTCGATCCGGAACTGCTGGCGATGTACGAGAAGCTCGGCATCCCGCTTAAGGAGCGGGCGATCCTCGCGGGCGTGGAGTCCGACGATCAGTTGAACCCGCCGAGCGGCTCCAACATCGCGGTCGACGCCGTGTTCGACAGCGTCTCGGTCGCGACCACCTTTCGCAGCACGCTGGAGAAGGCGGGCGTTATCTTCATGCCGATCAGCGAGGCGATCCGCGAGCATCCGGAGCTGGTGCGCCAGTATATCGGCTCGGTGGTGCCGGCGGCGGACAACTACTTCAGCGCGCTCAACTCGGCCGTGTTCACCGACGGCAGCTTCGTCTTCATCCCCAAGGGCGTCCGCTGCCCGATGGAGCTCTCAACGTATTTCCGCATCAATGCCCGCAACACCGGGCAGTTCGAGCGGACGCTGATCATCGCCGAGGCCGGCAGCCACGTCAGCTATCTCGAGGGCTGCACCGCGCCGCAGCGCGACGAGAACCAGCTCCATGCCGCCGTGGTCGAACTGGTCGCGTTCGACGACGCGACCATCAAGTACAGCACGGTGCAGAACTGGTATCCCGGCGACGCCAACGGCAAGGGCGGCATCTACAACTTCGTCACCAAGCGCGGGCGCCTGCCGCGGCAAGCGCAGCAAGATCTCCTGGACGCAGGTCGAGACCGGCTCGGCGATCACCTGGAAGTATCCGAGCTGCATCCTGCAGGGCGACGACAGCGTCGGCGAGTTCTATTCCGTGGCGGTGACGAACAACCGGCAGCAGGCCGATACCGGCACCAAGATGATCCATATCGGCAAGAACACGCGCAGCACGATCGTCTCCAAGGGGATCAGCGCCGGGCGGTCCGACAACACGTACCGCGGCCTGGTGCGGATCATGCCGAAGGCGTCGGGCGCGCGGAACTTCACCCAGTGTGATTCGCTGCTGATCGGTGACCAGTGCGGCGCGCACACCGTGCCCTACATCGAGAGCCGCAACCCGTCGGCGAAGGTCGAGCACGAGGCGACGACCTCGAAGATCGCCGACGACCAGCTGTTTTACTGTCGCAGCCGCGGCTTGTCCGAGGAGGACGCAGTCGGGCTCATCGTCAACGGCTTCTGCAAGGACGTCTTGAAGGAGCTGCCTATGGAATTCGCGGTCGAGGCGCAGAAGCTGCTCGCCGTGTCGTTGGAGGGGTCGGTCGGCTGATGCTTCGTATTCACAATCTTCAGGCGTCGATCGAGGAGAAGCCGATCCTGCGCGGGATCGACCTCGAACTGCCGGCGGGTCAGGTCCACGCTATCATGGGGCCGAACGGCTCAGGCAAGAGCACGCTCGGCTACGTATTGGCAGGCAATGACGGCTATACCGTGACGGCGGGCGACGTGTCGTTCGAGGGCGCCGATCTGCTGGCGATGGAGCCGGAGGAGCGAGCAGCGGCCGGGCTGTTCCTGGCGTTCCAGTCGCCGCTCGAACTGCCGGGCGTCAACAACGCGAACTTCTTGCGCACCGCTCTGAACGCCATCCGTCGCGCCCGCGGCGAGGACGAACTGGATGCGCCGGCGTTCCTGCGGCTGGCACGCGCCGAGAGCAAGCGCCTGCAATTTCCGGACGACATGCTCAAGCGCAACGTCAATGTCGGCTTCTCCGGCGGTGAGAAAAAGCGCAACGAGGTGCTGCAGATGGCCATCCTGCGGCCCAAGCTCGCCATCCTCGACGAGACGGATAGCGGTCTGGATATCGACGCGCTGCGCATCGTCGCCGACGGCGTCAACGCCCTCCGCAACCCCGAATTCTCCGCGCTCGTCATCACGCATCACCAGCGTCTGCTCGATCATCTCGTGCCGGACCGGGTGCACGTGTTGAGCCAGGGCCGGATCGTCCGCAGCGGCGGGCCCGAGTTGGCCCGTGAGCTCGAGGCGAATGGCTACACGCAGGTGGTGGCGGACGCGGCATGACCATCGCGACCACCTCGGGCGCGGACGCTTTCCTGGCGCGCTACCGCGGCCTGCGCGACCGTCTGCCCGGCGAAGTGTCGGTCCGCGACGCGGCGGCCGCATCGTTCGCCGCTTCCGGGCTGCCGAGCGTACGCGACGAGGCTTGGAAATACACCTCGATGCGCGGCCTGGCGGAGTCACCCTTCGAAGAGCCGCTGACTGCCGTCGGCACCGCGCCTGATGCCGCCCCGACGCTCGACGCGCCCCGCATCGTGTTGATCGATGGCCGTTATCAGCCCGATCTCTCGAGCCCCCCCGAGACGGTGACGTTCGAGACCTTCGCCGACCGTCCGGTGTTCGGACGCACGCCGGATGCGACGCTGCCGATGGTCGCGTTGAACACGATGATGGCCGATGACGGCGTTTCGCTGAGCGTCGCGGAGGGCGTGGACGCCGGCACGATCGTGCTGCTCTCGATCGGTATCGACAACCACCGCCCCGTCGCGTTCCACCCGCGCCACCGGCTCACTTTGGCCGCCGGCGCCACGCTGACGCTGGTCGAGGTCGCGCGCGGCCAAGGGACCTACCTGCACAACGCGGTCACCGAGATCAACGTCGCCGAAGGCGCCAAGCTGGTCCACATCCGCCTCCAAGAGGAGAGCCCGGCGGCGTTCCACGTCCAGACTGGCTTCGCCGAGATCGCCGAGCGCGGCATCTACGACACCTTCGTGTTGAACCTGGGCGCCCGCCTCGCCCGCACCGAGATCCATGCCCGCCTGCATGGCCCGAATGCCGCCGTTCATCTCAATGGCGCCCAGCTTCTCGGCGATCAGCAGCACGGCGACATCACCACGATCGTCAAACATGACGCCCCGAGCTGCGCGTCCCGTCAGACGATCAAGAACGTGCTGACCGACCGCGCCCGCGGCGTGTTCCAAGGCCGGATCGAAGTGGCCCGGGTGGCGCAGAAGACCGACGGCTACCAGATGAACCAGGCGTTGCTGCTGAGCCCCTATGCCGAGATCGACAGCAAGCCACAGCTCGAGATCTACGCCGACGACGTCAAATGCAGCCATGGCGCCACCGTCGGCGAACTCGACGCCGACCAATTGTTCTACCTGCGCGCCCGCGGCATCCCCGACGCGGAAGCGCGCGCGCTGCTGGTCCGCGCCTTCCTCAACGAGGCGATGGACCCGATCGAGCACGAGGGCGCCCGCCATCTGCTCGAGGCCGCGATCGAGGCCTGGTGGGAAAGGAAAGACGCATGAACGCCCTGACCCGTCCCGCCTTTGATGTCGCGCGGATCCGCGACGACTTCCCCATCCTGAGCCAGACCGTCCACGGCAAGCCGCTCGTCTTCCTCGACAGCGCCGCCTCGGCGCAGAAGCCGCGCCAGGTGATCGCGACCATGGTCGAGGCGATGGAGACGCAATACGCCAACGTCCATCGCGGCCTGCACTGGATGAGCGAGCGGACGACCGAGGCCTATGAGGGCGTGCGCGAGAAGATCGCCACGCTGCTGAACGCGCCCGACCCGCGGGAGATCGTGTTCGCCAAGAACACGACCGAGCTGATCAACCTCGTCGCTCACTCCTATGGCCGCGGCGTCATGAAGCCCGGTCAGGCCGTGGTGATCTCCGAGATGGAGCATCACGCCAATCTCGTCCCTTGGCAGATGCTGCGCGACGATAAGGGCATTGAACTCCGCATCGCCCCCATCACCGACGGCGGCGAGTTGGACCTCGAAGCGCTCGAGCGCCTGCTCGAAGACGGCAAGGTCGGCCTGGTCGCGATCACCCATATGAGCAACGTGCTCGGCACGGTGACGCCCGCGGCCCGCATCGCCGCCCTCGCCCACGAGCACGGCGCCCGAATCCTGTTCGACGGCAGCCAGGCCGTGGTGCACCGCGCCGTCGACGTGCAGGCCCTCGGCGCCGATTTCTATGTCTTCACCGGCCACAAGCTCTACGGCCCCACAGGCATCGGCGCGATGTATGCCAAGCGCGAGCTGCTCGAGCGCATGCCCCCGTTCATGGGCGGCGGCGACATGATCGGCTCGGTCAGCTTCGAGCGCAGCACCTGGGCCGAGATCCCGCACAAATTCGAAGCCGGCACGCCGCCGATCCTGGAAGCGATCGGCCTCGGCACCGCGATCGACTGGGTCCAGGCGATCGGCTTCGACGCCATCGCGCAGCACGAGGCCGAACTGGTCGACCACACCCTCGCCCGCCTCTCCGAAGTGCCCGGCCTGCGCGTGCTCGGCAACGCGCAAGACCGCGGCGGCGTGTTCAGCTTCACGCTCGGCAACGCCCATGCGCACGACGTGGCCACCCTGCTCGACCGCGCCGGCATCGCCGTCCGCGCCGGCAACCACTGCGCCGAGCCGCTGATGCGCCGCCTCGGTGTCGACAGCAGCGCCCGCGCCAGCCTCGGAATCTACACCACCAAGGGCGAGATCGACGCGCTGACCGACGCGCTGCACCGCGTCCGCGAGTTCTTCGCCTGATGTTCGACGAGCTGCGAGCCCTCTACAGCGACGAGATCCGCCGGCACGGGCGCAAGCCGGCGCATACCGGCAAGCTCGAGGGCGCGATGACCGCCAAGGGCGACAACCCGATGTGCGGCGACCGGGTCCAGGTCTTTGTCGTGAGCGATGCCGACACCATATCCAGGACATCGTTCGAGGCGCGCGGCTGCGAGATCAGCATCGCCAGCGCGGATCTCATGTGCGAGGCGGTGCCGGGTCTTTCGATCAGCCGGGCCCGCGCCCTGGCCGGCGACGTGGAGACGATGGCGCGGAGCGGGAATTGCGAAGCGTGCGACGCGGCGCTGGAGCGGCTGAAGCCGCTCTCGGCCGTTCATGAGTTTCCGTCGCGGGTGAAATGCGTGACTCTGCCATGGCGCGCGCTGATCGCGGCGCTGGACGGCGGCAAGGAGGCGACCAGTGAGTGAGGCCAATGTCGAGAGCTGGAGCCCGGAGGGCGAACCCAAGCCCACGGAAGACGCGATCATCACCGCGATCGGGACCGTCTACGATCCGGAAATTCCGGTAAACATCTATGAACTCGGCCTGATCTACGCGGTCGAGATCGACGATGGCGGGAAGGTGAAGGTGGAGATGACGCTGACGGCGCCGGGCTGCCCGAGCGCGCAGGAGCTGCCGGTGATGGTGCACGACGCGATCATGGCAGTGCCGGGCGTGGCATCCTGCGACGTCGACACGGTGTGGGATCCGCCGTGGGATCCCAGCCGGATGACGGAAGACGCGCGGCTCAGCCTCAACATGTTCTAGGACGAACGAAGATGTCCGACACGCAAACCACTGCCCGCAAGCCTCGCACGCTCCCGCCGCTGATGCGCCTGTCCGACGCCGCGGCTGAGCGGCTCCGCTCGCTCTATGCCCACGGGCGAGAGGGCATGCTGCTGCGCATCACGGTGAACACGAAAGGCTGCTCGGGCCTCTCGTATCAGATGGATTGGGTCGAGGCGCCCGGGCCGGGCGACGAGATCGTCAAAGACAAGGAGCTGACGGTCCTGGTGGATCGCAAGGCGAGCCTGTTCCTGATTGGGACCGAAATGGATTACGAAATGAAAGCGCTGACGAGCGGCTTCACATTTCATAATCCAAATGAAAAAGGCCGCTGTGGATGCGGTGAAAGCTTCCACATCTAGTCTCAGTCACTGCGAGTAGTTTTCTATTTTAGACTACGCACGCGAGTTGTGACGTTTCGATCAATTGTGCTACTTACGGGCACGCTGCTTTATTCGTCACATTTCGAGGGGCTGAGTGGAAGGCGTCGCTGCACTTCGAGGCCAATCCGATAAGACGGCGTTGATCGAGTTGCATCTGATCGGGCCGCTTCGGGCGTGCACGGCCAAATCAAACGACGTCCTGCCGAGCTTGCGGAAAGCGCGCGCCCTGTTCGTCATCCTGGCGTTCAGCGATCAGCAGACAGCGCCGCGCCGCCTACTCGCCGGCTTGCTCTGGAGCCGTAGCGATGCCGCACAGGGGCTGGCCCGGTTGCGCGACACATTGCGCACTCTGCGCCAGAGCCTGGTCGAGACGATCGGCGACGACGACATCCTGGAGATCACGGCGGAGCGGGTGGGTCTCCGGCCAGGCTCCGTCCGGATCATCACCGAGCCGCCGATCGCCGAACCCGATACGCTGAGCGTCGGACGCGACATTGCGCTCGATCTCGACGGCGTCGACCCGGCGCTCGACGAGTGGTTGCGGCTTCTCAGAAGTCGCGTCAGGTCGGCCCTGGCCGCTTCCAGCGCGCCGATCCGCGGCGATGCAGTGGCAACGGCGACAGTCACGTCCACTCCGAAGCGCGGCTCCGTTCTCGGCGTCACGGTCCGCAATGCGATCGGGCCGCAGTCTGACGACTTCCTGGCATTCGCGCTCACCGAAGAGATCGCGACCTCTCTTGCTAGGATTCGCGGGCTGACAGTCATCTCGAGCGTCTCAGTTGCCGCCGGGTTGGAGGCCAGACGCGACCTGCGCCAGGATCTCGGCCTGGACTTCCTGCTCGAAGGTTCGCTGCAACGGATCGAGCATCGGCTGCGTGTGGCGGTCAAGCTGGCCGACGCGGCGACGGGCGCGGTTTGTTGGACAGCGGTATTCACTTACGATCACAGCGACCTGTTCCATGTGCAGCAGGACGTGGCCGGGCTGGTCGCGGCCGGGCTCGAGCCGGAGCTGCCGTATATTGCCGCCGAGCGGATCAAGCGGGTCGGCGGCAGCGGCGAGAGCGCCTACGAGTTGGTGCTGCGCTCGATCTCGCGGATTCACCTGCTGGACCGGCGATCGTTCATGGAAGCGGGCGACCTGTTGACCCGGGCGATGGATCTCGAGCCCGAATACAGCCCAGCCTATAGCTGGCTCGCTTTGTGGCATGTGTTCCTCGTCGGCCAGGGCTGGGCGCGCGATCCGCGGGCGAGCATCGCCCGTGCTGGGGAGGTCGCGGAACATGCCGTGATGCTGGATCCGAACGATGCCCGCGGGCTGACAATCGCCGGGCACGTGCGGGCATTCCTGCACCACCGGCTGGACGAAGCGATCCCGCTGCACGAACGCGCCCTCGCGATCAATCCGAGCCTGCCGCTCGCCTGGCATTTGAGTGGCGTGGCGCAGGCGTATTCCGGGAACCTGGCAGAAGCCCGGCGACGGATCGAGCAATGCCGGCGGCTAGCGCCGCGGGATCCGCACAGTTTTTTCGCCGATGGTGCAGCGATCATTGTGGAGCTGCTGAGCCGCAATCATCGGGCAGCCGCCGTGATCGGGCGGCAGGTGACGCAGATGCATCCCCGGTTCTCGGCTGGCTACAAGCCGTATCTGTCGGCGCTCGGCCATCTCGGCGACGAAAAGGAGGCTGCGCTCGTGTATCGCCGCCTGCTGCAGCTTGAGCCGGACTTCACGGTGCGCGCTTTCCGCGCAAGCTCACCTTTCGCCCTCCGCGAGCACAACGACCACTACGTCTCGGGCCTCAGCCTGGCTGGCGTTCCGTAACCTTCGTCTCAGTCCGCCGACGCCGACGCACCTCGGCGGCATCTCGCCCGAGCGGGGCGGAAGCGCCCTCGCTGGATTTGATCACGGTCGCCGCGTATTTTGCCCAATCGTGTTTGGTGAGCGCCGAGACGCCGGAGCGGCAGTCGAAGTCGTTCAAATGCTCGTCGGAATAGACGGAGCGATGCAGCGGCTGCGCTTGGAACAGCGGATAGTTGGCGTCGAAAGTCGTGGGCACGTCGGTTTTGGTCAGGCGAACATTGGTGAATAGCGGGCCGAACCATCGGTCGGTTTCAACGACACCCTCGAACAGGTCGTAGCCGCCTTGGCGCGGCAGATTGGCGGGCGCACGAAGGAGCAGGCTCCAGTCCGGCCGCGTCTGCGCCAGGAGACCGGACCAGACCTGCACGACACCCGGCTCCGGCAGGGCCGCCAGGAACGGCGGGGCGTAGCCTTGCGCCGATGCAGGTGCGTCGCGGTCGAAATCGGCGCTGAAACCGGGGAATTGGGCACGGCCGAGGGGAAACCAGTCATCGGCGCCTTCGCAGGTCCATGCCATCTGTTCCCCGCTCCAGAGAAGGCTGAAGGTAATCGGCGGGAACACATACCAGCCGAAGGAAGAAGCGGTGGTGACGGCTTCGCAGTAGCGAAATGCGCGGGTGGGCAACAGGCCGCCTGCCGACCGATCGGCGCGTTGCGGGGCGAGCCCGGTGGTGATGAGCTGATGAAATCGGACCAGCGGTTCGGACATTCCGGCCACCAATGAAGTTCATTCAGCGCTTTACATTAAGCTGAGAGTAAATCTCGCGTTGAACGAACTAAAAAGGGAGATAATGAATTCATTATCTCCCCTTTCACGAGCCGAGATGTGTAGAGAGGGTGGCGCGACTATCCTGCGGCCCTCTGATGGTGTCGAGTGACGGCGAAGATGTTAGCGGAAGACGGGACCTTGACCGCCGAGCCGGACCTTGCCCTTGTCGGCGATCGACGCCGGACGGAACACCGGACCCTGGCCGCCGAGCCGGACCTTGCCCTTGTCGGCAATCGAGATCGTGCGGAACACCGGGCGGAACACCGGACCTTGGCCGCCGAGCCGGACCTTGCCCTGGTCGGCGATCGACGCCGGACGAAAGACCGGACCCTGGCCGCCAAGCCGAACCACACCCGCATCAGCGACCATCGAGGAGTTCGCGCTATGGTTGCGGATTACACCATCTTGGGTTGTGATGCTCATCGATATATCCTCTATTTTGGATCGTTAACCAAAGGCTGCGGCCTCTAACCGCCTCAGCCATCGCGTAAGCACATCTTGCCTATCTGTTCCTGTTATGTCCACTGTTTGTTCTCATTGGCACGGAAAAAATCTATGTCGTCCCATGCGGTCCCGCGGCTGGCTTCCGGAAGAGAACTGGTGCTGTTCAGCGTCCTCAACGGCGCCGGCGTCTCGACGCTTTATTGGGCGCAGTCCCTGGTCGTCCAGGCATCGGCTGAATTCGGCACATCGTTGGCCGTCAAACTGATGCCGGGCGCGACATTGGCCGGCTATGCCGCCGGCGTCGCATTGTTGGCGGCCGTCGCGCGCGATCTGACATCCCCCGCCGGGCTGACGCTGCATTTGCTTTTGTTGACCGCCGGGCTCTGCGCCGTCGCGAGCGCGCCGGGCCCGACCATTGCTGCGGCCGCTTGTCTGCTGATTGGGCTGGGATGTTCTCTGACCCAGCGGCTGATGGCCTGCGCGACGAACGCAGTTCCTGCGGCAGCCCGGTCCGAAACGATCGGGCGCGTCATTGCCGGGGGCCTGCTCGGGATCGTCCTGGCGCGCGCCTGCGTTCCGCTCGCTTCCGCCTGGCTCGGCTGGCGCACCATGTTCTGGACCGATGCCCTGATCGTCACCGCATTGGGAGCCGGGGTCGTCCTGACCTTTGATCGAGCCGATCTTGCGTTGCAGAACGTCAGACGCGAGTTGCCTTCCGCGACCGCTCTGTGGCGCAACGAGCGAGTGCTGCGGCGCGCTGCGGTCCAGCAAGCCCTGGTATTTGCCGCATTCAATTTCGGATGGGCGTTGTTTCCACGATTGCTGAGGGTGGACAGCTTGGCGCCGAGCTTGCCGATGGGAAGCGTGGCAATCCTCGGCGCCGGTGCGGCCGTCCTGTCCGGACGGTTATGCGGCGATCGCAATCCCGCAATGGTGGCGCGGGCCGGCCTGCTGATGGTCCTGGGCGCGACTCTCGCGCTGATCGCTACCGTCACCCTGGAGCATCGGCCATCCGCAGTGCTCTACTGCGTCGCGATGGCGTTCCTCGACATCGGCACTCAGATCGCGTTAGTGGCCAACCAGGCCCGTGCGCAAGCGCTCGCCGCAACGCCCCCGGTTCGCGGACGGATCACCGCGATCGTGACCACGGTCGGGTTTGCGGGGGGTGCGATCGGCGCAGCGATGGGGAACCTGCTTGGCTGATCTGCTCGCGAAAGCGTGATCATCTTCCGACGCATTTTCGACGCCTGACCACGACGGTTCGACGCGGGGTTTCGGCCCGCACCCCTCTACAGTTCTCCCGACGAAAAACGATCGGGGTGCGTTATGCGCGACATACTAGCCGGAGGCGTATTTACCCCTGCACACGTGCCGGCATTCCTTATTCCGACGGCCAAACCGCGGCCCCGCCGACGGGTGGCGCGCAAGACGTTCTCGCGGACCCGCGCCGGCGTTTCGGTGTCGACGGTGCAGCCGGGTCAGCTGGCCTCGCCCCACCTGACGCGCGGGTTCCCGTCACTCGCCCTCCACTAGTCGCAGGCAGGTCGTTCCACTCCGGGTGGTGTCTGCGGTAGTCTCGGCCGCATTATGGCGAACCTGCTGTTCCTCGAAGACCTCAGCCCCGGCCAACGGTTCGCATCGCCCGAACGTGAGATCGACAACGATCCCGCCGGATGGTTCGGCACCAGCCCGGACCGTGCGAGCGAGTTGCACATCGCCAGCATGACCATGCGATTGCTCGTCGACAGCGACTTCCGTCCCGCCGGCGGCATCCTCGGAGCGGGGATCGAAGGGCTGCAATGGCCGACCCCGGCGCGACCCGGCGATCGGCTTCATGTCGAAATCGAAGTGCTCGAGGTCCGCCGCTCCAAAAGCCGGCCCGACCGCGGGCTCGCACGCATCCGCAACGTCACGCTCAACAGCGCTAACGAGACGATGCAGGTCATGATCTCGACCTCCATCATGCGCGCGCGGAGTTAGCGCAGCGGGGCTGCGAGGGCCAACTCGGCTTCGATCACGGGCGCGAAGCGCGCCGGCACCGCGATCGTCTCATACGTGTCGGTCCGCACGCACGAGCAGACGAAGCGGCCGGTCCAGCATAGCCGGCCATCGGCCTCGGCCCGTGATTCAACCACGAAATGAAGCGACGAGCGGCCGACGCGGTCAAGCAGGACGCGCGTTGCCAGACGGTCGTGCGGCGTCATGCGGCCCCGAAAATCGATCTCCATGTGGACGAAGGGCGTGCCGAAACCGTGCGTCTCGTTCATGTCGTAGAAACCAACGCCGAGCCGGTCGATGAACCAGGCCTCGATCGCTTCGAGCGCGAAGTGGCCGACGCGGGCGGTGTAGACGATGCGGGCCGCATCCGTATCCCCCCAGCTGACCTGGCGGCGGTGGATGAAGGGGTCAGTAGGTTTCGACGTGGAACCGACCCTCCTGCACCATGCGGTCCCGCAAGGCGAGCCAGTCGATCCCATTGCCGCGGCCGATCTCGGTGAGCGCCAACTCGACGCCTTCTTCGAGACCGCGCAGACCGCAGATATAGACGTGCAGCTTGGGCCGGGCCAACAACGCGACGATCTGATCGGCGCGGGCCCGGATGCGGTCCTGCACGTACTCCTTCGCCTGATCCGGCACTCTCGAGAACACCAGTTCCTGCGCCATGATCTGCGCCGGCACTTTGCGCAGCGGGCCAAAATACGGCAACTCGCCGGGCGTGCGGGCGCCGAAATAGAGATGCAGGCGGCCCGCGCCCTGCTGCGCCAAGCGGCGGCGGCGCTCGGTAAAGCCGCGGAACGGAGCCGAGCCGGTGCCGGTGCAGATCATCAGGATGTCGGCATCCGGATCGTCCGGCATCAGGAAGGTAGCGCCATAGGGCCCCATCACCTCGATCGTCGAGCCGAGCGGCAGATCGCACAGCCAATTCGACGCCACGCCACGCACTTCGCCGTCGACGCGCTTGACCGTGAGCGCCAGGTTGGCGGTGTTCGGCCGCTCGCCATCGCGAGCGCTCGCGATCGAGTAGAGGCGCATGGCGTGTGGGCGCCCATTGGTATCGAGGCCCGGCGGGACGACGCCGATGCTCTGGCCCTCCAGCACCGGGAAGGCGGTGGCGCCGAAGTCGAGGATGATATGACGGACGTCGGACTCCGCGTCGGCCGCGGTGATGCGGTGGTTGCCGGTCACCGTCGCCGTCGCCGGGCGGGCGCGATTGAACAGGTTGACCCGGGGCTTGGATGCGGAGGCCGGCGCGCGAGCGTGTCGGGCGGCGCCGCGGTGCGCGCTTTCCAGGAGGGAAGCGGCTTCGTCGTCGAGCGCGTCGGGCGCAGCTTCGGCGATCGCAGGCCGCGGCGGCAGTTCGAGCCACGAAAGCTGGTCGTCGAGCGAGAACGGGGTCGGCACCACGAACCAGTTGTCGATCGAGCCGGTTGGACAGGGGCCGACGCAATCCATGCAGAAATTGCAGATGGCCGGGTCTACGACGTAGTTGTTGTCGTCGTGCGTGATGGCGCCGATCGGGCAGGTCGCTTCGCACGTGTTGCAGCGGATGCAGATCTCCGGATCGATGAGATGCTGCTTTTGCCCGGCCATTCCGTCCATGGCGTCAGGCGTGGATCTGGACGTATTCGAATTCGCCCGGCTGGTTGTCGATCCCGGCCTTCGGCGGCGCGATCCAGCCGGCGTAGTGGCCCGGCCGCGCTTCCGGCTGCATCAGCCCGTCGATGAAGATCGCGTCGGCGGGGTTCGGCAGGGTCGCCGCGCGGATCGTCTCCCACTCCGCATCGGTGAGGACGCGGCCGGTGGTGTCGGTGTGGACCTTGGCGAACTCGCCGATGTGCCGGTTGAAGGCGACGTGCGGAAGGGTAAGTTTGAAGTCGATCCCGGCCTTCTCGATGACGCGGTTCCAACGCGTCACGCCCGAAGCACAATCCTGCACATAATCGTCGCGCAGCCGCATGTTTAGCGCGGAGAGCGCCGGCACGTGCTCCTCGACGAGCGCGCCGTCGCGTAGGCGCAGCACCGGATAGGTGTCGGACTCGAGCAGGTGGTCGTCGGCGAGCTTGTCCTCGCGGTAGCGACCCTTGATGCCCGCGTGGAATGCATTGGCGGCGTTGGTGCTGATCTCGTTGCCGAACAGGTCGAGCGTCAAGGAGAAGTGGAGGTTCATCTTGCGCTGGATGGTCGGCAGGTCGATCACCCCGAGGGCGCGGACCGCGGCCTCGTCGTTGGGATCCTTGAGGCCGGCGTCAGTCATCGCCCGGCAGGTCCGCTCGATCACGCGGGATACGCCGCTGTCGCCCACGAACATGTGGTGCGCCTCTTCGGTCAGCATGAAGCGGCAGGTGCGGGACAGGGGGTCGAAGCCGGACTGGGCGAGCGCTTCGAGCTGCATCTTGCCGTCGCGATCGGTGAAGTAGGTGAACATGAAGAAGGAGAGCCAATCCGGCGTCGCCTCGTTGAAGGCGCCGAGCATGCGCGGCGTATCGGCGTCGCCGGAGCGGCGACGGAGCAGGTCGTCGGCCTCCTCGCGGCCTTCCTTGCCGAAATATTTCTGCAGCAGATAGACCATCGCCCAGAGATGACGGCCTTCCTCGACATTCACTTGGAACAGATTTCGAAGATCGTAGAGCGAGGGCGCGGTCTTGCCGAGGTGACGCTGCTGCTCGACCGAGGCCGGTTCTGTGTCACCCTGGATGACGAGCAGGCGGCGCAGGATGGCGCGGTATTCGCCGGGGACTTCCTGCCAGGCGGGCTCACCCTTGTGACGGCCGAACGGGATGGTGCGGCCCTGGACGGCGGGGGCCAGCAGCACGCCCCATTTGTATTCTGGCATCCGCACGAAATCGAACTTGGCCCAGCCCTTCGGGTCCACGCTGATCGCGGTGCGCAGATAGACCAAGCTCTCCTGGAAGCCTTCGGGGCCCATGTCCTTCCACCAGGAGATGTAGCCGGGGTGCCAGGTCTCGAGCGCCTTGCGGACGCGCTGGTCAGCGCCGAGACCGACGTTGTTCGGGATCAGGCCGTCGTAATCGACGTTCATTGGATTGGGCATGCCGTCGGGCATTGGGGGACTCCCTAAACTCGATTGCGGTCGTAGGTCGGCTGCACGCCGCTGCCGTATCGTTTCAGCGCGCCCGTGTCGCCGACCGCGTTGGGGCGCTGGAAGATCCAGTTCTGCCAGGCGGTGAGGCGGCCGAAGATGCGGGTTTCCATCGTTTCGGGGCCGGGGAAACGAAGATTGGCCTCCATACCCGTAAGCCCGTCCGGCGAGAACGAAGCCCGCTCCTCGAGCATGATGCGGACCTCGTCGGCCCAGTCGTGCTCGTCATAGGCGAAGGTGACGAGGCCGAGTTCTTCCGCCTCTTCCGCCTCGAGCGCCTCTCCGGCGACGGTGCGCGCGGCATCGACGGATTCCGGGGTGCCCCAAAAGCGCGTGGCCAGCCGTGTGAGGCCATTGCCCATCGGATACGGGCCGAAATTGGCCGGGCCGAGCGTGAGCGCGGCGGGGGGGCGGTTGTCGCCGTCGCGGGTGCCGCTCAGCATGATGGAGCGATCGGCGGCGAAGGCGAGTTCGGCGAGGGAGCCGGCGAAGCAACTGCCCGGCTCAATCAGCGCGATCAGGCTGCGTGAGGTGACGTCGAGACGTTTGAAAGTCCGTTTGAGGTAGTGGCGGATCTCGCGCATCAGCCAGTGCGACGCCTCGGCTTCGAGCAGCGCGTCATGGGCGAGCACGGCGGCGGGGTCGCCTTCGGTTCGGAGCACCCAAAGCCCCAGCTCAGGCTCGTTGGTGCGCAGATGCAGGATGGCATCGTCCAGGGCGCGTGCCACAGCGAGCGGCCAGAAGGCGGCGCCCCGGGCTTGCGCGCTCGACGAGTCCGCCGGCGCGGGCGTCTCGGGAGCGAAGACGGTCAGTTCGGCAACGCCACGGCCGCGGTCGAGCGCGACGCGGACGTGCGGGTAGACGATGGTGGCGCCGTCAAAGCAGCGCTCCAGCGGCGTGAGCGTCACGCCGGCCGCATCGGCCGGGCGATCCGATTTGCCGGCGAAGGCGCTCGCTCGCTCGCGGACGGTGTCATCCCATTTCGAGGGCGGCACCACTTCGTCGACCACGCGCCACTCGACGGCGCGGCGGCCCCGGACGCCCTCCTCGGTCGAGCAGAACACATCCGCCAAGTCGCGGCGGACCCGGCGCTTGTCCGTCACGCGCGTCAAGCCGCCCGTGCCGGGGAGCACGGCCAGCAGCGGCATTTCCGGGAGCGAAACCGAGGATTTCCGGTCGTCGACGAGCATGATGTAGTCGGCCGACACCGCCAGCTCATAGCCGCCGCCGGCAGCGGCACCGGTGACGGCAGCGAGGTATATCTGACCGCTATTCTCGGTGGCGTCTTCGATCGAGAGTCGGGTTTCGTTGGTGAATTTGCAGAAGTTCACCTTGTGGGCGTGGCTGGCCCTGCCGAGCATGCGGATGTTGGCCCCGGCGCAGAACACCCCCTCCTTGGCCGAGCGGATCACCACCGCGCCGATCTCCGGATGTTCGAAGCGCAGGCGCTGGATGGCGTCGTACAGCTCGATGTCGACTCCGAGGTCGTAAGAATTGAGCTTGAGTTCATAGCCCTCGAACAGGCCGCCGGCCGGGTCGACGTCCATGATCAGGGAGGCTACCGGCCCCTCGAAGGCGAGGCGCCAGTGGCGGTAGCGCGAGGGTTCGGTCTGGAAATCGATCCGGGTCATGCGCGGCGTTCCTCGGACAGGACTGCATCATACCGCACTATCTTCAGATGTATAGCATTATAATGCATGTTCGTGCGACCAGATCCGTGCGGAGAAGTCCGCGATCGCCGTGAGGACGGGAGTGGCCGCCTCCAGATGCGGGGAGTGCTTCGCGCCCGAGACCAGCACCGTTTCGACCGGCCCGTAGGCCAGTTCCTCGACGATCCGCAGTTGAGCGATCGTGCCGTAGCTGTCGTCCTCGCCTTGCAGCAGGAGGGTGGGCACGCGGATGTAGGGGAGGAACTCGTCGATGCGCCAGTGACGGAACGCTGGATCGAGCCAGGCGCCGTTCCAGCCCCAGAACGCGACATCGACGTCGCGGTGGTATTTTGCCAGGGATTGTCTGAGCGTTCCGGTCTTGTAGGCATCGCGGATCGTCTCGATCGCGCGGATCCCCTCGTCTTCCACGAAAAAATGCGGCGCGATCAGCACCAGGCCGCGGATACGAGGGTCGTATCGGCTGCCGGCGGCGATGGCGGCGATGGAGCCGCCGTCGGAGTGACCGACCAGCACGGCGCGGCGCACGCCGGCGGCGTCCAGGACGGCCGGCAGGCGCCGGGCTTCGTCGTGCATGTAGGTGAGCGGGCGCGGCAGCGTCACAGGGTCGGACTGGCCGTAGCCCGGCCGCGAGTAGGCGAAGACGCTGCAGCCGGTGGCCTCGGCGAGACGCTGCGGGAAATCGCGCCAGAGGGCGACCGAGCCCAAGCCCTCGTGCAGCAGGACCAGCGTGGGCGTCTCGGGCGAACCCCACCACATCGCTTCGAGCGAGACCCCGTCGACGTCGAGGATCAGCACGGGCCGTCGCGCAGTTTGTAGCGCTGGATCTTGCCGGTGGCGGTCTTGGGCAAGTCGTCGACGAATTCGATCCAGCGCGGGTATTTCCATGCCCCGGCGCGGTCTTTCACGTGCTGCTTCAGCGCCTCACGAAGCGCGGGCGTGTCGTCGGCGCCGTCGCGCAGCACGACGAAGGCGCGCGGTTTGGTCAGGCCATCGGCGTCGTCATGCCCGACCACGGCCGCCTCGAGCACGGAGGGATGGGCGATCAGGGCGCCCTCGACTTCGAACGGGCTCACCCAGATGCCGCTGACCTTAAACATGTCGTCGGTGCGGCCGCAGTAGCGGTAATTGCCGTCTTCCTGACGGATATACTTATCGCCGGTATAGGTCCATTCGCCGACGAAAGTGCGACGGCTCTTGGCGCGCTGATTCCAGTAGCCGTCGGCGGCGCTCGGGCCGCGGACGAGGAGTTCGCCGGGCTCGCCGGCCGGAGCATCGGCGCCGTCGTCGGTCACCACGCGGATGTCGTAACCGGGGACGGCTTGGCCCGAGGTGCCGTAATGGACGGCGCCGGGCCGGTTGGACAGATAGATGTGCAGCATCTCGGTCGAGCCGATGCCGTCGAGGATGTCGCACCCGACGCGCTCGCGCCAGGCAAGGCCGATCTGCTCGGGGAGTGCTTCGCCGGCGGAGATGCAGCGGCGCAGGCGGCACGATCCGGCGCCGGACCCGATCGCCTGGTGTGCGAGCAAGCTAGCGTAGAGAGTCGGCACGCCGCCGAACAGGGTCGGCTGGTAGGTGCGCATGACGTCCAGCACCGCATCGGGCGTCGGGCGCGTCGGCAGGAGGACCGAGGCCGCGCCGACCGACATCGGGAAGGTCATCGCGTTGCCGAGGCCGTAGGCGAAGAAGAGTTTCGCGGCGGAGAAGACCAGATCATCCGGCTCGATCGCCAGGACTTGCGCGCCGTAGGTCTCGGCCGTGGCGCGCAGGCTGCCGTGGACGTGGCGCACACCTTTGGGCGCACCGGTGGAGCCGGAGGAGTAGAGCCAAAAAGCGACCTCGTCCGAGGGCGTAGGAACGGGATGGCGGAAGCGGTCGGCGTCGCCGAGGAAGGCGTCGAACTCCTGGCCGACGACCACGATGCGGCGCAGGGAGGACGACGCGGCGAGCGCTGTCTGCAGCGACGGCAGCAGCTCGGAGGCAATGACGGCCAGCTCGGCACGGCTGTCGGCCAGCATGTAGGCGATCATCTCGGCGGGAAGCACGGTGTTGATCGGGACCGGCACCACGCCCGCGCGTATCGCGCCCCAGAAGGCGATCGGGAAGTCGACCGTGTCGAACATAATCAGCGCGATTCGGCGTTCGCGCTCGATGCCGGCTCCGGCCAGACCGGCGGCGAAGCGGGCGGATTGGGTGGCGAGATCGCTGTAGGAGAGGCGGCGGGCCGGGTCGAGGAAGGCCATCCGCCCTCCCCGACCCTCTCGCACGTGGCGGTCGACGAACCAGTCAGCCGCGTTGCCGTCGGCGACCGCGTCAGCCTTCGCCGCGTGGTCCATCCGGACGCCTCCCCAAACTTGTTGCCGGTTTGGTAGAGGAGGCTGCACAATAATGCAAGATGTGTCGTGCCACTGTGCATGATAGTGACCCGCCGTGCAGAAAACCTTGTCTCACAATCGCGGCACGGCCGAGAATTTCCTGCGGCTCGTCGGCGAACGGCTGCGGCTCATGCGCGCGCGCCGCGGCATGTCCCGCCGCGTACTCGCCAAGCAGTCGGACGTGTCGGAGCGCCACATCGCGCAGCTCGAGGCCGGCGCCGGCAACATCTCGCTGCTGCTGCTGCACCGGCTGGCGGCGGCGCTCGGCGTGCCGATCGACGAGCTGGTCGCGGTCGAGCGGGCGGAGCGGGCACAAGGCGTTGTGCTCTTGGAGCGGCTGCTGGAGCGGTTGGCGCCGGAGCAGTTGGATGAGGCGCGGCTGATGCTGCTGGAGCGGTTCCACCCGACGGAACTCGCGCCGCGGCGGCACCGGATTGCGCTGGTCGGGCTGCGCGGGGCCGGAAAGTCGACGCTGGGTCAGCTTCTCGCGGAAAGCCGGGGGGTGCCGTTCCTGGAGCTGGACCGCGAGGTGGAGCGGCTGAGCGGCATGGGGCTGTCGGACGTGTTCGAGATCCATGGCCAGGAGGGGTTCCGGCGACTGGAGCGCGATGCCCTAGCCGACCTGATCCAGCGGCAGGAGCAGGTGGTGATCGCAACCGGCGGTGGACTGGTGACGGAAGCGGCGACGTTCGAGCTGCTGCTGGCGCACTGCCTGACGGTGTGGGTCAGGGCCTCGCCGGAGGAGCACATGGCGCGGGTGGTGGCCCAGGGCGATGCGCGGCCGATGGCCGACGACAAGGCGCATGCGATGGACGATCTGAAGGCGATCCTGGCGAGCCGGGAGAAGCTCTATGCGCAGGCGGACATCGTGCTGGAGACGACGGGCTATTCGGTAGACGAGGCGTTGGCGCGACTGGAGGCGCTGCTCAGCGACGCTTAGAGACGCCCAGATAGCGGTCCAGCACCGCCCGGTCCGGGCGCAGGTCGGCGCTCGCGGCTTCATGGACCACGAGGCCGCGTTCGAGGATCACGGCCTTGTCAGTGACGCGCAGGATACGGTGGGCGTGCTGCTCGACGATCAGGGCCGACATGCCTTCCGCCATGATGCGGACCAGAGCGGCGAGGAGTTCGTCGACGATGACCGGAGCGAGACCTTCGGTGGGTTCGTCGAGCAGCAGCAGGCGCGGGTTGAGGATCAGGGCGCGGCCGATGGCAAGCATCTGCTGCTCCCCGCCGGAGAGCTGGTCGCCCATGTTGCGGCGGCGCTCGGCGAGGCGCGGGAACAGCGCGTAGACCTTCGCAATCGACCAGGGGCCCGGCCGAGCGACGGCGGTGAGGTTCTCCTCCACGGTCAGCGAGCGGAAGATGTTGCGCTCCTGTGGCACCCAGCCGATGCCGGACTCGGCGCGACGTTCCGGCGACAGCCGGGTCAGGTCGAGGCCGGCGAGGCGGATGGTGCCGCCGAGATGGCGGGTGACGCCGACGAGCGTGTCGAGCAGCGTGGTCTTGCCCATGCCGTTGCGGCCGAGGACGGCCATGGAACGGCCCTCCGGCAGGCGCAGGGCGATGCCGTGCAGGACCGAGGCGGCGCCATAGCCGGCGCGGAGACCGTCAACCTCGAGCAGGTCAGTCATGGTCGCCCTCGCCGAGATAGACCTCGCGGACGCGCGGGTCTGCAGCGACCTCGTCTGGCGTGCCTTCGACCAGGACTGCACCGGCGACGAGGACGGACATCGAGGTGGCAAAGCGGAACACGAGGTCCATGTCGTGTTCGATCAGCAGGACGGTGACGTCGGGCGGGAGAGCGGCGATGACGGCCAGTATATCCTCGCGCTCGGACTCCGGAACGCCGGCGGCAGGCTCGTCGAGCAGCAGGACACGGGGGCGGCAAGCGATTGCGAGCGCGATCTCGACCAGGCGCTGTTGGCCATAGGAGAGCGCCGATACGCGCTGATCGAGCAAGGTGGCGAGGTCGAAGCGGCCAGCGAGTGTGAAGACCTCCGCCATCGTTTCGGCTTCGGCGCGGGCGGGCTTCCACCAGGCGGCGCCGCGTCCGAGACGGCTGGCGACCGCGACGGCGAGGTTCTCGCGGACGGTCATCCCGGCGAAGAGCTGATTGATCTGGAAAGTGCGGGCGAGACCGCGGCGGACCCGCTCGTCGGGGGATAGCGCGGTGATGTCCTCGCCACCGAGATGGATACGGCCGCTGCTGGGGCGAAGCACGCCGGTCAGGAGATTGATGAAGGTGGTCTTGCCCGCGCCATTGGGGCCGATCAGCGCGTGGCGGGCGCCGATGGGCAGGTGCAGGGTGACGTCGTCGGTGACGGTCAGAGCGCCGAAGCTGCGGCGGAGATGATCGGTGGAGAGGGCGGGGATGGTCATCGCGGGAGCAACCGCCGGGTCCAGCCGACGAGACGTTCGCGCTGGACGAGCACGAGCGCGACCAGGATCGCGCCGATCCAGAATTGCCAATATTGCGGGGTGATCGCCGACAGCGCGTCCTGCATGACCTTGAACAGCACCGCGCCGAGCAGCCCGCCGTAGAGCCAGCCGACGCCGCCGAGGACGAGCACCAGGAGCACGTCGGCGGACCGGTGGAACGCCAGCACGTCGAGCGAGACGAAGCCGGTGGATTGCGCGAGCAGCGCCCCGGCGATGCCGGCCAGCCCGGCGCCCACCGTGTAGGCGGCGATCAGGCGGCGGTTGACGGGAACTCCGAGGGAGGCGGCGCGGAGCGGGTTGGCGCGGATGGCGCGAAGCGACCAGCCGAACGGCGAGAGGATGATGCGGCGGACGATCACGAAGCAGAGGAACAGTACGACCAGGCAATAGGCCGACGCGACGCGCCCGCCGAGGTCGAACTCGAGGCGACCGAACAGCGGGCCCACGTCCATGCCCTGCAGGCCGTCGGCGCCGCCGGTCAGCCCGGAGAAGCGGTTGGCGAGTTCGTATAGGATCGACGCGACGCCGAGGGTGACCATCAATCGCGTCAGGTCGGAGCCGCGGAGCACCAGGGGCGAGGTCAACAGACCCAAGGTTGCGGCAGCGATGGCCGCCAGCAGCAGGCCGAGCAGCGGATCGCCGACACCGTGCAGGGTCAGTATCCCCGCGACATAGGCGCCGAGGCCGAAGAAGGCGGCGTGGCCGAGGGACAGGATGCCGCCATAGCCGAGCACGAGATCGAGGGAGAGGGCGAACAGGGCGAGCACCGCGATCTCGGCGATCAGGAGCGCCGAGGACGGGAGCAGGTACCAGGCGGCGCCCGCGCAGAGCCAGAGCAGCCAGGGAGCGAACCTCACCGCAGCTTCACCCGGCCGAACAGGCCCTGCGGACGCCAGAGCAGCACCGCGACCATGACGCAGTAGATGACGAAGGCGCCCAGGGCGGGGAGATAGTATTTGCCGGCGACGTCGGCGATGCCGAGCAGAAGCGAGGCGAAGAACGCGCCGCCGATCGAGGCGGTGCCGCCGACGGTGACGACGATCAGGAAGTAGATCATGAATTTGAGCGGGAAGGTCGGGTCGAGCCCGAGGATCTGGGCGCCGAGCGCGCCGCCAAGCCCGGCCAGCCCCGACCCGGCGGCGAAGGTCACCGCGAAGATCCGGTCGACGCGGATGCCGAGGCCGCGGGCGACGCGCGGATCGTCCACTGCGGCGCGCAGGCGGCTGCCGAAGCGTGTGCGGGCGAGCGCCAGATGGAGTGCGAGCGCGATGACGCCGCAGACGGCGATGATCAGCAGGCGGTAGGCGCCGACCGAGACGCCGGCGACCTCGAAGCGGGTGTTGAGCCAGGCGGGCACGTCGACGAAGGTCTGCTGTGAGCCTGCGAAGTAATCGACCGTCGCGATCGACATGAAGACCAGGCCGATCGAGAACAGGACTTGTTCGAAGTGGCTGCGGGCGTAGACGTGGACGTAAAGCAGGCGCTCGAGGACGAGGCCAAGCAGAGCGGCAGCAACGAAGGCGAGCGGCAGGGCGGCGAGGAAAGGAACGCCCCAGCGGTTGACGAGGATGACGGCGGCATAGCCCCCAGCCATGGCAAACGTGCCGTGGGCGAGGTTGACGAGGTTCATCAGGCCGAGGGTGACGGCCAGTCCGCAGGCCAGGACGAACAGCACCATCCCATAGGAGATGCCGTCGAACAGGACGGTTAGCACGGGATGATCAGGTGGCTGGCTTGGCCGGGTCGTGCACCATGGGGATGGTGGCGAACTCGACGTTGTAGAGCTGGCCGTTCACTCGTTCGGTGCGGCGGACATAGATGTTCTGGACGATGTCTCGGGTCTTGGCATCGATCTCGATCGGACCGCGCGGGCTGGTCCATTTCTCGCCCTTCATGGCGTCGAGCAGGGCTTGGCCGCTGGCGCCGGGTCCGGCCTTGGCGGCGGCCTTGTCGATCAAGGCCATGCCGTCCCAGCCGCCGATCGCCATGAAGTTGGGGCGCATCCCGGGATTGGCCGCCTCGAAGGCGGCGACGAAGGCCTTGTTCTCGGGACTGTCGTGCGCGGCCGAATAATGCTGCGAGGTGATGGTGCCAAGGGCGACGTCGCCGATGGAGTTGAGCAGCTCGTCGTCGACCACGTCGCCGAGGCCGATGAGCTTGACGCCTTTGTCCTTCAGGCCGCGCTCGGCGAACTGCTTCATGAAGGCGGCGCCGACGCCCGAGGGGACGAAGATGAAGACGGCGTCCGGGGCGGCGTCGCTGGCGCGCTGGAGGAAGGGGGCGAAGTCGGGGTTGGCGAGCGGAACGCGCAGCGCTTCCGGCACGGCGCCGCCGGCTTTGACGAAGGGTTCCTTGAACCATCTCTCGGCGTCCTGACCGGGGCCGTAGTCGCTGACGAGGGTGACGACCTTCTTGATGCCGTTCTTCGGGGCCCACTCGCCAAGCGGCATGGCGACCTGCGGCACGGCCTGGGCGGTGCGGACGACGAACGGGGAGGCCTCGGTGATGGCCGAGGTGGCGGCGGCCATGACGACCATGGGCACCTTCGCCTTGCTCGCCAGCGGCGCGGCCGCGAGCGCGAGCGGCGTCAAGCCGAAGCCGGCCAGGACGTTGACCTTGTCATTGACGACGAGCTCCTGGACGAGCCGGCGCGTGGTGTCGGCGACCCCGGCATCATCGCGCAAGACGATCTCGATCCTGCCGGGATTCTGCTGAAGGTAGAGGCGGCACGCCGCATCAATCTCGCGCCCGGTGGAGGCAAAGGGGCCGGTCATGGGCAGGACGAGGCCGAGCTTGATCGGCGCGTCAGCAGCCCAGCCCGGCCGCGCCAGAAGCCCGGCGGCAGTTGCGCCGAGCAGCGTGCGGCGATCGAGCATCGTGTCCTCCATCATTACTTACCGGGATGTATGGCGGAGCTTACCAGCCAGCGAAAGGGGACTCGGGCTCGGGACATAGGTGGGGTCAAGTCAGCCAGGTTCGAAGCGCTCGGGTGACGACTTCGGGCGCTTCCATGGGCGCCATGTGGCCGCAGTTCTCGAAGACGACGAGTTGGGCGCCGGGAATGGCAGCGGCGATTGGTTCGTGTTGCGAGACGGGGCTCCAGGCATCCTCGCGACCGACGCCGACGAGCGTAGGGCAGCGTATGTCGGGCATATGGGCTTCGAAGTCGGGACGGGTGAGCAGCGCGTTGATCTGCCCGGCGAAGATGGCGGGCGTCGCGCGACAGACCATGTCGGTGAGGGTGCGCATCAAAGCCGGGTCGCGGGCGGCATCCGGGTGCACCATCGGCGGAAGCCAAGCGGCGGCGAGGGCCTGCATGCCTTCCGTGCGGGCGAGGTCGACCAGCACTTGGCGCTTCTCCGGCTCACCGGGGCGGACGGGGTGGATGCCGGTATCGAGCAAAGCGAGGTGGGTGACGCGGCCGGGTTCGAGCGTCATGATCTGCAGCGCGACGCGGGCGCCCATGGAGTGGCCGGCCAGCGCGAAGCGGGGCGGGGCCTCGGCAAGGACGGCGCGGGCCATCGCATCCAGCGCATCGAAACCATAAAAACTGGGGATGCGGATGTCGGCGAGGTCGGCGAGACCGGCCTCCTGATGCGCCCAGGTGACCCGGTCGCAGAGCAGGCCCGGCAATAGATAGAGGACGGGGCGGTCAGGCATTGCCGAGATCCTCGTAGATAACCTGGGCGAAACCGGTGTGGAGCGGAGCATGGTAGTTGCGGTGCACGCAGCGGACCGCGGGCGAGAGCGCGCCGCGCATGGCGAGCCACATGATGACTTCCGCGCCCTCGGCGCCGCCGCGCTCGATGTAGTCCTGCAGGCGGAGCGAGGCGAGTTGTTCCGGGTCGGTCTCGAGCAGGTCGAGGAATTCCATGTCCCAGCTGCGGTTCTGGAAGCCGAACCGCTCGCCATGCAGCTGGTGCGAGAGGCCGCCAGTGCCGAGGACGACGACTTTGTAGTCGTCGTCGTAGCTCTCGACGGCGCGGCGCAACGTCTGGCCGAGCTTGAACAGGCGGCGCGGCGATGGGACCGGGAATTGCAGGACGTTGACCGCAAGCGGAAGGAGTTTGCAGGGCCAGGGCTGGGCGCGGTCGGGCCAGAGGGCGGAGGCGGGGGTGAGCGCGCCGTGGTCGAGCGGCATGTCCTGGCTGAGCGTGATGTCGAACTCGGCGTCGACGAGGGAGTGGGCGACGTGCCAGGCGAAGGCGGCGTCGCCGGGGATGGGGGCGAGCGGGCGGGGGCCGTAGCCCTCGTCGGCGATGCGGTGCTCCTCGGCGACCGAGAGGGCGAAGGTCGGGTAGAGGTCGAAGAAGAAGGTGGTGACGTGGTCGTTGTAGACCAGGATGGCGGCGTCGGGCCGGCGATCGGCGAGCCACGCCTGCATGGGCGCGAAGCCGTGCAGGAGCTTGGACCAGTCGGGGTTGTCCCAGTCGTTCTGGTCGATGAGCGCGCCGATCGAGGGCGCGTGGGGCGAGCCGAGGCCGCCGATAATGGTTCCCATGTCAGCCTTTGGCGAGGTTTCTGGTGGCGAGGTATTGCTCGACGGTTTCGCCGCGCATTTGGGCGCCGGTGGCGATGAGGCCGTCTCCGCAGAGCTGCGCGAGGCGGAGCAGGGGGAAAACGTTGGCGCCGCGCTGGATCAGCGCGAGCCAGTTCTTCTCGGCGATGAGCTCGCGGTCGATGGGGTCGATGCCGTACCGGTCCATCGCGGCGTCGCGGTCGGCTTCGAAGGCGGCCCGGTTGTCGGGCGTGCGGAGGTCGTAGCAGAAGCGGTTGATCTTGAGGCCGCGGCGGGCGGCGTCGCCGCTGTTGAGGTAGGTGCCCGAGGGCAGCGCTCCGGGGTCGATCTGGCGGCTCTTCATGCGGGGCGCGCGGCGGTGTCGATCGTGATGGAGCCGCCGGCAACGCGCGAGACGCAGGTGCAAAGATGGGTGTTGGCGGCCTTTTGAGCGTCGCTGAAGAAGACGTCGCGATGGTCGACGGGTCCGTCGGTCTCGAGGATGGGGACGGCGCAGAGGCCGCATTCGCCCCGGCGGCAATCGTAGATCATGCCGACCCCGGCGGCTTCGAGCGCATCGAGCATGGATTGGTTGCGCGGGACGAGGATCTCCTTCCCGAGCCGGGGAATGCGCACCGCGAAATCCTCGGTGGGAAGCGTGCCGCTGTTGCCGAACGTCTCGAAGCGGAGGTTCTCGATCGGGCGGCCACTGGCGGCCCAGGCGCGCCTGGCGGCCTCGAGCAGGCCGATGGGGCCGCAGACGTAGAGTTCGCCGCCGGGCTGGAGTGCGACGATGGCGGCTTGCAGGTCCATGCGGGCGCCTTCCTCGTCGACGAAGGTTTCCAGGCGGTCGCCGATGCGGCCGGTAAGCTCGTCGGCCAGAGCGAGATCGATCCGTCGGCGGGCGGCGTAGAGCAGGCGGAAGCGTGCGCCGCGGTCGGCCAACGCGAGGGCCATGGAGTAGATCGGGGTGATGCCGATACCGCCGGCGACGAGGAGGTAGTCGGGGCGATCGGGGGCGAGGTCGAAGTGGTTGCCGGGTTCGGAGATGGTGAGGAGCGCACCGGGTTCGAGCCCGTGCATGTAGAGGGAGCCGCCGCGGCTGTCGGGCAGGCGCTTGACGGCGATGCGGTAGCGCCGGTCGGCGCAGGGGCCGACGACCGAGTACGAGCGCGTTTCGGGGCGGCCGGCGATATGGACGGTGAGGATGATGTTGCTGCCGGGGGTGGGCGGCGACGAAGTGCTGGCCGGGGTCGATCTCGAACAGTCGGATGTCGGGGGCGAGATCGCGGATGGCGGCGAGGCGGGCCGGGTGCCAGGCGAGATGTTTGCGCATGCTACTCGGCGGCGAGGGCGGCGGGAGGGCGTTCGGCGGCGATCATGGCGATCGATCATGCGGCGGGCCCAGAGGGCGCCGGCGTCGATGTTGAGATTGTAGAAGGGCATGCGCGGGTTCTTGTCGATGGCGCGCTGCTGCGCCTCCAGCACGTCCTTGTCCTGCTCGTAGAGCCCGACGCCGCCGCCGACATGGGCGCGTTGGATCGAGGTGGTCAGCGACTGGTCGTCGGTCTTGAAGCTGCGGACGAAGTTCCAGAAATAGTGGCAGGTGCGGTCGCCGTCTCGGGGGTGATGGCGGCGAGGAAGAAGCCGTTACGCCCTGGACGCCGTTCTCGCGCTCGGTGCCGGTGGGCGTGACGCCGACATCGCCGGCGACGACGGAGGGCGCCTCGAAGCGGATGATCTGCCAGCGGTCGACATGGCCGGGCTTACCGAGATTCGTTTCCAGAAAGGCGGCGGGTCGATGTCGCGCATCCACCGCGTCACGGTGACGAGACGGTCGTCATGGGTGACGTCGAACGGCGTCTTGGTGACGTTGTCGTCGCCGATGCTGCCGGCATGGACGTAGGTTTCGTGGGTGAGATCCATGAGGTTGTCGACGACGAGGCGGTAGTCGCATTTCAGGCTGTAGAACGTGCCGCCCTCGCCGGTCCAGGGTTTGTCGGCGTTCCAATGGAAGTCGGGCAGTTTCG
The DNA here is from genome assembly GCA_963848035.1 of uncultured Alphaproteobacteria bacterium. GTDB lineage: Bacteria > Pseudomonadota > Alphaproteobacteria > Acetobacterales > Acetobacteraceae > JAVVHH01. The sequence goes on from CAWKCD010000001.1 coordinate 950,741, forward strand.
CCGGGGTCGGCGAGGGCCGGGTCGCCCATCCAGAGCCAGATGAGGCGGTGCTTCTCGATCACCGGGTAGGCGCGGACGCAGGCGGAAGGATTGATGGTCTCCTGCGCCGGCATGTAGGTGCAGCGACCGGCGGCGTTGAAGATCAGGCCGTGATAGCCGCACACCACTTCGTCATCGCGGAGATGGCCGAGCGAGAGGGGCAGCAGGCGGTGCCAACAGGCGTCCTCGAGCGCGGCGACCTGGCCGTCGCTGCGGCGGTAGAGCACGACGTCCGTGCCGCAGAGCGTGCGGGCGGTCAGGGCGTGCTTGATCTCATGGTCCCAGGAGGCCGCATACCAAGCGTTCAGCGGGAATGATTGTTCACCCATGGCTTCCTCCCTCGTTCACCCGAGTTTCGGACGAAGCGCGGCCGGCGGCAAGCGCCATGCGTACTCGGTAGATCACACATCCTGTCCTAAATTGTGCAATGCAGCATTTGTCGCTTGCATCCAGACGGGCCAATGCCATTCTGTCACCCACGGAGCAGGGAGCGTCCTCGACACCATAGCCGGCCCAAGGTGGTCGGCGAACGAGGAGAAAGCACTTGGCCATCAACACATCCGCCGTCACGGCGATCGGCCGCCGCCCGGTTTCGGGACGCGCCACCATCATGCAGGACCTGCGCGCGGCATTCGGGCGCTGGCAAGAGCGTTCGCGCATCCGGTTCGAGCTGCAGCAGATGAGCTCGCGCGAGCTGGCCGATCTCGGTCTCAACCCTTCCGATATCGACGACGTCGCCAACGGCAGCTTCCGCCGGGGCGACTAGACCCTCTCTACGCCTGCGTCGGCGCCCGCTCCTCGAGCGGCGCCCCGCCGGGTGGATGGCGAACCCTGCCACATTGCGGCACGTTGCCCCGCGCAAGCAGGGAGTTCGCGAGATGACGATCCGAGTGGCGATCGTGGGACTGGGTAAAATCGCCCGTGACCAGCATCTGCCGGCGATCGCAGGCACCGACGGGATCGAGCTGGCGGCGATCGTGAGCCGCAATGCGGCGTTGCCCGACGTGCCATCGTTCGGGGATCTCGAAGCCCTGTTCGCTGCTGACGTGGCGGTCGATGCGGTAGCGCTCTGCACGCCGCCCCAGGTTCGCCGGTCGCAGGCGGCTGCGGCGCTCGGGGCAGGCAAGCATGTCATGTTGGAGAAGCCGCCGGGTGCGAGCGTGCGCGAGATCGCGCCGTTGATCGAGACGGCGGACGGGCAGGGATTGTCGCTGTTCGCGACATGGCATTCACGCTTCGCGCCGGCGGTTGAGACAGCGCGGGCGCTGCTGGCCCAGCGGTCCTTGCGGTCGGTTCGGATCGAGTGGCGGGAAGATGTACGGGTATGGCATCCGGGCCAGGCCTGGATTTTCGAGCCCGGTGGGTTGGGCGTGTTCGATCCGGGGATCAACGCACTCTCCATCCTGACCCGCATCCTGCCGAAGCCGCCGTTCGTGACGTCGGCGCGGTTGGATTTCCCGTCGAACAAGGGCGCCCCGATCGCGGCGGAGATCAGCTTTTCCGATGCCGGCGGGCTACCGATCCGGGCCGAGTTCGATTTCCTGCAAACCGGGCCTCAAACCTGGGACATCACCGTCGAGACCGATGCGGGAGATGTCGTGCTGTCCGAGGGCGGCGCGCGGTTGCGCGACGCGGGGCGCGAGCTGCCGGTGGGGCCCGAGGCGGAGTATCGGGGCCTCTATGCACGGTTCGTCGAGTTGATCGGCGAGGGTCGGAGCGAGGTGGATCTGACACCGTTGCAGCTGGTAGCGGATGCGTTCCTGCTGGGCGCGCGCCGGGTCGTGGACGCGTTCGAGGAGTGACCGGGATCGCACGGCTCGGAGGGCATCGGTTTGGATCATTATGACCTGATCGTCATCGGCAGCGGGCCGGGTGGCGCATCGCTGGCGCATCGGCTGGCGCCGACGGGCAAGCGGATCCTGATGCTCGAGCGCGGCGACTATCTGCCGCGGAGCATCGACAATTGGAGCAGCCAGGTCGTGTTCGTCGACGGGCGCTACCAGACCAAGGAGACATGGTTCGGGGCGGATGGTCGGGAATTTCATCCCGGGCTGCATTACTTCGTTGGCGGTAATTCGAAGGTGTATGGCGCGGCGCTGCTGCGGCTGCGGGAGCGGGATTTCGAGCAGATCCGGCACGCGGACGGCATCTCGCCGGAATGGCCGCTGAAATATGCCGATTTCGAACCGTTCTACAGTGAGGCGGAGCGTCTGTTCGCGGTGCATGGGCTGCGCGGCGAGGACCCTTTGGAGCCCCCCTCCCCCACCCCCTACCCGCATCCGCCGGTCTCCCACGAGCCGAAAATTCAGGCTCTGGCGGAGAGCTTCGCCGAAGACGGGCTGCATCCGTTTCATCTGCCGCTGGGCATTCGCCTGGACGAGCGGGACGGCAAGCCGACGCCCACCAGCATCTGCATCCGCTGCGACGCATTCGACGGGTTCCCGTGCCTGCTGAACGGCAAGGCCGATGCGCAAGTGATGTGCGTGGACCCGGCGTTGGCGGCGCACCCGAACCTCACGCTTCTGACCAACGCCTACGTTTCCAAGCTCGAGACCAGCGCGTCGGGCCGGGAGGTGACGTCCGTGGTGGTGGAGCGGCACGGGGCGGAGGAGCGTTATTCGGCCGATATCGTGGTGGTGGCCTGCGGGGCGCTGTCGTCCGCGTTGCTGCTATTGCGTTCCGCTACTGACGCGCATCCGAACGGGCTCGCGAACGGCTCCGGGCAGGTCGGGCGGAACTACATCCGGCACAATCAGTCGGTGCTGATGGCGCTGCTGAAGGAACCGAACGAGACGGTGTTCCAGAAGACGCTGGCGGTGAGCGATTACTATTTCGGGGCCGATGATTGGGCATTCCCGCTGGGCCTGATCCAGATGTGCGCGACGTCGCATGCCGACCAGATCAGGGCGGAGGCGCTGCCGGCATGGCTCGAATGGCTGCCGGACATGCCGTTCGACAGTATGGCGCGGCACTCGATGGATTTCTGGCTGTCGTCGGAGGATCTGCCGCGACCGGAGAACCGGATCTATTACGATAGCGGGCGCGTCGTGCTGGACCTGGCGGAGAACAACATGGAAGCGCACCGGCGCTTAAAGAAGAAGCTCGAGCATCATCTGGGCCGGGCGGGAGCGCGGCCGGTGCTGCTGGAGCGGAGCCTCTATCTCGGCAAAGGGATCCCGGTGGGCGGCACGGCGCACCAGGCGGGCACGCTGCGGTTCGGGCCGGACCCGGCGAGCGCGGTGCTCGATCTGGACTGCAAAGCGCACGAGCTGGACAATCTTTACGTGACCGATGCGAGCTTCTTCCCGTCGATCGGGTCGGTGAATCCGACGCTGACCATCATCGCCAACGCGCTGCGGGTGGCCGAGCATCTGCGCCAACGGTTGGGTTCATGAGCGCGGCGATGATCACGCTGGGCGTGCGGTATCTGCTGGTCATGCTGTTCTTTCCGTTCTCCGCGCTGGACAAGATCCTGAATTTCCACGGCGCAGTGGGTCAGGCTCAAGAAATCGCGCCGGCGAAGAGCGTGGCGACGGCGTTGATCGTGGCCGGGCTCGCGGTCGAGATCCTGATGCCGCTGGGCGTCCTGACGGGCACGGCGGACCGGGCGGCGGCGTTCGTGATGGCCGGCTACTGCGCCGTCACGGCAGTGCTGTTCAAGCGGTTCTGGCAGCCGGGCGATTTCTGGCGCAAGGGCGACAGCAAGGCGCGCAATCTGTTCTGGGATTTTCTCAAGAACTTCTCGCTCGCGGGCGGATTCCTACTGCTGACCTTCGGCCGGGTCGCGCCCGACGTGCCCAGCTTCTTCGCCGCCCCGTTCGCCTCGACCCATCCTTACGCACAGGTGTCGCCATGAGCGATCTCGGACCCAAGCCGCGCGTTCCGTACTGGCATCTCTGGACCGACGAACACGGCGTCAGCCATCAGAACCAATGCGCGCTGACGGCGTGGGAGGCCCAGAGCGTCGGGAACGCGGCACCGCAATGGAACGACCAGCAAGACCGGGTCGAGTCGACGGTGGTGTTCACGGTCCAGCCGGTCGGCTGGGTCGGCGACTGGCACGAGAACCCGGCGCCGCAATGGATCGTCCCGATCTCCGGCCGCTGGTTCGTCGAATCGATGGACGGAACGCGGATCGAGTTCGGGCCCGGCGAGTTGTCGCTGGGCGAGGACCAGAACTGCAACAAAGACGAACACGGCCGCAAAGGCCATCGCTCGGGCACGGTCGGCGACCAGCCGGCGGTGCTGATGACGGTGCAGTTGCATCGGCCGCCGGTCCAGCGCCCCTGCCATGCTGACTGACCTGCCGCCCTGGCTCGAGGCGCACGACGAGCGGTTCGTGCCGTTGGTGCTGCCAAATGCGCGGCTGGAGACGCTGGGAGACGGGTTCGGCTGGCTCGAGGGCCCCGTCTGGTTCGCGGACGCCAACCAACTCCTGTTCAGCGACTTGCCGAACGACCGAATCTTGCGCTGGACCGAGGACGGCGGGGTCTCCGAGTTCCGCAAGCCGGCCGGATTCATCAATGGCCAGACCCGCGATCGCGAAGGCCGGCTGATCAGCTGCTCGCACCGCAACCGCTGCGTTAACCGGACCGAGTTGGATGGCCGAGTAAACCACGTCGCCATCATCTTCGCGGACAACCGGTTGAACGGGCCGAACGACGTGGTCGTCGATCAGCAAGGCGCGATGTGGTTCACCGATCCGCTTTACGGCGGCAGCACGGACTATGAGGGCGGTCGGCATGAATGCGTGCTACCGCCCGCGCTCTACCGTCGCAGTCCTGGGGGGCCGACGGAGTTGATGTCCGATGCCTTCCGCGGGCCGAACGGACTGTGTTTCTCGCCAGACGAGAGCCGGCTCTACGTGTCGGAAACGGGCGCGCAGTTCGGAGAGGATCCCGACCGGGCCATCCATGTGTTCGACGTCGTGGAGGGTGCGTTGGAGAATGGGCGCGTGTTCCATCGGACGTCGCCGGGCTTCACGGACGGGCTGCGCTGCGACGAGGAGGGGCGGGTTTGGGCCAGCGCCGGCGATGGCGTGCATTGCATCGCACCGGATGGCACGCATCTGGGAACGATCCTGACCGGGGCGACGGTGTCCAACCTGTGCTTCGGCGGGCGGAACCGGTCGCGGCTGTTCATCTGCGCATCGCATCGGCTGATGGCGGTCTACACCAACGTGCGGGGCGCGCCGTTTCTGTGAGGGCGCTGCGGCTGCTGCGGATCGAGCTGACCGTGGCTGTGCTGGAGCGGGCCGAGGCGTTCTATCTGCGGCTCGGGTTCAAGTCCGTTTCGGCGGGAGCTGTGTCGGCGCACCGGGCGCGGCTGATGGGAGCTGCGGCGGTGCGCGAGGTGATCCTCCGCCGGGGCGGCCAGGAGATCGCACTGCAGGAGTTCGCAGCCGCCGGCGCGCCTTACCCCGCCGATGCGCGTGCGTGCGACCTTGTGTTCCAGCACTTCGCCATGCCGGTCGCGGACACGCACGCGGCGATGGCGACGCTCTCCGGCGTGACCGCCATCAGCCGGGGCGGGCCACAGCATCTGCCGCAGCGCTCGGGGGGCGCCACCGCGTTCAAGTTCCGCGATCCGGACGGGCATCCGCTAGAGCTGATCCAGTTGCCCGGCGACAGCGGCAATGGGATCGACCACTCAGCCATCGTCGTGAGCGATGCCGGCCGGAGCATCGACTTCTATCGCGAGACCTTGGGACTGGAACTCGCCGCACGGCAGCTGAACACCGGGCCGGCGCAGGACCGGCTCGATGGAGTAGACGGAGCGGTGGTCGAAGTCGTCGCGCTGCAACCGCGGATTCCGGCTCCGCATCTCGAGCTGCTGGCCTACCGCTCCCCGACGCCGCGAAACCGGCAGCCTCTCGCAGCCTGCGACATCGCTGCGACGCGGCTGGTGTTCGAGGTCTCGGGCGGAAAGGCGGCGTCGATGATCGAGGATCCGGACGGGCACAAGCTCGTGCTCGTGCCCGAACAATAGCAGGTCAGGGCGCGGCAGCGGCGCCGACGACTTGGCCGCTGGGGGCCTCCAGCACGACTGCGATGCGTTCGCCCTCGGGCGCCTTGAGACGCCGTTCGATCGGCGCGCCGGTCCAGCGCGCCATCGTCTGCAGCGAGCGGACGATGTTGGATTCGCGCAGCGTGCGGCCGCCGTTCTCGCCGCGGCCGACCGAAGTCGTATGCACGGCGTCGAACCCGATCAGCAGCACGTCGGCCGTGCCGGCGCCTGCCCCGACGGTGACCGCGATCTCGCCAGGGCCGGTCCGCCGGACCGACACCGGCGCGAACGTCACCGCGCGGGACATGGCGACGCGGATCGCGTGCTCGACGGCGTCAGGGTCGGAGCCGACGACAGCCTGTGAGCCGTCGACGACCAGTTCGGGCGTGTAGACGGTATCCTCGCGCAGCCGCGCGGCATGCAGGCGCTCGCGCTCGGTGTAGGCCGGCGCGGAGAAAGGGTCGGTCCAACCGAGGCGGTTCCAGTATTCGACGTGGAAGGCGAGCGGCAGCAGGTCGGGGCGGGTGCGCGCGTAGTCGCTGAGCAGGGCGTCCGCGGGTGGGCAGGACGAGCAGCCTTGCGAGGTATACAGCTCGATCACAATAGGCCGCGGCGTTTGCGCCAGCGCGCCTTGGGTGGACGCCAGGATGCTCAAGAACGCGACAAGGCGGCTCAGGGCGCGGCCGCTGAGCAGGCGATTGAGACTGATCACGGCGATCACAGCGGTCGCGTGCGCGGCGAGATCTGGCAGGGTAACCTCGAAGGGATGCACGAAGTCGAGCAGCGTGGCGGACGCGGCGGCGGCGGCAAGGCCGGCAAACGTGGCGGTCAGCCGAGGACGGGCGGCGAAGGAGCGGCGCAGCAGGGCATAGAACAGCAACGAGAGCGGGATCGAGATCATGATGATGAAGCGGAAGCAGGACAGCGGCGGGTGTGCGGCCTGGTCGTCGGCCACGGTCTCGAGCCGCCAGCAGCCCCAGCCGGTGCCGGCGAGCCAGAGCGCGAGCGAGGGCAAAGGCAGCAGCGCCCAGGCGAGGGGGCGGCCAGGGATCGCCAGGGTGAAGGCGGCAAGCCCGGCGAGCCCGGCGGTGAGCGCCGCACCCACGAATTCCATGATCTCGTCGGGCCCATGGGCGAGCTTGCGCATCAGCAGATCCGATCCCTCGATAGCGAGAATGGCAACGACGATGGCGGCGCAGGCGCTCAGCCAGAACAGCGCGCGCACCCAGGGTTTGGCCGGGCGGCGCACCGGCGGTAGGCGCTCGGAAAGCTGACGGATCAGCGCCTCGGCGGCGTCCGGCTCAGCCACGGTCGACCAGCCGCTCGCGCAGCGCCTTCAGGGCGCGGTGCAGGTTCACCTTGAGCGCGACCTTGGTGCGGCCGGTGCGCGAGGCGGCTTCGTCCAGCGAGAGTTCCTGTAAGCCAAGCAGCTCGACGGCCTGGCGCTGGCCGGCCGGCAAACCGGCGACCGCCTCGCGCAGCCGGCCGCCATCGTCGGCGCGCTCGACCTCGGTCGCGGCGCTGGGTGCCGGGTCGGGGTGGCTTTCGTATTGGAATGGCGCGTGCTGCTCGCGGTCGCGGCGGCGTCCGCCGGCGCGCAGGGCATCGATGGCGCGGCGCTGGGCGATCGTGCGGAGCCACGGGGTGAACGGGTGGGTGGGGTCGAAGGTGTGGCGGGCACGATGAACCGCCAGCAGCACCTCCTGCACCACGTCGTCGAGCGCCGGCTGCGGCACGCCGACCGAGGCGGCGACGGTGCGGATGAAGGGCACGCAGTCGCGCAGCACCGCGCCATAGGCTGCGCCGTCCCCATCCTGTGCCGCCAGCATCAACGCGCTCCAACGCGACTCGGTATCCACGCCTATTCTCGCCCTGCTTGGCCCGGTTGCAGCGCCCAGTGTAGCGGTGTTTTGGCGCCCGTAGGTCGCAACGGCGGTCATGGTTTCAATAACGCGTCGTCAGGTCGGTCAGCCAGGCCGGCGAGTTCGCAACCGCCCAGCTCTCGAGCCGGTGGTCGGTGCCTGTCAGGATGAACAGACCGGTGAGGACGGCGACGCCGCCGAACAGCGACTTGCCGCTGGCGCCGGCCCGCATCATCCGTCCGCGCCACCGCATGATGGCCTGGCGCGACAACGAGCCGATCAACAGCAAGGGCAGTGCCGCGCCGAGCCCGAAGGCGAACATGATGGCCGCCACCGCCGGCAGGTCTTGGCGCTGGGCCGCAAGCAGGGAGGCGGCGCCGAGCGTCGGTCCGACGCAGGGCGCCCATACTGCGCCGAGCAGCAGCCCGACCAGGAATTGGCCGGCCGCACCGCGGGGGGCGAAGCGGTCGAGCAACCGGTTGCCGGCGTCCGCTATTCCTCCGGTGGCCGACGCGAACCGGTTCTGCATCGCCGCGCTGAGCAGGAGGAGGCCCATGGCCATCAGCAGCACGGCCGAGAATGTCCGAAACACCGCACCATCCAGCCCGATGGCGAAGCCGACGGTGGCGACGAACAGCCCGATCACCGTGAAAGAAAGCGCGAGCCCGGCGGCGAGCAGCGGCGCGCCAGCCCTATGAACCGAAGCGGCGCTGCCGAGCACCAGCGGAAGCAGCGGCAGCACGCAGGGAGAGAGCGTCGAGAGCACCCCGGCGAGCAGGCCCAGCAGGATGCCCCCGATCTCCACGGATCAACCGGCGGTTTTGGCGACGACGTCGCGGATGGCGTCCTCGTTGGTCTGGCCGGTGCTGCGCGCCGCCTCCTTGGCGCCGTGGAAGGCGATCAGGGTGCTTTGCATCTGCACGCCGAACGCGCGGACGACGTCTTTCTGGCTGTCGAAGTCGACCTTGAAGACTTTCAGCGCCTTGTAGGCGGGTTCGGCCTCGAGCTTGGACAGGATCGGCGCCTGCTTGGCGCAAGTCGGGCACCAGGTGGCATGAACCCAGACGACGATGGGCTCGTTGGCGGCCTGGGCCGCTTGGAAGGCAGCCGGCGTGTAGGGGATCTCGGTCGCGGCAAGGGCGGGGGTATCGACGAGCGCAGCGAACAAGGACGCGGCGAGGGCAAAACGACGCATGGGACACCTCCGATAGACTTGGCAACTCGTTCGCTGCCGCGAGCGGTCCGGTTACATCGGGCTCGAGATCAGAGATGGGGCTCGCCCTGTGCGGGCGCGAGGCCGCGGAGTTGTTCGGCCAGTTCCCGGAAGCTGGTGTTGCCTTTGGTCAGGACCTGGTCGGCCTCGCCTTCGAGGAAGGCGCGTTCGGCGGCGGTGATGTCCTTGGCGGTGAGCACGACGACGCTGATGTCTTGCCACTCCGGGCGGGCGCGCAATGCCTTGAGCACGGCGAACCCGTCCATTCCGGGCATCACCAGGTCGAGCAGCACGATGGCCGGCTTGGCTTGCTCGGCAAGCGCGAGCGCGGCCGGGCCATCTGCGGCGGCGCGAACCGTGAAGCCGGTGCGGTTGAGCATGGTGGTGAGGCGATGGCGGGTGTCGGGATCATCGTCGACGACCAGGACATCGCCGCCGGCGGCGCTGCGGCGGTAGCGGGCGAGCACGCCGCGCAGCTCGTCCCACTCGATCGGCTTCGAGAGGTAGTCGTTGGCGCCGAGCGAGGCGGCGAGGCCTTCCTCGTGGACGAAGGAGATCATGATCACTGGGGTGTCGGCGAGGTCGGGGTCGCGGCGGATCGAGGAGAGGACGGACCAGCCGTCCATCTGCGGCATCATCACATCGAGCAGCACCACGCGCGGCCGGATCGCATTCGCGAGCGCCAAGCCTGTCGCGCCATCGGCGGCCTCCCGGGTCGCAAAACCCTCCTTCTGAAGATAGCGGGTGAGCAGTTCGCGGGTGCTGGCGTCGTCGTCGATGATCAGCACGGTCTCCGCGGTGGCCGGGCCTTCGGAGCTGCCGATCAAGTCCGCCTCGGGCGCGACGAGCTCGGCTGGCACGCGGATCGTGAACGTGGATCCCCGCCCCTCTTCGCTGGCGACATCGACCTCGCCGCCGAGCAGTTCGGCGAACGCGCGGGTGATCGAGAGTCCTAGGCCGGTCCCGCCATAGCGGCGGGTGGTGGAGACGTCGGCTTGGACGAAGCGGTCGAACAGGATGGCGAGCTGGTCGGCCGTCATGCCGATCCCGGTGTCTTCGACGGCAAACTCCATCCAGGCGACGCTGTCGCGGTGGAAACGCTTGGCATGCAGCGTGATGGTGCCGTTCTCGGTGAACTTGGCGGCGTTGCCGAGCAGGTTGAACAGGCACTGGCGCAGCTTGACGAGGTCGGTGTGCATGCCGCCGAGGGCGACGGGCGCGTCGATGACCAGCGTGTTACCGCGCTTGGCGACGAGGGCCTGGACCGTGTCGGAGACGCTGGCGAGCAGGGTCTCGACGGCGAAGGTCTCGGCGAACGTGCTCATCCGGTTGGCTTCGATCTTGGAGAGGTCGAGCACGTCGCTGATCATGCCAAGGAGGTGACGGGCGGCTTCGTTGATCTTGCGCAGGTCGCCGAGCATCTCGGTCAGGCCCGCATCCTGCGCCTCCTCCTCGAGCATCTCGCTGTAGCCGATGACCGCCGACAGCGGGGTGCGGAGTTCGTGGCTCATGTTGGCGATGAACTGGCTCTTGGCGAGGTTGGCCTCGTCGGCCGCCTCCTTGGCGCGCTGCAGGTCGATCTCGATGCGCTTGCGTTCGGTGATGTCGGCGTGGATGCCGACCCATTCGATCAGGTTGCCGTTGTCGTCCAATACTGGCGCGCCGCGGGCGGACATGAAGCGCCACTGGCCGTCATGACGGCGCATGCGATGCTCGACCTGGTAGAAGTCGCGGTTGGCGACGGCTTCCTTCCAGGCCTGCAGCGTCCCCTCGCGGTCATCGGGATGGATGGAGTCCATCCAGCCGAGGGCGGAGACGGCTTCCTCGGATTGGCCGGTGAACTCCTGCCACGGGGTGGTGTCGCCGATCAGTCGCGCGTTCGAATCGGCGCGCCAGACGATCTGCGACACCGCTTGCACCAGGGAGCGGTAGCGATGCTCCTTGGTGCGCAGCTCGAGTTCCGTGTGCATCGCTTCGGTGACGTCGGTGTTGGTGCCGATCCAGCGCAGGATGTTGCCGTCCGCGTCGCGCGAGGGCTGCGCGCGGGAAAGGAACCAGCGCCATTGACCGTCATGACGGCGAAGCGGGAACGTGTCCTCCCAATCCTCTCCAGTCTCGAACGAGTGGGTGATGCCAGCGACGACGCGCTCGACGTGCTCGGGGTCGTGCACTTGGCGCCAGCCCCAGCCGTGCATCTCCTCCGGGCTGAGGCCGGTGTAATGGATCCAACGGTCGTTGTACCAATAGATCGTGCCGTCCGGGGCGGCGAGCCAGCAGAGCTGCGGCAGGCCGTGGGCAAGGGCGACGAGATCGTCGAGGTTCGGTTGTCGGGGCATCATCCAGGAACACCAACGGGCTGCGAAGGTTCAACTCAGCCCGGGCTCATCGCCTCGCCCTGCTCGACGCGGACCGGCAGCCCGCCTGCGGTGGCCGGCGGCGCCGCGGTGGGCGGCCCGGCGACCGTCAGCACGATGACCCAGCGGCCGGCCTCCTGGCGGATGCCGCAGGCGAAGGCGCCGGTCTGCTGCATCAGCGCATGGCTGTGGGCGTCCAGCGCCGCCCGCGCCGCGGCTTCGCTCAACGCAGCCGCAAGGTCGGGAATGCCGCCAGCACGTCATCGATATGATTGGCCGCGCTGTGCGTCGACGAGCCGGCGAACAGCAGGCCAACCGCCTTGCCGCTGGTGCGGTCGACGATGAGCGAGCCGGAATCGCCGGCGCCGCTGAACGGCGCGCCCATGCCCTCGATGAAGATCTGGTTGGTGAAGGTGAACAAGCCGGTCTCGTAGCGGAGCTGCACGTTGGTGGCCACACTGGTGATTCGCCCGACGGTATAGCCGGTCGTGCGGCCGAACTTGTGCACGATCATGTCCTGCAGCGCCGGGGTCGAGCCGCTGATGGGACCGATATGCAGAATCTCGGGCGTGACGTCGCTGGCGCGGTCGACCAGGGCCACGGCGGCATCGACGCGCAGCGGATTGGCGGTGAGCGGCGCGACGGTCTGCAGTGTGGCGATCTGACGCTTGGCGAGCCCGGGCGAGAGGTCGAGCAGGCCGCTTTGGTAGATGGGCGTGCCAGCGGCGAAGCGGCCTTCATTGGCCAGGACGTGGTTGTTGGACAGGATGTAGAACTGGCCGGTGTCGGGATCCTGCAGGAGGGCGCCGAAGGTGCCGGCCATGCGCTCGGTATCGCCGGGGAAGGCGAAGCCGACGGAGGCGCCGGGCTGGGCGGGGGTGAGCTGGGCGCGCGGGTCGGGGAAGTCGGTGAGCTTGGTCATCTCGCCCATCTCGGTGATGTCGATGGGCACGCCGGCGATGTGCGACGGCAGCATGTTGCGGGCCGAGAGCGCGCCGCGGGCATATTTGACGCGGACGAAGAGATTCACGGCGAGCGTCCCGGTATGCAGCCCGTCCGAGATCTTCTCGCCGACGCCGACGGCCATGATGTTGGCCTCCGGCTCGGGCGAGGCGAAGCGGGCCTGCAGCGTGATCGCCTGGGCGCGCTCGGAGGTCAGGTAGCGCTGGGTGAGTTCGTCGCGGGCGGCGAGCAGGTCGGCGACCGGGCTCGACCGCGGCAGCGAGGGCGCGGTGCCCACCGCCATCGAGGTCGCGCGCTGCAGGTCGAAGCCGGCCGATGGCGGGGCGATGGCGAGACGCTCGATCGCGTCGTCGATCCAGCCGGGCTGGCTTTCGCCGTAATAGACGCCCCAGGGAACGCGCAGCATGCCAGGCGGCGTGGGCGCGCCGGTGGCGAGCTGGGGCGAGAGGTCGTCGGTCTCGATGCGTTGCGCAGTCGTGCGGTCGTTGGTCCAGTCGTAGTCGAAGATCGGCTTGTAGTAGGCGGCGATCGACTTGCTGCGGAAGATCAGGCTGGCGTCGCGATTGTAGACGGTGCCGTCGCCGGACCAGTTGTGGCTGCCCAGCACGAGGATCTCGTCATCGATGATGATGCCTTTGTTGTGCGCGGCCTTCTGCAGCTTCATGCACTTGGGCGGGATGCCGAAATGGACCAGCGCCTCGATCATCTCGCGGGTGTCGCCGATGGCGCGCAGCAGGATACGGACGTCGAGCCCGGCCTGGATCTGATCGCGAAGCGCGCCGGCAAGGGCGAGGAACTCCGGCGGGTTCTGATCCTCGCGGTTCGAGAAGTGAATATACTGGTTCTGGAACCAGATCGACTTGGTTGCGCCGGCGAGCAGAGGCAGCAGGTGTGCGGCATAGTTGTCGGGCGTCAGCAAAGGCTGCACCTGCTCGTCCGCGGCGAGGGTGATCCGGCTCGGGGCGAAGAAGCGGGGCGAGCCGGCGGATTGGGCGGTCAACGTCTCGGGGATCAGCACGTCTGGGCGCGCGTGGGTCTCGGGCTGGACTTGCAGCGGGGCGGCTTGGGTCGCGTCGTATTGGATGAAGCGCTCGTAGAGGCCGGCGAGCCGCGCGTCGTCGATCACGACATGCCATTCGCGGTTGTAAACGCCCTCGACGCCCCCGGCATCGGCGTTCAGCGGGTCGAACGGGGGCTGGTTCGAGGATTGCCAGTTGCCCGAGGAGAGCCACATTGCGCTGCCGTCCCGCACGGCGACCTTGATGTGGTAGGCGGTCGGGAAGATGCCGCCGGTGGTCTTGTCGTGCTGGGTGATGGCGGCCCAGTCGAACGCGAAGCGCGTGCGCAGACGTTGGCGGAGGGCGCCGACCACCTCGTCCTCGGTCTTGTCGTCGGCTTTCGGGTTCTCGCCGTCGCCGCCGGCCGACAGGCTGATGCGGGGGTCGAGCACGAGCTGCAGGGTTCCGGCGCGGGCCAGGGTGGTGGAGAGCTGCGTCAGGATGTGAGGTGCTGTGAAGTCGTACATGGCGACCGTGAGCGTCGACTGCGTGCCGGCGAGGAAGGTTTGCAGGGTGGGCCAACCGGCGTCCGGGCTGCAGTGGCAGAGCACGTCGACCGGGCCGCTCACCGGGTCGAGCCGCAAGCCCGGCGGCGGCACGTATTTCGACCGGCGGACCAGCTCCGGCTCGAGCGTCGCGACCCCGGGAGTGGCGGCTTGGAAGGCGGGCAGCGCGTAGCCGGCAGGGTTGGAGAGCTGTTCATTGCCGGCACGCGGGCCGCGCGCGGCCCATTGCTGCAGCGGAGACGCGGGCTGCCGGTCGAGCGGGACGCCGTCGAGCTGGGCCGGCAGATCCGGCGTGCTCGCCGGGTCGGTCACCACGACGATCGCGGGGGTCCCGTCGGTCCAGCCCTGGTCGAAGCGGTAGCCGGGCCGGACCGCGAGAACACCAGGCCGGGCGAGCAGCTCGGCGGTGTGTAGCGCGAGTGCGGCGCGGACGCCGGCGAAGGCGGCGGTATCGTCGATCTCGCTCGGGCGCTGGACCAGGCGCGCATCGTGCAACGTGCCGCCGTCCTGGCGTCCGCGGATGGCGGCGTCGGCGCCGAGACGGTGGCTGAGCAGCGCGCGCGCGGCGGCGGCATCGTTGCGGGCGCCGACATCGAGCGTCAGGCGCAGGCCGCCGGGCGTCGCCAGGACGATCGCGTCCTGATCGGCCTCCAGCGTCCCCTGGACGATGCTGATGCGGACTGGCGGCGAGGGTGGCGGAGGAGCGGGACGGGTCCGTTTGACAGTTCGAGCCATGAACGCCTCCTTTTGAGGGCCTAGGTGGGTAGCGCTCGGGACAGCAGGGGCTTGGCGAGTTCGCGGACACGGTCGAGGCCGAACTGGCCGAAGAAGCCCCACAAGAAGGCTGCGGAGAAATCGCCGACGGTGCCGAACCAGGTCGGCACAAAGATCTCGTAGCCTGCGAAGGCGGTGAGCAGCGCGGTGGCGACCGTGATCGCGGTGCGGGCGAAGCGGCCTTCGCGGGCGGCAATGGTGTAGATTGCTTGCTCGGATACGTCCCCGGCATAGGTGCGGACTTCGCCGACCCGGACCTTGTCGAGCTCGAGGAAGATGGTGAGGAAACCGGCTTTGCTCGGGCGGATGGTGGCGCCGGCGGGGCCGGGCTGGACGGCGGCGGCGTCCGCGGGCTGGCAGACCCAGTTGACGCGTTCCGGCCCCGGCGCGATGCCGATCCAGCGCAGGACGACCATCGAGTCCTGCGCGAGCGGCAGGAGCGGCTTGACGCGCAGCACCGGGACGGGGCTTGCCGGCGCGAGCACGAGCGCACCACCCGAACCGGGCTCGATATCCTGCACGGCGGCTTGGGGTTCGAGTTGCGCCGGCGCCGGCAGGCCGGCGAGCGACCGCGCGGCGGCGAGGTAGTCGCCCTGCGACAGCGCGTCGAACAACGCGGCGTCGTCGGGCGCGGCGTCCGCCATCGCCGCCGAGACGGCTTTGACGAGCAGGCCGAGCGCGGCGAGGCGCTCGAGCGGATCGCGCGCCGGGCGCTGGAGCTGCTCGGCGTCGTCGGCGGCGGCGGTCAGACGCTGAGCCAGGGCCGGCGATGCGGTGAGGATGCGGGCGGATTGCCGCCACAGCGCGGCCATCGCCGCGGGCAGTTCGAGGTCGATCCAGGCCCGGATGCCGCGGGCGACGTCGTCGGCCGCCTTGACGATCAAGCCGAGATCCTGCCCGCCATAGGCGTCCTCGATGCGTTTGCTCAGACCATCGCGGGTCTGCGCGAGATCGCGGTCGGGCGGCAGCGGGCCGAGGGCGCGCAGGTCGGCGCGGGCGTCGGCCAGGAAGCCTTGCACGGAGGGCAGGATCCGGCCGGGCAGGTCGCGGTTGTAATCCTGCAGACGCGCCGTGGTCTGCTCGACGTCGCCCGCATCGGCGGTACGCTGCAGCAGGTCGATGTCGCCGATCGGGTCGGCAAGACGGCGGGCGAGCGCGGCGTCGCAAAGGGCGCCGCTGGGGCGGAACAGGGCGCGGGCGGCGATGAGCGCCTGTTGCAGCCCGGCGGACGCCTCGACGGCCTTGTTCTCGATCTCCTTGGCCTGGGCTTCGGCTTCGGCGACCCGGGCCGCGATCTCGTCGGGCTTGGTGGACTCTTCGAGATTGGATTGCAGCAGGGTGGCGACGGCGAGCAGGCGCTGCTGCACCGCCGGGTCGCGCTGCGGCGTTGCGCGGCGGGTGAGCGACTGCATGGCGCGCAGGCCGGTGACCAGGGCGGCATCGAGGGCGGCGCGGGCGGCGAGATAGACGTTGACGACGAGGCCGAGCACGATGCCGAGCGCTAGCACGCCCAGTAGGTAGTAGGTCGCGACGCGCA
The DNA here is from genome assembly GCA_963848035.1 of uncultured Alphaproteobacteria bacterium. GTDB lineage: Bacteria > Pseudomonadota > Alphaproteobacteria > Acetobacterales > Acetobacteraceae > JAVVHH01. The sequence continues at coordinate 967,053 of CAWKCD010000001.1, forward strand.
TCTTGTAGATGATTTCGACGGTGGTGCCGGGCTTCACGGCGGGGCCGCTGAGCGCCAGCTTGGCGGTGTAGGCGCCGGGCGCCGGGGTTTGCGTGGGCTTGAGGCTGACTTGCGCGCTCTCGCCCGGCTTGACGACGATCGCTGGCGGCGCGGCCTCGAGCGCGAGGCCGGTCGGCTCGCCGGCAGCGGTCTTCAGTTCGCCGCCGATCACCGAGACCCTCGTGTCCGGCGCGCCGGGAACGGTCTCGCGCAGGAACAGCGTCGCCGGCGCGGGGGTGCCCCAGAGCCATTCCGCCGCGAGCGTGGCGGTGGCCGGGATGTCGAGCACGGGCTCGGCGACGCGGATCAGGGTGAGGCTGAGCAACGCGGTGCCGTGATCCTCGCCGTAGATGGTCAGCGGCACCCCATACAGGCCGGGCGTGGGGCAACCTTCCTTGATGTGTCCGGCGCTGGCGTATTCGTTGACCGCGGCATCGGTGGCGGCGGGCTTGTCCCACTCGACCGTCCAGCCCGGCGGGCTCGCGGCGGGGCGGGGCGCGATGCCGCCGGAGCGGATGGCGGACGGCTTGCCCTCCATGACGAAGCGCAGCGGGATGGGCTGCGTGCAGTCGGTGACGGAGAAGACGTCGCGGCCACCGGAGAAGGCCGGCCCCTGGGCCAGCGCGGGGGCGGCGCATAGCAAAGCGAAGGTGACGAACGAGAGACCTGATCGCGCCATGCACCACCCTAGTACGGACCGTTTTCGCAACGTATCCTGCGCCCTGGTTCGGCATCACGCAACTGAGCGCTTCGCGCCTTCATAAGACCTCAATCAATTTGAAGGATAGTCGGCCCCGCAAACGGCATGGATAGGGTCGTGACAACCGAGAGCAGCGTTCAACGTTCACCGCGCATGACGACAACTGGACGGGTTTGGATGATGGCGGCGCTGCTGCTCGGGCTTTCTGCCTGCGCGTCGGCGCCGAAGACCGTGGATCCGAAGCTGCTCGAGGCGACCGCGCCCGAGACCGAACAACAGACGATCGCGCGCATGATGCAGATCAGCAGCCACCTGCAGAAGGCGCCGTTCACGGCGGGCAACCGGATCGTGCTGCTGCGCAACGGGGACGAGACGTATCCCGCGATGCTGGCGGCGATCGCTGCCGCGAAGCAGCGGATCGACATGGAGAGCTACCAGTTCGACACGCAAGGCGCCAAGCTGTTCGCGCCAGCCTTGCTGAAGAAGCGCGCCGACGGGGTCGAGATCCACCTGATCTACGACGCATGGGGCTCCAATGCGCAGGACAAAGCCCTGTTCGACCAGCTCAAGGCGGCGGGGGTGAAGGTCGTCGAGTACAATCCGATCGGCACCCGGATCGACCTCGATCACCGCGACCACCGCAAGCTGCTGGTGATCGACAATCAGACGGTGATCACCGGCGGGCTCAACATCACCGGCGTCTATTTGAACCGGGCCAGCACGTCGTCGAGCGACCCGGAGAAGATGCGCTGGCGCGATACCGACGTGCAGATCGAAGGGCCCGTGGTCGGGCAGTTCGAGGCCTTGTTCATGAAGACCTGGGCGGCGCAGAAGGGGCCGGCGCTGCCCGAACCGCCACCGCCGCCGACGGCGATGCGCGGTCCGTCACTGGTGCAAGCGATCGACGGGGCGCCCAACGACAACCATCCGGTGATCTACGAGACGCTTCTCTCGACCGTGGCGCTGGCCAAGCACTCGATCCATCTGACGACCGGCTTCTTCGGCCCGCCGCCGGACCTGCTGCGCGCCTTGGCCGACGCGGCGCGCCGAGGCGTCGACGTCGCGCTAATCACCGCGTCGCACAGCGACAGCAGCGCCTCCATCGCCGCCGGGCGGTCGCATTTTCACGAACTGCTGGAGGCCGGCGTCCACATCTACGAGCTGCAGGACGTGGTGCTGCACGCCAAGACCGGCGTGATCGACGGGCTGTGGTCCTTCGTGGGCTCGTCCAACCTCGATTGGCGCAGCACGGTCCTGAACAACGAGATCGACGCAGTCATCATCGACCGGCCCTTCGGCGAGCAGATGGACGCGATGTTCGCCGACGACGTCGCGCATTCGCGCCCGATCGACCCGCAAAACTGGTCGAACCGCGGCATCGGCGAGCGCGCGAGCGAGTGGTGGGCGCGGATGATCGAGGAAGAACTCTAGCAGCCGGTCGACCGGGGGCACGGGTAGGCTGCCCCCGGGCGAGCTGGCTTACTTGTGCGAGTGGTCGTGCGCCGAAGCAGTGTGCTTGTGGGCCTGCTCGCTGTGCTTGTGGGCGGTCTTGGCGTGGTGCTTGGCCACATCGTGCTCACCGGCGGCATGGTGGTGCGCCGCCTGGTGATGATGGTGGGCCGCGGCGTGGTGGTGCGCTGCCGCGGTCAGATGGTGCTCGTGGCTGGCGTGCTCACCATGCGACGCAGGTGCGGCCGTCTTGGCTGCTTGTGACATTCTGGCGAAGCTCCCTTTGATGACCGGCGGCCATATCGGCTCTAACGTCCGGGCTCGCGATTGATCCGCGACGCAGGGAGGGATGTAGCAAGATTGGTAATTATTACGTGATCAAACCTCTGTGCGATCGGCGGCAGGTGGCGGCTGACCCGCGAGCGTCAGCACCTCTCCAGCCACGTCGCGCAGGCTCTGCTCGCCTTTCTGCAGCACCCGGTCCGCGCCCTCGAGCCGCTGCTTCTCGCCCGGCGACAGATCATGCGCGGTGAGCACCACGACGGGGATGTCGCGGTAACGCTCGTCGGCCCGAAGCGCCTGCAGGAAAGTGAAGCCGTCCATGACCGGCATGGTCAGGTCCAGCACGATGATCTGCGGCGGGGCGGCATGAACCTTGTCGAGCGCGGCCTGGCCGTTCTCCGCCTCCGAGACGGACCAGCCGTTGCGCTCGAGCACCTTGCGTAGCCGCGAGCGTGTGTCTGCGTCGTCGTCGACCACAAGCACGTCGCCCTCGCCGCGGAAGCGTTCCATGACCTGGCTGAGGCGGTCCCAATCGACCGGCTTGGGGATCAGCTCGGCCGCCCCGAGCGTCTCGCCGAGCGCCGGGTCGTCGACGAAGGTGACGAGGACGACGGGTATCCCGGCGAGCTCGGGGTCGGCCTTGAGGTGGGTCAGCACCGACCAGCCATCCATCTGCGGCATCATGACGTCGAGCAGGATGGCGCGCGGTTTCAGCTCGTTGGCCAGGGCAAGCCCGGATTTGCCGTCAATGGCGGTGCGGACGGCGAAGTTCTGTCGCTCCAGGAAGCGGGTCAGCAGTTCGCGCTGATTGGCGTCGTCGTCGATGACCAGGACGAGGTGGTTGTCGCCGATCGGAGCGGCGGCGTCGTGAGCGGATTCCGGCTCGCTCTCCGGCAGGACCGCGGGGATCTCGATGGTGAAGGTTGATCCGCGACCCTCCTCGCTCTCGACCGTGACATCGCCGCCGAGCAGGCGCGCGAAGGCGCGGGTGATCGCGAGACCAAGACCGGTGCCGCCGAATTTGCGCGTGGTCGAGGCGTCCGCCTGGGCGAAGCGCTCGAACAGATTGGAAAGCTGCTCCGGCGTCATGCCGATGCCCGTGTCGCTGACGCTGAAGCGGAACCTGTCAGCCTCCCGCCGGATGTGCAGGGTGATATCGCCGTTCTCGGTGAATTTGGCAGCGTTGCCGATCAGGTTGAGCAGGCATTGGCGCAGCTTGACCTGGTCGGTGTGCATACGGCCGAGCGCGGCTTCGTCGCCGAGATCGAGCGTCAGCCGGTTCTCCTTCTTGGCGACCAGCCCGCCCACTGTCGAGACCACGTCGCGCGCCAGGCCGCCGGGCAGGAACTCCTCGGCATATGTCGTCATGCGCTCGGCCTCGATCTTGGACAGGTCGAGAACGTCGTTGATCAGGCTCAGTAAATGCCGCGCATTGCCGCGGATCTTGCGGACGTCATCGAGCAGTCCGGTCGCCCCGAGATCCTCGATTTCCTCCTCGAGCATCTCGGCGTAACCGATGACGGCCGAAAGCGGGGTGCGCAGCTCATGGCTCATGTTGGCAAGGAACTGGCTCTTGGCGCGGTTGGCGTCCTCGGCCTGCTCCTTGGCCGTGACCAGTGCAGCTTCCGCGTCGCGCCGCTCGGTGATGTCGGTGTCGGTGCCGACCCATTCGCGGACCTGCCCGTCATCGCCGCGCATGGGGACGGCGCGGACGAACATGTTGCGCCAGGCGCCGTCGGCCCGGCGCAGGCGGTGCTCGAAGGTGAAGGGACGGCCGGCCGCGATGGCGCCGGGCCACAGCCGCTCGACGGTCTCGCGATCGTCGGGGTGGATTGCGTCGAGCCAGCCAAGCCCGGCGAGCGCCTGCGTGTCCTGGCCGGTGAAGCCGGTCCAACCGGGCTGCTCGCCGTCGAAGTGCCCGTTGCGCGGCATCAGCCAGGTGATCGCGGCGGTGGCCTCGATCAAGGTGCGGATGCGGGTCTCGCTGAGCGCCAGGTCACTGCGGCTGGCCTGCTCGGAGCGGCGGCGTCGGCGAGCGACCGTGAAAATGCAGAAGAAGCTCGCGCCTAGCGCGACCGCCGCGATCGCGAGCAAGCCAGCTGCCCGCGGCTCGTCGCGCTGATGCGCCCGCGCCACCACGGCATCGCTCTGTTGCTGCAGCATGCCGATGTCGGCGCGCACGCGATCCATCGCTACCTTGCCGCGTCCGCTCGTGACCAGCGTGTTGTCGTTGGTTCGACGCCTGACGTCGATGATATCGCGGGTGACGGCGATCTTCTCTTCGGCGAGGCGCTGCAGGTCGTCGATCGATCCGAGTTCGGCGAGTTCGCGGAGGCGATCGGGAACGTCGGCAACACCGGCTTTATAGGGTTCGAGGAACTCCTCGTTGCCGGTGATAACGAAGCCGCGGCCGCCGGTTTCGACGTCCTTGAGCGCCGAGAGCAGACGTTCTGCCGCGATCACCCGCGCATGTTCGCGCGCGTCTAACGCCCGGATCCCGTCCATCGTGCGATAGCAGAGCAGAGCAGCCGCGAGGCCGACCGCCATCAGCAGCCCGGCGACGAGCATCAGCCGGTCGGCGCCCCGGACGCGCGACGCGATCGACGCCTCAGGCAACGACGTTCTCCGGTTGCACGGAAACGGCCTTGCTGAACGCGACGAACTCGCCGATCGACACGATGACGTTCTCCTCGTCGCCCTCCGCACGCAGCGCCAGGAGCAATGGTGATTCCGCGGTGGCTCCCCATAGGCCGACGACGACGGTCGCGCCGGTCATCTTGCGCTGCATCCGCCGGATGAAGAAGCGGATCGCCGCCGCGCTCGCGCCGTCCTCGAGCACGGAAAGACAGCAGAGCCGCAGCTTGGAGAAGTCGGGCTCCTTGTCGGCGGCCACGTTGTCCAAAATCGTGTTGGGCACCGCACGGGCCCCGAAACCGGCCTCACGCAGCGCGTGTACGGCCATCTGCGCTGCCAGATCATCGAAATCGCCACGCGCCGGCAGGCACAGGATCGCGCCCTCTGCCTGCCAGGCGCCGGCCGCGGGCGGCGTGACCGGGTCGGCAGCGAGCGCTTCGAGCAGCAGACTGATCTGCTCATGCACCGGGTCGGACGCTTCGGGCGCGGCGTGGTGACGCAGGCCATCCCGGACCGCCAGCGCCAGCGCGGGAATGGCGACGTGGTCGAAATATTCGGCTTGCGACGAAGCGGTGATCTGTTCGCGCGCCGCCGGCAACAAGGCGAGCGAGCGACCCTCAAGGGCCCGCTGGTAAAACGTCTCGGCCGGCAGCAGGGGCGAGCCGCTGCCGAACAGGACGTCCAGGAACGCCAACGCCGCCACGTTACGACCCATGACCACGAGGCAGACCGTGATCGGCGTCGCGATCAGCAGGCCGACGAAGCCCCAAAGCAGCGTCCAAAACGACGTCGCCACCAACACCGCGACCGGCGAGATGCCGGTGCTATGGCCGTAGAGCAGCGGCTCGACGATCTGGCTGACGACGAGTTCGCTCACCACGAACAGCGCCAGGACCATGATGGCCAGCGTCCAACCCGGCGAGATCGCGACGGCCAGTGCGAAGGGTGCGATCACGGCGATGAACGTACCGATGAACGGCACGAAACGCATGAGCGTGGCCAACAGGCCGAGCAGGATCGGCCCGGGCATACCGAACACGGCCAGCAGGCCGCCGATCCAAATTCCGAATGCGGCATTGATGGTGAGCTGCGACAGGAAGTAGCGCGAGAGGCGGTGCCCCGCGTCGTTCAGCGCGAAGATGGTGCGGTGCAGATCGTTGCGGCCGACCAGGCGGACGAAACGGTCCCGCAGGTCCTCGCTATACAGCAGGATCACGAGGGTGAAGGTCAGCACGACGGCCGCGGTCGCGACCGGCCCCAACAGCGGCCGGGCGAAGCGTTCGGCAAGCGCCAACGGCGACGCACTGCCGCCGAGCGCACCGATGCCGCCGGACAGCGGCTCGGCCAAGTGGGCGATATAGGCGTTGCTGCTGATCAGCTTTTCCCATTTGGCCGTGATGTTGGCCTGATACTGCGGCAGTTGCCCGGCCAGCGCAGAGATCTGCTGACCAACCACCAAGCTGAGCAGACCAATAACCACGAAGGCGATGACCACGGCCAGGAGCACGGCGGCGACGTGCGGCAGACGCGCGCGCTGCAGCAGCCGGGCCAACGGAGCAAGGACGAAGGCGAGCAGACCCGCCAGCATCAGGGGAACGAGCAATTCCTGCCCGAAATACAGGGCCGCAACGACGACGGCGCCGCCGTTCAGCATCGCCGTGGTCCGCACCGCCGACGCGGTGAGCCCACGCTGCTCTCGGGTCGTGCTCACGTCATGTGCCATGTCGAAGATGGTGCAATGTCCCTGGTTTCGTTACAACGCTTGGGTATGAACCAAGCCGGGCGTCTGAAGTTTCAGCTACATCGAATGGCGGCGCGCGCGCGAACGGAGTGGAATGACGAAAATCTTGCTCGTCGAGGACCATGAGGAACTTTGGGATTCGCTGTCACGCAGGTTGCGGCGGCGAAACTTCGAGGTGGTGCTCGCGCATGACGGCCAGCAGGCGCTCGACCAGGTGACGGCCGAGAGCCCAGAGATCGTGCTGCTGGACATGAACCTGCCGGTGATGGATGGCTGGACAGTCGCGCAGACGCTGCGGGCGCAGGAGAACCGTGTCCCGATCATTGCGCTGACCGCACGAGCAATGGCGGCCGATCGGCAGCGGGCGCTCGATGCCGGCTGCGACCAGTTCCACGCCAAGCCGGTCGTGTTCGACGAGTTGCTCCGCCAGATCGACGAACTGCTGCTGAAGGCCGAGGAGGCCGAGGATTGAAGCGGCGTCACTCGGGCGAGTAGCCGCGCTGTAGTCTGGTTTAATGCAGGGGCCAGACCAGCATGATCATCGGTAGCCCGACGGCGATGACGAGCAGGGAGAGCGGCGCTCCGAGGCGGGGGTAGTCGATGAAGCGGTAGCCGCCGGGTCCCATGACAAGGGTGTTGCATTGGTGTCCCAGCGGCGAGAGGAAATCGCACGCGGCGCCGAGTGCGACCGCCATCAGGAACGGGTCCACGTTGTAGCCGAGCTGCTTGGCGACCGTCGCCGAGAGCGGGCCCATGATCAGCACCGTCGGCGCATTGTGCAGGAAAGGGGTCACCACCATGGTGATCACCAGGATCAGCCCGAGCGCCCAGACGCCGGGCAGCCCTTGCACCACCGATAGCAGGCCGTTCGCGAGCAACTGCGTCCCGCCAGTGTCCTTCAGCGCGTGGGTGACCGGGATCAGCGCGCCCAACAGGATGAGGACGTGCCATTCCATCGTCTCGTAAGTCTCATGGATCGTCATCGTCCGCAGCAGCAGCATGACGACCGCGGCGAGGAAGAATGCCACCGCGACATTCAGGATGTGGGTGGCAACCAACCCCATCGCCACGACGAGGACCAGCGTCGGCCAGATGCTGCGATCGTTGCGTCCGAGCGAGATGCTGCGGTTCGCCAGCGGCAGAACGCGCAATTCGCCCAGCGTGTCGGGCATCTGCGGCGAGGCGCTGCGCAGCACGATGACGTCGCCGGCGCGCAGCCGCACGGTCGCCAGACGCTGGCCGATGCGCTGGCCGCTGCGGCTGACCGCCATCACGCTGATCTCGAAGCGCTCCTCGAGCTGCGCTTGCAGCAGGGTCCGCCCGACCAGCGGTGAGTCGGCCGTGATCACGCCCTCCACGATCCGGGCCTCCCCTTCGGCCGACCCCGCCAATTGCAACCCGGCGCGCGCCACCAGCCGGTCGAGGTCCGACGGCTCGCCACGCAGCAGCAGCAAATCGTCCTCGCGTACCAGCGACTCCGGGCGGGGCGGGAAGCGGCGGAAGCGCTCTCGGATCACCATCGCGACCTGCACGTCGCCTTCCGACAGCGCCTCGACGTCGGCAACCGTGGTACCGACGACGGCCGAGCCGGGCACTACGTTCACCTCGGCAGTATAGTCCTCCAGGTTGAACGCGGCCTCGAGCCCGGAGGCTGCGCGACGCCCGTGCGGCAGCAATCGCCACGCGAAGCTGACGAACGCCAGCCCGGACAACGCCACGACGAGCCCGACCGGCGCGAAATCGAACAGGCCGAACGGCGTTCCGGTCGTATCCGCCCGGACCTTCGCCACCAGGATGTTGGGCGCCGTGCCCACCAGCGTGACGATCCCGCCGAGCATCGCCGCGAACGCCATCGGCATCAGCACCGAGGAGACGGGCGTCTTGTTGCGCCGGCACAATTGCATCGCCACCGGCAGGAAGATCGCCAGCGCGCCGACATTCTTTGTCACCATCGACAGCAGCATGCACGCCGCCGAGAGCACCGGTACCTGTCGCGCCGTGGTCTTCAATTTTGGCGCGATCGGCCGCATTGCCGCCTCGACCACCCCTGAGCGCGCAATCCCGGCGCTGACCACCAGCGCGGCGGCGATGATCACCACCACCTCGTCGGAGAACCCCTCGAAGGCGTGCTTGGCCGGGATGATGCCGATGGCAAGGCCGATGCCGAGCGACGTCAGCGCCACGAGGTCGTACGGTAGTCGGCCCCAGGCGAAGGCGGTGACGGTGCCGCCGAGGAGCAGGAAAGCGAGGATCTGGTCGGTGGTCATCGCAACGGTTGGCCTTCCGGCTGAGAGCGGAGGTGCAACTATGAACGTCCGGAGGAGTTGCATCTGCACACGCCGGAGACATCCGCATCATGCGTGCGTAATTCCACGACCGCCCGGAGAAATCGCGGATGAGCAAGATCCTACTCGTCGAAGACCACGAGGAAATCTGGGACTTCCTCTCCCGCCGACTGAAGCGCCGCGGGTTCGACGTCGTCTTGGCCACCGACGGCCAGCAGGCGCTCGACCAGGCACGCGGCGAACATCCGGACGTGATCCTGCTGGACATGAACCTTCCGGTGATCGACGGCTGGACCGTCGCCGGCACGCTGAAGGCCGACCCGGCGACGCAGGCCATGCCGATCATCGCGTTGACCGCCCATGCGATGTCGGGTGACCGGGAGAAGGCGCTCGCGGCCGGATGTGACGACTACCACCCAAAGCCGGTGGATTTTTCACGTCTCCTGACCCAGATCGAGGAGCGGCTGGCCGGGTCTGTGGCAGCCTAAAGGTGCTGAGCCTGTTTAAGGGCGAGGCGGAACCGGTCGAGCCGCATCTGTCGCTCGCCCGGCGACGCGAGCGGCTGGCTGACCCCGGCAGCGAAGTCGTCGCCACCGCGCTCTCGGCCAAGCTGCTGCATGCCTGGCTGCAGAACCGCCATCAGACATTGGTGCCGCTCACGCTCAATCTGCGTGTGCTGACGGTCGAGCAGCGCGACGTGGTGGTCGACGGGACGGCGGCGCTGCTGCTGGCCGGCCGGGCGCAGGCCGATGCGCTCGAGCGAGTGCCTGCCATTCGGCAGTGGCTGATCGGCCTCGGCGCGGACCCCAATGCGCTGCTGCGGCTCGAGACCGCGCTCGCCGCGCCACCCTCGCTCGGCGAGGTGTTCGACCGCGCGTCGACGCTCGCCCTGGCCATTTATCTCTACGTCGGCGCCGTCGTGGCTGCCGACTCCGCCAGCGGCGCGCCGGCGCTGATCGCGGATCTCGTGCAGGCGAGGTTCGATCTCTCGACCGCGGTTGTCCGCAGCGCGATGCGGCGTTACCGGCGGTAAGGTCCCGCCTACGGCTCGGTCAGCTCCCGCAGCGCCTGCTGCACACTGGTGTTGTCGACCAGCAACGTCCGCGAGATGTCCGCCAGCGTGATCCAGCCGACCACCGCGCCGCTCGCCGCATCCTGCACCGGCAGCCGCCTCACATGGTTGGCCGCCATCAGGTCCATCGCGGCATTCAGCGTGTCCGACGCGCGGCAGGTGATGACCGGGCGCGAGAGCACGTCGCGCACCCGCGTCTGCACCGGATCGATGCCCTTGGCGACGACCCGATAGAGCAGGTCGCGGTCGGTGACGATCCCGACCAACCGCTCCGCGGTCCCGACCGGGACGGCCCCGACATCGATCTCGCCCATCAGCTCGGCCGCTTCCTGGGCCGAGGCTTCCGGTGCGATGAACTCGACGTCGCGGCTCATCACGTCGCCGACGATCATGCGTCGCCGTTCGGCACGTGGCGCAGCTCGAACAGCAGCAGCGAGCGCGGTGTCACGCCATAGACATGGTCGAACGGGAAGGTCGGTTCCTCCTGGAGCTCCGGCTGATTGGTGTCGAGCAGGAGATGCCAGTCGCCGCCGCCCTGCACCTGCGGCAGGCTGAACTCGACCATGATGTGCGACGCGTTGGTGATCAGCAGCAACGTGCGGTCGATGCCGCGGCGACGGATGCCGGTGGCCTGCGCGCGCCCGTCGAGAATCAGGCCCATGCACTTGGCGATGGGATCGTTCCAGTTCTCGTCCTGCATCTCGATCCCGCCCGGCGTCACCCAGGTTAGCTCGCGGATCTGCAGTTCCTCGTTGTAGGCGCCGGTCAGGAAGCGCTCGCGGCGCAGGATCGGGAACTCGCGCCGGATCCGCGCTAGCTTGCCGGTGAACTTGATCAGCGCCTTTCCAGCGTCGTCATGGTTCCAGTTGACCCAGGAGATCTCGTTGTCCTGGCAGTACGCATTGTTGTTGCCGCCTTGTGTGCGGCCGAACTCGTCGCCGCCCAGCAGCATCGGCAGCCCTTGCGAGAAGAACAGCGTCGCCAGCATGTTGCGCTTCTGGCGCTCGCGCAGTTCGATGATCTCGGGATCGTCGGTCGGGCCTTCCGCGCCGCAGTTCCAACTGATGTTGTTGCTGTTCCCGTCCCGGTTGTCCTCGCCGTTGGCCTCGTTGTGCTTTTCGTTGTAGCTGACGAGGTCGTTCAGCGTGAACCCGTCATGGGCGGTGATGAAGTTCACGCTCGACCACGGACGCCGGCCGCCCCAGCTGAACTTGTCGGCGGAGCCGGTGATCCGCGTCGCGAATTCCGGCAGCAGCCCATCCTCGCCTTTCCAGAACCCGCGCACCGTATCGCGGAAACGGTCGTTCCACTCGGCCCAGCCCGGCGAGAACGCGCCGACCTGATAGCCGCCCGGCCCGCAATCCCAGGGCTCGGCGATGAGCTTCACCTCCTGCAGCACCGGGTCCTGGCCCACCGCGCGGAGGAAGCCGCTCTGCTGATCGAAGCCATAGGTTTCGCGCGCCAGGATCGTCCCCAAATCGAAGCGGAAACCGTCGACATGCATGTCGAGCACCCAGTAACGCAGGCTGTCCGTGACCATCTGGATCACGCGCGGATGGCTCAGGTTGAACGTGTTGCCGGTGCCGGTGTCATTGATGTAGTACCGCGGCTGATCGGGCAGCAACCGGTAGTAGCTGGCGTTGTCGATCCCCTTGAAAGAGAGTGTCGGCCCGTTCTCGTTGCCTTCGGCCGTGTGGTTGTAGACGACGTCGAGGATCACTTCGAGGCCGGCATCGTGCAGGCGCGCGACCATTTCCTTGAATTCGGAGAGCGCCTCAGCCTGAACACTGCCGTAGCGCCGCGCCGGCGAGAAGAACCCGATGGAGTTGTAACCCCAATAGTTCGTCATGCCCTTTTCGAGCAGGTAATCGTCATTGACGAAGGTGTGGATCGGCAGCAGCTCGACGGCCGTGACGCCGATCGACTTCATGTGGCGGATCACCGCCGGGTCCGACAGGCCGCGGAACGTGCCGCGATACCGCTCCGGAACGTCGGGATGTTCCTTGGTAAAGCCACGCACATGCACTTCGGAGATGACGCTTCGGTCCCAGCCGGTTCGCGGCAAGCGGTCGTCGCCCCAGGTGAAGGACGGGTCGATCACTTTGGCCTTCGGCATGAAGGGCGCGCTGTCCCGCTCGTCGAACGTCAGGTCGTTGGCGGTCTCCATTTGGTAGCCGAAAAGCGCAGGGTTCCATTCGAGCTGACCGATGATCGATTTCGCATAGGGGTCGAGCAGCAGCTTGTTTGGATTGAAGCGATGCCCTTGCTCAGGCTCGTAGGGGCCATGGACGCGGTAGCCATATATGGTGCCGGGCCGGGCGTCCGGGACGAAGCCGTGGAAGATCTGGTTGGTGTATTCCGGCAGTTCCAGCCGCTCCACCTCCTTCTCGCCCTCGTCGTCGAACAGGCAGAGCTCGACCTTGGTCGCGTTCGCCGAGAAGATGGAGAAGTTCACGCCCAACCCGGTCCAAGTCGCGCCTCGCGGCGAGGGACGACCTTCGAGAATGCGGGCGCGGGGAAGGCTCACTGACATGGCATGGCTCACGAACGAGAGGGGATGCACTGTCAACTCCATCCGTCGTCTCGAGTTCGCCGGTGCAAAGAACCTTCTTCCAATCTGCACGGAAACGGCGCCGCGTTAAGCACTTGCTAATCGGCGGAGGGTACCATGCGACCCCGTGCGCATCCTCTTCGTCCATCAGAACGCGCCCGGGCAGTTCCGCCACCTCGCGCCGCACCTCGCCCGGGCCGGACATGACGTCGTGTTCCTCGGCCAGCGCGATTCGCGGCTGCCGGGTCCAGTCCGCTCGTTCGTCTATAAGGCGCCCAAGAGCCCGGGTGACGGCACGCACCCATACCTTCGGCGTGCCGACGGCTGTGTCCGCAACGGCCAGGCGGTGGCGCGCGCGTGTTTCGCGCTCGGCGAGCAGGGGTTCCGCCCGGATGTGGTGATCGGCCATCCCGGCTGGGGCGAGCTGATGTTCCTGCGCGAGGCACTGCCGGGCGCGGCTATCCTCTCCTACTGCGAAATGTTCCACCGCGCCGACGGGCAGGACACCGGCTACATCCCCGAGACGGCGATCGATCTGGACGGCCGTTGCCGCATCCGCGCCTGGAACGCCGATCTCCTCGTCGGACTCGACATCATGGATCGCGGCCTCTCGCCGACGGCATGGCAGCGCGACCAGCATCCGGCCGCGTTCCGCGACAGGATCGCCGTCATCCATGACGGGATCGACACGGCGGAGGTCGCGCCGTCGCCCGAAGCCACGTTCAAGATACCGGACGGCCCTTGCTTTCGCATCGGCGACGAGGTCGTCACCTACGTCGCGCGCGACCTCGAGCCAGTGCGCGGCTTCAACCTGATGATGCGCGCACTGCCGGAGTTGCTCCGCCGGCGCCCGCGCGCACACGTCGTGATCTGCGGCGGCGATGGCGTAAGCTACGGCCGCCCGCCGCCCGCCGGAACGTGGCGCGAGACGATGCTCCGCACCGTGTCCGTAGACCCGGCGCGCGTCCATTTCGTCTCGCAACTCCCCCGTCCTGCCTATCTCGACCTGCTGCGGGTCTCTGCCCTGCACCTCTACCTCAGCGTTCCATTCGTCCTCTCTTGGTCCTGCACCGAGGCGCTGGCCGCAGGCTGCCTGCTGCTCGCCTCCGACGTCGCCCCCGTCCGAGAGGTCGTCCAGGACGGCCATAACGGCATGCTCATCGACGCCCGGGAGACAGCGCGCCTCGCGGCCCGGGCGGCCGATTTGCTCGAAAGCCGCCGGGAACTCGATCACCTCCGGCGCGCAGCCCGGGCGGGCGCGATCGAACGCTTCGACCTGCGTCGCTGCCTCGCTGAACAAACACAGCTCGTCGAGGATCTCGTCAAATGAAGATCGTCGCTCTCCTGTCGCTCGCCCTCGTGCTCCCGGTCGCCGCCTACGCCCAACCCGAACCGGTCCTGCAGCTCGCCGGTCCGCCGGTTTCGGTTTTCGAGGGCGGCTGGCCTGCCTGCGACGCCCACGACATCCCCGACGCACCTGCCCGCGCCATTCGACTGGCCGACGGCACCGTCCAACTCTACGCGTCCGACCAGACCAACCGGATCAACGCCGGACCCGACCTGCTGCACGTCCGGCACGGCTGCACGGTCGTCTACCGCGGCGCCTGGAACGACGATCCCGCGGCGTTCGACGATCGAACCTGGATCGCGACCCCTTGGACCGCAGATGGCCGGACGATCTGGGCCGTGCTGCACAACGAGTTCCACGGGCAGCTCCGCAAGGCGCTCTGCCCAACCGGGCGCTACATGGATTGCTGGTACAACGCCCTCACCCTCGCCCGTTCCAACGATGGCGGGCGCACCTTCCACCGCGAACCGGGCGCGGCGCTCGTCGCCACCCTGCCCTACCGCTACGACGAAGTCGGCATCGGGCACCACGGCTACTTCAACCCGACGAACATCGTCACGCATGACGGCGCCAACTACATGATGCTGTTCGCCACGCACGCCGCCGCCCAGCGCGAAGGCAACTGCCTGCTCCGGACCGGATCGGTGCCCATCGCAAACGCCTGGCGGGCATGGGACGGCGCCGGCTTCGGCGTCGCATTCGAAGATCCCTACACGGCCAGGCTGCCGCCCGAGCAGCATGTCTGCACGCCGATCGGCGTCGGCGCATTGCGTTGGCCGGTCACCAGCCTGGTGCGGCACGAAGCCAGCGGACTATTCATCGCGACGATGCAGGATGCGTCGCGCCAAGGCGGCGTGTTCTATTCGACGAGTGCCGACCTGCTGCATTGGTCCGCACCCATCCGCCTGCTGTCGGCGCCGGGTCTACGAAGCTGGACTTGCGGCGACCCCGATCCGATCGCCTATCCCGCCCTCCTCGACCCGGCCAGTGCCGACCGGAACTTCCAGACCGTCGGCGCAACCGCGCAGCTCTATGCCACGCGCTTCGAAACCGCGGATTGCCGGGTCACCGCCAAGCGCACCTTGGTCCGCTGGCCGGTTCAGCTATCCCGCGGCTCAGGCTGATGTCCAAAAAATGGCCGCCGCCCCACTTTTGCAACGTAATTCTCAACTGTTTTAAATCCCGATTAACCTTTCTTCCTTAGAAAAGATGATGGAGCTGAGCAGAATGTCGGCGCAAACAGTAACAGAGGTGAGATATGGCTACGATACCAGGTGGTAGTTACATTACTGACTCGGTCGATCATCAAGTAATCCACGGCGGACACGACACCGGAGACCAGTTCTTCATCACACACAACTACGACAACATCACCGGTGGCACAGGGCACGATTTCTTCGACCTGATGGGCAACCATGAGCACGTCACGCTCGGTGACGGTAACGACATGCTGCTTTCTTCGGGTCATCACGAGTTCCTGCAGGGCGGCAACGGCAACGTCTACTTCGAGAGCAGCGGCGCCGGACACGACACCCTGCTCGGCGGCGGCGGTAACGACACGCTGATCGCGTCGGGCGCACACAACTTCCTCTCGGCCGGCAATGGGGACGACTACCTCCAGGGCGGCACCGGGAGCGACACGCTCCTCGGTGGCGGCGGTCACGACACGCTCGTCGCCGGCAGCGGCAACGAGATGATGATGGGCGGCTCGGGCTCGACGTTGTTCATCGCCGGCGACGGCAACGATACGATGGTCAGCGGCTCGGGCGCCGACCGGTTCGAGTTCCACAGCGACGGCGGCCAAAACGTCGTCATGGGCTTCCACGACGGCGACATGATCCAGATCGAGCGCGGCATCAACGGCCTCGACATCAACAACCCGGACGACGTGGCAGCTCACGTCACGGACGTGCACGGCAGCGCCGTCATCCAGCTCGGCGACGAGACCATCACACTCGTCGGCATCAAGGCTGAAGACATCCACAACAATCCGTCCGGTTACTTCACCATCCATTGATGAGGTCCAATGGTCAAAAATTGACCAACTCCAGATACCGAGTGGGTCCGATGCTGCTGACAAGATTGCCTGCGACAATATTGCCGCCGCGCGCGGTGATGCTGACCTCCGACATTGCGCTCGTCGCGTTCCAGATCGACGACGAAATCAAGGCGAGCCGCTTGTTCGCCGCCGAACCGCCCTATGGGACGGTCGAAGTCACCTGCCTGTTCGGCCCGAGCAAGATCGCTGCCACCAAACTCTCCGCCCATGTCGGTAATGCGGACCACGCCGATTCGGCCGACGACGTGGCGCCCATCATCCTGGGCTCGGACATCCTCGAGCTCGCCGAGGAACTCGATCCGCCTTCGCGCCGCCGCGTGCTCGGCTTCATGCTCGGCTTCTGCCGCAAGGCATTCGACATTGGCGGGGATCCCGACTTCGCCGCCGCCTGCATCCGCCTCGCCGGCCTCTGCGTGGCGGAGACGCTCACCGCCGAACCGGTGGCCCGGATCACCCCCGCCTGGACGATATTGGCCGGCGTCGACATCCCCGCCGAGGCATCGCTGTTCCACCTAAGCGCCGACCGTGTTCGCCGCACCATGGCCTGCCGGATCGATGGCCACGTCAGCGTGCAGGCGGTCGAGCGATGCGAGACCGGTGATGTCCTCCTCGCGCTCGACGACGAGTGCAGGATGTGGACGATCGCGCCGCCGCGCGCCGAGCTGCGCGATCTGATCGCCGCCTCCGCCGACGACAATCTGCGGATCGACTGTCTCCGCGCCCTCGCTCCCATCTGCTCCGTCGTCCACGCCAAAGCGCGCGCGATCGCGCTGCTCTCGCCGGCAGCGCCGATCAAGCACGACGATCCGCGGCAGCCGGTCGGCCTTACGCTGGAAGCGGCCCTGCCGACCAGCGACGGTAGGATCTTCCTGCGCGGATGGCTGCGCGACCCGATGCACCTCGTCCAGTCCGCCGAACTTCGCGGTTTGACCGGCGTGACGCCCATTCCGCTCGAGCAGCTGCATCGCTTCCGCCGGCCGGATGTCGCCAAGCGCTACGCCACCGCGGCCTACTCCGATGCCGATGCCCGCCTGGGCTTCGCCGCCTATGTCACCGATCCGAGCAGCGGCCTGTCGCTGCAGCCGACGCTGATGCTCCACCTGCGCGGCGGCACGCGCCTCGGAGTTCGCCCGCCGGTCCACGGCGTTGACCCATGCGCCGCTCGAAATGGCGTTCTCACGAGCGTTCCCGCCGAAGAGGTCACCGACGCCATCCTCGAGCACTGCCTCGCGCCGGCCGCCGCCGCCTTTCATCGTGACTCGCTCGCCGAACGCGGAACGCCGGAGCGCATCGACATCGGCACGCCACCGGTGCGCCCTCATACATCCGTCATCGTCCCGCTCTATCGCACGCTGACGTTCCTCCGCTTCCAAATCGCGGCGCTCGCATCCGATCCGGCAATGCACGGCGCCGAGTTGATCTACGTGCTCGACAGCCCGGAGCAACGGGCCGAAGTCGAGCATCTGCTGCGCGGTCTCTTCGCCGTGCACCGCATGCCGATGACGCTCGTGGTCCTGACCCGCAACCTCGGATACGCAGCCGCCAACAACGCAGCGGCCGCGTTCGCCCGCGCCTCGATCTTGTTGCTGCTGAACTCCGATGTCGTGCCCGCGCGGGCTGGTTGGCTGACGCCGTTGCAGCTGGCCCTCGAGCAACCCGACATCGCCGCCGCAGGTCCGAAACTATTGTTCGACGACGAGTCGCTACAGCACGCCGGCCTCCTGTTCCGACAGGATGCGGACGGGATTTGGCTGAACGCGCATTACCACAAGGGCATGCCGCGCTGCTGGCCCGCGGCAAACGCCAGCCGAGACTGTCCCGGGCCTCACCGGCGCGGCCATCATGGTCAAACGCGAAGCGTTCGAACAGGTCGGCGGGATCTGCGAGGACTATATCATCGGCGACTACGAGGACTCCGATTTCTGTCTGCGCCTGCGCGCGCTCGGAAAGGAACTCGTCTACGTCCCGCAAGCCGAGCTCTTCCACTTCGAGCGCCGCTCGATCAGCCATCACAAGGGCTACGCCGGCACCCTCGCCTGCCGATACAATCGTTGGCTGCACCATCAGCGCTGGGGCGATGCGATCGCCGAGCTGATGGATCGGCCGGAGTTCCGCCTTTCGTCTCAGAGCGCCGCCGCATGACCACCATCGCCACCCTTCGCGAGCACCTCAGCCGCAACCGGTTCATGCCGGTTCCGCCGCCCGAACTCCACTATGTCGGCGACGGCGACTACCGCGCCATCGGCGCAGAATTCCTCGAGCGTCTGGTCAACGATGCCGACCTCAAGCCCGGCGATCGCGTGCTCGACATCGGCTGCGGCGTCGGCCGCCTCGCCATGCCGCTCACGCAATTTCTCGATGCCGGCACCTACGATGGCCTCGATCCCGTCGGCGCGGGAGTCGCGTGGTGCTCGAGAACGATCACTCCGGTCTATCCGAACATGCGCTTCCATCACCTGGACCTGCGGCATTCACTCTACAATCCAAACGGCACGCTCGAGACAGCCAAGACCACGCTGCCCTTCGCCGACGGCAGCTTCGACTTGATCTGCATGATCTCGGTCCTCACCCATCTCGAGAAACCCGAGGCGCTGCACTACGCCGCCGAAGTCGCCCGACTGCTCGCGCCGGGCGGGCGTTGCTTTGCCACCGCTTTCCTCCTTAACCCTCCCGCCCGCGCCGCCCTCCAAACCGGCACGGCGCCTCTCGCCTTCGACCCGGTAGAGCCCGGTCCGCTCTATTTCGCTTACAAGGAAGCTCCTCTCGCCGCCGTCGCCTTCGACGAGGACGTCCTGCTCGAATTGTTCTTGCGACACGGCCTCCGCCGGCGAAACCCGGCGCGATACGGCAGCTGGAGCGGCCGCCAGAGCGACACGTTCCAAGACATCGGTGTGTTCGAAAAGGGAGCGGCATGATGCGCGTATTGTTCATGCTCCACGCCCACCCGGATCTTCAAGCCGGCGGCACCGAGATCTTTGCGCGCGATCTGTTCCGCACCCTGCGAGCGCGCGATATCGATGGCTTGTTCGTCGCTGCGACCGCGGCCCACCAACGGCCAGCCAGTCCCGGCACGCCATTCCAGTCCATCGGCTCCGCCGCTGACGAGCTGCTGGTCTGGACCGGCGGTTTCGACCCATTCTTTCAATCTCAGATCGACCTGCACGGGGTCGGCAACACCATCGCCGACCTCCTCATCGAGCAGCAGCCCGACATCGTCCATTTCCATCATCTCATGGGTCTGGGCTGCGAACTGATCGGCCTGGTCCGGCGATGCGCGCCCCGAGCCCGGATCGTCATGACGCTGCACGACTACTATCCGCTTTGCGCGAATGACGGGCAGATGGTCACGACCGCAGGGCAACTTTGCGAACGCGCTCAACCCGATGCGTGCCGGCAATGTTTTTCCGACCGCTCCCTCACGGATTTCAAGCTGCGCGAGCTGCACATCCGCGGTGCGCTCGACCAGGTCGACCTGCTCGTCTCGCCCAGCGAATTCCTCAAGCAACGTTATGTCGCGCACGGTTTCTCCGCCGATCGCATCGCCGTCATACCGAACGGGCTCCCATACCAGTCGCCGGCACCGGCGCGCGCCACCGACCGACGCGATCATTTCGCCTTCTTCGGCCACATCAACCGCTTCAAGGGTGCGAACGTGGCGCTCGAGGCCTCGGCCATCCTCTCGCGTCAGGGCTTCCAGCATTCGCTGGCAGTCCGTGGGGGAACGAGCTTCCAGACCGAGGAGACGATCGCCCGGTTCCGGGCAAAATGCGACCAGGCGCCGGACGCGCAATATCATGGCCCTTACCGCCGCAACGACTTCGCCCGCCACGTCGCAGCGAGCCGATTGGGTCATCTTCCCATCCGAGTGGTGGGAGAACGCGCCGCTCGTCATCAACGAGGCGTTCCAACACTGGCGGCCCGTCATTTGCAGCGCGCTCGGCGGCGCGGCCGAACTCGTGACGCATGGCGTGAACGGTCTGCATTTCCCGGTCAGCGACCCCAAAGCCCTGGCCGCTGCAATGCGCCGCGCGGTCGAAGAGAAGGAGCTGTGGCAACGCCTGGTGGACGGGATCAGACCGCCCGTCGGCATCGGCGAGTCCGCCGATCGCCACCTTGCCGTCTACGAAGCTCTCCTGTTCGGCGCTGAAAGGGCTGCCGCATGAGCGCCGCGCTGCTTCGCCCGATCCAAGCGCCGTCGGCGCAAGTGCTTTCGGTCTGGCGCGCCATGCCCGGCGCCTACCTCCTGCTCGGTCGGGCAGGCGGCCCGATGCCGAAATCCGGGTCGGCTCGCCTTCCCGGGCAAGCCGGCGCTCATGGCATGTTCCGCACCTTCTTCTGGCCGCTCGGCGATGGCCAGGCCGTGGGCTATCTCACGGTCATCCGGCTGCCGGATCGGGCCATCGTCGGCGGCGAGCCAGACCTCGTCCTCCGCGGAGCTCGCGGGGCCGACCGTGATTTCACGCTGCGGCTTAATGCCGTCTGCGAGGAGGAAGAGTTTGGCCGAAACCTCGCCGCGCTCGCCGGCGAATTCGGCCGCCTCCGTCGCGCGCTTCGTGCTCGATCTCATCCGTCCCGAAGCGGAGGTCGATCTCCGACGTCCGATCTTGCTTCTCGACAGCTTCCTTCAGCATGCCGCTCATCACGAGGGTTGCGTCGAACTCATTCTCGAAATCCCGAACCGGATCTTGCTCCTGCAGGGCTGGGGACCGCCGACCGGCGACGACGTCGAGATCGTGCTCACCGGCGGCGGGGTCATGCGTCATTCGGCGCAGGTGGGTGAGTTTTCGCGGAGCGACATCCCGTCGCCGCTTACCGGCAGCATCCTGGCGCTGCCCGTCCACATCACCAGCGAAGTTGCACACACACAGGTCATCTATCTGCTCACGCCCGACGCGATCCTGTGCCGGCGGATTCTCGAGAACCGCGTGCTGGATCCGGTGTCGAGCAGTGGTCAGATCCGGCACCTGCTGCCGCGGCTAAAATGCCCGCTTGCGCTCTCGTTGAATTTACAACAGGCGTTACGACCACAATACGAGGGTGTCGATACACTCAACACCTCGGAACGCCACGTCCGCGCCGCGCTCGACAGGGTGGTGTCGGCCGCGAACGTCGGGATCTATCTCTCCGGTTGGCTGCTCGATCCAGCCGGCCAGGTCAGCACGATGGAATTCTGCGCCGGCTCCGATGCTGTCCAGATCGATACTGCCCTGGTTCGTATCGACCGCAATGACGTCTTGCTCGCATTCCAGAACGACCCATCGTTCCCGTCTCATCCAAGGCCGATATCGGCTTCGCCGTCCATGTGCCCTTGACCGGAGGCGAGTTGGAGAAGCCGCATCTCCGGCTGACGTTCAGCGATGGTGACATCGCATTCGTCCCGCTCGTCGCGCAGGATGTCTCGGAGCCCGGTGTGCGCGCCCGGCTGTTTGCCAGCGTCGACATGCACAAGCCGTCGGGGCTCGAGGTGATTCAGCACCACCTGGCACCGTTCCTTTCCGGCGCCGCGCTGCCCTCACTCGCCGCATCGCGGATCGTTGCTCGCGGACCAACCGAGCGCCTGCAGGCAATCGTCGCGCCGCTGACGTCGCCGCTCCTCCCGAGAGCGACGATCGCGAACCTCTTGCGTGAACCGCTGACCGAGCAGGAGCAGATCCTCCTCGTCTGTGGCCCGGAATGGGCCTCCGCAGCTCTCGATGGGCTTGTCGAGTGGCTGCAGTTCTATGAGGTACCCGCAACGGTATTGTCCCGGCCCGATGCGGTCACACCGCTCGACGCGGTGCTGGCGGCATCGATGCACGCGCAGGCCGAAACATTCATGATCATCTCGCCGACGGCGGCCAGCTCGTGCGTCGGCGCGCGGCAAGCGTTATGGACGGCCGGTATCGGCGCCGATGCCGTGTGCCCAACCGTTCTCTATGAAGATGGATCGATCAGGTTCGCCGGGTCGAGCACGCTCCAATTCAGCGAACGCGCGCCTTTCGCGCGGGTGGAATCCCGCTGGATGGGACTTTCCGCCCAGAGCATTCAGCAGGCCGATCCGGTCGACGCCGTTGGCGGTACGCTCGAGTGTTGCGTCCTGACAAGGGCGGCGCTGGCTGCAGCGGAGCGGGCGCGCCGTCACGCGACGAAGTTCGCACAAGAAGCGGCGCTGTTTTCCGAACTTGAAGCGTCCGGCGCGCGTGTCGTGTGGCACCCGACCGTGAGCATCGCCACGGCTGATGAATACGATCAAGGCGTGAGCACGAACGCGCCGGCCCTGGTCGATCACTGGAGCCTGCGCGCGAAATGGGGAGAGACCAAATGCGCGTCCTGATCATTTCCCACGGTCATCCGAGCTTCTCAATCGGCGGGGCCGAAGTCGCGTCCCATGCCTTGTTCCGAGCGCTTAACGAACATCCCGAGCACGAGGCGTTCTATCTATCGCGCGCGCCGGCAGCGGTGGCCCGGCATGCCGCAACGCCGTTGATGAGCCTCGGCCATGGCAAGGCGGAAACGTTCATGCACACCGGCGCATGGGATGAATTCTGGCTGTCGAACTGCGGCGTCGCCGAACTGAAGACCGCCTTTGCCGCCTATCTTCGGGAGATCGACCCCGACGTCGTCCACTTCCACCATATCATCGGCCTAGGCGTCGAAGCCATCGCCCTGGTGCGGCAAGTCCTTCCACAATGCCGGCTGGTGGTGACGTTCCATGAATACCTCCCGATCTGTGCACATCACGGCCAGATGGTGAAGGTAGCTCGTCAGCAACTGTGCTACGGCGCATCGCCGGCATCGTGCAACATGTGCATGCCGCAGCACAGCCAAGCTGAGTTCTTCCAGCGCGAGCAGCATCTGAAGAGCCACTTTTTGCTGGCCGACGCTTATGTCGCACCGAGCGGATTCCTGCGCGACCGCTACGTCTCGTGGGGACTTCCGGCCGAGCGGTTTCGCGTCATCGAAAACGCGGTCGCCGGGCAGCCCGTTCCCGCGCGACGGCTCAAACCGGGTGGCCGTAGAGACCGATTTGCCTTTTTCGGCCAGATCACCGCGTTCAAGGGCCTGCACGTCGTCCTCGATGCGATCGCGCAAATCCCGGACGAGATCTGGGGCGAGGCGACCCTCAGCGTATTCGGCGGCAATCTCGAGTATCAGCCGCAGGCATTCCGCGACCGGTTTGAGGCGCTTATGGAGCGGGCTGGGCGGCGCGCTCGGTTCTACGGGAGCTATCGGCAAGACGAACTGCCCTCCCTCATGAGCGAGGTAGACTGGGTGATCGTCCCATCGATCTGGTGGGAGAATTCGCCAGTCGTGATCCAGGAGGCGTTCCTCCATCGCCGCCCCCTCATCGTCACTGGCATCGGCGGCATGGCCGAGAAGGTGCAGAGCGGGATCGACGGTCTCCACTTCAGGGTAGGCAGCGTCGAGAGCTTGGCTGACCGGCTCGGCGAGGCGTTGGGAGACCCGGCGCTCTGGTCGGAGCTATCGGCCAATGCGCCGCCGCCGCCGGACCCGCAGGCGATCGTCGGGCAACATACTGAACTCTATCGGGACATCAGCCGAGCATTCCCGATCGGCGCCATTGGCTTGGCGCCAGAACACGCCGCGATCTGAGTGAGCAGGAGAGGAAAGCGCACATGAAAAAAGTTCTCGTCATCAGCCCTTCCGGCGAAGTCTACGACCATGACTGTGTCCGCTGGTATGCGAGCGCCCGATACGCGGTGGCGCCCGATCACTACCACAATATCGGCGACGCTTTCGTCTACGACAGCTCCTTGAAGCTGCTTCATTTCTCGCAACTCGCGACGATGAACATCCGTGACGCGAGCGAAGCGGATATCGAGCGCTACAATAGCGAATATGATTATGCGTTCTTGCGGGGATCGAACTACCTGCATAACGACATGGATTGGGAGAATGCCCCGGCGGTTCTCTCGAAGCTGAAGATCCCGGTGATCGCATTCGGGATCGGCGCACAGGCTTCCTCGAAGAAGCCGCTGAACCTCAATCATGCCACGCGCCGCGTGATGGAGTTGATTGCGGAACGGTCGGTGTCGATCGGCGTCCGCGGCGGTTTCACGGCGGACGTGCTCTGGAACCTGGGCATCCGCAACACGCGGATCATCGCTTGTCCGACCGTCTTCCGGAACAACGATCCGGGTCTGCGGATCGATCTCCCATCGCTCAAGACGGTCCGCGACGTCGCCTACACGCTCCGTCGTGAGGTCGATGCGACCTATGCGCAGGATCTCCGGCGGTATCTCGATCTTCAGCGGGACACCATCCTCGATCTGGCCTCCCGTTTCGACCTGGACGTGATCGCGCAAGGGGAGCCAGAGGAGAAAAACCTGCTCTGGGGCGATGAAGCTCGGCGCGCAAAGGCGCTCGATGATCTGCGCAAGCACGGCTGGCTCCGCGGCCCGGGCGATCCGCTCGAGAAGATCTACACGACCCGGCTGTTCTATTCGGACGTGGTCGCTGAGTTCGAGAACAAGTTGCGTCCGAAGCATCTCGTGCTCGGCTATCGTCTACACGGCAACCTGCTCGCACTGGCGAACCGGATCCCGTCCGTCTACTTCACCTATGATAGCCGCACCGCGGAGTTCGCCGAGACTTTGCAAATCCCGAGCTTCGACGTCTTCTCGGGAAAGACGTTCCGGCTCGAGGATTATTGGGACCAGGCCTTGTTCGAGCGCTTCAACCGGGCTTACTACCAAACCTATCGGGCGATGCGTTTGTTCCTGGACGAGAACGGCATCGCTCACAAGATGCGCGACGAAGTGGCCGCCACGCGCGTTGCGCCGGGAATGGCCGCATGAGCGAAGCTGCGTCGCGTCTGCCGTCGACAGCGGCGCTGGTCGGGTACGTCGAGGCCGTCACCAATAAAGACGTCCTCGGCTGGGTCTGGTGCCCGGGAGCAGATGATCGGCTGACCGTAGAACTGCGGCTCGATGGTCAAGTGGTTGGAACGGCCGTCGCCGATCAGATCCGCGAGGATCTCGCTCGAAGCGGGATCGGGGACGGTCGGCACGCGTTCAGCCTTGCCGTTCCGGCTGAGGCGGGCGGGCGGCTGGCCGATCTGCGGGTCTTTGCCGTTCCGGTCGAAGGCGCGCCCGTCGCACTAGAGCCGCCGCCGGGACCGTCGGCGGCCTCCGACACGCTGACGCCGCTGCAGCGCGGCATCGATACGCTGATCAGCTCGCAACGCTTGCTGCATCGGAACCTGCAAGCAGCCTTGTTGCAACAGGGCCCGTCCGCGGCCGCGACATTGGCCGAGATCGCGGCCGTGCAGACCAAGCTGAGCGATGCGATCTCGACCGTGGAGCTTTTCGTCGTCCGGCTCGAGACGGCTTTCCAGACGCGCGAACACGCAGCGCCGCCCGCGCCAGCCCGGCGGATGCTGGGCGCTGCCGTCGCGATCTCCTGCTGCGCGTTCCTGACCGCCTGCTGGGCGCTGTACCGCTCGGTCTCCGGGGGGTGACCATGCGCCGCACCTCACGCCGCAAGGAGGGCGACCCGGCTGATGTCGGGCTGAACCGCTCGGCCCGCGAAGTGCTTCTCGTCATCGGCCTGCTGACACTGTTGTGCAATCTCGGCACGCTCGCGATGCCGCTGTTCAACATGCAGGTTTTCGCCGCCGTGCTTCCCACGAGGGATCTCGATTCGCTCGGGGCCTTGGCGATCGGCGCGGTCCTGTGCCTGGCGGTGTTTGCCGTGCTCGAGATCCTTCGCAGCGTCGCGCAGGAGATGCTCGCGGCGCGGATCGTCACGCGCCTCTCGCTGCCCCTGCTGCAGGCCGCCGCGACCGCATCGCGCAGCGACCTCGTTGCAGCCGAGGGACTGGCAGATCTCGAGACAGTGCGGAATTTCCTGTCCGGCCGAGCCTGCCTCGCGCCGTTCGACATCGCGATGGCGCCCGTGCTGATCGTTGCTTTGCTCGCCATGCACTGGGCGCTCGGGCTGCTCGGGATCGCCTGCGTGGTCGTGCTGGCGATCATGAACTGGCTCGGCGATGCGATTTCCCGACGCGCCTTGATCACCGCCAACCAGTCGTCGGCCGATGCGCTCCGCGGTGCGGCGGACGCTGTGAACGCGGCCGAACCGGTGCTGGCGATGGGCATGCTCGACTTGATGGCCCGCCGTTGGAAGACTGGCCAGACGGAAGCGGCCGTCCTGGTGCACGGGGCCGTGCTGCGTGCCCGCGCGGTCTCCGCTGCGACGAACGCGCTGCGCTCATCCATGACCGGCGCGATGGTGGCACTTGGCCTCATCCTGGCGCTGAACGGATTTGCCAACAGCGCGAGCATGGTGTTCGGCAACATGGTCCTGGCGCGATTGCTGCTGCCGTTCGGCAGCGTCGCGGCTACGCGCCGGCAATGGGCGGACGCCTCTGCCGCGTGGAAGCGGCTGCGTCGGACGCTGGAGCACACCGTCCCGCGACGGAACGCCGCCGGCCTGCCGTGCCCGACGGCTCGGATCGCCGTGGAGAACCTTTCTTATGTTCCGCCGGGCGGCGATCGGCCGCTGTTGCGGAATGTCTCCTTCACCGTCGAACCCGGCGAAGGCGTGGCCGTGATCGGCCCGTCCTCCGCGGGCAAGACAACGCTGCTGCGGTTGTTGGTCGGCATCGCACCGCCAACCAGCGGCGGCATCTACCTCGACGGCAACAGCACTTATCTGTGGGAACGCGAGGACTTCGCCAGCCGCGTCGGCTTCGTCCCGCAGCGCCCGACCCTGCTGGAAGAGAGCGTCGCCGAGAACATCGCGCGCATGAACGCGCCGGACGGCCACGCGCTGCTGCGCGCTGCGAAGCTCGCTGGCCTCCATCGTACGATCGCCGACCTACCGAACGGCTACGCGACCGTGATCACCGGCGGGATCCTCTCCGGCGGGCAGCGCCAGCGTCTCGCCCTGGCGCGGGCGCTTTACAGCAATCCCAAGCTCCTCGTTCTCGACGAACCCAGTTCGTTCCTCGATGAACGCGGCGAGACGGAATTGCTCGCAGTCTTGGCAGAGCTGCGCAAGCAAGGGGTCACCGTGATCATCGCGACGCATCGGCCGTCGTTGCTGAACGTGATGGACAAGGTGCTGGTGATGAACAACGGCACCGTCGAACGGTTCGGCCCGGTGAAGGAGGTCCGGCAGACCGTCGAGCATCGACCGATCCGGATCGTGCGTGCGGCGCGGGGAGCCGCGACATGAACGCGCGGCGGTCGGTCCGGCGCATCCTGACATACGGCCTCTCGCTCGGCCTGGCGCTCACCCTCTTCGTCGATATCGCCGTCCTGGTCGTTCCGATCTACGACATGCAGCTCTACGACCGTGTCCTGATGAGCCGGAACATGGACACGCTGACGATGTTGTCGGTTGCGTGCGTCGTCGGCTTGCTCTTCTACGGGTTGCTCGACTTTCTTCGGAGCGCCTGCTTCACCGCGGTCGCGGGCATGGTCGCCCGGCAGTTGCATGGCCCGGCGCTCGAGACCGGCATCCGCCGGGCTGCCGCGGGGGACAAGCGGGTCGGTCCGCAACTGGCGCGAGACGTCAACGAACTCCAGTCGTTCCTCAGCTCCGGTGCGATCGCCGTGCCGCTCGACGCGCTCTGTGCGCCGCTTTTCGTCCTGCTGCTGTTCATCCTGCATCCTGCTTTCGGCTGGCTCGCGCTCGTCGGCATCGCCGGCTTGATCTTTGCCGGCACGGCCACAGAGTTGCTGATCCACCCGGTCCTGCACCGTGCGCACGACAAGCGGCGGCTGGCGGATCATCGCCTCGCGCGCAGCCTGGCCGACGTCGAACTGACGGATGGCCAGGGCATGCTGCCGGCGATCGCTCGGCGGTGGCGGGGGCGGTACGGCCATGCCTTGCTGGAACTCTGCCGTGCGGGGACCCGGGCGCAGATCGCCGCCGGACTTTCGCGCGGGTTCCGACTGGCGCTCCAGGGCGCCGTGATGGCGTTGGGGGCAATCCTCATCGTGCGTGGTCACACCACGCCGGGCAGCTTGATGGGCGCTAACCTGCTGATCAACAAATGCCTTGGACCGTTCGACCATCTGGTAGAGAGCTGCCGCAGTTGGCTGCTTGCGCGGGACGCCTGGCGGCGGATCGCGGCATTGCTCCCGGACGTGGACGAGCCTTCAGGCGAGCCGGAGCAAGCGCCTGGCGCGGCCGGGCTGGTCATCCAGGATGCGGAGTTCCTGCTGCCCGACGGCAGGAAGCTGTTGCAGGGGCTGAACGCGCGGATCGAACCGGGGACGTTCGCGTTGATTGTCGGACCGAACGGCAGCGGCAAGACGACGCTTCTTCGGATGCTTGCTGGGATTCTCGAGCCGTCGGCTGGCAAGGTGCTGTTCGACGGCAAGCCGATCGGGGGCAGCGCCGAAATCGGCTACATGCCGCATACTGTCGGCCTCATGGACGCCACGATCGGCCATAATATCGGCCGCCTCGCGCCTGATCTGGATCGCGTGCTCGACGTGGCGCGGCGCGTCGGCGTTCACGAGCGGATCGGCCGTCTGTCGCGCGGCTACGAGACGGAGCTCGGCGGCGATGGTGGATCGCTGTCGGGCGGGATGCGCCAGCGGGTTGGCTTGGCGCGGGCACTGTATGGATCGCCCCGGCTGATCGTGCTCGACGAACCGGATGCGAGCCTCGATTCAGAAGGCGCCGACGCGCTGATTCGCGCGATCCAGGCCTGCTGCGCGGAGGGCGCGATCGTGCTCGTCAGCAGCCATCGGCCGGCCTTACGCGAAGTGGCGGATCTCGTACTGGCCATGCGCGATGGACGTTTCGTCGATGGAACGCCCCTGACCAACACCGCGCAGCCTGCGCAACTCGAGATGGCATAGCGAGGCCTCATGTCCCAACCGCTCACCGCGACGCCTGCCTGGCTTGCCGAGGCCGCAACGGAAGTCTCGCCCATGTCGCTGCGCCGGGTCGCATGGCTCAGTTTGTTGACGGTCGTGCTCGGGTTGGGCGGAGTTCTGACTTGGGCGGGGATGGCGCATATCGACCGCGCGGTGCCTGCGAACGGATTCGTGGTCGCGAGTGGAAAGCGCAAGACCATCTCACTCCTGGAGGGAGGCATCCTGCGCGAATTGCTCGTCCGTGAGGGCGATCACGTCGCCGCTGGGCAGGTGTTGCTGCGGCTCGACGACGTTCAGGTGCAGGCGGCGCGGACGCAGGCCAGCACGCAGTATTGGGCGGCGGTGGCGAAGGCGACAAGGCTGTCGGCGGAAGCGCTGGATCGGCGGGAGCTCACCTTCGACGCGAATCTTCGAGCCGCTGCAGCGCGCGACCCGGCGATCGCCGCCGCGGTGGCGGCGGAGGCCCATCAGTTCGACGTGCGCTGGAACCTCGTGGATGCCACGGTCCGCGTCCAGGAACGGAAGATCGCGCAAACCCAGGCGCAGATCGGCGCGATCAACGCGCAGATCGCGTCCGCAGGCACCAAGCTGAGCCTGATCCGCGAGGAGCTCCACAACGTGGACTTCCTGTTGGCGAGAGGTCTCGAGACGAAGCCCCATCAGCTCGATTTGCGCCGCACGGAGGCGGACCTGCGCGGCCAGATCGGTCAGCTCGGCAATCAGCTCACGCAGGCAGAGCAGCTGATCGCGCAGACCGAGTTCGAGACGATCAACGCGGCGGAATCGCGCCGCGCCGACATCTCGCGCGAACGGGCCGAGACGCAGGCGGCGCAGGCCGATGCCGAGCAGAGGCTGCGGGCCGCAGATGATCAGCTGGTCAAGCGCGAGATCACCGCGCCCGAACCGGGTACGATCAACGATATCCGCTACTTCACCGTGGGTAGCAGCGTTATCGCCGGGCAGCCGGTGATGGACCTGGTTCCCGACAGCAGCCATCTCCTGATTGAAGGCAACGTGGCGCCGAATGATGTCGAGCACCTCGCCATCGGGCAGCGCGTCAACATCCGCCTCAGCGCCTATAAAGCGCATCGCGTCCCGGTGATCGGCGGCCGGCTGGTCTATGTCGGCGCCGACCGGCAGATGGATTCGAACAACCAACCGATCTTCCTGATGCGGGCCGAGGTCGATCCGGACGCGCTCAAGTCGCTGCCCGGGGTGGTCTTGCTTCCCGGTATGCCCGCCGATCTCATGGTGCTGAACGGACGGCGCTCGGTGCTCAGCTTCCTGCTCAGCCCGATCACCGACAGCCTGTTCCACGCCATGAACGAGGAGTAGTCGCTAGGCCAGTAGTCCCCAGGCCGGGGCTCGCTTGGTACCATCGCCGGTTCTGTGCCACGCTGATCCGCGAGTGTGTCCGGGAATGGAGACGACGATGGCCCCGCCGCCCATTCGGTTTGACGATGGCGCCCTCTACGAACGCGGCATGGCCCGCTGGAGTCAGAAGGTCGGCCGCACGTTCCTCGAGTGGATGGCCGCCGAACCCGGGCTGGCTTGGATCGATGTCGGTTGCGGCAACGGCGCGTTCACCGAACTTATCGCCGAGACCGCCTCCGCCAGCCGGATTGACGGCGTCGATCCATCCGCCGGGCAGATCGAGTATGCTCGCTCCCGGATCGGCGCCAGGTCGGCCCGGTTCGAGATCGGTGACGCGCTCGCTCTTCCCTTCGACGATGACGTTTTCGACATCGCGGTTATGGCGCTCGTCATTTTCTTCGTCCCTGACCCAGCCCGCGGCGTCCAGGAGATGCGCCGCGTCGTGCGGCCCGGCGGACGGGTCGCCGCTTATGCCTGGGACATCCCCGGCGGAGGGTTTCCGATGCAGCCACTCCTCGAGGAACTGCGGGCCGAGGGTCTCACGCCCTCGCTGCCGCCTCATGCCGAAATTTCCCGCGCCGATGCCTTGCAGTCGCTATGGTCGGCATGCGGCTTGGAATACATCCAGCAGCGCAGCTTCACGGTCGAGCGCAGCTTCGCCGACTTCGACGAGTTCTGGGCGTCGAGTACGGCAAGCGGAAGCGTCATGGCCACGCTCGGCAGCCGCTCACCCGACGAACTCCAGGATTTCAAGCGGCGCGTCCGAGCGCGCTTGCCGGCCGCGGGGGGAGATGGCCGCCTGACCACGTCGGCCCGCGCCAACGCGATCATCGGTCGTAAACCCGCGCGGGAATAAATCGCGGACCGTCCCGGTCTCCTCTGCAGCAACGCTGCGGAGGTTTTACATGGCCGATAGACATGACGATCTTCATTCCGACGCCCCGGCGGTCAGCCGGCGCGGCGCGCTCGAATGCATGGTATGGGCGGGCACCGGCCTGCTCTGGACCGTGGCGGGTGGCGTTCCCCGATCAGTGATGATCGGGTCTGCCGCAGGCCGCGCCGGCGACCCGGTCCTTGAGCTTCGTGCAAATCAGCGACAGCCATATCGGCTTCAAGAACCCGCCCAACCCCGACACGCCCGGCACGCTCACGGAAGCGATCGGTCTCGTCCGAGCACAGAAGGAAGATGCGGCTTTCATGCTGCACACCGGTGATGTGAGCCATCTCTCCAAACCCGCCGAATTCGACACGGCCGAGCAGATCAATCGCGGCGCCGGGCTCGATGTCCACTACGTGCCGGGCGAGCATGACGTGCTCGAGGGTGACGGAAAGCCGTTCTTCGAGCGCTTCACCAAGGGCGGCGCGCAGGGCTGGTACAGCTGGGACCAGGAAGGCGTGCACTTCATCGGTTTGAACAACGTGCAGAACTTGAAGGCGGGCGGCCTCGGCAGTCTTGGCGCCGCGCAGCTCGACTGGCTGACGCAAGATCTGCGCGGCCGGCCCGCGAGCCAACCCATCGTCGTGTTCGCGCACATCCCGCTCTGGACAGTGAGCGAGCAGTGGGGATGGGGCACGGACGATAGCGCGCAGGCGCTCGAAAAGCTGCGTCCGTTCGGTTCCGTCACGGTGCTGAACGGGCACATCCATCAGGTGATGCAGAAGGTGGAGGGAAACGTCGCGTTCCACACCGCGCGATCGACCGCCTTTCCGCAGCCCGCGCCCGGCACGGCGCCGTCGCCGGGTCCGATCAAGGATCTGCCGCCGGGCCGGCTGCGCAGCGTTCTGGGGATCGCGAAAGTGACACGGGTCCAGGGCGGCGCGCCGCTCGCAATCGTCGACACGCCGCTCGGAGCGTAACCGCGATGTCGCTATTGCTGCGTGCGAGCGCCCTCATCCTGGCGCTTGCCATAGCGCCGCCGCCTGCGCAGGCGGCGGAGGCTACGGTCGAGATCGATAATTTCACTTTCTCGCCGGCGCATTTGGTGATCGCGCCCGGCACACGGGTCACGTGGGTCAACCACGACGACATTCCCCACACCGTCTACAGCCGGGAGGCGCCGGCAAGCCGGCACTCCCCGCCGCTCGATACCGATGACAGCTTCAGCATGGTGTTCGACAGCCCCGGCACATACGGGTTCTTCTGTTCGCTGCACCCGCATATGCAGAGCGAAATCGTTGTGCGATAGAGGCCTGGACGGCTCGTTGGGATGACGGCATGAAGCCTCGCGCCGTCAGCAGCGAGGAGCGCGCCATGATCCTGGACCGTCCCGGGTTCGAGAAGGTGGTCGTTCCACATCTGGATGCCGCCTACAACCTGGCGAGATGGCTGGTGCATGACGTCGCACTGGCTCAGGACGTGGTCCAGGATGCGGCCGTCCGGGCGCTCGGCTATTTCGGGTCGTTCCGCGGCGAGGACGGCCGCGCCTGGTTGCTCAGTATCGTACGCAACGTCGCCTTCGACGCTATGGCCGCGCGCAACCGGCTGCGCACGACAAGCCTCGACCCGCTCGCCACCGGGCTCGATGTCGCGCTCGAGATCGCCGACCCGGCCGCCGATCCCGAAGCGACGCTTGCGGACGCGCAAGCTCGGACCAAACTGGACCAGGCGATCGCCGAGCTGCCGCTCGAGCTGCGCGAGTGCCTGATCCTGCGCGAGCTGGAGGAGCTCTCCTACAAGCAGATCGCGCTGGTCGTGGGGGCGCCGATCGGCACCGTCATGTCCCGGCTCTGGCGAGCGCGCCAACAACTGCTGCAGCGTGCGGCCGAGCGAGACCTATCATGACCACTGAACCCTGCGACGACATCCGGCTGCTGCTGCAAGCCGACATCGACGGCGAACTCACGCCCGCCGAGGCCGCCCGGGTCGCGACGCACCTCGAACGGCTGCGCCGACTGCACGGCGATGCAGGCGGAGTTCGCGGCGCTCTCGCAGCGCATGAAGCAGCAGGCCACGAGGCACCGTGCCCCCGAGGCGCTGCAGGCCCGGATCGCAGCGTTGGCGCCAGCGCCGGCGCCAACGGTTCCGCGCCGTCGATCGCCGATCTGGGCGGCCGCCCCGTTCGGCGCCGGCGTCGCTCTTGCCGCGGCGATCCTGCTGGCCGTGCTGCCACTCGATCGCGACCGGGTGCCGGACGAGATCACCTCGGACCATATCCGCGCGCTGCAGCCCGGTCATCTGCTCGACGTGGTCTCGACCGATCGCCACACGGTCAAACCCTGGTTCGCGGGCAAGCTCGATTTCGCGCCGACAGTGCGCGATCTCGCCGACCAAGGCTTTCCGCTGAAGGGCGGCCGGCTCGACACCATCGGTGGCCGGGCCGTCGCCGTGCTGGTGTATGCGCGGCGCGGGCACATGATCGACGTCTATGTCTGGCCGGCCGATCGCGCCGTCCAGCCGGGCGAGACGCGCCGCAACGGCTTCAACCTCATCAGCTGGCGGCAGGGAGAGCTGGTGTATTGCGCAGTATCCGACCTCGACGAGGCTGAGCTCGCCTCGTTCACCGGGCTCATGGCCAGCGAGAGCTAGCCTGCGCCGTTGTGCAGCGGCGCGGCTTCGGTGGCGACGATGCGGTAGAGCAGGATTTGGCTGTCCGGGCGGCGCAGCGACACGAGTTCTCCCGGCCGGAACACGTGGCCATCGAATACCCAGATCGGGTCATCCTCGCTATTCGTGCTCTGCAGCGCCCATCCGTCGTCGATCCGGATCACCTCGAGCGGCCTCTTCTCGCCCGCGCCTTCGGTCCGGAATGCCAGCCATGGCGTGGGCGCAGCGTAGTAGGCATCGACGTCGATCTGGCCCTGGGGCGTCAGCGCCAAGCCCAATACCAATCGGTCGGTCACGTCGCCGTTCGGCTGATCCGGACCGCGCGCCAAAAGCATCGTGACCCGTGTCATCGACTCCACATCAACTCCAAACAAGGAGCAATTAACGCGCGGAAACCGCGCGGGTTCAGATCGCGACCCGGACCCCTAGCTCGACCACGCGGTCGCTGGGAATGCGGAAGAACTCCGTCGCCGGGACGGCATTGCGCGCCATCAGGAGGAACAGGAACAGCCGCCATTTCGGCAGTTTCGGCACCATGGCGCGGACCAGCACCTCGCGCCCGAGGAAGAAACTCGACTGCATCGGATCGTAGTCGAACCCCATCGTCCCGAAGCTCCTCGAGCGCGCGCGGGATGTTCGGGCTTTCCATGAAGCCGTATCGCAGCGTCACGCGATGCACGTTCGGCGACAATTCCTCGACCGAGGTGCGCTCGGCCGCGCTTGCCTCCGGCACGTCCAGGGTCTGGACTGTCACGAACACCACGCGTTCGTGCAAGACCTTGTTATGCTTGAGGTTGTGCAGCAGCGAGGTCGGGACGTATTCGGGCGTTCCGGTCAGGAACACGGCGATCCCCGGCACGCGCAGGGTGCGCGAGTGCGGCAGCCGCTTGAGGAAGGAAGCGAGCGGCAAGCTCTCCTGCCGCCAGCGCGCGATCATCAGTTCGCGGCCGCTCTTCCACGACGTCATCATCGCCAGCAGCGCCAATCCCAGCACGAGCGGCACCCAGCCGCCTTCGGGCACCTTCAGCAGGTTGGCGGCGAAGAACACGGTGTCGATGATCATGAAGAAGCCGAACACCGACACGGCGAGCAACCGCGACCAGCCGAACCGCCGCCGGAACACCACCATGGCCAGCAGGCTGGTGCAGATGAAGGTGCTGGTCACCGCGATCCCGTAGGCGGCCGCAAGCGCGTCGCTGCTGCGGAACGCCAGAACGAGCAGCAGAACGCCGACCAGCAAGGTGGAATTGACCTGCGGCAAGAAGATCTGGCCTTCCTCGGTCAAGCTGGTGTGCCGCACCGTCAGCCGGGGCAGGAACGACATCTGCATGCACTGCCGCGCCAGCGAGTAGGCGCCGGAGATCACGGCCTGGCTCGCGATCACCGTGGCAAGTGTCGCCAGCAAGACCAGCGGCAGCCGGATGATCTCGGGCGCGAGCAGGTAGAACGGGTTTTCGAGCGCGGACGGGTCGTGCAAGCACAAGCGCGCCCTGGCCGAAATAATTCAGCAGCAGCGCCGGCAGCACGAACCAGAGCCAGGCCAGGCGGATCGGCTGCCGACCGAAATGCCCCATGTCGGCATAGAGCGCCTCGGCGCCGGTGACGGTCAGGACCACGGCGCCGAGATCGACGAAGGCCCGCCAGCCATGCGTGACGCAGAAGCGGAAGCCATACATTGGTGATGCGGCGCGCAGCACCGCCGGGTTCTCGATGATGTGCATGATGCCGAACCCGGCCAGGCACACGAACCACACGCACATCACGGGGCCGAAGATGCGGCCGATCTGGCCGGTGCCGAACGCTTGGACGGCGAACAGACCCAAGATCACGATCACGGAGATGGGCACGACGACGTAGTGGAATTGCGGGTAGACGACTTGGAGACCCTCGACCGCCGACAGCACCGAGATCGCCGGGGTGATGATCCCGTCGCCAAAAAACAGACACGCGCCGGCAATTCCGATCATGCCGAGCCAGTAGCGAACCCTGACGCCCTCCGTGCCGCGCTGCGCCAGCGCCATCAGCGCGAGGATGCCGCCCTCGCCATTGTTGTCGGCGCGCAGGATGATGACGACGTATTTCAGCGTCACCGTCAGGATCAGCGCCCAGAACATGAGCGACAGCACGCCCATGATCTCGACCTCGTGCGTGCCGGTTGCGGTGAACTCGGTCAGGCTGGCCTTCAGCGCGTAGAGCGGGCTGGTCCCGATGTCGCCATAGACGACGCCCAGCACGCCCAGCACCGATGCGAGCCGGACCGGACGAGCTACCGCCGGGTCGAGAACCGCAGTCGTCACGATGTCACCATCAGGCGTTGAAGAACAATCTCATGGGAAGCAGCGGCGCAGCCATAGGCTTGAACGCTGCCGTCGTGCAAGCCAGGTTCACTCGGCAGCCAGGAGCGAGGGCGTTCCCTGGGCTTCCGCGGCCACAGCCCGAAGCCAAACGGCGGTATCGTGGAACACCGCGCCGCCATTGGGCGCAGCCGGCGCGTCGCTGACCAGCACGTTGATGCCGAATCCGCCGCGGAAGTCGCCATTCGGCCACACGCTCTCGACCACGACGACGCCCGGTTGCATCCCATCGGTCGGCCGCGCATGCACGATCACCTCGCCCTGCGCGTTGCCGATTGCCAGCAGGCCGCCTTCTTCTACGCCAAGGCGGACCGCGTCATCGCGGTGGAGCAGCGCCGTCGGCCGGCCCTCGCGTTTGCGGCTCGTCGGGGTTTCGGTGAAGCTCGTGTTAAGAAAGTTGCGGGCGGGCGCCGCCACCAGCCGGAACGGCCGCTCCTTGGTCGCATCGTCGGTCGCGGCCCAATGGTCGGGCAGGCGCGGCATGCCCTTGCTGTGCGGCCCCAACGCGGCCCAATCCGGCGCGAAGCGGAACCGTCCATCGGGGAAGCCGAAGCCATCGAGGAAATGGCCGCGCTCGAAGTCCGGGGCCGCGTCGACCCATCGCGCCGCGACCAGTTCGTCGAAGC
Organism: uncultured Alphaproteobacteria bacterium; assembly: GCA_963848035.1. Taxonomy (GTDB): domain Bacteria; phylum Pseudomonadota; class Alphaproteobacteria; order Acetobacterales; family Acetobacteraceae; genus JAVVHH01. The sequence goes on from CAWKCD010000001.1 coordinate 1,003,950, forward strand.
CCGGCCAGCCCGAGGCCCGCAGCGATGCGTCCGCCACCTCGCGCGCGCTCATCCTGAAGCCGTCGTGATCGGCACCGAGCCGCTCGGCAAGGCCCAATAGCACGTCATGGTTGGAACGGCATTCGCCCGGTGGGTCGATCAGCTTCGGCCCGGCCATCAGATAGGTGTGGCCGCCGCCATAATAGAAATCGTCATGCTCGAGGAACATCGTCGCCGGCAGCACCACGTCGGCGAGCTTGGCCGTCTCGGTCATGAACTGCTCGTGCACGCAGACGAACAGGTCCTCCCGCATCAGCCCGGCGCGCACGCGGCGTGTGTCGGGCGCGACCACGGCCGGGTTGGTGTTCTGGATCAGCATGGCGTGCACCGGCGGCCCGTCGCCAAGCTCCGATCGGTCGCCGGTCAGCGCGGCGCCGATCCGGCTCATGTCCATCCGGCGGATCGAGGGATCGAGCCGGTCCAGGCCCTCGATCAGCGTCTTGTCGAGATGGTAGATGCCGTTGGCGCGGTTGCTCCAGAACGCCCCGCCGCCGCGATGCCGCCATTTGCCGGTGACCGCCGGCAAGCAGCTCACCGCGTGCATCGAGACCGCGCCGTTGCGGCCGCGGGCGAAGCCGTAGCCGACGCGGACGTAGGCGCGGTCGGTCGCGCCATAAAGCCGGGCGAACGCCTCGATCTCCGCCTCCGGCAGGCCGGTGATGGAAGATGCCCAAGCCGGACCGCGCTCGTGCAGATGCGCCTCGAACGCCGGATCGCAATCAGTGTAACGCGCCAGGTAGTCACGGTCGGCATAGCCGTCCCGGAACGCCACATGCATGACGGCGCAGGCGAGGGCCGCGTCGCTGCCGGGCCGAACCGCAAGATGCAGGTCGGCGACTTGGGCGGTCGGCGTGCGGTAGGGGTCGACGACCACGAACTTGGCGCCCCGCTCCTTCCGCGCACGGGACACGTGATGCATGACGTTGACCTGGGTCGAGACCGGATTGCCGCCCCAGACGATGATAAGGTCGGATTCGGCCATTTCGCGCGGGTCCGTTCCCCCGGCCCGGCCAGCGCCAGCGGTCCAGCCGGCCTCGTTGATGCTCGAACAGATCGTATTGTGCTGGCGGGAATAACCCATGACATGCCGCAGACGGTTGATCCCGTCCCGCTGCACCAAGCCCATTGTGCCGGCGAAGTAGTAGGGCCAGACGCTCGTCGCGCCGTGCCGGGCCGTGGTCTCGATGAAGTTTTCGGCCACGCGGTCCAGCGCCTCGTCCCAGCCCGCCTCGCGGAACCGGCCCTCGCCCTTGTCGCCGACCCGGATCAGCGGCCGGGTCAATCGCTCTGGGTGATGGATGCGCTCGGTATAGCGGGCGACCTTCGCGCAGATCACCCCGGCGGTGTAGGGGTTGTCCTTGGCGCCGCGCACCGCGCCGATCCGGTTGCCCTCCTGGACTTCCACCTCCAACGCGCAGGTGCTGGGGCAGTCGTGCGGGCACACGGACGAGCGGATGGTCATGACATCCAAGTTAGGATCAGCGACCGGACCACTTCAAGCATCAAGCTTCCAGGGGCAGGATCGCGCGGCGGCGGGCCAAGCTCTCCGCCGGCCAGAGCGCCTTCATATCGTAATAGACCGGCACGACCGGAACGTCCTCGCCGAGCCGCACCCAGGGCAGCTTGCTCCGCGTGAAGATGTGGACGTCGGGCGGAAACGCCGCCGGGTCGTCCAGCGTCCCGACACGCAGGAACAGCAGGACACGCCGCCGCCCGTAATCGCTCCAGAGCGCCGTGCGGCAGGAGGCGCAGCGATAGACGTCGTGCGGTCGGCCGCTCTCGGTCGGCAGCGAGACCATCTCGGGCGTCTCCTGCACCACCTCCACCCGGTCCGCTTCGATCATCGCGTTGATGACGAAGGCGCTGCCGGTCTGGCGCTGGCAATCTCGGCAGTGGCAGCAATTGACGAACATCGGCGCCGACCGCAGCCGATACCGCACCGCCGCGCACGCGCAACCGCCTTCCATCGCGCCCTCCTTATGCCGCCGCCAGCCGCCAGGCGATCAGCACCCAGAACAATCCGACGGCGGCTCCGGCCAGAACATCGCTGAAATAATGCAGGCTGAGCAACATGCGGCTGAAGCAGATCGACAAGATCAGCAGCGAAGCCAGCGTCAACACGGCCGTCCTGCCCTGTGGAACCCCGTCCGCGACCACGAGCGCCAGGAAAAGATAGACCGCCATCGACACCGTCGCGTGCGCGCTCGGGAATGAGGGTGAGGCCGCCGTGATGCCCTCGAGGAAATTCGGCCGCGCCCGGTTGGTGATGAACTTCATCGACCAGGTCGTGACCTGAGCGCCCACGAAGGCGACCCAGATTGGCACGATGTAGCGCGTCCGCCCGTCGGACCAGAACAGCCCGGACGCCACCACGCACAGGATCGCGCCTGCCGCACCGGTGCCGATCTGGCTGATCCACGCTCCCGCGCCGAGCGTCGGCCGGCTGCGCAGCCCGTTGAGCCCGGCATTGATCACGCCATCCAACGTGACCAGCCAACCGCTGGTATGGACCTGCCACAGAATCAGCAGGAACAGCGCCGCAAGCCCGGCCAGCGCGATGATCACGGGACGAACACCTTCAGCGCCCCTGGCAGAAGCGAGAAATGCGCCGGCGTCCGCGTCACCATCTCGCCATCGGCGGTGATCTGGCGCGAATGCTTGGTCGTCACGCTCAAGCTGCGGCAGGAGAAATTGCGCACTTCGCGCAGTTGCCGATGCTCTCCCGCCCGGAACGCCCGCGCCAGCAGCATCAGCCGCCACCGCGCCCGCGGCTCAAGGCTGTAGACGTGCAGCAGCCCGTCATCGATCTCAGCCGATTCCTCCACGACCGCCCCACCTCCGTAAAATCGGCCATTGCCTACCGCGATCTGGAAGGTCCGCACGAGCGTCTCCTCGCCGTCCACCCGCAACGACGCCCGGAACCGCCCGCTCGTCGCGACCGTGAGCGCCGCCGCCAGCGGGTAGGCCAGCGCGCCGAACCGGCGCTTCATGATCCGGCTCAGCCGCTTGGTGATGCTCACGCTGAGCCCCATGCTCGCGACATTGAAATACGGCACCCCGTTCACCGAGCCCAAGTCGATCGACCGGGTCTTGCCGCCCAGGATCACCGCCGCCGCCTCCTCTGCCTCCGCCTCGATCCCGAGCGAGCGCGCGAGATCGTTCGCCGTCCCGAGCGGCAGGATGCCAAGCGTCAACCCGCTTTCGAGCAGCGCCGGCGCCGCCGCATGCAACGTGCCGTCTCCGCCGCCCAGGACCACGCAGGAGATCTCGTCCTTCACGGCCAATATCCGATCGGCCAGCGCCTGCGAGCTGTGGCAGGGTTCGCGCCGGAGCGTCATCCCGCCCCGCTCGAGTGCCGCCACGAATGGGGCGACCTCCCCGCCCCGGCGACTCTTGTCGTTGGCGATCAGCAGCGCGGGGAGGTCGGTCATGGCCGGACGCACAACGCGTCGCGGCCGGTCCCGTTCAGCCGGCCAGACGCCCAGCGATCTCAGCCACGTGCTTGCCCAGGTAGCGCGCGCCGGCCAACTCGTTCTCGGTCGGCTGCCGAGATCCGTCGCCGCCGGCCAGCGCGCTGGCGCCATAGGGCGAGCCGCCGGTCACCTCATCGAGCTTCAGCTGACCCTGGAACGAATAGGGCAGCCCGACGATCACCATCCCGTGATGCAGCAGCATGGTGTGGATGCCCATCAGCGTGGTCTCCTGGCCGCCATGCTGGCTCGCCGTCGAGGTGAAGGCGGCCCCGACCTTGCCGACGAGCGCCCCTTTGAACCACAGCCCGCCAGTCTGGTCCCAGAAATTGGCCATTTGCGAGGTGAGCCGGCCATACCGTGTCCCGGTGCCGACGATGATGGCGTCGTACTGCGCCAACTCGTCGACGGTCGCGATCGGGGCGGGCTGGTCGATCTTGTAGTGGCTCTTCTCGGCGATCTCCGGCGAGACCAACTCGGGTACGCGCTTGATGTCAGCCTCCGCCCCGGCATCGCGCACGCCGGCGGCAACCGCGCCGGCCATCGTCTCGATATGGCCATAGCTGGAGTAGTAGAGAACGAGCACTTTGGTCATCAGGGGGTCTCCGCGGAACTGTCGCGGACGCTAGGCCACCTTGGACGGTGCTGCCACCTCGGCCTGCCGCAACGCGGCACGCTGCCGGACGAGCGTCAGCAACGCGTTCGAAAGCGGCGCCGCCACATCCACCCATCCTGCCACCTCCACCACCGAGCCCAACAGCGCCTCGATCTCGAGCGGCCGGCCCAGTTCGAGATCCTGCAGCATGCTGGTCTTGTGATGGCCGATCTCGGCCGCCCCATCGAGCCGCTTGTCGACGCTGATGGCGAAATGGATGCCGATCGCCTCGGCGACCGCCTGTCCCTCGAGCATGACCGCGCGCGCGAGGGCGCGGCTGCCGGGCTCGCCGGTGATGACGTCCAGCGTCGCCGTGGTCAGCGCGCTGATCGGATTGAAGGCCATGTTGCCCCAGAGCTTGACCCACAACTCATCGCGCAGACGCGGCCGGACCGGTGCCTTGAGCCCGGCCGAAATCAACAGCTTCGACAGGATCTCAGCCCGCTCGCTCCGGCTGCCGTCGGGCTCGCCAAGACTGAACCGGTCGTTCGCGACATGCCGTATGACCCCGGGCGCCGCGATCTCGGCCGCCGGATAGAGGATGCATCCCAAGGTCTGCGCCGGCGGCAGCCCGGCCCAGAGCGCGCCGTTCGGATCGACGGAATGGAGCCGCCGATCCTCGAGCGGCCCGGAAAGCTTGTAAAAATACCACCACGGCAGCCCGTTCACGCCCGCCACGATCGTGGTCGAAGGGCCGATCAGCTTGCGCATCTGCGGCAGCGCCGGTTCCAGCGAATGCGCCTTGAGCGTGACGAACAGATAGTCCTGCGGCCCGAGTTCGGCCGGGTCGCTGACCACCATGGGATGCGTTGTGGTTCGGGTGCCGCCGCTGTCCAGCACCAGGCCTTTAGCGGCTAGCGCCGCTCCGTGCGCACCACGCGCCACGACCGACACTTTCGTGCCGGCCGCCCCCAGCCGCGCCGCGACAAATCCGCCGATCGCGCCCGCGCCGAATACGCAGACGCTCGGCCCCGCTTTCTCCGACATGCTCTACCCGACTAGTGCGGCCGTCTTTGTCGCCTGATCGACGCCGGCCGCCAAGCCCAACTTCGCGGCCAGACCGACGCGCTGTACCTTGCCGGTAGCCCCTTTCGGGATCTCGGTCAGTATCAGCACGCGCCGCGGGACCTTGTATGCCGCCAGTCGCGAAGCTGCGAAGTCGCGGATCTCGTGCTCCGTCGCCTCAACCCCGTCACGCAGCACGACCGCCGCACCGACGTCCTCGCCGAGCTTGTCGTGCGGCATCGCGAACGTCACCGCCTGCGCCACCGCGGGATGGTCGAGCAGAACCACGTCGATCTCGAGCGGGCTGATCTTCTCGCCGCCGCGATTGATCTGCTCCTTCAGCCGTCCGGTCAGGAACAGATAGCCATCCTCGTCGACCCGGCCCTGATCCCCGGTGCGGAACCAGCCGTTGGTGAAGGCCTTGGCATTCGCCTCCGGATTGTTGTCGTAGCCCGGCGTCACGTTCGGGCCGCGGATTACCACCTCGCCGATCTCGCCCTGCGGCAGGATGACCCCGTCATCGGACATGACCGCGATCTCCGGCCCCGCCGCCCGGCCGACCGACCCGGGCTTGCGTGCCCCATCGAGCGGATTGCAGGCCATCTGATGCGCCGCTTCCGTCATCCCGTACGCCTCGACGACCGGGGTGGCGAACACGTCCTCGAGTTCCGCCATGACCTGCGGCGGTAGCGACGCGGACGACGACCGGATGAACCGCAGCCCGGCGCCCGCCGCCTGCGCCCGCTTGTCGCGCATCCGCATCAGGATCGCCTGGTGCATCGTCGGCACTGCCGTATACCAGGTCGGCTTCACGTCCTGCAGCCACTCGCCGAACTTGAACGCATTGAACCCCGGCGTGCAGCAGACCGCCGCGCCTGCCCGCAGCGATGACAGCACCGCTGCGATCAGCCCGTGGATGTGGAACAGCGGCATGATGTTCAGGCACGTATCGGCCGGCGACAGCGCCAGCGTCGTCGCGATATGGCCGGCCGAGGCCGCGAGATTGCGGTTGCTGAGCAACACGATCTTCGGCCGCGCGGTCGTGCCTGACGTGTGCAGCACCAGGCCGATATCATCGGCTTCCGCCGCCCCGGCCAGGCGCGCCGCGGCGCCGGGAAGGCTGGAGACATCGAGCCGGAACAGGCCCGCCTCGCCCTCGCCGTGGATGAGGTTGATCACTGGAAGGCCGAGGCGGGCGGCAACGACGCGCGCCGGGCTCTCGTCGCCGTCGGCCAGGATGAGCGCTTTCGGCTGTAGGTCGGACAGGTAGAACTCGAACTCGTCCGACTTGTAAGCCGGGTTGAGCGGCGCGGCCGTGCAGCATGCGGCAACCGCGGGGAAGCACGACGCCATCTCGGGCCCATTCGGCAGCACGATCGCGACGCGGTCGCCACGGCCGATGCCGACGCCGTTCAGCGCCGCACGAACCTCGAGCGCCAGTTGCGCCAGCCCGGCGCCGCTCAGCCAACGCCGTCCCGGCGCACCGATCGCTTTGGCCTGCGTGTTGGCGCTCAGAATGTCCCACATTGTTTGCATGCTGGTGTCCCTGCCGTCTGAGCCGCTCAACTCAAGATGCAGGTTCAAAAGCGTGACGGCCACGAATGTTCACGCTTCGGACTTGTAAAGCTGTGAACCCCCGGTGAGTCTGTAAATTTGTTTACAACACCGGGTCTGGACCGGCCGGCGGGATCGACGATATTTCGGTCACATCGATGGAGGTCGCCCGAATGAACGCTGTCTCACCCCCCGCGCGCGCCCACGACACGCGTCTCGACAAGCTCGCCGAAGTTGCCGTCAAGATCGGCCTCGGCCTGCAGCCCGGCCAGGAACTCGTCATGACGGCCCCGCTCGCGGCCGTGTCTCTCGTCCGCCGGATCACCCATCACGCTTATCAATCCGGCGCAAAGCTGGTGACCACGCTGTTCTCCGACGAGGAGACCACCCTGTCCCGCTTCCAGCACGCCCCGGACGCCGCCTTCGATTACGCGCCAGCCTGGATGTTCGAGGGAATGGCCGAGGCCTTCCGCGGTGGCGCCGCCCGGCTGGCGATCGCTGGCGACGACCCCTCCCTTTTGGCTGGCCAGGATCCGGATCGCGTCGCCCGCGCCAACCGAGCTCGCTCGGTCGCCTACCGTCCGGCGCTCGAGCTGATCACGAATTTCGCCATCAACTGGAACATCGTCAGCTTCGCCACCCCATCCTGGGCGCGCACCGTGTTCCCCGACCTGCCGGAAGCAGAAGGCGTCGCCCACCTCTGGGACGCGATCTTCGCGGCATCCCGCATCGACGCCGCCGATCCGGTCGCCGCCTGGACCGCCCATAATGCGGCGCTTCACGCCCGGACCGCCTACCTCAATGCCAAGCGATATAGCGCGCTCCACTTCACCGGGCCCGGCACCGACCTGACCGTCGGCCTCTCCGACGGCCATCTCTGGGCCGGCGGCGCGGAGCCCGCCAAGAACGGCATCGTCTGCAACCCCAACATCCCCACCGAAGAGGTCTTCACCACGCCCCATCGGGCCCGCGTGGACGGCAACGTCCGCAGCACCAAGCCGCTCTCCTACAATGGCACCCTCATCGAAGGCATCGAGGTCCGCTTCGAGGCCGGCCGGATCGTGCAGAGCAACGCCCGCACCGGCGCCTCCGTGCTCGAGCGGGTCCTCGGCACAGATGAAGGCGCCCGCCGCCTAGGCGAAGTGGCGCTGGTGCCGAACTCCTCGCCCATCTCCAGCAGCAACCTGTTGTTCTTCAACACGCTGTTCGACGAGAACGCTGCCAGCCACATCGCCCTCGGTCAGGCCTACCGCACTTGCCTCGAGGGTGGCACCACCGCGAGCGACGCCGAACTGCTGCAGCGCGGCGCCAATTCGAGCCTGATCCATATCGATTGGATGATCGGGTCGGGCGAGGTGGACATCGACGGCATGAACGCTGACGGCACGCGCGAACCGCTCATGCGCGCCGGAGAATGGACCAACGCAAGTCCGTCTTAACCATTTCCTCATCTCCCACCGGTAAACCTCCCTACGAGGACGGTGGGAGCGTGTTGCCGAATGTGGACCCGGGCCCAGCAAGGAGCCTGCTTCAATCAGCGTCTCCGCGCCCCTTTTCACGACCGCACGGCCGGCGTTCTGATCCAGACCGCCATCGCACTGCCGATCCTGATGATGGTCATCGGCTTCGCCGCGGACTTCGGATACGCGTCCTATATCAACCAGCGTCTGGCCCGCGCCGCCGACACGGCCGCTTTGAGCGCCGTGTCGCAGAGTGCCGCGACCGCCGTCGGCGGATACGGCAACACGTCCTGGCTGCAGATCTACGGCAACAGCATCTTCACTGAAAACATCAAGCAATTGCCCGTCGCCAACGTGAGCACGAGCCTGACGGTCGTTCCCGACAACAACGGCGGCGTCGTCGCGACCGCTTCCTACAGCTACTCGGTCAAAGCGATTTTCGGTGGAGTGAGCGGCCGGACGAGCATCCCGGTTTCCGGCAGCATCGCCGCGACCGCGAAACCAATCACCTACGTGAACTACTACATTCTCGTCGACACGTCACAGTCGATGGGAATTGGCACCACCCAGGCCGACATGTCCACGCTCTACGACCGCGTTGCATCCTACGGGTACGGCTCGAACGGTGAAACCGGCTGCCAGTTCGGCTGTCACGTCGCCCCGAGCAACCACACCTATACGAACGAGCAGCTCGCGCACAATTTCTCGCCTAAGGTTACCTTGCGTATCGATTCCGCAGTCCAGGCCGTCCAGAACATAATCTCGACTGCAAGCTCGACAGTCGGGTCGAACAAGAACATCAAGTTCGGCCTGTATATGATCCAGGCGAACCCGTTCGATCACAGCTTCATCAAGACGGTGGCGACACCCTCGAACGACTACGCGACGCTTCTCACGCAGGCGGCCACGATCGATCTCGGCGCGAACGACGGCAACGTCGGTTATGGCGACACCGATTTTACGAACGAGTTCAGCACGATGGCGGGGATGCTGCCGACCAACGGCAGCGGCGCCAGTGCGGCATCTCCCCTGAACTTCGTCTTCATCATCACTGACGGCGTGCAGGATACGTCTGGCTCATGTACGTGGGGCCACTGCACCGGTCCGATTGATTCGACCAAATGTTCTTCGCTCAAAAGCAAAGCGACGGTGGGCGTCATCTACACGACCTATCTGCCGATCACGAAGCACAGCGATCCCAGCCGGTTCGAAGACTCCTATGCGGCGCTTGTCGCGCCCTTCGCCAGCCAGATTGCACCGTCGGCCCAGGCCTGCGCGACCTCGACGGATTACTATTTCGAAGCGACGTACGGCTCGGACATCATCTCGGCCGTTCAAGCGCTGTTCCAGAAAACACTCCCGACCACTGCGCGGCTCGTTCAGTGATCGGCCGCTGGCATGGCACAAGCTGACGAACGCCGTTGCGCATTAATCAATTTCGAACCTTTCGGGCGTAACCTCGGACCGATTTAAGAATGAGATCTACGCCGTGATTGGTCGAGTGTTCACAAGCAGTCGGCGATTTCTGGCGGGAACGCTGCACGGCATCGTCGTCGGCGCTTCTCGAGGATCTGCCCGTCGCGCGAACCGGCCTCGGGCGACCAGGCCGGTCGGCAACAAAGGCGCGGCGATGCTCGAATTCGCCCTCGTGGCGGCGCCGTTCTTCTACCTGTTGTTCGGCACGCTCGAGTTGGGCCTGATCTTTGTCGCCAATTTCTGCCTGTCAAATGCCACCTTGCAGATCGCCAGACAGGTTCGCGTCGGGCAAGTCGTCCTGCCCGGCGCCTCCGTGTCGAGCACGACGGGAATCCAGATGAGCCTGTCGGCGTTCAAGACGGCCGTCTGCAACAACGTTCCAATTCTGTCGAGCAACACCTGCCTGAGCCAGTTGCAGGTGGATGTCCGCACCCAGACCGCGTTCCAGGGTCAGACCGCTCCCTCGCCGCTCTCGTCCGGCAACTTCAACACCAGTGGCTTCTGCTTCTACTCCGGCGCGCCCGGGAACATCGTGACGATGCACGTGTATCTTCTGTGGCCGGTGATGACGCCGGTCTTGCTGCAGGGGCTGACGAGCGCCACGTCAATGACGACGTCGGGCGGCACGACCAGCGGCAATTATTTTCTGATGACCTCGAACGAGGTCTTCAAGAACGAGCCGAATGCGACCGCGACCAATAACGGCAGCGGCTGCTGATGCGACGCCGTTGTCTCCTTCCGCGTTGGGCCGCCGCTCCGTTCGGGTGCGAACGCGGTACCGCGATGGTCGAATTCGCCATTGTCGCGCCGGTCTTCCTGCTTCTCGTCCTCGGCATCAGCGACGTGGCGATCACCACGATGGCAAAATCTCGCAGCGCCACCGCGACCCAGTCAGCCGTGGATCTGACAACGCAATCGGTCAATCTGCAGACCAGCGACATGGTGGATATCTTCGCTGGCGCGGCCGACGTGATGGCGCCGTTTTCGGCCGCCACCCTCATCTTGCGCATCACCAGCATCGCCTCGGACGGCAACGGCACTGCCTTCGTCTACTGGAGCTGCGGCCAGGGCAGCCTCACCCCCTACGCTGCCAAATCGTCGGTGACCACGGTCCCGACGGGAAGCCCGATCGACAACTTCATCAATCGTTACACAATCAGTTCTGGCGGCTACAACTACAACGGAGCCAATACCAGCTTCATCGAGGTCGAGTCGAAATACGTCTACACGGCGCCGGCCGGTTTCGTCATCCAGGGGCCGCAGACGATGGTCAGCGTGTTCTACACGCTCCCGCGCCAAACGGCGTATGTCGGCTTCCCCTGGGACGGAACGACCACCAACCTCCCGACCGCGCCGGCCTCCACGACGAAAACCGCGTCGACGACGCTCTCGAACGGCGCGGTCTGCAACTACGCCTTTTGAGGCCTGATCACGCCGGCAACGCCGCGTTCTCCGCCTCGTCGATCCGCCGCCGCCGCGCATCGACGAATGACAGCACGTTCGAGGCTGCGGCATCGTGACCGGACGCCGACCCGCAAAGCGCCGCCAGCGCATCGACCATGCAGTCGAAATGGCCGATATCGGCAAAGGTCACGCAGTCCCAGACGACCAACCGCCCGTCCTGCCGCGCGACCGCCCACAAGGCCCAACTGACCGAGCCTTGGTACAGCATCGCAAACTCGGTGGGATCGTTTTCCCACGCCACCTCACGGTCCGGATCCGACGCCCAGCGGACGAGTTCGGCTCGGTCGCGAGCGGTGAAGCCCGGCGCCTCAAGGCGGCGCCCGAGCCAGATGATCTGTCCGCCACCGGCGATCGGCAGCGCGCTCATGATAGCCTCGCGAAATTTGCGCCGGGCCAGACGTCGATCATGCCTGTCATGCTGATCTCCTGCTCACGCTGTTGAAGCGGCAGGATCATTCAGCAGTGACATTGCGTCTGTGACCAATGTCACAACCTTAGATCGCAGGATCGAGGCTTTTCTAAGTCTCTCGCGCGCTCACGCTTTTGTGCGGATCCGTCCTCAACAGCGCCAGATCATTGGCTTAACCACAGTTATAGCTACATATTACCTATGGTTGCAAATTATCCATGCACACACTTGTCCACAGGCCCGGTTACCTCGTCCGTCGTGACCTCGAACTTGGTGAGCGTGCAGGGGCCAAATGTCGTCGAGATCGCCACATCTGTCGCATCTCGTCCGCGCGCCATGACGATCCGCCCGATCCGCGGCGTGTTGTGCCGCGCGTCGAACGTGTGCCAACTCCCGCCGAGAAACACCTCGAACCAGGCGCTGAAATCCATCGGGAATGGCACCGCCGGCACGCCGATATCACCGAGGTAGCCCGTGCAGTAGCGCGCCGGGATGTTCATGCACCGGCAAAGCGAAATCGCCAGGTGCGCGAAATCGCGGCATACGCCGCAGCCTACCCTCATGGCCATCGAAGGCGCTGCGGGTCGGGTCCGCGTGTTCGTAGCCGAACTTGATCCGGTTGTGCGTGTAGTCGACGATCGCCTGCACGCGCGCCCAGCCCGGCGGCGTGTTGCCGAACAGCGACCAGGCCAGATCATGCAACCGATCGGTATCGCAGTAGCGGCTGCCCAGCAGGTAAACCAGCACCTCCGCCGGCAGGTCCTCCACCCTGTGCTGCGTCGCCTCCGGATGCACCGGGTCCGGCAGGCCGGAATCGTTGATCAGGAAGTCAGCCGACATCGTGATTCGCCCGGCTGGTGCGACGATCCGCGTCACGATGTTGCCGAACATGTCGTGATAGTCGTGCGACGGCACATGCGGCGAGAAGCGGATCTCGTGCTCGCCGATTACATCCGGCATCCGTTCGGGAACGACGCTCAGCACGAGCAACATCGGCGTCGGCCCCGGGCAATCGTACTCGATTTCAAATCCGGCGCGGATCTTCATGGCGTTCACTTTCAAGGTCTCTGCTGCAACGTCTCTGCTGTAGCCGCAAGAAGCGTACCGTCGGCCTGCCTGCGACTACTCCGGCCCCAACGGCTCGAGGTCAACGCCTACCTTCAGACTATGTTGCCCCCCGCCCAGGATCATTCCTCGCAACGGACTGATGTCCGAGAAATCCCGCCCGACCGCGAGCAGGACATGCTCGAGCGCCACGATGACACCGTTCGTCGGGTCCAGCCCGATCCAGCCATGGTCGGGCCCGAGCCACCCGCCGACCCACGCATGCGACTGGTCCGCGCCACGCCGGCGCGCTTCGCCGGGCGGCGGCCGGGTCCGGATGTAGCCGGACGTGTAGCGGGCCGGCAGCCCGAGCATGCGCAGCGCACTGAGCATCAAGTGCGTAAAATCTTGGCAGACGCCTTCGCGCCGCTCCAACACGTGAGCGATCGGCGTCGAGATCGTCGTCACCCCCGCCCGGAACTTGAAATCGCGATACATCCGCTCATTGAGGTCCGTCAGCGCCGACAGGATCGGTCGCCCAGGCGTGAACGACGGACGCGCATAGTCGCCCGCCGCCTCGAGCGTCGGGACGCGCGGGCTGGCGAAGCGGAACTCCGCGGCCGTCGCCCGACCCGCTTGCGCGAGGTCGCGGATCTCCTCCCATGGCGGCGTATCCTCGGCCGCGGGCGGGGTCTTCGGCCGGACCGCGACCACAGCCTCGCTCACCACCTCGAACTCGAGATGCGGCCGGTTGACGAATAGCCAGGTCACCCGATTGCCGAAATGGTCGTAACGGTCGACCAGCCTGCCCGCAACCGGCTTGACCTCGAGGGTCTCGCTCTCCACGAACTGCGTGTCGGACGAGGCCGGCCGCAGATGCAGCAGGTTCGCCGCCAGATCGACCGGCTTGGTGTATTTGTAATGGGTGACGTGTCGAACTCGATATCTCATCATCCAGCGACGCGCGCGCCTACTCCTCGCCGCCGAGCCGGTGCGCCGCCGGCAACACGGCAAAATACTGCCGCGCGATCCGGTCCGACAACGTGCTGACCTCGCGCTCGACCGCCCTCAGCTGCGTCGGCACCCTGTCGGCCACCTGCCGCTCCGTCAGCAACGCCGCGCTCCGCGCGATCTCCCGCGTGTCCCGCAGCAAGCCTGACGCCGTCAGCGGCAACTCTGCGCCGGGTGCGCGCGCCAGTTCGGCGAGGATGTCGCGGATCGCGACCAGCTGGAACGCGAGCGCGCGCGGGTTGCCCTCGTCGGCCAAGACAAGGTCCAGCACTGGGCCCGGCTGCAGATTGGTCAGATACCGGCTCCGGTAGGTGATCACCGAATCGCAGAACTCGAGCGCAAGCCGCAGCCCCGGCTCGAGCGGCCCGGGCTGCGCCGTCGCCGGGTGATCCAGCGCCTGGGCGATCAGCCGTGCCGTGCCCCATGCGCGCTCCATCCGCCGACCGAGGTCGAGGAACAGCCGGCCGCCGCTGCGCACCATGTTCTCCGCCGCCAGCCCGGCGACCGTCGCGGCGAACCCGAGCACGACCGTGCAAAGATGCTCCAAGTCGCGCGCCGCCGGCTTGGGCTCGCGCAGCCGCGCCGCCGCCTGTCCCAACGCACGCAGTCCTAGCGACAGCGTGCCATGCACCTCGCGCGTCAGCCGGTCGCGCAACAGCTCGGTCAGCCGCGACACCTCCGCCAACAGCCCGGGCAGCTCCGCCGGCGGCGTCGCGACATGCAGCAGCCGCTCGCCCAGCGCCGAGGGACCAAGCCCGGCCGCCGCCTCCTTCTCGATCAGCCCCACCGTCGCCAGACATTCGGCCACGCTGCGGATCTCGGCATTCTCCCGCGGCGAAATGCCTGGCCGCTCGAGACGATGCAGCGCCGTGCGCAGCAGCCGGGCCGAGGCCTCGAGCCGCTCGAGACTGCGGCCGAGCCAAAAGAAATTCTCCGCGACCCGGCTCGGCAGCTCGCCCGAAGCCCGCCGCACCGCCAACCCCGTCGGGCGCGTCGCCTGCGGACCGACGATGTTCTGCTCCTCCTCGCTCGCGACCCACACGTCCTTGCAGACCGCATGCAGAGGCAGCCGGCTGCTGGCGAGGTCGGCCGGGCTCACGATGCGCGCCAGGCCGCCCGGCAGGACGCGCCAATCCTGCCCGTCGAACAGCAGGAACATCCGCAGCAGGACCGGCTTGGGCAACAACCCGTCCGGAGTGAAACAAGGTGCGACCGAAGGCCGCAGCGGCGCCGAGGCCACGAACAACTCCGGCGACGCCTCGATCCGCGCGACCAGCCCTTCCTGCGAACCGGCGCCGATCGCCCCCGCGGCGCCATCCAGCGCCGGGCGGATCCGCCATTGGTCGAGCGCGCCCAGCACCGCCGCACGCGTCGCCGGGTCACCCAGCCATCGGGTCTCGACGCTCGGCAGCAGCAGCTCCTGCCCCAACAGCGCCGGAGCCAATTCCGGCAACACTGCAGACCAGAGCGGTGCCTCAAGACAAGCGGTCCCGGGATCGTTGACGATTCGCACGCTGCCGGCGCGCGCGGCGTCGAGCAGACCGGTGACGCCGAGCCGCGGGCTCAGTTCCAGCTCGAGCGGGTCGATGGTCGGCCCCGGCTGCCGCAGCACCAGCACATGGATCCGCTGCAATCCTTGCAGCGTCTTGAGGAACAGTGCCCCGTCACGCACTGTCAGGTCGCTGCTCTCGACCAGCGTGCAGGACAGCTCCTGCGCCAGGACGACATGCTCGAACCACAGCTTGTCGTCGGCGCCTTGCGTCAGGACTGCCAGGCCCGGCCGTTCTGCTCCGGCCGGCGCGAGACGCAGCAGCATTTCCTGCCAAGCCTCGAAGAACGGCGCCAGCCCGCGCGGCGGCGCGCTCCGGAACGCCTCGGGCAGTGCCCGCGACAGGGCGCGTCGATTCTCCAGCGTATAGGCGATGCCGGCAGCATCCGCAGTCCGGTCGGCGACCACTTGCCAGCGCCCGTCCGTGCCGCGGATCAGCTCGGCGGCATAGAAATGCAGGCGCTGGCCCGGCCCCAACGAATCGGGATCGCGGCACGGGCGCAGGAAGGCGGGATTGGCGAATAGCAGCGCCGGCGGGATCAGCCCATCGCGCAACAGGGTCTGCGGACCATAGATATCGCGCAACACCTGCTCGATCAGCTGCGCCCGCTGGATCAATCCCGCCTCGAGTTGCTCGAACTCGCGCGCGGGGATCAACAGCGGCACCGGGTCGCAACGCCAGGCCACGGGCGCCACCCCCGGCAGCAGCCCGGTGAGGCCATCCTCCGTCAGCATGCGTTCGAGCTGCTCGGCCCGATTCGCGATGACCTCCGCGCCCAGCCCGAACAGCGAGGCGAGCAGCGCCCCCCAGCCCGGCCGCAGACCACCGCGCCCATTGGCCATTTCGTCCCAGGGCGGCGACATGACGGTCTCCGGTATTGCAGTCGCGAAGGCCGTGCTCATACCGGAGTCAGCAGGCCAGCGCGCGGGTGAAGTCAAGGGTGCCGCGCGAAACGCCCGCAGATCAACGGTTCAGGCGAACATCTGGCGCAACTCGACACGGGCCGGCGGCGGCAACGGCGTACACGACACGAAATAGACGATGCCGAGCCACGCGAAACAAGCGCCCGCCAGCCCCAACCCGCCCTCGCCCGCCGTGACCCCCGCCGCGACCGACCAGACCGTCACCGCGATCCAGGCCACGCGCTGCCAACGCAACGTGATCCGCCGTAAATTCAAATTTCCGGGCCGCGCTTGCCGCTCCGTACGGGTGATCAGCGACCACGCCTGCTGTGCCCCGAACAGCGCGAGCAGCGAAATGCCCACAGCGGCGACCCGCTGCACCGGCTCGATCGCGCCGCGCATGTCGATCATCACGACGATGCATTGAAGCCCCACCGCCACGGCAAGCGAGAGCCGCGCCAGCCCGAAACAGCTGATCCATGCGGCCAGGCGGTCGGCAAGCGGCTGGAACAGCCGATCGAGCAGAACCGAGTCGATATCCATGCGAGCGTCTCCGGAGGCGGATGCGGAGATTTTCTCGGCAAGGGGACCACCGCGCGGCGCGCGGCGATTAGTTAATGATCCCTTAATAGCGTGGCGCGCGCCGAAACCACAACCGAGGTTCGCTCGGTCGAAACAGCAGATTATCGGTGAGAGCGGCCTGGCGTCCCGTAGGGGATTCGAACCCCTGTTACCGCCGTGAGAGGGCGGTGTCCTGGGCCTCTAGACGAACGGGACAGCGGCCGGAGACGGGCGACATAGGCCACCCCCCGCCGGAGATCAAGTGCGCGTCTTCGCAATACGCTCCCGCGCCGCATCCCACCGCCCCTCGCGGCAAGCGTCCGAGCAGTAGCGGACCTCGTCCCAGGTCAGCCGCCATTTCTTCCGCCAAGCGAACGGCCGGCCGCACGCGGCGCAGATCTTCGTCGGCAGCTCCGCCTTCTTCACCGCGCCAACGCCACCCGCGCGACCACCCGCCCCAGCCGCGTATCGACGATGACCACCCGGTCCGGCCCGCCGCCCCCGAGCGCCACCGCGACCCGATCCGCTCCCGCCGACACGCTCACGATCCGCGTCCCCGCCGGCTCATCGAGCGTCGCGATCGGCAACGCAACGCTGCTGGTCGCGCCCGGGACCGGAAGGGCGCTGGCAATGGGCGCCGAAACCGACGACATACGCTGCACCAACACCACGATCAGAACCGCCACCCCCGCCACGATCAGAATGCCCATGCCGATCACGGCCGCCATCAACCACCGCACCCCATCGTCCCCCTATGTCTGACGTCGACTCCCTGCGCGACGGCGTCGATCTCATCGATGCCCTGCCAGACGTGGTCGAGGTCGTGGCCGGACCGGAAGCCGACGGCGCACGCGCCGACCGCTACCTCGCCGATGCCATCGGCAGCCTGTCCCGGACCCGCGTCAAGTCCTTGATCGAAGCCGGCGCCGTCCGCCGCGACGGCGCCCTGATCCGCAACCCCTCCGAGCCGGTGCGGCCCGGCGACCGCTTCACCCTGCAACGCCCCGCCCTCGTCCCCGCCGCTCCGCAGCCGCAATCGATCCCGTTCACGATCCTCTACGAGGACGGCGACCTCCTCGTGCTCGACAAGCCCGCCGGCCTCGTGGTGCATCCGGCGCCGGGCAACGAAGACGGGACGCTGGTCAACGCGCTGCTGGCCCATTGCGGCGACAGCCTTCCCGGCATCGGCGGCGAGAAACGCCCTGGCATTGTCCACCGGCTGGACAAGGACACATCCGGCGTCATGGTCGTCGCCAAGACCGAGCAGACCCTCGCCGCGCTCTCCGCCACCTTCGCCGCGCGCGACCTCGACCGGCACTACACCGCCCTGGTGTGGGGCGTGCCATCGCCGGGCGCCGGCACGATCGAAGGCGCGATCGGCCGTGACCCGCGGGACAGGAAACGCATGGCGGTCGTCCGTTCCGGCGGGAAATCGGCACTCACCGGCTACGAGACGCTGCGCGCCTGGTTTCCCGCGGCCGCCCTGCTCCGCTGCAAGCTCGCTACCGGACGGACGCACCAGATCCGTGTGCATCTCGCCACCGCCGGGCACCCGCTGGTTGGCGATCCTGTCTACCTTCGCCGAATCCCGGCCGCGGCCAAATCCCTGGACGCCGAGAGCCGCCGCGCCGCGCTCGATTTCCCCCGCCAGGCGCTGCATGCCTCCAGCCTCGCCTTCAACCATCCGCGCACCGGCGCGAGGCTATCCTTCGAGACCCCGCTGCCGCCCGACTTCCGAGCGCTGATCGGCTCTCTCGCACTGCACAAGCCGGATGCTTGACAGTACCATTCTTGTCCTGTATCACCGTCTCAGAAGCTGCGGGCGTGCGGCTTCGGCCTGTCCAGAGGGCGTTTGCTTTTAGGGGACGGTCTCTGGGACGTGATGGGTTTCCTCGCGCCTACTTTCTTTTGCGCCGCAACCACTGCTTCGGCTCCGCCGTATAGGGGACTGATCGAAGCGTTCGTCGGCGTATGAGGGCCTATATGGCTGCTGCACTAGTTAATGTCGCCCCCGAGGGCAATCTTTCACGGTACCTGCAGGAAATTCGTAAATTTCCGATGCTGGCGCCGGAGGAGGAGTTGGCGCTATCGCGGCGCTGGCGTGACAACGAAGATCAGGAAGCGGCGCACAAGCTCGTGACGTCACACCTGCGCTTGGTCGCAAAGATCGCGATGGGCTACCGCGGTTACGGACTGCCGGTGGGCGAGCTGATCAGCGAAGGCAATGTCGGCATGATGCAGGCCGTCAAGCGCTTCGATCCTGATCGCGGCTTCCGCCTGGCGACCTATGCCATGTGGTGGATTCGCGCCGCCATCCAGGAATACATCCTGCACAGCTGGTCGCTCGTGAAGATGGGCACCACGGCCGCGCAGAAGAAGCTGTTCTTCAACCTGCGGCGGCTTAAGGGCCAGATGCAGGCGATCGAAGACGGCGACCTGCAGCCCGAGCAAGTGGCCAAGATCGCGCGCATGCTGGATGTCCCGGAGCAGGACGTCGTCAGCATGAACCGCCGCCTGGCCGCGCCGGACAACAGTCTGAACGCGCCTGTCCGCGCCGATAGCGAGGGCGAGTGGCAGGATTGGCTGGTCGACGACAGCGAGAACCAAGAAATCGTAATGGCCGACCGGGAGGAGCTCACCGGCCGCCGGGCTCTCCTGGGCGTCGCGCTGAAGACGTTGAACGAGCGTGAGCGTCACATCCTCATCGAGCGTCGCCTGAAGGACAATCCGACCACGCTCGAGGAGCTTTCGCAGCAGTACAACATCTCCCGCGAGCGGGTTCGGCAGATCGAGGTCCGCGCGTTCGAGAAACTGCAGAAGTCGATGAAGAACCAAGTGGCAGAGCGCCGTCAGGCCGTCGCTCAAGCCGCCGCCTAACCGAACGGCCGCCCAGGGCAAATCCTGGGCGGCCGTTCGCTCGAAGGGCGAACCGGACCCGCCTGCCAGCGCTTAGCCGCTGATGATCCCGACCTGGCTCCATACCGTCTCCCTTGCATCAGTCGCGCTCGGCATCCTCTGCGCCGTCGTGATCACAGCCGACATCAGCCGAAATCCACAGCATATGGCGGTGATGGCGGTCGTCTGGCCGATCACGGCACTGTTCGGCACCATCCTGACGCTGTGGCTCTACTGGACTTACGGCCGCGGGAGGCACCACGAGGACACCCCATTCTGGGCTTCGGTCGCGAAAGGTGCGAGCCATTGCGGGGCGGGCTGCACCCTCGGTGACATCCTCGCCGAGTTTCTCTGCCTCGCGATCCCCGGTGTCGCGGTCTGGTTCGGCTGGCATCAGCTCTTCGCGGACCGGATTTTCGCGGTCTGGATCGTCGACTTCCTGTTCGCTTTCGCGATCGGCATCGCCTTCCAGTATTGCGCGATCAAGCCCATGAGCGATCTGACGCCCGACCGCGTGCTGCGTCAGGCGTTGAAGGCTGACGCACTCTCGCTCACCGCCTGGCAGGTCGGCATGTACGGCTTCATGGCATTCGCCACGTTCGTCCTCTTCCGCGACCGTCTCGGGGTCGACCTCACCGCCGACACGGTCGAGTTCTGGTTCATGATGCAACTCGCCATGCTCTGCGGCTTCGTCACCGCGTATCCCGTCAACTGGGGTTTGATCCGCGCCGGCGTGAAAGAGGCGATGTGACCGATCGGCGTTGACCTGGCCGCTGCCACCCCTGTAGGCGAGACGCATGGCGCACGATCATCATCACCATCATGATCATCATCACGGCCATGATCATGGCCCGGTCGCGTTCAACCGGGCTTTCGCGATCGGCATCGCCCTCAACCTGATTTATCTGATAATTGAAGGCGCCTACGGCTTCATCTCCGAATTCGATGGCGCTGCTCGCCGACGCCGGCCACAACCTGTCCGACGTGCTCGGCCTCGTGCTCGCCTGGGGCGCAGCCCATCTAGCCCAGCGCGGTCCGACCCGGCGCCGCACCTACGGATACAAGGCCAGCTCCACCCTCGCCGCCCTCGGCAATGCGATGCTGCTGCTGCTCGCCGTCGGCGCGATCCTCTGGGAGTCGCTCCAGCGCCTCCTGCACCCCGAGCCCGTCGCGACCGGAATCATGCTCTGGGTCGCCGTCGTCGGCGTCGTCGTGAATGCCGGCACCGCCTTCCTGTTCATGTCCGGCCGCCACAGCGACATTAATATCCGCGGCGCCTTCCTGCACATGGCCGCCGACGCCGCCGTGACGCTCGGCGTCATCATCGCCGCCCTCGTCATCATGCGGACCGGTTGGCTCTGGTTGGATCCAGCCGTCAGCCTGCTGATCGGCGTCGTCATCCTGCTCGGCACCTGGCGCCTGCTGCGCGACTCGATCGATCTCGCAATGGGCGCGGTGCCGAACGGGATCGACCCCGATGAGGTTCGCACTTGGCTCGCCGGGCTGCCAGGCGTCGAGGAGGTGCACGATCTGCATGTCTGGGCGATCGGCACGACGGACACCGCCCTGACCGCCCACCTCGTCCGCTCCGAGACCGGCGCCGATCGCGCGCTGCTCTGCAGCGTGCAGGACGAGGCGCGGCACCGCTTCGGCATCGCCCACGCCACAATCCAGTTAGAGACGCCGGAAGCCGCGGGCGATTGCGTCCTGCGTCCCGACCACGTCGTCTAAAACAGGCTGACGCCCAACATCATCGATAACACGACGCCGAACACCGGCAGCAGCGGCAACACCACCCAGCCGATCAGCAGCAGCCACGCCAGCCGACGCCTGACCGCCCGGCCCGCCTGCCACTTCCGGCGACGCACCGCGACCGGTAGCGCCTCCGTCGGCATCGCGACACCGGACAGCACCCTAGGCGTCATGACGAACCACGGGCAGTTCGAGCCGCGCCACGGTCCGGTCGCGCCGCCGCTCGAGATCGATGCGTCCGCCCTTTGCGGCCGCCAAGGCGCCCGCAACGCCCATCCCTTCGCCGAGCGGCGGCCGGCAGCAGCAGCCCCAACCATCGTCGATCACCTCGAGCACGGTGACGCCGGCGTCGACCACCACCTCGACAGCGATCCGCCCGATCAGCCGCATCGGCATGCCATGCTTGACCGCGTTGCCCACGAATTCATGCGCAATCCGCAGCACCGTCTCCTGCAGCGTGACGGGAACGTCGCCCTGAACCGTGCAGGTGAGCGTGAGGTACTGGTCGCCCTCGCCGATGAGCGCGACGACGCCCTCACATAAGGTCGAGAGCCGCTGCTCGAACGGGCCGGGTGCCTTGGTGAAGCCGAACAAGGCATCCGCGATCTGTGCCGTGAGCATGATGCGGCGCTCGATATCGGCAGCGACGGCCTCCGACCGGGCGCTGTGCGACAAGCCGGTGGTGACCTGGGCCATGATCTGGGCGAGCGCGTTCTTGGTGTGATGGCGCAGCTGACGGAAGTCTGCCTGGGCCTGATCACCTGCGACGCTGGAAACGAGCTGGACCATGAAAGGACCTCCTTTAGCGCTCGATGATCTACGTGGGTCTATTTCCCACGTCAAGCTCTGTGGGTTCTTTTCCCACGATCGGGACCATGCTAGATAAAGGCCAGGAGCATTGGTCATCATCGAAACCCCACCCCCACCGGCGCCTATGATCGCAGCACTCGGGCGCGCTCTTCGGCCTATCGTTCGTTTGCTCATACGGTCGGGCGTGACCTTTCCCATCCTCGCCGACCTGCTTCGGACGATTTATGTCGAGATTGCGTCGTCCGACCTCGCGCCCGGCGAGAAGCCCCGGACCGACAGCCGCATCGCGCTGCTCACCGGTATCCATCGCAAGGAGCTCCGCCGTCAGCGCACCGCTATCCCCGCCGCAGAGCCGGAGGTAGTGACGCTCAACACCCAGATCATCGCGCGCTGGCTCGGCGATCCCGCCTACACCGCTCCAGACGGCAAGCCTGCGGCGCTCCCGCGCACCGGGCCCGCGCCCTCCTTCGACGCGCTCGTCGCGACCGTCACCCGCGACGTGCGTGCGCGCTCCGTACTCGACGATTGGCTTTCCCGCGGCATGGCCGCGCTAAACGATGATGGCCGCGTCGCATTGCAGGTCGCCGCCTTCTTGCCGCGCGAGGATACCGCCTCGCGCTTGTTCTACTTTGCGCGGAATCTCCACGATCATGCTGCCGCCGCGGCCGCCAACATCCTGACCGCCGGCACTCCGCCCTTCCTCGAGCGTAGCGTGCATTACGACGGATTGAGCGCCGACGCCGCGAAGCAGCTCGAACACGCCGCCCGCGAACGCGCCGGCGCGGTCCTGCTCGAGGTCAACCGCGCCGCACTCGCGATCGCCGACGCCGACGACGCCGCCCATCCCGGAGTCGAACGCGGGCACCGCGTCAACTTCGGCGTGTATGTCTACGCCGAGGACCTGCCCGATGCGAACTGAGCCCGTCCGCGCCGCCATCCTCTCCCTCGCCACGCTGCTCGCCTGCTGCCGCGGCCAGCCCGCGCCAGCGCCCAGCACGGTCGCCGCCAGCCCCGCCGCTTGCCGCGTCGGCCCCGATGGCGGCCCCGATCGCGCCGCGATGGTCGCCGATCGTGGAATCGGCGGGACCGGCAGCCCGGTCGTCCTGGCCGACCGCGGCATCGGCGGCACCGGGATCATAGGCGTCATCACCGGGTTCGGGAGCGTCTGCCTCGCCGGCCAGGAAGTCGCACTGCCGTCGGACGTCGCCGTCTCCATCGACCAGCTTCCCGCCAGCCCTGACATCCTGCGCGCCGGCCAGGTCGCCATCGTCGACGCCGCCGGCGACCCGGCCGGGCTCCGCGCGCGGCGCATCGTCATCCGCTATGAAGTCGTGGGCGCGGTCGATCGCGTGGACGACGCCATGGTCCGCATTGCCGGCCAAGATGTCGCGCTCTCACCGCAGACCTGGGGCCCGCGACCCGGCCGCGGCGACTGGGTCGCCGTCAGCGGGCTGCGCCGCGGTGACGGAGTCATCGAGGCGACGCGGATCGAGCCGACGCCGCGCGGACCCGTCTTGGTCCACGGCCTGCTGATCGAGGAAGCCGGCGGGTTGCGCATCGGCGCGCTGCCGGTCCGCCGCGACCCGCCGACCGTCTCGCTCATCGGCCACGAGGTCACCGTGACCGGGATGATCGGCCAGAACGGCGAATTGCTGCCGTTCTCGGTGACGCCCGACCTGCTGTTGATCGACCCGGCTGCCTATTTCGGACCGCAGGTCGGCATCGTCCTGATCGAAGGTTTTGCCGTCGTCGACGGCGGACGGCTCCGGCTCGCGCCCGGCTTCTCCGCCCCGGCGCCGAACTTCCGGCTCGAACGGCCGCAGCGGGGGGTCTTCCGCTTCGAGCGCGTCGATGGCGGCCTACGCGCCACCGGCTTCGGCCTCCGACCCATCGGCGTCGTCGCGCCCATGCAGACCAGCCAACCCCGCTTCGAACCGGCACCGATCCCGAACCGCGCCGTCCGCGGCGTCACCGCCGACCGGCCCGGCTTCCGAGGCGGCCGCGGCGACGGTCCGAGAGGTCGGTTCGGCCGCGACCGGAGCGACGGCGGCACGGCAGGTCCCGGGTCGTTCGGACCGTCCGGTTTCGGCCCGCCCGGCGAGGCCGGGCCGCGCGGGCGTTGATGAGGGAAGTGTGATGTCCGCGGCGGGATTCGAACCCACGGCCCCAGGATTCATCCCACTTCGGCTTTCGCCGCCGCCCGGTCCGGGCGTTCGTGGGCTGGACTGTCCCTTCGCCCTCGGCCTCTCGGCCCTTAGGCGCTGCCCATCCAGTCTCTACACCTTCCTCCGCACCGCGAAGGCTTGGCTCGGGATCGGCACGGTGTCAGCAACACCAAGCGTTCCCCGAATTTGAGCAGATCCGCCGCGCGGTTTCCCATCGCGGCGCCCAATTACCTCAATCAGGAATCCTGTGCTCTATCCTGCTGAGCTACGCGGACACACCGCCCGATATTAGAAGGGCGGCGCCAACCGCGCCACCCCCCAACCCAGTTTATTGCCGCGTGCTGCGTGACGTGGAGCGACGGCGGGCCGGCTTCTTCGTCGGCGTCGGCTTCTCCTCGTCAGCGGCCGGCGCCGAGACGGCGGGCGTTCCCTCGCCCCGGCTGACGGTCGCCGCCACCTGCACGATCGCGTCCGCGCCGCCATCCTGCGGACGCAGCGCCGCCGAGAACTTGTCGGTCCCGGTGAAGCCCGGGTGCGCGGTGTATTCCAGGCGCAACTCGCCCGCCCATTTGCGTATCTGCAGCTCGCCATGCGCTGGCCGCTGCTTGACCAGGCCCAGCATGTAAGCCGTGCCCTGCTTCTCCGAGGCCCGGAACGCGCACCAGCCGTCATTGGTCATCGTGATCGTCGCATCGACCGTCGCGCCGGACTTCGGCTGCACCGGGCTGTAGCTGCATGTCTTGGCGATGCCATCGTTGAGATCGTCGGCGGCGACGTTGGGCTGCGAAGGCTTCGGAGCGCAAGCTTGCAGGGCAAGCACGGCGACGGATGCGGCCGCAATCAGACGATAAGACAAAGGGCGACTCCAGGCTTTTGGATTTGGCGTGCCGTCCTATCGCAGCCGACGCCACCCGCCAAGCCGCTAACCGAAGCTGAATCCATATTCCGTCGTGGTCCTGAACACCTCGCCCGGCCTCAACACCGTGGACGGGAAGGACGGCTGATTCGGAGCGTCTGGATAGTGCTGGGTCTCGAGACACACACCGTCACCCGCCCGATACGTCCGACCCGCCGGCCCGACCAGCGCGCCGGTCAGCTTGTTCGCCGTATAGAGCTGCACCGCGGGCTGATCCGTCCGCACCGTCATCACCCTGCCGCTGCTCGGATCGCGCACCTGCGCCACCTCGCGCATGCCCGTCCCCGGCAGAAGGTAACAAGCGTCGTATCCCAGCCCGAACACGATCTGTGGATGCGCCTCGCGGATGCGCGCGCCGACGGGATGCGCGGTGCGGAAGTCGAACGGCGTCGCCGCCACGTCGAGCACCGTCCCGGTCGGCAAACTTTCCGCATCGAGTTCGAGGATTCGGTCGCCATCGATCCGCAACGTGTGCCCCATCACGTCGCCACCCCCGGCGAGATTGAAGTAGCTGTGGTTGGTCAGGTTCAGCACCGTCGCGCGGTCCGTTCTGGCCTCGTATTCCAGCCGCAGCGTCTGCCCGTCGACCGTGAACGTCACCCGCGTCTCGAGCGTCCCCGGGAAACCCTGGTCGCCGTCGGGGCTGGTGAAGCCGAGCGTGGCCGACGCCGCACTGGCCTGCTCCAGCCGCCAGACCCGCTTGCCGAACCCATGCGCGCCGCCGTGCAGCGTGTTCAGCCCCTCGTTGGCCGAGAGCGCATGATGGGTCCCGTCCAAGGTGAAGCGTCCACCCCTGATCCGTCCGGCGAACCGGCCGACGGTCACGCCGAAACTCGGGTTCCGCGTCTCGTACGTCCGCAGGTCCGGCAGCCCCAGCACCACGTTGGCGCGCTCCCCATGCCGGTTGGGCGCTTCGAGGCGCGAGATGATGCCGCCATAGGTCAGCAACTCCACGAGGAGCCCCGCCTCGAGTGTGATGCGCTGCACCGCTTGGCCGTCGATTGTGTGGCCGTAATCGTCAATTCGAGCGTTCATGCCGCCAGCTTACGGGCGCTGCCCGCCCATGCGTAGAGCGCGTAACGCCTGGCATGCCAGCTCACGTAATCTCGACCGATGCAGACCGACCTCTCGGCGCCGGATGACCGGCAAGCGCGCCGCAACGCGCTCCGCCTCGCGGCCGCCCAGGCGCTCGCCGGGGCCAACGCCACCGTCATCTTCGCCACCGGCGCGATCGTCGGCGCCACGCTCGCGCCGGACAAGACACTCGCCACGCTGCCGCTGACCATGTTCGTCGTGGGCATGGCCAGCGGCACGCTGCCGGCCGGCTGGATCGCACGCCGCCGTGGCCGCCGGGCCGCCTTCATCACCGGCAGCGGCATTGGCTGCGTCGCCGGCCTGGTCGCCGCCGGCACGCTGCTGCTCGGCTCGTTCGGTTTGTATTGCCTGGCGACGTTCCTTGCCGGGCTCTACGGCGCCGTCGTCCAGAGCTTCCGCTTCGCTGCCGCCGACGGCGCGAGTCCGGCGTTCCGGCCCAAGGCACTCTCCTGGGTCATGGTCGGCGGCGTCTTCTCCGGCGTGCTCGGCCCACAGCTCGTTACCTGGACGATGGATCTGTGGCAGCCCTACGTCTTCGTCGCAAGCTACCTGGCGCAGGCCATCGTCGCGCTGGTGGCCATGGCGGTGCTTTCAGGTGTCGACCTGCCGCGGCCGGTCGCGGCCGATCGCAACGCGGGCCGGCCGCTGCTCGCGATCGTGCGCCAGCCGCGCTTCATCGTCGCCGTCATCTGCGGCGTGATCACCTACACGCTGATGAACCTGGTCATGACCTCGGCGCCGCTGGCGATGCGCCTATGCGGACTGCCGCTCAGCACCTCCAACGCCGCGATCCAGTGGCATGTCGTCGCGATGTATGGGCCGAGCTTCTTCACCGGCTCGCTAATCGCCCGCTTCGGCGCGCCGCGGGTCGTCGCGACCGGGCTGGTGCTGTTGGCAGGCTGCGCGGCCGCCGGGCTGTCCGGGCTGACGCCGACGCACTTCATGATCGGCCTGGTGCTGCTCGGCATCGGCTGGAATTTCGGCTTCGTCGGCGCGTCGTCCATGGTGCTCGAGACGCACCGCCCGGAGGAGCGCACCCGTGTCCAATCCTTCAACGACTTCCTGATCTTCGGCACGATGGCGGTCGGCTCGTTCTCGTCCGGCCAGGTGCTGATCCTGTTCGGCTGGTCCGCCGTCAATTGGATCGTCCTACCGCCGGTCGCGATCGGCCTCGTCGCGCTCGCCGCAACCCGCGGAATGCGCCGACGGACGCTACAGGCCGGAGTTGTTCATTAGCACCCGGTAGCCCTTACCCCGCATACAGTCCGGCAACGATCCGCCGGAGAACGGCATCAGGCTGCCCTTCGTCTCCTGCCGGCAATCCGACAGGTCCTTGTTGTACTTGGCATCGCTGACGTTGATGTGGTCGATCAGCGGTTCCGGCGTCGAACATGCGCCAAGCGCGAGAAGGCCGAAACTCACCAGCAAAATTCGCATTGCGACCTAACCCATCAAACTTGCGAGGGTTCCGCCGGCGCCCATCGCCTGGCGGACGAACAAACGCTTCAGCCCGGGCATCCGGTCGACGCCCGCGATGCCCAGGTCCCGCACGCCCCGAACGAGCGGATTGTCGGTGCTGAACAGCCGGTCCAGCGCATCGGTGGCGCCCAGCATCAGCAGGTTCGCGCCCCGGCGCCGCCGCTGATACTCCGCCAGCAGCGCCGGCGCGCCGGGGTCGCCGCCCGCCCGTAGCGTTTCGAGCACCAGCTCCGACAGCGCGATCACATCGCGGAAGCCGAGGTTCAGCCCTTGGCCGGCAATCGGATAAATCCCGTGCGCCGCGTCGCCCACCAGCACCAGCCGCTCGTCGACGTAGCGATGCGCGTGCATGGCCGACAGCGGATAAAGCCAGCGCCGCCCGATCGGCCGCACCGTGCCCAGATGGGGCCCCATGCGCCGTGCGATCTCGCGCCCGAACAGCGCATCGTCGGCCGCATAGAGCCGCTCCGCCGTGCCCGCCCGCTCCGTCCACACGATGGCCGAGACATGCGGCGCGCCCTCGATCCCCATCATCGGCAGTTGCGCGAACGGACCGGACGGCAAGAAGTGCTCGAGCGCCGTATTCCCATGCGGCTTCTCGTGCGCGATCGCGCAAACCAACCCGCGTTGCTTGTAGGGAATGTCCGTCACCCGGATTCCCGCCTGCTGCCGCAACGCCGACCCGCGCCCCTCCGCGGCCACCACCAGCCGCGCCTTGAACGTCTCGCCGCCATCGACCCGGATCACCGCGCCCTCGGCAGCCCGCTCGACGCTCGCCCGGGCCGGCGCGTGCAGATGCAGGCCCGGCAGGGCCGCCAGGTGCGTGTTCAGCGCCACCCGCAGGCTGCGCGCCTCGACCATCCAGCCAAACGGCTCGTCGCCGGCCTGTCGATGGTCGAAATGCAGATGCAGCCGCGACGCTTTCTGGCCGATCCGCCCATCCGACACCCGTATGTCCTCGATCGGACACACCGGCAGCGGCAACACCGCCCACAGCCCGGCCGCCTCCAACAGCCGCCGAGACCCCGACGCCACCGCATAGGCCCGTCCGTCGAAATCCGGATGCTCCATCGGCGGCAGCGCCGCCTGGTCCACGACCGCCACCCGCCCGCCGCCCGCCGCCAGCCGGCACGCAAGCGTCCCGCCGACTGGGCCGGCGCCCACCACGCACACGTCGACGTCCTGCATTCACAACTCCCTCTGCGTCTGCCCAAAGATTAGGCAGCGGATTGCGGCGCCGACGCCACGCCTGCGGTCACCCCGTGCATAGGCACGCAGCAGAGTAGCTGCAACCTCGCGAAGCCAGCGTGTCCCGCCCGGCGCTTTCGCGTCCGGCACGATTCTTGAAAGACGTCGCACAGCGCTCACCACGAACGAACGTGGCGACGTGCCGAATGGAAGCAAGAGAGGCGCTATGAAGCTCATCATGGCCATTATCAAACCCTTCAAGTTGGACGACGTGCGCGAAGCACTGACTCCGCTCGGGGTTCAGGGCCTGACTGTCTCGGAAGTAAAAGGTTTCGGCCGCCAAAAAGGGCAGACCGAGATCTACCGCGGGGCCGAATACCACGTGAACTTCCTCCCCAAGGTTAAGATCGAGGTGGCCGTCCCGGCCGATCTCGCCGAACAGGTCGTCGAAGCGATCATCAATGCCGCCCGCACCGGGAAGATCGGTGACGGCAAGGTGTTCGTAATGGACCTGCAACGCGCCGTCCGCATTCGGACCGGCGAAACCGACAGCGAGGCCCTTTGATGTTGAAGAGATTGCGCGGGCT
The DNA here is from genome assembly GCA_963848035.1 of uncultured Alphaproteobacteria bacterium. Taxonomy (GTDB): domain Bacteria; phylum Pseudomonadota; class Alphaproteobacteria; order Acetobacterales; family Acetobacteraceae; genus JAVVHH01. The sequence goes on from CAWKCD010000001.1 coordinate 1,033,437, forward strand.
GCTCCCAGCCCTGCTGCTATGTCTGGCGATTGCGCTGCCCGCCCTGGCGCAAAGCACGGCGCCAGCGGCCCCGGCCCCGGCCGCGGCGCCCGCCGCCGGTGACAACACGCCGGGCGCGACGGCTCCCGCGCCGGCCGCCCCCGCGGCAGCCCCTGCCGCCGATGCCAAGATCGACACCGGCGACACCGCCTGGATGCTCACCAGCACCGCGCTCGTGCTGATGATGACCATCCCGGGCCTGGCACTCTTCTACGCCGGCATGGTGCGCAAGAAGAACGTGCTCGCCACGATGATGCAGTCCTTCGCGATCACCGCGATCGTGACCGTGGTCTGGTACGTCATCGGCTACAGCCTCGCCTTCACCAATGGCAACGCCTACATCGGCGATCTCAGCCGCCTGTTCCTGCACGGGATCGAGAATGGCTGGGACAAGCCCTTCACGCTCGGCGCCGGCACCGACAACAGCACCGCCAACACGATCCCCGAGACCGTGTTCATCATGTTCCAGATGACGTTCGCGATCATCACCCCTGCCCTCATCACCGGCGCCTTCGCCGACCGGATGAAGTTCTCGGCGATGGTCGTGTTCATGACGCTGTGGTCGATCCTGATCTACTCGCCGATTGCGCACTGGGTCTGGAGCCCGCTCGGCTGGATCAACGCGCTGGGTGCGGCCGACTTCGCCGGCGGCACCGTGGTTCACATCAATGCCGGCATCGCCGGGCTGATGTGCTGCCTCGTGATGGGCAAGCGGGTCGGCTACGGGCACGACAACATGTCCCCGTACAACCTGGCCTTCGCCGTGATCGGCGCCGGGCTGCTCTGGGTGGGTTGGTTCGGGTTCAACGCGGGCTCCGCGGTCGGCTCGAACGGCCGCGCCGGCATGGCGATGCTGGCGACACAGGTGGCGACCGGAGCGGCGACGCTCGGCTGGCTCGCGGCCGAATGGGTCACCAAGGGCAAGCCCTCGGTGCTCGGCGCTGCGTCCGGCGCGGTGGCCGGCCTCGTCGCGATCACCCCGGCCTCGGGCTTCGTGCTGCCGGACAAGGCGCTGATCATCGGCATCGTCGCCGGCGTCGGCTGCTTCTGGTCGGCGACCTCGCTCAAGCACATGCTGGGCTATGACGACAGCCTCGACGCCTTCGGCGTGCACGGCATCGGCGGCATCATCGGCGCCTTGCTGACCGGCGTGTTCGCCTACGGACCGCTCTCGGCCACGACGGCGGCGCCCGATGGCGCCTATATCGGCGGCGCGACGCAGTTCATGCACCAGGTCTATGCCGTGCTCGCGACGGTGATCTACAGCGGGGTGGGCTCTCTCATTATCCTGATGGTGACCAAACTTCTCGTCGGCTTGAAGGTCAACGAGGAAGAGGAGCGCGAAGGCCTCGACGTGGTGCTCCACGGCGAACGCCTAGGCTAGTGCCGGACACGGTGGGGGTGGCGCTGTCGCGCCGCCCCCTCGATCCACGACTTGGACGGTCCTAGACCACTCCTGTGCCTAGCAGGAACAAGAACAAGAAGGCCAGCGCGAGGATGGCCGCTACGAATTGGTCGATTGTCGTCAAATGGACGTAGCGCGATTTCTGTAAAGCCGACCACTCCAATTCGAATGGTGCCACCGTGAGCTTGCCCTCAATGGCCCGAAGAGTTTTGAATTTCGCATCGAAAATTGCGCGAAATGATCCCATGTGGGCGAACCACATGATGCAGACGGCGAATCCGGCGGCAGCGACGAGTAATCCTCCATTCAGTTTCGAGCCGGGGAACACCGCTTTCTCGCCGCCCGCGAGGGCGAGCAATCCGGTTAGAGCGCCAATGAGGCTGACATAGAACGCTCGCAGCGCCTGGTGGCGATCTCCTATCCTGCCCACGTCGGCGAGGTAGAGCTCGTAGATTTTTAGGGGTTCCGGGTTGTTCGTGCTGCTCACGGTGTCGCCATTCAGCCAAGTCTGTGCTCTATCATAACGAATATTCCCCGGCTCGGCAACGCAGCGGAAGGCTGATGCTGACGTTCGCAAACAGGGCTCTTCAGCGAAGCGCGATCTCCTGGATCAGCTTGCGCCGGATCGCCGTCCCGAAATCGGCAAAATCAGCGGCCACGATCAGGAAGGCCCCCGGGCCGCCGATCACCGACTCCCGGTAATAGGTTTCGAGCCGCCCATCCGGCGCCATCCCGAAATTCGGCCGCTCGTTGACGATCGGCAATCCGTTGATCGTCACGCCCTGCGCCACCAACCTGTCACGCTCCCCCTCCGCCGGCGGGCCATTGTTGTTCACCCCGTCGCCGGACACGTCGATCACCTGGCGCGTACCCTCCCACGGGCAGGCAGCGAGCAGCCGGCCGGAGAAACGCAGCGCGCCGGAGATGCTGGTGCGCGACAGGCTCTCGCGCGGCGCTTTCGCCAGGCGCGCCGACCAGGCCTCCGCCTCCGCGGCGCTCGCGATCCGCGTCCAGGGCAGCACCAGGTTCTGGATCGTGAAACCCGCCCATTCGACATAGGCCACCGCGGCAGCCCCGAGCGTGCCGCCGGTGATGGCCGCGATCACCGCTTTATCGGACATCGCGGCGCGGTAACCCTCCCGTTGCAGCCGGGCTTCGGTCGGGTCGATCGAGCGCGATACGTCGACCGCGAGCACCAGCCGCAAATCCACCGGCCCCGCCTCCGCCCGCGCCGGCCAAGCTAAGCCGCCCGCCGCGGCCAGCAGCGCGCGCCGCCGCATCAGCCCGGCCGGCGGATCGAGACGACGGTGAAATCATGGACGATCTGGCGATTGCCGGACAGATATTCCTGCCTCCGCGCCAGAACCATGCCGTCGGCGCGATCGATCCAATAATGCACCTGGTATTCGACGCGCGTGCCGGCCTGCCCGGTCCGATGATCGACGAGGTGCGCGGCGCGGCGCGGCTCACCGCCGATGGTGACCGTCTCGTCGCCGATGAACGTCCATTCGCGGCGGAAGAAGGCCGAGCGGCCGATATCGTCATACGCTACCTTCGTCCCGACAGCACCGCTCAGCAGCGTTCGGATCGCCGCCGCGGTTGCGCTCGCGACGTTCTCCAGCGGATCGACCACGCCGAAATACAGGCGTCCGCTGCCACTGCGATACAAGCACAAGGTCGGAGTGGCGGCGTCGCTGCCGGCATAGACGATGGTCGATCCATCGCTGCGCACCGCCTCGGTACCGACCGCTGGGCAGACGGCCGCGCCGCCCGTCCGTGCCGTCGCGGCGGCAGGCGGCTGCAGGGCCATCGCCTGCTGCGCCGGAGGTGGCGTGCGCACCGATGCCGGCGGGTCGGCGGGCCTGGCGGCGAGTGCCGGCGCTGCGGGTTGCGGGCCGGTGGGATGGAAATAGAACTCCCCCTCCAGCGCGCTGGACTCCCAAGGCACCTGTGTCCCATTGGTCTCCTCGCGCACCTGCCGACGCACCCGTCCCAGCAACTGCCGGATCTCCAAGCCCGGCACATCGATGTTGGCCAGCAGCGCGCGCGTGAACGGGCTGTGGTCGCCCACCCCGTCCGCCGCCGTGTGACCCGGCGCCGTCGCGAACGCGACCAACGTCCCCGTTGACGCCGCCCCCGGCGCCGCGAGCCCGCGCGTCGCCAGCCCGCGTTCGCCGCCGCCCAGCCGCAAAGTGAACGGATTGTCGCGGCACGCGTCGAGGAAGATCAGCGTCGTCCGCGCCTTCTCGAGCTGGTTGGCGACCAGATCCAGCGGCACCGCCTCGAACGGCAGATCCCGCCCCGACTGGATCGCCGCCGGCGCCGGGATCAGATAGTTCTGGCCGTTGAACTCGACCGCATGCCCCGCATAGAAGAACATCGCCACGTCGGCGCGTGCTGGACGCTGCGCCCAGCGCGCGGATCGCCCGCTCGAGGGCGGCGCGGTCCGGATCGATCACCAAATCGGTCCGGAACCCGGCCCGGCGCAGCCCGTCGGCGATCGACCGCGCATCCCGCGGCGGATTGGCCAGGGCCGGCACCGCCCGGTAGCCACCAACCCCGATCACCAACGCCACCCGCTGGCCCTGCGCCCAACCCGGGATCGGCAGCGCCAGCAGCAACAGCACCAAGAGCACACGCATCAGCATCGCCCCACCATGAGGCGGCGAGCGTAACGGAAGCTCAGGCGCGCTGCACGACGTAGCTTCGGGCGAGCGCCGCCGTGATCTCGTCGGCATGCGCGGGGTCGCGGGCTTCGATCATCAGCTCGAGTTCGGCGGACTGCACGCTCGGCGCGTCGAACAGCCGCTGATGGATCACCTCGATGATGTTCCCCCCGGAATTGCCGATGATCGTCGAGATGTCCGCCAGAACGCCCGGACGGTCCGGGATGTCCATCGTCAGCCGTAGCAGCCGCCCGTCCCGCAACAGGCCCCGCAGCAGGACGTTGGCCAGGATCCGCCCGTCGATGTTGCCGCCGCACACGGGTATGCCGACCCGGCGTCCGGCGAACCGCTCCGGATGCGCCAGCAACGCCGCCACCCCCGTCGCGCCCGCGCCTTCGGCGACCTGCTTTGCGCCCTCGGCCAGCAGCGAGATCGCGTCCTCGACCACCCGCTCGGGCACGACCAGCACTTCCTTCACATGGGCCCGGATCGGCGCCAGGCAGTGAGCGCCGATATGGTGCACGGCGATCCCTTCGGCGATCGTAGCGCCCCCGGTCCGCACTTCCTGCCCCGCCAGGATCTGGTGCAGCGACGCATAGCTCTCGACCTCGACGCCGATCACCTCGATCCCCGGCCGCAGCCCGGCCGCCGCGACCGCACAGCCGGAGATCATCCCGCCGCCGCCGACGGGGATGACCAGGATGTCCAGATCCGGCGCGTCCTCGAGCAGTTCGAGGGCGAGCGTGCCCTGCCCGGCCATCACCGCCGGGTCGTCATAGGGATGGACGAACACCCTGCCGTCGCGCGCGGCCACCTCGTGCGCATAGGCGGCGGCCTCGGCCAACGATTCGCCGTGCAGGACCACCTCCGCGCCCCAGGACCGGGTGCGCGTCACCTTGGTGGACGGCGTGAATTTCGGCATGACGATCGTGGCCGAGATGCCCAGCAGGCTCGCATGCCGTGCCACGGCCTGCGCGTGATTGCCGGCGGACATCGCGACCACGCCGCGCGCGCGCTCGGCCGCGGTCAGCAAGGCCAGCTTGTTGGCCGCCCCACGCTCCTTGAAGGAGCCGATCCGCTGCAGGTTCTCGAGCTTGAGCGTGACGTCCGCACCCGTCGCGAGGCTCACCGCATGGGACGGGATCGAGGGCGTGCGCAGCACATGGCCGGCAATGCGGCCGGCGGCGGCTTGGACATCGGCGAAGGTGATCATGCGCAGCCCATACCCGAGCCGCGCCCGGAACGGGACCCCTCAGCCGTATTTGACTTCGAGCACCTCGTAGGAGCGATCGCCGCCCGGCGCCGGCACCGAGATGGTGTCGCCCACCTTTTTGCCGATCAGCGCCTTGGCCAGCGGCGACGAGATCGAGAGACGCTGGTATTTGATGTCGGCTTCATGGACGCCGACGATCTGATACGTCGCCTCTTTCTCGGACTCCTCGTCCACCAGCTTGATGTGCGCGCCGAACTTGATCTGGTCGCCCGAGAGGGTCGACGGATCGATCACCTCGGCCGCCGAGACAATCTCCTCGAGCTCGATCACACGCCCTTCGATGAACGACTGGCGTTCGCGCGCCGCATGGTATTCGGCGTTTTCGGACAGGTCGCCGTGGCTGCGAGCCTCGGCGATGGCACGGATAATGGCCGGCCGCTCCACCGATTTGAGGTGGCGCAGCTCCTCTTCGAGACGCTGTAGGCCGGGCCCAGTCATCGGAAATTTCTGCAAGATGGCGACCCTTTTTTCCCCGAACGCAAAGACGCAACCGCGGCGCCGGGGGCAATCCGGCGCCGCGATGGTTAGAACGATCGGTGAAAATACGATTGCAGCGGCGCCACTTCAAGCGTGCCTGCTTTTAAGGCAGCAATTGCCCCGACGGCGGCCCGTGCGCCGGCGATCGTCGTGTAGTGCGGAACGCCGTTCAACAAGGCCGAACGGCGGATATCGAAGCTGTCCGCCACCGATTGCGCGCCGGACGCCGTGTTGATCACAAGTTGGATTTCGCCGCTCTCGATCGCGTCCACGCAATGCGGCCGCCCCTCGAGCACCTTGTTGACCACCTTGACCGGCAAGCCCGCGTCCCGGATCCGCGCCGCCGTTCCCCGCGTCGCCATCACGTCGAACCCCATCTCGGTCAGCCGCCGCGCCATCGGCACCAGCCCCACCTTGTCGCCGTCGCGGACCGAGAGGAACACCGTGCCCGAGCCCGGCAGCTTCACCCCGGCGCCGAGCTGCGATTTCGCGAAAGCGCGCTCGAACGAAGCATCCAGCCCCATGACCTCGCCGGTCGACTTCATCTCCGGCCCGAGCAGCGTATCGACGCCCACGAACCGGGCGAACGGGAACACCGCCTCCTTGACCGCGACATGCGGCGCCACCGCGTCGTCGTCGAGCTTGAACTCGCTCAGCTTGGCGCCCGCCATCACCCGCGCGCCGATCTTGGCCACGGCCACGCCGGTCGCCTTGGCTACGAACGGCACCGTCCGCGACGCCCGCGGATTGACCTCGAGCACGTAGATGACGCCGTCCTTGACCGCATACTGGACGTTCATCAGCCCGACGACGCCCAGCGCCCGCGCCATCTCCTCGGTCTGCGCCTTCAGCTCCGTGATCGTCGACGGCGAGAGCGAATAGGGCGGCAGCGAGCAGGCGCTGTCACCGGAATGGATCCCGGCCTCCTCGATATGCTCCATCACGCCGGCGACGTAGACGGTCTCACCGTCGGAAATGCAGTCGACGTCCACCTCGATCGCGTCGTTGAGGTAACGGTCGAGCAACACCGGCCCGCCCACCAGCGACGCCTCGCCCGAGGTCCGCATGTAGCGCATCAACCCGGCGCGATCGTGCACGATCTCCATCGCCCGCCCGCCCAAGACGTAGGACGGCCGCATCACCACGGGATAGCCGACCCGCTCCGCGATCGCCTCCGCCTCGGCCGTGGACCGCGCCGCCCCGTTTTCCGGCTGCCGCAGCCCGAGCTTGTGCAGCAGCACCTGGAACCGCTCCCGGTCCTCGGCCGCGTCGATCGCGTCCGCCGACGTGCCCAGGATCGGGATCCCCGCCGCCGACAGCGCCTGGCTCAGCTTGAGCGGCGTCTGCCCGCCATACTGCACGATGCAGCCCAGCACGGTGCCGCGCTCCTGCTCCTTGCGCACGAGCGAGATCACGTCCTCGGCCGTCAGCGGCTCGAAATACAGCCGGTCCGACGTGTCGTAGTCGGTGCTGACCGTCTCCGGGTTGCAGTTGACCATGATGGTCTCGAACCCGGCCTCGCGCAGCGCATAGGCGGCGTGGACGCAGCAATAGTCGAACTCGATCCCCTGCCCGATCCGGTTCGGCCCGCCGCCGAGGATGATGACCTTGGTCCGGTCGGTCGGATCGGACTCGCAGACCGGCGCCCCGAACCCGCCCTCATAGGTCGAATACATGTAAGGAGTGCCCGACGCGAACTCGCCGGCGCAGGTGTCGATCCGCTTGAACACGGGATGCACGCCCAGCCGCGCCCGATGCGCCGCGACATCCTTGCGTCCCGAAAGCTGCCCCAGCCGCTCGTCGGAAAAGCCCAACGCCTTCAGCCGCCGCATCGCCGTCGCATCCGCCGGCAGCCCGGCCTCGGCCACCTGCCGCTCCGCCTGCACGATCTTCTCCAACTCGCGCAGGAACCACGGATCGAACTTGCACGCGTCGTGCACCGCCTCAACCGTCAGCCCCGCCCGCAACGCCTGCGCCGCCATCAGCAGCCGGTCCGGCCGCGGCGCCGACAGCGCCGCCCGGAACGCATCCGGCCCGCCGCCGCCGGGCGCCTCGATCGCGTCGAGGCCCGAAAGCCCGGTCTCCATCGACCGCAGCCCCTTCTGCAGCGCTTCGGCAAACGACCGCCCGATCGCCATCGCCTCGCCGACCGACTTCATCGACGTGCCCAGCAGCGCCGGGGTCCCGGGGAATTTCTCGAAGGTGAAGCGCGGGATCTTCACGACCACGTAGTCGATCGTCGGCTCGAAGCTCGCCGGGATGCCCTTGGCGATGTCGTTGCCCAGCTCGTCGAGCGTGTAACCCACCGCCAGCTTCGCCGCGATCTTCGCGATCGGGAACCCGGTCGCCTTGGACGCCAGCGCCGAGGACCGCGACACCCGCGGGTTCATCTCGATCACCACCATCCGCCCATCGGCCGGGTTGATCGCGAACTGCACGTTCGACCCGCCGGTATCGACCCCGATCTTGCGCAGGCACGCGATGCTCGCGTTGCGCATGATCTGGTATTCCTTGTCGGTGAGCGTCAAAGCCGGCGCCACCGTGACGCTGTCGCCGGTATGGACCCCCATCGGATCGACGTTCTCGATGGCACAAATGATGATGCAGTTGTCCGCGCTGTCGCGGACCACCTCCATCTCGAATTCCTTCCAGCCGAGCACGCTCTCCTCGACCAGCACCTCCGTCGTCGGGCTCGCATCCAGCCCCGACGCCACGATCTGCTCGAACTCCTGCCGGTTGTAGGCGATCCCGCCGCCGGTGCCGCCCAGCGTGAACGACGGCCGGATCACAGCCGGCAAGCCCACCTCCGCCAGCGCCGCCCGCGCCTCCTCGAGCGTGTGCGCGATCGCCGATTTCGGGCTCTCGATCCCGATCTCGCTCATCGCGTCGCGGAACTTCAGCCGATCCTCGGCGCGGTCGATCACCTCCGCCTTGGCCCCGATCAGCTCGACCCCATGCCGCGCCAGCGCGCCCGACTTGTCGAGCTGCATCGCGGTATTGAGCGCGGTCTGCCCGCCCATCGTCGGCAGCAGCGCGTCCGGCTCGCTCCTTGATGATGATCTTCTCGACGATCTCCGGCGTGATCGGCTCGACATACGTGGCGTCCGCCAGCCCCGGATCGGTCATGATCGTCGCCGGGTTGGAGTTGACCAGCACGACCCGGTAGCCCTCCGCCCGCAACGCCTTGCACGCCTGCGCCCCCGAGTAGTCGAACTCGCAGGCCTGCCCGATCACGATCGGCCCGGCGCCGATGATCATGATCGTCTTGATGTCTGTCCGCTTTGGCATGATCTAGCCCATCGCCGTGAACCCGCCATCGGCGGGTATTGCGGCCCCAGTGATGAAATCCGAAGCCGGCGCCGCCAGGAACACGGCCACCCCCGCCATGTCTCGCGGCACGCCCCAGCGCCCGGCCGGCACCCGCGACAGGATGCGCTCGTAAAGCCCTGGCACCTGCTCGCGCGCCTTGTCCGTCAGATCCGTCTCGACCCAGCCCGGCAGGATCGCGTTCGCCTGGATCCCGTCCGCCGCCCAAGCCGTCGCCAGCACCTTCGTATACTGCACTGCGCCACCCTTGCTGGCCGCATAGGCCGGCGAGAACGGCACCCCGAAGGTCGACATCAGCGAGCCGATGTTGATCACCTTGCCGCCCTGCACCTTCAGCAGCGGATAAGCCGCCTGCGACATCAGATGCATGCTGGTCAGGTTGGTGTTCATCACCTTGTGCCAGTCCGCCTCCGCCAACGCCTCCGGCCGCGCCCGGACGTTGGTCCCCGCGTTGTTCACGAGGATATCGAGTTGGCCGAACACGCGCTTGGCCTCGGCGACCGCCGCCTCGCACTGCGCCTGCTCGGTGACGTCTGCCGCGAACGCGGATGCCCCGGTCTGTTCAGCCGCTGCCGCGTTCTTGGCGTGGTCCCGCCCCACGATCAGCACCGAGGCGCCCGCCTCGATGAAGCCCTCGACGATCGCCAGCCCGATGCCGCCATTCCCGCCGGTCACCAGCGCAACCTTCCCGGTCAGGTCGAACAGCGGGCTCATGGCTGCGCCTCCATCATGCCGACGAAGCGGCGGAACAGGTGATGGCTGTCGGTCGGCCCCGGGCTCGCCTCGGGATGATACTGCACGCTGAACGCCCGCTTGGCGTCGCAGGCGATCCCCTCGTTGCTGCCGTCGAACAGGCTCTGATGCGTGATCCGCACCCCTTCCGGCAGGCTCTTGTCGTCCACCGCGAAGCCATGGTTTTGCGCCGTGATCTCGACCTTCCCGGTCGCCAGATCCTTCACCGGCTGGTTCGCCCCCCGATGGCCCCGATCCAGCTTGTAGGTCCGCCCGCCCAGCGCCAGCGCCAGCAATTGATGCCCGAGGCAGATGCCGAACACCGGCACGCCCTTGTCCAGCACGCCCTTGATCGCCGGCACCGCGTATTCCGCCGTGGCCGCCGGGTCGCCGGGTCCGTTCGAGAGGAACACGCCGTCCGGCTCATGCCGCAGGATGTCGTCCGCCGTCGCGTTTGCCGGCACCACCGTCACCTTGCACCCCGCCGCCGCCAGGCAGCGCAGGATGTTGCGCTTGGCCCCGTAATCGACGGCGACGACGTGATGCTTCGGCTCGGCCGTGACATGCAGGTCCGGCCACGCCCAGGTGCCCTCGGTCCAGACATAACTCTGCGTGCAGCTCACCTGCTTGGCCAGGTCCATGCCCTCGAGCCCCGGCCAGGCCTGCGCCTGCGCGCGCAGCGCCGCGAGATCGAACTTCCCATCCGCCGGATAGGACAACACCCCCGTCGGCGGGCCGCCGTCGCGGATGCGCAGGGTCAGCGCCCGCGTGTCGATTCCCGCGATGCCCGGCACGTTCCGCGCCTGCAGCCAGGCGTCGAGCGCTGCACTCGCCCGCCAGTTGGAGGGTTCGGTCACGTCCTGCTTCACGATCAGCCCGAGCGCCGCGACGTTGGTCGCCTCGTTATCCTCCGCCGTCGTGCCCACATTGCCGATATGCGGAAAGGTGAAGGTGATGAGTTGCCCGGCGTACGAAGGGTCGGTCAGCGTCTCCTGATATCCGGTCATCCCCGTGTTGAAGCAAACCTCGCCGACACGGGAGGGGGAATGCGCCCCGAAGCCCCTTCCCCAGAATACCGCCCCGTCGCTCAGCACCAGCACCGCCGTCGCGCCCGGCGGCGGCGCCTCCGGCGCGGCCTCCTCCGGCGCCAGGTCGGCCAGCGTCAGCCCGGTGGCGGCGATCACCGCCGCCCAATGTTTGCTGGGAACCGCGCGCGCCTGGCGCCACTTTCTGATAGCCTCGTTGCCGACTCCGGTAAGGCGAGCCGCAGCTTCAGGACCACCCAGCCGGGCGATGATATCGTCGATGCTGACCATGGAAAAACCATATGGGAAATTTCTTCCCACTTCAATCTTCGTGTATAAACGACCGGAATTGGTTTCCGAGGAGCTGGTATGAGCGGACGTGAGCGGTTCAGTGACGCGCTGAAAACATCGATGAAGGCCGGCGATAGCGCCCGAACCTCCACGTTGCGCATGATCATGGCCAAGCTGAAGGATGCCGATATCGCCGCCCGCCCGAAAGGCCTGACGGCGATCTCCGACGACGAGGTGACCAGCGTCCTGCGCGGGATGGTGAAATCCCGCCGCGAGTTGGTCGACCTCTATAAGCAGGGCAACCGCCCCGAGCTGGCGGCCAAGGAAGAGGCCGAGATCGCCGTGATCGAGGAGTTCCTGCCCCAGGCGATGGACGACGCTGCCATCGCCGCCGCCGTCGACAAGGCCATCGCCGACAGCGGCGCCGCCTCGCCGAAAGACATGGGCAAGGTCATGGCCGCGCTCAAAGCTGCCCATGGCGCCGCGCTCGACATGGGCCGCGTCAGCCCGGTGGTGAAAGCCAAGCTCGGCTCTTAGCCGCCGATGGCCCTTCCCGCCCAATTCCTCGACGAACTCCGCGCCCGGACGCCGATGCCCGGGCTCGTCGGCCGCCGCGTCAAGCTCGCCAAGGCCGGCCGGAATTGGACGGGCTGCTGCCCGTTCCACAACGAGAAGACACCCAGCTTCCACGTCTACGACGACCATTTCCACTGCTACGGCTGCGGCGAGCACGGCGACGCGATCGCCTTCCAGATGAAGACCGGCGGCATTTCGTTCCCCGAAGCCGTCGAGAGCCTCGCCGCCGAAGCCGGTCTCGAAGTCCCGCGCCCCTCGCCGGCCCAGGCCCGCGCCGAACAGCAGCGCCTCGACCTGCATGGCGTGCTCGAACGCGCCCAGGAGAGCTTCGTCCGCCGCCTGCACGCCGGTGAGGGCCAGCCTGCCCTCGCCTATCTCCGCAACCGCGGACTGTCGGACGCCACCATCGCCCGCTTCGGCCTCGGCTGGAGCGGCGACGGCCGCGGCTCGCTCGTCGCCGAACTCCGCGAAGCCGGGATCGACGCCGACCGCGCCCTCGAAGCCGGCCTGCTCCGCGAAGCCGAGGACGGCACCCGCCGTGAACTCTATTGGGGCCGGGTCACTTTCCCGATCCGCGACCGCCGCGGCCGCCTCATCAGCTTCGGCGGCCGCGCGCTGGGCGACGCCAAGCCGAAATACATCAACGGCCCGGAATCCCCGGTCTTCTCCAAGCGCCGCACCCTCTACGCGCTCGATCTCGCCCGCGAAGCCGTTCGGACCAAGAAGAAACTTATCGTCGCCGAAGGCTACATGGACGTCATCGCGCTCCATCAGGCCGGCTTCACCGGCGCCGTCGCCCCGCTCGGCACCGCGCTCACCGACGAGCAGCTCGCCGAACTCTGGCGGCTCGATCCGATCCCGGTCCTCTGCTTCGACGGCGACGCTGCCGGCGCCCGCGCCGCCGAACGCTCCATGATGCTGGCGTTGCCGCTGCTCAAGCCCGAGCAATCCTTGCAGATCGCCATGCTCGCCGGCGGCGAAGATCCGGACAGCCTGATCCGCGCCCGCGGACCGAGCGCGTTCCAATCCGTCCTCGACGCGGCCTCGCCCTTGGTCGACGCGCTGTTCGCAGCACTCGCCCAAGGCGCCGGCTCCGGCCCTGAACAGCGCGCCTCGCTCCGCACCCGCCTGCAGGAAGCCGCCGCCGCGATCGGCGATCGCTCCCTCGCCTACGAATTCAAATCGGCCCTGCTGAGCAAGTTCTTCGGCCAGACCCGCCGTGACAAACCCATCGCGCCCCGCAAACCCCGCGCCGCCATCGACCCCGCGGACGTCTCGGCCGAGCGCGCCCGCCTGCTCACCGCCATCATCCTGCGACACCCCGCCATTCTGCATGACGTCGAAGAAGCCTATGCAGGCTTGGAACTTCCGCCCGACTTACTGCGACTGAGAGAGCACATCCTGCATATTGACGGCGACGCTCTGCTTGACTCGACAACCCTGCTCGCCCACCTCACTCAGTCTGGAACGGCTGAGCAAGCCGCGATGGTGCTTTCGACGGCGTCGCCGTTGTTGGCCTGCGCGCGGCCCCAAGCCATGCCGGCGGAGGCGGAAACAGAGTGGTGGCACTTCTTCGGGTTGATGCACCGCTCGCGTCTACAAGACGAATTAGCCGCAGCCGAACTGGCGTTTGTTGCGACCCCGGACCAGGCCTCTCAACGGCGGTTGATCGCGTTGCGCACCGCGCTCAGGGCGCTGACCGATCCCGACGGCGAGACGGACTGAATGCCCTCCCAGGCGCCTGCGCCGAATGAAATTGGAGTGATCCGCCGATGGCGACCAAGCAACCCGTAAACGGCGAAGCCGCGTCCACCGAACCCGACGGCGACAACACCCTGCTCGACACCAACGCGGTCGCCGTCAAACGGCTGATCGCGAAGGGCAAGGAGCGCGGCTACATCACCTTCGACGAGCTCAACGCCGTCCTGCCTTCGGAGCAGAACAGCTCCGAGCAGATCGAAGACGTCATGGCCATGCTCAGCGAGATGGGCATCCAGGTCGTCGAGAGCGAAGAGGCTGAGGAGACCGAAGTCCCAGCCGTCAAGGAAAAGGTTGAGGAAGACGAGAAGGAGCCCGAGGAGGGCGCCGGCAACGTCGACGAGGCCAGCATCGGCCGCACCGACGACCCGGTGCGAATGTACCTGCGCGAGATGGGCAGCGTCGAGCTGCTGTCCCGCGAGGGCGAGATCGCGATCGCCAAGCGCATCGAGGCCGGCCGCGACATGATGATCGGCGGCCTCTGCGAGAGCCCGCTGACCTTCCGCGCCATCATCGCCTGGCACGACGCGCTCAAGGCCGGCCGCATGCTGCTGCGCGACATCGTCGACCTCGAAGCGACCCAGGGCGGCCCCAAGGTCGAGGGCGGCGAAGTGCCGGCCGAGCCCGCCGCGTTCGAAGCCCCGGTCGAGGAAAGCGACGACGACGCCGAGGGCGAAGGCCCGGGCATGTCGCTGTCGGCGCTCGAAGAGAAGCTCAAGCCGGAAGTGCTGGCGACCTTCGAGGAGATCGAGAACCTCTACAAGAAGCTGCAGAAGCTCCAGTCCAAGCGCCTCGACCAGATGACGTCAGGCGAAAGCGTCGCCGCGCGGTCGGAGAAGACTTACGAGAAGCAGCGCGAGGAGCTGGTCGGCAAGGTCCAGCAGGTGAGCCTGCACAACAACCGGATCGAGGAGCTGGTGATCCAGCTCAAGCAGATCAGCCAGCGCCTGAACGGCCTCGAAGGCCAACTCCTGCGCCTGGCCGAGCAGTGCAAGGTCAGCCGCGACGACTTCCTGAAGGAGTACCGCGGCCACGAGTTGGATCCCAACTGGATGGAGCGCGTCGCCGAGCTGCCGGGCAAGGCATGGAAGGCCTTCGTCGCCCGCCAGGCCGACGACGTTGCCGAGATCCGCGGCCGCATCGGCGCGGTCGCGCAGGAAACCCAACTTCCGATTGCGGAATTCCGCCGCGTGTATCAGACGGTGAGCAAAGGCGAGCGCGACAGCGCCCGCGCCAAGAAGGAGATGATCGAGGCCAACCTCCGCCTCGTGATCTCGATCGCCAAGAAATACACCAACCGCGGCCTGCAATTCCTGGACCTGATCCAGGAGGGCAATATCGGCCTGATGAAGGCCGTCGACAAATTCGAATACCGCCGCGGCTACAAGTTCAGCACCTACGCCACTTGGTGGATCCGCCAGGCGATCACCCGCTCGATCGCCGACCAGGCGCGCACCATCCGCATCCCCGTGCACATGATCGAGACCATCAACAAGCTGGTCCGCACGTCGCGCCAGATGCTGCACGAGATCGGCCGCGAGCCCGCACCCGAGGAGCTGGCCGAGAAGCTCGGCATGCCGCTCGAGAAAGTGCGGAAGGTGCTCAAGATCGCCAAGGAGCCGATCTCGCTCGAGACCCCGATCGGCGACGAGGAGGACAGCCATCTCGGCGACTTCATCGAGGACAAGGCCGCCGTCATCCCGCTCGACGCCGCGATCCAGGCCAACCTGCGCGAAGCCACCACCCGCGTGCTCTCCAGCCTCACGCCCCGTGAGGAGCGCGTGCTGCGCATGCGCTTCGGCATCGGCATGAACACCGACCACACGCTCGAAGAGGTCGGCCAGCAGTTCAACGTCACCCGCGAGCGCATCCGCCAGATCGAAGCCAAGGCGCTGCGCAAGCTCAAGCACCCCAGCCGCAGCCGCAAGCTCCGCAGCTTCCTCGACGACTGACCGACGCCACCTTTTCCCTCTCCCGCGCGCGGGAGAGGGCGGCGGCGGGGAAGGCGCGAGTGCCGGACTACGAAGTCAGCGCGCCATGCTCCCCGCACCTCTCGACGGTCGGAGTCTCCTGATCCGTTCGCAGATCATGCCCATTCTTGATGGAGATGGCCGAACGGCCGCGCCAGGTATCGGTAAGCTCCATCAGCCGGATCTTCTCGCCCACCCGCATCGTCGTGCGCACCCAACTCCCACCGCTCAGCGACCTTACGGACACTGTGAACCGTCTGTCGTCGGGCGTGACGGATGCGCCGGCGACGATGCCCTCAAGATAATAGCCGTGACCGACGTCGACCCATTGCTGCACCGGTCCATGGTCAGGAACGACCCAGTTGATCCGCGGAATCCGTTCCGATGGCGATCGAAGGCAGTCCATCGACCAGATGCCGTCATAGCCGTGGGTCCGCACAACCTCTCGGGCTTCGGTCGCAGGATCGCCCGCCTGCGCCGGCGGACCGAAGCAGCAGAGCAGGCAGAAGATGGCGAGGACGGCCCGGAGCATGGACGTGATCTTGTGCCCGGCGCGGTTAACAATTCGTTGCCGGGCTCATCGGCGGCTAGTCTCTCAGCCTTGACTCCCCGCCGCGCTTCGATACCCCGTGTCCGCTCACGGCAAGGGCGAACGGATGCAGCCGACCACCAGGATACAGGTTCGGGTTACTTTCCTCCGGACGGACATCCGTAATCCCTCTCCCCGTCCGCTCCCGCCCGACGTCGACCTGGTTCGCGTCCGCCAATGCTCGGTGCCGTTCTACCGCTTCCTCTACAACACTGTGGGCGCTCCGTATGTCTGGTGGCTGCGCCGCTCGATCTCGGACGAGGCGCTCGCCGGGCTGCTGCGCAACCCGAAGATTTCGATCCACGTGCTGTATCTGGGCGGCCAGCCCGCCGGGTTCTTCGAACTGGACGCCACGCTGCCAACCATCAACCTGGCTTATTTCGGCCTGATGCCGGAGACGACCGGCATCGGCCTCGGCGCAGCCTTCCTGGACGCCGCCATCGAGACAGCTTGGCAAGCCGGCGCGCGCGCCATCACCGTCAATACCTGCACCGCCGACCATCCCCGCGCGCTGCCCAACTATCTTCGCGCCGGCTTCCAGCGCCTGCGCGCCATCGACGAAGTGTGGGACATCCCCGACCGTCTTGGGTTAGCTATCCCACAGCATCTGCGAACCTGACCGCTAGGCTGGCACGATTCTAGCATGGGCAAACACGTGGACAATGCTGGAACCGATACGATCGATCTCGACACCACGGACTTGCTGACGCTCGTCCAGTCGGCGCGAGCGCATGCCGCTGCCGACCCGTTCGGCAACCCAATCCTCGCCGCCGCGCTCGCGATCAGCCGCCGCCTCGACGAAGGCGCGCTCGCCGAAGCCGACCTCGCCCAAACCATCGCCGAACTGCGCGATGCCGCCGCGCAGCAGCGCGCCAGCCGCCTGCGCGACTATGTCGGCGGCGTCGACCTGGCCGCCAACGAAGCCACCCTCCAGCGCCTCGCCGCCGAACAGATCGACCAAGCCGGCCCCCGCCTCCAGGAAGCCCGGCAGCGCCTCGAACGCGCCCGCTTCTCCTGCGTCTTCACCGCACACCCCACCTTCTCGGCCGCCCCCGCCGCCTACGCCGCCATCGCCGAATCCGCCAGCGGCCGCCCCTCCTCGGTATGCCTGCCGTCGCACCGCCCCAACAAACCCAGCCTCGATGACGAGTTCGACGCCGCCTCCACGGCTATCGCCCACGGCCGCGACGCGCTCGACAAACTCTGCGGCGCCCTGCTCGACGCCGCCCGCGAGCGCTGGCCCGACGGCTGGCTCAATATCCACCCCGCCCCGGTCGTCCTCGCCACCTGGGTCGGCCTCGACACCGACGGCCGCACCGACATCGGCTGGTGGGAACTCGCTGCGTTACCGCCTGCGCATGAAGCGCCTCGGCCTCGCCCGCCTGCTCGGCCAAGTCGCCGGCTCGGTCACGCTCGAAGCCCGCGTCCAGGAAGCGCTCGAGACCGTCGACGCCCAGCTCTCCCTGTCCCCCGACCGCCCCGACCCGGCCATCGTCGAACCCTTCGCCCGCGCCCTCGTCGGCGGCCGCGACCGCGCCATGCTCTCCCCCGAGCCGCTCCTGCCGCTCTTCGCCGCCGCCATCGCCGACGCCGCACCCGCCGACCGCCGCCGCCTCTGCATCGCGCGCGCCGGCGTCATGGCGCACGGCCTCTCCATCGCCCACGCGCACGTCCGGCTGAACTCCGCCCAGGTCCACAACGCCGCCCGCCTGCGCCTCGGCCTCGCCGACCCGCCGGCCGACCGCTCCCGCCGCCGCACCCTCCTCGCCGCCATCGACGACGCGCTCGGCGCCACCGTCCCGCAGCCAGTCGATTTCGGCTCCATGATCGCGGAAGGCGCCAGCGCCGTCCGCCTGATGATGCTCTGCGCCCAGATCGCCAAGCACGTCGACCGCCACACTATGATCCGCTTCCTGATCGCGGAGACCCACACCGGCTTCACCCTGCTCGCCGCCCTCTGGCTCGCCAAGCTCTGCGGCTGCGAGCGCAACGTCGAGATCAGCCCGCTCTTCGAGACCCCCGACGCCCTCGAGGAAGGCATCCGCATCCTCGAGGAAGCGCTCCGCTCGCCGCATTACCGCACGTATCTGCGCCAGATCGGCCGCCTCTGCCTGCAATTCGGCTACTCCGACAGCGGCCGCTTCCTCGGCCAGCTCCCCGCCAGCTACCTCGTCGAGCGCCTCAAGCTCCGCCTCGCCGACGCCCTCTCCCGTCACGGCCTCGAAGACGTCGAGATCGTCTTCTTCGACACCCACGGCGAGAGCATCGGCCGCGGCGCCCATCCCGGCACCCTCGCCGACCGCCTGCTCTACCTCTCCCCGTCGGCCGCGCGCGCCATGCTCGCCGAAGCCGGCCTGCGCGTCCGCGAGGAGAGCAGCTTCCAGGGCGGCGACGGCTATCTCCTGTTCGGCACACCCGAACTCGCGCTCGCCAGCATCACCCAGGTCGCCGCCCACGCGCTGCGCCCCACCGTCACCGCCCCCGACCCGATCTATCGCGAGCCCGACTTCGCCGCCGGCTTTTTCGTCACCGTCCAGCACGAGATCGACAAGCTCGTCGAAGACGCTGGTTACGCCGCCCTGCTCGGCGCCTTCGGCCCCGCGCTGTTGGACCCGACCGGCTCGCGCCCCAGCGCCCGCCAATCCGATTCCGGCGGCCCGACCGTCATCCGCCACCCGCGCGAACTCCGCGCCATCCTCAACAACGCCATTCTTCAGCAGCTCGGCTGGTGCGCCAACACGCTGCACGGCCTCGGCGCCGCCGCGGCGCGCGACCCCGAACTGTTCGCCGAACTGCGGCACTCGAGCCCCCGCTTCCGCCGCGCGCTCGATCTCGCGGAATACGCCGCCCTGTGCTCGGACCTCGACGTCCTGCGCGCCACCGTCTCCCTGCTCGACCCCGGCTCCTGGCTCGACCGCGCCGCTCACGCCCGCATTCCCGGCCGCGCCGAGAAACTCGCCGAAGTCGCCAACTCCTTGGCCGACCTGCGCCTATGGGAGCCCATGCAGCTCACGGTCCGCAGCGCGCAAGCTGACCAGCTCAGCCTCCGCGGCGCCTGGCCCGACCTTCCCCGCATGACCGACCGCGCCGCCCTGCTGCACGCGTTGCGGATCGCGGTGATCGGCCGCATCTGGCTGCTGGCGACCGAGGTCCCCGACTTCTCGCCCCGTTTCGGCGCCACGCCCGAAGGCATCCGCACCCGGCTATTGCGCCTCGACGTCCCCGGCGCGCTCGAGATCCTCGGCCAGATCTTCCCCCGCGAACCAGGGTCCGGCGCCGCTCGCGACTACGGTGAGACCCCCGGCCCCACCGCACACCTCTCCTATGAGACCGAGCACGAGACCATCTTCACGCCAATGGCCCGCCTCTTCGCCCTCACCCGCGAGATCACCGTCGCGCTGACCCACGAGGTCGGCGCCTTCGGCTGACGTCAGCGCTGCTGCCAGGGCAGTCCACTCGCCTTCCAGCCCGCCACCGTGCCGCGATGCCCGTCCCCGTCCGGCGGCCCCTCGAACCCGTCGGCGATGTTGAACGCATGCGCAAACCCCGCCGCCTGCGCCGCCCGCGCCGCCGCCAGACTGCGGGCGCCGCTGCGGCACAGGAAGTAAACCTTGTTCTCCGGCGTCAGGCCGGCCTGGCGCAGGTGATCCACGAACCCGCCATTCACCTGCATGCTCGGATACACCTGCCACGGGATCAGCACCGGGTCGTGCCCGGTCGCGCTCAGTTCCGGCAGGCCGACGAAGGCCCATTCCGCCTCCGTCCGCACGTCGACCAGCCGCGCCTGTGGGTCGCTCCGAAGTGCATCCCATACTTGCGGCGGCGCCACATCCTCGATCATGACGGCATCCCCTCTGCAAAGAGCGCGAAACCCTGCCTTAAGCCCGGGCCCGGCACAATCACCGCGTGCCGTGCGCGATGACCTTGTCGATGAGTGACAGATAATTGTCGAGATACGCGTCGAGCCGCAAATGCCGTTCGGCAAAGCCCCGCGCGCCCTCCCGCAGCCGCGTCGCCAAGGCCCTGTCGTCCAACAATTCCATGACGCGGGCGGCGATCGTCGCCGGGTCGTGGAATGGCGCGAGCAGCCCAGTGGTGCCGTTCTCGACAAATTCCAACAGAGGCGCCGTGTCGCTCGCCACGATCGCGCAGCCACAGGCCAGCGCCTCCCGCAGGCTCCACGAGGCGACGAACGGATATGTCAGATACACATGGACGTCCGCGCGCTGCATCAATGCCAGGAACGCCGAATACTCCACCTTCCCCGCAAAGCAGACCCGCCCGCGGTCGAGCCGGTCGCCGAGTTCCGCCAACATGAACTCGCGCCACGTGGTCCCGACCAGCCGCGCCCCGTAGCTGACCCCGTCGCCGCCGACGACGATCACCTTCAGCTTCGGCCGTGAACGCAACAGCGCCGGCAGCGCGCGCATGAACACGTGGAAGCCGCGATACGGCTCGAGATCTCGCGCCACGAAGGTGATCAACTCGTCGCCGGGCTCGACGCGGAACCCGTTCAGCACCAGCGCCCGCCGCCGCAACTCCGGCAACGGCCGGCACATTTCGAGATCCACCCCCTCCGGCAACACCGCGATGCGCCGCTGCGCCCATTCCGGATAGGTCCGGTGCTGGAACAATGTCGGCGTCTGCCCCCAGCCCGGATTGGTCAGCGCCAGCAGGTTGACCGCGTTCTTCGCCCGCACCCGCGGCAGCGCGCTCGGATGCAGCGGGAATTCGGGGTCGAACCCGACATCCTGGTCCACCGTACGATAGAAAAACTCGAAATAGCCGAGCACCGGCACCGCCGGCCACACGTCGCCGATGTCCAGCATCTCGCCCCAGCCATGATGCCCGATAATCATGTCCGGTTCGTAGCCGAGCGCCCTCAGGTTGCGGGCGACGCCCGCCACCGCGGCCGCCCGCGCCATCGCCGCATCCAGCTCCACCGAATCCACCGAAACCGTCCGGCCCGGCGGCAGGCGGTAGATCACCTTGCGTACGCCCGGGATGACGTTCGCGTTCTCCTCGGTGATGAACACCACCTCGTTGCCTCCCGCCCGCACCAGGAAGCGGACGAGATGCAGGAACTGCCCCGGAAAATTCTGATGGACGAAGACGAAGCGCACCGCGCGCCTACTTCGCTCCGCGCTTGCGTTTGGCCAGGATCGAGACCGCCTGCAGCGGCGTCAGTTCGATCCGGAACGCCTCCAGCGCCGCTAGGCTCGGCGCCTCGCACACCCAATCCGTCACGGGCCCAATTTCGGTTCCGTCCACGAACGTGGCCGATACGCTGATCCCATGCGCTTTGAGCGCCGCCCCGCGCAGCCGCACCCGCAGCCCCAGGATCGGCAGCGACATGCCGCGGCTGCCGCAGAATTGCCCGCCTGCCGACCACGGCGACATCCAGTCCCGCCCCAGCACGGCCTGATATTCGATGTCGTCCAGCGAAAGCGGTGCAGGCGGCTTCAGCGCGAACCCCTCCACCCAGCGACGGCTGCCGCGCTCGCCGACCCAGTCGCCGAAGCTTCCCGCGACGTCGCCGCGCCCATAGCAATGCGCCACCACTTCCGCTGCCAGCGCCGTCGCCGGTGCCGGCGCAACCGCCGGTTCGCTCAACCGTAGTACCTGCAGCTTCGGTGACGGCCCGGCTCCCTCGGCCGCCTGATAGATCGTCACCAACACCTGCGCCGGGCCGCCGACCACCTTGACCAGCGCCGCGTCGTCTCGCCCTGCCAGCCATCCCTCGCCATTGAACCCGGCAATGATCACCCGCCCGCCGAACGAGCCCGGCGCCGGCGACAGCCGCACCGCCGGCAACCCGCTCCCAGGATCCGGCATCGGCGTGTCGGCTGACTGCGAGACGCAGAACAGACCGACCTCGAGCAACATCAGATGCGCCGTCGATTTCAACTCGGGGAGCGGTCTGGGCGAATCGGGCATGCGTGATTTTCTCGCTACGGTTGCGGACTCTGCCGCGACCGCCGCAGCCGCGCAAGGCGCAGCAACGCGTCGTTCACCGCCGAGATCGGCAGCGCCAGCGGCAGCACGGCGCCGCGCTTCGACCCTCTGATCCGCTCGGCCTGCGCGCCGAGGTCGAACGCTGCCGCCTCCAAACCGGCCTCCCACGCCATGGCTCAGCGCGTAGCACCAGCTTTCCGGACAGACGGAAGGGATGAAGGCCAGATCGCCACGTTGGGCCCGGATCAGCGCCACCGCTTCGGCCGGCTCGTAACGGCCGGTGACGAAAACATCGCCCGCCGCCATCAACCGCTCGTCATCTTCTGTGAACCCGCACACTACGAATTCGACCGGCAACGCGCGCGATCTCGCGTCCTGCGCGCAGGCTAGCAGCACGTCATAGCCTTTCTCGATCGCGATCGCGCCGACGATCACGACGCGGAACCGTCCCCCGCCGGTCAGCGCCAGCGGCCGCGTGCACTCCGCCTCCCAGGGCTCGACGACCGGCTCGACGCCCGGAAAATGCCGCCGCAACCGGCGCGCCCCATCCTGCGTCGCCACAACGACGCGCCGGCTGGCCGCCAACTCCGCCGCCGACCGCGCACGCAGCCGGCGAACGCCGATCCGCTCGCGGAGATGGCTTCCGAGTTCCGCCACGCACGTCTCGCAATCCGCAATCTCCGGCTCGCCGCAATACCGTCCCTCGCGCCCGACCAGGCTGATGCGCGGACAGAACGCGGCCCAATCGTGCACCCAGCTATCGACCGGCACGCCGAGCAGCTCCGCCAGCGCCAGCACCTCATGCCGATGCCCCAGCAGGTGATGCACCTCCACATGCGTCAGCCCATCCGCCGCCAGCAGCCCGGCCAGCGCCGGCAGCTCCGCCGGGACCCGGTACCGCAGATCACCGTAGCCCTCGATCGCGCAGCCGCCCCGGATCGGGCGCAGCACGATGGCCCGCTGCCCAGCCCGGCGCACTGCCTCGGCCCGCGCCGCCACCATTTCGGCCACGCCGCCGCCCTCCGCGTGGGTGATTAGCAGGACGGAGGCCGACCGCCGCCCCTCGGACCAGCGGAGCGCATCCATCCGTCGCCTGGCCTCGAACAACGGATCCGCCGCGCGATGCCGCGCCACGAGCGCGTCGTAGCCGGGGTGCAGCCGGTTGAGTGTCTTGGCGTTGCGCCGTTGCAGCGGAGTCCGCGCTGTGCCGAACGAGCGCGCGCCGACATGGGCAACGAACACGTCCAGCGCGGCCACGTGCCGCCAGCCGGCGCGCGACGCCCGCAGACAGAGATCGTTCTCCTCACCATAGCCGAGGCCGAACGCGTCCTCGCGCAGCAGCCCGACCTGGTCGAGGCAGGCGCGTCGCAGGAACAGGCAGAAGCCAACGCCCACGGGAAGCTCGGCGGTCAGGCCGGCATTGGCCGCCTGTGCGAGATCGTCGAGCGCGCGGCTCTGGGCTAGATCAGGGACCGGCACGGCATAGGTCACGATCGAGCCCTCGTTAGAGAGCGGCGTCGCCGAGCCGATATCCGGGCCGGAATAAGCGGCCCGCCGAAGCCGGTCGAGCCAGCCCGGCGGCGTCAGCGTGTCGCTGTTCAGCAGCACCACGTCCCGCCCCGCCGCCGCGCGCAGACCTGTATTGGCCGCTGCCGGAAATCCCCGATTTTCCGCATGCCGATGCAGTTGGATGCGGCCGGCGTCGCGCAGTGCGTCGAGCGCCGCAACCAGCCCGGGTTCCGGCGACGCATCGTCAACGACATGCACGACGCTCGATGGCGGCACCGTCGCGAGTACCGAATCCAGGCAGGCCAGCGTCTCCGCCACCCCGGCGAATACCGGGATCACCACATCGACCGGCAGTCGTCCGTCGGACGAGACCGCCTTCGGCCCTGGGACACTCAGCGGCGCCACCGAGATCACCGGCAGCCGGGCTCCGGTTCTGCCGAAGACCTCGATGGGCGCGCCGAGGCGCTCGATCTCGGCCGCAGTGACCCGGAAGCGGCGGGGTCTCGCGAGCGGACCAAGACCATCGATGCCGTCGGCCGGAATGCTGGCGGTGATGACCCGCTCGGCACGTGCGCCGCGGATCGTGAGGCGCGGTGCGCGGTCGGGATCGGCGGGATACCAGGCCCATCCGCGGAGCCCGGCGGGCCCAATGGCGGCCGAGAAGCCGATCCGCATGATCTTGCGCATCGCCGGCGTGCCGCCGATGAGGTCGCGCATGTCGCTCCCGGCGATCTCCGGCTTGCACCGGATCCGCCCCTCGGTATCGACGCCGCACCAGCCCGGCAGCGCCCACCGGGCGACGATCCGGTCGGCCAATTGCTCCAATTCCGCCGTCAGCACGCTGGAACGAAGCGCGCCGGCCAGTGCGGCGACCGCCGGAGCCTCAGCCTCCAGGGCGAGATGGCAGGCGGCGAGCGTCAGCCACGCGGCGGGAACATCGTATTCTCCGGCGGTTCGTTCCAGGAAGGGGACGGCGGCCGCCGGGTCACCGAGTTCGAGCAAGAGCGCGCCGAGCGTGAGCCAGACCAGCGGGTCGGCGGGGGCCAGGCGATGCGCCCGCTCGAGCCAGCGTCGCGCGCCTGCCGGGTCGCCGGCGTCGCGCGCCTGGAGTGCGCGGTCCCAAGCGGCCCGTGCCGGCGCGCGGCCTTGCTGCTGCCCGCCGTTAGGCCGAGGCACTCGGGGCGAGCTGGGGCACCGGCGGATCGATTGCGGCGAGATCGTTCGCGGCTTCGGCAATCCCGGCGTCGAGCGCGCGCTGCAGCATGGCCCGGGCGCGCTGCAGGTCGATCTCCTCGGCCAGCCCGCGGGCCAAATAGCGGCCTAGCATCAGCTGCGCGAACGGATGGTTCTGGTCGGCGGCCTTGGCGAACCAAACCTGCGCCGCCTTACGATCGACCGGCACGTCGTGCCCGCCGCCGAGCAGCGCGCCCATGGCGAACTGCGCGCCGGCATGGCCCTTTCCGGCCGCATCACGGAACAATTCCATCGCACCGGCATGGTCGCGCGGACCGCCGCGCGCGTTGACCATCATCTCGGCCAGCGCGACCTGCGCCTCGACCAGCCCGGCTTCGGCTGCGCGGCGAAGCCAGACGCGCGCCTCCGTCGGATTGGCGTCGACGCCGCGCCCCTCGGCCAGCATGCGGCCGTACCAGAATTGCGCACTCACCACCCCGTCCGCAGCCCGGCGCAGCCACTGCGCCGCCGCTTGCAGATCGGTCTCGACGCCCACGCCCTCCGCGAGGCAGATCCCGTATTTGAACGCCGCGTCCAGATCGCCCTCGGTGGCTGCCGCCTGGAACCATTCACGGGCGCGCACCCGCTCCTCCGCCGCGCCCCCGCCGCGGAGCACGAGATCGGCCAGGCTGGTCCGCGCCTGCTTGTCGCCGCGCTCGCCGGAGATGCGGAACCAGCGGGCGGCCTCATCCTGGTCACGCGGAACGCCGGCGCCGGTGAGATGCATGGTCGCCAGCGCGCGCGCCGCCGCGGCATGCCCGCCATCGGCCGCGCGGTGATACCAGGTGGCGGCTTCGGCGAAATTCGGCGGCAGGTCGCCGCCGCGGGCATAGAGATCGCCCACGAGGGCGGCGGCTTCGGGATCGCCGGCCAGCGCCGCCCGGCGCAGCCACAACTCGCCTTTCAGCGGCGAGCGCTCGACGCCGCGTCCCTCGAGCAGCGCGAGGCCCCATTTCGCCTGGCCCTGCCGCACCCCGAGCTCCGCCGAATGGCGGAAGCATTGTGCCGATTTTTCGATATCGCGGGTGGTGCCGATCCCGTTCTCGAGCGCAACGCCGTAGAGATAAAGGCCGAGCGGCAGCCGCGCCGCCGCCGCCCGGGCGAGCTGCGCGGTCGCCCGCTGCTGCTGCTCCTCGGTCTTGGCGGTCCGCATCAGCGCCAGCCCGTATCCGAGCGCACCCTGCGCGCATCCGGCGCCGGCCGAGCGGCGATACCACTCGTCGGCCGCCTTCAGGTCGCGCAGCGGTTCCGGCCCCGACGTCAGGATGTAGCCGACCAGCGCCTGCGCATCCGCATTGTCGGCCTGCGCCGCAAGCAGGCCCCAGCGCAGCGCGCGCGGGAAGTCCGGCTCTCCGGCATCGGTGTCCCCGAACAGCGGGGAGCCCGGCTCGATCCCCTCGGCCCGGCCCGCACCCATTAGATACAGCGCCGCCAGCGCCGCCTGCGCCTCCACGAGCTTGGCCCCGGCGGCCTTCTCCAGCCAAGAGGCAGCCGTGCTCCGGCTCGGCGGCACGCCTTTGCCGTCGAGATAGGCCTTACCGACCCAGTATTGCGCCTGGGCATCGCCGCGCTCCGCGGCGCGGGCGAGCACCGAAAACACCTCGGCCGTTTGACCGACCTTGGCTTTCTCGATTGCCTCCCGCAGCCGGCCCGAGGCGCCTACGCGCTTGAACAAACCCGCCACCGTCATCGCCCCTCGCGATAGCACGACTTGTAGCAAGATGGGGTCTAAAAATCGGTTAACAGCGTCTTGCCGGTTGCGCGCCGAACGGCTCTGACCTTTGATGCCGCCCATGGAAATCCGCACTGCCCAGGCTGCCGATCTCGCTGAAATCCAGTCGATTTACGCCCACCACGTGCTGCATGGAGCCGGGACCTTCGAAGAGATCCCGCCGCCGCTCGAGGAAGTGCAGCGCCGCTTCAACGGCATCGTCAGCCGCGGATGGTCATATCTCGTGGCGACCGACGCCACGGGGGTGGTCGGTTACGCGTACTTCTCGCAAATGCGGGACCGCTCCGCCTACCGCTATACCGCCGAGGACAGCATCTACGTCCGCGACGACGTCCGCGGCCAAGGAGTCGGCAAGTCGCTGGTGGCCAAGCTGCTGGACGAGGCGACCGCCATGGGCTTCCGGCAGATGATCGCCGTCATCGGTGATTCCGACAATGTCGGCTCGATCGGCGTCCATGCCTCGCTTGGCTTTCAGCGCGCCGGCCTGCTCCGCGCCACCGGCTTCAAATTCGGCCGCTGGGTCGATACCGTGCTCATGCAGCGCAGCCTCGGCCGCGGCGACTCCGACATCCCCGACTAGTCCTCCAGCCGGAACCGGCTCGACACCAACGGGTCGTTGCGAAGCGCCGCGAACACCGCCATATCCCCCTCCGGCGTAGCGGTCACGGCCAATACACGCCGGAAAAACGGGATCTGCCCCCGCGCGCGCCGCTGGAACAGCCGATCGAGCGCCGCCGCCGCCTGCGCTATGCGTCACGCAGCAAGCGCACCCCGCCACATGCCCGCCCTCGGCCGCGAACCGCTCTACCGCCTCCCCCCAAACCTCCCCAACCCCCTCCACCAAAACGGCGTCCCCCGCCCGGACCGACCCGGCGCCCCCCAACCGCACCCCAACCCGCGCATCAACTGACCAAGACATGAATTAGACATAAGGATAAGTTTATGTCATAGCAACACCATGGATCAGCTTGTGAGTGCACTGCGGGCTTGTGGGGAGCCGACGCGGTTGCGGTTGTTGGCGTTGGCGGCGCGGGGAGCGTTTTGCGTCGTGGAGCTGACGGAGATTTTGGGGCAGTCGCAGCCACGGCTGTCGCGGCATTTGCGGCTGTTGTGCGATGCCGGGTTGTTGGAGCGGGTGCGGGAGGGGTCGAACGTCTGGTTCGGGCTGCCGCCGGAAGCGGGGCTGGTGCAGGAGTTGCTGGCGCGGGTGCCGGAGGAGGATCCGGTGTTGGCGGCGGATCGGCGGGCGGCGGCTCGGGTGTTGGCGGAGCGGGCGCGGGTGGCGTCGGAGAGTTTCCGCAAGGCGGGGTCGGACTGGGACGAGATGAAGGCGCTGGCGCTGCCGGCCGCGGAGATCGAGACGGCGCTGCTTTCGCTGGTGCCGGAGCCGGTCGGGCGGGTGCTGGATATCGGGACCGGCACCGGGCGGATGCTGGAGCTGATGGCGCCGCGGATCCGGTCGGGGCTGGGCGTCGATGCGAGCCGGTCGATGCTGGCGTTGGCGCGGGCGCGGTTGTCCAAGCCGGGGCTGGGCCACTTGTCGGTGCGGCAGGCGGACATGTACTCGCTGCCGCTGCCGCAGCGGTTCGATCTCGTGCTGATGCACATGGTCCTGCATTACGCCGAGGACCCGGTGGCCGCCGTGGCCGAGGCGGCGCGGGTTTTGGCGCCCGGCGGGCAGCTGATCGTCGTGGATCTGGCGGAGCACGAACGGGCGGCGGTGGCGGACCGGTTGGCGCATCGCTGGCCGGGCTTCGACGACGGGACGATGACGACGTTGATGCGGATGGCGAAGCTGACGCCGCACACGATGGTGTCGGTGCCGGGAACATTGGAAGTGCGGCTTTGGGCGGCGGCAGCGCCGGCCGAGGCGGCACGCGTGAATGAATTGGAGCTCGTTCGATGACTATCCGCCCTCACCTGCTCGATGCGCTTCGTGACCAGGTCCTGCTGTGCGATGGCGGGATGGGGTCGCGGGTGCAGGCGCTCGATCTCGAGATCGAGCGGGATTACTGGGGGCAGGAGAACTGCACCGAGATCCTGAACCTGTCGCGGCCGGATCTCGTTCGCGAGATCCATCGCGGGTATTTCGAAGCCGGCGCCGACATGGTGGAGACCAACACGTTCGGCGGCTCGCCGGTGACGCTGGGCGAGTTCGGGCTCGAGGACCGGGCGCGGGAGATCAACAAGGTCGCGGCCGAGCTGGCGCGGGAAGCGGCCGAGAGCTTCTCGGACGGGCGGCACCGGTGGGTGGTCGGCAGCGTCGGGCCGGGGACGAAGCTGCCGACGCTGGGGAACATCGCCTACGATCCGTTGGAGGCGGCGCTTGCGGAGCAGGCGCGGGGGCTGATCGCCGGCGGGGTCGACGCGATCCTGATCGAAACGTGCCAGGACACGCTGCAGATCAAGGCGGCGGTGAACGGCGCGAAGATCGCGCGGACCGAGGCGGGGACCGACACGCCGATCTTCGTGCAGGTGACGGTGGAGACGACCGGGACGCTGCTGGTCGGGCCGGACATCGCGGCGGCGGCGACGGTGGTGCATGCGCTGGACGTGCCGCTGATCGGGCTCAATTGCGCGACCGGGCCGCAGGAGATGGCCGAGCACATCCGCTGGCTCGCGGCGAACTGGCCGGGGTTGCTGTCGGTGCAGCCGAATGCCGGGCTGCCGGAACTGGTGGACGGGCAGACGCGGTATCCGCTGGATGCGGCGCAGATGGCGTCGTGGGTCGAGCGGTTCGTGGCGGAGGATGGGCTCAACCTGGTGGGCGGGTGCTGCGGGACGTCGGTGCCGCACATCCAGGCGCTGGATGCGATGCTGAAGAAGCGCGGCGGGTTCCGTCCGGCTCCGGTGGTCCGCAAGCCGGTCTGGATCCCGTCGGTGGCGAGCCTGTACGGGCAGACCGCATTGCGGCAGGAGAACGCGTATTTCTCGATCGGGGAGCGCTGCAACGCCAACGGGTCGAAGAAGTGGCGGGAGCTGCAGGAGAAGGCCGACTGGGACGGCTGCGTCGACATGGGGCGCGAGCAGATCGGCGAGGGGTCGAACTCGCTGGACGTTTGCACGGCCTTCGTCGGGCGGGACGAGATGATGGAGATGACGGAGGTCATCACCCGGTTCACCGCAAGCGTGAACTCGCCGCTCGTGATCGACAGCACCGAGACGCCGGTGATCGAGGCGGCGCTGAAGCTGCATGGCGGCAAGGCGATCATCAACTCGATCAATTTCGAGGATGGCGAAGCGGCGGCGCGGGACCGGCTCAAGCTGGCCAAGAAGTTCGGCGCCTGCGTCATCGCGCTCACGATCGATGAAGTCGGGATGGCGAAGACGCCGGAATCCAAGCTCGACGTGGCGCGCCGGCTGGTCGCGATCGCGGAAGAGTACGGGCTGCCGCAATCCGACCTGCTGATCGACCCGCTCACCTTCACGATCGCGACCGGTAACGAGGACGACCGCAAGCTCGGCGAGTGGACGCTCGAGGGCATCAAGCTGATCCGCGAGGCGTTCCCGGACGTCCAGATCGTGCTGGGTCTGTCGAACATCAGCTTCGGGCTGAACCCGGCGGCGCGCGCCGTGCTCAATTCCGTCTTCCTCGACCACGCCGTCCGGGCCGGTATGTCGGCGGCGATCGTGCACGTATCGAAGATCCGGCCGCTGCATCTGATCGCGGCGGAGGAAGTGAAGGTGATGGAAGACTTGATCTTCGATCGCCGGGCCGAGGGCTACGATCCGCTGCAGAAGCTGCTGGAGATGTTCGCGGAGCGGAAGGCGGCCGACGCGGTCAAGAAGACGCGTGCGGAGACGGTCGAGGAGCGGCTGCGGGACCGGATCGTCGATGGCGACCGCAAGGGATTGTCGGACGAGTTGGACGACGCACTGCGCGTCCACAAGCCGTTGGACATCATCAACACGATGCTGCTGGACGGCATGAAGGTGGTCGGCGAGCTGTTCGGGGCGGGCAAGATGCAGCTTCCGTTCGTGCTGCAGTCAGCGGAGACGATGAAGGCGGCGGTGGCCTATCTCGAGCCGATGATGGAGCGGGTCGAGGGACAGGAGAAAGGCACGATCGTGCTCGCCACGGTGAAGGGCGACGTGCACGACATCGGCAAGAACCTTGTCGACATCATCCTGACCAATAACGGCTACCGGGTGGTCAATCTCGGCATCAAGGTGCCGCTGGCGGACATGGTGTCGGCGGCGAAGGAGCACCGGGCGCATGCGATCGGCATGTCCGGTCTTCTCGTCAAATCGACCGTGGTGATGCGGGAAAACCTCGAGGAGATGGCACGGCAAGGGCTGGAAATCCCGGTGATGCTCGGCGGCGCCGCTCTGACGCGGAACTATGTCGAGGATGATTGCGTGCGGGCCTATGCGTGCGGCCGGGTCGCGTATGCGCGGGATGCGTTCGACGGGTTGAACCTGATGGACAAGGTCACCGGCAACGGATTCGACGACTATCTGGCGGCGGTGCAGGCCAAGCGGGTCGGCAAGGCGCGGAACACGAGCCGGACGCTGGGGCAGGCGGATGCGAAGGCGTTCCGCCCCGTCGATGTGGCGGCGGTGCAGGCGAGGCGGCGGCGGTTGACGTCCGACGTCCCGGTGGCGGAGCCGCCATTCTGGGGGCCGCGGGTGATCGAGGCGCCGGCCAAGGCGATCGTGCCGTTCCTGAACGAGAGGAGCCTGTATCAATTCCAGTGGGGGTTCCGCAAACAGGGGCGGTCGCTGGAGGATTTCCTCGGCTGGGCGAAGCAGGAGCTTCGGCCGGTGATGCGGCGGATGCTGAACATCTGCGAGCAGCAGGACATCCTGCGGCCGCAGGCGGCGTATGGTTATTGGAAGGCGGCCGGTCAGGGCAACGAGCTGATCGTGTTCGAGCAGAACGGGCAGACGGAGCTGTGCCGGTTCACGCTGCCGCGGCAGCCGAAGGAGGATGGCGAGTGCATCGCCGATTTCTTCCGCGACGTCGATGACGCCGAGCGGGACGTGATCGGGCTGCAGGTGGTCACCGTCGGGCAAAAGGCGAGCGACACGGCGCGGGTCTGGTTCGAGGACAACCGGTATCAGGACTACCTGTATCTGCACGGGCTTTCGGTGGAGATGGCCGAGGCGATGGCGGAGTACACGCACAAGCGGATCCGCGCCGAGTTGGGTTTCGCCGGCGAGGACGACCGGGACATGGAGAAGATGCTGGCGCAGGGGTATCGCGGGTCGCGCTACTCGTTCGGGTATCCCGCCTGTCCGCGGCTGGAGGACCAGGCGCCGTTGTTGCGGCTGCTGGACGCGGAGCGCGTGGGGGTCTCGCTTTCCGACGAATGGCAACTACATCCGGAGCAGTCGACGAGCGCGATCGTGGTGCTCAATCCGCGGGCAAAGTACTTCTCCGTGTAGCGGTTGGCGACTCTATGATGACGGGGATGCGCCGAGCGGGTGGCGGCGCTCGGCGCGTAAGGATAATCTTATCCTCGTGAGTGGAGCCTGGCGTGACGACGAAGAGTAACGACCCGGCTTTCGCGACCTTGGACGATGGCCGAACCAGCCCTAGCGAGATCCGGATCCAGGACGAGCTGCGGGGCATGGGCGACGGTACCGACCCGTTCGTCGCCGCGGTGCGCGCGACGCGGATGCCGATGATCATCACCGACCCGCGCCAGACCGACAACCCGGTGGTGTTCGCCAACGACGCGTTCTGCCGGCTTTCCGGCTACGAGCGGCACGAGATTCTCGGGCGGAACTGCCGCTTCCTGCAGGGGCCGGAGACGGATCCGGCGGTGGTGCGACGCATCCGCGAGGCCGTGGACACGGTTCAGCCGATCGAGATCGACATCCGCAATTACAGGAAGAATGGCGAGCTGTTCTGGAACCGGCTGCTGCTGGCGCCGGTGTTCAATTCGAACGGCCGGCTGGCTTATTTCTTCGCCAGCCAAGTGGACGTCTCGCTCGAGCGGGAGCGGTTGGCCGGCCTGGAGACCGACAACGCGGCGCTGATGGCCGAGCTGACCGGGCGCTTGATGCTGCAGCAGGAGCGCGAGCGGGAGATGTCGTTCGCGATGCGGGCGGGCGGGTTCGGCACCTGGAGCGTCGACTTCGCGAGCATGGTGCTGACCGCGTCCGACACCTGCAAGGAGTTGTTCGGCCGGCCGCCCGGCGCGGGGTTCAGCTACGAGGAGCGGCGGGCGGCGATCCTGCCGGAGGATCGCGGGCTGGCCGAAGAGGCGATGCGGCGGGTGATCGAGGACGGCGTGGATTACGACGTGACCTACCGGATCCGCCGGGTGGATGGCTCGGTGCGATGGCTGACTTCCCGCGGCCAGGCATTCGTCGGCCCGAACGGGCGGGCGCTGCGGATGGCCGGCGTGTCGCGGGACGTCACGGCCGAGCGGCGGGCGGACCGGATGCGGGCGGCGCTGGTCGAGCTGAGCGACATCTTCCGTCGGCAGGACGATCCGGACGAGATCAGCTTCGCTGCGGCCGAGCTGATCGGGCGGACACTCGAGGTGAGCCGGGCGGGATATGGGCTGATCGACCGCGAGGCGGAGACGATCACCATCGCGCGGGATTGGAATGCGCCGGGGATCAAGAGCATTGCCGGGGTGCTTCGGTTTCGGGATTTCGGGTCGTATATCGAGGACCTCAAGCGCGGCGAGACGGCGGTCGTGCAGGATGCGCGCTTGGACAATCGGACAAGCGGGACCGCGTCGGCGCTGGAAGCGATCTCGGCGCGGGCGTTCGTGAACATGCCGGTGACGGAGCAGGAGGGGTTGGTGGCCCTGCTGTATCTCAACCATGACGATACGCGGGAATGGCCGGACGACGAGCTTTCGTTCATCCGCGACGTGGCCGAGCGGACGCGTGAGGCGTCGGAGCGCCGCCGGGCCGAGAAGGCGCTGGCGACCTTGGCGGCGTCGCTGGAAGACGAGGTGGAGCAGCGGACGACCGAGCTGATGGAGGTCGAGGAAGCGCTGCGGCAATCTCAGAAGATGGAGGCGGTCGGGCAGCTCACGGGCGGGCTGGCGCACGATTTCAACAACCTGCTGACCGGGGTGACCGGCAGCCTGGAGTTGCTGCAGGCCCGGATCGCGCAGGGGCGCATCAACGAGGTGGATCGCTACGTGAATGCCGCGCAGGGGGCAGCGCGGCGGGCCGCGTCGCTGACGCACCGGCTGCTGGCGTTCTCGCGGCGGCAGACGCTGGCGCCGAAGCCGACGGATGCGAACCGGCTGGTCCGCGGGATGGAAGATCTGCTGCAGCGAACCGTCGGGACCGGAGATCACGGTCGAGGTGGTCGCGGCGGGCGGGCTGTGGCCGACGCTGGTCGATCCGGGGCAGCTCGAGAACGCGCTGCTGAACCTGTGTATCAACGCCCGCGATGCGATGCCGGACGGGGGTAAGATCACGATCGAAACGGGCAATAGCTGGCTCGATGCGCGGACCTCGCGCGAGCGGGAGCTGGAGCCCGGCCAATACGTCTCGCTGAGCGTCTCGGATACCGGGACCGGGATGTCGCCGGACGTCGCCGCCAAGGCGTTCGACCCGTTCTTCACCACCAAGCCGATCGGCCAAGGCACCGGGCTCGGGCTCTCGATGATCTACGGGTTCGCCAAGCAGTCTGGCGGACAGGCCCGGATCTATTCGGAGGTGGGGAAAGGGACGATGGTGTGCCTCTACTTGCCGCGGCATCTCGGCGAGGCGGAGATCAACGAGCCGACGCAGGCACCGGCCGACACGCCCCGGGCGCGGGATGGCGAGACCGTGCTCGTGGTCGATGACGAGCCGACGGTGCGGATGCTGGTGAGCGAGATCCTGCAGGAGCTGGGCTATACGGCGATCGAGGCGTCGGACGGGGTGGCCGGGCTGCGGGTGCTGCAGTCCGATGTGCGGATCGATCTGGTGGTGACGGATGTCGGGCTGCCCGGCGGGGTGAATGGCCGGCAGATGGCGGACGCGGCGCGGGTGAAGCGGCCGGGGCTGAAGGTGCTGTTCATCACGGGCTATGCCGAGAATGCGGTGGTGAGCCACGGGCATCTGGACGCGGGGATGCATGTGCTGACCAAGCCGTTCGCGCTCGACGCGCTGGCGACGCGCGTCAAGGATTTGATGTCGAACTGAGGGGGTGCTGCCGCCGGCGCCGCAGGAGGGCGGCCCCGGTGAGGGCGGCCAGGAAGGCGGGCAGCACGGGCGGTTCGGCCAGCGCCACGTCGCCGCCGGCGAAGAAGAACGGGTCAATCAGGGCCGTAGTGTCGATGCCGCCGGCGTTGACGTCGCCGCGGCCGGCGAAGGAGCCGTAAAAGCTGTTGCCGAGCGCAGTGATGAAGAGGTAGTCGCCGAATTCGCGGTTGCTGGTGGTGCCGCTGACCACCTGCTGCAGCGGCAGCGGGACGAAGCTGTATTCGACGACGTCGCCGTCGATGGAGGCGCCGAAATCGGTCGACCTGGCGACGTGGACCTGAACGGTGTTGGTGGCGCTGTCATAGGTCTGGTACATGAAGTCGACGACGCCGTTGTCCTGGACGGTGATGGATGGCAGGGCGGCGCGCAGCCCGGCGGGCGAGACAGCGATTTCCGAGGTCTGCACCAGGTTCGCGCCGACGGCGAGATAGGCGACCAGGTAGATGCGATCGGTGCCGCTGGCATCGCGTTTGCCGATCAGCGCGTAGACGTGGGCGCCCGCGCGGTCCGCGGCGATCGCGGTGACGTTGCCGCGCAGGTCGTTGACGCCGGCGAACCAGTTGTTGAACGCCTGGGTGCAGGCGGGTGCGTTGCAGAGTTGGGTGGAGACTCCGGTGTCGATGGCAATGCCGCCGACGGTGCTGCGACCGTTGAAGTCCCAGGTGACGCCGCCATCGCGGGAGCGGTTCAGGTAGTAGGTGACGTTTTGGACGCCGGGGGTGATCTGCGTGCCGACGCCGAAGATGGCGTAGACATTGCCGGCGGAGTCGGTGGCGATGCGGGTGCCGGGGTTGGTCGAGTTGGCTTGCGGGCCGTTGTTGACCGGGTTGTCGACGGTGAAGGTCTGGCCGTTGTCGGTGGAGACGGCCACGCGCTCGCCAGTGCCGGTGTGGAAGTCGTCATAGGCGACGAATACCTTGCCGGGGCTGAGCGCGATCCAGGGCTGGTCGGCATGGTTGCGCGACGCGAGGGAATTGATCGGGCTTCCGCCGGCGGCATAGGTCCAGGCGGCGACGGAGGCGGGGTTGCTGGTGGCGCCGCTGTAAACGTTGCAGTCGGTCCCGCAGCCGCCGAGGATCGCGGCGTGCAGCGTGCCGTTGCCGTCATAGGCGAAGCGCCAATCGTTGGGGATCTGCACGCTGGTCTGGGGCGGCGGCACGGAGAAGGGCACGGTCCAGGTCTGGCCGGCGGTCGTCGAGTAGAAGATCGAAGCGTATTTGTTTACGCCGGTGCCGAAGGCGAAACTCGAGACGACGATCCGGCTGGGGTCGAGAGGGTCGACCGCGACCGAGGGTTCGTTGCCCCAGTCCTTGTAGCTCTGGGTGGCGAAATGGTCGGCGGTGAAAATGGCGGCGGGAAGGTGGCCGACGACGTCGATGGGCGCGGCGACGATGACGCTGGCCGAGGCGGCGGCCGATAGCAGCGTTCCGGCCAGCGCGAGGATGATCCGTTGGGTGGTGCAGGATCGCATGCCGGCCCCTTACTCATGGTTAGCCGGTTCAGCTTCTCACGAGACCGTATCGTTGGGGATCAAGAAGAGGTCATCGGGTCATTGTGCTTGGGCGCTGGCGTCACTTCTGGTGGCGCCGACGCGGGCGGCCAGGGCGGCGCTCATGAAGTCGTCGAGATCGCCGTCGAGCACGGCGGCCGGGTTGCCGGTTTCGACTTGGGTGCGGAGATCCTTGACGAGCTGGTAGGGCGCGAGGACGTAGCTGCGGATCTGGTGGCCCCAGCCGATATCGGTCTTGGCGTCCTCCTGGGCGGCGCTGACGGCTTCCCGCCGTTCCAACTCCCGCTCGTACATCTTTGCCTTAAGCATCGTCATCGCAGCGGCGCGGTTGCGGTGCTGGCTGCGGTCGGTCTGGCAGGCGACGATGATGCCGGAGGGTATGTGGGTGATGCGGATGGCGGATTCGGTCTTGTTGACGTGCTGGCCGCCGGCCCCTGACGCACGATAGGTATCGATCTTGAGGTCGGCTTCGTTGACCTCGATCTCGATGTTGTCGTCGACCACGGGATAGACCCAGACGCTCGCGAAACTGGTCTGGCGGCGGGCATTGGCGTCGAACGGGCTGATGCGGACCAGGCGGTGGACGCCGGCTTCCGTCTTGAGCCAGCCATAGGCGTTGGGGCCGCTGACTTGCAGGGTGGCGGATTTGATGCCGGCCTGCTCGCCTTCGGACTGCTCCATGAGCTGGACTTTGTAGCCGCGCTTCTCGGCCCAGCGGGAATACATGCGGGCGAGCATCTCGGCCCAGTCCTGCGCCTCGGTGCCGCCGGCGCCGGAGTTGATCTCGAGATAGGCGTCGTTGGCGTCGGCCTCGCCGGAAAGCAGGCTCTCGATCTCGCGGCGCTTGGCTTCGTCGAGGATGCGCTGGAGGGTGGCGGCGCCGTCGGCGGCCATTGCGGCATCGCCCTCGGCTTCGGCCATGGCGATCAGCTCGACGCTGTCGGCGGCCTCGCGCTCCATGGATTGGATGCCCTCGACGAGGCTGGCGACGCGGTTGCGCTCGCGCATGATGGTCTGCGCCTGGGCGGCGTCGTTCCAGAGGGCGGGGTCTTCCGCCTGGTGGTTCAGTTCCTCGAGGCGGGCGAGCGATTTATCCCAGTCAAAGATGCCTCCGGAGAAGGACGAAGGTCTGCTGGAGCTGCTCGTTCAGGGCGTCGGATTCGGTGGACATGGCTGGCCTAATATAGTCCGCCGACGCCGCTATCAACGCCGACGCCGGCCGCAGGCGGCGCGGCGCCGCCGCTGACCTGGGTGATGCCGCTGGAATCGTCGGTGCCGATGGTGCCTTGGGTGCCGCCGGGGGGCTGGTCCGGCTTGAAGGCGTCGGTGCGGGGGCCGGCGCCGGAGTCCCAGCTGGCCAGGGTGACGCCATCGGGCTTCTTGAACTGCAGGTTGGGGCGGTTCTTGATGGCGACGGCCATGTAGTCATGGAAGATCGGGGCGGCGACGCCGCCGCCGGTCTCGCGCTCGCCGAGGCTCGTGCTGTCGTCGTAGCCGACCCAGACGGCGGTGACGAGGTCGGGGGTGAAGCCGACGAACCAGGCATCCTTGGATTCCTGGGTGGTGCCGGTCTTGCCGGCGATGGCGCGGTTGAGCCCGGCGCCGGCGGTGTAGCCGGTGCCTTTGGCGACGACGCCCTGCATCATGGTGACGAGCTGGAAGACGCTTTGCGGGTCGGCGATCTGGCGGCGGCGATCGATCAGGGTGGGTGGTTTGGCCGGGTCGTCGCAGCCCTGGCAGTCGATGCCGGAGGGTTTCCAGATGACCTTGCCGGTCCGGTCCTGGATGGTGTCGACGAGCGAGGGGAGGATCTGCTTGCCGCCCATGGCGAGGCCGGCATAGGCCGCGGTCTGGCGGAAGACGGTGGTCTCGACGGCGCCGAGGGCGGCGGCGAGGACATGGGGCATGTTCTCGACGACGTTGAAGGCGATGGCGTTCTGGGCGACCGCGTCCATGCCGACCTTGTCGGCGAGGCGGACGGTGACGGTGTTGAGGGAGCGTTCGAGGGCGAGGCGCATGCGGGAGCGGCCCGGCGAAGGTCATGCCGTAATTGTTCGGACGCCAGACGCCTTGGGAGGTCTTCAGCTCGAACGGGGCGTCGAGCACGCGTTGGCTGGGGGAGAGGCCGGATTGCAGGGCGGTCAGGTAGACCATCGGCTTGAAGGAGCTGCCGGGCTGGCGCTCGGCCTGGGTGGCGCGGTTGAACTGGCTGGCCTCGAAGCTGAAACCGCCGACCATGGCGAGGACGCGTCCGGTCTGCGGGTCCATGGAGACCATGGCGCCCTGCACCTTGGGGATCTGGCGGAGGAGGAGGCGCTCGGGTTGCGCCGGAGCGCGGCCGGCGGCGGGGCTGGCCGGGGTGGGCTCGACAATGACGATGTCGCCGACGCTGAGGACCTCGCCGACGCGACGGGGAGCGGGACCGCGGCTGTTGTTGCGGATCGGGCGGGCCCAGGCGAGGTCGGACAGATAGAGGGAGCCGACATGCGAGGTGCCTCCCCCAGTGGTCTGGCCGGCGGGCCGTTCGATCCAGCCGAGCTTGGCTTCGGTCGCGCCGACATCGAGGGCGACGGCAAGGCGCCATTCTGGCTGCATGCCGCCGGGCCGGGCGACGCCGGCGAGGCGGTTGCTCCAGCCTTGGCTCATCGTGGCGTCGCCCTCGAGATGGGAGACGGGACCGCGCCAGCCGCCGTGGCTGCGGTCGTAGGCCATCAAGCCGGCGCGAAGCGCGTGGTCGGCGGCGGCCTGCAGCGCGGGGTCGAGGCTGGTGCGGACGGTGTAGCCGCCGGTGGTGACGAGGTCGCTGCCATAGGTGTCGACCAGCTGGCGGCGCACTTCTTCGGCGATCCAATCGCCGCCGGCGATCTGGTCAGGGCGGCGGAAGGGGGCGGGCTGGATCGGGGTGGCTTTGGCTTCCTGGGCTTGGGCCGGGGTGATGGCGTGATCGTCGGCCATGCGGTCGAGCACCCAGTCGCGGCGGGCGCGGGCGGCGTCGGGGAAGCGGAACGGGTTGTAGTTGTTGGGCGCCTTGGGCAGCGCGGCGAGGAAGGCGGCTTCCGGCAGCGTGAGTTCGTCGAGCGTCTTGTTGAAGTAGGAGGCCGCTGCGGCGGCGACGCCGTAGGCCTGCAGGCCGAGGTAGATCTCGTTGAGGTAGAGTTCGAGGACGTGTTCCTTGGTCATCGACTCGTCGATGCGGACGGCGAGGATCAGCTCCTTTGCCTTGCGGGCGAGGCTGACCTCGTTGCCCAGCAGCATGTTCTTGGCGACCTGCTGGGTGATGGTCGAGGCGCCGATCGGGCGGCGGCCGCTGCCGTAGTTGAGCACGTCGGAGATGCCGGCGCGGAGGATGCCGACCGGGTCGACGCCCTTATGGGTCCAGAACCGCTGGTCTTCGGCCGAAATGAAGGCCTGCTTGACCATGTCGGGGATGGCGGCAATCGGGACGAAGATGCGCCGTTCGGTGGCGAACTCGGCGAGCAAGCGGTCATCGCCGGCGTAGACGCGGCTCATCACCTTGGGTTGGTAGCGCTGCAGGCCCTCGAGTGACGGGAGCTCGGCGGCGTATCGCTGGTACGTGTGCCAAGCAAAGGCGCCGCCGGCCAGCACGCCGACGAGGCCGAGCAGGAAGACGAGACCGAGGACCCGGCGGAAGAAAGCCCATACCGGGTTGCGGCGCTTCGGCGTCTTGCCGTTGGGCGCCTTGCGGCCTGGCGTCGCCTCGCGGACCAGGCGGTCCTCGGCTCGCGGCCCCTGCACCTCACCCCGCCTGCTCATCGCTTCCTCAACTCCCGATTGTCTCAGCCGGCAGCGATATGCGCCACCGGGCCGCTCGACGCCAGATACCCCTCGATCGCCTGCCGCAACGCGGCGGCGATGCGGGCGCGATGGTCGGCCCGGCGCAATGCCGCTTCGTCCTTATAATTGGACATGAAGCCCATTTCGACCAAAACACTCGGGACGTCGGCAGCGCGCAGCACCATGAAGCGGGCATGACGGGCCGGATGGGTCAGCAGGCCGACCTGCGGCTGCAGTTTCTCGACCACTTGCCGGGCCATGCGC
This sequence comes from uncultured Alphaproteobacteria bacterium, assembly GCA_963848035.1. Taxonomy (GTDB): domain Bacteria; phylum Pseudomonadota; class Alphaproteobacteria; order Acetobacterales; family Acetobacteraceae; genus JAVVHH01. Next base: position 1,073,729 of record CAWKCD010000001.1, read on the forward strand.
GCGGATCCGACGCGGGTTTCCTGGCGGACGAGGCTGGCGAGGATGTCGGCGACCGTTGGGTCGACGTTGCGGAAACGGGGGCCGCCAAAGCGGTCGGCGCTGTTCTCTCGCACAGCCAGGGCCGCGGTCTGCGCGTCCGACGCCGTATCGCCCAGGGTGTAGACGCTGGCGCCGCGGACGGAGGGGTCGCTGAGCGCGTCGGCGTGCATCGAGACGAACAGCGCGGCCCCGTGGCTCTGGGCGATTTCGACGCGATCGCGAAGATGGATGAAGGTGTCCCGCGAGCGGGTAAGGATGACGCGGCACGTCCCGGCCGCCAGGAGCTGACGCCGGAGCTCCTGGGCGGCGGCAAAGGCGATGTGTTTCTCGTACGTGCCGCTGACGCCGATGGCGCCGGGGTCCTTGCCGCCATGGCCGGGATCCAGCATGACGAGCGGGAGCTCCGGATGGGGACGGACCGGACGCGGCTTGGCGGCCGCGATGGTCGGGATCGCGAGGGACGCCAGCAAGGAACGGCGCGTGATCATAGCGAGATCAGCCATGCTGTTAAGGTAACACATGAGAGGGTCTGGTGCACTCGGCTCCCGGCTTGGCGTGGCGCTGCTGCAGGTGCTCTTGCGGTAAGCCCGGCTTTGCGTCATTTAGAGGGTGATCCGATGGCGACATGCTTGAGGGCCGCCGCGAGATGAACCCGCGCGCCGAACGCCCGCCATCGCCCGCGCCGCGCATTTGTGCGCGCCGGGGACGATCGTCGCCACCTTGGGCGGCGCACGCTGGGGCTCCAGAGCGCGTCTCCCGCCTGCCAGGGATGCCTATGCCAGCCGCCGTGTCCGTTTCGACTTTCTCCGGACTGGATACGACGAGCGCAAGCCTGGCGACTGCTTCTCCCACCATTTTCAGCCGCCTCGCACCACAGCGCCGTCAGCGGCGCACGCGCGACCCCGCGGCTCTTCGGAGTTCCGCTCTTAATGACCAAGCGCATGCTGATCGACAGCACACACGCGGAAGAGACCCGCGTCGTCGTGCTAGATGGTAATCGTCTCGAAGAATTCGACGTCGAAACCTCGACTAAACATCAACTCAAAGGCAACATCTATCTCGCTAAAGTCGTCCGTGTAGAACCCAGCCTCCAGGCTGCGTTCGTCGAATACGGCGGAAACCGACACGGTTTCCTGGCTTTCGGCGAAATTCACCCCGACTACTACCAAATCCCGGTCGCCGACCGGAAGCGACTACTCGAAGCGCAAGAGCAAGAGGCTCGCGAGGAAGAGGAGCAGGCCGACCGCGAGGCGGCCGGGCATCCGCCTCAGGAGCGCAGCCGCTCCGAGGACGAGGACGAGTTGGAAGAACGGCCGGACTCGGATAACGGCGAGAACGGCGTCGAGGCGAGCGATCCCGACCATCAGCCGGTGATCGGCGGCGACGATGCAGCGATGCCGGCGGCTGAGCAGGTCGAGCACGCCGAACCCGGCACGACGGACATCATGGTCGAGCCCGACGAAGCGGCGACGATGTTCCCGGAGGGCGAGAACGGGGACCGCGAGAACGGGGCCGGCGCGGACATGGCGCCCGAGATGGACAGTTCCCCGGCCCAGGCGCTCGAGATGACGTCCGACACTGCCAGCGCCGAAGCGTATGACGGGAACGGCGACAGCGAGCGCGCTGCGCCGGAGCAGATCGGCGGCGAGCACGACACCGAAGACCAGCAGGCCCGGCGGAGCACGCCGCGCTTCCTGCGGCACTACAAGATCCAGGAAGTGATCCGGCGGCGGCAGATCCTGCTGGTCCAGGTCGTCAAGGAAGAGCGCGGCAGCAAGGGCGCGGCGCTGACGACCTATATCTCGCTTGCCGGGCGTTTCTCCGTGCTGATGCCGAACTCGCCGCGAGGCGGCGGCATCTCGCGCAAGATCACGTCGGCGGCGGACCGTCGCCGGCTCAAGGAAGTAACGTCCGAGTTGGACCTGCCGCGCGGCATGGGCCTGATCGTCCGCACCGCGGGCGCGAACCGGCCGAAGCCGGAGATCCTCCGGGATTGCGAGTATCTGCTCAACCAGTGGGACCAGATCCGCGATCTGACCATGAAGAGCATGGCGCCGGCGCTGATCTACGAAGAGGCCAGCCTGATCAAGCGGGCGATCCGCGACGTGTATTCGCGCGACGTGGACGACATCCTGGTCGACGGCGAGCAGGGCTGGCGGGCGGCGCGCGACTTCATGCGGATGCTGATGCCGACGCATGCGCGCAAGGTGCAGCTGTGGAAGGATCCGCAGCCGCTGTTCGCCAAGGCGCAGGTGGAGCCGCTGCTCGAGGGCATGCTGGCGCCGACGGTACAGCTCAAGTCGGGCGGGTATCTGGTGATCAACCAGACCGAGGCGCTGGTGGCGATCGACGTCAACTCCGGCCGGTCGACGCGCGAGCGCGGGATCGAGGAGACGGCGCTCCGGACCAACCTCGAGGCGGCCGACGAGACGGCGCGGCAGTTGCGGCTGCGCGACCTCGCCGGGCTGATCGTGATCGACTTCATCGACATGGAGAACCGGCGCAACGTGGCGTCGGTGGAGCGTCGGCTGAAGGAGGCGCTCAAACAGGACCGGGCGCGGATCCAGGTCGGCAGCATCAGCCATTTCGGCCTGATGGAAATGAGCCGGCAGCGTCTGCGGCCGTCGCTGACCGAGACCAACTTCACCATCTGCGCGCATTGCGGCGGCACCGGTCACGTGCGGAGCACGGAGAGCGCGGCGCTCGCAACGCTGCGGGCGATCGAGGAGGAAGGCGGCAAGCGCCGGGCGGCCGAGATCGTGGTGCACTGCCCGTCCTCGGTGGCGCTCTACATCCTGAACAACAAGCGGCAGCGGCTGACCGAGGTGGAACAGCGGCACGCGATGCTGGTGGTGTTCGTGGCCGACGATTCGCTGCTGCCGCCGGCGCTGCGGATCGAGCGGGTGCGGGCGCAGACGATGACGGAAGCGCCGTTGCCGGTTCAGCAACTGGCGCCGCCGGAGCCGTTCGAGGATCCGGACGAGATCGAGGCCGCGGCCGAGGTGGAGACCGAAGCCGAGGAGACCGAGGACGAGGAGGCGGCCGAAGCCGCCGCGCCCGCCGGCGAGACGGCAGAGGAGCGGGAAGCACGTCGCGGACGTCGGCGCCGGCGCCGTCGTGGACGGAGCCGCGAGGAGAACGGCGCGGCCCCTCCCGAGGGGACGGCCGAAAGCCGCCCGGAGAGCAGCGGCGAGATCGAGGCGGTCGCCGAGGCGGAGCCCAGCGAAGAAAAGCGCGGCGAGGCCGAAGCGACGCCTGCGGAGACCGAAGCGTCGGGCGGCGATTCGGAAGAGCAGCAGCGTCGTCGGCGCGGCCGCCGGGGCGGGCGTCGCCGGCGTCGGGAGCCCGGTGAGGGCGGTGTCGTCGGCACGACCGAGGGCGGCGAGCCTGTCGAGGACGACGAGGTCGAGCCGCCACCGCCACCGGTGATCGGCTACACCGGGCCGACGCCGGCCAATCCATTCGCCGGCGCAGACGCGTTCGACATCTTCGCCGCGATCGAGCAGGCCGAAGAGGCCCGCGCGGCCGCCCCGAGACAGGCGCCGGTCGAGAGCCCGGTCCCGGCGATGGCGGCGCAACCCGACATCAAGGCGGCGCCGGCGGTCGAGGAGCCTGCCGTGGCGGCGTCCGCGGTCACACCGGTGAGCGAGCCCACGCCGGAAGTGCCCGTCGAAGCACATGTCGAAGCACCGGTGGAAACACCCGTGGAGGCGCCAGCGACGGCGCCAGTGGTGGCGCCGCTCATCCAGCCCGTGCTCGTCGGCGGCGAGACCACGCAGACGGAGAAGAAGCGCGGCTGGTGGCGCCGATAAGCCGTGGTTGAACGACCTTCCCTGCGCGGTCTGCGCGCGCTGCTCGCGGTCGCCCTGCTCGGCGCCTGCGCTGCGCCGCAGCCGGGCGGGACGGTGGCGACCAGCACGGGCGGGATCCAGCTCCGCCCGGTGCCGTCGGACCAGCAGGTGCCGGACTATGCCAAACGGCCGTACGAGCCGTTCTCGCGGGAAAACGTGGTGCAGATCGCATTGCGGGAGTGGCGGGCCTGGGGGATGCCGGTGAACGACTCACCGCCGGGCCGCGACATGCCGGTGCAGGTGCGGCCGGACCGCCAGGCCGGGATGTGGCAGCGGGTCGGCGACTATTGGTGGCTGGGGCAGAATGCCTTGTCGAACGGCAGCGGCTGGACCGGCAAATACGGCGATTTCGGCGCACCGATCGCCGGCGAGCCGGCGGCGTGGTCGGCGGCATTCATCTCGTATGTGATGCGCGTGGCGGGGGCCGGGGACCGGTTCCCGTATTCAGCGCTGCATGCGACCTACATCAACGCCGCGGCAGGCGGGAACCCGATACTGGCGGCGCAACCGCCCGAAACATACCCTCCGCAGCAGGGCGACCTGATCTGCTACGGGCGCCGGGGCGCGGAGCGGCTTCGGTTCTCGGACCTGCCGGCGAGCAGTTTCTACGGTCACTGCGATATCGTGGTCTCGGCCGATCCGGGCATGCTGACGGTCATCGGCGGCAACGTGTCAGCGGGCGTCACCACGAAGCACGTGCCGGTGACGCCGACGGGCACGCTGGCCGATGCGAACGGGCGCGTGGCGGATGGGCGGTATCCCTGGTTCGTGGTGCTGCGCGTGACCTACGACTCGCCCGGGTTCACGCCGGTGTCGGTGGGCATTCCGGTAGCGGCGGCGCCGATGGTTGCGCCCTCTGTGGTCCCGACGCCGTTCGTCGCGGCGCCGGAGGAGGAAGCCGTGCCCGTGGCCGAGCCGGTACCCACGCAGCGCAAGCGTCCCGTGGCGCGGGCAAAACCGACGAAGCGGCCTATGCGTCGGCGTTACTAGCGCTTTCGCTCGCCCTCGAGAGCCGCTTTAGCGGCACCGCTCCTTGCGACGACGCTGCCCCCCCTAGCGGCGCGCGAACTGGGTCTCTGGGGATTTCGCGGCGATCTCGTTGAGGAGTTTGCGGGTCATCGCCTCGCCGAAGGTCTCGAACGAGCGAACCTCCACAACGAAGCTGCCGGGGCCGCCGGTGACGTTCTCCGAATACCAGGCGGTCAGGCCGCCGGGCGGCTGGACGTGGGCGAAGGTGTAGCTCACCGGGTGTTCGTTGATGATCGCCAGGCCGTTGATGACGACCCCGGCGGCAACCGCGTCGTCCCGCGCGTCGGTGACCTCGCGGCCGGAGTTGTTGGTGCCGTCGCCGGCGACGTCGATGACCCGGCGCTGGGCTTCGAAGCCGCTGCTGGCCAGCATCTGCATCGCCTTGTCGATCCCGGCGCTGATGCTGGTGCGGCCCCAATAGGAGCGCTGCGCCTCCTCCAGCCCGGCGACGAAGCGGCGGGCGCTGGCTTCGTCGCGGATGACCTCCCAGTCCATGACGGTGCGGACTTCGTAGGCGCCGGCGAATTCGACATAGGAGATCGCGATCGCGCCAATCGGGCCGCCTTTGATGGCGGCGAGGACCTTGGCGTCGAGCAGGGCGGTGCCGTAGCCCGCCTTTTCCATCTTGAACTCGGTGTCATCGACGCTGCGCGAGACGTCCGAGACCAGGACCAGGGCGACGTCAACCGGCTCGGCAGCGTGGCCGGCTAATGGAAGTCCGAGCAGCAGCAACAAGGCGAGAGCGCGCATGACTACTTCCCCGCGAAGGAGAGCTGCATCGTGACGCGACGCAGGGTCGAGCGCCAAGGAGAATCATCGTGAGGAGCGGGTTGACGATTTAGCGAGGGTTGGCGCGAACCACTTCGCCATGCCGTGTCTCGCCGGCCGAGCAGAGGGAGGCGAGAAGCGGGGCGATCGAGTCGGGCGTCGGGAGTGTCGACGGGTCCTCGCCGGGGAACGCGTCGGAACGCATGCGCGACCGGACCGGGCCGGGGTCGAAGAGGTTAACCCGAAGATTGGTGGTGACGGTCTCCTGGGCCCAGGTGAGCACCAGGTGCTCGAGCGCAGCCTTTGTGGCTCCGTATGCTCCCCAATAAGCGAGCGGCTCGGCGGCGCGGCGGCTGGTGACGAACACCGCGCGGCCGGCGGGGGCGGCGAGCAGTACGGGCGCGCAACTGCGGATCAGCCGCCAGGCGGCCGAGAGGTTGACACCGACGACGGTGTCCCAGTCGGTGGGCAGGATGTGGGGCACGGGCGTGAGGCGGCCGAGCGCGCCGGCGACGTGGAAGAGTGCGTCGAGCCGGCCGAAGCGATCGAAGATGGTAGGACCGATCATGTCGAGCGGGCCGCCCTCGAGCAGGTCGAGCGGCAGGAGGGTAGCGGTACCGCCAATAGCCCTGATGGCGTCATCGAGGTCAGTGAGGCCGCCCTCGGTTCGGGCGGTTGCGACCACGTGCATGCCTTGGCGGGCGAGTTCGAGCGCGAGGGCGGCGCCGATGCCGCGGCTGGCGCCGGTGACCAAGGCGACGGGTTTTTCCACTTAGGTCTCGGTGAGCAGGCTGAGCTGGCGCTCGGTGTTGGCGCGCGTGTCGGTCAGCGGGATGGGGTAGTCGCCGGTGAAGCAGGCATCGCAAAAATGCGGGCGGGCGGGATCGCGGCCGGGCTGGCCGAGCGCCTGGTAGAGGCCGTCGATGGAAATGAAGGCGAGGCTGTCGGCGCCAATCAGGCTGGCCATCTCGCCGACATCGTGACGGGCGGCCAGCAGTTTGCCGCGTTCGGGCGTGTCGATACCGTAGAAGCAGGAATGCGTGGTCGGTGGGGACGAGATCCGCATGTGGACCTCGGCGGCGCCGGCGGCGCGGACCATCTCGACGATCTTCCGGCTCGTGGTGCCGCGGACGATGCTGTCATCGACGAGGATGACCCGCTTGCCGGCGAGGACGGAGCGGTTGGCGGAGTGTTTGAGCTTCACCCCGAGATTGCGGATCGTGTCGGTGGGCTCGATGAAGGTGCGGCCGACGTAGTGGTTGCGGATGATGCCGAGTTCGAACGGGACACCGCTCTCGCTGCTGTAGCCCATGGCGGCGGGGACGCCGCTGTCCGGGACGGGGACGATGACGTCGGCCGGGACATGGCTTTCGCGGGCAAGTTGGGCGCCGATGCGCTTGCGGGCGTTGTAGACGGGCGCGCCTTCCATGACGGAGTTGGGGCGGGCGAAGTAGATGTATTCGAAGACGCAGAAGCGGTCCTTGGTGGCGCCGAAGGGGCGGATGGAGCGGACGCCCTGGTCGTTGATGACGACGATCTCGCCGGGCTCGACGTCGCGGATGAATTCGGCGCCGACGATGTCCAGCGCGCAGGTTTCCGACGCCAGCACCCAGCCGCCGGTGCCTTCCTTGCCGATGCGACCGAGGATCAAGGGGCGGACGCCGAGGGGGTCGCGGACGCCCATGAGGGCTTCGTTGGACAGGGCGACCAGCGAGTAGGCGCCTTGGACCTGCTTGAGGGCGTCGATCAGGCGGTCGACGACGGTGGAGTAGAGCGAGATGGCGATAAGATGGATGAACACCTCGCTGTCGGTGGTGCTCTGGAACAGGCAGCCGCGGCGGACGAGGGCGCGGTGGAGCTGGTCGGCGTTGGTGAGGTTGCCGTTATGGGCGACGGCGAAGCCGCCGAACTCGAAATCGGCGTAGAGCGGCTGGACGTTGCGGAGCACGGTGTCGCCGGTGGTGGCGTAGCGGTTGTGGCCGACGGCGTTCATGCCGGGAAGGCCGGCGATGACCTTGGCATCGGAGAAGTTGTCGCCGACGAGGCCGAGGCCACGGTGGGTATGGAAGCGGGCGCCGTCATAGGCGACGATCCCGGTGGCTTCCTGGCCGCGGTGCTGCAGCGCGTGCAGGCCGAGGGCGGTGACGGCAGCGGCGTCGGTGACGCCCCAGACGCCGAAGACGCCGCACTCCTCGTGCATCTTGTCGTCGTCACCGGGTCCGTAATCGTCCTGAAGGGTGCGGGGCTGCGACAAGGGTGACCCTCCTACTCGCGAATGGGGCGGGCGCCGGTGGCGCGGCCGACCGGGTTGGCCTGCATCAGTTCTGCCGCCGTGGTGGACCGGCCCGGCGGCGGCGTGAGTGCGGGGCGGTATGGCGTCGGCACGTGCGCCACGATCCAATCGGCGCCGCGATACACGAACGGCAGCGAGCGAGCAGACAGGACCGGGGGAGGCCATTGGTCGACTGCGACCGCCAGCCCCACAACGATATAGGCAGCGCAGATGAGGACTGCACCCCGGCCGAGCCCGAATAGCAGCCCCAACGTTCGATCGAGGCCACCGAGGACGGAGCCGCGGACCGCGCCGGAGATGGCGCCGGCCAAGATCGAGAGCAGGATGAGGACGACGACGAACACGGCGACGAGGGCGACCGTGTCGGCGAGGGTCTGGTCGGCGAATTGCTGCCGGGCCCAAGGGAGGATGAAGGGCTGGGCAGCGAAGGCCGCGGCGCCGGCGAGCACCCAAGCAGCCAGGCCAAGGGCTTCACGCACGAGGCCGCGGGAAAACGCCAGGAGGCCCGAGATCAGGATCACCCCAAGGACGACGAGGTCCACCCAGTTCATCAAACCGCCACGAAGTTCGCGGGCGGTATACCGGTCGGAGGGAGTCGCGGCAATTAGCTGCGTTTGCCGGAGAAGGCGGCGACGAGGTCGGTGAGGTGGCCGATCTCGTCGAGACGCAGGCCGTCGGGGGCGGCGAGCTTGCGGCCCGAGAGGCGGCGGGGAAGGCAGGCCGTGACGAAGCCGAGCTTTTGCGCCTCCTTCAGCCGGGCTTCGGCCTGGGCAACTTGGCGGATCTCGCCGGAGAGGCCGACCTCGCCGAAATAGACCACGCCGGGGTTGGTGGGCGTTTCGGTGGCGGCTGAGGCGAGGGCGGCGGCGACGGCGAGGTCGGCGGCGGGCTCGCCGACGCGCAGGCCGCCGGCGATGTTGAGGTAGACGTCGGAGCTGGAGAGGCGGAGGCCGGCGCGGGCGTCGAGGACTGCGAGAAGCATGCCGAGGCGGCCGCTGTCCCAGCCGACAACGGAGCGGCGGGGGGAGCCGCCGGAGTTTGGGGCGAGCAGGGCCTGGATCTCGACGAGGACGGGGCGGGTGCCCTCGAGCCCGGCGAAGACGGCGGACCCGGCGATGTTGCCGCGGCGCTCGGCGAGGAACAGGGCCGAGGGATTAGGGACTTCGGCAAGGCCGGCTTCGGTCATCTCGAAGACGCCGATCTCGTCGGTGGCGCCGAAGCGGTTCTTCACGGCGCGCAGGATGCGGAATTGGTGGCCGCGGTCGCCTTCGAAGTAGAGCACGGCATCGACCATGTGCTCGAGCACACGGGGACCGGCGATGGCGCCCTCCTTAGTGACGTGGCCGACGAGGACGAGCGCGAAGCCGCGGGCCTTGGCGAGGCGGATCAGCTCGAAGCCGGCGGCGCGGACCTGGGAGACACTGCCGGGGGCGGATCTCGACGGTGTCGAGCCACATGGTCTGGATCGAGTCGATGACGACGAGGCCGAGGTTGGGCTCGGCTTCGAGCGTGGCGGCGATGTCGCGGACGTTGATGGCGGCGGCGAGTTCGAGCGGGGCGTCGGCGAGGCCGAGGCGGCGGGCGCGGAGGCGGACCTGGTCGATGGATTCTTCGCCGGAGACGTAGCGGACGCGCTTGCCCATGCGGGCGAGCGAGGCGGCGACTTGGAGCATGAGGGTGGATTTGCCGATGCCGGGATCGCCGCCGACGAGGACGACGGAGGCCGGCACGAAGCCACCGCCGAGGACGCGGTCGAGTTCGGCGATGCCGGCGGGTTCGCGGGGCGGCGGGGCGGCGCCGCCTTCGAGGGGGACGAAGGCGATCTTGCGGGCGCCGGCTTTCGGGGCGCCGGGGCGGGCTTCGGTGGTTTCCTCGACGAGGGTGTTCCACTCGCCGCAGGTTTCGCAGCGGCCGACCCATTTGGGGTAGGCGGCGCCGCAGTTCTGGCAGACGTAGCGGGAGGTGGGTTTAGCCACGGCGGTTCAGACGAGGCCCGAGCAAGAGTTTCGCGAGGAAAACACGCCCTTGCGATGACCGAGCAACATCCGGCCATACGGTCAGCACTCCGGCCAAACTCCCGATCAATCGCGCTGCATCGATCTGGGCTATCGTACTCCTCAGATCGTAGTCGGCGGCAACACGAGCGTCCTGCAAGTCGACAAACGCTTGCGCAACGTTGATGAGCCGGGGATCGGTGTTGCCCCGGAGCGGCTGCTGCAAATAAGTTCGGCAAACCTTGGACATCGTCCCGTGCTCGAAAGCGCGGACGACCTGGCCAACGGTTTCCGGCCCGGCGGAACCGAAGACGGCAGCTCCGTCGTTGGCGATCGAGTTGAAACAAAGCATAGTAGGCAGCAGATACAGCTCGTCTGGTATCTACCTCATCCGGACTCCGCATGAGTGACATCGCGTGCGTAAACAAATCATCCGGCCGAATCACGCGCGCGGTTTGCCCTCGGCTGCCGAAGGCTCAAAACGAAAGAAAGGAAACCGCTCGGCGCCTGCGTCGATGATCTGCTCACGGAGAGAACCTGCGAGGGCGTTCATTTCCACGATCCACTCGTCAGCCTGCGCTTTTTGGCTCGGCAAACCACCACGCGTGTGAAAGACGATCCAGACGGCAGGCTCATCGGCAGTGTCTTGGCCAAGGCGAAGTTCGAAATCGTCTATGAAACGTGGAAGAGGCTGCCGGCCCACAATGTCTCTAATGAGCGCAACATCCTCAGCGTCGGGATTTCGTCGGCGGATCTCATTCATGACCCGACTTTACCACACGAGCCTCACCGTCGCAGTTCCATCTGGATCGGCCCCTCGCGGTTGCCGTGGGTGAACTGCTCGACCATCGCGTTGCCGCTGTGCATCAGGTTGTCGGCGTCGCCCTGCCAGACGATGCGGCCGGCGTAGAGCATGGCGGCGCGGTCACCGATGCGGGTGGCGCTGGCCATGTCGTGGGTGATGGCGATGGCGGTGCTGCCGAGGCGTTTGACGCAGTCGACGATGAGGCCGTCGATGACGGCGCCCATGATCGGGTCGAGGCCGGTGGTGGGTTCGTCGAAAAACAGGATCTCGGGTTGGGCGGCGATGGCGCGGGCCAGGGCAACCCGCTTCTGCATGCCGCCGGAGAGTTCGGCGGGCGAGAGGTCGCACACTTCAGGCCCGAGGCCGACTTGGGCGAGGACGGACTCGGCGCGTTGCCGGGCTTCGCGGCGCTCGATGTTCTTGCGGGCGACGAGGCCGAAGGCGACGTTTTCCCAGACGGAGAGGCTGTCGAACAGGGCGCCGGCCTGGAAGAGCATGCCCATCCGGGCGTTGAACTCCTCGCGCTTGGGCGCATCAAGCGTGAGGACGTTTACGCCGTCGATTTCGATCGTGCCAGCATCGGGCTCGATCAGGCCGAGGATGCACTTGATCAACACGGATTTGCCGGAGCCGGAACCGCCGATCACCACCATCGAGGTGCCGGTCGCGATGTCGAGGTCTATGCCGTCGAGGACACGCTTCGGGCCGAATGCCTTGTACAGGCCGCGGATGCTGATCATCGGGCGAAAAACAGCTCGGTCATGACGTAGTCGAAGGCGAGGATGAGCATGCTGGCCGCAACCACGGCCTTGGTGGTGGCGGCGCCGACGCCTTGGGCGCCGCCGCGGCTGTTGTAACCGTGGTAGCAGCCCATCAGCGCGATCAGCAGGCCGAAGACGGCGGCCTTGGACAGGCCGGCGATGATGTCGTTGGTGGTCAGGATGTCAGCGGTGCTGGTCAGATAGATGTGTGGCGCGAAGCCCAGCTTGACGGTGCTGACCAGGAAGCCGCCGGCCACGCCGAGGATGTCGGCCACGACGGTGAGCAGCGGCAGCGCGAGCACGCCGGCCAGCAGACGCGGGGCGACAAGGTATTTCATCGGGTTGGTTGAGAGCGTGGTCAGCGCATCGATCTGGTCGGTGACGCGCATGGTGCCGAGTTCGGCGGCCATTGCGGCGCCCACCCGGCCGGAGACGAGCAACGCAGCCAACACCGGCGCCAGTTCGCGCACGACCGAGAGCGCGACCACCCCGGCCACGGCGCTGGCGGCGTTGAAGCGGGAGAAGCCGGTGAAGGATTGCAGCGCAATCACCATGCCGGAGAAGATCGCGGTCAGCGCCACCACGGGCAGGCTGAAATAGCTGAACTCGACGAAAGCGCGCAGGAACATCCGACCGTAGAACGGAGGCCGGAAGAGATGCGACAGGCCCAGGAAGCCGAACAGCGCGATGCGACCGGTGCTGCGGACCCCGGCGAGCGTGCCGCGGCCGATGGCGGCCACGGCGTCCAGCGGCCGGGTCATGGCGGATGACTGTTGCTGCATCCGCGTTCCGTCGCATGCGGAACGCAGCGAGTCTAGCGGGTCAGCCCGGGTCGTGGTGGAGATCGAGGTCGGCGTAGCGGGTGAACTCGCCTTCGAACAGTAGGTCGATTTTGCCTGTTGGGCCGTGCCGCTGCTTCTCGATCAGCAGCTCGGCGCGGTTGTGGACGGCTTCCATGTCGCGCTGCCATTTCTCGAGCGCGTGCTGGAACTTGTCCTCGGTGTCGAAGGCCATTTGCTTGGGCGCGCGCTGCTGCAGGTAGTATTCGTCGCGGTAGATGAACATGACCATGTCGGCGTCCTGCTCGATCGTGCCGGATTTCGCGCAGGTCGGAGAGCTGCGGGCGCTTGTCCTCGCGGCTCTCGACGGCGCGGGAGAGCTGCGACAGCGCGATGACCGGAACGGCGAGTTCCTTGGCGATCGCCTTCAGCCCCTGGGTGATCTGGCTGATCTCGAGCACGCGGCTCTCCGGCTTGGTGCCGACGCTGGGGCGCATGAGCTGGAGGTAGTCGACCACGATCAGGCTCAGGCCCTGGGTGCGCTTGAGGCGGCGGCAGCGCGTGCGCATGGCCGAGAGCGAAAGCGCCGGCGTGTCATCGATGTGCAGCGGCAGGGAGGCGAGTTCGCGCACGACCTGGACGAACCGGTCGAAATCCTTCTGGCCGATCTCGCCGCGGCGGATGCGGTCGCCGGACACCCGCGCTTCTTCCGCAAGCAACCGGGTGGCGAGCTGTTCGGCGCTCATTTCCAACGAGAACACAGCGACGCTGCCGGTGGCGACCCTGTCGACACCCTCGCCGCCGTCCGAGTTCCGGGCCTCCTCACGGAGCGCGCGGGCGGCGCCGAAGGCGATCTTGGTGGCGAGCGCGGTCTTGCCCATGCCGGGGCGGCCGGCGAGAATCACCAGGTCGGAGGGGTGCATGCCGCCGGTCTTCTTGTCGAGATCGCGCAGCCCGGTGGACAGGCCGCTGACGCCGCCCGATCGCTGGAAGGCTCTCTGGGCGCCTTCGACGGCGAGGCTGAGCGCTTTTTCGAATGTGACGAAGCCGCTGGGCGAGCCGCCCTCGGTGGCGAGCTTGAACAGCTCCTGCTCGGCCATCTCGATCTGCGACCTGCCGTCGAGCTCGGGGGTGGCGCCGAACGCGTTGTTGACGACCTCCTCGCCAAGATCGATCAGCTGACGGCGGATCCAGGCGTCGTGGATCGCCTTGCCGTATTCGCCGGCGTTGATGACGCCGACCATCGCGGTGAGGAGCTGAGCGAGGTACTCGGTGCCGCCGACCTCCTCGAGCAGGCCGGAATGTTCGAACTCGGCCTTCAGCGTCACCGCGTCGGCAAGCCGCCCTTCCGAGACCCGGCGCGCGATCGACTGATAGATGCGGCCGTGGACCGGGTCGGAGAAATGTTCGGCCGCGAGGAACTCGGCGACGCGCTCGTAGGCCTTGTTGTTGGCCAGGAGGGCGCCGAGGAGCGCCATCTCGGCACGGTCGTTGGTAGGAGGCTGGCGCTGGGACAGGCCCAGCAGCGGCGAATCGACTGCATTCATTATGGCGGCATCCTACCCGATTCGGATCGGGTCGTGGCGGTGGATTGCATCCGCACCCCCCTGTGGATGAATGGGGTACATGGGGGCAAGTCGTGGACAACCCTGCCGCGCATTGCTGCTCGGGGCCGGCTGTGGCACGGCGAGCACGTGCGTATTCTTTTCGTCTCCGCGAACCGCATCGGCGATGCGGTCATCACTTGCGGCATCCTCGACCATCTGATCCGGCAGTATCCCGAAGCGCGGTTCACCATCGCGTGCGGCCCGGCCGCCGCCGGCGTCTATGCCAGGATGCCCCAGCTCGAGCGCGTCATCATCTTCGACAAGAAGAAGAACGACTTGCACTGGCCGAAGCTGTGGCGGCAGGTGGCGTTCACGGTCTGGGACCTGGTGATCGACATCCGCGGTTCGGCGCTGGCCTATCTGATCTCGGCGCGGCGCCGGGTCGTGCGGCGGCCGCGGCCGGGGCGGATGTTCGAGCAGCATGCGGCGATGCTGGGGATCACAACGGCGCCGCTGCCGGTGGTTTGGACGGCGGCGGAGGACCGGGCGCGGGCGGCCGCACTGCTGCCGGGCGACCGGCCGGTGATCGGGCTCGGGGCGACGGCGAACTGGGCGCCGAAGGTGTGGGCGGCGGATCGTTTCGCCGAGTTGTTCGGTCGCTTGGCAGCAGGACCGCTCGCGGGCGCCGTGGCGGCAGTGTTCGCCGGACCGGGCGAGGCCGAGCGGGCGATGGCGACGCCGCTGCTCGACGCGCTGCCGGGGGCAATCGACTTGGTGGGGCGGGTCAGCATCCCAGAGGCGGCAGCCTGCATCCAGCGATGCCGGCTCTACATCGGCAATGATAGCGGGCTGATGCATCTGGCCGCGGCGAGCGGCACGCCGACGATCGGACTATGCGGGACGACACTGGACCGCGCGGACGAGATGGCGCCGGCCGGACTTCATGCGGCGTGGGCGCGCGGAGCGGAGCTGTCGATGGAGTCGCTCTCGGTCGACGACGTCTATGCCGCCTGCGTCGCGATGCTGGCGGCTACCGGCTGATGTAGTCGCGGGTGAGCGGCACGGCGCCGTGCTGGCGGGCGAGCTGGAGCTGCCAGATCATGTAGCCACTGTGGCGGAAGCCGAGTTCAGCGCCGGAAAGGTAGAACTCGAACATGCGGGCGAAGCGCTCGTCGTAGAGGCGGGTGATCTCGTCGCGGTAGCGCTCGAGGTTTTCGCGCCAGCAGGCGAGGGTCTTGGCGTAATGCAGGCGGAGGATCTCGATGTCGGTCGTGATCAGGCCCGATTTCTCGACCGCGGGCATGACCTCGCTGAGCGCAGGGGAATAGCCGCCGGGAAAGATGTAGCGCTGCAGCCAGGGATTGGTCGCGTTCGGGCCGTAGGAGCGGCCGATCGAGTGGATCAGGGCGACGCCGCCGGGCTCGAGGCAGCGGTTCACCACCTCGAAATACTGGGCGTAATGGTTGATACCGACATGCTCGAACATGCCGACCGAGACGATGCGATCGAAAGTCAGCGGCACGGCGCGGTAATCGAGCAGCTCGAAGCGGACCCGGTGAGAGAGGCCGGCCTGCTCGGCGCGAGCGCGGGCGGTTTCAAGCTGTTCCCGCGAGAGGGTGATGCCGGTGACGTCGGCGTCGTAGTCGCGGGCCAGGGTGAGCGCCATGCCGCCCCAGCCGCATCCGATATCGAGGACGCGCAGGCCCGGGCGGTCGAGAAGCAGTTTCTTGGCGATGTGCTGCTTCTTGGCAATCTGGGCTTGGGCGAGAGTCTCCTGGCCGGTGGCGAAGTAGGCGCAGGAATATTGCAGGTCTTCATCGAGCAGCAGCCGGTAGAAATCCAGGCCGAGGTCGTAATGGTGCGCCACGTTGCGGCGCGCGCGGGAAGCCGGGTTGAACTGGTTGATGCGCTTGGCGGCGCGGGCGATGGCTTCGCGCAGGTCGTTGATCGGGCCGAGCCCCTCGCGCCGGCGGGCGGCGAGCAGCATGTCCAGCACGTCGAACACGGTGCAGCCGAGCGGGACCAGGGTGCCGTCCATGAAGGCTTCGCCGAAATTCAGTCCGGGATCAAGCAGAATGCGGCGGGCGGCGCGCCAGGTCTTGATCTCGACGAGGAGCCCGGGGCCGTTCCCGGCCTCGGTCTCGCTGCCGTCGGGATACCGGAGCGTCAGGCCGCCATCGCCGACGAGGCGCGGTAGCAGACGGTCTATGGCCCGGCGGATGATGCCGCGTCGACCACTCGCAGACTTGGCCGACGCGAAATCGAACATCAATTGTTAGGAGCGATCTCCGCCGGCTTCGGCTAAGGCCGCGCCGAACTCGAACTCGTCCTCGGGTTCGACCTCCTCCTCGCCGGCTAGGCCGACCAGCTCGCCGCGGGCCTGCTTCTCGGCTTCCTCCGGGCTGCGGGCGACGTTGGCGGTGACGATGAGGCTGACTTCCGGGTGCAGCACGAGGCGGACCTTGGTGAGTCCCAGGGTCTTGATCGGCTGGTCCAGGATGATCTGCGAGCGATTGCAGGTCAGACCGGAGGCGGTGACGGCGTCTGCGATGTCGCGGGCGGAGACGGAGCCGTAAAGGCTGCCGCTTTCGCCGGCCTGGCGGATGATGGTCACCGTGAGGCCTTCCATGCGCTCGAGCAGGCGTTCGGCCTCCTCGCGGCGGCGGAGGTTCTGGGCCTCGAGTTGGGCGCGCTGCTGCTCGAACTGGGCGAGGTTGCCCTTGTTCGCGCGGAGCGCCTTCTTCTGCGGCAGGAGGAAGTTGCGGGCGTAGCCGGGCTTGACCCGGACCACGTCACCCATCTGCCCCAGCTTCTCGATGCGCTGGAGCAGGATCAGTTCGACGACGGCCATGATGTCTCCTTAGGCCACGACGTAGGGCAGCAGCGCCAGGAAGCGGGCGCGCTTGATGGCGGTGGCGAGCTCGCGCTGCTTCTTGGCCGAGACGGCGGTGATGCGGCTGGGGACGATCTTGCCGCGCTCGCTGAGGAAGCGGGACAGGAGACGGACGTCCTTGTAGTCGATCTTCGGCGCGTTCGGGCCGCTGAACGGGCAGCTCTTGCGGCGGCGGTAGAACGGGCGGCGGGCCCCGGCGGCAGCGCCACCGGCGGCGTCGGCGCCGGGCGGGGAACGGTCGTCGCGGTTGTTGTAGCTCGGGCGGTCGGACATCTGGGCTTACTCCTCCACCATCTCGTCGCGGGCGCGGAACTCGGGCTCGCGGGCGCGGAATTCTTCACGGTCGTCGAAGCCGCGCTTGCGGCCGCTCTCGAAGCGCCCGGCGGGCTTGGGGCCACGGAAAGCGCGCTCGCGGTCGTCGGACTTGCGGGACAGGATCGCGCTCGGGGCTTCCTCGATCTCTTCGACTCGCAGCGTCATGAAGCGGAGCACGTCTTCGTTGAGGCGCAGCAGGCGCTCCATTTCGGTGATGAAGGCGGGCTTGGCGTCGAGACCGAGGAGCATGTAGTGGCCCTTGCGGTTCTTCTTGACGCGGTAGGCGAGGCTGCGGAGGCCCCAGTATTCGCGCTTCTGGACGGACCCGCCATCGGTCTCGAGATCGGTGCCGATCGTGTCGGCGATGGTCTCGACCTGTTGTTGCGTGACGTCGTTACGTGCGATCAGCACGCATTCATACAGCGGCATCATTTACCCCTATGGCTGGAGTCAGCCCAAGATCGGGCATAGCCGGAACGGGTGCCACCGCCCCAGCAGGGAGAGGCGGGCGTATACGCCCATTTCTGGGGAAAGCAAGGGCGAGGCTCTCGCTTGGGCAAAGGATGTCAAGCGAGAGAGGTGGCGAAGCGGCGGAGAAACTCAGCCGGTCGCAGCACAGGAATGCCGCGCCACGGCTGGAGGACTAGCAGGTCTTCGTCGCCCGACACGATTGATGCCGCTCCCGCCTCCAGCGCCAGTTCGAGGTAGCGATTATCCTTGGAATCTCGGCAGTCATGCACGGCAACTCGCGGCTCGATCCAGATTGCGGCCGCGCTCAGAAGTTCGATGATCTCGTGGCGACGGTCGGCCGACAATGCCCGGGCGAATTTCGGTCGGGACAGAACGGCGACGATCTCAGCGTGGACCGGATCGGAAAGCACGATGGCGCCGGTGGCCCGAGCAAACCCGATCGCTCGGCGAGGGATGCCATCGGGTGTGAGAGCAGCGGAGACGACCGTGTTCGCGTCGGAGACGTAGCGGTTCAGATCCGCCGCTCGGTGTTGTAGTCGGCCAGTTCAGCATCGATTTCGGTTGCGGTCAGCCCACTCGTTCGCGCTTCCTCGGCGGTGCGCTCGAGGAGACCGATCAGCGGGTCATCGGCGCCCGGTCGAACCAGGCGATCGACAAGCCGGCCCACGGCTTCGCGACGCCGCACATCCGACAGAGCGGCCGCGGTCTCCTGCTCGACCGGGATTTCGATCTTCGAGAACTCGTTCATCCCACGAGCTTATCACTTTCCGCCGTCGACGGAGAGGACCTGGCCGCTGATCCAGCCGGCTTGCTCGGAGGCGAAGAATAGGACGGCGTGGGCGATGTCGTCCGGGGTGCCGGAGCGGCGCATGGCGACGCGGGAGAGGAGCTGGGCTTGGCCTTCGGGGCCCATGGCTTCCCATTGGCGCTCGGTAGCCGGGTTGGAGCGGATGAAGCCGGGGGCGACATTGTTGACGGTGATGCCGAACGGGCCGAGCTCGTGGGCGAGCTGGCGGGTGAGGCCGATCTGGCCGGCTTTGGCGCTGGCGTAGGCCTGGATGCCGGTCAAGCTGATGCCGAGGCCGGCGCCGCTGGAGATGTTGACGATGCGCCCCCTGCGCGCCCGTTTCATGGCAGGCGCCGCGGCTTGCGACATGAAGAAGACGCCGGAGAGGTTGACGTCGAAGATGGTCTGCCAATCCGCGGCGGAGATCTCCTCGATGGGTCGGCCGACCTGTCCGCGGACGCCGCCGGCGCAATTGACCAGGATGTCGATACGGCCGGCTTCGGCGGCGATGCGGCCGACCTGCTCCTGGACGGCATCGCGGTTGCCGACATCGAGCACGATCGGCGTCCCGCCGCCGAGGCGGGCGGTCTCCTGCAGTTCGTCGGCCAGCACGTCGCAGGCGTAGACGCGGGCCCCGCGGGCGGCGAAGGCGAGCGCGATGGCGCGGCCGAAGCCGTGGGCTGCGCCGGTCACGATGGCGACCTGGCCGTCGAATGTGATGTTCATGCCGTCAATGCCTTCAGGTTGGCGCGCGCGATCGGGCGGGCGCCGTTCTCGATCTCGTGGATCAGGGTGATCAGGCGCGCGGTGATCGGCGTCGGCACGCCGACCTCCTGCCCGGTCTCGACGATCGGGCCGAGCTGCGCGTCGACCTCGGTGCGACGCTTGCGCACCGCAAGGTCGCGATAGATGCCGGAATGCGTCTTCAGCGATCGGCGGTTGTGGGCGACCATGTCGGCGAAGGACCGGGCGGTGCGCTCGGCAGGCGCATCGGGCAGGAAGGCGTCGGGGTCGAAGCCGTTGAAGCCCTGCATGCGGATGCCGGCGCCGCTCGCCACCGCGCCGACCTCGCGGCCGAGGGCGGTGAGCACGCCGCGGAATTCTGGATCGTCGAGCACGTCGGCGATGCTGTCTTCGGAAAGGGCGGTGGCGAACAGCAGCGCGCCGTAGACGAGCTTGCCCCAGAGGTAGCCCCAGATGTTGTCGGTCAGCACCGCATCAGGGTCGAATTCTTGCATGAGCGCGAACAGCGCCTCGATGCGGGGCGTACGAGCGCCGTCGAGTTCGCCGACGACGACGGCGCCGCGGCCGGCAAAGTGGATCACGCCGGGCTCGAGGTAGTCGGCGCCGAAATTGACGAAGCAGCCGATGGTGCGCTCGCGCCCGAGCAGCCCGGCGATGACGCGTTCGTTCAGGCCGTTCTGGGCGGAGACGACGTAGCCGTCGGCGGCGACATGCGGCGCCAGCGCGGCGGCGGCCTGTTCGGTGTGGTGGGCTTTGACGGCGAGGAAGCAGCGCTCGAACTTGCCTTCCAACGTCTCGGGCGTGAATGCCTCGAACTTGTGCCGCTCCTCGATGATCGGGCCGGTGAGGGCGAGGCCGTGGGCGCGGATCGCGGCGACGTGCTCGGGCACGTTGTCGACCAGCACGACCGCTTCGCCGGCGCGGGCGAAGGCGACGGCCAGGGTGCCGCCGATCGCGCCGGCGCCCCAGATCAGGATGGGAGAGGTCATGACCAGGGTCCTTCCAGGAGAGCGCGGGTCTCGGCCACGGCCTCCGCCCAGATCGCGAGCATGTCGGCGTCGGGGCGCTCGTAATAGCCGCCGAAATTACCGTCGCCGAGGTAGCGGCGCACGGCGTCCGGCGCCATCACGCTGAGCCGGTCGCGCTCGATCATCGGCTTTCGTTGCGTCGGCGGCATGCTGCCGGCCAGCCGCGTCCACGGGAAATTCTCCATCCAGGAGGCGTGCGACGCGACCGGGTCGATCGACTGGACCTTCGCCATGGTGCGCGGCGCATTCCACCAATTGTGGAAGCGGATCGTGGTGTCGGGATGGTCGGCCATCAATTCAGTGACCAGGCTCGCGGCGGGCGAGTTTCCGCCATGGCCGTTGACCACAAGGATGCGGCGGAAGCCCTGCTCGCGGAGGCCGAGCAGGATGTCGGTGACGACGCGCAGATAGGTCTCGACGCGCAGCGAGATGGTGCCGGGATAGGCACGGAAATAGGGCGTGATCCCGTATGCGAGCACGGGAAACACTGGAACGCCCAGCGGCTCGGCGGCCTCGAGGGCGACCCGTTCGGAGAGGATGCTGTCGACGGAGAGGGAGAGCTGCGCGTGCTGCTCGGTGCTCCCCAACGGCAGGATGGCGCGGTCATCGTGCTCGAGCCAGGCGGCGACGCCTTGCCAGTCGGTCTCTGCGATCTTCATCCCGCGAGTATTCCCGCGAAATCTGCAGGAGGCTAGGCGTCGGCGAGCTGGTTGCGGATGATCTGCTTCAGCTCCGGAATGCAGGAGCCGCAATTCGTCCCGGCGCGTAGCGACTTGCCGATCTCGCCGACCGAGGTGAGGCGCTGTTCGACGATCGCGGCCTGGATCGCCTGCAGTCCCACCGCGAAGCAGGCGCAGACCGGCGTGTCGGCCTGGCCGGCACTGGCGCCGCCGGCCAGCACGGTGCTGCGGGCGGCGTCGGCGATCGGGCCGGCGAGGAGTGCGGTGAGCGCTGCCGGGGTGGGCAGCGCGCGGGCGCCGCGGGCGAGATACAGGCAGGCGTGGAGGCGGCCGTCGCGCAGGGCGGCGAAACGCCAGAGGCCGCGGGCCGTATCGGTGAGTTCCAGGATGTCGGCGTGGTCCGCCGCCATGAGAGTGCGGGCGAAGACGCCGATCGCATCGGGGAGGGGCGCGGCGCCGGAGAGGTCGAACGCGTGGCCGGTCGCCAGCGGCACGCGCGACCAGGTGACGCCCGTGGGCATGACCGGGGCGGCGTGCAGGAGCAGGCCGCGCCAGAGGGTGGCGACGGCCTCGACGCGGAGCGGGGTGGCCTTCAGCTCGGGCTGGCCGGAGACGGGGTCGCAGGCTGCGCCGACCAGGCGGGCGACCGGCCCGGCGGACGCGAACGCGTCGGACCAATGCATCGGCACGAAGACGTCGCCCGGACGCTGGCCGGGATCGATGGCGGCGCGCAGGACCGCCGAACCATGGGCCGTCTCGAGGCGGACGAGGGAGCGGTCCTCGATCCCGAGCGCGGCAGCGTCGGCGGGATGCAGGGCGGCGAGCGGTTCGGCGACGTGCTGCACGAGGCGGGGGACCAGGCCGGTGCGGGTCATGGTGTGCCACTGGTCGCGGACCCGGCCGGTGTTGAGGCGCAGCGGAAAGGCGGCGTCGGTCGCGGTGGCGAGCGGACGCCAGGCGGTGGGGATCAGGCGGGCGCGGCGGTCGGGGGTGGCGAAGCCGCCCGCGGCGAAGAAGCGGCCGCCGGGCTGGCCGGTGGCGGGCACCGGCCACTGGATCGGGGCGAGCGCGTCGTACTCGTCATTCGAGAGGTGGGCGAGGCCGGCGAGGTCGAGCGGGCGGGCGCCGTCGTTGTCGAGCGCGGTGAGTGCGGCGTGTTCGCGGAAGATGGCGGCCGGGCCGTCCCAGGCGAAAGCGTCGCGCCACCCCATGCGGGCCGCGACTTGCGCCATCGCCCACCAATCGGCACGGGCCTCACCAGGCGGATCGCGGAACGCGCGCTGGCGCGAGATGCGGCGCTCGGAATTGGTCACGGTGCCGCTGCGCTCGCCCCACCCGGCGGCAGGCAGCACGACATGGGCGAGCTTGGTGGTGTCGGTCGGCCAGATGTCACTCGCGACGACGAAGGGGCAGTTGGCGAGCGCTTCGCGGACGCGGTCGGCGCGGGGGAGGCTGTCGGCCGGGTTGGTGCACATGATCCAGATCGCGCGGATTTCTCCCCGTGCCACGGCGTCGAACATGTCGATCGCCTTGAGGCCCGGCGCCTGGGCCATGCGGGGAGCGGACCAGAAACGGGCGACGCGGTCGGTGGCGCCCGGCTGGTCGAAGCGCATGTGCGCGGCGAGCTGGTTGGCGAGGCCGCCGACCTCGCGGCCGCCCATGGCGTTGGGCTGGCCGGTGACGCTGAAGGGGCCGGCGCCGGGCTGGCCGATGCGGGCGGTGGCGAGATGGACGTTGAGGATGGCGTTGACCTTGTCCGTGCCGGACGATGATTGATTCACGCCTTGGGAGAACACCGTCACCACGCGGGGGGTGCGGGTGAACTCGTCGTAGAATTGGGCGATGTCGGCGGGATCGAGACCGGTGATCCCCGAGACGTCGACGTGGCGGGCGGCGGCGAGCGCGGCGTCGAGCCCGGACGTGTGTTCGGCGAGCCAGTCTCGGGCGAGGGCGCCAGATGATTCGAGGTGCGCGAGGAGACCGGCGAACAGCGCCACGTCGGAGCCGGGCGCCAGCTTCAAATGCAGGTCGGCGCCATCCGATGTCGCGGTGCCGCGCGGGTCGATAACGATGATCCGGGTGCCGCGGACCTCCCGGGCGGCTTGGAGGCGCTGGTGCAGGACGGGGTGGCACCAGGCGAGATTGCTGCCGACGAGGATCACGAGGTCGGCGAGTTCGAGGTCCTCGTAGGTGCCGGGGACGATGTCGGCGCCGAACGCCCTGACGTGCCCGGCAACGGTGGAAGCCATGCAGAGGCGGGAGTTGGTGTCGATGTTGGCCGAGCCGATGAAGCCCTTCATCAGCTTGTTGGCGACGTAATAATCCTCGGTCAGGCACTGGCCGGAGACGTAGAAGGCGACGCTGTCAGGGCCGTGTTCAGCGATCGTGTCGGCGAAGCGCGTGGCGATCAGGTCGAGAGCGGTGTCCCAGGTGGCGCGTTCGCCGTCGATCGTGGGGAGACGCAGGCGGGCGCGGTCGTCCAGCGTTTCGGCCAACGCCGCGCCCTTGCTGCACAGCCGCCCGAAATTGGCGGGATGGTCCGGGTCGCCGACGATGCGGCCGTCGGGCTGGGCGACGACGCCGCAGCCGACGCCGCAATACGGGCAGGTGGTGCGGACGCCGCTCATGCGCCGAGGTCGAGCAGGACCCGGCCGTTGCGCACCCGCGCGCCGATGCGGCGGACGCAGCCTTCGTCCGGCGCTTGGGCGTGGCCGTCCTCGAGGCCGATGACCCAGTTGTGCAGCGGGCAGGTCACGTTGTGGCCGTGCACGATGCCCTGGCTCAGCTTGCCCTGCTTGTGCGGGCAGCGGTCGTCCAGCGCAAACACCGCGTCGTCGACGGTGCGGAACACCGCGATGTCACCGCGTGCCGCGGCCACCACGCGGGCGCCCTGGCGGGGGATGTCGTCCAGCGCGCCGATGTCGATCCAGCCGAGCGAGAGGTTCGATCCGTCCATCGCCATCACTCCGCCGGGACCAGCGTGCGGAACGGGGCCTGCGCGGTCTCCTGCTCGGCGCGCTCGGCCCAGGGGTCCTGCTGGGCGAATTGCTGGGCGTAGAGGAAGCGGGCGTGCAGCGCGGCGCGGTTGGCCGGGTCGGCGACGACGCGCTCCTTGACCCAGTCGATGCCGCGTCGCTCGACCCAGGGCGCCGTGCGCTCGAGGTATCGTGCGTCCTCACGGTAGAGCTGGAGGAAGGCGCCGCAATATTCGAGGACGTCTTCGGGGGTTTCGACCTTGCACAGCGCGTCGGTGCCGCGGAGGTGGATGCCGCCATTGCCGCCGACGGAGAGTTCCCAGCCGCTGTCGACGGCGATGACGCCGAAATCCTTGATCGTGGATTCGGCGCAGTTCCGCGGGCAGCCGGAGACGGCGAGCTTGACCTTGTGCGGGTGCCAGGAGCCCCAGGTCATCTTCTCGAGGGCGACGCCCATGGCGGTGCTGTCCTGGGTGCCGAACCGGCACCATTCGGAGCCGACGCAGGTTTTGACCGTGCGCAGCGCCTTGCCGTAGGCGTGGCCGCTGACCATCCCGGCGGCGTTCAGGTCGCGCCACACCGCAGGCAGGTCCTCGCGCTTGACGCCGAGCAGGTCGATGCGCTGACCGCCAGTGACCTTGACCGAGGGAATGGCGAATTTGTCGACCACGTCGGCGATGGCGCGCAGTTCGCGCGCGGTGGTGGTGCCGCCCCACATGCGCGGGACGACGGAGTAGGTGCCGTCCTTCTGAATGTTGGCGTGCATGCGCTCGTTGACGAAGCGGCTCTGCGCGCTGTCGACGTATTCGCCGGGCCAGGCGCACAGGAGATAGTAGTTCAGCGCCGGGCGGCAGACGTGGCAGCCGTCGGGCGTGGTCCAGCCCAGCGCCTGCATGACCGCGGGGATGGTCTTGAGGTCGTCGCCCGACGATCTCGGCGCGGACATGGTCATGGCCGTGCGACGTGCATTTGCAGAGCGCCTTCTCGCCCTGCGGTTTTTCGTAGCTGTCGCCGATCGTGAGCTTGAGCAGGCTCTCGACGGTCGGCGTGCAACTGCCGCAGGACGACGAGGCTTTGGTGTGGGCGCGGACGGCATCGAGCGTGGCCAGCCCCTTCTCGCGGATGGCGCCGACGATGACGCCCTTGCAGACGCCATTGCAGCCGCAGACCTCGTGCTTGTCGTCCATGGCGGCCAACGCCGCCGAGGGGTCGGCGCCGGCGGCGGCCATCGCGACATCCTGGCCGAAGATGACGGTGTCGCGCAGATCGCCGAGCGGCTTGGCGGCGCGAAGAAGATCGAAATACCAGTTGCCGTCGCGCGCATCGCCGTAGAGCACGGCGCCGATGAGCACGTCGTTGCGCATGACGAGGCGGCGGTAGACGCCGCGCGCCGGGTCGCGGAAGACGACCTCCTCGGTCCCCTCCCCGCCCGCGAAATCGCCGGCGGAGAACATGTCGATGCCGGTGACCTTGAGGCGGGTCCCGGTGACGCTGCCCTCGTAGGCGCTCTCGGCGACGCCGGTGAGCGCGTCGGCACAGACTTTCGCCATGTCCCAGATCGGGGCGACCAGGCCGTAGGTCTGGCCACGGTGGTCGACGCATTCGCCGACGGCGAAGATGCGGCCATCCGACGTGCGCATCTGGTCGTCGACGATGATGCCGCGCTTGGTGGCGAGGTCCATGGATTGGCCGAGTTCGATGTTCGGCTTGATCCCCACGGCCATCACGACGAGCTCGGCCGGAAGGATCGTGCCGTCGGCGAGTTCAACGGACTCGACGCGCTCCTCTGTGCCGTGCAGCGCCTTGGTGTTGGCCTCGGTGATAACCTTGATGCCGCGCTTCTCGAGATCGGCGCGCAGCATCGACCCGGCGGCCACATCGAGCTGTCGCTCCATCAGCGTCTTCATCAGATGCAGCACGGTCACGTCCATGCCGTTGCGCTGCAGCCCATAGGCGGCCTCGAGGCCGAGCAGACCGCCGCCGATGACGACCGCTTTGCCGCCGCGGGCGGACGCCGCCTTCATCGCCTCGACGTCGGCGATGTCGCGGAAGCCGATGACGCCCGGCAGGTCGCGGCCGACGACGGGGAGGATGAACGGGTTGGAGCCGGTGGCGAGCAGCAGGAAGTCGTAGGGCCGGGACGTGCCGTGTTCGCCGTGAACGACCTGCTCGGTGCGGTCGACGCGCCAGACGCGCTCGCCGGCGACCAGCTCGATGCCGTTCTGCTCGTACCAGGCGCGGTCGTTGATGACGATGTCGTCGAAATTCTTTTCGCCGGCGAGCACCGGGCTGAGCATGATGCGGTTGTAGTTGCCGTGCGGCTCGGCGCCGAAGACGGTGATGCTGAAGCGGTGCGGCGTGCGCTCGAGGATCTCCTCGACGGTGCGCATCCCGGCCATCCCGTTGCCGATGACGACGAGACGCAAACGTTGCGGGGCAATCATGTTCATGGCGGTTCGGCTCCGACCGGCTCTGGAGCCGGGGTGACAGGCCATCGTTGGTCTGCCGGTCGATGATGGCGCGGTGCGCCGCCTCGAGACCGCTGCCGCCATTGGCAGAGGCCTGTTCGACCGCTTCGGCCGAGTGAGAAGCAATGTGCCGGAGCGGCGGCGCGGGGAAAAGAAATTTGTGCAGCGCAGGATGCACAAAACAGCCGCGCTAGACCGAATGTGCCGCCTAAATGGTCTAATTGCTTATTTCATTCGCAGTTTCATCGCGGCTGGATGGAGATCCGGGCGGTGCATGGCGATAATTCGGGCCAACGCGGCATCCGGCAGCGTGCGCCAGCGTGCCATCTCCCGGTGCAGCCATTGTGCCTGGCCCACGGTCGGCACCGTCGAAGCGAAGCGGGAGCGGTCGACCTCGCCCCCCTGCCCGCCCGGCAGCGACGATTCGATCAGCGCCGCTGGAACGTCGATCCAGTCGGGCTCGGCGAGCAGCCCGGCGACGGCGGGGCCGTTGGCGAAGAGTTCGCAGGCGCGGGCCGCTTCATCGAGGGCGCGGAGAACGGCGCCAAGCGTTGCCGGGTTGGCGTCGGCCCAGTCGCGCCGGATCGCCAGGCATTTCTCAGGGTGATCGGGGGCAATCTGCGAGCTGACCGCGATGGTGCGGCCCACCCCAGCCTCGGCGGCCACCGCGCCCCAGGGTGCGCCGGCGCAGAAGCCGTCGATACGGCCCTCGGCCAGCGCGTCGACCATGTCGGCGGGAGGGATGACGGGAAATGGGGCGAGCGCCGCCGGGTCGATGCCGCCGCGCTCGAGGAACAGGCGGAGCAGCAACTCCTGGGTGGAAAAGGCGTGCACGACGGCAAGGCGCAGCGGCAGCAGCGGCCGCAGCCGGGCTGCCATCTCGACCGGGTCGGGGCGGCCTTCGCGCAGCAACGGATCGGCGAGATGCGTCGCCAGGGTGATCGCGTCGCCGTTGAGGCTGACGCAGGCGGGGATGATCAATTCGGTGGGCTTGCCGCGCAGACCCAGGCTCATCGCGATCGCGAGCGGCGACAACATCACCGCGCCGTCCAGCAAGCCCCAGGACAGCTTGTCGGCGACATTCGCCCAGGATGGCTCGACCGCGAGATCGACCTCGACCCCCGCGGCGGCGAACATGCCTTGGGCATATGCCCAAACGAGCGGCGCGGCATCGGTCAGTCGGACCATGCCGAGGCGGACCGGTTCAGGGCCCATCGTTGCGCTCCAGCACTTCTGCAGCCACGTCCAGGATACGGCGCCCGCCATTCATCGCTTGCCGCCGCAGCCAGCGATAGGCGTCCGGCTCGCTGAGGCGGCGGCGCTTGATCAGGACCGCCTTGGCGCGATCGATCACGGCGCGCTCCTCGAAGCTTGCCTCCATCCGCCGCAGCTCCGATTGCAGCCCGGCGAAGCGGCTGAAGATGGCGATCGCCGCCTGGATGATCGGTTTGACGTCCGGCAACCCGGCGCCGACCACATTGTAAGAGCTCACTCCAGCGGCGATCGCCTCCGCCATGAACGCCTCGTCGTTCTGGTCCACGAACATCACGATCGGGCGCGGCTGGTTCGCGGTCAGCGCGCGCACGTCGTCGAGCGCATCGCGGTCGGGACGCTGCATGTCGACGAGCACGACGTCGGGCCGCAAGCGCGAGACGGCATCGAGCAGGTTCTCGCCGGGGCGGGAGCGCTGCACCAGCGCGGCGCCGGCTTGGCGCAACGCCGCCTCCACCTGCGCCGCGCGCTCAGGATGCGCGTCGGCGAGCAGAACGTGCATACGAGATTGGTATCATCATCAGCAATGAAGCAAGAACCAAGCCATCAGAGCGATTAACGATTTTATCGAAATATCCGACGATTGAATGACGAAAGATAACCTGTGGTATACCGGTTGTTGTTCGCTTTGTGTAAACGCGAGGGTGAGAGGCGGAGAGCACAGTGAGCGGCGCAGCTGATTTCCACGACGATCACCAGGTAATCGAGACAGCCGCGGATCAGCCGCAGCGCCAGTCGATGCTCATACGTTTATGGCACCGCATTTTCTTAGGATTAACGGGACAACCGGCTTAGGCAGCACGCCCTGTAATCCACCGCGCCGACGGTGGTTTATCGGATGTTGCGGACGATCGCCGAGAGCGCTGCATTGGTGGTCTTCTGCACCGTGAGCGGGACGAACGGGTTGTCGTCGATCACGCCCAGCAGCTTGTTGCTGGCGACGTGCTGCTGATAGCGGGCGACGATCTGCTTGGCCTCGGCGGCGAGTTTCGCGCGGTCGGCGTCGGCGGCCTTGCCGAGATCGTCGAGCTTGCGCGCGAGTTCGTCGTCGAGTGTGCCGAGCACGCCGTCGAGCTCGGTCTGGACGCGACGCTCGATCTCGGCGAGGCCGTCATGCCCCTCGTAAGTTTCGCGCACGGCGTCGAGCAATTTGCGCAGATCCAGGTCGAGGCGCTGGCGGACGGCGATCCAGGCGGAGCGGGCTTTGGCGATGGTGGCGGGATCGGCGGGCGGTGCGGCCTGTTCGAAGCCGACGATCACCTGCTCGAGCCGCGCGGCCGCCGCCTCGGCCTGGCCGACGTCGCGGGACTGCAACGCGGCCTGGGCCTCTTTGGCGACGCCTTTGAGCGTGTCGCCGCGGCTCGGGTCGGCGCTGATGAGTGGCATCATGCGCTTCACCAGTGTGGTGATGCGGGCGGTGATTGGGCCGAGGTCGGACGCTTGCGGCGGCGAGTCGGGCGATGCTTCGGGCGGAGCGGCGGCAGAAGCCGGCGGCGCGACGCCGGGCTCGGCGGCTGGGGTTTCCTCGTCCTCGCCGGCCTCGGTGGTGCCGTCCTCGAACTGCAGCACGACCTTGGAGAAGCCGGCGAACTTGACGACCTTCACCAGCTTGCGCGCGAGGCCGGACGCCGGCTTGTTGAGGCGCGCGACCAGGGTCTTCGGATCCTTCTCCTCGTCGACGTAGAACTCGCCCCACCGCATGTTCTTGAGCTCGCCGCTACCGGATTCGAGTTCCTTCGACAGGGCGCGGGGCTGCTTTATCTTGTGCAGGAGGAGCGCCGGGGTGCCGTCCTTGCTCATCCCGATCGCCGCGTTGACGGGTGTCTTCTTGGCGATGGTCAGAAGCTTGCGCAGCTCGCCCTTTTCCATTCCCGCTTCATCGGCCATGCCCTCGTCCCGCCCCTTGGTTCAACGGCGCGAAGCATATCCGAAACGCAACGGCACGCTCAATCGCGCGCGGGACCGCGCTGGGCATGCACGATGTCGTGAATGAAACCGAGTTTGCTGATCACCGTCGGCGAAAGCACGAAGGGGTAGAGGTCGCCCTGCCCCATGCTCTGGTTCATGGCGTTGAGCGCGATGGTCAGCGGCAGCCAACTCTCGGCGAGGCGGTTGAAGTCCGGCTCGACGTAGGGATCGAACCCGGTGTGGGTCTGGAGCACGCCTTCGGTGTCGACACCGGGGCGGGCCGTGAGGTCGAAGGAGCGGGCGGTCTCGAGGCCATCCACGATGTGCAGGTAGTGCGCCCAGGTTTCGGCCCAATCCTCCCAGGCATGCGCGGTGGCGTAGGCGCTGACGAAGCTCTCCTGCCAGTTGGGCGGGGGTCCCTCCTGGTAATGACGCTTGAGCGACTGGTTATAGTCGATCCGGTCGTCGCCGAAGATGGCGCGGAACGCATCCTGCTGGTGGCGGTCGCGGACCAGGCGATCCCAATAGAAATGGCCGACCTCGTGGCGGAAATGGCCGAGCAGGGTTCGGTAGGGTTCGCCCATGCGCGCGCGCCGGGCTTCGCGCTCGGCGTCGTCGGCCTCGGCCAGCGCGAGGGTGATCAGGCCCTCGTCATGGCCGGTCATCACCTTGGGAGCGCCCGAGCTGGGCGGATCGGCGAGGAAGTCGAAGACCAGGCCGCTCTGCGGGTCGTCGTGCCGGTTGGGAGTGGGCAGCCCGAGGCGGAGCAGGGTGTAGAACAAGCGGTGCTTGGCGAGTTCCATGCGACCCCAGGCGGCAACGTTGTCCGGCACCGAGCGGTCCGGGACGGTGCGGTTGTGGCGGCAGGCGACGCAGAAGGTTTCGGGCGAGGCGGCGTCGATCAGCCAGTTGCAGACATTGTGGTTGGCGTTGAAGCAAAAGCGCCATTTGCGGCCCGGCACGGCCTCGGCGATCCAGTCGGTGACATCAGGATCAAGTGCGCTCAGTTCGCCCAGCTCCGGGATGAATCCGAGTTGATGCCCGCAACGTCCGCAGAGCCGGTTTTCGAAAAACAACACCTGGCCACAGCTTTGGCATTTGAAAAGTCGCATCACCACCCTCGACGTCGGCCCGCTTACGCTGCCGCACGGGCAGGGTTCCGCGGCTTGCCGGCAATCCAACACAGATAGCTCTTGCCCGCACCACCGCACCTGCCAATATCGGCTCCCATGAGTGCGGTGATCGAGTTCAAGCCTCGCCGGGATGACACTCTCTGGGCCGTCGTCGCGTCGATCGGCCGCAAGTCCCGCATTGCCGAAATCTTCCCGAACCGGGAACGGGCGCTGGCTGACCGGGCTTGGCGGGAGCAGCAGATCAAGGCGTATTCCAGTCTCTTCAAAGGATGCCGGCAGCCGCCGCCGCTCTATAGCGTGGCGCCGATCCGGATGCAGGATCTGCCGCGGTCCTGGACGCCGCTGCCGGCGCTGGGCTTCCTGCGGGGACAGTTCATTTAGGATTTCTTAACTCTTTGGCCCGACACTGGGCCAATGACGTTCTCGATCAACAATGCCAATTCCGCGCTGAGCCTGCTGTCGAGCGTCACGGCCAATAACGGCTCGGGCGATCTGACGAGCATCCTTTATGGCGGCGGACAGGTGTCCAGCGGCGACCCGGTCGCGAGCTTCATCAATGCCGAGACGAACCAGACAAAGAGCGTCGCGCGGCAGGCGAAGGATCCCTCGACCAAGCGCGACGTGACCCATTTCCTGGCTGTGGTCCAGAAAGCGCCGGACCTGAAGACGCTGTTGGCGGACCCGATCGCGCGCAAGGTGTTCCTCACCGCCAACGGGCTCGGGGACCAGACGGACTATGCCGCGCTGGCGACCAAGGCCCTGTCGTCGGACACGACCAAGACGAGCAACCTCGCCGCCAATCTGAGCGACACGCGATGGCTCGCCGTCGCCAAGACGTATGATTTCGCCAACAAGGGCCTCACCGTCCTCAAGCAGCAGACCGCGCTCGACAGCATCACCAACGGCTATGCCCAGGTCCAGTGGCAACAATCGCTCGACAAGACGACGCCGGGCCTATCGGCCGCGCTCGATTTCCGCAGCCGCGCCAGCACGATCACGAAAGTCGACCAGATCCTCGGCGACAAGAACATCCGGCAGGTGGTGACGACCGCGCTTGGCCTGCCGCTGCAGATCGCCTTCCAGTCGCTGTCGACGCAGGAGAAGGCGATTACCGACCGGCTGGACATCACCAAGTTTCAAAATCCGAAATTCGTCGAGCAATTCGCCCGCAGTTTCCTGGTGCAAAACAGCATCAACAATCAATCGAGCGGACAGAACAGCCAAACCAGCCTGTTTGCGTGATCCCAGCTTAATCCTCGGCGGTCACAGGCTCAGTACATATGTCTTTCTCCATCTCCAATGGGACGACGGCGCTCAGCCTCCTGTCGAGCATCACTGCCAACAGCGGCTCGACCGACCTCGTCAGCATCCTCTATGGCGGCGGCGCCCAGGCGAGTGGCGACCCGGTCAGCAACCTGATCAGCGCCGAGACCAACCAGACCAAGGACATCGCGCAGCAGCAGAACGACCCGTCGACGGCGCGCGACATCGCCCAATTCTTGAAAGTCGCGAAATCGGCGCCGGATCTCAAAACCCTGCTCGCCGACCCAATCGCCGCCAAGGTGTTCCTCACCGCCAACGGGTTGGGCGATCAGACCGCCTATCCGGCGCTCGCGATCAAGGCGCTGTCGTCGGACCCGACGGTGACCGGGAATCTCGCGAGCACGCTGAGCAATCCGGCCTGGCTCACCACGGCCAAGACCTACAGCTTCGCGACCAAAGGACTGAGCGTCCTCCAGCAACCAAGCGCGCTCACGAGCATCACGAGCGGGTATGCGCAGGTCCAGTGGGAGCAATCGCTCGACAAGACGACGCCGGGACTTTCGGCCGCGCTCGACTTCCGCAGCCGGGCCAGCACGTTCAAGACCGCCGACCAGATCCTGGGTGACGCGAACGTCCGCGCGGTCGTCACCGGCGCGCTCGGCATCCCCCAGGAGATCGCCTATCAGTCGCTGACGACCCAGGAGAAGGTGATCACCGACCGGCTCGACATCAGCAAGCTGCAAGACCCGAAATTCGTCGAGCAGATGGCGCGCAGCTACCTCGTGCAGAACGCCAGCAACAGTGCCTCGTCAGGCGATCAGACTGGCGGACTGCTCAGCCTGTTCACCTGAGAGCCTACTCCGCCGCGACGGCGTGCGCCGCCGAGACCCGCGCGGCGCAGAACTTGAACTCCGGGATCTTGCCGAACGGGTCGAGCGCCGGGTTGGTCAGCAGGTTGGCGGCGGCTTCGGCGTAGCAGAACGGCATGAACACCATCCCAGCCGGAACGTCGCGGTCGCTGCGCACCTTGACCTCGACCGCGCCGCGGCGGGTCTCGAGCCGGATCGAATCGCCGGGCTGCAGCCGCTGCTTCCAGAGGTCTCCGGGCGACATGAAGGCGACGGCTTCCGGCTCGATCGCGTCGAGCACACCGGCGCGGCGGGTCATCGACCCGGTGTGCCAATGTTCGAGGACGCGGCCGGTGGAGAGCACCATCGGATACTCGTCGTCCGGGATCTCGTCGGGGGGCAGCACGTTCGCGGGGACGATCTTGCCGCGGCCGGATTGGGTGGGGAAGCCGGCGTAGAAGATGATCTCGTTGCCGGGCTGGTCGGGGGCGTCGACCGGGTAGGTGACGGCGCCTTCGCGCTCGAGCCGCTCCCAACTGATGTTGGCCAGAGAGGGCATGCTGGCGGCCATCTCGGCGAAGATCTCGGCCGGGCCCTGGTAGTTCCAGGGCAGGCCCATGCGGCGGCCGATCTCGCTGATGATCCACCAATCCTGGCGGGCGTCGCCGGGGGGCGGGATCACGGGGTGGGCGAGTTGGACCCGGCGGTCGGTGTTGGTGAAGGAGCCGCTCTTCTCGGCGAAGGCCGAGGCCGGGAGGATCACGTCGGCGTGGAAGGCGGTCTCGGTGAGGAACAGGTCTTGGACGACGAGGTGGTCGAGTTTGGCCAGCGCGCCGCGGGCGTGGTTGAGGTCGGGGTCGGACATCGCGGGGTTTTCGCCTTCGATGAACATGCCGCGGATGGTGCCGGCGTGGATGGCGTGCATGATCTCGACGACGGTCAGGCCGCGGACGGGGTCGAGCTTGTGATCCCAGTATTGCTCGAAGAAATTGTGGATCTTGTTGTCTTCGACGCTTTGGTAGTCGGGGAAGACCATCGGGATCAGGCCGGCGTCGGACGCGCCTTGGACGTTGTTCTGGCCGCGGAGCGGGTGCAGGCCGGTGCCGGGGCGGCCGATCTGGCCGGTGACGAGCGCGAGCGCGATCAGGCAGCGTGAGTTGTCGGTGCCGTGGACGTGCTGGCTGATGCCCATGCCCCAGAAGATGATCGAGGTCTTGGCTTTGGCGTAGGCGCGGGCGACTTCGCGGATGGTCTCGGCCGGGACGCCGCAGGCCTTCTCCATCGCTTCGGGGGCGAAGTCCTTGATTCGGGCCTTCAGCTCCTCGAAGCCTTCGGTGTAGCCGGCGATGTATTGCTGGTCGGTCAGGCCCTCGTTGATGATGGTGTGCAGCATCGCGTTGAGGAGCGAGACGTCGCTGCCGGGCTTGAAGGCGAGGTGGTGCCAGGCGTGACGGGAGAGGGTCTGGCGGCGCGGGTCCATGACGACGAGCTTGGCGCCGTTCTGCTTGACCGCGTTCTTGATGAAGGTGGCGGCGACCGGGTGGTTCACGGTCGGGTTGGCGCCGATGACGATGATGACTTCGGCGTCCATGGCGGCGGCGAAGGGGGCGCTGACGGCGCCGGAGTTGAGGCCCTCCATCAGGGCGGCGACCGAGCTCGCGTGGCAGAGGCGGGTGCAGTGGTCGACGTTGTTGGAGCCGAAGCCGGTGCGGACCAGCTTCTGGAACAGGTAGGCTTCCTCGTTGGAGCCCTTGGCGGAGCCGAAGCCGGCGAGGGATTTCGGACCGTGCTCGGCCTTGAGGCGGTTGAAGCCGCCGGCGGCGGCGTCGAGCGCTTCGTCCCAGGTGGCTTCGCGGAAATGGGTCCAGGGGTTGGCCGGGTCCACCTGGTCCTGCGAGTCCTTCTTCATGTTCGCCAGGCGGATCAGCGGCTTGGTGAGGCGGTGCGGGTGGTGGATGTAGTCGAAGCCGAAGCGGCCCTTGACGCAGAGGCGGTTCTTGTTGGCGGGGCCATTGACGCCCTGGGCGTAGACGATCTTGTCGTCCTTGACCTCGTAGCTGACCTGGCAGCCGACGCCGCAATAGGGGCACAGGCTCTGGACCTTCTTGTCCGGCCAGACGGTGCGGGTCTCGTTGTCGTTGAGGTAGGCGGCGGGCATCAGCGCGCCGGTCGGACAGGCCTGGACGCACTCGCCGCAGGCGACGCAGGTGGACGCGCCCATCGGGTCGTCGAAATCGAAGACCGGCTTGGCGGCGGCATTGCGGTAGGCCATGCCGATGACGTCGTTGACCTGGACCTCGCGGCAGGCGCGGACGCAGAGATTGCACTGGATGCAGGCGTCGAAGTTGACGCGCATGGCGGGATGGGTGGGGTCGTGCTCCCAGCGCTGTTCGAGGCCGGGGAAGCGGCTTTCGGTGACGCCGGTCTTGTCGGCCCAGTTCCAGAACGGGCTGGTCGGGTCGTGCGAGGTGGCGCGGGCGGGCTGGTCGCTGACGAGCAGTTCCATGACCATCTTGCGGGCCTTGGTGGCGCGCTCGGTCGAGGTGTGGACCTTCATCCCCACGGCGGGCATGCGCTTGCAGGAGGGGGCGAGGACGCGTTCGCCTTCGATCTCGACCATGCAGACGCGGCAGTTGCCGTCGGGGCGATAGCCGGGCTCGGGGCGGTGGCAGAGGTGGGGGAGTTCGGTGCCGGTGCGGCGCGCGACGTCCCAGATGCTCTCGCCCTCACGGGCGAAGACGCGCTCGCCGTTGAGTTCGAAGGCGAGGCCTTCGGTCTCGGTCGTCGTGCCCTCGAGGTTCTGCGGGCCCTCGGTCGTGGTGGAGCTGCTCATTCGGCGGCCTCCTTGGGCGCGAGAAGTTCGGGGAAGTAACGCAGCACCGAGGTCAATGGGTTGCTGGCGGCCTGGCCGAGGCCGCAGATCGAGGCGTCGCGCATGACGGCGGCGAGTTCGTCGAGCAGGGCGGCGTCCCAGTCGCCGCGCTCCATCAGCATGCGCGCCTTCTGCGTGCCGGAGCGGCAGGGGGTGCATTGGCCGCAGCTCTCGTCCTCGAAGAAGCGCATGAGGTTGAGCGCTACACCACGGACGTCATCGTGCTGTGAGAAGATCACGACAGCGGCCGAACCGATGAAGCAGCCGTATTTTTCCAGCGTGCCGAAATCGAGCGGGATGTCGTTCATGGACGCGGGCAGGATGCCGCCGGAGGCGCCGCCGGGCAGGTAGGCGCGGAATTCGTGTCCATCGGCCATGCCGCCGCAGAACTCGTCGATCAACTCCTGGACGGTGGTGCCCGACGGGGCGAGCTTGACGCCGGGCTGCTTGACGCGCCCGGAGACGGAGTAGCTGCGCAGGCCGGCGCGGTCGTGGCGGCCCTGGCTCTTCCACCAATCCGCGCCCTTCTCGACGATGTCGCGGACCCAGAACAGCGTCTCGACGTTGTTGATCAGCGTCGGCTTGCCCCATAGCCCGACCTGATACGGGAAGGGGGGCTTCTGCCGCGGCAGGCCGCGCTTGCCCTCGATGCTCTCCAGCATCGAGCTTTCCTCGCCACAGATATAAGCGCCGGCGCCGCGCCGCATGTGCAGCCGCGGCAAGCCCGGCGGCAGCTTGGCGATCTCGCGGCGGAGGATCTCGATCGAAATCGGATACTCGTCGCGCATGTAGAGATAGACGTCCTCGGCCTCGACGACGGTGGCACCGATCAGCGTGCCCTCGAGGAAGCGATGCGGGTCGGTGTTGAGGTAGTGGCCGTCCTTGAAGGTGCCGGGCTCGCCCTCGTCGCCGTTGACGGCCATGAGGCGGGGCCCCTTTTCGCCGCGGACGGAGCGCCATTTGCGTCCCGTGGGGAAGCCGGCGCCGCCGAGGCCGCGCAGGCCGCCGCCGTCGAGCGCAGCCATGATGTCCTCGGCCGACATCGCGCCGGAGCGAAGCTTGTCGAGCAGTTGATAGCCGCCGCCCGCGCGATATTGGTCGTAGTCGATGTAGTCGGGGATGTGCGGGTGGGTGTCGCCGGCGGCGACCGCCTGCTTGACGGCTGCGATATCGGCCTTGTGCAGGAAGTGATGGCCGACTTCGACGGCCGGGGCCTGGTGGCACAGGCCGACGCAGGGGGCGCGGACAACGCGGGCGGGGGCGCCGAGATCAGTCTTCTGTAGCTCGGCGAGCAGGGCCTCGGCGCCGAACATGGCGCATGTCACGCTGTCGCAGACCCGGATGGTGAGCGGCGGCAAGTCCGGCTCGCCCTCCTTCACCACGTCGAAATGGGCGTAGAAGGTGGCGATCTCGAAGACTTCAGCGAACGCCATCTTCAGCTCATCGGCGAGCGCTGCGAGATGCGCGGCGGAGATCTGGTGCCACTCGTCCTGGATCAGGTGGAGATACTCGATCGCGAACTCGCGCTCGCGCGGGCGGTCGCCGAGCAAAGTCTCGATCTCGTGCTTGGCTTGCGGCTGGACCTGGCGGCCTTTCGGCTGGGGTTTGGCCTTCTTACGGCCAGCGCCTGGATGCTGGAACTGAATGATCTCGCCAGAGCCGGCCATGGGTCCCCCAATACAGCCGCACTTCTGTCGTCGGCGATTATGCCACCGCATATAAAGGCAACCCGGGGACGACGCAAAGGCTCTGGCATACAATATACAGGTGATCACAGGTGAGCGGACGAGACGGAACGGCATGCGGGTGATCGGGCTGGCGGGATGGAGCGGCGCGGGGAAGACGACGCTGCTGCGACGGCTGATCCCGGCAGCTGATCGGCCGCGGGCTGAGCGTCTCGACACTGAAGCACGCGCATCACGGCTTCGACATCGACCAGCCCGGCAAGGATTCGTGGGAGCATCGGCAGGCGGGCGCGACCGAGGTGCTGATCGGTTCGGCGAACCGGTGGGCGCTGATGCACGAGATTGCGCGGCGCGGCGGAGCCTGGGCTGCCGGCGCTGCTGGCGCGGCTGAGCCCGGTGGACATCGTGCTGGTCGAGGGGTTCAAGCGCGGGCCGCAGCCAAAGATCGAGGTGCATCGCGATGCCAACGGCAAGCCGTTCCTGCATGACGAGGACGGCTCGATCGTGGCGATCGCGACCGATGCGCCGGAGACCTTCTCGGTACCGAAGGTGCATATCGACGACATCGAGGGGATCGCCGGTCTGGTGACGACGCATGCGGCGGCGGTGGGCTGATGGCGCAGCTGTCGGACGATTGCTTCGCGTTCGGCGGCAAGCTGCAGAGCCTCGAGGCGGCGCTGGCGCTGATCGGGCGTAGCGTCGGGTGCGTCGCGGGGACCGAGTTCGTCGAACTGATGGCGGCGGACGGGCGGGTGTTGGCGCGGGACCTGGCGGCGCCGGTGGATCTGCCGCCGTTCGCGAATTCGGCCGTGGATGGGTATGCGGTGCGGCTCGAGGAGGTCGCGGCTGGGGCGCTGCCGATTTCGGGGCGGCTGGCTGCGGGACATGAAGCCGGGCCGCTCGCGACGGGGACGGCGCAGCGGATCTTCACCGGCGCGCCCATGCCGGCGGGCGCGGACACGGTGTTCATGCAGGAGGACGTGACGCTCTCAGGGGATGGCGTCGTGCTGCCGCCGGGTCTGCGACGGGGGTCGAATACGCGGCCGGCGGGGGAGGACATCGCGCGCGGCGCGCGGGCGTTGGCGGCGGGATCGCGGCTGCAGCCTCAGGACGTGGCGCTGGCGGCGGCGCTGGGCGTGTCTCGCCTCGAGGTGCGGCGGCGGCTGCGTGTGGCGCTGTTCTCGACGGGGGACGAGTTGGTCGATCCCGGCGCAGTGCCCGGTGC
The DNA here is from genome assembly GCA_963848035.1 of uncultured Alphaproteobacteria bacterium. Classification (GTDB taxonomy): domain Bacteria; phylum Pseudomonadota; class Alphaproteobacteria; order Acetobacterales; family Acetobacteraceae; genus JAVVHH01. The sequence continues at coordinate 1,112,162 of CAWKCD010000001.1, forward strand.
GGCACAGCGGTTCGACAGCAATCGGTTGCTGCTGGCGCTGCTGTGCCGCCGGGCCGGGGCCGCAGTGACGGATCTCGGGATCCTGCCGGACCGGCGGGAGGCGATCGCGGCGGCGTTGCGGCAGGCGGGGCCGAACCACGATGCGATCCTGACCACCGGCGGCGTGTCGGCGGGCGAGGAGGATCACGTGCGCGATGCGGTCGAGGCGGCGGGGCGGCTGGCCTGGTGGCGGCTGGCGATCAAGCCGGGTCGCCCGGTCGCGATGGGCGAGATCGGCGGCGCGGCGTTCATGGGGCTGCCCGGCAACCCGGTGGCGGCGTTCGTCACGTTCGTGCAGGTGGCGCGGCCGATGTTGGCGGCGTTGGGGGGCGAGCTGTATCGGCCAATTGCGCCGATCGCGGTGCCGGCGGCGTTCAGCTACCGCAAGAAGGCCGGGCGGCGGGAATATGTCCGGGTGCGGCTGGTCGACGGCCGCGCGCACAAGCACCCGGTCGAAGGCGCGGGGATCCTGACGTCGCTGACCGAAACGGACGGGCTGGCGGAACTGGCCGACGCGACGGTATCCGTCGCGCCGGGTGAGATGGTCGGGTTCCTGCCGTTCCGCTGCCTGTTCTAGGCGATCAGACGCCCTTGCTCATCGCCTGGATCGGCGGGTTCACATCGGCCGGAAGCGGGCAGACATAGGGCGTGCGGGCCATGCGGGCGGCGTGCTCGGCCTTGGCGCGTTCGATCAGGCCCGGGTTCTCGAGCGCGTCGACGGCGGTGCCGGCCATGACCTTGGCGACATGGACCAGGCCCTTATGGGCGGCCGGGCTCTTGCCCTGGGCGGTGAGCTGCCAGGAGTGGAACGGCGTGCCGACGGCGCAGGTGGCGCCGCGGGCCTGGACGGTGGGCACGGCCCAGGAGACGTCGCCGACATCGGTGGAGCCGTTGCCGCCTTTGCCCTTCGACTCGAGCGGGACGATGAAATCGCACATCGGCAGGTCGAGGTTGACGGGCAGGCCGGCGCGGTCGAAGGCGGCGGCGATGTCTTCGGGGCGCAGCGTGGCGCGGATCTTCTCGGCGTAGGCGCGGTCGGCCTCGTCGAACTCGGGCGGGCCGAGGCGCTGGAAGTTCTCGTACATCGCCTGTTCGAGCGGCCCGTTGCCCATGAGGTTCGAGACGGCGCTGACCACCTGGGTCGAAACGGTCGTCTCGGTCATCAGCGCGGCGCCGTCGGCGATCTTGCGGACGCGGACGACGAGCTGGTTCAGGCCGGCGAGATCCGAGGCGCGGATCAGGTAGCGGACCTTGGCGCGGCCCTGGACGACGTTGGGCGCGATGCCGCCGGCGTCGAGATAGGCGTAGTGGATGCGGGCCGAGCTGGGCATGTGCTCGCGCATGTAGTTGACGCCGACGTTCATGAGTTCGACCGCGTCGAGCGCGGAGCGGCCGAGATGCGGCGCGGCGGCGGCGTGGGAGGAGCGGCCGGTGAAGGTGAAGTCGATGCGGGTGTTGGCCAGGCTGACCGGCTCGTTGACGCCGGAGAAGGAGGCCGGGTGCCAGGAGATGGCGATGTCGACGTCCTTGAACGCGCCGTCGCGCACCATGAAGCCCTTGGCGGCGCCGCCCTCTTCGGCCGGGCAGCCGTAATAGCGGACGCGGCCCTGGATGCCCTTCTCCTTGAGGAAATCCTTCACCGCCGCGGCGGCGAGCATCGCGGCCGAGCCAAGCAGGTTATGGCCGCAGCCATGGCCGACGCCGCCCTGCCCGTCCACCGGCTTGGGTTCGGCGATCCCGGCCTCCTGCGACAGGCCCGGCAGCGCGTCGTATTCGCCGAGGATGGCGATGACCGGGCCGCCTTCGCCCGCTTCGGCCATCAGCGCGGTCGGGATGCCCGCGACGTTCTCGGTGATGCGGAAACCCTCGCGTCTTGAGCATCGCGAGGTGCTCGGCGGCGGAGCGGTGCTCGCCATAGGCCAGTTCGGGCGTCTCCCATACGCGGTCGGCGAGGCCGATGTAGTCGTCCGCCTTGCGGTCGACATGGGTCCAGATGACGTCCGTATTGCGCATGATATCCGCCCGAAAGATCGAAGCGGTGAGGCTAGAGCGGTCGCGACGGCTTGCCAATGTCGGGGATGACAGGCGAGAAGACGTGACGATGAGCGGCAGCCCTCGCCATGTCTGCCTGTTCGCGCAGTACCACCCCCAACGCCGGTTCAGGCCGCCTCTGCTGGCATATCTGCGGGTCCTGCGCGACTGCGGCTACCGCGTGTTCGTCGCCTCCTCCGGCGAAGGCGAGCCGCCGCAAGCCGACCGGGAAGCGCTCGAGGCAACCGGGGCGACGCTGCTGTGCCGGCCGAATGCCGGGCTGGATTTCGGCGCCTGGCAAGCGCTGATCGCGACCGGGTGCGCCGAGGGCGCCGACCGAGTGCTCCTCGCCAATGACAGCGTGTTCGGCCCGTTCCATCCACTCGCGCCGATCATCGAGCGCATGGCGGGGTACGACGTCTGGGGCATGATCGAGAGCCGGCAGCGGGGCTGGCACCTGCAATCCTGGTTCCTGCAGTTCACTGGGGACGCGTTCCGGCACCCGGCGGTGCAGCGCGTGTTCGCGCTGCCGTTCGCGGAGATGGATAAGGAGGACGTGATCGCGCGCGGCGAGCTGGGGCTGGGCGCGGCGCTGCAGGAGGCGGGGCTGCGATGCGGCGCGGTGGTCCGGCACGAGGACGCGAACTGGTTCGCGCGGCGGCACCGGATCAACATGATGCACCTGGATTGGCGGCACAATCTGGTCGCGCTCGGGCTGCCGTTCGTCAAGGCGGAGCTGCTGCGGGACAATCCGATGCGGCTGCCCTGGACGCCCGCCTGGGAGGACGCGCTCCGCACCGTCGGCGCCGACCCGGCGCCCGTCACCGACTACCTGTTCGACTACACCGGCCTGAAGCGCGCGCCGCGCTACCCGGTCCCGCTCAAGCCGATCTCGATCCGCCTGTTCATCGGCTACGCGCTGGCGACGCACGATCGCGACCTGGCGCTCCGCTATCTCAAGTTGCACAAGCTGCGGCTGACGATGGGGCCGCAGAAACTCAAAGGCCCCTAACCCTTGCTCCAGCCGCGCTCGGTCTGTTTCCAGTAGGAGAGCGTGTGGCCGGCGGCCTTGGCATCGGTCCAGCGCTGGCGGGCGGCGGCGACGGCCTCGGCATTGTCGCCGTCGAACAGGTCGAAAACGCGTGCCCAGGCGGCAAAATCGGCGGTGGTGCCGTCGAGCAGGAACAGGAAACGAGCCTCGTTCGGACGCTCCTCCGCGACGGTGAGCCAGATCGGCTGCAGCTCGGCGTGGCCGGACCGCTCGCTGCCATGGGGCAGCCAGTCCGGGTCGGGACAGTCCCAGAGCAGACGGTCGAGCTGCTCGACGCGCTCGGCGGACCCGCACAGCACCACGGCGCGCTCCCCAGCCGCCAGGGTCCGCCCGAGCAGGGCGGGCAGCGCCTGTTCGGGCGAGGTTCGCGTCAGGTGATAGAAGCCGATTTCCGCCACGGGACCGACTGTATCGGAGCGGCGCGCGGTCCGGTAGAACGCTGGACATGGCGGTCACTCTTTCGATCTATGTCGCCCGGCAATTCTTGCTCGCGGTCCTCTCGATGCTGCTGGCGTTGTCGGGCGTCGTGTCGCTGTTCGACTTCATCGAGCTGCTGCGCCGCTCGGCGACGCGGCCGGATGCGACGTTCGGGCTGGTGCTGCAGATCGCAGCGTTGCGGATGCCGTTCGTGGCGATGCAGATCCTGCCGTTCGCGGTGCTGCTCGGCGGGATCATCGCGTTCTGGCGGCTGACGCGGTCTTCCGAGCTGATCGTGGCGCGGGCGGCGGGGATCTCGGCCTGGCACTTCCTGTCCGCGCCGCTGCTCTGCGCGATCTCGCTCGGGGTGATCGCAACGGGCGGCGTCAGCCCGATGGCGTCGGCGATGCTCGCGCGCGCGGAATTGCTGGACAACACCTATCTGAAGACGGCGACCGGCTCGTCGGCGCTGACCGGCGGCCAGCTCTGGTTGCGGCAGGCGGACCACGAAATCGACCCGAACGGAGTCGCCATCGTTCATGCCCGGGCGGTGACGTTCCAGAAGCGGGTGCTGATCGCGACCGATGTCAGCGTGTTCCGGCTGGACAGCCATGACCGGCTGCTGGCCCGGCTGGAAACGCCGCAAGCGGCGCTGCTGCCGGGCTACTGGCTGCTGGAGAGCACGCGGCGAATGCTGCCGGACCGGTTGCCCGAGGATATCGGCGAACAGCGTTTCCAGACCGACCTGACGGTGCGGCGCGTGCAGGACAGCTTCGCGAGCCCGGACACGCTGAGCGTCTGGGCGTTGCCGGATTTCATCGGATTACTGGACCGCTCTGGCTTCTCGTCGGTCCGACATCGCCTGCATTTCCAGGCGCTGCTGGCCTTGCCGCTGCTGGCGGGCACGATGGCGCTGGTGTCGGCCGGGTTCAGCATGCGCACGACGAGGCGCGGCGGCGTGGCGCAGATGATCGCGGGCGGCGTGGCCGCCGGGTTCCTGCTGTTCGTGATCAGCAAGGTCGCCGAAGAGTTCGGGCAGTCCGGCGCACTGCCTGCGCCGCTGGCCGCCTGGGCGCCGGCCGCAGCGGGGTTAATGTTGGCGGTTGCCCTGCTGCTGCACCTCGAGGACGGTTGCGAACCGCGCCAGCCGAGATCGCAGCCGGGCTGGAGCTGCCCGCCGGTCATGCAGGCGGCGAGACGCTCGCTGAACAGCCGCGCACCTTCGGCATTGAGGTGCGCGCCATCGGCGAATAGCGCATCGGGCCAGATCGGTGCCTGGGCGTTGACCAGGGCGACGCCGGGGAAGCGCTTCGCCACGTCGGCGAGATAGGCGAAATAGGCGGCGAAAGCCGGGTCGGTCTCGGCATGGGTCTGTGCGAACGGCATTGTCAGCAGCACGACATCGACACCGCGCCCGCGCAGCGCCGCGATCGCATGCTCGAACTCGGCGGTCTGCAGCCCGGTGGCGATGAATGCGTCCGGATGCTCGCTCTTCACCTTGTCGCCGCCGGCGTAGTTGGCCCACCCACGGTCTCGCAGGATCTCCTCGTAGCGCGCCATGTTGCTGCCGTAGCGCGCGAACAGCCGGCCCTGGACAAGGCTGCCGAAGGAAAGGGACGGGAAGCGGGTGGCGTAGAGAAGGTCACGCACACGGCCGCCGAGGCCGTCCGGGGTCGGCGTGGCGAAGGATTGCTGGTCGTCCTGCTCGGCGGCGATCGATTCGGCCTGCCACACCTCGTCGGGCGAGAGGAAGCCGTAGCGCACCGAGAGCGCCCAGAAGAACTTGCTGAGCGGTCCGAAATGCTCCGGCACCAGGGCGATGACCGCCTGGCGCGGCGGCGACGGGCAGGCCAGCGCGCGGCGGACGGCGCTATTGGTCTCGACCGCGGTGCCGGCCGCGAGGCCGAAATTGCTCGCCTCGACCGGCAGCGCGCGCGGGATCACCCCGGCCTCGAGCCGCGAATCGCCGAAGAACGTCACCGCCCCGAGCCGGCATTCCCGCAACATGGTCGATTTTGCCGCCCATGTGGCATAGCCGCTCTCCATGAATGCCATCGGCGCGAGCGCGACATAGGCCCAGGCCAGAAGCAGCACGCCGAGCAGTGAAATGCCGGAGATAAACAGGTATCGGGCGAAGGGGCGCTGCATCTTGGCAGTGGGATACAAGGGCGCGGCGACCGCAACAAGCTGGGGCGTTGCAACCAGGGCGTGCAATCACCGTGGCTTTTGTCCGTCGAGCCGGCCCGGTATAGAGCCTCATGATTTGCGCGAACTCTCGCTGACGTGACCGGGCCGCGTCGCCTGCTGCTGCTCACGCTGGCGGGGATCAGCGTGCTCGGCTCGCTAGAAGCCGGGCGCGCGCAGGCGCAGCTCTCGCGGGCAAATCGGCGCCCGCCGGGCACGCCCGCGCCGACTCCGGTCAACCGGCGGGACCCTGTGGGGTTCACGGCGGACCAGGTCGAGTACAACCGTGAGACCGGGATCGTGACGGCGACCGGGAACGTCGAGGCCTGGCAGAACGACCACGTGCTGCGGGCCGACAAGATCACCTTCGACCGCAACCGCGACATCGCGGCGGCGAGCGGGCACGTCTACATGATCGAGCCCGACGGTCAGGTGCTGTTCAGCGATTATGCCGAGCTGACCCAGGGCATGCGCGAAGGCGTCATCAAGAACATGCAGGCGCTGCTCGCCGAGAATGGCCGGCTGGTCGCCAATGGCGCGCGGCGGACCGAAGGCAAGATCAACGAGATGAGCCGGGCCGTCTACACCACCTGCAACCTCTGCAAGGAGGATCCGGGCAAGGCGCCGTTTTGGCAGATCCGCGCCCGCGACGCCGTGCAGGACGGGGTCAACAAGCGGATCGAATATCGCGACGCGGTGGTGGACATCTATGGCGTCCCGGTCGCGTGGTTCCCGTATTTCTGGCACGTCGACCCCTCGGTGAAGCGGGCGAGCGGCTTCCTGGTGCCGTCGATCGGCAACAGCAGCAAACTCGGGACGTTTGCGCAGGTGCCGTATTACTGGGTGCTGGACGAGAATTCGGACGTGACGCTCACGCCGAACTTCAACACCAAAAACTACTTCGACCTCGACACCGAGTATCGCCGGGCGTTCAACGACGGCTCGCTGAAGGTCAACCTCGGCCTGGGCTACGACTTGGGCAAGCCGCAGGCGGCGATCTTCGCGTCCGGCAAATTCACCTACGACGATACCTGGCGCTACGGCTTCGACATCAACCGCGCCAGCTCATCCGTTTATCTGCGCGACTACCGCTTCAGCAATCACGGCGACATCCTCGCCTCGAACATCTACGTGGAGGGCTTCGGCACCGGCGCCTACACCCGGCTGGACGCGTTGGCCTATCAGGGTCTGGTCGCGAGCATCAACCAGTCGCGGCTGCCCTACGTGCTGCCGCGCTACAAATACAGCTATTTCGGCGAGCCGGACTCGCTCGGGGGGCGGCTGAGCTTCACGACCGAAGATTTCAACGTCGTCCGCGATGTCGGCACCAACACGCAGCGGCTCGGCACTTCGATCCGCTGGGATCGCCCGTTCGCGGGCGCGCTCGGCGAGCAATACAAGCTGACGTTCCGGACCGACGCCGCCGCCTACAACGCGAGCAAGCTCGACCAGAACCCGAACTACTACGGCAGCTCCTCGGCGCAGACCGCGCGGGCTCAGCCCAATCTGGCGCTCGAGATGCGCTGGCCGTTCGTGCGCGAGGGCTGGGGGCGGCAGATCATCGAGCCGATCGCGCAGCTGGTGGCCGGGCCGAACACCGGGGCGCTGCGCAAGTCGACGGTGCCGAACGAGGACAGCCTGGATTTCGAATTCACCGACCAGAACCTGTTCTCGATCAACAAATTCCCCGGCATCGACCGGCAGGAAGGCGGCTTGCGCATGAACGCCGGCCTGCACGTGAACTGGACGGGCGGCGGCGTCGGCTTCGACCAGTTGATCGGCCAGAGCTACCGCACGCATCGCGACGACAGCTTCCCGATCGCCAGCGGGCTCGAGCATCGCGCGTCGGATTTCGTGACCAGGACGACGTTCACCCCGGCGAGCTGGCTCGACCTCACCGCGCGGACCCGGCTGGATCGCCGCGACCTGACGCTCCGCTTCGCCGATGCGGAGGCGAGCACCGGCTTCGACCGGTTCCGGGTCAGCGCCGGATACATCTACTCCGACACCAATCCCTATGCGTACTACGACACTGCGACGGTGCCGGCGAGCTACTTCACGCCGAGAAATGAACTAAGCCTGTCGGCGACCAGCAATTTCGGCCAATACCGCTTCTCGGCATTCGCCCGGCGCGACTTGCATCTCGACAAGATGGACTCAGTCGGCCTGCGTGCGACCTATGAGAACGAGTGCTTCATCTTTGATGTGAATGCGAGCAAACGTTACACGTCTTTAAATGGTGACACGGGGTCGACGCTCGTATTATTCCAGCTGACCTTCAAGACGGTCGGGCAGTTCGGATTCCACGCGAACTGAGCCGCCGCATCGGTTAGGACGTCCCATGTTCGCCTTCCGCTCGCTGCTTCTCGCCACCGCGCTCACCGTCGCCGCCCTGCCCGTCTCCGCCGCACCGCCCCGTCCGGGCGCCGCGGCGCCGGCGCAGCCAGGCGCGACCGAGCGCATCGTCGCCGTCGTGAACGGCGACGCCATCACCAGCGGCGACGTCAGCGCGCGCGGCAAGCTGTTCGCGCTCAGCACCGGGCTGCCGGTGACGCAGGAGGTGCTGGACCGGCTGCGTCCGCAGGTGACCAAGCAGCTCGTCGACGAGCGGCTCCGGCTCCAGGAGGTGCAGCGCCGCAAGATCGTGATCAGCGACCGCGAGATCGCCGACGCGATCGCCGAGATCGAACAGCGCAACGGCATGAGCAAGGGCGCGCTCGGCGCGGCGCTGCAGGGCAAGGGCGTGGCGCTGCGGACGCTGATCGACCAGGTCCGGGTGCAGCTCGGCTGGACCAAGGTGCTGCGCGAGGAACTCGGCAACAAGGGCGACGTGACGGATGCCGACCTGGCCGACCAGCGCCGGCTGTTCAAGGAGCAGACCGGCAAGCCGGAATACCATGTCGACGAGATCTTCATCCCGATCGACGAGCCCAACAAGGCGGCCGACGCGCAGCGTTTCGCCGAGACAGTGATCAGCGAACTCCGCCGCGGCGCCCCGTTCCCCGTGGTGGCGGCGCAGTTCAGCCAGAGCCAGACGGCGCTGCAGGGCGGCGATCTGGGCTGGGTGCGGGCCAACCAGCTCGATCCAGGCGTGGCGCAAGTGGTCGGCGACATGCCGCCCGGCGCGGTCAGCAACCCGGTGCGCGTCCCTGGCGGGATCAGCATCGTGAGTCTCGTCGGCAAGCGCGTGATCGGACAGGATCAGTCGACGGTGCTGAGCATCCGCCAGGTGTTCGTTCCGTTCAGCACGCCGCTGAACCCTGCCGCCCCCACGGACCAGCAGCGCAAGGCGGTCGAGCAGGCCGCGGGAATCAGCCGCAGCGTCAAGACCTGCAGCGACATGGAGGCCGCCAACGAGAAGGCCGGTAAGACCCGGCCGGCGGACCCGGGCGAGGTTCGGCTCGAAGGCGTCGCCTCGCCGCCGCTGCGCCAGTTGCTGGCGTCGCTGCCGGTTGGCCAGGCGAGCAAGGCGCTGGTCGCGACCGAGGGCGTCGCTGTCGTCATGGTCTGCTCCCGCGAAGCCAAGACGCAGAGCGAGCCTTCCAAGCAGGAGATCACCAACCGGCTGCTGAACGAGCGCATCGAGCTGACCGCGCGGCAGTTGCAGCGGGATCTTCGGCGCCGGGCGGTGATGGACATGCGGGTCGACAGTCTCGCCGAGCGCTGACCTTCCCCCGCTGCGCGATGTCGTTGCCCGGCACGGGCTCGATGCGCGCAAATCGCTTGGGCAGCACTTCCTCCTCGACCCCAACGTCACGGCCCGCATCGCGCGGTTGGCCGGTGACGTCTCCGAATGCGACGTCGTGGAGGTCGGTCCGGGACCCGGCGGCCTGACGCGCGCACTGCTCGAAGCCGGGGCGCACCGCGTGCTGGCGGTCGAACTGGACCGGCGTGCGATCGCGGCGATCGAGGAGTTGCGAGCGGCGTTCCCGGGGCGGTTGGACGTGCTCGAGGCCGACGCCACCACGCTCGATCTCGTGGCGCTGACCCGGCCGCCGCGGCAGCTCGCCGCCAACCTGCCCTACAATGTGGCGACGCCGCTGCTGATCGGCTGGCTGCGTCAGGCCGGGAGCTGGCAGCGGATGACGCTGATGTTCCAGCTCGAAGTGGCCGAGCGGATCTGTGCCGCGCCGGATACGTCGGGCTACGGGCGGTTGGCGGTGCTGTCGCAATGGCTGTGCGAGACGTCGCTGCTGCTGCGGCTGCCGCCGGGCTCGTTCAGCCCGCCGCCGAAAGTTTGGTCCGCGGTGGTGGGTCTGGTGCCGCATGCAGTCCAGCCGGAGCCGGAACTGGTCCGCGTAATGGAGCGGCTCACGGCCGCAGCGTTTGGACAGCGGCGCAAGATGCTCCGGGGCAGCCTGAAATCGCTGGGTGGCGAGGCGCTGCTCAACCGCGGCGAGATCGCCCCGGAACGGCGGGCGGAGACGCTGACCGTGGCGGAGTGGGACCGCCTCGCGCGTCTCCTGTAGCTACCCTTGCCCGATCAGGATGCCGGCGGCGAGCACGAGCGCGCCACCGAGCATGACCTTCGCCGCCGCGGAGAAGGGCGGGGTGTCCATGTACTTATATTGGATGAAGGCGATCACCAGCAGCTCGATGAAGACGACGACGCCGGCCAAGATGGTCGCGGTCCAGAACGCCGGGATCAGATAGGGCAGCGTGTGGCCGATGCCGCCGGCCACCGTCATCAGCCCGCAAACCAGCCCGCGCAGCAGCGGCGTGCCGCGTCCCGATAGTTTGCCGTCGTCGGCGAGCGCCTCGGCGAAGCCCATCGAGATCCCCGCACCGACGGAAGCGGCGACGCCAACGAGGAAGGCGTCGTGGCTGTTCTGCGTCGCGAAGGCCGCCGCGAAGACCGGCGCCAGCGTCGAGACCGAGCCGTCCATCAATCCGACCAGGCCCGGCTGGATGATCTGCAGGATGAAGCGCCTGCGGGCACTCTCGTCTTCCGACGCCATCTTGTCGCCGGGCAGGCGCTTCTCCGAAATCGTGTCCGCGGCGCGCTGGTGCTCGAGTTCGGCGGCGGCCAGGTCGCCGAGCAGGCGGCGCGTGCCCGCATCGCTGGTACGGCTTGCGGCTTCCATGTAGAAGCGGCCGGCATCGACCTCCATTTGCCTGGCGTGGCGGCGCACGGCGTCGATGCCGAGCTGGCGCACCTGCCAGGCCGGCTTGCGCACGACGGCGCCCTTCACGTCCTGGCGGCGGACCAGCGGGATATGATTGCCGAAGCGCTCGACGAAGCTGTCGATCAGCATGCGCCGATGTTCACTCTCCTCGGCGGCCATGTCGTCGAACACGCGGGCGCTGTCGGGATACTCTTCGCGGAGGCTTTCGGCGAAGTCGGCATAGATGCGGCCATCCTCTTCCTCGCTGCTGATGGCGAGGGCGAGGACTTCCCGCTCGGTCAGGTCTTTGAATGTTCGCATGTGCGCAAATTTGGCCAGCCCCGGCGAGAGGTCAAGCCGACGACGCAATGATGAGAGCGCCTCGCAATTGCAAATTCAGCGTGTTGCGACGAGGAACAGCCTGGGAAAGGGCAGCAGGACGGAGCCGTCGGGCTGCACGGGATACGCGGCGGCGATGCCCTCGCGATACTGTGCGAGGAAGGATTTACGCTGTGCCGGATCGAGCGGGGCGAGGTAAGGGCGCAGGCCGCTGCCCTTGAACCATTCGACCACGGCGTCGATGCCGGACAGCACATGGAAATACGTCGTTCGCCACATGTCGACCCGGCGGCAATGCGGCTTCAGCAGCCGATAATACGCGTCGCCGCTGAGCATGTCGGCGCGCTGGCCCTCGGCGTTGGCGCAAAGCGCCCGCCAGGCTGGGGCTTCGGCCGTGGCGCGCATCACGCGGTAGGCCGGCTCGTCCATGTTCTCCGGCATCTGCACCGCGAGGCTGCCGCCCTCGGCCACGGAGCCGAGCAGGCGGGGGAAGAGGCCCGCATGGTCGGGAACCCATTGCAGGACGGCGTTCGAGAGGATGACGTCGTAGCGTCCGGGCTCGTCCCAGGTCGCGATGTCGGCCAGGTCGAACTGCAGATGCGGCAGCCGGCGTCGCGCGGCTTCGATCATCTCGGGGGAGCTGTCGAGCCCGGTGACGGTAGCGGCAGGGAAGCGGGCGGCAAGGATCTCGGTGGAGTTTCCGGGGCCGCAGCCGAGATCGATGACATGGGCCGGATCAGCGGCCGGGATGGCAGCGGCGAGGTCGCGGACGGGTCGGGTGCGGTCGTCCTCGAACTGGCGGTAGAGGTCGGGCGACCAAGTCATGGCGAGGCGTTTTCCAGCATTTCCACCGGAGACTCTCCCGCGTAGGTTCGCCGCATGCAAGCCGGTACAGTTTGGGACATCGTGGTGATCGGCGGCGGCAACGCCGCACTCTCGGCCGCCATCACCGCGCGCGAAGCCGGCGCCTCCGTGCTGGTGCTGGAACATGCGCCGCGGGCGATGCGCGGCGGCAACTCGCGGCACACCCGCAACCTGCGCGCGATGCACGAGCGGCCGACCTCGGTGCTGACCGATTCCTATCTCGAGGACGAATACTGGGACGACCTGCTGCGCGTCACTGCGGGCGAGACCGACGAAAGCCTCGCGCGCATGACGATCCGCGCTTCGGCGGCCGCGCTGCCGTTCCTCGAGCGCTGCGGCGTTCGCTTCCAGCCCTCGCTCACCGGGACGCTCAATCTGGGCCGGACCAACGCGTTCTTCCTCGGCGGCGGCAAGGCGCTGCTGAACGCGCTGTACCTGACCGCCGAGCGGCTCGGTATCGCGATCCGTTACGATACCGAGGTGCAGGATCTCGTTCTGGAGGACGGCGCGATCCGCAAGATCGTCGCCGTCAGCGGCGGCTTTCCGTTCGAGGTAGAGGCGCGCGCGGTGATCGCGGCGTCCGGCGGCTTCCAGGCCAACATCGAATGGCTGCGCGAGAGCTGGGGCAAGGCCGCGGACAATTTCCGCATCCGCGGCACACCCTATGCGATGGGGCGGGTGCTCAAGACGCTGCTCGCGCAGGGCGCGGCCCCGGTGGGCGACGCGACGCAGTGCCATGCCGTGGCCATCGACGGGCGGTCGCCGATGTTCGACGGCGGGATCGTGACGCGCCTGGACTGCGTGCCGTTCAGCATCGTGGTCAACCGCGACGCCGAGCGGTTCTACGACGAGGGCGAGGATGTCTGGCCCAAGCGCTACGCGATCTGGGGCCGGCTGGTCGCGCAGCAGCAGGACCAGATCGCCTACTCGATCGTCGATGCCCGCAGCGAGCGCCTGTTCATGCCGTCGGTATTCCCCGCGATCAAAGCGGACACGATCGGCGGACTGGCGGAGAAGCTCGGGCTCGATGCGGCGGCGCTCGAAGCGACGGTGGCCGGCTTCAACGCCGCCTGCCAGCCCGGCGCCTTCGACCCCTCGCGTCTCGACGGCGTGCATACCGAGGGGATCCTGCCGCCCAAGACCAACTGGGCGCGCCCGATCGAGCAGCCGCCGTTCATCGGCTACCCGCTGCGGCCCGGCATCACGTTCACCTATCTCGGCCTGCGGGTGGACGAGAAAGCCCGGGTGATCATGGCCGATGGCCGGCCGACGGCGAATTTGTTCGCCTCGGGCGAGATCATGGCCGGCAATATTCTGGGGCGCGGCTATCTGGCCGGGTTCGGCATGGCGATCGGCACCGTATTCGGCCGCATCGCCGGAGAGGAGGCAGCCCGGCGTGTCCGAAACTGAAACCCAAGACACCGCCCGCCGGGCGATGGAGGTCTGCAACGCCTGCCGCTACTGCGAAGGCTATTGCGCGGTCTTCCCGGCCATGGAGATGCGGCGGGATTTCGCGGCGGGCGACTTAAACTACCTCGCCAACCTCTGCCACAACTGCATGGGCTGCTATCACGCCTGCCAGTTCGCGCCGCCGCATGAATACGGGATCAACGTCCCAAAGGTGTTCGCCGAACTGCGGCAGGAGAGCTACGCGCAATATGCCTGGCCCGACGATTTCGCCTCGCTCTACCGCCGCAACGGCACCGTCGTCGCGCTCGCCACGGCAGGCGCGATCGCGGGTCTGCTGCTGCTGACGCTCACCTTCGGCGCCACCCCGTTCGCGGCGCATCCGATCACCCCCGGCCGTGGCTTCTACGACGTGTTCCATCGCGGCCCGATGGTGTGGCTGTTCGCCGTCGTCTTCATCCTGGCGCTGCTGGCGATGGGCATCGGCCTGGTGCGGTTCTGGCGCGACACCGGCGGCGGCCGGCCCGATCGCAAAGCCCTCGCACAGGGCCTGCACGACGCGGCCACGCTGCGCAATCTCGGCGGCGGCGGCCATGGCTGCAACGACACCGGCGAGAGTTTTTCGTCCGGCCGGCGGCACGCGCATCATGCTCTGGCCTACGGCTTCCTGCTCTGCTTCGCCGCGACGACCACCGGCACGATCTACGACCATCTGTTCGACTGGCCCGCGCCCTATACCTTCTTCAGCCTCCCCGTCCTGCTCGGCACCGCCGGCGGCATCGGCATGATGGTCGGCGGCTCGCAACTCCTCTGGCTCAAGCTCGCCGGCGACCCGGCGCCCCGCTCGCGCGCCCTGCTCGGCTCAGAAGCCGGATTGCTGCTGCTGCTCCTATTGGTGGCCGCCACCGGGCTGCTGCTGCTGGCGCTGCGGGCGACCGGCGGCATGGGAGTCGCGCTGGCGGTGCATCTCGGCGCGGTGCTGGCGCTGTTCCTGCTCCTGCCCTACAGCAAATTCGTCCATGGCCTGTATCGGACCGCCGCCCTGGTGCGGAACGCGATGGAGCAACCGCGATGAACGTCGTCTCGCCGAAGAACTACTCGACCGACATTCCCTGCATCCGCGACCAGGTCTCGCCCGAGGAGTGGCAAGCCCGGGTCGACCTCGCCGCCTGTTATCGGCTGGTGGCGCTGTGGGGCATGGTCGACATGATCGCCAACCACATCTCGGTCCGTGTCCCCGGCAGCCATGACCATTTCCTGGTCAACCCCTACGGTTATCTCTACGAGGAGATCACCGCCTCGAGCCTGATCAAGATCGATCTCGAGGGCAACACGATCTGGCAGCCGCCGTTCGACTACGGCCCGAGCCGCACCGGCTTCGTCATCCACGCCGCCATCCACCGCGCCCGGCCAGAGGTCGACTGCATCATCCATACGCATACGCCCGCGGGCATGGCCGTCTCCTCCATGGAATGCGGCTTTCTGCCGATGACGCAGACGGCGATGCGGTTCTCCGACGTGGGCTATCACGACTTCCAGGGCGTGGCGGTCGACACCGCCGAGCAGGAGAGCCTGGTCGCCGATCTCGGCCAGCGCGACCTGCTCGTCCTGCGTAACCACGGCCTGCTGGTGGTCGGCCCCAGCATCCCGCAGGCGTTCAGCAACATCTACCGCGCCGAACTCGCCTGCCAGGCGCAGGTCATGGCGCTGTCCTCGGGCCAAAAGCTGGTCATGCCCAGCGACGAGGTCATCGCCAAGACGGCGCATCTCTACCGCCCCGAAGTGCGCCGCCCGTTCGGCATCCTGGAGTGGCCGGCGCTGCTCCGGAAGCTGGATCGGACCGATCCCTCCTACAAGAACTAAGGACTACCGCCATGCTGAACCGCCGCACCCTCCTTGCCGCCGCCGGCGCCACCCCCCTGCTCTACGCCCGCGCCTTCGCCGACACCCCGCGCGACACGGTCGTGATGGCCAAGCGCATCGACGACATCATCAGCCTCGATCCGCAGGAAACGTTCGAATATTCCGGCACCGAGATCAGCGGCAACGTCTACGAGAAGCTGGTCACCCCCGACGACCAGAAGCCGACCGAGATCGTGCCGACGCTGGCCGAGAGCTGGACCACCAGCCCGGACGGCAAGAAGTGGACCTTCAAGATGCGCGCCGACCGCAAATTCGGCAGCGGCGCGCCGGTGACGGCCGAGGATGCGGCGTTCAGCCTGCAGCGGGCGGTCATCATGAACAAGGCGCCCGCCTTCATCATCGCGCAGCTCGGCTTCGACAAGGACAACGTGGCCGAGCGCATCCGCGCGACCGATCCGCAGACGCTCGAGATCGACATCGCCGACCCGAAGGCGCCGACCTTCCTGCTGTATTGCCTGAGTGCGGCGGTTGGCGGCGTGGTCGAGAAAAAGGTGGTGATGAGCCACGAGAAGGACGGTGATTTCGGCAATGCCTGGCTGAAGACGAACAGCGCCGGGTCGGGTCCGTTCATGATCCGGACGGCGCGTGCGAGCGAACTGGTCGCGCTCGACGCCAATCCGCATCACCCGAACGCCGGCGGGATCAAGCGCATCATCATCCGCCATACGCCGGACCCGTCGGTGCAACTCCTGCTGGTGCAGAAGGGCGATGCCGACGTGGCGCGCGACCTGCTGCCGGAGCAGTTGGCGACCGCGCGCAAGAACCCGGACCTCACCGTTTCGCCGCGCCCGAAGGCGAGCCTCGTCTACGTCACCATGAACACGTCACATCCGGCGCTGGCGAAGGAGAAGGTGCGCGCAGGCGATCCGATGGGCGATCGACTACGCCGCGATCGAGAGCAACCTGGTCAAGGACACCTACACGGCCCACCAGGCGTTCCTGCCGAGCGGCTTCCCCGCCGCGCTCACCGACAACCCGTTCTCGTTCGACGCCGCCAAGGCGAAGGCGCTTCTGGCCGAAGCGGGTTATCCGAACGGGCTCGAGCTGACCTTCGATCACGCTTCGAGCTCGCCGCGGGCGGAGATCGCGCAAGCCTTGCAGGCGCAGATGGCGCAGGTGGGCATCAAGCTGACGCTGATGGCCGGCGAAGGGCGGCAAGTGCTGACCAAGATCCGCGCGCGGCAGCATCAGCTCGCCATCCTGCTCTGGGGCTCGGACTATTTCGACCCGCACAGCAATGCGCAGACCTTCTGCGAGAACACCGACGACAGCGACACATCGAAGAACCGCACCACCGCCTGGCAGGCGCATTGGGCAGACAAGGGGTTGACCGAGGCCACCGCGGCGGCGGTGCGCGAGCAGGATCCGGCCAAGCGGGTGGCGATGTATCAACAGATGCAGCGCGACCTGCAGGAGCGCGGACCGTTCGCGATCATGCTGCAGGAAGTCGGCACGATCGTGATGCGCAAGCCGGCGGCCGGGCTGGTTCAGGGGCCGCTGTCGGACCGGACCGAATATTCGAAGATCACCAAAGGCTAATCTCCGGTCCCCGAGCCGATCGCGGCGTGGCGTAACGATTGCGTTGGCCCTTCGGAGCCGCGCCGCTATCGTGCCGGAGACAGTTGGAGTGATCGTCGATGCTGAACCGCCGCACGCTGCTCGGGGCCGCCGGAGCCAGTCCGCTGATCTGGACGTCCGCCTTCGGCCCTGCTTTCGCCGAGACACCGAAGGACGCCGTCGTCATGGCGATGCAGATCGACGACATGATCAGCTGCGACCCGCAGGAGAGCTTCGAGTTCAGCGGCGGCGAGATCACCGGCAATATCTATGAAAAGCTGATCATCCCCGACACCGAGGACCCGACCAAGATCAGAGCGCAATTGGCCGAGCGCTGGGAGACGTCGGACGACGGGCTGACCACGACCTTCCACCTGACGCCGGGCCGGAAGTTCGCGTCCGGCAATCCGGTGACCGCCGAGGACGTGGTGTTCAGCCTGTCCCGCGCGGTGATGCTGAACAAGGCGCCTGCCTTCATCATCAACCAATTCGGCTTCACCAAGGACAACGTCGCCGAGCGCATCACCGCGCCCGATCCACAGACGGTGGTGATCCGGATCGCCGAGAAACAGTCGCCGACCTTCCTGCTCTACTGCCTGTCCGCCAATGTCGGCGCCGTCGTCGACAAGAAGACGGTGATGAGCCACGTCGAGAAGGACGATTTCGGCAATGGCTGGCTCAAGACCAACAGCGCCGGGTCGGGCGCCTGGATGCTGCGGGCATGGCGGGCGAGCGAGTTGGTGGCGCTCGACGTCAACCCGAACTACCCGGCGCCGGCCAAGACCAAGCGCGTGCTGATCCTGCACCGGCCGGACCCGAGCGCGCAGATGCTGTCGCTGCAGAAGGGCGACGTCGACATCGCCCGCAATCTCAGCCCGGAGCAGCTCAAGACGCTGCAGGAGAACCCGGCCTTCCATCTGGTCGAGGCGAGCAAGGCGATCGTGCTGTATCTCGGGATGAACCAGAAGAACCCGAACCTGGCCAAGCCGCAGGTCCGCCAAGCGATCAAATGGGCCATCGACACCAAGCAGATCGCCAAGAACATCACGCCCAACATCTGGGTGGAGCACCAAGCGTTCCTGCCCAAGGGCCTGCCCGGCGCGCTGACCGACCTGCCCTTCGGCAAGGACCCGGCGAAAGGCCGCGCCTTGATGAAGGAGGCCGGCCTCGAGGCGGGCTTCGAGGTCACGCTCGATTGCGGCAGCCTCGCGCCCTATTCCGAGATCGCGCAGGCGATCCAGGCCGATCTCGGCGCGATCGGCATCAAGGTTCGGCTGCTCGCCGGCGAGATGAAGCAGGTCATCACCAAGAGCAGGGCGCGCCAGCACGATCTCGTGCTGCTCTATTGGGGCTCCGACTACATGGACCCGCACAGCAATGCGGAGACGTTCTGCATGAACCTCGACAATGGCGACGACGCGCGCAACCGCACGGTCGCCTGGCGC
Source organism: uncultured Alphaproteobacteria bacterium (assembly GCA_963848035.1). GTDB lineage: Bacteria > Pseudomonadota > Alphaproteobacteria > Acetobacterales > Acetobacteraceae > JAVVHH01. The sequence continues at coordinate 1,130,524 of CAWKCD010000001.1, forward strand.
TCGTCCTGGCAGGACAAGGACCTCACCGCGCGCGCCGCGGCAAACGTGAAGCAGGAGGATGCCGCCAAACGCATCGCGGAATATGAAAGTCTGCAGCGCGATTTCCGTGATCGCAGCGCGTTCGCAATCCTGCTGCAGCAAGTCGCCGTCGCCGCGTTGCGCAAGGGTGTGAGCGGCTTCGAGATCGGCCCGCTGGCGGACCGGACGGCTTATCGCAAGATCGAAAAGGCTTGAAACGTCTGCGATCCTTCGCCGCGACTGCGGCGAGCCTACCGATCACGCTGTTCGGCCTGGTGCTGATCACCTTCCTGATCGGGCGCGTGGTGCCGATCGACCCCGTGCTTGCCGTGGTCGGCGACCGCGCGCCGCAGGACGTGGTCGAGCAGACGCGTCACGAGATGGGTCTCGACCGGCCGCTGCCGGAGCAGTTCGTTCGCTACACCGGCAGCCTGCTGCAGGGCGATCTCGGCAAGTCGGTCATGACCAGCAACCGGGTGGTGACCGACATCCTGCGGTTCTTCCCCGCGACGCTCGAGCTGGCGACGGTTTCGCTGGTGATCGCGACGCTGGTCGGGGTGCCGCTCGGCGTGTTCGCGGCGGTGCGGCAGGGCAGTTGGATCGACCAGGTGATCCGCGTGGTGTGCCTGTCCGGCCATTCGATCCCGGTCTTCGTGCTGGCGCTGCTGGCGTTGCTGGTGTTCTACGCGACGCTGGGCTGGGCGCCGGGTCCGGGGCGGCAGGACGTGCTGTATCAGGACATGGTGCCGCAGGTGACGGGCGTGCTGCTGATCGATGCGGCCTTGGCGGCGGATTGGGACGCGCTGCGGGATGCGGCATCGCATTTGGTGCTGCCGGCGTTGGTGCTGGCGGCGTTCAACATGGCCTACATCGCGCGCATGACCCGGGCGTTCATGCTCGACAGCCTGCGGGGCGAATACATCGTCACCGCGCGGGCCAAGGGGCTGCCGGCGCGGACCGTGATCTGGCGGCACGGGTTCGGCAACATCTTGGTGCGGCTGCTGACGGTGATCGCGCTGAGCTATGCCGGGCTGCTCGAGGGTGCGGTGCTGACGGAGACGATCTTCAGCTGGCCGGGCCTGGGGCAGTATCTCACGGGAAGCTTGCTGAATGCCGACATGAACGCGGTGTTGGGCGCGACGCTTGTGGTGGGGTTGACGTATACGTTGCTGAATTTGTTTGCCGATTTGATGTACCGGCTGTTGGACCCACGGGTCCGGTGATGTTCGTCGACCGCGCCTGGCTCCTGACCGAGAACCCCGCGTCACGGCGCCAGGCTTCCTGGGGGCGGTGGTATCGGCTCTGGCTGCAGTTCCGCGCCAACAAGCTGGCGATGGCCGGGCTGATCGTCGCGACGCTGCTGATCGTGCTGGCGGCGCTGGCGCCGGTGCTGGCGACGCATGATCCGGGCGTCCAGGATCTCGGCAACCGGCTGGCGCGGCCCTCGTCCCAGCATTGGCTGGGGACGGACGAGTTGGGGCGGGACGTGTATTCGCGGCTGCTCTATGGCGGGCGGATCACGCTGGGGATGGTGGTCGCGGTCGTGATCCTGGTGGCGCCGCTCGGTCTCGCGGTCGGGTGCGTCGCCGGGTATGCCGGCGGGATCTGGGACCGCCTGCTGATGCGGGTGACGGACGTGTTCCTCGCTTTTCCCCGCCTGATCCTGGCGCTGGCCTTCGTGGCGGCGCTGAAGCCGGGGGTGACCAGCGCTGTGGCGGCGATCGCGCTGACGGCGTGGCCGCCCTATGCGCGGCTGGCGCGGGCCGAGACGCTGAGCCTGCGCGGCGCGGATTTCATCGGCGCGGTGCGGCTGACCGGGGCGTCCGGCGCGCGGATCGTGCTGCGCCACATCGCGCCGCTCTGTGTGCCGAGCCTGGTCGTGCGGGTCACGCTGGACATGAGCAGCATCATCCTGACGGCCGCCGGGCTGGGGTTCCTCGGCATGGGCGCGCAGCCGCCGTCGCCGGAATGGGGCACGATGATCGCGACCGCGCGGCGCTTCATCCTCGAGCAGTGGTGGGTGCCGACCATTCCGGGGCTGGCGATCTTCGCGGCGAGCCTGGCGTTCAACCTGTTGGGCGACGGGCTGCGCGACGTGCTCGATCCGAAGCAGAACGGCTGATGCTCGCCGAGATCAAGAACCTCCGGATCGCGTTCCCCTCGCCTTCCGGCCCGGCGGAAGCGGTGCGCGGCGTGTCGCTCACGCTCGGGCAGGAGAAATTGGGCATCGTCGGCGAGAGCGGATCGGGCAAGTCGCTGACGGCGCGGTCGCTGCTGCGGCTGCTGCCGGGTCAGGCGCGGATCACGGCTGATCGCCTGGCGTTCGACGGGATCGACGTGCTGCGCGCGTCCGAGCGGGAGATGCGCGCGATCCGCGGCCGCCGCGCCGGGTTGATCATGCAGGACCCGAAATTCTCGCTGAACCCGGTGATGACCGCGGGCGACCAAGTCGCCGAGGCGTGGCGCGCGCATAAAGGCGGCAGCAAGCGGGCGGCGCGGGCCGCCGCCGTCGAGCTGCTGGCGCAGGTGCTGATCCGCGAACCGGCGCGCGTCGCCGGGCTGTATCCGCACGAGCTTTCGGGCGGGATGGGGCAGCGGGTGATGATCGCGATGATGCTCGCGCCAGACCCGGAATTGCTGATCGCCGACGAGCCGACCTCCGCGCTGGACGCGACGGTGCAGGCGGAGATCCTGCGCCTGATCGAAGAGCTGGTCAGCCGGCGCGGCATGGGGCTGATCCTGATCAGCCATGACCTGCCGCTGGTCGGCCATTTCTGCGACCGGATCGCCGTCATGTACGCGGGCCGCATCGTCGAGGAGCTGTCGTCCGGCGGGCTCCAGCACGCGCAGCACCCGTATACGCGCGGCCTGCTCGGCTGCATGCCCGCGCTGAGCCATCTGCAGGAACGGTTGCCGGTGATGACGCGCGACCCGGCCTGGCGATGATCGACGTCGCGGCCCTACGCGTCCGGTTCGGCGCCACCGAGGTGGTGCGGGGCGTTTCCTTCCAGGTCCCCTCCGGGGGCAGTTTCGGGCTCGTTGGCGAAAGCGGTTCGGGCAAGAGCACGATCCTGCGCGCGATCTCGGGGCTCAATCCGGACTGGACCGGCCGCATCGCGGTCGACGGCGCCGAGATGATGCCCAAGCGCGGGCGGGCCTTCTTCCGCCGCGTGCAGATGGTGTTCCAGGACCCCTACGGCGCGCTGCACCCGCGGCATACCGTCGACCGCGCGCTGAGCGAGCCGCTGCTGGTCCACGGGATCGGCGACCGCGACGCCCGCATCGCCCGAGCGCTCGCCGACGTGGCGCTGCCCAACACCATCCGCTTCCGCTACCCGCACCAACTCTCTGGCGGCCAGCGTCAACGCGTCGCCATCGCCCGCGCGCTGATGTCCGAGCCCGATGTGCTGCTGCTGGATGAACCCACCAGCGCGCTCGACGTCTCGGTGCAGGCCGAGGTGCTCAATCTGCTGCGCGACCTCCAGGCCAAACGCGGCCTGACGTTCATCCTGGTCAGCCACAACCTGGCGGTCACTGCCCATCTCTGCCCGGTGATCGGCGTGATGCAGGCGGGCGAACTGGTCGAAACCGTCAGCGCGCAGGCATTGCGGGACGGGCGCGTCGTCCATCCGCACACCCAGGAACTGCGCCGCCTCAGCGTCGAGTTGGAAGAGATCGGCTAGCGCACGGTAACGACCGCGGTGTCGTGCCGCGGCGAGGGTTCGGCCAGGAGGTCACACTCGAAGCGATCCTAGCCGCGACAGCCGAGCTGGGGCAGGTAGACGACCGCGGTACCCGGCATGGGCTGCCCGCACGAAGAGCGGCACGATCACCGCGGCGCGGACCATGATTTTCATGTCCGAACCGCAGCGATCGTGCCGAACGCTGTCGACGTCAGAAGATCTGGCGGAAGATCACGTAAAGCCCGCCCGCGATCAGCATTGCGGCCGGCAACGTCATCACCCAGGCCAGCGCCATGTTCCGGATCGTGCTCCACTGCAGGCCGGACCCGTTCGCCGCCATCGTGCCGGCCACGCCGCTGGACAGCACGTGCGTGGTCGAGACCGGCAGGCCGAACGCATCCGCCAAGCCGATCGTCGCCGCCGCCACGATCTCGGCCGACGCCCCCTGCGCGTAGGTCAGATGCGTCTTGCCGATCTTCTCGCCGACGGTCACGACGATCCGCTTCCATCCCACCATCGTGCCCAGCCCGAGCGCCAGCGCAACAGATGCCTTCACCCAGATCGGGATGAACCGCGTGCCGCTATCGAGCGAGCTGCGCAGCGATTTCAGCTTGGATTTGTCGTCGTCGCTGAACCCGGCCGGGTTCGCCCCCATGACACGGACCGCATCGGACGCCAGATACATGTCGTTACGCACGTTCTGGGTAGCCTGCGCCGGCACCGCTTTGATGGCGCCGTATTCCTTGACCTGCTGGCTGACCGCCCCGGTGAGCGTCGCGAGCGCCGAATAGACCTCGGGCTTGTTGACCTCCTTGGTCTTGAGCGCCTGACCGACCACCGTCCGCGCGTCCTTCGCGTCCACTGCAGGGGCGCTGCCGGCATGCGACTTGAATACCGCCTGCGCCGCATCCGTCGCCTGCAGGAACATCGGCGTCGTCTCCTGCGGCAGGGCGCGGTTCAGCGCATAGGCGGTCGGCGCCGCGCCGATCAGGATCAGCATGATCAGGCCCATGCCCTTCTGCCCGTCATTGCTGCCGTGGAAGAACGATACACCCGTGCAGGTCAGGATCAGCAGCCCGCGGATCGCCGTCGGCGGCGGCTTGCTGCCTTCGGGCGCGGTGTAGAGTTTCGGCATCCGGATGACGAATTTCATCAACAGCAGGAGCAGCGCCGACAGCACGAACCCGATCAGCGGGCTGAACAGCAGCGCCCGGAACACGCCATATGCCTGGTTCCAGTCGACGCCCGACGTCGCGGTGCCGCTCGGCGAGAGGAACTGGTTGGCCAGGCCCACGCCCATGATCGAGCCGATCAGCGCGTGCGACGAGCTGTTCGGCAGGCCGAACGCCCAGGTGCCCAGGTTCCAAATCACCGCCGCGATCAGCAGCGCGAAGATCATCGCCGTCCCCGCCCCGCTGCCGACCTGCAGGATCAACTCCACCGGCAGCAACGTCACGATCGTGTAGGCCACCGCCCCGCTCGAGGTCAGCACGCCCAGGAAGTTCCAGGCGCCCGACCACACCACCGCCGTCATCGGCGGCAGGCTATGCGTGTAGATGACCGTCGCGACCGCGTTCGCCGTATCGTGGAAGCCGTTGACGAACTCGAACCCCAACGCGATCAGCAACGACACGCCGAGCAGCACCAACGCGCCGGTGGCGATGTTGGTCTCGCCCACGCTGTGCACGTCGGAGATGATGCTGAATGCCGCGTAGCCGAGCCCGAGCGCGAGCACGACCAGGAAGGCGATCGCGCCGGCTTTGTGCGGCTTGCGATCCAGTTTCGGCCGAGGATCGACCGCATCCTCAAAGCCATCCAGTGCGAGAGACATCATTCACTCCGTGAGACGCGCCTGATTTCGGCAACTCTGGACACATGGATAATCCGGCACGGACGACGTTTCGATGTCAGTTCCGTGACAATCGAGCGGTTCGCGACAGGTTGAAACCGGCTACGGGGCCGGCGTCGCCGACCGCAAATCGGCCATCCAGCCCGCCGCCGTCAGCGGAAAAGAGGCCACGTTGCGCCGCACCGCCACTTGATAGAGCGGCTGGAACAGCACGATCAGGTTCGCCCGGTAGACCATCGCCTTCTGGAACTCGACCCATAGCCCGGTCTGCGCCGTCTCGTCGGTCTCGGTCATGGCCCGGTCGACGAAACGGGTCAGGTCCGCCGGCGCCGAGAAATCGACCCTCCGCGCCACCCGGTCGATCGCCGCCGACGCCCAGATGCGCGGGCTGACCACCGGCGCGTCCCAAAACGCCAACGCCGCCTGCGCCTTCCCCGCCAGGAACTGCGTCCGCAGCATCGCCGGGTCCATCGCCCGCAACTGCGCATCGATCCCGACCCGTTTGAGATCCGTCCGCAGCTTACGCGCCAGCGCCGTGTAGCCGATCCCCGCGATCGCACTATCCGGATACCGCAGCTCGAAGCTGAACCCATCCGCCAGCCCGGCCATCGCCAGCAGGCTCCGCGCCTGGTCGAGATCCTCGCGGAACCCGATCGCGCGCGCGACCTGTGGCGTAGAGCCGCTGATGCCGATCGGCAGGAAGCTCGCCGGCCGCACCGCCTTGCCGCCGAGCATCCGCTCGATCAGCCCGTCGTAATCGATCGCATAGCCGACCGCCGCCCGCGCCGCCCGGTTCTCCAGCGCCGGGTTGAGCGCCTTGTCGCCGTTCAGCGCGAGATAGACGAAGTCGAGGCTGGTGACGCTCTGGATCCGCATCTGCGCGTCGGTCTGCAGCGTGCCGATCTGCTCCGGCACGAGGTTGAAGGCGACGTCGATGTCGCCCCGCTGGATCGCCCGGAATTGCGCCGTGCTGTCGGGGATGTGACGCAGAACGATGCTCTGATAAGCCGGCGTACCCCGCCAGGAGAACGGATTGGCGATCAGCTCGACATGCTGGTTGCGCACCCAACCGGCCAGCACATAGGCGCCCGAGCCCGCCGAATTTTGGTTCAGCCACCCCGTCGCCATGTCGGCATCCGCGGCATTGGACAGGTCCGTCCCGCCATTCGCCTCCACGACCCGGCGTTCGAGCACGCTGAAGCTGGTCGCCGCCAGCGTCTCGAGCAGCGGCCAGTCCGGCTCGCGCAACCGGATCACCAGCGTGTCCGGCCCCTCCGCCTCGACGCCGGCGACACCGGAAAGGAAAGCCGCCGGATCGTCGCCGATCGCGAGCAGCCGCTGCAGGCTGAAGCGGCAATCCTCGGCGGTGACCGGTCCGCCGCTGCTGAATTTCGCGTCCGGTCGTAGCGTGAAACGCCAGCCGAGCCCGTCGGGCAGCCGCTCCCAGGCGGTCGCCAGGTTCGGCACGACGCTCTCGTAGCGGCCTGGCGCCATCGTGACGAGCGTGTCGTAGGCCGCGGCCAAGGTGAGCGGCGGGGTGTAGTTGACGGTCCGCGCCGGGTCGAAGGTGAAGGTGTCGGAGATGTCGAGCCCGAGCACGAGGGAGTCCTTGCGGCGCGGCGGGGCGGCCCAGCCCGGATGGTCCGGGCGCAAGGCGGCGCCCAGCGCGGCGCCCGCGAGCAGGCGCGCCAAGCACCTGCGGCTGATGGTAGAAACCGGCTCCATACGACTTTTTGTCGAACCCCCACCTGGCCGACTCGCGCCGGCTCGCCCCGTGGCGGAACTTACAGGTCTGCGTCGTGACCGGTCACGTGGGGGGACGCTTACTCTTCGCATCAAACCACGCTACAACCCGGCCCATGTTCGATTTCGCGTGGTCAGAGATTGCGCTGGTCGGCGTCCTTGCGCTCGTGTTGATCGGGCCGAAGGACCTCCCGATCGCCATGAAGGCCGTCTCCCAAACGATCAAGAAAGCGCGCCGCATGGCGGGCGAGTTCCAGACCCATGTGGACGAGATGGTCCGCGAGGCGGATCTGCACGAGGTGCGCGACACCTTCAACGACCTGCGCCGGATGGACATCAAGGGCCAGATCCTGCGTGCGGTCGACCGGGACGGCACCTTGCAGCAGACCATCTCCAATCCGCTGACCGACTTCTCGCCGCCTCCGCCACCGGTCCCGGTGCACGACACCCAAGCGCTCCCCGAAGTCTCGGTCGAGCCGCATCTGGACGCCACAGCCGAGGCGACGCTGCCCCAGGCCGAACCCGAGCCCGTCGTCGAAGCGCCCGCCTTCGTGCCGCCGAATTACGGACCGGTCCGAGCCCAACGCTCCGCGCCCGCTTTCATCCCGCCGTCGGCGGCGATCGCAGCGCAGAACACCTACGCCTGATCTCTAACCGTGGCGCCCAATACCCTGTCCGAACCCGAAGAAGACCCGATCAACGACAAGCCGATGCCGCTGCTCGATCACCTGATCGAGCTGCGACGACGGCTACTCTGGGCGGCGGTCGCATTCTTCCTGTGTTTCGCGGTCTGCTACTATTTCAGCCGCGAGATCTACTCGTTCCTGGTCCAGCCGCTCGCCCACATCCTCGAGCAGCGCGGCGGCAATCGCCGCATGATCTACACGCAGCTCTACGAAGCGTTCTTCACCTATCTGCGGGTGGCGTTCTTCGGCGGTGCATTCCTCGCGTTCCCGGTCATCGCCGGACAGCTCTACATGTTCATCGCGCCGGGCCTCTACCGCAGCGAGAAGCGCGCGCTCGGCCCGTTCCTGATCGCCACGCCGGTCCTGTTCGTGATGGGCGCGGCCCTCGCCTATTACTTCGTGTTCCCGGCTGCCTGGAGCTTCTTTCTCAGCTTCGAGACGCCCACCGGCGCAGGCGGCCTGCCGATCGAGCTCGAGGCCAAGGTGAGCGAATATCTCAGCCTGGTGATGAAGCTGATCTTCGCCTTCGGCCTCGCCTTCCAGTTGCCGGTGCTGCTGACCTTGCTGGCCAAGGTGGGGATCGTCACCTCCGGCGGGCTCAAGAAGTATCGGCGTTACGCTTATGTCGGCATGTTCATCGTGGCCGCGATCATCACGCCGCCCGACGTCATCACCCAGACCGGCCTCGCGATCCCGCTGATCGCGCTCTACGAGATCTCGATCCAGTGCGCCAAGCTGGTCGAGGCCAAGCGGGTCGAGGAATAGATGCACGACCTTCGCGCAATCCGGCAGCACCCGGCGGCGTTCGACCGTGATCTCGCCCGACGCGGTCTTCCGCCTCGGGCCGATGCAATCGTCGCGCTCGACACCGACCGCCGCGCCGCGGTGACGGCCGCTCAGGAGAGCCAGACCAAGCGCAACGCGCTCGCCAAGCAGGTCGGCCAGGCCAAGCGCCAGGGTCAGGAGACCTCGGCAATGGAGGCCGAAGCGACCGCGCTGCGCGACCGCATGGCCGAACTCGACGAGCGCACCGCCTCGCTCGATGCCGCGATCAAGCGCGAACTCGAAGTGCTGCCGAACCGCCTCGATCCGGACGTGCCGGAGGGCGCCGACGAGAGCGGCAACGTCGTCATCAAGCAGGTCGGCGAGCCGGTCTCGTTCGATTTCCCGGCGCGCGAGCATTTCGAGCTCGGTGAGGCGCTGGGGATGATGGATTTCGAGTCCGCGTCCCGCATGTCCGGCTCGCGCTTCACCATCCTGCGCGGCCCCCTCGCTCGCCTCGAGCGTGCGCTGGGCCAGTTCATGCTCGACCGGCACACGATCGACCATGGCTACACCGAGACGCAGGTGCCGCTGTTGGTCAACGACGCCGCCGCCTACGGCACCGACAAGCTGCCGAAATTTGCCGAGGACCTGTTCCGCACCACCGACGGCCGCTGGCTGATTCCGACCAGCGAAGTGCCGCTGACCAGCCTGGTGATGGACCAGATCGTGCCCGAGGCGCAGCTCCCGATCCGGGTCACCGCGCTGACCGAGTGCTTCCGCAGCGAAGCCGGCGCGGCCGGGCGTGACACCCGCGGCATGTTGCGCCAGCACCAGTTCCGCAAAGTCGAGCTGGTCAGCATCTGCCACCCGGAGAAGAGCGCCGAGGAGCACGAGCGCATGACGTCCTGCGCCGAGGCGATCCTACAGGCGCTGGGGCTCAGCTTTCGGCGGATGCTGCTCTGCGCGGGGGATACCGGGTTCGGTGCCGCCAAGACGTTCGATCTCGAGGTCTGGCTGCCCGGCCAGAAGGCCTGGCGCGAGATCAGCTCCTGTTCCAACACCCGGGATTTCCAGTCCCGCCGCATGAACGCCCGCCTGCGCGGCGCGGACGGCAAGGCTTCGGGCCCGCTGCATACCCTAAACGGCTCCGGCGTCGCCGTCGGCCGCGCCCTGATCGCGGTCATGGAAACCTATCAACGCGCGGACGGCGCGATCGGCGTGCCGGAAGTCCTGCGCCCCTATATGGCCGGGATCGACGCGATCAGCTGAGCCAGACCGGCTCTTTCAACTTGGCGACGAACGCCAGGTGCCGCGCCATCGCCGCTTCATCGATCTGGAGCAGCACCGGCCGGCGCCCGACCACCGGCGCGTAACTCACGGTCGGCAGCGAGCGGCCGCCCTCGTCCTCGGGCAGCAGCAACGGTTGCCGGCCGCCGGTGAGTTCGACGTAGACGTCGCAGAGCAGGCGGCAGTCCAGCAGCGCGTTGTGGCTGCTCCGCTCCGAGAGGTCGATACCGTAGCGGCGGCAGAGCGCGTCGAGACTGTTGGGAAGGCCGGGAAAGCGCGTCTTGGCCATCACCAGCGTGCAGACCATGCGCTGGCGGTCGAGCAACGCCCGCCCGATCCGCTTGAGTTCGGCGTCGAGGAAGCCGAAGTCGAACGCGGCGTTATGGGCGATCATCGGCGCATCGGCGATGAACTCCAGCATGTCGTCGACGATGTCCGCGAAGCGCGGCTTGCCGACCAGGTGCGCCCGCGTGAACCCGTGGACGCGCGTGGCGTCCTCTGGCACGTCGCGCTCCGGGTCGAGCAGCGTATGGAAATGTCGGCCGGTCGGCAGGTCGCGGATCAGTTCGAGGCAGGCGATCTCGATGACCCGGTCGCCGGTCGCCGGGTCGAGCCCGGTGGTCTCGGTGTCGAACACGATCGACCGCTGGACGACGCTCATGCCGGCGCAACCTCGCTTACGGATGCCAGATACCGGTCCATCACCTCCTGCGGCGGCCCATCGTCGATGATGCGGCCCTGATGCATGCGGATGACCCGCGTGCTCCAGTTCAGGATGATGCTGGGCATATGTGAAGAAAGCACCAAGATCTCCGCCTTGCGGACCACGGCCTCGAGCCGTGCTGACGCCTTGTCCATGAAGGCGGCGTCGCCGGCGAGCAGCCACTCGTCCATCAACAGCACTTCCGGATGGATCGCCGTGGCCAGCGCGAAGCCGAGGCGCACCGTCATACCCGCGCTGTAGAAGCGCATCGGCAGATCGAGGAAATCGTCCAGTTCGGCGAAGGTCTCGACATCCTCCTCGAGCCGCAGGATCGCCTCACGCGACAGGCCGTTGTAGCGTCCGCGCAGCGAGATGTTCTCGCGCCCGGTCAGCTCGTAATTCATGCCCAGATTCGGGTCTAGCAGCGCGCCGATGCGGCCCTCGACGTCCACCCTCCCCTCCACCGGCTCGTAGATCCCAGCCAGGGTGCGCAACAGCGTGGTCTTCCCGGCGCCGTTGCCGCCGATCAGGCCGAGCCGGTCGCCGCTGCGCAGCGAGAGCGAAATGTCGCGCAGCGCGCTGACGACGATCCGGTGCTTGTCGTCCGACTGCAGCCGTCCGCTGGCCGCGGCGAAGACGTGCCGCTTCAGGCTGCGGCTATTGCCGTGATAGATCGGGAAATCGACCCGGACGTTCTCTATGGTTACCGCGGCCATGGCTACACCCAGAACGCGAGCCGGCCGCGGGTGCGGGCGAACATGAGCCAGGCGAGCACGAGCAGGATCGCGCTGAACCCGAGCGCGGATGCCCAGACCCGTAACGCGACCGGATCCCCCAGCATCGGCGCGCGGACCACTTCCAGCAGCGTGTAGAACGGGTTGAGCCAGAGGTACTGCAGCGCCCAGCCGTGCAGCAATTCCGGCTTCCAGATGATCGGGCTGACAAAGAAGGCAATCTGGATCACGCTGGCGACGATCGGCGGGATGTCGCGGAAGCGGGCGCCGATCGGGCCCAGGAACAAGCAGATCGCCAGCCCGTCCACCGCCCAGAGCAACAGGCCCGGGATCGCCTCGAACGCGTGCAGGCCGGGCCAGCGGTCGAACCAGATATATACTGCGAGGATCACCACGACGTTGTGCGCCAGGACGATCAGGTTGCGCACGACGACGCGGACCGCATGCAGCGAATACGGCATCCGCATCGAACGGATCATGCCTTCGGCCGAGGTGAAGCAGGTGCAGGCATCCCCGATCACCGCGGACAGCACGTTCCACAAGACAAGCGATAGCGCGAGGAACGGCAGGTAGTCGTGTAACTCCATCTTAAACAATTTGGAGTACAGAATACCCAATGCGGCCACCATCACGGCGGTCGACAGTGTCAGCCAGAACGGGCCCAGCATGGACCCGCGATAACGGAGCCGAATGTCGAACCATCCCAGCGTGAGTGCCAGACGCCAGAGTTTGCCGGCGTCGACGAGGTCCGCCACGGCGAGCCGGTATCGCTCCGCGCGTCCCAGCCCGGACTGGAGCACGAGATGGCGCGGCCCGGCTTCTGTCGCCGGCATGGCTGCCTGGGTCTGAGTGAAGCTCATGCGCTGCCCGTATCCGATCACCGCGCCCGACACAACGGATTCGCCGACACTCTGCCCCGTGTCGCCGCCGCGCTACACTGGCGCCGGGTTGTGGCGGTTAACGGCGAGAAAAGATTTGCCCAGAATCTTGCGCTCGTTTAGGGCTTTGCACTGAGTTGCTACTGAACTGCCTGAAGGATGGCTTTCAAGCCGTCTTGACCTCCGGCCACGCCCGGCCGCGCCTATCACGGAGGCCATATTGTCGCTGAAAACCGCCTCGTTCTTGTTCGGCACCGTCGCCATCATCGGCTTGATGGCCGGCTGCGCCAGCAAACCGCAGTTCACAGCCCAGCAAGAGACGTCGTCCTATCTCGCCCGTGCCCGCGGCAGCTATACGCCCCCCGGCCCGGCCAGCGATCCCTGGGGCCCCTACATCCGCGAAGCCTCTGCCAAATACGACGTGCCGGACAAATGGATCCGTGAAGTCATGCGCCAGGAATCCGGCGGTCATCTCTTCAATCGCGGCGGTGATCTGATCACCTCCGGCGCCGGCGCCATGGGCCTGATGCAGGTGATGCCCGCGACCTATGACGACCTCCGTAGCCGCTACCGGGAACTCGGCGACGACCCCTACGATCCGCACAACAACATCCTCGCCGGCGCGGCCTACCTTCGCGAGATGTACGACATCTATGGCTCGCCAGGCTTTCTCGCCGCCTACAATGCCGGACCTGGCCGCCTCGATGATTATCTAACGCGCAACCGCACCCTGCCGACCGAGACGCGCCGCTATGTCGCGTCGATCGGGCCGCGCATCGCCGGCTACGAGCCGAGCCGCGCTTCGCCGGGCGCCACCTATGCGATGAACTCGCTGCCGCTGAACATCCAGTCTGGCCCGCGCTACCCGCAATACGACACGCAGTTCGCGAGCACGGTGCCGGTCCCGGCTGAGCCCGCGCGCCCGATCGTCCTCAATCCGCCCGTCCTCAGCGCGCCGGTTGAAGTGGCGGAGGCGCCGCGCCCGGTCATCACGCTGGCTCCGCCCGCACCGGTCGCCGTTGCGCGCGCCGAGGCACCCACGCCCTATATCAAGCTCAACCCGCCGGCCCCGGCCCCCGTCATGGTCGCCGAGGCCGAACCGCCAGCGCAGCCGTTCCGCATCTCTCGGCCCGAGCCCGCCTATGTCGAGCCCGAGGCCGACCCGGTCCGCTCCGTCCTCGGCGCAGCCCGACGCGCCAACGCAGCCCGCATGGCGCGCGACTTGCCACTGCCCGAGCCGCCGCCGCCGCCGCCGGTCAGCAATCAGTTTGCCCGTCGCTCGCTCGGTGCGAGCCGACCGATCGAAGTCGCAGAATTCCCCGAGCCGCCGCGCCCCCCATCGGCCCGCGCCGCCGCCGCCTCCGAACTGGTGGCGCTCGGTCCGCACAGCCGAGGCTTCGGCCTGATCTCCTCGGCCAACGCCGCGCCCAGCCGCGCCGTCCCGATCGTCACCGCCAAGGGCGGCGCATGGGCTGTCCAGGTCGGCGCCTTCGCCAACCAGAACATCGCCCGCTCCGCGACCGCCGCCGCCCGCGACCATGCCCGCGACGTCCTCGGCTCCGCTCAAACCGTCGTCGCCGGCGTCCGCCAGCCCGGCGGCCTTCTCTACCGCGCGCGCCTCGGCGGCCTCTCCCAGGCCGAAGCCTCGCAAGCCTGCGAACGCCTCAGCCGCGCCCGCACCAACTGCATGGTCGTCTCCCCCGAAGCCCAGCGCTAATCCGCACCCCACTCCAAAGGCCGGCCTCGCCCCCGCGAGCCGGCCTTTCTCATTTGTGCCGAACCTTGCGCTGATAAAGATATCCTTATATGACGCGGCACCCGCATAGGAGCCGCCGGATGCCAGACATGAACGTTGCGCAGGATTTTAAGGTCCGCGATATCAGCCTTGCCGCTTGGGGTCGCAAGGAGATCCTGATGGCCGAGGACGAGATGCCGGGGCTGATGGCGCTGCGGGCGGAATATGGCGCGAGCCAGCCGCTGAAGGGCGCGCGGATCGTGGGCTCGCTGCACATGACGATTCAAACGGCGGTTCTGATCGAGACGCTGACGGCGCTGGGCGCCACCGTGCGTTGGTCGAGCTGCAACATCTTCTCGACGCAGGACCATGCTGCGGCGGCCGTCGCCGAAGCGGGCACGCCGGTGTTTGCCTGGAAGGGCATGAGCGAGGACGAGTTCTGGTGGGCGATCGAGCAGACGGTCCGCGGGCCGGATGGCTGGGTGCCGAACATGATCCTCGACGATGGCGGCGATCTGACCAAGCTCGTGCACGAGAAGCATCCGGACCTGTTGGCCGGGATCAAGGGGCTGTCGGAGGAGACCACGACTGGCGTGCACCGGCTGTGGGAGATGGCGAAGAACGGGGCATTGAAGATGCCCGCGATCAACGTCAACGACAGCGTGACCAAGTCGAAGTTCGACAATCTGTATGGCTGTAAGGAAAGCCTGGTCGACGCGATCCGCCGCGGCACCGACGTCATGCTGGCCGGTAAGGTCGCCTGCGTCGCGGGCTATGGCGATGTCGGCAAGGGCTCGGCGGCGAGCTTGAAGAATGGCGGCTGCCGGGTGCTGGTCACGGAAGTCGATCCGATCTGCGCGTTGCAGGCGGCGATGGAAGGGTATGAGGTCGTGACGATGGAGGATGCGGCGCCGCGGGCCGACATCTTCGTGACGGCCACCGGCAACATCGACGTGATCACGCTCGACCACATGCGCCAGATGAAGAACCGCGCGATCGTGTGCAACATCGGCCACTTCGACAGCGAGATCCAGATCGAGAGCCTGCGCAACTACAAGTGGGAGAACGTGAAGCCGCAGGTGGACGAGGTCGTGTTCCCCGACCAGAAGCGGTTGGTCGTGTTGAGCGAGGGGCGGTTGGTGAACCTGGGCAACGCGACCGGGCATCCGAGCTTCGTCATGTCGGCGAGCTTCACCAATCAGGTGCTGGCGCAGATCGAGCTGTGGACGGCTCCGGCGGGCAAGTACAAGAACGAGGTGTACACCCTGCCGAAGCATCTCGACGAGAAGGTCGCGGCGCTGCATCTCGATAAGGTCGGCGCGAAGCTGACGAAGCTCTCGCCGCCGCAGGCCGAGTATATCGGCGTGACCGTGGCCGGGCCGTTCAAGCACGAGCAATACCGGTACTGAGCAGCGGCCTCATCATCTCGGCGGACGATTTCGGACTGTCCGTCGAGGTGAATGAGGCGGTCGAGCGCGCGCATCGCGAGGGCATTCTCTCAACCGCGAGCCTGATGGTTGCCGGCCCGGCGGCTGCCGATGCGGTGCGCCGGGCTCGTGCGATGCCGGGCCTCGGCGTCGGGTTGCATCTCGTGGTGATCGAGGGGCCGGCGGTTCTGCCTGGTTCGGCGCCGGGCGGGCAGTTCGGTAGCGACCAACTCGGGCTCGGCATCAACTACTTCTTCAGACCTGGCGCGCGGCGACGCCTGCAGGCGGAAATCCTGGCGCAATATCGGGCGTTTGCCGCGACCGGGCTCACGCTGGATCATGCCAACGCCCATAAGCACATGCACCTGCACCCGACGGTGGGACGGCTGCTCATCGAGACCGGGCGTGATTTCGGGTTGCGCGCGCTGCGGATTCCGGCTGAACCGCTGAGCTTGATGCGGTCGTGCGGCGTCGAGCAAGGGTTCGGGGCAAATGCGCTCTACTGGTGGTGCGCCTTACTGCGGCGGCAGGGGCGGAGAGCTGGACTCAGGATGAACGACTGGATCCTGGGCCTCGCATGGAGCGGCGCGATGACGGCCGATAAGTTACTGGTGGCCGCGCCGAGGCTGCCGGGCGGCCTCGGTGAGATTTATTTTCATCCCGCAACAGAAAAGACCGACGCGCTCAATTCGCTGATGCCGGCCTACGACCATGTGGGTGAACTGGATGCGTTGCTGGACGGGAAGGTTCGTTCGGCGCTCGAACGGCGCTCGCGGCTGACGGGCTGGCTCAGCCCGCCGTGCCGGACGGAACGGGCGGGATAACCACCGCCGGAGTCGCGGCCGCGCTGCCGGCCACGCCTTGATGGCGCAGGGCGGTCCAACCGAGCAGCAACGCCCCGATGATCAGCGCCGTACGAATGAAGGCCATCGCACACAACTCCAAGCCGCGACGACGTGCTGCGTCGCCAGACTTTCTTATCACTTAAAACTATGAAGAAAGTGTGAGCAGCATCACGTTCGGAACGCATTCCTGCTGCGCAGTTTGCGCATGTAATATTTCGAAACCCATCATGAGCGGCAAACGACCGCTTGCGCCGCAAATTCGGGAATTCTAGGAAAACTCTCCTCACAGTGGAGGTTGTGGTGTTCCTCATCCCGCGTCTTCCCCCATGCCCTCGTTAACTCGCGAGGAGATCTACGTACTCGCCGGCCTCCGCCGGCTAGTCGTTTCGTATGCCGCGCGTCTCACGTCGCCGGCAGACACTCTCGATCAGGCTGGCCTTGCCCTCATCCTTCAGGAGCTGAAGCAGATGTCCGACACCTTTGAAACCGAAATGACCAAGCTGCGCGGCGACGTCGCCGCCCAGGGCACGATCATCGCCAGCGCGACGGAAGCATTCCGCGGGCTGGCCGCGCAGCTCGTCGCGGCCGAGGCGGCGGCGAAGAATGCCGGCGCGACTGATGCGCAGGTTGCGGCCGTGACCAATCTGCGGGTGCAGCTCGAAGCCAACACCGCCTCGCTGGCATCGGCGATCCCGGCCAATACCGACATGGCTTCGGCTTCTCCGGCGCCCGCGCCCATGCCGGTGCCGGCTCCGGAACCCGCCAGCAGCACGCCGACGACCTCGTCGGTGATCGCGACAGCGCCGTCCTCGGCGGCCGAGACCCCGGCCCCCACCGCGGCGGACGCCTCTGCGCTTGCGGCCAACCAGGCGCGCTGACACACAGTGGAGCGCGGCTTCGCGCCGCGCTCCGTCCTCGCCACACGGTTTCTTGACACCCCCCAGGGCGAGCCATACCACTCCGCCAAGATTTGCTGGGGAGCGGAACGATGCGTCAGGTGGCAGCGGCAGTGGTGGCGACAGTTTGGCTCGCCTCGGTTCCGGCCCTCGCGCAGATCAAGGTTGGCATCAGCGTCTCGACCACCGGCCCGGCCGCGAGCCTCGGCGTTCCTGAAAAGAACAGCGTCGCCTTCCTGCCGACCGAGATCGGCGGCCAGAAGGTCGAGTACATCGTGCTCGATGACGGCGCCGACAGCACGCGCGCGGTCGCGAACGCGCGCAAGCTGATCGACGAGAGCAACGTGGATCTGCTGATCGGATCGTCGACGACCCCGGCGTCGCTCGCCATGGTGGATGTCGCGGGCGAGAAGAAGGTCCCGCTGATCGCGCTCGCGGCGTCCGAGAAGATCATCGCGCCGGTGGAGGGCGCCAAACGCTGGGTGTTCAAGACGCCGCAGAACGACAGCCTGATGGCGCGCGCGATTGCCGGGCACATGGCGGCGCATGGCATCAAGACCGTGGGCTTCATCGGGTTCAACGACGCCTATGGCGACGGTTGGCTGGTCGAGGCGACGAAGGCGCTCGAGGACAAGGGGATCAAGATCGTCGCGGCCGAACGCTTCGCGCGCAATGACCAGAGCGTCACCGGACAGGTGCTGAAGCTGGTGGCGGCCAAGCCGGACGCGGTGCTGATCGCGGGCGCGGGGACGCCGGCGGCGCTGCCGCAGAAAACGCTGAAGGAGCGCGGCTATGCCGGCGCCTACTATCAGACACATGGCGTGGCGAACCGTGATTTCCTGCGGGTCGGCGGCAAGGATCTGGAGGGTACGGTCCTGCCGGCCGGGCCAGTGCTGGTGCCGACGCAGTTGCCGGACGACAGCAAGATCAAGCCGATCGCGACCAAGTTCGTCGGCGCCTACGACAAGATGTATGGCGAGGGCAGTTTCTCGACGTTCGGCGCACACATGTACGATGCCGGGATCGAGCTCGGCCAGGCGGCGCCGGCCGCGCTCAAGGCGGGTAAGCCCGGCACGCCGGAATTCCGCGCCGCCCTGCGCGACGCGCTCGAGCAGGAGCATGAGGTCGTGTTGTCGAACGGCATCGTCGACATGTCCGCCACGGACCACAACGGCATGGATGACCGCGCGCGCGTGATGGTCACGATCAAGAACGGCGACTGGCTGCTGATCAAGTAAGCGCCGCTTGCGTCTGAGGTGAAGTAGGCGTTGGACGCAGATATTGCGCTGATTCTGTTGCAGGACGGGATCGTCAACGGCGCCATTTACGCACTGTTGGCGCTCTCGCTGGTGCTCGTGTTCGCGGTGACGCGGGTGATCCTGATCCCGCAGGGCGAGTTGGTTGCATTCGGGTCGCTGACCTATGCCGCGCTGGATGCCGGCCATCTGCCGGGCAGCGTCTGGCTGCTGGGATGTCTCGGTGCGGCCGCTTTCATCGTTGGGGTGATCGAGGAGCGACGGCTCGGGCTCGGGCTGCTGGCCGAGACGCTGCTGCTGCCGGCGGTGGCGATCGGGTGCTGCGTCCTGGCCGCGCCGCTCAGGCTGGGCGTCGCGGTGGACGCGGTGCTGACGGTCGCGGTCGTGGCGCCAATGGCTCCTTGCCTCTATCGGATCGCGTTTCGGCCGCTCGCGAACGCATCGGTGCTGGTGCTGCTGATCGCGAGCGTGGGCGTGCATCTCGCGTTGGGCGGGTTGGGGCTGGTCTTTTTCGGGCCGGAAGGGTTTCGCGCGGCCGGGTTCTCCGATGCGCGGTTCTCGCTGGGCGACCTGGTCGTGCAGGGGCAGGCGATCTGGATCGTCGGGCTGACGGTGGCGGCGATGGCAGGTCTGGCGGTGTTCTTCGAGCACACGCTGGCGGGCAAGGCGCTGCGGGCGACGGCGGTCAACCGGCTCGGGGCGCGGCTGGTGGGGATCTCGCCGTCGCTGTCCGGGCGGACGGCGTTCGCGCTGGCCGGGCTGTTGGGGGCGATGTCGGGCGTGCTGATCGTGCCGCTGACGACGATCTATTACGATAGCGGCTTCCTGATCGGGCTGAAGGGGTTCGTCGCGGCGATCATCGGCGGGCTGGTGAGCTATCCGCTGGCGGCGGCGGCGGCGCTGCTGGTGGGCTGCGTCGAGAGTTTCGCGAGCTTCTATGCGAGCGCGTTCAAGGAGGTGATCGTGTTCACGATCATCATCCCGGTGCTGCTCTGGCGTTCGTTCCGCAGCCCGGCGGAGGAAGAGGAATGACCGCGCGCCTGCTGCCTTTCTTCGTGCTGGCGCTGCTGCTCTGCCTGCCGGCGCTGCCGGTGCCGCCCTATTGGCTGACGCTGGCCGATTATGCGGGGATCGCGGCGATCGTGGCCACGGGGTTGGTGGTGCTGACCGGGTTCGGCGGCATGACCTCGTTCGGGCAGGCGACATTCATGGGCTTTGGCGCCTATGCGACAGCGATCCTGTCGACGCGTTACGGGATCTCGCCTTGGCTGACCTTGCCGGTGTCGCTGGCGGTGGCGGCCGCGGGGGCGCTGGCGATCGGGGCGGTCACGCTGCGGCTGTCGGGGCACTATCTCGCGCTCGGCACGCTGGCTTGGTCGGTGAGCCTCTATTACGTGTTCGCCAATCTAGACTTCTTCGGTCGTAACGACGGGATCTCGGGGATCCCGCCGCTCGAGATTGCGGGCGTGCAGCTGACCGATAGCGCCACGTATTTCTACCCGGTGTGGCTGGGCGTGACGGTTTCGGTGATCGCGACGCTGAACCTTCTGGACAGCCGCGCCGGGCGGGCGATCCGGGCGTTGCGGGGCGGGGCGCTGGCGGCGGCGAGCTTCGGGGTGGATCTGACGCGGACGCGGATGCTCGCCTTCACCTATTCGGCGGTGCTGGCCGGGCTTGCGGGCTGGCTCTACGCGCACATGCAGCGAAGCGTGAATCCGACGCCGTTCGGGCTGAACGCCAGCATCGAGTATCTGCTGATGGCGGTGATCGGCGGGGCCGGGTCGGTGTGGGGGGCGTTGCTCGGCGCCGGGCTGGTGACGCTGGTGAACGACGAGCTGCAGAATTTGCTGCCGCTCCTGTTCGGGTCGGCGGGCAATTACGAGACGATCGTGTTCGGCGCGGTGCTGGTGCTGATCCTGCAGGCCGCGCCGGACGGGCTGTTCCCGATGCTGCGGGCGGTCGTTCGGCGCAAGGGCACGCGACGCCGGAACGTCCCGTTGGCGGCGGCGCTGCCGATCCGGGCGATGCCGTCGCCGGGCGTGCCGGTGCTGGAAGCGTCCGGGCTGCGGCGCAATTTCGGGGGGCTGGTGGCGGTCGACGACCTCGATCTGGCGCTGCTCGGGCAGGAGATCGTCGCGCTGATCGGGCCGAACGGCGCCGGGAAGAGCACGACGTTCAATCTGCTGACCGGGGTGATCCGGCCGAGCGCGGGGTCGATCCGCTTCCTGGGCAAGGCGCTGCGGCATGCGACGCCGCCGCTCGTCGCTCGGCTCGGGATGGGGCGGACGTTCCAGCATGTCCGGCTGGTGCCGGGGATGTCGGTGATCGAGAACGTGGCGCTGGGGGCACATCTGCGGGGCCGGGCGAGCTTCGCTTCGGCGGTGC
Organism: uncultured Alphaproteobacteria bacterium; assembly: GCA_963848035.1. Classification (GTDB taxonomy): domain Bacteria; phylum Pseudomonadota; class Alphaproteobacteria; order Acetobacterales; family Acetobacteraceae; genus JAVVHH01. The sequence continues at coordinate 1,151,414 of CAWKCD010000001.1, forward strand.
TGCGCCTGGATCGCGGCGAGGAGGCACGGCTGTTCGCGGAGGCGGCGCGCCAGTTGGAGCGGGTCGGGTTGCGGATTTATGCGCACCAGCCTGCGTCGAGCCTCGCGCTCGGGCAGCAACGGATCGTCGAGATCGCGCGGGCGCTGTGCCTCGATCCGGTGCTGCTGCTGCTGGACGAGCCGGCGGCCGGGCTGCGGCACGCGGAAAAGGCGGAGCTGGCGACGCTCCTGCGCGAGCTGCGCAACGATGGGCATACGGTGCTGCTGGTCGAGCACGACATGGAATTCGTGATGAACCTGGCCGACCGGATCGTCGTCATGCAGTTCGGCACCAAGCTGGCCGAAGGCACGCCGGACGTGATCCGGGCCGACCCGGCGGTGATCGACTCCTATCTCGGGGCGGTCGCGTGACGCTGCTGGAGGTCGAGGACCTTTCGGTCAGCTATGGCGGCATCGGGGCGGTGCATGGGGTCAGCCTGCAGGTCGGCGCCGGGCAGATCGCGACGGTGATCGGGCCGAACGGCGCGGGGAAGACGACGCTGCTGAACGCAATCATGGGGGTGCATCCGGGGGTCGGCGCGGTGCGGCTGCGAGGCGCGGAACTGCATGGGCGGAGCGTGGAGGCACGGGTGCGGTCCGGGCTGTGCCTGGTGCCGGAGAAGCGCGAGCTGTTCACCACCCTGACCGTCGAGGACAATCTGCAGCTCGGGGCATTCCGGTTCCGGGCCGAGGGCGCCGAGGCGATCAAGCGGGCGCTGGGGGAGGTTTATGCGCTGTTTCCGCGGCTGGCGGAGCGGCGTCGGCAGCAGGCGGGAACGCTGTCCGGCGGGGAGCGGCAGATGCTGGCGATGGGGCGCGCGCTGATGGGCCGGCCCGAGGTGCTGATGCTGGACGAGCCGAGCCTGGGGTTGGCGCCGCTGATCGTGCAGGAGATCTTCCGCATCATCGCCGACCTGCGGGCGCATGGGGGCGCGATCCTGCTGGTGGAGCAGAACGCGCGGGCGGCGCTGCAGGTGGCCGACCATGGCTATGTCCTGGAGACCGGACGCGTGGTGCTGAGCGGCGAGAGCGCGCAGCTTGCGGGGGATCCGCAGGTGGCGGCGACGTATCTGGGCGGGACGTCGAACCTTGCTCGGGACGGGCGCGCTCACTAGAACGAGAGCTCATTCGAGACGATCAACCATGATGGTTCGGGACCCGCGATAGTCATGGCGATTAGTCGGTCGGCTTCGCTCTCGCTCGACCTGCTGCGCGCGGCCACGGCTTCGGCGGTGGTGCTGTATCACGTGTCGTGGCTGCATTTGGATGAGGGGGCGCTCTCGTTCATGACCCCGAAGATCGGGCATTCGGCGGTGATCGTGTTCTTCGTGCTGTCGGGGTTCGTGATCGCGGCGACGACGCGCCGGGGGTCGGCGGCGGTCGATTACGCGATCAAGCGGGGCGCGCGGGTCTATTCGGTGGCGGTGCCGGCGCTGCTGATCATCATGGCGCTGAACTACTTCGCGCTGTCGCGCGGGGTAGTGCCGCCGGATGCCTATCAGTTGCGGCAACCGGTGCCGTATCTCGGACTGCATCTACTGTTCGGGGGCGATCTTTGGACGCTGGCGATCACGGCGTTCTCGATCGGGCCGTATTGGTCGCTGAACTACGAGGTTTGGTACTACGTCATCTTTGGCGTGTGGTTCTTCACGCGCGGCATGGTGCGGTATGTCGCCGTTGTGATGGCGCTGCTGCTGGTCGGGCCGAAGATCGTCGTCCTGTTCCCGGTGTGGCTGGCCGGCGCGGGGATCTATGCGCTGTCGTTGCGGTGGACTTTGCCGCGGGGGGCGGCACGGGTGGTGGCAGCGGTGTCGCTGGTGGCGTTGCTGGCATTCGCCGGGTCGGGTTGGGACGAGGCGACGGATGCGGCGAGTGCGGCGATTGCCGCCGGTATCGGGCTTCCGCTGCGGTTTTCACAATGGTTCCTCGGCGACTACGTCCGGTGCATCGCGACGTCGGGGTTGATCTGGTCGTTGTGCAGCGCAGAGATCGCATGGCCGGTCTGGTTGGCACGGGGCGGCAAAGCGTTGGCCGATGTGAGTTTCAGCCTCTACATCATGCATTTCCCGCTGATGCAGTTCTTCAAGAGCATGATGCCCGAGTCCGGGCCGGTGGCGGCGGGGCTGGCGGTCGTGTGCTCGCTGGCGTTCGGAGTGGTGTTCGAGCCGCAGCGGGATCGGATCCGGAAGTTCCTGATGAGCATCACGCGGGGGCTGGTGCCGCGGGAGACTTGATCAGGGGAGGCGCGGCTGCTGCAGGCGGCGTTCCGCAAGGGGGCGCCACGGAGCGTCTGGCGCGGCTGCAAGGGCCCGGCGGAACAGGGCGGCGGTGCTTTCGCTGACGCCGCCTTCGGCGCGCACGGAAGCCTCCGCGGCACGGGCGGCGATGGTGGCGTCGAAGCGGCTGCGCAGCGCTAGGCGGTAGGCGGAGGCGGCGCCGGCGTCGTTGCCGCGGGATTCTTCGACTTGGCCGAGCAGGACGTAGCCTTGGCGGGCGCGGTCGGAGGCCGGATCCATCTGGGAGAGGCGTTCGCGCAATTCGGCGATGAGGGCGGCCTGTTCGGCGAACTGGGCTTCGGGGGCGTTGCTCTGCACCGAGGGCAGGAGCGGGCGGCTGCCGCTCACCGCATACAGCCCGGCTGCGATCAGGGGGACGATCACCGCGGTGGCGACGACGGGCCAGCGGGCGCCGGTGTGCGGGGCGGTCTCTTCCTTTGCGGCGGCGGAGAGGATGCGGCGTTGGACCTCGAGGATGGCGGTCTTGTGCTCGTCGGGCAGGATGCGGCCCTCGGCGAGGTCGCGGTCAAGTTCGCGGAGCTGGGTTCGGTGCAGGTCGAGCGCGAGTTCGCGGGCGCCGCGGGCGGAGGTGCGGCCGCGCAGGACGAGCAACAGCGGCGCCAGCACCGCCAGCGCGAGGAGTGCAATCAGTGCGAAGATCATGCGGCGGGGGGCTGGCTCGTCAGTTCGGCGAGGCGGGCCCGCTCGGCAGCGGTGAGCGGCGCCGGGGCGGCGGGCGGGCGGAGGCGGAGCAGAAGGGCGGCGCCGAGCCCAATCGCGAGCGCGATGAGGGGGGAGCCCCAGAGGGCCGCGGTGACCCAGTTGAAGGGCGGGCGGAGGCGGACGAAATCGCCGTAGCGGGCGACGACCCATTCAGTGGCTTGCTGGTCGGTGTCGCCGGATTCGATGCGTTGGCGGACCAGGTGGCGGAGGTCCTTGGCGAGGTCGGCGTTGCTGTCCTCGATGCTCTCGTTCTGGCAGACGAGGCAGCGGAGTTGGGAGCCGACCTGTTCGGCGCGCAGTTCGAGGGCGGGGTCCTTGAGCATCTCGGCCGGGTCGCTGACGGCCCAGGCGGGGTGGATGGATAAGGGCCAGCAGCGCGGCCGGCAGCAGCTTCACGCGACGCTCCGGAGCATCGGGCGGAGTTGGGTTTCGGCCACGTCGGGGGTGACGGGGCCGGCTTGGCGCCAACGGACCACGCCGGTGCTGTCGAGCAGGTAGGTCTCGGGAACGCCGTAGACTCCCCAATCGATGGCGACGCGGCCGGGCTCGTCCATGGCGAGGCGGGCGTAGGGGTCGCCGTGTCGCTCGAGGAAGGTGCGGGCTGCGGTGGGTTTGTCCTTGTAGGCGATGCCCCAGATCGGGATCTCCTTGGAGAGTGCCATCAACGTGGGCGCCTCGACGACGCAGGGCACGCACCAGCTGGCGAAGAAATTGACCAGGATCGGCTTGCCGGTGCCGGTGAGTTCGCTGGAGCCGAAGCCGGCGGCGCCGTCTGCCAGAGGCGGCAGGGCGTCGAAGGCGGGGATTCGTTTGCCGATCAGTTGGCTTGGGACGTCGTGCGGGTCGAAGCGGCCTTCGCGCATACGGGACAGGATGGTCCACGCGCCATAACCGGCTGCGCCGGAGATGGCGAGGGGCGTGAGCAGGAGGAGGCGGCGGCGGTTCACGCGACGGCTTGCCCGGGTCTGGCGGCGGCTTTGGCGGGGGCGCCGACGCGGATGCGGCGGTCGATCAAGGAGAGCAGGCCGCCCGAGGCCATGATGAGGGCGCCGAACCAGATCCAGGGCGCGAGGAAGTTGTCGTGCAGGCGCAGCACGGCGACGCCGTCCCGCTCCTCGCCGAGAACGGCGTAGAGGTCGCGGATCCCGTCGGTATGGATGGCGGCCTCGGTCGTGGTCATGCGCTGGACCGGGAAGGAGCGGCGGGAGGGCTGGAGGGTGAGGAAGGGTTGGCCGTCCTTGGTGACCTGGATGGTGGCGATGCGGGACTGATAGTTCGGGCCGGGCGCGTCGCGTAGATTTTCGAGAGTCCAGCTGTAGCCGTTGGCTTGGACGCTCTCGCCGGGGTGCAGGGCGACGACGCGTTCGGTGGCGAGCGACATGCCGGCGATCCCGGCAACGGTGACGCCGAGGCCGGCATGGCCGAGGGCGGTGCCGAACACGGAGAGGCGCAGCCCGGCGAGGCGGGCGAGGCTGTCGCCGAGGGGGATGCGGAACAGGCGGATGCGGGTGACGATCTCGGTCGCTGCGCCGCAGATGATCCAAGCCGATCCCGCGAAGGCGAGCGCGGGCAACAGCCGGGCTGCGCCGAGGCCGGCCCAGAGGCCGACGAGGGCGGCGACGATCGAGGCCCACCAGAGCCGGATCAGGACGGGGCCGAGCTGGGCACGTTTCCAGGCGAGGCCGGGCGCGATGGTCATCATGACGAAGACGGGGATCGCGAGCGGGATGACGGTGGCGTTGAAGAACGGGGCGCCGACCGAGATCTTGTGGCCGAAGATGAAGTCGGCGATCAGCGGATACAGCGTGCCGGTAATGACCACGGCGGCGATGCTGCAAAGCATGATGTTGTTGAACACCAGCGCGCCCTCGCGGGAAATCGGCGAGAACAGGCCGCCCGGCGCGAGCACCGGGGCGCGGAACGCGAACAGCAGCAGCGAACCGCCGATCACTAGTGCGAGCAGGCCGAGGATGAAGACGCCGCGGGCGGGGTCATTGGCGAAAGCGTGGACCGAGTTGAGGATGCCGGAGCGGACCAGGAAGGTGCCGGAGAGCGAGAGCGAGAACGTCGCGATGGCGAGCAGCACGGTCCAGACCTTCAGCGCCTCGCGCTTCTCGACCACGATCGCGGAGTGCAGCAAGGCGGTGCCGGTGAGCCAGGGGAGCAGGCTGGCGTTCTCGACCGGGTCCCAGAACCAGAAGCCGCCCCAGCCCAGCTCGTAATAGGCCCACCAGGAGCCGAGCGCGATGCCGGAGGTGAGCAGGCACCAGGAGGCCAGCGTCCAGGGGCGGACCCAGCGGCCCCAGGCGGCGTCGATGCGGCCCTCGAGCAGGGCGGCGACGGCGAAGGCGAAGGGGACGGCGAAGCCGACATAGCCGGCGTAGAGGATGGGCGGGTGGAAGGCGAGGCCGGGGTCCTGCAGCAGCGGGTTCATGTCGCGGCCGTCGGGTGGCGGCGGCCAGAGGCGGGTGAAGGGGTCGGACGCGAGCAGGCAGAACAGCAGAAAGCCGGCGGAGCTGCCGCCGAGGACGCCGATGACGCGGGCGCGCAAGGCCGAGGGCAGGCCGCGGCCGAAGGCGGCGACCGCGCCGCCGCAGAGCGCGAGGATCAGGCCCCAGAGCAGGATCGAGCCCTCGTGGTTCCCCCAGGTGCCGGTGATCTTGTAGAGCAGCGGCTTCAGCGTATGGCTGTTCTCGGCGATGTTCAGCACGGTGAAATCGTCGCCGACGCTGGCCCAGACGAGCGCCGCAGCGGCGGAGCCGAGGGCGAGGAGTTGAGCGATCGCGAGTGCGGGGGCGGCCGCCATCAGGCGGGCGTCGCCGCGATGGGCGCCCCAGATCGGCAGGACCGTCTGCGCCAGGGCGATCGCGCAGGCCATCGCCAGGGCGAAATGGCCGAGTTCGGGGATCATGACTTGCGGTCCGCCGTGGCGGTCGGCTCGAGCGTGTTCCAGGTCGCAGCCGGCGGGGCGGCGCCCTGCTCGGGGCGCCATTGGCCGGTGCGCTTCAACGCATCGGCAACGTCGCGGGGCATGTAGGTCTCGTCGTGTTTGGCGAGAACTTCGCTCGCGCGGAACGTGCCGTCGGGCTGCAGCACGCCGAGCATCACGGCCCCCTGCCCTTCGCGGAACAGGTCCGGCAGGATGCCGGAGTAGCGGACGTCGACCGCGGCCTTGCCGTCGGTGACGCGGAACTCGGCGACGGGCGTGCCGGCGACCTCGGTGCGGTGGATGCTGCCGGCTTCGACCAGGCCGCCGAGACGGAGCGTACGGCCGTGGTTCTCGGCGTGCTGCTCGAGCGTCGAGGGCGAGACGAAGAAGACGAGGTTGTCGCCGAAAGCGGACAGGCCGAGCGCCGTGGCCGAGCCGAGACCAACGCCCACGGCGAGGACGATCCAGAGACGGCGGCGTTTGCGGGTCATGGCGTCGACCTCGGGTCAATGGCGGCGAGACGCCGGCGCGCGAGGCGCAGGCGTTGCCAGGCGGATAGCCCGAACAGCGCCGGCACCAGGGTGCCGAGGGCGTAGGCGGCCGCGATGAAAGGGAGATGGGTCATGCGCGTTCGGCTTGCGCCATGAGCAGCCCGCGGATGCGGCGTTCCATGACGGCGGCGCGGGTGCGGGCGAGGACGAGGGCGGCGAAGCAGAGCGTGTAGCCGATGGTGCAGACGAGGAGCGGCCAGAGCATGTCGACGTGCATTCCGGGAGCGCCGGTCAGCGTGATGGTGCTGCCCTGATGAAGCGTGTTCCACCAGTCTACGCTGAATTTGATGATCGGCAGGTTAATGACACCGACCAAAGCGAGGATGGCGGCGGCGCGGGCGCCGCGGACCGGGTCATCGAACGCGCGGATCAGGGCGATGTGGCCGAGATAGAGGAAGAACAGGACCAGGACGCTGGTCAGCCGGGCGTCCCAGACCCACCACGCCCCCCACATCGGCTTGCCCCAGAGCGAGCCGGTGGCCAGGCAGATCGCAGTGAACGCCGCGCCCACCGGGCCGATCTCCATCGCGGCGAGGTCGGCCAACGGATGACGCCAGACCAACGAGAGCAGCGAGCAGATTGCCAGGCCGACATAGCCGGACGAGGCGAGCCAGGCTGCTGGCACATGAATGTACATGATGCGGACGCTGTCGCCCTGCTGCCAGTCGGCCGGCGAGATGAACAGGCCCCAGACGATGCCTACCGAGAGGACGAGCAGGCCCGGCCAGGTCAGCCAAGGCTGCAGCCCCCGCGCCAGGCGGAGGAACCGCCCGGGGTTGGCGAATCGGTGCAGCGAGCGCGTTTGGCGCTGAGGTATCGCGGAGGCGTCCACCGGTCGAAGATAGCATGGCCCGGCGCGGTTGTAAGTCTGGCCGACGTTAACCTTGTGTCAGGCCGGCGAGATGGCATCGATCGCGTGCCGCATTGACCGGGATGGCGTCTCGGGCAAGTCTCCGGCCCCATGCAGTATTGGCTCGTCAAATCGGAACCCGACGTGTTCGGCTGGGAGCAGCAGGTCGCGAACGGCATCGAACCATGGACAGGCGTGCGCAGCCACCAGGCCAAGAACAACCTCGCGGCGATGAAGAAGCGCGATCGGGCGTTCTTCTACCACTCCAACATCGGCAAAGAGATCGTGGGGATCGTCGAGGTGGTACGCGAGGCGTATCCGGACCCGACGGCTGAGAAGGGCGACTGGGTGTGCGTCGACATGAAGGCGGTCGCGTCGTTGAAGCGGCCGGTCACCCTGGCCGAGATCAAGGCCGATGCGGCGCTGTCGGACATGGCGTTGGTGCGGTTATCGCGCCTGTCGGTCGGCCCGGTGAGCAAGGCCGAGTGGGACCACATCGCCAAGCTCGGCGGTATCCGGAAGCTTTGATCCAGATCATGGGCATGGCGCCGCCCAGCGGGCAGGACTAGCTTAGCTCAAAAGCGAATCAGAATAGGGGGATCGTCGTGTCCGATCAGGTCTTTCCAGTCCCAGCCGCAACGGCGCACGGGGCTCATCTCAATGCCGAGCAGCACAAGGCCTGGACCGAGCGCGCGCGGACCGATCACGACGGTTTCTGGGCCGAGCAGGCGCAGCGGGTGAGCTGGATCAAGAAGCCGAGCAAGGTCCTGAGCGGCGATTTCACCGGCGACGTGCACATCAAATGGTACGAGGATGGGACGCTGAACGCGTCGGCCACGTGCCTCGACCGGCATTTGAAGGAGCGGCCGGACCAGGTGGCGATCATCTGGGAGGGCGACGACCCGAACAGCAGCAAGAAAGTGACTTACCGGGAACTGCATGAGCAGGTGTGCCGGTTTGCCAACTCGCTGAAGGGGTTGGGGGTCAAGCGCGGTGACCGGGTCACGATCTACTTGCCGATGGTGATCGAGGCGGCGGTGGCGATGCTCGCTTGCGCGCGGATCGGCGCGATCCATGCCATCGTGTTCGGCGGGTTCTCGCCGGATAGCCTATCGAACCGGATCCAGGATTGCGACAGCACGGTGCTGATCACGGCCGACGAGGGTCGCCGCGGCGGTCGCAAGGTGGCGCTGAAGACGAACGCCGACGAGGCGCTGAAGCATTGCCCCAGCATCCAGCATGTCGTGGTCGTGCCGGTGACGGGCGGCAACGTGCCGATGCAGGCCGGGCGGGACCACCGCTATGACGAACTGGTGGCCAAGGCGAGCGCCGAGTGTCCGCCGGAGGAGATGAACGCGGAGGACCCGCTGTTCATCCTGTACACGTCGGGGAGCACGGGAAAGCCGAAGGGCGTGCTGCACACGACCGGCGGCTACATGGTCTGGGCGGCGATGACGCACGACCTGGTGTTCGACTACCGGCCGGGCGAGGTCTACTGGTGCACCGCCGACGTGGGCTGGGTCACGGGGCACACGTACATCGTGTACGGCCCGCTCGCGAACGGGGCGACGACGCTGATGTTCGAGGGCGTGCCGAGCTATCCGGACGCGTCGCGGTTCTGGCAGGTGATCGACAAACACCAGGTGAACATCTTCTACACGGCGCCGACGGCGGTGCGAGCGCTGATGCGCGACGGCGAGGGGCCGGTGAAGAAGACGAGCCGCAAGAGCTTGCGCATCCTCGGCAGTGTGGGCGAGCCGATCAACCCGGAGGCGTGGCTCTGGTATTATCGCGTGGTCGGTGACGAGCGGTGCCCGATCGTCGATACGTGGTGGCAGACCGAGACGGGAGGGATCCTGATCTCGGCGCTGCCGGGAGCCGTGGCGCTGAAGCCGGGGTCGGCGACCTTGCCGCTGCCGGGCATCGAGCCGTTGCTGGTGGACGCAGAGGGCAAGCGGGTCGAGGGCGCGGCGGAGGGCAATCTCTGCATCGCCAAGCCGTGGCCGGGCATCATGCGGACCGTCTACAAGGACCATGAGCGGTTCGTGCAGACCTATTTCTCGACGTTCCCCGGCTATTACTTCACCGGCGACGGCGCGCGGCGGGATGCGGACGGGTATTGGTGGATCACCGGCCGGGTCGACGACGTGATCAACGTGAGCGGTCACCGGATGGGGACGGCGGAAGTCGAGAGCGCGCTGGTCGCGCATCCGAAGGTGGCGGAAGCGGCGGTGGTTGGCTTCCCGCACGACCTGAAGGGCCAGGGGATCTACGCCTATGTCACGCTGATCGCGGGCGAGGAGCCGACGGAGGCGCTGCGGAAGGAGCTCGTGGCGTGGGTGCGGCGCGAGATCGGGCCGATCGCCTCGCCGGATGCGATCCAGTGGGCGCCGGGGCTGCCGAAAACGCGGTCGGGCAAGATCATGCGGCGGATCCTGCGCAAGATCGCGGCCAACGAGACGGACCAGTTGGGCGACACCAGCACGTTGGCCGATCCGGGCGTCGTGACCGATCTGGTGGAGAACCGCGTCGCCTGAGGGCGACGCGTTCTTTCAGTCAACGCGCTGGAGCTTGTCGAGGTCGACCGGGCCGTCCTGGCTGGTGAAGGTCAGGGACTGGCTCGTGCTCTGTTGCTGGGCGACGCCGCTGATCTGGTGGCCGGCACTGTCGTAGGTGGTGAGCTTGCCGTCGCGTTCGACAAGGAGGCGGCGGGGTTCGGGAAAGAAGGCGTAGCGCATGTCGTTTTGCGCGCCGCTGGAGGCGGGGTTGCCGAGATCGGCGGGCCACCACGGCTTGGCCCATTCCATCGGCTTCATGGGTTCCATGGGCTTCATCGGCTCCATGGGTTTCATCGGTTCCATGGGTTTCATCGGTTCCATCCTGATCATCCTGAGTTGGGGTGTTCTGGCTAACAGCGCAGACTCCGGGTAGTTCTCCTTCCCGTGAGATTCGGAAGGGAAATAGCGTGATCCCAGCGACGCCGCGTGCCCGGGCTGGACGGCCGTGGTGGTTGTTCATGGTTCCGCGCGATGTGGGCCTGTTCCTGAAGAGCGCGCGAACGGATCAGCGGATCGCGGCGACGCGGGCGACCGAGGGGGCGCGGGCGGCGTTTGAGGCGGCCTATGCGGACGAGGACCCGTGGGCTTCCGCCGATCCGCGCTATTTCTATCAGCGTTGGAAATACGTGTCGCTGATGGCGGCGCTGCCGGCCGGGCGGCGGTTCGGGCGGGTGCTGGATCTCGGGTCGGGGATGGGCGGGCTCAGCCTGGCACTGACGGACGTTTCTGACGACGTGCTTGGGTTGGATCTGGCGCAGTCGGCGGTGGATCAGGCGACGCGGCGTGTCGGCCGGTCGGGGCTGCGGTTCGCGCAAGGCGATGTGGGCGCGCTCGACCCGGCGCTGGACGGAGCGTTCGACCTCGTGGTGGTGGCGGACACCATCTACTATTTGGATCTGGTGGACGATCCGAGCTTGAAGAACGTGGCGGCACGGGTGGCGCGCTTGTTGGCGCCGGGCGGGCTTTGCTTATTGGCGAACCATTATTTTTTCTCCGGTGACCGGGATTCGCGGCTGACGCGGCGCATCCATGACGCGTTCTCGTGGTCACCGGATCTCGATCTGATTTTCACGCAGCGGCGGCCGTTCTACCTGACGTCGCTGCTGAGACGGGCTGAAGCGGCTTCATGAGACAACAATGAAGTGGGGCCGCCTGGCGGCGCTGGCCGTCGGCGGCCTGACGCTGGTCTGGGTGCTGCGGTCGGCTGGGCTCGGCACGGTCGCGCGGGACGTGGCGCTGGCGGGCTGGGCACTCCCGGCCGCGATCGCGGTGCATGCGGTACAGCTCGCGCTTTCGGGGTGGGCCTGGCGGATTGCGCAGGGGCAGACGCGGCTGGGGCACTGGGCGGTGCTGCGCATCCGGTGGATCCGGGAGGGCGTGAACACGCTGCTGCCGGTGGCGCAGATCGGTGGGCCTGTCGTGGGCGCGCGCATGCTGGTGCAGGCGGGGGTGACGCCGGCGTTGGCGGTGGCGGGGACGATCTTGGATCTGACGCTGGAGGCGGGGTCGCAGGTTCTGATCATTCTCGTGGCGGTGGGGATGCTGCTGCTGCGGGAGGGCGATCAAGCTTGGATGGGATGGATCGGCGGCGGGTTGGGGGCGATGGCGCTCGGGGTGGCCGGCTTGGTGGCGGCGCAGCGGTTCGGGCTGTTGCGGCTGGTCGAGGGCGTGGTGGAGCGGGCGGCGGCACGGTGGCCGGGGACGGGGAACTGGTCGATGGCCGGGCTGCAGGCGACGCTGTTCGCGCGGCAGGCGGATCGGCGGGCGATGCTGGCGGCGCTGGCGTTGCATTGCCTGAGCTGGGGGCTGGGGGCGCTCGAGGTCTGGATCATCCTGCGAGCGTTGGAGGCGCCGGTGGGGCTGGGGTCGGCGTTCGTGATCGAGAGCTTAGCGATGGCGGCGCGGAGTGCGGGGTTCGCGGTGCCGGGGGCGGTGGGGATCCAGGAGGGCGGGTTCGTGCTGGTGTGCGGACTGTTCGGGATCGGCACGGAGACGGCGCTGGCCCTGTCGGTGGTCAAGCGGCTGCGGGAGCTGGCGGTGGGCGCGGGGGCGATGGTGGCCTGGCAGTGGGACCCGGCGGTTCGCGCCGGGTCCTAGGGGGTCAGCGGTCGCCGGGTTCCAACTGGAAGAGGCGGAGGTTGATGGCGTTGGCCATGGCCGCGTAGCCGGCGTCATTGGGATGCAGGTGGTCGCCGCTGTCATAGGCGGGCAGGAAGCTCGAGGGATTGGCGGGGTCGCGGGTGGCGGCGTCGAAGTCGAGGATGCCGTCGAACTCGCCGGAGTTGCGGATGAAACTGTTGACCGTGTTGCGGATCGCGTCGCCGGCGGCGGTGTAGTAGCCGGAGGGTTTGTAGGGGGTCAGGGTCCCGCCGTAGATCAGCAGGCCGTTTTCGTGCGCGCGGTGGATCAGTTGGCGGTAGCCGGCGATGATCTGGTCGGACGTCGGTTCCTTGCCGAGGTTGGGCAGCGGCGCCGAGATGTTCGGGAAGCCGATGTCGTTGATGCCCTCGAGGACGGTGACGAATTTGACGCCGGGGCGGGAAAGGACGTCGCGGTCGAAGCGGGATAGCGCGTTGGGCCCGATACCGTCGCTAAGCACGCGGTTGCCGCTGATGCCCTCGTCGGCGATGGCGAGGTGGCGGAGCGAGCGGGTGGCCTGGAGGCGTTGGGCGAGGAAGTCGGGCCAGCGGTGGTTGGCGTCGACGGTGGAGGCGTAGCCGTCGGTAATGGAGTTGCCAAGGGTGACGATCGTGGCGCCGTTCTCGATCTTCAGATCGACGCCGGAGATGAAATAGCGGGACGTGGTGGTGGTCGGCTTGTTCAGGGTGAGCGACGTCGTCTGGTCGCCGGCCGCGATGTAGGCGGTCTGGACGCCCAGGGAGTGCGGGGTGGCAGGGCCAGGATTGCCGCCGGCGGGGATGTAGAGGCTGACGGTGATGGTGCTGAGGCCGTCGACCGGATAGTCGATCGTGTCGCTGAGGATGGGGGCGGCCGGCGGGACAGTGACGCTGGCCTGGCCGCTGAAGTGGAGCAGGCGGTCGCTGCCGGCGAGGATGGTGCCGCCTGGTCCGGTGATCGCGACGTGGACGGACGCAAAGGTGACGGGGGCGGTGCCGTATTCGTTCGTCAGGCGGAGGCGGAGTTTTTCGCCGCCGACGCTGAGGCGGACGATTTGGCGGATGGTCTGGTTGCTGAACGATTGCGCGGTGCCGCCGGTGACGGGGTCGACGGGCTCTTGCGGGGAGGCGCCCCAGGCTTCGACCCATTGGCGGGATCGATCGTCGGCCCGGGTCGGGGCGGCGAGGGTGACGGCGGCGCCGAGAGCGAGCGCGGCCAGCGCCCATCGGAGATGGGTTGCAGAATAGATCACGTTTTCCTCCAATATTTTATTGCAGCTGATCGGACGAACGACACGCCGACGCAACAAGATCGACTCAATGGTTCGGCGGAGTCAATTCGCTCATGGCGGCGCGGATGTCGCTCGCGGTGTCGTGCCAGGAGATCGGGCGGAAGGCGGCGGTGACCCGGGCGGTTTCGGTTTGGAGCGCGGTGTCGTCGGCGAGGCGGTGGAGGGCGGCGAGCCAGGATTCGTCGTCGTCGGGGCCGAGGGATATGGCGCAGCCCTGGCCGGCTTCGGGGATGGCGGCGGCATTGGAGGCGAGGCAGGGCTTGCCGTAGGCGAGGCTCTCGGCGACGGGGAGGCCGAAGCCCTCCAGGCGAGACGGGAAAACGGTGAAGCGGCAGTTGCGGTAGAGCCAGCGCAGCGCGTCGTCGTCGAGGTTGGGGAGGAAGCGGATCCGGTGGCGGAGGGCAGGGTCGGCGCGGACGGCGTCGACGAGGGCGTTGGCCTCCATGTCGATGCGGCCGACGATGGCGAGGTCGGGCGCGTCGGGGAGGCGGCGCCAGAGTCGGGCGAGGAGGGCGTGGTTCTTTCGGGCGACGACGTCGCCGACGCAGAGGACGAAGCGGTTGGGCTCGAGGCCGGGGACGGCCCTGCCCTGCCCTGACCCGGTGAGCGCGCCGGCAAGGCGGATGGGGACGATCGGCGGCCCGGGGAGAGCGCGGCGGGCGAGGTGGCGGCGGAGTTCGGCTTCGCTGAAGCGGGAGATGGGGAGGATCAAGTCGGCTTCGCGGACCATGAAGTCGGTTTGGGGGAGGTCGGCACCGGGGTCGTTCAGGCGCGGGTCGTCGTCTTCGAGGACTTGGAGGAGGTCGAAGAGGACGAAGGCGAGGCGGAGGCGCTTCTCGCGTTTGAGGGCGGCGAGGCGGGGGAGGTCGTGGCGGCTGTGCTCGCCGGAGAGGAGGAGCGTGTCGCCCGGCGCGAAAGGATTGGCCGGCCCGTGGGTGGCGGCGCGGGGCGGGGCGAGGAGCCGGCGCAGGTGGATGGGCAGCGCCCAGAGGCGCCGTTGCCAGCGCCCTGCCCGGCCGCGGCGGCGGTCGGGGCGCGTCGGGGCGGCGAGGATGGCGGCGACGGCGTCGCGGCGCAGGGGAATGAAGCGGCGGCCGGCGCGGTCGTAGGCGACGAAGCTGATGTCGGGGGCCGGGTCGGCGGCGAAGGCGGCGACGATGCCGCGTTCGACGCGGGTGGTGCCATGGGGGTGGCGGCCTCGTTCCTCGAACGTGGTGGTGAGGTCGATCCAGAGCAATTTGAGGGACTTGCTGGTGGCGGCGTGGATCGCCGGGTCAAGCCCGGCGATGACGAGGATTGGTTAGAGGGTGCCGCCTTTGCGGCCGGCCATCGCGCCTAGGCGGAGGCGGAGGGCATTTAGTTTGATGAAGCCTTGCGCGTCGAACTGGTCGTAGGCGCCCTGGTCTTCTTCGAAGGTGACGACCTTCATGGAATAGAGGCTGTTGGGGCTCTCCCGCCCGATGCAGGTGACGTTGCCTTTGTAGAGCTTCATGCGGACCCGGCCGCTGACGCTCTTCTGGCTCTCGTCGATGGCGGCTTGCAGCATGCGGCGCTCGGGGCTGAACCAGAAGCCGTTGTAGATCAGCTCGGCGTATTGGGGCATCAGCGCGTCTTTGAGGTGGGCGGCTTCGCGGTCGAGGGTGATGGATTCGATGGCGCGGTGGGCGGGGAGCAGGATGGAGCCGCCGGGGGTCTCGTAGACGCCGCGGGATTTCATGCCGACGAAGCGGTTTTCCACCAGGTCGAGGCGGCCGATGCCGTTGGCCTTGCCGAGTTCGTTGAGCTTGGTCAGCAGCATGGCCGGCGAGAGGCGTTCGCCGTCGATGGCGACGGGGTCGCCGTGCTCGAAGTCGATGCTGATGACGGTGGCTTTGTCGGGGGCGTCTTCGGGGCGGATGGTGCGCTGGTAGACGAGTTCGGGAGCTTCGTCGGCCGGGTCCTCGAGGACTTTGCCTTCGCTCGAGGAGTGCAGGAGGTTGGCGTCGACGCTGAACGGGGCTTCGCCGCGCTTGTCCTTGGCGATCGGGATCTGGTTCTGCTCGGCGAATTCCAGGAGCTTGGTGCGCGAGGTCAGGTCCCACTCGCGCCAGGGGGCGATGACTTTGATGTCGGGCTTCAGCGCGTAGTAGCTGAGTTCGAAGCGGACCTGGTCGTTGCCCTTGCCGGTGGCGCCGTGGGCGACGGCGTCGGCGCCGACCATTTCGGCGATCTCGATCTGGCGCTGGGCGATGAGGGGGCGGGCGATGCTCGTGCCGAGGAGGTATTGGCCTTCGTAGACGGTGTTGGCGCGGAACATCGGGAAGACGAAGTCGCGGACGAAGGTCTCGCGGAGGTCGTCGACGAAGATCTCCTTGATGCCGAACATCTCGGCCTTCTTGCGGGCGGGTTCGAGTTCTTCGCCTTGGCCGAGATCGGCGGTGAAGGTGACGACTTCGCAGTTGTAGGTGGTCTGGAGCCAGCGGAGGATCACGGAGGTGTCGAGGCCGCCGGAATAGGCCAGGACGACTTTCTTGACGTCTTTCACGCGCATGTCGGACCGATCATGAAGGCGAAGAACGGAGAGTGTTCTTCGGGGGAAGTCAGTTTCGCGTAACGCAGCGCGGGAAGGGCCGCAAGGGTTGGAGCGGTTTGCTGCTCGATTGATGCGGAGCTTAACCAAGCTGTTAACCCTATGCTGTAAGCTGGTTCCTTACCTTGGTAGGACAGTTCTCGATGAAGAAGGTTTTCGTTGCTCTCGCGCTGGCCGGGCTGGTGACGTCGCAGGCGCATGCGGCTGGGGCCGAGCTGTCGCAGGACACAAAGCGGATGCTGGCGTATGGGACGCTGGCGGTCATGACCGGCGCCTGCAAGACGCCGATGACGCCGGCTCAGACGTCGAAGATGAAGAGCGGGCTGGAGAAAGCGGCGGAGGCGCAGAAGGATTTGACGCCGGACATGTTCACCGAGGCGATGAAAGCGGTCGGCACGCAGGTCGGCGAGAACAAGGAGCAGATCTGCGCGTCGCTGACGCCGGAGTTCGTCGACAGCAGCCTCGAGGAAGCTGCCACCGGGGACTGATTGGCGAAGCGGCTGGTCGAAGCGCCGGAGAGGCACCGGACATCCCGGTGCCTCTCCGTGGCGAGCCTATAGCAGTCGGGACCCGGACCGGCGGGCCAGCGGGAGTTACGCGGCGACGAGCGCGTCGATCTTGTCTCGGGCGGCTGTCATGGCGGCCTTGTCCTGCTCGGGTCCGTAGGCCACGCCCTCGGCGCGGACGACTTCGACGCCGCTGATCCCCAGGAAGCCCAGCAGAGACGTCAGATAGGTCGCAAGATGTTCCGCTGATGCCGAACGGGCCCTGCGAGTAGATGCCGCCGGAGGAGAGTGCCAGGTATGCCTTGGCATTCAGCAGGCCCTTCGGCCCGCTCGCCGTGTATTGGAAGGTCTGCCCGGCGATCGCGACGTGATCGATCCAGGCCTTGAGGGTCGACGGAACCGTGAAGTTGTACATCGGCGACCCGATGACCACGATGTCGGCCGCCTTGAGTTCCTCGACCATCGCCCTGGACCGGGTCGCCGTCGCCGTGAGCGAGGCATCCTTCTCGCCGTCGGGCGCCCACGCCTGACGGATGGTCATGTCGACATGCGGAAGACGATCGGCCGCCACGTCACGATAGACGACCGAGGCGCCTGGATTGGCCGCCTTCAGCTTTTGAACCAGCGCAGCCGAGAGACGACGGGAATGGGAGGCGGCGGCGTCGCTGGCGCTTGCGTCGATGTGCAAGATGTTCATGTGGTCGATTCCTTGCTGCGTCACCGGGTTGGTTCCGGTCGGTAACCGGGGCTAAATGGAGCACTGGATCATCGCTCGCAAGAAGGCACAGTCATGGAACCCGGGCACACCGATGTAACCGTCGGCGCAGGTAGCTCACCGGAAAAAGCCGTCGGTCACGCGACGGACCGATGCAGGGCTGTGGGCAGCATCCTGGCCCGGATCGGTGACAAATGGAGCGTGTTGGTCGTGATGTCGCTCGGCGACAGGACGTTCAGGTTCAACGAACTCAAGCGGCAGATCGACGGCATCTCGCAGCGGATGTTGACGCTGACCTTGCGCGGTCTGGAACGGGACGGGCTCGTCGAGCGCACGTTCTTCCCGACGATCCCTCCCAAGGTCAACTACGCGCTCACCGAGCTTGGCCGTTCGTTGCGCGAACCGGTCGGCGCGCTGGGCCAATGGGCGATCGAGCATCGCGGAACGGTTGAACGGTCTCGCGATCTCTATGACCGTCGGCTTGGCGAGGCAGACGATGCCGAACTGCCCGAGCGTCGCAACTCGGTAGCCGCCCGGCGCTGATCGACGCTGCAGCATGTTCACAGAAGAAGTGTGATCTAGGCGGACTGCCATCAAGATCGTCGAGGAGGGTTAGGGCGTTGGCAGGGGCATGGCTCCGCCGCGGTGATGTCGAAGATCGTCCAGGCTTCACGGCCGTCAATGGCGCGGGTGCGGAGGCGGTGGACGTGGCGGCTGATGGTCGTGGCTGGATGGTCGACCAGTCGGTACGGGGGGCGCCGTGCAGGCGGAAATAGGCGAGATCCAGGGCGCCGCCCGGATCGGCGGCGGCGGGCGTCAGGGGTGGGTCGGCGGCGACGCGGGGGATGTTGTGGTCGGCTAGGAGCACGTCGGCTTGGTCAGTGAACGAGCTAGGGTGTCGGGGTTCGCAGACGATGGGGTCACCGAGAATTTGGCGGGCCTGCGTGAAGAAGCGATCGGCGAGAGGAAAGTCGAAAGCGAGTTTCGGTGGGGGTTGCACGAGGATGGGGCCGCGCTTCTCGGCGAGGCCGGCGATCTCGGCGGCAAAGCGCTGGAGCGGAGCGGCGCAGTCGGCAAGGCGGAGTTCGTGGGTGATGGTCTTGAGCATTTTGATGGCGAAACGGAAATAGCCGGGAACGCTCGCGGCCCAGCGTTCGACGTAGCCCGGCGATGCGGGCGGTAGAAGCTGCTGTTGATCTCGACGGCATTGAAGCGAGACGCGTAGCGGTGAAGGTGGCTTGCGCCAGGCTCGAAGCGGGGTGCGAGCGCGACGGGGATCACCCACCTCGCGACACCAATACGAGGCTGCGGTGGCCCAGCGGAGGACCACGTTCGAAGCGCGGATTCGACGGCGCGGCATGCCGTTTCCAACGTATCGGCGCCAGCGGGCCAGTCGGCGCGCAAGTTCGGCCAAGAATGCGAGGACCGCGCAGATAGGTGATTTCGCCGCGCCGATCCAGGCGCTCAGTTTGATCTGAGCGATCTCAGGGGAGCGGATTTCACTGGGGCCAGGCTCGACGGCGTGAATTTCGTCAACCGTGCACCATTGCGATGCACGACCAGATGGTTTCGTCCCGGATACTGCGGCGTTGATCGCGCTTGCCGGGTCACTTCCACGTGCGACCGTCCGTTACGGCTGGTGTATGACGGAATACTCGACCAGATCAATTTGCTGGCTTGGACTTACGTAACGCCTCCTTCCGCCATACCGCTCGACGGTTTGCAGCTCAGATAAACACGGTTCGTGCGGGGCTGATTGTCGGGCGCGGATCTGCGTGATGCTGATTTTCCGCGGGGCTTGCATCGACAAGCACGGCTCACGGTGCGCGTTATAATTCGGCCACGCAATGGCCGGCAGGGTTCGATCCGAACAAGGCTGGAGCACGGTTCAGTGTTGGGTCCGATGAGTGATTGGGAGTGGCGGCGGGTGGCGGCTGATTATTCGGTCGCGATTACTTTGGCGATCAAGGGCAGGCTGACCATGGCCATGTAGTCGGTGCCTTCGAGGTAGCCGACGCGGAAGATGCCGTTGATGGGGTGGGTGCCGGGTTTGGTGGGGCGCAGCGCGATGTCGAAGATCATGGCGCCGTCGTGGTCGATGCCCGGGAAGCTTTTGGCTTCGAAGGCGACGCCGTCGTCGAAGGCGGAGAGTTGGCCGACGCGGTTGGCGTAGCCGTGGAGGATGCGGGCGCCGGATTTGGGGCGGAGCGTGATGCGCCAGGTGGCGGGTTGGCCGACCTTGGCGGTGAGGTCCTGGACGTCGATATCATAGCCGAGCGTCTCTTCGGCGCGGACGGCTGCAGGGATCAGCGGCAGCGCGAGGGCTGCGGAGAGGATGGCGCGGCGAGTGCGCATGGCGGCTCCCGAGAAAGCGGAATGAGAAAAGGGCGGCCAGCCTTGGAAGGCTGGCCGCCCCCGAGACGGTTACTTGTCGACGGCGAAGACCCAGATCACGCCGCCTTGCGGAACGTCCGGGTTCCAGCCGACCAGCTGGCTCATGAGGAGCTGCTGGAAGGCGGGGTCGACGCCCCAGCCGGAGGCGACGGCGACGTATTGCTTGCCGTTGACCTCGTAGGTGGAGGGGGGCGCCATGATCCCGGAGTTGGTGCGGAAGTGCCAGAGTTCGTCGCCGTTGGTGGCGTTATAGGCGCGGAACTCGCGGTCGTTGGTGCCGCCGGTGAAGATCAGGTCGCCGCCGGTGGTGAGCACGGAACCCCAGTTCATGGATTTGGCGTAGGTATCGCGCCAGACCCGCTTGCCGGTGTTGACGTCATAGGCCTGCAGCTCGCCGAAGAAGCCGGCCTTGGTGTCGACGTTGTAGCCGAAGTCGGGAATGGCGACACCGGTCCACCACTGGCCCGGGACGAGCTTCTCGACCTTGCCTTCGAAGTTGTTGCAGTGGTTTTCGTTGGACGGGATGTAGACCATGCCGGTCTTGGGGTTGTAGGCCTCGTACGGCCAGTCCTTGCCGCCCCACAGGCCGGGGCAGAACTGGGCCTTCTTGCCGGTAGCGGGCTTGTGGTCTGGGTCCACGACGGGCCGGCCAGACTTGGCGTCAATGCTCTTGAAGACGTTCTGCGGCACGTAGGGTTCGGCGTTGATGTAGGAGATGCCGCCGTCTTCGCCGCGGCCGAGCCAATACAGGTAGCCGTTGCGCTGCGGGGTCAGGAGGCCGGGGGTGGTTTTGCCGTCCTTCTTGAAGTCCACGAGCATGGGGGCGTTCATGGCGTCCCAGTCCCAGGACTTGTTCTGGTGATATTGGAAGTGCCCCTTGATCTTGCCGGTGTCGCCGTCGAGGGCGACGGTCGACGAGGTGTAGAGGTTGTCGCCGGGCCGTTGGTCGCCGAACCAGGGGGAGGCGTTGCCGGTGCCCCAGTAGACGGTGTTGGTGGCCGGGTCGTAGTTGCCGGTCATCCAGGTGGAGGCGCCGCCGGTCTTCCAAGTGTCGGCCTTCTCCCAGGTCTCCGAGCCGGGCTCTCCGGGCGCTGGGACGGTGTAGGTCTTCCAGGCTTCCTTGCCGGTCTCGGCGTCGATAGGCGACGATGAAGCCGCGGATGCCGAATTCGCCGCCGGCGACGCCGACGAGGACTTTGCCCTTCACGACGAGGGGCGCCATCGTCATGTAGTAGCCGGTTTTCCAGTTCTCGACCTTGGCTTCCCAGGCGACCTTGCCGGTGGTGGCGTCGAGCGCCACGAGCACGGCGTCGAGGGCGGGTAGGAAGACCTTGTTGCCGTAGAGAGCGACGCCGCGGCTTGTATTGTGGAGGGCTGCGAAGCCTTCGGGGAGCTTGCGCTTATAGCGCCAGAGGAGTTCGCCGGAGGCGGCGTCGAGCGCCATGACCTGGCTATAGGGAGTGGCGACGAACATCTTGCCGTCGTTGACGATGGGAGGGGCCTCGTGGCCGGAGTTGACGCCGGTCGACACGGACCAGACGGGGGTGAGACCCTTGACGTTGGAGGTGTTGATCTTGTCGAGAGCGCTGTAGCTCCAGCCCTGGTAATTGCCCCGGGTCATGAGCCAATTCTGCGGCTCGGGGTTCTGCAGGCGCTGGTCGGTGACCGGATTGTAATCGGCCGCGCGTGCCGCGCCGAGCGGGGCAGCGAACAGCGCGGCGCCGCACAAGGCACCGATGATGCTCGAGGTCAAAAGCCGCTTTTTCATGCTTCTCTCCCAATTATTTTTCGGCCGCTGAAACTTTTTACGCGGTCAGGCGAGCATGCCCCAATTCATCGGCGTTGCGCATCAATTCTGTTGCATACCAACCTTCCCGTTGAACTCGCCGGCGACGACGAGCAGGCCGTTTTCGGATTTGAGCGGCAGCCCGGCGAGCCGGCGAGGGGCTGGGCCGGCGGTGACTTCGGCGGCGTCCTTGGGATCGTAGACCGAGCCGTGGCACGAGCAGACAAAGCTTTGCAGGTCTTCGGACCACATGTTCACCGGGCAGGCCTGGTGGGTGCAGACGCCGGAATAGGCGACGACACCGTCGGCGGCATTGGGGCGGGTTTCGTCCGAGAGGGCCTCGTTCTTAAGGCGGATCACAATCAGGAGATTAAGCCGGGAACCGTCCCGGACGAGGCCGGCGGGGTCGGCCGGATAGGCCTGGACCTGCATGCCGCCGGTCTCGAGATCGTCGACATGGATGGGTTTGCCTTCCTTGGGGCCGGTGAGGAAGACGAGATGATCGCCGACCTTGGGGCGGGCGGCGGTGGGGTCATCTTCGTCGGCGCGGGCGACCAAGGTCGGGAGAAGGGCGAGGCCGGCTCCAAGCATGGCGCGGCGTTGGAGCTTGGATTGCGAGTTGTTCATTTTGGTCGACCTCCCCGATGCGGTTGTTTCGGGGAGAGTGGCGCATTTTTCGGGTCGTGGGCAGGAGGGCCGTTTGTATCGGTGGTCCCCAGCCTACGGGCGCTCGTCGACCAGTGCCGTCAGGCCCAGGAGGTTCGCTAGGCGGTCCAGGCGGCGTTGGACGCCATCGCCGGCGAAGACGCCGGGTCCGTCCAGCCGGAGGATCACGCGTCCGGGGGCGAGCGAGAGGGTGGTGCCGGCCAGGAGATCGGGCGTTCCAGCGGACAGGGTGTAGGCAAGGCGGAGAGCGGTACCTAGGAGTTCGGCGCGGGTGATGGCGGCCGGATCGAGGAGGGCGCGGGCGGTGGCGAGATAGGGGGCGTCAGGTTCAGCCTCGTAGCGCGTCGCCATGGTCAGTGCGAGGAAGGCGCGGGTGGGATGATCGAGGGCGCCCGGAGCGTAGAGGGTGCGCTCGAAGGTGATTTCGGCGCGGTATTCGGGATGGTCGTGGCTGCCGGTGTCGGACAGCCAGCAGGCAGCATGGCGCAGCCGGGTGACGTCGGGCGGTTCGTAGGGGAAGAGCGGCGCGGTCCAGCCGATGAGGGCGGGCGGGAGCGTGCGGTCGCGGCTGAGGCGGTCGGCGTCCTCGCGGGCGGCGGCGAGGAGGGGGTCGAGCGCTGCGGACGTGTTCGGGGACGGATTGCATGAACCAGCCCTCGCGGATGCCATAGGCGCTGAAAACGACGCGGCGGGCGGCGGTGGCGCGCAGCAGGCGGCGGAGGACAACGCCGGCATAGGGCAGGTCTTCGGCGCGGCGGCGGTGGGCGCCGCCGAGTTTGGCTGACGTGACCATCTGGGCGAGGTCGCGGGCGGCGTCGGCGCCGATCGTATATTGATGGACGATGCCGAGCGGGTAGCGGACCGATTGCATGTGCAGGCGGGCCAGGGCGCGCCAGGCGCCCCCGACGAGGTAGAGGGTGCGGTCGGCGCCGTCGGCGAGCCAGGGGATTTCGGCGAGGTCGGCGTCGGCGATGTCGCGGGCGCGGTCGAGGTCGCCATCGGCGCGTTCGGCGAGGCGGATGACGCCGAGGCGCATGGTGGCGGCGTGGATGACGCCGGACGGGTTCGAGGCGGACGAGTTCGAGAGAGCCGCCGCCGATATCGGCGAGGATGCCGTCGGCGCCGGTGACGCCGCATTGCAGCCCGGCGGCGGAGAAGGCGGCTTCCTGCTGGCCGGTGAGGATGCGGATGCTGGCGCCGGGCATGCGCTGCTCGAGGGCGGCGACGAATTCGGCGCCGTTGGTGGCGTCGCGGACGGCGGCGGTGGCGAGGACCTCGAAGGGGGCGGCGCCCATGGCCCGGGCGATGACGTGGTAGCGGACCATGACCTTGAGCGCCTGGGCGACGCCGGCCTCGTTGAGGCGGCCGGTGGTCTGCAGGCCGCGGCCGAGGCGCAGGACGGCTTTTTCATTGAAGATCGGCACCGGGTTACGGCCGAAACCTTCGTAGACGACCAGGCGGACGGAGTTCGAACCGAGGTCGACCACGGCGCAGCGCGGGGGGCCGTCGCGGTTGGGGGCGAGAGTCGAGGGGGCGGATTGATCCATAGGCAATCGAGTTCCGTGCGGTGGCGCCGTGGGCCCCGGGGCGGAGTCCGGGGGTGAGAGGGTCGTCTGGTCAGTCTTGGCTGACGCGGTCCTGGCGGCGGTGGACGGGAGTGGCGATGCCGGTACCGTGCAACGCGGAACCGCGGCCGGAGAGGGACGGATTGGTCATGAAGTAGTCGTGGGCGGAAACCTCGCGCGAGCCGGGGCGGGTGCCGGGGGAGACACGGCGCCAAGCGGCGTCGGCGCCGAGTTCCCAGGATTGAAGGTTGTCGCGGAGGTTGACGACCATGATCTGGTCGAGCATTTGCGCGTGGACCGTGGCGTTGTCGATCGGAACCAGGGTTTCGACGCGCCACTCCATGTTGCGGGCCATCCAGTCGGCGCTGCTGATGAAGACGCGGGCCTGGCGGCTGGGCAGGCGCTGGCCGTTGCCGAAACAGTAGATGCGGCTGTGCTCGAGGAAGCGGCCGACGATCTCTTGACGCGGATGTTGTCGGACAGGCCGGGGACGCCGGGGCGCAGGCAGCAGATGCCGCGGATGACGCACATGATGGACACGCCGGCGGCGGAGGCTTGGTAGAGGTGGTCGATGAGCTGGTCGTCGACGAGGGAGTTCATCTTGAGCCAGATGGTCGCGGGCTTGCCGGCCTTGGCGAAGGCGATCTCCTCGTCGATGAGTTCGACCAGGGTCTTGCGGATGGTCAGCGGGCTGAAGGCCAGCCGGTCCATCCGCTCGGGCTTGGCGTAGCCGGTCATGTAGTTGAACAGGCGGGCGCTGTCTCGGCAGAGGTCGGGGTCGGAGGTGAAGAAGCTGAGGTCGGTGTAGATGCGCGCCGTGATGGGGTGATAGTTGCCGGTGCCGAAATGGGCGTAGGAGCGCATGATGGCGCCCTCGCGGCGAACGACGAGCGAGAGCTTGGCGTGGGTTTTTAGTTCGACGAAGCCATAGACCACTTGGACGCCGGCGGCCTCCATCGAGCGGGCGAGGCGGATGTTGGCTTCTTCGTCGAAGCGGGCGCGGAGCTCGACCATGGCGGTGACGGATTTGCCGGCTTCGGCGGCCTCGATGAGCGCCTTGACGATCGGGCAGTCGCGGCTGGTGCGATAGAGAGTCTGCTTGATGGCGACGACGTTCGGGTCGGCGGCGGCCTGGCGGAGGAATTGCAGGACGACGTCGAAGCTCTCGAACGGGTGGTGGACGATGATGTCCTTGGCGCGGATGGCGGCGAAGCAGTCGCCGGCGAAGTCGCGGATGCGTTCGGGGAAGCGGGGCGTGTAGGGGGTGAAGAGCAGGTCGGGGCGGTCGTCGGTGATGAGCTGCTTGAGGTCGGCGACGCCGAGGATGCCGTCCTGTATGACGACTTCGTCGCCGGGGATGCCCTGGTCGTCGACGTCGAGCTCGTCGACGACGAGGGCGCGCAGGTCGTCGGGCATGGCGGCGTCGACCGAGAGGTGGATGGCGACGCCGCGGCGACGGCGTTTGAGGGCGGTCTCGTAGGAGCGGACGAGGTCTTCGGCTTCTTCCTCGAATTCGACGCCGGTGTCGCGGATGAGGCGGAACATGCCGCGGCCCTTGACGGCGTAGCCGGGGAACAGGCGGTCGAGGGACAGGCGGACGAGGTCTTCGAGGGAGACGAAGCGGATGTGCTTGCGATCGGCCTCGGCGGGGAGGCGGATGAAGCGCTCGATCATGGCAGGCAGCGGGATGAGCGCCTGCATGGCGTGGGCGTCGGCCTCGCGGTAGAGCTTGAGGACCATGACGAGGCCCATGTTGGGGATGAATGGGAACGGGTGCGCGGGGTCGATGGCGAGCGGGGTGAGGACGGGGAAGACGCGGTCCATGAACCAATGGCCGAGCCAGGCGCGGTCGGCGTCGGTGAGGGCGGCGACTTCGCAGAGCTCGACGCCGGCGGCGGCAAGCTGGGTGCGCAGCTCGCGCCAGACGCGCTGTTGCTCGTCCATCAAGCGCTGGGCCCGCGCCTGGATGGCTTCGAGCTGCTGGGCGGGGGTGCGGCCGTCGGCGCTGAGGGCGGCGACGCCGGCCTTGGCCTGGCCGATCAGCCCGGCGACGCGGACGGAGAAGAATTCGTCGAGGTTGCTGGCGGATATGGACAGGAAGCGGAGACGCTCGAGCAGCGGCTGGCGCTCGTTCTCGGCCTCCTCGACGACCCGGTGGTTGAAGTCCAGCCAGGAGAGTTCGCGATTGATGAAACGGTCGGGGCTCTCGGCCGTGATTTCGTCCGAGACCTGAACCTTGGCCCTACTGGCTTTGGTTTTCGTGGCAGCGCTCACGTTATTCACGAGATTGTCTCCTGAGCGGTTCCGGGAGCGAGGAAGTCGGCCAGGGCGGCCATGGCGAGCGGCTTGGTGACCGAGGATTTGGCGGCGAGGGTCGCGTAATCGAGGCGGGCGACGGCTTCGCGCAGGGCGGCCGGGTTGCGCGGCAAGCGGGTGAGGAGCCAGGACTGGACGTCCGGACGGACGGTGAGCTGGCGGTCGGCGAGCAGGCGGGCGAACAGGGTCGCCAGGAAGGCGTCGTCGGCGGGGCCGATCTCGACGGCCGTGATGGCGCGCAGGCGGCTGGCGAGGTCCGGCAGGCGGGTGCGGAAGCGGCCGGGCGGAATGGTGGAGGCGAGCAAAACGGGACGGGCGGATTCGGCGGCGGCGTTGAGCAGGTGCAGGAGGGCGGGTTCGGAGGGGACGTTTTCAGCGTCGTCCACGGCAACGGCGCTCTCCGGCCAGAAGGGTTCGCGCAGGGCGGCGCCGGGGACGATCTCGGCGCCGTGCTCGGCGGCCCAGATGTGGAGCAGATGGGACTTGCCGGTCCCCTGCCCTCCCCAGATCGCGAGGCGGCCGCCGGGCCAGGTTTGGGTGGCGGCGAGGAAGTCGATGGCGAGCGCATTGCCGGGATGCGAAAGGAAATCGACCGCGGTTAGGCCGGGTGAGTAGGGGAATTGGAGCGCGAGCTGCTCGTCGGGCATGACGGTCAGCTGCGCTGTCTGGGTTCGGAGTGCGGCGGCTCGAGGTAGAGCGGGCTGCCGAGATAGCGGCGGAGCCAGAAGCGGGCGAGGACGCCGAGGGCGGCGGCGACCGGGACCGCAAGCAGGACGCCGAGGAAGCCGAATGCTGCGCCGCCGGCGAAGAGGGCGAAAATCACCCATACCGCGTGCAGCTCGACGCGGTCGCCGAGGAAGCGGGGGTAGATGACATAGCCTTCCAGCACCTGACCGGCCACGAACACTCCCGCGACGACGGCGACGCCCTGCCAGTGAAACTGCGCCAGGGCAAGGGCGATGCTCGTGACACCTCCGGTGATGCTGCCGACATAGGGGATGAAAGACAGCATGCCGGCGGAGATGCCGACGATGAGGCCGAGGTCGAGGCCGACGAGCGGTGAGCGCGGTGGCGTAGAACAGGGCGAGCAGCAGGCAGCAGATCGCCTGGCCACGGAGCCAGGCGGAGAGGATGCGGTCGACTTCGCGCGCCTGGGCACGGAGCACCCCGGCGTAACGGCGGGGGAGCCAGCTATCGAGGCGGGCGACGGCCCGGCGCCAATCGCGAAGCAGGTAGAAGGCGACGACGGGGGTGACGATGGCGAGCGAGAAGACGTTGAAGAGGGCGAAGCCGCTGCCGACGAGGCGGGTGAGGGTGCCGGCCATCCAGCCGAGCATGATTCCCGCCTGGCCGGCGACGAGGTCGCGCAGCTTCTCGTCGACGTATTCGCTGCCGAGCCGCTCCTGCAGATTGTGGACGATCTCGCCGGCCCAGTCGCGGATGTCGATGACGTAGGACGGGGCGCGGGTGATCAGCAGGCCGATCTGGGCGACCAGCAGCGGGTAGAGCAGCAGCGCGAAGAGCAGCATGGCGGCGATGAGGCCGACGATCATGATCCCCGCAGCCATGGCGCGAGGCAGGCCGACGCGGGTGAGCCGGGTGGTGGGCGGGTCGAGGAAATAGGCGATGCAGGCGGCGGCGACGAAGGGCAGCAGGATCGAACTGAACAGATAAAGCGTGAGGCAGGCGGCGGCGACGAGGCCGGCCAGCAGGCCGAGGCGCTGCCACGGCGTGGTCGGGCGGACGATGGACGGCGGCGTGCCGGGCTCGGCGCGCTCGAGTTCATAGGGCGGAAGCGGGACGTTCATATCAGGCGCTCCGGTCGAGCGAGCCGGAGGCGGCGCGCCAGACATAGGCGGCGCCGGATATCAGCGTGGTGGCCGCGACGAGCCAGATCAGAAGGGTCATCAGCCCGTCCGCATGCAGGCCGAAGCCGCGCAGGAGCAGGGCGACCGCGATGAGGACGAGCTGGAGCGCGGTGTTGAGCTTGGAGATGAGCAGCGGGCGGACGGAGATGGGCAGCGCGAGCTGCCACATGACGAGCAGACCGGCGACGATGACCCCGTCGCGGAAGACGGCGAGGATAACGAGCCAGTCGGGCAGGACGCCCATGACGGCCAGGACGATGAACATGCTGACCAGGAGCGCCTTGTCGGCCAGCGGGTCGAGCACCGCGCCGAGGGGGGTGCCGCCGCGACGCCGGGCGAGCCAGCCGTCGAGCGCGTCGGAGGCGGCGGCGGCGGCGAAGACGACGAAGGCGGCGGCGAGCTGCTGGCGGAGCGCGAGCCAGACGGCGACGGGCGCGGCGCAGAGGCGGGCGAAGGTGATCGCGTTGGGAAGATTGAGGATATCGCTGCGCGAGCGAGTGGCGGCGCCGTCAGGCATGGCCGCCCGCGGCTCGGGGTGCGGTTGCTGGCACGGGTCCGGTGTGGTTGTGTCGGGCGCCGGTCATTTCGGCAATCTAGCCTGGCCCGTGAGATAGAGTCTTCCCCGATGCGCCCTGCTGCACCGCACAATTCCATGACGTATCGATCGGCGGGGGTCGATATCGAGGCCGGGGACGCGTTGGTCGAGCGGATCAAGCCCCTGGCGAAGTCGACCAACCGATCCGGGGTGATGGGCGGCGTCGGCGGGTTCGGGGCGCTGTTCGATCTGAAGGCGGCAGGGTTCCGCGATCCGGTGCTGGTGAGCAGCACGGATGGCGTGGGCACGAAGCTGAAGGTGGCGATCGAGGCGGGCCGGCATGGGACGGTGGGGATCGATCTCGTCGCGATGTGCGTCAACGACCTCGTGGTCCAGGGGGCGGAGCCGCTGTTCTTCCTGGATTATTTCGCGACCGGGGCGCTGGAGGTGGCGCATGCGGCCGAGGTGATCGCGGGGATCGCGGAGGGGTGCCGGCAGGCAGGGTGCGCGCTGGTCGGGGGCGAGACGGCGGAGATGCCGGGGCTTTACGCCAAGGGCGATTACGATCTGGCCGGGTTCAGCGTTGGGGCGGCGGAGCGGGATGCTTTGTTGCCGGCTGGCGTGGCGGCGGGAGATATAGTTGTCGGGCTGGCCAGCAGCGGGGTGCACAGCAACGGGTATTCGCTCGTGCGGCGGGTGGTCGAGGCGAGCGGTTTGGGGTGGGGCGAAACGGCGCCGTTCGATGCGGAGCGGACGCTCGGCGAGGCGCTGATGACGCCGACGCGGATCTATGTGCGGGCGGTGCTGGCGCTGCATCGCGCCGGGCTGCTGAAGGCGGCGGCGCATATCACGGGGGGTGGGTTGCCGGGGAACGTGCCGCGGGTGTTGCCGGAGGGGACGGTGGCGGCGCTCGATGCAGGGGCTTGGCGGATGCCCGAGGTATTCCGGTGGTTGGCGCGGACGGGCGGCGTGGCGGCGGACGAGATGCTGCGGGTTTTCAACTGCGGGATCGGGATGGCGCTGGTGGTGAGCGACGCGGATGCGGCGACGGCGGTGCTGGCGGAGCATGGGGAGGCCGCGGTGGTCATCGGCCGGATCGAGGCCGGCGACGGCGAGGCGCGGGCGGAGATCGCGGTGCCGGATCGCTGGCTCGATTGACGAAGGCCGGGGTGACGCGGATCGGGGTGCTGTTCAGCGGACGCGGCAGCAACATGGCGGCGTTGCTGGGGGCGATGCTGCCCGGGCGGTTCGTGCTGGCGCTGACGAATGTGGCCGACGCGGCGGGGATCGGGGTGGCGCGCGGGTTCGGGGTGGAGACGCGGTGCATCCCGCATCGGGAATTTCGCGGCGACCGGGAGGCGCATGAGCGGGCGATCCAGGCGGCGCTGGAGGCGGCGGGCGTCGAACTGGTGTGTCTGGCGGGCTACATGCGGCGGCTGACGCCGTATCTGGTGAGTGCTTGGGCGGGGCGGATGCTGAACGTCCATCCGAGTTTGCTGCCGTCGTTTCCGGGGCTGGAGACGCACCGGCGGGCGCTCGAGGCGGGGGTGAAGCTGCATGGCTGCACCGTGCACCTGGTGACGGACGAGATCGATGCGGGGCCGATCCTGGCGCAGGCGGCGGTGCCGGTGTTGGCGGGGGACGATGAGGCAACCCTGGCGGCGCGGGTGCTGCGGCAGGAGCATGTGCTGTATCCGTCGGCGCTGCGGTTGTTCCTGGAGGGGGCGCCCGGGCGCGGGGATGCCCGGGCGGCGCTGTGCAACCCCTTGCCGGGGGAAGCGGGGGCACCGTAGAAAGCGGGCGTTCGAGAGGGTTTGAGCATGGCGCAGATTACGCAGGACAACGGCAACGTCGATCCGATCACGCAATCGTTCATCGTGGACCGGCAGACGTTTTGGGGGCGGTTCACGAGTTTCACGACCGGGGCGGCGGTGGTGGTCGTGCTGCTGCTGATCGGGTTGTGGCTGTTCGTCGCTTAGCATTTTCGTCTTGAGCCTCAGATGGTGGGTGGCGCTTCGCCTCACCCACCACACGAGGTGACCGAATCGGTTGACCCATTGGGCGGGGGTGAGTACGCCGGGGTACCGTGAATACTGAAGTTCGCCCTCGCCCCTTTGTCCGCCTGCGTGGCCGGTCGTTCATGGCGGTCGTGCTGATGCCGGATCCGCCGGTGAGCGCCTGGCTGGAGCAGCTCGACGCGCAGTTGGCACGGTCGCCGAAATTCTTCGACGGGCGGGCCGTGCTGCTGGATTTCAGCTCGCTGACGGGGCAGGAGCGCACGTTCGGGGAGCTGCTGGACCAGTTGAAGCGGCGGGGAATCCGCGTGGTGGGCGTCGAGGGCGTCAATCCGAACCGGATGGGGGACGACATGCCGCCGGTGCTGGGCGGCGGGCGGCACGTGTCGATGACGCCGGACGAGCCGCCGCCGGCGGAGATCAAGCCGGCGGAGCCGATCTCGCTGTTGGTGGAGCAGCCGGTGCGCTCTGGGCAGAGCATCAATTTCCCGACCGGGGACGTGACGGTGATCGGGTCGGTGGCTTCCGGGTCCGAAGTGTTGGCCGGCGGGTCGATCCATATCTATGGGACGCTGCGGGGACGGGCGATCGCCGGGCTGTTGGGGCCGAACCAGGGCGGGGCGCGGCCGCGGATATTCTGCCGGCGGCTCGAGGCGGAGCTGTTGGCCATCGACGGGGTGTACCGCACGGCGGACGAGATCGATCCGGCGTTGCATCGCCGGGCCGTCCAAGCGTGGCTCGAGGGCGATGAGCTCCGGGTCGCGGCGATGGACTGAACAGGAGAATGGCGATGGCCAAAGTATTGGTCGTGACATCGGGTAAAGGCGGCGTGGGGAAGACCACGTCGACGGCGGCCATCGGCGCCGGGTTGGCGAGCTTGGGGGCCGAGGTGGCGGTGGTCGACTTCGACGTCGGCCTGCGGAACCTGGACCTGATCATGGGGGCGGAGCGCCGGGTGGTGTTCGACCTGATCAACGTGACGCAAGGTGATGCGAAGCTGAGCCAGGCGCTGATCCGGGACAAGCGGATCGAGTCGCTGCTATTTGCTGCCGGCGAGCCAGACGCGGGACAAGGACGCGCTGACCAGCGAGGGCGTGGCCCGGGTGATGGCCGAGCTGCGCGAGAAGTTCGACTGGGTGATCTGCGACAGCCCGGCGGGTATCGAGCGGGGCGCCCAACTCGCCATGCACCACGCCGACGTGGCGATCGTGGTGACGAACCCGGAAGTCAGCTCGGTGCGGGACAGCGACCGGATCATCGGGATGCTGGACAGCACGACGGAGCGGGCGAAGAAGGGCGAGCGGGTGGAGAAGCACCTGTTGCTGACGCGGTACGACAAGCTGCGGGCGGAACGGGGCGACATGCTGCGGACGGAGGATGTGCTCGAGATCCTGTCGATCCCGCTGCTGGGGATCATCCCGGAGAGCCAGGACGTTCTGAAGGCGAGCAACGTGGGCGCGCCGGTGACGCTGGCGGACCCGACCAGCGTGCCGGCGCGGGCCTATATGGACGCGGTGCGGCGGCTGCAGGGGCAGACGGTCGAGATGGTCATCCCCGGGGAGAAGAAGGGGCTGTTCGGGAAGCTGTTCGGACGGAGGGTGGCATGAACCTGTTCGCCTGGTTCCGTCGAGGGGGCACGGCGACCGAGGCGCGCGAACGGCTGAAGGTCGTGCTCGCGCATGATCGCGGGGACGGGAAAGAGAATCCACAGCTGGTGGCGCTGCTGCAGGAGGACATCATGGCGGTGATCGCCAAGCGGATGCACATCGACCGGGACAAGGTGACGGTGAAGCTCAACCGGGGCGATGACTACAACACGCTCGAGATCGACATCGAGATCCCGGCGGCGGTGGTTCGCGCTTAAGCTGAGGCGGGTCGCCCGCGTTCGGCTACACGACCTTATTGAGCGGTCTCAATGTTGCCAGCGGCGGCGGCAGTTTGATTGTGGCATCGGCGGCGGCCTCGAGCGTCGCTTCGATCGGTGTGGCCTGCGAGGCCGGCATCGGGTGGTATGGATAGGCCAGGATGCTGGAAATATTCATCGTACGAACCGGGGAATATCGCTGACGATTGCGTGGTCATTCGCGCGCTACACGTTTACTCGATTTTTGTTAACGAAATCTTTCCCGCGATCGGGTCACTCGATCATTGCGACAGCGCTCAGCTTGACGTGGTCCGCAACGCGGGGCGCGTTGCGCAGGTCCCAGGCGACGTATTGCTCGGCATAGAGCGAGGCCGAGGCCATCCCGTCGATGGGGACCACGACGTCGAAGCCGCGAAATGCGGCGGTTGCGGCCGTGTGGAGCACGGCACCTTCGGCGGCCGCGCCGACGATGACGACGGTCTTGATCCCCTTCCCCTTCAGGGTACGGCGCATGTCGGTGCCGATGAATTTGTCGGGGGGGCCGATCATGATCGGCTCCTCGCCCTGCATCGCGACCTCTGGGAGAATGTCCTTGGGCATGCTGGCGGCGCCGAGCGTGTAGATCACGGTCCAATTCTTGGCGCGGGCATGCGCGATCAGCTTGGCGACGGTGGGGAGCATGGCCAGGCAGCGCGGACGGGTCTGGGCGTTGCAGGTCTGTTGGGCGAGGTCGAGGACGAGGAGCGCGGTGGTTGCCGGGTCGAGCACGGCGTTGGCCAGGGCGGGCGGTGGTGGCGCGATGACGTGGTCCCACTCGCCGATGATGCCTTGCGCGGCGGCCGGCGAGGCGACGAGCAGCAGGAGCGCGAGCAGGCGGCGCATCAGGCGACGTGCTCCTTCAGGAAGGCCAGGGTGCGCTGCTGGGCGAGGTTGCGGGCTTCGGGGTTGAAGCTGTCGCGTTCGGTGCAGCCGAAACCGTGGCCGGCGCCGTCGTAGACGAAGATCTCGACCTGCGGTTGGGCTTGCCGGATCTGGTCCACATCGGTGAGGGGAATGCCGTGGTCGAGCTCGCCGAAATGGAGCTGGACGGGGCAGTTGGGGTGTTCGGCGCGGGTCTTGGCGATGCCGCCGCCGTACCAGCCGATGGCGGCCTTGAACGAGGAAGAGCGGGTCGAGCCCCACCAGGCGATGGTGCCGCCCCAGCAGTAGCCGACAATCCCCAGGGAGGCGGCGCCGAGGGCTTTGGCGGCGGCTTCGACGTCGGCCATGGTGCCGGATTCGGGGACCTGGCTGCGCAGTTCCATGCCGGCCTTACGGTCGTCGGGGCCATAGCCGAGTTCGATTCCGCGCTGGACACGGTCGAACAGCGCGGGCGCGATCACGGCGTAGCCTTGGGCTGCAAATTCATCGCAGACGGCGCGCATGTGGTGGTTCACGCCGAAGATCTCCTGGATCACGACGAGGGCGCGGGTCGAGCTGTCGGGGCCGGCGCGATAGGCGGCGAGGGTATGGCCGTCGGCGGCGTGGAGTTCGATCGTGCTGGCCATCTCGTGCTCTCCGGTGGTGCGTGGCAGGATGAAGCCATGGGCGAGATCGTCAACCTCAGGCGTATGAAGAGAGCGCGAGCGAAGGCCGAGGCGGCGGCAGGGGCAGCCGAAACCCGCGCGCGGCATGGGATGACGAAGGCGGAGCGGGCGGCGGAGGCGAAGCGGCGGGCGCTGCTGGAGAAGGCCGTCGATGGGGCGGCGCTAGAGGCCGGGGATGGCGAAGCGGGCGAAATCCCGGGCTAGGACGTCGTAGATCTGCTGTTTGAAGCCGACCGCGAGCGAAGGGAGGTCGGCGAGCGGGGCCCAGCGCCAGGCGTCGAATTCGGGGTGCGGATCCAGGTCCAGGCGGATATCGGTGTCGTCGCCTTCGAAGCGGAGCGCGAACCAACGTTGGCGCTGGCCGCGGTATTTGCCGCCGAGGGCCTTGCCGAGAAGGTCGGGAGGCAGGTCGTAGCTGAGCCAATCGGGGTGTTCGCCGATGATCCGGGCGCGGGCGGTGCCGATCTCTTCCTCTAGTTCGCGCAGGATGGCGATGCGGGGGTCCTCGTCGTCGTCGATGCCGCCTTGTGGGAGCTGCCAGCCGCCGGGCGCGCCTTCGGCGTTGGGGAGGTCGGCGCGGCGGGCGACGAAGATCAGGCCGTCGCGGTTGAATAGGACGGCGCCGACATTGGGACGGTAGGGCAGCTCGGTCATTTCTCGTTCCCGACGAGGGCGCTGACCGGGACGAGGGCGATCCCGCGGGCATCGAGGCCACGAGCCCAGGCGGCGATGCGCTCAATGGTGACGGGGCGGAGCGGGCCGGCGAGGCCGATGACGGCGCCTTTCTCGCGGGCGAGGCGCTCGAGGTTGGCGAGCTTGGCTTCGATCTCGGCGCGGGCGGGCGGGTCGTCGATCACGAGGTCGACGGCGCGGCCGGGGACGTCGGCCAGGGCGTCGCTGGGCTTGCCGGTGCGCGGATCGATATAGAGCAGGCCGCGGCGGCCGATCTCGCCGAGCATCGCCTTCCAGCTGCTTGTCTGTTCGGCGTATCGCTCGCCGCGCATGCCATCGAGCGCGCCGGTCACGCCGACATAGCCTTGCAGGCGGGTGAACGCCCATTCGAGGTTGGTTGTATTCTGCTGCACCGATGCGCCGGTGAGCAGCGAGCGGCTGCCTGCGTCGTTCAGGGGAAAGCCCTGCGGCTCAAGCGGGAGCGAGACGAGCATCTCGTGGCCGGTGGTGCGGCAGAGTTGGGCGAGCGCTTCGGGGCTGGGAGCATAGGGGTTGAAGGCGAGCGAGACGGCGGGTGGGAGGGTCTGGATCGCGGCCTTGCTGTCGGCGTCGGACATGCCGAGGCCGGTGACGAGAAGCGCGATGCGAGGGCGGCCGTCCGCAGCCTCGACCGGACGGGCATAGACGAGCCGGGCGGAGCGGCCGTCCGGAGCGATGCGAGGCAGCATGGCCGGAGCGAACGCCTTGGATGGCTCGAGTAGGGCCGCTTGCGGGCCTAGGATCTCGCCGGTGCGGATCGAGGGGGTAGCGGCAGGCTCGTGGCCGTGGGCTTGGGCTGGGCCGTGGCCTTCATCGTGGGAGGCCGCCGGCTCGAGGCCCTTGGGCGGGCCGAGGAGCTGGAGCGTGCCGGCGCCGATAGCGACGAAAAGGAGGATCGCCGCCCAAAACAGGCCGAGCGCCCGCCAGCCGCCGGGCGGCTGGCGGACCTGCGCCAGCATGTCAGTTCAGCGCGATGCGCGGCGCTGCTGGACCATGCCTTCGACCAGGACGAGGGCTTCCTTGAGCTGGAAGTCGGTGTCCGGCTTGGTGAGGTCGAAGGTGGGGGCGCCGTCCGGGGGAAGTTTCGGGATCTCGCGGGCAATCGGCGGCAGGTCGGTGCGCGGCGCGGGCTTGTCGGGCTGGGCGGTGCCGCCCTGGTTGCGCAGTGCCCCACGCAGGTCGGCCTCGCGCTCGGGGCCGAAATGCGGAGCTTCGGTGCGCGAAGCGGCGACTTCGACGTCGGGCGTGATGCCGAGGCCTTGGATGCTGCGGCCTGAGGGGGTGTAGTAGCGGGCGGTGGTCAGGCGCATCGCGCCGTTGCCCGGTAGCGGCATGACGGTCTGGACCGATCCCTTGCCGAAGCTGCGTGTGCCCAAAACGATCGCGCGGCGCTGATCCTGCAGCGCGCCGGCAACGATCTCGCTGGCGGACGCGGAGCCGCCGTTGATCATGACGACGAGAGGCAGCCCCTGCGCGATGTCGCCGGCCTTGGCGTTCCAGCGCTGGCTTTCCTGGGTATGGCGGGCGCGGGTGGAGACGATCTCGCCCTGCTCGAGGAAGTCGTCGGAGACGGCGACGGCTTGGTCGAGCAGGCCGCCGGGGTTGTTGCGCAGGTCGAGGACGATTCCCTTGAGGGTGCCGCCGGCTTTCTGCTTGAGATCGGAGATCGCCTTGCGGAGGCCCGGATCGGTCTGCTCGTTGAACGAGGTGAGGCGGACATACGCGATGTCGTTCGGCTCGAGGCGCGAGCGGACCACCTGGATATGGATGACCTCGCGGTTCATCGAGAGCTCGACGGGGGTGTTGATGCCCTCGCGCTTGATCGTGAGCTTGATGGTGCTGCCGGGCGGCCCGCGCATCTTGTCGACGGCTTCGGTAAGGGTGAGGCCCTGGACGGTCTGGCCGTCCAGCATCGTGATCAGGTCGCCGGCCTTGACGCCGGCCTTGGCGGCCGGGGTGTCGTCGATGGGGCTAACGACCTTGATCAGGCCGTTATCGGCGGTGACTTCGAGGCCGAGGCCGCCGAACTCGCCGCGGGTCTGGACCTGCATGTCGCGGAAGGCTTTCGCGTTCATGTAGGAGCTGTGCGGATCCAGGCCGGTGAGCATGCCGTTGATGGCATTCTCGATCAGCTCGCGGTCGTTCACCGGCTCGACGTATTCGGCGCGGATGCGCTCGAAGACGTCGCCGAACAGCGTGAGCAGCCGATACGTCTCAGCGCGGTTGTTGTCCTGCGCCCGGGCTTGGGCCACCGGCCAACCGGACGAATTACGTTCAAGGAGCGAGACGCCGGGTCCCGCAATCACGCCGGCCGCGAATACGGCACCCAGCAACAAACCGCTGCGAATATTCATGCCCGAACCAACCCTCTCGCACTCGCCGGAGTACCTCGACCCAGGCTTAGCCTAGCCAGACAGCCCTTGTCACATGGTTAACACAGATACGCCGCATTAAGCATTGGTAGGAAGTAGTCAGGAACCCTCGCGGTGAAAGGGGGCCCGAAGGAAGGGAGAGGGATCGACCGGATGGCCGGCGCGGCGCAGCTCGACGTACAGGGCGGGATGGGCGGCGGCGGCGGTCGGGTCCCAGTCGGCCATCATGCCCAGCGGTTCGCCTTCCCGCACAGCGGCGCCGGCTTCGGTGTCGAGTCGTTCGAGGCCGGCGAGGACGAAGTGGAAGCCTTCGCCGCAATCTATGATGACTAAGACCCCGTAGCTGCGGAACGGCCCGGCAAACGCGACGCGCCCGGTGCAAGGGGCGACCACCCTGCCCTTCGGCGGCGCGCGGAAGGAGATGCCGCGCGCCGGGCCGGCGTCGGTCTGGTCGCCCCAACGGCGGATAACGGGCCCGGCGACGGGGAGCGCGAGTGCGGTGCCGGATTGCAGGCCCGGGCCGGCGGGCGCCGCGACTTCGGCCTGGCGGCGGCGGGCGATGGCGAGAGCGGCGTCGCGGCGCTGGCGCTCGGCGCGCTCGGCATCCTGTTCGAGCTGGAGCTGGGTGCGGGCGTGGGCGGCATCCATCATGGCGATGGCGGCATGGACGGTATCGGCGCGGGTGGCTTCGGCGGCGGCGCGGCGGGCGGATTCGGCGGCGGCGTCCTCGGCGAGGGCGCGGTTGGCGCGGGCGACGATCAGCTGGCGGTCGAGCCGGTCGCCCTGCAAGGTTTGTTCGGCCTGGGCGACGCGCAGGCGCGGCAGCGCGGCGTCGAGCGCGCGCTGAGCATCCTCGACTTGGGCGAGTTCGCGGCGCAACTCGGCCGCCTGGCGCTCGACGGTGCGCATCAGACCGTGCAGCACGGCGAGGCCGCGGATGGATTGTTCGGGCGCGGCCGGTACGGCGAGAAGGGTCTCGGCGGGGAACAGGCCGAGGCGTTCGGCAAGCGGTAGCAGCGGGCCGAGAGCGGCGGCGCGCTCGCGCAGCTTCTGTTCGGCGGCCTGGCGACGCTCTGTCAGTGCGGCAACCTGGTTGGCGGCGTCGGCGACGGCGAGATCAGTGTCGCGCAGCTTGGCAGCGGCGGCGATGCGGGCCTCGGTGAGGCGCTGTTCCTCTGCGCGGGCGGCGTCGACCGGATTGGCGGGCGGAGCGTTGGGCGCGGGCGCGGCGGCGGCCAGGAGCAGCGCGAAAGGGAGCCAGAGGGGCCGCTTGGGCATCGTCTACCCGGTCGGGTCGAGAAGCGATCGGCCGGTCATCTCCGGCGGCTGCGGGACGTGCATGAGGGCGAGCAGCGTCGGCGCGATATCGGCGAGGCGGCCGTCGTGCAGCGGTCGGGGGTCGCCGAGCAAGGCGACCTGGACGCGGTTGGTGGTGTGGGCGGTATGGGGTCCGCCGGTGACCGGGTCGCGCATGAGCTCGCAGTTGCCGTGGTCGGCGGTGACGAGCAGGGCGCCGCCGGCTCGGTCGATGGCGGCCATGATGCGGCCGAGGCCTTGGTCGACGGTCTCGACGGCTTTGATGGCGGCGGGAAGGCTGCCGGTATGGCCGACCATGTCGGGGTTGGCGAAATTCAGGACGATGAGGTCATAGGTCCCGGAGCCGATGGCGGCGACGGCTTTTTCGGTCAGCTCGGGGGCGGACATCTCGGGCTGGAGGTCGTAGGTGGCGACCTTGGGGGATGGGACCATGGTGCGGTCTTCGCCCGGGAAGGGCTCTTCGCGGCCGCCATTCAGGAAATAGGTGACGTGGGGGTATTTCTCGGTCTCGGCCATGCGGAGCTGGCGCTTGCCGGCCGCGGCGGCGACTTCGCCGAGGATTTTGCCCATGTGCTGCGGAGCGAAGGCGGCGGACATGAAGGGTTCGAGGGCGTCGCTGTAGCGGGTCAGTCCGACGGCGGCGGCGATGACGAGGGGGCGGGGCCGGGTAAAGCCGGCGAAGGCCGGGTCGAGCAGGGCGGCGAGGAGTTCGCGGACGCGGTCGGCGCGGAAGTTGAAGCAGAGCAGGGCGTCGCCGTCGTTGATGCCGCGGTAGCCGCCGATGACGGCCGGGACGACGAACTCGTCGGTAACGCCCTCGCCGTAGGCGTGGTCCATGGCCGAAGCGGCGTCGGCGAAGGTGTCGCCGCGGGCCTCGGCAAGGGCGAGGTAGGCCTTCTCGACGCGATCCCAGCGGTTGTCGCGGTCCATGGCGTAGTAGCGGCCGATGACGGTGGCGATGCGGGCGCCGGAGGGAAGCGCGAGCTGGAGGCGCTTGAGGTCGTCGGCGCCAGATTGGGGCGGGGTGTCGCGGCCGTCGGTGAAGGCGTGGACGGCGACCGGAATGCCGGCGCGGGCGACGATGCGAGCCAGGGCGGCGGCGTGATCCTGATGCGAGTGGACGCCGCCGGGGGAGACTAGGCCGAGCAGGTGGCAGGTGCCGCCGGTGGATTTGAGTTTTTCGATGAGGGCGGTGATGGCCGGGTTGGTGGCAAGGCTGCCGTCCTGGACGGCGAGGCCGATGCGGGGCAGGTCCTGCATGACAACGCGGCCGGCACCGATGTTCATGTGGCCGACCTCGGAATTGCCCATCTGGCCCTCGGGCAACCCGACGTCGAGACCGGAGGTGCGCAGAAGGGCGTGGGGCAATTGGATCAGCCGGTCCCAGTTCGGGGTGCGGGCTTGGAGGATGGCGTTATCGGCTGCGTCCTCGCGCCAGCCCCAGCCGTCTAGGATCACCAACATGACGGGACGGGGCGGATTCGAGGCTGGCATGACGCCGGTTGGTATGGCGCGCAGCCGGAGTCGGAGCAAGGGTGAACGAAGAAGCGCCGCGCTGGAAGCACGGCGCCGGGATCGTACGGCTAGTGGTCTTTTTGGAGGCGCTCCATCTCTTCCTTGAGCCGGAGCTTTTCGAGTTTGAGCTTGTGCAACGATTCATCGTCCGGACGCGGGCGGCTGTCTTCGGCGTGGATGCGCGTCTCCAACGACGCGTGCCGACCCTTGAGGCTCTCGATGCGTGATTCCAGGCTCATGGTTCCTCCGTTGCGGGGATCATCCTGCACGCCAAAACGTCGGCGTTCGGGAAGCCCTCTGCAAGCGTCATACAACGGCAATCTTACTGCTAGCTTAAAATTGGCCCCTCATTCACGCTCATGGTATGCACAACAGATGTTGACCGACCGTGATTCGATGCTGCGGCATCTGCATGAGCTGCGGAGCGAGCACCGTGATCTGGATACCGTGATCGCGCGTCTCGCGGAGGCTGGCAGCGACCAATTGCACCTGCAACGTCTCAAAAAGCGCAAGCTGCTGCTGAAGGACGAGCTGGCCTGGCTGGAGAGCCGGCTGATTCCGGACAACATCGCCTGATGCCGACGCCGTTGGTTGCGGTGATCATGGGCAGTCAGTCGGACTGGCCCACGATGCGGCACGCTGCCGAGACGCTCGAGAAGCTGGACGTGTCGCATACGGTGCGGATCGTCTCGGCGCATCGGACGCCGGACCGGCTGGCCGAGTTCGCGCGCGGGGCGCGGGCGGCGCGGGCTCAAGGTGATCATCGCGGGAGCTGGCGGGGCGGCGCACCTGCCGGGGATGTGTGCCGCGTGGACGACGCTGCCGGTGTTGGGGGTGCCGGTCCAGTCAGCGATGCTGAACGGGGTCGATAGCCTGTTATCGATCGTGCAGATGCCGGGCGGCGTGCCGGTGGGAACGTTGGCGATCGGGCGGCCGGGGGCGATCAATGCCGGGCTGCTGGCGGCGTCGATCATCGCGCTCGGCGACGAGGCGCTGGCGCGGCGGATCGAGGCGATGCGGCAGGCGCAGACGGATTCGATACCGCACGAGGTCGAGCGCTCCGCGTGATGCTGGCGCTGCCGCCCAATTCGACGATCGGGATCATCGGCGGCGGGCAGTTGGGCCGGATGTCGGCGATGGCGGCGGCGACGCTGGGGTATCGCTGCCACATCTTCACGCCCGAGGCGGATAGCCCGGCGGCGCAGGTCTCGGCAGCACATACGCTCGCGGATTACGAGGATCAGGACGCGCTGCGGCGCTTCGCCGACGCGGTGGACGTGATCACGTTCGAGTTCGAGAACGTGAGCGCCGTGGGGCTCGACCTGCTGGCGTCGCTGAAGCCGGTGCGGCCGTCGCCGTCGGTGCTGCGGATCAGCCAGGACCGTGTGGCGGAGAAGAGCTTCCTGCGGGATGCGGGGGTGCCGACGGCGCCTTGGGCCGCCGTCGGGAGCCTGACGGAGCTGCGGGAGGCGGTGGCGCGGATCGGTCTGCCGGCGGTGCTGAAGACGACGCGGCTGGGCTACGACGGCAAGGGGCAGGCGGTGCTGCGGGAGGCGGGCGACGTCGACCCGGCTTGGGAGGCGTTGTCGCCGAAGCCGCTGGTGCTCGAGGGATTCGTGCCGTTCCGGTGCGAGGTGAGCGTCGTCGTCGCGCGGGGAGCGGATGGCGGGGGATCGGTGTTCGACGCGGTGGAGAACCGGCACCGGGACGGGATCCTCGACCTGACGCTGGCGCCGGCGCGGGTCGCGCCGGGGACGGCGGCCGAGGCCGGGCGGGTGGCTTGGCGGGTGGCGGAGACGCTGGATCTGGTGGGGTTGCTGGCGGTGGAGATGTTCGTCGACCAGGGCGGGCGGGTGATGGTCAACGAGATCGCGCCACGGCCGCATAATTCGGGGCACTGGACGATCGAGGCTTGTCCGGCGAGTCAGTTCGACCTGCACATCCGGGCGGTGGCCGGGCTGCCGCTGCCGCCGGGGATGCGGCATGCGGATGCCGTGATGAAGAATCTGGTGGGGCCGGAGGAGGTGGCGCTGTGGCCGCAGATCGTGGCGACGCCGGGGCTGATCCCGCATCTGTACGGGAAGGCGGAGGCCCGGGCGGGGCGAAAGATGGGGCACGTGACCCGTTTGTTTCCGCTGAACCAGTTGCCTGACGACGCGGGGGTTGCGGAAGCGCTAGGGTGCGTAGCTCCTGCGAGGTGACATGCTCTCTTTAATACTGGCCGGATTGTTCTTCATCGTGGCGCATGTCGGGATCTCAGGAACCCGGGTGCGGGACGCGCTGGTCGGCGCGATCGGGCTGCGGTTCTACATGGTCGCGTACTCGCTGGTCTCGGTGGTGGGCATCTGGTGGTTGGCGACGGCCTACAAGCACGCTGATTACGTCGAGCTGTGGGGACAGCCGGAGTGGTGGAAGCTGGTGGCGGACGTGATGATGCTGCCGGCGTTCCTGCTGGTGGTGATCGGGCTGACGACGCCCAATCCGACCGCGGTGGCACAGGAGAAGTTGGCCGGGCAGGCGCCAGTCGGGATCGTGCGGATCACGCGGCACCCGTTCCTGATGGGGGTGGCGCTATGGGCGTTCCTGCATCTGGTGGCCAATGGGGATCTGGCGTCGGTGGTTCTGTTCGGGACGTTCCTCGTGGTGTGTCTGGCAGGGGCGCCGTCGATCGATGCGAAGCGGCGGCGGGCATTGGGCGCCGGGTGGGATGGGTTCGCGGCGCAGAGCTCGATCCTGCCGTTCGGGGCGATTGCCGCGGGGCGGAACACGCTCGGCTTTGAGCGAAATCGGATGGTGGCGGATCGGGCTCGGCGTGCTGGCCTATGTGCTGTTCATCGGCGGGCATGTGCACATCATCGGGGTGTCGCCGTTTCCGGTCTGGGGTTGAGCGCGCGCGTGCTTGAGATCGCGATATCGCGGGCGCGGCATGCGGCAGCGAGTTGGCCGCTGCGGAGATACTCGTATTCGGCGGCGCGCCAGACGGCGTGATCCGGCGCCGCGGCGGCGAAGTCGCCGGGGATGGTGGCATGCAGCGCGAGATGGGTCAGGCCCGGCGGCAGCGCGTCCAGCATCGCGTCCCAGCCTGCGGCGAGATCCGCGGGGTCGACGGCCAGGGTGCCGCGGCAGTGATCGATGCGAGGGACCGCAGATTGCTGGAGATTACGGGCGTAGTCTTCGGGATCCGGCGCCCAGGTGATCGCGCGCGGCAGGATCGGCACCAGGCCGTATTCTTCGGCAAGGCGGATCTGGATGGGGAGCAAGCCGGGGAGCATGGCGGCGGCCATGTGGGAATCGACATGGGTGGGCGCCAGGCCGGCGGCGATCGCGCGCTCGATCTGGGCGCGCATCTCGGCTTCGGCGGCTTCCGCGACGACGTGCCGGCGGAGGCTGGCCAGGTCGGGCCAGAAGTAGCCGTCGTCGTCGATCAGGCCCGAAGCGCGGCTCACCGTGGAGAGCGGCGCCCAGCGGCAGGCGCGCCACTCGCTCGTGAGCGTCAGGTGGACGCCGAGATCGTATCGGGGCCCGGCATCGGCGAGTTCCCGGAACCACGGGCCGGGCACGATGACGGCGCCGCAGGTGACGTAGCCGGCGGCGGCGAGCTCGAAGAAGGCCTGGTTCGCGCCATGCGACGCGCCGAGATCGTCGAGGTGCGGGATCACGGTCCTGTGCTGCACTTCGCTTGCTCCCGGCGGCCGGTGGGTGCATAGGTCCGAGCCA
Organism: uncultured Alphaproteobacteria bacterium; assembly: GCA_963848035.1. Taxonomy (GTDB): domain Bacteria; phylum Pseudomonadota; class Alphaproteobacteria; order Acetobacterales; family Acetobacteraceae; genus JAVVHH01. Next base: position 1,194,765 of record CAWKCD010000001.1, read on the forward strand.
GTTTCGATGGGGCCGGCACGGCCGCAACGTTGAGGATGGCATGGCAAAGATCAAGGTGAAGACCCCCGTCGTGGAGCTGGACGGGGACGAGATGACCCGGATCATCTGGGGCTTCATCAAAGACAAGCTGATCCTGCCGTATCTCGACATCGACCTGAAGTATTACGATCTCGGCGTCGAGTACCGCGACCAGACCGACGACCAGGTGACGGTGGACGCGGCGCATGCGATCCGGGAATACGGCGTCGGCGTGAAGTGCGCGACGATCACGCCGGACGAGGCGCGGGTGACCGAGTTCGGGCTGAAGAAGATGTGGCGGAGCCCGAACGGGACGATCCGCAACATCCTGGACGGGACCATCTTCCGCGAACCGATCATCTGCAAGAACGTGCCGCGCCTGGTCCCGCATTGGTCCAAGCCGATCGTGATCGGGCGTCATGCCTATGGCGATATCTACCGCGCGACGGAGACGAAGATCCCAGGGCCGGGGATGGTGACGCTGACCTATACGCCGGCCGACGGCAGCGCGCCGGTCGTGATGGACGTGCACGACTTCAAGGGCCCGGGCGTGGCCATGGGGATGCACAACACCAAGCAATCGATCGAAGGGTTTGCGCGGGCGAGCTTCAACTACGGGCTGGCTCGGAAGTATCCGGTGTATCTGTCGACGAAGAACACGATCCTGAAAGCCTATGACGGCATGTTCAAGGACGTGTTCCAGGAGATCTTCGACAACGAGTTCAAGTCGAGGTTCGAGGCGGAGAAGCTCACCTACGAGCATCGGCTGATCGACGACATGGTGGCGTCGGCGCTGAAGTGGGAAGGCGGCTATGTCTGGGCCTGCAAGAACTACGATGGCGACGTGCAGAGCGACATCGTGGCGCAGGGGTTCGGCAGCCTGGGGCTGATGACGTCGGTGCTGATGAGCCCGGACGGCAAGACGGTGGAGTTGGAGGCGGCGCACGGGACGGTGACGCGGCACTACCGCGAGCACCAGAAGGGTCGCGAGACGAGCACGAACCCGATCGCCTCGATCTTCGCCTGGACGCGCGGGCTCGCCTATCGCGGGAAGTTCGACAACACGCCTGACGTGACCGGGTTCGCGGACACGCTGGAGCGGGTGTGCATCGAGACGGTGGAGAGCGGGTTCATGACCAAGGACCTCGCGAGCCTGATCGGGCGCGAGCAGAAGTGGCTGAACACGCAGGACTTCCTGAGCAAGATCGACGAGAACCTGCAGGGCGCCATGGGCCACGCCAAGGCAGCAGAATGAGCGGAGGGCACATGGACGGTTCGGAGGGGCTGACGCGGTTTCCGCTGGCTCGGCGTGGGATCGTGATGTCCGGCCTGATCAGCGGGTTCACCCTCGCGATCACGACGGTCGAGGCGCAGGTCATCCATACGGACACGACGGGGATCGTGGCCGGCGAGGTCCAGATCCCGACCGACCGGCGGCAACATGCCCGGCTACTACGCCAAGCCGCAGGGCGCCGGGCCGTTCCCGACGATCCTGGTGAACGAGGAGATCTTCGGGGTCCACGAGCACATCAAGGATCTGTGCCGGCGGCTGGCCAAGGTGGGCTATCTCGCGGTCGCGCCGGAGATCTATGCGCGCGAGGGCGATCTCTCGACGATGACCGACGTGGGGCAGATCGTCTCGCAGGTGATCAACAAGACGCCGGACGCGGACGTGTTCACGGACCTCGACAACGCAGTGGCTTGGGCCGGGAAGAATGGCGGCGACTTGGGGCGGCTCGGAGTCACCGGGTTCTGCCGTGGCGGGCGCAACACGTGGTTCTACGACGCGCACAACGCCCAGGTGAAGGCGGCGGTGGCGTGGTACGGGCCCATCAAGGGCGCGACGTCGGACATCCAGCCGAAGACCGTGATGGACATCGCCGACCAGATCCACGCGCCGCTGCTGGGCCTGTATGGCGGTAAGGATACCGGGATCGACGGTGGCCGACGTGCAAGCGGCGGCCGAGAAGGCGCGCAAGGCCGGCAAGACGGTGGAGATCCACATCTATGCGGATGCGCCGCACGGTTTCAATGCGGATTACCGGCCGAGCTACCGCAAGGCGGATGCGGAGGATGGCTGGCAGCGGATGCTGGCCTGGTTCAAACAGCACGGCGTGAGCTAGCCGACCATGATGCGCTGCGACGATCGTCCCACCCGGCGCCGATCGATCGTGGCGGCGGGGTTCGCCGGGGTGGTGTTGAGTGTGTTCGGACGGTCGGCGCGGGCAGCGGACTCGGCGTCCTCGGACGAGGTGCGGATCCCGGCCGATAGCGGTGAGATCGCCGGGTTCCGGGCGGCGCCGGCCGGGTCGGGGCCGTTCCCGGTCGTGTTGGTGATCGGCGACGCGGACCGGGCGGCGATCTGCGGGCGATTGGCAGGCGCGGGTTATCTGGCCATCGGCGCGGATGTGCTGGCGGGCGGATGCCGGCGATGACGCGGTGCTTCGCCGGGTCGACGCGGTGTTGCAGTTTGCGCAGCAGGGGGCGGGCGATCCGCGGCGGGCTGCGCTGGTTGGTTTCGGGCGCGGCGGGAGCATCGCATGGCTGTATGCGGCGCAGCGTTCCGGGTTGAAGGCGGCGGTGGCTTGGGGCGGGGCCGTTTCGGGTAGCGGCAGCAAGACGCCGCTCATGCTGGCGGCCGAGTTGAAGTCGCCGATTCTGGGCCTGTATGGGGCCGAGGATGCGAACAATACCCGGGCGGTGCTGCTTCGGGCGGAGTCTGCGTCGCGCGGGCGGGCCGAACTGGTGAGCTACGTGGGCGCGGGAGCGGATTTCGCGGTCGAGGGCCGGCCGGGTTACGACCAGGCAGCCGCGTTGGACGGTTGGCAGAGGATGCTCACCTGGCTCAAGCGCCACGGTGTCGGCTAACCGCACGATCCGGTCACGGCGGGCGCTGACCGAGGCCGACCGCAATGCGTGGCGGAGCTATGTGCAGCATGTCGCGAGGCTGCCAGGGACGGATGCGGTCGCGCCGCCGACGGAGAGCGTGTCCGCGGCTCCCCAGCCGGCGGTAGTGGCGCCCGCTGCCTTTCCGGCGCGGCTCAAGGCCGCTCCAGCGCCGATCGAGGTCGGCACGGCGCCCGGCGGGATCGATCGATCGACATGGACGCGGTTCCGAGCGGGCAAGCTGCCGGTGGCGCGGACGCTCGATCTGCATGGGCACACGCTGACGCGGGCGCATTCGGCGCTGCATGCGTTCCTCGGCCAGGCAGTGGCGGAGCGGCTGCGCTGCGTCGAGGTGATCACGGGCCGCGGCAGCGGTGAGACCGGCGGCGCGATCAAACGAGAGTTTCCGCTCTGGCTGAACAGCCCGGCGCTGCGGCCGCTGGTGCTGGCGGCGTCGCATCCGCATGCAGCCAATCAAGGGTCCGTCAGGCTGTTGCTGCGGCGCGTCCGCTAGGGTTCGGTCTCGAGCGCAGACCTCGCGTCCTAAGATGCATCGAAAGCGGGTAGTTCGTTGTCATCTAACAGTCGCGTATAGTCTCTAAGCCGCAGTATCATAAAGATTCCGTAGAGAAGAAATTAAGCGTACGTAACTTTAACTGCAAAGCGCACACGATCGTGTTATCCTACCACTCTCGTTATGGGAGGTTCATGCCGTGCCGACCACCTATCGACGTCCCCCGCGCAGCACTGTCGCCGGGTTCACGGAGCGGGAGTTTGCGTTCGCCTTGGCGTGGGAGCTCTACGCGCCAGGTCTCGGGGGATGGACCGTCCAGCGCGACGAGGAAGAGGACGGCACACCTTACCTATTGGTGGATCCGCCGCTGGTTTACGGCGACGGATTCGTGTTGCGGCGGGACGCGCAGGGGGTGAGCATCAGCTCCACGCTGGGCGTGCACCGGACGGCGACGCTGCGGGAGGCTTTGCTGTTGGTGTGTCCGCTCGCGACGGAGGCGCTCGATGCGGCGGACCGCATGGCGGCGCTGCCGTCGGGCGATCATCTACTCCGGTAGTCAGCTCCGCCCGAGGCGAGCCTCGATGCGGTCCCAGATGGCGATGCTGAGGTCGACGCCATCGAAGCGGGCGATCTCCTGAAGGCCGGTGGGCGAGGTGACGTTGATCTCGGTGAGGTAGTCGCCGATGACGTCGATGCCGACGAAAATGAGGCCGTTTTCGCGCAAGAATGGACCGATGCGGGCGCAGATCTCGCGCTCGCGGTCGGTCAGCTCGGAGCGCTCGGGGCGGCCGCCGACGTGCATGTTGCTGCGGGCCTCCCCAGCGGCGGGGACGCGGTTGACGGCGCCCATGGGTTCGCCGTCGACGAGGATGATGCGTTTGTCGCCGTTGCGGACGCTGGGCTCATAGCGCTGGATCATCAGGGGTTCGCGCGAGCGCATCCAGTGCATCTCGAGCAGGCTGGCGAGGTTCTCGTCGTCCTCCTTGATGCGGAAGACGCCGGCGCCGCCGTTGCCGAAGAGGGGCTTGACGATGATGTCGCGGTATTCGGCGCGGAAGGCGCGGATGGCGCCGGCGTCCCAGGTGACGAGGGTGGGCGGCATCAGGTCGGGGAAGTGGGTGACGAGGAGCTTCTCGGGGGAGTCGCGGACGTGCTTGGGGTCGTTGACCACCAGGGTGGTGGGGTGGATGTGCTCCAGCATGTGAGTGGCGGTGATGTAGGCCATGTCGAAAGGCGGGTCCTGGCGCATCAGGACGACGTCCATCGTGCCGAGGTCGACGCCTTCGCGCTCGCCGAATTTGTAGTGGTCGCCGGCGACGCGCTGGACGGTGACCGGGCGGGCGCGGGCGAGCAGGCGGCCGACCCGGCGGGCGCCATCCTCGCGCCCCTCGAGCAGGGACATGTGGCGGACTTCGTAGTGCCAGAGGCTATGACCGCGGCGCTGCGCCTCGAGCATCAGGGCGAAGGTGCTGTCGCCGTCGATGCTGATCGTCTCGATCGGGTCCATTTGAACGGCGACTTTCAGCATGCGGGCTCCTCGTTTCGAGCCTCGGTCTAGCAGGCGCCGTATTTCTCGCAAAACTGCTCGGCCGAGAGATGCCGGATATCGTGCATGGCGGTGCCGAGACGGGCGTGTTCCCAGTCCCACCAGGCGATCTGGAGAAGCTGTTCGACGGTGCGCTCGGCGAAGCGCAGGCGCAGCACGCGGCCGGGGTTGCCGACGACGATGGCGAAGGGTGGGACGTCCTTGGTGACGATGGTGCCGGCGCCAATGGCCGCGCCGGTGCCGATGGTGAGGCCGGCGAGGACGATGGCGCCGTGGCCGATCCAGACGTCATGGCCGAGGGTGACGGGGGAGGAGCGGCGCCAGTCGAAGAAATCGGCTTCGTCGGGGCCGAGGCCGTAGGCGCTGCTGCGATAGCTGACGTGGCTCAGCATGACGCGGTCGAGCGGGTGGTTGCCGGGATTGATACGGGTGTGGGCGGCGATGGAGCAGAATTTGCCGATGGTGGAGTAGATGATGTCGCTGTCGTTGACGACGTAGGAGTAGTCGCCGAAGGCGCTCTCGGCGACCTTGGTGCGGGCGCCGACCTCGCAGAAGCGACCGAAGGTGGTGGCGCGGACCGAGGCGGTGCGGTGGATGTCGGGTTCGGCGCCGAGGTTCTTGTCGCTGGCGGGGTCGTTGGCCATGGTCAGCGGTTCTGTTCGCCGTGGCAGGGCTGGCGTCGTGCCGCCCTGGATTGACGCGTCGCGTCGCTCCTCGCAAAGGCGGGGCATGGTCAGTTCAGGAACATCTTGCCGGGGTTCATGATGCCGGTCGGGTCGAGCGCGGTCTTGATCTGGCGCATGACGGCGAGGGTTTCGGGGCCATGTTCCTGTTCGAGGAATTCGCGTTTGCCGAGGCCGACGCCGTGTTCGCCGCTGCAGGAGCCGCCGAGGGATAGGGCGCGGGCGACGATCTTCTTGTCGAGCTGCCAGCCCTGTTCGATGCCCTCGGGCGTGTCGGGGACGAGGATGACGGTGTGGAAGTTGCCGTCGCCGACATGGCCGACGATGGGGGCGGTGAGGCCGGAGGCGATGATGTCCTCCTTGGCGCCGACGACGAGGTCAGCGAGGCGGGAGATCGGGACGATGGCGTCGGTGGCCATGCCCTTCCAGCCGGGCTTGAGGGCGAGGGCCGCCCAGTAGCCGTCGTGGCGGGCTTTCCACAGGCGGTTGCGTTCGGCGGCGTCGGTGGCCCATTGGAACCCGGCGGCGCCGAAGCCGGCGGTGATCTCCTCGGCGGCAGCGGCTTGTTCGGCGACCCCGGCCGGGCTGCCGTGGAATTCGAGGAGGAGGGTGACGGCGGCGGCGTAGCCCTCGAGCTTGGAGTAGGCGATCGAGGCGGCCATCTGCACCTCGTCGAGCAACTCGATGCGGGCGATCGGGATGCCGGCCTGCAGGATGGCGATGGTGGACTCGACGGCGCCGGCGAGAGTCGGGAATTGGCAGATGGCGGCGCTCATCGCCTCGGGGATGCCGTGCAGGCGGAGCTGGATCTCGGTGATGATCGCCGAGCGTGCCTTCGGAGCCGATCATGAGATGGGTCAGGTCGTAGCCGGTGGCGGATTTGCGGACGCGGCCGCCGGTCTCGATCAGGCGGCCGTCGGGCAGCGCGACCTGCAGGCCGAGGACGTTCTCGCGGATGGTGCCGTAGCGGACGGCGGCGGTGCCGCTGGCGCGGGTGGCGCACATGCCGCCGATGGTGCACTCGCTGCCGGGGTCGACGGGGAAGAACAGGCCCTGATCGCGCAGGTGTTCGTTGAGCTGCTGGCGGGTGACGCCGGCCTGGATGCGGCAGTCCATGTCCTCGGCGTTGACCTGCAGGACGCGGTTCATGCGCGATAGGTCGAGGCTGAGGCCGCCGCGGACGGGGGTGACGTGGCCCTCGAGGGACGTGCCGGCGCCGAAGGGGACGACGGGGACGGCGTGGCGGTGGCAGAGTTCGAGCAGGCGGGCGGCTTCCTCGGGGCGCTCGACGAAGGCGACGGCGTCGGGCATCGCATGCGGCTGGTAGTCCTCGCCGTGGCTGTGCTGCTCGCGGAGGGCCGCGTTATTGCTGATCCGGTCGCCCATGAAGTCGCGGGCGGATGCGATGACGGCATCGACTGGTTTGGCCATGGATTGCGTCTAGAACCGGGTGGCCGCGATGTCGAGTGGCGGCCAGCCAACTCCATGTGATCGTCTAGCGACGACGTCGCAGGAGCCAGGGCGGAGGCGGGAGCGGCTCGAGGCGGGCCGCTCCGCCCGTCGTCACTGATGGGTGGTGGTCGCGTTGCCGTTGCTGGCGTGCGTGGTGTTGGCCTGCTTGCTCGGGAGCTGGGTCACGGCAAAGACGGAGTCGGGGTTAATGATCATGACGACCGGCTCATTGCGCTTGTTGGTGGCGTGGACGAGGAACGAGTTCGGCATGACCTGCACGTTGGTGTAGCCGTCGCTGGTGAGATCGTTGGTGATCTTCTGCTGGACCCGCTGTAGATCGGCTTGCGACATAGGTTTGGTCTGCGAAGTATTGTTCGCGGTCGTGCTGCTGCTGTTGGTGTTGGCTTGGGCGAGGACTGGGGTGGCGAGCAGGCATGCGGCGGCGAATGCTGCGAGGGTGAGCTTTTGCATCTAAGTTCTCCATTCGATTACACGCACCATTCTCGGCGCGCATTGGGATGACGCAGGAGGAGCGCGGTGGTTAGCGCAGCGGTGCATTAAGTTGCCGTAAGTCGCGGTTGCAGAGATGCTGGACGCCCAGGGGGGATGGGACGATGAGCGAGGCCAAGCTTCGGGATGCGGCGCCGGCGGGCACGGCGCTGCTGTGGGGCGGCCTGGGCGTGCTGATCTTCTCGGCGTCGCTGCCCGCCACGCGGATGGCGGTGGTCGGCGGGTTGGATCCGGCGTTCATCGGCGCGGGCCGGGCGGCGGTGGCCGGGCTGCTGGCGGCGATCTTGCTCGGGATCCGGCGGGAGTTGCGCGTGCCGCAGGGGACTTGGCCGAGCTTGCTGCTGGTGTCGGCCGGCGTGGTGTTCGGGTTCCCGATCCTGACCTCGCTCGCGCTGGCGCGGGTGCCAGCGGTGCATGGGGCGGTGCTGACGGGGTTGTTGCCGGCGGCGACGGCGGTGATGGGCGTGGTCCGGGCGGGCGACCGGCCGAAGCTGGGGTTCTGGCTGTCGGCGGTTGCCGGGCTGCTGTGCGTGTTGGTGTTCGCGGCGGTGCAGGGCGCGGGCGAACTGGATATCGCCGACCTGCTGCTGCTCGCGGCGATCGGGCTGTGCGGCCTGGGTTACGCGGAAGGGGCGGTGCTGTCGCGGACGCTGGGCGGGCTGCGGGTGATCAGCCTGGCGCTGGTCATCTCGCTGCCGGTGTCGATCCCGCTAGGGCTGCTGCGGCTGACGCCAGGGACGCTCGAAGGGACGGTCTCGGGGTGGGCGGGGTTCGCCTATGTGGCGTTGTTCAGTTCATATGTCGGGTTCTTCGCCTGGTATCGCGGATTGGCGGCGGGCGGCGTGGCGCGGATCGGGCAGTTGCAGCTCGCCCAGCCGGTGCTGTCGCTCGGCTGGGCGGCGCTGCTGCTGGGCGAAACGGTGACGCTGCAGGCCGGGATCGCCGCGCTGGCGGTGATTGCTTGCGTGGTGGCGACGCAGCGGGCGCGTTAGGCTCGTTGCACGACCGCCTGCAGGAGCCGGGCGCGGCCTTCCTGAAAGTTGCGGCCGAGATTGGCGGTTCGGACCGGGAAGTCGGGGCCCATGACCAGCGGGAGCGCGAGCGGGCGCAGCGGTTCCGGACGGCTCTGGAGGGCGGCGGATTGCGCCTGGAACCAAGCACGTCCGGCATCGGTGGCGTCGGTCCAGTCGAGGACCTTGAAACCCGCCGCCTCGATCGCGTCGCGGGTGGCGGACGGGGTGAGGAGGAAGCTCGCGGCCGGGTCGCGAGCCCAGGGGACGGGGAAGTGCAGCGGGGATTGGTCGCCGGCGACCACGTCGTACATGGCGAAGCGTCCGCCTGGTCGCAGGACACGGCGGATACCGTCGTAGAGCGCGGCGCGGTCGGCGATGTTCATGACGACGTGCTGGGTCCAGGCGAGATCGATGCTTTCCGGCGCGAATGGCAGGGCGGTGGCGTCGCCGACCTGATGGGTGACCCGGCCTGCGAGATCGGTGCGGCGCGTCAGCATGGTCGCGAGATCGATCAGGGCGGGGTTGAGGTCGATCCCGACGACAGTGCAGCCATAGGTGGCGGCCAGGTGCCGGGACGGGCCGCCCAGTCCGCACCCGATGTCGAGGATCGTCGCGCCGGCGGGGATCGCGAGTTTTTCCGCGAGCGCCGTGGTGGCGGCGGCGCCGCCGACATGGAATTGGTCGAGTGGCGCGAGGGATTGCCAGGGGATCTGGCCGTCGCCGAGGCCGGCCCGGCGGAGGGCGGCTTCGACGCGGGCGGTGAAGTCGCTGACGCCGTATTGGTCGAGGATGGAGACCTGGTCGTTCATGGCGGTTTCCTCTGTATATACAGTCACTTGGGCCGCGTTCAGATTTTCACGCCGGCTTGGACCTTGTCGTAGAGGCCGATGATGGCCTGTTTGCCCTCGCGGCCGACGAGCGCGGCGGCGCGAAGTTGGGCGCGATGCCAGGCGGGGCCGATTGCTTGGAGGAGGTCGGCGCCGGGTTGGGTAATCTGCAGGGGCTGGCCGCGGGCGTCCTTGCCGTCGGGCGCTTCCTCGAGCCAGTGGTTGGCGAGCATGACGCGGAGATTACGGGTCAAAGTGGAGGAGTCGAAGTGCAGCCAGCGGCCGAGATCGCTGCGGCGGACCGGGCCGTAGGCGGAGACGGCGGAGAGCAGAGAGACCTGGCTGGCCTGCACGCCGAACGGGCGGATCTCCTCGTCGTAGATGCCGGTGAGGACGCGGGACAGATAGCGCGTCCGGCCGAGGAGGCATTGGCCGGTGATCTGGTGAGCGATGTCGGGCGGCGGTTTCATCGGAACCGATATCTGCATATACAGAATTATATCGGCAAGCGAAGCCTCCCCGGACTAGCCAGATGTCCGGTTAGCCGCCCTGCTCGGCGCGGTGGGCGTCGGCGAAGGCGCCGAGGCTGGCGAAGGTGAAATCGAGATGGGGCATGACGCCGGGATCGACCGTCGCGCCGAACCCTTCCGCCTCGCGGTGGTAGCGGTCGATCCAGCAGGAGGCGAGGCCGAAGGCGTTGGCCGGTTTGTGGTCGTGGAACAGGCTCTGGGCGGTGTGCAGGATGTCGGATTTGGCGATGGGCGCGCCGCCGAGGCCGGGGCCGATCCGTTCCATCATGTATTCGAAATTACGGATGGCCGGCTTGTAGGAGCCGGCGTCCTCGGCGGTGACGACGGCATCCAGGTCGATCTGCAGGTGGCGCTTGGTGCGCTCGAAGTTCTGGTTGTCGACGTTGGAGAGGACGACGAGCTTGTAGAAGCGCTTAAGGTATTGCAGCGCAGCCGGCGTGTCGGGGAAGGCCGCCCAGTCGCCGACCGAGTTCCCGTAGGCGAGGCATTGCTCGTGCGTGGTGGGGACGCCCCATTGCTCGCCGAGCCGTTTGTAAACGGCGGCGAGAAGGTCTCGGTACAGTTTCGCGGGCGTCTGGCGCTGCTGGGTGGATTCGTGGAACGCGTGGGCGGCGAGGATCTCGTGGCGGGCGAGTTCGCGGGGCGCCTTGGAACTCAGGGGCCGGAGGGCCTCGATCATGCCGGACTCCCAGTCGATCAGGGTGCCGTAGCAGTCGAAGGTGAGGACCTTGAAGTCGGACAGGCGCATGCGATGCTCCCCGGGGTGGTGCCGCAAACGGCATACTCCGGGGCGTGGCGGTTGCGAAGGGTGGCACAGTGGCAATTCGGATCGGGATCGATATTGGCGGGACCTTCACCGATCTGCAGGTGCTGGACGAGACGAACGGGCGGCTCGCGAGCCTGAAGACGCCGACGACGCCGGAGGACCCTTCTATCGGGCTGATGACCGGGATCGAGGAGGCAGCGGATCGTTTCGGGTTCGCGTTGGGCGAGGTGCGGTTTTTGCTGCACGGCACGACGATCGCGACCAATGCGGTGCTGGAGCGGAAGCTGGCGCGGGGGATACTGTTCGCGACCGAGGGGTTCCGGGACGTGCTGGAGATCGGGCGGCATGCGCGGAAGGATGTGTATGGGCTGAAGCCGGTCCGGGCGGAGGTGCTGATCCCGAGGGACCTGCGGGTCGGCGTGGCCGAGCGGATACGGGCGGACGGGAGCGTGGAGCTAGCGCTGGAGAGGGGGGCGCTCGAGGACGCGGTGGCTTCGGTGCGGCGGATCGGGCCGGAGACGGTGGCGGTGTGCCTGCTGAACGCGAATGCCAATGCGGCGCATGAGCGGATGCTGCGCGATGCTTTGGTGGCGACGTTTCCGGATCTGCCAGTGTCATTGTCGTCGGAGGTTAGTCCGGAGATCCGGGAGTTCGAGCGGAGTTCGACGACGGCGCTGAACGCGCTGCTGGTGCCGGTCGTGGGGTCGTATCTCGCGCGGCTGCAGGCGCGGATGGACGCGCGCGGGATGGGGGCGCAGCTGCTGCTGGTGCAGTCCAATGGCGGGGTATGCAGCGCCGAGATGGCAAGCGCGCAACCGGTACGGTTGCTGCTGTCGGGGCCGAGCGGGGGCGCGTTGGCGGCGCAGATGGCGGCGGCACGGCTGGGGATTCCGGACCTGGTCGGGATCGACATGGGGGGGACGAGTTTCGACGTCTGCGTGGTGCAGGACGGACGGTTCACGGTGATGAATCAGGGGGAGATCGACGGGCTGCCGGTGAGGCTGCCGATGGTGGAGATTCGCACGATCGGGGCGGGCGGCGGCTCGATCGCGGCGGTGCTGCCAGGGGAGCGGCTGGTGGTGGGGCCGCAGAGCGCAGGGGCGCGGCCGGGTCCGGTTTGTTACGGGCATGGCGGGACACGGCCGACGGTGACGGATGCGAACCTGGTGCTGGGACGGCTGGATGCGGGGTTCTTCCTGGGAGGGCGCATGGCGCTCGATCTGGAGGGGGCGCGGGGGGTGATCTCGGCGGAAGTGGGGGAGAAGCTGGGATTGTCGGTTGAGGCGGCGGCGGAGGGGATGCTGACGCTGACCAATGCGAGCCTGGCGTCGGCGATCCGGCTGAGCTTGTTCGAGAAGGGGTTGGATCCGCGGCGGTTCAGCCTGCTGTCGTTCGGCGGCGCGGGCGGGCTGCATGCGATCGAGGTGGCCGAGGAACTGGGCGTGGGGCGGGTGGTGTTCCCAGCGGATGCGAGCACGTTCTCGGCGAGCGGGATCCTGCAGTCCGACATCGTGCATGACCTCGCGAGCAGCCGGGTGATGCGGGCTGGGTTGGCGGCGCTGCCGGATTTGCTGGAAGCGGCGGCGGCCCTGCGGGCACAGGGCGAGGCACTGCTGGCGCAGGACGGGCTGACGCGGGAGCGTTGGTCGATGCGGTTCGCGGCGGACATGCGGTATGTCGGGCAGGCGTTCGAACTGGTGGTGCCGTGGCGGGATCTGGGCGATCTCGAGGGGCTGCTGGCCGACTTCCATGCGCTGCACGAGCGGCGGTTCTCCTACGCGAACCCGGCGGCCGAGGTGGAGATCGTGACGCTGCGGCTGACGGCGGTGGGCCGGCTGCCGGAGGTGGCGGTGGTGCGGGAGAGCGCAGTGTCGACGGCGGAGACGACGCGGCGGCGGGTGTTCGTGGACGGGGCGTGGCGGGAGGTGGCGGTGCATCGGCGGGAGGCGCTGGCGGGGGCGATCGAGGGGCCGGCGCTGATCGAGGAAGCGTATACGACGGTGTTCGTGGGGGCGGGGTGGCGGTGCGCGCCGGGTCCGGGCGGGGATCTGGTGGCTGAACGGTTGGACGCGGGCGATGGGCGGCGGGGCGCACTAGGCGCGATCGAGTTGGAGATCGTGCGCAATGCGCTGACGGCGGCGGCGGCGGAGATGGATGTGACGATCTGGCGAACGAGCCGGTCGACGGTGGTGCGGGAACTGCTGGATTATTCGACGGCGGTATTCGACGCGGCGGGATATAACGTTGCACAGTCGGCGCGGATTCCGCAGCACCTGAATTCGATGGGCGCGGGGCTGCTGACGATCGTGGGCGGGTTCATTCCGTTGGAGCAGTGGGGCGAGGGCGATGTCGTCATCACCAACGACCCCTACTGCGGCGGGCAGCACATCCCGGACATCCTGGCGTTCCGGGCGGTGTTCGTGGACGGCGTGCGGATCGCGATCGTGGGGACGCTTTGCCACCATCTGGACATGGGCGGGATCGCGGCGGGGAGCTACGGGGCGAACGCGACGGAGGTGTTCCAGGAGGGGTTGCGGATCCCGCCGATGAAGCTGGTGCGGGCGGGGGTGATGAACGAGGAAGTGCTGGCGATGATGCGCCAGAACGTGCGGCGGCCGGACATGCTGTGGGGGGATCTGCAGGCGCAATTGGCGTCGCTGGCGGTGGGCGAGGCCAACATGAAGAAGCTGGCGGCCCGGTATGGGGCGGACGCGCTGATGGCGGCGTGCGGGCGCATACTCGACAGTTCCGAGAAGGCGATGCGGGCGATGATCGGGCGGCTGCCGGATGGCCGTTACGAGTTCGAGGATTTCATCGACGATGACGGGCTGACCGACATGCCGATCCGGATCCATGCGGCCATCGAGATCACCGGCGAGACGATGGTGGTGGATTTGTCGGGATCGGGGCCGCAGGCGATGGGGCCGATCAATGCGACGTTGGCGTCGTCGGGCTCGGCGGTGTCGTATGCGGTGATGGCCTGCGCGGACGAGCCGATCCCGGCCAATGCCGGGTGCTACCGGCCGGTGACGGTGATCGCGCGGGAAGGGTCGATCGTGCATGCGCGGCACCCGGCGCCGGTGGCCAATCGGGTGGCAGCGACGCATCGGCTGGCGACGACGCTGCTGGGGGCGCTGCACCAGGCGGCGCCGGACCGGGTGCCGGCGGCCTATTACGGGACCAGCTACGTGTGCACTTTCCAGACGATCGACGAGGATGACCGGCGGCATGTGCTGGTGGAGATCGAGGTGGGCGGCAGTGGCGGGCATCCGGCCCAGGACGGGCTGCACGGCTATTCGAGTGGGATGCACAACAACGCCAACATCCCCGTGGAGATGATCGAGAGCGAGGTGCCGCTGACCGTCACAGAATACGGGATCCTGCCCGGGACGGCGGGGGCGGGGCGGTTCCGCGGTGGGATGGGGCTGGTGCGGGAGTGGCGGGTGGACTGCCGGGAGGCGGTGTTCACGGCCAATCTCGAGCGGTTCAAGTTTCGGCCGTATGGGCTGGCGGGAGGCGAGCCGGCGGCGCCGGGCCGGCTGTTCCTGGTGCGGGACGGGGCGCGGCAGGCACTGGGGTCGAAGGTGGGCAATCTGCGGCTGCGGCAGGGCGACGTAATCCGGCTGGAGACGTCGGGCGGCGGCGGGTTCGGCGACAAGGCGGAGCGCGACCCCACGGCTGAGGCAGCCGATGTTCGTTACGGATTCGTTGCAGCGGAGGGTTGAGAGCGGCGGCACGTCCATGCGATGCTCGGGCGAATACCGGAGGGTCGGCCATGCGTGCGCTGCTTTTGCTGCCGTTCGTCGTTTTCGCGGCGACCGGGCCGGTTCGGGCCGGGGAGTTGGCGCTCAAGCGGGTGATGCTGTCCTCGGCCGGCGTGGGATATTTCGAATACGAGGCCGAGGTGGATGGATCGGTCTCGCTGGGGTTGGACGTCAAGCTCGATCAGGTCGATGACGTTCTGAAGTCGCTCGTGGTGTTCGACGGCGGGGGTGGGGTCGGCGCGGTCGAGCTGCCGGGGCGGGACGAGAGTCATTCCGCATTTGGGAACGTGCCGTTCGGACCGGAGGGGCTGGCATCGCCGCTGGCGTTCCTCAACAGCCTGCAGGGCATCGAGGTCATGGTGGAGGGGCCGCGGCCGATGCAGGGGCGTATCCTGCGGGCGGAGAGCGTGCGCGAGCCGGGGGCGGCGCCGGGCCAGGAAGGGCCGGTGCGGACACGGGTGACGCTGCTGACGGCGGCCGGGCTGAAGCAGTTCGTGCTCGAGGACAGCGAAACGGTGCAGGTGGCCGATGTGGGGCTGCGGGACAGCATCACACGGGCGATCATCGCGGCGCGGCACGAGAGCGCGCAGGACGCGCGGCGGGTGACCATCACCAGCCGCGGCACGACCGGGGGCGCGGGGCCGCGGACGGTGCGGGCGGCGTATGTGACGGTGGCGCCGTTGTGGAAGGCGTCGTACCGGCTGGTGCTGCCGGCGGCGGATGCGGACCCGGCGACGGCGACGGCGCGGCTGCAGGGGTGGGCCACGCTGGAGAACGTTTCCGGCAGCGATTGGTCGAACGTTTCGTTGTCGCTGCAATACGGCAACCCGGTGACGTTCCACCAGGCGATCTACCGCAGCTATTTCGTGACCCGGCCGGAAGTTCCGGTAGAGGTGCTGGGGCGCTTGCTGCCGGACGTCGATACGCGGGCACGCCCCTCCCCTCCCCCTCCCCCGCCGCCAGCGCCGGCTTCGATGCCGGCACCTATGGCCATGATGGGAGCCGCCCGCAGCGCAGTGCCGCGGCAGGACATCGCGATGGCGCCGGTGGCGGAGAAGGTCGCAGCGCAGGAAGGCACGACGGAGACGGTGTTCAGCCTGCCCAACCCGATCGATCTGGCGGCAGGGCATAGCGCGTCGGTCCCGATCCTGGATGTGCAGATCCCGGCGTCGCGCGTGTCGCTGGCGACGCCGGACCAGGCGCATCCGCTGGCGGCCATCCGGGTCGCGAACAACTCGGCCTCGAGCCTGCCGGCCGGAGTGCTGACGCTGTACGACGCGCAGGGGGATGCGCCCTATGCCGGCGATGCGCGGCTCGGCGGGCTGCCGGCCGGGGAGAGTCGGTTGATCTCGTATGCGCAAGACCTGCGGACGGGATTGGAGTGGCGGCACGAGGATTCGGTCAGCGTCGCGTCGCTGAAGGTGAGCGGCGGCGTCATGGAGGTGGATCAGCGGACCCGGCGGGTGACGCATGCGACGGCCACGGCGCCGGCCGGCTCGCTAAGCCGAGTGTTGGTGGAAGCGCCGAAAATCGGGGGCGGGACAGTAGCAAGCGGGTTCGCGCAACCGGTGGAGGAGACGGCGACGGCTTGGCGGTTCCTCGCGGAGGTGAAGGCGGGAGAGACGAAGGAGTTGACATACGCGATCGACGAGCACGAGCGGCGCTCGATCGAGATCCTGGACGACGAGGATGCGGTGGCCGCGGTGCTGAACCTGCAGGGGGCGAGTCCCGCGGCGCGGACGGCTCTGGAGGGCATCGCCGCGCTGCGGGCGAAGGAGGCGGCGCGGGCTGCGGAGAAGGAACAGCTGGCAGCGCAGCTCGCGGCGCTGGACAAGGACGAGGAGCGGGTGCGGGCCAATCTCGGCGCGCTGCAGCCGGGCGACGCGCTGCGGACGCGGCTGCTGCGGCAGTTGGAGGCGGACGAGAACCGGCACGGGCAATTGGATACGGCGATCGCGGCGGCGGACCAGGCGGTGAGCGCGGCACACAAGGCGCTGGTGGACGGGATCGCGGCGTTGCGGATCTGAGTTCGCGGCTTGACAGCGGATCGGCTCTTCCCGATATTTCTGTCATGACAGAAACTACCGTCACAGCTGGACCGGCCAATTTGCCGCCTGCCGTCGCGCAGTTCGTTCTGCGCTGGGGCGACATGGGGGGCCAGTGGGGGGTCAACCGGTCGGTGGCACAAATCCATGCGCTGCTGTTCCTGTCGGAGCGTCCGCTGACGGCCGAGGAGATCGCGGAGACGCTGAGCATCGCGCGATCGAACGTGTCGAACAGCCTGAAGGAGCTGCTGGGCTGGAAGCTGATCCGCCGGGTGCCGGTGGCCGGGGATCGGCGGGACCATTTCGAGGCGGAGACGGATCTGTGGCAGATGGCGACGCGCATCGCGCAGGGGCGCAAGGAGCGCGAGATCGATCCGGCGGTGGCGGCGCTGCACGATGTGCTGGCGCTGGCCGCCGAGGACCCAAGGATCAGCGCGTCGGTGCAGGGACGGTTGGCGGCGATGCATGACTTCGTCAGCACGATGGACCGTTGGTATGGGCAGATGCTGAAGGTGCCGCCGGCCACGCTGATGGCCTTGGTGAAGCTTGGGTCGCGGGTGGTGTCGATGCTCAAGTTCGTCGGGGGCAAGAGCGAGGCTGCGGACAAGCGATGACAGCGATTTTTTTAGATATTTAGTTCTGTTTCTACAGAAATAACCGATGCGAAGGAAGAAAGTGCGATGGCCTCGATCGATCCAGCCCCGCGGAAGAGCACCGGCCGCGTGGTCGCGGGGTTCATGCTCGCGCTGGTTTTGGCGCTGAGCGCCTATGTGCTGATTGACGCATCGCGGGCGAACCAGGCGGCATTCGACAGCATCTGGTTCCTCGCGATCCTGCCGGCGTTCCTGTCGGCGTTGATCTGCTACATCGGCGATCCCGGCAACGAGAAGCCTGCAAGTTTTTATTGGACCGTGCCGCTGGTCCTGGTGGCCGTGGTGATCATCGGCTCGGTGACGGTGCTGCGGGAGGGCGTGATCTGCTTGATCATGTTGGCGCCGATTTGGCTGATGAGCGGTTGGATCGGCGCGTTCGTGTTCCGGGCGCAGCGCACCCGCACGCCGAACCAGACCGTGCTGCGGTGCTCGCTGCTGTTCCTGCCGCTGCTGTCGGGCGCGGTGGAGAGCCAAATGCCCTACTCTCAGGACCGGGTCACGCTGGAACGGCGGATCGTGATCCATGCCACGCCGGAGGAGATCTGGCCGTTCACCCTGGCCAACGCGCATATCGCGGACACGGAAGGACGCTGGACTTTCGCGCAGAACATCGTGGGCCTGCCGCGACCGCGGGCGACGCGGCTGGTGGGCGCCGGGCCGGGCGCGGTCCGGACGGCTTATTGGGGTGACAGCGTCGATTTCGACGAGATCATCACCGAATGGGAGCCGGGGCGGCGGCTGGGCTGGCGATTCTCGTTCACGAACAGCTCCCTGCAGAATTATACGGACCAGCACATCGCGCCCGACGGCCAGTTCCTCAAGATCGAGAGCGGCGACTACACGCTCGAGCCGCTGGGGCCGGAGACGACACGGCTGACGCTGCGCACCGTTTATCTCGCAAAGACCCATGCGAATACGTATGCGGAGGCGTGGGGCGAGATCCTGCTGGGCGACGTGCAGGACAATATTCTGGCGATCCTGCAGCAGCGGGCCGAGAGCGCGCATCGGGCCGCCGGGTCGTTGACGGGAGCGCCGGGTTAGTTCTAAACGCCCGGCCCGCCTTCGGAAGCATCCGCGATGACGACTGTGCTTGGCATCGATTTCGGCACCACCAACAGCGTCGTCGCCGCCCATGACACGGTTAGCGGGCGCAGCCATACCGTGCGGTTCGCGATCGGGGATGCGGTGCACGACGTTTTCCGCACGGTGCTGTGTTTCTGGCAGGAGGTCGAGCGGGGGCGGTCGACGCTACGGCACGAGGCGGGCCCGGCGGCGATCACCGCCTATTTCGACGATCCGCTGGAGAGCCGGCTGGTGATGTCGACCAAAACGTACCTGGCGAGCCGGAATTTCACGTCGACGAATTTGCTGGGACGTATTTGGTCGCTCGAGCAGATGATCGGGCTGTTCCTGCGGCGGTTGATGCAGGCGGCGGCGCTGGAGGGGAGCCGGCTGCATATCGTGGCCGGGCGGCCGGTGCGGTTCGCGGGCGAGAACCCGGACGATGCGTTCGGCGAGGCGCGCTTGCGGACGTCGTTCGCGGAAGCGGGGATGGCCGAGATCGACGTGGCGCTCGAGCCGGAAGGTGCGGGATATCGGTTCACGCGCTCCCTGGACCGTCCGGCGACGGTGCTGATCGGGGATTTCGGCGGTGGCACCAGCGATTTCTCGGTGCTGCAGTTCACGCCGGGGAAGCACGACACGCTCAAGACGCTCGGGCGCTCGGGGGTCGGGATCGCGGGGGACGCGCTGGATGCGCGGATCATCGACCAGGTGGTGGCGCCCTTACTGGGCAAAGGCAGCCAGTACTCGCCCTGGGGCAATGCGCTGCCGGTGCCGGCTGAATGGTATTCCGCGTTCGCGCGCTGGCACCGGCTGTCGATGATGCGGACGCCGAAGACGTTGCGGGACATCGAGGAGGTGCGGCGGACGGCGGAGCATCCGGAGCGGTTGGATAATCTGCGGCGGTTGATCGAAGACGAGCAGGGGTATGGCCTGTATCAGGCGGTGTCCGCGGCCAAGGCGGCGCTGTCGTCGGCCGAAAGCGCGGAGCTGCGGTTCGAGCACGACGGGTTCGCGATCTCGCAGGTGATCCATCGCAGCGAGTTCGAAGGGTGGATCGCGCCGGACCTGGCGCGGATGGATGCGGCGATTGGGGAGGCGCTGGACGACGCCGGGCTCGAGGCGGGGGCGATCGACCGGGTGTTCCTGACGGGGGGGACGGCGTTCGTGCCCGCGGTGCGGGGGTTGTTCGAGCGGCGGTTCGGGCTGGAGCGGATGTCCGGCGGCGGCGAGTTCGTCTCGGTCGCCGAGGGGCTGGCGCTGATCGGGGCGGAGCGGCTGCGCACGCGCGGTTGACTTGCGGCCGCGCCGGCGTTGAGGTTCGGCCATGGCATTGCGCTGCGACACGATCATCCGAGACGCCACCCTGTTCGACGGCTCAGGCGGCAAGCGGCAAACCGGGGATGTCGGGATCAAGGGTGACCGGATCGCGGGCGTCGGCGATCTTGGGGGCTGGAGCGCGGATCGGGAGGTGAGCGCGAAGGGCCGGGCGGTGGCGCCGGGCTTCATCGACAGCCATACGCATGACGACCGGGCGGTGCTGTGCGGGCCGCAATGCACGACGTGCAAGACGAGCCAGGGGGTGACGACGGTCGTGGTCGGCAATTGCGGAGTGTCGCTGTCGCCGCTGCGGCTGGACAAGCGGCCGCCGCCGCCGCTGGACCTGATGGGCGACGAGAGCTGGTGGACCTTCGATAGTTTCGCGGAGTACGCGGAAGCGCTGAAGAAGGGGGCGGAGGTCAACACCTACGCCTTAGTCGGGCATCAGACGTTGCGGGTCGAGGCGATGGGCGGCGACGTGTATCGTCCGGCGAACGATCGCGAGATCGCGCGGATGCACGACCGGCTGCGCCAGAGCATGGCGGAGGGGGCGTCGGGGTTCTCGACGGGGCTATATTATCCGCCGAATGCGCAGGCGACGACGGAGGAGGTGATCGCGGTGGCCGAGGCGATCCGGCCGTTCGGGGGACTCTACACGACGCATATGCGCGACGAGGCGGACCGGGTGCTGGGGTCGATCGAGGAGACGGCGAAGATCGGCAAGCGGGCGCGGATACCCGTGCATGTGAGCCACCACAAATGTTCGATGCCGGAGAATTACGGGCGCTCGACACAGACCTTGCCGCTGCTGGCGGAGTTCGCGCGGACGCAGGCGCTGAGCTACGACGTCTATCCGTATCCGGCCGGGTCGACGGTGCTGATGCCGGACAAGCTGCGCGACGATGTCGAGGTGATGATCACCTGGTCGGTGCCGCATCCGGAGATGGCGGGGCGCTGGCTGAAGGATCTGGCGCGGCAATGGAACACCGACATCAAGGACGCGGCGACGCGGCTGCTGCCGGCGGGACAGGTGACGTTCCAGATGGACGAGGAGGACGTCAGGCGGATCATGGCGCACGAGATGAGCGTCATCGGCAGCGACGGCATCCCGCATGACGATCATCCGCATCCGCGGTTGTGGGGGACGTTCCCGCGCGTGCTCGGGCATTACGTCAGGGATGTCGGGCTGTTCAGCCTCGAGACGGCGATCCACAAGATGACGGCCAAGGCGGCCGACATCTTCGGCATCGTGGACCGGGGCGTGCTGCGCGAGGGCGCGTTCGCCGACATCGTCCTGTTCGACCCGGCGACAGTGCGCGACCGGGCGACGTTCGAGG
Organism: uncultured Alphaproteobacteria bacterium; assembly: GCA_963848035.1. GTDB lineage: Bacteria > Pseudomonadota > Alphaproteobacteria > Acetobacterales > Acetobacteraceae > JAVVHH01. The sequence goes on from CAWKCD010000001.1 coordinate 1,215,691, forward strand.
AGCCGAAGCAGGTGAGCGACGGGATCGAGGAGGTCTGGTGCAACGGGGTGCCGACCTATGCGGCGCGGGCGGCGACCGGAGAGAAGCCGGGGCGGCTCGTGCGGCGCGGGCGATGATCGCGCCGGTGCTCGACCATATCGTGCTGGATGTGCACGGGGACATTGATGCGGCGGCGGCGTTGTATCGGGAGCTGGGGTTCACGCTGACCGAGCGGGGCTACCACTCGATCGGGTCGATCAATCATCTGGCCATGTTCGCAACGGATTATCTCGAACTGCTGGGGTGGCCCGAGGGCGGGACCAGTCGGACGGAGCTGTTGGCGTATCCGCGCGGGCTGAACGGGCTGGTGTTCAAGACGGAGGATGCGGATGCGACGTTCGCGCATCTGCAGAAGGCGGGGCTCGCGGGCGATCCGCCAAAGGCGTTCTCGCGCCCGGTAGCGGTCCAGGGCGGGATGCGGGATGCCAAGTTCCGGACGGTGTATGTCGCGGCGGACAAGTCGCTGCTGGGGCGAGTGTATTTCTGCGAACACCTGACGCCGGAGCTGGTTTGGCGGCCCGAGTGGCAGCTTCATGCCAACGGGGTGACCGCGATCGAGGCGGTCGTGGTGGCGTCCGCGGCGCCGGGCGAAGTGGCCGCGCTGTTCCGGGCGATGTTCGGGGATGGCGCGGTGCGGCAGGAGGGCGAGCGGTTCGTGGTCTCCGCCGGGCGGCCGGTGATCGAGATCGTCCCGGCGGCGTCGCTGGGCACGGGAGCGGCCGAGGCGGCGGGGCGGCGGCATTACGTGGCAACGCTGCGTTTGGCCGGGCGGTCAGGAGCGGCGGTTCCGGCCGACCGGGCGGGCAACGTCCGGCTCGAGTTCGTGGATTAGTCGTAAAAGAACGGGTTCTGCTGGGTCCAGGCGCTGTTCGGGTAATTGCGGTGCAGGAGCTGGAAGGCGCGGCGACCGGAGTGGTCGTGGCTCTGGCCGTAATGGCCAATATGGATCAGCCAATGCAGCAGTTCCGGGACGCGCGGATCAGACGGCCGCTGGGCAGCGGCGTCGAGGAGATATTGCCAGACATAGGTCGCGCCTTGCGGAGCCGGCTTCGACTTCACCTGCGCGTCGCGCTGGGGAAGGCTTCGGCGCGCGTCATCGGTATCACGCCAGCATCGCCATATTTGCCGGGGGGCGGGAGGAAGCGGCGCTCGGCGGTGGCGCGCGTGGCGGTGTCGGCGAGGAATGCCGGCAGGCGCGGCACGAAACCGCCCGCGCCGCACATGCCGTCGCAAATCCCGTCCGGCACTCGGCGGCGGCCGTCGCCGAAATCGGTGCCGGCAGGAACGTCCAGCGTTTGATAGCTGCCGGCATCGTAGAGCGAAGCTGCGGGGGCGATGGAGTCCGGGTCGGGCTGCTTGAGAACCACCCAGTTCGGCCAACCGCCCTGGTAATCGGCGACCGCGCCGACCGGGCGCGTGTAGTCCAGCAAATCGGCGCGCAGGCCCGGGATCTTGGCGAAGACGACATATTCGGCGAGCAGCTTGTCGGCGCCCCGGGCGCGGCGCACCTCCGCGAACTCGGCGGCCATGGGCGGCAGCAGCTTCTGCAGCGGCAGGGCGACGGCGTCGGCCGCCGCATCGTCGTGCAGCAGCACGGCGCGGGTGAAATTGGTGAGTGCGAGGTCGAGGCGGATCGCGTCCGGCCAGATGCGATCGGTCGCCGAGCGTGATCCGGGTTGCGAGCGCCATGCGGTCGATCAGGTAGCGGGCGTCATCGCCGATGCCGACGGTGGCGGTCTCCAGCGGGGCGTCGAACAGCGCGCCGCCGACGCCGGCATAGCCCCAATCCCCGGTTTTGCAGCCGTCGGACTCACGGGCGCAGACCAGCTTGCGGAGGGAGTCGCGAGCGAAATCGGCGAGGCTCGACGCGACTTGCAGGCGCTCGGCCGTGAAGAGATTGCGGGTCGTCGTGGTGAGGTCGGTGCGGGCGAGCACGGTGTCGAGCGGCGCTCGGGCGGCGGCCGGGTCGCCGGCGCCGTTGGTCAGGCGAAGCCGGTGGTAGAGGGCGGTTAGGTAGGCAGGGGCCTGCGGCTCGACCGCGGCGGCTTCGGCCATGAACGCGGCATCGGACGCGTCGTCCGGCTGCATGAGCGCGAGAACGGCCAGCATCCAGGCGGAATCGCGCGTGGCGGCGTAGCGGTCGCGGGCGTGGGCCAGGGCGGCCACGCGGCGGTCATCGGCGGCGCGGGCTTGTTCGAGCGGCGTGCCCTTGAGGTCCGGCGGCGTGGGCGGGGCCGCCGCGCCGGTCTTGACCGTGTTGATCCAGTCCAGCGGTTCGGGCGCAACGTTGGCGGGGAGGGACTGCAGGTCTTTGAAGTCGGCGGCGGCCTGGGGCGTGAGCGTCGGGGCCTGCAGGGCGGCGGCGAGACGGTTTGCGGCCGCGTCCGGGTCGGCACGCAGCTCCGCCATGGTGTCGAACTTGCGCGCGGCTTGGTGGAACGGGTTCGCCGCGTCGATGCCGCGCGCGGCGGCGCGGGCGGCGAACAAATCGCCGGTGGTTTTGGACGCAAGCGCTTTGCGCAGGAGGGCGCGGACCCGCAGATAGGGGGCGATGTCGTGCCAGGGCGAGGTCGCGTCGTGCGCGATCTCGGCGAACGCGGCGGCGGCCTCGGTGTAGTCGGCGTCGTAGAAGGCGAGCGCGGCTTGCTGGTAGCGGTAGTCTGCCTGCAACCAGGCAGGCGCCGTCGCGGGCAGCGGGAGCAGGCCGGCGCCGGGCTTGGCGCAGGCGGCGAATACGGTGTCCTGCGCGGTGAGCCAGAAGCGCAGGTCGGGCGAGGCGGCGCCGTAGGAATCAAGGCGGGCCTGCAGCGTGTCGGCGGCGTTGCGGAAGGCGTCGTCGAGGCAGTTCGGGATGGAGGCGTAGTCGGGGCCGCTGCGCTCGGTCTGCAGGAACTCGCCGAGCGGCTCTGTGCCAGGAACCGTCTTGCGGAGCGCAAGCCAGCGCATGACCGCAGGGGAGCCGCCGCCGGGCGCGCCGACGCAGCAGGGAGTCGTCAGCGCGTCGCCGGTCTCGGTGTCGACGGTTTGGCCATGGAGACGACGCCAAAAGATGAGGAGGATGCTCGCCGGGCTGGTGCCCATGAGGATTCCGGGCGTGCCGGTGTAGAGCATCTGCCGATCGGCAGCGGTGCCGCCGAACTCGCTCAGCGCCCAATTCGCCGAAGCACCGTCGCCGGAGGCAAGCGCCGGCGAGGCCGAGAGCGCGGCGAGCAGGGCCGCAACGAGGCGAAATCTCATCGGATCTCCTGACTCACGAGGGCAGCGACCGAAGCCGCGTCCCAGGCACGGGGATTGAACACATAGACGCGGCGGCCCGGCGGGAAGGCGGTCGGGGCATCGAGGGATATGCCGAGTGCGGTGCGGCATCGAGGCTCGGCGAAATCGCCGCCGGACTCGAGCTTGGCCCGCAGGCGCTGGCCCCGCTTGCCCATGCGGAACAGCATCGGGACGATCTCGTCCACAGGCGCGTCGGAGAGCCAGCGCTCGGTGTCGCACCAGGAGGCGAGCGCGGTCATCGAGAGCGTGGCGCCGGCAGGCAGCCCGGCGCGCACGCCGCTCAATACGTCGAGTAGCACGGCGCGTTGGCTGTGCCGGACTTCCAGGTCGATCTGCACGCTGCGGTACGGGGCGGCGTAGGAGAGTGCGGCCTCGATGACCTGCGCCCGTAGGGTCGGTGTCCAGCGAAGCGGGATCGCCGGATCGATCTCGATGTGGATGACGGCGGTTGGCGGGGCGGCTGCGGTGGCCAAAGCGAGCGGGAAGCGGCGGCCGCGGGCGGTCATGGCCTCGCCGCGGAGCTCGATCACGCCGACGATGGCGGCCACCTCGTAGGCGGGTGGAAGACTGGCCAGCGCTTCGGGCCGCTCCCAGGCCCAAAGCACCGGCTGGGCGGCCGCCGGAATCACGGCAGCCGCTAGAAACAGAGCGATCCGCGCGATGGCTGCACCGCCCGCGATCACCGGAGGTTACGCAGCCATCAGCTGCATTTCGACCATCCGCAATGCATGCAGCTCAGGCACCCGGCTTCCTTCACCAGGCCGGGCTGGCTGCATTTCGGACAGAGTGGGCCGAGCACGCTGGTCGGCGCCGGGCTCGTCGGCGCTTCGAGCGGGACGCTCGGCGCGTCGACGCCGGCGAGGAAGCCGGTGTCGCGCATGTGCCGCTCGAGCACCTCGCCGATCGCGGCGACCAGCGACGGGATGTAGCGCCCGCCGCTCCACTGGCCGCCGCGCGGGTCGAACACCTGCTTCAGTTCCTCGGCGACGAACGCGACCTCGCCGCCCCGGCGGAACACGGCCGAGATCATGCGCGTGATCGCGACCACCCAGGCGTAATGCTCCAGGTTTTTGGAGTTGACGAAGACTTCGAACGGGCGGCGCATGCCGTCCTGCTCGATATCGTTTACCGTGACGTACATAGCGTGCTCGCTGTCCGGCCACCTGAGCTTGTAGGTGGCGCCGACGACCTTCTCCGGGCGGACCATCAATTCGAGCATCGGCGCCGACGTCTTAGCCGGTTCGGCCGGCTTGACCTCGAGCACCGAGCCCGTGATCGCGTTCGGACGGTAGGTGGTGCAGCCCTTGCAGCCGCTGCGGTAGGCGTCGAGGTAGACCTCCTGGAACGCCTCGAAGCTGATGTCCTCCGGGACATTGACCGTCTTGCTGATCGCGCTGTCGACATGACGCTGCACGGCGGCCTGCATGCGGACGTGTTCGGCGGGCGTCAGGTCCTGCGCGGTGACGAAGTAGGATGGCAGCGGCGCCTTCTCGCCGTGCAGCGCGCGGTAGCGGCGGAGCGCATAGTCGCTGACCTCCTCCTCGGTGCGGGTGCCGTCGGGCTGCAGCACCTTGCGCGTGTAGGCGAGCGCGAACACCGGCTCGATGCCGCTCGAGACATTGTCGGCGACCAGTGAGATGGTGCCGGTGGGCGCGATCGAGGTGAGCAAGGCGTTGCGGATGCCGTGCTCGGCGATCTCGGCGCGAACGTCCTCGTCCAGCTCGCGGACGGTCTGGCCGGCCAGGTAGGGTTCGCGGTCGTAGAGCGGGAAGGCGCCCTTCTCGGCGGCCAGCGCGGCCGACGCGAGATAGGCGGCGCGGTTGATCTGGCGCGCCCAGTCTCCGGCGCGCGCGGCGGCATCGGGGCTGCCGTAGCGCTGGCCGACCATCATCAACGCGTCGGCCATGCCCGGTGATCCCGAGGCCGATGCGCCGCTTGGCCATCGCCTCGCGCCGCTGCTCCTCGAGCGGAAAGCCGGAGACGTCGATCGTGTTGTCCATCATGCGGACGGCGACGGCGACGAGGTCGGCAAGTTCCGTGCTGTCGATGTGCGCGTGGGTGGTGAAGGGCTGGCGGACCAGGCGGGCGAGGTTGATGGAGCCGAGGAGGCAGGCGCCGTAAGGCGGCAGGGGCTGTTCGGCGCAGGGATTGGTGGAGTGGATCGTCTCGCAATAATGGAGGTTGTTGCGGGCGTTGATGCGGTCGATGAAAAGCACGCCGGGTTCGGCGTAGTCGTAGGTCGCCTTAGTGATCTGGTCCCATAGCGCGCGGGCGCGGACGACGCGATGGGTCTGGCCGGCGAAGACGAGCGGCCACTCGGCGTCAGCTTCGACCGCGGCCATGAAGGGATCGGTGACGAGGACGGAGAGGTTGAAATTGCGCAGCCGGCCGGGCTGCAGCTTGGCGGCGACGAAATCCTCGATGTCCGGGTGATCGCAGCGCATGGTCGCCATCATCGCGCCGCGGCGCGCGCCGGCGGACATGATGGTGCGGCACATCGCGTCCCAGACATCCATGAAGGAGAGCGGGCCGGACGCGTCGGCGGCGACGCCGCGGACGGGGGAGCCTTTCGGCCGCAGCGTGGAGAAATCGTAGCCGATGCCGCCGCCCTGCTGCATCGTGAGCGCCGCTTCGCGCAGATGCGTGAAGATGCCGCCGAGATCGTCAGGGATGGCGCCCATCACGAAGCAGTTGAACAGCGTGACGCGTCGCTCGGTGCCGGCGCCGGAGAAAATCCGGCCGGCGGGCTGGAAGCGGAAATCCTCCAGCGCCTCGTAGAAGGGGCGCTCCCAGCGGGCCGGCTCGGCCTCCGCCTCCGCCAGCGCGCGGGCGACCCGGCGCCAGCTATCCTCGATCGTGCCATCGAGCGGAGTGCCGTCGCTGGCCTTGAAGCGGTATTTCGCGTCCCAAATCTGGCGCGAGATGGGGGCGAGCGTGTCAGCCACGCTGGCGGACGCTGTCACGTGTATATCCATGGTTCCCCAAGGTGTATCTGTGCCGCGGTTTTGTAAGCATCGCGGCTCTCGGACCGAGTTATGGACCATAGCGCCGATTCGCCAGCTTGGGGAAAAACAGGATGGACAAGAAGCGCGCCAAATCCGACAGGCTTGGCAACCATAAGTTGCATCCCGAGACGCTCATGGTGGGGTATGGATACGATCCCACCTTGTCGGAAGGCTCGGTCAAACCGCCCGTGTTCCTGACTTCCACGTTTGTTTTCCGCACCGCCGAGGATGGACGTGACTTCTTCGACTACATGGCCGGCCGGCGTCCCGTGCCGGAAGATGTCTCTCCGGGGCTGGTCTATTCACGCTTCAATCATCCCAATTTGGAGATTTTGGAGGACCGCCTTGCCGTTCACGAGGGTGGCGAGGCGGCACTGGTGTTCTCCTCCGGGATGTCCGCGATCGCGACGGCCCTGCTCACCACGGTCCGGCCCGGCGACTGCGTTCTGCACAGCCAGCCTCTCTACGGCGGCACCGAGACTTTGCTGCATCGGACACTGGCGCCATTTGGGATCCAGGCAGAGGGGTTCGCGGACGGGACCGATGCCGGCGTGATCGCTGCCGCTGCCGAGCGGGCCCGCGCCCGCGGCCGGGTCTCGGCGATCTTGGTGGAGACGCCGTCTAACCCGCTCAATACGCTCGTCGATCTAGGGCTGATCGGCGCCACCGCCGCTCGGCTCGAAGCGGAGCAGCGGTTTCGCCCCGTCACGATGTGCGACAACACGCTGCTCGGGCCCGTGTTCCAGCAGCCGCTAGGTCACGGGATCGACCTGTCACTCTACTCGCTGACCAAATACGTCGGCGGCCACAGCGACCTAATCGCTGGCGCCGTGGTGGGCTCGGCGGCGATGCTGGCGCCGATCCGGACGCTGCGCAGCGCTATGGGGACGCAGCTCGACCCGCACACGTGCTGGATGCTCGGTCGTTCGCTCGAGACGCTCGGGCTGCGAATGAACCGTGCGGCGGAGAGTGCCCGGGCGATCGCTGCCTTCCTCGAGGACCATGAGCGGATCACGGCGGTCCACGCGCTGAACCATCTTCTGCCGGGCAGCCCGGCGCACCGCGTGTTCGAAGCTCAATGCACCGGCGGCGGCTCGACGTTCAGCGTCGAGGTTGCGGGCGGAGAGGCGGGCGCGTTCCGGCTTCTGAACGGCCTCCGGATTTTCAAGCTGGCCGTGAGCCTCGGCGGGACGGAGTCGCTGGCAAGCCATCCCGCGAGCACGACCCATTCCGGGGTCGATCGCGAGACGCGGCAGCGGATCGGCGTCACCGACGGATTGGTACGGTTCAGCATCGGGGTCGAGCATCCGGACGATTTGATCGCCGACCTCGCTCAGGCGCTCGACAGAACCGGACTGTGACCGGTCCGTCGAATTAGAACAGTTCCACCTCGGAAGCTTGCATCTTGACCACCGAATCGTCGTCGCCGCGGAGGCGCCCGGCGAGCGCGGCCAGACAAATACGAGCAGCCGCGTCGCCGATCTCGACCCCGCATCCGCACGGGACCACCGATGCCACATCGGCGGCATAATTCGCCAAGCAAGCTAGCGTCTGATGCAGCGAGTTGAGATTTTGGAAAGCCTCGATCTCAATACCCTCGAACCCGCGCGGTGAGAGCCGATCCTGCAAGAGGGAGGTCTGCTCCGCCAGATGGCGCAACTCCACGGACAGCCGCTCGAGGATTTCAGAGGTTGCTTGTTCCATCAAAACAACTCCACCGAACCGCTGTCGCGTGGAGGCGGCACGTATCGCTCCGGCGCCAGCGCGCCCCCGAGCAGGAGTTGCCGCGTGCGGCCGGTGCAGGGCCAGAACTCCACCCGCCGGCCACGGTCGCCACGAAGGCTTCCGCCGACCAGGGGGATGTTTTCGCGTTGGACATATTGTTCGGCGAAATCGGCATTCCTGGCGCCGAGATCGGTCAAGCCCGCCAGCATTCGAGCGCCACCGAACAGTTTGGCGCGAAGGCGCGCCTTGGCGGCTCCCTGTGCGAGCAAGCTGTTGACCAATAGTTCCATCGAGTAAGCGCCGTAACGCAGCGAGCGATCGCTCTCATCGCCGGCGTCACCTCCCGGCAGGAGGAAGTGGTTCAATCCTCCCATTCGTGCGATCGGATCGAACAAGCACATGGCAACACATGACCCGAGCAGGGTGCTGAGAACGACGTCGGAACGCGCACTGATCTTGTACTCGCCTTGGACAATCGTGATTTTCGTCTCAGCCGGCTGCCTGAGCGTTTCACTCATGTAAGTGGACCGAGGACAGCCTCGATCTTGCCGCGCAGCGCAGCGATGTTGAACGGCTTGACCAGGAAGTTGTTGACACCGAACTGGATTGCCTTCTGCACGATTTCCTTGTCGCCCTGCCCTGTCAACATGATGAACGCCGCCTTGGCGGTGGGCGGGTAGGCGCGGATCGCGCGCAGGAGGCCGAGGCCGTCGAGCTTCGGCATGTTGAAGTCGCTGATCACGAGGTGCGGCGGATTCTGCGCAGCGATCTGGAGCGCCGCTTCACCATCGACGGCGTCGTGGAGTTCGCGAAAGCCGAGTTGCTGGAGGCCGCTGCGGACGAGCATGCGCATCGTCTGCTGATCATCCACAACAAGGGTTCGTAGCGTTGCAGCAGCAGGCATCAGGCAGCTCCGACATTCAGGTTGGTTGCAGCGGCGAGCATCTTCGCCGTGATCGATCTCAGCGGGACCTGCGACTTCACTGCTCCAATCTCGAACGCGGCACGGGGCATGCCGTAGACGACGCACGAGTTCGGCATCTTGGCCCACCGTGCGACCGCCGCGCCGCCGGATTGAGAGCAGTCCCTGCGCACCGTCTTTGCCCATACCGGTCAAAATCACGCCCACGGATCGGGCGCCGGCACATCGAGCGACGGATTCGAACAGGACGTCGACGGACGGGCAGTGACCGTTGACGGGAGGTTCCGGCAGCAGCGAGCAGCGCCACGACGTGGTCCCACTCATAGCCAGGTGCGTGTTTCCTGGTGCGATGTAGACGCGTCCAGGAACGATCGGCTCGCCGTCGCGCGCTTCGGCGACCGTAGCGGCGCATAGCCGGTCGAGGCGTTCGGCAAGGCTTCGGGTGAACGCCGGGCGAATATGTTGCGTGATCAGGGTTGGCGGGCAGTTCGGCGGGAGCGTGCTCAAGACGGCCGAGAGCGCTTCGACGCCACCCGTGGATGCTCCGATCGCCACCACAGCTCCCTCACCCCGGAAAGTGCAGGGTTCGGCGCGCGGGGTCGGCGGCGTCGTCGGCCGCACCTTAGCCACGGCCGCGCTTCGCACGGCGTAGGGCAGATCGTCGAAGGTCTCGCCGGGCCGCGGTTTGGCCACGCACTCGACGGCGCCCAAAGCGAGCGCACGTAGGGTCGCGTCGGTGCCCTGCGACGTCAGGCTCGAGACCATCACCACGGGCATCGGGCGCAACCGCATGAGACGTTCGAGAAAGTCCAGGCCGTTCATCCCCGGCATTTCGACGTCTAGCGTCAGCACGTCGGGCAGAAGAGCCTTGATCTGGGCGCGCGCTTCATGCGGGTCCCCTGCTTCGCCGACGACGACGATCTCGGGATCCCGGGTCAACGCCGCTCGAATGAGGGCGCGCATCGTTGCGCTATCGTCGACGATGAGGGTCTTGATCATGCGCCCGCACTCCGCCGCCGGTAGGTCGTGATCCCGACATTTTCGTACAAGGCGGCAGCCGGTCCACTTACCCGTTCCGAATGCCCGATATAGAAGGTCGCTCCTGCGGGCATCACGCCGGCAAACGAACTCCACAGCCGAGCTTGCACGTCCTGATCGAAGTAGATCGCGACGTTCCGGCAGAAGATCACGTCGAACGGCCCATTGACCGGCCAGCGCGCGTTCAAATTCATGCATTTGAACGTAATCAGGCTCGTGAGCAGCGGATCAACCGACCAGCCATTCCCGTCGCGCTCGAACCAGCGCCGCATGTCGGGCGGAACGCCGTCGATCGAGTTGTACACCCCCCGCTCGGCCTGTTCGACGACTGCCGGGTCGATGTCGGTCGCGAGAATTTTGATGCCTCGTTGCGCCGCGTTCGGGATGACGTCGGCGACGACCGCGGCGATGGAGTAAGGCTCCTGGCCGGTCGAGCACGCGGCGGACCACAGACGGAAGCGTTCGGATCGCTTCGACTGCGCCAGCGGCTGCATGATGTGGGCGCGCAGGTGCTCGAAATGATGCGGTTCGCGGAAGAACCGGGTGACGTTGGTCGTGAGTGCGGTGAGCATGAAGCGCCGTTCATCGACCGCATCCGCGGTACGCAGCAGGGCGACGTAGTCCGCGAAGTTCGTCAGGTTGAGGGTTCGAAGCCGCTTGACGAGACGGGCATATACCAAGGGTGCTTTGCCATCCGGCAGGCTGATCCCTGCCTCCTCGCGAAGGACGGCGGCGATGGCACGGAAGTCGGACTGGCTGTACTTGAACTCGCGGTCGATAGCAGCCGCATTCGGTGGCGGGAGGGTCGGGCTATCAAGCATTCGCCAGTTCCCTCACGTTGACGGCCGAGGTGGAGTCCACGATTGCAGCAACGTCGAGGATGAGGGCGACGCGGCCATCGCCGAGGATCGTCGCGGCGGCGACACCGGGAACGTGACGATAGTTGGCTTCGAGGCTCTTGATGACGACTTGGCGCTGGCCGTGGATGACGTCGACCAGCAGCGCGGCCCGCGTGCCATTCTCCGCCTCGACGAGGAGCGCGACGACGGTGGTGGAATCAGGGGTCTTGTCGCGGAAACCGAGGGCAACGCCGACATCGATCAGCGGGACGTAGCTGCCGCGGATCGAGGCGACTTGAACGCCTTGCCCGAGCTGATGGATGCGGACAGCGCCGGGCTGGAAGGTTTCCAGGATCGCGGTCAGCGGCACGACGAAGCGGCCTTCCTCGACGCCGACCACCATGCCGTCGAGCACGGCCAGCGTGAGCGGGAGGCTCAATGAGAAGGTGCTGCCTCGGCCTGGCTGCGAGGTGATGGAGATGCGGCCGCCGAGCGCCTGGATGCTTCGACGCACCACGTCCATGCCGACGCCGCGGCCGGAGATGTCGGACACCTCGGCGGCGGTGGAGAAGCCCGGCGCGAAGATCAGATTGTCGATCTCCTCGTCGCTCATGATCGCATCAGCCGGCACGAGGCCCTTGGTGATGGCGCTGGAAAGCACCCGTTTCCGGTTGATGCCGGCGCCGTCGTCGGCGACCTCGATGACGATGCGTCCGGAGCGGTGGAGGGCGACGACGCGAACCGTGCCTTCAGCGGGCTTGCCGGCGGCGAGCCGCTGCTCGGGCGTTTCGATGCCGTGGTCGATGGCGTTGCGGATCATGTGGGTGAGCGGGTCGGACAGACGCTCGATGACGGTGTTGTCGACTTCTGTCCCCTCGCCGTCGGTGACGAGACGAACTTCCTTGCCGGTCAGCGCGGCGACTTCGCGAGCTAGGCGGGGGAGGCGCTGAAACACGGCTTTGACGGGCTGGGCGCGGATCGCCATGACGCTGTCCTGGATCTCGCGCGTGAGATGCTCGAGTTCTTCGAGACCCACGGCTACGCCGGACGAGCGGCTGAGGCTGGATTCGGCGACGCGCTGGGTAAGCACGGCCTGGTTGATCACCAGCTCGCCGACGAGATCGATCAGGCGGTCAAGCCGATCGAGGTCGACGCGGATGGTGGCGCGGGCCATGGCGGGGGTCTCGGGCCGCTTGTTCTGCTCCTGCGCGGCAGCAGGGTGCGGCGGCGCGGCCGCGGCGACAGGCGCGACCGGGACCTTGGCGACCAGGACCGGGGCGGGAACCGGCATCGGAATGGAAATGGGAGCGGGCGAGGCGTCGAGAGGCGGCGGCGGAAGGGGCAGCGCCACCGGCTCGTCGGCCGGCAGGGCGATGGCTTCCTCGGCGGCCGAGGTTTGGACGATCTCGAGATCGCAGTCGGCGTCGACGAATTCGAAGACTTCCCGGATGTCGGCCTCGGGCCGGTCCGACGCGATCGTGACCTGCCACGCGAGATAGCTCGCTTCCGGATCGAGTTCCTCGAGCGGCGGGAGTTGCGACAAGTCGAGGACGGTCTCGGTCGGGCCGAGGCGGGCGAGTTCGCGCAGGAGAATAGTCGCGTCGTTCCCGTTGCCGTAGAGGGCGGGATGCGGCTTGAACTTGACCGACCAGCCCGTCGAGACGGGCTCCGCGATCGCGACGGGCTGGAAGGCGAGCAGCGCGTCCCAATCGGACTCGGCTTCGGCCGGCTGGTTGGTCAGAGCGGCGAGCTCGGCTTCGAGGGCGGGGCTGCGCTCGGGGTCGATCGTCGCGCGCCCCTGGGCAGCGCGAACCAGATCGGCGAGCAGGTCGGCCGCGCGCAAAAAGATGCGCAGAATCGTCGGGTCAGGTGTCAGACGCTGCGACCGGACAGCGTCGAGGGCCGTTTCGAATACGTGGGCGAAGCGGACCAGATCGTCCAAGCCGAACGCGCCGGCGCCGCCCTTGATGGAATGAACGGCGCGGAAGACCGCGTTGACGACGTCAGAGCCGTGGTCGCCGCCGTCCATGTTCAGCAGCCCGGTTTCCAGTTCGGCGAGTTGCTCCTCGCACTCCTGGAAGAAGGTCTGCTTGATGGCCTCCATCGGGTCCACGGTCACGGCGCCACCCGACGCAGGACTTCGACGAGCTTTTCCGGGTTGAACGGCTTGACGATCCAGCCGGTCGCACCCGCCTTTCGGGCTCGGGCCTTCTTCTCGGCATCGACCTCGGTGGTCAGGACCAGGATTGGCGTGACGCGATGCGCGTTCCGCTGGCGGGCGTTCTCGATGAAGCCGAAGCCGTCCATGACCGGCATGTTGATGTCGGTGACGATCAAGTCAGGCTTCTCGGCATCGAGCACTTCGAGGCCATGCGCGCCGTCGTTGGCCTGAACGACACGGAAACCCGCCCCGGTGAGCGCCAGCCGCAGCATGTCGCGCATCGTTCGGCTATCGTCGACAGTCAGTACCAGATGATCCATTTACGCCTCCACACCAAGCGCGGTACCCGCCTGTGTCAGTCGCAGAGCGTCTTGGCAGGTGTCGGATAAGTTGATGATACGAATAGTCTTTTGGTCAGCTGCCCAGGTCTGCCGGGCAGCGAGCAGGACTTGAATGCAGAGACCGCCGACCCGCTCGACATTGGCGGCGTCGATATCGAGATCCTGTCCGCGATGCATGAGGATCAGCGAGCGCAACGGCGCAGCAGCGTTCAGGTCGAGAACAGGCGATAGGCTGAGCGTCGGCATATCAAAACTCCTGCGCGAGGTCGCACGCGTTCGGGGCTGAGACCCTGCTGCGGGTCGGAACCAGCCCTTTGCGCGCCGGCCACCGTCGCGTGGGATCGCTAAAATCGTAGTCCGGCACGTTCACGCTCGTTGGCTTGGCGAGTTGGGTCGATTTCAGAGCGTTCGCCGGCATTGGTTGCTCCAGTGGCGACCGCAGTTTCTGTCGAAATGTTGAAGATCGGGTAAACGCGACGGCGCGGACTTGCCAATCTCTCCGGCTTCAGCCAGTGGACGCCCATGACGACGCTCCAAGCCATTCTGATCGCGCTGCTTCAGGGTGCGACCGAGCTCTTTCCGATCAGCAGCCTTGGGCACGCCGTCATCTTGCCGGCCGTGCTCGATTGGCAACTCGACCAGCGATCGGCGGATTTCCTGCCGTTCCTCGTGCTGCTGCACACCGGGACGGCGCTGGCGTTGCTGCTTTATTTCTGGCGGGATTGGCTCGGGCTGGCGCGCGGCGTGCTCGGGCTGGACGGCTCGGTCCAGGCGCAGGCCTCGCGCAAGCTCGCGGTGCTGATCGTGGTCGCGACGATCCCGGCCGTGATCTTGGGCTACGGCGCGAACCACTTCTTCCGCGCGCTGTTCGCGACGCCGCTGTTCGCGTGCGCGTTCCTGTTCGTCAACGGCCTGCTGCTGCTGTTCGGCGAGCGGCTGCGCGGGCGCATCGTGGGGCAGACGCGACCGCCCGGCGAGATGAGCATCACGGATGCGCTGGTGATTGGCTTGTTCCAGTGCGGCGCGCTGTTCCCGGGCATCTCGCGGTCGGGCGCGACGATCGTCGGCGGGCTTCTGCGTGGGTTCAACCATCTGGATTCGGCCAGGTTCTCATTCTTGATCGCGTTGCCGATCATCGTGGGCGCGACGGTGCTCGAGGTGCCGCACTTGATGCATGCGAGCGTTCCGGCTGGGGTGCTGCAGCAGGCGGTGATCGCGGCGGTGGTCGCTGGAGTGACGGCGTGGCTCGCGACGGCGTTTCTGATGCGGTATTTCCGCCATCACGACGATTGGGCGTTGAACCCGTTCGCGATCTACTGCCTCGTGGTCGGCGCCGGGTGCGCGGCCTATCTGCTGATCCGTTGATGCGCCGCCGCGGTTTTCTGCTGCTGCCGGCGGCGGGCGTGCTGGCCGGGACGGATCGCGTTGCGGTGGCGGCGACGCCGATCTCGCGCATGGACACGCCGTGGTGGCGGGCGCGGCATGTCGAGAAGCTGGCGGAGCTTCGCCGCGGCCGGGTCGACCTAATCTGGCTGGGCGACAGCATCACGCAGGATTGGGAGCTGACAGGGCCGCCCGCCTGGCGGGACTTCGCGCCGGTGTGGCAGCAGTTCTACGGCGACCGGCACGCGGTCAATCTGGGGTTCAAGGGTGACAGCACGTCGCATCTGCTGTGGCGGATGATGAATGGCGAGCTGGACGGCATCCATCCGAAGGTGGCGGTTGTACTGATCGGCGCGAACAATCTGGGCCGGGTGCATTGGAACGCTGAGCAGACGATCGCCGGGATCACGGCGGTGCTGGGCGAACTGCAGCGGCGGCTGCCGGAAACGAAGGTGCTGCTGCTGGGGGTGTTGCCGAGTGTGCGCAGCAAGTGGGTGACGCGGACGACGCGGGAGATCAACGACGGGCTCGCGGAGCGCTTCAGGGCCGGCGGGCGCGTGACTTACATGGATGTCGGTGCGCTGTTCATGCGTGACGGGCAGGTCGACCGGACGCAGTTCCTGGACGATCAGCTCACCCCGCCGGACCCGCCGCTGCATCCGACAGCGGATGCGCAGCGACGGATCGCCGAGGCGATCGAGCCGACCCTGGCGGCGATGCTCGGAGATCGTCGGCATTCCGTGAGTTGATGGCATAGCGTTTGCGTAGGTAGCGTCTCCGTATCCAGGAGTGCGCTATGCGACGACGCAGTTTGCTCCGCGCCGGCTTGGCGGGCGCGGCCGTGTTGGCCCGGCCCGCCCTCGTCCGCGCCGAGGCCGCCACCACGCTCAAATTCGTCCCTTATGCTGATCTGGCGCTGCTCGACCCGGCAGTCAGCGCATTCGTGACGCGCAATCACGCGCTGATGGTGTTCGACACGCTGTTCGCGTGGGACGAGAACGGAGTAGCGCAGAAACAGATGCTGGCCGGGTTCACGACGGCGGCGGACAGTCTGACGTGGGATCTGACATTGCGGGACGGGTTGAAGTTCCACGATGGCACGCCGGTGCTCGCGCGCGACGCGGTGGCGAGCATCAAGCGCTGGTGGATCAACGACGCGTTCGGCCAGGCGCTGGCGATCGCCACGGACGAGGTGTCGGCGCCAGACGACAAGACGATCCGGTTCCGGCTGAAGCGGCGGTTCCCGCTGCTGCCCGATGCGCTGGCGCATCCGACCAATACGATGGCTGTGATCATGCCGGAGCGGCTGGCCAACACGCCGGCGAGCGCGCGGCTGACGGAGATGGTGGGCAGCGGGCCGTTCCGCTATCTCGCGGGAGAGCGGGTGCCCGGCGCGCGCAATGTGTATGCAAAATTCGAGCAGTATGTGCCGCGAGAGGGCACGACGAGTTTCTGCGCCGGTCCGCGGATCGTGCATTTCGACCGGATCGAGTGGCTGACGACGCCGGACCCGGCGACGCAGGTTGCGGCGCTGAAGGCGGGCGAGGTGGATTACGTCGAGCAGCCGCTGATGGACCTGGTGCCGTCGCTGCGGACGACGAACGGCATCAAGGTCGAGGTGATGGAGACGAAGGGGCTGATCGGGTTCCTGCGGTTCAACCAGATCTTCCCGCCGTTCGACAATCCGCGGATCCGCCGGGCGGTGCTGCAGGCGATCAACCAGCAGGAGTTCATGGAGGCGGTGGTGGGCGCCGGGCAGCCCTATGACGCCAAGACGGGGCTGTTCACGCCGAACACGCGATTGGCGAACGATGCCGGGATGGCGGCACTGAGCGGGAAGAACGATCTTTCGGCGCTGAAGCGGGAGATCGAGGCGGCGGGATACAAGGGCGAGAAGATCATCTACCTCGAGCCTACGGACGTACCCCGGATCAACGCGATCGCGGAAGTGGGCGCGGACATGATGCGCAAGCTCGGCTTCAACCTGGACGTGATCGCGACGGATTGGGGCACGACGGTGCAGCGGTCGGTGAGCCGGCAGCCGCCGGAGAAGGGCGGCTGGCACATGTTCTCGGCCTTCACGGGAGGCTGGGATTGCAGCAGCCCGGGGTGTCATCAGGGCATGCGGGGCAACGGGGCGGGCGCATATAACGGATGGCCTACGCTACCTAAACTGGAGGCGCTGCGCGACGAGTGGCTGTTCGCGTCGGACCGGGAGAACGACACCGCTTTGGCGCGCGCGATGCAGGAACAGGCTCTGGTCGACGTGCCTTATCTGCCGCTGGGCTCGTACTACCAGCCGGTGGCCTACCGGGCGAACCTCACCGGGCTGGTGCCGGGGCTGGTTCAGTTCACGGGCATTCGGCGGGTATAGGCGGAGGCCCTCCCCGCCGAGGGAAGGGCCCGGCTGGCATTACTGGGCGCGGCGGCCGAACGAGATCACGTAGGCCTGCACGCGGGCCATGATGAGGGGGTCGTTGGACAGCTCGATCCCGGGCTCGAGTTTGTTGGGCAGTAGGCGGAGGGCTTCCTGCGCCTTCTCATTGTCCTGGCTCACCTTGGTTACGGTGAGACGGCCGAGATCGGCGAGCTTGCGGTCGGCGGGCCAGGGCTTGGTCGCGTCGTCGATGGGGTCACC
The DNA here is from genome assembly GCA_963848035.1 of uncultured Alphaproteobacteria bacterium. GTDB lineage: Bacteria > Pseudomonadota > Alphaproteobacteria > Acetobacterales > Acetobacteraceae > JAVVHH01. Next base: position 1,233,058 of record CAWKCD010000001.1, read on the forward strand.
GGCCTCGGCGAGCTGCGCCATGACACGGTAGGAGACCGGGCCACTCGTGAGGCGCTGCGGCATCTCGGTCATCAGCGCGTCCGGCCCGGCGGCGGCGATCTGGTCCTTGGTCATGTATTCGGCGCCCAGCTCCGGGACGACCTTGAAGCGGAACGGGTGCCGCGCACCGTCCGCGCCGACCAGGATGAACGCGTCGACGCCGTTGTAGACCTCGCGCGCCAAGCTCGTGGGCGTCTTGGCGGTGCCGAACGCGGCGGGGACGGCGGGGTGGGCTGCCACGAACTGCTCGAACGGCGTCGGCTTGGGCGCATCTTTCGGGCTGTCAGCGATGGATTTCAGGAGCTGGTAGAACTCCTCGCCGGTGCGGACCGGGAAGAAGCCGAGGGAGTTGAGCACGAGGTCGACGGGATCGCCGCCCTCGGGACGGAAGGCGATGCCCATGCCGTGCGGATTGGCGCCGTCGGACGCGTCGGGGATGGTGGGGATCCCGGTCGAATTGGAGAAGCGGACGATGACGGGGACGGGCTTGCCCGCGAAGATCGCCGCCTTGCTGAGGCTGGCGGCCTCGGGCGACGCGGTGAAGCTGCCTTCGGTGACGAGGCCCTTGGCGTGGTTGGCACGCATATGGGGGTGCTTGCCCCAGAGCGCATTCATGACGTCGACGGTTTGGGTGCCCTGAGCGTGGGCAGCGTTGGAGAGGCCGATGGCGATCGCCGGGATCAGCAGCCAGGTTTTAAGCATGAGTCGTCTCCGGTGCAGGCCATCTTCGACGGCCGTTGGCCCAACGTATGACCGCTGGCGGGAGGGCGACAAGCGGTGGTTCCGCGTCACTTGGCAGGCGGGAGACAGAGACGCTCGTGATCGCCGTCGTTCGGCCAGCCGGTGCGCGCATAGTCGACGCAATTGGTGGTGCCGATGGCGGGCTGGGCGGGCGTTGCCGCGGCGAGCATGCGCTGGTCGATCCAGCCAAACGCGTTGCCGTAGCGGACCCTGCACCAGTCCTTCTCGCAATCGTTCACCTCGACCGCCGTCCGGGTCGGCACCTCATCCGAGACGGCATATTGGCGGCCGGGGCCAACGTGCAGGAAGGTCGTGAAGCTCGTGGTCCGGGTCTCCGCGCGGGCTTGCTGGAGGGCGCCTGCGGCCAGGAGCGTGGTGATCACGATGGCTTTACGAGACGGGCGTGGCATCACCGCCATTGTGACCTCTCCTTGGTGTCATCTCTCATTGACACTACATAATGTCAGCACATAATGACGATCAAGGCCTAAGAAGCCAATAATAAATCCGTCAGCAGAATATTCCAGAACAAGGGGCGCGAGTATGGCCTTATTGTCCTACGAGGCGAAGTATCGTGTCCGCGGCGGCACGTTGATTGGCGGCGATCTGTTCGACTTCTGGGTCGGTCCATTCTTCGTTGGTTTTTTTGGCGTCACGACGATCTTCTTCGCTTTGCTGGGTACGCTGCTGATCGTCTATGGCGCGGCGATCGGCCCAACTTGGGCGTTGTTCAAGATCAGCATCAACCCGCCGCCGATTTCCGCCGGGCTCGGCTTCGCGCCGCTCGCCGATGGCGGTCTGTGGCAGATCATCACGATCTGCGCGATGGGAGCGTTCTGCTCATGGGCGCTGAGGCAAGTGGAGATCGCGCGCAAGTTGGGGATGGGGCTGCACGTGCCGATCGCCTACAGCGCGGCGGTGTTCGCCTATGCGTCGCTAAACGTGATCCGGCCGCTGATGATGGGCGCGTGGGGGTATGGCTTCCCGTACGGGATCATGAGCCATCTCGATTGGGTCTCGAACGTCGGCTACCAATACTTACACTTCCATTTCAACCCGGCGCACATGCTGGCGGTGACGTTCTTCTTCACCACCACGTTCGCGCTGGCGCTGCATGGCGGCGAGATCCTGGCGGCGTCGAACCCCGGGCGCGGGCAGCCGATGAAGGCCGGGCTGCACGAGAGCGTCTATTTCCGCGACACCATCACCTATTCGATCGGCGAATTGGGCATCCATCGGCTCGGCTTCTTCCTGGCGATCAATGCCGGGCTGTGGAGCGCGGTGTGCATCCTGATCTCCGGTCCGTTCTGGACGCGGGGTTGGCCGTATTGGTGGAGCTGGTTCCTGAACATGCCGATCTGGGACGCCTACGGGCTTTCCGGTCACTAGGGGAGATCGGGCCATGGCGCGCTTCCACACGCTCTACACCGCCATCGTGGTCGAAGGACCGATCGAGGACGGGCTGCCGATGATCGATGGCGGCGTCGCCAGCCGGGTCGGGCGGGGGTTCCATTCGAAGCTGCTCGGGCGGATCGGCGAGACGCAGTTGTTCCCGACCTATCTCGGGGCGACCGGGCTGCTGTCGCTGCTGTGCGGCTTCATCGCGATCGAGATCATCGGGCTCAACTTCCTGGCGTCGGTGGATTGGAACCCGATCCGGTTCATCAAGATGCTGCCGTTCCTGGCGGTCGAGCCACCGCCGGCAAAATATGGGCTGACGCTGTTCCCGCCGCTGGCCGAAGGCGGCTGGTGGCTGATGGCGGGGTTCTTCCTGACGGCGTCGATCCTGCTGTGGTGGGTGCGGATGTATCGCCGGGCGATCCGGATCGGGATGGGCACGCACGTGCCCTGGGCGTTCGCGTCGGCGATCTGGCTGTATCTCGTGCTGGGCTTCATCCGGCCGATCTGCATGGGGAGCTGGTCGGAAGCGGTGCCGTTCGGGATCGTCGAGCACCTGAACTGGACGGCGACGTTCTCGGTTCGATACGGGAACATCTTCTACAATCCGTTCCACATGCTCTCGATCGTGTTCCTGTACGGGTCGACGCTGCTGTTCGCGATGCATGCCGGGACGATCCTGGCGGTGGCGTCGTTCGGCGGTGAGCGGGAGACGCTCGAGATCGCGCATCGCGGGACGGCGATGGAGCGGGCGGCGCTGTTCTGGCGCTGGACGATGGGGTTCAACGCCAACTTCGAGTCGATCCACCGCTGGATCTACTGGTTCGCGATCCTGACCACGATCGCGGGCGGGATCGGCATCCTGATCACCGGGACGCTGGTGGATAATTGGTATCTCTGGGGCGTCAAGCACGGGATCGCGCCGGATTACGCGATGATCCCGGGCCGGCCGATGACGCTGCCGGATGGCTATATGAAGCTGGCGCCGATCGGCTCGCCGGCGGGGCTGCACTGATGGGCGCGCTTGACTTGGGGCATCGCCGCCGCGGGCGTGGCGGCGGTCGGCGGTGATCGTGCTGGCGCCGGAGTGGACGAGCTTTCCGCCGGACGCCAAGCAGTTGGGGCCGCCGCCGACCTCGATGATCCTGTTCGCGAACGGGCAGAAGGTGCAGCCGGTGCCGCAGACGCCGCCCGCGCCGGTGCCCGAGCCCGATGCGGCGGCGCTGGCGATGGTGAGCGGCGGCTACAAGAACGTGCAGGTGCTGGGCGACGTGCCGCCGGCGGAGTTCATGCGGCTGCAGCAGGCGATCACGGAGTGGGTGGCGCCGAAGCAGGGCTGCGCGTTCTGTCATCAGGAGGGCGACTGGTCGTCGGACGCCAAGCCGCAGAAGGTGGCGGCGCGGCTGATGCTGCAGATGACGCGCGAGATCAACGCCAACTGGTCCAACCATGTCAGCCCGGCGGGCGTCACTTGCTACACCTGCCATCGTGGCCAGGCCGTGCCGGCGGAGACGTGGTTCCCGCAGCCGCCGAAGCCCGAGCGCCAATTCGTCGCCAAGCAGCAGCCGTATGTCGAGTCAGCCGATACGGTGCGCAAATTCTTCCCCGATGCCGGCTGGTCGGAATACCTGCTGCAGGACGAGCCGATCTCGGCGCAGTCGCTCTCGGCGCTACCGTCCGGGCAGGTGCATGCCACGGTGGCGGTCAAACGCATCTACGAGATGATGATGCAGATGTCCGAGGGCATGGGCGTCAATTGCACCTACTGCCACAACTCGAGGGCGTTCTGGGATTGGTCGCAGAGCACGCCGCAGCGCTGGACGGCGCATTACGCGTTCGAGCAGACGCGGGCGATCAACAACGACTATCTGCTGAAGCTCGCCGAGCAGATCCCGATGACCCGGCAGCGTCTGCACGAGACCAGCCTGCCGGTGTTGCCGGCCGAAGAGCGCGGCGTGCTGGCGGGCAACGGCTTCGTGGTCTGCGCGACATGTCATCTGTCGCAGCCGAAGCCTATGGGGGGTGCTGACGTGATCAGCGAGTGGAAGTCGCTCACCGGGCCGCAACAACGGGCGGAGAAGTAGCAATGCCGGGCGCGCTCACCGAACATCTCGACGCCGTGCAGATCATCGTGGCGGCGTTCTTCCTCTTCTTCGCCGGGCTGGTCGTCTATCTGCGGCGGGAGGACAAGCGGGAGGGGTATCCGCTGTGGGACGTGTCGCCGCAGGGGATCCCGATCGAGGGCTGGCCAGCGGCGCCGCCGACCAAGGTCTATACGCTGCTGGACGGGACGCAGACCTCGATGCCGAACCGGACCGAGCCTTCGTTGATGCGCGGGGCGCCGATGCACCGGCATATCGGCGCGCCGATGGTGCCGATCGGCGATGCGATGACGGCGGAGATCGGGCCGGGGGCGTATCCGATGCGGATGGACCGTCCGTTCACCTCGGAGGGCCGGCCGCAGGTGCAGCCGATGCGGGTGGCGCGCGGCTGGAACGTCGCCAAGGGCGATCCGGACCCGCGGGGCATGACGGTCTACGATCGGGCGCGCAAGCCGGTGGGAACGGTGAGCGACCTCTGGGTCGATCGGGCGGTCAAGTTCCTGCGCTATCTCGAGGTTCGCGCTGGATGGCGGACGAGCGGCCCGTGCTGGTGCCGATCTTCCACACCAACGTGCGGCCGCGACGCCGGGCGGTGATGCTGGTGTCGATGCTGGGGGGCCATTTGCGGTCGGCGCCGCGGTTGAAGTCGCCGGACGAGATCACCGCACGCGAGGAGGACCAGGTGAACGCATATTTCGCCTCCGCTTACATGTATGGGCGCGATTTCGTAGGGCCGACGACGGGTAGTCCGCTGTTGCCGAGGTATCCGGGATGAGCGCCCTGCCCTGGGCGCGGCCCGACCCCGTCCGCCTCGGCCCGGACGAGCGGATCGTCTGGCAGGATGGTCCCGGGTTCAGGCCTCTGGCGCTGCGGTTGTATCGGGTCCGGTGGGTGGCGCTGTATGGCGCGGGGCTGACGCTGGCGGACATGGTGCAGGCGCGGCTGCATGCGTTGGGCAGTTGGGGGGCGGTGCATGCGGCGGTGCCGGGCCTGGTGACGATGGCGGCGGCGCTAATGATCTTCTGTCTCCTGGCGCTCGGGAGCGCGCGGACCACGCGGTATACCGTGACGGACCGGCGAGTCATCATGCAGTGCGGCCTGGCGTTGCCGGCGACGCTGAGCATGCCGCTGCATCGGATCGCCGAGGTTGCGGTGCGGGTTCGTGCGGACGGGGCGGGGGACATCACGCTGCGGCCGCATGCGGGGGCGGCCCTGACCTATGCGAAACTATGGCCGTTCGTAAGGCCGTGGCGGTTCGGGGCGCCGGAGCCGATGCTGCGCGAGGTTCCGGGGGCGGGCTACGTGGCGACGGTGCTCAGCCGGATGGTGGCAGCGGCAAACGCCGCGCCTGCCGCCGAGCCAGCCGAGATGCCCGCCGTTCGCGAGCCAATCGCCGCCTGACCTCGGGGAGGTTGTCGGGTTGGGCGAAGCGGAAGCTGATCGCCGGGTCGGTAGCCGAGTTGTGGCCGGCTTCGAGGGTGGCGACCCGGAGCAGGAACGCGCCGCCCAAGGCGAGCCCGGAGGCGACGCGGGAGAGATTACCGCCGCCGCCGCGTAGCGCGGAGAGCACCAGCAAGCCGAGCGGCAGCGCGGCGCCGACGCCGGTCGCGCCGAGCTTCTCCACCATGCCCCAGCGCCCGCCGAGCGCGTCAGAGATGCCGGCGCGCTGCAGCGCCAGCGCCTGGGCGCCATCGAGCACGAGTTCGGCGGCCAGCGAGACGGCGGTGACCGTATCGAGCGCGCGCCGCGTCGGGCCTTCTTCCTCCATCAAGGAGAGGGTGGCGGCGGCGCTAGCGAACGAGGCGCTGGCGAAACGCGCGGCCAGGGTCCGCGGGGCGGCGGCCCAGAGCGGCGTGCTGGTGGCGGCGAGCAGGGCGGCGGTGTAGGTGCCCATCCCGGCGCCCAGCACCGCGGCCGGGGCGTTCGCGCTGGCCGCGGCGCGGGGAAAGCCGAGATAATGCAGGGCCGCGCTGGCGATGCTGGAGACGGAGTAGCCGGAGAGCAGCCAGGTGCCGATGCTCATCGGCGAGGTGGCCTTGGCGACGCGGAACATGTTGTAGAAGCGTTGCGGCGTATGCAGGTCGTAGACCAACAGCGCGGCGCCGAGCGTGGGCACGGCGAGCGGCAGATAGCGCCCTCGCTCGACCATGTCGGCCGAGCCTTTGGGCCTGATCAGGTCGACCAGGCCGGTGAGCAGCGACACCTTGCCGCCGAGGCCGGCAAGGAACACGTAGCCGCCGACGACCCAGTTATTGAACGGCGCCGGTTTGAGCGCGGGACGGCCGTAATAGTCCTCGCCGCGCCAGGATTGGGTATCGTCAAGCACGCCGGGACCTCCCGAATGCGATCGCCGCCGCCAAGGCCAGCCCGGCCGCCGTCGCCAGGCCGGACATCAGCGCCGGCGCGACCCGCCGCGACGCCCGCGTCGGCGCGCGCGGGAGATTGTAGGTTTCGGGCGTGTCGGTCAGCAGGAAGAAGGCGCTGAGGTTGCCGAGATCGCCGGTCGCGCCCGGCCCATCTGCGACGCCATAAAGATAAGCCGACGCGACTCCTTGCGCCCGGAGCTCGTCGACGCGCCGGTGCGCGCGGGCGTGCAGGTCGCCGAGCTCGCCGAATTGGATGCTGTCGGTCGGGCAGGATTTGGCGCAGGCCGGCTCGAGCCCGCCCTTCAGCCGGTCGTAGCAGAGCGTGCATTTATGCGCCTTGCCATCGATCTGGCTGAGGTCGACGACGCCGAACGGACAGGCGGGCACGCAGTAGCCGCAGCCATTGCAGATGTCCTGCTGCACCACGACGGTGTCGAACTCGGTCTTGAACAGCGCCCCGGTCGGGCAGGCCTCCATGCAGGGGGCGTTCTCGCAATGCTTGCAAACGTCGCTCAGCATCAGCCAGCCGCCCTGCCCCGTCGGCTTCTGCGTCGAGCGGATGCCGGCGCCGTTGGGATCGGCTTGTTTCTCGACGAAGGCGACGTGCCGCCAGGTGTTGGCGGAGAGTGCGCCGGTGTTGTCGTAGCTCTCGCCGGTGAGGCCGATATGGTCGGCCGGGAGGTTGTTCCACTCCTTGCAGGCGACCTCGCAGGCCTTGCAGCCGATGCAGACGGTGGTGTCGGTGAAGAAGCCGTAGGACCGCCCGGCTTCGATGCGGACCCCTGCGGTCAGCTCGGATTCGTCGGGGATGGGGCCGTCGAACTCCGACCGCTGGTGCTCGAGGGCGCGCGGGTGCATGTCCATGGTCAGAGTGTCGCCATGCCGTGCGCGACGAAGCCAATCACATCTGCGCCCGCAGTGTAGCGGACACGCACACGGGTTTGCCGCCGGGCCAGCGGTTCGAGCTGTTCGGGCTCGGCGAAGCTGTCATGGCCGAGCAGGAACAGGTGCGACACGCCCTTGTCATCAGTGAGCTGGAAGCGGCTCTCCTGGACGATCGTCACCACGCCGTCGATCGTCTTCATGCACGCTCCCGAACTTTCCATTTGAGGGAACTCGCGCGAGCGGAGAAGGTTCTCACCACGATGACAAAGATCACGAGCGGACCCGGGCGCCGCGCCAGACGATTCCTGCGGGATTGGTCACTGCCGCGTCAGCTGGCGGGCGAGAGCGTGCGGACCACGGCGGCGCGCAGCACGACGTCAGAGCATCTGCGGCCACGGCTCGAACAGGCCGACAAGGTCGGCACGTCGATCTGCCCGTTCTGCGCGGTGGGCTGCGGCCAGCTGGTCTATGCCAAGGACGGCAAGCCGATCCATATCGAGGGCGATCCGCGCAGCCCGGTAAATCAGGGCACCCTTTGTCCGAAGGGGGCGAGCACGTTGGGCGTGCTGCTGAGCCCGAAGCGGATCAACTCGGTGCTGTATCGCGCGCCGCATGCGACCGAGTGGGAGGAGAAGCCGCTCGACTGGGCGATGGATCGGATCGCCCATCTCACCAAACAGGTGCGCGACGAGACGTTCGTCGAGCGCCTGCCGGACGGCAAGCTGGTCAACCATACGCTGGGGCTGGCGTCGCTGGGCGGAGCCACGCTGGACAATGAAGAGAACTACCTGATCAAGAAGCTGTTCGGCGCCGGGCTGGGCATGGTGACGATCGAGAACCAAGCCCGAATATGACACTCCTCCTCGGTGCCCAGTTTGGGCACCTCGTTTGGGCGCGGCGCGGCCACGATGGCGCTATGGGACCTGGCCAATTCGGACTGGGTGATCGTCATGGGCTCCAACATGGCGGAGAACCATCCGATCGCCTTCCGCTTCGTCGTCGAGGCGCAGCGGCGGGGTAGTACCGTCATCCACGTCGATCCGCGGTTCACGCGGACGAGTGCGCTGTCCAACATCCATGCGCCGATCCGCTCGGGGACGGACATCGCGTTCCTGGGCGGGATGATCCGCTATCTGATCGAGGGCGATCATTGGTTCCGCGAGTTCGCGCTCGCGTACACAAACATCGCCCACATCATCGAGGACGGGTTCCTCGATGCCGAGGCGATGGATGGCGTGTTCTCGGGCTTCGACGCGGCGGGCGGCACTTACGACGAAGCGAGCTGGCAGTACAAAGGAAAGACGGTTCCGGCCTCGGTGGCTGAACATGGCCATGCCGGCGAGGCGATGGCGAAGAGCCCGCCGCCGAAGGACGAGACGCTGCAGCATCCGAACTGCGTCTATCAGATCCTGAAGCGGCACTACGCCCGCTACACGCCCGAGATGGTCGAGAGCATCACCGGCTGCCCGGCCGACGTGTTCCTCTCCATCTGCGACGTGGTGGCGCAAGAATTCGGGGCGGGAGCGGACCGGGGCGTTCTGCTACGCGGTCGGGTGGACGCATCACACCGTCGGCGTGCAGATCATCCGGGCGGCCACCATCGTCCAGAGCCTGCTCGGCAATGTCGGGCGGCCCGGCGGCGGCATCATGGCGCTGCGCGGCCATGTCTCGATCCAGGGCAGCACGGATATCCCGACGCTGTACAACATGCTGCCGACCTACCTGCCGCAGCCGAATGCGCTGCTGAAGCACGGCAGCTTCGCCGAGTATCTCGAGACCGAGACGCCGGCGACCGGCTACTGGCACAACTTCCCGAAATACATCACCAGCCTGCTCAAGGCCTGGTACGGCGAGCACGCCACGAAAGAGAACGGCTGGGCCTACGACTACATCCCGAAACTGACTGGCGACGTCTCGCAACTGCCGATGACGCTCGCGATGGCGCATGGCGTGGTGAAGGGACAGTTCATCCTCGGCCAGAACCCGATGGTCGGCTCGGTGAACACCAAGGTGGTCGAGCTGGGTATGGCGCGGCTGGAGTGGCTGGTCGTGCGCGACATGGCGATGACCGAAACGGCCAATTTTTGGCAGAAGGGCATGCGCGTCCAACTCGGCGAGACCAGGCCGGAGGATATCGGCACCGAGGTGTTCTTCATCCCCTCGGCGATCGCGGCGGAAAAGGCCGGCACCGTCACGAACACGAGCCGGTTGGTTCAGTGGCACGATCAAGTGTGTGAGCCGCCGGGGGATAGCCGCTCGGACCTTTGGTTCATGTATCATCTCGGCGTCAGGCTAAAGGCGCTGTATGCGGACAGCACGCTCGAGCGGGACCGGCCGATCCAGGCGCTGACCTGGCAGTACCCGGTGCAGGGCGCCAAGCAGGAGCCGGACGCCGAGGCCGTCCTGAAGGAGATCAACGGCTACACCGTCGCCGACCGCAGCGCCGCTGACCACGTTCGAACACCTGAAGGACGACGGCAGCACGGCCTGCGGCGGCTGGATGTATTGCGGCGTGTTCCCCGGCCACAACAAGGCGCGCGAGCGCCGCCCGGACGGACCCGGCGGCGACGGCAGCCATCGCGGCTGGGCGTTCGCGTGGCCCGCCAACCGCCGCACACTCTACAACCGGGCCTCGGCCGATCCCGCCGGCAAGCCGTGGTCCGAACGCAAGAAGATGATCTGGTGGGACGAGGAGCAGGCGAAGTGGACCGGCCTCGACGTCCCGGATTTCCCCGCCGACAAGCGCCCGGACTACCGGCCGGACTGGTCGAAGGACCCGCATGGCATGGACGCGATCGGCGGCGCCGATCCGTTCATCATGGAGGCGGACGGACAGGCGCAGATCTTCGTGCCGACCGGGCTGAAGGACGGGCCGCTGCCGGTGCATTACGAGCCGGCGGAGAGCCCGGTCCATAATCTGCTCTACGGCCGCGACCGCAACCCGACGATGAAGATCTGGCCAGTGCCGGGTAATGCGCTCCACGAGGAAGCGGATCCGAGCTTCCCGTATGTGCTCACCACCTTCCGCCTCACCGAGCTTCACTGCGGCGGGGTGATGAGCCGGATCACGCCGCATACGGCGGAGCTGCAGCCGGAGGCGTTCTGCGAGATGCCGCCGGAGCTGGCCACCGAGCTCGGGATCGAACATCTCGGCTGGGTTACGCTTTCCACCATGCGCGGGGAGGCCGAGATGCGCGCCATGGTCACGGAGCGCCTGAAGCCGTTCGCGATCGGCGGCAAGCGGATCTACCAGATCGGGGTGCCCTGGGTATTCGGCTGGGAGGGCTATGCGCATGGCGAACCGGCCAACGTCCTGCTGGCGATCACCGGCGACGCGAACACCAGCATCCACTCGACCAAGGCGCTGACCTGCAATCTCCGCCGGGGACGCCGTGGATAGCGCGCCAGGCCAGCGGGCGCTGACGGCGCTGGACCGCGCGCTCGCGCATCAGCCGGAGCGCGACGGTGACGCGTTTTCGGAGGCGACCGAGCAGCTCTGCCAGTTCCGCGACGCGATGATCGGCGACGCTCGGGCGGGGGAACGTCGAGACGATCTTGGCGCTCTGAATGCGATCATCAGCGGCGTCCTTGCCGGCCACTTCCCGTTGGGCAAGACGCCCTGGCCGGAAGTGCAGTCGGCGACGGATGCCCTGCGGAGACTTTTGCAAGCGCGGCTGACGGCGGAGGCGGATGGGAATCGAACCCACCGCTCGCTATTCGCGAGCCACTGGTTTTGAAGACCAGGGAGGCCACCAGACCCCAATCGCCTCCAGCTCGACTGTGCTCTAGCGGCCAAGGGCAGCGCTCAGCAACGAATTGTTCATCTCTTTCGATGAGAATGGTCTCGTTGGTATCGATGGATCCGATCCCGATGTGTCATTGGAGGAAACGCGTGGGCTTTCCGCGCCTCGCCGGGATCGATCGGCTGCCCGAGGACATCGTCTGGAGGCTGGTCGAAAGCGTCTATTCGCAACGGGCGGCGGTGGTTGTCGGGGCGCTGTGCTGCGCGCTGCTGGGCGCGGCCGGGTATGTCGGGACCGGATCGCTCTGGTACCTCGCCGGCGTGATCTATACCGCGGTGATCACCGCCTGGCGCTTGACGCAAATGCACGCGTTCCATCGTTCGCGAGAGAGCGCGACGCCGCACGTCTGGGCGCGCCGCAATCTGCTATCGGGCGGGGCGGTCGCGGTCGGCTGGGCGGCGTGGACCGCGATCGTGCCGTTCGAACACGAACCGGCGCTCGTCGCGATGGTGCTCGGCATCCATGCCGGGCTCATCACCGGCGGCGCCGTGCGGAACAACGCGATCCGCGAAATCGCCTTGCTGCAGACGGTGATCGGCTCGCCGCCCCTGCTCCTCGCCTGCGTGTTCTCGCCGAGCCCTTACCTCCACCTCTATGCCGGCATCGTCGCGATCCACTTCCTCGCGGCCGTGGCATTGTCGAAATTCCTGAACGAACAGACGATGCGGCTGCTGACCAGCGAGAAGCAGGCGCGCGAGTTGGCGGCCGAACTGGCAAACGCCAACGAGGAACTGGCGTTGATGAACGAGCATTTGGAAGAACAGGTGGGACTCGATCCGCTGACGGGCTTGCCGAACCGGCGCGCGTTCGATCTGGCAGCCGCGCGCGAATGGCGGAACGCGGCGCGCGAGGGGCATGTGCTCACTGTCATGATGATCGACATCGACTACTTCAAACTATTCAACGACCATTACGGCCATCAGGCGGGAGACGATTGTCTGCGGCGGGTGTCGGCCACCATGTCGAAGGCGTTTCGGCGGCCCGTGGATCTGCTGGCCCGGTTTGGTGGCGAGGAGTTCATCGCGCTGCTGCAGGCGACCGAGCCCGAGGGCGCGGCGGAGATCGCCGAGCGGATGATGGCCGCTTTGGCCGAATGCGCGATCAAGCACGAAGCGGCGCCGCTGGGGCGGGTGAGCGTCAGCGTCGGGATCGCCGGGAGTTCTGCGTTGCCGGGCCAATCGCTGCACGAGCTGGTGTCGTTGGCCGACCAGGCGCTTTACGCAGCCAAGCGCGGCGGACGGAACCGGGCCGTCGTTCAGCCACCGATGACGCTGTCATCGCTCAACGCCGCCTGAGCGGTCTCGCCCAGGATCCGCCGGTCCTGGATACGTCGGGTGAAACGCGTCTGGTCGAGATGTTCGAGCAGCGGGACGCTGAATTTCCGCGAGATCCCGAGTGCGACGCCGACTTCACTGACCAGTAGTCCCGGTGGTTGCGCCAGGAGCGGACGGAGGCGCCTGCGCGCTTCCGCGACTGCCTCCTGATGGAACAGGACGACGCGGTTCTGCGCCGGGTCGGGCGCGCGGATGACAATGCCCTCGCGGATCAGCCGATCGAGTACCCGCTTATGGTCGGGGGTCGGCGCCGGGTCGGTGGGGGTGAGGCCGCCACGGCGCAGCGTCTCGATCAGCTCGGCGCGAAGTGTCGCCTCGCGCTGGGCGCGCTGATGCTCGGCGTCGACGCGCCGCTCGACGATGAGACCTTGGTTCTCCGCGAAGGCGCCAGAGGTGAGCAGGCGCGATAGCGCCTCGTCCAGGACCGGCCTCCCCACGGTCGGCAGCGCGCGTGCGAGCTGCTCACGGGTGTGCGGTGCCTGCGCGAGCAGGGCGCGAACCCGCGCGACCGCCTGATCGAGCGCGTCGCGCGAGACGACCATGCCGTCGCGGCCCAGCACCGCAACGGCCTCGAGCAGGGACACAACCCGCGCTTGCGGCAGCGCGCTCAGCCGGGAGAGACGCGCGACCGAAGTCCCGGCCATGCCGGCATGCGCGCACCCGGCGGTGGTAATAGCGGCGGCGTCCAGCCCGGCGAGATGCTCGAGCCAGGTCAGCACCGTCGAATCGTGCCGCTTCAGCCGCGACGCGTCCGCATCGATCACCGTGCCGCCGGCGACGGTCTGCGCCGGGGATGGGAGACGCAGGATGAGTTTTTCCCGCGCGGGTATCGCGACTTGCTCGTCAGTATGGAGTTGCGCCAGGCAGGTCTGGCCGGGCTCGAGTTGGTCGCGATCCAACAGGCGAAGGCGCACGCCGATTTCGGCGGTGCCGAGCAGGGCGCGCAGGCGGGCGGCATTGGCGAGGGTCGGGGCGTCGGCCACGGCGCGCAAGGTCAGGGTGAGCCAGCTCGTCTGGGTCAGTGTGCCGGGCGCCGCCAGCACGGTGCCGGGATGCAGTTCGGTAGCCGACGCATCGCGCATATTGAGCGCGACCCGCTGCCCCGGTATCGCGCGTGCCGCTTTCGCGCCGTGCACTTGCACCCCGCGCACCCGGAGCGGTCGCGCGCCCGGCCAGAGCTCGAGGGTATCGCCTGGCGCGACCGCATCGCCGCGCAGCGTGCCGGTGACCACGGTGCCGTGGCCGGCGACGCTGAAGGCGCGGTCGATGGGCAGGAAGGCGAGGCCGGTGCTGCCGCGGGCGGGCACTCGTCGCATCGCGGTCACGAGCGCCTCGCGCAGATCATCGAGACCGGACCCGGTGACGACCGAGACGAAAACGGGGGGCGACGGCGCCAGTCCGACCCGGCGCAACAACAAGGTGGCCGCTTCCGCAACCGCCCGCGCCTCTGGCTCGGAGACGAGGTCGCATTTGCCGATCACCAGAATCGCGTGCCGCAGCCCGAGCAGGCCGGCGATCTCGGCGTGCTCCACCGTCTGCGGCTTGATGCCCTCGTTGGCGGCGACGACGAGCAGCGCGGCGTCGATGCCGGTCGCGCCGGAGACCATCGTGCGGACAAAGCGCTCGTGGCCGGGCATGTCGATGAAGTCGACGACGGCGTCGCCGATTACCAGGTGCGCGAAGCCGAGCGCGATCGAGATGCCGCGCCGGCGTTCTTCGGGCAGCCGGTCGGTCTCGATGCCAGTCAACGCGCGGACCAGCGCGGTCTTGCCGTGATCGACGTGGCCGATCACGCCGACGACACAGCGCCTCACCCGAGCGCCACCAGGGCAGCAGCCAAGTCGGGGAGATCCGCATCGGCGACGGTGAGCATATCGATCAGCAGCCATCCGTCGGCGATGCGGCCGATGACGGCCGGGTCGTGCCTGCGTAGCCGGGCGGCGGCGGTGTCGACGCCGCAGCCGGGCCGCAGCGCGACGGCGCGGCTCGATAGTCGCTCCTCGGGCAAGGCGCCGCCACCGGCGAAGCCCTCGGTGGCGATGATGTCGCCTGCGCCGATCAGCGCGGCCAACGCCTCGGCGCGACGCTGGAGGACCGCTTCGGTTTGCCTGAGCATGCGCTGCACGGGCACGCGGTCGGGGCAATCGCGGTGCAGCATGAGGGTCGCTTCCAGGGCTGCGAGCGACATTTTGTCGAGGCGAACGGCGCGCAGCAACGGGTGGCGTCGCAGCTTGTCGATGGCGGCAGCCTTGCCGAGGACGAGGCCGGCCTGCGGGCCGCCGAGCAGCTTGTCGCCGCTGCAGGTCACCAGGTCGGCGCCGTCGCCGAGGGCTTGGCGGATCGTAGGCTCGGACACGCCGGCGGTGGGCGCGAGCAGGCCGCTGCCGAGGTCGGCGACGACCAACAGCCCGTGCGGGCGAGCGATGTCCGCGAGATCGGCGATGCCGGTCTCGGCGGTGAAGCCGATGATGCGGAAGTTGCTCTGATGGACTTTGAGGAGGACGCGCGTGGCGGGGCCGATGGCGACGCGGTAGTCATCGGGGTTCGTCTTGTTGGTTGCGCCGACCTCGACGAGGCGCGCGCCGCCCTGGCGGATTACCTCGGGGATGCGAAAGCCGCCGCCGATCTCGACGAGCTCGCCGCGCGAGACGATCACCTCGCCGTCGCTGGCCGTTGCGGCGAGGGCTAGCAGGATCGCGGCTGCGCCATTGTTGACCGCGATCGCCGCTTCCGCGCCGGTCAGCGCGCACAGCAGCGTCTCGACCGGGGCAGTGCGTGATCCGCGGCGGCCGGCTTGGAGGTCGAATTCCAAGTTGCAGTAGCCGCTGGCGACCGCGGCGACGGCCTGGACGGCTTCGGCGGCGAGCGGGGCGCGGCCGAGATTGGTGTGCAGCACGATCCCGGTGGCGTTGATCGCCCGACGCAAGCCCGGCCGCCGCTGCGCGGCGAGCGCCTCGCCGGCTTCGGCCAGTAACGTCGTATCCGACGGGACCGACGATCGCGCGCCGGCGCGGATCTGCTCGCGTAGGCCGTCGAGCGCATGCCTCAGCACTGCCGTCAGCGCATCTCGTCCATAGCGGGCGGCCAACGGTTCGGAGGCCGCATGCTCGAGCAAGCGCTGCACCGGCGGAAGATGACGCAGCAGCGTTCCGGGCCCGACGTCAGGCATCCGTCAGATGATGTTCAATTCGCGCAGGGGCCGGTTGGCGGCGACGCGGCCGACGTCGAGGTCGGACAGGTCCAGTGTCGTGTAGTGCCCCTGCAGGATGAGTTCGCTGACAGCACGGCCGGCGCCGGCCGCCTGCTGCATGCCATGGCCGCTGAAGCCGTTGGCGAAATAGAGGTTCGGATGCTGCGGAAGGCGGCCGATCAAGGCATTCTGGTCGAAGGTGTTGTAGTCGTAATGCCCGGCCCAGGAGCCGGTGACGCGCACCGCCTCGAAGGCTGGCACCCTCGCGGCGAGGGCAGGCCAGACGACGTCCTCCCATTGCTCATGATCGACGTCCAGCGCGAGGCGTTCAGGATCCTGGTCCTCCGGCGGAGACCAACCGGCGAGGAAGCGGTCGCCCTCCGGGCGGAACCAGACGCCGGTGGTGTCGATGACCAACGGGCAGGCGGGCAGTTCGGCGCGGCAGGCGAGGACGAAGACGGAGCGGCGTCGTGCTTCGACGGGGAGCGCGACACCGGCCCAGGCGGCGACGGCGCGCGCATAGGGGCCGCCGGCGTTGACGACCGCGGCGCAGGGGATGCTGCTGCCATCGGCCAGGTAAACGGCGGTGATGGCCTCGCCCTCGCGTTCGAGGCCCACCGCTTCGGCGTGCAGAAAGGTGGCGCCAAGAGCGCGGGCCTTGCGGCGGAACGCCTGGTGCAGTGCCGGGCCGTCGAACCAGCCCTCGCCCTCGAGGCCGAGCGAACCGATGGTGACGCCGTCCAGCGACATCCAGGGGAAGCGGGCGTGGAGTTCGGTCGGCTGCAGTAGGGCGGTGTTCGCCCCGTGGGCCCGCTGCGTCGCGTGGTTGGCTTCGAGGATCGGCACCCCGGAAGGGCCCGCCAAGTAGAGATAGCCGGGCTCGCGCAGGCCGATCTGCGGCGCGTCGCCGTCGACGGTCAGATGCTCGTCGAGGGAGCGGAGGAAGTCGAGGCCGAAGCGCGACAGCGCGATGTTCACTGGGCAGGAGAATTGCTGCCGGATCGAGCTGGCGGACAAAGCGGAGGAGGCGCGCGCGTAAGTGGGATCGCGCTCGATGACCGTGACGCGGCAGGCGCTGTCGCGGCGCAGGAAATAGGCGGTGGCGCTGCCGACCACCCCGCCGCCGATAATGGCGACGTCGGGGTGGCCGGCGGATTTGGGAATCAGACGCCGCGGCTGGTGGTTGCGGCCTTCTCGGCCAGGGCCTTCACCTCATCCATCGCCTCGGCGAAGCGCTGGTTGAGCATCTGCAGAGCCTCGCCATTGGAGCGCTGGATCAGCTCGGCAAGCTCCTTCATGTGCGCGACGGCACGCTCATAGGCCTGCTTGACCATAGCGGCCTGCTTGGCCGCACGCTCCTGGGGAGAGCCGGGGCTGGAGAGGTCGCGGATGGTGTCCGTCATCTCCTGCATCGTCTGCTGGACGATTTCCATGTGGCGCTTGGCGACGGTCTGCGCGCCCTCGAGAGCGACGCGGTTGGCGGCCGAGAGCGTCTCGAGGTTGCGGCGGTGGGCGGCGATGAAGCCGTCCATGTCCGGCATCATCGGCCACTTCATGTCGCTGAACATCTTGGTGAATTCTGCCATACCGGCCATGCCGGCTTCGGCGCCGCGACGGGTTACGTCCTGCGCGGCCTTGCCGGCTTCCTGCATTGTCTGCATGCCGCGCTGGGCGTTCTCCTGCATGACCTGCGTGTTCCGCTTGGCCGCATCCTGCACGGACTGGGTGGTCTGCTTGACCGCCTCGCTGGCCTTTTCGGCCATCTTTGCCACTGGGTTTTCCGGTTCGTTCGCGCCGCTGCTCATCACATTGTCTCCCGCACTGCACAAAATCGTGCGCTCTATAACAGCCGCTTCGCCGGCGGCGCGAGCTTTCAGCGCATCACGACACGGCTAGTTCTCCGGTGGAGCCGTAGTCGAGACGTCTGCCGTGTCCTCGAACGAGGCGGGCGGTTCGGACGGTGTGGCACGGCCTGGAAGGCTGCGCTCCGCCTGAAGTGCGCGGTCCAAGCCCTTGTCAACGGCGCGCATCGTCCCGGAAAGGTCGACGCTTTCGTCCCGCTCCCAGGCGCGCAGGGCGTAGAGCCACAGGGCGAGCAGACCATGCACTCGCAACATGCCTGTTATGCCCGAGGTCGGGATCCCGGCGGCTTGGAGCAGCCAGGCCATGCTCCGGAGAGTGGCGCCGTAGAGCAGGGCGGCGGTGGCCGGGTCGGTCCGGAGCGCGGCGATGAGCGCCAGGACACCGCCGCGATGCGCCTGTAGGGCTTCGAAGCGATACATCAGGATGTCGAACAGACGCTCGCGTGGCGTGCCGACCGTGGCCGTGCCGGCGAGCGCAGCCTGATCGGCTTGGACGCCGAAACGCAGCAGGATGGCGGCACGATCCGGGAACCGCGCCCGCACGCGCGCCAGATCGAGGCCGGCCGCATGGGCCGAGTCGACCAGGCTCGCCTCCGTCCAGCCAAGCAGCGCGGCTTGATCGAACACGGCCTTGACGACGGCGCGATCGAAAGCGGCGTCGTCCATCTCGGACCCGGAACTCGACATCGACATTCAGCTTCCCAGTTCGCGGGACCGGGCAGTCGCCGCGGCGATCGCGCGCGACATGGTGTCCGGCCACTCCTCCATCAGGACGGCGAGCGCCGCCTGCGTGGTGCCACCTGGGCTCGTCACGGCGATGCGCAAGTCCGCCGCATCCTGCTGGCTGGCGGCAAGCAGGGCGCCGGAGCCGCTGACGGTGATGCGCGCGAGGCGGCGGGCGAGGCGGGCGGGGATGCCCTGCTCGATGGCGGCCTTCTCCATGATCTCGGCCAGCAGGAACACATAGGCCGGTCCGCTGCCGGACACCGCGGTCACTGGGTCGATCAGCGCCTCGTCATCGACCCAGTCGACCGCGCCGATAGCGCCGAGGAGCGTGTCGCACAGCGATTTCTGCGAGTCGCTGACGCCAGGCCCGGCGAAGCCGACGGTGATGCCCTGGCGCACGGCGGCGGGCGTGTTCGGCATCGCGCGCACGACCGGCCGGTCCGCGCCCACCAGGCGATGCAACCCGGCGACCGTCTTGCCGGCCATGATCGACAGGATCACCGCCGAGCCGAAGCACGGGATAGCCGACGGGATCGCGGCATCGGCCGCCTGGGGTTTAACGGCGAGGACGACGGCTCCCGGGTGGAAGCCGGTCGGGACTGCATCGGCCGAGGCGACAACCGTGACGGGGCCGCCGGCCAACGCCATTGCGGCGGGCGCCGGGTCGATCACGACCGAAGGCGACAGGCCAAGCTCGCGCCAGCCGGCCAGCATGGCGCTGCCCATCTTGCCGCCGCCGACAAGGAGGATCGGCGGCAGTGTGTCGGTCATGCCTCGCCTACGCACTCCAGCATGGCGGCCTGCAGCGCTTCGGCCGGGCTTTTGCCGCCCCAGAGCACGAACTGGAAAGCGGGGTAAAAGCGTTCGCACTCGGTGATGGCGATGTCGACCATGTCCTCGAGGCTCTCGGCGCTGGCGCCGGGCGCGCCGCGCAGGAGGACGGAGTGCCGGAACAGCGGCATGCCGTCATCGCTGTCCATGCCGAAATGGCCGATCCAGAGCCGCTCGTTGGCGAGCGCGAGCAGTTCATAGAGGGCGGTGCGACGTTTCTCCGGGACCTTGAGGTCGAAGGCGCAGGTGAAGTGCATGGCGCTGATCTCCTGCGACCAACAGAAATGCAGCCCATAATCGCACCATTTGCCCGGGCGCCTCGGCGGCCATCTCGGACTCGGTTCGGCGATCGAACGCCCATTCGTTGGCGCTCACGAGTTGCTCGACGATATCCAGGGGATTGGCCGCGTCCTCGGCGGCGTAGAGGGTTGCAGACATGCAAGGTCTCCCTGGTAAGGAGGCCGGCCGGGCCGTCTGGTGACGGCTTACGCCCGCCTCTGGCCGCGAATCGTCACGTATGGACACTACTGGGCGGTTCGTGGCCGCAGCAAGCACGGAAGGCTGTTTTTCTGAGACGGGATTTTGAGACGCCCCAATTTTTGGACCGTCTCCGCTACTGGACGTTTATCTGGGCCGTTGGTTCCGGCATCTCTGGACGCGGCTCCTCGGTTGCCACCGGCGGGGTAGGATCGATGGCGTCGGGGGATGTCGCCGAGGCACCAGCGAGTTGCGCTTCGAGCGCGGCGACGCGGGCCTCCAGCGCGGTTTGCGCGGCCCTTGCGTTGGCCGCCATCTCCTGAACCGCCTCCAGATCCTCTCGGCGGACGAGGTCTAGCTTGCGGATCACCTCCTCGACACGAGCCCGGATCGTGCTCTCCGCCTCATCGCGCAGCCCGGCCAGCGCCGACATCGCGCCGCCGGCCACCCCGGCGATGTCATCGAAGAATTTCGAGCGCTCCGTCATTGCGACCTCCATCAAACACTACGGTAGATGGTACTTTCCCAGGGGCTATGTCAGCCCGCTACCCGCACCTATAACGCGCGAATGATCTTGATAACCGGCGGGGCCGGGTTCATCGGCTCGGCGCTGCACGCCGCCCTGGCGGCGGAAGACCGGCGCTGCGCGATCGCCGATTGGCTCGGGAGCGAGGGCAAATGGCGCAACCTGCGGCGGCATCCGCCCGCGCTCGTGCTGCGTCCCCAGCAGATCGACGACTATCTGGCGACCAACCCGGCGCTGGATGCGATCGTGCATCTCGGCGCCATCAGCGCGACCACCGCAACGGATGCCGACCTGGTCTGGGAGACGAACGTCGAGCTGTCCTGGCGGCTGTGGCGCTGGTGTGCGGGGCACGGCGTCCGCTTCGTCTATGCGTCCTCAGCGGCGACCTATGGCGACGGGCGGCATGGCTTCGACGATGATCCGGCACGGCTGACGCGGCTCGAACCGCTCAATCTCTACGGCTGGAGCAAGCATGCGTTCGACTTGCGGGTCATGGGCGCGCTCGAGCGCGGGGAGACCAGCCCGCCGCAATGGGCGGGGCTTAAGTTCTTCAATGTCTACGGCCCGAACGAGTATCACAAAGGCAAGATGATCTCGGTCGTGAAGCGGAAATGGGATGAGGTGCGGACCGGCGCGCCGGCCAGCCTGTTCCGCTCCGACCGTGCCGGCGTCGCCGATGGCGAGCAGCAGCGCGATTTCATCTGGGTCGGCGATGCGGTGGACATCATGCGCTGGTTGCTCGACAACCCGGGCGTGAGCGGATTGTTCAACGTCGGCACCGGGCGGGCCCGCACGTATCGTGACCTCGCGGGCGCGGTGTGCCGCGCGTGCGGGCGGGAGGAGGCGGTCAGCTTCGTGCCGATGCCCGACGACTTGCGCGGCCATTACCAAAGCTTCACCGAGGCGCGGATGGATCGCCTGCGCGCGGCAGGCTACCAGGCGGCGTTCACGTCGCTCGAAGACGGAGTCGGCCGCTACGCGGACGTCCTCGCCAGCGCAGACCCTTATCTATGACCGAGGCATCGTGATCCCCGCCCTGCTCTACCCCGGCTTCGACCCGATCGCGATCCAGTTCGGCCCGCTGGCGATCCGCTGGTATGCGCTGGCCTACATCACCAGCCTGGTGATCGGCTGGCAGGTGGTGCGGCGGCTGGCAGTGATGTCGCCGCAGGTGGCGACCAAGGTGCAGGTGGACGACTTCCTGACCTGGGCCACGCTGGGCGTCGTGCTGGGCGGGCGGCTGGGTTACGTCCTGTTCTATCAGCCGTCGGTCTATCTCTCGAACCCGCTGCTGATCGTCGAGGTGTGGCAGGGCGGCATGAGCTTCCATGGCGGGATGCTCGGGGTGACGCTGGCGCTGGTGCTGTTCTGCCGGCTGCGCGGGATCCCGCTATTGGGCTTCGCCGACCGGATCGCGGCCGTGGTGCCGCTGGGATTGGGGATCGGCCGTTTGGCGAACTTCATCAACGGGGAGCTGTGGGGGCGCGAAGCGCCGGACTGGCTGCCTTGGGCGATGCGGCCGACACCGCTCTCGCCGGCGCTGCACCCAAGTCAGCTCTACGAGGCGTTCCTCGAAGGGTTCGTGCTGCTCGACGATCCTGATGATGCTGGCGCAGTCGCCCTCGATCCGCGCGCGGTTCGGCACGCTGACCGGGCGTGTTCCTGATGGGGTACGGTTTCGCCCGCATCATCAGCGAGATGTTCCGCCAGCCCGACGCCTTCCTCGGGTTCCTGTGGGAGGGGATCACGATGGGCCAGGTGCTGAGCGTGCCGATGGTGCTGGCCGGTCTGCTGCTTGTGCTGATCGCGCGGCGGCATGTGGTGCCCGATGCGGGGCCGGCGGTGCCGCAGCGAGCGCCGTCGCGATGATCGCATTGGAGCGGCTGGACGCCTTCATGGCGCGCACCAACGCGCAGTATTACGCGACGCACGATCCGTTCCGGGATTTCACCACCAGCCCGGAGATCTCGCAGGTGTTCGGCGAGCTGCTCGGGGCCTGGGCTGCGGTGGTCTGGGAAACGATGGGACGGCCCGATCCGGTGATCCTGGCCGAACTCGGCCCGGGCCGAGGCACGCTGATGGCCGATGCACTGCGCGCGATCCGGTCAGTCGCGCCGGGCTTCGCGGCCGCGCTGGAGCTGCATCTGGTGGAGACGTCGCCGTTGCTGCGGGCGCGGCAAGCCGAGCTTCTCGAGGCGCAATGGCACGACAGGCTCGACACGGTGCCGCAGGGTCCGATGGTCCTGCTGGCCAACGAGTTCCTGGATGCGCTGCCGATCCGGCAATTCATTCGCCGTGACGGCGCCTGGTGCGAGCGATGGGTGGATGACGGACGCTGGGTCGAGAAGCCGGCGCCGGCAGTTGGAAGCCGACGGCGAGATCGTCGAAATCTGCGAAGCGGCCGAAAGCGTGGTCGGCGAGATCGCCGACCGGGTCGACGCCCATGGCGGCGCGGCGCTGTTCCTGGATTATGGCGCAGAGGAAGGCGGCGCGGACACGCTGCAGGCGATCCGCGGTGGAGACGCGGCGGATCCGCTGACGGCGGACGGGCGCGACGGACCTGACCGCCCATGTCGATTTCAGCCGGCTGGCGCGGGTGGCGACACCGCGTGCCGCCGTGCATGGGCCGGTGCCGCAGGGGCAGTTCCTCGCCCGCCTCGGGCTGTTCCAACGGACGGATCGTCTGGCGCGCACCCAACCGCCGGGTCGTGCGGGGGCGTTGATCGCGGCGGCGCAGCGCCTGGCGGAACCGATGCACATGGGCCGGCTGTTCAAGGCGTTCGCGGTCACGCACCGCGCGCTGCCGCTGCCGCCGGGCTTTGCGGCATGACGCCGGAAGCGATCCAGAGCGGGGCGCTCGAGGTCCGGCATGGCTTCTTCACGCGACGCGGCGGGGTCAGCACCGGCCCGTTCGCCAGCCTGAACTGCAGCCTCTCGAGCGCGGATGCGCCGGAAGCGGTGGCCGCGAACCGGGAAGCGGTCGCTCGCAGCCTGGGCGCCAGCCATCTGCTCGGCCTCACGCAAGTGCACGGGCCGGACGTCGTGACCGTCACGACGCCTTGGCGGCCCGGCGCCGGGCCGCGTGCGGACGCGCTCGTCACAGGCCGGCCGGGGCTGGCGCTCGGCGTCGTCACCGCCGATTGCACGCCCGTGCTGCTGGCCGATCGCGCGGCCGGCGTTGTCGGCGCGGTGCATGCGGGGTGGCGGGGCGCGGTGGCGGGCGTGTTGGAGGCGACGGTCGCGGCGATGGCGGCGCTGGGCGCCCGGAACATCGTGGCGGCGATCGGGCCCTCGATCCGGCAGAAGAGCTACGAGGTGCGCGCCGACCTGCGCGACGCCGTGCTCGCCCGCGACCCGGCGGATGCGCGCTTCTTCGCCGATGCCGCGCCGGGCCACTGGCAATTCGACCTCGCCGGCTATTGCGCCTCTCGCCTCGCCGGCCTGGCCATGGTCGACACCATCGATGCCGATACCGCTGCCGAGCCCGACCGGTTCTTCAGCCATCGCCGCCGCACGCTGGCCGGCGGCGGCCCGATCGGCCATCAGATCAGCGCCATCGTCCTTTAATATGCGTCTGCTTCCGCTCGTCCCCATGTTGCTGCTCGCCGGTTGCGGCGGGCTGCCGCAGCCCTTCTTCGGCAATCCCGGCCGCATCGGCGCACGGCTGGCGGAGCCGCCCCCCTCTAGGCTGGCGATCCCAACCCCGTCGCAATCGCTGCTCAACAACGCCGGCAGCTATGCCTGGGCGGAGGCGGTCGCCAAGGCGTTGGCCGGCCAAGCACTCCCGGCCTCGCACACCGCGCCGACTCAAGGCGATTGGTCGCTCGTGCTCTCCGCGAGCCTGCAAGGGTCGGCGGTGATCCCGACCTATGAAGTGCATGAATTCGCTCGGCGTGGCGAAGGGCACGGCGCAGGGCGCGCCAGTGCCGGTCGCGACTTGGTCGCAGAACGATCCGGCGATGCTCAAGGCGGTCGCCGAGCAATCCGCGCCGGGCATCGACGCGCTGCTGACGCAGATCCAGGCCGCGCGGTTGCACGACGACCCGAACAGCCTGCAGAACCGTCCGGCGCGGGTCTATCTCTCGGGCGTCAAAGGCGCGCCCGGCGATGGCGATAAAAGCCTGGTGCAGCAGATGCGAATCAAGCTGGCCGGCTACGGCATCGTCGTCCAGGACACCGCAAAGGACTCGGATTACCAACTCCGCTGCGAGATCCGCACCGCACCGGCGCCGGCCGGCCAGCTCAAGGTCGAGCTGCAATGGGTTGTCGACGACAGCCGGGGCGAGCGCGGCCGAGTCGTGCAGTTGAACGAGGTGCCGGAGGCCGCGGTCAGCCGGTATTGGGGGGACGTGGCCGTCGTGGTGGCCGAGCAGGCGGCGGGCGGAATCAAGGACGTCCTGTTCAACGCCGCAGGCCCGAGGCTCGGGGCGCCGAAGCCGCCGACCAAATGACGATGGGGTGACAGGAGCAGAACGGGTTGCTACACCCCGCGACGGCTCGCCAGCCGCGTTCAGCACGGAACCCGCCCATCCATGAAGATCGTTGCCTGCAACAGCAACCGCCCCCTGGCGGAGGCGGTCAGCAAAGCGCTCGGCTTGCAACTAGCCAACGCGTCCATCCGGCGATTCGCCGACAACGAGGTGTTCGTCGAGATCCACGAAAACGTCCGCGGGGAGGACGTTTTCGTCATCCAGAGCACATCGTTCCCGGCCAACGACAACCTCGTCGAGCTGCTGATCACGCTGGATGCGCTGCGCCGCTCATCGGCGCGCCGGATCACCGCCGTGATCCCCTATTTCGGCTATGCGCGGCAGGATCGGAAGGTCGGGCCACGCACGCCGATCAGCGCCAAGCTGGTCGCCAACGTCATCGCCGAAGCCGGCGCCGACCGGGTGCTGACGATGGATCTGCACTCCGGCCAGATCCAAGGCTTCTTCGACATTCCCGTGGACAACCTCTATGCCGCGCCGCTGTTCAGCCGCGACATCCATGAGCGGTTCCAAGGGCGCGACTTGATGATCGTCTCGCCGGACGTGGGCGGCGTCGCGCGTGCCCGCGAGATCGCGTCGCGGCTCGACGTCGAGCTGGCGATCATCGACAAGCGGCGCGAGCGGGCCGGTGTGTCCGAGGTGATGAACGTGATCGGCGACGTGCGCGACAAGGCGTGCGTCATGGTCGACGACATCGTCGATAGCGGCGGCACGCTGATCAACGCCGCCGAGGCGTTGCGGTCGCGCGGGGCACGCTCGGTGGACGTCTATGTCACGCACGGGGTGCTCTCCGGCGGCGCGGTCGCCAAGATCGAGGCATCGTCCATGGCGAGCCTGACGATGACCGACAGCATCATGCCGACCGAACAGGCACGCAGCTGTGCCAATATCCGCGTGTTCACCATCGCGCCGATCCTCGCCGAGGCGATGCAGCGCATTTCCGACGAGACCTCGGTCAGCTCGCTTTTCGATTGAAGGAGGACACAATGAAGCTGTTCTACGCTCCCGGCGCCTGTTCGATCGGTATCCACGTGCTGCTGGAGGAGATCGGCAAGCCGTACGAAGCCGTTCGCCTCGACATCCGCGCGGGCGATACGCAGAAGGCGCCGTTCATCGAGATCAACCCGAAGGGCAAGGTGCCCGCGATCCAGCGCGACGACGGCAAGGTCATCACCGAATATCCGGTGATCGCGCACTACCTGGCCAAGACGAACCCGGAGGCCGGGCTGTTGCCGAAGGGCGAGGATGCCGAGCTGGCGGCAGAATCGGCCACGGATTACTGCGTGGCGACGATCCATATGCAGGGCTTCGGCCGGCTGTTCCGTCCGGCGAATTTCACGCCGAACGAGGCCGACCAGGAGGCCGTGAAGGCGCGCGGCCGCGAGTTGGTCGAGAAGGGCTATGCGCAGATGGCCAAGGAGCTTGGCGACAAGCACTGGGTCGCGGGTGACTACAGCTTTGCCGATTCGGCGCTGTTCTATGTCGAATATTGGGGCGCCAAGCGCATGCAGATGACGCTGCCGCCGGCGCTGGCAGGCCATTTGGATCGTATGCTGGCGCGCCCGGCCACCAAGCGGATGCTGGAACAGGAAGGGCTGCAGGCCTGATGCTGACGCGGCAGGCGTTCTGGTTCCTGCGCCACGGCGAGACCGACTGGAACGCGCAGAACCTTGCGCAAGGCCGCGTCGACATCCCGCTGAACGCGACCGGGCGGGCGCAGGCCGACGCCGCGGCCGCGAGGCTGCACGGGCGCGGGATCCGCAGCATCGTCGCCTCGCCGCTGTCCCGCGCCCGCGACACCGCGCTGACGGCGGCTGCGGTGATCGGGGCGGAGGTGACCTACGATCCGGAGCTGCAGGAGGTCTCCTTCGGCGATCACGAGGGGCAGCCGATGCTGACGCAGTGGTTCGACGATTGGGTGGCGGAGAAATACACGCCGCCCGGCGCGGAGTCGTTCGCCGAGTTACGGGACCGGGCGGTGCGGGCCGTCAATAGGTGCTTGCTGCAGGAAGCGCCTGTGCTGGTGGTCGCGCACGGGGCGCTGTTCCGCGCGCTGCGCTCGGCGATGGGGCTTGAGCCGAACATCCGGACCGCCAACGGGATCCCGATATTCTGCGAGCCTGGCGCCCTCGACGCCGCCTGGACACTGATCGCCGCCGCCGACATCGTGCCTTAACCCTTTGTTCTGCTTTCCGCCGTAGAACATGGCGGACCTTGTTTTATCGCCAGGATAGGCTTAGCGCGCGCCCATGAAGATATCCGTGTTCGGCATCGGTTACGTGGGCGCGGTCTCGTGCGGGTGCCTGGCCCATTTCGGGCATGACATCGTCGGCGTCGACGTCGCGGCGGACAAGGTGGCCATGCTCTCGGCCGGCAAATCGCCGATCGTCGAGGCTGAGATCGATACGCTGATCGCCGACGCCGTCGCCCAGGGCAAGCTGCGCGCGACGCAGGACGTGGCGGGCGCTGTCCGCGATACGGACGTCTCGTTCATCTCCGTCGGCACGCCCAGCGGGCCGGACGGCAGCGTCAGCCTGAATGCGGTGGACGCGGTGGTCGCGACGATCGGGGCGGCGCTGCGGGACAAGGCGGGGATGCATACCGTCGTCATGCGCTCCACCGTACCGCCAGGCACAGCGGAGGATCGGGTGATCCCGGCGCTGGAGCAGCATTCCGGCAAGAAGCACGGCGAAGGGTTCCGCTACTACTCGAACCCAGAGTTCCTGCGCGAGGGCAGTTCGGTGCGGGACTTCCACGCGCCGCCCTATACGCTGATCGGCGCCGCGGATGGCGATGACGGGGCGGTCGTGCGCGAGATCTATGCCGGTATCAGCGGCGAGGTTTACGTCGCGCCGTTCAAGGTGGCGGAATCGGTCAAGATGTTGGCCAACGCCTATCATGCGGTGAAGCTGGCCTTCGCCAACGAGGGCGGCGCGATCCTCGCCGCCATGGGTGTCGATGCGCGGGCGGCCTACAAGCTGTTTTGCGAGGACCGCGTCCTCAACATCTCCTCGGCCTATCTGACGCCAGGGTTCGCGTTTGGCGGCTCCTGCCTACCGAAGGACATGCGCAGCCTGCTGGCGCTCGCCGACAAGGCGCATGTGCCGGCGCCGTTCCTCAAGAACGTGCTCCCCAGCAACCAGGCGCTCATCGAGCAGACGTTCGAGGCGATCGCCAAGCATGGCCGCCAGCGCGTGGCGCTGTTCGGACTGGCGTTCAAGCAAGGCACCGACGACCTGCGGGAGAGCCCGTTCGTGGTGCTGGCCGAGAAGCTGATCGGCAAGGGGTTCGAGGTCAGCATCTTCGATCGCAACGTGCAGGTCGCGCGTCTCACCGGCAGCAACCGCGCCTATATCGAGCGCGAGATCCCGCATCTGGAGCGGCTGCTGGCGCCGGAACCGGCAGATGCGCTGAAGGGCGCCGGGCTGGTGGTGATGGGCCATTTGTCGCGGCCAGACCGGCCGGCGCTGCTCGCGGCATTGGACGGGCAGCGCGTGCTCGACTTGGCGGGGATCCCCGAGCTCCGCGAGCACAAGGGCATCACCTATCAGGGTCTGTGCTGGTGACGCAGAAGCGGCTGATCGTTCTTTCGCCGCGTTTTCTTTTCCCGCTCGACCAAGGCGGCCGGATCCGGACCGCGAACACGCTTCGCCATATGAAGGGCGGCGCGTTCCATCTCACCCTGCTCTCACCGGCGCCCGCGGATGCGAGCCGCTGGGCGGCGGAAACGGCAGAGGTTTGCGACCGGTTCGTGCCGTGGCCGGAGCCTTCGCTCTCGACGCCCAAGAAAGTGTTGGCCCTGGCCGATCCGCTGCCGGTCACCGTGGTGGCCGACGCGTCCTCGCTCGGGCGCGCTGCGGTCGCCGCTTCGCTGGCGGACGGGGCCGACGCGATCCTGGTCGATTTTCCACACGCGGCAGTGCTGCTGCCGCCCGATATCGACGTGCCGGCCATCCTCTTCACCCATAACGTCGAGGCCGAGATCTTCGCCCGGCACGCCGAAGTCGCGCGCTGGCCGATGCGCCTGATCTGGCGCGATCAGGCGCGCAAGATGCGCCGGTTCGAAGGGGAGGCGTTGCGGCGGTGCCAGAAGCTGATCGCCGTCTCTGTCCGCGATGCCAAAGCGCTGGAGGAGCAATATGCGCTGTCCGGGGTCGAGCCGATCGAGACCGGGGTGGATACCGACTTCTACGCTTATCACGAGCCTGGCCCCGCGCCCGAGGGCGGCGGCACGGTCGTGTTCACCGGCTCGATGGATTCCCGCTCCAACATCGACGGCATCGAGTTCCTGATGAACGAGGTTTGGCCGCTTGTGCTGCAACGGCGGCCCGGCGCCCGCGCCACGATCGCCGGGCGCAACCCGCCGGACCGGCTGCGCGACGCCGCCAAGGCTCGTGGCTTCGATTGGACGTTCACCGGTTTCGTCGATGACGTCCGCCCGCATGTCGCGGCCGGGCACGCATACGCCATTCCGCTGCGGGTCGGCAGCGGAACTCGGATCAAGGTCTTCGAAGCGATGGCGATGGGATGTCCGGTCGTCTCGACCCGGCTTGGCGCCGAGGGGCTGGACGTGACGGACGAAGAGAATTTCCTCGCGGCGGATACGGCGCCGGCGTTCGCGTCAGCCCTGCTGCGCTTGCTGGACGACCGCGCCTTGCAGCTTCGCCTCTCGAAAGCGGCGCGCGACCTGGTGACGTCCCGGTTCGGGTGGCCGGTCGTCACCAAGCGCTTCGAAGCGATCTGCCTATCGGCGTTGGCCGCCTAACTTCACTGGATCTGACTTACTGGGTCGGCTTGGCCGGCGCGGTGTTGTTCATGAGCTTGTCGAGCAGCGCGGTGGCACCGGAGACGCAGGCGGCGACGGCTTCGCGGTCGGAGCAGGCGATATCCACTTCCGCGTCGCCCTTCTTGAAGTGGAAGGCGGTACCATGGGCCATGCCGCCCTCGTCGCCGTGGTGATGGTGGTGATGCATATGCTCCATCATGTCCATGTGGTGCTCCATCATGTCGGGACGGTCGTCGGAGCCCATTGAGCCATGGGGAGCGTCACCGCCGGGGCCCGGCGGCATCTGCGCGAATGCGTAGCCGCCACCGGCCAGAAATGCAGCGCAGGTGCCGATCAAGAGATATCGTTTCATGGTTTCCCTCCTTGGGGCGCGAGTCCGTACCGGTTTTACGCGCCCGGCCCGCCCCTCCCATGAACCCTTGGAGACATGCAGGAGTTGCCCTTTCGGCCGAGACCTTGTATGTGGCGCGCCGCGTCGGCACCCCTGGAGGCCGACGTTTTTCGTTCAGGAGCACACCATGGCCAATGTTACGACGATCGAGGCCGAGGGGCGCGAGCGGGCAGGTAAGGGGGCGGCACGCGCAACTCGTCGGGCGGGAATGGTTCCCGCCGTCATCTACGGCGCGAAGGAAGCGCCGACCATCTGTCAGCTCGACCCCCGCGTGATCATGCGCGAGCTGCATCGCGGCGGCTGGCGTTCGCGCCCGTATGACGTGACCGTCGGCGGGCACGCCGTGCGCGCCCTCATGCGCGAGGTGCAGTTCCACCCCGTGAGCGACCGTCCGATCCATGTCGACTTCCAGCGCCTCGCGCCCGGCGAGAAGATCCGCATGGCAGTGGCGCTTCACTTCGAGGGTGAAGGCGTCTCGCCGGGGATCAAGCGCGGCGGGCTGCTGAACGTCGTCCGACACACGGTCGACGTGCTGGCCGATCCGGACCAGCTGCCGGAATACTTCACCGTCGACGTGAGCCAGTTGGACATCAACGCGACGATCCACTGGTCGGACCTGAAGGGCACCGAGGGTGTTCAGCCGGTCGGGACCATCGAGGGCGTGACGCTCGCCTCGATCACCCCGCCGACCGTCTCGGCCGAGGCGGCCGCCCCGGCTGCCGACGCTGCGCCGGCCGCGCCGGCCAAGGGCAAGGCGCCTGCCAAGCCCGCGGCCAAGAAGTAAGCCGGTTCAACGCCCTCTCCTCCGGCGGGGGAGAGGGTTGTGGGTGAGGACAGATGTTACTGTGGGTCGGCCTCGGCAATCCCGAGCCCGCCATGGCGCGGCAGCGGCACAATATCGGCTTCATGGCCGTGGACCGCATCGCCGCGCATCATGGCTTCGGCCCGTGGCGCGCCCGGTTCAAGGGCTGGACGGCCGAGGGCTCGGTCGGCGGCGAACGGGTGATCGCGCTCAAGCCCGGCACATACATGAATGCGTCGGGCGAAAGCGTGCAGGCCGCGGCCGGGTTCTTCAAACTTCCGCCGGCATCGATCACGGCGTTCCACGACGAGCTGGACCTGGCGCCTGGCAAGGTCCGGGTGAAGCTTGGCGGCGGGGCGGCGGGGCATAACGGCTTGCGCAGCATGGACCGCATGCTGGGCACGCCGGATTACTGGCGGGTGCGGCTGGGGATCGGCCATCCCGGACACAAAGATCGGGTCACGGGCCACGTGCTGGGCGATTTCGCCAAGGTGGACCAGGACTGGCTCGGCAGCCTGCTCGATGCGGTGGCCGAGCAAGCGAAGTTGCTGGCCGCCGGAAAGCCCGAGGAATTCATGACCAAGGTCGCGCTGCAAACCCAAGGAGCGGTGTAATGGGCTTCAACTGCGGCATCGTCGGGCTGCCGAACGTCGGCAAATCGACGCTTTTCAACGCGCTGACAGCAACCGCCGCGGCGCAGGCCGCAAACTATCCGTTCTGCACGATCGAGCCGAACGTCGGCCGGGTCGCGGTGCCGGACCCACGGCTGGGCGCGCTGGCGGCGATCGGGAAATCCAAGCAGATCGTGCCGACGTCGCTCGAGTTCGTCGACATCGCCGGGCTGGTTCGCGGCGCGTCGCGGGGCGAGGGGTTGGGCAACCAGTTCCTGGCCAACATCCGCGAGGTCGACGCGATCATCCACGTGCTCCGCTGCTTCGAGGACCCGGACGTCACCCATGTCGAGGGCAGCATCGACCCGATCCG
Source organism: uncultured Alphaproteobacteria bacterium (assembly GCA_963848035.1). Taxonomy (GTDB): domain Bacteria; phylum Pseudomonadota; class Alphaproteobacteria; order Acetobacterales; family Acetobacteraceae; genus JAVVHH01. The sequence goes on from CAWKCD010000001.1 coordinate 1,264,791, forward strand.
CGATGCGGAGACGGTCGAGACCGAGCTGATGCTCGCCGACCTCGACAGCCTCGAGCGGCGGTTGCCGGCGCTGGTCAAGAAGGCGCGCGGCAATGACCGTGAAGCGCAGGCGCAGGTCGCGTTGATGGAGCCGATCGTGGCGGCGCTGCAGGAGGGCCGGCCGGCGCGGACCGCGATCGCGCCCGCCGACGTCGAAGCGGCCCGCCGGCTGCAGCTCATGACCAGCAAGCCCGTGCTCTACGTCTGCAACGTGGAGGAGTCTGCGGCGGCGACGGGCAATGCCCAATCCGCCCGGGTCGCCGAACGCGCCGCCGCCGAAGGCGCGCGCGCCGTGATCGTCTCCGCGGCGATCGAGGCGGAAGTGTCGCAGCTCGCCGAGGCTGACCGCACCGAGTTCCTCGAGGGGCTCGGTCTGCACGATAGCGGGCTCGATCGCGTGATCAGCGCCGGCTACGGCCTGTTGGGGCTGATCACCTACTTCACCGTGGGCCCGAAGGAGACCCGCGCCTGGACGATCACCGTGGGCACGAAGGCGCCGCAGGCTGCGGCCGTGATCCACAACGATTTCGAGCGCGGTTTCATCGCCTGCGAGACGATCGGTTACGAAGATTACATCGCCGGCGGCGGCGAGACCGGCGCCAAGGAGGCCGGCAAGATGCGTATCGAAGGGCGCGACTATGTCGTTCGCGACGGGGACGTGCTGCTATTCCGATTTAATGTGTGAAGTTTTGTAGCACTTTGCTCAGTTTACGGGCCGAATCCGGGCTTTGAGCTTTCGCGCGGGAAACGATCCTGTCACAGTGCCGTTCTCTGCGACGGGACACCTTTGCGCAGGAGTTTGGCATGTCAATCATCGGTTGGATAATTTTGGGCGTCATCGCGGGCTTCATCGCGAGCAAGCTCGTCAACAAGCAGGGCGAGGGCCTGATCGGCGACCTGGTTCTGGGCGTGATCGGCGCCGTGGTCGGCGGTTTCCTATTCGACCGGTTCGGCTTCGGCGGGATCGACGGCCTGAATATTTACAGCCTAGTCGTCTCGGTCATCGGCGCGATCATCGTCTTGTTCATCTACCACATGATCGTTGGCCGCCGGACCATTTGAAGATCTGACGGCGAGCCGCGCGCTCGCCTCGTTTGGGAGTGAAGAAATGGGTTTGCTCGATTCTGTTCTCGGCAGCTTGATGGGCGGCGGCGCCGCGAATTCGCCGCTGCAAACCGTGCTGTCCTCGATCCTGTCCGGCGCGTCGGGCGGCAATGGCCTGCCGGGCCTGGTCGAGCAATTCAACAAAGCCGGCCTCGGCCAGGTCGTCGGGTCTTGGATCAGCAATCAGCCAAACCAGCCGGTCAGCCCGAGCGCGCTCGGCCAGGTGTTCGGGCAAAACCAGGTCAGCCAGTGGGCGCAGCAGACCGGCATGTCGCAAGACAGCATTCTCGGCGAATTGTCGAAGATGCTGCCGCATGCGGTCGATCATTTGACGCCGGGCGGCGAAATCCCGTCGAGCCCGTTCGACGAACCGGGCGTCAATCTGCCGCAGCGCTAAAGAAAGGGGGCCTTCTGGCCCCCTTTTCCGTTAGAGCGCGCCGGCGACCCAGTTCTTGAGTTCGCTCTTCGGCAACGCGCCGACCTTGGTGGCGGCGGGCTTGCCGTCCTTGAACAGGATCAGCGTCGGGATGCCACGCACGCCGTAGGTGTTCGGCGCCATGGGATTGTCGTCGATGTTCACCTTCGCCACGGTGACACGGCCTTTGTATTCGGCGGCGATCTCCTCGAGAGCGGGCGCGATCATCTTGCAGGGGCCGCACCACTCGGCCCAGAAATCGACCAACACCGGTCCGGATGCGTCGAGCACATGCTTCTTGAAGCTGTCGTCGTCCACGGCAATCGTGTTCGCGCTCACGGGTAACTCCTCATTTTGCTTGCACATCAGGTGGGCAGTCGGCCGAGTCCGGTCAAGCCGCGGGGGTGTGCGCGTCGAGCAAGCCAGGCGGGAGTTCGGCGACGATCGGGCCGCTGGTCCAGACCAACGCGCAGCGGACCTCCCGGTCGGGATAGATCGCGCTCAGCACCGCCCGGTAGGCGGCCAGCTGACGCAGATAGAGCACCGGCGTCTGGGCGACGTCATCCGGCGCATCGCGGCCGGTCTTGTAGTCGGCCAGCAGCACGGCGTTGGGCAGCACCGCGAGACGGTCAACTTTGCCGGTGATGACGGCGCCGCCGATTAGGCCGGTGATCGGCTGTTCGGCGCGGCTGCCGGGTGCGAAGAGCGGCGCGAGGGCGGGGTGGCGCAGGACGCCGAGCGTTTGTGTCACCAGGGATTCGATTTCGGCCGCGTCGAGCTCATGCCGTTGCAGGTAGGCGAGCGCGGCGCGTTCCCAGCGGTCCTCTCTGAGCGCCGGGAGGTGCTGCAGGAGTTCGTGGACCAGCGTGCCGCGGCCGAAGCGGTCGACGGTGCTGCGCGGCGAACGGGCGCGGGGGACTGGGCCGAGGGCGATGTCGTCGGGACGGCTGGGGGCCAGCGGCGTCGGCAGGGCCGGCTCTGCGGGTGGGGGCGCCGGGCGCCAATCGCCGGGCCGTCCGGCCCAGGGCGGCAAAGGCGGGGCCGGTTCGACATGGTCGCGGCCGGGCTCTGACGGCTTGCGGGTCTGAGGACAGTCGGCAACCAGCATGGGGCGGCCCCATTCGTGGCCGAATGGCTCCTCGCGCGCGCCGATAGCGGCGAAACCGCGCTCGACCTGCCGATACCAGCTCTCGTCCGGCACCGCGCGGCGGGTCTGCCAGCCGCACACGATCAGGCGGTCCTCCGCGCGGGTGAGCGCCACGTAGAGCAGACGGTTGTGCTCTTGCATCTGCCGGATGCGGTCGGCGTCGCGCAGGCGATCGATCGCGGTGCAGCGGAACTCCTTGCGGGGCGCCCAGAGCGGGACATAGGCGCCGGTCTCGTCCTGCGCCCAGGCGAATTTTTCGTCCTCGGGCGGCAGCGCCGACGTGTCGGGCAGGATCACCAGCGGCGCCTGCAACCCCTTGGCGCCGTGAACGGTCATTACCCGGACCGAGCCGCCAGCGCCGCCCGCCTCGCGCTTGATGGTGGCGCCGGAGCGGCGCAGCCAGTGCACGAAACTCTGCAGCGACGGCGGATGGACCGCGGCGTAGTCGAGGGCGGCGCCGAGCAGCTCGTCCAGCGGCTCGGCCGCTTCGGGACCTAGCCGGGCGAGCAGCCGAGCCCGGCCGCCGAGCGGGCCGAGCATCTCGGCCAGCAGCGCGTGCGGGGTGACGTGGTCGGCGCGAGCGCTGAGGGTTGCGAGGAACGACCAGGCGGCGCTCCAGTCCGGCCGCTCCTCGGCCCTGGTCCGCAGCGCCTCGAACAAGGTGGACGGGCGCTGGACGGCGAGATCCATCAGGCTTTCCTGCGTCAGGCCGCCGAGCGGGCTGGTCAGCACGCAACCAACCGCCAGGTCGTCGCCGGGGAGCAGGACGGCGTCGCAGGCGGCAAGCACGTCCTGCACCGCGGCCTGTTCGGTCAGCACCAGGCGGTCGAGCCCGGCCACCGGCACGCCGCGGGCCTTCAGCGCGCGGACGACGTTGCGGGCGAAGTCGGTCCGACGCCGCACCAGGATCAGCACGTCGCCGGCGGAGAGTGGGCGGTCCTTGCTGGGGAGGCGCTCGCCGGTCGCGATCGCGTTCGCCACCCAGGCGGCGATGGCTTCGGCCAGGCGCTGCGGTGCCGAGACCAGGCCCAGATTGTTGGCGGGCACGGTCCAAGGCGCCATCTCCGGCGCTTCCGGGACCGGAGCCAGCGGCCATAGCTCGACCCGGCCGGCGTCGCCGACACGGTCTGGAAAGTGCTGCAGCTTGGTGTCGGCGACGCCGTCCGAGGCGGGGCGCTCGGCGAACACTGCGTCGACGAGGTCGAGCACCGGCGCGGTCGAGCGGAACGAGACGTCGAGCGTGACGTCGAGCCAGCGCTGGCCCGAGCCGTTGACGCGGTAGCGCATCTGGGCGCGGGAGCGGGAGAACTCGTCGCGGTCGGCGCCTTGGAACGAGTAGATGCTCTGCTTGGGATCGCCGACGGCGAAGAACGTGCGTTCTGGCGCGCCCTTCTGCGTGCGGGCGCCGACGCCGGCGAAGAATTCGTCGGTCAGCAAATGGGCGATCTGCCACTGGGCGGGCGCGGTATCCTGCACCTCGTCGAGCAGGAGATGGTCGATGCCGCCGTCCAGCTTGTAGAGCACCCAGGCCGCGCCGGGGTTGCGCAATAGGGCCGAGGTGCGGCCGATGAGGTCGCCGTAATCGAGATGGCCGAGTTCACGCTTGCGGCCGTCATAGGCGCGCAGGACCGGCAGGGCGAGCCGGAGCAGCGCGACGGTGGCCGAAGCGGTGCGGATGGCGCGACGGTCGGCCTCGATCGCGATCACACGGTCTTGTTCGATGCGGACGCGGTCGACGATCTCGGGATGCTGCGCGTCCAGCTTCTTGCCGGCGTACCAGGAGGGTTGGCGCGGCGAGCCGGTCGCGGTGAGCAAGCCGTTCAGCCATTGGTGCCAGCGAGCGGCGCGATCGGAGACGGGCGCGGCGAGCCAGTCGAGCAGCGGGGCGACATGGGCGCGGACGGCATCGGTGCCGTTGATGTCGCTGAGTTGCAAGGCGTGGCGGAGGTCGGCTTCGTCGGGCCAAACGGAGGCGGCCTCGAGCAATTCGGCGTCGTTCATGGCCGGCGCTTCAGCGGCGCGGAACACCAGCTTTTTCAAGGCCGGCTCGGGTTTCTGCAGCAAATGCGAGAGGCGATCGCGCTGGGCATCCAGCGTCAGCACGAGCTGGCCGAACTGCTCGGCCTTCGCAAGACCGGCCAGATCGTGCAGCGCTTCGGGCGGGGCTGCCGCCAGCACGGCCTCGCGGGCGCGGTCCATGGTGAGCAGGGCGTCGGCATCTTCGACGAGCTGGAAGTGCGGCGTGATCGAGGCTTCGAGCGGGAAGCGGCGGAGCAGGGATTGGCAGAAGGCGTGGATCGTGCCGATCCGCATGCCGCCGGGCAGGTCGAGAATCTGGGCGAACAGAGCGCGGGCGGCGTCACGAGCCTTCTTGCCCGTGGGGGCCCGCAATTCGCGCAGCTCCTCCTCGAGCTTGTCGTCGGCGATCACCGCCCAGCGCCCGAGCCGGGCCTGCAGCCGGAGCGCCATCTCGGCGGCCGCGGCCTTGGTGAAGGTGAGGCACTGGATCTTCGCGGGTTCGGCGCCGGCGAGCATGAGGCGCAGGATGCGGTCGGTCAGTAGCTTGGTCTTGCCGGAGCCGGCCGAGGCCTCGACGAACGCGGAGACGCCGGGGTCGGACGCCGCGAGCTGTTCGGCGATCGCGCGCTGGCGAGCGGTGATCATTGTTCGTCCGTCAGCACGGCCCACTCGGCGACGCGGGCGAGCTGGGCATAATCGGAGAAGCGCGGGGTGGCGCCGGGATGGGGCTGCGACAGATAGGCGCGATTCTCGTCGTCGAAGTCGCGGATCAGGTCGACGAGCTGGCGGACTGTCTCGGTGACGCGATTTGGGATGGCGCCGGTGTCTTTCTTGAACAGGGCGGTGACTTCGCCCGGCGGCATGCCGCCGGTGAGCCGCCAATAGGCGAGCTCGCCGGAGACGCCGGCCAGTTCGGGGCCGAACGCGCCATCTTCGGCCATCGCGGCTTCGAGCAGGAGTTGTGAGGCGTAGCCTTTCTCGACGTCGCCAGCGGCCGGGACGGTGCCGGTCTTGTAGTCGAGCAGCGCGAGCGTGCCGTCTCGCCGGCGCTCGATACGGTCGGCGATCCCCCTCAAGACGAAGTCGGCGGCGGGGACCGGCCACTCGCCCTTGATCTCACAGCCAACCGAAAGCGGCAGGGAGTCGGCCCGGCGCTGCCGCTCCTGGTCGGCGAGCCAGTCGGCGATGCGGTGCAGCCTCGGGCGCCACCAGGCGGCAAGCGCCGGGCGCAGGGCGCGTTCGGCCAGGGCGCGGTCCGTGGCCGAGCGGAGGCGGACGGCGGCATCGGCGGGGTAGCCGATGTCGGGCAAGCCCTTCACGAAAGCCGCGACGGCGGCGTGCACGATGGTACCGTAATCCGCGGCGTCCGCGTTCTGCTCGAGCGGGTCGAGCGCGCGCACGGCGAGCACGTGCTTGGCGTAGATGGCATAAGGATCGCGCAGCCAGGTCTCGATCTCGGTCACCGACAGGCGGCGCGGTCGGAGTGCGACGGGAGGGCGCGGCGCCGGCGGAAGGACGGGTACCGGGCCACCCCGGGGCTGATCGAGAAGCGACGACCAGGGCGCGGCGGGATGGGCAGGGAGGGTCACGCCGCGGCCGTCCAGAAAGGCGCGGAGGCGGACGAGCCAGCGCGCGGGGACGGCGGGGGCGCCGTCGCGCCGCCGCGGGCAAGACAGGATCACGCTGGGAGCCGCACAGGCGAGCGTGGCGAAATCGTGCGCCATCTGGCCGACCCGCTCCTCCGGCGAGGCGAGCCCGACCGCCTTGCGCATCGGCCGGCTCATCCACGGCCCGGGATCGGCGGCGGACGGCCAGACACCCTCGACGAGGCCGCCGAGGATCAGCACGTCATAGGATTGCAGCCGCGCCTCGAGCAGGCCGAGGATGGCGACGCGGGGATGTTCGGCACCCTCGCGCCCGCGCAGCGCCCGGCGGCTGCGGACGACGGCGCTCTCCATCGCGGCGTCGAGCAGGCCCGGGAGCACCGCGAGCGGTTGCGGCGGCAGGATCGGCAAGGCCTGGGCGAGGGCGACGAGATGGGTGGCAAGCGCGTCACCCTCCTCGAGCGCCCAGAGCTGGGCGGCGCCCTCCGCGGCCTCGGTCTCGGCCGCACGCTCGGCTGTGTCGATCAGAGCTTCCAGGGCGATTGCAGGCGTGGCCTCGTCCAGCGAGGCGAGGTCCAGCAGCGGAGCGAGGCGCTCGTCCAGACGGTCGAGCAGGTCGGCAATGACGGGGTCGTCGCGGTCGGCTTCGGCGTATTTAGCGCGCAGGCCGGCCACGCCCGGCGGCGGCGCAGGCCCCCGAAGATAGCGCACCTCCAGACGCCGCGCAGCCCGGCGGCAGGCGGCAGGCGAGAGGCCGAAGCCGGCCAACGGGTGCTTGAGGACCGCCAGCAGCGCGACCGGCGACAACCCGTCGGCGACGGCGCGGGCGAGCAGGCGCAGGAACGAGGCGGGCGGCGTGTCGGCGAGCGCTTCGCCGGCGCTGTCGTCGACGATGATGCCGTAGCGCGCCAGTTCAGCGGCGACGCGCAAGGCGAGCGCTCGGTCGGGGGTGACGAGGGCGGCGCGGGCGCCGGGCTGTTCGAGCGCTTGCCGCAGGGCGAGCGCGATGGCGACGGCCTCTTCCTGCTGGTCGGCCGGGTCGAGCAGGACGAGGCCGGCGATGTCGGGCTCGAACGGATCGCGCCAGCTCGGCAGCGCGGCCGCCGGCAGGAGGGCGCGGTTGATCGTGCTGGTCCGCGAGGCGGCCGCCGCGGCCGGCACGAGGGCGGGCCGTGGGTCGAACAGCGAGAGCTGGCCCTTGGCCCCCTCGTGCAGTTCGGTCACGTCGCCGCGCGTCGCCCCGATCAACGCCAGGAGCTTCGCCATGCCCGCCTGCGGGTGGCTGTCGTCGAGCGCGGTCCAGAGCGTCTCGTCCATCTCCAAGTCGAGCGCCGGCAGCACGACGCAGCCGCGCGGCAGGCGTGCCACGACCCGCATCAGTCCGGCCACCGCGCTGACGCCGCCCGTCGTCCCCGCCACCACGACGCGGCCCGGCGGCGGCTCCGCGTCCCAGCTGGCGGCCTGGACGTCCAGGAGCTTGAGCGCGCGGTCGGCGCCGTCCATGAGCCCGTTGTCGGCGAGCCATAGCGGCCAGTTCTGGGTGACGACGGTCAGGAAGTTGATCGTCTGCACCCAATGCTCGGCAAACCCGGCCTCCACCGCCTCGGGCAGCGCGTCGGCGAGCGAGACGCCCTCGCGATAGGCCTCGTCGAGCAACGAGGCGAGTTCGCGCGCCAGACGCCAGGCCCCGTCGGCTGTGGTTGGTGCGCCGCCGGCGCCGCCGAGTTGCAGCACCAGCCGGGTCAGCACGGCGAGGCGGCGCGTGGCGTCGACCGCTGGCGGCAGATCGAGCGCGCCGGCCAGCGATAGCGGCGCCTCGTCGACGGCGCCGAGCGCCACGATCCGCGGCAGCAGCAGGGGTTTGCCGTTGGACGCGCGGAGGAACGCCTCCGTCATCGAGCGTGCGGCGCGCCTCGTCGGCAGGAGGATTAGCCCGTCGGCCACGGCCAGCGGGTCGGGCCCGGACTCGTCGAGCCACCAGCGCGCGAGAACGTCGAGGAACGGGCGGCCCGCGGCGATGGTGCGCAGGTTCAAGCCAGCCGCTCCGCCCAGCCCTCGAGCTCGGCCGAGCGCGCGGCTTCGCCGGCATAGTCCAGCCTAACGCGCAGGGCATCCGCCGGCGTCAGCGCGCCGAGCCGATCCGGCCACTCCACCAATACGACCCCCTCTCGCGCCTCGTCCCAGCCGAGTTCGAGCACCTGTGGCTCGAGTTCTGGGCTGGGTCCGTCGAGTCGCCAAAGGTCGAAATGCGCGATGGTCCCGATCGGCGCATCGTAGGTCTGCACCAATGTGAAGGTCGGGCTCGGCACGGTGAGGGCTTCGTCGTGCAGCAGCGACCGCAATATCGCCCGCGCGAGCGCGCTTTTGCCGGCGCCGAGGGGGCCTTCGAGCAGGACGGCGTCACCGGGCCGCAACGCGGCGGCAAGGCGGGATCCGAGCGCGGCCGTGGCGGCCAGGTCGGGGAGGGAGAGCAGAAGCGCCGGCACGGCCCATGTATAGCGGCGTAAACCAGGAGCGGGTAGGAAGCCGGGCATGCCGAACGAGATGAGCCCCCGAGTCATCAGCACCGACGTCGCCATCATCGGAGCGGGCCCGGTCGGGCTGTTTGCCGCCTTCGAATGCGGGATGCTGAAGCTGCAAAGCGTCCTGATCGACGCGTTGGCCGAAGTGGGCGGGCAATGCACGGCGCTGTATCCGGAGAAGCCGATCTTCGACATCCCCGCGCATCCGGCAATCGCGGCGGGGCACCTGATCAGCAACCTCGAACAGCAGATCGCGCCGTTCGACGTGCCGCGTCTGCTGGACCGGCGGGTGGAGCGGCTGGAGGGCGCGCAGGGCGATTTCCGGCTGCATACCGACAAGGGTGACGTCATCCGTTGTAAAGCGATCGTGCTGGCGGCGGGGGCTGGGGCGTTCGGGCCGAACCGGCCGCCGCTTGCCGATATCGAGGCGTTCGAGGCGACCGGCGCGGTGCGATACGCCTGCCGGCGGCGGGAGGATTTCCGGGGCACGCGGGTGGTGATCGCCGGTGGCGGCGATTCGGCGGTGGATTGGGCGCTGTCGCTGCGGGAGGTCGCCGACAAGGTCTATGTGGTGCATCGCCGGGCCAAGTTCCGCGCGGCGCCGGAAACCTCGGCGCAGTTGGCGGCCGCGGCGGAAGCCGGCGAGGTGGAACTGGTGATCCCCTATCAGCTGCACGCGCTGCGTGGGTCGGGCGGACAGCTCGAGGCGGTGGAGGTGGCGGATCTCGAGGGCGGGACGAAGCTGCTGGAGGCGGACCGGCTGCTGCCGTTCTTCGGCCTGTCGATGGATCTCGGGCCGATCGCGGCATGGGGGTTGGGCGTCGAGCACAGCCATGTGCGGATCGATCCTTCGACCTGCGTGACCTCGATCCAAGGCGTGTTCGCGATCGGGGACGTGGCGACCTATGCCGGCAAGCTGAAGCTGATCCTGCAGGGGTTCAGCGAGGCCGCGGTGGCGGCGCATTCGATCCATCCGATCGTGTTCCCCGACCAGGCGCTGCATTTCGAATACTCCACGTCGAAGGGCGTGCCGGCGGCGTGACGGCGGCGATCGACGTTGCCGGGCTGACCAAGCGTTATGGCGACGTGCTGGCGGTGGACGACATCAGCTTCGCGGTGACGCCCGGCCGCACGCTGGGGCTGCTGGGCGGCAACGGCGCGGGCAAGACGACCACGATCGCGATGCTGCTGGGGCTGCTGATCCCAAGCGAGGGGACGATCCGGATCCTGGGGCACGACATCGCGACCGATCGGTTCGCCGCATTGGCGCGGATGAATTTCTCCTCGCCCTACATCGCGCTGCCGTCGCGGCTGAGCGTGGCCGAGAACCTGCGGGTCTATGGGCATCTGTACGGGGTGCGGCGGCTCGAGGCGCGGATCGGCGAACTGGCGCGGCAGCTCGACCTGACGGCGCTGCTGACCCGGCCGGCGGGGCAGCTCTCGGCCGGGCAGAAGACCCGGGTGACGATGGCCAAGGCGCTGATCAACCGGCCCGACGTGCTGCTGCTCGACGAGCCGACGGCGAGCCTGGATCCGGACACCGGCGACATGGTCCGCAGCGAGCTGGAACGCTACCGGGCCGAGACGGGCTGCACGATCCTGCTCGCGTCGCACAACATGGGCGAGGTGGAGCGGCTCTGCGACGATGTGGTGATGCTCAAGCAAGGCAAGATCGTCGACCACGGCACGCCGGCGGAGCTGCTTGGGCGCTACGGGCGGGAAGACCTGGAGCAGGTGTTCCTCGACATCGCCCGCAACCGCGGAGTGGCGGCATGAGTGGCAGCCTGCGGCGGATCTGGGGGCTGATGTACCGGCATCTGGCGCTGTATCGGCGGTCATGGCCGCGGCTGCTCGAACTCATGTATTGGCCGACGCTGCAGATGCTGATCTGGGGCTTCACGGCGAGCTTCATCGCGCAACGGGGAAACGGCCCGCTGCTGGCGGCGAGCGCGCTATTGGGGGGCGTCCTGTTGTGGGAGGTGGCGCTGCGGACGCAGATGGGCGTCTCGATCAGCTTCCTGGAAGAGCTTTGGTCACGCAATCTGGGTCATCTGTTCGTCAGCCCGATCCGGCCCGGCGAGATGTTGGCGGCGCTGCTCGCGATCTCGTTCCTGCGCATGATGACCGGCGTGCTGCCGGCGATCGGGCTCGCCTTCGTGCTTTACGCCTTCAACCTGTTCGCGCTCGGGCCGGTGGTCGTGCTGTTCTTCGCCAACCTCGTCGTCATGGGCTGGTGGGTGGCGCTCGGCGTGGTCAGCCTGATCCTCCGGCATGGCGCGGGTGCGGAGGCGCTGGCGTGGTCGGTGCTGTTCGGGCTGACGCCGTTCTCGGCCGTATTCTACCCGGTCTCGGTACTCCCCGCGGCGATGCAGCCGATCGCCCTCGCGCTGCCTTCGGCCCACGTGTTCGAGGGGATGCGCGCGGCGCTGACGGGCACGATGCGGTGGGACCATCTGGGCTGGGCCGTGCTGCTGAACGTCTTCTGGCTCGGGCTCTTCGTGTTCGTGTTCGCGCGGCAATTCCGGCAGGCGCGGATGCGCGGGGCCCTACTGAACATCGGGGAATGATGGAAACGAGATTTTGGCTGATCCGGCACGCGATCGTGGCGAAGAACGAACTCGACCGCGTCTATGGGATCAAGGACGTGCCGATCTGCCCGGACAACCTGGCAGCGCAGACGCCGATCTACCGTGCGCTCGCAGCCCGGCTGCCGCGTCCGGCGCGATGGTTCTGCAGCCCGCTGCAGCGGACGCGGCATACGGCGGAAGCGATCTTCGCCGCGGGCTACGATGAGCAGACGCTGACCGTCGAGCCGGGCATCATCGAACAGAACCTGGGGGCGCTGCAGGGGCTCGACCGCGACGAGGTGACCGCGTCGCTCGCGAGCCCGGCGCATCCGTTCTGGACGCTTTCGCATGCCGAGGTGCCCGAAGGCGGCGAAAGCGTCGAGCATATGCTGGCCCGCGTCGGCGACGCGATGGAGCGGCTGGCTCGGCAGCATCGAGGCGAGGATCTGGTGCTGGTCAGCCATGGCGGCACAATTCGTGCGGCGGTCGGGCACGCGATGGGCGTGGGCGCGCTGCCGATCCTGCACCTGTCGGTGCAGAATCTGTCGCTGACGCGGATCGACCATCTGGACGAGGGCTGGCGTGTCGGCTGGGTCAATTCGATGAGCGGGGTTTGACGAAGCCAGCTTTGCTCAAAATTCCTCATCTAGGATGTAAGGAGTTCTTGGTAAGCTGATCATTTAGCGTTAGTATCTGACTTCCGATTCGGAGGAAGATCGATGCTGCGCGTCCTAGTCGCAGGGCTGCTGGCCATGATCCCGGTCCTGGCCCATGCGCAAACCGAGCAACAACAACTGGTCGACCGCGCCTCTCTGGCGGCGCAGGACCTACTGAACGAGCGCGACGGGCATGATGCCCAGTTCGTGCTGCGCCGCGCCCGCGCGGTCGTGATCTGCCCGCGGGTGCTCAAGGCGGGCTTCCTGTTCGGCGGACAGGGCGGGGATTGCGTGATGGTGGCGCGTGACGCCGCCGGGTCGTGGTCGTCGCCGGCGTTCTATGGGCTGGGCGGCGCGAGCTTCGGCTTCCAGGCCGGGATCGAGGACGCCGAGGTCATGCTGCTGATCATGAACGACCGCGGACTGCGGGCGATGATGGATACGCAGCTGAAGCTGGGCGCCAATGCGGGGGCGACGTTCGTCGATCTCGGCGGCGGCGTCGAAGGCTCGACCACGACGGCGCTGACGGCTGACATCGTAGGCTTCAGCCGGGCGCGCGGGCTCTATGCCGGGATCACCCTCGGCGGCAGCATCCTGGCGTCGAAGTCGGACTGGAATCAAGCCTACTACGGGCGTCCGGTCGGCACGCCGCAGATCGTGCTGGCGATGGAGGCGACGAACCCCGGCGCCGATCCGCTTCGGGAGATCCTGTCCCGCTACGGCGCCCAAGTCGCGGCTAGTGCGGGCCCCGTCCCGTTGCAGCAGCCGGCACTCGGCGCGCCGCCCTCGCGCATGCCGGTGCAGCAACAGCAACTGGCGCCTCTGCAGCAGCAACAACTGCCGCCCCGACGCTATTGAGCAAGCCGGCCGGGCACGAAGCCCGGCCGCTCTTCTTCAGGCTGCCTTACGGTTGACGCGGCTCTCAGCGATCTGCGTCAACTTCCGGTCGGTGCTCTTCTCTTCCTCGAGCGTCTGACGCAACACTTCGCAGCGTCATGATGGCCGAGTTGCTCGGCAAAACCGACCAGCGTGCCATAGCGCGTGATCTCGTAGTGCTCGACAGCTTGCGCCGCCGACAGCATCGCCGCGTCGCGCACGGCTTCGTCCCCGCAATCGGAGATGATCTCCTTGGCCTCGGCCAGAATCCCGTCCATCGCCGCGCAAGTGACGCCCTTCTTGGTCTTGCTGAGCATCGTGAACACGTCCTCGAGGCGCTTCACTTGGCCCTCGGTCTCCGTGAGATGCTGCTGAAAGGCGCTTTTCAGTTCGGAATTGCTGGCCTTCTCGATCATGGTCGGCAGATTCTTCGTGATCTGCTGCTCGGCGTAATAGATGTCCTGCAAGGTGTGCGTGAACAGATCGTCGAGCGTCTTGATAGGAGTTGTGAACAGGCCCATGGGTTCCTCCGGCGTTGGTTGAGACCGGATTAACGGCAGGGATTGGGCGCGGTTCGGGTTCGAACGGTCACTACAAGAGGATTAAGCCTCGGCGGAGGCCTTTGGCGACGGCTTCGGCGCGGCTGGTAGCGTCGAGCTTGGTGAAGACCGCCTCGAGGTGGAACTTCACCGTGTGGGCGCTGATCCCGAGGCGACGCGCGACGAGCTTGTTGCTCATTCCCTCGCCGAGACAGGCGAGGATTTCGAGTTCACGGGGCGTGAGCAATGGCCGGGTCGGTTCGGCTTCGGCGAAGCCGTTCTGCGCCGGCGCCAGGCTGACGCGTAGACCGACCGAGACCGCGCGCAGCGCGGCGTCGAGTTGTACTGGCGACAAAGTCGGCGGCAGCGCGGCTTCGTCGTCACGTTCGGCCAGTCGCACGACCGGCAATTCCGGCGGCACGGCCGACGTGGCGTCGGCCAACACGATGTCGGCGTCGGCATCATTGTCGGCCAGACGGTGGCCGGCCAGGGCGATGCGCGCGGCGAGATCGGCGCGGCGCACCGGGTCGTCCGCGGCGACGGCGACTTGCAGGATGCCGCGGTCGAGCGCGCTGCTCGGGAGCATCGCGATCATGCTGCGGGCCTCAGCGCCACGGTGGCGTGGACGTCCATCGACGCGCCGGCCCGGAGCAGGCGGAGCGGCACGTTCTTGCCGACCTGCTCGCCGGCAAGCGCGCGCGCGACGGCTCGCGGATGCGGTGCCGCCTCGCCGGCCACTTCGAGCAGGATATCGCCCGGCAGCACGCCGGCCTGCTCGGCCGGTCCGCCCGCGGCCAGGCTGATCACCATCAGACCGGCGTCCCGCCCGGCGGCCGATTGCAGCGAGGCGGGGATGCCGACCGGCTGCAGACCAAGCCCCAGCCAGCCCTGTTTCACGCGTCCGCCATCGAGCAATTGCGGCACGACCCGCTCGATGGTCGAGGTCGGGATCACGATCGCGCGGCGGCGCGGGCCGAGGGTCGACATGCCGAGCAGCCCGCCATCGCCGGCGAGCACCGGGCCACCCTCGTCGCGGCCGGAAAGCGGCAGGTCGAGTTGGACGTAATGATCGATATGGCCGTTCGCCATGCTGTCCCAACCGGGCCCGACGCGGTTGATGGCGCCGAGACGGACGGTGGGAGCCCCGTCGATGCTGCCGAGCGCCAAAGCGAGCGCGCCGGCGCGGGGCGTGGCCGCGGCGGAGCGTGATGCCCCGGCGAGGTCCAGGGTGAGGACCGCGATGTTCGTGCCGGGGTCGCGGCCAGCCACGGTCGCCCGGACGCTTCGCCCGCTCGGCAGCAGCGCCTCGATCTCTGCCTGATCCGGCAGGTTCTGCTCGGCGGTGATGACGATGCCGTCCTGCCACAGATAGGCGCTGCGTTGCGCGCGCTGGCCGGGCAGCAGCGACACCAGCGACGGCGCCGTCCGCGCGACCAGGTCGGCGAGTGCGTTCGAGAGATCGGAGAGCGCGTCGGACATCAGAAGCTCCTTGATGACGGGATATATGGTCCCGGATCGCGTGCGCTCCACCATCCGACGGATGGGGAGGTCCGGACAATCGGCGGGGGAGCGTGCAACGCGCTATTGACGTGCGTAATGCGGCGGGCTCGCCCTATGGTTCGGCAACGAAAAAATTGCGGGAGGATATTTCAAAATGAATTCGACCCATCGCCTATTCGTGCGCCGACGCGAATTACTGCTGGCCGCTGGCGCATTGACGCTGTCGCGCGGCTCGCAAGCCAAGATGCCGCTTGGTCTGGCCCAGGCGCCTTATTTCTACCGGTTCAAGCTCGGCACGGCGGAATGCACCGTCGTGTCCGACGGGCAATTGCCGCTGGGCGACCCGAATGCCTCCTTCCTGAACACCACCAAGGACGAAATCTCCCGCGAGCTGACCGAGAATTTCTTGCCGACCGCCAACGCAGTGCTCGAGCAGAACGTGCTCGTCATCAACACCGGGAACCAAGTCGTCCTATTCGACACCGGCATGGGCTCGGACAAGCTGTTCGCGCCGACCACCGGCAAGCTGCAGGCGACGCTGAAGGGCGCCGGGATCGACCCGGCGAGCATCGACGCCGTCGTGATGTCGCACGCCCATATCGACCATTGCGGCGGGTTGGTGGCCGATAACGGCAGCCTCAACTTCCCCAACGCGCAGTATTTCATCGGAGAGCCGGACTTCGCCTACTGGACGGACGACGGCAAGATTCCGGCGAACTACCCGGCGCGCGCCAACTTCCTGGCGCAGGCGCGCAAGAACCTGCTGCCGGTGAAGGAGCGTATCCATTTCTACAAGGATCATGAGGAGATCCTGCCAGGGATCACGGCGCTGGGGGCGCCGGGTCATACGGTCAGCCACTCGATCTTCATGATCAACATGGGCGGTAAGCAGCTCTGCTACATCGGCGATCTCGCGCATCATCCCGTGCTGCTGCTCGAACGGCCGCGGACGCAGTTCGCGTTCGACACCGACCCGGTCCAGTCGGCCGAGAGCCGGGTGCGCATGCTGACCATGTTGGCGGCCAACCGGGTCCCGCTGCTGGCGTATCACTTCGCGTGGCCCGGCGTCGGCCATGTCGCCCGGCAGGGCGAGGGCTTCCGGTATTATCCGGAGCCGCCGAACATGGAGGGATTGGGTGAGCTTTAAACGTGTCTGGGTCGTTTTATTGAGCTTGGCGATGACGGCCCCGGCTGCGAGAGCGGCCGGGGATTCGACACGGATCGGCGACGTCAGCACCACGTTCCGGCTGGTCGGCCGCAACGACAAGATCGTGGTGGACCGCTACGACGATCCGAAAGTGCCCGCGGTGAGCTGCTACATGTCGAGGGCGGAAACGGGAGGAGTCTCGGGGTCCCTGGGCCTCGCGACGGATCCGAGCCGCTTCAGCATCGCCTGCCGTTCCACAGGCGCAGTCAGCGTGCCGGACAATCTGCCGGACAACGAGGTGGTGTTCGGTGCGTCGGCGAACTGGCTGTTCAAGGAGATCCGGGTGACCCGGATGTGGGACAAGCAGAAGCACGTGCTGATCTACCTGGTGTGGTCGACACAGGCGCTCAGCAAGGGCGGCAGTCCCTACAACAGCGTCACCGCGGTGCCGGTGACACAATAGCTCCATCGCCGCGAGCCACGACGCGGCTCGCGGCGATGGCCTAGCCTACTGCGCCAACGCCTGGGTGATGCGGCGGGCGAAGGCGGTCGGGTCGAGCGGCATGTCGCCATCCTGGATACGCGCCAAGTCGAGCAGCGTGTGTGCGGCTTCGCTGATGTCGTCGCCGGCTTCGACGCGTTCGGCCAGGCGGCGGATCATCGGGTGGCGTGGGTTCAGCTCCAAGGTCGGCGGCAGCGTGATGCCGGGCTTGCCGTGGCGGCGGAGCAGACGCTGCATCTGCAGGTCCGGACCGTAGCCGGCGGCAGCGAGCACGACGGCGCTGTCGGTCAGCCGATCCGTGGCGCGGATCTCGGTGACTGCTTCGAGCAGCACCGCTTTCAGCGCGGGGATCAGTTTCTCGACGTCAGCGGCGTCGCCCTCGGGCTCGTGCTCGAGCGGCAGCTTGGAGATGTCGCCGGCGCCCTGGGTGACGCTCTTGATCTTCTTGCCGTCCCACTCGCCGAGACGCTCGGGCCAGAAAGCGTCGACCGGATCGGTGAGCAGCAGCACCTCGACGCCGCGGGCGCGGAATCCCTCGAGCTGCGGCGATTTGGCCAGCGACGCCGCATCGTCGCCGGAGAGCACATAGATCGCCTCCTGCTCCGGCTTCATGCGGCTCACATAGTCGGCCAGGGTGGTCCAGCCGTCGACGGCCGAGCTCTTGAACCGCATCAGCGCAGCGACGTCCTTGCGGTGCTCGGCGTCGTCCCACACGCCTTCCTTCAGGATCGGGCCGAATTCCGTCCAGAACTTGTTGTAGTCCTCGACATCGGCCGAGCGGGTCTTGAGCTCGCTCAACACGCGGTTGGTCACCGCCTTGCGGATGCGGGCGAGCACCGGGGTGGTCTGCAGCATCTCGCGGCTGACGTTGAGCGGCAGGTCCTCGGTGTCGACCACCCCTTGGACGAAGCGGGCCCAGGGCGGCAGCAGGTTGGCTTCATCGGTGATGAACATGCGCCGGACATGCAGCCGCACGCGGCTCTCGCGCGGACCGTCGACCGGGTCGAACGGGCGGTTGCCGGGGATGAAGAGCAGGGCGGAGAACTCGATCTGCCCTTCGGCGCGCCAATGCAGCGTCGACCATGGCTCGTCCCAGGCATGGGCGACGTGGTGGTAGAACTCCTTGTATTGCTCCTCGGTGATCTCCGACTTGGACTTGCGCCAGAGCGCGGTGCCCTCGTTCGCCGGCTTGTCCTCGCCGTCGCGGGCGATGACGATCGGGATGGTGATGTGGTCGGCCCATTTGCGTACGATGGTCTCGAGGCGGATCGGCTCGAGGTATTCGTCGGCGTCGGCCTTCATGTGCAGGAGGATGGTCGTGCCGGGCTCGTCGCGGGCGCCGGGCGCGAGGGTGAAGGCGCCGCCACCATCGCTGGCCCAGGTCCAGGCCTCGTCGCTGCCGACCCGGCGGCTGGTGACCTCGACGCGGTCGGCGACCATGAACGCCGAGTAGAAGCCGACGCCGAACTGGCCGATCAGGCTCGACTTCTCGTCTCCTTCCTTGCCGTCCTTCGCCAGCGCTTCCCCGAACGCGCGGGTGCCGGAGCGTGCGATGGTGCCGAGGTTGGCGACCAGTTCGCCCTTGTCCATGCCGACCCCGGAGTCTTCGATCAGGAGCGTGCGCGCTTCTTTGTCCGGCATGATCCGGACCTTTGCGTCAGGCGGCAAAGCCAGGTCGGCGTTGGTCAACGCCTCGAAACGACGGCGGTCCATGGCGTCGGCCGCGTTGGCGACCAGTTCGCGCAAGAAGATCTCGCGGTCTGAATAAAGAGAATGGACGACGAGATCGAGCAAACGCCCGACCTCGGCGCTAAATGGGTGGCGTTCAGCCGTATCGGTCTCGCTCATTGTGTCCCCCATATTGCGGTATGGCGGGGATATGCGTTTGAACCCGGTCCGATTTCAACCGGCAGGACCGTCGCCGAGACGAACTTGCGCGTAACGGGCGACTCCGAGGTCGGCGCTGTCGATCTCGCCGAGCCGCCCGGAGACGAGATCGGCGAGCAAACGGCCCGAGCCGCAGGACATGGTCCAACCCAGCGTGCCATGGCCGGTATTGGTGAACAGGTTGGCGATCGGCGTCGGCCCCACGATCGGCGTGCCGTCGGGCGTCATGGGTCGCAATCCGGTCCAGAACGTCGCTTTTGAGACATCGCCGCCTTTGGGGAACAGGTCGATCAGCGAATGTTCCAGCGTCTCGCGGCGCGGACGACGCAGGCGGAGGCTGAAACCCGCGAGTTCGGCGGTGCCGCCGACGCGGATGCGGTCGCCGAGGCGGGTGATGGCGACCTTGTAGGTCTCGTCCATCACGGTCGAGACCGGGGCGGCGTCGGGCGCCGTGACCGGGACGGTGATGGAGTAGCCCTTCACCGGATAGACCGGCAGGCGGATGCCGAGCGGCCAGAGCATCGCCGAGGAGTAGGAGCCCAGAGCGACGACGTAGCGATCGGCGGTCACGACGCCCTGGCTGGTCTGGACGCCGGTGACGGCGGCGCCTTCGGTGAGCAGCCGCTCGATCTGGACGCCGTAGCGGAATTTCACGCCCATTCCGGCGGTGATGTCGGCCAGGCGCTGGGTGAACAGATGCGCGTCGCCGGTCTCGTCGCCGGGCAGGCGCAGGCCGCCGACGAAGATGTCCTGCACGCCGGCGAGCGCAGGTTCGGCGGCGACGCAGCCGGCGCGGTCGAGCAGTTCGTAGGGGACCTTGAAATGGTCGAGCACCTCGGTGTCGTCATGGACGTGGTCGAGTTGCTTCTGCGTGCGGAACAGCTGCAGCGTGCCGCGCTCGCGATGATCGTATTCGATCGACGTCTCGGCGCGGAGATCGCGCAACGCGTCGCGGCTGAACTCGGCGAGACGGACCATACGGCTCTTGTTGATCTTGTAGGCTTCGTCGGTGCAGTTCGCGAGCATCTGCGCGAGCCACCAGCCCAGCCGCGCATCGGCACGGGGCCAGATGACGAAGGGGCGGTGACGCATCATCAGCCACTTCATCGCCTTGAACGGGATGCCCGGGCCGGCCCAGGGCGAGGAGTAGCCTGGCGACACCTGGCCGGCGTTGGCGAAAGAGGTCTCCAGCCCGGCGCCGGGCTGCCGGTCGAGCACCTCGACCTCGTGGCCGGCTTTGGCCAGATAATAGGCGGACGTCGTGCCGACGACGCCGCTGCCCAGGATCAGAACCTTCAAACACTCTCTCCCACGTAGCGCCTGTCGTATCGCCGCCCGAGGCTGGTGAGCACCTCGTAGCCGATGGTTCCCGCGTCCGCAGCGACCGCATCGACGCCGCGGTGCGGGCCGATCAGCTCGACGAACGACCCCTCCTGCAACGCGCCATCCGGCACCGCCGATGCATCGAGCACGATGCTGTCCATGGACACGCGGCCCATGATCGGCAGCGCAATGTCGCCGAACCAGGCAGAGCCGTGATTGCTGCCGCTGCGGAGATAGCCGTCCGCGTAGCCGACCGCGATGGTCGCGAGGGTCGCGGCGGCGGTGGTGCGGGCGGTGTGGCCGTATCCGATCGGCGTGTCCGCTGCGACCCGGCGGAGTTGCACGATCTTGGCGTCGAGACGGATCACCGGATGGAGGCCGAAGGCGCGGCCGGGCTGGGGGGCGACGCCGTAGAGCGCGGCGCCGGGTCGGGCAAGGTCATGATGGAACTCGGACGCAAGAAAGATGCCGGAGGAGGCGACGAGGCTCGCGGGTGCGGCGGGGAGCGTCGCGCGGAGGCGGGTGAAGGCGGCGAGTTGGGCGGCGTTGGCGGGATGGTCCGGCTCGTCGGCGCAGGCGAGATGGCTCATGACCAAGTCGAGATCGAGCGAGGGCGGCACGGCCGGCGCACCGTCGCCATCGAAACCGAACCGGGCCATGCCGGTGTCCAACTGGATGGCGGCCGGGAGCCGGCGGGACAACGCGCTGGCGAGCGCCGCCCATCGGGTGAGT
Source organism: uncultured Alphaproteobacteria bacterium (assembly GCA_963848035.1). GTDB lineage: Bacteria > Pseudomonadota > Alphaproteobacteria > Acetobacterales > Acetobacteraceae > JAVVHH01. Next base: position 1,285,370 of record CAWKCD010000001.1, read on the forward strand.
TGGGGCGGGCTGTTGAGCACGGGCACGAGATCATGGGCGACGCATTCCCGCTCGCCGCCTTCAAACACGCCATGCATGACGTAGATCGTCGCCGAACCGGGCAGATGCGAGCGCAGCGCGATGCCTTCGTCGAGATGGGCCACGAAGAACTCGAGACATCCCGCGGCGAACAGCGCCGGCCCAACCCGGCTGGCCCCCAGCCCGTATGCGTCCGCCTTGACGACGCCGCCGCAGCGCGCGGGGGCGAGACGTCGGCGCAAGAGGTGGTAGTTGGCGGCCAGCGCGCCGAGATCGATGGTGAGAACGGCGCCGGACGCGTGATGCCGGTCTTTGTCGGTCGCTGCGGACCCAAGCGCGCTATCGTCCATGGCATGAGAGTGGCCCCGCGCACCGCGGAGGGGAAGAGTTGCCGGCTTCGGCAGGCGAAATCGCAGGAGTGATGGCGAAAGAGATGACCGACGCGATCGACGACGATGACGACGAGGGCCCGCCGCGGCTGCCGGGCGGGAAGTTCTACATGACGCCGACCGGGCACACGCAGCTCGTCGCCGATCTCGAACGGTTCCGGGCGGAGCGGCACCGGGTGGTCGAGATCGTGTCGTGGGCCGCGAGCAACGGCGATCGGTCGGAGAATGCGGACTACAAGGAGGGCAAGCGGCGGCTGCGCGAGATCGATCGGCGGCTTCGGTTCCTGATGCGGCGGATCGCGCATGCCGAGATCGTCGACCCGGCGCAGCCGGCCGACCGCAGCCGCATCTTCTTCGGCGCGACCGTCACCTATGCCAACGAGCGCGATGAGGAGCGGACCGTCACCATCGTCGGCGTCGACGAGGCGGACATGGCCGCCGGCAAGATCAGCATCGGCTCGCCGATCGCGCTCGCCCTGCTGCGCGCGAAGGTGGATGACGACGTGACCGTGCGGACGCCGCGGGGGCCCGAAGTGGTTACGGTGGTGGCGATCACCTATCCCGGCTGAGCCGGGGTTGCCGCTGCGGGGACGCCGTTCCAGAGTGCGGCATTATGACAGGTCCAGAAGCCGAATACCGCGCCCACCTGCAGCAGGGGCGGTTCATGATCCAGCGCAGCCAAAGCACGGGACGTTACGTGTTCTATCCGCGGATCCTGATCCCCGGGACGGGTGAGCGGGATCTCGAATGGGTGGCGGCCAGCGGTGGCGGCACGGTCTACGCGATCACCGTCAACCGGACGCGCGAGGGCGCCTACAACATCGCGCTGATCGATCTGGACGAAGGGCCGCGGATGATGTCGCGGGTGGAGGGCGTCGAGACCGTGCCGATCGGGACGCGGGTGACGGCGCGGATCGTCGAGGAGGACGGGGCGCCGTTGGTCGTGTTCGATCCGGAGAGCGCAAAGTGAGTTTGCGGGGGGCGGCGGCGATCGTCGGCATCGGCAGCGCCGGCACCGGAGTGGCACCGGATCGGACCGCGACCGAGCTGATGGCGGAATCGGCGCTGGCGGCGATCGCCGATGCGGGGCTCGCGCTCGGCGACATCGACGGGCTGTATGCGGCGACCAGCACGCACGCGTTCCCGACCCTGTCGGTGGCGGAGTATCTGGGCATCAAGCCGCGGATGCAGGACGGCACCAATATCGGCGGGTCGAGCTTCGAGGCGCATCTGCTGAGCGCCACGATGGCGCTGGCGGCCGGGCAGTGCGACGCGGCGCTGATCTGCTACGGCTCGAACCAGCGCAGCGCCGGCGGGCGGCTGGTCTCGATGAGCGAGAAGCAGGTGCACGAGGCCCCCTACAAGCCGCGGCATCCGATCACGGCGTATGCGCTGGCGGCGAGCCGGCACATGCACCAGTTCGGCACGACGCGCGAGCAGCTGGCCGAGGTCGCGGTGGCGGCCCGCGCCTGGGCCAACCTCAACCCGGCGGCGTTCGCGCATGGTCCGCTCTCGATCCCGGACGTGCTCGGCGCGCGGATGATCAGCGACCCGCTGACCACGGCCGATTGCTGCCTGGTGACCGATGGCGGCGGCGCGTGCGTGCTGGTGCGGCCGGACCGGGCACGCGATCTCAAGCACAAGCCGGTCTATTTCCTCGGCGGCGGCGACGGCGGGGTGGCATCGGGCGGTGATGTGCATGCCGGATCTCACCATCTCGGCAGCGACGGAGAGCGGGGCGCGGGCCTATGCGATGGCCGGGCTGACGCCGCGGGACGTGAAGCTGGCGATGCTCTACGACGCGTTCACCATCAACACGATCCTGTTCCTCGAGGATCTCGGCTTCTGCGCCAAGGGCGAGGGCGGGGCGTTCGTCTCGGGCGGCGCGATCGCGCCGGGCGGGCGGCTCGCGGTCAACACCAATGGCGGCGGCCTGTCCTGCGTGCATCCGGGGATGTACGGGATGTTCCTGATCCTCGAGGCGGTGACGCAACTGCGCGGCGATGCGGGCGCGCGGCAGGTGGCCGATCTCGACATCGCGCTGGTGCATGGCAATGGCGGCACGCTGTCGAGCCAATGCACGGCGCTGCTCGGGACCGCCGCTTCGCTATGAGGGCGCCGTTTTCGTCGCTGGACAGCCTGTTGCGGCCGTCCAGTGTCGCTGTCATCGGCGCATCGGCGGATCCGACGCGGATCGGCGGGCGTCCGATCCAGTACATGCTGAGCCAAGAATTCCAGGGCGAGATCCTGCCGGTCAATCCGAACCGGGCGGAGATCCAGGGGCTGCGCGCCTATCCCAGCATCGCCGACCTGCCGTCGGTGCCGGATACGGCGATCGTGGCGGTGCCGACGGCGCTGGCGGTGGAGGCCGTGGGGCAGCTGGCGGCGCGCGGGGTGAAGTCGGCGATCGTGTTCACCGCCGGGTTCGCGGAGATGGATGCGGCGGGCGAGGCGGCGCAGGAACGGCTGATGGCGGCGGCCGGGTCGATGCGGCTGCTGGGGCCGAACTGCCTGGGATTGTTCAATGCGCGGGTCGGGTTCTATCCGATCTTCAGCTCGAGCCTCGAGAGCGGCTGGCCGCAGAAGGCGGGGCGGATCGGGATCGCGAGCCAGAGCGGCGCGTACGGCACGCACGTCTTCGCAGTGGCGCGGAACCGCGGGATCGGCACGCCGATCTGCGTCACCACGGGCAACGAGGGCGACGTCACGATCGGGGACGTCATCGGCTGGCTCGCGGAGGATCCGGAGACGGATGTGATCGCGGCCTATGCCGAGGGCATCCGCGAGGCCGACACGTTCGTGGCGGCGCTGGAGGCGGCGCGGCGGGCGAAGAAGCCGGTCGTGATGATGAAGGTCGGCACGTCGGCGGTCGGGCAGCATGCGGCGAAGTCGCACACGGCGTCGATCGCCGGGGACGACCGGGTGACCGACGCCGTGCTGGCGGAGTTCGGCGTGGTGCGGGCGCGGACGACGGAGGAGATGCTCGACATCGCGCTGACCGCGACGCGGCGGATCTACCCGGCGGGGAACACGCTCGGCGTGATCACCATCAGCGGCGGCGCCGGCGTGCTGATCTCGGACGCGGCCGAGGCGGTGGGATTGTCGCTGCCGGAGATGCCGGCCGAGGCGCAGGCGCGGCTGAAGGCGATGCTGCCGTTCGCCGCGCCGCGCAACCCGGTCGACTGCACGGCGCAGGCGTTCAACGACATGACGCTGATCGGGCGGTTCACCGATTCCATGGTCGAGGACGGCAAATACTCGTCGATCCTCGCCTTCTTCACCCAGGTCGGCGGCTCGCGGACGATCGCGCCGGCGCTGCGCGAACAGCTCAATGCGACCAAGGCGAAGCATCCGGACCGGCTCTATGTGCTCTCCGTGGTGGCGCGGCCGGAGCAGGTCCAGGAATACGAGTCGGACGGGTTCGTGGTGTTCGAGGATCCGACCCGGGCCGTGGTCGCGATCCAGGCGATGGGCCGGTTCGGCGACGCGTTCGCCCGCGCCGACGACGCCATCCCCCCTGCCCTGCCGGCGGTCACGCTGCCGGCGGTGACGCCGAGCGAGGCGGAGGCCAAGCGGCTTTTGGCCGCGTCCGGCATCGAATCCGCGCCCGAGCAGGCCTGCGCGACCGTCGCCGAAGCGGTGGAGGCGGCTGGACGGTTCGGCTTTCCGGTGGTGATGAAGATCCTGTCGCCCGACATCGTCCATAAATCGGAGATCGGCGGCGTGCTGCTCGGCGTGGCCGATGCGGACGGGGTGCGGCAAGGGTTCGAGACCTTGATGGCGCGGGCCCGCGGCGCGGCGCCGGCGGCGCGGATCGAGGGCGTGCTGGTGGCCAGGCAGCTCAGCGGCGGCGTCGAGTGCATTCTCGGCATCCACTCCGATCCGGTGTTCGGCCCGGTGGCGGTGTTCGGGCTCGGCGGCATCTTCGTCGAGATCCTGCAGGACGTGGCGCTGCATCGCTGCCCGTTCGGGCCGGAGACGGCGGAGCGGATGATCCGGGGGATCAAGGGCGCGCCGCTGCTGCTGGGCGCGCGGGGGCGGCCGAAAGCCGATATCAAAGCGCTGGCCGGCATGCTGTCGCAGATGTCGCGATGGGCGGTGGCCGCCGGGCCGCGTCTGGTCTCGGTCGATCTCAATCCGGTGCTGGCGCTGCCGGAGGGCGCGTTCGCGCTCGACGCCGTGGTCGAGGTGGCGGCGTGATCGACAAGCGGGTGCGCAGCATCGCCGAAGCGCTCGAGGGCGTGGCGGACGGGTCGACCGTGCTGATCGGCGGGTTCGGCTCGGTCGGGCAGCCGGACGCGCTGATCGAGGGGCTGATCGAGCAGGGCGCGCGCGACCTGGTGTGCGTGGCCAACAATGCCGGCGGCGGCCGGGTCGGGCTGGCGAAGCTGATCGAGCTGGGGCGGGTGCGGCGGATGATCTGCAGCTTCCCGCGGACGGCCGATTCGGTCGTGTTCGAGGAGGTCTATCGCGCCGGCAAGATCGAGCTGGAGTTGGTGCCGCAGGGGACGCTGGCGGAGCGGATGCGGGCGGCAGGGGCGGGTATCCCCGCGTTCTTCACCGCCACCTCGGCGGGGACGGCGCTGGCCCGCGGCAAGGAGACGCGCGAGTTCGAGGGCCGGACCTATGTCATGGAGCGGGCGCTGCATGGCGATGTGGCGCTGGTCGAGGCGTGGGAGGCGGATCGTTGGGGCAACCTGACCTACCGATCCAGCGGGCGGAACTTCAATCCGGTGATGGCGACGGCGGCCAAGCTCACGGTCGTGCAGGCGCAGCATATGGTCGAACTCGGCGCGATCGATCCGCAGAACGTGGTGACCCCAGGCATCTTCGTGGACCGTGTCGTGCACGTGCCTTATTTATCGTCCTGAACGGGAGGTCCGCATGCCCCTGAGCCGCACCGAGATGGCCGCCACCGTGGCCCGCGACATTCCCGAGGGATGGTACGTCAATCTCGGCATCGGCATCCCGACGCTGGTCGCCGACCACGTGCCGGTCGAGCGCGAGGTGGTGTTCCATAGCGAGAACGGGATCCTCGGGCTCGGCCCGGCGCCGGCGCCCGACGCCGTCGACCCCTGGCTGATCAATGCCGGCAAGCAGCATGTGACGCTGCGGCAGGGCGGGAGCTATTTCCATCATGCCGACAGTTTCGCGATGATCCGCGGCGGGCATATCGATCTTTGCGTGCTCGGCGCGTTCGAAGTGGCCGAGAACGGCGACATCGCGAATTGGGCCACGAGCGAGAACGATACCGCGCCCGCGGTCGGCGGCGCGATGGACCTGGCCGCGGGCGCCAAGCGGCTCTGGGTGGTGATGGAGCACACGACGAAGGATGGCCGCCCGCGCCTGGTGCGGCGCTGCTCCTACCCGCTCACCGCGCCGGCGGCGGTCACGCGGATCTACACCAACCTGGCTGTGTTGGACGTGACGCCCGCCGGATTTGCCGTGCGCGAGCTGGCGCCGGGCGTGGATCTGGAAACGGTGCGTGCCAAAACCGACGCCGAGCTGCACCTTGCCGCCTGATCCGCTGGCCGACCTCAAGACGCGCAACCGCGACTGGGCGGCGCGCCGGCTCGCCGACGATCCCAATTTCTTCAAGCGGTTGCTGGGGCAGCAGGCGCCGGAATACCTCTGGATCGGCTGCTCGGACAGCCGGGTGCCGGCCAACGAGATCGTCGGGCTGGACCCGGGCGAGATGTTCGTCCACCGCAACGTCGCCAACCTGGCGCCGCCGCAGGACGCCAATTATCTCTCGGTGCTGCAATTCGCCGTCGACGTCATCAAGGTGCGGCACATCCTCGTGGTCGGCCATTACGGCTGCGGCGGCATCCGCGCCGCCGTCAGCGGGCAGCGGCTCGGGCTGGTTGACCATTGGCTGCACCCGATCCGGGAGGTCCATGCCGCGCACAAGGAGGAGCTGCAGGCGATCCCGGACGAGACGGCGCGGCTCAACCGGCTTTGCGAGCTGAACGTAATGCGGCAGGTGCAGAACGTGGCGTCGGACGTGTTCGTGCAGGACGCCTGGGCGCGCGGGCAGCGCGCTCTGCATCCATGGCTGGGTCTATTCGCTGGCGACAGGGATCGTGAACGATCTGGGCGTTTCGGTGAGCGAACCGAGCTGAGCCAGCAGCGCGTCTCGGAACGGCGCGATGCTCTTGTAGAGCGACATCTCCGGCGGCAGCGCCGCGACCGCCTCGGCGAGCCGCGCCGCTGTGCCGGGCGCGGCCACGACCCGGCGCAGCGGATAGACATGCGTCCGGATGGTGAACAGGATCGCCCCGGTTCGCGGCAGCACGCTCAGCGTCTGCCGTTCGACGCGCAGGAAGAGCTTGTCGACCGCGTTCTGCGGCGTGATGGCCGGGTTGTGGTCGCCCTGGAAGTGGCGGCCCGGCCGAAACAGGGCGTCGTTGTCGTAGAGACCCCAGTTCAGCCGCTCGACCAGCTTGCCGCGTTGCAGATGACGCATCAGCCGGTCCACGGGACGTTCCAGCCGGTCGGCGAAGAACGGCACCTTCCGGTGCACCAAGCCGAGCGGCTGACCCAATTTCTCCAGCAAACGCCAGCCCGGCGAGAAGCAGAGCGTGCCGGCGATGAGGTAGGGCAGCCCGTCGCGGAGTTCGAGCAGGCAGAGATCCTCCTGCACCAGCAGCGCCGCCGCGGTCAGAGCGTCGGCATCGGCGGGCCAGGTTTCGCCGGTGAGGCCGTTGTGCAGCCCCTCGACGCGGTTCTCGAACAAAGCAGGATAACGGCGCGGCAGCAGATCGGTCAGACGCTCGACCAGCTCGCGGCAGGCGGGTTCGGCGCCGGACTCGGCGGCGGCCACTTCGCGGCCCCAGGTCGCGAGCAAGGCGCGCCGCTGCTCCATTTGCTCGGGGTAGTGGCGGTCGATGCTGATCGCTTCGTCCGGGTCCAGCGCCACCAGCCCCATGCTCATCCGGAACGGTCCCGCCTCGAACGGCAGATAGAGCGGCTCCTCGGGCAGGGCTGGCCGCGTCATGTCAGGGTCCGAGCCATCCCCGCAGCGCTGCCGGCTCGGAATCGGTGCGGGCGAGATAGGGCTTGATGTCGAGCAGCGGGGTGCGGTCGCGGCAATCGAGATAGCGGACGCGCAGCCGCCCCGGCCCGTCGAAGCCGGCGAACGCGACGACCGACAGGCCGATCGGGTTGGGCCGGACCGGAGCGCGGGTGGCGAACACGCCGTGCTCCTTCCGGTCGAAATGCGGGGTGATGGTCAGCACGTCGGGCTGCGGGCCGAGCCAATAGAGCAGGATGAGATGCGAGAACCCGTCGAGATCGGCGAGGCCCGGCTGGAACTCGGGGGCGACGACGGCGAGGCATTCCGGCGCCGGGTCGAGCTGGCGGCCGTTGCGCGGACACGCGTCGAGGGTGGCGAACGGGGTTTCGAGATGCCCGATCGGGCGGAGGTTCACCCTTGCGCGACCGCGGCCGACCACGGCGACATCACGTCGCTGATGCCGGTGCGCACGCCGTCCTGGATCAGGATCAGGTTGGGACAGGCGAAGTTGACCGGCAGCACACCGTGCTCGACGCGGTCGACCGGGCCGTCGGCCTCTAGCGCGGCGAGCACGTCCTCCGGCAGGCGCTGGTCGGCGTCGACCGAGAGCGGGTCGGACACGTCGATGCGGGGATGGTGGGCGGCGGTGGCCGGGTCCATGCCGAAGCCGGCGACGAAGGCGAGCATCTGGGTGACCGCGGCCAGGATCCGACGGCCGCCCGAGGCGCCGCCAGCCAGGACCGGCCGGTCGCCGTCGCGCAGGATGGCGGGCAGCATGTTGGTGAGCGGGCGCTTGCCGGGGGCTAAAGAGTTGGGCTGGCCGGGCCGCGGGTCGAACCACATGACGCCGTTGTTCATGAGGATGCCGGAACCCGGCAGCACCGTGCGGCTGCCCATGGAGGAGAGCAGGGTGGTGGTCATCGAGACCATGGTGCCGTCGGCATCGCAGGTGGTCAGGTGGGTGGTGCAGCTTTCGGCGGCTTTCGGCTCGGCATCGCCGAGACCCTCGAGCCGCTCGGCATAAGCGCGCTTCATCACGCTCGCCAACTGGCGGAACCAGGCGGCATCCGGCGCGCCGCCGGCAAAGGCGGGCAACTGGCCGATGACGCGCGCCATGGTGGGCGACGCGGTCAAGCCGCCGGCGAGCTGCAGCGTCCGCCCGGCGAACGGGACCTCCTGCGGCGCGGTCACGCGAGCTTCGCAGTCGCGAAGATCGTCCGCATCGAGAAACCCGCCCATGGACGCGACGTCGGCCGCGATGCTCCGGGCGATGTCGCCGTCATAAAGGTCGCGCAGCCCGGCGGCCGCCAATCGGTCGAGCGTCTCCGGCAGGCGGCCGAGGCGGAACGTGCCGGGATTGCCCTGGTAAGGCGGCACCGGCGGCAAGCCGTTCGGCAGGTAGATCCGGGCGCTCTCCGGATACCGGCGCAGGATGGCGGCCTGGTTCGAGACCTTGAGCGTGGTGAACCAATCCTGCGGCAGGCCCCGCTGCGCCAGCGCTCGGGCCGGCGCGACGATGTCGGCGAGAGGCAGCTTGCCCCACCGCTCGAGCATCAGCGCGTAGCCCGCCGGGGCGGACGGAATAACGAAGGAGAGCGGCCCATGGACGTTCGCGTCGTCTTCGACCTCGGGCCAGCCGAACAAGTCGGCGGCGGTCTTGCCGGTGAGGCGGAACCGCGTGGGATCGAGCTTGCCGGGTGCGCGGGGGCCAAAATCGACGACCTCGGCGCGCTTCTCGCCGGCGCGATGCACGAGGGCGAAGCCGATGCCGCCGAGGCCACTGTTCCACGGTTCGACCGCCGCCAGCGCCAGGGCGGTCGCGACCGCGGCGTCGACGGCGTTGCCGCCTGCGTCCAGCACGGCCACCCCTGCGAGCGCGGCGTCGCGCGACTGCGAGACGACCATGCCGCGCCGGCCGGTCGCGGCCGGCTTGGTGACGGTCCAATTCTGTGTGTGGTGCGGGGGCAGACCGCCTGATACGTAGGTCACAAGCGATGATAATCCGCGTATGGCGGGCCGACAACGTGCAGGCTGGCCACATGAACGCGGCGAATTTGCCACATCCCGCGCCGGGCCGGGAACTGCGACCCAGCCGGCGACTTGTCTTTGATCAATGTTGAAGCCTAAGTGGGAGCCCACAGGAGACCGGGATGGCCGAGCCAATTCGACTTAGCTTCGTCGTACCTGCCTACAATGAAGAGGCGCTGCTCCCTTCTTGTCTCCGCGCCATTCAGGCCGAGATCGCGCGCGCCGGCGCCAATGCCGAGATCGTGGTGGTCGACAATGCGAGCACGGACCGGACTTCGGCGGTCGCCCGCGAATTTGCCGGCGTGACTGTGGTGCATGAGGCGCGAAAGGGGCTGGTCCAGGCGCGCAAGGCCGGGTTCGAGGCGACGACGGGTGTATTGGTGGCCAATATCGATGCCGATACCCTGCTGCCGACCGGGTGGATCGATCGAGTCGAGGAAGAGTTCGCGAAGGATCCGGCGCTGGTGACGGTGAGCGGACCTTACGATTATTATGACGTGCCGTTCCGCATCCGCGCTGCCGCGAGGATCTTCTACATCGTTGGGTTCGGCACCTACAGCTTCAATCGCTACGTCCTGCGCGTCGGCAGCATGGTTCAGGGCGGCAATTTTGTGCTCAAGCGCGAGTCGCTGATCAAAGCCGGCGGGTTTGATGCGAGCTTCACCTTCTATGGCGAAGACACGGATATTGCGCGTCGCATGGCTCAGGTCGGCAAAGTGAAATTCACCTGGAAGCTGATGGCCAAGTCGTCCGGACGGCGACTGCAGGGTGACGGCCTGCTGATGACGGGTTTGCGCTATAGTTCAAACTATCTGTGGGCGACGTTTTTCCGGAAACCGTTCACATCCGCCTGGCAGGACTATCGGTAGGTTCAGGCCAGGTCCGGCCTGAACGACCGGGCCGAGTGATTACTGTATCTGCAGCGCGACCAACGTCGCCGTCGCGACGACCGCGACGCCGAAGGTCAGGAAGCTCACGACACCAACTTTGGCGGTAACGACCGGCCTGAGCCGACGCCAGGCTGCCGCCGCTATGAACGGGCGCTGCTGTGCAGGTTCTTCGGTGAGCGAGAGGCGATCAACATCAGCGTGAAAATTCATCGATCGTTGTTCCAGAACCGGGTGGGTAAGTCGCAAGCCTGTCGCCATCGCGGGATATTACGATCAAGTGTCGAATTCCGCGATAACGGTCGATTGACGAACGACGCGCGATAATACCAGGAAACACTGCGCCGAACAACCATCACTAGATAGGCTGATCTCCGCCTTCCGGGTTCATTAACGGTGTCGGCGGACACCGTTTTGTGAGTTCCTCAACCAAATCGGCGAACGGCATCGGAGAGACTCCGCCGCGCCGCGTCGTAGCCGGCCCACGGGTCGGATCGCAGCAAGCCGGGCGCCGAGCGGATCGTGAAGCGCATCGGGTCCAGGCCGGTGCGCACCTGCGCCCAGGTGAGCGGCATCGAGACCGTCGCGCCCGGGCGGGCGCGGGGCGACAGCGGCGCAACCGCCGTCGCGAGAAGATCGTTGCGCAGATAGTCCAAGTAGATCTTTCCGTCGCGTAGTTTTTTAGACATGTTGACCAAATAAAGCTTCGGCGACTCCTCGGTCATCGCCTTGCAGACCGCATGCGAGAACGCTTTGGCGGTCGCCCAGTCCGGTGGTGATGACTCGTCCGCGAGCGGGACCACGACGTGCAGGCCCTTGCCCCCGGTCGTTTTGCAGAAGCACTCCAGCCCCAGCGCTTGCAACCGTTCACGAAGTTCCTTGGCGGCGGTGATCACGGCGCTGAACGGAACGTCGGGCGCCGGGTCGAGATCGAATACGAGGCGGCCGGGGATGGCGGGCTTTCCGGGAACACTGTTGCTCGGATGCAACTCTAGCCCACCCACTTGCGCCACTGCGGCGAGGCCTTCGACACGATCGATGGTCAGGTACGGCTTGCGGTCGTCTTCGATGTTGATCAAGCCGAGCAGGTTGGATTGCCCGGGCATGGCGTGGCGCTGGAAGAACCGAGCGCCGGCAATCCCGTCCGGATATCGCAGGAGGGAGCACGGCCGCCCGGCGATGTGGGGTAGCATCCAGGCGCCGACCGCCTCGAAATATCTGGCGAGGTCGAGCTTGGACACGGGCTCGCCGTCGCTTCCGGCTTCGGGCCACAAGGCTTTGTCGCCGTGGCTGATCGTGACACCCATGACGACATTGCCGGCGCCTTTGCTAGCAGGGCGCGACGCTTTCGGCTTCTCGGGTGCGACCTCGGCCGCGGGCTTGTCCTCCCGCAGGCCTTTGAAGGCGGCCTGCCGGACCAGTCCTTCGGCGCCCCAGCCGGCAAACTCGATCTCCGCGACCAGCGTCGGCTCGGTCCAGTGAACGCCTGTCTCACGTTTCGGCGCGTTCAGCCCGGTGAACGCCGAGGTAGCGCCGCTCCACTTCTTGCAGCTTCGGCAGGAGGCGCTTGACGGTGGCGGCGCCGAACCCGGTGCCGACGCGGCCGAGATAGACGAAACCGTCGCCCCGGTGGGCGCCGACCAGCAGGGAGCGGAAATTGTCGCCGGTGGTCGACCAGCCGCCGATCACGACCTCATGGCCGGCGCGGCATTTCGACTTTTGCCAGCCATCGCCGCGGCCGGGCTGGTAGGGGGCGCTCAGCTTCTTGGAGACGATGCCCTCGAGCGACATCCGGCAAGCCGAATGCAGCACCGCGTCGCCGCCGCTGTCGAAATGCTCGACGAAGCGGATCGCCTTGGGCGCCTTGGCCAGCAGCGCCTGCAACCGCTCCTTCCGCTCGCTGAGCGGCAGCCCTTGGAGGTCTTGTCCATCGGCGAACAGCAGGTCGAACGCGTAATAGACCATCCGCTCCGATTTACCTTCGGACAAAGCCTGCTGCAGGGCTGCGAAGTCCGGGTTGCCGTGCTCGTCGAGAACTACGGCCTCGCCGTCGATGATGGCGTCCGGCAGGGCGGCGGCGGCCTTGGCGAGGGCGGTGAAGCGGTCGGTCCAGTCGAGACCCTTGCGCGTGCGCAAGGCGGCCTGCCCGCCCTGGATGCGGAGCTGCATGCGGTAGCCGTCGAACTTGATCTCGTGCACCCAGCCGGCGCCGCCGGGCGGGCGATCGACCAGGGTGGCCAGCTGCGGCTCGACGAAAATCGGCATGGCGGCGCGCTGTTCGGCGGCCAATCCGGCGCTACTGTCCCATACAGCGTCGGCGGCGGGCTTAGCGGCCGCGACGAAGGGCTTGGGCGCCTTGCCCTTGCCGGCGGCGATCTGGTCCATCGCGCGGCCGGAAGCGACCGACTTGTCCTTCGCCAGCGCGGCCTCGCCTTCGCCCTCGCGCGCCCATTCGTCGCGATGTTTGATCAGCAGCCAGTTGGTGCGCTTGCCGCCGGCGCGGTCGTGTTTCATGCGCACCAGCACCCAACTGCCATGCAGCTTGTCGCCCTCGAGGCGGAACTTGAGGTCGCCTTTTTCCAGGCCGGCCTCGGGCGTCATGCCCTCCGGCTCCCAATAACCGCGGTCCCACAGCATGACGGTGCCGCCGCCGTATTCGCCCTTGGGGATGGTGCCTTCGAAATCCCCGTAGTCGAGCGGATGGTCCTCGACTTCGACGGCCAGACGCTTGTCGTGCGGGTCGAGCGACGGGCCTTTCGTCACCGCCCAGGACTTGAACACGCCGTCGAGTTCGAGCCGGAGGTCATAATGGAGGCGGGTGGCGTCGTGCTTCTGGATGACGAAGCGCAGCTTGGCGTCGGGTTCGGACGCGGCTTCGCCGGAGGGCTCCCGCGTCCGGCTGAAATCGCGCTTGGCGCGGTAGCTCTGCAGCTTGTCCTTGGCCATCCCGGCGATAACGCCGCATCGGCGGTTACGTTGTCAGCAGGAAAATCACCGCCCCGGCGGCCAGGACCGGAAACGGTGAAATCCGCGTCAGCAGCAGCACGACTGCGGCGAGCGCCGCCACGAGCCAGGCGCGCCAGCCGCCCTCGGCGGCCTGCAGCACCGTGATGGCGCCAGCGAGGATCAGCCCGGCGGCGACGGGGGCCAGGCCGCGCTCGATCGCCCGCTGCCAGGGACGGCCGCGATACCGTCCCCACAGCCGGGCCAAGCCGTAGAGCAGCAGCGAGGATGGCAGGAAGATCGCGAGCGAGGCGACCAGCGCGCCGGCCCAGCCTGCGACCTGCCAGCCGATCAAGGTGATCAGCAGCGAGCCCGGGCCCGGCGCAAGGCGCGAAAGAGCGAAATCGATCACGAACTGGTCTTCCGGCATCCAGCCTTGCACCGTGACCGCCTGTCGATGCACCTCGGCGACGATGCCCTGTCCACCGCCGATGGTGGCGAAGGAGAGCGGAACGAGCAGGACCGCCAGGGTCCAGAGCAGATGCGCGCGCATCTCAGGCCTGCCGCACGCAGATCGTGACGCTCAGCGCAGCCAGAGCGAGGACGACCGGCACCAAGGGCCAATGCAGGATGCCGATGAGAACGACGGTGACGGTGCAGAGCGCAATCGGGATCAGCCCGTCCGCGGCGCGACGCCCGGCGCGCAGGCCCATCGCGGTAACCAGCCCTACGGCGGCTGCTGCAACGCCGTTAAGGGCGGTATGCACGCCCTGGTAGTGGGAGACCCCTGCGAAAGCGGTCGCCAGGGCGATCAGGACGATGCCGGGCGGCACCGTCATCGCGAGCGCGCCGACGATCGCTCCGGCGCTGCCGCGTAGCCGATAGCCCAGCCAAATCGATAGGTTCAGCACGTTGATCCCCGGGAAAACCTGGCAGAGCGCCAGCCCGCTAAGGAATTCGGCCTCGGTGACCCAGCCGCGCTCCTGCACGACCAGCCGCATCATCCACGCGCTGACGCCGCCGCCGAAGCTGGTCAGCCCTACCCGCGCAACGAGCATTGCGTAGGCGGCGAGAGTCGGCGTCGAGGAGGGTGTCGGCAGCAGTTCCCGGTTGACGTTCACGCAAGCGTGACCTTACAACTTGCGGTGACGGCGGCGGCGCGTGACGCTACCGGTGGGCGTAGGCGGAAAAGCCGCATGATCGACACGACCGACAAGTCTATGGGCACCAAGCCTTTTAGCAGCACCGGGCCGCACGGCCACCGCTCGCGCATGCGCGGCCGGCTCTTGATTTCGGAAGCGGCCCTCGCGGATTACGAGATCCTCGAGATGCTGCTGTTCCTGGGCATCCCGCGCAAGGACACCAAGCCGCTCGCGAAGGGGCTGATCAACACATTCGGCAGCCTGGCCGGCGCGATCCAAGCCGACCGCGCCGCGCTCGTGGCAGCGGGCGTGCCGGAGAGTGCGATCGCGCCGTTCGCGATGGTGGTCGAGGCGGCCGGGATCCTGGCCAAGCCCGAGGCGATCCGCCGCAAGGTGATCGCGGACCTCACGGCGCTCGAGCGGCATCTCGATGTTCCGGAGCGGACGGCGCAGCCGCCGGGCTTAAGCGCGCTGCTGCTGAACAACCGCAACCAGCTCCTGGGCGAGCCGTCCTGGGACGCCGAGATCAAGACCGCCGACCTCGCGCGCGAACTGCTTCGCCACGCACTGGATCAGCATGCCACCGCGACCATCCTGGTCCGCAACGCTCGGCCCTGCGGTGGCCAAGATCAGTGCCGCGGACCGCGCGCTGCACACGGAGCTGCACCGCGCCGGGATGAAGCTCTCGGTGGTCGTGCACGACCTCGTCGTGCTGGGACGGGGTGATTGGGTCAGTTTGCGGCAACGCGGGCATTGAGGTGTTGGCGTTGAAGGTGCGGCTCCCGTGGCGGCGGCGCGCGCCCGAGCCGGCGCCGCTCGCCTTCGACGCCTCGATCGACATCGACCGTCCCGAGGCGGTCGACGCCGTGCGCGAGCGGGTGCGCGCCTTGCCAGGCGCTGGATGGATCAGCGTCGAGGCGCACCAAGGCGCACGCACGGCGGTGCGGCTATTCGCGGCCGGCTCGGGAACAGCCGGCGATGGGCCCGAATGGGCGGCGTTGCGGCAGGAGGTCGGGCGCGCCGTGGCTGATGCCTTGCAGTCCGCCGCGCGGCCGGCCGCGCCGGGGTGGTCGGTGCCGGAACCGCTGCAGGCCGGGTTCGCCGAGGCGATGGCGCCGTCGCAGTTCGACGCGCTCGAGCAGCTCGCCACGCTGGCGCGGGCGTCGCAGCCGCGCAAGGCGGAGCCCCGGAAAGTCGAACTGCCGCCGGCCGATCTGGACGACACGCAGCGCCTCGCCGCGCTGCTCGCGCTCGTGCTGCCGGCCGATGCGACCGACCCGGCGACGGCGGCGATCCGGCGTTTCGGCAGTTATGCCGGCGTGCTCGCAGCCCCGGAGGCGGAGCTGCGGCGCGTGCCGGGCCTTGGTCAGCACAGCATCGCGGCGATCAAGCTGATCCATGCCGCCTCGGTGCGGCTCGCGCGGGCCGCGGTTGCGGCCAAGCCGGTGTTGGACGATCGGCAGCGCCTGCACGACTATCTTGCCGCCGCGCTGGCACGCGAGCGGATCGAGCAGTTCCGCATCCTGTTCCTTGACGAGAACGGCATGCTCCGCGCCGACGAGGTGCAGGCGAGCGGCACCGTCAACCACACGCCGGTCTATCCGCGCGAGGTGGTGCGCCGCGCTCTGGCGCTTGGGGCGGCGTCGCTGGTGTTGGTGCACAACCATCCGAGCGGCGACCCGGCGCCGTCGCGCGAGGACATCGACATGACCCGGCAGGTGCGCGAAGCCGCGGCCGTGATGCAGATCGGCCTGCGCGACCACGTGATCGTCGGCAACGGGAGATGGTTGAGCTTCCGTGACGAAGGGCTGCTCGACTGACGCGGCGTCATCGTCCCGACACGGAACCTTAACCGTTCCGCCCTCGGCCTCGGGCCGCCCTATCGTTAAAGCGAAGCTGTTTTCGGTTGTAATGAATGGGGCGCGCGGGTGAGTTCGAGCGAGACTGCCGGGGAGAACCGTCCGGAGACATCCGGTGTCGCATTGTTCCTCCGGCGCTGGATGGCCAATCCCTTGCAGATGGGGTCGGTGGTGCCGTCCTCGCCGGCGCTGTGCCGCCGGGTCGCGCAGCAGGTTCGGGTCGAACCGGGCGAGTGGGTGCTCGAATTGGGCGCGGGGACCGGCGTCGTATCGCGGGCGCTGATCGAGCACGGGCTGTCGCCAAGCCGGCTGACGGTGGTCGAGATCGTGCCGGACATGGCTGATCACCTTCGTGCCCTGCTGCCGGGCGCCGAGGTGATCGCAGGCGATGCGCGCAATCTGCCGTCGTTGCTGCCGGCGTCGCGGCGCGGGCGGATCGGGACCGTGATCTGCGGGGTGCCGCTGGTGCTGCTGCGGTTGGCCGAGCAACGCCGGTTCATCGACGCGATCGAGGCCGTCGCCCCCGGGCGCGGCTTCCTGCACTATAGCTATTGCGCGACGTCGCCGCTGCCTTGGCGCAAACACGGGCTGGTGGCCAAGCGCGAGGCCTGGACCCCGCTGAATATCCCGCCGGCGAGCGTGTGGCGCTACACGCCGGAGACCGTATAGAAGTAATAACGGTCTCGGCCTACACTCGGCTCGTTACGGTCGAGAGGGCAAAGGCGCATGGATTACGCGGTGAGTTTCGGCCGGCTGGGCAAGCGGGAACAAGCGGCGCCGGGCGCGGCATTCCGCTTGGCATTGCTGGGCGATTTCTCCGGCCGCGCGGCGGCGGGAACGCTCGAGACCGGCGCCGCGCTCGCCGCACGCAAGCCGATCAAGATCGACGTCGACAATTTCGACCAGGTGATCGAACGGCTGAAGCCGCAGGTCGTGATCGATCTCGGCGACGAGGGCACCGTGACCGTGCCGATCGGCGAACTGGACGACTTCCATCCGGACCAGCTGGTGGAGAACCTGCCGCTGTTCGAGCAGTTGGTCGAACTCCGTAAGAATTTGCAAAGCAAGGCCGGTTTCGCTCGGGCCGCCAAGGAGGTGATATCCTGGGCCGGCGAGCAGGCGCTGCCGCGGGCGCGCAAGAAGTCGGCGGGATCGGCGGTGCCGACGGATCGGAAACTGTCGGATTTCAGCCGCCTGACCGGGCGGCCCGCGCGCGAGGAGGCGTCCGCCGACGATCTGATCCGCCGGTTGATCGGCCCCTATGTGCAGCCGGCGAAAGATCCGCGGCAAGACGCGCTGATGGCGCAAGTGGACGAGGCGCTGTCGGCGGCGATGCGGCGCGTGCTGCACAGCCCGGAGTTCCAGACTGCCGAAGCGCTCTGGCGCAGCGTCGACATGCTCGTGCGCCGGATCGAGACCGGGGCGTCGATGCAGATCGTGCTGTACGACATCTCCGCGGAGGAGTTGGCGGCGGACCTCGCGTCGGGCGAGGCGCTGGAGGAAACGGGGCTGTTCTCGCTGCTGGTCGAGCAGCCGGCACTGGACGCGCATCAGGGATCGCTGACGGTGGTGGCCGGGCTCTACCAATGGGAGCTGACGCCACCGCATGCGGAGTTGCTGGGGCGGATGACGCAGATCTGCGCGGCCGGCGGGGCTTCGTTCCTGTCCGCGATCGGGCCCGATGCGTTGAAGGAGAAGCCGCACGAGTGGCATCCGCTGATCGCGCAGGCCTGGTCCGAGCTTCGGGCGCTGCCGGCATCAGCCTATCTCGGGCTCGCCACCCCACGGTTCCTGATGCGCATGCCCTACGGCAAGCGCACGGACCCGATCGACGCGTTCGCGTTCGAGGAGTTCACCCGGCAAGGCGGCCTCTCCGGCATGCTCTGGGGCAATCCGGCGGTACTGGTCGCGCTCACCTTGGCCGAGACGTGGTCGCGGAACAGCCGGGCGATGAAGCTGGGCAGTGTCGCGACGGTCAACGACCTGCCGGTCTACGTCTATCTCGACAAGGATGGCGACCAGATCGCGCTGCCCTGCACGGAGCGTCTCTTCAACGAGAAGCTGGCCGCGCAGATCGGCGGGGTCGGGGTGATTCCCGTGGTCAGCATCCGGGGCCGGCCGGAGGTTCGGGTCGCGTCGTTCGGCGCCGTGGGCGGCAAGCCAATCGCGGGGCGATGGGCGCCGGCCGATGTATCCAAGCCGGCCGAAGCTGCCGCGCCGATCGCGGCGGCGGCGGCGGCGGCGGCGGCGGAGACGGACGCCGCGGATACCACCGACCTCGATGCGTTGATGGCCGGGCTGGAAGATACCCCGGCGGCCGAGGCGGCCGCGCCCGCAGAGGAGGCCGCCACCGAGGATCTGGACGCGTTGCTGGCCGGGCTGGGTGACGACAAGCCAGAAGCCGAGGCAGAACCGGCCGCCGCCGAGGACGATCTGGACGCGCTGCTGGCGAGCCTCAATCCGCCGGCCGAGGAAGAGAAGCCGGCCGCCGAGGACGAGACCGAGCCGGATCTCGACGCGCTGCTCGCCTCGCTGAAATAGCCTCGAACGGCGCTCAGACTTCCATGAGGACGATGTCGACCCGCTGGCTTTCGTCGCTCATGCCCGGGACGGACGCTGTGTCCTGCGTTTCGCGGACGAGCCGGGAGGCGGCGATCTGGAGGGCGACGAGTTCCGCCTCGATCAGGCTGGCACGGAGATTGGCGAGGTCGAGCATGGCCGCCGGGCTGCCTGGGCGGACGTAGCGGACGAGGGAAACGTTACGCTCGGGATTATCGTGCGCCCAGCCGGCCGCCGAGCGGATCACCGCGCGGGCGTCGTCGTCCAGCATGGCCGACCACTGCGCGAAGAAGACGGCGTGCTTGCCCTCCTTGCGGCGGACTCGGTTGGCCACGCCGGGGTGGATCAGCCAGGGAGCGGTATAGGGTTCGGGCGGGCCGCAATGCTGCACCCAGAGCGCATCGACCTCGGATTTCAATTCGCACGCGACCAGCTCGATGCTAACCTCAGGTGGTAGCGTATTGGCGAGTAGATTATCGATGTATTGCTCTCCGCTGACCAGCCAGGCTTGCCCTCGGCACTCGGCCAGCACAATGTCAGCCATCGGCGCTCTCCGTTCAGGGTCTTTGCTATGGCGGTGACGCTCCGTCTTTCCGGAGGCGCTGCGCCCGGGACCAGCCAGACCAAGCTGCTCGCAAAGGGTACGTTATCCATCGGGCGCGGCGCTGGCAACGATTGGGTGCTGGCCGACCCGGATCGGCACCTGTCCAAGACCCACTGCATCCTCAGCGTCGAGAACGGCCGGATCGTGCTCACGGACGTGAGCACCAACGGCGTCCACATCAACGGCGCCCGGCAAGCGACGGCGCGTGACAGCCGTACGGTCCTGACCGACGGCGACGATTTCCGGATCGGCGACTACACGATCTCGGTGGCGGAGACGAACGACGCCGGTTTCGGCCGCAGCGCGGCGGTGGACCCGTTCGACACGCCGGCCGGGCCGCACGAGGGCGGCAGCCCGCTCGATATCGACCCGCTCGACGACCCGTTGGGCCGGCCGCCTAACCCGGCGTTCCAGCATCACATGCCCTATCGCGCCACGGGCCCGGCCCGGCCCGATCCGTTCGACGTTGCCGAGGAGCGTGCGCCGCGGGCGCCGGACCCGGACGACGATCTGTTCCGCGGCACCAAGCCGAGCCAGGAATGGCAGGGGCCGACGCAGTCAGACCACGCCGACGCGCCGCGGCATGCGTTCAGCGCACCGAGCGTGCTGCCGACCTCGACGGACCCGAACGCGATCGACTTCGACGCCCTGATCGGCGACATCGGCGGCCCCTCGCCTTCCAGTCCGCCGCAGGCTGCGGCACCGGCGCGGGATCCGTTCGCCGATCCCGCTTCCTTCCGCCCCGCACCGCCGCCGCCATCAAAGGCCCCACCTAGCGTCGCCCCGGGCCGCGACCCGTTCGCGGACCCCGAAGAGTTGCTCGGGCGCGGGCCGACGCCCTCGGCCGTGCCAACCCCGCCGCCGCCGCAGGAGCATCCGTTCGCAGAGCCTCATCGGGCGCCACAGCCGGCCGCACGCGCGCCGCAATCAGCCATCGGCCCGGCGACCGGCGATGCCCGCGCCGTGCTGCAGGCGTTTCTCGAAGGCGCCGGCGTCGCCAACACGGCGTTTGCCAACGCCGACCCGGCGGTCACCATGCGGCTCGTCGGCGAGGTGTTCCGCGCCATGACCGAGGGGCTGCGCGAAGTCCTGCTCTCCCGCGCCGCCATCAAGAGCGACATGCGGGTCGAGCAGACGATGATCCGCGCCAGCAACAACAACGGGTTGAAATTCTCCGTCAACGTCGACGACGCGGTCACCGCCCTGTTGAGCGCCGAGCGGCCGGGATACATGCCGCCGCTCGCCTCCACCAAAGAGGCGTTCGGCGACATCAAGGCGCATGAGCTGGCGGTGATGGCCGGGGTGCAGACGGCGCTACTCAATCTGCTGCAGCGCTTCGATCCCGAGGCGCTCGAGAAGCGGCTCGTTCAGGGCCGGCTCGCCTCTGTGCTGCCGGGTTCGCGCAAGGCCCGGTATTGGGACAGCTTCACCGAGCTCTACAAGGAGATCGCGCGCGAGGCGGAGGACGATTTCCAGGCTGTGTTCGGCCGCGACTTCGCCAAGGCCTACACCGCCCAGAATCGGAAGGGTGAGTAGAACCTGTCACATCCCGCCGCCTGGACAGGGTTTCGTCCGTATACCTATACGGCATCATTCGCGCGTTAAGAGGGATTGAATGGGTTCGAACGTTTCCGCCCCGCCACCTGCCGCGGGGACAGTGGTGCCCGTCATTCTCTCCGGCGGTTCCGGCACGAGGCTCTGGCCGGTTTCACGCGAGAGCTTCCCCAAGCAGCTCTGGCCGCTGGTCAGCGAGCACTCGATGCTGCAGGAGACGGCGCGGCGCGGCATTGGCACCGGCTTCGCCGCCCCGATCATCGTCTGCAATCAAGAGCACCGGTTCCTCGTCGCCGAGCAGATGCGGGCCTCCGGGATCGACAATGCGACCATCGTTCTAGAGCCGATGGGCCGCAATTCGGCGCCAGCGATCACCGCAGCCGCGCTGCTGGTGGCCGAGACCGATCCGGATGCCGTGCTGTGGATGATGGCGGCCGACGCCGTGATCGCGAAGACCGAAGCGCTGCAGGAGGCGCTCGCCCGCGCCGTGGTGGCTGCGCGCGCTGGGCGGATCGTGACGTTCGGCATGCATCCGCACCGGGCCGAGACCGCCTACGGCTACATCGAGGTCGGGACCGAACTGGCGGAAGCGCCGGGTGTGCATGCGGTCGGCAAATTCCTGGAAAAGCCGGATGCCACCCTGGCCGCCGAGCTGGCCGGCTCCGGGCGCCATCTCTGGAACTCCGGCATGTTCGTGTTCACGGCGCGGACGCTGCTGGCCGAAATGGATCATTTTGCGCCCGATGTGCTCGCCGCCGTTCGCCGCGCGATCGCCGGCCGCGTGCAGGACCTCGACTTCGTCCGGCTCGACCCGGAGGCGTTCGGCGCGTCGCCCAATATCAGCCTCGACTACGCGGTTGCGGAGCGCACGAAGCTGGCGGCCGTGATCCCGGCCGATCTCGGCTGGTCCGACGTCGGCAGTTGGGATGCGCTGTGGGAGCGGTTGCCCAAGGACGAGGCCGGCAACGCGACGGCGGGCGACGTGCTGCTCGAGGGTGCGCAGAATTGTCTGGTCCGCAGCGACGGAATTCTGACCGCGGTGGTTGGGCTCGAGGACGTGGTCGTCGTCGTGACCAAGGATGCGGTGCTGGCGATGCATCGAGATCGGGCACAGGACGTCAAGCGCGTGGTGGACCGGCTGCGCGCGGCCAAGCGGCACGAGGCGGTGGCGCATAACCGGGCCTACCGGCCCTGGGGCTTCTACGAGAGCCTGATCCTGGGCGACCGGTTCCAGGTGAAGCGGATCGTGGTGTCGCCGGGCCACCGGCTGTCGCTGCAGAAACACTTCCATCGCGCCGAGCATTGGGTGGTGGTGAGCGGCGCGGCGCTGGTGCAGCGGGACGACGAGGAGATTCTGGTGCGGGAGAACGAGAGCATCTATTTGCCGCTCGGCTGCGTGCACCGGATGACCAATCCCGGGCGCATCCCCTTGACGCTGATCGAGGTGCAGTCGGGCAGCTATCTGGGCGAGGACGACATCGTCCGGCTCGAGGATACATACGGGCGAAGCTGATGGGTCCCGTCCTGGTCGATGTCCGCGTGTTGCAGGGCGTCGACGGGGCGGAGTTGGAGATCCTGCGGGCGGCGCGACCGGCGCTGCCGGGGCGTGCCCTCTTGGGATTGGTCGACCCGTATCTGCCGGCGCTGTCCGCGGCGGCAGCTGGTTGCCTCGATGGGATCTGCACGACGCCCCACGCGGCGCGGCGGGCCGAGCCGGAATGTTTCGTGCAGCTTGCGCCAGCCGCGGATCCGCTGTTCCCCGCCGGCCTGCTGCTGGACCCGGCGCTACCCAGCATCGCACTGGAGCGCGTAGCGGCAGCGAGCGTCTTGGAGCGGTATTGGCAGTCGCGTGTGGATGCCGTGGCATCGGCCGGGCGACTGTGGGCGGAAGCCGGAGCGCTCCGGCGCGGGAAGCCGGCAGCCAAACGGCTTGCCGTGCTCGGCACGGATGTGGCGTTGCCGGCGTGCCGGTCGTTGCAGCGGAGCGGCGCCGATGTCTTCGGGCCGGAGCGCCTGGCGTTGCTCTCGCCGCATTACGGGCACGTGCTGTTCGTGCTCGACAACCGGCCGGAGAGCGGGACGCTCGTCCATTGGCTGCGGCGATATGGCGGTTCCGCGCTGCTGCTCGATTCCTGCCTTCTCGCCGCGTATGGCGACGCTGAGGCTGCGGCGCTGGCGGCGCGCGAGTTGGGCCGGGCGGTGCCAGAGACGGAGCTGGATCAATGGCGCGCGGGAATCGCGCGGCCGGGAGCGCTGTTGCTCGGCGAAGTCGCCGAGGCGGCCGACGAGCTGTTCGTGCACTCTGCCTGGCTCGCCGAGGAGATCGGCCGCCGCTTCGGCAGGACCGCCACAGTGGTGCCCCCGGTGGCCGACCTGCGGCGCGTGCGGGCGGAAGCGGGCGGATTACAGGCCGAGAGCTGCGTCTGGGCGGTCGAGATGCTGCGGTCATGGGGCCGGGACATCCGGCTCGACCTCGCCTGCCCGGCCGCGGAGGTCCCAGCGCTTGCGGGATTGGCGGCGCGGCTCGGCGTCGGCGAGGCGGTTGGCTTTGCGCCGGGCGCCGCGACGGTGCTGCTGTTCTTGGCAATGCGGGGGCATGGGAGCTTGTCGTCGCGCTTGACGGCGGCGGCCGGGCTGCCGTGCATTGCGAGCCGCGGGGTGGCCGAGGCGGCGGATATCGACGGGGTTCGGATCGTGCCGGATCAGCCGAGCCCGCCATTGTTGGCCGAAGCCATTCTCGCGGCGTTGCCGGATTGCGGCGAGTTTGGACGAGACGGCGCGCCGAATCGTCCGGGCGCTCGGCGCGTGATCCATTTCGACATCTCGAAATTGGTGGATGAACCACGCCGATCAGGCATCCAGCGTGTCGAACGCGCGCTCATCCGACACTGGCCCGACCGCGACCGGCTCGTGCCGTGCCGGTTCTCGGAGGGTGTCCTGCGAACCCTCCCGTCGGCGGTCATGGACCTACTTGCGCAGGATGCGCCGCCGGGCGGGATCGCGGCCGAGCGTGCGCTGCTGGCACCGTACGTCGAGCCGTCCGGCGCGGCCGTGCCCAGCGGCGCCCGACTGCTCTGCGCCGAGCTGTTCGACGATCCCGCGCGCGCCGCATATCACCGGCACGAGGCTGCCCATGCCGCATGGCTGGTCTACGACTTCCTGCCCTGGCTGCGGCCAGAGTGGTTCCCGGCCGGCCCGGCGAACCGGCTGATGCCATTCCTCCAGGCGATGCGCGATGTCGGCCAGCGCAGCTTCATCAGTGCTGCGACCCGGCGGGATTGCGCGGAGCGCATGTTCCGTCGTCCCGAGACGGGGCCTGTGCTGCCGCTCGGCGCCGACGGGCTCGGGCTCGAGCGGCAATGTTTCGACCCGACCAAGCGTGACATCGTGATGCTCGGGACGATCGAGGCCCGCAAGAATGCGATCGCCGCTATCGCGGCCTTCCGGCAGCTCTGGGTCGAGGGCAGTGACGCAAGGCTGGTGTTGATCGGCGCCGTCGAACCGGACGCGCTGGCGGAACAGGCGGCGTTGCGCGACCTCGCGGGCGAGGCCCGGCTGGTGCAGCTCGGCCCGCAGACGGATGCCGAAGTGCGGGACGCGCTCCGCTGCGCGCGGGCTTTGCTGTTCCCCAGCGAAGGCGAGGGATACGGGTTGCCGCCTGTGGAGGCGCTGCATGCGGGCATCCCCGTGATCGTCGCCGCTTCGCTGCCGGCGCTCGACGGGTTGCCGACGCACGGGCAGATCCGGCTCGACCGGCCGGATGCCGAGTCAATCGCCCAGGCTGTCCGCTCGATCGGCGACGACGGGACCGCCGGGCGATTGTGGGAGGATGCTGCGCGGATGCGCCTGCCGGGCTGGGCGGATTTTGCGCGCTCGGTCGCCGACTGGGTTAGCTAGAGGGCGCAGGTCAGATAGCGGACCGTCTTGCCGTTGACGGTGGCGCGGCCGGCCTCGCGGAAGCCGAGCGCGGCGTGGAAGGCGTCGGAGATCGGGTTTGGCGGGTCGATGTTGACCTCGCAGCCGACCAGGGTGAGGTCGTCGGCGCGCGCCTTGTCGAACAACTCGCCGTAGAGTTGGCGGGCGAGGCCGCGGCCGCGTTGCGCCGGGTCGACGACGACGCGGTCGACATAAGCGAAGCGGGGATAGCGGGCGCGGAACCAGAGATAGTTGGGGCTGTCGTAAGCCGCGCGCTCGTCGAAGGCGAGCAGCAAGGCGTCGGCCTCGCCGACTATCCGGGCGAGGTAGGCCATCGCGACCAGCTCGGCCAAGCGCGCGGATGTCAGCTCGGAAAGCTCGGCTTTGTGCCGGTTGTTGAGGTCCAGCAAGGCCGGCGAGATCGGGTTCATCCCGCGACGCTTTACGAACTGCCGTAGTTTCGCCATATCCACGGTCCGCAAGACAGCGTGCCCTGCGCCCTCCTCCCCCGATCGGACCCCATCGCTTGAGCGATACACCTGACACGCCCGGACCCGCATACCCGCCGGTAACCCTCGAAGACGAGATGCGCCGGTCGTACCTCGACTACGCGATGTCGGTCATCGTCAGCCGGGCGCTGCCGGATGCGCGCGATGGGCTGAAGCCGGTGCATCGGCGGATCCTGTTCGGGATGCACGAGGCCGGCTACACGTCGGACAAGCCGTATCGCAAATCGGCCCGCGTGGTCGGCGACGTGATGGGTAAGTATCACCCGCACGGCGACAGCTCGATCTATGACGCCATGGTCCGTATGGCGCAGTCGTTCAGCATGCGGGTGCCGCTGATCGACGGGCAGGGCAATTTCGGCTCGGTCGACGGCGATCCACCGGCGGCGATGCGATACACCGAGGCGCGGCTGGCCCGGTCGGCACAGCGGCTGCTGGACGACATCGACAAGGATACGGTCGATTTCCAGCCGAACTACGACGAGAGCGAACACGAGCCGAAGGTCCTGCCGGCGTCGTACCCCAACCTGCTGGTCAACGGCGCCAACGGGATCGCCGTGGGCATGGCGACCAACATCCCCCCGCACAACCCGGGCGAAATCATCGATGCCACGCTGGCGCTGATCGAAAACCCGGCGATGACGCTCGACGACCTCATGCAGATCGTGCCCGGGCCGGATTTCCCGACCGGCGGCATGATCCTCGGCCGGGCTGGCATCCGCTCGGCGTTCGAGGGCGGGCGCGGCAGCCTAGTGGTTCGCGCCAAGGCCGAGTTCGAGGACATGCGCGGCGGGCGCACCGCGATCGTGGTCACCGAGATCCCGTTCCAGGTGAACAAAAACTCGCTGCTCGAGAAGATCGCCGAGTTGGTTCGCGCCAAGCAGGTCGAGGGCATCTCGGACATGCGTGACGAGAGCGACCGCGACGGGATGCGGATCGTGGTCGAGCTCAAGCGCGAGGCGACGCCGGAGGTGGTGCTGAACCATCTCTACCGCTTCACCCAGCTGCAGACGAGTTTCGGCGTCAACTTCCTGGCGCTGGATGGCGGCCGTCCCCGGCTGATGGGGTTGAAGGACGCGCTCGAAGTCTTCCTCGTGTTCCGCGAGGAGGTCGTGCTGCGCCGCAGCCGCTTCCTGCTCGCCAAGGCGCGGGACCGGGCGCACCTGCTGATCGGCCTGGCCATCGCCGTCGCCAATATCGACGAAGTCATCCAGGTGATCCGTTCGAGCCCGGATTCGGCGACGGCGCGCGCGGAGCTGATGGCGCGCGATTGGCCGGCGGAGGACGTGCTGCCGCTGCTGGCGCTGGTGGACGATCACGGCAACCGCGTCGAGAACGGGCGGGTCAAGTTCACCGAGACGCAGGCGCGCGGGATCCTCGACCTGCGGCTGGCGCGGCTGACCGGGCTCGAGCGCGACAAGATCCAGGCCGACCTCACCGAGGTCGCCGGCGAGATCACCTACCTGCTGGAGATACTCGGCAGCCGGCCGCGGCGGCTCGAGGTGATCCGCGACGAACTCATCGCGGTCCGCAAGGAGATCGCGTCGGAGCGGCGGACCTCGATCGTCGACTTCGCCGCCGACCAGGACGACGAGAGCCTGATCGAGCCCGGCCAGATGGTCGTCACCATCACGCGGGACGGGTTCATCAAGCGCACGGCGCTCGAGATCTTCCGCCAGCAGAACCGCGGCGGGCGCGGACGCACCGGTGCCGGCACCCGCGGCGACGACATCGTCACCCGCAGCTTCAACGCGCATACCCATCAGTGGGTGCTGTTCTTCTCCTCCGGCGGCAAGGCGTTCCGCGAGAAGGTGTGGCGCCTGCCGGAAGCCAGTCCGACGGCGAAGGGCCGCGCGCTGGTTAACCTGCTGCCGGAACTGGGCGGCGGACGAGGTCACGACGGTGCTGCCGCTGCCGCAGGACGAGAGCCTGTGGGAGAACCTGCATCTCGTTTTCGCGACCGCGAGCGGCACCGTGCGGCGGAACAAGCTGTCGGATTTCGGGCGCATCCGTGCGTCGGGCCTGATCGCCATGAAGCTCGACGAGGGCGACCGGTTGATCGGGGTGGCGACCTGCCGCGACGGGGACGACGTGTTCCTCGCCACCGAGCTGGCGCGCTGCATCCGCTTCCAGATCACCGACGAGACACTGCGCGTGTTCAGCGGGCGGGACAGCTCGGGCGTGCGCGGCATCCGGCTGCAGCCGAAGGACCGGGTGATCAGCCTGTCGGTGCTTCGCCATGTGGATGCAACGGTCGAGGAGCGGGTTTCCTACCTGAAGAACTCCAAGCGTCGGGGCGGGGCAGAGGAGGAGGTCAACGTCACCGCGGTCGGTGAGGACCAGGTGGCCGAGATCTCGCTCAGCGGCGAGCGGTTCGACGAGCTCGAGTCGGCCGAAGAGATCCTGCTCACCGTCACCGATGGCGGGTTCGGCAAGCGCTCATCCGCCTACGAATACCGCGTCACCGGCCGCGGCGGGCAGGGCATAACCAACATGACGCTGTCCGCGCGCAACGGCGCCTCGGTCGTGGCCAGCTTCCCGGTGCGGCCCGGCGACGGCGTCATGCTCGTGACCGACGAAGGCCGGCTCATCCGCGTGCCGTCCGACCAGGTGCGGGTGACCGGGCGCAGCTCGATGGGCGTCACGCTGTTCCGGCTCGGCGAGACAGAGCGGGTGAGCAGCGTGTTTCCGATCCTCGACAGTTCGGACGCGGCCGATGGCGACGGCGATGGCGAAAGCGACCCGGGGGCCGGCGCCGAGAACAATGATGGCTGAGAACCGCAATCACATCGGCGTCTACCCCGGGACGTTCGACCCGGTGACCAACGGACATATCGACATCATCGGCCGGGCCGCGAAGATGCTGCATCGGCTGGTGGTCGGCGTGGCCGAGAACCCCGGCAAGGGCCCGCTGTTCCCGCTCGAGGAGCGGCTCGAGCTGGTGCGGGCCGAGACGAAGGAGATCGCGGCGCGGACCGGGACCGAGATCGAGGTGCGCAGCTTCACCGGGCTGCTGGTCGAGTTCGCGCGCGCGATGAACGCGGGCGTGATCGTCCGGGGGCTTCGGGCGGTGACGGATTTCGACTACGAGTTCCAGATGACGGGCATGAACCACCGCCTCGATCCGGGGGTGGAGACCGTGTTCCTGATGGCGAGCGAGCGGCACCAGTTCATTTCGTCGCGCTTCGTCAAGGAAATTGCCCGTCTCGGCGGCGATGTCAGCAGCTTCGTGCCATCACTGACGCTGCAGCACACGCTGGAACGGGTCAAAGGGTAGGAGAGAAGCTTGTTGAAACCCAGTCTACTTGCCGCCGTCGCGGCAGCGGCGATGTTCGTGTCCGTCTCGGCTTCGGCGCAGGCGCCGGCGCTCGATCCTCAGAACACGATCCTGCTCGACCTGAAGAACAATTGCCGGGTCACCATCCGGCTGCGCCCGGATCTGGCGCCGAAGATGGTCGAGCGGGTCAAGACGCTGACGCGGGAAGGCTTCTATAACAACACCCCGTTCCATCGCGTGATCGACGGGTTCATGGCTCAAGGCGGCGATCCGACCGGCACTGGGGGCGGCGGCAGCAAGTTGCCGAACGTGCCTGGCGAATTCACCAACAGCGCGCACTTCCTGCGCGGCACGGTGGGCGCGGCGCGGACCAACGACCCCGACACGGCCAATAGCCAATTCTTCATCATGTTCGACGCCACGCCCAGCCTGGATGGCAAATACACCATCTTCGGCAACGTGGTCAGCGGCATGGATTGTGTCGACGCCATCAAGAAGGGCAGCGGCGGCAGCGGTTCCGTCAGCAATCCCGACCGGATCGTCCGGATGCAGCTCGCGGCCGACGCCAAGGGCTGAGTTCCCCACGGAGTTCATCGATGTCTGATTCTACCAATCTCGATCCCGAGAACACACTCCATCTCGAGCTCACCACCGGCGTGGTGGTGATCCAGCTGCGGCCCGACATCGCGCCGCAGATGGTCGAGCGGGTGAAAACGCTCACGCGCGAGGGCTTCTACGACGGCACGCCGTTCCATCGCGTGATCGAGGGCTTCATGGCCCAGGGCGGCGACCCATCCGGGACCGGCAGCGGCGGCAGCAAGCTGCCGAACGTGCCGGCCGAGTTCAGCCGGAGCGCCAACTTCCTGCGCGGGACGCTCGGCGCGGCGCGGACCAACGATCCGAACAGCGCGAACAGCCAGTTCTTCATCATGTTCGCGCCCGCCTCGCACCTGGACGGGCAGTACACCATCTTCGGGCAGGTCGTGTCGGGGATGGAGTTCGTCGACAAGATCAAGCGCGGCAGCAGCGGCAGCGGGTCGGTGTCCAATCCGGACAAGATCGTAAAGATGCAGGTTGCGGCGGACGCGAAGGGCTGACCTTCGGCCCTTCGTGGGGTATACGCCGCGCTAGACAAAGGATTGAGCCGTTTCCCCCTGTCGGGAAACGGCTCAACGGTGGGGCCTGTAGCTCAGCTGGTAGAGCACGGGACTTTTAATCTTGGGGTCGTGGGTTCGAGTCCCCACCGGGCCCACCACGCTCTGAAGAGAAACCCGGCGGTGCTCCCGCCGGGTTTTCTTTTGCTCAGTTCATCGCAACCGACCGGAGCCCCCCGGCGAAGTTGCAGACGTGGCGGTAGCTGCCGGTCGCGCTGTTGTTCCAGTCGGCGCATTGGCCGGCGGGAATGTCGGCGGTCGTCGGGTCGGCGGGCCGGACGAACGCGCCGATCAGCACGCCGCTCGAGTTGCCGCCGATGACCGCGTGCGCCGCCGTGCCGCCGCCGGTGGTGCCGGTGACGCTGACGGCGGGCGGGGCGGTGTAGCCGCTGCCGCCGCTGGTGACCCCGATGGCCTTGACGTAGGCCGTCATCGAGAACTGCGCGCCGCCGCCGCTGCCGCCGATAGCAAGCACGGAGGTGGGCGGCAGGGCCGGGAAGTTGCCGCCGTCGAGCCCCGCGGTCGCGGTGATGGCACCCTGGCCGTCGACGGCGGTGACGATCACCTTGGCCGGACTGCCGCCGGCCGCGGTGGCGGTGGGCGCGGGAACGGTGAGGCTAAGCGGCGCCGGGCCGGCCGACAGCAGCACCGCCGATTGGTTCGGGACCACCGCGCCGTTCAGGACCAGGCCATCGACATAGAGGTTACGGTCGGTGGCCGGCGTGCCGCCGTAGGCGTCGTTGAGGAAGTTGACGACGACGCTGTGCGGTCCCGGCGTGAGCGCGGTGTCCACCGGAACGGCCTCGGTCTGGCCAGTCGCGTGGGAGGCCGTCGCCGTGCGGGTGCCGCCGAGCTGCTGGCCGTCGATGCTGATCGTATACTGGGCGTCGCCCTGCCAAGCATCTTCGGAGATGTTGAGCACCAGGTGGACGGCGGAGGTCGCCCCATTGGGGCTGAACGAAAGCACGTCGCTCACCTTGTAGCCGGCGCCACCCGAGGTCATCGACCACTGCGCCATGCCATAGGCCGAAACCGCCGCTGTCGCCTGGATGCCCGAGGCTGGCGGCGCGATCACGACCATGGGGACCGTCGTGTAGCCGCCGTTGCTGGTGTCCAGCACGATCGAGCCGACCTGGCCGCCTGGCGCGGTCAAGCTCGACGTCGACACGGATGCGGCGGCCAGCTTCCCTGCGCCATCCACCGAGAAGCCGGCGGACGCGAAGGCGGCGTTGGTGATGGCGAAATCCCGCAGGTCGACGCCGGAACCGAGCGCACACGGTGCGCCAGTGGCCGAGTTGCGCGCGCAAGCGATCAGCTTGGTGTCCGCGGCAGTGGGCGGGGTCCCGTCGGTCTTGCCGACCTGGATCAGCGTCCCCCAAGTTGGCGCGCTGCCGCCCGAGGCGAAGGCGAGCGCCGCGTCGTCATAGGTGCCACGCGGCCCGGTGCCGGATTTGACCCAGAGCGTGCCGAAAGTGTGGGCGGCGGATGATCCTTTGGCGGAGATCACGTCGACCTCCTCGGCATTGAGCGTGTACCAGAAGCTGCCGGCGCCAAGATCGGCGATCGGGTTGATCGCGACGCAGGACCCGGCCGCGTTGACTAGCCCGGCGGTGCCGTTGTCGTTGAAGCCGCACTGCAGATAGTCGGCAATGCCGACGTAATACTGCGCGGTGTTGCCACGATTGCTGGACGGTCCACGCATGATCATCGACACGTCGAGGCCGGCGCGGCTGCCGGTCATGCCGGCGCCGCCGAAATTATGGTCCAGATGCAGCGTGCTGATGTAGTTCTGCCCGCTATAGGTCAGCGAGTCCGATGAAAGCGTCATCGTGTTGGCGCCCCAACCCGCCGACGTGCTGCCGAACATGGCCGCCGGGGCCAAGGTATTGGCGCTGGCATTGGCGATGGCCTCGGTCAGGTTGAGGCTGGTGCCGCTGATCGGGCCATCTGCATGGCTGGGCGTTGATAACAAGACGAACAGGGTGAGCGAAAGCCAAATTTTACGCATGCCGACCTCCATGCGGCCGGTGGTAGGGATATCGTCCTATCGCTGCAAGCCACAAATTACCGACCGAGCAGGGGAAATGGTTTTTTGACGCCCGATAAGCTATAGCGCCGTCCATGAGCGTCACGGTGAGCGACGATCCGGTGATCGTGCCGACGGCCAAGTCGGTGGCGCTGTCGCAGCTCTTCCAGATCACCGCGGCGGCGAGCGATCCCGCCTACATCATCTTGAGCGCGCTTGATCGGAACGAATACACCGTCAGCGCGAGCGGCGCGACCGGCACGCTGATCGGGAACGGGGTCCATCGCGGTCTGACGACGATCAATTCCGACGGTCGCGAGACCGGCATCGTCTTCTCGTATCAGGCAGGGACGGGCCGATACTATAATTCCGCCGTCGGCTACCTCGACCAGCTCACCTACACGACCTCCAGCAGCGTCGGCGACATCACCGACCTCTCGCTGTTCGCGACCTCCAATCTCGCATTCGCCGACGCCAATGCCGCCGACGCGTTCGGACTGATCGTGAGCGATGCGGCCGGGTATCTGGGAACGGCGACCATCGCGACGCTGCCGGGCTTCAGCGGCGCGGTGCCGGCGCAAGCCACCCCGCAATCGATCGCGGCGATCGCGGACAGCTATATCGGCCAGGCCTGGAACACGAACGGCTGCTGGACTCTGGCCAGCACGATCGCCGCAAAGGCGGGCGCGTCGCTCCCGGTCCAAAGCACGATGTACGTCGCCGGCCAGGCCAACGGCGAGTGGTTCGTCGCCTACAACGCCCCTGCGGGGACGAGCGGCAACTGGGAATCGATGGTCCGAACCGGCGACATGATCGGTTTCGTCACGTCGGCCGGTACGGGCCACATCACGACGTGTGTCTCGGGCAGCGGCAGCAGTGCGCAACTGATCGACAACATCACTTATGTCGACCAGAACGGCACGATCACCAACCCGGCCGATGACGGCTCGGCGAACGACGTCGTCGTCGAGGCGCCGCACGCGGCCACGCAGGAATGGGCCGGCGTCAACCCGAGCACGGTGGTGATTTACCGCTTGGATACGCCGGTCGTGAGCACGACGACGACGACGCTCAGCCTGCACGCCGGCGCGCTGCAGGGCTTGTCGGGATTGTTTTCCGCAGCGGACCCGGCCGGAACCGCCGTCACCAGCTACCAACTGTTCAACAGCAACGCGAACGACACGATCATCGTCAATGGCAGCAGCGTGACGGCGCAATCCGCCGCCGCCGCCATCTCTGTGACGTCGCTCTCCAGCGTGACCCTGCAGGCGGGCCAAGCCGGAGGCTCGGACTTCATCAGCGTCCGCGCGTCCAACGGCGCTTACTGGGGCGATTGGACGACCCTGTCCCTGACCAGCGCCGCGGCCGCCACGAGCGTCCAATTTCCGACACCGACATCCGTGCCGACCGGAACGACAGCAGGCTCGTCGACAGCACCGACGCCAGCCGCCACCACCGCCACAGCCTCGATCTCGCCAGACCGCGTATCCGTCTATCGGTTCTTCGATGTCGCCGACGGCACCCATTTCTTCACCGCCAGCACGACAGAGCGGGACAGCCTGATGGCGACCCGATCCGATCTCACCTTCGAGGGGGTCGGCATGGAGGCCCTCGCGACGCAAGCCACCGATATGTCGGCCGAAGCCGTCTACCGCTTCTTCGACAACAGCAACGGCACGCATTTCTTCACCGCCGACACGACGGAACGGGACGGGCTGATCGCGAGCCAGCCGAACCTGACGTTCGAGGGCGTCGCCTTCTACGAAGACGCGAGTCCCCGACCGGGCGATAGTGCGGTCTATCGCTTCTTCGACACCGCCCACGGCACGCATTTGTATACCGAGAGCGCTGCCGAACGCGCGACGATCCTCGCCAGCCGGCCCGACCTCACCGCCGAAGGGATCGCGTTCTACGCTCCGTCGCCGAGCTGATGAACGATCGGTGAGCGGCGTGACGCTTCTGGCGATCCTGAGCGCGAAATCGGGACGGGCAGACTAGCGCGCGCGCGTAAACGGGCGATGATAGGAGGCCAATCAGGGAGGAAACAAAATGGCAAGAGTGGCATTGGTCACCGGAGGCACGCGCGGCATCGGCGAGGCTATCAGCACGGCGCTGAAGGAAGCCGGGCGAACCGTGGTCGCGAGCTATGCGGGTAACGACAAGGCGGCCGAGGCCTTCAACAAGCAAACCGGCATCCCGACCATCAAGTTTGACGCATCGAGCTTCGAAGAATGCGAGAAGGCGGTGAAGCAGATCGAAAGCGAGCACGGCCCGATCGAGATTCTCGTCAACAACGCCGGCATCACCCGCGATTCGACCATCGCCAAGCAGTCGCGCCAGATGTGGGACGAGGTGATCGACACCAACCTCGGCTCCTGCTTCAACCTCTGCAAGCTGACGTTCGAGGGCATGCGCTCCAAGAAGTTCGGCCGCATCGTCAACATCGGCAGCATCAATGGCCAGGCCGGCCAGTATGGACAGGTGAACTACGCCGCCGCCAAGTCGGGCATCCACGGCTTCACCAAGGCGCTGGCGCAGGAGGGGGCGCGGTTCGGGATCACGGTCAACGCGATCGCGCCGGGCTATGTGGACACCGAGATGGTGCGCGCGGTGCCGGCCGACGTGCTGCAGAAGATCGTCGCGCGGATCCCGATGGGCCGCCTTGGCCATGCCAGCGACATCGCCCGCGGCGTCGTGTTCCTGACCGCCGACGAGGGCGATTTCCTCACCGGATCGACGCTCTCGATCAACGGCGGCCAGCACATGTATTAAGGACTAGGATTTTGCCCTCGCCGGCTCGGCGAGGGCAACGCCTCAGGGCGGGGCGGTGTTGGCGATCTCGGGGCGCTGCCGGATCGTCTCGTACCAGCTCGCCAGCTTGGGACGGCCGGGCCGCCACGGCTCGTGCGCGAAGCGGAAATCGAGATAGCCGAGCGCGCAAGCGACGCTGATGGTGCCGATGTCCACATGATCCGGCAGCGAGTCCGCTTCCAGCGCGTCCAATCCGTGACTGACCGCCAGGCGTTGCCGCTCCATCGCTGCCGAGCGCGCCGCTTCCTCGGGCCGCGCCGCATCCAGCCGCCGGAGGATCGCGGCGTCCACGATGCCATCGGCCACTGCTTGCTCGCGAAGCGCGCGCCAGCGTTGCGCGCCCGCCGGTGGGAACAAGGAGCCGCGCCCGGCGAAATCGAGGAACTCGCAGATGACCGGGCTGTCGAACAACGCCATCCCGTCCTCGGTCACGAGGCAAGGCACCTTCGAGAGTGGGTTCGCCGCCAGCAGGTCGGCCGGGCTCTCCCACGGATTGGTGGTCACGCGCTCTATCTGCTTGTCGAGATCAAGTGCGATGGCGCAGGCCATCACCTTGCGGACGTAGGGGCTGGTCGGGCTGTAGAAGAGCTTCATCGAAAACTGTCCTTCTCTCGGCGCAATTCGGCGAAACGGGCGGCATCGGGCACGCGCAGGAACGGGTTGGTCAGCAGCTCCTCCGACAAGCGGCTCGGTACGGTCTCCATGTGCTGCGCGCGCAACCGATCGACTTCGGCCGCACGCTGGCGGAGCGCCTGGTTGTCCGGATCGACGTGCAACGCGAAGCGGGCGTTGCTCTGCGTATACTCGTGGCCGCAACAGACGAGCGTATCGCCTGGCAGTTTCGCCAGCTTCTGCAAGCTGTCGAACATCTCCGCCATCGTCCCCTCGATGACCCGGCCACAGCCGAGGCTGAACAGCGTGTCGGCGCAGATCAGCACGTCGCCTTGCGGACAGAAGAAGCTGATATGCCCGCTGGTATGGCCGGGCGTCTCGATCACCTCGAGCGCACATTCGCCGAGCATGACCGTGTCGCCCTCCGCCACGGCCTGATCCAGTTTCGGCAGCCGGCGCCGGTCGGCGGCCGCGCCGACCACCTTGGCGCCGAACCGTTCACGGACGGCGTCGACGCCGGCGATGTGGTCATCGTGGTGGTGGGTGAGCAGGATCAGGTCGAGCCGGCCGCCATCGTTGATGATCGCCTCGATGCAAGGTCCGGCATCGGCCGGGTCCACGATCGCCCGCGCGCCCGAGGCTTCGGCACGGAGCAGCCAGGCGTAGTTGTCCGACAGGATCGGGATGGCACGCGCAGTCAGCGGCATGGTGTCTCCACAGGCAACGGGCCCGGTGCGTGGTAACCCGGGGTCGCGCGCTCGAACAAGGGACGATCGCACAGCCGGCCTTCGTGCTATACGCGCGACATGGCGGGGGACGCGCACTCGGCTGCATCATTCTATGGCACGGCTTGCGGGTCCGTGGCGTGCCGGCTGTTGCGCGAGCAACTGCTGCAGCTCTGGCCGGATCTCAGCGGCCAATCCGTGTTGGGGATCGGCTATGCGGCGCCCTATTTGCGCGCCTGGCGCGGGCAGGCTACGCGCTGCATCGCGGCGGCGCCGGCCCAAATGGGCGTGGCACGCTGGCCGTCCACCGGCAGCAACCTGACCTGCGCGGTCGAGGAGAGCGCACTGCCGTTTCCCGACCTGTTCTTCGACCGCATCCTGCTGGTCCACGGCATCGAGGGCTCGGAGAACACGCGGTCCCTGCTCCGCGAGGTCTGGCGGGTGCTGAAGGACGACGGGCGGCTGATGGTGGTCGCGCCGAACCGGATGGGACTATGGGCCCATGTGGAGCGTACGCCGTTCGGGCATGGACAGCCGTACTCGCCCGGCCAGATCGACCGGCTGCTGGCGGCGAACATGTTCCGCGTCGAGCGGCGCGGCGTCGCGCTCTACGTGCCGCCGACGACGCTGCGGCTGCTGCTGCGCATGGCGCCGATATGGGAGCGTTCCGGCCGCTGGCTGGCGCCGAACCTGGGCGGTGTCACCATCACGGAATTGGTCAAGGATGCCTACGCCGCCGTCCCGCTGAAGGCGGCCCGGCACCGGCGCGTCGTGCTCAGCGAAGCCGCCTGACGCGGGCTGTCAGCAGCGCCGATCTCGGCTAATAGCCCGCGGTGCTGTTCAGTTCGCAGGCCTTCGTCCTGGCCTTCCTGCCCCTTGTCCTCGGCTCGTATTACGCCGCCCCCGGCCTGCGGGCCCGGCAACTGGTGCTCGTGCTCGGTTCGCTCGTGTTCTACGGGTATTGGGACCTGCGGTTCGTCCCGGCGCTCGTGGCGCTCACCCTGGCGATCTGGCTCATCACGAGGTGGTATGCCGCGACCGGGCGGGACGCCGTGCTGGTGGCGGGGATCGTGCTCAACCTGCTGGTGCTGGCCGTGTGCAAATACGCCAACTTCATCGGCGCCAACGTCGCCGGGCTGTTGGGCGTCGGGTTCACCCGGTTCGACATCATCCTGCCGCTGGGGGTGAGCTTCTTCACGTTCCAGAAGATCTCCTACCTCGTCGATCTCCGCCGCGGTGACCGGCACATCTACGGCCTGCTCGAGTTCTTTGCCTTCGTGACGTTCTTCCCGCAGCTGATCGCCGGCCCGATCGTCCGCCACAACGAGATCATGCCGCAGTGGCGCGCCGACCCGCATGGCCCTGCGCTGTGGGAGAATCTGTCCCGCGGCATGGTCCTTTTCACCATCGGCTTCGCCAAGAAGACCGTGCTGGCCGACACGCTGGCGCAGATCGCCGACCCGCTATTCACCCAAGCGGCATCCGGACCGCTGAACCTGGCCGAAGCCTGGCTCGCCGCCCTCGCCTTCGCGCAGCAAATCTACTTCGATTTCTCCGGCTATTCCGACATGGCGATCGGCCTCGGCCTGATGTTCGGCCTCCGTCTGCCGCTCAATTTCGACGCGCCCTACCGCGCCACCAGCATCCGCGAGGTCTGGCGGCGCTGGCACATGACGCTGTCCCGCTTCCTGCGCGACTACGTCTACATCCCGCTCGGCGGCAACCGGCATGGCGACTTCGCCCAAGCGCGCAACGTGGTGCTGACCATGCTGCTCGGCGGCCTCTGGCACGGCGCGGCCTGGACCTATGTGATCTGGGGCGGGCTGCAGGGCCTGGCGCTGGCTATCAACGGCGAGTGGGTCCGCCGCGGCGGACGGATGCCGGCCGTGCTCGGCTGGGCGCTGACCTTCGGGTTCTTCGTCGCGGCCTTCGCCATCTTCCGCGCGGCCGACCTTCCGAGTGCCTGGCGCCTGGTGCGCGGCATGGCGGGTGCGGACGGTTTCGGGTCGGCCCATGTGCGAGACGGTTGGGTTCTAGTCGTGGGGATCCTCGCTGCGGTGCTTGGTCCGACCAGCCAGGAGGTCGCGCTCCAGCGACTGCGACCGATCGCCTGGGCTGCGGTGCCGGCCGGCATGGCCTTGGTCGCTCTCGTGCTGATGGCCGGCGGGCGGTTGCCGGCGGAGTTCATCTATTTCCAGTTCTGACCCGTGGCGCCGCTTCACCCGGCGCTTTCTCGTCACCGCCGTCACGTTCCTGGCGGTGCTGTACGGCTTCGTGGTCGTCATCGATCCTTGGGGTGCGTTGCCGCTCTCGCCCCCCCTGCCCCGGGTGCCGATCAGCAGCAATGCGCGCTACTCCTTCCCGGCGCTCGCCCGCAGCCCCGCCTTCGACTCGATCGTGCTCGGCACCTCCAGCGCGCGGCTGTTGCAACCCGTGGAGCTCAACCCCGGATTCGACGCGCATTTTGCCAACCTCGCGATGAACAGCGCGACCGCCTACGAGCAGAGCCGGATGTTCGACCTGTTCCTGCGTTGGCACCCGGCGCCGCGCGTGGTCATCGTCTCGCTCGATCAGGCCTGGTGCAGCGAGACGTTCGAGCGCTTCACGCCGCGTCCGTTCCCAGAATGGATGTATCAGCAGAACCGATGGGCCGGTTACCGCGAGATGCTGACGCCCTACGCTGTGCAGGAAGCGTGGAACCAGCTCATGGTGATGGCCGGTCTCAAGCGCCGCCGTTACGGGCTCGACGGCTACACCAGCTTCGTGCCCCCCGACTCGCAATACGATCGCGTGCGGCGAGACCGTGCTTTCGAACGCTGGCCTTCGCTCGACCGCACGCCGGCGCCCGCGGACGCCGTCCCGCTCTACGCCGCATTGCCGCTGCTGGACCGGATGCTGGGAGACCTCCCGCCGGTCACCCGGAAAATCCTCTACTTCACTCCGACCCATATCGACCAGCAGGGCGCGCCAGGCAGCCGGACGGCGTGGCGGCTGGCGCGTTGCAAGGACGAGGTGCGCGACATTGCGGGGCGACGCGGCGCGGCGCTGCTCGACTTCGAATTCCCCAGCGCGATCACCCGTGATCGCGACAATTTCTGGGACCCGGTGCACTACCGGCAGGCAATTGCCACGATCGTCACGCAAGCGCTGATCAGCTTCCGTTCGCCCGACGCCGTCGTGCTGACCGCGCCACCATCGGCATCGCGGTGACTCCGTTGTTGAAGCGCCTGCCGCAAATCCGCATGCTGTGACGATGCTGCCCGATTCGCTTGCTCTTCCCGGTGGGAACGCGCCCGTCGTTTGGCGTCGCAGTGCGCGGGCTCGTCGCATCATGCTTCGGATCGAGCCGCGGCAAGGCGGCGTCATCGTCACGCTGCCGACGCGGACGTCGGCGGCCGCGGGCCGACAGGTGCTGCAGACCCATCGCGATTGGGTCGCTGAACGCCTCGCGCAGTTGCCCCGCCCGATCCTGCTCGGCGCCGGCGCCGCGGTCCCGATCGATGGCCGCCCGCATCCGATCGTGCATCGGGCGGACATGCGCGGCACGGCGTGGCTGCAGGATGGCGAGATCCATGTCGCGGGCGACGCCGCCTTCATCGCGCGCCGGGTCGCCGACTTCCTGCGCAGCTTGGCGCGCAAGCGCCTCGGCGGATTGGTGGCGGAAAAGGCGGCATTGGCCGGCCTGACGCCGCGTCGGATCGTGATCAAGGACACGTCGAGCCGCTGGGGCAGTTGCACCGCCAAGGGTGCGCTCATGTTCAGCTGGCGCTTGGTGATGGCGCCGCCGGAGGTGCAGGACTACGTGGTCGGCCACGAAGTCGCCCACCTCCAGCACATGAACCACGGCCCCGCCTTCTGGGCGCTCGTGCATCAGCTCACCTCGCACCGCGCCCTGGCCGACAGGTGGCTGGCTGCGCACGGCCAGGGACTGATGCGGGTCGGCTAACTCAGGCGCGGAATTTGAACAGCATGTACGGGATCTTCCGGGTGCTGCCGTGCGGGCGCCATTGCGCCATGTCCTGGATATGCGACGCGGTGACGTAGAACGCGCCATCCGGTCCTTCCGACATGGTGTCGGGCCAGCGCAGCCGGCGATCCTGCACGACGACCTTCAGGCTGCCGTCGGGTTGACGCAGCTTGACCGAGTTGTCCTCGGGGCTGGTGATGAACAGGCGGCCTTGGCCGTCCATCCAGTAGCCATCGGCGATACAGGTCGTGCCGAGCTTCTCCACGGCGGCGGCCACCTGCGCCGCCGGCATGTCGGCAGCGGTCAACGCCGATGTCGCGATCCGGTAGAGCGTCTTGCCGGTCAGCGCCTGCCAATAGAGATATTCCCCCTTGGGATCGAGCGCGATGCCGTCGGCGGCGAAGGCCGGGCCGCGGTTGTCGGGACGGAGCAGCGGCTTGCCGTCGGTCATGACCGTGACGCCCTTCTCGAGCTGGGTGCTCGGGTGCCCAGACAGCAGGCGGCGCGGTTTGTTGGTCGCGAGATCGACCACGATCAGGGCGCCGATGACGCCGGAATCGGTAATGTAGGCCCACTTCCCATCGGCGCTGAACCGCACGTCGTTGAGATAGCTGCCTTGCGGGATCACCTCGCGGTCGAACAGGATCGTGCGCGTGACCTTGTTGGTGGCGAGATCGATCTCGACCAGTTTCGGCCCGCCCTCGAGGTTGAACTCGTTGCCGGGCGCCGCCGGGTCGAGCACCCACAACGTGTTCTGCGGCCCAGCGACCACGCTTTGCACGCAGACGAAATGGTCCGAATTGCCGAGCTTCTTGGCATTCCGCCACGCGTTCCATTCGGCGTTCGGGTAGGGCGTCAGCTTGCTGCCGGGCCCGACCTCGGCGACCGAGATCGCGACGTCCTGCTCCCAACGCGGAAAGTTCACGAAGATGCGGCCCGATTTAGTCACGGTGACGCCGGTCACCTGCTGGTCGAACTGCGCCACCAACTCGAGCGGCTTGACGAGTTCGAGGGCGGTCGCGGCCGGCGCCGCCTGGCTACGCGCGGCCGCGAGGCTGGACGCCGCGGCGGCGGCAACGAGCGTGCGGCGAGGAAGGTCGACCATCTCTGTCTCCAACTGATGCAGCCCCAAGCGCCCTGCCTGCGCCGAGGTTCCCAAAGGGGGATGGCGGCGACCCTCGGGCAGGCTATCCTGCGCGCATGTCGCTCCCCTCGGTCCTGGTCGTCATGGGTGTTTCCGGCTCCGGCAAGACCACGGTCGCCGGGCTGGTAGCGGGCGCGCTCGGCTGGGAGCTGGGCGACGCCGACGAATGGCATCCGCCGTCCAACATCCGCAAGATGCATGGCGGGACGCCGCTCACGGACGAGGACCGCTGGCCCTGGCTCCGCTCCATTGCCGCCTGGATCGACGCGACCCGGAGCACGGGGCGGCACAGCGTGCTGGCCTGCTCCGCGCTCAAGCGCGCCTATCGCGACATCCTCATCGGCAACCGGCCGGACGTGCGCCTGGTGTTTCTGCGCGGCGACGAGTCGCTCATCGAACACCGCCAGGCGGCGCGGCACCATCACTACATGCCGGCGAGCCTCGTCCACAGCCAGTTCGAGGCGCTCGAGGCGCCGGGGCCGGACGAAAATCCTCTCACCATCGACGTGACCCCCGCGCCGCGCGAGATCGCGCGGGACATCGTCGGCCGCCTGCAATGACCCAGGACGAGCTGAAACGGCAATCGGCCGCCGCCGCGGTGGCCGAGGTCGAGGACGGGATGGTGCTCGGCCTCGGCACCGGCTCGACGGCGGCGATCGCGGTCGAGCTGTTGGGCGCGCGGGTGC
Organism: uncultured Alphaproteobacteria bacterium; assembly: GCA_963848035.1. Taxonomy (GTDB): domain Bacteria; phylum Pseudomonadota; class Alphaproteobacteria; order Acetobacterales; family Acetobacteraceae; genus JAVVHH01. The sequence continues at coordinate 1,327,191 of CAWKCD010000001.1, forward strand.
GAGAGGGGCTGCGGATCATCGGCGTCCCGACCTCCGAACGCACGGCGGCGCAGGCGCTCTCGCTCGGGATCGAGCTGGGCGATCTTGCCGACCATACCCGGCTCGATCTGACCATCGACGGCGCCGACGAGGTCCATACCGGCACGCTCGACCTGATCAAGGGGCTCGGCGGCGCGCTGCTGCGCGAGAAGATCGTGGCCGCCGCCAGCCGCCGGATGACCGTGATCGTCGACGAGAGCAAACTGGTGCCCCACCTCGGCGGCGTGAAGCTGCCGGTCGAGGTGGTTCGCTTCGGCTGGCAGGCAACGGCGCGGCATCTGCGCGACATCGGCGTCGAGGGGCAGCTCCGCCTGGCCGCCGACGGCACGCCCTTCGTGACCGACAACGGCAACCACATCCTCGACTGCGCGCTGGCCATCCCCGACCCGGCCGCACTCGACTCCCGCCTCGCCCGCATCCCCGGCGTGGTCGAAACCGGCCTCTTCATCGGCATCGCCACACGGGTGATCGCCGGCACCCCGAACGGTCCCCGTATCCTGGAGCGCCCATGAGTGAAACGACCACACCGCAGGCTGAGGCGGCGCCGGGTCCGGTGACGCTCGCGATCGACATCGGCGGCACCGGCCTGAAGGCCGCGCGGCTCGACCCGAACGGCATGCTGATCGGGACGGCGCTGCGGATCGCTACGCCGCACCCCTCCCCGCCGGCGATCATCGTGCCAGCCTTGTCCGGCATGGCGAACAGCCTCGGCGGGTTCGACCGCGTCTCCGTCGGCTTCCCCGGCGCCGTGCGCGCCGGCAAGACGCTGACCGCCCCCAACCTCGGCACCGAGGAGTGGCGCGGGTTCGACCTCGCCAAGGCGCTGATGGAGCTGCTGGGAGCCCCCGTCCGCGTCGAGAACGACGCGACCGTTCAAGGCCTCGGCGTCATCAGCGGGCACGGCCTCGAACTGGTGATCACGCTTGGCACCGGGTTCGGCTGGGCCTTGTATGAGGACGGACGGATCGCGCCGCACATGGAGATGAGCCAGCACATCGCCCGCGGCCGCAAGAACTACGACGAGTATCTCGGCGTCGCCGCCCTGCATCGGGTCGGCCGCAAGCGCTGGAACCGCCGCGTGCAGCGGATCGTCGCGCAGTTGAGGGCGGTCGTGATCTTCGACCGGCTGTATATCGGCGGCGGCGACGCGACCAAAATCGACTTCAAGCTGCCGGACGACGTTAAGATCGTCTCGAACCAGGCGGGCCTGACCGGCGGCGTCCGCTTATGGAACGAGGCGAACAGCCCCTGACGACGGTGCACCTGGTCCGGCACGCCGCCCACGGCCTGCTGGGCCGCGTGCTGACCGGGCGGATGGAAGGCGTCGGGCTGAGCGAGGCGGGCCGGGCGCAGGCGGCACGCTTGGCGGAGACGCTCGGCGCCCGCAAGCTCGGCGCCATCGTCTCGAGCCCCTTGCAGCGCGCCCGCGAGACCGCCGAACCGATCGCGGCGCGCGCGGGCTTATCGGTGACGATCGATGCGGGCCTGGACGAAATCGACTTTGGCGAATGGACCGGCCTGACCTTCGCCGAGCTGGACCGTCGTCCAGAATGGCTTGCGTGGAATTCTGCGCGCGGGCTCGCTGCTTGCCCAGGCGGCGAGACGATGCTCGCCGCGCAATCGCGTGCGGTATCGGCGTTGCACCGCCTTGCCGCCACTCACCCCGACGGGGAACTGGTTCTCGTGAGCCACCAGGATGTGCTGAAATCGCTGCTTGCGCATCTGCTCGGCTCGCCACTCGACCTCTTGCACCGGTTCGCTCTCGACCCCGGCCACGTGAGCACAGTCACGCTCTCAAGCGGTGAAGCGCTCGTGGGGAGTGTCAACCTATCCTCAGACCCGGCGACCACGCTCGGGTGAACCGATGAGCCAGGCGGCGTTACAGAAGATGTTCCAGTTGCGATGTGAGCTGCGGTAGATCCGGGAGCCCAGCCGCCAGAAACGGACGGTAATGCACGATCATCCCGCCGATCGCGATGCCGGCCAGTAACTGAAGCAGCACAAAGGCGATCCTCAGCCGAAAACCAGCCTCCGCCTTGCGCCGCAAAGTGTTGCGCCATTTCAGGACGACCTGTTCCGCGAGGGCATGACGAGCGCTCTGCTCCATCTCCGGAGCCCCGGGCAGCAGAAGTTCGCGGTAGAACCGCCAATACGTTCGACTGAATCCGGCGCTGAGGTCGAGCACGTTGTCCGCGACGGTCTCCTCCGCCTTTTGGACGAGGCTCCAGAGATGTGCCCGGCGGTCCAGGAAGTCCTGTGACAGGTGATAGACCCGGCCCGGAATCTCCGGCCGGTCAGCTTCGGGCGTCCTCGCCCGAGCAGCGACGTCCCGTTCGCGCTTCGCCGCCCGAATTCTCTCGTCTTCTTTCCAAAACGCGTTGTTGATGGCCTGGAGATCCAACAGCATCTTCTCGATTTGAGTGTAGACCTTGCCGTTGGCCCGTCGTTGCGTGGCCGCTCGGCTTCCACCCGCCTTGAGGCTGGCGCCGAGAACTGTCCCGATCACGGTAAAGATTGCCGTCGCTATACCTGCTGTCTCGGCTGCCATGCCTGCTCGTCCTCCCGCTTCATTCTGGCGATCGCGCGACAGGAGAGGCCCCCGGATCAAGTCCAAACACGTCCGGGGGGGATAATCGTCTACTTGGTCTGTAGGCTTCCTTACGGCGTGATATCGGTCGCGAAGCAATGCGGCTGTTGGAAGCCGGTCGGTGCGGTGCCAACGGGCGCGTAAAGGATGTTGTCGGTTTTGTCGGGTGTGACGCCGGATGGGACCGTGCCGTAGCCGGCGTTCTTTCGCATACGGTAAGCGATTGCATGATCGGCGCAGGAGCTGTCACCGCTCACACCGAGGCCGCCGATCACCTGCCCGTTGTGATAGAGTGCAACACCACCCCCGAATGTGATGATCCCGCCCGGAACCGCACCGATTCCTGTGCCCTGCGCGTTGAAGGCTGGATTGAAAGGATTACTGTTGTTCAGACCATAGAGCGAACCGCCCGGTTGCGTGGGGGCGTAAAGGTTCGCCGTCGACAGCGCGAGTTTATTGTTGCTGAAATCGTTGGCCGTGCTCGCCTTGGCAATCGCGATATCACGGCTGCCCGGCCAGGCGTCGCCATCAGATGCGATAACGGAGCAGAGCCGGCCTTTGCGATCAACGATGGCCGACCACATGCGGTTCGGTGAGAAAAGGCCACCATTGGCGTCTGGCATCGCGACGACCACCGCGAGCTGGCCCTGCACCTTGGAGACAACCGATGCCGGGATGCTGCACGCCCCGCCATCGTCATCGGCTCGGGCCTGGGTGGCGACGCCGGTGACGGCGACCAGACTCATCAGTGCGGCGGCTGCAAACGTGTTCATGACGTGCACTCTCTCCGTTTTGGCCCAAAGATAACGGCAGAGAAACAGATCGACGTTTTTATGTCAATGTCGGAACGATTGCAGAAGCGGGAAACCTAACCTTCGCCGGGGGCCCGCAGCGTCAATGCCAGCGCGTGCAGCCCAGCACCGAACTCCGGCTCCAACGCCGTATTCACCAATCGATGACGCGCGACTCTGCCGATGCCGGCGAAGCGGTCGGACACCACTAGGACGCTGTAATGCGTCTCGCCGCCCTCTCGTGCCCCGCTGTGCCCGGCATGCTTGGCGCTATCGTCCACGACCTGCAGGATCGTCGGCGTGAAATGCTCACGGAGCACGGCTTCTATGCGGGCGGCGCGGTTGGTCATGATCCCATCTACTGCTGCCACTTGCCCCGCGCCACCGCAAACGCACATAACTGCAAGATGACCCGACGCCCAACGCGACCCCGGGCCTACGCGCCCGATCCGGACGCGCCGGGCCGTCTGTGCGATGCCCCAGGCTGCAGCGAACTTGGCGCGTACCGCGCGCCCAAGTCGCGCACGGAGCTGAACCAATACCATTGGTTCTGCCTCGAGCACGTTCGCGCCTACAATGCGTCGTGGGATTTCTACAAAGGCATGACGCCAGGCCAGATCGAACAACAGACGCGGTATGATACGTCCTGGCAGCGCCCGACCTGGCCGCTCGGATCCATCGGCAAGGCCGCTTTCGACGAAACGCACCTGCGCGACCCGCTGCACCTCCTGCAGACCGGGCAACTCCACCGCAAGCGGCCTAACGAAGAGCGAGTGCCATCCGAGCTGCGCGAACCCGTCCAGACGCTGGGGATCGATTGGCCGGTCTCGATGGCCGATCTCAAAACGCGCTACAAGGAATTGGCCAAGCGCCACCACCCCGATGCCAACGGCGGCGACCGCGCTGCCGAGGAGCGTTTGAAACACATCAACCTCGCCTACGCCGCGGTTCGGCATTATTTGACATCGGAACCCAGGATGGCGGCGGCCGGCTGAGCTTTCGCTGCGACCGCGAGCAGACTATCCTGCCTCGCCCGGTCAGCGGCTGCCCTCCTTCGAACGGTACAGGATAAGCTCGTTCATGAACAACATCGCCGCCCTCGCCGACGCCCGCTCCACCCCCACCTCGGCCATCAGCACCCCTGACCTGACCGTGTCGGCGCGCGAGCTGTTCGGCATCGACACCAACCTCGAGGTGCCTGCCTTCTCGGTCCGAACCGAGCACGTCCCCGAAATCGACGAGTCCTATATGTTCGACCGGGAGACCACCTTGGCGATCCTGGCCGGCTTCGCCCATAATCGGCGGGTCCTGATCCAGGGCTATCACGGCACCGGCAAGTCGACCCACGTCGAGCAGGTCGCGGCGCGCCTCAACTGGCCCTGTATCCGCGTCAACCTCGACAGCCATATCAGTCGCATCGACCTGATCGGCAAGGACGCGATCGTCCTGAAGGACGGCAAGCAGATCACCGAGTTCCGCGAGGGCATCCTGCCCTGGGCACTGCAGCACCCCTGCGCTCTCGTGTTCGACGAGTACGATGCCGGCCGCCCGGACGTCATGTTCGTCATCCAGCGCGTGCTCGAGGTTGAAGGCCGGCTCACCCTGCTCGACCAGAACAAGGTCATCCGGCCGCACCCGAGCTTCCGCCTGTTCGCGACCGCCAACACCGTCGGCCTCGGCGACACGACCGGGCTGTATCACGGCACGCAGCAGATCAACCAGGGCCAGATGGACCGCTGGAACATCGTCGCGACCCTGAACTACCTGCCGCATGCCCAGGAAACCGCGATCGTCATGGCCAAGGCCGGCATCACCGCCGACGACAAGGCCAAGAAGAAGCAAGTCGAGAGCATGGTGGCCCTCGCCGACCTTACGCGCGCCGGGTTCATCAACGGCGATATCTCGACCGTGATGTCGCCGCGGACGGTGATGACCTGGGCCGAGAATGCCCGGATTTTCGGCGATCTCGGCTTCGCGTTCCGGCTGACCTTCCTCAACAAATGCGACGAGGCGGAGCGGAGCACGGTGGCGGAATACTACCAGCGCTGCTTCAACGAGGAGCTGCCGACCGGTTTGCTGGGCTCGCGCAAAGGGATCTGATGTCGGGGTCGAACAACAAGGACAACGCCCGGACCGAGGACTTCAAGCGCGCGACTGCCGGCGCGCTCCGGGCGATCGCGCAGACGCCCGAGGTGCAGGTCGCGTTCCAGCCGGGGCCGTCCGGCCTGGTGGGTAAGCGTGCCCGTCTGCCGCTGCCGACCAGGGCGCTGCCCGCGGCCGAGATGGCCAAGCTGCGCGGCGCCGCCGACAGTGTGGCGCTCCGCCTGCGCCATCACGACGACGCGCTGCATGCGGCGCGGAGCCCGGGCCGGCGCGAGGCGAAAGACGTCTATGACGCGCTGGAGCAGGTCCGCGTCGAGGTGGTCGGCGGGCGGCATATGTCCGGCGTCGCCGCAAACCTGAGGGCGCGGCTGCAGGAGGAGTGCGAGGCCGAGGGCTTCGATCGCATGACCCGCAAGGACCAGCTGCCGCTGCCGTCCGCGTTGGCGCTGCTGGCTCGCGAGCAGATGTCGGGCGAGGCCGCGCCCGAGGCGGCGCGCCGGATCCTGGAGAGCTGGCGCGGCACGCTCGGCGACTCCGCCGATGCGGCGCTGGCCGAGATGGCCGAGTCGCAGCAGGACCAGCGCCGCTTTACCCGCGCCGCCCGCAAGCTGCTCGCCGCGCTCGATCTGGCCGAGGCCGAAGTCGAGAGCGAGCCGGAAGACCAGCAGGACGAGGGCGAGGAAGGCGGCGAGGAGAGCGGCGCCCAGGACAATCAGGAGCAGAACCAGGGCGACCAGCAGAGCGATGCGGATTCGATGCTCGGCGCCCAGCCGGAGCAGATGGAAGCCGACGCGGCGGACGAAGAAGGCCAGGACGACGCGGACGATGACGCCGCTACCGCCGAAGGCGAAGACCGGCCCGGCGGCCCGCAGCAGCGGCGCGAGAAGCCGGTTCCCGACGATCACCAGGCTTACCGGGCCTACTCCCGCGCCAATGACGAAGAGATCGAAGCCGAGGACCTTTGCGATCCCGACGAGCTGACCCGGCTGCGCCAGCAGCTCGACCAGCAGCTCCAGCATCTGCAGGGCGTCGTCAGCAAGCTTGCTAACCGGCTGCAGCGGCGCCTGATGGCCCAGCAGACCCGCGCCTGGGAGTTCGATCTCGAGGAGGGAATGCTCGACGCGGGCCGTCTCGCCCGCGTCATCGTCAATCCACTCCTGGCGCTGTCCTACAAACGCGAGCGCGAGACCGACTTCCGCGACACCGTCGTCAGCCTGCTGATCGACAATTCCGGCTCCATGCGCGGTCGGCCGATCACGGTGGCCGCCATGTGCGGCGACATCCTTGCGCGCACCCTCGAACGCTGCGCCGTGAAAGTGGAAATCCTCGGTTTCACGACGCGGGCGTGGAAGGGCGGCCAGAGCCGTGAGCGTTGGGTGCAGGACGGCAAGCCGCGCAATCCCGGCCGGCTGAACGATCTACGGCACATCATCTACAAGAGCGCGGATGCCCCGTGGCGGCGGGCGCGCAAGAATCTGGGCCTGATGCTGCGCGAAGGCCTGCTCAAGGAGAACATCGACGGCGAAGCGCTGCTCTGGGCCTATCGCCGGCTCATCGGACGTCCGGAACACCGTCGGATCTTGATGGTGATCAGCGACGGCGCACCGGTTGATGACAGCACGCTCTCGGTCAATCCCGGCAACTATCTCGAGAAGCATCTGCGGCAGGTGATCCACGAGATCGAGAGCCGCGACCAGGTGGAGCTGATCGCGATCGGCATCGGCCACGACGTCACGCGCTACTATCGGCGGGCCGTCACGATCGTCGACGCCGAAGAGTTGGGCGGCACGGTGATGAAGAAGCTAGCCGAACTATTCGACGAGGATGTCGGGCTGGCATGGTCCCGTGCGGCAGCCGAGCGTGCGCCGGCGATCGCTTAGGGTCGTCGTCTAAATCGCCGAGAACGCGGTGTCGTTAAATTAAAATTGACTAAAGATTGTGGCAATGCAATTGTTATGCATTCCCACCGGCCCGGTTTCACTCCCGCATTAGCCTGCAACGCTGCTGTCGGAGAGACCATGACATGCCAGAACCTATCTCGAGCCTGGAAGCCGTTCTAGACAGTTTAACGGATCACGCCGTGTTCCGCCTTGACGATGGCGGTCGCGTGATAAGCTGGAACAAAGCAGCGGAAAAGAACAAGGGTTATCAAGCGTCTGAGATCATTGGTCAGCATTTCAGCGTCTTTTACACGCAAGATGATCACGAGAACGACTTGCCTGCCCGTGGGCTCGCGGAGGCCCGCGAAACCGGACGGTGTCAAACGGAGGGGTTGCGCGTCCGCAAGGACGGCACTCGGTTCCACGCAGACGTCCTCATCCAACCGCTGCTGGGCGCGGGCGGCAGAATGAATGGCTTCGTCAAAGTCACCCGCAACATCGACGATCGCTACACGCTGCAGAAGCTGCGCGACGAGTTGCAGCACTCCCAGCGCTTCGAATTGGTCGGCCAGCTCACCGGCGGAATCGCGCATGATTTCAACAACCTGCTGACTGCCATCGAATCGACCTTCGAGTTGATTCGGCTCTCCTCGGACGACGAACGGATTGATCGCTATCTGAGCATCAACCGCGTCGCGATCGACCGAAGCCGCAAGCTGATCGCGCAGCTTCTCGCCTTCTCCCGCAAGCAGATACTTCATCCCAAGCCGATGAACGTGAACGATGCAGCGTCCGTGTTCGCTGAATTGCTGCAGAAAGCGGTCGGCGACGGGATCCGTCTCACATGGCGGCTCATCCACGACATCCCCTACGTGAACATCGACGGCGGACACATGCAGTCCGCGCTGATGAACCTTGTGATCAATGCGCGTGATGCCATGCCGGCTGGCGGCGAGCTGACGATCTTCTCCGAGAGGCGCCATGTCGGCCCGGAAGAATTCGAAGCGCCTTACGATATCCCGGCCGGTTTGTACGTGGCCATCGGAGTGACCGACACCGGAACGGGAATGTCGGAGGAAGTGGCACGCCGCTGCGTCGAACCGTTCTTCACGACCAAAGACGTTGGCCGCGGCACCGGTCTCGGCCTCAGCCAATGTTTCGGTTTTGCTCGCCAGTCCGGCGGCACGCTCGAGATCAGAACGGTCGAAGGGGAGGGAGCGACGGTAGCGATCCTGCTGCCCACCGCCCGGGATTCCGCGGCTTCGGACGGGAGCAAACGGACGGTCCTGCTCGTCGAGGACGATTCCTCGGTCCGCGAACTCGCGGCCGAGTTGCTCCGCACACTAGGCTGTTCAGTCATTGAGGCTGCCGATGCGGTGGAAGCACTCTCGCTTCTGCAACGTGATCTCTCGATCAACCTGCTGTTCACCGACATCGTGATGCCGAACGGCATCAACGGCCTCCAACTCCTGACCCGCGCCCGGGAGATGCGCCCGGGGCTGCCGGCCGTGCTCACTTCCGGATACACGCAGACCATGGTCATCGGCACCGTCGATGCTCCCAGCAATGCGCCCTTTCTCCGCAAACCCTATACGCTGGAAGACCTTCGCGAGAGCCTCAGCGGGCAGCAGCCGAGCATCCGGATCCACTGACCGGCGTCATCGCCGCAACTGCGACGCGATCCGATCGGCGACCTGGCCCAGCGCCTGGCTCATCGCCTGCACATAGTCACGCGTCGAGGAGCCCGGCGCCGCCACCGTGATGCGCACCGTCTGTGCGGTCGCGTTGTCCCGATCGGTGCCGCGCGTGATCGCAACCTGCGCCAGCAGCTGGATTTGCCCGGTCGCATCGGCGTCCAACCGCTGGAGGTCGATCTCGATCTTGGCGCCGGTATCCGCCGAGATGGCCCCCGTCGAGGTGAAAACTGTCGTCCCGGGCAGACGGTTGTGCAGATCTTCCGCCAGCACGCGCGCGACCATGTCGCTGAACGGCTCGCCCCACCGCTCCGAACTATCCAGCTTGAGCTGGTAAGCCGAATTCGACCGCACGATCTCCGACCGGTCGAGATAACCCGCGATGCCCGGCCGGCGCAGCTCCACGAGCGGTGGCGCGCCGCCGATCGCCGGACCAGGTGAGGGCGCAAGCGTATAGTAGCTCGGCTCCGGCGACCGGCACGAAGCCAGCGCCAGCCCGGCGAGCAGAAGAAAACGCTTCATGGCCCCGAATACCCCGCCCGGCCGCGCACCAGCGCCTCCGGGTGACGGTCCAAGAAGTCCGCCAGCAAGCGGATGGATCGCGCGGTATCGCCGACCTGAACCATGGCTCGCGCCAATTCCCTTTGGATGTCGGAATCCTTTCCATAACTGCGGTCGAACGACGTAAGAACCCGGTCCGCGCGAACCGCCGCGTTCTCGAGCGACGCGGTGATTGCCGGCAAACGGGCGAATGCCGGACTCAGCCCGCTATTGGCATGGGCGGCAAGCTCGCCCACGCTGGCCATCGCGCTTGAAGCCGACCGCAGCGTGTTGTTGAGGTTGGCGCCGATCTGGTCGAGCGGCAGACGGTCCAGCTTGTTGGCGATATTGCTCGCCGAAGCCATGATGTTGTCGAGCCCGCCCGCCTCGCTCGGGATCACCCAATCGGCGCCATCCTGTGTCAGCTCCGCCGGCGGCGCATTGCGGTCGAAATCGAGCGCCAAGGTCATGCTGCCGGTGAGGAAACTCGCCGTCCGGAGCTGTGCGCGCATCCCCCTCGCGACCAGCCGGCGCGCGACCGAGATCGGATCGTCCGCCGACGTTGCGGTCGCACTGTCGATCCGCTCCGGCTGCACCTCGAAGCGGACGCGGACCCTCGCCGTCGCGGTGACGGTGTTCAGGTCGAGTTCGACCTTGGTAACCGTCCCGACCTGCAGGCCGAAGAACTCGACCGACGAGCCCTCCGACAGTCCGCGGGCCGATGATTCGAAGTAGGTGACGAATGCCTGCCGCGCCTTGTAGCCGGCCGCTTTGGCCTCGCTGTAGTTGCGGTAGAGGTAAAACTCCGTCCCCGCCGCGACCGGTTTGGCGTTCGGGTCTGCGGGCGCGTCATAGGCGATGCCGCCGTTCAGCACCGCCTGCAGGCTGGCGAGCTCCACCCGGACGCCGTCGCCGCCGAGTTGGACGGAAAGGCCGGACGCGTTCCAAAAATGCGACCCCTCGCGCACGAGCTTGTCGTAGGGCGACCGGACAAAGACATTCAGCATCACCGGGCCGAGGCCGTTGCCGATGTTGTAGTCGAGCACCTCGCCGACGTTGATGTCGCGATAGAAGATCGGCGCGCCCGAGGAAAGCGAGCCGATGCGTTCGGCCTTGATGCGGTAGGTTGTGCCCGGCTCCCCGCTTCGTACGGCGGGGGGCGTCTCGAGCCCGGTGAACGCGTATTTCTTCTCGCCGCCGGGCTGGCCGGGATCCATCTCGATGTAGCTGCCCGAGACGATCGTCTCGATTCCGGCCAGGCTGCCCGAGCTGAGGCGCGGGCGAACGACCCAGAAGCGGGCATGATCGGTCAGGAACTGCTCGGCCTCGGTCCGCATCCGGACCGTCACCAGGACGGCGGTCGCATCGTTGTTCAGCTTGACGCTCTCGACCTGCCCCAACTCGACGGCCTTGTAACGCACCCGGGTCTGGCCGGCGGTGATGCCGTCGCCGCCACGCAGCGTGATGGTGATCTGCGGACCCTGCTGGCTCAGCGTGCGCCAGGCGAGGAAACCGGCGATGAGTGCGGCGACGAGCGGGATCAGCCACACCCACGAGATCTTGCTGCGCCGCACGGTGGCGGCCGGACGATCGCTCACGCGTGCACCTTGTCGAGCGGACCGGCACGATCGGCGTCGCGCCCATCCTGTCCGGCGGAGTCCCACATCGATCGCGGGTCGAAGCTGGCCGCGGCCAACATGGTGAGGATGACGACGCCGGCGAAGCAGATAGCGCCATTTTCAGGAATGACTGAGGCCAGGAAACCCATACGAACCAATGCCGTGAGAATGGAAATCATGAAGACGTCGATCATCGACCAGCGGCCGATGACATCGACGATGCGATAGATGCGGGTGCGCTCGACCAGCGCGTGCGAAGACCGCCGGCGTGTCGTGACCAGCATGTAGATCAGCAGCAGCAGCTTGGCGATCGGCACGACCACGCTGGCCACGAAGACCAGGAGCGCCAGCGGCCACATTTGATACGCGATCAGCTCCTGCACGCCGCCCAGGATCGTGCTCGTGGTCGTCTGTCCCAACCGAACGATGGTCATCACCGGCAAGAGGTTCGCGGGAATGTACAGGGCCGCGGCGGCGAACAGCAGCGCCCAGCTGCGTGCGATCCCATCCGGCTTGCGCTCGCGCAGATAGCTGCCGCAGCAGAAGCACGGCGCCCCGATATCGCCGGCGGTGACCAGCCCGCACGTATCGCAACCGATCATCGTCTTGCCGGTGGCTACGACGTGTTCCCTGCCGTCCTTTCGCTCGCGCAGGATCCGGGCGCGCGCGATCGCCTCCCAGAGCGCGTGTTCATCGAGCCATGCGTCGGCGGCAACGGTTATCATCATGATCGCGCCCATGGCATAGAGCGCCGGGCCGATCATCACCGTCGCGTACGATGTCAGCCGCGTGTAAGCGACGAACATGCCCAGGAGGAACACCTCCGTCATCGCCCACGGCCCGAGCCAGGAGCGGACGCGCGCCATCGCGGCCAGCGTCGCCGACGGGATCTCCGTGCGCAGCCCGATCAGCACCCCAGCCGTCAGCGCCAGCTTCAGAACTGGCGCGAGCAACGTGAACATCAATACGACGACCGAGAGCTCCCACATGCCGAACTGCTCGAACGCGATCGGCAGGGCCGGCAGCGTCACCCCCTGCTGCCGCCCGAGCACGTTGATCGCCATCAGCGGCGCATAGAGCAAGATGGTGAACAGGGCGATGCCGGCGAGCATCAACGCCTCCGTCACCGCGAAGCTGTAGCGGTTGCGGCGGCGCAGCACCTTGCCGCAGCGGATGCACTCGGCTGCGAAGCCCGGCCGCAACATCGGCAAATGCTGGAACAAGCCGCAATCGGGGCACTCGCGCAAAGCCGCCCAGGCTTCGGCCGGCCCGGGCGATGGATCGACAACTTCGGACATCAAGCCTTGAACGTTCCTTCCAAGCGCCCGTTCCGCAGTTGCGGCAGGCGCGCCTGACCGGTATACGCGGTCCGGCGCCGACGTAGCTCAGTGGTAGAGCAACTGATTCGTAATCAGTAGGTCCTCAGTTCAATCCTGAGCGTCGGCACCATTATCCTCCCCGCAGAGTGGCGCACGGGACCAAGACGCGTCCAGTGTGCGCGCCCATCGGCCCGATAGACCTGTACCGGTCGGTGTTCTACGAAGCCGCATGCTCACTGCCCTCATCACCGGAATCACAGGCCAGGACGGCGCATACCTCGCGCAGCATCTGCTCGGCAAAGGCTATCGCGTCGTCGGGCTGCTGCGGCGGTCGGCGTCGTCGGACGTGATTGGCGAACGGTTGCGCTGGCTCGGTGTGCTGAACGATGTCGAGCTACACGATGGCAACCTGACCGATCTTTCGAGCCTGATCCGCGTGGTCGAGCAGCAGCAGCCGGACGAGATCTACAATCTCGCCGCGCAGAGCTTCGTCGCCGCGTCATGGCAGCAACCGCTGCTGACCGGCACCGTCACCGCCCTGGGCGCCGGCAACATGCTCGAGGCGGTCCGCATCGTCCGTCCTAAAGCGCGGTTCTATCAAGCGTCCTCCTCCGAGATGTTCGGGCTCATCCAGGAGCCGGTCCAATCCGAGCGGACCCCGTTCTATCCGCGCAGCCCCTACGCCGTCGCCAAGCTGTATGCGCACTGGATGACGGTTAACTACCGGGAGAGCTTCGGCCTGCACGCGAGCTCGGGGATCCTGTTCAACCACGAGAGCCCACTGCGCGGGATCGAGTTCGTCACCCGCAAGATCACCGACGGGGTGGCGCGCATCAAGCTGGGCATGGCCCGCGAATTGGGCCTCGGCAACCTCGACGCCCGGCGCGACTGGGGCCATGCACGGGACTACATCCGGGCGATGCACTTGATGCTGCAGCAGGAACAGGCGTCGGACTACGTGGTGGCGACGGGTCGGACCACGAGCATCCGGGAGTTCTGCCGTCTGGCCTTCGGCCATGTCGGACTCGACTACGAGGAGCACGTGAAGGTCGATCCGCGTTATCTCCGCCCGGCAGAGGTCGAAGTCCTGAACGGCGATGCCACCAGGGCGCGTGAGCAGCTGGGTTGGACGCCGGAAATCTCGCTCGAGGACTTGGTCGCGGAGATGGTCGAGGCCGATCTGGCCCGGCATCGTTCCCGCTGAAATCGAGATAGAGCTCTCGTAGCGCGCTTGCTCACCGCCGTGCCGCGCCAGCGTTCTCCCGATACCAGGCGAAAGTCTCCGACAGCGCGTCGCGCAGCGTCCAAGCCGGTTTGAAACCGACCGCCTCGAGCCGGCTGACGTCATAGGCGCGCAGGCGCTGCCCGTCGGGTTTGGTCGCATCCCACTCGATATCGCCGCGAAAGCCGCTGATCTCGGCGATCAGGCCGACCGTGTCGCGGATGGAAATTGCGGTGCCGGTCGCCAGGTTGATCGCGCCGGTGACGCGCTCGCCGATCAGCGACAGCGCGCGCGCCGCATCCTTCACGTAGAGAAAATCGCGGCGCGGAACCCCCGTGCCCCAGACCGTCAGACGTTCCGGCGCCCGGTGGAATTTCGAGATCAGCGACGGGATGACGTGGCCGTGGCGCTCGTCGAAGCGGTCGTGCGGACCGAACAGATTGGTGCTGACGGCATAGGCGAACTCCAGGCCCCATTGGTCCCGATACGCCTCGAGCTGCGCCAGCATCGCGCGCTTGGCATGGGCGTAGCCGATCTCCGCCGGGTGGGGCGGGCCGATCCAGATATCATCCTCGCGCATCGGCAATGGCACCGCATCGCCATAGATGGCGGCCGAGCCCATCGCCACGATCTTGCGGGCGCCGGCGAGGCGGGCAGCCTCGATCGTGTTGGTGTTGATGCGGATGTTCTCGAGATAAGCCTCACCATGGACCCCGTGATTGCCCATGATCCCGCGCACCCGGGAGGCGAGATGGAACACGAGTTCCGGGCGGTGCCGCTGAAAGGCCGCGACCGCCGCATCCGCGTCGGTCAGATCGGCATCCCGGCTCGAAAGGCCGACCACGTCTGCACCGCCTGCGCGCAGTTCGTCGACCAACGCTATGCCCATCAGGCCTGAGGCGCCGGTGACGACGATACGGCCGCTCATGCCTCGCAGAAGATCATCTCCAGCCCCGGGTTAATGTAAGAAACGGCAGTCGAGACGTTGCTGACGACGTGCAGCAGGGATTGGCAGCGCGCCATCGTATAGGCGTCGCGGACGACTTCCCATGCCATGCGCCAGCTCCAGCCTGCGCGGTCGGCGGCAACGAGGTGCTGCAATTGGTGCCCCTCGCGGTTCTGCTCGACGGGGCTGAGCGCGTTGAACGCGGCGTCCTCGTCCGCGCGGGTGCGGCGTGCGTCGGGATAGAATACAGCGCGCGCGCCAAACGCCGCAGCGAAACGGTCGAGCACGGCTTGCTGGTCAGTGGCCACGAACACCACCCAGTCGCTGCCGGCCGGATCGATGCCCTGGCGCCGGAGCTCCGCCTGAACGCGCGTGATGTAAGCGTCGGTATGGGCGATGCGCTGGTTCGGCTGCTCGACCGTATGGCTCGGGTGCCTGACATGGGCTGCGATGCGGACCGGCACGTCCAGAACGCGCGCGGCGAAGGCATCGATCTCGGCCTGAAGTTCGGCGCGTAGACGGACATGGCGGGCGAACACGCGGTGGTATTGCCGCCGAACCGCTTCGAAGTCCGGGCTGCGGTACAGGGTGTATGCCCGGGTATAGGTGAGATGCGGCTCCCGCGCTTCGTTGTGGCGGTCGAGCGGCGCCTCGGCATGCCGCCAGAGGAAATCGGCGGATTGCATCTCCGCTTCATTGGCGCCGAGGACCGGCTGGAACAGCTTGAGCCACAGATTACCGTCGCCGGGCTGCCCGTAGCAGAAGCTGCGAGCGTTGCCGATGATGTCGCCCTGATCCATGCGCGCGATCAGGCGGTCGACGTCCCAATCCGGCAGGACACCGTGGCAGCGATCTTCGCGCTCCTGCCAGACCAGATGGCTGATGTAGGCATTGAAGATCGAGAAGAAGCCGGCATCGTAGGCGGGGCAGACCAGCCGTCTCGTGCCGCCGATCGCGTCGCCACGCCGGCCGAGGCGCGCCTCGACGATGCCGGCGTTCGGGTCCGGCGTCGCCCGGTAATAGGCGATGGCGGGGTCAATCAGGGCGCCGAAGCGGCCGGCGAGGCTGGCGAAGCTCCACCGCTGCGCCGCGGCGAGGCGGCGAGTAGTCGCGGTTGCTGCCGCGGGGTGGTTCCGTGCGGCCTCGAGCGCGCCGGCGATCGTTTCGGCGTCAGCAGCGTCTGCCAACAGGAAGACGCCGGGGATGCCCGCCAGTTCCGGGTCTGCGGTGATCGCCATTTGGCCTGCAGCGAGGCTCCGGCGCGCGGCGAGGCTAACGGGCGCGAAGCTGACGACGAGGTCGGCGCCGTCGGTAGGTTCGCCGTCGGCGAGCAGGCTCAGCTCCGTCGAACTTTTACCCGCGAAGCGCAACGCCGCCGCTAGCCGCCCGGCTTCCTGGCCCGTGGAGTCGACGATTGCGACGGAAAACTCCGACCGAGAGCCGGGCAGTCCACTTGTGAGCGCCCCGTCCAGATCCAGCGGGATCGGCAGGATCGTGATCGGCTTCGTCACGCCAGCCCGGCGGGCAGCCTTCGATAGCGCCGCACCCGGCGTGAGGATCAGGTCGGCGCGCTCGTTCAGTCGCTCGATGACCAGCTCCGTCCCGGGCGCCTCGGTCATCCATATAAAGGTCATGGCGCACGACGGAAGCAGCGACCAAACCCGGTCGTCGGCAACGTCGTCACAGAAGAATGCAGCAACCGGTGAAGCGTCCGCCGCTGGAAGAACCCGGCCATTGGGCAGCCTGATCGGGTCACCCGCCGGTTCGGCCGGCCGAAATCCCACCGGAAAGCTGCGAGCCAGCAGCTCGGCGGTAGCGTAGGCAACGGCGCCGCGGTCCGTGTCGAAGACCGTGCTGCCGATCACGCAGATCCGGGCGCCGAGGCCGCCGATTTCAATCACCGGTCGCGGCCCAGCAGCCTGATCAGCACGAATCGGACCGGCGCGGTGAGCCGCCAGGCCGTGCTGCCGATGAACTCGCGCCAGTGCCGCCTCCGCCTCGCGCTGCGCCATGCCGGCCGAATCACGCGCGGCGATCGCGGCGTCGCGCTGCTCGAACGCGCGGTCGCGTTCGGCATAGGCGGCCCCGACCGAGGCCGCCGCCTCCGTCCGCACTTGCGCCTCCACCGTCGCTAGCCGGTCAGAAAGCGCCTGCCGTTCGATCGCGAGCTGGGCCAACGTACGACGGGTTTCGAACAGTTCCTGCGCAAGCGCATCTCGTTCCGATACAACGCTGTCAGGTACGGTGGTAACGGCCATTCAGGACCGTATGCCACACAAGCCTGCTCCTGCCACCGGGGCGGCGGCTGCAACGAAAGCTGCAGTCACTCGTTGAAGCCCAAGGCAGAGGATAACGCATCGATGGACAAGACAATCGCAGGTTTACTCGGCGCAGTCGGCGCCCTGGTTGTGACGGCACCGGGTCAAGCAGCGCCGGTTGCGCCGCCGACCGAAACCGTGCTGCAAGCTCAGAGCTACGCCGAGTTGCTGCGCCCCGTCCCGAACGCGTTGGCGACGCTGCGCGCCATGGACGAGGCAGCTCCCGAGGGATCGGTCGAACTCGCGCAACTCGGACCGGTCGTTCGCGAGTTGGTGCAGGGTCGGGATCACCACCACCATCACCATCATCGCTACTACCGCCGCCGGTATCACCACCATCACCACCACCATCATCACCACGGCTCACCGTTCCGTTAACGGCAGGACACTAATCCGCGCCGTTCCCGCCACAATGCGGGCGCAGTGTGGGCGATAATTGGAACGATCGCTGACGAAGGGGCGTGTGATCATGGACAAGACAATGGTCGGTTTGCTGGGCGCGGTCGGCGCGCTTGTGGCAGGAGTGCCGGCCCAGGCGGCCGTCTCCGCGCCGCAGGCCGTGCTGGAGGCAGCCAGTTATGCCGACTTGCTGCGGCCGATACCGAACGCAGCGGCGACGTTAAAGGCGCTCGATGCGCCGGAAGCACGGATCGAAGAGGCGCAATACTACCCCTACTACTATCCGCCGCCGCCGCCGCGCTATTACCACCATCACCACCATCATCATCACCGTTACTATCAGCGGTATTATCACCACCATCACCACCACCATCACGACTACTACCGCCGGTGGTAGTCGTCCGGGATCACCGATCCTTGGCGCTCTTCGCGGCGCCATATAGCCGCCGGTAGGTCCCATCGAATACAGTGTCGGTCGACGACGTCCATTGCGTGTCGGCCGACAAGGTCTCCCGGCTGGCGTGAATGCGCCGGGCCATCAATTCGCGCTCCGCCGCCTCCTCCTCCTCCATCGCGACGAGTTCCAGCTTATCGTCGGGCTCCACGATCGAGATCGCCAGCATCGGCTCGCCGGGGCGGAACACATGTGTCTGACCCGGCGCCGGCGTCTTGAACACCACGAAATTGATCATCGGCCACCACTGCCGGATGATGGCAGGCACTGCGATCGGCACCTCCCCGCTCGTGTCGGTGAAGAATTGCGGATGCGCCTCGACCTTCAGCGCCAGCCCAGGCTCCACCTTCAAGTCGAGCAGCAGTTGATAGGTGTAGTAATGACGACCAAAGCTGCGGAACGGGGGCCGCCGCTTGTCGGTACTCGTCATCTGAGAACGGCCCCTCAAACCACGGCATCCCGTTTCGCGCCGTAACGCGGACTTCGACGTCGTGCGGAAACGGCAGTTCGAGGCCGAATCGGGCCGCTTCGGTGAAGGGAATGCAGTGCCAGGGCTGCTCATGCGCGCCGTCCTGCCGCGGATCAGAGCCGCCACCCCAGCCAGGCACGTCCATCCGGGTCCGCCGGGGCTGCAGCGCAGGGTTGATGGATCGGAATTTTATTAATGGCATCGTTGGTCCTCGGGGTTCGGCGCTCGAGCATAGCGGATTGACGAGGAAGCCGGTTCTGTCGAGAAGCGCGGCCATGCCGACATCGACAATTCTGAGCGAGCCCCTGGCCGGGCTACAGGCCCAGGCGCTCGGGCTGGCCGAAGCCGCCGACCTGTCGCCCGAGGTGATCTCGCTCCAACCGCGTGCGCCGTGGCGGTGGGTTTCGGCCCGGCTATGGCCTTCGCCGCTGCCGGCCGTGGGATTGCGGGACGTGCCGGGAGACATCCTGATGAGCGCGGGCGGGACGGCAGCCGTCGTCGCCAATGCCCTGCGCCAGCCAGGCCGCCGGCTCGTTCAGGTCCAGCATCCGCGTATGGACCCCGGCCGCTTCGACGTCGTCGTTGTCAACCGCCATGACGGGATCGCCGGCCCGAACATCGTCGTGACGCGGACCGCCCTGCATCGAGTCACCGCTGCCCGGTTGGCCGAAGCGGCAGCGGTGTGGGCGCCGCGTTTGGCGCATCTGCCGCGACCGCTGGTCGCCGTGCTGATCGGCGGCAGCAACGGGCGGTTCCGGCTCGACCAGCCGGTGGCGGCCGAACTCGGCGCGCAGCTGGCGGCGATGATGCGCGCGGATCAGGTCGGGCTCGCGCTGACCCCGTCGCGGCGCACGTCCGAGGACGCGCGGCAGGCGCTCGCTGCTGCCGTCTCGCCGCTGGGCGGCTGGGTCTGGGACATGGCGGGGGAGAACCCGTATTTCGGGATGCTTGCCTTGGCGGACGCGATCGTGGTGACGGAGGACAGTGTGTCGATGGTGTCCGAAGCGGTGGCGACGACGGCGCCGGTGCTGCTGGCCGGGTTGCCGGGGCGGTCCC
The DNA here is from genome assembly GCA_963848035.1 of uncultured Alphaproteobacteria bacterium. Lineage (GTDB taxonomy): Bacteria > Pseudomonadota > Alphaproteobacteria > Acetobacterales > Acetobacteraceae > JAVVHH01. The sequence continues at coordinate 1,346,627 of CAWKCD010000001.1, forward strand.
GGCGGATCCGGCTGTTCACCCGGCTCCTGCAGGAAGACGGGCGCGTGCGTCCGTTCAGCGGGCGGCTCGATCTCTGGCCGGTGACGCCGCTCGACGATACCGGCGCAGCGGGTCAAGACGTTCGCCATCGCCTGGGCTATTGAAGCGGCATGCTCGATATCCAGACCTTCGACGCCCGGGCCGGGGGCAATGTCATCTACAAGGCGCTGGCGCACCCGCTCGCAGCCGAGGCCATCCTGCTGCTCGCCGAGCGCGTCCGCAGTGGGGCGTTGGCGGTCTATGACCCGGACGGCGTCGCCAGCGCGCTCTGGGCGATGCACCCGGCAATGCCCGCTCCGGCCGAAGTGTTCGTGCACGACGTGGGCCAGATCGGCGAGCGGCGCGCGGGCGTCGCCGCCAAGCCGCTCACGGACCTGCCGCACTCCGACGCCAGGTTCTTGCTGATCGCCGCCTTCGACGCCGGCCGGACCCGGGCGCGGATCGCGTTCATGGTGCCGGACAGCATGACGGTGCTGACGCTCGACGAGGCGAAGCTGCCGGCGAACATGCTGACGCACCCGTCCCGCTACCTCGATCGAACGAATTTCGCGACCAACTACGCCTTCTTCCGTGACACCGGCGAACCCGACGGCACCGGGCTGCACACCCGGCTAGTGACGGCGAACTATTGGGCAGGCTACGGCGCCAAAACGGTTCGGCTGTGGTGCCGGTTGTTCGATGGCGCCGGCGCCGTGCTGGCCCAGTGGGAAGAAGCGACACCCGCCGGGGCCGGTGGGATCGCGATCGACAGCCGGGAGGTGCGGGCGCGCTTCGGCCTCCCGGCATTCACCGGCCAGTTGTTCCTGCATGCGATCGGCGCCGCTGGGCATGACATCGTCAAATATGCGCTCGACACCTACGGCAGCGGCGACGAGCCGAGCCTTTCCTGCACGCACGATGCCAATGCCTGGCCGAGCGACCGCTACGCCGGCATGCCCGCCCCGGCCGAAGGCGAGCGCGTGATCTTCTGGCTCCAGAACAGCCATGCCGCACCGATTCCCCAGGGCGCGGTGGCGCTGGACCGCATGGGCGCGGAGCATCCGGTGACGCTGCCTTACGCCGTGCCGGGCTACGCGACGGCGGCGGTGGATGTGGCCGATCTGCTGCCGGGCCTCGCCTGGCCGGCGCAGATCGAGGTCCGCACCGGACGCCACATCGTACGGCCCCGATACGAGGTCGTGCGCGGCGGTCGGACCCGGATCGCGCATCTGAACGTCGAACGGGCGGATCTGAAGCCGAACCCCGAGATCAAGTCGCTGCACAACTTGATGGGACGCGGCTATCTGCTGCCGTTCCCGATCCTGCCGCCGGACCGGTTCCGCAGCCTTGTGCTGCCGACGCCGATGGCGGAGCGGCAGGCCAACCTTCCGCTGCGTCTCGAAGTGTTCGCGGTCGATGGACGCAAGCTGGCCGAGCGCTTCCTCGGCAAGCTGGCCCGCGACCATGATGTCGCCGTGGACCTCGCGGAGTTCGGCGCCGAGGAGGGCCATGCGGAACTGCTGTATGATTTCCGCGACGGCGGCGACGCCGACGGCTGGATGCACTGTCTGGTCCGCTACGAACACCGCGCGAGCGGCCATGAGGCAGAGAGCAGTTTCGGCGCGCATATTTACAACACGGCGATGACCTACCGCGACGAACCGCAGAGCTACTCGGGGCCACCGCCGGGCTTGTCGACCCGGCTGTTCCTGAAGCTTGGCGACCAAGAACGGCGCAGTTTCGCGGCGCTGATCTACGCTGCATCGGCGCCCTGGCACCCGGCCTCCGACACGACCCTGCTGCTGCACGACGGATCCGGCGCGGTGATCGCCGAGCGGACGCTTCAAATCGCATGCTCCGGTAGCGCGATGGTGTTCCCCCATGAGCGGTTCGGCGACGCCCTGCTCGAGCAGGCCGGACCGCGCGGCTACGTGCTTATCCGCGACGCGACTTGCCGCCTCTTCGGCTATCACGGCCTGATGGAGACGTCCGGTGCGTTCTCGCTGGACCACATGTTCGGGTTCTAAGGGGAACCATGGTCTGAAATGCAGCTCCAGGTTGCATTCGTCAGAAAATTTTACACGCCAGAGTTTTATTGAGACTCGCGTTCGGCTAAGCCATTGACGGTGATGGAAGTTTAACGATGGCATGACGATTGCTCTTACAGCGGTATAGACCAGGGGTTGGCCCGGGTCTGCCGCAGTAGGACACCATCATGAACAAGCTGTTCTCCGCCCTCGCCGCCGCTAGCTTCCTCACCGTCGCCGGCGCCGGCGCGCACGCCGCGGTGCTCGTCCCTGAGTGCAACAGCTGCAACACCGCGCTCGCCGGCTCCTTTGCCGTGAAAATCTGGAGCGCGGACACGAAGGACAGCAACATCAACTCGGCCAACCAGCAAGCACTGCCCACCAACCCGATCGTCACGAACCAGAACATGGTCGGCAGCGGCGTCTACACCGGCGCGATCGACTTCAACTACGATCCGTCGCGCGGCACCCCGACCGTGGGTGGCTTCTTCAACAGCGGAACCGGCAGCTACACCGGCACCGGCACCTCGGCGACGTTGAGCAAGACCGGCTTCAGCCACGCGACGATCATCGAGTTCTCGTTCACGATCGCAAACGCGCTAACCAACATCACGATCAGCCACGATGACGGCGTCAGCCTGTTCAACGTCAACAACCTCAGCACCGACCTCCTGCCGAACAGCGCGGCCGCACCGACCAACGCTGCGGACACCAAGCTCACCACCTTGGCCGCCGGCACCTACAACCTTTGGTATGCCGAAGTGAACGGCGTGCCCGCGGTGCTCTGCTTCGATCCGACCAACGTCGTGCCCGCGACGCTGCCAACCGCCACGCCCGAGCCGGCCTCGCTGGCGCTGCTCGGGATGGGCTTGGCCACGGTCGGCTTCGTCCGCCGCCGCCGCACCGCCTGAGCGGACTTGAAGCCCCGGGCATAGCCGGGGCCCGACGAACCAGAGGTTTGGGCCGGATGGCGCCAACCCCGGCCGGCCCTTCACGGAACCCCGCATGCGAGCAGCGTGCGGGGTTCTGTTGTTTCGCACCCGCTTGCGCTCGGGCCGGGGCGCCCGTAGCAATCACGCCATGTTCGATCTGCCGAAAACGAGCGCGAACTACGTTCCGCTTTCGCCCCTCAGCTTCATCCGGCGGACCGCGGAGGTTTTCCCCGAGCGAGCAGCTATCCTGCACGGAGAGTTGCGGCAGAGCTGGGCCGGGACCTACGACCGGGCGCGTCGACTCGCTTCCGCGCTCTCGCGCCACGCCGCACCCGGCCAGACCGTGGCGGCGATGCTGCCGAACACGCCCGCCATGGTGGAGGCGCATTTCGGCGTGCCGATGGCCGGCTGTGTGCTGAACGCGCTCAACATCCGGCTGGATGCCGAGACGATTGCTTTCATCCTTGAGCATGGCGAAGCCCGCGTCCTGCTGACCGATCGCGAATTCTCCGGCGTCATCGGCAAGGCGCTCGCGCTGATGAAGTCGCCCCGCCCGCTGGTGATCGACGTGGAGGACACGCTGGCGCCCCCAGGCGCGCTTGTCGGTACGCAAACCTACGAAGCGTTCCTGGCCGAGGGCGATCCGGACTTCGCCTGGTCCCTGCCCGCCGACGAATGGGATGCGATCGCGCTGAACTACACGTCGGGCACCACCGGCAACCCCAAGGGCGTCGTCTACCATCACCGCGGCGCCTACATGAACGCGGTTGGCAACGTGCTCACCTGGGCGATGCCGCATCACCCGGTCTACCTGTGGACGCTGCCGATGTTCCACTGCAACGGCTGGTGCTTCCCGTGGACCGTCGCGGCGATGGCGGGGACGAACGTGTGCTTGCGCCGGGTCGACGCGGCCGCCGTGATCGAGGCGCTGGACCGGCACGGGGTGACCCATTTGTGTGGGGCGCCGATCGTGATGGGCGCGATCTTGAACCATCCCGGCGTGCAGAAGCGCCCACATCCGGTGCGGATGATGACCGCCGGCGCCGCGCCTCCGGCAGCCGTGATCGAAGGCATGGAGCGCCTCGGCTTCGAAATCACCCACGTCTACGGCCTGACCGAAGTCTATGGCCCGGCCACCGTATGCGCCTGGCACGAGGAGTGGGACGCATTGCCCACGGAGCAGCGCGCCGCCATGAAGGCGCGCCAAGGGGTGGCCTACGTCGTGCAGGAAGCGGTGATGGTCGCCGATCCTGCCACGCTCGCACCCGTCGCGCGCGACGGCCGGACGATGGGCGAGATCCTGATGCGCGGCAACATTACCATGAAAGGCTATCTGAAGAACGCGCCCGCGACCGAGGAAGCTTTCGCTGGCGGCTGGTTCCACACCGGCGATCTCGCCGTCCAGCACCCGGATGGCTATGTCGAGATCCGCGACCGTTCCAAGGACATCATTATCAGCGGCGGCGAGAACATCTCGACGATCGAGATTGAAGACGTGCTTTACCGGCATCCCGCGGTGCTCGAGGCCGCCGTCGTGGCGCGACCGGACCCGAAATGGGGTGAGACGCCTTGCGCCTTCGTGACGCTGCGACCGGACGCGACAGCAACTGCGGCGGAGATCATCGCGTTCTGCCGCGAGCGCATGGCCCACTTTAAGGCCCCGCGAACCGTCGTGTTCGGCCCGCTGCCAAAGACCAGCACCGGCAAGATGCAAAAATTCATGCTGCGCGAACAAGCGCGGCAGTTGGAGGGCTAAGATGCCGCAACCCGACCACGTCACGGCGCTCGACGACGCCGATGAGAGCACGCTGCCCGAGGAGCTGCGGCCGTATTTCCAGAAGTGCCGCGACAAATTGGGCTTTGTGCCGAACGTGCTGCGGGCTTGGCTGCTGCGGCCGGAGAAACTGCGCAACTTCGTCCGGCTGTATGACGAACTCATGCTCGGGCCGTCGGGCCTGTCCAAGGTCGAGCGTGAGATGATCGCGGTGGCGGTGTCATCCTGGAACCGCTGCTATTATTGCCTCGTCGCGCATGGCGCCGCGGTGCGGAAGCTTTCGGACGATCCGCAACTGGGCGAGATGCTGGCGTTCAACTATCGCGTCGCCGAGTTGCCGACCCGGCAGCGGGCGATGCTGGACTTCGCCGTGAAGCTCACGGCCGTGCCGCACGACATTACCGAATCAGACCGCGCCGGGCTCAGCCAACACGGCTTTTCCGACGAGGATGTGTTCGACATCGCCGAAGTGACCGGATTTTTCAATTACACGAACCGGGTCGCGCACGCCTTGGATATGATGCCCAACCCCGAATACCACAAACTCGGCCGGGGCTGATCGGCGTCTGCCTACCGAGGCCGTTCGACGCCGCCACCGACATGGGCGCCACGGCCGCGGAGGCAGCGGGCCATCGCCTGTTGCTTGACGATCTCGACTTTGCCGGCGTTCTGCCACAGCCAATCGGTCTCGGCCGACTTGGCCAGGACATCGCGAACCGCGGGATCCTGGTCGATGCGGGCGGCGCAGGCTTGTTCGGCAGTGGAGGGCGGCGGCTTGGCCGCGCACGAGGCGAGAAGCAAGGCGAGAACGATCAGCGATCTCATGCGTGATCCATCCAGTCCTCGACGAGACGTCGGGCGATGCTGTCGCGACGAGGCAGCTGGAACCCGTTCGCTTCGGGATCACGCAGTTCGTCGAGAGTGAACCAGCGCGCGTCGCTCAACTCGTCCTGCTGGATGGTGATCGCTTCGGCCAAGGCCTCGGCGTAGAATCCGAGCATGATGCTGGCCGGAAACGGCCAAGGCTGGCTGCTGTGATAGCGAACCGGGCCGACCGGCACGCCGACCTCTTCCATGACTTCGCGGGCCACCGCCTCCTCGAGGCTCTCGCCGGGCTCCACGAAGCCGGCGAGGGTCGAATACATCTGGCTATTCGGGAAACGCTGCGAATGGCCGAGCAGGACCCGGCCGTGGCGATGCACCAGCATGATGACGGCCGGGTCGGTCCGCGGGAAATGATGGGTGCCGCACTGGGTGCAGACATGGGAATATCCGGCGCTGCGCGGCTCGCAGGGTGCGCCGCAGACGCCGCAAAATTTGTGCCGGGTCCGCCAGTGCATGAGACCGCGGGCGTGAGCGAGAACGGCAGCGTCGTCCGCCGGTAGGCGTCCGGCCAGGGCACGCAGGTCCTCGAACCGGCCGAGCGCGTCAGGCAGCAACGGCAGCGGATCGTCGACGGCGCTGACATCGACGGCGAAGACGGCGTGTTCGCCTTTGAGGCCAAGAAACGCCCAGGGGCCGCCGGCCATGCGGACGGCTTCGGCGACGGCGCCGGTGAGGAACACGGCATTGGGGCTTTCATCGCCGGCGACGAGGGTCTTGGCTCGCCAGACCGGGACGAACAGGCTCGCCGGGTCGGCGAGGCGGGCCGCGATCCAGGCCTCGTCGTCGCGGTGGTGGGCCGCACGGTCGAGGGGGCTGCCGGTGTAGGCGTTGGGGCGCCGAGCGAGGATGAGCGTCATGCCGACGCGCTTCTCGCATGCGCGCCCCTGTTGTGCCACCCCCACCAGGCCGTGCTAAGAGAAGCTCGGGAGGTCGGCGGCGGACGGGCGCCTCGCCAACCCGGTCAGGACCGGAAGGTAGCAGCCGCAACGAGTTTCCGCTCGGGTCGATCGTTCGGCCTCCCACCCTCACCGCCCAACCCTTCGTAACAGGAGAGCCGGCGCCACCGATGTCCGGGTTGCTGGACGATATCCTGCCGGAGCCGCCGCCCGAGGGTCCCGGCTTGTTCGGCGACCCGCCGAGCGCGCCGGCCGCGGCGCCGCCGTATCGTGTTCTCGCGCGGAAATACCGGCCGCGGACGTTCGATGACCTGATCGGGCAGGAGGCCATGATCCGGATCCTGCGCCGGGCCTTCGCGCAGGGCCGTATCGCGCATGCCTGGATGCTGACCGGCGTGCGCGGCGTCGGCAAGACGACGACGGCGCGGATCATCGCGCGCGCCCTCAACTGCATCGGGCCGGACGGCAGCAGCGGGCCGACGGCCGATCCCTGCGGGGTCTGCGCGAACTGCGTGGCGATCATGGCGGACCGGCATCCCGACGTGATCGAGATGGACGCCGCGAGCAATACCGGCGTCGACGACGTGCGCGAAGTGATCGACGCCACCCGCTATCGGCCGCTGCAGGCGCGCTACAAGGTTTTCATCATCGACGAAGTCCACATGCTGTCGCGCAACGCGTTCAACGCGCTGCTGAAGACGCTCGAGGAGCCGCCGCCGCATGTGAAGTTCATCTTCGCCACCACCGAGATCCGTAAGGTTCCGGTGACGGTGCTGTCGCGATGCCAGCGGTTCGACCTGCGGCGGATTTCGGTGGCGGAGTTGACCGGGCTGTTCCGCCGGATTGCCGAGGCGGAGCAAGTGAACGCGGCGGATGATGCGCTGGATCTGATCGCGCGGGCAGCGGACGGGTCTGCGCGGGATGGCTTGTCACTGTTGGACCAGGCGATTGCGCAATCGGGGGGCGGGGCCGAGCCGATCACGGCGGAGGCCGTGTCGGACATGTTGGGCCTGGCCGACCGGAGCGCCGTGTTCGACTTGATGGAGGCGGTGCTCGCCGGGCAGGCGGAGCAGGCGCTGGCCATCACCGATCGGGCGCATGAGCGCGGGGCGGATCTCGGCGTGGTGCTCGCGGACCTGCTCGAGCTGACCCATTTGGTGACCCGGCTGAAGACGGTGCCCGGGCTGCGCGACGGGACGGACCTGCCGGAGATGGAGCGGTCGCGCGGCGGAGCGCTAGCCGAGCGCCTGAGCGTGCCGGTGCTTGGACGGCTGTGGCAAATGCTGCTGAAGGGCACCCAGGAGGTCGAGCAAGCGGCCGATCGGCGCGCGGCTGCAGAGATGGTGTTGATCCGTCTTTGCTACGCCGCCGATTTGCCGGCGCCGGGCGAGCTGGTTCGGCGGTTGAGCGAAGGATCGCCGTCCGGTCCGGTGCGGACCGCGGCGCCGGCCGGTGGCGATGGCGGCGCCAGGGCGGTGGTCGGCGGCAGCCCCGTGCTGCAGGCGGCTGTGGCTAGTTTGCCGCAGCAGGCGGCTGTTGACAGCTTGCCGCAGCCGCGCAGCTTCCGGGATGTCGTTGCACTCATGGCGGCGCGCGAGCCGCTGCTGCATGGCCATCTGCTGCATAGCGTTCATCTGGTGCGGTTCGCGCCGGGCCTGATCGAGCTGCGACCGCAAGCGGAGGCACCGCGGGATCTTTCCTCGACCCTAGCCCGAGCGCTGCTCGACGCGACCGGAACGCGCTGGATGATCGCGGTGTCGCCGGTGGCGGGTGAGCCGACGCTCGCGGCGCAGGCGGCCGCGGCGGAGAGTGCGCGGCGGGATGAAGCGGCGGAGCATCCGCTGGTGCGGGCGATCATGGACGCGTTCCCGGGTGCCACGATCGCCGGGGTGACTGATAGCCGTGTGGACGCGTATGGGTTGTCGCCGGAATCGCCGGCGGACCCGGAGCTGTCGGCTGACATGGAGGACGAGACTTGAAGAACCTTGCGGGCCTGATGAAGCAGGCCAGTCAGATGCAGGCCAAGATGCAGGAGATGCAGGCCAAGCTGGATGCCATGGAGATCGAGGGCGAGGCCGGGGCCGGCATGGTTCGGCTGACGCTGTCTGGGAAATCGGAGCTGCGGCGGATTAAGGTCGATCCCAAGTTGCTGGATCCGTCGGAGAGCGAGATGCTGGAAGATCTGATCGTGGCGGCGCATGCGGACGCTAAGCGCAAGGTCGAGGCGGTGATGGCTGACGAGATGCAGCGGGCGACCGGCGGCCTGGAACTGCCCGGGGGCATGAAGCTGCCGTTTTAGGAAGTCTGCCGGAATGAGGCGTTGTGGGCGGACCTGAAGTCGAGCGGCTGATCGGGATCCTGGCGCGCTTGCCGGGTCTCGGTCCGCGGAGCGCGCGGCGAGCGGTCCTGCGAATGCTGCAACAGCCGGAGACGCGGATGCTGCCATTGGCCGCCGCGTTGGGTGAGGCGGCGCGAGCTGTGCGGTCCTGCCGTGTCTGCGGTAATCTCGATAGTCGGGATCCCTGCGGGATCTGCGCCGATTCGGCGCGCGACCAATCCTCGGTATGCGTTGTGGAGGGCGTCGGCGATCTGTGGGCGCTCGAGCGGACGCATGTCCACACTGGGCGCTATCATGTCCTCGGCGGAACGCTTTCAGCCCTTGGCGGGACCGGGCCCGACGATCTGAATACGGTCGCGCTAATCGCCGCAGCGCCTGGCTTGAGCGAGGTCATCCTCGCGTTGGGCGCCACGGTGGATGGCGCGAGCACGGCGCATTGGCTCACGGAACAGCTTCGCCGTGCGGCGCCGACACTTCCGATCACCAGGGTTGGGCAGGGCGTGCCGTTCGGAGGCGCGCTCGACGTGCTGGACGATGGGACGTTGACCGCCGCCTTGCGTGGACGGCGGTCAGTCTAACGGCCGAACTCGTTCACGCGGCGCCGCTCCGCAAGAGCCTCATTAACAGCCCGCCGTAGACCAGGCAGGGTAAGACCACGGCAACCGCGAACGTGCTGACACTGAATGCTCGTCGGACGAACGGGACGGCGGCTCCTAGCAGCGACACACCACCCACCACGGGAAATCCGAGAGACCGAAGGTCGTCAGTGGTGTGGAACGACTGATCGAGCTGCACGAGGCAAAGGGCAAGGCCCAGTCCGGCGCCGAGACCGGCAAGCAAGACGCCAGTGATCAGCTTGGTCCGCGCTGGGGCGACGGGAACTTGTGGAACCAGCGGCGGCTCGATGATCTGGATTTTCACCTGGTCGGCGCTGGATTCTGCGGCGGCAGAGATCCGCATCGATTCGCGTCGGGCAAGCAGCGCGGCATAGTTGGTCTGCAGGACGCTGTAGTCGCGGTCCAGGTTGAGCGCCTCGGCCTGCAGGCCGGGCGCGCTCTTGGCGATCGCCTCGAGCCGCTCGCGATCTTTGGTGGCGTCTGCGAGCTGCCGATCGAGCGAGGAAATGCTTGTGTCGGTATCGACGAGGCGAACCTTGAGCTGCTCGTAAACCGGGTTGGGCACAGCGCGGCTGCTCGGGCCCGTGGCCCGCGGACCGGAGCCGCCGCCAACCTTGGACGCGCGCAGAGAGGCGATCAGCTGACGCTCGGCGACGACGTCGGGATGTGCGTCGGTGAGTCGTAGTCGGAGTTCACGGAGCTTCTGCTCCTCTTCATCCACGCGCGACGAGCCGCCGCCGCCGCCGGCGGCGGCCTCGGTCTCAGTCACGAGAAGGGGCGGCGTTCCGGCGAGCTCTTTCGCGAGCGCGATCCGGCGCGCCTGCGCGTCGGCAATCTGACCATTGAGCGAACGGACCGCTTCCACGGCGGCCTGCAGACGGCTCACGCCGCTGTCGCCGGGCAGCAGATCGGTATACCGCGCGCGGAATTCGGCACGGCGGCGCTCGGTGTCACGCAACTGCCGCTCGTAGAACGCGAGCTGGCTCTCGATGAACTTGTTGGCGTTCTCGAGATCCGACCGATTGTTGCCCGCCTTGCCTTCGACGAAGGCCGTCAGCATCGCCTGAACCACATCATAGGCCAGCCGGGGGTTTTCGTTGCGATAGGAAATGTTGAAGAGGCTGCGGGTCTGGGGAACGAGCTTGATCTCGTTGCTCAGCTTGGCAACCAACGCCTGCTTCTCCGCGGGCGTGTTGACCTGGTTGTTGAGGTCGGTCTTGGAGACGAGCTTCTCGAGGTTCGGACGGCTCATGAGAGTCCGCGAGAGAAGGTCGACCTGCGCCTGCAGAGAGGAGTCCATCGAGATCCCGCGCAGCAGCGGGGTCAGGATGGCGTCAGCGTCGATGTATAGTCGGGCGTCAGCCTCGTACGTGCTCGGGATCTTCATCACCCCGACCCACCCCGCGGCGCAGACCAGCCAAAACAGGAGAATGGCTGGCCAACGATAGCGCCATGCGGCGGTGAGCTGCTTTTTCGCGAGAAGCTGAAACTGATACATCGACGCCTCAGCCTAGAAGTAGGTTTGCGGGATCAACAAAATGTCGCCCGGTGCCATCGCGACGTTCTGATCGATGTCGCCGTCCTTGATCAGGTCGCTCAAGCGAACCGGAATGACTTGCCGCGGGCCGCCATAGCGCCGGATGATCACGGCACGGTTGCCGGCAGCGAAGCGGGTCAGACCCTTGGTCGAGATCATTACGTCGAGCAGCGTCATCTGGTCGCGATAGGGGATCGCCACAGGATCGGTCGCTTCACCGATAACCCGGACCTGGCGGCTCGAGGGGCCGACGAAGCCGTTGACGATGACGGAGACCTTCGGTTCCTTGACGTATTCGCGCAGGCGCTCCTCGATGGCTTTCGCCAATTCAGGCGCGGTCTTCCCGTTGGCAACGATGTCCGGCACGAGCGGCAACGAGATCCGCCCGTCGGGGGCGACGACTGCGGTCGTGCTCAGCTCGGGGTTACGGAACACATAGATCCCCATCGTGTCACCCGGGCCGATGACATAAGGCAGGTTCGCGGGCACGACCTGGTTGACGGGCGGCGTGGACGGGCCACACCCGGCAAGCGCTCCTACGAATAGGGGGAGAAGGCAGAAAACCCGAGTCAAATTGCGGATCATGTTAAAGCCGGTGCTCCCATGGAGGGTTGGCCGAACATCCTACGAACGACACGAACCTGACAAGCCTGGTAGGCGTGGAAGGAGTTGAACCCCCGGCCTCTGCCATGTAATAGCAGCGCTCTGCCACTGAGCTACACGCCTTCAAGGAACCTCCAATACCACCGGGGTTGTTGGAGGCAAGAATCTTCATGCCGAATGCACCGTATTCGCCCTCTGCAACGCGGCCAGGGTCAGTGCGAGACCTTCCGACAGCTCGGTTCGCGCGGTCATGCCCAGCAACGATTCGGCGCGTGCAGGGGCGCCGACAGATCGCTCGATATCGCCAGGGCGGGGCGGCCCGTGATGGATCTGGGGCTCGCAGCCGAGCAGCCGGCCGATCGTGTGTGCCAAATCAGCCACGGATGTTTCGCGCCCGGTGCAGGCGTTCAGCGCCGGTGCGCCGATTTCGGCTTCGACGTCGCGCCCGGCGCGAAGCGCCCGCATGCCCGCGAGCAGGAAGGCGACGATATCGCCGACATAGATGAAGTCGCGGGTCTGCCGGCCGGTGCCATGGATTTGGATCGGTTCGCCCGAAGCGATCTTCTTGGCGAAGATCGAGATCACGCCGCTATAGGGCGAGTTGGGATCCTGCCGCGGTCCGAACACGTTGAAAAAGCGGAACCCCAGCGTGGGTACGCCATGCACGAGCGTGCCGGCACGGGCATGAAGCTCGCTACCGCGCTTGTCCGCCCCATAGGCCGTCAGCGGAGCGGTCGGCATGGCCTCGTCGGCGATCCCCGACGTCCGGCCATACACCGCTGCCGACGAGGCGTAGACGACCGGCACGCCGGCGAGGTGGCGGGCAGCGTCCAACACCGTGATCGTTCCGCCCAAATTGACTCGGTGCGTGCCGAGCCAATCCTCATTCCCGCGAGCGACGGACGCGATCGCGGCGAGATGGAAGCAGCCCGACGTGCCGAGCATCGCGCGCTGCACCATTTTGGGATCACACACATCGCCGCGGATCACCTCGCAGCGCGGATCCACGTTCTCGACGCGACCGGTCGAGAAATCGTCGAGCACGCGGACGGTGTGCCCGGCCGCGAGCAATGCGTCGGCAAGATGCGAGCCGATGAAGCCGGCACCGCCGGTAATGAGGTAAGATCCCAACTCGCGCTCCATACTGGTCCGCCGCTGCGCTCCGGTCTTGGCAGGGTCGAGGGTGTTTTCTCGACCTTGGGTGTATCTGAAATTGATTAACGCGCGGTTGATAACGGACGCCACCGCTCCACTCGCCGCCAAACGCGGCCCAGATCGTGACGCGCTAGGGTTCCCAGTCCCCGCGGCGACAACGGATCGAGACCAAGAAGCCCGATCCGCGCACTGCATTCCCCGGTCCAGGCGCGCTTATATGGATCAGCGCCTCGACCGAAGTCCAGGTTGAATACCCTGTCCGTGTCAACAAGATGGCGGATCGCGTAGGCGGTCAGGACGGTGCCGGGCGAGAGGGATTTGGCAGCCTCGTCATGCGCCAGCTTCAGGACGGTCGCGGCGCCTTCGACGACGGTCCAGTATTGCGCGGCGACGGGTGTGTCCGCTTGCCAGAGGATGAACATTCGGAGGTTGCCGCTATCGGCCAGGGCACGCACGAGCGCTTGGTTGAAGGCGGGATACGGCTCCGGCTCCTTCCAGCTTCGTGCGTAAACATGCTCGTACGCGTCCAACGAGCGCAGGAGCGCCGAGCCGGATTGGGCCACCTCGATCCGGAGCCCAGCGCTGCGCTCGGCGGCGCGGGTCTTGCGGCGGATCGTTTCGCGCAGCGCGCCCGGGCGGGTCCGGAGATAAGCGTCCCAGCCGCCCTCGCCGATTGCCGCGCGCCAGTTCTCGAAGTGATGGAAGTCGCGGGTGGCGAGACGGACGCTCGCAAAACCGTCGCGCAACGCCGCAAGGCCACTCCAATCGGGGTCGAGCGCCTCCAAACGGATGACCGGCCACCGCCGGCAATAGGACGCGAAGGCGCGCATCGCCGCGCTGACCCGGTCGGCGGGAGCGCCGGGGCGGAGCAGCGGCTGATAGAGGCAGGTGTAGGGCGTGGTCAGCGACTGCAGGTTTCCATCCTGGCAATCGAGCATCGGAAAGAGCGCGAGCGGCCCTTCCGGATCGGCGAACGCCAGCAGGTGCGGCTCGGCGCCGGGCGGAAGCGCCGCGGTAGCGCTGGCGGCGAACCAGGCGCGGCTGGATTGCAGCCCGGGCCCCGCGGCGAAGAGACTGTCCCACTCCGGGCCGAGTTCCTCGACCGACCCGGCGACGAGCAGGTCGGGTTCGGTCACCGCAGCGTACTATAATAGAGGAGGCCGACCCACTCATGGAGCGCCAGGTAGCTGTATGTCCAAGCGGAGGGCCGCGGGACGAACTGCTCCGCCGAGAGCGGTAGCTCGAACGGATCGCGGACCGGCGCCGGCACCGGGTCGAGCCCGGCGGCGCGGAAAGCGACGAGGGCCCGGCGCATGTGCCAAAAATGGGTTACCACATAGACGCGTGTGATTCCGGCCGGCTTGAGCAGTGCGGCGCTGTTGACCGCGTTCTCCCAGGTGTCGAGCGAGCGGCTCTCCTCCCATTTTACGGGCACACGGAAATCGTCGCGCAAGCTGCGCGACATCATGCCGGCAAGGGACATCTGCGAGTCCGTCTGACCACCGGCGACGAGTATCGGCAGTCCCGTGCGGCGTTGGAGGGCGGCGCCGGCGCGGAGACGGTCGAGGGTGAACAAGCCCGGCTCGAGGTCGTCGGGTCCCGGAAGATGCACCCCGTCGGCGGAGAGGATCACGATGGCGGACGGGGCGGGCCCGCCTACGACCGGTGGCGGAGCCAGGCTGTTGAGCATCAACGCCGCCACTTTCGGCATTGCGAGAAGCACCAGAATTGCGGTCGAGAGGATCGCTAGCCCACGCGCACGACGCCCGCCGAGCAGCAGAAGGAACGTCAGTACGGCCAAACTGGTCGGCGGCAGGAGCACGTCGGCGGCGAAATTGAGCAAGACCCCTCCTGGGCGGCGCGCGCAACCTGCCAGGCGTCATGCATCGTGGGAAGGTGCAGACGGCAGCGAAGCAGGGTATGTGACGCTCACATGTATCGAACGATTCTGTCGCGACCGAGCTTGACTGGAGAGTCGCTGGCCGCCCTCGAATACCGCTGGCGACGCTTCGCGCTTGCGGCGGGCTCGTCATTCTTCCAGGACTGGACCTGGGTGGGCTGCCTGGCGGCCGAGCGGTATCCCGATCCGGTGCTGCTGGAGACGTCTCGGGATGGAGAGCTGGTCGCGCTGGCGCTGTTCAACCGCCGCGCAACGCGGCGGGCGACGGAATCGCTATACCTTCACGAGAGCACCGACCCCGCGCTCGACTCGACCTTCATCGAGCACAACGGACCGCTGATCTCGATCGCCGATCCGGTCCTGCGCCAGTCCGTGCTGGGACATTTGCTGGCGCGGGCCATGAATGATGCGGTGGGAGAAGGCCACGGACGGGCGCGGCGGCTGGTGCTGTCGGGCGTTGCGCCCGATTGCGCCGGGGCGGCGCTGCTGACCGGGGGCGTGGTCAACGAGTCGTCGACGCGGTTGGCGCCGTATGTCGACTTCAGCCTTTTGCCGCCCACGCAGCCGTTCATCGAACGGCTGAGCCGCAATACGCGGCATCAGCTGCGACGGTCGAACCGGCAGTATGCGGAGAAAGGGGCGCTGCTCCTGCGGCGGGCCGAGACCGTGGAGACCGGGCTGGAGTTCCTGGCCGAGCTGATCCGTCTGCACAACATTACCTGGAACGCGCGGGGCAAGCCGGGGGCGTTCGCGACGCAAGCGGTGCGACGGTTCTACCAGGCGCTGATCGCCACTGGAGTGCCGAACGGCGAAGTGGACATGCTGCAGGTGACCGGCGCCAACGACGTGGTCGGCTACTTGATGAATTTCCGGCATCGCGGGATCGTGTCCGCCTATCAGAGCGGCTTCAATTATGGCGGCGCGACGCAGCACCAAAAGCCGGGCCTGACCTGCCACTTCCTGGCGATCGAGGCGTATCGGGCGCAAGGGGTGACGGTTTACGATTTCCTGGCAGGTCCGGACCGTTACAAGCTGAGCCTCGCGAACGCGCAGCGATGGCTGCATTGGCTCACGGTCGCGCCGCGTTGGCGGGCGCAAAGCCTGGGCGCATGGGTTCGGCGGATGATCCCAGCTTGAGGGTATGGGCCGCGAAACCGGAAAGGCGGCGATCGGCAGCGTCGAAAGGAAATAATTAACTCCGATGCGGTAGTGTGGCGTGCTCGCATGACCGAGGGAGCAGTATCTTTGTTGGGCGAGAAGCGTTCGATCCGGGTGAACCGTCGGAAACTGACGGTAGGTGTCCGGCTGGAGGAGAATACGGTGCGCGCCACGTGACCGAAGCCGTCAGGCGAGCGTTCCTGTCACGGCCGGACGTTGCGGGCGGAGGTGGCGCACGTGGCAATCATGCCCGTCTGTACGCGATATCCACCGGACTGTTCCTCGCGGTGGCGCTGCTCTCAGCGTTTGCACTTGCCTGGACGTTGCGGAATTCGGCGATGATCGAGGCACGGCGCAGCCTGGATCAACTCAGCACGATCGTCGCCGAGCAAGTTTCGCGCTCCCTGCAGGTGGTCGACATCACGCTCGAAGACACTGTGCATCGAGTCGAGATCGCGGCGGCGCGGGCCGGGGTGGATCCTGGGGCATTCCTCGGCGACCCGGCGGCGCGCGCGATCTTGGTCCAGCGGAGCGGCCGCGACGGGCCGGTCGAGGGCCTTGCGTTGATTGATGCGGCCGGCCGGATCATGAGCACGAGCCGATCGGCCGAGGCGGCAGCCGTCAACGTTGGCGTGAGCGACTTTTTCACTGCGATGCGAGAGAGCCGCGTCAAAGGTCTATACGTCAGCGCTCCGGCGATCAGCCGGTTCACCGGGCGCCCAACCGTGTTCTTCAGCCGCCGGCTGGATTTCGGGACGGGCGGGTTTCAAGGCGTGGTGGTGGGGTCGGTGCCGTCCGAGGCGCTGACGGACTCGCTGAAACAAGCCGCAGTCACGCCGCACGTGGCAATCACGTTGGAGCGACAGGATCACACCGTTCTCGCGCGCGTGCCGGATGCAGCGCCGACGGGGCACGGCTCGAATACCGGCTGGATCACGTCGCAAGCGCCAGCAAGCGAGGCATTGAGCATCGTCGTGAGCATGAGCGAGGCGGATGCGCTCGCCACGTGGCGGCGGCAGGCAATCGGCATCGCGGCCGCGGCCGCGATGCTGTCGGTTTGCGTGTTGTTCATGCTGTTGGCACTTCTGCGGCAATTCCGCGCGCAACAGGATGCGCAGGCAGCGCTGGCGCGAAGGAACGACGAGGTTGAGATCGCCAGGCTCAGCCTCGAGCGTCGCACGGCCGAGCTCGAAGAGTCGGCTGCCGCATTGCAGGCCGGGGAGCGCCTGCTCGCTGAACGCTCGACGACGCTGAATACGACGCTCGAGAACATTACCCAGGGCATCCTGATGGTGGACGCGAGCGGGACGGTGCGGGTGTACAACCAGCGCGCGGTCGAGATGCTGGGTCTGCCGGAGGAGTTGCTGGCACGATCGCCGCCGCTGAGCGAGGTGCTCCACTATCAGCTCGAACATGGCGAATTCGTCGGGGCGGACGCCAGTATCCTTGCGCTCGTGCGATCGGGCGGGATGGCGGAGGAGCGACAGGTTTACCAACGAGAACGGCCGAACGGGACCGTGATCGAGTTCAGCACGGTGCCGCTGCCGGGCGGCGGTATCGTCCGAACCTATACGGATGTGACCGACCTGAAGCGGGCGCAGGAGCAGATCGAGCGCACCGCGTTGTTTGACGAGCTGACCGGTTTGCCGAACCGGCTCTCGTTGCGCCGGAACCTGGAGAGGGAACTGGCGACGCGGGAGGAGGGGGCGGAGATCGCCCTGCTCTACGTCAATCTCGACCGGTTCCGACTACTCAACGATGCGCGGGGGCATGTGCTTGGCGACCAGATCCTGGTCGAAGTCGCCAATCGGCTGCGGGCGGTCGCGCCGGAAGGGGATTTCGTCGGGCGTGCTGGCGGGGACGAGTTCGCCATCGTGCATAAAAAGCGGAACGGTCAGCTGGATGCGGTCTCTTTCGGACAGCATGTGCTGCGGCTGCTGGCGGAGACCTATCTGATCGACGGACGCCGGGTGGCGCTGACGGCGTCCATCGGCGTTGCGATCAGCAGCGGGCGAGCGGCGCCCGAGGTGTTGCTGCGCAGCGCCGAGATCGCGATGTATCGCGCTAAGGATGCCGGTCGGAACCAAGTCTGCCGCTACGAGGCCGCGATGGCGGCGGCGCAGGAGGAGCAGTTCCAGCTCGAGCAATCGCTCCGCGAATCGCTGGGCACGGCGGCATTCCGACTGGTATATCAGCCGATCGTGTCTCTGGAGAGCGACACGATCGCCGGATTCGAGGCGCTGCTGCGATGGACCGATCGGGTGCGGGGTGAGGTGTCGCCGGGCTTGTTCATCCCGATCGCGGAGGCGACGGGGCTCATCGTGCCGTTGGGACGGTCGGTGCTGGAGTGGGCTTGTCTCGAGGCGGCGAGTTGGAGCGACGCGCGGACGATTGCCGTCAATCTGTCCCCGGCGCAGTTCCAAGGCGGCGGATTGCCGCGAATGGTACGGGCGTTGCTGAGCGAGGCTGGCCTGCCGCCGGAGCGGCTGGAGCTGGAAGTCACGGAAGGTATGCTGCTCGAGGATACCGGTCCGGTGCACGAGACGATGTTCGCGCTGCGGGACCTCGGGGTGTCGCTGACGCTGGACGATTTCGGCACCGGGCATGCGGGGCTGAGCTCGCTGCGTCGGTTCCCGTTCAGCAAGATCAAGATCGACCGATCGTTCATCCGCAATCTCGGCTCGGGGGGCGATTCAGATGTAATCGTTGAGGAGATGCTGTCGCTCGGACGTCGGCTTGGGTTGCGGGTGGTGGCCGAGGGTGTCGAACTCGAGTCGCAACTCGAGCGGCTTCGCGCGCTGGGATGCCCGTATGTGCAGGGATATCTGACCGGACGGCCCGTCGCACCGGAGGTCGCACGGCATCTCTGAGCGGCAGGCGGCGCACCGGCTCGAGATGGCACCCGGTGTCCAAGTCCTGCTGCAGCGCACTCTCCCGCTAAAGGCACGAGGTGCCGACGCAGGACTGTATTGTCGGGCGGTTCGCGGCATTTCGGACAGGTTTGGAGCTTGAACGCTCAGCTTTTCGGATGACGTTCTGGTCATGCAGTCGCGTTCGCTCGCGATTGCGGCCATATAGCTGCAACACCGTCGGGATACGAACATGCCTTCAAAGCCGAATTACAATCATCAGCGAGCCGAACGGGACCGGGCCAAGAAGGCTCAGAAGGATCTGAAGCTGCGGGAGCGCAAGGAGCAGGCGGCGCTGCGCAAAGCGGGCGGGGCGAATGAGCCGGAGCCGGCAGCCGAAGCCACTCCTGGCACCGAGGAGTAAGCGCGGTGGCGATGAAGAGCCGCGCCGCAACCAGCTTCGTCATGTTTGACGTGACTTACGAGGACGGCACGCGGCGGTCCAACCGCAAGGTGCTGGCGCATCTGCTGGAGGGCTTGGATGGCGACGAACCGGCGCGCGGAATTATCGAAGCGCAGGACCGCGAGATCGCGGCGGCGTCGGGTCGGCCGCCGAGCCATGTGAAATCGATCGTGCGATCGCCGATCAAGGTTGCGAACGACGAGGCCGGGTCGGAGCGGAAGACCCAGGGCGCCAAGCGAAAGGGCTGAGGCCGGATCGAAGCCTGAGGGTTTGACAGGGCGGGTGTCTCCGATTTGACACTTGGCGGATGCGGCGTGATACCGCGGCCCGAAAGAGGAGCGCCCCGAGGAAATGCCTGTCCATGCCTTCATGTTCCCTGGCCAAGGCAGCCAGGCCGTCGGCATGGGCCGTGATCTGGCGGCGGCGTTCGCGCCCGCGCGCGAAGTTTTCGGCGAGGTGGACGAGGTCCTCAAGCAGCATCTCTCCACGCTCATGTTCGAAGGGCCGGCCGAGACTCTCACCCTCACGGAGAACGCACAGCCGGCGCTGATGGCGATGTCGCTGGCGGTGTTGCGCGTGCTCGAGGCGGAGGGCGGGTTCGCGCTCGAGGACAAGGCAACGCTCGTGCTTGGTCATTCGCTTGGCGAGTATTCGGCGTTGGCGGCGGCTGGCGCGTTCAGGCTGCCGGACGCGGCGCGACTGCTGAAGCGGCGCGGCGAGGCGATGCAGGCGGCGGTTCCGGCGGGTGAGGGCGCGATGGCGGCCATCCTCGGCGCCGAACTCGAGCCGGTGCGGGCGATCTGCGCGGATGCGGCAGTGCTGCGGCACGAGGATGGGCGCGAAGAGACGCAGGTGGTCGAGGCAGCCAACGACAATGGCGGCGGGCAGGTAGTCATCTCCGGTCATCGCGCGGCGGTGGAGCGGGCGCTCGTTCTGGCCAAGGAGCGGGGGATCCGCCGGGCGCTGATGCTGCCGGTTTCGGCGCCGTTCCACTGCCGATTGATGGCGCCGGCGGCAGCGACCATGCGGGACGCGCTCGGCGAGGCGACGATGCGGCCGCCGGTGGTGGCGCTGATCGCGAACGTGACGGCGGAGCGGGCGGCAGAGCCCAGCGAGATCCGCGAGTTGCTGGTGCAGCAAGTGACCGGGACGGTGCGGTGGCGGGAGTGCATGCTCACCGCCATCGCGATGGGATGCGACAGCTTCATCGAGGTGGGGGCGGGCAAGGTGCTGGCGGGGTTGGCCAAGCGGATCAACCCGGACGTCGCCACGCATTCAGCGAGCACGCCGGCCGAGATCGAAACCCTGTTGAAGGCACTCTGATGTTCCGTTTGGATGGCAAGACGGCGCTGGTCACGGGCGCGTCCGGCGGGATCGGCGCCGGGATCGCACGGGCGCTGCATGCGCAAGGCGCCGTTGTGGCGCTGTCGGGGACACGGCGCGAGGCGCTGGAGGCGCTGGCGGCCGAATTGGGCGAGCGCGTGGCAGTTTGCCCGGCAGATCTGCGCGACCCGGCGGCCGCGGATGCGCTGATCACAGCCGCCGAGGCCGCGACGGGACCGCTCGCGATCCTGGTCAACAATGCCGGGATGACGAAGGACGGTCTGGCGATCCGGATGAAGGACGAGGATTTCCAGACCGTCCTGGACGTGGACCTCGCGGCGCCGTTCCGGTTGGCACGGGCGGCCCTGCGGGGCATGTTGCGCCGCCGCTCGGGGCGGATCATCGGGATCGGCAGCGTCGTGGGCGCCACCGGGAATCCGGGGCAGGCGAACTATGCGGCGGCGAAAGCCGGGCTGGTCGGGATGAGCAAGGCGTTGGCGCAGGAAGTCGGCAGCCGCGGGATCACGGTGAATGTGATCGCGCCGGGTTTCATAGAAACTGCGATGACGCATGGGCTTGCCGAGGAGCAGAAGACCAAGCTGACGGCGGCGATCCCGCTCGGGCGGATGGGTCAACCGGCGGATATCGCTGCGGCGTGCGTGTACTCTGGCTTCCGACGAGGCGGGGTGGATCACCGGGGCCACGCTTCATGTCAACGGCGGAATGTCGATGCTGTAGAGTGCACAAAGCAGGGGCGGTTGCCGGGTCGCCGCCTTGGCGTGGCGGTTGGAACCATGTTATGCGCCTCGCCTTCTAGGCCGAGCGGGCCCGACCATCTGCGCCCGAAGCCGCAGGAAACCATCACCGAGCAACGTAGTCAGAGGATCAGATGAGCGAAGTCGCCGAACGGGTTAAGAAGATCGTCGTGGAACATCTCGGCGTTGAAGAGAGCAAGGTCACGCCGGAGGCGTCCTTCATCGACGATCTGGGCGCCGACAGCCTCGACACGGTCGAGTTGGTGATGGCGTTCGAAGAGGCGTTCAGCGTCGAGATCCCCGAGGATGCGGCCGAGAAGATCAGCACGGTGAAGGACGCGATCGACTTCATCGAGAAGCAAAAAGCCGCCTAAGCGGTCGAGGTAGAGGGAGAGTTCGTCGATGCGGCGCGTGGTGATCACCGGGATGGGCGTCGCCTGTCCGCTCGGAATCGGCGTAGAGACCGTCTGGTCGCGGCTGATCGAAGGCAAAAGCGGGGTCACCGCGATCCAAGCATTCGACACCAAGGACCTCACCTCCAAGATCGCGGGCCAGGTGCCGGTGGGCACCAAGGCCGAGGGCGGTCTGGACATCTCCGAGTGGATCCCGACCAAGGATCAGAAGAAGATGGACCGGTTCATCCATCTCGGCATGGTCGCGGCGCAGGAAGCGGTGCTGGATAGCGGCTGGCTGCCGACAGACGAGGAGGACCGCTGCGCCACGGGCGTGATGATCGGTTCCGGGATCGGCGGGCTGGGGACGATCTACGAGGCATCGGTGATGGTGCATACCGGGCGGGCCCGGCGGTTGTCGCCGTTCTTCATCCCTTCGGCGCTGATCAACCTGGTGTCCGGCCACGTCTCGATCCGGTTCGGGTTCAAGGGTCCGAACCATTCGGCGGTGACGGCCTGCGCCACCGGCGTGCATGCGATCGGCGATGCGGCGCGGCTGATCGGACTGGGCGATGCCGACGTGATGGTGGCCGGCGGCGCCGAGGCGGCGGTCAACGAGCTGGGGATTGCCGGGTTCTGCGCCAGCCGGGCCCTATCGACGGCGTTCAATGATCGTCCGCCCGAGGCATCCCGGCCTTGGGATCGGGACCGCGACGGGTTCGTGATGGGTGAAGGCTCGGGCGTGGTCGTGCTCGAAGAACTCGAGCATGCGAAGGCGCGTGGCGCGAAGATCTATGCCGAGGTGTGCGGCTACGGGATGTCGGGCGATGCGCACCACATCACAGCGCCCGCGGATGGGCACGAGGGCGCGTTCCGGGCGATGAAGGCGGCGCTGAAAAACGGCAAGATCGAGCCTTCGGACATCCAATACGTCAACGCGCATGGCACGAGCACGCCGCTGGGCGACGATCTCGAGCTGGAAGCGGTCGAGCGGATGTTCGGCGAATCCGCGAAGAACATCGCGATGTCTTCGACCAAATCGGCCACAGGGCATCTGTTGGGCGCAGCCGGGGCGGTCGAGGCGATCTTCTCGATCCTGGCGATTCGGGACGGGGTGGTGCCGCCGACGCTGAACCTGGAGAACCCGAGCCGGGAAAGCGTGATCGACCGGGTGGCGAAGCACGCGCAGGAGCGCAAGGTCGAGGTCGCGCTGTCCAACAGCTTCGGCTTCGGCGGGACGAACGCCAGCATCCTGTTCAGACGGGCCGCTTAAGGCGGGGGCGGATGCGCCTCCTCCTGCTGCTACTGGCGCTGTTCGCGGTCATCGTTGGCGGTGGCGTTTACTACGGATACCGGGTGTATGACGCCGCCGGGCCGCTGGCAGCCGATACTGCGGTCGTGGTGCCGCGCGGGAGCTCGCGCGAAGTGGCCGCGGTGCTGCAGGCGCAGGGAGTGATCCGATCGCCTTGGCAGTTCGAGGCTGCAGCGCTGGCGACTCGCGGGGATGGGACAATCCATGCGGCGGAGTTGGACTTTCCGGCCGGCGGGAGCTTGCGTCAGGTGCTGGCGGTGCTGCGCACGGGCAAGCCGATCCAACACAAGCTGACAGTGGCCGAAGGGTTGACGGCTCAGGTCGTCGCGGTCGCGGTGACGCATGACCCGGCGTTGGCCGGCGAGACGCCGCCGATCCCGGAAGGCAGCATCTTCCCCGAGACCTACGTGTTCGAGCGCGGCACCCCGCGGGCGACGCTGCTGGTGCGGATGACGAAAGCGATGGATCGCGTGCTGGATCAGGAATGGGCCACGCGCGGGCCGGACTTGCCGCTGCAGACGCCGCGGCAGGCGTTGATCCTGGCGAGCATCGTGGAACGGGAGACCGCCAAACCGGAGGAGCGTCCGATGGTCGCGGCGGTGTATCTCAATCGGCTGCGGCGCGGGATGAAGCTGCAGTCGGACCCGACGGTGGTCTACGGCGCCAGCAACGGGCTCGGGACGCTCGACCACGGGCTGACGCGGGCAGAGCTGGATGCCGACTCTCCCTATAATACCTATCGCAATGCGGGCTTGCCGCCGGGGCCGATCTGCATGCCGGGGGCGGCGTCGATCCGCGCGGTGACGCATCCGGCGGATCGGACGGATCTGTTTTTCGTCGCCGATGGGACGGGCGGGCACGCCTTCGCGCGAACCGAGCAGGAGCATCAGCGCAACGTGGCGCGCTGGCGGGCGGTCGAGCGGGCGCGGACGTCGCCATGAGCTTGGCTGTCCCGGACGGCGGAGCTGGTCTCGCGTCGATGACGGGGTTCGCACGAGCGGAGGGCATGGCGGCGGATGTGAGCTGGGCCTGGGAGCTGCGGAGCGTGAACGGGCGGGGGCTCGAGGTGCGCTTGCGGCTGCCGCCGGGTCTGGACGCGGTGGAGCCGGCGTTGCGGGAGGAGACGTCCAAGCAGCTTCGCCGGGGCAACGTGAGCGGCACGCTGACGCTGCGGCGGTCGGAACGGGCGCGGATGTCGGCGGATCCGGAACTGTTGGCGGAGCTGCTGCGGCTGGTGACGGATCTGGCCGAGCAGATTCCGGGGGCGCCGCCGCCGCGGCCGGAGGCGCTGCTGGCGCTGCCGGGCGTGCTGCGGATGGCGGCCGGGGAGGATGGGCTGGGCGCGGACGTGTTGGCGCAGGTGCGGACCGGGTTCACCGCGGCGCTGGCCGGGCTGGCGGCGGCGCGGCGGGAGGAAGGCGCACGGCTGCAGGTGCTGCTGCGGTCGCAGGTAGACGAGATCGGAATGCTGTGCGCGCAGGCGCAGGCGCAGGCGGCGATGCAGCCGGAGCGGCAGCGCGTGCGGATGATGGAGAGTTTGCAGGCGCTGCTGCGGGATCAGCCAGGGCTGCCGCAGGAGCGGATCGCGCAAGAAGTGGCGCTGCTGGCGACGCGGTCGGACGTGCGCGAGGAGCTGGACCGGCTGCAGGCGCATCTGGCGGCGGCGCGGGCGTTATTGGCCGAAGGCGTGGGCGTCGGGCGGCGATTCGATTTCCTGGTGCAGGAGTTCGTGCGCGAGACCAATACGCTATGCAGCAAGTCGGCGACAACGGAGCTGACGGCGACCGGGCTGGCGCTGAAAGCGCTGATCGAGCAGATGCGCGAGCAGGTGCAGAATGTCGAATAGCGACCCGGGCCGGCGCGGCGTTTGCCTGGTGGTGGCGGCGCCGTCGGGGGCGGGGAAGAGCACGATCACGCGGACGCTCATGGCCGAGGACCCGGCGCTGAAGCTTTCGGTGAGCGCGACGACGCGGGAGCCGCGGCCGGGCGAAAAGGACGGGGTCCACTACCTTTTCCGCAGCCCGGAAGCGTTCGCGGTGATGGTGGCCCAAGGACAGATGCTCGAGTGGGCGACGGTGTTCGGCAACAGCTACGGAACGCCGCGGGCGCCGGTCGAAGAGGCGCTGCTGTCGGGCCACGACGTGGTGTTCGACATCGACTGGCAGGGGCATCGGCTGTTGCGGGCGGCGCTGCCGGGGGATGTGGTCAGCGTGTTCATCCTGCCGCCGACGCTGGCGACGCTGGAGACGCGACTGCGGGCGCGGGGCGACTCCGACGTGGAGATCGGGCGACGGATGCAGCAGGCGCGGGACGAGATCAGCCACTGGGGCGAGTTCGACCACGTGGTGATCAACCGGGATCTCGCGGTGGCGACGGCTGCGGTGCGGTGCGTGCTGCACGCGGCCCGGTGTGCGCGAGTTCGACAGCCGGGCATGTCGGCGTTCGTTGCCGCCCTTTAAGTCTTGGAAAACGCTGGAGTTCGGATGGTGACGACCGAGTCGTGCTGTTCGCCGCGCGGGAAATGCGGGGGTGGGAGCGCGGCGACGAAGCGTTTGCCTTCCCAGACCTCGGCTCCGGGGAACATGTCGGCGGACAGATCGTCGGCAGCGTGGGCGTCGTCCACGCAGTTGATGCGGACGATCAGCTCGTGGCGGCCGCCGGGTAGGGGGTTGACGATGCTATACCAGGGCATGGCTCCCCTCGCTGGCGAATGTTGCGAGGGCAATGCAAGCATGGGTGTGCAGCGGGCTCCGTGAGCCAAGTCACAGGTCGGCCAGGTGACAGGCGGCGGCGTGACCGGCGCGGACCTCGAGAGCGGGGGGATCGACGCGGCAACGGTCGAACACTTTCGGGCAGCGCGGGTGGAACGGGCAACCGGGAACGAGGCGCATGGGGCTGGGGAGTTCGCCGCGGAGCGCGGATTCGGTGGTGCGACGGGCGGGCGTGAGCACCGGTGCGGCGCGGAGCAACGCCTGGGTGTAGGGATGCTGCGGGTTCTCGAAGACCTGGTCGGCAGTCCCCGCCTCGACGATGCGGCCGAGATACATGACCGCAACGTGATGCGCGAGATGCCGGACGACGCGGAGGTCGTGCGAGACGAAGAGCATCGCGAGGCCGAGACGCTCTTGCATGTCGAGCAGCAGGTTGAGGATTTGGGCCTGCACGGAGACATCGAGGGCGGAAACGATCTCGTCGGCGACCAGCAGGTCCGGCTCGACGGAGAGGGCGCGGGCGATCGCGAGCCGTTGGCGCTGGCCGCCGGAGAAGGCGCGCGGCAGGCGGGCAGCGGCGTCGCCGGGCAAGCCGACGAGAGCGAGGAGTTCGGCGACGCGGGCTTGGATCTGGTCGCGCGGGACCATGCGATGGACCTGCAGCGCCTCGGCCAGGGTTTCGCCTGCGGTCATGCGCGGGTTGAGCGAGCCGTAGGGGTCCTGGAACACCATCTGGACCCGGCGGTTGTAACGACGGAGAGCCTCGCCGCGGAGCGTCCGGACGTCTTCGCCGTCGAAGACGATCTGCCCGCTGTCGAGCGGGGTGAGGCGGACGAGGGTGCGGGCGAGAGTGGATTTGCCACAACCGGACTCACCGACGATGGCGAGAGTTTCACCGCGCTCGATGGCGATGGAGACGCCGGCGAGGGCGCGAATGACGGGCGCCGGGCCGCGGTGGAACAGGCCGGCGAGGCCGAGGCGGACGGGGAAGGCGCGGGTGAGGTCGTCGGCTTGCAGGAGCGGGGCGGTCATGCGGCGAGAAGGGCCTCGTCCTGGACCGCGTCGGCGCGGATGCAGGCGGAGAGGCGGCCCGGGCCGACCGGCATCAGCGGTGGGTCGGCAGCGCGGCAGGCGTCGATGGCCAGCGCGCAGCGGGGGGCAAAGCGGCAGCCGGCGGGGATGGCGAGCGGGTCGGGCGGAGTGCCGGGGATGCCGCCGAGGCGGGTATGGGCTTTCGCGGCGCCGGGAAGAGAGCGGAGCAGGCCGAGTGTGTAGGCGTGGGCGGGGCGGGCGAAGACGGCGTCGACCGGGCCGGATTCCATGACCCGGCCGGCGTAGAGCACCGCGACGCGGTCACACGTACCGGCGACCACGCCGAGGTCGTGGGTGACGATCACGACGCTCATGGCGAGCGCTTGCTTCAATTGGAGCAGAAGTTTGAGGATCTGGTCCTGAATAGTGACATCGAGGGCGGTGGTGGGCTCGTCGGCGAGGAGGAGCTTGGGGCCGCCGGCCAGCGCGGCGGCGATCATGGCGCGTTGGCGCATGCCGCCGGAGAATTCGTGCGGATAGTTGGACAGGCGGCGGCGGGCGTCGGGAATGCCGACCTGATCAAGCAGGGCGGCGGCCTGCTCGCGGGCGGCGCGGCCGGTGAGGTCGCGGTGGACCCCGAGAGATTCGGTGATCTGCAAGCCGATGGTCAGCACAGGGTTGAGCGCCGTCATCGGCTCTTGGAAGACCATCGCGATCTCGCCGCCACGGATCCGGCGCATCTGCGGCTCGGGGAGTCCGAGGAGGTCCCTGCCCTGCCAGCTCACGGCGCCGGTGGTCGACGCCGTCGGCGGCAGGAGCCGGAGGATAGCGCGGAGCGTCATACTCTTTCCGGAGCCGGATTCGCCGACGATCCCGAGCATCTCGCCCGAGGACACGTCGAGGTTGATGCCGTCGACCGGATGGGCTCGCCCGATGGTGACCTGAAGGTCGCGGACGCTGAGGAGGGTGGTCATGAGCGGCGTCGGAGCCAGCCGGCGAAGGCATCGCCGAGGAGGCTGAAACCGGTGCCGGCGATGACGATGGCGATGCCGGGGAAGATCGACATCCACCAGGCGGTCATCATGAAATTCTTGCCGTCAGCGATGAGAACGCCCCATTCGGAGGTCGGCGGCTGGGCGCCCAAGCCGAGATAGCCGAGGGAGGAGCCGAGCAGGATGGCGAGCGCCATGTCGGTCATCCAGTAGACGAGGATGGGCGAGATGGCGTTGGGCAGGAGGTGATGAAAGATGATGCGGGTGGCGCGGTAGCCCATCACACGGCCGGCGGCGGCGTAGTCGCGCTGGGCCTGGACCTGGATCTCGGCGCGCATGAGGCGGGCGTAGATGATCCAGTTCACGGCCGAGACGGCGATATACATGTTGCGCAGCCCGGGGCCGAGGACGGCGACGATGGCGATGACGATCACCAGGAACGGGATGGTGACGAGCACGTCGACGAGGCGGCGGAAGATGGCGTCGGGCCAGCCGCCGACATAACCGAGGACGCTGCCGACGAGCGTGCCGAAGATCGCCGGGAAGACGGTGCTGAAGATGGCGATCTGGAGGTCGATCTGGGACGCCCAGATGGTGCGGGAGAGGATGTCGCGGCCGAAATTGTCGGTGCCGAACGGGTGAGCCCAGGAGGGCGGCTTCATCAGCGACATGAAGTCGAACGCGTCGGGCGGGTACGGCGCGATCCAGTCCGGGACGAGGGCGCAGGCGATGAAGAGCAGGAGGATCGCTAGGCCGATCAGCGTGGCCGGGCGGGGACGGGCGGGCCGGAACGGGCGAACGGTGACAGCGGCGCTCATCGGGCGAGGCGGGGGTCAAGGAGGGCTTGGACGGCGTCGGTCAGCAGGAAGACGACACTGACCATGACGGCGAGGACCATGCTGAGACCCTGCACGACCGGGTAATCGCGGGCAAAGATGCTGTCGATGATGAGGCGGCCGACGCCGGGGATGGCGAAGACGGACTCGGTGATGACCGCGCCGCCGACGAGAGAGCCCATGTTGAGGCCGAGTAGCGTGACCGTCGAGATGATGGCGTTGCGCAAGACGTGGCGGCCGAGAATGAGGCGAGGCGGGAGACCCTTGGCGGTGGCGAAGCCGACATATTCGGCATTCAGCACATCGGCGAGTGATTCGCGCAGGTTGCGGAGCAGGATGGCGGCCAGCGACAGAGCGAGGGTGAGGGCGGGGAGGAAGAGGTAGTAGAGATCCTCGAAGAAGCCGGAGCCAATGCCGCCGACCGGGAACCAGTGCAGCCCGGCGGCCAGCGTGATGAGCAGGACGAGCCCGATGTAGAAGACCGGCATCGAGAGGCTGATCTGCGCGATGACGCGGATGACGGTGTCGGCCCAGCCGTTTGGGCGGAGCGCGCCGGCGAAGGCGAGCGGCACCGCCATGAGCAGCGCGAGAAAGGCGGCCATGGTGGTGAGCATGAGGGTGATGGGCAGGCCGTCGCGGACGAGGCGCAGGACGGGGACTTTCAGCGTGATGGAGTCGCCGAGGTCGAGCGTTAGGATGTGGACGAGGAATTGCCAGAACTGGAACAGGATGGAGCGGTCGAGGCCGAGGTCGTGATGGACCTGGGCGATGCGGGCGTCGGTGGCGCGGTCACCGAGGAGGACGAGCGCCGGGTCGCCGGGGAGGAGGCGCATCAGGAAGAAGATGAGGAGCGCCACGATGACGACCGTGAGCAGGACCTGGAGCAGGCGTCGGCCGAGGGCGGTCAGGAGGCCCATTTACCGTTTCCGCTGTGCCGCGTGGCGCTCCAGGGGCGGCGCTGGATATGCTTGCCGCCCTGGATTGCCGCGTCGATGCGCTCCAAGCACTGACGGAACAGCAGTTATTGGTCTTTCCAGGTGTTGACGAAGATGTTGTTGCCGAGCGGGATTTGGACGAAATCGTGGACCTTCTTGGTCATGGCGATCGGGTAGGGCACTTCCATGGTGAAGATGATCGGGGCGGCCGCGGCGTAGCGCTCTTGGATCTCTTTGTATTGAGCGGCGCGCTTGGCCGGGTCGAGTTCCTCCTGGCTTTGCTCGAACAGTTCGTCGATGCGCTTGTCGTCCCAGCCGGAGCGGAGGTTCTGGCGGGTCGGGTAGTAGGCGAAGATCGAGGTGATCTCGTTGGGGTCGTTGATGTCGTTGGTCCAAAGCGAGGTGCGCATCTGGAAGTCGGCGGCATTGTAGCGGGCGAGGCGGGTGGCGGAATCGAGGGTCTCGCCTTTGAGTTTGACGCCGATCTGGGACCAGAATTGCTGCAGCGTGGCGAGCTTGGCGGAGTCGTCGGCGGAGCCGGCGAGGATCATGCAGGTGATCTCGAAGCCGTTCTCGTAGCCGGCTTCCTTGAGCAGCGCCTTCGCCTTGGCGAGATCGTAGGGATAGAGCGGGCTGGGGCCATAGGAGAGCGGGGTGGACATCGGCATGTAGCTCTTCTGCGGCGTGCCGGTGCCGTAGGAGACGACTTGGATGAGGGCTTCCTTATTGGTGGCGTAGTTGAGCGCCTGGCGAACACGGACGTCGCCGAGCGGGTTTTTGGTGCCGTCCTTGAGCGTCGGGCGGTCATTGAGGGTGAAATAGTTCACCTGGGCGGCGGGGAAGAGCACCATGTTGAGCTTGGCGTCAGCCTTCAGCTCGGTGACACGGGAGTAGGGGACGAATTCGACAATATCGAGTTCGCCGGCACGGAGCTTGAGGATGCGGGTCGCGTCGTCCGGGATGATCTCGAACTTGATGTTGTCGAGATAGGGCAGCGGTTTGCCGTCGGTTCCCTTGTTCCAGTAATATTTGTTCCGTTCGAAGATCATCTCGCTGTTGCGCTTCCAGCTCGTCAGCAGGAAGGGGCCGGAGCCGATCGGGTGTTCGGCGAAGTTCTTGCTTTTCTCCTCGAGATCGGCGCCGGGGGCGGCCATGACGAGTTTCTGCGGCATGATGCCGGCGTTGAAGGTGGCCAGCGCCTGCGTGATGACCGGGTCGGGGTGCGCCATGTGCAGGATGACCTGGTCTGGGGCCTGCACGTCGATCGATCCGATGGAGCTCAGCAGGAAGGCGAATTCGCCGCCGGTCTCCTTGGCGCGCGCACGGTCGAGCGACCATTTGACGTCGCTCAGCTCGATGGGCGAGCCGTCGGCGAACTTGATGTCGGGGCGCATGGTGAGCGTGACGGTCTTGCCGTCGTCGGAGACCTTGTAGCCGGTGGCCAGGCCCGGCTCGACCGCGCCTTTGCCGTCGGCGCCGGCGAGCAGGAGCGTGTCGTAGAGGTTGAGGGAGAGCCAGATGTCGGCGTTCTGCGCCGTGTGGACAGGGTCGAGATATTGGCTCTCGATGGCGCGGCCGAACACGAGGGTGCCGCCGCGTACGGCGGCTTGGGCTCCATGTGCCGAATAAAGCATCAGCGCCGCTGAGAGGATGAAGGCGCGAGGGGCGGAGCGTCTCATATGGCGTGATCCCGTCCTGTTTATCCCAGGATTCAATACAAGCGCCGTGCCACCGCGGGCAACGCTCTTGATGGTTGTTGGCGTGGACATGGCTGTGCCAGGCTGCGGCGGTTCGCCATCGGAACGAGGATCATGCCGCGCAATCCCGCCCAGCCGCTTCTCCTGACGCCTGGCCCCGTCAGCGTCTCCGCCTCCACCAAGGAGGTGATGCTGCAGGACAGGGCGTCCGGCGGGGAGGAGTTCGTGCGCGACCTCAACTTGGCGCGGGACTACATGGTCGGGCTCGTCGGCGGCCAGGGCGCGTATACCGCCGTGCCGCTGCCGGGGAGCGCGACCTATGCCAATGAGGCGGTGATCGCGACCTTGGTGCCGGAAGGCGGCAAGGTGCTGATCCACACCAACGGGGTGTACGGTGACCGGCTGATCGAGATTTGCAACCATACCGGCAAGGCGTATGCGGTGATCCGGACGCAGCCTTTCGTGCCGCCAACGGCCGAGCAGTTCGAGGCGGCGATCGTGGCCGATCCGGCGATCACGCACGTGTTCGTGGTTCATTGCGAGACCAGCACGGGGGTGCTCAACCCGCTGGAGGCAATCGCGGATGTGTGCCGCAAACGGTCGGTCGGCCTGCTGATCGACGCGGTGGCGTCGTTCGGCGCGATGCCGATCTCGGCCAAGCGGCTCGGGTTCCAGGCGGTGACGGTATCGTCGAACAAGTGCATGCAGTCGGTGCCGGGTGTCGGCTGGGCGGTGGTGCAGAAGACGGCGCTCGAAGGGGCGCGTGGGCGGTGCACGACGCTGGTGCTGGATTTGTGGGACCATGCGCAGCACATGGACCGGACGAACGCATTCCGCTTCACGCCGCCGACGCAGGTGCTGGCGGCGTTCGCGCAGGCGTGCCGGGAGCATGAAGCCGAAGGCGGGGTGCCGGCCCGGCTGGCGCGGTATCGCAGCAATTGGCGGCGGCTGGTGGACGGGATGCGGCAACTCGGCTTCGTGACCGTGGTGCCGGACGAGGCGGCAAGCCCGATCGTGGCGACGTTCCACAACCCGGCCGACCCGAAATTCAGCTTCCAGGCGCTGTTCGAGGGAATGAAGCGGCGGGGGTTCATCATCTTCCCGGGACGGCTGGCTCTGGCGGATACGTTCCGGATCGGGTGCATGGGCGCGGTGACCGAGGCCGACATGGCTGAGGCGGTCGAGGCCGTCTCGGAGACCATGCGCGAGATGGGGATCGAGGGGGTCGGTCACACGGAGTTGGCCGCAGACTGAGGAAAAGCGCCGCAACCAAACCGGGGCGCGGCGGTTGGGACGTGGAACTCCGAGGGTAGCCCTATGCCTGACACAATTGCAGCAGCGGCGGCCAAGCCGCATACGATCGACATTTCCCTCACCATCAACGGCGAGAAGCGGCACGTGCAGGTGTCACCCTGGACGACGCTGCTGGACCTGCTGCGGGAGAACCTTCAGCTCACCGGGACGAAGAAGGGCTGCGACCACGGCCAGTGCGGCGCGTGCACCGTGCTGGTCGACGGCAAGCGGGTCAACTCATGTCTGGCGCTGGCGGTGATGAAGGACGGGGCGGAGATCCGCACCGTCGAAGGTTTGGCGAACGCGGACGGGTCGCTGCATCCCATCCAAGAAGCGTTCATCGAACATGACGCCTTCCAGTGCGGTTATTGCACGCCGGGGCAGCTCTGCTCGGCGGTCGGGTTGATCGAGGAAGGCCACGCCAAGACGGATGCGGAGATCAGCGAGCTGATGAGCGGCAACATCTGCCGCTGCGGCGCCTATCCGAACATCGTGGCGGCGATCCGCGAGGTGCTGGCATGAACCGGTTCGATTACGTCCGCGCCGGGTCGGTGGACGAGGCGGTGAAGGCGTCGGCGCGAGAAGGCACGTCGCGGGTGATCGCGGGCGGGACCAACCTGGTCGACCTGATGAAATACGATGTCGAGCGACCGAGCACGCTGGTCGATATCACCCGAATCGCGGATCTCGGGCGCATCGAGGAGACCGAGGCGGGCGGGCTGAAGATCGGCGCGTTGGTGACGAACTCGGCAGTGGCGTACGACAGCCGGGTCGAAGAGCGTTATCCCTTGCTGTCGCGGACGATCCTGAGCGGTGCGACGGCGCAGTTGCGCAATGCGGCGAGCACCGGCGGGAACCTCAATCAGCGGACGCGGTGCTACTACTTCTACGACCCGGCGACGCCCTGCAACAAGCGTGCGCCCGGCTCCGGCTGCGGCGCGATTGGAGGCGTGAACCGGATCCATGCGATCCTGGGCGCGAGCGCGTCATGCATCGCGACACATCCTTCGGACATGTGTGTGGCGTTGGCGGCGCTTGAAGCGATCGTGCATGTGAGCGGGACTTAGGGGGAGCGGACGATCCCGTTCGCGGATTTCCACCGTTTGCCGGGCGATACGCCGGAGCGGGAGACGAACCTGGCGCCCGGGGAGATCGTCACGGCGGTCGAACTACCGAAGCAAGGGTATCCGGAGCACTACACCTATCTGAAGCTGCGGGACCGGCTCTCGTATGCGTTCGCGCTGGTCTCGGTGGCAGTCGGGCTCGAGATGGACGGCGGCCGGATCAGCGCGGCGCGGATCGCGTTGGGCGGCGTGGCGCACAAGCCGTGGCGGGTCCCGGAGGCCGAGGCGGCGCTGCAGGGCAAGGCGGCGGACGAGGCGGCGTCCCGCGCGGCGGCCGACCGGCTGCTCGAGGGGGCGCAGGGCCAGGGTCACAACGATTTCAAAATCCCGCTGGCGCACGAGGCGATCGTGCGGGCGCTCGGACAGGCCGCAGCGGGAACGCCGCAGACGGTCGCCGACAAGCGGATCAAGTAGAGGGATAGCGGGCATGGACACGAATATCGGAGCGCCGCGCAGCCGAGTGGACGGGCGGGCGAAAGTGACGGGCGCGGCGACTTATGCGGCCGAGTTCGCGACGCCGGAGACGGCGCGCGGCTACGTGGTATCGTCGGCGATCGCGTTGGGGAAGATCACCAGCATCGACACGACACGAGCGATGGCGGTGCCGGGCGTGATCGAGGTGTTCACGCATGAGAACCGGCCGCGGACGGCATGGTTCGACAGCAAGTATCAGGACCAGGTGGCACCGCCGGGCTCGCCGTTCCGGGCGCTGTATGATGACAAAGTCCATTTCGCGATGCAGCCGATCGCGCTGGTGATTGCGGAGGATTTCGAGACGGCGCGTTATGCCGCGACGTTGGTCCGGGTCGAATACAAAGAGGAGGTCCCCCACACCGATCTCGATACGGAGCGGGCGAAGGCTTACGAGCCGCCGAAGAAGCGCAGCGGGATCTCGCCGCCGCCGAAGCCGCGCGGCGACATGAAGGCCATGAAGAGCGCCGAGGTCCGGATCGAGAACGAGTATCCGATCGCGGCGGAATACCATCATCCGATGGAGCCGCACGCGACGACGGTGATCTACGACGACGGCAAGATCCTGGTGCATGACAAGATCCAGGGCGTGGTCAACGACCAGGCGTATATTGCCGGCGTGTTCGGCCTGAAGAAGGGCGACGTCCGCGTGGTCTCGCCGTATGTCGGCGGCGGGTTCGGGTCGGGGCTGCGGCCGCATTATCAGGTGTTCCTCACGGTGATGGCGGCTCTGGCGCTCAAGCGTTCGGTGCGGCTGGAGCTGACGCGGGACCAGATGTTCACGCATGTGCACCGGCCGTCGACGATCAGCGAGGTTTCGCTCGGCGCGTCCAAGGACGGGATGCTGCAGGCGATTCGGCACAATGCGATCCAGGGGACGTCGCATCACGAGGACTATCAGGAAGTCGTGGTGAACTGGTCGGGGCTGGCGTATTCGTGCGAGAACGTTGCGTTGACTTATCAGCTGGCCAAGCTGGACACGTCGACACCGGGCGACATGCGGGCGCCGGGCTCGCCGACGGGGTTCTTCGCGCTGGAATTGGCGATGGACGAGTTGGCGCATGAGACCGGCGTCGATCCGGTGGCGCTGCGCCTGGCCAATTACGTCGAGCACGATCAGAACGAGGACAAGGCCTTCACCAGCAAGGAACTGCGTGAGGCGTATCGCTTGGGCGCCGAGAAATTCGGCTGGGCCAAGCGTTCCGCCGAGCCGCGCTCGATGCGCGAAGGGCGTGAGCTGATCGGCTGGGGCATGGCGACGGGTATCTGGGAAGCCCAGATGATGAAGACGGCGGCGAAGGCGGTGCTGACGCCGGATGGCAAGTTGGAGATCGGCTGCTCGACATCCGATATCGGCACCGGGACGTACACGATCCTGACGCAGATCGCCGCGGATACCCTTGGTGTCGGCATGGACCAGGTGACGGTCAAGCTGGCGGACACCGACCTGGCGGAAGGGTCGATCGAAGGCGGGTCGTGGACGGCGGCGTCTGCGGGCTCGGCGGTGCAGAAGGCGTGCCTGACACTACGCGAGAAGCTGATCAAGGCGGCGGGCGCGAAGCTCGGCAACCTGCCGGTCGACCAGATCATCGCGCAGAGCGTGGCGGACGGGTCGCTCGAGAAGATGGAGGCGGAGGAGACGGTCGCACCCGACTCGGCGACCAAGAAGACGCATTCGAGCTACACGCACTCGGTCGCGTTCGTG
The DNA here is from genome assembly GCA_963848035.1 of uncultured Alphaproteobacteria bacterium. Taxonomy (GTDB): domain Bacteria; phylum Pseudomonadota; class Alphaproteobacteria; order Acetobacterales; family Acetobacteraceae; genus JAVVHH01. Next base: position 1,382,357 of record CAWKCD010000001.1, read on the forward strand.
GAGGTCCGGGTCGACGAAACGCTCGGGCAGGTGCGGGTGACAAGGGTCGTGACGGCGGCGGCGGCGGGGAAGATCCTCAATCCGAAGACGGCGCGCAGCCAGGTGATCGGCGGCGTGGTGTTCGGGATCGGCATGGCGCTGCACGAGGAGGCGATGACGGATCATCGTCTCGGGCGGATCATGAACCACAACTTCGCGGAATATCATGTCCCGGCGAACGCCGATGTGCCCGATGTCGACGTGATCTTCGTCGACGAGCTGGACGACAAGACGAGCCCGATGGGTGTGAAGGGGTTGGGCGAAATCGGGATCGTGGCGACGCCCGCCGCGATCGCGAACGCGATCTTCCACGCGACGGGCAAGCGGATCCGGTCACTGCCGATCACGATCGACAAGGTGTTCGGAGCGCACTGACAGCGGGTAGTCATGCCGCATTCGGCGGCATGACGGCTGCGCCGGTGGGCAGTATGGTCGGGTGGTGACGCCCGACGAGAGCTACGTCCTGCAGGCTATCGACGAAGCCCGGCGCGCCCGGGCCGCGGGCAATCATCCGTTCGGCGCGATCCTATTCGGGCCGGATGGCCGCGTTTTGCTGAGGGCCGGGAACACGCATGGGCAGGCCGGGGACCGCACCGGTCATGCCGAGCGTGTGCTGATGACCCAAGCGAGCCTCGCCTATCCCGCGGCGTTCCTTGCTGGCTGTACGATGGCGGCGAGCGCGGAGCCCTGCGCGATGTGTGCGGGTGCGGCCTATTGGGCCGGGGTCGGCCGCATCGTGTATGGACTATCGGAAAAGGCGCTTCGCGCGCTGATCGGGCCGCATCCGGACAATCTGACGCTCGACCTGCCCTGCCGCACCGTGCTGGGATCGGGCCAACGGCACGTCGAGGTGGTCGGACCGTTGCTGGAGGACGAGGCGAGCGCGGTTCATGCCGGGTTCTGGCGCTGAGTTCCTGGCATGATGTTTGCTGTGGGCTGACAGGTAAGATCGAGCAAAACGAGGGGCAGGATGCGGTTCAGTTTGGATAGACGGCGTTTCACGGGCTTGATGGGCGCCGGGGCGGCGGCTTCGCTGATTCCCTCGGCCCGGGCGGCCGATCCGCTGAAGGTCGGATTCATCTATCTCGGGCCGGTGGGGGATTTCGGCTGGACGTATCAGCACGACCAGGCGCGGCGGGCGTGCGTCGAGCATTTCGGCGACAAGATCAAGACGACGTTCGTGGAGAACGTGGCGGAGGGGCCGGATTCCGAGAAGATCCTCAACGATCTCGCCAACAACGGCAATCAGCTGATCTTCGCGACGTCGTTCGGTTACATGAACTACGTGCTGAATTCGGCGAAGCGGCATCCGAACGTCTGGTACGAGCATGCGACCGGTTACAAGCGCGCGCCCAACGTCTCGACATACAATATCCGGTTCTATCAGGCCCGTTACGTGCAGGGTGTCATTGCGGGCAAGCTGAGCAAGGCGGGGCTGGCGGGGTATGTCGGGTCGGTGCCGGTGCCGGAGGTCGTGCAGGGGATCAACGCGTTCATGCTGGGCATGCAGTCGGTGAACCCGAAGGCGCGGATGAAGTTCGTGCTGATCAACTCCTGGTACGATCCGCCGAAGGAGGGGGATGCGGCCAAGGCACTGATCGACCAGGGATGCGACATCCTCACGCAGCACACCGACAGCCCGGCGCCGCTGCAGGCCGCAGCGAGCCGCGGGATCAAGGCGTTCGGTCAGAGCACGGACATGGTGAAGTTCGCGCCGACGACGCAGCTCACCGCCAGCACCGACAATTGGGAACCCTACTACATGGACCGCATCCAGGCGGCGCTCGACAAGAGTTGGAAGAGCACGGACGTTTGGGGCGGGTTCGATAGCGGGATGCTGACGATGTCGCCGTTCACCAACATGCCGGACGACGTCAGGGCGCTGGCGCAGGCGACGGAAGCGGACATCAAGGCCGGCAAGAACAAGGTGTTCGTGGGGCCGCTGAAGGATCAGTCGGGCGCGGTGAAGCTTGCCGACGGCGCGGCGATGGATGACGGGGCATTGTCAGGCATGCAGTGGCTCGTCCAAGGCGTGGATGGGAAATTGACCTGACCGCCGGGATGTCCGGGCCACTGCTGGTGATGCGGGGCATCACCAAGCAGTATCCGGGCATCCGGGCCAATGACGACGTTGCGCTGACGGTGGGGCGGAACGAGATCCATGCGCTGCTCGGCGAGAACGGCGCCGGCAAGAGCACGCTGGTCAAGATCATCTATGGCGTGGTGCGGCCGGATGCGGGCGAGATCGAATGGGATGGGCGCCGGGTCACGATCGCGAGTCCGGGGCAGGCGCAGGCCCTCGGCATCGGGATGGTGTTCCAGCACTTCTCGCTGTTCGAGGGGCTGACGGTCGGCGAGAACATCGCGCTCGGGCTGGCGACGGCGGCGGAGCGGCAGGGGCTGCGGGAGCGGATCGTCCGGGTCTCGACGGAATACGGGTTGCCGCTCGATCCAGACCGGGTCGTGCACGACCTCTCGGTGGGCGAGCGGCAGCGGATCGAGATCGTGCGGTGCCTGCTGCAGAATCCGAAATTGCTGATCATGGACGAGCCGACGTCGGTGCTGACGCCTTCGGAGGTGGAGCGGCTGTTCGTCACGCTGCGGCGGTTGGCCGCAGAAGGGTGCTCGATCCTCTACATCAGCCACAAGCTCGAGGAGGTTCGGGCGCTGTGTTCGGCCGCGACGATCATGCGGCTGGGGCGGAACGTGACCACCTGCGCGCCGGCGGAAAAGTCGGTGAAGGAGTTGGCGGAGATCATGCTCGGGGCCGAGCTGAAACCGTCCTCGGCGCGGCCGGCGCGGCAGGAGGGTGCGCCGGTGCGGCTGGTGCTGGACCGGCTGACGGTGGCGTCGCCGCATGCGTTCGGGACGGATCTGCGAAACGTTTCGTTGACGCTGCGGGCGGGGGAGATCCTCGGGATCGCGGGCATCGCCGGAAATGGGCAGAACGAGCTGATGGATGCGCTGTCGGGAGAGATCCTGGCCGGCAAGCCGCAGACGGTGCTGATCGACGGGTTTCCGGCGGGGCATCTGGAGCCGCAGGGGCGCCGCAAGCTGTTTGGCTGCTTCGTGCCAGAGGAGCGTAATGGGCATGGCGCGGTGGGCGCGATGTCATTGGCGGAGAACGCGTTCCTGTCGGCGTTCGGGCGGGCGGCGTTGGCGCGGTGGGGATTGATCGACCGGCGGCGGACGGCGGATTTCGCGCGCGACATCATCGAGCGGTTCGACGTGCGGACGACCGGGCCCGGCGCGGCGGCGCGGTCGTTGTCGGGGGGAAACCTGCAGAAATTCCTGGTGGGACGCGAGATCCTGCAGCAGCCGATGGTGCTGGTGATCAACCAGCCGACCTGGGGGGTGGATGCCGGGGCGGCGCTGGCGATCCATGAGGCGATCCGGAGTCTGACGGCGGCCGGGGCGGCGACGATAATCATCTCACAGGACCTGGACGAGATCTTTGCGCTGGCGGATCAGGTGGCGGTGATCGCGGGCGGGCGGCTGTCGGAGCCGGTGCCGGTGGCATCGGCGACGACCGCGTCGATCGGGCGGCTCATGGGCGGGGTGGAGGCGGCGCGTGTTTGAGATCGTGCCGCGCGGATACGAATCGGCGTTCTGGCGGTGGGGGTCGCCGGTGTTGGCGCTGGCGCTGACGGGGGTGACGGCGGGGCTGATCTTCGTAGCGATGGGGCGGCCGCCGGTGTTGACGGTCTACACGTTGCTGGTGGCGCCGCTGCTGCAACAGGACGGGCTGGCGGCGCTCGCGGTCAAGGCGGCGCCGCTGATCATGATGGGCGCCGGGTTGTCGTTGGCATACCGGGCCAATCTCTGGAACATCGGGACCGAGGGGCAGTTCACGCTGGGGGCGATCTGCGGCGGCGGCGTGGCCTTGGCGCTGCCGGATGCCCCGGCGGCGGCGGTGTTCCCGGCGATGCTGCTGGCGGGGGTTGCGGGTGGGGCCGCGGCGGGCGGGCTCGTGGCCTGGTTGCGGGTTCGGTTCAACGCCAGCGAGATCCTGACCAGCCTGATGCTGACTTATATCATGCAATATTTGCTGCTGTATCTGGTGACCGGGCCTTGGCGGGATCCGATGGGGTTCGGGTTTCCGCAGACAGCGATGTTCTCCGACGAGGCGCTGGCGCCGCGGTTGATCGCAGACAACAACGTTCATCTCGGCGTGTTGCTGGCGCCGTTGGTGGCTGTCGGGCTGTGGGTGGTGCTGCGGCGGTCGGTGCTGGGGTTCCAGTTCCGGGTGCTAGGGCAGGCGCCGCGGGCGGCGAAGTTCGCGGGGTTCAATGGCGATCGCCTGGTCTGGGTGGCGATGCTGGTGAGCGGGGGGTTGGCGGGCCTGGCCGGGCTGCTGGAGGTGTCGGGGACGATGGGGCAGCTGACGACGACGATCTCGCCGGGCTATGGGTTCACGGCGATCATCGTGGCGTTCCTGGGGCGGCTCGATCCGCTGGGGACGATCCCGGCGGGGCTGTTGTTGGCGCTGTCGTATCTCGGGGGTGATGCGGCGCAGATCAATCTGGGGCTGCCGAACGCGGTAACGGGGATTTTCCAGGGGATCCTGTTGTTCTACCTGCTGGGCTGCGACGTTTTGCTGCTGCATCGGATTCGCGTGCGGCGGGTGGCCTGATGGACCTTTTGGTGCCGCTGCTGGTCAGCATCATCGCGGCGTCGACGCCGTTGCTGTTGGCGGCGACGGGGGAATTGGTGGTGGAGCGCGCGGGGGTGCTGAACCTGGGCGTTGAGGGGATGATGCTGACGGGCGCGATCGCGGCGTTCGCGAGCACGGAGCTGACGGGGTCGACGTCGCTGGGGCTGGTTGCGGCGGTGGCGGGAGGGATGACGCTGTCGCTGGTGTTCGCGGTGCTGACGTTGACGCTGCAGGCGAACCAGACGGCGACGGGGTTGGCGCTGACGATCTTTGGGCGGGGGTTCAGCGCGTTGGTGGGGGCGGGGTATGTCGGGATCGCGGCGCCGACGCTGCCGAAGCTGGCGGTGGCCGGGCTGACTACCCTACCCTTCTTCGGGCCGGTCCTGTTCGCGCATGACGTGCTGGTCTATGCGGCGCTCGCGCTGCTGGCGGCGGTGGCAGGGGCGATCCGGCGGACGCATGCGGGGCTGGTGCTGCGCGCGGTGGGCGACAGCCACGATGCGGCGCATGCGCTCGGGTATCGGGTGGTGGCGATCCGGTATGCGGCGGTGGTGTTCGGGGGGGCGCTGGCCGGGTTGGCGGGGGCTTACATGTCGTTGTCGTATACGCCGATGTGGGCGCAGGACATGACGGCGGGGCGGGGTTGGGTGGCGCTCGCGCTGGTGACGTTTTCGGCTTGGCGGCCGTTCTGGTTGCTGATCGGGGCGTGGTTCTTCGGGGCGCTGATGTATCTGTCGTTGTATGTGCAGGCGTTGGGGGTGGCGGTGCCGTCGGCGCTGCTATCGGCACTGCCGTATATCGGGACAATCGTCGTCCTGGTGCTGATCTCGCGGGACCGGCGGCGGATCCGCCTCAACCGGCCGGCGATGTTGGGGCGGCCGTTTCAGGCTTGAGGAGGACCGGAGTGGCGTTGATCCATCATACCTATGGCAAGGGCCGGGTCCGGGTGATGCGGGTGCATCGCGAGGGCGAATACAACGAGGTGCGGGACCTCTCGGTCGATACGATGCTCGAGAGCGCGGCGATGGCGCCGTCTTGGAGCGAGGGCGACAACCGGAACGTGGTCGCGACCGACACGATCAAGAACATCACCTATATCGTCGCGCGGGAAAACCTTCGGGCGGCGCCGGAGATGTTCGGGGAGAGGCTCGCGAGCCGGTTCCTCGAGCGGTACCCACAGATCGAGGCGGTGCGGGTGCGGATGGTCGAGACGCGCTGGCAGCGCGCGGAGTTCGGAGGCGCAGCGCATCCGCATGGGTTCACGCTGGATGGGAACGGGAAGCCGACCGCGACGGTGCACCTGGCGCAAGGCGGGGCGGCCGAGATCGTCTCGGGAGTGGAGGGCTACACGTTCATGAAGTCCACGGCTTCGGGCTGGGAGGACTATGTGATGGACGATTATACGACGTTGCCGCCCACGAACGATCGTATTGCGGCGACGGCGATGGATGCGCATTGGAGCTGGCGGGCGGCGCCGGCAGATTACGCGGCGGCGAATGCCCTGGTGCTGGCGACGATGCTGGAGGTGTTTGCGACGACCTACAGCAAGGGCGTGCAGGATAGTCTCTACCGAATGGGCGAGGCGGCGCTTGGGGCGGTGCCGGAAGTGGCGACGGTGACGATGGCCTGTCCGAACAAGCATTACATCCCGATGAAGCTGGATGCGTTCGGGCTGAGCGGGGATAATTGCGTGTTCATCGCGACGGACGAGCCGCATGGGCAGATCGAGTGCACCGTCGGGCGTTAGAGCGCGGCGGCGGCGCGGGCGTGGCGTTGCATGAGGGCGGGCAGGTCTAGGCCGGGGATTTCGCCGTTTTCGACCACCCAGCACCCGGCCACCATGACGCGGTCGGCGCGGGTGGCGCCGCAGAGGACGAGGGCGGCGAGGGGGTCGCCGGCACCGGAGAAGCGGAGTTCATCGAGCGTGTAGAATGCGAGGTCGGCGGCCGCGCCGGGTTCGATGCGGCCGAGTTCGGGTCGGCCGAGGCAATCGGCGGAGCCGGAGGTGGCCCAGCGCAGGGCGTCGCGATGGCTAACGGCGGTGCCGTTCAGGCCGCGCTGGAGCAGGAAGGCGGCGCGGACTTCCTGGATCAGGTTCGAGCCGTCGTTGGAGGCGGAGCCGTCGACGCCGAGGCCGACCGAGACGCCGGCGGCTTCAAGCGCGCAGACGCGGCAGGCGCCGGAGGCGAGGAGCTGGTTGCTGCAGGGGCAGTGGGTGACGCCGACGCGGGCGCGGGCGAGGCGGGAAATGTCGGCGTCGCTGAAGTGGATGCCGTGGGCGAGCCAGGTTCGGGGGCGGAGCCAACCGCAGTCTTCGAGGTAGTCGAGAGGGGAGCAACCGAAGCGGTCGCGGCAAAAGGCGGCTTCGTCCTGGGTTTCGGCGAGGTGCGTGTGCAGGAGGGTGCCGGTGCGTTCGGCCAGGGCGGCGGTCTCGCGCATGAGCGCCGTGGTGACGGAGAAGGGTGAGCAGGGGGCCAGGGCGATCTGGAGCATGGCGTGCGGCGCCGGGTCGTGGAGGCGGGCGATGAGACGTTCGCTATCGGCCAGGATGGTGTCGCGGTCTTGGACGACGCTATCGGGCGGGAGGCCGCCGTCGCGCTGGGAGAGATCCATCGAGCCGCGGGTGAGGATGGCGCGGATGCCGAGGCGGGTCGCGGCCTGGGCTTCGATGTCGATGGCGTGTTCGAGGCCGGGGGGAAAGACGTAGTGGTGGTCGGTCGTGGTGGTGCAGCCGGAGAGCAGGAGTTCGGCCATGGCAACGGTCGCGGCGACGTCGAGCGCTTCGGGAGTGAGGCGGGCCCAGACGGGGTAGAGCGCCTGGAGCCAGCCGAACAGGGGCCGGTCGAGGGCGGCGGGGTGGCAGCGGGTGAGGGTTTGGTAAAAGTGGTGATGGGTGTTGATCAGGCCGGGAAGGACGACGTGGCGGGAGGCGTCGAACGTATCGGTGGGAATGCTGGGCACCGTGGTGACGAGTTCCAGGATGCGGCCGTCTTGGACGACGATCCCGGCGGGGGCCTCGTCGGCGAGGATGGCAAGAGGGTTGCGGATCCAGAGGGGCATGGCCTTCGCGGGTCGGTGGAAAGGCCACGCTATCGAAGAATGGCGGGGACGGACTACATTAGAGAGGATTGGGGAGGGGTACGGCCAGATGTATACCCAGGCACTGAATGCCCGTGACACGGCTCCGACGGAGCTCGAGGACGCCGACCGGACAGCGCAATTCGAGGCGCGGGTGGCGGCCGAAGAGCGGATAGAGGCGAATGACTGGATGCCCGCGGCCTACCGGCGGACGCTGACGCGGCAGATCAGCCAGCATGCGCATTCCGAGATCGTGGGGATGCTGCCGGAGGGCAATTGGCTGACGCGGGCGCCGTCGCTGCGGCGCAAGGCGGCGCTTTTGGCCAAGGTGCAGGACGAGGGCGGGCACGGCCTATATCTGTATGCCGCGGCGGAGACGCTGGGCGTGTCGCGGGAGGAGCTGGTCGACCAGCTTCTGGCGGGGCGGGCGAAGTACAGCTCGATTTTCAACTATCCGACGCTGAGCTGGGCCGATATCGGGGCGATCGGCTGGCTGGTCGACGGCGCCGCGATCATGAACCAGATCCCGCTTTGCCGATGCTCCTATGGGCCGTACGCGCGGGCGATGATCCGAGTGTGCAAGGAGGAGAGTTTCCATCAGCGGCAGGGGTTCGAGATCATGCTGACGCTGAGCCGCGGCACAGACGAGCAAAAGGCGATGGCGCAGGATGCGCTGAACCGGTGGTGGTGGCCGTGCCTGATGATGTTCGGGCCGCCGGACGGGGAAAGCCAACACAGCGATCAGTCGACCCGGTGGAAGATCAAGCGGTTCAGCAACGACGAGCTGCGGCAGAAATTCGTCGATGCGACGGTCCCGCAGGCGCACCATCTCGGTCTCGAGATACCTGACCCGGCGCTGCGCTTCGAGGACGGGCACTGGGTCTACGGCGCGATCGACTGGGAAGAGTTCAAGCAGGTGCTGGCCGGGAACGGGCCCTGCAACCGCGAGCGGCTGGCGGCGCGGCGGAAGGCGCACGAGGAGGGCGCCTGGGTGCGGGAGGCAGCGGCGGCGCATGCAGCGAAGCGGCGGCAAAAGGCGGCGGCGTGATGGCGACGCCGAACACGCCGATCTGGGAGGTGTTCATCCGCAGCCGCAACGGGTTGGCGCATAAGCATGTCGGCTCGCTGCACGCGGCCGACGCCGAGATGGCGCTGCAAGCGGCGCGGGACGTCTACACGCGGCGGGGTGAGGGGCTTTCGATTTGGGTCGTGCCGTCAACCGCAATCGTCGCGAGCGACCCGGCCGACAAAGCCATGCTGTTCGAGCCGGCCGCCGACAAGATCTACCGGCACCCGACCTTCTACGAAGTGCCGGACGAAATCGGCCACATGTGATGACGACGACGTCCATCCGCGTCGCCGAGAGCGCGACGGTGCTCTACGTGCTGCGGCGGGCCGACGATGCGCTGATCCTCGGTCATCGCCTATCGGAATGGACGGGGCACGCCCCGATGCTCGAGGAGGAGCTGGCGCTGGCCAATATCGGGCTGGACCTGATCGGACAGGCGCGGTCGCTTTTCGCTTACGCCGGCGCTTGCGAAGGGGCTGGTCACGACGAGGACGATTTCGCTTATCTGCGCGATGCGGGGGATTACCGGAATATTCTGCTGGTGGAGCAGCCGAACGGGGATTTCGCTCATACGATCGTCCGGCAGTTCCTCTATTCGGCGTTCGCGGATCTGTATTGGCGGGCGATGATGCGCTCGGGGGATGCCACGCTCGCGGCAGTCGGCGCGAAGTCGGAGAAAGAGAGCGCATATCATCTGCGGCATGCGTCGGAGTGGCTGATCCGGCTCGGCGACGGGACGGAGGAGAGCCATCGGCGCTGCTCGGCGGCGGTCGAGGCGCTGTGGCCGTTCACGGGCGAGATGTTCGAGGCGGATGCGGCGGAGCAGGGGCTGGTCGCCGAGGGGATCGCGACGGATCTGGAGGCGCTTCGGCCGGGTTGGGAGGCGACCGTGGCGCGCGTGTTCGCGGCGGCGACGCTGACGCGGCCGGGTGAGGCGTGGATGCAGCGCGGGGGACGCTCGGGGCGGCATAGCGAGCATCTCGGGCATTTGTTGAGCGAGATGCAGCATCTGCAGCGGAGCTACCCCGGGGCGCAGTGGTGATCGACATCGGCGCGCGGGCTTGGGCGGCGGCGGCGGCGGTGGTGGATCCGGAAATCCCGGTGCTGACGATCGCGGATCTGGGCGTGCTGCGCGATGTGACGGTGGACGAGGCAGGACGGGTGGAGGTGGCGATCACGCCGACCTATTCCGGGTGCCCGGCGATGAACATGATTGCGCTCGAGATCGAGATGGCGCTGGCGCGCGCCGGGCTGGAGGGCGCGCGGGTGCGGACCGTGCTGTCGCCGGCGTGGACGACCGATTGGATGTCGCAGGAAGGGCGGCGCAAGCTGCGCGAATACGGGATCGCGCCGCCGCCGCCGGGTGCGGGCCGGGGCGCGCTGTTCGGGACGGAGATCGTCGCGTGCCCGCGATGCGGGTCCGGGGAGACGGAGGTGTTGTCGGAGTTCGGGTCGACATCCTGCAAGTCGCTGTGGCGCTGCCTCGCCTGCCGGGAGCCGTTCGACACGTTCAAATGCCACTGACCGACACGGCGCCACGGTTCCATTGGCTGGAAGTCGCGGAGGCGCGGCGGGAAACGGCGGACGCGATCTCGGTCACGTTCGTGATCCCCGAGGCGCTGAAACGGCATTTCGCGTTCAGGGCCGGACAGTATCTGACGTTGCGGACGACACTGGCCGGCGAAGAAGTGCGGCGGTCGTATTCGATTTGCTCCGGTGTCGATGATGGCGAGATCCGGATCGCGATCAAGCGGGTGGAGCGCGGCGTTTTCTCGGTCTGGGCGCAGGATGCGCTGAGCCCAGGCGTCCGGGTCGAGGTGATGACGCCGACGGGCCGGTTCGGGGTGCCGGCTTTGGGCGCGGCGGGGCGGGTGCATGTCGGGTTCGCCGCCGGGTCGGGGATCACGCCGGTGCTGTCGATCATGAAGACGGTGCTGGCGCGGGAGGCGGGAAGCCGGTTCTTCCTGTTCTACGGCAGCCGGGCGACCGGGGAGATCCTGTTCCGCGGGGCGTTGGAGGATCTGAAGGATCGTTACTTGGGCCGGATGTCGGTGTTCCATGTGCTGTCACAGGAGCGGCAGGATGTGGCGGTGCTGAATGGGCGGCTCGACCAGGAGAAGCTGGCGCTGCTGCTGGATCGGATGCTGGGCGGGGTCGAGGTCGATGCGGCCTATGTGTGCGGGCCGTTCGGGATGATCGACGCGGTGGAGGCGGCGCTGGCGGGGCGCGGGGTGCCGGCGGAGCGGGTCCATGTGGAGCGGTTCAATTCGGCGCTGAGTGGCCGGCCGCGGGCGCGGGCGGTGGTGCGGGCGGACGCGCCGGCGCATGCGACGGCGTCGATCATTCTGGACGGGACGCGGACGGAGGTGCCCGTGGCCGAGGGCGAGGCCGTCCTGGACGCGGCGTTGCGGGCGGGGCTGGATCTGCCGTTCTCGTGCAAGGGCGGGATGTGCAGCACGTGCCGGGCGAAGCTGGTCGAGGGGTCGGCGGAGATGACGGTGAATTATTCGCTGGAGCCTTGGGAGATGCGGGCGGGGTTCGTGCTGACGTGCCAGGCGCGGCCGACGAGTGCGCGCGTGGTGGTGGATTACGATCAGCAATAGGGCGGCAAGGGAGGGCTCTTGCCGCCCTGATTGGTGTGAGGTCAGCCGTTGGCCGCCAGAGTGTGGGACTTGATGTCTATCGTTACTAGGTCGTAGCGGGATTGCAGGAGGCCGCGGTCGCTGACCTGGTGGTACGCGATCCGTAGCGTCTTCGTATCGACGCTGATGCGCAGATAGCCGTAGTTGGTGTCATCGTATTTCGCCAGCAGCAGGCCCTTCGACGGCACCGCCGGCTTGTTCTCGAGCCAGTGCACGTCGGTGCCGTTCTCCGGCTCTGCCGCCGGGTGGCCGCGGGTGCTGCGGACCAGCGGATTGACCCCGTGGCCGCCATTGCCGCAGACCACGAACGGGACTTGGCGCTCGCTGCCGTGGAAGTCGATCGTGCGGGTATAGCGCTGGTAGCAATGGGCGTGCGCCGAGAGCCACGCGTGCGGGTAGACGCCGATCTCGCTGCAGATCTTGTCGACTTCGCGCAGCATGTCGCTGCTGCTGCCGTGGTTGCCGCCGGCGCTCTGCAGGTCGGCCGGGGGTGAGTAGACGAAGGGCGGGTGGTGCGTCGCGAACAGGACGGCGCCGGCGTAGTTCTCGTCCTTGATCTTCTTGAGCTGGGCGCGGAGGAAGTCGAGCTGGAAATCCGGGATATTCGGCCAGTGGCCGCCTTGGCTCGAGATCGCGCCCGGGTCCTCGAGCGCGTTGCTGAACAAGCCGATGACGCGCACGAACGGCGCATCGAAGGCGAAATAGACGCCCGGCTGCGTCATCGCGGTCCGGTGCAGCGAGCCGGCTTCTGGCGGGACGCCGAGCGTTTCGGCGCAGAAGTTACGCGCGAAGGTGGTCAGCGGCTCCTGGCCCTGGGCCGTGCCGGGGACGACGAAGAAGTCGTGGTTGCCGGGGATGGCGACGATCGGCGCGGGGTAGGCGCGGTAGGGTTCGTAGAACTGGTCGTAGTAGTATGTCGATTCGCCGAAGTTGTAGACCACGTCACCCAGGTGGAAGAAGAAGGCCGGGCGGTTGCTGACTTCGTTCGAGTGGGCGTCGGTCGTGATCTGGTCCGCGACGCGCTGCTCGTCGCGGTATTTGCGGACATCGGCAGCACCGGTGTCGCCGACGGCGTGGAACACGATGCGGCCGGATTGCTTGATCATGTCGGCAACGGACTTGCCGGTGGGGCCGTAGGCGTCGGCCATGCTGAACAGCGCGTCGTCGGCGGTGCGAGATTTGGGGAAGCCGACCGTCTGGCTCTTCAGCAGCTCTTCGATCTGCGCGTAGACCGCGTTGTCGGAGCCATGTCCCTTCAGGAACGTGCGGGCATCCGGCGTCGAGACCGGCTCGGCGAAGATCGGGTGCTGCAGGGCTGGCGCGGCGGGCGGTTTGCTATGATGCGACATCAATTCGACCTTTTGTCGGACCCGCAGCAGGTAGACTTATCGCCGGACGGTTTCCAGGGGTGGACCGTTACAAATTCGAGACGGCGTCGGCGAAGGTCAGGCCGGTGAGCTGCTCAGAGATCGTCCATAGCCGTTCGGCGGTGGCCTGGTCGGTCGCTTGCGGCATGACTTTGGCTGGCGCGACCGGGCCGCGGGTCTCGCCGAAATTGGCGGGGCCGTAGTAGCCGCCGGGAATCGCGGCGGGGTCGAGGGCGGCATAGAGGGTGGGCTTGGCGCCGTCCGCGGCGGATTGGGCGAGCAGGCCGAACGCCGTGCTCGCTACGCTGGCCAGGAGGCCGGCGCCCATGCCGTTCTGGACGATGCGTGTCGCGCTCCATCCGGGATGGGCGGCAATGCTGACGAGGTCGAGCTCGCGCTCCCTCGCGCGGCGCTGCAGTTCGCGGGCGAAGATCAGCATGGCGAGCTTGCTCTGCGCGTAGGCCCGGAAAGGCACGTAATTCCGCTCGCTCTGCAGATCGTCGAACATGATGCGGCCGCGGCGGTGGGCGAGGCTGCTGACGTCGACGACGCGGGCGCCGCCGGCCTCGAGCAGCGCGGGCAGCAGGCGCAACGTGAGGGCGAAATGGCCGAGATAGTTGATGCCGAGTTGCGCCTCGAAGCCATCTTGGGTCTGGCGGCGATGCGGATAGGCCATCACCCCAGCATTGTTGACGAGCAGGCCGAGCGGGCCGGTCCAGTCGCGGGCGAAGGCGGCGACCGCGTCGAGGCTGCCGACGTCCAGCAGGCGGAACTCGGCCTGCGCCGCCGGCAGCGCGGCCTGCAAGCGGGAGAGGGCCGCCTGCCCCCGCCCGGCGTCGCGTCCGGTCAGGAAGACATGAAGCCCGGCACGGGCCAGGCCGAGCGCTGTCTCGTAGCCGATGCCGCCGGTCGCGCCGGTGACGATCGCGGTCTTGGCCACGCTCAGCAGTGCGGCGGCGGCGTGAGCGTGAACTCGCCGAGATGGCCGCTCATGACGAAATCGGTGAAGTCCATGTGCAGGTCGTCGGCGACACCGTTGGCGAAGTAGGTCATGCCCACCTCGTAGTCGGGGACGCCGGCCAGCTTGTCGGGCGAGGGCTTGGCGGTGCGGTCGAAGAACGAGACGTGGACCTTGCCGCTCTCGAGCTTGGCGAGATCGGGGAATTCCGATTTCACCGTAGGGCCCCAGTTGCTCATGACGACGAAGCTGTCCTGCGCGCCGTGGTCGCCGGTGCCGTCGAAGATCGGCACGTTGATGAACTTCTTGCCGTCCTGCGCGCCGGCGATGATCGCCTCGGTATGGCGCATCGGGAACAACGTGGCGGCTGGGAGCCGGACGTCCTTTTCCTCGGGAACGGTATAATGCACCGAGCCGCCCTGCCCGTCGGCCTGCAGCGTGGCGCTGCCCTCGACCTGTTCGGTGATGGCGGTGTCGGTGGTCTGGCGCATGCGGAAGCGCATGCTGAGGCCGTCCTTGCTCTCCCAGGTGGCGTAGTCGGAGACGAGCTGGATGTCCTGGCCGTCACGGTTCGTCAGCGTCATGGACAAGCGCTGGCGCGAGGCCCAGCCATCACAGGCGTCGGTCACTTCATAGGCCATGGTACCGGTGGCCGCGCCGACGTCGCCGCCGCGGACGGTCTCGAGTGTGAGATTGTAGAGGGCGCGGTGTGCGGCCATCGGGACGCGCTCGGCGGCAAGGACGGGGGTGGCGGCGAACAGCGCCAAGGTGGCCATGAGGGGGCTGAGGCGCATTCGCGTGTCTCTCCAACGACGTGACGACCGACATAGGCTTGAGTGGGCGGCTGCGCCAGGGTCGATGCCGCGGCTTTGCGCGTCGCAGCAATCGACTTAAGTTGCGGCCATGACCCCGATCGACAACCTCCTGACGCGCGCTTCCATCTCCGAACTGGCCGAGCCGGCGCCCTCGGGTGAGGACCTGGACCTCATCCTGCAAGCGGGATTGCGGGCGCCCGACCACGGCAAGTTGCGGCCTTGGCGGTTCGTGCTGATCCGCGGCGCGGCGCGGGCGGCGTGGGCGGAGGCGATCGTGACGGCGCTGCTGGCGCGCGAGCCGGACGCACCGCAGGCGGCGATCGACAAGCAGCGCAACCGGGTGCTGAACGCGCCGCTGATCATCGCGCTGGGGGCGAAGCTGCGGCCGGGTCACAAGATCCCGGAAATCGAGCAGATGCTCAGCGTGGGCGCGGCGACCATGAACATGCTCAACGCGCTGCATGCGCTGGGCTATGGCGGCGTGTGGCTTACCGGAGCGAACTCGTTCGACCCGGCCGTGGTCAAGGCGCTCGGGCTCGACGAGACCGACAAGCTGGCCGGGTTCCTGTTCGTGGGCACGCCGAAATCCGCGCCGCTCGCGACCCGGCGGCCGACCTTGGCCGATCACGTGGTCGAGTGGCAACCGAGCGCGTGAACGTCAGAAACGAGCGAGGTTTGCGCGGATGCGGTCGGCGGGGTCCGATCGGTCGGCGGTGAACAGTTGGCCGGTGATGGTCTCGTAGGCCTCGATGTAGCGGCGCGACGTCTGCAGGATCAGCTCGCGCGGGATCTGGGGGATCGGGTCGCGATAAGGGTCGCAGCGGGCGGCGACCCAGGCTCGGACGAAATCCTTGTCGAAACTCTCCGGCGCCTCGCCGCGGGCGAAGCGGTCGGCATAGCTCTCGGCGAGCCAGAATCGGCTGCTGTCGGGAGTGTGGATCTCGTCGGCGAGGACGACCCTGCCGTCCGGGTCGGTGCCGAATTCGTATTTGGTGTCGACGAGGATGAGGCCGCGGGCGGCCGCCATGGTCTGGCCGCGGGCGAACAGCGCGAGCGCATTGCCGGAGACCTCGTCCCATTGGCGCTGCGACATCAACCCGCGCTCGACGATCTCGGCGGCCGAAAGCGGCTCGTCGTGGCCGCCCTGCGCCGCCTTGGTCGTGGGCGTGACGATCGGCGCCGGCAATCGTTGGTTCTCGCGCATGCCATCGGGGAAGCGCATCCCGTACATTTCACGGCGCCCGGAACGGTATTGGGTCAGGATCGAGGTGCTGGTGGTGCCGGCGAGATAGCCTCGCACCACGAATTCGACAGGCAGGATGTCGAGGCGGCGGCCGACCACGACGTTCGGGTCCGGGTACTCGAGCGCCCAGTTCGGGCAGAGGTCGGCGGTGTGCTCGAACCAGAAGCGGGCGGTCTGGGTCAGCACCTGACCTTTGTAGGGGATGGCGGCGAGGATGATGTCGAAAGCGCTGAGCCGGTCGGTGGCGACCAGGATGCGACGGCCGTCCGGTAGGTCGTAGTTCTCGCGCACCTTGCCGCTGCTGTGGTTCGGCAGGGGCAGCGCAATGTCACGGAGGATCGGCGGGTCGGTGAAGAGGGCATCGTCCATACGCCTTCTTAAAGGGCGTCACCGCCCGGGTAAAAGCGTGCCGCTCAACATCTCGTGAGGCGCGGCAGACCGGCCACTGCAGGGCTCCTTCGCACATGCAGCGCTTGAGACACGGGGCGGCGACCTATATCTGCCGGTCAGCACTCCTGCCGGAATGGTCATGTCCAACCTATTTCAAGAAACCGTCACCGGGGTGAAGCACTGGACCGACAAGCTGTTCAGCTTCACCGCCACGCGCGACCCGTCGTTCCGCTTCCTGCCGGGCCAGTTCACGATGATCGGGCTGCAGGTCGAGGGAAAGCCGTTGCTGCGCGCCTACAGCATGGCCTCGGCGGCTTATGACGAGCAGCTCGAATTCTTCAGCATTAAGGCGCCGAACGGGCCGCTGACGTCGCGCCTCCAGCACCTGCAGCCGGGCGACTCGATCCTGGTCGGGCGCAAGCCGGTCGGCACGCTGGTGCAGGACAGCCTGGTGCCAGGCAAGACGCTGTATCTGCTGGGCACCGGCACGGGCATCGCGCCGTTCGCCAGCATCATCCGCGACCCGGATGTCTATGATCGGTTCGAGAAGGTGGTGCTGGTGCATGGTTGCCGGTTCAAGGCGGAACTCGGCTACGGCAAGCAGCTCGTCGAGAGCCTGCCGGAGAACGAATTGTTGGCCGAACTCGTCGCCGGCAAGCTGCTGTATTACCCGACTGTGACGCGTGAAGCGTTCGAGCATCAGGGGCGGATCACGACCTGCTCGAGAGCCGCAAACTGACGGACGATCTTGGCCTGCCGCCGCTCGGGCCCGGAGAACGACCGGGTCATGCTGTGCGGCAGCGAGGCGTTCCTGGCCGACATGGTATCGCTGCTGGAGCGGACGGGCTTCCAGGAGGGCAGCGCGCACCAGCCCGGCACGTACGTGATCGAGAAGGCGTTCGTCGAGAAATAGCCTACCAGACCAGGTGGCGGATCGCAGCGATCGGAGCCAGCCCAGAGGCGGCGGCTTCGGCGGCGATCGCCTCCCGGTCCTCGCCGAGGTGTTCGCCGTGCAGGCCGCCGAGCACCCAGCAGCTCGCCAGCCCGGCGGCGGCCGCGCCGGCGATGTCGGTGCGGAGCGCGTCGCCCACGGCCAGCACGCGCTCATGCGGTAGGCCGAGCATCTCGAGGGTCGGGGCGTAGACGACCGGGTCCGGTTTGCCGAGCATGCGGGCGTCCCCGCCGAATTCGCCGTAGCGGACCGCGAGAGTGCCGGCGCAGAAGACGCGCTGGCCGCCGACGACGACTTCGAGATCGGGGTTGGTGCAGATCATCGGCAGGCGATGCGCCGCGCAGCGCTCGAGCACCGGGTCGTAACGAGCGGCGTCTTCGAGCGGGCCGAGGTGGTCGGGCCCGGTCACGAGGACGAAGGTGGCGTCCGCCGGGTCGGTGACGGTGGTAAGCGGCAGGCCAGTGACGAGGCCGAGGTCGCGCTCGGGGCCGATGTAGAACATGCGGTCGCCCAGGGTTTGCGACCAGGCGTCGGGACGGTCGCGGAGCAGGCGGTGGCTGGCTTCCCCAGACGTCATGATCCCGGTGTAGTGCGCGGACGGGATCGCCATGCGCTGGAGCTGCTGCGCGACGACGGTGGCGCGGCGGGGCGCATTGGACAGCATGACGACTTTCTTGCCGGCCTGGTGCAGGCGCTCGAGGCACTCGGGCGCGCCGGGGATGGGCGCGACGCCGTTGTGGACGACGCCCCAGAGGTCGAGGATGAAGCCGTCATAGTCGCCGGCGATCTCGCCGAAACCGGAAAGGAATTTCACGACGCGGTCCCGATCGCGTCGGCGACGGTGGCAAACCCCTGTTCGCGCATGGCGGCGAGCAACTCCCGTTTCAGCCGCGGCAGCAGCGCCGGGCCCTCGTAGGCGAACGCGGTGTAGAGCTGGACGAAGCTGGCGCCGGCCCTGAGCTTCGCCAGCACGTCCGCGCCGGTGGAAACGCCGCCGCAACCGACCAGCGTTAGACGGGCGCCGGCGAGACGGTGGGCGCGGGCGAGTTGCCGCGTGCTCAGCTCGAGCAGGGGCGGGCCGGACAGTCCGCCGGTTTCGCCGCGATGCGGCGAGCGGAGCGTGTCGGGGCGGGCGATGGTGGTGTTGCCGAGGATGAGACCGTCGACGCCATGGCTGACAGCGGTCTCGATCGCCGCCTCGAGGCCGGCATCGGCGAGGTCCGGCGCGAGCTTGATCAGCAGCGGCGGACGCCGGGGCACGCGGGCGGCGATCGCGCCGAGAATACGGCTGAGCTGGGCTTCGCCCTGGAGATCCCGCAGGCCCGGCGTATTGGGCGAGGAGACGTTGATCACGATGTAGTCGGCGTAGGGTTCGACGGCTTCGACCAGGGCCGGGTAGTCGCGCTCGGGGTCGGCGCCCTGTTTGTTGATGCCGACATTGGCCCCGACCGGGACGCGGCCGCGGCGCAGGCGGGCGAGCCGGGCGACATAGGGGGCGAGCCCGTCGCTGTTGAGGCCGTAGCGGTTGATGATGGCGCGGTCTGACTCGAGACGGAAAACGCGGGGCTGCGGATTGCCCGGCTGCGGACGGAGGGTCACGGTTCCGGTCTCGACCGCGCCGAAGCCGAGGCGGCGCAGGCCGCGGACGGCGGCGGCGCCCTTGTCGAAGCCGGCGGCGAGGCCGATCGGGTTGGGCAACACAAGGCCCATGGCGGTCACGGCGAGCGCGGCCGGGTCCCGCTGGCGATCGGCCCCGGCGAGGCCGAGGCGCAGCGCCAGGATGGCGAGGCGGTGTGCGCGCTCGGCGTCGAGCTCGCGGAGGAGGGGGGTCGCGCGCGTCGCGAGGGAGGGCGTCATTGCGCGTTGTCTGCCCGATCGACGGCGGTCATGCTAGGGTGGGGACATGTGGAACCAGCCCTATCTCGAAACCTGCTGCCGGTCGGCGCTACACCGGGTGCGGCTGTCCGGCGAAGCCGGGCGGCCCGGCGGGCTGAAGGACGGGCCGTGTCTGCTGCGGCTCGCGGACATGGGTCTGGTGTGCGAGCGGGCGGATCGACGGTTCGGAATCACCGAACCGGGCCTCGCCCGGCACGCTCAGGAGATCGCCAAGCAGGCTGCTTGATCAGTCGGCAGCGTCTTGGAAGAGCGCCCCCGCGACGATGCCTTTCGCCCGCAGCGCGGCATCGAGCCGGTCCATCGCCTCCTGCCATATCCGCCAATCGCTGTTCTCGCGCGGCCGCGCGGGATTGGGCGCGACCCCGCGGGCGCCCCAGATGCGCATGATCCGGACGTGGAGCATTTCGATGCGGCGGTTACGGTAGAGCGTATCGAGGCATTTGATGACGGCATCGACCCGCCGGCGCGCCGGCTCGGAAAGGGCGCGAATCGGGGCGCTCTGCATGTCCCGATCGTCGAAAACCACGCCGAATTCGACCGAGGTGAACGGTGTGATGACGAGAGTTGTAGGATTTTGTTCCATTGGACTGCCAGGTTAAGCAGCGCGAACAAGAACATTTTCCTGCCAATCTGCACAAGCGCTGCCGGGTTCATTTTCCTAGTTGCACCGGTCTCAATTCCTAGGCACACTTCCCGTCATGAAGCACGATGACATTTGGCGAGCGTTGGACACGCTGGCGGCAGAGCACGGCCTGTCACCCTCTGGGTTGGCCAAACGGGCCGGGCTGGATGCCACGACCTTCAACCCGAGCAAGCGCAAGATGCCGGACGGGCGGCTGCGTTGGCCAAGCACCGAGAGCATCGCCAAGGTGCTCAATGCCGTCAGCGTCCCGTTGGAGGCGTTCACCGCGCTGGTGACCGGATCGCCGAGGCCGCTGAACTCGATGCGGCTGCCCAACCGGATCCCGCTGCTCGGGTTGGCCCAGGCGGGCGGCGACGGGTTCTTCGACGATGCTGGCTTTCCCGTCGGCGGCAGCTGGGACGAGGTCAGTGTCCCTGAAATCGGCGATCCGAACGCCTATGCGCTGGAGATCTCCGGCGAGAGCATGGAGCCAGTGTTCCGCGACGGCGACATGGTCGTGGTCTCACCGATGGCGCCGCTGCGGCGCGGCGACCGGGTGGTGGCCAAGACGTGGGACGGCGAGGTGATGGCCAAGGAGCTGGTGCGCAAATCGGCCAAACGCGTGGAGCTGAAGAGCCTCAACCCAGCGCATCGAGACCGCAGCTTCGACGTGACCGAGGTGGCCTGGCTGCATCGGATCATCTGGGCCAGCCAGTGATCTCATCGGCCAGCGATCTCAGATCAAACAGAGTTCCTTGAGTTGGCGAAGCACCCCGGCCGGTAGCAGGTCGAGACCGGTAGCGTCCGCCTCGGTCCAGTCCGGCGGGGCTTTGGCGCCCTCGAGATAGCGCCAGCCCTGGAAGGGACGGACCGGTCGCGGCGATACGCGGATCAGCACGGGCTCCACATCGATCCGCGCGCATTTCGAGCCGTCGTCATAGCGATCCTCTTCAATCGCGAGGACACGCTGCCGCGCGGATAGCAGTCCGGCGACTACCCAATAGAGCGAGCCGGACTCGATCACCTCGGCAGCGCGTTTGGGGAAGCTGCGGGTCCAGACCTGCATCCCCTGTCCACTCTCGCGGCGGCGAGCCACGCGCTCCTCGAACGCCTCGAGGCTGGGCACGCCGACCGCGAGCTTGGTCAGGTGGACGGTGTCAGGAAGGTCGGCCCGGAGTCGCATTGCCTCCTGAACATCGCATGGCCTGCCGAGGAGGCAAGCCTTGGATTTCCAGGCCCGGGCCGACGACCTTATTACTTGAGGGTGAGCTTGATCCCGTCGGCCGAGCCCTGCAGGCGCGCGCCGCGGGTGACGTCGTCGATGCGGATCTGGACGCCGTTGGCGTTCTGCAAGATGCGGCCGCCGACGCCGTTGCCGGCCGTCGCCTCGCCGGTAGCGGCCGCGTATGTGCCGCTGAAATCCTCGAGCTTCTTCAGCTTGTAGACCCGGCCCTTGCCGCTGACCTTCGAGAAGCCGACGTCTGCGATCGAGACGCCGTTCACGGAGAAGAAGTGCTGCTTGCCCTGGAAGGTCAGGACGCCGTCGCCCCAGGTGTATCCGATGCCAGCGGCGGCGCCGGTCGCCGAGATGACCACCGTTCCGGTCACCGGGCCGGGCGCGGCGGGGTCCTTGGCGAAGGCCGGGGACGCGCCGATGGCGAACAGGGCTGCGGTGGCGACCGTGAACAGACGGCGCGTCGATGGCTTGGACATAGCGGGCATGAAAGTCTCCTTGAATTTGACTGCCGGCAACGTGAACGAGCCAGGAGCTGGTTTGTTGCCTCGCAGCAGACAGCGGTTACAAGCAGGGCATGCTGGAACTGAGCGGCGGCCGCGTGCTGTTGGCCGACGGACCCGAGCGGGTCGCGTCGGTCGGGATCGATAGGGGCGTCTTTGTCGGGATCGACCGGCCGCGCAATGGGCGCCGGCGATGGGATGCGAGCGGCCTCTATGTGCTGCCGGGCATCGTGGATCTGCACGGCGACGCGTTCGAGCGGCAGTTGCAGCCTCGGCCCGGCGTCAATTTCCCAGCGCCGCTCGCGCTGCGCGACACGGAGGCGCAGCTGCTGGCGAACGGGATCACCACGGCGCTGCTCGCCGTCACGCTCTCCTGGGAGCCCGGCCTGCGAAGCCCCGAGCGCTGGCGAGAGATCATCGAGGCGCTCGAGGCGGCGCGCCTGAATTCGGTCTGCGACATGCGGGTCCATATGCGCTGGGAGATGCACAACCTGCCGTCGCTCGAGCTGGCGCTGGCCGACGTCGCCGCCGGCCGGGTCGGGCTGGTGAGCTTCACCGACCACACGCCGGCAATCGTCAGCAAGATGGCGCAACCGGGAACCGCGGCGAAATACAGCGAGCGAGCGGGATTGACCGTGGCGGCGTTCCGGGCGCTGGCGGAAGCGGCGGAGGCGCATGGCCCCATGGCGGGCGAGGCGTCGACGCGGTTGGCCGACGCGGCGCGTCGGCACGGCGTGCCGATGGCGAGCCATGATGACGACACGGTGGACGTGCGGGACCACTATCGTGCGCTCGGCGCCAGGATTTGCGAATTCCCGATGGCCGAGGCGGTCGGCATCGCGGCGCGAGCGGCGGGCGACGCCGTTGTGATGGGATGCCCGAACGTCGTGCGCGGCGGCTCGCATCTGGGCTGGGCGTCAGCGGCGGCGCTGGCGGAGCGGGATATCTGCACGGTGCTGTGCAGCGACTACTACTATCCGGCGATGCTGCCGGCGGCATGGTTCCTTGCGGGACGGATCGGGTTGCGGCGGGCCTGGTCGCTGATCGCGCAAAACCCGGCCGCTGCCGCCGGGTTAGGGGATCGCGGCAGCATTGCCGAGGGCAAGCGCGCGGACGTGGTGATCGTCGACCCGGATGGCCCCAGGGTCGTCGCCACGATTGCGGCCGGCCGGATCGGATTCATGAGCGGGGCCGGTTGGAGACGTTTCGATGGGTAAGATGTTCGCCGCTTCGCTCGCTTTTGCGCTCGCCACGACGGCAGCGCACGCCACGACCGTGACGTCCAACACGATCGACGGCATCTGCAATGCCGAGGTGACGCTCTATGGCTCGCCGGCCGTTGGCGGCGAGGTGTCGCTCTATCGCGGGGCACTAGCGCGGGGGACGATCGCGCTACAAGTCTACCCAAATCAGGGAAATAAGGTGTGTTACCGCCGCGCCGTCGATCCGCATCAGTGCACGGGGGCGATGACCGAGCCGGTCTGCGCGCCTGTCACGGATCGGCCGGACGATATGCTCGACATTCATTAAGAGTATAGCATCGAGGCCGCGGGGGACGGCGAAGGAGAGTCGCCGTCCGGGTTTTCCGTTGACGATCCGGGAGATTCTGTCTGGGATCGCTACCCGTTGGTCCGCACGGTAGCCGTCCTTGGTTCAGCAATAGACACCTCGGCAAGGTGGCTAGGCTTCGACTGATCACTAAAATGTTATCTTAGTGATAATTTCTCGTTTGGCTCTCGTGAACAAGCAATAACAAGTTCCGGGTTTCCGGACTCTCCGGGTGCGCGTAGCCATTGCGCTTGCGCTCCGCGCGACGCACAGTCCAGCCCAACGTGGAACGCATTCCACGCCATTGCTGTTGATGGGAGAGCCCAACGTATGAAACGCTTGTTTACCGGCGCCGTGCTGCTCGGCGCGATTGCGGCATTTGCCGCCCCCGCTTGGGCACAGGGCTCCGGCTCGAAGACGATCGATGACATCAAGTCGCGCGGCCAACTGATCTGCGGCGTGTCGACCGGCGTGGCCGGCTTCTCGCTCCCGGACAGCAAAGGCGTGTGGCAGGGCATCGACGCCGATACGTGCCGCTCGGTCGCCGCCGCGATCCTCGGCGACGGCAACAAGATCCGCTTCGTCCCACTCACCACCACGAACCGGTTCACAGCCCTGCAATCCGGCGAAGTCGACCTACTAGTTCGCTCGACGACGTGGACGCTCGGCCGTGAAGCCAATCTCGGCCTCGAATTCGCGGGCGTGAACTTCTACGACGGCACCGGCTTCCTGGTGAAGAACGCGCTCGGAGTGAAGTCGGTCAAGGAGCTGAGCGGCGCTACGGTGTGCGTGCAGCCCGGCACCAGCACGGAACTGGCGATCGCCGACTACTTCCGTCAGAACAACATGAAGTTTACGCCGATCCTGATCCAGGACCAGGCCGAGATCCAAAACACGTTCCTTTCCGGCCGGTGCGACTCCTACTCGACCGACATGTCCGGGCTGGCCTCCTTCCGCTTCCAGCAGGGAGACAAAAAGGGCGACTTCACACTGCTGCCGGAAGTCATCAGCAAGGAACCGCTCGGCATGATGGTCCGCAAGGGCGACGACAAGTTCTTCGACCTGGTGCGCTGGACCTTCTTCGGGCTGCTGCAGGCCGAGGAGAGCGGCGTCGACTCCAAGAACGTCGACCAGATGATGAGCTCGACCGACCCGACCATCCGCCGCCTGCTGGGCGCCGAGGGCGATCTCGGCAAGGCCCTAGGCGTGGACAACAAGTTCGTCGTCAACGCCGTCAAGTCGGTCGGTAATTTCAGCGAGATCTGGGAGCGTGACATCACGCCGCTCGGCATCCCGCGCGGCCAGAACGCGCTTTGGACCAAGGGCGGGCTGATGTACCCGCCGCCGATGCGTTGATTTTCAGAGGGCGGGGCGGGCGAAAGCCAGCCCCGCCCGATTTCGTTTTACTGACGTTCTGCTTGTCCAAATTCCCTGCTGCAGTGCGCAATATGGTTGCAACATCGGCAGAAGCTGTCGCAGGCTCTCCCAAGAATTCATGAGTTTGCCATGTCCGGTGCCGTGATCGACCCCCGTCTGACCCCTACACGTGCCGCACCGCGCCGACGAATGACGCTGTCCTGGTCGGACCCCAGCTTCCGCAACATCGTCTGGCAGGTCCTGATCATCGGCATCGTGGTGGCGATCGGGTGGTATCTGGTCTCCAACACGCAGCGAAATCTGGCGGAGCGGCACATCGCCACCGGGTTCGATTTCCTCGAGCGGCCGGCGCCGATCCCGATCGGCGAGACGCTGCTGTCCTATACGCCGTCAGTCAGCACCTATGGCCACGCGCTGCTGATCGGGCTGCTGAACACGCTGAAAGTGGCCGTGGTCGGCGTGATCCTCGCGACGCTGCTCGGCACCGTGATCGGCGTGGCGCGACTGTCACCGAACTGGCTGATCGCCAAACTTGCCGCCGTCTATGTCGAGGTGATCCGCGACATCCCGGTGCTGCTGCAACTGTTCTTCTGGTACTCGTTGCTGCGCAACCTGCCGCCCCTGCAAAGCGCGCTGACGCCGATTCCGGGTGTGTTCCTGTCGAACCGCGGGGCGCAGATCCCGTGGCTGGATGGGGATGCCAGCTATCCGTGGTGCGCGCTCGCGTTCGCGGTAGGCGCGGTCGGCGCTTGGCTGTTGGGGAAGTGGGCGACAAAGCGGCAGGAGGCGACCGGGCTGCGACCGGTCACCTGGCCGCTGACCCTGGCGCTGCTGTTGCTGCCACCGCTGGCGGTATGGTTGGCCGCGGGCGCGCCGTTCCATCTCGAGATCCCGCAGCGGAGCCGCTTCAACTTCACCGGGGGCGCCGCGATCACGCCCGAGTATTTCGCGCTGACCTTGGGGCTGGTGATCTATACGGCGGCCTACATCGCCGAGATCGTGCGGTCCGGCATTCAGGCGGTGGCGATTGGCCAGTGGGAGGCCGCGGCCGCGCTGGGGCTCTACCGGACGCAGGTGCTGCGGCAGATCGTGCTGCCGCAGGCGCTGCGGGTAATCATCCCGCCGATGACGAGCCAATACCTGAACCTGACGAAAAATAGTTCGCTGGCGGTCGCGATCGGCTTCCAGGACCTGGTGTCGATCGCGTCGACGACGCTGAACCAGACGGGGCAGCCGATCGAGGGGATCGCGCTGATCATGGCGGCGTACCTGATCATCAGCCTTTCGATCAGCTTTTTCATGAACTGGTACAACGCGCGTATCGCGCTCGTGGGGCGCTGAGCGATGTCACACACGACCGCAGAACTTTCCGAGCAGGCCGGCGACCCGGTCCCCTCGCTTGCAGGCATGGCGACCGCGCCGGTGGTTCGAGCGCCGCCGGGGCGGGTGGGGATGGGTCCGGCGGGATGGGCGCGGCAGAATCTGTTCGGGTCGATCCCGTCCTCCGTGCTGACGGTGATCCTGATCGTCTTGCTGGCCTACTGGGCGTTCCAGTTCGTGAACTGGGCACTCATCCATCCGGTCTGGTCGGTGCCGGTGAACGGCGAGCGGGCGGATACGTCGGCCTGCCGCAACGTCCAAGGGATCGGCGCGTGCTGGGCCGTGATCACCGAGAACTACCGGCTGATCCTGTTCGGCCGCTATCCTTATGAGGAGCAGTGGCGGCCCGCGATCGTCGTCCTGCTGTTCATCGGGCTGTATGCGGTGTCGGCGATGCGGCGGTTCTGGCGCAAGGAGCTGCTGCTGATCTGGATCGCGACGCTGACCGTCATCGGCGTGCTGATGTGGGGCGGTGTGTTCGGCATGGCGTTCGTGCGACAGGACAACTGGGGCGGCCTTCCGATCACGCTGATCCTGGCGACGTTCGGACTGGCGTTTGCCTTTCCGCTCGCAGTGTTGGTCGCGCTCGGGCGGCGCAGCACCGCGCTGCCGGCGGTGAAGGTTTTGTGCGTGGTGTATGTCGAGCTGATCCGCGGCGTGCCGTTGATCACGCTGCTGTTCATGGCCAGCGTGATGTTCCCGCTGTTCATGCCGCCCAACCTGAACCCGGACAAGCTGCTGCGCGCGCAGGTCGCGATCATCCTGTTCGCGGCGGCGTATCTGGCCGAGGTGGTCCGCGGCGGGCTGCAGGCGCTGCCGAAGGGCCAGTACGAGGCGGCCGATGCATTGGGGCTGAGCTACTGGAAGAAGACCGGGCTGATCATCCTGCCGCAGGCGTTGCGGCTGGTCATTCCGCCGCTGGTCAACACGTTCATCGGTTTCTTCAAGGACACGTCGCTGGTGCTGATCATCGGCATCTTCGATTTGCTGCTGTCCGCGCAAGTCGTTCTCGGCAACGACGTGTGGCGGCCGTACAATACCGAAATCTATCTTGTGCTGGGCGCAATCTATTTCGTCTTCTGTTATGTGATGGCCCGCTACAGCCGCGGGCTCGAGCGCGAATTGAGCCGCAGCGTGCGGCGATGAACCGGAGGATTGCATGAGTCAGGCCGCCATCATGAGCCAGACGCAGGTCGCGCCGAACAGTCAGGCGGCGATCGTGCTCGACAAGGTCAACAAATGGTATGGTGCGATGCACGTGCTGCGCGACGTCAGCATGACGGTCGGGCAGGGCGAGCGGGTCGTGGTGTGCGGACCTTCGGGTTCCGGCAAATCCACGATGATCCGCTGCATCAACCGGCTCGAAACCCACCAGGAAGGCCGTATCGTCGTGGACGGCACCGAGCTGACCGACGATACGCGCGCGCTGGATACGATCCGGCGCGAGGTCGGGATGGTATTCCAGAGCTTCAACTTGTTCCCGCACCTGACGATCCTCGAGAACTGCACGCTGGCGCCGATCTGGGTCCGCAAGATGCCGAAGGCAGAAGCCGAAGAGCTGGCTATGAGCTATCTGACCCGTGTGAAGATCCCGGAGCAGGCCAAAAAATATCCGGGCCAACTCTCGGGCGGGCAGCAGCAACGGGTGGCGATCGCACGGGCGCTATGCATGCGTCCGAAGATCATGCTGTTCGACGAGCCGACCTCGGCGCTCGATCCGGAGATGATCAAGGAGGTGTTGGACACCATGATCGGCCTGGCCGAGGACGGCATGACCATGGTCTGCGTGACGCACGAGATGGGCTTCGCGCGGCAGGTAGCGAACCGCGTGGTGTTCATGGACCGAGGTGAGATCGTGGAGGCGGGGCCGCCGACCGAGATGTTCGAGAATCCGCAGACGGACCGTCTCAAATTGTTCCTCAGCCAGATCCTTCGCGGACATTAGTAAGCCCGCCGCGCAGCGTCGCTAAGCGCGCGACGCCTGTGATGCGGCGCAGCAACACGCGGAAAGAAGTGTGCTGTTAACGCACCGGCAACCTTTCGCTGTGATACTCTGTATGTATGCGTTTCAGGCTGTTACTTGCCGCTTTAATTGCGGCAGCTCCGCTCTCCCGAGTTCAGGCAACTGAAGTTGCCGTCGGCGCGTCAGTCTCCGCCGATCAGTCGATCGATGTCGAACGGCAAGTGGAGGTGCTCCGGCTGCGACAGGCACTCGAGCGCGAAGTCCGCTCAGCCGTTGCGCACGACCCCGTGCAGGACCATCGCTGGATCGAGCTTGCGCGGGCCGAGCTTTCCATTGCCCAGGAGACGATCGATCGGCCTCAGCTGATCGTCGTTGTCGATCGCAGCCAGGGTGTGCAGCAGCTCATGATCGTGCTCGCCACGCCGGGCGGGGATTGGCAGGTCATCGGCGGCAGCCGGGTCTCGACCGGGCAGAAGGGGCGGCCCGATCATTACGTCACCCCCCGCGGCGTCTTCCACATGACCGACGCGATCCTCGGCTATCGCGCCGAAGGCACGCTGAACGAGAACGGCATCCGCGGATTGGGCGCCAAGGGCATGCGGGTGTGGGATTTCGGCTGGCACGTGGCGATGAAGGGGTGGACGGAAGTCGCCGGGAAGCCGGACCGTATCCCGATCCGCCTGATGCTGCACGCGACGGATCCGGACAAGCTCGAGCAGCGGCTCGGACGGGCCGCGTCGCAAGGCTGCGTCCGGGTGCCCTCGACGATGAACCGCTTCCTGGACCGGCATGGTGTGCTGGATGCGGATTACGAGCGCGCTGCGACGACCGACATCAAGTTCCGCGCGCTGCTGCTGCCAGGTCGCGAGCCGAGCCCGCTGGCCGGCAACACGCTCGTGGTGGTGGATTCGTCGGAGCGGCCGACAACCGTGCGGGTCACGGCGCGCGTCGCGCCCTGACCGGTTCGATCAAGCTAGCGCGTTGAGCTTCAGGCTCATGCCGCCCCGCTGCGCGAGCGCACGGCGGGCCGCGTCGGCGCCGGCCGCATCGATCGCGCGGCAACAATTCTCGACGACGACGACGGCGTAACCAAGCTCGCGGGCATCCATCGCGGTGTAGTGGACGCAATAGTCGCGGGCCAACCCGGTGATGAACACGCGGCGGAAACCGCGCTCCTGCAGATAGCCGTGCAGGCCGGTCCGAGTGCGCCGGTCGTTCTCGCGAAAGCCGGAATAGCTGTCGATCTCCGGCTGGAATCCCTTGCGGATGACCATCTCGATCCGGCTCAAGTCGAGCGCCGGGTGGAACGCCGCACCGGCACTCGCCTGAATGCAGTGATCCGGCCACAAGGTCTGCTCGCCATAAGCAAGCCGCATCGTGTCGAACGGGTTCTTGCCGGGATGCGCGCTCGCGAACGAGGCGTGACCCGGCGGGTGCCAATCCTGCGTTGCGATCGCGTGCGAAAATCGATGCAGCAAATGATTGATCGGTGAGACGATCGTGTCGCCGTCGGGCACCGCCAGCGCGCCACCCGGCATGAAGTCGAGTTGGACATCGACGACCAGAAGAACGTCTGTGTCGGTGGGCGCACCGATCTGCGGCATGGCCCAGTATGCGCCGGCCACGCCGGAATTCAACGATGCAGTATCGGCGCCGGGCGTTCGAAGGTCGGCCGGCCACGTTTGAAGCCCGCCACCGCCGGGGCGATCTCGGCGATGGCCTGGGCCGGGCTCTCGGCGTCGAGGATCACCAGGTCGGCCGGCGCGCCGACGACGATGCCGTAATCGTCATGGCGCATCACCTGCGCCGGGCCGGTCGTGATCAGGTCGAAGCAGGCCGACAATTCTTCGGTGGTGCCGAGTTGGGCGACGTTGGCGAACAGATTGGCGATCCGAACCAGCGAGCCGTC
The DNA here is from genome assembly GCA_963848035.1 of uncultured Alphaproteobacteria bacterium. Lineage (GTDB taxonomy): Bacteria > Pseudomonadota > Alphaproteobacteria > Acetobacterales > Acetobacteraceae > JAVVHH01. The sequence continues at coordinate 1,411,996 of CAWKCD010000001.1, forward strand.
GCCATAGGGGGTGAACGGGTTCAGGACGTTGTTGGTGGAGAGCGAGCAGACGACGCCCCGCTCCTGCAGCCGGTGCGCGGGCGCGACGCCGCGGGGCATGTTGGCCACCGCGCCGCGCCCCATCATGAACAGGTCGGTCGCCGGCAGCACCGCGACCGAGACGCCCGAGCCGGCGATAATGGCCGCGATCTCGTCGAAGCGGGCGGGTTCGAGCGTCGAGAGCTTGGTCATATGGCCGACCGCGACGCGGCCGCCCCAGCCGGTCCGCTCCGCGAGGCGGCACACTTCGAGGACATCGAGACCGTCGCCATCGAGCGCGTTGTCGAGATGGAAATCGATGTCGAGGCCGAAACGCTGCGCGAGCTCGAAGATGCGGTGGATCTGCGCGGCTGGGTCCCGGTCGACGTAGGGGACGCCGCCGACGAGGTCGCAGCCGGCTTCCAGGGCTGCGACCAGCACGGCGTCGCAGCCGGGATCGTCGAGCAAGCCTTCCTGCGGGAAAGCGCAGAGTTCGAGATCAATCGCCCAGGCATAGTCGCGTTTCAACCGCAGCAGGGCGCGGACGCTGGTGAGGCCGACGCGCGGATCGACTTCGACATGGGTCCGCATGCGGGTGGTGCCATGCAGGATGCAGCGCTCGAGCGTCTCGCGCGCGCGATCGTAGACGTCCTCCTCGGTAAAGTCGCGCTTGGCCTGCGCGACCGAGCGGATCGCGTCGGACACGCTGGCGCCACAGGGACAGCGGTCCAGCAGGCGGGATTTGTCGAGATGGATGTGGGTCTCGATCAGCCCGGCGCAGACCAGTTTGCCCCGTGCGTCGTGGGACGGCGCGTCGGCGGACAGGTCAGGCCCGATGGCGGCGATCTTGCCCGAGGCGACGCCGATATCGACCGGCGCGGCGCCGCCAGCGAGGCGGACGTTGCGGATCAGCCGGTCGAACATCAGCCGGCCGGCCGCAGCCTTCGGTGCAGCAGGGCGATCGCGGTCAGCGCGAGGCCGATCACCACGAGCGAGAGGGCCGTCGTCGCGGTGCCGAGCGCGTAAAGCACCGGGGTGGTGACGTTGGTGGTCATGCCGAAAATCTCGAGCGGCAGCGTGTTGTCGCTTCCTGCGGTCAGCAGCGTGCGGGCAAACTCGTCCCAGGAGAGGGTCAGGCCGAACAGCGCAATGCCGATCACGCTCGGCAGGATGATCGGCAGCACGACGTGGCGGAACGATTGTAGTTTGGTGGCGCCAAGATCGCGCGCGGCCTCCTCGAAACGAGGATCAAAGCGGTTGAACACGGCGAACATGATCAGGACGCCGAACGGCACCGTCCAGGTGAGCTGCGCGCCAAAGGCGGAGCTCCACCAATCCGTGTCGACACCGGATTGGCTGAACACGATCCCGACGCCGAGGCTGATCAGGATCGAGGGGACGATCAGGCTGACGAGGGTGAGCGTCAGCAGCAGCGACGAGAAGCGGAAGCGGCGGCGGAAGGCGAGGCCGGCGAGGACGGAGACGACGACGGTGGTGGCCATGACCATCAGCGCGAGTCGGGCGGAGCGGCCGATCGCGCCCCAGAAATCGCCCACCGCCTGCTGCGCGAAGAGCTGACGGAACCAGTGCACGGACGCGCCGCGCATCGGAAAGGTGAGGCCGCCATCCGGTCCCTGGAAGGATAGAACGGCGATGGTCATGGTCGGGCCATACAGGAAGACGATGAACAGCGCGAAGCCGAACCAGAGCAGCGTGCGGCGGAACGCAGCGCCCGACATCAGAGCTCCTTGCGGATATCGACGATCCGCAAGATGGCGAAGATCAGCAGCAGCACCACGGCGAGCAGGATGACGGCGTTGGCGCAGGCGGCCGGGTACTGCATCAGCGAGATGCCGTTGGCGATCATCAGCCCGACCGATGCGCTCTGCCCGCCGCTCATCAGCCGGACGGTGGCGAAGTCGCCCATGACCAGGGTGATGACGAACACCGAGCCGATGGCGATGCCGGATTTGCTGAGCGGGATGATCACCGTGCGGAGCACCTGGAACGGCCCAGCGCCGCCGTCGACGGCCGCTTCGATCAGGCGGCGGTCGATGCGCATCATCGTGTTGAAGATCGGCACCACCATGAACAGCGTGTAGAGATGGACGAAGGCGAGCACGACCGCGAAGTCCGAGAACAGGAGGAACTCCAGCGGTCTGTCCACGAAGCCAAGCGAGAGCAACGCGCGGTTCAGCAGGCCCTCGCGGCCCAGGAACGGGACCCAGGCGATCATCCGGATGATGTTCGAGGTCAGGAACGGGATGGTGCAGACCAGGAACAGAATGGTCTGCCAGAGCGCGCCGCTGACCAGGAAGGCGAGCACGTAGGCGACGAAGAAGCCGAGCACGAGTGTGATCGCCCAGACGATGGCGGCATAGCGCAGCGTGTTGAAATAGGTCCGCCAGGTGACCGGCGAGAATAATAGGTCGGCATAGTTCTGCAGCACGAAGCGCGGCAGGATGCGGACGCTGTCATAGTCGAGGAAGCTGACGATCACGATCGCCGCCAGCGGGACGACGACGAACGCGATCAAAAGCAGGGTCAGCGGCGCGACTTGGAAGAGGGTGATGAGGCCCGTCCGGTCGTGCGTGCGCACCGCCCTCACCCTGCCCTCTCCCGCCAGCGGGAGAGGGTTCGTTTGGGCGGCGTTACTCACGCGGCGATGAACTCGTTCCACTTTTGGACGAGATAGCGGTCTTCATCCATCACCGAGTTCCAGCAGGCCACCTTGGTCATTCGCTCGAAGAACGAGCCGCCGTCGCGCTTGTCGCCGGACTTGGCGATCACCTTGCCGTCGGGGCTGACGATATCGGCGTTGGCCGCCTTGCCGTCCATCCAGTAGCCCCACTCGTTTGCGCTCATGTTCTCCTTGGCGGTGTCGAGCACGGCGCTGTAGTAGCCCTGGCGGTTGAGATAGGCGCCGACCCAACCAGAGAGATACCAGTTGATGTATTCGTAGGCGGCTTCCTTCTCGAGGCCGGTCAGATGCTTGGCGATCCCAAGCCCTCCGCCCCAGCCGCGATAGCCCTCGGCGAGCGGCTGGTAGGTGCAGGCGATGCCCTTGGCGCGGACGGCGGTGACGGCCGGCGACCACATGGACTGGATGACCACCTCGCCGGACGCCATCAGGTTCACGCTCTCGTCGAAGGTCTTCCAGAAGGCGCGGAACTGGCCGGAGCGCTTGGTGTCGATGAGGAAGGCGATGGTCTTGTCGATCTCGGCCTTCGTCATATTGCCCTTGTCGGCATATTTCATGGTGCCGAGCAATTCCATGACCATGGCGGCGTCCATGATGCCGATGCCGGGGATGTTGAGGATCGAGGCCTTGCCCTTGAACGCGGGGTCGACGAGGTCTTTCCAGTGCGAGATCGGCTTGCCGACCAGGTCGGGGCGGATGCCCAGGGTGTCGGCGTTGTAGATGGTGGGGATGAGGGTCATCCATTCGGTCGGCTTGGGCGCGAACTTGGTCGAGGCCGGGCCTTCGACGAAGCCGACCTTCGACGGCGCGGTGCCTTGGGCGATCGGCGTCTCGGGCGTCAGATGGCCGGTGGTGAAGATGGGGACGATCTTGTCGTAGAGCTTGATCTTCTTGGTATCGATCGGCTGGAGCACGCCGGTCGGGAAGATCTTCTTGGTGGTGAAGTATTCGATGTCGGCGACGTCGTAGGAGCGCGGCTGCGTCACGGCCTTCTGCGCGACGGCGTCGGTGTCGAGCGCGGTCATCTGCAGGGTGAAGCCGAGGTCCGATTTCACCTTGTCGGCGATGGCGTTGAGGTTGGAGACGCCGGTGCCGAACTGGCGCAGCGTGACGTTCTTGATGTTCTGCGCCCAAATCGTGGGAAAGCCGGTTATGGCGCCGCTGCCGATGGCGGCGCCGGCCGCTTGCAGCATGCGACGGCGGGAAATCGAGGGGGAATTCATTTTGGTGTCCTCCAATTCGTTGCTGATGAATGCAACCGCCGGGCCAATCGGGTCAGCACTCGTCGATCAGGCTCACATGGGCAGCGACGACTCGCCATCCCTCCGGGAAGCGCACCCAACTCTGCATCTGCCGGCCCACTTTGCCAGGGACGGTGTCACGGTGGAACAGAGTCGATGCGGTGCCGAAGTCGTGGCCGTAGGTCGTGATCACGGTGCGCGAGATGCGGCGGGCGAGGCCGACGGCGGGGCGTGCTTGGCGGAAGGCGAGGATCTCGTCCGCGCCATAGAGGTTCTCGCCGATGCCGTAACGGATGGTGTGCGGGCCTGGAGCGAACAGCGCGTCGAGCGTGGCGACGTCGTTGGTGGTCAGGGCCTTCTCGTAACGGTCGAAGGCGGCGGTGAGCGCGGCGTGCGGCTCGGGCAGGTTGATCTCGGTGCTCATGGATGCTCCCTCGGGCGCTGCGCCTGCACGACGCCGCGGCGTTCCAGTTCGAAGGCTAGACGGAGAGCGACGTCTTCGCGCCAGGGAGCGGCGATGATCTGGACACCGATGGGCATCTCGCCTTGGACCGGGACGGCGACGACCGGCAGGCCGATAAACGAGATCGGCTGGGTGAACAGGCCGATATTGGGCCGGACCAGCATCTCCTCGCCGTCGAGCACGAAGGTCTTCTGACCGATACGGGGCGCCGGCGTCGGGGTGGCGGGGGCGATGATTGCATCAACGCCGTCAAACAGGCGCAGCACGGCGTCGCGATACCAGCGGCGGAATTTCTGCGCCTGGGTGACCAGCGGCGCGGGCACCATGGCGCCGGCGATCAGCCGGTCACGCACGTCGACGTCGAAATCTCGCGGGCGGGTGCGCAGGCGCTCGAGGTGCAGGGCGGCGCCTTCGGTGGTGCTGATGAGGTAGGCGGCGGAACGGGCGAGGTCCGGATGCGGCAGTTCGATCTCGGGCTGGTTGGCGATCGCGCTGGCGACATGCTCGACGGCGTCGAGCGCCTGGCGGGAGGCGCCTTTCCGGAAGTAGCCGCCGGCCACGGCGACTCGCAGACTGGCCGCGCCTTGGACCAGCAGCGGCATGACCGGCTCCGCTGCGCGGGCGGTGCAGACCGGGTCGAGCGGGTCGGGCCCCTGCATCGCGTCATAGGCGAGCGCGAGGTCCTCGGCCGAGCGGGCGAGCGGGCCGAGATGGTCGAAGCTGCTGACGAACGGGAAGCTGCCGGCGCGGGACAGGCGGCCATAGGTCGGCTTCAGGCCGAAAATGCCGCAGAACGAAGCGGGGACGCGGATCGAGCCGTTGGTGTCGGAGCCGAGGGCGAACGGCACCAGACCGCCACCGACGGCGGCGCCAGAGCCGCCGGACGAACCGCCGGTCATGCAGTCGGGATCATGGGGATTGCGCGAGGGGCCGTCATGGGCGTTCTCGCCGGTGAAGTCGTAGGCGTATTCACCCATGTTGAGCGCGCCGACGAGGATGGCGCCGGCGGCCTCGAGCCGGGTGACGAGCGTGGCGTCGTCGACCGCAGCGATGCGCTCACGGTTGATGCGCGAGCCGGCGCGGGTCGGCAGCCCGGCGACGTCGATCAGGTTCTTCACCGCGAATGGCACGCCGGCCAACGGGCCGCAGGCGCCGCGACGGGAGTCGATCTCGATGGCGCGCATCTCGGCCCGTTCCACCAGCAAGTCCGTGACGGCGTTCAGCGTCTTGTCACGCGCGCCGATGGTGGCCAACGCGCCGGCGACGACGTCGCTGGCCCGCCAGTCGCCGGCGTTCACGCCGCGGGCGATCTCGGCGGCGCTGGCCCAGGGGTCTGGCGCGGTCATGCCGTGAAGACCGGCGCCGGGTCGAGCTCGTCGGAGAGCGGGAAGGCGGCGAGAGCGGCGGCATGGCGGAGGGTGATGCCGAGATGGGTCCGGATGGCGGCGACGCCACTCGGGCTCGATGGGGATGCCGAGCAGGGGGGCGACGGCGTCGATCAGCGCGTCGAAGGCTTCGTCGGTAGGCATGCGGTCTCCTTCAGGCGGCGAGCCAGGCGCGCCAGCCACGATGGTCGGTGATGTCGCGGGCGCCGTCGAGGGCTTCGGCTTCGGCGAGGAAGCCGAGGCAGGGGCCGTTCTCGAGGTGCACGGTGCCGAAACCGAGCGGCGGCGGCACGAGGGCGAGCAGATCGCCGATGCGGGCAGTGGGGAGCGCCCAGACCTCGCCTTCGATCGCAGCGCCGACCGCGGCGCGGACGAGGCCAGGACGTTGGCCGAGGGCGTAGAGACGATAGGCGGGCTCGGTCCGGGCCGGGCGGAGCAGGCGGGCGCCCCGGTCGCGTAGCTGGTGGTTGAGCGGGAGCCCGGACATATGGGCGCCGATACAGAACAGGGCGGTCTCGTCCGGACCAAGCGCATCGGGGGCGGCGGGCGGGGGCAGCGGATGTGTGGTTGCGCCGACGGTGGTGCGCGAGGCGCGGTGGATGTGGTCGGCGATCGGGGCAAGTCGGCCTTCCGACCAGGCCGGGCCGAGCAACGTGACGCCAACGGGGCCCTCGCCGGAGGGGACCGCGATGGCGGCGAGGTCGCAGAGGTTGACGAAGTTGGTGAAGGTCCCGAGGCGGCTATTGGGGCCGAGCGGATCGGCAGCGCAGGCCTCGAGCGTCGGGCAGTACGTCGCAGTTGGCAGCAGAAGCGCGTCGATGTCGCGGAACAGGCGCTGGGCGATGCGGCGGGCCTCGGCGAGTTGGTGGAAGGCGTGGAAGGTGTCGACGGCGGTCCTGGCGTGGCCGGACCGCAGGATCGCCGCGGTGGTCGGGTGCAGTGCCGCAGGATGGGCGTCGGCGAAGTGGCGGAGCGCGGCGGTGCGTTCGGCGACCCAGGGGCCGTCATAGAGCAGGCGGGCGATCTCCAGGAAGGGCGAGAGGTCTACGAGGACCGTGTCGAAGCGCTCGGCGGCGGCGCGGTAGGCGGCCTCGACCGAAGGGTCGCAGGGCGGGAGAGCGGCGGCGACGCCGAGGCGGACGGGGCCGTCGGCGGCGCGGCGGAGATGGCCGGGCGGGGCGGGGCGGCTGTAACGGTCGGCATCGTCGAAGGCGGTGACGATGGCGGCGACGGCGAGGGCTTCGTCGACCGTCCGCGCGAAGATCGAGATCGTGTCGATCGAGCGGCAGGCGGGCACCAGGCCGGTGGCGGAGAGGCTGCCGATGGTGGGTTTGAAGCCGACAATGCCGCCGAACATGGCGGGCACGCGGCCGGAGCCGGCCGTATCGGTGCCGAGGGCGAAATCGGCGATCCCGGCGCCGACGACGCAAGCCGAGCCGGACGAGGAGCCGCCGGGGACGAGCGCGGAGTCGAACACGTTGCGGGGGACGCCGTAAGGCGAGCGGACTCCCGTGAGCCCGGTCGCGAACTGGTCGAGATTGGTCTTGCCGAGCAGCAGGGCGCCGGCGTCGAGCAGACGTTGCACGACCGGCGCCGTTGCGCTTGGCGTGTAGGCGAAACCCGGGCAGGCGGCCGTGGTGGGCAGGCCGGCGATGTCGATGTTGTCCTTCACGGCGAAGGGCACGCCCCAGAGCGGGCGGCCGCGACGGCCCTCGCTCTCGAGCCGACACGCGGCGTCTTGGATTGCAACGTCCGGTAGGCGGGTGATCCAGAGCGCCGGGTCGGCGTGGGCGGCGTCGGCGGCAAGCGCCGCTTGCGCCGCCGCGAGGGGCGATCGGGTCTGGTCGGTCATACGCCTCACTTCAGCATCGGTGCCTGGCGTCGTCATGCAAGAACGGAGCCCAGCCCCGGGGCAAGCAGAAGTAAAGACGGCGTTAAGCTTTGCCTGAGGCTTGGGCGGCATCTGCACAGGTTTTGACCTACTCGGCCACCAAACGCGGCGATGCACCGGTGCGGTCGTTGCGGCCCAATTCTTGCGAAACGAGCGCATGGCCAAAATCAGCGCCACACCGTCGGACTTCGCCTTCAACCCCGCGCATTGCGCGCTCGTCATCATCGACATGCAGCGCGACTTCCTCGAGCCGGGCGGGTTTGGCGCGTCACTCGGCAATGACGTCTCGCAGCTGCGCCGCGCCATCGCGCCGAACGTCCGGCTGCTGGCCGCGTGGCGGCAAGCGGGGCTGAGGGTGATCCACACGCGAGAGGGCCACCGTCCGGACCTGTCGGACCTGCCGTCCGCCAAGCACGCCCGCGGCGGCGCCGGGCTGCGGATCGGCGATCCGGGGCCGATGGGCCGCGTGCTGATCCAGGGCGAGCCGGGCCATGACATCATTGCCGAATTGACCCCCGCGCCGGGCGAGGCCGTGATCGACAAGCCCGGCAAGGGCGCGTTCTACGCGACGCCGCTCGGCGACATCCTCGCGCGCCACGGTATCACCCAGCTCGTCGTCACCGGCGTCACAACCGAGGTTTGTGTCCACACCACCGTGCGGGAAGCAAACGACCGCGGGTTCGATTGCCTGGTCCTGGCGGATTGTTGCGCGTCATATTTCCCCGAATTCCACGAGACCGGCCTGCGCATGATCGCGGCGCAGGGCGGCATCTTCGGCTGGGTGGCGGATTCGTCCGCGCTCCTGCCGGCACTGGCCCGCCACCACGTCACGGAAGGAGCCGCCCCATGAGCGCCTTTGCTTCGACCAGCCGGCCCAAATTCTGGGTGCCTGGCGACTGGAACGCCCTGTTCGGGTTCGGCACCAACATCCTGGTCAACATACTGGTGCTGACGTCGCTGCTGCGCTTCGTGCTGAAGATGCCGGACGAGCTGGTGTTCGGGCGGATCCTGCCGGCGCTCGGGCTCATGCTGTGCCTGTCCACTTGTTATTACGCGTTCCTGGCTTGGCGGCTGGCGAAGCGGACGGGGCGGACGGATGTGTGCGCGCTGCCGTCTGGCTTCTCGGTGCCGCACATGTTCGTGGTGGTGTTCGTGGTCATGCTGCCGATCAAGCTGGCGACCAACGACCCGGTGCAGGCCTGGGAGGCGGGGCTGACCTGGGTGTTCGTGCAGAGTTTCCTGCTGATGATCGGCGGGTTCATCGGGCCGACGATACGGCGGATCACTCCGCGGGCGGCGCTGTTGGGGTCGCTGGCGGGCATCGCCATCACCTTCATCGCCATGAGCCCGGCGGCGCAGATCTTTAGCACGCCGATCATCGGCGTGGTGTGCTTCGCGATCATCCTGGCGAGCTGGTTCGGGGGCGTGCGGTATTTCGGCGGTGTGCCGGGCGGGCTAGTGGCGATCGCGGTGGGGACGGTGATCGCCTGGCTCTCGACCGGCGCCGGGCTGGGGTATGGCGGGCTGACGACGGCGGGGATCGGCGCGGCGGTATCGCATTTCGGGTTCTCGGTGCCGACGCCCGCGGTCGAGCACGTGTTTGGCGGCTTCAAGTATCTCGGGGTCATCCTGGTGACGGCGATCCCGTTCGGGATCTACGACCTGATCGAAGCGCTCGACAACGTGGAGAGTGCGTCGGCCGCCGGCGACCCGTTCCCGACGACGCAGGTGCTGACGGCCGATGGCGTGGTCAGCCTGATCGGCTGCCTGCTGGGCAATCCGTTCATCAACGCCGTCTATATCGGCCATCCCGGCTGGAAGTCGATGGGCGGCCGGATCGGCTACTCGGCGGTGACCGGATTGGCGGTGCTGGTGATGACGTGGTTCGGGATCATCGCGCTGCTTTCGGCGCTGATCCCCGTGGTCGCGATCCTGCCGATCCTGCTCTACATCGGGATGCTGATCGGCTCGCAGGCGTTCTCGGAATCGCCGCACCGGCATGCCCCGGCGGTGGTGCTGGCGTTGGTGCCGCAGATCGCGGAGTGGGGGAAGACACAGATTGACAATGCGCTGGGGGCGGCCGGCACCAGCGTGTCGGCGGTCGGTCTGCCGAAGCTGGCCTCGGTCGGCGTGCTATACGGCGGCCTCGAGACTCTGGGCGCCGGCGCCACACTCGCGGGGATCATCCTGGGCGCGGTGACCGTCTTCATCATCGACCGAGCGCTCGACAAGGCCGCGTATTTCGCCGCTGCCGGCGCTGTGCTGACGTTCTTCGGCTTCATCCATGGGCCGGGGATCGGGATCGGCCGGTCGCCCGAAGTGGCGCTCGGATACCTAGGCGTCGCCGCAATCTTGTTCGCCTGCCACAAATACGCGGTATTGGCCCCCTCGCTCGTCCACGCCGACGAGCTGCCGAGCGCGGCCGAGTAGGTCAGATCCGCTCGGGGTGACCCGCCGCAGCCCGGGCGACCGCCTCGAGCCGTGCCAGGACGGCCGGCACGTCGGGGAGGACTTCATAGAGGTTCGCGGTCGATGGATCGGCAAACCCCTGGTCGACCGCGCCGCGTAGCGCTCCGAGATAGGGCTGAGCCCAGCCATGGAGGTCGCAGATCAGGATCGGCTTGTCGTGCAGGCCGAGCTGGCGCCAGGTGGTGATCTCGATCGTCTCGTCGAACGTGCCGAGGCCGCCGGGCATGGTCACGAAGGCGTCCGCAGCCTCGAACATGCGGCGTTTGCGGTCGTGCATGTTGTCGGTGATGACCAACTCGATCGGGCCGCCATGGGCGACTTCGCGCCGTTGCAGGAAGTCTGGGATGATGCCCAGTACGGTCCCGCCGCCATCCAGCACCGCGTCGGCGACCACGCCCATCAACCCGACCCGGCCGCCGCCATAGACGAGCCGCAGCCCTGCGGCGGCCAAGCCTGCGCCCAGAGCGGTCGAAGCGGCGCGGAAAGCCGGATCGGTGCCAAAGCGGGAGCCACAGAAAACCGCGACGGAGCGAAGAGATGGAATATTGCGAGCCGACATGCGTCTTTGACGATGACGAAAGCGGCGGATCAGTGCAACGCTGCTTCGAAGACAACAGGAGAAAATGGATGCGACAACTCTTGGTTCTAGGCGCCGCTCTGTCCGTGCTTGGCAGCATGCAATCGTATGCGCAGGCGCCAGCCGGCTCGCTGACCTCGGATCAGATCATCGCGGTCCGGCAGGCGGTCATGGATCTGCAGGGCGGCTCGGCGGCGGCGCTGAAGGCGGCGGTTGAGGCCAAGGCGGACGTCAAGCCGTTGGCGCCGACGGTCAAAGGGATCGTCGCTTCCTCCAAGCTGATCACCACACTGTTCCCGGCTGGGACCGAGAAAGGTCACAACACGAAGGCGAAGCCTGCGATCTGGTCGAACTCGGCCGATTTCGCGAAGGATGCGGCGAATTTGACGGAGGCATCCGAGAAGCTGGTGTCGCTGGCCGAGGCGAACGACAAAGAAGGCTTCGCGACCCAGTTCGCCGCGATGGGCAAGACCTGCGGCGCCTGCCACCGCGAGTATAAAGAGAAGGACTGACCGGTCAGCCGAACCGGATCAGTCCCCAGACGAACGCCGCCGCGACGGCCAAGATGGCGGCGGCGATCACGGGACTGACGAATCGCGGTTGCCGCATGGTGGCGGGCAGGCGTTTCTTGCCCGTCACCATCGGACGCACGAGGTCATGCCGCTTGATCGCGGCGTAGGCGAGCACGGCCAGGATGTGCAGGCCGACCAGGCCGAGGATGATGTTGAAGTTGAAGTCGTGGATCCGGTCCAGGAGCTTCTGGGTCGGCTTGGCGACCTGCTCGACGAACGGACCGCCGCCCTCGATCGGATCGCCAGCGAACAGCCCGGTGGCGACCTGGACGACCAGGGCTGCCAGCATGAACAGCACCATCCATCCGCCAGCGGCGTTGTGCCCGATCTCGCGGTCAGGCTCGCGGCTGCGGAAGGCCGCGAGATGAGCGAAGCCAGCGGCAGGGCTGCGTAGAAATTGGCGGAAGCGAGACGTCTCGCTGCCGACCACCCCCCAGACCAGGCGGAACAGCAACAACGTCATGACGGCATAGCCGGACCAGTAGTGCAGCGACATGCGGTCGGTTTCGACACTGACGTAGCTGACGATCAGCAAGAGCACGATCGCCCAGTGGAACAGACGGGTCGGAGCGTCCCAGACCCGCATGAGCAGCAGCGGCGTGCGGGGTTTGGGCGGGCCGGTCGGGCGGCGGATGGGGCGGGCCATGGATGGCATCTTGCCGCTCTGCGTCGCGCGAGGGAAGGTCGACGTGATGCCCTGGATTCCGCATAGCTTCACTTCGGCGCTGTCCCTGTATGGCGGGCCGCTGGCCGCGTTGCTGATCGCGCTGGCGGTGCCGCTTGCGGCGCGAGGGAAGGCATGGGCGGACGCGGCGGCGCCGATGGCGCTGTTGGTGGGATGGGCGCTGCTGCTGAGGGTGTCGCAATTGCCGCGGGCGATCTGGGCGCCGTCGCGCGGGGTCGAGACGCTGCTGGCGCCGGCATTGGCTTGCCTGGCCGGGATCGCGATGTTGGCGTGGCGAGGTGGGCGGCAGGCCCGATTGATCGCCATCGGCGCGGCGGTGTTCGCGGGATGGTGGGTGGCGCGGGAGAACGTGGGGCTCGCGGATTTCTGGCGTGTCTGGTTCGGGATCGGCGTGCTCGCCTACTTGCTGAGCCGGATCATGCAGGGCCGGGCGGACCGGGCGCTGGTATTGGCGGGGGCGTTGTTGGGCGGCTTGGCAGTGGCGGGCGCGGCGTCGGCCTGGCTCATGGCGGCGGCGGTGGCAGCCGCAGCTGCGGCAGGGCTGGGCGCGGCGGGAGTCTCGGCGGCATTGCCGGCGGCGGCTTTGGCCGCGCTGATCGGGGCGAGCGAACTGGCGGGCGGGCGGTTGCTGCGAGGGCGGGTCGGGTTGGTCGACGTCGCCTGTCTCGCGGCAACGGCGGCACCGTTCATCGCTGATTTGGCGGCCGCGCGCTTGAAGCGGCTGCCGCCGCGGGTTTCCGCGGTTCTGTCACGCGCGATTGGCGTCGGTCTAGCCGTGGGCATGACTTGGGTGTTGAGGCGCGCATTGTTTACTTGACAGTTCTGATTGCAGCCAACGCGCTACGAGCCTAGATAACGTTAGATGACTGTGGAACGAGCCCGTACGCGCGACAGGTCTACTTGGCCGATACTCGTCGGCTTGTTCCTACTCGCGGTCGGCTCCGGCACGGCGGCTTACCTGCGCTGGCCTAGCGCCTCCCATCGAGTCCCGCCGCCGACTGCGTCGTCGCCGAAAGTAGAAGCCATCGTGGCACCGACCCCGATCGTCAGGCAGGAGCCGGCCCCGCAGGCGGAGCCGATTTCGCCAACCTTCGACATCGTTCGCGTCTCGCCGCAGGGCAGCGCCGTCATCGCCGGACGGGCAGAGCCGTTCTCGCACGTGGTCGTCCATGATGGTGACCATGTGCTGGGCGAGACCACGGCGGACCGCAATGGCGAGTTCGTCGTGGTTCCGGACGGCCCGGTGTCGACCGGCGGCCGAGAGCTGACGCTGACGGCTCGCGGGGCCGACGGTCAGGTGGTTTCAGGTCTGGATTCGGTGGTGCTGATGGTCGGCGCACCTCCGGTGGAGCCGGTCGTGGCGGAGGCCAAGCCGGCGGGACCGCCGGCGGCGGTGGAAGCGCCGGTCGCGGTGCTTGCTCCCGCACAACGATGCCGCGCCGCGTATCCTGCAGGGACCGGCCAAGCCGCAGGGTCTCGCGCTCAATTCGGTCGATTACGACCAGCAGGGAGAGATCCGCTTCTCCGGGTCGGCCAAACCGTCCGCTCCGGTCCGCGTCTACGTCGACAATAAGCCCGTCGGCGAAGCGAGCGCCGACACGGCGGGCCAATGGACGCTCACGCCGCCCGAGGCGGTCCAGCCTGGGGTTCATCAACTCCGCGTCGACGAGATCGCCAGCAGCGGCCAGGTGCAGCACCGGGTCGAGCTGCCGTTCCAGCGCACGGTCACCCCGGTGTCCGGCCTATCTCCCGGGCAGATGGTGGTGCAGCCCGGCAGCAATCTGTGGCGCATCGCGCGGCAGACCTATGGCTCTGGCGCGCGATATACCGTGATCTACCTGGCCAACCGCGAGCACATCCGGGATCCGAACCGGATCTATCCCGGGCAGATATTCTCGATACCCGGTGAGCAGAGCGCGCAGACGCGTTAGCCGAGGCTGTCGCCGTGCAGCCGGGCGCACTAGATAAAGTGCATGAGTGTGATCAACGATATTCGCGGCGTGCTGGCGCCGCCCAATCCGGCGGGAAGGCCGTTCATCGCAGCCGGGGCGGTGGTGGCCATCGCCGGGCTTGTGCTGGGATGGTGGTGGCTGTTCTGGCCCGGTGCGGCCTTCGCGCTGTTCTGCCTATATTTCTTCCGTGATCCCGAGCGTTTCCCGCCGACGCGCGCGGGTTCGGTGGTTGCGGCGGCCGATGGGCGCGTCGTCTCCGTCGATCGGGTGGCGCCGCCGGAGGAGCTCGGGCTCGGGCCGACACCGCGCTGGCGGGTAGCCACATTCCTGTCGGTGCTGAACGTGCACATCAATCGGATGCCGGTGGACGGGACCGTGACGCGGGTGGCGTATCGTCACGGAGCGTTCGTCAGCGCGAGCCTCGACAAGGCGAGCGACAGCAATGAGCGCAATGCGCTGGCGGTGCGGTTGGCCGATGGGCGTGATATCGCCGTGGTGCAGATCGCGGGGCTGATCGCGCGCCGGATCATCTGCCATGTCCGCGAGGGCGATACGGTGCGCGCGGGGAGCCGTTTCGGGCTGATCCGATTTGGCAGCCGGACCGATCTCTATTTGCCGGAGGGCGTTCTACCCTTGGTATCGGAGGGGCAGACAATGGTGGGCGGCGAGACGGTGATCGCAGAATTGAGGCCGCTGCCGTGATCGATCCGGTCCGACGCATGCGGGTGACGACGTTGCGCACGGGGCTGCACAAGCGCCGGCGGCCGCGCTTCGCCGGGCTCTCGTTCAATCGCATGATCCCGAACATCATGACGTTGCTTGGCCTTTGCGCTGGGCTGACGAGCATGCGGTATGCGCTCGAGGGAAGGTTCGGCGCGGCGGCGATCGCGCTGGTCGTAGCGGCTTGCATCGACGGGTTGGACGGGCGGTTAGCGCGGCTGCTGAAGGCGACATCGCGCTTCGGCGCCGAGTTCGACAGCCTCGCCGACTTTTGTTGTTTCGGGATCGCACCGGCGTTCATCATGTACATTTGGTCGCTGCAGCTCGCGCACGGCTTCGGATTCGCGCCTTGCTTGATGTTCGCGGTGTGCATGGCGCTGCGGCTGGCGCGGTTCAACGCGGCGCTCGACGTGCCGCGGCCGTTGGCGCATGCGTATGCCTATAACTTCTTCACCGGCGTCCCGGCGCCTGCCGGGGCTGGACTCGTGTTGTTTCCGCTGTTCCTCAGCCTCGAGGGCCGGTCATTGGGCCTGACATGGATGGAGATCATCCCGCGACACCCGCTGTTCTGTGCGGTGGTGCTGGTGGGGACGGCCACGCTCCTGGTGTCGACGCTGCCGGTCTGGAGCTTCAAGAACTTCAAGGTACCGCGGGAGTATGCGTTGCCGCTGCTGCTCGGCGTCGGCCTGTTTGCGGCCTTGCTGGTCGCCGATCCCTGGGCGGCACTGGCCGGGGCCGGCGTATTGTATGTGGTGATGCTGCCGTTCAGCCGGCGCAGCTTCCTCCGCCTCAAGGACGAGGCGGAGGCGCTGGGTGACGGGAACCCCGCCTAAGCGGTCGGCTCAGGCAGCTTGGGCCGTGTGGCGGAACATGTTGCGCTTGGCTTCGTCGTCGAACTCCGTCTTGAAGGCATGCTTGTCCTTCAGTGCGGTGGCACGGGCGGCGGCTGGGCGGGCGCTGATGGCGTCGAAGTGACGCTTCAGGTTCGGTAGTTCGTCCCAGGCGGTATCGCCGAGCACGAACGGGACCATACGGGCCCAGCCCCAGACGGCCATGTCGACGATCCCGTAAGCGTCGCCGACCATGAATTCGTGTTGGCCGAGGCGATCGTTGAGGATACCGAAGTGCCGCTTGGCCTCGAACAGGTAGCGACTGACCGCGTAATCCTTCGGCTCGGGCGCGAAGTGACGGAAGTGGACGCACTGGCCGGCATAAGGGCCAACGCCGCTGGCCACGAACATCAGCCAAGAAAGCAGCTCGCCGCGATGCTTGGCGTCGGGCAGGAACTTGCCGGTTTTCTCGGCGAGGTAGAGCAGGATCGCGTTGCTGTCGAAGACGGTGGTCTCGCCGTCGACGATGGCAGGAACCTTGTTGTTCGGGTTGAGAGCGGCAAATTCCGGCGCGAATTGCTGGCCTTTGCGGGTGTCGACGGGGACCGCCTCGTACTGAAGGCCAGCTTCCTCGAGAAACAGCGCGACTTTCATCGGATTGGGCGCAAGGCTGTAGAAGAATTTGAGCACGCGAACCTCCGGGGCGGATTGGTAGCCGCCGGGTTATAGCGCAGCGGGGTCAGCGGCCAAACTGATCGAGCAATTCGCGGGTCCGAGTGGGGTCCCACTGCTTCATCACCTGCCAGGTCAGGCGCTGGCAATCGTCGATCGTGGTGCTGCGGACGGCTTGCTTGACGCGAGGCACCGCGGATGCGTTGGTCGAGAAGCTTCTGACGCCGAGGCCGAGAAGCAGCGGCGTGAAGCTGGGGTTAGCCGCCATCTCGCCACAGACGGAGACGGCGATCTTGTGCCGGTGCGCCGCCTCGGCGGTGATCTGGATCAGGCGCAGCACCGCCGGATGCAGCGGGTCGTAGAGGTGGGCCACGTCCAGCTCGCCGCGGTCGACGGCAAGCGTGTACATGCAGAGGTCGTTGGTGCCGATGGCAAAGAAATCGGCTTCCTCAGCCAGCGCGTCGGCCGATAGGGCGGCCCCGGGCGTCTCGATCATGATCCCCAGAGGCGGCAGGGGGTCGGGCAGCTTGGCGCCGCGCTCGCGCATGGACCGCACGACGCCCTCGTAGATCTCGCGCGCGTCCCGAACTTCGGCGACGGTGGTCACCATCGGCAACAGGACGCGGACCGGACCCAGAGTGGCGGCCTGCAGGATGGCAGCCAATTGCGTTTCGAACAGCTCGGTCCGGCGCAGCAATAGGCGGACGCCGCGCAAGCCGAGCGCTGGATTGGAGTCCGGGATCTCCGGCACCAGCCCGGCGGCGACCAGTGCTTCGATCTCCTTCTCGCCACCCCAATCCAGCACGCGGATCGTGACCGGGTCGCCGGCCATGGTCTCGACGATGTTGCCGTAGGTGGTGGCCTGCTCGTCCTCGGATGGAACGGTGGCGCGGTTCATGAAGAGGAACTCGGTCCGCAGCAGCCCGATACCGTTGGCGCCAGATTGGACAACGAGCGGCAGCTCGATCGGGAGTTCCAGGTTCGCCTGCAGGTCGGTCACCTCGCCGTCGAGCGTGACCGGTGAAAGGCGGCGGAGACGGCCAAGTTGGTGGCGCTCGCGGGCGAAGGCGGCGACCGCACGGCGGGCGGAGTGCAGGCTGGCCGCCGATGGCTGCAGGGTGACGATCCCAGTGGAGCCGTCGATGACGGCAATGTCGCTAGGGCCGATCTCCTGCAGCAGGCCGGGCGCACCGAGAACCGACGGAATGCCCAATGCGCGCAAAATGATAGAGGTGTGGCCGTCAGTGCCGCCTTCTTCGGTGGCGACGCCGACGATGCGCGCCGGGTCGATCAGCGCGGCGTCTGAGGGGCGGAGCGCTTCGGCGATGAGTACGGCGCCCGGGGTCGCGCCGGAGTAGCTGCGGAACGGGGCGCGGGTGAGGTTTCGGACGAGGCGGCGGCCGATTTCGCGCACTTCGTCCGCCTGCCGGCGGGGCGCGGGGAGGGCGCACGCTTCATTGGATCGCGCCATCAAGGCCTCGGCGATGTCGTTCGCCTCCTCCATGACGGCGGTTTCCGCCGAGCGCAGTCGCTCCTGGATGCGTTGACGAACGCCTCGAACCAGGCGCGACGGGCCGAGCATCTGGAGGTAGGCGTCGAGCAGAGGGGCGATTTCGCCCTGGCTTTCCTCGGGCAGAACCGACAAACGGCTGCGGAGTTTCAGCAATTGCCGGCGGGATTGCATGACCGCCGCTTCGAACCGCGCAGTCTCGGCGGGGATGTCTTCGGCGTGGATCTTGCTGCGGGTGATCTGAGCGGGTGGCTCTACCGCGCGGAAGACCGGCCCGATGGCGATGCCGCCGCAGGCCGGAAGGCCGACGAAGCGACGCTCACCGGCGCCGGCCGGTTGCTCGGCCGCAGAGACGCTCCGAGGATCCTCGTCCTCAGTCCTGCTCATTGAAGCCGGCCTCGACCAGCGCGGCCAGGGCGTCGAGCGCCTCCTTGGCGTCCCAGCCATCGGCCTGCAGCACGATTGCAGCGCCCTGTCCGGCACCCAACATCATCAATCCCATGATGGAGCGTGCCGAGACGGACTGGCCGTCGCGCTCGACGTCGACGGAGGCGCCGAACCGCTCGGCCAATGTGACGAATTTCGCAGCGGCCCGAGCGTGAAGCCCGCGGCGATTGACGATCGTGACGGTGCGCGTGAGCGCTGTCGAACTTGCGGGGGTCGCCCCGCTCACCCGCACGCCGCCTTCTTGCAGGACGGCAGGACGTGCGAAGCGGCGGCGATGTATTTCCGGCCGGCGGTTTGCGCACAGTCGACGCATTCACCCAGGTTTTGGCTGGACCGCACCTTCGCCAATTTGACCAGCATCGGCAGGTTCACGCCCGAGATCACCTCGACGCCGTCGCGGTTCATCATGGAGATCGCAAGATTGCTCGGCGTCCCGCCGAACATGTCGGTCAGCAGCACCACGCCATCGCCCGTATCGACCTCGCCGATGAGCGAGCGGATCTCGGCCCGGCGGCGCTCCATGTCGTCATCGGGGCCGATGCAGACCGTGCCAACATTCCGCTGCGCACCGACCACATGCTCCATGGCAGAGCGCAATTCTTCGGCCAGCCGACCGTGGGTAACCAGCACAAGGCCGATCATGATTGTCTACTCAACCCTTGTTCCTCGACCGCTTCCACAGCCGAGGGAGGTGGCCGCAGAGGTGGCGCTTTCTCAAGCTCACGATGAGACACCGTCACCTGAAGGGTCTCCATGCCGAGATTTCGATTTGCCTGCAACTCGCGCCCCAACCGCTCGGCGATATGCACGGACCGATGTCGGCCGCCGGTGCACCCAATCGCGATGGTGGCGTATTTTTTTCCCTCTTGGACGAAGCGCGGGATCATCAATGTGAGTAGCGAAAGAACCGATCGAAAGAACCGGTCGAAGTCCGGATCCGCTTCGACATAGGCAGCGACTTCCGGGTCCAACCCCGTCCGAGGCTGTAATATAGGGTTGTAGTGAGGATTGCGAAGAAACCGCGCGTCAAACACCATGTCGGCCTCGCGGGGCAGACCCGCGGGGAATGCGAACGAAATCAGCGAGATTGCGAGGCCGGGCACGTCGCCGTCCTCGGCCAGGCCCGGACGGTAGCGCTGCTCGATACGACGGCGCAGGTCAGGTAGCGGCAGCTCGGAAGTGTCGATGACAAGATCGGCGTCGAGGCGGAGCGGCGCGGTCGACTCCTGTTCGGCCTTTATGCCATCGATGACGCGGCCTTGCGGAGACATCGGGTGCCGCCGCCGGGTTTCCGTGTATCGACGAAGCAGGGCGGTCTCCTCGGCCCAAGCGTAAACCAGCTCGGCCCGCACGCCGGGTGTCGACTTCAACCGCAGCACTGCCGCACGGACCAGGTCGGCATTGAAGCCGCTGCTTCTGGTGTCGAGGCCGATAGCGGTGGGCTGGTCCGCGCGGGCGATCAAGGTCTCGAGAAGGGTAAGCGGCGGATTATCTACGGCGTTGTAGCCGATGTCTTCCAAAGCACGCAGAATCGAGGCCTTGCCGGCGCCGGACAGACCGGTCACCACCACCACGCGCTTGACCTTCAAGCGAACGCTCCCGCGAGTTGCTCGACTCGCCCAAGCGCGCAGTCGAGCGCCAGCCGCACGCGGCTCGGGGCGGAAGCAGTCCAAGGGTCGATCATGACCAGCGGCACGCCGATCTCATGCCTGTGCTGGGGCGGCAGGCGCTCGCCGCGATCCAGCTCGACGGCAAGCGCCAGCGTCGCCGCGCGACAGAAGGGAAGGCGAAAGATGCCAAGCCCTCGGACTTCGAGCAAACCGACCAGCGCTTCCGGCGCGGATGCCTGCAAACCGTCGAGTCTGACTTGGTCATCGGCGACGAGGGAGAAGCCATAATCCAGCAGCCGGAGCAGCAGGTCCGACTTGCCCGACCCGGGCGCACCGGTAAGCAGGACACCATGCCCGTCCCGGGCCGCACAACTTGCATGGATCAGCATCTCCGGCCTCTTTGTGGGCCGGATTGGGCGGGAATGGAAGCGTGTTGTTGTCGGCGCGATCCGAGATGTTTCACGTGAAACATACGGTCGAGGCGACGCCTACTCAGGCCGCTTTCGGCAGCCTCACCGTGAAACGCGCTCCCACGACCCGGCCGGCATCATCGCGCCGGTTCTCGGCGCTGATCCGGCCTTTCAGCGCCTCAACGATCTGGCGGCTGATCGACAGACCCAAGCCGGAGTGCTGGCCAAACTGCTCACCGGCGGGACGCTCGGAGTAGAAGCGGTCGAACACATGCTCGAGCTTACCAGGGGGAATGCCCGGGCCATCGTCCTCGACGGAGATCTCGACCGTCGCGCCCATTTCGGCCGCGCGCAGCCGGATGGCGCCGCCGGGCGGGGAGAAGCTGCGGGCATTGCCGATCAGGTTGCGCAGGACCTGAACCAGACGTCCTTCGACCGCGCGGACCGTCAGCGGGCCGCCCGGCACTTCGAGCGTCATCACCGGGTCGACATCATCGCGGGTGGCGTCGTGGAGTTCCGCGAGCGTCGACAGGATCGGCACGACGTCCATCGCCTCCGGCGTGCTGCGAGAGAGCTCGGCATCGACGCGGCTTGAATCGCTGATGTCACTGATCAGCCGGTCCAGCCGCACGACGTCGTCCGCGATGATCGCCAGCAGACGCCGCTGCTGTGTCACGTCGTCGATACGGCGCAGCGTCTCGATCGCGCTGCGGATACTGGTGAGCGGATTCTTGATCTCGTGCGCGACATCAGCGGCGAACTGCTCGGTCGCATCCATCCGGCTCCACAACGCCGCGGCGCTCTCCGCGAGTGAGACCGCCAACTCTCCGACCTCGTCGGTGCGGAGCAGCAGGCTGGGCGGCACCGTTCCGGCGCGACCCTTGCCCTCGCGCATGTCCCACGCAGCCTTGGACAGCCGCAGGATCGGGCGGGCGATGGTGCGCGAGAGATAGACCGAGAGCGCGACCGTCAAAACCAGCGCAAGCGCGAATAGGCCGAGGATGCTGACGCGAACGGCCAACACGCTGTCGTCGACCTCGCGAGCCTCTCGGGTCAGCAACACGATGCCGACGGTCTGGCGATTGTGCAGGACGGGCTCCGCCACGGTCACCAACAGCCGGTCGTCCGGCGTCCGGCGAACATAGGGAGGCATCTCGCGGCCCGGCATTGGCGCCTGTCATACGCAACTCCTCGCGCACGTTCGGTTGCCATTCGGCGCCGGCGCCGTTCGGACTGACCTCGACGGTCGCGGTGCGGGACTGGTGGGGCAGGAGAGCCAGAAGTTCGTCGTAGACCGAGCCGATCGTGCCGAGCACCGGCCCGCGGTTGGCGGCGGGTGGGAGCGGCGTCGTCACCACGGCGCCGCCGGTGCCCTCGCGGACACGGCTGTCGGCGATCAGTTGTCCATCGGGTGCATAAAGACGCGCCTGGGCATTGGGCGTCGGATCGGTGAGACGGCGCAGCAGTGGACGGGCAAGATCCGGCTGCAATTGCGCGTTATCGGCATCGCCGTCGCGGACCGCGCTCTCGCCGAGAGCGCCGGCATAGATGCGGGCCTGTTCACGGAGCGCCTGGACCTCTGCCTCCATCAATCCGCCCTGGAACTGGTCCAAGTACAGCAGTGCGACGACGAGCAGTGCCAGCGGCAGCGCATTGACGAGCAGGATGCGCCGCAGAAGGGGCGACATCCAACGCTGGCGCCGGGCTGGGACCGCCGCTTCGACAATGGGGGGAAGGTAACCGCTATCCGGCACGGAGCGGCGCTCAATGTTCTTTGTAGCGATAGCCGATGCCGTAGAGCGTCTCGATGTGGTCGAAGTCCTCATCGCTGGCGCGGAACTTTTTACGGACGCGCTTGATGTGGCTATCGATGGTACGGTCGTCGACATAGATGTTCTCGCCATAGGCCGCGTCGATCAGCTGATCGCGCGATTTCACCATGCCTGGCCGAGCGGCCAAGGCTTTGACCAGCAGGAACTCGGTGACGGTGAGCTGGATGTCGTGGTTGCGCCAGATGCACTGGTGCTTGGTCTCGTCCAGCGTGAGATCGCCGCGGGTCATGATGCCGCCCGGTGCGGCGCCAGAGCCTTCGGCCCGGCTGGTCTCGTTGCGGCGCAGCAGCGCGCGGATGCGTTCGATCAGGAGTCGCTGGCTGAACGGCTTGGTGATGTAGTCGTCCGCGCCGAGACGCAGGCCCATCAATTCGTCGACCTCCTCGTCCTTGCTGGTGAGGAAGATGACGGGCAGGGCGCCGCGGGCGCGGAGCCGTTGCAGCAGCTCCATCCCGTCCATCCGCGGCATCTTGATGTCCAGCACGGCCAGGTCGACCGGCTTGGCCGTGATGCCCTGCAGCGCGCTCTCGCCATCGGTATAGGTCCGGACCAAGAATCCCTCCTGCTCGAGGGTCATCGAGACCGAAGTCAAAATGTTCCGATCGTCATCGACCAGCGCGATCGTTTGCTTCATGGGATTGAACCTTCGCCGTCTCTAGTCACGTGATATCGGAGGATTGTGGCGCAAAGGAGGGTAGAAGGTGAATCAGAACGACAAGCCCGATCCGATCAGCCAAGTAATTACGCTGATCCGCTCGGCCCGTGCCGGATCGCTGGCGACGGTGTCAGAGGGCCAGCCGTTCGCCTCTTTGATCACTCCGGCAGCCGCGCCCGACCGGTCGCTGCTGATGCTGCTCTCCGGCTTGTCGCCGCACACGCGCCATCTGCGGCAGGAGAGCCGCTGCTCGATCATGTTGGTGGGCGAACCGACAGGGCCGAACCCGCAGACAGCTCCGCGCATCAGCCTGGCCGGCGCCGCATCCCCCGAGCCAGATCCCGCCCTGAAGGAACGCTGGATCGCACTGCATCCCTATGCTGCGTTCTACGCAGGTCTTGGCGATTTCCAGCTCTGGCGTTTCCGCACGGAGAGCGCCCAGTTCGTCGGCGGCTTCGCCAGCGCGCACCGCTTCCGCGCCGCCGATCTCGCGCCGGATGCCGCCGCGGTTGCCGCTGTCGAAGCCGCCCGGCCGCGGATCATCGACCACTGCAACGCCGACCATCACGAGGCGCTGGACGCCATCGCTGCCCTCTATGGCGGTCCTCTGGGCCGCTGGTCGATGGCCGCGTGCGACGTCGATGGCTTCGATCTCGTCCTCAACGAGACGGTGCTGCGCGTGGGCTGGGGCGGGCCGGTGAACTCGGCGGAGGATGTCCGCGGCGCGCTGGTTCGTCTCGCAACCGCAGCACGGAATTCCGTCGCGCCCGTCTCTGGACCGGGCGTATAGGACGGGGCTAGACGAGGCCCTAAGAGCAACACAGATGCCCGTCGCTCAACGCGAGGGTTTGAGGAGACGTGTCGTGAGTCCTTTTATAGCCCTCGCTCCCCATCAAGCTGCGCGCGCGCTCGAGGGTACGGGAGTGCAGGCGTTCGGCGCCGTCCACGCCAACCTGAACGCGACTCAGCTCGTCACCCATGCACTCCGTCGCAATGAGGGCCGCCTCTCGGAAGACGGCGCGCTCATCGTCAAGACCGGCGTCCATACCGGCCGCTCGGTGCAGGACAAGTTCACCGTCGGCGACCCCGAAGTGGACGACCAGGTCTGGTGGCGGATGGGTAACCAGAAACTTAGCCCGGCCAGCTTCGACATGCTGCGCGCCCGCATCCTGGCCTATCTGCAAGGGCGCGAGCTGTTCACCCAGGATCTTTACGCCGGCGCCGATCCCAACCATCGCGTTCGCGTCCGCCTCGTCAGCACCGAGGCGTGGCACACGCTGTTCGCCCGCAACATGTTCATCCGCCCGCCCGCCGACGAGCTCGACGGCTTCACCCCGGATTGGACGATCCTGCACGCGCCGAACATGCAGGCCGACCCGGCGATCGACGGCGTCCGCTCCACGACAGCCATCGCCGTGTCGCTCACCAAGCGCATCATCTGCATCGCCGGCAGCGAATATGGCGGCGAGATCAAGAAGTCGATCTTCGGCGTGATGAACTGGAAGTTGCCGGCCGATGGGGTGCTGCCGATGCATTGCAGCGCCAATGTCGGCCGCGGCGCGGATGGCAAGCAAGGCGACGTCGCCCTGTTCTTCGGCCTGTCCGGCACCGGCAAGACCACCCTCTCGTCGGACCCGAACCGGCCGCTGATCGGCGATGACGAGCATGGCTGGGGTCCGGACGGCATCTTCAACTTCGAGGGCGGCTGCTACGCCAAGGTGATCAACCTCAGCGCCGAAGCCGAACCCGAGATCTACGCCGCCACTCATCGCTTCGGCACCGTGCTCGAGAACGTCGTTGCCGACGAGCAGGGGCATCTCGATCTCACGGACAAATCGCTCACCGAGAACACGCGGTCCTGCTACCCGATCGAGTTCATCCCGAACTGCGACACGTCCGGCCGCGCCGGGCATCCGAGCAACGTCGTGATGCTGACAGCTGACGCGTTCGGCGTGCTGCCGCCGATCAGCAAGCTCAGCGAAGCCCAAGCGATGTATCACTTCCTCTCCGGTTACACCGCGAAGGTCGCCGGCACCGAGAAGGGCATGGGCAGCGAGCCGCAGGCGACGTTCAGCACCTGCTTCGGCGCGCCGTTCATCCCGCGCCGTCCGGAGGTCTATGGCCGCATGCTGGCCGAACTCGTGCGCCGACACGGCGCCGATTGCTGGCTGGTCAACACCGGGTGGACCGGCGGCGCCTACGGAACCGGTCAGCGGATGAAGATCCATCACACGCGGGCGCTGCTGAATGCGGCCCTCGACGGCAGCCTCAAGAACGCCCGCTACGAGCGGGACCCGTTCTTCGGCCTGATGTTCCCGCAGGATGTGCCGGGCATTCCGAACGAGGTGCTCAACCCGCGACTGTCCTGGGCCGACAAGAGCGCCTATGACAAAGCCGCGCGCGACCTGGTCGCGCGGTTCGAGAAAAATTTCGCATCCTTCGACAGTCTTGTCGATGACGATGTTCGCGCGGCCGCAATCAAGGCCGCCGCGTAACTTGCAGGCGTGGGCTGCGTTAACTGCCCACGCCCGAGTGTAGATTGCCATGCCTGACTTCAATAAATCCGCTCTCGACTACTTCGAGCGCCTCTATGCTCGTGACCCGGACCCGTGGCGGTTCAAAACGAGCGACTATGAGCGCG
Organism: uncultured Alphaproteobacteria bacterium; assembly: GCA_963848035.1. Lineage (GTDB taxonomy): Bacteria > Pseudomonadota > Alphaproteobacteria > Acetobacterales > Acetobacteraceae > JAVVHH01. The sequence goes on from CAWKCD010000001.1 coordinate 1,437,277, forward strand.
AAAAGTATGAAGCGACTCTCAATGCGCTGCCGCCGGGTCGCTACGAGCGGGCATTGGAGGTCGGGTGCAGCATCGGGGTGCTCACGCGGCAACTCGCCGCCACCTGTGACGAACTGCTGGCCGTGGACATCTCGCCGCTCGCGATCCGTCACGCAGAGAAGTTCTGCGACGATCTGCCCTGGGTGCAGTTCGCCGCCATGGACGTTCGCCAGCAATGGCCCGAGGGACAGTTCGACCTGATCTTGTTCTCGGAAGTTCTCTACTATCTCGGTCCCGAGGGCATCGCCGCCGCGGCCGAGCGGTCGCTCTCGAGCCTGGCTCCTGGGGGAGCGGTGCTGCTGGTGAATTGGCTCGGCGAAACCGGCGCCGCCTGCACCGGCAATCAAGCGGCCGAATCCTTCATCGCAGCAGCCCGGCCTCGCCTCGTGCCGACTGTGCAGCGTCAGACCACGAACTACCGCCTGGACGTGCTCAAATAGGCTTCCGGCGCTCCGCCGCGGGCGGGTCGGAACACTGCACGCCAGAGGCGGTCACGATGAGATTGCCATTGCGCGTGGCGCCCTTCAGCTCGTCGGCTGTGCACCACCGCAGCCCGCCATAGCCTTTGCCCGCCATGCAGGCCTGCGTGGCATCGCCGATCTGGCTCCAGCGCCGAACCGGCGACGAGAACCAGTCGAGCGCCCGTTTGGCGTTGCGCTTGTTGACGTCGTGATGAGACGTCTCCTCGCAGCGCCGTCAGGTCGGCGGAATAACTCTTCGTCGCCGTATCGGTTTGGGCGGGCGGATGATAGCCGCAACCGGCCAGCCCGAGCAGCAGCACGCTGCAGCGCACCGCCCTCATGGCCGCGTCGCCAAAGCAGACGAGACCAAGGCGGCGGCGTCCCGATGCAGCGCCGCCCGCGAGGCATCGCGCGAGTAGAACATGTGTCCACCTGGATAGGTCAGCAATTCCGTCTGCGGCGCACGGCCGAAGCCTGGGGTCTGCCGCAGCAGGAGGGCGCTCGCGAAATAGGGGGTGACCAGATCGGTCAGCCCATGCGCGACAGCCACCCGGGTTGTCGGGTCGAGAGCGAGGAACTGCCTGAGATCGCTGTAGACCTCGGGCCGTACCATTCGCCTTCCGTAATCCCACTCACGCGACGACTTGCTCGTTCAGCACCTCGTATTGCCGGGCCGGCGCGCCCTCCGGCTGCCAGTCGAGCCATGTGTGATACACATACAGCATCGCCACTCGTCAGCGGCCCTCGCATGCCGTCCAGCAGCGGATCGGGCGAGTTGTCGTTCGCCGCGGCGGGAAACGGATCCGCCGCGGCGACCGTCGCGTCATAAGGCGAGTCGACAAAGCCGGGCTGCCGATCCCGCAGAAAGGTCGACAAGCCGATCCGTCCGGCGCGACGGCGGACCAGCGCTGGGTCAAGCCCGATCAGCGCCGACACGCGGGCCGTCAACCGCTCGATCGCCGCGGTATCGCCTTCGCCGCGCAGCAGGTCCGCCAGGTAACCGCCAGTCGCGTACTCCTCCACATCCTGCAGATCGGCGCGGCTGGTGGCGTTCCGGTACGCCGCCGCCATGCTTGGCAGCGTATTCACGTAGCGTAGCGGGTTCCACGGGGCGTCACGACCGTCGAAGTCCAAAACCGGCGAGATCAGCACCAGACCGGAGATGCCGACCCCCTGACGATCCAGCAGCGTGCGCGCCAGCTTTGGTCCGCGGAAACCGCCATAGCTCTCGCCGACGATGAATTTCGGCGATTGCAGCCGGCCATGCGTCTCGAGCCAGCGGCGCATCACGACCGCCAGCGTGTCGATATCCCCATCGACAGAGTAGAAGTGCCGTCGGATCTCGTCTTCCTTCGCGGTGACCCGACTGTAGCCCGTGCCCGGCGGGTCGATGAACACCAGATCGACGAAATCCAGCCACGTCTCGGCGTTGTCGATGCGGGAGCGGGGACCGGCTCGGTATCACCCCACCCTGCCCGAACGGGACCCGCCATGGTCCGATCGCGCCCAGGTCTAGCCAGGCCGAAGACGCGCCGGGGCCGCCGTTGATCGCGAACATCACCGGCCGGGTCGCGGCGTCCGCGCCCTTGACGCAGGAACGCGGTGGTCACGATCTCGGCTTGCGCCGCCCCTTGCGGGTTGGCCAAGCGCATTGTCGCAACTTCGCCGCTGAACTCGAGTGGCACCGCCGGGCACGTTGATCGTATGCGCGGTGGTCTTGTCCGCCGGCGCCGGCTGCGCGATCGCCGCACCGGCCAGCAGCAAAAACAACACGCCGAGCGCCGATGGCTTCACCACTATTCTCCTGACTCCGCCGCCTCAATACTCGAATTGGTAAGTCAGACCAACTTGGCTGCCACCCTTGCCGGTGCCGACGTCGGTCTCGAGCTTGAGCCCCTTGGTGATGTCGATCTGCAGCGTCGCCGCGGTGCCGGTGTCGCTGCTCGTGCCCTGTTTGGCCCCGAGATACACGCCGTTGGCGACGTATTTGCCGGCCTCGACAGTCGCGCCGGTCCCGGTCGAGCTGCCGCCGACATTCAGCCGATCGAGCCCCAGACCCGACCGGATGCTGCCCAGCGGATTGCTGCCCTCGCCGCCGATCCCGGTCAGCTCCGCCAGCGACGCCGCGATCGAGGCAATCTGGAACGGCCCGATCTCCTTCACGCTGCGGCGGAACAGCAGGTAGGACAGCACCTCGTCCTGCGGCAGCGACGGCGTGCTGGTCAGCGTGATCTTCGGCGAACTGGCATAGCCGCCGATATTCAGCGTCGCGGTCACGCTGTTCGTCGTGACATCGGCAGAGAAATCCAACGTCGGATCGATCTTGCCGCCAGGGCCAGTGCCGTCGAACCCCACCTTACCGCGAGAGAAAGCGAGCGTGGTGCCCGCCAGGCTCAACTGCCCCCGCCGCATGTCGAACCCACCGGAGACCTGCGGCTTCGAGGCGCTGCCGCGAACCTTCAGCTCGCCCGACATTTCCGCGTCCACGCCGCGGCCACGCACGAACACCTGCTGTGGCGCATCGACCACGAGATCGAGCCGGATGTCCGGCGCCGAGCCCGCCGGGCCGGCCGTGATCTTCTGCCCCGGCCGGATCACGTTCAGCGCCGCCACCTGCGGCGGCAGTCGCGAGGGGATGCGGATGTCGGCGCGCCGGATCAGGATCTTGCCGGCCGCGTCCAATTCGCCCTGCGCCTGGCCGCGGATCATCAGGTTGGCGTCGATGTTGATCTGCAGGTTGTCGGACGTGATCGGCTGCGCATTGTTCGCCCTGATCGCGATATCGACCGGCATCCCCGGCGCGGTGATCCCCACCGTCCCGCTCGCCGAGATCGTCCCTGGGCCGGCCTGGCCGGTGAACGAGACCAGCCGGACGCTCTGCCCATCGCCGCGCACCGTCGCCGCGATCTCGTGGATCCGCAGCCCCTGGGTGAAGTCCTGCACCTCGCCCTTGGCCAACGTCGCCGTGCCGCCGATCTGAGGCGCGGAGGCCGTTCCGCCGACCGTGGCATCCACCGTCAGCCTGCCGCGGGCGCGTCGCCCTGCGGCGGTCAGGATCGGGTCCAGCATCGCCAATTCGAGCCCGCCGCTGGCCCGCAGGTTCAGCGCGCCGGCGCCCAGCGGCGCCTGGCCCGACACGCGGAACTGCGCCTGTCCGGCAGCGAGCCGCGCGTCGATATCGGCGCTGCGGCCCTTTAGGTTGGCCGTGGCCGTGATGTTGGCAGGCGGCACGGCCCGGCCAGCGCCGTTGCGCACCCGCAAGCCCGTCATCGACAGCCGCACCGTGCCACCGGGCTCCGCCGCGGTGCCCGTGAGCTTCGCGTCCACCGCGACCTGGCCATCGAGCGCCAGCGACGTGGACGCGATCGCCGCAAGGTCCGCCGGCGCGCGCAACGTGACCGACGCGTCGAGCCGCGGCGACAGCCGGCCCGCCACGTCCAGCACCGCCTGCCGCAACGCCGACGCGGAGCCGGTCGACCGCCACGCCGTCGGCGAAGCTGACCGTCGTCGGCGCCAGCAACCGCGCCGTCTCGCCTTTTGCTTGCACCTGGAGGCGCTGCGACTTGCACCCGCTTGCCCGGCATGTCCAATGTCGCCGCGCCCGCGATCTGGGCGGGCGTGCCCTGCATTGTCAGGTTCGCGTCCGTCCGGACGTTCAGCGCCGCTTGCGGCCCGCTGACGTCCAGCTTCGCCGAGCCGGTCACCCCCGCCGCATCGATCCCGGAGAGCTGCGCCGATGCGGTCACCACCGGTGATTTCAGCGGATCCTGCACGCGGGCCTTCACCGTCATGTCGCCGACCCGGGTGCCGGGAATGCCAGCGTTGCGGGCGGTGGCGGACAGGCGCGCTTCGGCAGGGTCGATGTCGAGCGTGGCGTCGATCCCCCCGGTCAGCGCCTGGCCGACGAACGGCCGCAGGTCGCCAAGGTCGCGCATCCGCACCTGCACCTGGCCCAGCGGCAGCGTCGCGCCAGCGGGCAGACGCAGCGCGCCCTGCGCATGCAGGCTGCGCCAATCCGCCCGGTTGATCGTGACCTGCACGGCGCCGTCAGTGCTGCGCTGGGCATCGACCGCGAGCTGCAGCGGCGCATCCGCCAACCGCCCCTCCGCCTTGATCGTTCCGGCCGGCGCCCCCGGCAGACCGTGCAGCGCGACATCGAGCGTCACCGGGCCCTGCGGCACCCCGGGCGCGCCGACCTGTCCTTGGGCGTGCGCGCTCACGGCCAGATCGGTGAGCGCGCCCGTCACGTTGGCCGTCGTCTTGAGGGAGCCCGAAATGGTCGGCGCCAGCACAGACAGGTTGCCAAGCGCCACAGTGCCGTCGGCCTTCACCTGCTCGCCGATCTTGCTTGCGGTGAGATCAAGGTTGAGCGTCTTGCCGTCCAGCGTGAGCCGGCTGACCGTGATCGCGTCGCCGGCCAGCTTGGCCGTGACGCCCAGCCGCGCGCCCTCGCCCACCAGGCCCGGGAGCGGCGCCAGCCCGCCCGTCAGGCTGATCGTGCCGTCGCTGATGATCGAGGTCGCGCCATCGGCGACGCTCGCGTGCAGGTGCAGCGCCGTCTGGCCCTGCAGATCGATCCCGCCGATGGCGGCGAACGGCGCCAGCCGGGCCAGCGCCACGTCCGCATCAGCCTCGATCGGCGCCGCGGTTCGGGCCGACCCCTTGGCGGAGACCAATGGGTGCGACACCGTGAACGTCACCGGCCGCGCCGGGTCGTCGAGCCGCGCCGTCGCATCCAGCGTCAGCGGCGCCGATTCCAGCAGCGCCGGGTCCGGCCCGGGAAGCCGCAACCCCGTCGCCGTCCCATGCAACGCCACCTGCCCGGCATTGCCCGACAGATCTGCCGCGAGCTGCTGGATCGTCGCCCCCGAGGCGGCGAGCGCATCGATCTGCAGATGCCCAGTCGCATCCGGCTTGGTGAACGGCCCCTGCACGTGCGCCTGCAGCCGCACTGCTTGCCAGGAGACCTCCGGGGCAGGCTTCATCGTCGGCGCGTCGGCGCTCACCTGCAGATCGAGGCGGCTGCCCTCGAGATCCACATTGCCTTTCGCCACCGCCGTCAGCGGCCCGGCCGCGAGCGTCACGTCGGTCGCCAGCGCCGACCGCGGCCCGGCCACGGTCCCGTCCAGCTTCAGGGCGCCGATCTCGGGCAGCTTCACCAGCTCCGCGATGAACCCATGCTCCGGCTCGACCACGCTGAGCTTCGCGTCGATCCGCTCTTTCGAGACGTCGGCGTCGATCTTGTAGTCACCGCCGCCGTCCAGCCGGCGCGCCACGAGATGCGCCGTCGGGGTTTCCAGTGACGGCAGGGTCAAGCTGCCGTCGAGCGCGAATGACGCCGCGACGCCCGCCACCGGCGCGCCGAGGTCGATCTTCGCCGCGTGCAGCTCCTTGATCTCGATCGTCACCGGCAGGCCGGAGGACGCAGGCGCAGGCGGCGCACCCGCGGGCGGGGGCGCCGCGGCCTGCAGCCGCGGGATCTGCAGCCGCCCGGCGGTCAGCTTGTCGATGTCCGCATCCTTGAACGCGAGGCGATACGGGTGCCATTCGAGCGTCACGTCGTCGGCGATCAGCCAAGCGCCCTGCGCATCGTGCAGCTCGAGATGGTCGATGTGCATGGCGTTCGGCCAACCGGTCACGCCCTTGGTCTGCACCAGCCCGCCGGTGAAGCGGCCGATCAGATCGAGGATGAGCTGTGTCGGCCCGGCGATGCCGAACGCCGCCTGCGCCCCGGCGCCACCCAATGGCACAAGCGCCACCGCGACGATCAAGATCTTGGCCATCCGCATCAGAACGCCTGCCCGATGCCGACATAGATCTCGAACCCGTCGTCGCCCTGCTGCTGGTTCAGCGGCACTGCGAAATCGGCCCGGATCGGCCCGAACGGCGTGTAGTATCGGACGCCGAGGCCGGCGCCTGCACGCAGGTTGCCGCTGAACGGGCTGCTGCCAGTGGTAACCTCGCCCGCGTCGACGAACACCGCCGCCCCGAAACTCTCCCCGAAGCGCTGCCGGTATTCGACCGTTGCCGCGCCCAGCGCCGTCCCGCCGGTCGGCTTGCCATCGGCGAACTTTGGCCCGACTGACTGATACCGGTAGCCTCGCACCGTCGCGCTGCCGCCGGCATAGAGCCGCTGGTCCGGCGGCAACGCGAATGTGTTCGCCCCCTGCACCGTCGCCAGAGACGCCCGCAGCGCGAGCACGCTCCGCCCAGTGGTCCCGAAATCAAAATACGTCGACCCTGTCGCCTGCAGGATCACGAAATCCGCCGTCGGGGCCTGGATCGAAGCCGACGGCGTCACCGTCAGCGACGCCTTGATCCCCCGCGTCGGCTCGAGCAGTCCGGACGGCCCGGTGGTGTCGTAGGCGGCATTAACCGGCAGCTGCAGCAGCGTGTAGTCCCGCGTCTCGCCTTCCTGCGTGATCCGCGACTTCTGCGCCTGCAGCCCGACGCTGCCGCTGATCTCCGGCGTGAACTTGTAGCGCGCCGTCACCCCGCCCAGGATCGCCGTCCGATCGTAGGCGTCTAGGCTCTCCTTGATGCCCTCGACTTTGTAGATCAGGTCCAGGTCACGGAAGAACACGTCGGGCTGCGTCAGCGTGGCGCTCACATCGTAGCCGGGCCGCTTTGACGACGTGCCGCCGAGCTGCGTCACCGCCGCACCCAGGTCGAGCCGCTCGGCCCGCCCGAACAGGTTGCGGTGCGACCAGGTCACCCCCGCGCTGGCGCCCAGATCGGTCGAATAGGCCGCGTTGAACCCCACCACATGGCGCTTCCGCTCAACCAGCCGGACCGTCACCGGCAATTGCCCGTGCGCATCCAGATGATCCGGCGCATCGACCGTCACGGACGAGAACACGCCCACCTGCGACAAGTCCTGCCGCGCCTTCTCGATCTTCCGCGGGTCGAACTGCTCACCCTGATGGATCAGCAGCCGTCGCTCGACGTAGCTGGGCTCCACGTCCTGCAGGCCGGAAAGCGCGATCGGACCGAGATCGACCCGCGGCCCCGGCTCGACGGCGTAGCTCACATCGAGCGCCCGTGCGTCCGGCGCCAAGGTAGCCACCGGGTTCTGCACCTTCGCCAGCGCGTAGCCCTGTTCGCGCAACGCTTCCAGCATCCGGCCCTGCGCAGCCAGCACATCGGCCGCGATGGCTGGATCCCCCGGCTTGAGCTTCAGCGCGTCCTGCGCCGCCGCGAGCGGATGCCCCGCCAGCTCGACCCGGCGCAGATGAAACAGCGGCCCCTTCACGATCCGGATCTTGACCGGCACCTCGCCTATCGCCGCGTCCAGCACCGTCGGCAGCGTCGGATCGTCCAGCGGCAAGGCATGAACGTCGATCGTGACCTTCGCACCGTAGTAGCCGAAGCTATTCAGCGCGGTCTCGAGCCGGCCGCGATCGTCGCGCGCCCGACTGATCAGCGCGAACGGCCCGACTTGGGCCTTCTCGCGCAGGCCGATCAAATTCGAACTGGCTTGCAGCGCATTGTCGAGCGCCGCATCGCCCGTGCTGGGCAGATCGACGGCGATACGGTTGCGGATCGGCCGCGCGGAGGTGCCCGGGCGCGATGCCAGCGACGATAGCAAGCACCCCGGCGGAGAGGCGCGTGAACTTGGGGCGTCTTGCCATAGCGCTATTTAACGGCGGCACGCGGAAAAGGATGTGGCTTGCCGGCCAAAATTGCAGCAGCTCTGAAGCTCGCCTTCACAGTCCCGTTATTGTCGCAGCCGGTTCCTCTTGCTAGGTCGGGCCATGACGTTGACCCGGCGGCCGCCTCCGATCGGCTTGAGCATCCGTCCGGCGCCCGATCCGCCCGCCAGCCTGCGCCGGCTCGGCCAACGCCTCCGCGTTCTCCGGCGGGCTGTCGCGATCGTCGCTTGGACAATCCCGTGTGCCCTCGTCCAAGCCGTCCTGATCCGACTCGATGGGGACGGCAAACGACATCTCGCCCGCGCCTATTGGGCCGGCGTTGCCCGCCTGCTCGGCATCGAGCGCCGCGTCATCGGCGGCATGGCGCATCATGTCGACGGGCGCGCGGTGCTGTTCGTTTGCAATCACACCTCCTGGCTGGACATCCCGACGCTCGGCGGCACGCTGCTGGCCTGCTTCGTGTCCAAGGCGGAAGTCGCGACCTGGCCGGTCGTGCGCACGATCGCGCGGCTCGGCCGCACCGTGTTCGTCAGCCGCCGCGCCAGCGAGACCGGGCGAGAGCGCGACGACATGCGCGCCCGGCTGCGCGCCGGCGACGACCTTATCCTGTTTCCGGAAGGCACCAGCTCGGACGGCGTGCGCGTGCTGCCGTTCCGCTCCCCGTTCTTCGCCGCCGCAGAGGCCGGCGATGGCAAGCCGCCGCTGATCCAGCCGGTCTCCATCGTGTACGACCGGCTGGACGGGCTTGCCATGTGGCGCGCCACCCGGCCGGTGTCTTCCTGGTACGGCGACATGGATCTCGGCAGCCACTTCTGGCGTCTGGCCGGCTATCGCCGCCTGCGCGCCACCATTGTCCTGCACGATCCGATCGACCCGGCCGCCTACCCCTCCCGAAAGGAACTTGCGCGCGCCGTCTGGCAGGTCGTCGCCGAGGCCGGCGCGGCACTGCGCCAGGGGCGCCCCGCTGCTGGCGTTGCAACACCGGATTCACTTGACACGGCGACGCCTAATATCGCCAGAGTCAGCCGCGCTTAACCCCATCGGACGAAACTGGTCGATCACACGCTTGACCTGAACCACTCCTCCCCCCATCCACCGCGCCGACTGGTGCGACGGAACGGGGCGGCATTGTGACCGACAGCAAGCGACTACACGTGATCACATGGGGTTGTCAGATGAACGTCTATGACAGCGCCCGCATGGCCGACGTCCTTCGCCCGCTCGGCTACGCGCCGACGGCGTCGGCCGACGACGCCGACATGGTGATCCTGAACACCTGCCATATCCGCGAAAAGGCCGAGGAGAAGGTGTTCTCCGAGCTCGGACGCCTTCGCATGATCAAGGATGCAAGGGCAGCCGAGGGGCGGCAGACCGTGCTGGCGGTGGCAGGATGCGTGGCCCAGGCCGCCGGCAAGGAAATCTTAACCCGCGCGCCCTATGTTGACATCGTTTTGGGACCCCAGACCTATCATCGCTTGCCGGAGATGGTGGCGCGCGCAGCGCGGGCGGGCGGCGCCGTGATCGAGACCGATTTCCCGGCCGAGGACAAGTTCGACCATTTGTCCGAGACGCTGGCGCCCCAGGGCGTCACCGCCTTCCTGACTGTGCAGGAGGGTTGCGACAAGTTCTGCAGCTTCTGCGTCGTCCCCTACACGCGCGGCGCCGAGAACAGCCGCCCGGCCGAAGCGGTCATCGCCGAAGCGCGGCACCTCGTTGCCGCCGGGGTCCGCGAGATCACATTGCTCGGGCAGAACGTGAACGCGTGGCACGGCGCCGGGCTGGATGGCCGGGACTGGGACTTTGCGACTCTGATCCGTGCCTTGGCCGAGCTGCCGGGCCTGCTGCGTATCCGCTACACAACATCCCACCCCAACGACATGGCGGACGCGCTGATCGAGGCGCACCGCGACGTCCCCGCGCTGATGCCGTTCCTGCATCTGCCGGTGCAGTCGGGCTCCGACCGCGTGCTCGCCGCGATGAACCGCAAGCACACCGCCGCCTTCTATCTGCGCCTGGTCGAGCGGCTCCGCGCCGCACGGCCCGACATCGCGCTTTCCTCCGACTTCATTGTCGGTCATCCCGGCGAAACCGATGAAGATTTCGAGGCAACGCTGGCCCTGGTCCGACAGGTTCGCTTCGCGCAGGCGTTCAGCTTCAAATACTCGCCCCGCCCCGGCACGCCCGCCGCCGGAGCGCCGGGCCAAGTGCCTGAAGACGTTAAGGATGCGCGGCTTCAAACGCTGCTCGCCCTGCTGCGCGCGCAACAGGAAGCGTTCAATCTCGGGACCGAGGGTCTGACCCTCCCCGTGCTGTTCACCGGGCCGGGCCGCAAGCCCGGTCAGCTCTCCGGCCGCACGCCTTATCTGCAGCCGGTCCACACGCCCGCCCCGCTCGCGATGATTGGTACGCAAGCGGACGTGCGAATCGCCCGCGCCCACCCCAACTCTCTTCTAGGAACTCTCGCTCAGGAGAAGATGCTCGCTTGAACATGATCGTCCCCGCTCCGGCTGCCGCGTCTCCACCGACTCGCCCTAGCAAGGCGGTCACCCTGCAATTCAACGACAATGCGCTCCTGCCGCTGCTGTTCGGCGATCACGATCGCAACCTCGTCCGGCTCGAGCAGGGTCTCGGGGTCCGAATGTCGTCGCGAGGCAACCGTGTGGCGATCTCCGGCGAGCCGGATCGCGTGCTCGCGGCCGAGCAGGCACTCAACGGCCTCTATAAGCGGCTCGAATCGGGTAAAAGCGTCGCCCGTGCGGATGTGGAAACGGCAATCAGGATGGTGGACATCACGCGCAGCGACATGACCGACCCCCGCCTGCCGCTCTCCGATCTGCCGGCGATCCTGACTAAGCGCGGCGCCGTCGGCCCGCGCTCCCCGCGCCAGTCCGAATACATGGAGATGCTGACCCGGCACGAGATGGTGTTCGCCGTCGGCCCAGCCGGCACCGGGAAGACCTATCTCGCCGTCGCGCAGGCCGTCGCCATGCTGCAGGCCAACCGCGTCGACCGCATCATCCTCTCCCGCCCCGCCGTCGAAGCCGGCGAGCGCCTCGGATTCTTGCCCGGCGACCTCAAGGAAAAGGTCGACCCCTATCTACGCCCGCTCTACGACGCGCTGCACGACATGATGCCCGGCGACCAGGTGATCCGCCGCATGGGCACCGGCGAGATTGAGGTCGCGCCGCTCGCCTTCATGCGCGGCCGTACGCTCGCCCATGCCTTCGTCATCCTGGACGAAGCGCAGAACACCACGCCGGTCCAGATGAAGATGTTCCTCACCCGCATGGGCGAAGGCACCCGCATGGTCATCACCGGCGACCTCAGCCAGGTCGACCTGCCGACCGGCCAGCGCAGCGGCCTCCGCGACGCGCTCGAGACGGTCGAGGGCCTGCCGGGGATCGGCGTCCTGAACTTCCGCAGCCAAGATGTGGTGCGCCACCCCCTGGTCGCGGCCATCGTCGACGCGTATGACCAGCGCGCACAAGCCAGACAAGACGTAAACTCAAACCGCAATGGACCCGGATAGTAGACCGGGTCCCGCCGACGAGGTGGGGCCCGACATTATCATCGACGACATCAGGTGGCGGCGCTTCATCCCGCGCGCCGAAGCCGTCGTCCGCCGCGCCGCAGTCATTGCGGGCGGCGCCGGCACCATCATGCTCGCCTCGGACCAAGCCGTCCGCCGCCTCAACGCGCGCCACCGCGGCCGCAACAAGCCCACCAACGTGCTCACATTCGAGAGCGGCGATATCGTCCTCGCCCTTGGCGTGGTCCGTCGCGAAGCGCGTGCTCAGCGCCGCCGGCCATCCCACCACCTCGCCCACCTCGTCATCCATGGCGCCTTGCATCTGCAAGGCCACGACCACGAAGCGCCCGGCGACGCCCGCCGGATGGAGATGGAAGAAACCCGCCTGCTGCACCGGATCGGCGTTCCCAACCCGTGGCGGCAGGCATGAGCATGCAACCTCTGCATCGCGGCGGCGTGTTGACGCTGATGCGCACCTGGCTCGGCCGCCGCGGCTCCGAAAACAACGTCCGCGAAAGCATCGCCGAGCTGGTCCAGCAATCGGCCGACCAGGTTCCGATCGATGGTGTGATCCCCGAGCTGGACCGCCAGGAGCGTGCGCTGCTCGCCAATGTGCTGCGCCTGCGCGGCCGGACCGCCGACGACGTGATGGTGCCCCGCGCCGACATCATCGCCATCTCGTCGGACCTTTCGCTCGAACAGGTCTTGGCCAAGATCCGCCTGGAAGGCCATTCCCGCCTGCCGGTGTACCGCGAGCAGCTCGATGAGATCGTCGGCATGGTCCACATCAAGGACGTGTTCGGCTATGTCGGCCGCCCCGAGCAGTTCCGCCTCGAATCGATCCTCCGCCGCCCGCTGATGGTGGCGCCGCAAGTCCCGGTGCTCGACCTGCTGCTGCAAATGCGCCAGGCGCGCATCCATCTCGCCCTCGTGGTCGACGAATATGGCGGGATCGACGGGCTGCTGACGATCGAGGACCTCGTCGAGGAGATCGTCGGCGATATCGCCGACGAACACGACGAGATCGCGCTGCCGATGATCACCGAGCGGCCCGATGGCGCGCTCGATCTCGACGCCCGCCTGTCGATCGAGGCATTCGAGGGCCGGCTTGGTCCGGTCCTGACGCAGGACGAGCGGGAGGCGGACATCGACACGGTCGGCGGCCTGGTCTTCACGCTAGCCGGCCGCGTGCCGACCCGCGGCGAAGTGATCAGCCATCCGAGCGGCCTAGAGTTTCGTATTCTCGAGGCTGATGCGCGACGCATCCGACGCATCCGCGCCCGCCAAAACCTGCAGCAAGCAGCGGAGTAGCGCCTCAGCCGCCGATGGTCGCGAGTTCGAGCGGCAGCGCCCGAACGAGGCCGCCGACGGTCATGGCGAAGGCCATCGCACCCACGGCGAGACCGAAAAGCGTGCCGCGGCTGAGCCAGAAAACGACCGGATGGGTATCCACGTCACGCTCCAACATGTCATGTCTGTTGATTTCACCAATGCGCCAAAACCCTTAACAAAGGCTTTCGATCCCAGAATGGTCGTCTCGATTTCGCTATGCGGTGGAGGGTAACCTGCGACGCGCGTATCTCGCAGGACCCGACGTGTTCCTGCCTCACGCTGTCGCGCACGCACGCGTCAAGCTCGCGATCTGCGCGCGCTACGGCATCGAGGGCCTCCCGCCGCTCAACGAATCGGTCGACATTACCGGCATGCGGCCGGATGCCGCCTGGCGGACGATCTTCGACAAGGACCTGTCGATGATGGAGGAGGCCGATTTCGTCATCGCCAACCTCACGCCGTTCCGCGGCGCCTCGGCCGATTCGGGCACGCTGGTCGAGCTCGGCTGGTTTCTCGGCCGCGGCAAGCCGGTGTTCGCCTACTCCAATTCCGCGACACCTTTTGCCGAACGCAGCCGCGCGCTGGCCACCCTGGTGCCGGACCCGTTGCCGAACCTGCACGTCGAGGGCTTCGGCCTGCCCGACAACCTTATGATCCCCGGCGCGGTCCTGCGCGGCGGCGGGCACCCGATCGTCATCCCCGGCGATGGCCAGGATCTCGCCTTCGACGCGCTCGACATGTTCGAAGCCTGCGTTGCCCTGGCATCCCGCTCGCTGCGGGCCGGTGACGTTCAGCGCGGTTGTGACAACGCGTCCACCACGACGTCGTCCAGCCCCGGACCGGCATCGTAGGGATCGACCGCCCGGTCGCGGAACACCGTGTAGCCGTCCCCGCCATTGCGCAGGAAGTTGTTGGTTACCACGAGATAGCGGCGCCCGGGGTCGAGCGGCGCCCAACCGTCGCCGGCCTGCACCTCAAATCCATGGGCGGCGAGCCGCAAACCCGCCCATTGCGGGAAACCACCACCACCGATCCGCGCCAGACCCGCTTTCAGTGCCGTCGCGAGATCGTTACCCGCGAGCTGCATCGTCGCGACCGTATTGCCGAACGGCAGCGCCTCCAGCACCTGCCCGCGCGTCACCGGTCCCGCCGGCAAGCCGGTCCGGATCCCCCCGGCATTCATGATGGCCACATCGGCGCCGTGCACCGACCGCAATAGCGCTGCCGCGACCACCTGCCCGATCCCGCACTGCGCGATCCGGCAGCCGCCCACATCCAATCTGTCCGGCAACACCGCCACCACCTCGCCGCGGAACGCCTCGAGCGGCTTCGCAAAACGCGCCACGATCGCCGCCACCGCCGGGTCCTCCGGCAGGTCGAGCCCGACATGCACGCAGTCCCCGCCATGGGCGAGCACGGTCCCATCCGCCGCCAGGTCGAGATCGAGCCGCCCCAGATAACGTCCGAAAGCCCCCGCCTGCACGACCAACCCGCCGGCCGGGTTCGCCTGCGCATACGGTCCAAACGCACCGGCTTCGCTGTCCGACAGCAGCGTGTGCGAATGCCCACCGATCACCAACGAGACCCCCGCCTCGCCTACCGCGCGATCGAACAGCACGCCCATGTGCGACAGCAGCACGACAAACTGCGCGCCCTCCGCGCGGACCCGCCGCACTGCTTGCCCGAGCGCCGGCCCCGGCTCCAGAAAGCCGACATTGGGACCCGGCGACGACCCGGTGCGCGTCTCGAGCGTGGTCAGTCCCACCAGCCCGATCGCCAGGCCGTCCCGCCGTAGGACGACCCGGTCCTTGATCCGCCCATCCAGCGCCGGCTCGTTCGACGCATCGATGTTCGACGAGATCAGCGGGAACCGCGCCGCCGCCGCATAGGCCGCCAACGTGGCAGGGCCGCGGTCGAATTCATGGTTGCCGACCGCCATCGCATCGGTCCCAATCGCGTGTTGGACCGCCAACTCCGCCATCCCCGCATATTTGGTGAAGAACAGGCTGCCCTGGAACTGATCTCCCCCGTCGAGGAGCAGCACCGTCCGCCCGTCCCGCTCGGCCGCCAGCCGCTGCGCCCGGATCGCGCTCGCCAGCCTGGCGCTGCCACCGAAGCAGCCGGGCTTGCCGCCAGCGGCACACGACATCGCCCGCGCATCGACCGGGTCGTGCCGGGAGTGGAAGTCGTTCATGTGCAGGATGGTCAGCCGGTGTGTCGTTTCGCCTCGGGCCAGCCGGATCAACGGCAGAGTACCGAGGGCGCCGAGCAGGGTGCGGCGGGACAGGGTCATCCCTGCTGCATAGCATAACGAGCCATCGGGCTTGCACCGTCCTCCCGGCTGGCCAAATGTCAGGCACCTCAAAGTATGAGAATATCCATGTTCATCGAGACCGAAGGCACCCCGAACCCCGCCACGTTGAAGTTCCTGCCCGGCCGCGACGTCATGGGCGACGCGACCGCCGACTTCGCCGGTCCCGATCTCGCCGCCCGCTCGCCGCTCGCGCAATCGCTGTTTGCGCTGCCCGGCGTCGCCCGCGTGTTCCTCGGCGGCGATTTCGTCACCGTGACGAAGTCCGACATCGCCGACTGGCAGGCGCTCCGCCCGCAAGTGCTCGGCGCGCTGATGGACCATTTCGTCTCCGGCCGCCCGGTGATCGAAGGCCAGGGCGCCGACGTGCTCGAGGATGTCTCCCCCGAGGACCGTGAAGTGGTCGACCAGATCAAGGAACTGCTCGACACCCGCGTCCGGCCGGCTGTGGCCGGCGACGGCGGCGACATCGTGTTCCGCGGCTATCGCGACGGCGTGGTCCGCCTGCACATGCAGGGCGCTTGCAGCGGCTGCCCGTCCTCGAGCGCCACGCTCAAGCACGGTATCGAGAACATGCTGCGCCACTACGTCCCGGAAGTCCTGTCGGTCGAGCAGGTCGAATTTTGATCGATCAGCAGGCCCTCGACGCGCTGTTCCGAACGGCGCGGACGCATTGGCGCTGGACCGACCAGCAGGTCACCGACGATGAGTTGCGCGAGGTGTTCGACCTTCTGAAATGGGGGCCGACCTCCGCCAACTCGTCGCCGGCACGCTTCATGTTCCTGCGCACCCCGGAGGCGAAGGGCCGGCTACGCCCGGCCCTCTCCGCCGGCAATGCCGACAAGGCGATGGCGGCGCCGGTCGTCGCCATCGTGGCGTACGATCCGCGCTTCTACGACGACCTGCCGCGGCTGTTCCCGCATGCCGACGCGCGCTCCTGGTTCGCCGGCAACGAGGAACTCGCTGCGACCACGGCGTTCCGCAACGGCACGCTGCAGGGCGCTTACCTCATCATGGCCGTACGCGCCGCCGGGCTCGATTGCGGCGCCATGTCCGGGTTCGACAACGACCGGGTCGACCGGGAATTCCTGACCAACCAGGGCTGGAAGAGCAATTTCCTGCTCAACATCGGCCATGGCGACCCGGCGGAGCCGTATCAGCGGTCCCCCCGCCTGACCTTCGACGAGGCCTGCCGCCTGCTGTAAGCCGGTCCCATGCCGCGCATCCTGACGCTCGACGCCGCGCTCGCAACATGCTCGGCCGGAATGGTCAGCGACGGCACGGTGCTCACCGAACGTTCGACGGCGGCGGACCAGGCGGCGTCGTTGCCGGCGCTGGTCACCGATCTGCTCATCGCCTCACCGGGCTTCGACCTGGTCGCCGTGATCGTCGGGCCCGGCAGCTTCACCGGCCTCCGCGCAGCATTGGCGCTCGCCCATGGCCTGGCAATCGCAGCGGGGGTCGAGGTGGTGGGCGTCACCATCGGGGCGGCGCTGCGGCACACGTCGCCGCCGGGCCGGCAGCTCTGGACGGCGATCGACAGCAAACGCGGCCGCGTCTTCCTCGAGCGCGACGGTCATGTCCAGACATTCGACCTATCCGCGCTGCCCCCCGCCGGTGGCAAGGTGGCGGTCGCCGGGGACCTGGCGATCCCGGTCGCCGCCCGGCTAGCAGCCCGCAACGAGAACGTGCAACTCCTCGCCGCCCGGGGCGCGTCGCCGCTCGGAATCGCGCTGGCGGCGATGCGCGGTGACACACGGCCGCCACAGCCGCTCTACGTCGATCCGCCCGCCGCCAAGCCCGGACCGGCGGGGCGTCCCGCGCCATTATGATCGAGCCGGCCGTCGCGGCCCACGCCGCCGCGCTCGCCTGTATCCACGCCAGCGCCTTCCCCCCCGGCGAGCAATGGGGGGCTGATGCGATGGAACTCCAGCTCGGCCTACCCGGCGCCTTCGGCTTCATCGCCGCGGAGGGCGGATTGGTGCTGGCCCGCGTGGTGGCCGACGAGGCCGAGATCTTGACCATCGCCGTCGATCCGGCAGCGCGCCGCCGAGGATTGGGGCGTCAGTTGCTGGAGGCCGCGCTGAAACGGGCCGCTCTCGGCGGCGCGCGACATTTGTTCCTGGAAGTGTCGCAGGGCAACGCCGCGGCGCGGGCGCTTTATGCCGGCGCTGGATTCGAGCGGGTCGGGCAGCGCCGATCCTACTATCGCGACGGCTCGGACGCGCTGATCTTGCGCGCTACGATCGTTTCCTAATCCACAGGCGTATCGCTCCCTCGCTGTCCGGCTCGGTTCCAAGCACATGATGACCTTGCTCGACTGCTGTTTGAGGAACGTTACGCATCGGCTCGTCACCTTTGAGGGTGACTTGCAAGACCTGCCCGGCCTGCATACGGTCGAGCGCGAGCCTGACGCGGACATACGTCATCGGACATCTGTCACCAGTGATGTCCAAAGTCGCGTCAACTCCGATGTTTACGCTGTTGGCGTCGTGCATGCATTAACCCTGTATTTCGCTCTGCGGTCTTCTATTGCAGACCGACCTTCCGCGGACGTATAGAGTTGGATAAGTTAAGTATGGAAGGGATTACTCGATGACGGAGCAGGCGGCGAGCGCGGATGTGCTCGGATTGACGGCACAGATCGTGTCAGCCCATGTGTCGAACAACCCCATTGGGGCCGAGGCACTGCCGAGCCTGATCCAGGACGTGTACCGTACGCTCGCTGGCGTCGGCAAAGAGCAAGTCGTGCCCGACAAGCAGCAGCCGGCCGTTCCGGTCAAGAAATCCGTCTATCCGGATCACATCATCTGCCTCGAAGACGGCAAGAAGCTGAAGATGCTCAAGCGCCATCTCAAGACGTCGTACAACATGACGCCCGAGCAGTATCGCGAGAAGTGGCAGCTGCCCCCCGACTACCCGATGGTCGCGCCGAACTACGCCAAGCACCGCTCGTCGCTGGCCAAGAAGATCGGCCTCGGCACGAAGCCGCGCGGACGCTGAGCGGCCCAACTCGCAACGTCACGTCAAACGGCGAGTCGACAGGTAGCCGCCAGTTCGGCTACGCCAGCGGCCGATGGGCCGGGTAACTTAAGGACGCCATGGAATCGCGCATCGAACGCCTGTGCGTGGAACATGGTCTGAAGATGACCGGCCAGCGCCGCGTCATCGCGCGCGTCTTGTCCGAGGCGGCTGACCATCCCGACGTCGAGGAACTCTATCGCCGCGCGCTCGGCCAGGATGGCCGGATCTCGATCGCGACCGTCTACCGCACCGTCCGCCTTTTCGAGGAGAAGGGTATCCTCGAGCGTCGCGACTTCGGCGGCGGCCGGGCCCGCTACGAACCAACCGAACATGGCCTCCATCATCATCTCATCGACGTCGAGACCGGCAAGGTCGTCGAGTTCGAGAACCAGGATCACGAACGCTTGATCCAAGCCATCGCCGCCAAGCTGGGGTTCGATCTGGTCAGCTACCGGCTGGAGTTGTTTGGCCGGCGCCGTCCCGCCGAGACCGGCCGGCGCAAGGCCGAGCCGGCCGACTCTGAGACGGCGCTGCCGCCACCCTGACGATGACCCGTTTGCGCACCAAGGCGTCCGGCTTCAGGGAAGTGCGGGCCGGTAAACTGGGCGTTCGCCTCGCCAGCACGGCGCGCGAGGTCGATGCCGCGCAGGCGCTGCGCTATCGCGTGTTCTACGAAGAGATGGGCGCCGAAGCCTCGCCCGAGGCCGCCAGCCTGCAACGCGACGTCGATCGCTGGGACGAGGTCGCCGACCATATTCTGGTGATCGACCACGATCTCGGAGATGGCGTCGAGGCGGTTGTCGGCACGTATCGCATGATCCGCAGCGAGGCGGCCGAGACTATCGGCCGCTTCTATTCCGAGGACGAGTACGACATCCGCCGGATCACCAGCTTCCCCGGCCGGGTACTCGAACTCGGCCGCTCCTGCGTCGACGCCACTCACCGCGGCCGCGCCGTGATGCAGCTCCTCTGGCGCGGCATCGCCGCCTATGTCGACCTGCACGAGATCGAGCTGATGTTCGGCTGCGCCAGCCTCAACGGCACCGATCCCGACGCGCTAGCGCCGGAACTCACCTATCTCTACGGCCACCACCTAGCGCCGCCCGCCTTGCGTCCGCGCGCCGTGCCGGAGCGCTACGTCGACATGCGCCGACTCGACCCGGCCACGCTCGATCCAAAGAAGGCCGCCCAAGCCCTGCCGCCGCTCATCAAGGGCTATCTTCGCCTCGGCGGCTTCGTCGGCGACGGCGCTGTGATCGACAGGCAATTCAACACGGTGGACGTCGCCATCGTGGTCAAGACCGACCTGGTGACCGAGCGCTACAGCAAGCATTACGGCCGACACCAAGACTGATCGGAGAAGTCGGATGAACGTCATCATGACCGCCCCGCGCCTCGCGGAACCGGCGGCGGCCCTGCTCGAACAGGCTGGCGCCACCATCCACTACATGCGCCCGTTCCCCAGCGCTGCCGAGGTCGCCGCGCTGGCCAAGGCGGTCGATGCGGTGGCGATCCTGTCCCGGCAGGGGCCGGTCACCGCCGAGGTGATGGATGCCGCGCCAAATCTGCAGATCGTCGCGCGGCACGGGGTCGGCGTCGACGACGTCGATCTCGCCGAGGCGGCGCGGCGCGGCATCGTGGTGACGCGGGCGCCGGGCTCGAACACGGTCGCGGTCGCCGAGCACACGCTGGCGCTGATCCTGGCTCTGGCCAAGCGGCTGCCGACCTTCTCCGCCCAGATCGCGCGGGGCGGCTGGCGGGAAGGCGGCGACAAGGCGCGCGACGTCGCCGGGTTGCGGCTCGGTCTGGTCGGGTGCGGCGCGATCGGGCAGGCCGTGGCCCGGCTGGCGGCTGCGTTCGGCATGGACGTCGCCGGATACGATCCGATCGTCACGGAGGCCGCCCACATCCCGCACCTCACCCGCGATCTGCCGACGCTACTGCGACGGTCAGACGTGCTGTCGCTCCACGTGCCGCTCACCCCGGCGACCCGGCACCTGATCGGCGCGGCGGAGCTGTCGGCGTTGCCGCACGGCGCGCTGGTGATCAACACGGCCCGAGGCGGCCTCATCGACGAGTCGGCACTCGCCCAGGCCCTCGCTACCGGCCAAGTGGAGGCCGCGGGGCTCGACGTTTTCGAGTCCGAACCGCCGCAGACCGACAACGAGTTTCGAGATCACGCGAAGGTGATCGTCACACCACACGTTGCGGGTGTCACGGATGGCAGTCTCGTTAACATGGGATTGATGGCGGCAGAATGTATCGTCGCCAAGTTGCAGGGACGTACGATCGCTCGCGAAAGAATCGTTTGATGAAGCTCGACGGCCTCGGCTGGCTGCGGCTGGCGTCCGGTTGGCGTGCTGATCTCGCTGGCTTCACGCTTGGAGCCCTCTCCGCTGCCGCGTTGCCGCCACTCCATGTGATCCCGGTCCTGCTGATCGCGGTGCCGGGCTTGCTGGCGCTGATCGATGGCGCCCGAGGGCCTGGCGGCGCGGCTAGACGCGGCTTCTGGTTCGGTCTCGGTCACCACGTTTTCGGGCTCTACTGGATCACTGAGGCGATCCTGCTCGAGTTCGGCTCGGTATTGGTGGCTGGTTCCGCTGGCGGTGCCGGCGCTCTCGGCGTTGCTCGCCCTGTTCATCGCCGCCCCATGCGCCGCCGCCAAACTGGCGCAGCCCGGCTGGCGCCGCGTGGCGATGTTCGGCGGCGCCTGGGTGCTGGCCGATCTGGCCCGGCAATATGTCGGCACCGGCTTCCCCTGGAACCCGTTGGGCAGCGTCTGGACCATCCCGGGCGTCGCTGGCGACATCATGATCCAGCCGGCAGCGATGATCGGCACGCCCGGCCTTACCCTCGCGACCGTGCTGCTGGCGGCAACGCCGTCGCTGGGTCTGCGCGCGGTGGCGGGAGGCGCCGCAGTGCTGCTGCTCTGGGTCGGATCCGGATGGTATCGCCTGCATCAAGCGGCGCCACGGCCGACCGGACTACAGGCGGTTCTCGTGCAAGGGAACGTCACGCAGGGCCAGAAATGGGATCGGCAGGCGATGCTTGAGGCCTTCGACCGGCAGCTCGCGCTCACCCGCGAAGGCGTCGCCCGGGCCGGCGAGGAGCCAACCGTCGTGATTTGGCCGGAGACATCGGTCGCGTTCCTGCTGCAATACGACGAGGCGGCGCGGAAGGCTGTCATGGACGCCGCCAAGCCAGCCGTGGCGGCGCTGGTCGGGGGACTCACTTTCGACGCCCCGCCGTCACGCGGCACGCTGGACACCAATCCGCCCTACAACAGCCTCCTCGCCCTTACGCCGAACGCGGAGATCGCCGGCATCTACAGCAAGTGGCACCTGGTGCCGTTCGGCGAATTCGCGCCCAGTTGGGTGCCGTTCTCGATCCAGGTCGTGCCAGGCCGATTTCGGCTTCGGCTCGGGGCCGCAGACGCTGCATGTCCCCGGCATTCCGGCGTTCGGCCCGCTGATCTGCTACGAGGCGGTCTACCCGGCCCAGGTGATCGACGAGGCCGATCGCCCGGCCTGGATGGTCAACATCACCAACGACGCATGGTTCGGCAATTCCACCGGACCGCGGCAGCACCTTGCCGCGGCGAGATTGCGAGCGGTCGAGGAGGGGCTGCCGCTGCTCCGCGCCGCTAATACCGGCATCACAGCCGCGTTTGACGCCCGGGGGCACGAGCTCGCTCGCACCGTATTGAACACTCCAGCGGTTCTCACCCTTTCCATTCCGGGTCCGCGTCCGGCTACGTCATTTTCACGTTGGGGACTGGTCATCCCGGGCTTATTATCTCTCTTGTCGATCGGCCTGGGCCTGAGACGACGGGGTTGATTGTCGACTTATTGGGATGGATTGATAAGATTGTAACGGAGGTTGACTTCCTCCGGTTGTGCCGTTAAGGATTTGTTCATCTTCGCATGGTAGCGCGGAAGGGATTTTTATGGCCGACATGCACGTGTCCGCGGATGCCACAACCACCGGTGCTGAACGTGAGGGGCGGGCAAGCCCCATTGACGTGCACGTGGGCGCTCGAATCCGGCTGAGGCGCACCTTGATGGGAATGTCACAAGAGCGCCTCGGTGAGGCACTCGGACTGACTTTCCAGCAGGTTCAGAAATATGAGCGTGGCGTGAATCGCGTTGGCGCTTCCCGGTTGTTCGACCTGTCGCGCGTCCTCGATGTTCCGATCAGCTTCTTCTTCGACGACATGCCGGAGCCGCTCGCCGGGCTGCATGGCGGTGGCTACAATTCGACCCGCGCCGCCGGTGGTTTCGCCGAGAGCCAGGACGGGTTCGGCACAGACGAGATGCTCAACCGTCGCGAGACGCTCGAGCTGGTGCGGGCCTACTACCGGATCAACGAACCGGCCGTGCGCAAGCGCGTCTTCGACCTCATCAAGTCGATGGGTCCGACGGAGAGCTGATCTCCCGGAGTTGCGGATTGTCGAATACGGGATGGCGCTGACGCTCCAGCGCGTCCCTCAACGCTGTGGAAAGCGCCCGCTTTTCGTCTTCGCCCAGGGACGTCGCCACCTCGATCGCGACGCCGGTCGACCGCAGCACGAGCGCCGGAGCCCGCCCATGACGCTCCTCGAGCTCGGCGCGTAGCCAGCCCGACGCCAACACGCGTTCCGAGCGGCGGCCCGACGGATCCACCGACACCACGGTCAGCCCCTGGTTCGACAGGATCAGCATCTCCATCGCGCGGGCACCGAGCGCGTGGCGTCGCAGCAGCCAGATCGCCAACGTGATCTCGAGCCCGGTGAAGCCGATCACCGGCCAAGCGCCGACCAGCCACAGGCCAAGCGCCACCGCCCCGCTCAGCAGGCCGAGGAATCCCGCGAGCCACCGCAAACCGCGCCGGCCGAGGCTCCGATGCGGCACGATCACAGCCTCGAACTCGACGGTCCCATCCACCATCGGCTTCATATCGACGCTCATCCGATTTCTGCCAGCCCGCTTGCTGTTCCACACGGTCGATCGTGAGATGATTGCACGATGACCCTCGCTCCGCACCGCCCCCGCAAAACGCCAAAGATGTCTGTGGCCGATGTCCGTGCTTTCATCGAAGCGCTCGCGTCGGCCTACCCCGACGCATCGAGCGAACTCGATTTCCGCGACTCCTACACGCTCCTCGTGGCCGTCGTCTTGTCGGCCCAGACCACCGACGCTTCCGTCAACCGCGCGACGGCGACGCTGTTCCGAGATGCGCCGGACCCGGCGGCGATGGTCGCGCTTGGCGTCCCCGGTGTCGCTGAACACATCAAGCGTCTCGGCCTGTGGCAGGCGAAGGCCAAGAACGTCGTTGAATTGTCACGCCAACTCCTGGAGAGCTACGACGGCGTGGTACCCGAGGACCGGGCGGCACTCGAGGCATTGCCGGGCGTCGGTCGGAAGACCGCAAACGTCGTCCTCAACATCGCCTTCGGGCATGACACGATGGCCGTCGACACGCACATTTTCCGCCTCGGCAACCGCACCGGGATCGCGCCCGGCAAGACGGTCCGGGAGGTGGAAGATGGTCTCGTGCGACGCATTCCGAAATTGCTGCTCCGGCCGGCGCATCACTGGCTGATCCTGCATGGTCGCTACGTCTGCAAGGCCCGCAAACCAGAGTGCTGGCGCTGCGTGGCAGCCGAGTGGTGCCGGTTTCCGGACAAGACCCCCGCTCCGCCCGCGCCGAAACCTGCCAAGCGGAACTAAACACATGTGAATGCCATCGCCGCCGCCACCGGGCAGTGTGTAACCGCGGAGGTGCGAATGGGACAGTTACTTTGGACGTACGGCCATGGCTCTGACCTGCAATCGGACCTGGCCGGTTTCAGGCTTGTGGCGGGGCGCGCCTCGTCGGGCGCCGGCTACCGGTATGCGGTGATGGCGCGCGATGCCGGTGAGCCAGACGCGTCGCCCCTGGCTTCCGGCTCCCGCGAGAGCTTGCGCGAGGCGATCGAGGCTGCGGAACGCGCCGTAGAGACGATCGACCCAACGCTCGCCATGGCCAGCTAAGCTATTTCGCTTTCTTCCGGCTGCGTCCGCTACCGGCGGAAGCGCGGGTCAAGGCGGGCGGATCGCTCGCGGGGAACGTCGCTTCCAATGCGCTGTCTTCCGCCCGGTCAGCCTCCGTGCGCTGCTGCAGCGGCGTCGCCGGCTCGGCATGGGCCGTCGCCTCGACCAATTGCCGCGCGCGCTCCCAAAATTCCATGTCGCGACCGCTGGGCGAACCTTCCTTCTCCCACAGCGCGTATGCCCGCTCGCGCACCTTTTCCTCGATCATCTGGTCCATGTCGGTCTCCTTCCGCGGTGACAACGCGGCGGGTGCGGCCGGGTTGAAAAATCCGGTCAATTCGCCGGTTTGTGTCGCCGCGCCAGCAGGTCGAGGTAGTTGGGGTCCGCCTCCGCGGCCTCCTTCAGTCCCTCCCAGTCGAGTGCCGAGAACATCCGGCCGCGCAAGGTGATCAAGCCGTCGCGACGCAGTTCCTGAATCACGCGGTTGACGTGCACGGTCGACAAGCCCGTCGCATCTGCCAACTCGCCCTGGGTGAGCGGGAGATCGCAGACGCCATTGCGCGCCAGGCCCACGGCCTGCAGCCGGATCACCAGCTCGCAGAAGATGTGCGCCACGCGCTGGTAAGCCGTCCGGCGCCCCACATTGACCAGCCATTCGCGATGGATCGCGCCATCGACGACGGTCTCGCGCCACAAGCGCCGCGTTATCGTCTTGGATCCAAGCAGTTCCTCGATGGCCGAATGCGGGATCTGACCGATTTTCGAGGCCGTCAGCGTGCCGATGCCATGGTCGAGGCGGTCGAGCAGGTAACCCTGCAAATCGAGGAAGTCGCCGGCGATGTGGAAAGACACGATCTGACGACGTCCGTCCGCGAGTGACCGGTAGCGGCAAGCAAAGCCCTCGATCAGGACGATGCATTGCGGCGAGTGATCGCCCTCGCGCACCAGATCGCGGTCGCGCCCGACTTCGCGCACGGTCATCGGAACCGCCTCGAGCAGACGTGCGTCCTCGCGCGACAATGCGCCGGACCGGGAAAATTTCATCGTGAGGAAAGAGGCGTTCGGTGCGTCCACCTTGATTAACCTGACTAGGGGATGGGCACGCTAAGAGCCATGCGGCGGAAAGGCTGAATATAACATGAGTTAATTTTTGTTCTACGAGTGGTGGACCGAAGACGTTATTCTCCGTGCCGTGCCGTTCACGGCCGGCCTGCCCGGTGGTACGGATGGCCCGCGGCGATCGATTGGGCTCGGTAGAGCTGTTCCGCCAGCAAGCCGCGAACGAGCATATGCGGCCAGGTCATGCTGCCGAGCGAGAGAACAAGGTCCGCCCGTTCCAGCGCCGCCGGGCCCAGCCCCTCGGCGCCGCCGACGACGAAGGCCACCGGCCGCGCCGTCTCGCGCCACGAGGCCGCCAACCGCGCCAATCCGTCACTATCGACAATGTCTCCACCGAGGTCGAGCATCACCGCGAATGCCTTCTCCGGCAAGGCCGCGAGCAGCGCTTCTGTTTCCCGCCGCTTGACCTCGCCCGGCGCGCCGCGCCCCTCCGCGATCTCGATGACCGCGAGCTTCGGGCGCAGCCTTGCATTATATTTGTCGAACAACTCTCGTTCTGGGCCGGCGCGCAACTTGCCGATGGCGATCAGCTGCATGTAACCGAGGACCCATGACACTGATTCGACGCACCTTCGTCTGCCTTACCCTGTCCCAAGCCGTGCTGGCCGGCAGCGCGCTGCCTTTGCTCGCGGCTGCACCGGCCAAGCCGCCGCCCGGCACCCCGGTCAAGCTGGTGGCGCAGCCCGGTAGTCCGATGGACACCGCGGCCCGACTGCTCGTCGCCGCCGATCTCGACGCCGCCAAGGCGCGCGGCGACAAGCCCTTGGTCCTGACCGGCACCGCCGATATCGGCGCGGAGCGGCCGGCGCTGTTCATCCAGTTGCAGTCGAAACAGGAATGTGGCTCCGCCGGCTGCTCGACGGCGGTCTACGCCTGGGACAAAGGCGGTTGGAAACAGGTGCTGGACGGCACCACGGGAAGGCTCTCGGTCAGCACCAAGCGCACCCGCGGCCGGGCCGATCTGATGACGGACAACGAGCATTTCGTCTGGACCGGCAGCCAGTATCGCAGCACCACGCCAGCACCGGCGCTGGATCTCAAGCCGCACCCGCGTCCGCGCCGGCACGGCTAGCCCGCGGCGGGCTCGCCCGGCTCGTCGAGCTCGGCGCCCCACATCCGCTCGAGTCCATAGAGCGCCCGCGCCTCGGGCTTGAACAGATGGATCACGATGTCGCCGGCGTCGATCAGCACCCAATCGGACGCGCCGAGCCCCTCGATCTGGATCCGCTTGATGCCGATCTCGGCCAGCTTGTCCTCGAGATGGGTCGCCATCGCCGAGATCTGCCGATCCGCTAGGCCGGTCGCGATCACCATCCGATCCGCGAACGCGGCACGCCCGGCGAGGTCGATCGCGATCACATCCTCGGCCTTGTCGTCCTCGAGGCTCTCCACGATCACGGCTTGAACCTTGTCGAGACGCTCCTTCGCGCTCGGCGGCGGTGGCGCTTGGGCCCGCGCCCGCGGCCCAGCGACCGCCGCCTTCTTGCGCGGCGTCCCAGGTGATTTGGCAGCTTCGGCGAGCGTCGCGTCGGGTTTGTTGACCCGGGGTCGCGGTGCGGGCTTGGCGGCCGGGTCCGGCGGCTTTCTGGCTATGACATCACTCCTTCGAGGGTTGGCTCGCGGCAGGCAGGCGAAACGGTGGTCCCGGCGCGGCGCAACTCCGTCGCCGACAGCTTGTTCTGCCGAACCGGCAGGAATGTCCATGCCGGCGGCGCCATACCTGCCAGCGCCGGAGCCAAATGCGGCAAGCGAAAAGCGAACCGGAACCGCCGCGCTGCCTGCCCGGCCAGAGCGCGGCCATTATAGGTGGGACGCGGGATCACCGCGAATGGCATGAGCGAGGGGATCTCGGTCCAATGCTGCCATCGCGGCAGCTGCACCAGATTGTCCGCCCCCATCACCCAGACGAACGCCACCCGCGGGAACAGCCGGCGCAAGGCGCGGAGCGTGTCGTAGGTGTATCGGGTCCGCAGCCGCGACTCGATGTCGGTCGCGACGATGCGCTTGCCGTCGGCGATCCGACGGGCGCTCGCCAGCCGCTGCGACAGCGGCGCCATGCCGGCGACGGATTTGAGCGGATTGCCGGGCGAGACCATCAGCCAGACCGAGTCCAGCCGCAGCCGCCGGCGGGCGACGCGTGCGACGTGCAGATGTCCGGAATGCGCCGGGTTGAACGAGCCGCCGAGCAGGCCCACGCGCATGCGCCGCCGATCGCCCCAGGTCGGTACGGGATCGGCCAGAGGACGATCCCCGTGATTCAGGGACGCACCTGGCCGGTGCCCTGGACGACGTAGCGGAACGTGGTGAGCTGCTCGACGCCGACCGGGCCGCGCGCGTGCATCCGCCCGGTGGCGATCCCGATCTCGGCGCCGAAGCCGAACTCGCCGCCGTCGCAGAACTGCGTCGATGCATTCCACAGCGCCACCGCGCTCGTCACGCGCGCGAGGAAGTGGTCGGCCGCTTCCTGGTCCGCGGTGATGATCGCCTCGGTGTGCTCGCTACCGAAGCGGGCGATGTGTGCCAGCGCAGCATCGACGCCGTCGACGACCGCGATGTTGAGAACGGCGTCGAGCCACTCGGTGGCGAAATCCGCCTCGGTCGCGGCCGGCAGGCTCGGCACGATGGCGCGGGCCCGCTCGTCGGCACGGAAGCCGCAACCGAGCGCGGCGAGATCCGCCACCAGCAGCGGCAGCATCGCCGGCGCGCAGGCCTGGTCGATCAGCAGCGTCTCGGTCGCGCCGCAAACGCCGGTGCGCCGCATCTTGGCGTTGGCGAGCACAGAGCGCGCCATTGCGATGTCAGCCGCCTCATGGACATAGGTGTGGCAGAGGCCCTCCGCGTGCGCGAGCACCGGCACGCGGGCCTCGCGCTGGACACGCTCGACCAGCGAACGGCCGCCGCGCGGGATGATAAGGTCGATGCTGCCGCTGCCCGCGAGCATCGCCGCGACGTAGAGCCGATCCGCCGCTGGTGGCGACTGGACCGCCGCCTCCGGCAGCCCGGCCGCCGCAAGCCCATGTCGCATCGCGATCTGGATCGCCGCCGCCGAGCGATGGCTGTCCGAGCCGCCGCGCAGGATCGCCGCATTGCCGGACTTCAGGCACAGCCCGGCGGCGTCGGCGCCGACGTTCGGCCGGCTCTCGTAGATCATGCCGACCACGCCGAGGGGCTGCGGGATGCGCCGGAAGCGAAGACCGTTCGGCCGCGTCCATTCCGCCAAAGTGCGCGCCAACGGGTCGGGCAGGGCCGCGACCTCCTCGAGCCCGCGCGCCATGGCCTCCACCCGCGCCGGCGTCAGCAACAGCCGGTCGCGGAACGACGACGAGCCCTGAAAGTCGGCGACATCGGCCTCGTTGGCGGCCAGGATCGACTCCGACGTGTCGCGCAACGCCCGCGCGGCGCCCGACAGCGCCTCGTTGCGCTGCTCATCCGGCGCGACGGCTAGTATGGCCGACGCCGCCCGGGCCTTCGGCCCCGCCTCGCGCAGCCAGGCCGCGCCCTGATCCGAGTCCCAGTTCATCGCTTGATTTTGCCGATCCCCGGGCCGCCGCGCCAGAGCCTTCCGACGCGAGGCAGCGGCGCTGGCCCGGAATGGTTCACATTATGCTAAGCCTGGCCACGATGCCGTCCGCCGCGCTCAGCCCCCCGCGCCCGAAAACGTGGCTCGGCTACGTCTATGCTTTCGCAACGGTGCTGCTCTGGGCCGGGTTCAGCCTGTCCGGCAGATATGCGGCGCTCGGCGGCGGCGTGCGGCTGACGCCCTGGGATCTCGGCGCGCTGCGCTACTCGGTCTCCTTCGTGATCGCGTTGACGGCGCTGTCGCTCGGCCACGGACGCGGTCTGCCGTGGAAACGTGGGCTGGGCACGGCGGTGCTGGCCGGGCTGCTGTTTCCGCTGCCGTCCTACCTCGGCTTCACCTTCGCGCCGGCGGCGCATGGCGCCGTGATCCTGTCCGGCGGACTACCGTTCTTCGTCGCGATCGGTTCGTGGGCGATCACCGGCGAGCGCTGGAACCGTGCACGCGTGATCAGCCTGCTCGTCCTGCTCGCGGGCATGCTGCTGATCGGCTACGAGGCATACGGCCGCGGCACCCGCCCCGGCGCTTGGCGCGGCGACCTCCTGTTCGTGGTCTCGTCGGTCGCCTGGGCGGCCTACACGCTCGCGGCGCGAAGCTGGCGCTCGACCCCGTGGCAAGCCGTGACCGCGGTAGGCCTTTGGTGCGGTTCGCTCTACCTGCCGGTCTGGTACTGGTTGTTGCCGAGCCATCTCGGCCAGGCGCCAATCGGGGAAGTGATCTATCAAGCGGTGTTCCAGGGCTTCCTCGCAGTGGTGGTCTCGCTGATGCTGTTCATCCGCGCGCTCGCGCTGCTCGGCCCGGCGCGGCTGACCACGATCACGGCTCTGGTCCCGGGTCTGGCCGGCTTGCTCGCGGTGCCGATTCTGGGCGAGAGCGTAGGCGTGCTGGACCTGGCCGGGCTGGCGCTCGTCAGCCTCGCCGTCGCGCTGGGCGTGCGCGGCGAACGGCGCTAACAATACATCGGTCGGCGTTCAGCCAATGGTAACCGTTTCACCGTAAACTGGGCGGAACGGAGGAGAATTGACCGTGAGGCGCTGGGCGCTCGTTCTGTCTGTATTGACCTGCCCGGCCTATGCCGCCGAGCCGCCGCATCTGGCTTTCGTGGTCTCGAACAGCGCGTATCAGAACCTGCCGCCGCTCCCGGCGTGTCAGGCCTCCGGTGCGATCGTGACGGCCGCGCTGAACCGCGCCGGCTGGAGCGTGACGACTTTGCGGGACCCGTCGAATGGACAGCTCGGCGCCGGCCTCGCGCTGTTCGCCGACACGGTCGCCAAAACGCCCGGGGCCAGTGCGCTGGTCTATGCCTGCGGCTACGCCCAGGCGTTCGAGAGCCGGCTGTTCCTGCTCCCGGCCTCCGCGCGGCTGGTCCGTGAGACGGATGCGCTGACCGAGGGCGTCGTGCTCCCGTCCCTCACGGGCGTGATCTCGCGCGCCGACATCGCGGCAGGCTTGATCGTCGCCGACCTGATCGCGCTTCCCGGTAAGCCCGCCGTTTCGCCGGAAGCCGCGGCGCGGCGCGGGACCAGCCCCCATGCCGGCCTGCTGGTGACCGCATCGGTCGCCGGCGGACCGGACGGGCCGACGCCGACTGCGGCCGGGCTCGCCACGACACTCGCCACCCGCGATCTCTCGATCGGCCGGGCGCAAACGCTGATGGCCGAGGCGTTGAGCACGGCCGGAACGCGCGCCTTCGTCCAGGCGCCGGGCGAGGAATCGTGGCTCGCGGGCGGCCCCCCGCCCGAGCCAGCAGCGCCACCCGCGCCAGAGGCGCCGAAGCCGCCGCCGGAGCCGACGATCACCGCGGCGCCGATCCCGCCGTCCGAACCGCCTACGCCCCCCGCACCGGCCATAGCGGCCGATCCCACCGCGCCGGCCACGCTCGGGGATCTCGACCGCCGACGCGTCCAGTTGGCCTTACAGCGGCTGGGCTACTATGCGGGCAGGGTCGACGGCACGTTTGGTCCCGAGAGCCTGGCGGCCATCCGACGTTACCAGCATGAACTCGGCGCCGAGATGAGCGGCCGCTTGACCGACGCACAGGCGGCGCGCCTGCTCGCGACGCCTTAGAAGGACGATCTCCCTTGGGTCTACGCGGCAAATTCAACCTGGTGATGGCAGCGGCGTTCCTGATCGGACTCGGCCTGGCCGGCCTGCTCTCCTACACGCTGGTCCAGGACAACGCCCGGCGCGAAGTGCTGAACGAAGCCGCCGTCATGAACGGGCAGGCCAGCGCCATCAGCGCCTACACTGCCCGCGAGATCGCGCCGCTGCTTGCCGCCCAGATGAACAGCCGCTTCCTGCCGCAATCCATCCCGGCCTGGTCGGCACAGACGAACTTCCGGACGCTGCAACAGAACTTCCCGGATTACAGCTTCCGCACGGTCATGCTGAACCCGACCAATCCTGCCGATCAGGCCACCGGCTGGCAGACCGACGTGATCGACAGCCTCCGCCGAACCAATTCCAAGGAGCTGGTGATCGAGCGTGACACGCCGACCGGGCGGATTCTCTCGGTCGCCAATCCGATCGTCATCACCGACGGCGCCTGCCTGACCTGCCACTCGACGCCCGCAGCCGCGCCGGCCTCGATGATCGATCTCTACGGCCCCGACCACGGCTTCAACTGGAAGCTGAACGACGTGCTGGGCGCGCAGATCGTCAGCGTGCCGATGCAGGTGCCGCTCGAAAGGGCGCGACAGACCTTCATCACCGTCATGGGCGGGCTGACCGTCGTGTTCCTGGTGGTGATGCTGCTGCTGAACATCATGCTGACTCGCATCATCATCCAGCCCGTGACGCGGATCGCCGCGTCGGCCAACGAGATCAGCATGGGCAACATGGACACGCCCGAGCTCGTCCTGCGCGGAAAGGACGAGATCGGCTCGCTTGCCGCGTCGTTCAATCGCATGCGGCGAAGCTTGGCGAACGCGCTGAAAATGCTGGGCGAGTAAGTGCCGGACGAACCGCGGCAGATCGGCCGCTACCGTATCGAATCCGTCCTCGGCCGGGGCGCGATGGGCACCGTCTACCGCGCCCATGACCCGGAGATCGACCGCCCGGTCGCGATCAAGCTCGTGCATGCCGACCTGCTGCATGGCGAGGAGCGCGAGGAGTTCACCGCCCGCTTCCGCCGCGAGGCGCAGGCCGCCGCCCGTTGCGCGCACCAGAACGTGGTCGCCGTCTACGATTTCGCCCTGCACGACGGCAATCCGTATCTCGCGATGGAATTCATCGACGGCGTGACCCTGGCCGCCACGCGCAAGACGGGCGAAGCGATGAGCCCGGCAATGGCTATTCCCATCGTCACGCAGGTGCTCGCCGGTCTCGGCGCAGCCCACACCACCGGCATCACGCATCGCGACATCAAGCCGGCCAACATCATGCTGACCCGGACCGGCCTGGCCAAGCTTGCCGATTTCGGCATCTCGCGCATCGACTCATCGTCGCTGACCGGCGAAGGCATGCTCGTCGGTACGCCCAGCTACATGTCGCCCGAGCAATGCCGCGGCGACACCGTCGATCCCCGCAGCGACCTCTATTCCGTCGGCGTCGTGCTCTACGAGATGCTGGCTGGCGCCCGGCCCTTCGCCGGGTCGAGCGCGGGCGCGTTGTATGTGCGTCTGGTCAGCGAGGACGCGCCGGATCTGCGCGCGAAGCGCCCCGACCTCCCGCCCTCCCT
Organism: uncultured Alphaproteobacteria bacterium; assembly: GCA_963848035.1. Lineage (GTDB taxonomy): Bacteria > Pseudomonadota > Alphaproteobacteria > Acetobacterales > Acetobacteraceae > JAVVHH01. The sequence continues at coordinate 1,470,011 of CAWKCD010000001.1, forward strand.
CGCCGCCGCGGTCGCGCGCAGCCTGGCCCGCTCGCGCGACGAGCGCTTCCCGACCGCATCGGCCATGGCCGACGCGCTCCGCCAAACGGTCGGCGCTGCGGAGGCGGTGGACCACACCATCGTCATGCCGGGCCGACCCGAGCCGGTCGCCTCCGGAAGCTTCGATGCGGAGACCGTGGCCGTGCTGGAACGCAAACTGGTCGAGCATGTCGGACCGATTGCACGTTACCTGGTGCAGAGCGCGGTGCGCCAATCCAGCGACCTCGACTCGCTTTCGGCCGCCCTGGCCGCCAAGATCGAGCACCCGGCCGACCGCGACCGCTTCACCCGCGACGTCCGCGCGACGCTGCTGCCGATGGGCAGCACCACCACCGGCAAGGGCCTCACCCTCGCGCCCGGCGAGCAGGAGCGGCTGCAGACGGCCCTGACCCGCTATCTCGGCCCGGTCGCCCGCGTTCTGATCAAGCGCGCGCTGCCATCGGCGGACTCGGTCCCGGCGCTATGGCAGAATCTGGCCGGACATATCGACGACACGAAGGACCGCGCCGCCTTCCTGCGCGAGAATGCCTAGCTGTCGGAGTAGCGCTGCTCCGTCCACGGGTCGCCGCGGTCATGATAGCCGCGCTCTTCCCAATAGCTCGGCCGATCCTCGGCCAGCAGCTCGATCCGGTGCAGCCATTTGGCGCTTTTCCAGAAATAGAGATGCGGCACCAGCAGCCGCACCGGGCCGCCATGCTCGCACCGGCAGCGGCGCCCCGTTCCAGCGAATGCGCGATGATCGCATCCTCCGCGGCGAAATCCTCCAGCGGCAGGTTGGTCGTGTAGCCGTCATAAGCTGTGCAGCACGACGAAGCGCGCCTCCGGCTTCGGCCGCGACCACCGCCAGCACGTCACGCGTCGCGACGCCCTCCCATGCATTGTCGTAGCGCGACCAGGTGGTCACGCAGTGGATGTCGGTCGTCTCCTTGCGCTGCGGCAGCGCCATGAACGCCGGCCCAATCCCAGGTCAGCTGCTCGGCTCGACCAGCCCGAACACCCGCAACTCCCACTCGTCCGTGCGCGATCTTCGGCTGCACGCCCAGATCCAGCACCGGCCAATCCCGCACCAGATGCTGACCCGGCGGCAGCCGATCCTCGCCCTGCCGCGCCGTCCGCCCGGTCAGGAACCGGCCCTCTTGCGCCCAGCGCTGCTTGGTTCGGGTGAGCTTGCTCTCGCTCGGGCGTCGTATCGCTCATGCCGCCGCTCTCTCGCTGCAGCCCGGTGACTGGCCGATCCAGCCAGCATCTCGTAGGAGCGGATGCGCGCCGACCTGGTCGTAGATCGCGCCGGCGACCATCAGCTCGTCCGCCCCGGTCTGCGTCGACGAAGCGCTGCGATCCCGCGCCGCACCGTCTCACGGCGAGCCCACGAAGGAGCACGCCAGCATCCGGCTCGCCTGCGCCTTCTCGTGCGGCTCCCAATAGTGGTCGATGTCGTCGATCGGCGGCGCCAGCTTGCCGCGCGTGCTGCGCAGCATGTTGGTGAAGCTCTGCTGCGATCGAGGTGAACAGCCGCCGGGCTTCGTCATCGGTGTCGGCGGCGATCACGTTGCAGCCGACCATCGCATACGGCTCGGCGAGCTGCGCCGAGGGCCGGAACTGCTCGCGATAGGTCTGCAGCGCCGGCAGCAGCGCATCGGGCGCAAAATGCGAGGCGAACGCGTACGGCAGGCCGAGAGCGGCGGCGAGCTGGGCGCCGAACAGGCTGGAGCCGAGGATCCAGAGCGGCACGTTGCTGTCCGTGCCCGGCACGGCCTGGATCGCGCTGGCCGGGCTGCGCCGGGCCGAGCAGCGCCTGCAGCTCCATCACGTCCTGCGGGAAGCGGTCCGACGATCGCCGGGATCGCGCCGCATGCGCGCGCCAGGTGCGCTGATCGGTGCCGGGCGCGCGGCCGAGCCCGAGATCGATGCGGCCGGGGAACAGCGCCTCCAGCGTGCCGAACTGCTCGGCGATGATCAGCGGCGAGTGGTTCGGCAGCATGATGCCGCCGGCGCCGATGCGGATGCGTCGACGTGCCGCGCGCCGACATAGCCGATGCGCGACCGCGGTCGCCGCGCTGGCGATGCCGATCATGTTGTGGTGCTCGGCCATCCAGTAACGGTTGTAGCCCCAGCCGTTCCGCATGCTGCGCGAGTTCGCGCGGCGCGCCGCAGCGCGTCGCCGGGGGTGGCGCCATCCGGCACCGGGGCGAGATCGAGAATCGAGAGCGGCGGCATGTGCTGCACCTCCTGCTTCGCCGAAATATCGGGGGTGGCGTTGCCGCTTGCAACCCGGGTCGGCCACGCTGGGGACATGAAGCAGATCCGCCTCAATGCCTTCGACATGAACTGCGTCGGCCACATCCAGCAAGGATTGTGGCGCCATCCGCGCGACCGCTCCGCCGATTACACCAGCCTCGAACACTGGACCGGCCTCGCCCGCCTGCTCGAGCGCGGCCTGTTCGACGGCCTGTTCCTGGCCGACGTGCTCGGCGTCTACGACGTCCATGGCGGCTAGCCCGGCGCCGGCGATCGCAGCACGCGGTGCAGGTCCCGGTCGACGACCCGCTGCTGCTGATCCCCGCCATGGCCGTCGTGACCGAGCATCTCGGCTTCGGCGTCACCGCCAACCTCAGCTACGAGCCGCCCTTCACCTTCGCCCGCCGCATGTCGACGCTCGACCACCTGACGCGCGGCCGCATCGGCTGGAACATCGTCACCGGCTACCTCGACAGCGCCGCCCGCGCCATGGGCCAGGACCGGCAGCGCGCGCATGACGACCGCTACGACGTCGCCGACGACTACATGCAGGCGGTCTACACGCTGTGGGAGGGCAGCTGGGCCGAGGGCGCGGTGCTGCGCGACCGCGAGAGCCGGCGTCTATGCCGACCCCGCTCGCGTGCGCACCGTCCGCCACGACGGGCCGCATGTACCGGATGGAGGCGGTGCATCTCGTGCGAGCCGTCGCCGCAGCGCACGCCGGTGCTTTATCAGGCCGGCTCGTCCGGACGCGGCAAGCAGTTCGCCGGGCTGCATGCGGAGTGCGTGTTCCTCAACGGACAGGCCAAGCCGGCGGTGCGCAGCGCATGTCGACGAGCATCCGCAGGCCGCCGCAGTCGGCCGGGCGCGCGGCCGGCGACGTGCTGGCTTTCGTCGGCGCGACCGTGATCGTGGCCGAAACCGAGGCGCTCGCGGAGGCCAAGCTGGCGGATTATCGGCGTTACGCCTCGCCCGAGGCCGCGCTGGTGCATGCCTCCGCTTCGATGGGCATCGATCTCGACAAGTTCGGCATGGACGAGCCGATCGGTGGCGACGAGCAACGCCATCACCTCGAACCTGGCGGCGCTGGCGCAGGGTATGACCAAGCGCAAGCTGATCGACCGCATGGTGCTCGGCAGCCGGCAGCCGCCGATCGTCGGCTCGGCGACCGACGTCGCGGACGAGCTGATCTCCTGGGTCGAGCAGGCCGATGTCGACGGCTTCATCCTGTCGCGCACGGTCACGCCGGAGTGCTTCGAGGATTTCGTCGAGCTGGTCGTGCCCGAGCTGCAGCGGCGCGGGGTCTACAAGGAGGCCTATGCGCCCGGCACGTTGCGCGAGAAGCTGTTCGGCGCCGAGCGCCTGTTGCCCGCGACGCATCCGGCCTCGGCCTTGCGCAACTGAGGCGTTCTCATCGCGCGCGCTCGATCCTAGACTGCAACGCATGTATACGCCGCCCGCCTTCCGAGACGACGACCTCCCGCGGATTCAGGCCGCGATCCACGATTCCCGGCTGGCCACGTTGGTCACCGCGACGGCGAACGGGATTATCGGCACGCCGTTGCCGCTCATGATCGACCCGTCCGAAGGCGAACTCGGCACGCTGTATGGCCATGTCGCCAAGGCCAACGAGCAGTGGCGGCTGCCCGCGATCGGCGAGGCGCTCGCTGTGTTCATGGGGCCGGACGCCTATGTGACGCCCTCCTGGTATGCCTCCAAACGCGAGCACGGCAAGGTCGTGCCGACCTGGAACTATGTCGCGATCCACGCTTATGGTCCGGCGGAGTTCTTCGAGGATGCCGACCGTCTGCTCGCGGTGGTGACGCGGCTGACCAACCATCACGAGAGCAAGCGCGCCGAGCAATGGGCCGTGTCGGACGCGCCGGCGCCGTTCATCGCCGCCCAGCTCAAGGGGATCGTCGGCCTGCGCATGCCGATCACGCGCCTCGAGGGCAAGCGCAAGCTGAGCCAGAACCGCGCGGAGAACGACCGCGCCGGCGTGGCCGCCGGGTTGGGCGAGAGCGCCGATCCCGCGGACCTGGCGATGGCAGCGCTGATCCCGACCGGCGTCTGATCCGCTAGGAGTTCGGCCCCCGCTCCATATTGATCGGCTGCCACCGGCGCAGCGGCGAGCCCGCCAGCACCGCCGGGTTGACGCAGCTGGTCGGCCAGCGGCCTGTCGCGGCCAAAGCCAGCTCCTGACCGACCCGGCGCTTGCGCGCGGGATCGAAGCGGGCGGAGGCCGATGCGACATGCGCGGACAGCGTCACGTTCGTCATGGAGAGCAGCGGGTTGTTGTGGCCCGGCGGCTCCGTCTCCAGCACGTCCAGCGCCGCATGCGCGATCCAACCCTCCTGCAACGCCGTGATCAACGCCGCTTCCTCGACCGTGCTGCCGCGGCCGGTGTTGATGAAGATGGCCCCTTTCTTCATGCGCCGGAAATGCGCCTCCTTGAGCATGCCGCCGGTCTCCGGCGTCCCCGGCGCATGCATCGAAATGAAGTCCGACTGGCTCAGCACCTCGTCGAGCGTCGCCGGCAGCACGCCGTAGGGCGGCATCAGCGTCTCCTCGATGAACGGGTCATACGCCATCATCCGCAGCCCGAACGGCCGCGCCCGCGTCGCCACCGCGCGCGGGATATGGCCGAACGAGATGAACCCGAGCGTCAGCCCCATCAGTCGCGGATACTGGTAGAGCGTCGGCCGCCCCTCTTTCCACCGCCCCTCGCGCACCATGCGGTCCTGATCGACCACGCGGCGATGCCCGGCCAGCAGCAGCGTCATCGCGTGGTCGGCGACTTCCTCGATGAACGTGTCGGGGCAGTTGGTGACCGGGATGCTGCGCGCCGTGGCGGCCACGACGTCGATCTGGTCGACGCCGACGCTGCCGACCGAGATGATCTTGAGGTTCGGCAACGAGTCGATGATCCGCTTGGTGACCTTGACGCCCTTGCCGTAGATCGCATCCGCTTCCTTCGCCGCCGCAATGAACCCGTCCTCGTCCGCCGGCGCCTCGGTGATCTCGACTCCGAGGGGGCGAAGCGCCTCCATCTCGTATTCGTAATCGGTCGGGCCTGGCCCGGCGACGGTGAAGACCTTGAACCCGGCCATTGCGCTTCCTCGATCGGTTTGGCGCATCAAGCCAGCTTCGTCAGGCGCTGGCAATCAGCCCGATCGCGCGCGCATGGTCGCGCAGGATCGCCGGATCCTGCCCCGTATCCGCCAGCGCCACATAGCCGTCGGGCCGAACCAGATAGGCCGCATCCCGCGCCAAACCGGCATGTCCAGCATCCGCGCACCAGGCGAATTCGTGCAGCGCGAGACCCAGTTCGCTCGTCGCCATGCGGAGGTCGCGCGTCGCCTCGCCGTAGACATGGACCTGCCAATCGAGCGATCGCAGCGCGTCGAAATTGGCCACCGCCGCGACCCAGGGCAGGCGGTCGCCCCCCGCGACGTCACCAGCCTCGCCTCGGCTCAGCGCGCTGTCCGTGTAGGCGATCCGGACCTGCGACACCGTACGGAACATCGCCCTTCGTACCGCGGAGAACCCGGTCAGCAACGGCAAGACATGCGGCATCAGCACGGTCCGGACGAGGGTGCTGCCGAGACCCTGCCCGATCATGGTGGTGAACGCGCGGTCCGTGGTCGCGACCAGCGAGCGGGCGAAGCCGATCCGCTCGGGCTCATAGCTATCGAGGATCCCAGCGTCGGCCCGGCCGCGCATCACGTCGGCAAGTTTCCATCCCAGATTGATCGCGTCTCCGATGCCGGTGTTCATGCCCTGCCCGGCCACCGGGCTGTGGATGTGGCCGGCATCCCCGCCGATGAAGCAGCGCCCGACGCGGAATCGCGCCGCCACGCGGTGATGCACGTGATAGAGCGAGAACCAGTGCAGCTCGCGGACCCGGACACCGCCGAGCGCCTCGATCCGCGCCTGGATCTCATCGAACCGAACATCCGTCCGGCCGCCAAGCTCGGGCGGCACCAGCCCGATCAGCCGCTGCATCCCGGTGCTGCGAACCGGGAGCACGAGCGCGAGACCATGCGCGTCGAGGCTCATCACCATGTCCTCGTTCGCACCCTCGATCGACACGTCGGCGACGAAGAAGCGTTGGTCGTAGCTGCCGCCGGGGAAATCGATCCCGAGCGCATGCCGAACGGCGCTATGCGCGCCATCGGCGCCGAAGACATAAGGCGCGCGCGCCGCCTCGGTCCGCCCGTCGCGCTCGAGCGTGACCTCGACGCCGTCCTCGTCCTGCCGCAGCCCGGTCAGCGCGGTGTTCCACTCCACCGCCACCCCGGCGTCGCGCAGCTTCGCATTCAGCAGGCGTTCATGGTCATCCTGGGGATAGCAGAGGAGATAGGGAAACGGGCTCAGGCCGGCGCCGATGTCGCCCAGTTCGAACGAAGCCGCCTCATGGCCGGCCTCTCGCAAGTGCACCCGTTGCATCCGCACGCCGTGGGCGACGAGATCGTCGGCGAAGCCGAACTGCCGGTAGAATTCGAGGTTGCGGGCGTGCACGACCATCGCACGCGAGTGCTGCGCGGGACCGGAGTTCCGATCGACGATCCGCACCGGAACGCCGCGACGAGCCAGAGCTAACGCCAAGACGAGACCGGTCGGTCCCGCGCCGGCAACGAGAATGGGGGTGTCGGCCATCAACCTTCTCCCTAATTCATTGACCCTTCGGTCATTAAATTAGAGCAGACCTCGCGTTGGTGCAACCTCAGCCGGCTTGGCGCGACGGCTCCCCGGGATGGCGGCCGGCCCGCTGCGGGAAAGCGAGGATGCAGATGACGATGACGACGCCGATCATCAGCGACGCGAGCGGACGGCTGAGGTTCAGGCCGCCATTGGCGATCGGCTTGTCGAGGAAGTCGCCGACGGTCGCGCCCAACGGCCGGGTCAAGATGAAGGCGGCCCAGAACAGAGCCACGCGCGAGACCCTAGTCCCGAAATACAGCCCGGCGACGACGACCAGCGCGGCGCCGAACACGAGCGCGCCGCCGCGGTAGCCGAGACCGCCAGTGTCGGCGGCCCAGTCGCCGAGCGCGGTGCCGAGCGTCTGCGAGAAGGTGATCGCCGCCCAGTAGAACGCCTCGACCCGAGGCGTCGAGACCGAGTCCACCGCGATCGTGCCCTCGGCCCGATACCAAAGCGCCAGCGTGCCCATCAGCAAAAGCAGCAGCAGGCTCGAGCCGCCGGTGTAGCCGATCCCGAGCGAGCGGTCGGCGAAATCGGCCATCGTGGTGCCGAACGTGGTCGAGGCCACGATCGTCGCCCAATAGAGCCAGGGATGGAACGTGCGGGCGCGGATCTGCAGCACCACCAGGCCGATCAGGAAGGCCGCGAACAGCGCCGTCCCGGCGAGATAGCCCCAGTTCAGCGTCATCGTGACGGTATCGCCGCCGGTCTCGCCCAAGGTCGTCGCCAGGATCTTGATGATCCAGAAGGTCAGCGTGACAGCGGGAACCTTGGTCAGCGTGGTGTCGGTCGGCGCGCGCATTATCGATCTCCGGGGCGTCGGAGGATCGACGCGTCATGGCGCGCGTGGTTCCGGTCGGCTACTCGGCGCGGAAGGTCACATGCTCTGCGAGGGCGGCGCGTTCGGTGGTGAGCTGGTTCGGCAACGCGTCCGGGTCGGCCGTGCCGAGCGCCATGCCGCAGACGATGATCTCCTCCGGCTGAAGGCCGAGCTCGGTGCGGATCACCTCGTGGTAGGCGGCGAAAGCGGCCTGCGCGCACGTGTCGAGCCCGAAGCCGCGCGCGCCGGTCATGATACCCTGCATGAACATGCCCAGGTCGATATAGGCGCCGATGCCCAGCCGCCGGTCCGTGGTAAAGATCATGCCAACGGGCGCGCCGAAGAAGTCGAAGTTGCGGTCATGCCAGGCGCGCGACGCCTCGCGGTCGCCCTTGCCGATCCCGAGCAGCGCATAAAGCTGCCAGCCGACGGTGCGGCGGCGGCTCAGATAGGGCTCCGGCCAGGCGCCGGGATAGTAGTCGTATTCGGGCTTCGGATCGGCGGCTCCGCTGGCGCGGACTTCGAGGATCGCGCGGCTCAGGCGCTCCTTGGCGGCGCCGGTCAGGACATAGGTGCGCCAAGGTTGGGTGTTGTTGCCGCTGGCGGCGCGGGCCGCCGCTTCCAGGAGGTGCTCGACCGTCGAACGCGGAACGGGGATGTCGCGAAAAGCGCGGATGCTGCGGCGGGAGCGGATGGCGGCGAGCACGGTCTCGGCGTCATCAGGGGCAAGCTCGTTCATGGCGCCGAGTGTCGCAGACTCCCTACCGCCTTGGAATGCGCGCGAATGAGTCGCTAAGCTCGCTTTTGTGCAGTGCAGGAGTTCGCCCATGCAACGTCGCGCCTTCCTTGCCGGGTCCGCCGCGCTTGCGCTTCCCGTCCCCGCCCTGGCGTTCGAACGGGTGGGCGACCGCCGCATGCTGGTGTTCTCCGGCGGCCAGCCCGTCCCGGTGCTGGACCCGCACGTGCGCTACGATTGGTCGACCCGGATGATGCAGCAGGCCGTCTATGACGCCTTGCTGAAATACGAGGGCAACCCGGCCAAGGCGGTTCCCTGGCTCGCAGAAAAGTGGGAGACCAGCGAGGACGGCCGGGTCTGGACGTTTCACCTAGTGGGCAATGCGAAGTTCCATAACGGCGACCCCGTCGATGCCGAGGCCGTCCGCTTCTCGTTCCAGCGCGCGCTGCGGCTGAACAAGGGCGTCGCCTGGATGCTCAAGGCGGCGCTCGATCCGGCGGGGATCGAGGCCCTCGACGCCCGCACGGTCCGCATCACGCTCAAGGAGCCATACGGCCCGTTCCTCTCCTTCATCCCGCTCTGGTTCATCGTCAATCCGAAACAGGTGGGCGGCGACGACGACGGCCAGAAGTTCCTGACCGACGGCGACGCCGGCTCCGGGCCGTTCCGCATCAAGCGCTGGGACGGGCAGGCGGTCATGGCGCTCGATGCGGTGCCGGATTACTGGAAGGGCTGGCCGATGGCCGACGCCGAGCGCCCGGCCGGCGTGATCTATCGCGTGATCCGCGAACCCGCTCCGCGCAAGGCCGCGCTGCAGCGGGGCGAGATCGATATCGTCACCGAGATGACGCCGGACGATTACGACCAGCTCGCCAAGCTCCCGGCGATCCGGGTCACCGACGACCAGGGCATGACGCCCTTCACCATCCAGATGAACACGCAGAAGGGCCCGACCGCGGACCTCAACTTCCGCAAGGCCCTGGCCTACGCCTTCGATTACGACGCGCTGCTGCAGATCGAGAACGGCGCCGCCAAGCTCCTGACCAGTCCGTTCCCGGACGCGATGACGTTCTACACCTCGGTCAAGGACATCCCGCGCCGGGACCTCGACAAGGCGCGCGCATTCCTCGGCAAGACGCAGTGGGCCAAAGGCGGGATCTCGCTGGATTATACCTATGTCGCCGGTCTCGAGGTCGAACGGCGGATCGGCCTGGCGCTGCTCGAATCGCTGCAACCGTTGGGGATCACGGTGAACGTCGTCGCGCAGCCCTGGCCGACGCTCACCGCGCGCGGCGCCAAGCCGGAAACCGCGTCCGACCTCGTCGCCGTCTATGTAACGCCGGTGAGCCCGGATCCGGACGTGCTGGCCGCGCAATATGCCTCCACCGCGCATGGCCAGTTCTGGGGCATGCACCAGCTCGAGGACCCCAAGCTCGACTCGATGGTGGTCGCCGCCCGGCTCGAGACCGACCAGGCCAAACGCGGCACGATGTACGCCGACATCCAGCAGCGCATCGTCGACCTGCAGCCCGCCATTTTCGGCATGATGGAAAACCGCAAATGGGCGATGCGGGACTACGTCAAAGGCTTTGACTATTGTCCGCTGAAGCTCACCGGCGAGGTGGATCTCTATACGCTCTACGCCGCCAAGGCATGATCCGCTTCCTGGCCGGGCGGATCGCGCTGCTCGGCCTGATGCTGCTCGGCCTCGTCGTCATCACTTTCGTCGTCTCCAACGTCGCGCCGTCCGACCCGGCGGCGCTCGCCGCCGGGCCGGACGCGACGCGGGACATGATCGAGACGGTCCGGCACGAATATGGCCTCGACCAGCCGCTGCCGCTGCAATTCGTCCGTTACGTCTCGGACCTGCTGCACGGCGATCTCGGCCGCGCCGTCCAGACCGGCAACCGGGTCGCCGACGATCTCGGGCGCTATCTGCCGGCCACGCTCGAACTGGTGCTGCTCTCCATGGCGCTCGCCGTCGCCGTCGGCGTTCCCTCGGGCATGCTCGCGGCCGTCCGGCGCAATCACCCCGTCGACCACGCGCTACGCCTGCTGGCGGTCTCGGGCGTCGCACTCCCCGCGTTCTGGGCCGCGCTGCTGCTGCAACTCGTCTTCGGCGTGTGGTTGGGCTGGCTGCCCACCAGCGGCCAACTCTCGGTCGCCACCGCACCGCCCGAGCCCCATACCGGCATGGTCATTCTCGATGCGCTCCTCGCCGGCGATCTCAGCGTTGCCGGCGAGGCGCTGCATTACGCGATCCTGCCCGCCTTTGTGCTTGCGCTGCCCTCGCTCGCCGCGATCATGCGGGTCGCGCGCGCGGAGATGATCGAGGTGCTCGGCGCCGATTATGTCACCGCGGCCCGGGCGCATGGCGTCGCCCCTCGGCGCGTCGTGGCGCTGCTCGCGCTCAAGAACGCCATGCTGCCGACGCTGGCGATGATCGGCCTCCGCCTGGGCTGGACGCTGGGCAGTTCGTTTCTGGTCGAGACCGTGTTCGACTGGCCCGGAATCGGGCTCTACGCCGTGTCGTCGGCACTGGCGTCCGACTTCAAGCCGGTCATGGGCGTCACCCTGGCCGTCGGCGTCACCTTCATGCTGTCCAACCTGGTGATCGACCTCGCCTATGGCTGGCTCGACCCGCGGACGCGCTCCGCATGAGCGAGGCCGCGCTCCCGCTCGCCGCCGCGCCGTTCCGCCGCCTGCGCTTCGTCGTCTGGACCTTCCGCGGCAGCGCCTCGTCGCTGGTCGGCCTGTTCCTGGTCGGCGCCTTCCTCGTGCTGGCCGCGATCGGCCCGGCTATCGTCCCCTACCCCGCCGACGCGACCGGCGCGATGCACCTGGCGCAGCGGCTGCAACCGCCCTCGCTCACGCATCCGTTCGGCACCGACGAGATGGGCGACGACATCCTCACCCGCGTCGTCGTCGGCACCCGCACCAGCCTCTGGGTCGGCCTGACCATCACCGGGATCGCGACATTGATCGGCGTCCCGCTCGGGATTGCCGCGGGCTATATCGGCGGCATGCTGCGCCGGGTCATCATGCGGGTGACGGACGTGTTCCTGGCGGTTCCGGGCTTGGTCCTGGCGCTGGCCATCGTCGCCGCGCTCGGCCCCGGCGTGATGCATGGGGTGCTGGCGCTCTCGCTGGTGTGGTGGCCCGGTTACGTTCGTCTGATCGAGGCCAAGGCGCTCACGCTCCGCAACGAACCCTATGTCGAAGCCGCCCGCACCATGGGCGCCGGACACACGTGGATCCTGCTTCGGCACATCCTGCCGAACTGCCTGTCGCCCCTCGTGGTCAAGGCCAGCATGGACATGGGCCTGGCCATCCTCGGGGTCGCCTCGCTCGGCTTCATCGGCCTTGGCGCGAAACCGCCGGCGCCGGAATGGGGTGCGATGGTCTCGGTCGCCCGCTCCTACATGCCGGATTGGTGGTGGTACAGCTTCTTCCCCGGCCTATTCATCTTTCTGACCGTGCTCGGCTTCAATCTGTTCGGCGACGGCCTCCGCGACATGCTGGACCCGCGGAGCGAGCGCGGATGAGCGCGCTGCTGGAAGTGATCGACCTCCGTCTCGGCTTTTCCGGCTATGACGGCCCGATCCAGGTATTGAACGGCATCGACCTCGCCGTGGCCGAAGGCGAGAGCGTGGGCATCGTCGGCGAAACCGGCTGCGGCAAGTCGGTGCTGGCCCGCGCCGTGCTTCGGCTCGATAAGGCCGCGGAAATCCGCACCGGGACGATCCGCTTCGACGGCCGGGACATCCTCGCCATGACGCCGCCGGAACTCCGCGCCCTCCGCGGCGCCGGGATCGGCATGGTGTTCCAGGACCCGGCCACCTACCTCAACCCGGTCTTCACCATCGGCCACCATCTCGCCGAAGTGCTACGGGCACATCAAGTCGCCGCCATCCGCCCCCGCAGCGTCGAGTTGCTGGATGCCGTAGGCCTGCCCGACGCCGCCGCGCTGCTGGCGCGCTATCCCCACGAACTCTCCGGCGGTATGCGGCAACGGGTCCTGATCGCGCTGGCTTTGGCCGCCAACCCGCGCCTGCTGCTCGCCGACGAGCCCACCACGGCGCTCGACGTGACCGTGCAGCGCCAGGTGCTGCGTCTGATCGCCGACCTCGTGGACCGGCTCGGCCTGACACTCGTGCTGATCAGTCACGATCTGGGTGTGATCGGCGCGATGTGCCGCCGGGTCGTGGTGATGTATGCCGGAACGATCGTCGAGGACGGGCCGGCCGAGCAGGTGCTGGACGCGCCGCGTCATCCGTATACCCAGGGCTTGCTGGCCGCGGTGCCGGACCTGGAACGACCGGGCATGGTGCCGCGCGGGATCGCCGGCAGCATCCCCTCGTTGCGCGATCCACCGCCGGGCTGCCGATTCCATCCGCGCTGCCCGGTCTCGCTGCCACGCTGCCGCAGCGAAGTGCCCCGCCTGCGCCGAGGCGTCGCCTGCCACTTGGTCGCCGCATGACCGCGCTGCTCGAAGCCCGCGATCTCGTCTGCGCTTTCGGAGCCAAACGCGCGGTCGACGGCGTCGGACTCGCCCTGCAGCCCGGCGAAGCCCTCGGTCTCGTCGGCGAATCCGGCTCCGGCAAGACCACCGTCCTGCGCGCGCTGCTCCGTCTGCAATCCGCCGCGTCCGGCCAGATCGTCCTCGATGGCGCCGATCTCACCCACGCTTCCGGAGCGGCGCTGCGTCCGTTGCGGCAAGCCGTGCAGGTCGTGTTCCAGAACCCGCACGCCGCACTCGACCCGCGCTTTAGTGTCTGGTCCGCCATCTCCGAGCCGCTGCGGCTGCAAGGTGGCTGGTGCCGCCGGCGGCTGCGCGACCGTGTCGTGGCCTTGCTCGAGGATGTCGGCCTGTCCGCGGAATTCCTGCCGCGATACCCGCACGAACTCTCCGGCGGCCAGAAGCAGCGGGTCTGCATCGCCCGCGCGCTCGCGCCCTCGCCGCGCGCATTGCTGCTCGACGAGCCCACCTCGGCGCTGGACGTCTCGGTTCAGGCGCAGATCATCGAACTGCTCGCTCGGCTGCGCGCCCGGCACGGCCTGGCCTACCTGTTCGTCTCCCACAACCTCGCCGTGGTCCGCCTGCTGTGCGACCGCGTTGCGGTCATGCGCGCCGGCAGGCTCGTCGAGCAAGGCCCGGCGGCGCAAGTCCTTGCCACACCGAACCACGACTACACGCGAACACTGCTCGCCTCCGTGCTGCCCCCGCGGGCACGCGCGGCTTCACGCCTGGAGGATCTTCCATGACGTCTCGTTACCGCATCGGGTTCGACATCGGCGGCACCTTCACCGACTTCATCCTGCTCGACGCGGAGCGCCACGACATCCGCCTGCACAAATGCCTCACCACTCCCGAGGACCCGTCAGTCGGTGCGCTCGAAGGCCTTGCCCAGATCGTCTCCGATGCCGGCCTGACGCCCGGCGATATCGGCGAGATCGTCCACGGCACCACGCTCGTCACCAATGCGCTGATCGAACGCAAGGGCGCCAAGCTCGGGCTGATCACGACCGCCGGGTTCCGCGATATCCTCGAGATGGGAACGGAGCAGCGCTACGACATCTACGATCTGTTCCTGCAATATCCGGAGCCGCTGGTCCCGCGCCGCCGCCGCCTCGAAGTGCCGGAGCGTCTGGACCGGGATGGCAACATCGTCACCCCGATCGACCTCGATGCCGTCCGCGACGCGGCGAAGAACCTGGCCGCGGAAGGCGTCGAGGCGATCGCGGTCTGCTTCCTGCACGCCTACCGCAACCCCGTCCACGAACGGGCAGCCGGCGAGACGATCCGCGCGCTTCTGCCGGACATCTCGGTCTCGCTCTCGTCGGACGTCGTTTCGGAATTGTGGGAGTATCAGCGCCTCACCACCACCTGCGCCAACGCCTTCGTGCAGCCGCTGATGGACCGCTACATCGTCCGGCTCGAGCGCCAGCTCTGGCAGCGTGGCTTCCGCGGCGCGCTCTATCTCATGCACTCCGCCGGCGGCCTCGTCTCGCCGGAGACCGCACGCGCCTTCCCCATCCGCCTGCTCGAGTCCGGCCCTGCAGGCGGGGGGTTGGCCACCGCCTTCTTCGGCCAGATGGCCGGGAAACCCGACGTGATCAGCTTCGACATGGGCGGCACCACTGCCAAAGCGTGCCTGATCGAGGACGGCCGCGCCGCCACCGCGGCCGAGATGGAGGCCGCCCGCGTTCACCGTTTCAAGAAGGGCTCGGGCTTGCCGATCAAGGCGCCCGTCATCGACATGATCGAGATCGGCGCCGGCGGCGGCTCCATCGCCGGGATCGATGAGGTCGGCTTGCTGCGCGTGGGGCCGCACTCCGCTGGGGCGGACCCGGGTCCTGCTTGCTACGGCCGCGGCGGCACGCAGCCGACGGTCACCGACGCCAACCTGCTGCTCGGCTATTACGATCCCGGCTTCTTTCTCGGCGGCCGTATGTCGCTCGATCGCGACGCCGCCGCGCGCGCGTTGGGGAGCGTCGGCGCGCAACTCGGCCTATCCGCCATCGAGACCGCCTGGGGCATCCACCGCGTCGTCACCGAGAGCATGGCGGCGGCTGCGCGGATCCACATCGTCGAGAAAGGCAGGGATCCCCGCCGCTACGCCATGGTCGGCTTCGGCGGTGCCGGCCCGGCGCACGCAGCTGGCGTCGCCCGCGTGCTCGGCGTCACCGAGGTGCTGATCCCGCCCGCCTCCGGCGCCGCATCGGCGCTCGGCTTCCTCGCCGCGCCGCTCTCCTTCGAGCAGGTCCGCAGCCACCCCGTTCGGCTCGACGCGCCCGGCGCCGCCGACGCGCTGCAATCCGTGCTCGCCGGACTGGAAGCCGAAACGAAGGCGCGTCTCTTCGCCGCGGGGGTTACCGACATCGTGACCGAGCGCTCCGCCGACATGCGCCTGCTCGGCCAGTTGCACGAGATCAACGTCCCCCTGCCGGACGGCACGCTCACCGACGCAAACCTCCCCGCGCTACGCGCCGCCTTCGCCGAGGCATACACCAACCGCTACACCTCGGTTTATGCCGGGGTCGCGATCCAGCTCGTCTCCATCCGCGTCGCCTGTCGCGGCCCGATCCCCGCGCTCACCCTCGCGCAAACGGCAAATCCGTCGGAGGGCGCCGCCCGGAAAGGCAGCCGCCCCGCCTGGTTCGGCGACGGATTCGTCGACACGCCCGTCTACGACCGCTACCGCCTGGCGCCCGGCGACGCGCTCGAGGGGCCCGCCATCATCGAGGAGCGCGAGGCCACCACGATCATCCCGCCCGGCGACCGCGTCACCGTCGACGGCACCGGCACGCTCCGCATCGCCATCGCGGTGCAAGCCCAAGCCGCCGCCCGCATCAGCCAGGACACGTCGCTCGCCGAAGCCACCGCGCTGATCGAATCGGACCCGGTCTCGCTCGAGATCATGTGGGCCCGGCTCGTCACCGTCGTCGAGGAGATGTGGCACACCATCGTGCGCACCGCCTTCTCGTTGATCGTGTCGGAGGCGCAAGACTTTGCCACCGACCTGCTCGACCCGGACGGCGAAAGCCTCGCCCATTCGCCCCGCGCCATGCCGGTCTTCAACCTGACCGTACCGATCGCCGTCAAAGCCATCCTGAAGCGCTATCCGCCGCACACGCTCCGGCCCGGCGACGTGCTCATCACCAACGACCCCTGGCTCTGCGCCGGCCACCTGTTCGACATCGCGGTCGTCACCCCCGTGTTCCGCGACGGCCACCTCGTGGCGCTCACCGCCACCGTCGGGCATGTCGGCGATATCGGCGGAACCAAGGACAGCCTGCGGGCCCGCGAGATCTACGACGAGGGCTTCCAGATCCCGCCGATGTACCTTTATCGCGCGGGCGTCGCGAACGGCGACCTGCTGCTGTTGCTCGGCGAGAACGTCCGTAAGCCTGAAGAAGTACTCGGCGACGTCCACTCCTTCGTCGCCGCGAACCAGCTCGGCGCCGAACGCCTGCTCGCCTTCATGGACGATTACGGCATGCACGATCTGCGCGCGCTGGCCGCCGTCGTGCAGAACCGCTCCGAGCGCGCCGTGCGCGACGCCATCTCGGCCCTGCCCGACGGCGCCTACCGCTCCGAGATCATCAACAACCCGCTCGGCACCGTCCTGCGCTATCCGCTGGAGGTGACGGTCAAGGGCGACGCGATCACGCTCGACTTCACCGGTGCGCCGCCGCAACAACCGCAGGGCGGCCTGAACTGTACCTGGTCATATGCCGCCGCGCACGCCGCCTACCCGATGAAATGTGTTCTGAGCCCGTCCGTGCGCAGCAATGCCGGTTGCTACCGCCCGTTCGAGATCAAGCTGCCGCCGGGCTCGATCCTGAACGCGGACAAACCGGCCAGCGTCAACCTGCGCACGCGGACCGGCTGGTATATCGCGCCGAACATCTTCCGCGCCCTCGCCGAAGCGGCGCCCGGGGCGGTCCAGGCCGCCACCGGCCTGCCGCACGCGATCAACATCTACGGTCGGGACGCCACGGGCCAGATCTATGCCGACCATTTCTTCATGGGTGGCGGCCAAGGCGCCAGCGCCCGTTCCGACGGCAAGTCGGCGCTGCTCTATCCGACCTCGGCCGCCAATACCTCCATCGAACTGATGGAGACCCGCGCACCCGTCCTCGTGCTCGAGAAAACCCTCGTCGCAGATAGCGGCGGCCCCGGCCAACATCGCGGCGGCCTCGGCACCCGCACCCGCATCCGCAAGCTGCACGACGACGGGCTGCCCACGCTCTTCTCGGTCTACCCCGAGGGTGTCGGCGTCCGCACCGACGGCCTCTTCGGCGGACAGCCCGGCGGCGGCGTTCACGGCCTCGTCACCGACCCCGACGGCGTCACCATCCACGATTGCGGCACCGGCGAACTCGTCACGCTCGACCGCATCGACCGCGTCGTCGAAGTCCAACTCGCCGGCGGTTCCGGCTACGGCGATCCGCGCCAGCGCGCCCGGAGCGATGTCGACCGCGACCTGGCCAACGGCTACGTCTCGGCTGCCACCGACTATGCCGCCCAGGCCGAAGCCGCCGAATGACCAGCTACGTCAGCAGCTTCCGCGGCGAGCGACACCGCTTCGACGATCTGCGCGCTGTCATGGCGCGCGCCTCGCACCGCCGCTCCGGCGACGAACTCGCCGGCCTCTCCGCATCGAGCGACGCCGAACGCGTGGCCGCCCGCTCGGTGCTTGCCGACCTGCCGCTCCGCATCTTCCTCGACGAACCTCTGATCCCCTACGAGACCGACGAAGTCACCCGCCTGATCCTCGACACGCATGACCAGGCCGGCTTCGCCGATCTCGCGCACCTGACGGTCGGCGGCTTCCGCGACTTCTTGCTGTCGGACGATGCGACCACGGCCCGTCTCGCCGCGCTCGCCCCGGCGATCACTCCCGAAATGGCCGCCGCCGCCTCCAAGCTGATGCGCAATCAGGACCTCATCGCCGCCGCCAAACGCTGCGCCGTCGTCACCTCGTTCCGTAACACGATTGGTCTTCCCGGCCGCCTCAGCACGCGCCTGCAGCCCAACCACCCCGCCGACGACCTCCGCGGCATCGCCGCCGCGGCGATCGACGGCCTACTATATGGCACCGGCGACGCCGTCATCGGCGTCAATCCGGTCACCGACAATGTCGGCAACTGCATCCGCATCACCGAGATGCTCGACACGTTGCGCCGACGCCACGACATCCCCACCCAATCCTGTGTGCTCACTCATGTCACCAACGCAATCGAGATGATGCGTCTCGGCGCCCCGGTCGATCTCGTGTTCCAATCCGTCGCCGGCACCCAGGCCGCCAACGCGGGCTTCGGCATCAACCTTGCCATGCTCCAGGATGCCCGCGCCGCCGCGCTGGAACTCCGCCGCGGGACGGTCGGCGACAACGTCATGTATTTCGAGACCGGCCAGGGCGCCGCGCTGTCCGCCGACGCGCATGAAGGCGTCGACCAGCAGACCGTCGAAGCCCGCGCCTACGCCGTCGCCCGCTCGCTGAAGCCGCTGCTGGTCAATACCGTGGTCGGCTTCATCGGCCCCGAATATCTATTCGATGGCAAACAGATCATCCGCGCCGGGCTGGAAGATCATTTCTGCGGCAAGCTGCTCGGCCTGCCGATGGGTTGCGACGTCTGCTACACCAACCACGCCGAAGCCGACCAGGACGACATGGACGACCTGATGACGCTGCTCACCGTCGCCGGCGTCACCTTCCTGATCGCCGTGCCCGGCGCCGACGACGTCATGCTGAACTATCAGAGCGCCTCGTTCCACGACATGCTCTATCTCCGCTCGCTGCTCGGCGTCCGTGCCGCCCCGGAATTCGAGGCCTGGCTCGACCGCATGGAGATGAAGGACCGCGCCGACCGCATCCGGCCGCAACTCGCCGCGCCCCGCCTGCTGATGCTCGCGGACCCCGATCCGTTCGGTGGCTGAGCCTCCTGACATCTGGTCCCGCCTGCGCGCCGCGACGCCGGCCCGTATCGGCCTCGGCCGCACCGGCGACGCGCTCCGCGTCACCGACCTGCTCGATTTCCAGATGGCCCATGCGCGCGCCCGTGACGCCGTGCACGATCCACTCGACTCCGAGATGCTGGCGGCTGCGCTCCCGCAACCGACGTTGATCGTCCGCAGCGCCGCCCCGGACCGGGCGACCTATCTGCGCCGCCCCGATCTCGGCCGGATACTCGACCCCGGATGCACGCTGCCGGCGGGATCATGGGATGCGGTTTTCGTGCTGGCCGACGGCCTCTCGTCGGTCGCCTGCACGCGCCACGGACCACCCTTGTTGCGCGCGTGTTTCGGTCGGCTACCGGGCTGGCGGATCGCGCCGATCGTGGTCGCGACCCAGGCGCGCGTCGCGCTCGGCGACCGCATCGGCGAAGCGCTCGGCGCCAAGCTCGCGGTCATGCTGATCGGGGAACGGCCGGGCTTAAGCAGCGCCGACAGTCTCGGCTGCTATCTCACCTACGCCCCACGTGCGGGACGGCGCGACTCCGAACGCAACTGCATCTCCAACATCCACGCCAACGGCCTCTCCTATGCCGACGCCGCCGACGCCATCACCTGGCTCATGACCCAGGCCCGCAAACGCGAACTGACCGGCATCGCCCTCAAGGACGACCGCGCTCCCGCTATCGAGCCTCCCTGACGATCGCGTCCGCCGCTCGTTTCACCTCCGGCCGCAGCGCCGTTCCCAAACCCGGCGCCATCGGCGCCTGGACGATCCCGCGCTCCACCACCGGCAGCTCCGTCACCAGTTCCTGGTACCAGGTCGACAGATACGCCCGCACCACCTCCTGGAAGATCGCCGCCGGCGCATGCAGCGCCAGATGCAGCCCGGCCATCAGCGTCACCGGCCCGGTGCAGTCATGCGGCGCCAGCGGCTTGGCATAAGCCTCCGCCAGCGCCGCGATCTTGCGTCCCTCGGTCAGCCCGCCGCACCACGCCAGGTCCAGCATGACCACGTCGATCGCATCCGCCGCCAGCAGGTCGCGGAAGGCCACCACGCCCGCGAGCGTCTCGCTGCCGCAGATCGGCGTGCGCGTCTGCCGCCGCAGGTCCGCCAACGCCCGCGCGTCGTCCATCTTGGCGATCGGGTCCTCCGCCCAGAACACGCCGACATCCTCCAGCGCCCGGCAGATGCGGATCGCCGAATGCGTGTTCCACAAGCTGTGGAGCTCCGCCATGATCTCGATCTGTGTCCCCACCGCCCGACGCACCTTGAGGAACGGCTCGAGACCCGCCTTCAAATCCTCCAGCGTAATGAGCTGCCCGCCGCTCGCTTCCGCATACGGATCGAACGGCCAGATCTTCATCGCCGAATACCCCTCGGCCACCAAGCTCTCCGCCAACGCCCCGGCATCGCGCGTGAACGCCACCTGATCGTCGTACGGCCCCTGCGCCGCATCCGCCGACCCGATCGCGCGGCGCGCCACACCGGCCGTATTGTAGGAATATCCGGCACACGTGTTGTAGGCGCGGATCGTCGTCCGCGACGCACCGCCGAGTGCCTCGTGGATCGGGATCCCCGCGCGCTTTCCCGCCAGATCCCACAGCGCGATGTCGACCGCGCTGGCCGCC
This sequence comes from uncultured Alphaproteobacteria bacterium, assembly GCA_963848035.1. GTDB lineage: Bacteria > Pseudomonadota > Alphaproteobacteria > Acetobacterales > Acetobacteraceae > JAVVHH01. The sequence continues at coordinate 1,490,642 of CAWKCD010000001.1, forward strand.
CGGATCTCGGCGCTCGCGCTGTGGAAGCCGAGATACGGCGTCAGCAGATGGCGCGAGATCGCCTCGATCCGCCTGGCATCCCGCCCCAGCAGATGCGGCGCAACCTGGTCGTGGATCACCGCCTCGATTGCCGGCGCACCCCGAAAGCTCTCCCCCAGGCCGACCAGCCCGTCATCCGTCTCCAGCTCGACCCAGATCAGGTTTGCCCGCGACGCCAGCCGGATCGTCCGGACCCCGGTGATCTTGGACATCAGAGCGCCAACTGCACCTTCATCGCCCGCGAACGATCGCCCGCCAACTCGAACGCCCGCACCGCTTCGTCGAGTGGCACCACCTCGGTCAGCAATGCCCGCACATCGATCGCGCCCGAGCCCAGGAACTGCACCGCCCAGTCGAACTCGCGATCGAACCGGAACGTCCCGCGCAGGCAGATCTCCTTGGCCACGATCGTATTGATCGGCACAGTCATCTCGCCGCCCAGCCCGACCTGGACGATCACCGCGCCGGGCCGCGCGACCGCGACTGCGGAGGCCAGCGCCGCGCCACTGCCGGACGCCTCGAACACCACGTCGAAATACCCTTTATTGGCACCGAAACGGTCCAGCGCGCCCTGCTCCCGCACGTTGATCGCCGCGTCCGCCCCGATCTGCCGCGCGATCGCAAGCGGCGCGTCCGCAAGATCCGTTGCCACCACCTCCCGCGCGCCGGCATGCCGCGCCACCAGGATCGCCAGCGCCCCGATCGGCCCGGTGCCGGTCACCAGCACCCGCCGCCCCATCAGCTCCCCCGCTTGGTTCGCCGCATGCAGGCACACCGACAGCGGCTCCGCGAACGCCGCCAACTCGAGGCTCAGCCCGGCCGCGATCGGCACCGCCTGCATCTCCGTGCACACCAGCCGCTCGCGGAACCCGCCCTGCACATGCGGAAACCGCATCGCGCTGCCGAAAAACAGCATGTTCAGGCAATGCCGCGGCAATCCTTCGAGGCAATACTCGCAGTGTCCGCAGGGCCGGCTCGGATTGACGGCAACGCGATCGCCGGGCCGCACCCGCGTCACCTCCGGCCCGATCGCAGCCACCACCCCTGCGATCTCATGGCCGGGGATCAGCGGTTCGCGGATACGCACGGTGCCGAACCCGCCATCCTGGTAGTAATGCAAGTCCGATCCGCAGATCCCGCCGGCGCGGATCCGTACCTCGACATCGTTCGGCCCGAGCGCCGGAACTTCGGCCTCGCCGATACGCAGATCCCGCGCCGAATGAATGATCGCAGCTTTCATCAGAGCACCACCGACATGCCGCCATCGACGTAGATGATCTGGCCATTGACGTAATTCGACGCCGCCGACGCAAGGAACACCGCGGCTCCCACCAGTTCGTCGGGCTTCCCCCAACGTTTCGCTGGCGTCCGCCCCTTCACCCAAGCGTCGAACTTGGGATCGTTCACCAGCGCCTCGTTCATGTCCGTCAGCATGTAGCCCGGCCCGATCGCGTTGGCTTGGATGCCGTGCTCGGCCCACTCCGCCGTCATCGCCTGGGTCAGCATCTTGATGCCGCCTTTAGCCACCGTATACGGCGCCACCGTCGCCCGAGCGAGCTGGCTGGTCAGCGATCCGATGTTGATCACCTTGCCCCGCCCGCGCGGGATCATCCGCCGCGCCGCCTCGCGCCCGACCATGAACGCGCTGGTCAGGTTGGTCTCTATTACCCGCCGGAAGTCCGCGGTCTCGAGTTCGACCATCTTCTTGCGGAACTGGATACCGGCATTGTTGATCAGGATGTCGATCGAGACGCCGGCACGATCGAACCGCTCGAACGCCACGGCGATCGATGCCTCGTCCGTCACGTCGAACGCCGATTCGTGCACCGTGTAGCCCGCCGCGCGCATCTCGCTTGCGGCGACCGCCAGTCGCGCCGCGTCCACCCCGTTCAGCACCACCTCCGCGCCAGCCGCCGCCAACCCCTCCGCCATCGCCCGCCCGAGCCCGCGCGAGGACCCCGTGACCAGCGCCGTGCGGCCCGACAAATCGAACAAGGACGTCGACATCGCTATCTCCCTTTCCGTCACCCTACGCTGGACGCTGCGCGGGCAAAACATCAGTCCGCTCCGATCACGGATGCAGATCGTGCCGGGCTCGCCTACATAACTCGGCATGGACAGCGTTCCCCCCAAGCCGCGCGGCCGCGGCCGCCTGCCGGACCCGCAGCGGACCGCGCAGACCCGCGAGCTGATCCTCCGCTCAGCGCTCGCGACCTTCCTCGAACGCGGCTTTGAGCGCACCCGCATGGCCGACGTCGCGGATCGTGCAGGCCTCGCGAAGGGCACGGTCTACGTCCACTTCGCCGACAAGGCGGTCCTGTTCGAATGCGTGCTGCAGCAGCTCATCACGGTGCCGCTCGCGCGGCTGCAGGCCGCGCCGCCGCCGAACCCGGAAGGTCCCCGCGCTCGGCTCGAGCGTCTGATGCTGCCGCTGCTGCGAGACTTCGAAAGCTCCGGCCGGGCCAGCGTCGTCCGGCTGATCATCGCCGAGGGTGCCCGCTTCCCCGAACTGGCGGCGATCCACCGGCGGGTGGTGATCGAGCCGATGATGCAGATCGTGCGTGACACCGTCGCCGCCGGCGGATCGCCCGCGCTCGGCCCACTCGCGAGATTTCCCCACCTCGTCGGCGCACCGGTGATCATGGCGACGGTCTGGAACGGGATCTGGAACGGCGGCGAACCGCTCGACCCGGCCGCCATGTTCATCGCCTTCCTCGACCTCGCCTTCCCGTCAGACGGCTGACGGCTCGCCCGCGTCCCACCCGATCGCGCGGCGCAGGAACGCAAATCCGAGCGCCACGAACCCGGCCACCTCGGCATTGTCCTTGCCGTAGCCGTGCCCGCCCGCCGCCGGCTCATAGAACTGAGCGTCGTAGCCGAGCGCCTGCAGCTTGGCCGCCATCTTGCGCGCGTGGCCCGGATGCACCCGGTCGTCGCGCCGGGTCGTCGCCAGCAGGATCGGCGGATACGGCCGCCCCGGCTCCGCCGCGTGATACGCCGACATCGGGCCCATGAACGACCAGTCCGGCCCGTCCGGATCGCCGTATTCCGCGATCCAGCTCGCGCCCGCCAGCAGCTTGCTGTAGCGCCGCATGTCGATCAGCGGAATCGTGCAGAACAGCGCGCCGAACCGCTCCGGATACCGCGTCAGCATGTTGGCGATCAGCAGCCCGCCATTGGAACCGCCCTCCGCCGCGATCCGCCCCGGCCGGGTCACCCCGCGCCGGACCAGGTCCGCAGCCACCGCGGCGAAGTCGTCATGGCTGAGCCGCTTGCCTTCGCGCCGCCCCGCCTCGTGCCAGCGCGTGCCGAACTCCCGCCCGCCGCGGATGTTGGCGACAACGCTGGTGCCGCCCCGCTCGAGCCACAGCTTGCCCATTCCCAGCGAATAGCTCGGCAGCCGCGAGATCCCGAACCCGCCATAGCCGCCCAGATGCACCGGCGCGTCGCCTGTCTCCGCCGCCGGCCCGGTCTGCACATACGGGATCCGCTCCCCGTCCGACGACACCGCCTCGTGCCGCGTCACCACCAGCCCGGCCGCATCGAACCCCGGCGGCAACTGCTTCAGCACCACCGGCGCCGACAAGCCCGGCTGCAGCAGCAACAGCGACGGCGGCGTCACCGGATCCTGCGCGCTCGCCAACATCGAGCCGTCGCCCTCCTGATACTCCGTGTCCAGCGGCCACACCGAAACCGTGCCCAACCCCGGCAGCCCGGCCAGCGGCACCGGCGTCCAATCCGGCGCTTCGTGCACGAAGTATTCCGGACGCAACTCGTCCAGCACGCTGACCACCAGCCGCCCCGCCGACCAGAAGAACCCCTGCAGCGCCCGCCGCGGCCCGGGCTCGAACACCACCCGGAAATCCCGCTCCCCCGCCAGGAATGCACCGAGCCCAATCACCGCCACCATGTCCGGCGCCAGCGTCTTGCCGCCCACCGTCCATGCCGTGCGCGGCCGCACCGCGACCCACTCCTTCTCCCACAGGATCCCGGCATCGGTCGGCAGATCCAGCTTCTGCACCGGTCCGGTCCGGTCTCCGATCCACAGATTGGTGTCGAAGAACCCCGGCTTGTCGGCATAGATGATCCGGTCGCCCATCCGGTCGTACACCGCCCAGGCGTTCATGTTCGCCTCGTCGGTCTCGAACAGCACCGGCGCCGTCGCCCAATCCTCGCCCCGCCGCCACAGCCGCACCGTCCGCGGGTAGCCCGACCGCGTCACGCCCCCCAGCGACGACGACACCAGCAGCGTCTCGCCGTCCAGCCAGCCCGCGCCACCCTTCGCTTCCGGCAATGCGAACCCGCCGCCCACGAACGCCCGCGACTCCAGATCGAACTCGCGCACTACCCCCGCATCCGCGCCCCCGCGCGACAGCCGCAGCAGCACGAGGCGATGCGCCGGCGGCAACGTCTCGGCGCCGCCCCACACCCAATCCTCACCCTCCGCCGCGGCCAGCGCGTCGAGATCCAGCAGCACGTCCCAGTCCGGCGTCTCGCTCCGATACGAGTCGAGCGTCGTCCGACGCCAAAGCCCGCGCGGATGCGGTGCGTCGCGCCAGAAATTGTAGATCAGGCCGCCGCGCCTTGTCGGGAACGGCAAGTTGTCCGGCCGGTCCAGCAACGCCCGCAGCGTCTCGCGGTCCGCCTCGTAGCGCGCGTCGCCGAAACGCTGCAGCGTCCGCGTCGTCTGCGCGTCCACCCACGCCGTCGCCCGCTCGCCCTCGACGTCCTCAAGCCAGAGATATGGGTCGTCGTCCGGGGCGGCCACGGTCGGTCGGAGATCGGTCATCTCTTCTATATGCTCCAACCCGATCACCCGCCCAAGGAGCCCCCCGGCATGGAATATCGCAACCTCGGCCGCAGCGGCCTGCGCGTCTCGCCGCTCTGCCTCGGCACCATGAATTTCGGCGGCCCCACCGACGAAGCGGCCGCCGGGCAAATCATCGGCCGCGCCCGAGAGGCCGGCGTCAACTTCATCGACACCGCCGACGCGTATACTGGCGGCCGCTCCGAGGAGATCGTCGGCCGGGCCATCGCCGCCGACCGCGACGCCTGGATCCTGGCCACGAAGGTCGCCAATCCCGGCGCGTCGGACCCCAACGGCGCCGGCACGTCCCGCCAGTGGATCATGCGCGCCGTCGACGCCAGCCTGAAGCGGCTCGGCACCGGCCATATCGACTTGTATTACCTCCACAAGGAGGATCACGCGACGCCGCTCGACGAGACCGTCCGCGCCATGGGCGACCTCATGCGTCAGGGCAAGATCCGCTATTTCGGCGTCTCAAACTACCGCGCCTGGCGCGTCGCCGAGATTTGCAAGCTCTGCGACGCGATGGACATCGCCCGCCCGATCGCGAGCCAGCCCTACTACCACGCGCTGAACCGCACCCCCGAACTCGAGCAGCTGCCCGCCTGCGGCTTCTACGGTCTGGGCGTCGTCAGCTATTCACCGCTCGGGCGCGGCATCCTCACCGGCAAATACGACCCCGATGCGCCGGCCCCCGCCGACACCCGCGCGGCCCGGCAGGACAAGCGCATGATGCAGACCGAGTGGCACCCGCATTCGCTCCGCCTCGCCCGCGAGATCGCCGAGCACGCCGCGCAATCCGGCTTGAGCCCAGTGGCGTTCGCGGTGCGTTGGGTGCTGAACAACCGCTTCGTCACCGGCGTGATTGGCGGCCCGCGGACCGAGGCGCAGTGGGAGGGCTACCTCGGCGCGCTCGACGCGTCATTCTCGGTCGAAGACGAAGCGTTCATCGACGCCCGCGTTTCGCCTGGCCATCACGCGGTGCCGGGCTATAGCGACCCGGCCTACCCGATCGAGGGCCGGCCGACGCGAACCGATCCGGCATAGTATGCCGCCCGGCAGCAATTGCCGCCCCGGCCCCTTCTTCTCTGCCGCGGCCGCGATCGATTCGGGGTGGCGCTATCCTTGCATTGAACCTCCTGCACAATCCCGTGCGGGAGAACTTGCATGTATGCGAGCTTAATCGGCGCTGGCGCTTCCCAGCTCTACGATCTGTTTAAGAGCCAGACGCAGTCCAGCAGCACGACGCCCAACTCGACCACGTCCGCCGCCTCGACCTCAGGAACCGGCTCAACCTCGTCCTTCGGGACCGACTTGAACAAGCTGCTGCTGGATATCCAGTCCAGTGGCAGCGCCACTTCCAGCACCGCCACCGCCACCGCGTCCGGAACCGCCAGCACGGATCCGACATCGACCGTTGCGACCGACCTGCAGAATGTCTTCAGCGATCTGCAGAAAGTCGGCGCCGGCCAAGGGCACCATCACCACCACCACAAAGACGCAGACGCTGGGTCGTCACCATCCTCGTCGACGGCCTCGACCGGCACATCGCCAGCGTCTTCGCCGTCCAACCCCTTCCAGAACCTCGCGTCGTCACTGCTGGCCTATGCGAACACCCAGGGGCTGACCTCGAGCCAAAGCTCGTCGACCTCCCTGACCGCTTGAGCGCTGGCGGCCCCGCAAAACGCAGGACCGACCGCACCTCTTAACCTCATCTTCAGCAATTCGCGTTCTACTGAGGCCTCTGATGCGGAGGCCAGAATGGTCAACAAACTCGGACCAATAATCTTGCTCGTGTTGAGTTGCGGAGCGGCGGCCGCCCAGGAGCCACATGCCGTCACCATCCGCCTCTTCTCGGACGTGCAGGGCGAACAGCCGGCGTCCCGAGACTTCGCTTGGAACGCAGAGATGCAAGCACCCCGCCCGATGGCACCGCCGGCAGCGCGCCCCGCGATCACCGCGCCGCGCCCGGCAAAGCCCGGTCCGATCGGCCTCCTGCTCAGCCTCGCCGAATCGCTTTAAGCCGCCGCGACCGCCGCCCGCACGGCCTCGAGCGCCGCATCGGCGGCCTGCGCATCCGGTCCGCCTGCCTGCGCCAGGTCAGGCCGCCCGCCGCCGCCCTTTCCCCCCAGCGCGACGCTCGCCGCACGCACCAGGTCAACCGCGTTCAGCTTTCCCGTCAGATCGGACGAGACGCGGACCACGACGCTCGCCTTACCCTCCGCCGTCGACACCACCGCCACCACGCCCGGCCCCATCTCCTGCGCGATCGCCTCCGCCATCCCCTTCAGATCACGCGCCGGGATATCGCCGAGGTTCCGCGCCGCCAGCGCCACCCCTGCCACCTGCTCGACCGCCGGCGCGCTCGCGCCGGTCGCGAGCTTGCGCTGCAGCTCCGAAACCTGCCGCTCCAGCCGGCGCCGAGCCTCGAGCAACTGGCCCACCCGCTCCGCCAGCTCCATCGGGCTGACCCGCAACAACGCCGCGGTTTCCAGCAACCGCCGTTCGCTCTCAACGATCGAAGCCTGCGCCGCCTCGCCCGTCACCGCCTCGACCCGGCGAATGCCGGCACTGACCGCCCCCTCACCCGTGATCCGGAACAGCCCGATATCCCCGGTCCGCCCGACATGCGTCCCGCCGCACAGCTCGACCGAATACGGACGCCCATTCGCCCCCGTTTCGCCCATCGAAACCACGCGGACCTCGTCACCATACTTCTCGCCGAACAACGCCATCGCGCCTTCCTCGACGGCCGCTTCCGGCGTCATCAGCCGGGTCGAAACCTCCGAGTTGGCCCGGATCTGCGCATTGACCTGCGCCTCGACCACGGCAAGATCCTCACGCGAGATCGGCGTCGGCTGGCTCACGTCGAACCGCAGCCGGTCCGGCGCATTCAAGCTGCCCTTCTGGGTGACGTGATCGCCCAACCGCTGCCGCAGCGCCGCATGTAGCAGATGCGTCGCGCTGTGATGCGCCCGGATCGCACCCCGGCGCGCATGATCCACCTCCGCCGACACCGCCATCCCGGCCGCGACCCGCCCCTCGGCGACCACACCGATATGCACGAACAAGTCGCCGACCCGCTTCTGCGTGTCCTCGACATCGATACGCAGCCCCGCTGCCACGATACGTCCAGCGTCGCCGACCTGCCCGCCGCTCTCGGCGTAAAAGGGCGTCTGGTTCAGCACCACCGCCACCCGTTGGCCGACTTCGGCAGCCTCGGCGATCTCGCCATCGACAACCACCGCCAGCACTTCCGCCTCCGCTCGCTCCGTCGAGTAGCCCAGGAATTCCGTCGCTCCGAGGCGCTCGCGCAGGTCGAACCACACGCGCTCTGTCGCCGCGTCTCCGGTCCCGGCCCAAGCCGCGCGCGCCCGCACCCGCTGCTCCGCCATCGACGCATCGAAGCCGGCGACGTCCACCGCCTTGCCCTGCTCCCGCAGCGCATCCTGGGTCAGGTCTAGCGGAAACCCGAATGTGTCATAGAGTTTGAACGCAACATTTCCCGGCAGCGTCCCGCCTTCATCCAGCCGCGCCGTCTCCTCCGCCAGCAGCCCAAGCCCGCGGTCCAGCATCGCCTTGAACCGCTCCTCCTCGAGCCGCATCGTCTCGCCGATCAGCCGCTCCGCCCGCCCGAGCTCCGGATACGCCGCGCCCATCTGCCGGACCAGCGTCGGCACCAGCCGATGGAACACGGCCTCGCGGGTGCCCATCATGTGCAGGTGCCGCATCGCCCGCCGCATAATTCGCCGCAACACGTACCCGCGCCCATCTTTCGACGGCAGCACCCCATCGGCGATCAGGAACGCCGTGCTCCTCAGATGATCCGCCACCACACGGTGGCTGGTCCGGAACGGCCCATCCGCAGCCTGCCCCGTCACCTCCGCACTCGCGAGGATCAGCGCCCGAAGCGTGTCCGTATCATAGTTATCGTGCACGCCCTGCAGGATCGCGGCGAACCGCTCGAGCCCCATGCCCGTGTCGATCGATGGCCGCGGCAACGGCACTCGGGTCCCGGGCGGCCCTTCCTCGTATTGCATGAACACGAGGTTCCAGATCTCGATGAAACGGTCGCCATCTTCGTCGGCGCTCCCCGGCGGCCCGCCCGGGATAGACGGCCCGTGATCATAGAAGATCTCCGAGCACGGCCCACACGGCCCGGTGTCGCCCATCCGCCAGAAATTATCCGATGTCGCGATCCGGATGATGCGCTCGTCCGGCAGTCCGGCGATCTTCCGCCAAAACCCTGCCGCGTCCTCGTCTTCCGCATAAACGGTGACGAGCAACTTCTCCTTCGCCAACCCGAAATCCCGCGTCAGCAGCGTCCAAGCGTGCTCGATCGCCGTCTCTTTAAAGTAGTTTCCGAAGCTGAAATTGCCCAGCATCTCGAAAAACGTGTGATGCCGTGCCGTATATCCGACGTTGTCGAGATCGTTGTGCTTGCCGCCGGCCCGCACGCACTTCTGTGCCGTCGTCGCCGTGTTGTAGGGGCGCCGCTCCTGCCCGGTGAACACGTTCTTGAACTGCACCATCCCGCTATTGGTGAATAACAACGTCGGGTCGTTCCTCGGCACGAGGGGGCTGCTCGGAACCACCTGGTGACCCGTGCCGCGAAAATAGTCGAGAAACGTTGCTCGGATGTCGTTGCTGCTGGCCATGGCCGATCCGTAGCGCAGCCCCTCGCGCCAGGCTAGACCGACTCAGTGATCCTTGCCGCGACCCGTCTTGTTCTGCAACGCGTCGATCTTCATCGACGCTTCGGCCTTCGTCAGCTTCGGATCGAACGGCTCGCCCGCCTCCTCGCAAAGCGTCTTCAGGTAACTCGCCTGCGCCCCGGTCATCGTCTCGTCGCCGGTGACCCAATCATGCGGGTCTTTTTGCGTGTTCGACGGCAAGCCGTCATTCGGGGTGTCGCTCTCGGAGTTGCTGCTCATATCAGGGTAACGCCGGAACCGCGCGCGCGTTGCGGCGGCTAACGCTGATACGGCAGCGGCAACAACGACCGAACCGGCACCCGCCGCAACCCCTCGGCCGTCGGTACGATCACCATCGCCGCCGGGTCAAAGTCGAGCAGATTTTCACGGCACGCCCCACAGGGTGAAACCACCGCGATCTCACGGACGCTCTCATCTGGCTTCGGGTGACGCACCGCGACCGCGCACTCGATCGTGCCGTCCCCATCCATCACCACACGGCCCAGCGCCACCGCCTCTGCACAGATCGAGAGCCGCCCGACCGTCGCGCCGAGATGAACCCCGGTCCAGATCCGGCCATCGCGCCCCCGCAGCGCCGCACCCACCGTATGCCAGAACGGTCGATAATGCCGCAGTAACACCGCACGCGCCGCCTCGATTAGCTCGTGATCCTGTTGGCGGAGCGGAGCGGCGCCGGGCAAGCCCGGCGCAGGGACCTGGTCGAACACTCTGGATTTAGTCGGCCGCGTCGGAATCCTCTTCCGTCACCGTCGAGACCATCGTGTTCGCCACGACCCCCGACTGGTCGCGGACCGACCGCTCGATCGTGTCGGCCATCTCGCGATGATCCCGCAGGAATTGCTTGGCATTCTCCCGCCCCTGACCGATCCGCGTGCTGTCGTAGCTGAACCACGCGCCGCTCTTCTCGACCACATTGGCTTTGACGCCGAGATCCACCAGCTCGCCCACTTTGCTGATCCCTTCGCCATACATGATGTCGAATTCGACCTGCCGGAATGGTGGCGCCAGCTTGTTCTTGACCACCTTCACCCGCGTCTGGTTCCCGACCACTTCCTCGCGGTCCTTGATCTGCCCGATCCGCCGAATCTCCATCCGGATCGACGCATAGAACTTGAGCGCGTTGCCGCCGGTCGTCGTCTCGGGGTTTCCGAACATAACCCCGATCTTGAGCCGGATCTGGTTGAGGAAGATAAGCATCGTCCGCGACTTGGACACGCTGCCGGTCAGCTTTCGGAGCGCCTGGCTCATCAAACGCGCATGCAGGCCGACATGGCTGTCGCCCATCTCACCCTCGAGCTCGGCGCGGGGGACCAACGCGGCAACGCTGTCGATCACCACCACGTCGATCGCACCGGAGCGGACCAATGTGTCGCAAATCTCGAGCGCTTGTTCGCCGCCGTCCGGCTGGCTGAGCAATAGATTGTCCACGTCCACGCCGAGCTTGCGCGCATAGATCGGGTCGAGCGCATGTTCGGCGTCGATGAACGCGCAAACGCCACCCCGCTTCTGCGCCTCAGCGATCGCGTGCAGCGCCAACGTCGTCTTGCCCGAGCTTTCCGGACCGTAGACTTCGATGATTCGGCCGCGCGGCAATCCACCGATGCCAAGCGCCAGATCCAGCCCGAGAGACCCTGACGGGATCACCTCGATCTGCTGATCTCCGGCTTTGGCGCCCATCCGCATGATGCTGCCCTTGCCGAAGGCTCGCTCGATTTGCGTCAGCGCTGCGTCGAGCGCCCGGTTTTTGTCCATGCCTGTTTCCTGTCCGACAACTTCCCGGCGCCGCGCACCCGACTCGGCTTCCTTCGTTTGCAAGCTGATCACTGCCATGGTGTCACACCTTCCGGTTGCGCCGCAATGTTCGCCGCGGCCTCAAACTCGATAGATTCACCATAGGTTCGGCAGAGCGGTTGCGCAAGAACGAATAGAGAACTTCGCCGAGATGCCCTGAATCAGGCCGACAGCCGCGACCCGATCGGCTTATGGCCGCCCAGGCGCTGGTGTGCCGTCGCGCAGCCGCCAGACATAAGCGATGATCTCGGCGACAGCCTTGAAGTGTTCCGGCGGCACCTGGGCATCGAGCGCCAACCCGTGCAGCGCCCGAGCGAGGGGCGGGTTCGGAACGAGGGGGACGCCATGTTTCTTGGCTTCCTCGCGGATGCGAGCGGCAATCTCGTCGACACCTTTGGCCACGACTTTCGGGGCCGACTGACTGCCGCGATCGTAGACCAACGCCACCGCATAATGCGTCGGGTTGGTCACCACCACCGTGGCCTTTGCAACCGCTGCCATCATGCGGCGGCGCGCGCGGGCCATTCGGATCTGCTTCAGCTTGGCCTTGAGCCGCGGATCGCCATCGCTCTCCTTCTGCTCGCGCTTGACGTCCTCGAGCGACATCCGGAGTTGCTGCGAGAAGCGGTATCGAACCCACCCCACATCGGCGATCGCAAGGACGCTCTGACAGCTCAGCACGACCAGCATCACATGCAGCGTATCGCGGGCCAGCTGGTCGAGGATTGTCGCCGGCGTCCAAGCGAGAGATCCCGCGATTCCCGCCAGCGTTCCGGCGACCACGTGCCACACGGCCCAAGCCAGAACGGAGACTTTCGCAACGGCCTTCGCCGCCTCGACCAAGTTGTTGACCCCAAATAGACGCTTGAGACCCTTCCGCGGATCAAGTCGGCCAAGATCCGGCATCAATGCTTTCGTGTTGAACAGCCAACCCGTTTGCAACATCACGGACATGCTGGCCGCGAACAGGACCGCGCCGGCAATCGGGAAAATTGCGAGCAGCATGGTCAGCGCAGCATCCTGGAGTGCGGCGCCAGGCGACTGCGGATGTGCCAACATCGCTTCGAGATTGTGGCCGAGGGTCTTGGTCGCACCCGGGACGACCATCGCGATCATCAACGTCGCCGCGGCCAACCCGCTACAGGCGACAATTTCCTTCGAGAGCGGGGTTTGACCTTCGTCACGCGCTCTTTGCCGACGCTGCTCGGTCGCGGGAAGTGTCTTGTCGTCGCTTTCCGACACGGCTTACGGCCCGTCCGCGGCGCCGCGGCAAATCGTCAAGTGACAAGGCTCGACCGTCAACGTCATGAGCCCGGCAGCGTTGCCCAACTCGCCGACACGCCGCCCTCCCACGTGGTGAGGATGCGCGACGCCAGCAGCCCAAGCAGAACCAGACCACCTAAGATCTGGCCCGGCGCCGCAACCGCGAATGCCTGTAGTTGCGGCGCAACCCGCGCCAACAAGCCCACCGCCACCTGCCAGACGAAACCGGCAAGCAGGAAGGGCGCCGACAATTGGAGAGCGAGCCCAAGTGCGCTGCCCGCAACTTTGATGAACATCTCGGCCATGTCGCCCGCTGGCAGCACGCCGCCAGGCCCGACGACATCGTAGCTGCCGGCGAGCGCCGCAAGCGGCAACGTATAAAGGCCGCTGGCAAGGATGAGAACGGGAGCGGCCAGGCCGAACAGGCGCGCCAACGCGGTCGACTGGCCGCCCAACGCCGGATCCGGCTGCAACACACTGGTCAATCCCAGCAGCGTCGCGATGATCGCGCCGGCCATTCCGAGCGCCATCGCCGGAAGCCTGGTCAGCCATCCCAAGGCTGCACCAGTCAGCAACTCGGCCATCAACATCTGCGGTCCAGCCATTCCGTCCGGCACCGCGGGGATCAGCGGCGTCACCCGCGCGAAGAGCAGGACGCTGATCCCTAGCGCCAACCCGGCCCGAACCGTCGCAGGCGCCTCGACCTCGCCCAGCCCGGGCATCAGCATGACGACCATGCCGACCCGGCAAACCACCAGCATGGCCGCAAACGCCAGGCTGGGCAGCGCTGCGAGCAGTTCCGCGTCGGTCACTGGCCGCCGACCGCCACCATCCGGCCCATCAACCCTTGCGTATAAGCGTCCAGCGTCGAAACCATGAACGGGCCGAGCAGCGCGAGACACGCGAACAAGGCGAGCAGCTTGGGCACGAAGACCAAGGTCGACTCGTTGATCTGCGTTACCGCCTGGAACAGCGAAACCAGAAGACCGATCACCAGCGCCGCGACGAGTAGGGGACCACCAAGCTTGATGACCACCCAAAGCGTGTCCCGCAGCGCGCCGGCCATTTCGGTCTCGTCCATTAGATGGCCATCCTCGAGACGTCCTGATACGCCTGGACAACCCGATCCCGGATCGCGACCGCGGTCTGCAGCGCCAATTCGGCCCGCGACACCGCCGTCGCCAAATCGGTCAGGTTGCCCTGTCCGGAGATCGCCTTGAGCGACTCGGAGTCTGCCTTGTGACCGCTATCGACGACGCCCTGAATGGCTCGTGTCAGGGCGCCCCCGAACTCCTCACCCGTCCCGGCTGTCGCGGCCTCGCCGCTCTGCACGCGGGCATAGGCGTTGGCGGCCGAAGCTGGCGTAACCGTTAGCGTGGGGACACTCATTTGAGCAGCTCAATGGTTCGGGTAAGCATTGCGCGGGTTACCTCCATGACATTCAGGTTGGCGCTGTAGCCGCGCTGGGCTTCGCGCATGTCCATGATCTCGACGAACGGATTGACGTTCGGAGTCTTCACGTAGCCGTTCGCATCGGCCGCCGGGTGCGACGGATCGAACCGTTGGGTGAATGCGGTCTTGTCGGTGCCGACCGAGCGCACGCGGACGGTATCGATGCCAAGCGCCTTGTTCAGCTTGTCCTCGAACGTCACCGTCTTGCGGCGATAGGGATCTGCGCCGGGCTTCGAGCCGGTCGAATCCTGGTTGGCGATATTCTCGGCGATGACGCGCAGCCGCTCGGTCTGCGCATCCATTCCCGCCGCGGAAATCGCGATGGCTTTGCTGATGTCCATGGGTCCTATCCGTTACGGCCCAAGGCGATTCGGAAAAGGCCCTGGTATTTGTGGTAAAGATTGGTCACGAGCTCTTGGGTGCTGGAGGTCTCCGCGACCTTCCCCAATTGCTCCTCCATCGAGACGGTGTTGCCGTTCGGCGCCTTGCCATTGCTGGGCTGCTCGCGGCCGCTCGCGCCCGAGACGGTGCCGGTGAGATGCCCGGGATCGGTGGTCGCTAGCGAGACGCCCTGTCCCGCTAGCGCGTCTGCGAATGAGGAGAGGTCACGCGCCTTGTAGCCGGGAGTGCTGGCGTTCGCGACGTTCTGCGCAAGCACAGCCTGCCGCTGATCTACCCAGTTCAATCGCCGTTCTGCGAGCCGGAACAGGCCAATATCGGTCGGATCCAAGAGCACCTCCTTGTGCCAGGGTTCCGAAAATGGCCGAGAAACCTTAACAATCTCTGAATCCGTTGAATCGACGAGCTGACCCAGGAGCTGACCCCGCGCTCGCTTTCAGCCATTAACCTCTGCGTAATTGTTTTCGGCGAGAGTCGGTCCATGCCGAGGCTTGCCGTTCTCCCACTGTGCCAGACCCCTCCGGAGCACGATCCGGAACAGGAGATGCTGGCCTTCTCGGCACAAACACTGCGGACCGTCCTGGTTGCGCGCGCGCTCTCCGAGAGCCGCCGCCCGATCGATCTACAGGGTCTCCAGGAACAAGCCGGCCTGCTCTGCGCAAAAGCGCTGGACCTGCCGGTCGGACGAGCCGGCTTCGCGAAGGCGGAGCTGCAAAGGCTCGTGCGCGAGATTGACGCGTTGCGCGACACCATGCGGACCGGCTCCGCATGACCCATCCCCGGCAAAAGGCCGAAACATGCCCGTCTCCCTTACAGCTGTTGTAACTTCGGCGCTCGCTCTGGCCGCGGTGGTCGGGCTGGTCATCCTGGCCGGCCGCGCCCTTCGCGGCGTCGGCGTGGCGGGATTTCGGCCCAGTTCACGGCTCGCTCTGCGCGAGAGCATCGCGATCGATCGTGTCCGATCGCTGCGTATCGTCAGCTGCGACGAACGTGAGCTGCTCCTGCTCGTCGGCGGCACGTCCGACGTGATCGTCGGATGGCTGCCGCCGAAGGGAGCCAATCCATGACCCGCGCCGGCTGGCGCCTATGGCTCGTTTGCGGGGCCGTTGTCTGCACCGGGCTGCTGCTGCCCCACTGCGTTCTCGCGCAGTCGCTGAACATAGATCTCGGGTCCGGCGCCCCGGCAGGCGCTCAGGCAGGCGCCACGGGCCGGTTGATGCAGCTCACCGCGCTCATCACTGTCCTGTCCCTGGCGCCCAGCCTGCTCGTGATGGTCACCGCGTTCACCCGCATCGTCATCGTGCTGTCGCTGCTCCGAAGCGCCGTCGGCGCCCAGGGAACGCCGCCGAACTCTGTCATCATCGGCCTTGCCTTGTTCCTCACCTACTTCGTCATGCAGCCGGTGCTCGGCCAATCCTGGACCAATGGGATCATGCCGCTGACATCGGGGCAGGTTTCCGAGCTCGAGGGTCTGCGCCTCGCCGCCGAGCCGTTCCGAAAGTTCATGGCGGCCAACGTCCGTACCGCGGACCTCCAGCTCTTCCTCGATCTCGCCAATCTCCCGCCGCCGGCCACGCCCGACGCCGCCCAATGGCGCGCACTGATCCCCGCCTTCATGGTCGGTGAGCTGCGGCGCGCATTCGAAATGGGCTTCTTGCTCTACCTGCCATTCATGGTGATCGACCTCGTGGCCGGCAGCGTTCTGATGTCGCTCGGGATGATGATGCTGCCGCCCAGCGCGATCAGCCTGCCTTTCAAGCTGATCTTCTTCGTCTTGGTGGACGGATGGCGCCTCGTCTCGGGCAGCCTGGTGCAAGGCTTCGTGCCGCTCTGAGCGGCCTGGAAACATCCGCTGCCTGCGGCGTTCAGCCCCCGATGGAGGCGAGCATGAAGCAACCGCACACCGAAAACACGATCAAGCACACCGACGACGAGCAGAACACCGGCAACCACAAGAAACCCGGCGCGCCCGACACGGATGGTGCCGACCGCTTCGGAGGAACCCGCACCGGCGCCGAGAACGTCGAGCCGGCGACGGACGGAAAGAAGAGCTAAGCGGGTCGCGGGCGGAGGCGAAAACCTCCGCTTAGACCTTCTCCACCTGATTGTACTCCAACTCGACAGGGGTGGAGCGGCCGAAGATCGAGACGCTGACTTTGACCCGCCCCTTCTCCTCGTCGATCTCCTCGACCACGCCGTTGAAGCTGGTGAACGGCCCATCGGCCACCCGCACCTGCTCCCCGATTTCGAACAGCACCGCCGGCCGTGCCCGCTCGACGCCTTCGGCCGACTGCTTGAGCATCCGTTCGGCCTCGGCTTCCGGGATCGGCGATGGCCGCGTCTTGGTGCCGAGGAAGTCGGTGACCTTGGGTGTATCCTTCACCAGGTGCCAGGTCTGATCCGTCATCTCCATCTTCACCAGCACGTAGCCGGGGAAGAACTTGCGCTCGGTGTTGACCTTCTGGCCGCGACGCACCTCGACCACGTCCTCGGACGGGACAAGAACCTCGTCGACAAGGTCCGCCAATCCTTTTTGAGCCGCCGTTTCCTTGATCTGCTGCGCGATCTTCTTTTCGAAGCCCGAGTAGACGTGGACGACATACCAACGCTTGGCCATTACCGCGTTCCCTACGACGCCACGCCGAAGAGCGCGCGCACACCGATGCCGATCACCTGGTCGGCGACGAAGAAAAACAGGGCTGCCATCCCGGAGAGCGCAAACACCAAGCCGGTCGTGATCAGCGTTTCCTTCCGAGAAGGCCACGTGATCTTTCCAACTTCGGCCCGCACATCGCGGAGGAACTTCGCCGGACTGACAGCCACTACACACCCTAACTTTCGAGGAATCTTCAAGACTTGGCAGGGGTGGAGGGTCTCGAACCCCCAACCTCCGGTTTTGGAGACCGGCGCTCTAGCCAATTGAGCTACACCCCTGCAGAACCAGTCCGCCCGGGTCGCGCCCGCGACGCGTCCCGGGACGGCTCCGGCGCAGGCCGGGTAGAAACGGCGCGCGGCCGTCTATGTCAAGTGTCCGCTTCCGCAGGCCCGCCGCCAGACATATATGCAGGCGCCATGACACGCATCCGATGCCGCTGACGCCGCTTGTCCCGTCGGCGCCCCTGAAAGCCACGACGCCGGCGCTGGGGATTTGCCGCATCGACCCTCATTCACCTCGCGGCCATCGCCTTTTTGATCGCCATCGCGGCCCGGCGCGCGCCGCCGGCCGAGCCGGGCCAGCCCTCCTTCGACCTCGTCTTCGAGGGCTCGCCGGCAGCGCCCGACACGACCAAGCCCCAAGGCCTGCCACCGATCCAGCCGGCCGAAATCCCGCCCGCCGCCAGACGCACCGCTCGGCACGCCTGCGCCGGCCGCGATGTCGCCACCCGAACCCGATGGCGCCGCTTCCCCCGCCCCGGCCGCCGCCGCCATGCCCACGCAAGCGGCCAAACCCAGCCCGGCGCTGGCCGAAGCGACGCCGCCCGAGCCCGCCACCCCTCCACCGCCGGACACCGCGCAGCCGGCGCAATCCACCGCGCCCTCGCGCCTTGCCTTCGCACCGCCCGCCGAACCCGCCATCACTGCCGAGCCGACGCCCGACGAAGCCCGACCGGCCACGCCGCCGAGCGTCAACCTGCAGTTCCCCTCCCAAACAGCCGAAGAGTTGCGCCCGCCGCTCGATCTCACCCCGATCATGCCGCAGCCCCCGCAGCCCCCGCAGCCGCTGCCGCCTGCGCGTCCTCAACCGCGCCCCGCGCCGCCGCGGCCGCCACAGCGGCAGGCGCTCGGCACGCTGTCCAACCCGATGGATCTGAGCTTCGCCCCGGCTCCGCGCCCCGCCGCCAGAGGCTCGGTCGCCTCTCGCGCCTTCGATCTTTCTCCCCCGCCCGAGCGACCCGGCGGCTCCCGCTCCGATCCCTATGCGCAGATTCGTGCGGCCAACGCCTCCGAAGATTGGAACCGCGGCCTGCTACAATACTGGCTGCGCCATCGGTTCTATCCGCCGCAAGCGGCCGAAAATGGCGAGCAGGGCTCGGTCACGATCCAGCTCACGGTCGATCGCTCGGGCCGGGTCGAGGATGTCCAGGTTTTGTCCAGGTCCGGCTCGCAATGGCTCGACATGGCCGCCGTTAGCACCTTCCGCAACGCGCACCTGCCGCCGTTCACGAACGAGATGCGCCAGGACCGGCTCACTTTCCCGATCCCGATCAGCTACTACCTGATCCGTCGCTGAGCGCTGGAGCGGGCGATGGGAATCGAACCCACGTCAGTAGCTTGGAAGGCTACCGCATTACCATTATGCTACGCCCGCCCGCGGCCGCAGTCTTAAAGCTCTGGGTGTTCCCTCGCAAGCGCAACTCATCTGAACCAGCCCCTCCGGCAGGCGTTCCCGGCTGACCATCCGAGGAGGGTTCATGACCGAAGGACAGACGCTGGCGCTGACCGATGACGAGGCGGAGCCGATCCCGTTTCAGATCGCCGGCGCAACCGGCGAGTTCCGGATCCAAATCCTGAACGAGGATCAGGAGAAAGGCGTGGTGACCACCATTGTCCACCTGTCGCCGGGCTGCCGCATCCCCGCCCACCGGCACCGAAAAGGCGCCGAGATGCATTACGTGCTCGAGGGCGACCTGATCGATGCCGGCCGCCCGTTCGGCCCAGGCGCCTTCCTCACGCACGCAGCCGGCCAGACCCACGGGCCGCACGAGAGCAAGCAAGGCGCCCGTATCCTGACCGTCCAGACCTGGCAATCGCAGGACGGCGACTTCGACTTCGAACCCGCCTAGAGCAACCGCTCCGCCGCCTCGATCCCGCTGAGGTAGGCGCCCCCAACCGTCCCCGCCAATCCATCCATTCGGCACGCCTCCCCGGCGAAGATCAGCCGTTCGCCGGGGAACGCTGCCGCCAGCACGCCGCGCTGGTCCGCATCTCCCGGCCCGGCGAACGCATAAGCCCCCCGATGCAATTCGTCGCTCCCCCAGCCGGAGACGACCGCGCCCGCCGCTAACCGCCGCGGCAGCAACCGCGCGAGTTCGTCACGCGCCAGCTCGATCAATCCCGCCTCATCCTCCGCGAGCGACCAGGCCGTTCGCCCGCCGACGAAACCGGTCACGTAAGGCCGCGCCAACGGCCACGCGTTGAATGTCATCGGCCGGTCCCGTTCCACGAGCAACATGTCCGCCGGAAATCCGAACCGCTCTGGCGCCGCCAGCGCCACCTTGGTCAGCAACCCCATCGGCAAGCGATGGATCGCCTCCTCCACGGCGGGCGGCAGCGCCGGGCTGAACCGGATCGCCCCGGACGCCAACACCCCCGTCGACACCGTCACGATCACCGCGCCCGCCAGCAGCGTTCCGCGTTCGGTCTCGACCCGGACGCCCGCGCCGCCCCAGTCGATCCCCGTCACCAGGGTCTCCAATTCCACCGGCGCCGCCAGCCGATGCGCCACGAACGCGCCGACCCCTGCGGGCGGCAGCAGATTGGGCCCCTCGAGCGCATTGCGATGCCAGTCCTGCAACCCCAACGCGTCGGCATCCGCCGCCGCGATGATCGCCCCCTCCCAAAGCGCCACCGTCCCGGCCCATGGATCGTCGGCCATCGGCGCCATCGCGGCTGCGAGTGTCTGGTCCGGGCCCGCGAGCGCCGGCGCGACCACCGTCTCGAGCCGCTCCCAGGCCCGCTCGTATGCCGCCGCCTCCGCAGCCGTCGCGACCCGGCCGTCGACGTAGACACGCTCGCGGCGCACCGCATCGCTGTCCGTCAGCCCATCCTCAGCGGTCGCCAACGCCACCAGCGGATTGCGGCGCGCCGCATGCAGCCAGGTCGCGCCGACGTCGAACGGCGCGCCGCCGAGCAGGGCAGGGCAGGTCGTCCACGCCCGCCCGCCGATCCGGTCGGCCGCCTCCAGCAGCCGCACCGACACGCCAGCCGCCGCCAGCCGCCGCGCCGCCGCCAATCCCGCCACCCCGGCGCCGACCACGATCACACCCGCATCCCGCACGGTCATAGCCGCCGCACCTCCTGCCATTGCCAGACGCCGAGGATTGGCAGCCCCCACCCGATCTCTCGCGCGCGCCGCAGCAGCGACACGCCCAGTGCGATGTCCGGCGGAACGCCGAACACCGCGCCCAGCCCGACATACCCCGCCTCCTGCACCCCGGCCGCCCCGGGCACCACGAACGCGACCGCGATCGCCGCGTCCAGCAACGCCTCCAGCGCCAGCACTCCCACCAGATCCGTCGAGTGGCCGAGCAGCCGCAAGCTGATCCAGGTCCCCACCCCCGTCCCGAACCAGCCACCGAGGTGCAGCGCGGTGCCCAACAGCAGCCGCCGCCATTCTCCGTAGAGTGCCCCCATCTCCTGCCCCAGCCGCTCCAGCCCGCCCTGTGTCCGCAACGCCTCGCCGAACAAAATCTGCCCGAGCGTCTGCGCGATCCGCCCGATCCCCGCCCGCGACCGAAGCGCCACCGCCAGCAGCGTCAGCGCTATCCCCACCCCGGCCGCGACCGGCCCGATCAGGCTCGAGTCCGGCTGCAACACCAGCAGCACCGACAGGCCGAACAGCGCAAACAGCAACTGCGCCGCCAATTCCGCGCTGACATCCACCACCGTCCCCGCCGACGCCGTCGTCCATGCCGTGCCGCGCAGCGTCACCGCCCGGGCCCCGATCACATATCCGCCAACCGGCGAGAACGGCAGGCACGCCGTCGCGGCGTCCCGCACCATCCGTCCCCAGATCAGCACGCCCCACGAAATACCCGGCTGCACGCAGCGCCAAGCCGTCCCCAACAGCACGTAAAGTGCAGCCTGCCACGCCAGCAGGATCGCCGCCCCTTCCCAGCCGATATTCAGCACCGCGCGGAAAACCTCGGCCGCGTCGAAGCGCAACACCAGGGCCGCCGCGCCGGCAATGCCGAGCAGCGCAAGCATTATCGAGAGGCGTCGCATCCGGCGGCACTACACCAGCCCACGCCGCTTGGGATATAGGGCGCCAGTGTCTGACAATTCGTCTCTCGCCCCCGCCAAGCCGCGCACGCTCGTCACCGGCGCCACCGGCTTCGTCGGCTCCGCCGTCGCCCGCGCCCTGATCGCCCGCGGCCACACGCTGCGCCTGCTCGTCCGCCCCGGCAGCGACCGCAGCAACGTTGCCGGCCTGCCCGCCGAGTTCACCGAAGGCGATTTGCGCGAACCCGAGAGCCTGAAAGCCGCCGTTGCCGGCTGCGACCACGTCATGCACGTCGCCGCCGATTACCGTCTCTGGGTTCCCGATCCGGCTCCCATGATGCAGGCCAATGTCGACGGCACCCGCACCCTGCTTCGTGCCGCCCGCGATGCAGGGGTCAAGCGCATCGTGTATTGCAGCTCGGTCGCCGCCCTCGGGCTCGTCGGCGACGGCACCCCCGGCACCGAGGACACCCCGGTCCATGAGGAAGCCGTCATCGGCGTCTACAAACGTTCGAAATATTTCGCCGAACAGGCGGTGCGCACCCTGATCCGCGACGAAGCCGTCCCTGCCGTCATCGTCAATCCGTCCACCCCGATCGGCCCGCGCGACATCAAGCCCACGCCCACCGGCAAAATGGTGCTCGATGCGGCCGCCGGGCGCATGCCCGCTTTCGTCGACACCGGTTTGAACGTCGTCCATGTGGACGATGTCGGCCTCGGCCACGTCCTCGCGCTCGAGCGCGGCACCATCGGCGAGGCTTATATCCTCGGCGGCTTCGACATGCGCCTCGAGGAGATCCTGGCTCTGATCGACGACATCATGGGCCGCCCGGTTCGCCGCCGGGTCCGCCTGTCGCGCACGGCGCTATGGCCGCTGGCCGTCGGGATGGAGGGCGCCGCCCGCGCCTTCGGGATCGAGCCGCTGGTCACCCGCGAGATGCTGGCGATGGCCAAGAAGAAGATGTTCTTCAGCTCTGCCAAGGCCCGCGCCGATCTCGGCTACGAGCCCCGCCCCGCGCGCGCCGCCCTGAGCGACGCGGTCGCCTGGTTCCGCGCCGACGGAAGGCTCAGGGCGTGACCGCTGTCGCGGCGCTGGCGCTGCTCATCTGGGCCTATCTCCTGCTGGCCCACGGCCGCTTTTGGCAAGCCGGCCCGACCTTGACCCCTGCCAGCCCCGCCGGATTACCTCCGGTCGACATTGTCATCCCGGCGCGC
Organism: uncultured Alphaproteobacteria bacterium; assembly: GCA_963848035.1. Classification (GTDB taxonomy): domain Bacteria; phylum Pseudomonadota; class Alphaproteobacteria; order Acetobacterales; family Acetobacteraceae; genus JAVVHH01. The sequence goes on from CAWKCD010000001.1 coordinate 1,513,265, forward strand.
GACGAAGCCGAGAGCATCGAAGCCACGCTCCGCTCCCTCCTCGCCCAAGACTATGCCGGCCCCATCCGCGTCATCTTGGTCGACGACAACAGCACTGACGGCACCGCGGACCTCGCGCGCGGATTGCGTGCGGACCAACTCACCATTGTGACCGGCGCACCCCGACCGCCCGGTTGGAGCGGCAAGCTCTGGGCGGTCCACCAGGGCGTCCAGCAAACCACGGCCGACCTCGTTCTGCTCACCGACGCCGACATCGTCCACGACCCCGCCCATGTCGCCACCCTCGTCGCCAAAGCAGAGACCGACCGCCTCGACTTGGTCTCCGAAATGGTCGAACTCCGCACCAAGAGCCTTGCAGAGCGCGCGCTCGTCCCCGCTTTCGTCTTCTTCTTCCAGCTCCTTTACCCTTTCGCCAGCGTCAACGACCGAGCATCCCGCATCGCCGCCGCCGCTGGCGGCACCATGCTCGTCCGCCGCGCGGCACTCGATCGCATCGGCGGCATCGCAAGCCTTCGCGGCGCCCTCATCGACGACGTGACCCTCGCGAGCCGCATCAAGCAGGCTGGCCCGATCTATCTCGGCCATAGCGCGCTCGCCCGCAGCCTCCGTCCGTATCCAGAGGCTTCAGACATCTGGCGCATGGTCGCCCGCACCGCCTATGTGCAGCTGCGCTTCTCCCCGCTGCTCCTGCTCGGCACCATTCTCGGCCTCGCTTTAATCTGGCTCGCGCCACCGGCGATCACCCTTTTCGGCCACGGTCCGGCGCGTCTCATGGCCGCCCTCGCCTGGGCCGGCTCCGCCCTTTCCTACCTGCCGACTCTGCGCCGTTTCCGCCAATCCCCGCTCTGGGCCCTCGCGCTTCCCGCAATCGCCAGCTTCTACGCAGCCGCCACCATCGGCTCCGCCCTAGACCACCATCGGGGGCGCGGCGTCGTCTGGAAGAACCGCGCCTACCAAGGGGCCGAAAGTTGAACACGCCCGCCACATCAGTCGAGACCTGGTCCGGCAAGGACCGCGGCGACGAGAACTTCCCGGTCGGCTCCGCGTTGATCCGCCCGGCGTTGCGCCCGCACGTGCACGCCTTCTACGCCTTCGCCCGCAACGCCGACGACATCGCCGACTCGCCCGATCTCGAGCCCGACGACAAGATCGCCCGCCTCGACCACATGGAAGCCGTCCTCCTCGGCCGCCAGATCGAGGGCGCCCCCAGCGCCGCCGCGCTCCGCCAGAGCCTCCAGGCCACCGGTGTCACCCCTACCCACTCGCAGGAGCTCCTGATCGCCTTCCGCCAGGACGCCACCAAGCGCCGTTACGCCAGCTGGGACGAACTCCTGAACTATTGCCGCTACTCCGCCGCGCCCGTCGGCCGCCACGTGCTCGACCTGCATGGCGAAGATCGCGCCACCTGGCCCGCCAACGACGCTCTCTGCGCCGCGCTCCAGGTCCTCAACCACCTGCAGGATTGCGGCAAGGACCTCGCCCAACTCGACCGCTCCTATCTCCCGCAGGACCTGCTCGACCAAGCCGGCGCAAGCGTCGAGGACGTGGCCCGCGACGCCGAAACGCCCGGCCTGCGCCAAGTCTTCGGTCAACTCCTCGCCCAGTGCGACGCCCTGAACGCCGCCGCCGAAGACCTCCCGCGCCGCACCCGGGATCGTCGCCTCCGCCTCGAAGTCGCCGTCATCGTCGGCCTGTGCCAAGCGCCTGACCCGGCGGCTGCGCCACGCCGACCCGATCGCCACCCGCGTGAAGCTGCAGAAATCCGACGTCGCCGGGTCCGTCGTCTCGGCCCTGCGGTGGGCCGCATGACCGCGCTCGGCGCCGATCCGGCCGACCTCCTCGAGATCGAGCGTCTGGTCAAACGCGCCGGCACCTCCTTCTACCGCGGCATGAAGGTCCTCCCGACCGACCGGCGCGCCGCCATGTACGCGGTCTACGCATTCTGCCGCCTCGTCGACGACGTCGCCGACGAACCCGCCCCCATGGCCCAAAAGCTCGCCGGCCTGGCCGAATGGCGCGCCAAGATCGAAGCGCTTTACCAGGGCCGCGCCAGTGACGCCGTCACCCGCGTCCTCCTGCCCGCCGTCGCGCGCTTCCAGTTCCGCCAGGAAGACTTCCTCGCAGTGATCGACGGCATGGCGATGGACACCGAAACCGCCCTCGTCGCCCCCGATCTCGCCACACTGGATCTCTATTGCGACCGCGTCGCCGCCGCCGTCGGCCGGCTTTCCGTCCGCGCCTTCGGCGACTCCTCGGCCGACGCGGACCAGGTGGCCTGGCACCTCGGCCGCGCGCTGCAACTCACCAACATCTTGCGCGACGTTGCCGAAGACGCTGGCCGCGGCCGTCTGTACCTCCCTCGCGAGTGGCTGGAAGAAGCCGGCATCCCGCCCGATCCCGAAACCGTCCTCCACCACGCCGCGCTCCCCGCCCTCTGCGGCCGCATGGCGGCGCATGGCACATCGCCACTTCGACCAAGCCCACGCCGCCATGGCGAGGTGCATCCCCCGCGCCATGCGCCCCGCCCGCCTGATGGGCGCTACCTACGCCGCCCTGCTCGACCGCATGCAGCGCCGCGGCTGGTCCCGCCCGGGCGAGCGGGTCAGCCTGTCCAAATGGCAGAAACTCTGGATCGCCCTGCGCTACGCGCTATGACCCCGAGCCATGTCCACATCGTCGGCGCGGGCCTTGCCGGGCTCGCCGCCGCGCTGACCCTCGTCGAACGCGGCATCCGCGTCACCATCCACGAGGCCGGCCCGGCGGCGGGCGGGCGCTGCCGTTCCTACTTCGACCGCGAACTCGGCTGCCGTATCGACAACGGCAACCACCTCCTGCTCTCCGGCAACCGAGCGGCCTTCGCCTTTCTCGATCAGGTCGGCAGCCGCGACACCATGGCCGGCCCGAAGACCGCCGCCTTCCCCTTCGTCGATCTCGGGACCGGGGACCGCTGGACGTTGCGCCCCAACCGCGGAAAGCTTCCGTTCTGGATCTTTGACCGTAGCCGCCGGGTTCCGGGGGTGCGCCTCTCTGAATACCTTCAGCTCCTTGCGCTCCGCCGCGCCGGCCCGGACGCCCGCGTCAGCGACGTACTGCGCCGCGGACCGCTTTATCACCGCCTACTCGAGCCGCTCGCGATCTCTGCCCTCAACACGATGCCGGAGTCCGCCAGCGCGAAGCTCCTTGCCGGCGTCTTCGCCGAGAGCCTTGCCGAAGGCGGCGCGGCCTGCATTCCCGCCTATCCGCGCGACGGCCTCTCCGAAAGCTTCATCGACCCGGCCATCGCCTGGCTGGAGGCCCGCGGCGCCGAGATCCGTCTCGCCAGCCGCGTCACCGCGCATCGGCCAACAGGCGGGCCGGGCCGACAGCGTCGGCGACGGATCCGCTCGGCCCCGACGAAGCCGTCGTCCTCGCCGTCCCGGCGCCCGTCGCCGCCACCCTTCTCCCCGGCACCACCACCCCCGACGCGTTCGAGTCGATCCTGAACCTGCACTTCCGGTTCGACGCCCGTCCCGGCGAGGCCGGCTTCGTCGGTCTGGTCGGCGGGCTTTCCGAATGGGTCTTCGTCAAAACCGGCGTGGTCAGCGTCACGATCTCGGCAGCCAACCGCCATCAGGCTCTCGACAGCGTGGCCGCAGCGCAACAAGTGTGGCAGGAAGTGTGCACCGCCTTGCAACTGGACGCCCAATTGCCCTCTTATCGAGTGATAAGGGAGAAGCGGGCCACCTTCGCCGCGACTCCAGAACAGGAGTGCAAGCGGCCCGCTTCTGGAACGACGCTGTCCAATCTCGTTCTGGCCGGCGACTGGACTGCAACCGGCCTGCCCGCAACGATCGAAGGGGCCATCAGGTCGGGACGACGAGCGGCGGACACATTGTTGAGCGGACGTGAGTAGATCTGGACTGAAATGCCGAGCGAGACCCTGACCCGCCCCCCTTTGATGACCGGTCAATCGACCGACGCCGTCCTGCATGACGCTATCGACAGTGCCACGACCGCTTTGACCCGGCGCCAGCGCGACGATGGCCACTGGGTCTTCGAGCTCGAGGCCGACGCCACCATTCCGGCCGAATACGTGCTTCTCGAGCACTATCTCGACCGTATCGAGCCCGAACTCGAACGCAAGATCGGCGTCTATCTCCGCCGCATCCAAGGTGCCCATGGCGGATGGCCGCTGTTCCACGACGGCGCGTTCGACCTCTCCGCCAGCGTCAAGGCGTATTACGCGCTCCGCTGCATCGGCGACTCGACCGACGCGCCGCACATGGTTCGAGCCCGCGAAGCCATCCTGCGCGCCGGCGGCGCCGAGCGCTGCAACGTTTTTACCCGCATCCAACTCGCCCTGTTCGGCCAGGTCCCTTGGCGCGCCGCCCCTTGCATGCCGGTCGAGATCATGCACCTACCGCGGTGGTTCTTCTTTCATCTCTCGAAGGTTTCCTACTGGTCCCGCACCGTCATGGTGCCGCTGATCGGACTCATGGCGCTGCGCCCCCAGGCGCGGAACCCGCATGGCGTGCACATCCCGCGAGTTGTTCCGTACGCCGCCTGATCAGGTCCGCGATTGGATACGCGGCCCATACCGATCCGCCTGGGGCCGCGTCTTCAAGTTCCTGGACATCGCCGTCCGACGGCTAGAGCCGCTGTTCCCCCGCCGCGGCCGTGCCCGCGCCATCCAGAGCGCCGTCGGCTTCGTCACCGAACGCCTCAACGGCGAAGACGGTCTTGGCGCAATCTATCCAGCCATGGCCAACACCGTCATGCTGTTCGACGCTCTCGGCTATCCCGCGGAACATCCGGACGCCGCCATCGCCTGGACGGCGATCCGCAAGCTCCTCGTCATCGGCGACACCGAAGCCTATTGCCAGCCCTGCCTTTCCCCGATCTGGGACACAAGCCTGGCCGGCCACGCCGTCGCCGAAGCGCTCGGCGCCGCGCCGGACGTCGACGCCGCCTGCCAATGGCTCGTCGACCAGCAGATCACCGAAGTGCGCGGCGACTGGGCCGACATCCGCCCCCACGCGCCGCCGGGCGGCTGGGCGTTCCAATACGCCAACCCGCACTACCCCGACGTCGACGACACCGCCGTCGTCGGCATGCTGCTCCACCGCAACGGCGACCCCGCCCACACCCACAGCATCGAGCGCGCCCGCGACTGGATCCTCGGCATGCAGAGCGCCAATGGCGGCTGGGGCGCCTTCGACGCCGACAACACCCACTACGCCCTCAACCACATCCCCTTCGCCGACCACGGCGCCCTGCTCGACCCGCCGACCGCGGACGTCACCGCCCGCTGCGTGTCATTCCTCGCCCAGCTCGGCATGACCACGGCCGACCAGCCGGTCGCCCGCGCCATCGACTATCTCCGGCGCGATCAGGAAGCCGACGGAAGCTGGTTCGGCCGCTGGGGCACCAACTATATCTATGGCACCTGGTCCGTCCTCTGCGCGCTCAACGCGGCCGGCCTCTCCCACGACGATCCAGCCATTCGCCGCGCCGCCGACTGGCTCCTCTCCAAGCAGCGCGCCGACGGCGGCTGGGGCGAGGACGAGGAGAGCTACGCCGACGCACCCGCCGGCGAATACCACACCAGCACCGCGTCGCAGACCGCCTGGGCTATGTTGGGCCTCATGGCCGCCGGGCAAACCGGCCCTGCCGTCGCCCGCGGCGCGGCCTTCCTGGCCCGTACACAAAAGACTGACGGTGAATGGGACGAACAAGCCTATACCGCGGTAGGCTTCCCGCGCGTATTCTACCTCCGGTATCATGGCTACCGGCTCTTTTTCCCCCTCCTCGCCCTCGCCCGATTCCGCAACCTTCAGCGCGGCAACAGCGGACGAGTCGCGTTCGGCCTTTGATCGCCTCGGGATCGTCGTCGGTCTCGCGGCAGAGGCGCGCCTCGTCCGCAGCTTCGGCGCCATGGTTGAGATCGGCGGCGGCGACGCGGAAGGTGCGGCAGCCGCAACCACCCGGCTGATTGCCCGCGGCGCCCACTCGCTTCTCAGCTTCGGCCTTGCCGGCGGCCTTGACCCCACGCTTCCCGCCGGCGCCCTCGTCGTCCCGGACGTGGTTCTTTCCAATGACGGCCACTGGCCGACCCACCCGCCCCTTGCGGCCGAACTTGGCCGTGTCGGCGGCGCCGTCTACAGCGGCGACAGCGTCGTCTCCACCGCCGCCGCGAAGCAGGCCCTGTTCCAACGTACCGGGGCGGCTTGCATCGATCTCGAGAGCGGCGCGGTCGCCGAACAGGCCGCCCGCCACGCCATTCCGTTCGCCGTCCTGCGCGCGATCTGCGACCCCGCAGGCCGGTCGCTCCCCCGAGCCGCCCTCGCCGCACTCGACCCCGATGGCAAAATCGGCCCCTGGCGGATCGCCCGCGCGCTGTTTGACCGGCCCGGCGATCTGCGCGCCCTGATCGCCCTCGGGGCGGAAGCGATGCGCGCCCGCCGCGCCCTCGCCCGCCGCGTCGCCACCATCATGCGCGGCCGCACCCGGCCCTGAGCCCCCTCGCGGCGCTCCGCCTGATCGGCTAAAGGCCGCTCATGGAACAGCTGAAGCCCGCCCAGCATTACCCGTCCATGACGGACCCGCAGCACCAACCGCGCTACGTCGGCATCCCCACCTTCTTCCGAGCCCCCTACACGCAGGACCTCACGGAAGTCGATGTCGGCATCATCGGCGTGCCGTTCGACGGCGGCGTCACCAATCGCTCCGGCACCCGCCACGGCCCCCGCGAAGTCCGCAACCAGTCCAGCCTGCTCCGCCCGTTCAATCCCGCGACCGGCGCCGCCCCTTTCCGCGATTGCCGCGTCCGCGACCTCGGCGACTGCTGGATCGAGCGACCCTACGAACTTCAAGGCGCCCTCGCCGAGATCGAGGCCTTCTACCGGAAAGTGGTCGAAGCCGGCGTTACCCCGCTCTCCGTCGGCGGCGACCATGCCATCGCCTGGCCGATCCTGCGCGCCGTCGCGGCTAAGCGTCCGGTCGGCATGATCCATATCGACGCCCACGGCGACACCGGCGACGATTACATGGGTTCCAAATTCCACCACGGCGCCCCCTTCCGCCGCGCGATGGACGATGGCCTGCTCGATCCCAAGCGCGTCATCCAGATCGGTCTGCGTGGCACCAGCACCGTCGAAGGCGGCATGTGGGAATATAGCGAGAAGGCCGGCATGCGCGTGCTGCCGATGGACGAGTTCCACGACAAGGGCTGGCGTTATGCCCTTGAGGAAGCCCGCCGCGTGGCTGGCGACGGTCCCACCTATATCAGCTTCGACATCGACAGCCTCGATCCGATCTACGCACCGGGCACCGGCACCCCCGAAGCCGGCGGCATCAGCATGATCGAAGCCCAGCGCCTGATTCGTGGCCTCATGGGCCTCGACATCGTCGGCGCCGACCTGGTCGAGGTCAGCCCGCCCTTCGATGTCGGCGGCCTAACCGCTTTCCACGGCGCGTCAATTCTCTATGAACTCCTCTGCGTGGTCGCTGACGCACGCCGACGTCGTTCTAATCGGTAATTAACGGCCGGCGCGGTTGTTCCGATAATCCGGAGTTGCTAACCGGACAGCCGAACCGCACTCCCAAAACTGGAGACGACCCTGACCCGTGCCCTCTCCTCGGCAGCGATCGCCGCTGCCGTCCTGATCGGCACGTTTCCGGCCAAGGCCCTCACCATCAACCCGACCTACGACGCTTCCGTCACCTCGCTCTCCAATGCCAGCGTCGTCGAGAACGCCTTTCAGCAGGCCGCACTCGGCCTCGATGCGCTCTTCGCCAACCCCGTGACGGTGAACGTCAACGTCAGCTGGGGCAGCGTCGCGGGGCAGGCCCTACCCGGCAACGCGCTCGGATCCAGCTCGACCTCGCTCTACGGCTACTACAGCTACCCCTCGATCAAATCGATGCTCACGAGAACCGCGACGACCGCGGCCGACCGGTCCGCCTATGCTTCGCTGCCCGCCAGCGCCCCCGCCGGTGAGAGCAACTTCGTCGTCACCTCGGCCCAGGCCAAGGCGCTCGGCATCGTCTCGCCCACCACGGGGATCGACGGCTCGATCGGCTTCGGCGGCTCCACCAGCAACTACAGCTTCAGCCACACGGCCCCGATCGCCAGCGGCACGTTCGACTTCATCAGCGTCGCCGAACACGAGCTCAGCGAAGTCATGGGCCGCATCAGCGGCCTGTCCAGCGCCGCCCCCGGGTTCGCCACCATCGAAGATCTGTTCCGCTACTCCGGGACCGGCGTCCACAGCTTCGACTACAATGCGTCGAGCTACTTCTCGATCGACAACGGCGCGACCGATCTCGCCAACTTCAACCATTCCAGCAGCGGCGGCGACCGCGCCGACTGGCTCAGCACCGCGTCGACCACCGACGTAGCCGACGCTTTCACCTATCCGAGCACGCGCGGTGTCCTCTCGAGCCTCGATCAGACCGTGCTGGACGTGATCGGTTGGGGCAGCACCGGAACCGGCTCCGGCGGCGCCAGCGTCGTCTCGACTCTCAAAGGCGCAGACAGCATCGACATCCCAGAGCCCGCCACCCTGGCGTTGCTCGCCACCGCGGCGCTCGCCGCCGTGGTGCGTCGCCGCCGCTAGTGTTGTCGTCGGGGCGGCAACCGCCGCCCTGACGACATTACTCCACCGGCAGTTCCTGTTCGACGATCTGTGCGAACATTCCTGCCCCGTAGGGGATCGCGGCGTCGTTGAACGCGTAGCCGGGGTGATGCGGCTGGAACCCCGGTCCGTTCCCGATATTGAAATAGGCGCCTGGCACCTTCTCGAGCATGAAGGCGAAATCCTCCGATCCCATGACCGGCGGCTTGTCCGTCACCAGCCTCTCTTCACCGACCAGCATCCGCGCCGCCCGCTGCACCGCTTCGGTCGGCTCCGCCGAATTGATCGTCGGCGCAAAGATCAGCCGCCAATCCACCTCCGCCGTCGCTCCGAACCCGGAGGCCACACCTTCGGCCAACCGCCGCACCGACGCCTCGATCAGCTCGCCCACCGGACGCGCGAAGAACCGCGCCGTTCCGGATACGACCGCCGTCTGCGGGATCACGTTATAAGCGTCCCCGCCGACGATCTTGGTCACGCTCACCACGGCCGGGTCACGCGGGTTGACGTTGCGCGACACGATCGATTGCAGCGCCGTGCCCAGATGGCAGGCCGTCAGCACCGGGTCGATGCTCGCCTCCGGGCGCGCCCCGTGCGCGCCCTTGCCGTGGATCTTGATGTCGAAGAACGCGCCGCCCGCCATGGCGACCCCTTCGCGCACCGCCACCGTGTCCACGTCCATCCCGGTCCGGTTGTGCAGCCCGTAGATCACGTCGCAGGGGAAACGCTCGAACAGCCCGTCCTCGAGCATCGCCAGCGCCCCGCCGCAGCCCTCTTCGCCGGGCTGGAAGATGAAATGCACCGTTCCGCTGAACTTCTTCGTCGACGACAGATATTTCGCCGCCGCCAGCAGCATCGTCGTGTGCCCGTCATGGCCGCACGCATGCATCTTCCCCGGCACCGTGGATTTCCACGGCAAGTCCGTCATCTCCTCGATCGGCAGCGCGTCCATGTCGGCCCGTAGGCCCAGCGCCCGGTTCCCCGACCCGGCGCGCAGCACGCCGACCACCCCGGTCCGCCCCACGCCGCGATGCACCTCGATCCCCCAGGATTCCAGTTTCCGGGCGACGATGTCGGCCGTGCGGTGCTCCTCGAGTCCCAGTTCCGGATGGGCGTGCAGATCGTGCCGGATCGCCTCGAATTCTGCCTGATCCCGCCGGATCGCCTCGATCGCGGTCACTCGATCGTCCCGATGGGGGCGGTCGCCGGCATCGCGCGCTTCGAACACGTGAACACCAGCTGACCCGGTGGCGACGCGATCGGCTGGAAGCCCGCCGGACACATCCGCGTCGCCTTCAGATTGCAGTCCAGCTTGGTGCTGAACGGTCCCCCGCAATCGACCTGGTAGGCCGAACCATTCGCGGTGGTCACCACGCCCTGCTGCGAGCAGCCGGCAAGAACGACGAGAAGAGCCAATGTCGAGCGCATGCCGGATGATTGCGCGATGCGCCTATCCGGGCAACCCCGTTGCAACGGCTTACGGCAGCAGAATGTCGATCGCGCCCGTGTTCGGCCGGGTGGGCCCCGCCCGCACGATCCAGCCCGACGCGCCTTCGCCTGCCAGCGACCGGGCCATCGCCGTCGCCGCTTCCCGGTCGGCGGGATTGAAGTAGTAGATCATCGGCGACCGGGAAGTGCTGCTCGACGGCTTGATTTCCGCATTGCCCACCTTTGCCGCGACCCGCCGCGCCTCACCCTCCGCGGAGGCCTGGCTACGCCGATAATAGATCGTCACTCGTGGCGCTGCCGACGCCGCGGGGGGCGGAGGTGGCAGCGGGATCGGCTGGTTGTCGGCCGCTGCCGGCGCAAGCGGTTCGGCCGTAGGCTGCCCCAACTGCGTCGGGGCCGAGGGCTCAAGCGCGGCAGGAGGCGTATCGCCGGGGGCCGGAGTGGGCGGCGCGACTTGAGCGGGAACGGGCGCAATCGCCGGGGCCGGCGGGTTAGGCAACCCCGTCGGCAACTCACCAGCGGGAGCAGGCGCGCTCACCGGCGGCGGGGCAACGGGCGGCGTGCCCATCTCCGGCGAGCTGCTAGGCGGATTGCTGGGAGCCGGATCGGTCGACGGCGTGACGGCCGCTGGCGGGGAAGGGGGGATCTCCACGGGCGCCGTGAACGCGTTCGGCAGCAGCACCGGCGGCGGGTTCGGCGCTGGCCGCGCGAACAAGCGGGTCACCTCGGCCGGCAAGTATTGCGGCAAGGTCTGGTCCACGAAACCTCGGATCGCCCGCGGGTCCACAAAGGTGATCGCAAACGCAACGACTGCCGCGAACGGGATCAGGAACAGCCAATAGAGCAGACGCGACTTCTGCGCCGGCTTGTAGTTCGGCCGTGGCGCGAACGCGTCCGGCCATGGCACCTCTGCGCTGGCGCGTCTGCCAACGCGCGGTTCTGATGGCCGCTTACTTCCTCGTTCCGCAGGCGCCGGATCAACGCTCGTAGGCACCATCTCCGGCAGCGGCTCCAGGCGCATCGGTGAGCGTGCCGTCGGCAGCGGCGGCGGAGCCGGCTTGGTCGGCGGCGCCGCTGCGACCGGCTCAGCCGCCGCCGGCTTGGATTTCAGCGGCTCGACCGAGGGCGCCCGTAGCGTCTCCGGCGGCGCCAGCCTCGGCCCCATCTCGGTTTCCAGCGCCGCATCCGAGACTTGCGGCAGTTCTGACGGCGCAGATGGCAAGCGCGGCCGCACCGGGCTGCCGGCGGGAGGCACGATCGGTCCGAACAACGAAGCGATGTCGTCGAACTTACGGCGAGCGGTCTCGCTAGTGGGATCTTGATCGGTGCTGCTCAATGCGGCTCACTCGATGCGGTGGATGCCCGTTTTGCGCGACTATCTGATGACGCGGCTACCATACAACGCCAGCGTGTCCCGTGATAGCGCACGCCCGATCGCTGTCAACGGCAGAGGGGTTGGTGGAGCCGAGGGGAATCGAACCCCTGACCTCCTGAATGCCATTCAGGCGCTCTCCCAACTGAGCTACGGCCCCTCCGGCTTGGGAAGGCGCGCATATAGCCCCCCTCCCCAAACGGGGCAATCCCCTAACTCAATCAGCTAGCGATCCGCTGCGCCGGCGCCGTCATGCCGCCCGCATTCTTGCCGACATGGAACTGCGCCTCGGTCTTCGAGCGCAATTCCTCGACCGTCACACCCGGCGCCATCTCCAGCAGCGTCAGCCCGTCCTGACCGGGATGATCCACTTCGAACACGCGCCAGGTCGGTGATGATCAGGCTCACCACACCGGCGCCGGTCAGCGGCAGGTTGCAGCGCTTGAGGATCTTCGCCGCTCCCTTGGCGGTATGCTCCATCAGCACCACGCACCGTCCGACCCCGGCGACGAGGTCCATCGCGCCGCCCATGCCTTTGACCATCTTCCCCGGCACCATCCAGTTCGCGAGGTCGCCGTTCTCCGCCACCTGCAGCGCGCCCAGAATGCTGATCGCGATATGGCCGCCGCGGATCATCGCGAAGCTCGTCGCGCTGTCGAAGATGCTCGTGGTCGGCAGCATCGTCACGGTCTGCTTGCCGGCATTGATCAGGTCGGCGTCCTCCTCGCCCTCGAACGGGAACGGCCCGATCCCCAGCATCCCGTTCTCGCTATGGAGCTGAACGCTGATGCCCTCGGGGATGTGGTTGGCCACCAGCGTCGGGATGCCGATGCCGAGGTTCACGTACATGCCGTCCTCGAGCTCGCGGGCGGCGCGGGCGGCCATTTCGTCACGGGTCCAAGCCATGATGTTCTCCTATGCGGGCAGAGATTCGGCGCCAGCGGCGGCAGGCGCCGCGGCGGCTTGCTTGCGCGTGGTGCGCTGTTCGATTCGTTTGTCCGGATTGGGCACATGCACCATCCGCTTGACGAAGATCCCCGGCGTGATGATGTGGTCCGGGTCCAACTCGCCGGGCTGCACCAGGTGTTCGACTTCGACCACCGTCACCTTCGCCGCGGTGGCCATCGGCGGATTGAAGTTCCGCGCCGTCCGCCGGTACACCAGGTTTCCCTCGGTATCGCCCTTCCACGCATGGATGATCGCCAGATCCGCGAACAGGCCCTTCTCCATGATGTAGCGCTGCCCGTTGAATTCGCGCTCCTCCTTGCCCTCGGCGATGGCCGTGCCGGCGCCGGTGCGCGTGAAGAACGCCGGAATGCCTGCACCTCCCGCCCGGATCCGTTCCGCCAGCGTCCCCTGCGGGTTGAACTCGATCTCCAGCTCGCCCGCCAGGTACTGCTTCATGAACGTCGCGTTCTCGCCGACATACGAGCTGATCATCTTCTTGATCTGCCGCGTCTGCAGCAGCAGCCCTAGCCCTGCGTCATCGATGCCGGCATTGTTCGACACGACGGTCAAACCCTTGACCCCGCTATCCCTGATCGCCTCGATCAGCACCGAGGGGATGCCGCAGAGGCCAAATCCGCCCGCCATGATCAGCATGTCGTCATGCAGCAGCCCGGCCAGCGCCGCCTTGGCGTCCGGGTATACTTTATTCGCCATTTCTCTCCCTCGAGCGTTAGTCGATAAGTAAGCCGTGTTGCCGCAGAAAGCCCAGCGTGGCCAGCAGGGGCAAGCCAAGAATCGCGGCATGTTCCCCCGTGATCGCCTCGAACAGATGCACGCCCAGGCCTTCCAGCCGATACGCGCCCACGCTCGACAGCAGCGCGTCGCCTTCCGCCTCTATATAAAGGTCGAGAAACGTGTCGCTGAACCGTCGCATCGACAGCACCGGTCGCGCCACATGGTGCCAGATCTCCCGCCCGGCCCGATGGCACACCACCGCCGTCACGAGCTCATGCCGCCGGCCCCGCAGCCGTTCGAGCTGGACCCGTGCCGCCGGCAGATCGGCCGGCTTGTCGAACCACTCCCCGTCGCAGACCAGTATCTGGTCCGATCCGATCACGACCGCGTCATCGCGCCGGATCCGCGACGCCTTCAACCCGGCCAGCGTCAGCGCGCACTCCTCCGCGGACCCGCCCTCGCTCCGCACGGCTGCTTTCACCGCCGCCTCGTCGACGAACGCCGGAAGCTGCTCGAACCGTAATCCGGCCGACCGCAACACCGCAGCCCGAGCCGTGCTCTGGCTGGCCAGCACCAGCCCTGGGCTTTCAGCCTGGATCAAGAGGGCGCCGTCGCCTTGCGCCGCCGCTCATGCCAAGCATCCATCAGCTGCAGCACCGTCGCCGCCGTCTCCTCGATCGACCGCCTCGTCACGTCGATCACCGGCCAACCGCGCCGCACGCACAACCGCCGCGCCCACAGCAGCTCCGCTTTCACCGCCTCGACATCCACGTAATCCGTCTGCTCGCTCTTGATCCGCCCGGCATCGCCGCCGAGCGCAATCAGCTTCAGCCGGTGCCGCCTGATCTCGATCAGCGCCATCGGCTCCAGCGTCAGCCCGATCACCGGCGAGCGCGGATCCTCGAGACCCGGCGGATCCGGCGTCCCCGGCACCAGCGGCACATTCGCCGCCTTCACGCCGCGGTTGGCCAGATAGAATGAGGTCGGCGTCTTGCTGCTCCGCGAAACCCCCACCAGAACCACGTCGGCTTCCGACAGCCCGGCCTGCGCCTGCCCGTCATCATGCGCCAGCACGTAATGCATGGCGTCGATCCGCCGGAAATAATCCGCGTCCAGCACATATTGCCGCCCCGGCCGCGACTGCGCCTGCTCGCCGATATGCTCCTGCAACAGCGACAGCACCGGATCCAGCACGTTGATCACCGGCACGCCCAGCCGATGACAGGTCGTCTCTAGGTCGTTCCGCAACGCCTTGTCGATCACCGTCGATAGCACCGGCCCCGGATCCGCCTCGATCCCTTCCAGCACCCGATGCAATTGGAACCGCGTCCGGATCAGGCTCCAGCGATGATACTGGATCGAGACGTGCTCGAACTGCGAGATCGTCGCTCGCGCAATCGAGTTGAGCGTCTCCCCCGTCGCGTCAGAGACCAGGTGCAGATCGATGCGGTGAGGCTCCATGACAATGAGGATAACGGGGAAAACCCCTGTGGGGCAGTGCCGTCTGCACGCGGGGGGAGGCGAAGCGGGGACAACCGGGTACGCCCTCGGTACACGCGGACGGTTTGGCCCTCACGTACCGGTGATTGTCGATGACGCGAGAAGGAACCCCAGCCTCAATCGGTTGCCGGACGATCTTGGTGTGGACAAGACCGGGAGGGCGGGGGAAAAGCCGGGTACCACCGATTACACACGGCCTACTACCCCCTCATCTGAATCTCTTAAGATCTCTTAAAAGGGTTTTGATGTCCCATCCCGTCCTCCGGGTTCTCGCTGGCGAACCGGTCTGGCCGCCGCCGCTCTGGCTCATGCGCCAAGCTGGCCGGTATCTCCCCGAATATCGCGAGGTCCGCGCCAGAGCCGGCGACTTCATCGCCCTTTGCACCAATCCGCCGCTCGCCGCGGAAGTCACGCTGCAGCCGATCCGCCGGTATGGCTTCGACGCCGCCATCTTGTTCAGCGACATTCTGATGCTGCCCTGGGCGCTCGGCTACGGTCTCGAATACCGCGAAGGCGAGGGCCCCGTGCTGCCTCGCCTCGGCAGCGAGGCCGACCTCCTAGGTCTCGACCCCGCCAAGCTGCCGGGCCGCATCGCGCCCATTCTCGAGACGGTCCGACTCTGCCGGGCTGCCCTCGGCAGTGAGACTGTCCTCATTGGTTTCGCCGGCGGCCCCTTCACCGTCGCCTGCTACATGGTCGAAGGCGGCGGCTCCAAGGAGCACGCCCTCATCCGCGGCATGGGCCACTCCCGCCCCGAACTGCTCGATCGCCTGATCGACATCCTGACCGACGCAACGATCGAATACCTCGCCGCGCAAGCCGAGGCCGGCGCGCAGGTCCTCAAGATTTTCGACAGTTGGGCCGGCGTTCTCTCGCCGCGCCTGTTCGACCGCTATGTGACCCGGCCGACGCAACGCATCGCCACCGCGCTGCGCGCCCGCTACCCCGACATCCCGCTGATCGGCTTCCCTCGCCTTGCCGGGCTTCAGGCCGGGCGCTACGCACAGACCGCCGGTCTGCAAGCCGTCGCGTTCGACACCGGCGCCGATCTGCACACCGCGCTTGGCCTCGTCCCCGACGGGATCGCCACCCAAGGCAACCTCGATCCGCTCGCAGTCGTCGCCGGCGGGAAAGGGCTCGAGGCCGAAACCCGTTTCGTGCTGGACGCCGTCCGCGGCCGCCCGCATATCTTCAATCTCGGTCACGGCATCGTGCCGCCGACCCCGCCGGAGCACGTTGCCGAACTGGTCCGCTATGTCCGAAACGCTTGAACATCGGCCCGGCTCGGCTACCTCTAGCTCCATGCCGCAGCGCAAAACCGCCATCGTCTTGTTCAACCTTGGCGGCCCGGACCGCATGGAATCGGTCAAACCGTTCCTGCTCAACCTGTTCCGTGACCCGGCCATCCTGCGCGTTCCCCCGTTCGTCCGGCCCTTCCTCGCCCGCCTGATCGCCACGCTCCGGGTCAAGGCTGCGAGCGAGAACTACGCGATCCTCGGCGGCAAGAGCCCGTTGCTCGAACTCACCCAGGACCAGGCCAACGCCCTGGAGGCCCGCGTGCCGGGCTCCCGCTGCTTCATCGCCATGCGCTACTGGCATCCGTTCAGCCTCGAAGCCGCTCGGGCCGTCCGCGACTGGGATCCCGACGAGATCGTCCTGCTCCCGCTCTATCCCCAGTATTCGACCACCACGACCGGCAGCAGCCTGACGGCGTGGCGCGAAGCCGCCGCCCAGGCCGGCCTCGCCAAGCCCACCACCACGCTCTGCTGCTACCATTCGGACGGCGCCTATCTCGCCGCCACCACCGCGATCGTCCGCCGCGCCTATGACGAGGCTCGCGCCAAGCTCCCGGTCGGGACCGGGCTGCGCGTCCTGTTCTCCGCCCACGGCCTGCCCGAAGTGATCATCGCGAAGGGCGACCCTTACCAGTTCCAGGTCGAACGCACCGTCGCCGGCGTCGTCAAGCACCTTGGCATCCCTGGTCTCGATTCCGCAGTTTGCTACCAGTCCCGCGCCACACCCCAGAAGTGGATCGGCCCCAGCACCGAGGAAGAGATCGAGCGCGCCGTCCACGATAAGGTCGCCGTCCTCGTCGTCCCTATCGCGTTCGTCTCCGAACACTCGGAAACCCTGGTTGAGCTCGACGTCGAATATCGCGAATTGGCCGAGAAGGCCGGCATCACCGGCTATTTCCGGGCTCCCACCCAGAACAGCGACCCGGAATTCATCGGCGCGCTCGCAGAACTCGTCCAAACCGCGCTCGACCGTGGCGCCGGGCTGTGCAGTTTCGCCGGGGCGCGCACCTGCCCCCGCCCCCACGGCGATTGTCCCCATGCGCAGGCCGGTGCCCAGCCCGGCATCCAAGCCACCCCCCAGCCCGAACTGGCCGAAGCCGCGTGAGCTTTCCACCAAAACTTCCCCTGCGCCTGGTGATCTTCGACTGTGATGGCGTCTTGGTCGACAGCGAGGGCCCGTCGAACCGCGCGGTCGCCGAAGCCGTCACCGAACTCGGCTGGCCCATGGACGAGGCCGAGAGCATGCGCCGCTTCGTCGGCTTCCGCCTCGAGCAGATCGCGCCGCTGGTCGAGATGAAGATCTGCCGCGCCGTTCCCGACGGTTGGGTCGAGATGCTCCGTCGCCGCATCATCGACGTTCTCTCCCGCGAGGTCCGCCCTGTCCCCGGGGCACTGGATGCGATGCGCGCGCTCGACATGCTGTCCATCCCTTACCGCGTCGCGTCGAACAGCAGCCATCAGGAGATGCGCGCCAAATTCGCCCGTACCGGCATGCTCGCTTTGGTCGATCGCGCCCACAGCGCCGACGATGTCGGCGTCGGCAAGCCCGCGCCGGACGTCTTCCTGCAGGCCGCCCGCGCCGAAGGCATTCCCCCTGCTGCCTGTCTCGTCATCGAGGACAGCGTCCCGGGCGCCACCGCCGCGAAGGCTGCCAAGATGGCCTGCCTCGGCCTCGACCCGCATGGCGACGGCCAGGCCCTGCGCGACGCCGGCGCCACCGTCATCCGCTCCCTCGCCGATGTCCCCGCCATGTTCCGCGCCGCCATCCGGCACGCCGCATGATCGGCTCGTTCCTGACTGCGGCCTATCCCTGGACCAAGTCCCTCCACGTCATTTCGATCATCGCCTGGATGGCCGGAATCTTCTATCTCCCGCGCCTCTACGTCTATCATTGCGCCGTCCCGCGCGGATCGGCCGAGAGCGAGCGGTTTAAGATCATGGAGCGGCGGCTGCTCAAGCAGATCATGACCCCCGCCATGATCGCCGCTTGGGTTTTCGGCCTTCTCCTCGTGCTGACGCCCGGCGTGGTCTCTTGGTGGCCGCCCAATTGGTGGCACGTGAAGCTCCTCGCCGTCATCCTGATGAGCGGTTTCCACGGCGCCTGCAGCAAGTGGCGCAAGAACTTCTTGCAGGACCGCAACCAGAAATCTGAGCGCTTCTACCGCATCGCCAACGAGGTTCCGACCGTGCTGATGGTCGTTGCCGTCATCATGGTCATCGCCAAGCCTTTTTAGGCTCTTGACGCCGAACGGCAGCGATGTCAGGTGATGATCGTGGACCCGAGTGTTTCGGAGCCATACCCTGACGAGCGCGCGGCCTTCCTGGCCCGGCTCTCCCTCCCCCATCGGGACATCGCCGCACTTCGATAATCGGCGAAAACGTCCTATGATCCGAAGGCGACCTAATGCATCTCGCCGAACTCAAGGCCAAAGCACCGGCCGATCTGCTGAGTTACGCCGAATCCCTGAATATCGAGAACGCATCCTCCCTGCGTAAGCAGGACATGATGTTCGCCATCCTCAAGAACTTGGCCGACAACGACCAGGCCATCTTCGGCGAAGGCACCCTCGAAATCCTCCCCGACGGGTTCGGCTACTTGCGCTCCAGCCAGGCCAACTTCCTGCCCGGCCCCGACGATATCTACATCAGCCCGAACCAGGTCCGCCGCTTCGCGCTCCGCACCGGCGACACCGTCGAAGGCCAGATCCGCGCGCCCAAGGACGGCGAGCGCTATTTCTGCCTGCTGAAGCTCAACAGCATCAATTTCGAGCCCCCCGACGCGGTCAAGCACCGCATCAACTTCGACAACCTCACCCCGCTCTACCCCGAGCGGAAGCTCAAGATGGAAGTCGAGAACTTCCAATCCGTCGCCAAGGGGCCCGGCAAGGATATGACGCCCCGCGTCATCGACCTCATCTGTCCCATCGGCATGGGCCAGCGCGCCCTCATCGTCGCGCCGCCCCGCACGGGCAAGACGGTGATGCTGCAAAACATCGCCACCGCCATTGCCGCCAATCACCCCGAAGTCTTCCTCATGGTCCTGCTCATCGACGAGCGCCCGGAGGAAGTCACGGACATGAGCCGCACGGTAAAGGGTGAAGTCGTCGCCAGCACGTTCGATGAACCGGCCACGAGACACGTCCAAGTCACCGAGATGGTTCTCGAAAAGGCCAAGCGTCTCGTCGAGCACAAGCGCGACGTGGTGATCCTGCTCGACTCCATCACCCGCCTGGCGCGGGCCTACAACACCGTCGTCCCCAGCTCCGGCAAGGTGCTCACCGGCGGCGTGGACGCGAATGCGTTGCAGCGCCCGAAGCGTTTCTTCGGCGCCGCCCGCAACATCGAGGAAGGCGGCAGCCTGACCATCATCGCTACGGCGCTTATTGATACCGGCAGCCGCATGGACGAGGTGATCTTCGAAGAGTTCAAGGGCACGGGCAACAGCGAGATCATCCTCGACCGCAAGCTCAGCGATAAGCGCACCTTCCCAGCGATCGACATCACCAAGTCCGGCACCCGCAAGGAAGAACTCCTCGTCGAGCGCGGCACCTTGTCGAAAATGTGGGTCCTGCGCCGCATCCTGAACCCGATGGGCCTAACCGACGCGATGGATTTCTTGTTGGATAAGCTGAAATACAGCAAGACCAACCAAGACTTCTTCGACGCCATGAACACCTAACCAGCCGCTCCGGAAATTCCCCTCCCCTCGTGGGGAGGGCCGGGAGCTACAAGAACGACACCGGATCGACATCGACGTCGACCCGCGCGGTCCCCTTGACCCGCACCTGCTCCAGCCACTCGCGCAGGATCGGCTGCACCGCGACATCGCGTCGCGTCTTCAGCAGCAACCGCCGCCGATGCCGCCCGCGCAGGATCGCGAAGGGCGCCGGCGCCGGCCCCAACACCGTCACGCCGTCGCCATGTGGCGCCATCCGGCCGATGTCCCGTGCCAGCTCGTCCGCTCCCTGCGCGGAATCCGCGCTCACGATCAGCGCCGCCAGCCGCCCGAACGGCGGCCATCCTCCTGGCCGCCGCATATCCGCCTCCGTCGCCATGAACCCGCCCAGATCCCCCTCGATCAACGCCGTCATGACCGGATGCTCCGGACTGAACGTTTGAAGCAGCACCCGGCCGGGGGCTTCCGCGCGTCCCGCGCGTCCCGCCACCTGGTGCAGCAACTGCACGGTCCGCTCCGCTGCCCGCAGATCGCCGCCCGCGAGCCCCAGATCCGCGTCGACCACCCCCACCAGCGTCAGATGCGGGAAATGCCAGCCCTTGGCGACGATCTGCGTCCCGATGATCAGATCCACCTCGCGCGCCTCGATCCGATGCGCCGCGTCGGCCGCCGCTTGCGGCCCGGTCAGGGTGTCGCTTGCCATCACCAGCAGCCGAGCCTCCGGAAACGCCGCCTCCGCCTCCTCGGTGATCCGCTCCACCCCCGGCCCGATGGGCACCAGGCTGTGCGCCGCTCCGCAGCTCGGACAAGCCTCTGGGATCGGCTCCGTATGCCCGCAATGGTGACAAGCCAGCGACCGCCGCGCCCGATGCTCCACCAACCACGCCGTGCAGTTCGGACACTGCATCCGATGCCCGCACGTCCGGCACAGCGTCAGCGGCGCATACCCGCGCCGGTTCAGGAACAGCATCGCCTGCTCTCCCCGCTCGAACGTCGCCTTGATCGCCTCGATCAGCACCGGCGACAGGAACAGCCCCCGCTCCGGCGGATGCGCCCGCAGGTCGATCGCCCGCACCGCCGGCAGCGACGCCCCGCCGTGCCGGCTCTCCAGCGTCACCCGCCGATACCGCCCGGCCTCCACATTCGCCAAGGTCTCCAAGCTCGGCGTCGCCGAAACGAGCACGGCCGGCGCCTCCGACAGCCGCGCCCGGACCACCGCCATGTCCCGCGCATGGTAGACAACGCCATCCTCTTGCTTGAACGCCGTTTCGTGCTCTTCATCGACCACGATCAGCCCCAGATCCGGAAACGGCAGGAACAGCGCCGACCGCGCCCCCACCACGACAGGCGCACCGCCCTCCGCCACCGCTCGCCACGTGACCCGGCGCGTGCGCGACCCCAGATCCGAATGCCAAACAGCCGGCGCGACCCCGAACCGCTGCTCGAACCGCTCCAGCCATTGCGAGGACAGCGCGATCTCCGGCAGCAGCACCAAGGCTTGTCGTCCCGCCGCCACGCACTCCGCCACCGCCTCGAGATAGACCTCTGTCTTCCCTGACCCGGTGACGCCATCCAGCAGCGTCACCCCGAACCGCCGGGCCCGCACCGCCGCCCGCAGCTCACTGGCCGCCTCCGCCTGCGGCCCTGACAGGACCGGTCCTGGATGCGCAGGGTCCGGGGTCGCGAACGGTGCCCGCGCCAAGAGCGCCGCCGGCTCCAACAACCCGGCATGTCCCATCCCCCGCACCACACCCGCGCTCACGCCGGCCGCCCGCGCCAGATCGCTCGTCGTCCGCGGCAACCCATCCGCCAGCACCGCCGCCACCCGGCCCCGCCCCTTGCTCAGCCCGGCCGGCGCACCCGCCAAGCGCCAACCCACCGGCGGCGTCTCCGGCATCAGCGCGTTCACCCGCAGCGCCATCGCCAGGACGTCTCCCGGCATCGCCAACGTGTATGCCGCCACCCAATCCACAAACTGCCGCAACGCCGCCGGAATCCGCAGCGTATCCAGCACCGCGGTGATCGGTTTCAGCTTCGCGTCGGCGACCGATGCATCCGGGCCGCCATCCCAAACCACCCCGACCTCTTCTCGTCGATTGAGCGGCACCAGCACGACATCGCCGGGCTTCGGGTCCTGGCCCGCTGCGACGGCGTAGTCGAACGCACCCCGGAATGGCCGCGGCAGCAGAACGGGAACGCGCTTCCGAGCCGGCCCATCAAGCTGTAGGCTCGGTTCGGATGAACGGAGAGTGGCCATAATTCTGGATGACGCAGCGCTGGTACGTTTGCAACGGGAGGCCGAGGATGGCGACCGTTTGATTGCAGCCTTCCTGCGCGCGAATCCCGGCTGGCTCGCCGCACATCCCGAACTCTACGCCGTGCTCGAGCCTCCGCGCCGCCTCCACGGGGAAGCCATCGCCGACCACATGGCGGCCATGCTCGACCAAGCCCGCCGTCACGGCACCGCAGCTGCCGGCGGACGCCGAGCCGCCGATGGGTTCATGCAACTCGTTCAGGACGCCGTCCTCGCGCTCGTCCGCGCGCCAGACCCGGCCTGGTGCCTGCAGAACGACGTTCCCGGCCTGCTGCGCCTCGAAAGCGTCCGCCTCTGCGCCGAATTCGATCTGCAAGGCGCCGCCCGCCTCATCCCGGGCACCGTCGACGCCCTGCTCGGCCACCGGCCCGCCCTCGTCCGTGACGCCGTCCGCGACTTCTCGCTCCACGGCGAGGCCGCCCCGCTTGCCTGCCGCGAAGCCCTCATCCGCGTGCCCCTGGTGGCCGGCCCGGCTATGATCACCCTCGCCGCCCGCGACCCCGACGGCCTCGAAGGCGCAGGCACGCAAGCCCTCGCCTTTCTCGGCCAAGTCACCGCTACGGTCCTGGAACGCCCGTGACCGCCCTCGAAGCCGTCAACGGCTTCCTTGATTGGCTGCGGCGCGAGCGCAACTCCTCGCCCCACACCATCATCGCCTATCAGAACGACCTCGCCGGCTTTCTCGGCTTCCTCACCGGCCACTTCGCCCGCGAGCCCACGCTCATCGATCTCGCTGCCGTCCAGCAAACCGACCTCCGCGCCTGGCTCGCCAAGGAATCAGTCGACGGCGCCGGCAACGCCACTCGGGCGCGTCATCTCTCCGCCGTCCGCAGCCTCTACCGCTATCTCGCCCGGCACCATGGCGTGACCAACCCGGCGCCGGGCCTTCTTGGCCGTCCCCGCATCCGGCCACCCGCGCCTCGCGCGCTGACCCCCGCGCAGGCCACGGAGCTCGTGCAGGAAATCGGCGCCGAACACGAAGACGCCCGCTGGCAAGCGCGCGATACCGCCCTTTTCACTCTGCTCTACGGCGCCGGGCTGCGCATCGCCGAAGCCTTGTCGCTCAATGTCGACGCACTCCCCAAAGGCGCCACGACCCTCCGCATCCTCGGCAAAGGCCGCAAGGAACGCCTTGTCCCCCTTCTGCCCGCCGTCGCCGAGGCGCTGACCGCCTGGCTCCGCCTGCACCCGTCGCCGACCAAAGATGCGCCTTTGTTCGTCGGCGCCCGCGGCGCTCGCTTCAACCAATCCGTCGCCCGCAAGCTGATGCAAGATTTCCGTCGCCGTGCCGGCCTCCCCGAACACGCCACTCCCCACGCGCTGCGCCACAGCTTCGCCACCCACCTCCTGGGCGGCGGCGCCGACCTCCGCGCGATCCAGGAACTCCTTGGACACGCGAGTCTCTCCACCACCCAGCGCTACACCAATGTCGACGCCGCCGGCCTTCAGGCCGTCTGGCAACGCGCGCACCCTCGGAGCACGGGAGGCCCGCGCCTTCCGTTCGTTCTGGGTGGGGCACGGGGACGGTCAGGCGAGCTTATTGAGCTTTCCGCGCCCCCAGGATCAAAGCCTTCATCCGCATGACCACCCCAGGCAGCCCATCCATCACCGACTGCCCGATCAAGAAATGCCCGATGTTGAGCTCCTCCACCTCCGGGAAAGCCGCGATCGGCAGAACGTTGGCGTAGGTCAGCCCATGCCCGGCATGGCACTCCAGTCCCAGCCGCCGCAGCGTCGCCGCGCCCGTGCGCAACCGCTCCAGCTCCCCCTCATGCCCCTCCGCGTAGCTGCCGGTATGAAGCTCGACGACTTCCGCCCCGATGCGCTTTGCCGCCTCGAGTTGCTTGGCGTCCGGGTCGAGGAATAGCGACACGCGAATCCCCGCCTCCCGCAGCGCCTTCACCCGCGGCGTCAGCACCGCCTCCTGCCCCGCCGCGTCCAGCCCGCCCTCGGTCGTCACCTCTTCGCGCTTCTCCGGCACCAGGCAGCACGCGGCCGGCCGCAGCCGCAGCGCGATCCCGACCATCTCCTCCGTTGCCGCCATCTCCATGTTCAGACGGATCTCCGCCGCCTCGGCCAGCCGCTCCAGATCCGCGTCTCGGATATGCCGCCGATCCTCGCGCAGATGCGCCGTGATCCCATCCGCTCCGGCGCCAATCGCCACCAGCGCGGCCGCGAACGGGTCCGGATGCACGCCGCCCCGCGCGTTCCGGATCGTCGCCACATGATCGATATTGACCCCAAGCCGCACCGTCACCGCCCCGCTCCCATACTGTTCGCCATCTGCAACGCCGCGATCAGGCTCGTCGGATCCGCCTTGTTCTGCCCGGCGATGTCGAACGCCGTCCCATGATCTGGCGACGTCCGGATGATCGGCAGCCCCAGGGTCACGTTGACTCCGCTCGCCACATCAAGCGTCTTCAGCGGGATCAACGCCTGGTCGTGATACATGCAGATCGCCGCGTCGTAGCCGGGCCGCGCCTGTGCCGTGAACATCGTGTCCGGCGGGTAAGGCCCCTTGATCTCGATGCCATCTCGCCGCAACTGCCGCAGCGCCGGCCAGATGATGGTCTCCTCCTCGTGCCCCATCGTGCCGCTCTCGCCGGCATGCGGGTTCAGCCCGGCCATCCCCAGCACCGGCTTCTCGATGCCGAACTGCGACCGCAACGCCGCCGCCGTGATCCGCGCCACGACCACGATCATCTCGGTGCTCAGCAGATCCAGCGCCGCCCGTAGTCCCAGATGGACCGTCACCGGCACCACCCGCAGATACTGGTTCGCCAGCATCATCACCGGATGCGCCGCCCCGGTCAGCGCACCCAGGAACTCCGTATGCCCCGGATGCGGAAAGCCTGCCTGATAGAGCACCGCCTTGCTGATCGGGTTGGTCACCACGCCCCGTGCCCGCCCCGATTGCGCCAGCCGCACGCCCTCCTCGATGCTTTCGATCACCGCGCGGGCATTCGCCGGGTCGGGTTTGCCTGGACAGGGCGGGGTCGAAAGCGGCATGGGCAGCACAGGCAGCGCCTCGCCGAACACGCCCGCTGCCTCCTCGATTCTGTCGATCGCCTGGATCGGTATACCGGCATCGATCGCCCGCAGCCGCCCGGGATCGTCGATCGCCGCGAACACCGGCCCGGACCGCCGCAGCGCGGCCCAAGCCTTCAGCGTCAGCTCACCGCCGATTCCAGCCGGGTCGCCCATCGTGAGCGCCAGCATGGTTCAGGCCTGACGGAACACCGGCTCGTGCCGGACCGGGAAATTGACCGAGTTCGCGATGAAACACTTCGCCTGCGCATCGGCATGCAGCGCCCGCGCGCGCGACACGTCCGCCCCCGCCGCCAGCGTGATCTCTGGCTGCAGCACCACCTCGGTGAACCGCCCGCCGCCATCCGCATCCTCGGCCATCACACCCTCGGCCACGTCCTGATACGCCAGGACCACGATTCCCTCGACGCTGCAGAGATGCAGATACCAGAGCATGTGGCAGGACGAGAGTGACGCGACCAGCATCTCCTCTGGATTATAGCGTGCCCGATCGCCACGGAATGCCGGGTCGGAAGAGGCGGGGATGCCCGGCTTGCCGTGTACGATCACCTCATGGGTCCGCTCATAGTCGCGATACCCCGCCGTACCCTGGCCGGTATTGCCGGTCCAGGTGATCGTCACCGTGTAGGAGTGGTCCTTCGCCGCACCGATCGTCATTGTCCCTGCCGAACTAAATGTGGATGGCGCGCCCCTCTACGGCGAGCGCAGCCTCCTTAACGGCTTCATTGAGACTTGGATGCGCGTGACAGGTGCGCGCGATGTCTTCGCTGCTCGCACCGAACTCCATGGCCGTGGCGATCTCCGCGATCAGCGTCCCGGCGTCGGGCCCGATGATGTGCGCGCCCAACACCCGATCCGTCTTCTTGTCCGCCAGGATCTTCACGAAACCGTCCGTGCTGCCCATCGCCCGCGCCCGCCCGTTGGCGGTGAACGGGAACTTGCCCACGGCATACTCGACGCCTTGCTGCTTAAGCTGGTCCTCAGTCGCGCCGATGCTGGCGACCTCCGGCCAGGTATAAACGACGCCTGGGATCACGTCGTAATTAACATGCCCGGCCTGCCCGGCGATCCGCTCGGCCGCGGCCACGCCCTCTTCCTCGGCCTTGTGCGCCAGCATCGGCCCGGCGATCACGTCGCCGATCGCGAGGATGCCCGGCACGTTCGTCGCATAATGCGCGTCTACCTTGACCCGGCCGCGCTCATCCAGCTCGACCCCGGCCTCCTTGATCCCCAGCCCATCCGTGAACGCCCGGCGCCCAATCGCGACCAGCACCACGTCCGCCTCGATCGTCTCGGCCTCGCCGCCTTTGGCCGGCTCCAGCGTCAGCTTGACCGCATTCCCGTCCTGTGACGCCGCCGTCACCTTCGTGCCCAGCCGGAACTTGATCCCTTGCTTGCCGAGGATCCGCTCGAAGGCCTTGCCGACCTCGCTATCCATGCCCGGAACCAGCCGGTCGAGATACTCGACGACCGTCACCTCCGAGCCCAGCCGCTTCCAAACACTGCCCAGCTCGAGCCCGATATACCCGCCGCCGATCACGACCAGCCGCTCCGGCACCTGGTCCAGCTCGAGCGCGCCCGTGCTGCTGACGATCCGCTTCTCGTCCACGTCGACACCCGGTAGCGGAATGCTCTCGCTCCCCGACGCGATCACGATGTTCTTGGCCTCGTATTCGGTCCCGTCGACCGAAACCCGACCCGGCGCCGTGATCCGCCCGGTGCCCTTCAGCCAAGCCACTTTGTTCTTCTTGAACAGGAACTCGACGCCCTTGACGTTCGCCTCGACCACCTTGCCTTTGCGCGCCTGCATCCGCGCCAGATCGAGCTTCACGCTCTCGATCATCACGCCATGCTCGGCGAAATGGGTCCGTGCCTCGTCGAAATTCTCCGAGGATTGCAGCAGTGCCTTGCTCGGGATACAGCCAATGTTCAGGCACGTCCCGCCCAGCGTCGCCCGCCGCTCCACGCAAGCCGTCTTCAGCCCGAGCTGCGCCGCGCGGATCGCGCAGACGTAGCCGCCGGGCCCACCGCCAATGACGATGACGTCGTAGCTCTCGGCCATCGCTTACAGGTCCAGCAACAGTCGGCGCGGGTCCTCGACGTTTTCCTTCACCCGCACCAGGAACGACACCGCTTCCTTCCCGTCCACGATCCGGTGGTCGTAGGACAGCGCCAGATACATCATAGGCCGAATCTCGACTTTCCCGCCGATCGCCATCGGCCGCTCCTGGATCTTGTGCATCCCCAGGATGCCCGACTGCGGCGCGTTCAGGATCGGCGTGCTCATCAAGCTGCCGTAGACGCCGCCATTGGTGATGGTGAACGTGCCGCCCGAGAGCTCGTCGATCTTGAGCTGTCCGTCGCGTGCGCGCTTGCCGAAGTCGCCGATCGTCCGCTCGATCTGCGCGAACCCCATCTGCTCGACATTACGCACCACCGGCACCACGAGTCCGTTCGCGCCGCCCACGGCGATGCCCATGTGGACGAAATTCTTGTAGACGATGTCGTCGCCGTCGATTTCGGCATTGACCGCCGGGAATTCCTTCAGCGCGGTCACGCAGGCGCGCACGAAGAACGACATGAAGCCGAGACGGGTGCCGCCGTTCTTCTTCTCGAACGCATCGCGGTATTCGGCCCGCAGCGCCATCGCCGCGGTCATATCCACCTCGTTGAAGGTGGTCAGCATCGCCGCGGTGTTCTGCGCGTCCTTTAGACGCAGCGCGATCGTGCGGCGCAGGCGGGTCATCTTGACGCGCTCTTCGCCGGGCTGCGCATCTCGCGGCGCGCGCGCGGCCGGCGGGGCGGCAGAGGCAGCAGGCGCCGGGCGCGACAGGAAGTCGAGCACGTCACCCTTCGTGATGCGACCGTCCTTGCCGGACCCGTCGAGCTGGGTGGATTGCAGGCCGCGCTCTTCCATCATCTTGGCAGCCGAGGGCATCGGCGAATGGCCCGATGCTTTCGGCTGCTCGGTCGCGGGGCGCGAGACCGGTCCGCGCGGCGCAGGCGGCGGATTTACGCCCGGCTGCGGGTTCGCGGCCGGGGCTGGCGCCTTCTTGGCCGGCCCGGTGCCCGCTTCGAGCGTTCCGAGCACGGCACCCACGGCGACCTCGGCCCCCTCCTCAGAGAGGATCGCATCCAGCACGCCGGCCTGCGGCGCCGGCACCTCGACAGTTACCTTGTCGGTCTCGAGTTCCACCAGCGGCTCATCGGCCGCGACGTTGTCGCCCGTCTTCTTCAGCCAGCGCGCCACCGTGGCGGAGCTGACGCTCTCGCCCAACGTCGGAACCTTGATGTCGATGCCCATGTGTGGCTCCGCTTACGAGTTGAGGCCCAGCGCTTGTCGCACTAGGGCAGTCTGTTGTTGGGCGTGGACCTTTGCCAGACCCGTCGCCGGGCTCGCCGCGTCGCACCGGCCAACGTATTGCGGCCGCTTGGCTGCGCCGTCGAGCTTGGTCAGCAAGCCCTCGATCCGACGGTCCACGAATGTCCAGGCGCCCATGTTCGCCGGCTCCTCCTGGCACCACACCAGGTCGGCATTCCGATACGGACCCAAGACCTTCGGCAGCGTGATCTCCGGGAACGGATAGATCTGCTCGAGCGAGATAATCGCCACGTCGTCCACGCCGGCTTCGCGACGGGCAGCAAGCAGGTCGTAGTAGACCTTGCCCGAGCACATCACGACGCGGCGCACCTTCTCCGGCGCCTGCAGCTTGTCGACCTCGCCCAGCACCGGCTTGAACCCGGTGCCTTCGGCGAAATCGGCCAGCGGGCTGACCGCCAGCTTGTGCCGCAACAGCGATTTCGGCGTCATGATCACCAGCGGCTTGCGGTAGTTCCGCTTCAGCTGCCGCCGCAGCGCGTGGAAGTAGTTCGCGGGCGTCGTGATGTTTGCCACGATCATGTTGCGCTCGGCGCAGAGCTGCAGATATCGCTCCATCCGCGCGCTGCTGTGCTCCGGTCCCTGGCCTTCGTAGCCATGCGGCAACAGCAGCGTCAGACCGCTCATGCGCAGCCACTTGGTCTCGCCCGAGGCCAGGAACTGATCAATGATCACCTGCGCGCCGTTGGCGAAGTCGCCGAACTGCGCCTCCCACAGCACCAGCGTACGCGGATCGGCCAGGCTGTAGCCGTACTCGAACCCGAGCACGCCCGCCTCGGACAGCAGCGAGTTGTAGATCTCGATCTTCGCCTGGCCATCCTTGATGTTGTTGAGCGGCACGTATTCGTGCTGGTTGGTCTGATCGACCAGCACCGCGTGCCGCTGGCTGAACGTCCCGCGCTGGCAGTCCTCGCCCGAGAGCCGCACCCGCGATCCCTCGGCGAGCAGGCCGCCGAACGCAAGCGCTTCGCCGGTTGCCCAGTCGATACCTTGCCCAGTCTCGAACATGGCGCGCTTGGCTTCGAGCTGGCGCGCGATCTTCGGGTTCAGGTCGAAATCCGAGGGCGGCGTATAGATCGCGCGCCCGACTTCCTGCAGCGCCTCGAGGCTCATCGCCGTGGACGTCTCGAGCAGTTCCTCGTCGTCGCCGGCCTGCTTCAGCCCGGACCAGTGGCCCTCCAGCCAGTCCGCCTTGTTCGGGCGATAGGATTGCGCCGCCTGATAGGATTCCTCGAGCTTGGCCTGGAATCCATCCCAGATCGCCTTGGATTCATCGGCCGGGATCGTGCCTTCCGCCGCCAGACGCTCCGCATACAGCGCGCGCGTCGTCGGCAAATCCTTGATCGCGCGATACATGATCGGCTGCGTGAAGGCCGGCTCGTCGGTCTCGTTATGGCCGTGGCGGCGGTAGCAGACGATGTCGAGCACGATGTCGGTGCCGAACTGCATCCGGAACTCGGCGGCGAAGCGTGACGCGAACACCACCGCCTCCGGCTGATCGCCGTTGACGTGCAGGATCGGGCTCTGGATCGATTTCGCGACGTCCGTGCAATACAGGCCGGAATAGGCGTGCGCCGGCACGGTCGTGAAGCCGATCTGGTTGTTGACGATCAGGTGCACCGTCCCGCCGGTGCGATAGCCGATGAGTTGGCTCATCGCGAGCGTCTCGTAAACCAACCCCTGCCCGGCGAAGGCGGCGTCGCCATGCAGCAGGATCGCCATCACACTACGACGCTCCTTGGTGTCGCCGGCACCGTCCTGCCGGGCGCGGACCTTGCCGATCACGACCGGGTCGACCGCCTCGAGGTGCGACGGGTTTGGTTGCAGCGAGATGTGGACCGGATGACCGGCGATCTCGACGTCGGTGCTGGTGCCGAGATGGTACTTCACGTCGCCGGAGCCCTGCACGTCGTCGGGCTGCGAACTGGCGCCGCCGAACTCGCTGAACACGGCGGTGAACGGCTTGCGGACGATGTTGACCAGCGTGTTCAGCCGCCCGCGATGCGGCATGCCAATGGCGATTTCGTTGACACCAGCCTGCGCGGCTACATCGATCAATGCATGCATGGCGGGAATGGTGACTTCGCCGCCCTCGAGCCCGAACCGCTTGGTGCCGACGAATCGGCGCTGGCAGAATGTCTCGAACCCCTCCGACTCGGTGAGTTGCGTCAGGATGGTTCGCTTGGCGTTGACGTCGAAGCTGCCGACCCACGGCGCGCCTTCAATCCGGCGCTGAATCCAGGTTTTCTGATCGGGATCCTGGATGTGCATGAACTCCACGCCGATCGGGCCGCAATAGCTCGTGCGGACGATATCGAGGATCTCGTTGACGGTGGCGCTTTCACGGCCGAGCACGCCGTCGATGAAGATCGGCCGGTCGCGGTCGCCCGGGCCGAAGCCGTAGGAGGCGGGGTCGAGCTCGGGGTGCGACGCCGGAACTTGTAGGCCGAGCGGGTCGAGCTGTGATTCCAGGTGGCCGCGCACGCGATAGGCCCGGATCAACATCAGGGCGCGGAGGCTGTCGAGCGCGGTCGCGCGCACCTGCTCCGGGCTGGCGCCGCCTGCAACGGGCTTCGCGCCTGGCTTTCCGGCCGCCTTGCCCGAGGGCGCCGCCGCTTCGGGCTCGCCGATGTCGAACTTGCGCGGTGCCCACGACGCGCCGCTCGCATCCTCGAGCACGCCGCGCGCTTCGTCGTTCAAGACGCCGAACAGCTCGCCGAAACTTGGGTCGACGCTGGCGGGGTTGTTCACCCAGCGGGCGTAGAGGTCCGCCATGTAGGCCGCGTTCGCGCCGTTGAATATGGAGGCAAGGACATCTACGCCGGGCATTGCTCTATCCCTTTAACTCTCGCTCCACCGGAGCGATCCACAATAGATAGGTGCAACGGCGGCGCGTCCGCCGTTGCCCTGGTATGCCGCGATGTCTCAGCCGACGATCTTGCGGCTCGCATCGATCAGCTCACGGACCGATCCGCAGCTCTTGTCGAAAGCGGCCTGCTCGTCGGCGTTCAGCTTGATCTCGACGATCTTCTCGACGCCGCCGGCGCCGATCACGACGGGCACGCCGACATACAGCCCGTCCACGCCATACTGGCCGGTCAGGTGCGCCGCCGCCGGCAGCACGCGCTTCTTGTCCAGCAGGTAGCTCTCGGCCATCGCGATTGCGCTGGCGGCCGGCGCGTAGAAGGCGCTGCCTTTCTCGAGCAGCTTGACGATCTCGCCGCCGCCATTCGCGGTCCGCTTGACGATCTCGTCGATCTTGGCCTGCGTGGTCCAGCCCATCGCCACCAAGTCCGGCACCGGGATGCCTGCGACCGTGCTGTAGCGCACGAGCGGCACCATCGTGTCGCCGTGGCCGCCGAGCACGAAGGCGGTGACATCCTCGACCGAGACGTTGAACTCATGCGCCAGGAACAGGCGGAAGCGCGAGCTGTCCAGCACGCCCGCCATGCCGACGACCATGTTCGGCGGCAGGCCGGATTTCTGCTGCATCACCCAGACCATCGCGTCGAGCGGGTTGGTGATGACGATGACGAAGGCGCCGGGGCAGTATTGCTTGATCCCGTCGGCGACGGTTGCAATCACGCCAGCATTCTTGCCGATCAGGTCGTCGCGGCTCATGCCCGGCGTGCGCGGGAACCCGGCGGTGACGATCACCACGTCGGCGCCCTCGATCGCGGAGTAGTCGCTGCCGCCCGTCATATGGCTGTCGAACCCGTCGACCGGGCCGGACTGCATGATGTCGAGCGCCTTGCCTGCGGCCACGCCGCCGAAGACGTCGAACATCGCGACGTCGCCGAGCTCCTTCAGCCCGATCAAGTGTGCCAAAGTGCCGCCAATGTTGCCTGCGCCGATCAGCGCAATCTTTTTACGTGCCATGTCTTGGAAATCCGCTCCCAGGGACGTTACGCTGGAGGTTCAGCGCCCAGCCAGGGGCCCGGCCGCCCGGAGGGTGCGGGTTGCTAACCCATGTGCGGCGGGGGGGCAAGGAGTGTCGGGCGCAATTCGGTTGCATTACGTAAGGTGCGGCAATGCCAGGTAGTCCTGACTTTGCATTTCGATCAGGCGCGAAGCCGTCCGCTTGAAGGCCGCGGCGCCGTGACCGGTGGGGTAAA
Source organism: uncultured Alphaproteobacteria bacterium (assembly GCA_963848035.1). Taxonomy (GTDB): domain Bacteria; phylum Pseudomonadota; class Alphaproteobacteria; order Acetobacterales; family Acetobacteraceae; genus JAVVHH01. The sequence continues at coordinate 1,545,711 of CAWKCD010000001.1, forward strand.
GGTCGTCCGGCGCGGCATCCGCGCTCGCCACCAGCTTGACCCGGTGCTCGTACAGCTCATCCACCAGCGTGATGAAACGGCGCGCCGCGTCATGGTTGTCCGGCGACAGGATCGGCACGCCGTCGAGCACCAGCGCCTGATAATGGGTCGCGAGCGCGCCGTAATCGCCCGGACCGAGCGCCTGCCGGCACAGCGTCTCGAAATCGAACCGGGCGACCCCGTTGAGCGCCAGCGGGACCGTCAGCGTATGACCGAGCACCTGCATTCGTTCCGCCTTCGCACGTCCGCGTCCGGCGAGTGAGGCGAAGGCGTCGTCGAGCGCTTGCTGGGATCGCTGGTCCGCCGGCACATGCCAGGTCGGTAAGGCTTGCAGGCGCTGGCGGCGGAAATCCCGCGCCCCGTTGAGCACCAGCACGTCCAGATGCTGCTTGATCAGGGCGATGAAGGGCAGGAAAGCGTCGCGGCCGGGCTGCCCGGCGAATAGCTCGTCGGGCGCCGTGTTGCTGGTCGCGACCACGACGACGCCACGGGCGAAGAGCGCCTTGAACAGGCGCCCGAGGATCATGGCGTCAGCGATGTCGTTGATTTGGAACTCGTCGAAGCACAGCAGAGACGCCTCGGCAGCGATGCTGTCGGCCAGCGGCGGGATTGGGTCGTCCGAGCCTGGATCGTCGAGCCGTTCGGGCTGCCGGCGCCAGGCATGGATCCTCTTGTGGGTCTCCTGCATGAACGCATGGAAATGGATCCGCCGCTTCGGCGTGACCTCGGCTGCGGCGAAGAACAGGTCCATCAGCATCGACTTGCCGCGCCCGACATCGCCGACGAGGTAGAGCCCGTGCGGATACTCCTGCGGGATGTCGTCGGTGCGCCGACGGTTGAGCACCCGGCCGAAGAACCCGGTCTGGCTGGCCTGCGCCGGTTGCGGACGGTAGCCACGCAAGCGATTCCAGAGAGTTTGCAGCCGTTCGGCGGCGAGCGCTTGCGCCGGGTCGGTCAGCAGGGCGCCTGATGCGAGTCGGGCGCGGTAAGCGGGCAGGGGGCCGCCCGCACGATCGGCGTCGCCGCCATCCATCAGCGGTCACCCAGCGGGCGGTGGGGGTCGGCGGCGAGCATGATCGGCTTCTCCCTTCCCCTCTTCCGCGACGAAACTCAAGCCATGAGACGTGAACGCAAGGGCGCTACGCATGATCCGCATGCACGCCGGCCCACGCGCGACAACAATTGCAAACGAAGGGCGGCCGCAGCTAAGAGGCAATCATGCCGCAACTTGATTACCAAAAACTTGACGCGACCCCGGTAGCCACCGACCCGTTCCGGCACATCGTGGTCACCGAGTTCGTCCCGCCCGCGCTGCTGCCCGAGGTCGTCGCCGGGCTGCCGAAGCTCGAGAAGGGCGGCTCGTTCCCGACCACCGGCCTGCGGCTCGGCCCGGCGGCGAAGGCGCTGATGGAGGAACTCGAGGGTCCGCTGTTCCGCCAGGCCGTTGCCCGCAAGTTCGACCTCGAGCTGAACGACGCCCCGGTGATGGTGACGCTGCGCGGCCAATCGCGCGAGAAGGACGGCCGCATCCATACGGATAGTACCGCCAAGCGTGTCACCGTCCTGCTCTATTTGAATCCTGACGTCGAGACCTGGGCCAAGCATGACGGCTGCCTCCGCCTCCTGCGCCGCCCCGACGACCTCGAGGACTATGCCGTCGAGGTCCCGCCGGTGAACGGCACGCTGCTCGTGTTCCCCAATGGTCCGACCACCTGGCACGGCCACAAGCAGTTCGTCGGCCGCCGCCATGTGGTCCAGCTCAACTACATGACCACCGACGACAAGGCGCGCTACGAGCTCCGCCGCCACAAGATTTCCGCTTTCGTGAAGCGGCTGACCCGCGCCGCCTGAGTTATACCAACCGGCGCGTGATCTGACTCAAATGTGAATCGGTGCGGCTCGATAGGTCGTGGTCGCCTTTCTCGCTGTAGAGGAGGGAACGATGACGGTCTCGATCACGCGATCGGAGCATACCGCGGCGGAGTTGCGTCGCGAGGCGGGGCGGACGGCAGATGCGCGGGCCTCGCGTCGAATGCTGGCACTGGCGCTCGTGCTGGAAGGCGAGAACCGTGAGACGGCGGCGCGCCAGTGCGGGATGGATCGTCAGACGCTGCGCGACTGGGTGCATCGCTACAACGCCGATGGACTGCCCGGCTTGTCTGACCAGCCGCATGGCGGCGGCGGGCGCTCGAAGCTGACCGAGGCGCAGGCGGCGATGGTGGCGCAATGGATGCGAGCCGGGCCGGTCCTGGCGACAGATGGCGTGGTTCGCTGGCGCGTGGTCGACTTGCGCCAGCGGATCGCGCGCGAGTTCGGCGTTGAACTCCATGAGCGCAGTGTCGGCAAGCTGCTGCGTCGGCTGCGTTTCCGCCGCCTGTCGGTGCGCCCGCGCCACCCCGAGGCCGACCCGGCCGCCCAGGAGGCGCATAAAAAAACCATGCCGATCTGGTCGCCGCCAGCATCCCGCCTGAAGCCCGCGGCAAGCCGATCGAGCTATGGCTGCAGGACGAAGCCCGTGTCGGCCAGCAAGGCAGCCTGACCTACATCTGGGCCGAGCAGGGCAGCCGCCCGACCGCGCCACGCGACCGTCGCTACGATTGGGCCTACATCTTCGGCGCCGTCTGCCCGGCGCGCGGCATCGGCGCCGGGCTGGTGCTGCCGTATGCCGACGCGGATGCGATGAACCTGCACCTGGCCACGATCAGCGCGCTCGTCGCCCCCGGCGCGCATGCGGTCCTGGAACTCGACGGCGCGGGCTGGCATCAACTCGGCGGACGGCTCCGGCTACCGGACAACATCAGCTTGTTGCATTTACCGTCATACTCGCCCGAGCTGAACCCAGTCGAGAATGTCTGGCAGTACCTCAAACAGAACTATCTCAGCAATCGCGTTTTCGACACCTACGAGGACATCGTCGACGCCTGCTGCGAGGCTTGGAACAAACTCATGGCGATGCCAGACCGCATCGCTTCCATCTGCACCCGGGAATGGGCAAAACAGGTCACGACATAGGGCGGTTGGTATTATTCGCGCCGCAGGACCCGGTCGGTCACGAAGCTGGCGAGCCCATTGGCGACGAAATCCTGCTTGAGCCTGACTTCGTCGTATTCGCGCTCGACCCAGTCCAGGAAGGGCAGCCGGCCCTCGGCTTGCTCGGCGTAGCGCAAGAAGAACGCGTCCAGCACGCCGGTGCGGGCGGCTTTCCAATGGCCGAACCGCCAGGATAGCTGTGCCGACGCCTCGGCCGCGGTGCCGCCTTCAAACAGGATCGCAAAGCCAGAGGCCAGCCCGGCGCGGTCGGCGCCGGATTTGCAGTGCAGCAGCGCCGGGAAGCGGATCGTGTGCCATAGCTCGGCGAAACGCAGGATCCGGTCGCGGTGCGGGGCGCCGCGGCTCTCGAACGCCATGTAGACGTGGTCGAGGCCCAGAAGCTCGGCCCGCTCGCGGGACAGCGCGTCCGAGCCGCAGAAGCGGGGGCCGCGCAGGTTGATCAGCGTGCGCAGATGGTGTTTGCGGGCGAACGCGGTCAGCCGCGCCGGGGTCGGGTGGTTGGCGCGGTAGAGCTTGCCCGGCAGCACCTCGGCGAAATTCGTCCACAGCGTGCGGAACACGGCATGGTCGACGAACAGGCTGTCGCGCCAGGCACCCAGCCGCCCGGCGCCCGTGCTCAGATCGCCGCGGAAAGCCATGGTCGCGCCGGCGCGTCAGCCCACGCGGTCGGCGATGAGGTTCTTGATCTCGCCGATCGCCTTGGCCGGGTTCAGACCCTTGGGGCAGGTCTGGGTGCAGTTCATGATCGTGTGGCAGCGATAGAGCTTATAGGGGTCCTCGAGCGCATCGAGGCGGTCGCCCATGTGCTCGTCGCGGCTGTCGGCGATCCAGCGATACGCCTGCAACAGCACGGCCGGGCCGAGATAGCGGTCGCCGTTCCACCAATAGCTTGGGCAGGACGTGGTGCAGCAGAAGCAGAGGATGCATTCCCACAGCCCGTCGAGCTTGGCGCGCTCGTCCTTGCTCTGGAGCCGCTCGGCGTCGGGCGGCGGGGGCGTGTCGGCCTTGAGCCAGGGCTCGACGCTGCGGAGCTGGGCGTAGATTTGGCTGAGGTCGGGCACCAGATCCTTGACCACGGCCATATGCGGCAGCGGGTAGATCTTGACGTCGTTCTTGATCTCCGCGTGCGAGCAGAGACAGGCCAGCGTGTTGCCGCCGTCGATGTTCATCGCGCAGGAGCCGCAGATGCCCTCGCGGCAGGAGCGGCGGAAGGTCAGCGTCGGGTCGACCTCGTTCTTGATGTAGATGAGGGCGTCGAGCACCATCGGCCCGACCTTGTCCATGTCGAGCTCGTAGTGGTCGAGGCGGGGGTTCTGCCCGTCATCGGGGTTCCAGCGATAGATGCTGAAGGTCTTGGTGTTCTTGGCGCCCGGCGCGGCCTTGTAGGTCTGGCCCTTGCCGATGCGGCTGTTCTTGGGAAGTGCGAATTCGACCATGTCTGTCCTCGGCGCGCTTCAGTAGACGCGCTGCTTGGGCGGGAAGACGCTGACTTCGTTGGTCAACGTCCGCATCTTCACGTCACGGTAACCCAGTTCGACATTGCCCCTCGGGTCGATCCAGGCGAGCGAGTGCTTCATCCAGTTCGCGTCGTCGCGATCCGGGAAATCGTCGTGCGCATGCGCACCCCGGCTCTCCTGCCGTGCTTCGGCGGAGACCATGGTGGTCATGGAGTTGTCCATCAGGTTGGCGAACTCGATCGCCTCGAGCAGGTCGGTGTTCCAGATCAGGCTGTGATCGGCGATGCGGACGTCGTCCATGCCGGACCACAGCGTCTTCATCTTGGCGACGCCTTCCTTGAGGCTCTCGCTGTTGCGGTAGACCGCGGCGTGCGCCTGCATGGTCTTCTGCAATTCCAGCCGCATCTGGGCGACGCCGGTGCCGCCTTTGGCGTGGCGCATGCGGTCGAAGCGGTCGAGCGCGTTGTCGCCGGCATTGGCGGGGAGCGGGGCCTGCGAGGCGCCGGGCTTGATGATCTCGGCGGCGCGGTGGGCGGCGGCGCGGCCGAACACGACGAGGTCGAGCAGCGAGTTGGTGCCGAGCCGGTTGGCGCCATGGACCGACACGCAGGCGGCTTCGCCGACCGCCATCAGGCCGGGCACGACGGCGTCCTGGTCCTCGGGCGTCGGGCGCAGCACCTCGGTGCGGTAGTTCGTGGGGATGCCGCCCATGTTGTAGTGGACGGTCGGGAGCACCGGGATCGGCTCCTTGGTGACGTCGACGCCGGCGAACACTTTGGCGGTCTCGCTGATGCCCGGCAGCCGCTCGTGCAGCAGGTCGGCGCCGAGATGCTCAAGATGCAGGTAGATGTGGTCCTTGTTGGGGCCGACGCCGCGGCCGGCGTTGATCTCGAGCGTCATCGAGCGCGAGACGACGTCGCGACTGGCGAGATCCTTCGCGGTCGGCGCGTAACGCTCCATGAAGCGCTCGCCTTCGGAGTTGGTGAGATAGCCGCCCTCGCCGCGGCTGCCCTCGGTGATGAGGCAGCCGGAGCCATAGATGCCGGTCGGGTGGAACTGGACGAATTCCATATCCTGCATCGGCAGCCCGGCGCGCATCGCCATGCCGTTGCCGTCGCCGGTGCAGATATGCGCGGACGTGCAGGAGAAATAAGCGCGGCCGTAGCCGCCGGTGGCGAGCACGACGGATTGGGCGCGGAAGCGATGCATCGAGCCGTCCTCGAGGCACCAGGCCATGACGCCGCGGCAGGCGCCGTCCTCCATGATGAGGTCGAGGGCGATGTATTCGACGAAGAACTCGACCGAGTGCTTCAGGCTCTGCTGGTAGAGCGTGTGCAGGATGGCGTGGCCGGTGCGGTCGGCGGCGGCGCAGGCGCGCATGGCCGGGCTCTTGCCGTATTCCTTCATGTGGCCGCCGAACGGGCGCTGGTAGATGCGGCCGTCCTCAGTGCGGCTGAACGGCACGCCGTAGTGCTCGAGCTCGTAGACCGCCGGGATCGCCTCGCGGCACATGTATTCGATGGCGTCCTGGTCACCGAGCCAGTCCGACCCTTTGACGGTGTCGTACATGTGCCATCGCCAATCGTCCTCGCCCATGTTGCCGAGTGCCGCGCCGATGCCGCCTTGGGCGGCGACCGTGTGGCTGCGGGTCGGGAACACCTTGGTCAGGCAGGCAGTGCGAAGCCCGGCCGCGCCCATCCCCAAGGTCGCCCGGAGCCCGGCCCCGCCAGCGCCCACCACCACGACGTCATAGGTGTGGTCCACCACCTGATAGGCGCGAGGCGAGGGGGAACTGATGGCGTTCATGGAAGCCTTCCTTCAGAGGTCAGACCAACGCGAGCTTCAGAACCGACACGGCGGCGATCAACCCCAGCATCAGCGCCAGCCCTTTGTTGAGCAGGATCAGCGGCGTCATCAGCCGCTTGTCATTGACATAGTCTTCCAACACGACCTGCACACCCAGCTGCATGTGATGAAAGGTCATGATGATCAGTGCCAGCAGCAAGGCGCCATTGATCGGATGGCCAGCCCAGGCGGCCACACTCGGCTGCGGCGCGCCGACGAGCCGAACCATGCTGAAGATGAACCACAGCGTCAGGGGCACGAGCGCGATCGACGTGACGCGCTCGGCAATCCAGTGATGCACGCCAGCCTTGGCCGAGCCCACGCCGCGCGCGCGGCCAAGCTGCGAACGCATCACATTGATGGTTGTCTTTTCCGTCATCGCGGCCACACCAGGAATCCGATGGACCAAACCAGGATGGTCGACACCACGGTCGCGATCACCGCCGCCCAGCCGCTGGCGTGGGTCTGCGGCAACTCGAAGCCGTATCCCGCGTCCCAAGCCAGATGCCGCAGCCCGGCGAAGAAGTGGTAGAACAGCGATGCCGTCCAGCCGAACAGCATGAACAGACCGAGCCAGGAGCCGATGAACCCCTGTACCCGTGCGAACGCCGCCGGTCCGCTGGCCGCGGCGGCGAGCCACCACACCAGCAAGATGGTGCCGATCGAACTTGCCAGGCCCGTGACCCGGTTCATGATCGACAGCAGGGACGTCAACTGCGGTGCATAAACCTGCAGGTGCGGCGAGAGCGGACGGCGAACCAGTTCGCCCTCGCTTGTATGCGCTATCATCAGCGCGTCACGCACGTCTTTCATGAAAAAAGGGGCACTCCCGTCACCTCGGGGCAATCTTGCGCCGTTCGTATCGGTTGACATGGGCGGGGTCAATGTGAGCGCAACCGCAGTGCAGCATCGCAAGGAATGGCAGGTCGTATGAGGACGAGTTTTTGACAGATTTTAACGACGTCGACCGCACCCCGCCGTCCGGCGCGGTGCCGCCCCGCCCCAATCTGGCAGCCCCGTCCAAGACGGGCGTCGCGCTCGGCCGCTGGTCCGGCCTGTGCGGCCGGCAATGGCGCGTGGTCTTGGTAGCCGCGGCGGCGCTCTCCTGCCTGTGTCTCTGGCTGGCAGCAAACCGCCTTGGCGTGACGACCGATACCAGCACATTGTTTTCGGCATCGCTGCCCTGGCGCCAGCGCACGATGGCGGTCGAACGCGCGTTCCCGCGGCAGCAGGACCTGCTGGTCGCCGTCGTCAACGGCGCCACGCCGGAGGAGGCCGACGAGACCGCCGCCGCCCTGGCCGCAGCGCTCTCGGCCGACCACGCGAATTTCAAGGCGGTCTGGCGGCCTGACGCGTCGCCCTATCTCGAGCGAAACGCCTTCCTGTTCCTCGACAAGGACAAGCTGACCGACCTGCTGAACGCGACCATCGATGCACAGCCTTTCCTCGGTCAGCTCGCCGCGGACCCGAGTTTGCGCGGCCTAATGTCGGCGCTGGGCCTGATCGCCAAGGGCGTCGATGCAGACCAGGCGAATGTCGGTAGCTTCAAGGACGCGCTCGACGGATTTCACACCGCGCTGTCGAAGGCCGCCGCAGGCACGCCGGAGCCGCTCTCCTGGGAGCGCCTGCTGGCCGGGTCGCTGGCCGATCTCGGCGGCAAATACCGGTTCGTACTGACCCGGCCCGTGCTCGACTACATGGCGCTCGAGCCCGGCGAGGCAGCGTCCAACCGCTTGCGCGCGGACGCCGTCGGCTTGCCGGACGTGCGCGCCGGCCGGGCACGGGTCCGCCTCACCGGTCAGGTCGCGCTCGACGACGAGGAGTTCGGCACGGTCGCCAACGGCGCGATGCAGGGGCTGCTGATCAGCTTCGCCATGGTCGGCGTGCTGCTGTTCCTGGCGGTGCGGACGTGGCGGATCGCGGTGCCGATCCTGCTGACGCTACTGCTCGGGCTGTTGTCGACAACCGGGTTCGCCGCGCTTGCGGTCGGCACGCTGAACCTGGTGTCGGTCGCGTTCGCGGTCCTGTTCACCGGCATCGCGGTCGATTTCGCAATCCAGTTCGCCGTCCGCTTCCGCGAGGCGCGCATGTTCTATCCGCCGATCGAGGCCGCGCTGCTGCAGACCTCGCGCCGGGCCGGCGCGCAGATACTGGTCGCCGCCCTGGCCAGCATGGCCGGGTTCCTCGCTTTCACCCCGGCGAGCTTCGTGGGGGTGGCGCAGCTCGGCTTGATCGCGGGCGTCGGCATGTTGATCGCCTTCTGCTGCACGCTCACCTTCCTGCCGGCGCTGCTGGCGGCTTTCCGCCCCCATGGTGGCGCGGTCGACGTCGGGCTCGCGGTCTTGCGCCCACTCGACCCGATCCTGCATCGCTGGCACCGCGTGGTCGTGCTCGGGTTCTCCGGCGTGGCGGTCCTGGGCGTGCTGCTGTTGCCGATGCTGCAGTTCGACAGCGATCCGCTGCACACGAAGGACCCGAACAGCGAGGCGGTGCGCACGCTGAACGACCTGCTCGAGGATCCGATCACCAATCCCTACACGATCGATATCCTGGCGCAGTCGGCCGACGCTCCCGCGCTTGTCGATAAGCTCGGCAAGCTCGATCGCGTGGACAGCGTCGTCTGGCTCGGCAGTTTCGTGCCCGAGGATCAGCAGGCGAAGCTGCCGCTGATCGAGGACGCCGCTTCGGTGCTGCGGACGACGCTCTCCCCCGGCGCGGCGCCGCCGCCGCCCGATGCCGCGGCGCTGCGGGAGGCGGTCCAGAAGGCCGCTTCCGCGCTCGTCGCGGTCCGCGGCAAGCTGCCCAAGGCGAGCCCGATCCTGCCGATCGTCGGCGACTTGGAGAAACTCGGCCACGCCTCGGACGCGGTGCTGCTCGCGACGAACGCGGCCATGACCAAGTTCCTTCCCCTGCAGCTGCAGCGGCTGCGCACCGCGCTCGAGGCGCAGCCGGTCACCCAGGCCGACGTGCCCGACGAGATCCGGCGCGAGTGGCTGCTGGCCGACGGGCGCGAGAAGGTCGAAGTGGTGCCGAAGCTCGCCGTCGCGCGAAATCCGGAGGGGCTGGTCGCCTTCGTCGGCGACGTGACCGCGATCGCCCCCGACGCTGGCGGGTCGGCGGTGCAGATCGTCGGCAGCGCGGACTCCATCATCGGGGCATTCCGGACCGCGGCCATCCTGGCCGTGCTGGCGATCGGCTTCCTGCTCGCGGTCACCACGCGGCATCTGCTCGACATGGCGCTGGTCCTGTCCCCGCTCGTGGTCTCGTCCCTGCTCACCGTGGTCGCCGCGGTACTGCTGCCGATGCCGCTCAACTTCGCCAACATCATCGCGCTGCCGCTGCTGCTCGGCGTCGGCGTGTCGTTCAACGTCTACTTCGTGATGAACTGGCGCGCGCGGCGGATGGCGCCGCTCGGCTCTGCGACCGCGCGGGCCGTCCTGTTCTCCGCGCTCACGACGTCCACCGCCTTCGGCTCGCTCGCGCTCTCGCACCATCCGGGCACCGCCAGCATGGGGCGGCTGCTGCTGCTGAGCCTGTTCTGCACCTTGCTGACCACGATGATCTTCTTGCCGGCGCTGCTGGACTGGCTCGGCAACCCGGCGCTAGCTCTGCGCAGCAGGCGCTGGCGCGCCATGCGCAAGGCGAGGGGATGAGCAGCATGGATCAGGTTCGGGCGCTGGTGTTCGACGTGTTCGGCACGGTGGTCGATTGGCGCTCCGGCGTGGCGCGCGAAGCGCGGCCGTTCTTGGAGCGGCATGGTTCGTCGGCCGATCCGCTCGCCTTCGCGGATGGCTGGCGCAAGCGCTACCAGCCGGCGATGGAGCAGGTGCGCAGTGGCAAGCGTGCGTTCACCCGGCTCGACATCCTGCATCGCGAGAACCTTGAGGCGCTACTGCCGGATGTCGGCATCGACCCGGCCGCGGTCTCGGTGGCGGAACTCGATGAGCTGAACCTGGCGTGGCACCGGCTGGATCCATGGCCGGATGCGGTGGCCGGGCTGTCGCGGCTGAAACGGCGCTTCATCATCGCGCCCCTGTCGAACGGCAACATCATCCTGATGCTGGACATCGCCAAGCGCGCCGGCCTGCCATGGGACGCGATCCTGGGCGCGGAAGTGGTGCAGGCCTACAAGCCGCGGCCGGAAGCGTATCTGCGCACGGCTGATGTCCTGGGCCTGTCGCCCGACCGCGTCTGCCTGGTCGCCGCGCATAATGGCGATCTGGCCGCCGCACGCGCCTGCGGTCTCAGCACCGCATTCGTGCCGCGACCGCTCGAGCATGGCCCGGGGCAGGCGACCGATCTCGCGCCGACGCAGGAGTGGGACGTCGTGGCGCGCGACTTCGATGATCTCGCTGGGAAATTAGGCGCCTAGCTTCGGCCGCAGCGTCGCAGTCGCCGCGTCGGTCGGCGAGACGGTTCGCAGCACGCCGCCGAGCCATTGCGCCAGCACCGGCGGGGCCAGCAAGTTCTGGCCCTTGTCGTCGAACCGGGCGCCCCATCCGTTCGCGGTGCCCCCCGGCGCGATGTCGGTCGATTTCACTGCCTCGCGCACCTTATCCTTGTCCATACTACCGGCGCGGGCCAGCGCGTCGAGGAACATGCGCGCGCCGACGTAGCTCGCCAGGCTATGGCCGCTTCGCGGCTTGCCGCCGTAGCGCCGCTCATAGGCCGCCTCGACGTCGTGCAGCCCGGGTGCCACGGCAGGGTTGAGCGAATAGGGCGGGAAGCCGACGTTGAGCGTGCCTTCGAAATCGGCGCCGAGCGTGTTCGCCGTGTCGGACAGCGCATAGCCGCCGCCGGCGCCGACGACCATGCGCGGGAACCAAGCAGCTTGCCGCATCTGCCGATAGAACAGGAGCGTATCGTTCTGGTAGCCGGTATGCAGGATCACGGTCGCATCCGCGCCGCGCAGCCGCTGCACCGCGCTGCTGAGATCGGTCGTTGTCACGCCATAGGCGAGCTTGTCGGTGACGCGCAGACCCCGCTCCTTGCACCGCGCGAGCTGCGCCGCGGCCACGGTGCTGCCGTAGAGACCGTCCTCGTGCAGCAAGCCGACCCGCAGTTCGTCACGGTCGGCGCCCCAGATCGAGGCGAGCGTGGCCGTCACCGCATCGACGCTGAGCGTCGCGACCGCGCCGGCGGTGCCGCAACTTCGGAACAGGGAGTGGAAGCCGCGGTCCATAACCGGGTCGGCGATCGCACCGATTTCGAAATAGGGGATTCCGGCCAGCTCGGTTATTTGGCTGGCCGCCAGCACCAGCGGGCTGGCGAAGGTGCCGAAGACAGCGGCGACCTTCTCCGTGCCGAGCAGTCGTTTGACCTCGGTGACCGCAGCGGCTGGATCGACGGCGTCGCCTTTGAGCAGCTTGATGGGGCGGCTGAAGAGCCCGCCGCTGCCGTTCTGCTCGTCGGCTGCGAGTTCGAGGCCTCGGTAGCTTTCGTCACCGAACAGGGACAGCATTCCCGTCAACGGAAACAGCGCGCCGATCGGTAGTGGATCACCCTGCGCGCGCACCCGACGCGTCATCGAGAGCGCCATGGCACCCCCAAGAATGACGCGGCGGGAGAACGGCATTCCGGGCGCTCCGGTTGAAGTCGGCACCATCCAGCAAGGCCCCTTCCGGCGCAAGCTCCTAGGTTTTACCCTCGGCGATATTGTCGTCTTGGAGCAAAGCATGTCCGTTCCCGCGCAAATGCGTCACATCGCCCACAGCGCGGGCGGTCCGGAGCTGATGCACGTCGTCACCGGCCCAGTGCCGCAGCCTGGGCCCGGCGAGGTGCTGGTCCGGGTCGAGGTCGCAGGCGTCAACCGGCCGGATGTCGCGCAGCGGCAGGGAAGCTATCCGCCGCCGCCGGGCGCCAGCCCGCTGCTCGGCCTCGAACTGGCGGGCGAAGTCGTCGCGGTCAATGGCGCCGGACCTTGGAAGGTCGGCGACAAGGTGTGCGGCCTGGCCAACGGCGGCGCCTACGCCGAATATTGCGTCGTTCCGGCAACGCAGTGTCTACCCTGGCCGCAGGGATACGACGCCCTGCGTGCCGCGGCGCTACCGGAGAACTACTTCACCGTGTGGATCAACCTGTTCGGCCACGGACGGTTGCAGCCCGGCGAGAGCGCGCTCGTGCATGGCGGCACAAGCGGGATCGGCTTGACTGCCATCCAGCTCGCACATGAATTCGGCTCCAAGATCTATGCGACGGCCGGCAGCCAGTCCAAGTGCGACGCCTGTCTCCGCTTCGGCGCCGATGCGGCGATCAACTACAAGGAGAGTGACTTCGCCGCCGAGATCAAGGCGCTGACCGAGGGCAGAGGTGTCGACGTGGTGCTCGACATGGTCGGCGGACCCTACGCCGCCAAAAACCTAAAGTGTCTCGCGATGGACGGACGGCTCGTGCTGATCGCCTTCCTCGGCGGCGCCAAGGTGGAGAATTTCGACCTCACCCCGATCATGGTCCGCCGCCTCACCGTCACCGGCAGCACGATGCGTCCCCGCACGGCCGCCCAGAAGGGCGCCATCGCCGACGCGTTGCGCGAGAAGGTATGGCCGGTGCTGGATGCCGGCCGCTGCGGTCCGGTGATCCACGAAGTGTTCCCGCTCGAGCGCGCCGCTGACGCGCACCGCCTGATGGAAAGCAGCGCGCATATCGGCAAGATCATGCTGCAGGTCGCCTAACCGGCCACGGCTCCGTTGAGCCCGCCGAAGACGCCGAACGCACAGGTGACTCCGGCGACCGCCACCACGATCCACAAATACACGCCGCGCAGCCGCACCTCCTCCGGGAGGGCGCGGACTGCCAGCGCGATCAGGAAGCCGAGCACGACCGGCAGCAGCAGCGCGTTCATCACCTGGACGCCGATGTTGAGGCTGACGAGGTTCGGCCACACCGCGACGATCAAGGCGCCGCCGACCACGCACACGCCATAGACGCCGTAGAACCACGGGGCCTGCGCCGGCCGCATCTCGAGGCTGCGCCGGAACCCGGCGACCTCGCCCAACCCCCAGGCCAGCGCCAACGAGGCGACGATCGCGGCGACCATCGCCGCGCCGAGCACGCCTGCCGCGAACAGGAGCTTGCCCAGCGCGCTGCCGAATAGCGGCGTCAACGCGCCGGCCAGATCGCCGATCGTATCGAGCGAGCGATCCGGATCCGCCGTGGTCACGAATGCCGCAGCCGCCACCAATACGGCGGCCATGACCAACTGCGTGACGACTGCACCGATGGCGGTATCGATCCGGGCCGCCGCCAGGTCACCCGGCCCCAACCGTTTATCGGCGATCGCCGACTGTTGGTAGAAGATCATCCAAGGCATGATCACCGCGCCGATATTAGCGGCGACCAGATACAGATACTTGGTGTTGTCGAGCGGGACGTTCATCGCGCCGCTCACGACATCGGCCACCGTCGGATGCGCTGAGTAAGCGACCACGAAAAATGCGAACTCGAATAGTCCGAACAGGATGGCCACACGCTCGACGCGGCGATAGCCGCCGGTCATTCCCACATAGAGCAGCAGCGCCGCTGCCAGCGGCAACGTGATGTAGCGTGACATCCCGTATAGTTCACCGATGCCCGCCACCCCGGAGAACTCGCTCAGCAACGCCCCAGCAACCGCGACGGTCAGCCCTGCCGCCGAGACATAGGCCCAAAAACGGCCGAACGTGTCACGGATCAGCTCGCCATGGCCGCGCCCGGTGAAGATCCCGAGCCGGACAGTGAGTTCCTGCACGACGAACAGGATCGGCATCAGCACGACCTGCAGCAACAGCAGCCGGTATCCCCATTGCACCCCGCTCTGGCCGGCCGTGATGATGCTGCCGACATCGGTGTCGGCGAGCATGACGATCATCCCGGGGCCGACGACGCGGAAGAAGCGGGACAGACGCGGCGACCTTGTGGCGGTGGGACTGGACAAAGCGTGGTCTCTTAGGATGCGATGTGTTGCAAATCACTCGCAACCAGTTGGGTCGTCAAGCGACGGTATGTCGCTGGGCAGCGTTGCGCGCCGATCTTGTTCAAGCAGACTTGGCAGAACGAAGATTAACTAAACTCGTTAAATAACAGTGATCGCGTGAGCACCGATTGTGCCGGTCGCACAGTCTCCCCATGTTTCTGTGCAATGAGCAGCGCCAGAGCAGAGGTAGTGTGCCCAGATGTATTTTCGTCGCCCACTTGACGTATCGCCAATTGTAGTCGAGGTTTTGCTTCGGCGCGCTTTGGCGGACCGATTCGTCGGCCTCCGGGCCGATCGCAAGATAGCGTCGGGCTCGCGCGTTTGTTGCTCCGCAGTGAACAGCGAAGCAGAAATTCGTTTCTAGCCTATTCGGCGATATTACGCCGGGCAGCGGATAATCGTGAAACATGACAGGACTATGAGCAGAATCAACAACCCGAACGCCCCCTTGTCGCTCGACAGTCAAATCGACGAGGATCGAGTGCGTCGTGCCCTCGGCCTAAAGACCTCGGGCTCCCACCAGACCCACCAGCAGCGTCCGGAGCAGGCGCGTCAGCGCCATCGTTTCGTCGCCGATGGCGCGGTCCCGGTGGTGATGCTGAACCGAACCGACGGCGAGACCGCCGGGCTGCGCGACCGGCTTGCATCGACCGAGCACGCGCTCGAGAACGAGCGTGCCGCGCACGCGTCCACCAAGCGCGCGCTGCACGACCTGCAACTCACCTATCAGGCGCTGCAGACACGCTTCGGTCATACCGAGCTGTCGCATAACGAGGCGCTCAAGACCGAGCGCGACGCGCGCCGGGCTGCCGAAGAGGCGCTTGCGGCCTTGCAGGCCGAGCGGCTCGCCGCACCGCCGCCGGCACCACCGGCGCCGCAGCGCAAGGTGATCGTCGCCGGCGACCGCCCAATCCGCAAACCCCGCATTGCCGCGGGTGCCAAGGAAGAAAAGCCGGTTCGCTGGTGGACGCCGAACTACCGAGCCAAGAAGGTCTGACCTACCAACCGGCCGTTGCCAGGGGCGGCACGGAAGATTTGAGATAGGCGGGCCGGGGGGCCCGCCGATGCAGCCAAACCGTGAGCGGCGTGAGTTCTTATGCCGCCGATCTCCATGATCGGCCTGGATAAGGACTGTCGACGGCGTATGGTCTGACAAGTCCTGAGCCGCCGGCTGCGTCCCGATACTTGTCTGACGGGTCGCGACAGCCCAGTCAGTCGTTAATTGTTATGTTGCTCGGCGCCGATCAGCCCGCCTGGCGTAGCTGTGCCCGCGGCAGCAGCGGACGCAGGAACCGCCCGGTATGGCTCGCGCGCGCAGCGGCAATGGTCTCGGGCGGACCTTCGGCCACGATGGTGCCGCCGCCTTCGCCGCCCTCCGGACCCAGATCCAGCACCCAGTCGGCCGTCTTGATCACTTCGAGATTGTGTTCGATCACGACGACGGTATTGCCCTGTTCGACCAGCGCGTGCAGCACCTCGAGCAGTTTGCGCACGTCCTCGAAGTGGAGCCCGGTGGTGGGCTCGTCCAGGATGTATAGCGTCCGACCGGTCGCCCGCCGCGCCAGTTCCTTCGAGAGCTTGATCCGCTGCGCCTCACCCCCCGAGAGCGTGGTCGCCTGCTGGCCCAGGCTGATGTAGCCGAGACCGACCTTCTGAAGGATGTGCAGCCGATCGCCGATCTTGTTGACCGCCGAGAAGAACGGCACCGCCTCGTCGACAGTCATCGCCAGCACATCGGCGATCGACTTGCCGCGGAATTTCACCTCGAGCGTCTCGCGGTTGTATCGGGCGCCTTTGCACGTGTCGCAGGTGACGAACACGTCCGGCAGGAAGTGCATCTCGATCTTGATGAGACCGTCACCCTGGCAGGCTTCGCAGCGTCCGCCTTTGACGTTGAAGCTGAAGCGGCCGGGCTTGTAGCCGCGTGCCTTGCTCTCCGGCAGTTCGGCGAACCAGTCGCGGATCGGGGCGAACAGGTCGGTATAGGTCGCCGGGTTGCTGCGCGGGGTGCGGCCGATCGGCGACTGGTCGATGTCGATGATCTTGTCGAGCAGTTCGAGCCCTTCGATGCGGTCATGCGGCGCCGGGACCTCGCCGGAGCCCATCAGCCGTCGGCTCGCGGCCTTGTAGAGCGTGTCGACCACGAGCGTGGACTTGCCGCCGCCGGACACGCCGGTGACGCAGGTGAAGGTGCCGAGCGGGATGCGCGCGGTTATATCCTTGAGGTTGTGGCCGCGGGCGCCGACCACGGTCAGCGTGCGCTTCTTGTCGATTTTGCGGCGCTTGGGCACGGCGATGAATTCACGGCCCGACAGGAAGGCGCCGGTGACGCTCTTCGGGTTGGCGGCGACTTCGTCCGGCGTGCCTTGGGCGATGACGTGGCCGCCGTTCATGCCGGCGCCGGGTCCCATGTCGATCAGGTGGTCAGCAGCGCGGATCGCGTCCTCGTCATGCTCGACGACCAGGACCGTGTTGCCCAGGGCCTTCAGCCGCCTGAGCGTGCCGAGCAGCCGCTCGTTGTCGCGCTGGTGCAGGCCGATGCTGGGTTCGTCCAACACATAGAGGACGCCGGTCAGGCCCGAGCCGATCTGGCTCGCCAACCGGATCCGCTGGCTCTCGCCGCCGGATAGCGTCGTGCTGCCGCGCGACAGGGTGAGATAGTCCAGACCCACATCGACCAGGAATTGCAGCCGATCCAGGATCTCACGCAGGATCCGGCGCGCGATCTCCTGCCGCTGCGGCGTCAGCGTCTCCAGCACCGTCGCGAACCAGGCCAGGGCCCGGCGGATCGAAAGGTCGCTCGCCTCGGCGATGTTGCTCTTGGCGATCTTGACCGCGAGCGCCTCCGGCTTGAGCCGCGCGCCCAAGCAGCGCTTGCAGGGCTTCTCGGCCTGGTAGCGCGACATCTCCTCGCGCACCCAGGCGCTATCGGTCTCGTGGTAGCGGCGCTCGAGATTGCGCAGCACGCCCTCGAACGGCTTGGTCACCGAATAGGCGCGGACGCCATCTTTGTAGCTGAACTCGATCGGATCCTCGCCGCCTTGCAGGATCGTGTTGCGGACCCGCTCGGGCAGCTCCTCCCAGGGTGTCCGCGTGCTGACCTTGTAGTGCCGCGCGATGCTCTGCAGCGTCTGGTCGTAATAGGGCGATTGCGACCCGCTCCAGGGCGCGATTGCGCCGGCGGCGAGCGCGGCGCGTTCGTCGGGCACGACGAGCGCCGGGTCGAAGAAGGTCTCGACGCCGAGACCGTCGCACTCCGGGCAGGCGCCGTGCGGCGAGTTGAAGGAGAACAGCCGCGGCTCGATCTCTTCGATGGTGAAGCCGCTGACGGGGCAGGCGAAGCGCGAACTGAACACCGTGCGCTCGGCCGTGTCGGCGTTCTCGGCGTAGACGATCCCATCGGACAGGCCGAGCGCATTCTCGAAACTGTCGGCCAGGCGCTGCTCCACGCCCGCGCGGACCACGACGCGGTCCACCACCGCCTCGATCTCGTGCTTGATCTTGCGGTTGAGCGCCGGCACCTCGCCGATCTCATAAAGCTTGCCGTCGACTTTGACGCGGGTGAAGCCGCGGCGCTGCAACTCGGCGAGTTCCTTGCGGTATTCGCCTTTGCGGTCGCGCACCACGGGGGCGAGCAGCAGCAGGCGGGTGCCATCCTTCATCGCC
This sequence comes from uncultured Alphaproteobacteria bacterium, assembly GCA_963848035.1. Lineage (GTDB taxonomy): Bacteria > Pseudomonadota > Alphaproteobacteria > Acetobacterales > Acetobacteraceae > JAVVHH01. The sequence continues at coordinate 1,563,720 of CAWKCD010000001.1, forward strand.
ATGACACGGTCGACCATCTGGCTGACGGTCTGCGCCTCGATCGGCTCGCCGGTGACCGGCGAATATGGCACGCCGACGCGCGCCCAGAGCAGGCGCATGTAGTCGTGGATCTCGGTGACGGTGCCCACGGTCGAGCGCGGGTTGCGGCTCGTGGTTTTCTGCTCGATCGAGATCGCCGGCGACAATCCCTCGATGGAGTCGACGTCTGGTTTGCCCATCAGCTCCAGGAATTGCCGCGCGTACGCGGAGAGCGACTCGACATAGCGGCGCTGCCCCTCGGCATAGATCGTGTCGAACGCCAGGCTCGACTTGCCGGAGCCCGATAGCCCGGTGATGACGGTCAGGCTGTCGCGGGGGATCTCGACGTCAACATTTTTGAGATTGTGCTCGCGTGCGCCGCGCACACGAATGAAGCCGGACATGCAGGCGCTCCGGAAGCAGGTTGTTCGCGAATCGTTCGCATTGTATATGGCACCACCGGCGCGGATTTGGAACCCTGCTGCGCTGACACTATGTTGCAATCTGGACGAGCGGGAGTGCGCCGATGGCCGGCAGCGTCAATAAAGTGATCCTCGTGGGCAACCTCGGCAAGGATCCCGAGAGCCGGAGCTTTCAGAACGGCGGCAAAGTCGTCAACTTCACCCTCGCGACCAGCGAGACGTGGAACGACCGCGCCTCTGGCGAGCGCAAGGAAAAGACCGAGTGGCACAACATCGTCGTGCGCAACGAAAAGCTCGGTGAGATCGCGGAGCGCTATCTGAAAAAGGGCGCCAAGGTCTACATCGAGGGCTCGATCCAGAGCCGCAAATACCAGGACCAGTCCGGTGCCGACAAATACATCACCGAGGTGGTGATCGGCCCGTTCCGCGGCGAGTTGACGATGCTGAGCGGCCGCGGCGAGGAAGGCGGCGCTGAAAGCGGCGGCGGCTATGCGCCCCGCGAGCGCAGCAGCGCGGCACCCCGCCAGGCTCCGGCGCGTTCGGGCGGCGGCGGCGGTGGCGGCGCCTCCTGGGATTCCGGGCGCGGCGGTGGCGATCTGGACGACGAAATCCCGTTCTAGCTGGCGAGCGCCAGGGTCAGGATGCGATCCGGCCGTCGATGACGTCGACGATCCGGTCGCATCGGCGGGCCAGGTCGAGATTGTGCGTCACCATCAGGAAGCTGGTGCCGCTCTCGCGGTTCACCCTACGCATCAATTCGAAAACGTTGTCCGCGGACTTCGTATCGAGGTTGCCGGTCGGTTCGTCCGCGAGCACCAGATCGGGATCCATCGCCAGCGCACGCGCTATCGCGACACGCTGCTGCTGACCGCCGGACATGTTCGCGGCGAGATTGCTGGCCACCTGTTCCAAACCGACGCGTGCCATGAGATCGGTCGCCCGGGCCATGATTGCGGCATTTGGGAAGCCGCGCGAGACGAGCAGCGGCATCATGACGTTTTCGACCGCGGTGAACGCGGAGATCAGGTGATGGTCCTGGAACACGAAACCGATGCTGTGACCGCGCAGTTGCGTGAGGGCCCCGTCGCCGAGTGCCTCGGTGTGCTCGCCCTTGATCGTCAACCGGCCGGAGGTCGGCGTGTCGAGCAGGCCTATGATGTTGAGCAACGTGCTCTTGCCTGAACCGGACGGACCCATGAGGGCCAGGAACTCGCCTTGCTTCGAGTACCAGGTTGATGTCGTGCAGGATCTCGATCTCAGACGACAAGCCGATGTTATAGGATTTGCAGATGTTCTCGAGGCGAAGGACGTCCTCAGCCACGGATCGCCACCACCGGGTCCAACTTCGCCGCGCGCACGGCCGGCGCCATGGCGGCCAATAATCCGGTGAGGGTTGCCAGGATGACCGTGGCGACGAACATCGAGCGGTCCAGGATCACAGGAAACAGCTCGGACCCGTCGGCCTGTTTGACCGAGGAGTGCCAATAGAGCAGGCCCGCCACGCCCAGAGCCGAGCCGACGATCGACCCCACGAATCCGAGCAAGGCGCCCTGGATCAGGAACACCCGCAGCACTTGGCCGCGTGACGTGCCCATCGCCCGGAGGATGCCGATGTCCTTGGATCGCTGGATGACCGAGACGACCAGCACCGCGGCGATCCCGAATGCGACCGACAGGGCGACGAAGACCCGGATCATCGTGTTGGACGAGGTCTGCGCCCGCACCGCGGTGAAGAACTGTGCGTTGGTGCTGATCCAGCTATCGGCCTCCACGGCGTTCGAGGCCTGGATCCGCTGCGCGATCACCTCGGCGGCATAGATGTCACGCACCGTCAGATCGATCGTGGTAACGCCGCCGATGATGCCCAACAGCGATTGCGCCGTTCGAAGCGCGACGTAAGTGGTCCGGGCGTTGGCGCCCTTATTGCCGAGATCGACGATGCCGGTGATCTTCAGCGCCACCGTACTGCCGGAGGCCGCCTGGACGTTGAGCTTGTCGCCCACCGCCGCGCCGAGATCCTTGGCGAGTTCCGTGCCGACGATGATGTCTTCGCTGCTCAGGGTTGACGTGCCGGCGACGATGTAGTCCGGCACGCGCACGATGCGGAAATAGGAACCGGGCTCGATGCCGGAGACGGTGATGGCCCGGCTCGCCGCGCCGCGGACCGCGAGGGCAGACCCGGCCATGGTCGGCGAGACGGCCGTGACCTCCTGCATCGCGGCCATACGATCGCGGATCTTGGGCCATTGATCGATCGAGATGACGCGTTGGCTCGGCCGCTGGACCGTCGCGCTCTCGAACACGCCGGGGGCGGCCCGGAGCGGCCGCGCGACCTGGTCCGGCGGGATCAGTTGGATCTGCGGCTGCGACGTCAGGACACGCTTGATGAAATTGGCCTGCAAGCCCGTCAGCAAGGCGGACATGAAGACGATGACGCCGACGCCGATGGCGATGCCGCTGATGATGAACAGCGTCTGCATCCGTCCTTCCCGCAAGAACCGCACCGCGGCGATCCATTCGAACGGCAGCCACCTCTTCACGGCGCCGTGGGCCTGATCCGCTGGCCGGTGAGGACCCCTGAGGCGGACGGCACGATCTGATCGTTCTCTGTCAGCCCCGTCGAGGATCTCGACGTCGTTGCCGCCCTGCAGGCCGACGTGGACCGGCTGCCGATAGGCTCGGCCGCCGCGTACCCCCATCACCCACGGCGATCCCGAAAGCGTGTCGTGCACCGACCGTCCCGGCAGGATGAGCGTTGCCTCCCGCCGTGCGACCTCGATGTCGACCGAGACGGTCATGTCCTGCCTCAGATAGCCCGGCGGGTCCGCCACGGTCAGTTTCGCTTCGAGCGATGCGCGCGTGATGTCGATGCCCGGATTGATGTAGGACACGACGGCGTCGAAACGCTGGTTCGGATAAGCATCGGCCGACGCCAGGGCTTTCTGGCCCAAAGCAAGCTTGCCCAGATTGCGCTCGTCGACTTGCAGCAGGAGTTGCGTCTCGCCGTCCGGCGCGAGCGCCAGCAGCGCCACGCCGGGCTGCACCACCATGCCTTGCTCGACGTTCCGGGCGATCAGGACGCCGGCGCGCGGCGCCGAGATGGTGGCATAGCCGAGACGGGAGATTGCCGTCCCTAAGCTGGCGTGGGCCTGGCCGAGCTGCGTCTGCGCCATGACGAAGTCGCTGCCGCCGGGCGATACGGTATAGACCTGCAGCTCGGCCGTACCGGACCTGCGTCCGCGCGACGTCCCGGTCTTTTTTGGCGGAATCGAGCGCCACGCGGGTTTCGAATCCGCTTTGCGCCAGCTTCGTGGCGCGGTCCAGCGTCTGGTCGGCATTGAGCGACGTCGCCTGCGCGTCCTTGAGGGTCTCGCGGGCCATCGGAAGAGTCAGTTCCTGCAGCTGGCGCATCCGGGCCTCGGCCTGATCGACCACGCCTTGCGCTTGCAGCACCGCCGCCGCCAACTCGCGCGCATCCAGCACCACCAACACCTGACCCTGGGTCACGCGCTGCCCTTCATCGACCCGCACGGCTTGCACGGTGCCGGTGATCTGGCTGCCCACGGAGACCCGGAACGGGGTCTGCACGCTTCCCGTCGCGACCACGGTCTCGATCAGCGCGCCGCGCCGGACGACGTCGACCACCACCGCGGGAGCCATGACGAGGCGGGCCGCTTGCCAGCCCCCAACACCGAGCACGGCGCAAGCCGCCAGCACGAACCAGCGGTGATGCCAAAGAAAGGAGCCTGCGCGCCGCCCTCGCCCGTTGCGCGTTGTCGTTGATGTCTGAGCGGCTGACGCCGCTGGTGCGGCCACACTAGGTGCGGTCACGGCAGCAGCACGGCCGCGCCGTCGAAGCGACCGGCGCGGAGATCGGCGAGCGCCTGGTTGGCTTGCTCGAGCGGATAGGTCGTCGTGTGGGTGACGATGCCCATTGCCGGAACCCGAGCGAGGAAATCGAGACCGTCCTGCCGGGTGAGGTTAGCCACCGACAGCAGCCGGCGTTCTTCCCAAAGCAGCGCATAGGGAAAGCTCGGGAGGTCGCTCATGTGGATCCCGGCGCAGACGAACGTCCCGCCTTTGCGGACGGCCTGCAACGCCAGCGGGACGAGGTCGCCGAGAGGGGCGAAGATGATCGCGGCGTCGAGTTGCTCCGGCGGCATTTCGTCGGAGCCGCCGGCCCAGACGGTCCCAAGCGTCTGGGCGAAGGTCTGGGTCGCGACGTCGCCGGGCCGGGTGAAGGCAAACACTCGCCGTCCCTGCCATCGCGCGATCTGCGCGACGATGTGAGCCGCGGCGCCGAAGCCATAAAGACCGAGGTTCCCGCCGTCGCCGGCCAGCGCCAGCGAGCGCCAGCCGATCAGCCCGGCGCACAGCAAGGGAGCGAGCGACACGTCGCTGCCCTCCTCGCCGAGGGGGAAGGCGAAGCGCGCATCGGCGACCGTCGCGGTCGCGAAGCCGCCGTCACGCGTGAAGCCCGTGAAAATCGGCTGATCGCACAGGTTCTCCCGGTGCATCCGACAGTACGGGCAGACCCCGCAGGTATGGCCGAGCCACGGAATGCCGACGCGCTGGCCGATGGTCAGGCCGTCGACGCCGGACCCGACCCGGTCGATCCGGCCGACGATCTCATGGCCGGGGATGATCGGCACGTGCGGGTGCGGCAATTCACCGTCCACCACATGCAAATCAGTCCGGCAGACGCCGCAGGCGAGCACCTCGACGCGGATCTGCCCCGGCCCGGGCAGCCGGTCCGGCAGTTCGGTCCAGACCAGCGGCTTCCGGAGCTCGTTCAGCACCATCGCTTTCACGGCGGCGGCGGCGATCGATCGAGAGGAGGCAGACCGCTATACCTCTTCGAACTCGGCATCGACCACCTTCTCGCTCGCGGTGCCCGAGGGTTTGCCGCCGGCGGCGTGGCCCGCCGGTCCGCTCGCGGCTTGAGCAGCGTGCGCAGCCGTCTCGATCTTGATCTCCGCGGTGGTCATCCGCTCGGTCGCCCGGGTCAGCGCGTCATGATCGGTTCCCTCCATCGCCGCCCGCGCTGCGGCGACAGCCGCTTCGGCTTCCGTCCGCTCGGCTGACGGCACGGCCGCGCCATGCTCGGACAGGGTCTTCTCGACCTGATCGATCATCGCGTCGGCATGGTTGCGCGCTTCGATGAAGGCCCGGCGCTTCTTGTCCGATTCGGCATTGACCTCCGCCTCGCGCACCATCTTCTGGATGTCGCTGTCGGACAGGCCTCCGCTCGACTGGATACGGATCTGCTGCTCCTTGCCGGTTGCCTTGTCCTTCGCCTGCACCGAGACGATGCCGTTCGCGTCGATATCGAACGTCACCTCGATCTGCGGTACGCCCCGCGGCGCGTTCGGCAGCCCGGTTAGGTCGAAATCGCCCAACGCCTTGTTGTCCATCGCCAGCTCGCGCTCGCCTTGGAACACCTTGATCGTCACGGCGCCCTGATTGTCCTGAGCGGTCGAGAACGTCTGGCTCTTCTTCGACGGGATCGTGGTGTTGCGGTCGATCAGGCGCGTGAACACGCCACCCAAGGTCTCGATCCCCAGGCTGAGCGGCGTCACATCGAGCAGGAGGACGTCCTTCACCTCGCCCTTCAGCACGCCGCCCTGGATGGCGGCGCCGATTGCGACGACCTCGTCCGGATTGACGTTGCGGGCCGGCTCGCGGCCGAAAAACTGCTTTACCGCCTCATACACCTTCGGCATGCGCGTCATGCCGCCGACCAGGATCACCTCGTCGATCTCGCCGACTGCCACGCCCGCATCCTTCAGCGCGGCCTCGCACGGCGCGATGGTCCGCACGATCAGATCATCCACCAGGCTCTCGAGCTTCGACCGGGTCAGCTTGATCACCATGTGCTTCGGCCCGGCGGCGTCGGCGGTGATGAACGGCAGGTTGACCTCGGTTTCCTTGGCCGAGGACAGCTCGATCTTGGCCTTCTCCGCCGCTTCCTTCAGCCGCTGCAGCGCCAGCTTGTCGGTGCGTAGGTCGATGCCCTGCTCGCGCTTGAACTCGGCGGCGAGATGGTCGATCACCCGCGCATCGAAATCCTCGCCGCCGAGGAAGGTGTCGCCGTTGGTGCTCTTGACCTCGAATACGCCGTCCCCGATCACCAGGACCGAAACGTCGAACGTGCCGCCGCCGAGATCGTAGACGGCGATCGTGCCGGACACCTTCTTGTCCATGCCGTAGGCGAGCGCGGCCGCAGTCGGTTCGTTAATGATGCGCAACACCTCCAGCCCGGCAATGCGCCCGGCATCCTTCGTGGCTTGGCGCTGCGCGTCGTTGAAGTAGGCGGGCACGGTGATGACGGCCTGGTTCACCTTCTCGCCGAGGAAGGCTTCCGCAGTCTCCTTCATCTTGCCGAGGATGAACGCGCTGATTTGGCTCGGCGGATATTTCGTGCCGCGCAACTCCACCCAGGCGTCGCCATTGTCGCCGCGCACGATGGCGTAGGGAACGAGGCCCTTGTCCTTTTCCACCAGCGGATCGTCGAACCGACGGCCGACCAGGCGCTTGACGGCGTAGATCGTGTTGGCCGGATTCGTCACGGCCTGGCGCTTGGCGGACTGGCCGACCAGGCGCTCGCCGTTGTCGGCGAAGGCCACGATGCTGGGCGTGGTGCGTGCGCCCTCGAGGTTCTCGATGACGCGGACGTCTTCGCCTTCCAGGATGGCGACGCAGGAATTGGTGGTGCCGAGATCGATACCGATGACTTTGGTCATGATGATGCCTTTGTTTGCGCTGGCGGAGGGGCAGGCTCGGCTGACGGCACACTGGCCAGGCTCACGAGCGACCGAGCGTCGTGCGTGCTCCACGATCCGGACTAGATGTTGTCGTATCGAAGCAGAACGGTTTCTTTCTCTTCGGCGCCGTTCTCGAGCAGCCACCGATGCAGCCCCCACTCCTCTGCCGCATCCTGCCAATCGTAGGTGCCGACCGTGACCTCCCAAATGGCGGACCCGTCCGTCCTGTTCGCATGCACCAGGGCGATCGGCCGGACGGCATCCTGGATGAATGCCGGCGCTTGGCCGACGTCGAACAATTTGACCATCCGGAACGGCGCCGGATCGATCGCGGTGCCGCGTGCCGTAAACAACCCGGTATTCGCCGTGGCCGCCTCATGCACAGTGTTCGTCATGATCACACTCCTGAAAAGATTGAATGGAGCGTAGTCATTGGTCGTTGTGCCGACAAACTCGGAATGTACCTATTCCGGCAATCCTTGGCCAATTCGCGGAGTAGGCCCGACGTCTCGTTCAGGCGGGCGGATCGAGAGCCGCTGCCCGTGCCATCAGGACCGCGACGGCGCAGGACGCGAGGCGGGTTCGTTCCGAGTCTGCGCGGCTCGTGAGGATGATCGGGACGCGGGCGCCGACGACCACCCCGGCCGCGTCGGCACCGGCAAGGAATGAGAGTTGCTTGGCGAGCATGTTGCCGGCCTCGAGATCCGGTACGACCAGAATGTCGGCCCGGCCGGCAACGTCGGACACGATCCCTTTCTGTGCCGCTGCTGATGGGCTGACCGCGTTGTCGAAGGCGAGTGGCCCATCCAGCACGCCGCCGGTGATCTGGCCGCGTTCGGCCATCTTGCAAAGGGCGGCGGCGTCGAGCGTGGAGCGGATCGCCGGGTTGATCGTCTCCATCGCGGACAGGATCGCGACGCGCGGACGCTCGATACCCATGACGTGTGCGAGATTGATCGCGTTCTGGACGATGTCGCGCTTCTCCTCGAGCGTGGGCGCGATGTTCACGGCGGCATCCGTCACCAACAAAGGCCGCGGATAGGACGGCACGTCCATGAGGTAGACATGGCTGAGCCGGCGCGCGGTCCGGAGGCCGGTCTCAGATGCGACGACCGCGTGCATCAATTCGTCGGTGTGCAGGGCGCCCTTCATGAGCATGTGCGCATCGCCGGATCGGATCAGGGCCACCGCGCGTATCGCCGCGGCCGAGCTGTTCGGCGTCTCGACGATGCGAAAGGCGTGGATGTCGATCGACTCTGCGGCGGCGACGGCGAGGATCTGCGCTGCCGGCCCGACCAGGATCGGGACGATCAAGCCCGCCTCTGCTGCTTCGGCCGCCGCGCCCAGCGAGGCCGCGTCGCAGGGATACGCGACGGCGACTAGGACCGGGACGCCCGCGGCGGCGGCCATCAGCTCGCGGAAGCGCCGGTGGCGGCTGAGCCGAATGTCGGGCAGCTCTGTCCGAGGCAGCCGCACCTTCTCTGTCGGCGCACGGACGCGGGCGGTGCCGGTGACCACCTCCAACCCAGCGTCGTTGACGCAGCGGCATCCGAGAACGATGTCGTGATGCGCGTTGATCTTCTCCCGCACTGTGACAGTCGTCGTAATCGTGTCGCCGATGCCGATCGGGGCATGGAAGTGCAGATCCTGCGAAAGGTAAATCGCGCCCGGGCCCGGGAGCTTCGTGCCGAGCACTGCCGAAATGAGTGACCCGCTCCACATGCCGTGCGCGACGATGCGGTGGAATGGATCGGTCCTGGCGAAGACGAGGTCCAGATGCGCTGGGTTCACGTCACCCGAGACGATCGCGAACAGATCGATATCATCCTGAGTGAGGGTGCGAACCAGGTTCGCGGTATCGCCGACCGCGATCTCGTCGAAAGTCCGATTTTCCATCAGTGCTGACGCGGGGGCGATGTCCATGGCGATCTCCGTTAACGGGTGAACGAAAGGGCGTGGAGCCTCGGAAACTACCCATCCGTTTCGTCTGAGTACTTTCCGAGCCTGCTCCGGTTCGCGTCATCCCCGCTAGCTTCTGGGCAGGACGTCCAGGAGCTTAACAGGATGCGGAAATTCGGCTTCCCGAATCGGTTGCGAGACGATTCAATAGCTTATCTGAATTGAGCTGAGGACGTTGCGAGTGCGTGGTGCCGATCGTCAGACTGCTGCGATGTTCAGCTACGTCAGCCCCGAAGGATTGGTGCCGCAAAATCACCCGTTGCGGGCCATTCGCCCGCTGGTGAACGCCGCATTGCAGCGTCTGTCGCCGCAGTTCGATAAGATCTATGCCCCGGGTGGCCGTGATTCGATCGCGCCGGAGCGGCTGCTGCGGGCGCTGTTGCTGCAAGCCCTGTTCTCGGTGCGCTCAGAACGTCAGCTAATGGAGCAGATCACCTACAACATGATGTTCCGCTGGTTCGTCGGCCTGTCGATGGATGCGCCGGTGTGGGACGTGACGGTGTTCACCAAGAACCGCGAGCGCCTGTTGCGGGGCGACATCGCGCGCGGCTTTCTGGCCGCGATCCTGGTGGACACCCAGGTCAAGCCGCTGCTGTCGGACGAGCATTTCTCGGTCGACGGCACCCTGATCGAAGCGTGGGCCAGCATGAAGAGCTTTCGTCCCAAGGACGGGTCGGGCGAGCCGCCGACATCCGGCCGCAACGGCGAGGTCGACTTCCGTGGCGAGCCACGCAGCAACCAGACGCATGCCTCGACCACGGACGTCGACGCGCGGCTCTATAAGAAAGCAGCAGGCCAGGCTGCCAAGCTCTGCCATATCGGGCACGCGCTGATGGAGAACCGCAACGGTCTGGTGGTGGACACGTCGCTGACCAAGGCCACCGGCACCGCCGAACGTGAAGCCGCCATCGCGATGATCGCAGACCTGCCCGACGACGGGCACATCACCTTGGGCACGGACAAAGGCTACGATACTCAGGAGTTCGTCGCCGAGATGCGTCGGCTCGGCGTCACGCCGCATGTCACGCAGAACACCAAAGGGCGGCGTTCGGCCATCGATGGCCGCACTACGCGTCATGTCGGCTACGCGGCCAGCCTCGGAATTCGCAAGCGCATCGAGGAGGTGTTCGGCTGGATGAAGACGGTGGGCGGCCTGCGCAAGACCCGCCATCGCGGCACCGACCGGGTCGGGTGGATGTTCACGTTCGTCGCGGCTGCTTACAATCTGGTCCGCTTGCCCAAGCTGCTGGCTGGGGCGGTGTAGCCATGCCCGGAGTCTGTCCGAAGGCGTGGCTCAGCCCTTCAGAATAGCGGAAAACGGCTGAAATCTCCGTGCGGCGCGCGGCCTAAACCGCCGGGACTGAGGAAATCCGGCCAATTTTCCGCAGCCTGTTAAAGATGTCGGCCACCGTCGTCGCCGTTCCCGCCATCGTGCCGGGGCGCAACAAACAGATCGGCTTCGTTGTCGCCTGGGGCTTCTGCCTGCTGTTCTATTTCGGACAATACGCGTTGCGCTCCGCGCCCGGCGTGATGGTGCCGGAACTGACCGCCCAGTTCGGCCTGACCGCGCTCGGGGTCAGCTCGCTGATCGGCTTATATTATTACACGTATTCCACCTTCGCAATCGTTGCGGGCGCCGCGCTCGATCGGCTCGGACCGAAATACGTGATCCCGGCCGGGATCGTCGTCGCGGCGTTCGGTTCGATCCTGTTCGGATTGGGCACCTCGGTCAGCGCGGAGGGTGGGCGGTTGCTGCAAGGCGCCGGATCGGCGTTCGCCTTCACCGGCGCGGTCTATCTCGCGAGCCACGGGTTCAGGGGCAGCTATCTCGCGACGGCTATCGGTTTCACGCAGATGTTCGGCATGCTCGGCGGCTCGGCCGGGCAGTTCGCGGTCGGGCCGATGATCCACGGAGTGATCACCTGGCAGCAATTCTGGATCTTCGCCGGCGTCGCGCTGATCGCGGTCGCGGCCATCGTGCATGATCGCGACACCCGCCGGGCACGACGTGCGCGAGCCCGGCGGCGACACTTCCCTGCTGTCGATGTTCAAGCCTTACAAGGTCGTGCTGACCAACCCGCAATCCTATCTCTGCGGCTTCGCGGCCGGGCTGCTGTTCCTGCCGACGACCATCGGCGACATGATCTGGGGCGTGCCGTTCCTGCGCGACGGCATGGGCGTCGGCTATACCGAGGCGGTGAACCGGGCGACGATGGTGCCGCTCGGCTGGGTGATCGGCTGCCCGCTGCTGGGCTACATCGCCGACCGGATCGGGCGGCGCAAGCCCGTCCTGATCGGCGGCGCGGTGCTGATGCTGCTCGCCGCCGGCGCCTTCGTCTACCTGCCCGGCGTGGCGCCGCCCTACCTCCTCGGCCTGCTGCTCGGCATCGGCTCCGGCGCGGCCATGATCCCCTACACGATGATCAAGGAAGTGAACCCGGACGAGGTGAAGGGGAGCGCGACCGGCGCCATCAACTTCCTCGTCTTCACGCTCAGCGCGCTCGTGGCGCCGCTCTATGGGCTGCTGCTGCGATGGCTGTCGGACGGCGGCAAGCTGACGCTCGGCGTGTTCCAGCAGGCCAGCGCGTTCGGCATCGGCGGCATCGTGCTGGCGATCGTGCTGGCCCTGTTCCTGCGAGAGACCGGCGCCAAAGGAAAAGCCGCATGAGCGACAAGCTGCACGACATGAGCCCGGTCATCGACATGACCCGGCGTCGAACCACCGGCCCGGTCCGCACCACGCGTCCGATCTATGTCGACCTCCTGCCGCCCTGCAACAGCACCTGCCCCGCCGGCGAAGACATCCAGGGCTGGCTCGCGCTGGCCCAAGCCGGCAAGGACCGCCAAGCCTGGGAACACCTGGTTCGCGACAATCCATTTCCGGCGATCCACGGCCGGGTCTGCTATCACCCATGCGAAACCGCTTGTAACCGCGCCGCGCTCGACAGCTCCGGTCAGCATCCACGCCGTCGAGCGGCATCTCGGCGACCGCGCCCGCGCCGAGGGCTGGCCGCTGCCCGCGCCCTCGCCGGCCACCGGCAAACGCGTCCTCATCGTCGGCGCCGGCCCCAGCGGCCTCTCCGCCGCCTTCCATCTCGCCCGTCTCGGCCATGCCGTCGAGGTCCACGAAGCCGGTCCCCTGCCCGGCGGCATGCTGCATTTCGGCATCCCCGCCTACCGACTGCCGCGCGACGTGCTGATGCAGGAGATAGCGGCGATCGAGGCGCTCGGCGTCCGCATCGTGCTCAACCACAAGGTGGACGACGTGCTCGCCGAAGAAGCCGCCGGTAATTTCGATGCCGTGTTCGTCGCCATCGGCGCGCAGGCCGGCAAGCACATCGACATCCCTGCCCGCGACGCCGCCCATGTCGTGACCGCCATCAACCTGCTCCACGCGGTCGGCGCCGGCGAGGCGCCGAAGCTCGGCCGCCGGGTCGTGATCTACGGCGCCGGCGACACCGCGATGGACGCCGCGCGCACCGCCAAGCGGCTCGGCGCCGAGGATGCGATGATCGTGTTCTTCTCCGACCGCGCCCACATGGAGGCCCACACCTTCGAAGCCGCAGAAGCCGAGGCCGAGGGCGTCAAGATCAAGTGGCTCAGCAGCATTCGCGACATCGGCGCCGACGCGCTGAAAGTCGAGATCATGGCGCTCGACGACAAGGGCATCCCCCAACCCACCGGCCGCTTCGAAACCCTTGCCGCCGATTCCGTCATCCTGGCCTTGGGTCAAACGGCCGAAAGCGCCTTCCTCGCCAACGTGCCCGGCATCAAGCTCGCCGCCGACGGCACCGTCGCGATCGGCCCCGACATGATGACCGGTCATCCCGGCATCTTCGCCGGCGGCGATCTCGTCCCCAGCGCCCGCACCGTCACCACGGCGGTGGGCCACGGCAAGAAGGCCGCCCGCCACATCGATGGCTGGCTCCGCGGCCAGGCCTACGTCGCGCCGCCCAAGCACGCCCCGATCGCCTTCGCCGATCTGCATCTGCCGATCTACGCCGACGCCATCCCCTCGGTGCAGCACGAGACCGCCCTCGCCCAGCGCGTCGGCTTCGCCGAGATCACCGCCGGGCTCACCGCCGCCGAAGCGCGCCACGAAGCCCGGCGCTGCCTGTCCTGCGGCAATTGCTTCGAATGCGACAATTGCTTCGCCGCCTGCCCGGAGGACGCCATCCAAAAGCTCGGTCCCACCCGCGGCTACAGCGTCGATTTCACGCTCTGCACCGGCTGCTCCGTCTGCGTCGAGCAATGTCCCTGCCACGCGATGGAAATGGTGCCGGAGCCGTCGACCGGCGCATGACCCGCACCACGATGGACGGCAACACCGCCGTCGCCTACGTCGCCTACCGCATCAACGAGGTCTGCGCGATCTTCCCGATCACGCCGTCGTCGACCATGGCCGAACTCGCTGACCAATGGTCCGCGGAGGGGCTGAAGAACATCTGGGGCAACATCCCCGTGGTGCAGGAGATGCAGAGCGAGGGCGGGGCCGCCGGCGCCGTGCACGGCGCGCTGCAATCGGGCGCGCTGACGACGACCTTCACGGCCTCGCAGGGCCTGATGCTGATGCTGCCGAACATGTTCAAGATCGCCGGCGAACTGACGTGCCGCGTGTTCCACGTCGCCTCCCGCTCGCTCGCGACCTCGGCGCTGTCCATCTTCGGCGACCATTCCGACGTCATGACGGTCCGCGGCACCGGTTTCGCCTTGCTCTGCGCCGGCTTCGGTGCAGGAGGCGCACGACATGGCGCTCATCGCCCAGGTGGCGACGCTCGAATCCCGCGTCCCGTTCCTGCACTTCTTCGACGGCTTCCGCACCTCGCACGAACTCAACACGCTCGACCTGATCCCCGACGCCGACATCCGCGCGATGATCGACGACGACCTGGTCCGCGCCCACCGCGCTCCGCGCGCTTTCGCCCGAAAACCCATTCATCCGCGGCACCGCGCAGAACCCCGATACGTTCTTCCAGGCGCGCGAGGCCGTGAACCCCTACTACGACAACGTCCCGGACATCGTCGAACGCGCCATGCAGCGCTTCGCCGCGCTCACCGGCCGCCCCTACCACCTGTTCGACTACGACGGCGACCCGGCCGCCGAGCGCGTCCTGATCCTGATGGGCTCCGGCGCCGAAACCGCGCGCCAGACCGCGTCCGCGCTCCGGGCCGCCGGCGAGAAAGTCGGCGTCCTCCAGGTCCGCCTGTTCCGCCCGTTCTCCGTCGCCCACCTGCTCGCCGCGCTGCCCGCCACCGTCCGCCGCATCGCCGTGCTGGAACAGGTCAAGGAGCCCGGCGCCGCCGGCGAGCCGCTTGTTCCAGGACGTCGTCACCGCACTCGCCGGCGCCGTCTCCCGCGGCGAGCGCGCCACCATGCCGCTTCGTCATCGGCGGCCGCTACGGCCTGTCGTCGAAGGACTTCACCCCCGCCATGGCCAAGGCCGCGTTCGACGAGCTGAAGCGCCGCCTCGCCGCGCAACGGCTTCACCGTCGGCATCGACGACGACGTCACCCACACCAGCCTCGCCGTCGACCCGGCCTACATGCGTCGAGCCCGCCAGCGTCACCACGGGCCGTGTTCTACGGCCTCGGCGCCGACGGCACGGTCGGCGCCAACAAGAACAGCGTGAAGATCATCGCCGAAGACGCCGGGCTCTACGCCCAAGGCTACTTCGTCTACGACAGCCACAAATCCGGCGCGCAGACCATCTCGCACCTCCGCTTCGGCCCCGACCCGATCCGCTCGCCCTATCTGATCGCGCAGGCCGGCTTCGTCGGCCTGCCACCAGTTCGTCTTCCTCGACCGCCAGGACCTGCTGCGCGCTCGCCGCCCCCGGCGCCACCGTCCTGCTCAACGTCCCCGTGCCCGGCCGACGAGGTCTGGGACGCAGCTGTCCCGCGCCGGTGCAGCAGCACCATCATCGACCGCAAGCTGCGCCTCTTCGCCATCGACGCCTCCGCAAGTCGCGCGCGAAGTCGGCCTCGGCGGGCGCACCAACACCGTCCTGCAGACCTGCTTCTTCGCCATCTCCGGCGTGCTGCCGCGCGACGCGGCGATCGGCCACATCAAGGAAGCCATCCGCAAGACCTACGCCCACAAGGGCCAGATCGTCGTCGACAAGAACTTCGCCGCCGTCGACGGCGACGCTGGCCCGCCTGCACGAAGTCACGGTCCCCGCCGCGATGACGCAGCCGCTTCGACCTGCCCGTCCCTCGTGCCCGACACCGCGCCCGCCTTCGTCCGCAGCGTCACCGCCCGGATCTTCGAAGGCGCCGGCGACGACGCTGCCCGTCAGCCTGGTCCCCGCCGACGGCACCTTCCCCTCCGGCACGTCGATGTTCGAGAAGCGCAACGTCTCCGACATCGTGCCGGTCTGGCGCGAGGACCTCTGCATCCAATGCGGCCAATGCAGCTTCGTCTGCCCGCACAGCGTCATCCGCGCCAAATACTACGACGAGGAGAAGCTCGCCGGCGCCCCGGCCGGCTTCAAGTCCGCCGCCGGTCAACGCGCGCGGCTACCCCGAGGCGCGCTTCACCCTGCAGTTCTACGTCGAGGACTGCACCGGCTGCGGCCTCTGCGTCGAGGCCTGCCCGGCCACCAGCCCGCGCGAGGCCGACACCAAGGCCATCAACATGGCGGACAAGGCGCCGCTCCTGGCGCAAGCGAACGCGCCGACATCGCCTTCTTCGAGACCCTGCCCGTCAACGACCGCGCCCGCGTCGACTTCGCCGACGTCCGCGGCGTGCAGTTCCTCGAGCCGCTGTTCGAGTTCTCCGGCGCCTGCGCCGGCTGCGGCGAGACGCCCTATCTCAAGCTGCTCAGCCAGCTGTTCGGCGACCGCGCCCAGATCGCCAACGCCACCGGCTGCTCCTCGCATCTACGGCGGCAACCTGCCCGTGACGCCCTGGACCAAGAACGCCGAGGGCCGCGGCCCCGCCTGGTCCAACTCGCTGTTCGAGGACAACGCCGAATTCGGCCTCGGCTTCCGGCTGGCCGCCGACAAGCACCTCGAGATGGCGCTCGCGCTGCTGGCCGCCCTCGCCGCCGACGATCGGCGCCGACCTGGCCGACGCCATCGCCAAGGCGCCGCAGATCGCAGGAATCCGACATCCGCGCCCAGCGCATCCGCGTCGCCGAACTGAAGACCAGGCTGCTCGCGCTCAAGCCCGACCCGCGCGCGCTCGACCTGCTCTCGCGTCGTCGACCACCTGGTCCGCCGCAGCATCTGGATCGTCGGCGGCGACGGCTGGGCCTACGACATCGGCTATGGCGGCCTCGACCACGTCTGGCCACCGGCCGCGACGTCAACATCCTGGTGCTGGACACCGAGGTCTACTCCAACACCGGCGGCCAGGCGTCCAAGGCGACGCCGCTCGGCGCCGTCGCCAAATTCGCCGCCGCCGGCAAGCGCACGCCGCGCAAGGATCTCGGCCTGCAGGCGATCGCCTACGGCAACGTCTATGTCGCGCAGGTCGCCATGGGCGCCAACCCGCAGCACACGCTGCAAGCCTTCCGCGAGGCCGAGGCCTATGCCGGGCCCTCGCTCATCCTCGCCTACAGCCAATGCATCGCCCACGGCATCGACATGCGCTTCGGCATGAAGCAGCAGGACCTGGCGACCGCGAGCGGCTACTGGCCGCTGTTCCGCTTCAACCCGATGATGCGCGGCGTCGACGAGAACCCGTTCCGCCTCGACAGCCCGCGCCCGCGCATCCCGCTCAAGGACTATGCCTACAACGAACTGCGCTACAGATCGCTCGCCGACACCCGGCCCGCCGAGGCGGAGGCGCTGCTCGACCCTCGCGCAGGCGACGGTGACCGAGAAATATCGCCAATACGAGGAACTCGCCGCCCGCGATGGCAGCCGCTTCCACCAACCGACGTCCGCCCGTGAAACCGGGAGCTGTGACCATGTCGCTCGCCACCACCTATCTCGGCCTCGACGCTGAAGAACCCGCTGGTCGCCTCGGCCTCGCCGCTGAACGCCAAGCTCGACAACCTCCGCCGGCTGGAGGATGCGGGCGCCGGCGGCCATCGTCCTGCCCTCGCTGTTCCAGGAGCAGATCGAGCACGAGGAGGCCGCCAACGAAGCCAAGACCGCTGGCCTACGCGGACAGCTCGCCCGAAGCGATGACCTACTTCCCGCCCCGCTCGTCCGGTCCTTACGGGCTCGGTCCCCGAGCGCTATCTCGACCTCGTCCGCCGCGGCGCCGAGGCGGTCGGCATCCCCGTCATCGCCAGCCTGAACGGGTCCTCGAGGGCTGGCTGGATCGAATATGCCGGGCTGGTCGAGCGCGCAGGCGCCGCCGCGATCGAGCTGAACATGTATCACATCCCGGCCGACCTCTTGGAATCCGGCCGCGACATCGAAGCCCGCTACGTCGACATCGTCGACGCCGTCTGCAGAGCCGGTGCACGTGCCGGTCTCGATCAAGCTCACGCCCTATCTCAGCTCGATCGGCCATTTCGCGACGACACTGGTGGCGCATGGCGCCGCCGGGCTGGTGCTGTTCAACCGCCTGCTCGAGCCCGACATCGATCTGGCTGCTATGAGCCTGACGGACCGGCTCGAGCTGAGCACGCCGGAGGAGTTGCGCCTGCCGCTGCTCTGGACCGCGATCCTGGCCGGCCGGACCACGGCGTCGCTCGCCACCTCCAGCGGCGTCGCAACGTCGGACGAGGTGGTGAAATGCATCCTCGCCGGCGCAGACGCGGTGATGACGACGTCGGCGCTGCTGCGCGACGGGATCACCGCGATCACGCCATTGGTCGCCGGGCTACGGACCTGGATGGAGGAGCGCGAGATCGCCGATCTCGGCGCGATGCGCGGTATGATGAGCTGGCAGCGCAGCAAGGACCGCAGCGTCTATACACGCGCGAACTACCTCCGCATTCTCGAACGCTACGCTGCCGCCTGACCGCCGGGCGAGAGCCCGGCGGCAGTGTCACTCACAGAGAGAAATCGAGCACGACGCGGGACGGCACGTCGCCATGCTGCAGACGCTCGAACACATCGTTGATGGCCGAGAGCGGCTGCAGCTCGATGTCGGCGTGAACCCGGCCGTCGGCGGCGAAGGCGAGCGCCTCGGCCATGTCCTGGCGCGTCCCGACGAAGGAGCCGCGGACCGTGATGCAGTTCGCCACCACGTCGAACAACGGCATCGGGAAGTCGCCCGGCGGCAGGCCGACCAATGCGCAGGTCCCGCGCTTGCGCGTCATGCCGACACCCTGCGTGAACGCGGCCAGCGAGGGCGCCGTGATCAGCACGCCATGCCCGCCGCCAGCCGTTGCCTGCTTCACAGCAGCGACTGGATCGTCCTGCGCCGCGTTCACGACCATATCGGCGCCGAGGCGCGTCGCGTGCGCGAGTTTGCCGTCGTCGATGTCGACCGCGCAGACCTGCAGGCCCATGACTTTGGCGTATTGAATCGCCAGATGCCCCAGACCGCCGATCCCGGACACCACCAGCCATTCGCCGGGCCGCGCCTCCGTGACCTTGATGCCCTTATAGGTCGTGATCCCGGCGCAAATGATCGGTGCGGCCTGCTTGGCGTCCAGCGACGCGGGCACGTGGGCGACGTAGTCGGGATCGGCCAGGATGTATTCGGCGAAGCCGCCGTTCTTGGTGTAGCCGCCGAACTCCGCTTTGGCGCACACCGTCTCCCAGGCGGACAGGCAGTATTCGCAGTGCCCGCACGCAGAATAGAGCCAAGGCACGCCGACACGGTCTCCCTCCTTGACTGCCGTCACGCCGGCGCCGATGGCGCAGACGATGCCGATCCCCTCGTGGCCGGGGATGAATGGCAGGCTAGGCTTGGCGGGCCAGTCGCCGTGCGCGGCATGCAGGTCGGTGTGGCAGACGCCGCAAGCCTCGGTCTTGACCAAGATCTGCCCAGGACCCGGCGTCGGGATCTCCATCTCGCGCAGGACGAGTTTTTTGCCGAGTTGCTCGACGACTGCGGCGTGCATTGTCTTGGCCATGACCGGCTCCTTTTACGACTGATCGCCACCGTGCCTGCCCGACGCGTCGGCAAGCAGCGACGGAAACTACTCATGCCGATCCAGACTTGCCCGCGACCACGTGGGACCGCCTCGCCGCCGCTGCCGAGGTCCTGCCGTTGCCGAGGTTGCGTAGTTTCCGAAGCTAGAGCAGAATCCGATCACTCTGGCTCATATCCAGCTGCGGTGAACATGTTGGCGCATTGGTCCGGTTTGAATTGCGGCAATGCGTCGCGGACCGCGTCCCATAGAGCGGGGATTGTACGCGCCGCGGTTTTGCGCAGAATCGATTTCAGCTTGGCGAAAGCGTTCTCGATCGGATTGAAGTCCGGCGAATAGGGAGGCAGTAATAATAGTCGGGCACCTGCGGCTTTAGTAGCGGCGCTGATGCTGGGGAGTTTGTGAGCGGGTAGGTTGTCCATCACCACAATCTGGCCCGGCCGCAGGGTCGGCACGAGGACCTGTTCGACATAGGCGAGGAAAGTCAGGCCATTCATCGGCCCGTCAATCATCATCGGTGCGGTCAGGCCGCAGAGCTGCAGGGCAACGACGAAGGTGATCGTCTTCCAGTGCCCATGCGGGACTGGGGCTCGGCAACGCTGCCCACGAGGAGCACGCCCTCGCAGCCGGGTCATCTTCGTCGACAGTGCCGTTTCATCGATGAATACCAGATCCTCAGGATCAAGGTCGGGCTGTGCGTCGAACCATGCCTGACGCCGGGCGGCGACGTCGGGCCGCTCCTGCTCGCTGGCGTGCGCCGTTTTTTTTAAAGGTAAGGCCGTGGCGATCGAGGAAGCGCCATACCGTGCTGGGCGCGAACGAGGCGCCGTGCTGGCGTTGGAGCAGTTCGGCGAGTTCGACCAAGGTGATGTCCACCTCGGCCGCAACGGCAGCCAGGATCACTTCGCGATATGCTTCGATGTGGCGCGAGCGCAGATCGCCACCTCGCGGCAGCGCTTCGGCACGCCCGTCGGCGCGCCAGGCGCGGACCCAACGAACGGCACTCGAGACCGCAATGCCGAAACGCTCGGCCGCTCCGTTGCACGACATCCCGCCACCATCCACAGCGGCGATCACACGGTCACGAAGATCCTGCGAGAGGGCTTGGGTCATGCGCGCTGACCTCCATGTCAGCGAGCATGTTAATACACGTTCACCTCCCACCGAGTAGGCTTCCCCAGCCTGAGGCGCTCGGGACGAGGACGGAACAATGAGCTATCAAAGCATCAATCCATTCAACAATGTGCTCGAACGGTCATACGACGACATCAGCGACGAGCAGCTCGAGACAAAACTAGCCGCCGCCGCCGCGTGCTTCGCGAGGTGGAGGCATACAAGCTACGCGCAGAGGGCCGATATCATCTCCCGGGCAGGGATGATGCTGCATGAACAAGCAGGTCCTTTTGCACGCATCATGACGCTCGAAATGGGCAAGCGGATCGCCGAGGCGCGAGGTGAGGTCGAGTTCAGCGCCCAGATTCTGCAATACTATGCCGAGAACGCGGAGCGTTTCCTCGCCCCTGTCCAACTGCATCCAACATCGGGCGCGGCGCATATGGAAAGCAGCCCGATCGGGGTGGTCTTCGGCGTGGAGCCGTGGAACTTCCCATACTATCAGCTTGCGCGCGTTGCCGGGCCGCATCTGATGGCTGGCAACACGCTGGTGATCAAGCACGCGGGTTGCGTCCCACAATGCGCCATCGCGTTCGAGAAGCTGTTCATGGACGCCGGCGCGCCCGCGGGCCTGTATACCAACCTCTTCATCTCTCACGGGCAAGCGAACGTCGTCGTCGACGATCCGCGGATCAAGGGCGTGGCGCTCACCGGCAGCGTGCCGGCGGGGCGGAGCATCGCGGCTCGGGCGGGTCACAACCTGAAGCCGTCGTCGATGGAATTGGGCGGCAGCGACGCCTTCATCGTGCTGGAGGATGCGGACCTGGACCACACCGTGAAATGGGCGGTGTGGGGACGGATGTACAATGACGGCCAGACATGCTGCGCGGCAAAACGCTTCATCGTCGTCGAACAGGTCGCCGACGCCTTCCTCGCGAAGTTCCGAGCGGCGCTGGGCGCCCTCAAGGCCGGCGATCCGTTGAATGCGGCCACCACGCTTGGGCCGCTGTCGACCGAAGGCGCACTGGTCGATCTGCTGAAGCAAGTCGACACAGCGGTCTCGCACGGGGCGAAGATCGTCATGGGCGGCAGAAGGATCGATCGGCCCGGCGCCTTCATGCAACCGACGATCTTGACCGATGTTTCCCACGGCAACCCTGCGTTTCGCGGCGAATTCTTCGGGCCGGTCGCGATGTTCTTTCGCGTAAAAGACGAAGATGAGGCGGTTGCGCTCGCCAACGACTCCGATTTCGGCCTCGGCGGCTCGGTCTTCACCAACGATGTCGAGCGCGGCAAGCGGGTGGCCAGTCGCGTGGATACGGGGATGATGTTCATCAACAACATTAGCTGGTCGGACGCCGATCTGCCGTTCGGCGGGATCAAGGATTCCGGCTACGGAAGGGAACTCGGCGACATGGGAATCCAGGCATTCGTGAACAAGAAACTGGTCCGGACCCTGGTGGCTGAAGCGCCGGTCTGACGCTCGTCGTGTGCGGGCGCGCTCGAGTTCCCAGCCGCGCGCCCGCCTCACTTCCATCCGGCCGGTTCAGATCGGCGTCGCCGTCGCGGCGTTCGTCAGTCGGAACAAAGTTGGTGTGGGACGCCGGCGCTAAGAGCCGACCTTATCCCACGCGCTGGCCATCCGTCGCGCTGCCCGCTCATAGGCCGCTTTCGCCTGACCCCAACCTCGAGCTGACGCGCTATCGACATTGCGGCCCTCGACCTCGACATCGTCCCATGCTGCCCGCAATCTCACCTCGGCGGCATCGAGACGACGTTCGCTTCCAGTCTCCACCTTCTGATCGAATGTCTGCATCTTGCGGCGCCACTCGATCAGCTCGGCCCGAACGCGAGCGCGATAAGTTTCCTGTGGATTGGACGCAACGACGCTGGCGGAGGTCTGGATCACCGCGTCGTCGCGCACCGGCCCGGTCTGGGCCATTGCCGGCAGAGCGGCTGGCATCGTCGTCATCCACGCCGTGAACGCCAACACCCGCCACAGCGGCTTCGTGGGCCGTTCGTGCTGGTGGTCGACGAGATCAGGGGCGTGCCGCCGTACCAGGGAGTATCGGATCGTAGTCATTCGGTTTCCAATTCGGGGGTGAGCGCGCGACGACCAAGCTTCAGGAGTTGGGGCGTGGTGAGGCTCGCGAGGTCGGCGACTACCTCGCAGACGACCTTCTGGAACGTCTCGGGTCGATGCTTGCGCAGATATTCGGTCAGGTGGTGGGCCGCGTTGCTGTGGCCCTCCCCGTGGCCGACCATCACGATTCGGGCGCCGATCGTAACGGCATCGGCGACCCGCTCGTAAAAGCTCTGGTCCTTGGGGGAGCGCTGGCCATGCTCGCGCGGCTGGTCCTTATGCGAGAAATGGTGCAGGAAGTGATGGGGATCGTACGGCTTGATCACGTGGTCGCCCTGGTCAGCCGCATTGATGTCGAGCTGGAAAACCCGGGCCTCGTGGTGGTCGATGACGACGAGAAGGTCGGTCGACGCGGGCGTGACGGTCTCGTCGCGGCTGACGACGCCGGTGTCCGCCGGGCTCCAGCCGTGACGCGACAACATGTGGCGGAACGCCATGACATCGTCCGTCGTCAGATCCTTCTTGTGCGGCTTTCCGATCGGTGGTGCTCGCCGCCGATGCCGAACGCGATCTGGTTATGCGATTTTTGATCGACGGTGCCGAGCTTCTCGAACAGCGCGATGACGTCCGACCATTCGAGATTGTGCGCGAGCGGATGTCGGTACAGCGTGTCGATCGTCAGGCGATTTGTCTTCGACAGCGTCTCCCGGTCGCCAGGGGTGGGTGAGAAAATTGCGGTCACGTTGGCTTCTTCCACGGTGTTCCCCTCGTTGGCCGATCGATCCACCGGCGCCTAGATCTGGCAAGATCGGGCCCGCGCGGTCCTTCTTGGAAGCCTCGGAAACTACGCACGCTTGGGCGCCCGCGGCGCGATGCGTAGTTTCCGAGTCTACTGCGCCGGGTCGTGCGGCCGCAGATTGTCGTGTGATCCCGACTGAGGAGTGTTGCTGGACTGCGACCCGTCGGCGGGCATGACTGTCACCTATGAAGGCAACGTCCGATGTCGATGACCCAGCACCTCGCGTTCACCACCAAAATCGCCTGGCTGGCGGGACTGCTCGCGGTCGCCGCGCCTGTCGCCGGCCACGCCCAGATCAGTCCGTTTCTGGCGCGTCAGGGCTTGCTGCTGGATCGGGCCGATTTCGATTTGGCCGACGCGGCGGCGCGCAAGCTGCTGGAGCCGCAACCGGCGCCGCTCGGCACGACCGAGACTTGGGCGAATAACAAGTCGGGAAACAGCGGTACCCTCACGATGGGGCAAGCCTATCGGAGGCACGGCCATGACTGCCGTGCCGTGAGCTGGCACGACGTGTTCAAGGTAGGCGACGACCGGACGGTCATCCTCAAGACCTGCCACATGCCGGCCGGCTGGAAGGTCATGTGACGACGACGCACGAAGTCCTAATGTGAAATGAAAGCGGGACGGATCGCGTGCCGCACGAGCGTGCGCGTGACACCGCCCAACGCCCATTCCTTCACCCGGCTATGCCCATAAGCCCCAGCCACGATGATGTCGCACTCCAACTCGTCGGCCATCTCGGTCAAGCCTGCAGCATCGTCATCCGTCCGCGGCCGGGCGTGCATGTCGGCCGTCACGCCATGGCGCGCCAGCCAGGCGGCGACGCCGGCGAGCCGTGACCGGGCGGCGTCGAGATCGTCCTGGTCGGCAATCTCGACCAGGCTGACCCGGCTCGCGCGCTGGAGCAGCGGAAGGGCGTCGGCTACGGCGCGCCGGCCTTCGCGCGTGTCCTTCCAAGCGACCAGCACCCGGTCCATTCCGACCCGCACGGGCGCCGGCGCCACCAGCAGCACGGGCCGTCCTGCTTGCATGATCAGATCGCCGGCATTCACCTGCCGTGCGGCATTGATCATCCCGGCTGGAACGGCGGCAAGCAGCACGAGGTCGGCGCGGCTCGCTTGGCTGGCCAGATCGTTCGCCAAGGAGGTGTTGACGATCGCGGACCGTCAATCCTGAACCCGGGCACTGCCGATGGCGTCGCGGAACTCCGCTTCGGCCTGCGCGAGCTCGAGCGCGATCTCCTTATTGTCCTGCTCGAAGACGTCGCCATAGGCGAACCCATCGGCATACAGGATCTGGATCGGCATGCAGGCCGCGCTGCCGATGACCGCGGCCTGGAACCGGTCGGCGACTTCAACGGCAGCCTCCAGGAGGTGCTTGTTGGGACAGCCTGCTTGCAGGCTCACGAGGATGGTCGAATAGGTCACGTGCGTTCTCCCAAGACAGGCTTCCTGCGGACGGGCCGGCTGTTCGGATCGGCAGCCTGGCCCGTCTTATCAAGCAGTCATGTTGTCAGATGATGGCGATGTCGTTCTCGACCGTCGTGGCGCCCGGCGCGGCCCAAGCCGTCTGCGCCGCAACTTGCCGCTCGTTGAACGAATGCACGCTCCCGCTCAGCACGACTTTTCCGCCGTCCGCGCGAACATGGACCTTGCTGGGATCGAAGAACCACGAGCGATGCAGCGCATGCGTGATATCGTCGCTCAGGGTCGCCGTGTCGACGCGCGACTTGATGGTCACTTGGTTCGAAACGCCGATCACGCCGCGCAGCGGCTTGATGTCCTGCTCGGCCTCGTCCTTCTGATACCACCAATCGACTTGGCCGGTCAGGGTCACCCAGCCATCCTCGACTTTTACCTGGACGCTGTCCTTCGGCACGGAGACGTTCCAGGACAGCCGCTCGATCGCCGCGGCCGCGATCTCCTCATCGGTGCGCTTGGTGTCGAACGGCAGGCGAACCTCGATCTCTTCGGCAACCGCCTTGACGCCTCTGACCCGGCGCGCGGCCGTCTCGGCAGATTGCTTCTTGGCGTAACTATCGACGTGGCCCGAAAGGGTGACGACGCCATCCTTCGCCGTGACGCCGATATGCCCGGCGTTCACGCTCGGCTCCCAATTGAATTCGTCGAGAACGGCCTGCTGAAGTTGACTGTCCTGAGTCATAATGATCTCCCATACGGTGGATGACGGCGGCCAGAAGGCTCGTCACCTACGGTAGGACAGTATCCCGCGCTCGCTGGGGCGCGGAGCATCGGAAACTACTCAACTGGTTGCCAATGAGTATTTCCCGACTCTATTTCGGCATGCCATCGCGTGAGACTCTGGTGGCCGTGGAACATTTTCGCCCTTTTCATCACGATCGCGCGCCACCCTGTTCGCGGTGATCTCGAACCCGCTGAGCCTTGCCGGGATCGTGCTCGTCATCGGCCTTGCCGTGGTCCGTTTCGTCTACCGCGAGCGACCGGTCGCTCATTTCCTGCTGCAGCTCGCCTCCTTCGCCGGGTTCACCGCCATGCTTTCGGCCGCCGCGGTGTCGCCGTTCGTGCCGACCGCCGCGATGAATTCCACCATCACCTACGTGATGATCAGCGTGTTCAAGATCGTCTGGTGGTTGGCGGCGTCATGGCTGCTGGCAGGTTCGATTCGTGCCGTCCTGGTGTTCAAGCGGCAGCCCATGGAAACGCGGTTCCTACAGGATGTCTGTGCCGGTCTCATTTACGTCTGCGCCGTTCTGGCCATCATCGCGGATGTCTTCGACGTTCCGGTCAGCGGTCTGCTCGCGGCTTCGGGCGTCATCGCCATCGTCGTCGGCCTTGCGTTGCAGAGCACTTTGGGAGACGTCTTCTCCGGCGTCGTCCTAAACGTCTCCAAGCCATATCGGCCCGGCGATTGGATCATCCTGGAGGGTGGGATCGAGGGACGGGTCGTCGAGACGAACTGGCGCGCCACGCAACTTCTGACCAAGTCGAACGACCTCGCCATCGTCCCGAACAGCTTCATCTCCAAGGCCAGATTGCTGAATGCAAGCGAGCCCACCAGGGTGCACGGGGTGGTCGTGACGATTAGGCTCGACCCGGCTACGGCGCCGCTCAGCGCCATCGCCGTGTTGGAGACGGCCATGCTCAGTTGCACCCGCATCATGCGCGAGCCGCGCGCGGTGATCATGGTCCGGTCGCTCGACGCGGCAGCGCTCGAGTGCGAGATCACGTTCTTCGTGGCCCGCATCGAGCTGAGCCCGGCGGCACAGAACGAAGTCTTCGATCGCATCTATCGCCATTGCGCCTCCGCCGGCATCCGATTGGCGCTGCCCGAAACGAGCGGGGCACTCCTGCCGCCCCATGGACCGCCTCAAGAGACTGCGGACGTTCCCAAGCGGCTGCTCGAGCGATTGCCGATTTTCCTGCCGCTTTCGAACGAGGAGCGCGTCTTGCTCGCGCCGAAGATGAAACGGCGGACCTGCAAGGCAGGTGAAACGCTCGTCGAACAAGGCGTCGTGCTCCCGACACTGTTCATCTTGAGTTCCGGCGTTCTGGCGGCATCACAGCACCACGAGGGCAGCGACGCCGAGATCTTGCGCTACGCGCCGGGCGATTGCTTCGGCCAGGCAAGCGTGCTGACCGGCGCGCAGACCGTGTTCAAGGTGACCTCGCTGACCCGGGCGGTCGTCTACGAGATCGGCAAGGATGATCTCGCGCCGATCCTGAAAGCCAGGCCGGCGATCGCCGCCGAACTCGGCCAAGTGATGGCGATACGCGAGGCCGCCGGGAAAGACCGGCTCAGCGAGCTGGATGGCCTCGACCCGCACGGCGACCATCTGGCCACCCGGCTCGGCGATCGCGTCCGGGCGCTCTTCGCGCTCGGTCCATAACGCATCCAGAGCGGCGCAGACCGCACAGCCGCGGCGCGCGGCTTCATCGACGCGTGGGTCCCGCTGGATCGGTAGTGGGCCGAATCCGGAACAGCGTTGCCTCGCCGGACATCGAGGGTGTCAACGACCGTGTCGTCCCAGGTGCTATTGCGCATGTATCGCCTGGCGCAAGGATCGCTTCGTCTTGGCCCTGCGTGAGTCGCCAATGGCCGCGATGGATCATGAGGACTTCCCAGTCATCGTTCGTCGCCGGTTCGGCGCCGCTCGCTCCGCATAGATCGATCTCGAAGCCGGGCCGGTCCGAGATCAAGCCGTCCTGCCCTAGCACTCGCGCGGGCTTCTTGGCCGACAATGCCACCATGTCCTGATAGCGCGCGACGAAACGGGGGACGACCGCCTCCACGGGCAGTTCCGGGTAATCCTGCAGCGCTGCTTCGCTCAGCACCGGCATCTTCGACTCGCCTTCAGGCAGGCGCTGCCCGCGTTTCGTGTCGTAGAGCTTGCCTCGCTCGGACAGGATCAGGCCGTGCGCGTCGGCTTCCTCGATCACCTGCGGCGCCCAGGTCACGCCACCGCCGGCATCGTCGCCGCCGAGCACAGCCATGATCATTCCGTAATCGGTGCCGACATTCTCGAAGCCGCGGAAGATGCCGGTCGGGATGTCGAATAGGTCGCCCTCCTCGAGCACCACCTCGCCGGCATCGCCATTCCGCCCCCAGAAGAACCGCCACCGTCCGCGATGCACGAAGAACACCTCGGCGGTGCGATGCGAGTGCAGCGAGTTGCGGCAATGCGGCGGTTGGCCGGCGGCGCCGATGTTGAACCCCGGCGTCTCTCGGATGTGCACGTGCTGCTCCGGGCTTTCGGAAACCCCACCGCCGATGATGGTGAAATTCTCCTTCCGGTCGGAGCCCGGCGTATGGGCATCGATGAAGGCGGTTCGGCAGGGTTTCAGCTCGCCGTAACGAACGATCTGGACGTGTTCCATCAATCACCCCGTATGCATCAAGATCTGTGTCCAGATCGCCGTCTCGTCGTAGAGCACCCATTCGCGCCGCAGCCCGCGCGGGCCGAATTCCGCATGGCTGATCCCGAGCACATAGACTTGCGCGCCCGTCGGCGGCCCGAACGCGCCGAACCCGTCATGCTTTCCCCACAGGCTCCAGCGTAGCGCTGCCCGAGGCGGCATGAGCTTGTCCTCGCGGCCGATGCGGTGATGGATGCGGAACTCCGCCGACGGGAACGCGCTGCGCAGCCGCAGCCAGAAGCCATCCACCGCCGGCCAGCCGTGCCCAGTCACGCCGCCGGGCATTTCGAGATGCACGGCGCGATCGTACACGGTGGGGATCGATGCCATGTCGGCCGCCATCAGTCCCGACGTGATGTCGGCGTAGCGCAATCCCCACGGGTCGTCGTTGCCGCTGCCGGTATAGGGGCCCGATGGGTCGTTATCCGGCGTCAGCGGTTTTGGCTGCGAGCGTGCGAGTAGATCGGCCGCATAGCGTTTGGGCTCGATCCCCATCTGCCGCACGATCGCACCCTGGTCGCGCACCAGCCACTCGTCGGTGATCTGGTTCGCGATCGCAAAGCAATCTGCGATGATCCGGTATTGCAGGGTCTTGCCGGTCGCTGCGCCATACGCGCCGTCGCCGGTATGCGTCGCCGTCGAGAGCAACCGGTGCGAGGACAGGAAACCCCTGTTCTCGTCACCTGACCAGATCACGTCCTCGCCGAGCAGCGTACGGTCGGGAAATTCGGCGAGGGTCGCCATGGTCGCCGCGATGACGCCCTCGTTGCCGATGACGACCGTAGGCGGCGACCGTACCGCCAAGTCCGGCCCGTAATACTGCCGGAGCGTGGCGATCCCGCGGTCTTCCCAGATCTCCTTGGTGATCCCGATGATGTAGTCCGGCAGATCGCGGAACCGTGGATCAAAGCCCTTCATTCACCCAGCCCTCCGGAACTCTCGCCGATTGCCGCACCACCAACTCGCCCGGCAGCACGACGCGGCGCGGCGGCGCGTCGGCATCCTCGATCCGGGCCATCAGGATGTCGACCACTGCGGCCACCATCGCGTTGGTCGGCTGCCGGATTCCCGTGAGACCGTAACTCGCCCAGGCCGCCGGTGGTGAGTCGTCGTAAGACACGACCGAGACATCCTCCGGTACCCGCAGGCCGAAATCGGCGCGCAACACATCCATCGCGGGTATCGCCATATGGTCGTTGGCGACGAACACCGCGTCTGGTCGGCGCCGCTTGCCGAACATCCGCCGGGTCGCCTGCTGCGCACCGGCGAAGCTGTAATCGCCGCTGTCATGTGCAAACAGGCTGGCGCCGGCCTCGGCCAGCCCTTGCCGAAAGCCTGCCTCGCGATCGCGCTGGGTGGAGGCTTCGGCCCAGCCCGCGATGTAGGCAATCCGTCGGTGCCGGCCGGCCGCGAGAAAGCGCGCCAGCATGCGGCCGCCCGCCACGTTGTCGGACGTCACCGCCGATAGCGCCGGGTCGTCCTGCGCGCGATTGAACTGCACCACCGGCACGCCCTGCTCGGCGCACCGCGCTGCCAGCGTCGACGACAGCGTGGCCGACGCCATCACGATGCCGCTTACTTGATGGTCCAGGATCTCCCCCAAGACCCGTTCCACGTCAGCATTGGCCTGCGGCGCGATGAAGATCATCACATGATAGGCACGGGCCTGCAGCGCTGTGCACAAACGCTCCAGCACCACCGGGTAGTACTGATTGTCGAGATACGCCAGGATCAGACCGATGACCCGGCTGCGTCCGGTGATCAGCGAGCGCGCCAGCACGTTCGGCCGATAATCCAACGCCGCCGCCGCCGCCAGCACCCGCTCGCGCATCCGGGTCGATACCGACGCGCCCGGCGTGAACACCCGGCTCACGGCCGATTGGCTCACACCTGCCCGGCGCGCCACATCGAGGGAGGAGGCCGTCATTCAGGGCCGCGGCGGGACCTTTCGGCCCGTGTCGTATTCCTCCCAGCCGTGGCCGTTGAACGGATCGACGCCGAGTTGGCGCATCACATGCGGGAAATCCACCATCACCCAATTATCGACGATCTTGCCGTCGCGCACGCGCCAGAAATCCATGTAGCGGATCTCCACGCGTCTCCCAGTCGGCGCGATCCCCATGAACTCGCCGCTATGGGTCGCCTCCTGGCGCCCGAAGGCGGCCATCCACTCGCCTTCGGCCAGGCGGGCCTCATCGACGCACACCTTGTCCGAGAACGCCGCCTGGAACGGGCGTTGCCAATTGTCCTGGAACTCGCGCAAACCCTGCTTCGTCCCGCAGCCCGCATTGCCCATCCAGCGGAAATCCGGCGCGAAGAATGCCCCGATGCCATCGATCACATGGTCGTTCAGCCCATCGACCATGCTCTCCACGACCTGTCGCGTGGCCTCGGTCTGGCTGCGGTCGTTATCCTTCGTCAGCACCGCTTGTTCCGGTCGTGCACCCGTCATCATCTCATCCCTTGACTGCTCCGGCGGTCAGGCCGGAGACGATTTGCCTCTGGAACGCCATCACCAGCAGGAACAGCGGCGCCGTGATCGACACCGCCGCCGCTACCGCCTCGATCTGATCGGTGCTGGTCGTTTCGCGGTTGAAGAATTGCGTGATCGCCGGGACCATCGTCTGCGACTGTGAGTCCAGCAGCAGCGCGCAAACGAGATAGTCGTTATAGGCGAGCAGAAAGCTGAATAGCCCGGTGGTGATCACGCCCGGCCACATCACTGGCATGATCACCCGTCGGAACGCCTCGAAGTGCGAGCATCCGTCCACCCGTGCTGCCTCGTCCAACTCGGCCGGGATATTCGCGAAGAACGAGCGCAGCATCCACAACGTGAAGGGTTGGTTGATCGAGACCAGTACCGCGATGACTGCCCAGGGCTTGCCGTAGAGCGTCGGCGGTGTGGCCGAGAACAGGTGCAGCACCGGGCCGAGCAGCGGCGCGTCCCAAAGCGGCTTGAGGATTTCGGCGCTTCCGATGAAGAGCGGGAGATAGCCGGAGACCAACACGGAGTAGGGCAGGGCGCGGAATATCAGCGCTACGATCAGCAGCGCGAACGCGAATCCGGTGTTGCTGCGCGCCAGCGCGTATCCGGCGAGCGTGCCGACCGAGAGCGAGACGCACACGACCCCTGCCGTCATCAGCATCGAGTTCTCGAAATTGCGGTAGAACGCATGCCCTTGCCACACTGCGCGGTAATGCGCCCCGGTGAACCCGATCACCGGCCGCGACAGCGCCCCGAGCCCGGCCGCGTTGAGCATCGCGTCGATACCCTCAAGCACCAGCGGCAACACGAACGCTGCGGCGGCCAGCGCCGCGCCGACGCAGACAATCGCCGCCAGCAGCCAGCCCAGCGCTCCACCGACCGAGCGCGCCAGCACCGGTATTCCCCGCGCGGCAGCTCTGTAGAGCAGCATCAATGCGACGGCGCCGCATACGAGATCCGCCACGCCGAGGCCGCCCGCGCTGGCTCTGGTGGCGGGGCCGAGGAGCACCTGCGCCGGGTCGGCGGCGAACGCGTCGACCGGCAATTTGAACGACATCGCGGCGATCCACAGCAGCGGGAACAGCGCCACCACGACCCACGCGAAAAGGAACGCCGCGACCAGCGCCTGCAAGGCTGGCGGCGGACGCGTTGCCGTGCTCATAGCCGCCTCCGCTCGCGCCAGCTCCGCACCAGCAGCGGCGTCAGCAGCGCCACGATGCCGATCATCGTCAGCATCGACGAAGCCGACGCGCGCCCGATCGCGCGAGTCCCACTCGCATTGGGCGTCAGCAGGTCGAAGGTCAGCCATTGCAGCGAGATCACGTAGGCCTGGCTCGAGAAACCAACGACTTCGTCGAACACGCGATACGCGTCCATCACGTGGATCAGCGCCACGAATAGGATCAGCGGCGCCAGATGCGGAATGGTGACGTAGCGCAGCCGTTCCCAGCGAGAGGCGCCGTCGATGACCGCGGATTCCATCGTGTCGGCATTCTGGCTCTGCAGCCCGGCGTAGAAGATGATGAAGGCGAACGGCGCGGCGTTCCACACCCGATACAGCATCATCAGCAGTTCGAGCGTCCAGTCATGCGACAGCATCGAGACTGGGTGTCCCAGCAGCGACTGCAATCCCGCGGTCAGGATACCATCGCTGTCGAACAGCCAGCGGATGCTGAGCGCGCCGATCACCGGCGTGATGATGAACGGCAGCAAGGACGCGAAGATCACCGGTCCGCGTAGCAGTGTCATCGTGGCGTTCAGCGCCAAAGCGAGGGCCAGTCCGAGCCCGATCACCAGCGGCAGCGTGATCAGCGTGAACGTCAGCGTGAACCGCAACGCCTTGAAGAAATCGACGCTACTCGGACCGCCGACCAGCGCGGCGTAATTGTCGAACCCCACCCAGGCCGACCGCGTTTGCGGATGGCCTTCAGTGTCCAAGACGGCCACCGTCCGGGTTTCCGTCGTGCACACCGGGGTCGGGAAGCCCGGCGAGCAATTCTCCGCCGTCTCTTCCCGAAACACTCGTTCAGTGTTGGAAAAGCTCTGCACCACGACGGTCACCAGCGGTACTGCGATGAACAAGATCATCAGCAGCACGGACGGCGCCACGAACAGCAGGAAGGTCTTGCGTCGCATCCGTTACTTGATCAGACCGGCTTCCTTGGCGGACGTGACATACGCCGCCTCGACCTTTGCCAGCGTCTCGTCGGCGCTGGCGCGCCCGGTCAGGAAATCGGCGACGTTGTTGCCGATCGCGGAGTGGATGAGGCCCATACGCGTTGCGACCGGATAGGCGGGCGCTCCCATCTGCATGGCTTCGATCGCGCCTTTGGCGATCGGGCCGGGCTTGTACCCGGGGATCAGCCAGACGGAGTCGTCGTTGTGCTTGGCAACCGTCTCCGGGTTCACGCCCCAGAGGATCAGCTTGAACGCCGCCTCGGCTTGCTGCTCGGTGGCATGCATCGCGATCGCCATGCCGTCCCACCAGACCGTCGTTGCGGGCTTGCCGCCGGGTATGACGGTGGGCGTTGCGGCGCTCACGACCAGGCCCACGACCTTTGACTCCTTGGGATCCTCCATCGCTCCGCCGCGCGAGGCCCAAAGGTTCGACATTGCGATCTGGCCCTGCTGCAACTGCTGCTGCACCGCTGTCGAGTCGTTCGTGAGCACGTTCGGGCTCATGTAGGGCATCAGCTTCTTCATCAGCTCGAGCGTTTTCACCCCGGCTTCGCTCTTCACTGCTGGCCGGTTGTCCGGGGTAAACAACGTGCCCTGATAACCGAGGTAGAGGTTGACGAAGTCCTCGCCGAGGTTCCAACCGGTCTTCCACGTGGCGCCGAGCGGGTAGGCGACCGTGCCGGATTGCTTGATCTTCTCGGCCGCTGCCAGCAGCTCGTCATAGGTCTTCGGGACCGCGAGCCCCAGCTTCTCGAAAATATCCTTTCGGTACATCAATGTCTGGTCGTTCACCTGCATGGCGATGACGTAGATCTTGCCGTTCAGCTTGATGAGCTGATTGGGGGGGATATCCCTGCCATACTTGGCGACCAGGTCGTCCAGCGGCCGGATCGTGCCGGCATCCAGCACCGCGACCACGCTGTCGATCGACACGCCACCGATCTGATACAGCGCCGGGCTCGCCGCGAACGCCGCAGGCTGCTTGTTGGTGAACTCCTGGTCCAACTCCGCGGAGAAATTGCCGCATTGTGACATCTGGCTCGAGACGGATTTCCAGGCTTCGAATCCGGCCGACAACATCTTGATCGGTACGTCGTTCTTGAACGGGCACTCGGCGGCACCGGCAGCCGTCGTCCACGCGAACACGGAGGCGAGCGCGATCATCTTAATCGTCATGAGATTTCTCCATTGGCGGACGGGATGCGCGAACCGGTGTCTTTTCTGTACAGATGGCACTGGGCGGGACCGATACGCAGTCCGGTCACGTCGCCGATCGCCGCGCGATAACGCTTCTCGGTGCGGACGGAGAGCAGCGTGCCGCCCGGTCGGAACGTCACCATCACGGCGTCGCCCAGCAGCTCGACCGCGTAGATCGGCGCCTGCAGTTGCGTGCTCGCAGGGTCGAGCGCGGCATCCTCGGCGCGGAACCCGAGCGTCACCTCGCCCTGGAAATCGGCTCGAAAGCCTTCAATCCGCAGACCATCGGCCGTGAACACGCCCCCTTCGAGTTCGCCCTCGATCAGGTTCATCGCCGGCGAGCCGATGAACCCGGCAACGAAAGCGTTCGCCGGCCGGTCATAGATGTCTGTCGGCGTGCCCACCTGCTGGATTACGCCGCGGTTCATCACGACGACGCGGTCGGCCAGCGTCATCGCCTCGATCTGGTCATGCGTGACATAGACCGTCGTCACCGCGAGTTCGTGCTGCAGGTGCTTGATCTGCGCCCGCGTCGAGACACGCAGCTTGGCGTCGAGATTGGAGAGCGGCTCGTCCATCAGGAACACGGTCGGTTGACGGACAATCGCGCGCGCCAGCGCGACGCGCTGCCGCTGTCCACCGGACAGTTCCTTCGGCAGACGGTCCAGCAGCGGTCCAAGCTCGACCATATCGGCGGCCCGCCTGACCCGCTGATCGTGCTCGGCCTTCGGCGCCTTGCGCACCTTCAGCGGGAACCGGATATTCTCGTAGACGGTCATGTTGGGGTAGAGACCGTAGCTCTGGAACACCATCGCGATATCGCGATCTTTCGGCTCGAGCTTATTGACGACGCGCTCGCCGATCTGGATCGTGCCGGCGCTCGGATCTTCGAGGCCGGCGATCATCCGCATGGTCGTCGTCTTGCCGCAACCGGAGGGGCCGAGCAGGACGAGAAACTCCCGATCAGCGATCGATAGGGTGAACTCGTCAACCCCGACGACAGGACCCCAGCGCTTGCTCACACGGTCGAGAACGACTGCTGCCAACCAGCTTCTCCACGTCTTGCATACGTATGCAAAATCGTTTTACACCGGATCGAGCCTCGGATTGCAACCAAAACTTCAGCGAGACGACGATGTCCGATCCACGCCGAATACTGCGCGATGTCCTCAACGGCGGACTAGCCGGCATCGCGGCCTCGATCGCCGCGGACGCGGTCTGGCACGTCGCGCATCCGGTCGGTGACCTCGTCGGCCCTGACGAGGTCACCGACCGGTTCCTTCGACCGCTGCGCGATGCGTTGCCGGGCCATATGCGCCGCGACGAACTCGTGCTCGGCAACTCGTCCCGTGTTAGCGCCGGCTACTGGGTCGCAACGCTCGGCCACTACGTTGGCAATTTCATCGCACCGCTTTGGGGTGTGCAACCGAACGGCAAGCTGGCCTTCCTGCGTTCAGGCGAGTTCTACCGCCTCGACGAGCACGGCCGGATCGACCAGGCCTACATCCTCTTCGATTTGCTCGATTTGATGCGGCAGGCCGGGCAAACGCCCGTGCCGTTCGATCTCGGCACCGAGATGCTGTTCCCCGGGCCTGCGACGCATGACGGCGTCTTGCCGGGTCATCCCGACCGGTCCGACAGTTCGGCGGCGCTCGTCGAGGCGATGCTGACCGACTTGCGCGCTTACGACCCGGCGACGTTCCAGAGCGCAGGCCAAACGGGCGAGGGCGGCTACTGGCATCCCGATATGCTCTGGTATGGACCAGGCGGCGTGGGCGCTAACTTCACCTATCCGGGTTTCGACCGCGACCACCGCGTTCCGTTTCTGACGGCGTTCCCGGACCGGGTTGGCGGCAACCACTTCGCTCGGTTCGGCGATGGTGATTACGTCTGCTCCGGCGGCTGGCCCTCGATGACGATGACGCATCGTGGCCCCTATCTCGGCGTGGCCCCGACGGGCAGGGCGCTGACGCTGCGAGTGATGGATTTCTGGCGCGTGCAGGAGGGAAGCATCCGCGAGAACTGGGTGTTGCTCGACTTGCCGAAGTTGCTGCTCCAAATGGGTGTGGATGTCCTTTCAGCGGGCGGAGATCAGGCCGGCCTGACGTCCGGCAGTTCGGGATAGGCTCGCCGCACGAGAGCGAAGGCGGCGAGCACGTCGGCGCCGGGTTCGCGCATGGCCTCGAATAGCTTCGTCTTCGTGAAGAAGCGCCAATGAACCGGCAAGTCGGCGAGCAAGCCGGTGAGATGATGGTAGTTTGCCGGCGTCCAGATCGCCTCGTGCGCGTCGCGCTCGGGCCCGAATGCAAAGTGATCCGACATCCGCTTCATCGCTTGCCGGCGCGCGGTCGTGGCCGCGGGGTCCACTGTGCCGTCCTGCAGCACGACGCCGTAGTCTCGTGCCGCCGCTGTCGCCGAGACGTAGCCGCGGGCCACGTCGAGGGCGACGCGCTCGGGCTCGCGGTCGAGCGGGCTGCCGCGGCCACCGCCACCGGGCGAGTGGATGTGGATGACGTCGCCGGGCTCGAGCGTGACGGTGTCGGTGTTGCCGAGCACGCGCTCGCGGCTGGTGCCGGGATTGAGGATGAAGTTCGACGGCTCGCCTGGCTTGCCGCCCAGGATGCCCCAGGCGCGGAAGCGCGAACGGTCGCGATTGCGCGCGGTGATGCGGGTGTGCGGCGCGGAGACGCGGAAGTCCAGCGCGGTGGCCAGACCACCGCGCCAGCGCCCGGCGCCGCCGGAATCGGGCAGCAGTCCATAGCGCAGGATCTGGACGGGGACTTCCGCTTCGGTGATTTCGATGGGGGTGTTCTTCAGATAGGCCGCGTCCGCGCCGGAGCCGTTGGTGCCATCCCGATGCGGCATGCCGCCGGCGCCGCCGACGATCGGGTTGATGGCGGCGAGCACGGTGCGGTGGGTCCGGTTGTCGGTGGTCATGACGTTGACGATGGAGGCCGAGCCGGCGGGGGCGGCGGGCATGCGGTCCGGCACCGCCATCCCGAAGGCGCCGAAGATCAGCGAACGCAAGCGTCCGCAGGTGAGCGAGCGCATGCCCACCGCCGCCGGGGATTGCGGGTTCAGCACCGTGCCCTCGGGCGCGATGCAGGTGAACGGGCGGGTAAGGCCGGCATTCAGCGTGAGCTGCGGGTTGAGCGTGCAGAGCACGTAATAGACGCCCACCAGCAGCAATGTGTGCCGTGGATCGCCTCCGGTGGGTACGTTCAGCGCCGAGGTCAGCTGCGGGTCGCTGCCGGTAAAGTCGAGGACCGCGGCATCGCCGGCAATTCGCAGGGTGAGGGCCAAGCGGCAGGGGTGACCGTCGACCGCGTCCTCGTCGGCGTAGTCGGAGAAGAAGTATTCGCCATCGGGGATGCTGCGCAGAACCTCGCGCGCTTGATGCTCGGCGTAGTCCAGCAACGTTGCCATGCCTTGCTTGACACGGCCGGCGCCGAATTTCGCGGCCATCTCGCGCAGCTTCCGCTCGCCGGTGTTGAGCGCGCCGACGAACGCTTTCAGGTCGCCGCGATTCTGTTCCGGCTTACGCACATTCAGCAACATCACCCGCAGCAGCGACTCGTTCAGCACGCCACGCTCGTAGAGCTTCATCGGCGGGAAGCGGATACCTTCCTGGTGCACCTCGGTCAGCGCCCGCGACAAACTGGCCGGAACGGCGCCGCCCATGTCGGTGTTGTGGATGTGGCCGCAGGCGAAGCCGACCAGCTCATCGCCCACGAAGACCGGCTTCCACATGTGGATGTCCGGCACGTGCGTCGCGACGAACCCGCTATAGGGATCGTTGGTGAAACAGATGTCGCCGGGCTCGTAGCTGTCGATCATCGCCATGGCGCGGCCATAGGTGATGCCGGGATACCAGGTGGCGCCGAGATCCATCGGAACGGCGACGCAGACGCCGTCCGCGTCGGTGATCTGTGTGGTGAAGTCCTCCGTCTCCTTGACGAAGGTGGAGTGGGCCGTGCGGTAGAGCGTGTAGGCCATGTTCTCGGCCGCGGCGCGCAGGTGGTTGCCCATGACCTGCAGCGTGACCTTGTCGATGCTCATTCGGCGTCCTCCGCCTGCAGGTGGATGTTGCCGAATTCATCGACCCGGCCGGCGAAACCGCCGGGTATGCAAACGGTGGTGTCCTCCTGCACGACGATGGCCGGCCCGCGCAGGATGTGGCCGTGACGCATCGCGGCGCGATGATGGAGCGCCACGTCGCGCCATCCATCATCTTGCCACACGCGCACCTCGCGCTCGACGGGCGCTGGCCCGGTGGTGACAGCCTCCGTCGCGAACGTCGGGGGCGGCGTGCTGCCGGCGATCACCAGGCGCAGGTTGACCAGTTCGACGGCGGCGGTCTCATCGGCGAAGTCGTAGATGCTGGCATGCTGGCGGTGGAATGCGTCGGCGACCGCGGCGACGTCCGAGACGTCGTCGAGCTTGACCTCGATCTCGAAGGATTGGCCGACGTAGCGCATGTCGGCGAGCAAGGTGGTGACCTCCGTGCCTGTGAAACCCTGCTCTTGGCGAAGCCAGGTCTGGGCCTGATACCGCAGCGCCATGTCGGCCTGCCGGAGCGCGGTGGCCGAGGCGGGTTCGACCGGCAGCAGCAGCGTCGCCACGAAGTCGTTCTTCACATCGGCGATCAAGCCGCCCAGCGCCGACACGACGCCGGGCCGCCGTGGGATCATCACGCTGCTCATGCCGAGCTCGCGCGCGAGCAAGCAGCCCAGCATCGGCCCGGCGCCGCCGAAGGGCAGCAGCGTGAAATCCGCCGGATCGACGCCGTAGCGGCCGATCAGTTTGTTGACCTCGACGAACATGTTCGAGACGGCGACGCGCACGATCGCCTCAGCTGTCTCCGTCAGTCTCAATCCCATCGGCGCCGCCAGCGCGCCGATCGCGGCCTCGGCCAGCGCCCGGTCAGGGGCGACGGCGTCATAGGCGAGGGGAGCGTGGCCGAGATAACCGCACACCGCCATGGCATCGGTGATGGTCGCGCGGGTCCCCCCGCGTCCGTAGCATGCCGGGCCCGGGGTCGAGCCGGCGCTCTCCGGACCGACCTTCAGCACGCCGAACTCGTCGACCGTCGCGATCGAGCCGCCGCCATCGCCGATCGAGGTCACGGACACGGAGGGGATGAAGAGCGGAAACTCGCCGACGGTCTCCCCGGTGCCGAATTGCGGCTGGCCGCCGACGACGAGCGCCACGTCGGCCGATGTGCCGCCGATATCGAGCGTGAGCGCGTTGGCGACACGAGCCTGCCGCGCCAGGAACGCCGCGCCCATGACGCCGGACGCGGTGCCCGAGAGCAGCATCTGCACGCAAGCCGTCTTGCCGAGTCCGGTGTGCATCACGCCGCCATTGGATTTCGTCACCATCGGCCGTGCGGGGACGCCTTGCCGTTCGAGCGCTTGCTCGAGCGAGGTGAGGTAGGTGGCGACGCGGGGGTGGACGTAGCCGTTGAGGATCGCGGTGGTGGTGCGCTCGTATTCGCGGATGACGGGCCAGATCGAGGTGGAGGTGAAGACGAAGAGGTCGGGGGCTTCGACGCGCAAGATGGCTTCGGCTTCGGCTTCGAGCGCCGGGTTCCGGTATGCGTTCAGGAAGGCGACGATGATCCCGGCGGCGCCGCGCTGACGCGCGAGATCGGCCGCGGCGCGGACGGCGCCCGCGTCGAGCGGGGTTTGCACGCTGCCGTCGGCGAGGACGCGGCCGGCACAGCCGAAAATGCGATCGCGGGCGATCAGGGGGTCTGGCCGGGCGCAGAACAGGCCGTGCATCTCCGGCATCCGCAGCCGGGCCAACTCGATCACGTCCTCGAACCCGGCGGTGGTCAAAAGCGCCAGCGGCGCACCCTTGCGCTGGATCACCGTATTGATGCCAACCGTCGTGCCGTGGACGAAGGCGGTGAGGGCGTCGGGGGCGAGTCCGTGCCGCTGTTCCAGAAGGGCGAGACCCTGCATCACCTCCTCGCCGGGCCGGTCCGGCGTGGTCAGCACCTTCAGCGTGTGGAGCGCGCCGGTCGTCTCGTCGAGCGCGCAGAAATCAATGAACGTGCCGCCGATGTCGACGCCCAAACGCCACATCTCAGGCCGCCGTCAGGCGCTGGATGCCGTAGACCCGGTCGAGCACCAGGAGGGCGAAAACCGCGATGAGCATCTGCACGGTGCTGATCGCGGCGATCGAAGGATCGAACTGGTTTTCCATGTAGCTGAGCATCACCACCGGCAGGGTATTGGTGTTGGCGCTGCCGAAGAAGTAGGACAGCGGCAGGTTGTCGAGCGACGTCAGGATCGCGAACAGGCCGCCTGCAAAGATCCCGGGGCGGATCAGCGGCAGCGTGCAATGACGAAGCGTCTGCCAGCGCGAGGCGCCGAGGATGGAGGCGCATTCTTCGAGCGCGGGTGGAAGACCGCGGTAAGTCGCGATCACCGTGCGCAGGATGTAGGGGATGCCGGCCACAGTGTGCGCCAAGAGCAGGCTCGTGAAGGACAGGCCGAACGACAGGCTCGACAGGTAATACAGCAGAGCGAAGCCGAGCACGATCGCCGGCACGCTGACGGGCGCCAACAGCACGTTGATCAGCGGGCTCGCCCAACGGCTGCGCGATCGGGTGAGCGCGAGCGCAGCGGGGACGGCGAGGATCGCGGCTGAGATCGCCGAGCTGATGGCAAGCTCGAGCGACGTGATCAAAGACGTCACGAACGGCCGGTATTCGATGATGTGCCAATACCAGCGCCAGGTCAGCCCGGGGATGGGGAAGACGATGAATGAGGAGGTGGAGAACGATACCGCCACCACCGCCGCGATCGGCAGGGTGATGAACAGCATGAACAGGGCTACGTACGCGAAGAGCAGCAGCACCGGCAGGCTGGTCCGCCGCCGCCTCACGTCGCGGCTCGGCGGTTGAGCATCCGGTATTGCAGGGCGAAACAGATGACCGCGATCAGTAGCAGCAGATTGCCCATCGCGGCGGCAAATCCCACGTCCTGCGTCGTGCTGAACTGCTGGTAGATCAGGAGCGCGATCGTCGTGATCTTGCCGCCGCCGAGCAGGAGCATGGTCAAGAACGAGCCGTTGGTGATGACGAAGGTGAGCAAGCACCCGGTCGCGATGCCCTCCGCGCTGAGCGGCAACGTCACGTGCCAGAACGTCCGAAAGCGTCCGGCGCCGAGCACGCGTGCCGACTCTTCCAGCCGCACGTCGACGCCCTGCAGCACGGCGCTGATCGACAGCACCATGAACGGCACCAATACGTGCACGAGGCCGATATAGACGGCGATCGTTTCGTCCGCGAGGTTCTGCGGATGCGGCATGAGGCCGATCTGGCCGAGCCAGGTGTTGAGCAGCCCGCGGCGTGCCAACAGCACGCGCCAACCGAACGTCCGCATGATGATGGAGGTGAGCAGCGGCGCGATCACGAAGAACACCACCAGGCCGCTCCAGCGCCCGGCAAAGCGCACCATGAAGAAGGCGACGGGATAGCCCACGAGCAGGCTGGCGAGCGTGGCGATCAGGGACACCTTCAGCGTTTCAAGCAGCACGCCGGTGTAATAAGTGTCCGTTAGCAGCCTGAGATAGTGATCGCCCACGCCGGTCAGCGAGAGTCCGTTTTGAGACCGGAAAAAATTAAGGGCGAGCGGCAGGAGGAAGAACGCCGCAACGAAGAGTAGCGCCGGGAGGG
Organism: uncultured Alphaproteobacteria bacterium; assembly: GCA_963848035.1. Lineage (GTDB taxonomy): Bacteria > Pseudomonadota > Alphaproteobacteria > Acetobacterales > Acetobacteraceae > JAVVHH01. The sequence goes on from CAWKCD010000001.1 coordinate 1,605,321, forward strand.
TCCAGAGCGGGCTGGCAAGACGGTAGGGCGGCCTCATGCCGGCTCGAGCACGGTCGCGTTGCCGGGCTCCCAACTCAGACCGACGACTGCGTCCGAGGGGACGGTGCGTCGCGTCTGGCTGTATACGAAGAGTGGCGCGGGATGGCCGGGCAGATCGAGCTCGTAAGCGTAATAGCTGCCGCGGAACACGACATCGCGGACCGTCGCGCGGAGGCGGTCCGGCGCCGGGACGATCAGCTCGAGACGCTCGGGACGGACGGCGATCGAGACGGCATGACCGCATGCGAGGTGCGGCTGCGTGACCGAGGCGGCCGCGCCGGGTTGCGCCTTGAGCGACAGGCTCCATTGGTCGGGGCCGCACGGGCTGGCGACGGTGGCGTCGAAGATGTTGGCGGTGCCCAGAAATTCGGCCACGAAACGGGTGCGCGGACGTTCGTACACCTCCGTCGGCGTCCCGATCTGCACCACGGACCCGGAAGACATCACGGCGATCCGGTCGCTCATGGTGAGCGCTTCCTCCTGGTCGTGGGTGACGAGGATGGAGGTGATGGCGAAGCGGCGCTGCAGTTCGCGGAGTTCGAACTGCATGCGTTCTCGCAATGATTTATCGAGCGCTCCGAGCGGTTCGTCGAGCAAGAGGACGGAGGGCTCGGTCGCCAGCGCCCGCGCGAGCGCGATCCGCTGCTGCTGACCGCCGGACAGCTGATGCACGAGGCGGGACTCGTAGCCCTCCAGCCGCACGGTCTGCAGCATGGTGCGCACGATGTCCGACTGCGCAGGGCGCTTCATACCGCGCATCCTCAAGCCGAAGGCGATGTTCTCGGCCACCGTCATGTGCGGGAAGAGAGAGTAACTCTGGAACACCATACCGAGCGCGCGTTTGTTCGGCGGCAGGTCGGTGACGTCCTTGCCTCCGATCACGACGCTGCCGGTATCCGGCGCCTCGAACCCGGCGATCACCCGCAACGTCGTGGTCTTCCCGCAGCCGGACGGTCCGAGCAGCGCGAGCAGTTCGCCGTCCGCCACCTCCAGCGTCATCGGCTGGAGCACCTGCGTGCCGGCAAAGCTCTTGCTGATGCCGCGCAGGCTGAGCGGGGCGGCGGCGCGGCTCACAGCCTCGTCTCCACCGGGATCGCGCCCATGATCCAGAGCACGCGCGCGCCGCGGTCGAGCGGGTTGACGAAGGAGTGCGGGTGCAGGCTATCGAACAGGAAGCTGTCGCCTTCCTGCAGCAGCGCTTCCTCTCCGTTCACGCTCAGCACCAATTGGCCCTCCAGCACCATTCCGCCTTTCTCGGCGGGGTACGAGAGCGGTTCCGCGCCCGAGGTGCCGCGGGGCGGGATGTGCAGGATCATGAATTGCAGGTTTTGCGGTCCGCCGGGGGAGAGCAACTCCTTGCTGATATAGCCGAGTTCGAGCCAGGGCCGCTTGTCGGCGCGGCGGACGAACGATGCTTCCTTGGCCGCTGGCGGCGTTTCAGCGAACAGCGCGCTGATCGGCGCGCCGAGCGCGTTGCGAACTTGCGACAAAACCCGCAGCGACGGATTGGCGAGGTCGCGCTCGATTTGGCTGAGCATGCCGGCCGACACGCCGGACGCGACGGCGAGGGCATTCAAGGTCATCCCGTTCTGAAGACGTAATGCCCGGATCGTTGCTCCGACACGTGGCACCGGCTCGGGATGGGACAGATCTTGCATGGCTCGAGGAGCGCTCATCCGTTCACTATAATGAACGATCGGCCGTTACGGTCAATGCGAACTTGCGTAACATTCACTATGGTGAATAAGCTGCAGTCGCGAGGCATGGAGATGACGATGAGAGCTGGCGTAAGCATAATCGCGGTCGTCGCAGCAATCGTGTTGAGCCCGGCGGCGAACGCGGCCGATCTCACTGTTGGCGCGTTCGGCGGCATTTGGGAACAAAGCCTGCGCAAATGCATCATAGAGCCTTTCACGAAGCAGACGGGCAAGACCGTGGACGTCGTGCTCGGCTCTCCAACGCAATGGCTCAACCAGATCGCCGCAAGCCCTGGCAAGCCGCCGCTCGACATCGTCTACAACCCGACCGAAACCGCCTACGAGGCGATCAATCGCGGTCTGGTCATTCAATTCACGCCGGAGACCGTGCCGAACGCGCAGGCCGTCTCGCAACGTTTCCAGCAGATGACAGATGGCGGCTGGGGCTCGGTGCACAATTACGGCGCCATGGGAATCATCTACAACGCAACGACGGTGAAGGATCCGCCGAAGAGCTTCCAGGATTTCGTGAGCGGCACGGTCGCCGGGAAATGGAAAGCGTCGATGCCGTCGGTGAACTATCCGAGCGCCGGGTTCACCGTCTCGATCTGGTATTTCGCGAAACTCTTTGGCGGCGATGTGGACAATATCCAGCCGGGGCTGGACATGGTCAAGAAGATGCAGACCAGCGGCAATCTGTCGTTCTGGACCGATCCCAACAGCGTGCTGAACGGGTTGAAGAGCGGCGACATCGACATGGCGTTGTATTGGGATGGGCGCGCTTATGCGTTCATCGATGACGGCAACAAGGATTTCAAATACTACTCGCCTGAACCTGGCGTCGTCGTGGCGTTCACTTGGATCCAAGTCGTCAAGAATGCGGCGCCGGCGGCATTGCAATTCGCCAATTTCGCCCTCGGCAAGGACCCGCAATCCTGCTTCGGCAGCGCGATCCGCTATGGGATTGCGAACAAGGATGCCGTGATCGCCCCTGCCGTCATCGATGAGATCACGCCGGCGAACATCCTGGTGATCCCGCCATACAAGCAAGTCGTGCCGAAGCAGGGTGCGTGGCTCGAGGCTTGGAACAAATTCATCGGACGCTGATGGCATGACATATCGGGTCGGCGTCGATATCGGCGGTTCATTCACCGATTTCGCTGTATTCAACGAGGCGAACGGGGCGATCACCAGCCTCAAGGTGTTCTCGCGGCCCGACGAGCCGGGTTCCGAGGTGCTCGAGGGCATCAGGCTGCTCGGGGTGCGGCACGGTATACGGCCCGAAGAGATCAGCTATTTCACGCATGGCACGACGGTCGGGATCAATACCGTTATCCAGCGCAAGGGCCTGCGCTTGGCGCTGTTCACGACCGAGCATTTTCGCGATGTGCTCGAACTGGCTCGCCTCAAGATACCGGACATGTATTCGCTGCTCTCCAAGCGCCCGGCGCCGCTGATCCCGCGCGACATGGTGTGGGGAATCGGCGGGCGACTGACCGCCGATGGCGCTGAGGAGACGCCGCTCGACGAGGCGGCGGTCGAGCATGCGACCAAGGCAGCGGTGGCGGCGGGCGCCGAGGGTATCGTCGTGGCGCTGCTGCACTCGTACCGCAACCCCGCGCATGAGCGCGCCGTGCGGGACATCGTGGAGCGCGTGGCGCCTCGCATGCCGGTCTCCTGTTCGAGCGAGACCTGGCCGATCATCCGCGAATACGAACGCACGATCACGACGGTCATCGGCGGCTACGTCCAGCCGCGGGTCGCGCACTATCTGACGCAGCTGCAGGGAGCCCTCAGCCGGGTCGGCGTCACCGGCGAGCCGCGGATCACCAAATCGAATGGCGGGGTGATGACGGCCGAGCAGGGCAAGCAGGATTGCGTGCAGATGATCCTGTCCGGCACTGCGTCGGGCGTGATCGGGGCGAGCTACATCGCCAAGATTTGCGAGCTGCCGCGCTGCTTGAGTCTCGATATCGGCGGCACCTCGGCCGATGTCGCGGTGATCATGCAGGGCGAGCCGCAATACGGCATGGGCGAGCGGATCGGCGATTTCCATATCTACGTGCCTTCCGTGTCGGTCAGCTCGATCGGCGAGGGCGGCGGCTCGATCGCGTCGATCGACAAGCTGGGCGTGCTGCATGTCGGACCTGAGTCCGCGGGCTCGCGGCCGGGGCCGGCCTGTTACGGACGCGGCGGGACCCGCCCGACGATTACCGACGCGTTCGCGGCCTGTGGAATGGTCGGCTTCGCCGAAGTCGGCTACGGCGCCGTTATCGTCGACCGAGACCGCGCGCGGTCGGCGATCGGCCCGCTCGCGGAAGCGCTGAGACGCAGCATCGAGCAGACCGCAGAGGCGATCATCCGGATCGCGGTGTCGGGCATGTATACCGAGGTCAGCGCGCTCGTTTCCAGGTTCGGCATCGATCCGCGCGAGTTTGCCTGTCTCGCATTCGGCGGGGCCGGGCCGATGATGGCCTGTTTCCTCGCCCGCGAACTCGACATGCCCGAGATCGTCGTCCCGCCCGCGCCCGGCGTGCTGAGCGCGCTCGGCGGCCTGATCGCCGATCTGAAGAACGACTTCATCGATACCGTCTATCTCGAGCTCGACGACAAGGCCGCCATCACGATGCGCGACAGCTTCGCTCGCCTCGAGGCGCGTGCCCTGACCTGGCTCCGGGGCGATCAGGGCTACAAGGGCCTGCATCGCTTCAGCTATTCGGCCGAAATGCGCTATCGCGGCCAGGCGTTCGAACTCGATACGTCGCTCGACCCGGCAGCCGTCGCCGCCGCCGATGTCGGCGCCATTGCCGACGCGTTCCACCGTGCGCACGAGCAGGTCTATGGCCACGCGGACCGGCAGGCGCCGCTTCAGGTGATTGCGATCCGGCTCGTCATCAGCGGCGAGACCACGAAGCCGGCACTTCCGCGGCAGGACCCGGTCGCGGCGCCCGCGCCGGGCCAGCGCGAGGCAGAGGTGTGGATGGATGGCCGGATGCGTGCGATCAGACTCTATCGCCGAGGCGATCTCAGCCCTGGGCATCACTTCACCGGCCCCGCGGTGGTTGCGCAGGACGATTGCACGACAGTGGTGCCGCCGGGCTTCGCTGTGATCGTGGACGCCTACAGCAATCTCCGCATCACGAAGGAGGCCGTGGCATGAGTCTCGACAACGCGAGCCTGCAAGTGCTCGCCAATTACTGTGCCGCCGCGGCCGAAAGCATGGGGTGGACGTTGATGCGGACCGCCCACTCGACTTTCGTCAAGGAGACGGAGGATTTCTCCTGCCAGGTGTTGACGACCAGCGGCCTCACCGTCGCCTCGCCAAAGACGTTCGGCGCGACCTGGTACACCGGCCTCGATTACGGCGACGTGATCCCGCTGTTCGACTACCAGGAAGGCGACATCTGCATCACCAGCGACCCGTATGCGGGCTATGTCGCGACCCATACGCCCGACGTGCACATGTGGAAGCCGGTGTTCCGCGACGGCCAAATCGTCTGCTTTGTCGGCAACCACATCCACAATACCGATGTCGGCGGCGCCGTGCCCGCGACGCTGTCGCGGACACTGACGGAGATCCATCAGGAGGGGCTGCGGATCCCGCCGGTGCGGTTGATGCGCGGCGGCGTGATGAACGAGGACCTGGTCTCGCTGATCAAGCGCAACGTCCGCATGCCGGAGCAGAATTGGGGCGACCTCAACGCGCAGATCGCATGCTGCAACGTCGGCGAACGCAAGATACACGAGATCATCGACCGCTTCGGCCTGGAGCCGTTCCGCACTGGCTTGGAGACTCTGCTCGACTATGCCGAGGCGCAGTCCCGCGCACTGATCCGCTCCCTGCCGGATGGCGAGTGGTTCTTTGCCGATTATTGCGATGAGGACTCCGTCAACGGCTATCCTTGCCGGGTCGCGGTGACGCTGAAGATCCATGGCGACACGCTCACGCTCGATTTCACCGGCAGCGATCCGCAGTTGAACTCGTCGCTGAACATGCCGACGGGTGGCAAGGAGCGGCACTCGCTGGCGACGGTCGGGCTGGTCTATTCGCTCTATTCACTCGATCCGACGTTGACGCTGAATTACGGGACGATGCGGCCGATCCGCTGCATCATGCCGCCCGGCACGGTGATGAACGCGATCGAGCCGGTTGCGGTCGGCATGCGCTCGCTGCTGAACAACGTCTGCCAGACCACGGTCATCGGCGCGTTTGCCCGCGCCTTGCCGGAGCGGCTGCCGGCCTCGCCGTCCAACGGCCTCTCCTTGGTCAACGTGAAGACCGCGACGCGGACCGGGCGGCCGATCATGGCCTCGATCGGTCCGGTCGGCGGCGGGGCGGGAGGCGGCCCCAAGGCAGACGGCGCCGAAGGGTCCGGCGCGAACATGTCGTTCCTGAAGAATACGCCGGTCGAGATCAACGAGGCCGAGGTCCCCATCCGCGTCCGCCGCTACGGCCTGGTGCAGGACACCGGCGGTCCGGGTCGCTATCGCGGCGGCTCGGCGGTCGAGATGGAGTTCCAGGTCTTCGCGCCGCAATCGATGGTGACCGCGCGCAACCGCGACCGGACCGTGTTCTCCGCCTGGGGGCTCGCCGGGGGGCAGGCCGGCGCGACGTCGCGCTTCGCCCAGAATCCCGATACACCCGGCTGCATCGAACTCGGCTCGACCGACGTCGTCCATTGCAATCCCGGCGACGTCATCCTGATCCGCGGACCCGGCGGCGGCGGCTATGGCGATCCCCTCGATCGACCGGAAGAAGAGGTCGTGGCGGATGTCCGGCGCGGGTTCATCACCGCCGAGCGGGCCAAGGCGGATTACGGGGTCGTGCTCGCGGACGGCCTGGTCGACAGCTCGGCCACTGCCAGGCTGCGGGGCGAGCTGAGCCGACAACGCGTGGCAGGCGAGTTCGGCCACGGGCCCGGCCGGGTCGCTCACGAGGCGGTCTGGTCGGCCAAACGCTACGAGACCTTGACCGCGCTGCTCCTCGCCGTGCCGGTCACGTGGCGTTACTTCGTCAAACATCGGCTGTTCGCAGCCATGAAGGGCAGAGTCGCGCCGCAAGATGGCGGCAGGCAGGATGTGGTGAGCGCCTATGCGGCGCTGGTGGAGCAATTCCCCGACCTGGCGCCACCGCCCGAACTTCTTCTGCTGGAAGCGGCGCACGCGGCCGAATGAGCGCGCTGTTCTCGCCGTTCACGCTGCGCGGCGTCACCTTCCCGAACCGCATCGTGATCGCGCCGATGCAGATGTACAAGGCGGCCCCGGACGGGCTGGCGACCGATTGGCATTTCCAGCATCTGGCCAAATACGCCGTCGGCGGCGCCGGCACGGTGATGACGGAAGCGCTGATCGTCGACCCGGTGGGCCGCAACACCTATGGCGATCTCGGCATCTGGTCCGACGCGCATGTCGCCCCGCTGGCGCGGATCGCCACGTTCCTGAAATCGCAGGGCAGCATTCCGGCGGCGCAGCTTCACCATGCGGGGCCGAAATCATCGCGACAGCGCCCCTGGGAAGGTCTTGGTCCGCTGGGCGACGTGGAGGCTGCGCGGGGTGAGCCGCCGTGGCAACCGGTGAGTTCCGTTGCCGCCAAGACGATCGAGGGTTGGCATCAGCCGCGCGCGATGTCCGTGCCGGAAATCAGTCAACTCGTGCACGATTACGGGGCGGCGGCCGGCCGGGTCGCGCGCGCCGGGTTCGAGGTGTTGGATATCCACGCCGCCCACGGCTACCTCATTCATTCCTTCCTCTCCCCGGTCGCGAACACACGCAACGACGAGTATGGCGGCGATCTCGAGGGGCGCATGCGCCTGGCGATCGAGATCGCGCAGAGCGTGCGCGCACACTGGCCCGAGGACCGGCCATTGTTCTTTCGGCTCTCCTGCGTCGATTGGCGTCCCGATCTCGACCGTCGAACCGATGGGTGGACGATCGAGGACAGCATCACCTTGTCCCGCCGCCTCCAAGGTTGCGGCGTCGACCTCATCGACTGTTCATCCGGCGGGATCCGAGCCGAGAACTCGATCATGGATTTCGTCAAGACACGCACGAAATTGAAACGGGGCCACCAGGTGCCGTATGCCGAGGCGATCCGCGCCGAGACCGGCATTCCGACCATGGCCGTCGGTGTGATCTTGGACGGTCCGCAGGCCGACGCGATCCTGCTGCGCGGACAGGCGGACCTGATCGCCATCGGCCGGGAGGCGCTCATCGATCCGCATTGGGCGCTGCACGCGGCGCAGGCGCTGGGCGATGACAAGGATTGGCAGCGTTGGCCACCGTCATACGGCTGGTGGCTCGAGTTGCGCGAGCGTATCGGCATTGAAGTCTGATCCTGCCGACCTTGCGGCGCGCAACGTGCCGATAAACTTCCACAAGATCCTTCATACCGTACTAAGGGATTGACCTCTCCTCGCCTGGCGATCGGCGATCCGCAAAGCGCCTTTTTGTTGCGCTGAACGGTCATTTTGGAATTTGCTGTGCGCCGCACCCGGATCACACCATCCGGACCGTGCTGCATTGAGTAAGGAGTTGGCAAATGGCCCGGTTCTCCAAGCGGCAGAGTGCGGCGGCAAAGATTCTCGCTGGATCGATCGTGTTGGCCAACGGGCACGCGATCGCGCAGAAGAGTGGAACGGTGGTGCTCGCCGAGATCTTCGGGCCGCGTGCCGGCTTCGCGCTCGAAACCGACGACGCGCAGATCCTGACCAAGGCGGGTTGTCTCGAGATGCTGACACGGGTCGATTTCGACGGGACGGTGAAACCCGGCCTCGCCACGAGTTGGGTACAGAGCGCGCCGACCACGTGGGACTTCGCGCTCCGCGCGAATGTTCGTTTCGCAGACGGCACTCCGGTCGATGCCGAGACCGTGGCAAGCGGGCTCAGGCGGACGCTTCGCGCAGCGGCCCCCGCCCGCGCGTTCTCATCCAAGCTCGTGAGCGAAATCATTGCTCTTGACGATCATACAATTCGACTCGTCACGCCGGCCCCAAGCGTGCTGGTGCCGCTTCGGATGGCCAACCCCAATACCGGGATTCTGTCGCCGGCCGCGTTCCGGGGCAACGGCGTCAATCCCGTGAACGCCTGCACCGGGCCGTTCAACGTCGTCGAGGACGTGCCCCGGCAAATGCTCAAGCTCGAGCGCAATGAGCATTACTGGGGAGGTCCGGTCGGATACGAGCGGGCCGAGCTGCGCTATGTGCCCGATGGCCAGGTCCGGGCGACGATGGTGCAGACCGGCGAGGCGCAGATCGCAACGGCCCTCCCGGTCTCGGTGTTCCGCGAGGTGCCGAAGACGCTGACGGTGAAGAAGACCGAATTGCCGCGGACCACCTCGCTGTATCTCAATACGGCCAAACCACCGTTCGACGATGTGCGCGTCCGGCAGGCGATCCAGGCCGGTATCGACACCACCGCGATCGCCGGCAGCGTGTTCGAAGGTCTTGCCAATCCCGCAACCGGACCATTCGCGCCCGGCGAATTATGGGCCCCGGGCAACGCCCGGCCGATCGCCGCCGATCCAAAGAAATCGCGTGACTTGCTGGCCGCCGCCGGCATCAAGCCGAATACGCTCAAGATGCAGATCTGGGCCTATCCCGAGCGCGCCGAATTGCCCGACCTCGCCTCGGTGCTGCAGGCCGAACTCGGCGAGATCGGCATCCTCGTCGAGGTCAAGGTCGCCTCATACTCGTCACTCGAGCCCGACTTGCTCGCCGGCAAATTCGACGGGGTCCTGCTGTCGCGCAGCCATCTGACCGACGTGCCGGACCCTGGCGCCTTCCTGCTGGCCGATTATGGGTGCAAGGGCGGCTACAACCTCTCGCATTTCTGTGATGCCGCGCTCGACGCGAAGATCAACACGGCCGTCGCTCTCACCGAGCCGATGGAGCGCTACGAGAACTATCGCGATATCGCCGAAATGCTGCAGCGTCAGGCGGTGTCGATCTTCCTCGTGCACGAACAGCAGCGCGACGCCGTCAGCAAGAGCGTTCACAATTTCCGAACCCATCCGCTGGGCCACTACATGCTGACGAAGGATCTCGCGCCAACAGAGTAACGTGCCGCAATGCTACGCTTTCTGTTGCTCCGCACCGCGATCTTGATCGGCATGCTCGCGGTCGTCTCCGCCATCGCGTTCGCCATCCCCTATCTCCAGGGCGGTGATCCGGTGCGCGACATCATTCACGCCCGCGTCTCGGATCAGAACATCGATGCAGCGGCCGTCGAGGGTCTTCGGGTTCAGCTCGGCCTCGACCGGCCGCTCACGGTGCAATATGCGAGCTGGGTCGCGGATCTGCTGCGAGGGGATTTCGGTCTTTCTTTTGCCAGTCGGACGCCGGTCGCAGCCTCGATCGGCTCGGCCCTGCTGATCTCGGCGATCCTCGCCGTCTCCGCGCTGCTGGCCGCGTTGCTCGTGGCGCTGCCCCTCGGCACCCTGGCGGCGCTACGGGCTGGTCGGTGGTTCGATGCCGGCGTGATCGTGCTGACCCAGGCCTTGGTCGCGCTGCCGGAATATTGGCTCGCGCCGGTCGGCATCCTCGTCTTCGCGCTGCAACTCGGGGTGCTTCCGTCGGCGGGATGGGATTCGTGGCGCTCATTGATCCTGCCGGTGGCCGTTCTCTCCCTGCGGCCGATGGCCTATCTCACCCGTGTCGCTCGCGCCTCGATGATCGACGTGCTGGATGCGCCGTACATCATGGCCGCCCGTAGCCGCGGCCTTGGTCTCGGTCAGACGCTGCTTCGGCATGGTCTGCGCAACGCCATCCTCCCGGTCCTGACCCTTCTGGCCTTGTGGCTGGCCGGGCTGCTCGGCGGGTCCGTGGTGGTGGAGGTGATCTTCGCGATCCCTGGCATGGGGCGCCTGATGTACGACGCCGTCATCGATAAGGACCTGCCGATGCTGCAGGCTGGCCTGATCTGCATCGTCGGCCTTTCGATCGTCATCAATACGGTGATGGATCTGCTGTATCTCGCGATCAATCCTTCGCTGCGGCCCGGCCATGTCGGAAGCTGAGGCCGGGTTCACCAAGATGCCGGCGCTGCGGCCCGGATTGCTCCTGAGTGGCGTCTTGGCTCTGGCGATCCTGTGCTGCCTCGCATGTGCGCCGATGATCACGTCGTTCGACCCGGCGCGGCAGGATATCCTGCACCGTTTCGCCGCGCCGAGCGGGCTGCATTGGCTCGGCACCGACCATCTCGGCCGCGACGAGTTCAGCCGCACGCTGTACGGCGGCCGCTTCTCCGTCGCGATCGCGGCGATCAGCCTCGTCCTGTCGGTGACGGTCGGCGTTCTGCTCGGCGTCGTCAGCGCGCGCGCGGGAGGCTGGGTGGACGAGGTGATCATGCGCGCGGTCGACCTCTTCATCTCGTTCCCGGACGTGATCGTGGCGCTGTTCCTGGTCGCCATTCTCGGGCCCGGCTATGGCACGCTCATCCTCGCGTTGACGGCCGTGAGCTGGACGCCGTTCGCGCGCATGATGCGCGGGCTCGCGCTCGACATCACGCGCCGCGACTACGTGAGGGCCGCCGAGCTGATGAATTGCTCGCGCACCTTCATCGCTTGGCGGCACGTGGTCCCGAACGCCATCCGTCCGGTGACGGCGGTAGCGCTGCTGCGCTTCGGGCATAAGCTGATCGTCGTCGGCGGCCTGTCCTTCCTGGGACTCGGCGTGCAACCACCGCTGTCGGATTGGGGCTCGATGCTCGCGGAATCGCGGCGCTACATGGACCGGGCACCGATGCTGGTGCTGGCGCCTGGTCTGGCGATCTTCGTGACCGCGCTCGTCGTGACGATGCTCGGGCAAGCTCTCGAAGCGCGGCGGTCGCGTTATTAATGCTGGCGGTTCGGGGTCTCGAGGTCGGGTTCGGCCGTGAGCGGGTTCCGGCGCTGGCCGGGTTGGACTTGTCGATCGGGGCTGGCGAGACGGTCGCGCTGGTCGGCAAGTCCGGCAGCGGCAAGAGCCTCACCGCGTTGTCGATCATGCGGCTGCTGCCGCGAGGTGCTGCGGTTCGCGCCGGCAGCGTTGCGTTCGATGGTCAGGATGTGCTGGCGATGGGCTCGCCGCGGCTGAACCGTTTACGCGGCGGCGAGATCGCGCTGCTGTTCCAGCAACCGCTCGCCATGCTCGATCCGAGCGCCACGGTCGGCAGCCAGGTGGCGGAGGCGGTGCGTCGGCACGGCAACCTGTCGCGGCGCGACGCCGCCGATCGCGTTGATCGAGCTGTTCCGCGAGGTTGGCATCCCCGCGCCGGAAGCGCGTGTGAAGGCTTACGCGCATCAGCTTTCCGGCGGCCTCGCGCAGCGTGTCATGATCGCGGCGGCGCTCGCCGGCAATCCGCGCCTGCTGATCGCCGACGAACCCACGACGGCGCTCGACGTGACGATCCAATTGCAGGTCTTGCGGCTCCTGGCCGCCCAGCGCGAACGCCGCCGCTTGTCGACCCTGCTCATCACCCACGACCTCGCCGTCGTCGCGGCGCTCGCCGACCGGATCCTGGTGCTCTATGCGGGCCGAGTGGTCGAGGAGGGGGCCCGGGACGATATCCTCAAGCGGCCGCAACATCCTTACACCCAAGCGCTCGTGCGCGCCTCGCTGCTGCGGGCGGAGCCGGACGGACGCCTGTTCGCATTGTCCGGCGCCCTCGATCGGGAGGCGCTTACCAGCCCAGGATGCCGTTTCCGATCCAGGTGCGGCACCGCTGATGCGCTCGACCTGCATCATCAATGCTCGGCCCATGAGCCGGCTCTGGCCGAGCACGGCCCGCCCGGCCACCGGGTTCGATGCTGCGCGCCGGGAACGGCGTCGGCGGCGTTGCCGGCGCCGGCGGACCAAGCGGTGCGGCCGGCCCCGCAGTTTGTCGCCATCGCGACGCTGCGAGCGGTCAGCAAGCACTACCGGCTCGGGCCTTTCACCGTTCGATCGGTGGAGGGCGTCGATCTGGTCATCCGTCAGGGCGAAGCGCTCGGCCTGGTTGGCGAGTCCGGCTGCGGCAAGAGCACGCTCGCGCGGCTGCTGCTGAACATGCAGACGGCAACCAGCGGCGATATCCATGTGGTCGGACAGGACGTATCGCGCATCGGGCCTGCCGAACGGCGGCAGCTCCACCGCGACGCGCAGCTCGTGTTCCAGGACCCGGCCGGCGCGTTCGATCCGCGCATGCGCCTCGGCGAAAGTCTTCTCGCGCCGCTCACCCACAACCGGATCAGCGCTTCGGCGGGACGGCGCGCCTCCGTGCTGGCCGCGATGCGCGACGTCGGTCTCGACGACGGCTTTTACCACCGGCTGCCGCGCGAGTGCTCCGGCGGACAACTCCAGCGCGCCGTGATCGCGCGCGCGCTGCTGATGTCGCCGAGGCTGCTGATCTGCGACGAGCCGACATCCGCGCTCGACGCCTCCATCCGCGCGCAGATCCTCAACCTGCTCGGCGCGCTGCGCACCACGCGGGACCTGACGCTGTTGATGATCACGCATGATCTGCGCGTGGTGCGGCATCTCTGCGATCGGGTGGCGGTGATGTACATGGGCGAGATCGTCGAAATGGCCGAGACCAGCGCCCTGTTCGCGCACCCCGCACACCCCTACACACAGGCGCTGATCACCGCTTCGATGCTGGAGGAGCACGGCCTCGAGGGCGCCGGCTTCCCGGTCCGGGGGGAACCGCCGAGCCCGCTCGCCTTGCCGTCCGGTTGCCGGTTCCGTACGCGTTGCGGGTTCGCGGACGAACGCTGCGCCGCGGAACATCCGCCGCTGGCGGAGATCGCCGAGGGGCGCGCCGTCCGCTGTTGGCATTGGTCTGCCGCAATGGCGGAAACGGCGCAGCCGGCGCCGTTCGTCTAGACCGACATTGGCGCTTGACCTTCCCACCGTGGGAGACCTGAAGCTCGCCGCCGTCAACCAGGAGCTTCCACCATGTGCGGCTGTAGCAACTCCCAAACTCAAACCTCCGCGCCGGCGACAGTCGTGGGTGTGACCTTCTCCGTCGAGGACATGACCTGTTCGCACTGCGCCGGCACCATCCGGAACGCGCTCAAGACCGGGATGCCCGGCACCGAGTTCGCGGTCGACCTGGAAAACCAGCGCGTGACGGTCACCGGCGACCCGGCGGTGGCCGAAGCCGTCATCCGCGACGCAGGCTACGAGCCGGTGCTCGTCACGCATTAAAGCTTTCCATGATGGGAAGCCTCGCCATATCCGTATGGGACTGCTTGAGGAGCCCTCGATGCCTGCGGAAACGCTGACCGCACCCGCTTCCGCCAGCCCGTCCCTTGACCTCGGCATTGGCGGCATGACGTGCGCCTCCTGTGTCCGCCGGGTCGAGAGAGCGTTGGCGAAGGTGCCGGGCGTCGATACGGTTGCCGTCAACTTGGCGACCGAGCGCGCCCGGGTCACCGGAACGGGGGTGGATGTGGCGGCCCTGGTGCAGGCGGTCGCCGCGGCCGGGTTTCAGACCGGACGCGCCGAGTTCGATATCGGGATCGAGGGCATGACCTGCGCGTCATGCGTCGGCCGGGTCGAGCGGGCATTGAGCAAGGTGCCGGGCGTCACGGACGTCGCCGTCAATCTCGCGACCGAGCGCGCGCACGTTACAGCGGTCGGGGGCGCCACGGACGCCGGCCGGCTGGGCGATGCCGTCCGCAAGGCAGGTTACGATGTCCGCGCCGACCCAAATCCCGCGACGCCCGGCGACGACGGCGCGGCCGCTCGCGAGCGGCACGAGCTCATCCGCCTGATTGCGGCCGCCCTCCTCTCGGCGCCGTTGCTTGCGGGGATGGCGGGCGAGATCGCTGGTCTGCACTGGATGCTGCCCGGCTGGGTTCAGTTCGGTCTGGCGACGGTGGTGCAGTTCGCGCTTGGTTGGCGCTTCTACGTCGCCGGCTGGAAGGCGGTCCGCGCCGGCTCCGGGAACATGGATCTACTGGTGGCGCTCGGCACCACTGCGGCCTGGGGCCTCAGCACGGCCAACCTGCTGCTCGCCCCATCCATGGAGGGCATGGACACGCCGCTCTACTTCGAGAGCTCGGCGCTGATCATCACCTTCATCCTGCTCGGCAAGTGGCTCGAGGGACGCGCCAAGCGCAGCACCGCCTCGTCCATCCGCGCCCTGATGGCGCTGCGTCCCGAGATCGCCCGCGTTCGCCGCGACGGCGCAGAGACGGAGGTCGCGATCGGCCAACTCCGGCGCGACGACCTCGTCGTGGTCCGCCCCGGCGAGCGCATCGCCACCGATGGCGTGCTGATCGAGGGCGGCGGCAGCGTCGACGAATCCATGCTCACCGGCGAAAGCCTTCCGGTCGACAAGGAGCCCGGCGCCCGTGTCACCGGCGGCTCGATCAATGTCGACGGGTTGCTCGTGGTCCGCGCGACCGCCATCGGCGCCGAGACCACGCTCGCCCGCATCGTGCGCATGGTCGAGACCGCCCAGGCCTCGAAGGCGCCGATCCAGCGCTTGGTGGACCGCGTCGCCGGCGTGTTCGTGCCGGTCGTGCTCGGCCTCGCGCTGCTGACCTTCCTGGGCTGGTGGATCGCCACCGGCGTGGTCGCCGCGTCCTTGCTGAATGCGGTGGCGGTCATGGTGATCGCCTGCCCGTGCGCGCTGGGCTTGGCCACGCCCACCGCCATCATGGTCGGCACCGGAGCGGCGGCGCGCCAAGGCATCCTGATCAAGGACGCCGATGTCGCTCGAGCGGGCGCACGAAGTCCGAATCGTCGCCTTCGACAAGACCGGCACGCTGACCGAGGGGCGACCGACCGTCTCCGACCTGATCCCCGCCGCCGGGCAGGACCGGGCGTCGGTCCTGCGCTGGGCGGCATCCCTGCAAAGCGGCAGCGAGCACCCGCTGGCCCGCGCCGTCGGCGCCCTCGCGGCGGCGGAGGGGGCGCGGCCCGAGACAGTGACCGAGTTCCGGACGCTGCTCGGCCGCGGCGTGTCCGGCGTGGTCGCGGGTGAACCGTTCGTCCTCGGGAACGCGAGGCTGATGGCCGAGGCCGGCATCGACACCGCCCCCCTGCAAGAAGCGGCGGCGCGGCTCGCCGGGCAGGGGCGCACGGTGTCATGGCTCGCCCGCACCGGCGCCGAGCCGCGCCTGCTGGGATTGCTCGGCTTCGGCGATGCGATCAAGCCCAGCGCCGCCAAGGCGATCGCCGCCTTGCAAGCCCTCGGCATCCGCACGGTCATGCTCACCGGCGACAATGAAGCCGCCGCGAGGGCGGTCGCCGGGCCGCTCGGCATCGACGAGGTCGCCGCCGACATCCTGCCGCAGGACAAGGCCGAAGCCGTCGCGCGCCTCCGGGCCGGTGGCAGCGTCGTCGCCATGGTCGGCGACGGCATCAACGACGCGCCCGCACTGGCCGCTGCCGACATCGGCATCGCGATGGCGACCGGCGCGGACGTGGCGATGGAGACCGCCGGGATCGCCCTCCTCCGCGGCGACCCGGCGCTCGTCGCGGCCGCGATCGACGTCTCCCGCCGGACCTACGCCAAGATCCGGCAGGGCTTGTTCTGGGCCTTCGCCTACAACGTGGTCGGCATCCCGCTCGCCGCCTCCGGCTGGCTCAGTCCCACGCTCGCCGGCGCCGCCATGGCGCTGAGCAGTGTCAGCGTCGTCTCCAACGCGCTGCTGCTGCGGCGGTGGAAAGCCCCGTCGTGAACATCGGCGAGGCTGCCCGTGCGTCCGGGGTGTCGGCCAAGATGATTCGATATTACGAGAGCATCGACCTCATCGATCCGCCGCAACGCACCGAAGCCGGCTATCGCGTCTACACTGACCGTGACGTGAACATGCTGAAGTTCATCGGCCGGGTGCGCGAATTCGGAGTGCCGATGGAGCGCGTGAAGCTCCTGGTCAGCCTCTGGAAGGATCGCAGCCGTGCCAGCCGTGACGTCAAGCGCTTGGCCCTGCAGCAAGTCGCCGAACTCAGGTCCCGGATCACCGAGCTATCGGCGATGGCCGACACGTTGCAGACACTGGCCGATCGCTGCGGAGGATCCGACCGACCCGACTGCCCGATCCTGGAAGACCTGGCTCGCGGCCCTGCGCATCCGACGGCCCGTCGGGGCAACTTGCGCGACGGAGCAAAACGTCCGCTGCCTTGACCATATCCTGCCCGGGGGGATAGGATAGCGCCGTTCGATCGTAGGACGCGGTGATGACGCCTCTTTCCGACCTCGTTCAGCAAGGCGCCGGCTCCAGTTGGCTGTTCATCCCGACCGCGATCGTGCTCGGCGCACTTCATGGGCTCGAACCCGGCCATTCCAAGACGATGATGGCGGCCTTCATCATCGCCGTGCGCGGCACGGTCGGGCAGGCGGTCCTGCTCGGGATTGCTGCGACGTTGTCGCACACCGCCGTGGTCTGGGGCGTGGCGCTAGGCGGCATGTATTTGTTCTCGGGCTTCGACGCCGAGGCGACCGAGCCGTACTTCCAAGTCGTTTCCGCGGTGCTGATCATCGCGATCGCGACGTGGATGATCTATCGCACCTGGCGCGAGCAGCAGGAGATCGAGGCGGCGCGGCTGATCGGCGAGCAGGCCGCCGCCTCCCGTCCGGCGATGCGCCAGATCGACACCGGCCACGGCCATGTCGGCCTCGAACTGCTGCGCGACGACAGCACCGGTGCGGCGCGCTGGCATCTGGCGATGTTGACCGGGCAGAGCTGGGCCGCCGAGAACGTCACGATCGCGACCACGCGCGGGGACGGCCGCCGCAAGGTGTTCGCGCTGACCCAACGCGAAGGTCATCTCGAGTCGGTCGACGCGGTGCCGGAACCCCACGTCTTCACGGCGACCGTCACCTTCGATCATGACGATCACGAACACGATTACGACGTGTCGTTCACCGGCGAGGAGCAGGCGGCGTTTGAGGCCGCAGCGGCCGAGCCGATGGACGCGCATTCCCGCTCCCACGCGAACGACATCAAAAAGCGTTTCGTCAACCGGCAGGTGACCACGGGGCAGATCGTGATGTTCGGCCTGACTGGCGGCCTCATCCCATGCCCGGCTGCGATCACCGTGCTGCTGCTCTGCCTTCAGGTGAAGCAACTCGTGCTCGGCTCGGCGCTCGTGCTCGCCTTCAGCGTCGGCCTTGCCTTGACCATGGTCACCGCCGGCGTGGCTGCTTCGCTGAGCGTCAAGCATCTGTCCAAACGCTTCAGCGGCTTCGGCGGATTGGCCGCCCGCGCCCCGTATTTCTCGAGCGCCGTCATCATCTGCATGGGCATCTATCTCGGCGTCGCGGGGCTCCGAGCCCTCTCGGCCACGGGCGCCATCTGACTTCGATTTCCGCACAGGAGGTTCCGCGATGAGCACGCCCGCCACGCTGCCGATCGACATGGGCAAGGGCCTCGCGCTCGATATGACCGACGAGGGCGACGGGCGGTGGAAGCTGGCCTTCAACAAGTCGGCGCCAGCCCTCGAGACGATCGAAGTCCAGGCGATCGGCCGCAACGGCCAGTGCCATCCGATGAAGCTGTTTCCCGGCGACGACGCCGGGTCCATCTACGCGAGCGGACCGACCGAGAAAGCGTATCGCGTCCGCGTCGTCGTCAGTCACGCCGGACACATTCATCGCCGAGACGTCCGGCTGCCGGGCACGGCTGATTACCCGCTGACCACGGGCACGCATGGCGGCACGCTGATCAGCATGGGCCACAATTCATACATCGAATTGCTGCCGCTCGCCGCCGATCGCTGGAAGATTTCGTTCCTCGACAAGGACCTGCCGACGTCTGTGCCCCCCATCAGCGCCGTCAAGGCCGAAGCGATCGCCGCCCCTGCGGCCGAGGATCAGGTGCGCGACCTAACTGTCCTGCCCGGCGATGACCCGCACTCGCTGTTCCTCGAAGGCAAGCTGGCAGATGCCGGCTATCTGCGCCTGGCGGTCATGATGGGCGATCATTACCACACGCGCTGTGTCCCCGTGACCAGGCCCTAACAACGGCCGCACCGGCTGCTATGCTGTTCTCCAGCAATGAAACACCGGAACGGATCATGACGAAGTCACCCAGCACTCGAGTTCCGGCACCGGGCGACGTGCAGGTGCATCACCATACCCATGCGGATATCGTGAAGCGCCTGCGTCGGGCCGAAGGACACATCCGCAGCATCGTCACCATGATCGAAGCCGGCCGTCCCTGTCTCGACGTGGCCCAGCAGCTCCATGCCGTCGAGAAGGCGGTCTCGCAGGCGAAGCGGACATTCATCCACGACCATCTCGACGACTGCCTCGAGCACAGCGTCGGCGCCCTGGTCGGCGCAGAGCGGAGCGCCATCGAGGAGTTCAAGGAGATCACCAAATACCTCTAGCTTTCCCCGACGGTCTCGAACTGACCCAATTGCCGGATGAGCCGTCCGCCGCTCATTCGCAGGCCCGTCAATTCTGTTTGGACACCATCAAGGAATTCTACGGCTTCGACTATCGGCCGGACTGGCACGCCGATCTCAACTCCCTGTTGCGGCCGTCGGCGGAGAACCATTACAGCCGTCGCCATGGGGGCGCGTTCTGGACCTTGCGCGACCCGGCGGGCGAGATCATCGCAACCACCGGCATCCGGCACCTGCTGTGGAAGCCTAACATCGTCGAGATGTTCCCCGACCGCTATCGCCGCGGCGAGGAGATCGCCTCGCTATGGCGCGTTTACGTGCGCCGCGACTGGCGGGCGCGGGGACTCGGCAGTCGGCTGACCGCGCTCAGTGAGGCCGAGGCCGTGCGCCTCGGTTACGGCACGATGTACCTCCACGCGAGCGCCGACGCGCTCGCCACCTTGGCGTTCTGGCGCCGGGCCGGGTACGAGTTCATCGGCAATTGCGAGACCAGCTCGCACTTTGACAAGCGCCTGGCCGCCTCAACTCACAGGACCCGCTCGAAAATGTCAGCTTCCCACCAGGGGATGCGACATCGCGGCGCGGGCTGAACCACTGTACTGTCCGGGGATGTCGCCTCAGCCTTTCACCCTCCAGATCCCCGACGCCGACATCGCCGACCTGCGCGCGCGGCTCACGCGAACCCGATGGCCGGATCAGGCTCCGGGCGGACCTTGGGCCTACGGAAGCAACGTGGCTTACCTCCAGGACCTCGCGACGTATTGGGGGTCGGCCTTCGATTGGCGCGCGCAGGAAGCGGCGCTGAACGCGTTCGCGCAGTATAAGGTCGAACTCCATGACATCCCGCTGCACTTCCTGCACGTGCCGGGTCGCGGCCCGGCGCCGACGCCGCTCTTGCTCATGCACGGCTGGCCGGGCTCGGTGTTCGAGTTCCTGGACATCATCCCCCGTCTGACCGACCCTGCACGCTTCGGCGGCGACCCGGACGATGCGTTCACCGTCGTGGCCCCGTCGCTGCCGGGCTACGGGCTCTCGTTCCGGCCAGGACAGCGCCGGTTCGGGGTGCCGGACATCGCCGACACGCTGGCTGCGCTGATGACCGAGGTGCTCGGCTACCGGCGGTTTGCGGCGCAAGGCGGCGATTGGGGCGCGCATATCGCGACCAGCCTGGGCGTCCGCCACCCAGACAAGCTGCTCGGCATCCACCTGAACATGCTCTCGCTGCAACCCGATGCGCCGCCGCCCGCGAACCCGACCCAGGAGGAGCGCCGCTATCTCGATGAGGTCCGGCAATGGATGGCCGAGGAGACCGGCTACACCTGGATCCAGGGCACGCGGCCGCAAACCCTCGCTTTCGCGATGACCGACAGCCCGGCCGGCTTGGCCGCCTGGATCGCCGAGAAATTCCACGCCTGGTCGGACAATGACGGCACGATCGAGAGCGCGATCGACCGCGACCGCATGCTCGGCAACATCTCGCTCTACTGGTTCACCGGCGCGATCGGCTCCTCGTTCTGGCCGTATTACGCGCGCATGCACGGCGACTGGCCGATCCCGTCGGGCCGGACCGTCGATGTGCCGACCGGCTATGCCGCTTTTCCACGCGAGATCAGACGCCCGCCGCGCAGCATCGCCGAGCAGAGCTACACCAACATCCAGCGCTGGACGCCGATGGCGCGCGGCGGCCATTTCGCCGCACTCGAACAGCCTGCCGCGCTCGCGGCTGACGTCGCCGCATTCTTCCGCCAGTTAGGGCGCCATACATGACCCGTTTCCATCTCGGCTTCGATCGGCACGGTCACCGGCATCTCCGCCAGCGCAGCACGTCCGAAGTCCGTCGCGCGCGCGAGATGCGGCTGCTGTTCCCGGTGGTGATCGTCGCGGGCAGTTGTCACGCGGGGCAGACCCGGTGGCGCAACGGCCTGCATCGCCGCCGCTGGCTCATCGTCACCGATCAGGTGCGAGGCGACCGGCGCTGCTTCCTCATGACTCTGCAACGGCCGCCGCTCGTGCCTCCGATGCGGCCGTTTTGAGCGCGTCGCGGGCGCGGATGCGCTCGCGATGGACGATGTAGAGACCGCTCGCGATGATGATGGCCGCGCCCAGGAACGCCATGCTGTCCGGCACCGAGCCGAACACCAGGTAGCCCAGCGTCGCCGAGAACAGCAGCTGGATGTAGGAGAATGGCGCCAAGACCGACGCCGTCGCCCGCCGGTAGGCGAGGATCAGCAGGTATTGCCCGGTCGATGCGGTCACGCCGAGGATGAGGCCGAGCCCGATCTCGGCCCAACTTGGCGGCACGAAGCCGAACGGCAGGAACAGGGTGAGCAGCACCAAGCCCACCGCCGCCGACCAGAGCAGCGTCGTCTCGCTCCGGTCCTGCGCGCCGATCAGCCGGGTCGCGATCATCGCCACCGCCCAGCAGGCCGCCGACGAGAGCGGGTAGAGCGCCGCTACCTGCAGTGCGCCGGTGCCGGGCCGGATCACGATGACGACGCCGATCAATCCCACCAGCGTCGCCGCCCAGCGATGCACGCCCACCTGCTCGCGCAGAAACAATACCGACGCCGCGGTGATGAAGGCCGGCGAGACGAAGGACAGCGCCGACGCATCCGCCATCGGCAGGTAGCTCAGCCCGCTGATGAACAGCACCGCCGACCCCAATAGGGTCACCGCACGGAGCACCTGCAGAGACGCCTGTTTCGGCCGCAGCCCGATGAAGCGGCGGCGCCCGGCGACGTAGAGTCCGAACAGCACGAACACCACATATCTCAGCCAGGCGATCTCGACTGCCGGCAACGTATTGCGGAGATATTTCGACATCGTATCAGAGCAGGAGAACAGCAGCACGCCGGCGACCACCTGCAGGATCGCCGGCAAGACGCTGTTGGCCGGTTTGCGGGTCATCGGCGCGAGCATCGTCCGATCCTACCCGAAACCGCGAGTTGTCGCCCCTGCCGGCTGAAAAGGGCTGGGTTGTGCTACCGCTTGGCGCTGACCAGAGCGAAATGCGCGCCCTGCGGATCGCGTCCCATAAGAATCCAGGCGCCCCCCGGGACCTCCTGCGGCCCATGCAGGACGGTGCCGCCCTCGGCCTTCACCCGCTCCAAAGCGGCATCGAGCCCCTGGACGACGAAGTAGAACAGCCAGTTCGGGTGCATGCCGTCCGGCGCGTTCATCAGGCCGCCGCGGTCGGCGCCGGCGTAGGAGAAGAGCTGGTAGGTGCCCATGGGCCCCATGTCGATCGCCCGGCTGCGCTCCCAGCCGAACAGATTACTATAGAAGCCGTATGCCGCCTCGTGATCGCGCGTCCGCAGCTCGTGCCAGCCGACACGGCCGGGGTCCATCATGCCGGGCTCCGGCCCCTCGCCCTCACCCTTGAAGAGGTAGAACACCGCGCCTTGCGGGTCCGCCACCACGGCAAAGCGGCCGACATTCGGGATGTCCTCCGGCCCGTACTTCAGCGATCCGCCGGCTTGCTTGAGCCTTTCGATATGGGCATCGACGTCGGCCACGCTGACGTAGCCCGACCAATGCGGCGGCACGCCCGCCTCGCGCAGATGCGGCGGCATCTCCATCAGCCCGGCGGCGCGCGTCTCGCCCATCTTGAGCAGCGTGTAGTGCATCGCCGGCACCTCTTCGGCCGTCCAGCCAACGACGTTCTCATAAAAGCGCGACGCCGCCGTCGGGTCGGTGGTCGCGAGGTCGTACCAGACGAAAGCTCCGGGATTCATGGGTGTTCCTCCTTGGAGTGAGTGTGGACGGTGCCGGCGAACTCGGTCGCGAGGTCCTGCCGGTCCAACCGCGCCTAGTTCATCCTCGCGCTGCCGCTTCGATGGCGGCGATGTCGATCTTGCCCATGCCCATCATGGCCGCCATCGCCCGTTTCGAGCCCGCGCCGCCGCCTGCGCCCATCGCTTGCATCAGCGCCCGTGGCGTAATCTGCCACGAGAGGCCGAACCGGTCCTTGCACCAGCCGCATTGTCCAGGCTCCCCGCCGCCGCTGGTGATCGCGTCCCAGTAGCGGTCTGTCTCGTCTTGGTTGTCGGTGTAGACTTGGAACGAGACGGCTTCGGAGAAGCGGACGCGCGGGCCGCCGTTCAGGCCGAGGAACGGGCTGCCGAGCACGGTGAACTCAACCATCAGTACGTCGCCTGCTTTGCCTGCGGGGTAGTCGGCCGGCGATCGCTGCACCTTGTCGACAGACGAATCGGGGAAGGTGGCGGCATAGTATTCGGCGGCCTCGAGCGCCCGGCCGTCGAACCAAAGGCAGGGAACGATCCGCTTCCGCGCAGCGACGCTCATGCCCAGCACCCCTGCGCCCGACCTGCACCAAATTCGGCCTGCCGCTTCCTGCGGCCGTCGAACAGCGCTGCCCGCTGCTGCCTGTCGAGGGCTTTCTCCTCGTCGAGAGGATGCAGCCGCGTTTGCAGCCACTCGTCGCGGGAGACGATCGGGTTGGTTTGCATCGTTTGCCTCCATTGCTGGCCCTTGTAGAACGCTGGACCACGATTACGTTGATATCAACGTACCAAGCTCAGAGTCAATGCAAGCGGTTCCTTTCGAAACCACCCTCCACATCCGCGATCACTGCCTGTGCCTGCACACGCAGCGCGCCGCGCGTCGGCTCGCCCGCCGGTTCGACGAGGCGCTGCGGCCGTTCGGGCTCACACACGGACAATTTTCCATGATGAACGGGCTCAACCGGCCGGCGCCGCCGCTGATGCGGGATGTGGCGACCCTGCTCGCGATGGACCGCACGACGCTGACCGCGGCACTGAAACCGCTCGAGCGTCGCGGCTTCGTGACGATCTCCCAGGATCCCGCGGACCGTCGTGGCCGCCGGGTCGCGCTGACGCCGGCGGGCATGGCAGCGCTGGCTTCGGCGGTTCCGACCTGGCGCGCGGTGCACAAGGAGATCGAGGCAGGGCTGCCGCCGAGCGGCCCGGAGTCGTTACGGCGGGATCTGGCCGCCCTGCGGTAGCCGCCGCGCCTCGCG
Source organism: uncultured Alphaproteobacteria bacterium (assembly GCA_963848035.1). Lineage (GTDB taxonomy): Bacteria > Pseudomonadota > Alphaproteobacteria > Acetobacterales > Acetobacteraceae > JAVVHH01. Next base: position 1,629,374 of record CAWKCD010000001.1, read on the forward strand.
GTCGAGCGCCAGGGTCAGCAACGTCTGCTCCAGCACGGATGCGATCCGCGGATCCAGTGCAGCGTCCTCCCGCTCGGCCCGTTCGCGCAGCTCGGCCCGCAGCGCCTCGACCTGCGCGCGTAGCTCGCTGATCTCGTCGTGCAGCGAGCCCACGAAGAAGCTGCGCAGCCGCCACGCGACTGGCCTTACGACGGGACGGACGAAGCGCCATGCGCGCCAGCGGAGGGAACGACCGGGTGGAGCCTGCTGCATTCGGACCTGGGTGGACGATCGGGCCAGCATCCTTTACCCCCGTTCCGGCAGGCGAGCACCATGCGGGAGCGATGGCGACGACAACGATCCTGGTCACAGGCGCTTCCGGGTTCGTCGGCGGCCATCTCGTCACCGAACTGCGTCGGCGTTTCCCTGCGGCCACGCTGGACGAGTACGCAGTCGACGTCACCGATGCGCACGCCGTGGCCGAACACCTCGCGCAGGTGCGGCCGAGCGCCGTCATCCACCTCGCCGCGATCGCCGCGCCGCTCGATGCCGGGCGCGATCCGGATGCAGCCTGGCGGGTCAATCTCGGCGGCACGCTGAATCTGGCGCGGGCCTGCCTGGCGCAATCAGCCACCCTGCTCTTCGCCTCAACCGCAGATGCTTATGGCGCCTCCTTCGTGTCGGGCCGGCCGCTCGACGAGACGGCGCTGCTCGCCCCGCTCAACACCTACGGCGCGACCAAGGCCGCGGCCGATCTCGCGCTGGGTGCGATGGTGGCCGAAGGCTTGCGGGCGGTCCGCCTGCGCCCGTTCAACCATACCGGACCCGGCCAGTCCGACAGCTTCGCCGTGCCCGCCTTCGCACGGCAGATCGCCCGCATCGAAGCGGGGCAGCAGAGGCCGGTGATCGAGGTCGGCGCGCTGGACGCGGCGCGCGACTTTCTCGACGTGCGCGACGTCTGCGCCGCCTATGTCACCGCGCTGGACCGGGCGGAGTCGCTGCCGCCGGGCTGCATCCTCAATCTCGCCTCCGGCAAGCCCCGGCGAATCGGCGACGTGTTGCAGGACCTGCTGCGGGTTGCAGGCGTCTCGGCCGAAATCCGTGTCGACCCGACACGCCTGCGCACCAGCGGGATCAGCGCGGCCGTCGGCAACGCCAGCCTTGCTGCCCGTCTCCTCGACTGGACGCCGCGGATCGAGTGGGAGCAAACCATGGCCGACGTCCTCGCCGACTGGCGTAGGCGCGTGCGCGAGAGTTGAAACCGACCACTGGAGTGCGCAGCGTGATTTCGAGCCTTGTTCCTTGTCGCCTTGATGTTTGCGGCTCCGGCCATGGCGGCCGAGGCCTATCTCTCGACCAGCCAGGTCGATCTGCTGAAGTTGCTGCCGCCGGCGCCCGTCAACAGCCGCGCCGAACTCGCCGAGGTTCTCGCGGCCCAGCGCGCGCGCACCCCGAAACGGGCCGCCCAAGCCGCGGCCGACGCCAAGGAGACGGTGTTCGACATGTTCCGCCCGGTGCTGGGCGAGCGATTCGAGCCCGGCGCCGCGCCCCTGGCCACGGCGCTGTTCGAGCGTCTCGGCCAGACCGAGGACGTGCTGACCAACCCCGTAAAGCGGACTTATGACCGCAAGCGGCCGTTCATGTTCAGCGCGGCGGTCCACCCGGTGGTGCCCAAGAGCAAGGGCGGATCCTATCCGTCGGGTCATTCGACGCGGGTGACCATCGACGGGATCGTGCTGGCCGCAATGCTGCCGGAGCGGCGCGACGCGCTCTTCGCGCGGATGGCCGACTACGAGCAGAGCCGCGTCATCGGCGGTGCGCATTTCCCGTCCGACGTGCGCGCGGGCTCCGTGGCAGGCACGGCGACGGCGGCGGTGCTGTTCGACGATACCGGCTTCAAGGCCGATTTCGAGGCGGCAAGGCAGCAGCTTCGCGCGGCGCTCGGGATGCCGCAGTAATCAGGCTTTGCTGGCGTAGTATTCCGGCCAGGTGCGGCGCGCGACGTCGCTGCCATCGGCGTAGGCGAGGCACGAGTTGATCAGCGCCGGCCGCGTCGGGTTCTCCAGCGAGTTCGGCGCCGGAGTCGGCCGTTTGCGCTTGCCGAACATGGTCTGGAACGCGACGGTGCCCATCTGGCCTAGGAGCTCCCGCAAATGCGTGCAGCCCTTGGTGCCGCCGACACGCTCGTTCGCGGCCTTCAGGAATCCGCGCCCGACCACGAGCCCGGCCAGCGCGTCGAAATTCGGCGCCGCGGACGGGCAGGCGAGATAGGGACCGAACTCCGTCGATGCCTCGAACCGCTGGATCACCATGTTGTCGTCGATGGTCATACGCGCCAGCATCCGGTGCAGCGGCGTGCCCGGGTTGATCTCGCCGCGGTCCTGATTGCTGAACGAGTAGGTCTTGGTGTCGACGAGCGAGGCCTCGATATCGACCAGGCCGTCATCGCGGTGATAACCGCGGAGCGCGATGTCGCGCACATGGTTCAGACGTCGCGGCGCCGGGTCGCTCAGAGGCATCGTGGATCCCTAGATGAAACGGGCCATGCGCACCGCGGTGTGGCCGCGGCTGGCGCGCAGGCTGGGCATGATGAGCAACGTGTCGTCATGCGGAGTGCGGATTTCGGTGTCGCCGTCCATCGCGATGAGGGTGTTGCGCTCCGGGATGACGTCGCCGCCGCGATAGGGTTGCACGAAGGTGAAGGCGCTGGTGACCGCGGTGACGGCGACCGTGACTTCGGCGCAGCGCGGGGTCGTCGAGGGCGGCGGCGGAGCGGGGGCCATGCCGGCGTAGCCCAGCATCGCTGCGACGCATTCCCGCAGCACGGTCGACGGTATCCTGGCGCCAGTGCTGTCCGGCCTCGACCAGGCAGGCCGAGGCTGCGCCCGGACCGGTGAAGCGCGGATAGTCGATCAGACGCGGGCCGGTGGCGTGGCCGCGGTCAGCGACGATGAGGTCGGGGACGCCGAGCGCCAGCGCCAGGGCGCGGCCGCGTTCGCCGGGTCCGCACAGGATGAGCGGATCGCTTGGCCACAGCATCGAATGCAGGTCGAGCAGCAGGTCGGCGCTGTCCATGATCGGCCGCAATTCCCGGGCGCGGTCGAGCTCGCTGCTGCTGCGCGGACCGTCGAGCACGGCGGGATCCCATACGCGGTTCATATCCTCGTCGAGGAAGCGCGACGCGGTCGGCTGCGCGGCATCGAAGCGGGCATAGGCGGCGAGGTTGGCGAACACCAGGGTGAGGCAGCCGCACGCGGGCTCGATCGGCGCGCGCAGCATCTCGTCGAGCAGGATCCCGCCGGCGATCTCGTTGCCGTGCAGCAGACCCACGACCACGAGGTGCGGGCCGGTCCGCCGGCTGCGGAGCTGCGTGACGCCGGGCACGCCGATATTGCCGGGGAGCCACGGCCGGATATCGGGCGCTGCGAGCTCCACGGAGAAGTGCGGCACGGCGCCGAAAGAGGAGACGGTAGAGCTCATGAGCGCCCGCACTCTACAGGGCTGCGGAAGGTGGGCAACTCAGGGCCGCTGGCGCGGGTTCGCGACGCCTGTCTATAACGTCCGCGTGGAGCAGCATGCGGCCCGTCTTCACCTGCTGCATCGTGCATGGCGACTGTTGCCACAGCGCGCGCGCCGCGAGGTCGTGCTTCGCGCGAGTTGCTGGATCGCGCCGCAGCCGGATCGCCCCGCGCCGCCTGTGCGCCCCGGGATCGTGGTCGGCGGGGAGCTCGGGCGGGCGTCCGGCTTGGGGGAAGGGGCGCGGCTCACCCTGGCCGCGCTCGAGCAGGCGGGCGTGCCTGTTTGGCGGGCCGGCGACGAGGCGGCACCGGACGGGGCGCCCTTGCTGATGCATGGGAACGCGCCGGGGCTACCGCTGGCGCTGATCGGCCTAGGGTCGCGGTCGGTGCGGAATCGAAAGATGATCGGCTACTGGTCGTGGGAGCTGCCGGTGGTGCCGACGTCTTGGCGGCGCGGGTTGGCTTTCGTGCACGAGGTCTGGGCGCCCTCGAGGTTCGCCGCCGCGGCGCTCGAAGCGCTCGTGCCGTCGGTCCGCGTCGTGCCGCATCCGGTCGCCGTGCGGCCGCCGGCGCCATCGGCGCTCGGCCGAGCCGATTTCGGCCTGCGCGAGGACGCGTTCGTCACCTTGCTGCGGTTTAGCCTCGCCTCCAGTTTCGAACGCAAAAATCCGCTCGGCGCGATCGAGGCGCATGCCCGAGCATTCGGAGACCGGCCCGACCGCGTGCTGCTGGTGCACGTGACGAACCCGCACCACTTCCCCGGCGATTACGCCCGGCTTGCCGAATGCGCGGCCGCTTGGTCCAATGTGGTCGTGAACACTCAGACGATGTCGCGCGCCGACGCCGAGGCCATGGTTGCGTGCTGCGACGTCGTGCTGTCGCTGCATCGGAGCGAGGGGTTCGGGCTGGTTCCCGCCGAGGCGATGATGCAGGGCAAGCCGGTGATCGCGACGGATTGGTCGGCGACCACGGAATACATGGACAGTTCGTGCGCCGCGCTGGTCCCGGCGCGGCTGGTGCCGGTGCGGGATGCGCGCGGGGTGTATGCGGTGCCGGGCGCGATGTGGGCCGAACCCAGCATCGATGAAGCGGCCGAATGGCTGACGCGCCTGGCTGCGGACGCGACGTTGCGCGAATGGCTGGGAGCGGCTGGCCGGCGCGCGGTGCTGGATCGGTTGGGGCCCGGGAAGCTGCTCGAGGCGGTAACCGCCGGGCTTGGTCATTGAAGGTCCTGGTCTGGCAATGGGGGCGACGCGGCGCGGGGCCGCGTTACGCGGCCGAACTCGTCCGGGCGTTCAATCGGGATCCGTCGGTCACGGCCGTGCTCAGCCTGTCCGACCGGGCGGAGCTGCTGCAGACCCGCTCGCCGCCCGTCTGCGCCAAGCCCGTCGCGACGTATTCCAGTATAGCCGGGCTGGGGTTGAGATTGCTGACGGCGCCCGTTCTGGTCCCGGAACTGGCGCGATGGATCAGGCGTGAGCGCGTTGACATCGCGCTCTGTGCCATGCCGGCCGCGATGGACTTGGTCATGGCGGCGGCGTTGCTGATCGCGCGCGTACCGTACGTCGTTGTCGTGCATGAGGCGGACCTGCATCCGGGCGACCGGTTCGCGCTGCAGATCCGGCTGCAGCGCTGGCTCGTCCGTGGCGCGCGAGGTCTTGTCGCGCTCAGTAGCCATGTCGCCGGCCGGGCCCGCGTGCTCGGCCTGGTCGGGAACAAGCCGCTGATGATGGCGGCGCTGCCGCCGTTCCACTATGGGCACGATCTGCCGCCGCCGGGCGCGCATGGCGGCCGGCTGCGCTTACTCAGTTTCGGGCGCTTGCTGCCCTACAAAGGATTGGACCTGCTGGCCGAGGCGTCTGGAGCGGCTCGGGGCCCGAGACGATCTCGAGGTGAGAGTCGTCGGCAGCGGACCCGAGAGCCCGACGCTCGACAGATTGAGGGCGCTGCCCGGCGTCACCGTCGAGAACCGATGGGTGTATGAAGAGGAGATGGCCGACGTGATGGGCTGGGCGGATGCGCTGGTGCTCTCGCACCGTGAGGCGAGCCAGAGCGGCGTGGCCGCGGCGGCGATCGCGGCGCGCCGCTGGGTGATCGCCACACGGGTCGGTGGGTTGGCCGAACAGCTCGGCAACGAGCCGACCGCGATCCTGTGCGAGCCTGACGGCGAGAGCGTGATGCACGCGATCCGCACCCTGCTCACCGTCGAGCGGACACCGCCGGAAACGGGCCCCGGCGCCGACGACGGCTGGCATCGCACGGCGCAGAAAATGGTCGAGGGGCTGCGTTCGATCGCGGGTTGAACCCCCGGCTGAAGCCGGGGGAACGGATCAGGCCGCCTGGGGCAGCCGTTCGTCGACCGGCAGGCGCGTACGGATCAGTTTCTCGATGCCGCGCAGGTTGGCCCGCTCGGTGCTATCGCAGAAGCTGATCGCCACGCCCGCGTGACCGGCGCGCGCAGTGCGGCCGATGCGGTGGACGTAGGCTTCCGGCACGTTCGGCAGGTCGAAGTTGACGACGTGCGTGACGCCGTCGACGTCGATGCCGCGTGCGGCGATGTCGGTCGCGACGAGGACGCGGATGCGGCCTTCGCGGAAGGCGGCCAACGCCCGCTCGCGCTGCGGCTGGCTCTTGTTGCCGTGGATCGCGGCGGCCTTCTGACCGGCCGCTTCCAGATGCTGCGTCACCTTGTCGGCACCGTGCTTGGTGCGGGTGAAGACGAGCGTGCGCTCCATGCGGGCGTCGCGCAGGATCTCGGCCAAAACCTGCCGCTTGCGCGCGGCCTCGACGAAGATGACGCGCTGATCGACGCGCTCGGCCGTGGTGGCCACGGGCGTGACGGCGACATGGACCGGGTCGCGCAGCATGCTGCCGGCGAGCGTGGAGATCTCCTTCGGCATGGTGGCCGAGAAGAACAGCGTCTGCCGCCGGTTCGAGATGTTGCTGACGATCTTGCGGATCGGGATGATGAAGCCGAGGTCAAGCATGTGATCGGCCTCGTCGAGCACCAGGATCTCGGTGCCGGCAACGGTGACGGAGCCTTCGCTCATATGGTCGAGCAAGCGGCCGGGGGTGGCGACCAGGATGTCGATCCCGCCGGCGACGGCCTGGATCTGGCGGCCCTTCGGCACGCCGCCAAACATCAGCGCGGTGCGAAGACCTGTGTGACGGCCATAGGCGCGGAAGCTCTCGGCGATCTGGCTGGCCAGTTCGCGGGTGGGCGACAGCACGAGCACGCGGCAGCCCTTGCGCAGCGGGGGCTTCTTGTCGGCCAGCAGGCGCTGCAGGATCGGCAGCGCGAACGCGGCGGTCTTGCCGGTGCCGGTCTGGGCAATGCCCTGCAGGTCGCGGCCCGCGAGGACATGCGGAATAGCTTGTGTTTGGATCGGAGTCGGGGCGGCGTAACCCTCGGTCTCCAACGCCTTGAGGAGCGGCGTGATCAGGCCGAGTTCAGCGAAACTTGTCATAGGTATGGATGTGCTTTCGGATGCTCGCCCACCAATCGGGGGCGATGCGCAACGGTCTTCAGGGCCGTAAACCGGCGCGAAGAACTGAACGGGCACGCCATCAAGGCGAGCGTGCGAACAAACCGCGCAGATGCAGAATGGTGTTGCGGCGCAGCAAAGTCAAGCTGAAAGCCTTTTCCGCCTTCCAAACGCCGTTTTTCAGGGTGTCCGCGTGAAGTGTTCGGTCACTTCAGCGACGACGATGCCTAGCTTGGTGATGATCGTCCGGTTCAACATCGAACGGTCATCCTGCAGATACCACCATTGATCCATGCCGACGTTGGTCAGCGGATTGCCGGGGTACGGCGCCAGAGTCCAGGACCAGTGGAAACCTCGTCCGGCCGCCTCGCCATGCGCGGTGCCAACCATATCGTTGGCCGTCGCTTCGTAGCGGCCCGGTCCGACCCGGCGCATGTGCCAGTCGCGCTTGGTGGGCGTCTCGCGCCCAATCGTTACGATTTGGGGAAAATGTACTCCATTCGAACCCTCCGCCTCGCCGTGCCCTTCCGTCAAGACGATGTCGGTGGGTTCGCCGGACCGGTTCTCCATAACGCCCCAGGAACGGATTGATCCTCGGAAGAACTCCACCGGATCGAATGCCGGCCCGCCACTGGCAAATGACTGTATCGGCAGCGGCGAGGAGCAACCGAGCAGACCGAGCATCAGAGCAGAAGCCGCGGCCCGCCCGATTGGCGGCATCAAGCGCCGCTTCGGTCGTGCGACGCGCCGATCTCTTCTTCCTGCAGCTCGACACGGTGCGCCTCGGGAGAACGCTCCGCGAGGTAGCTGCGGACCCGCGTCGGCCGGTTGGTCGGCTCGCGCCAGCCGACACGGAGGCGCTCTTCGACGATCCGGACGAAATGCGGCCTCGTGGTCACGTCGGGTGCCTGCGCCAGGACCTGCTCCTCCGCCGACATCGCGCGCGCAACGGTGTCAGGAATGCCGTACGTGTAGGTCGTCCCGGTCGGCGGTGTTTCAGCAGTGGTTGCCGCTATCGTCGGCGCCACCGGCTGGGCGGAGGCGGTCGTGAGCGGATTGGGCGCCATGTCGGCGCGGGTGAGCGGGGCGTGGTTCAGCTCGGCATGGCCGGGTTCGTCGCGCTCCTCGAGATCGATCGGGCCGCAGCCTTCCAGCACCTCGATCGCGGTCTCACGCTCGCTGACGCCCTGAGGATGCACGACGACGATCGTGCGCCCTTGGCTGACCGCGTCGCCCAGCCGCAACGCGTCTTCGGTCGGCGCGAAAAGCCGACGCAGCGTGTCGAAGATCCCCTCGCTCGGTGGCTCCGGATCGGCCGGGTCACCGCCGAGCAGTTCGATCGCCTCAGCGGGCACCCCGGCACCGAGCAAGGCGTGCCGTGCAGCCTCGGCAAGCGGCCGCCGCTCGAATGCGGCGACCAGTTGCGTGTCGTGTCGTGAGGGGTCGAAGGGTTGGACGCTCATCGGAAAGCCTCGCAGAACAACATCATAGCGCGCGAGGGCGGTCCGAGTTCGGTCGTCAGCGCCGCGGGGCGTTCATCCCGCTGCTCTCCACCCCGGGCGTGGCATTGGTCACGTCGCCGCCCGTGCCGAGACCCGTGCTGGGTCCGGTGCTGGGACGGTTGGCGATATAGCTGCGCACGCGGGACGCGGCCGTGGTCGGCTCGCGCTGGCCCACTCGACGTTCGCCGGCCGTGGCTGCGCCGGGCTGCGACATGCCTTCGTAACCGGCCTGCCGCCATTCCTCGAGCTTGGCGTCGAAATCGATCGGGTTGCTGTGCTCGAGCACCGTGATCAGCTTGTGCCTGTCGGTCTCGCCGGTCGGCGTGACGATCACCATGGCGTGGCCTCGGCCAATGGCGTGCTCGTAATGCGGATGATCCTCGGCGGAACTGAACAGGCTCATGAACGCCGTCAAGATCTGGTCCCCAGCACTCTGCTGCTCGGCCGGCGTCGTCGCCGTAGGCGCGCTCACGAGTTGGACCTGCGAGTCGGGAACGCCGGCGGCGCGCAGGGCATCGCGTGCACTGGCTGCTGCCGCATCGTCTTCGAACACGGCCACGATCTGGTTGTCGTGCCTGTCTGGGTCATAGAGGTGCGTGTCGTGGAGTGTCTGCGTAGTCGTGGAGCTCATCGCCGTCATCCCGTGATTGTCGTGCCGTCCCACTGATCGGGAACGCTGGGATGAGAAGCGGTGGGGCGCGAGGCGGTTGCGCCTCGTGACGGGGAGTTGACGCTCGGGCGCCTTTCCCGCGCCGTAAAAGTGCTGCTAGGCTTCCTCGAGTTCGCGGATGCGCACCGGGCGCGGCGGCAGACGCGGGATGAGGCAGTCGGGCAGGGGCTTCTGACCGGTGATGGGCGAGGGCGGCGGCTTCAACGGGGTCGGGCCATCGCCTTCCCAGCCGCCATCGTCGCGTCGCTTCAGCTCGAATAACTCGCGCACCGCTAACGCCAACGGAACGCCGAACGTCAGCGTGCCGCTCAGCAACACAAACGTCGTGCCGTCCATCGTCGTGTCTCCCCGCATGTCCGCAGCATAGCTTAGGCACAGAGGCGGGGGGGTCGCATCAAGAATTTGAGCCTGTCCGACAGCGCCGGCGTGCCAGTTTCCTGCCATGATCACGGAGCAGTCTCGGGCAAGCTGCCAGGGTGTACTCCCATGCGTCGTTATCTGCTCGCCGTGCTCCTCGCCACCACCCCGCTCTGCGGATTGCCCGCGAGCGCCCAGGAGGCTGACCCGCCCGCCCGCGTCGGCCGGGTCGCGGCGGTGAGCGGCGCGGTCTCCTTTCATCTTGCGGGCGCGGAGCGTTGGGAGCGGGCCACGCTGAACCTGCCGCTCTCCGATGGCGCGGCGCTCTGGACGCAGCCCGGCGCCAGTGCCGCTATCGGGGTCGCGGGCGAGCGCATTGCGCTGGACGCGGCGACGGAACTCGACATCGACCGCCTCGACGAGCATTCGCTGGTCGCGACCCAACCCCAGGGCGACAGCTACTGGCGGGTGTCTGCCTTACCGGCCAGCGACAGCCTGACGCTGCGCACGCCGCGCGGGATCGTGGTCTTTCTAGAGCCCGGGCATTACCAGGTGATCAGCGGCGACACCGGCCACCCGACCGAGGTGACGGTCGTCGACGGCGCGGCCAAGTTCACCGGCCTTGCCGCCGACGTCGCCATCGGTCCCAACCAGACGCTGACCGTTAGCGGCGACGACCCGGCGGCCGCCTTCGTGCCGACGCTGCGATCTTCGGTCCGCAACACCTTCCTCCAACGGATGCTCGCGGCGGAGCGGACGCCTGCGCGGCATGTCGCGCTGCCCCCTGCGGTGGCGCTGATGACTGGGTCCGAGATCCTGGCCGAAGAGGGCGAGTGGGGCGAGACGCCGGAGGAGGGGCCGGTCTGGTATCCGCCGGCGCCGGTTGGCTTCGTGCCTTATCGCAACGGGCACTGGGCCTATGTCGCGCCTTGGGGCTGGACGTGGGTGGACGATGCGCCCTGGGGCTTCGCACCCACGCATTATGGAAGGTGGGCGGAGATCGGCGGGCGCTGGGGCTGGATTCCCGGACGCGGCTGGGATCGGCCGCCGGTCTATGCGCCGGCGCTGGTCGCGTTCTTCGCGCGGCCCGGCGCTGCAGGCGGATCCTGGGTGGGTTGGGCGCCGCTCGGGCCGCGCGAGGCTTATCGGCCTGACTATCATGCCAGCCCACGCTATCTCGAGGGGCTCAACCAGCCGACCCGCGCGACAGTCAACGTGACGATCAACCAGCGGTCGGTCACGATCGTTCCGGTGGCGGCGATGGTGAACAGCGTCAACGTGGCGCGCGCCTTTCGGGCGGTCCCGCCGGTGCCGCCGACCCAGGCGACGGCGTTTCACCCGCCTGTGACGCCGACGCGCACGACGGTGGGCGCCGCGGGGGCGGAACTGCGGGAAGGCGAGCGATCGGTGCGGCCCGAAGCGCCCGGACCGTCGATCTCGCCGCACGGTCCGATCGCCGCGGCGCTGTTGGGCGGTGCGGCGGGCGGCGCGGCCGCCGCGTTGCTGCACCCGCGGGGGCCGGGGCCCGGATTGCCCGAATTGCGGCCGCACGGCCCCGCCCGACCAGTCTTGCCGGTCGCGTCTCCGGCTGGTCCGGCTGTGCCGTCGGCGCCGAACGCGCCATTGCCACCGCAAGGCCCGCAGGCGCATCCGGAGGCTCGGACGCCCGAGCGCGTGCCTCCGCAGCCCATGACGAGGGAGCCGCCGATCCGGTCGGAGCCGGCGCACCCGACCCCGATGCATCCCGCCGCCCCTGTCCCCATGGCCGCGCCACACGCCCAACCGCCGCGGCCCGAACCGCCGCGTCCCGCATCACCGCGGCCTGAATCGCCGCGCCCCGAACCGCCCCGCTCGAACGCTTCATCGAACCGCCGCGTCATGAGCCATCATGAACCGTCGCGCCAACCGCCAATGATGCGGCCAGAGCCGCCCCGCGCGCCGCCGGTGGCCGCCGTCCGTCCGCCGCCGCGGCCAGAGCCGCCCGCTCGACAGGTTGCGCCGCCGCGGCGCGAGCCGGATCGCCGCATGCCGTGATAGAACCGGCGGATGGCCGCGCCCCTGCTGTCGACCCGTCGGTTCCTGCCGCTGTTCCTCACCCAGGCGCTCGGCGCGCTGAACGACAATCTGTTCAAGAGCGCGCTGGTGGTCCTGATCGCCTTCCGCGACGAAAGCGGCGGCGCGGCGCTCGTGGCGCTGGCGGGCGGGCTGTTCATCTTGCCGTATCTGTTGGTCTCGGCCACGGCCGGCCAACTGGCCGACCGATTCGAGAAAACGCGGCTGATCCGGCTGACGAAGCTGTTCGAGGTCGCGCTCATGCTGATGGCCGCGGCCGGGCTGCTATCCGATAACGTCGGTCTGATGTTGGCGGTGCTGTTTGGCCTGGGTGTGCAGGCGGCAGCATTTGGGCCGTTGAAATACGGCATTCTTCCGGAACGCCTCGGGGCCGATGAGTTGCTGCGCGGCAACGCGCTCGTCGAGGCCGGGACCTTCGCCGCGATCCTGGTGGGAACGATTGCCGGCGGGGCGCTGATCGGTCTGACGAACGGGCCGGCGCTAGTGGCGGGGGCTGGCATAGCGGTGGCGGTTGCCGGATTGCTGGCCGCGTTAGCCATCCCCGTGGGCGAGCCGGCCGCGCCCTCGCTCGCCATCGACCGCAACCCGGCGGTCGCGACTTGGCGCCTGGTCCGGGCGGCGCGGCTGAACCGCCCGGTTTGGGTCGCGCTGCTGGCGCTTTCCTGGTTTTGGACGCTCGGCGCCACCTACCTGGCCCAGTTTCCCGTGTTGGCGAAGGTCGAATTTGCTGCCGACAACCGGATCGTCACGCTGTTGCTGGCGAGCTTCACGGCCGGAATCGGCATGGGATCGCTTCTCGTCGGGCGGCTCGCGGGATCGCGAGAGGCTGGAAGCCTCGCGCCGGCGGCGGCCGGGCTGCTCACACTGTTCACCTGGGGGTTTGCGGCCCTCGTCTCGTGGCCGGCGGCGTCGACCTGGCACGACCCGGCCGCTATGGCGACGTCGCTTCCGGGGCTGGCCGCGCTGCTCTGCCTGGTGGGCGCGGCGGCGTGCGGCGGGGTGTATTCGGTGCCGCTCTACGCAATCCTGCAGCGGCGGGCGCCGCGGGCGGAACGGGCGCGAGTGGTGGCGGCGAACAATGTCATGAACGCGGTGTTCATGGTGCTGGGCTCGGTCGTGATCGCAGTGATGGCGCGGGCGGGATGGCGGCCGGCCGTGATCCTGGGGATCGCGGGGGCGCTGAACGCCGCCGCCGGGCTGGCGCTGCGGAGGGCGCTACGGACCGGACCGGTTGAAGCGGGCGCGAAGCTGGGTCATGAACAGGTATGAGCAATGAACTCTGGCGCCTGTCCGCAACGCAATTGGCCGATCGGATTCGCTGGAAAGCGGTGTCTGCGCGCGAGGCGGCACAGTCCGCGCTCGATCGGCTGGATGCGGTCAATCCTGCGATCAATGCCGTCATCGAGCACCGCCCCGAGCAGGTCCTCGCCGATGCGGACGCGATCGACGCGCGCATCGCCCGTGGCGAGGACGTAGGCGCGCTGGGCGGCGTTCCGGTCACCATCAAGGTCAATGTCGACCAGGCCGGCTTCGCAACCACCAACGGCCTGACGCAGCAGCGCGACCTCATCGCCGAGGACGACAGCCCGGTGGTCGCCAACCTCCGCCGTGCCGGCGCGATCCTGCTCGGGCGCACCAACACGCCGGCCTTTTCGCTGCGCTGGTTCACCAGCAATCTGATCCACGGCCACACCCGCAACCCGCGCGACCCGAGCCGCACGCCCGGCGGCTCCTCAGGCGGCGCTGCGGCTGCAGTCGCGGCCGGGATCGGTGCGCTCGCGCATGGCACCGACATCGCCGGCTCGATCCGCTACCCCGCCTATGCGTGCGGCGTGCACGGACTGCGGCCGACCGCCGGACGCGTGCCGGCCTGGAACCAGTCGGGGCCGGACCGCACCATCGGGCCGCAGCTGATGGCGGTCTCGGGACCGATTGGGCGTTCGATCGCCGACCTGCGTCTCGGGCTGGATGTGATGGCCGCGCCGGATCCGCGCGACCCGTGGTGGGCGCCGGTGCCGCTCGAGGGCGAGAAGCGGCCGCGCCTGGCCGCGCTCTGCCTGCGGCCCGGCGGCATGGCGATCGTCCCGGAGGTGGAAGCCGCGCTGAAGGATGCTGGCCGCCGTCTCGAGGCCGCTGGATGGACCGTCGAGGCGGTGGACGACGTGCCACCTCTGCACGAAGCCACCGATTTGTTGATGAAGTTATGGTTCGGAGATGGGCTGGAGGCTTTCGCGGCCGCGATCGAGCGGGAGAACGATCCAGGCGCGAACGCCGTCTTCGCCTCGTTCCGCCGCCACGCCCCGCCGATGCCGCCGGACGTCGTGGCCAAAACGCTGCAGCAGCGTCTAGCGATCTGCCGCGCGTGGTCGCTGTTCCTCGATCGCTATCCGGTTCTGGTGATGCCGGTGTCCGGCGAGCTGCCATTCGCGGACGACCTCGACCTGACCGACTTCGATCGCGTGTTGGCCGCACAATTGGTCCAGACCGGCCTACCGCTGATGGGGCTTCCGGGGCTCACGGTTTCGACAGGGACGGCAGGGTCGACGACAGTTGGCGTTCAAGTGGTCGCGGCGCGTTTCCGCGAGGATCTCTGCCTGCTCGCCGGCGAGGCGATCGAGGCGGGTGGAGTCCCACCCTCGCCAGTCGACCCGACGCCGCGGGCCTGAACTCATGCCGACTGGCCGCCTTTCACGGCGGCCAGTCGGCGCGAAACATCAGGGCTGCTTGCCGATTTCGGCCTTTTCGACGAACCCCGCCGGCGCGCCCTTCTCATGGCTCGCATCCTTGCTGTGCCCGCCCAGACCGCGCGCAGCATCGGCGCTGCCGGATTTCGGGTTCGGTGCGCCGGTCGTCCCGGTCACTTCCTTTTCGGTCGATTTGTCGCTCATGACGTTCTCCCACGTTGACCCGCGGACAACGCAGGGCGACCGCGCCGGGTTCGCCTCTTGCCGGGGCGGGGGGAGGCGGCTATACGCGGCGCCTCGGTCGGGGCGTAGTACAGCCTGGTAGTACGCTTGCTTCGGGAGCAAGAGGCCGGAGGTTCGAATCCTCTCGCCCCGACCAGTTCCCGCTTCACCCGGGCTCGATCCGGACGCCGGTCTCACGGTTGAAGACGTGAATTGCCGCGGGGTCGAAGCCGACCGTGACCTCGTCGGCCACCGCTGCAGCGCCGGCAAGCTTGGCCAGCATCGCCTCCCCGTTCCGCATGCGGCCATGCACGAGCGTCTCCGAACCGAGCGGTTCGACGAGTTCCACCCGCAATTCGATCCCACCCGGGACGAGGCTGACATGCTCCGGACGAATGCCGAGCGTGATCGGTCCCGGTCGATACCGTCGCGGCAGCGCGAAATCGGCACTGCCGTCGAGCCGGACCGCATGCCCGTCATTGATGATCTCCGCCGGCAGGAAATTCATCGCCGGCGCGCCGATGAACCCGGCGACGTATGTGTCGGCCGGCCGCTCCCACACGTCCATCGGGGTCGCCAACTGCACCGGGCGCCCGAGATGCAGCACCAGCAGACGGTCGCCCAGCGTCATCGCCTCCACCTGATCGTGCGTCACATAGAGGCTCGTGACGCCCAGCCGGCGCTGTAGCCTGCGGATTTCCGCGCGCATCTGCACCCGCAGCTTGGCATCCAGGTTCGACAGCGGCTCGTCGAACAGGAATAGCTTCGGCTGGCGCACGATGGCGCGCCCCATCGCCACGCGCTGCCGCTGCCCGCCGGAGAGTTGGCGCGGCCGGCGGTCCAGCAGCGCGCCGATCCCGAGCAATTCCGCCGCCTCGCCCACGAGTTCGGTGATCCGGGAGCGCGCGATTCCGCGGATCTTCAGGCCATACGCCATGTTCTCGAACACGGTCATGTGCGGGTAGAGCGCGTAGTTCTGGAACACCATGGCGATGTCGCGCTCGGACGGGTCGACGCGTGTGACGTCCCGGCCATCGATCGCGATCCGGCCCGAACTCGCCGTCTCGAGCCCGGCGACCAGCCGGAGCAGCGTGCTCTTGCCGCAACCGCTCGCGCCCACGATCACCAGCATCTCGCCATCCGCCAACGCCAGGTCGACGCCTTTGAGGATCTCGGTCTCGCCGAACCGCTTGCGCAGGTCTTCCAGCACCAGCGTCGCCATCTATTTGTCCGCCTCCGCGAGGCCTTTGACGAACCATCGCTGCATCAGCAACACCACGACCACCGGCGGGATCAGCGCCAGCACGGCCGTCGCCATCACCTTGTTCCATTCCACCGCCGCCTCGGTGCCGATCATCTTGACGATGCCGATCACCACCGTGTCTAGCCGCGGATCGGTCGCCACCAGCAACGGCCACAGATACTGGTTCCAGCCATAGACGAAGAGGATCACGAACAGCGCCGCCACGTTGGCCGCCGAGACCGGCAGCAGGATATCTCGCAGGAACCGCCACGGTCCGGCCCCATCCATCCGCGCCGCCTCGAACAACTCATCGGGCACCGCGAGGAACACCTGCCGGAACAGCAATGTGGCCGTGGCCGAGGCGATCAGCGGCATGGTCAGGCCGGTGAACGTATTGATCAGGCCGAGCCCGGCCATCACCGAATAGGTCGGGATGATGCGGACCTCGACCGGCAGCATCAGCGTAAGAAAGATGGTCCAGAACGCCAGGTTGCGGAAAGGGAAGCGGAAGAACGCGATGGCATAGGCGGACAGGACCGAGATCACGATCTTGCCGACCGCGATCCCCATGGCCATGCCGAACGACACCAGCAACATGTGCCAAACCGGTCCCGTGCCCTGGGCGCCGTTGCGGAGCACGTCGCCGAAGATCGCGAAGCCGGCCGGGTCCGGCAGAAGCGACAATTCGCCACGCGCGATCACGTCGGCCGGCTGGGTCGCGGCCGCCACGACGAGCCAGACCGGCAGCGCGAACAGCGCGACGCCCAGCACCAGCACGACATGCGCGAGCCAGTCAGTCCGCACTGCGGCGCCCGACGAAGCGGAACTGCAGCGTGGTCAGCACGATGACGGCCAGCATCAGCACGGTCGATTGTGCCGAGGAGGAGCCGAGGTCGAGATTGACCACGCCATCCCGATACACCTTGACGATCAGCGTCTCGGTCGCCTTGCCCGGGCCGCCGCCAGTGAGCGCTTGGATGCTGCCGAACGTCTCGAACGCGGCATAGACGAGGTTCACGACGAGCAGGAAGAAGATGGTCGGCATCAGCAGCGGCAGGGTGATCGTTCGGAACCGGTGCCACGCCCCGGCGCCATCGATCCGTGCCGCCTCCACCACCGCGCGCGGGATCGCCTGCAGCCCGGCCATGAAGAAGATGAAGTCATAGCTCACCTGCTTCCAGGCGCTTGCCAGGATGACCATCAGCATCGCCTGTCCATCCCGCAGCTTGTAGTCCCAAACCATCCCGTGCCGGTTCAGCCAAGCCCCGACCAGCCCGATCTGCGGGTGCAGCAGCAGGATCCACAGCACCGCGGCGACGGCGGGCGCCACCGCATAGGGCCAGACCAGCAGCGTGCGGTAGATCGCCCGCCACCTGATCTCGCGGTCCGCGAATACCGCCAACGTCAGCGCCACGGCCATCGCCAGCCCGGCCACCGCAATGCAGAACAATGCGGTGCGGCCGATGCTGTCGCGGTAGAGCGGGTCGGTGAACAGGTCGGCGTAGTTCTCCAGGCCGACGTATTCGGTCCTCAGCCCGAACGCATCCTGGCGTTGCAGACTGAACCAGATCGCCTCTCCCGCCGGCCAAAGGAAGAATATGGCCGTGAGGAGCAGTTGCGGCGCGACTAGCGCGAGCGGCAGCAACCGGCCCGGAAAGAAGGTCCGACGGTCCACCTAGGCTTTGTTCGCGCGCTCGAACTCGCGCAAAACGCGATCGCCCCGCTGCACCGCGTTGTCCAGCGCGGCCTGAGCGCTCTGCTGCCCCTGGAGCGCCTTCTCGATCTCTTCGTACTGGATGTTACGCAGCTCGGGCATGCGGCCCAGCCGGAAACCCTTGCTGTTGGGCGTCACGGTGCCGCGGAGGAGCTGCTCGGTCGGGATGTCGGCGCCGGGGTTCTGCTGGAAGAAGCCCTGCTGCTTGATCAGTTCGAAGCCGGCGGCGGTGACGGGGACATAGCCGGTGGCTTCGCTCCAGGAGGCCGCTTGGGCCGGCTCGGACAGGAATTTCAGGAATTGCGCCGCGCCCTTGTATTCCGCAGGGGTGCGGTTCGGCGCGGTCATGGTCCAGAGGCTGGCGCCGCCGATGATGGAGTTGATCGGTTCCTTGATCACCGCCGGGTCATAGGGAAGGAACGCCTCGCGCCATTTGAACTTGGCGGTCTTCGCGACATCTCCGCGGAAGCCCGAGGAGTCGAACATGATGGCGGCCTGGCCGGACGTGAACACCGGGTCCGGCGCGTTGTCGCGGCCGGTGTATTTGAACGTCCCTTCCTTCGACATCTCCAACAGGCGCTCGAGATGTTTGACGAAGGGCGGTTTGTTGATCTGCAGCTGTGCGTCCAAGCCCTCGAAGCCATTCGCCCGGGTCGCGTAGGGCAAGTCGTGCATGGCGGCGTATTGCTCGAGCTGGATCCAGGTGAACCAACCGGTCGTCATCGGGATCGAGGCGGCGTTCTTCGCCTTGATGGTCTGTGCCGCCTTGACCACGTCGTCCCAGGTTGCGAGCTTCTGGGCCGGATCTAGGCCGGCTTTTTCGAAGGCATCGTCGTTGATCCACATGACCGACGTGCTCGAGTTGAACGGCGCCGAGGCAAGGCGGCCGTCGGGCAGGCTGTAGTAACCGCGGACGGCGGGGATGTATTGCTGCGGGTCCAGCTCGACCCCGGTTTCCTTGGCGAGCTGCCAGACCTGTTTCACGGCGGACCCGGCCGCGAGCATCGAGCCGGTGCCGACTTCGAACATCTGCACGAGATCCGGCGCCTGGCCGGCGCGCCAGGCCGCGATCGCCGCGGTGAGCGTTTCCGCGTAGCTGCCCTTGAACACCGGGACGACCTCGACCTCGGTTTGGCTCTGGTTGAACGCGGCGACGAGCTTGTTCACCTGCTCGCCGAGCGCGCCGTTCATCGAATGCCAGAACGTCACGCGCGTGCGCGCGCCGGCCTGCGCTCGAGCTGGCGTGGAGAAGCCGGGGGAGACGGTAAGCGCGGCGGCACCCATCAAAAGACTGCGGCGATACATCGGCGGCTCCTCTGCTGCTTGTTCGGTCGGCGGTCGCGCTTACGCCGGGCCTGTTACGAGCATGTTGCACATTTGTGACGCAGCGGTGAAGGCGGTCATCGCTTGCCGGCCGCCCACAGCATCAGCCACCGGATCGGAAGCACCCACAGCAACCCAGCGACGCACCAATACAGCGCCATCACCAGCCCGGGCAGGGGCGGCGCGAAATCCGGCAGCGTGATCGCGGCCACGATATAGAGCAGGACGAACACCAGTCCGGCCAGGGTTGCAATCAGCGGTTTGGACATCAGCCTCGTCAAGTGGTTGCCGCCCAGGCGCGCAGAGGATAGAGCGGCGCGTTTTGTGGGCGAAGTTGAATGAACCTTAAGGACCATATCCGCGGCATACCGGATTTCCCGAAGCCGGGGATCCTGTTCTACGACATCTCGACCCTCTTGCGGCACCCCGAAGCCTGGCAGGTGGCGATGGAGCGGATGGCGGCAAGCGTGAGCGCCCACCGCCCGACCATGCTGGCCGGGATCGAGTCGCGGGGCTTCCTGCTCGCCGCGCCGCTGGCGCTGAAGCTCGGCTGCGGGTTCGTCATGCTGCGCAAGCGGGGCAAGTTGCCGGGCCGGGTGGTCGGGCTGGATTACGCGCTCGAGTATGGCCAGGACCGGATCGAGATCCAGGCGGACGCGATCGAGCCCGGCGCCCGGGTCGTGATCCTCGACGACCTCCTGGCGACCGGTGGCACGATGCAGGCGGGCATCGCCTTGCTGCGTCAAGCCGGTGCTGAGGTCCCGGCTGCGGCCGCGTTGATCGAGCTGACGTTCTTGAACGGGCGGGCGCGGCTGGACGTTCCCTGCGACGTCTTGGTTGCTTACAATTCGTAAAGTCAGCGCGACAGATCTCAATCGGACCGTCGATAAAGTTGACACAAAGCCCGACCGGGATGCACGTCGGCGAATAACAGGGCGTGCAATGACGGGGGATCAGGTCGTGTCGCAGGCAGGATGTCCGGGCAGCGTCGACGCCGATCGAGCCGCACGGCCGGTCACGCGGCGCGCGATCTTGGCGAGTGCGGCGCTCGTCGCGGCGACTGTGCGCGGGCGATATCCGGCGCTGGCCGGGCCTACCGCATTACCGGCTTCGCCGACGATCTTGGTCGCCGGGCCGCCGGGAAGCTACGTCGACCAATGGGCCGCCCTGATCACCGGCCCGCTGGGAAAGAGCCTGTTGCTGGGCGAGGCGATCGGGCGCGAGAACATCGGCGGTCCCGACGGTGTGACCGGCGCCAATCATTTTCAGGCCAGCACCCCGCCAGACGGGGGCACGGCGATGATCATCCCCGGCGCCGCCGCGCTCTCGTGGCTCGTCGGTGATCCACGCGTACGCTTCGACGCCGGCAACTGGGTCCCGCTGTGGGGGGGCACGACTCCGGTCCTGGCCGTCACTCGCGTGGCTCTCGCACGCGGAAGGAGCGTGCGTGTCGCCGTGCAGACGCTCGTGGGTCCGGAGTTGGCGGTGCTGTTGGCGCTGGAGCTGATGGGGATCGAGGCTGTTGCAGTTCCGGTCGGAGCCGGCGCGGCGACCTCGTTCGACCGGCCGGACATCGACCTCGTCGTGCTTCGCGGCCCGGAACTGAAGCAATTGGCCCCGGAGCTAGCGGCCCGACGGTGGACGCACGCGTTCACGCTGGGAATGATCGGCGCCGATGGGCGCGTCGTCCGCAACCCGGCGATGGCGGATGCACCAACCGCCCTGGAGCTGATCGACCGCGATGCGGCGGTTCCTCCCGGACGAGCCGGGTTGGAGCGCTTCAGTGAACTGTCGAGCGCGCTCCGCGCCGTGACCGCCGCGGCGATGCTAGACTTCGCGCTGGTGGTGCCGCTTCTAGCGCCCGCGGCTGTCGTGGCATGGTGGCGGCAGGGCTGTATCGGGCTGGCGAGCGCGCCCGAGCTTCAGGAGGCGGCCACGAAGCGGCTGGTCCGGCCTGCTGAAACCGGCGCCGTCGTTGCCAGTATGTCCGCGATCACGGCTGACCCGACTGCCTTGCTGGAGCTGCGCCGCTGGCTCGAAGAACGCCATCACTGGCGACCTGCTTGATTAGTAGGTCGGCGCAGACGGAGACACCAGAAAGTCGGCAGACGGAGAAACTAGTGCTCTGACTCAAACAGATGATCCAGGCAGATTTTGTCGAGGATGACGTCGGCGGGCTTCGTCCAGACGAAGGGCTTGGGGTTGCGGTTGTGGTCGCGGACGTAGCTGCGAATGGCCTGCTGGAGGTCTGCGACCGAGGTCAACACGCCACGTCTAATGCGCCGCCGAGTTATGGTGGAGAAGAAGTTCTCGACGGCGTTCATCCTGAGGCGGGTAACGCGCCTTGAACAAACATGCTCGGCGATCGTCGACGGCCTGGAAGCGCGCACAGCGGACGGTGTCGCCTCAAGGCAGCCGCCGCCATGCACAGCTGCGCCTCGCCTACAGGGCGGGGCGGCTAGCCGGGCGACGGCGAGGCGATGGCAGTGCTCAACGCCCTGGCAGACCCAGCTTACGTTCCGCCAGAGCTGCCGGAGCGTATCCAGGGCACAGCAGAGCCGAAGCGGGCCTGATGGAACGCTGGCGGGCGTTGTGACGACGGGGGTGGCCTTCGGGTCGCCCTTTTCTCGTTCAGTGCAACCCCAATCCACAACTTCCTCGGATGACGTTAATGAACCGAATGTGCATCCGCTGAGCAATATGTCGGAAAACTTTACGCGCCGCGCGGGGCCGCCACGTTTGGAAGATCTCGAAAATCCACCGGCTCTTGACTTTGTCATTTTGGCATCGAAGTTGCATCGCTTCCGGTCCGATCACAACCCTTGTCCAAGGATGTCAATATGTACAGAACAGTTGCGCTTGCAGCGGTTGGGATTTCGTTCGTTCTAGGCCCGATTGCGGCCAGGGCCGACGAGATCCTGTATGTCTCCGACGCCAGCGACAATATCGGCCAACTCGATCTCACAACTCACCAAGTCAGCGCTGGTTCCGTCCACTTTACCGGCCACGCGCTCACCGACATCGCCTTCAATTCGGGCGGCACTTTGTATGGAACGACGTTCACGAACCTTTACACAATCAGCCCGACGACGGGCGCAGCAAGCGCCGTTGGCGCGGCCTACAGCGGCACATCCGGGATGAACGCGCTCATCGGCAGCGGCACAAACTTGTTGGGCGCGGCCTTCACTTCCAACACCATCTTCACAATCAACGCGACAAATGCCGCACTCACGACATTCTCGTCAGGGGTCGCTCCATCAGCCGGCGATCTCGCATTCAGCGGTGTAACACTTTACAAATCCGCAGTCGCCAACAATGGCAACAATGAACTGGTTAACGTGACGGCCGGAACCGTAATCGGGACATTTCACGTCGGAAGCGCCGCTGGCGCCACGCTGACCAACCTCTTCGGGCTGTCGAACGACGGCACCACAACCTTTGCCATTGCCGGCACCGAGGTCTACAGCGTCGATCTTGGCACTGCGATCTTGACGCCGCTGTTCGACTACAGCACCGCCGAAAACGGGCAAAACCTTACGGCCGCCACGGGAAGTGCATTCATCAACGAAGCAACGACTCCTCCGACCTCCACTCCAGAGCCCGCAACTCTGCTCGTGCTCAGCAGCGCGCTGGCCGGGTTGGGAGTGCTCCGCAGGCGCGGCTGACCACACCGACATACAGGCGGCTCGCCCGGCACTGCGGCCAATTGGACAACCTAGTCTAGTGTTTCTGATTCAAATGGATGATCCAGGTAGTCGGGTGAGTTTGTCGAGGATGACGTCAGCGGGCTTTGTCCAGACGAATGGCTTGGGCTTGCGGTTGTGGTCGCGGATATAGCTGCGGATGGCCTTCTGGAGGTCGGGCACGGAGGTGAACACGCCGCGTCGAATGCGCCGCCGGGTGATGGTTGAGAAGAAGTTCTCGACGGCGTTCATCCAGGAGGCGGAGGTTGGAGTGAAATGGAACACCCAGCGTGGATGGTCGGCGAGCCATTTGTGGACGTTGGGATGCTTGTGGGCGGCGTAGTTGTCCGCGATGGCGTGAATGATCTTGCCGGTGGGAACGGCACGCTCGATGGCGGCGAGGAATTTGATGAATTCCTGATGGGTGTGACGGGGCATACAGCGACCGACGACGGTGCCGTCGAGAGTGTTGAGGGCTGCGAACAGCGTGGTGACACCGTGACGCTTGTAGTCGTGTGTCATGGTGCCGCACCGGCCGGGCTTCAGCGGCAAGCCAGGTTGAGTCCGGTCAAGCGCCTGGATCTGGCTTTTTTCGTCGATCGACACGACCACGGCGTGAGCAGGCGGGTTCATGTAGAGGCCGACGATGTCCTCGACCTTTTCCGCGAATGCAGGGTCGTTTGATCGTTTGAAGGTTCTGATGCGATGCGGCTGGAGACGATTGGCTCTCCAAAGGCGCTGAACCGCGCTGAGACTGACGCCGGTCACCTTGGCGACCATGCGCCCGGTCCAATGAGTGGCGTTCTTCGGCGGCTCGCCGCACGGCAGCGCCAGCACACGGGCGATAGTCGCCGCCGACAGCGGCGCTTTACCCGGCTTGCGGGTTTTGTCGCGCAGCAACCCGTCGACACCCTCTTCGGCAAAGCGCCGCTGCCAGCGCCACACCGACGGCCGGCTTGCGTCGCAACTGACGGCCACGTCCAGCACGGTCCGCCGCTCCGCCGACCGCAGGATGATCCTGGCCCGTTGGACATGCTTTTGGGGGCAATTGCGATCCTCGACGATCGCGGCCAGACGCAAGCGATCAGCGGCGGTGACAATGGGGCAGACGGTTTGGGCCATGGGCCTGGACTCGCATACCGCCGACGTTTTGTAAATCCTCCGTTTAGCTCAGAGCACTAGGGCAGGGCTGCAGCTTCGAAGCAATCGGTCGGATGCGAACGCCTGCGGTCTCAACAGCACTCTAGTGACGGCATGTAGCGCCTTCGGGCATTCATCGCGAAGTGGCTCGGCGCTGAACCTGTGCGGCCGAAAGTCGATCGACGACCAGCGGGAGCTGCCCGCCGCCAACGCCGCCCACGGGAACGACGTCGGCGGGATGTTGGCGGCATGGAACGGACGCTGCTTAGGCTCCCGCGAGGCCCGCGGTAATCTGCTCGTTGATCCCAATGATGAACGGAAAATCCGGCTGTGATGCGTTCAGTTCCCGTTCGACCACCATGCCGACCGAGATGATCGAACCGCGCAGCGCTTCCGGCAGGCCGTTCTGGGGATCCTTCAACGTCATGACGAGCGTGTTCCAGAGCAGGCGATTGTCTGCGACTGCGCGAACACGATCGAACTCGTTGCCGCTCTGTGCTTGGCGCAGAGCGGCGGTAGCACGGCGGAACACATCTGCTTCCTGCTCGCGCAGGCTGCGGTCGTTGGAACGGGCTTGGTAGGCACGTGCGGCGTTCATGCCGTGCATGAAGCGGTCTCCTCTAGCGGGGCGGGGCCGCGTCCGAGAACGGCGTCCTCGTGGCGGATAATGCGACGAGCGAGCTTCAGCGCGGTGTAGCACTCGTCAGCCTCGGCAGCCGCAAGCGCGCGGTCGAGGATGTCACGAGCGAGCGCCGATGTCGTGGCGCTCTTGAAAGCGGCAGTCAGGGTGCGCGCGGTTTCCAGACCGCGGGCCCGCTCGTCGTCAGTGCCGATGTAGGCAGCCTGGAGAGCGAAGTAGAGTCGGCGCGCCGGCGTATCGGCGGCTTCTGGTGCCATGATCTGCTTGCCGAACAGGAAGCGGGCATGGGCGGTGAGTTCGATGCGGGCCTTGGTGCGGAATCGGATCGGGGCGCCGTTGATGATCATCGTCTCCCCTTGCCGTAGTTCGAGAACGAGGTTCGACATACTCAGCCTCTGGCTTTTTGGTAAGAGGGACCGGCGGCGGGATGTCCGCCGCCGGTTAGTTCGTTACTTGAAGAGGCTGAGAAGCGACTGCGGGCTCTGGTTCGCCAGCGACAGGGCTTGGGTGCCCAGCTGCTGACGGATCTGCAGCGCCTGCAGGTTCGCCAATTCCTTGCTCAGATCCGCGTCAACGAGGGCACCGAGACCGGCATTCAAGCTGTCGATCTTGGAGCTGTTGAAGGAGATCGTCGCGCTCAGGAAGTTGGAGTCGGCACCAGCCTGGTTGAGCTGGTTGGCGATGCCGGTCTGGATCGTGGAGAAGCCAGCGGTCGTGCTCGTCAGCGCCGCCAAGGCTGCCGTCTGCGCCGTCGAGGCGACAGTCGGAACAGTGATGGTGATGCTGCCGGGCGAACCAGAGACCGAGCCGCCGATCAGAGCCGCCAAGGCGTTGGCCAGGGTCGAGTTGTCTTCCGCGTTCAGCGTGCTGGTCGCGCCAGTCTCGTTGCTGATGACGCTCTTGCTGCTCACGGAGCTGCCACCGGTCTGACCTAGGAGGGTCTCGCCGTTGTAGGTGGATCCGTCGACCGTGTTGGCAACCTGTTGCACCAGCGACTTGTAGGACGCGATGTACTGGTTGCGCTGATCGTCGGAGATGGAGTTGTCGCCGATTTTGACCAGCAGGGACTTGGCGTTGGTCAGGCTGTTCGAAATCGAGGTCAGGCCGGTGACGGCGGTGTTGACCAGACCCTGCGCGCTGCCGAGCTGCTGGTTGACCGTCGTCAGGGCGCCCGTGTCGGCACGCACGCGCTGAGCCACCGCGAAAGCCGCGCCGTCATCGGTTGCGTCGGCGACGCGGAAACCGGTGCTGATGCGCTTCTGCGTCGTCTGCAGCTGCGAGTTGGTGACGTTCAAGGACTGAAGAGCGACCTGGGCCGCGATGTTCGTGTTAACGGAGTTGAGGGACATGATATTAAGCCTTCTTGCGTCTGCTTTAGGACACGCCCCCGTTTTGCTGGGCTGACCCAAATATGCGTCGAAGGTCTTAAAAAGAGGTGAATCGATCCATGTTTCCTTGAACGATCCGAACACAGCGTTGCATCACGGTGGGCAAGGCTTCGGTCGACAACGATTCCGCGGGGCGCAGCAGGGTGGGGCGCTCGATCTCGGACACCTTTGCGCAATAGACGTCGAGCAGAAGCTCGAAATGGGTGAAGCCGTGCCGGGCTTGTCCGGCGAGATTCCACACGGCACGCTGCGGCGCCTCGCGAAGCGCTTCCGCCTCCGTCCAGGGCTCCAGACGCCACGCCGTACCCGGCAATTCCAGCATGCCGCCGAGTAGCCCCTCGGGCGGGCGGCGGCGCAGCAGGATCGCGCCGGACCCATCCTCGAGCCAGAAATGGGCCCCGTGGCGCAGCGGGCGGGCCTTCTTCGGCGCCTTAATCGGCAGAGTGGGCGCAAGTCCTGCAGCCCGGCCGGCGCACTCGCTCTGCCATGGGCAGATCCCGCAGGCGGGCGTCCGTGGGGTGCAGATCGTGGCCCCGAGATCGAACAGCGCCTGGGTAAAGTCGGCGGGCCGGGCGGCTGCATCGGCGTCGTCACCCAAAATCTGCGCGGCGCGGGCGATCTCGGCCTTGGCGGCCGGTAGCGGGCGGTTGATCGCGTAAATGCGCGCCGCGACCCGCTCGACATTGCCATCGACCGGCACGACCGGAATGTCGAAGGCGATGCTGGCAATCGCCGCGGCGGTATAGCCGCCGATCCCCGGCAGCGCTCGCAAGCCCGCGAGATCACGCGGGAAGCCGCCGGATGCGGCCACGATCGCGGCGCAGCGGTGCAGGTTGCGCGCGCGCGCATAGTAACCGAGCCCGGCCCAGGCCTGCAGAACCAAGTCTTCCGGCGCCGCAGCCAGCGCGGCCACGGTCGGAAACCGGTGGAGGAAGCGCTCGAAGTAGGGTCCGACCGTTGCCACCGTGGTCTGTTGCAGCATGATCTCGGACAGCCAGACGCGGTAAGGATCGGCGCTCTCGCCGGGCCGGGCGCGCCATGGCATAGAGCGGCGATGCCGGTCGTACCAGCGGAGGAGCGCGGCGGCGGGCGGAGCGGAGGGCACGGGAGCGGTATGGCGAGCGACGAGCCTCGGGACAAGAACGCGCCGCCGGAGCGGTCGCGTTTCATGAGCGGACCGCGAGCGATCGCGGCGCTGCTGCCGGCCGTCACCAAGCCGGCGTTCCGCGCCCGTTCGGCGGCCTCGGCCCAGGTAGTGGCCGATTGGTCCGAGATCGTCGGCCCGGCGCTCGCAGCCGTCACCCAGCCGCGGCGGCTCTCGGGCTCCACGCTCACAGTCGTCTGCTCGGGACCGATCGCCCTCGAGCTGCAGCATCTGACCGGCCAGCTGGCGCAGCGGATAAATGGGCATTTCGGCCGCACGCTGGTCGAGCAATTCCGCTTCGTCCAAGGCACGGTTTCTCTCGAGCGTCCGCGTCCGCGGCCGCGTCCGGCGCCCCCGATCGACATCCCCGACATGCCGCCCGGGGAGCTGCGCGACGCGCTCGGCAAGCTCGGTGCGGCGGTGCGGCAAGCACGCTCCCGAGAGGGCGCTTGACGCGAGCGCGGGGACGCAGGGCATAAACGGGGCGCACGCCACCGGAGTCGCAGGTCCGCC
Organism: uncultured Alphaproteobacteria bacterium; assembly: GCA_963848035.1. GTDB lineage: Bacteria > Pseudomonadota > Alphaproteobacteria > Acetobacterales > Acetobacteraceae > JAVVHH01. The sequence continues at coordinate 1,656,652 of CAWKCD010000001.1, forward strand.
ATGAAGCCCACCCGCCGCACGCTGCTCGCCGCCCTCGCCACCTTGCCGGCGCTGCAGGCCGCTCGCGCCCAGACGACACCCGCCCCGACGACCCTTGCGGCCGGCGACCCCCGGACGGCGGACCGCGCCATCGGCAGCGCCGACGCCAAAGTCGTGGTGCAGGAGTATTTCAGCCTCACCTGCACCCATTGCGCGGCGTTCCAGAAGGAGACTTTCCCGAAGGTGAAGGCCGAGCTGATCGATACCGGCAAGGTCCGCTATATCTGGCGCGACTACCCGCTCGATCAGCTGGCCCTTTATGCGGCCATGGTGGCGCGGACGCTGCCGGTCGAGCGTTACGAGCCGTTCGTCTCCGCGCTGCTAACCACGCAGGACCGTTGGGCCTTCACCCGCACCGCCAACCCGATGGAGGAGCTGATGAAGCTCGCCACCCTGGCCGGCATGCCGCGTGAAACCTATGACAAGACCGTGCGCGACGAGGCGTTGAAGCAGTTTATCCTGACCGAACAGTCGGATGGCGAGAAGAAGTTCAACGTCAACAGCACGCCAACCTTCGTCATCAACGACAAACCGCTGCCGGGCGCCGTGGCTTACGACACCTTCGTCAAGGCGGTCGAGGCCGCCGCCGCCTGACCGCGATGCGGGCGCGCTTCGTTCGGCTCGCCATCGCCGGGTTCAAGAGCTTTGCCGAGCCCGCTGTTGTCGAGATCCTGCCGGGCCTGACCGGGATCGTCGGGCCGAACGGGTGCGGCAAGAGCAACGTGACCGATGCGCTGCGCTGGGCGATGGGTGAGGCGAGCGCGCGCAGCATGCGCGGGGGCGAGATGGACGACGTCATCTTCGCCGGCACCACCTCGCGCCCGAGCCGCAACCTGGCGGAAGTCGTGCTGACGCTCGAGGCCGATCCTGGGGAGACTGGTTTCCCGCCGCCTTTCGGCGAGCAGCCGGAGATCGCCGTGGCGCGGCGGATCGAGCGCGGTGCCGGCAGCGCCTATCGGGTCAATGGCCGCGAGACCCGGGCACGGGACGTCCAGACGCTGTTCGCGGATCTTGCATCGGGCGCGCGGTCGTCGGCGATGGTCAGCCAGGGCCGGGTCAGCGCGCTGGTTGCGGCACGGCCGGAGGAGCGGCGCCAGGTTCTCGAGGAGGCGGCCGGGATCACCGGGCTGCATGCCCGACGCGCTGAGGCCGAGACCCGGCTGCGGGCAGCCGAGACCAACCTCGAGCGCGCCGAGGAGCGGCGGGTGATGCTGGAGACGCAGCTCGCCGGGCTGCAGAAGCAGGCCAAGCAGGCGGCGCGATATCGCACGCTGTCGACGATGGTAGGCGATGCCGAGGCGATGGCGTTGGCGATCGCCCTGGCGCGGGCGCGGCAGGGCGTTGCGACGGGCGAGGCTGCGCTCGCCGCGGCGCGCGACGCGGTGACGCAGGCGGCGTCGGCCTCCACGCAGGCGGCGGCGGAAGCACAGGCGGCCGAGGCGGCGCTGCCCGCGCTGAGGTTGGCCGAAGCGTCGGCGCGCACGGCGCTGGAGCGGGCGAAGCTGGCGCAGGAGGGTGTGCAGGCCGACGTCGCGCGCGCCCGCGAGGCGCTGACTGCGGCCACCGCACGCCGCGCGCAGGCGCTGCGGGATCTGCAACATGCCGAGCAGATTCGAGCCGATGTCGAGGCGGCGGATGGGCGGCTGGTGACCGAAGCCGCGCGGCTCGAGGCCGAAGCGGAAGGTTTTCCGGCGGCGCTCGAGGCGGCGCGGGCGGCTGCGGCCACGGCGGGTACCGCGCTGGCGGCGGCCGAAACCGGGGCGCAGGCGGCGACCGAGCGCTCGGCCGAACTGGCAGCGCGGGCGCAAAGCATCGCGCAGGTGCTCGCGGCGGCCGAAGCGCGGGCGAATCGCGCCTCTCAGAATATGGCCCGGCTCGAGGGCGAGCGGACCCGCGCGCAGCAGGCCGCGCCCGACGCGGCACGGGTCGAGGCCGCAGCGGCGGCGGAGACAGCGGCGCAGGCGGCGCTCGCCGAAGCCCGGCGGCGCAGCGAAGTGGCCGAGGCGGCACGCGCCGCGTCCACGCCCGCGCTCTCCAAAGCCCGCGAGCGGACCAGCCAGGCGGAGGCCGCGCGCACCCGCCTGGCGGCCGAGGTGGCCGGCCTGGCGCAGGTGCTCGCGGTCAAGGATGGCGAGCGCTGGCCGCCGATGGTCGACCGGCTGGAGGTGCCCGCTGGGCTCGAGGCGGCGCTGGGCGCGGCACTCGGCGAGGACCTGGCCGCCGCCGGCGACCCCAATGCGGCCCGGCATTGGCGCGAGTTGCCGGCGCTGGTCCAGGCGCCGATGCAGGGCGAGGGCTTGGCCGGCCTGGTGCGTGGGCCGGCGGCGCTCGCCCGCGCGCTCGGCGCCGTCAGCGTGGTGGCCGACGCGGCCGCTGGCGAAGCGGGCCAGCCGGATTTGCAGCCCGGCCAGACCCTGGTGTCCCGTCAAGGCGCCGTATGGCGATGGGACGGTTACACCGTGCGCGCCGGCGCACCCACTGCGGCGGCGGTCCGCCTGCAACAGCGCAACCGGCTGGCGGGGTTGCGGGCAACCCTGGGCGAGGCCGAGACCGCCTCGGCTGCCGCACGTCAGGCGCGCGAAGCCGCCGAAGCGGCCGACCGGCAGGCGACCGCGGAGGATGGTGCGGCCCGGGCCGCGCTACGCGCCGCCGAGCAGGCCGCCGAGCGGACGCGCGCCGAGGCCACCGCGCTCCGCGCCCGCGCAGAGCAGAGCGCGGCGCGGCTCGCCGACCTTGGCGCGCAGATCGCGGCCCTCGAACCGGAATGCGCCGAAGCGCAGACGGCGCTGAACGACGCCCGCCGCGAGCGGGACGCCGCGCCGGACATGACGCTGCTGCGCGGCGAGGTGGAGCGCAGCCGCGCTGCCTTGGCCGCGGCCCGGGATCGCGATCGCGAGACGCATCGCGCGGCAGAAGCGCTCGAGCGCGCCGGCGCCGCGCGGCAGGCACGGATCACCACCATCGTCCGCGAGCGGGCAGACGGCCGCATGCGGGCGCAGGATGCCGCCGGCCGGGTCACCGACCTGGCCGCCCGCGCACAGTCGGCCGAAGCCGAGGCGGCGCGCCTTGCCGGCGCGCCCGAGGCGGCCTCTTGCCAAGCCGAGCAGACCGGGACGGCGCTGCGGGACGCGCAAGCGGCGCACGCCTCTGCCAGCAGCGCGCTTGCCGCCGCCGAACGCACCCAGGCGACGACCGCCGCGGCGGCGCGCACGACGGAGCAGGCGCTCTACGGCACGCGAGAGGCCCTGGTGCGCGCCGAAGGCGGCATCGAGAACGCCGCTGCTGTCCTAGCGACGGCCGAAGCCGCGGTCGCCGAGCGGGCCGGTGCGTTGGAATTGCCGGAGCCGCCCTCCGACCTCTCGGCGACGGCGGAGGAGCGCGCGCGGGCCAAGTGGCAGCGCCTCGCCCGCGAGCGCGACGAGATGGGGCCAGTCAACCTCCGCGCCGAGATCGAGGCCGAGGCGCTGTCCGCCGAGATTGCCACCATCGTTTCCGAGCGCGAGGAGCTCGCCACCGCGATCAACAAGCTCCGCGGCGGCATCGGCCATCTCAATCGCGAAGGACGCGAGCGCCTATCCGAGGTGTTCCAGCAGGTCGACCGGCACTTCCAGGCGCTGTTCACCCGCATGTTCGGCGGCGGCCGTGCCCATCTCGCCCTGGTCGGGTCGGATGATCCCCTCCAGGCCGGGCTCGAGATCTACGCGCAGCCCCCCGGCAAGAAGCTCGCCACCCTCTCGCTCCTCTCCGGCGGCGAGCAGGCTCTAACCGCGCTCAGCCTCATCTTTGCCGTGTTCCGCTGCAACCCGGCGCCGCTCTGCGTCCTCGACGAAGTCGACGCCCCGCTCGACGATGCCAACGTCGAGCGATTCTGCACCCTCCTCGCCGACATGGTGGCCGAGACCGGCACCCGATTCCTGGTGGTCACGCACCATCACTTGACGATGGCCCGCATGGACCGGCTCTACGGCGTGACCATGCAGGAGCGCGGCGTGTCGCGCCTGCTCTCGGTCGATCTGGGCGTGGCGGTGCAGATGGTCGAGGCGGTCGCAGCGGAGTAGGCGCCGGGTGTTACCGGTTGGCGGGCGCCAGTGCCTCCAGCTCGGGCAGCAATACGACGCTTTCCTGCTCGTTGGGATCGGTCCGGGCGATCACGGCGACGACCTCCTCCGTCTCGCTCGGGTTGTAAGGCAGGTGCGGCACCCCGGCGGGAATGTAGAAGAACGCGCCGGGCGGAACGACGTCGTGGTGTTCGAGCCGCTGCCCATACCAGATGCAGGACGTGCCGGAGAGCGCGTAGATTGCGGTCTCGTGATCGTCGTGCTTGTGGGCGCGCGCCCGTGCGCCCGGCGGGATACGCACCAACTGCATGTGCAGCGCCTTGGCGCCGGCGCTCTCGGCCGAGATGCCGACCTCGTAGGTCAGTGCCTGCTTTCCAACGTACGGGGTGCCGGGGGCGACGAGACGAGCTCCGGCGGCTGGGGGCGTCGCGGTGTCCGACATGAGAGGCCTCCTTGGTAAACTCGTTGCGGAAGACTGCGTGGGCAGCCGCCCGCGAAGCAACCAGGAAGCGAGCCGGCTGACCAAGACACATTGGCGGGATCGACGCGGCCGGGATCAAGAAATTGCCGCGACGAAAATATTGCCGCTTATGCCGAAATCGAGCCCCGCGGCGATGCAGGCTCGTCACGCTGCGGCAAAGTGTCGCATCGCGCCTCGCCTCGTCTTGACACCCCGGACCCCCACAGTTAGCAAGCCCGCGCCTTTGCGGGACGGCCGAACGGGCGTGCGAGGGGCGGGATGAGCGATCGGAAAGACGACTCCTTCGAGGAGCGGCTGCGCACCGCGCAAGCCCGGCAGGCGGCGGATATGCCAAAGCCGGCGGCCGGTTCGAACGACATGCCGGCTGCCATGGGCATCGGCGTGCGGGTCGGTGTCGAGCTCGTGTCCGCGCTCGCCGTCGGGCTGGCGATCGGATGGGGTCTCGACTGGTTGCTCGGGACCCGGCCGTGGATGTTGGCGCTTTTCGTGCTGCTTGGCGGCGCGGCGGGCGTTGCGAATGTGTGGCGGCTGATGATGCCGCCGAAGCGTCGGACGTAGTCCGCGCGGGCTGTTTGGATAGGTGCCCGACAGGGCGCTTGGTTTGTAGGGGGGACGGGGTTTTGGCGGTCGAAGGCGAACCAAAGATCGACGCGCTTGGGCAGTTCAAGCTCGACACGGCCCTCGGCCCGTTCGGCCACTCGGTCAACTTCACCAATTCTAACCTGATGATGGTGATCGGCTCGCTGCTGATCCTGGGAACGCTTTACTACGGCTCGCGCCCCCGCGCCGTCGTGCCGGGACGCCTGCAGGCGTTCGCCGAGCTGGCCTATTCCGGCATCATGGACATGTCGGTCGGCTCGATCGGGCCAGAAGGCAAGCGCTTCTTCCCGTTCATCTTCACGCTGTTCTTCTTCGTTCTAATGGGCAACATCCTGGGTCTGCTGCCCTATTCCTTCACCTACACCAGCCACATCGCGGTCACCGCCGGGCTGGCGGTGATGGTCATCATCGTCGTCACCGTCGTGGCGCTGCGCATCCACGGGATGCATTTCTTCACCTACTTCTTCCCCGAGGGCGCGCCGAAGATCCTGGCGCCGCTGATCATCCCGATCGAGGTCATCTCCTACCTCTCGCGGCCGGTCAGCCTCTCGATCCGTCTGTTTGCCAACATGGTCGCCGGACACGTCATGTTCGAAGTGTTCGGCACCTTCATCCTGCTGCTCGCCGGCGGCGGGGTCGTGACCGGGGCGCTCGGCATCCTGCCGCTCGCGCTCAACGTGGTCCTGGAGGGCTTCGAGTTGCTGGTGGCGGCACTCCAAGCCTATGTCTTCGCCATCCTGACCTGCATCTATCTGCACGACGCCGTCCACCTCCACTAGGCGCCGCGTAACTCTTCTCACTCTCGAAAGGATCGTTGTTCATGGACGTTGCTGCTGCAAAGGCCCTCGGGGCTGGTATCGCCGTCATCGCGCTGGCCGGGGTCGGCATCGGCATCGGCTCCATCTTCTCGGCGCTGGTCTCGTCGGTCGCCCGCAACCCGTCGGCTCGCGACGCCGTGTTCCCGATCGGCATTCTCGGCTTCGCGCTGACGGAAGCGGTCGCGCTGTTCGCGCTCCTGATCGCCTTCCTCATCCTCTTCACCTAACCCCAAGCCGCAAGCGTTGGGCGGACCGAGGTCCGCCCAACGCGACCGACACCCCAGGGGAAACCACACCAGCGATGCCGCAACTCGATTTCGCCAATCCGCTGACGACCTCGCAGGTCGTTTGGATGTTCCTCATCTTCGCCGCGCTCTACCTCGCGCTGCGGCACTGGGCGTTGCCGATGGTCGGTGGCGTCATCGAGATGCGCGAACAGCGGATCCGGGCCGACCTCGAGACCGCGCGCCGCGCCAAGGACGAGGCCGACCGCGCCGTGGCCGAAGTCGCCGAGCGCACGCGAGCTGCATCGGCCGAGGCGCAGGGCGAGATCGCCCGCGCGGTGGCCGCCGCCAAGGCGGATGCCGACGCCCGCGCCAAAGTCGACAACGACCAATTGGAAAAGCAGCTGCAGGAAGCCGAGCAGCGCATCCATGCCGCGCGCGAGCAGGCGATGGGCGCGCTGCGCCAGGTCGCAGCCGACACCGCCAGCACCGTCGTCTCGCGTCTGACCGGCAACGAACCCGATCGCGGACGGATCGAAGCGGCGGTTGGCGACGTCATGGCGGCTCGGAGCTAAGACAGTGGAACATCACGAGAGCTTTTTCGCCAACCCGCGCACCTGGATCGGCATCGCCTTCGTCATCTTCTACCTGCTGGTCGGGAAGAAGTTGTGGGCCGTGGTCACCGGCCTGCTTGACAAGCGCGCCGCGGCCGTCCGCACCGCGCTCGACGAAGCCGCCCGGCTGCGCACTGACGCTGAAGCGATGCTGCGCGACGCCACGGCGCAGCGCGAGCAGGCGGTGAAGGACTCGCAGGCGATGCTCGAGCATGCCCGCGCCGAAGCGGCGCAGCTCGGCGAGACGGCCCGCGCCGAGGCCGCCGCCGCAGCCAAGCGTCGCGAGCGCATGGCGATGGATCGGATCGCCGCCGCCGAGAAGGCCGCCGTGGACGATGTCCGTCATGCCGCCGCCGATATCGCGACCACGGCCGCCCGTCGTGTCATCTCGGACAATTTCGATGCCGACCAGGACGCAGCGTTGATCGACCGAGCGATCCAAACGTTGCCGAGCGCGCTGGCGGGCCGCCGCGCCGCTTAGACAGCTGGTTCGACATGTGCAAAGGGCGGCCCTCGAGCCGCCCTTTGCGTTTGCGCCTCCGCGTTCTTGCTCTAGTGTGGGGCTCGATTCTCGTGAGGCGTGCGTAATGAAGTTTTCTGGTTTTGCGAAAACCGGGTTGTTGCTGTCGGCGGCGATGCTCGCATTGTGCGCAAACGCGCATGCCGCGAGCTTCCGCTACGCCAACGACGGTGACGCGAACTCCATGGATCCGTACACGCGCAGCGAGACGTTCCTGCTGACGTTCACTCAGAATTTCTACGATCCGATCGTCCGCCGCGACAAGAACCTCAAGGTCGAGCCAGCGCTGGCGGAGAGCTGGGAAACCCCGGATACCACCACCTACCGCTTCCATCTCCGCCACGGCGTCAAATTCCACGAAGGCCAGGACTTCACCGCCGACGATGTCGTCTTCAGCTACCAGCGCGCCATCGCGCCGGGCAGCCAGATCAACAACCGGTTCCAGGCTGTGAGCGACGTCAAGAAGATCGACGATTTCACCGTCGACTTCCTGATGAAGGTGCCGGACCCGATCTTCCTCGAGGAGATCACCGACTGGGTCATCATGTCCAAGTCCTGGTGCGAGGAGCACAACGCGGTCCAGGCGCAGGACCTGACCAAGGCCGGCGAGAACTACGCGACGCGGCATGAGAACGGCACCGGCCCCTACATTCTCGACATCCGCGAGCCCGATCGCCGCACCACGTTCCATGCCAACCCGAAATGGTGGGACAAGATCAAGGGCAACGCGACCGAGATCACCTTCAACGTCATTGCCAACGCAGCGACGCGCGTCTCTGCGCTGGTCTCCGGCGACGTCGACATGATCTACACCGTCCCGCCGCAGGACATTCAGCGCCTGGAGAAGGCGCCGGGCTTGCGTCTGTGGATGGGGCCTGAGCTGCGCACCATCTTCCTCGGCTTCGACGTCGCCCGGCCCGAATTGCTCAAGTCCGACGTGAAGGGCAAGAACCCGTTCCAGGACAAGCGCGTCCGCCAGGCTTTCTACGAGGCGATCGACATCAACGCGATCCAGGCGCGTGTCATGCGCACCCAGTCGCGCCCGACGGGGCTGATGTATGGCCCGGGGGTCAACGGTTTCGATCCGAACGCCGACACCCGCTACCCCTACAGCCCCGACGAGGGCAAGAAGCTGCTGGCCGAAGCCGGCTACCCGAACGGATTCGGCGTCACGCTCGATTGCCCGAACGACCGTTACGTCAACGACGAGGCGATCTGTCAGGCGGTCACGGCCATGCTGGCGCGGATCGGCGTGAAGGTGACGCTCGCCGCCCAGACCCGACTCAAATATTTCGCCGAGATCAGCAATCCCGAATACCACACCAGCTTCTACATGCTGGGCTGGACGCCCTCGACCTACGACGCGCACAACGCGCTCTACAACCTGCTCGGCAGCCGGAACGGCACCCGGGGCGTGTTCAACGATGGCGGCTGGTCCAACAAGGAATTCGACGAGCTACTCGACAAGATGGCAGTCGAAACCGACAAGACCAAGCGCCAGGAGATGATCAACGCCGCGTCCAAGATTGCCAAGGATGAGGTCGCGACCATCCCGCTGCATCAGCAGGTGCTGGTCTGGGCCAGCAAGGCGAGCATCGACCTGGTTCAGCCCGCGGACAACACCTTCCCGATCCGCTTCGTCACAGTGAAATAATCCGTTCGGCCGATCCCTCTCCCGAGTGCGGGAGGGGCCCGGCCTCAAGCCCGCCGCAGGTTCCACGGATACGGCACGGGCCCTTCCAGCATTCCGGTCAGGCCGGTCCGATAGGCCGTCTTGGTGTAGAACATCCCCAGTGGGATCGTCGCCACCTCGTCCAGCGCCAGGTTCCCGATCGCTTCCGCGAGCTTGTCCCGGGTGCCGGGATCGGCGGTGTTGACCCATTGTTCGGTCATCGCCTCCACTTTTGCGCTGTCCCACCAGCCGAACCAGCCTTTCGCTCCCTGCCCGCGCACCAGCGCCGACACCGCCGGGGTAGAGTAGCCCGGTGCCGAGCCCGTCGTGTGGAAGATGCTCCAGCCGCCCTTGTCGACCGGCTCGCGCGACGTGCGCCGCTGAGTGACCGAGCCCCAATCCATCTCCTGCAGGTCCACGTTCATCCCGATCCGCTTCAGCCGGTCAGCCGTCACCTGGCCCAGCGGACCGATCTGCGGATAGTCGGTCGGGCTGATGATGACGACACGCTGGCCGTCGTAACCGGCGGCCTTGAGAAGACGCCTCGCTTCGTCGAGATCGCCTCGCATGACCTGTTTGGCCTCGGTCTCGGACGCATAGGGCGTGCCGCAAGGATAGATGCTGCGGCACTCTTTCCACAGCGAGGTGTCGTCCCCGTAGGTGGCGCGCAGATATTCGTCCTGGTCGACCGACATCAGTACCTGCGCGCCGCAGCCGCACATCGTTAAACGGCGGCTGCAGATGGTTGAGCCGCATCAGCGCGACCCGACCGCCGACATCCTGGACCTTGGTCTCGACGTCCTTGTTGCGCTCCAGCATGGGCAGCAGATCGTTGAGCGGCCGCTCCCACCAGTCGATCTCGCCGTTTTGCAATGCCGCGGACACCGTCGCCGGGTCAGGCAGGATCTGCCACTCGATACGGCCGAATTGCGCCAGCTTGGCCCCGGTGCCCCATTCCGGCTTCTCCGACCGAGGCACGTAGCCGTCGAACTTCGCGTAAGCGACCCGGCTGCCGCTCACATACTCGTCCGGTAGGAAGCGATAAGGGCCGGATCCCACCACTTCGGTGAATTGCTTCATCGGGTCCGTGGCGGCGAAGCGCTCGGGCATCATGAACGGAATCGAGGCGTCCGGTTTGGCTAGTGCGTCCAACATCAGCGGGAACGGCCGGGTTAGTTGGATGGCGAAGGTGCGGTCGTCGATCGGCTCGTAGCGGTCCACCGTCGTCGCCAGAAGTTGCCCAATCGGTTCGCGCGCGCTCCAGCGCTTGATGCTGGCAATGCAGTCCTGCGCGCGCACCGGCACGCCGTCATGAAAGCGAAGCCCCTCGCGCAGACGGAACCGCCAGACCCGGCCGTCGTCCGAGCTCTCGTGCCCCTCGGCCATCTGCGGCTTCGGCTGCAGCTTGGAATCGGCCGCATACAGCGTGTCGTAGACGTAGTATCCGTGATTTCCGGTCACCGTGGCCGTGGTCCAGATCGGATCCAGGATGGTCAGGTTGGCCTGCGGTACGAAGCGCAGCACGGAAGGCTTCTGCGCGATGGCGGGGGCGGCGAGGGCGGTGGCGGCCAGGCTGCCGAGCAGGGTGCGGCGGTACATGCAACGAGGTTAAGCCGGCCCGGGACGGAACCGCAAATCCAATGCGTCAGACGAGCGACGCCAGCTCCGCCCGCAACTCTTCCATGCCCAGGCCGGTGTCGCTGCTCGTCGTCAGCACGGTCGGGAATGCCGCCGGGTGCGCACGCGACAGGGCCAGCACCTCCTCCTGCTTCTTGAGCAGCGTCGCGGCCTTGCTGCCGTCCGCCTTGGTGAGCACGAGCTGGTAGGTGACCGCCGCCTTGTCCAGCAGGTCCATGACGGCGAGGTCCGACGCCTTGATCTCGATCCGGCTGTCCAGCAGCAGCACGACCCGGCGAAGCGTCGGCCGGCCGCGTAGATATTCGAACATCATGTCCTGCCAGTCGGCTTTGATGTCCTTGGCGGCCTGGGCGTAGCCGTAGCCGGGCATGTCGACGATGGTCAGCTTGCCGCCGAGATCGAAGAAGTTGAGCTGGCGCGTCCGTCCCGGCGTGTTCGACGCCCGAGCAAGGCCGCGGCGGCCGGTCAGCGCCATTGATCAGGCTCGATTTGCCCACGTTGGAGCGTCCGGCGAATGCGACTTCGGGCTGATCCGGCGCCGGGAGCTGTTCGAGCTTCTGCGCCGCATAGAAGAAGCGGCACTCCTGAGCGAACAGGAGACGCCCGGTCTCGAGCCGGGCCGCCGCCTCCTCTTGTTCGGGTGTTAGGACGACCGCGCCATTTGCGGTTGACCCAGCTTTGCGCGGCGCATGATCGTCCATTGCTGCAATATCGTCAGTGTGTTGTTCCAGCTCCAGTAGATCACCAGCCCGGCCGGGAAGCTCGCCAGCATGAAGGTGAAGATGATCGGCATGAACTGGAAGATCTTGGCTTGCACCGGGTCCGGCGGCGGCGGGTTCAGCTTCTGCTGCAGGAACATCGTGACGCCCATGATGAGCGGCCACGCGCCGAGATGCAGGAAGTGCGAATACGGCGCCGGGTCGAACGGGATCAGGCCGAACAGGTTGAACACGTTGGTCGGGTCGACGGCGGACAGGTCGTGGATCCAGCCGAAAAACGGCGCATGCCGCATCTCGATGGTCACGAAGATGACCTTATAGAGCGAGAAGAACACCGGGATCTGCACGACCATCGGCAGGCATCCGCTCGCCGGGTTCACCTTCTCCGATTTGTAGAGGCCCATGATCTCGGCCTGCATCTTCTGCGGCTCGTCCTTCAGCCGCTCGCGGATCTCCTGCATCTTCGGCCCGAGCAGCTTCATCTTGCTCATCGAGCGGTAGGATTTGTTGGCGAGCGGGAAGAACAGCAGTCTTCACGCAGACGGTGAAGATCATGATCGCCAGGCCGAAATTGCCGACGACGTGATAGAGCCAGTCCAGCGCGTAGAAGATCGGCTTGGTCAGGAAATAGAACCAGCCGAAATCGACTGCCTTGTCGAAGTTCGGCAGTTTGTATTCCGCCTCGTACCGGTCCAGCAGCTGGACGACCTTGGCGCCGGCGAACAGATGCGATGTGGAGCGCCGCAGTGGCGCCGGCTTCGACCGTCTGCGCGGCGGTCGGCACGAAATCGACTTGATAGCGGTCGGCGCTGTTCTCGGTCATGTGGCGGAACGCAGCCTGGACCGGCACTGCCTGATCGGGGATCAGCGCAGTCAGCCAATATTTATCGGTGATCCCGGCCCAGCCGCCGGTGGTGTCCACCTTCAAGCTCGGCCCGCCGCTGGCCTTTTCGCCCTCGGTCTTGGCCTTGTCGTAGGTCTGCTCCTGCAAGCGTGCCGCCGAGCACGCCGAGCAAGCCTTCGTGCAGGATGTAGTAGCCGGCGGTGACCGGCTTGTAGTCGCGGCGGATGCGCGACCAGGGATAGACCTTGACCGGCGCGCTGCCGTTGTTGCGGACGCGCTGGTCGATGCTGAACATGTAATTGTCGTCGATGGCGACCGTGAGCTCGAAAACCTGGCCCTCGCCGTTGTCCCAGCTCAGCGTGACCGGGTGGGTGGTCGTCAGCTCCTTGTCGGACGCCTTCCAGACCGTGTCCGTGTCCGGCACCTTCACGCCCTCACCGGTCCAGCCGAACTGGACGTAATACGGCTGCGGATCGGCGCGGGGCTCGAGCAGGCGGACGAGCGGGCTCTCCTTGGAGACCTCCTCGTGATAGTCGCGCAGCACGAGATCATCGATCCGGGCGCCGGCCAGGTTGATGCTGCCCTTGAGTTTCGGCGCCTCGATCGGCAGGCGCGGCACGTTGGCCTGCTCGGTCGGCGGCGTCACCGGGACGGGCTGGGTGCCGGGGAAGGCAGGATCACGCACCGGCGCCGCGGTCTGCGAGGTGGGCGTCGCCTGCGTGTCGGCCGTCGGCGGGGTCGCCCGCTTCGGACCGAAGAGCTGGAAGCCGAACAGGATGGCGACCGACAGCGCGATCGCGATGAGAAGGCGGTTCTGATCCATTAGTGAGCCGTCGCTTTCGCCGAGCAGTGGCGGCACCGCGGCTCAGGAACCGGGTCGTGGCCGCCAGAGTGCCATGGATTGCAGCGCAGCACCCGAGCCACCGCGAGCCCGGTGCCACGCACGACACCGTGGCGCTGCAGCGCCTCGATCGCGTAGTGGCTACAGCTCGGTTCGAAGCGGCAGTGCGCGCCGATGAAGGGACGCAGCGTCCATTGATAGAGACGCACCAGCAGGATCAGCGGGTGGTGCAAGCGCGTGCTCCAACCCGGTCCAACGCTTGGCGCAAATCGTTTTTCAGCGCCGCGAACTGGCGCCCCCGCGTGCCGTCCCGCCCGATCAGGACGAGGTCGACGCCGGTGAGCGGCGTTTCCGCCAGCACTTCGCGCGCTGCCGCCCGCAACCGACGCTTGGTCCGGTTGCGGATGACGGCGTTGCCGACCTTTTTGGTAACGGTGAACCCGAGCCGCGCCGGGGCGTCGTCGTCGCGAGACAACGCCTGCAGCACGAGTCCGGGCGAGGGCGCCTTGCGCCCTTTGCCAGCCACCAGCAGGAACTCTGCCCGCCGGGTCAGCCGGTCTGCGCGCGCCTTATGAGCGAGCGCCATGATCGATCACTCAGGCCGAGAGTTTGGCGCGGCCCTTGGCGCGACGGTTCGCGAGCACTTTGCGACCGCCGACGGTCGCCATGCGGGCGCGAAAGCCATGACGGCGCTTGCGGACCAGCTTCGACGGTTGATACGTACGCTTCACGATGAACTCCGATGACGTTGAGGTCCGCACAGAGCGGACGGCCTCCACCGCACAGGCAGATGGCTCCCAGGCAGGCGACTACCGGGCAGGCCGGGCTTATAGGGGCCAGTTGCTCCCCGCGTCAACGTACGGCAAGGCGCTGCCGGCGATTGCGCTCATGGCCGGCGCGGCCGCGTTCGGCGCATCGGCGCTGTCGCTCGGGATTTTCGGGCTGGGCGCGCCGTTCCTGCTGGCGGCTGTGCTCGCTTCGGTGTGGGCTGGACTGCTGATGTATGTGCTGGGCCGCTGGGCCCTGTCCCGCGCTGCTCGGGGCGGCCAAGCGGGCTCCCAGGACACCGTGCTGGGCCAGGAGCTGCGCGGCGCGCTGCAGCCGGCGCTGCTCGTCTCGGATCGGCTGCTGAAGCACGACGACCCCGCGATCCGCCGAGCCGGGGAGGCGGTGGCCCGCTCGATCGACCGGGCGACCGCCCTGATCGTCCAGGAAACCGAGAAACGCGAGGGCTCGTAAGCCGGTTATTCCTCGCGCTTCTCGAATTCCACGTCGCGGTGCACGTGCACCGACATCAGCAGCCCGAAGCCGAACATCACCGTCAGCATCGCCGAGCCGCCATGCGACACAAGCGGCAGCGGCACCCCGCCTACGGGGATCGCGCCCATCACCATCGCGATATTGACGAAGCAGTACATGAAGAAATTCGTCGCGATCCCCAGGGCCAGCAGCCGTCCATACTGGTGGCGGCACCGCAGCGCGATCATCACGCCGCCCGACCACGATCAGCGACAGCAGCCCCAAAACCGCGACCCCGCCGACGAAGCCGAACTCCTCGGCCAACATCGTGAAGATGAAGTCGGTCTGCTTTTCGGGCAGGAAGTTGAGATGGCCCTGCGTGCCCTGCATGAAGCCCTTGCCGAAAAAGCCGCCCGAGCCGAGCGCGATCTTCGACTGGATGATGTTGTAACCGGCGCCCAGCGGATCGCTCTCGGGATTGAGGAAGGTCGTGATCCGCGCCCGCTGGTAATCGTGCAGGTGCTCGAAGGCGATCTTCGCCCCGAACGGGATCGGCGCCACGATCAGCAGCACCTTCCACCAGCGCAGCCCCGCCGCCAGGATGACCGCGCCGCCAACGATCGCGGTGATGACGGCGGTGCCGAGATTCGGCTCCTTGAGGATCAAGCCCACCGGGATCGCCACCATGATCGCGGGCGGGATCAGGAACAGCGGATTGCCCACGCGCTCCCAGGTCGCGCGATGGAACCAGGCTGCAAGCGCCATGATCAGCCCGATCTTGGCCAATTCGCTCGGCTGCAGCTGCAGGCCGCCGATATCGATCCAGCGCTGCGCCCCCTTGCCGACATGGCCCATCCGCAGCACCAGGACCAGCAAGCCGATCGAGAAGGCGTAGATCGGGTACGAGAAGCGGGCGATGAAGCGGATGTCGACCATCGCGATCGACAGCATCATCACCAGGCCGAAGGCGAACCGCAGGATGTGCTTGGAGGCGTAGGGCTCCGGGCCGCCGCCGGCGGAATACAGCGCCGCGTAGCCGACGCCGGCCAGGGTGCAGAGCAGCACCACATAGAGCCAGCTCACCTGCCAGAACTTGGTCATCAGGCCGAACGAAGGTTCGGCGCGGATCAGCCGGCGGGCGGTGATCATAGCTGGCTGGCGACGCGCTGCGCGGGGCTGTCGGTATGGTTGACCGGGTCACGGGTGAGCACGTCGACCATGATGTCGCGCGCCAGCGGCGCGGCCGCGGCGGCGCCGGCATTGCCATGCTCGACGACGACCGAGACGGCATAGCGCGGCGCATCATACGGCGCGTAGCAGACGAATAGCGCGTGCGGCCGGAACTCCCAGGGCAGGTTCTCGGACTTGAAGCCCCGCTCGCGGGCCTCGCGCGAGACGCGGCGCACCTGGGTCGAGCCGGTCTTGCCGGCGAGCGTCATGCCCGCAATCGGCAGCCGCGCGGTCGGCGCCGTCCCGCCCACGTCGTTGACGACCGCCCACATGCCCTCGCGGCAGAGATGGAGATAGGCTTCCGGCATGCCCAGGGCCGGCCAGTCCGTCGGCTGCACACCCTTTTGCAGCGTGCTGCCGATCGTGCGGGTGAGATGCGGCTCGACCGCGCGGCCGGTCGCGACGCGGGAGACATAGGTGCAGAGCGCCAGCGGCGTGGTCTGGATATAGCCCTGGCCGATGCCGCAGCTGATCGTGTCGCCGATGTTCCAGGCGTGGCCTTTGCGCATCCGCCATTCGCGCGTCGGCATCAGGCCCTTGCGCGCGCCGGGCAGCTCGATCCCGAGATCGACGCCGATGCCGAAGCGGTTGGCGATCGCGGCGACCCGGTCGATGCCGGTGCGGCGCGCCACCTCGTAGAAGAACACGTCGCAGCTATGCTTGAGCGCGCTGCGGACATCGAGCGCGCCGTGGCCGTATTTGCTCCAGCAATGGAATCGCGTGTCGCCGAGGTCGAGGTAGCCGGGACAGGAGATGCGGCTGCCCGGCGTGATCGTCTTGGCCTCGAGCCCGGCGATCGCGACCGCCATCTTGAAGGTCGAACCCGGCGCGTAGACGCCCGCGGCGGCCTTGTTGATCAGCGGCGCCTTGCGGTTGCTGGTCCACTGCAGCCACTGCGCCTGCGAGACGCCGGAATTAAACAGGCTCGGATCGAAGCTGGGGTTGCTGGTCATCGCCAGCACCTCGCCGTTGCGGCAATCCATCACCACCGCCGACGCGCTCTCGTTGCCGAGGCGCTTCAGGACCGAGTTCTGCAGCCCGACATCGATGGTCAGCCCGAGATCCTGGCCCGACTGGCCCTCTTGCCGGTCCAGCTCGCGGATGATGCGGCCGACGGCGTTGACCTCCATCTGCACCGCGCCGGCCCGCCCGCGGAGCGCCACGTCCTGCGCCTTTTCCATACCGGCCCTGCCGATCCTGATGCCGGGCAGGGCGAGCATGGGCTCGTCGCCGACATCGGCATCGTTGGGCGGCGCGACGTAGCCGACGACATGGGCGAGCGCCGGGCCGAACGGATAAAGCCGCGTGGTGCCGACGTCGACGTAGATGCCAGGGAGGTCGGGTGCGTTGACCTCGATCTTGGCCATCTCCTCCCAGCTCAGGAATTCGCGCACGACCAGCGGGATGAAGCGCCGCCGCTTGCGCATCTCGCGCTCGATCCGCGCGCGCTCGTGATCGGCCAAGGTGACGACGCGGCTGAACGCGTCGAGCGTGTCGTCGACGCTATCCGTCTGCTCGACGGTCAGCAGCGCGCGCCAATTCAGCTTGTTGCCGCCGACGACGGTGCCGAAGCGATCGAGGATGCGGCCCCGCGGGGGCGCGGTCAGCCGCGGCGCTGATCCGGTTGCTCTCGGCCAGGGTGGCGTAGCGGTCGCCCTCGACGACCTGGACCTGGTAGAGCTTCGCGCCGAGCACGCCCAACACGCCGAGCTCGCCGGCGCCGAGCAGCAGGGCGCGCCGGGTGAAGACGCCGCTGCGCTTGTTCTCTCGCTTGAACTGACTCATGCCTGCTCCGGATTGGCGAGGCTGCGGTGCGCCGCGATGAACACCAGAGCCAACGCCGGATAGAACCCGGCCGTCACGCCGAACTGCAGCAGCGCCGGGGTGAAGGGCAGCAGGCGGAACGTCAATACGCAGGTCAGCGCCCATTCCAGCAGCGCGGCGCCGGCGGCGACCGCGAGAAAGGCCAGCCAAACGACGAGAAAGCCCTGCGCCACCAAGAAGCGGCGCGCCCGGAGCGCCACGCCCTGGGCGATCAGCAGCAGCAACACGTTCACGCCGAGCGGCGCGATGCTGAGCAGGTCGGTCAGCAAGCCCAGGGCGAAGGTGGCGGGCGGCGGCATGCTGTCGGGGCGGAAGGTGGACCAGAAGAACACGCAGGCCAGCGCGACCGCTTCCTGAAGCTGCGGCTGGCCCGGCAGGCCGAGCGGGGCCGACAGCAGCAGGAGCATCAGCGCCGCCGTGGTGACGGGGAACGTGTGGCGCGCGGTGGCGTCGAGCATGCGCCACAGGCTGGGGCGCGGCCGGATGCCGGGAAGGCGGTCAGCCACGCAGCACGCTCATTTACGGCCGACGACGGCCGGCTTGTCGGCGGGATGCGCCGAGTTCTCGGGCGCCTGGATGCCGCGCAGCCCGTAATTGAAGATGCGGACCACCTCGAGCCGGTCGAGCCGCGCGGCGGGCTCCACCTCGGGCACGTTGGTCGCGCTGTAGCGCACCGTGCCGACCGGCAGCCCGGCGGGGAACGCGCCGGCCTCGCGCCGACGTGACCACCCGCTCGCCCTCGGCGGGCGTCACGCCTTCCGGCCAGTAGCTCAGCCGCGGTCGCGGCCCGTTAGTGCCGACCATGATGGCCCGCGCGCGGCTGTTCTCGAGCGTGACCGGGATCCGGCTGTTGATGTCGGTGATCAGCAGCACGCGGGCGCTGCGCGACCCGAGTTCGGTGACGCGCCCGACCAGGCCGTTCTCGTCGAGCGCGATCTGGCCCTTGGTGATGCCATGGTCCGGGCCGACCGCGAGCAGCACGGCCCTGGCATAGACGCCGCCGGCGTCGGCGACGACGCGGGCGGTGAGATAGGACGGCGCCGGGTCCGGGATCCAGCGCAGGTTACCCTTGAGCACCGTGTTCTCGGCGTCGAGCGCCAACGCTACCGCCCGCCAGCGCCGCAGGTTCTCGTTCTCCTCGCGGAGGGCCTGGTTCTCCGATCGCAGGGTCCAGAGATGCTGCAGGTCGTCGACGGTGCTGTGCAGCTGGGACAGTGGTTCGGAGAGCAGCGAGTAGAGCGGGGCCAGCGTGTCGGCCAACGCCATGCGCGCGCGTTCAGCCATCAGGGCGTCCGCCTTGCCGAGGAGCATCACCGCGAAGGACGCCGCAATCAGGACAGGCAGCGTCAACTTCGCCAACGCCTGCCGGAACGGGATCGACAGCCGGATCACGCTGGTGAACCCTTCCAAAACCCTAGTACATGGATGTCAAAACGTTACGCAAACGCTTCATCTCCTCGAGCGCCCGGCCGGTGCCGAGAGCCACGCAGCTCAACGGGTTTTCAGCCACCACGACCGGCAGTCCGGTCGCATCCCGCAGAACCTGATCCAGACGGTATAGCAGCGCGCCCCCGCCCGTCAGCACAATTCCCTTGTCAACGATGTCGGCCGCCAGTTCCGGCGGCGTGTTCTCGAGCGCCACCTTGACCGCCTCGGTGATTGCGGTCACCGGCTCGGACAGGCTCTCGGCGATCTGCCGCTGGCCACCATGATCTCGCGCGGCACCCCGTTCATCAGGTCGCGGCCCTTGACCTCGCGCCACGGGCCGTCGTCGACGTCCGACGACGGGGTCGCCGCGCCGATGTCCATCTTGATCCGCTCGGCCGAGCTCTCGCCGATCAGCAGGTTATGGGTGCGGCGGATGTAGCTGATGATCGCCTCGTCCATCTTGTCGCCGCCGACCCGGACCGAGCGCGAATACACGATGCCGCCCAGGCTGATCACCGCCACTTCGGTCGTGCCGCCGCCGACGTCGACGATCATGCTGCCCGAAGGCTCCGTCACCGGCAGCCCGGCGCCGATCGCGGCCGCCATCGGCTCCTCGATCAGCAGCACCTTGCGGGCGCCCGCGCTCTCGGCGCTCTCCTGGATCGCCCGCCGCTCGACCGCCGTGCTGCCCGAAGGCACGCAGACGATGATCATTGGCGACGCGAACCCCCGTCGGTTGTGCACCTTGCGGATGAAATGCTTGATCATCTCTTCGGCGACTTCGAAATCGGCGATCACGCCGTCCCGCAGCGGGCGGATCGCCTGGATGTTCCCCGGCGTGCGGCCGAGCATCTGCTTGGCCTCTTCGCCAACGGCCAGCACCATCTTCTTGCCCCGCACGTCGGCGATCGCCACGACGCTCGGCTCGGCCAGTACGATCCCACGACCTTTGACGTAGACGAGCGTATTCGCCGTGCCGAGATCTATAGCCATGTCGGCGGACATGATGCCCAACAGGCGTCCGAACATACGATGCTTCCTAACGTGCGCATGACATGCCCGGCGCTGCGTATGGCGCAGGCCGGGCGCGGCGGTGGCTTATCGGGAGTCCCGCCGCGCGGCAAGGGGCGCGGGTCACCTCTTCGTGAAACACGGGCCGCCGCCACAAAGCCGCCAAGGGAACGTTGTTCTTGCCGTGGGGACGGTGGAACACAGCCAAGACGTGTTCTCGCTCACCGTTCGTTTAGGAGACAGAACATGCGTAAGACGATGACCATGATTGCCGCTGCGGCGCTCACTCTCGCCGTCGCCGCTTGCGGCGAGGAGCCCGGCACCCGCGCAGTCACGGGCGGTCTGCTCGGCGCAGGCGCGGGCGCGGCCGTGGGTGCGGCCACGGGCGGAAATGTTGGCACCGGCGCACTGATCGGCGGCGGCGTCGGCGCTGTCGGCGGCGCCGTGACCGCGCCCCGCCGGTATTAGTACGTCGTTAACGGCCTAGTCCTAGGGTTCGAATGGATCGTCTGGTCCCGGATTTCGGTCCGGTCCTGGCCGCCCGAGAGGAACAAACGAGATGACGCATAAAGCACTCCTGAGCCTGACGCTCCTCGCGGGGCTGGGGCTCTCCGCCTGCACCAACCCCTACGACCCTGGCCAGCGTGCCGTCGGTGGCGGTCTGATCGGCGCCGGCACCGGCGCGGCAGTTGGCGCCATCGCCGGCGGCGGTCGCGGTGCGGCGATCGGCGCGTTGGCGGGTGGCGCGATCGGCGCCGTCGGTGGTGCCGCGACCACACCGCAGCCGCCTCCGCCCTATGGGTATCAGCCGGCCTACGACGCACCACCGCCGGGCTACTACGCCCCGCCCCCGCCGGCTTACCGGCCCTACGGCTACTGAGAGCCGGCGCCCCCGGGTGTAATCCCGGGGGCCCGCGTCCTCGTTAGGCCGACAAGGCTTCCGGCTCGGTCCGCGCCCGCTTGACCAGCAGCTTGTTCAACGCGTGGATGTAGGCGCGCGCGCTGGCCACGATGGTATCGGTGTCCGCGCCTTGGCCATCCACCATCTTGCCGCCCTCTTCGAGCCTGACCGTGGTCTTCGCCTGCGCGTCGGTGCCCTCGGTGACCGCGCCGACCGAGAACAGCACGAGCTTGGCGTCGTGCGGGAATAGCGCGCGGATCGCATTGAACGTCGCGTCCACCGGACCATCGCCGGTCGCCTCGGCGGTCTGGACGGCGCCGTCGACCTCCATCTCGAGCACGGCCCGCTGCGGTCCGCGTGAGCCACAGGAGACTTCGAGGGATTCGAACCGAATCCGCTCGTGATCGCGACCCACCTCGTCATCCACGAGCGCCACGATGTCTTCGTCGTAGACGACCTTTTTGCGGTCGGCGAGGTCCTTGAAGCGGCGGAACGCGTCGTTGAGCTTGTTGTCCCCGACATCGCCATAGCCAAGCGCATTCAGCTTGTCGCGGAACGCCGCGCGGCCCGAGTGCTTACCCATCACCAGGCTGCTCTTGCTCCAGCCGACGCTCTCCGGCGTCATGATCTCGTACGTCGCCGCATTCTTCAGCACGCCGTCCTGGTGGATGCCGCTCTCATGCGCGAAGGCGTTGCGGCCGACGATCGCCTTGTTCGGCTGCACGTCGAATCCGGTGATGGTCGACAGCAGCTTCGACACGCGCAGGATGCGTTCCGTCTTGATCCCGTTGCTGAACGGATTGACGTCCGGCCGCGTCCGGATCGCCATCACCGTCTCCTCGAGCGCCGCATTGCCGGCCCGCTCGCCGATGCCGTTGATGGTGCATTCGATCTGCCGCACGCCGGCGCGGACCGCGGCCAGGGTGTTGGCCACCGCCAAGCCGAGATCGTTGTGGTTGTGCGTGGAGAAGATCACCCGATCCGCGCCAGGCACGCGCTCGCGCAGCATGGTGAAGATGCGCGTCATGTCCTCGGGCACGGAATATCCCACCGTGTCGGGGATGTTGATCGTGGTCGCACCCGCCTTGATCGCACCCTCGACGCACCGGCAGAGAAAGTCCGGCTCCGTCCGGCTACCATCCTCGGCCGACCACTCCACGTCGTCGGCATGGTTGCGGGCCAGCGTCACCGAATCCACGGCGAGCTGCAGCACCGCCTCGGGCTCCATCCGCAGCTTGTATTTCATGTGCAGCGGCGAGGTGGACAGGAAGATGTGGATCCGCTTCCGCTCCGCCGGCTTCAGCGCCTCGGCCGCGCGCAGGATGTCGGCTTGTCCGGTGCGGGCGAGACCGCAGATCACCGGGCCCTTGATCGTCTTGGCGATCGCCTCGACGCTTTCGAAGTCGCCGATCGAGGCAATCGGGAAGCCGGCCTCCATGACGTCCACGCCCAGATCGGCGAGCGCTTCGGCCATCCGAAGTTTCTCGCGCAGATTCATCGAGAAGCCCGGTGATTGCTCACCGTCGCGCAGTGTGGTGTCGAAAATGATGACGCGGTCGTCGGCTATCTTGCCGAAATTCGGGTGATTGATGCTCATCGTCCTGACTTTCCTCTGATCCGGTTCATGTGCCCCGAGCCCAGGCCCAGGAAGCTTCCCCTGGGCGAGACCAGACCTATCGGCCCGGCGAGACGCTCAGGGGCGGATAAGTCGAAGGAGAAGTCCGAGCCCGGGCAGCCGAACGGCGCCCCGCGCCGAAGCGCGTGTGCATGAGAAGCCCAAGGAGGGGGCGGCGCAGACCATCGGGCCGACACTATCAAGAGCAGGCATTCCATTCAACTGCGGCAGCAACCTTAATCTTTCTTTAGATTCCAACTCTGACGTTGTCGGGAAGCGGCCTCTCCCCTTAATCCTCTGCAACAGGGGTGGAGGCGGCTATGCGGCAGCGGTTCCTGAATTCGTCGGCGGTGATGATCGGTTCATACGTCACGATCGTCGCGCTCATGAGCCTCGTTGCCCGTTGGCAGCTCGGCTGAGCTTGACTCTGGCGCCACGCCTCGTATAACGCGCGCCTTCCCGGCGAAGCGCGTTCGCGTGCAATCGCCCCATCTCACAAAAAGGGCTGCGCACGCAGCCGCATAGGATCATCAGATGTTTGCGATCATCCGCACGGGCGGTAAGCAATACCGTGTCCGGCACAATGACGTGCTCAAGGTCGAGAAGCTCGAAGGCGCGGCCGGCGACACCATCACCTTCTCCGAGGTCCTCGCCGTCGGCAGCGACGCAGGCACCACCGTCGGCAAGCCGCTCGTGGCCGGTGCCACGGTGTCCGCCACGGTCATCGCGCAGGACCGCCTCGACAAGATCATCATCTTCAAGAAGCGCCGCCGGCAGAACAGCCGCCGCAAGAACGGCCACCGTCAGAACGTGACCGTCCTGCGCGTCGCGGGCATCACAGCCGACGGGCACACCTACGATCCGACGTCCGTCCCGACCTCGACCGCGGCGGAACTGCCGCGCGAGACCGAGACCGAAGCCGTTCCGGCCTGAGGAGAGACAGCAATGGCACACAAGAAAGCAGGCGGCTCTTCCCGCAACGGCCGCGATACCGAGGGCAGGCGCCTCGGCGTCAAGAAGTTCGGCGGTGAAGCCGTCATCCCCGGCAACATCATCATCCGCCAGCGCGGCACCAAGATGAAGCCTGGCGAGAATGTCGGCCTCGGCAAGGACCACACGATCTTCGCGCTCGTCGAAGGCAAAGTGAAGTTCACCAGGAAGGCCGAAGGCCGGGTCCACGTCAGCGTCGAAACCCTGCCCAAAGCCGCCGAATAAGACTTCCCTCACGTCGCTTGCCCTCTCCCGCCGGGAGAGGGCTAGGTGAGGGCGCTCCCACCAGCCCTCACACGAAGTAAAACAATGAAATTCCTCGACCAAGCCAAGATCTATCTCCGCTCCGGCGACGGTGGCAACGGAGTGGTCGCATTCCGCCGCGAGAAGCATCTCGAATTCGGCGGCCCGGACGGCGGCAATGGTGGGAAAGGCGGCGACATCGTCTTCGTCGCCGCGGAAAACCTCAACACCCTGATCGACTTCCGCTACACGCAGCACTTCCGCGCGCCCAAGGGCGGCAACGGCGCGGGCAGCGATCGCACCGGCGCCGGGGCGACCGACATCGTGATCCAGGTCCCGATCGGGACCCAGATTATCGACGAGGATCACGAGACCGTCCTCGCCGACCTCGATGCGCCCGGCAAGCGGATCACCCTGCTCCGCGGCGGCGATGGCGGGCACGGTAACGCCCACTTCAAGACCAGCACCAACCGCGCCCCCCGCAAGTCCTCGCCCGGCTACCCGGGCGAGGAGCGCTGGGTCTGGCTGCGGCTCAAGCTCATCGCCGATGTCGGACTTGTCGGCCTGCCGAATGCGGGCAAGAGCACCTTCCTGAGCGTCGTCTCCGCGGCCCGGCCGAAGATCGCCGACTACCCCTTCACCACGCTGCATCCGCAGCTCGGCGTCGTCCGGCTATCGCACTCGGAAGAGTTCGTCGTCGCCGACATCCCCGGCCTGATCGAGGGTGCCCATGAGGGCGCCGGCCTCGGCGACCGCTTCCTCGGCCACGTCGAGCGCTGCGCCATGCTGCTGCATCTGATCGATGGTGCGGCCGGCAACGTCGTCCAGGCTTGGCGCACCATCCGCGAGGAGCTCGCCTCCTACGGCGCCGGGCTCGCCGACAAGCCCGAGCTGCTGATCCTGAACAAATCCGACGCCATGACGGCACGCGAAGCCAGTGCCCGCCGGACCGCGCTCGCGAAGGCATCCGGCCGCCCGGTGATGCTCATGTCCGGCGTCACCGGCCAAGGCGTCCAAGATGTCCTTCGCACCTTGATGAACGGCATTCAGCAGGCCCGCTCGGCCGAGCCCTCTCCCGCTGGACATGAACCGCAGGGCAGGCCGGGGCAGAGTGAGGGTCTCGTCATCAGGACGGCATGACCCCGCAAATCGCGTCCGCCCGTCTGCTGGTCGTCAAGATCGGCAGCGCCCTGATGGTCGACCAAGCCGTGCCCCGCGCCGCCTGGCTCGACGGCGTCGCCGCGGACATTGCCGCAGCCCGGGCCCGGGGCACACAGGTGATCGTGGTCTCCTCCGGCGCCATCGCCCTGGCCCGCACCGCACTTGGTCTAGGCCGCAAGAGACTGAGGCTTGAGGAGAAACAGGCCGCCGCCGCCGTCGGCCAGATCCGCCTGGCCCAGGCTTGGACCGAGGCGCTCTCCCGTCAGGGGCTCGTCGCTGCCCAGCTTCTGCTGACCCTCGAAGACACCGAAGACCGCCGGCGCTACCTCAACGCCCGCGCCACCCTCTCCACCCTGCTCGGTCTCGGCTGTATCCCGGTCATCAACGAGAACGACACCGTCGCCACCGCCGAGATCCGCTTCGGCGACAACGACCGCCTTGCAGCGCGCGTCGCCGAGATGGTGCAGGCCGACCAACTCCTCCTTCTCTCCGACATCGACGGCCTCTACTCCGCGGACCCCAAGCGCGAGCCAGCCGCCGCCCATATCCCCGTCGTCGAGACCCTTACGCCCGAGATCGAATCCATGGGCGGTGAGCCGCCGCCGGGCTACTCGAGCGGCGGCATGCGCACCAAGCTGGTCGCTGCCCGCATCGCCACGCAAGCGGGTTGCGCGATGGCCATAGCCCTCGGCCACACCGACCATCCGCTCGAGGCGCTGGTGACCGGCGCGCGCTGCACGTGGTTCCTCCCCGCCGCCGAGGGCCGTTCCGCCCGCAAGCGCTGGATAGCTGGAAGCCTGCAACCTGCCGGCGCCTTCGTCGTCGACGCCGGAGCAGCCCGCGCGCTCGCCGCCGGCCGGTCGCTGCTCCCCGCCGGCGTGCGCGCCGTCGAAGGCGAGTTCGAGCGGGGCGATCCAGTGCTGATCCAAACAGGCGATGGCGCCGTCGTTGGCCGGGGCCTGTCCGCCTATGCGAGCACCGACGCCACCCGAATCGCCGGCCACCGTTCAGAGGAAATCGAGGCCATTTTGGGTTGGCGAGGCCGCGACGAGATCATTCATCGGGACGACCTGACGCTCGTCTGACTCGGCTAAGCCGCCTGAATCCTGTCAACAGCAATCTGTCACGTTTGCTCTAGAAGCGATCAACTGATCGCGATCAAAATTGCAATCGTCGTTGCCCCTTAAGCAAAACGCCTCCCTCTCAACAAACGACGACAGATGTCGACACTCTGCCCGATTTGCGCGGGCGGCTTTTTGTCTCCACTTGAGACAATAGAGCCGCAAGCTTGACAACCGCATGACCTAAAAGAATGAAATACAATTCGAAATAATCCGCCGACGAACCGTGCCACAAAAAATACCATTGGTAGATCAGTAGCTTGAGCTAAGTTGCTATCGCCGAAATCAAACGACTGTAAAGTTTCACGACCTTCAATTTCAGCTGATTGCAACTCATTGTGATGAAACCCAGTCCGAATCCGCAAAGACAGATCGGCAGTTCGCGATAGATCGTTACGTCACGATCGAGTGGGATTCGATTGTGAGTTCCGCGTCGACGCGCCAGCACAGGTTGCAGCCGAACGGCGTCGTGACCGTTCATTGCCCGCCACCACCCTCGCGCCGGCTTAGCCGTTCGAGACCTCGTGATGCCACCGCCGACCGGTCGCCGGTGTTGCATCGTCTCACGTCCGAGGAACTCCGATGAAGGCGCTCTGCTACCACGGGAAAAAAGACATACGCTGTGACACAGTGCCTGATCCGACGATCGAGCACGCAAGAGACGCCATCATCAAAGTCACCGCCTGCGCGATCTGCGGCTCCGACCTGCATCTCTACGACGGACTGATGCCCGGCATGATGCCAGGCGACATCCTCGGTCACGAGACGATGGGTGAAGTCGTCGAAGTCGGCGCCGAGGTCACCAATCTGAAGAAGGGTGACCGCGTCGTCGTGCCCTTCACCATCGCCTGCGGCCAGTGCTTCTTCTGCAAGCAGGGCTTCTTCTCCGGCTGCGAGCGCAGCAATCCGACCCCGAACCGGAAGGTTGCCGAACAGCTCTGGGGCCACAGCCCGGCCGGCCTGTTCGGTTACACCCATCTGCTCGGCGGCTACGCCGGCGGGCAGGCAGAATATCTGCGGGTGCCGTTCGCGGATGTCGGGCCTATCAAGGTTCCGGAGGGGCTTTCCGACGAGCAGGTCCTGTTCCTGTCCGACATCTTCCCCACCGGCTACATGGGCGCCGAATTCTGCGAACCGCAGGGCAAGACGGTCGCCGTTTTCGGCTGCGGGCCGGTTGCCCAGTTCTCGATCCGCTCCGCCTTCCTGCTCGGCGCTGAGCGGGTGATCGCCATCGACACCGTGCCCGAGCGCCTCGAACTCGCGCGGAAAGCGGGCGCGATCACCATCGATTTCATGGCAGAGAGCGTCTACGACCGCATCAACGACCTGACCGAAGGCCGCGGCGCGGATGCCTGCATCGACGCGGTCGGCATGGAAGCGGAGACCTGGGCGAGCATCGACTCCGCGCTGGACCGCTTCAAGCAGACCGCCTTCCTCGGCACCGACCGCCCGCACGCGCTGCGGCAAGCCATCACCAATTGCCGCAACTTCGGGATCGTCTCGATCATCGGCGTGTATGGCGGGCTGCTCGATAAGGTGCCGATGGGCTCGGCCATCAACCGCGGCCTGACCTTCCGGATGGCGCAGACGCCAGTCCAGAAATATCTCGGGCCGCTGCTGGAGCGGATCCAGAAGGGCGAGATCGACCCCTCCTTCGTGATCTCCCATGTCGGCTCGCTGGAGGACGGCCCCGACCTCTACCGGGTCTTCCGAGACAAGCAGGACCAATGCACGAAGGTGGTGCTCAAGCCATGATCAGCGACATCCAATCCTCCCGCCTCCTCGGCTTCGCGAGCCTCGGTCTCGGCGCGTTCAGCCTGTTCCGCGGCCGCGACACGGCCGATGCGCTGGGCATCGACAAGCCGGAGGTGGTCGCCACCGCCGGCGGCCGCGAGATCTTCACCGGCCTGATGGCGATGGGCTACCCGGACCGCGCCTGGCCGATCTGGGCCCGCGTCGCCGGCGACGTGATGGATCTGGCGGTGCTCGGCGTCGCGCTCGGCCGCGGCAACGCCCGCCGCCACAACGCGGCTTGGGCTGCAATCGGGGTTCTCGGCCTCACCCTGGTCGACGTCGCAGTCGCATCGTCCCTGACCCGTCGCGAGCACAAGGCGTTGGCGACGGCCAAGCGCACCCGCGTTCGCCGCCCGCTCGGCGAACCGATGAACAAGGCGGCCTGAGCGATGAAGATCCATCATCTTGGTGCGGGCGAGATGCAGCCGTTCGGGGGCGCCCTGTTCGACGGGCGCACGCCCGGCGTCGGCCCGTCCCACTTCGTCTGCCACTGCCTGCTGGTCGAGACCGCCGCCGGGCTGATCCTGATCGATGCGGGCGTGGTCGGCCGCGATGCCGAGCGCTCCGCCGAGCTGATCGGGCCGGTGTTCCGCACCGCTTTCAACATGCGGCTGCGCTCCGAGGAATCGGCCGCGGCCCAGGTCGAGCGCCTCGGCTTCCAGCCTGGCGACGTCAAGCACATCGTCATGACCCACATGGACTTCGACCATGTCGCCGGGCTGCCCGACTTCCCAAACGCCACGGTCCACCTCTCCGGCGCAGAGGCCAAAGCGGTCCGCTCGCCGCGCAGCCCGAAAGAGAGCGCCCGCTACGGTGTCGCCAGCGCGTTCAGTCAGAGCAACTGGCACAGCTACGACCACCTCGACGCCGAATTCTTCGGCCTACCCGCGACTTATCTCGACGAGGTTCCGGCACTGATGCTGGTCTGGCTGCCGGGCCATACGCGCGGCCATTGCGGGGTCGCGATCGACCTGGGGCGTGGCCAGTTCATGCTGCATGCCGGCGACGCGATTTTGAACGCGCGCGAACTCGATCCCGAGCACCCGAGCATGCCGACCGGTGCCCGGCTGCTGCAGTGGTCGCTCGAGGCGAGCCAGGCCCAACGCCGCCGCTCATTGGCGAGCCTTCGCCGCATCAATCGCGACCAGGGCCACCACGTGGAGATCATCTGCACCCACGACCCCTATCTGCTCGCGATGAGCAGCCCCGAAGCGCCCGACAAACCCGGCCGCGTCGTGATGGGCGGCGGCTGAGCAGACCGCCCGCTTACTTGCGGGCGTTCTTCTGCCGATTCAGCTCCAGTTCTTCCGGAGAGAGCTGGAAACCGACGGTGACCTGATAGGCCTCCGCCCCGACGTCCTTGCTCACCGGGAGCATCAGATCGACGCTGTCGCCAGAAAGCCGCAGCCGGTCGGTGTTCTCGGGGAACACGGCGCGTAGTGTGTAGACCTGCTTGTCCAGCACGCGGTCTCCCCGGCTGACCGCGACGAAGAAGGCGACGTCGGTGGCGCGCCCGACCGCCGCGGGGCCGCGCATCAGCTCCATGCCGACGTTGACGGTGGCGGAGACGGCACGCGAGCCGTCGGCCTTGCAACTTCCGGAGATGCCGGTGATGCGGCCCTGGATCGTGGTGTCGAGGAAATCGTGCCCGGCGCCGCGGAATCGCTGCAGATCCCCGCCATCGCGCAGGATCACGGGCTTGGGGCAGGCTGGGGCGAATTTATCGGCGGTGTTGCTGCAGCCCGCCACGAGCGGGAGGGTGGAAACCGCGGCAAGCGCGAGGCGGGACAATACAGCCATTCGATGCTCCAGAAACGCCACCCTTGGCGGAGGCCTCACTTGTAGCCATAACAGGGACGCGGGACCTAGCCCGCTCCCCGCCTTCGCCCCCTGCGAAGGCCCTGCTCACAGCCGACTCGGATCGCATGGACCAGAAACCCGAACTCAGCGTCGTCTTGGCAGGTCCCCGTGGGTTCTGCGCCGGAGTCGACCGCGCCATCCGCGTCGTCGAGGAGGCGCTGCGCCGCTACGGCGCCCCGGTCTATGTGCGCCACGAGATCGTCCATAACCGGACGGTGGTCGAGGATCTCGAAGCACAGGGCGCGGTCTTCGTCGAGGAGCTCGATGAGGTGCCGGAGGCGGGCCATGTGGTGTTCTCGGCCCATGGGGTCCCCAAATCGGTCCCGGCCGAAGCGCAGCGGCGCAACTTGCTTTATTTCGACGCCACTTGCCCGCTGGTCAGCAAAGTTCACCGCGAGGCCGAGCGGCACTTCGCCGGCGGCGGTGTCGACCAGCGCCATATCCTCATGATCGGCCATGCCGGACATCCGGAGGTCGTTGGCACCATGGGCCAGCTGCCGCCGGGCAGCGTCACTCTGGTCCAGGACGTCGACGACGCCCGCACCGTTCAGCCGGCCGACCCGACCCGGCTGGCGTTCATCACCCAAACCACCCTCTCGGTCGACGACACCGCCGACATCGTCGACGTCTTGCGCACGCGCTTTCCGTTGATCGAAGGCCCGAAGCACGAGGATATCTGCTACGCCACGACCAATCGGCAGGCGGCGGTCAAGGCGATCGCGCCGGATTGCGACCTCGTCGTCGTCATCGGCAGTCCCAACAGCAGCAACTCGCAGCGCCTGCGTGAAGTCGCCGAGCGTGCCGGCGCGCGGCGCGCGATCCTCCTGCCGAAGGCCGACCAGCTCGACTGGTCGGTGCTCGACGGCGTTCGCCGCTTGGGCCTGACCGCCGGTGCGTCCGCGCCGGAGAGCCTGGTGCAGCAGCTTCTCGGCCGTCTCGGCGAGCGCTATGTGCTCGAGATCGAGGAGCGGCAGGTGACGCAAGAGGACGTCGTCTTCAAGCTGCCCGTCCCCCTCACGTGAGCGGCGCACGGCTCGATCAGCGCCCAACACGTTAAATGGCCGTCTACACCGAGGTCACCGACGAGGACCTCGCCGCTTTCCTCGCCGACTACGATCTGGGCACCGCCGTCGCGTTCCGCGGCATCGCGGAGGGCGTGGAGAACAGCAACTACCAGCTCCGCACCACGACGGGCGACTTCATCCTCACGCTCTACGAGAAGCGCGTCGACCCGGCCGAACTCCCATACTTCCTCGGCCTCATGCAGCATCTGGCGCTCCAGGGGATCAACTGTCCGCTCCCGGTGCAAGCCCGCGACGGCGAAAGCCTCCGACGCCTTGCCGGCCGTCCGGCCTGTGTCACGACGTTCCTGCCGGGCGTCTGGCCGCGCCGGATCCGCCCCGAACATTGCGCGCCGCTCGGCAATGCGCTGGCTTTGCTGCACCGCGCCGGCGCCGGCTATGCACGTGAACGGCCCAACGCGCTCGGACCATCAGGGTGGCGGCCCTTGCTGGATCGCTGCCTGCCCCGCGCCGACCAGGTGCAGCCTGGCCTCGGCGCCGAACTCGAGACCGCGCTCGAGCGGATCCTGGCGGAGTGGCCAGCCGACCTGCCCCGCGGCCATATCCATGCGGATCTGTTTCCGGACAATGTGTTCTTCCTGCAGGGGCAGGTCTCCGGACTGATCGACTTCTATTTCGCTGCGACCGATTTGCTGGCCTACGACATCGCTGTCTGCCTGAACGCCTGGTGCTTCGAGCCGGACTACCAGTTCAACGTGACCAAGGCCCGCGCCATGCTGCGGGCCTACGCCGCGATCCGTCCGCTGACGGAGGCCGAACGCGCGGCGCTCCCGGCGCTCTGCCAAGGTGCGGCGATCCGCTTTCTGCTCACCCGCCTCTACGATTGGGTCAACACGCCCGAGGGCGCCCTGGTGACTCGCAAGGACCCGATCGAGTATCTGCGCCGCCTGCGTTTCCATCTCGGCGCGAAGGACGAACATGCCTACGGACTCTGAATCGCAATCGGTCGAGATCTGGACCGATGGCGGCTGTAAGCCCAATCCCGGCCCCGGCGGCTGGGCCGCGATCCTCCGCTTCGGCGGCCACGAGCGCGAACTCACCGGGGCCGAGGCGGCCACAACCAACAACCGGATGGAACTGACTGCCGCGGCGGCCGCGCTGGAGGCCCTGAGCCGCCCGTGCCGTGTCATCCTGCACACCGACAGCGAATATCTCCGCAACGGCGTGACGAGATGGAGCACTGGCTGGGTGCGCCGCAACTGGCGCAACGCCGCCGGCGACCCGGTCGCCAACATGGACCTCTGGCGCCGCGTGCTCGACGCCGCCAAACCGCACGAAATCGATTGGCGCTGGGTCCGCGGCCATGCCGGAGACGTCATGAACGAACGCGCCGACGTGCTTGCGACGAGCGCCCGCGAGGGATTGAAGGCCGGCTCCTGTTGAACGGCCTGGCCTAGATGCGGGAAATCCAGGTTTTCGCCGAACCGCTCAGCCGACCACCCGCATCGTCCACCGCAGCAGCAGCGCAACCAGGCCGACCGTCCCGACGCCCGCGAGCCAGAGCAGTGCGAACCAGCCGAGACGCGCGCGCATCAATGGTAGGACGCGCCGACCTGGACCTTGCCGCGGAACACCCAGTAGGCGTAGCCGGTGTAAACCAGGATCAGCGGCAGCAGTACGAGCGAGCCGACCAGCAGGAAGAGCTGGCTCTCGAACGGCGCGGCCGCCTGCCAGATCGTGATGTCCGGCGGCACGATCAGCGGGAACATGCTGATCCCCAGCCCGGCGAAGCACAGCGCGAAGACGCCGAGCGCGCTGAGGAACGGCGACAGCTCCTCACGCCGTTCTACACCGCGCCAGAAGCGCCACGCGAGCAAGGCCAGGAGTAGCGGCACCGGGCTTGTTAGCAGGATGCCCGGCCAGTGGAACCAACGCTCGGCAAAGCGGGCATGCAGCATGGGCGTCCAGAGGCTGACGACGACGATCAGCGCGAGCGTGGCGATCCCGAGCGCTCGGGCATAGCCATAGCAACGCGCCTGCAACTCGCCCTCGGTGCGCCAGATCAGCCAGGCCGCCCCGAGCAACGCATAGCCGATGACCAGCGCCACCCCGCAAAGCACGGTGAAGCTGGTCAGCCAGTCCCACCAGCCGCCGGCATAGGCGCGGTCGACGACGTGGATTCCTTGCAGCAAGCCGCCGAGCGAGAGGCCCTGGCAGAAAGCGGCGAGCGTCGAACCCAACGCGAACGAGAGGTCCCACAGGCGGCGGCCCCACCGCGTCTCGGCGCGGAACCGGAACTCGAACGCAACGCCGCGGAACACCAGGGCGAGCAGCATCCCGATCATGCTCGGGTAGAGCGCCGGCAGGATGGTCGCGTAGGCGAGCGGGAACACGGCGAACAGACCGCCGCCGCCGAGCACGAGCCAGGTCTCGTTGCCGTCCCAGACCGGCGCGACCGAGTTGACCAACACGTCCCGGTCATGATCCGCGCGTTCGACCGCGAAGAGGATGCCGACGCCGAGGTCGAAGCCGTCCAGCACGACATAGGCGAGTACGGCGAAGGCGATGAGCCCGGCCCAGATCAGCGGGAGGTCTAGGGCGGTCATTCTGCGGCCATCGCCGGGCCGGGGTTAATCCCGGCGGCATGGCTCGGCATGCGTGCGGGTTCCGGCTCACCCTGGATCGGCGGCCGGGCCATGATGCGGAGCATCAGCATGACGCCGGCGCCGAACACCGTGAGATAGACCAGGACGAAGGCGCCAAGCGAGACCGCCAAGCCCGGCGCCGCGATCGGCGAGAGACTGTCGGCCGTCCGCAGCAGACCGAACACGGTCCAGGGTTGCCGCCCCGCTTCGGTCGTGATCCAGCCGGCGATCAGCGCGGCCAGGCCCGAGGGCGCCATCAGCAAGGTCGCCCAATGCAGGAGCCGGGTCTCGTAGAGGCGGCGGCGACGGCGCAGGAACAAGTTCCATAGGCCGAGACCGAGCATCGCGAACCCCAGCCCGACCATGACGCGGAACGACCAGAACACGACGAGCGCGTTCGGACGCTCGCTGCGCGGCCAGGAGTTGAGGCCGCGAACCTCGCCGTTCCACTGGTGCGTGAGGATCAGGGAGGCCGCGTGCGGGATCTCGATGGCGTTGTCGAGATGGCCGGTGGCCATGTTGGGAATGCCGAACAGCGCCATCGGCGCGCCCTGGGTGGTTTCGAACAGCCCTTCCATCGCGGCGACCTTCGCCGGCTGGTGTTCGAGTGTGTTCAGGCCGTGGATATCCCCCATCACGATCTGCAGCGGGGCGACGATGGTCGCCATCCAGAGCGCCATGCTGAACATCTTGCGCGATGCCGGGCTATCGCGGCCGCGCAGCAGATGGAATGCGCCGGTCGCGCCGACGATGAAGGCGACCGAGAGGTAGGAGGCGAGCACCATGTGCGGGAAGCGCACGAAGAAGCTCGGGTTGAACACGATGGCGACCCAGTCCTGCGGTAGGAAACGGCCTTCGGGCGAGAGTGTGTAGCCGGCGGGCGTCTGCATCCAGGAGTTCACCGAGAGGATCCAAAACGCCGAGATCAGCGTGCCAATGGCGACGATGCATGTAGCCATGTAGTGCAGCGCGGGCCCGACCTTGCTCATGCCGAACAGCATCACGCCCAGGAAGCCGGCCTCGAGAAAGAACGCCGACAGCACTTCGTAGCCCATCAGCGGCCCGAGCACGGGGCCGGTCTTGTCGGAGAACGCGCCCCAATTCGTGCCGAATTGGTAGGACATGACCAGGCCGCTGACGACGCCCATGCCGAAGGCTAGCGAGAAAGGCTTCAGCCAGGACCTGGAACAGGTCGAGATAGATCGGCTTCTTCGTCCACAGCCAGAGACCTTCGAGCACCGCGAGATAGCTCGCCAGACCGATCGAGAGCGCGGGGAAGATGATGTGCGCGCTTACCGTGAAGGCAAACTGCGCGCGGGCAAGATGGGAAGCGTCCATAGCGGACAGCATGGCACGGATCGTTGCGAGGATCAGCTTCCGTCTGATCGGACCGACGATCAACGTTCATGCCTCGGCTCGACCGGCGGCGCTCTTCGCGCTGGTTTTCGCCGGCTCGTGACGGATGAAGGACGCAATGGTTACAATATGCGTTTATATCGGAGCAAGCGAGACTCAAGTCTCGAGCGGTCGATGAGTTCGTGGTCTACGATTAACTAGATTGCCGCGGAACTTTTGCTGTCGTTTAAACAATTGTTAAATTCGTTAGGTTACCGTGTGCTGGCGTGATTATGCACGGATTTATTTTGTCATGATTATTAAAAAACCCTTATCAGGACGTAGCGCGTTAGCGCTCATGCTCTCAACGGTCGTCATGTCCGGCTCCGCGTTCGCGGCAACGGCCACGACGACGATGCCGGTCTCGATGACCATCACCGCGGGATGTCAGGTCTCGGCCGGAACACTGGCATTCGGAACGGCTACCGGATTGTTCTCGATCGTCAATGCGACGACGACGCTGAGTGTCACGTGCACCAACACGACCCCTTACACGATCGGGCTGGATGCCGGCGGCGGCACCGGCGCTAGCACCACGACCCGTAAGATGACGGGCCCGAGCGCCGCCACCATCTCGTATCAGTTGTTCCAAAACGCTGGTCTGACGACCAATTTCGGGAACACGATCAGTACAGACACCGTCGCCGGCACAGGATCGGGCTCGGCCCAATCGATCAGCGTTTACGGACGCGTGCCGGTCCAGACGTCGCCCGCGCCGGGCTCCTACTCAGACGTCGTGAACGTCACCGTTACCTACTGAATTCGGACTGCGAACCAAAAAGGCTCCTCTTCATGAAGCGGCGTTGTATGACGATTGCTGCGCTCGTCTGCCTTTCTATTGCAGCAGAGCAGTCGGCTCGCGCAGACAGTTTCGATGTTCGGCCGATCACGATCGAGACCCGTGACGGAATGGGTCTGGTCGTGGTGACCAATTCCGGCGAGCGGCGGATTTATCTCGAAAGCCAGGTGCTGGACTGGTCGCAAGATGGCTCCGGGGCGGAGCACGTCGTCGAATCCGAGACGGCCCTCGCCTCGCCGCCGGCAATGTGGGTGCCGCCACGATCCAGCTACACGATGCGCATCCGGTTGCCACCCGGCTCGGCAGATGTCGAGCGCGCATTCCGGGTGATGATCAAGCAACTGCCGGAACGCAGCGAAGTCGTCGGCGGCCGGGTCGTGTTCGCGCTGACCCAGAACCTGCCGGCCTTCGTCGTGCCGCCCAATCCGTCGGCGCCGGTGCTGACGGCGCGGATCATGGATCCGCGACGGGTGTTGATCCAGAACGCCGGCGGCCGCCGCGCTCGCCTGACCAAGATCACTCAGGACGGCCATGTCCTCGCGTCGGGTCTGATCGGTTACGCACTCGCGCGCGGGGGGCTGGCGGTCCCGTTGGTCTCGCCGATCCATGCCGGCACCTTGGATGTCGAAACCGATGTCGGACATCGCGACATCAGCGTGCGGTGAGTGAGCATGATCGCTCCCATGATCGGCAGAGATCAGGCTTCCGCTCGAGGCCGGCGATCTGTTCTCTCGCGAGCGCGGCGTTGGCACTGGCCGCCGGGGTGGGCATGCCGCACGCCGAGCGGTCGAGCGATCGCTTCGCCCCGGCGCCGGACAGCGTGCCGGAGCAGCGCGTGCTGCTTAGGGTCACGTTGAAAGGTCTCGATCAAGGCGAGCACCTGTTCGAGATGGACAAGGCCGGCATGTCGATCCCGCGGGAAACGGCTGCGGCGCTGCACGTCTCCGGCCCTGCGCAGCAACCGCTTCGTTTACAGCCGGACGGACCGATCCAGTTCCACCATGACGTGTCCGCCTCATCCTTGGAACTGTCGGTCCCGGCGACGATGATGGATCTGCAGCGTTTCGCGCCCGAAACTGGGTCGGAGGTCCATCTCAGCCCGGAGATCTGGGGCGCCTACGTCGATTATGACGTCAATGCCCGCCATGTGTTCGGCCGCACCGGTCTCGGCGGCAGCAGACCGGTCGCGTTCGGCGGCTTAGCCGACCTCCGACTGATCGGGCCGGACCTCGTGGGTAGCTTCGGCTGGGCCTACGATAGCGAGCGGGCGGCGCAAGGCGGCCTGGTGCGGCTCGACAGCACGTTGACTTGGCGACCAGCGAGCGAGAACCTGGCGGTATCGGCCGGCGACCTGCTCCCGCCCGGCGATCCGATGTCGGCCGGCCGCATCTATCGCTTTCTCGGCATCCAGGCCGGCACCGAGTTCAGCGGCACGCCGGGCTGGTCCTCGGCCCCGGTCGCCACGATCTATGGCTCGGCCCAGGCGCAATCCGTGCTGGACCTGGTCCTGAACGGTCAACGCGCCTACAGCGCATCGACCGCGGGCGGACCGTTCGCCTTGACATTGCCCCCTGGGGTTGCCGGATCGGCGGCGCTGGTGGTCACGGATGTCACCGGCCGTAGCGTCCTTATGCCTGTCGAGGTGCCGCGGGTGGACGCCAATCTGCTGCGGCAGGGCCTGTTTCTCTGGTCCGCAGGCCTGGGAGTGCCCCGGTTCGGATATGCCACCGCCGCATCGTCCTATGAGCCTGACATCTACGGCTATGCGAATGCGCGTTACGGCCTGTTCGAGCGCGTGACCCTTCGCGCGCACGGCGAGGCGGGACCACGATTCGGTGAAGTCGAGCTGGGCGCGGACGTCATCGCTTCGTCGTCGGTGGCATTGCGGGGGACGCTGGCCGCCAGCCATTCCGATCGAGGTGTCGGCGGCCAAGGCCGCTTGGCGATCAGCGCGGTCGGACCATGGAACCTGATGTTGGATGCCCGCGTGTCGCAGACGGTCGGTGCGTTCGACGACGTCGTGTCCGTGTCGGGGCGGCGCTTCGCGCAAAAAAGTGGCTTCAATCCGCTGCTCACCGTGCCGTCCGTGTCGGAACTCGCCGCCCGCCTGTCGTGGCAAGTCATGCCGACGTTCGGGCTCAGCGCTTCCTATCAGATGAGCCGCTTCGCCGGCAGCGGCTCGGTCGGGATTGCGTCACTGAGCGCGAACTTCGCCGTCGCGGGGCTGCCGATGTTCGCCAATGCGTTCCGTGACCTCGGCGGCCGCCGCTCCACCACGGTCATGGCCGGATTGTCGTTCCAGATCGGCGAGGCGCAGGGCGCGGCGTCGGCGGGGGCTGGTTTGGGCCACGCCCTGGGCCAGTCGCGTGATAGCGCCAGCTTCTCGGTCAATGTCGGCCAGCCGCTGCGCGAGCAGGCCGGGTCAGTCGGCTGGAACGCCATCGCGACGCGAGATCCGGCCAGCCTATTCGCGAACGCGACGGTGGAAGCCAGCACCAATTACGGCATCGTCGGCGCGTCGGTTCAAACCAGCGGGTCGTCGACCACCACCTACGCCACAATGCGCGGCAGCGCCGGGGTGATCGGCTGGCATCCTTTCGTCTCCGACCCGGTACACGGCGGCATCGTGCTGGTGGATGCGGAGCGGTCGGGCGTGCCGGTCGAACTCAATGGCGACTCCCGCGGACGCACCTCGCTAGACGGCAAGCTGGTTCTGAGCGGCACCGTGGCGGGCGTCCCGCAGCGTGTGTCGATCGATACCATGGACCTGCCGATCGACGCGGTGCCGAGCGTCACGGATGGCAAGGTGGTGCTGCGCGACGGCGGCGCCGCGCGGCTCTCGTTCCGGGTGCAATCGACGGGCGGGGCGGCCAGTTTCCGAATCACGTTCCGGGGCGAGCCGCCTCCGGTCGGCACGACCGTCTTCTCGGCGACATCCAACGCGCCGGTCGGCAAGGACGGGCGCGCCTTCCTGCCCTCGATAGCGGCTGACGAGGTGCTACGCGTGGAGATGCCGGACGGGCTCACTTGTCAGGTCACCACGAAGTTCGATGGTCACGGCGGGGTAGGCCGCCGGCTGGGCACGCTGGCTTGCGAGGAGGCGGCGGGATGACGCGGGTCCTTGCCTATGGCCGGGCTTTGGCCCTCTGGGTGGGTGCGGGGCTACTCCTGGTCTGCTTGCCGGGTCTGATGCACGCGGCACGCGCGGCCAACGTTTCGTGCACCTTCGCCGGGCCGACGCTGAATTTTCCAACCGTCCAGCCGTTCACGGGATATCCGTATTCAGCGAGCGGCAACGTCGGGGTGACCTGCACCAACCCGAATGCGACCGCCGCGACGATTTATGGATGCATCTCGCTTGGCACCGGCTCCGGAGGCACGGCGCCGACCAATCGGACGCTGGCTTCCGGCGGCAACACGCTGGCGTTCCAGCTCACCGGCAGTCCTGTGTACACGTCGGAGATCGGCGACGGGACCGCGCGGGCGATGGCCGGTCCATTCTCGCTGTCCATCCCCGCGAGCAGCGCCTCGACGAACAATTTTCCCCTCGCAGGAAAAATTCCGACGCCTGGTTCCACTCCCCCGCCCGGGAGTTACTCGACGACGTTCACCGGAACCGACGCGCAGATGTACTACCTAACGACCTCGACATCACCCGGCACCTGTGGGGCGCTCGTCGCTGCGTCCCCGACGATCGGCAGCTTTACCGTGACTCTGAACGCAACTGTTCCCGCCCAGTGCCTGGTGACCGCGACGGGGCTCACCTTTCCGGCCAGCTCGATCCTGGGCACTGCGCGCACCGCAACCGCGACGGTCACGTCCACCTGCAACACGTCGCTTCCGGTCTCGATTTCGCTCGATAACGGCGTGTCCGGGACTGGACCGGCCGCACGCGTGATGAAGTCCGGCGCGAATGCGATCACATACGGAATTTATCAGAATGCGGGCATGACCCAGCCCTGGGGCAGCACGTCCGGGACCAACACGCAAACGATCGCGAATGGCACCGGCTCGCTCACGGCTTACGGCCAAGTGCCGGCCCAGACGAGCCCAGCGCCCGGCACCTACACCGACACGGTGAATGTCATGATCAGCTACTGATCGGCCCGTCGCTTCAGGCGGCGAGGCGGCGTTCGTCCTCGAGCGCCCAGGTGAGATGCGTGCGGGCGCCGGCTTGGATCGGTTCGGCATCGTAGGCCGCATCCGGCAGCAGCACCGAGGCGGCATCCCCGCTTTCCGTCGTGAGCGCGATCCGGACCGAGCCGCCCTGATACTCCACGGCATCGACCGTTGCCGGCAGCCCGGCGCCATCGCCCAGGCGGCAGCGGTCGGCACGAACCGCGATCAGGCCCCCCGCCGCCGGCAGGACGTTGTGGCCGCCGATGAAGCGCGCGATGAAGCTGGTGGCGGGATTGCTGAACACCTCGCGCGGGTCTCCGGCCTGGCGGACATGCCCGTCCTGCATCACCACCATCATGTCGGCGAGCGCCATCGCCTCATCCTGGCTGTGCGTGACGTGGATGAAGCTGATCCCCAGCTCCCGCTGCAGCCGCTTGAGTTCCTCGCGCACCTTGATGCGCAGGAACGGATCGAGCGCGGAGAGGGGTTCGTCGAGGAGGAGCACTTTCGGCTCGCTGACCAGCGCGCGGGCCAGCGCGACGCGCTGCTGCTGACCGCCCGAGAGCTGGGCCGGGAGCCGGTCGGCGAACCGTTCCATGTGGACCAGCGCCAGGTAGGCCATCGCCCGCTCGGTCCGCTCCGCCTTGCTGACGCCGCGCATGCGCAGGCTGAAGGCGACGTTCTCGGCGCAGTCGAGATGCGGGAACAGGGCGTAGCTCTGGAACATCATCGCCGTGCCGCGCTTGATCGGCGGTAGCCCGGTGACGTTGACGCCATGGATCAGCACGTCGCCGCTGGTGATCGTTTCATGGCCCGCGATCATGCGTAGCGTGCTGGTCTTGCCGCATCCGCTGGGACCGAGCAGGCAGCAGTAGCTCGCCTTGGGGATGCGCAGCGAGACGTCGTCCACCGCCGGCGCGCCGGGGCCGTAGCGCTTGGACACGCCAATCAGTTCGACATCGAAGCGTGGATCCATCGTGGTCTCCTCGGGCGAGCGCTGCGTCTCAGGCAGCATAAACCGGCTCGAGGCGCATGACACTGGCGATGGCGACGGATCGGAACCTACGTTGCTCGCCGGAGTTCTTGGTCGACGAATTGCCCCCAATTTTCATAGGTCGGACTTTGCCCCTCAAGCCGCCATCGACCATCCAGCCCTCCGACCGGGCCGAGGCGCTCCTGCAGGAGCGGAACAGGAAGATGGCAGCTTCCGCCCACGCCTATGTGCGCGGCAGCACGGTCCGTTTCTACCAGTGGCTCGAAGCCTCGGATCGGCCGGCGCTGCCCGCCGGCCCCGAAGTCTGGATCTGCGGCGATTGCCATGTCGGCAATCTCGGGCCCGTGGCCAGCACCGACGGCGCGCTCGCCATCCAGATCCGCGACCTCGACCAGACTGTCATCGGCAACCCGGCGCACGACCTGATCCGTCTCGCCCTGTCCCTGGCGATGGCGGCCCGCAGCTCCGATCTGCCGGGCGTGACCACGGCGCTGATGATCGAGCGGATGATGCAGGGTTACGAGGCGGCTTTCGGAGCCGAGGCGCAAGGTGAGACCCTGGATCGCGAGGACGCAATGCCGCGCACCGTGCGGCAGGTGATGCGCGCGGCAGCCGGGCGGAGCTGGAAACACTTGGCCGACGAACGGATCGAGGGTGACGGCCCGACCATCCCGCTCGGCAAGCGGTTCTGGCCGCTGACCACCGGCGAGCGCGAGGCGGTGGTCAGGCTGTTCGCGGAAACAGAGGTGAGCCGCCTGGCGACGATCCTGCGTTCCCGCCCGGACGATGCGCCGGTTCGTGTGCTCGACGCCGCCTACTGGCGAAAGGGTTGCAGCTCGCTTGGTTTGCTGCGCGTGGCCGCCCTGGTCGCGATCGATACCGGCAAGGCGGAGCGGCATTGCCTGATGGACATCAAGGAGGCCGTGACGGCGGCGGCGCCGCGCAACGACCGGGAGATGCCGGCCGGCAACGGGATCCGCGTCGTCACCGGCGCGCGCAATTTGTCGCCTTTCCTCGGGAGCCGGATGGTCGCAGCCCGGCTGCTCGACAAAGAGATCTTCATCCGTGAATTGTTGCCGCAGGACCTGAAGCTCGAGATCGAGCATCTGACGAGGGACGAGGCCATGGGCGTGGCGGAATTTCTCGCCCGGGTCGTCGGCCGCGGGCACGCAAGACAGCTCGGCGAGGCGGACCGGGATCGCTGGTTGGCGGAGCTTCAGCGCAACCGCAGCAAGTCGCTCGATGCGCCTTCCTGGCTCTGGACCAGCGTGGTGGACCTCGTTGCCAGCCACGAGGCCGCTTACCTCCAGCATTGCCGGCGCTGGGCGCTCGCGGACGCCGCCTGAACTCGTGACTTGGGCAGACGCGCCGCCTGCGATCGTGCGGCCGGGCTCGTCGCTGCCGGGTCTCTCGCCTCAGATCCAGAGACAGGCCGTGGACGGGGCGGTGCGGCCGTGGCGGGGCGTGGTGCGCGTTCAGACGGAGGTCGGCGTGCATTGCAGCGGGGCGCTCATTGGCCCGCGGCTGGTGCTGACCGCCGCGCACTGCCTGTTCGGCCGTGGCACCGGCCGTCCAGTGCGCCCGAGTTCGATCCACGTGCTCGTTGGTTATGCCCGGGGCATCTATGCCGGGCACGCACGGGCGGTGCGGGTCGAGAGCGGTGCCGGCTTTGCGCTTGGACCGGACCAGCGACCTCTGGCATCGTCGCCGCCCGATGCGGATTGGGCGGTGTTGACGCTCGATGACGAGATCGGGACGCCGGATCGAATCCTCCCGCTGGCGCAGGGTGACCCGGCGCCTGGCGCATCGGCCATGCTCGGCGGCTACGAGCAGGATCGGGCCCAGGTGATCCTCGCGGATACGAACTGCACGGTGGTGGGCTTGGTCCGCTACCGCGACGGGCACGCGCTGCTGCGCCACAGCTGTGCTGGGACCTCTGGGGTTAGCGGCGCACCGTTGCTGATCGAGACGCTGGGCCAAAGCTGGGCGATTGCGGGCGTCGCTTCGATGGCGGACCGTCACGGGGCCGGCGGCTTGGCGGTTCCGATCGGCGCGGCCGCGCTGGCCACGGGGCGCCAGCCGGAGTGACGGCCCGGAGCGCGTCCGTCGTCGGTTGAGCCGCGTTTGGAATTCGTCTTAGGGTACTGCCGAGAGTTCGGGCGCATGCAGCCGCCCTGCGGGAGA
The DNA here is from genome assembly GCA_963848035.1 of uncultured Alphaproteobacteria bacterium. Taxonomy (GTDB): domain Bacteria; phylum Pseudomonadota; class Alphaproteobacteria; order Acetobacterales; family Acetobacteraceae; genus JAVVHH01. The sequence continues at coordinate 1,699,295 of CAWKCD010000001.1, forward strand.
AGCGTCGGACCGTATGTCGAGCCTGGATTCCATCGTCGACATCGCCGTGATCGGTGGCGGGATCAATGGCTGCGGCATTGCGCGCGATGCGGCTGGCCGCGGTTGGTCGGTGTTCCTGTGCGAATCGGACGACCTGGCGTCGGCGACGTCGTCGGCGTCCACCAAGCTGGTCCATGGCGGGCTGCGCTATCTCGAATATTACGAGTTCCGCCTAGTGCGCGAAGCGTTGATGGAGCGGGAGGTGCTGTGGGGCGTCGCGCCGCATATCGTCTGGCCGCTGCGGTTCGTGCTGCCGCACCACAAGGGTCTGCGCCCGGCTTGGCTGCTCCGGCTCGGCCTGTTCCTCTACGACCATCTCGGCGGCCGCAAACGCCTGCCCGCCACGGCGATGAAGAACCTGCGCACCGACCCGGCCGGGCGCTGCCTCAAGCCGATCTACACGCTCGGGTTCGAATATTCGGATTGTTGGGTCGAGGACTCGCGGATGGTCGTGCTGAACGCCCGCGACGCCGTCGAGCACGGTGCCACCGTGGTTACGCGGACAAGATGCGTCGGCGCCGAGCGGGAAGGCGACCTCTGGCGGCTGACGATGCAGGGGGTCGGCCGCGAGCCCGAGATCATACGGGCCCGAACGCTGGTGAACGCGGCGGGCCCTTGGGTCGGCGAGGTGCTGCAGACCGTCATGCGCGCCAATGCGCCGGCGAAAGTCCGTATGGTCAAGGGAAGTCATATCGTGGTGCCGCGCCTGTACCCGGAAGACCATTGCTACATCTTCCAGAACGCGGACAACCGGATCTTCTTCGTCATTCCGTACGAACAGGATTTCTCCCTGATCGGCACGACCGATCTCGACTACCAGGGCGACCCCCGCGACGTCGCGGCATCCCCGGACGAGATCGCTTATCTATGTAACGGCGCGAGCGAATACTTGCGCACGCCGGTGACGCCGGACCAGGTCGTGTGGACGTATTCCGGCGTTCGGCCGCTGTATGACGACGGCGCCTCGAAAGCGCAGGCGGCGACGCGAGACTATGTGCTGGAGCTGGACGCGCCGGCAGGACAGGCGGCGCAACTGTCGATCTTTGGCGGCAAGATCACGACCTACCGCCGTCTGGCCGAGGCGGCGCTAGCCAAGCTTGCGCCGCATCTGCCGAAGCCCGGCGGCCAGAGCGAGGGCTGGACCGGGCGAGCGACCTTGCCCGGCGGTGATTTCGCCGTGGACGGTTTCGAGAAGCTGCTCGAGACCTTGCGCGCCCGCTACCCCTTCGTCGCCCCGCGCACTATGCGCCGCCTGCTCCGCGCCTACGGCACCTGTGTCAACGAACTGCTCGGCGATGCTGCCGGCGTGGACGATCTTGGCCCGGTCTATGGCGCCGACCTGACCGACGCGGAGCTGCGCTACCTCGTGCGGCGCGAATGGGTGCGGACGGCGGCCGACGTCGTCTGGCGGCGCTCGAAACTGGGCTTGCGCATGACCAAGCAGCAGATCGCCGACATCGATGCGGCGCTGGTCGACATCGTTCCGAGGGAAGCGAAGCCATGAAGGGCCACGTCCTGGTCATCGATCAGGGAACCACCTCGACGCGATGCATGGTGTTCGGCCCGGACATGGCGGTGGTCTCCCGCGCGCAGCAGGAATTCCCGCAGCATTATCCGCAGCCGGGCTGGGTCGAGCACGACCCGGAGGATCTGTGGCGGACGACGGTCGAGACCGCGAAGGAGGCGACGGCCGGGCTCGACGCCGATGCCATCGCTGCCATTGGAATCACCAACCAGCGCGAGACCACGATCGTATGGGACCGCAGGACGGGCCGCCCGATCGCCAACGCGATCGTTTGGCAGGACCGTCGCACCGTGGCCGCCTGCGAGGCTCTGTCCGCCGCCGGGCACGGCCCGATGGTCAACCAGCGCACCGGATTGCGGCTCGACCCCTATTTCTCCGCCACCAAGATCGGCTGGCTGCTCGACAACGTCGAGGGCGCGCGGACCCGCGCCGAGGCGGGCGAGCTGGCATTCGGCACGGTCGACAGCTTCCTGCTCTGGCGCCTGACCGACGGTCGCGTCCATGCCACGGACGCAACCAACGCGTCGCGCACGCTGCTCTGCAGCCTCGATGGTCAGTGGAACCAATCGCTGCTCGATCTGTTCGGCATCCCGGCCCGCATGATGCCCGAGATAAGGGACAGCACCGGCGTGTTCGGGACCACCACATTGCTCGGCCGCGAGATCCCGGTCCGCGGCATCGCCGGCGACCAGCAGGCGGCGTTGGTCGGTCAGGCGTGCCTGTCGCCGGGCATGGTCAAGGCGACGTATGGGACCGGCGCCTTCGTGCTGCTGCATACCGGCGACAAGCCGATGCTCTCGAGCCACGGCATGCTGACCACCATCGCGCTGCAACGCGGCGGCGTGCGCAGCTACGCGATCGAGGGTTCGATCTTCTCCGCCGGCACCGGCGTGCAATGGTTGCGTGACGGGCTCGGGCTGATCCAGCACGCGTCGGAAATGGACGGCCTCGCCGCCGAGGCCGATCCGGCGCAGCACGTCTATCTCGTGCCCGCCTTCACCGGGCTGGGCGCGCCGCATTGGAACAGCCATGCGCGCGCGACGCTGAGCGGCATGACGCGCGGCACCACGCGCCGCGAACTGGCAAGGGCCGCGCTCGAATCGGTCGCGTATCAGACACGCGATCTGCTGGACGCGATGCTGGAGGACGCCGGCCATCGCGACGAGATCGTCCTGCGCGTCGACGGCGGCATGACCGCGAGCAATTGGACGATGCAGTTCCTCGCCGACATGATCGGCGTCGGCGTCGACCGGCCGCATTGCCTGGAGACGACGGCGCTCGGCGCCGGCTACCTCGCCGGGCTGGATGCGGGCCTCTACCCCGAGCCCGAACAGTTCCAGAAGCGATGGGCGTTGGAGCGCCACTTCACCCCGTCGCTGCAAGCGGCCGACCGTGACCGCAAATGGGCCGGCTGGCAGGCCGCCGTGGCGCAAGCGCTGCACCAGACCTGATTGGCCGAACGCCCTGGCCGGCCGCCTTCCGCCGTGCCAGGCTCGCCCCAACGAGAATGGGCGGAGGGGATGTCGATGCGCACCGGTGTTGCGGCGATTTGCGCGGTCATGGGGATAGTCGGCACGGCCAACGCGGCGCCGGCCTGCAGCGTCGATGCGCTCAACGCGCTGCAGGTCCCGGATCTGATCGTCACCGAGGCCAAGGCCGTGGCCGCCGCGGGCGTCACGCCCGGCCACTGCGAGGTGCAGGGCAGCGTCGTCACCAAAGGCGCCGGCGTCGCTGACGGCCTTGCCGGGTTCGCCATGCAGTTGCCGGACACGTGGCAGCACCGCTTCCTGTTCCTCGGCGTCGGCGGCAACGCCGGCAATCTGATCCCGTCCGTCAATGCCGTGGACCGCGTTTCGGCGCTGGGCAAAGGCTACGTGACGGTGCTGACCGATACCGGCCATGTCGGTGACGGCACGATCGCGAGCTGGACCCGCTTGTCCGACGGCAAGCCGGACCGGGTGAAGATGGTCGACTTCTTCCACCGCGCCGCACATGACGTGACGGTCGCCGGCAAGGCCTTCGCCGAGGCGTTCTATTCCGGCAAGGTCGAACACGCGTATTTCGACGGCTGCTCCACCGGCGGCCGCATGGCGATGATGGAAGCCGAGCGCTACCCGACCGACTATGACGGCGTGATCGCCGGCGATCCGATGATGAGCTTCCACACCTACACCGCGCGCGCCGTGGTGCAGAAAGCGGCGCTCTCGAGCCCCGCCGCCTACATCCCCGCCGACACGCTGGCCGCCATCGATGCCCGCGTGCGGGCGCGCTGCGACTCGCTCGACGGCGCAAAGGACGGACTGGTGCAAAACCCGTCCGCCTGCCCGATCCGTGCGGAGGACCTGCGCTGCCGCCCCGGCGAGCAGCAGGCTTGCCTGAACGCCGACCAGGTGCGCGTGCTGAAGAGTTACACCTCGCCGTTCCGCGACAGGCGCGGCCGGGTCGTGTTCACGCCTTGGGCGATCACCGACCTGGCGGACCCGACCGGCGCGCCCTTCACCGTCACCGGCCGGGCCGCGCCGGATCTGACCAACCTGGCAGCGCCCTGGAAAGCCGACCCGGCAACCGCGCCGCGGGCTTGGGCGCTGGTGCAGGAGATGGTCACGCACTGGCTCGGCCTCGGGCCCAAGGCCTCCGTCGCCGACCTCGACGTCGACGGGCAGACCAACACGATCGGCGACAAGATGCTTGCGATGATGAACGCGACCTACGCGGAGGGAAATGCGCGCGACCCGGCCCTGCTGAAGAAGTTCATCGCCCAGGGACGCAAGATGATCCTCTACCACGGCGCGAGCGACCCCTCGATCCCAGCCTCACAATCCATCGCGTTCTATCGCGACCTCGTCCATGTGCGTCAGGGGTTGGCGCGCACCCAGGCGAACGTCCGCCTATTCCTGATCCCGGGGATGCATCATTGCAGCGGTGGTCCGGCTCCCGACCAGTTCGACACGCTCTCCGCGCTCGAGACCTGGGTCGAGCACGGCACGGCGCCGGACGTGATCCAGGCCAGCACCAAGCCGGACAGCCCGGCGCCGCACAAATTGCCGCTCTGCCCGTTTCCGCAGCAGGGACGTTACCGCGGCGTGGGCGACGTCAACGACCCCGCGAACTGGCGCTGCATGCCCGGCTGATCAGGCGGGCAGCACCGCCGCGAGGCTGGTGTCGACGACGATGAAGGCCGGGCCGGGCGCCTGCAGCAGCGATGGCAGGATCGCGAGATCCGCTTCGCTGCTGATCCGGGTGCTCGGCATGCCGAAGGCCTGGCCGATCAACATGAAGTCCGGGTTGGTGAGGCTGGTGCCACTGACACGGCCGGGGAACTGCCGCTCCTGGTTGATGCGGATGGAACCGTAGGAGCGGTTGTCGGACACGATCACCTTCAGCGACAGGCCGCGTTCGAGCGCGACGGCCAGTTCGTTGCCGGTCATCAGGAACCCGCCATCGCCGACGAGACAGACGACCGTCCGCTCGGGATGCCGTAGCCCGGCGGCGACCGCGGCTGGGACGCCGAACCCCATCGCGCCAGCGATCGGCGCCAGCAGGCGCTGCGGCGGCCGGAACGGGATGATCCGATAGGCGGGCGCTGCGAACGTGCCGGCATCGAGTGTCAGGATCCCGGCCTCCGGCAGGGTCCGGCCGACGATCTCCACCACGCGTTCGAACGCCACGCCGTCATCGGCCCGCCGGCTACCAGGCGCCGCCTGACGCCGATGCTCGGCGTGGAGCCGTCCGATCCAGTCGGCGCGATCCGGGGCCAGAGCCGGTTCGCCGATCTGGTCAAGTAACGACGCAGGGTCGCACGCCAGAGCGAGATCCGTTGGGAAATGAGTGCCGATGGCGGCCGCATCGGCATGCACGTGCACGAGACGCTGACCCGGGGCAGGGAAGGCGTAACCCTGCGTCGTGATGTCGGACAGACGCGCCCCGAATGCCACGACCAGGTCCGCCTCATGGAACAGCGCCATCTGCTGCGCGGGGTTGGCGAGCGCCATCGCGCCGGCGTAGTTCGGATGCGAATTGTCGAACAGATCCTGCCGCCGGAAGGATACCAGGACGGGCAGGGACCAAGTCTCGGCGAAACGCTGCAGCCCGTCGACGTGCAGCTGCAGCGCGCTGCCGGCGAGCACGATCGGACGTCGGGCTTGCTGCAGCCATTCCCGTAGTTGCGCGATGTCCGCACCCGTCGCGGCCGCCCGCACCGGCGATTGCGGACGGGCCGGCAGCGCCTGCGTCGACGCCGTCAACACGTCTTCCGGCAGTACCGACCACGACCGGGCCCGGCGTTCCGGTGGTGGCGACCTGCAGGGCGCGCAGCATCGCCTCCTGGATACGGGCGGGATCGGCAACTTCGATCACCCATTTCGCGATGGCGCCGAACATCTGCCGGTAGTCGATCTCCTGGAATGCATCGCGGCGCAGGTCGCGTGCGGCGACCTGGCCGACCAGCAGGAGGAACGGCACCGCGTCTTGTTGCGCGGTGTGCACGGCGATCGCCGCATTGCTGGCGCCGGGTCCGCGGCTGACGCAGGCGATGCCGGGCCGATGCGTCAGCCGGGCATCGGCCAGGGCCATGAATCCGGCTCCGGACTCGTGCCGGCACACGACCGTATCGATGTCGGGGCGGCGATAAAGCGCGTCGAGCAGGCCGAGATAGCTTTCGCCCGGCACGCAGAACACGCGGTCGATGCCATGCGCGACCAGGCTGTCGACGAGCACTTGGCCTGCTGTCGCGTCTTGTTGAACCGATGTCGTTCCATCATTCACGAGCGCCGTCCTCCCTCGCGGTGATCTACGCGTTGGGGCGGCTCTCGACAATTCGGCGCTTGCGGGCGAGAAAGCGCGTCCATCGGAAAGGTTGAGGCATGGCCGCGGAAAAGTGGATCAGCGAGCCGATGCGCGCCGCCTCGACACTCGCGCCGGCGTCATTCGAGATGCCCCCGAACGCGTGCGACAGCCACATGCACGTGTTCGGGCCGGTCGATGCCTATCCGGGCGTGCCGGACGCGAAATACACCAAGCCGGAGGGCGACCTCGCCCAGTATCTGGCCGTCGCCGAACGCCTGCGCATCGCGCGGCTGGTGTTCGTGCAGGCCAGCTTCTATGGCACCGACAACCGCTGCATCCTCGATGCGATGGCGCAATGCGGACGTCCCGCGCGCGCCGTCGTGTTCCTGCCGCCTGCGCCATCTGCCGCCCTGCTCGACGACTATCGCGCGCGCGGCGTGCGCGGCGTCCGCCTGGACCTGTTCAAAGCCGATGCTGCGGGCGCGTCCGTCGCCGAAATCCGCGCGCGGATCGCCGAGGCTTCGGCCATCGCCCGCCCGCTCGGCTGGCATCTCGAATTCTATGCGCCGGGCCGGTGGGTGCGCGACCTGCTGCCAGACCTGGCCGATCTCGAGGTGGAATGGTGCGTCAACCACATGGGCTACATGACCGCCGAGGAGGGCCTGACCGATGCTGACTTCCAGGCGCTCGTCGATCTGGTGCGGCATCGCGGCTGGGTGAAGCTGACCGGTCCATACCGCGTCTCGCATGACGGCCCGGACGAGCGGCCGGACGCGATGGCGCGGGCGCTGATCGCGGCTGCGCCCGGCCGCCTGGTGTGGGGCACGGATTGGCCGCATATCCCGAAAGGCGGCCGCGACACCGGGGCGCTGCTGAACCGGCTGGCGCTGTGGTGCCCGGATCCGGTCATCCGGAACCGGATCCTCGTGGACAATCCGAGCCGGCTCTACGACTTCGGCTGACGCCGCTCCGCATTGCGAGAGAGCGCGGAACTCACTAGCATCCCGACAAAATTACTTCGAGGAAACAGACATGCCGCGTTCGTTCGGTCGCCGCGCCGTGCTCGCAAGCACCGCTGCCGCTCCGCTGCTGGCGATGCCGTTCATCGCCCGCGGACAGAGCCGCGTCTTGAAGCTGACGCTCGCCGACACCGTCGCCAGCCCGGTGTATGCCATCGCGCAGCGCTTCGCGGCGAACCTGAAGGACAAGAGCGGCGGGGCGATCAACGTCCAGGTCTACGGCGCCGGCCAGCTCGGCAGCCAGGCCAACGCGCTCACCAGCCTGCAGACCGGGATCGTCGATTTCGTCATCCATACCAACGGCTACATGGAAACGATCTTCCCCAAGCTCGCCGTGCTCGACCTGCCGTTCCTGTTCCGCGATGCCGCCTCGGCCGAGAAGCTGCTCGACGGGCCGACTGGGCAGGGCCTGTTCGAGCAATTCCCGGAGCGCGGCATCTATGGCCTGTGCTGGGGGCACTGGGGCTGGCGTCCGTTCACCACGACCTCGGCCACGCCGATGCCCAAGCCCGCCGACATGGCCGGGCTCAAGATCCGCATCCAGCCCGGCGCCATCTACGCCGAGACTTACAAGACCCTCGGCGCCATCCCGACTGCGATCGACATCAGCGAGGTGTATCTCGCGCTGTCGCAGGGCGCGGTCGGCGCCGTCGAGTTGCCGCTGATCTCGATGGTCGCCAACAAGATGCAGGAAGTCGTCAAGCACACCAACGACAACAAGATGGTCTACAACGCCGGCGCGCTGATGGTCTCCAAGCGCCGCTTCGACGGGTTCACGCCGGAACAGCAGGCGACCGTCCGCGGCTGCGCCCACGAGATGGCGGCGGATTGGCGCAGTTCGGTGGCATCCGCCACGGTCCAGGCCGAAGCGACGCTGAAGGCGGCCGGCGTCACGATCAGCCCGGTCGATACGCCGGCGTTCATGGCCGCGACGAAGCCGATCTACGAGATGTTCCGTCCCACCATCGGCGACGCGTTGATGGACGAGGTGCTCAAGCAAATCTCGGCATAGTTCCGGCCTTTGGAAATACTGTCCGACAACGGCGCCGGGCAGCTGCCCGGCGGGCTAGCCGCGGGCGGACCGCGGCTGACGAGCCTGCGGCGTTCGTTGTTGCGCCTGATCGACGCGGTCCATCTGAGCGCCACCGTGGTCGCGGCATTCGTCATGCTCGCCGAGCTGGTGATCATCCTGTGCGACGTGGCGCAGCGCGAGTTCCTCAGCCGGTCGTTCCTCTGGTCCGACGAGACGGCGAAATTCAGCCTGTCGACGATCGCCTTCATCGGCGGTGCCGCCGCCTACCGCTCGCGGCAGCACACCTCGGTGCGCGTCCTGCTCGACCGCATGTCGCGGCCAGCGGTCGATCTCGTGCTCGGCATCCTCGAATGGACCGTGGCGGTCACCGCGGGGATCGCCGCCTGGCAGGGCGTGCTGTTCCTCGAGACCAATGCCGCCACGCACACGCCGATCCTGCAGATCAGCACGAGCTGGATCGGTCTGCCGCTGCCGCTCGGCATGGCGCTGGTCGTGCTGTTCGCGCTCGAGCGGCTGCTGCTGCAACACCGGCCCGCGGTGGCCGCGATGGCCCTGGCGGTGGTTGCCGCCGCGACCGCCGTCATCGTCACCACCGACGCGGTCGGCTTCTTCGTCGACGCACGACTCGCTGGCGCTGCTGCTGATGCTGATGCTGTTCTTCGGCACGGTGCTGCTCGGCCTGCCGGTCAGCTTCGCGATGCTGCTCTCGACGCTGATCTACCTCACCATGACGGACGCGGCGCCGGTGATCGCGGTGCCGCAGAACATGATCGACGGTACCGGCAACTTCATCCTGCTCGCCTTACCGTTCTTCATCTTCGCCGGGTTGATCATGGAGCGCGGCGGGATCAGTTTGCGGCTGGTGCAGTTCGCGATGGCGATCGTGGGCAACGTGCGGGGCGCGCTGCTGCAGGTGATGGTGGTGACGATCTATCTGGTCAGCGGCATCTCCGGCTCGAAGATCGCCGACGTCGCCGCGGTCGGCTCGGTGATGCGGGGTGAGATGCGGCGGCATGGGTATCTGCCGGAGGAAGGCGCGGCCGTGCTGGCGGCGTCGGCGGCGATGGCCGAGACGATCCCGCCGAGCATCGCCATGCTCGTGCTCGGCTCGGTGACGCCGATCTCGATCGGGACGCTGTTCGTGGCCGGGCTGTTGCCGGCGGCGCTGATCGCGGCGTGCCTGATGGCGCTGATCTGGGTGCAGGCGCGGCATCGCACGTCGCCGCCGATGGTCGAACGCGGCCGGCGTCTCGCCGCGATCCCGCCGGCGATCCTGCCGCTGATCATGCCGGTCGCGATGGTGATGGGGATCCGTTTCGGCATCGCCACGCCGACGGAAGTCTCGACGTTCGCCGTGCTCTACGGCCTTGCGCTGTCGGTGTTGATCTATCGCGGCCTGCCCTGGCGCGCCGTGCTGCAGCTGACGCTGTCGGGCGCGATGTCGGCCGGGATGGTGCTGTTCGTGCTGTCCTCGGCGCAGTCCTTCGCCTGGGTGCTGGCCGCGGCCAACCTGCCGCAGCAACTCGTGATCCTGCTCGACGAATCCGGCCGCAGCCCGGCGGTGTTCTGGATCGGCTCGATCGTGCTGCTGATCCTGGTCGGCACGCTGCTGGAGGGCTTGCCGGCGCTGATCATCCTGGCGCCGCTCCTGTTGCCGATCGCCACCGGGCTGGGGATCGACGCGGTCCAATACGGGATCGTGCTGATCCTGGCGATGGGCGTCGGCGCGTTCATGCCGCCGGTGGGGATCGGTTTCTACGTGGCCTCGGCGGTGGCCGGCAGCCGGGTCGAGGCGGCGGCGCGGCGCATGGTGCCGTTCCTGGTGGTGCTGGTGCTGGCGATCGCCTTGATCGCGTTCGTGCCCGGCATCTCGTTAGTCGTCCCGCACTTGATCAACGGGCGAGGCTAGGCGGCCAGGCGCGCCTCCGGGACGAACACCTCGCCGCGCATGATTGGGCGCGCGGTGCGCAGGACGCCGGCGCGGATCACTTGCAACGACGCACCTTCACCCGCGGTCTCCATGCGTACGTCGACCATGCCGGAGGGGTGCTCGATCCAGATCGTGCAGGGATTGCCGCCGGGACGAACGGCCAGATCGTAGGCTACCGATCCTTGCAGCAGGCACGCCGTCGCGACGCAGACCCCGCCGGTGACGGCATGGGCCGCGTGCAGCTTGTGCGGCGTCAGGTAGCGGGACGTGATAGCGCCCGTGCCGCGGGGACGCGACAGCAGCCCCACCTTCGGTATCACCTTGCCGCCGACATCGCCGAAACCCATGCGGCGCCCCGCCTCGAGCCGGATCTGCTCGATTCGCGCCAGCAGCGCCGTGTTGCCGTCGATCTCCGCCCGCCCCTCGATGCCGGAGAGGCCGAGGTCCTCGGCGCGCATCATCACCATGGGCATGCAGACGTCGAGGCAGGAGACGTCGATGCCGTCGATGGTTTCCATGGCGTGGCCGGTGGGGAGCATCTTGCCGGTCTTGGCGCCGACGGCGTCGAGGAAGTTGAGCGTGATCGGGGCGGCAGTGCCGGGCACGCCGTCGATCGCGGCGTCGCCGGTGTAGGTAACGCGGCCGCCGGGCGTCTGGACGACGGCTTCGATCCGGCTGCTGGTGTTGACGTCGAAGATAATGACGTTGGTGCTGCCGTCGTGGGCGGGGACCATGCCGGTTTCGATGGCGAAGGGACCGACGCCGGAGAGCATGTTGCCGCAGGAGGGGGAGGTGTCGACGATGGCGCGGCCGATATCGACCTGGGCGAAGAGGTAGTCGACGTCGACGCCGGGGCGGGTGGATTTGGAGATGATCGCGACCTTGCTGGTCAGCGTGTCGGCGCCGCCGAGGCCGTCGATCTGGCGCAGGTCGGGCGAGCCCATCATGGCGAGGAGCATGCGGTCGCGTTCGGCGATGTCTCGCGGCAGGTCGTCAGCCTTGAGGAACGGGCCTTTGGACGTGCCGCCCCGCATCAGCAGGCAGGGGATCGCGCGTTGTTGGAACAAGATCGGTCTCCTTAGTGGCCGATGCCGAGCAGGTGGGGGAAGAAGAGGGTTAGGCCCGGCCAGTAGGTGATCACGACGAGGAAGCCAAGCATCGCCAGCAGCCAGGGCAGGACGGCGACGGTCAACTCGGTGATCCCCATGCCGGTGATCCCTGATGAGACGTAGAGGTTGAGGCCGACCGGCGGGTGGCAGAGGCCGATCTCCATGTTGACGGCCATCATGATGCCGAAATGGATCGGGTCGACGCCGAGGCGCACCGCGGTCGGGAACAGGATGGGTGCGAAGATCAGGACGATGGCAGCCGGGTCCATGACGTTGCCGGCGGCGAGCAGGACCAGGTTGCACATCAGCAGGAAGCCGGCGACGCCGAAACCCTGCATGCTCATCCATTCCGCCATCCCCTGCGGGATGTGTTCGGAGACCATGAGGAACGAGAACAGCACGGCGTTGGTGACGATGTAGAGGATCATCGCGCTGGTGGACGCGCTGTTGAGCAGGACGTTGCCGACGTCCTTGAGGCTGAGGTCGCGATAGACGAAGACGGCGACGACGAAGGAGTAGACCGCCGCGATCGCCGCCGCCTCGGTCGGGGTGAACAGCCCGGCGTAGATGCCGCCGATGACCATGAAGATCAGGAACAGTCCCCAGAAACTATCGAGGAACGCGCGCCCGCATTCGCCCCAGCTCGCCCGCGGCAGGCGGGGGTAGTCGTTCTTGTAGGCCTGGTAGAAAGTGACAGCGCCGAGGACGAGCGCCAGCGCGATGCCCGGCACGATGCCGGCGATGAACAGCTCGCCGATCGAGGCCGTGCTGACGGGGTTGCCGTTCGGTCCGACGACGTTCATGCCCGAGGTGGCGACCGCGTAGATGACGAGGTTGACGGAGGGCGGCACCAGGATGCCGAGCGCGCCCGACGTCGCGATCACGCCGGCGCCGAAACGCTTGGGGTAGCCCTGCTTGACCATCGCCGGCAGCAGGATCGAGCCGATCGCGACGACGGTGGCGACCGAGGAGCCGCAGATCGCGGCGAACATGGCGCAGGAGATGACGCCGGCGAGCCCGAGCCCGCCGTACCAGTGGCCGATCAGCGTGGTGGCGAAATGGATCAGGCGTTTGGCGACGCCGCCGGTGGTGAGGAAATTGCCGGCCAGGATGAAGAACGGGATCGCCATGATCTCGAACTTCTCGATGCCAGTGAACAATTTGAGCGAGACCGTCACGATCGGCACGTCGGTCATGGTGAACATGAACGTCAGCACCGAGAGGCCGAGCGCGATCGAGATCGGCATGCCCGTGATGAACAGCGAGATCAGCAGGGCGGCGATCAGTGCGCCACGGGCTTCGCCGGGCACGACGATGAAGCCGAACTTGGAGAGCAGGCAGACGCCAAGGAGGATGATCGGCGCGGCGATCAGCATCGACGCCGAGATCGCGCCGCGATTGGGCGGGATCTGGTCTTGGGTGGCGGCGATGCTCATGTGGCGATCCGATCGGCGCCTTGCGGGTGCAGCGCCGGGCTGGGTTCGTCGATGCCTTCGATATGGTGGGAGGCGTGCGGCACTTCGCCGGTGCGCCAGAACGTCCAGGCGGTCTGCAGGAAGCGGAAGCACATCAGGCCGGAGCCGAGCGGGATCGCCAGGTAGACGATCCATTTCGGGACTTCGAGGTCGTTCGACCGGCTATCCGTGTCCGACAGATCCCAGACGAACGTGCCGCCGAGATAGGCGATCACGCCGGTGAACAGCGCCCCACCGAGCAGGCCGAACAGGATGACCTTGCGCCGGTGATCGAAGCCGAGCCGGTTGACCAGCACGTCGACGCCAACATGGACGCCTTGGCGGACGCCGTAGGCGGCGCCGAACTTGGCCATCCAGACGAACATGTAGATGCAGAGCTCTTCCGCCCAAGTCAGGTTAATCTCGTGCAGATACGGAAACAGCAACGGGACCGTGCTGCCGTAGCGGTGCAGCACTTCCACGAAGATCAGCAGTGTCGCTCCGGCGATCAGGCAGGAGATGATGATCTCCTCCAGGCGGTCGATCACCTTGAGCAACACCGACATGATTCAGTTTCCTTGAGCGGACTCTACTTTTTCGATGCGGCTTGCACGGCCGCGATCGCTTCGGTGATGATCTCTTTGGTGACCCGGCTTTCGGCGTCCTTGTAGACCGGCTGCATCGCGGTCTTCCAGACCTGAAGTTGCTCCGGCGTCAGATCGTGGACCGTCGTCTTGGGGTTCTTGCGCATGTCGGCGAGGGCATCGTCGTTCAGTTTGCCGGCAATCTCGTCGTTGTAGGTCGTTGCTTCGTCGAGTGCGCGCTCGACCTCGGTGCGGATGTCGGCCGGCATCCCGTCCCAGAACTTCTTGTTGGCGATGACGGCGTATTGCAGATGCACATGATAGAGCGTCGTGATGTCCGACTGGACTTCATCGAGTTTTTGCGTCGTGTAGTTCGAGGCGGTGTTCTGCGCGCCGTCGACCACGCCGCTTTGCAGGCTCTGGTAGAGTGCGGAGAACGCGATGATCTGGGGCAGCGCGCCGATCGAGCGGAGAGTCTGGTCGTCGATCTTGGAGCCGGAGATCCGGATCTTCAGGCCTTTCAGGTCGTCTGGCTTGATCAGCGGCTTGTTGGCGGAGATCAGGTAGAAGCCGTTGTCCCAATATTGCAGGCCGCGGATGTTTTTGGATTCGAGCCGCCTGAGCAGCCCTTGGCCGAACGGGCCCTTGACCGTCTTGATGTAGGTTTCGGTGTCCGGGAACAGGAATGGCAGGTCGAGCACCTCGAACTGCTTGACGCCGAGCGGCGCGAACTTCGCCGTGGACGGTGCGAGCATCTGCACCGCGCCGAGCTGCAGCGCCTCGAGCTCCTCGGCGTCCTTGTAGAGCGTCGAGTTCGGATAGAGTTCAACCTTGACCCGGCCGTTGGTATATTTCTCAGCCAATTCCTTGAACCGCAGCGCCGCCTTGCCCTTCGGCGCGGCGTCGGTGACGACGTGGCTGAACTTGATGACGATGGGCGCTTGTGCGGATGCGGCGGCGGTCAAACCGAACGAAGCCGCGAACAACCCGGCGGCCAGCACACGGCGCCGAAGTGAAGACTTCTTACTCTTCATCAATTTCCCCCCTCGCGGCACCTTCGATGCCAAACGTGCGGGCAGATAGCGGTGGTTCGTCTCGGGATTCAAGCGATTGTCGAGAGAACCTCGATTTTACTGACTTCGATCCACGGGCACACTCAGCCGGTCTAATTGTCGGCAACACGAGGAAAGCGCCATGGCACACGAACCGCTCCACGCCGAGGACGACGCGGTCGGCCGTATCTGGACCGCGCTCGGTGGTGCCGCCTCCTGGCGCGACCAGCTCCGCGTGCAAGGCGTCGGCGATCTGCCCTCGGTTTTCGCGGTGACGGATCTCGCGGTTGCTGCAGCCGGCTGCGCCTGCCTCGCGGTGGCCGAGCTGGTTGCCGAGCGGCATGGCGGCCGGCCCGACGTATCGATCGATCGTCGGCTCGCTTCGTTTTGGTTCGACACCTCGCTCCGCCCGGAGGGCTGGGCGCTGCCGCCCAGCCGGGCGCCCGTGACCAACGATTTCCGGACCGCCGACGGCTGGATCAGGCTGCACACCAACGCTCCGCGCCATCTCGAGGCCGCGATGCAAGTGCTCGGCACGCCGCCCGAGCCGGATGCGGTGAGCCGGGCCGTCGCTGGCTGGACCGCGGACGCGCTCGAGGCGGCGATCCTGGCAGCGGGCGGCTGCGCGGCGACGATGCGGGACGCGCAAGCCTGGTCCACGCATCCGCAGGGCAGCGCCGTCGCGGCCGAGAAGCTGCTGCATCGCGTGCGGGCGGAGCAAGGCGCGCCGGTAGGCTGGGACGTGCCGCGCGAGCGGCCCTTGCGCGGCGTGCGGGTGTTGGACCTCACGCGCATTCTGGCCGGCCCGGTCGCCACCCGCTTCCTCGCCGGCTTCGGCGCCGAGATCCTGCGCATCGATCCGCCGGGCTGGGACGAACCCGCGGTGGAAGCGGATGTCACGCTCGGCAAGCGTTGCGCCCGGCTTGATCTGCGGCGACCCGGCGATCGCGCCATTTGGGAGGGCCTGCTGCAGCGTGCCGACGTGGTGGTGCACGGGTATCGGCCGGGCGCACTCGCCGGGCTCGGCTTGGGGGAGGAATTCCGGCGGGGATTGCGGCCGGGGTTGGTGGACGTGTCGCTCGACGCCTATGGCTGGACCGGCCCGTGGGCCGGCCGCCGCGGCTTCGACAGCCTCGTGCAGATGAGCAGCGGCATCGCCGATGTGGGGAGGCGCCAACTCGGCCGCGACCGGCCGACGCCGCTGCCGGTGCAGGCGCTGGACCATGCGACCGGCTATCTCCTGACCGCCGCTGCGGTCAGAGGGCTCACCGAGCGGTTGCGGTCCCGCGCCGGCACGGTGGTCCGCGCTTCGCTGGCGCGGACGGCGGGGTTGCTGATGAGGCTACCGACTGCACCGCAGAGTCCGCTCGCGCCGCTGGGCTCGGAGGATTTCGACCCCGTGCTGGAAGCGACCGCATGGGGACCCGCGCATCGCCTGAAGCCGCCGGGCCTGGTCGCCGGAGCACCAATGTCCTGGGACCTGCCGGCCATGGGGCTCGGTGCGGCGGCGCCGGCTTGGCTGGATTAAGCCTCAAGCTTCGTCCATCGCGAGTCGTTGCCGGAAGAGGCGAGTGCGGCCGCGATGAAACGCATGCCGCGTACGCCGTCCGCGATGCCGGGCACCAGCAGGGTGGCCGGGTCCGGCGACCGCCCGTCGTGCCGCGCTTCGAGCTGGTCGGCGAAGTCGCGATAGAGCTGCGCGAAGGCTTCGAGATAGCCTTCCGGGTGACCTGACGGGATACGGCTGGCATGCGCTGCCGCCGGTCCCGCACCCGCGCCCGCGCGGGTGATCAACTGCGGCGGTTGGCCGAATGGCGAATAGTGCAGCTGGTTCGGGTGCTCCTGCGACCAGTCGAGGCCCCCGCGCTCGCCGTAGACGCGCAGCCGCAGCCCGTTCTCGTTGCCGGGGGCCACTTGCGAGCACCACAGCGCGCCTTTGGCGCCGCTTTCGAAACGAAGGAGCATCTGGCCGTTGTCGTCGAGTGCGCGGCCCGGGACGAAGATCGTGAGGTCGGCGGCCACGCTCTCGCAGTGGAGTCCGGTGACGAACTCGGCCAGGTTGAACGCGTGGGTGCCGATATCGCCGAGGCTGCCGGCGGCGCCGCTGCGGGCCGGGTCGGTGCGCCAGGCCGCTTGTTTCTGCCCGGTATCCTCGAGCTTGGTGGTCAGCCACTCCTGCGGGTATTCGGCCTGCACGACGCGCACTGCTCCCAGCGCGCCGGATTGCACCATCGCGCGGGCCTGCCGCACCATCGGGTAGCCGGTGTAGTTGTGGGTGAGCGCGAACGGCACGCCGGTGCGCTGCACGAGGTCGGCCAGGGCGAGCGCGTCCTCCAGCCGGTGCGTGAGCGGCTTGTCGCAGATGACGGCGATGCCGCGCTCGAGGAACGAGGCGGCAGGGGCGAAGTGCATGTGGTTCGGGGTGACGATGGCGACGGCGTCGATGCGATCGTCGCGGGCGGCTTCGCGTTCGGCCATCTCGGCGAAGCTGCCGTAGCCGCGGTCGGGCGCAACGTGTAGCCCGTCGGCACTCGCGCGGGCGCGGTCGGGGTCGGAGGAAAAGGCGCCGGCGACGAGCTCCCATCGGTCGTCCAGCCGGGCGGCGATGCGGTGGACGGCGCCGATGAACGCGCCCTCGCCGCCGCCCACCATGCCGAGGCGCAGGCGCCTGGTCATGGCGCCAACCCCAGCATCTTGCGGTTCGCCGCGTCGTCGGCGCCGCTGGCGGCGAAATCGTCGAAGGCGCGGGACGCCACCTCGATGATGTGCGCGGCGATGAACGGCGCGCCCTCGGCCGCGCCCTGCTCGCTGTCCTTCAGGCAGCATTCCCATTCGAGCACCGCCCAGCCGGGGAAGTCGTATTGTGCGAGCTTCGAGAAAATCCCGGCGAAATCGACCTGGCCGTCGCCGAGCGAGCGGAAGCGGCCGGCGCGGTCGATCCAGGGCTGGAAGCCGGAATACACGCCCTGCCGCCCGGTCGGGTTGAACTCGGCGTCCTTGACGTGGAACATCTTGATGCGCGGGTGGTAGATGTCGATGAACTGCAAGTAGTCGAGCTGCTGCAGTAGGAAGTGGCTGGGATCGTAGAGGATGTTGCAGCGCGGATGATAGCCGGTCCGCTCAAGGAACATCTCGAACGTGATGCCGTCATGCAGGTCCTCGCCGGGATGGATCTCGTAGCAGACGTCGACGCCGGCCGCGTCGAACGCGTCCAGGATCGGCCGCCAGCGCCGCGCGAGTTCGTCGAAGCCGGTTTCCACCAGGCCGGCCGGACGCTGCGGCCAGGGGTAGAGGTAGGGCCACACCAGGGCGCCGGAGAAGGTGGCGTGAGCGGTCAGGCCGAGATTGCGCGAGGCGCGCGCGGCCAGGTGCATCTGCGCCTCGGCCCATTGCTGCCGCGCCGCCGGGTTGCCGTGAACCGATGCCGGCGCGAAGCCGTCGAATGCGGTGTCGTAGGCCGGATGCACGGCGACGAGCTGGCCCTGCAGGTGGGTGGAGAGTTCCGTCAGTTCGACGCCGGCCTCGGCCAGCGTGCCGCGGACCTCGTCGCAATAGGCGGTGCTGTCGGCGGCGCGGGCGAGGTCGAACAGGCGGGCGTCCCAGCTCGGGATCTGCACGCCCTTGTAGCCGTGGCCCGCGGCCCATTTGGCGATCTCGGCGAGCGAGTTGAACGGCGCGGCGTCGCCGGCGAACTGGGCGAGGAAGATTGCCGGTCCCTTGATGGTCTTCACGTGATGGTCCTCCCGTTGGTCGCGCCGGCGGCGCGAATGACTTGCAGGTCGTCGTCGGTCAACGGCCCGGCGCTGGTCGCGTCGAGCAGTTCGGCCAGTTGTTCGGGCGTGCGCGCGCCGACGACCGCTGTGGTGACCGCCGGGTCGCGCAGCACCCAGCACAGCGCGAGCTGGGCCAGCGATTGGCCGCGGCGCTGGGCGACCGGCGCGAGACCGTCGAGCAGGGCGCGGACCGCGGGCGTCAACCGTTCCGGCGGCAGCGTTCCGCCGCGGGCCATCCGTGCGTCGGCGGGGATGGCGGTCTGGCGGTATTTGTCGGTGAGCAAGCCCTGGGCGAGCGGCGAGAAGGCGGCGAAACCGATGCCTTCGGCCTGCAGCGCGTCGAGGAGGCCATTTTCTGCGGTCTGGTCGAGCAACGAATACCGGCCCTGATGAATCAGGCAGGGCGTGTCCAGCGCCTCCAGGCGCTGCGCCATCTCGAGCGCGAGCGGCGCCGGGTAGTTGGAGATCCCGACATAGAGCGCGCGGCCGGAGCGGACGGCCTGGGCGAGGGCGCCGGCGGTCTCGGCGAGCGGCGTCGCCGGGTCGGGGCGGTGGTGGTAGAAGATGTCGACGCAGTCCAGGCCGAGGCGACGCAGGCTGGCGTCCAGGCTTGCGAGCAGATATTTGCGCGAGCCGCCATCGCCGTAGGGTCCGGGCCACATGCGGTAGCCGGCCTTGGTGCTGATCACCATCTCGTCGCGGAACGGCTTAAGGTCGCTCGCGAGGATGCGGCCGAACGCCGTTTCGGCCGAGCCCGGCGGCGGCCCGTAATTGTTCGCCAGGTCGAAATGCGTGACCCCGCGGTCGAAGGCGAGGCGGATGATCGCGCGGCCGGTCTCGGCCGGATCGTCGGCGCCGACATTCTGCCACAGGCCCAGCGACACCGGCGGCAGCGACAATCCGCTACTGCCGCAGCGCCGAAACGCACGCTCGTCGGTCATTCGCCTCCCTCTCGCGCCCCGCTCGTTTCGAGGCTTGTGCCAGCCTATGAAATCGATATCATTCATGCAAATGACAATGGCTGCCGCCAACGGACAGCCGCACCGAGGGAGAGAAACGATGACCCGAAACTGGGCCTCCGCCTCCGCGATAGCCATCGTTCTGGCTGCAACATCCGCCGCCGCCGCCGATGCGCCGCTGCGGGCCGAGGTGATCCATTGGTGGACCTCGGGCGGCGAGTCGGCGGCGCTGCGGGTCTATGCGGACGCGTTCACCAAGGCGGGCGGACAATGGGTCGACACCGCCATCGCCGGTGGCGCCAACGCGCGCACCGCTGCGGTCAACCGAGTGGTCGGCGGACAGCCGCCAACCGCGATGCAGTTCAACACCGGCAAGCAGTTCGACGACCTGGTGGAGAACGACCTGCTCGCCAGCGTTGACGACGTTGCGAAGGCGGAGAACTGGGATAAGACCGTACCGGCGGTGATCCGCGAGGCGGTCACGCGCGACGGCCATGCCTATGCGGTGCCGGTCGACATCCACGGCCAGAACTGGTTGTTCTTCTCCAACGCGGCGCTCGCAAAGGCCGGCGCTTCGGCGCCGACCAACTGGGACGACATCTTCGTGACGCTCGACAAGCTGAAGGCGGCGGGGATCGTGCCGCTGGCGTTCAGCGGGCAGAAGACGTGGGAGCGCGGGCTGTTCAACACCGTGCTGGGCGGGCGAACCGGTGCGGACGGGTTCCGCGCGTTCTGGGGCAAGCGCGACGCGGCGTTCGTCAAGAGCCCGGCGTTCCGGCAGGTGCTGGAGACGTACCGCAAGCTGCGCGGCTACGTCGATCCCGGCAGCCCCGGCCGCAACTGGAACGACGCGACCGCGATGGTGATCAAGGGCGCGGCGGGGATGCAGGTGATGGGCGATTGGGCGAAGGGCGAGTTCACCGCCGCCGGACAGACCGCCGGGCGGGAGTATGGCTGCAGCATCATCTCCGATCGGGGCACGACCTACATGATCGGCGGCGACGTGTTCGCGTTCCCGCGGCTCGGGTCGGACAAGCCGACGGCGGCGCAGGCGTTGCTGGCGAAGACGCTGACCGACCCGGCCGAGCAGGTGGCGTTCTCGGCGAAGAAGGGGTCGATCCCGGCGCGGCTCGACGCGGATGTGGCTTCGCTCGACGAGTGCGCGCGCAAGGCGCACGGTTATGTGCTCGATCCGGCGTCGCAGGTCGCCGCCAACGAGCTGCTGTCGCCGCCGGCGATCACCGGCGCGGTGGAGGACCTGGTCAGCCAGTTCTGGAACGATCCGTCGATGACGGTGGACGCGTTCATCGCGAAGGTCTCGTCGGCGCTGTCGCAGAGCTGATGCCGGGGCGGCGCCATCTCGGGTCGCGCGTCGCGCCCCAGCTCGCGCTGGCGCCGGCCACGGCGATCGCGCTGGTGGTGTATTGCGGCGCGACGGCGTGGACGGTTTGGATCTCGATGACGACATCGCGGATGCTGCCGAACAGCGTGTTCGTGGGCCTGCGGCAATATGCGCAGCTCATGGGCAACGGGCGGTGGCAGGCGTCGGTGACCAATCTGGCGCTGTTCGGGACGCTGTTCCTGGTGATCAGCCTGACGCTGGGGTTCCTGCTGGCGGCGTTGATCGACCAGCGGGTTCGGGCCGAGAGCCTGATGCGGTCGGTGTTCCTGTATCCGTTCTCGATGTCGTTCATCGTCACCGGGCTGGCTTGGCGCTGGCTGCTGGATCCGACGCTGGGGATCGAGAAGCTGCTGCACGATCTCGGCTTCGCGGGGGCGCATTTCGACTGGCTGGTGCGGCCCGAGCGGGTGATCTTCACGCTGGTGCTGGCGGCGGTTTGGCATGCGTCGGGGCTGGTGATGGCCATCATGCTGGCGGGGTTGCGGGGCGTCGATCAGGAGATCTGGAAGGCGGCGCGGGTGGACGGGATCCCGGCGTGGCGGACGCTGCTGTTCATCATCGTGCCGATGCTGCGGGGGAGTTTCGCGACGGCGGGGGTGTTGCTGGCGACGAGCGTGGTGCGGCTCTACGATTTGTCGGTGGCGATGACGAATGGGGGGCCGGGGATCGCGTCGGAGGTGCCGGCGAAGTTCGTGATGGATTTCCTGTTCGAGCGGGCGAATTTGGCGCTGGCGACGGCGGCGGCGACGACGATGCTGGTCACCGTCATCGCGGTGGTGGCGCCGTTCCTGTATTGGCAGCAGCGCCGCTCGCGGCCGGCGGGGGTGGCTTGAACGCGCAAGGACGCCGGCCGCGGCGGCTCACGTCGGGTCGTGTCGGGCTGTATGCGTTCCTGGTCATTACGGCACTGTTCTTCTTGGCGCCGCTGTATGTGATGGTGGTGACGTCGCTGAAGCCGATGAGCGAGATACGCGATGGCAACATCCTGTCGCTGCCATCGGCGCCTAGTCTGCAGGCTTGGGCGATGGCGTGGTCGTCGGCCTGCACCGGGCTCAATTGCAATGGCATCCAGGTCGGGTTCTGGAACTCGGTGCGCATCTTGCTGCCGAGCGTGGTCGCGTCGATCGCGGTGGGCGCGGTCACGGGGTATGCGCTGTCGTTCTGGCGGCCGCGGGGGGCGAAGCTGCTGTTCGGGATGCTGATGATCGTGGCGTTCATTCCGTATCAGGTCTTCATCTATCCGCTGGTTCGGGTGTTCTCGGTGGCGGGTATCGGCAACTCGCTGCTGGCGGTGGTGGTGGTGCATACTATTTTCGGGCTGCCGACCATGACTCTTTTGTTCCGCAATCACTTCGCGGCGTTGCCGCTTGAGCTGTTCAAGGCGGCGCGGGTGGATGGGGCCGGGTTCTGGCGGATCTTCGTGCAGATCATGCTGCCGATGGCGGTGCCGATCGGCGTGGTGGCGGTGATCCTGCAGGTGACGGGGATTTGGAACGACTTCCTGCTCGGGCTGGTGTTCGCGGGGCGGGTCAATCTGCCGATGACGGTGCAGCTCAACAACATCGTCAATACGACGCAGGGGGAGCGGCTCTACAACGTCGATATGGCGGCGACGCTGTTGACGGCTGCCGTGCCGCTGGCGGTGTATTTCGTGTCGGGGCGCTGGTTCGTGCGCGGGATCGCGGCGGGGGCCGTCAAGGGATGAGCGGGGCGGTTCCGGCGAGTAACGTTTCGCTTCGCGGGGTGGAGATCGCGTTCGGGTCGCACCGGGTGCTGGATCGGCTGGATCTCGAGGTGAGGCAGTCTGAGTTCCTGGTGCTGCTGGGGCCGTCGGGGTGCGGGAAGTCGACGCTGCTGAATGCGATCGCCGGGCTGGCGGAGGTGGATGCGGGCGAGGTCTGGGTCGGGGGGCGGAACGTCACCTGGGAGGAGCCGAAGGATCGAGGGATCGCGATGGTGTTCCAGTCCTATGCGCTTTATCCGCGGATGAGCGTGCGGGGGAATTTGTCGTTCGGGCTGAAGGTGGCGCGGATGAAGCGGGCCGAGATCGACCGTCGCGTGCGGGAGGCGGCTTCGATGCTGCGGATTGACGAGCTGTTGGATCGGCGGCCGTCGGAGCTTTCGGGCGGGCAGCGGCAGCGGGTGGCGATCGGGCGGGCGCTGGTGCGGGATGCGGGGGTGTTCCTGTTCGACGAGCCGTTGTCCAACTTGGATGCGCAGCTCCGGGCGGAGTTGCGGACGGAGATCAAGCGGCTGCATGCGCGGCTGGGGGCGACGATGATCTTCGTGACGCATGATCAGATCGAGGCGCTGACGTTGGCCGACCGGATCGCGGTCATGCGGGACCGCAAGATCCAGCAGCTTGGCACGCCTTCGGAGATCTATGGGCGGCCGGCGAACCGGTTTGTGGCGACCTTCGTTGGCTCGCCGGCGATGAATTTGCTTTCCGGCGAGATCGGCGCCGACGGGGCGTTCTTGAGTGCGCGGCTGTACATCCCGCTAGCCGGCTATGCCGCGGTTGCGCCGTTGCGGCCCGGCGTGCGCGTGGATCTCGGGATCCGGCCCGAGCATGTGGAGATCGCGCCGGGGGCTGAGAACACCATTCCGGCGCCGGTCGAATTGGTCGAGCCGATGGGAAGCGACCTGCTCGCCTGGGTGCGGCTGGCCGATACGCCGCTCGCGATTCGTCTGCCCGCCGAAGCCGAGATCGCCGCCGGCGACAGCGTCGACGTGCGGTTGCCGGCGCGGCGGCTCAACCTGTTCGACACCGCCACCGGCGAGCGGCTCTGACCCGACCCCAACCAGGAATGACCATGACTCCTGCGATCTCGTACCAACTCTACTCCTCCCGCAACTTCCCGGATCTGGCGCGGCAGGCCGCGATGCTGGCCGGCCTCGGCATCCGCCATGTCGAGCCGTTTGGCGGGTTGTTCGCCGACCCGGCGGCGCTCAAGGACGTGTTGGCCGCCAACGGGCTGACGGCGCCGACTGCGCATGTCGGCGCGCCGACGTGGCGCAGCGATTTCGACCGGGCGGCGCGCGCGTTGAGCGATCTCGGCGTGCAGACCGCGTTCATGCCGGCGGTGCCGGCCGACGAGCGCGAGCAGGATCGCGCGGGCTGGCAGCGCGTCGGCGCGGAACTGGCCGAGTACGCGCGACGGCTGGCGGATGACGGCATCAAGTTCGGCTGGCACAATCATGCGTTCGAGATGGTGAAGCTGCCGGACGGCTCGATGCCGCTGGATTGGATCCTTGGCGACAATCCGGATGTGCATTGGCAGCTCGACATCGCCTGGGCGGTGCGGGGCGGGCAGGATCCGGCGGCGTTGATCCACCGCTACCGCGACCGGATCGTGAGCTATCACGTCAAGGACATCGCGCCGGCGGGCGAATGCGCCGACGAGGATGGCTGGGCGGATGCCGGGCACGGCACGATCGATTGGACGGCGCTGCTGCCGGTCATGCGGGAGGCGGATGCGCCGGTCTGGGTGCTCGAGCACGACAACCCGAATGACGATGCGCGTTTCGCGTCCCGCTCGTTCGCCACGGTGTCATCGTGGTGAGCCGGCCTCTCGGCGTCGGTGTCATCGGCGCGGGGGTGATCTCCGGCGTCTATATGAACAACATGGGGATGTTCCCTAGCCTGGCGCTGCGAGGTTGCGCGGATGTGCGGCCGGAGGCGGCGCAGGCGCAGGCGGCGAAGTATGGGACCGAGGCGATGAGCGTGGATGCGCTGCTCGCGTCGCCGGATATCGATCTCGTGGTCAATCTGACCGTGCCGAACGCGCATTTCGCGGTCAGCCACGCGGCGCTGACCGCGGGCAAGCACGTCTTCTCGGAGAAGCCGCTCTGCGTCTCGGTCGAGGAGGGGCGGCGCCTGGTGCGGGAGGCGGACGAGCGGGGGCTCAAGTTCGGTTGCGCGCCGGATACGTTTCTCGGCGCCGGCGGCCGGTTGGCGCGCGAGATCGTCGATTCCGGGCGGGTGGGCCGCATCCTCGCCGGCTCGGCGTTTCTGATGTCGCGTGGGATGGAGCATTGGCATCCCGACCCGGAGTTTTTCTTCAAGCCCGGCGGAGGGCCGATCCTCGATATCGGGCCGTATTACCTCGGTGCGCTGGTGAACCTGCTCGGGCCGATTGCGCGGGTGCAGGCGCAGGCTTCGGTCGGCTATCCCGAGCGGACCATCACGGCGCCGGGGCCGCGCACCGGGGAGCGGATCACGGTGGAGACGCCCACCACGATCATGGCGCTGCTGCAGTTCGCTGCGGGCGCGCAGGTGACGCTGGCGATGAGCTGGGACGTTCATCGGCATGGGCACCCCGCGATCGAGCTCTACGGGACCGAGGGGTCGCTGCGCGTGCCGGATCCGAACTTCTTTGGCGGCGCGGTCGAGCTGACCGCGGCGGCCGGGGATTGGAAATCGATCGACTCGGCGGACAAGAAATTCGGCCGGCCGAATTGGCGGTCGCCGTCTTGGCCGGCGTCGCGGCCGGACCAGGCGAATTACCGGTGCCTGGGCCTGGCCGAACTCGCTCGGGCGATCAGTCACGGCACGCCGCACCGGTCTTCCGGGCGTCTGGCGTTGCATGTGCTGGAGGCGATGTATGCGGTGCTCGAGGCGGCCGAGAGCGGCAGGGCGGTGACGATCGCGGACAAGATCGAGCGGCCTTCGGCGCTGCCGGAAGACGAGGCGGCGCTGCTCGCAGCCGGATAGGGGCGGCGGCCCGATGTCTCGCCGTTTGAAGATGGCCGATGTGGCGCGGATCGCGGGTGTCTCGGTCACGACGGTGAGCCGGGCGCTGGCCGGGTCGGCGCTGGTGACGGAGGAGACGCGGGGGCGGATCGAGGACGCGGTGCAGCGCACCGGGTATGTCGTCAACAACATCGCGGCCAATCTGCGGACGCAACGGTCGCGGCAGATCTTGGCGATGGTGCCGTCGATCGCCAACCCGTTCTTTCCCGGGGTTTTGCTGGGGCTCGAGGAGGAGTTGGCGGGGCAGGGGTTCAGCCTGCTGGTCGGCAATACCGGCAATGCGGCGGGCCGGGAGGCGGATCTTGCGCGGCAGTTGCTGACCGGGAACGTCGATGGGCTCGTGCTGCTGACGGGGCGGCAGCCGGAGCTGCTGGGTCCGATCGCGCAGCAGAAGCGAATTGTCGCCATCTCCGAGCGGATCCCGAGGCATCGGATCCCGACGGTGGGGATCGACAATGTCGCCGCGGCAGAGGCGATGGTGCAGCATCTGCGGCGCCTCGGGCACGGTGCGATCGCGCATATCGCCGGGCCGGAGGGCAACGTGCTGACCGCGCAGCGCCGCAGCGGGTATGAGCGGGCGCTCGGCGAAGGCGTCGCCCCGATGGTGGCTGGGGGCGATTTCACGATCGCTTCGGGGGAGGCGGCGATGGCGCGGCTGCTCCGCCGCCGCGGCCGGTTCAGCGCGGTGTTCTGCAGCAACGACGAGATGGCGATCGGGGCGATCAAGACGGCGAAGGCGGCCGGGCTGCGGGTGCCGCAGGATATGTCGATCGCGGGGTTCGACGATATCGAGTTCGCGGCGGCGTACGACCCGGCGCTGACCACGATCCGGCAGCCGCGGCGGGCGATGGGGCGCATGGCGGCGGTGCTGTTGATCGAGATGCTGGAGGGCGGCAATGACGGGTCTGCGGGGATCACATTGCCCTGCGAATTGGTGGTTCGCAGCAGCACCGGCGTCGCGCCGCATTGAAGTGGGCGGGGTTCTGAGGTACGCACGTCATCTTTGAGGGCGGAGAGGGGCGCTGCAACCGATCACCCCGCCAGCGGTGACTTTACGGGATGTCTCGCGCGAGGCCGGCGTCTCGCTGGCGACTGCGGACCGCGTGTTGAACGGGCGGCCTGGCGTGCGGACCGCGACGGTTCAGCGCGTGCTGGAAGCGAGCGAGCGGCTGGGGTATCGCGCCAATCTGTTCGCGTCGCGGCTGGCGCGGGGCGGGTCGCACCGGTTGGCGTTCGTGCTGCCGACGGGGGCCAATCCGTTCATGCAGGCGCTGGCGGTGCAGGTGCATCGGGTGGCGGAGCATCTGGCGGCGCAGCGGGTCGCGGTTTCATTGCTGCAGGCGGATGCGTTCGACCCGGCGGCGCAGGCGGGCGCGCTCGTTCGTCTGGCGGCGGAGGGGTATGACGGCGTCGCGGTGGTGGCGCTGGATCATCCTTCGGTGCAGGAAGCGATCGACCGGATCGTGGCGGGCGGGACGCCGGTGGTGACGCTGGTGTCGGACGCGCCGAGGTCGCGGCGGGCGCATTATGTCGGGATCGACAATCTGGCGGCGGGACGGACGGCGGGGACGCTGCTAGGGCGGTTCACGGCGGGACGGGCTGGGACCGTCGGCGTCGTGTTGGGGTCGGAGTCGTTGCGCGACCATGCGGACCGGCTAGGGGGGCTGACGGCCGTGCTGTCGCAGGAGTTTCCCGGGCTGCGCCTGGCGCCGCCGGTCGCGGGGCAGGATGACGATGCGGCCTCGGCGGCGGCGGCGGCGGCGCTGCTCGAGGCGCATCCGGATCTGGTGGGGTTGTATGCGGCCGGGGCGGGGACGGACGGGATCGCAGGGGCGCTGCATGCCTCCGGGCGGGGCGGCGAGGTTGTGCTGATCGCGCATGAGTTGACGGAGGCGTCGCGCGCGTGGCTGGGGCGGGGGACGCTGGACGCGGTGATCCACCAGGATGCTGGCCATGAGGCGCGGTCGGCGGCGCGGCTGCTGCTGGCGCAGCTCACCGGGGAGCCGTTGCTGCCGGAGCAGGAACGGATTCGCATCGAGATTTTCTTGCGCGACAATCTGCCTTGAGCGCGCCTGTGAGTGGAGACACGTCTATGAGTTCATCGTTCTTCCAAGATCTCGCGCCGTATCGATTTGGCGGGCGCGAGAGCGCCGATGCGCAGACGTTCCAATGGTACGACAAGGACCGGGTCGTGCTGGGAAAGCGGATGGAGGATCATCTGCGGTTTGCGGTGGCTTATTGGCATAGCCTGTGCTGGCCGGGCAGCGATCCGTTCGGGGGGGATACGTTCCGGCGGCCTTGGATGGCGGGTGGGGATACGATGGAGGGCGCGCGGCAGAAGGCGGATGTCGCGTTCGAGCTGTTTCGGTTGTTGGACGTGCCGTATTTCTGTTTCCACGATCGGGATATCGCGCCGGAGGGGGCGGGGCTCGCCGAGACCAATCGGAATACTCGGGAGATGGCCGACGTTCTCTTGCGGAAGATGGAGGGGGCGAAGGTCCGGCTGCTGTGGGGGACGGCGAATTTGTTCTCGCACCGGCGGTTCATGGGCGGGGCGGCGACCAATCCGGATCCGGACGTGTTTCGGTGGTGCGCGTCGCAGGTGCGGACGGCGCTCGAGGTGACGCATGAATTGGGCGGCGAGAACTACGTGCTGTGGGGCGGGCGTGAGGGCTACGAGACGCTGCTGAATACGGATTTGAAGCGGGAGGCGGATCAGGCGGGGCGGTTCTTGTCGATGGTGGTGGAGCATAAGCATCGGATCGGGTTTGGGGGGACGATCCTGATCGAGCCGAAGCCGCAGGAGCCGACGAAGCATCAGTATGATCGGGATGTGGCGACGGTTTGGGGGTTTTTGCAGCAATACGGGCTGGAGCGGGAGGTGAAGGTCAATATCGAGGCCAATCATGCGACGTTGGCCGGGCATTCGTTCGAGCATGAGATCGCGCTGGCCGGGTCGCTGGGGATTCTGGGGTCGATCGATATGAACCGGGGGGATGCGCAGTCGGGGTGGGATACGGATCAGTTCCCTTGCAATGTCGAGGATACGGCTTTGGCGCTGTATTTCATTTTGAAGGCGGGGGGATTGGGGACGGGGGGGTTGAATTTCGACGCGAAGGTTCGGCGGCAGTCGATCGATCCGGGGGATTTGGTGGCGGCGCATGCGGGGGCGATGGATGTTTGCGCGCGGGGGCTGCTGGTGGCGGCGCGGCTGGTGGAGGAGGGGGTTTTGAGCGGGCCGTTGGGTCAGCGGTATGCGGGGTGGGATGGGGCGGAGGGTCGGGCGATCCTGGCGGGGGAGCGGACGTTGGCCGAGGTGGCGGATGGGGCGGAGCGGGAGGGGATCGATCCGCAGCCGCGGTCGGGGGGTCAGGAGCGGTTGGAGAATGCGGTGGCTCGGCTGCTCTGAAAAAACCGCGCTGGCGGTCATATGCCGGCGATCTCTTGTGTTTTGATGCTCACGACCTTGATGGTCGCTGCGTTTCGCTGCTCGGAGATCACCGCCGGCTGACTCGCTATCGCGGTTTTGGAGCCGCTGCTTTCTGTCGTTACGTAAACGCAACAATAGAGGCGCGAGAGGGCTATGCGGTTGATAGGGTGAAGTTTGGGAAGGGGGTGGGGAGCGGGGGGTTGCTGCTGCGCGGCGGTGGCGTGGTGGGCAGTTTGGCGGTGGGCGGGGTGGGGCTCTTGGGGGCCGGGGTTGGCGGCGGCGTGGGGTCTAGGGCGAGGCCTAGGCTGCGGAGGAGGGGGCTCATGGTGCGGTGCAGGGCGGGGGCGCGGTCGAGCAGGGTGGCGATGGCCGGGTCGGCGAGGAGGGCGGCGATTTCGGTGGCGATGGCGGGCGCGAGGTCGGGGAGGACGGCGAGAAGCCAGCCGGGGCGGCGGGGGAGGCGGGATGCTCGGGGCCGCGGGGATCGGGGCGAGCGGGCGGCGGGGTCGGCGACGCCGTCGGGGGCTTCGGTTTCGGGCTCGCGGTTGGCGGGGGCGCGGATGCCGAAGCTGCTGATGCGGATGAGGCGGATGACGAGGTGGTTGAGGCGGAAGAAGAGGACTTGGGCGGCGGCGATGGGGAGGGTCGTGGTGGTGGGTGCGGTGGCGCTTGGGGCGAGGGCGCGGACAAGGGTCATCACGGCGGTGATGAGTCGGTCGGCGACGCGGAGGGTGGCGGGTGGAAGCACGAACGAAGAGGGAACATATTGGGGTGGAGGTTGGCAAGGGGGTTGATGGGCTGGGTTTGGCTGCGTTGCGTTGCGTTTTGATGTGACGGTGGGCTGCGGAACTGAACCGCAAGCTCGCTGTGTTTGCACCAGCTGCCGTGGGCAGACCGCGTCACATTGGGGTAATTTGGAGGTCGTACACAACTCCGTCGCTTCCATGACATACACCTGCGCCGCTTCGGCTGAATGCGTTGAAATAGTATTGACAATGTAGCGTCGAGCCGTCTGGCGCTGTAGCTGTGACTGAACCTCCGCCTTGAGTAGGCACAAGAAGAGCGCTGCCGCTTGCGCTTGCGACGAACCCTCCAGAGACACTGCTAGCGGTTCCGAACGCGGCGCCACCCCCGCTCGCAACATATATCCACCGTCCCGTATATGTCCTTCCGTGGAGGACTACGGTGAAATCGCCGCCGGGGTGACCGGTGGTCACGGCGATGATCGTGTGCCCCTGGTCAGCAGAGGACTGTCCCATCAGATAGACGTCATAATGACGCGTGCATGCAGTCAAAGCGATCGCGCACGCAACGATCACTTTAAGTGGTGAGCGGCTCGAGCCGCGGCCTGGACCAATTTGAAGTCGGCTACGACCGTCGCCGGCGGTTTGCTCACGGGGCCGATGCCTCAACTTCCTACCTCCTCAATGCGATGCTGAAGCTTGCGCTTATCATCGTGAAGGTCGCAATCGGCTAAACTCATCTTTCGCTTGCGCGCTCCCGGTAGTCGAACCAGCACGCGCAGAAGATGGGTGCAACCCATCCGGTTTCGGAGGTGGGCGAGGGGTCTTCATCGAAAGCGACGTGATGGCTTGCACCCATCCTACTGCGGACGGTTGGCGCTTTCAGACGGCGTTCGGGGTGATCTTGCTGAGCGCGGCGGTGTTGTGGGTCGCGGGGCGGCGATTGGTTTGTTGTTTGTCGCGTTGGGCGTGAGCGACATTATGCGGACATGACGGAGTATCGGCGTCATCGCGTGCCCGGCCGGACGTATTTCTTCACGGTGAATCCAGACCATATGCATTGCGTGTGGTCGTTGCCGGAGGGGAACAGCGACTTTTCTTCTCGGTGGAAAGTCATCAAGGCAGAGTTTTCGAGTGGTTTGCCGCGGGTCGAAGATCGGTCGGTTAGCAGGGTCGGCAAAGGTGAGCGGGGGTTTGGCAGCGGCGGTTTTGGGAACATACGATCCGGGACAAGCGGGATTATGCGGCGCATGTGGATTACGTCCACTTCAATCCGGTGAAGCATGGGCTCGTCGTCGCGGTTGGGGATTGGCCGTATTCGAGATTTCACCGGGAGGTTGCGCGGGGGGTTTATCCGGCGTCTTGGGCGGGCGGGGGTCTTGAGGTTCGGGAGGCGGGGGAGCCGGGTTTGGAGGGTTAGAGGATGGGTTGCACCCATCCTACGGGGGTGGGGTGGAAGTCTCGTTCTTGGTAGTCGAACCAGTCGAAGTCGGCCTGGTGGGCGGTGCCGGCGGTGTCTTGGCAGCACACCCCTACGAAGGCGCCGGTGAAGTTGGCGGTGGCGGGGGTGGCGGCTTCGTCGGAGAGGATGCTGGCGTCGAATACTTCGGGGATCCAGTTCCAGGTGGTGCCGTCTTGGCTCCAGGCGAAGAGGAGGCGTTGGTCGTCGACTTCGACGCGGAGGTGGGTTGGGCCCGGCGGGAGGGGGATGGGAGTGGTGAAGCTGTCGGCGGAATTGCCGTCGGGGAGAGCGGACATGACACGGAGGTGGCGGCCGATTTGGTCGTCGTGGGTGACGTGCAAGTAGTGGAATTTGGCAGCGTTGTAATAGCAGACCAGGCCGGCGGATTGTTGGAAATGGTGGGGGGTGAAGTCCATGAGGGTGCTTGCGCTGTAGTAGAAGGATTGTTGGCGGCGGGCGATCAGGGATTGGCGGAAGACGCTGCCGATGGTTTCGCGGCCGTAGAGGCGCAAGTGGCCGGGGCGGGCGGTGAGGCTGAAGAGTTGTTGCCAGTGGGGGGTGCGGAGCCATTGGAAGTCGAGGGGGAGGTCGGGGGAGTCGAAGTCGTGGCGGGTGGGGGTTGCGGGGAAGGGGTGCGGGGGCAAGGTGGGGAGGTCGGGAGATAGGGTGGGGGCGCTGCCTAGGTCGGTGACGAGGCGAGGCCAGTCGTCGGTGTTCCAGTGGAGCAGGGCGATGGCGGATTCGCGCCCTAGGGTGGAGCGGCCGCGGTTTCGCAGGGGGCGGCTGCAGAGGAAGACGATGATGGTTTGGCCGTCTGTGGTGTCGGTCCAGTCGGCGTGGCCGGCGCGTTGGAGGATGGCGTCGGGGCGGTCTTTGCTGGTGATCAGGGGGTTGTCGGGGTGGAGTTCGTAGGGGCCGCGGAGGTTCCTCGAGCGGGCCAGGGTGGCTTGGTGGTGGTAGTAGGTGCCGCCTTCGGCGGTGAGGAGGTAGTACCAGCCGTTTCGTTTGTGGATGTGGGGGGCTTCGGTGAGGCCGGCTGGGGTGCCGGTGAAGATGTTTTGGCGGGTGCCGATGAGGCGTTTGGCGGCCGGGTCGTATTCTTGGAGGACGATGCCGGCGAAGCGGTTCTTGCCGGGTCGGTGGTCCCAGAGTTGGTTGAGGATGTAGATGCGGCCGTCGTCGTCTTCGAAGATGGAGGGGTCGAAGCCGGAGGAGTTCAGGTAGACGGGGTCGGACCAGTCGCCGTCGATCTGGTCGGCAGTCACTAGGTAGTTGTGGCAGTCGCGAAGGCTGGCGCCGGGGGCGCCGCTCGAGCCGGAGGTGCGGCCGTAGCGCTTCATGTCGGTGTAGATGAGGGTGAATTTGCCGGCGATCATGCGCAGCGCCGGGGCCCAGACGCCGCAGGAATCGGGGTCGCCGCGCATGTCGAGCTGGGATTGGCGGCGGAGGGGGCGGGTGAGGAGGCGCCAGTTCACGAGGTCGCGGGAGTGGTGGATCTGGACGCCGGGGTACCACTCGAAGGTGGAGGTGGCGACGTAGTAGTCGTCGCCGACGCGCAGGATCGAGGGGTCGGGGTTGAAGCCGCGGAGGAAGGGGTTTTGGACGGTGGTCATGCCTATCCTTTGACGGCGCCGGCGGTGAGGCCGGCGACGATGTGCTTTTGGGCCAAGAAGAAGACGATGATGGTGGGGAGGATGGTCAGGGTGACGAACGCCAGGATCAGGTTCCAGTCGGCGGAGTATTCGCCCTGGTAGGCCATGATCCCTAGGGGCCAGGGGTATTTGCTGTCGGAGTCGAGCATGACGAGCGGCATGAGGTAGGCGTTCCAGCTCTGGACGAAGCTGATGGTGCCGACGGTGGCGATGATGGGCCGCGAGAGGGGGAGGATGATCCAGCGGAAGAAGCCGATGTAGGAGCAGCCGTCGATGACGGCGGCTTCGAACATCTCGTGGGGGATGTCGCGGAAGAAGCGGCGGAGGAGGAGGATGGCCATGGCGAGGCCGAAGGCGGATTGGGGGAGGGCGACGCCGAAATAGGTGTCGAGGAGGTCGAGGTCGCGGACCTTGATGAAGAGGGGGAGGATGGCGGTGGCGGCGGGGAAGAGCAAGCCGAGGGTGAGGTAGCCGAGGAGCATCGTGCTGCCGAAGAATTTTATGTGCGCGAAGACGAAGGCGGCCATGCCGGCGCAGGCGAGGGTGGTGGCGACGGTGAGGGTCGAGATCGCGAGCGAGTTGCCGAGCAGGCGCCAGTAGCGGCTGGAGACGAGGATGTCGGTGTAGTTCTGCCACTCCCAGACACTTGGGATTCCGAAGGGGGAGGTGCGGAGTTCGCCGAGGGATTTGAAGCCGCCGAGGATGGTCGCGAGCAGGGGCACGGCGACGAAGGCGGCGACGATCAGGAGGAAGAGGGCGCGGTAGAGCGGGGCGGGGTCGAAGGTCCTATTCATTGCGCAGGACCAGCTTCTGGTAGGTGAAGGCGAAGCCGGCGCAGATGAGGAACAGGACGACGCCGACGGCGCTGCCGAAGCCGACGCGCATGCGGGTCACGCCGAAATTGTAGAGGAAGGTGACCATGGTTTGCGACGAATCGGCGGGGCCGCCACCGGTGAGCGGCATGACGACGTCGAAGAGCTGCAGCGAGCCGACGATGGCGAAGAAGATCGAGAGGCGGATGGTGGGGTAGAGGGCGGGCAGGACGACGTGGCGCAGGGTTTGAGCGCGGGTGGCGCCGTCGAGCTGCGAGGCTTCGACTTGGGCGTGGTCGAGGCCTTGGAGGGCGGCGATGAAGAGCATCATGTGGAAGCCGAAATATTTCCAGACGACGACGACGAGGATGGCGGCCATGGAGGTGGCCGGGCTGGCGAGGAGTTGGGGCGGGGAGTTGGAGCCGAAGGCGCGCCAGATGCCGGCGAGGAGGCCGTACTCGCCGTCGTAGACGAAGGAGAAGATGAGCCCGGCGGCGATCTCGGCGAGGATGTAGGGGAGGAAGAAGAGGAGGCGGAGCGCGACGGCGCCGCGGAAGCGGTTGGAGAGCGCGATGGCGAGGGCCATGGCGAGGGGGAGCTGGACCAGCAACGAGACCAGGATGACGAGGGCGTTGTTGCGGAGTGCGAGCAGGAAGGGGCGGGAGGCGAAGACGGCTTTGTAGTTGGCCCAGCCGACCCATTGCGTGGGGTGTCCGTAGCCGTTCCAGTTGAAGAGGCTGTACCAGCCGGCTTCGGCGACCGGGAGGGTCACGAAGAGGGTGAAAAGCAGCAGGGCCGGGGGGAGGAACAGCAGGATGGCGGCGAGCTTGCCGCCGCCGCGGCGCCGGCCGACGCCGACGCCTAGGGTTGCGAGCGTGTGCATGCTGCCCGCCGGGCTGCGATCAGTTGCCCTGCTCCCAGGCGGCTTGGATGGCGGCAGCGGCTTGTTCGGGGGTCATGGAGCCACCGGCGATCTCGGCGACGGCGTCGTTGACGGTGCGGCCGACGGACGGGCCGAGCAGCTGGTCGTAGAAGTTCTGGTGGTAGGTGGAGTGGTCCAGCGCGTCGGCGAAGTGGCGCTGGAAGGGGTTGGTGATGGTGGATTCCGCGCTGCGGACGACGGGGACGATGAACCCGGCGGCGGCGAGCTTGGCCTGGTATTCAGGCGAGACAAAGAAT
Organism: uncultured Alphaproteobacteria bacterium; assembly: GCA_963848035.1. Classification (GTDB taxonomy): domain Bacteria; phylum Pseudomonadota; class Alphaproteobacteria; order Acetobacterales; family Acetobacteraceae; genus JAVVHH01. The sequence goes on from CAWKCD010000001.1 coordinate 1,733,990, forward strand.
TTGATGAAGTCGACGGTGGGGGCGGGGGCGCCTTTGCTAACGACCCAGCCGTTGATGCCGCCGAGCGTGTCGGTGGGCTGGCCCTTGCCGCCGGCGACGGTGGGGAAGTCGATCCAGCCGAGCTGTTCGTCGGAGAGGCCCTTCTTGTCGGCGGCGATGGCTTTCTGCTGGGCGTAGAAGGTGCTGATGACGAGGGACATCGCGACCCGGCCGTCGGCGAAGAGGCCGACCGCGGGGAGGTGCTTCATGCCGAGCATGCCGGGCTGGAAGGGGTCGAGGTCGACGAGCTGCTTGAAGTCGGCGCCGGCTTTGACGAAGGGGGCGGCTTTGAAGCCGCCGTCTTTGTTCGCCATGGCGGCGTCGATCGCGGGTTTGCCGCCTTCGCGGAGGGAGAGGGCGGAGTAGAAGAGGGCCAGCGGCCATTTGTCGGCGCCGCCCGCGGTGAGCGGGGTGATGCCGGCGGCTTTGAGGGTTTTGACGGTGGCGAGGAGGTCGTCCCAGGTCTTGATCTTGTCGGCGTCGACGTTGGCTTTACGGAACAGGTCGCGGTTGTAGATGAAGCCGACGACGGTGCGGGTCTGCGGGATGCCGTAGACTTTGCCGTCGATGGTGAAGGGGCCGATGGCGCTGGGGCTGATCTGGTCGAAATAGCCTTTGGTCTGGGCCGTGATGTCTTCGACGACGCCGGCTTCGACTTGCGCCTTCAGGACGCCGCCGGCCCAGCTATAAAACATCGAGGGCTTTTCGCGGCTTTGCAGCATGGTGGTGAGCTTGGCTTTGTAGGCCTCGTTCTCGATGTAGCGGAGGTCGACTTTGACGCCGGGGTGGGCGGCTTCGAATTGATGCGCGGCGTCGGTCCAGATGGCGATCTGCGCCGGGTTCACTTCGAGATGGAGCCAGCGGACGGTGTCGTCGGCGCGAGCCGTCGCGAAGGAGGCGAGCAGAGACCAGGCTGCCAGTGTCGTCAAACGGACAAGTTTGCTCAATTCTTCCCTCCCGCGCCGGGTTCTGCGCCCGCTGCGGCAGCGTGGCACCGAGTGATGAGGTGCGCAACTCAAATTGCGCTTGTCGCCGGCGAGAAGCGCGCTCAGATTGCGGCCATGCACGCTGGTCGAAGTTGAAGAACATGGAACCTGTCCGGATCGGCCTGATCGGCTGCGGCAATATCAGTGCGGCCTACTTGCGGGCGGCTGGGTTCTTTCCCGAGCTGGAGTTTGCGGCCTGCGCGGATCTGGACGAGAGCCGGGCTGGGGCGCGGGCTGGCGAGTTCGGGCTGCGGGCGGTCAGCGTGGAGGCGCTGCTGGCGGACCCGTCGATCGAGATCTTGCTGAACCTGACCATTCCGCAGGCGCATGTGGCGGTTGGCCTGGAGGCGGTGCGGCACGGCAAACATGTGCATTGCGAGAAGCCGTTGGGCGTTTCGACGGCGGAGGCGCGGCCATTGCTCGAGGCGGCAGCGGCGGCCGGGCTGCGGGTGGGTGTTGCGCCGGACACGTTCCTGGGGGGCGCGCATCAGACGGCGCGGCGGCTGATCGACGAGGGGGCGATCGGGCAGGTGCTGTCGGGCACGGCGTTCATGATGAACCACGGGCATGAGCATTGGCATCCGGATCCGGCATTCTATTACGCAGCGGGTGGCGGGCCGATGTTCGACATGGGGCCGTATTACCTCACCAACCTGGTCAACCTGCTGGGCCCGGTGGCGCGGGTGACGGGGTTCGCGACGGCCGGGTTCGAGCGGCGGACGGTGAGCAGCGAAGCGAAGCGGGGCGCGGTGATCGACGTCGCGGTCGCGACGCATGTCTCGGGGTTGCTGCAGTTCGTGGGCGGGGCGGTGGTCTCGATCGTGACGAGCTTCGACGTGTGGCAGCACCGGCATGGGAACATGGAATTGTATGGCACGGAGGGCTCGATGGTCGTGCCGGATCCAAACCGGTTCGGGGGCACGGTCTCGATTGCCAAGCGGCGCGATGCGTGGGCGGACATGCCGCTCAGCCATGGGTTCGCGGACGGGAATTTCCGCGGGATCGGGCTGGCCGACATGGCCCGCGGCATCCGTAGCGGGCGGACGCATCGTTGCGACGGCGCGATGGGATTCCATGTGCTCGAGGTGATGGAGGCGTTCGGCCGGGCGAGCGCGGAGGGCCGGGTGATCGAGATCGAGAGCCGGTGCGAGCGGCCGGCGGCGTTGCCGGCGCGGCCGGTGGTCGGCGAACTGGACTGAGGGGAATGATGCGCAAAGCTTTGATCGTTCATGGCGGCTGGCCGGGGCATGAGCCCGAGGCGTGTGCGGCCGTGGTAGCCGGCATGTTGAAGGAGGACGGGTTCGAGGTGACGCTGGCGGACAGCACGGCGGCGTTTGCGGATCCGGGGCTTTCGGAGATGAGCCTGATCGTGCCGATCGTGACGATGTCGACCATTGCGAAAGCGGAGGTCGATGGGCTGTGCGCGGCGGTGGAGGGGGGCGCCGGGCTCGCGGGGTTCCACGGGCAGATGGGCGATAGTTTCCGCAACGAGGTGAAGTATCAGTTCATGGTGGGCGGCCAGTGGGTCGCGCATCCGGGCAATATCATCGACTACACAGTCAATATCAGCCGCCCGGAGGATCCGGTGGTGGCGGGGATCGGTGACTTTCCGTATCGATCGGAGCAGTATTACATGCATACCGATCCGAACAACGAGGTGCTCGCGACGACCACGTTCGGGGGTGCGCATTGCTCGTGGATCGACGGGCACGTGATGCCGGTGGTGTGGAAGCGGCGGCATGGGGCGGGGCGGGTGTTCTATAGCGCGCTGGGGCATGTGGCGGCGGAGTTCGGGGTGCCGCAGATGGCGGCGATCCTGCGGCGCGGGATGAACTGGGCGGCTCGCCAGTAAGCCGCTATTTGCCTTCGAAGATCGGCAGTCGCCGCTCCGCCATGGCTTTCACGCCTTCCTGGAAGTCGGCGGTTTGAAAGTGTCGCTCTTGTTCGCGGAGTTCGTGGTCGGTGATCTCGGCGATGGCGTCGGCGAGGCCGCGGCGTAGGGTGTTGCGGGTCGAGGTGACGGCGATGGGGCTCGATTGGGCGATCTCGGCGGCGAGCGCGATGGCGGCGGCGCGGATGCCGTCCGCGGGGGCGAGGACGTCGACGAGGCCGAGGCCGTGGGCTTCTTCGCCGCCGATGCGGCGGCCGGTGTAGAACAGCAGGGCGGCTTTCTGTTCGCCGATCACCCGGGGGAGGGTGATGCTGAGGCCGAAGCCGGGGTGGAAGCCGAGGCGGCTGAAATTGGCGGTGAAGCGGGATTCGGCGGAGGCGACGCGGAAATCGGCGACCAGGCAAAGCCCGAGGCCGCCGCCGACGGCGGCGCCCTGGACGGCGGCGATGATCGGTTTGCCGCAACGGAACAGGCGCACGGCCTGCTGGTAGAGGTGGCCGCCGGCGCTGTCGCCGATGACGCTCTGGCGGTCGCGCGAGGCGAAATCGGCGCCGGCGCAAAAATTCTTGCCGGCGGCGCAGAGCACGATGGCGCGGATGGCGGGGTCGGCGTCGAAGCGCTCGAAGGCTTCGGCCAGTTCGGCGATGAGGGCTTTGTCGAAATAGTTGTTCGGGGCGCGGGAGATCTCGGCGACGCCGACGTGACCGTCGACGGTGGTGCGGACGTCGCTCATCGCAGGCCCAAGCCGCGGGCGATGATGCCGCGCAGGATCTCGCGGGTGCCGCCGCGGAGCGAGAAGGACGGTGCGGTCATGACCAGGTGGGCGAGCACGGCGCTGAGCGTGCCGTTGCCTTCGCCTTCCGAGGGTTCGACGTCGACGAGCAAGCGGATCACTTCCACGGTCTCCTGTTCGAGGACGTTGCCGAGATCCTTCACCAGGGCTGCTTGCAGGGCCGGGTCCTGGCCGGCCTGGAGCATGGCGGCAACGGAGCGGGAGAGGCGGCGCAGGGTCAGGATGTGGGTGGTCAGGCGGCCGATGGCGGCGGCGGCGCCATCGGGTGCTGCCGGGCCAAGGGCGCGGACGGCTTCGGTGAGCAGGGCGAAGGAGGAGAGGAAGCGGTCGGGGCCGGAGCGCTCGAAGGCGAGTTCGCCGGTGACCTGGGCCCAGCCGTCGCCCTCGCGTCCCAGCAGCGAGTCCTCGGGGAGGAGCAGGTCCTCGATGGCGATCTCGTTGAAATGGTGGTCGCCGCTGAGATCGATGATGGGGCGGACGGTCATGCCGCTTTGGCGGGCCTGTTTCATGTCGACGAGGAACTGGCTGGCGCCGGCGTGGCGGTCGTCCTCGGCCTTGGCGCCGGTGCGGCAGAACAGGATCATGTAGTCGGCGATGTGGGCCGAGGAGGTCCAGACCTTGGTGCCGTTGACCAGCCAGCCGCCTTGGACGCGCTGGGCGCGGGTGCGGGCGGCGGCGAGGTCGGAGCCGGAATCGGGTTCGCTCATGCCGATACAGAAACAACATTCGCCGGCGGCGATCTTGGGCAGCACGAGCCGTTTTTGCGCTTCGGTGCCGTTCTTGAGGATGCTGGGGCCGCTCTGGCGGTCGGCGACCCAGTGGTAACCGACGGGGGCGCCGGCGGCGAGCATCTCCTCGAGGACGACGTAGCGCTCGAGGGCGGTGCGTTCGTGGCCGCCATAGTGGCGGGGCCAGGTCATGCCGAGCCAGCCGCGCTCGCCCATCTTGCGGCTGAATTCGGGATCGACGCCGCTCCAGGATTGGGCGCGCTGCTGCGGGGTGCGGTCGCGCAGTTCGCCGGCAAGGAAGTCGCGGATCTCGGCGCGCAGGGTCTCGGTCTCGCTCGAGGGGGCGGGGGGCGTGGCGAAGGCGAGGGCTTGCATGGTCGTGTCCAGGGTCATGTCAGGCGGCCGTGAGGGTGGGCCAGAGGCCGTCGGGGCCGGCGGCCAGGGCGGCGCGGCCGACGATGGTGTTCCAGGCGGTTTCGTTGCCGAACTCGTCGCGCCAGGACCACAGGCGCCGGGTCAGACGGTGGAGGCGGTATTCGCGGGTGAAGCCGATGGCGCCGTGGGATTGGTGGGCGAGCCCGGCGCCGATGCTGGCGGCCTCGCCGGCGCGGGCCTTGGCGGCGCCGACGAGCAGGGGGGGCAGGCCGTTCCCGAGCGCTTCGGCGGCCATGTCGGCGGCGGCGATGGCTGCCGCGGCTTGGCCGGCCATGATGGCGAGGTTGTGCTGGATCGCCTGGAACTTGGCGATGGGGCGGCCGAATTGCACGCGGGTCTGGGCGTAGCCGACGGTGATCGCGAGGGTCTGGGCCAGGGCGCCGGCGATCTGGACGGTTCGGATGGCGGCGCCGGCGGGGCGGAGGGGGTTCGGGCGGTTGGGGATCGAGGCGGCGGTGACGAGGCCGTCGAACGTCACCGTGTCGCGCGGTTCGCCGGCAAGGTTGGCGTCTTCGGCGGTGACGCGGAAGGCGTCGGGCGGTGCGCAGCCGATGATCGTGCCTTGCGGGCCGTCACAGGCGACGACGAGGGCGGCGGCGTGGCGCGCCCAGGGCACGCGCGACGCGGTTCCCGAGACGCGCCAGCCGCCAGCCGCCGCTTCGAGGCGAGGCGTGTCGGCGGGGCGCACGGGGGCGACGCTGAGCGGGCCATCGGGGATCGGGAGGCCGGCCTGGGCCAGGAGCCAGCCGGCGAGCATGGTCTCGGCCAGGGGGATCGGGGCGGCATGGGCGGCGGCAATGCGCAGGATCGTCATCGCCTCGGCGATGGTGGCGCCGAAGCCGCCGGCTGACTCGGGCAGCAGGGCGGCGGTGAGGCCGGCGGCGGTCACCGCGTCCCACAAGGCGGCGGGAAAGGCGCCTTCCGCGCGGAACGTATCGTCGGTGCAATGCTCGGAGAACAGGCGTTCGGCGCTGTCGGCCAACAGGTCACTCATCGACACTCCTCATGGCGGGCGCTGGTCCAGCAGTTCGGGGCGGTATTCGAAATGCATGGTATCGAAATGCGACCAGCGGCCGCCCCAGATGAAGCCGTGGCGCTCGAAGATGGCGACGATCTCGAGCGGGATGCGGTCGCGGTAGGCCGGCAGATCGCCGTTGGCGCCGGTCGAGGCGCTGCTCCAGCGCCAATAGTCGGAGAAGGCGGGGTTGAGGTCGATCGCGGCGCCCCAGCCGTGCATGCTCCTGCGGTCGGTGCCGGCGACGGCGCGGCATTTGTAGGTGCCGCCGAGCGGCTGCAGGTATTTGCGGTCGGCGGCGGGCAGGTCGTCGAGTTCGCTCGAGATGGCGGCCAGGGCGCGGTCGACGCCGTTGACCGAAGTGATGCTGACCTCGTGGCCCCAACTCCTGGGCAGCCACGTTACACGGACGAGCTTGGGGGCGACCTCGCCGCGGCTGCAATCGCCATACATCTTGTCGAAGAAGGCGCGGTTGCGGACGCGGCCGGGGTCGTCCTGCGGCGGGAGGGCGGGGGCGAAGGCGGGATAGGTGGCGGCGATCTGATCGAGGATCGAGTCGTGCTCGATCGCGTCGGGGCCACTGCGGCGGGCGGTGTCGGCGGAGACGGGCATGCGGGTGCCGTCGCGCCAGATCAGGTTCGCGCCGTCATAGCCGGCGAGGAAGTCGGGGTAGGCGCGGAGGAGTGCGTCGATCGAGGCGGCCCGGGCGGGCGCGGCGAACAAAGCGAGGAGGGCGGCGAGCCAAAGCCGTTTCACGTCGAGGTGCCGATGACGAGATCGCCGACCCGGCGGCGCAGCGCGACGATGCCGGTGTCGCGATGGCGGCTGGGGTGGACGCGGTTGGTGAGCAGGGTCCAGGCGACGCCACGGTCGAAATCGAGCCAGAGGCCGGTTCCGGTGAAGCCGGTGTGGCCGATCGTGGCCTCCGAGCAGGAATCGCCGCCGGACCAGCCGGGATGGCGGGCTTCCCAGCCGAGCGTGCGCGTGGGGGATTGGCGGATGCGGATGCCCTCGGGCGGTGCGCGGAGCGTCGCTTCGGCGGCGTCCAGCACGCCGCCGGCGGTGCCGAACAGGCCGGCATGGCCGGCGGGGCCGCCGAGGGCGAAGGCGTTCTCGTCGTGGACTTCGCCGCGCATGACGCGGCCGCGCCAGGTGCAGAATTCGGTGGCGGCGGTTTCGTCGGGGTCGGGGCGGAAGGAGAAGCCGGGGGGGAGTTTCTGGTCGGCCAGGGGGAGGCCGGTCAGGCGTTCGATGGCGATGCCGAGCAGCATGAAGTTGATGTCGGAATAGACGGGCGGACCGGGTTGCCAGACGCGCTGGAGGATGAACGCGCGGAGCGTCGCCGGGTCCTGGCCGTAGGTGTAGAGCGGCTCGACGGCGGGCAGGTGGGTCTGGTGGGAGAGGCATTGGCGGAAGGTGAGTTTCCGCTCGGCGGCTGCCGGGTCGTATTGGCGCAGGTCGGGGATGGCCGAGGTGAGGGGGGCGTCGAGGTCGATGCGGGATTGGGCGGCGAGGTCGAGGATGGCGGGGGTGGTGAACAGGACCTTGGTGAGGGAGGCGAGGTCGAACCAGGTGTGGCGGTGCATGGGGGACGGGCTTGGTTCGCGCTGCGCGAGGCCGGCGGCTTGGACGGCGCGGTCGCCGGTTCGGGTGACGATGCCGAGCACGGCGCCGGGGATGCGCTGGGTGAGCGCTTCCATGACCGGCTCCATCGCCGCCGATGCCATGCGCTCCGCCCCGCTCACGCTACCTCCTGGTGCTTCGGTCCATTCTGCTATCAGCGGCCTGATCGGACGTCGAGACGATGATTGCAGGGCGGCGGGCGGGGATGCCAGTTTGGGGCATGATCAGCCGCCGAATCTTTGTTGCCGCGTTGCCGGCCGTCGCGTTTGCGGGAGCGGCTTGGGCCGATCCGGCTTTCGAGGCCTTTCTCAGGGGGGTCCGCGCCGATGCGATCGCGGCGGGGATCAGGGCGGCGACGGTGGATCGCGCGTTCGCCGGGCTGCAGCCAAATCCGAAGGTGTTGGAGCTGGACAGTCATCCGGCGGAGCGGACGCAGAGTTGGGTGCGGTATCGGTCGACGCGGCTGTCGGAGCAGCGGGTGCAGGCAGGGCGGCAGGCGATGCAGGCCAATGCGGTGCAGTTGGCGGAGGTTGCGCGGCGGTATGGGGTCGATCCCGGGGTGATCGTGGCGATCTGGGGGTTGGAGACGAATTTCGGGGGGTTCACGGGCGGGTTCTCGGTGATCGAGGCGTTGGCGACGCTGGCGGCGGATGGGCGTCGGGACGGGTTCTTCCGGGCCGAACTGATCAGCGCGCTGCGGATATTGGATCATGGCGACATCAGCTTGGGGCGGATGACCGGGAGCTATGCGGGCGCGATGGGGCAGCCGCAATTCATGCCGAGTTCGTATCTGGACTACGCGGTGGATTACGACGGGAAGGGGCGGCGGGACATCTGGGACAGCCGTGCGGACACGCTGGCGTCGATCGGGAACTATCTGGCGAAGTTCGGATGGCGGGCGGGGGAGCCGTGGTGCCAGGCGATCCGGGTGCCGCCGGGTCTGGACACGGGGCCGGAGGGTCGGGACGACCGGCGTCCGCTGTCGGCGTGGACGCGGCTGGGGGTGCGGCGGGCGGATGGTACGGCGTTTCCGGCGAGTGACATCGCGTCGGCAGTGGTGATGCCGGATGGTCCGGGCGGGGAGGCGTTCATGACCTATGCCAATTTCGGGGTGATCCGGCTGTATAACCATTCGGATCTGTATGCGCTGTCGGTCGGGCTGCTGGCGCTCGAGATCTCGGCGCGGCGGACGGTGCTGTGACGGTCAGCCCTTGACGCTGCCGGCGGTCATTCCGCCGACGACGTAACGCTGGACGAACAAATAGAAGATGATCGCGGGCGCCGTGTAGATCAGCGCGACGGCCATGACGGAGTGGATCGGCGTGCTGAGTTCGCCGACGAAGCTGGCGAGGCCGACGGAGGCGGGGCGGAGGGATTCCTGGGTGATCAGCGTGGTCGCGAGGATGTATTCGTTCCAGCCGTGGAAGAAGGCGATCACGGCGGCGGCGGCGAGGGACGGAGCCACCAGGGGCAGCACGACCGAGAGCACGATGCGGACCCGGCCGCAGCCGTCGATGCGCGCCGCCTCCTCGATGTCGATCGGGACGCCGTCGATGGCGCTTTTGAGCATCCAGGTGATGACGGGCACGGTGAAGGCGGTGTTGGCGAGGATGAGGCCGAGAAGCGTGTTGATCAGGCCGGCCTGGCTGTAGAGCGCGAAGAGCGGCACGACGAGCATGGCCTCGGGGAGCATCTGAGTCGCGAACAGGAGGAGGCCGAACGCGCCGCGGCCGCGGAAGCGGAAGCGGGAGAGGGCGTAGGCCGGGAAGAGGGCGAGGGCGAGGCTGAGCGCGGTGGTGCCGGCGGCGATGACGGCGCTGTTGCGAAGCCAGAGGCCGATCGGGATCGATTGGATCGCCTCGAGATAGGCGGAGAGCTGCGAGAGGCTCGGCAGGAGATGCGGGCGGGCTTCGAACATCGCGGCCGAGGGGGTCAGCGACGTGACGAGCATCCAGTAGAGCGGGAAGGCGGCGACCGCGAGGACCAGGAGGATCGCCGTGATGCGGATGGGCTTGTTCATGCCTGCTCCGCCCGGCGCGCGAATTGGAAATAGACCAGCGTGACCATCAGGGCGATGACGAGGCCGACCATCCCCACGGCGGCGCCGCTGCCGAGGTCGCGGAAGACGAAGGCTTCGCGGTAGAGGCGGATGACGAGCGTCTCGGTGGCGCCGATGGGGCCGCCTTGGGTCATCAGCCAGATCAGGTCGAAGCGGCGGATCGACCAGATGGTCAGGAACAGCGAGAGCAGGGCGACGCTGGGGCGGATGGTGGGCCAGGTGACGGCGCGGAACACGGCGAGGCGGCCGGCGCCGTCGATGGTGGCGGCTTCCTTGAGTTCGGGCGGGACACCCTGGAGCGCGGAGAGGATCACCACGGCGGCGAAGGGGAAGATCTGCCAGATCGTGGTGAGCAAGACGGCGGGAAGGGCGAGGGAGGGCGAGTCGAGCCAATTCTCGCGGCCGGCTGCGATGCCGAGCGTGCGGAGCGCCCAGCCGAAGACGCCGTATTGGGCGTTGAAGATCCAGACGAAGATCAGGGCGACGGCGACGGGCGGGGCGGCCCAGGGGACGGTCACCAGCGCGCGGGCGAGGCCACGGCCGCGGAACGGCGCGTCCAGCAGCAGCGCGGCGCCGAGGCCGATGCCGATGGCGAGGCCGACGCAGGCGACGACGTAGATCACCGTCGTGACCAGGACGGTGCGGAAATCCTCGGACTCGACCATGCGGCGGTAGTTGTCGAGGCCGACCCATTCGTGGAGCTGCGGCGAGAGCAGGGAAGTCGAGGTCAGGCTGAGCACCGCCTCCTGCGCCAGCGGGTAGAGCTGGAACAGCAGGAGGTAGAGCGCGATCGGCAGGATGAAGAGGTAGGGGGTCCAGCGCTCGCGGTTGCGGCCTGGTGTCACCGACGCAGGCGCCCGACGGCCTGGCGCTGCGCCTCGTCCATGGCGCGCTTCGGGTCGTTGCCGGCCTGGAGCACGCGAAGCACCTGTTCGAGCACGATCTGCTGGACCTCGGGGGTCTTGACCTCGAAGCCGGCGACGAGCTGCGGGAGGCTGTATTGGGTCTGGTCGTCATAGACGCGCAGCCAGGGCTTGGCGGCGAGCGCTTCGGCTGAGCGGGGGACGATCGTGGCCGGGTTGCCGGCGCCGAGGAGGTCCTGCAGCGGGGCCTGCTGTTCGGGCTGGAGCGCCCATTTGATGAAGGTCATGCAGGCGTCGCGGTTCTTGGTGTTCGCGTTGACGGTGAGCGGGGCCAGGATCAGGCCTTGATTGCGGGTCGGGAACGGGGAGGGGGTGGCGGCGAGCGCCAGCGAGGGGGCTTGCTGGCTGAAGATGCCGGCGACGCCGCCGTTGTCGATCTCCATGGCGAGCTTGTTCTCCCAGAACATGCGGCGATAGGTGGCGGCGTCGGCGCCTTTGGGGATGCCGCCGGATTCGTACATCGTCTTGTAGGCGGCGACGCCCTCGACGACTTTCGGGTCGTTCAGGGTGAGGTTGGTGCCGTCGCTCCAGCGTCCGCCGAAGCCGTAGACGAAGTTGCAAAGGTCCTGCCAGAAGCCGGGGCGTTCGGCCATGGTGGCGCGGAAGCCGAAGCCGTAGGTGGTGCCCTCGGTGGCGGCTTTGGCGGCGGCGACGAAGGCGTCGAAGTTGGCGGGCGCGGTTTTGACCAGGGATTGGTTGTAGAGCAGGACGTAGTTGCTGCTCTCGAAGACGATGCCGTAACGCTTGCCGTCGACCAGCATGTATTTGTCGGTCGCGATCCATTTGTAGCCGGCGTTGTCCAGCTCCTCGAGCGGGAGGATGCGTTTGGACGCGATGGCGGCGTAATAATCGATCTGGTCGAAGCGGATGAGGTCCGGGCCGGCGCCGCCGCCCATCTGGGTGAACATCGTGTTGGCGAAGCTCGCGAAGGGGAGGCCGAGGGTCTGGACCTCGATCTTGTCCTGGCTCTTGTTGAAGGTGTCGACCCAGGCGCGGAGGCGGTCGCCGCGGCCGGCTTCGGTGAAGGTGACGCCGGCGAAACTGATGGTGGTGCGGGCGCCTTGGGCAAGGGCGGGACGCGCGAGGGGCAGCGCTGCGGCGCCGAGGCCGAGCTGGCGGCGGGTCAGAAGAGCCATGGTTGTCCTCCCGGATTTTTCTTGTGCATATCGTGATATTTCACGTGGGTCAATCGATTGTCGTCGCCGCAACGACATTCTCGCAGGGCTCGCCGTTTGCGCGGCGACGGATGTTGTCGGCCATCGTCTGCTGCCGGCGGGCGATGGTGCCGCGGGTCCAGCCCGACATATGCGGGGTCATGACGAGGTTACCGAGCGTCTCGAACGGGAGCGAGCCCGGCCGCGGAAGCGGGTCGGCGGCGCTGGGGTAACGATACCAGGTGTCGATCACCGCGCCGCCGATGCGGCGCGCGGACAGCGCGTCGAACAGCGCTTGCTCGTCGACCACGGGGCCGCGGGCGACGTTCAGCAGCACGGCATGGCCGCGCATCGCCGCGAGCGCCGCTGCGTCGACGAAGCCGGTCGTGGCGGGGAGTAGCGGCAGCGTCACCACGATCGCGTCGGCGGCGCCCCAGAAGGCGGCAACCTCGGCGAGCGGGGTGTAGGCGTCGACGAGCGGGGAGAGCTTCACGGGGCTGCGGTTGGCGACGTGGACGCGCATGCCGAAGGCTTTCGCGCGGGCGGCCACGGCCTGGCCGATATGGCCGAAGCCGAGGATGCCGATGGTGCTGCCGGCGAGTTCGGGATGGACGCGCTCGAGCGCGCCGGCCCAATAGGCCCAATCGCCGTTGCGCAGGCGGCGGTCCGCGTCGGCGAGCGGGACGGTGCGGGCGAGCAGGGCGGCCATGACGTATTCGGCGATGGCGGTTTCGTGGCCGAAGCAATTGCACACGATCGCACCCGGCGGGAGGGCGGCGAAATCGATCCGATCGTAGCCGGCGGCGGGCAGGTGATAGAGGCGCAGCCGTTCCGGTCGTGGGAGGTCGGCATCGAAACGATTGCCGATGATCACCTCGGCTGCGGCGAAGGTCTCCGCCTCGCCGGGCTGGCCGAGATCGTCGGAGACCAGGGTGATCTCGGCGCCGGGCGCGAGCGCCGCGAAGCCCTCATGGAAAGCGGCGGCGTTGGCGCCGTGGAAAACGATGCGCAATTCTGAACTCCTTGGATCCGGGATCAATCCGCCGCTTGCAGCTCGAGATTGCAGTCGAGCAGCGCGGGGTCGATCCCGCGCTCCATGACGTCGAACATGCTGTCGACGAAGGCGACGAGACGGTCGGCGGCGGCTACGGCGGCGCCCGCATCGCCGGCGGCCACCGCGTCGAGCATGGCGAGATGGACCTCGATGGTGCGGCGCAGGCCTTCGCCGGGCCGCACGGAGCTATGATAGATCCAGCCGATCCGGCGGAAGATCGTGTGCAGTGGGCGCAGCGTGTGTTCGAGGAACGGCTCGCCCGAGGCTTGCAGGAGCAGCTGGTCGATGCGACGGTCCAGCACGTTGAAGGCGGCGATGTCGACGGCGGCGGCCAATGTGCGGCGGATGTGCAGGAGCTGGTTACGCTCGTTCGGGCCGCAGCGCTCGGCGGCCAGCTTGAGCACGAAGCGTTCCATCTCGCGCCGCAGCGCCAGCAGGGTGCGTTCGCGGCCGAGGTCGATGGGCGCGATTTGCAGCCCGTGGCGGGGGCGGACCAGGATGAGCGTGTCCGAAGCGAGGCGGTTGACGGCCTGATGTATTGGCGTGCGGCCGACCTCGAGGACCGTCTGCAGGTCCTGCATCGAGAGGTGCTGGCCCGGCGGCAGGCGGCAGGTGACGATCGCTTCCTCGCACCGGTCATAGGCGAGTGCCGCCAAGTTCTGGGCGTTGCGCCGGGGCGCCGCGATCGGTGTCTTGCCGCTGATCATCGTTCCTCCTGTCTGCCGCGCCCCACTGGCGGAATGATAGTGCGAGAGCGGGCGGAGGTGTAGCATGTCGTGATATGTCAATTGCGCGGTTTCGCCTGGGTGAGCGGCGAGAGGGGCTAGGCTCGGTTGGGGTCGCCCGCGAGCGTCACGACGCCGACGATGATCAGCCCGGTGACGAGCAGCCGGATTCCGGCGCTCACGCCGAAGGTGTTGAGCATCGTCAGCAGGAGGATGAGGAACAGCGCGCCGCCCCAGAGGCCGGTGACGTTGGCGCGGCCGCCGGCGACCGAGGTGCCGCCGATCACCACGACGGCGATCGAGGACAAGAGATATTCGTTGCCGAGATCGACGTTGGCGCCGCGGAAGTAGCCGGCGAGCAGCGCGCCATCGAGGCCGCCGAGCGCGCCGCAGAGGGCGTAGGCGGCGAAACGCATCGGCTCGACGGCGATGCCGGCCAGGCGGGCGGCCCGGATGTTCTGGCCGATCGCCAGGACCGAGCGGCCGAAGACCGTGCGATGCAGCGCCAGCGCGGCGAGCAGGCAGAGCGCGACGGTGCCGATCGCCAGCAGCGGCACGCCCGCGAGTTGGACGTTGGTGAAGGCGGCGAAGCCGTCGGGCGGCTTGATCTGCAGGCCGCGGCCGTAGCTGATGTCGATGGATTGGATGATGAAGCTGGCCGAGAGCGTCGCAATGATCGGCGGGATGCGGAGCGCGCGGATGAGGGCGTAGTTCGCGATCCCGACGCCGAGGCCGGCGCCGAGGGCGGCCAGCAGGCCGAGGGCGACGCGCGAGTCCGAGCCGCCCATGACCGTCATCGCGATGGCGCTGGCGAGGCCGATATTGGCGGGAAGCGAGAGATCGACGTTGCCGGGCCCAAGGGTGATGACGAACATCTGGCCGATGCCGACGATGACGATGAACACCGCGAGCGACAGCGCGGCGGTCAGCATGCCGCCGGCGCCGAGGCCGCCGGTATAGAGGATCGCCGCGACCCAGACGGCGCCTGCGCCGACGAACGACCAGATCCAGGGACGGCCCTTCATCGTGCGTCGCCGCGGCGGCTGATCAGGACCCGCGCGGCCAGCACGGTGATCAGGATCGCGCCGTTCGCGGCGACCTGCCAATCCGGAGGGATGCGCATGAAGGTCAGCAAAGGCGAGGCGGCCATCGCGAGGGTGAGCGCGCCGATGACGGCGCCGATGGGCGAGACGCGGCCGCCGGTGAACTCGCCGCCGCCCAGGATCACGCCGGCGATCGAGAGCAGAGTGTAGCCGTTGCCGATGTTGGCGTCGCCGGAGGTGGTGATGCCCACGAGCGAGAGGCCGGCGAGCACGCCGAGCGCGCCGCACAGGCCGAACAAGGTCATCTTGATGCGCAAGAGCGACCAGCCGGCGCGGTGCAGCGCCACGGGATTGCCGCCGGCGCCTCTGAGCACTGCGCCATAGGAGGTGCGCATCAGGCCGACATAGCCAAGCAGCGCGATGACGATGGCCGCGACGATCGGGAAGGGAATGAACGGGGGCTTGAAGCGCATGAACGCTTGCAGCCAGTCGGGCGCTTTGCCGCCGGGCTTGGGCAGGACGAGGATGGCGGCGCCTTGCCAGACGAAGCTCATGCCGAGCGTGACGACGATCGAGGGCAGGTTGCGGTGTTGGATCAGGGCGCCGAGCGCGGCGTAGACGGCGATGCCGCCGGCCAGGACGGCGACGCCGAGCGCCGGGTCGTCCCGCAGCAGGGTCGCGGCGACGCAGCAGACGAAGCCGACGAAGGGGCCGATCGAGAGGTCGAGGTCGTTGCCGGCGATGACGAACATCTGCGCCAGCGTGGCCAGCGCGATCGGCACGGCGAGGTTGAGCATCAAGGTGAAGCCGAAATAGCTGATCGCGCGCGGGTTCAGGTAGGCGATGGCGGCGATTACCAGGGCGAGCGAGAAGGCGGGCAGCAGCATGCGCAGCAGGCGGCGCGCCTCGGCAGCCTTCATGTCAGGCGCCCAGCGCGAAGGACGACTGGATCACGCGTTCCTCGGTGAGTTCCGAGCGGTCGAGATGGGCCACGATCGCGCCGTCGCGGAAGATGTAGGCGTGGTCGCAGTTCAGGAGTTCGTCCGTTTCGGTGGTGTACCAGAGGAAGGTTCGGCCGGCGCGGGCCTCGTCGCGGATCAGGCCGTAGACTTCGAGCTTGGTCGCGTAATCGACGCCGCGCATCGGGTCGTCCATCAGCACGATCTCGGCGTCGGAGGCCAGGGCGCGGGCGAACAGGGCCTTTTGCTGGTTGCCGCCGGAGAGGGTGAGGATGTTGTCGTCGACATCGGCGGTCCGGATGCCGATGCGCTCGCGCCAGCGTTCCGCCAGCGCCCGCTCGCGCCGTTCCGAGATCAACGGCCCGACGCGCAGCGCGGCCAGGGAGCGGATGCCGATGTTGCGGGCGATCGACCATTGCGGGAACACGCCGTCGGATTGCCGGTCGCCGGCCACGAGGGCGATGCGGCCCTCGGCGCCGGCGTCGAACACGTCGAGCAGGAGGGCGGTCTGGCCGTGGCCGGCGAGGCCGGCCAGCCCGACGATCTCGCCGGCGCGGGCGATCAGCTCGAAGGCGCCGCTCGTGCGGCGGACGCGGACCGGGCCGGCGGTGGTCGGCGCTTGCGCGGCGGTTTCGGCCGCGGCTTTGGCGACGCCGCCCATGAGCGCAACGAGGGCGGCACGGTCCAACTCGCCGGCGGGCGCGGCGCGCACCACGGCGCCGTCGCGCATCACGACGATGCGGTCGCTGGCTTCGAGGATCTCACCGAGCAAATGCGAGATCAGCACGCAGCTTGCGCCGTCGGCCACGGAGCGGCGGATGTAGCGGAGGAGTTGGCCGGCGGTGACGGCGTCGAGCGACGAGGTCGGTTCGTCCAGGATCACCAGCCGGGCCGGCGATCCGGTGACGGTGAAGGCGCGCGCGATCTCGACCATTTGGCGGCGGCCGATCGAGAGGTCGGCGATTTGGCTCGAGGGGTCGATGCGGTGGCCGGGGAAGATCTCGTCCAGCTTGTCGGACAGCAGCCGGGCTGCCCGCCGGCGCCAACCGATACCGCGTATGGAAGGGTGGAAGATGCGGGCGTTCTCGGCTGCGGTGAGGTTGGGGCAGAGCGAGAGCTCTTGGTAGACGCAGCGGATCCCGATTGCCGCGGCGCGGGCGGCGGAGAGGGTCGTTTCCGGTTCGCCCTCGATCGAGACCCGGCCGCGGTCGGGCGAGAGGCCGCCGGTGAGGATCTGCATCAGCGTCGATTTGCCGGCGCCGTTATGGCCGACGATCCCGACGCACTCGCCGCTGATGATCTCGAGATCGACGCCGCGTAGCGCGCGGACGGCGCCGAAGGACTTCTCGACGCCGCCCAGCGAAAGAAACGACATGCCTACTTGCTGTTGGCCTTGATCGCGGCGATCGCGTCCGCCTGGCTGTATTCGTGGCTCGCCACCCCGCCAGCGGGGATTTTCGGCAATTCCTGCTCGAAATCGGCCTGGGTGAAGGCGAGATACGGGACGACGAGGTCGTGCGGCATGGTCTTGTTGCCGTCGAGCGCCTGCTGCGCGACCCAGAAGGCGAGGGTCGAGACGCCGGGCGCGATGGAGGCGGACCAGGTCTGGTAGCCGTCCTTGGCCTTCTGTTCCTTCCACCAGGCCAGCTCGTCCTGCCGGTTGCCCATGATGATGGTCGGGCGCGGCTTGCCGGCGGCGGCGAAGGCCTGGGCCGCGCCGTAACCGTCGCCGCCCTGGTCGACCACGCCCACGATGGCGGGGAGCGAGGGGAGCACGGTCGCGACCGCCTTCTGCGCGGTGGTCTGGTCCCAGTCGCCGGTGACGGAGCCGACGATCTTGAACTCGGGATGCTGCTTGACGCCGTCGAGGATGCCGGCGTGGATGGCGTCGTCGATCGAGGTGCCGGCGAGGCCGCGGATCTCGAGCAGGTTGCCGCCCTTGGGCTGGAACTTGGCCAGTTCGGCGACTTCCTGCGTGCCCATCGCCTTGAAGTCGACGACGATGCGGTAGGCGCAGGGTTCGGTGACGATGCCGTCGAAGGAGACGACGGTGATGCCGGCGTCGCAGGCCTGCTTGACGGCGCCGTTCAGCGCGTCGGGCGAGCCGGCGTTGATCACGATCGCGTCGTAGCCTTGCAGGATCAGGTTCTGGATCTGCGCGGCCTGGGTCGGCACCTCCTTGTCGGCGGTGGTGAAGACGTCGGCCGCGGCGACGGTTTTGTCGGCGACCGCCTTCTGGGCGACGATGCCGTAGCTCTTGAGCATCGCCTGGCGCCAGGAATTGCCGGCGTAGTTGTTGCTGAAGGCGATCTTCTTGCCGCTGGTGTCCGCGTGCGCGGCGCTGGCGATGACGGCGCCGGCGAGCAGGGTTAGCACCGTCGTTCTGACCTGGGACATGGGAACGTTCTCCTCCGGTTCGGCTGTTCTCGCCGTGTCCTGCTTTGTCGCCTGGTTTGGAATTATCGGCAACTTGCGCCGGCTGCCGGGCTGCCGGATGATCGGGGCAACGACGGGGAGGAGAGAGTGCTCAAGGGGGTGAACCGGCTCGTCGCGCCGCCGCTGCTGGGCGTGCTGGCGGAGATGGGCCACGGGGACGAGATCGCCGTCGTCGATGCCAATTTTCCCGCCGCCGAGATGGCGCGCCGCCTGGTCCACATGCCCGGGCTCGACGCGCCGCCGGTGTTGGAAGCGATCCTCACGCTGTTGCCGCTGGACGATTTCGTCGAATGCCCTGCGGCGATCATGCAGGCCCCGGGCGAGCAGCCGGCGGTGGTCGACGCCTTCCAGGCGCTGCTGGACGCGGAGGCGGGACGGGCGGTCACGCTCGAACGGCTCGGGCGTTTCGATTTCTACGACCGCACGCGCACCGCGTTCGCCGTCGTCGCCACCGGCGAGGGCCGGCTCTATGGCAACATCCTCCTGCGCAAAGGCGTCATCCGGCCATGATCACCCGCAAGCTCGGCCGCAGCGGCCTCGACCTCACCACGCTCGGCTTCGGCAGCACCGGGCTGGGCAATTTGTATCAGGCGCAGAGCGAGGAGGCGGCGATCGCCACGGTGGTTTCGGCCGTCGCGGCCGGGCTCGACTATGTCGACGTCGCGCCGCTCTATGGGTTCGGGCTGGCCGAGCACCGCGTGGGCGCGGCGCTGCGGCGGATGCCCCGACGGCCGATCCTCTCGACGAAGGCCGGCTGGCGGCTCTCGGCGAAGGGCCGCTCGGCTGCGGCCGGGTCGGTCAGCAACTCGCTGTTCCCCGAGGCGGCGCCGTTCCAGGCGCAGATCGATTATAGTTACGACGGGATCATGCGGTCGTTCGAGGACAGTCTGCAGCGGCTCGGCACCGACCGGATCGACATCCTGCTGCTGCACGATTGCGACCGGCGCAATCATGGCGATGCGTACGAGGCGCGGTTGCAGGAAGTGCTCGGCGGCGGGTGGCGGGCGCTGCAATCGCTGCGGGAGCAGGGCGCGGTCCGCGCGATCGGCGCCGGGCTGAACGAATGGCAGGCGTGCCAGGATTTCGCCGAGCGGCTGGACCCCGATTGCTTCCTGCTGGCCGGGCGCTATTCGTTGCTGGACCAGTCCTCGCTGGACAGCTTCCTCCCGCTGTGCGAGCGGCGCGGCATCGGGATCATCATCGGCGGTCCCTACAATTCCGGCATCCTCGCCACCGGCGCGCAGCCCGGCGCCCGCTACGATTACGCCCCCGCGTCGGCGGAAATCCTTGCGCGCACGGCCGCCATCCAGCGCGTGTGCGAGGGCCACGGCGTGCCGCTGCGGGCCGCCGCGCTGCAGTTCCCGCTGACCCACGCGACGGTCGCCTCCGTCATCCCGGGCGCCCGCGACGAGGCCGAGGTGGCGGAGAACCTGGCGCTGATCAGCCACCCGATCCCGCCATCGCTCTGGAGCGATCTCGCCGCCGCCGGGCTGCTTCGGGAAGACGCGGTTCCGCGATGAACGTCGACGCGCACGTCCATTACTGGCAGATCGCGCGCGGCGACTATGGCTGGCTCACGCCCCACTCGCCGCTCTACCGCGATTTCGGCCCCGAGGACGCCGCGCCGCTGTTCGACGCGTGCGGGATCGACGGCGTCGTCCTGGTGCAGGCCGCGCCGACGGAGGCGGAGACGCGGTTTCTGCTCGGTCATGCCGAGCGGGATCCGAGAGTGCTTGGCGTCGTGGGCTGGGTCGACATGATGGCCCAAGACGCGCCCGACCGGATCGCCGCGCTGGCGGTCCATCCCAAGCTCGTCGGTCTCCGTCCGATGTGGCAGGATATCCAAGCGGACGATTGGCTGCTCGATCCGGCGCAGGCGCCCGCCTATCGGGCGATCATCGAGCACGGGCTGGCGTTCGATGCGCTGGCGCAGGTGCGGCATTTGCCGCATTTGTTGCGGTTGATCGATCGCCATCCCGATCTGCGGGTCGTGATCGACCATGCGGCGAAACCGGATATCGCGGGCGGCGGGCTTGATCCGTGGCGGGAGTTGATGCGTCCGTTGGCGGCGATCCCGCAGGCTTATTGCAAGTTCTCCGGCCTCGTCACGGAAGCCGGCCCGGACGCGACGGTCGAGACGCTCCGCGCTTACGTCGATACGATTTTCGAGTTTTTTGGCTCGGAGCGACTGATATGGGGCAGCGACTGGCCGGTCCTCACGGTGCGGCGCGATTACCGGACTTGGTGGCACTGGGCAGGTTTATTGAGTTCGGCGCTTGATCCGGCCGACCGATCTCGCATTTTCGGCGGCAATGCCGAGGCATTTTATCGGCCGGGGATTGCGGAATGCGCGACGCTTTTCCGCCCTACGGGGTCTTGCTCCACCGTATCTTAGCGAGCGTAGGGCGGAAAAGCGCAGCGCATTCCGCCAACCACGCGCCCCTTTCCTCCGCCTTACCCATTGCGCGGCCGTGCCAGCCCCAGCAGGTCCCGCAAATGCGGGCCCTCATACGCCGTCCGGAACACGCCCCGCCGTTGAAGCTCTGGCACCACCAGCGTGACGAATGCTTCCAGGTCGTGCGGCAACTGGTTGAAGGTCAGCATGAACCCGTCGGCGGCGTCGGCCTCCATCCAGGCCTGCATCGTGTCGGCGATGTCGGCCGGGCTGCCGCGCATCGTGCTCTTGCCGCGCTCGTAGCTCATGTACAGCTGCCGCAGGGTCGGGTTTCGGGTGCGGATCTCGTGGACGATCTGGTCGAAATACGCCTTGTGGAACTTCGCCTCCTTCGGGATCAGCTCGGGGGGGATCGGCTCGTCGAGCGGTAGGTCCGACAGATCGACCTCGAGATCGTTGCCGAGGAAGAACTTGCCCACGATCGGCTGCATCAGCGCGCCCATCTCGGCATGACGGTCCTCCGCCTCCTGCCGCGACGCCGCCACGACGACGCTCAGACCGGCGAGGATCTTCATCGATTCCGGCGTCCGCCCCCGCGCCACCGCGCGCGCCTTCAGATCGGCATAGAACGCGCGCGCCTCGCCCACATCCGTCGCCGTGCCGAACACCACCTCGGCAATCTCGGCGGCGAAATCGCGGCCGATATCGGACGCGCCGGCCTGGATCAGCACCGGGTGTCCCTGCGGCGGGCGGGCGATGTTCAGCGCGCCATGCAGCCGGAACGACTTTCCCTCGTGATGCGTGACATGGAATCTTGCCGGGTCGAAATACACCCCGCTCGCCTTGTCCTCCAGAACGGCGCCATCGCCGTACGTGTCCCACAACCTCTGCACCAGGCCCACGAACTCGCGCGCCCGCGCGTAGCGTTCCGCATGCGGCGGCAGCGCGTCCAAGCCGAAATTCTTCGCGCAATAGGCGTTCGCCGACGTCACCACGTTCCACGCCGCCCGTCCGCCGCTGATATGGTCCAGCGACGCGAACTGCCGCGCCAGATTGTAGGGCTCGAAAAAGCTCGTGCTCGCCGTGCCCCCGAGCCCGATCCCGGTCGTCGCGCCCGATACCGCCGACAGCACGGTCAGCGGCTCGAAACTGTTCATGAACAGCGGATACCGGCTCCACGCGTCCAGCCCGTCGGTCCGCGCGGCGGGCGTGTCGGCGATGAAGAACAGGTCGAACAGGCCGCGTTCGGCCAGTTGGGCGATCCCTCGGTAATAGCCAATATCGGTCGCCGCCCCGCGCACCGCGTCGCGATGCATCCATGACCCCGGATGCAGCCCGGCCGCGCACTGCATCAGCAAAGCCAGCTTGATCGGTCGTTCCGTCATGAAACGACTGTGCCGGAAGCGTGCCGCCCAGGTCCAGAGCCCACGCCCCCATTGATCCAGGCCGGCTTACCCGGCAAGGTCGGCGCAAAACGAACCCGGGAAGGAAAATCCGTCATGAAAAACCTGCTGCTCGCCGGCCTGCTCAGCTGCGCCGCCGCGCTCGGCGCCCCCGCCGCGCGCGCCCAAACCCCCACGATCCCGATCATCGTCAAGGATACGACCAGCTTCTACTGGCAGATCGTCCTCGCAGGCGCCCGCAAGGCCGGGCAGGACCTGCACGTCAACGTGCCGGAACTCGGGGCCCAGTCGGAGAGCGACATCAACGGGCAGATCTCCATCCTCGAGAACGCGGTCGCCAACAAGCCGGCGGCGGTCGTGATCTCGCCGACGCAGTTCGCGGCACTCGGGCGTCCGATCGACAATGCCGCCAAGTCGGTGAAGATCATCGGGATCGACAGCGGCGCGGACAGCAAGGCGTTCACGTCGTTCCTGACCACGGACAACGTCCAGGGCGGGCGGGCGGCGGCGGATGCGCTGGCGCAGGGGATCGGGGCGAAGAACGGCGGCAAGATCGAGGGGAACGTCGCGCTGATCACGTCGCTGCCGGGCGTGGGGTCGCTGGATCAGCGGGCGAAGGGGTTCAAGGAACAGCTCGCGGCGAAATATCCGGGGCTCAAGCTCGTGGCGGACAAGGTCGCGGACGGGCAGGCGACGACGGCGCTCAACATCATGACCGACTTGCTCACCGCCAATCCGGACCTCAAGGGCGTGTTCGCGTCCAACCTGATCATGGCCCAGGGCGCCGGGCAGGCGATCGCGGAGAACAAGCTGCAGTCCAAGGTCGCGCTGGTCGGGTTCGACAATGACGACAAGCTGGTGAAATTCCTCGGCGACGGCGTGATCTACGCGCTGATCGTGCAGGACCCGTACCGGATGGGTTACGACGGCATCAAGACCGCGCTGGCGGCGAGCAAGGGCGAGAAGGTGCCGGAGTTCGTCGATACCGGGGTGAACACCATCACCAAGGAGAACATGGGCAGTGCGCGCAGCCAGGAACTGCTCAATCCCAAGGTGAAATAACCCGCGCCGTGCCGCCGATCCTGGAACTGCGCGGCCTCGACAAGCGGTTCACCGGCACGCACGCGCTCCGCCACGTGGACCTCGCCTTCGAACAGGGCGAGGTCCACGCCATCGTCGGCGAGAACGGCGCCGGCAAGTCCACGCTGATCAAACTGCTGACCGGGGTGCACACGCGGACCGGGGGCGAGATCCTGTGGCAGGGGCAGCAGGTCCCGCTGGCCAGCCCGCAGGACGCGCTGGCGCTGGGGATCAACGCGGTGCACCAGGAAGTGGTGCTCTGCCGCCATCTCACGGTCGCGGCCAATTTGTTCCTCGGCCACGAGCAGGTGCGCTTCGGCATGCTGCAACGCCGCCAGATGGAGCGGGACGCGCAGCGCGTACTCGACCAGCTCGGCTTCGCCATCCCGGCCGGGGTGCTGCTCTCGAGCCTGACCATCGGCCAGCAGCAGCTTGTGGCGACCGCGCGCGCCGCGCTGCACGGCACGCGGTTCCTGATCTTCGACGAACCGACCGCCTATCTGACGCGGCAGGAAGCCGCGCAGCTCTTCACGCTGATCCGCCGCCTGAAGGCGCGAGGGCGTCACGCTCGTCTATATCAGCCATCGGCTCGAGGAGGTCTTCGACATCGCCGACCGCGTCTCCGTCCTGCGCGACGGGGCGCTGATCACGACCCAGCGCGTCGCGGAGACTGACGAAGCGAGCCTGATCCGGTTCATGATCGCCCGCTCGATCGAGCAGATCTATCACAAGGAGAGCGTGGCGCCGGGTCCCGAGCTGGTGCGGACGGAGCATTTCTGCGGGCCGGGGTTCGAGGACATCAGCATCGACGTGCGGCGGGGCGAGATCGTCGGGCTGTATGGGCTGATCGGCGCCGGGCGCAGCGAGTTCGTGCAATCGTTGTTCGGCCGCTTCAAATGCACCGCCGGCGCGATCCATTGGGAGGGCCGGCCGGTGGAGATCAATTCGCCGCAGCAGGCCATCGCCCGCGGCATCGCGCTCGTGCCGGAGAGCCGCCGCGACCAGGGGCTCTGCCTCAATCTCGGCGTCGCGACCAACCTCAACCTGACGATCTTCGACCGGCTTACCCGGGCATTCGTCATCGACTCCCGTGCCGCGGCCACCGCTGCGACCGCTCAGATCGGCGACCTGCGGATCCAGACCGCGAGCCAGGCCACGCTCGCCCAGTCCCTCTCCGGCGGCAACCAGCAGAAGATCGTGGTCGGCAAATGGCTCGCCCACGGCGCGCAACTCTTCATCTTCGACGAGCCGACCGTCGGCGTCGACGTCGGCACCAAGGTGGAGATCTACCGCCTGTTCGGCGCGCTGCTGCACCGCGGGGCGGGGATCATCCTGATCTCGTCCTATCTGCCGGAAGTCTACGAACTGGCCGACCGGCTTCACGTCTTCCGCGCCGGGCGGCTGGTGGCGAGCTACGGGCACCGCGAAGCGCCGGTCGAGACGATCCTCGCGCAAGCCATCGGCGCATGAACAACGGAACCGAAGCATGAGCGACGTCACCGCCGACCTGGCGCGCGCCGAAGCAGCAAGGCGCTCGCAATCCCGCCTCAACCTGCTCCTCAGCCTGACGCTGCTCGGCCTGCTGCTGCTGCTCTGGACCGTGCTCGCGGTCAGCACCCGCAACTTCCTGACCGAGATCAACATCACCAACCTGATGCGCCAGGCCTACCTGGTCGCGATCCTCGCGGTCGGGCAGACCTTCGTCATCATCACCGGGGGGATCGACCTCTCGGTCGGCGCGGTGATCGGGTTCTGCAGCGTCATCCTCGCGCTGCTGCTCAAGGCGCCGGTGGCCATTCCGGTGGCGATCCTGCTCACCCTCGCGCTCGGCGCCCTGATCGGCGCATTCCATGGGTTCGGCATCGTCCAGCTCGGCCTGCCGCCGTTCATCATGACGTTGGCGACGCTGACGGCGTTGCGCGGCATGGGCTTCCTGATCACCAATGGCAGCACGATCTCGGGGCTCCCCGAGGATTTCACCGCGTTCGCGCCTTCGAGCTTTCTCGGCATTCCAAGCCTGTTCTGGATGGTGATCGTCGTGGGGGTGCCGTCCTACGTGTTCCTGCATCACACGCGCTGGGGCCGGTATCTGTTCGCCATCGGCAGCAACCCGGAGGCGGCGCGGCTGACCGGGATCAACGTCAAGCGGATGATCTACGTCGCCTATATCCTGTCGGCGTTCCTCGCCGCAGTGGCCGCGGTGCTCACCACGTCGCGCCTCTCGATCGGGACGCAGAACACCGGCCAGGGGCTCGAGCTTCAGGCGATCGCCGCCAGCGTGATCGGCGGGACGTCAGTTGTTCGGCGCGGTCGGCAGCATCAACGGGCCGCTGCTCGGCAGCTTCCTGCTGACCACCATCGCCAACGGCGCCAACCTGCTGAACGTCAACCCGTTCTGGCAGCTGATCATCACCGGCGTGCTGATCATCGTGATCGTATACCTCGACCAGCTCCGCCGGCGTCGACGCTGAACCCGACCGCCTCGGCGACCGAGCGGAGATGCTGGTAGCCGTTGGTCGCATACGTCAGCGGATGCGCCACGGCCGGGTCCTGCTCCGCTTCGACGATCAGCCAGCCGGAATAGCCGTTCAACGGCGCCAGACATGACGCGAAATCGACGGCCCCGTCGCCGGGCACGGTGAACACGCCGCGCACCACGGCGTCGAGAAAACTCCAGCGTTCGGCCAACGCGCGTGCCAGCACTGCCGGCCGCACGTCCTTGGCGTGGACGTGGTTGATCCGGCGCGCCCAGCGCCGTGCCACCGCGGCCGGGTCCTCGCCGGCGAAGGTGAGATGCCCGGTGTCGAACAGCAGCCCGACGCTGTCGGGCGTTCCCGCCATCATGCGATCGATCTCCGCCGCCTTCTCGATCACCGTTCCCATGTGGTGATGGAACGCGATGCGGACGCCTTCGCGGGCCATCCAGTCGCCCAGGCGTCCCAGCCGATCCAGGAACACGGGCCATTCGGCCTCCGTCATCACCGGGCGGTCGGCCACCGGCAGGTCCCGCCGGCCCTGCACCGTTCCGGACACTTCGGCGAACACCATCACCTCGCAGCCGCATCCCTGCAGCAGTTCGAGATGGGGCCGCATGGCGGCGATCTCGGCTTCCACGTCGCGGAACCGCAACTCCGCGCCGTACCAGCCCGACACCAGCTCGAGCCCGTGCCGCGCCAACACCGCCCGGGTCGTCGCCGCGTCGGGCGGGAACTTGTTGCCTTTCTCGATCCCGGTGAAGCCGGCTTGCGCGGCCTCCGCCAGACACACCTCCAGCGGCGTGTCGCCGCCCAGCTCCGGCAGATCGTCGTTGCTCCAGCCGATCGGATTCGTTCCCAGACGCACCATCACGCTCCCTCCCGCACCGCGAGCGCGGCGTCATAGGCCGCCCGCGCCGCCCGTACCTCCGCTCGCGTCGACACTTCGGGCACCGCGACGTCCCACCAGGCGCCGCCCGCCGCTGTCGAACGCGAGGGGTCGGTGGGGATGACGATCACCGTGGTCCGGTCCGCGCCGCGCGCCGCCGCCAGCGCGGTCTCGAGCGCCGCCACCGTGTCAACCGTCATCGACCGCGCGCCCAGCGCCGCCGCATGCGCTGCGAAGTCGACCCAGGGCTCGCCGCCGGGCCGCAGGTTGTTGAACAATTCCCCGCCGCAGGCCTGCTGCAGCCGGTCGATACAGCCGAAGCCGCGATTGTCCAGCACCACCACCGTCAGCTTCTGCCGCATCGCCACCGAGGTCTGCAGCTCCGAGTTCATCATCAGATAGCCGCCGTCGCCGACCATCACGAACACCTCGCCCGCCGGACGCGCCATCCGCACGCCGAGCCCGCCGGCGATCTCGTAGCCCATGCAGGAGAAGCCGTATTCGACGTGGTAGCTGCCCGGACCCGCCGCCTGCCACAGCTTGTGCAGTTCGCCGGGCAGCCCGCCCGCCGCGCACACGACGACGTCCTGCGGCCTCGCGGCCCGGTTCACCGCGCCCACCACCTGCGCGTCGGTCGCGAGCCCGTTGCCCGGCGCGACCGCGGCCGCCGCCTTCGCGGCCCACTCCGTCTGCAGCCCGGCCACGCGCCGCCGCCACTCGTCTGCGGATCGATGGCCCGCCAGCCCGGCCGACAATGCGCCCAGCGTCTCCCGCGCATCGCCCACCAGCGCCATGGCGTCGTGCTTGCCGGCGTCGAATGCCTGCACGTTGAGCTGGATCAGGCTCGGGCCCTGAAGCAACGCGCGCGATCCCGTCGTGAAATCCTGCAGCCGCGTCCCCACTGCGAGCACGAGGTCGGCCGCCTCGGCCAGCGCATTGGCTGCCGCCGTCCCGGTCACCCCGATCGCGCCGACCGACATCGCGTGATCGCAGGGGAGGGCGCCCTTGCCGGCCTGCGTCTCCGCCACGGGGATGCCGTTCGTGCTCGCGAATGCGGCCAGCGCGGCCTCCGCGCCGGAATACAGGATGCCGCCGCCTGCGATGATCAGCGGCCGCTCCGCCGCCCGCAGCGAGGCGATCGCCTCGGCCAGTTCCGCCGCATCGGGCATCGGCCGCCGCAGCCGGTGCATCCGGCGCCGGAACAGCGCCGCGGGGAAGGCGAACGCTTCGGCCTGCGTGTCCTGGCACAGGCTCAGCGTCACCGGCCCGCACTCCGCCGGGTCGGTCAGCACGGCGATCGCCCGCGGCAGCGCGGTCAGCAGTTGCTCCGGGCGCGTGATCCGGTCCCAGTAGCGCGACACCGGGCGGAAGCAGTCGTTCACGCTCGCCGCCCCGTCGGACCAGTCCTCGAGCTGCTGCAGCACCGGGTCGGGCCGCCGGTTCGGCGAACACGTCGCCCGGTAGCAGCAGCACCGGCAGCCGGTTGACATGCGCCACGCCCGCCGCCGTCACCATGTTCAGCGCCCCCGGCCCGATCGAGCTGGTGCAGGCCATCATCTGCCGCCGCCGCTGCGATTTCGCGAAGGCCACCGCGGCCAGCGCCATCGCCTGTTCGTTATGGGAGCGGAACGTCGGCAACGCTTCCCGCGCTTGGGACAGCGCCTCGCCCATGCCCGCGACGTTGCCATGCCCGAAGATCGCCCAGCAGCCCGCGAACAGCGGCGCTTCCTCGCCGTCGAGTTCCGTCAACTGCGCCGCGAGATACCGCACCACCGCCTGGGCGGCCGTCAGCCGGATCGTGCTCATGGCCGCACCCGCACCGACCGTCCGCTGCGCGCACTCTCCAGCGCCGCGTCCGCCAGGCGCAACGCCTCGCGCCCCTCGGCGAAGCCGGCCATCGGCGCGCTCCCGGTCTCGACGCAGCCCACGAAATGGTCCAGCTCCGCCACATAGGCCTCCGCATAGCGCGCGATGAAGAAGTCCTGCACCGGGTCCATCGCCCGCGTCGCCTCCGCCGTCCAGCGCTCGACGGTCGTGAGGTGGCGGTTGTGCGCCTGCAGCATGCCGCGCTCGCCGAACGCCTCGATGCGCTGGTCGTAGCCGTAGGCGCAGCGCCGGCTGTTGTTGATGTGCACCAGCGCGCCGGAGGTCGCCCGCATCACCACCATCGCGGCGTCGAAATCGCCGGCCTGGCCGATCGCCGGGTCGATCAGGTTGGCGCCGACCGCCTGGACCTCGGCGATGTCGCCGGCCAGGTAGCGCGCCATGTCGAAATCGTGGATCGTCATGTCGCGGAAGATCCCGCCGGAGACCGCGACGTAGCTGGCGGGCGGCGGCGCCGGGTCGCGGCTGGTGATGATCACCTGTTCCACACGCCCGATCTCGCCGCCCAGGATCCGGTCCCGCACCGACCGGAACGACGGATCGAACCGCCGGTTGAACCCCAGCATCACCGTCGGCCGCAGCGCCTCGATCGCCGCCCAGCAGGCATCGACGCGGCCGAGATCGAGGTCCACCGGCTTTTCGCACAGCACCGCCTTGCCCGCCCGTGCCGCCCGCGTGATCAGGTCGACATGCGTGTCCGTGCTGGATGCGATCAGCACCGCCTGCACCTGGTCGTCGTGGAGGATCGCATCCACCGTCTCGGCCGCGCGGGCGCCATGGGCGGCTGCGACCGACAGCGCCG
This sequence comes from uncultured Alphaproteobacteria bacterium, assembly GCA_963848035.1. Classification (GTDB taxonomy): domain Bacteria; phylum Pseudomonadota; class Alphaproteobacteria; order Acetobacterales; family Acetobacteraceae; genus JAVVHH01. The sequence goes on from CAWKCD010000001.1 coordinate 1,762,780, forward strand.
CTTCGGCCGCCGGATCGTAGCAGGCGACCAGGCGCGCCCGCTTGTGTGCGGCGATGTTGCCGGCGTGCACGCGCCCGATCCGGCCGCAGCCGAGAAGTCCGATCCCGATCATCGCGTTCGTTTCCCCCGTACCCACCTGCTTTGCGCCACTATGCCAGGCCGTGTCCGCGGCGAACACGCACCCGCGCCGATGACCGCTGGACAGGGTCGATGACCGCTGGACAGCGCCTGGGACGACCGGCTACCGACGCCGCATGCGTCTGCTGCCGTCGTTTCTCGCCCTCCTGCTGACCGGCTGCGCCGTCTCCGATTTCAGCCCCCGCGGGGAGACCCAGGCGAGCTATGCCGAGCGGCACGTCTACTTCGCCGAATTCTGCGCCCTGTCGCAGATCAAGAAGCGCGTGGGCTTCGGCGCCGACATCCGCGGCGAGATCGGCGGCCACTCCGTGTTCTACCTCAACGGCGCCTGCCGCGACCCGGCCACCGCCTATCCCGTCCTGCACCTCTGCACCGGCAACGGCGACGAGGACGGCGTCGGGCTCAGCATGAACTCGCATTTCCGCAACGCGAAATGGGTCGCCGTCCCCGGCCACGATTTCTTCTTCGACTCCGGCGTTCCTGCCGACGCGGCGGTCACGCGCGACACCTACCGGGCGGTGCAGCGCCGGGCCAAGAGCCTGCGCCTGTATGACGGGATCGAGTTCCACGACGAGGTCTTCGACGACATGCCCCAGGGCTGGACGCGCGAGGACTGGAAATACGAGATGTCGGTCGCGACCGACTACGCGATCAGCCTCGGCCGGGGCCGCTACTGCGCCCGCCTGCCGGTGGACCGCGCCGAGATGCAGCGCATGATCGATTTTCTCAATGAGCAGAACGCGCCGTACCGCGCCGGCAAGCTGTTCTACTGGAGCGTGTTCCAGGACAACTGCATCCACCTTGCCCACAACGCGCTGTCGATCGCCGGTTTCTGGCCCGAATGGCGGATCAACCGCTTCCTGCTCTGGGCGATCCTCGACTTTCCGGTGCCGAAGAACGAATTCGTCAACATGATGCGCCGGGCTAACGACCTGCCCGCGGATCCTGGAATCGCCTACGACGACGAAGACGACCGCCGCGCGCTCCTGGCCGACCAGCCGCTCCCCGCGCGCCGCGGGGCCCTCGCCGAAGCCCGCCCGCCGCTGCAACCGAACGACGTCTACGAAACGCAACTGAAACTGATCTTCTACGACGACCCCATCCTAGGCCCGTATCAAGGCTGGTTCGACGGCATCTTCGCCGACCCCGCCTATACCGAGCCCGCCGCCAACCGCGCCCGCTTCGCGGCCTTGGCCCGGCAGAACCTCGCCGCCCGCAAGCCGCTCGGCTGGTGGCTCGGCCGCTCGCCCTATCGCCGCGATCCGCAGACCTTCACCCAGGTCTACGACCGCTACTACGCCCTCATGGCCAGCCTCGCGAACGGCAGGTGACGCCCTCCGCGACGCACATCGTCATCATCCCCAGCTACAACGCCGGCCCGATGCTCCGCCGCACCGTCGCGGACGCGCTGGCGGCCTGGGCGCCCGTCCTGGTCGTGATCGATGGCAGCACCGATGGCTCCGAGGCCGGGCTTGCCGCCGACCACCTCACCGTCCTGCGCCAACCCGGCAACACCGGCAAAGGCGCGGCCGTACGCGCCGGGCTGCTGCACGCGGCGGCGGTCGGCTTCACCCATGCCCTGGTGATGGATTCCGACGGGCAGCATCCCGCCGACCATATCGCTCCGCTGATGGCCGCCAGCGCCGCCGACCCCGCTGCCATGATCCTCGGCCAGCCCGAATTCGGCGCCGACGCCCCCTGGCCGCGCGTGGTCGGCCGCCGCATCGGCAACGCGCTGACCGCTCGGCTGACCCCCGGCGCCGGGCTCGGCAATTCGCTGTTCGGCTTCCGCGTCTACCCGATCGCGCCGCTGCTCGCGGTCATGGCGCAGACGAACTGGATGCGCCGCTTCGACTTCGACACCGAAGCCGTCGTCCGGCTGTCCTGGCGCGGCATCCCCGCCATCAGCCGGCCGGTCCCGGTGCGCTACTGGCGTCCGGACCAGGGCGGCGTGTCGCATTTCCGCTACGCCCGCGACAATCTTCTGCTGGCCTGGATGCATCTGCGGCTGTTCCTCGCCCGACGCTCGCCCGCATCCCGCTGATCGTGTCGCGCAGCCCGGTATGCTCGCCGCGGAACCGCCAGCACCGCACCGCGAACTCCGCGAGCGCCAGGCCGATCGCCATCGGCACATGCAGCGTGCCCACGAACAGCAACCACCATGCCGCCGGCGCCCAGGCCAGCAGCGCCGCCGAGGCCGCCAACTGCCCGGCGAAGAACAGGCACCACGTGGCCGTCACCGCCCGCGTATACGGGATCATGCCCGCCCGGAACCGCGGATTGAGCCGCATCGCGAGACTGGTCACCAGGCTCACCCGGCCGGGCCGCAGCGAGCCCGCGAACCACGCCAGCAGCGTCCCATACAGCATCGCGTGGCCCAGCCCGGCCACCGCCAGCAGCCCGTCCTGCGCCGAATGCGACGCGCCCGCCGCCAACCCCGCCAGCAGCACCGCGGGCGCCAGCACGGCCAGCGCCCGCATCCGCCCGCGCAGCACCGGCCACAGCAGCGGACCCGCCGCCGCGGCCTGCGCCGCCGCCAGCGCCAACGCCCAGCCGAACCCACCGGACCGCATCGCCGCATGGCTCGCCAACGGCGACGCCACCGCCACGATCAAGGCTAGGCCACGCAATTGTTTCAACACGCTTTGCAGCCCCATCCGACCCGGTTATCATACCGAAGGAGAGATCGTGACCCATCAAAGCAACATCGACCTCGCTCCCGAGCGGACGCAAGCCGAACGCGCTCTCGCCGAGCTGATCATCACGTCGCTTCAGCTCGAGGTGACGGCGGACGAGATCGACCCGCAGGCGGCGCTGTTCGGCGAAGGCCTCGGCCTCGATTCGATCGACGCGCTCGAACTCGCGCTGGCGATCTCCCGCACCTACGGCTTCGAACTGCGCTCCGACGACGAGCGCAACCGCCGCATCTTCGCCTCGCTCCGCAGCCTGTCGAGCCATATCGAGGCCAGCCGGACCAAATAGCATGTCGGCGCTGCCGCTGGTCGACAGGCCGGACGGGGCCACGCTGTTCGCATCGCGATCGGGGCCCATCACGGCCGCCGCCTTCCTTGCCGACGTCCACGCGCTGGCCGTCCGCCTGCCCGGCGACGGGGCCGTGGTCAATCTGTGCCGCGACCGCTACGCGTTCACCGTGGCCTTCGCCGCCGCCCTCGTTCGTGGCCGCACCAGCCTGCTCTGCGGCGACGCCTCCCTGCTGCCGCAGATCGCGCCCGATCATCCCGGCTGCATCGCCGTCACCGACGATCAAGCGGTGTCGGCGCCCATGCCGTTGCTGCTCGCCCATCCCACGGGGCAGGGACGTGGCGGACCCAATCCGATCATCCCCGCCGACCAACTCGCCGCCATCGTCTTCACCTCCGGCAGCACCGGCCTGCCCACCGGCCACCCCAAGAACTGGGGCGCGCTCGTCGCCCGCAGCCGCGCCGCGGCCGAGCGGTTCAACGTCGAAAACGCCGCCATCGTCGGCACCGTGCCGCCCGGCCACATGTATGGCTTCGAGGTCACCGTCCTGCTCCCGCTGCACGCCGCTTGTTCGAGCTGGTGCGGCCCTGCCTTCTTCCCCGGCGACGTCCAGGCCGCCCTGGCGGCCAGTGCCGCGCCGCGCATCCTCGTCACCACCCCGCTGCATCTGCGCGCGCTGCTGCAGGACATGCGCCCGCCGCCGCTGCACGCCATCATCTCCGCCACCGCCCCGCTCGACCCGGCGCTCGCAGCCGATGCCGAAGCAAGCTGGTCCGCCCCGGTGCTCGAGATCTTCGGCGCCACCGAATGCGGCTCGATCGCCAGCCGCCGCACCGTCGAGGGCGACGACTGGACGCTGTATCCCGGGTTGTCGCTCGCCGCCGACCCCGCCGGCTTCAGTGCCGCCGCCGAGGGCATGCCGCCGGTGCCGCTCGCCGACGAATTCGACGTGCTCGACGGTGGCCGGTTCCGCCTGCTCGGCCGCCGCGCCGACATGGTCAAGCTCGGCGGCCGCCGGGCTTCCCTGCTCGGGCTGAACCGGATCCTCACCGGCCTCGACGGCGTCGTCGACGGGCTGTTCGTCGTCCCCGACGACCTCGACCGCAGCAGCACCGCCCGGCTGCACGCCGTCGTCGTCGCGCCCACCCGTTCGGCCACCAGCATCCTGGCCGAGCTGCGCGACCGGATGGATCCGCTGTTCCTGCCGCGCCGCGTCATCCATGTCGACGCGCTGCCCCGCAACGAAGTCGGCAAGCTGCCCCGCCAGGCCGTCCTCGACCTGTTGGCCCGGGCGCCGCGGTGACCCCGGTCGGCTGCTTCACCATCCCGACCGACCATCCGAGCTTACCCGGCCACTTCCCCGGCCGCCCGATCGTCCCCGGCGTCCTGCTGCTCGACCACGCGATAACCGCGATCCTGGCCGCCCAGCCCGGGCGCCTCGCCGGCCTGCCCTCGGTCAAGTTCACCCGTCCGGTCAGGCCGGGCCAGACCGTCCTGGTCGCCTGCGCGCCCGCCGCCGCCGGCCGTATCGCCTTCCTCTGCAGCGTCGACGGCGAACCCGTCGCCCGCGGCACCCTCGCGCTCGCATGAGTTGGGCGTCGCAGCCCGAACGCGGCCATGCCTGGCTCGCCCGCGCGGCGCTGTTCCTGGTCCGGCACGGCGGCTGGCAGCTCGGCCGCGCCTGCGCCGTTCCCGCCACGCTGTGGTTCGTCCTCACCTCGAGCCGCGCCCGCGCCGCCTCCCGCGACTATCTCGGCCGCGCGCTCGGCCGCCCGGCCCGGCTGCGCGACGTCGTCCGCCATTTCGACAGCTTCTCCTGCGCCGTGCTGGACCGGGTCATGCTGCTGTGCGGGCGCGACCGGGATTACGTCATCACCACCGAGGGGCTCGAGCCCGTCCTCGCGGTCGTCGCCGAAGGCCGCGGCTGCATCCTGATGGGCGCCCATCTCGGCAGCTTCGAGGTCCTGCGGACCCTGGCCCGCGAGTCGCCGGTGCCGGTCTGGGCGCTCATGTACCGCCGCAACGCCGGCGCGCTGACCACGCTGCTGGACCGCCTCGCGCCGGCGCTACGCGCCCGGATCCTCGAGATCGGCGACACCGCCAGCATGATCCAGGCCCGCGAGTGCATCGAGCGCGGCGAGATCGTCGGCCTGCTGGCGGACCGCGCGCCGCCGGGCCATCGCTGCGTCGCCGCGCCATTCCTCGGCGGCACCGCCCGGTTCCCTTCCGGGCCGTTCGTATTGGCCGCGATGCTGGGCGCCCCGGTGTTCCTGTTCCATGCCGTGCGCACCGGCAAGCGGCGCTATCACGTCAGCCTGGAACTCTTCGACCGCCGGGTCGTCCTGCGCCGGGAGACCCGCGCCGCCGATCTCGCCGCCTACGTCCAGCGCTACGCCGCCGCCATTGAGCGTGGCTGCCGCGCCTACCCGCTGCAATGGTTCAACTTCTTCCCGTTCTGGGAGCATCCCGATGCCCAACCCGACCCGGCGCCGCCTGGCGCTGCTCCCGCTCCTGTCCTGGTCCGGCCTGGCCTGGTCGAGCCCGGTCCGGGCTGACGCCTTCCCGCTCGCGCAACTCATGGCCAAGCTGGCCGCGATCCCGGAACGCCGCGCCGCGTTCCAGGAGCGCCGCACCTTCGCCGCCCTCAGCGAACCCCTGCTCAGCCGCGGCCAGCTCCTCTATCGCCGCCCCGCCTATCTCGAGAAACGCACCGACTGGCCGCAGCCCGAGCGCATGGTCGTCGACGGCCCGTATCTCTCCGTCACCGAAGCCAACGACGCGCCCCGCGTCATCGACCTGCGCGGGCAGCCCGAGCTGCGCGCCATGATCGACGGCCTGCGCAGCCCGCTCGCCGGTGACCTCGCCGCGCTGCAGGACCGCTTCGCCATCGCCGCCGCGGGCAGCCTCGCCGCGTGGAGCCTCGACCTCAAGCCCCGCGACGACCGCACCGCCCGCTTCCTGCGCTCGCTGCGTCTGACCGGGCGCGACGATTCGATCACCGAGATCCACCTGCTCCAGGCCAATGGCGACGAGCAATGGATGCAGATCGGCCCGCCCTCCTGACCCGCGCCTTCCCGGTCCTGGCCGCCTTCGCCCTGGCGATCGCGATCCTGCTCGCCGTCCTGTCGCAGATCAGCATCCGCACCGACATGACCGAGTTCCTCCCCGCCGGTCGCACCCAGGCGGCCAAGCTGGTCATGGAGGAGGCGCGGGCGGGGACGGCGACCGGGCTGATCCTCGTCGGGCTGGAAGGCGCCGATATCGCCGACCTCGCCCGCATCAGCCGCGCCATGGCCGCCGCGCTGACGAAGACGGAGCTGTTCCGCCTGGTCGCCGGTGGCGAGGCGGCGCTGCCCCCCTCGGCGCTGCAGGACCTGTTCGCCCGCCGTTACCTCCTGGCCGACGCCGATTTCGCCGCGCCTGCCCTGCATGCGGGCATGGAGGCGCTGTTGCGCCAGCTCCGCTCCTCGGCCGCCCCGCTGGTCAGCCAGTTCGGCATCGCCGATCCGCCCGGCGCCTTCCTCGCCCTGCTCCGGCGCTGGGGCGGCGACAGCCGGGTCCGCAGCATCGACGGCGCCTGGTTCGCCGCAGACCGGGACCGCGCGCTCCTGCTGGTCCGCACCAAGGCCGGCGGGATGGACGTCCCCGCCCAGCAGATCGCCACCGCGGCGATCGCCGACGCGTTCCAGGCGGCGTCGCCCGGATCGGCCCGCCTGCTGGTCGCCGGCCCGGCCGTGTTCGCCCGCGACGCCGCGCGGGCCATCCGCGGCGATGTCGAGCGCCTCTCCATCCTCTCCACCCTGCTCATCGCGCTCCTGCTCTGGTGGCGGTTCCGCTCGCTGCTGGTCATCGCCGCGATCGCCACCCCCGTGATCCTCAGCGTCGCGGCGGCGGCGGCGGCGGTGCAGCTGGGCTTCGGCGCCGTCCACGGCGTCGCGCTGGGCTTCGGCTCCACCATGCTCGGCGTGTCGGTCGATTATCCGGTCTTGATGATCGGCCACCGCAAGCGCGGGGAGCCCGCCGCCGATACGCGGGCCCGGATCGGCCGGGCTTTCGTCCTGGCCGTGGTGACCGCCACGCTCGGCCTTGCCGCCATGATCTTCTCCGGCTTCCCCGGCCTGGCCCAGCTCGGCGTGTTCTCGGCCGTCGGGCTCGTGTCCTGCGCCCTGTTCACCTGGCTCGGCCTGCCGCGCCTGATCGTCGCGGCCAATCTCGCCCCCGTCTCCGCCGGCGATCCCGCCTGGCTCCCCCGCCTCGAACGCCACCGCCGCTGGCGCTGGGCCGCCGCTATTCCCGTGCTCGCCGCCGTCGCCTACCTTGCCGCGATGGGCGGGCCGCGCTGGGAAGGCGACCTCGCCAATCTCAGCCCGGTGCCCGAGGCATCCCGCGCCCTCGACCAGGCCCTGCGCGCCGAGATCGGCGCCCCGGACGCGGGCCAGATCCTGCTCGTGGCCGGGCCCGACTCCGAAACCGTGCTCCAGCGAGAGGAGACGCTCGCCCCCATCCTGGACCGGCTGCAATCGGCGGGGATCATCACCGGCGCGGACGCCGCCTTCCGCCTCTTGCCCAGCATCGCCCGCCAGAAAGCCCGCGCCGCCGCCCTGCCGGACGCCGCCACCCTGGCCGCCCGCGTCGCCGAGGCCCAGGCCGGCCTCCCCTTCCGCCCCGACGCGTTCCGCCCCTTCCTCGACGCCGTCGCCGCCAGCCCGGCGCTCGCCCCCCTCCGCCCCGCCGATCTCGCCGGCACCCCGCTCGGCGCGCGTCTCGACCCGCTGCTCGCCGCCAACCGCGGCCCCATCGTCCTGCACGGCGTCACCGACCCCGGCGCCGTCGCCGCCGCCTTCGCCAACACCCCGGCGCACCTACATCGACATGCGCGCCGAACTCGGCGGCATCCTCTCCGGCTACACCGCCCGGGCCTGGCGCTGGCTCGCCGCCAGCCTCGTCCTGGTGTTCATCGTCCTCTGGGCCGGGCTGCGCAGCCCGCCCCTCGTGTTCCTCGTCCTGGCCTCCGTGCTCTCCGCCATGCTCGTCACCGCCGCGGTGCTCACCGCGTTCGGTCTGCGCCTATCGCTCATCCACCTCGTCGCGCTCCAGCTTGTCGCCGGTGTCGGCCTGGACTACGCGCTGTTCTTTGCCCGCCGGCAGCTTGACGCCGAGGAGCGAGCCCGCACCTTGCGTACTCTGGTGACCTGCAACGCGATGACCCTGCTGACCTTCGGCCTGCTCGCCCTCTGCGAGACCCCGCTGCTGCGCGACATCGGCCTGACCGTCGCCTGCGGCGCCGTGCTCGCCCTCGTGTTCGCCTTCTTCGCCGCCGGCGAGGCCGCGCCTTCGGCATGATTCCCTTGTTCCTGACCGCGACCAGCGCCGTCAGCGCGCTCGGCGTCGGCGGCGCCGCGCATCGCGACGCCCTGCTGGCCCGCCGCTCTGGTCTTCGCCCCAACGATTTCGACCCTGGCGTCGGCGGCTGGATCGGCCGCGTCGAGGGGGTCGAGCAGCACGCGCTGCCGCCCGATCTCGCCGGCTGGGACTGCCGCAACAACCGTCTCGCCGACCTCGCGCTCCGTGCCGACGGGTTCGATCACGCCGTCGCCGCCGCCCGTGACCGCTACGGGGCCGACCGTATCGCCGTCATCCTCGGCACCAGCACCAGCGGCATCCTGGCCGCCGAGGATGCCTACCGCGACCGCACCGAGGCCGGCGCGCTGCCGCCGGGCTTCGACTATGCGCGCACGCAGGATCTGTATGCGTTGAGCGGCTATCGTCCGCGCCGCGCTCGGCCTCACCGGCCCCGCCTTCACCATCTCGACCGCCTGCGCCAGCAGCGCCCGCGCGTTCATGGACGCCGGCAACCTCATCCGCGCCGGGCTGTGCGACGCCGCCATCTCCGGCGGCGCGGATAGCCTGTGCCGCATGACGCTGCAGGGCTTCCAGGCGCTCGAACTCATCTCGCCTACCCCCTGCCGCCCCTGCGACGCCAGCCGCGGCGGCATCTCGGTCGGCGAAGCCGCCGGTTTCGCGCTGCTCGAGCGGGAGGGCAGCGGCCTGGCGTTGCTCGGCGCCGGCGCCAGCAGCGACGGCCACCACATGTCCTCCCCGGATCCCGACGGCCGCGGCGCGTCGGCGGCCATGCGCGAGGCGCTCCGCGCCGCCGGGCTCGCGCCGGGGGACATCGACTGGATCAACCTGCACGGCACCGGCACCCGCGCCAATGACGCCATGGAGGACATCGCCGTCACGTCGGTGTTCGGCGACGCGGTCCCGTGCAGCTCCACCAAGGGCTGGACCGGCCACACGCTCGGCGCTTGCGGCATCCTCGAGACGATCATCGCCGCCCAATGCATGCAGGGCGGCTTCATCGCCGGCTGCCTCGCGGTCGAGCGGACCGACCCGGCCTTCACCGCGCAGGTCGCCACCACCACGCTCGACCGCCCCGTCCGCCGGATCGTCAGCAACTCCTTCGGCTTCGGCGGCATCAACTGCAGCCTCGTCCTCGGCCTGCTGGCGTGACGCTGACGGGCCGCATCGTCGGCGTCTCCGTCTGGGGACCCGGGCTCGAGGGCTGGGCCGCCGCCCGACCTGTCCTCGCCGGCGAGACGCCCTACGCCGTCACCGCCGCGACCCCGCCGCCGCCGCAACTCCTGGCCGCCACCGAGCGCCGGCGCACCGGCCCGGTCGTCCGCCTCGCGCTGGCCGCCGCGCATGAGGCGGCGCTCGCTTCCGGCCTCGATCCCGCCTCGCTCCGCGCCGTGTTCGGCAGCAGCAACGGCGACGGTCCCGTCGTCGGCAACATCCTCGACGCGCTCGCCACGGCCGCCCCGGCCGAACGCGTCGTCTCGCCCACCCAGTTCCACAACTCCGTCCACAACGCCCCCGCCGGCTACTGGTCGATCGCCACCGGCAGCCACCGTCCCGCCACCTGCATCGGCTGCAACGACGACACCTTCGCCGCCAGCCTGCTCACCGCGCTCGCCGACCTGCACGACGCCCAGGGCGCCGTCCTGGTCTGCTGCTACGACTACCCGCTGCCGGCCCCGCTCCACGCCGTCCGCGACACCGGCCCCCTTTTCGCCGCCGCCCTCGTCCTCGCCCAGGCGGGCCCGGGCCCGCGCCTGACCGTCACCCTCCAACCCGGCCCCGCCGCGCCCACCCTCGACACGGCGCTGCACGCGCTCGCCCCCAATCCCGCCGCCCGCGCGCTGCCGCTGCTGGCCGCCATCGCCCGCAATCTCCCCGCCCGCCTCGGCCTGCCCTACCTGGAAAACCACCTCCGCCTGGACCTCGAGCCCTGACCGCGCTCGCCAAGCTGATGCCCCATGCCGGCGCCATGGTCCTCCTCCACCGCGTCGCTGCATATCGGACCCGACCGCATCCTCTGCGCCGCCATCTCGCACGTCGACCCGGCCAATCCGCTCCGGCACGCCGGCCGCCTCGCCGCCATCTGCGGCGTCGAATACGCGCTGCAGGCCGCCGCGCTGCACGGCGCGCTGCTCGCCGAAGGCCAGCCCCAGTCCGCGGGCTACGCCGCCTCGCTGCGCGACATCGCGCTCCACGTCGACCGGCTCGACGACCCCGCGCATGGCGACCTCCATGTCGCCGCCACCCTGGCCTGCGCGGAACCTTCGGCATGGTCTACGATTTCACCGTGACCACCGAAGCCGACGCCCCGCTGCTCCACCGGCCGTTTCAGCATCGCCCTGCCGCGATGAGGCGCGCGCTCGTCACCGGCGGCGCCAGCCCGCTCGGCGCCGCCATCTGCCCGCCGCCTCGCCGCCGACGGCAACCACGTCCTGATCCACGCCCATGCCGGTCTCGCCCGCGCCCAATCCCTCGCCGCCGAGATCGTCGGCGCGGGCTTCTCCGCCGAAGCCTTCGCCTGCGACATCCGCGACGCCGCCGCCACCGAAGCCGCCCTCGCCCCCGTCCTCGAAGCCGGCGCCCCGCAGATCGTCGTCCACAACGCCGGCACCCATGACGACGTCCCCATGGCCGGCATGTCGCCAGACCCAGTGGCACGACGTGATCGACACCTCGCTGAACGGCTTCTACGCCGTGCTGCACCCGCTGCTGCTGCCGCTGATGGCCAAGCGCTGGGGCCGTATCGTCGCCCTCTCCTCGGTCAGCGCCATCCTCGGCAACCGCGGCCAGGTCAACTACGCCGCCGCCAAGGCCGGGCTCATCGGCGCAGTGAAATCCCTGGCCCGCGAGGTCGCCAGCCGCGGCATCACGGTCAACGCCGTCGCCCCGGGCGTCATCGCGTCCCCGCGGTCGAGACCGCCATCGACCCCAAGCGCATCGCCGAGATCGTGCCGATGCGCCGCGCCGGCACCCCCGAGGAAGTCGCCGACCTCGTCGCCTTCCTCTGTTCCGACCGCTCCGGCTATATCACCGGGCAGGTCATCTCGATCAACGGAGGCATGGCGTGACACCCACCGAGTGCGACGTTCTCGTCATCGGCGGCGGCCCGGCCGGCTCCACCGCCGCAGCCCTCCTCGCCGAACGCGGGCGGGACGTGGTGCTGCTCGAAAAGGCCGAACACCCGCGCTTCCACATCGGCAAGTCGCTGCTCCCGCTCAACACCGCCATCTTCGACCGCCTCGGCATCCGCGACCGCGTCGCCGCCATCGGCGTCCACAAGCCCGGCGCCGAGTTCGTCGCCGACGACACCGGCCGCGCCGTCCAGTTCTCCTTCGCCCAAGGGCTCGATCAACGCTTCACCTCGAGCTGGCAAGTCCCCCGCGCCGACCTCGACCACCTCCTGTTCCAGACCGCCGCCGACCGCGGCGCGCGCGTCCACGAGAACACCCGCGTCACCGCGTTCCAGCCCGGCGACGACCGCCCCCTCGTCGAAGCCGAAGGTCCGGACGGTCCCCAGCACTTCGCCCCCCGCTTCGTCCTGGACGCCTCCGGCCGCGACACCTTCATGGCCAGCCGCCTGCGCGCCAAACGCCCCAACAAGCGGAACAACACCGCCGCCCTCTACGCCCATTTCCACGGCGTCGAACGCCGCACCGGCGAGCATGAAGGCTATATCAGCGTGCATCTCGCCCAGGACGGCTGGTTCTGGCTCATCCCGCTCCCCAACGACGTCATGAGCGTCGGCTTCGTCGGCAACCAGGCCGCGTTCAAGACCACCGGCGGAACCCCTGCCGACCGCCTCCTGGCCCGTATCCAGGCCGCGCCGACCGTCCGCGACCGCATGCGCGGCGCGACTCTGGTGTCCGACGTGGTCGGCACCGGCAACTACTCCTATGATTCCGACCGCGCCCATGGCGACCGGTTCCTGATGATCGGCGACGCCTTCGCGTTCCTCGATCCCGTGTTCAGCAGCGGCGTCCTGCTCGCCATGACCTCGGGCGAAATGGGCGCCGACGTCGCCGATACCTGGCTCGCCGACCCCGCGGCCGGCCGCGCCAAGGCCGTCCGCATGGAACGCGACATCCGCCGCGCCATGCGCCGCCTTGCCTGGCTCGTCTACCGCATCAACACCCCCGCGCTCCGCTTCCTGTTCCTGCAGCCCAGCAACCGCTTCCGCATGCGCGACGGACTCGTCAGCCTGCTCGCCGGCAATCTCCGCGGCAATTGGAACCAGGTCGGCCCCGTCCTCGCCTTCAAATCCGCCTACTACTTCGTCTCCGTGCTCGCCCAAAATCGGCCTCCTGCCCCCCGCCCGGCCCGAGCCCAGACGCGCCGCCGCCGAAGGTCTCCTGCTCGACGCCGGCTGACGCGGCGATGCCGCCGCTGCGTCTCCTCGCCGACGACCTCACCGGCGCGCTCGACGCCGGCGCCGAGTTCGCCCGCAGCGCCGGCCCGGTCCACGTCTTCTGGCACGGCGCGATCCCCGACCCGCTCCCCGCCAGCGCCGCACTCGACTCCGGCACCCGCGAACACGACGCCGTTTCGGCCCGCGCCATCGTCGCCGGGCTCGCATCCCGCCTGTCCGCCGCCGCCATCGCCTTCAAGAAGATCGACAGCCTGCTCCGCGGCCCCACGTTGGCCGAACTCGCCGCCTGCTTCGCCGCCGGCGCCTGGCGTTACGGCATCCTCGCCCCGGCCTTCCCGTTCCAAGGCCGCGTCACCCGCGACGGCCGCCAATTCGCCCGTGACGGCGCAACCTGGCGTCCAGCCGGCCCACCGCTCGCCGAGACCCTCCGCGCCGAAGGCATTCCCGCCCAGCGCGGCCAGATCGGCCAGCCGCTCTCCCCGGGGATCACCGTGTTCGATGCCGAGACCGACGCCGAACTCGCCGCCATCGCCGCCATGCCCGCGCCGCAGCCGCCGCTCTGGTCCGGCACCGCCGGCCTGGCGGCCGCGCTCGCCGGCATGCCCGCCATTGCTCCGGCCGTCCTGCCGCGCCCCATCCTCGGCCTGTTCGGCTCCGACCAACCCGCGACGTCGGCGCAACTCGCCGCCTGCCGCCCCCATTGGCATCAATTGCGCGACGACGACGCCCTTCACGACATCGCCAGTGCCCTCCAGCGCGGCCTCGCCTTGATCAGCGTCGCCCTCCCGTCCGGCCTCGCCCGCGACGCCGCCGCCGACCGCATCGGCCGGGCTTTCCACCGCGCCATCCGCACCCTGCCGCGACCCGGCGCCATCATCGTCGCCGGCGGCGAGACCCTGCGCGGCCTCTGCCTCGCCTTGGGCGCCCACAGCCTCGAACTCGAAGGCCGCATCGAGCCCGGCCTGCCCCGCGCCGTGCTGCGCGGCGGCCTGTGGGACGGCGTCACCATCGTCTCCAAATCCGGCGCCTTCGGCCACGAGCACCTGCTCCGCGACCTCCTCGCCCAAAACGGTTTCTTCAACGAAAGGACGCTCCGATGACGCCCCATCTCGCGATCACCATGGGCGACCCGGCCGGCATCGGCCCCGAGATCATCGTCAAGGCCGCCGCCCGCCTGCAGCCCCGCCTGCGCGACGGCAGCCTCCGCCTCCTCGTCATCGGCGATGCCGACGCGCTCGAAACCGCGCGCACCGCCTTCGCCCCGGACCTGGCGATTCCCGCCGCCGAGCAAAACGGCGACTGGCCCGCGCTCTGCGTCCTGCAGGCTGGGCCGCCCGGTGAGCCCATCCGCCCCGGCATCCTCTCCGCCGAGGGCGGCCGCTTCGCTTTCCAGGCGGTCGAACGCGGCGTCCGCCTCGCGCTCGATGGCCGCGTCGGCGGCATCGTCACCGCGCCGCTCAACAAGGAAGCCCTCAACCGGGCCGGCTACCACTATCCGGGCCATACCGAAATGCTGGCGGAACTGACCGGCGTCCGCGGCTCCTGCATGATGCTGGCCCACGGCAACATGCGGGTCAGCCACGTCACCACCCACATCGCCCTCGAGGACGTGCCCAAGCGCGCCACCGCCGAGCGCCTGCGCCGGGTCCTCGATCTGACACACGACGCGTTGACCCGCCTCGGCGTGCCGCGCCGCCGCATCGCGGTCGCCGCGCTGAACCCGCATGCGGGGGAAGGGGGTCTATTCGGCCGCCACGACATCGACGTGGCCGCGCCGGTCATCGCCGAAGCCGTCGCCGCCGGGCTCGACGTGGTCGGGCCGGTGCCGGGCGACACCGTGTTCGTCAAGCTCCGCGCCGGCCAATACGACGCCGTCATCGCCAACTACCACGACCAGGGCCACATCCCCGTCAAGCTGCTCGGCTTCCAGATCGACCCGGCCACCGGCACCTGGAACGACCTTTCCGGCGTCAACATCACCCTCGGCCTGCCGATCGTCCGGACCTCCGTCGACCACGGCACCGCCTTCGACATCGCCGGCAAGGGGATCGCCAACGAGACCAGCCTGGTCGAGGCGATCGAATACGCCGAACGCCTCGCCGCGCACCCGTGACCGCCTCGCTCGACGCCGACCCCCGCCTGGGCACGCCGGACGCCGCCGCGCTCCGCCCGCGCCCCGACGACCCGGCGAGCCTCGAGGCCTATCTCCCATCCCCCTGCGTCCAGAACCACGCCGCCCAGCTCACCTTCCTGCCCAACGGCGACCTCGCCTGCGTCTGGTTCGGCGGCACCCAGGAGGGCATCCCCGACATCTCGGTCTACCTCTCCCGGCTTGTCCCCGGCGCCGAAAGCTGGTCGGAGCCGGTCAAGCTCTCCGACGACCCCACCCGCTCCGAACAGAACCCGCTGCTTTTCCCCACCCCCGGCGGCGACCTCTGGCTGCTCCACACCGCCCAACGCGGCGGCAACCAGGACACCGCCCTGGTCCGCCGCCGCATCTCGCGCGACCACGGCCACACCTGGAGCCAAGCCGATACGCTGTTCGAGCCCGGCGCCGGTTACGGCGTCTTCGTCCGCCACTCCCCGGTCATCCACCCTGATGGCGCCTGGCTCATTCCCGGGTGGCGCTGCCCCACGCCGCCGCGGGGTCCCTGGGTCGGCGACGACGATGTCAGCTTCGTCCGCCGCAGCACCGACCAAGGCCGCAGCTGGACCGACATCCTAGTCCCCGGCAGCACCGGCTGCGTCCATATGAGCATCGTGCCGCGACCGGGCGGCGCGCTCCTCGCTCTGTTCCGCAGCCGCTGGGCCGACTTCGTCCACATCAGCCGCTCCGATGATGCGGGCGTCACCTGGTCGCCCCCCGAACCGACCACGCTGCCCAACAACAACTCCTCGATTCAAGCCCTTGCGCTGGCCGACGGCCGCATCGCGCTCGTCTTCAACCGGAGCAGCGCCGCCGACGCCACCGCCCGCCGTGAGGGCCTCTACGACGACATCGGCGGCGACGCCCCGCCCCCGCCCGCCCGCACTGGCCGCACCGCCTTCTGGGGAGCGCCCCGCGCGCCGCTGACCCTCGCCCTCTCTCACGACGACGGCCGCACCTGGCCGGTCCAGCGCGACATCGAGACCGGCGACGGCTTCTGCATGACCAACAATTCCAAGGACCGGCTCAACCGCGAACTATCCTACCCCTCGATCGCGCAATCGCCCGACGGCGCGCTCCACATCGCCTTCACCTATTTCCGCCGCGCCATCAAATACGTCCGCCTCCCGCTCGACTGGCCCGAGCGGTGATCCAGCTCCGCGCCCTCGAGAAGACCTACGCCGACGGCGCCGTCCACGCCCTGTCGCACATCGATCTCGACATCGCCGAAGGCGAGTTCGTCTGCCTCGTCGGCCCCTCCGGCTGCGGCAAGAGTACGCTCTTGCGCATCCTCGCCGGCCTGGACGAGTGCGACAGCGGCGCCGCCCTGCTCGACGGAAGCGCCATCGCCGGGCCGTCGCCCGACGTCGGCGTCGTGTTCCAGGCCGCCAACCTGCTGCCCTGGATGACCGTCCGCGACAACATCGCCCTGCCGCTCCGCGTCGGCGCCAAAAGCCGCGACGGCGCCGAAGACGTCGACCGCCTGCTCGACATCGCCGGCCTCGCCGACTTCGCCGCGCGCTATCCCTACGAGCTCTCCGGCGGCATGCAGCAGCGCGCCGGCATCTGCCGCGCCCTCGTCCGCAACCCGCGCATCCTGCTCATGGACGAACCCTTCGGCGCGCTCGACGCCCTCACCCGCGAGCGCATGAACCTCGAATTGCAACGGATCTGGCAGGCCAGCCGCAAGACCGTCCTCCTCATCACCCACTCCATCTCGGAATCGATCTTCCTGGCCGACCGCGTCGTCGTCATGTCCGCCCGGCCCGGCCGCATCATCAGCGAGATCCCGATCGGCATCCCCCGCCCGCGCAGCAACGACACCATCGTCTCCCATCCCAGCTACGCCGACACCGCCCGCCAGATCAGGGCGCTGCTGACCGGCCAAGGCGAGCCGTGAAGAAGCGATCCCTGAACGGCACGCTCATCGGCCTGCTCGGCCTGATCCTGCTGTTCGCCGTCTGGACCGCGGCGATCCCGCTGTTCGAGATCCCCAGCTACATCCTGCCCACCCCGGCCGCGGTCGCCCGCGCGCTCTGGTCCGGCCTCGCCGTCAGCCCCGCCAGCCCGCTCGGCTACTACCTGCCGCTCTGGGGCACGCTCAAGAACGCCGCGCTCGGCCTGCTCGTCGGCGGCGGCCTCGGCCTGCTGCTCGGCTCGCTGATGGCCGAGAGCCGCACCGTCGAGAAGCTGTTCATGCCCTACGCCTTCGCGCTGCAGAGCCTGCCCAAGGTCGCCATCGCGCCCTTGATCGTCATCTGGTTCGGCTTCGGCGACGGCTCCAAGATCGCCGTCGCCGCCCTGCTCGCCTTCTTCCCCGTGCTCATCAACAGCTTCACCGGGCTGCGCGCCACCGACCCCGAGAAGATCGACCTGATGCGCTCGCTCAGCGCCACCCGCTTCGAGACCTACCGCATCGTCAAGCTCCCCAGCGCCGCCCCCTACATCTTCGCCGGGCTCGACATGGCCGTCGTCTACGCCCTGCTCGGCACCATCGTCGCCGAATTCCTCGGCGCCCAGCAGGGCATGGGCGTCGTCATCACCCAGGCCCAGGCCGTCACCGACGTCGCCGGCGTGTTCGCCGCCCTCGTCATCCTCGGCGCGATGGGCATCCTGCTCCACGGCCTCGTGCGCCGGGCCGAGCGGCGGATCGTCCACTGGGGTGACCGCGGTCCAAATTAATATAATATGCAACGATGATCGACCGCCGCCACCTCCTGCAAGCCGTCGCCCTCCTCGCCACGGCACACGCCCGAGCCGCGCCAGCACTCAGAACGATCCGCCTCGGCGTCGGCCTCAAGGCGATCTCGCCGGCCGTCATCAACCTGCTGATCGGCGAGGTCCTCGGCTACAACGCCGCGGAGGGCTTCACCATCAAGCCGCTCGCGCTCGGCGGCAACGCCAACGTCCAGGTCGCCACCGACCGCGGCGACGTCGACGTCGGCATCGGCGTCCCGTCCTACGCCTTGCCGATCATGGCCCGCGGCGAATACGGCGACGCCGTCTATTTCTACCAATACACCTATCCCTACAAATGGGACGTCGCCATCAAGCCCGGCAGCCCGCTCAAGACCTATGCCGACCTAAAGGGTCGCATCGTCGGCATCTCCGATTTCGGCGGCACCGAATATCCCGTCACGCGCAACATCCTCAGGAACATGGGCATCGATCCGGATGCGGACGTGAAATGGATCGCCGTCGGCAACGGCGTCCCGGCCGGCGTCGCGCTGCAGCGCGGCGCCATCGACGCGCTCGCCTATTACGATACCGGTTTCGGCCAGATCGAAGCCGCGGGGATCGCCTTCGAGATGCTGCCCCGCCCGCCCAACCTGCCGATGATCGGCGGCCAGTTCCTCATGGCCAAGCGCTCCCGGCTCGAGGCCGACCGCGACCTCATGATCGGCGTCGGCCGTTCCACCGCCAAAGCCTCGGTCTTCCTCCTCGCCGACCCCGAAGCCGGCGCCCGCGCCTTCCTCAAGATGTATCCCGAGACCGCGCCGCGCGGCAGCACCGAGGAGCAAGCCATCAAATCCGTCCTCGGCGCCGTCAGCCGCCGCATCAAGCTCTACGCGCCGCCGTATCCCGACGCCAAGCTCGGCAGCATCAACCCCGACGAGCTGCTCACCGAAGCCAAGCTCAACGGCCTCGCGATCCCCGACGTCGCCAGCGTCTACACCAACGCACTGATCGAGCCCATCAACCAGTTCGATATCGGCAAGATCCAAGCCGAGGCCAAAGCCTACAAATCTTGAACCGCGCCCTCGTGACCGGCGTCAGCTCCGGTATCGGCGAAGCCATCGCCCGCACCCTGCTGCAGGAGGGCTGGTCCATCATCGGCCTCAGCCGCTCCAGGCCAGCCCTCGATCACCCCCAGCTCGCGCATCGCGCGGTCGACCTCGCGGACCCGGAAGCGCTGGCCGATGCCCTCGCCGGCATCAGCGGCGTGACCGCCATCGTGCATGCCGCCGGCATCCTGGTCGTCGGCGCCCTCGACCAGCTCGACCGTGCCGACGGCCACGCGATGTGGCGTCTGCATGTCGACGCCGCCGTCCAGATCGTCGCCACCCTCGAACCAGGGCTTCCCGAGGGCGGCCGCATCGTGCTGATCGGCAGCCGCGTCGCCGCCGGCGCCGCCCGCCGCAGCCAATACGCCGCCAGCAAAGCCGCGCTCACCGGGCTCGCCCGCTCCTGGGCCGCCGAACTCGCGCCGCGCCGAATCACCGTCAACGTGATCGCCCCCGGCGCCACCGACACCAATATGCTCCGCGATCCGGCGCGCGCCGCCGTCCTCCCCGAACTGCCTCCCATGGGCCGCTTCGTTCCGCCGACCGAGATCGCCGGCCTCGCCGCCTTCCTCCTCTCCGACGGCGCCGCCAACCTCACCGGCCAGACCATCGTGGTCTGCGGCGGCGCCAGCCTGTAAACCCGGCCCCATGGCCGCCTACGACACCGTGATCTACCGCTCGCTCCGGCACAAGACGGTCCTCGTCACCGGCGGCGCGTCGGGCATCGGCGCGGCCTTCGTCGAAGCCTTCGCCGCCCAGGGCGCCAACGTCGCCTTCCTCGACATCGACGAATCGGCCGCCCGGACCCTGCTCGCGCAGGACGGCCTCCGAGCCGCTTGCTTCCAGCCCTGCGACATCCGCGACATCCCCGCCCTCCAAGCCTGCATCGCCAACGTCCAGGACCGTTTCGGCGCCATCGACATCCTCATCAACAACGCCGCCCGCGACGACCGCCACGCCATCGCCGACGTCACCCCCGAGTTCTGGGACGAGCGCCACGCCACCAACCTGCGCCACCAATTCTTCGCCGCCCAAGCCGTCGCCCCCGCGATGGCCGCCAAGGGTGCCGGCTGCATCATCAACATGAGCTCGATCGGCTGGCTCCGCGGCCGCCCGGGCCTGATCTGTTACGCCACCGCCAAGGCCGCCATCTACGGCATGACCCGCAGCCTCGCCCGCGAACTCGGCGCCTCGGGCATCCGCGTCAACAGCATCATGCCCGGCGCCATCCGCACCCCGCGTCAGGACGCCATGTGGGCCGCCGACCCCGCCGGCTTCGAAGCCGCCAACCAGGCCTTCCTCGACCAGCAGATGCTCAAATTCCGCCTCGACGCCTCAGACTGCGCCCGCATGGCCCTCTTCCTCGCCTCCGACGAAGCCCGCGGCTGCACCGGCCAGAACTTCATCGTCGACGCCGGCCTATCGATCCAGTGACGCGCTTCGCGGCCAGTGCCGCTCCGCCGCCATCGCCGCCGCCGCCGCCGCCATGGCCGGCAGGCGCCACCCCGGCGTCGCCAACGGCAGCGCCATCAACGGCCAACATGCGCCGACGCATCCCACGCCCAGCCGCACGCCATAGCCAGCGCCATCGCCCAACGCTGCGACGCCGAACGCCCGCAGCAGCGGCGTCCGATGGCACAACGTCATCGCGCCAGCCCGCACCGGCGTGAACCGCCACATCGCCGCAGCCGCCAGCACGGCCGGCAACGCCCATCCTGCCAGCCCCGCCGCCGCGGCTTCGAGCACCCCGCCCGCCAGCATCCACACCAACCCGTAACCGGCCAGGAACGCCGCGCTCACCGCCGCGCGCCGCCGCGCCAGGCTCGACCGCCAGATCAACCGCAGCGGCTGCGCCAGCAACGGCGGCAGCATCGCCAGCAGCATCACGCCCCACGCCACGCTGGACCCCGAGCCGCACATCGCCCGCCCGTCGAGCGCCACCGCCACCAACCACCCGGCCGCGCTCACCGCCAGCAGCATCGGCCAAGGCGGTCGCGCCAGCGCCGCCGCGACATCAAGCGCGCCCGCCTTCGCCCCCGCCCTCAACGCCGCCGGAATAGGCTGACCCGGCCGACCGAGATTCGGCTCTCCGCCCCCACTGCCTTGTTCGCCACGAACCGCACCGGCAACTGCGACAGCCCGGCCAGCCGATCCGACATGTGCAACGAATCCACCACGTGCGTGATCTCGAACACCTGGTCGATCCCGTTGCCGCCCTTGCCGTCGCTGGTGTCGCTCGCCTTCGACACCCCGAACAGCGACAGCGTGCCCGCCAACAGTTCCGGATGCTCGTCGGGCTTGGCGTCGGCCGCTAGCCCGACATAGACGTAGAACACCGCCAAATCGTTGTGGCCCCTGATGTTCTCGAGCTTCAGGAACACCCGGTCCGGCTCGCGCGCCATCTGCGGCGACAGCGTATCGAGGGCCGTCGACATGGCCGCTGCCGCCGCCGGGTCGACCCGCACCGCGGTTTCGGCCACCGCGCCCTGCAGCGACAGCGACGTCTCGTTCGACCCGATCAGTTCGCTCGTGGACCCGCCTGTCGTCACCGCCGCGCCCCGCGCCTCCTCTCCGCCCACCCCGAGCCGCTCCATCCGCTGCGAGAGCCGCGACAATGTGAGCGGCGGGCTGATGTCCTCGTATTGATAGTCCAGGTCCGGCGCCGTGGTGTCCAGCACGTCCTTGCTGGTGAAGGTCCAATCCACGCCGGAGGCCAACGGCAGCACGAACGCGCGGCCCGCCGGCCCGCGCAGCCACGGGGCGTCGGCGGGGTTGGCGTGGCCGTCCATCTGCCGCCAGACCTCCCATAGGCGGTCGATGTTGGCGTGATGCAGCCAGAACACCGGATCCAGCGCCGCCATCTCCGGCCAGGACATCAGCCCGCCATCTGCAGCGCGGTCCTCCCGCCCGCCCGGCCGCGTGCCGCCGACCATCCCGTGCACCGGGTTGTGCGGCTGCCCCTCCAGCCCGCCATTGGGCTTGCGGTCCTCGCCGCCATGATGGAACAGCGTCGCCGGGCCGCCGAACCCCGGATGGACGTCCTCCGCCCCGCCGGTGAACTGGTCGTCCGACAGCGCGATCAGCCCGATCGCGCGCTGGTCGAGCACGATCGGCCCTTCGCCGTCGCCATAGCGTCGCTCCACGAACAGCGGATTGGCCGACCCGTCCGGCAGGCTCGTCGCCGCGAAGACCGGCGGCAGCCCGTTCGCCTGCGGCACGTCCGGATTGTTGTAGTTCCAATACGGCAGCGCCCAATCCGCGGGGCCGCCGGCCGCGACGATATCCGCGCGGCAGATCCCCTCGAACGCGGCCAGATAACCGCGATGCCAGGGCAGGAAATACCAGGTCTGATGCTGGCACTGCCCCCAATATTTCCGCTGCGTCGCCCCGTCCGGCAATGCCTCGCCGGGCTTGAGCACCCCGATCGCGGTCCATAGCGCGACCTGCATCCCGTGCATCGCCGCCTGGAACCGCCAGCTCTTGGGATCCGTCACCGCCCGCGCCTGCATCGCCCGCACCGCCTTGGCGTACCACAGGAGCGGCTCGTTCCACCCGGCCCCGAATTCCAAACGTCGTGCCGCACCCGCGCCATGGCCGCCCCTCCGCTCCGACCGGCCATTATGCCGAAATCGCAACAAAAAGCCACTACCGAATGGCGCGGCCGCTACCGCCCCACCAACCCCGCATGCCGCGGTAGCCACAACGCGATCTCCGGCACGAACGTGACCGCCAGCACGACCGCCAGCATCGCCATAATGAACGGCGGGATTTCCCGGAAGATCTCCCCCAGCGGCGTTCCCGTCAGACCGCCCATCACGAACAGCAGCAGCCCGTGCGGCGGCAGCGCCAGGCCGACCATCATGTTCAGCACGACCAGGATCCCGAAATGCACCAGGTCGATCCCCAGCCCCTGCGCGATCGGCACCAGCAGCGGCACGATCACCAGCAGGATCGTCACCTCGTCCAGCATCACCGCCAGCAGCAGCATCAGCAAATCGACGCACAGCAGGAACCCGGTCGCCGACAGGTCCCACCGCACGAACGCCGTCTGGATCAGCCGCGGCACACCCTCGTTGGCGACCGCATAGTTGAACACGAACGCGCCCGCCATGATCAGCGCGATCATCGACGTCGCCCGCACCGTCTCCCCGATCACTTGCGCCAACTGGTCGAGCCGTAACGTCCGGTACGCCAGAACCCCCAGCCCCAACGCATAGCTCGCCGCGATCGCCGCCGCCTCCGTCGGCGTCGTCACCCCCGAGTAGATCAGTCCCAGCAGGACCGCCGGCAGCGCCAGCGGCGGCAGCGCCCGCCCCAGGATCGCCGGCACCTCCGCCCAGTCCCGCCGCCGCTCCCGCGGAAATCCCCGCTGGCGCGACACCACCGCGATCACCCCCATCAGCGCCGCCGCCGACAGCCCGGCCGGCACCAACCCGGCCAGGAACATCGCCCCCACCGATGCATTGGCGATCAGCGCATAGAAGATCATCGGGATCGACGGCGGCATCAGCGGCCCGAGCGTCGCCGCCGCCACCGACGTCGCCGCCGCGAACCCGCGCGGATAGCGCCCGCCCTCGGCCATCATCCGCGCCACGATCAGCCCCGGCCCCGACGCATCGGCCACCGCGCTGCCGCTCATGCCGGAGAAGATCAGGTTCGAAACGACGTTCACCTGCGCCAGCCCGCCCGGCAAATGCCCCACCATCGCCGTGCCGAACGCCAGCAGCCGCCCGATCACGCCGCTCGCATTCATCACGTTCGCGACGAAGATGAACAGCGGCACCGCGATCAGCAGATAGCTGTTGTACAGCCCGTTCATCGTCTGATCGACCACGAGCCCGACATCCTGATGCGTCGCGATCAGATAGGCGAACCCCGCGGCGAGCATCGCCAGCCCCAGCGGCGCCGCCAAGCACCGCCCCGGCCGCGAACACCCCGAGCAAGACCCAGAGCCCGACCGACATGCTCTACACCCGAGACCGCCAGCCCGGCCCCGCCAACCCCACCAACGCCACCGCCGACCGCACCGCCACCGCCAAGACGAACAGGCCGAAGCAGGAATAAACCAAGTCCAGCCGCCAGCCCAGCACCGGCGTCCGCTCCCGCCACAGGAACCGCAAGTAATCGATCGACCCATACGCCGAATACAGGAAGACCCCGCCGATCAACGCGTGCCGCCCCATCGCCGCCACCCGCTTCCACCGTGCCGGCAGCGGCCGGTACGCCAGGTCGAACACGATCTGCTCTCGGTCCGCGCATCACGCAGCGCGCTCGCCCAGAACACGATCCAGATGAACAGGATCACCGACACCTCGTCCGCCCAGGCCGGCTCGTCGCGCCACAGGTAACGCGAGGCGATCTTGTAGTTGAAGATCAGGAACACCGCGACGAACATCGCGCTCGACACGGCCTCCGCCGCCCGCCGCAACCCCGCCCCGACGCTCAAGCCTCGAGCACGCGCTTGAGCCCCGCCGCGTCCCACGCCTTAGCCGCCGGCGCCGCCTCGTACGTCCGGTCGGCCAACTCCCGGAACGACGCCAGATCCGGCGTCGTCACCGTCAGCCCCCGCGTCTTGATCGCGTCCACGATCGTCGTCTCGTCCGCCAGCCGCGCCGCGTCGCCCCACGCGGCGCTCGACTTGGCCGCCTGCTCCAGCACGTCGCGCTGCCGCGTGTCGAGCTCGTCCCAAACCGGCTTGGCCAACGTGAAGAACACCGGCTGCAGCATGTGCCCGGTCAGCACCACCTGCTCCGTCACCTCGTACAGCTTCGCCGCGCTGAAGATCGAGAGCGGGTTCTCCTGCCCGTCGATCGTGCCCGTCTTCAGCGCGAGATACACCTCCGGCATCCCCATCGGCACCGGGCTCACCCCCAGCGTGCGCCCCAGCAGCAGCCATTCCGGCCCCGCCGGCATGCGCATCTTCATCCCCGCCAGGTCCGCCGGCCCCGCCACCTCCCGCCGCTGCCGCAGCCCGACCTGCCGCGTGCCGAGATAGTGCGTCGCCAGGATCTCGATCCCCATCTTGGCCGACACCGCCTGCCGGAACTCGCCCCCGATCGGCCCGTCGAACACGCGCCGCATATGCGCGTAGTCGCGGAACAGATAGCCCCGGTTGAAGTAGCCCAGCTCCGGCATCTGCTGCGCCACCTCGAACGTCGTCATCGTGCTCATCTCGAGGTTGCCGCGCTGCAGCGCCGGCACCTCCGTGCCCTGCTTGAACAGCGTCGACGCGCTATGCACGCTGACATCCAGCCCGGCGCCGGCCTCGTCCACCGCCGCCTTCAGCCGCTCCAGCGCCTTGCTCAGGAAATCCCCCGGCGGCGCCGCCGTCGAGATCCGGATCGCCCGCCCCGACTGCGCGAACGCCCCTCGCGTCACCGCTGCTGCCGCTGCCGCCGCCATCAACCCCCTGCGCGTCGTCATCCCCGTCCTCCCGTCGATCACGCCTCGCCTGCGACGACCACATCGAGCCGCCCGATCCCCGAAATCTCCGCCGTGATCCGGTCGCCCACATGCAGGAAAGTCTGCTTCGGCACCCCCACCCCTGCCGGCGTTCCCGTCAGCAGCACGTCGCCCGGATCGAGCGTCATGATCTCCGACGCCCTCGCGATCTGCTCGGCAACGGAATAGATCATGCTCCCCGTGGTCCCGTCCTGCTTGATCTCGCCATTGACCGCCAGCGTCAGCCGGAGCGCCTGCGGATCCGCGATCGCATCAGCCGGCACCAGCCGCGGTCCCATCGGACAACACGTGTCGCCGCCTTTCCCCGCCACCCAATCCAGCTTGTAGAATTGTTCGGGTGCCCGGTTGAAGTCCCGCGCCGACAAGTCGAGGGCGATCGAGTAGCCCGCCACGTGCGACAGCGCATCGGCCGCCGAAACATGCCGCGCCGTCCGCCCGATCACCACCGCCAGCTCGATCTCCCAGTCGAACGCCTTCGTCCCGAGCGGCATGAGCACCGTCGCGCCTTCGCCCACCACCGCGTTGCGGGGCGGCTTCATGAAGAAGAACAGCCGCTGGCTCTCCTTCTTCGCACCAGGGAAGCCCATCTCCGCCATGTGGTCGTAGTAATTCGCCCCGGCGCACAGCACCTTGCCCGGATACAGCACCGGCGCCAGCCGCGTCCCCTCGACGACGTCCCCGGCCTCGACCAAGCCGGCCGCCCGCCCCAGCGCCGCCTCCATCGCCGCCCAGTCCGCGAACAGCCCGGCGACGCTCGTCGCCGCGACCCCGACCCGCCGTAACGACGGCTCCAGCCGATACGCCGAGCCGCCGACTTCGAGACAGGCCGTCGGCCCGCTCTCGGTCTGCATCGTGGCTAGGGACCAGGCGTTTGCGGGCATGCCGTCGACCATTTCTGTTGCTGCTTCGGACCCTATGCGAGAGCGCTCCGGTGTCAACACGCGCCGGGTTGCCGCCGCCCCGCCCTCTGGCGATACTCTGCCCGTCAACGAGGCGTGCGATGCAGGACGAACCGATCATGGACGTGGCCCATCTCGGCCACCTCGAACTGCTCACACCCAAGCCCGAGGAGTTGCTCCGCTTCTTCGTCGATGTCATGGGAATGACCGAGAGCGGCCGCCAGGGCGACTCCGTCTACCTCCGCGGCTGGGACGATTACGAGCGCTACTCCCTCCAACTCACCGCGTCGCACACCTCCGGCATGGGCCACGCCGCCTTCCGCGCCCGCAGCGAACAGGCGCTCCACCGCCGGGTCGCCGCCCTCGAAGCCTCCGGCCTCGGCCTCGGCTGGCGCGACGGCGAACTCGGCCACGGCCCCGCCTACCGCTTCCGCGACCCCGACGGCCACACCCTCGAGATCTACTACGAGACCGAGTGGTACCAGGCCCCCGACCACCTCCGCCCCGCGCTCAAGAACCAGCCGCAGCGCATCCCCGGCCGCGGCATCAACGTCCGCCGGCTCGACCATTTCAACTGCCTCGCCGTCGACGTCCGCGCCAACCGCGAGTTCTTCCAATCCACCCTCGGCTTCCGCCCCACCGAACTCATCGTGCTCGACGACGGCACCGAAGCCGGCATGTGGCTCACCGCCACCAACAAGAGCTACGACTTCGCCTACACCCGCGAAGCCCACGGCGTCGGCGGCCGCTTCCACCACGTCACCTTCGCGCTCGACAGCCGCGAAGCCATCCTCCAGGCCGCCGACATCTTTCTCGAGCACGGCGTCTTCATCGAGACCGGCCCGCACAAGCACGCCATCCAGCAGACCTTCTTCCTCTACGTCTACGAGCCCGGCGGCAACCGCGTCGAAGTCGCCAACGCCGGCGCCCGCCTCGTCCTCGCCCCGGACTGGAAGCCGATCGTCTGGACCGAGACCGAGCGCAAGAAGGGCCAGGCCTGGGGCCTGAAGACCGTCGAGACCTTCCACACCCACGGCACCCCGCCGCTTCCGAGAGTCCGAGCCCTGATCATCGATTGCCACGGCCACTACACCACCGCGCCCAAGGCCCACGACGAATGGCGCGCCCGCCAGACCGCGCGGCCAGGACCCGGACCCGCCCTATCCCGCCATCTCCGACGACGAGATCCGCGAGTCCATCGAACAGAACCAGCTCCGCCTGCTCCGCCAACGCGGCCTCGACCTCACCATCTTCAGCCCCCGCGCCTCGGCCATGGCCCACCACGTCGGCAGCCCGGCCGTCAGCGAGGCCTGGACCCGCCGCTGCAACGACCTCATCAAGCGCGTCGTCGACCTGTATCCCGAGACCTTCGTCGGCGTCTGCCAGCTCCCGCAATCGCCGGGCATTTCCATCACCCATTCCATCGCCGAGCTCGAGCGCTGCATCACCGAGCTCGGCTTCATCGGCTGCAACCTCAATCCCGACCCGTCCGGCGGCCACTGGTCCGGCCCCCCGCTCACCGACCGCGCCTGGTACCCCTTCTTCGAGAAGCTGGTCGAGCTCGACGTGCCCGCCATGATCCACGTCTCCGGCTCCTGCAACCACAACTTCCACGCCACCGGCGCCCACTACATCAACGCCGACACCACCGCCTTCATGCAGTTCCTCGAGGGTGACCTGTTCCGCGACTTCCCCACGCTGCGCTTCATCATCCCGCATGGCGGCGGCGCCGTCCCCTACCATTGGGGCCGCTACCGCGGCCTCGCCGACATGCTCAAGCGCCCTCCGCTCGCCGAACACGTCATGCGCAACGTCTTCTTCGACACCTGCGTCTACCACCAGCCCGGCATCGACCTGCTGTTCCGCGTCATCGGCATCGACAACATCCTGTTCGGCTCCGAGATGGTCGGCGCCGTCCGCGGCATCGATCCCGAGACCGGCCATTATTTCGACGACACGAAACGCTACATCGACGCGTTGCCGATCTCCGCCGAGGAGAAGCGGCGCGTGTTCGAACTCAACGCCCGCCGGGTTTATCCCCGCCTGGATGCCCGCCTCCGCGCCCAAGGCCGCTGACCGGGCGCTTCTCGCCGCAACTCTGACCAACGAGCCGGAGTTTTCGCGCCGGCCCCGTGGCCTCGCCCGTTCATTACTGCTATCCAACGCAGAAACGAGGGGGAAACGGCATGGTCTACCAGACGTCTCGGCGCCGGGTGCTGGCGGCAACGGGCGCGGCCGGCTTTGCGGCGGTGACACGCCGCGCCTGGGCCGAAGACAGCCTGGCGCAGTCCGGCCTGGTCGGGAAGCTCGAGGGCGCGACGCTGGTCACGGACCCGGCGTTCGCGCCGAAATCCTTCAAGGAAGCGCCCATGCTCGCCGAACTGGTCAAGGCCGGCAAACTGCCGCCTGTCGCCGCGCGCATCCCGGCCGAACCGATGGTGCTCAAGCCGCTCGACGGCGTGGGGAAATACGGCGGCACCTGGCGCCGCGCCTTCACCGGACCCGGCGACGTCGAAAACGGCAACCGGATCAACGCTTCCGACAAGCCGCTGTTCTGGGACGCCGCCGGGAACGAGATCCGCCCTTCCGTCGCCAAAGACTGGAAGATGAGCGAGGATGGCAAGGTCTTCACCCTGATCCTACGGCGCGGCATGCGCTGGTCGGACGGCTCGCCGTTCACCGCCGATGATTTCGTCTTCTGGTTCGAGGATCTCTACAGCAATAAGGAGATCGTCCCGACCCCGATCGCCGACATGGCGCCGCAAGGCAAGCCCGGCCGCGTCGTCAAGGTGGACGAGACCACGGTCAACTTCGTCTTCGACGTGCCGTATTTCCTGCTCGAGGAGATGATGGCCGGCGATACGCTGATCGGCGGCGGCCAATCGGTGCGGCAGTCGCAGAAATTCACCTATGGAGCCTATTCGCCGGCGCATTATCTCAGGCAATTCCTGCCGAAGTATTCGTCGCTCGAGCTGGTCAATGCAGCAGCGAAAGCGGCGGGGTTCGAGAATTGGGTGCAGCATCTGCACTTCAAGAAGGACTGGTCGCTCAACCCAGAGCTGCCGACGCTCGGCCCGTGGAAGACGGTGCGTCCGATCAACAATCCGGTTTGGCTGCTGGAGCGGAACCCGTTCTTCTACGGCGTGGACACCGAGGGCAACCAGCTCCCCTACATCGACCGCGTCCAGCTCACGCTCGGCGAGGATCTCGAGGTGATCAATCTTCGCGCGATGGCCGGGGAATACGACGAGCAGGAGCGGCACATCGACCTCGGCAAGCTGCCGGTCCTGCTCGACAACCAGAAGAAGGGCAACTACGCGGTTCATCTGGATACCGCGATCAACGGCGCCGACACCGTCATCCAGATCAACCAGAGCTATAAGGCGGATCCAGAAATCCGGAAATGGCTGACTAACGCCGATTTCCGGCGCGCGCTCTCGATGGGGATCGATCGCGACCAGATGAACGAGACGTTCTGGCTCGGCGTCGGCACGCCCGGCTCGGTGGTGCCGGCGGAGAGCTCGCCGTACAATCCAGGACCGGAATGGCGGAAGAAATGGTCGACCTTGGACCTGGTCGCAGCCAACGCGCTGCTGGACAAGATCGGGCTGGCGAAGAAGGACTCCGACGGATTCCGCCTACGCACCGATAACGGCCAGCGCCTGCGCTTCCAGATCCTCGCGGTGCAGGCGTTCATGCCCTACCCGAAACAGATGGAGATGGTGGTCGACCAATGGCGCAAGATCGGCGTCGCCGCCGAGGTCAAGGAGGCCGAGCGCAATTTGGCCATGAGCCGCGTCCGCAACAATGATCATCACATGTATGTCTGGGGCAATGGCGGGACGGAGCTGTTCTACCTGTTCCCGCGACATGCGATCCCGGTGGATCCGACCGAGGCGTATATGGGGCCGGATTACGCAGTCTATTTCGCCTCCGGCGGCACGCAAGGCACCAAGCCGGACGATCCCAACCTGCTGAAGATTTGGGAGTTGTTCAGCGCGGCGAGCGGGCTGAAGGCGGCCGAGCGGATCAAGAACGCGCAGGAGATCTGGCGCATCCTGGTGGACCAGCAATACGGCATCGGCATCGTGGGGCAGTCGCCGGCGTTCATGGGGGTGCGTCTGGCGAGCAACCGCTTGGGCAACATCGCCGGCCGGGTCTGCATCGCGCAGCATTGCCGGACGCCGGGTGGGTCGCATCCGGAACTCTGGTACTACAAGAGCTGATGCTGGCCTATCTGGCCCGGCGCCTGCTCCTGGCGCTGATCACGGTGGTGGCGATCACGGTGGTGACGTTCATCATCCTGCAGCTGCCGCCGGGCGACTTCGTGGACGCCTATGTGGCGCAGGCCTCGGCGATGGGGACCTCGATCTCGCAGGCCGAGGCGGAGGCGATGCGGCAGGCCTACGGGTTGGATCAGCCGATCTGGGTGCAGTATTTCCGCTGGGTCAGCCTGATGGCGCAGGGACAGTTCGGACTCTCGTTCGAGTATGGGCGACCCGTGGCGGAGGTGATCGGGGACCGGTTGTGGTTGACGATGCTGCTCTCGGTGGGGGCGATCGTGATCACCTGGGGGTTGGCGCTGCCGATCGGGATCTATTCGGCGGTGCGGCAGTATTCGGCGGGAGATTACGCATTCACGCTGATCGGGTTCATTGGATTGGCGGTGCCGAATTTCCTGCTGGCGCTGATCGTGATGTATTTCGGCTTCCGCTTGTTCAACCTCAACGTGGGCGGATTGTTCTCGGCGGAGTACCAGGTGGCGCCGTGGTCATGGGCCAAGGTGGGCGATCTGGCGGCGCATCTGCCGGTGCCGATGCTGATCCTTTCCCTGGCGGGGACGGCGCAGCTGATCCGGATTATGCGGGCCAATCTGCTGGATGAGTTGAGGCGTCCTTATGTGGTGACGGCGCGGGCGCGGGGGCTGTCGGAGCGGCGGGTGATCATGAAGTATCCGGTGCGGGCCGCGCTCAATCCGTTCGCGTCGACGATTGGATATTTGCTGCCGTTCGTGGTGTCGGGCAGCGTGATCATCTCGGTGGTGATGAGCTTGCCGACGGTCGGGCCGCTGCTGCTGCGCTCGCTGGTGTCGCAGGACATGCTGTTGGGGTCGACGATCATCCTGCTGCTGGGGGTGCTGACGGTGGTGGGGACCCTGTTGTCGGACCTGCTGCTGATGTGGATCGATCCGCGCATCCGGCTCGGACGGCATTGAGCGCGGTCTTTTCCGCGCCGGAATTCGCGACCGCGGCGGAGAGCCGGGTCGCGGTCGCGACGCAGCGGCAGCTGATCTGGTGGCGGTTCCGCAAGCACAAGCTGGCATTGGTCAGTTTGGTGATCGTGGCGCTGTTCTATGGGGTGGCCGGGCTGGCGGATTTCCTGGCGGTGACGAGCCCGTTCAATACCGAGGCGGCGCGGAGCTATGTGCCGCCGCAGGCGATCCACTGGACGGACGCGGGACGGTTCGCCCCGCATGTGTTCGCGCTCAAGGGCAAGCGGGATCCGCGGACGTTCAAGCTGACCTATGTGCCGGACCCGACGGAGAAGCGCTATCTCCGACTGTTCGCGACGGGATACGAATACAAGTTCCTGGGGATCTTCCCGACCAGCACGCATCTGCTGGGGGTCGAGGGCGGGCGGCCGGAGAATGCGTTGGTCCTGCTGGGGACGGACCAGTTGGGACGCGACGTGTTCTCGAGGCTGGTGGTGGCGACGCGAACGTCGCTGACGATCGGGCTGGTTGGCGTGGCGATGAGCCTGGTGCTGGGGGTGCTGTTCGGGGGGATCTCGGGGCTCTATGGCGGCTGGGTCGATACGGTGATCCAGCGGGTGATCGAGGTGTTGCGGTCGATCCCGACGATCCCGCTGTGGATGGGGCTGGCTGCGGCGGTGCCGTCGAGCTGGAGCGTGACGCAAGTCTATCTGGCGATCACGGTGATCATCTCGCTGATCGGGTGGACGGAGTTGGCGCGGGTGGTGCGCGGCCGGTTCCTGGCATTGCGGGAGGAGGATTTCATCACTGCGGCGGAGCTGGCGGGGGCGTCGCGGCTGCGGATCATCTTCCGGCACATGGTGCCTTCGTTCCTGTCGCACATCATCGCGGCGGTCAGTTTGGCGTTGCCGGCGATGATCATCAGCGAGACGACGTTGTCGTTCCTGGGGTTGGGGCTGCGGCCGCCGGCGATCTCCTGGGGGGTGCTGCTGCAGGACGCGCAGAACATCCAGGCGTTGGGGATCGCGCCCTGGCTGCTGATCTCCGCGGTGCCGGTGATCGTCGTGATCCTGGCGTTCAATTTCCTGGGCGATGGTTTGAGAGACGCGGCGGACCCCTATGGCTGAGCCTATCCTGTCGGTGCGCGGGCTGAAGACCTACTTCAGCCAGGACGAGGGCGTGACGCGTGCGGTGGACGGGGCGTCGTTCGACCTGTTCGCGGGGCAGACGCTGGGGATCGTCGGCGAGAGCGGTTGCGGCAAGAGCGTCACCGCGAAGTCGATCCTGCGCATCGTCGACCGTCCCGGGCGGATCGTGGGGGGCGAGATCCTGCTGCGGCAGGCGGATGGGTCGGTGGTCGATCTGGTGGGGTTGAAGCCGGATAGCCCGGCGATGCGGGGGATACGCGGGGGCGAGATCGGGCTGGTGTTCCAGGAGCCGATGAGTTCGCTGTCGGCGTATCACACGATCGGCAACCAGCTGATCGAGGCGATCGTGACGCATGAGAAGTTGGGCAAGCGGGCGGCGCGGGAGAAGGCGATCGGGTTGCTGGCGATGGTGGGGATCCCGCGTCCGGCGCAGCGGATCAACTCTTACTCGTTCGAGTTGTCGGGCGGGTTGCGGCAGCGGGTGATGATCGCGTTGGCGCTGGCGGCGGAGCCTCGGATCCTGATCGCGGACGAGCCGACGACGGCGCTGGATGTGACCACGCAAGCGCAGATCCTGAATTTGCTGCAGAACTTGCAGCAGGAGAGGCAGTTGGCGCTGATCCTGATCACGCACGACATGGGCGTGATCGCGGAGATGGCCGACGATGTGGTGGTGATGTATTTGGGGCGGGAAGTCGAGAAGGGTCCGGTGGACGCGATCTTCCATGCGCCGGCGCATCCTTATACTCAGGCTTTGTTGCGGTCCATTCCGAGTGTGCTGGCGAAGCCGCGGGAGCGGTTGGCGACGTTGGAGGGGTCGATCCCGCATCCGTTCGCGCGTCCGCCGGGCTGCCCGTTCCACCCTCGGTGTCCGGATTTCATGAAAGGGACGTGCGACGTGGCGTTTCCGGCGGCCGTCGCCGTGGGGGAGCGGCAGGAGGCGGCCTGTTTCCTGCACACGCCGGTGATGGCCGAGGTTGCGACGGAGCTGATGGTTTGAGCGCGCCGACGGTGTTGGACGTGCGGCGGCTGCGGAAGCATTTCCCGATCCGTCGGGGATTGCTGGGGCGGACGGTGGGGCAGGTCCGGGCGGTCGACGATGTCAGCTTCAGCATCGCCCGGGGCGAGGCGTTGTCGCTGGTGGGGGAGAGCGGGTGCGGCAAGACGACGACGTCGCGCTGCATATTGAGGGCGATCCGGCCGAGTTCGGGGGAGATCCGGTTTCGGGGCGAGGACGGTGCCGAGGTGGACGTGGCGCAACTGGATCGCGCCGGGCTGCGGCCGTTGCGGCGGCAGATGCAGATGATCTTCCAGGATCCGTTCAGCTCGCTCAATCCGCGGATGACGGTCGCCGAGATCATCGGGGAGCCGTTGCAGGTGAACGGGATGCGGGATGCGGGGGTGCGCAACCGCCGGGTCGAGGAGCTGCTGGACCAGGTGCATTTGCCGCGTGCTTACCTGAACCGTTTTCCGCATGCGTTTTCAGGCGGGCAGCGGCAGCGGATCGGGATCGCGCGGGCGTTGGCGCTGAACCCGGCGCTGATCGTGGCGGACGAGCCGGTGTCGGCGCTGGACGTTTCGGTGCAGGCGCAGGTGGTGAACCTGATGCTGGAGCTGCAGGACCGGTTGGGCGTGGCTTACCTGTTCGTTGCGCATGATCTTTCGGTGGTGAAACACGTGAGCCACCGGGTGGCGGTGATGTATGTCGGGCGGATCGTGGAGATCGCGCCGACCGGGGCTTTGTTCGGGACGCCGCGGCATCCGTACACGGAGGCGCTGCTGTCGGCGGTGCCGGTGCCGGATCCGCGGCAGCGGGCGGCGCGGATGGTGCTGGAGGGGGAGGTGGCCGACCCGGCCAACCCGCCGACCGGATGCCATTTCCATCCGCGGTGCCGGTACGCGGTGGCGGCTTGCCGGGAGGGCGAGCCGGCGCTGGCGGAGGTCGCGCCGGGACATTTTTCGCGGTGTATCCGGGCGGGCGAATTGGCATTGGCGGGAGTGAAGGGCGCATGAGGGCATTGGGCGGGATCGTCTCGGCATTGATCACGCCGTTCGATGCGGACGGGGCGGTCAACGAGGCGGCGATCGGGCCGTTGGTGGAGTTCGAGCTTCGGCAGGGGATCGCCGGGTTCTATGTGGGCGGGAGCACGGGGGAGGCGTTCCTGCAGTCGCCGGAGGAGCGGGTGCGGGTGCTGCGGGCGGTGGCGGCGGCCAATGCCGGGCGGGGACTGCTGATCGCGCATGTGGGCGCGATCGCGACGGTCGAGGTGGTTGGGATGGCTCGGGCGGCGGAGGCGTGCGGCTACGATGCGGTGTCGGCGGTGCCGCCGTTCTATTACGATTTCTCGGCGGCGGAGCTGGTGGCGCATTACCGGGCATTGGCGGATGCGGTCGGGCTGCCGGTCATCGTCTACAATTTCGGGGGAAAGGTGGCACGGCTGACGACCGACGTGCTGGTTTCGCTGCTGGACGATCGGCGGGTCGTGGGGGTGAAGCATACCAGCACGGATCTGTATCAGATGGAGCGGCTGAAGGCGCATCGGCCGGAGGCGGCGGTGTTCAATGGGTATGATGAGATGTGCCTGGCCGGGCTGTCGATGGGGGCGGATGGGGCGATCGGGACGACGTATAACTTCATGGGGGCGCATTTCGTGGCGCTGGAGCGGGCGTTCCGGGCGGGGCGGATGGACGAGGCGCTGGATCTGCAGCGGCGGGCGAACCGGGTGATCGACGTGTTGGTCGAGGTGGGGGTGTTCGCGGGGACGAAGGCTCTCTTGGGGATGCATGGGGTGGATGTCGGCGGGTGCCGGGCGCCGTTTTTGCCGCTAGGGGATGGGGCGGAGGACAAGCTGCGAGGGTGTTTGGGGCTGATTTCGTAGTTGCTAGGCCGGCCGGCTGACACTGAGGGCTGCACGCCCATGACGGGATTTCTCACTGGCTCACAACCCAGCGAGTCGTTTCTTACCGTCAGCACGGGCGTGACACTCCGCGTTCATCGCAACGCGACGTGGACGGATAAGGCGATCAGGGCAAGACCGGAGACGAGGTTGAGGTGCCGGAGCAATCGGCTCGGGAGTTGTCTGTGCAGCGCCGAGGCAGTGATCGTCAGACAGGCATACCAAAGCGCGACGCCGGCGACGACGCCGGGGATGGACCAAGCGGAGAATGCTCCGGACCCAGCGCCCGCACCCTGAACGCCGGCGGCGACGGCAAGATACGGCATCAGGGTCAGCGGGTTCGATATCGCCAGGAGCAGGCTTGCGACGAACACGTCGCGTCGGGCCGGCGCGGCTTGCGAGCGCGACAGGTTCGGTCGGCGGAGGCAGGTGCGCAGGCCGAGTGCGAAGAGAAGAAGAGCCGAGAACCGCTGGAGGAGGTCATGCCAATCGGAGAGCGCGCCGGCAACGGCGCCGGCTCCCGCGATCGCCGCGATCGCGTAGAGCGCATGCGCCACTGACGCGCCAGCGCTGGCGAGCGCGCCGGCGCGCCATCCGGTGACGATGCTTTGCTGAATGCACACAAGCGAGACCGGGCCGGGCGGGAGCGCAATGGAGAGGCCGAGCACGACGCCTGCGACGAGATCGGCGATCATGCCGTAACGATCTCAACGATGTGAGGAGCTTTTTCCATCGGCGCGATTTTGTATTGAATCGTTTCGGAGAGCTGTGACGAAGCTCATGCCACGATCCGGCGCGCTGATCGTGTTGAAACCGTATCGTCTGGACGCAGTCCGGCTCCTAACCGTCAGCAAGCGCGGGCTGAGGTGCTCTTCAATCGGGCGTAAATGCGCCGGTGCTCAATCGCTGGCCTTGGTCCACCAGCAAGTAGTCAGGTGCCGACGGCCAGCGGGCTGCGCAGCTTGCGCAGCAACGCGACGACCGAAAGCGCGGTGATGCGCCCGGTGCGGGGGTTTTCGCTCGGGATATTCTCGATCTGCATGGTGAAGCGGGCGGAGTCGGAATCGACTTCGATGGTGTGGACGTTGCGGGTGACGGTGGGGTCGGCCCAGATGGCGATGCGGGTGCGGTCGGGGCCGATGCCGGCCAGGGAGAGGGCGGCGGCGACGTTGACGTTGGCGGGGAAGCCGCGGGCGGCCTCGCGGGCGGTGCCTTCGAAGACGCGTTTGGGCTCGGTGAGGTTTTCTACGCTGATGGCGTTGCGGAGCAGGTGGGGGGCGCCGGCGAGGCCGTTGGGGGGTTTGCGGGTGGTCATCGTGACGCTGTGGATGATGCCTTCGTTGGCGGCGTTGACGGCGTCCAGGGCGAGGAGGGCGCCGGTGGGGATCAGGATGCGGCCGCCGTTGGCGCGGGCAAGGTCGACGAGGTCCATGCGGTCGAGCAGGGCGCCGCAGCTCAGGACGATGAGGGTTCGGCCGGCGCTGAGCGCGGGTTCGGCGATGGCGGGCAGCAGGGCTGCGGGGGCGCATTCGACGATGATGTCGGCGTGGCCGGGGAGCCCGGCGGTGGTGGTGAGGGTGATTTGGGGCGGGCGGTCGGCGCGGGCGGCGGCCGGGTCGCGGACGGCGATGGCGGCGAGGGTCAGGCCGGGGATGCCGGCGAGCAGGTGTTGGGCGATCGATTTTCCGATGGCGCCATAGCCGGCGATTCCGACGCGGAGGGACATGGACGCAGGTTAGAATTCGAGAGGGCGGCTTGCAAACGTCGGACGGCGGGATCGATGTCGGGTTCGGGGGTCGCGGCGTAGCCGAGGATGAGGCCTTGGCTGGGCGGGGCAGCTCGAAAATAGGTGGAGAGGGGGACGACGCTGACGTCGTGGGCGCGGGCGGCGGCGGCGGCCGCGAGATCGTCGAAGGCCGTCTCCGGGGTGGCGATCAGCTGCATGCCGCCGGCGTCGGGGGTGAGGTGGAGGAGGCCAGCGAGGTGGGTCCTGGCGGCGTGCAGCAGGGCTTGCTGGCGGGCGGCGTAGAGGAGGCGAGTGCGGCGCAGATGGATGGCGAGGTGGCCGTCGGCGATGAAGCGAGCGAGGGCGCCTTGGCCGAGGAGGGAAGCGCTGGTGCCCGAGGTGGTCATCAGACGGTTCGCGTCGTCGACGAGCGTCTCGGGGAGGACGAGGTAGCTGAGGCGGAGCGCGGGGAAGAGGATCTTCGAGAAGCTGCCGAGGTAGGCGACCCGGTCGTTGCGGTCCAGGGCGCGCAGCGGGGCGAGAGGGCGGCCGGCGTAGCGGTATTCGCCGTCGAAATCGTCCTCGGCAATCCAGGCGCTCGAGCGTTCGGCCCAGTTCAGGAGTTCGAGGCGTCGTTGGAGGGTGAGGACGGCGCCGAGGGGGAATTGGTG
The DNA here is from genome assembly GCA_963848035.1 of uncultured Alphaproteobacteria bacterium. Classification (GTDB taxonomy): domain Bacteria; phylum Pseudomonadota; class Alphaproteobacteria; order Acetobacterales; family Acetobacteraceae; genus JAVVHH01. The sequence continues at coordinate 1,800,573 of CAWKCD010000001.1, forward strand.
GGAGGGGGCGACGATGGCGAGCTTGGTTGCGGGGGAGCGGGCCGCGGCGGTGTCGATGTCGAAGCCCGAGGCGTCGATGGGGATGGGCAGCGGGCGGATGGCGGCGGCTTGGAGGCCTTCGGCGATGCCGGGGTAGCCTGGGTCTTCGATGAAGGCGGCGTCGCCGGGCCGTAGGACGATGCGGGCGAAGAGGGCGACGCTTTGGCGGATGCCTGAGGTGATGACGATGGCGGCGGGATCGCAGGCGAAGCCGCGGGCGGCGCCGAGATAGGACGCGATGGCGCGCTGGAGGTCGGGGTGGCCGAACGGGTGGGGGGTGCCGGCGATGTGCCAGGCCGGGCGGCGCCACTCGCGCTCGAGAAGCTTGGCCCAGAGGGGAAAGGGGAAGGCGGTGCGGTCAGGCTGGCCGAGGGGGAAGGCGAGGAGGGGGGCGGCGGTGGGTGTGGGCGTCGGCCGCGGCGGCGGTTGGGTTTGGGTCGGGGGGAAGAGCAGGTCGTCGGGGAGGTTGGGGGCGACGGCGGTGCCGGAGGCGGCGCGGCTGGTGACGTAACCTTCGGCGACGAGCTGGTCGATGGCGGCGGCGACGGTGCCGCGGGCGCAGTCGAGTTCGGCGGCCATGAGGCGGGAGGACGGCAGCGGCGTGCCGGGGCGGAGGCGGCGCTCGAGGATGGCGGCGCGGAGCTGGGCGCCGATCTGGTGATGGAGCGGCTCGGTGCTGGCGGGGTCGAGGACGATCCCCAAAGGGGCGGAGATGCGGGGTTTGCGGCCCATACTGGTTCAATCGGTTTGCGCGGAACTGGCTCTTTCGCTTGGACCTTAACGGTTCGATGGTGCCGGGGACAGTGTGGGGCAGGGGTCATGGCCGATATCGAGAGTTTGGATACGTTCGCGAAGACGGACGTGAACCGGGTGAAGCGGACGCCGGATCGGGGGCGTTACGACAAGGAGACGATCTACGGGATCCTGGATGCGGCGCTGGTTTGCCATATCGCCTACGTGATCGACGGGCGGCCGTTCTGCACGCCGACCGGGTTCTGGCGGGAGGGGGACCATGTGTATTGGCATGGGTCGTCGGCGAGCCGGATGATCCGTACGCAGGCGCCGGGTCTGCCGGTCTGCCTGACGGTGACGCATGTGGATTCGCTGGTGATGGCGCGCTCGGGGTTCCATCACTCGGTGAACTACCGGTCGGCGATGGTGTTCGGGACGGCGCACATCGTGGAGGACCCGGCGCAGAAGCTGGCGTTGATGGATCGGTTCGTGGATCGGATCTATCCGGGCCGGTCGAAGATCATCAGGCAGCCGACGGCGCAGGAATTCAAGGCGACGACGATGATGGGGATGGAGATCGAGACCGCGTCGGGGAAGATCCGCGACAAGCATGTGGCGGACGAGGAGGAGGATTACGATTCGGTGCCGGCTTGGTCGGCGCTGTATCCGGTGACGCAGGTGTTGGGGGAGCCGTCGGAGTGTCCGCGGACGCTGCCGGGGCTGGTGCGGCCGGAGGGGATGGAGGATTTCGAGCCGGGGGCCCGGTTCGACGAGGTGATGGCGAAGGCGTACCGGCGGACTTTCCCTTAGGGGGTTCGGGTGGCTAGGGTTGGGTTTTGGAGGATCCGACCCTGACCTTAGCCACTCTCCCCGCCCACGAATTGGCGCCGATGATCCGGCGCAAGCAGGCCTCGCCGGTCGAGGTGATGCAGGCGGTGCTGGATCGGGTGGAGCGGCTGGAGCCGCGGTTGAATGCGATGGCGTTCCTCGATGCCGAGGGCGCCATGGCGGGGGCGCGGGCGGCGGAGAAGGCGGTGATGGGGTCGGCGCCGCTGGGGCGGCTGCATGGGTTGCCGGTGACGGTGAAGGACCTGGCGGACGTGCGGGGGATGCCGACGCGGGCGGGGTCGAAGACGAGTTCCGATGCGAGGGCGGCGGCGGACACCCCGTTCGTGGAGCGGCTGCGCGGCGCGGGGGCGATCCCGATCGGGAAGACGACGACGTCGGAGTTCGGGTGGACGGGCGTGAGCACGTCGCCGCTGACGGGGGTGACGCATAATCCCTGGCGGCAGGGGATGAATGCGGGGGCGTCGTCGGCGGGGGCGGGGGTGGCCGCGGCGGCGGGGTATGGGCCGTTGCATCAGGGGAGCGACGGGGCGGGGTCGATCCGGATGCCGGCGCATTTCTGCGGGGTGTTCGGGATCAAGCCGAGCTTCGGGCGGGTGCCGTATGCGCCGCTGGGGGTGGGAGACAATACGTCGCATGTGGGGCCGATGACGCGGACGGTGCGGGATAGCGCCGTGATGCTGGAGGTGATGGCCGGGCCGCATCATCTGGACCATACGACGCTCGAGGCCTGGCCGGCGGCGTACCGAGGCGCGGTTGGGGGAGGGGATTGGCGGGCGCCGGGTCGCGTTCAGTGCGGATCTAGGGCATGCGCGGGTGGATCCGGAGGTGGCCGCGCTGGTGCGGCGGGCGGCGGAGGGGTTTGCCGGGGCGGCGCTGGAGGAGGTGACGCCGGCTTGGGGGAAGAAGGGGCCGGATCTGGCGCGGCGGTTCTGGTCGGCGCATCAGACGCGGCTGGCGAAGTTGTTGCCGAAGTGGGAGGCGGCGATGGATCCGGGGCTGGTGGCCTGCGTGAAGGCGGGGGGCGAGACCAGCATGGCAGACTACCAGGATCTGCGGACGCGCAAGCACGCCTATATCGCGGAGATCCACACGTTCTTCGAGGAATGGGATTTCCTGATCACGCCGACGGTTTCGGTGGCGGCGTTCCCGGTGCCGGCGATCCGGCCGGCGCATTGGCCGGCGCACGAGTGGGACTGGATGGCTTGGGCGGAGTTCTCGTATCCGTTCAACATGTCCTGGAACCCGGCGGCGACGGTGCCGTGCGGGTTTACCGCCGAGGGGCTGCCGGTGGGGATGCAGATCGTGGGGCGGCGGTTCGACGATCTGGGCGTGCTGCAGGCGGCGGCGGCGTTCGAGGCGGCGATGCCGTGGGCGGGCCGGTATTCGGCGCTGAACTAGTTGCGATATCGCAACAAAAACGGCGTGGGAAGACGCTGGCGGCGATCAGGCGAGTTTTGCGACCGGGGTAGGAAGCGGCGGGCTGCTGGCGCGCGGCGGGGCGCTGGCTTGGCGGGCGCCGGGTGAGGGGGCGGGTTGCGGCGTCGTTGCGGGCGCGGCGGCGGCATCTAGGCCGAGGCTGCGTAGGAGCGGGCGGAGCGCGCGGCGCAGGGTGCGGGCGCGATCGAGCAGGGCGGCGAGCGCCGGGTCGGCGAGGAGGGCGCGGATTTCGGCAGCGACGGGATCGGCGATCTCGGGGATCGCGGCGAGGAGCCAACCGGGCCGGCGCGGGAGACTGTTGACGCCTTTGCGCCGCGGCGTGCGGCTCGGGCGGGCGACGGGCGCGGGGATGGGGGCTTGGGGGTTCGAGGCCGGCGAGGCGCGGAGGCCGAAGCGCTGAATGCGGATGAGCTGCGGGACCAGCATCACGAGGCGGTGGAACAGCGCCTGGGTGGCGGCTCCGGTCAAAGGCGAGGGTCGGGCGAGCGTGCCGTTCGGCGCGATGGCTTCGACCAGCGTCATCATGGTGCTGACGAGGCGGTCGAGGGCGTGACGGGCGGCGGTGAACAGCACGAACAAAGAAAGAACATTTCGAGCGATGGTTGGCAAGCGGATTGGTGGTGGGAGCGGCGCTAGTCGAACGTTGCGGCGAGACTGCGGATGAAGCCGGCGGAGGGGTCGTCGGTCTCGGGGAGGGGAAATTCGGGGAGGCGGCGGCGCCAGGCGAGTTCGAGACAGAATAGCGGCCAGTCGATGAGGGGAACGGGCAAATACAGGCCGGCATTCCAGCGCCGGGTTTCGCTCGCCAGGCGGATGCTGGCGGCATAGTCGTGCTCGAGAGCGATGAGGGTGGCCATGGCGAGGTCGGGGCGTGGCTGACCCGGCGCGAAGCGATTGCCGTCCTCGGAGCGGAGCAGACCGAAGGCGGGCAGGATGTCGGCCACCTTGCTGTTGCGGGCGAGGAGCGCGACGGCGCGGCGGCGGCTTTCGTCCGGCGCCGATAGCGGGGCGGTGAAGATCTCGGCCCGATACGGTCCGACGCCGGCGGCGAGGGCGGCGGCGACCAGGGCAGAGATCCCGGTGGGCAACGCGGCGAGGGGTCCGGCCCAGCCGCTCCAGAGACTGGTGCCGTCACGCAGACGAACAGTTACGCCGAAATCCGACATTTCAAGAGACTCGAGTTTGCCACACAGCCCGGCAAGCAGCGCGACGGGCGTGATGTGCTGCTTGCAGATCTCGGGATGGCATGCGGCCGCGAGGGCAGGTCCGACGTAGTCGGTGGGTGAGTGCGTGCTGCTTTGCCGTCCGGTGGCGAGGGCGAGTTCGGCCGCCAGGCGGGCCGCGTGAGCCCGGGCGATGGCGGGGCGCTTCGAATCCTGCGCGCCAAGGCTGAGAGTCTGCAGCCAGGAGTCGATGTTGTCGGGCAGCCAACGGGCCGCCGGGAGAGACGGCATTAGAGGAGGTCCCGCACGTTGTTGACCGTTTCTGGCGGAAGGTAGGCGGCGCGGCAGCGTCCTTCCGTTCCCGGATCCAGGCCGAGATGAACCCAGTTCATGGACGTATCGAGCGAGCCGTCGGCCCGGTATTTCGTGACGCTCTCGATCTGGCGATGCGGCACGACGAGCTTGGCGGCGATCTCTCCTTCCTTGTGGAAGATGGTGTATTTTTCGAAGACGTTGAGGTCGCGCACCTCCTCGCCGTAGCTGGGGAGCGACGGCGCGGGCTTCGGCGTGACGATGAGCCAGAGCTTGAACACGTAGCCCGGACTGGTCACGGCGCCCCAGACGGCGCCGGTGGCGAAATCGACGGCGGTGTCGAATGCGCTGTGGGTCAGGGCGTGGCCGGTGACCGGGTCGATCGTCCGGCAGCCGGCGCCGAGGGAGATATAGGGCGTGCGGGCTCCGACGGAGGAGAAATCGTTGACGTGATCGTCGAGGGCGGTCGCGGAGAGGGCGGCGTGGGCGTCGGCGAACGCGTCGGATCGGGTGTGGACATTCGGATCGGTATAGACATAGGCGGAGGCCAGTCCGGTCGATGTGAGCACGGCGGCGGCCTGTGCGTCGGAGAAGGTGGGCGATTCACGAACACCTTTGAGGCACCATTGAATGAGCACGGCGGACTCCTCCGGCGAACGATACCATGTCGGTCCGACCCGGCGCCTTCACAAAAACTTTTCCGGCGCGCGGGGCGGTGGGCCGATATGGTCCGCTATCGGAACGGGCGGAGCTTGGAATGGCGACGGAGGCTGGTCCGGGGGACGGTGATGCGTCGGCGGCACTGATGCGGGCGCTGACCGAGATGGTGCATCGGGCGTCGGAGCATCGGGAGCGGTGGATCAGTCCGGAGGGGCTGAAGGCGATCGCGGAGTTCATCTCGGCCGTCGCGTGGCCGGCCATCGTCGTGGTGCTGCTGCTGATGTTCCGGCGCGAAATCGTTGCGATGCTGGGTGGCGTGACCGAATTCGAGGTGTTCGGGGTGAAGGCGAAGGTTGCGCGGCAGGTGGCGGCGGAGCTGGACAAATCGGCGGAGGCGGCGAGCCAGATGCAGGGGCTGAGCACCGCGGCGACGGAGGGGGAGAAGAGCAGAGCCGAAGCGGTCGCGCGGCTGGCGCAGGCCGATATACCGCTCGTGTCGCAGCAGGTGGACGCGCTGGCGGCGGAATACGAGCACATCCGGGCGACGATGCCGTCCGGCGACGAACGGACGGGGCGGATGGAGGTGGTGGTCGCGAAGATGCGGACGTTGGGCCAGGCGGCGTATCCGCTGCGGCACGAGTTGGCGGCGTCACCGTCGCCGGGCAAGCGGCTGCAGGCGATCGCGACGCTGCAGGTGATGCCGGATTACGACATGCTGGACTGGCTGGCGGAGCGGGTCGCGCCGGAGAAGCCGTTCATGAGTTATCACGCGCTGGTGGCGCTGGACGTGGCGGCGGCGGCGCCGGGCGCTGGGATCCATGCGGATGCGTTGCGGCGTTCGCTGGGCATCGCGGAGGGGCAGCGGGCCGGGTTCGGGCAAGATACGGACCGGCACCGCACGCTCGACCGGTTCAAGGCGCGGGTGCAGGCTCTCTGAGCGTTCCGGGCAGGGTTGCCGGGCCGAGCATTGTGCGGGGGTAGGCGGGGTCTCATCGTGGGGCGATGTCGGACTTTGCATGGCTGTTCGGGGCGGGGTTGTTGGCGGGGGCGATGAATGCGCTGGCCGGCGGCGGGTCGTTCGTGACCTTGCCGGTGCTGATCGCGGCGGGGGTGCCGTCGGTGCAGGCGAATGCCTCGAGCACGGTGGCGCTGTGGCCGGGCGGTGCGGCGAGCGCCTGGACCTACCGCGCCGGGCGGCGGACGCTGTGCGGGGTGGCGGTGCCGGGGATGCTGGCGGCGACGCTGGGGGGCGGGTTGGTCGGGAGTTTGCTGCTGTTGTGGACGCCGTCTTCGGCGTTCGACACGGTGCTGCCCTGGCTGATGCTGGCGGCGAGCGTGGCGCTGGCGTTCGGGCGCCGGGTCGGGGTGCGGATGCAGGGGCGGGCGTTTCGGGGGCGGACGGCGCTGGTGGTGGGGATGCAGTTCGGGTTGGGGCTCTATGGCGGGTATTTCGGGGGCGCGGTCGGGCTGATGATGATGGCGGTGTGGTCGTTGCTCGGGGAGAGCGAGATCAAGGCGCTGAACGGGCCGCGGACGATGCTGGTGACGGCGGCGAATTCGGTGGCGGTGCTGACCTTCGTGATCGCGGGGGCGGTGCGGTGGCCGCAGACGGCGGCGATGCTGGTGGGAGGGTTGGCGGGAGGCGTCGTGGGGGCGCGGCTGGGCCGGCGCGTGCCGGCCGGGGTGACGCGGGCGGTGACGCTCTGCTTCACGCTCGGCGTCACCATCGTGTTCTTCGTGCGGGCCTACGGGCGGTAGCGGTTAGAAGAGCAGGCCCTTCTTGAGCATGCCGTGGATGCCTTTCTCGCCGTTGACGCTCTGGGTGACGTGGAAGTCCACGGCCAGCGAGCAGAAGGCGTAGGCCTGTTCGCGGGAGAGGTTGGAGCGGGCGCAGATGAAGGCGATCATCTCGCGCAGCGCGGTCTTCATCGCCTGGTCCATGTCCTCGTTCATGCCCATGCTGATGAAGTGGGTCGGGGTTTCGGCGCGGGGGTAGGCGAGCGGGGCGCCGTCCTGTTTGTGCAGGATGAAGGTGAAGGTGCCGTCGAGGCACATTTCCAGGGCGGTGACGCAGACTTCGCCGTCGCCTTGGACGCCGTGGCCGTCGCCGACGGAGAAGCAGGCGCCGGGGACCCAGACGGGCAGGAAGAGCGAGCTGCCGGCGACCAGTTCCTTGTTGTCGAGGTTGCCGCCGTGCAGGCGGGGTTCCTTGGAGCCGATCGTGCCGAGCGCGGGCGGCGGGGCGACGCCCATGACGCCGAAGAAGGGGGCGAGGGGGAGTTCGGTGCCCCAGGGCAGGGTGCAGACGCGGCGGTCGCGGTCGACCGGGATGTGCATCAGGCTGGTGTCGTGGAAGTCCTCGGGGAGGGTGCCGGCGAGGGGGCGGATGACGTTGTAGCCCCAGTTGGCGCCGGGCTCGATGGCGTCGATGCGGATCTCGAGCGTGTCGCCGGGCTGGGCGCCCTCGATGGCGATGGGGCCGGTGACGATGTGGCCCGGCGGGGGCTTGGGGTTGGCGTCGATGATGGCGGCGAGCGCCTCGGGGACGAGCAGGGGGCTGCCGGCGGGCGGCAGGATCTCGCGGCGGCCGGAGACGCATTGGACGCGGACGGTGTCGCCGGATTGGACGGTCAGGATGGGGGGGAAGGTCGCGTCGAACTGGCCGATGCGGATGGTGTCGGGGGTGGCGGCGAGGGTGTGTTGGGTCATTGGCGGGATGTTCTCGCGCCGGCGCCGGGCTGGCAAGGTTCGTGCATGGACCCGGGCTGACAGTCGGGGGTCTTGGCATGGTCCGAGGTTGGGTTTTGGCGGCGGCGATGCTGTGGAGCGGGGTTGCGGCGGCGCAAGGGTCGTTGCGGATCGGGATGCGGGACGATCCGGACATCCTCGATCCGAGCCTGTCGCGGACCTATGTCGGCACGCTGGTGATGACCGCGATGTGCGACAAGCTGTTCGACATCGACACGAAGCTCGGCATCGTTCCGGTGCTGGCGACGGGCTACACCTGGGAGGATGGGACGCATCTGCTGATCCGGCTGCGGGACGCGGTAAAATTCCAGGACGGCGAGGCGATGGACGCGGCGGCGGTGAAGTATTCGCTCGAGCGTCATGCGAATTTGCCGGGGAGTTTCCGGCGCGGGGAGATGGGTGCGCTGGATCATGTGGAGGTGGTCGATCCGCTGACGGTGCGGGTGGTGCTGAAGCAGAAATTCGCGCCGTTCGTGGCGGTGCTGACGGATCGGGCGGGGATGATGGTGTCGCCGAAGGCGGCCGAGGCGGCGGGGAAGGATTTCGGGCTGCGCCCGGTGTGCGCCGGGCCGTTCAAGTTCGTCGAGCGGGTGGCGCAGGACCGGATCGTGCTGGAGCGGTTCGCGGGGTATTGGGATGCGGGGCGGATCCATTATGACCGCGTCACGTACAAGGTGATCCCGGATAGCAGCATCCGGCTGGCGAATTTGAAGGCGCGTGCGCTGGATGTCGCGGAGGTGGCGCCGCTGGACGTGGCGGCGGCGTCGGCGGATGCGGGGCTGAACGTGGTGAGCGTGCCGAGCCTGGGGTATGGGGCGCTGACCATCAATCTGGCGGGTAAGACGAAGCTGGCGACGGACGCACGGGTGCGGCATGCGTTCGAGCTGTCGCTGGACCGGGCGGCGCTGTCGCAGGTGGTGTTCGCGGGGATGTATGCGCCGGACGCGCAGGCGATCTCGGCGGCGAGCCCGTTCTACGCGGCCGACGTGCCGATGCCGCCGCATGACGTGGCGGCGGCGCGGGCGCTGCTGCAGGAGGCGGGGGTGACGGCGCCGCTGCGGGTGGAGCTGATGGTCTACAACACGCCGCAGGGGGTGCAGGCGGGCGAGGTGATCCAGGCGATGGCGGCTGAGGCGGGGTTCGACGTGCGGGTGACCGCGGTCGAGTTCGGGACGGTGATCGCGGCGACGATGCGGGGGGAATTCGAGGTCACGTTGGGCGGGTGGTCGGGGCTGCTCGACCCGGACAGCAATTCGTATGCGTTCCTGCATTCGGGGATGGCGTTGAATATCGCGAAGTATGCGGACGCGAAGGCGGATGCGTTGCTGGAGGCGGCGCGGGCGGAAGCGGACGAGACGGTGCGGAAGGGGCTGTATGCGCAGTTATGGGCGCGGGAGCACGAGGATTTGCCGCTGATCTATTTGTGGACGACGCGGAACATTTTGGGCGTCTCGAAGAAGGTGACGGGGGTGACGCTGCTGGCGAACGGGCTGTTGCCGTTGCAGGACGTGCGACCGGCGCCTTAGGCGGCGCGGCGGCGTTTCTGTTTCTTCTCGCGGCCTTGGCCGGGGGCGGCTGATTTGGCGCGGTCGAGGACGAATTTGGCGTAATCGTCCATGTCGCCGTTGAAAGGGGCGACGGTGTTGTCGGCTGCGAGCCAGAGGCGGTCGGCGACGAGTTCCATCAGGGAGCGGTCGTGGGTGATGAGGATGACGGCGCCGCCGTAATCGTTGAGCGCGTCCAGCAGAGCCCGGCGGCTGTCGATGTCGAGGTGGTTGGTGGGCTCGTCGAGGATCAGCAGGTGGGGGGCGGCCATCGCGACGAGGTTGAGCAGCAGGCGGGCGCGCTCGCCGCCGGAGAGGTTGGCGACCGTGGTGGATTGCTTCTCGAAGCCGATGCCCCAGAGGGCGAGGCGGGAGCGGTAGGATTGCTCGCTGTCTTCGGGGCGGGTGCGGCGGAGGATGTCCAAGGGCGTGTCGGCCGGGTCCATGGCCTCGATCTGGTGCTGGTGGAACCAGCCGACGCCGATGCGGCGTTCGCGCTGCATGTGGCCGGCCGAGAGGGTGAGGGCGCCGGCGGCGAGCTTGGCGAAGGTGGATTTGCCGGCGCCGTTGACGCCGAGCAGGCCGATGCGGTCGTCGACGTCGAGGCGGAGGTCCATGTCGCGGAGCACCGGGTCGCCGCCATAGCCGACGCTGGCGTTCTCGAGGCGCATTAAGGGGGGCGCGAGCGGGCGGGGCGGCGAGGGGATGGTGAAGGGGGCGACGTGCTCGGCGGAGACGGCGGCGACGGGCTCCATCTTCTCGAGGCGCTTGAGGCGGGATTGGGCCTGGGCGGCCTTGCTGGCCTTGGCGCGGAAGCGGTCGACGAAGCTCTGCAGGTGGGCGCGTTCGGCTTCCTGTTTGACGCGTGCGCTGGCTTGCAGGCGGGTCTTTTCGGCGAGGCGGCGCTCGAAATCGTCGTAGCCGCCGGGGTAGAGGTCGAGCTTGCCGTCCTTGAGGTGGAGGATGGCGCCGACGGATTGGTTCAGCAGCTCGCGGTCGTGGCTGATGATGAGGGCGGAGTTGGGGTAGGTGCGCAGGCGGGCTTCGAGCCACATGGCGCCTTCGAGGTCGAGGTAGTTGGTGGGCTCGTCGAGGAGCAGCATCTCGGGTTCGGCGAAGAGGGCGGCGGCGAGCGCCACGCGCATGCGCCAGCCGCCGGAGAATTCGGCTCATCGGGCGCGAGAGGTCGTCGGTGGAGAAGCCGAGGCCGGCGAGGATCTCGCCGGCGCGGGCGGGGGCGCGGTCGGCGTCGATCTCCTCGAGGCGGGCGTAGATGTCGGCGATGCGCTCGGGCTCGGCGGTCTCGAGCTCGGTGTAGAGCGAGGCGCGCTGGACGTCGGCTTCGAGGATGGTGTCGAGCAGGGAGACCGGGGTGGCCGGGTGTTCCTGGTCGACGCTGGCGATGCGGGCGCCGCGGGGCATGGAGACTTCGCCCGAGTCGGCGGAGAGGGTGCCGAGGATGAGGCGGAACAGCGTCGACTTGCCGACGCCGTTGCGGCCGACCAGGCCGACCTTGGTGCCGGTGGGCAGCGTGACGGTGGCGTGGTCGAAGAAGCGGCGGCCCCAGGCGTTGAAGACCAGGTCGTCGATTTTCAGCATGGGAGTCCCGGGGAACGCGGAGCGCGCGTTTTAGCCGATTTGGTGCGGTGCACCAAGCGCGGCCGCCGATGGGCTGGTGCGCTTGATGCGTGGCGCTACGGTTCCGGGCGAGGGGCGGTGGTCAGGCCTTGGCGCTGGGGCGGGCGGAGACTTGCTCGTGCCAGTGGCGGAGGTGGCGGTGTTCGTCGGGTATCTTGACGTCGGACCAGCCGGCGAAATCGACGGCGCAGAGCGTGGTGACGTCGGCCACGGTGTAGCGGTCGCCGGCGACGAATTCGTGGTCGGCAAGTTGGCGGTCGAACTTGGCGAAGAAGCGGTCGAGGCGCGCGCGGCCGCGGTCGCGCAGTTCGGGGATCTGCGGGATGGGGGCGCTGGCGCCGGGCAGGCCGCGATCGGCGAAGCGGGGATGCGTGTTGCGGAACAGTTCGGAGGCCGGGAGCATGCCTTCCTCGTTGGCGCGCTTCTCCCACATCGAGACGACGGCGCGGTCTTTCGGGTCGGTGCCCATCAGCGGCGGGTTGGGGTGGAGCTCCTCGAAATACTGGCAGATCGCCATGGCTTCGCCGATGCATGTCCCGTCGTCGAGTTCGAGCATCGGGACCATCATGTGGGGGTAGCGGGCCTTGAAGGCGGGGGCGAGGGTGAGGTCGTCCTGGCCGACTTCCTCGAGGTCGATCTTCAGGCCTTTCTCGGCCAGGAAGATGTGCAGGCGGCGCGGGTTGGGCGCGATGTGCCAGTCGTAGATCTTCATACGTTCCTCCCTGGGCCGGTTCGGTCCGGCTATCGTTTTCAGGCGTGAAGACCGGGGAAACCTAGCACGTCGAAACGACAGGACAAGCCGAGCGTCTGCGGGACGGGCGGCCAAGGGCGCAGTGGAACGCGACGAAAAAGGGGCCGCCCGGTCAGGCGACCCCTTCCATTCGGACCGTTTCGTGGGGTTCAGGCGGCCATCGGCGCGTAGCGCTTGTGGCCCTTCACGTCGTAGCGATCGAGCATCATGACCTTGTCCCAGGCCTTGATGAAGTCCTTCACGAAACGCTGGTGGCCGTCGCTGCCGGCGTAGACGTCGGCCACGGCGCGGAGCTGGGAGTTCGAGCCGAAGACGAGGTCGTTGCGGGTGGCCGTGAACTTGACCTGTCCGGTGGCGCGGTCCTTGAGCGTGAAGCTCATGGCCGTGTCGTCGGCCTTGGCCCATTCCAGGTTGGTGTCGGTGAGGTGGACGAAGAAGTCGTTGGTGAGCACGCCGACTTTGTCGGTGAAGACGCCGTGGGCGGAGCCGTCATGGTTGGCGTTGAGCACGCGCAGGCCGCCGGTGAGCACGGTCCACTCGGGCGCGGTCAGCTTCATCAGGTTGGCCTTGTCGAGGAAGAACTCCTCGGGGGCGACGCCCTGCGAAACCTGGCTGAACTCGGGGCCGACATAGTTGCGGAAGCCGTCGACGACGGGCTTGAGCCACTCGAACATCTCGATGTCGGTGAGCTCCTGCGTGGTGTCGACGCGGCCGGGGGTGAACGGGACGGTGGCGTCGACGCCGGAGTCCTTGGCGGCTTTCTCCACGGCGGCGCAGCCGGCCAGGACGATCAGGTCGGCGAGCGAGATCTTCTTGCCGGCCTGCTTGGCGTTGAACTCGGTCATGATGCCGCGCAGCTTCTCGACCACCGGGGCGGCCCGGCGGTTGACGGCCCAGTCCTTCTGCGGGGCGAGGGCGATGCGGCCGCCATTGGCGCCGCCGCGCTTGTCGCTGTCGCGGTAGGTGGACGCGGCGGAGAAGGCGGTGAAGACCACGTCGGAGATGGACAGCCCGGTCGCCGCGATCGCCTGCTTGAGCGTCGCGATCTCGGCGTCGCCGACGAGGTCGTAGTCGCGGTCGGGCAGCGGATCCTGCCAGAGCAGGCCGTCCTCGATGGTCTTTTCGGCGCCGAGGTAGCGGAATTTCGGTCCCATGTCGCGGTGGGTGAGCTTGTACCAGGCCTTGGAGAAGGCCTGGGTGAAGGCGTCGAAATCGGCGAGGAACTTCTCGCAGACCTTGCGGTATTCGGGGTCGGTCTTGAGCGCGATGTCGCTGGTCATCATCATCAGCGGGTTCATCTTGCCGGGGACGTGCGCGTCGGGCGTCTTGGGGGCGTTGGGGTCGGCGGGGGTCCATTGCAGGGCGCCGGCCGGGCTCTTGGTCTGGACCCATTCGAACTTGAACAGGTTCTCCAGGTAGTCGTTGTCCCACTGCGTCGGGTTCGGCGTCCAGCTGCCCTCGATGCCGTTGGTCATGGTGTATTGCGCGAAGCCGGGACCCTCGGGGTTGTGCCAGCCGAGGCCCATCGCTTCCATCGGCGCGATCTCGGGCGGCGGGCCGACTTCCTTGGCCGACACCATGCCGTGGCTCTTGCCGAAGGCGTGGCCGCCGGCGATCAGGGCGACGGTCTCTTCGTCGTTCATCGCCATGCGGGTGAAGGTGGTGCGGATGTCGCGCGCCGAGCCCATCGGGTCGCCGTTGGCGTAGGGGCCTTCGGGGTTGACGTAGATGAGCGCCTGGTGCGAGGCGGCGAGCGGGTTCTCGAGGTCGTAATCGGCGTCGCCGTTCTGGCCGCGCCAGCGCTTGTCGCGGGTGACCATGCTGTCGAAGCTCGAGACGTCCTTCGGATCCCAGATCTCCGGGCCCCAATAGGTGGCGTTGTCGGCTTCCCAGGCGTCGAGACGGCCGCCGCCGAAGCCGTAGGTGGGCAGGCCCATGATCTCGAGGGCGCAGTTGCCGGTGAGGATCATCAGGTCGCCCCAGGAGAGGGCGTTGCCGTATTTGTGCTTGATCGGCTGCAGCAGGCGGCGGGACTTGTCGGTGTTGCCGTTGTCCCACCAGGAGCTGATCGGGGCGAAGCGCTGCATGGCGGTGCCGGCGCCGCCGCGGCCGTCGGCGATGCGGTAGGTGCCGGCGGCGTGCCAGGCCATGCGGATCATCTGCGGGCCGTAATTATCATAGTCGGACGGCCACCAATCGACCGAGGTGGTCAGGAACTGCTTGATGTCCTGCTTGAGCGGCGGTCAGGTCGATCTTGTTGAATTCGGCGGCGTAGTCGAAATCCGGGCCGAGCGGGTCGGCGGCGAGGCCGTTCTGGTGCAGGAGTTCGACCCGCAGGCGGTCCGGATACCAGTTCTCGAGGGTCGGCGGGGTGCCGAAGGCGCCGCCGACGCGGTCGCCGCCGAAGGGGCATTTGCCCAGCATCTCGTGGGTCTTGGTGAATGTCTTGTCGATCGGCATGTCGTTCATGGGAAATCTCCTCGCGCCTGCAATCGGTGCCGGGCGGATCAAACGGCCTCACCCTCGATGCAGCGCCATGACGGCGCGTGCGGCTCGCGGTTCGGCGTGATCCGGCCGGGCCGGACTATCGGGACAAGGCAGACGTGGCGAGGCGCCTCGCCTCGGCAAGGCGTCGGAGCGATGACAATTCGCGGCGGCGTGTGCGCCGGTCAGTTGCTCATGGCGCGGACGCGGATGGTGCCGTCGATGGCGATGAGCGCCGCGAGGACCTGGTCGTTGCCGCCGGGGCAGCGTTCGGCATCGATGACGACGTAGCCGAGGTCGCCCTCGGTCTGCAGGAACTGGGCGGACACGTTGAGGGCGCGGGCGCTGAACACGGCGTTGATGCGGCCGAGGACGCCGGGCGTGTTGCGGTGGACATGCAGGAAGCGGCAATGGTCCGGCCATGCGGGGCTGGTCGACATGCGGGAAGTTGACGGCGCCCGAGGTCGAGCCCTCGTCGAGGAAGGCGAGCAGCTTGCGGGCGACTTCCTCGCCGATGCGCTCCTGCGCCTCCATGGTGGAGCCGCCGACATGCGGGGTGAGGATCACGTTCTCGAGGCCCTGCAGCGGGGTGGTGAAGGGTTGCGGCGGCGGAGCTGGGCTCGACCGGGAAGACGTCGATCGCGGCGCCGGCGAGATGGCCGGAGCGCAGCGCGGACGCGACGGCGTCGAGATCGAGGACGGCGCCGCGGGCGTTGTTGATGAGGTAGGCGCCGGGCTTCATGGCGGCGATCTCGGCGGCCGCCGATCATGCCTTTCGTGGCGGGGGTGTCCGGGACGTGCAGCGTGACGACGTCGCTGATGGCGAGCAGTTCCTCGAGCGTGGCGACGGGCTGGGTGTTGCCGTGGCGGAGCTTGTCGGTGCGGTCGTAGTAGCGGACGTGCATGCCCATCGCTTCGGCGAGGGTCGAGAGCTGGCTGCCGATGTTGCCGTAGCCGACGATCCCCAGCGTCTTGCCGCGGACTTCGAAACTGCCGGTGGCGGATTTGTCCCAGCCGCCGGCATGCGCCTGGGCGGAGCGGGGGAGGATGCGGCGGAGCAGCATGACGATCTCGCCGATGGTGAGTTCGGCGACGCTGCGGGTGTTGCTGAAGGGGGCGTTGAACACCGGGATGCCGCGGGCGCGGGCGGCACGAAGGTCGACCTGGTCGGTGCCGATGCAGAAACAGCCGATCGCCATCAGCGGGCCGGCCGCGTCGATCATCTCGGCGGTGAGCTGGGTGCGGCTGCGGATGCCGAGGATGTGGGCGCCGGCGATCGCGTCACGCAGCGCCTGGCCCTCGAGGGCCTTGGGGTGGCGCTCGATCTGCGCATAACCGCCGGCGGCGAGCAGCCCGGCGGCGGTGTCGGAGATGCCTTCGAGGAGGACGACCTTGGCTTCGGCCGAGCTGAACGGGGCTTCGACCGTGGTCGGCAAGGGATGGTCCAAGGGGGTCACTCCGCGCTCATTGTGCAATTGCGAAGTAAGATCACCCCGATCGGCTTTTAAGACCACAGGCGAGATTGCATGGCCGGCTCAGCCAGCGGGTGCGATCAAGGGCGCCAGCGCGCGGTATTCCTCGGCGCGGGGGGAGCGGGGGCGCCAGGCGAGGCCGATGGTGCGCCAGGCGGAGCTGCCGCTGAGCGGGCGCAGCTCGACGTCGGCGCCGGCGGCGACGCCCGCGTCCACGGCCATGCGGGGAAGCAGGGTCACGCCAAGGCCGCCGGCGACCATCTGGGCCAGGGTGTGCAGGCTGGTGGCGGCGAAACCTTCCTGTTCGCTGGCCAGGCCGCACAAAGCGAGGGCCTGGTCGCGTAGGCAATGGCCGTCTTCGAGCAGGAGCATGCGCTCGCCAGCCAGCGAGGCGGTGGCGACGCGGGCGCGGGCGGCCAGGCGGTGGCCGCGGGGGAGGGCGACCAGGAACTCGTCGCGGGAGACGGCAAGCGTCTCGGCGTCGCCGCAGTCGCAGGGCAGGGCGACGAGGAGGAGGTCGAGCCGGTTGGTGGCGAGACGGTCGACGAGGGCGCGGGTGACGTCTTCGCGGACGAAGAGTCGCAGGTCGGGGAAGGCGGTGCGCAGGACGGGCATCAGCCGGGGGAGCAGGAACGGGCCAACGGTGGGGATGACGCCGAGGCGCAAGGGACCGCTGAGCGGTGCGCGGGCGGCCGAGGCAGCTTCGGCAACGGCTTCGAGGGCGGCCAGGGCCTTCTTGGCGCGGCTGACGATCTCGTCGCCGAGCGCGGTGAACACGACGTGTTTGCCGGCGCCGCGGTCGAGGATAGCGGCGTCCAACTGGCGTTCGAGGGCGAGGATGCCCGCCGAGAGGGTCGATTGGGTGACGGCGCAGGCTTCGGCGGCGCGGCCGAAATGGCCGAGTTCGGCCAGCGCCAGCACATAGCGGAGCTGCTGCGGGCTGGGGAGCGGGGTCATCGACCGCCTCGATGAAAATGTCCTGTTTTATTCATTGGATCGCTACGGGCTATCCTCTTAGGGTGCGCTCATAAATTCAGGAAGGGGAAAATAATGGATACGAACGTATCGCCAGCCGAGGGTTGCCCGGTCGTCGGACATACGACGCGCCTGAAGCGGATGAACCACGATTGGTGGCCGAATCAGCTCAATATCCGGACGTTGTATCAAAACCCGAAAGAGGCGAACCCGCTCGGCAAGTCGTTCAACTACGCCGAAGAGTTCAAGACGCTCGATCTCGATGCGGTGATCGCCGATCTGCGGGCGCTGATGACGGACTCGCAGGAGTGGTGGCCGGCGGATTATGGCCATTACGGACCGTTTTTCATCCGCATGGCGTGGCATAGCGCGGGGACGTATCGGATCACGGACGGTCGCGGGGGCGCCGGCGCCGGGTCGCAGCGATTCGCGCCGCTGAACAGCTGGCCGGACAATGCGAACCTGGACAAGGCCCGGCGGCTGCTGTGGCCGATCAAGCAGAAATATGGCCGCAAGCTGTCCTGGGCCGACCTGCTGGTGCTGACCGGCAACGTCGCGCTGGAGAGCATGGGCTTCAAGACGTTCGGCTTCGCCGGCGGCCGCGAGGACGTGTGGGAGCCGCAGGAGGACATCTACTGGGGCAAGGAAGGCACCTGGCTGGCCGACGAGCGCTACACGGGGATCCGTGAGCTCGAGAGCCCGCTGGCGGCGGTGCAGATGGGGCTGATCTACGTCAACCCCGAAGGGCCGAACGGCAAGCCGGACCCGGCGGCAGCGGCAGTCGACATCCGCGAGACGTTCGCGCGCATGGCGATGAACGACGAGGAGACGGTGGCGCTGATCGCGGGCGGCCACACCTTCGGCAAGACGCATGGCGCGGCGGACCCGGGCAAGTATATCGGCCCGCAGCCGGAGAGCGCCGATGTCGAGGAGATGGGCCTCGGCTGGTCCAACTCGTATGGCTCCGGCAAGGGCGTCCACACGATCACCAGCGGGCTCGAGGGCGCCTGGACGACGACGCCGACGGCGTGGAGCAACAACTATTTCGACAACATGTTCAACTTCGACTGGGAGCTGACCAAGAGCCCGGCGGGGGCGTTCCAGTGGACGCCGAAGAACCCCGAAGCCAAGGGCACCGTGCCGGACGCGCACGACCCGGCCGTGCGGCATGCGCCGATGATGCTGACGACGGACCTCGCGCTGAAGGTCGATCCGGCCTACCGCGAGATCTCGGAGCGGTTCCACAAGAACCCGGACCAGCTGGCCGACGCGTTCGCGCGAGCCTGGTACAAGCTGACGCATCGCGACATGGGGCCGCGGCCGCGCTACCTCGGCAAATACGTGCCGGCCGAAGTGCTGCTCTGGCAGGACCCTGTGCCGGACGTGGACCACGCGCTGGTCGGGCCGCAGGAGATCGCGGAGCTGAAGGCGAAGATCCGGGCCTCGGGGCTTTCCACGGCCGAGCTGGTGTCGACGGCTTGGGCGTCGGCGTCGACCTTCCGCGGGTCGGACAAGCGGGGCGGGGCCAATGGCGCGCGCATCCGCCTGGCGCCGCAGAAGGACTGGGAAGTCAACGAGCCGGCGAAGCTGGCGAAGGTGCTGGCCGGGCTGGAGAAGATCCGGTCCGAGTTCGGGGCCGGCGGCAAGAAGATCTCGCTGGCGGACCTGATCGTGCTGGCCGGCGGCGTGGGCGTCGAGGACGCGGCGAAGCAGGGCGGCCACGAGGTGACCGTTCCGTTCACGCCGGGCCGGACCGATGCATCGCAGGAGCAGACGGACGTGGCGTCGTTCGCGGTGCTCGAGCCGACGGCGGACGGGTTCCGGAACTATATCCGGGGCGAGCATGGCCAGTCGCCGGAGGAGCTGCTGATCGACAAGGCGCAGCTGCTGACGCTGACGGTGCCGGAGATGGCGGTGCTGGTCGGCGGTCTGCGGGTGATGGGCATCACCGTGGCCGGGTCGAAGGCGGGCGTGCTGACGGACCGGGTGGGCGTGTTGTCGAACGACTATTTCGTCAATCTGCTCGACATGAACATCGTCTGGGGCGGCACCGCGGGCTCGCGGTCGACGTTCGAGGCGAAGGACCGGGCGACGGGTGCGGTGAAGTGGACCGGCACGCGGGCGGACTTGGTGTTCGGGTCGAACTCGGTGGTCCGGGCGGCGGCGGAGGCTTATGCCTGCGCCGACTCGAAGGAAGCGTTCGTGCACGACTTCGTGGCGGCGTGGACGAAGGTGATGGAGCTGGATCGGTTCGATCTGGCTTGATGTGAAGAGTGCCGCGCGCCCCGGTCGGGCGCGCGGCATCCGTCAGAGCGGGGCGGGCTGCGGGCTCGGCGACAGCGCGATGCGGCGCTGGAAGGTGCGCAGCCGTTTGTAGACCGAGAGCAGCTCGACGATCGTGGTCCAGCTGTTGACGAGATACTGGAACGAACTCTCGACCCGGCCGAACGCGCGCACGATCTGCTGCATGACGCCCAGGGTGATCACCCCGGTGACCAGGGTTGGGCCGAGGGCCAGGTAGGGCACCAGCGCGCCGAATTGCAGGTAGGTGTACCGGGCGACGTCGAAATACATGTAGTGGAAGAACAGGCGGAAGTAGTTCGTCCTGACATCGTCGTAGAGGGCGCGGAATTGCGCCGGGCCTGCGCGTGCGGGGTCGTCCTCGCCATAGACCAGTTCCTTGCGGAAGGCGGCTTCGACGCGCTGGTTCTGGAATTCCAGGCCCGGCAGCTTCACCCCGACGGCGGCCAGCAGCACGGTGCCGGCCAGCGCGAACAGGATCGCGACCCAGACCAGCATGTGGCTGACGGGGCCGATCCAGGGCAGCTCGGTGACCTTCTCCGACAGGGTCCACAGGATCGGCAGGAACGCGATCAGGGTCATGACGCTGCGCATGAAGCTGACGCCGAGGCCTTCGACGAGGCGGGCGAACCGCATCGTGTCTTCCTGGACGCGCTGCGAGGCGCCTTCGACGTCTCGGAAGCGGTCCCAATGGGTGGCGTAGAGCTCGGTCATGGCGGTGCGCCAGCGGAACACGTAGTGTTTGATGAAGAAGTCGGTGAAGACGGCGACGGTGACGTAGATGCCGGCGATGGTGCCGAAGGTGGCGAGATGGCCCATGTATTCGTCCATCGTGGTGCTGTTGGGCTTGGCCAGGGCTTTCTGGATCAGGTTGTAGAACTCGCCGAACCAGTCGTTGATCTGCACGTCGAGTTGGACCTTGTACCAGGTGGCCGCGAGGATGAGCGCGGCGCCGGGGTAGGCCCAGGCGAACCACCGGCGTGAGGCGAAGAACGAGTTGAACACGGACGCTCCCGGGTTTTGGCCCGCCTCGTTACCATCGAGCGCGCCCGGGTTGCACAGCTTTGCGGCAGAGCGGGGCTGGCGCGGCGGCTGATCCGCTGGCGGATCGGTCCGGCACGATCCTTGCTGGGCCATCCACCATGAGTGAGGGCGTGCAGAGCGGCCGCAGCGGGCATCGGGTCGACGTGGCCGGGGTGAGCATCGCCTATGGCGCGACGATGGTCGTGGACACGGCCGATCTGACGGTGCAGCCCGGCGAGCTGGTGGCGCTGCTGGGGCCGTCGGGCTGCGGCAAGACGACGCTGCTGCGGGCGATCGCCGGGTTCCTGCGTCCGAGTTCGGGGCGGATCCTGTTCGACGGGCGGCCGGTGGATCACCTGGCGCCGGGGCAGCGGCGGGTGGGGATCGTGTTCCAGAACTATGCGCTGTTCCCGCATATGTCGGTGGCGGAGAACGTCGCCTACGGGTTGCGGGCGCGTCGGATGGCGCGGGCGGAGATCGGGCCGCGGGTGCGGGCGGCGCTGGACGCGGTGCAGATGGCGCGGTTCGCCGAGCGGCGGCCGGCGGCGCTGTCGGGCGGGCAGCAGCAGCGTGTGTCGCTGGCGCGGGCGATCGTGACGGAACCATCCGTGCTGTTGCTGGATGAGCCGTTCGCGGCGCTGGACCGGGCGTTGCGGCTGGACCTGCAGTTGGAGATCAAGCGGTTGCAGCGGCGGCTGGCGCTGACGGCGGTCATGGTGACGCACGACCAGGACGAGGCGATGAGCATGGCCGACCGGATGGCGGTGATGCGCGCGGGGGTGCTCGAGCAGGTCGACCAGCCGGCGCGGGTCTATGACGAGCCGGCGAGCCGGTTCGTGGCCGGGTTCGTCGGCGCGAGCGTGGAGTTGCCGGGGCGGGTTTCGGCGGCGTCGGACGGGCGCTGCGCGGTGATGCTGGATGCGGGCGGGCTGGTGGCGGTGCCGCACGCGCCGTTGCCGGCGGGGACGCGCGTGGTGGTGTCGGCGCGGCCGGAGCATTTCGTGCTGCACGACGCGGCGGGGCCGGACCGGATCCCGGCGGAGCTGCGGCAATCGGCGCCGATCGGCGGGACGCTGGTGCACGACATCAGCGCCGGGCCGCTCGAGATCAAGGTGACGGAGCCGCGGGTGGCGACGCTGCGTGCGCCGGGGGCGGTGCATGTCGGGTTTTCGCCGACGGCGCGTCCGGCGCTGTTTCCGATCGATCAACCTGCAACAGGAGTGTCCGCATGACCGTATCTCGCCGTGCCGTGCTGGGGGCGTCGCTCGCCGCCGGGCTGGTCGCCACCGGGCGTGCCCGGGCCGCTGGGAGCGTGACGGCCGCGATCTATCCCGGGGCGTGGGAGGACGCGTATCGCGCCGTGGTCGTGCCGGCGTGCAAGGCGAAGGGGCTCGACGTCGGGTTCGAGGCGCTGTTCGCGGTCGACGAGATCGCGAAAGTGCGGGCGGCGCGGGGGAACCCGCCGTTCGACGTGTTCTTGCTCGACCCGGGGCCGCGGGCGTCGGGGATCGATTACGGGCTCTACGAGCCGTTCGACGCCTCGAAGCTGAGCAATGCCGGGAAGGTCCCGGGCTCGCTGGTGGACGACAAGGGCATCGCGGTCGCCGCGCAGGTGGTGGGGCTCGCCTACAATCCGAAGAAGGTGGCCAAGCCCACGGGGTGGAAGGACCTGTTCAAGCCGGAATTCGCCAAGCATCTGGGGCTGACCGGGTTCCAGACCACGTTCGGCACGATGTGCATGATCGAGATCGCCAAGCAATTCGGCGGGTCGGAGACGGATGTGGAGCCGGCCTTCACCGAGATCCGCAAGATCCTGCCGGAGGTGGCGGCGGTGGCGACCCCCGCGGCGCTGCCGGGGCTGTTCCAGCAGGGGCAGGTGGACCTCATGTACATCAATACGCAGACGGTCACCGCGTTGAAGGCGCGCGGCGTCGACATCGAGTTCGTGGTGCCGGACACCGGCGCGTCCGCGTTCGTGACGACGATGCACATCGCCAAGGGCGCGAAGGCGGTGCCGCAGGCTTACGAATATATCGACATGGTGCTGTCGACCCCGGTGCAGGATGCGTTGGCGAAGAACCCGTACTACCTGACGCCGGTGAACAAGGAGGTCGATCCGGGGGCGGACGTTCCGATGAAGAACGTGGCCGACATCGACAAATTCAACACGTACGACTGGAGCAAGATCAATCCGCTGCGGGCGAAGTGGATCGACCGGTTCAACAAGGAGATGGCCAAGTAGCGCGATGAGGCGACCGGGCGGGGCGGCGCTGCTGGCGCTGCCCCTGGGAATCGCGCAGCTGCTGCTGTTCGCCGCGCCGCTGCTGCTGCTGGCGGCGACGTCGTTCGCGCAGGACGAAAATCTGCGCAGCGCGAGCCTGCGGGCCTGGGCGGAGCTGTTCGGCGACGCGTTCAACCTGCGGGCGCTGTTCAACACCATGAAGCTGGGGGTGCTGACGGTGCTGAGCGCGACGGTGCTGGCAGTGCCGCTGGCGCTGGTGCACCAGGTGGCGGGGCCGGGGCTGCGGCGGGCGATCCTGATCGCGTCGGTGTTGCCGCTGCTGACCTCGGTGGTGGTGCGGTCGTTCGCCTGGATCGCCATCCTGGGACGAGAGGGCGTGCTGAGCCAGGCGCTGCAGGCGACCGGGCTCTCGGCGTCGCCGGTGCAGTTGCTGCAGACCGAGCCGGGGCTGATCCTGGCGCTAACGCAGATCGAGATGCCGCTGATGCTCTTGCCGCTGCTGTCGTCCCTGGGGCGGCTCGACCCGGCGCTGCTCGACGCGTCTTCGGTGCTGGGGGCGTCGCTGGCGCGGACGCTGGCGCGGGTGGTGCTCCCCGCCGCGCTGCCGGGCTTGCTGGCGGGGGCGACGCTGGTGTTCGCGTCGTCCTCGACGGCGTTCATCTCGCAGAGCGTGATCGGCGGCGGGCGGCTGGTCTATCTGCCGGCGATGCTGTGGCAGCAGGCGATGCTGACGTTCGACTGGCCGTTGGCCGCGGCGATCGCGCTGCTGCTGATGGCGGCGGTGATGCTGGTGGCGGTCGGGCTCGGTTCGCTGGAGCGGCGGGCGCATGGGTAGGCGCGGGATGCGGCTGAACCGCGGGGATTGGCCGCTCGCGGCGCTGATCGCGGCGTTGGCGGCGGTGGCGATGCTGGTGCTGGTGGGGCCGGTGCTGGTGGTGGTGCTGAGTTCGTTCTCGACCTCGGCGGCGCTGAAGTTCCCGCCGCCGGGTCTGACGCTGCGATGGTATGCCGAGCTGTTCGACCCGGCGCGCTCGAGCGTGATCCAGGCTGCGGCGTTGAACAGCCTGATCGTGGCGCTGTGCGCGGCGGCGTTGGCGACGGTGCTGGCGACGGCGGCGGCATTGGCGATCGCGCGCAACCCGGCGCGATGGGCGCGCTGGGCGGATGGGGCGTTCATGGCGCCGCTGCTGCTGCCGGGTCTGGCGTTCGGGCTAGCGGCGCTGATGTTCACGTCGTGGCTGGGGCTGCCGGCGTCGCTGGGCCTGATCGTGCTGGGGCATTGCGTGGTGGTCGCGCCTTACGTGCTGCGGACGGCGGCGGCGTCGGCAGCGGACCTGGATCCGTCGTTGCTGGACGCGTCGGCGGCGCTGGGCGCGTCGGGGCTGATGACGTTCCGGCGCGTGGTGCTGCCGCTGATCCGGTCGGGGGTGTTGGCCGGGGCGTTCCTGGCGTTCGTGGCGTCGCTCGACAACGTGCCGGTGTCGCTGTTCCTGGGCTCCGCGCGGACCGACATGCTGCCGATCCGGATGTGGGGGATGATGGAGAACTCGCTCGACGTGCGGGTGGCGGCGATCTCGGGGCTGCTGGTGGGGTTCTCGTTCGTGGTGCTGATCGTGATGGAGCGGGCGGTCGGGCTGACGCAGCGGCTGAGCAAGTGACGCGCGATCTGGTGGGCTATGGGTTGTCGCCGCCCCGGATGGCGTGGCCGGGCGGGGCGAAGGTCGCGGTGTCGCTGGTGGTCAATTACGAGGAGGGGGCGGAGCTTTCGGTCGAGGCGGGGGACCCCGAGAACGAGCGGGTCGGCGAGGTGCTGAGCGTGGTGGCGCCGGGGCGGCGGGATCTCGGGATGGAGGGGGTGTTCGCGTACGGGCTGCGCGCCGGGCTGGGGCGGTTCCTCGATGCGTTCGACCGGGCGGGGGTGCGGGCGACGTTCTGGATGTGCGGGCGGGCGGTGGAGCGGACGCCGGAACTGGCGCGCGAGGTGGTCCGGCGCGGGCATGAGCCGGGGTGCCACGGCTGGGTGTGGCGCCCGAATGCGGATTACCTCGATCCCGCCGAGGAGCGGGCGGCGATCCTGCGGGCGACCGACGCGATCGAGGCGGCAACGGGCGTGCGGCCGGCGGGTTACTTCTGCCGCGGCAGCGCGAGCCCGGCGACCCGGCGGCTGCTGGCGGAGCTGGGCTACGTCTACGACAGCAACGCGTTCGACGACGACCTCCCGTACCGGTGCCGCGAGACCGGGCTGATCGTGCTGCCGTATTCGCTCGACAGCAACGATATGAAGTTCTTTCACCCGAACGGGTTCGTGCAGCCCGGCGAGTTCGCCGGCTACGTCGCGAGCGCGTTGGATCAGTTGGTCGAGGAGGGCGCGCGGGGAGCGCCGAAGACGCTGAGCGTGGGGTTCCACCTGCGGATCTGCGGGCGGCCGGCGCGGTTCCGGGCGGTGGAGATGATCCTCGAGGATCTCCGCCGCCGCGGCAGCGACGTCTGGGTGGCGACGCGGCGGGAGATCGTGGCGGCGGCGCGGCCGCAGCTGCCGCGGCATCCAACTTCTGAGACGGGTTCTTAACGCCTTCTTAGGGCATCTCCTGCAAGATCGATGCAAATCGCGCGGGCTTTTTGATTACCGCGCGTCCGGACTGCGTCGATTTCAGAAGGTGCCGAGTGCGGATTTCCACGCTTATTTCAATCGGCATGATCGCGATCGTCCTGTGCTGTGGCGTGATCGGCGGCCAGGTATTGTCCAGCGAGTTCTCGATCTGGAACAAGGCGACCCAGGGCGAATCCGCCGCCCGTCTCGCCGGCCTGACGTTCGCGGCCTCGACCCGGATCTCGTTCGAGCGCGGGCCGACCAATGGCGCCTTGGGCGCGGACCTGCCGCTACCGGATGACCGCCGCAAGGCGCTGACCGACAATCGTGCCGCGACCGACGCGGCGCTCGAAGCGGTCGTCCAAGCCTTGCCGGGCTCCATGGCGGCCGCGCCTATCGCACAATCGGTGGAGGCCACGCGCCAGGACCTCGCCCGTGTCCGGCAGAAAGTCGACCGGCTGCTGCAGGAGAAGCTCTCCAACCGCTCGTCGGCCGAGTTGAACGGGGTGATCGCCGAACTGATCGCGGTCGTCCCGAAGCTGGCGCCGGCCCTCAACGCGACCGAGGCGGCCATGGCGCGGGCCGATCCGGCGATCACCAACCTGGTCACCATCGCCCGCCTCTCGACCGAAATGCGCGATTATGCCGGGCAGCTCGGCTCGGTGTTCACCGCCGCCTTGATCGGGAAGCGGCCGCTGACCGGCGACGAGACCGCGCTGCTCGAGCACATCAACGGCTACGTCGCGGCGCTGAACAGCCAGATCCGGCTCAGCTCCAACATGCTCCCGCACGACGAGGCCATGGACCGCTCGCTGGACGAGATCGACGCGCATTTCTTCGGCGCGGGCAAGGCGCTGGTCCGCGGAGTCGCCGATATCGGCCGGACATCGGGCGGCTATGGCATGACGCCGGCCGAGTTCGCGGCTCGATATGTGCCGGAGATGCTGTCGATCGTCGCGCTCCGGGACGCCGCCGTCGCCCGCTTCACCGATCAGATCCAGCAGGTCACCGTCAGCGCGCGCGGATCGCTGCTGGCCAACGGCTTGGCCGTCGTGATCCTTTTGGGGGTGGTCGGCACGATATCCGGCCTGATACGGGAGCGCGCTTCCAAACCGCTCACCGCACTCAGCAGCGGCCTGGAGCGCATGGCGGGCGGAGAGTGGGGCACCGCCATCCAGGTCGAGACACGCTCCGATGAGATCGGCGCCGTCATCACGGCCATCGGCACCATGCAGGCCAGCCTGCTGGCGCGGGAGCGTCAAAACCAAACGCTGATGGAGGAAAAAGACCGCACGGCCGACATCTTGCGCCACACGAACCTGCTGTTCGACACCGCCTTGAACAACATGTCGCATGGGCTTTTGCTGTGCGATGCCGATATGACCGTCGTCGTCGTCAACCACAAATTTTACGAGATCTACGGGATCGATCCCGCGGCGGCCGGCGCCGGGACGCCGTACCGCGATTTCCTGGCGCTCAGTCTGGCGGCGGGAAATCATCCCGGCTGCACGATGGACGATGTCATCGCGCAATGCGTGCCGCGGTTCCAGGGCAAGAAGCGGACCGAGGCGATGAACCGGATCAGGAGCGGCCGGACCATCGCCGTGTCATACGAGCGGATGGCCGATGGCGGCTGGATCGGCACCCATGAGGACGTCACCGAGCGGGAGATGGCGCAGGCCAACATCGCGTTCATGGCGCATCATGATGCCTTGACCAGGCTGCCGAACCGGGTGCTGTTCCGGGATCGCATCGGCCAGGCGATCGCGCAGCTCGGGCGCGACCGGATGTTCGCGGTGATCCATCTCGACCTGGACCGGTTCAAACAGATCAACGACAGGCTCGGTCATCCCGCCGGCGACGGGCTTCTGGTCGCGGTCGCCCACATGCTGCAAAGCTGTGTGCGGGAGGGGGATACCGTTGCGCGCCTGGGCGGCGACGAATTCGCCATCCTCCAGCTCGGCATCCAGCAGCAGAGCGACGTCGAACTGCTGACCGACCGGATCCTGAAAGCATTCCGTCAGCCGCTCGATGTGCTCGGGCAGCGGATACTGTCGGCGACGAGCCTCGGCGTCGTCATCGCCCGGCATGACAACGTTTCGTACGACACCCTGATGCGGGACGCCGACATCGCGCTCTACCAGGCGAAGCTGGAGGGCAGGGGCACTGCGAGATTCTTCGAGCCGGAGATGGATGCGCGGATCGAACTCCGCCGGGCGTTGGAGAAAGACCTCCAGGGCGCGGCAGAGCGCAACGAGTTCGAGCTCTATTATCAACCGCAGGTCGATCTCGTCACCAACGAGGTGACGGGGTTCGAGGCGCTGGTGCGCTGGAATCACCCCAAGCATGGCCGGGTCTCGCCGCTGGATTTCATCCCGGTGGCCGAGGAGACCGGGCAGATCGTGGAGATCGGCGCCTGGGTCCTGCGGACGGCCTGTTTCGAAGCGAAGGCCTGGCCCGACGACATCACCGTGGCGGTCAACCTATCGCCCGTCCAGTTCAAGCGGGGCGATCTGGCCGGCAATGTCCGCGAGATCCTCGCCCGCTCCGGCTTGCGGCCGGAGCGGCTGGAACTCGAAATCACCGAATCGGTGTTCCTGCGCGACACCGCCGAGACGTTGACGGCGCTGAACGAGCTGCGCGCGCTCGGCGTGTCCGTCGCGCTCGACGATTTCGGCACGGGCTATTCGTCCTTGAGCTATCTTCGCAGCTTCTCGTTCCACAAGCTGAAGATCGACCAATCGTTCGTGCGCGGCATCCCGAACAACAAGGAGTCGCTGTCGATCATCCGCGCGGTGGCCAGGTTGGGCGAGAGCCTGGGCATACGGATCATCGTGGAGGGTGTGGAGACGGCCGAGCAGCTCGCGTTCCTGCGGGAGGAGGGCTGCAGGGAGATCCAGGGTTTCCTCTACAGCCCGCCGGTCTCGGCCGATGCGGTTCCCGACGTCATCGAGTCCGTGCGGTCGGATCGAGCCGACTACGCGATGCTCCGGTAGCGGCGGCTCGACCCGGCCGGTGCGCCGGATGACGGATCACGCCACCGTGCCGCCATCCACGAGATAGGTGGATCCGGTGACGAAGCTGCTCTCGTCGCTGGCGAGGAACAGCATGATGGCGGCGACCTCCTCTGGGCGGCCGAAGCGTTGCAGCGGGATACGGGCGATGCCGGCCTGGCGGGCCTGGTCCGGGTCGGACGGGTTGCGGCCCTGGTTGATGGCCGCGATCATGCGGGTGTCGATCGGGCCGGGGTTGACGGTGTTGACGCGGATCTTGTGCGGCGCCCCCTCGAGCGCGGCGGTCTTCATCAGGCCGATCACGGCGTGTTTGCTGGCGACGTAGGGCGCGAGGTTGGCCGTGCCTTTCAGCCCGGCGATCGACGAGGTGATGACGATGCTGCCGCCGGCGGCCTGCATCGCGGGCATGAGGGCGGACAGGCCGAGGAAGACACCCCTGACGTTGACGGCGATGACCTGGTCGAAGCGGGCGAGGGAGTATTGGCCGATCGGCGCGATCTCGCCCTCGATACCCGCATTGAGCAACGCGATGTCGATGCGGCCGAACCGGGTCTGGGCGGCTTGGACGAAGCGTTCGGCGGCGCCGGCCTCGGAGACGTCGGCGGTCTCGAGATGGGCGGAGGCGCCGAGGCGGGCGGCGAGGTCGGCTAAGGGCGCGGTGTCGCGGTCGACGAGGACGAGGCGGGCGCCCTCGGCGGCGAAGCGCTCGGCGGCGCAGCGGCCGATGCCGTTCGCGGCGCCGGTGATGATGGCGACCTTGCCGTCCAGACGTGCCATGGCGTTTCCTCCCTCGATGTTCCGGCGAGCGTAGAGCAAGGGTCGGGGGGTGGCAACACCGTCGGGCGCACGGTTTCCGGCCGGGCTGGGACGCGCTACACGGGGTCTGGGGCCGGAGGTGCAGATGCGTTCGCTCGCCTTGTTGCTGCTGGTGGCGGGTTGGGCGTGGTGCGGCGCCGCGCAGGCCGCCTGCGACCGGAGCGCGTTCCGCGTCGCGATCGACGTGGGGCATGACCGCACGCATCCCGGCGCGACCAGTGCGCGCGGGCAGAACGAGTTCGAATACAATCTGGCGCTGAGCGAGCTGGTGCTCCGGCAGCTCGTGGCCGCCGGGTTCACCGGCTCGTTCCGGATCGGCGAGAGCGGCGCGCCGATCACGCTGGCCAGCCGGCCGGCGCTGGCGCGCGCGGGACGTGCTTCGGTCTTCGTGTCGCTGCATCATGATTCGGCGCAGAAGCGGTATTTCTCGAGCTGGACCTATAACGGCCGGGTGCTGCCGTTCAGCGACGAGTTCCACGGCTATTCGATCTTCGTGTCGGCCGGCTCGCCTTTGGCCGCGCAGAACATCGCGATGGCGACCGATCTCGGCCGGGCGCTGCGCGCGGCGGGGCTGACGCCGTCGCTGCATCATGCGGCGCTGGTCGAGGGCGAGGGGCGGACGCTGCTCAACCCGACGCTGGGGATCTACCAGTTCGACCAGCTCGCGGTGCTCCGGGGCGCGACGACGCCGGCGCTGCTGCTGGAATCGGGCGTGATCGTGAACCGGGAGGAGGAGCAGGCGATCCGGTCGGGCGCGTATCATCCCAAGATCGCCGCGGCGCTGGTCGATGCGCTGACCGCCTACTGCAACGGGCGGCGCTGACGTGATAAGGTAGAAGTCCGCGGGCGCCTCGTGGGCGCTGCGCTCCGAGAGGCGACCATGGACACGATCACCCTTGCCGACCCGGCCGTTGCGCGGCGCATCGGCGACCTTCCGGGGCCGCGCGGCTGGCCGCTGCTGGGCAACCTGCCGCAATTCGACCTGACGTCGATGCATCAGCAGCTCGAGGGCTGGGCTGCGGAATACGGTCCGGTCTACCGGCTGCGGTTCGGCACCCGCGACGCGGTGGTGATCGCGCAGCCGGAGCTGATCGCCTCCATCCACCGCGACCGGCCGGACGGCTGGAGCCGGCTGCGCAGCATGGAGCAGAAGATCCACGAGATGGGCATCGACGGGCTGTTCGCGGCCGAGGGCGATGCCTGGCGGCGGCAGCGCCGGCTGGTGGCCGGCGCGTTCACGCCAGGGCACCTCAAACGCTACTTCCCGATGATCCACCGCGTCACCGACCGGCTGCGCCAACGGCTGGACCAGGCCGCGGACCAGGGCGCGCCGATCGAGCTGCAGGCGCTGCTGATGCGCTACACGGTCGACATCACGGCGAGCCTGGCATTCGGGGCCGACGTGAACACGCTCGAACATGACGGCAACGCGCTGCAGGAGCATCTGGACAAGGTGTTCCCGAAGCTCGCGCGGCGGCTGAACGCGCCCCTGCCGTATTGGCGCTGGTTCACCCTGCCGTCCGACCGGGTGTTCGAGCGGCACCTCGCGGCGGGGCATGCCGCGGTGCGCGGCTTCGTGCAGGCGGCGCGGGCGCGCATGACCGATGACCCGGCGCTGGAGCGCAACCCGACCAACCTGCTGGAGGCGATGCTCGCGGCGCGGGACTCGGACGGCGCGGCGCTGACCGAGGCGGAGGTGGCCGGCAACGTGTTCACGATGCTGCTGGCCGGCGAGGACACGACCGCGAACACGCTGGCCTGGAGCCTATACCTGCTGCACACGCATCCGCAGGCTTGGCGCCGGATCGTCGCCGAGGTGGATGCGGCGCTCGGCGCGGATGCGCTGCCGGCGAAGGCGGAGGCGGCGGCCGGGCTGTCGACGATCGAGGAGGCGACCAGCGAGTCGATGCGGTTGCGCCCGGTGGCCCCGCTTTCCTATCTCGAGAACAACGCGCCGACGCAGATCGCCGGGGTGGACCTGCCGGCGGGGACGTTCGTGATCTGCCTGATGCGCACGGGCGCGGTGGACGCGGCGACGGCAGCGGACGCGGCGGTGTTCCGGCCGGAGCGTTGGCGGGTGGGGGAGGATGCGCCGGATCGCACGCTCGTCGCCGCCTCGATGCCGTTCGGGGTGGGGCCGCGGATTTGTCCGGGCCGTTATCTGGCGATGCTCGAGATGAAGATGGTGCTGGCGATGATCGCGCGGCGGTACGAGCTGGTCGACGTGCGCACGTCGAGCGGGGAGCCGCCGCGGGAGCGGTTTGCGTTCGCGATGTCGCCGGCCGGGCTGCGCATGTGGCTCAAGCATCGGCAGCAGTAGTTCGGAGCAGCGGTTTCCAAATACTCGATTTACAGCGCACGTTTATTGTCTGTAAAAACGTGACAGACTTACAAGCGCGTCAAGTCATATTCTATTTTGATCCGTCGATGATCGCGTTATCTCCGTTGTAGCCAACGACAACGGAAGGTTTTCCATCATGGTCATTCGACAGGACGCGCGGATCCTCTCGCCGAACAGCGATATCGGCGGCGAACACGACGCTGGTCTCGAGCATAACCATCATTGGGCGTGCGAGCGGATCGGCGCGCGGCACCACAACCCGGTCGTGTCCGACACTTCCTCGATGCGCACGCCGAGCAGCGTGCATCACGACGACGCCATTTATTCGGCCCGCTGAAGCCCGCGTCCGTCCACGCCTAAGCATTTCCCACGGAGTTTCCATTCAATGTCCTCGTTCAATTACGCCCCCGACGGTCTTTCGGGCGGCAAGCCGCGCCTGCCTGAGCACGCTTCCGCGTTCCACGGCGACATCTCGCGCATCGCGGCACTCGTCGAAAGCAAGCGCGGCACCTGGGCCGCGATCAATCCGGAGAGCGTGGCCCGCATGCGGCTGCAGAACCGGTTCCAGAGCGGCCTCGACATCGCCCGCTACACCGCCGGCGTGATGCGCGCCGACATGGCCGCCTACGATGCCGACAGCTCGCTCTACACGCAGTCGCTCGGCGCCTGGCACGGCTTCATCGCGCAGCAGCAGATGATCGCGGTCAAGAAGAACTTCGGCACCACCAAGCGCCGCTACATCTACCTCTCCGGCTGGATGGTCGCCGCGCTCCGCTCCGAGTTCGGCCCGCTGCCCGACCAGTCGATGCACGAGAAGACTACGGTCCCCGCGCTGATCTCCGAGATCTACACCTTCCTGCGCCAGGCCGACGCCCGCGAGATCGGCAACGCCTTCCGCGACATCGACGCCGCCCGCAAGGACGGCAACCACGCCCGCGCCGACGAGCTGCTGGCCCAAATCGAGAACCACGAGACCCATGTCGTGCCGATCATCGCCGACATCGACGCGGGCTTCGGCAACGCCGAGGCGACCTATCTTCTGGCCAAGAAGATGATCGAGGCCGGCGCCTGCGCGCTGCAGATCGAGAACCAGGTCTCCGACGAGAAGCAGTGCGGCCACCAGGACGGCAAGGTCACCGTCCCGCACGAGGACTTCATCCAGAAGATCCGCGCCATCCGCCACGCCTTCCTCGAACTCGGCGTCGAGGACGGCATCATCGTCACCCGCACCGACTCGCTCGGCGCCGGGCTCACCAAGCAGATCGCCATCAGCCACCAGCCCGGCGACCTCGGCGACCAATACAACTCCTTCCTCGACTGCGAGGAGATCACCGCGGAGAACGCCCGCGACGGTGACGTCATCCTGCGCCAGAACGGCAAGCTGACGCGTCCCAAGCGCCTGCCCAGCAACCTCTACCAGTTCCGACCCGGCACCGGCGCCGACCGCTGCGTCCTCGACAGCATCACCTCGCTGCAGAACGGCGCCGACCTGCTCTGGATCGAGACCGAGAAGCCCAACGTCGAGCAGATCGCCAGCATGATGGACCGCGTCCGCGCCGTCGTGCCGAACGCGAAGCTCGCCTACAACAACTCGCCGTCCTTCAACTGGACGTTGAGCTTCCGTCAGCAAGTGCTCGACGACTGGAAGCAGAACGGCCAGGATGTCAGCCAATACGACCGCGCCAAGCTGATGTCGGTCGACTACGACACGACGCCGTTGGCCGAAGAAGCCGACAAGCGCATCCGCACTTTCCAGGCGGACGCGGCCAAGCGCGCCGGCATCTTCCACCACCTGATCACGCTGCCGACGTACCACACGGCGGCGCTCTCGGCCGACAACCTGGCCCGCACCTACTTCGGCGAGGAAGGCATGCTCGGCTACGTCAAGGACGTGCAGCGCCAGGAGATCCGCCAGGGCGTCGCCTGCGTGCGGCACCAGAACATGGCCGGCTCGGACATTGGCGATGACCACAAGGAGTATTTCGCCGGCGAAGCCGCCCTGAAGGCGGGCGGCGTCCACAACACGATGGGCCAGTTCGCCTAACACTCGCGTTCGTTACTGAGGCGGCGCCCGGTCGACATCGTCGGCCGGGCGTCGTGCTGTCCGGGGTCTGGACGCCGGCGCGGTCTTGTGGGTTGCTGGCCTTTCTCTAAGGGGGGCGGCGATGAAGCGGTTGTGGGTTCTCGGACTGGCGGTGGCCGGGCTGTGTGCGGCGTCGGTTTCGGCGGTGGCGGGGGAGCTGACGTTCTGGACGTGGCGGCAGGAGGACCGGGCCGCCTATACCGAGCTGTTCAAGATGTTCACCGCCGGGCATCCGGGGATCACGGTCAAGTTCGAGGCGTTCCCGAACGAACAGTATCAGACCATCCTGTCGACCGCGCTGGCCGGCGGCAAAGGTCCGGACGTGATCCACACCAAGGCCTATGGCGGGTTGGAGCAGCTGGCGCGCGCGGGATATCTGCGCAAGCTCGATGGGCTGGTGCCGGAGCTGGCGGCGTTCTCGCCGGCGTCCTTGGCGAGCACGACGCTGCGGTCCGACCAGTCGATCTACTCGGTGCCGTTCGCGTCGCAGACCTTGGGCCTGTTCATCAACCGGGACGTGTTCGCCAAGGCCGGCGTCACGCCGCCTTCGACCTGGGCCGAGCTGCTCTCGGCCAGCGAGGCGCTCAAGGCCAAGGGCGTCATCCCGATTGCCAACGGGACGCAGAGCCCGTTCATGACGGAGGTGCTGACCGGGGTGGTGACGAACCCGTTCCTGGGCGCCGATTTCGTGCCGGAGCTGCTGGCGGGAAAGGCCAATTTCTCCGATCCGCGCTACGTGAAGGCGTTGGGGCACCTATTGGAGTTGCGCCCGTTCCTGCCGCCGGGCTTCACGGCGGTGGATTACCCGACGATGCAGCAGTTGTTCACCTCGGGGCGGGCGGCGATGTTCTTCGGCGGGTCTTTCGAGATCGCGACCTTCCGGCGGCAGAACCCGAAGCTCGCGATGGATTTCGTCGCCCCGCCGGCGCCGGAGCCCGGCGCCGCGCGGCCGGTCTCCGTGTTCTATGACGGCGGCTACGCGCTGAACGAGAAGTCGACGCAGAGTGAGGATGCGGCCGAGTTGCTGCGGTTCATGGCGAGCAAGCCGTTCGGCGACCGGTTCACGCAGCTCCTGGGCAACCTGTCGCCGATCCCCGGCGTGGTGGTGCAGGACGAGCTGCTGGCGAAGGTTGCGGCGCTGAACACGGTCTCGATGCCGTATCTGATGCTGGTGTATTTCCGCTTCGACAGTCCGACGGGGTCGGAGCTGTTGCAGAACGCGGTGCAGAAGATGATGGCCGACGCGTTGACCCCGGCGCAGGTCGGCGCCGAGCTGACGGCGGGAATCGCCAAGTATTACAAACCGTTCCAGCACTAGGAGATGCGGCGCCGGGTCTGGATCGCGGCGCTGCTGGCGCCGGCGGCGTTCATCATGGTCGTGTTCATGGCGGCGCCGATGGCGGCCGCCTTCCTCGGAGCGTTCCGCAGCTTCAACGGGGCGGCGGCCTCCGGCTGGGTGGGGCTGGCGAATTTCGCCGCCATCCTGTCGGCGCCGGTGACCTATGGGGCGTTGTTGCACAATCTGTTCGTGTTCGCGGCGCTGATGGTGCTGCAGAACGGGGCGGCGTTCCTGGTCGCGTATGCGCTGCTGCAGGGATTGCCGGGTCATGCGGTGCACCGCGTGATCGTGTTCCTGCCGGTCGTGCTGAGCGCGGTCGTGGTGGGGTTCCTGTGGAAGCTGCTGCTGCATCCGTTGTTCGGCGCGGTGAATGCGGTGCTGGTGGGGGTCGGGCTGCCGGCGGTGGCGTGGCTGGGGGAGGCGGGGACGGCGTTGCCGAGCCTGGTGGTGGTCAATGCGTGGCACTGGCTCGGCTTTCCCGCGCTCGTGCTGTTGGCGGGGATGCAGCGCATCCCGCGCGAGGTGCTGGAGGCGGCGCGGCTGGACGGGGCCGGCGACGGCGTGCTGCTGCGGCACGTGATCTGGCCGCTGGTGGCGCCGGCGGTGACGATCGTGACGGTGCTGACCTTCGTGGGCGCGATGAACTGGTTCGAGCTGCCCTACGTCATGACCGGGGTGAACGGCTCGCCCGGCGGCGCGACCGACGTGCTCGGCCTGTATTTCTACCGCACCGCGTTCGGCGGCGTGACCAGCGGGCTGCAGGATTTCGGGCGCGGCAGCGCGTTGGCGGTGGTCATGGTGGTGCTGGTCAGCACCGTTTCGGGGCTGGGATTGCGGCAGTTGCGGCGGCGCGAGACCGAGCTGTGAGGAAGTGGCTGGTCCAGGCGTTCTTGCTGGGCAATGCCGTGGCGATGCTGGCGCCGCTGCTGCTGATGCTTGTGAGCGCGTTCAAGACCAATGCCGAGCTGTTCGCGTCGCCGTTCGCGTGGCCGGAGCAATGGTCGTTCGACAACCTGCGGCAGGTTTGGCAGCAGACCGATTTTGCGCGGTATCTGCTCAACTCGGTGGTGGTGACGGGGGCTTCGGTGGCCGTCATCCTCGTGTGCGGCACGTTGGCGGCGTATGCACTGGCGCGCTACCGGTTCCGCGGCGCAGGGATGCTGCTGGCGCTGTTCGTCGCCGGGCTGGTGGTGCCGCTGAAGCTGGCGGTGATCCCGCTATTCGTGGAGCTGGACCGGCTGGGGCTGCTGGACAGCCGGACGGGGCTGGTGATGGTCTATGCGGCGATGGGGCTGCCGTCGGCGGTGTTCATCCTGACCGGGTTCCTGCGGGCATTGCCGGGCGAGTTGGAGCAGGCGGCGCGGATCGACGGGGCGAGCGAGCTGCGGATCATGCTGACGGTAATGCTGCCGCTGGCGCGCCCGGCGCTGGCGATCGCGGCGATCCAGAACGCGGTGCCGATCTGGAACGATTTCTTCTTCCCGCTGGTGTTCATCACGTCGGATCAGCGCAAGACGCTGCCGCAGGGGCTGACGGTGTTCATGGGCGAGTACAACACGGATTGGGGCGTGCTGTTCACCGGCTTGGCGCTGGCGTCGGCGCCGATCGTCCTGCTGTATCTGGCGCTGTCGCGGCAGTTCATTGCGGGATTGACGGAGGGTGCGAGCCGTTGACCTGATCTCCGCAACCTTGTATACAAGGATACAAGAAGACAGGGAGGAAGGTCGTGACCATTCGTCGTGCCGTTTTGGGCGGCTTCATCGCCGCAACGTTGCTGGCGGCCGCGCCGGCCTGGGCGCAGGGGCCGGGCCTGCTGCAGCAGATCGTCTCGCGCGGGACGCTGCGCATCGCCGTGCTGCCGAGCCTGCCCCCGTACAGCAAGGTCACGCCGGGCGGCGAGCCCGAAGGTTACGACATCGACATCGCCAAGAAGCTGGCCGACGCGCTCAAGGTCAAGCCCGAATTCGTCGTCACCGACATCCCCGGCCGGGTGACCTCGTTGCAGACCCGCAAGGTCGATGTGACGATCGCCGACTTCACCCGCAACGTCGAGCGGTCGATGACCATCGCGTTCACCGATCCCTACCTCGTCACCGCGATGCGCGTGCTCGCGCCGACGGATGCGAAATGGACCTCGATCGCGGACATGAAGGACGGCGAGGGCGTGCGCATCGCGATCTCGCGCGGTGGCACTGCCGAGCGTGCCGTGCCGGCCGCGCTGCCCAAGGCGACGCTCGTGCGGTTCAATACGCAGGCGGACGAGATGAGCGCGCTGCTCGGCGGCCAGGCGGACGCGATGGCGGAGGACGATTTCTACAACACGCAGGCGATCAAGGACCGGCCCGGCAAGCTCAAGCAGCTCGACGGCACGCTGGCGCGCGCCGAGATCGCGATCGGCCTGCCGCAGGGCGACGCGGACCTGCTGCGGGTGGTCAACCTGTTCGTCGAGCAGTTCAATGCGTCCGGCGACAATGCGCGCCTGTTCGAGAAATGGTTCGGTTTCGCGCAGCCGCCGGTGCAGGCGAAATACTGACGTCCCTGGATGCAGTATAGCTTCACGCTCCGGACGATCTATCCCTATCTCGGGGATCTGTGGCGGGCGGCGTGGCTCACGCTATCGCTCTCGCTGCTGGCGATCGTCATCAGCATCGCGCTCGGCGCGGCGGTCGCTGTCATGCGGCGGTCGCGTTCGCGCGGTCTGCGCTTCGCAGGCGCCGCGTATGTCGAGGTGATGCGCAACACGCCGCTGCTGGTCATCCTCTACATCGTGTATTTCAGCCTGCCGTCGATCGGGCTGCGGCTGAGTTCGTTCAACGCGGCGCTGATCGGGCTGTCGCTGAACGCGGCCGGCTACATGGCGGAGATCATCCGCGCCGGGCTGGTGGCGGTCGCGCCGGGACAGTTCGAGGCGGCGGCGGCGCAGGGGTTCACGACGATGCAGAGCTTCCGACACATCGTGTTCCCGCAAGTGTTCCGAACCATCTACGCGCCGCTGGGCAACCAGGTGATCGCGGTGATCCTGGCCTCGTCGCTGGCCTCGGCGGTGGCGGTCGACGAAGTCGCGTCCTGGATGGAGACGGTGGGATCGACATCGTTCCGGTTCTTCGAGACGTTCGTCGTCGCCGCGATCGTCTATCTGGTGCTGTGCCAGGCGGTGAACCTGGCGCGGCTGGGCATCGGACGCGCGCTGTTCCGCCAGGCGACGGCGCGATGAACGACGGCTTGGTCGCCTATCTGCCGCTGATGATCAAGGCGGCCGGCACGAGCATCTGGCTGTCATGGCTGGCGATGCTGCTGGGGGTCGTCGGCGGCTGCATCGTCGGCATCATGCGTCGGTCGCGTTACTTGCCGGTCCGCTGGATCGCACTCGTCTACACCGAGTTCTGGCGCTCGGTGCCGATCCTGATCGTGATGTTCTTCTGCTTCTATGGCACGCCGCTGGTGTTCGGGACCGACCTGTCGCCGTTCGCGGCGGCGACGGTGGCGCTCGCGCTGCACGCCAGCGCCAGCATGGCCGAAGTGGTGCGCGCCGGGCTGGACAGCGTGGGGCGCGGCCAGTTCGAGGCGGCGCAGTCGGCGGGCATGAATGCGTGGCAGGTGATGCGCCACGTCGTGGCCCCGCAGGCGCTCCGCGTGGCGCTGCCGCCGAGCACGGGCGTGTTCATCACCACGCTGAAGGAAAGCTCGCTCGCATCGATCATCGGCCAGATCGAGCTGACCAAGACCGGCCTTCTCGTCCGCGACGCGACCGGTGGCGGCGTCGCGCCGCTGCTGGCGCTGGGGGTGATGTATTTCGTGATGAACTACGCGATGTCGCAGGCCGGTCTCGCGTTGGAACGCAAGCTGCACGTCGGCCGCCGCGCCGATCTGGTCGGAGCCATGGCATGACCGCGCCCATCCTCGAGTTCGACAACGTCACCAAGCGCTACGGGGCGCGCACCGTGCTCGACGGCGTCACCCTCTCGATCCAGCCCGGCGAGATCGTCTGCTTCATCGGGCCGAGCGGGACCGGCAAGTCGACGCTGCTGCGCTGCGTCAACGGGCTCGAGCTGATCCAGGGCGGCGAGATCCGGTTCGAGGGCGAGACGGTGCGCGGCGGCCACCGTTCGATCGCGGCGGTGCGCAAGCGGGTCGGGATGATCTTCCAACAGTTCAACCTCTACCCGCATCTGACGGCGCTGCAGAACGTGATGCTGGCGCCGATGGTGGTGCACAAGGAGGCGCGGGCGGTGGTCGAGCAGCGTGCGCGGGGACTGTTCGAGCGCGTCCGGCTGTCGCACCGGATCGACGCCTATCCCCAGGACATGTCCGGCGGCGAGCAGCAGCGCGTCGCCATCGCGCGCGCGCTGTGCGCCCAGCCGCATCTGCTGGCGTTCGACGAGCCGACCTCGGCGCTCGATCCCGAAACGGTGGGCGAGGTGCTCGCGGTCATGCGCGACCTCGCCGCCGAGGGCCGCACCATGCTGGTGGTGACGCACGAGATCCGCTTCGCCGCCGAGATCGGCACGCGCATGGTGTTCATGGATGGCGGCAAGATCGTCGAGGACGGCGACCCGCGCGCGATGGTCGCCAACCCGGCGAGCGAGCGCGCGCGGCAATTCCTGAGCAGCGTCCAGCACTGAATGAGCCGGCTCAGCAACATCGCCAAGATGGCGCCGCGGGTGAGCGCCGAGCAGGTCTACGACGTGCTGCACGGACGGATCGTGCGCGGCGAGTTGCGGCCCGGCGACCAGCTCTCGGAGACCAAGGTGGCCGAGGCGTTCGGCCTCAGCCGCACGCCGGTGCGCGAGGTGTTCTGGCGCCTGGGCGAGGACGGGTTCCTGCGCGTGGTGCCGCAGGTCGGCACGTTCGTCGCGCCGATCAGCGTCCCCGCCGTCTATGACAGCCAATTCGTCCGCGAAACGCTCGAGTGCCGCGCCGTGTCCGATGCGGCCAAGCGGGTGACCGCGTCGGATGCGGCGAGCCTGCACGCGCTGCTGGCCGGGCAGGACGCGGCGCTGGCGGCGCGCGATTTCGCCGCGTTCTTCGCGCTCGACGAGGCGATGCACCGCACGCTGATGGAAGCGGCCGGTCGTCCCCTCGTGTGGCCGGTGATCGCCGGCGCCAAGGCGCAGCTCGACCGCGTGCGCTTCCTGTCGCTCGAGAGCGGCGAATGGCCCGACATGATCATGGCGCAGCATCGCGAACTCGTCGCCGCCGTGATCGGGCATGATGGGCGGGGCGCAGTGCGGGTGATGACGGCGCATCTGCGGACGGCGTTCGCCGCGATCGAGCGGATCGCGGCGGCGCATCCGGATTTTTTCGAGGGTGCTGATTGATGGAACAAACCTGGCGCTGGTGGGGTCCGGACGACCTCATCACCCTTTCCGACATCTGCCAGATCGGCGCGACCGGGATCGTGACCGCGCTGCACGACGTGCCGACCGGGGTCGTGTGGACGCGGGCGCAGATCGCCGAGCGCAAGCGGATCATCGAGGCCGACCGCTCGCTCGGGCTGCGCTGGTCGGTCGTCGAGAGCGTGCCGGTGCACGAGAGCATCAAGCTCGCGAACGACGAGGCGGAGACGCATTACGAGGCCTACCGGCAGACGCTGCGCAATCTCGGCGCCGAGGGGATCGATACGGTCTGCTACAACTTCATGCCGGTGCTGGATTGGGCGCGGACCCGGCTGCGCCATACGCTGCCGGGCGGCGCCACGGCGCTGCGGTTCAATGCCCACGAGTTCGCCGCATTCGACGTGCACATGCTGGCGCGGCCCGGAGCGGAGCACGATTGGCCGGCCGGAACGCTCGACCGCGCGCGCGACTGGTTCGAGGCCTCCGACGAGGCGGCCCGGCGCGCGCTGCTGGCGACGATCATGGCCGGCCTGCCCGGCGCGTTCGACCGCTACGACATCGAGGGGCTGCGCGGCATGCTGGCCCGCTACCGCGCGCGTCGATCACGCAGTGTTGCGCCAGAACCTGCAAGCGGTTCCTCGAGGCGGTGGTGCCGACGGCCGAGGCGGCCGGGGTGCGCCTGTGCATCCATCCCGACGATCCGCCGCGGCCGCTGATGGGGCTGCCGCGCGTGGTCTCGACCGAGGACGACATCGCCTTCCTGCTCGATGCCGTGCCGTCGCCGTCCAACGGGCTCACGCTGTGCACGGGCTCGCTCGGGGCGGGGGCGGCCAACGATCTCCCGGCGATCGCGCGGCGGTTCGCCGAGCGGATCCAGTTCGTCCATCTGCGCAATGTCAGCAAGGAGCCGGACGGGTCGTTCATGGAGGCCGATCACCTCGCCGGCGACACCGACATGGTCGCCGTGGTGCACGCCCTGCTGAGCGAGCAGGCGCGGCGCAAGGCGGCCGGCGAGGCGCAGTGGCGGTTGCCGTTCCGGCCCGACCACGGCCACGAGATGCTGGACGACGTCGGCAAGGCCACCCATCCCGGCTATCCCGCGATCGGCCGCATGCGCGGCTTGGCGGAAATGCGGGGCGTGATGACCGCGCTGGCGCATGGGGGACGGTTCCCGCTCTGACCCGGCGGCGGCGGGACCCGGGCCGGTGGCGCATGCCGGGGAGTTCGGGCAATACAATTCCCGCGAGGGAGACTGTGATCTGAGCATGCGGCTATCGAATGCGACGCTGGGGTCGTTGCCGGGCTATATCGGGCGACCGGGCTACGACCCGTCCGCGTTGCGGGCCGGGATCGTCCATCTGGGCCTCGGCGCGTTCCATCGCGCGCACCAGGCGGTCTACACCGAAGCCGTCCTGCGCGACGGCGACCTGCGCTGGGGCATCACCGCCGCGAGCCTGCGCAGCCCGGCGATGCGCGACGCGCTGGCGCCGCAGGACGGGCTCTACACCGTCGCGGTGCGCGGCAATGGCGAGCATCTCTCGGTGGTGGGCGCGATCAAGCGGATCCTGGTG
This sequence comes from uncultured Alphaproteobacteria bacterium, assembly GCA_963848035.1. Lineage (GTDB taxonomy): Bacteria > Pseudomonadota > Alphaproteobacteria > Acetobacterales > Acetobacteraceae > JAVVHH01. The sequence continues at coordinate 1,842,033 of CAWKCD010000001.1, forward strand.
GCGCCCGAAGACCCGTCCGCCCTGATCGCCGCGATGGCCCATCCGGCGACCGAGATCGTCAGCCTGACCGTCACCGAAAAGGCCTATTGCCACGACCCGGCGACCGGCACGCTCGACGAGGCGCATCCCGACATCCTGCACGACCTCGCGCACCCCGAGGCGCCGCGGTCCGCGCTCGGCTTCCTGGCCGCCGGGCTGGCGCGGCGGCGGGCAGACGGGCTGCGCCCGTTCACCGTGCTCTGCTGCGACAACCTGCCGGCGAATGGCCGCACCGTGCACCGGCTGCTGAGCCGCTATGCCGCGCTGCTCGACCGGGCGCGGGAGCGCGGCCTGGCCGCATTCATCGCCGCCGAGGTCGCCTGCCCGGACACGATGGTCGACCGCATCGTCCCGGCCACGACCGACGCCGACCGCGGCGCGATCTCGTCGGCATTGGGCATGGACGATGCCTGGCCGGTGGTCACCGAGCCGTTCAGCCAATGGGTGGTGCAGGACCGGTTCTCGCTGAACCGCCCGGCCTGGGAAGCCGCTGGGGTGACGCTGGTCGACGACGTCGCGCCGTACGAGGCGATGAAGCTGCGGATGCTGAACGCGAGCCATTCCGCGCTGGCCTATCTCGGCTATCTGGCCGGCGCCGAGACGGTCGCCGACGCGATGGCGCTGCCCGGGTTGGCGGAGTTCGCCGGACGGGTCATGGACGAGGCGGTGCCGACGCTGCCGGGCGGGCTGGACACCGGCGGCCTACAAGCGGTCGCTGCTGTCGCGCTTCCGCAACCGGGGCCTGCGGCACCGGACGTGGCAGATCGCGATGGACGGCACCCAGAAGCTGCCGCAGCGCATCGTGGCGACGATGCAGACCCGGCTGCTGATGGGCCTGCCGATCGCGACGCAGGCGATGGTGATCGCGGGCTGGATGCGGTTCGTGAGCGGGATCGACGAAGCGGGGCAGCCGATCGACGTGCGCGACCCGATGGCCGCCGAACTGGCGCGGATCACCCAGGCGGCGGGCCCGGTGCCGGAGCGGCTCGCGCCGGCGCTGCTCGGGCTCGGCGCGGTGTTCGGGCCGTTGGGGACGGATCCGGCGGTGCGGTCGGCGGTCGTCACCGCGCTGACCGAGCTTTACGCCCGCGGCGCGGAGCGGGCCGTCTGGGAGCGCGCATGGAGCGCCTGATGCGCGACACCGCGCATGGAGCGTCTGAGGTCGGCGGCGGTCGGCAGCCGGGCCCGGTCGTGCTACGTCGCGCATATCGAACTCATGCGGAGGAAAGACGATGGCTGAGAAGGACATGTTGACGCGGATGACCAGCGGCGATGGCTTCATCGCGGCGCTCGACCAGAGCGGCGGGTCGACCCCCGGCGCGCTGCGCGCCTACGGGGTGCCGGACACCGCCTATAACGGCGAAGCCGAGATGTTCGCGGCGATCCACGCCATGCGGGCCCGCATCATGACCGCGCCCGCGTTCAGCGGCGACAAGGTCCTCGGCGCCATCCTGTTCGAAGGCACGATGGACGGCCAGGTCGCGGGCAAGCCGACCGCGGCCTATCTCTGGCACGAGCGCGGCGTCGTCCCGTTCGTCAAGGTCGACAAGGGGCTCGAGGCCGAGAATGACGGCGTCCAGGTCATGAAGCCGATGCCGACGCTCGACACGCTGCTCGAGCGTGCCGTCAAACTGGGCGTGTTCGGCACCAAGATGCGCTCGGTGATCCACAAGGCCTCGGCCAGCGGCGTCGCGGCGATCGTCAAGCAGCAATTCGAAGTCGGCGAGCAGATCGGCAGGCACGGCCTGGTCCCGATCATCGAGCCGGAAGTCTCGATCAAGAGCCCCGACAAGAAAGCCGCCGAGGACCTGCTGCTGGCCGAGCTGAAGCAGCATCTCGACGCGGTCAAGCCGGACCGCAAGGTGATGCTGAAGCTGACGATCCCCGAACTGGCGAACCTCTACGCGCCGCTGGTTCACCACCCGCGGGTGGCCCGCGTCGTCGCGCTGTCGGGCGGCTATTCGCGCGCCGACGCATGCCGCCGGCTGGCCCAGAACGACGGCATGATCGCCAGCTTCTCGCGCGCGCTGATCGACGACCTGCGCTTCTCGATGACCGATGCGGAGTTCAACGCCTCGCTGTCCGGCGCGATCGACGCGATCTACGACGCCAGCACGCACAAGGTCGGCGGCCGCCAGGCCGTCGCTTCCTGACAACGCCGCCGGACTGATCCGTTCGGGTCAGTCCGGCCCGGCGCCGCGCGCCACCCAGATCTCGCGCTCGTCCTGCCGCAGCGTCACCGCGCCGCCCCGCGACAGCTCCAGCCCGGCGACCAGCGTGCTCGCCACCGCGGCCCGGCACCGCAATTCGCGCTCCGGTCCGCTCAGCACCGAGACCGGCACGAAGCTGGCCAGACGCCCGCCCTCGGGCCGCTCCGACAATCGCCGCGTCATCCGCTCGACCGCGTCGGACACGCGCCAGAGCGGCGGCGGCGGCGGCGCGTAGGGGTCGCCATGGGCGTCCACCCGCAGGGCGACGAGGCAGGCCATGAACAGGGCGGTCACGTCGGCGCCGCGGGCGACCGCGCCCGATTGCTCGATCACGCCGCGAAGGAACACGTCGCGCCCGACCTGCGCCCGCGCGTCCAGCCAGGCGCCGGTCTGCCGCACCAGTTCGCGCTCCAGCAGGCGCGCCCGCAGCGCATCGGCCTCCGCCTGGGCGGCCCGGGCCTCGGGGGCGTCCGGTGGCAGCAGCAGGCGCGAGCGCAGCAGCGCGAGATGCGCGCCCATGCCCAACCACTCGCCCCATCGTGTCAGGTCCACCGGCGTCTCGTCCGCCAACGCCGCCTCGAGCGCGCGCGCCAGCGCCTCGACGATCGCCAGGACCGAGAGGCGGCGCAGGTCGATCCGCTGCGCGCGGGCCATCTCGAGCAGGAAGTCGAGCGGGCCTTCGAAGCCGTCGACGGTCAGCACCGGCGCGCCGCCGGGCAGGGTCGCGGGCTGCTCCGGCCACGCCTCGCTCATGTCGGCTCGTAGATCGGGCGCAGGTCGAGACGCAGCGTGTCCCAGTCGCCGCGCAGCGTCTCGAGCGCGCGCCAGGGCGACCAGTCCGCCGACCAGAAACTGACGCGGAAGGCACCCTCGGCGCCCTTGCCGGCCGGCAGCATCGTGACGTGGCGGAGCGGCTGGGTGGTGCCCCAATGCGCCCAGAGCCAGGCCAGCGCGTCGGGATGGTCGGGGCCCAGCCGCAGCAGGTCGGCCGGGACGGGGGCGAGCGCCTGCAGGTCGAACGGGCAGGCGCGGCTGTGGCCGACCCGCGCCGTGGCCAGCGCATGCCGCCGGCCCACCGCGTCGCGCAGCTCGGCGGCCAGCATCCGCGCGCCTTCGAGGCTGAGGCTCCGCTGCGAGGGGGTGGCGAGCGCCAGGAAGTAGTCCTCCTCCATCCGGTCCAGATCGAGCGTCCAGGGGATGATCCCGGCGCCCGCCGCGGCGTCGCGGAAGGCGGCCAGCGCCGGCGCCGGGCCGGTCGCGGTCAGGTGATGGTAGAGCCAGTCGGTGTGGGCGGGGGCGAAGCTCACGCGGCGGCGCGGCGGGCGAGGATCAGCCGCACCGCATCGGCGCCGAGCGCGGCGGTCTCCAGCGTGCCCCAGCGGTTGATCTTGCGGAACACCGGGCCGTAGCGGGTGGCGGAGGCGAGCAGCCATTCCTCCACGGCGCGGACCGGACACGCCCCGGCGGCGCCGCGCGGCACCATCACCGCGCCGTCGCCGACCGTGAGGCCGGCTTCGGAGAAACGGATCCGCTCGGCTTGCAGCGCGACGACCGCGCGCCGGCCCAGCCCGGTCGCCAGCAGCAGCAGCACCGCCCGGTCCCGCCTTCCGGCGAGGTCGCCCGGGCAGCGCTGCGCCATCGCCCGGAGCGCCGCGTCCGACGGCGCCGGGCTGCGGGTGCGGGCGGGGAGCGCTTTGCGCACTTGCCGGAGGGTCGCGCGCACCTCGGCGTCGTCGCCGGGCGCGGGCAGGCCGAGTTGGCGGTGGCGGTGGTCGATCGCGGCGAGGCGTCGGCCGCGGGCAGCCCGTCCGCCGCCGGGTTGGGACAGGAAGGCGATCACGTCGGCGGAGGTGGCCGGCAGGCTGCCGACGCCGCGGTTGGCGCAGAACGCGGAGAAGCCGCCCCAATCCGAGGCGTACAGCCGCAATGTCTCGGCGGCGAGCGCCGCCCGCCGCACGCCGACCTGCCGCCCGCGCTCCTCCTCCGTCATGGCGGACAGTTTGCGCCGCGTTTGGGGGCAGGGCAACCAGTTTCTATTACCACGTGTAGAACCGCCTGCCTTAGTTGGCGCTGCTTCCCCATCCACCAGCGGCGGTCCAGAATAGGAACGATGCTTCCAGCAGCTCCCGCGGTCCTCCGCACCAATCTCACCCTGCAGGTCTACGACCTGCTGCGGGACGCGCTGCTCGAGGGCCGGCTGCGGCCCCGGCAGCGCCTCAAGATCCGCGACCTCGCCGCCGCCCTCGACGTCTCGGAGACGCCGGTCCGCGAAGCGGTGATGCAGCTCGTGCGCGAGCGGGCGCTGGTCCTGCAGACGGCGCGGTCGCTCACCGTCCCGCGCCTGTCGGTGCCGACCTACATCGAACTCCGACGCATCCGCCTCGAACTCGAGGGGCTGGCGGCGTTTGCGGCGGCGGCGCATGTCGGCAAGAAGGACATCGCGACCCTGGAGCGCATCCATGCCCGGATGCTGCGGGCGCAGAAAACCGGCGCGTGGATGGATGCGGTCAGCCTCAACTGGCGCTTCCATGCGACCGTCTACGCCGCCGGCGACATGCCGGAGCTGTTCAACCTGATCCAGGGGCTTTGGCTGCGCACCGGACCGCTGCTCTCGCTGCAATACCCGCATGCCCCTCCGGTCTATCCGGGCCGGCACCGCCACCTCGACGTGATCGACGCGCTGCGGGCCGGCGACGGCGCCGCGGTGCGGGACGCCGTCCACGCCGACACGCTCGAGGGCGGCGCGCCGCTGCTCGCGCTGCTGGAGGATCTGGATGCCGGGCGCGTCGACGAAGCGGCGCTGCTCGGGCCGCCGCCGACCCTGGAGACGTCGCTGCAGCGCGGCCGGTAGCCGGCTACTTCGGGCGCAACTGCTGGATGGCTCTCGGCCGCCCGCTCGATCGAGCCCCAATCGTACCGCATCGGCACCATCTCGCAGGCGCTCCAAGCCGCGTTCTGGTCGGCATAATGCCGGCTGCCCGGATGCGCCGAGGCGCCGGCGAACACCGCCCAGCGGCTGTTCTCCCACGCGCCCACGTCGAACACGTAGCGGCACAGCGCGCCATAGGTCCCGGCCGGCCCGGCGCCGGGGACCAGCCCGATCGCCATGACGGTATCCCCGTCGCCGCCGACCGGCCGCGACGGCGCGTCGAGCAAAGCGGCGTGCTCGGGCATCGAGGCCGAGAGCGCGTGCTCGAAACGCGGCTGGTGCAGTTCGCCCCACGGCGCCGGGTCGGGCTCGATCTCGTCCAGCGCGGCGGCGGCCAATTCCGCCCACGACCAGCCGCCCAGCAGCGCGGCGTCGCGGCGGCGCAGCAGCGTCGGCAGCGTCCACCACATCTGCCCCGCCGGCGACAGGCCCGGCGGCACGGCGGCGAACGGATCCCGCCCCGCACCCTCGAGCCCGGCGCGGCGCACCAGGATCGCGGTCATGGCCCGGCGCCAGGCATTGTAGCAGCGAGGCGCCGGTCGACCCGGTATCCATTCTCCCGTCCCATCGGAGCAGCGCGTCACGCAGCCCGCGGGCGCGGTCGGTGGCCGGCGTCACCTCCTCCAGCAAGGCGTGGAACAGCGCGCGGTGCGGCGACAGCGTGTCGGCATGCAGCGCCGCCGCGTCCGCCACGGCGAAGCGCGGACGTTCCGCGATCATCGCCGCGATCCGTGCAGCGCGGTAGGGCGGGTGGCAGTCAGTGCAGAGATACGGCTCGCCATCGGCGACCACGCGGTTGTTGGCGGTGACGATCACGCCGTCAGCCGGGTCGATCACCGACGGCATCGCCTCGAACGGGATCATCCCCTCCCACTCGCCATCGCCGGTCCAGCCCGGCACCGGCAGCCAGCCATTCTCCCGCGGCCGGACCGGCACCAGCGCGCGCACCCGGTGGCCGATGCGGCCCGCCGTATCCGCGGCGACGACGTTGTGGTCGATCAGGCCCCATCCCCGCGTCGCTTCCCAAAGCGCCGGCACCGTCTCCGCCTCGAGCATACGCGGCAGGCAGTCGAACGAATGGTCGGTCTCGGCGAACTGCACGGAACGCAGCGAAAGCGCGAGGCCGGACGCGGGATCGCCGGCGATGACCGGCCCGTGCCGCGTCTCGATGATCGTGACGGTCCGGGGCTCGCCGCCGCGGACCATGACGGTCTCCTCGCGTCGCTGCACCGGCTCCCACGTGCCCCGGAACAGCGCCGCCGCGCCGCCGTCATCGAAACGCTCGATGTAGAGGTCGTGGATGTCGACGAAGGCGTGGGTGACGCAGCAGGCGAGGTGGCCGTTGTGCATGAAATGCGGGAAACCGGGCACCCCCGGCACGGTCAGTCCCACCGCGTCCCACACGTCGCAGGCGAGGTGGTGCTGGGCATACAGCCCGGGCATCTCGAACACGCGGTGGGGGTCGCCGGCCAGGATCGGCCGGCCGGTCTGTGTGTGCGCCGGGCCGACTGCCCAGTTGTTGCTGCCGCCGCCGGTCTCGTCCGCGCCCATCGCCTCGAGCAGCGCGGCGATGGCCGGTCGCAGGGCGGCGAGGTCCGACTCCATGCGGTGCGCGGCGGCGCCCGGCGGCAAGCAGAGCGCGTCGATCCCGCCATCGTCGTAGCGCAATTTGGCGGCGTTCTCGGCCCCGACGATCGGCAGCGCCACCGCGCGCCAAAGCTTGAACCACACCGAGCCCATCAGCAGCCCGAGCCGCCGCATGACCGCGATGCTGTGCCACCCCTCCCACGGTTCCGGGGTCGCGCCCAGGAGCGTGTACTCGATCGGCAACGCCGCGCCGGAGCCCAGGAACGCGTTCACTCCCTTCGCATAAGCGTCCAGCATCCGCCGCGCCGCCGGCCCGCACGCGGCGTCGTCGCGACGCGAGGCCCGCTCCACGCCCAGCCGCCGCGCCAGCATGTCGGACGCCGCTGCCGGCGCGCCCAGCCACTCCGCCGCCCGCCCAACGGCCCGGCGGCGGGTGAGGTCCATCTGGAACAGCCGGTCCTGCGCGTGGATGAAGCCGAGCGCGAAATGCGCGTCGTCGGCGCTGCCGGCACGGGCGTGCGGGATGCCCCACTCGTCGCGGTAGACGGTGACCGGCGCCTGCAGCCCCGGCAGGTCCAGCGTGCCGTCGAGCGGCGGCAGCGCCCGTTCGAGCGCCGCACGGTCGAGCGTCATCGGGTCAGGCGCCGGCCAGCTCGACGCCCCAGAAGATCGGGAAGCTCGATTGTGCGAGGTTGCGCAGCCGCTTGCGGTAGCCGGCGGGGCGCGCGAACTGGCCCCACATCACCGAGGGCGTGAGGCGGTACGCCTCCTCCTGGATCGCGGCGGCGATGCGCTTGCGCGCGGAATCGTCGGGCGCCGCGACGAATTCCTCGAGCTGGTCGCTCATGGTCTTGCTGCAGCTCCAGCCGGGATAGTCGGCGCAGTTGTTCGCCACATAGAAATGGTTGAGCGGCGAGGCCATGTCGACGCCGTTGGAGTAGACCGGGAACAGGCTCCAGCCGTCCTTCTTCGCCCGCCGCGCGAGCACCGTGCCCCAATCCATCACCTGCTCGTCCACGGTGAAGCCGGCCTCGCGCATGTTCTGCGCCAACAACGTTCCCGCCGCCTGCGAGATCGAGCCGTTGACCTGCAGCATGATGACGGGCTCGCCCTTGTAGGCGGTCTGCGCCAGCGCGGCCTTCGCGGCTGCGAGATCATAGCGCGCTACCCCGGACCCGGCCGCGGTCGCCAACGGCGTGCCGCACACCCAGAACGACGGGCAGTTCTCGACGCGGTACGCGGGCTCGATCCCCGCAGCGTCCAGCATGTCCTTCTGGTTCACCAGCTTCCACAGGATCGCGCGCACGGCCGGGTCGGCGAACGGCCCGCTGGCGCAGTTCGGGCGGAAATTGCCCTGGAACATGTCGAGCCCGGTCAGCGTCATGATCTTGACGTCCGGGCTCTTGCCGAGCGGTCCGAGCCAGTCGAACGGCAGATACTGCATGTAGTCGATCTCGCCCGCGATCAGCGCCGCGGCGCCGGTCGACGCGTCCGGGATCGCGCGCAGCACGATGCGGTCGAGATGCACGGTCTTGCCGCCGGCGAGGAAGTCGGCCGGTTCGGGGCGCGGGACGTAGCCGTCGAACCGCTTGATCACCATGCTGTCGCCGGGTCGCCATTGATCGGCGGCGAAGCTGAACGGGCCGGAGCCGACGATCTCCTTGATGCGCCCGGCGCCGGCCGCCTCGACGATGCGCGCGGGCATGATGAACGGCACCGGCGCGTTCGGCTTGCCCAGCACGTCCAGCATCAGCGGGAATGGCTTCTGCAACGAGATCGTGAACGCGCGCGCGCCATCGGCGGCGAAGCTCGCGCCGGCGGCGAGCATGCGCCGGCCGAGCGCGTCGAGCGGCGCCCAGCGCTTGAGCGAGGCGACCACGTCGGCCGAAGTCACCGGGGCCGCATCGTGGAACGCCAGCCGGTCCCGCAGTTCGAACCGCCAGCGCAACCCGTCGGCCTGGGTGTCCCAGCTCGCCACCATCTGCGGCTTGATCGCGCCCGCATTGTCCATCGCGAACAGCGTGTCCCAGATGTGGTAGCCGAAGGTCCGGGTGATCGCAGCCGTGGTCATGTGCGGATCGAGGATGACCGCTTCGGATTCGAGCAGCACCGTGACCGGCGCGTCGGCCGCCCTCGCTCGTCCCACGCCGGCGGCCGCGAGCGCGCCCGCCGTGCCCAACAACAGACCGCGCTTCGTGATCGCGTATTCTGGCATGTTCATTCTCCATGCGGCTGGCGCGTGACGCCGGTTCCGACGATATATCATATGGCGGAAGCGGCAACCGCTTTCGGCAGATGACGAGAAGGGAACCAGCTTGGACGATCTCCGCTTCATGCCCGCCGCAGAGGCGGCGCAGCACATCCGCGCCGGCACGCTCTCACCGGTGACGCTGATGCGCGCCGTCCTCGACGCGGCGCACGCGATCCAGCCGGCGCTCAACCCGTTCGTCACGCTGATGGAGCAGCAGGCGCTGGACGCCGCGGCCACGGCCGAGCGCGACGCCGCCGCCGGACGGTTCGCAGGGCCGCTGCACGGCATCCCCATCAGCATCAAGGACCAGGTCGACGTCGAGGGCGTGCCGACCACGCATGGCTCGGCGATCTTCGCCGGCAACGTCGCCGCCGCCGACGATGTCGTGGTCGCGCGCCTGCGCGCCGCCGGCGCGATCCCCTTCGCCAAGACCCGGCTGCCGGAGTTCGGGCACAAGGGGCTGACCGACGGGCCGAGCTTCGGCGTGACGCGCAATCCGTGGGACCCGGCGCGCACCTCGGGCGGCTCGTCCGGCGGCGCCGCGGTGGCGCTCGCCTGCGGCGCCGGGCCGCTCGCGCTGGGGACGGACGGCGCCGGCTCGATCCGCATCCCCGCCGCCTGCTGCGGCGTGGTCGGGCTGAAGCCGACGCTCGGCCAGGTGCCGTGGCAGCAGGCCGCCGACGCCTTCGGCAACTACACCTATGCCGGGCCGATGGCGCGGACGGTGACCGACGCCGCGCTGATGCTCTCCGTCATGGGCGGCCCGGACTCCAGCGACCCCTGGACGCTGAACCGCGCCCCGCTGCCGCCGCCGAAGTTCATCGGCAACGATCTGCAGGGATTGCGCATCGGCGTGATCGCGCGGGCCGCCAATCCGATGGTGCAGAGCGAGATGAGCCGCAACGCCCAGGAATCGATCGACGTGCTCACCGAATGCGGCGCGACGGCCGTCGATGCGGGGGAGATCGAATGGATCGAGTTCGCCGGCCGCATCATGTATCAGGCGAACTTCGCGATCTCGCAACGACGCCACCTCTCGCAATGGCGCGACCGCATGGACCCCGTCCTGCTCGCCTTCATGGAGCGCGGCGACGCGTTCACCGCGACGCAGTTCCGCGAGGCGCAATATGCCCGCACACGGCTGTTCCGCGCGGTCCAGGCCCTGTTCGAGCGCTTCGACGTGCTGGTCTCGCCGACGCTCACGCGCACCGCGCTCCCGGCCGATTTCGACGCCGCCCACGACGAGGTGGAGATCGACGGGGTCAAATGCGGCATCACCCGCCAGGGCTGGAGCGCGTATGTCTACCCCTTCAACCTCACCGGCCACCCCGCCCTGACCATCCCGTCCGGCTTCGACCGCGAGGGCCTGCCGACCGCGGTGCAGCTGATCGGCCCATGGGGCGGCGATCTCGACCTGCTGCGGCTGGGCGCGATCCTCGAGCAGCACCGGGATTGGCGCGCCGACCGTCCCCGCGGCGTCGACGCCGGCTTCAGAACGCCAGCCGCGCCTGCAGACGCGGGACGCAGAAATCCATGAACGCGCGGACCTTCAGCGGCAGCAGCCCCCCGCCCGGGTGGATCGCGTGCACCGGCAAGCCCGGCGGTACGTGCTCCGGCAGCACCACCCGCAGCGTGCCGGCCCGCAGCGCCGGGCGGACGTGGTAGCAGAACACCCGCACCAGCCCCATCCCGGCGATCCCGGCATCGATGACGGACTCCATCGTGTCGAGCATGATGCGCGAGCGGATCGGCGCCGTGACGGCTCCGTCCGCGGTCGCGAACACCCAGGCGCCCGGCGGATCGATGCCGTGGAACGCCACGCAATCGTGCTCGGCTAGGTCGGCCAGGCCGCGGGGCTCGCCCCGCGCGGCGAGATAGCCGGGGCTGGCGCACACCAGGCGCCGGACGCTGCCGATGCGGCGCGCGCGCTGGGCGCTGTCGGCGAGATGGCCGATGCGGATGGCGGCGTCGATATGTTCTTCCTGCAGATCGAGCACGCGGTCGGAGAAGCGGAACCGCAGCCGGATCTCCGGATATTCCGCCATGAATTCCGCCGCCACCGGGACCAGGTGCAGCCGGCCGAACACCAGCGGCGCGGTGACCGTCAGCTCGCCGCTCGGCGTCTGGTACTCGCCGCCGGCAGCGCGCTCCGCCTGCTCGATCTGGTCGACCACCTGGCGGCAGACCGCGACATACGGCGCCCCCGAATCGGTCAGCGTCACGCGCCGCGTGGTGCGATGCAGCAGCTTGGTGCGCAGATGCGCCTCGAGTTCGGAGATGCGGCGGCTGACCGTCGTCAGCGGCACGCGCAGCTTGCGCGAGGCGGCGGAGAAGCTCCCGGTGTCGACGACCGCGAGCAGGGTCGCCATCGAATCCAATCGGTCCATGACTATTCCGATCCACGGAAGGATGTCTGCCGATCATAGAGGATTACGCCCGGGAGTGGAACGCTCCATGTTCGCCTCTCCATGACAGCAAGGGATCGTTCCGATGTCTCAGGGTTATGAAAACGTGGCGCTCATCACTGGCGCCTCCAGCGGGATCGGTGCCGTCTACGCCGACCGACTCGCGCGAAGTGGGCGCGGCCTGATCCTGGTGGCGCGCGACAAGGAGCGGCTGGACGCGGTGGCGGCGCGGGCCTCGGCGCATGGCGTGAAGGTGGAGACCGTCCGCGCCGATCTCGCCTATGGCCTCGACGTGCGGCGCCTGGCGGAGCGGCTGAAGCAGGACCGCTCCATCACGATGCTGGTCAACAATGCCGGGATCGGCGCGCCGCCAGGTCTGGCCGGGGCCGATGCGGATGCGCTGGAGCGCATGATCCAGGTCAACGTGTCCGCACCCACCCGCTTGGCGGCGGCCGCGGCGGCGAATTTCGCGGCTGCGGGCCGAGGCACGATCGTCAACATCGCCTCAGTGCTGGCGCTCGCGCCGGAGCTGTACAATGGCGTGTACAGCGGAACGAAAGCCTTCGTGCTCAACCTCTCGCTCGCCCTGCGGCACGAATTGGCCGAGCGCGGCGTGCGGGTGCAGGCGGTCCTCCCGGGCGCGACGCGCACCGCCTTCTGGGGCACGGCGGGCGGCGATGCCGACGATCTGCCGCCGGAAATGGTGATGGACGCCGAGGAGATGGTCGACGCCGCGCTCGCCGGGCTCGAGGCCGGCGAGGACGTGACGATCCCGTCCCTGCCGGATCGCGCCGATTGGGACGCATACGACGCGGCGCGCGCCAAGCTAGGGCCGAACCTGTCGCGCCAGCATGCCGCGGACCGTTATCGCCGCAAGGCCGCCTGACCGGGAGGATGCGATGGCCGAGAGTGTGCTCGTCCGCGACGTGATGGCCCCGGCGGCCGTCCGGCGTCGCCTCGGCCGCCGCGCCGTCCTCGCGCTGGCCGGGCTGGCGGTGCTGGCCGGGGCGGCCTGGGCGGGGCGCGAGTGGTGGACGACCGGGCGCTTCATCGAGACGACGGACGACGCCTATGTCGGCGGCGACGTGACCGCGATCTCGCCGCACGTGGCCGGGTTCATCGCCGGGGTCGAGGCCGGGGACAATGAGCCGGTCAAGGCCGGTCAGGTGCTGATCCGCCTCGATCCGCGCGATTTCACCGTGGCGCTCGAGCGCGCCCGCGCCGGCTTGTCCGAGAAGCAGGCCGCGGTCACCAGCCTCGAATCCCAGCTCGCCCTGCAGCAGGCGCTGATCCGCCAGGCCGCGGCCGACCTGCGCAGCCGCGAGTCCCGCGCCGTGTTCGCGCGGCTGGATGCCGACCGTTACGCCAGCCTCGCCGCCACCAGCGCGGCCTCGCGCCAGCAGCAGCAGCGCGCCGCATCGGCCAAGGACGATGCCGACGCCACCATCGTCGCCGGGCAGGCCGCGCTTTCCGCGGCAGGCGCCCAAGTCGGCGTGCTGCAAAGCCAGCTCGAGGGCGCGCGCGCCGCGGTCGCCGGCGCCCGCGCCTCGGTCCGCGCCGCCGAGCTCGACCTCGGCTACACCGAGATCCGCAGCCCGGTCGACGGCTATGTCGGCAACCGCGCCGCGCGCATCGGCGCCTACGCCGCCACCGGCTCCTACCTCATGTCCGTCGTCCCCGCCCAGGCGCTCTGGGTCGACGCCAACTTCAAGGAGGACCAGCTCGCGCACATCCGCCCCGGCCAGCGCGCCGCCATCGTCGCGGACACCGCGCCCGACCGCCGCCTCGCGGGGCACGTGGCCAGCATCGCCCCCGGCACCGGCGCGATCTTCAGCGTCATCCCGCCCGAGAACGCGACCGGCAATTTCACCAAGATCGTGCAGCGCGTGCCGGTGCGGATCGCGCTCGATGACGGCGCCGCCGCCCTCGGCGTGCTGCGGCCGGGCCTGTCGATCACCGTCCGCATCGACACCCGGGAGTAGGACGCATGCTCGGCTTCGTCGTCATGTGCGCGGGCATGTTCATCGCGCTGCTGGACATCCAGATCGTCGCCTCCTCGCTGCAGGATATCGGCGGCGGCCTGTCCGCGGCGCGCGACGAGATCAGCTGGGTGCAGACCGCCTATCTGATCGCCGAGATCGTCATGATCCCGCTCTCGGGCTGGCTGACGCGCGTGTTCTCGACACGCTGGCTGTTCACCATGTCCGCGGCCGGCTTCACCCTCTCCAGCCTGCTCTGCGCCATGGCCTGGAACATCCAGTCGATGATCCTGTTCCGCGCGCTGCAGGGCCTGCTCGGCGCCTCGATGATCCCGACCGTGTTCACCTCGTCCTTCCACTACTTCCAGGGCCCCAAGCGGGTCTATTCCGCCGCCGTGATCGGCACCATCGCCTCCATCGCGCCGACGCTCGGCCCGGTCATCGGCGGCTGGATCACCGACGCCATCAACTGGCACTGGCTGTTCTACATCAACCTGGTCCCCGGCCTGGCGATCACCCTGCTGGTGCCCATGCTCGTCGACATCGACAAGCCCGATCTCTCGTTGCTGAAGGGCGCCGACTATCTCGGCATCGCGCTGATGGCGGTCGGCCTCGGGACCCTGGAATACACGCTCGAGGAAGGGACGCGGTGGAACTGGTTCGACGACCGAACCATCCGCACCACCGCATTCACCGCCGCCATCTCGCTCGCGCTGTTCGGCTGGCGCAGCCTGGTGGTCGAGAACCCCGTGGTCGACCTGCGGGCATTCGGCAACCGCAACTTCGCGATCGGCTGCGCCCTCTCGTTCATCACCGGCGTCGGCATCTTCACGACGATCTATCTGACGCCGCTGTTCCTCGGCTACACGCGCGGCTACAGCGCGTTCCAGATCGGCGCCGCGATCTTCTCGACCGGCGTCGCCTCGCTCCTCGGCACCCCCGTCTACATCCTATTGGCGAAACAATTCGATACCCGGTGGCTGATGGCGGCGGGGCTCGCGACCTTCGGCCTGGCGATGTGGAGCTACAGCTTCATCACCCATGAATGGGGCGGCGCGGAACTGCTCTGGCCGCAATTGCTGCGCGGCTTCCCGCAAGTCTTCGCCGTCGCGCCGAGCGTCAATCTCGGCCTCGGCAGCCTGCCGCCCGCGCGCCTGAAATACGCCAGCGGCCTCTTCAACATGATGCGCAACCTCGGCGGCGCGGTCGGCATCGCGGTCGCCGCCGCGATCATCAACGACCAGACCAACCTGCACTTCAACCAGATCGCCTCCACCATGACCCCAGCCTCCGGCCCCACGACCCGGCTCCTCGCCACCGTCGCCGCCCGCTACGCCGCGCGACCCGGCGCCGTCGACGACGGCCACGCCGCCGCCCTCAACCAGCTCTGGCACCTCGCCTACCGCGAAGCCTCGACCCTCGCCTTCGCCGACGCCTTCCGCGCCATCATGCTCGCCTTCGTCTTCGCCACCCTGCTGGTGCCGCTGCTGCGCAAACCCGCCGCGCCCGTACCAGCCTCGGCCGCCCACTGACCCGCGGTTGACCCCAGCGCCAGCCAGGCATTTAAACCCCGCAACGTCTCGCCGCCCCGGCGCAGACACAACGGGAGGACGCCGCTTGCCGCTGACAAACGAAGCCTGGCCGCTCTCCCGATCCAAATGCAGCCCGGCGCCGCCCGCACCGTGATCCGCCTGGCATCGATCGGCAGTTTCTTCGCCGGCGGCCGCCCGGTCACGGTGGCAGGGCAGGCGGCGCAGACCATCCGCTTCTCGGCCCAGGCGGCGATCGAGCACGACCCCAACGGGACGTTCCACGTCGAACAGGCCTACGTGCAGTCCTTCGTGCCCGAAGACGCTGCCGGCCGGTCGCCGCTGGTCCTCGTGCATGGCGGCTGCCTCACCGGCGCCATGTGGGAGACGACGCCGGACGGCAGGCCTGGCTGGCTCGAGCACTTCCTCCGCGCCGGCTGGCCCGTCCATGTGGTCGACGGCGTCGAGCGCGGCCGCGCCGGCTGGTGCGCGCTGCCGGGCATCTGGCCCGATCCGCCGGTCTCGCGCAGCGCCGAGCAGATGTGGTCGCTCTACCGCATCGGCCCGCACGGCAGCCGCACCCCGTTCCCCGGCCAACGCTTCCCGGTGGCGTCGTTCGATACGCTGCTGCTGCAGCACGTGCCGCGCTGGTTCTCCACCATCCCCGCCGCGACCGCCGCCCTGCTCGCCGCCCTCGAGCGCATCGGCCCGTCGGTCCTGCTCTCGCACAGCAATGGCGGCCTGATCACCCTGGCCGCCGCCTGGCAGCGTCCGGACCTCGTGCGCGGCCTGGTCTGCGTCGAGCCCTCCGGCTTCCCGCCCGAGCCGCCGCCCCGGTTGGACGGTCTCGAAGCGCTGCTGCTGCTCGGCGATTTCCTGGACCGCATGCCGCTCTGGCGCGGCCTCGGCGAGGCGATGACGGGCCTCGCCGCCACGATGCGCGCCGCCGGCGCCGGCGTCACCGATTGGCGCCTGCCCGAGCAGGGCATCGCCGGCAACTCGCACATGATGATGATGGACGACAACGGCGACGCCATCGCCGCCCAAATCGACGCCTGGCTGCGCGAGCGCTTCCTCAGCCCGGCAAGGTGAAGCGCTTCGCCTGCTCGTCGTAATCGCCGTAGCCGAGCGTGCTGCGGAACTCCGCCGGGCTCAGCGCCGTGGCCGTCTCCGCCTGTCCGCTGGCGATGGCGGCAAGCCCCGCCTTCATCGCCGCGGCGACCGGCGACAGCAGCGCGGTGGGGTAGGTGCCGATCTTGAGCCCCAATTCGGCCGCCCGCGCCTGCGTCGGAGTCTCGCGCACGCCGCCGGGGGACAGCACGGCGAAATGCGGACGGCCCTGGCTGGCGGCCACCGCGCGGCGGAACTCGTCCTCGTCCTTCGGCGAGTCCAGGAACAGCAGCTCGGCCCCCTCCTCGACATACATCTCGATCCGCGCCAACGCCTCGTCGATCCCCGCGGTCGGACGGCAATCGGTCCTCGCCATGATCAGCACGCCCGACTCCTTGGCCGCCTCGACCGCCGCGCGGATCTTCATGCGCACTTCGTCGCGGGGCAGGCAGGGCTTGCCCGCCGAGGTCAGCGCCCGCGGCGTGATCTTGTCTTCGATCAGGATCGCCGCCGCGCCCGCGCGCCCATAGGCGCGCACGGTCCGCTGCACGTTCAAGGCGTTCCCGTACCCATGATCCGCGTCGGCCAGCACCAGCGTGCCCGGCGCCGCGCCCCTGACCATGTCGAACGAATTGAACATCTCGGCGAACGAGAGCAGGTCCAGGTCCGGCCCGCCCAGCCGGCTGCCGGCCACGCAGGATCCGGACAGGAACGCCGTCGGGAATCCCGCCTGCGCCGCGAGCTTCGCGCTCAGCCCGTCCCACACCGCGGGCATGACCACGAAGCCAGGCTCCGCCAGCAGCGCGCGCAGACGATCGGGTGGTGTCATTCGCATCTCCATTTCAGTCACGCGGCTCACTCGCCGCCCATGTAGGCCCGCTCGAGCCGATGTTTCAGGTCCGCCTCGTCCGCCCGCGCCTCCAGCACCATGCGGCCCTGCGCCAGCGCATACACCCGGTCCGAGACGGCGACCGCCTTCTCGATCAATTGTTCCACCAGCAGTACGGAAACCCCCTCCGACCGCAACCGGCTCACCACCGCCAGCACCCGGTCCACCAGCACCGGCGACAACCCCGCCGACGGCTCGTCCAGCATCAGTAGCCGCGGCCGCCGCACCAATCCTTGCGCCACCGCCAGCATCTGCTGCTGCCCGCCGCTCAACGCGCCGCCCCGCTCATGCCGCTTGGCCGCGATCTCCGGGAAATACACCAGCGCCTCCTCGATCCGCGCCTCGCGCTCGCCCCGTTTCAGGTCGTAGCCCGCCAGGTGCAGATTGTCGGCCACGCTGATCTGCGTGAACACCCGGTGCCCCTCCACCACATGCACCAGCCCTTGCCGCGCCGAGCGCCGCGGCCCCGCGCCCTGCATGTCCTGCCCATCGAACCGCACCCGCCCCGCGCTGCACGGCAACAGCCCCGACACCGCGGCCAGCAGCGTGGTCTTCCCGGCGCCGTTTGGCCCCAGTAACGACACCACCTCGCCCCGCTTCACGTGCATCGACACGCCGTGCAGCACCGCGATCTTGCCGTAGCCCGATTGCAGCTCGGCCACCTCGAGCAGCGCCTCACCCGCCAAGATACGCACTCACCACTTCCTGGTGCTGGCGGATGCTGTCCGGCGTCCCCGCCGCCAGCGTCTTGCCCAGGTTCAGCACGGTCACATGGTCGCAGATGTCGAAGATCAGCTCGGCATGATGCTCCACCAGCAGCACCCCCACGTGATGCAGGCTGATGCCGCGGATCAGCTCGCCCAACCGATGGATCTCGTCCCCCGACAGCCCGGCCGCCGGCTCGTCCAGCAGCAGGTAGCGCGGCCGCAGCATCAGCGCGCGCGCGATCTCCATGAAGCGCAGCTCGCTATGCTGCAGCCGGTCGGCCCGCACCGCCGCCAGCCCCTCGAGCCCGACGATCCGCAGCGCCAGCAGCGCCCGCTCCCGCAGCACCGCCTCGTCGCGATGGTGCCGCGGCAGGCTCAGCACCGCCTGCATGAACCCCGCCTGACCGACCGTCGCCCCGCCGATCATGACGTTCTGCAGCACCGTCGCCTCGCCGACCAGCCGCGGCGTCTGGAACGTCCGCGCGATCCCCGCCGCCGCCCGCGCCTGCGGCCGCCCGAACGGCAGCGCCGCCCCGTCCACCGTCACCGACCCCGATTGCGGCGTGTTGAACCCGCAAACCACGTTCAGCGTCGTCGTCTTGCCCGAACCGTTCGGCCCGATCAGCCCATGGATCTCCCCGCCCGCGATCACGAGGTCGAGCCCGTCGATTGCCTTCAGCCCGCCGAACCGCAGCCCCACCGCCTCGAGCCGGATCGCGCTCCCGGCCGTCGCGCCGATCAGCAAATTGGCCAGCAGCGCCGGGCGCGGGATCACCGCCCGGTTGCTCGGCAACGCCCGCCGGTTCTCGAAATCCAGCAGCGCCGCGATCCCGCCCGGCACCGCCAGCACGATCAGCAGCAGCAGCGCCGCATAAAGGAAGGTCGACCACACCACCAGCGGCGCGGCGAACTCCGGAAGCCAGGTCAGCACGATCGTGGCGATCAGCGGCCCCAGGATCGAGCCGCGTCCGCCGATCAGGATCGAAATGAAGAACAGCACCGAGAGGTCGAACGTGAACGCGTCCGGCGTGATGTAGGATTGCAGCGTCGCGAACAGCCCGCCCGCGACCCCCGCCAGCGCGCCGCTGAACAGGAACACCGCGCCCAGCAGCCGCGGCTTCGAAACGCCGCAGATCTCCGCCGCCACGTCCGCGTCGCGCACCGCGATCAGCGAGCGCCCGAACCGGCTATGCGCCACGTTCGCCGTCATCCACGTGCACAGCGCCGCCAACCCCAGGCACAACAGATAAAAGCCCAACCCGTTCGCGAACGGCCCCGGCAGGCTCGGCCCCGCCACCCCGATCCCGCCGCCGGTCACGCTCTGCCACGCCAGCGCGATCTGCGTGACGATGGTCGCGAACCCCAGCGTCGTCATCGCGAAATAGAACGTCCGCAGCCGCAGCGCCGGCAGCCCCACGATCAGCCCGGCCACCGCGCCCACCACCCCCGCGGCCACGAACGCCAGCGGCGCCGGCCACGGCTCCATCACCGTCCCCGCGCACAGCACGCTGGTCGTGTAGGCACCCAGCGTCAGCAGCGCGACCCACCCGATCGCCAACTGCCCCGCGAACCCCACCACCAGGTTCAGCCCCGACACCAGCACCCAATACACCGCCGCCCGCGTCGCGATCAGCGTCCAGTAATCGTTCGACACCATCGGCAGCAGCAGCGCGATCACCAGGATCAGCAGATAGGGCGCGCCCCGCCGCAACCCGGCCATGCTCACCGCGTCACACCCGCCGCTGCTGCGGTGCGCCGAACAACCCCTGCGGCGCGGCCAGCAGCGCCACGATGAAGATCGTGAACACCGCCACCGAGGCGAACACGCCGCCGAACATGAAATTGGCCGCCTGCTGCAGCACGCCCAGCGCCAGACCGCTCAGGATCGCGCCCTTGTTGTTGCCCAGCCCGCCCAACGCCACCGGCACGAAGCCATAGAAATTCAACATCGCCCCGTTCGCGAAGAAGGCCAGCAGCAACTGCCCCGAAGCGAACCCCGCCAACCCGCCGATCGCCCCCGCCAGCGCATAGCTCGCGATCCGCAAATTGCGCTCCGGCAACCCCAGCGCCCGCGCCGCGAAATTGTCCTCCGCGATCGCCAGGAACGCCCGCCCCACCAGCGTCCGCCGATACAGCAGCTCCAACCCGGCGATCGTCGCCGCGCAGGCCACGATCGGCAGCCAGAACTTCTCGTCGGCCATCCCGCCGCCATGGAACCCGATCAGCCCGGGAAACGGCCGCGGCTCGGTCCCCCATTCGATCGCCGTGAACTGCTGGATCATCAGCGCCAGCGCCAGCGTCGAGAGCACGTACAAATGCTGCTCCAGCTTGCGCAGCACCGGCCGGACCGCCACGAACTCCGTCACCACGCCGACCAGCGCGCACGCCGCCAGCGTCAGCACCAGCCCCACCGGCGACGGCAGCCGCAACACCCCGATGAACACCGCGCCCAGCACGCCCCCGAGCATGCCCAGCTGCCCCGTCGTGAAGCTCATCACCCGCGACGCCGCGAACATGACGTTGTAAACCACGCCCATCATCGCATAGACCGCCCCGAGCGCGAGCCCGGACGTCAAGATCGCGGCGAGCACGCGTCGCCCGCCCGCTCAGAAACCGGTCGAGAATGCGCTGCGGCGCAAAAGCATCATCGGACGTTTCTCAGCCGTAGCCCGGCGCGAGTTTGTACGCGCCAAGCTGCTGGCTGTTCGCCTCCGACATCACCAGGTCGCTCGTCGGCAGCCCGTTATGCTGCTCTTTCGAGAAGCTATACGTCGCGAACAGCCCCGGATGCTCCTTCAGCGTCTCCCAATACCCGGTGATCTTCGCCGACTCGCTCGACCCCGTCTCGCGCACCGCGTCCGCGATCAGCGTGATCGCGTCGTAGCCGTCGACCACCCACCACAGCGTCGTGTCCGCCAGCTCCACTTTGCCCTTCACGCTGTCGACGAATTGCTGCACCCGCCCCGGCAGCTTCCCGTCCGGCCCGTAGCTGCAGTTCTTGAACCCCAGGATGTACGTCTTGCCCCAATTCGCCGGCTTGGCGATCAGGCTGCCGACCTCGCCCGACCCCATCGCCGGATGCCCGATGAACGGCACGTCCCACCCCATCTCTGCCCGCGTGTTCATCAGCCTCGAGATCAGCCCGGTCGACACCGTCCACACCACGATCGCCTCCGCCCCGGCGCTGCGCATCCGCAACATGTCCGGCGTCACGTCCGGCTGCGTCGCGTCGATCGTCCCCTTGTAGACCACCTCGCCGCCGAGCTTGCCGAACGCCGCCGACGAGCTGTTCACCGTGGTGGTGCCATAGCCGGTCGTGTCGCCGATGACGGCGAATTTCTTCAGCTTGAGGTTCTTCACGCCGTAACCGCCGACCGCCTCGTCGATCTGGCTGTTGGACGGCGCCAGCCGGAACGCGCTCGGATATTTCGCCGGGTCGATCAGGCTGTCCACGAAGCAGGGATGCAGGTCCGGCATCTTGAACCGCGCCATGATCGGCGTCGTCGCCAGCGACTCGCCCGAATTCGTCGGCCCCCAGATCGCATGCACCTGCGCCCGGCTGATCATCTCCTGCACCGCATTCACGGCCTTGGTCGGATCCCCCTGCGTGTCGCGCACGACCAGCTCGATCTTGCGTCCCTTGACCCCGCCTGCCTGGTTGATGGCATCGACCGCATAGCGCACGCCGCGGTCGAAACCGATCGCCGGCGCCGAACTCGGCCCCGTCAACGCCGCCAGCCAGCCGATACGGATCGGCTCGCTCTGCGCGATCGCGGGACGGGCGAGCCCGGCGGCCGCCAGCCCGGCGCCCCCCAGCGTGAGCGTTCGGCGGGTGATCATGATGCAAATTCCTCCCGAAATCGTTCCGGCGGGTTCGACCGCCCGCTCATTGGCTCAGATGATGGATGACCTCGGCGTCGAACGTAAAGCCCCAACCCGGCCGTTCGGGAACGAGAACGTCGCCGCCATCGAATTCCAACCGCTCCCGATACAGCGCCGAGAACCACGGCATGAACTCCAGGAAGCTCGAATTCGACAGCGCCCCCAGCACCTGCACGCTCGTCTCCGAGAACAGATGGCTCGACACCGCAACGTCGTGCGCCTCGGCCATGTGCCCCACCCGCATGAACTCGCTCACCCCGCCCACGCGCTGCATGTCCGGCATCAGGATGTCGGCCGAGCGCAATTCCAGCATCCGCCGGAACCCATACCGCGTGTATTCCGTCTCCCCGCTCGCGATCGGCGTGTCCAGCGCCGCCGATACCCGCGCCAACCCCTCGAGATCCCAGGCCGGCAGCGGCTCCTCGAACCAGGTCAGGTCGAATTCCTCGAGCCTGCGCCCGAGCCGGATCGCCTGCGCCTCGTTCAGCCCCTGATTCGCGTCGGCCATCAGCTTGATCCCCGGCCCGATCGCCTCGCGCACCGCGCGCACCCGGGCGATGTCGTCAGCCGGGTCGGCGCTGCCCAGCCGCATCTTCATCGCGCGGAACCCCTCCGCCGCGAACCGCCCCGCCTCCTCCACCAGCTCGGCCGTCGACAACGAGAGCCACAGCCCGCCGCTGTGATAGGCTGGCACCCGCGTCTTCGCCCCGCCCAGCATCCGGTATAGCGGCAGCCCCGCCGCCTTGCCCGCCGCGTCCCACAGCGCGCCATCGATCGCGGATATCCCCACCACCGGCACGCCCTTGTGCCCCAGGAAATTGATGCTCGTCCAAGCCCGCGCCCAGAACCCCGCGATATGCCCCGCATCGAACCCGACGATCACGTCGGACAGATCATCCACCATCTGCCGCAGCACGCGGGTGCGCCGGTCGTTGAGCGTGAAGATCAAATTCTCCCCGCTCACGCCCTCGTCCGTGCGCACCGTGACCAGGACGACGCCCATCCGGTCCATCATCCCCAGCGCGCTGCCGATCGGTTTCGGCAGCGTCACCACCACCGGCCTGGTCTCGATCCCCGTAACCTTCATGCCATCTCTCCGATCCGCGTCGGTTTAGAGCCGTACCGCGCCAGCACCGCCGGATCCGGGTCGCAGCCCAGCCCGGCGCCGGTCGGGACCGGCACCGTCCCGTCCTCGACCCGGGTGAACGGCACGAACGGGTTGGCCTCCATCTCCAGCCACAACACCTCGATCAGCGGCCGCTCGACCATCGCGGCGGCGATGTGCAGCGAGGCCAGGAACCCCGGCCCGAAATACGGGCAATGCGGGATCATCTGCACCCCATGGATCTGCGCCAGCGTCGCCACCCGCATCATCTCGCCGATCCCGCCCACCTTGGTCACGCTCGGCTGGATGATGTCGACCGCCCCGGCCTCGATCAGGCTCCGGAAACCGAACAGCCCGGCCGTGTTCTCCCCCGCCGACAGCGGGATCCCGAACCGCCGCAAGCTCGCCAGCCCCGACGCATCCTCCGGCGGCCAAACCGGCTCCTCCAGCCACAGCAGCCCATCATCGGCCAGCGCCTCGGCCATGCGCCGCGCCTCCGCCGGGCTCCACGCGCAATTGACGTCCAGCATCACCGCCGCATCCGGCGCCGCCGCCTGCGCCGCCTTCACCGACTCCCGCGTCAATTCATGCAGCTTGAGATGCCGATACCCCCTGGCCCGCGCATCCCCGCAGTTCCGCGCCACCAGATCGAGATCGTTATGATACGACAGCAGGCTCGCATAAGCCCCCAGCCGCGCCGGCGCCTGCCCGCCCAGCAACCGCCACACCGGCTGCCCGCACCGCTTCCCCAGCAGGTCCCACAGCGCGATCTCGATCCCGGAGAACGCATACACGAACGGACCATTGCGCCCGAGCAGATGGATCGCATGCATCACCCGCCGGGTCAGCCCGTTGATGTCCCCGGCATCCGCGCCGATCACCAGCGGCGCCACGATCCCGTCCAGCGCCGCCTTCGTCGCAGCGATCGCCGCATGGCCGAACGCCTCGCCCCAGCCCACCAGCCCGTCATCGGTCTCGACCCTGACGAGCAGGATCTCCATCCGGTCCCACAGCTTGCCGGCAAACCGCCCCGCAGGCCCGCCCATGTCGAAAGGCACCGAAACGACCGAGCTCTCGACCGCGACGATCTTCATCCGCTCTCCCACTGGCGTCTTGCCGCGCCGACGCGACGCTAGGCCGCAACGAGCGCGCGCCGCAACCGCGGGCCGCGCAGGGCTGCGCTACAGCAGGTTCGTCCGCGCGATCTCCAGCACCTCGTCGCCCCGCCCGCTCAGCACCGCCCGCAGCATGTACAGGCTGAACCCCTTCGCCTGCTCCAGCTTCACCGCCGGCGGCATCGCAAGCTCCTGCGGCGCGATGCGCACGTCCACCAGCGCCGGCCCGTCATGCGCGAACGCCTGCCGCAGCGCCGGCTCGAGCCCGTCGGAATCCGCCACATGCAGCCCCAGCAGCCCCGAAGCCGTCGCGATCGCCGCGAAATCCGGGTTGTCGAGCTTCACGTTGGTGTCGAGATAGCCGCCCGCCTTCTGCTCGAGCGCCACGAACCCCAGCAGCCCGTTGTTGAACACCACGATCTTGATCGGCAGCCCGTTCTGCCGCGCCGACAGCAGGTCGCCCATCGCCATCGCGAACCCGCCATCGCCGCTCAGCGCGATCACCTGCCGCCCCGGATGCGCCGCCTGCGCGCCCAGCGCCTGCGGCATCGCGTTCGCCATCGACCCGTGATTGGCCGACAGCAGCAGCCGCCGCTTCCCGTTCATCGCCAGATACCGCGCCGCCCACACCACCGGCGTCCCGACATCGGCCGAGAAGATCGCATCGTCAGCCGCCAGTTCGCTCACCAGTTTGGCGACGTATTGCGGATGGATCGGCCGCCCCTTCGCCGCCGGCCGCGCCAGCGCGTCCAGCCCCTCGCGCGCCTTGCGGTAATGGCCCTGCGCCGCGGTCAGGAACGCCCGCTTCTCCTGCCGCCGCAGCCGCGGCAGCAGCGCCCGGATCGTCTCCCCCACATCCCCCACCACGCCCAGACGCAACGGCACCCGCTTGCCCAGCTGCCCCGCATCGCGGTCCACCTGGATCACCGCCGCCTCCGTCGGATAGAAGTTGCGATACGGGAAATCCGTGCCGAGCATCAGCAGCACCTTGCTGTTCGCCATCGCCTGGTAGCCCGACGAGAACCCGATCAGCCCCGTCATCCCCACGTCGAACGGGTTGTCCCACTCGACGTATTCCTTCCCCCGCAGCGCATGCACGACCGGCGCCCCGAGCTGGTCCGCCAGCGCCACCACCTCGTCATGCGCCCCCGCACAGCCCGCCCCGGCCAGGATCGTCACCGCTTCCGCCCCGTCCAGCAGCGCCGCCATCCGCCCGATATCGTCCTCGCCCGGCACGATCCGCGGCAGGTTCAGCTTCGGCCACGCCGCCTCCGCCTTCCCCGGCACCGCCATCAGCGCGACGTCGCCGGGCACCACGATCACCGCCACCCCCCTTTCCCCGATCGCCGTCCGCATCGCCCGGTGCAGCACTTCCGGCATCTGCGCCGGGTTGCTGACCATCTCGCAATACGCGCTGCACTCGCGGAACAGCTCCTGCGGATGCGTCTCCTGGAAATACCCCAGCCCGATCTCCGACGACGGGATATGCGCCGCGATCGCCAGCACCGGGACCCGGCTGCGGTGGCAGTCGAACAGCCCGTTGATCAGATGCAGGTTCCCCGGCCCGCAGCTCCCCGCGCACACCGCCAGCTCCCCCGTCACCGCCGCCTCCGCGCCCGCCGCGAACGCTGCCACCTCCTCGTGCCGCGTCATCATCCAGCTTATCTTGCCCATCTTCCGCAGGCTCTCGTTCAGCCCGTTCAGGCTGTCCCCGGTCACACCCCAGATCCGTTCGACGCCGGCGCTGGCCAGCGTGTGCGCGATAAGGTCGGCGATTGTCTGCGTCATCGCTCGGCTCCGTCCAAAAACGTCAGTAGATCGCCATGCCGCCATGCACCGGCAGCAGCGTGCCGGTCGTGTAGCTCGCGTCGTCCGACGCCAGGTAGACATACGCCGCCGCCAGTTCCGCCGGCTGCCCCGGACGACCCATCGGCGACTGGCTGCCGAACTTCTTCACCTGCTCGGGGTCCATGCCGGTCGGGATGAACGGCGTCCAGATCGGCCCGGGCAGCACCGCATTCACCCGGATGCCCTTCTCCACCAGCATCTGCGCCAGCCCGATGGTGAAGTTCGCGATCGCCGCCTTGGTCGCCGAATAGGCCAGCAGCGTCGGCATCGGATGCTTCGAGTTGACCGATGACGTGTTGATGATCGACGCGCCCGGCTGCAGATGCGGCACCGCCGCCTTGCACAGATAGAATTGCGAGTGGACGTTGACCGCGAACGTCCGCTCCCATTCCTCGTCCGAGATCTCGTCCAGCGCGTGCCGCGAGGTCTGCGTCGCGCCGTTGTTGACGAGGATGTCGAGCCGCCCGAAGCGGTCGATCGCCGCTTTCACCAGGCTGCGGCAATGCCCCGCATCGGAGATGTCGCCCGGCAGCTTCACCGCTTCGCGCCCGGCCGCGCGCACCGAGGCGCAGGCGGCCTCCGCATCCTCCTCCTCGTCGAGATACGACAGCAGCACATCCGCCCCTTCCCGCGCGAACGCCAGCGCCACCGCCCGCCCAATGCCCGAATCCGCCCCCGTCACCATCGCCACGCGCCCCTCGAGCTTGCCGGAGCCGACATAGGAATCCTCTCCATAGATCGGCTGCGGCGACATCTGCGACGACGAGCCGGGCGCCGATTGCGGCGCGGTGTCGAACGGCGGGCGCGGGTAGCGGGTACGGGGATCGATGGCCACGGGGCATGCTCCTGGTTGCGGCACACTCAACGCGGACGGAGCCAAACGTTCCCCGACGACGGTCCCCGAACTCTCCGCGATCGGCGCGCGTTGTGCGGCGCACCAAACGAAAGATGGTCAATGAGCAGCCTGCCGCCCGTGAGGCACCCCGACGGGTCCCTGCCGCTGGAACGTTATGCCGCCCTCGGCGACGGACGCAGCGTCGCCCTCGTCGGCGCCGACGGCTCGATCGACTGGTGGTGCCCCGCCGCGATCGACGGCGAGCCGCTGTTCGACCGCCTGCTCGACCCGCAGGCCGGCGGCCGCTTCTCCATCACCCCCGTCGACCCGTTCACCGTCGAGCGCCGCTACCGCGACGACAGCAACGTCTTCGAACAGGTCTTCACCACAGCGACGGGACGCATGCGCGTGACCGACTCGCTCAACAGCGGCATCGCCGGCCGCCTGCCGTGGAGCGAGCTGGCCCGCCGGGTCGACGGCCTCGAAGGCTCGATCGAGTGCCGCATCGAGGTCCTGGGTGCGCGCGCCGTCAGCGCCGGCTCGTGGCGCGAAGCCAGCCCGCATGGCGACGTGCTGCATCTGGACGGCCTCATCACCGCCTTCCGCACCTCCGGCCCGGTGCAGCGCACCGAGGAGAACGGCCGCGGCGTGCTCGCCCGCCTCGTCGTCCGCGCCGGCGAGCGCAGCACGCTGGCGGTCCTCGCCGGCTGGGAGGTGCCGCTGATCCTCTCGCCGATGGACGATATCGACGCGCGCATCGACCGGTCGGACCGGTCCTGGCGGGCATGGGCGCAGGACATCGTCCCGATCGGCCCCTACGAGGCCGCCGTACGCCGGAGCGCGCTGGCGCTCAAGCTCTTGGTCTATTCTCCCTCCGGATCGATCGCCGCCGCGGCGACGACCTCGTTGCCCGAACGCATCGGCGGCCGCAAGAACTACGACTACCGCTACGCCTGGCTCCGCGACGCGACCTACACCATCATCGCCTTCCTGCGCGTCGGCGCCACCGAGGAGGCCCAAGCCGCGTTCTCCTGGCTGACCCGCACCGTCCGCCGCAACGGCGGCACGCTGGCGACGATGTACACGCTGGACGGCGACGAGGTGACCGGCGAATCCGAACTCGACCTCCCCGGTTACCGCTGCAGCCAGCCGGTCCGACGCGGCAACCGCGCCGGCACCCAGCTCCAGCTCGGCATCTTCGGCGACCTGTTCGAGACCGCATCTCTGTTCGTCGCCGCCGGCCACGTGCTCGACCTCGCCACCCGCAAGCTGCTGGCCGACACCGCCGACCATTGCGCCGCCATTTGGCAGGAACAGGACAGCGGTATCTGGGAACTCGAGCAGCGCGAGCACTACACCCTCTCCAAGATCAGCTGCTGGCTCGCGCTGAACCATGCCGTGTCGCTGGCCGAACTCGGCCAGATGGATGACGGCCCGATCGAGTTCTGGCGCCGCACGCGGGACGCCATCCGGGACTGGATCGAAACGGAATGCTGGAGCGAGGACCGGCAGGCCTACATGCTCTTCGCCGGCTCCGACCAGCTCGACGCGTCGCTCCTGCTCGGCGCGCGGTTCGGCTTCCCCAACCCCGCCCGCCTGGCCGCCACCCGCGACGCGGTCGTCCGCGAGTTGGGCTGCTTGCCGCATGTCTACCGCTACTCCGGGATGCAGGCCGAGGAGGGCGCCTTCGTCGCCTGCGGCTTCTGGCTGGTCGAGGCCTACGCGCTGCTCGGCGACCGCGCGAAAGCCTGCGCGCAGATGGACGCGATGCTCCAGGCCACCGGCGGCAATCTCGGGCTGCTGCACGAGCAGATGGATCCCGCCACCGGCGCCGCCCTCGGCAACGTCCCTCAGGCGCTCAGTCATTTGGCGCTGATCCACGCCGCCTCGGCGCTAGCGGAGTCCGGCAATGGCCCCATGTGAACCCGCGACAGCGAAAGCCGCCCCCTGATGCCCGATCACAACCAGAACACGCCGACCCTGGTCTGCCTGCATTTCCTCGGCGGCAGCGCCGCCACCTGGTCGGCCGTCGCGGCGCACCTGGCGGGCCGGATGCGCTGCCTCCCGCTCGACCTGAACGGCTTCGGCGCCGCCGCCCAACAGCCCGGCTACAGCGTCTCCGACATGGCCGACAGCGTCGCCGCCCAGCTCGCCGCCGCCGCTCTCGGCGACTGGATGATCGCGGGCCACAGCATGGGCGCGAAAATCGCCGCCGTGCTCGCCCGCCGCGCCGAGGACGGCGAGCCGGGCCTCGCCGGCCTCCGCGGCATCGCGCTGCTCGCCGGCTCGCCGCCCGGCCCCGAGCCGATGGAGGAGGACAAGCGGCAGACCATGCTCGGCTGGTTCACCGGCGACCCCGCCGCATGGCCCGCCCAAGCCCGCGAATATCTCGAGGCAACGTCGCCGACGCTCTGGACTCCGAAACGCTCGCCACCGCCACGAACGACCTGCTGCGCATGCACCCCGAAGCCTGGGCCGCCTGGCTGCGCGACGGCAGCCGCGAGGACTGGGCCGCCCGCATCGGCGTCCTGCGCACCCCGGCGCTGATCCTCGCCGGGTCCGAAGACGAGGCGCTCGGCGAGGACGCCCAACGCCGCCTCACCGCGCCGCATTACGCGTCCCACCGCCTCCTGACACTGAACGGCGCCGCCCATCTGCTGCCCATGGAACAGCCGGAGACGGTCGCCCGCCTGCTCGCCGAGCACCTCGAACAGGTCGCCGCATGAGCCGCCCCGCCATTCCCGACTCGTATCGAGCCCTGATCAACTCCCCCCGCGTCAGCACGCCCACCCGGATCGCCCTCCAGTCCCGCGATCGCGAAGACGACCCCGCCTACCTCCCCGTCGCCCTGACGGGCGCGCAACTGAACACCCTCCGCGCCATCCTCTCCCGCGCCCTCCCGCAACCCGGCGACGCCCCAATCGACCTCGCCGCCCGCCTCGACGCACAGCTCGCCGCCGGCGAAGGCGACGGCTGGCGCTTCGCCGACCTGCCCGCCGACCGCGCCGCCTACGCCGCCGGGCTCTCCACCATCGACGCCCAGTCCCGCACCGCCCACGGCGTCGCCTTCCCCGATCTCGCCCCCGACCTGCAGGACGCCCTGCTGACCCGCGCCGCCGCCGGCGCCCTCGATCCGGGCGCGCTCGACGCCGCCCAGATCAAGCTCTGGTTCCAGGACCTGCTCGCCGACGCCGCCAAGCTCTACATGGCCCACCCCGCCACCCTGGCCCGCATCGGCTACAGCGGGATCGCCTATGGCGGCGACGGACCCAACAAGCCCGGCTTCACCGCCATCGGATTAGGCGAACGCGAGCCCTGGGAGCCCGCCGCGCCATGAACCTCTCGGGAATGCGCCGCCACGCGCCCGCCGACATCGTCGACGCGGTCGTGATCGGCACCGGCGCCGGCGGCGCGCCCCTGCTCGCCCGCCTCGCCGCCGCCGGCCTGCGCGTCGTCGCCCTCGAAGCCGGCCGCAACCGCACCCCCGAGGCCTACCCGGTCGACGAGGTCGCCTCGTCCGACCTCTATTGGCTCGGCGAACGCCTCAGCGCCGGCGAGACCCCGACCGCCTTCGGCGCCAACAACAGCGGCACCGGCGTCGGCGGCTCGATGCTGCACTGGGGCGCCTTCGTCCCCCGCCCGCGCGACACCGACCTGCGCCTCCGCTCGGCCTGCGGCGTCGGCCAGGACTGGCCGATCACCCAAGACGAACTCACCCCCTACCTCCAGGACGTCGAACAGTTCATCGGCGTCTCCGGCCCCGCCGCCTATCCCTGGGACCCCGACCGCCGCTACCCCCTGCCGCCCCCGGCGCTGAACGCCCCGGCGCAACTGATGCAAGCCGGCTGCACCGCCCTCGGCATCCCCCACTGCCCGGCGCCGGCCGCGATCACCTCCAGCGCCTACGCCCAGCCCGGCATCCCCGGCCGCCCCGCCTGCATCAACTGCGGCTACTGCCACCAGGGCTGCCGCATCGGCGCCAAGACCAGCATGGACGTCACCTACCTGCCGCTCGCCGTCTCCCGCGGCGCCGAGATCCGTCCGGAATGTTCCGTCCACGGCTTCGAGCGCGACGCCGCCGGCCGCATCACCGCCGTCGTCTACCGGCGCGACGGCCGCGACCTGCGTCAGCGCTGCCGGGCCGTCTTCCTCTGCGCCGGCGGCATCGAGACCCCCCGCCTGCTGCTGCACACCGGCCTCGCCAACTCGAGCGGCCAGGTCGGGCGCAACTTCATGGCCCATGTCGCCACCCAAGTCTGGGGCACCTTCGCCCAGGAGACGCGCCCCCACAAAGGCTACCCCTCCTCGCTCATCACCGAGGACATGGGCCCGGCCCCCCGCAGCTTCGCCGGCCGCTACCTCGTCCAGAGCCTCGGCATCGTGCCCGTCACCTGGGCCGGCCAGGTCGCGCGGGGCAGGGGACTCTGGGGCCAGCCATTGCTCGACTACCTGCACCGCTACAACCACGTCGCCGGCATCGGCATCAACGGCGACTGCCTGCCGCAGGACGCCAACCGCCTGACCCTCTCCGACGAGATCGACGACACCGGCCTGCCCAAACCGCGGATCAGCTTCAGCTACGGCCCCAACGAAACCGCGATGAGCGCCCACGCCGCCGCCTTCCTCACCGAGATCTGGACCCGCGCCGGCGCCACCGACATCTGGACCTTCGAACGCTCCGCCCACACCATCGGCACCTGCCGCATGGGCGACGACCCCGGCCAGTCCGTCGTCGACCCCACCGGCCGCAGCCACGACATCGACAATCTCTGGATCTGCGACAACTCGGTCTTCCCCAGCGCCATGGCCGCCAACCCGGCGCTGACCATCATGGCCCTGTCCCTCCGCACCGCCCACGCGTTCCTGGGCGCGGACTGACCCGCCTCAATCCTCCCGGCGCATGAACACCCAGCAACCACCCCCGCTCGCCGACTGCACCCGCACCCGCAACGCCTTCGCCGCGTCGTCGAAATCGCCGATATGGTCGAACGCGATGTCCAGCGAGCCCGACGCGAGCGCCCGCTCGATCCGGCCCCTGAACGCCGCGTTGTTCATGCATGGCGCGATCTCGGTGAAGAACGGCCGCTGCAGCACCTCCCGCGTGTAGCCCGACAGGCGGCGCTCGGAGTCGCTGTAGAACAGCACCTTGCCGTCCGCATCCAGCCGGATGGCGCCGAACGGCAATCGATGCACGGCCTCGGCCGGCAAGCGCTCGACCGCGGCGGCCAGGCGCGACGTCTCGAAGTCCGGCATGTCGCCGGTCGGCATCGCATCGGGCACTTCAGCCCGCCTTGTGCTGTTCGCGGTCGCCGAACAGGACGACGCCGAACAGGTGGCTGATCGTTTCCCCATCCTCGGACGCCGGCAGGATCAACCGTTCGAAATGGAACGGCAGCCCGTCGCCGAACTCGTAATCGGCCGATTGATACACCGGCGCCGCCGTCCGCACGCACCGCCGGTAGACGCCGTCCAGCGTGCCGAACAGCGCCTCGCCATCCGCGCCCGGTCGCAGCAACTCGCCCCCGCTCTGGCGCGAAAGCTCCTCCAGCAGCGCCTTGCCCACCGAGTGATAGTGGAACACCGGCGGCTCGGACTGCTCGAGCGCGGCCACGAAGCTGTGCGGCTGCAGCCCATGCGCCCCCGGATCGATCCGCGACGGATGCGGAAATCCTTCGCCCGCCGCTTTCGCCCGATACCACGCGATCAGCAACGCCCGCATGTCGGCATCCGCCATCCGCGACAACAACGGCTCCGCCACCGTCAGATCCATCTTCACCTCTCGTCCCAGCCGCTCGAGGATCGCGATCGCGAGCGTCGTGTCGCGGAACGGCTTGACCAGCACCGGCAGGTCGTCCAGGTCCGAGGGCGGTTGGTTGCCGGTCATCAGCAAGCATGGCAGCCCCGGATGCGTCTCCCGCAGCCGCCGCGCCAGCGTGATCCCGCTTTCGCCGGGCAACGCGATGTCGGTGATCAGCAGGTCCAGCCGCGGCAGGCTATGCAGCAGCACCCGCCCGGCCTCCGCCGTCGGCGCCGCCACGACCGCATAGCCGAGCGAGCGCAGGAAGGCGGCCGTCAACGGGCGCACCTGCTCGTCATCCTCCACCAGCAGGATGCTGGCATCCCCATGCGCCGCGAAGCCCGGCGCCGAGATCTCCCGCAGCGCCGCCAGCCGCTCCGACGTGCTCGCCACCAGCGAGGCGCGCGGGATGATGATTTCCACCGTGGTCCCGAACCGCGGCGTGCTGGTGATGCGCATCGTGCCGCCGCTGCGCTGCGCGAAATCCTGCACCATCGGCAGCCCCAGCCCCGTGCCCGAGCCCCGCGGCTTGGTCGTGAAGAACGCCTCCTGCGCCCGCGCGAGCACGTCGGGCGGCATGCCGATCCCCTCGTCGCGCACCGAGAGCGAGACGTATTGGCCGTCCGGCAACTGCGGCGGCACCTCCGCCGGCGCCAGGTTCCGCGCCGAAATCCTCAGCGCGCCGCCCTCGGGCATCGCATCCCGCGCATTGACCGCGAGGTTGACCAGCGCCACGCCGAGCTCCTGCGCGTCGGCCAGCACCGCCCAGCTCTCCGGATCCACCTCGAGCGTGCACCGCACCTGCTCGCCCGCCGCATGACGCACCAGGTCCATCAGCTCCTGCAACGCCGAGCGCAGCTCCAGCGTCTCGGGCGCCGGCGCCTCGCTGCGGGCGAAGGCGAGCAGCTTGCGGACCAGGTTGCGCGCCCGGTCGGCCGCCCGCTCGCCATGTTCGACGATCTCGATCACCGGCTGCGTCGGCGCCCGCCGCCGGATCAGGCTGTAGCTGCCCACGATCGCCGCCAGCACGTTGTTGAAATCATGCGCGACGCTGCTGGTGAGCTGGCCCATCGTCTCCAGCTTGCGCGCCTGCGACAGCGCGGTCTGGATCTCCACCCGCAGCCGGATCTCGCTCTCGAGCTCGCGCGCGGCATTTTCCAGGTTGCGGCAAGCCTCCTCCGCCCGCGCCGTCATCTCGTCGACCCGCCGCACGTCGCTCTCGCGCGCCTCGACCATCGCCGTGATGTCGACCGAACCGCCGATCCAGCGTCGCTCCGCCACCGGAGCACTCTCCGGCACGCCCACCGCCCGCGTCAGGAACCAGCGATACTGGCCGTCCGCGCCCCGGAACCGGTGCTCCACCTGATACAGCGTGCCCCCGTCCCGCGCCGCCCGCCACGCCGACAAGGTCCGCTCCCGGTCCTCCGGATGCAGCCGCTCGGCCCAGCCGGAGGCGAGCGCCTGCTCGCAGGTTTGCCCGGTGTAGTCGAACCACCGCCGGTTCAGGAAATCGTTGTCGCCGTTCGGCAGCGCGGTGAACGTATGCAGCGGCAGCGTATCGACCAGCATGCGGAACCGCGCCTCGTTGGCCGCCAGCTTGGCCTCCGCCGCCTTCAGCTCGGAGATGTCGCGGCCTTCCGGCACCAGCAGGATCACCGCGCCGTCCGCATTGCACACCGGCCGGATCGAGAAATCGATCACCGCAGAACGGGACGCGCCCACGAGCTCGACCTCGTAACGCACGAACCGCCCCGTCGCCGCGCTCTCCACCGCGCGGCGCACCTGCTCGGCCGCCGCCGGCGTCTTGGCGAACCACGGCGTCTCCCAGAACGCGAGGCCCACCACTTGCTCGCGCGTCACCCCGGCGAACTCCAGCGCCGCCCGGTTCGCCTTCAGCACCCGCCCGTCCGGCGACAGCAGGCCGACGAACTGGAACATGCTGTCGAACATCCCCGCGAACCGCGACGCGCTCTCCCGCAGCAGCGCCTCGGACTCCCGCTGCTCGGTGATGTCGTGGTCGACGCCGATCACCCGCAACGGCGTCCCGTCCTCGGCCCGCAGCACCAGCCCCTGCGTGCTCGTCGTCCGCCAATTCCCATCGGCCCGCTTCATGCGGAACTCGGCATTGTACAGCGGGGTCCGTCCGCTCAGCGCGTCGCCCAGCGCCTGTTCCACCGCGGCGGAATCGTCCGGATGCACCAGCGCGCGGAACGCATCGACCGTGCCGCCGAACCCCTCCTCGTCCAGCCCGACATTCTTCGCCAGCCCGCCCATCCACGTGACCCGGCCGCTGCGCACGTCCCAATCCCACGCGAACATCTGCGCCGCCTGGAACGCCAGCCGCAGCCGGGTCTCGCTCGCCACCAGCGCGTCCTGCTCGCGCCGCCGCGCCGTCACGTCGATGCTCACCCCCACCAGCCGCCGCGGCCGCCCGTCGTGCGACGTGACGATCGTGCGCCCCAGCAGCAGCAGCCAGCGCTCGCCGCCCTCGTGCGGCCCGATCAGCCGGAACTCGAGATGACGCTGTCCGCCCCCGCCGCTGAACCCGCTCCGCAGCGCCGCCATCACCGCCGAACGGTCGTCCGGATGCACCAGCTGCATGTAGTCGTCGAGCCGCGGCGGCTGGTCTCGCGCCGGGTCCAGGCCGAACAGCCGGAACTGCGCCGGCGACCACGCCTGCACGTCGTTCTCGAGATCCAACTCCCAGAGCCCGATCCCCGTCGCCTCCTGCGCCACCCCCAGCCGAGCCCCGGTCGCCGACAGCGCCGCATCCGTCGCCTCGGCCTCCCGCGCGGCCAAAACCTGCTCGGTCACCTCGCGCGCCGTCGCGACCAGGCGCCCGGCGGCCTCGGGATGCGGGACCAGCTCCAGATCCCACCACGTCGTCACCCCGCCCGGCGGCACCGCGCCGGGCATGGCGGCGTGCCGCGCCCCGGCGCTGGCCCCTGCCGTCGCCCCGAGCAGGTCGCCGCCGCGCGGGAACAGCGCCGTCAGCGAGCGCGCCGGCCCCCCGCCGAGCGCCGTCGAGAGAGCATCCCACGCCGCATTCGACGCAAGCACCACGCCGCTCGCAGCCTCGACGACCGCCACGCCGCATCGCAACGCCGCCAGTGCGGCCGGGAGCAGGATATTGCGCGCGACGACGTCGCGCGTGGCCGGTCCATCATCTGCCCGTGTCGGCATCGGAACCTCCGATAGACTACGCCCGGATCATTCCGGGCCGCAGGCGGTCGCGTCGCGCCGCATCGCGGATTTCAGGCCGGCTGATCGGCCTGAACTGCCCCTCATCGGCATGCTCGACCCCTTTGCTGGACATCCAGCCTCGATAACCAATCACAATTATCGCGAGTGCCTCAATATATGGCGAGGGTGCGTATTCAATCCGTCATCTTGTGGCCGAAACGGCAGCGCCAGTCCAGTACTCCCCCTATCCGGCGAGCCCCGGGATCGCGATGCCGAACGTCTGCACCAGCAGCACCGCGTTCAGACACAGGATCAGCCCCGTGCCCACGATCGCGGCGATGTCCGTCAGCCGCCCGTTCGCGAACTCCCCCATGATGTCCCGCCGCCGCGTGAACAGCACCAGCGCCACCATCGGGATCGGCAGCGCGAACGACAGCACCACCTGGCTCAGCACCAGCGCGTTCGTCGGATTGACCCCGATCGCGACGATGACGAACGCCGGCACCATCGTCACCAGCCGCCGCACCCAGATCGGGATGTTGAACCCCACGAACCCCTGCATGATCATCTGCCCCGCCATCGTGCCCACCACCGACGACGAGATCCCCGACGTCATCAGCGACACCAGGAACACCCCCGCCGCCGCCGCGCCCAGCAGCGGCGTCAGCGTGTGATACGCGGTCTCGATCTCGGCGACCTCGCTGTGCCCCTGGTGGAACGCCGCCGCGGCCATCATCACCATCGCCAGGTTCACCGCCCCCGCGATCGACAGCGCGACCACGCATTCCCGGTTGGAGAACCGGAGCAGCGCCCGCCGCTCGCGCACGTTCGCACCCGGCGCGCGATGCTGCGTCAGCCCCGAATGCAGATACACCGCATGCGGCATCACCGTCGCGCCGATGATCCCCACCGCGATCGTCAGCGCCGCCCCGTTCGGGATCGACGGCAGGATCGCGCCCAGCCCGGCCTGCCCCCAATTCACCGGCGCGATCACCATCTCGGCCAGGTAACAAAGCCCGATGATCCCCACCAGCCCGCCGATCACCAGCTCGATCGGGCGGAAACCCCGCCCCGCGAACATCAGGATCGCGTACGTGATGATCGCCGTCACCGCCATGCCCGCCAGCAGCGGCAGCCCGAACAGCAGCGACAGCCCGATCGCCCCGCCGAGGAACTCCGCCAGGTCGGTCGCCATCGCCGCGATCTCGCTCACCCCCCACATCGCATAGCGCACCGGCGGCGAGAACCGGTCGCGGCACATCTCGGCCAGGTTCCGCCCGGTCACGATCCCCAGCTTGGCCGACAGCGACTGGAACAGCATCGCCACCAGGTTCGCCATCACCACGACCCAGAGCAGCGAATAGCCGAACTGCGCCCCGGCCTGGATGTTGGTCGCGAAATTGCCGGGATCCATGTACGCGATCGAGGCGACCACCGCCGGCCCCACGAACAGGAACGCCGAACGCAGCCCCCGCCGCTTGCCCGCCAGCACCTCGCGGATCGCCGCATCGGTGCGGTCGCTCAGCGTCGGCCTCGAACCCGTCGTGGACACGGCAACCTCACTCATCGGCGATTCCCGTCATCGAACAGCCTATCCCGGCCGCCACCAGAATGTGGCCTTGGCTACACTTGCGTCAAGACGCTCGATTTTGCAGACCCTGATGAACAACGCACCATCGGCATCAACCGCCCCCGCACAACACCGCGATCAAACCCGCCGTGAAGGTGGCCCGCCGGGAAGGCAGATTATGTTGTCGGAACCCGAGAAATTTGCCAGAGCTACACCCAGCCCCGCGCCATGCCAGTCGCGGCGCCATGAGCCGCGGGCGGAAACGATCGATGACGGTGGAAACGGAAACGACGCCCAAGCGGCCCACGGCCGCGATGCCGGAGGAGCCCACCCAAGCGGAGCGCTTCGGCAAGGCGCGCTCCGACCGCTCGACCGCGCTCCTCGAGGACTACGCCGAACTCATCTCCGACCTGCTCGAGAGCGAGGGCGAGGCCCGCCCCACCGACATCGCCCGCCGGCTCGGCGTCTCCCACGCCACCGCCATCAAGAGCATCCAGCGCCTCAAGCGCGAAGGCCTCGTCACCGCGCGCCCCTATCGCGGCGTCTTCCTCACCCCCGCCGGCCAAGCGCTCGCCGAACGCGTCCGCAACCGCCACCGCATCGTCGTCGCCCTGCTGATCGCCGTCGGCGTTCCCGTCGAAGCCGCCGAATCCGACGCCGAGGGCATGGAGCACTACGTCTCCGACTCCACCCTGGCCGCCTTCGGCGAATTCCTCAAGGCCCGCAGCGCCGGCTGAGCCTCACGACCCCGCCGCCTCACCCCTGCGCCGCAACGCGCTCGCTCGACACCCGCACCGTCATCATCCCCACGATCGTCACCACCCGCCCGTCATCGTCCACGAACGGCAGCAGCAGCCGCTCGAACCGCTCGCTCGCCCCGTTCGGCAGCGTCACCCGCAGCGACTCGTAGGTCGGCCGCTTCAGCCGCACGCAATCGCGATACGCCGCCTCCCACTCGCCAACCCCGCCGCCCGGCGCCGGCAACTCCCCACCCAGCAGCGTCGCCCCCGAATTCCGCCCGGCCTGTGATCCCACCCGGTCCAGATAGACCCCCACCGGCGCCTGCAAACCGTCGATCTCCGCCACCACGCTCCGCTCCGGCGCGATCCCCGCCACGCTCTCCACCGCATGGTTCGACGGCAACGCCGCCCACCCCCGCAGCGATTGCCACGCCCCGAGCCCCTCGAGCAGCATCGGATCGCGGATCCGCGCCGCCATGCGCCCCAGCAGCCGATCGTGCTGCGCCTTGATCCGGCTCGCCGCCACCACCTCCGACAACGCCGTCCGCAAAACCGGCGCGCTCACCGGCCGCTCCACGATCCGCTCGCCCCGCGGCCACTGCCCGTCGCCCGGCCCGGCCAGGAACACGATCGCCACCCCCGGCCGCCGCCGCCGCACCGAAGCCGCGAAACCCTCGCCCAACGCCACCGCCGCCACCACGGCATCGAGCGCCATCCCCCGCCCCACCGCCGCTTCCGCATCAACCTCGTCCGCCACCTCCTCCACCGCATGCCCCGCCTCGCGCAGCAGCCCGGCCACCGCCGCCCCGTCCCCGTCGACCACCAGCACCGACAACCCGCCCGCCTTCTCCAGCGCCGCGGTCGGCAACAGGATCGAAACCGTCGTCCCCACCCCCGGCACGCTCTGGATCTCCAGCCCGCCGCCGCTCTGCTCGGCGAACCCATGCGCCATCGCCAAGCCCAGCCCGGTGCCCTTGCCGAACGGCTTGGTGGTGAAGAACGGCTCCCGCGCCCGCGCCCGCGCCAGCGTCGCCGCATCCATCCCGCACCCCCGGTCGATCACGCTGATCCCGACGAACTCCCAACCAAGCCCCCCACCAGCCTCCTCCGCCCGCACCGCCTGCGCCGCGATCACGATCGCCCCCGTCCCCTCCAGCGCATCGCGCGCGTTCGTCGCCAGGTTGACCAGCACCGTCTCGAGCTGGTTGGCGTCCGCCACGATCCGCGGCAGCCCCGGCGCGATCCGCAGCTGCAGATCGATCCCGCCCCCCAGCGTCGGCCGCAGCATGTCCGCCACCGACGCCAGCAGCTCCTCGACGTTGATCACGCTGTTCTCGAGATCGCTCTGCCGCGAGAACGTCAGCAGCCGCCCGGTGATGCTCGCGCCCCGCTCGACGCTGCCGAGGATGCTGTTCACGTGTTTCCGGATCGCGGCCGGCTGGTCCATCTTCGACAT
Source organism: uncultured Alphaproteobacteria bacterium (assembly GCA_963848035.1). Classification (GTDB taxonomy): domain Bacteria; phylum Pseudomonadota; class Alphaproteobacteria; order Acetobacterales; family Acetobacteraceae; genus JAVVHH01. Next base: position 1,881,199 of record CAWKCD010000001.1, read on the forward strand.
CGTCAGCATCGCATTCGCCGAGATCGCCTGCAGGATGTTGTTGAAATCATGCGCGATCCCGCCCGCGAGCTTGCCGAGCGCATCCAGCCGCGCCGCATGCGCCAGCCGCGCCTCCGTCTCCTTCAGCTGGCTCGTCCGCGTCGTCACCAGCCGCTCGAGCTCCGCCTGGTCGCGCGCCTGCGACTCCCGCGCCAGCACCACGTCGTGGAAATCGACGCAGCACGCATGCCACCGCACCGCGCGCCCCTCCGCGTCGTGCACCGCGATCGCCCGGCCCAGCATCCACCGGTACGACCCGTCCGCGGTCCGCAGCCGGTACTCCGTCTCGTAGGCTTCGCCGCACCGCACGCTCCGCGACCAATGCCGCTCGACCCGGTCGCGGTCCGCCGGATGCACGAACTGCAGCCAGCCATGCCCGGCCGATTGCTCCGCCGTCGCCCCCGTGATGTCGAACCAGCGCTGGTTGTGGAAGTCGCGTTCGCCCTCCGGCGTGGCCGACCAAACGATCAGCGGCGACGCCTCCGTGATCGCCCGCACCCAGCGCTCGCTGTCCAGCGCCCGCGCCGCCGCGGCGTCCCGCTCCCGCAACGACGCCAGCAGCAGCCCGCCCAACCGGTCCGCCTCCCGCAACCCCGTCGACGGCATCGCCCCGTCGCCGCCCACCGCCGCCTCGGCCGCCGCCGCCTCAGCCAGCATCACGCTGCGGCGGAACGTCGCCGTGATCTGCCGGCTGAACCACGCGCAGGCGTAGATCGCGCAGCCCAGCGCCGCCGTCCCGAACAGCAGCGAATGCTTCAGCGAGCCCAGCAACGGCCGCAGGAACGCCGCGTTCGGCACCGTGATCGTCACCGTGAACCCGCTGATCGGCGCCCGCGAATACGCCGCGACCGCCTTGTCGCTCTCGAACCGCCGCACGCCATAGACCAGCCCGGTGTCGTGCTCCCGCAGCGCCGCCACCACCGGCTCGGGCGGCGGCGCCCGGCCCAGCGTCTCCGCATCGTGCAGCGACCGCGCCACCGTCACCAGGTTCCGGTCCCGTACCGTCACCACCACCCCCGGCGCGCTCATCGTCGCCATCGCGATCGCCAGCAGCCGCTGCCGCGGCACCGTCACCATCACCACCCCGGTCACCGGGCTCCCCGGGTGCGCCGTCTCGAACACCGGATACGCCACCCCCACCTGCGGCTGACCCGTCGCCGAGCCCCGGAACAGGTCCAGGATCTGCATCTGCCCGGTGCGGATCGCCGCCATCGTCCCCGGCGCCGCACTGCGCGCCGGCAGCGGCAACTCCCGCGGCACCCCCGCCGACGCCACCGCCCGCCCTTCTTTGTCGAACACCGCGACGACCACCGATTGCGGCGCGTCGCGCGCATCCGCGCTCCACCGCTGCACCTCGTCCAGCCGGTTCTGGAACGCGCCCAGATCCCCCCGGCTCAGCGAACCCGACGTCGCCAGCAGCCGCGCCACCCCGATCGCGCTGTCGAACTCCCGGTCGATCAGCAGCGCCACCGTCAGCGCCTGCTTCTCGAGCCCCTGCTCCGCGATCGCCCGCTCCTCGCGATATTGCGTCCACGTCACGAAGAACCCGAACGCCGCCAGCACCACGCTCACCCCGAACAGGATCGCGAACAGCCGCCCGGTCAGCGAGTCCGTCAACCAAGCCCGAAACGACCGCAGCCGGAACGACCCAAGCCGAGACGACCGGAGCCGTGTCACCTGAACATCACCTCGGCCCGCCCGAGACCGCCCGCCTGATATGGCGCGCGATCGGCTCCGGATCCGCCGGCTTGTGGAAGATCGTCAGCCGCGTCGGCGCCACCCGGTCCGCTTCCGCCGCATACCCGGTTAGGATCGCCGCCGGCAGCGACGGCCGGATCTCCCGCGCCGCATGCACCACCGCGATCCCGTCCATCTCCGCCATCGACAGGTCCGTCAGCAGGAACGCGATCGTCTCGTCCCGCCGCAACGCCTCCAGCGCAGCCCGGCCGCCATTCACCTCCGTGATCTCGAGCCCCTCCAGCCGCAGCAACTCCGCGATCGCCTCGCGCACCGCCACGTCGTCGTCCACGAACAGCACATGGATCGGCCCCGCCGCCCCGCCGTCAGCCTTCTCCGGTGTCTCCCCGGTCCCCGCCGCCCCGCGCAGATAATAAACGTTCGAAACGAACGGGCGCCCTGCGAGCCCGTGACGGCCGTCGCTCAACATGATGGCAAATCATCCCCCAACCAGGCCGGCGTTCCGGCAGGGCAGGGGAGGGCCGACGCATTCACCGCTTCCACGCATTCGCCAGAACTCCAAGTTCGATTTCAACAACCCAGAAATCACTGGAGTCTCAACAAAATGACGAAAGCACAATATCGAGCAGATGAATGACGCGCGGAGATTCGGTGCCGACCTTAAACGTCGCATACCCATCCCGCCGGCGGCAACGCGTAATCGACGCGCCCATGGATCAAGATTGAGACGGACACCCCATCAGCCCACCACCCGCACCACCCCATTCCCCCGCGCCGTCACCACCCCGATCACCGCCGCCCCCTCGAACCCCGCCGCCCGCAGCGCCGCCACGCACCCCGCCGCCGCCGCCGCCGGCACCCCCGCCAGCAACCCCCCCGCCGTCTGCGGATCGAACAGCAGCGGATACGACGACATCCCCCGCACCGCCGCCGGATCCTCCGCCGCCCCCCGCCGCCCCAAATTCTCCCCCTGCAGCGACGACACCCATCCCGCCGCCGCCATCGCCGCCGCCCCCTCCAGCACCGGCACCGCCGAGAGCGTCACCGCCGCATCCACCCCGCTCGCCTCGGTCATCTCCCGCAAATGCCCCAGCAGCCCGAACCCGGTGACGTCCGTCGCCGCCCGTACCCCATGCCGCGCCAGGATCGCCGCCGCCGGGCCATTGCTCTGGATCATCTGCCGCACCGCCGCCTGCACCCACCGCACCCGCGCCTTCCCCCGCATGTCCGCCGCCAGCAGCGTCCCGGTCCCGACCGCCTTGGTCAGCACCAGCGCATCCCCCGCCCGCAACCCGCCCTTCCGCAGCAACCCCTCCCGCCCGCAAACCCCATTCACCGCGAACCCCAGCGACAGCTCCGCCCCTTCGCCGCTATGCCCCCCCACCAGCGCGCACCCCGCCTCGCGCAGGATCTCGTTCGCCCCCTGCATCATGTCCGACAGCTCCGCCTCGACCTTCCGCGCCAGCCCGTAAGGCACCGTCGCGATCGCCAGCGCCGTCGTCGGCGTCGCCCCCATCGCGTAGACGTCCCCCAGCGCATGGTTCGCCGCGATCATCCCGAACCGGTACGGATCGTCGATCATCGCCCGGAAATGATCGACCGTGTGCACCGACAGCATCGGCCCCCCGCCATCGACCACCGCCGCATCGTCCGGCGCCTCGAGCCCCACCAACACGTCGTCCCGCGCGAACGGCCGGATCCCCCCCAGCGCCCGCCCCAGCACCGTCGCCCCCACCTTCGCCCCGCACCCGCCGCACCGCATCGCGACGTCGGCCACGTCCCGCAATGCCGCTTTGTCCGCCAACGGCGACGCCGCCGCCTGCTCCGCCGCCATCTCCGGCAAGTCCTGGTACCGCGCCATCCAGCGCCGATCGATCCAATCCTTCAGCCGCCACGCCCAGGCCCCGCCCACGGCCACCCCGTTGCGCGTCGCCACCGCCTCGCGCCCCCCTTCCGTCAGGATCGCCAGCGCCCGCTTCTGCGGCCGATACCGCCGCAGCCGCCCCCCCGTCAGCACCGCCCGGATGTTCGCCGCCAGCACCGGCCCCGCCCGCACCGCATAAACCCCCGACCGCGGGATCGCACCCGGCCCGAACGCCACCATGTCCCCCGCCGCGAACACCCCCGCCGCCGCCAGCAGCGTCGCATCCACCCGCACGAACCCGTCCGCCAGCGGCAGCCCCGTCTCCGTCAGCCACCCCGCCGGCGCCGCCTCCGTCGTCCACAGGATCTCGTCCGCCGCGATCCGCCGCCCATCCTCCAGCCGCACCGCCCCAGCCTCGACCGAAACGACCCGCACCCCCGTCACCACCTCCACCCCGCGCCCCGCCATCACCGCCGCGAACCGCGCCCCCACCCCCCTCGCAAAGCCCGGCAGCAGCACCGCCGACCCCGCCACCAGCGTGAACCGCACCCCGTCCGCCTCCGCCCGCAACCGCCGCTCCACCGCCAGCAGCAGCTCGACCCCGCCCGCGCCCCCGCCCACCACCAGCACATGCCGCGACCGCCCCGCCCGCACCCGCGCCAGCACCCCCTCGAACCGCTCCAGGAACCCGTCGATCGGCTTGACCGGAATGCAATGCTCCGCCGCCCCCGGCACCCCGCCCGTGTTCGGCCGCGACCCGATATCCAGCGACAACACGTCGTACGCCACCGCCGGCCGCCCCCGGCACAGCACGCGCTTGCCCGCCAGATCCAGCCCCACCGCCTCGTCCTGATACAGCCGCGCCCCCGCGAACCGCGCCAGCCGCCCCGCGTCGATCTGCGCCTCGTCCGCCCGGTAATGCCCCGCCACCACACCCGGCAACATCCCCGAATACGGCGTCTCCACCTCCCGCGTCAGCAGCGTCAGCCGCACCCCCGAGATCGGCCGCATCCCGAAACTCCGCAGCACCGCCACATGCGCGTGCCCGGCGCCCACCAGCACCACGTCCTTGACCACCGGCCCCGACCGCATCGCCCTTACGGCCCGTCCAGGAACGCCCGCACCACCGCCAGCGACTCCCCCGGCGCCTCCTCCTGCGGCACGTGGCCGATCCCCGGCAGCCGCACCAGCCGCGCCCCCGGGATCGCCGCCAGGTAATCCGCCGCATTCCCCACCGGGATCATCCCGTCCTTCTCGCCCCACAGCAGCAGCGTCGGCGCCGTGATCCGCCCCAGCATCGGCCGCGGATCCACCAGCACGCTCTGCGCCATCCGCGCCAGCACCGCCCGCCGCACGCCCGGCGCCAGCATCATGTCCCGCGTCCGCGCCAGCGTCGCCTCGCTCATCTTCGCCGGGTCGCCATACGCCGCCGCCAAATTCGCCCGCAGCATGAAGTTCGGCAGCGTGTAGGGCAGGGCGCGCATCAGCAGCGGCACCTCCTGCCGCTTCCCATACGTGATCCCCGGGCTCGCGAACCCATCCGGCGACACCAGCACCAGCTTCGAAACCCGCGCCGGATGGGCCGCCGCGAACATCCACGCGATCCGCCCGCCCATCGAATTGCCGATCAGCGCCGTCCGCCCCACCCCGAGCGCGTCCAGCAGCGCCGACAGCACCGCCAGCGTCCGCGCATCGGTGTACTCCCCGCTCGGATCCGCCCCCGTCAGCCCGAACCCCGGCAGGTCCAGCCGGATCACCCGGTGATCCGCCGACAGCCCCGCCGCCCAATCCGCCCAGGTCTCCAGGCTCGACCCGAACCCATGCAGCAACACCACCGCCGGCCCATCGCGCGGCCCGTCCTCGCGCACCCGAACCCGGATCCCAGCCGCCTCGACGAACCGCACCGGCCCATACCGCGCCTCGAGCGCCGCCCGCTCCTCATCGGGCGCATACAGCCAGACACCCGCCCCGATCATCACGACGACCAGGACGGCAACGAGGATCAGCGCAAGCCGCATCCCCGCTCTATGCCCACCCTCGAGCCGGCTGTCACGGCTCCCTTCGGCCTCGGACGCCCGCCAGAGCAGCAGGTCCTAATGCCGGAGCGACTGTCCCCCTGCCGCCGCCGCCGGCCACCACGCCGCGTCCACCGGCGCCCGCTCCGGCGGCCCCGCCACGGCCTCCAGCCCCCGCATCATCAGCCGGTCCAGACTCATCGACGTCCGGCTCGCCAGATCCGCGCCGACCCCCAGCCCGGCCCGCCGATCCTCCACGAACGCCCGCCCCCCCACGACCACCAGCAGGTCCGGGTTCAGCGAGGCCTGCCGCGCCAACGTGATCGTCTTGCTCAACCGCGGCAGCCGATCCCCGCGCCGGAACGCCGCCGACAACGACAGGTCCAGCACGTCCACCCACCGCGCCGACACCAGGTCCGCCAACGCACGGTCGTCCGCCGGGAACTCGAACCGCGGCGACCACCCCTCCCGCCACAGCCACTCCGAATCCAGCGCCCCCACCGTCTGGTGCAGCTCCCCCGGCGCCGGCGCCACCAGCACCGACGGCGCGCCCGGCGGCGTCGCCCGCGTCGCATCCGCGTCCAGCAGCCGCACCGCCATCTGCAGCCGGCACAGCGCCAGCGTCACCTCCGCCTCGCTCACCGCATCGTCTGCCCACATGTCCCCCAGCGACCGCGCCGCCGGCTCGAACACCGGCGCGAACAGCGCCCGCCCCTCCGTCACGCCGCCCCGAAGCTCCCGGATCAGGCCCAGCGACGCCGCCGCATCCGACGCCACCAGCAATTCCGCCAACTCCGCCGCCCGCTTCACCGAAGCCCGCCCGGGCCCGCCCCCCGGCTCCGCCCGCGCATCCAGCAGGCGCGGGATGACCTTGCTCAGGATGACCGATTTCAGCACCCGCGCGGCCGACCGGCTCATCGCCGTCCGATACGGCGGTTGATCCGAATCGTCGTCCTCTAACTCGTCCGTCATCGGCACCAACCTCGCCAGTAGGTGAGGCGCCGCCCCGGGTTCACGGCGCAGTTCGTCGATCAAGTCGAGCGGCGGATCGATGACCTCCCGCCGCAAGGCCCCCTGCGCCATCCCCGACGCCGCGAGCTTCATGTCCCACCCGTCGAACCGGCGCGCCGCACCGGACCGTCTGGACAACACCTGCAGGTCGGTATGCCGCCAATCGTTACGGATCGAATCCATCACCCGCTCGACCCCGTCCTCGGGCCCCTCGAGCCACTGGAAGAACCGGCTGTCGTCGTAGAGCACGACGCCCGTCACCCCCTCCTGGTGGTTGCGTGCCTGGGCCGCCCGCATCAGCGGCTGCAGCTCCTCCGCCGTGAACGGCATCACCGCACGGCTGCTATAGACGATCGTGGCCAGGCGCAGGGGCGACGTAGCATCTGCGCCGCGATATCCGGGCGCAGCCATCTAAACCGACGCAGACGACATTGTCGTTGCCCCCCAGAAACCACTTTTTTGACCGTGCCGCACCGCGGCGACGCAACGCTTCTGCCGTGACTGTCGCAGCCCCGCTAGAGGTCCGCCGCTCGCTCAATTGCGAGCCAGCCACCACGGTAACAACCATCCTCTCTGGATTTCCGCGCCACCGTCAAGCGGGTTCGACAAGATTCCGCCACAGTCACGATCGCAATTTGTTGAACGCCGCCGCCGGCCCTCAACGCTGCCGCGCAAAATCCCCGCGCTCGAGCAGCAGCGCCACCGCCACCCCCGCGATCAATCCCCAGAACGCGCCCCCGATGTTCCAGACCGGCTGATCCGCCACCGTCACCAGGAAGCTCACCAGCGCCCCCAGCGCGAACGGCCCCCGAAACGACACCATGAACGCCGAATGCAGCACCCGCAGCATCGCAAGCCCGCCCAGCACCGCGATATACGCCTTCGGCGTCGCCAGCATCAGCCCGGTGAACGCCGGCGCCAGCAGCCCGAACCCCATCGCCAGCACCCCCGTGAACATCGCCGCCGTATACTGCCGCCCCCGCTCCCCCGAACTCGTCAGCAGCGCATTCGTCGGACCCGTCACGCACGTGCTCACCGCGCCCACGAACGCGCTCGCCACTGACCCGACCCCGCACATCACGGTCGCCGCCGTCACCGGCGCCCGATGCCCCGCCGCCTGCAGCACCGCAAACCCCTGCGCGTTCTGCACCACCAGCACCGTGATCGTCAGCGGCGCCACCAGCTCGATCATCGCCGCCCACGACCACGCCGGCGCCGTCACCACCGGCCGCACCAGCGCGAATTCGCCCAGCGCCGACGCATCCAGCCGCCCCAGCGCCGCCACCACCGCCCCGCCCACCAGCAACGCCCCGATCAGCGGCGGCATCAGCCGCCCCCACCGCGGCGCCGCCATCAACCCGAAGAACGCCACCACCATCGGCGCCGCGATCGCCGGGTCGCCGTGCAGCGACCGCACCAGATCCAGCCCGAACCGCAGGAACACCCCCGCCACCATCCCCATCACGATCGGCATCGGCACCGCCCGCGTCGTCCGCTCCACCAGCCCGCTCGCCCCCAGCCCCAGGATCAGCAGTCCGGCCGCGTAATACGCCCCCACCACCTCCGCGAAACTCGAATGCTGCAGCGCCGGCCCCACCAGCACCGTCCCCGGGATCGTCCAGAAGAAGCAAAGCGGCATCCGATTCCGCCAGCTCATCGCCACCGTGATCGCGCCGTTGATGAAGAACGCCCCGAAGATCCACGACGCCAGCTGCGCCGCCGACAATCCGCCCTGCGTCGCCACCGCCAACACGACCGCCACCGGCCCCGTCGCCGCGAACACCAGCCCGACCAGCCCGTTCGCCGCGTACACCAACCCGAAATCCGCCGCGACCCGGCGCATCCCCCCAACCGAGACCGCGATCATTCCCCTAAGCGGTCGTACAGGCCGGATTCGCCGCCAAAAACGCCTCCGCCGCGCTCACGACGCCCACCGGCGCCAGATAATCCCAAGCCGCCTTGCTCTCCCCCGGCGTCTTCACCCGCCACAGCGTCACGTCGTGCAGCACCCGCCCATCCCCCCGGATGCTGCTGTCCCCATCCCCGAAGAACGCCAGCGGCAGACTCCGCATCGCCCGGTTCACCGCCACCGCGTCCCGGCTCCCCGCCTGCGCCATCGACTTCAGGAAATGCGTCGTTGCTGCATAGATGTTCGCCTGGTTTTGCGTCGGCATCGCCTTGCGCGCCGCAAAGAACCGCTGCGAAAACGCCCGCGTCCCCGCCGACTGGTCCCAATAGAAACTCGACGGAAACCGCAGCCCCTGCGCGATATCCAGCCCCAAAGCATCGATGTCGGTGATGTACACCAGGAACCCGGCCAACACCTGCCCCGTCTTCCCCTGCAGCCCGAACTCCGCCAGCTGCTTGACCAGGTTCACCTGATCCCCGCCCACGCTCGCCAGCCCGATCACCTTCGCGCCCGAACTCTGCGCCGACAGGATCTGCGACGAGAAATCCGTGTTCCCCAACGGGAACTTCGCACTCCCCAAAACCTTCCCGCCATTTGCCTCGATCACCTTCGTCGCTTCCGCCTGCAGCGCCGCTCCGAAGCTGAAATCCACGCTCACGAAATACCAGCTCGACCCGCCCCCCTTGGTGATCACCGCCCCGATCCCCGCCGCCATCGCATGCGTGTCGTCCGCCCAATGCGTGCTCACCGGCGCGCACAATTTGCTCGTGAACTCCGTCACCGCCGCCGCCGTGATCATCACCGTCCGCGACTTCTCCCGCGCGATCTGCAGCACCGCCGCCGCCACCGGGGTCACCGGCAGATCCGTGATCGCATCGACCCCGCTATCGTACCACTGCCGCGCGATCGACCCGGCCACGTCGGGCTTGTTCTGCGTATCCGCATGGATGATCTCGATCGGCGCCCCCAGCACGCTCGGCCCGAAATCCTGCACCGCCATCTGCGCCGCCGCGATCGACCCCGCGCCCCCGCTCGCCGCATACGGCCCCGCCTCGTCCGTCAACACCCCGATCCGGACCGCCCCCTCCGCCCGCGCCCGTCCCAGCCCGGCCAGAACCAGCCCACTCCCCAACAACGCCCGCCGCTGCAACATCGAATTCCCCTATCCCGGCCCGAAATGCCGCGCCAAATCCCGCCCATACCCCGCATACGGCGCCTGCAAGCCCGGATGCTCCGCCGCGAACCGCGTCACATGCTGCTTGAACCGCGTCTCGAACATGAACGCCAGCGTCCCCTCGAGCTTGTGCGGCTTCAATTCCGCCGCACTCGCCCGCTCGAACGCATCCCGGTCCGGCCCATGCGGCAGCATCGTGTTGTGCAACGAGATCCCCCCCGGCGCGAACCCGCCCCCGGTCTTCGCGTCGTACACCCCGTAGATCAGCCCCATGAACTCGCTCATGATGTTCATGTGATACCAAGGCGGCCGGAACGTATCCTCCGCCACCAGCCACCGGTCCGGGAAAATAACGAAATCGATGTTCGCCGTCCCCGGCGTCTCCGACGGCGACGTCAGCACCGTGAAGATGCTCGGATCCGCATGGTCGAACAGCACCGGCCCCACCGGCGAGAACCGCCGCAGATCGTATTTGTAAGGCGCATAATTCCCGTGCCACGCCACCACGTCCAACGGCGAGAACCCGATCTCCGCCGCCCAGAACGCCCCGCCCCACTTCACGATCAGCGTCGAAGCCGCCGCCCGGTCCTCGAATGCCGCCACCGGCGCCAGGAAATCCCGCGGATTGGCCAGGCAATTCGCCCCGATCGGCCCCCGCTCCGGCAGCGTGAACGCCGCCCCGTAATTCTCGCAAACATACCCCCGGCTCGCCCCGCCCGGCAGCTCCACCCGCATCTTCACCCCGCGCGGGATCACCGCGATCTCTCCCGGCTCCACATCGATGATCCCGAACTCGGTCCACAACCGCAGCGACCCCGTCTGCGGAACGATCAGCAACTCCCCATCCGCACTATAGAAATACTCGTCCACCATCGACCGCGTCGCGAAATACAGATGCGCCCCCATCCCCGCCTGCGCATCCGCATCCCCCGCCGTCGTCATGCTCCGCATCCCCTCCACGAACGACAAAGCCTCGTCCGGAATCGCGATCGGATCCCACCGCATCGGCGCCGGCGGCACCACCACGTCGCGCGCCGGCGCCGTCCGCCAAAACGGCGCCTCGAAAGCCCGGAACGCCCCCCAATTCGCCACCGTCGGCCGGATCCGATACAGCCAGCTCCGCTCGTTCGCCGCCCGCGGCGCCGTGAACGGCGACCCCGAGATCTGCTCCGCATACAGCCCGTAAGCGCAACGCTGCGGCGAATTCCGCCCCACCGGCAACGCCCCCGCCAGCGCCTCCGTCTCGAACCCGTTCCCAAACCCCGACATGTACCCCGCATGCAGCCCCGCCGCCGCCCGCCCCGCCGCCGCCCGCCCCGCCGCCCACTCCACGTTCATCGCCCCACCCCCCTAAAGCGCCAGCACCAAATCGCCCCGAGCCCGCGAACAGCACGCCATCATCCGATCCTGCCCCGCCCGCTCCGCCGCACTCAGCACCGAGCACCGGTGCTCCACCTCACCCGCCACCACCCCCACCTCGCAAGACCCGCACAACCCCTCCTCGCAATCGCTCGGCACATCGATCCCCTGCGCCCGCAGCACCTCGAGCAACGTCTGGTCCGCCCCCACCTCGACCGAGACCCGGCTATCCCGCAACACCGCCGTGAACGCCGCCGCCCCCTCCAGCACCGTCCCCCGCGCCGAGAAATACTCCACGTGCAACGAGGCCGGTCGCCCCGCCATCACCCCCTCCAGCGCCTCCAGCAACCGCCCCGGCCCACACCCATAGACCTCCCCGTCAGCGCAAACCGCCGCCAAATCCACCCGCCGCCCCTCATCCCCCGCATAGACCCGCAACACCCGCCCATGATCCCGCTCCAACCGCTCCAGGAACGCCATCCGCCCCCGCGACCGCCCCGCGTAATGGACCTCGGTACGCCTTCCCCAACGCCTTCAACCGATCCGCCATCGCGATGATCGGCGTGATCCCGATCCCCCCCGCGATCAGCACGTACCGGTCCGCCCCCTCGTCCAGACGGAAATGGTTCCGCGGCCCCCGCACCCGGACCTCTGCCCCCACCCCCAACCCATGCACCAGCCGAGACCCGCCCCGCCCCGCCGCCTCGAGCAGCACCGCGATCTCCCACCGCCCCCGCACCCCGGGATCCCCGCACAGCGAATACGACCGCACGAACCCGCCCACCTCCAGATCGATATGCGCCCCCGGGCTCCACCCCGGCAAAGCCCGCCCGCCCGGATCCCGCAACCCCAAATGCAGCACGTCCCCGACGACCCGCGCCGCCTCCACCACCAGCCGCCGCGCCACCCCCTGCCGAGCCACCCCCTGCAGCGACGGTGCCCCGATTTCGAACCGCACCCGCGCCGCCCCCCGCGCCGGGTTCGCCGCCGGATCCCACCGCACCCGAAGATGATCGGGCCCCCGAAACGAGATATTCGGCAGATAACTCAGTTCCTGCGGCGTCAGCGCCATATGCGGCAACCGCCGCGTCAGCTCCTCCAGGATGATCCGGATCTCCATCCGCGCCAGGTTCTTCCCCATGCACTGATGACTGCCGTACCCGAAACTCAAATGCTCCGTCGTATTGTCCCGATAGATATCCAGCACATCCGCATTCTCGAACTTCCGCTCGTCATGATTGGCCGAAGTCATCACGATCAGCAGCTTCTCCCCCGCCGCGATCCGCACCCCGCCCACTTCTGTATCCACCAGCGCCACCCGCCGCCACGCCACGATCGACCCGGCCAGCCGCAAACACTCCTCCACCGCATTCGGGATCAACCCCGGCTCCGCGCACAGCGCCCCCCAAGCCTCCCGGTCCGACAACAATAGATGCAGCGCATTCGCCGCCGCATTCGCCGTCGTCTCGTGCGCCGCCACGATCCCCGCCATCATCATCGAATGCAGATATGAATCCGTAATCACCGCCGGCATCTCCCCCTGCCGCCGGATCGCGTACTCCATCCACCCCGGCCCCGAAGGATCCGCCCGCATCTTCTCCAGCACCCGGCCCGCATACTGCCAGAACCGCCCCACCGCCTCCGCCACCGCAACCTGCTCCGCCTCGGTCGGCCGCCCCCAAGTATTCACCGTATGCGCGATCGAATACTCGCGCAGCGTCGCCATGTCCTCTTCCGGCACCCCCAGGAAATGCAGCGCCACCGTCAGCGGCACCTCCCACAGCAGCTCGTCCACCAGATCCGCCTCGCCCCGCTCGACGAACCGGTCCACGTATTCCCCCACCAGCCGCCGCACCATCTCCTCATGGACGGCCAAATTCTCCGGCAGGAACGAATGCATCAGAGCCCGGCGCCGCTCCGTATGCGCCGGCTCGTCCTCGTTCACCAACGTCCGGTTCATCGCGTAATCGTATCGCGCCAGCACCGCGTTCGCCGCCGCCGAATTCGGCGTGATCTTCTCCAGCGCATTGGCCGGCGAGAACGCCCCCGTATCCCGGAACACCCCCTTCACCAGCTCGTACCGCGTCACCACCCAATACCCGAGCCGAGGGCTCCAGAACACCGGCTCCCGCTCCCGCGACCACCGCAGCGCCTCCGCCGGGTCCACCTGATACGCCCCCTCGAACGCATCGAACGCTTCCGCCCCCGCCTGCGCCCCCGCGAACGGACAATCCGCCATCACGCCCCTCCCATTGCCCTTACTTAGCGCGCCCCCCGCACCCCCCCGCAACCCTCCGCCTTGCGCCCCCGCCGCCACCTGACCGATGCTCCCCCGATGAGGACCAAGTTCCCCGCCGCCGGCCGCTCCAAGCCCGAGATCGAAGCCGCCCTCGACGCCATGGCCCAGACCGACGCCGACTGGCGCAATGGCCGCGTCCCCCTCTTCGTCTTCGGCGCCACCCCGGACGTCGCCGACATCGGCCGCACCGCCTTCAACCGTTACTTCACCGAGAACGCCCTCGGCGGCCGCCGCGCCTTCCCCAGCCTCCGCCGCATGGAAGACGAAGTCGTCGCCATGGCCCTCGACCTCTTCAACGCCCCCGAAGCCGCCGCCGGCGCCATGACCAGCGGCGGCACCGAAAGCATCATCCTCGCCGTCAAGGCCGCCCGCGACCACGCCCGCGCCCAACGCGCCGACCCCGCCCACCGCGGCAACATCGTCCTCCCCGTCTCCGCCCACCCCGCCTTCGACAAGGCCGCCCTCCTGATGGATCTCGAGATCCGCCGCCGCCCCGTCGCCCCCGACTACCGCGCCGATCCCGCGACCCTCGCCAACGCCATCGACGCCGACACCATCATGCTCGTCGGCTCCGTCCCCTGCTTCCCCTACGGCGTCGTCGACCCGCTCCCCGCCCTCGACGACCTCGCCCGCTCCCGCAACGTCTGGCTCCACGTCGACGCCTGCGTCGGCGGCTACTTCGCCCCCTTCGCCCAAGCCCTCGGCCGCCCCATCCCCACCTTCGACTTCGCCCTACCAGCCGTCGCCAGCCTCTCCGCCGACCTCCACAAATTCGGCTTCACCCCCAAACCCGCCTCCACCATCCTCTACCGCGACGCCGCCCGCTTCGCCGCCCAAGGCTTCGACCTCGACGTCTGGCCCAACGGCCGCTTCGCCACCGCCACCATCGTCGGCACCCGACCCGGCGGTGGCGTCGCCGCCGCCTGGGCCGTCCTCACCTACCTCGGCCGCCCCGGCTACCTCGCCCTGGCCGAACGCCTCCTCGCCATGCGCGACGCCTACGTCGCCGGCATCGAGTCCATCCCCGGCCTGAGGATGATCGGCAACCCCGACCTCTCCATCATCGCCTTCGGCGACCCCGCCCGCGACATCCCCACTCTCGCCACCTTCATGCAGTCCCGCGGCTGGGTCCCCGGCCTCATCCAGCACCCCCCCGGCCTGCACATGATGATGTCCCTCCTCCACGAACCCGCCCGCCCCCAATACCTCACCGACCTCGCCGAAGCCGCCCAACGAACCCACCCCGCCCCAACCCCCCTCCAAGCCACCTACTAACCCCCCCTCGTCATTGCGAGGAGCGCAGCGACGCGGCAATCCAGGACCACCAGCACGCCCTCACCGCCGAAAGCCGCACCGCCGCACCAACCCCCCCACCAGGGGATGACACGCCCCCCCAACTCGTCCACCTTCCACATACATGGACCCAGTGGCCCCTGACCCTCTCGCCTTCATCGGCACCAGCGACCTCGCCGGGCTGCTCCGCGGCAAATCCATCCCCTGGTCCGAACTCGAGCGCCGCATGGGCCGCGGCGTCGGCATCGCCACCAGCAACCTCATGCTCTCCCCCTTCGGCCCCATCCTCGACACCCCCTTCGGCACTCAGGGCGACGTCATGCTCGTCCCCGACCCCGCCACCCGCGCCGCCATCCCCAGCCCCCCCACGCTCGACGTCGACGCCCCCGACATCACCCTCCTCCTCGGCGACTTCCTCGAGCTCGACGGCGCCCCCTGGGAATGCTGCCCCCGCTACTTCCTCCGCCGCGGCCTCGCCGCGCTGCACGCCGAATTCGGCCTCACCCTGCTCGCCACCTTCGAACAGGAAATGACCTACACCGGCGTCCCCGAACGCCCCGGCTCGCCCTACACCCTCGAAGCCCTCCGCCGCCAAGGCCCCTTCGGCGGCCTCCTCCTCGCCGCCATGCGCGAGACCGGCATCGAACCCGACTCCTTCCTCGCCGAATACGGCCCCCGCCAATACGAAGTCACCGCCGGACCCGCCCCCGGCGTCGCCGCCGCCGACCAGGCCGTCATCACCCGCGAACTCGCCCGCGCCATCGCCGCCCGCCTCGGCCACCGCGCCATCCTCGCCCCCATGCTCACCCCCGCAGGCGTCGGCAGCGGCACCCACATCCACTGGAGCCTCCGCGACCAGCACGGCCGCCCCGCCACCTACGACGAGACCGGCCTGCACGGCCTCTCCGACGAAGCCGAACACATGGTCGCCGGCATGCTCCACCACCTCCCCAGCATCGCCGCCATCACCGCCCCGTCCGCCGCCAGCTACTACCGCCTGCGCCCCAACAAATGGGCCCCCACCGCCATCAGCCTCGGCGTCCAGGACCGCGGCAGCGCGCTGCGCATCTGCCCCGTCTACGCCACCGCCGAAGAAGCCATCCCCGCCCAATTCAACATCGAATTCCGCGTCGCCGACGCCGCCGCCAGCCCCTACCTCGCCCTAGGCGCTCTCGTCTGGTCCGGCCTGGACGGCCTCCGCCGCCGCCGCCGCCTGGCCGACCACCACCGCACCCCCCTCCCAGCCTCCCTCGACGCCGCCCTCGACAACTTCGAGCAGAGCGTCACGGTCGCAGAATGGTTCGGCCCGCTCTTCCGCGAAGTTTACATCCGCTACAAACGCGCCGAACTCAAAGCCCTCGCCGGCCTAGACGAACAAACCATCTGCAACCGCTACGCCGCCATCTACTGACCCGCCCCTGCCGCCCGTCATTGCGAGGAGCGAAGCGACGCGACGCGGCATCCAGAGCGGCAACAACCCCGCGCCACCCCACCGAAAGACCAAGCAATGCTCTCCCGCGAAGTAGAGATCGACCTCCCCCACACCGCATTACTGTTCATCGACGTCCAGAACTACACCTCCACCCCCCAAGGCGGCGAATACGCCCACCTCGCCCCCGCCGACCGCGACGCCAAATACGGCTGGTTCTTCCAAACCCTGAAGACCACCGCGCTCCCCAACATGCAGCGCCTCCAATCCGCCTGCCGCGCCGCCAAGATCGAAGTGCTCTACACCGTCATCGAGAACCTCACTCAAGACGGCCGCGACCGCAGTCTCGACTACAAGATCAGCGGCCTGAACGTCCCCCGAGGCTCCTGGGACGCCAAAGTCGTCGACGAACTCGCTCCCACCGAAGACGAGATCATCCTCCCCAAGACCTCCTCTTCCGTCTTCATCTCCACCAACATCGACTACGTCCTGCGCAACCTCGGCATCCGCTCCCTCATCGTCGCCGGCTGCCTCACCGACCAATGCGTCGACAGCGCCGTCCGCGACGCCTGCGACCTCGGCTACCTCGTCACCACCGTCACCGACGCCTGCGCCACCCTCTCCCAAGACCGCCACGACTGGTCGCTGCGCAACAACCGCGGCTACTGCCGCCAACGCACCACCAATGAAATGATCGAAGAAATGAGAGCCCTATCCCCGTAGGGTGGGTGGAGCGAAGCGCAACCCACCACCCCAAGCACCAACCCCTACCGGCCCACCGCCGCAAAATAAGCCCGCACCGCCCCCGTAACCCGCAACCCTGCAACCTCGTCCCACCCCACCAGCCGCGCCGCCACGATCTCCCGATTGTCCAACCGCACGAGCGGCGTCCCCGCCAACTCCAGCGCGAACACGTGCACCGTATCCCGAAGCCCCTCCCAATGCCCCGAAACCACCACCGCCGGCCCGAGCCCGCCAACCTCCACCCCGATCTCCTCCCGCAACTCCCGCCGCGCCGCCGCGCAAGGCGTCTCGCCGCGCTTCACCCCGCCGCCCGGAAAACTCCACTCCGCCCGATACGATGACCGGACCAGCAGCACCGCCGGCCCCACCCGGCACGCCACCAGCGCCCCCACATGCCGCGCCCGCAACAAGCCCCAAACCGCCCGCGCCACCGGAAACCCGGCGCGATACACGATCTGCCAAAACCGATCCGCCACACTCGCGGCCGGCGTCGCATCGATCAGCGTCATCCCCCCTCCCGGAACCTTTCCCCGCCAAAACGCTTTCGCCCCCATACCCGAGCCCCATCCCGAAAGCACCCCGCATGAACCTCGAACTCGGCTGCAAACTCGCCTACGCCGTCGAAGCCGAAACCCCCTTCCTCTTCAACATCGAGGCCCAGCGCTCCCCCGGCCAACAAGTCACCACCGAATCCCTCCGCCTCACCCCCGACCTGCCCATCGACCGCTGGACCATGCCCGAAAGCGGCAACCGCTACTTCCGCGTCAACGTCCCCAAAGGCCAACTCACCGTCGAATACGACGCCGCCGTGACCCTCACCTCCGCCCTCGATGACCCGGCCGCCGTCACCGAGATCCCCCTCGCCCGATTGCCCCTCGACGTCTTCCCCCACCTCTACCCCAGCCGATACTGCCAATCCGACAAGCTCGAACGCTTCGCCCAAAGCACCTTCGGCGTCACCCATCCCGGCTACGACCGCGTCAACGGCATCTGCAACTGGATCAACGACTACGTCGCCTACGAAGGCGGCGTCTCCGACGCCCTGACCTCCGCCTTCGACACCGTCACCCAGCGCGCCGGCGTCTGCCGCGACTTCTCCCACCTCGCCATCGCCCTCTGCCGCACCCTCGGCATCCCCGCGAGATACGTCAGCGGCTACGCCTCCAAACTCAGCCCCCCCGACTTCCACGCCGTCTTCGAAGCCTACCTCCAAGGCCCCCAAGGCCCCGCCTGGTATCTCTTCGACCCCACCCGAAAGGCCGACCCCGCCGGCATCGTCCGCATCGGCCTCGGCCGCGACGCCGCCGAAGTCGCCTTCTGCTCCCCCTACGGCCAGGTCGGCTTCGAGAAACCCCAAGTCTGGATCGACCAGCGCGGCCCCCAGGTCGAAACCACCACCCAAGCCGTCCGCCTCCTGACCTGAACCCCCCGCCGCCAAAAACCCTTGCACCCCCACCAAGGAAAATGTTCTTACCGACCTCCTGATGTCCCGGCACCCCGCCTTCACCCTCGACCCGGCCCTGCCGCACGCCCTCGAACTCGAGGCCGAGACCGACGAGCAATCCCGCGTCCGCTGTCTCGCCACCCTCAAGCGCGTCACCGAACTCAGCCTCGCCATGGCCGAAAACGCCGCCGCCCAACATCTCGCCGCCGAGCCCCGCGAGCCCGACCAGCCCGACCCCAGCCTCGTCTTCGCCCGCGCCTGCAGCAGCGTCCGCCAGTGCATCGCCGCCGAACAGCGCATCCGCACCCGCGCCGCCATGTCCCGCCGCCTGCGGCTCACCCCGCCCGATCCCCGCCGCGCCGCGCTGCGCGACCACCTCCACAGGTCCGCCGCCGCCGAGCCCGACCGCGAGGTCCGCACCGAGCTCCGCCGCCATATCGACGAGCGCATCGAGGAAGAGCTCAGCCGCGACCCCGACCACCAGCGCCCCGCCGCCGACCTCCTGATCGAGATCTCCAAGCCCCTCGGCTTCCCCGTCGATCTCAGCAAGGTCCACGACGACATGCTCGTCCCCGGCCCCAAGCACCGCGTCTACCGTCCCGGCCCGCCCAACCCCCACCGGACCCCGCCGCCCAACACCGGCTGACCCGACCCGCCGCGCGTGGTAACTCCCGGTTGATGTCCACCACGCTCCAGATGACCCGGCCGAACACCCTCGCCGGCATCGCCTTCATGTCCGCCGGCGTCTTCCTCTTCGCCACCAACGACACCCTCGGGAAGATGCTGGTCGGGACCTATCCCGTCGGCCAGCTCATGGTCGTCCGCGGCCTCGTCGGCCTGGCCATCATCCTGCCGCTGCTCCGGCGCTACCGCCTGCCGTTGCTCGTCCGCGACGACCGCCCCCGGCTCCAGCTCATCCGCTTCGCCCTCGCCCCCGCCGAAGCCTCGCTCTTCTTCTGGGCCCTCATCACCCTGCCGCTCGCCGAAGTCATCACCTACTACCAGGCCGCCCCCATCTGGGTCGTCGCCCTCTCCGCCCTCTTCCTCGGCGAGAAGGTCGGCTGGCGCCGCTGGACCGCCGTCGTCGCCGGCTTCCTCGGCGTCGTCATCGCGCTCTACCCCCAAGCCGCCCCATCCCCCGGCGCCCTCAGCGCCCTCGCCGGCAGCGTCCTCTACGCCGGCTACCTCATCGCCACCGGCCGCCTCTCCACCATCCCCCGCCTCGTCCTCACCGCCCAGCAGCTCCTCGCCACCACCCTCTACGGCGCCGTCATCGTCGGCTTCGAAGGCTGGGTCACCCCCACCCCGAGGGACCTCCTCTTCTTCGTCATCCTCGGCATCGGCTCACTCGGCGGCAATCTCTGCGTCAACATCTCCCTCCGCCTCGGCCCCGCCGTCACCATCGTCCCCTTCCAATACACCATGCTCCTCTGGGGCTTCCTCCTCGGCTTCCTCTTCTTCGGCGACATCCCCGGCCCCGCCGGCCTCCTCGGCGCCGCCACCATCGTCGCCGCCGGCCTCTTCATCCTCCTCCGCGAACACCGCCTCGCCCAAACCCGCCGCCGCCGCCATGATCGGCTCCCCCCGATCCCGCGCCGCCCTCGCCGGCATCGCCGCCGCCCTCTGCCTCCAGGCCCTCCTCCTCGCCTTCCCCCGCGCCACCACCCTGCGCTGGCGTCAATCCGCCACCGACGCTCTCCTCGCCGCCACCGCCGGCCCGCCCTCCGGCCGCGTCGAGATCGTCCGCATCGACCTCGCCAGCCTCGAGGCGGTCGGCCCCTGGCCCTGGCCCCGCGACCGCCTCGCCGCCCTCGTCGACGCCATCGCCGCCCAATCCCCCGCCGCCATCGGCCTCGACCTCCTCCTCAGCCAGCCCGGCGACGACCAATCCCTCCGCCAAGCCCTCACCCAATCCCCCACCGCCCTCGGCTTCCTCCTCACCGACCACCCCACCGACGACCCGCCAAAACGACCGTCCCTGGCGATCCTCGGTCCCCCGCCGCATTTCGCGCCCTGGCAGGCCCCCGGCCTCACCCTCCCGCGCCCCGCGCTGATGCAAGCCGCCGCCGGCCTCGGCAGCCTCTCCCTCGAAGTCGCCCCCGACGGCGCCGTCCGCAGCGTCCCGCTCTTCGTCCGCGCCGGCCCCCATCTCCTGCCGGGCTTCGCCGTCGAACTCGTCCGCCTCGCCGCCTCGGCCGGCACCTACGTCCTGCGCCCCGCCGACGGCACGCTCCAGCTCGGCCCCCTGTCCCTTCCGCTGCTCCCCGCCGCCCGCCTCGTCGTCCGCCCCACATCGCCGACCGACTGGCCCAGCCGCACCATCTCCGCCCTGACCATCCTGTCCGGCCGCCTCGAACCCGCCCGCCTCACCGGCAAGGTCGTCCTGGTCGGCGCCGGCCCGCCCGCGCTCGGCGCCTTCTGGCGCACCCCGGCCAGCGCGGCCGCCCCCTCCGTCCAGATCCAGGCCGATGCCGTCGAAACCGCCCTCTCCGGCCACGTCCCGCACCGCCCCGCCTGGGCCGCGTCCGCCGAACTCGCCGCCAGCGCCCTGCTCGCGCTGCTCGCCATCCTCGCCGCCATCGAACTCGCCCCGGCGCCGGCGGTCGCCGCCACCGCGCTCGCCTGCCTCCTCTACGCCGCCGCCACCGCCGCCGCGCTCCTCCGCCTCGACCTCGTCCTCGACCCCGTCACCCCCGCGCTGCTCGGCCTCGCCACCGCCGCCATCACCGGCCTCGTCACCGTCTCCCAAGCCCGCCGCGCCGCCAGCCGCCTGCGCAACCGCTTCGAGCAGCACCTCTCCCCCGCCATCGTCGCCCGCATCGCCGCCCAGCCCAGCCTCGCCCGCATCGCCGGCGAACGCCGCGACGTCACCGCCCTCTTCACCGACCTCGAAGGCTTCACCTCGGCCACCGAACGCCTCGGCCCCACCGCCCTCGTCGAGCTCCTCAACCGCTATTTCGACATCGTCGTCCGCATCGTGATCGCCCACGGCGGCACCGTCGACAAGATCATCGGCGACGCCGTCCTGGCCATCTTCAACGCCCCCGCCGACCTGCCCGACCATCCCACCAGGGCCGTCCGCTGCGCCCTCGAACTATCCGTCCGCACGCAATCCTTCGCCGCCGAGACCGACCTCGGCCGCACCCGCATCGGCATCGAAACCGGCGACGCCCTCGTCGGCGAGATCGGCGGCCTCGGCAAGCTGGACTACACCGCCCACGGCACCGGCATAAACACCGCCGCCCGTCTCGAGGCCCTCAACAAGCAGACCGGCTCGGCCATCTGCGTCGGCCCCATCTGCCGCGCCCGCATCACCCAGATCCCGTTCCGCTCCCTCGGCCTGCACGACATCAGCGGCCGCGGCCCGCTCGAGATCTTCGAGCCGCTCAGCGGACCGACGCCATCGCCTCCACCACCCGCGCCGTCGCCCATTTCGTGACAGGGGAGGGCGCATCCCCCGGCCGCGCGATGTTCGTCCCTTCCCCGGCGCCCACCACCCGGCTCTGCCCGGCCGCGCTCACCACCACCGACCCACGCTCCACATACACCCCGAACACCCCTCGGCTCGGCCCGGCGAAGAACATCGTCCCCCGCACCCCGATCATCGCGTACCCCGTCCGAACCTCGAGATCGATCTTCGGCAGCTCCTCCGGCCGGTCGAACAGCATCGCCCCGTCCCCCAGCGTCAGCCGCCCGCCCGCATCGGCCACGTACCGATCGATCGTCAGCCGCGCATTCGCCCCCAGATCCACCGTCGTCGCCCGCCCCAGCTGCAGGTTCGCCGCCGAAGCCGCCTCGGTCCAAACCTGGTCGCCCAGGAAGATGCTCCCCGGCGGCCGCAACGCCCGCGTCCCCGCCAGCTCCGCGAACGCCCGCCCCCGCACGCCCCCGACCGTCCCCACCACAGAACCCGCTTGCGCGCGCGCCGCCAGAAGTCCACTCATCCCGGCAACCACAGCGGCGCGTCGTCCAACGATGATCATTCCGTGACGATCAGACCCAACTCTCCAACCGTCAACCCCCTCGCTACGCGGCTGTGACTCTCCAAATCACGTCGCCAACGTCGTCCGCCATCAGCAACGACCCATCCGGTCCCAACGTCACCCCGACCGGCCGCCCATAGGAGAACTTCTCGTCCTCCGCCAGGAACCCGCTCAGGATATCCCGCGCCGGCCCCGAAGGCCGCCCATTCGCAAACGGAACGAACACCAGCTTGTAGCCGCTCAGCTTGCTCCGGTTCCAGGACCCGTGCTGCCCGATCGCCATCCCCTCGCCGAACCCCGGCAGCGTCCCCTCCGGCACCCAGCACAGCCCCAACGAAGCCGTATGCCCGCCCAACGCATAATCCGGCGTCAAAGCCCGCCCCACCAGGCCGGCATCCTGCGGCACCCGGTCATCCACCGTCCGCCCCCAGTAGCAATACGGCCACCCGTAGAACCCGCCATCGACCACCGACGTCAGGTAGTCCGGCGGCGTCTCGTCCCCCAACCCGTCCCGCTCGTTCACCACCGTCCACAGCACGCCCGTGCTCGGCTCCCAAGCCAACCCCACGGCATTGCGCAACCCGCCGGCGAACACCCGAGCCGCCCCGCTCGCCACGTCGATCTCCCAGACCGCCGCCCGGCCCTCCTCGGCCGCCATCCCCTCGTCCCCGATATTCGTCAGCGACCCGACCCCGGCATACAGCTTCGACCCATCCGGGCTCGCCAGCAGGCTCCGCGTCCAATGCCCGCCGGGCTTGAAATCCACGATCTTCCGCCCCGCCCCCGACACCCGGTCCGCCCCCGCCTCGTACGGGAACACCACCACCCCATCGGTATTGCCCACGTAGAAATCCGACCCCAGCAGCGCCATCCCGAACGGCTGGTTCAGCCCGCTCAGGAACGTCTGCTGCACCTCCGCCACCCCGTCCCCATCCCGGTCCCGCAGCAGCGTGATCCGGTTCGCGCTCTCCCCCGTCGCCCCCGCCCGCTGCATCGTCGTCGTCATCGCGTAATCGAACAGCCCCCGCATCTTCGCCCGCGGCTGGCTCGTCGCCTCCGAAACCAGCACATCCCCGTTCGGCAGCACGTAGATCCACCGCGGATGCTTCAGCCCCCGCGCAAACGCATTCACCTTCAGCCCGGCCGCCGCCTTCGGCATCTCGCCGTCCCGCCACCCCCGCGCCGTCGGCATCTTCAGCGTCATGATCGCGCCCTGCTTCTTCGCCGGCGGGATCGCAGGCGCCTGTCCCCAGGCCGGGGCCAACGCCCCATCCGCCCGATGCCGGACAGTCACCGTAGCTGCCCCGACCAACGCGACCCCACGTGCGAACAAGCTCGAAAAGCTCAACGGCGTTCTCCTTCTGCCACTCACCCTTACCCGCCAACCCGCGCTGCGTCATCGCGCAGTGCGTGCCAGCGCCGCCGTTCCCATGTAAGTCTCGATCACACACTGGCGACATCGATGGCGACCTCCGACAGCAAATCCCGCACCGGCTACCACCACGGCAACCTCCGCGAAGCCCTGATCAAGGCCGCCCTCGACCTCATCGCCGAGCGCGGCCTCGGCGGCTTCGCCGTCGCCGAACTCGCCCGCGCCGTCGGCGTCAGCGCCGCCGCGCCCTACCGCCATTTCCGCGACCGCGACGCCGTCGTCGCCGAGGTCGCCCGCCGCGGCTACGTCGCCCTGGCCGCCACCATGCGCAAAGCCGCCGAAGCCCGCCGCGCCAACCCCGTCGCCGCTCTCGAGGACTGCGCTCAAGCCCATCTCGCCTACGCCGCCAGCGAACGCCCGGTCTACGCCGCCATGTTCGATCCCAACTTCCCCGTCGCCGACCACCCCGAGATGGCCCGCGCCCGCGACGACGCCTTCGCCGTCCTGCGCGCCGCCGCCCAAGCCGCCTGCGACCGCAGCGCCGCCGCCCGCCGCCCCCCCGCCCTCATGGTCGCGCTGCACATCTGGGCCATGACCCACGGCGTCGCGACCCTCTATCTCGGCCGCAGCGGCACCGGCCAACTGCCCATGAAACCCGCCGAACTCCTGGAAGCCGGCCTCCTCGTCTATCTCAATTCACTGGGTCTCGAACGCGCCCCTTGAATCCCCCGATGGACGGTGTAAATGACGCTTACATTCCAAGGAGGATGTGACATGTTGTTGAGCAAGATCGACGAATTCGGCAAGTTCGGCTGGGCCATGGTGGTCGTGCTCGGCTTCTGGCTCGCCTGGCCCCTCGGCCTGATGGCCCTGGCCTTCCTCGCCGGCAGCGGCCGTCTCCAAATGGCCGGCCGCCGCGGCTGCGGACCCGGCGCATGGTTCAATATGGACAACGCCCGCGCCACCGCCGGCGGCACCCCGCTCAACGGCGTCTGGGGCAAGACCCGCACCACCACGAGCGGCAACAAGGCCTTCGACGACTACCGCGAAGAGACGATCCGCCGCCTCGAAGACGAGGAGCGCGAGTTCCAGTCCTTCCTCGAGCGTCTCCGCAAGGCCCGCGACAAGTCCGAGTTCGACGCCTTCATGGCCGAACGCCGCGACCGCAACACCACCCGCGACGTCACCGAAAGCGTCTAACCAAAGCAGGGCCCGGGACAGCGATGTCCCGGGCCCAAAGCTTGACCGGCCTCCGCAGCCCCGGCAAGTCTGCCGCGTCCCGAGGCCCGGAGCCCATGTCATTGCCCCTTGATTTAGAAGCAGCCGCCGAACAAGCCGGCATTCTCGTCCAGGCGCTCCCCTTCCTCCGACGCTACGCCGGCGTCACCGTCGTCATCAAATACGGCGGCCACGCCATGGGCGACGAGCACCTCGCCGAACAGTTCGGCCGCGACATCGCCCTCCTCAAGCAGGTCGGCGTCAACCCCGTCGTCGTCCACGGCGGCGGCCCGCAGATCAACGCCATGCTCAAGCGCCTGGCCATCCAATCCAGCTTCGTCGACGGCCTGCGCGTCACCGACGCCGCCATGGTCGAAGTCGTCGAGATGGTCCTCGCCGGCACCGTCAACAAACACGTCGCCGGCCTCATCAACCAAGCCGGCGCGCTGGCCGTCGGCATCTGCGGCAAGGACGGCGGCCTCATCAAGGCCCGCAAGCTCCGCCGCACCGTCGTCGACCCCGACAGCCACATCGAGCGCGCCCTCGACCTCGGCTTCGTCGGCGAACCCGAACACGTCGACGTCCGCGTCATCCACGCCCTCACCGGCGCCGGCCTCATCCCCGTCATCGCCCCCGTCGGCGTCGGCTCGGACGGCCAGACCTACAACATCAACGCCGACACCGTCGCCGGCGCCGTCGCCGGCGCCCTCGGAGCCCGGCGCCTGCTCATGCTCACCGACGTCCCCGGCGTCCTAGACCAGGACAAGCGCCTGATCCCCGAAATGTCCCTGGAAGCCGTCCAAGCCGGCGTCGCCAGCGGCATGATCAGCGGCGGCATGATCCCCAAAGTCGAGAACTGCGCCGAAGCCGTCCGCGCCGGCGTCGGCGGCGCCGTCATCCTCGACGGCCGCATGCCCCACGCCTGCCTCCTCGAACTCTTCAAGGACGGCGGCATCGGCACCATGATCCACGCCTAACCGACCGCAGCGCGACCACCTTCCTCAAATCGTCCACGAACGCCGCGTACTCCCGGTCCTTCGCCTCCTGGTCCGGGAGCCGCAGCAGATAAGACGGATGCACCGTCACGAACCCCTGCCGGTTCCCATCCAGCGCGATCGGCCGCCCCCGCTCCCGCGAGATCGTCACCGTCCGCCCGAACACCGCCTGCGCCGCCGTCGCCCCCAGCATCACCGTCAGCGCCGGCTGCACCTCCGCCCGCTCCAACTCGAGCCAGAACTTGCAGGCCACGATCTCGCTGCTGCCGGGCTTGGCATGGATCCGCCGCTTGCCGCGCGGCTCGAACTTGAAATGCTTGACCGCATTGGTGAGATAAACCACCCTTCGATCGAGCCCGGCTTCCTGCATCGCCCGATCCAACATTTGTCCCGCCGGCCCGACGAACGGCCGCCCCGCCAGATCCTCCTGATCCCCCGGCTGCTCCCCGATCATCATGATCCGCGCATCCGCCGGCCCCTCGCCGAACACCACCTGCGTCGCCGGCTTCCACAACTCGCAGCGCCGGCACCCCTCCGCCTCCCGCGCCGCCTCCGCCAACGACGACAAAGCCGGCCCGGCCGTCGCGGCAGACCACACGAGCCGGTCGCGGCGGTGAGATCACGGGCTGCTCCACCATCTGCTCCACCCGGCCCTGCGCCGTGCGGATCAGTTCCGGAATCGCCGCCGCCTCCGGCAAGTTCCGCCAATACTTCCGCGGCATCTCCGACGTCATCGCCCCGATCTTCAACCGCGCCGGATTGAAGATGCTGCTGTAATACGCCCGCCAATATGCCTCGAGCCGATCGTCGTCCGGCACGTCCGCCGGGCTCGCCCCCGCGGCGAACTCGAGGTTCTCCCCCGTCCAATGCACGCTCCGATACGGCGTCAGGATCGACCACACCATCGTCGCGAACCGCCGCACGAAGAACGCCGCATTCGCCTCCACGATGAAATGATCCGGCTCGAACCAGCTCACGTACCGCGTCCCGCCCTCGGCCGCGACCTCGCGGAACCGCACGAACGCCCGCATCTTGTGCGTATCCCGCCGCACCGCCTGCGCCAGCCGCTGCACCGCATGCACCTCGGGATCCGTCGTCATCTCCAGCAGGTGCTTCTCGCCCCGATGCGCCCGCCAGATCAGCCCATACAGCCGGGAGAACCGCTCCCGATCCCGCGCCTGGATCGCCGTCTCCGCCAACGACACCAGCGCCCGCGGCACCGTGAACGTCCCCGCCGGCGCCGCTACCTTCTCCCGCTCGCCCTCCGCGAACAGATCGTCCGGCGACCCGACCGACCAAACGACGTCGGCCGGCTCCACCCCCTCCAGAGCGAGGGTCCGCGCCGCATTGCGCCAACCCTCCCAGTCGACCTCATGGGCAAGGGTGATCGACCTCATGCAAAGAGATCGGCCTGCAGCGGCTTCGGCGCCAACCGCTGCTGCAACCGCGCACTATCCAGCAGCCCGCCCGGCTGGTGATCCGCCGCCACGATGAACGGCGCCACCTTGCCCATCGGCAGCCTCAGCCGCGCCAGATCGTCCATCCGCAACCGCCGATGCCGCCGCGCCCGGATGATCCGGTCCACCGACTTCACCCCCATCCCCGGCACCCGCAGCAGCAGCTCCCGCGAAGCCCGGTTCACATCCGCCGGGAACTGCTCCCGGTGCTGCAGCGCCCAGGCCAGCTTCGGATCCATCGACAGATCCATGTTCCCGTCCGTCCCGAGCGCCAACTCCTCGGCCCGGAACTCGTAGAACCGCATCAGCCAATCCGCCTGATACAGCCGATGCTCCCGCAGCAGCGGCGCCTTGGCCGGCGGCAGCACCGCGCTCGCATCCGGGATCGGGCTGAACGCCGAGAAATACACCCGCCGCAGCCCGTAATTCCCATACAGATTCGTGCTCAGATCCAGGATGTCCCGATCCGAACTCGCATCCGCGCCGATGATCAACTGCGTGCTCTGCCCGGCCGGCGCGAACCGCGGCGACTTCTTCTCCGCCTTCGCCTCGTCGATCCGCAGCCGCATCCGACCCATCGACCGCCGGATCCCCGCCATGTCCTTCTCCGGCGCCAACCGCGTCAGGCTGTCCTGGTTCGGCAGCTCCACGTTGATGCTGAGCCGGTCCGCATACCGCCCCGCCTCCGCCAGCAACTCCGGCGCCGCATCCGGGATCGTCTTCAGGTGGATATACCCGCGGAACCCATGCTCCTCCCGCAGCAGCTTCGCGACCCGGACGACCTGCTCCATCGTATAGTCAGGGCTGCGGATGATGCCGGAGCTGAGGAACAATCCCTCGATGCAGTTGCGCCGATAGAATCCGAGAGTGAGCGTCACGACCTCTTCGGGCGTGAACCGCGCCCGCTGCACGTTCGAAGACCGGCGGTTGATGCAATACAGGCAATCATAGACGCACGAATTGGTGAGAAGGATCTTCAACAGCGAGATACAGCGCCCGTCCGGCGCATAGGCGTGGCAAATCCCCATCCCTTCGGTGGACCCGACCCCGGTCTTCTCCCCCGCCGAACTCCGCTTGGCCGTGCCCGAAGACGCGCACGATGCATCGTATTTCGCCGCATCGGCGAGGATCTCGAGCTTTTTCAGCAGGTCCATGGAACACCTGTTCTCCCCTGTTCAACCTGCGCCCGCAACCCGAATTTTCAACCCGGCGCGACCCGGCCTAACCTGCCGCCATGACGCACTGACACGACCCCCTACGCCGCCATCGAAGCCGCCGCCGCGCCCAGCTTCTCCCTCGACGGCAAGACCCTGTTCCACCTGCGCGGCGCCGGGCTGCAGCAGGTTTGGGCCCTGGATCTCGAGACCGGCGCCGCCCATCCGCTCACCAGCCACGACGAGAAAGTCGCCCTCGTGCGCCGCGCCCCCGACGACGACCGCCTGATCTACGGCATCGACGCCGGCGGCGACGAACGCCAGCAGCTCTGGCTTTTCGACGGCGCCAGTCCGCGCGCGCTGACCGACGCCGCCGACGTGATCCACGGCTTCGGCGCCTGGCACAAGGACGGCGCCCGCTTCAGCCTCACCGCCAACGACCGCGACCCCGCCCACTACGACATCCTGATCCAGGACCTCGCCACCGGCGCCCGCACCCGCCTGCACGAGGGCCGCCACGAGATGACCGTCGGCCCCTGGCACAAGGACGGCACCCGCCTGGTCGCGACCGAGGACCACGCCACCGGCGACCAGCGCCCCTTCATCCTCACCCTCGACGGCGTCGCCACCCCCATCCCGTGCCCCCGCCCCGCCGGCTACGGCTCCCTCCGCTGGGACGGCGACAGCCTCCTCGGCCTCACCGATGGCCCCACCGGCTTCACCGCCCTCTGCGCCATCGACCCGGCCACCGGCGCCGTCACCCCCGTCTTCGCCCCCGACTGCCGCGAGGTCGACGCCTGGGCGCTCTCCCCCGGCGGCGCCCTGCTCGCCACCATCGAGAACGACCGCGGCTACGGCGTTCTCCGCGTCGGCCCGCGCGACGGCGACCGCCCCATCGTCGCCGGCTTCGAGCAAGGCGTCGCCGCCGACCTGTCCTGGTCGCCCGACGGCGCCAAGCTGGCCTTCGCCTGGAGCGCCCCCGAACGCCCCTCCGGCCTCTATCTCTGGCAGGACGGCGCCGTCGACCCCGGCCTGGCAGCCCCAGTTCGACCTGCCGACCCGCCCCTTCCACCTCGTCGAATGGCCGACCTTCGATGACCGCCGCATCCCCGGCTGGCTCGCCCTTCCCGCCGCCAAAGCGCCGCCCGCCGGCCATCCCGCCGTGATCTGGGTCCATGGCGGCCCCGCCAGCCAAGCCCGCGGCAATTTCCGCCCGGACATGCAGGCCCTGCTCGCCGCCGGTTACGCCGTCCTGATGCCCAACGTCCGCGGCAGCACCGGCTACGGCCGCGCCTCGATGGAGAGCGACGACCGCGAGAAGCGCCTCGACACCGTCCACGACCTCGCCGCCGGCCGCCATTTCCTGGCCGCTCAGGACGGCATCGACCCCGACCGCATCGCCGTCATCGGCCAGTCCTACGGCGGCTACATGGTCAACGCCGCCATCACCGAATACCCGGACCTCTGGAAGACCGCCGTCAACTATTACGGCATCGCCGACTTCGTCACCCTGCTCGAGAACACCGGCCCCTGGCGCCGCGACCATCGCAGCCAGGAATACGGCGACCTGGTCCGCCATCGCGCGTTGTTCGACCGCATCTCCCCCATCCGCCACGTCGACCGCGTCCGTGCCCCGGTCCTGCTGCTGCACGGCCGCCGCGACCCGCGCGTGCCGTTCAGCGAAAGCGAGCAGATCGACGAGGCGCTGCGCCTGCGCCAGCGCAAAGTCCATTTCGAGACCTTCGACTATGCCGGGCCACGGCTTCGTGCGGCCGGACGACAAGCGCCGGGTGTATCGCGCGGTCGCCGAGTGGCTCCATGAGCATCTCTAACGCGCCCACCCGTCCCGCCCTCGCGTTCTGGAACAACGGCCCGCTGCTGCTGGCGCTGTGCATGCTTTCCTGGGCCGGCAGCGTCATCGTCGGCCGCGCCGCCGCGCCGTTCGTCCCGCCCTCTTTATTCACCCTGCTGCGCTGGGGCGGCGCGCTGCTGATCGTCTTCCCGCTGGCCCGGCCGCATCTGCGCCGGGATTGGCCGGCGCTCCGTCGCCGCTGGCCGGTCGTCGCCGGCCTCGCCTTCCTCGGCGTCGATGCCTACAACAACCTGGTCTACCGCGGCCTGCACAGCACCACGGCAGTCAACGCCCTGCTGCTGCAATCGGTGATGCCGCTCTTCGTGCTGGTCGCCGTGTTCGTGATCTTCCGCGACCGGCCCACGCTGCGCCAAGTCGCCGCCATCGCGATCTCCATCGCCGGCGTACTGGCGATCGCCGCGCAAGGCTCGCTCGAGACCCTGGCCTCGCTGCAGTTCAACCCCGGCGACGTCTTGGTCATCGTCGCCATGGGCTGCTACGCGCTCTACTCCGCCCTACTGCGGCTCCGCCCGGTCGTGCACCCGCTCAGCCTGCTGGCCGCCAGCTTCGCCATGGGCGTGCTGCTGCTGATCCCACTCGCGGGCTACGAATACTGGACCGGTGCGCGCCTCGACCCGACCCCGCTCGCCATCGGCTCGATCATGTATGCCGCGGTGTTCCCCGCCTTCGTCTCCTACCTGTTCTACAACCGCGGCGTCGAACTCATCGGCCCGGCGCGCGCCGGCCAATACATCCACCTCATGCCCGTCTTCGGCGTCGTGCTGGCGATGCTGTTCCTCGGCGAGAGCCTGCATCTCTATCATCTCGCCGGCGTCGGCCTGATCGCCGCCGGGCTGTGGCTGGCGCGATGATCGTGATCGGCCTGACCGGCGGCATCGGCATGGGCAAATCGAGCGCCGCCGCCGTATTCCGCCGGTCCGGCCTCCCGGTGTTCGACGCCGATGCCACGGTCCACCGCCTACAGGCCAAAGGCGGACGCGCCATCCGGCCAATCGAACAAGCCTTCCCCGGCACAGTTCAGGCCGGCGTGCTGGACCGCGTCGCCCTTCGCCGCGCCGTCCTGTCCGACAAGGCCGCGCTCGGCCGGCTCGAACGCATCGTCCATCCCCTGGTGCGCCAGGAGGAGAAGGCCTTCCTCGCCCGCGCCCGCCGCGCCGGCCGCCGCGCGGTCGTGCTGGATATCCCCCTGCTATTCGAGACCGGAGGCGAGAAGCGGGTCGACCGCATCGTCGTCGTCAGCGCGCCCCGCGCCGTGCAGCGCGCCCGCGTCCGCCGCCGCGGCCAGATGACGCCGGCGCAGATCGACGCCGTCATCGCCCGGCAGACGCCGGATGCGGAGAAGCGCCGCCGGGCGGACGTCGTCATCCGCACCGGCCTCTCCCGCCACCACGCGCAGCGTCAGCTGCGCCGCTTCATCAAACGGCTGAGCTGAGGATATGGATCACCCGCGCCGCCACCATCTCCCGCGTCTTGGCGCCATATTCCTGCATGTGCGGCGACTGGCTGTGCGCCTTCAGCGCCGCCATGCTCTCCCATTTCTCGATCACGCAGAACGTGTCCGGCCCGAGCTTGGTCTGGTTGGCCCCGGCGCCCTCCGCATCGATCACCGGCTCATAATGGATGCAGCCATCCTCGGCGTGCACCGCCGGCATGTTGGCGCGGAAATGGGTCAGGACGGCCTCGCGCTGGCCGGGCTTGGCGGTGATCATGGCGAGGACGTGGATCATGCGGATTTCCCCCTTGGTTGGTTGCTTCGGTTCGACGCGATAGGCTGGCAGGGGATGACGTCGGGAGCAATGCGATGCGGATGAATGACGGTGTGGCCGAACGCGTCGGCCTGTCCTCGGCGCGGCTCAAGCACGTCGATGGCTGGATGCGGCGCTGGGTCGATAGCGGCCGGCTCGCGGGCGCTCTCGGTGCTGGTCAGCCGCCGCGGCCAGATCGCCTACGAGACTGTCTACGGCCTGGCCGACATCGAGCGCGGCACGGCGATGTCGCCCGACACGATCGTGCGCATCTACTCGATGACCAAGCCGCTCGCGAGCACGGCGCTGATGATGCTCTACGAGGAGGGCCGGTTCCAGCTCGACGACCCGATCCACGCGGTCCTGCCGTATTTCCGCGACCATGCACGTCTATGCCGGCGAGGGCCGCGACCCGGTGCCGGCCGACCGCGCCGATCACCTACCGCGACCTGCTGACCCACACCTCCGGCCTGACCTACGGCTTCATGAACGCGACCCCGGTGGACGCGATGTACCGGGACCAGGGCGTCGATTTCCAGACCTCGGACGCCTCGCTCGGCGAGGTCGTCGAGAAGGCCGCCGGGCTGCCGCTGCTGGCCCAGCCGGGCGCCGCCTGGAACTACAGCATCGCCACCGACGTGGTCGGCCACCTCGTGGCCGAGCTCTCCGGCAAGCCGTTCGCGACCTTCCTGCAGGAGCGCGTGCTCGACCCGCTCGGCATGGACGGACACCGCCTTCAGCGTGGCCGAGGGCAAGCGCGGCGGTTCGCCGCCAACTACATGAAAGGCGAGGACGGCCGCGCCAAGCTGCTCGACGACCCGGCGACCAGCATATTCATCCAGCCGCGCAAGATCGCCTCCGGCGGCGGCGGGCTGACCGGGACGGCGCGGGACTACATGCGGTTCTGCCACATGATGCTGAACAAGGGCACGCTCGACGGCGAGCGGCTGCTCGGCCGCAAGACGGTCGAGCTGATGACCATGAACCACCTCGGCGGCGACATGGCGGCCATGGGCACGGCGCGGTTCAGCGAGAGCAACTACAACGGCATCGGCTTCGGCCTCGGCTTCTCCGTCATGCTCGACCCGGCCGCGCGCCCAGATCGTCGGCACGCCCGGCGAATTCGCCTGGGGCGGCGCCGCGAGCACCGCGTTCTGGATCGATCCGGAGGAAGAACTGGCGGTCGTGTTCCTGACCCAGCTCACCCCCTCCAGCACCTATCCGATCCGCCGCGAATTGCGCGTGCTGACCTATGCGGCCATCATTGACTAGCGGGAGAGATTTTTGACTGAGGAACTGCTGTTCGAGGTGGACGACGGGATCGGCCGCGTCACCTTCAACCGTCCGGCGCAGCGCAATGCGCTGACCTGGGCGATGTATGACGGGCTGGTCGAGGCGCTGGGCCAGGTCGAGCGCGACCCGAGCATCCGCGCCTTGATCATCACCGGCGCCGGCGACAAGGCGTTCGCGGCCGGAACCGATATCGGCCAGTTCCGCACCTTCAACTCCCCGAGCGACGCGATCGGCTACGAGCAGCGGATCGACGGCGTGCTCAACGTGCTCGAAGCCTGCCGCGTGCCGACCATCGCCGCGATCGCTGGCGCCTGCACCGGCGGCGGCGCGGCCATCGCCGCCTGCTGCGACCTGCGGGTCGCAGCCGAGGGCGCGCGGTTCGGCTTCCCGATCGCCAAGACGCTCGGCAATTGTCTCTCGATGGCCAACCTCGCCCGCCTCTCCGCCTTGATCGGCGCGGCCCGGGTCAAGGAGGTCATCTTCACCGCCCGGCTGATCGAGGCCGAGGAGGCGCAGCGTATCGGGCTCGTCGGCGAGGTCGTGGCCGCCGAGGCGCTGGCCGCCCGCGCGGACGAGTTGGCGCGGATCGTTGCGAGCCATGCGCCGCTGACGCTGCGCTCGACCAAGATGGCGCTCCGAAAACTGCGGGCGAGCGTGGTGGAGGACGAGGCGCTGATCCTGATGTGCTACCAGAGCGCCGATTTCCGCGAGGGGATGGAAGCGTTCCTGGCCAAGCGCCCGCCTGTCTTCCAGGGGGCCTGACCTTTGGGCAAGCTGGTGCTGCAAGGCCTGGGCAAGCGCTACGGCGAGACGCTGCATGCCGTCCGCGACGTCACGCTGGCGCTGGGCGATGGGGAGTTCGTTTCGCTATTGGGGCCGTCCGGCTGCGGCAAGACCACGACGCTGCGCATGATCGCCGGCTTCATGTCGCCGACCGAGGGCTCGATCACCATGAACGGGCAGGTGCTGTCCTCGCCCGCGACCGTGGTGCCGCCGGAGCGGCGGGGCATGTCGATGATCTTCCAGAGCTACGCGATCTGGCCGAACATGACCGTGCGCGAGAACGTCGCCTTCGGGCTCAAGCTGCGCAAGCTGTCGAGCGCCGACATCCAGCGGCGGACCGATACGATGCTGGACGTGGTCAAGCTGCAAGCATCTGGCCGACCGCTATCCGTCGGAGCTGTCAGGCGGGCAGCAGCAGCGCGTGGCGCTGGCGCGGGCGATCGTGATCGAGCCGGAGGTGCTGCTGCTGGACGAGCCGCTGTCCAACCTCGACGCCAATTTGCGGGAGGAGATGCGGTCCGAGATCAGGCGGCTGCACGACGAGTTCCGGATCACGACGGTCTATGTGACGCACGACCAGTCCGAGGCGATGGTGACGTCGGACCGGATCGTGGTGATGAACGCGGGGCGCATCGAGCAGGTGGCCGACCCGGTCAGCCTCTACACCAAGCCGCAAACCCGTTTCGTGGCCGGGTTCATCGGCCGGACGAACTTCCTCGACGGCGTGCTGGACGGCGAACGACATCCGCTTTCCCGGCTTCTCCGTCCCGGCGGCGCTGGCGCCGGGGTCGCTCGAGCGGCGGCCGAGTTTCTCGGTGCGGCCGCAGAGCATCCGGCTGCACAGCGACGCGCCGGCCGATCCCGGGCGGAGCTGGTGGGTGCAGGGGCAGATCACCGAACGGTCGTATCTGGGCGAGTATTGGGACTACATGGTCGGCGCCGGGGCAGGGCGGCCCGGCGCTGCGGGTGAGCACGGCGCCGTCGCGGCGGCACGAAGTGGGCGAGACCGTCTGGCTCGACATCGACCCGACGCTCGCCGCTCCCATCCCCGCGCCTTGAGCAAAACCGCCCGCGTGGCCGTACCGGCCGCGCTGCTGCTGGGTTGGGTCGCGTTGTGGCTCGCCACCGTCCCGCGCGGCGATTTCCCGCTCAACGACGACTGGACCTATGGGTTCGCGGTCCGGTCCGTGGTGGAGACGGGGCGGCTCGTGATGCTGCCGTGGTCGGCCGTCAATGCCGTCGCCCAGGTGTACTGGGGCGCATTGTTCTGCACGCTGTTCGGCTTCTCGTACGAGACGCTGCGGGCGTCCACGGGAGTGCTCGGCGCGGTCGGGGTCCTGGCGGCCTACGGATTGCTGCGGGAGGTCGGGACCGGGGTTGCGGTGGCGGCGCTGGGGGCGCTCGTGGTGGGCTGCAACCCGCTCTATCTCAGCCAATCGGTCACCTTCATGACGGACGTGCCGTTCGCGGCGCTCGTGATCGTTTCGCTATGGCTCTACGCGCGGGGTGGGCGGCTCGGGGCCTATGGCGTGGGGCTGCTGGCGGTGTTGGTGCGGCAATTCGCAGTGGTGCTGCCGGCGGCGTTCGCCATCGCGGCCGTGCGGCGGCGGCGGTTGTCAGTGGGTTTGATGGCGGCGTTGGCCGGGTCGCTGCTGGTGTTCCTGGGGCTGCACCTCGGCTTCCAGAAATGGATGGTGGCGACGCATCGGACGAGCGGGTTCGAGTCGCAGGTGACCGCCTTCCTGCATGTGGATTTAGACGCGGCGGGCCGGCGGTTCCGGTCGAGCGTGTTGCCGGCGTTGGGGCTGTTCGGGATGTGCCTGTTGCCGTTCTCGATCGTCGAGCCGGACCGGTTCCGGCGGGCGCGGCTGGCTTGGTGGGCCGGCACGATCGCGCTGGCGGCGGCGCTGCTGGCGGCGCTGGTGGTCAAGCAGGAGATCCCGCCGCTGCCGGGCAACGTGCTCTCGGTGTTCGGCATCGGGCCGCTGACGCTGACCGACATGTATCAGCGGGTGCGGTCGCTGCCGGTGTTGCCGGGGGCGGAGCGGTTCTGGACCACGGTCACCGTTGGGGCGTGTTGGGGCGCCGCGATGGCGGCGATGACGATGTTGGCGGCGGCGCTCGACCTGCTGCGGGGGGAGCGGGAGGGGAGCCGGGGGCAGGAGCAGGTGGCGGCGCTGCTGGGGTTCATCGCGGCCTATGGCGGGGCGATCATGGCATTCGTGCTGATCGCGCCGCTGTTCGACCGTTACCTGATCCCGCTGCTCGCGCCGACGGTCGCGATCATGGCGATGGCGAAACGGGAGCGGTTGGCGATCGGGATCGGGGCCGTGCTGGTGGCTGCCATGGCGGTGTTCTCGGTGTCGGCCACGCATGATTGGTTGGCATGGCATCGCAGCCGGTGGGAGGCGGTCCGGTTCTTGGAGGCGCGGTCAATTCCTGCAACGAAGATCGACGGCGGTTACGAGTTCAACGGGACGACGACCTATCAGCCGGTTCGGCCCGAAGCGGGCGGTAAACCGGGCTGGTGGGTCGTCGACAACGCCTACATGCTGTCAGCGGGGCCCATGGAGGGCTTCCACGAAATCGCCAGTTTCCCGGTCGCTGCCTGGCTCTGGCGGGACGGAGAGCGGATCCTGGTGCTGCAGCGGGATTAGAAGCCTTCGCGGATCACCTGGCGGGTGAAGTAGGAGAGGATGAGGTCGGCGCCGGCGCGCTTGAAGGCGCCGAGCGCTTCACGGACGACCCGGTGTTCGTCGATGGCGCCGGCAAGGGCGGCGAACTTGATCATCGCGTATTCGCCGCTGACTTGGTAGACGGCCAGCGGCAGCTTGGTCTGGTCGCGCAGCCGCGTGAGGACATCGAGATAGGGCATGCCGGGTTTGACCATCAGCAGGTCGGCGCCTTCGGCTTCGTCGATGGCGGATTCGCGGAGTGCTTCGCGGCCGTTCATCGGGTCGGCCTGGTAGGTCTTTCGGTCGCCCTTGAGTTCACAGCCGGCGGCGGCGCGGAACGGGCCGTAGAACGCGGAGGCGAACTTGCTGGAGTAGGCCATGATCGGCAGGTGGTCGAAGCCGGCGTGGTCGAGGGCGGCGCGCATGGCGGCGATCTGGCCGTCCATCATGGCCGAAGGCGCCACCATGTCGGCGCCGGCCTCGGCGGCGACGACAGCCTGGCGGGCGAGGTTCTCGATGGTCTGATCGTTATCGACATGGCCGTCATCGGTCAGGACGCCGCAATGGCCGTGATCGGTATATTCGCAGAAGCAGTTGTCGGTCATGACGACGAGGTCGGGGGCGGCCGATTTGGCGGCCTTGGTCATGCGCGCCATGAGGCCGGTGCTCGAGAGGGTGTCGCTGCCGGTCGCGTCCTTGTTGGCGGCGACACCGAACAGCATGAGGGCGCGGACGCCGTCGCGGGCGATGGCCTCGACTTCGCGTTCGAGATGCTTGAGCGGGATGCGGCTGACGCCGGGCATGCTCTGGATGGGGACGAACTCATCGCTGGTTTCGTCGACGAAGATGGGGAGGATCAGGTCGGCAGCGGTGACCTGGTTCTCGCGGACGAGGCTGCGGAGGGATTCGCTGCGGCGGAGGCGGCGCAGACGGGTGGGGGCGGGGGCGAGCGAGACGGCGTTGTTCAGGTCGATCTGACGCATGATGGGCTTGCTCCCCGTTGACCACCCTCGTCCCGCCCTCGCGCGCCAGCGGGAGAGGCAGTCTTCGGGCAGAAGGTCGTTAGCATAACTTGCCGGACGGGGCGTGTCTTGCGAGTGTCTGGGAATGCAGAACAAGCCCGATACCGACGCATTCCTGGCTGACCTTCATGCGCTGCGCAAGATCGGCGCATTCCGCACGGGGGTGCATCGCCCGACTTATTCGCCGGACGACATGGAGAGCCGGCGGTGGTTGATGGAGCGGATGACGGAAGCCGGGCTGCAGCCGGAGATGGACGGGATCGGCAACGTGCTGGGCCGGCATCCCGGCGCGGGGCCGAAGCTGCTGTCGGGAAGCCATATCGAAAGCCAGAACGAGGCGGGGTGGCTGGACGGTGCGCTGGGCGTGGTGGCGGGGCTGCATCTGGCGAAGGCGGGGCTCGCGGTGGATGCGATCGCGTTCGCGGACGAGGAGGGGCATTACGGGTCGTTCATCGGGTCGCGCTCGTTTACGGGATTGCTGGACGAGAGCGAGATCGACACGCTGAAGAACCGGTATCACAACAAGCCGCTGCGGACGGCGCTGGAAGAGGCGGGCCTGGCGGGCAAGCGGCGGATCCAGATGGAGGAGGGGCGGTATCGCGGCTTCCTCGAGACTGCATATCGAGCAGGGGACCGGGCTCGAGAGTGCCGACCATGCCGTGGGCGTGGTGACGGGGATCGTGGCGATCTGGCAGTACCGGATCCTGTTCGAGGGCATGCAGGACCATGCCGGCGGGACGACGATGGCCGAGCGGAAGGATGCGGGGCTGGCGGCGGTCCGGCTGTTGGCGTGGCTGGATCAGGAGTTTCCGAAGCAGTGCGGGCCGCGCACGGTGTGGACGTGCGGGCGGATCGCGCTGTCGCCGGGGGCGGCGAGCATCATCCCTGGCCAGGCGGAGGTGCTGTTCCAGTTCCGCGACATCTCGATGGACGTGCTGGTGCGGCTCGATGCGCTGCTGGCGCGAGGCGTGCAGGAGAGCAACCGGCGGGAGCGGTGCCGGGCGACGCTGGAGGTGGTGAGCCAATCCAAGCCGGCGATCTGCGACGAGGGGCTGCAGCAGGATCTGGCGGCGGCGGCGGAGCTGCTGGCGCCGGGCCGGTGGCAATACATGCCGAGCGGGGCGGGGCACGACGCGCAGTACATGGCGCGGAAAATGCCGTCGGCGATGCTGTTCGTGCCGAGCATCGGCGGGATCAGCCATCATTGGGCCGAGGATACCTCCGACGAGGACCTCGCGATGGGGTTCCGGGTGCTCTACGAAGGCGCGCGACGGGCTTTGGCTCGATAAGTTCAGGACGGGCCTTAGCCCGATAAGTTCAGGACGGGCTTTAGCCCGATAAGTTCAGGAGGAAGTGGATGAAGGTTGGTTTTATCGGACTGGGCATCATGGGCCGGCCGATGGCGGAGCATTTGGCGGCGGCGGGACACGACGATGTTCCTCCATAGCCGGAGCGGCGTGCCGCAGGGGATGGCGGGCACGGCTTGCGGGTCGGCCTCGCGAAGTGGCGCAGAAGGCCGAGGTGATCATCCTGATGGTGCCGGATACGCCCGACGTGGAGCGGGTGCTGTTCGGGGAGAACGGCGTGGCGGAGGCGCTGGCGTCGGGCAAGACGGTGGTCGACATGAGCTCGATCTCGCCGATCGCGACCAAGGAGTTCGCCGCGAAGGTGAACGAGAAGGGCGCGGATTATCTCGATGCGCCGGTTTCGGGCGGCGAGGTGGGCGCCAAGGGAGCGTCGCTCGACGATCATGGTGGGCGGCACCGAGGCGGCGTTCGAGCGGGTCAAGCCGCTGTTCGAGAAGATGGGCAAGAACATCACGCTGGTGGGCGAGAACGGGGCGGGGCAGACGACGAAGGTCGCCAACCAGATCATCGTGGCGCTGACGATCGAGGCGGTGGCCGAGGGGCTGCTGTTCGCGAGCGAAGGCGGGGGCGGACCCGGCGAAGGTGCGCCAGGCGCTGATGGGCGGCCTGGCGACGTCGCGGATCCTGGAGCTGCACGGCAACCGGATGATCGAGCGGACCTTCAATCCGGGGTTCCGGATCGAGCTGCACCAGAAGGACCTGAATTTGGCGCTGCAGGGCGCGCGGGCGCTTGGGGATCAGCCTGCCGAACACGGCCACATGCGCAGGAGCTGTTCAACGCGTGCGTGGCGCATGGCGGGAAGGCCTGGGACCATTCGGGCATGGTCAAAGCGCTCGAGAAGATGGCGAACTTCGAGATCGGGCAGAAATAACGACGGGTAAGATCGTTGCGTATCCTGTAAGCTCCGGGTGATCTGCGGGGGACGAGCATGCTGTCGCGCTGGGGTGTGGCTGGTCTCGTCCTCCTGTTCGCCGCGCCGGCACCGGCGGCGGAAGTGCGGCCGATGAGCATCCAGGTGTTCCGGCTCGACGACTTGCTCAGCGAGGACGGGACGATGGTGCAGACGATGCATCTCGAGACCGCGGTCGCAAATGACGAGGCGGCCCGGCGGCAGGCGCAGCAGCCGATGTCGTTCTCGGATGCCGTCGAACAGCTCGAATTGGTCGAGGCGTATACGCGCAAGCCGGACGGGCGGCGGGTCGCGGTCGAGCCGCGGGCGGTGCGGGTGCAGCTCGCGCCGGGCGTGCCGAACGTGCCGGCATATAGCGACCGCAAGCAGATGGTGGTGGTGTTCCCGGAGGTGCAGGGGGGCGACGTGTTGGTCGCGACCTGGCGCAAGACGGTGCTGCATCCGGTGTTCGCCGGGCAGTTCACGCTGACGAGCGTGTTCAACCGGGTGGTCCCTTGGGACGACGCGACGGTGACGGTGACGACGCCGGCGGACAAGCCGCTCAAGATCGAGGCGCATGGGCCGGTGCTGGAGGAGGAGCGGCTCGAGGATGGGCGGCACCTGTATCGCTGGCACTATGCGGCGCCGGTGGCGCTCGGCGAGGACCCGGCGGCGGTGTCGCCGCTGCAGCGGGCGCCGCGGCTGGTCGCATCGACGTTCCCGGATTGGCCTTCGATCGCGAGCGCGTACGCCGAGCTGTTCTATCCGCAGGCGGCGGTGACGCCGAAGATCCAGGCGCTGGCGGACGAGATCACGGCTGGGACGGCGGACAAGCGCGAGCAGGCGCGGCTGCTCTACACGTGGGTGAGCCGGCGGATCCGCTGGGTCGCGATCTATCTGGGCAACGATCCTTGGGTGCCGCATGCGGCGGAGGCCGTGCTGGCGAATGGGTATGGCGACTGCAAGGACCAGGCGGTGCTGCTGGTGGCGCTGATGCATGCCAAGGGGATCGCGGCGGAGGCGGTGCTGATCAACATCAACCCGCTGTACGAGCTGAGCGGCCCGGCGGTGATCTCGTTCGACCACTGCATCACCTACCTGCCGGAGTGGGATCTCTACGCCGATACGACGGCGGCCGGGGCGCCGTTCGGGACGGTGGGCTTCGCCGAATATGGCAAGCCGCTGCTGCACGTGCGGGCGGGCGGGGCGTCGCCGGACCGGGTTCCGCCGGTGGCGCCGGAGGTGGCGGTGCAGGCGCTGCGGACGGTGGCGACGCTGGAGGCGGATGGCGCGGTGGTCGGCACGAGCGCCAACGAGGCGCACGGGCCGTATGCGACGGCGCTGCGCTCGGCGGGGCGGACGATCGCGGCGCAGGGGAGCGCCAAGGCGGCGGCAGCGCAGCTCCGGAGTTTGGGCGAGCCCGGCGAGGGCAGCTTCACCTTGCCGGAGGATGAGGCGATGGGGCCGGATTACCGGGTGGAAGGCGCGTTCAAGCTCGAGGCGCATCCGGAGTGGCTGGAGGGGGAGGGGTTCCGCATGCCGACCGGGCTGCGGCTGCTGGCGCGGACGGGGGATTTGCTGATCGGGCCGGTCCGCGAGCGCAAGCTGCCGGCGACGGAGCCGACACCCTGCCACGCGGGACGGTCGGAGGAGACGCTGTCGTTGACGCTGCCGCCGGGTTACCGGCCGGCGCGAATGCCGAAGAATACGACGGTGTCGGGCAGCTTCTTCCATTACGAGAGCCGGTTCGGGTTCGCGGACGGGGTGGTGACGGCGCGCCGGTCGCTTGTGTCGAGCTTCGACCAGGCGTTCTGCGCGGGGGCGCAGCGGGAGGAGGCGGCGCGGGGGCTGGCGGCGATCCGGCGGGACCTGGGCGCACGCCTCAGCTTGGAGCGGATTGCTGACCCGTAGGGGGCGGGGTTTCTCTAGGGGGCACGATCGTCTATCGGAGCGGGAGAGCCGGTCCACCGGCCCAAGCGAAAGGCGATGGCGACCCCATGTTCCCGATCACCCGCACCGCGCACTCCAAGCCGCGTCCGGCCGACGAGACGCTCCAATTCGGCCGCGTGTTCACCGACCACATGTTCATGATGGAATACGACGAGGCGCGGGGCTGGCACGACGGGCGGGTGGTGCCGTATGGGCCGCTGACGATGGATCCGGCATGCTGCGTGCTGCATTACGCGCAGGCGGTGTTCGACGGACTGAAGGCGTTCCGGTCGGCCGATGGGAGCGTGCGGCTGTTCCGGGTGGACAAGCATGCGGCGCGGTTGAACCGGTCGTGCGAGCAGCTCTGCATCCCGCAGCTCGACCCGAAGATGGTCGAGGAGTCGATCGCGGCGGTGGTGGCGGCGGACAAGGAGTGGGTGCCGCACAAGCGGGGGACGTCGCTCTACATCCGGCCGACGGTGATCGCGACGGAGACGTTCCTGGGGGTGCATCCGTCGCACACGTATCTCTACTACGTCATCCTCAGCCCGGTGGGGGCTTACTACAAAGAGGGTCTCAACCCGGTTCGGATCATGGTTTCCGAGGATCACGTCCGCGCGGTGCCGGGCGGGTTGGGGAGCGCGAAGACGGCGGGGAACTACGCGGCGAGCCTGTCGGCGGCGCGGGATGCGGAGAAGGCCGGGTTCACGCAGGTGCTGTATCTGGACGGACGGTCGCGGGAGTTCCTCGACGAGGTCGGGACGATGAACATCATGCTGCGGATCGGGGATACGGTGGTGACGCCGCCGTTGAGCAGCGGGTCGATCCTGGCGGGGGTGACGCGGGATTCGGTGCTGCAGCTGCTGGCGGATTGGGGGGTGAAGGCCGAGGAGCGGCCGGTCTCGATCCACGAGGTGGTGGCGGCGCACCGGGCGGGGCAGCTGGGCGAGATGTGGGGGACGGGGACGGCGGCGGTGATCTCGCCGGTCGGCGAGCTGGGCTATGGCGGCGAGCGGATGGTGATCAACGGGGGCAAGATCGGGGAGCTGACGCAGCGGCTCTACGACACCGTGTCAGCGATCCAGTATGGCGAGACGAACGACACGCATCACTGGACGCGGCTGATCTCTTAAGAGCCCATTCGATAACACTACTAAGCCGGCCATCCGGCCCGGATTTTCGCGCTTCCGATGCTCACGATCTCAACGATCGCTGCGCTTCGGGTCGCGGAAATCCACGCCGGCCGACTCGGCTTAGCGCATTCTCAAACGGGCTCTAAAGCGAGATCTGTCGCGTGACTTCGACGAAGGAGTCGGCCGGTAGGGCGAAGCGGTCGGGGACGCGGACGGCGTTGCGGTAGAGCAGGGCGAAGAGGCCGCGGCGCCAGGCGGCGAGGCGGGGCGGGTGCGCCTCGCGGACGACGGCGTCGCGGGCGCCGATGTAGATGGCGTCGGTGAGGTCGAGCGGGCAGCCTTGCTCGGCGGCGCGCTGCGAGCGCTGCGGGGACGTTGGGGACTTCGAGGAAGCCGAAACGGACGAGGACCTGCCAGAGGCCGTGCTCGAGCTTCTTGGTCTCGGCGCGCTGCTCGTGGGTGACGCGGGGGATTTCCTCGAAGACGATGGTGAGGTCGACGACGGTCTCGGCGAGCGATTTGAACTGGGCGACGTGGTTGACCAGGACGGCCGGGATCATGGCGGGGTTGCGGCTGAAGAAGACGGCGGTGCCGGGGGTGCGCACGATCTTGCCGCGTTCGAGCGAGGCGAGGAAGGTGGCCGGGTCCTGCGGGTGGTGATCGAACTTGGTGCGGATGGCTTGGATGCCGGCGTGCCAGGTGGTCATGACCAGGTAGATGGCGGCGCCGACGACGAGAGGGATCCAGCCGCCTTCGAGCAGCTTGAGCAGGTTGGCGCCGAAGAAGGCGAGGTCGATCAGCAGGAAGAGTCCGCTGACGAGCAGTGCGGCCCAGAGCGGCCAGCGCCATAGCAGGCGCATGGCGGTGAAGAGCAGGCCGGTGGTCAGCAGCATGGTGGTGGAGACGGCGGTGCCGTAGGCGCCGGCGAG
The DNA here is from genome assembly GCA_963848035.1 of uncultured Alphaproteobacteria bacterium. Lineage (GTDB taxonomy): Bacteria > Pseudomonadota > Alphaproteobacteria > Acetobacterales > Acetobacteraceae > JAVVHH01. The sequence continues at coordinate 1,925,295 of CAWKCD010000001.1, forward strand.
GCGGTCGGAGCTGCCGAAGCCGTAGGCCAGGGCGACGGTGCCGAGCATCATCAGCCAGTTGATGGCGGGGACGTAGATCTGGCCGTATTCGGTGTCCGAGGTCTGGCGGATTTTGACGCCGGGGAACCAGCCGAGCTGCATGGCTTGCCGGGTCAGGGAGAAGGAGCCGGTGATGATGGCTTGGCTGGCGATGATGGTGGCGAAGGTCGCCAGGATCACCAGCGGGATGACGGCCCAGCCGGGGGCGAGCTGGAAGAAGGGGTTGCCGTCGATGCCGGGGTTCTCGAGCAGCAGGGCGGTCTGGCCGGCGTAGTTGAGGAGGAGCGCGGGCAGGACGATCGCGTACCAGCCGAGGCGGATCGGAGCCGCGGCCGATATGGCCCATGTCGGCGTAGAGGGCTTCGCCGCCGGTGACGGCGAGGAAGACGCTGCCGAGGACGATGAAGCTCTGCAGGCCGTGGCGGACGAGGAAGCCGAGGGCGTGGAACGGGTCGAGCGCGGCGAGGACTTGGGGTTGGCGGAGGATGCCGGCGAGGCCGAGGAGCGCGATGACGGCGAACCAGAGGAGCATGACGGGGCCGAAGATGCGGCCGATGCTGGCGGTGCCCTTAGGCTGGACGGCGAAGAGGCCGACGAGGACGACGAGGGCGGCGGGCAGGACGTAGGGTTTGAAGGCCGTGGTGGCGACGTTGATGCCTTCGAGGGCGGAGAGGACGGAGATGGCGGGGGTGATGATGCCGTCGCCGTAGATGAGGGCGGCGCCGAACAGGCCCATGGCGGTGAGCAGCCAGATGGAGCGGGAGCGCTGCCGGCCGGTGGTGACGAGGGACATCAGGGCGAGGATGCCGCCTTCGCCGTGGTTGTCGGCGCGCATGACGAGGACGCAGTATTTGATCGATACGGTGACGATCAGCGCCCAGACGACGAGGGAGAGCAGGCCGATGGCGTCGGTGGCGGAGGGGTGGCCGCCGACCGCGGCGACGAGGGCCTGGTAGGTGTAGAGGGGGCTGGTGCCGAGGTCGCCGAAGACGATGCCGAGGCCGGTGAGGATTGCGGCGGGGCCGAGGGCTTTCTCGGTGGCCGGCGCCAGGTCCGCCTTGATCGGGGCTGCTTGATCCATGGCTCGGGCTTCCAGAGTAGATCGCGTCGCCGGGTTGCCGGTTCGGGCTCGGTGAGTCAACGTATCCGTGCGTCGCCGTTCAAGGCGATGGGGGGAAACGATGCCAGTCCGGATCACACGCGCAGCATTGCTGGCGGGCGTCTCGCTCGCGTTTTTCGGTTCGGCGCAGGCGCGCGTCGTAGGGACTGGAGATCTTGCGGACGGAGCCGGCGTTCGGGGGCGCGGCGTTCGGGGATGCGGGCGCGTATGAGCGGATCGTGGCGCGGGCGCATGGGGAGCTGGCGCCGGGGGCCGCGGCGAACGGGGTGATCCAGGATCTGGTGCTGGCGCCGCGGAATGCCCGGGGGATGGTGGAGTATACGACCGACGTCGAGATCCTGCGGCCGAAGAGTGCGGCGAAGTCGAACGGGATCCTGCTGTTCGACGTGCCGAACCGGGGCAACAAGCGGGCGCTGACGATGTTCAACGCGGATATGGCGGGGAGCGGGGCGGCAATCAACAACATGGAGGTCGCGGGCGACGGGTTCCTGCAGAAGCAGGGCACGACGGTGATCTGGTTCGGGTGGCAGGGGGACGTGCTCGAGGGCGGGAACCGGATGCTGACGCGGTTGCCGGTGGCGGTGAACAAGGACGGGTCGCCGGTGACGGGCGTGGTCCGCAGCGAGCTGACGACGCGGGAGAAGGTGGACTCGCTGAACCTCTCGGGCGGGTGGTTCACCAACGATCCGCCGCATGCGAGCTACCGGACCGTCGAGACGGACAACACGAAGGCGTTGGCGGGCGGGTTCCGGCCGACGCTGACGGTGCGGGCGCGGGAGAATGCGCCGCGGGAGGCGATCGCGGCGAGCGCGTGGAAGTTCGGGGGCTGCGGACAGGCGAACGACACGCAGATCTGCCTGAAGGCGGGGTTCGAGCCGGGCAAGCTGTATGAGCTGACGTATCTCGCGAAGGACCCGGCGGTGATGGGGATCGGGTTCGCGATCGCCCGGGATCTGGGGACGTATTTCCGGCGGGACGAAGCGGGGAACCCGGTGGCGCATGGGCCGAAGGTGAAGTCGATCATCACGGGGACGTCGCAGTCGGGGCGGTTCATCCGGAGCATGATCGCGCTGGGGTTCAACCGGGGGGAGGACGGCAAGCAGGTCTACGATGCGGCGATCCCGCATATCGGGGGCGGGCTGATGCCGCTGAACGTGCGGTTCGCGCAGCCGGGCCGGGCTTGGGGGCAGCAGGTGGACCACGACTACCTGGCTTATGATTTCCCGTTCACCTATGCGCGGGAAAGCGATCCGCTGACGGGGCGGACCCAGGGGCTGCTGGACCGGTGCAGCGCGAGCCGGACGTGTCCGGTGATCTTCCACATGGCGACGGCGCTGGAGATCTGGGAAGGGCGGCAGTCATTGGGGCTGACGGATCCGATGGGGGTGAAGGATGCGGCGGAGCCGGCGAACGTGCGGACGTTCATCATGGCGAGCACGCAGCATGCGCCGCCGGGTCTGCCGTTGCCGGGCAAGCCGCCGTTCGGGATCTGCCAGCAGCAGGCCAATCCGAACCCGCATACTTGGACGATGCGGGCGGCGTTGGTGAACATGATCGGGTGGGTGCGGGACGGGAAGGCGCCGCCGGGTTCGGTGAAGCCGAGCATCGCGGCGGGGACGCTGGTGGCGCCGGACCGGGTGCGGTTCCCGTTCATCCCGGCGACGCGGTATGGCGGGGTGGAGCGGCCGGAGCCTCGGTTCAGCGGGGCGGTGAGCACGCTGCACGTGCTGGATTATGGGCCGGGGTATCGGCCGGGGGATAGTTCGGGGGTGTTGCGGGAGCCGCCGGTTTCGGGGGCGGCGGCTTACGGGGTGTTGGTGCCGCAGGTGGATGCGGACGGGATCGATGTCGGGGGTGTGCGGGACGTTTATCTGGGGGCGCCGATCGGGACGTACACGGGGTGGAATGCGTTCCGGCCGGAGCTGTTCGATGGCGGGTTCTGCAATTTCCAGGGGAGCTTCATCCCGTTCGCGGGGACGAAGGCGGAGCGGGAGGCAGCGGGGGATCCTCGGCCGTCGCTGGAGGAGCGGTATCCGGACAAGGCGGCTTATGTGGCGGCGGTCCGGGGGGCTTCGGACAAGCTGGTGGCGGGGCGGATGATGTTGGCGGCGGATCGGGATCGGATCGTGGGTGAGGCGGAGCGCGAAGGCGTTCGCAGCGGGCCTTAGTGTCTGTCTGAAAATGCGTTCTGACTGGCCATCTGACGCGCGTTTTTCTGCGCTTCGGTGCTCACGGCCGATAAGGCCGCTCCGCTCCGATGCTCGTAAAACCACGCCAGCCATTCCGGACTCAGCAGAACGCATTTTGGGCCAGACACTTCACGGGGTGCTTCTTCCCATATCAAGGGGGTGATGGGTTTCACCCACCCTACGGGGTGGGTGGATGAGGAGGGGTTATGGCGAGTGGGTGGGCGCCGGATGGGGCGGTGCAGGATCAGATCGACGATACGGTTCGCGATGGGGTGTTGCGGGCGCGGGCGAGCGTGCCGGCGGGGCCGGGGGCGACGCATTGCGCGGAGTGCGGGGAGCCGATCCCGGAAGGGCGGCGGCGGGCTGTGCCGGGGGTGCGGATGTGCGTGGACTGCCAGTCCGCGAGCGATCGCAGACCGGTGACCATCGGGATCAATCGGCGGGGCAGCAAGGATAGCCAGCTCAAGTAGTCGGGCGGTTCAGGCGCGCTCGGCTTGGCGGGGCGGTCCTCGGTATGGGGGCTTGGCCCGGGGGTGAGCGGCTTGCGGCCGGGTTTGGTGCGCAGGGCGCCTTGCGGGCCGGCGCCGGGTGCGACGCGGGCGGAGGGCGCGCTGGAGCGCGGCGACGATCTCGGGGATCGGGCGCGCGAAGAAGCGGCGCTCGAGGTCGACGGTTTCGGGGCGCTCGGGGCGCTCTGGCTGTTCGGGACGTTCCAGGCGTTCGGGCGATTCGGTGCGGTTGGCGAGCGCGGCCTCGGCATCGCGGGTGCGGCGTGCGCGGCGGGGCGCGGCGGCCGGCGGGCGCTGGGCTCGGCGTTGGGCGAGGTGGTGCGCGAGGATGATCGTGCGGCGGACGGCCCGGGAGACGCGTTCGTAGGCTACGGCGCGCTCACCGATGGGCGTGTCGCTGTCGGCGGCGAGGTCGCGGGCGAGCTGCACGCCGACGTCGATGAGGAGGCGGAGGGTCTGTTGCAGGGATGCGTCGTCGATCGCCGCTGGTGCGGGCTGGGTAGGCTCGGCCGGGGATTCGGCTGACGACATCGGACTAAGAGGGATTTATTCCTTGTGGGTGTCAAGGGTTGCCGACCGACGCTTGGAGTGCGGCGGTCAGTTGCCGCCGCCTTTGGCTGGATCGGTCTTGGCGGCGGCGGATTTGTCGAGCCACCAATCGTCGAGGACGAAGCCGTCGCGGATCTCGGCCTTGGGGCGGGCGAAGCGGTTCCAGGTGGCGACCTTGAATTTCGAGTCGTGCCAGTTGGGGACCATGTACCAGCCGTTGAGGAGGAGGCGGTCGAGGGCGCGGCCGGCGGTGGCGAGGGTTTCGCGGTTCTGGGCGTTGATGGCGGTTGAGACGAGACTGTCGATGGCCGGGTCGCAGATGCCGGCGAGGTTGGCGCCGCCCTGGGTCTTGGCGCCTTCGCAGGTGAACTCGTCGCGGAGTTCGTTGCCGGGGAGATCGCTGCCGGGATAGATCAGCGTGGTCATGTCGAAGTCGTATTCATCGGTCAGGCGCTCGAATTGGGCGCTGTCGACGGTGCGGACGGAGACGTCGATGCCGAGGCGCTGGAGCCATTGCTGGTAGGGCAGGGCGATGCGCTCGAGGGTCGGGTCGTTGAGGAGGATCTGGAACGACATCTGCTTGCCGGCGGGGTCGACGAGCTTGCGGTCGGTGATCTTCCAGCCGGCTTGTTCGAGCAGGGTGAGGGCGCGGCGAAGGCCCTCGCGGTTGTTGCCGGAGCCGTCGGTCTTGGAGATGGCGAAGGGCTGGGTGAGGATCTCGGGGGCGATCTTGTCCTTGAAGGGGGCGAGGAGGGCGCGCTCGGCGTCGTCGGGGAGGCCGTGGGCTTCCTGGGCGGTGTTGCCGAAGTAGCTGGTGGTGCGGTCGTAGGCGCCGAAGAACAGGTTTTTATTCATCCACTCGAAGTCGAAGACCTGGCCAAGGGCTTCGCGGACGCGGCGGTCGGCGAATTGGGGGCGGCGGGTGTTGAAGATCCAGCCCTGGATGCCGAGGGGGAGGTGGTGCTCGATCTCCTGCTTGACGACGAGGCCGTTGGTGACGGCGGGGAAGTCGTAGCCGGTGGCCCACTGCTTGCTGATGTTTTCTTGGCGGTAGTCGATCTGGCCGGCCTTGAAGGCCTGGAAGGCGACGGTGGGGTCGCGGAAGTATTCCATGCGGACGGTGTCGAAGTTGTGGAAGCCGCGGCCGGTGGGCATGTCGCGGGCCCACCAGTTAGGGTCGCGGACATAGGTGATGGATCGGCCGAGCTCGAATTTCTCGACTTTGTAGGGGCCGGAGCCGAGCGGGGCTTCGGTCAGGGGTTTGGTGAAGTCGCGGGTGGCCCACCATTTCATGGGGAGAACGGGGAGGCCGCCGACGAGGAGGGGGAGCTCGCGGTTCTGGTTGGATTTGAAGTGGAAGACGACGCGGCGGTCGGATTCGGCGACGGCGTCCTTCACGTCCTGGTAGGCGACGCGGACGGAGGGGCGGCCTTTCTCCATGAGCGTGTTGAAAGTCCAGACGACGTCCTGGGCGGTGACGGGGGAGCCGTCGGAGAAGTGGGCCTGGGGGCGGAGCTCGAAGGCGATGGAGAGGTGGTCGGCGGGGTATTCGATGGTTTCGGCGAGGTGGCCGTAGCCGGTGGCGACTTCGTCGGCGGAGCCGGTGAGGAGGGATTCCCAGACGTGACCGCCAGCGGACCCGGCGGCGGTGCCGCCGACGCCGGGCTGCCAGGCGGCGCCGAGGCCGAAGGCGGCGTTGCCGCGGAGGATGTAGGGATTGAAGCCGTCGAAGCTGCCGACCATGGCAAAGGTGATCTCGCCGCCCTTGGGGGCGTCGGGGTTCACGTAGGGGAAGTGGTGGAAATCGGCGGGGAGGGCGGGCGTGCCGAGGATGGTGATGGCGTGGCTGCGCGTTGTTTGGGCGTGGGCGGAGGCGGCGAGGAGGAGGGAGAGGACGAGGGCGCGCAGCATTTTGCCTCCGGGGGCGGTTCTTCTTCAGGTAGTTTGGGGCATGCGGATTGGCTCGGCTAGGGCGGGGGTGGGGCGCTTGGCTTGGGGTCGTGGCGTCGTTGGGGGTGCCGGCGCTGGCGCAACTGGCGCGGACTGCGCCGCTAGGTGTTTGTCATTATCGAGGACGGCAACGATGGGTGGTGAACGGTCGGTCCGCATTTGGGCACAAGCGTCCGCATGCCCGCCGTTCACTCAGCGGAACCCCTATGCGTTAGCCGCGCGATATGGACAGGCCGGCGAGAAGCGGAGCGTATGCGGCGAGCCTGCGGGATACGAACTCAGTGAAGAGCCGCACGCGCTTCGTCTTGCGTGTCTCCCCCTGCGTGAGAAGCCAAACCGTTCCGTACATGTGCAGCTCGGTGCCCGGCACCCTCACCAGTAGGGGGTCGGCATCGCCGATGAAGCACGGCAGTGTCGTCATCCCGAGCCCTTGCCTTACAGCGGCGATCTGCGCCTCGGCGTCCGTGGTCCTGAATGGAACCCCCGTGGTCGCGAACCTCGCCCTCGCTGGCCCAATCCGGAATGCCGTGCATGCTGATGACGATCCACCGGATGGGATCAGGCGCGCCCGCACGCCACGCGGCTAGTCGATCGCGGGACATGTAGACGCCGCCGAACAGCTCCGGTCCCTTCAGGCCGTGGAGGTTGAGCGGCAGGGTCTTGCGGTCGTAGACGACGCGGATCGCGACGTCGGCCTCTCGGTTGGTCAGATTTGCCAGCTCGCCGGACGACAGGATTTCCATCTCGATGTCCGGATGCAGACGCGCGAAATCGGCGAAGTCCGGCATGAGCAGGTGGGTCGCGAGGGGCGGCGTCAGCGTCACCCGCAGAAGCCCGCGCACGCTCTGGTCGCGACCGAAGACGCGCGTCTCCAGCTGGTGCGACGACGCTTCCATCTGGTTCGCGAGCTCGAGGACCTCCTCGCCCGCTTCCGTCAGGCGGTAGCCCGAAGGCAGCTTTTCGAACATGTGCGCCCCGAGGCGCTCCTCGAAGCTGGGCGATGCGTCGCAGCACGGTCGCGTGGTTCACCCCGAGGCGCTCGGCGGCAGCCCGCACCGAGCCTCCGCGCGCGACGGCAAGAAAGTAGCGAACGTCATCCCAGTCGATCATGGTGCAATCCTGCACCATGGGCTGCGACCTTCCAAAGCCGCGCGTCTAGCGCATCGCCAAAGCCCGCATGGCGATCGTCGCGCTGACATCAGTCGTCCAGCCGGATCGATTTCGCACCACCGATGTGCGCGCTTCCGCACTGAATGCCTCACTCCGGCGAACCCAACTTGAGCGTCTCTGGGCCTACTCGAATCAACCAGAGGCTTGAGACGGCGCAACAAGGAGACTGCACGACATGACCAGACTGAATGGAAAGACCGCCGTGATCACCGGCGGCGCCACCGGCATCGGCCTCGCCGCGGCAAAGCGCTTCATCGAGGAGGGCGCCTTCGTCTTCATCTTCGGCCGCCGGCAGGACGCGCTCGACGCCGCCGTGGCCGAGCTCGGGCCCAATGCCCGCGCGGTGAAGGGCTCGGTCTCGGATCAGGCCGACCTCGACCGGCTCTACGCGGCGGTGAAGGCCGAGCGCGGAACCCTCGACATCGTCTTCGCCAATGCCGGGGTGGGAAGCCCGCTCAAGCTCGGCGAGATCACCGCCGAGCACATCGACGAAACCTTCGACATCAATGTGAAGGGGACGATCTTCACGGTCCAGAAGGCGCTGCCGCTGATGGGCAAGGGCGGTTCGATCATCCTGACCGGATCGAGCGCCGGCACCACGGGCGCCCCGGCATTCACCGCCTACAGCGCGAGCAAGGCGGCCGTGCGCAACCTCGCGCGGACCTGGGCGGAGGACCTGAAGGGCACCGGCATCCGGGTCAACGTGCTGTCGCCGGGGCCGACGGCGACCGAACTCGCCAAGGCAGCGCTCGGCGAGGAGGGCCAGAAGGCCTACGGCTCGATGACAGCGCTCCAGCGCATGGGCGATCCGGCGGAGATCGGCGCGGCGGCCGCCTTTCTCGCGTCGTCGGACAGCAGCTTCATGACCGCCAGCGAGGTCGCCGTCGATGGCGGCCTGGCGCAACTCTGACCCGGCCGCGGTCCCGGGCCTGAGCCACACACTAAAGGATAGAAGATCATGAAAAAGCTAGAAGGCAAGGTCGCCGTCATCACCGGCGGAAGCAGCGGGATCGGGTTGGCCACGGCCAAGCGCTTCGTGGAAGAAGGCGCGCACGTCGTGATCACCGGGCGACGGGAGAAGGAGCTGAAGGAGGCCGCGGCCCTCATCGCAGGGAAACGTTACGACGGTCGTGGGCGACGTGTCGCGCCTGGAAGATCTGGACCGGCTCTATGCCGTCGTGAAAGAGAAACATGGTCACATCGACATTCTCTTCGCGAACGCCGGCGCCGGGACGATCGCACCGCTCGCGGCAGCGACTGAGGCCCATTTCGACCAGACCTTCGATGTGAACGTGAAGGGGCTGTTCTTCACGGTGCAGAAGGCCCTTCCGCTCTTCAGAGACGGCGGTTCGATCATCCTGACCTCATCGGTCTCCAACGTGTTGGGGCTGCCGGGGTTCAGCACCTACGCCGCGAGTAAGGCGGCTGTGCGCAACTTCGCGCGCGCTTGGACACTGGAGCTGAAAGACCGCAAGATCCGCGTGAATGCAATGAGCCCCGGACCAACCGAGACCCCGGCCTTGGCGACAACGACGGGCCTTACCCCTGAGCAAGCCGAGCAAGCGGCCGCCCAGTTCGCCTCGCAGATCCCGATGGGTCGCAGGGGCAAGCCCGAGGAAATCGCGGCTGCCGTCACGTTCCTCGCCTCCGATGAAAGTTCTTACATCACCGGCGTGGATCTCGCCGTCGATGGCGGCATGGCGCAGGTCTGATCCCGGCTTCATACAGGATCGGAGAAACACAACACGGATCGGATCGCGCTCGATCCGATCTGCGCGAAATGGAGAAATTCCCATGAGCATTGAGAAGAACATCCAAGACCGTGAAGGACTTCTTCGCCGCGATCGGCCGCGGCGACAGGGAGGCTCTGCTGGCGCTGGTCGCCGAAGACATCGAGTGGATCATTCCGGGCAAGGACTGGCCGCTGGCCGGAACGCACCGCGGACACGCCGGGCTGGCGGATTTGCTCGAGACGGCATCCAGGTCGATCGAGACCTCCACGGAACCCCGGGAGTTCGTCGCGCAGGGAGACCGGGTCCTCGTCGTCGGCTTCGCGAGGGGAAGGATCAAGGCCACGAACAAGACGTTCGAGGACGACTGGATCTTCGCCATCACGGTCCGGGACGGCAAACTGACCAACATCCGGGAATACGTCGACACGCAAGCACTGGCGCGGGCCGCGCAGGGATGCGACGCGTCCGTCGGCCGGCCGTAGCGCTGGCCGATCGCTACGCACACGCCGCACGCTCAACTCAAGGAGATCCCGATGTACGACCAATCCAAGCTATCCGAGTTGATCCGGTTCGCACGCGTCGATGCGGGCTCCACCGTCATCGACGTTTATCCCGGCGACGGCGACTGGACCCGTCTCTTCTCCGACATCGTGGGACCCGAAGGACGGGTCTACAGCTTCGTGCCGGCCGAAGTCGCCCACTTCAAGAACGATCCGGTCGGCCGCATGCGGACGCTTGCGAAGGAGCCGGGCCGAGAGAACGTCGAAGCCGTCTCGGCGGACCTCGTGGCGATGCCGGAGGTCACGCAACCGGCGGATGTCCTGTGGCTGCACCTGTTCTACCACGATCTCCACACCGCGCTGATCCAGGCCAGGGGCGCGACGGCGGCCGACTTCAATCGAGCCGTCTACGAGCGGCTGAAGCCCGGTGGGTCCTACGTCATCGTCGACCACGCCGCCGCCGCCGGGGCGGGCACGAGCGACGCCCAGTCGCTGCATCGGATCGACCCTGCGTCCGTTCGCGAGGAGGTGGAGGCGGCCGGCTTCGTGCTGGACGCGGAAAGCACCATACTCGCGAACAAGGACGATCCGCACTCGATCAAGGTGTTCGACCCCACAATCAAGGGCGAGACCGATCGGTTCGCCTACCGCTTCGTGAAGCCCTGACGGGTCACTCACGGGCCCACAAGGAAATGCGCATAGCGCGGACATCGAACGGACGGCAGATTTCAGGAAACGCTCTATGGTCGGCGAGCGACCTAAAGGGGTCGTGAGCGGACGTTGCCCAGCGGGGCTCGACAGTGAGGACTTATCAAGTTCTGAGCAGGGCAACGATTTGGGGCAGCAGACTAGGATCGCCGACGGCGATGACGTTGCCGTCGCTGGCGGGGGTGAGGGGGTGGCCTTGCCAGTCGCGGACGAGGCCGCCGGCGCCTTCGATGACGGGGACGAGGGCGGCCCAGTCCCATAGCTTGAGGCCGGGTTCGACGATGGCGTCGATGAGGCCGAGGGCGATGAGGGCGTAGGCGTAGCAGTCGCCGCCGTAGGTGACGCGACGGGCGGACTGGCGGAGGCGGTCGAAGGCGGGGCGTTGCGCTGATGTGAAGAGGTCGGGGGAGGTGCAGGAGAGTTCGGCGTCGGCCAGGGTGGGGCATGGGCGGGCGCCGGGCTTGCCGTAGGGGCCGCGGAATTGGGTGGGTTGGCCGTGGATGCCGATCCAGCGCTCGTTGGTGATGGGCTGGTCGATGAGGCCGAGGATGGGGGTGTCGCCGTCGAGCAGGGCGATGAGGGTGCCGAAGATGGGGCGGCCGGTGATGAAGGCGCGGGTGCCGTCGACGGGATCGAGGACCCAGCGGTAGCGGGCGGACTCGCGGAGGTTGGGGAATTCCTCGCCGATGATGCCGTGGTCGGGGAAGCGGGCCTCGAGGACGGCGCGCATCGCCATCTCGGCGTTGCGGTCGGCGATGGTGACGGGGGATTCGTCGGATTTGGTGTCGGCGGCGAGGGGGGTGCGGAAGTGGGGGCGGATCGCTTGGGCGGCGGCGTCGAGGGCGGCGTGGGCGGCGGCTTCGGCGGTGGCGATCAGGTCTTGCATGGGGGAGTTGTTCGGGGCGGCGGGCGGCAGGTCAAGGGGCCTGCCGCCGCCGGGTCGGGTCAGTGGGGGGCGGGGGCGTTGTTGGTGGGGGTCATGCTGTGGTTGAGGGTAGGGGTGGGGATCGAGTTGGCTTGGCCGAGGCCCTGGTTGGATTGCGCGTTGCCGGGCTGCGCGCTGGCGTTGGAATCGGCTTGGGGGTTGGCGAGGTTGGGCTCGCGCATGGGGATGGGGCCTTGGCCGGTGCCGGTGGTCTGGCCGGTGCTCTGGGCGTTGGCGGCGATTGGGGCGGCGGCGAGGATGAGGGCGGCGAGGATGGCAGACTTCACGAGGTTCTCCGATCGGCGTTGCGCCTGAAGTGGCGGGTTTCTATGGTCGCAACGCGATGACATCGGCTTTCTGCAGCACGCTCGACCACTCGTGACCCCGATCGTCGTGATTCCCTCGCGGATGGCGTCGACACGCCTGCCGGGCAAGCCGCTGGCCGATATCGGCGGGCGGGCGATGATCCTGCATGTGCTGGATCGGGCGCGGGAGGCGGATATCGGGCCGGTGGCGGTGGCTTGCGCGGACGAGGAGATCGCCGACGCGGTGCGGGCGGCGGGGGCGGTGGCGGTCATGACCGATCCGAGTTTGCCTTCGGGGTCGGACCGGGTGCATGCGGCGCTGGCGGTGTTGGATCCGCAGGGACGATACGATGTCGTGGTGAATTTGCAGGGGGATCTGCCGACGATCCCGGCGGTGCAGCTTCGGGCGGTGATCACGCCGTTGTCGGACCCGGCGGTAGATATCGCGACGTTGGTGGCGCCGATCCTGTCGGCCGAGGAGGCGGCGCTGCCGTCGGTGGTGAAGGCGGCTTGCGCGTTCGACCGGGGGCGGGCGGTGTCGCCGGCGCTGTATTTCTCGCGGGCGGCGATCCCAGCGGGGGAGGGGCCGCTGTGGCACCATATCGGGATCTATGCTTATCGGCGGGCGGCGTTGGCGCGGTTCGTGAGCTTGCCGGAGAGCCCGCTGGAGCGGCGGGAGAAATTGGAGCAGTTGCGGGCGTTGGAGGCGGGCATGCGGATCGCGTGCGCGCGGGTGGAACATGCGCCGTTCGGGGTGGACACGCCTGGCGATCTGGAGCGGGCACGGCGGGAGTTGGCATGAGCAAGATCGCGTTTCAGGGGCTGAAGGGGGCTTATTCGGACCTCGCGTGCCGGCAGGCCTATCCGGAGATGGAGTCGCTGCCGTGCGCGACGTTCGAGCGGGCGATCGAGGCGGTGAAGCATGGCGATGCGGAGCTGGGGATGCTCGCGGTGGAGAACAGCCTGGCGGGGCGGGTGCCGGACATCCATGCGCTGCTGCCGGGGAGCGGGCTGTTCATCATCGGCGAGCATTTCCAGCGGGTGGAGCACTGCCTGCTCGGGCCGAAAGGGGCGCGGATCGAGGATGTGAAACGGGTGCACTCGCATGCGGTGGCGCTGGGCCAGGTGCGGCGGATCGTGGCGGAGCTGGGGGCGGAGCCGGTGATCGAGGCGGATACCGCCGGGTCGGCGAAGCTGGTGGCGGAGTGGGGGCGGCGGGAGGATGCGGCGATCGCCTCTTCGCTGGCGGCGGAGATCTATGGGCTCGAGGTGCTGCGGGCGAACGTGGAGGACGCGGCGCACAACACGACTCGGTTCTACGTGACGGCGAGGGAGGCGCGGACGCCGTCGGGGAATGCGGGCGAGGTGATGACGACGTTCGTGTTCCGGGTCCGCAACGTGCCGGCGGCTTTGTACAAGGCGTTGGGCGGGTTCGCGACCAACGGCGTCAACATGACGCGGTTGGAGAGCTACATGCTGGATGGGGAGTTCACGGCGACGCAGTTCATGTGCGACGTGGATGGGTATCCGGAGCAGCCGGGGTTGCGGCGGGCTTTGGAGGAGCTGTCGTTCTTCTCGCGGGAGATGCGGATCCTCGGGGTTTATCCGAAGGCGGCGTTCCGGCGGGCCCGGGCTGGGGGCGATTGAGAGCTGGGTTGGGGGGTGGCGCTTCGCTTAGCTACCCACCGCGTCGGAAGGGTTATTCGGGGAAGCGGGGGAGTTTGACGCCGTCTGCGGGGAGGTCGTAGCGGGAGGCGTTCAGTTGCATCGCGAGGAAGGTGTAGTAGCCGCTGATGCCAACCATATCGACGAGGGCGGGCTTGCCGAAGCGCTTCTCGGCGCGGGCCCACGTGGCGTCGGAGACGCGCTTGGTCTGCTGCAATTCGTTGGTGAAGTCATAGACGATCGCTTCGTCTTCGGTGAGGTCGGCGGGGCGGCGTCCCTCGCGGATGGCGGCGATGGTTTCGGGCTTGATGCCGCTCTTGGCTGCGATCGGGGCGTGGACGTGCCACTCGTAATCCTGCGTCCAGTTGCGGGCGGTGACGAGGATGACGAGTTCGGAGAGGGTGTTGCCGATGCCGGAGTGGTAGCGGAGGTAGTCGCCCATGGAACGGGCGAGGCTCATCACTTCGGGGGAGTAAATCAGCGGTTCGAACGGGCCGAAGACGGGGGTCTTGCGGGCGGCCAGGAAGTCCTCGGCGGCCTTTTTCTGCTGCGCGTCGTATTGGTCGGGCGGGATCGTGGGCAGGCGGGTCTGGGCCATGGCTAAGGGCGCCAAGGCGCAGCTGGCGAGCAAGACCGCATAGATTTTCCTCACGTTAGAAGAGGCCGCTGAGCAGGCCGGCGCGGCGACGTTGGATGATGGGGGTGTCGCCGGTGTCGGTGGCTTGGCCGAGGGCGGCGTTCTGGCGCAGGCGTTGGCTCTCGCGGACGGGGTCGACGACGGTGCCGGGCGGGGTCGGCGTCTTCCAGAACATCAGGCGGTCGGTGAAGGAGCGGTCGGAGCCGCTGAGGGCGGCTTCGCTATCGACTTCGGCGCGGATGTTGGCAGGGGCGGCGCGGCCGGACGATTGGACGAGCGCCTGCTCGCCAGGGCTGAGCGGGGTGCGGGCGGCGGATTGATTGATGGAGTCGGGGACCAGCGTGGCTTCGGCTTGTTGGCGCTGGGTGAGTTCCTGCGGGCGGCGGGCGCCGGGCTGGGGCGGGCGGAGGGTGAAGTCCGGCGGCATGGACAGCGGCGCGCGGGTGGTGACCTGGAACTCGTCCGGGGCGTCGCGGCTGAGGCCGAAGGTGCGGGTCAGTTCGTCGCCGCTGCAGGCGGTGAGGCCGATCACGCCGGCAAGGGCGGCCAAGCGCAGGAATTTGGTCATGTTGCGGCTTCTACTGCTGGAGGCCCGGCGCCTGCAAGCGCGGTCGCGCGGGTCGGAGGCCGTCCAGGATCAGAATTGCGACGCCGCAGACGATGGCGGCGTCGGCGACGTTGAAGACGTACCAGGACCAGCCGAAGGCGTGGGCGTGGATGAAGTCGACGACGGCGCCGAAGCGGAGGCGGTCGAGGACGTTGCCGATGGCGCCGCCGGCGATGGCGCCGAGGGAGATGGCGACGAGGGCGCGGTCGGCGCGGTGCATCCAGACGGCGAGGGCGACGACGACGGCGAGCGCGATGGCGGTGAGGATGTAGGCGCCCCAGGGGCCGTCCTGGTGGAGGAGGCCGAAGGTGACGCCCTGGTTCCAGACCATGGTGAGGTTGAGGACCGGGAGGAGCGGGACGGTGCGGAGGTCCGGCAGGTCGAGGACGTTCAGGACCCAGTATTTGCTGAGCTGGTCGGCGAGAAAGACGATCAGGGCGGTGGGGAGGCCGAGTTTCAGCATGTTGGCGTCATCATTCGGCGGCTTTTCGTTGCGGGGGGAGCGTGCTGACGACTTCTTCGCAGCGGAGGCAGAGGTGGGGATGGGTGGGGTTCTGGCCGACTTCGGGGAGGACGCGCCAGCAGCGGGCGCATTTCTCGCCGGGGGCCCGGGTGACCTGGAGAGCCTGGGCGGGGTGGGATTGGGAGACGATGGCGATCTCGGACCAGGCTTCGGGGTCGAGGAAGGCGAGGAAGGTCTCGGGCGAGAGATGAGGGCGGCTTGGAGGGAGGAGCCGATCAGCTTCTCGGCGCGGGCCTGCTCCAGGGTGGTGGTGGCCTGGCTGCGGAGGGCGCGGATCTGGGACCAGCGGTCGGCGAGGGAGTCGTCGCGCCAATGGGCGGGTATGTGGGGGAAAGATTGGAGGTGGATGCTGTCGGTCTCGCTGGGGAAGCGGGCGAGCCAGGCTTCCTCGGCGGTGAAGCAGAGGACGGGGGCGAGCCAGGCGGTGAGGGCGCGGTGGAGATGGTCGAGCACGGTGCGGACGGCGCGGCGGCGGAGGCTCGAGGGCGCGTCGCAGTAGAGGACGTCCTTGCGGATGTCGAAATAGAAGGCGGAGAGGTCCGCGCTGCAGAAGGCGTGGAGCTCGGGGTAGACGCCGGTCCAGTCGTGGGAGGTGAGTGCGGCTTGGATGCGGGCGTTCAGTTCCGATAGGCGGTGGAGGATGAAGCGCTCGAGCTCGGGGAGGTCGGCGTCGGGGAGGGTTTCGGCGTCGGTGAAGTCGGCGAGGCCGCCGAGGAGCCAGCGGAGGGTGTTGCGGAGGCGGCGGTAGAGTTCGGATTGCTGCTTGAGGATCTCCGGGCCGATGCGGAGGTCTTCGTTGACGTCGGAGTTCATGGTCCAGAGGCGCAGGATGTCGGCGCCCATCTTGTCGGTGACTTCCTGGGGGGCGGTGACGTTGCCGAGGGACTTGGACATCTTGCGGCCGTTCTCGTCGAGGACGAAGCCGTGGGTAAGGACGGCGCGGAACGGGGCTTTGCCGCGGGTGCCGACGGCTTCGAGCAGGGACGACTGGAACCAGCCGCGGTGTTGGTCGGAGCCTTCGAGGTAGAGGTCGGCGGGCCAGCCTTCGCCGATGGCTTCCATGGCGAAGCCGTGGGTGCTGCCGCTCTCGAACCAGACGTCGACGATGTCCATGACTTGTTCGTAGTCGTCGGGGTGGCGGTCCTGGCCGAGGAAGCGGGCGGGGGGGCTGCTGTACCAGGCGTCGGCGCCTTCGGTTTCGAAGGCTTCGGTGATGCGGGCGAGGACGGCCGGGTCGCGGAGGGGTTCACCGGTGCGCTTCTCGACGAAGACGGGGATAGGGACGCCCCAGGCGCGCTGACGGGAGATGCACCAATCGGGGCGGCCGGCGACCATGGAGGCAAGGCGGGTGCGGCCGGCTTCGGGGATGAATTTCGTGGCGTCGATGGCTTCGAGGGCTTTGGCGCGGATCTGCGTCTCGCCGTCTAGGGCGATGAACCATTGGGGGGTGGCGCGGTAGATCACGGGGGCCTTGCTGCGCCAGCTGTGCGGGTAGGAATGGAGCAGGGTGCCACGGGCGAGGAGGCCTCCGGCGGCTTCGATGGCGTCGGAGACGGGTTTGGAGGCCTTGAAGACGTGGATTCCGGCGAAGAGCGGGACCCACGCGGAGTAGGTGCCGTCGCCTTGGACGGTTTCGGGGACTTCGAGGCCGTATTCGCTGCCCAAGACGAAGTCTTCGGCGCCGTGGGAGGGGGCGGTGTGGACGAAGCCGGTGCCCTGGTCGGTGGTGACGTAGTCGGCGGGCAGGAGGGGGACGTCGTAGTCGTAGCCTTGGCCGCGGAGAGGGTGGGCGGCGATCAGGCCGGCGAATTCAGTGCCTTTGTAGACGTGCTCGATGTGGTGGGTGGTGATGGCGGCGGCCTTGAGGACCTCCTGGAGGAGGGGCATGGCGACGAGGAAGCGTTCGCCGACGCGGGCGAGGGACTGGTCGGCGACGGCGTCGACATGGACGAGGGCGTAGTCGATGTCCGGGCCGTAGGCGATGGCGCGGTTGCCGGGGAGGGTCCAGGTGGTGGTGGTCCAGATGACGACCGTGGCGCCGGATAGGAGGGGGTCGGCGGGGGCGAGCAGGGGGAAGCGGACGAAGACGGTGTCGCTGGTGCGGTCGTGGTATTCGATCTCGGCTTCGGCGAGGGCGGTCTTCTCGACCGGGCTCCACATGACGGGGCGGAGGCCGCGGTAGAGGGCGCCGTTCATGAGGAACTTGCCGATCTCGGCGGCGATGGCGGCTTCGGAGGGGAAGTCGAAGGTGGCGTAGCGCTTGGCCCAGCTGCCGGTGACGCCGAGGCGGATGAACTCTTCGGTTTGGACGTTCAGCCAGTGTTGGCTGTAGCGGCGGCACTCATCGCGGAAGTCGAGGACGGGGACGGCGTCCTTGTCGCGGCCGGTCTTGCGGTATTCCTCCTCGACCTTCCACTCGATGGGGAGGCCGTGGGTGTCCCAGCCGGGGATGTAGGGGACGTCCTCGCCGGCCATGCGGTGGGCGCGCATGATGACATCCTTGAGGATGCGGTTGAGCGCGTGGCCGATGTGGAGGTTGCCGTTGGAGTAGATCGGGCCGTCATGCAGGACGAAGCGGGGGCGGCCCTGCATCTGGGCGGATGTGCGGGTCCAGAGGTCGATGCGGTCCCAGCGGGCGAGGAGGTCGGGCTCGCGCTTGGGGAGGTCGCCGCGCATGGGGAAGGGCGTGTTGGGGAGGAAGACGGTGGGGCGGTAGTCGGGTGCTTCGGTCATGGGTGTGTCCGTGGTCTTGACCCAGGGGTCGGTGGCGCGCGTCGAAGGGCCGGCCGGTTAGGGGGCCGTGGCGATAATTCGCGCGGGGGACGGGCGGACCATGGAAGGCTTATGGGAGCGGCGGGCGCCCGGGGTCAAGATTTCCTGGCTAGACCGAGGGGGCGGAAGCGCGGGAGAATGAGGCGCGCGTGGAGGTTTCGGGGCGGGACGCCGTAATCCATGCGCGAAAGCCTTGCGGTGGCTGGCTTTTGGACATGATCCGGACGCAAACCGGGATCAATCATTCATCGGGCGCGAGAGTGCGCCTTGCAGGAGAGTTTCAATGGCGACGAAGGCGATTGTTTTGGCGGTCGGGTTGCTCGTGGCGTTGGGCGGCGTGCAGCACGCGCGGGCGCAGAACGTGCCCGGGCATCCGGCGGTCAACGAGGTGGACCAGCGTCTGCTGAACCAGCAGCGGCGGACCGATGCGGGTGCGGCGCAGGGGCAGATCGGGGGGCGCGGCGTGGCCGTGGACTTCGCGGCTGATGCGCGAGTTGGGCGGCAGCTCAGCCGGGACGAGGCGCGGCATGGCGGACACATCACACGGGCGGAGTATCGGCGCCTGAACCGGGAGCTGAACCATAACAGCCGACGGATCTATCGCCAGCGGCATGGGATGTAATCAATTGTCTTAAAGGTGGTCCGGGGCGGCGAAATTGGTTCTTGCCGCCCTGGACTGCCGCGTCGCTGCGCTCCTCGCAGGGACAAGCTCGTTCTAGTGTAGCTTTACTTGGGTTATGGGGCGGTTGCTGAAGAGGCCGGCGGCGGTGCGGAGGGCGACGCGGGCGCCGCCGTGGAGGGCGGCTTCGTGCATCTTGTAGAGGGAGCGGTACATCAGGCGGGCGAATAGGCCCTCGACGAACATCGAGCGGCCGACCACGAAGCCCATGAGGCTGCCGACGGTGCTGTATTTCCCGAGGGAGACCAGGGAGCCGAAGTCCCGGTAGCTGAAGGGTTCCAGGGGCTGCCGGCGAGGCGGCGGTTGATCTGGGCGACCATGTGGGATGCCATCTGGTGGGCGGCTTGGGCGCGGGGGGGATCGGCGGGCCGCCGGGCTCGCGGGGGCAGGAGGCGCAGTCGCCGATGGCGAAGATGTTTTCGTCGCGTGTGGTCTGGAGGGTGGGGAGGACGAGGAGCTGGTTCGGCGCGGTTGGTCTCGAGGCCGCCGAAATCTGGCCAGGAAGTCGGGGGCTTTGACGCCGGCGGCCCAGACGACGAGTTCGGCGGGGATGAACTCGCCGCCGTCGAGGACGACGCCGTCGGCGCGGACCTCGGAGACCTGGCTGGCGGTGCGGACGTCGACGTCGAGGCCGCGGAGGAGTTCGGTGGTGGCGGCGGAGATCCGTTCGGGCAAAGCGGGGAGGATCCGGGGGGCGGCTTCGATGAGCTTGATGCGGATGTCGCGCGCCGGGTCGATGCGGTCGAGGCCGTAGGCGACGACGGCGCGGACGGTGCGGTGGAGTTCGGCGGCGAGCTCGGTGCCGGTGGCGCCGGCGCCGATGATGGCGACGTGGAGCTGGCCGGGGCGGATGGGGTCGTCCTGGGCGTTGGCGCGCAGGCAGGCGTTGACGAGGCGGCGGTTGAAGCGGCTGGCCTGTTCGGCGGTCTCGAGCGGGACGGCGAACTCGGCGGCGCCCTTGGTGCCGAAATCGTTGGTGATGCTGCCGATGGCCATGACGAGCGTGTCGTAGGGGATGCCGGTGGCGGGGGTGATTTCGCGGCCTTCGTCGTCGTGGGTGGGGCCGAGGAGGAGTTGCTTGTTGGCGCGGTCGAGGCCGACGACCTCGCCGTAGCGGTAGGTGAAATGGTGCCAGTGGGCCTGGGCGAGGTAGTTCAGCTCGTGCTCGGCGCGCGACAGGCTGCCGGCGGCGACGGAGTGGAGCAGGGGCTTCCAGAGATGGGCGCGGTTGCGCTCGACGAGGGTGACGATGCGCTTGCTTGCGGCGGCCGAGCTTGTCGCCGAGCTTGGTGACGAGCTCGAGCCCGGCGGCGCCGCCGCCGGCGACGACGATCCGGTGGAGGCCGGCGTCGGCTGTGCTCGCATTTTGGTCGAGCTGGAGTGTGTCCATCGGTCGGCTCTCCTCGTCACCAGAGTTGATAACAGGAGGGGGCGTTAACCTCCAACGGTGGCGAGGATGGAGCGGGCCTGGGCGGCGTCGGCGGCGATCTGGGCCTTGAGGTCGTCGAAGGAGGCGAATTTCCGTTCGGCGCGGAGGAAGGCGTGGAGCGCGACGGCGACTTCCTGGCCGTAGAGGTCGCCTTCCCAGTCGAACAGGTGGGCTTCGACGCGGCTTTCCTGGCCGTCGTTGACGGTGGGGCGGCGGCCGATGTTGGCGACGCCCGGGACGGGCGCGCCGTCGGGGAGGATGGCGGTGACGGCGTAGACGCCGCGGGCGGGTTCGAGGTGGGCGGCAGAGCGGGATGTTGGCGGTGGGGAAGCCGATGGTGCGGCCGCGCTTGTCGCCGTGGGTGACGGGGCCGCGGACGGCCCAGGGGCGGCCGAGATCGGCGGCGGCGCGCTCGGGGTAGCCGTCCTGCAGCAGGCGGCGGATGCGGGTGGAGCTGACCGGGCCTTGGTCGTCGGCGAGCTTGGGGACGACGGTGAGGCCGATGCCGAGGGCTTCGGCGCGCTCGGCGAGGTAGGTGATGTCGCCGCCGCGGCGGTGGCCGAAGGCGAAATCGGGGCCGCAGGCGAGATGGGCGGCGCCGACGCCTCGGTGGAGGACATCGTCGAGGAAGGCTTCGGCGGAGAGGAGGGAGAACTCGCGGTCGAAGGGGATCTCGTAGAGGGTTTGGACGCCCAGTGCGGCCAGGGCGTCGGCGCGCTCGGGGGCGAGGGTGAGGCGGAAGGGCGGATCTTCGGGGCGGAAGAGTTCGCGGGGGTGGGGCTCGAAGGTGAGGACGGCGAGGCGGGCGCCGGGCCGGGCGGCGTGGGCGGTGCGGAGAAGGTGGGCATGGCCGCGGTGGACGCCGTCGAAATTGCCGAGGGCGACGGTGGCGCCGCGGAGGGCTTCGGGGAGGTCCTGCCACGTGCGGACAATGTCCAATCCGGTCTCCTTGCTGCGAGTTGCGCCGACAAGAGACGGGCGCGATGCTGCGGTCAAGCAACGCAGAAGAGAGACGCATGGACCGCCATCACGACGCTGCCGAATTGCTGTTGAGCGCGCGGCGGGATCCGACGCAGCGGCTCATGTCGCTGCCGGAACTGGTCACGCCGAAGACGCTGGAGCAGGCGTATCTGGTCCAGCGGGAGATCATGGGGAAGCTCGGGGCGATCGGGGGTTGGAAGGTGGGGTCGCCGAACCCGGGATCGGATGTGTTCACGTGCGCGCCGTTGCCGGCTGCGACGATCAAGCAGAGCCCGGCGGTGATCGTGGGCAGCGACCGGGGGATCGAGGCGGAGATCGCGGTTCGGCTGGGGGCGGACCTGCCGGTGCGGGAGACGCCGTATTCGGCGGCGGAGGTGCGGGCGGCGATCGCTTCGGCGCATCCGGCGATCGAGGTGCTGGAGAGCCGGTTCGTGGACCCGGAGCAGGTGGAGAAGCTGGCGGTGCTGGCCGACAGCTTGGCGAACCATAGCCTGGTGGTGGGGGCGGCGATCGCGGGCTGGGCGGAGATCGATCTGGTGGCGGAGGAGGTCGTCGTGACCGTGGGGGGCGCGGAGGTGAAGCGGGGGCGGGGGAATCCGGGGGGCGACATGATGCGGCTATTGGTTTGGCTGGCGAATGTGGGGGCGCGCTGGGCGGGCGGGTTGCGGGCGGGGCAGGTGGTGACGACGGGGTCGTGGACGGGGAAGGACGTGGCGGGGGCGGGGGAGGAGGCGATGGTTCGGTTCGCGCGATGCGGCGACGTCAGCGTGAGGTTCGGGGCATGAGGGCGCTGGTGGTCGGCGCCGGGCCGGGGCTGTCGGCGAGTTTCGCGCGGCAGTTGGCTGGGGCGGGGTATCAGGTGGCGCTGGCGGCGCGGCGGACGGAGAAGCTCGGGGCGCTGGCTGGGGAGATCGGGGCGAGCGTTCATGCTTGCGATGCGGTGGATGCGGGGTCAGTGGCCGGGCTGTTCGAGGCGGTGCCGGATGCGGACGTGGTGATGTTCAATGCGAGTTATCGGGTTGGGGGGCCGTTTCTCGAGCTGGATGCGGGGGAGGTGGAGCGGACGGTCCGGGTTTCGGCATTCGCCGGGTTCCTGGTGGCGCAGGCGGCGGCGCGGGGGATGGTGGCGCGGGGGAAGGGGACGATCGTGCTGACGGGGGCTTCGGCGAGCGTGAAGGGTTATGCGCAGTCGGCGCCGTTCGCGATGGGGAAGTTCGCGCTGCGGGGGATGGCGCAGAGCATGGCGCGGGAGCTGCATCCGAAGGGGGTGCATGTGGTGCATGTGGTCGTCGATGGGGGGATTCGGTCGGCGGCACGGGTCGACCCGGCGGAGCGGCCGGATAGTTTGTTGGATCCGGATGCGATCGCGGAGACGGTGATGGGGCTGGTGCGGCAGCCTCGGTCGTGCTGGACGGACGAGATCGCGGTTCGGCCTTGGGTGGAGCGGTTCTGATGCAGACGGATCAGACGGGTGCGCCGCGGTATTACGATGGCGTCTGGATGGGGCTGCATTGGCTGATCGCGCTGCTGGTGGGGCTGCAGTTCGTGACGAAGGCGATCTCGCCGGGGGCGTTCCCGGGGGCGACGGAGGATGCGCTGAATGCGTGGCATCTGGCGATCGGGCCGACGATCCTGCTGCTGATGCTGGTGCGGTTGGGGTGGCGGCTGACGCATGTGCCGCCGCCGGTGCCGGCGGATCTGGCGACGCCGCTGCAGTTTCTAGCGCGGGCGACGCATTGGGCGTTCTACGGGCTGCTGATCGTCATTCCGGTGTTGGGTTGGGTGTCGGCTTCGGGGTTCGGGGCGCGGCCGACGATCTTGGGGGTGGTTCCGCTGCCGATGATCGCGCCGGAGAGCAAGAGCTTGGCGGAGGCTTGGGGCGGGGTTCATGGGGTGTTGGCTTGGGTGGTGCTGGGGCTGATCGGGCTGCACATTTGCGGCGCGCTGTATCATTTATTGGCCAAGGACGACGGGGTTGCGTCGCGGATGCTGCCATTCGGCAGGCTATAGGTAGAAGCCGCGGTTTGGCTTTGCTATACGGGGCGCCGGCGCCGGGTTAGCACAACGGCTAGTGCAAGACTTTTGTAAAGTCGAGGTTGGGGGTTCGAATCCCTCACCCGGCAGACCCGGCTACTGGCCCAAGTGCTGAAGCACCGCGTTGACGCCGAAAGCGGGGACGGGCTCGCATTGGTGCGTTCGGTGGAGCAGGCAGAAATTGCCATTGCAGGCGATTTTCTCTCCGTCCGGAACGGTGGCGAGGGCGGCTGTGTCGACCAGCAGATAGTTGAAGGCGGGCTCGGCGGCGGCGAGGGCTTCGGGGCCGCGCGGCAGGTAGATCGGGACTGCGCGCTGCAGGCCGACATAGCCGGGGGTGATGAAGGTCGGGAAACTGACGCCGCCGTAGAGGGCGAGGCCGCAGAGGTCGGGGCGGGCGCGGACAAGATTCCAAAGCGCTCGGACCTGGGGGTAGGCGCTGGGTTCGCGGAAGGGGCGGCCGGCGAGGCCGGCGAGGGCGGCTGTGGATGCGCAGAAGGCGAGTGCGAGTAGAAGGCGGGCGCCGGGGTGGCGGCCGGCGAGGGTCGTCCAGAGGCGCGCGATGCCGAGCCCGGCGAGGATGATGGCGCAGGGTAGGGCGGCGTAGATGAAGCTGAGCTCCTTGTGGGCAATCAGGGAGTGGAAGGCGACGACGGCGAGGGCGGCGGCGGCGAGGATCGGAGCGACGCGGACGCCGAGGCCGATGCTGAACGCCAGCGGGATGGCGGCGACGCCGCAGCGACGGATAATTCCGATGAAATAATAAGTGGCGGGTTCGGTGCCGTAGATCTCAGAGCGGCGGCGGAGGAGGTTGATGTCGATATTCTTCCAGATCGACTGGAACGGGCTGCCCCAGGTAGCGGCGTCGAGGGCGCCGAAGGCGGCGAGGGGGATGGCGGTGCCGGTGAGCAGGGCGAGGAGGAGGCGCGGCCCGGTGCGCCAGATGGCGGCGAGGCCGACGACCGCGGCGGCTGGCGCGAGCTGGAAGCGCAGGGCGATGACCAGGCCGAGGAGGAGGCCGATCGCGGCCATGCGCGGGGAACTGGGGGTTGCCAAGGCTGGCGAGGCCGGCGGCGATGACCAGGAGGTTGCCGGATTGCACCTCCAGCAACGGTTTGGGGCCGAAATAGACGAGGTCGGGCCAGATGGCGAAGAGGGTGGCGCAGATCAGGGCGCCGGCCGGGCCGTAGCGACGGAAGCCGAGCTGGGCGGCGATGGCGATCCCGGCGGCGGAGATCCCGGCGAGGACGACCCAGACGGCGGGCACCAGCGGGAGGTGGACGAAGCGGGCGGCGGCCATGATGGCGGCGAGGGCGTCGGGGAAGAGGAAGGAGCGGATGCCGTCGCGCCATTCCCAGCTGACGATGCCCCAGCCGGTGAGCAGGCGGTAGGCAGGTTCGAGGTTCTGGAACGTTTCGTCGGGGCGTTGGATCGTAGGCCAGACGATGGCGAAACCGGCGCGGAGCAGGAAGCCGAGGAGGACCGCCAGGATGGTCCAGCCGCGAAGATTGGCGACCGGCGCCTCCGGCCGGATCAATGCAGCCGGGCTCGGAGCCGGTCGATGGCAGCGCGGGCGCGGGTGGCGGCCTCGCCGGAGGGGACGAGGTCGAGGAAGCGGCGATGGCACTCGATCGCGGGGATCACGTGGTCGAGGCGTTCGTTCATGAGGGCGGCTTCGCGCCAGAGATGGGTGTTGTCGGGGGCAATGCGGAGCATGTCCTGCGTGCAGGCGAGTGCGCCTTCGTTGTCGTCGAAGCGGAGGCGGCGGACGCGGACGTTTTCCTGGAGTCGGAGGAGGACGCGGCGGGCGGACATGGGCTGGAGGACGCCTGGAGTCATTTCGACACTGGGCCCGGCGACGTGTTTAAGCAAGTTGCGCATGTCGTCGGAGCCTAGGGGGACGCCGCCGGCGAAGACATCGATGACGACCTGGGCGGAGGTGGCCTGGCGGTGGCGGCGGGTGGTGGATTGGGCTTCGAGGGCGATGAGGAAGTGGCCGGGAAAATCGACGCCGTGGGCGCCCCAGCCGGCGGCGCGCGCGCAGTGCAGCCAGATGATGCCGAGCGCGACGGGGAGGCCGCGGCGGCGCTCGATGACGCGGATGAGGTTGGCGTTGGCCGGGTCGTCGTAGGTGTCGGTGTCGCCGCGGTAGTCGTGGCGGGCGGCGAGGATGCCCGAGAGTCCGGCGATGCGGGCGGGGAGGCCGGCGAAGTTGAACTCGCGGGTGAGGTCGACGACTTCGCGGGCGAGGGCGGAGAGGTGGGTTTGGGCGGCGCGCCAGTCGGCGCCGGGCTGGTCGATGCGGGCGAATTGAAGGGCGGTGCCGGCGATATCGATCTCGACGTCGGGAAGCTGGCCGACGGCGTCCAGGGCGTCGCGGGGGCTCACGGCGTCACCTGCCACCCCGGCCCTCTCCCATTGGGAAAGGGCCCCCGCAAGGGGGAGGGGCAAGGCGGATCGCCAAGGTTTATTCTGCGGCGGGTAGGTAGACTTGGCCGCCTTTCTCGAGGAATTCGGCGGATTTGGCTTGCAGGCCGGCTTCGCGCTGGGCTTCGGCGCGGATGTCCTGGCTGATCTTCATGGAGCAGAATTTCGGGCCGCACATGGAGCAGAAATGGGCGACCTTGTGGGCGTCCTTGGGCAGGGTCTCGTCGTGGAACTGGCGCGCGGTGTCGGGGTCGAGGCCGAGGTTGAACTGATCTTCCCAGCGGAACTCGAACCGGGCGCGGCTGATGGCGTCGTCGCGGAGTTTCGCGGCGGGGTGGCCCTTGGCGAGGTCGGCGGCGTGGGCGGCGATGCGGTAGGTGATGACGCCGGTCTTGACGTCATCGCGGTTGGGGAGGCCGAGGTGCTCCTTGGGCGTGACGTAGCAGAGCATGGCGGTGCCGAACCAGCCGATCATGGCGGCGCCGATGGCCGAGGTGATGTGGTCGTAGCCGGGGGCGATGTCGGTGGTTAGCGGGCCCAAGGTGTAGAACGGGGCTTCGCCGCATTCGCGGAGCTGCTTGTCCATGTTGACCTTGATCTTGTGCATCGGCACGTGGCCGGGGCCTTCGATCATGACCTGGCAGCCCTTGTCCCAGGCGACCTTGGTGAGTTCGCCGAGGGTTTCGAGTTCGGCGAACTGGGCGGCGTCGTTGGCGTCGGCGTTGGAGCCGGGGCGCAGGCCGTCGCCGAGGGAGAACGAGACGTCGTATCTGCGCATGATGTCGCAGATCTCGTCGAACCGTTCGTAGAGGAAGCTCTCGCGGTGATGGGCGAGGCACCAGCGGGCCATGATGGAGCCGCCGCGGGAGACGATGCCGGTGGTGCGGCGGGCGGTGAGCGGGACGTGGGCGAGGCGGACGCCGGCGTGGATGGTGAAGTAGTCGACGCCTTGTTCGGCCTGCTCGATCAGCGTGTCCTTGAAGACTTCCCAGTCGAGCTTGTCGGCGTCGCCGCCGACCTTCTCGAGGGCCTGGTAGATCGGGACGGTGCCGATGGGGACGGGGCTGTTGCGGAGGATCCAGCCGCGGATGTTGTGGATGTTGCGGCCGGTGCTGAGGTCCATGACCGTGTCGGCGCCCCAGCGGATGGCCCAGACGAGTTTTTCGACTTCCTCGGCGGCGCCGGAGGTGACGGCGGAGTTGCCGATATTGGCGTTGATCTTGACCAGGAAGTTGCGGCCGATGATGACCGGCTCGAGTTCCGGGTGGTTGATGTTGGCGGGGATGATGGCGCGGCCGCGGGCGATCTCGGAGCGGACGAATTCGGGGGTGACGAATTCGGGGATCTCGGCGCCGAAGCTCTCGCCGTCGGCGATGCGCTCGCGCGGCCTCCGTCAGGGCCTGGGTGCGGCCGATGTTCTCGCGGTGTGCGACGTAGACCATCTCCTCGGTGATGATGCCGGCGCGGGCGTACTCGTATTGGGTGACGTGCTGGCCTTGCTTGCCGACGAGGAGGGCGCGGTCGGCCGGGCAGGGCGGGACGAGGCGGTCGGCGGGGACGTAGCCGTTGTCCTCGGGGCGGACCTCGCGGGCGGCGGCGGCGGCGAAGTTGCGGGCGGCGATCCAGGGGGCGCGGATCTGCGGCAGGCCGGCGGCCAGATCGATGGCGATGTTGGTTTCGGTATAGGGGCCGGAGGTGTCGTAGAGGCGGACGGGCTCCTCGCGGGCGGAGGGGTCGAGGACGACCTCGCGGAAAGGGACGGAGATGTCGGGGCGGCAGGGCGGGCTGCTATAGGCCTTGCGGGACCCGTTGACGGGGCCGGTGGTGACGGAGCTCGGCTTCTGTTGATAGGTCACGCTTGCCTCCCGCGATGGGCCAGAACGGCGGAGGGACGGAGTGTCTGTGGACCCGTCCCTACGCCGGCATGACCCGGATCAGGTGTTCTAGGGTCATCGCGCTGCGGCCGGGTTGGGGCTGCGTAGCGAACTCTCAGTCCCTTGCGGGACACCCCTCGGATAAGCGGACAACCTCGGCTGGCTGGGCTTCGCTGTCAATCGCGGCGCGCGAGCATGGGGCCGAGCGGGGCGCCGGCGAAGAGGTGGAGGTGGAAGTGCGGGACCTCCTGGCCGGCGTGCGTGCCCATGTTGGTGAGGGTGCGATAGCCGTGCTCCTCGAGGCCGAGTTGCTTCGCGACGGCGCCGACGGCGCGATAGAAGCCGGCGATCTCGGCTTCGGACGCGCTTGCGGCGAAGTCAGCGAGGGAGACGTAGCGGCCGCGCGGGATCACGAGAACGTGAATCGGGGCCTGGGGGTTGATGTCATGGAAGGCGACGGCCCAATCGTCCTCGAAAACGCGCTTGGACGGGATTTCGCCGCGAAGGAGGCGGGCGAAGATGTTGCTGTCGTCGTAGGGTCCGCGTCCGCTGACGGGCATGCCGTTTCTCCGTTCCGTGCGTTGTTGCCCGAACTGGGCCATGATTGTGGGCCATACCGTGAAGCAGGGACGACCGGGAAGCTGCATCCCCGCGCTCCGTCCGAAGGAGGATCCATGCGTTTGGCGCCGTTCGCGCTGTTTGCGCTCGTTGCCCTGCCGGCCTGTGCGCCGTACGGGTATGGTTATGCCGGCTCCTATGGCGGGCCGGTCTACAATGCGCCGGGGCCTGTCTATGGTTCTCCGTATTATGCGGATCCGGGATATGTCGCACCGCCGGTAGGCGGCGTGTTGCTGCTGGGCGGTGATCGTGACGATCGGCGGCGGTACGACCGGCGCGAGTACGATCGCGGTCGGGAGGGGGGCCGCGAGGGGTATCGCGAGGGATATCGGGGACAGGAGCGGGGCGGCGAGCGCCAGGCACCGCCGCAGCGGGGGCCGTCGGTGTTCTCGGGGCCGCAACAGCGGGCGCCCTCGGCGTTCAGCGGTCCGCCGCAGCGGGCACCGTCGGCGTTCTCCGGTGGGCAAGGCGGCGGGCACGCACCGGGGTTCAACCCCGCGAATCCGACCGCCCAGGGCGGCGGCGACCGCTAAGTCTCGATCCCACCCGCGCTGCTGCAGCCCGGGTGGGAAGAGCGCGTGATCCGGGCGTGAGACGTTACCTATAGCGCCACAGCTTCCTTGACCGGCAGTTTAGGAAAATATACCGACTGCTGGTGCTAAGGGAGCTTTCAGTCCTTGACCTTTTCAGCGGTATCGGCGGGTTCAGCCTGGGGCTCCACTGGGCCGGGTTCAGGACCATCGCATTCTGCGAACGAAATCCATTCTGCCGAGCGATCCTCGCCCGCCATTGGCCCGGCGTGCCGATCCACGGCGACGTGCGGCTGTTCTCGGCGCGGGGAATGCGGCCGGACGTCGTGTGCGGCGGGTTCCCGTGCCAGGACGTCAGCCTTGCGGGACGGGGCGGCGGGCTCGAGGGCGAGCGAAGCGGGTTGTGGTCGGAGATGGCGCGAATCGTCGGCGAGTGCCGACCGGGTTGGGTCATCGTTGAGAACGTCCCTGGCTTGCGAAGCCGGGGCGCGGACCGGGTGTTCGCCGACCTGGCGGCGGTCGGTTACGAGAGCTGGCCACTCGTGGTGGGTGCTGTCCATGCCGGGGCCCCGCACCGGCGGCGGCGGGTCTTCGTCCTCGCACGACGGGTTGCTGCCGACGCCGCTGGCGCGGGACTGGAAGTGCGGCAGCACGATGCAGCGGGTGCGGCGGCGGGCTTGCCCGCTGAGCGACGTAGCGGGTGGGTTGCTGAACCCAGTGTTCGTCGAGTGGATGATGGGTTTTCCGGCCGGGTGGACCGGCTGATGGCGCTTGGCAACGCGGTGGTGCCGGACGTGGCGGCGATGATCGGGCGGGCGATCCGGGCGGCGGAGGCGGGGCTGTGAGCGGGCGGGTGCTGATCGTCGAGGACGAGGCGCTGGTGGCGCTGACGATGGAGGACGTGTTGACCGAGGCGGGGTTCGAGGTGTGCGGGATCGCGGACCGGCCGGAGGAGGCGATCGCGCTGGCTCTCGGCACGCGGATCGACATCGCCGTCGTTGACGTGCGCCTGGCGGAAGGGGGCGACGGGATCGCGCTGGCTGCGGCGCTACGGGAGATCGGGTCGATGCTCATCCTGTTCGCCACCGGCAATCCGGACGAGGTGCGCAGCCGGGCGCGGGTGGGGCATGGGTGCCTGACCAAGCCGTTCCAGGCGGAGTGGCTGCTGACGGCGATCGCGGCCGTGCGGGACGGGACGGAGCCGGCGATCCCCGGATATTTCGGGCTGCCGGTCCCATGATGCACCGGGACGAGCGCATCCGTTCGCTGATGAACACGGTGCCAGTGCTGATCTGGTCGACGGATTCGAGCGGGGCTGGGGCGTATTTCAACAAGGTCTGGCTCGACTTCACCGGGCGGCGGCTGGAGGAGGAGACGGGGGAGGGGTGGCTGTCGAACCTGCACCCCGACGATGCGGCGGCGCGGCGGGAGCTGACGCTGCATCTGCGCGGGCGGGAGAAGCTGCGGATGGAATTCCGGCTGCGGCGGGCGGACGGGGTGTGGCGGTGGATGCTGTGCCGCGGGGTGGCGCGGGTCGATCCGAAGGGGGTGTTCGAGGGCTATGTCGGGTCGTGCACCGACACGACGGACGTGAAGGAAGCGCAGGCGCAGCGGCAGCGGGACCTCGACGAGAAGGCGGCCGTCATGCAGGAGCTGCACCACCGGGTGAAGAACAATGCGCAGGTGTTCGCGTCGCTGCTGAGCGTGCAGGCGAGCCGGGCGTCGGACCCGGCGGTGAAGTCGGCGCTGCGGGTGGCGTCGGCGCGGGCGTCGACGATGGCGTTTGCGCAACAACAGATATGGGACGCGGGATCGTCGGCGCAGTTCGATCTGGGTGCGCTGGTGCGGCGGCTGGTGCGGGCGCAGCAGGCGCGGGGGATCGAGGTCGAGGTGGATGCGCCGGACCAGCTGTTCGTTCCGCTGGCGACGGCGGTGCCGCTGGGGCTGATCGTCCATGAATTGCTGGCCAATGCGGTGTCGCACGCGTTTCCGGACGGGCGGCCGGGGCGGGTGATGCTGCGGCTGCAACGGGGCGACGGGCTGCTGGTGGCGGTGTCCGATGACGGGGTGGGGCTGCCGGCGGAAATGGCGGAGTGCCGGGGGCGGTCGGCGGGGCTGACGATCGTGCATAGCCTGGTGCGGCAGCTCGGCGCGGCGCTCGAGACGGTGGTGGACGGCGGGACGACGGTCACGGTGCGCCTGCCGAGCTAAGGGCTGGCGTGAGGCGGCTTCGGTGCTATCGTCAACCCAAGTTGACAAGAGGCGCTGACGATGCGCGACAATTTTCCGTTCTCGGCCATCGCTGGGCAGGAGGAGATGAAGCGGGCGTTGATGATCGCGGCCGTCGATCCGACGGTGGGCGGGGTGTTGGCGTTCGGGGATCGCGGGACAGGGAAATCGACCGCGGTGCGGGCGCTGGCCGGGTTGCTGCCGCCGATGCAGGCGGTCGAGGGATGCCGTTATCATTGCGACCCGGCATCGCCGTCGAGCCGGTGCGAGGAGTGCCGGGCGGCGGAACGGAGCGGGCAGGTTTCGATGGCGGTGCCGGTGGTGGACATGCCGCTGGGGGCGACGGAAGACCGGGTGGTCGGCGCGCTCGATCTGGAGCGGGCGCTGACGCGCGGCGAGAAGGCGTTCGAGCCGGGGCTGCTGGCGCGGGCCAATCGCGGATTCCTGTATATCGACGAGGTCAATCTGCTCGAGGACCATCTGGTCGACCTGCTGATCGACGTGGCGGCGTCGGGCGAGAACGTGGTGGAGCGGGAGGGGCTGAGCGTCCGGCATCCGGCGCGGTTCGTGCTGGTGGGGAGCGGTAACCCGGAGGAGGGGGAGCTGCGGCCGCAATTGCTGGACCGGTTCGGGTTGAGCGTGGAGGTGCGGACGCCGGAGGACATCGCGACGCGGATCCTGATCATCCGGCGGCGGGACGCGTTCGACCGTGATCCGACCGGATTCAGTGCGGAATGGCGGGCGGCGGAGACGCTGCAGCGGGACGCGATCGTTTCGGCGCGGAAGCTGCTGCCCTCGGTGGAGGTGCCGAACGAGGTGCTGGAGGATGCGGCGAAGCTGTGCATGCGGCTGGGGACGGATGGGCTGCGCGGGGAGCTGACGCTGATGCGGGCGGCGCGGGCGCAGGCGGCGCTGTCGGGCGCCGCACGGGTCGACCGGACGCATGTGGTGACGATGGCGCCGTCGGCGTTGCGGCACCGGTTGCGGCGCGATCCGTTGGACGATGCGGTCTCGACGACGCGGGTGACGCGGGCGGTGGAAGAACTCTTCGCGGCATGAGCGCGGCGGCGCTGCTGGCGGTCGATCCGAGCGGGTTGGGCGGAGCAGTGCTGCGCGGGCCGCCGGGGGCGGCGCGGGACATGTGGCTGGATGGGTTGCGGTCGATGTTGCCGTCGGGGGCGCCGTTCCGTCGGGTGCCGCTGGGGATCAGCGAGGATCGATTGCTGGGCGGGCTGGACCTGGCGGCCACGCTGTCGGCTGGGCGGCCGTTGGCGATGCGGGGCGTGCTGGCGGAGGCGGATGGCGGGGTGATCCTGCTGCCGTCGGCGGAGCGGCTTGATCCGGGGATCGCGGCGCGGATCGCGTCGGTGCTGGACCAAGGCTTGGTGGTAACGGAGCGGGAAGGATTGGCGTTCAGCGCCCGCTCGCGGATCGGGGTGGTGGCGTTCGACGAGCGGGAGACGGCGGACGAGGCGGTGCCGGCGGCGCTGACGGATCGGTTGGCGTTCCTGCTCGACCCGCGGGAGCTGGCTTCGGACGAGATGGTGGATGCTGCGGCGGCACGGACGTTGCTGCCGTCGGTCGAGGTCGGGGAGGAGATCGTCGGGGCGCTGTGCCGGGCGGCGGCGGCGTTGGGGATCGGGTCATTGCGGGCGGCGATGCTGGCGGTGCGGGCGGCGCGGGCTGCGGCGGCGCTGGCGGGGCATACCGCGGTCGATGCGGAGGATGCGGCGCTGGCGGCGCGGCTGGTGCTGGCGCCGCGGGCGACGGTGCGGCCGGCCGAGGAGGAGCAGGAGGAGCAAGAGCCGCCGCCGCCGGAGGATCAGGGCGAGCCGTCGCCGGGGAATGGCGAGATGGATGATCTCGTGCTGGCGGCCGCGGTGGCGGCGCTGCCGCCGGGTCTGCTGGCGAAGCTGGCTGCGGGAGATCGCCGGGCGTCGACCGCCGGGAAGGCGGGGGCGATCGGGAAGAGCGGCAAGCGCGGGCGGCCCGGCGGGGTGCGGGCGGGCGATCCGCGCCGAGGCGAGCGGCTGGCGCTGCTGGACACAATGCGGGCGGCGGTGCCGTTCCAGCGGATACGGGGCGGGGCGGGGCGGCTCGAAGTGCGGGCGGAGGACATGCGCGTCGTCCGGCGGAAGCCGCGGTCGGAGACGACGACGATCTTCCTGGTGGATGCGTCCGGGTCGCAGGCGTTGGGACGGCTGGCGGAGGCGAAGGGCGCGGTGCAGTTGCTGCTGGCGGATTGCTACGTGCGGCGGGACCAGGTGGCGCTGATCGCGTTCCGGGGGCGGGCGGCGGAGCTGCTGCTGGCGCCGACACGGTCGTTGGTGCGGGCGAAGCGGAGCCTGGCGGGGCTGCCGGGCGGGGGCGGGACGCCGTTGGCGTCGGGCCTCGATGCGGGGGCGGAACTGGCGGACCAGGTGCGGCGGCGGGGCGGGACGCCGGCGCTGGTGGTGCTGACGGATGGCGCGGCCAATGTGGGACGCGACGGGATGGGCGGGCGCGCGGCGGCGGAGCGCGATGCGCAGGCCGCGGCCAAGCGGATCCGGGCGGCGGGGCATCGGGCGGTGCTGGTGGATAGTTCGGTGCGGCCGGTGCCGGCGGCGCAGCGCTTGGCGGCGGAATTGGGGGCTCGTTACGTGAAGCTGCCGTTTGCGGGGGCGGCGGCGATTTCGGAGGCGGTGCGGACGACGTCATGAGCGGTCGGCGGCTGCGGGACTGGCCCAACCGGGAGGCGAGCCGGTTCGTGCGCGCGGGCGGGCTGCAATGGCATGTGCAGGTGGCGGGTGCCGGGCCGGTGCTGCTGCTGCTGCATGGGACAGGGGCGGCGACGCATTCGTGGCGGGGGCTGCTGCCGCTGTTGGCGCGGCAGTTCACGGTGGTGGCGCCGGATCTGCCGGGGCATGGCTTCACCGAGGCGCCGGCGATGAGCCGGATGTCGCTGGCCGGGATGGCGCGGGCGTTGCAGACGTTGCTCTGGACGCTCGAGATGACGCCGGCCATGGCGGCGGGGCATTCGGCGGGGGCGCCGATCCTGGTGCGGATGATCCTGGATGGGCAGATCGCGCCGCAGGCGCTGGTGGGGCTGAACGGGGCGTTGTTGCCGTTGGGGGGCGCGGCGGGTCAGCTGTTCTCGCCGTTGGCGAAGCTGCTGGCCGGGCTGCCGGGGCTGCCGGACCTGTTCGCGTGGCGGGCGCGGGATGTGAAGGTGGTTCGACGGTTGATCGACGCGACGGGGTCGACAATCGATGACGAGGGGGTGGCGCTGTATCAGCGCGTCGTGACGCAGCGGGGGCATGCGGCGGCGGCGTTGGGGATGATGGCGCAATGGGACCTGCCCTCGCTGACGGGGGCGTTCGAGCGCGTCGAGACGCCGACGCTGCTGATCGCGGGGACGGGCGATCGGACGGTGCCGCCGGCGCAGTCGGAAGCGGTGGCGGGGATGCTGCCGCATGCCCGGTTCGTGGCGATGGCCGGGCTTGGGCACCTCTCGCACGAGGAGGATCCGGCGGGGACGGCGGCGCTGATCGAGGCGTTCGCGCGGGAAAACGGCGTGCTGTGACCGGCTGGATTGACCTTATCCTTGCGCTGATGGGCGCGGAGGGGGCGGGCCTGCTCCTGTTCCGGCGGGTGACGGGGCGGGGGCCATCGGCGCGGGCGCTGCTGCCGAATCTGCTGGCGGGAGCGGCGTTGCTGTTGGCGATGCGGTTCGCGCTCGGGGGTGAGGCGCGGGCGCTGGTCGGGCTGGCGCTCCTGGCTGGGTTGGCGGCGCATTTGGCGGATTTGCGAGGGCGGTGGAAGGCGGGCTGATAGTCCTTCCCAGCACTGTCCAGTTGTGTTTACACTCGTGTTGTATGAACGCGTTGACGCCCGCTCCGCTTCGCACTGGCTTGGATAATCGGCCGCATGCCGTCGTCATCGGCAGCGGGTTCGGGGGGCTGGCTGCGGCGATCCGGCTGGGCGCGCGGGGATATCGGGTCACCGTGCTGGAGAAGCTGGCCGAGCCCGGAGGGCGGGCCTCGGTGTTCCGGCAGGACGGGTTCGTCTTCGATGCCGGGCCGACGATCGTCACGGCGCCGTTCCTGCTGGAAGAGCTGTGGGCCTTGTGCGGGCGGCGGCTCGATGAGGATATCGAGTTGCGGCCGATGGACCCGTTTTACCGGATTCGGTTCGATGACGGCTCGGCGTTCGACTATTCCGGCGATCCCGCGGCGATGCGGGCCGAGGTGGCGCGGTTCAGCCCCGGCGATGTCGGCGGCTACGACCGGTTCATGCGGGCGAGCGAGGAGATCTACCGGGTCGGGTTCGAGCAGCTCGGCGACGTGCCGTTCTCGTCGTGGACCGACATGGCGCGAGTGGCGCCGGATCTGGTGCGGCTGGGCGGGTGGCGCAGCGTGCATGCGATGGTGTCGCGGTTCATCAAGGACGAGAAGCTGCGGACGGTGTTCAGCTTCCATCCGCTGCTGGTGGGCGGCAATCCGTTCAGTGCGAGCGCGATCTATGCGCTGATCGCGTGGCTCGAGCGGCGGTGGGGCGTCTGGTTCGCGATGGGCGGGACTGGGCAGATCGTGCGTGGGATGGCCGGGCTGATCCGCGGACAGGGGAATGTCCTGCGCTGCAATGCGGAGGTCGCCGAGATCCTGGTCGAGCGGGGCGCTGCGGCGGGCGTGCGGCTGGCGGGTGGCGAGGTGGTGCGGGCCGACCTGGTCGTTTCGAACGCGGACGCTTCGTGGACGTATCGAAAGTTGATCGCGCCGGAGCATCGGCGGCATTGGACGGACCGGAAGATCGAGCGCGCGCGGCATTCGATGGGGTTGTTCGTCTGGTATTTCGGGACGAACCGGCGGTGGGAAGACGTGCCGCATCACACGATCCTGTTGGGGCCGCGCTATCGCGGGCTGCTGGACGACGTGTTCAAGCGGCAGAAACTGGCGGACGATTTCAGTCTGTATCTGCATCGGCCGACGGCGACGGACCCGAGTTTGGCACCGCCGGGGGGCGACGCGTTCTATGTGCTGTCGCCGGTGCCGAACCTGCAGAGCGGGACGGACTGGGCGGCGCAGGCCGAACCGTACCGGCAGCGGATCGAGGCGGAGCTGGAGCGGACGATGCTGCCGGGGCTGCGCGGCTCGGTGGTGACGTCGCGGATGATGACGCCGCAGGATTTCCAGGATCGGCTGCTGTCGCATGCGGGGGCGGCGTTCGCGATGGAGCCGCTGTTGCGGCAGAGCGCGTGGTTTCGGCCGCATAATCGGAGTGAAGACGTGGACAATCTTTACTTGGTGGGTGCGGGGACGCATCCGGGCGCCGGGCTGCCGGGAGTGTTGTGTTCGGCGAAGGTGCTGGATCGGCTGATCCCGGCGGTGGCGCATGTCTGAGATCGCGGACGATGATCTGGCGGCGTGCCGGGCGATGCTGAACGATGGGTCGCGGAGTTTCTATGCGGCGTCGTTGCTGTTGCCGGGCCGGGTGCGGCGGCCGGCGACGGGGTTGTATGCGTTCTGCCGGGTGGCGGACGATCTGATCGATCGGGGGGATCCGGCGGTCGCGCTGGCCGGGCTGCATCGGCGGCTGGATGCCGTCTACGCGGGGCGGCCGGAGGATTTCGCGGAGGATCGGGCGTTGGCGGCGGTGGTGCAGGCGCATCGGGTGCCGCGGCTGCTGCTGGATCGGTTGCTGGAGGGGTTCGCCTGGGACGCCGAGGGGCGGCGATACGAGGATTTGGCGGCGCTAGAGCACTATGCGGCGCGGGTGGCGGGGACGGTCGGCGCCGTGATGGCGGTGCTGATGGGGGCGCGGACGCCGGACGCGCTGGCGCGGGCGTGTGACCTGGGCGTGGCGATGCAGTTGACGAACATCGCGCGGGATGTGGGCGAGGATGCTCGGGCGGGGCGGCTGTATTTGCCGCTGGCGTGGCTGCGGGCGGAGGGGATCGACCCGGATGGGTTCCTCGAGGCGCCGGTGATGTCGTCGGGTTTGGCGGCCGTGATCGAGCGGCTGCTTGAGGCGGCGGCGTTCCTGTATCGGCGGGCGGATAGCGGAATCGCGGCGTTGCCGCTGACGTGCCGGCCTGGGATCGGGGCGGCGCGGTTGCTGTATGCGGAGATCGGGCATCAGGTGGTGCGCAACGGGTTCGATTCGGTGACGTCGCGGGCGCGGGTGACGCGGTCGCGCAAGCTGGGGTTGGCGGTGGCGAGCCTGGCGGCAGCGGCGCGGGGGGCTGCGGCGGATGCGGCCCCGCCGCTGGCGGCGACGCGAGACCTGGTGATGGCGGCGGCGATGGCGCCGAGCCGGCGGCAGGGGATCGGTGATCGGCTGGTCTGGACCCTGACGTTGTTCTCGGAGTTGGACGCGCGGCAAGCCGAGCGGATCTAAGGGGCCCGTTTGCGAATGCTACTAAGCCGGCCATCCAACGCGAATTTTCGCGCTTCCGATGCTCAGGATCTCAACCACCGCTGCGCTTCATGTCGCAAAAGCCCGCGCGGGCTAACTTCGCTTAGCGCATTCTCAAACGGGCTCTAAGCGGTGGGGCAGTGGGAGTGGATCATCATCCTGGTGATCGTGCTGGCGATCGGCGGGCGGGAGTGGCTGTCGATCCGGCGGGCGGTGCGGCAGGACCGGGCCGAGGAGAAGGCCCGGACGCAGGGCCCGCCGGATTAGGCTTTCTTCAAGCCCCAGAAGCAGGTGTTGCCGGAGCGGACGATGTCGGTGACGTTCGAACGGATCGCGGCGGGGAGCAGGTAGGAGCCGATCGGGATATACGGGACCTCCTGGAAGGCGACCGCCTGCATCTGTTCGCAGATCCGTTTCTGGGCGGCTTCATCGGGGGCGGCGAACCATTGGTCGCGCAGGGATTCCAGCTTTGGGCTCTCGGGCCAACCGAACCAGCCGGCCTTGCCGTTGCCGCGTAGGGGCAGATGGCTGCCGGGGTTGGAGAGGGTGATGCCATCCCAGGAGGTGCAGAAGCTGTTCCAGCCGCCTTCGGAGGCCGGCTTGTCGCTGGCGCGGCGGCCGACCAGGGTGCCCCAATCCATGCTCTGCATGTCGACGTTGAGGCCGATCTCGGCGAACACCGAGCGGGCCATCTGGACCAAGGGGACCAGGACGGATTGGTCTGTCGGGAGCATGAGGACGACCGGCTCGCCCTTGTAGCCGCTTTCCGCGACGAGGCGTTTGGCCAGGGCGATGTCGCGCTTGCCGCTGAAGACCTGCATGTCGCGGTCATTGGCCATCGGGGTGCCAGGGGTGAAGACTCCGGTGGGAACGGTCATCAGATCGGACTGGTCGCCGACCAGGGCGGTCATGAATTCGCGCTGGTCGATGGCGGGGAGGATGGCCCGGCGGAGCTTGTCGTTGTCGAAGGGCGGCTGGGTGTGATTGAGGGCGATGACGGCCGGGAGGAACAGGGTCGAGATCGGGACGAGCTGGATGTTCTTGTCGCGGCGGAAGGTGGAGAGCAGGTCGAAGAGGGGGAACTCGAGCCAGTCGACTTCGCCGGTTTGCAGGGCACTGGCGGCGGTGGCCGAGTCGGGGATGATCTTCCATTCGATACGGTCGACGTAGGTGGCTTTCGAGCCGGACCAATAGGACGGCTTTTCCTGGCGAGGGACGTATTTGTCGAATTTGGCCCACGCGAAATGGGCGCCGGCGACGCGTTCGTCGGGCAGGAAGCGGAAGGGGCCGCTGCCGGTGGTGTCGGAGATCTGTTTGAACGGGTCAACCTCGGCGGATCGTTGCGGCATGATCATGCAGAGGTCGGGGCCGCCGAGGGCGAAGGGGAGCAGCGGGAAGGGGGATTTGAGGCGGATCTGGAAGCGCTTGTCGTCGAGCGCCTTCATTTCGTTGGTGAGCGAGATAAGCTTTTGGCCGAAGCCCTTGCGTTGCGCCCAACGGTTGATGGAGGCGACGCAATCGATGGCTCGGACCTTGTCGTTGTCGTGGAACAGCAGGCCGTCACGCAGCGTGAAGGTCCAGGTGAGCTGGTCGTCGCTGATCTCGTGACCGGCGAGCATCTGCGGCTGCGGCTGCAGGTTCTCGTCGATGCCATAGAGGGTGTCGTAGACCATCAGTCCGTGGTTGCGGGCGACGGTGGCGGTGGTCCAGACCGGGTCGATGCTGGAGAGGTCGGCCTGCGGGACGAAGACGAGGGTCTTGCTGCTGGTCGCGGCGCGGGCGGGGCGGTTCAGCGAGGCGGCGGCGAGGGCAGCGGTTCCGGCAACGAATTGTCTGCGGCGCATGCGGTGTCCTTCGAGGGACTGATATCCAAATTCTGCATGGCAGGTCTGTGTGGTCAACTAGGTTCGCGGGCGAGCGCGATCAGCACGGCAAGGCCGAGAGCGGCGATGCAAGGCAGCAGCGGTAGGCCGATGGGCAGGTCGAGCGCGGTGCGGCCGGCGGTGTACCAACCCGCTGCCGCGGCGCCGCAGACATAGGAGAGGAATGCCGTAACGGGCCAGAAGGTGCGGCGGACCGGTGAGTGCGGCGAGGTGGGAGAGCCGACGAGGCCGAAGACGATCCCCGTCAGGGTGCCGGTGAAGTAGGTGGTGGTGACGCTGGGCATGCCGATGCGGTGGACGGCGGCGCTCTGCACGCCCATGGCGATGGCGGAGATGCCGATCAGGGCATAGAGCGCGGAATCGACGCCACGGGCGTGCCAGCCGAGGGCGAACAGCAGGAGCAGCGTAGCCTCGATGAGCACGGCGGCGAGCAGGCGTTTGCGGCTCGCGCCGTGGCGCAGGATCAGCGCGCCGGTGAGCAGCCCGGCGACGAAACCGGCGAAGGCGGTCATGTTCCGTAATGCGGCCAGGAGGTCGCCTTGCCCGAGGTCCAGACCCATCAGCGCTATGTTGCCCGTCATGGCCGAGGTGAAAACCTGGCCGAGAAAGCGGTAGCTCAGGATATCGACGCAGCCCGAACTGAAGCTCATCAAGGCCAGTCCGGCGCCGATGCTGCGCTGCTCTTTCACCAGCGGCGGGGAATGCGGAAGGGCAGCATGGCCTGCACCCAGGGGGCGGTGAAGCGGTCGAGATTTAGACTTTCATGGACGGCGTGGACGCGCTCGCCGCGCAGGCGGGTCTCGATGACGGAGCGGTTGTAGAAGGGTGCGTCCTCGAGACGTTGGCGGAGCAGGGGTTGGGAGTGGGCGTCGCAGCGGGTGCGCGGGCGCATGCCCCAGGTGGTGCGGGGGAGGGCGGCTTGGGGAGGCGGGTCGAAGCGCTCGACCTTGCCGTCGCGGCCGATCTTGAGCGCGAGGTCCTGGTGGCCGCCGATTCGGCGTTCGGCGTTGTAGAGGATGAGGGCGCCGTCATCGGTGGGCGCGCGGAGCCAATCCCATTCGAGGAAGTCGCGCTCGAGCGGGCGGTCGCCTTCGTTGCTGTCGAGGTAGCCGATGCCTGACCAGGAGAGGTCGGGGCGCGCCATGGTGACCTCGACGCGGGCGGCAGGGGCTATCGGGGACCAGCGGTGGCGGCCGGCTTTGTCGAGGGTGAAGCTGCGGCGCGTGAGGGCGGAGGGGGTGACGCGGACCATGCCGCTGAGGCGGCCGGGGACAGGGGCGGTGACTTCCTCGATCCAGATGGTCAGGGAGTTGCCGTCCCAATGGAGCGCGCTGGGGCCGATGATGAGGTGGTTGTCGCTGCGGTGGAGCGAGCGGCGGCCGCGCTCGGTCATGGCCCAGCGCCTGGGTCGGCCGTAGAGGGCGACGTTGAGGCAGCAATGCTGCTCGGGGTCGGCAGGGCGGCTGCGGCGGGACCAGGCGTAGAAGGGCGAGAAGACGCTGCCGATGAAGGCGATGATGGTCAGGCCGTGGCGGCCGTCATCGCTCAGCGCGTCGACATACCACCAGACATAGCCGTCACGCGGGACCGGCGCGTCGAACCGAGGTCCGCCATCAGGGCGGACGCCGCCAGGCGCCCGGACAGTGCTGCCATCGGGACGCCCGCCCCGGGATGGGTCGCGCCGCCCGCCAGATAGAGGCCCGGCACCTTCGTCCGGCTGCCCGGGCGGCGGAAGCTCGCCGTCGCCCCGTGCACCGCCGGGCCGTAGAGGGCGCCCCCCGTTGCCGGGAAGAGTTGGTTGAAGCCTGTCGGCGAGGTTGCGGTCAGGGTCGGCTCCGACAGGGTCAGGCCGCAGCGTTGCATCAAGTTCCAGGCGGTCTGCCGGCACTGCTCGATCTCCGAATCATCATAGGCGTGAACGTCGCCGTTGGCGGGGGCGTTGACCAGGACCAGGAGGCGCTCGCGGCCGTCCGGGGTGGCGTCGGTGTCGTCACGATCTTGCGCGCAGACATAGGTGGTGGGTTCGCGGGGGATGACGCCGCGGCCGAGCTGGTCGAACTCGGCCTTGTAGTCGCTCGAGAAGAAGACGGTGTGGTGGGAGAGCGGGAAGTCGCGGACGCGGGCGGTGCCGGTCCAGGTGAGGGCGGAGAGGGAGCGGTCGGCCGGGGCGGGCGCGGGGGCTGCGTGGCGCAGTGCGGGACCGAAACGGCCGGCGGCCAGGGCGGCGGGGTCGGCGTTGAGGATGATGGCGGCGGCCGGCAGGGTTTCGCCGGAGGCGAGGCGGACGCTCGCGGCCTTGCCGCGTTGCAAGCCGATCTCCGTTATTTCTGAATTGTACCGTATTTCGACCCCGCTCGTCTGGGCAAGGGCAGCTAGGGCGCGGGCGACTTCGTGCATGCCGCCGTCGACGAACCACACCCCCTGCTGCTCGACATGGGCGACGAGCATGAGGGTGGCGGGGGCGAGAAAGGGGGAGGAGCCGCAATAGGTGGCGTAGCGGCCGAAGAGTTGGCGCAGGCGCGGATCGCGGAAATGGGTGGCGAGCTCGGACCAGAGGGTGGCGAAGGGCTTGATGGAGAGGAGGTCGGCCGGGTTCCGGACGGAGAAGGCCAGCGACATCATGCTGGGTAGCGGGCCCTTGATGAAAGGCTTTTCGAGCGTGTCGTAGGTGCGCCGGGCGGCGCGGCAGAAATCGAGAAAGCCGCTCGCTTCGGCGGGGCCGGCAAAGTCGGCGATCGCGGCGGCGGAGGCTTCGGGGTCGGCGTGGAGGTCGAGGCGCTCGGTGCGGCTCCAGGCGTGGCGGGCGAGGATGGCGGCGGGGCGGAGGGTGATGTGGTCCTCGAGGCGCTGGCCGGCGCTGGCGAAGATCTCGTCGAACACCCAGCGCATGGTGAAGACGGTGGGACCTGCATCGATCGCACGGCCTTC
This sequence comes from uncultured Alphaproteobacteria bacterium, assembly GCA_963848035.1. Lineage (GTDB taxonomy): Bacteria > Pseudomonadota > Alphaproteobacteria > Acetobacterales > Acetobacteraceae > JAVVHH01. Next base: position 1,967,201 of record CAWKCD010000001.1, read on the forward strand.
GGCGGGGAGTCTGCGCATCTTGCCGCCGGGCGTGGGCTGGCGCTCGAGCAGGGTGACCCGGCAGCCTTGGTCCGCAAGGCTCAATGCGGCGGCGAGACCACCAATTCCGGCACCGACGACGACGATGTTTTGGCCCGCGAGAATTGGCTTGACCCCAGTGTCAGAAAAGTCTGACAGTCGTGACAGACAAATAAAGCTGACACAACCGGGGTTGGAGGCGTTGATGGACGTCATGACGCGGATCGAAAAGTCGCTCGGGGCCGCTTTGGCTCGGACGCTGCTGCCGGGTTGTCCTCCGTTGTTGGGTCAGGCGATGCATCATTCGGTGTTCCCGCGGGGGGCTCGGATCCGGCCGCGTCTGTGTCTGGCGGTGGCGGCGGCTTGCGGCGAGGATGCGCCGACTGTTTCGGAGTCGGCGGCCACTGCGATCGAGCTGCTGCATTGCGCCTCGTTGATCCATGACGACTTGCCTTGTTTCGATGACGCGGCAACCCGGCGGGGGAAGCCGAGCGTGCATGTGGCGTTCGGTGAGCCGTTGGCGGTGTTGGCCGGCGATGCGCTGATCGTGCTCGCGTTCCAGACGGTGGCGCAAGGGGCGGCGCTGACTCCGGCGCGGATGGGGCCGTTGATGACGACGATCGCCGGATCGGTGGGCGTGCCATGCGGGATCGCGGCGGGGCAGGCTTGGGAGTGCGAGCCGAGCGCGGACCTGGCGCTGTATCAGCGGGAGAAGACGGGCGCGCTGTTCGCGGCGGCGACGGTGGCGGGGGCGGCTTCGGCGGGGGTCGAGGCGGAGGTTTGGCGGACGCTCGGGATGTGCTTGGGCGAGGCGTATCAGGTCGCCGACGACATCCTCGACGTGACGGCGGATCCGGATAAGGTGGGCAAGCCGGTGGGTCAGGACCTCGCGCATCAGCGGCCGAGCGCGGTGCTGCAGTTCGGGTTGGACGGGGCGATCGCGCGGCTGCGGGGGTTGGCGGAGGAGGCGGTGGACGCGGTGCCGGGCTGCATCGGGCAGAGCGCCCTGCGGAGTCACATCCGGACCGAGACGTTGCGGCTGCTGCCGCAGGAGCTGGCGCGGACGGCGGCGTGATTCGAGCGGACATGATTTCAGCGGGTCCGGAGTTCGTTTCCTCTGGGCCACCCGCACCGAGCGCTCTTCCGCAATCGGGCGAGGGCCTGCTGTCGCGGATCAGGAATTGGCGGGACCGGACTATGGCGGATCCGGGGTTCCGGGCCTGGGCGGCGCGGTTTCCGCTGACGCGGCCGATCGCGCGGCGGCGGTCGCGGGCGCTGTTCGATCTGTGCGCGGGCTTTGCGTATTCACAGGTGCTCGCGGCTTGCGTGTCGTTGCGGGTGTTCGAGTCGTTGGCTGCCGGGCCGCTGACGGCGGAGGCGTTGGCGCCGCGCCTGGGGCTGACGGCGGAGCGGGCGGCGCGGCTGTGCGAGGCCGCGGCGGCGCTGGATCTGCTGCGGCGGCGTGGGGATCGGTACGCGCTTGGCAAGCTCGGGGCGGCGATGATCGGCAACGAGGGGGTGGCGGCGATGATCCGCCATCACGCGATGCTGTATCGGGACCTGGCCGACCCGGTGGAGCTGTTGCGGCGGGAGCCTGGCGAGACATTGCTGGCGGCGTATTGGCCCTATGGCACCCGCGGTCCCCAGGGGTTGGGCGCCGATGACGTGGCGGCCTATTCACGGCTGATGGCGTCGTCGCAGCCGTTGGTCGCGGCCGAGATCCTGGCAGCGTACGATTTCCGGCGGCATCGTCGGCTGCTCGACATCGGCGGTGGCGAGGGGGCATTCCTCGAAGCGGCGAGCGTGAAGGCGCCGGGGTTGGAGCGGATGCTGTTCGACCTGCCGGAGGTGGCGGCGCGGGCGCGGGCGCGACTCGGGGCGGGGGCGCAGGTGTTCGGCGGCGACATGCGGACCGACGCGTTGCCCGCGGGCGCCGATCTGCTGACGCTGATCCGCGTCGTGCACGATCATGACGACGCGGCGGCGATGGACATCCTGCGGAATGCGCGCCGTGCACTGCCGCCGGGCGGCTCGCTGCTGGTGGCGGAGCCGATGCTGGACGCAGCCGGGGCGGCGCCGGTGGGAGCCTATTTCACCTTCTATCTGCTGGCGCTGGGCAGCGGGCGGCCGCGGCGAGCGGAGACGCTGATGGCGATGCTGCGGGAGGCGGGCTTCGGCCGCGTTTCCATGCGGCGGACCGGCAATCCGCTGCTGGCGAGCGTGATCGTCGCGCAGGCGTGATGTTCGTCTGTAAATCTTCGTTGACAACTATGACGGTCAGTTTAGCCTGACACTCGGCTGCGTGGACCGCGGCCCTGGAGGAAATGAAAACGTGGACGCTCTCGCCGTCGTATTGAACGCACCGCGCGACCTGGGACTGCGCCAGCTCGCGCTGGATGATGCGGGCGCCGACGACGTGGTTGTCGCCGTTGAGTGGTCCGGGGTGAGCACGGGGACGGAGCGGCTGCTTTGGACCGGGGCGATGCCGCCGTTTCCGGGCATGGGATATCCGCTGGTGCCGGGGTACGAGTCGGTGGGGCGGGTGGTCGGCGGGGCGCGGGACGGGGAGCTGGTTTTCGTTCCTGGCGCGAGGTGCTTCGGGCCGGTGCATGGATTATTCGGCGCTTCGGCGTCGCGGCTGATCGTTCCGGGCGCTCGGGCGCTGTCGATCGGCGAAGGATTGGGCGAGCGGGGCGTCCTGCTGGCGCTGGCGGCGACGGCGCAGCATGCGCTGGCCGGGTTCGCGGTGCCGGAGCTGATCGTGGGGCACGGGGTGCTCGGGCGGTTGCTGGCGCGGTTGGCGGTGCTGGCGGGTGGGTTGCCGGTGGTCTGGGAGAAGAATGCGACGCGGGCCGATGGGGCGCTGGGCTATCGCGTGATCGACCCGGCGGAGGATACGCGGCGGGATTACGGCGCGATCTACGACGCTTCGGGCGACGCGTCGTTGATCGATACGTTGGTGATGCGGCTTCGGATGGGCGGCGAGATCGTGCTGGCCGGGTTCTATTCGGATCGGCCGTCGTTCAATTTCCCGCCTGCGTTCATGCGCGAAGCGCGGTTCCGGATCGCGGCGCAGTGGCAGCCGGAAGATCTCGTTGCAGTGCGCGATCTGGCGGGCGACGGGCGGCTCGATCTGGATGGGCTGATCACGCACCGGGCGCCGGCGCCGAATGCTCCGGAAGCGTATCGGACTGCCTTCGAAGACTCGGCTTGTCTGAAAATGATCCTCGATTGGAGAGCCTGCTGATGAACGCTGTGACAGGGGTGCAGGCGAGCATGACGGATGCGTTGCGCTCGGAGGCGGCGATCGAGCCGGATGCGCCATCGACGGGGCCGGTGAAGAAGGAAACGCAGGTCATCGCCATTTATGGCAAGGGCGGTATCGGCAAGAGCTTCACGCTCGCGAACCTCAGCTACATGATGGCGCAGCAGGGCAAGCGGGTGTTGCTTATCGGGTGTGACCCGAAGAGCGACACGACGTCGCTGCTGTTCGGTGGACGGTCATGCCCGACGATCATCGAGACGTCGTCGAAGAAGAAGTTGGCGGGCGAAAAGGTTTCGATCGGGGACGTGTGCTTCATTCGTGACGGCGTGTTCGCGATGGAGCTGGGCGGCCCGGAGGTCGGGCGCGGCTGCGGCGGGCGCGGGATCATCCATGGGTTCGAGCTGCTCGAGAAGCTGGGCTTTCATGACTGGGGGTTCGACTACGTGCTGCTCGACTTCCTGGGGGATGTCGTGTGCGGCGGGTTCGGGCTGCCGATCGCGCGGGACATGTGCCAGAAGGTGATCGTGGTCGGCAGCAACGACCTGCAGTCGTTGTATGTCGCCAATAACGTGTGCTCGGCGGTCGAGTATTTCCGCAAGATGGGCGGGAATGTCGGGGTTGCGGGGATGGTCATCAACAAGGATGACGGGACCGGGGAGGCGCAGGCGTTTGCGTCGGCGGTTGGGATCCCGGTGCTGTCGGCGATCCCGGCGAATGAGGACATTCGGCGGAAGTCGGCGAATTACGAGATCGTCGGACGGCCCGGCGGCGAGTGGGCGCCGTTGTTCGAGGCGCTGGCGAAAGAGGTGGCCGAGGCGCCGCCGTTGCGGCCGACGCCGTTGACGCAGGATGGGCTGCTCGGGCTGTTCAAGGGCGAGGCGGTGGGGCGTGGCGTGACGCTGACGCCGGCGACCGAGGCGGATATGTGCGCGGCGACGACGATCTCGCGGCCGTCGCTCGAAGTGATCTACGAGGGGGCGTAGTGGACGGGTCGTTGCCCCCTCCCGAGGACGTCGCCGGCGGGTGCCATGGCGGGCGCGAGACCATGCTGTCCGCGGCGCGGGCGGCAGGGAAGAGCGCGGTGTTGGACCGGCTCGCGAGCGACTATCCGCAGGGGCCGCACGACCAGCCGCAATCGATGTGCCCGGCGTTCGGGTCGTTGCGGGTGGGGCTGCGGATGCGGCGGGTCGCGACGATCCTGTGCGGGTCTGCTTGTTGCGTCTACGGACTGACATTCACGTCGCATTTCTATGGGGCGCGGCGGACGGTCGGATACGTTCCGTTCAACTCGGAGACGCTGGTCCGCGGGCAGCTCTATGAGGACATCCGGGACGCGGTCTATTCGATCGCGAAGCCGGCGGATTACGACGCCGTCGTGGTGATCAACCTATGCGTGCCGACCGCGTCCGGCGTGCCGCTGGACCGGTTGCCGAAGCAGATCGACGGTGTGCGGATCATCGGGATCGACGTGCCCGGGTTCGGCGTGCCGACGCATGCCGAGGCCAAGGACGTGTTGGCCGGGGCGATGCTGAAGTTCGCCCGTCTCGAAGCGGAGCAGGGACCGGTGGCGCGGCCGCGGAATGCGAGCGAGCTGCCGACGATCGCGTTGCTGGGAGAGATGTTCCCGGCGGATCCGCCGGGGGTGGGGGCGCTCATCGCGCCGATGGGACTTGCGTTGGCGCCGCCGACGCCGGCCCGGGAGTGGCGCGACCTGTATGGCGCGCTGGATTGCACGGCGGTGGCCGCGGTGCATCCGTTCTACACGGCGTCGATCCGGGAGTTCTTGCAGGCAGGGCGACCGGTGGTGGGTTCCGGCCCGGTGGGCGTGGATGGCACGGCCGATTGGCTCGATGCGATCGCCCGGGTGGCCGGCGTGGCGGCCAGCAAGCTCGACGAGGCGAAGGCGCGATCGCTGACAGCGATCCGCGCCGCCTTGAAGGCGAGCCCGATCTCCGCCCGGATCACCCTGTCCGGGTACGAGGGTTCGGAGCTGCTGGCCGCGCGCCTTCTGATCGAGGCGGGGGCAGAGATCCCGTACGTCGGGACGGCCTGCCCGCGGACGGAGTGGAGCGAGGCGGATGCCGCCTGGCTCGAGGCGCACGGGGCGCATGTGCAGTTCCGGGCGTCGCTCGAGCAGGACACCGAGGCGATGATGGAGGTCCGGCCGGATCTGGCGGTGGGGACGACGCCGCTGGTGCAGAAGGCCAAGGAGATGGGCATTCCGGCGCTGTATTTCACCAACATGGTGTCGGCGCGGCCGCTGTTCGGGGCGGCGGGTGCAGGCGCGCTGGCGGCGATCGTGGCGGCGCAGACGCGAAATGCCGAGCGGTTCGGGCGGATGGTGTCGTTCTTCCAGGGCGTCGGCACGGGCGAGGCGGCGGGATACGGCAGCGAGGGCGTGCCGGTAGAGCCGAAGGGGTTCCGCGAGCGGCAGCGCAAGCAGCGGTTGGCGAAGGCGAAGTCGGAAGAGGCGGTGGGGACGTAGATGCTCGTTCTCGATCATGACCGGGCGGGCGGGTATTGGGGCGCGGTCTATGCGTTCACGGCGATCCGCGGATTGCGGGTGGTCATCGACGGGCCGGTCGGGTGCGAGAACCTGCCGGTGACGGCGGTGCTGCACTACACGGACGGGCTGCCGCCGCATGAGTTGCCGATCGTGGTGACGGGGCTTTCGGAAGAGAGCCTGTCGATGACGGGGACGGAGGGCGCGCTGCGCCGGGCTGCGGCGACGCAGGATCCGGATCTGCCGGCGGTGGTGGTCACGGGCAGTATTGCCGAGATGATCGGCGGCGGGGTGACGCCGGAGGGGAGCAACCTGCTGCGGTTCATTCCGCGGACGATCGATGAGGATCAGTGGCAGGCCGCTGATCGGGCGATCTATTGGCTTTGGAGCGAGTTCGGGCAGAAGCGCGCAAAGAAAGGACCGCGGGTTCGCAAGGAAGGCGAGAAGCCGCGGGTCAACATCATCGGGCCGATCTACGGCACGTTCAACATGCCGTCCGACTTGGCCGAGATCAGGCGGCTGGTCGAGGGGATCGGGTGCGAGATCAACCTGGTGTTCCCGCTGGGCTCGCATGTGGACGACATCGGCAAGCTGCCGAATGCGGACGTGAACATCTGCATGTACCGCGAGTTCGGGCGCCTGCTGTGCGAGGAGCTGGACCGGCCGTATCTGCAGGCGCCGATCGGGCTGTTCGCGACGACGAATTTCCTGCGGGCTTTGGGCGAGCTGGTGGGGCTCGATCCGGAGCCGTTCATCGAGCGTGAGAAGCACACGACGATCAAGCCGCTATGGGACCTCTGGCGGTCGGTCACGCAGGACTTTTTCTCGAGCGCCTCGTTCGCGGTCGTTGCGACCAAGACCTACGAGCGGGGGTTGGTTGGGTTCCTCGAAGGGGAGCTGGGGCTGCCGTGCACGTTCCATTTCGGGCGCAGCGCGGGGGAGAAGCCGGACAACCAGGCGGTGCGGGAGGCGATGCGGACCAAGCCGCCGTTCATCCTGTATGGGTCGTACAACGAGCGGATGTATGCGGCCGAGTTGGGCGCGCGGTGTCAGTACATACCGGCGTCATTCCCCGGGGCGGCGATCCGGCGGGCAACGGGCACGCCCTACATGGGCTACGCGGGCGCGACTTACATCGTGCAGGAACTTTGCAATGCGTTGTTCGACGCGCTGTTCCACATCCTGCCGCTCGGCACGGAGATGGACAAAGTCGATCCGACGCCGGTGCAGCAGCAGGATTGGAACACGACGCCGTGGGACGACGCGGCGGTCGGGCTGCTGGACGAGCATGTGGAGCGCGAGCCTTTCCTGGTGCGGATCTCGGCGGCCAAGCGGATGCGGGAACGGGTCGAGCAGGCGGCGCGGGATTCCCGGGAGGGGCGGGTGACGGTGGAGCGCGTCAGGCGCTCGCTCGGCGCGCTCACGGAGCCGGTGGCGTGAGCCACGACACGATCGCTGCGGGATCACCGAGGATCCTGCAGCCACGACCCGCGGCGGCGGACGCCACGGTGAACCCCGGCCGCGGGGGGTATGCGCGGTCATCAACGGTACGGAGGTACCAACAACATGTCGGATGTCCAACTTCGAACAGGGTCCACTTCGGGCCTGACCGACTCGGAAGCGCGTGAGTTCCACAGCATCTTCGTGACGAGCTTTATGATCTTCACGGCCGTTGCGGTTGTCGCGCACATCCTGGTCTGGATCTGGCGGCCATGGCTGCCGGGTGCAAACGGCTACACGACTTCGATGCTGACGGACGGGCTTTCCGCCGTCCAAACATTCTTGACCTAGGAGGACCGACCATGTGGCGCGTTTGGCTGCTATTCGATCCGCGTCGGGCCTTGGTGGCGCTGTTCACCTTCCTGTTCGTGCTCGCATTGCTGATTCACTTCATCCTGCTCAGCACGAGCCGGTTCAATTGGCTCGAAGGCCCGGCACGTGCCGGCGCGATGTCGCAAATGGCACCGCTTCCGGGCGGGGCACCGGCTCCAGCGAAGTAGCGGAGACGGCACGGTGGCGAGGGCCGGCACGGTTTGGCCGGCTCGCGCCACCATCCTTTGGAGTTCCAAGTCATGTCCATGCTGACGTTCGAAGAGAAATACCGTGTTCGGGGCGGGACCCTGGTCGGCGGTGATCTGTTTGACTTCTGGGTGGGGCCTTTCTACGTCGGCTTCTTCGGCGTCACGACGATCTTCTTCAGCTTGATCGGCACGCTGTTGATCATCTACGGCGCAGCAATCGGCCCGACCTGGAACATCTGGGCGATCAACATCCCGCCGCCGGACCTCTCGGTCGGGCTCGGCTTCGCGCCGCTGCGGGAGGGTGGCTTGTGGCAGATCATCACGATCTGCGCGATCGGCGCGTTCGTGTCATGGGCGCTGCGGCAGGCGGAGATCTCGCGCAAGCTTGGCATGGGGTATCACGTCCCGGTGGCCTACGGCGTCGCGGTGTTCGCCTACGTCACGCTGGTGGTGATCCGGCCGGTGCTGATGGGCGCTTGGGGGCATGGGTTCCCGTACGGGATCCTCAGCCATCTCGATTGGGTTTCGAACACCGGCTACCAGTATCTGCACTTCCATTACAATCCGGCGCACATGCTGGCGGTGAGCTTCTTCTTCACCACGGTGCTGGCGTTGTCGATGCATGGCGGGCTGGTGCTGTCAGCGGTCAATCCGCCGAAGGGTGAGGCTGTCAAGACGGCCGAGCACGAGAACACGTTCTTCCGCGACACGATCGGCTGGTCGATCGGCACGCTGGGCGTGCACCGGCTGGGCCTGTTCCTGGCGCTGTCGGCCGGGTTCTGGAGCGCGGTGTGCATCGTGATCAGCGGCCCGTTCTGGACGCGCGGCTGGCCGGAATGGTGGGGCTGGTGGCTCAACCTGCCGATCTGGAAATAAGACTGACGAAAGGGTTGGGGGGAGCGAACCATGGCTCAATACCAAAACATCTTCACCCGCGTGCAGGTTCGCGGCCCCGCCTATGCCGGTGTGCCGCTGGCGACGACGGGTTGGAAGCGGACCGGCAAACCGTTTTTCCTGCATCTGTTCGGCAAGCTGGGCGATGCGCAGGTAGGGCCGATCTACCTGGGTGCGAGCGGGATCGCGTCGATCCTGTTCGGATTGGCGGCGTTCGAGATCATCGGGCTCAACATGTGGGCTTCGGTGAACTGGGATATCGTCCAGTTCATCCGGCAGCTGCCGTGGCTGGCGCTCGAGCCGCCGGCGCCGGGCTATGGGATACGCCTGTTCCCGCCGCTCGCGCAGGGCGGCTGGTGGTTGATGGCCGGGTTCTTTCTGACGGTCTCGATCGCGCTCTGGTGGTATCGGGTCTGGTCGCGGGCACGGGCGCTCGGGATGGGGACCCATGTGGCGTGGGCATTCGCGGCGGCGATCTGGCTGTATTTCGTGTGCGGTTTCCTGCGGCCGTTGCTGATGGGGAGCTGGGCCGAGGCGGTGCCGTTCGGGATCTTTCCGCACCTCGATTGGACGGCGTCGCTGTCGATCCGCTACGGCAACCTGTTCTACAACCCGTTCCACATGCTCTCGATCGTGTTCCTGTATGGCTCGACGCTGCTGTTCGCCATGCATGGCGCGACCGTGCTGGCGACCAGCCGGTTCGGGGCCGAGCGTGAGATCGAACAGATCCTCGATCGCGGAACCGCGTTCGAACGTGGTGCGCTGTTCTGGCGCTGGACGATGGGCTTCTGCGCTACGGCGGAGTCGATCCATCGCTGGGCCTGGTGGTTCGCCGTGCTGTGCCCGATCACCGGCGGGATCGGGATCCTGCTGACCGGGACGGTGGTGGACAACTGGTTCCTGTGGGGCGTCAAGCACTCGATCATCCCGCCCTATCCGCAGATGTGGGGGCCGATCATCGACCCGCTGACGACGGGAGCGGCACAATGAGCGACGCCACGGAGACGTTCCTGTCGCGCAAGCTCGGTCCGACGCTGGGGATTGCGCAGGCCCTCATCCTGGTGGGGGCCGTGGCGGCGGCGCTGATGACGGTGGTGATCGTCATGAGCTTCGACCGTCCGCAACCGACGACGATCCAGCACGGGTTTCGCGGGACCGCGATGGGACTGGTGTACAACCCGCGCGAGGTGAAGGCGTATCTGGCGGCCAATCAGATCCCGGCGTCGCTGCCGCAACTTCCGGCGGCGGGGCCGAAGGCAGGCGCGGTCTATAAGAACGTGCAGGTGTTGCAGAACCTGAGCGTGGGCCAGTTCACCCGTCTCATGGCCTCCATCACGACGTGGGTCGCGCCGCAGGCCGGCTGCGCCTACTGCCACAACACCGCGAACATGGCCGACGACAGCCTCTACACCAAGGTCGTGGCCCGGCGGATGATCCAGATGACGCAGCACATCAATGCTGACTGGAAACCGCACGTCGCGGCGACGGGGGTCACCTGCTACACCTGCCATCGCGGGATGCCGGTGCCGGCGAACATCTGGTTCACCGACCCGCTGCCGGTTCGGTTCCAGGGCATGGCGGAGACACAGACCGGGTTGGGGCATCCGACCAAGCCGATCGGCGAGAGCTCGCTGCCGTATGACCCGTTCACGCCGTTCCTGCAGAACGCGTCCAACATCCGGGTCCAGGCGGAGCAGGCGCTGCCGGGGACGGACCGGCACTCGATCTTCGAGACCGAGTGGACCTATGCGTTGATGATCCACTTCTCACAGTCGTTGGGGGTGAACTGCACCTACTGCCACAACTCCCGCGCTTTCGGAGACTGGTCGCAGAGCACGCCGCAGCGTGTCACGGCATGGCACGGCATCCAGATGGTCCGAGACGTCAACAACAGCTATCTGATGTCGCTGAACGGCGTGTTCCCGCCGGCCCGGTTGGGACCGCACGGGGACGTGCCGAAGGTCAACTGCGCAACCTGTCACAACGGCGTCTACAAGCCGCTGTTCGGGGTCAGCATGGTGACGACGTTCCCGGAGCTGCAGGGTCCGACGACGCCCTGAACGGCCGCATTCCCGCACACCCCGGTCCCGAAAGGGGCCGGGGTTTGCTTTTAATGGGCCTGGTACATTGACAGCGCGAAGCTTGTTGGCAATTCAGATGCCATGATCGCCGCCGGAGACCGCTGATGGATAGCCTCGAACTCAACAAGGCCGCAGGCGCCGTGCTGCTCGCGGGGATTGCGTTCGTGGGCTCGGGCTTGCTGGGCAAAGCGCTCGTCGACCCGACCATGCCCGAGAAGGCGCATATCGCGATCGCCGAGCCGCAGGCCGCTGCGACGCAGACGGCCGCGGCGCCGGAGCCGCCGATCAGCGTGCTGCTGGCGTCGGCCAGCGCGCAGGATGGTGAGAACCTGGTCAAGGCGCAGGGCTGCGTCGCCTGCCATAGCTTCAACAAGGGCGGCAAGGCAGGGGTCGGACCGAACCTCTACGGCGTGGTCGGTGCGCCGCACGGGCATATGGAGGGGTATCAGTACAGCTCGGTGCTCAAGGGCAAGCAGGGGCCCTGGACGTTTGCGGCGCTCAACGAGTGGCTGACGAAGCCGAGCGCGTATGCCCCGGGCACAAAGATGAGCTATGCCGGGCTGTCGGACCCGAAGAAGCGCGCCGACATCATCGAATATTTGCGAACGGATGCGGATACGCCCGAGGCGAAGCCGACGCCGACTGCCGCCGAACAGGCTGCAGCGCAGCAGAAGCCTGCTCCCGCAGCGGCGGCGGGTGCGCCGGCCGGCGGCGCGCCGGAGCCGATCGAGGCTCGGCTTGCCTCTGCCGATCCGGCCGCAGGCGAGGCGGACACGAAGAAGCTGGGCTGCGTGGCCTGTCACAGCTTCAACGAGGGCGGTAAGGCCGGGATCGGCCCCAACCTCTACAGCGTGGTGGGTGCGCCGCACGGCCACATGGACGGGTATGCCTATTCGACGGCTCTGAAAGCCAAGCAGGGCCCCTGGACGTTCGCGGCGCTCGACGAGTGGCTGACCAAGCCGGCGGCCTATGCGCCCGGGACGAAGATGACGTTCGCCGGCGTGAGCAATCCAAAGGAGCGGGCCGACATCATCGACTACCTGCGCACGCTGGCGAAGACACCGGAGCCGCTTCCGGCAAAATAGCGGCAGCGGTCAAAGAAAAAGGCCGGCACATAGCGTGCCGGCCTTTCCTATTTGGGGGTCGTCAGCCTTCCTTGGGGGCGTAGGCGACGCACCAACCCTTAGGGTTGATGTTCCCGGACACGATCTTGCACTGGTTCGGTGCGACCCAGTTCACGCATTTGTCGCACTCGTTACCGTCCTTCGGCGTCTCTTGATATTGGACCACGTTGGGCGCGAGCTTCTCCTGCGCCTGTGCGGTCCGTGTGCCCACCGCGAGCGCGGCGGCGCCGATGCCTACTCCAACGAGGCCTCGAAGTGCTGCGCGGCGATCCTTGTCAACCATACCGTCTCTCCCGTGTAGTTCCCATCTAGAGGGTAGGGAACATTGCTGCTCTGGCAAGAGCGCTGGACGACCGCTTTGGTTTCAGGCGGCGCGCTGCAGGCTCAGTTCGGACCATACAGCGGAGAGTGCGTCGACAAGATGGTCGATGTCGGCGTCCGTGTGCAGCGGGCCCGGACAGAAGCGTAGGCGCTCCGTGCCCCGCGGCACTGTCGGGTAGTTGATGGGCTGCACATAGATGCCGTAGCGGTCCATCAGCGTGTCGCTGACCTGCTTGCAGCGCTTCGGGTCTCCCACCATGACCGGGACGATGTGGCTCGGGTTGGCCATGTGCGGCAGCCCGGCGGTATCCAACGCGGCGCGGAGCTTGGCGGCGTTGCGCTGCTGCCCTTCGCGTTCGACGGTGCTGGATTTCAGATGACGGACGGCGGCCAGGGCGCCGGCCGCGACGGCGGGCGGGATGGCGGTCGTGAAGATAAAGCCCGAGGCGTAGCTGCGGACGAAGTCGCAGACCGAGGCGGAGCCGGCGATGTAGCCGCCGATGACGCCGAAGCCCTTGGCGAGCGTGCCCTCGTAGACGGTGATGCGGTGGGCGACGCCTTCGCGCTCGGCGATGCCGCCGCCGCGGGGGCCGTACAGGCCCACGGCATGGACTTCATCGAGGTAGGTCATGGCGCCGTGCTTGTCGGCGACGTCGCAGATCTCGGCGATGGGAGCGATATCGCCGTCCATGGAATAGACGGACTCGAAGGCGACGATCTTGGGGGCCGTCGGGTCGAGCTGGGAAAGCTTGCGGTCGAGGTCCTCTGGGTCATTGTGCTTCCAGAGGACTTTGTCGGCCCGGCTGTGGCGGATCCCCTCGATCATGGAGGCGTGGTTCCACTCGTCCGAGAGGATGGTGCAGCCGGGTAGGCGGCTGCCGAGGGTGGAGAGGGCCGCCCAGTTCGCCATGTAGCCGGAGTTGAACAGCAAGGCCGATTCGGCGCCGTGGAGGTCGGCGAGCTCTTCCTCGAGCAGGACGTGGTAGTGGTTGGTGCCGGCGATGTTGCGGGTGCCGCCGGCGCCGGCGCCGCAGCGGTCGAGCGCTTCGTGCATGGCCTGGAGCACGAGTGGGTGCTGGCCCATGCCGAGGTAGTCATTGGAGCACCAGACGGTCACCTCGCTGCGTTCGCGTTCGCGGGTGAAGGTAGCGCGGGGGAAGCTGCCGGCGCGGCGCTGCAGGTCCGCGAACACACGGTAGTTGCCCTCGCGACGGAGCCCGTCGAGTTCCTTACGGAAGAAGGATTCGTAATTCATTGGTGGCTCCGTGAGAGGTGTTGGTAGGACGGCCTCGGTTGAAATGTGGGCGGCGAAGGGTGAGGACCCAGCTCCAGAGCCGCTCGAACGGGAGCGGGAGAACCAGCATCCAATGCTCGAGCACCGCCAGCGCGAGCATGGTCACCAGGAAAGTGAGGCCGGCCGCCGCGCTTTCGCCAATACCGGGCTGGGCGGCCCGCATGGCCAGGAGGACGGCAACGACCGTGCCGACGGTGATCGACACCGGCAGCAGTCGGTTCATCGGTTTTTGGTCCATGTAGCTGCGCAGATACATCAGATGCGGTGGGATGAAGCGTTCGCCTAGGTTTCGCACCCCAAGGAACACGTTCAATTTCGCGCTTTGACGCATGCCCCAGAGGACCATGAAGGTCCAGGTGCCGACCTGGTTCGGCGCACCCCAGGTGGCGATGACGATGATTGCGGCGGTGGCGAGGATGGCGAGTTCGTGGTAAAGGCAGGCGGCGACACCGTCCTGGAAGCGCTCGCCGAGCGTGGCGTTGGGACGGCAGGCTTCGCGGCGCGGACCGGTGACGAACCCCATGAAGAAGCTCATCTCCTGCCAGCCCCAGGCGAGGACGGCATAGGTGAACGCGGCGTAGACACCGGGGAGCGACGTGTCGCCGGCGCTGGCGTGGAGCCGGTAGAGCGAGACCGCGAAGATCGCGGTGCCGAACGACATGCTCCAGCGGAAGGTTCGCCGCGGCAGGTTGTCGAGCAAGATGATCACGCCGGTGCTGAACCACCAGACGAAGAGCGCGTAACCTGCAGCGGCGAGATCGACTGCCATTTACCAGGCCGGTACCATGCGGACCTGGGGACGCATCTCGTTCTGCTTGACGGGGATGAGGAACATGCGGGCGAAGGTCGCGGCGGCAGCGGCGGTGAGGCCGGCGTTGCGGACCCAGCCGATCACGCCGCCTTGGCGCCGTGCGGCGCGCTGGCCGACGGTGATGCGGCGCAGGCGCTCGAGGCCGGCGACGAAGGCGGGGTGATCGAGGTCGAGGCTGACCGGGAAGACTTGCTTGGCGATCTCCGAGGTGATGCGGAAGACGCGGAAGTCGTAGTCGGTCGGGTCGATGCCGAGGGCGGCGTGGAAGGCGGGGCGAGCGTGATCGCGGACATACATGGTCGCGAACACGGCGAGCAGGAAGAAGCGGACCCAGAGCTTGTTGATGCCGGAGAGCGTCTTGGGCTGGGAGCGCATCAGCAGGGCGAAAGCTTCGCCGTGGCGGAACTCGTCGTTACACCATTCCTCGAACCAGCCGAAGATCGGGTGGATCATCCGCTCGGGATGCGCCTGCAGGTGGCGGAAAATGGTGATGTAGCGGGCGTAGCCGATCTTCTCGGACAGATAGGTCGCGTAGAAGATGAACTTCGGTTGGAAGTAGGTGTATTTCTTGGCTTTGGTCAGGAAGCCGAGGTCCACGCCCACGCCGAAATCCTTCAGGGTGTCGTTGATGAAGCCGGCGTGCCGGGCTTCGTCGCGGGCCATGAAGGTGAACAGGTCCTTGATGTCGCCGGGCGCGATGCGCTTCTTGATTTCGGAGTAGAGCACGCATCCGGAGAACTCCGCCGTGACGGAGCTCACGAGAAATTCGAGCAGTTCCTCGCGCAGGTCCGGCGGCAGCGCATTGAGGTCGACGTCGAACTTCTCGTTGCGGATGAAGTGGCCCTTGTTGGGGTCGGCGCGCATCTCGGCGATGAGGCTGTCCCATTCCTGGCGCACGCCGGCGACGTCGATCTTGGACATGGCGTCGAAGTCGGTGGTGTAGAAGCGCGGGGTGAGGATGGTGTCGCGCTGGGCGAGCGCGGTGGTTTCGTTAACGTTCTTTGCGACCGTCGTCATGTCATGCCTCCTTCGCTTCGAAGCCGACTTCGTAGAGCTCGGTCAATTCGAACATGGCCGTGAACGCCGTCCAGAGCCGCAGCAGCGGGCCGGCGCGGTGAACCGTGGCGGAACATTGGGTGATGAGGCGCTCGCCGAAGCCGATGTCGGTCGGGACGCCATGAACGATGACGATGTCGCCGGGGCGGATGTCGATGCCGTCCGGGATCGCGTAAGCGTGGAAGCTCTCGGCGGTCTTCTCGATGTCGATGTCGGCGCGGATCGTGACCGTGCCTTCGCTCAGCAGGCTCATTTGCTGGCCTCCAACAAGGGGGCGAAGACGCCCGAGTTGCTCGGACCGAAGGCCATGAGTTCGACGTGCTCACCGGTGGAGGGATCATCGAGGGTGAGGCGGCCGTCGGACCAGCGGGCGAGGCGGAAAGGATGGTCGGGGCCGAGGCCGGCGAGGCGGCGCGTCCGTGCGAAGCCACGCAGGGTGCCGCGCAGGAAGCCTTGCTCGCCTTCAAATACCTGGACGATCTGGTGGTCGGCGGGAGTTTCCACCAGGACCGCGCCGTCAGCCCGATCGTAGAACAGCAGATCGCGCTCGGCGAGCTGGGTGGCGGTGGGGGTGTAGGCCCCCGCATGGGTCACTCGGCCGACGAAAGCTGCCACGATCGCGAACCCCAGCAAGGCGAAGACGCCGAACAGGGGAAGGCGGGGAAAGTAGGGGCGCTTGGTCATCGGCAGCTCCTGCACATCAGGCAGCCAGCGTCGCATGCGGCGAGCGTTGGGGGGAAGTCTCAATACCGGCCATGACCGGAACCGCCATCGAAGCGGAGGCGGCGAGGGCGCGGGCGAGGATCTGCGCTGGTTGCGCGACGTCGGCGAGGCCGCGCATGGCGGGCTGCGGGCGGGCGAAGTGCCAGGGGCGTGCGTGCGGCCAGAGGATGGCGTAGGCGAACTGGCTGCCGGCGGTGAGCGTCATCGAGAGGTCGCCGGAGCCGTCAGGGGCGGCGTTGAGGTCGGCCGATACGATGCGGGCGAAGGGGAGGTTGAGCGTGACCGGCAAGGCCAGGCCGATGTGCAGCACGACCCGGCGGTTGGTGATCGTGTAGACGGCGGCGCGGGAGACGGCCCATGCGTAGAGGATCGCGAGCAGCGACGGGGACCGCGCCGACGCCGGCCGTTTTGAGCAGGGTCAGTGCGGTGGCGGCGGGGCCGGCGCCGGAGACTGCGGTGGAGATCGTCGCATAGGCGGCGATCAGCGCGAAGTAGAGCGCCAGCTTGCGGGCGTGCAGCGCGGTGCGGGCGAACACGCGCCACTCCGGCGCGCCGGACCAGAGGATGACTTCTCCCTCCGGCAACGCCCCTGGGAGACCGCGGGCGGTCACAGTACGGGCTCGCTGCGGCCGGGCCAGGCGTAGAGTTGGCCCGCGGCGTAGAAGGCGCAGATCTTGTCTTCCTCGAGCAAGGTGACCTGGTCGGGATGCTTGGTGGTTGGCGCTAGCGCGAACTGCGCGGCGCGGACGTAGCGGCAGATGACCTGCTTGGTCTTGTGCTCGATTCGGAAGAAGTTCATGGGCAGCAGGACGCGATGGCCGCCGGACAGCTCGACTTCCACATAGCGGACGACGACTTCGGAGCGATCGATCCAGGCTTCCACGATGGTGCCGGCGACTAGGTCGTCCGCGCCGACGACCCCGTAGCCGCGGATGTCCGGGTCTTCCCAGGCCAAGAAGAAGTCGGGCGCGACGCGCAACGGGACGATCTTGGGCTGGCCGTCGTCGAAGGTGAGGTCAGGGACGTCGTGACGCTCGGCCCAGGCGCCAGGACCGATCCCTGCGGTGAGCGGCTCGCCGGTCGGGATGATCGGCGCGCCTTGGAACTTGCCGGCGCGGGCGAACCGGGTGAGGGGTTGGCGGTGTTCGGGGCCCGGCTTGAGCAGGAGCGAGCCGTCCGGCATCACGAAACCCTTGGGCGTGGGCGTCGGCGGGAAGCCTTCGACGACGACCGGGCTGATGCCGGCGCGGTCGGGGGCGACGAGCGGATAGCCTTCACGCTTGTTCTCGCGCAGCAAATACAGGATCAGCCCGGCGAAGAAGAGCCAGAATGCATACAGGACGGCTTGGGCGACATCGATGTGGGCGGTTATGGCGCCGATCTGCATCGTCAACTCCTCAGCTTCGGACGAGGTTGAAACTCGGTTGCATCAGGTCTGGCCGGGCGACCCGCACGAGCGGGCCGATCGCGGCCAGGGTGGCGAACAGCAGGGCTAGCTCGATCACGTACACGGCGAGATAGCCGGTGGCTGGAGTTTGCAGGGTGGGGCCGAACAGGCCGGCATCGGCCATCATGCCGACGCCGTCACGGATCAGTCCGCCGGCAGCCACGGCGCAACCGGCCGCGGAGGCCTGCACGGCTCCCCAGATCCCGAGAATGAGGCCGACCTGGGTGCTGCCGCAGGTGCTGATCGCGGCGGTGAGGGTGCAGTGCGCGAACAGGCCGGCGCCCAGGCCGATACCCATAACCCCGAGGGCGAACAGGAAAGGCGCTTCGAATGGGGCGGCAAAGATCAGAGCCGTGAAGGCGGCGAGGCCGGCGAGGGCGCCGGTGCCGGCGAGGCGATAGGGGTCGGCGCCTTGGCCGAGGAGCTTGGCGCCGATACCGAAGCCGATCAGGCCGCCGACGGCGAGCAGCGCGGTCATCGCCGTGGTGGCGGAGACCGAGAGGTGGAGGACCTTGCCGCCGTAAGGCTCGAGCAGGATGTCCTGCATCGAGAAGGCGAAGGTGCCGACGGCCAAGGCGACCAAGCGGCGGCCAGCCTGGCCCCCGCGGCGAAACTCGCGCCAGGTCTCGAGAAAGCTCTTGTCGCTGCCCTGGGTGCGGGAGGTGTCGCGCGCTTCCTGCTTCCAGAGCGCGATGCAGTTCAGGACCATCGTCAACACGGCCGAGCCCTGGATGACCTGGATCAGCCGCAACTCGCTAAACGGGGAAAGCACTGCCCCGAAGACGAGGGCGCTGATGACCATGCCGAGGAGCAGCATCATGCAGAGGAGGGCGACGACCTTTGGCTGTGCGCGGGCAGGGGCGAGGTCGGTGGCGAGTGCGAGGCCGACGGTCTGGACCGTGTGCAGCCCGGCGCCGACGAGCAGGAAAGCCAACGCGGCCGCGGCGTCGCCGATCCAGGCGGGTCCGTTGCTGTCGCCCGAAAGGATTATGAGCGCGAACGGCATGATGGCGAGTCCGCCGAACTGCAGCAGGGTGCCGAACCAGAGATAGGGGACCCGGCGCCAGCCGAGGACGGAGCGGTGCGTGTCGGAACGGAAGCCGACGACCGCGCGGAACGGCGCGAAGACGAGAGGCAGCGAGACCATGACGGCGACGAGCCAGGCGGGAACGCCTAGTTCGACGATCATGACGCGGTTCAGCGTGCCGATCAGGAGCACGACGGCCATGCCGACAGTGACCTGGAACAACGAGAGGCGCAGCAGGCGGCGCATGGGCAGTTCGTCGGTGCCGGCATCCGCGAAGGGCAGGAAGGTCGGTCCGAGGCTTTGCCAGTGGCGCGAGAGGCTCATGCGGCGCGGATCTCCAAGGCTTGGGAGATGTAGAAGCCGGCGGAAACGCGTTCGGTGCGGCCGATCGGGTGATGGTCGAGATGGGCGCGGATCTTGGCCGGGCTGACCGGTTCGATCGAGGGGGCGCGGTCGCTGCGCGGGAACAGGCGACCGACCGTGTGCATGACGGTGAGCAGCTTGGTTCGCGGAGCGAAGGTGAACAGGACGGAGCTGTCGGCCCGGGCGGCGAGACCGTCGACGGCGCGGGCCATGTCGGCGGCGCGGTAGTGGATCAGGCTGTCCATGGCGACGACGTGGTCGAAGCGACCGAGGTCGGGCGAGGCCATGTCGCCGACGCGGAAGGTAATCGGCAGGTGCTTCGGGGCGCGTTCGCGGGCGAGGCCGACCAGCGTGGGGGAGAGGTCGATGGCGACGACTTCGGCGCCGCGCTCGGCGGCGGCGACGGCGAGTGCCCCGGTGCCGCAGCCGGCATCGAGGATGCGGCAGCCGGAGAGGTCCTCCGGAAGCCAAGAGAGGAGGATGTTACGCATCCGGTCACGGCCGGCACGGACGGTGGCGCGGATGCCGCTGACGGGGGCGTCGGAGGTGAGGCGAGCCCAGGCTTCGACGGCGGTACGGTCGAAATAGGTTTTGAGCTGTGCGCGCCTTGCCAGATATGTGGCGGTTTCGACGGCCTGCATTAATCGTACCCCAGCAGATCGAAGATGTCGCGATCCTTCAACGAGTGCGCTTCGAGCGGCGTTGCGCCGGCCCAGAGGCTGGCGGCGAGGCGAAGGTACTCGTTTTGAACCGCTTCGAGCTCGGGTGAGTGCTCCATCTCGAAGAGGACCGATTTCTTCAAGCGCGAGCGGCGGATGACGTCGAGGTCCGGGAAGTGGGCCAACGTCTTCATGCCGGAGGCGGCGTTGTAGCGGTCGATCTGGTCGGTGGCGGCGCTGCGGTTGGCGATCACACCGCCGATGCGGACCTGATAATTTTTCGACTTGGCGCCGATCGCCTGTACGATGCGGTTCATCGCGAAGATGCTGTCAAAATCGTTGGCGGCGACGATCAGGCCGAGGTCGGCATGCTGCAGAGGTGACGCGAAGCCGCCGCAGACCACGTCGCCGAGGACGTCGAAGATGACGACGTCGGTCTCATCGAGGAGGTGATGTTCCTTGAGCAGCTTGACGGTCTGGCCGACGACATAGCCGCCGCAGCCGGTGCCGGCCGGCGGGCCGCCGGCTTCGACGCAGAGGACACCGTTCCAGCCGGGGAAGACGAAGTCTTCGGGGCGGAGCTCCTCGGAGTGGAAGTCGACGGTCTCGAGAACGTCGATGACGGTGGGGAGGAGCTGCTTGGTGAGCGTGAAAGTGCTGTCGTGCTTCGGGTCGCAGCCGATCTGCAAGACTTTCTTGCCGAGTTTGCTGAAGGCGGCGGAGAGGTTCGATGAGGTGGTGCTCTTGCCGATGCCGCCTTTGCCGTAGACGGCGAAGACCTTGGCGGTGCCGATGCGGACATTCGGGTCGAGCGAGACTTGGACGCTGCCCTCACCGTCGCCTCGCGCTGCGCGCTTCAGAATGGCGTTCATGCTGCAATCCCCACGTCGATTCCTTCCAAGCGGTCCTCGAGGGCCTCACCGGCGCGTCGGAGCGCGTCGAGCGTGGCCGGGTCGGGGGACCAGTAGCGGCGTTCGGTCGCTTCGAGCAGGCGACCGGCGATCTTTGCCGAGGCTTTCGGGTTGAGCGCGGCGAGGCGTTCGCGCATCTCGTCGTCCAGCACGTAGGTCTCGGCGAGTTGCTGGTAGACCCAGGGGCTGACCTCGCCGGTGGTGGCGGACCAGCCGAGTGTGTTGGTGACATGGGCGTCGATCTCGCGGACGCCTTCGTAGCCGTGCTTGAGCAGGGCTTCGTACCATTTTGGGTTCAGCGCCCGGGTGCGCGTCTCGAGCGAGACTTGCTCTGACAGCGTGCGGACGAGGCCGTCGCCGCGGGTCTGGTCGCCGATATAGACCTGGGCCGCGACTCCGCCACGGGCCTGGCGAACCGCGCGGGAGATGCCGCCGAGCGTGTCGAAGTAGTGGTCGACGGTGGTGACGCCGAGTTCGACGCTGTCGAGGTTCTGGTAGGTCGCTTCGACGCTGGCGAGGACGTGCTGGAGGACCGCTTTCTGCTCGAGCGGACGGCCGTCGACGCCGTAGGCAAAGCCTTTGCGGGCGACGAAGGCGTCGGCGAGTTCGTCCTCGTTGTTCCAGACGCCCGACCCGACCATCTGGTTGACGTTGGCGCCGTAAGCCCCGTCGGCGTTGCCGAATACGCGGAGCGCGGCCTCTTCGATCGTTCCGCCGTTTGCGGCGATGAAGTCGAGGGAGTGCTTGCGGATCGGGTTCTGCTCGAGCGGCTCGTCGGCTTGGGCGGCGAGCAGGGCGGCTTCGGCGAGCAGCTTGGTCTGCAGCGGCAGGAGGTCGCGGAAGATGCCGGAGAGGGTGATCACGACATCGACGCGAGCGCGGCCGAGTTCCTCGAGCGGGAGGAGCTTGGCGCCGCAGAGGCGCCCGTAACTGTCGAAGCGCGGCGCGGCGCCCATGAGCCAGAGCGCTTGAGCGATTGGGCCGCCCTCGGTCTTGAGGTTGTCGGTGCCCCAGAGGACCATGGCGACGGTGGCGGGTAGGGCGTTGGTCTCGGCGACGTGGCGCTCGAGCAGGCGGTCGGCCTGGCGGGCGCCGTCGCGGACGGCGAACTGGCTGGGTATGCGGAACGGGTCGAAGCCGTGGAGGTTTCGGCCGGTGGGAAGCACGTCGCGGGTACGGAGCAGGTCGCCGCCGGGTGCGGGAGAGATATAGCCGGCGTCCAGCGCGTGGATGAGGGCAGGGAGCTCGTGGTCTTCGGCGAGGAGAGCGTCGAGATGGGCGCGCTCGGCCGGGTCGGTGACGCCGGCGGCGTCGAGCATGCCGGTGCGGGCTTCGGCGTCGGGCGGTTCGCCGATGACGTGCAGGCCGTGCGGGATGAGGGTGTATTCGAGTTCGATGAGCGCGGCGCCGAGGCGGTCGATTTCCGGGACCGGGTCGGTCCAGGCAGGTTCGGCGGCTGCGAGCTCGACCGCGGCAGCCTGCGCTTGCACGAGTTCTGCGAGGGAGTGGCGCTGGTCTTGGTCGGTGTCGGGTTCCATCGCGCGCCAACGATCGAGGGAGGATTTCAGATCGAGCAGGCCGCGGTAGAGGCCGGCATGAGCAACGGGCGGCGTGAGATAGGAGATCAGCGTGGCGGCGGCCCGGCGCTTGGCGATCATGCCCTCGGAGGGGTTGTTGGAGGCGTAGAAATTGATGTTGGGCAGGTCGCTGATCAGCCGGTCGGGCCAGCATGCGGCGGACAGGCCGGCCTGCTTGCCCGGCATGAACTCGAGCGCGCCATGGGTGCCGAAGTGGAGCACGGCGTCGGCGCGGAAGTCTTCGCGGATCCAGCGGTAGAAGGCGGCGAAGGCGTGGGTGGGAGCGAAGCCCCTTTCGAACAGGAGGCGCATCGGGTCGCCCTCGTAGCCGAAGGCCGGCTGAAGCCCGACGAACACGTTGCCGAATTGGTGGCCGAGAATGAAGATCGAGGAACCGTCGGTGTTGGCGCGACCAGGGGCGTGGCCCCACACCTGTTCGATTTCGCCGAGCCACGGCTGGCGGCGCACGTGGTCATCGATCGATACGCGGGCAGCGATGGAGCCATCCATGCCGTAAGCCTCTCCGCCATCGACGACGAGAGAACGCAGCCTGTCGGCGTCGGGCGGGATGTCGACGTCGTAGCCGGCGCGGGCGAGAGCGTTGAGCGTATTGTGGAGGCTGTTGAAGACCGCAAGATAGGCAGCGGTGCCGGTGGCGCCGGCGTTGGGCGGGAAGTTGAACAGGACGACCGCGACCCGGCGCTCCTTGCGTGCCTTGCGGCGCAACGAGACCATGCGGGCGACCCGGGCCGCTAAGGCTCCGGCGCGTTCGGTATGCGAGATCATGTCCCGCGTGCAACGGACGCCGTCGCAGCCCTCGCACGGGTTGGCCGACTGGGCGCGGCCGCAGCGGCCGCCAAAGACCATCGGGCTGATGGCGCCGTCCAGTTCGGGGATGGCGACCATCATGGTCGCTTCCACGGGGAGGAGGCCGCGGGGGTCGTTCTCCCACTGGTCGAGTGTCTGAAACTCGGACGGGCAGGCGGAGACGTAAGGGACGTCGAGCTTGCTGAGCAACGCTTCGGCGGCGTGGCTGTCATTGTAGGCGGGGCCGCCAACCAGGGAAAAGCCTGTAAGCGAAAGGACCGCGTCCACGGCGGTGACGCCGTCGCGCATGAAGTACGTTTCGATGGCGGGGCGGGAGTCGAGGCCGCTGGCGAAGGCCGGGATCACGCGAAGGCCGCGCGCTTCGAGTGCGGCGATGACGCCGTCATAGTGCGCGGAGTTGCCGGAGATAAGATAGGAGCGGAGGAGCAGCACGCCGACGGTACCGTTTGATTGCGGGCGCTGGAACACAGATTGCGCTTCCGAGAACCCCGGGATCGGACGTGACGGGAGCGCGCTGAGTGCTTCGGCAATCTTGCCGGGCATGGCCGGATGGTAGAGGCCGACATCAGGGTAGTTGATGGGGGCCGCGGCCGGTTTGATCCTGCGCTTGGACTGGCCGCAGTAGCGGCCAACCAACATCCGGACCAGATTGGCGATGTTCTCGTCGGAGCCGGCAAGCCAATACTGAAGGCCGAGGAAGTAGATCCTGACGTCTTGCGCGGTGCCGGGGATGAACTTCATCAACTTCGGCAGTCTTCGCAGCATCCGCATCTGCGCCCGGCCGTCGGAGCCGACGCCGTTGGTGCCACCCTCGCCTTTCTTGGCGCCGCGCAGCTTCTTCAGCATGGCGAGCGCGCCGGTCGCTTCCTGCGACATGTCGAAGCGGCCGAGACGCGTGAGGCGGGTGATTTCGGGGGCCGACATGCAGCAGAGCATCGCCTCGCAGTCGTCGCGCCGAGCCGCGAGCGCGGCCTGAACCGGACGGATGTGGTCCTCGAGGAACAGCATGGTGGCGATGACGATGTCGCCGTGGGCGATGTCCTCGAGACACGCGGCGAGTGCTTTCTTGTCGCTGCCCCACTCGTCGGCGGCGTGAATTGCAAGGGTCAGGCCGGGGATCTCGGCTTGGAGAGAGACTTCGGCGCGACCGGCGGCGCCGGAGAGATGGCTATCCATCGTCACGACGACGACGCGAATCGGGGTGGCTCGTTCAGCGTCCATAATGCGCCTTGGCCTCATAAAGCGTGTCTACCGTGATCAAATGCAGGCCGCGTTCGACTGCAAAACGTTCCGTGTTGCGGCGGGCTTTCCCGCGGACGAAGAACGGGATCTTGCCGACTTCCTTCTCGGCGTCGGCGGCCCAGCTCAGCGGCGTGTCTGACGATGCGGAGGCTTGGGCCGGCTCGGGCGTTTCCTGCTTGTGACCCAGATGCGACGACCCGGCAGCGTCGTGGAACTCGAAATCGCCGCGGAACATGGTCAGCAGGTGTTCCTCGAGGCCCATCATCAGCGGGTGCACCCAGGTGTCGAACAGGACGTTGGCGCCCTCGAACCCCATCTGCGGGGAGTGCCGGGCGGGAAAGTCCTGGACGTGGATAGGGGCAGAGATGACGGTGCAGGGGATGCCGAGGCGCTTGGCGACGTGGCGTTCCATCTGCGTGCCAAGGACCAGCTCCGGCTGGAGCGCGACGATCTGCGACTCGATCTCAAGGTAATCGTCGGTGATCAGTGCTTCGATCCCGAAACGGGTGGCAGCGGCGCGCACGTCGCGGGCGAACTCGCGGCTGTAGGTGCCGAGGCCGGCGACGGTGAAACCGAATTCATCGGCCGCCACGTTCGCGGCCGCGATCGCATGGGTGGCGTCGCCGAACACGAAGACGCGCTTCCCAGTGAGATAATTGCTGTCGACCGAACGGGAGTACCAGGGAAGCCGCGAATCGTTGAAGTCGGGTGGCTCGAGGCCAGCGAGCGCGGCAACCTCGGCGACGAACGCCTTGGTGCCACCGACGCCGATCGGCACCGAGGTGGTGGATTTCTGACCGAAGCTGCGTTCCAGGAAGCGAGCCGCCTGCGAGGCGACTTCGGGATAGAGGACGACGTTGAAGGACGCGTCGGCGAGGCGGGCGAGGTCAGACGGCGCGGCGCCGAGTGGGGCGACGACGTTGACTTCAATCCCGATCCGCTCGAGCAGGGCGACCACTTCGTGAACATCGTCGCGGTGGCGGAAACCGAGCGAGCAGGGGCCGAGCACATTGCAGCGCGCCGGGCTGGGGGCGGTGGCAGCTGGGCGCACGAAGGCGCGGACAAGCTGGTAGAAGGTCTCGGCGGCGCCCCAGTTCTCTTTTTTCTGATACGCCGGCATTTCCAGCGCGACGACCGGGACGTCGAGCGCAAGGGCGCGGGCAAGGCCTCCTGGATCGTCCTGGATGAGCTCGGCGGTGCAGGAGGCGCCGACGAGCAGCGCATCCGGCTTGAAACGAGCGACGGCGTCCCGGGCGGCGGTCTTGAACAGTTCGGCGGTGTCACCGCCGAGGTCGCGGGCCTGGAATGTCGTGTATGTGACGGGCGGGCGGACGTTTCGGCGCTCGATCATCGTGAACAGCAGATCGGCGTAGGTATCGCCCTGCGGCGCGTGCAGAACGAGGTGGACGCCGCGCATCGAGGCGGCGACGCGCATCGCGCCGACATGGGGAGGACCTTCGTAGGTCCAGAGCGTGAGTTGCACGTCTAGACCCGCAGCCGTTCGCGCCGCACGAGCGGGCGTGCGAACAGTTCGGCAAGGTCGCCGGCGCTTTCAAAGCCCTGGATCGGCGTGAACAGCAGCTCGATCGACCATTTCGTGGTCATGCCCTCGGCTTCCAGTGGATTGGCGAGGCCCAGTCCACAAACCGTGATATCGGGACGGGCTGCGCGACACCGGTCCAACTGCCGCTCGACGTTTTGGCCTTCGGCGAGGGGGGTGCCTGCCGGCAACAGGGCGAGCTCGGCGGCCATGTGCTGCTTGTGAAGGTAGGGCGTGCCGACCTCATCGAGCCCCAGTCCGAGTTCGCGCGAGAGAAAGCGGGCGAGCGGGATCTCGAGTTGGCTATCGGGAAAGAAGAAGATGCGCTTGCCCTCGAGAAGCGGACGATGATGGGCTACGGCTGTGGCGGCGCGTGTTGCGGATGGGCCGATGGCGGCCAGAAAGTTCGCCTCGGGAATGTCCCACTCATTCGCCGCTACCCGCAGCCACGCCGTCGTTCCCTCGACCCCGAGAGGGAAGGGCGCCGACAGCCAGGTCGCGCCCCGTGCCTCGAGAGCACGAGCGGTGTCGGCGAGAAAAGGCTGTGCGAGGAGGAGGCGGGTTCCGGGTCCGACAGCGGGCAGCTCGCTGGCGCGGCGCGGCGGCAGGAAATGGACGGGGCCGACACCAATCGCGTCGAAAAGCCGCCGGAATTGATCTTCGACGACCTCGGCGAGCGCGCCGACGACCAACAACGACCGATCGGCGCTGCGGGGCATGATCGGCACCAGCGCCGCCAGGCAGGCATCCTCCCCCTGGGTGAAGGTCGTCTCGATGCCGCTGCCCGAATAGTTGAGCACGCGGCACTGTCCGGCATAGGTGGCCGAGAGCCGCTGAGCGGCGCGGGAGAGGTCGAGCTTGATGACCTCCGACGGGCAGGAGCCGACCAGGAAGAGCAGCCGGATTTCCGGGCGCCGCGCGATCAGCTGCGCGACGACGCGGTCGAGTTCGTCATTGGCGTCGGCCAGGCCGGCCAAGTCGCGCTCGTCGATGATCGCCGTCGCGAAGCGGGGTTCAGCGAAGATCATGACGCCCGCGGCCGACTGGATCAGATGCGCGCAGGTGCGGGAGCCGACGACCAGGAAAAAAGCGTCTTGGATCTTGCGATGCAGCCAGATAATGCCGGTCAGGCCACAAAAAACTTCCCGTTGGCCGCGTTCGCGAAGGATAGGTGCGTCGAGGCAACCAGCACCTGCACTCATGAGAACTGACCGACCCCGTCGCGAACGGGCCAATTCTGTTCGTCCAGCCTGGCCGCGCGGAGCTTCATCACAAACTGCGCCGCGTTGATGACGTAGGTCGCGTAGGCGAGCAGCGCGAGGAGCATCAGCCCCTTGGAGTCCAGGAGCCCGCCGAACAGCGCCACCAGGTAGCCCGTGTGCAATGCCAGGACGAGCATGCTCATCACGTCCTCCCAAAAGAAGGCCTGCGCGAACAGATACTTGCCGAAGATCTCCCGTTCCCAGATTGAGCCAGTGACCATGATCAGATAAAGCATGCCGGTCTTGGCGATGACCGATCCGGTCGCGGCTGCCTCAGCCTCCCCGGTGCAGAGGAAGCGTACCACCAGTACGACGCTGATCAAAAAAACGAGAAACTGAACAGGCGCGAGAACGCCTTGGACGATCGTCCAGGGCGAGGCATCGCGGCGGCGGCGCTCGTCAGCCGTGTACAGTCGGAATGGGGTTGGCAGATGTCGCCCCGTCGCACCGCCCCAAGGACAGGCGTCGACCTGGCTGACAACGGTTTCCATGAGACGGGTAAACATCGCTTGACATGCCTCCCTCGCTGGTCTGCGCTCGTCGTCAGGAGCCTCGAAGAGCTCCATTCGTTCGCCGGGCTTCGACTGCTCGTCCTGCCGTTTCTTCGTTGAAAACCGGCTCGCCGGCAGGGGACGAGCAGGATTTGAAAGCTAGGGCGTGCCCGAATGGTGTGTCAAGCGCGCGTTACGTAAATCGCGGTTGACACCGACTTTGGAAGCTGTTCGGAATAGGGAGGAAGGCAGCCAGTGGATAAGATGATTCCGAATGCCGCAATGCACGGGAGGTCGCAGGAGGTCGAGCCAAACGATCGGCAGCCGCCGCGGCCGGATCGCGTTCGGCGTCGTCGCTTGATCCTCACCGACGCCGTTCGCGAGGAGGTCATTCCGCGGCTGCTCGCAAAGCGGCCGGCGCAAGCCGCGGTGACGGAAGCGCAGATCATCGAGTTGGCCGATATGTCGCTGCAGGGCCACGGTGACGAAGTCGTCGCTTTCGTGACGGCGCTCCAGAAAAATGGGTTCGCGGCCGACACGCTCTATCTCAGCCTGCTGTCCCCGGCCGCGGCCTTGCTGGGCCAATACTGGGAAGATGACGTCTGCAATTTTGCAGACGTCACTATCGGTCTGGTGCATCTGCAACAAGCGATGCGGGCCCTTGGGCCGGCCTTCTTCAGTGGAAACGCTCTCAAGGCGCCTGTGGGCCCTCGCGCGTTGCTCATGCCGTTGCCGGGCGAACATCATACGTTCGGCTTGACGATGCTGGCCGATTTTTTCCGCCGCGCGGGATGGAATACGTGGTCGGGAACAGTGGTCGATCACGCGGCGCTGAAGCAGATGGTCAGTGCGGAATCAGTGGATTTGATCGGGTTCTCGGTGGCGTGTGACAACATGCTGGACACGGTCCGGCACGCAATCGAAATTGTCAGGGAGGCGTCACGTAATCGGGACCTGGTCGTGATGGTCGGCGGCCCACCTTTCGTCGTCGACGCGTCGCACGCCCGAAAAGTAGGCGCTGACGGGACCGCGAAGGACGGTTTGCAGGCGGTGGCGGAGGCGCAGCGTCTACTCCCTCGTCATTTAAAGGAGCGCGGCCGCGACGCCGCCTCTTAGTTCATCTAAGCACAGCGAGACAGGCCTAGGAATCAAGATGGCAAGGAACGTTGTGCAACAGGAAGGCTCGGCAGTTGTGAAGCGGTTCGTCTCACCGAGGATCTTCTTCGGCGACCTAGATGCGGAGGCCGCCGCGACCCTGATTGCTGCGGCGGCAGATGTGACGCTCGTGCTTGACGCCTCTGGGACGGTAAGGGATTTCGCGGTCCGAAGTGACGAATTAGCGAAGGATTTCGGCAAGCCGGAGGAGTGGGTCGGCCAGCCCATGTCGGCGACGGTCACGCTAGATAGTCGGCCAAAGGTCGAGATGCTGCTGCGGGATGCGGCAAGTACCAGTGACACGCGGTGGCGGCACATCAACCATCAGAGCGCCGATGGCCGCTCGATCCCGATCCTCTACTGCTGCGTGCAACTCGGCGAGGGCGGTCGCTTGGTCGCTTTCGGTCGCGATCTGCGGGATCTTTCGGCCTTGCAGCAGCGCTTGGTCGCGGCGCAGCAGAGCATGGAGCGAGACTACACGCGGTTGCGCGATGTCGAGACGCGGTATCGACTGCTGTTTCAGCTCTCGTCCGAGGCGGTACTGATCCTCGATGCCGCGCGCATGCGGGTCGTCGAGGCGAACCCGGCGGCGCGATCGGTGCTCGGCATTGAAGCGACAGATCTCGCGGGTTTGGGGCTGGCTCAATTGTTCGACCGAGAGTCGGTGTCGCAGGTCGAGGGTCATCTCGGGGCCGTGCGAGCAGGCATGAGGCTTGACGATGTCCGCGCGCAGTTGGAGGCCCGCGACGGAGAAGGGCCGCGCGAGGTGTTAGTAAAGTCCTCGTTCTTCCGCCAGGACGGGGAAGCGCTGTTCCTGGTTCGGATCGCGCCGATCCAGGCCTATCCGGCAATTACGACCGTTCCTGATGCCAAAGCCAAGCTCCTCTCCGCGGTGGAGCGGGCGCCG
This sequence comes from uncultured Alphaproteobacteria bacterium, assembly GCA_963848035.1. Taxonomy (GTDB): domain Bacteria; phylum Pseudomonadota; class Alphaproteobacteria; order Acetobacterales; family Acetobacteraceae; genus JAVVHH01. The sequence continues at coordinate 1,996,721 of CAWKCD010000001.1, forward strand.
GATGCATTCGTGGTTGCTGATGAGGAAGGGCTCGTGATCACTGCGAATGCAGCGTTCATCGAGATGGCGCAGCTCGAGCATGAGGAGAGCGCTCGAGGGCGATCGCTCGACAATTGGATTGGCGCGTCCGGCGTGGATATGGCGGTGCTGATGGCAAGCCTGCGCCAGCGTGGCTCGGTGCGGTTTTTTATGAGCACGTTGCGCGGAGAAGAGGGAGCCAGCACGCAGGTCGAGATCTCGGCGGTCTCAGTTCGCAATGGCGGCCATCCGTGCTTCGGATTTGCGATCCGCAATGTCGAGCCGCGGCTCTCGCTCGACAAGCCGCCCCCGACGCGGGCGCTGTCTCGGTCGGTGGAGCAGCTGACGGAGCTGATCGGCCAAGTGCCCTTGAAGGATCTCGTTCGCGAGGCGACCGAGGTAATCGAGCGGCTTTGCATCGAGGCGGCGCTCGAGCTGACGGGGAATAACCGAGCGTCTGCTGCGGAGATGCTCGGGCTCTCGCGGCAGAGCCTGTATGTGAAGTTGCGGCGCTATGGCCTGGGTGATCTCGGTGCCGGGGCCGATGAATCGGCTGAGGCCGAATGATGTCGACCGTGATGCGCACGACGCGGTCACGGATGGATTGGAGCGCGGCGCTCGAGCTGCTGAAGCCGATCACATGGTTCGCGCCGATGTGGGCATTCGGGTGCGGACTGGTGTCCTCAGGTGTCTCGCTGGCCGATCGGTGGCCGCTGGCGATCACTGGCATCTTGCTGGCGGGCCCACTCGTCTGCGCGACCAGCCAAGCCGCCAACGATTGGTTCGATCGCCATGTAGACGCGATCAATGAGCCGAACCGGCCGATACCGTCCGGTCGTTTGCCGGGGCGCAGCGGGCTGTTGATCGCTGTATTCTGGACCCTGCTTTCGGTCTTCGTTGCTTCGTTGCTCGGACGCTGGGTGTCAGGCGCGGCGCTCGTCGGGCTCGCGCTGGCATGGGCCTATAGTGCTCCCCCGCTGCGGCTGAAGCAGAATGGGTGGTGGGGAAATCTGGCGTGCGGCGCTTGTTACGAAGGGCTGCCGTGGTTCACCGGTACGGCGGTCCTGACCGGAGCGGCGCCGGACCTGCGGATCATCGTGACGGCCCTGCTCTATAGCGCCGGCGCGCACGGCATTATGACGCTGAACGATTTCAAAAGCGTCGAGGGTGACCTGCAGAGTGGGATACGATCGCTGCCGGTGATCTTGGGCGTCGAGCGGGCGGCACGCTTCGCTTGCTGGACCATGGCGATTCCTCAGGTTGTCGTCATCGGGTTGCTGATCGGCTGGGGTGCGCCAGCGTATGCGGCGGGTGTCGCGGTCTTGCTCCTGGCGCAACTGGCGTTGATGCGGCGATTCCTGCTAGCGCCGCGGGCACAAGCGATCTTCTACAATTCGACCGGAACGACGCTCTACGTGCTGGGTATGCTCACGTCCGCTTTTGCGCTTCGCACCATGGTGCTGTCGTGAATCCGCTCGGGTGGGCCGGTATCGCCCGGCTTGGGCTGGTGCAGGTTGCGCTCGGCTCGGTGGTGGTGCTGTGCACATCGACTCTCAATAGGGTCATGGCGGTCGATTACGCGATGCCGGCGATCATTCCAGGCGCATTGGTGGGGCTGCACTATGCCGTGCAGGTGCTCCGCCCGCGTATGGGATGGGGCTCAGATATGGGCGGACGGCGCACTCCCTGGATTGTGGGCGGTGTTGCCGCGATGGCGAGCGGGGCGGTCGGGGCAGCCGCGTCCACTTGCATCATGGTCGATCATCCGCTCCCGGGCGGCGCATTGGCCATTCTGGCCTTCCTCTTGCTCGGTTGCGGCGTCGGAGCGGCCGGAACGTCGCTGCTGACATTGCTTGGTCACCGTGTTTCGGCGCACCGGCATGCGGCATCGGCGACGATCCTGTGGCTGATGATGATCGCGGGGATTGCGATCACGGCTGGCGCGGCCTCGAAGCTCCTGGATCCGTTCTCTCCGGACCGATTGCTCGCCGTCACGGCTGGCATCGCGGGCCTTGCGTTGGCGTTGACCATCGTGGCGGTGTGGCGAATTGAGGGAGAAGTTGCTGCTTCGGCACCCGCATCGCGGCAGCCGTTCCTGCAATCGATCGGTGAGATTTGGGCGGAACGGCACTCCCGGAACTTCGCCATATTTGTGTTCGTCTCGATGTTTGCCTACTCGGCCCAGGAACTCCTGATCGAGCCGTTTGCGGGCTCCGTGTTTGGCTTCACGCCCGGCGCGACTGCGGGTCTGACCGGATTACAGCACGCGGGCGTGTTGCTCGGCATGGCGGTGGTCGCGGTCGGGACGAGCTTTGCCGGCGCCTACAAGGGCGCGGTGATGCGGGCTTGGACGGTGGGTGGCTGCGTCGCTTCCGCTTGCGCGGTGTCTGCCGTGGCGGTGACTGGCTTCATCGGCCCGGCGGCGCCGCTACGTCCCATCGTGCTCATGCTCGGTGTGGCGAACGGCGCGTTCGCGGTGTCGGCGATCGGCGCGATGATGGGATTGGCAGCCGAGGGCCGGGCTTCACGCGAAGGAACGCGCATCGGGCTGTGGGGCGCGGCGCAGGCGCTCGCCTTCGGGACAGGCGGATTAATGGCGACGAGCGCATCAGACGTCGCGCGATCAATCATCGGCGTTCCGCACGTCGCTTATGCGCTGGTCTTCGGTGCGGAGGCTGCGGCATTCGCGATTGCGGCTTGCCTGGCGGCAGGGCTGTTCCGTGAGACCCGGCGGGGGACGCCGCCGCTTGTCGATGCGATGCAGATGGGGATGCAGGGATGACCGAGACGTACGATGCCGTCATCGTCGGCGGTGGACCGGCCGGCGCAACAGCCGCAGCCGATCTTGCACGACCGGATCGAGCCGTGCTGTTGCTCGACAAAGCCGGCCGTATCAAACCCTGTGGCGGCGCGATTCCGCCGATCCTAGTACGTGAGTTCGCGATCCCCGAGGATCTCCTGGTCGCCCGCGCCAATGGAGCACGGATCGTCGCTCCGAGCGCGGCGGAGGCCGAAATGCCGATCGATGGCGGGTATGTCGGCATGGTCGATCGTGAGGTGTTCGACGAGTGGCTGCGTGATCGTGCGGTGAAGGCTGGCGCGGAGCGGCGAGACGCGAGCTTCGCGCGCGTGACGCGCGACCCGGACGGGATCGCGCGGGTGCACTTCACTGTCAAAGGCGAAACGAGCGAGACAAGTGTCCGGGCTCGCGCGGTCATCGGTGCTGATGGCGCGAAGTCTGCCGTTGCCAAGCAGTGCGTTCCGGGCGCTGATCGTATCCGTTACGTATTCGCCTACCACGAGATCGTTCGTGCGCCGAAAGCGGACAGCCATTCGTACGATCCTGGCCGGTGCGACATCTACTATCAAAGTCCGTTGTCACCGGACTTCTACGCTTGGGTGTTCCCGCACGGTGAGACGATGAGCATCGGAACGGGGTCAGCGAAGAAGGGTTTTGGTCTCCGCCCTGCGGTGACGCAGCTTCGTGCGAGCGCCGGGCTGGACGGTCTAGAGACGATCCGGCGTGAAGGAGCGCCCATCCCGATGCGGCCGATGAAGCGGTGGGACAATGGCCGCGACGTCATCTTGGCTGGCGACGCGGCAGGCGTCGTGGCGCCGGCGTCCGGCGAAGGTATCTACTATGCGATGTTGGGCGGGCGCCTCGCCGCTGAAGCCGTTGAGGCGCTCTGGATCACCGGCGACGTGCGATCGCTGCGGACCGCGCGCCAACGCTTCATGAAAGCGCACGGGCGGGTATTTACGGTTCTCGGCTTCATGCAGTGGTTTTGGTACGCCACCGACAAGCGCCGCGAATTGTTCGTCAAGCTTTGCCGCGACAAGGATGTGCAACGTCTGACGTGGGAGAGTTACATGAACAAGAAGATGTCGCGTCGCGATCCGATGGCGCATCTGCGCGTGTTTTTCAAAGACTTGGCTCACCTAGTGGGTATGGCCCGGGCGTGAGAACTTTCTATCCCGTCTTGTTGGCAGCCGGTGCAGCGTTGCTCGTGGCGGTGCTTGGTGGAACGGCCACAGATATCGGTCCCTGGTACTATGGACTCAGCAAGCCGGCATGGCAGCCGCCCGATTGGCTCTTTGGGCCGGCGTGGACGTTCATATACGCGTCGACCGCTCTGGCCGGCGTGCTTGCTTGGAAACATCTTCAAGGTTCCGACCGGCGCCGCGGGCTTTTGTCGCTGTTCGCGTTGAATGCGTTGCTTAACGTGACGTGGAGCGAACTGTTTTTCGGCTTTAGGCGACCTGACTGGGCCCTGGCGGAAGTGGTGCCGTTTTGGCTGTCAATCCTTGCTTTGACGCTGGTCTTGTTTCCGGTCTCGCGTATGGCGGGCTGGGCGATGTTGCCCTATCTGGGCTGGGTTCTTTTCGCTGGCATATTAAATTTGGCTATTGTGCGTCTGAACGGGCCGTTCGGCGCATGACAGGGGGGAACGAGGCCATGAGTTCAGACCCGAGCCTTAGATGGCGCTTTCCATGCCGCGATCTTGGCTGCTGCCAAGGTTGGCCCACATCGGCCGGCGCTGCCGTTACGGATCGGCACGCGGGCATCGCCGCTTGCGCTGGTCCAAACAAGGAGCTTTCTCGCGCTTCTCAGCAGATTTTGCCCGGTGCTGAACGGCTTGGAGGTGTTTCAGGAACTCGCGATCCGAACCAGCGGAGATGCTAGCCAGGCGAGCGGTCAGCGTCTGGCCGATATCGGCGGCAAAGGGCTATTCGCTAAGGAGATCCACGAAGCGCTTCTCGATCGCCGGGTCGACATGGCTGTGCACAGCCTGAAAGATCTCGAGACTGAGCTTCCCCCCGGGATCGTGCTCGCTTGCACCTTGGAGCGGGAGGACCCGCGCGACGTGCTGATCCTCGGCCCAGACGCCGAACTGTCCGATGCGGCGGGTTTGCCATATCCGTCGCTTCCACTGAGGGCAACGGTCGGCACGAGCTCGGTCCGTCGTCAAGCTCAGCTGCTCCACGCGCGGCCGGACCTCCAGGCGTGCGTGATCAGAGGGAATGTCCATTCACGCCTGGACAAGGTTCGGCGAGGCGACTACGCGGCCTCGTTGCTGGCCTACGCCGGAATGCGGCGCCTCGGGCTTTCGGACGAGGCCGATGTGATCATTGATCCTGAGCTCATGGTGCCCGCGGCCTGCCAAGGCATCGTGGGAATAACGGTCCGCGAGGGTGATACGGAACTGCGACGGCTGCTTTCCGCGATCAGCAGTGCGGAGGCCGACTGCGCCGCGACCGCCGAACGGGCGCTGCTGGCCACGCTCGACGGGTCCTGCCACACGCCCATCGGGGCGCACGCCCGTCTTCTGCCCGGCCAGCGCATGCTGCTGACTGGTCTCGTGGCACGTGCGGATGGCAGCTTCCTCGTCAAACGCTCTGTGGAATGTGCGCAGGCCGATGCTGCAATGGCAGGACAGGCGCTGGGTGAGGAACTCCGTTGCGAAAGCCCGCGCGACGTATTCGCCTGATGATGAGCAAAGTGTAACCGGTCGCGCGTATTTCGGACGAAAGAGTGGCTGGACCGCTCGGCGATATCCGGTAGTGTCTCCGCCCATCGCGGAGACGTGGTTGAACACGTCACGATGGGAGGCTGAATGACATATCCTGCAGTGCTATCTCGGAATGCTGCGGCAACCGCCCTAGCGTTGGGCTTGATGGCGGGAACAGCGTTCGCGCAGACCGACAAGCCAATTAAGATCGGTGTTATTGCTGAAGTGCAATCGATCTCAGGCTCGTCAATCCCGCAAGCAGCGCAGCTAGCCGCCGATGAGATCAACGCCAAAGGTGGGATCAGCGGCCGCAAGGTCGAGATCATCACTTACGATAACCACTCCTCCGCGGCCGACTCGGTTCGTGCGTTCCAGCGCGCCGTGAGCGAGGATCACGTGAATGCCGTGATCGCGAGCTATATCAGCGAGGTGGTTCTCGCCCTCGAGCCATGGTCGGGCCGTATGAAGACCGTCATGGTCACGCCGGGCGCGGCTTCGGACGTGATCACCCAGAACATTAAGAAGGACTACGATCATCTAAAATATACATTTCACGGTTATCTAACATCCAGCGCGTTGGCCGATCTGACCTGCGACGCGGCCAAAGACATGTTGGTGCGCGATCTGCACATGAAAACCGCGGTTATCATGAGCGAGGACGCTGCGTGGACGACGCCGCTCGACGCGGGTTATGAGAAATGTCTGCCGAAAATCGGTCTGAAGGTTCTCGATCATATCCGGTTCTCACCGGACACGACCGACTTCACTCCGATCTTCAATAAAATCGAAAGCAACAAGCCAGACGTTATCATCACCGGGATCTCCCATGTCGGAGTTCAGCCGACGGTGCAGTGGAAGAACCAGCAGATCCCGATCCCGATGTTCGGGATTGCTTCCCAAGCCACCAACGCAACTTTCTGGAAGGACACAAATGGCGCGACCGCAGGCGTGCTCTATGAGGCTGTGTCCGGTCCGGGAGTGGCCGTGACCGCAAGGACCATTCCGTTCGTTGACGCGTTTGCCAAGAAATATGGCCAGCCTCCATCCTATGCCGGTTACACCGCTTACGACGAGGTCTACTATCTCACGGATGCTTTGATGCGCGCCGGTTCCGATGATTTGGACAAGTTGGTGGAAGCGCTCGAGAAGACCGACTTCGAAGGTACGATCGGGCAAATTCGTTTCCAGGCGCGAGACAGCGATCATCCGCACGGCCTTGTCACGGGCGAGGGCGCGATTCAGGGCCTGATGCTGCAGTGGAAGGACGGTAAGCAAGTCAATCTCTGGCCGGCGAAGCTGGCGAACGGGAAACTTGAATTCCCGAGTTTCATCAAGATGAACGCCGCCGCTCAGTAGTAAAACCATCGTTGTCTCCCGGAGCAGATGCTTCGGGAGCAACGGCCTCCAATGCTGATGGCTGAGTTCTGCTCAGCCATCATGTTCACACCCAAGCGAAGTTGTAGCATGCGAGGCGGCCTTTGCTCTTTTGGCAGGTTTTAATCGACGGTTTTGCGATCAGCGCGCTTTATGCATTGGGCGCTACCGGCTTTACTCTGATTTTCGGCGTCTCCGGTGTCCTGAATTTTTCACACGGCTCTCTGATGGTCGCTGCGGCGGTCGCAGCGTGGGCGGCAAATGCTCAACTCGGCCTCGGGCATTATGTCGGCGCCCTGTTTGGCGTGATCGTCTCGATCCTGCTCGCGCTATTGACCTATGGCGCAATAGTGCGGCCCATACAGCGCTCACGCCTGATCCGGCCCGAGGAGCGGGAGATATTTATCCTTACGGCGACGCTGCTGTGGGGTATCATGATGCAGGAAGCGATCGCTTACCTTTACACCGATAGTGCTAAGACTGTTCTACCAATCATTAGCGGCGTGTTACCGTTGTTTGGCGTGCGAACGCCTGCCAACGAGATATTCACTGCTGCAATCTGCTGGCTGGCGATTGGCATCTTGTGGTTGCTTGTCAATCGCACCAGGACAGGGAAGGCGGTGATGGCGGCTTCGATGAACGCACGTGGCGTTACTTTGCTGGGCATCGAACTTTCTTGGATCTATCTGGTCGTGTGGATGATTTACGGCACGCTCGCTGGGGTTGCTGGCGTGTTGCTGGGCATGTTTCTTGGGGTGAGTTCCTACAGTGCGGGTCCGCTTACCGGCAGCGCGTTCTCAATTGTTGTGTTAGGCGGGCTTGGCAGCGTCTCCGGTTCGCTGATCGCGGCATATATCGTCGGATACATCGAAACCCTGACAGCCTATTTCGATCAGATTTTCGGGACGAGCTTCGGCACGACATCTTACCGCTTTATTCCTGCTCTACTGCTACTCGTAGTGGTCATGTATGTTCGGCCTCGCGGCCTGTTGGGACGGCGCTAAATCATGCGTGTTCTATCATCGCCGCTCACTTGGTTGCTGCTCTTGATGCTTGCTGCTTTGGCAGTATTGCCTCTGGGCGTCTCGGGATACATCTTGGGTGTGTTGACGGTCGCCTATTATTTCGGTGTCTTCGCTATGGCTTGGGATTTGCTCTTCGGCTTTGCAAACGAAGTGAATTTTGGCCCGACTTTTCTGATTGGCTTGGGTGCTTATGGAGCCGGTATCCTGAATGGCTACGGTTATCCAATTTGGATTTGCGTGCTGTTCGGAACGGGTTTGGCCGTGCTGGGTGGTATTCTATTGGCTTTGCCGGCTCTTCGAGTGACCGGCCCGTATTTCGGTCTCACGACTTTGGTTGCCGTCTTGATCCTGCAAAACTTGGTTGTGGTCTTTGCGGGATTCACCGGTGGTGAAATCGGACTGATGGTGCCGGACGTGCTCAGCGTGGATGCCACGACCAACTATTGGATCGCCTTTGCCTTTATGGTGACTTGCGGGGCTATCCTCTGGGGGCTTTCAAGGTCGCCGATGGGGCTGATCCTGCAGGCAAGCGGGCAGGACGCGATACAGGCCGGGGCGCTTGGTTTCAACGTGACGAAGCACAAGCTTGCTGCGTTCGTCATCAGCGCGTTCTTCTCCGGTTTATCGGGAGCCTTGCTGGTCTTTTACATGGGCACTGCCTCCGTCTCGACGCTGATTGCGATCACCGTTGGTGTTCAGATCATCATCTCGGCTGTTATTGGCGGGCGCCGCACGATCATTGGCGCGGCGATCGGATCGATCTTTCTGATCGCGATGACCGAAGTTTTGCGCCCCACCGGCGAACTCGCGACACTGATCGTTTCCGGGCTGGCGTTAATCGTTGTCCTTCTTGCCCCCAACGGGTTCGTGGGAGTGTTGACGGGCCGCCGGGGGGAGCTGTCGTGACGCGACCGGTTGGCCCGTTGCTCCAGGTTCAAGGCTTGACCAAACGGTTCGGCGGTCTGGTTGCGGTCAAAGACATGACCTTCGACGTAGCTGGAGGCGAAATCGTGGGCCTGATAGGCCCGAACGGGTCGGGTAAATCGACGGTTATGAAGTGTATTATCGGTATCGAGCGCCCCACTGAGGGCTCGATCCGCGTTGGCGGACTTGAGTTGGCTGGGGAGCCCTCGCACCGCATCGCACGCAGTGGCGTCGGCTTGGTCTTTCAGCACTCTCGGCCCCTTCAGCGGCAAACAGTGTTGGAGAACATTAAGCTTGCGTTGCTGCCTGATAGCCTCCTTCGCCTCCTTGCTGACCCCGCCCATGATCGTGAGGCGCGCAAGATCGCCGAGCGTGTGGGGTTAGCCGATGTGCTCGACCGCCGTCCGTCAACACTGCCGTTTGCCGATCTCCGAAAATTGGAATTGGGCAAGGCCATTGCCCGCCATCCCAAGATAGTTCTGGTCGATGAGCCGTTCGCCGGGCTTACCAGGGCCGAGACCGAGTTGTTCTCCGAATTGATACGCACATTCGGAAACGAGGGACGGGCGGTGCTGTTGGTTGACCACAACGTAAAGAGCGTCTCGGCGCTTGCGGACAGGGTTGTGGCTATGTATCTCGGGGAGCGGATCGCAGTCGGGACCGCTGAGCAGGTAATGCGGGACGAAACTGTTCGTCGTGTCTATTTAGGCGGCGCACTTACCACTGCCGCGAGGCCGGAAAGCACTTTCACGGACTCTGACAAGCCGCTCCTCGACATCCGGGATCTTTCAGTGTTCTACGGAAAAGCCCAGGCGCTCGAGCGAGTGAATATTCATGTGCATGAGCGGGAATTCGTTTCCATCGTTGGCCTCAACGGCGCAGGGAAGACGACCCTATTCAACGCCGTCTCCGGTCTGGTGCCCTATGAGGGGCAAATTCTATGGTCTGGTTCCGATCTTGCGGGGCGCTCAGGCGCGCGTATTGCACGCGATGGCGTCGTTCACTGCCCTGAGACGCGCGAGCTTTTCGGCGATATGACAGTCCGGGAGAATCTCGATCTGGGTGGACAGCACCAAACCGATGCCGATCGGGCTCAACAACTCGAATGGCTGTTCGGCCTTTTCCCGCGGTTGAGAGAGAGAGAGGGCCAAAACGCGTCGACGCTCTCGGGTGGAGAGCAGCAAATGCTGGCAATCGCTCGAGCCTTGATGATGCGGCCTAAGCTTCTGATACTCGACGAGCCGACGTTAGGCCTGGCGCCGGTGATCCTGGAGCAACTCTCGCAAGCGCTGGAGCGCCTTCGGCAAACGACTTCGATTACGGTTCTTCTGGGTGAACAGAATGTCACCTTTGCGCTTCCTCACGCCGATCGAGTTTACGTGCTCGAGCATGCGCGTATCGAATGGGAAGGGGCACCCGATCGCTTCGAGCGAGAGGCGGGTGCTGGCTACCTCTGAGCCGACTTGGCGACCCGTGTGAAATGACCAGCCCAATTCAACCGGTCCTGGGCACCCCACTGATATTTGTAACGCTCACGACCACGTAAGAAGTGCGCCTCCGATCGCCCCTCCGCAATAGCTTCTTCAAGCATCGCTCCAAGCAAGATTGTCCCGGGACTTACAAAAGCATAACTGTCATCAAATCCGCTGAGATAAAAGAAAATACGATCGGGCGCGAGAAGCGCGGCGATCGCAGCGGCCTGCTCGCCGGCAATCTTGATCGAGCATAGTCGCAGGAGCCCGGCGCTGAGCAACCCTGGTGCAGCCTCATGCCAAAACGCCAAAACGCGCTGATCCGACAATACACCTGACTCGCCGCGGGCGCGCCAGCGCGACTGGTGTAGACGGATCAAGCCATTGAGATGATAGTCCAGCGTTTCCAAGGAGGCGGTCTCGACGACCCAACCACCAGACCTCTGCGCGCGGCTCTGATTTATCCTTAGCTTGCGGCGCGCCATGGTTGGAATGTTGGGCAGGGTAAGCACAGGACACGCGATGGTCTCAATCCACTCGGTTGTCCAACTCGGAATGGTTGCTCCAACAAGGTGAGACGTCGGTCGAACATCGACGAGATGGCAGACCGCTCTTGGATCAGAGACGGAGGCTAAGCCCGCGTCCAAAAGTCCCCTCGAATTGCCAAGCACATCGAAATAATCTGATAAACCGACACCGACCGGAAGAACCTTCGATTTATCAGGAAGGTAGTAAAGCGGGAGTAGCCCTGTCAGGGTTCCTTCCGAACGTTGCAATGTGACAATTGGGAAGCCCGACCCGAAGTGGTTCCACCAGGGGAGTAGCCACTCGGGCGACTGAAATGGAGTTGCGCCTAAGGTTCGGCTCCATAGACAGGTCCACTCTGCTCGAAGCTCACGTAGTTCATCATCTTTGAGAATGTTCGAGATCAAATACAATGGCCCTACGCCGCCGCGCGCAATTTATAGTAATAGTCGATGTAAGCATTAGTCATTCTATCAGCGGAAAAACGTTCCCGTGCAATGGATCGACACAACATCCGGATCGATGTCGCTGACCCTGCGCATCGCCGCGGCCATCTCGTCCAGCAGAGTCAACAATAAAGCCGGACCGCCCATGCTCGACCACATGTGGCAACGCGCCAGATCGCATAGCGACGACGGGTGTTCCGCAGCTTGCTGCCTCCATCGCTACGAGCGAACTCGTTTCAGCGACCTGACTTGGAATTACAAGGCACGCCGCACTTGCAAGCAGGCGACGCTTTTGGCGGAAATTTACGGGACCAATGAAGCGTCTTTTTCGATCAAGCAATGGTCTGACCTGGGTTTCAAAATAGTCGAGGTGGGCGACATAGGAGAATACTGAGCCGGCTAGCGCTAGGCTACAGTCGGCCAAGCGAGCAGCCTGTAAGGCTATGTGCTGGCCCTTCTCAGGGCAGACTCTCGCCAACATTACAGCGTATCGACCACGCGGGCGGGTTAAGTTTGGCCAACTCATCAACGGAGACGCCATTCTCTATTGGACATAGCATCTTGGGCTTGAAGGTTCCGCGTGACGCTTGATCGTGTGAGACACAGTTCAGCCATGTCGCTGGGCGTGCAGGCGCTAGTGCAACCGGCGAGTGACCAATCAAGCGGCAGATGTAGCGTGGCAAGAAGCGGATGCTGCTGCTCTGGCAGATATTCGTGAAAATCAACACCGTGCATGTGTACTACGTCAATATATTGTGATCTTAAGATAGTTTCTAAGAGCTCTTTAGTTCGAAACCGCTGTTCGAGTCATAACCTGGTCGGCAAGCATGTCACACGCGCCGAACGAAGGTAACGGAAGAAGTGTACCACGGACCCGAGAATCGTCTGTCGCAATGACAAACGACTGATGGCCACTCTGGACCAGAGCTCTATCTATTTGTGACAGCACCTGCTCCGCTCCGCCGACGGCATCTGCACTGACGGCGGCAAACGGGTAGGCGACGCTCAATATCTTTAGCTGTGCCAATTCAACACGATTGGGAGGGCGTACAGGCCTGCATGAGGTTGGAGCATCAGGTCACCGGTGCAGCCGCCCCGGTCGCGTCTGAGATTAACGATGTCCTGCCACCAGGTGCATACCGCCTGACCATGTTGGCGCAAAACTCTGCAAAACGTTCCGGCTCCTTCGGAACTGCCGTATGATGCGCCCACTCACCTTCATGTTCTGGCGTAAAACAAAACGTGGTGGTGACCTGAAATTCGTCCAAGGCCCGCATTTGCCGATCGAACCATCGATCGGCGCCAGGACGGAAGGAGTTGGCCCATGAAAGGCCGGTTCGCACATATTTCACACCCATCTGGCGCATAGTCTCTACGGCCGAGTTGAGCCGATGATCTTCGAAGTGGAACCACTGACATAGGCCCATAGCTGGAGTGTAGTCCGGAAATAAATGGGCCGCCCGCTTTGGACGCCCGTGCTCATCAATCAAGCCCATGTGAAAATGACGGTAGTAAGAACTCCCTTCTGCTTCGCGATGCCGCGTCGTTGCGGGCCACGCAGCGGGTAGATCGTATAGGCTATACCAATGTATTCGTGGAGACTGGCCAATCAGCAACTCGGCCGTCCGACGAAGTCCCCACTCCTGCACTTCTTCGGCACCGAATGTCGAAACTCCGACCTCCGAGACCCAGATCGGCAGAGCAGTCACCTCCCGGATGCTGCTCAATTTCTCGGGCCACTCGTCAATCATCCAATGATTCCAATCGAACGGGAATCCGTGCACCGCAACGGCGTCCAGATGATCAAACGTTCCGTGCTGCTGTAGCGCTCGAACGAAATTCGGATCGATCGGGCTCATGCCGCCAAGCACCCGAGGGAGTCCCGGAGCTTCTGCATGGATCGCCTGGCAAGCCAATTTTGCCATCGATCCAAACCGCTCCCACTGAGGATCTTTCTCGAAATCCCAGTGTGACTTGTTGTTTGGCTCATTCCAGATCATGACCGCTTCAATCATGATTTAAGCCTCTCGCCGGATAAACAGCTCCATAGCTCGGGTCGCTGGCGTCGATCCTACGGCAGATGAAGATTTCGGCTTCCGGGTTGGATTCGATCGTAAATCCCGCAGACCTCAGCATTGCGGCCGAGCAGGCGCGATTTGGTGCCCACCAATTTGTACTGTCGTTAGAATAACTATGTTCAATAAAATGTAACTTCGGATAGCCAGGATCAGCGAAGACCGATTGGTCGAAAAAATTATAGTCCGGTTCAACCGGTAAGATCTCGTCAGAGCCCCGTCTGCATCGACTGGAAAATAAGCAGATCCCTCGCCACGTGTTCGTGCACAAGATCCAGTGCTAACAGTGGATGTCTAAGATGGTAAAAAACGCCGATGAAGAAAACGACATCGAACTTCTCACCGATTTTGGCCACGTCGTAGACGCTTAGCTTCTGAAACTCGATGTCAAGGTTCTCGACGCTTGCTGCAAACTGGGCCTGCGCAAGATAATCCTCGTCAAAATCAATACCGACGACGCGCGTAGCGCCTCGTCGCTTCATTTCCAACGAGTAGAAGCCGGCGTTGCAGCCAATATCAAGCACTGTCCTGCCGGTCAGATCTAAAGGTATCTCGTCCTTAAAACGCTGCCATTTCACCTGTGGATAGTCGCCCAAGAAATGATCTGGAGCAGTTTGTACACCTTTAAGGTCAAGATTGTGGAACCAAGGCCCCAATGCCTTAGCACGTAGCCTGACCTCGGATTTAGTCCAATTAACAGCACTCAAGGATCACACCCTACAAGAGGTTGATTTACTGTCACGTGTTCAGACGCAGTCAGATCAGACGAATGGTCGAGCAGAGCCATCGCCTCGCGATACCCATGCAGCGTTCCAACGTCGACATAGTCGGTCCCAAGCTGGACACCCCATGCGACCTCACCCATATCCAACCAGGCGTTCACGAGGGTACCGAAAAACTCATCTTTGCAACCTCGTTCTTTCCATAATCGGTGTAGCGAGTGTAATGTTGCTCCGGGCATTTTCATTGCGCCCCAAATCCAGCTGGTTTTCGGGTGAGCGGCCTTCACTTCAATGTTGAGCACTCGCCCATCATGCGTGAGCGAAACGGCGTCGAAAAACTCTGGCCGGGCGACCGGGAACAGTAGAAAAGAAAAGCGATCATTCGGAAGACCCGCTAGCGCATCGGACGGAAACCAAACGGTATCAGGCAGCCCAATCAACACGGGTTCATCGCTCGGAATAACTGACATTGCCCGAAATAGGGCATCGCATAAACCGTTTGCGCCATCTTGGCACACGTAGACAAGCTCCACATCTCCAATCGTGCCGCCATAGTATTGGAGAATATCGCTTTTCTGAGATGATATGACAAAGCAGATGTTTTTGACGCCGGCTAAGATCATGCGCTCAACGAGGTATTCGCTTACGGCACGAGGTCGGTCGATACCAGTGACGTCGCGACGAGAGCCAACAGGGAGTAACTCTTTGCTGAACGCGAGCGGTTGAATGCGCGTCCCGTTCCCTGCAGCGGGGATCACCCCCCACATTAGGCTGCTCCTGCAGCGGTCTCTTCGAACGCAGAGATCATCTCGGCCGCTCGACGAATGGACGTATGCTCATCGAACACACGTTCTCTGGCTCGCTTGGCAATGTTGGCAAGCACAGGTCGGTCCAGCATAAGCGCTTGCAAAGCGTCTGTAGTGGAGCGCGCGACCAGGATTTCCTCGGTCGGCTGAAAGAAATCATCCAGACCATCAAACCAGTCCGATAAGATAGGCGCTCCGCAGGCGGCAGCTTCGAATAACCGGCCGGATGGGCACCAACCTCTCTTCGCCATTGCCTCGCGCGTGATGTTTAAGGTCAGCGCCGATGACGAGTAGAAAGCTGGATGCTCGGGAGGAGGAAGATGATGCAATTGTGTGATGTTTGACGCCCAGGATAGCGTTTGCGGATATTGCGCGCCGGCAACCACAAACCGGCAATCCTTTAAAGCATTGGCTGGCGCAACAAGAAGCCGGTCCAGACCGCGTTGGCGGTCAGGTGCATAAGTGCCTATATAAGACATGGTCGCAGAGTATTCGGGTCTTGGAGATACCGGATAGTGTAAATCCGGGTCCACTGAGCCGTATATAGGAAAAGTCCGCCGCGCGCCGAGTTGTGTTTTTAGCGCGTCCAGCGCACTTCCTCCTGTGTAGCTCAAAGTAAGATCGAACGACGCTAGGCCGTCGGCGCTCAAATAGTCGATCTCGTCTCCTGCATCGACCCGAGCGAGCGTAACTGGTGTGTCGAGATCGTAGAAACAGCGAAGACCGCCATCAATGTCTTGCATTAGGCGATTAGCGGCTTCGCTATCCGGGCAGTAAGATGTAATCATACCGACATCTGCTTCTGCCAGTTCGATGCGTGCTCGGGGCTGGGCATCTTCCCAATCATGATACAGAACGAGTTCTCCACCGACTGGAAGATGCAGCAGGTCTCGGTGCTCCGCGTAGTATTGAACGTCCCGCTCAAAAAATACGACGTTATGGCCCAGTTTGATCAGTGCGCGGATCAATGCCCGCCATAGAGCTGCGTGGCCGTTTCCCCAAGACGAACTAACAGAGAGACCGAAAATCACGATTTTCATGCGGTTGCTACTCGCTGTTCCGCCATCGGAGTGCCGCGGACGTAACTCTCAAGCTCGCGAACTCGGACGTCGGCGGTATGATACGTGAGTACGCGCGCGCGTGCGGCGAGTCCGATTTCAACCCGTCGAGAGTCAGGGACTGATCGCAGAAGCTCCAAAGCCTCGTGCCGGTTGCTGACGATGAGCACTTCCTCGCCGGGTTTGAAGAGCGAGTCGAGGCCCTCCCACCAATCGCTAATGATTGGAGTGCCGCAACAGGCGGCCTCAAAGAGCCTTACGCTTGGGCTCCATCCCCGCTGCACCATATCTGCACGTGTTACATTCAGCGTAAACCGCTGAGCGGTATAGAAGTCGACGTGATCGGCCGGCGGTAGATGTTCGATCCGATGGACATTTGCAGGCCACTTGACGTTGTCTGGATAGGAGGGGCCAGCTACGGCGAAGCGACCTTCGCGCCATTCTTCCGCAGGCTTTATGAGGTATTCGTCAAGTTTCGGCTGACGGTCGGTGCTGAATGTGCCCAGATAACCCAGATCCCATTCTGGCTGGTTTGTCGCTCTTGGATGATAGAGATCCGGGTCAGCTGTACAGTAAAGCGGCAACGCTCGTTGCGCACCCCATCGTTCTTCGAGGTCGGCGAGTGTAGGTCCCCCCGTGAACGATAAATACATCCCGTATCTGGGAATTTGACGCGGGCAAATGTAATCGCAGCTGCCGTCCGCAAGGCGCGCGAGTGTTACCGGCGTGTCTATGTCGTAAAACGCCGTCAAGCCGCGCGCTAAACGGTTGACGATATTACCAACCTCAATCCCGTCCGGGACATAAGATCCGACGATCACCATGTCAGCAGAGGCGATTTGCTGGCCCCAAATGGCTTCGAGCGACGAAACATCGTCGTAAAGTGCTAAGTTCCCGAACGGGGGATCTGCCAGGTCTCGGTTTGCGGCATACCAGGGTTTATCATGCTCCAAGAAAAGGACGGAGTGACCCCGTTGAACTAATCCTCGAACAAGGCTGCGATAGGTCGTCGCGTGACCATTTCCCCATGACGAGGTGATCGTCAGTCCTAAAATGACAATGCGTAGCCGATCTGCCCTCATGCTCTGCTACAAGCGCATACGGCCAACAGAGTTCCTTATCGCACACGCATGTTCGAGCGCTTGGGTCATTTCCTCGATTGGCTGAGACCAGTTGCCAGGTTGCGGCTGAATGAACTTTCTCGTTTGATCATACCATACGCTTCCCGCTCCACCGGCGGTCCAGCGCCAGTCCGGAGCGGATTTCAGAAGCAGGAACAGTGGAACACCGAGAGCTCCTGCGAGATGCGCCACCATTGTATCTGCAGAGATCACGAGATCGAGGGTTGTGATAAGGCGAGCGGTTTCCCGTATCGTCTTCGGGCACGTGCCGCTAACGCCATCGAGCGAAGCGCCAAGTTGAAGGTTAATGAACTGGATGTCCCGCAGCCGCAGTAGCGGGCCGATGCAGTTGAGCCGGCACCGATCG
Source organism: uncultured Alphaproteobacteria bacterium (assembly GCA_963848035.1). Classification (GTDB taxonomy): domain Bacteria; phylum Pseudomonadota; class Alphaproteobacteria; order Acetobacterales; family Acetobacteraceae; genus JAVVHH01. The sequence continues at coordinate 2,014,164 of CAWKCD010000001.1, forward strand.
CTCAGGTTGCCAAGATGGACTGGCCTGCCAACATAGACCTACTCGAAACCGGGCCGATGCCAACTTCCGTCGTCAGGTTCAGATACGGAGCGGGTTCCGGTGGCAGGCGCAATGCATGGCAAAGTTCCATGATCTCGATATCACAGTCGGTCGCCTGCAGCGGCTGTGCGCGGTCAAAAGGTGCGATCGTTATCGCAGCTTGAAGGTAAGCGAGCGTAGTCACGATCTCAGGTTGAACTTCGAGCGTCACGTGATCGGCACGCTGACAAAGCGGCGCGAGAAATCTACAGAATTGAAGAGTATCGCCCAGGCCATGATAACAGCGAACGATAATTCGTCGGTTCTCAAAAGGGCGTCCGTCCCACACCCAGCGAAGGTGATAGGGTTGTCGTGGATCGTCTCGCGTTGCCGGATCTCGTCCGGCTAGGACGTGATCGCTTACTTGCCACGCCTTGTGGAAATCCCCCTCTCCCATCGCTTCGGTCCAGGTGTCGGCCGAGGCTCCACACGCGCTAATAGGGAGAGATTGGGTTGGCACGGCAGACCGACGATATACCCTTGAGAGCGTCAACGGCTAGCGGGCTCGCCTATTCTGGAACATATGCATTCGCCTCCATGTGACGCCGCCAAAGCACCTCTAGAAGCATCAGGGTTCGACCCAGGCCTGTAGGGGAGATTGCGATCAACGGACGAATAGGTCTCGAGTTCAGCCTACGGGGAGTCGTTCTGCCAATCGGAATGGTGCGTCCAGCGCCGCTTGGGTGAAAATGCAGATCGATTGGAGTTGTCGGTGTTGAGCCAAGGATGCGGCAAAATGCTGCTCAGCGACCGAACGCCACGCGGATAGCTCCTCCACACTTAAGCGCCGGGTCAACGTCATATGAAAACGCCAGCGCGTGAATACGCCTGGATAACCCCAACGTAGCAATAGGATATCGGCATCTTCCGACAGCCCTGTCTGTCGGCGCTTCTGCAATTCGACGTCGCTAGGGGCTCGGCGGTGTCGGTCAGGCCAGGCGACGCACAGATCGGCAAGCGCTTGAAGAGACGAATTGGGTTGCCCGACGCGAAGGGCGAGAAAGCCGGAAAGGTCTCCGACTGAAAATGGTGGCAAGTCAAATGGGCGGATCGCTTTAGCCATACACCCGACGTCATGCCGGAATTCCGTCATATGAGGTCACTAGCCGCATCGGAGGCTTGAGAGTGCAATGGAAGCCGTAGCCGCGAGCGTCGGCGGTTAGCGCATCAATCCCGTGCACGACGGGCTGTGACATCGGCGTCGCACGCTCCGGGTCGCGCCCGAGCCAAGTGCATCCGGCCTTCCAGAGTGGATCGTCGAGCTCAGGGGCGTAATAGATTGCGACTCGAGACTCTAAATTCAGATCACACACTCCCTTGCCTGCCTAACCTGCTGGACACCAATCTCGGTAAGTTCTCGTGCGATCATCTCGGACGCTGGAGTTGACCCCATCAAGCCGGACACGCGGCGGGTTGCGACTGAGCTCTGATGTATTCTCTCGGTGAGCGGTAGGCGAGCCTGCTGTGAGGGTGGATCTCGTTGTAGTCGGTCATCCACTTGTCGACGACGTGGATTGCGACGGCAGCATCCGGCAGCGGACTAACACGGACGTAGTCCCGCTTGAGGGTTTTGACGAACGCCTCGGCGACGCCGTTGCTCTCGGGGCTCTCCACCGGAGTGAAACAGGGTTCGAGGTTGAGCGCGATGGCGAGGTCGAGCGTCCTTGCGGCGGCGTAGATCGACCCGTTGTCCGTCAGCCACTGAATCGGGTGGGGTGCTCGTGAGGCGCCGAAACGGGCCTCGACGCACTCAACCATGAGGTCGCGGATCATCTCGCCGGAGATACCCGCCGTGGTCGCCACCCAGCCGATCACCTCGCGATCATGGCAGTCGAGCGCGAATGCGACCCGCACGACCTCGCCGTTCAGCAGGAATCAAGCTCGAACAGGCGGCGGACATCGGCTGCGGGAACCACGTCGTCATCGGCGCGGACGGCTTCATGGCCGCCTTCGGTCATCAACCGCCTCCATCGGAACACCAGGCTGGGCGAGAGCCCATGACGGCGGGCAACATAGCTGATCGACATACCCGGCTGCATCGTCTCGCTGACGACGGCCAGCTTCTGCTCGGTCGAGAAGCGGCGGCGACGCGCGACTCCCTTGATGATTTCGACCTTCGAAAACGTGTCGGACATAGGCATAGCACCAGGCTTACGCCTGGGTCTCCCGGCTAAAGCCGGTGTCCGGTCAAAACGGGGAGCACTTCAGACGCAACGCTGCCGCCTTTTGCTATCGGACCAAGTTTCGCATCTAACAATAACCCCGCCTGAAGGCCTGACGGCGCGCTACCACGTTAACCGAATCTGCCATGATAGATATTTGAAAGTTGTCTAGACAGCCCTGCAGCGCCTCATTACGCTGCGTCTGTCAGCGTGGTCAGGGGCGAAGCGCTGGACCACGACTGACGGGTGGCTTCCACTCGCCGCGCTTGCGTGCAGACCAGGCGTAGCGCGGGTCCGCATCCAAGAGATGCAGATGATCGGCCAGTCGGTTGCGGTCGAGCCACGCGATCGCCGACTCCAACTCCGCTACCGTCATCTGAGCCCGACTTTTGTCGCCGGACACGCGTTTGAGCACTGCATTGTAGCGATGGTAAAGGCCTGGGCCGGCTGACGCGTTGCGTAAGCCGGCGCGACCTGACTCGTCTTCAACGGCTTGCCCGGCCACCAACTCGCCGAGCCGTGCTCGCAGACGCCGTTCAGTTACCGAAGGAGCCTCCAGCAATTCGGATTGCGAACCGGGCGCATCCGTCCGGCGCATCGCGAGGTCTGGACCAGGGCGCAGAGTTGCGTAGCGCAAGGCAAGGGCATTACTTTGCAAAGGCACGATCGCATCCCGTGGTGGCAATACGTCTTGCAGCCACAATGGAAGCGGCAAATGCGCCTGACCGGCCTTTGGCTTGCGTGCCACCGTTCCCTGCTCGGTTTCCATCCGAATTCGGAAACGCTGGAAGAGCGGGTCGTCGGGATGGAACACCAGCGCGCGTTGGTGCTCGTAGGCGCCGGCATTCGGATCGACCCGGGTTGCGCGCGCTACCATCTGCTCGAGCCAGGGGCGAGACCGGATATGCGTCAGCGCGGCCACCACGGCAATCTCTGGAACGTCAAGGCCCTCATAGGCCATTGCGACCGTGACCAGGATCGACGGCTCCGAACGCAAACGAAAGCGGGCCACCGTCTCGTGAGCGCGCGGCGTGTCCGACGTGGCCAGTTGTGCGACGCTTCGCGCGAGGCTGGGCGGTATCCACTGCCGGATCACCTCAAGGTAACGGCGCGCGCTATCCTGGTCGGGGGCCACGACCAGTAGCTTGCCGAGACCGGGCGCCGTCGCCGCGGGCGGCAGTTCGCGATCGCGGCGTCGCTGGGCTCGGAGTCTCCGGACGGAGAGGAAGGCTTCGCGCAACAGCGCCTCGGCAAAACCGGTGCGCAGCGCGGTGAACAGGGCAGGGCGTGTCGTCTCGTTCGGAAACGCCGCAGAGAGCCGATGGGGGCCAACCGCGACGCCCTGCTCAGCCTCCCAGGTCGCCTCGCCGTCGAGCGCGCCGAAGGTGACGGGCAGGACAGCTCGTTCTTGCAGCGCCTGAGCTCGGCTGTAGCCGATCACCGCCCAGCCCGGCGCATCCAATTCGATTTCGCTTGTGCCTGTTTTCTCACCGCTTCGGTAAGGCAGCCAGAGAATGCGACGGCCGTCGGCACGCTCGAGAGTGCCGGAAAGGAGGAGGCGGATGGCAGCGCATTCCAACAATGGCTGAATTGCACGCGACCACGTGCTCTCCGGATCGGGATCGGTCTGAGCGGCGGCCGGGTCGGTCTCCGCGACGGCCGGAAGGTGATGCGCCTCGTCGATAACGAGGAGCGTCCGCCGATTGCGGATTTCGGCGAGGTGGAGATCCGGTGCTGCAGCGATGGCCTGATAGGTGGTGACGTAGCCGTCAAGCCCGCGTGCCGGATCCGGCCCATTGTCAGCCGCACGTAGCGACAGCCCGTGCCCAAGAGCGGTTCGCCAGGCCGGGTCGGTGAACGCCTCCTCCGCCTGCAGCCTGAGCGTGTCGCGCGGAACGACCCAGACCACACGCTCGACAAGGCGTGACTCGACCAGTCGGGTTGCTGCAATCACCGGGAGGAGAGACTTGCCGCCTCCAGGTGTAACGGCCGCGAGGATGTCCCGCGCCTCCGTCTGGCCCGTCGCGATGGCTTCGACGATGCCGGCGAGACGTTGCTGGTGTGAGCGCAAGGGGCGTGGAATTGACATTGTCTGGTCCCGTGACCATGAATCTTGACTGCGCTTATGTCCAGCGGGATGCCCGTTGCTAGCGGCGCCGCAGGGGCCGGAGTAGCTTTGCCACATGGACAGTCCTAAACAAAGTGAGGCCCCGTGGGTCGACAGGCAGCGTGAACTCACGGGTATCGCGAAGCGCCAGTTGTTCTTCGTGGGCGGTGCGCCTCGGTCCGGGACGACATGGCTGCAAGAGTTGCTGGACCTGCATCCGGACATCTCATGCCGCGGCGAAGCGCTATTCCACCAGGACCTGGCCCAGCCGCTGGATGCATTGATGCACGCGAGAAGCATCGCAGTCGCTACAAAGAGCGCGGATACCTTCCGGCACGCCAAAGGCTATCCCCCGCCCACCGAAGACGATACCGACATGCTACTCGGAACCGCGATCCTGCTCGCGTTCCGGCGTCAATTGGCGGGCTATCACTACGCCGCCGTCGGCGAAAAGACGCCGGAGAATGTGTTCCTATTCCCTCGATTGAAGCGGTTGTTTCCAACCGCACGATTTATCGGAATCGCACGCGATCCGCGCGATAGCCTGAGCTCGGCTTGGCATTTCTGGGCGAAAGCGAACCTCGGGTCTGGCGGCCGCGACGCTATGGCTGCATTCGTGGACGCGTCATTGCCGGCGATCGAAGAGGGACTGCAGCTCCTCGTTGTCTATTCGGAACAAATCCCGAATTCGTGCCGGATCATTACGTATGAGCAGCTCACCGCGATGCCGACGCCGATCATGGCCGGGCTGTGCCGTTTTTTGGGCGTGTCGGACGATTCGAGCGTCGTGGCCGAATGCGTGCTCGGTGCGGCGTTCATGTCAGTGACGGGCGGCCGCAAGCCGGGCGAAACACAGGAGGGCGTGTTCCATCGTAAGGGCGTCGTCGGCGACTGGGTCGAGACATTGCCGCTCGATCTCGGTGAACGCATAGTCCGCCGGCTGGATTGGGCATACGACTGGTTTGGCTGGCAACGTTGACGCGGTCCCGCAAGCTTCTCGTGATGGGACTGCCCGGCGCCGGAAAGACGACGTTGGCGCATGCTATGCTTCGTCGGATCAGAGCCGTCCACTTCAACGCTGACGCCGTGCGGCGGGAAATCAGCCAGGATCTCGGCTTCACCCTTGAAGATCGGATCGAGCATGCACGCCGGATGGGATGGTTGTGCGACCGCGTCGTCGAAGCGGGAACTCTTGTTATTGCGGATTTCGTCTGTCCAACACCGGCGACGCGCGACGCCTTTCAGGCGAATGGGGCCGCCTTCCTAATCTTCGTGGATCGGATTGCCGCTGGGCGCTTCGCCGACACCAACCAAATCTTCGTGCCGCCCGCAGTCTATGATTTGCGCGTGTCGGAGTCCGGGAGCGCCGACGAGTGGGCTGAGCAAGCCGTCGCCGCCCTGCAACTGAATCCGTAAGGACCTTCGGATTTCTCCTGCCGTCAACCCGCGGCGGGGCCCTCGGGCATGGCCAAGAACGACTGTACCACGTGTTGGAAAACGAGATGGCTTCGGCTCAGCACAAGCGAGTGAGCCGCGCCTTTGATGATGGAAAGCTGGCGGTCTCCGTTCGGGAGCTTGGCAAAGAAGTTCTGCAAGTCTTCCAGAGTTGAGATGCCGTCGTATTCGCCTTTGATCAGGAGAACGGGCGAAAGCACGCGCGCTGGGTTGACGATTGGGAGATGCGCGGTCATGTCGAGGTACGGTACCGGTGGGCACACTGTCGCCGTAGACGATCTCCTTCTCGATGAATGCGCGGGCGACTTCGGGATCGGTCGTTCCGGGATGATCGCGGGTGAAGATGCTTTCGAGCATGTCGCGCCCGCGCGGCCGGCGGTTATGCGTGCGAAAATACTCCGTCTGCTCGCCGCGTTTGGCCAGCGTTGGCGACCCGGCCCCGGTATAGGTGAACGCGCTCAGCACCAGCCGGCCGGCGCGCTCCGGTTTCGCGACCGCGAAAGCGGCCGCTCGGATTGCTCCTGACGATTCCCCGAGCAGGTGCACGGTCTCGATCCCGGTTTCAGCGCGGATCAGATCTGTGCCGACGATCAGGTCCTGCACGCCGCTCGCAATATCGGAGTTGGCGTCCGTGTGCGTAGAAGCGCCATACCCTTCATGATCCATCGCCCACACGTCGTAACCGAGCCGCGCGAACACGTTCATCAGCGAATATTCCGCATGGCCCGGCACGGAGAGGTCATAGCTTGCGAGTGCGGCCGGCGACGAGCCGTGAACAAGGAGCAGGACGGGCCGCTTGCGCTCACCAGCTGCCGGCGCGCCTGTCCGTTTACGATACATCGCAAGCTGAATGTCGAGCCCGTCACGGCGCTTGGTCGCCCAATAGCTGCCGGCCCAAATGTCGGCGGGAGCCTCAGGCGCGGGAAGCGGCGCGGCGGCGCCCAGCAGCCCGGCGCCGGCAAGCAGTGACGCGCCGAGGAGCGTGCGTCGGCCAGGATCGATCTTGTTCACCATTTCGTTTCCCCGGATTATTGTGGCCAGTCTAACGCGCAGGCCGATGTCAGTCCTGCAGGAATTTGCGCGCGGTTAGCTCCTCCAGATCCAGTTCATGCTCCAGCGTTTGCAGCACGGAGTTGTGGATTTCGCCTGTACGGTGCAATCTAAGGAGTTCGCGCCGGCCCGCCTTTGTTGCGGCCAGGATTACGCCGAAATGCTCGCGGCGGCTGTCCGCGAGATCGGTCGCAGCCTCGCTGTAGCGGGCGGAGGCGCGCGCGCGGTATCCGTATTGCTCAATGAGACGAGGGTGCCGCTGCGTCCCCTGCTCGTCGAGGCTCGCCTGTTCGACAGCTGCGAGTTGGATTTGTGCGACCCGCGCCCGAGCCTCGTGCTCTCCCATCGTCGTGCGTCGTCCCCCGGGGAACCGTTCTAGCCGCAGCGCGCGGATCATCGGCGCCAACGTGGTTCCCTGCACCAAGACCGTCACCAGGATGACGGCGAATGTAACGGCGAGGATCAAGTCGCGGCCCGGGAAACGATCAGGTAGCGCCAGAGCCGCTGCGAGGCTGACCACGCCCCGCATGCCGGCCCAACTCATCACGATCGGCACGGCGAGCGGGGGATATGGATCGCGGCGGCGGACGCGCGGTAACAGCATGCGCACCAGATAGGTCGTCGGAACGATCCAGGCGAAACGCGATAATATTACGGCGCCAGTCACGCCGGCTATGGGCGGCAGTAGCTCGGCCGGGTTGTGACCGCCGACTGTGACCCGGTCCAGCACGCCGCGGAGTGACAGCCCGACGAGCACGAATACCAGGCTCTCCAACACGAACACAACGACGGCCCATACCGCGCCGGCCTGTGTTCGGGTGGAAGCACCAAGAATTTCGTGCTGCCGCCAGCCCATGATCAGGCCGCATGTAACGGTCGAGAGCACGCCGGAGACGCCGAGCGCATCGGCGCCGATATACGAGCCCCAAGCAGCTAGGAAGCTGCCGATGATGCTGAGCAACGGGTCTTGCATCCGCGCCAGGAGCAGCGTGGCGATAGCACCGCAGACGATCCCCGCAGCGACTCCGCCCAGCGACAGAACGCCGAAGCTCAGCGTTGCTTCCCCGGCATTGAACGTTCCGGTGAGCGCGGCGGCCACCGCGAACCGGTAGAGCACCAACCCGGATGCGTCGTTGACAAGGCTCTCGCCCTCTAGCAGGACGACGATCCGGTCGGGCAGCTTCAGCCCGTGCAGCACCGCTTTTGCCGCGACCGCGTCGGGCGGCGAGACGATGGCGCCCAATGCGAAGCAGGCGGCCCATGGAAGGCTGGGCACGACGAGGTGCGCTACCACGCCGACGACGGCCGTGGTGAACAGGACCGCGCCGACGGCAAGCTGCAGAATGATTCGTAACTCTGCCCGGAAGTCCCGCCACGCCGTCAGAAATGCGCCGGAAAGCAGGAGCGGTGGCAGGAACAGCACAAGCGCGAGGTCCGGATCGAGCGAGATGTTCGGCGCTGCGGGGATCAACGCCAATGCCATGCCGCCGAGCACGAACGCTGCGGCTTGAGGCAGGTGTAGTCGTCTTGCAACAAGCTCCAGCACGATGATTACGCTCATCAGCGCGAGGATGATCTCGAATTGGTCGACTGCACTCATATCGGGGTCAGCAGATTCTGGCCGGCGAAGAACGCCTCGAGATTGCCGAGCAGCAACGCCGTCGTGGCGTTTACCGACTCAGGCGAGCGGCCGGCGATATGCGGCGTGAAGATCACCCGCGGCGCGGCGAGCAGGGCTGCTGGGATCTCGGGTTCGCCGTCGACGACATCGAGCGCCGCACCGCCGAGGCGCCCGTCCTCGAGCGCCGCGATCAACGCCCCGTTCTCGACCGTTGATCCGCGTCCGACATTGACGAACAGGCCTTCTGGGCCGAGCGCGTCGAGCACCGGTCGGCCGATCAGGTGGTGAGTCGCCGGACCGCCTGGCAGGACCGCGATTAGGATATCGACGCTTGCGGCCAGCGCGACCGGAGTTGGTGCGTAGCGCCAGGGCGCATCCGCAGCGATCTTGCGATTATGGTAGGCGATCGACATCTCGAACCCTGCGGCGCGACATGCGATCCGAGTGCCGATGTCGCCTAGCCCCAAAATCCCGAGCCGCTTCCGATGTGCAAGCGGCCGCATCGAGACTCCGGTGCGCCAGGAGCCGGCGCGCACATCGGCGTCATAGGCGGGGATGCCGCGGATAGCAGCGAGCATGAGCGCCATCGCGTGATCGGCGACGCTGTCCGCATTGGCGCCGGCGCCGTTCGTCACCACGATGTTCCGCTCACGCAGGGCACCGAGGTCGACATTTTCGTGACCAACTCCGCGCATACACACGATGCCGAGTTGCGGCAATCGATCGAGTAACTGCAGGTCGACCAGCGTCGTGCTGTTGCCGACCAGGCCGCGGATGCTCGAAGCAATTTCAGGGGGGAGGCCGAGTTGCTGCTCGCGCGTCGTGGCATCGTGCACAGTGTAGTGCGATCGCAGCGCCTCGGCGCTCGAGGGCGGCAGGTCGATGGTCAAAAGTAGGGCGTGGCTCATCGCAATCAGTGCTTATCCTGGAGTGTGACTTCCGTCAGTGCAAACGATGGGCCAGGATGACGGCATCATGTTGCCGTCTCATCGCGATCTCTTCGACATTCCGCGTGATGTCGCTTACCTCAATAACGGCTCCTATACTCCGCTGCCGCGCTCAGTACGCGAGGCCGGAGAGGCGGGCGTTGCGGCCAAGAGCAAGCCGTGGCTGATGGATGCCGGCGCAATCCAAAAGCGGGCTGAAGCCGTGCGGGCCGCCGCCGCTTTGCTCATCGGGGCGACGGCCGACGACATAGCGATCGTCCACTCTGCCGCTTACGGCATCGCCACGGCCGCCGCTAATTTGCCCGTTGCGCCTGGCAAGCGAATCCTCCTTATCCAAGGGGAATTCCCGTCTCAATCACTGGAATGGGCGCGAGTGGCGCAAGAGGCCGGCGCGCTGCTCGACCTAGTGCCGCGGCCCGCAGATGGCGACTGGACGGCCGCGCTGCTGGAGCGTGTTGAGGCGCCGGGTCAGCCGCCGGTAGGGATTGCCGCACTGACACCGCTGCTCTGGACCGATGGCAGCCTGATCGACCTTAGCCGGCTCGTGGCGCCTTTGCGCGCCCAGGGTGCGGCGATCGTGATCGACGCAACGCAGGCCGTGGGTGTGTTGCCGATCGATGCTCGGGCGCTCCAGGCCGATTTCATGGTCTTCCCGACATACAAATGGCTGCTCGGGCCCTATACGCTGGCATTCCTCTACGTCGCGCCGCATCGGCAGACCGGGAGCCCACTCGAACAACACGGCAGTAATCGGGAGGGTGGGACGGAGCCCTTCACCGGGCACCTGGGTGCGCTCATCCCGACTGCCAGGCGGTTCGACATGGGGCAGCGCTACAATCCGGTAAGCCTGCCCATGGCGCTCGCGGGGATGAAACTTCTCCAGCAATGGGGACAGGACGCCCTTGCTTCGAGGCTCCGCGCGACGACAGATCGCCTGGCGGAGCACGCGGAGGCGCATGGCTTGATCCCGGTCGTGCGTAAATATCGAGCGCCGCATCTCCTCGGACTACGGGTTCCGGATGGAAACGCGGGCCGGCTCGTCGCTGCTTTGGCGGAGGACGGTGTCTATGTCGCGGAACGAGGCAGGCGAATTCGGGTCGGGGCGCACATCTATAATGACGAGGAGGATGTCGACCGCTTCCATACGTCGCTGAAGAAGATACTGCACGCTTAAGGATAAATTAGGTGTTTTGCCCGATTCTCGTGGTCGTTCGGTAAAACGCAGGTTCGCATGGAAGCGTCCAAATTTCGCCTCGTTACGCGCAGTGACTTCGACGGCCTCGTGTGTGGCATGTTGTTGCGAGAACTCGACTTGATTGACGAGATCAAGTTTGTTCATCCAAAAGACATGCAGGACGGCATCGTGCCGATCAGCTCTCGCGACATTGTCACTAATCTTCCTTTCGTCGAAGGTTGCCATCTTGCCTTTGACCATCATGCCAGCGAAATGCTGCGCAACGGCGACGGCGATCGCGCCAATCACGTGATAGATCCGAAGGCACCGTCCGCAGCCCGCGTCGTGTACAACTACTATGGCGGCGCCGCTTCGTTTCCGCGGATCCAGCCCGACCTCATGAATGCGGTCGACAAAGCTGAACTCGGCGAACTTCACGATCGACGACATCCTCAATCCGAGAGATTGGGTGCTGCTCAACTTCCTCATGGACTCGCGCACCGGCCTCGGCCGCTTCCGGCAGTTCCGCATCTCCAACTACGAGCTTATGATGCAGCTCATCGAACATTGTCGCGAGATGCCTATCCACGATGTGCTCGAGCTCCCAGACGTTAAGGAGCGCGTGGAGCTCTACATGGATCAGGCCGAGCTGTTCTCGCAGCAGCTGCACCGTTGCACAAACGTACACGGAAAATTGGCTTTGCTGGACCTTCGTCAGGAAGAGACAATCCACGCCGGCAATCGCTTTATGATCTACGCGCTCTTCCCCGAGTGCGACATCTCGATCCACCTAATGTGGGGCGTGCGCCAGCAAAACACCGTTTTCGCGATCGGCAAGTCCATTCTCGACCGCCGCTCTCCCGTAGACGTCGGCTCGGTCTGCCTGCGCTATGGAGGGGGTGGTCATGAAGCGGCTGGCACCTGCCAAATCGCGAACGAGGACGCCGAGCGGGTCAAAAGCGAGCTGATCCCGATTCTTGTCGCCGGACCCGATGCGCGACGCTGCCTGACGCATTTGGACGTTTTCCCCGCGGGAGGTACGTTCACCGGAACGCGGGGAGTGAACGGCTTTGAATGGAGAGATCGAAGCAAAGGTTTTCGGCCTGGGGTCGCCGATTTGGTTGCTCCACTCGCTGCTGGCTGATGCAGGCAGTTGTTTGCCGCTCGCCGAACGCCTCGGGAACACGCACCGTGTGACGGTTCCCGATTTGCCGGGCTTCGGCGGCTCGCTTTGGGCCGGCCCGGAACTCAACCAAACGGCGGATGCGGTCGCGCTTGCGATAGATGAGCCGGCGATCGTCTTCGGGAATGGCTATGGCAGCTTCGTAGCGTTGACTCTTGCGTTGCGCCACCGCGACCGCGTGACCAAGCTGATCCTCGCCGGAACTGGGGCCGCCTTCTCAGAACAGGGGCGAGCCGCCTTCAAGGGCATGGCGGCGGCCGCGGCAGAGAAAGGTTTGAGCGCGATCGCCGATGTAGCGATGCGTCGTCTGTTCTCGCCCGAATTCCAAGCGCTGCATCCCGACCTGATGGCCGAAAGACGTGCTCGGTTCCTCGAGACCGACATCAGCGTTTTCACGGGTGCCTGTGCCGCCTTGGCCGAGCTCGACATCCGTGAAGCCGTTCGCGCTATCAACGTGCCCACACTAGTGATCGTCGGCACTCAGGACGAAGCGACGCCGCCGCCGATGGCGCGCGAGCTGGCCTCGTTGCTGCCGCACGCGCAGCTCCTCGAACTCGAGGGTTGCGCGCACGTTCCGCAGCTGCAAGAACCAGATCAGGTTATCGAGGCGATTCAAAACTTCATCTAAGCGAAAGTCTTGGGCCGCTTACGTTACAGGCCAAAAAGCCGCTTCGCATTGCCTCCGGCGAGAGCGGCGAAACCAGCAGTGTCCAGCGTCGCCGCGCTGGCGAGATGGCCGATCGGGTCTGCCTCGGCCATGTCGTAGGGATAGTCGGTCCCCATCATCAGCCGCTCGGTGCCAAATTGCCGTATGAGAGCGTCGAGTTGATGGCCGGTGAAGACGACCGTGTCGAGGTAAACGCGCTTGAGATAGGTTGTCGGCGGATGCGGTAAGTTGCCGTGGGCGTCGGTGCGCGCTCCCCAAGCGTGATCGATGCGCCCGGAGTAGGCGGGAAGATAGCCGCCGCCATGCACGGCGATCAGCCTGAGCTTTGGATGCCGCTCGAGAACGCCGTCAAATATAAGGTAATGAAGCGCGATGCTGGTATCGAGCGGATTGCCGATGACGTTGTTAAAGTAGAATCGCCGCAGCCTGTCCGCACTCGTAAAGCCATTGGGATGGAGGAGGACGACCGCGCCGAGTGTCTCGGCCTCGGCCCAGAATGGAGCGAACTCGGGGTCGGAGAGCTCCTTTCCGGCGACATTGGTCAGGACCTGCACACCCTTAAGTCCGAGCTCGCCCATGCAGCGGCGCAACTCGGCGACAGCAGCGACCGGATCCTGCATCGGAACGGAGCCAAGGGCCGCAAAGCGCTCGGGAGCCTGCTTGCACCAGTCCCGCATGCCGTCATTGACGATGGCCGTCGCGTCGGCTGCAAGCTTCGGCTCGAGCGTGTAGTAGCATTGCGGCGGCGGCGGCATGACGATCTGCAGGTCGATCCCGGCCTCGTCCATGTCGGCGAGGCGAGTGGCGAGATCCGTCATGTTGGCGCGTCGATCGGCGTCCTGCTTACGGTTGAGCGCCTGGGTAGCCGGTGTTGCGAAATGCGCGAGCGGAATGGTCGACCAATCGAGGTAAGGCGCAACCAGTTCGGCAGCTTTCGGCACCATCACGTGTGAATGCATGTCGACGGTCAGGCTGCTCGGCCGACTTTCGCGTCCGGGCCGGCCTTTCGGGCGGGCTGCGGTATGGCCGTAGTGATTGCTTTCCTCAGTCATGAAGCCCCTCGTTAAAATACGCCTAGATGCCGCTCGAGCAGCGCCTCGTCCGCGGCGATTTCGTTCGCCGGGCGCTGCAGCACCATCCGACCAGTGGTGATGATGGCGACCTGGTCAGCGAGGTTGAGCGCGAGTTTGGCGTTCTGCTCGACCAAGATGATCGAGAGTCCCTCGCTTTTCAGCCCGGCAATGATGCGGCCGATCTCATGGACGATCTGCGGCGCCAAGCCCTCGGACGGCTCGTCCAGCAGTAGCACCCGCGGATTGCCGACGAGTGCGCGCCCGATCGCGAGCATCTGCTGCTCGCCGCCGGAGAGCGACCCTGCCAGTTGCGACCGTCGCTCGCCGAGCCGCGGAAATGTCTCGAACACGCGCGAGACCGGCCATCGGCCTTTTCCCCGCGTTGCAACGCCCAGGTTTTCTGCGACCGTCAGCGTCGGAAACAGCCTGCGTCCTTGTGGAACCAACCCGATGCCACTGCGCGCGACCCGCTCGGGTGCGGCGCCGGTGATGTCGCGACCGAACAAGGCGATCGCTCCGCTGCGCACCTGCACGAAGCCCATGACTGCGCCCATGCAGGTGGTCTTCCCCGCGCCGTTCCGCCCTAGCAGCGCCAACAGTTCGCCTTCCGAAAGCACCAGGTCGACGCGATGCAGCACATGGCTGTCGCCATAGACAGCATCGACGCCGCGGAGACTGAGCGCTTCAGTCACCGAGATAGACCTCGCGGGTCCGCGGATCGGCCACGACTTCGGCGCGTGTTCCCTCCAAGATCACCTGACCGTAATGCAGGAGAGTGATCCGCTCGGCGAAGGCGAGTGCCACATCCATGTCGTGCTCGATCAGCAGGATCGTCATGTCGCGCGGGAGGCCAGCGAGCAAGCTTTGCACGACTCCGCGTTCCTCGGCCGAGAGCCCAGCCAGTGGCTCGTCGAGCAGCAGCACGCGTGGTACTTGCGCCAGCGCCATTGCCAGTTCCAACCGTCGCCGCTCGCCATAGGACGTCTCGGAAACGCGTCGCTCGGCCAGGGCGCCCAGCCCGACGCGCGCCAACGACGCATGCGCGGCATCCCGCAGCGCATGCTCACTGGTCAATGCTCCGAACGGGCGCCACCCCAGGCTGCGCGTCCCGAGCAGGGCGAGCACGACGTTGTGGGCGAGCGTCTCTCGCGGGAACAGGGTCAGGATCTGATAGGTCCTAGCGAGGCCAGCGCGGGCACGCCGCCGCGTGGGCATACGAACGATTTCGTCGCCGAACAGGCGGATGCTGCCGCGGTCGGCGCGAAGGTCGCCGGTGATCAGGTTGAACAGCGTCGTCTTGCCCGCGCCGTTCGGGCCAATCAGCAGCCGCCGCTCGCCAGGCATCAGTCGCAAAGACACGTCGCGGGTTGCGGCGATGCCGCCGAAGCGTTTGGCCAAGCCAGTGACTTCGAGCGCAGGCGTCATGCGGGCCGTCGCTTGCGGAACAGCGCCCGTACGCCGGGAACGATCCCCTGCGGCATGAATAGGACGGCCACGATGAAGATGACGCCGAGCAGTGTGAACCAGCGATCGATGTAGGTGCTCGCGACCAGACGCACGAGCGTGATGATGACGGCCCCGACCACGGGCCCGGCCAGCGTGCCCGCGCCGCCGAGGATGACCATCAGCAACGTCTCCGCTGATTGCTGCAGCGACAGCGTGCCGGGACTGACGAACCCGTAATCGTAGACATAGATAAGCCCCGCGACCGAACCCCAGAAGCCGGAAAGCACGAAGGCGGTCCACTGGATCAGCCAGGTGTTGTGGCCCAGCATCGTCATCCGGCGCTTCTGGTCTCGCGTCCCGCGCAAGCAGGCGCCGTAAGGCGAGCGTTCGAGTTGCCATAGGCAGAAGAGGGCGATGGCGAAGACACTCGCCGTAAAATAATAGAATGAAACTGCGCCGGAGAGGTCAATTCCAAAGAACACCGGGCGCGCCGAGAGCCGAACTCCGTTGTCGCCGCCGGTCAGCTCGACCCAACGATAGGCCATTCCCCACACGATCTGTCCCAGCGCTAGCGTGATCATGAGGAAGCCAAGCCCGCGCGCCCGCAGTGCCAGCACGCCGAACACCGCCGCCACAAGCGTCCCGGCCAGCAGCGCCCCACCCGCCGCGAGCGGCGCTGCGACCCCCGCAGCGGCTAGTTTTGCGCAGACATAGGCCGGAACGCCGAGATACGTCGCGTGTCCCAGCGAAGTCATGCCGCCATAGCCGAGCAGGATGTTGAGGCTCAGCGCCAACATCGCGAACACCAGCACATGTGTTGCGATACCGACATAGAACGGATTGCCGATCAGCAGCGGCAGCGCTAGCAGGAGCAGCGCGGTGCCGAGCGCCCAAAACGCGGGCTTCATGGCATCACCCGGCCGAACAATCCTTCAGGCTTGAACACCAGTGCGACGACCATCGGCAGGAACAGCACGACGTATGCAAAATTCGGGAAGAGCGCGGTGCCGAAATTATACATCAGGCCGACCAGCAGGCTGCCGACCAGCGCGCCCGGCAGGCTACCGACGCCGCCAAGGATCACCACGACCAGCGCGAGCGGCAGCATGTCGCCGTCAAGCCCGGGGTAGGCGGTCAGGATGGGGCCGCCCAGCACGCCCGCAAATCCCGCGAGCGCGGCGCCGAGAAAGAAGACAGCGGTGAACAGGAGCGAGACCGGGATGCCGATGCCGCGCGCCATCTCGCGGTCGTCCACACCGGCACGGATCATCGCACCGAGCCGTGTACGTTCGAGCAGCAACCAGAGCAATCCCGCGGCAACCAACGCCACGCCGAGCACGACCAGCCGCCAGGTCGGGAAAATGAACCCGGAGAAACGCATCGGCTGCCGTAAGTCCCGCGGGATCGGCAAGGTGAG
This sequence comes from uncultured Alphaproteobacteria bacterium, assembly GCA_963848035.1. Lineage (GTDB taxonomy): Bacteria > Pseudomonadota > Alphaproteobacteria > Acetobacterales > Acetobacteraceae > JAVVHH01. Next base: position 2,030,544 of record CAWKCD010000001.1, read on the forward strand.
CGGATCGCCGCCCCAGGTGTAGAGACAAAGGTCCGCGATGATGAAGGCAATGCCAAGGGTGACCAGGACTTGGCCTTGCTCGTTGCCGGCAAGGCGGCGGAGCAGCAGTCGCTCGGCCGCGATCCCCAGCAGCCCCACCGCAAGCGCCGTCAGCAGCGCGGCCATCCAAAACGGATATCCAGCAGCGAGCAGCGTGGCACCGACATAGGCGCCGAGCATGAACAAGGCTCCGTGCGCCAGGTTCGGCACCCGGAGAAGGCCGAAGATTAGTGAAAACCCGGCCGCCAGCAGAAACAGCAATCCGCCGAACGCGATGCTATTAAGGGTTTGGACAACCCAGAATTGCATTAGGCCACGAAACCCTCACCCGGTCCTTCTTTCGACCGAGAGGGGATCGAGCGCGCTCCGGTCAAAGGCTCTTCGCCGCCCAGTCTCGGGAGTAGACGGGCTGCTTGAGAAAGGCCGCAGGATCATATGTCCAGAATTGGCTTATGTTCGGATAAGTCTTGATCACCGTGTTCACCAGGCGACCGCTCTTCTTCTCCACCTTCCGGATGTATACGTTGCAGACCACATTGCCATATTGGTCGAACGACATCGGGCCGCGGATCGCGTCATCGATCTTGACTGCGCGCATCGCATCCATGAACGCCTGCTTGTTCTCGATGTCGCCGCCGCTCTTGAGCAGCGCAGCCTCGAGCGCCATCCCGGCGATGTAGCAGCCGGACGCATAATAGCCGGGCTCGTTTTTGTAGTCTTTGAGCATCGTCGCGACGAATTTCTTATTTTCGGGGTTGTCGAGTTGGGCGGAGTAGAAGTTGGCGGAGATGACGCCGACGGAGTCGTCGCCAAGCTGTTGCAGCGTCGCTTCGTCGACGGCGGTCATCCCGCCGAGCACAGGCTTCTCGCCGCCATACTCCTTAAAGGCCTTGAAGAACTTCAGGCCGTTGGAACCGGCGAAGCACATGAAGATCGCGTCGATGTCGGAACTCAGTTGCGCGATGTAGGTGCCGTAGTCCGGCGCGTTCAGCGGAGGCCAAAGCTTTTGAACGACTTTGCCACCTTCCTGTTCGAAGACGCGCTGAAACGCGGTGTTCTGCTCGTGACCGAAGGCGAAATCATCTCCGATCAGCGCCATTTTATTGTATTTCAATTCCTTGCGCGCAAAATCGGCGAGCGGGTGGGTGCATTGGCCGGACGACGCGGTGACGCGAACGACCCAGGGGTTAGCGCGCCGCTGCGTGATGTCCTCGGCCGCCGCCTCGCAAATCACGGGGATCTGTTTCTCGCGGATGTAGTCGTCGATCGCCAAGGCCTCGACTGCAGCCAGCGGGCCGATGATCACATGTACCCCGTCGCGTTCGACGAGTTCCTGCGCCTTGGTCCGAGTATTGGCGGGCTGGCCGCCGGTGTCGGCCGTGATGAGCTGAACCGGGCGACCCGCCAAGCTCATCTTACGATCTTGTAGGAACAGGTTGAGGCCTTGCTCCTCTTGGATGCCGCCTGCGGCGAGCGGACCGGTCTTGACCGTCAAGAACCCGATCTTGAGCGGCGCCTTTTGCGCCAGCACAGGGCGTGCGAGGCCGAGCGCGCCTGCGGCGAGGAGAGCGGTCCGGCGTGTGAGCAGCGGCGTCATGGCGTTTCCTCGTGAATTTCGTTTCTGATGATCGGCAGCAGAAGCGTGCCGCGGTGGAGCGTGGTGCGGCCAGCGAACAGCTCGGGCGGTCGGTCGATCGGGTCGTCATGAAGGAACGGTCCGCAGCCGCGGAGCTCATTTTTGAAGTTGGAAAGACGCCCGCCTGGGCAGGCGTGCTCATAGTCGCGACCGCGGATCGAAAGCCCGATCCGATAGCCCGGCGGCAGCACGATCGAGGTCGGCCAGATCTCTATGTGCAGGTCGACCGGCTCGCCGGGCTGCAGCATCTGCCGCTCGTCATGAGTGTGATATGGCCGGTAAGGCAGAGAAATCGTGGGGTCGAGCTTGCGGTGTGACGCCCGCAGCCAACCCTGACCGATCGGCGTGTGCGGGTCGATCGCGCCCTGAAATGTCACTTCCCGCAGATCCGGGGCGAAGGCGCGGAGCACCACGAAGATGTCGGCATCGGCCGTCGAGGATGAGACGGTCAGTTCGAGAGCGGCGGGTCCAGTGATCTCCAGTGCACCCGGCAGCGGCCCGGACAGGAGGGTCAGCCCATCGCCCATCGCGTCGAAGCACGCTTCGCCGGAGCCGGCTTCACCAAGCGCGAGGTATGCCAAATCCAGTTCGTACGACGTCCAGCGTGTGCGGGCGAGCGGCCACTCTCCCTCTGCCCGAGCCTCGAAGTGCTGCGGGTGCCGAATCTGCAGCAGCACCCGCGGCTGTTGGTCCCAGCCATTGTCCTCGCCCTTGAGGAAGTAGTCGAAAAAGCGCCGCTGCAGCTCGCGGCCATAATCGGTGTAGAAATGCGTCCAGTGTTCGATCCCATGCGCCTCGAGCCACTTTTGCGGCGAGGCGGCGCGCACGAAACCTTCGAAGTTGCCGCGGGTATGCAGCCCCTGGCCGCCCCAATTCGCCGCGGTCAGCAACGGCACAGTGACGCGTGACCAATCGGGCGAGCGCGCGCGGTGATACGCGTCGTCGAGTGGATGCGCGAGGATGTCGGCGCCGAAGTCGCACCGATTGGCCGCGAGCGCGTCGTCCGCCAGCGTCTCGGGGCCGCAGACCAGATCGCCCGTCGCACGGCTTCGTGGGCCGTGCTCGCCAAGGCCGTTCTGAACGGTCTTGACCTGCATGTCGTACCAATTGGCCCAGAACGTGCTCAGGATGCCGCCATGATGCGAGGCATCGCGGTAGAAATCGGCCGCGCCCTCCCACACGCACATCGCGGCCAGGTGAGGTGGCTGCAGCGAAGCGACCTGCCACTGGTTCATGCCGTAATACGAGACGCCGTTCAGACCGACCTTGCCGTTGCTCCAGGGCTGAGCCGCGGCCCACTCGATACACTCGTAGAAGTCCCGAGTCTCCCGCGGCGAGAAATGCTCGATCCGACCCGGCGAGCGCCCGCAACCGCGGCTATCAACTCGAACGCACGCATATCCATGCGGCACCCATTTCTCCGGATCCACCACCTCCCAGTTCTGGTGCAGGTTGGACGAACCAGCCGCCACGTCGGGATGCTGCTCGACCATGCGGTTCCATGCGCTGGGATAGCCCTCCTGGAACGCCAGCCCTTTCGCATATGGACCGTATGTCAGCAGGACGGGGCAGGGGCCGTCGATCACCGGACGAAACACGTCGGCGCGCAGCACCACGCCGTCATCCATCGAGACCGGCACGTCCCATTGGACGCGCATCCCCTCGCGCAGCTCTCCCGCGTCGTCCAGCGGCATCACGCCTCCCCCAACTGGCGCGGATGCTTCCCGCCCTGTCTCACAAAGTCAACGCTGGATCCCGGCCATCTGCTCGAGAACCGCGCAGACCGCTGCCGTGTCGTCCTCGGCGTGCCCGGTAGACATGGCGCTGTTGTAGATCGGCACTGTCGCGCTCAGCAGCGGCGTTGGCACGCCGAGCCCTGCGGCGAAGGCCGAGATGATCGCCATGTCCTTCTGCCAGATCGACACCCTCATGGTCGCGTCGTCATATCGGTTTGCTGCCATCATCGGTGCGCGCAACTCGAAGACGCGTGAATTGCCAGCGCCTGAGGTGATCAGCTCGACGATCTGCTTGGGATCGAGACCAGCCTTCTCGCCCAGCACCATCGCCTCGGCGGTCGCCACGTTGTGGATCGCGACCAGAAGGTTGGCCACGTATTTCATCCGGCTGCCATTGCCATATTCGCCGAGATCGTGGACCGCGCGGGTGAAGCCGGAAAAGAATGGACGCAGCCGCTCGATCTCGCCGCTGCCGCCGCTGGCATACACGACGAGGTCTTTCGTTTTTGCCTGCGCGCCGGTACCGCTGAGCGGGCAATCCAGCGGCACGTGCCCCGCATCCCGCAGCGTCTTGCCGAAGGCGAGCTTGTCCTCGAGCGTCATCGTGCTGGCTTCCACGATCACCCGCTGCTCTGCACCTGACCCAGCGATCGCCTCAGCGGTGGCGCGCAGTGCGGCCGGCGATGGTAAGCTGGTCATCAGGATCGGTACGGCCCGGGCCACATCCGCCGCGCTCGCCATCGCCTCGACACCGGCGGCTGCTGCCCGGGTGGAATCGGGGTCGTAGCCGACCACGCGCCAGCCCGCCGCAAGCAGGTTCCGCGCCATCGCGCCGCCCATGATCCCAAGCCCGATGATCCCTGCCGCTTCCATCCAACGCCCTCCCGTGATTGATTGCGTGCAGCTTGACCGGCGAGCGGGCGGCTGTCGATGCGTCGCCCATAGTGCGCCGGTCGAAGTCGTGCTGCAGTTGTTGGCCAGCGAAACGGACCAACATCGTGTCCTAACCAACGCGCCGGAGCGACGTCATGCAGCTTGGCTTCTTCACCATGCCGATCCATCCGCTGGACAAGGACTGGCGGCAAACCCTGCGGGAGGACCAGGAGGCGTTCATCCTGGCGGACGAGCTGGGGTTCTCCGAGGCCTATGTCGGCGAGCACACCACCGACGCGGCGGAGAACATCACCTCCTGCACGCTGTTCCTGGCGACGCTTGCCGGGCGCACCAAGCAGATCCGGCTCGGCACCGGCACGGTCAACATGCCAAACACGCACCCGGCCCGCGTCGCCGGCGAGATCGCCATGCTCGACCACCTGCTCGACGGGCGCCTCAACTTCGGCATCAGCCCGGGCGGCCTGCCGTCCGACGCCGAGGTGTTCGGCACGTTCGGCAAGGACCGCAATGCGATGTTCGTCGAGTGCATCGATCAGGTGCTCAAGATTTGGGCCTCGGATCCGCCCTATAATATCGAAGGGCAATTCTGGAACGTGACCACCCAGAAGACCCTGATCGCCGATATCGGCCAGGGCATCATTCCCAAGCCACTGCAGAAGCCGTATCCCCCGATCATTTGCACCGTCGTCGCTCCGCACTCCAAGGGGGTCACCGAGGCCGCCGTTCGCGGTTGGGAGCCGATCTCGGCCAACTTCCTGCTGCCGCAATGGGTTGCCACGCACTGGCCGCGCTACGTCGAGGGCTGCGAACGCGCCGGCCGGCCGGCCGACCCGGCGAACTGGCGAGTGGCGAAGAGCATATTCGTGGCCGACGATGCCGAGACGGCCCGGCGCTATGCGACCGAGCCGCGCAGCCCCTACCGGTTTTATTACAGCCAGATGTTGACCAAGATGAAGCGCGCCGGCCGGGCCGAGCTGTTCAAAAAGGACCGCGCCGCGCCGGACGAGTCGGTGACGCTGGACGGGATGTGCGACGATCTGATCATCTTCGGAACGCCGGATCAGGTGGCCGATCAGATCCTCGCCTTCCGCGATCAGGTCGGCGATTTCGGAACGCTTCTTTGCGCTGGCCATGACTGGGCGGATGTCCCGTTGGCGCGGCGCTCGATGGTGCTGCTGGCGGAAAAAGTGATGCCGCTCGTCAATGCGGCGATCGCGTCAGAGCGAAAAGCAGCAGAGTAAATCGTCGAACGCATCGACGGACGGGCAGGGGGGTAATTTATGGCCGAAACGATCACGGTCACTGCAACCATAACCGCGCCGATTGCAGAAGTCTGGCGTGCCTGGAACGATCCCGAGGATATCAAACAATGGAATGCCGCGTCGAACGATTGGCATACGACCGACGCGGCGGTGGACCTTCGGGTCGGCGGCACGTTCTCGTCGCGAATGGAAGCCAAGGACGGCAGCATGGGATTCGATTTTGCCGGAACGTACACCAAGATCGTCGAGCACCAGCGTATCGAGAGCGCCTTCGGCGGCCGGAAACTGGTCGTGGAGTTTGTCGAGCGACCCGAGGGCGTCATGCTCCGGGAGACATTCGATGCAGAAACCACCTTCTCCGTTGAGCAGCAGCAGCAGGGCTGGCAAGCCATCCTGGACAAGTTCAAGGCGCATGTCGAAGCGAGTAAATAGGCGCTCAGCCCACCACAGCCTCCACCCTTCCGCTCTCCGCCGACCGGAACACGGCTTCGAGCGCGGCGACTGTCCCGAGTTTCTCGTCGTCGCTCACGGGATAGGGCGATCGTCCAAGGGCCGCGTCCGCAAACGCATCCAAATTCGCCCTCACGGCCTGCGCCGGCGCGTACTCGCGCACGAGTCGCTCATGCCCGCGACGAACGACGGTCAATGTCCAGCCTTCCGGCGCCTCCGGATGCGCCTTGTCGCGCACCTCGGCCCAGCCCTCGCTGCCATAGATTGCGATCCGGCCATCGAACGGCGTCGCCAGTATTGCAGAGAGAAGTGCGTTTGCGCCGCTTCGAAACCCGATTAGCGCCCCCAGCGTGTCGCCATTGGCGAGATTGCTGCCCAGTTGGCGAACGCGGGCGAGCGCGGTCTCGGCCGGCCCCAGCAGGCTGACCGTCAGGTCCAGTAGATGGATCCCCGTCGCCGTCATTGGGCCCGCCGGCGCGTCCTTGGCTGAAAGCCGCCAATTGTCGGAGGGCAGCGTGAGGAACTTGTCCTGACTAAAATTCGCCTCGATCTGCAGTGCCGTGCCGAGTGCGCCGCTCTCCAGCAGGCGGCGCAATTCCAGGATCGGCGGCTCGAATCGACGTTCATGGCCGACGCCCAGCACGACGCCAGCCGCATTGCACGCCGCCACCGCCGCCCGCGCATCCGCTAAGGTCAGGCACAGCGGCTTCTCGCAGAACACGTGCTTGCTTGCCGCCGCGGCCTGCACGATCTGCGCCGCATGTTGTGTGTGCGGCGTGCAAAGGATCACTGCCTGGACGCGTGGATCGGCCAGCGCCGCCTCGAAGCTGGCAAGACGCGGAATGGCCACGTCCGTGACGGCCGGGTCGACGCCGGCGATCAACCCGATCCGCTCACTGGCCGCCAGCGTGCGGACGATGGTGCGCCCCCACCAGCCGAGGCCTATGACGGCGGCGCGCAGCACTACTTGATGGCCAGCGGATTGATCGGGGATCCGGTCCCGCCGGTGATCACCAGCGGCGGCCCGCTGAAGAAGAACTCGTAGACATGATCATTGGCGCAATCCGCCGACAGTTCAGTGAGATCGAACATCTCGCCCATTGTCAGTCCCATCGCGGGGATGACGACCCAGTGCCAAGGCTGTTGTGCCTCCGACGTCTCGTTCGGCCGAACCTCGACGCCCCACGTATCGGAGCAGATCGCAGCGATCTCGTGCTCCTGGCACCAATAGCAGTTCTCGAAGCGCACACCGGGCGCGTCCCCGCCGGCATAGCCGCCCCAGGCGCGCTCGGCCCGGCAGCGCTCCATTTGCCCGGTTCGCACGATTATGAAATCCCCGCGCCGGATCTCGACGCCCTGCGCTTTCGCAGTCTCATTCAGTTCAGCATTGCTTATACCGTAGCCGTCCGGCAGCCAATCCACGCCTTTGTGCCGCGCCACGTCGAGCAGCACGCCGCGCCCCACCATCTTCGCCCGCGTATGCTCGATGCCCAGCTTGTGCACGCCGCCGCTATCGACCCGGCTCGCCGAGTGTCCGTTGTACATCTCGTTGTCGAGGAAGATGTGCCCGAGGCTGTCCCAATGGGTCGCCGCCTGCACGGGCATGTTCAACGCGTCGTCCGAATATCGCAGGTTGCGGCCCGGCACCTGATCGAAACGCCCGGCCATCGCATCCGCGCCGGTGGCGAGCATCGTGTGGATCGGGTTCCACCGCCCCCCGAACAACCCGCTCTGCGGACCGGTATTGTCGAGCGGGATCCCCATCGCGAACACCGCCCCACGCCGGATCAGCGCAGCCGCCGCCACGATGTCCTCCGGCCGGATATGGTTCAGCGTGCCGATCTCGTCGTCCGCGCCCCATCGTCCCCAATTCTTGAGCTGCTCGGCGGCATGATAGATCGCGGCCCGGCCCTGGCTGATGTCCATACGGTCCCTCCCTGTTGACGACGGACCCTAAGACCCGACCCGGCCGCGTCAAGGCACTCTCGTCACATCTGTTCGACGAGCCGATCCAACGTGATCGGGAACTGGCGCACCCGCACTCCGGTCGCATGCCACACCGCGTTGGCGATCGCGCCGGCTGTCCCGGTGATGCCGATCTCGCCGACGCCCTTGATCCCCAACGCGTTGACGTGCGGATCGTGCTCATCGACCAGGATCGCCTCGAGCGACATCACGTCCGCATTTACGGGGACCAGGTATTCGCCCAGGTTCGCGTTCATGGTCCGCCCGGTGCGCAGGTCCACCACCGCCCGCTCGTGCAGCGCGAACGAGATGCCCCAGATCATCCCGCCGTAATACTGGCTGCGGACCAGATGCGGGTTGATCACCGTGCCGGCCGCGAACGCGCCGACCAGCCGCGTGACCCGGATCTGGCCGAGATCGGGATCGACCTTCACTTCGGCGAACACCGCGCCATGCGCATGCATCGCGAACTGCGATTGCGTCGCCGGATCGGCCGCACCCGTGCCTTCGCCTTCAAGTGTGTCGACGCCGGCCCGCGCAAGGATGTCCGCGTAACCTTCGCTCCTGCTCTCGTCGTCCCGCCGGAACAAGCGCCCCTCCCGCGCGATCACCCCGGCATTGCCCGCGCCGAACAGCGGCGAGCGCTCGTCCGACGTGGCGAGATCCGCGAGCTTGGCGATGACCTCGCCCCCCGCGCCATGGATCGCCATGCCCACCGTGGCGGTATGCGCCGAGCCGCCGGCGATGCCCGCGTCCGGCAAATCCGACGTGCCCGACCGGAACTCGATCTCCTCGATCGGCAGGCCGAGGCTGTCGGCGGCGATCTGCGCGAACGCGGTCCAGGCGCCCTGGCCCATGTCATGCGCGCCCGTCTCGACGATGCCCTTGCCGTCCGCCTTGAGGATCGCGCGGGCATGGCCCTGGAACATGAGCGCCGGGAACGTCGCGGTCCCAACGCCCCAGCCGACCAGCATCCCTGCCTCGTCGTGCATTTGGCGCGGCGCGATCGGGCGGCCAGCCCAGCCGAAGCGCTCCGCTCCTTTATCGTAACAATCTCGCAACGCTTTGGACGAGAACGGTTTGCCGCTGATCGGCTCCAACTCCGCATAGTTCTTGATGCGGAACTCGAGCGGATCCATGCCGCAGGACGCGGCCATTTCGTCGATCGCGCTCTCCAGCGCGATGTTGCCGCTCGCTTCGCCGGGTGCCCGCATGAAGAGCGGCGTTCCGGTATCGAGGCGGACAGCGTCATAGCTCGTCGCGATGGCCGGGCTGGCATAGAGCGTATGCGACGCGTCGGCCGCGGGTTCGAGGAAGTCGTCGAACGTGCTGGTCGCGGTGCGCGCGTGATGATCGATTGCGGTCAGCGCGCCGAAAGCGTCCGTGCCCATCCGCAGATGCTGGCGCGTGGGTGCCCGGTGACCGACCGGGCCATACATCTGCTCGCGGGTCAGCACGAGCTTGACCGGGCGGCCGGTCAGTCGCGCGGCGAGAATGCCCAGGATTTGCGGCCCGGAGATCAAACCCTTCGAGCCGAAACCGCCACCAAGGAACCGGCTGCGGATCGCAATGTTCTCCGGCGCGATCCCGAACAGACCGGCGATCCGCTGCTGCGCCATCGCCATGCCCTGACTCGGCGTATCAAGCGATAGCGCATCGCCGTCCCACGCCGCCACGATCGCATGCGGCTCCATCGCGTTGTGATATTGCGCCGGCGTCTCGTAGGTCGCGGTCATATGGTGCGAGGCTGAAGCAAGCCCGGCCTCGACGTCGCCGACGTTTACCTGGGCCGGATTTCCGACGCCGACCACGGGCGGGATGAAGCTCTCGGCGCCGTCCAAGCCGACGCGCGCCGTCTCCGTCTCGTAGCGGGGCGCGAGCAGCGCTGCCCCCTCGGTCGCCGCCTCCAGTGTCTCGGCGATCACTACTGCGATCGGCTGGTTGGGATACCGGACCTCGTCGTTCTGCAGCAGGTCCAGCCGGAAGGTGAACGGCCCCGGCTTCTCGTCAGGGTCTTGCGCCAGTGTCGGACAATTCGCCGACGTCATGACCTCGATCACGCCCGGATGCGCCTTCGCCGCTGCGACATCGAGCCCAGAGACCCGGCCGCGCGCCACGCTGCTCACCGCCATGACCGCATACACCATGCCGGCCGGGTGGTTGTCGGCGGCATAGACCGCTTGTCCGGTGACCTTCAGCACGCCATCCCGCCGCGTCAGCGGCTGGCCGATGCTCGAGCCCTGGCGAACGTGAACGGGCGATTGGGAGAGAGTGAGCTCACGCATGGACGAGTGCTCCAATGGTTGCAAAAGGCGAGGCGGGCAGGGCAGGCATTTCCGCCGGCGTTCCCGCAGCGGCCAGGGAGAGCGCGCGGGCGACGATCCGCCGAGCCAGTTCGATCTTGAAGGCGTTGTCCCCGGCGGGCATGGCGCCCTGCATCGCGGCTTCGCCAGCACGGCGGAACGCATCCATCCCGGGCGCTGCGCCGACCAAGGCCGCTTCCGCCTCGCGCGCCCGCCAAGGCTTCGCCGCCACGCCGCCGAGCGCGATCCGCGCCTCGGCGATCACGCCGCCTTCCATCCGCAGATGCGCCGCCGCCGAAACGACCGCGAACGCGTAGGAGGTCCGTTCCCGCACCTTCAGATAGCGCGCGTGACCAGCGAACGATGCCGCCGACGCCGGCAGCCGCACCGCCACGATCAACTCGCCCGGCTCGAGTACGGTCTCGCGCTCCGGTGTCGTCCCGGGCAGCAGGTGCAGAGCATCGAGCGGCACCTCGCGCCGTCCTCGCGCGCCCTCGATTTCCACCACGGCATCCAGTGCCAGCAGCGGCACGCAGAAATCCGACGGATGCGTCGCGATGCAGTGCTTGCTCCAGCCGAGCACCGCATGCATCCGGTTCTCGCCGTCGACCGCGTCGCACCCGGCGCCGGGCTCCCGTTTGTTGCAGGCGCTCGCGACGTCGTAGAAATACGCGCACCGCGTCCGTTGCAGCAGGTTGCCGCCCACGGTCGCCGCGTTTCGAAGCTGGGCCGACGCGCCCGACAGCAACGCTTCGGCCACCGCGGGAAATCGCTTGGCGATGACAGGGTGATAGGCGAGGTCGGCATTGCGCACGAGCGCCCCGATCCGGACGCCGCCATCGGCCAAGCTCTCCACCTCCGCCAGGCCCGGCAGATGCGTGATGTCGATCAACCGGTTCGGCCGCGCGACCCCGCCCTTCATGAGATCGATTAGGTTGGTGCCCGCGGCGAGATACGCCGAACCCGGCGCCGAGGCCGCTGCCACCGCTTCGGCCGTCGTGTTCGGCCGTACATAGTCGAACCGGTTCATGCTGCCACCTTCGCGCCCGCGTCCGTCATCGCCTCGAGCACCGCCTCGGTGATTCCCGCATAGGCGCCGCAGCGGCACAGATTGCCGCTCATTCCTTCGCGGATCCGCTCCGGATCGGCACCCGCATGCCCTTCCTCGATCAGCCCGACGGCACTCATGATCTGCCCCGGCGTGCAGTATCCGCACTGGAACCCGTCATGCGCGATGAACGCCGCCTGCACCGGATGCAGCACGTCGCCCTTCGCCAAGCCCTCGATCGTCAGCACGGAAGCGCCGTCATAGCTGATCGCGAGCGCCAGACACGAATTCACCCGCCGCCCATCGACCAGAACTGTGCAGGCGCCGCACTGTCCGCGGTCGCACCCCTTCTTCGTCCCAGTCAGGTCCAGCCGCTCGCGCAGCAGGTCCAGCAGCGTGACCCGCGGGTCTCCAAGATCGACGTTCTGCGTTTCGCCGTTCACAGTCAGTGTGATTGACAGGTTCATGCGGGGCTCCGAAGGAGAGGGAACGGACTGGCTTGCCGTGTATATGGAGGCTCCCTCCGGTTTTCAAATGACGCGACCGTGACGCCCCATCCAAAGCGCAAGCCGAGGTCCGACGCTGTCCGCAACCGCGAGCGCGTGCTCGAGGCGGCCAAAGCTGTGTTCAGTGTCGGCGGACCGGATGCGAGTCTCGAGGCTGTTGCGCGGCAGGCTGGCGTCGGGATCGGCACACTCTACCGTCACTTCCCGACCCGCGAGGCCCTGTTCGAGGCGGTCTACCGCCGCGAGGTCGAACAACTGGTCGAACTGGCCGAACAACTGAAGACCGACGCCGCTCCCGTCGATGCGCTGCGGCGCTGGATGCAGGCCAACATCGCCTTCATCGCGACCAAGAAAGGCATGTCGGCCACGCTCGCCCTTGCCGCTCATTCCTCCAGCACCCTCGCCGCTTACAGCCTCGACCGCCTCGGAAACGCGCTCGACGGCCTGTTGCGTCGCGGCGCGGAGACCGGCGAGATCCGCGCCGATATCGGTGCCGAAGACATCCTCCGCACCTTGGTGGGACTCAGCTACACGCACGACAAGCCGGGCTGGCAGGCCAACGTGCTCCGTCTCGTCGACGTGTTCGTCGATGGTCTCAGTCTGAGCAAGCCGGACGCGGGCGAGAAGATTGCACGACCGCGAGAACGCGCGTAACGCCCCGCGTAAAAGTGAAGGCGAGAGATGTCTGACGCGAACGAAACCGAGCCCGTAGCCGTCATCACCGGCGGCGCCCGCGGTATTGGCCTGGCGATCGGCGAGTGGTTCCTCCGGCACGGCTACCGGATCGCCTTGCTCGACATCGACCGCGTCACTCTGTCCGCCACCGAGGCCGCATTGGCGCGCCCTGACGATGTACTAGCGCTGTCGTGCGACGTCTCCAGACCCGCCGAGGTCGCCGACGCCGCGGCAGCGGTCATGGCGCGCTGGGGCCGGGTCGACGCGCTGGTGAACAATGCCGGGGTGGCCGTGTTCAAGGCCGCGCTCGACACTTCGTTCGAGGAATGGCGGCACGTGCTCGGCACCAATCTTGACGGCGCGTTCCTCTGCACCCAGGCCTTCGGTGCGATCATGAAGGCGCAAAAGTCCGGCGCGATCGTCAACATCGCCTCGATCTCCGGCCTGCGCGCGAGCACGCTGCGCGTCGCCTACGGCACCAGCAAGGCGGCGATCATCCACATGACGAAGCAATACGCGGTCGAACTCGGCAATTTTGGCGTTCGCGTCAACGCGGTCTGCCCCGGGCCGGTCGAGACCGAGATGGCCAAGCTGGTCCACAGCGTCGCCGTCCGCTCCGACTATTACGACACCGTCCCGCTTGGCCGCTACGGCACGACCGAGGAGATGGCCAACGTGGTCGGTTTCCTCTGCAGCAAGGAGGCGAGCTACGTGAACGGCCAGTATCTCGCCAACGACGGCGGCTTCGACGCCGCGGGTGTGGGTATCCCAACCTTCCGGCGCGCGTCCGGCATCAACGCGGTAGGCGACGACCCGCGCTGAGCCTAAGCGTGACGCTCCGCGGCGTAGGTTTCCGACACCCAGCGTAAAGACGGCCGCGCCGCCCATCGCGCGAGCGTCGCTTCGATTGCGTCCGGCAGCTTGCCCTTGCGGTAGATCGGCAAAGCCTCAGGCCGCGCGAGCGGCGACAGCAGGCTCGCCGCGGTGATGTCGGCGCGCCCGAACGCATCGCCGACTAGGAAGCGCCGCTCCCGCATGCGATCGTCCAGCCACGTCAACTCGCCGTTCAACTCGCCCTCCATCGCCTGCAGCAACTCGGGGCGCGCATCCAGTTGCTGGATCATGCGACGCCGTATCGCCGGCCATGCCACGCGCCCTATCGCCGCCTGCCAAGCGGGGACGCCATCGAGCACGACATTGCGAACCGGCGAGCCCGGCTCGTTCAGCGCCCCCGCATAGAGATAACGCCGGATCAGCGGCCCGATCCGCTCGGACAACCGCCCTTCCAACTCAGGATCCGCACCGGGCAGCCCGATCCAGTCCAGGATCCGGTCACTGCCCTGGATGACCTGATCGCCCGTGTCCAGGATCGGCAGCGTCGACTTGGGCGCGATCCGCCGCGCCAACGGCAAATGTACGCCGACCGCCCAGCGCTCCTCGCGGTAGCGCACCATCGCCCGGTCCAGCGCCCAACGCGCCCGCTCGCAATAATGCGAGGGCGGCAGGACGATGAGGCGCGCGGGCTTACGTTCGGACATCGCGATCTACACCGTCCGCCCGGCGCGGGTCTTTTCAACCGAACCCGCCGGCATCGCCCGATAGACCGTGTTGCGCGAAACCCCAAGCCGCCGTGCGGTCTCGCTCACGTTCCCATCCGTCTCCGCCAGCGTTCGCCGGATCTGCCCGTTCACGCTGTCGCGCAACGTCGACCCGGCGACTGTGGTCCCGCGCACGAGCGTAGGCGGCGCCGCCTCGACCACCATCGTCCGATCGATCACCCCACCGGTGCCGCGCAGCGTCAGCCGGGCGAGCGCGGCCCGCAATTCGCGGATGTTGCCGGGCCACGCTCGACGCTCCAACTCGACCACCGCCGCCTCGTCGATCCGCCAGCCCGGCGCAACCGACGCCAGCGCGGCTTTCGTTAGCGCGGCGAAATCGGTCCGCTCCCGCAGCGGGACCAGCCAGGCATCCACCGTAGCCAACCGGTAGTAGAGGTCGGCCCGGAACCGTCCGGCCGCGATGGCCTCGCTCAGTTCAACATTGGTCGCCGCGATCAGCAGAACGTCCACGGCCCGGCTCTTCCCACCGCCCACCGGGCGCACCGTCCAGTCGTCCAGCAGCCGCAGCAGCACCGATTGCAGCGACAGCTTCATGTCGCCGATCTCGTCGAGGAACAGCGTGCCGCCATCGGCCTCGCGCACCAGCCCGGGCGACCCTCCGCGCCGGGCGCCGGTGAACGCGCCATCCGCATGGCCGAACAACTCAGCCTCCACGAGGCTGTCCGGCAGCGCCGCGCAATTGACCGGCACAAACGCGCCGCTCCGGCCGGACGCGCGATGGAGATGTCGGGCGACCTGCTCCTTCCCGGTTCCCGTCTCGCCGCGGATCAGGATCGGCAGCTTCCGGGCAGCCGCCATCTCGAGGCCTTGCAGCGTCATCCGGAACGTCTCGTCCTCGGCCACCAGGCCCTCGCGCCGGGGCGTCGGGAGCGCGTCCGGCGTGTAAGCGATCGCGGTCGCCACGATCGGCCGTGCGTGCCGAAGATTTTCGACCCTCGCCGCGAACATGCTGCCGACCTTGTCCTGCAGTTGTAGCGGCGCGTCGCGCCGGCAGGCCATCAGCAAGTCGTCGAAGCCGGTATCGAACAAGTCGTTCAGCGCCCGCCCGCGACGGATCGATAGCCCCTGCAACAGGAACCGCGCCCGGCTGTTCGCCGCCAAAATCGTGCCGCCCGGATCCACTGCCAGCAGCCCGGCGCTTAACGTATGAAGATATTCCCGCCGATTGTGAAACACGATCAGCACATCGCTGCGATGATGCTCGCGAAACATCCCGTTCTCGATCTGGGTCGCCGCCATCGCCACGAGGACACGGGTATGATCCTGGCGCGACTGCGAATCCGACGATGCGTCCAGCACGCCCGCCAACGCCCCATCGGGCGCGAACACCGGCGCCGCTGTGCAGGTGATCGCCCCATAGCGGCTGAAGAAATGCTCCGATCCGTGCACCGTGAGCGCCTGCCCGGTCGCTGCCACCGAGCCCAGTGCATTCGTCCCGCACTTTGTCTCGGCCCAGATCGAGCCCGGTCTAATCGCCGTCGCATGCGCCGCCGCGCTGAAGCTCGGATCCGCGATCGTGTCCAGCAGCAACCCGTCCGCCGCGGCGAACGCGATCATGAAATTGGTCCCGGCGATCTGCTGATACAGGTTGGCCATCTCGCCCAACGCGAGCCGCCGCAGCAGATCGCGGCGCTGCCGGGCCTCCCGCAAGGTCAATTCCGCGACGACATCGATCGGCGGCGGCCGGCTCGGATCCAGCCCGGCGGCGACGCATCGCTGCCAACTATCTCTTATCGGCTCCGGCAAGAGCTCAGCCGGAACTTGGTCGCCACGCTCGAGCACGCGTCGCGCAAGGGTCAATCGTTCGTGGAACGATGGTAGCATCGGCGCTCCCCTCATGACTTCGCCGGCAGCCCCGCGTTTTCGCGATGGCCTCGAACCGTAACTCGCTTGTCGCCGCAATGCCACTAAGCTTTTCCACTGTTCCGAAACGGAACATCTGCCCTATGCAACGTTGCGTTTCGGCGCATTTGCCGGGCTGCGAACCTGCGCAATCTCAACGTTTCGACGCTGGCACGCCCCTTGCGAGCAGTCCCAGAAAACGAGCCCTGCCGGGCAGGGACATAAGCGAGGGGGAACGGCGCACCATGAAGGCGGCTGTACTGCACAAGTTCGACGAGAAGCTCGAGAGCGACGAATTCGTCCGCTACGAGGACGTGCCGGACCCGAAGATCGAAAAGCCGACCGACGTCATCGTCCGTATCGGCGGCGCCGGGGTTTGCCGCACCGACCTGCACATAGTCGAAGGCATTTGGCGCACCAAGGTCGACACCAAGCTCCCCTACATCATGGGCCACGAGAACGCCGGCTGGGTCGAGGAGGTCGGCTCTGCCGTCCAGGGCGTGAAGAAGGGTGACCCGGTGATCTGCCACCCGCTGGTCACCAGCGGGCACTGCCTCGCCTGCCGTCGCGGCGACGACATGCACGCCGAGGAGAGCGCGTTCCCCGGCATCAACGCCAATGGCGGCTATGCCGAATACCTGCGGACCGGCGAGCGCTCGCTGATCAAGCTGCCGGCGTCGCTCGTGCCCAAGGCGGTCGCGCCCTACACCGATGCGGGGCTGACCGCGTATCGCGCGGCCAAGAAGGCCTCGCGCCACCTGCTCCCGGGCGAATACGCCGTCGTGATCGGGGCCGGTGGGCTCGGGCACATCGGCATCCAGGTGCTGAAGGCGTTGTGCGCCGCCGAGATCATCGTGCTGGACCGCTCCGAGATCGCCCTCACGCTGGCCCGCGAATGCGGCGCCGACCATGTCGTCAAGGCCGATGCCGGCGCGATCGACGAGGTCAAGCGCATCACCAAGGGCCACGGCGCGGAGGCGGTGATCGATTTCGTCGGCGAGGGCGGCTCGATCGCCGAAGGCCTCGATATGACCCGCAACGGCGGCTATTATTACATCGTCGGCTATGGCGGGAAGATCGACATCCCCACCATCGACATGATCACCAGCGAGAAGACCATCGTCGGCAACCTGGTCGGCACCTATGCCGAGCTGGTCGAGCTGATGGCGTTGGCCGATCGCGGGTTGGTGACGCTCGCGACGAAGGAATACCGGCTCGCGGACGCCAACCTGGCGCTGCACGACCTGCATCATGGGAAGATAAAGGGCCGCGCGGTCCTGGTGCCCTGGTGAACGCCATCACGGCACCCTTGCCGCTGGCGGACGTTCTCGGCGCCAGTTGGGTGGTGGGCAGCGGCACGAATGCGCTGGCGTGGGACGGCGCCGCCGGGTCGGCGTGGTTCGGGCTCGAGGATGGGTCGCTGGCGGTGGCCCGCAGCGCCTGGGAGGGGCGGGCTGGCGTGCGGCCGCGCGAGGGCGGCGGGGTCGAGCTGGTCGCGGGGACGGAAGCGGCGCCGCCGGTGGCGCGGATCAAGGTGCATCAGGGCGCGTGCCTGGCGCTCGCGGCGGAGCCGGATGCCGGGGTGCTGTCGGGCGGCGCGGATGGCGAGCTGGCCCGCGTCGCCGCGGACGGCACGATCGATACGCTGGTGCGGCTCAAGGGCGTTCCGGCGGCGCCGATCGCGGCGGGGCGCGGCGGGTGGCGGGTTTGCGCCGCCGGGTCGGTGCTGGTCCGGCTCGGTGCGGAGGCGCGAACGCTCGACCTGCCGGAGACGATCACGGCCTTGGCGGTGGCGCCCAACGGGGCGCGCGTCGCGATCGGTCAGGCGAGCGGCGTCACGCTCTGGGCCGGCGGCGACACACCGCGCGCGCTTGCGGCGGAAGGCGGGCAGACCGCGGTGGTCTGGAGCAAGGATTCCCGCGTGCTCGCGAGCGTGACCGAGGCGGGCGATGTCCTGATTTGGGACGTCGGCGCCGGGAAGGCGCAAGCGGTAGGCGAGCGGCAGCCCGGCCGGGCGGTAGGGTTCCTCGCCGATGGGCGGGTGATCGCGAGCGCGGGGGGCGCGGTCGTCTGCCACGACCTGTCGGCCAAAGGGGTGGAGCCGTGCGGCGCCAACAGCCGCGAAACCGTCCAGCACCTGGCGTGTCATCCGCGACGGGCGCTGGTCGCGGCGGGCTACAGCAACGGCGCGATCGCGATCTGCCGGCCCGGGATCGCCGAAATCGTGCTGGTCCGCGGCGCCGGCGATGGGCCGGTGACAACGCTCGGCTGGTCGCCGGCGGGCGATACGCTGGCCTATGCGACGCCGGGATCGATCGGCTTGGTGGCGTTGCCGGGCCTATTGTTTCGCGAGGGAGCCGCGCCATGAGCGATGACGCACCATCCAAAGACAAGTTCTTCGAGCGCGTCGGTCAGCTCGCGGACGAGATGATCTCGGCGCATGGCAAGGATTTCGCGATGGGCACGTTGGTGCTCGCGGCGCGGTTCATCGCCGAAGGCAAGCCGCTCAGCGGCGGCGCCGACAAGAAGATGTCGTCATGACCGCGATAAGTGTCTCGTTCTGCGACAGGTGTCGCGCGACACTCCCGCGGGGTGCGACACATCGCCCAGCGCGGGCGGCCCGTCAGGTCGCTGACTCCATTAGCAAAATCTTAATCATCGCTCGTGGCACGCCGTTTGCTGTGTATGCCCTTAGTCGGTCGCATGGCGCGCGGCTGATGACCGGAGTGACCCAGCCGGAACAACCGGCGGGTAAATAGAAACAACAACAAACCGGAGAAAGTCCCAATGCCTGATAGCTTAACCCTCAATAAGATCACCGCTCAGCGCGGGATCAGCATCGGCGAGGCCACCCGCCGCGTCGCTGACCTCGGCTGGACGCCGAGCTACGTCCAGGAAGCGATGACCTTCCCGACGGACTACAAGATCAAGAAGTCCCCGCGCGACCCGATGAAGCAGGTCCTGCGGTCGTACTTCCCGATGCAGGAAGAGAAGGACAACCGGGTCTACGGCGCGCTCGACGCGGCGCTCCGCGGCGACATGTTCCGCAACGTCGAGCCCCGCTGGGTCGAGTGGATGAAGCTGTTCCTGGCGATCATCCCGTTCCCGGAGATCTCCGCCGCCCGCTCGATGGCCATGGTCGGCCGCCTGGCACCCGGCGAGGAACTGCGCACCGGCTTCGCCATGCAGATGGTCGACGAGTTCCGCCACTCCACGATTCAGATGAACCTGAAGAAGTGGTACATGGAGAACTACATCGATCCGGCCGGCTTCGACATCACCGAGGCCGCGTTCGGCAAGTGCTACGCCACCACGATCGGCCGCCAGTTCGCCGAGGGTTTCGTCACCGGTGACGCGATCACTTCGGCTAACGTGTACCTGACCGTCGTCGCCGAGACGGCGTTCACCAACACGCTGTTCGTCGCGATGCCGTCCGAAGCCGCCCGCAACGGCGACTACGCGCTGCCCACCGTGTTCCTCTCGGTGCAGTCCGACGAGAGCCGCCACATCGGCAACGGCCACTCGCTGCTGATGTCGCTCATCAACGACCCGGACAACCACCTCCTGCTCGAGCGCGACATCAAGTATGCGTTCTGGCAGAACCACGCGATCGTCGACGCCGCCATCGGTACCTTCATCGAATACGGCACGACCGACCGCGACAAGAACAAGGAGAGCTATGCGGAGCTCTGGCACCGCTGGATCTACGAGGACTACTACCGGACCTACATGCTGCCGCTCGAGAAATACGGCATCAAGATCCACCACGACGACGTCGGCGCCGCTTGGGACCGGATCGTCAAGAAGAACTACGTGCACAAGACCGCCCAATTCTTCTCGGTCGGCTGGCCCGTGAACTTCTGGCGCATCGAAGCCCAGACGGAGAAGGACTTCGAGTGGTTCGAGCACAAGTATCCCGGCTGGTATGCCGAGTTCGGCAATTACTGGAAGTGGTACAAGAAGCTCTCCGTGCCTGGCGAGACCAACATCCTGTTCAACGGCGACACGGGTTACGTCTACCCGCACCGCTGCTGGAGCTGCATGGTGCCGTGCCTCATCCGTGAGGACTTCACCTATGACGAGGTCGACGGCCAGGTTTACACCTACTGCTCGGAAGTCTGCCGCTGGACGCACAAGACCGCGTTCTCGGCCGAGTTCGAGGGCCGTCCGACGCCGGCGATGGGCCGGTTCAGCGGCCGTCGCGAGTGGGAGACCTGCTACGACGGTTGGGATCTGGCCGACGCGATCAAGGACCTCGGCTTCGTCCGTTCGGACGGCGAGACCCTGATGCCGCAGCCGCATCTCATCTTCGACGACAGCAAGATGTGGAAGCTCGACGATGTGCGCGGCCATACGCTCGGCAGCCCGCTGATCAACTTCCGCAAGCTGACGCCGGAGGGCCGCGAGGCGGCGGCGGCGGAGTACCGCAAGGGCTACACCATCACCGCGATCAACTAAGAATGGGACGGGGTCGGCCTTCGGGCCGGCCCCCAACCCACCGCGTATCGTTTGGGATTGGAACGTTATATGGCCGAGACAACCCACCGGGTCCGCTTCGAGCCCGTCGGCGTCGAGATGGACGTCTTCGAAGGTGAAACCGTCCTCGATGCCGCCTTCCGGCAAGGCATCTCCGTGATGCACGGGTGCAAGGAAGGACAATGCAGTTCGTGCAAGTCGCTGCTCGTCGAAGGCGACATCGAATTGCTCAAATATTCGACGTTCGCGCTGCCCGATTACCAGAAGGACACCGACCACATCCTGCTCTGCCGCACGCTGGCCTACAGCGACATCACGGTCGAGCTGCTGAATTACGACGAAGACCTGATGAAGCGTTCGATCGCGGTGCAGGAATTCGAGGCGACGCTCGTTT
Source organism: uncultured Alphaproteobacteria bacterium (assembly GCA_963848035.1). Lineage (GTDB taxonomy): Bacteria > Pseudomonadota > Alphaproteobacteria > Acetobacterales > Acetobacteraceae > JAVVHH01. The sequence continues at coordinate 2,051,389 of CAWKCD010000001.1, forward strand.
CGATCACATCGCTCACGCACGACATCCGGGTCCTCGAGCTGACGCTCGACAAGCCGCTGAAATTCTGGGCCGGCCAATACGTCGACATCACGATCCCCAGGACCGGCATCACCCGCTCGTTCTCGATGGCGAATTCGCCGCGCGAGCAGACCACGCTGCGCTTCATCATCAAGCGCTATCCGCAGGGGGCGTTCTCGGCGCAGCTCGACGGCGGCCTGCAGCCCGGCCAGAAACTGGTCGCCAAAGGCCCGTACGGCACTTGTTTCCGCCGCGAGGAGCGGCCCGGTCCGATGCTGCTGATCGGCGGCGGCTCGGGGATGTCGCCGCTGTGGTCGATCATGCACGACCATATCGACAGCGGCGAGCAGCGTCCGGTGCGATTCTTCTATGGCGCGCGGGCGAAACGTGACCTGTTCTATCTCGACGAATTCGCCGAACTCGCCCGCAACCTGCCGGACTTCCGCTTCATCCCGGCGCTCTCGCACGCCGAGCCCGATGATGCCTGGACCGGTGAGACCGGCTTCATCCACGAGGTCGTGCAGCGGACGCTTCGAGAAGAGAATCTCGAGGGTGAGATGGACGCCTATTCCTGCGGGCCGCCGCCGATGGTCGACGCCATTCTGCCGGTCCTGCAGATGGCCGGCCTCGAGCCTGAACGGATCTATTTCGACAAGTTCACCCCGGCGCTCCGTTAGCCGGAAACAACAAGGGGAGAGAACGAAACATGAGCGCTACCCAAGACACTGCTCCAGCCACATCGGGCGCCGCCGGGTCGGCCAAGTTCGCGGGATCCGACAGCCGCAAATACAATTATTTCGAGCCGAAGGGTCGCAAGGCGACCCATTACGAAGACATGACGGTCGACGTGCAGCCGGACCCGAAGCGGTATCTGCTGCAGGACTGGATCATCAGCTTCGCCGACGGCACGCCGACCTATTACGAAGGCTGGACCAAGGCGAAGAGCAGCGACTGGCATAAGTTCCGCGCCGTCGACCAGGAATGGGAGCGCACGCACTACCAGCGGCAGTCGACCATCGTCGGCATGCTGAACAACGTGATCGAGAACGGCCGCCGGTCGGGCGCGCCGAAGCGCTTCGACAAGGCGTGGGTCAAGATCCTGCAGGACCATCTGGGCGCCTACAAGCACGCTGAATTCGGGCTGGGCACGTCGCTGATGCAGGCGCAGCGCTACGGCTACACGCAGATGATCAACAACGCGATCCTGACCAACTCGTCGTACAAGCTGCGGTTCTCGCAAGACCTGACGCTGTATTTGAGCGAGCTGGGCCTCGACATCGAAGGCCTGGATCTCGACGCCGGCAAGCAGCACTGGCTCGAGGACCCGGTCTGGCAGGGCACCCGCCATTCGATCGAGGCGATCATGGGCGCCGACGACTATCTCGAGCAGTATTTCGCCACCAACGTGATCTTCGAGCCGCTGGTCGGCGAGTTGTTCCGCAGCGGTTTCGTGATGCAGCTCGCGGCGTCGCAGAACGACTTCATCACCCCGGCCGTCGTCTCGTCCGCGGAAGGCGATTACGAGCGGAACCTAGCCAATACGGTCGAGCTGTTCTCGATCCTGGTGCAGGACCCCGAGTTCGGCGCGCAAAACCGCCAGCTCTTCCTGTCCTGGGCCGAGACCCATGGCAAGCTCGCCCGGGACGCCGCCCATCAGTTGCAGCCGATCTGGTCGCAGCCGCGGGTCAAGGTCGCCCAGTTCACCGACGCGATGGACGCAGCGAACAACCGCCTGCGCGCGATCTCGTCGGAGATCGGGTTCGACGCGCGCGTCATCACCGGCTGACCAACTCAAGAACGGGAAATATTGCCATGGAACAAGTTCACCATCGCGACAACATCTTCCAGTCGATGAAAGACATCAAGTTCGAGGAGACGATTTCGCACCAGTGCGGCGTCACCATGAACGATAGCGTGGAGAGCCGCGCCATCGCCGAAGTCATGGCCGAGAAGCCGGGCATCCGGGTGACCTACATGCCGGCGATGATCCGCATCGACGGCGACGGCAAGATCACCTTCAAGATGGCGGAGATCACCGAGGCGCTCGGCCGCGAAATGACCCCGTATCTGTTCGAGATCTGCACCTCGACCCATTACGGCCGCATGGTGATGGTCGACGACGAGACGGTGGTCCTGTTCGGCGACATGGACGAGGCGATGAAGTACATCAAGTACGACTAAGTCGTCATCGCTGCGGTCCAGGGTGGCGGGCGCAGTCCGTACCGCTCTGGATCGCCACGCCGCAAGCGGCTCGCGATGACGGGTTACAATAACAAAAGAGGGGAATGGAATGTACCGCACGAAATCCGGCGAAGAGATCTTCATCATCGACGGCCACACCCATAATTGGAAGGCCGACGCCGCCAACGTCGCCAACATCCACGGCCAGCAATTCATCGATTGCTTCTACGCCTACCACAAGAACTTGAGCCCGAAGGACCAAGTCTGGCCGAAGGAGAAGTTCGACAATTACGGCGCCGAGCAGATGTACAAGGACCTGTTCGTCGACGGTCCCGACGACATGGCGATCGTGCAGTCCACCTATCTATCGGATTTCTACAAGACCGGCTTCAACACGATCGAGCGGAACGCCGAGATCAAGGCGCGCGCGCCCGACCGCATCATCGTCAACGGCGCTTTCGACCCGCGTGACGGCGAGAAAGGCCTCGACGACCTCTCCGCCATGGCCGAGAAATACAAGCTCAAGGGCGTCAAGCTTTACACGGCCGAGTGGCGCGGCGAGAGCCGCGGCTACAGCCTGACCGACAAAATGTCCTACAAGTATCTCGAGCACGCGCAAAAGCTCGGCATCAAGAACATCCACGTCCACAAGGGCCCGACCATCATCCCGCTCGACCGGGACGCGTTCGACGTCGCCGACATCGACCATGTCGCGACCGACTTCCAGGGCCTCAACTTCATCGTCGAGCATTGCGGCCTGCCGCGCCTGGATGATTTCTGCTGGATCGCGACGCAGGAGACCAACGTCTACGCCGGGCTCGCCGTGGCGCTGCCGTTCATCCACCCGCGCCGCGATTACTTCACCAACGTGATCTCGGAACTGCTGTTCTGGGTCGGCGAAGACAAGATCCTGTTCGGCAGCGACTACGCGATCTGGACGCCGGGTTGGCTGGTCAACGCCTTCATGGACTTCGAACTCCCCGACGAGGTCAAGCAGGCCAAGGGCGTCGACCTCACGCTGCAGGCGAAGAAGAAGATCCTCGGCCTCAACGCCGCGCGGCTCTACGACATCGACGTCGAGGCGCAGAAGAAGAAGCTGTGGGTCCGCGAGAAGGTCATGGCGTGACCGACGAGGCCCTCGGGCAGCAGGGTGAGCGCGAGGCGGAGGTCCGTCTCGCGCTCGGCCGCGTCGATGACCCCGAACTCGACGAACCGGTCACCGACCTGCGCTTCATCGACGGTATCGCGATCGGCCCGGATGGGTCGGTGGCGATCGGGTTCCGGCTGCCGACCTACTGGTGCGCGGCCAATTTTGCCTTCCTGATGGCCGACGACATGCGCCGCGAAGTGGCGAGCCTGCCTTGGGTCACCGGCGTGACCGTGGCGCTCGGCGAGCACATGTATGCCGACAAGATCAATCACGGTATCGCGTCGGGACTATCTTTCCGCGACACCTTCGGGGGTGATGCGGGCGGCGATCTCGACGAACTGCGCCAAACCTTTCTGGTCAAAGCGTTCCAGCGACGGCAGGAGGCGCTTATCCGGCATCTGCTCGCGGAGGGCCTCTCCGACGAGACGATTGCCGGCCTCAGTCTCGTGGCCCTGAGCGGCCTCGATCTGTCCACCGACGGCGAACGCTTGCGCAGCCGCTATCTCGCCCGCCGTCATATCTGCGCCGCATCTGGCGAGACCCGCGCCTTCGTCGACCGTGTCGGTGCGCCTCTCGTTCCCCGCGGCCTGCGCACATACCTGCAGGCGCTGGCAACGGTGGGCATCAACGCCGAATTCAACGGTATCCTCTGCCGCGGCCTGCTCGCCGCCAGGTTCGACGAGGAGATGAGCGAGCCCGCGACCGAGCCCACGTTGCGCGACTTCGTGCTTCGAGCCGCCAAGGAACACCGCGGAGACGTAACATGACTGCGTCGCACGATGTCACTGCCGACGTCGATACGGTCTTCCGCCTCATCTACCGCAGCCATAGTCGGATCCCGGACGCCTCCGAGCGCCAGGAGCTCGGCGACATCTTGCGCACCGCCCGCGCCAACAACGCCGCGGCAGGTCTGACCGGCGCGCTGCTGCTCTATAACAACTGGTTCGCCCAGGTGCTCGAGGGACCCGAGGACAAGGTCATGACCCTGTTCGAGCGCATCCGCGCCGACAAGCGTCACGACGCGGTCGAGATCCGCCAACAGAGCCCCGCCGCTCCGCGCCTTTTCACGCGCTGGGCGATGGCCAATGTCGGCGAGCACAACGAACCCGACATCCCGCTCACCGCCACGCGGGACGGTGTCGCCGAGGGCGCGCCGTTCATCGCGACGGCGGCGCAGGATGCCGTCCTCACCGTGCTGCGCGACCTCACGCGCGGTTACGGTAGAGGCGCGTAAGCCAATCAGAACGCCTCCTACGAGAGGCGCATAAACAGGGATGGTACCATGCCGAAGATGATGCTGCATGACGAAGCCGCGCGCCGGGCTCTCGGCCGCGGCGTGGCGCAACTCGCCAAGGCCGTGCGCGGGACGCTCGGGCCTAAAGGCATGAACGCGATCATCGATCGCCCGGTCGGCACGCCAATGATCTCGCGCGATGGCGTGAGCATCGCCGCCGAGGTCGAGCTGGAATGCCCGTTCGAGAACATGGGCGCGCAGGTCGTCCGCGAAGTCTCGATGAAGACCAACGAAGTCGCCGGCGACGGCACCACGACGGCCACCGTGCTGGCCGACGCCCTCGTCCAGCAGGGGCTGGCCGCGCTCGACGAAGGCGCCAACCCGGTCGAACTCGTCGTCGGCCTCGAACATGCCACCGAGCGCGTGATCGACGCGTTGCGCCGCTCTGCCAAGCAGATCAACGGCAACGGCGAACTCCGCTCCGTCGCCATCATCGCCGCCAACGACGAGTCGACCGGCGCGCTGGTCGCCGAGGCGATCGAGCGCGCCGGTCCGAACGGGATCGTGACGGTCGAATACGGCACGATGGTCGCGACCCAGCTCGAAGTGGTCGACGGCATGGGCTTCGACCGCGGCTACATCTCGCATCACATGATCACCGACGTCGAGCGCATGACCGTCGTGCTCGACGATCCGCTGATCCTGATGACCGACCTCAAGCTGACCACGAAAGAGGACGTGGACGCGATCCGCGCGGCGGCCGATCCGAAGCGCGCGCTGCTGATCATCGCCGAGGAAGTGGCGCCCGCCTGCGTGGTCATGCTGTTATCGGCCCGCGATGCCGGCGGCCCGCCGGTGGCCGCGATCCATCCGCCGGATTACGGCCATTGGCGCAAGTCGATGCTCGAGGATCTCTCGATCGTCACCGGCGGCCGGGTCATCGCGCGTGATCTAGGCGGCCGGATCGACCAGGTAAGCCGGCGTGATTTTGGCACCGCGCGCCAGGTCCGCATCACGTCCGACCACACCATCATCAGCAGCGGCGGCGGCGACAAGGCCGCCATCGCAGCAAGGCGCGAGCAGGTCTCCCGCCAGCTCGACAACGCGCCGCCCAACATCGAGCGCGACAAACTCTCCGAGCGCCTCGCCCGCCTGGCCGGTGGTTCCGCCTTGATCCTCGCCGGCGGCGCCACCCCGGTCGAGCAGCGCCGCCGCGCCCAGCTCATCGAGGACGCCGTCAACGCCGCACGCGCCGCGGTGGAAGAAGGCATCGTTCCCGGCGGCGGCACCGCGCTGCTCCAGGTCGCCGCCGAAGCGATCACCGGGCTCGACGGCCTCTCCGACTCCGCCCGCCGCGGCGCCGCCCTGCTGCAATCGGCCCTCGCGCAGCCGCTCTCCGCCATCGCCGTCAATTGCGGCCTCGACCCGGCTGTCGTGATCGCTCGCGTCAAAGGCGGCAACCGCGGCATCGGGCTCGATGCGCGCCGCGGCGGTTACGCCGACATGATCGAGGCTGGCATCATCGACCCGGTCAAGGTCAGCATTTCAGCCGTCCGCAACGCTAGCTCCGTCGCTGCCCTGATCCTCACCACCCAAACCCTCATCGCGAAAAAACCCGACTACACCGACCCGACCGCCGGCCCTGCCCTTGGCGGCGGCGCCGAGAAGCTGGGCCGCGCGTAGTCTCGTTCGAAAACTGCTCTACACTCCCTCCGACACAGGAGGTGGGTATGGCGGCAGAGTCTCGGTTGTTGGTTGGCAAGGGCGCGCAGCCTGATTGGCTCGAACTCGCCTATGCCAACCGGCACGGCCTGATCGCCGGTGCCACCGGGACCGGCAAGACCATCACCCTCCAGGTGCTTGCCGAAGGTTTCTCGCGCGCCGGCGTGCCGGTGTTCTGCGCCGACGTGAAGGGCGACCTGGCCGGCCTCAGCCAGCCTGGCCGCCCCAACCCGAAACTCGAGCAGCGCGCCGCCGCGGTCGGGATCGAGGACTACATCTATCGCGGCGCCCCGGTCCTGTTCTGGGACGTGTTCGGCAAGGACGGGCATCCGGTCCGCGCGACCGTTAGCGAAATGGGCCCCGTCCTGCTCTCGCGCATGCTCGAGCTGAACGACACGCAGGAGGGGGTGCTCTCCATCGCCTTCCGACTGGCCGACGATGAAGGCCTCTTGCTGCTCGACTTCAAGGACCTGCGCGCCATCCTGACCTATGTCAGCACCCGCGCCGCCGACCTCTCCACCACCTACGGCAACGTCACCAACGCCACCATCGGCACCATCCAGCGCCGCCTCCTCGTCCTCGAACAGGCTGGCGCCGAGCAGTTCTTCGGCGAACCCGCGCTCGCACTCGACGACCTAATGATCACCACGCCCGAGGGCCGCGGCGCAGTCAGCATCCTCGCCGCGGACAAGCTGATCCGCTCGCCTCGGCTGTACGCCACCTTCCTGCTCTGGCTGCTGTCCGAACTTTACGAACACCTGCCCGAAGCCGGCGACCTCGACCGACCCAAGCTCGTCTTCTTCTTCGACGAGGCGCACCTCCTGTTCGACGGCGCGCCGCGTCCGTTGGTGGAGAAGGTCGAGCAGGTCGTCCGCCTGATCCGCTCCAAGGGCGTTGGTGTTTATTTCGTCACCCAAAACCCGCTCGACGTGCCGCCAACCGTCCTCGGCCAGCTCGGCAACCGCGTGCAGCATGCGCTGCGCGCCTTCACGCCCGCGGACCAGAAGGCGGTCCGGGCCGCCGCCGACACTTTCCGGCCCAACCCTGCCTTCGCCACCGAAACTGCCATCACCGAACTCGCCGTCGGTGAAGCGCTGGTATCGCTGCTTGGCGCAGGCGGCATTCCCGGCGTCGTCGACCGCGCGATGATCTGCCCGCCCGCCAGCCGAATCGGCACCGTCACGGCCGAGGAGCGCGCCGCGACCATCGCCAGCAGCCCGGTCGCCGGCAAATACGAGACGCCCGTGGATCGCGAGTCCGCTTACGAGCGTCTCAACAATCGCGCCGCTGCCGCGCCCGCCGGCTCGGCGAACCCGCCCCCCGCCCCGACCGACAACAACAATCCCTGGGGCGCCAATGTCCCGCCACCCGCCTCGCCGCCGCCCTCGAGCCCGCCCCCGGGCGGCAGCGTCTGGAACCAGGGCAGCGCAATCGCCCCGCGCTACGATCCGCCGCCCTACCAGCCGCCGCCGCCAAGCCCGGCCACCACCACCGGACCTGGGCTCGGCGACGTCCTGTCCCACATCATCCTCGGTGACGGCCGCCGGCAGGGCGTTGCCGAAGCCATGGCGAAATCCGTCGCCCGCAGCGTCGGGACCGGCATCGGGCACTCGCTCCTGCGGGGCGTGCTTGGCTCGCTCCTGAAATAGCCGGCCGATGGGCTCGCTGCGAAATTTCGGAACCCCCAACACGAGAACTTTATTCAGTCCGATCCAGGCTCGTCGTAGAACGAGGGCAACGAAGCGTCCGGACGCAACCGGCGCCGAAATATTGGGAGCGAGCACGATGCGCGACCCGGCCACAGATCGCAGCCGGTCCGGCTCTGACCGCGCTCTTGCGCAGACCGGCAGCGCCCGCATCATCCGGCGCGCCGCTGGCAGCGACACCATGCTCGCTTGGGAACGCTTCCTGACCGGCGACGCCGAAGCCGCAGCGCCCGCCGGCAATTACGTCGTCTCCTCCTGGCAGCGCAGCCTTGCCCTCGGCGTCGACCCCGCCGGCTGCGCCGCTCCGCTGGCCGCGCGCGGCGACGGGCTCCACTCGCTCCGCCAGCGCCATCAGGATCTCCTGGGCGCCGCTTCGGCCGTCTTCACCGACGTGGTCGAACTCTTCGCCGGGTCGCGCTCGATCATGGTCCTGACCAATGCGGACGGCGTGGTCCTCGAGGCTGTCGGCGATATGCAGACCCTCGAGCAGGGGCAGAACATCCATCTCATGCTCGGCGGCGACTGGCGCGAGGAGGTGGTCGGCACCAACGGCATCGGCACCGCGCTCGCCACCGGCCGCCCCGCCCACGTCCACGCCGCCGAACATTTCTGCGAGGGCATCAAGAGCTGGACCTGCGCCGGCGCTCCGATCTACGAGCCCGGCACCGACACGATCCTCGGCGTCGTCGACATCTCCGGCCCGCCCAGCACGTATCAGCGCAACAACCTGACGCTGGCCGTCACCACCGCCCGCCAGATCGAGACCGCGCTCGGCGAACGCATCGCGATGGAGCGCGCCCGCCTGCTCGAAGCGTGCCTGAACCGCCTCTCTAGCGCCGACGCCGCCGGGCTGATCGCAGTTGATCGAAGCGGGCGTCTGATCCACGTCACTGGCCGGAACCCCGGCACCATCGGCCTGGGCGACCGCCTGCCCGGCATCGACCGCGACATGGCCGTCGAGGACTGGGGCCGAGCGCCTGCCGGAGGAGTGGCGAGCCGAATGGTTCAATCCGGTCGCCTTCGGTGGCCGCTCGATCGGCGCCATGCTCGTCGTGCCCGAGCGCCGGTCACCGTCCGTCCCGCGGAGCGCCGTGCCCAAAGGCTCCGAGATCGACCCCGATCGCAACACCTTCGACCAGATCATCGGCCGCGGCGCCGCCATGACGGCGCTGATCAAGCGCGCGTCACAGCTCGTCGGCCGCCGCGTGCCGCTACTGATCGAGGGCGAGACCGGCGTCGGCAAGGAACTTCTGGCCCGCGCCGTCCATGGCGAGGCCGGCGGCCGCCAGCCCTTCATCGCCTTCAACTGCGGCGCCGTCTCGCGCGAACTGGTTGCCGCCGAACTCTTCGGCCATGTCCGCGGCGCCTTTACCGGCGCAACGTCGGAGGGCCGGCCCGGGCGGTTCGAACTGGCCCATGGCGGCACGATCTGCCTCGACGAGATCGGCGAAATGCCGCTCGACCTCCAACCGGTCCTGCTCCGCGTGCTCGAGGAAGGCGTGATCTACCGCCTCGGCGACACCCAACCGCGTCAGGTCGACGTGCGCTTGATCGCCATCACCAACCGTACCCTCCGCGCGGAGGTCGAGGCCGGCCGTTTCCGCCGTGACCTGTTCCACCGCATCAGCGTCACCGCGATCACGATCCCGCCCCTGCGCGAGCGCGCCGAGGACATCGAAGCCCTGGTCGAGCACTTCAACCGCAAGCTCTCCACGCGGCACCGTGTCCCCATCCGCCAATTCGGCCCCGGCGTCATGGCCGCGCTTCGTTCGATGCCCTGGACCGGCAACGTCCGAGAACTCCGCAACGTCGTCGAAAGCTTGTTGCTCACCGCCAGCGACGACCTTATCACGCTCGACGACCTTCCGCCCGAACTGGCTCTGCCCACGCCGCCACCGCCGCCGACCACCGCGGAACCGCCGAGCGAGCCGGGGAGCCTCGCTCACGCCGAACGCCAAATGATCATGCAGGCGCTGCTCGCCGAGCACGGCAACCTCGCTGGCGCCGCCCGCACCCTTGGCATCGCGCGCAGTACGCTCTATCGCAAACTTGGACGCTACGCCCCCGACCTGCTGGATAAATGACCGACCGAAACCGTGTGAAGATCGCGCTCTGCGGCGCCGGGATGATCGGCCGCGCCCACGCCGCCATTCTCTCCCGTCTGCCGCCAGAGGCCGCTAGCTTCGACGCCCTCGCCGATCCCAGTCCGGAGGGTGCAGCGCTCGCCGCTTCGCTCGGCGTGCCCCACTTCGCCGATGTCGAGCCGATGCTTGACGCCATTCGCCCGGACGCCGCCATCATCGCCACCCCGAACGTGCTGCACGGGCCACACGCCCATGCCTGCATCGACCGGGGCGTCGCGGTCCTGCTGGAGAAGCCGATGGCCGAGGATGTCGCGACCGCCGACGCCATCGCCGCCCAAGCCGAATCCGCCGGCGTCAAGCTTCTCATCGGTCAGTTCCGTCGCCACAACCCGGTGGTCGCCACCGCGCGCCGGGTCATCCAGAACGGGACGCTCGGCCGCCTCGTCGCCATCAGCGCCTCGTCCACCGTGCTCAAGCCCGACCCCTATTTTGACACCGCCTGGCGCCGACAGCCCGGCGGCGGTCCGGTCTTGATCAACCTCGTCCACGACATCGACGTCCTCCGCTATCTCTGCGGCGAGATCGACACCGTCCAGGCGATCACCAGCAACGCCACCCGACGCCACCCCGTTGAGGACACTGCCGTGGTGCTGCTCCGCTTCCAAAACGGCGCGCTCGCCACCATCGTCCTCTCTGACACCGCCGCATCACCGTTCTGCTGGGACCAGACCGCGGGCGAGAATCCGGCCTTCCCGCGACATGCGGCCGACGCCTACCGCATCTCCGGCACCGACGGCACGCTCGAGCTGCCGTCCCTCAAGCTCTGGCGCTACCCTGGCGCCCGCGGCTGGACCGAGCGCCTGGAATGCGTCCAGTTCGACAGCGAAACCGGTGATCCCCTCGAGCGCCAAACCCTGCATTTCCTGCGGGTGATCAATGGCGAGGAGCCGCCGCTCGTCTCGGGTCGCGACGGCGCCCGCACCGTGGCCGCCACCCTCGCCGTCTCTCGCTCGGCGGCCGAGCGCCGCCCGATCGAACTGGACAAGTGACGCTGATCGGGGAGGATCGGTTCCTATGAGCTTCATCGTGGCGCTCGCAGCGCTCGGCTTCCTCATGTTGGTGGCGTATCGCGGCTACAGCGTGATCATGTTCGCGCCGGTGGCGGCGCTGCTCGCTGTGCTTCTGACCGATCCGGTCGCGGTGCTGCCGGTCTACAGCGGCCTGTTCATGGACAAGATGGTCGGGTTCATCCGGCTCTATTTCCCGGTGTTCCTGCTCGGCGCGATCTTCGGAAAGGTCATCGAACTCTCGGGCTTCTCGCGCTCGATCGTCGCGACCGTCATCCGCCTCATCGGCCGCGAGCGGGCCGTGATCTCGATCGTCCTGGTCAGCAACCTGCTGACGTATGGCGGCGTCTCGCTCTTCGTGGTCGTGTTCGCAGTATACCCGTTCGCGGCCGAGGCGTTCCGCCAGGGCAACATCCCCAAGCGCCTGATCCCCGGCACCATCGCCCTCGGCGCCTTCAGCTTCACCATGGACAGCCTGCCCGGCACGCCACAGATCCAGAACATCATCCCCACGACCTTCTTCAAGACCGATGCCTATGCCGCGCCCTGGCTCGGCCTGATCGGCTCTGCCTTCATCTTCCTGACCGGTATCGCCTACCTGACCTGGCGCATGCGGGTGGCCCAGCGTGCCGGCGAAGGCTACGGCGAGGGTCACACGCAGGAGCCGGAGCCGGTCGCCGACGAACGCATGGTCAATCCGATCATCGCTTTGCTGCCGCTGATCGTCGTCGGCGTTTTGAACAAGCTGTTCACCTATGCGGTGCCGCGGTTATACGGGCCGAGCAACGAGACGACGCTGGCCGGGCTGGACCACCCGATCACGACATCGGTCTCGTCGGTCGCGGCGATCTGGGCGCTCGAGTTGGCGCTGCTGGCGGGGATCCTGACCGTGATCGCGTTCGGCTACCGCGGCATCGGCGAGCGGTTCGCCGAGGGCACGAAGGCGGCCGTCGCCGGGTCGCTGCTGGCCTCGGTCAACACGGCCTCGGAATACGGTTTCGGCGGCGTGATCGCGGCGCTGCCAGGCTTCCTGGTGATCAAGGATGCGCTGGCCGCGATCCCGAACCCGCTGGTCAACGAAGCGATCAGCGTCACGACGCTCGCCGGGATCACCGGCTCTGCCTCCGGCGGCATGAGCATCGCGCTGGCGGCGCTCTCCGGTCAGTTCATCGCCGCGGCCAACGCGGCGCACATCCCCATGGAGGTGCTGCACCGCGTCGCCGCGATGGCCAGCGGCGGGATGGACACGCTGCCGCACAACGGCGCCGTCATCACGCTCCTGGCGGTGACCGGGCTCACCCACCGGCAATCCTACAAGGACATCTTCGCGATCACCTGCCTCAAGACCATCGCCGTGTTCGTCGTGATCGCGGTCTATTACCTGACGGGCATCGTCTGACCATGCAGCGGAAAGAGCCGCACCCGTTCCTCGCCTCGCTGCGCACCGGCCATGGCGGCAAGGTCGTTTCTGCGATGGACGCCGTCCGCCTGATCCGGGACGGCGACACGGTGGCGACCGGCGGGTTCGTCGGGATCGGCTTTGCCGAGGGGATAGCCATCGCCCTCGAAGAGCTGTTTCTGGCCGAGGAGGGGGTGGCGCTGCAGGCCAGCGGCAAGCCGCGCAACTTGACCCTCGTCTACGCCGGCGGTCAGGGCGATGGGCGTCAGCGCGGTCTCAACCATCTCGGCCACCCAGGCCTGCTTAAGCGCGTCGTCGGAGGCCATTGGGGCCTCGTGCCGCGCATCCAGGCGTTGGCCATCGCCAATCAGATCGAAGCCTATAATCTTCCACAGGGCGTCATCACCCACCTGTTCCGCGACATCGCGGCGCACCGTCCGGCGCATCTCACCAAGGTCGGCCTGGGCACCTTCGTCGACCCGCGTCTAGGCGGCGGCAAGATCAACGAGCGCACCACCGAAGATCTCGTCGAGCTGATCACGGTCGGCGGCGAGGAAGCGCTGCTCTACAAATGCTTCCCGATCGACATCGGCATCATCCGCGGCACCACTGCCGACCTCGACGGCAATATCACCATGGAGCGCGAGGCATTGACGCTCGAGGTGCTGGCGATCGCCATGGCCGCCCACAACTCCGGCGGCATCGTCATCGCGCAAGTCGAGCGCGTCGCCGACAGCCGCACGCTCAATCCGCGCCAGGTCAAGGTGCCGGGTGTGCTGGTCGATTGCGTGGTGGTGGCCGAGAAACCCGAGCATCACTGGCAGACCTTCGCCACCGCCTACAGCCCCGCCTTCGCTGGCGAGATCCGGGTGCCCGCCGGGTCGCTCACACCGCTGGACATGAGCGAGCGCAAGATCATCGCCCGCCGCGCCGCCCTCGAACTGCGTCCGAATGCCGTCGTCAATCTCGGGATCGGCATGCCCGAAGGGGTGGCCCCGGTGGCGCACGAGGAGAAGATCGGCGACCTGATCACGCTCACGGCCGAGCCGGGCATGATCGGCGGCATACCGCAGGGCGGCCTGAATTTCGGCGCTGCAGTGAACCATTCCGCCGTGATCGACCAGCCCTACCAGTTCGATTTCTACGATGGCGGCGGCCTCGACCTCGCCGTGCTGGGCCTGGCGGAGACCGATGCCGAGGGCAACGTCAACGTGTCCAAGTTCGGCCCCAAGCTGGCCGGCGCCGGCGGGTTCATCAACATCAGCCAGGCGGCCAAGAAGCTGGTGTTCGCCGGCACCTTCGAAGCCGCCGGCCTGCGCATCGGTATCACCGACGGCAAGCTTTCCATTCTGCACGCCGGCACGAGCCGCAAATTCGTCGGCAGCGTCGAACACCGCACCTTCGCCGGAGGCTACGCCGTCAAGCGCGGCCAACCCGTCCTCTACGTGACCGAACGCTGCGTCTTCCAGTTGACCGAGGAGGGCCTGGAGCTGATCGAGATTGCCCCCGGCATCGACATCGACCAGCATATCCTGTCGCGCATGGCCTTCGCGCCGATCGTCCGCTCGCCCCGCCTGATGGACGCGCGCATCTTCCATCCCGAGCCGATGGGCCTGCGCGAGCAACTGCTCGACGTGCCGCTCGAACAACGGCTGACCTACGACCCCGACAACAACCTCTTTTTCCTCAACTTCGAGGGAACCTCGATTCGCAACATCTCCGAAGTCGAGCAAATTCGAAAGGCCGTCACCGTGAAGCTGGCGCCGATCGGCAAGAAGGTGCGGGCGATCGTCAACTACGAGAATTTCTCCATTCTGCCCGAATTGCTCGATACGTATTCCGAAATGGTCGCTGACCTCACCGAACAGTTCTACGCCAGCACGACCCGCTACACGACGAGCGGCTTTCTTCGAGTCAAACTCGGCGACGCGCTCGGCCGCCGCTCCGTAGCGCCGCATATCTACGAGACCGCCGCCGAAGCCCGTGCGAGGCTCGACTAGCATGATGGAACCGCTTCCCGCGTCCGTCCTGCCGGAGGGGGTCCGCAGTCGTCTCCTGCCGGGCATCAACGGCCTGACCGTCCACTTGCTCGAGAGCGGCTTCGAGCAGCCCGGCCGTCCGTTGATCCTGCTGTTGCACGGCTTCCCGGAGATCGCCTTCAGTTGGCGTAGCATCATGCCGCGGTTATCAGCCGCCGGGTTCCACGTCGTCGCTCCGGACGCGCGCGGCTATGGCCGGACAACCGGCGCGGCTACCGGCTATGACGTGGACCTCTGGGATTTTGGCTTGCTCAACCTGGTACGCGACGCCTTGCAGGTCGTGAGCGCGCTGGGTCACAATCGGGTCGCGCTGGTCGCCGGCCACGATTACGGCGCGAGCGTCGCCGCTGCCTGCGCCCTGGTCCGGCCCGACGTGTTCGCCAGCGTATCGCTGATGAGCGCGCCGTTTGCTGGTCCGCCGTCTCGACCCGGGCCACCGGTCGATCTCGAGGCCGAGCTCGCGCGCCTCGATCCGCCGCGGAAGCACTATCATTGGTATTATGCGACCCGGCCTGCCGCAGCCGATCTGGACCAACCCGAGCAAGGCCTCCATGCTTTCCTGCGCGCCTACTTCCATCAGAAGAGCGCCGATTGGCCCGGCAATGCGCCGCATCCTCTCGCCGGATGGTCCGCCGAGGAGATTGCCCAACTACCCGACTATTACGTGATGCCGCTGCATCGAACCATGCCGCAGGCCGTCGCGCCCGCGATGCCGAGCCCGGACGAGATCGCCGCCTGCCGTTGGCTCACCGAACGCGATCTCGCCGTCTACACGGCGGAATACGCCCGCACCGGCTTCCAAGGCGGCCTCAACTTCTATCGTCTGCGGAGCGCCGGGCGGCACGCGCAGGAACTCGCCACCTTCGCGGGTCGGTCCATCGACATTCCCTCCTGCTTTTTCGCCGGCGACAAGGATTGGGGCACCTACCAGAAGCCCGGCGACTTCGAAGCGATGCAGACCCGCGCCTGCACCGACATGCGCACCTGCATGCTCTTGCCGGGCGCAGGGCACTGGATCCAGCAGGAGCAACCCGAGCTGCTCGCCCAGCACTTGCTCGCATTCGTCGGCGGCCTCTGACTGCTCAAAGGACCCGCGACAGAAACTCCCGCGTGCGCGGCTGCCGCGGCGCGCTCAGCACGTCGCGCGGCGCCCCGCGCTCGACCACCAGCCCCTCGGCCATGAACGCCAATGCGTCGCCGACCTCGCGGGCGAAGGCGAGTTCGTGCGTCACGACGATCATCGTCATTCCGCTCGCTGCGAGGTCGCGCATCACCGCAAGAACCTCACCAACCAGCTCCGCATCGAGAGCCGAAGTCGGCTCGTCGAATAACATCAGCGCGGGGTCCATCGCCAACGCGCGGGCGATCGCCACCCGTTGCTGTTCACCGCCTGAGAGCTGCGCCGGAAAACGCCCGTCCTTGCCCGCGAGCCCCACCCGCTCGAGCAGCGCCATCGCCCGCTCGCGTGCCTCCCGGGCCGGCAACCCTTTGACCCGGATCGGCGCTTCGACCACGTTGCCGAGCGCCGTCATGTGCGGGAACAGGTTGAACTGCTGGAACACCATCCCAACCTTCCGCCGCATGCGCGCGATCTGGCGCTCCGGCAGCTCGTATAGGCGCCCGTCACGCTCGCGGTAGCCGACCAGCTCGCCCGCCACCCAGAGCCGCCCGCCATCGATGCGTTCGAGATGGTTGATGCAGGAAAGCAACGTGCTCTTTCCAGATCCTGACGGCCCGATCACGCACAGCACGCTCCCGGGCTCGACATCGAGATCGATGCCGCGCAGCACCTCGCGTTCGCCATATCGTTTCCGCACGCCCCGCATGCGGACGATCGGCTCAGACATGCCGATACCGCTGCTCCAGGACGTGTTGACCCACGGAAAGGACCGAGACCACGATCAGATACCAGACCGATGCCACAATCAGCAGCGGAATGGTTTGATAGGTCCGCGCATAGATGAGCTGCGCCGTGTAGAGCAGTTCCGCCATGGCGATGACGCTGACGAGCGACGTCCCCTTGACCATGGAGATCACCTCGTTGCCGACCGGCGGAATGATCACCCGCATCGCCTGCGGGAACACGATGCGCACGAAGATCGTCGCCGGCGTCATTCCCAAAGCCTTGGCCGCCCGCGTCTGGCCCGGCGCCACGCTCTGGATCCCCGCCCGGATCACCTCGGCGGTATACGCCGCCTGCGCCAGCCCCAACCCGGCCAGCGCCGCCGTCAACGGTGTGATCACCGCATTCGTGCTCGCACTGTAGAACACCGGCCCGAACGGGATGCCCAACACGATCTTCGGGTACAGCGCCCCGAAATTGTACCAGAAGATGAGCTGCACCAGGTACCTGGGACGCTCCGGAAGAACCAGATGTAGAGCCAGCTCAGCGTCGCCAGCAGCCGGTTGTCGGAGAGCCGCATGATCGCCAGCAGAGTCCCCAACGTCAGCCCGATCACCATCGACGCCACCGTCAGCTCGAGCGTCCGCGATAGCCCGGCCAGGATCTGCGGATCGAACAAATATTCCGCCACCACCGGCCACTCGAACGCCGGATTGGTCGCCACGCTGAACACGACCCCACCGGCGACCAACAGCGAAACGACGCTCGCCGCCCAGGTCCAGGGATGGCGAAGCGGGACGACCCGCTCGGCCGTCACTTCTGGACGGTTTGCGGGTTCAACGGCGCGGTCTTGATCGCCCCATCCTCCAACCCCCACTTCACGATCACCTTCTGATACGTGCCGTTGTCGATCAGATGCTGGATCGCCGCCTGCATCGGCGCCGCCATCTCCGAGCCTTTCGGCAGCCCCATCCCGAGATAGCTGATGTCGGTATAGCTTCCGACCACTTTCGTCCGCCCCTTCGACTGCGCGACGAAATAGCTCACGGCGGTCGAGCCCAGCCAGAACAGGTCCGCGCGCCGGCTCATCACCGCATCGGCCGCGCCGTTGCCGTCGTTGAATGCGAGCGCGTTGATCGGCTTCTTGCCCGCAGCGGCGCATTTCGGCTGATGCTCCTCGGCGAACACCATCTCGCGCGAGCCCCGCGTCGTCGCCACCGACACGCCGCAGAGATCGTCCAGCCCGTCGACCTTGATCGGATTGTCCGCCAGCGCCGCGAACAGCTCGTTGCCAAGCAACCAGCCGATCTGATCGACCACCTTCTGCCGCACGTTGGTGACGCCCATCTGTCCGATCGCGGCGTCGAATCGTTTGGATTGCAGCCCGGGGATCAGCGTGTCGAACGTCGCCGGCCGCAAATCCAGCTCGAGCCCGAGCGCCTGCACCGCCGCCCGCGCCAGGTCCGTCTCCCAGCCGACGATGTCGCCCTTCGCGTCGCGGAAATTGTCCGGGGGCGAACCCAGCGACACCGCCACCGTGAACGGCCGCTTGGCATACTCGGCCGGCACCATCTTGACGAGCGTAGGATCGGCCGTCTGGCTCAGCGCCTTGTCGGCGCCGGGCTCATCGGCGAAGGCCGGAACCGCCATCAGCAGGAATAGGGTCGCAAAAATCGCTTTCATGCGCGCTTGCCTTCCACAACAGGAGCCCGGCCGAACGTCGAGAACGCGCCGCGGCTACGGAACGCCGGCCGCTCCAGCCCCATGCTGCCGCGGAACGTGCCGTCACCTTGATAAGCGGTCTGGAACAATCCGCGCCGCTGCAATTCCGGAACGAGCCACTCGAGGCATTCCACTGCCGGCTCCGGAACGAAGGGCGGGATCAAATTCCATCCGTCGCAGCCGCGGCTCTCGAACCAATCCTGCATCTCGTCAGCCACGTCGGACACCGTGCCGACCGTGACGTAGTGCCCGCTCGCCCCGGCCATGATCTTGTACAGCTTGGCGATCGTCATGCCCGGCTGGCGCGCCATCGCCGCCAGCTTCTCCTGCCCGCTCTTGACCGCGTTCGTCTTCTCGAGTGGCGGCGGAAGCGGTCCGTCGAGCGGCAGGCCCGACAGATCCCCGAACGTCTCGGCCAGCATCGGCAAGCCCACCCGCGGATGCACCATGTCCTGCATCTGGTCGAAGCGGTCCTGCGCCTCCTGCCGCGTCCGTCCCAGCACCGGCAGGATTCCCGGCATCACCAGCATCGAGTCCGGATCCCGCCCCCGCGCCACCCCGTGCGCCTTGACGCTGGCATAAAACGCCATCGCGTCGGCCTTCGTCTTCTGCTGCGTGTAGATGAGGTCCGCGATTCGCGCCCCCAGATCCTGCCCCGGCCCCGACGAGCCGGCCTGCGCGATCACCGGATATCCCTGGATCGGCCGCCCCGTGTTCAGCGGCCCCTTGACCCGCAACACGTCGCCGCGGTGGTTGAGCGTGTGCAGCTTCGCCGGATCGAAATACTGTCCGCTGGCCTGGTCACGGATGAACGCGTCGTCCTCCCAACTGTCCCACAGCCCGAACACGACATCGACGAACTCCTCCGCCCGCCGATACCGCTTCCCATGCTCGACATGCGCCTCGAGCCCGAAATTATACGCTTCCTGTTCGCTCCACGACGTCACCACATTCCAGCCGACCCGGCCGCGGCTGATATAGTCCAGCGACGCGAACTTCCGCGCCACGTGATACGGCTCATTGTAGGTCGTGCTGGCGCTTGCCACGAAGCCCAGCCGCTCCGTCACCGCCGACAACGCACCGATCAGCGTCAGCGGCTCGAACACATCGATCCGCGGGTTGTACGAAAGCTCGTCGTCGTCCTTGGCCGAATGCCGGACCGCGATCCCGTCCGCCCAGAACATGAAATGGATGCAGGCCCGCTCACACGCGCGCGCCATGTCCATCCACATCCCGATATCCATCGCCGCGTCGGTCTTCGCGCCCGGCATCCGCCACCCCGCCGCATGGGCGCCATTGGCGACGATGTTGAACCCCAGCTTCATCTGATCGCGCTTCATGCGGGAAGCCTACCCCGAACCGCCCTGCGATCAATAACGTTGACGACCTGGCACACCTGCGGCTGAATGTGCCGAGGAAACGGCCCTCGCATATCCCCCAAGGCAAAGAGCGGCCCATTATGAACCGAGTTCCTTTCTCGCCCGAGTTGTCGCGGCGCGCCGTGATCGCGTTGGCCGGGCTTCTGATCGCGCGGTCCGTTCGCGCCGAAGATCCCGTCGTGATCGGCGTCAGCGGCCCGCTCACCGGCCAGTATGCTCAATACGGCGCCGATTGGCGGCGCGGCTTCGATCTCGCGCTGTCCGAGATCAATGCCGACGGCGGCATCGCCGGCCGCCCGCTCGCTTATCGGTTCGAGGATACCCAATCCGACCCCCGCCAGGCTGTCGCGGTCGCACAGAAATTCGTCGCCGATCCCGCCATCACGGCCGAACTCGGCGATTTCTCGTCGGCCGCCTCGATGGCCGCCTCGCCGATCTATCAGCGGAACAAACTGGTCCAGTTCGGCTTCACCAACTCGCACCCGGACTTCACCAAGGGCGGCGACTACATGTGGAGCAACGCCCCGAACCAGGCCGAGGACATGCCCGTCCTCGCCGACTACGCCGTCGCCAAATTGGGTCTCAAGCGCCTGGCCATCGCCTATATCAACAGCGATTGGGGGCGCACCAGCAAGGACCTGTTCTCCACTGCCGCTTCGGCCAGAGGTGCAACGGTCGTCGCCGCCGAAGCCTATTTGCCGAACGAGCAGGATTACCGCTCGCTCCTTGTCCGCCTGCGCGATGCCAAGCCCGATGGCCTCATCCTCGTCTCTTACTACCCCGACGGCGCGATGCTCGTCCGCCAAGCGCAGGGATAGCGGCCTGCAGCTTCCCACCGTCGCCGCCGGCTCCGTCTACTCGCCGAAATTCCTCGAACTCGCCGGCGAGGCCGCCGAAGGCGTCTACACCAACACCAACTACTTCCCCGAAGACCCCCGTCCCGAGGTCCAGCGCTTCGTCGCCGCCTACCGCAAAACCGGCGAGGGCACGCCCGGCTTCTACGTCGCGCGCGCCTACGATGCCGTCATCCTGCTCGCCGCCGTGATGCGCCAGTTCGGCACGACCCGGCCCGCGATCCGCGAGGGGTTGGAGGAGATCCGCGACGTGCCCAGCGTCTTGTTCGGCTCGGTCACCTTCGACCCCGAGACCCGCCGCGTCCGCCACCCCGCCAGCATCGACCTCGTCGTGCGCCATGGCGCTTTCGCCCTCTGGGACGGTAAGCCGGCCAGCTCTGGCTAATGGAGATCAAGATGAAGCTCTCGCGCCGCGCCGTCCTCGCTGCCGCCTCCGTCCTCCCGTTCGGCGCCCCGTTCGCGTCCCGGGCCGCGGACCCCATCTGGGCCGGCGTCAGCGGCCCGCTCACCGGCCCCAACGCGCAATATGGCGCGCAGTGGAAGCGCGGCTTCGATCTCGCGCTCGACGCGATCAACGGCGCTGGCGGGATCAAGGGCAGCCCGCTCGCCTACACCTTCGAGGACAGCCAGTCCGACCCGCGCCAATCCGTCGCCGTCGCGCAGAAATTCGTCGCCGACCCCCGCATCATCATCGAGCTCGGCGATTTCTCCTCCCCCGCCTCGATGGCCGCGTCGCCCATTTACCAGCGCGCCAAACTCGTCCAGTTCGGCTTCACCAACTCGCACCCCGACTTCACCAAGGGCGGCGACCACATGTGGAGCAACTCGACCAACCAGGCCGAGGAGCAGCCCAAGCTGTTCGACTTCGTCGCGGCAACCGGCATGAAGCGCCCCGCGGTGCTTCATCTGAATACCGATTGGGGCCGCACCGCGAAGGACGCGTTCGTCAAAGCCGCCACCGCCGCCGGCGTCACCCCGGCTGCCGTCGAAGCCTATCTCGGCACCGAACAGGATTTCCGCCCCACCCTGGTCCGCATCCGCGACAGCAATCCCGACGGCCTGGTCCTGCTTTCCTACTATGCCGACGGCGCCCTCATCTGCCGCCAAGCCCGCAACTCCGGCCTCAAACTCCCCATCGTCGCCGGCACCTCCAACTACTCGCCCAAATTCCTCGAGCTCGGCGGTCCCGGCGTCGACGGCGTTTTCGTCATGACCACCTTCTTCCCCGCCGATCCCCGTCCAGAAGTCCAGGACTTCGTCAAACGCTATCAAGCCAAATACAACGCCGACCCGGACAGCTTCAGCGCCGGCGCCTACGACACCATCGTGCTCTGGGCCAAGCTCCTGGAAGGCTGGCCGGCGACCCGCGACGGTATGCAAACGGGCCTGACCGAGATCAAGGACGTGCCCAGCGTCATCTACGGCAGCGTCACCTTCGACAAGCAGACGCGGCGCGTCCAAGGCGCGTCCTACAAACGTCTGGTCGTCCAGAACGGCAAGTTCGTGCTGTGGGACGGCAAGACCATGCCGGCATAATCGAAGCGTGGGTCCCTGGCTCGATTACACGATCAACGGGCTGATCGTCGGCAACATCTACGCTTTGCTGGCGGTCGGCCTCGCCCTGATTTTCGGCGTCTCCCACCTCATCAACTTTGCCCAGGGCTCGATCTATACCGCCGGCGCCTTCATCGGCTGGAGCTGCATCACCTACCTGCACACGCCGCTGCCGGTCACGATGCTCATCGTGGTCCTCGCCTGCGGTCTGCTGGGCATCGTCATCGAGCGCGTCGGCCTGCGCCCGTTGGCCGGCTCCGCCCGCATCGCGCCTCTGCTCGCCACCATCGGCATCTCTTTCGTGCTCGACCAGGGCCTGCAGCTCATCTTCTCGCCCGACCCCCGCGCACTCCCCAACCCGCTGCCCAACTGGCGCATCCAGATAGGGCAGGGGACCATCGGCGCGCTCGACCTCCTCATCGCTGGCACCGGGCTGCTCAGCGCCGGCACCCTGTTCGCTTTCCTCCGATTTTCTCGTCTCGGCTGGGCCGTCCGCGCCACCGCGCAGGACAGCGAAGCCGCCCGCCAGATGGGCGTCGACACCGATGCCGTGAACCGCACCGTCTTCGCCATTGCCGCGGCTCTCGGCGGCCTGAGCGGCTTGCTCGTCGGCATGTATTACAACCACATCGACACCGCGATGAGCTTCCAGGCGACGCTCAAGGGTGTCGTCGCCCAGGTGATCGGCGGTATGGGCAACGTGCCCGGCGCAATCGGCGGCGCGCTCCTGCTCGGCCTCACCGAGTCCTTCGGCGTCGGCCTATTCGGCTCCTCCTACCGCAACCTGTTCGCCTTCGTTCTGCTCCTGCTGATGTTGGTCCTCCGCCCCAACGGCCTTTTCGCCGGCCGTCGCTCGACACCGCCCGAACCCCTCACCGGCACCTTCATTGCCCCCAGCCGCGCCTGGTCGATCCCACGCCCGATCATCGCGGTCACCATCCTGATCGCCGCACTACTGCCCTTCGTCCCCAGTATCGCCTACGCGCTTCAGGTCCTCACCAACGCGTGGCTCTATGCCCTCCTCGCCATCAGCCTCACCCTGGTCGCCGGCACGCTCGGCCAGGTCTCTCTTGGCCACGCCGGCCTGCTCCTGATCGGCGCCTACGCCTCCGCCCTCCTCGCGCTCGACAGCGGCTTTCCGGTCTGGCTCAGCATTCCCGCCGCCGGGCTGATCACGGCGGCGCTCGGCACGGCGCTCACCTGGCCAGCCTTCCGCCTGCGCTCGCACTACGTCTCGATCGCGACGCTGGGGATCGGCGAGATCGTTGGTCTGGTCATCCTCAACTGGGAATCCCTCACCCGCGGCCCCATGGGCGTCATCGCCATCCCGCCGCTCGCCCTCGGGCCGATCGACCTCGGCACGCCCCAAGCCGCTTATTGGGTTTCTCTCGCCGTCCTGGTCCTTCTCGGCCTCGCCCAAGCCCGGCTGCTGCGCACCCATCTCGGCCGCACCTTCCGCGCCATCCGCGACGACGACGTCGCCGCGCGCGCCTACGGCGTCTCGCTCGACCGTTACAAAGGCCTCGCGTTCGCCGTCAGCGGCTTCGCCGCCGGAATCAGCGGCGCCATCTCCGCGCATCTTTACTCCTACATCAACAACGAGACCTTCACTTCGCAGGTCTCCGTGCTGGCGCTCACCATGGTCATCCTCGGCGGCATGGGGAACGTCCTCGGCGCCGCGCTCGGTGCCGTCGCCTTGACCGCCCTGCCCGAACTGTTCCGCTTCACTGCCGAATACCGCATGCTGATCTACGGCGCCGTCCTCCTCCTGATGATCCGCTTCCGCCCGCAGGGCATCTTGGGCACCTCGTGAGCGAGATCCTGCTCCGCGCCGACAACCTGGTGCGCCGCTTCGGCGGCATCTCCGCCGTCAACAACGTCAGCCTCGAACTGCGCCAAGGACAGATGCTCTCGCATCATCGGCCCGAACGGCGCCGGGAAGACCACGCTGTTCAACCTGATCAGCGGCTTCGATCGGCCCGACGCCGGACGCGTGCATTTCGCCGGCGTCGACATCACCAATTGGCCGCCCGAACGCCTCGCCGCGCACGGCATGGCCCGCACGTTCCAGCATGGCCGCGTGTTCGCGAACCTTTCCGTCCGCGACAACGTGCTGATGGGCGCTCACACCCGCCTCGCCGTCGCCCGCACCGGCTTGCCCCTGTTCGGCGCCCTGCGCGAACTCGCCGCCGCCATGCTCCGACCCGCCGCCGTTCGCGCCGAAGAGGCCGCGCTTCATCGCGAGGTCGAGGAGATCCTCGCTTTGTTCGGCGACCGCCTGCTCCCCAGGATCGACCAGCCCGCCTACTCGCTCTCCTACGCCAACCGCCGCCGGGTCGAGATTGCCCGCGCCTTGGCACTTCGCCCCCGCCTGCTGCTGCTCGACGAACCCACCGCCGGGATGAACGAGACCGAGACCGCGGAAATGCAGGCCATCATCGCCCAGCTCAAAGCCGCCGGCCAAACCATCCTGCTCATCGAGCACAAGCTCGACCTGGTCATGCAGCTTTCCGACTGGATCATCACCATGGACGACGGCGCCCAGATCGCCGCCGGCCGCCCCGAGCAAATTCGCCATGACCCGGCCGTGCTCGAAGCCTATCTCGGCCACCGCCACATCGGCGGCCTGCAGACGCCGGAAGCCGCCCTCCTATGACCGAGCCGCTCCTCCGCCTCTCCGGCATCGACACGTTCTATGGCCCGGTCCAGGTCCATTTCGGCCTCAGTCTCGAGGTCCGCCGCGGCCAGATCGTCTCGCTCCTCGGCGGCAACGCCAGTGGCAAATCCACCACCATGAAGATTGTCCTCGGCCTGCTCCGACCTCGCGCCGGGTCGGTCCATTTCGACGGCGAGGACATCACCTTCCTGCCCACGCCGAAGATTATCGCCCGCGGCATCGGGTCCGTCCCCGAGGCGCGCCGCCTGTTCGGCGCGATGACCGTCCGCGAGAACCTCCTGATGGGCGCCTTCGCCCGCAACGACCGCGCCACCATCGCCCAAGACTACGACCGCATGCTCACCCTCTTCCCCGCGTCGCCCAGCGCATCAACAACCGCGCTGGCTCGCTCTCCGGCGGCGAGCAGCAGATGGTCGCCATGGCCCGCGCCCTGATGGGCCGCCCCCGCCTGATCTGCATGGACGAGCCCACCATGGGCCTCTCGCCGCTCTACGTGGACCGAGTGCTGGAACTGATCGCCGCAATCAACAAGGAGGGCGTCTCTGTCTTCATGGTCGAGCAGAATGCCAGCCTGGCCTTGCAGATCGCCCATTATGGCTACGTATTACGAACCGGAACCATCGCGCTCGAGGGCCCCGCCGCCGATCTCGCCCGCGACCCCCGCATCCGCGACGCCTATCTCGGCGGAGAAAAGACCGTTGCCGCCTGACCGGAGCCCACCATGAGATTAGGCTTTTTTACCCGCGTCCTCGACCGCGCCGCGCCCCCCGAGCGCTACCGCATGGGTCTCGAGCAGATCGCCCATGCCGACCGCCTTGGCTATGACACCGCCTGGGTCGCCCAGCACCACTTCCATGAATTCGAAGGCGGCCTCCCGGCCCCGCTCGTCTTCCTTTCCAACGCTGCGGCCCGTACCACCCGCATCCGCCTGGCCACCGGCATCATCACGCTCCCGCTCGAATTCCCGCTCCGCATCGCCGAAGACGCCTCCGTCCTCGACGCCCTCTGCAACGGCCGCCTCGAGATCGGCGTCGGACCCGGCGGCAACCACTCGGCCTTCACCGCCTTCGACCTCTCGCCCGACGACCGCCACAAGCTGATGGCCGACAACCTCACCACCCTGCGCGCCGCCTGGCGCGGCGAAACCCTGCATGGCGGCGACCACCTCTATCCCACCGATCCCGGCCTCGCCGACCGCATCTGGCAAGCCACCTTCTCCGTCGAGGGCGGCCGCCGCGCCGGCGTAGACGGCGACGGTGTCCTGCTCTCCCGCACCCAGCCCCGCCCGCCCGACCGGCCCGACATGTCGCTCTACGACATCCAGGCGCCGATCCTCGACGCCTATGACGCCGCCCTCCCATCGGGGCAGCCCCGCCGCGTCCTCGCCTCCCGCTCCGTGTTCGTCGCCGATAACCGCGCCGAAGCCATCCACCTCGCCTCGATCGGCCTGCAATTCGCCCGCGAGCGCCGCGGCCTGTCGGGCGGCACCGTTGCCGAATGGATCAAGGAGGCGGACAGCCATGTCGGCACCCCCGCCGACGTGATCGAAATCCCTCTCCGCCGACCGCACCATCGCGCGCGCCACCGAGCTCGCCGTCCAGGTCCATTCGATCGACCCGCCGCATCCGCTCGTGCTGCGCTCCCTGGAACTCATGGCCGAAGTCGTCGCGCCCGCCCTCGGATGGACCGCGCCCGCGGCGGTGAGGCAGGTCGCATGACCGACGCCCTCGACGCCCTGTCCGGCATCGCGCCGGGCTCCACGCGCGATACGCTCCGCCGCCAGAAACCCATCACCCGCGACAACGCCCAGGCCAGTTTCGACGCGCTGTTCACACCGAGCGACACCGCCGAGATGAGCGTCCAGGAACGCGCCGCCGTCGCCCTCTTCGTCGCGTCGCTGCATCAGGACGGCCCGGCGACGGATTTCTATCACCGCCGCCTCGACGACACCGGCGCGACGACCTCGCTCATCGTGGGCGTGTTGCGTGAAGCCAAGCAGGCGGCCACGACCGGCCCGTTCGGCGCCTACCCGCCCGGTCCGCTCACGGCGGAGGACACCGACGGGCCACGCTGGTCCGTCTCCGACTTTGGCCGTGACGCAATCGGCGCCCGCCTCTCGGCCGCATTGGCCCACGCCTATATGCTCGTCTTCCACACCCGCGACGCCGCCCCCGCCCATCTCCGCGCGCTCGAGGCGGCAGGCTGGTCCGCGTCCGGGATCGTCACCCTGTCCCAACTCGTCGCGTTTCTGGCCTTCCAGATCCGCGCGGCCCACGGCCTGCGCGCCCTCGCGGCCGCCCAGCCCGTCGCGATGTCGGAGTAGCCGCATGAAGCCGAACGTCTTCACCCGCGAGACCCTCGACTGGGAACCCTGGCTCGATCCTGTCGCCGAGCCCGACCTCAACGACGCCCAGCGCGCCGGCCTCGTCGACCCGGCGCGCGCCAAATCCCCGTACTTCCGGCTGCTCGCCCGCGATCCCGAGATCCTCGGCGCCCGCACCCGCACCGATAAGGATATCTTCTACAACGTCGCCATCGGCCTGCCGCGCGCCGAACGTGAACTCGCCGCCGCCGCCGCCTCGCGCTTCAACGGCTGCATCTATTGCGCCTCCGTCCACGCCCGTTTCGCCGCCACCTACTCCAAGCGCGACGAGGATGTCGACCGGCTGCTCGCCGAGGGCGTCGACGCCGATCTCGGCGAGCGTTGGAATGCCGTGGTCGCCGCTGCCGTCGCGCTGACCGCCACCCCGCCTACTTTCGGAGCCGCCGAGATCACGCGTCTGCGTGAAGCCGGCCTCGCCGACCTGGACATCGCTGACGTCATCCATGCCGCCTCCTTCTTCAATTGGGCCAACCGTCTCATGCTGTCCCTCGGCGAACCCGCGCACCAAGGCTAGCCGGGTTGCGAGCCGCGATGGATCATAGGAAGTTGCAGCCCGCAGCCTCCCGGGAGAGAGCATGAGCCCCGTCACCATAGCCGCCGGCCCGTTCACCTTCCGCGCACGCTTCGAAGATGAAGCCGCGCCGAAGACCTGCGCGAAGTTCAGGAGTTTGATGCCGTACCGAGGAGCGCATCATCCACGTTCGCTGGAGCGGCGAGGCGTGCTGGATTCCCCTCGGCGACCTCGATCTCGGCCTCGGTTACGAGAACCACACCAGCTTTCCCGCACCCGGCCAGATCCTGCTGTATCCTGGCGGTGTCAGCGAGACCGAGATCCTGCTGGCTTACGGCTCCGTCTGTTTTGCCAGCAAAGTCGGCCAGCTTGCCGGAAACCACTTCCTGACCATCGTTGACGGCATGGAGAACGTCACGCCGCTCGGCAAGATGACGCTGTGGCAGGGCGCCCAAGCCATCCGGTTCTCCATGGAGTGATCGCGGTCGGCGTGCGTTGGGGCGTCGAACATGTTATGTCTCCGACCGATGCGTCTCAGTCTTGCCCGGCCAGGTTTACGAGTTGTTAGCCTTTTCCTAGCAACTGCGCTTCTCGCCGTCGTTGCGATCATCAATGGCGGCGCGATCTACTATGCTGATTCAGCCGCTTACTTGCTCGATGCGGAAAGAATGTCGCATTTCGAGGCGCCCTATGCCGTCCGCCCGGTGTTTTACGGCCTTGCCCTTTGGCCATTTCACTGGGGGACGTTCTTTTCCCCCGCGCTCTTCATGCAATCGCTCGTCGTGGCGCACATCATCTATCTCACCACCCGCGTTTGCGGCTGCGACCTGCGCCGCCGCGGCTTCCTATGGCTCGTCGGCGGCCTGGTCCTGTTCACACCGATCTCGTTCCATGTCTCGCACCTCCTGCCGGACATCGTCGTCGGCGTCCTGATCCTGGCGCTGTTCCTTCTTGGCTTCTGCAAAGCCAGTTTGCGCCCGGTGGAGTTCTGGTATGTACTCCTGCTCGCGACCGCGGCTGCTACCTTCCACGTCACCGCCTTGGCCGTCGGCCTCGCTCTATTCGCAACGTCGGTCGCCGTGGCGCTCATCCCCCGCTGGCGTCGGCGCGTATCGCCGCTCGCGGTCCTGGCGCCGGTGCTGCTCGCGACCGGGATCTCGCTAGCCTTTTCCGTCCTCGTCTTCGAGAAACTGACCCTCACGCCGAAAAACCCGCCGCATGTCCTCGCCCGCATTCTGGCCGATGGCCCCGGTCGCGAGTTCCTGCGCGTGACCTGCCCGGACGCGGGCTTCGCCCTGTGCGCCTATCAGGACCGCTTGACCGGGGTAGAGGACGATTTCCTCTGGCGCTTGCTTCCCAGCATCCCGCCCGAGGATGGCCGGCGGATCAAAGCTGAGCAGGGCGCCGTCGTTTGGGGAACTGTCCGAATGCTACCGGTGCAGGTGGTCGAGGGCATGCTGCGCAACACGTTCCGGCAATTGGTGACCTTCGACTCAGAGACGCAGGTCTCGCCCGCGGAGTGGCAGGAGTTCCAGGAAACCGACACGCCGTTCGCTCGATCGCTCCGTCACACAGGGCAGAGCGTGCGCATGTTCGATGGCCCTGCGATCCACGTGTTCAACGATCTGCATGCTCTAGTGGCCGCGATTGGTTTGATCGCCAGCTTGGTCGTGACGGTCATGACCGTCCGTGCCCGCCTGTTCCGACCCGTCGCGCTCGCCGCCACGGTGTTCGCCGGGCTAATCGCGAACGCCTTTGCCTGCGGCGCCTTCGGCGGCGTCTTCCCCCGCTACGAGGGCCGGGTGATCTGGCTGATCCCGCTCGTGGCCGCCGTGAGCGCGCTGGCGCTGATGCGCGTCAGGGTTTTCGCACAACGCCGCCGGCTCGGCGCCCCGATCCGTCTGCCGGCTTCCGACCGCCGCGCCGCGCTCCTGCCACGTTGACGCTTCAGATCTGACGCGCCGCGCGGCCGGTCCGGGCTGCGTCGATCGCCCGCATCAGATCGTTGCGTGCCTTGGCGGCATGCCCGGCGGCGATCGCCGCGGCGCCATCCGTGTCGCCGGCGCCGAAACAGCCAAGTAGCGCGCGATGGTCGGCGATGACTCCTGGCAGCCGTGCCGGATCGAAACCGTACACCCGCCGGAAGGCGCGCAGCATCTCCTGATATCGATTCACGATGTCGGACGCGTCCGGGTTGGCGGCCTGCTCGTTGATCACCTCGTGGAACTGCCGGTTCAGCTCGGCCGCCGCGGGCGCGTCCAAGGCTTGCGCGGCCGCCTCGAACGCTTCCTGGATTGACGCAAGCCGGGTTTGCGTCGCCACCGTCATGCGCTCGGCGGCCCGGCGGGTGAGCACCGACTCGAGCGGGATGACCACGTCGTAGATGTTGCGCACCAACTCGCCGTCGATCGCCCGGACCGATGCGCCGCGATTGCGCTCCGTGATGACCAGACGCTCACCCTCGAGCTGCAGGAGCGCCTTGCGGACGGGCATGTGACTCGTCCCATAGCGACGCGCGATCTCGTCGATCTTGAGCCGGCTGCCGAACGGGTACTCACCGGCGAGAATGTCCTGACGCAGCCGGCGGCAAAGGTCGGAACTGTCGATGTTCATATCACCTCGTTATGATCAAATCAGACCGTGGGCCGCGTCACATATGCAATTGACACGGGCGTCTCGGCATAATTTTGATCAAATTAATGATTGATCCAGCCGAAACAGGCAGGACACGGAGGAAAACATGCTGCCTTTCGGCGCAGTCGGCATCCCCAATCGGCGTTGGCGCATCGGCGGCGTGCTCGCGCTCGGCGTGTTGATCAACTACTTCGACCGGATCGCTCTACCTGTCGCGGTGCCGCAGCTCCAGCATGACATGGCGCTCGACGCCGGGCAGATCGGCATACTCCTCTCGGCATTCGCTTGGTCCTATGGCGGGTTGCAGATCCCGGTCGGCCTCATGCTCGACCGGTTCGGCGTGAAAGGCATCGGCCGGCTCAGCGCTGGGCTGTGGGGCATTGCGTCGCTGATCACCGCGGCCGCCCCCGGGTATTGGAGCCTATTCGTCGGACGCTTCCTCCTCGGCATCGCCGAGGCTCCCTCATTCCCCGCGAGTTCGAAGGCGACTGGATACTGGTTCCCGCGCCGTGAGCGCGGCTTGGCGACTGCGATCTTCGACGGGTCGCAGAAGCTCGGCAACGTCATCGGCGTTCCCGTCGTCGCCTTCGCGATTTTCGGCTTCGGCTGGCGGGCCGGCTTCGTCGTCACGGCGGTGCTGAGCTTCCTCTACTTCGCGGTATTCTGGATTTTTTACCGGGATCCGAGCGACGACAAGGCGCTGAGCCCCACGGAACTGGAATACATCCGTGACGGCGGCGGCAACGCCGAAGGCCGCGCGGACGCCAGCTCCGGCCGGATGCTCGCGTATCTCTTGCGGTCGCGCAAGGTATGGGGGCTCACGATCGGCTTCGCCGCCTACGGCTATTCCATGAACCTCTTCACCAGTTGGCTACCCGCCTACCTCGTCCAGACGATGCACATGAACATCATCCGTTCGGCCACCTTCACCATGTTTCCCTGGAGCTTCGCTACCGCAACAGACCTGCTCATCGGCGGCTGGGCGATCGATCACTTCATCAAGCGTGGTCACGACGAGACCGTGGTCCGCAAGACCATCCTGGTCTGCGGGATGCTCATGGGGCTGACCGTGTTCGGCGCTGTTTTCACCACCGATCCGTTCTGGGCCCTGTTCTGGATCACGATCTCGCTCGGCGGCCTCGCCGCCTCCGCGCCCGCGGGGTGGTCGATCCCATCCTTGATTGCGCCCCGCGGCGGCAACGGCGCCGTCGGCGGCATCATGAATTTCCTCAATAGCATCATAGGGATCGTGGCCCCGATCGTCACCGGGTTCATCGTGCTGGAGACCGGCTCGTTCAGCTCGGCCTTCGTGGTCGCCGGCGTGGTGCTCGCCGTAGGCATCGTCTCCTACGTGTTCGTGCTCGGGCGCATCGAGCCGGTGCCGGACCTCGCGGCCGATTCTGAAGCCGTCCGGACCATTGCCGGCGCAGGAGCGCCGCTTTGAAGATCACCGCGATACGAACCGTCATCGTCCACGCCGGCGACCGCAACTGGGTGCTGGTGCGCGTGGAGACCGACCAGGCCGGCCTGTATGGCTGGGGCGAGGGTACGCTCGAGTGGAAGACCCGCGCCGTGGTCGGCTGCGTGGAGGATTTCGCCCCCATGCTGCTGGGCCGAAATCCCCTCGACATCTCCTATCTGCTCGAACTGATGGTCAAGCACAGCTTCTATGGCGGGATGAGCCGGAACGGTGAGGCAGAGGCCGCCGCGCTCACCGCCCATATCCGCGACATCACCGGCCCGGACATCGAGATCCTCATCGACGCGCATGGCCGCTTCGACGTGCCGACCGCGATCCGCTTGTGCCGCCGTCTCGAGGACGCCGCCGACATCGATTGGTTCGAGGAGCCGGTTCCGGTCGAAAGCTACGGCGCGCTGCGCCAGGTCCGCGACGCCGTCAGCGCCGCGATCACCGTGGGCGAGCGGCTGCACAAGCGCTGGGAGTTCGTGCCGGTGTTCGAGAACCGGCTCGCCGACTACGTGATGCCGGACGTGACGTGGGCAGGCGGGATCACCGAGCTGAAGAAGATCAGCACAATGGCGGAGGCCTACTACATCCCGGTCTCG
Source organism: uncultured Alphaproteobacteria bacterium (assembly GCA_963848035.1). Lineage (GTDB taxonomy): Bacteria > Pseudomonadota > Alphaproteobacteria > Acetobacterales > Acetobacteraceae > JAVVHH01. Next base: position 2,083,613 of record CAWKCD010000001.1, read on the forward strand.
CCGCACGACGCGAGCGGGCCGATCAACGTGATCGCCGGCGCGCACGTCATGCTGACGGTGCCGAACTTCTACCGTCTCGAGACATCCCGCCACGACCTGGCCAAATACAACGCCATGATCGAGAACTCCGCTCGACAATGCCGGCGGCAGCCTGCGCGTGCCGACGCTGCCCGGCCTCGGGATCGCAATGAACATGGATTATCTCCGCGCACATGCCGTCGACGGGTTCGGCGACTGAAAGGATCGTTTCGATGACCTCCGAACTCGAGCGCATCAGGCCGCCCGGCCTCGCCGTCCAGCGGCCGCCGCGCGCGCTCTGCGACCGCCTCGCCGCGACCATCAGCAGCGAGCTTAACCGGTTGGGCGTGCGCGACTGCCATATCGAGGGTCCCCGCAGCCTGGCGCCCGGCCGGGTCGCGGCCGGCCCGGCGCTGACGCTGCAATTCATGCCCAAGCGCGAAGACCTGTTCGCCGGCGGCGAATACGACAACCCCGACCTGCAATTGCACCGCCTCGTCATGTATCCGGCCGAGCCCGGCGACATGATCGTCGTCGACGCCCGGGCCGACATGCGCAGCGGCATCTTCGGCGAGATGATGCTGACCTATCTGGCCGGGCGCGGCGGCGCCGGCGTGGTCGTCGACGGATGCATCCGGGACGCCGGCGCCGTCGCCAAGCTCGGTCTCGGCGTCTGGGTCCGCGGCGTCACCCCCAACTACCACGCGCAGACCAGCATCATCCCGTTCGCGGTCAACGTCCCCATCGCGTGTGGCAATGCCTTCGTCGTGCCCGGCGACATCGTCGTCGCCGACGACGACGGCGCCGTGGTGGTCCCGGCAAGGCTTGCCGAGGCGGTGATCAAGGCTGGCAGCGAGCACGCCGAGTGGGAGGAGTTCTCGCGCCAGCGCCTGTCCGAAGGGGGCGACATGCGGCTGTACTATCCGCTCGCCGACGCGGCGCGGCCGGAATACGAGGCATGGCGCACCGCACGGGGCAAATGATGCAGAACGATCGGGAGGGCCGGAAAATGGAATTCGAGCGGGATTTCCTGCGCACCGCGGCCATCGGCACGCTGGCCGCGCTGCCGCTGCCCGCACTGGCGCAGCGGGAAATCGTGACGGTGGTGATCGACCTGGCCGATCAGATCGGCAATAGCGCACCCGGGCGCTGGGCGGCCGATCATCTCCAGGCTGCACTGGCGTCCCGCGGCCTCACTGTGCAACGCGCCGAGTCGACTGCCGAAGCGTCGGGCGGCACCGTGATCATGCTGGGCGGAACCCGCTCGCGCGCGGCCGCCGCGCTCGCCACCGGTGTCGCCGTTCCGGACGGGCCGGAGGTGGTGTTGCTTGGCGCGGGCGTGATCGACGGACGCCCCGCGCTGTTCGTGGCGGGAAGCGACGCCGCCGGGCTGGTCTACGCCGCCACGGAACTGGCGGATCGAGTCCGGACGGCAACCGACGCTGCCGCGGGTTTGCAACTCGGCGATACGCTGGTCGAGCACCCGGCCAATCGCGTCCGCGCGGTGGCCCGCTTCGTCACCAACGAGGTCGAAGACCGCGGCTGGCTGCACGACCGTGACTTCTGGCGCGCGTATTTGACGATGCTCGCCAGCAACCGCTTCAACACATTCAGCCTTACTCTCGGCATTCAGTACGACTACCCGCAGGAAGTCAGCGACGTCTATTTTTACTTTGCGTATCCGTTTCTGGTGAAAGTTCCGGGATACGACGTCGCCGCGCTCGGACTTCCCGACGACGAGCGAGACCGCAATCTCGAGACCCTGCGGTTTATCGCGCGCGAAACCGCCCGCCGCGGCCTCCACTTCCGCTTGGGGATCTGGACCCACGCCTATGCATACGACAGCCCCCGCGTGAACTATCGCATCACCGGGATCACCCCCGCCAATCATGCCCTCTACTGCCGCGACGCCCTGGCGTTGTTGCTCCAGCAAGTGCCCGACATCACCGCGCTCACCCTACGTCTGCATGGCGAGAGCGGTATCCGCGAGGGCGACCTGGGCTTCTGGCGCACGGTCTTTCAAGCGATCAAGGGCGCCGGGCGACAGGTCGCGCTCGATCTGCATCCCAAGGGCATCGACCAGAAATCGACATCGCTCGCGACACCGGCATGCCTGTCAGCATCTCGCCCAAATACATGGGCGAGCACATGGGCTTACCCTACCACGAGGCGGCGATCCGCCAGAAGGACATGCCGCCCGCCGGCGGGGCGGAGCGCGGCCCGCAATTCGCCCTCAGCGAGGGAACCCGCTCCTACACCCGCTACAGCTATGGGGACTTCCTGCAGGAAGGCCGCGATTACGACGTCGTGTTCCGTCTCTGGCCCGGCACCCAGCGCGTGCTGCTATGGGGCGATCCGCTGTTCGCCGCCGGATTCGGGCGCCACGCCGCGTTCTGCGGGGCCGGCGGGCTGGAACTCTGCGAGCCGCTCTCCTTCCGCGGCCGCAAGGGCTCCGGCCGGCCCGGCAACCGCAACGCCTACCTCGATCCAGCCATGGCGCCGCGCTACGACTTCGAAAAGGCCGAATACACCTATCGTTTGTTCGGCCGCCTGCTCTACCGCCCCGACACCCCGGACATCGTCTGGAAACGCAAAGCCGCCGCCGAGTTCGGCCCCGCCGCCGAACCGCTGCTGCGCGCCCTGGCGAGCGCCAGCCGCATCCTGCCGCTCTTCACCATGGCGCACGCGATGGCGGCGGCGAACAATTTTTACTGGCCGGAAATCTACACCAACATGCCCATCGTCCAGGTCGACGCCGGGCAGCCTTTCTCCGACACCGTCGCCCCGCAACGTTTCGGCGCCGTCGAGCCGTTCGACCCGCAGACCTTTCAAAGCATCGCCAGCCACGCCGCATCGCTGCTGTCCGGCCGCCCCGACCATCGGATCAGCCCGGTCGAAGTCGCCTCCTGGATCGAAGGCTTCGCGGCTGAGGCGGAACAGGCGCTGACCGAGGCCGCCGCGCAGAACACGCCCGGATACAAACGCGCCGTCGCTGACGTCTCGATCCAGTCCGCCCTCGGCCGCTTCTTCGCGCACAAGCTGCGCGCCGGCGTGCTCTGGGAAATCTTCATGCTGTCCGACGATGCCGCCACCGCTTCGGCCGCCCTGCGCAGCTACCAGGACGCTCGCGCCGCCTGGATGCGCGTGATAGACGCGGGACAAGTCTACGTCGCCGACGTCACCTTCGGCTCGGAGCCCTGGCTCCGCGGCCACTGGCGCGACCGGCTCCCGGCGCTCGACGCCGATATCGCGCAAATGGCCCGCATCGTCGCCGACACGAACGGCGGCGGCATCGGCGTCGCGAGCGGCAGCGCGGCCGCAATGGCCATGGTGCTCGCCACGCCGGTGGCGCGCGGGATCGACCTTCCCCATACGCCGCCGGCCTCCTTCCGCCGCGGCCAGGATCTCGTGCTTGGCCTCCCAGCCGGTGATCTGCAAGCCGCGCAGCTGCACGTCCGCCACGTGAACCAAGCCGAGGGGTGGCAAGTCATCCCCATGGTCAATAGGGATGGCCAGTTCGTCGCCACCGTCCCGGCCGCCTACACCAACTCGCCATTCCCGCTGCAGTACTTCTTCGCGGCCCACCGCAACGGCAGCGCCGGCATGGTGCCTGGCCTCACCGCCGACCTCTGTAACCAGCCCTACTTCGTCCTGCGACAAGCCACCGCTTGAGGTGGTGCTCGCTCGTGGCGCCGGCCTCCCGCGAGAATTCCACAATCCACAAAGTCTGTGGATAACCTTGTGGGCATCGTGCGGCGCGCTTGCCTCCGAACGCGCCGGTGCTGGCTTCCGCACGCTTTGCCTGTAGACTGGGCAAAGCCGTAACCCACTGATCTTACAACACGCCCCATCTAGCCCATTGTCTTTGAAGCTTAAACGAAGCGTCATTTTTCGGATCGAAACCGGATCGCTCCCAGTGGTGGACGGATGCATCCGTCGCTCACCGGCAATGGTCACCCTGTCTTGCTATCGACGCGAAAGAGAACGTATAGCGAATCTCGTTGAGTTCTTTCCGACAGCACCACCGCGGTCATCCTGTCGGCACATCTGTCCGCGACACAGGAGCGATCCATGGCGTTCACCACCCAGATCATCTACCAACCGTATGTCCAAGGACCCCGAGGCACCCTCAAAGCCGGCCCAGCGCTTGCCTGCCGCACGGCCGAGGACGGTTTGCGTCGCGCCGAGCGGGCTCTGGCCGGCGGCTCCATCCTCGGAGCCCAGGTCGTATCGATGACCCACGACGATCAGGCCGGCGAGTTCCAAGAGCCGCTTTACCTGGGCAAAGTCGGCGTCGTCCCCGAGATCGACTGACCAATCCCCGGCGAAGACAGGGGGGGCGGCGCCATCCTAAATGGTCCCGCCCCCGCGCCGCACTACTTCGTCCAGATCGCCGCGAACTTGTCGTCGCTGCCGACCGTCACCGCGTTGACCAGTTCCAGGCGGAAACCCTGTCCGACCAGCGTGTCGAACGTGGACTGGTATTGAGCTGCCGAAAGTCCGTGCCGCGCTTGCCAGGCCGGGGCGCTGACCGGCTTGCGGAAGATGCAGGCATAATGATCCTGCCCGCTTTCGGGATAGGCGCAGACCACCGCCGGCTTGAACCCTTGGGACACGACTTGGTCGAAGAACGCCTGGTATTGCGCAGCGGTGAGGCCGTGCCGCGCTTGCCAGGCCGGGGCGCCGGCGTGCTTGCGCCAGATCGCGGCGAAGCGGACCTGGCCCGAATCGTCGTAAGCGCTCACCCAGTCGAGCACGAAACCCTGCCCGACGAGTTGGTCGAAGGTGGTCTGATACTGCGCCGGGGTGAGGCCGTGACGCGCCTCGAACGCCTCGGTGATGCCCTTCTGGAAGATGCAGGCGAACCGTGCGCCGGCCGGGCTCGCGTAGCCATTGACCAGGACGGGCTGGAAACCCTGCGCGACGAGTTGGTTGAAAATCGTCTGGTATTGTGCCGCTGTCAGGCCGTGCCGCGCCTCCCAGGCAGGAGCGGTTTGCGGTTTGACCCAGAGCGCCGCATAGCGTGCCGACGCGCCGCCATAGCCGCTCACGACGGCGAGCTGCATGCCGTGATTGCCGACATAGTCGTTGAAGGCTGCCTGGTAATGCGCCGCGGTGAGGCCGTGCCGGGCGATCCAGAAGCCGACCGGGAACTCCGGTACGATGCTGTCCTCGTAGGCATTGGTGATCAGATCGCGGAAGAACTGGTCGTTGACGCCGACCTTCGAGTTTGTGAGCACGGCAAGTTCCATGTCGCGCGGCAGGACGTAGATGAGCGCCTGCTCGGACTGGCCGCTGCCCGTACCCCAGCGCCCGTTCTTGTTGTAGAGCGTGCCGAGCGCGGTCAATTCGATTACGTCGATGCCGAAGCCGGCGTCGAGCATCGCCTGCGCCGCGGCCGGCGGCATGATCGTGCCGGCGCGACGGAATGCCCCGGCGACGGCGACGAGATCGTCGACCGACATGTGCCAGCCGGCGCCGCCCAACTCGGTGGTCAGATCGCCGCTGTTCCAAGGTGAAGCGGGCGGGAAGGTGTAGGCCAGCGCATCCGGATCCGGATGGGTGAGGGTGGGCCCGGCCACGCCGGCCGGGTTGAAGACGTGCGCGCTGACATAGGCAGCATAGGCGTCGACGGTCGCGAGATCCCAGGTCTGGTCCTCGACGGCAGGCGGGAAGGTCGCATTCTTGGCGATTGCGTTCTCCATGACCGGGAGCAGGATGCGGCAGATGGCGAAATTGGTGTTCTGATACGAATATTGGTCGATATCAGTGGCCAGCACGCCGCCGGCGATCAGCGCCTTCATGGTCGGGAACGACATATCCGAGCCCGCGACGCGGAAGCCCGAGCGGTGCGTCATGAGCTGCGCGAAGCTGATCTTGTCGATGTTGGGGCCCTTGGCCCAATAACCCGGCAGGAAGTCGATGATCTTGGTCGAGGGCGGAAGATTGTGAGTCGCGAGCGCGCGGGTCATGGCGATGGCGGTGATGAACTTGCTGCAGCTGGCGACGTGCATGCGGACCGGGAGATCCCAGCCTTCGGCGCCGTCGCTGGGCTGCTTGGCCCAACCGCTCGAGGCGAAGCCGATCGGCTGACCGTGCTGGCGAAGCTGCAGCGCGTAGCCGGCGGTATTCGGCGCAAGCGCCTTGTCCACCGCGGCGAGGAAGGCGTCGGTGTCGAAGCCGAGGATCACGCCCGGCGGATGCTTGCGCGGGATGCGGCGCGCGCCTTCCTCGAGACCTCGGCTGCTGATCACGTCGGCCAGGTCGGGCCGGCGCAGGACATGGCTCGCCACGCGGGCGGCGTCCAGGGAGACAATGGGTCGTGCCGGCAGAATATCGCTCATAAGCTCACTCCGTTTCAATGCGAAAACGGAACATACACCATGTGTATCGTATGTGGAACGATATTCAACCGGCGGTTGACGCGTTCCACATCAAGGCCGCGTGACCGGCCAGGCGCGGGTTCCGGATCGTTGACACCTTGGCACTCGCTCCGGATAGTTGATGAACACTGACGTCGGGGGGAATTGCCGTGACACGTCTCGGATCACTGGCCTGCGGCACCGCGCTGTCCGCTCTCATCGCATTCGGCGCCGGCAGGGCAAGGGCCGATACGCTCGTCGTCTGTTCCGAAGCCAGTCCGGACGCGCTCAACGCCAGCCTGAGCAATTCCAATACCAGCTTCGACGTGAGCGAGCAGATCGCCGACCGGCTGGTCGAAATGGAGATCGGCGGTTCGAAAGTGATCCCTGGCCTGGCGGAGAGCTGGACCGTGTCGCCGGACGGTCTTCGTTACACCTTCAAATTGCGACATGGCGTGAAGTTCCAGTCGAGCGACAAGTTCAAGCCGACGCGCGAGATGAATGCGGACGACGTCGTGTTCAGCTTCAACCGCGTCCTCGACAAGGCGAGCCCGTTCAACAAGGTGAGCGGCGGCGCCTATCCGATGTGGGGCGATTTCATCCTGCCGGTCGTCAAATCGGTGACCAAGCTCGGCGATGATACGGTGGCGCTGGACCTGAAGGCGCCGTCGGCGTCGCTGCTGAGCGCGCTCACGGTGCAGTCCTTCTCGGTCTGGCCGGCGGAATATGCCGAGGCGATGATGAAGGCGGGCACGCCGGAGGGGGTCGACAACGCGCCGTTGGGCACCGGGCCGTTCCAGTTGGTGCAGTATCAGAAGGACAGTCTCATCCGCTTTCGCGCGTTCCACGATTTCTGGGGCGAGAAAGGCGGCATGGCGCAGCGGGCGGCCAAGGTGGACCAGCTGGTGTTCAACATCACCCGCGAAGCCGCGGTGCGGTTTGCCAAGCTGAAGACCAACGAATGCCAGGTTGCGCGCTATCCCAACCCGGCCGATCTGCCGGCGATGCGCACGACCGAGGGGATCGTGGTGCCCGAGGCGCCGATCGCAGCCCTCTCCATGCTCGCGATGCGCGTCGACAAGAAGCCGTTCGACGACATCCGCGTGCGCCAGGCGCTGGCCGAGGCGATCAACGTCGCCGACATCCTGACCGCGGTCTTCCAGGGCAGCGGCACGCCGACGGCGTCGTTGGTGCCGAGCGCGCTGTGGGGCCATAACGGGACGCTCAAGCCGCGCGCCTACAATCCAGAACATGCCAAGCAGTTGCTGGCCGAGGCGGGGTATCCGAACGGCTTCTCGACCGATCTGTGGGCCATTCCGGTGGTGCGGGCCTATATGCCGGACGGGCGGCGGACGGCCGAGCTGATCCAGGCCGATTGGGCGAAGGTCGGCGTGCAGGCAAAGATCGTGACGTATGAGTGGGGCGAGTTCCTGCGCCGGCGCCGGGCTGGCGAGGCGACCGTGGCGATGACCGGGGGCACCTGGGACTATCCCGATCCGGCGGAGCTGATCTCGTGGTTCACCTGCAATTCCGTGGCCACCGGGTCGAACGTCTCGCACTGGTGCGATCAGAAATTCACCGATCTCGTGCGCAAGGCCGATATCGTGACCGACCAAGCGGAGCGGGCAGCGCTGTACGAGCAGGCGCAGGCCGTGTTCAACGACGCCATTCCCGCCGTCATGTTCGCCGACGTGAAGGCCTATGCCGCCGAGCGCAACACCGTGCAGGGGTTCAAGCTGCACTTCCTGGGCGGGCAGCCGTTCGGGGGCGTCAGCCTGAAGCCGTGATCTGATGCAGACGATCCGGCGCGGGGTTGCTGGAGATTAGCTGACGCCGGGCCGATCGCTTTCGCGGCCCGGCGCCGATCAGAACCCGCGTGCTTCCGCGACGGCAAGTCCGAGCAGCAGGAGCGCGCTCCCGCCGATCAACGCTGGCCGGGCCGCTCGCATCCCCGCGCGGAACCGGTGACCCGCTGCCTGGCCCGCGATCCCGACCAGAATCAGCGCCGGCATCGTCCCAAGCCCGAAAATGGCCATCGCCGCACCGCCGATCACCGGATCGCCTGACCCCGCCGCCGCCAACAGCGCGCCGTAGATCATCCCGCAGGGCAGCAGGCCGAGCACCAGGCCGAGCCCGAACCCGCCAGCGCCGATCCGGCGCGCAGCCTGTCCGAGCCCGCGCGACCAGGCGCCGCCGACGCCAAACCCCTGGAGCAGCAGGACGCAAGCCGCCAGCGCCAGCAGCGCCGCGGACGAACCGCGCAGCAAGGGCGCCCGCGCCAAAACGTCTCCAGACAGCCCGGCGGCCGCGCCCAGTGCCGCATAGGTCACGATCCGGCCGGCATGATACGGCAGCAGCGCCCCGGCGCTGAGTCGGCGCCACTCACAGAACTGGCTCGCAGGCAATCGCGCCATCCGGTCCGAAACCTGGCCGAGCACGAACGCCCCGCACATCGGCGCGCAATGCAGCGCGCTTCCCGCCAGCCCGGCCGCGAACATCCCGCCCAACAGCGCGCCGCGCGGCGCCGACGGAATGCCGCATCGCGCCAGTAGATCGAACAAACTCGCATCCATCGGCGCCACACTAGGCAGGGCCGATGTCACCGCTTTGACTCAGATCAAAGCCAGCCCCCGGCGGCAGCGCGATCTTCCGCGGGACTGACGGGGAAGCATCTGATGGAAACCGAATCGAGCGACTGGATCGTTGGGCCGATGATGGCGGTGTTCGGCCTGATCGGCCTGATCATGGCCTCACGCGCCCACGACGACGAGATTTATCTGTTCGGCCTGTCACTTGCCGGCTTCGCCACCGCTTTCCTGTTCGGACTGGTCCGCGTGCATTTCGACCGCCAGGCAGCCGCTGTCGCGAAACTGGACCATGTCTGAAGCCGCCCTCGCATCACCGGCGGTGCGGCCGCCGCCGGTCTATAACGACGCGGTCGTCCGCCGCTTCATCGTCGCGGCCATGTTTTGGGCGGTTGCGGCGTTCTTGATCGGCGTCTGGCTTGCCGGCGAACTGTCCTGGCCGGCGATGAATCTCGGCCTGCCGCAGATCAATTTCGGTCGCCTGCGCCCGGTCCATACCTCGGCGGCGATCTTCGCCTTCGGTGGCAGCGCGCTGCTCGGAACCTCGTTCTACGTCGTCCAGCGCACCTGCCGCGCCCGTTTGTTCGGCGGGGACGCGCTCGCGAGCTTCGTGTTCTGGGGCTACCAGTTCTTCATCGTCATGGCGACGCTCAGCTACGTCATGGGGTTCAGCAAGAGCAAGGAATACGCCGAACCCGAGTGGCACCTCGACCTCTGGCTGACCATCGTCTGGGTGATCTACGCGATCATCTTCATCGGCACGCTGGTCCGGCGCCAGGAGCCGCATATCTACGTCGCCAACTGGTTCTATCTTGCCTTCATTCTAACCATTGCGATCTTGCATCTTGTCAACAACGCCGGACTGCCGATCTCGCTATTCTCCGCGAAGAGCTACTCGGCCTATGCGGGCGTGCAGGACGCGCTGGTGCAGTGGTGGTACGGCCACAACGCCGTCGGCTTCTTCCTCACCGCCGGGTTCCTCGGGATGATGTATTATTTCATTCCGAAAGCCGCCAACCGTCCGGTATATTCCTATCGCCTGTCCATCGTCCATTTCTGGTCGCTGATATTCATCTATATTTGGGCCGGCCCGCATCACTTGCTGTGGACCTCGCTGCCCGACTGGACACAGACGCTCGGCATGGCGTTCTCGATCATGCTCTGGATGCCGTCCTGGGGCGGCATGATCAACGGCATGATGACGCTGTCGGGCGCGTGGGACAAACTGCGCACTGACCCCGGTCTGCGCTTCTCGGTCACCGCCGTCGGCTTCTACGGCATGGCCACCTTCGAGGGGCCGGTCATGTCCGTGCGCAACGTCAATGCGCTCTCGCACTATACCGATTGGGGCATCGGCCACGTCCATTCCGGCTCGCTCGGCTGGGTCGCCTTCATCAGCTTCGGCGCGATGTACTATCTGATCCCGCGCCTGTGGGGCCGCGAGGAGATCTACTCGACCAAGCTGATCTCCTGGCATTACTGGATCGCGACCCTCGGCATCGTCTTCTACATTGTTTCGATGTGGGTCGCCGGCATCATGGAAGGCCTGATGTGGCGTGCTTACGACCAGTTCGGCTCCTGCAATATTCGTTCGTCGAATCGGTCATCGCAGTCCATCCGTTCATGGTGCTGCGCATGTTCGGGGGCCTGCTCTTCCTCACCGGCGCCCTGATCATGGCCTACAACTTCTTCCGGACCGCCATCGGCTCCGTGCCGCAAGCGCCCAGGCTGCCCGCTTACGTGCCCCAGATGGCGCTTTCCGGCGCGGCCGAAATCCCCGCGGAGTGATCGCACCATGTTCGCAAACTTCCGCCACGCTCTGTTCGAGCGCAACGCTTTCTACCTGCTGATCGCGACCGTCCTCGTGGTCGCGATCGGCGGCATCGTCGAGATCGTGCCGCTCTTCACCATCGAAACGACCGTCGAACACGTCCAAGGCGTCCGCCCCTATTCCCCGCTCGAACTGCGCGGGCGCGACGTCTACGTCCGCGAAGGCTGCTACGTCTGCCACAGCCAGCAGATCCGCACGCTCCGCGACGAGGTCGAACGCTACGGCCACTACTCCATCGCCGCCGAGAGCATGTACGATCACCCGTTCCAATGGGGCAGCAAGCGCATCGGCCCGGACCTCGCCCGCGTCGGCGGCAAGTATTCCGACGATTGGCATGTCGCCCATCTGAAGGACCCGCAATCCCTGGTCCCCGAATCCCTGATGCCGCGCTACGCCTTCTTGGCCGAGACCCGGCTCGACCTCGACGATCTCGTGGCGCGCCTGAAAGCGCAACGCGGCGTCGGCGTCCCCTATACCGACGACGACATCGGCCACGCCGCCGCCGACCTGCTCGCCCAAGCCGCGCCGAACGCCGACGACGTCAAGGCCATGCAGGCGCGCTACCCCAAGGCCAACATCGTCTCGGTCGGCAAGCCCGGCGCACCCACCGAGATGGACGCGCTCGTCGCCTATCTCCAGGTGCTCGGCACCATGGTCGACTTCGCCGACCCGGCGACCGAGCAGAGGCTCGCGCAATGAGCGCCATGATCCACGCCCTCGCGCACTGGCTCGAGCGCCTGATGCTGGTGGCGATGGTCGCCGTGTTCACGCTCACCATCGTGAACCTCTACTGGCCCGGCCGCCGGGCCACCGTCGAACAACCCGGCCGCATCCCTCTCGAGGACGATCGCTGATGCCAACCAAGATCGAGAAAGACAGCGTGACCGGCACGGTGACGACCGGTCACGAGTGGGACGGAATCCGCGAACTCGACACGCCCATGCCGAAATGGTGGGTCTACGTGTTCATCGCCTGCGTCATCTGGGCGTTCGGCTACTGCGTGCTGTACCCCTCCGTCCCCTATGGCACCGGCTACTTCAAGGGCGTGCTCGGCTACTCGAGCCGCGAGCGCGTCAACGCCGAGGTTGCCGACGTGCATGCCGCCCGCAGTGCCGCGATGAACCAGGTCGCCACCCTGCCGTTCGAGCAGATCCTCGCCGATCGCGGGTTGAGCGAGATGGCGCTGACCTCCGGCAGGATCACCTTCGCCGAGAACTGCGCACCCTGCCATGGCGCAGGCGGCGCCGGCCGGCCGGGCTACCCCGCGCTCGCCGCCGGCGCCTGGATCTGGGGCGGCAGTTTCGACGCCCTGCAACAGACGCTGCAGCACGGCATTCGCAGCAACGATCCCGATACGCGGCAGAGCCAGATGCCGGCCTTCGGCGCCACGGGCGCGCTCGCGCCGGAGCAGGTGCAACACGTCGCCGATTACGTTTGGCAAAACCTCTACGGTCACCGGGACGCCGCGGTCGACGCCGCGCCCGGCAAAGCGATCTATGCCGAGAATTGCGCCGCCTGCCACGGCGAAAACGGCGAGGGTAGCCGAGAAGTTGGGGCGCCGCGCCTGGCCAGCCACGTCCATCTCTACGGCGACAACCGCGACCAGGTCGTGATGCAAATTCAGCAGGGCCGCGGCGGCGTCATGCCGAACTGGGGCGCGCGGCTCGACCCGGCGACCCTGCGCAGCGTCGTGCTCTACGTCCACTCGCTCAGCGGCGGCGAATAGGGCCATGTCCGTCGTCTTCCCGCCGATCCCGCCGGCCCAGGGCCCGCTCTACAGCAGCCGCGTCCGGGTCTATCCCGCCACCGTCCACGGCCCGATGCGGCAGATCAAATGGGCGATCCTGATCGCCTGCCTCGCGATCTACTATCTCCTGCCATGGCTGCGCTGGAACCGCGGCCCCGGCGTGCCCGATCAGGCCGTGCTGCTCGACCTGGCGCACCGCCGCTTCTACCTGTTCTGGATCGAGCTCTGGCCGCAGGACGCCTTCCTGCTCGCGGGCTTGCTGATCATCGCGGCGATCTCGCTGTTCCTCGTGACGAGCCTGTTCGGCCGCGTCTGGTGCGGCTACGCCTGCCCGCAAACCGTGTGGACCGACCTCTTCATGTGGGTCGAGCGCCGCCTCGAGGGCGATCGCAACGCCCGCATCCGGCGCGACGCCCAGCCGCTCACCATCGACAAAGCCTGGCGCAAGATCGCCAAACACGCCGCCTGGCTCGGCATCGCGTTTTGGACCGGCGGCGCATGGATCATGTATTACGTCGACGCACCGACCGTCACCCGCGCGTTCTGGACCGGCGCCGCCGACCCGGCGGTCTATGTCTTCACCTTCCTCTTCACGCTCACCACCTACCTGCTTGCCGGATGGGCCCGCGAGCAGGTCTGCACCTACATGTGCCCGTGGCCGCGCTTCCAGTCCGCGATGCTCGACGAGCAGAGCCTCACCGTCACCTACCGCGCCTGGCGCGGCGAACCCCGGACCCGCGGCAAGCACGCGCCCGGTGAGCCCGGCATCGGCGATTGCGTCGATTGCGCCGCCTGCGTCCACGCCTGTCCAACCGGCATCGACATCCGCGACGGCATCCAGCTCGAATGCATCAACTGCGGCCTCTGCATCGATGCGTGCAACCACGTGATGGAAAAGACCGGCCATCCGCCCTTCCTGATCGCCTTCGACACGCTCGCCCGCCAGAGCGAGCCCCATCGCGCCGACAAGCTCCGCTGGCTGCGGCCGCGCAGCGCCGTCTATCTCGCCGCGCTCCTCGTCGCCGCCGGCGCGCTCGGCACGGCGTTCGCGATGCGCTCGACGCTCTCGCTCTCCGTTTTGCGCGACCGCGCGCCGCTCTACGTGACGCTCGCCAACGGCGCCGTCCGCAACGGCTATCAGCTCCGCGTACTCAACAAGACGCGCGACACCGGCGAATACCGTCTGCGCATCGAGGGCCTGCCGCGCGCGCTGCTGCAGGTCTCCGAAGCCGGCGCCGCACCGGCCGGCGAGGTCGAGTTGCCCATCGCGTCCGATGACGTGGCTGGCTTCCGCCTGCTGGTCACGGTCCCGCCGGACCTCGCGCTTCCGCCCGCGCAGCCGATCAGCTTCGTCCTGACGACCCGGAGCGGTGTCACGTCCCGCTACGAAACACTGTTCATGAGCCCGACGGTGAACCGATGAACGCCAGCCGCTCGCCCTGGCGCTGGTTCCCGATGGCGCTGCTCGCGTCGCTGGGCGCCGTCATCCTCGTCAACGCCTATCTCATCTATTGCGCTCTCGACACTTTCCCCGGCGCCGCGGGCAGAGACGATTTCGAGCTCAGCCAGATCTATGACCGTGTCCTGAGCGGCGCGTCGCAGCAGGTCGCGCTCGGTTGGCGCGTGGATCTCGCAGTCGACGCCGACCGGCACGTGCTGCTCAAGCTGGCTGGCCGCGACGGCAACACGCTGGACAGGGCGGCGGTCCGCATCATCGCCACCCGCCCGGTCGGCCCCGCGGACGAGCATGTGCTGATCTTTGCACCGGCGGGAGAGGCGCTCCGCACCGCCAACTCGTTGCCGCCCGGCCAATGGTCGCTCGCCTTCGACGTGTCGCGGGGTGCGGATCGGTTGACCGGGACGCGGCGGCTGGTCGCCCGGTGAGCGCCACCCTCGCCGCGCCCGGCCGCATCGCCATCGCGGAGCCCGGCGCCTGTGCGCATTGCGGCCTTCCGTCGCCCGCCGGCCACCGCTTCTGCTGTGCCGGCTGCGGCGCCGCCTTCGCCGTAATCCAGGATCTCGGCCTCGGCCGCTACTACCGAGACCGCCTGCTCGACCCCGAGCGCCGCGCGCTCCGCCCCGACGGCGCGCCGCGGGAACTCCTGCAGCCGCATGTCTCGGCCTGCGCCGACGGCAGCTGGGAGTTCGTCGCCGCCGTGGACGGCCTGCAATGCGGCGCCTGCGTCTGGCTCATCGAGTCCGTCCTGGCCCGCGAACCGGGCGTGTCGGAAGGCCGCATCAACCTGACCACCCGCCGGCTCCGCCTCGCCTGGCGCGGCGCCCCGGAGGACATCGAACGGCTTGCCGTCCGCGTCGAGGCGCTCGGCTATCGGCTGGTGCCGTTCACGCCCGCCGCGCTCGCAGCCGCGAGAGACGAGACCAGCCGATCCCTCCTTCGCGCCCTCGCCGTCGCCGGTTTTGCCGCAGGCAACGTTATGTTCCTCGCCCTCGCGAACTGGGTCGGCGAACGACAGGGCATGGGCGCCGCGACCCGCGACCTGCTGCACTGGGTCGCAGCCCTGATCGCCATGCCCGCGATCGTCTACGCGAGCCGCCCTTTCATCCGCTCCGCCGCCGCAGTCCTGGCAAGCGGCCGCACCAACATGGACGTGCCGATCAGCATCGGCGTTGCGCTGGTCACCAGCCTCAGCCTTTGGCAAACCATCGTCGGCGGTCAGCAGACCTATTTCGAATCCGCCACCATGCTCCTGTTCTTCCTCCTGCTCGGACGCTCGATGGATCATCGCGCCCGCGGCCAGGCGCGCGCGGCGGCCGAGCAGTTGCTGGCGCTACGCCACCAGGACGTCACCATCGTCGGCCCCTTGGGTATCCCCACGCGCCGCCGCCAGCACGAGATTGCCGTCGGCGACTGGATCCTTGTCGGCATGGGCGAGCGGATCGGCGCCGATGGCGTCGTCGAACGCGGCGTCGCCACCCTCGACACGAGCCTGGTCACCGGCGAGAGCCTCCCGCGCCCCGTCGCGCCGGGCAGCACCGTCTACGCTGGCACGCTAAACCTCGGCGCGCCGTTGACCATCCGCGTCGACGCCGCCGGTCCCGGCACGATGCTGGCCGAATGCGTCCGCCTGATCGAGGCCGCCGAAGCACGGAGAGGCCGCTACGTCGTGCTCGCCGACCGCGTCGCCCGCGCCTACGCCCCGGCGGTGCACCTCTGTGCGCTGCTCACCTTCCTCTACTGGCTGCTCATCGGCGGCGCGCCGCTCGCCACCGCCCTCATCGCCGCCGCCGCCGTCCTCATCATCACCTGCCCTTGCGCTCTCGCCCTCGCGGTCCCGCTGGTGCAGGTGATCGCCACCGGCCGTCTGTTCGCGCGCGGCACGCTGCTCAAATCGCCGACCGCGCTCGAGCGCGTCGCCGAGGTGACCACCATCTGCTTCGACAAGACCGGCACCCTGACCGACCCGGAACTCCGCCTCCAGCCCACGGCGGACCCGGACACGCTGCGCCTGGCCGCTTCGCTCGCAGCCGGCAGCCGGCATCCCCTAGCGCGCGCGCTCTGCGCGGCCGCCCCGCCCGTGGCTCCCGCCGCGGATCTCGTCGAACGGAGCGGTGAAGGCATGAGCTGCCCCAGCCCCGACGGCGAGATCCGGCTCGGCAGCGCCGCCTTCTGCGGCGCCGACGCCGGAAGCGGGGCCGAGCTCTGGCTCGCGCGGCCCGGCGCCGCACCAGTCCGTTTCAGCTTCGCCGAACACCTGCGCGACGATGCCGCCGAGACCCTCGCTCGCCTCCGCCGATCCGGTTACCGCGTCCGCCTCCTTTCCGGCGACCGGCCCGAATCGGTGGCGGCGATCGCAGACGCGCTCGGGATTGCGGAATGGCGCGCCGCCTGTCATCCCGCCGACAAGGTGACCGCGCTCGAAGCCTGGTCGCGCGACGGCGAACGCGTGCTGATGGTCGGCGACGAACTCAACGACGGCCCGGCGCTCGCCGCTGCGAGCGTCTCTGCCTCGCCGTCCAGCGCCTCGGATCTCAGTCAAACCGTGGCCGACATCGTCTACCAAGGCAGCCTTCTCGCTCCCGTGGCGGACCTGCTCCACGTCGGGCGCCGGGCTCGGAGCGTCATGCGCCAAAACCTCGCGCTTGCGTTCGGCTACAATGCGTTGGCCGTGCCGGTGGCGATGGCCGGGCTGCTTCAGCCGTGGCACGCCGCGATCGCCATGTCGGCGTCGTCGCTGCTGGTCATGGGCAATGCCGCACGGATGCGCCGATGATTGCCCTGTTCTGGTTGCTCGGCGTCAGCCTCTGTCTCGGCGCTACGGGCCTCGCGGCGTTCCTGTGGTGCGTCCGTTCCGAGCAATACGACGATCTCGAAGGTGCGGCCCAACGAGTCCTGTTCGACGACTGACCCCCGACCTCAAGCGGCGTGCCGGTCGCCGCCCCCCGCGGCGACGTTCTCCATCCACGCTCGATCCTGAAGGATCACGAGGTCGTTCGACGGGATCGTGATCCGCCGCTCGGCCTTGAAGCGGCTCAGCGTTCGGCTGACCGTCTCGATCGTCAGCCCGAGATAATCGGCGATTTCGCCCCGGGTCATCGGCAGGCGGATCTGGTCCTCCGCGCCAGGCGGCCCCTCGCGCAGCGCCGACACCAGGAACGTGGCCACCCGTTCGCGCGCCGTCTTGCGGCCGAGCAGCAGCATCTGCGTCTGGGCGCTGGCCAATTCGTTGCAAGCCGCCTCCAGCAGCCGGTGCTCGAGTTGCGGGAAATCCACCATCAGCCGTTGTAGCTTGGGCCGCGAGAATCGGCACAGCGTGACCGGCTCGATCGCCTGCGCGCTGAACGCATAGGTCTGCGACACCGCCAATCCAAGGAAGTGGCCAATCGTCGCGAAGCCGGTGATCTGTTGGCGCCCATCGGCCAGCAACGTGAACAGCTTCGCGGTGCCCGAGGTCACGTTGAAGAAGTCGGTGGCCGGCTCGCCCTCCTCGATGAACATGCGCCCACGATCGATCTGCATGACCACCGCAGTGCTGGCGAGCAGCGCAAGATCGTCATAGTCGATCACGTTGCAGACGCTGCAAGGCCGCGCCGCGCAGGTCTGGCAGCGATCGCGGCCCGGCCGCGGCGTGATCACCAATTGGCTCGGCAGTCGATCGTGCATATCGGCGGTCACATCAATTTCAAGTCGACAGTAGCCCGTTCGGCATCAGCAAGGAAGCACGATGAGTCGAGAGCGCCTTGATTTGTGTCAACGTGCTGGCCGCCGCGATGCACTTAGCTTCGCGGAATGAGCCAATCCGGGACACAATGTGACTTCATCGTCGACGGTCTTCGGCCAGAGCAAGTTCTCGTCGTTTATCCCTTGATTCGAGCGATCGATCGCTCGGTCAGTCTGCGCGACTGGGTCGGCTATGCGCGGCGGTTGGCCCAACAACGGACCGGGCGGCGCGGCATATTGGTGGCCCGGCGGCCGACGCAGCGACATCCCTCCGGGCTGGTCTGCTATCGCGCGGAACGGCGCATCAGCTGCGGTGCGATGCTGATCGCTGAGAACTTCGCCGCTCTCGATCCGCTCTTCCCGATGCCGGTGATCAAAGCGCTCGCCCGCGGGCTGGACCAGGTCGCAGCCCGGCTGAAATGCGACCGCATCCGCTTCATCTGCCGCGAGACCGACCGCTCGGTGCTGCAGGCCCTACGTGAGATGGGCAACGGATCGCCCGACGGTTTGATGTTGACCGGCAAGGTGAGCGGGTTCGGCATCGATCGGGCGGCCTGATCGAATTCCTAATCGAACAGGCTCTGCCGTTCCGTCCGTTTCCGCCGTCCGGTGCGCTCCGCCGGCGCTTCGGCCGCGATCTGCAGGTTTCGCGTCTCCGCCTGCTGCTCGACGACACCCGCCGCCGTCGCCGCGACCAGGGCGATCGCGGCCCGCACCGGCACCGACAGGCTGCGATAATGCTTCAGCAGCGCTTCCTCGTCCGGAGAAAGCAGGCCCAGCTCGCCTTGTGGCTCGACCAGCAGTTCGGCCGGAATCAAGTCGCCGGGCTCCAACCCCAGCAGATATTCCTCGTCTGAATCCAGCGCGGCACAGAGAGCTCGCAAGAACCGGCCGCCGGGCAGGGGACCCGCCCCTCGCCGCAAGCGCTCGAGGGTGCCGAGCGGAAGGCCCACGGTCACGTCCACCTGCTCGGGCCGCAATCCCAAGGCATCGAGCCGCCGCTCGATCCTGGATGCGATGTCCGGGCTCACCTCCACATCGTATCTCCTTGGACCGCACGCGCTGCAGGCCATGCCATGAACGCGCGGATCCGCAAAGCCGCGCCACTCACCTATCGATCGTGGATCCGTCCTCGTGCGGCCACATCCAGATCGTCCGTGTCAGCGCGACTGGAAGTGCAGCCAGGAACGCGAGCGCCCCGAGGACAACTGCACCGCGTCCTCTCGGATCGCCGTCAGTGTGCCGTCCCCGATCGGATCGCCGATCCGATAGTCGCGCCCATCGATGGTCGCCACCATGTCGTCATTGGTCTTGGTGATGCCGGTCAGTCGATGGCCCGCGCGAAGGCTGGCCTCCGACAGATTGGCCAGGGAGCGGAAGGGATCGACCGGCGGAGGTGGGCCGGCGAGAAGCTGGGCAGCAACGGGTGGGATCGCGGCCTCGGCGAGGGCCGGGGTCCAATCCAGCAGGAAAACCGCCGTGATGAACGTCGCGTCCGCGGTGCGAGGGTGCACCCTCAGCCGGCGCAGCAGGCCGCCCCGTGCCTCCATGTGACCCACGAATTGCACCAGTCCGGCAAAGCTGGCCTCCAGCTCGATCTCAATCGGCCCAGACAACGCAATCCGGCTCATCTCGCCCCGGTGCGCCCAATCAGCAGGCGGGCGGCAGGCGTTGAGTTTGATCGTCTCAATTATAAGAGTGAGCATCACCTGACTGGGGAAGGCGATCGAAGTTTACGGGATACGGCGGGTTGGGCCGGCGCGCACTCTCGCCTTCTGCTCGGCGTGACCGAATGCGCGTCCGCCGCGAGTCCGCACTACGCGACAAGAATCGCCAGCCGAAACGAGAATCTCGTGAAACATTGAAAGTGCTGCCCGCCGCCGGACTCGAACCGGCAAGCCCTGTCACGGACGTCGGATTTTAAGTCCGCTGCGTCTACCAATTCCGCCAGGCGGGCCAACGACCCGACAATATCAACCCTTGCGAGACCCGGCCACCTCGCTCGCGATGTCCAGCGCACGCCGGATCAGGTTCTCGCTCGCCTCTGGTGTCCGGAACGCGCTGTGGGCGGAAAGCGTCACGTTCTCCAGCCGCGTCAGCGCATGACCCGGCGGCAGCGGCTCTTCCAGGAACACATCCAGCGCCGCATGGCCAAGATTGGCCGAGAAGCGCCCCGATCATCGCCGCCTCGTCGACCACGGCGCCCCGCGCCGTGTTCACCAAAATCGCGCCCGGCCGCATCTGCGCCAGCCGTGCCGCGTCGAGAAACCCGCGCGTCTCGTCCGTCAGCAGCAGGTGGAGCGAGACGACATGGCTCTCCGCCAGCAACTGCTCCAGCGGCACGAACGCCACCCCTGCAGCCGCCCGCGGTGTGCAATTCCATGCCAGAACCCGCATCCCCATCCCGCCAGCCATCCGCGCTACCTCGGCTGCGATCCCGCCATATCCGATCAACCCGATCGTATTGCCGGTCAGCTGAAGCCCCTCGGTCCGGAGCCACTGCCCCTCGCGCATGGAGCGGTCCATCCGCGCCAATCCCCGCGCCGCCGCCCACATCAGCGCGATCGCGTGTTCGGCTACCGCCGTGTCGCCATAGCCCTTGATGATGTGGACCGTGATGCCGAGCCGCGCCAGCGCCTCGGGATCCATGTAGCTGCGCGCGCCCGTGCCCAGAAAGATCACGTGCTTGAGCCCCGCGCACCGCGCCATGATCTCGGCCGGCATGAAGCTGTGGTCGTTCAGCACGAACGCCGACCCGGCCAGCAAACCTGGCAACTCCGCCGGCTCCACCTGCGGCTGCACGTTCACGCGGATCGGCGGATCCCCTGGCCGTGACACGCGGCGGAACACCTCGGCGAGTTCGGCCCCGGCGTCCACGAATATCCCCTTCATCGCGCTCCTCGTTCGATCGCCCGGATCGTGCTCGTGCGGCGTTGACGCCGCAAGCCCGCCACGCGCATGGTCGAGCGCATGCGAATCGCGCTTCTGGCCTGCTGCCTTGCGCTGGCGCCGGCGGCGCTGGCGCAAAAGCCGCCGCCTGCGGGCGTTCCGTGGGACGGCGTTCCCGCCGGCAAGCCGCCCCCGTTGGGCGACGATGGCCCCCGCCGCCCCGGCAAGCTCGGCGGCGACGACGCCCAACGCAGCGGCCTACCGTTCGCCAGCGAGCGCGCTTTCGCCAGCGGCACCGGCTTCGTCGTCGCCGAGGGCAAGCTCCTGACCAATCGCCATGTTATCGCCACCTGCGCGCACGTCGTCGCCCGAGGTGTCGAGGGGACCCGGCTGCCCGCCCGCGTGGAGGCGGTCGACCGCGAGCGCGATCTCGCTTTGCTCGCCGTCGACCGCTCGGTCGGGCCGCCGCTGCCCTTCCGCAATGGGCCCCCGGTGCGCCGCGGCGAGTATGTCGTCACCTACGGCTTCCCCCTCTCCGGCTTGCTTTCCTCGGGTCCCTCGCTCACGCTCGGCAACGTCAGCGCGCTCGCCGGCCTGCGCGACAATCCGGCCAATTTCCAGATCAGCGCCGCCGTTCAGCCCGGCAATTCCGGCGGTCCGCTGTTCGACAGCCGGGGCCATGTCATTGGCGTGGTCGTCTCCAAGCTCAATGCTGCCCGGGTCGCCGAAATGACCGGTGGCGACATCCCCCAGAACGTCAATTTCGCGGTCAAGGGCACGGAGGCGTTCGCCTTCCTCGTCGCGCACGGCGTCGACCCGTTGCTCGCCCCGAGCGATGGCGCCGAAAAGCGGCCCGACGAGATCGACGCCATCGCCAACCCGTCCACCGTCTACCTGCAGTGCTTCCGCTAGAAGATGCCGGCCCCCTTCCTGCCTGCGGCTCCGGCCGCGGCCGTGCCGCGGCGACGCTGGCTCTGGCGTCTCCTCCGCTGGGGCATCATCCTCTCCGTCTGGGGCGTGCTGGCCCTCGGCGCCGTGCTCGTATGGTTTGCGCGCGACCTGCCGCGGCCGGAGACCGCGCTCGATAGCGCCCGCCGGCCCGGGCTTTCCCTCGAGGACCGGCAGGGCCGGGTGATCGCCACTTTCGGCGACATCGTCGGTGAGCCGTTGCGCTTGTCCGAGATGGCCGCATGCCTCCCCGAGGCCGCGGTCGCCGTCGAGGACCGCCGGTTCTACCAGCATTTCGGCCTCGATCCGGTCGGCATCCTGCGCGCGGCCGCGGTCAATCTCCAATCCGGCCGCCTTGTCCAGGGCGGCTCGACCATCACCCAGCAGGTCGCCAAGACGCTGTTCCTGACCAACGCCCGTACGCTCCGGCGTAAGGTCCAGGAGTTGATGCTGACCATCTGGCTCGAGCATTCCTTCAGCAAGCGCGAGATCCTCGAGATATGGCTCAACCGCGTCTATCTCGGCAGCGGCGCCTGGGGCGTCGACGCCGCCGCGCGGCTCTATTTCGGCGTCTCCGCGCGTAAGCTGAACCTCTGGCAATGCGCGGTGCTCGCCGGGCTGCCGCGTGCGCCCTCGCGCTTCAATCCCCGCGCCGATCCGGACGCCGCCGCCGCCCGCGGGCGCGAGGTCCTGGCCGCCATGGCCGAAACCGGCGTGATCACACAGGACCAGGCGCGCCAATCCGGCGCCGCGATCGCCTTCGCGGCCTATCACCCGGCATCGGGCTGGTTCGCCGACTGGGTCGCCGCCGCCTCGCAGGTTCTCCTCCCGTCGGACGCCGACGCCACCGTCCGGACCACGCTGGACACACGAGCTCAGGCCATCGCCGAGCAGCGTCTGGCGGCGTTGCTCGACGGCCCGGGCGCGGCCGCGTCGGTCGGGCAGGGGGCCGTCGTGGTGCTCGACGCCGGTACCGGCGCGGTCCGCGCCATGGTCGGAGGCCGCCTCTACCAGGCCGGCGGCTTCAACCGCGCCGTCACCGCAAGGCGCCAACCGGGCTCCGCCTTCAAGTCGTTCGTCTGGCTCGCCGCGCTCGAGCACGGCATGCATCCAGGCGACCATGTGCAGGACGCCAAGCTGCGGATCGGGAGTTGGAGTCCGCAGAATTTCGACGGCGTCTACCACGGGGAGGTCACGCTCGAAGAAGCTCTCGCCCAATCGCTCAACACAGTCTCGGTGCGCCTGCTGCAGGCGGTCGGCGGGCCTTCCGTGGCGATCGAGGTGGCGCGCCGGCTGGGCGTCGCCGATCCTCTGCCGGGCGATCTGTCGCTGGCGCTCGGGACCGGGGAGGTGGGTCTGCTGGAGATGACCGGCGCCTATGCCGCGATCCTCAATGGCGGGTTCCTCGTCGTTCCGAGCGGCATCGAGCGCGCGTCGGTGCATGGCCGGCCCGCGATCGCCGGGCTGCGCGCGCCGGTGCGGGTGATTGATGCAGAGAACGCGGCGGCGATGAAGCGGATGATGGCGGCCGTGGTGCGCACCGGCAGCGGTCGCGAGGCCGCCGTGCCGGGGCGCGTCGTCGAGGGCAAGACCGGTACGACGCAGGATTACCGCGACGCCTGGTTCATCGGCGGCGTCGACGGCATGGTCATCGGCGTGTGGCTCGGCAATGACGACGACCATCCGATGCGCGGCGTCACCGGCAGCTCCCTTCCGGCGCGTCTGTTCCGCGAGATCGCCTCCTCTTTGCGGCCCTGAGGCGCCCGGCGTTTACGAAAGCTTCAGGGTTCGCGCGGTATCCTGCGTCTCGGCTTGAGGAGACGTGTTTTGGCGCAAGAGGTGCGCTCGATCCTGTTTACGGCGGACGAGACTCATAAGGCCGTGGTTCAACTCCTCATGCAGCGCATTCGCGGGCTGAACCCGAACTGGATCGACCGGATCGAGGTTCAACTCAAAGACGGCGCCGTGCGCGCGGTCGTCCATTTCAGCAAGGAACTCAGCACCAGTCGCCCGCTCGATGCGCACGAACTGATGACCGCGCTGCTGCTCTACTGCCGGCACGCCCGCATCCCGCTGTCGAACCGCGCGCAGAAACGGATCGACGTCATCGGCGGCTGCCTGTCGCTTTCTTCGGCGCTGAATCTCCGTCGGATCGACCCCTGGATCGACGGCGGCACCATCGTCCACTCGGTCGCCGAGACCGGCCTCGAGCGCAGCCCGGCGGGATGAGTCGTTACTTCGCGGCCACCGTTTCGCGCGCCGGGATCACGTCGAAGAATCGGTTCTTCAGACCTTTCTGGTTTTCGTAGATCGACCCGGCCAGATCCGCCGGCGGCAGCGGCAGCCGGACCGGAACCGGCGCAAGACGCGGCACGATGCTGTCGGTAGCGCCGGACGCCATCAGCTCGTCAAATGCGGCCAGGCCCGGGGGGAAGCCGAGCAGCGGCCATGCATCCGCGGCCCGGAACTGGAACAGCAGCAGCCGCCGGTCGCGCTCCGAGCTGTTCGGCGCCGACCCATGCACCGCCCGCACATGGTGGACCGTGATCGACCCGGCCTTCCCGGTCAGCGGCACCGCTGCCTGATAATCCACCTCGCGGCGGGACGGGTCCATCGCGCCACAGAACTTGCCCTCGAAATGGTGGTCGAACACCGGGCCGGTATGCGTCCCCGGGATGATCATCAGCGGCCCGTTCTCGAGCGCCATGTCGTCCATCATGATGCCGACAGCAGCCAGGTCGTCGTTCGTGTGGGGGTAGAAGGCCCAATCCTGGTGCCACTCCACCGCCGCGCCGAACCCCGCCGATTTCATGTTCAGCTTGGCCGTGTCGAAGCGAATGTCCGGTCCCCACAACGATTGCAGCACCGCCATGATCTTCGGATGCCGCACCAGCGCGCCGAACGCCTTGTGATGCAGGTGCGGAGTCTTGATGCGTCGGACCCGCGGCTCCCTTTCCGAGTGCGTGTCTTCGAGATCGTAGATCGCGTCATGCGCACTGACTTGCCGCGCCCGCTCGACGAACCCGTCCGTGACCCGGCGCAGCTCGTCGACCTCGTCGGCCGACAGCACGTCCGGCACGACGATCGCGCCGACCCGGTTGTATTCGTCGATCTGCGCCTGGCTGAGCATCGTCTCTCCCCTCATTTGTAATACCGCTTCGCCGCTCGCACGGCTTGGCGGATCGAGTCGTCCGCCGTCGCATCGCCGGTCGCGACGCGGGCGAACATGTCGACCAGGATCCAATCGTTCAGCACCGCGCCGGCGGCCTGGTTCACCGGCCCGGAGAAGCCTTCGTAAAACGGCGTGGCCATGGCGTCACGGAACACGGCGATCTTGGGGTCGGAGGTCCACACGTCGCTCTGCGCGTAAGCCTTGAGCGGATGGATCCAATAGCCGAGCGAGCCGGAGAGCCAAGGGTCGTATTGCGGCGCCTCCATCATGAACCGCAGGAAGTCCTTGGCGGCATTTGGCGCTTTGCTGTGCTTCATCACCATCGCGTTGAGCACAAGGCAGGTCTCCGGCCGGGCGCTGGCGAGGCCGCGCGGCATCTCGGAATGGTCCATGTCGAGCGCGACGGCGTGGGCGGCAGGGTCGGTCGCGTTCTTGGCGGCGTAGTAGATCGAGACACCGTTCTGGGTGAGAGAGATGTCGCCGGACGCGAACGCCTTGTTGTTGCTGGCGCCGTTCCACGACATCGTGCCGGGGATCATGGTCTCCTGCATCGCGCGGGCGTAGTCGAGCGCAGCCCGGGTCTCCTTGCTGTCGAGGACGACCTGGCCCTCGTCGTCGACGGTGCGCCCGCCATGCGACCAGAGCAGCCAGTTCGCGTAGCCGGGCGCGTCGCCGGGCGCATGGCTCAGCGCGAACCCGCACGGATGGCCGTTCTGCTTGAGCTTGCGGCAGAGCGCGAGGAATTGGTCCAGATCGCTCGGGATCTTGTCGAACCCCGCCTCGCGAACCCAAGAGATCCGGTAGTTGCAGGGGCCGCCGCTGCCGCCGAGCGGCAAGCCGAGCCAGGCCGATTGCTTCCAGCGCTTGCCGAACAGGGTGGGCAGATCGTACCAGCCGCCATACTTGGCGCCGAGATACTCGGCGACGTCGGACAGGTCGACGAGCTTGTCCGCATAAAGGTTCGGGTCCGGCCCGAAGCCGACGACGATGTCGGGCCCGGCACCGGTATTGGCGACCACGGCAAGCTGTGCCGGGACATCGTCCCACGCCAGGTAGTCGACGCGGACCGGAATGCCCGTGGCCTTGGTGTATTTGGCGGTGTTCTCGTTGAAGATCCGCTCGTCAGCGTCGACGAATTTGGCCGGGCGGAGGACGCGCAGGCTGGCGCCGGCTTCAGGCTGCAGCTTCAGCGGCGGCGCGCTCGAACTCGGGGACCGCGGCCCCCGCCGGCAAGGTCGCCAGTGTGCCGAGTCCGGCGCCGAGGGCGAGGGCGCGACGACGGGTGAGGCGGGGCATGGCCGTCCTCCCTACTTGTAGTAACGCTTGGCGGCCCGGACTGCCGTCCGCAACGAGTCGTCCGCCGTGCTGTCCCCGGTGACTACGCGGGCGAACATGTCGACCAGCACGAAGTCGTTGTAGACCGTCCCCGCGAACTCGTTCACCGGGCCCGCATAGCCTTGGTAGAACGGCGTATCCATCGCGGTCCGGAATATGTTGAGCTTCGGGTCAGTGTCCCAAAGCCCGCTGTCCGCATAGGCCTTCAGCGGCTCCGACCAATACCCTAGGCAGGCCGTCAGCCATGGATCGTATTGCGGCGCCTCCATCATGAACGTCAGATACTGCTTGGCCGCGTTCGGGAATTTCGTGTGGTTGAACACCATCGCATTCAGCGTCGTGCAGGTCTGCGGCGCGCCCTTGGCCGCGCCCATCGGCATGATTGCATGGTCCGTGTCCGCCGCGATCGCCTGCGCTGCGGCGTCCTTGGACGTCTTGGCCGCGTAATAGATCGAGACGCCGTTCGACGTCAGGCTGATCTCGCCCGATGCATAGGCCTTGTTGTTGCTCGGATCGCCCCAGGCCAGTGTCCCCGGGATCATCGTCTCCTGCAGCGCCTTGGCGTAATCGAGCGCCGCCCGTGTCTCCTTGCTGTCGAGCGCCACCTTGCCGTCCTCGTCGACCAGCCGCCCGCCATGGGCCCATAGCAGGAAGTTCGCATAGGCGTTCGCGTCACCTAGCGCGTGGCCGAGCGCGAAGCCGCAGGGATGTCCGTTCTTCTTCAGCGCCCGGCACAGATCGAGGAACTTGCCCAGATCGCTGGGGATCGCGTCGAATCCCGCTTCCTTCACCCACGAGCTGCGATACACGCACGGGCCGGCCGTGCCGCCCATCGGCAGCCCGATCCAGTTGTTGCTCTTCCACTTCTTGCCGTACAGCTCCGCGAGCTGGAACCAGCCGCCGTATTTCTTGCCCAGATACTCGGCCACGTCGGTCAGCTCGACCAGCTTGGTCGAGAAGATCTGCGCATCCGGTCCGAACGCGATGACGATGTCGGGCCCGGCGCCGGTATTGGCGACCACCGCCGTCTGCGCCGGCATGTTGTCCCAGGCGAGATAGTCGACCTTGACCGCGATCCCCGTCTTCTCGGTGAAGCGCTTGGTGTTCTCGTCGAACAGCGCCGAATCCCCGTCCACGAACTTGGCGGCCCTGAGCACCCGCAGCGTCGCGCCCTTCTCTGCTTCCATCTTCGGCGGCTGCACATCGGCGAACTTCACGGCGGCCCGCACGGGGAAGGCCGAAGCGGCCGCGAAGCTCGCGCTCAAAGCGAGTGTGCGACGACGATTGATGATGAGCATCCGCGTTCCCCCGTATTATTTGGTCCGAGCCTAGCGCGTGTCGGAGTAGAGGGAAACACGGATCGTTCTTGAAGTGTGCCGTTGCATGCTACACTCGCCAATGGGCGCGGGAGACGGGCGGTGAATGGCCAGGTTCTGGCAGGACGCGAGTGCGGGTCGTGCAACGTCTGTTGCGTTGCCCTCACGATCGACGATCCGGAGATGCAGAAAGTCCAGGGTTATCGCTGTCGCAATGCGACGCTGGACAATCAGTGCGCCATTTACGCCTCCCGTCCGCAGACCTGCCGCAGCTTCGAATGCGGATGGCGGCTGCTCAAATGGGTCAAGCCCACCTTGCGCCCGGACCAATCCGGCGTCCTCATCCGCTTCCAGGCCGGCGAGGATGGCATGGGCATCATCGTCACCCTGCTGAACAACGCTGGGCTCAAGGCCGAGGGCTTGGCCGAGACCGTCGCGGCCGCGGTTTCCGCCGGACTGCCCGTGTTCCTGCATGTGCCCGGGCCGCCGGGCTACACCTCCGCCCAGGCGCGTATCGATGACGCGCTCGCCATGCCCGTCGCCACCCGCGACAAGGAAGGCGTGCTCGCCGTGCTGCGCCAAGGCCGCAACCAGGGGCGCTCCGGCCCGACCGTGCCGATCAAGCTCAAGCCCCGCGGCACCGTCAGCTGAACCGCAAAACCGGCTCGCCTAGGGAAATCTAGCCCTCCCCGCCGCGTTGGATAGGCTTCGGATGGAGGCAGTGATGAATTCTACCCACGGCATGATCTATGCGGGCCTATTGAGCGGCGTGATGCTGACCGCGGGCACGGCGAGTGCGCAGACCAACGTGCCTCCACCCGCGCAAACCCCCGAGACGACCACTCCTGCTCCCGCTCAGGGCGGCATTGCGCGCGGCGTGGTTCCCCCGCCGAAGCAGATAGATCCCGAAATGGTGACCCCGCCTCCAGCCGCCGTCACCCCGACGATGCCGGTAATCAAACCGCCCGCGAACGCGCGCTGAACGGTCCGTTCAGCCGGACGATGGTCAGATTGAGATAAGCGGCGAACGTCACCCACAAGATGTAGGGCGTCAGCAGAACGCTGGCCAAGGTCGAGATCGGCGCGAGCGCCACGATCAACGCAAGGATCGACAGCCAGAGCAGCGGCACTTCGATCAGCGCCCAATCCGGGCGCCGCAGCTTGAAGAACAGCGGGCTCCACAGGAAATGCAGCGTGGCATTGAGCAGAAACAGCCCGACCACCATCGGACGCTGCTCTGGCGTCGCTGCGTCCCAGCCGAGCGAGGCCGACCAGGCGGCCAGCGCCAGGATCAACGTCCAAGCCGGCCCGAACAACCAGTCCGGCGGTTGCCAACTCGGCTTGCGCAGGCCCCGATACCAAGGCCCGATTTCGGTGAGCAGTCCCCCGGCCAGTGTGACCACGACGGCCACGAGCCCAGCGACGATGAGTGAGCCGTAAGCGCCGAAATTCATCGGCGCCTGACGTCAGGCTGCTTCGGCGATCGGCTCCGGCACGATGTTGTCGATCCGCAGAAGGCCGAGCATGCGGTCTTCGACGGTGATGAGGCCCTGCACGAAGGCCTTGGTTTGGGTAGCCGCGACATCAGGGGTGCTCTGGATCATCTCAGCAGTTGCCGTCAGGATATCACAAACGGCGCTGACGAGTAGGCCAACCATTTGCGGCCCCACCTGGGCGACGATGATCACGTGTTGCGCGGTCGGCTCGCCCGACTCCAAGCCCATCCGCTCGGCCAAGTCGATGATCGGCAAAACCGCCCCACGCAGGTTCACCACGCCCCTAACATAGCCCGGCGCGTGCGGAAGCGGCGTTGCCGGGGTCCATCCCCGGATCTCTCGGACGGTCATGATGTCCATGCAGAATTCCTGCGCGCCGACGCGGAAGGAAAGTAGCTCGTGGCTCTGTGGATCTTGCATCGTCAATACGTCCCTCGAAGCGTGGCCGGCCAATCCTCTCGGGCCACGCTGGAGAGAGTGCAGCAGAAAGCTTTCCGTTGCGTTAATGCGCCGCCGGTTCCGGCTCCGTCATCCGCGGCCGCCGCTCCCGGTGCCCGGCCTCTTGCTCGAACACCTGCGCGGCCCGGAAAATCAGATCTTCTCGGAACGGTTTGGCGCAGATCTGGATCGCCACTGGCAGGTCCCCGACGCCAAACCCCGACGGCACGCACATCGCCGGCCATCCCGTCTGGTTCATCGGCGCCGTGAAGCCCGGCTTCTGCACGCCCTCCCATTTCGGCACATTGTCGATCCGCGGCGCCTCCTCCGGCGCGCCCGCGGTCACCAGCACGTCGAAATCCGCAGCCGCCTCCGCCGTGGCCGCGCAGAGCTCGCGCCGGAAACGCTGCGCCTGGACGTAATCGGTCGCCGCGAACACCGCCCCGAACGCCATCCGGTCCCGCAGCCGCTCCCCGTAATCGTTGAACCGCTCGCGCATCCACGGCTCATGCAGGCTGAACGCCTCCGCGGTCAGGATGACAAAATTCGCGGCCTGGAAGTCGAACAGCGACGGCAGCGCGACATCGCTCACCACCGCGCCTGCCGCCCGCCAGACCTCTGCCGCGCGGTCGATCCCGGCCTGCACTGCCGGGCTCACCGGCCGGTCCTTCTCGTGCCAATTGCGAATGATGCCGATGCGCAGCCCGCGCACCCCGGCGTTCAGCGTCGGCGCGTATCGCGCGACGGGGCGGTTGGCGCTCGCCGGGTCGGCGGGATCGTAGCCGGCCATTGCCTCGAGCAGCAGCGCGCAATCTTCGACCGTCCAGGCCAGCGGCCCGGCGTGATCGAGGGAGAACGAGAGCGGCAGGATACCGGCGCGGCTGCAGAGCCCGTAGGTCGGCTTGATCCCGGCAATGCCGCACAGCGCCGCCGGACCGCGGATCGATCCGCCAGTATCCGAGCCGGTGCCGCCGAGGATCATGCCCGCCGCCACTGCGGCGCCGGTCCCGGAGGAGGAGCCCGAGGTGAAGTGGTCGGGGTGCCAGGGGTTGCGCGCCGGCGGCCACGGCAGGTCAAAGCTCGGACCGCCGAACGCGAACTCGTGCGTTGCCAGCTTGCCCAGCATGACCGTGCCCGCCTCGGCTAGCTTGCGGACCGTGAACGCATCCTCGCCGGGCACCCAGCCTTCGAGCAGCTTCGAATGCGCGGTCGTCGCGATCCCGGCCGTGCCGTAGATGTCCTTGTGCCCGATCGGGATGCCGTCCAGCGGCCCACGCCGCTCGCCTTTCATGATCCGCGCCTCGGCCGCCCGCGCGTCCGACATGGCGCGCTCGGGCGTCTGCAAGATGAACGCGTTCAGCTGGCTTTCGAGCGCCGCGATCCGGTCCATGCATTGCTGCGTCAGCTCCACGGGAGAGACTTGCTTGCTCTCCAGCAGACGCGACGCTTCGGAGATCGTCGGGATCATGGCCGCGTCTCCGGCAGTGGCCCGGGCTGGAAGATCAGGGCCGGTTCCGCCTCGCGCCCCCGCAGCGGCGACCGGATGCGCTCGAGCATCGGCTCGACATTGCCCCATGCTTGGTACATTTCGGTGAGTTGCGTCGGGGTGAGGCGGAGGCCGGCGTGACGGACGAGGACGGCGAACTCATCGTGGGACAACGGTGCTGGCATCTGACCTTCCCGGATTGAGGCGGAATGCAAGCACGTCTCCTCCGTCTCGGCTACTGCTTGTGCTAATGCCCGGCCACCGGCTGGCAGGGGCGGGGAGGGTGCCATGAACGGCGCGATCGAACGGCGGATGAACAGCTTTTGCCAACGTTTCGGCGTGCAAATGCCGATCTTGCTCGCGCCCATGGCGGGCGCCTGCCCGCCGGCGCTTTCCATCGCGGTCGCCAATGCCGGCGGCCTGGGTAGTTGCGGCGCGCTGCTGCTGTCGCCCGCGGCGATCGCGCAATGGGCGGCCGAATTCCGTGCCGGCAGCAACGGCGGCTTCGCGATGAACCTCTGGATCCCCGACCCGGCGCCGGTCCGTGACCCGCAACGCGAAGCCGAGACTCGCGCCTTCCTCGGCCAATGGGGTCCGCCGGTCGCCGAGGACGCGGGCGACGCGCCGCTCATCGATTTCGCGGCACAGTGCGAAGCCCTGCTCGCCTGCGCGCCCCCGATCGTCTCGTCCGTGATGGGGCTCTACCAGCCCGATTTCGTCGCCCGGCTGAAATCCCGGGGGATCGCCTGGTTCGCCAACGTGTCCACCGTCACCGAAGCCCGCGCCGCCGCCGCCGCCGGGGCGGACGTGATCGTGGCCCAGGGCATGGAGGCCGGCGGCCATCGCGGCGCCTTCGACGCTGACCGTGCGGAGGTGCAGATGGTCGGCCTGTTCGCCCTGCTGCCCGCGGTGGTGGACGCCGTCGATCTCCCCGTGGTCGCGACCGGCGGGATCGCCGATGGCCGCGGCGCCGCCGCCGCCCTCATCCTCGGCGCCAGCGCGGTCCAGATCGGCACCGGCTTCCTGCGCAGCCCCGAGGCCGGCATCCCGGCTGCCTGGGCCGACGGCCTCGGCCGCACCTTGCCGGAAGCCACCCAGGTGACGCGCGCCTTCAGCGGCCGCCCCGGCCGCAGCATCGCCACCGACTACGTCCAAGCCGCCGCCCATGGCCCGGCGACCGCGCCTTACCCCATCCAGCGCGCCCTCACCGCGGGCATGCGCACCGCCGCCCAGAAAGCCAACGACCTCTCCCGGATGCAGGCATGGGCCGGCCAGGCCGCCGCCCTCGCCCGCGCCGAGCCAGCCGGCGTCATCGCCAACCGGATCTGGCGCGAAGCCCAGGGTTTGCTCTGATCGCCCCGCGGCTGGACGCCCCGCCGCTTCTTGCCTATAGCGCGCCCGCATGTTCGCCCAGCAGCTGGTCAACGGCGTCTTGCTCGGCGCCACCTACGCGCTCTTCGCCCTCGGCTTCACGCTCATGTTCGGCGTGCTGCGCGTCATCAACCTGACCTATGGCTTCTATTTCTCTGCCGGCGCCCTCGTCGCGCTCTGGCTGACCCGCGCCTACGCGCTGCCGATCTGGGCCGCCCTGCCAGCCGCCGCGATCGTCTCGGGGTTGATCGCCATCGTGCTGGATTGGCTGCTCCTCGCCCGCCTGCGCCGTCTGCGCGCCCCTGAACTCTCCTCCCTCATGGTCACGCTCGGCGGCGTCCTGGCGCTCTATTCCGCGCTGACCGCCTGGCTCGGCCCCGACATCCGCCGCCTGCCGCCCAGCGTCATCGCCGCCGACGCCTTCCAGATCGGCGATGTCCGCATCACCTCGGCCCAACTTCTCATCCTGGCCGCGACCGCCATCCTCGTCGCCGCCCTGATCGCGCTCCTGCGTCTCACCCGGCTGGGCCTGGCCATCCGCGCCATGGCCGAGAAGCCCGACGCGGCCCAGCTCATGGGCATCGACACAGCGCGCGCCACCGCGATCGTGTCCTTCCTCTCCGGCGCGGTCGCCGGGGCGGGCGGCGTCCTGATCGGCCTCGAGTTCAACGCCATCCACCCCTACATGGGCGAGACGATGATGCTCCGCGGCTTCGTCGTGATCATCGTCGGCGGCCTCGGCGACATCACCGGCGCGCTCATCGCCGGGCTCACCCTCGGGATCATCGAAGTCATGACCGCGGCGTATCTCGCCTCGAGCCTCAAGGAAGCCGTCGCCTTCCTCATCCTCGTCGCCGTGCTTTGGACCCGCCCGGCCGGCCTGTTCGGCCGCGCCGTCCTGCGTCGCGCATGATGCCCCCGTGGCTCGACGACCTGCTCTGGACCTATCAGAACCTCATCGACTCGCTGGGGATCAACGGCCTGCTCGCCCTTTCGATGTACGTCGTCCTCGCCGTCGGCCAACTCTCCCTCGGCCAGGCCGCCTTCATGGGGCTGGGGGCCTACTCCTCCGCCCTGATGACGCTGAAGCTCGGCCTGGCGTTCGCCCTCGTCCTGCCGCTCTCCATCGTCATTCCCGTCTTGTTCGCGCTGGCCGTCGGCGGCCCGACGCTCCGGCTGTCCGGCGTCTATCTCGCCATCGCCACGATCGGCCTCGGCGAAGTCCTGCGCGCCGTTTACCTCAACCTCGACTATCTCGGGGGCGCGCTCGGCCTCTCCGGCATCCCGCAGCGCGCCGAAACCTGGATGATCTACGGCCTCCTCGCATTGGCGACCTTTGCCCTCTGGCTGGTCGGCCGCAGCCGCATCGGCCGGGCCATGGAGGCCATGCGGGAGGACGAGACTGCGGCGGCCGTGATGGGCATCCCCATCGCCCGCTACAAACTCGGCGCCCTTCTGGCCTCCGCCGCCCTCGCCGGGGCAGCCGGCTGCCTCTCCGCCCATGTCAGCAGCTTCATCGGACCGAACGAATATGGCTTCGAGCCTGCGGTCACGATCCTGTCCTTCGCCCTCCTCGGCGGCATCGGCACGCCGCTCGCCCCCGTCCTGGGCGCTTGGGTGCTGACGTTGCTCCCCGAACTGCTCCGCGACGTCAGCAATCTTCGCCTTGTCCTCAACGGCCTCATCATCGTCATTGCCGTGCTCTTCCTGCCGAACGGCCTGCTTGCGATCAGAATGAAACGTCGCGCGGCGTGAACGCTCTCCTCCGTCTCTCCGCCCTGACGCGCCGCTTTGCCGGCCTCGTCGCCGTCGACCAGGTTTCGCTCGATATCCCGCAGGGTGGCATCCACGCCGTCATCGGTCCCAACGGGGCGGGGAAGACGACGCTCTTCAATCTCATTTCCGGCCTCGTTCCGCCCAGCTCGGGCGCGATCCGCCTGGCCGACGCGGACATGACCAGGCTGCCCCCCGAGCGCCGCGCCGCGCTCGGCCTGGGTCGGACGTTCCAGAACATCCGCATCTTTGCCGCCATGACCGTGCTCGAGAACGTCCTCACCGGCCTGCATGCCCGCACCCATGCAGGGCTTCCGACCGTGCTTCTCCGCACCCCTGGCTTCCGCGCCGAGGAACGCCGATCCATCGTCCGCGCCCGCGAAGCGCTCGACCGCGTCGGACTCGCCGACAAGGCCCACCGTCGCGCATCCGAACTCTCCTACGGCGACCAGCGCCGCCTCGAGATCGCCCGCGCGCTCGCGCCCGTGCCGCGCCTGCTGATGCTCGACGAGCCCGCCGCCGGCATGAACCCCGCCGAAACCGAAGCGCTCGCCACGCTCATCCGCAGCCTGGACACCACCGTCCTGCTCGTGGAGCACGACATGGGTTTCGTCATGGACATCTCTGATAGCGTCGCGGTGCTCAACTTCGGCCGCCTGATCTTCACCGGCCCCCCGGCCGAAGCCCGGCAGGACCCTTCGGTGATCGAGGCGTATCTCGGTCCCAAGGTCGCCGCCCGCCTCGCCGCCGGCGCCAAAGCCGGCATCCGCGGCGCCTGATGAGTGCGCTCGACATCGAAAACCTGATCGTCCGCTACGGCCGCACCGACGCCGTCCGCGACATCAGCCTCTCCGTGCCGCAAGGCCGGATCGTCACCCTCATCGGCGCCAATGGCGCCGGCAAGACCACCATCATGCGCGCCATCTCGGGCCTGGTCCGCACCCGCTCCGGCCGCATCACCTTCGCAGGCGCCGACATCACGAACCGCCGGGCCTACCGGATCGCGGCCGCCGGGCTGCTCCAGGTGCCGGAGGGGCGGCAGATCTTCGCCGAGCTCACCGTGGCCGAGAACCTCGAGATCGGCGCCTATCTCGTCCCCGACCGCGCCGACATCGCGACCCGGCAGCAAACCATCCTGGCGCGCTTCCCCCGCCTGCGCGAGCGGCTCGGGCAGCTCGCCGGCTCCCTCTCCGGTGGCGAGCAGCAGATGCTCGCCATTGGCCGCGCGCTGATGGGCGCGCCCAAGCTCCTCCTGCTCGACGAGCCCAGCATGGGCCTTGCTCCCCTATTCGTTGACGAGATTTTTCGAATTATCGCCGACCTCCGTCAGGACGGCGTCACCATCCTCCTCGTCGAGCAAAACGCTTCCGCCGCCCTGGACATCGCCGACCATGCCTATGTCCTCGAGACCGGCCGCATCGTCCTCAGCGGCCCCGCCGCTCAGATCGCGGAGGACCCGGCCGTCGCGGCCGCATACTTGGGCGGCTAATCGAACGCTTGTTTCTACCGCACCGCAGCGTTACGTGAGCGTTTCACGCAGCATGCGGAGTGGAGCTTCATTATGGCCGGTTACAGGGTAGCAGTCGTCGGAGCCACGGGAGCAGTCGGCCGCGAGATGCTCAAAACCCTGGCCGAGCGGAATTTCCCCATCTCCGAGATCGCCGCCGTCGCCTCCGCGCGCTCCACCGGGCAGGAGGTCAGCTTCGGCGAGAAGCAGGTCCTCAAGATCAAGAACCTCGAGACCTTCGACTTCAAAGGCTGGGACATCGCCCTGTTCAGCCCCGGCGCCGCCATTTCGGCCGTCCATGCCCCGCGCGCCGCCGAAGCCGGCTGCCTGGTCATCGACAATACGAGCCAGTTCCGCATGGAGCCGGATGTCCCGTTGGTGGTTCCTGAGGTGAACCCGCAGGCGCTGTCGCGCATCAAGCGCGGTATCATCGCCAACCCGAACTGCTCGACCATCCAGATGGTCGTCGCGCTCAAGCCGCTGCACGACAAGTTCAAGATCAAGCGCGTCGTGGTGGCGACCTACCAATCCGTGTCCGGCGCCGGCAAGGAAGGCATGGATGAACTCTGGTCCCAGTCCAGAGCTCTCCATGTCAACGACCCGGTGACGCCGCAGGAATTCACCAAGACCATCGCCTACAACGTTATCCCGCACATCGACAAATTCATGGATGACGGCTCCACCAAGGAAGAGTGGAAGATGGTGGTCGAGACCAAGAAGATCCTCGATCCCGACATCAAGGTCGCCGTCACCTGCGTCCGCGTGCCCGTCTTCATCGGCCACAGCGAGGCCATCACCGTCGAGTTCGAACGTCCGGTCACCGTGTCCGAAGCTCGCGAAGCATTGCGCACGGCCCCGGGGGTCGTCGTGTTCGATCAGCGCGAGGATGGCGGCTACATCACGCCGATCGACTGCGTCGGCGAGGATGCCACTTATGTCAGCCGCATCCGCAAGGATCCCACCGTCGAGCACGGCCTGCAGTTCTGGTGCGTCAGCGACAATCTCCGAAAGGGCGCCGCGCTCAACGCCGTCCAGATCGCCGAAGCCGTGATCCAGCAGAAACTGCTGCTGCCGAAGGCCGCCTAGACCACTCCGCATTCCCTCTCCCGCTCGCGGGAGAGGGTTGGGGTCAGGGTGGCGCGCCGAACTCGTCGAACAACTGCGCCAACCCGGCGACGGTCAGCTCCAACATGGTTTGGCCGGCTGTCAAAGAAGCCGCTGCCGGGTCGCCATAATAGCCCGGATCGCCAGCGGGAAAATCCAAAACCGCCCCTCCGGGGCGCGCCAGCCGTGGCGGCAGCCCTGCCGCCCTCCGCAAGATCGGCTCTCCGCCGCGGATCGCCGCCTGGAGCGACGTCTCGTAGGCGCAGGCATGCCCCATCGTCGGCTTACCGCCGGGATTGACCGCCGACCACGCCGACTGTCCGGGGCTCCAGTAATCCACGACGCCTATGGTGAGCCCCGGCAGTTCGAACCCGGCCAGAACGGCTGAATTCCCGCCATGTCCGTTCACCACCAGCAGCCGCGAGAAACCCGTCCGCTGCAGGCTCTGCGCGACCTCCCGCAAGATCGCCAGCAACGTTCCTGCCGACAACGTCACCGTGCCGGCCCAAGCTGCATGCTCGGGCGCCACCCCGAACGGCACGCCCGGCAGCACCAGCGCGAATGCCTCGCGGCAGCGCTCGGCCGCCATCAGGGCAATCCGCTCCACCGCCACCAGATCCGTATCGACCGGCAGATGCTCCCCGTGCTGCTCGACCGACCCGGTCGGCAACACCGCGAAGGCCCCGGCCTGCCGCGCCGCCGCGATCTCGCCGCGCGTCAGCGCCCCCCACCTATGGTTGCGTCCGCCGGGCTGCATGGACCTGGCGAGCGGCGGCTACTCGTTGTCGTCGTCGAGGAAGAACTGGTCCGCCTCCTCGTCATATTGATAGAGTTCCGCGAACCGTCCCCAGCTGATCACCGCCCGCAGAGTCTCGTCGGCATAGTCTGGCGACATCGTGTCCTCGAGCTCGTCGCGGAACCGCACCGCCGCCGCGCGATGCGCCGGCCGCTCGTCCAGCACCCGCCGGATCTGCGCTGCCAAGGGCACATGCGCCCGCAGCGCCGCCGCGAACAGCTGCTTACGCTCGTCCGTCTCCGCGTCCACGAAGATCCGCCCTTGGTCGGTGATCCGTAGGTCGCCTTCCTCCAGCACCCCCAGGCCCAGCAGCTGCAGCGAGTCGCCGATCGGCAACAGCTCGTCCAACTCGAGCTGCAACGTCCCGGCCAAAGCCGGCAGGTCCGCGCGCCCGGAATACGGCGGCGCCGCCAGGGTTTCCAACAGGCCTGCGAGCAGGTTGCTCGACACTGGCTGGATCTGCACCGCTTGCGTCATCGCCAGCGATGCCGCCGGCTTGGGCGCCGGACGCCTCGTCATGATCGCGTAGATGTCGTCCACCATCTTGCGGAACGCCACGTCCAACCGGTTTCGGGGATGCGGGAACCGCACCTGCAACTCGGTCGCCACCCGACCGGGATTGCTGCTGAACACGAGAATGCGGTCGCACATCAGCACCGCCTCCTCGATGTTGTGCGTCACCATCAGGACCGATTTGACCGGCAGCTTCCCCTCGCTCCAGAGGTCGATCAGGTCGGTGCGCAGCGTCTCGGCGGTCAGCACGTCCAGCGCGGAGAACGGCTCGTCCATCAGCAGCAGGTCCGGATGCACGACCAGCGCCCGCGCAAGTCCGACACGCTGCCGCATCCCGCCGGAGAGTTCCTTCGGGTAGGCGCTCTCGTATCCACCCAGCCCGATCAGGTCGATCGCCTGCTCGCCGCGGTCCGCGCGCTCCGCCTTGCCGACCCCCTGTGCCTCAAGACCAAGCTCCACGTTCTCCTCGACCGTCAGCCAGGGGAACAAGGCGAAGCTTTGGAACACCATCGCGACGCCTGCTGCCGGGCCGCGCAGTTTCTGCCCGCGCCAGATCACCTCGCCGGACGTCGGCGTCAGCAGCCCGGCGATGATCCGCAGCAGCGTCGACTTCCCCGACCCCGACCGTCCGAGCAGCCCGACGATCTCGCCGGGCCGCAGCTGCAGGTCCACATTGTCCAGCACCACGAGATCGGCGTTGCTGTCCTTGTGATATGCCTGCCGGACGCTCTTGATCTCCAGCAGCAGATCGGTGGTCGTGGTCGCGTCCATGGCTTATCCCAAGGTCAATCTACGGGTGGAGTAGCTGTACAACGGCCGCCACAACAGCCGATTGAAGGCAACGACGAACGCCGACATCATCGCGACGCCGAGCACGACCTTGGCCGTCTGGCCATTTGCGGTCGCGTCCGCGATGTAGGCGCCGAGGCCGTGCGCCTCGAGCTTCGTATCGCCCCAGCTCGCCACTTCGGCCACGATCGCCGCGTTCCAGGAGCCGCCCGAGGCGGTGATCGCGCCCGTCACGTAATACGGGAACACGCCCGGCAGGATCACCTTGCGCCACCACAACCAACCGCCGACGCGGAAATTACTCGCCGCCTCCTGCAGGTCCCCGGGAAACACCGATGCCCCGGCGATCACGTTGAACAGGATGTACCACTGCGTGCCCAGGATCATCAGCGGGGTGAGCCAGATGTCCGGATTTCCCGAGAACCGTCACGATCAATACGACGAAGATCGGAAAGAAGAGGTTGGCCGGGAAGGCCGCCAGGAACTGCGCCAAGGGCTGGATCCGGCGCCCCCATTTCTGGTGCAGACCCAGCCAGACCCCGATCGGCACCCACACGATCGTCGCCAGCACCATCAGCACCACGACACGGACCAGCGTCAGCAATCCCATCAGGAACGCGGTCAGCACCTCGTGGAGCGACAGCGCGTCGGCCGCGAACTGCCAGATCTGGTAGATCGCCCAGATCAGCACCGCTCCGAGCAGCACGAAGAACACCGCATCGCTCCACCGCGAGGGGGTCTTCGTCCCCCGCGACGCGCGCATCACCGGCGCCCCCAGCC
The DNA here is from genome assembly GCA_963848035.1 of uncultured Alphaproteobacteria bacterium. Taxonomy (GTDB): domain Bacteria; phylum Pseudomonadota; class Alphaproteobacteria; order Acetobacterales; family Acetobacteraceae; genus JAVVHH01. The sequence continues at coordinate 2,123,048 of CAWKCD010000001.1, forward strand.
GCAACCCGGCCAGCGCATTGAAGCCCGACGCCACCACGCCCGAGGCCGCCCGCAACAGCCGGGTCCGCCGCAGCAGCCGCAGCATCCACGGGTCCTCTTCCTCTTCCGACGCCACCAGCTCGAACCGGAACTTCGACGACCAGGCCACCAACGGCCGGAACAGCAATTGATCGTAGAGCAGGATGATGATCAGCATCGTCAGGATCGCGTAGAACACCGACGGGATGCTCCGCTGCTCCAGCGCCAACGCGACGTAGCTGCCGATGCCCGGCAGCTTGAAGCTCGTGTCGCCCACGGTGATCGCCTCGCTCGCGACGACGAAGAACCAGCCGCCCGACATGCTCATCATGGTGTTCCACACCAGCCCCGGCATCGCGAACGGGACCTCGAGGCGCCAGAAGCGCTGCCACGGCGACAGGCGGAAGCTGCGCGTCGCCTCCACCAGGTCCGCCGGCAGCGTCTTCAGCGACTGATAGAAGCTGAACGCCATGTTCCAGGCCTGGCTGGTGAAGATCGCGAAGATCGCCGCCAGCTCCGCCCCCAGCACCTTGCCCGGGAACAAACCCATGAAGAACACGACGGTGAAGGTCAGGAACCCGAGGATCGGCACCGACTGCAGGATGTCCAGCACGGGAACCAGGATCAGCGCCGCCCGCCGGCTCTTGGCCGCGAAGGTCGCGTAGCTGAACGTGAACAGCAGCGAGCAAACCAGGGCCGCGAACATGCGCAGCGTGGTCCGCACCGCGTAGCCCGGCAATGCCATCGGATCCAACGTGATCGCGGTGGCCTCGGGCGCGTCGAGCGGCGCGAACGTGCCCCTCGCCACGCTGCCGACGTAGATCAGCGCCGCCAGGATACAGAGGCCGGCGACCAGGTCGAACAGGTTCGGCAGCCGCCGATCGGCAATGAAAGCAGGGAAGCGTGATTCCGGCATGCGCGGCTGTTACAGTCTCTCAACCGTCCTGTCAGCAAGCGATAAGGTGTCACTTCGATGACGGCTGCCGCCGCCCACTCGCCACCCACGCTCGGCCATAATGGCGGCCCTCCGCTCGACCCGCCCGAGGATCCCGGCGCTGTCTCGTGGCGCCGCTGGTGCTGGAACCGGGCGCATCGCCGCGCCTGGAAGACGCCGCCGCGCGAGATCGCCCTGGCTCGCCTGGCGCGCGCCGAATCCCTTGGTCTCAGCTACCGCGAATACACGCTCGAGATCCTAGAACGCGGCCGCTATCTCTGATCCTCACCCCGGCCGCACGTCGTAGAACTGCGCGAACCCCATCCGCACGCCCTCGAGCTTCCGCGCCGCGGTCGCCTCCTAATAGGCGCCCAGCGGCAGATAGGTCGGGTCCTCGAAGAAGGTCCGCTGCATCTCCGCGCAGATGCGCTGCTGCGCCGCCAGGTCGGGCGCATCGAACCATTGGTCCCGCAGCGCCTCCAACCGGGGCGCCTTCGGCCAGCCGAACCACGCTGCATCGCCGTTGCCGCGCAGCCCGAGTTGTCCCGCCGGGTCGAAGTTGTTGGTGCCGTTCAGGTTGGTGAAGAAGATGTTCCACCCGCCCTCGGCCGGCGGCTTGCGGACGGCCCGGCGCTGCACGACGGTTCCCCAATCGCTCGCCGCCACCTCGACGTTCATGCCGCATTGCTGCAGCGCGTCGACCATCACCAGCGCCATGGCGTGGATCGCGGGGTAATCCGTGGGGTCCAGCGCGATCACCTTCTCGCCGCGGTAGCCGGCCTGCCGCAGGGCTTCGCGCACGGCCGCATAGTCGCGCGGGCCGGCCAGCGCCTCGGTGCCCGCCGCGGTCGCCATCGGCGTCCCGTGGCTGAACAGCCCGACATGGTCCTTCCACAGCGTCCGGTCGTCGCCGGCTTCGGCCTGCATGACCGCATCCTGGTCCACGGCTCCCAGCAGCGCGCGACGGATCGCGGGGTTGTCGAACGGCGGATACAGGCAGTTGAACCGCAGGCATCCCAGCGCGCCGCCGGGATCGAGCACGCGGGTCTGCACGCCCTTGCGCCGCAACAGCGGCTGCAGGTCTGGGGTGGGCTGCTGCCACCAATCCGCCTCGCCGGCGGTCATCGCGTTCGCGGCGGTCGAGGCGTCGGGGATCACGCGCCACTCGACCCGGTCGTAATGCACGAGCTTCGGCCCTGAAGTGAACGTCGCCGGGCCGTCCGGCCGCGGCACGTAGTCGGGGTTGCGCTCGTAGACGAGCAGCGCGCCCGGGATGCGCTCGTCCGCCTTGAACCGGAACGGGCCGCTGCCGACCATCTCGCTCACTTGCTTGCCCGGGTCGGTCCGGGCCAGCCGCTGGGGCATGATGCAGGGCATCGACGTCCCGGTCTTGCCGAGCGCGTTCGGCAGCAGCGGGAACGCCTTCTTGAGCCGGAACTGGATCACCCCGTCCGACACCGCCGCCAGTTCGTCCGTCGCGTCCATCAGCGCCCGCCCGAACGCGTCCCGTGCGGCGAACCTGGTGATGCTGGCCACGGCATCGCGCGCCAGCACCCGCTCGCCATCATGGAAGCGCAATCCGTCCCGCAGCGTCAGCCGCCAGAGACGGCCGTCGTTTTCGACGGTGTGGCCGGCCAGCATCTGCGGCTGCATCGAATAGTCGGCCGCCTGGCCATACAGCGTGTCGAACACGAGGTAGCCGTGCGTCCGCGTCACCGTCGCGGTGGTCCAGATCGGATCCAGCACCGCCACGTCGGCTTCCGGGATGAACCGCAGCAGCGACGCCCGTTGCGCCACTGCCGGGGCCGCCAGCGCGGACCCGGCGGTGGCGAGCAGCGTGCGCCGGGTCAGCACCCTATTTCGGCGCGATGACGAACTTGCCGTCCTGCATCATCAGCACCACGACGCCCTCGGTGCTGCCGGGGTCGCGATGGTCGGTGAAGGTGAACGGGCCCATGACGCCCTCGTATTTCGTGGCCAGCAGCGCCTGGCGCAGCTTGTCGGCCTCGATGCTGTTCGCCCGGTCCAGCGCGGCGGCCACGATGTGCATGGTGTCGTAGGCCTGGGCGGCGAACTGGTCGGGCGCCTTGCCGTATTTGGCCTGGAACTTCGAAACGAAGGCCTTGTTCGGCGCGTCCTCCTTGCCGACGAACCACGGGCTGCCGACGATCAGGCCGTCGGCGGCGGCGCCGGCGATCTCGCCCAGCTTCGGCGAGTTGCTGCCGTTGCCGCCGACGAATTGGGTCTCCTTGCCGAAGCCGAGCTGCCGGGCCTGCAGCAGGACGCCGGCCACCGGCTCGACCAGGGCCGAGATGCCCACCGCGTCTGGCTTCAGCCCTTTGATCTTGGTCAGCTGCGCGCTGAAATCGGTGTCCTTGCTGCCGAAGCTTTCGATGGTGAGGATGTTGAGGCCGGCCTTTTCGGCCGCGGCCTTCATCGTGTCGAAGCCGGATTTGCTGAACGCGTCGTCATTCGCGTACATCAGGGCGATGGTCTTGGCGCCGCGCTTCTGGGCGTAGGCGAGCGTCACCGGGATCACGTCGCTTTCCGGCAGGCTGGTGCGGAAGACCCAGGGGCCGATATCGGTGATGCCGACCGCCGTGGTCGAGGTGCCGATGATCGGGACCTTGCGCTCGTTGACCACCGGGCCGACCGCGAACATCTCGTTGGACAGCGTCGGCCCGATCACCAGGGCGACCTTGTCGCGTCCGACCAGCTTGCGGGCCGCGTTCAGAGCGCCTTCCTTGTTGCCGGCGCTGTCCTCGACGGTGAGGTCGATCTTGCGGCCGCCCAGGACGCCGCGGACGTTCACCTCTTCCAGCGCCAGTTCGAGCCCGGCGCGGATCGCGGTGCCGTAGGCGGCATTCGGCCCGGTGAGGATCTCGATGGCGCCGATCTGGACCGGCCCCTGGCCCTCGGCGAAGGCGGACGGCGCGGCCGCGAGCAGGGTGGCGGCCATCAGCAGGGTGCGGCGGTTCATCGTGTTTCCTCCAAATCTGCGGGGAAACTAGCCGAACTCGACCGGGCTTCGCCAGATTGCGGCCCCATGACCAAGCTCCGCGTCGCCACCTGGAACATCAACTCGCTCCGGTTGCGCCACAAATTGCTCGACAAGCTCCGCGAGGCGCTCGACCCGGACGTCATCTGCCTGCAGGAGACCAAGGTGCCGGACGAGCTGTTCCCGGACGGCGTGCCTGGGGAGCTTGGTTTTCCCTATGTCGTCCGCCGGGGCATGAAGGGGTACAACGGGGTCGCGATCCTGTCGCGCATCCCGCTCGAGCCGGATCCGCTGGCGCCGGATTGGTGCGAGCGCGGGGATTGCCGGCACGCGGCGGCGCGGCTGCAGACGCCGTCCGGGCCGATCGAGCTGCACGATTTCTATGTCCCGGCCGGCGGGGACGTGCCCGATACGGCGGCCAACCCGAAATTCGCGCACAAGCTGGCCTTCGTCGCCGAGGCGACCCACTGGTTCGCGGCCCGGCGCATGGAGCGGGCCATCATCGTGGGGGATCTCAACATCGCGCCGCTCGAGCACGACGTGTGGAGCCACAAGCAGTTGCTGAGCGTGGTCAGCCACACGCCGATCGAGGTCGACCATCTCAACGCGTGGCTACGCGCCGGCTTCCACGACGCCGTCCGCCACTTCGTGCCGGCCGACGAGAAGCTCTATACGTGGTGGTCGTACCGCAACCAGGACTGGCGCCGCAGCAACCGCGGGCGGCGGCTCGACCATATCTGGGTCACCCCCGACCTCGTCCCTGCGCTCCGGCGGCAGGAGATCCTGGTCGATGCCCGGGATTGGGAGCGGACCTCGGACCACGTGCCGGTCTGCGTCGAACTCGACGTATAGGACGCTTTAAGTTACGACATCGTAACGAATTGGGCATGCGTCGAAGCTGGTACGTGGAGAGCGATCGGTCGTCGGGGGCGCTCTTGGGTGGGGTGGCGCGAGTGGTTCGGCATCGGACGCTCGGCGGCGTGGCGGATGCGAGGGGAGTGGCGCCGCGCGCGGTGGGCGCGGGGAAGGGGGCACGCGGCGGTGATGGACGGCGCGGCTGTTTGCGGCTGGTCGGCTGCGACTTCGCCGGTTTGGGCGAGGTGGCGGAGGCGATGGACGAGGTCTTCGAGGCTGCGCTGCAGCGAAGCGGCTGTCTCGGCGGGGAGGTCGGGGGCTTCGGAGACGAGGGCGCGGAGCAGCCGCAGGAACAGCTCGGCGAGCAGGCGGGCGGCGACGCGGGTTGCGCGGGTAGACACGAACAAATACAGAACATTGCAGCTGGGGATTGCAAGCGATTTGGCGCGGCCCGGCACCGAAACACGTGGAAATGGCCGCTTCGGGGTATTTGACTTGCGTGCACGGACCGTGGTTTGTCCGCCGGGATGCATCGAGCCAAAACAGCGCACATCGATCTGCCCGAGATCGTCCATTGCTCCACCATCGATGAGTTCCAGTCTTTCGTCGCGTCGGACGGCGCACAGCGCAGCGCGATGGACGGGTTCGAGACCTCGCTCATCGGGGGTTCGGAGCCATTCGAGGTGCACGGCTACTGCGTCGTGTGCGAGACGAATGTCGGCTTCCTGGTCGACTACCAATGGGGACCTTGGACGGGACCGGATGGGCGGCTCAGGACGAATTGGCGCGAGCGTCTCGAGTGCCCGCAGTGCCACCTCAACAACCGCATGCGGGCGGCGGTCGGACATCTCATCGCGGCGACGACGGAAGACGACGACATCTATCTGACGGAATCGACGACGCCTCTATTCGAGAAGTTGCGCGGGCGTCGCCCGAGAACCGTCGGCAGCGAGTTCCTGCAAGACGGAACGCTGCCGGGCCAGATAAATGCTTCGGGCGTGCGTCATGAAGACGCCACCGCGCTGACCTTCGGGGATAATTCGTTCGATCGGATCGGGACGTTCGATGTGCTGGAGCACGTGCCGGCGTTCGACCGCGCCCTCGCCGAGTTCTTTCGATGCCTCAAGCCGGGCGGGACGCTCGTCATCACCGTGCCGTTCCGACTTGACCTGGCTCACACGCTGGTCCGGGCGCGGGTCGGTCCGGGCGGAGACGTCGAGCACCTGCTGCCGCCGGAGTGGCACGGCAATCCGATCGATCCGGAGGGAGGCTCCCTCTGCTTTTATCATTTTGGCTGGGACTTGCTGGAGGCGCTGCGTGATGTCGGATTTCGCAGAACGGGATTGCAGTTCTTCTGGTCGAGCCGGCTTGGTTACTTGGGGGGCTATCAGTTCCTCATCGTCGCGACCAAGCCTCATCGCCGTGACCAAGCCGTTGCCGGAAGTCGTGAGTTGAGCCCAGCGATGGAAGCTGCCGCGGCGACGGAATGTCCGGTGTGCCACTCCGTCTCGCCGCCGTTCCGCGAGGTCGACGGCCACCAGTTCTATGCGTGCAGCGCGTGCGGGCTGATCCATCTCGATGCTGCGACCCTGAGTCGGATCGATGCCGGCGAGACGGTGTTCCGCTACGAGGACGGCTACTGGCAGAGCGAGATGGTCGCTGCGCGCGAGCGGGCGTACGGCATCGCGGTCGGGCGTGCGGCCGAGGTGATGATCTGCTGCCGCCGCCCCGTGCTGCGCTTCCTCGACGTGGGGACTGGACCCGGCACGTTCCTGGACGCGATCTCCGAGTATCTGCCGCATAGCGCCGACCGGTTCCATGCCGTCGAGCTGTTTCCGCCGCCGGAGCCGGAGCGGACCCAGCGGCCGAACTACCGGATCGGCCGCGTCGGCGACTATCCGCCGAACTCGTTCGACGGCGGCATGTGCATCGAGGTGTTCGAGCATCTGACGCCGGCGATGATCGACGGCCTGCTCGGCGAGATCGCGGCCGTCGCCACCGACGGCGCGTGCTTCCTGGTCAACACTGGCTTGGCGCAGTTCGTCCGCGAGGAGGTGCCGAGCTATCTCGATCCGACCGGGCGAGGGCACATCACGATCTGGACGGTTGCGGCCGTCGACCATCTCGCGCGACGCCATGGCCTGCGGGCGGTGCCGTTCCCGGGGCGGAGCTGGTGCTTCCTGTTGGAGAAGACGGACGGCCCCGTGCTGTCGATCGGTGAGCGGGCCGCGGCGCCTCTGGCGGAGAACCTGGCCGCGCTGCATCGACCCGGCGCCGGCGCTTCGGCGGTCGCGCAGCTCGGCGAATGCGGGTTGCGCGAATCCAATCATTACCATGAGTTCTTGCAGCGAACCGAATGGGCGCTTTCGCTCGACCGGGAGGTCAAGCAGTTGCACGAGATCATCGCCCGGGAGCGGGACGAGGCTGCTGGCCTGCGGGCGCAGGTGGAGGCGATGCGAGCCAGCCGGTCCTGGCGGCTCACGGCAGGCTTGCGGGGCTTGAAGACGACGATCGGCGGCGGCCGGGCCGGGCAGTGACGGCACCGTCGCGTGACCGGGTGATTCCATTCGATCGAGCGATGCTCCTAAACGACCCGCTGACCGCTCGCAACGGGGCCGGCCTACAGGATCGGATGCATGGATCTCACCTACAGCGGCACCGCGCGATCGGAAGCAGGGGCAACCCTGGCCGACGGTAACTTCCCAATTCCGCGCCCGGCGCGTTCCCTGGCCTTCACAGGCGAACGGATGACCACGGAGCGGGAGGGGCAGGTCGAGTTCGAGCATTTCCACCGCTATTGCCTCGCCCGCGATCTCTGCGTCGGGAAGGACGTGCTCGACGTCGCCTCGGGCGAGGGCTACGGATCGGCGTTGCTGGCGGGCGTGGCGCGCCGGGTCAGCGGGCTGGAAATCGACGCCAATTCGGTCGCCCACGCGACCGCCGGGTATGACCTGGGCAATCTCGAGTTCCAGCAGGGTGACGCCCACGTCCTGCCGTTCTCCGAGGCGAGCTTCGATGTCGTGGTCAGCTTCGAGACGCTCGAGCATCTGCGCGACCAGGTGAGGTTCCTGGCCGAGGTGAAGCGGGTGCTGCGCCCGGATGGCCTGCTGATCATCAGCACGCCGGACCGTACGGTCTACTCGGCGCCCGGGCAGCCGATGAACCGTTACCATGTGCTCGAGCTCTCCTACCCGGAGTTCACCGATCGGCTCGGCGGCTTCTTCAGGCATCACCGCATCCTCAGGCAGCGTACGCTGCTGGGATCGCTCATCGGCGCCGATGACGCGTCGGGCGCTCCGGCTGCTTGGCGCAGCTACGATCGGCGGTCGCCCGACCATATCGAAGCCACGACCGGGCTCGCGCGGGCTTTCTACCTGATCGGCATCGCGAGCGATGGCGACCTGCCCGCCGTCGGCGACAGCTTCTACGGTGACAACCGTTCCATTGACGACCTGATCGCGGCGCCGGCAGCGCTGCCGCCGCTCCGCCAGCAGCTGGACAGCGTGCAGGCGCGGCTCGCCGAGACGGAGCGGCAGGCCCATCAGGCGCGGCTCGAGGCCGAGCAGGCCCATCTGACGGCGGTGGGGCTCGTCTCGCAGGAAGCGCGGCAGGCCAAGCAGGACGCGGACGCGTTGCGTCAGCGCGCGCAGCAGACCGCGGGCGAGCTGGAGGCGCTGTCGCAGCGGCACGACGATCTCCACCATCAAGCGCAGGGCTTGAGCGACAGGCTGGCGATGGCGGAATGGCAGCTCGAGGTGAGCCAGCAGGGCAAGCTGGCGCTGGAGCGGCTGCTCGAGGGGATACGGCGGAACATGTGGTGGCGCCTCGGCGGACCGCTTCGGGTCGTGGCGAGACGGCTCGCGCTGCAAAGCCCGGCGCCGCCGCTGATTTTGCCGCCGCCGCCGGTGCCGCAGGCCTTCGTCGAAGCGGCGCCGGAGCCGCCGCCCTTCGACCTTCGCAACGAGATCGGCCTGCCGCCGATGCGGCAAGCGTTGCCACCCGCCGGCAGCATCGTGTTGCGGCAGGAGGGGACGCCGGTCGTCTCCGTGATCATCCCCACGTTCGGGCAGGTGGACTACACGTTGCGATGCCTTGCGTCGCTCGCGGCGGCGCCGCCGCGGGTGCCGATCGAGGTGATCGTGATCGACGACGCGTCGGGCGATCCGCGCGTGGCGGAGCTTGCGGCCGTGCGCGGCATACGGCTGCTCGTGCAGACGGAAAACCTCGGGTTCCTGCGCACGTGCAACTACGCCGCCGCGAAAGCCAAGGGCAGCTATTTGTTGCTGCTCAACAATGACACCGAGGTGATGCCCGGCGCGATCGACGCGCTGTATCGCCTGCTGATCGCTCGCCCCGACGCCGGGCTGGCGGGCGCTCAATTGCTGTATCCGGACGGGCGGCTGCAGGAGGCCGGGGGGATCGTCTGGCGGGACGGATCGGCCTGGAACTATGGCAACCGGGACGACCCGCGGAAGCCGGAATACAACTATGTGCGGGAGGTCGACTACATCTCCGGCGCGGCGATCATGCTGCCGCTCGGCGTGTGGAACGAGTTGGGCGGTTTCGACGAGCACTATCTGCCGGCCTATTGCGAGGATAGCGACCTCGCCTTCCGGATCCGCGCGTCGGGCCGGAAGGTCCTGTATCAGCCGGCGGCGCAGGTGATCCATTTCGAGGGCGTGTCGCACGGGGTCGACGTCTCGGTGGGGCTGAAGGCGTATCAGACGACGAACACGGCCAAGTTCTTCGAGCGCTGGCGCGGGACGCTGCGTGGCTCGCAGTTGCCGAACGGCACCCGGACGATGCGCGCGCGCGATCGCGCGCTGGGGCGCACGGTGACGCTGGTGCTCGATCATTACGTGCCGGAGCCGGACCGGGATGCCGGCTCGCGCACCATGGTGGCGTTTCTCGAGGCGCTGCTCGCGAGTGGGAAGGTAGTCAAGTTCTTGCCGGCTGGCGGCGTGGTCGGGACGGGCTATTCCGAAGCGCTGCAGCAGCTCGGCATCGAAGTGCTGGACTGCTCGTGGTGCGGCGGCTTCGAAAACTGGATCGCTGCGAACGGGCCGGAAATCGACGAGGTGCTGCTGTCGCGGCCGGAGGTCTGCTTCACCTGTCTGACGGCGCTCGAAAAGCATTGCGGCGCGCCCGTGGTCTATTACGGCCACGATCTGCATCATGTGCGGATGCGTGCGGAGCCCGGCGCCGCGGACGATCCGGACCGGCGCGAGAAGGCGGACAAGATGGAAGCGCTCGAGCGGCGCGCCTGGCAGGCCGCCGATGTCGTGCTCTACCCGTCGGAGGAAGAGGCGGCGGCGGTGCGCGTGCTGGATCCGGGGGTGAAGGCGCTGGCCGTTCCGGCTTAAGCGCTGCCGGAAGCGGCGGCTGCCCATCCGCCGCCGGGCTCGGCGGACATCGTCTTCGTCGCCGGTTTCGCCCATCCGCCCAACGTCGATGCCGCCGAGTGGCTGGTTCGCGACATCCTGCCCTTGTTACGGGCCGCGCGGCCGGACCTGCGGCTCGCGCTCGTCGGGTCCAATCCGACGCAAGGGGTGCGGGCGCTGGCCAACGACGTCGTCGAGGTGACGGGCTTCGTCACCGACGATGAGCTCGGCCAACGGTATCGGGGGGCCCGGGTGGTGGTCTGCCCGCTGCGTTTCGGGGCCGGGGTGAAGCGCAAGGTGATCGAAGCGATGCACCATGGCGTGCCGCTGGTCACCACGCCTGCCGGCGCGCAGGGGCTCGAGGGGCTCGAGACGGTGTGTGCGGTGCATGCGGATGCCGAGGGCTTCGCCGCCGCGGTGCTACGGTTGATCGAGGACGATTCTGCGTGGATCGCGAGCGTGGCGGCGCAGTCGGCCTATGTCGCCGACCGCTTCACGGCGCAGGCGGTCAGGCGCGGGCTCGACCGTGCGTTCGAGCTGGCGCATCACCGGGAGACCGGGGCGGAGACGGGGCGGGCGAACTGACCGAGACGGTCTGCGTATTCGGCCTCGAGCCGGCTGCAGGTTTCGGAGAAGAGCTGCTCGCCGTCTAGTCCGCGCGACTGCTCCCACGCCTTGATGCGGTCCACGATGGCATAGACGGCCCGCAGCATGGCGACGGCCGCGATGTAGGGCTCGTCGGGTGCGGCGCTCTTGCCCGCCCATAGGTCGATCTGCTCGTGGGCGTAGCGCACCAGGTCGGGCGAGCCGTCCTGGTCGCGGTACCGATCGACGATGGACGTATAACGGTTGGTCTTCTCGATCCATTGCGCCGCGCTGGCGTGCGAGAGGTGATGGATGCAGGCGCCGCTTTCGACCGGGATCTGGAACGTCTGGTCGGAGATCAGAGTGATCCCGCCATGGATGGTCGCCGACAAGCGCACCGCGCTCTTGCGGAAGAGACGCCCATGCGCCTCGGGCCAGTAATAGGCGCGATCGTCGTGCTGCCCCAGGATGTAGTGACGGAGCGGGATGAAGTAGATGTCCGCCCTGGGGGCACGCAGCTCCTGGTCTGATGTACAATACGGCGGCGGCGTTCAGGCACTCGTCGTCGTCCAGACACAGGACCCACTCATGGCGGCATTGCGCGACGGCGTATTCGCGGGTGGCCTCCACCGTCGGCGACCACGGCACCACGATGACCCGATCGGCGAGCTGCGCGGCGATGTCGGCGGTGCCGTCGGTCGAGGATTTGTCGACCACGATGATCTCGTCCGCGAAGGCCAGGGCGCGAAGGCAGGTGCCGATGATCGCGGCGCGATTGTAGGAGATGACGACGGCGCTGAGCTTGGCTCGGGTTGCGACTGCTTGCACGGACCTACCTTGAAGAGAACGGCGTTTTGGATCCGCACGTTCGCAGGACTCCGGGGCTTTGACTACAACCAGCCTGCCGCCTAACTGGGGCGGCAATCAGCACATGGAGATACCGATGTCCGACGCTGCGTCGCGGATCCTGCGGTCGGACAAGCACTTCTGGCATCGCTACACCGAGATCTACGAGCCGATCCTGGCCCGGATGGCAGATGTCCGCCTGATCGTCGAGATCGGGGTGTTCCGGGGCGACTCGATCGCCTGGCTGGCCGAGCGGTTCGACGGTGCGGCGGTGGTCGGCGTGGATATCCTGCCGGTGCAGCCGGGTTGGCCGGTTGCGCCGGGGATCAGCTATCGGCAGGCCGACCAGGGGGATCGGGTCGCCATGGCGGGCGTGTTCGACACGCTGCCGGGAGCGCCCGACCTCGTGATAGAGGATGGCAGCCATATCCCACAGCACCAGGCCACGTCCCTGGCCGAAGGATTTGCCCGTCTGCGCGAGGGCGGGCTCTACATCCTGGAAGACATCTGCACGAGCCACCCGCTGACGGCGGCGTTTGCGCATCACGCGTTGGAGAATGGCCGGCAGTTGCCCACGACGCTGCACGTGTTGCTGGCGCTGCAGCATCTGCGCGACACCGGCGGCTCGCTTGAGCCTGAGGTCGTCGAGGCGCTGGCGCATCCCGCCTTCCTGTCACCGACGGACATCGCGCTGCTCTGGCAGCAAGCCGCACGGATCGAGATCCACAAGCGGACCAAGCTGCCGCTGAGCTGCTACGCGTGCGGCACGTCGGATTTCGATTACGTGGCGTGGACCTGCGCATGTGGCGCAGCGCTCTACGAGCCCTCCAACAGTATGACCGCGCTGATTTGGAAGCGTTGATCGTCACATGACGTCCGATCGACCGCGAGACTTGCGTGCGGGCGCGCGTGTGGGATGGCACGTGCTGCTGATCGTCGCGAGCGCAACGCTCGGCGCGCTCTTCGCGTATTCGCGTGGGCAGGACATCAACTTCGACCAGTTGAACTACCACCACTATATCGCCAGCGCATTCCTCACTGGCCGAACTCGAGCAGGACGTGGCGCCTGCTCAACTGGTGCACAGCTTCTTCAGTCCTTACGCCTATGTCCCGTTCGTCTGAATGGTGCAGGGCCTGCCGCCATATGTCGTCGGGATGGCGCTCGGTGCGGTGCAGGGGCTCAATCTATGGCTGGTGGCCGTCATCGCCTGGATCGTGACCTCGAGCCTTCACGGTTTGCGCAGGTGCGGGATGGTCGCGGCTGCGGTGACGATCTCGGCGGCTAGTCCCATCGCGTTGTCCGAGGTCGGGACGTCGATGGCGGATGTGACGCTCAGCCTGCTGATCCTGTCCGGACTGGCGCTGATGCTGAGCGACAAGACGATGGATGGGCGCCGGGCGGCATCGGGCTGGCTGTTCCTGGCCGGCGCGCTCGTCGGGGGTTCGGTCAGCTTGAAACTGACCAGCGCCCCTTTCTGCATCGCGCTCGTGGCGGCGTCTCCGATCGGATGGCGGACTTACCGGGATCGCCTGATCGCGGTGACGGCAGCCGGCGCGGGAAGCGCGGCCGGGTTCGTGGCCGGCGGCGGCGGCTGGTATCTGACGATGTGGCGGATGTTCCGCAATCCGTTCTTCCCGTATTTCAATTCGATCTTCCGCTCGCCGGATTACCCGAGCCGGGCATCTTTCTTCGACGCGCGGTTCGTGCCGCACGGCCTGCTCGATGCGCTGGCCTATCCGTTTCGGTGGGCGACGCTCCAGCAGACAACGACGGAACTACCGTTCCGCGACATTCGGTTTGGCCTGGTGATCGTACTCGGGATTCTCGTGGCCGGGTTGGCAGTTGCGAGGCGGGGCAGGTTGCCGGACGGCTCGACCGCATGGAAGCGGCTGGTGGTCTTCATGGCGGCGGCATTCTGCGTCTGGATGTGCGTGTGGTCGATCCAGCGTTACATCGCGGTGCTCGAGCTGGTGACCGGGCCGGCCATCGTGGTGGCGCTGCTGTGGTCGGGATTGTGGCGTATCGGACGCGGCTGGCCTTCGCTGGCCGTGGCGGCGAGTGTTGCGGTCGCTTGCGTCTTGACGGTGCGGCCGATCGATTGGGGCCATATCGGCTGGGCCGACCGGTGGTACACCATCAACGACCCCACGCGGCGAAGCGAGCACGCGATCTACTTTCTCGACGACGCTCCGCTCGCCTATGTCGTGCCGGAGCTGCAAGCGAATGCCTCGGCGATCGATGTCGTCGCTTGGGAGGATCTGCACAGCATGGGAGACACCGTCTTCCTTCGGCGCATCAACGCGCGCTCCTGGCCGATCCACGCAACGACACCGTGGTTGCGATCGGGGCCGCGAAGCTGTCCGAGGCCTTCAAACGGTCGATCGCGGCCTATGGCCTCGAAATCGGCGGGCCGTGCGAGACCACCCAGGGACGCCCGTCTGCTCTGACCTGGTGTCCGTTGCGCCGCATCGCTGGCACGGCCAGCCGGTGATGGCGTGTGGCGTTGGCCGGGTCGACCCGGCCAATGCTTCTGGCTACGTCGTCGGCGCCGCGGTCAGTCGAACGCCGACCAACCGCTCGGCGATCGCGCGGACGCGGCGGCGGAAGGTGGCTTCATCGAATGCCTGCGCGGCGGCGGCGGCGGCGTTGCGCATGGCGTCGTAGGATTCTGGCGACGACGCTTCCAGAACGACGCGGGTCTTGGCGACGAGTTCCGGGACGGTCAGGTAGTGGTAGCCGGTGACGCCATCCTCGACGATCGTGGCGGGGCCGCCGGCCGCGAACACGATCGGGATGCAGCGCGCCGACATCGCCTCGACCACCGAGATGCCGAAATGTTCGACCACGTGGGGGTTGGCTTCCACGTCAGCGCCGACGCCGGTCGCGTGCCAGTAGATGTCGCTTTCGGCATAGAGCTGGTGGAGTTGTTCCGTCGAGCAATTGGCGTGGAAGGTGACCGGCAGACCTTCGGCCTGTTCGATTAGGCTGGCGTAGTAGGCGCGATGCGGCGGATCCGGCATGGTCGAACCCGCGAGGTGCAATTCGGCATCGACGCCCTGCTCGAGCAAGAGCCGCAGCGCGTCGATGAGCTTGTCCTGCCGCTTGCAGTGACCGGCGGTGAAGAAGCGGCCGACATGCAGGATCTTGCCGCGCTGCTTCGGCGCGACGCGCGTCACCATCGGCACCGGCGGCGTGAGAACCTCCACGGGCCGGAACGGCACGTTCCAGAGCTCGGCGGCCCGGATCGCGTAGCCACGAACGTAGTCGGAGTAGGTCAGTACCAGCTCGAGGTCGTACCAGAACGGCCGCTGGATTTCGCTACTCGCCTCGGTTTCGAAGTCGAACGGGAATTGGCAGATGAACACGTTGTGCAGCCCCAAGCGGCCGATCGTGGGGAAGATCTCGTTGCCGAGGATGAAGGCCAGATCGAACGCCTCCCGGCTCTCGAGGTCGGACGGCGCGAGGAGTTCGACCTGGTCGAGATCGAGCGCGAACTCGCGTCCCATGGTGAGGAGCCGCGCCCGGCTGATCGGCTGCGGTGTGACCAGGGCGACGGAGGCGACATCCTTGAACGATTCGGCGATCGTGAGGAGGTAGCGCTCGCCGCCGCCGGGTGTGAGCTGATACGGGGTGTAGATCAGCACCCGCATCCGCGCCTCTCTCGGCTGGGTCGGTGTGAGCGCGAGCGGGCGGTCCAAGAACAGCGCGGGATACTCGGCGCCGTTGGTATCGAGGTATCGACCCCACCGTCCGAGAAACTTGGCCCGGTTCATCGGCACGATGTCATGCAGCCGGAGCGACGCGCCGATCTTCGTGCTGGTCGCGTTCTCGACATGGACGACGGCAGTGTCCGGGCAATAGATCGAGTTCAGGCCGAGCAGCTTCAGCTTGAGGCATAGATCGACGTCTTCGTAATAGGCGGGCTCCCAGGCCAAGTCGAAACCGAGGACGCGGAGGAAATCGGCGCGCCGCATCAGCAGGCATGCAGCCGAAACGTAATCGACGATCCTCGAGGTGCGGAATGCCGGATCGTCGATCGCCTCGCCCTTGCCGAGTTGGGTCACCGTCCCGTCGGAATTGATGAGCGCGCCCGCCTCCTGCAGGCTGCCATCGGGGTAGACGAAGAGCGGCGCCACGGCGCCGACGTTCCGTTCGCGGTCGAACACCCGCACCAGCGGCTCGAGCCAGCCCGGCGAGACGAAGGCATCGTTGTTGAGCAGGCAGATGAACCGGCCGCGCGCCGCCTCGACGCCGATGTTGTTGGCTTCGCCGAAGTAACGGTTCGTGCCCAGCGCGATGAGCTTGAGCAGCGGCTCCTGCTTACGCAGCAATTGCAGGTCGGAAGGGTCGCTGCCGTTGTCGACGACGATGATCTCATAGCGGTGCCCGGTCGTGTGCTGCCACAGATGCTGTAGGCACAGCAGCGTCATATCGCCGCCGTTCCAGTTCAGCACGACGATCGAGACCTCGGGGGCGATCGGGTCATACCATTTGATGAGCGGGACGAACCCAATGCGCGGCCGGGTTATCAGGTCGAGCGAGAAGCGGTCGACCGGCGGTGGCGGCGCCGGCGGGACGAGCACAGGCTGGGACGGCGGCGCATTGGCAAGGGCGATCCTCTCGCGCCGACGGCCCAGCCGGTCCGAGAGGCGCCAGGGCGTGGCGAGCCACCAGGCCGCCTTGCCGCCGCGGCGAAGCAGATGGCGGACGCCCGGCGGGATCGCAGCCCCGATTGAGCGGACGGGTCCCAACGCGCGCCACAGCGTCGAGCCGATGAGGGCGTGGTATTCCTCGGCGAAGCTGCGGAAATGCGCGATCTGGACGTCCTTGTGCACCAGTTCGTCGCTGGCGGCGCTCAGTCGCTGCTGGGTCTCGGCCAGAAGCTGTTCCGTCCGTGCCAGCCGTTCCCGGATTTCCGCGGCGCGCAGCTCCTGGGCAACCGCGATGAGGTCGAGACGCTCGGAATTCTGGTGGGCCGCCGAGAGTTCGACCTCGTGCGACGCGATGAGCGATTACTTGGACGCCTCTGCGCCGCTCTGGGCGGCCTCGGCTGCCTGCGCGCGCCGCTCTGCCAGGTCGATACCCAACGCGAGTCGTTCCTGTTCGGCGGCCATCCGAGCCCGGGCGCCACTTGCGGCGAAGCGGAGCCGCAGCGCGGTGATGACGGCCGCATCGGTCAGATGGCAGAGGTCACGGACGGGGCCATCGAGGTCGGGACCGACGCCGAGGACGCCCAATCCGTGTTCGTGGACGAACTCGAAGCTGGGATATTGGATGGCAAGCTGCGACCAGAGACGCCAGACGCCGAAGTCGCTCTCGCGGACATTGATGTTGTCGAGGAGCACGACGGCGCGGGGCGACAGTTTCGGCCGCCAGGTCTCGAAGTCGTGCTGTACCGCCTCGTAGGTTCGACAAGCATTGAGATGCAGCAGGTCGACGCTGCCGTCGGCGAAATGGGTCGCCGCTTCGTCGGATGTGGTCCGAACCAGGCGCGAGAAGCTGGCGTAACGCGGGTCATGGAACGCCTGGAGGTCTTTGAACACCGTCGCCGGGGCGAGGCTGGCGCCGTCATCGCCTTGCCAGGTGCCGACGGCGTAGCATTTCGCGTCGATCCCGCCGGCGGCGACGGCCTCGCAGAACGTGCAATAGGCGACGCCGTCCTGCGTCCCGAGTTCGACGACGACATTCGGCCGCAATGCCGCGACGAGCCAGAACGCGAAGGGGACGTGGCCGTACCAGGCGCTCGGCACGTCCGATCGAGGCGGGGCTTCGAACCAGGCGTTCAAGGCGCCGTCAGTCAGCGCATCGATGGAGCAGTGTCCGGTGCGAGGCGGTGACCCGGCGCCATTCGTGGTGTTTGGATCGTTTTGGAGCACGTTCGGCTGGCTGCTTCGACTGGGCCCACGGAGGTCTATCGAAACTAGCCTCCGGTCACAAGCTAACCGCCGGGCGTTCTCGTCCCGTTCCGGCCGAGCCGCCGGCTGCTATCAAGTGGAGGAGGCCGCTTGCCGCGTGAGTGCTTTCGGGAATGGCGAGGCCGGGCTCGGCGAGGCTCGCCATGGAGCGGCGCGCGTCCTCGACGTCGGACGCGGTGGAGTCGTCCGTTCCGTTGATCCGAACGGAGTGGAGACTCTGTTACTTTTAACCGAACGGTCACGCCGTGGCGCCAGCGATATCTTCGGTTCGTATGGAACACGACTACGGCGCTGGGTGGTTCAGCAAACCGATCAGCCGATTGTAGGCGAAGGCTGCGGAATGCTCGTTGCGGCTTCAAACCGACAACCATTAGTGCCGTGCGTTCCTCCAAATCGACGCCGGCTCCGCCAGCATCGACCCGAACCCGGTCCGTGCCAGCATCTGCGCCGTCTCCGCCTCCGCCGCCGCCAGCACGTCCGCTACGTCGACGTGTTCGACGAGGCGACCGCGCATCAGCACACGCCCGTCCACGATCACCGTGTCGACGTCCTGCCCGTTGGCGAAGCAGACCACGCGCCAGACCGGCATGTTCGTCGGCGTCGGTGCGGCTTGCGCAGGTCGACGGTGATCAGGTCGGCCTGCTTGCCGGGCTCGAGGCTGCCGATCCGGTCCGCCATGCCCAAGCCCCGCGCCGCGTCGATCGTCACCATCTCGAGCAGCTTGCCCGGCGGCATCAGCCGTTCGTCGCGATGCTGCCGCTGGTGCAGCCGCATGCACTGGAACATGTGCCGGAACATGTCCGTGCTCCGGTCCGGCGCGGTCCCGTCCGACCCCAGCATCACGGTCACGCCGCGGTCCAGCAGCAGCGGCACCGGGCAATAGCCCCGCACGGACGCGATCGCCGAGGGGTTGTGCACGATCCGTGTGCCCGACGAGACCACCGCCTCGATGTCCTCCGAGGTCAGGTCCGTGCAATGCGACATCACCGAGCGAGGTCCGAGCAAGCCGAACATCCGGCCCGCCATTTCCAGGCTGCCGCTGCGATGCCCGTCCTGGTGGAACAGCGTTCCCCGCCGCTGGCCGGCTTCCAGCACGGCGCGTCCCTGTCTCTCGATCAGCGCCACTTGCGCCTGGTCGTGCCGCTCCTCGCGGTAGACGGGCATCAGGGTCGCGACTGCGAGGCGGCCGTCGTCGGCGCCGTGCCAGCGCTCGATCAGGGCGCCGATCGTTTCCAGCTGCTGCTCGAAGGAGACCTCGTGGTCTTGGCGCACACCGCCGGGCCATGACGCGTAGGGGCGGGGGTGCGGCGGCCGGGTCGGGCCGACGGCCATGATGTCGCGGATGCCGATCTCGGCGACGCCGCGGCAATGGGCGTCGCCATGGTCGGGCGTGTCGGTCCGCATGACGCTGTCGCCGCCGCCGAGCAGGGACAGGCCGGTGGTGACGCCGAACATCAGCCGTTCGAGCGCCGAAAGCCGGGCTTCGGCGTGCCAGAAGGAGGGGGGCGACGCCGTCGTGTAGATGACGCGGCACGCATCCATCCAGGCCGCGCTGTCCCCGCCGCCGAGCGTCTTGACCAGCCCGTGCCCCGCATGCGCGTGCCCGTCGATCAACCCCGGCAGGATCGCTTGTCCGCGCGCATCGATCACAGTGGCCGCCTGCTTCGGCAGTTCCGCCGCCGGGCCCACGGCCTCGATCCGGTTGCCTTTGATCGCCACCGCCCCGTCGGGGATGACGCGGCGGCCCTCGTCCATGGTGATCACGGTGCCGCCGGTGACGAGCAGATCCATGCTAATCGATCCTCACGAGCCAAAGCCGCAACAGATTGTCCGGCGCCTGATGCAGGGCGATCCCCTTGCGCGCGGCCCAGGTCAGGGGCTGCTGGTGCAGGGGGATGTTGCCGATGTCGTCCTTTTCGCGGCTGAACGCTTCGTGGATCTCCGCGGCGCGGGCTGCCGGGTCGCTCTCTTCGGCCGCCTGCTCGATGGCGCGGTCGACCGCCGGGTCGGCGAACCGCCCGGAGTTGAGGCTGCCCATCGTGTCCGTGCGCGAATGGATGACGTCCGCCAGCGTCGAGTACACCTCCGCCAGCGGCAGCGCCGCGTGCCCCAGCATGAACGCGCTCACATCCAGGCTCGCGGTCCGGCGCGACCATACGGCGGTGTTCTCGCTCTGCACCGCCGTCCGCACGCCGATCTTGGTCCACATCGACGCCACCGCCTGGCAGATCCGTTCGTCGTTGACGTAGCGGTCGTTCGGGCAGGTGAGGGTGATGCCGAAGCCGTCGG
The DNA here is from genome assembly GCA_963848035.1 of uncultured Alphaproteobacteria bacterium. Taxonomy (GTDB): domain Bacteria; phylum Pseudomonadota; class Alphaproteobacteria; order Acetobacterales; family Acetobacteraceae; genus JAVVHH01. The sequence goes on from CAWKCD010000001.1 coordinate 2,142,870, forward strand.
GATAGCCGGCTTCGGTGAGCAGCCGCCGGGCTGCGTCGGGATCGTAGGACAGGCGCTGGTTCAGGTCCTGGGGGGCGCCGGTGAGTTGCGGGGAGGCCATGAAGCCGGCGGGCCAGGACTGGTCCCGCATGATGACGTGATGGATCGCGGCGATGTCGATCGCGCGGTAGAGCGCCTCGCGGACGCGGTGGTCCTTGAAGGGGTTGCGGCCCTTCACGTCGCTGTAGAGCAGTTCGTCGCGGAATTGGTCCAGGCCGATGTAGATGGTGCGCAGCTCCGGGCCCTGCACGACCTCGAGCCCGGGCGATGCGCGGACGCGGTCGACGTCCTGGAGCGGCAGTTCGACGGTGGCGTCGATCGCGCCGCTGATCAGGCTCGCGGTCCGCGTCGCGGCGCTGCGGATCGGCAGATAGGTCACGCGGTCCAGATTGTGCCGCGGCGTCTCCCACCAGCCGGCGAAGGCCTCCAGCACGGTCGGTCCGTCCGGCTGCCGCGACACCACGCGGAAGGGGCCGGTGCCGTTCTCGTGCCGGGTCGCGTAGTTCTCGACGGTCCCGCCGAGGTCGCTGGCCGCCGCCGCGTTGTTCGCCTCGGACCATGCGCGGCCCATGACCGGGAATTGCAGCAGGGCATTGAGGAGGATCGGGAACGGGCGGGCGGTCTCGATCTCCAGGGTTTGCGGGTCGATTGCCCGCATCGCCTTGACCGCGGTCAGCGCGCCGCGGTTGGCGCCGGGCGTGTTGAGGCGCGTCCAGCTGAACACGACGTCGTCGGCGGTGAACGCGTCGCCGTTGTGGAACCGCACGCCCGGCCGCAGGTGGAACCGCCACAGCGTGGGCGCGGCCTGCTCCCAGCTGAGCGCCAATGCCGGTTCGATCACCAGGTGATCGTCCATGCGCACGAGCGTCTCGTAGATGTTGGCCAGGAAGCCGTTGGTGAAGCTCACCCGCGAGACATGCGGGTCGAGCGTCTGGACGTCCGAGGTGTATGACCAGATGAGGCTCTTGGCGGCACACGGGGCGGCGAGGAGCAGCAGCGAGAGCGCGAGGCGGAGCATGGGCGTTATTCCGCGGCCAGCTCTTGCTGGTCCGCCGCGGCCAGCTCTTGCTGGTCCGCCGCGGCCAGTTTGTGCTGGTCCGCCCGCGCCGCCCATTTGCGCTCGAACTCCCACGCGTCGGGGAAGCCCATCAGCTCGCACATGCGGCTGAAGCCGTAGCTCTCCTGCGCCGGCAGTCCGGTGCTGTCGCCATGGTTCAGCAGATGCCCGTACACGCGTTCCAGCGCCGCGGTCATCGCCAGGAAGCCGACGGCCGGGTAGATCGCGAGCGCGTAGCCGAGGGCCTGCAGCCGGGCGGCCGGGAGGATCGGCGTGCGGCCGCCCTCGACCATGTTGGCCAGCAGCTTGGCGTCGATCTCGCCGCCGATGCGGGCCATCTCCTCCTCGGTCTCGGGACTCTCGACGAAAACGATGTCGGCGCCGGCCTTGGCGAACGCGCGACCGCGCCGGATCGCCTCGTCCAGCCCGAGCGACGTCCGCGCATCGGTCCGCGCGACGATGAGGAAGTCGTCGCTGCGCCGGGTCGCGACGGCGACCTCGATCTTCAGCAGCATGTCCTCGAGCGGCACCACGCGGCGGCCCGGCGTGTGCCCGCACTTCTTCGGCGTTTCCTGGTCCTCGATCTGGATCGCCGCGATGCCGGCCGCCTCGTAGCCGGCTACCGTGTGGCGGATGTTGAGCAGCCCGCCATAGCCGGTATCGGCGTCCGCGATCACCGGCTTCCGGCTCGCGCGCGCGATTGCGCCGGCGCGCGCCACCATCTCGGTGTAGGTCGCGAGCCCCACATCGGCGAGCCCCAGATTGGAGGCCACCATGCCGAATCCGGTCGCGTACAGCGCATCGAACCCCATCCCGTCGGCGACACGCGCGGAGATCATGTCGAACACGCCCGGCGCGGCGACGAAGCGCCCGGAGGACAGGGCCTGGCGGAGCCTCGGATCGGCCATCGGAACGTTCCTTCCATTGCTGCGGCGACGCTATCACGACCGCCGCAATCCGTGCAGCGCCGGCCGTCACGATCGACACGGGATCTTCACTATCCTGTTCGCGGCGCGGCACGCATTTGACGGACCGATATTATTTCCGTCACCGTCGCCCATCCGCTGAAAGGCCCCTCATGTCCAACATCTCCCGACGCGACAGTCTTCGACTCGCCCTGGCCGGCGCGGCCGCGCTCTCCGCCCGGTCCGCCCGCGCCGCGCCGCTCGACGAGCTGATCGCCAAGGCCCGCGCCGAGGGCGCCGTCAACAGCGTCGGGATGCCCGACGATTGGGCCAACTGGGCCGCCACCTGGAAGGACATCACCGAGAAATACGGCCTCAAGCATGCCGACACCGACATGAGCAGCGCCGAGGAACTCTCCAAGTTTGCGGCCGAGAAATCCAACGCGTCGGCCGATATCGGCGACGTCGGCTTCGATTTCTGCCGCGTCGCCGTCCAGCGCGACCTGGCCGCCGCCTACAAGCCCAGCACCTTCGACCAGATCCCCGCCTGGGCCCGCGACGCCGACGGGCGCTGGATGCTCGCCTACACCGGGACCATCGCTTTCGTGGTCGCCAAAGACATTCCGAACCCGCCGAAATCCTGGGCCGACCTGCTCTCCGGCAGCTACAAGATCGCTGCGGGGGATGTGGGCAAGGCGTCGCAATCCAACGCCGCCGTGCTCGCCTGCGCCATCGCCATGGGCGGCGACGAGACCCATCTCGACCCGGCGATGGATTTCTTCGCCAAGCTCGCCAAGCAGAAGCGCCTGCTGACCATCACCGCGCTGCCCGCCAATATGGGCCGCGGCGAGATCCAGGTCGCGCTGATGTGGGACTTCAACGCGCTCAGCTACCGCGACAAGGTCGGCGGCGACCGCTTCAGCGTCGTCATCCCCGCCGACGGCTCCGTCACCTCCGGCTACTCCACGATCATCAACAAGTTCGCCAAGAACCCGAACGCGGCCATGCTGACCCGCGAATTCATCTTCAGCGACCAGGGCCAGATCAACCTCGCGGACGGCTACGCCCGCCCCATCCGCGTCGATCACGTGACCCTGCCCGACGCGACCAAGGCCAAGATGCTGCCGACGGCGCAATATGCGAAGGCGCGGCCGATCAACCCCGAGACGTGGGCCGACGGCGCCCGCAAGGTTCCCGCGCTCTGGCAGGAGAAGGTGCTGACCGAGATGTAGCTTGGGCAAGCTCATCGTCGTGCTGCTCGACGGGCTGCGGCTGGACGTGGCTCGGCGGGCGATGGGCTTCATGCAAGCCCAGGCGGAGGCGTTGGCGCGTCCCTGCATCCCCGTCCGGGCCGAGCTGCCGAGCATCTCCCGGCCGATCTACGAGACGCTCATGACCGGCGTGCCGCCCATCCGCAGCGGCATCACCGGCAATGCAATCATCCGCCGCTCCCGGCACGAGAGCGTGTTCGACCGCTGCCGCCAGGCTGAGAAAGTCACGGCCGCGGCGGCCTATCACTGGTTCTCCGAGCTCTACAACCAAGCGCCGTTCCAGCCCGGCGATCGCCTCACCGACGACCCCGACGCCGCCATCCAGCACGGCGTGTTCTACTGGAACGACTCCTACCCGGACGACCACCTGTTCGCCGACGCCGAAGCGCTTCGCTGCCGCCACGCGCCCGATTTCCTGCTGGTCCATTCCATGGGCATCGACGATGCCGGCCACCGCCATGGCGGCGCCAGCACCGCCTACCGCACCGCCGCGCGGCGCGCCGACGGCCTGCTCGCGCTCTATCTCCCCGCCTGGCTCGAGGCCGGCTACGGCGTCGTCGTCACCAGCGACCACGGCATGGGCGAGGACGGCATGCACGGCGGCAGCGATGCGGACGAGACCGACGTGCCGTTCTGGCTGTTCGGCATCGGCCACGCGCCGGCGCATGTCACCCTGCGGCAGACGGAGATCGCCGGCACGCTCTGCGCGCTGCTCGGCGTCTCCACGGCCGGGATGGACGTCAACCAGGCGCTGCTGTGAGCCGGCCGATCGCTGCGCTCTGGGCGGCCCCGTTCCTGATCGTGCTGTTCGGCTTCGAGATCTGGCCGGTCCTCTCGGTGCTGCAGGGTAGCTTCGTGCACGACGGGCGAGCTCTCGCTGGCGAACTACGCCGGACTGCTCTCGAGCCGTTTCTATCGCGGCGCGTTTGCCACCAGCATCAACCTGTCGCTGCTCACTAGCGCGATCGGCCTCGGCATCGGCCTGCCGCTCAGCCTCGCTCTGCACCGCCGCTCGCAGCCGGTGCAGCGCCGTTTCCTGACCCTGTTCAATGTCGCCAGCAATTTCGTCGGCGTCCCGCTGGCGCTCGCCTTCACCATCCTGGGCGGCGTCAACGGCATCGTCACCCTGCTGCTCGCCCGTTCCGGCCTGATGCAGGATTTCAACATCTACTCGTTGCAGGGTCTCGTCCTGGTCTATGCCTACTTCCAGATCCCTTTTTGTGTCCTGATCCTGTTCCCCAGCCTCGACGCGCTGACGCCGGATCTCGCGGAGCAAGCCAAGCTGATGGGCGCCTCGCGCCTCACCTTCTGGTGGCGCATCGGGCTGCCCGTGCTCGCGCCTAGCCTGATCGGGACCTTCATCCTGTTGTTCGCCAACGCCATGGGCACCTACGCCACCGCCTACGCGCTGATCGGCGGCGGCGCCAACCTGGTGACGATCCGGATCGGCGAACTGGTCGCCGGCGACGTGTTCACCGACCCGAACCTGGCCAATGCGCTCGCCGTCCTGCTCGTGCTCGTCCTGCTGATCCCGATCCTCGTCGACCAACTCCTGCTGCGCCGCACCCGTGTCTGACCGGGCGGACCGCCTGCTGATCGGCGTGGTCTCCGGGTTGCTGCTGCTGCCGGTGGCCGCCGTCGTCGTCAGCGCCGTCTCGACCGATTGGTATTCCGGCCTGCTGCCCACCGGCGTGACGCTGCGGTGGTTCGCACAGGTCCTGTCCGAGCCGGCCTTCCAATCCGCCCTGGCCCGGTCGCTGTTCATCGCCGCCGGGTCGGTCGTGCTGCAGCTGCTCGTCACCGTGCCGGCGATCCTGGCCGCGCATTGTTATCTGCCGTGGCTCGATCGCTGGATGGAGCGGCTGATGATCCTGCCGTTCGCGCTGCCCCAGGTCGTCCTCGTGGTCGGGCTGCTCGGCATCTATGCGAGCGATCCGCTCGTGCTGATCGGCACGCCCTGGATCCTGTTGCTGAGCTATCTGCCGTTGGCGTTCCCGCTGCTGTACGTGCCGCTGAAGAACAATCTGCGCGCGCTGCACGTCCACGAATTGCTCGACGCCGGGCACCTCGTCGGGGCGAGCGACATCCAGATCGCCCGGCGCGTGATCCTGCCCTGTGTCGCGCCGGGTCTCACCGTCGGATTGTCGCTGGTGTTCGCGTTGAGCTTCGCGGAGTTCGTCTTCGCCAACATGCTGGTCGGCGGCAATTTCCAGACGCTCGCCATCTATTTGTTCGGGCAGCGCACCAAGATCGGCCAGGTCACCGCCGTCATCGTGGTGATCTATTTCGCCGCCATGTGGCTCGCCACGATGGTCGGCCTGTCGGTCCTGCGACGGAGGGATGCATGAGCTTCGTCGAGATCACCGGCTTCGCCAAGGCTTACGGCGCCTCGCAGATCTTCCAGGGCGTCGAGCTCGAGATCGAACAGGGTGAGATGTGCATCCTGCTCGGCCCGTCCGGCTGCGGCAAGACGACGCTGCTGCGCGCGATCTCCGGCCTGGTCCGCCCCGATCAGGGCCGCCTGCGCATCGCCGGCCAGGACGTGACCGCAGAAGCCCCCCGAGGCCCGGGGGATCGCCATGACGTTCCAGCATTACGCGCTGTTCCCGAACATGACGGTCCGCCAAAACCTGGCGTTCGGGCTGCAGCAGCAGCGCCGCTCCAAGACCGAGATCGCCGCCAAGATCGACGCCGCGCTCGCCATGATGGAGCTCGGCCCCCGCGCCGACGCGCGCCCTGCACAACTCTCCGGCGGCCAGAAGCAGCGCGTCGCCCTCGCGCGCGCCCTCGTCCTCGAACCCCGGCTGCTGCTGCTCGATGAGCCGCTCTCGGCGTTGGACGCGCAAATCCGCAAGCGCTTGCGCGACGAGCTGAAGCGTCTGCAGCGCGACACCGGCTTCACCGGGATCCTGGTCACGCACGACCAGGAGGAAGCGCTGGTGCTCGGCGACAAGGTCGCCGTCATGAGCGCCGGCCGCATCGTCCAGGCCGCCTCCGCGCGCGAGGTCTACGACCGGCCGGCCACCCGCTTCGTCGTCGGCTTCATCGGCGACTTCAACCTGCTCGAACCCGAAGCCGTCGCCCGCGTGTTCGGCGAAACCGCGACGCTCGCCTGGGCGATCCATCCCGAGGCGATCGACCTGCTTGCCCCGCATGATCCTGTGTCCAACGCGCTCGACGTCACCGGCCCGGCGACCATCACCGATATCCGGATCCACGGCCCCGTGCTCCGCTATCTCGTCGATGCGAACGGTGTCGAACTGAAGATCGACTTGCTCAACCGCTCCAGCGCCCCGGGTTTTCTCACCGGCGATCCGGTGAAGCTTCGCCTGGACCGTCGGCAGATCCGAGAAGTCGCTTAACCTAGCCGAAGCCCGCCGAGCGGCGAGCCGCCGCCGCGCCGGGGCGGCGCCGGTGGATCAGCCAGCGACCGCCATACGCCGCGTCGGCGAGGATTGTTCCCGCTGCGCCGATCCATCGAAACGGCCGCGCGACGCCTGTTTGAGTTGGAACTTCGCCGTCAGCGCCGCGAGCTCCTGCGATTCATCGGCGAGCGAGTGCGACACGGCCGTGCTCTGCTCCGCCATGGCGGCGTTCTGTTGCGTCACCTGGTCCATCTGGCTGACGGCGGTGTTGATCTGCTCGATGCTGGCGCTCTGCTCCTCGACCGACGTCGCGATGCCGGATACGAGCTGATCGATCTGGCCGAAATGGGCCATCACCGATTGCAGCGCCGCATCGGTCTCGCTGACGTGGCGAGCGCCGACATGGACCTGATCGGCCGACACCGCGATCAGGCGGCGCACCTCCTTGGCGGCCTCCACTGACCGGATCGACAGCGCCCGCACTTCCTGCGCCACCACCGCGAAGCCGCGCCCCGCTTCGCCCGCACGCGCCGCCTCCACGCCCGCGTTCAAGGCGAGGAGGTTCGTCTGCAGGGTGATCTCGTCCATGGTGGAAACGACCGACGCCATGTCCTGCGAGGATTTCTCGATCATCTGCATCGCGTCCGTCACGTGGCGCATCCTCTCGCCGCAGCTCTCGACATCCGTGCACGATTCGCGGACGGCCTGCTTGGCGGCCTTCGCGCCCGTGGCCATCTGGCGGATGCCGGACGTCGCGTGGCTCAGCGCCGATGCCGTCTCCTCCAGGGTGCCGGCCTGGATCTCCGTCCGCCGCGAGAGGTCTTCGGCGGCCCGGCTGATCTCGCTGCCCCGGCTGCAGATCGAATCGACGCTGCCGGTGATGTCGCGGACGAGTTGCGCCAGCATGCCCAACGCCCCGTTGAAGTCGTTGCGCAGCTTCTCGTACTCGGCTGGAAACGGCGTCTCGAGCGGCTGGGTCAGATCGGCCGCGGCGAGACGGTCGAGGGCCGCGGACATCGTCTGGACGACCTCGCGCCGCTCGCGCGCCCGAACCTCGCGCCGCATCTCCTGGTGCCGCCGTGTGTCGTCGGCCCGCTGCCGATCGGAAGCGGCCTCGAGCGCGATGCGGACGGCCGCCTTGTTGGCGTTGACGAGACTATCCAGCGCGTTGGCCGTCTCGATCTGCCCGGTGAACTCCGCTTTCGGCACGCCGACGAAGAGGACGCCGACCACCTCGCCTTCCGCACAGAGCGGTTCGTAGATGGTCAAATAGGGCGTGCCGAGGATTTCGGCCTCGCCCCGAAACGAGATGTTCTCGGTCAGCACCGCCTTCAGCACCGGCGCGGCGGTCAGTTTCGTGCCCACGGCGCGGCCGCCATCCGGCTTCTTGACGTTGGTGGAGATGCGGGTGTCCCGCAGGAATATCGTCGCGGTGCCTCCCGCGACGTCCCGCACCCGGTCCACGATCTCATGATTGTCGTTCACGAGATGGTCGCCGAAGTAGAGCTGCCCGCCCATGACGCGAACTTCGCCCTTCTCGGCGACGAGCTCGGTCAGCTGCTGCATGTTCCGTTCGAGGCTGTTCTGCGTCACCAGCATGATCTCGTCGACGGCCGCCGAGCGGGCCGCCGCAACGAGATTGCGGGACAATGTCTGCGCCGGCGCCGAGCGGTGGCGAAGCACCATGATGACGAGCGCCGCCGCCACCGCCAATAGCGGCACTGCCCACCATAACGGTGACGCGCCGGTCCCTGGCGTGAAGGAAAATGAGCTCAATCGACTCGTCCTCTCGATTACGGAACGTTTTATCCGAGTGCCGAGAGGAAGGTTTACCGCCGAAGAGCTAAATTTTGTTTAACGGGCGTTCAGACCGGGTCCCAGGCGAACACGTCGGCGCTGACGTCGAGCGGGACGAGGCTGGCCCGCAGCGCCGGCGCGCCATGTTCGGCGATGCTCTCCGGCGTCCAGCCCTCGCCGCGATGCACCAGGCGGACCGGCCGGCTTTGGCTCATCAGCGCGATCTCGTTGTAACGCGTCGCGAACACCTGCCCGTTGATCCCCGCAGCCGCGTCCGACGCGAGATACACCGCCAGCGGCGCGTTCTTGTCCGGCGTCATCTGCTGCAGCTTGGCCACCCGCGCCTGCGCCTCCGGCGTCTGCGCCGGGATCGAGCTGGTCATCCGGCTCCACGCGAACGGCGCGATGCAGTTGCTGCGCACCCCGAACCGCGCCAGGTCGAGCGCGATCGACTTCGACAACGCCGAAATCCCGAGCTTCGCCGCGCTGTAGTTCGCCTGCCCGACATTGCCGATCAGCCCCGACGTGCTGGTCATATGGACGTAGGCGCCGCTCGATTGCGCCCGGAAGAGCGGCGCCGCCGCCCGGCTGACGAAGAAGCTGCCGTTCAGGTGGACGTTGATGACGTCGAGCCAATCCTGCGGGTCCATCTTGTGGAAGATGGCGTCGCGGAGGATCCCGGCGTTGTTGACCACGATGTCGATCCGCCCGAACGCATCGAGCGCGGTCTGCACGATACGCTGGGCCGACGCCCAGTCGGCCACCGTGTCGCGGCTGATCACGGCCCGGCCGCCGCGCTGCTCGATGATCTGCCGGGTCTGCTCCGCCGGCGTCTCCGACTGCCCTTGCCCGGACAGCGACGCGCCGATGTCGTTGATCACGACTGCCGCGCCCGCCAGCGCCATCGCCACCGCGATCTCCCGGCCGATCCCGCCGCCCGCGCCGGTGACGACCGCAACCTTGCCTTCGAGCATCATTGGACGACGGCCTTTCCGTTGGTGACGACGACGATGTCGCGCTCGACGACGCGGGCGCGGAAGGAGCCGTCGTCGTGGATCTCGGTGCGGATCGTCTCGCCGGGGAATACCGGCGCCGAGAACCGGAGATCGAGGGAGCGCAGGCGCGCCGGGTCGTAATCGCAAAGCGAGCGCAGGATCGCGTGGGTGACGACGCCGAAGGTGCAGAGCCCGTGCAGGATCGGGCGTTCGAACCCGGCGGCGGATGCCGTCGCCGGGTCGGCATGCAGGGGATTGTCGTCGCCGAGCAGGCGGTAGAGCAGGGCTTGCTCGGGGCGCGTCGCGAGGTCGACGACGATGTCGGGCGGCGTGTCCGGCATGGGGTGAGCGGCCTTCCTGGGGCCGGACGGCCCGCCGAAGCCGCCATCCGCGCGCAGGAAGGTGGTCGCGGTCGCGGTGGCGATCAGGGCGCCGCTGCCCGCCTCGGTGAGACGCTTCTCGCTGTAGAGCAGCGCACCCTTGCCTTTCCCTTTATCGACCAGCCCGGTGATCCGCGTCTCGCCGATCAGCTCGCCCTCGACCGGGATCGGCCGGTGCAGTTGGATGCCCTGTTCGCCATGGACGAGACGGACCGCGTCCACCGTGGTCGCCGGGTCGGCGAGCCAGAAGCCGGGATAGCCGAGCACGACGGCCATGCTCGGCATCGCCTTCAGCGCGCGATGCGCGTCGACGAAGTCGAGCTGCGCCGGGTCGAGCGGGTCCTGCCCGAGCCCGACCGCCAGCGCATACAGGACGGTGTCGCGCCTGGTCAGCGTTTGGCGGATCGGGGGGAGGGGGTAGGCGAGAAGGCGTGCGGGATCGAGCATCCGAGGGCGCCGGATCAGGCTTCCTGCACCACGCTGTTCTTCAGCACGCCGACGCCCGTCACTTCGACCTCCACCGTATCGCCGGGCTTGAGCCAGAGCGGCGGCGTGCGGTAGGCGCCGACCCCGCCGGTGGTGCCGGTGATGATGACGTCGCCGGGCTCGAGGCTGGTGAAGGCGGCGCAATACTCGATCAGCGCGGGCACGTCGAACACCAGGTCGTCGAGCGTGGCGTGCTGCATCTCCTCGCCGTTCACGCGCGTCATCAGCGTCGATTTGCTGATGTCGCCGACCTCGTCCGGGGTCACGATCCAGGGCCCGAAGCCGCCGGTGCCGGGGAAGTTCTTGCCGGGGGTGAACTGGCTGGTGTGGCGCTGCCACTCGCGCACCGAGCCGTCATTGTAGCAGCTGTAGCCGGCGATCACGGACATCGCCTGCTCGCGGGTCGTGTGGCGCGCAGGGCGCCCGATCACGATCGCCATCTCGCCTTCGAAATCCAGCGTCTCGGATTGGCTGGGCCGCACCAGGGCCTGCCCGTGCCCGACCTGCGTGTTGGCCCAGCGCGTGAAGATCGTCGGCTTCTTCGGGACGTCCCGGCCGCCTTCCTTGATGTGCGTCAGGTAGTTCAGCCCGATGCAGATGATCTTCTCGGGGTCGGGGATCGGCGGCAGGTAGGTGATCTCCGACAGCGCGAACCGTTCCGCCTTCGGCGGCGTGGTCGGCAGCATACCCGCGGCCAGCGCGCCGCGCAGCGTCGGCGCGGTATCGCTACAGTCGACGACGTGCTCGCCATCGACCACGCCCCAACTGGCCGTCCCGTCGGGACGGGTGAAACTCATCAGCTTCAAACGCTTGTTCCTTTCGTCATTTCAGCCGGCCAGTTCGTGGCGGACGATGGCCGCGCCGTCGGCCAGCGCCTTGAGCTTGCCGAAGGCGGTATCGCGGGCGAGGTATTTCATTCCGCAATCCGGCGCCGGCACCAGAAGCTCCGCCGGCACGTAACGCAGCCCGGCGCGGATGCGCTCGGCCACCGTATACGCGTCCTCGATCGCCTCGGTGCCGAGGTCCAGCACGCCCAGCAGCACCGTCTTGCCGGCCAGGTCCTGCAGCACGCCCAGGTCGAGCTTCGGCTGCGCCGCCTCGATCGAGATCGCGCCGGCCGTCGTCGCCGCCAGTTGCGGGAGCACCGAGTAGCCCTCCGGCTTGCCGTCGACCACGGCGGCGTAGCCGAAACAAACATGCAGGATCGTGTCCGCCGGCAGCCCGGCCAGCGCGCGGTTGATCGCGTTGACGCCATAGCGCCGCGCCGCTTCGGGCCGCGCCTGCATCCAGGGCTCGTCCATCTGCACGATGTCGATCCCGGTTGCGAGCAGGTCGCGCGCCTCGGCGTTGACCGCGTCGGCAAAGGCCAGCGCCATCTCCTCATCGTCGGCGTAGAACTCGTTCTTGGCCTGCTGCGCCATCGTGAACGGCCCGGGCAGGGTGATCTTGGTCTTTCGCCCGGTATTGGCGGCAAGGAACAGCGCGTCGCGCACCTCGACCGGACCGCGGCGGCGGATCGGGCCGGTGACGCGGGGCACCAGCGCCGTGCCGCCGGAACGGTTGGGCACCTCGGCCGGGTTGTCGGCGTCCACGCCGTCGAGCGAGAGGGCGAAGCGGTTGGAGTAGCTTTCCCGCCGGACCTCGCCATCGGTCACGATGTCGATCCCCGCCCGCTCCATGTCCAGGATCGCCAGGCGCGTCGCGTCGTCCTGCGCCGCCTCGAGATACGGGCCGGCCACGCGCCAGATCTCCGGCGCGTGCACGCGCGGAACCCGCCGCGCCTTCAGCGCCGCGTGGTCGACCAGCCATTCCGGCTGCGGGTAACTGCCGACGACGGTCGTGGGAAGCAGCTTCTCGCTCATTGCTTCAGCGCCGGGCACGCGCTCTCGGCGAGCGGGCGGAACGCCTGGTCGGCCGGGATGGTCGCTTCCAGTTTGTAGAAATCATAAGCACCCTTGCTCTCCGCCGGTGTCTTGACGCGGAACAGGAAGCTGTCGTGCACCATGCGGCCATCCCGACGCAATGTGGCGTGGCGCACCGTCGGGTCGTCGATCGGCAATTCGTGCATCTTCGCCATCACCGCCTGCGTGTCGGTGGTCCCGGCGGCTGCGACGGATTTGAGGTAATGCAGTGTGACCGAATACACGCCCGCCTGAATGGTCGAGGGGGCGGCGTGGTGCCGGTCCATGAAACGCTTGGCGAAGCCGCGGGTGCCGTCGTCGAGATCCCAGTAGAACGCCTCGTTGACCGCCACGCCTTGCGCCGAAGCCAGCCCGAGTGCGGCGATGTCGGGCACGGTGAGCACGAAGCTGGCGAGCTTCTGGTTGCCGGCGCCGATGCCGAATTCCTGCGCTGCCTTGAGGATGTTGATCAGGTCGGTCCCGGTGCTGCCCAGCGCGATCACGTCGGCGCCGGAGGCCTGCGCCTGCACCAGGAACGGCGAGAAATCGCCGGCGAAACCGAACGGATGCCGCACCGAGCCGATCACCTGGCCGCCGCTTTCGTCACCAGGCCGACGCGTCGGTCGACGAGCTGCTGGCCGAAGGCGTAGTCGGCGGCGATCATGAACCATTTGCTGCCGGGCTTGGCGAGCGGGCGGGTGATGCCGACCGCCTGTCCGTAGGTGTCCCACATCCACAGCACCGACGTCGCCGGCGCGCAGGCCTCGTTGGCCAGGCGCGCGGTGCCGCCCGGGAACAGCGCGATCCGGTTCTTCTCCGCCATCACGCCCTGGACGGCGAGCTGGACCGCCGCCTGGATGATGTCGGTGACGGCATCGACGTGGTCGACGTCGATCCATTTGCGCACGATGCCGACCGCGACGTCCGGCTTGTTCTGGTGATCGGCGGAGAGCAGGTCGATCTTCATGCCCTTGCACGCGCCGGCGAGGCAGTCCTCGATCGCGAGGTTGGCGGCGACGATCGAGCCGGGCCCGCTCTGGGCCGAGAGCGGGCCCGGACATGTCGGTGATCAGCGCCGAGCTTGACCGCCGGCTGCGCCAGCGCCGCGGTCGGCTTAAAGGCGAGCCCCGCGCTCGACGTCAGGGCGAGGAGAGCCGCGACAACCCGGAGGGCGGTCACTCCGCTGCCATGATCTGCGCGGGATCGGCGCCGACCCGGTTGCTGCCGGCCTCGGTCTCGGCGGCGAGGCGGAAATCGTAACGGATCGCCGGGATGCCCGGCAGCGGCGCCTCCGGATCGTCCTTCGGCTCGACCACGAGCGAGCGCGACACGCCGAACACCGTATCGGTATCGATATACTGGTCGTTGCCGATGTACAGCGCCGTCACCAGCTCGCGATGGCCCGGTGCGCCGATCAGGAAGTGGATGTGGGCAGGGCGGCAGCCGTGCCGGCTTCTGGGCGCGGATCAGGCCGCCGACCGGGCCGTCCATCGGGATCTCGTAGCCGAGCGGCACGGATCGAGCGGAAATGGAACCGCCCGTCGGCATCGGCGCGGAAATTGCCGCGGGTGTCGTGTTCCTCGCCGTGGTGGCGCTGCAGGTCGTAGATGCCCTCGCTGTCGGTCTGCCAGACCTGGATCAGCGCGCCCGGGATCGGCTTGCCCGCCATGTCCGTGACCCGGCCGTAGAGCTGGATCTCCGGGCCCGTCACCTTCGCCGCGATGCTGTCGCCGAGCGCGAAGTCCGGCGCCTTCTGTTGGTAGAACGGCCCGAGCAGGCTGCTCTCGGTGCCGATCTCGGTCGCGGTCTCGTCATGCAGCAGGTTCACCAGCGCGGACAGGCCCAGCACGTCGGACAGCAGGATGAATTCCTGGCGCGCCGGCGTGCACTTCTGGCCGACCGCGGTCAGGAAGCCGATCGCCTTGATCCACTCGTCCGGCGTCAGTTTCACGTCGCGCGCGAAATCGTGCATGTGGCGGACCAGGCTGGCCATGACCTCGCGCAGCCGTTCGTCGGGCGTATCGGCCATCTGGTCGAGCACGGCCTTCGTTACGCTCGTGGTCGTGAGGTCCTGCATGAACGCCTCCTGTCCTTGGTGCCGGCGTTGACCGGCGTTGCAGACAGTCTAGCGAAGGACCGTTGCGGCGTCAGCCCCGGGCGTCGACGCATCGACTTCGCGTGCGGCCTGGACCACCAGCGCACGGAGCCACTCGCCTGCCCTCGAGCCGCCATGGCCGAGATCCCAGATCATCGAGAGCAGCACCGGCGGGGAAGGGTAGGGCGGCTCGAACAGCCGCAGCCGGAAATGATCGGCGAGCTGCCGCCCCAGCCGCTCCGGCACCAACGCCGCGAGGTCGGAGATGCCGACCACGGCCAACGCCGCATAGCTGTCGGGGATCGTCAGATGGATGCTGCGGCGGCGGCCGATATTGGCCAGCGCGCGGGCGAAGGCGCCGTCATCGTCCTGGATCGCGCGCCGCACCAGGCCGCGCCCGGCCGCAGGCAGGTCGTCGGCGGCATCCTCGTCGCCGGGCAGGACGCGCACCAGATGCGGCAGATCGGCAAGCCGCTCGAGCGTCAGGGGCGCGGCGGCGGCCGGATGATCGGCCCGCAGCGCCCATAGATGCCGCTCCTGCAGGATCTCGAGCTGGCCGTAGCGGTCGGGCACCTTGGCGTAGCTCGCGATCACGAGGTCGATCTCGCCGTTGTCCGAGCGAATCCGTCAGCCCCGCGAAGCCCGGCCGGATGCGCAACTCGATCCGCGGCGCCAGGCGGCGCAAGCGGGCGATCAGCGGCGGCACCAGCACCGCGCGCGCGTAGGGATCGGCGGCGATGGTGAAGCAATGTCCGGATGCGGCCGGGTCGAACTGCGTGTCCCCCAGCGCGGCCTGCAGCGCCGCCAGCGACGTGTGGATCCGCGGCGCTACGGACCGGGCGCGGGCGGTCGGGATCATGCCGTCCGAGTCCCTTGACGAAGAGTTCGTCGCCCAGCCGCTCGCGCAATCGGCCGAGGGCATGGCTCACGGCCGACTGGGTCAGGCCGAGCCGCTGCCCCGCCCGGGTTGCACTCCGCTCGGCGTAAATCGCATCGAAGACGAGCAAAAGATTGAGATCGAGCGTCGATAATCGCGGCGTCGTGATCCGTTCAGCCGCCCTTAGCGAATTGTATGCATCAGATTCATGAGGGTCGTGACGACTTACCATTTGCTTACCACGCATTGCTGCTGAACCTAGCGTGCATCAGTGTCGATCCCAAAGCCGTGCGGTGATCGCAACTGTATGTTGTCGAGAACACGATGGAGGCAAGCGAATGCGTAATTTGTTGCTGTTGAGCGCCGTACTAGGCCTGGCGGCTTGCGGCGGTAATCCGGACGTGGCGCCGAAGGTCACCTACGGCTATGGCGCGCTGAGCGACGGCGCCGGATATAACGGACCCGCGCCGAAATACTCGTTCGCCAACGGGCTCGGCCAAGACATGCCGGTCGACACGAGCGCCGCGCCGAAGATGTCCTACGCCTATGGCGCAGACGGGCTCAACAACGTGACGGAACAGATGACGCCGGCACAGAACCAGCAACTCGCCGCACCCGCGCAGCAGCCGCAGCACCCGGCGATCGCCGCGCCGGCCCCCAACTCGCACCTCTGACCATCGCCGGCCCCCTCCGAAACCGGGAGGGGGCACGCCGCTGGTAGAGGGAACAGGGTGAGGGTGTCCTAGCTCTGCATGCCCCACCGACGGACGGTCCGCGCCTCCAGCGTGCGGAACACCAGGTTCTCGACCGCCAGCCCGATCAGGATCACCGACAGCAGCCCGGCGAACACGTTCGGGATCTCCAGCTGGTTCTTGTTCTCGAAGATGAACCAGCCCAGCCCGCCCGAGCCCGACGACACGCCGAATACCAGCTCGGCCGCGATCAAGGTGCGCCAGGCGAACGCCCAACCGACCTTCAGCCCCGTCAGGATGCTCGGAAACGCCGCCGGGATCAGGATCGCGCGCACGTAGCCGAAGCCGCGCAGCCCATAATTCCGCCCCACCATCCGCAGCGTGGTCGACACCCCGCGGAACCCCGCATGGGTGTTGAGCGCGACCACCCACAACACCGAATGGATCAGCACGAACACCAGGCTGCCATTCCCGAGCCCGAACCACAGCAACGCCAGCGGCAGCAGCGCGATCGCCGGCAGCGGATTGAACATCGACGTCAGCGTCTCCAGCAGGTCGTTGCCCAGACGCGTGTTGATCGCCGCGACCGACAGCAGCATCGCCAGCGACACCCCGATCGCGTAGCCCATCAGCAGGACCTTCACCGACGTGAACGCCCGCGCCGGCAACACCCCGTTGCCGATATTGGTGAACAGCGCCTCCATCGTCGCGGCGAAGGTCGGGAACAGCAGCTCGTTGTCGAGATAGCTGGCGTAGACCTGCCAGAACGCGGCCAGCGCCACGATCATCGCGATCTTGCGCACCCAGCCCTGGTTCCAGACCCGCTCCCAGACCGGAAGCGGCCGCTCGATCGCGTCGATCCCGGAGAATGCCTGCACCTGGTATTCCCGCTCGGGCCGCTGCGGCTGGATCTGATTCATGCGGGGGCGAACAGCATGTCGTGGATGCGGCGTTCGAGCCCCAGCAGCGCCGCCCCGTCCGTGCTCTCGCGCGGCAGGCTGTCCATCTCGGCGCGGACCTGGCCGGGATGCGGCGAGAGCAGGAGGATGCGGTTGCCGATCTTGATCGCCTCGTTGATCGAGTGGGTGACGAACAGGACCGTGAAATGCGTGTCGTCCCATAGGCGCAGCAGCTCGTCCTGCATGGTCCGCCGGGTCAGCGCGTCGAGCGCGGCGAATGGCTCGTCCATCAGCAGGATCTCGGGCTCCATCGCCATCCCCCGCGCGATCGCGACCCGCTGCTTCATGCCGCCCGACAGCGTGTGCGGATAGGCGTCGGCGAATTGGTCGAGCCCGACTTTGCGGATGTAGTCGTCCGCGCGGTCCCGCGCCTCCGCCCGGCCGAGCCGCCGCGTTGCCAGCAGCGGGAACACCACGTTCTCGCGCACCGTTTTCCACGGCAGCAGCTGGTCGAATTCCTGGAACACCATCATCCGGTCCGGCCCCGGCTGGCTGATCCGCCGGCCCTTCAGGTGGAACTCGCCCTCGATCGGCTCGAGATACCCGCCGACCGCCTTCAGCAGCGACGACTTGCCGCAGCCGGACGGCCCGAGCAGGACGAACCGGTCGGACGGATAGACGGAGAAGCTGACCCGGTGCGTCGCCGTGACGATGCGCTCCGCGGTCCGGTACTGCAGCGTCACGCCCCGAACGTCGAGCAACGGCGCGGTCGGCACGGACATCTCGCTCCCAAGCATGGCGCGATCATCCGTGCGAACCGCTCCGCTGTCCACCTTGACCCCGACGATGGCTGAGCCGCGTCGGAACGCGTTCTAGAGCGCGTTCCACACGTTAAGCGTACATCATCTCCCGCTGCAGCCGGCGCAGCTCGGCGAGGTTCCGCTTGAGGATCTCCGCCCCTTGCTGCGCGAGCTCGATGATGTGCGCGTTCATGCCCGGCGTGCCGCTCATCATCTGCTGGCGGTTGATGATCTCCTGGTGCGTCGCGATCTGGTCGTCGATGAACGACCGGTCGAAGTCGAGGCCGCTCTGCAGCCGCATGTGCGTCAGCCGCACCCGCAAGTCGCTGCGCAACGCTGTCGGCCCGGAGATGCCGGCCTCGACCAGGATCGGCTGCAGCTTGGCGTCGAACGCGTTCGCGTCGGCGAGCAGCTTGGCGGCCAGGGCGCGCACGGCAGGCGAGCGCGCCTGGGTCTGCGCCGCGGTGCACTCCTCGCGGTCGAACTCGATGATGTTGCGGGCGCTTGCGACGAAATCGAGATCGCTCGGGTTCATGTCGCCGCGGTCGTTCGTCGCCGTCGCCTTGGTGGCGCAGCCGGCGAGCACGAGCGCGGCAGGCAGAACGAGCGCCAGTGCCGCACGTCTTGGAAGCGTGGCCATTGTGGACTCCATTGCTGCTCGGGACAGGATCAGAAGATGTAGAGGAAGCGCGCGGTGAGGCCGAAATTCTGCTTGAAGCCGCCGGTGCGGTCGATGTCGTGGTTGGCTTCCAGCAGGATCTGCGTCTGCGGCGACAGGAACATCGACGCCGCCGCCCGCAGCCGGTGCTCGGTGGACGCTCCGGTGCTGGTGTGACCGCGGCCACCGAGCGCCAGCGGGTTGTCGAACGAGGTCTCGCCGAACAGGAAGCCCTCATAGCCGATGGAGGTCGTGAACGCCTTGTTCCACGCCCAGTTCAGCCAGAGCTGCAGCCGCAGATCGGTGTTCTTGTGCGAGCGCACGCTGAGCGGCACGCCGGGCTGGATGGGGCCGGTGGTGTCGCCGAAGAAGCGCACGTCGGCGGATGCGTCATAGGAGAAATGGTCCCCGATCGCATGATCCCAGCCGATCTGCAGGTCACCGGTCCAGCCCTGCCAGGAGCTGAGCGCCCCGGCGAGGTTGACGCCGCGGTTCTTGTCGAAGCTGCCGACCGGCGGATACAGGAAGCTCGCCAGGACGAGATATTGGTTCGCCTGCGGATTGGCATACGGCCAGATGAACGCCGACAGCGCGGTATTGCCGGCGCCGAAGCTGCTGCCGATATTGCTGCCGCCGACCCGGCCGCCCGACTCCGACCCGAAGATCTGCAGCACCTGAACGCCGGCCGGCATCCCGCCCACGTTGAAGTAATGCACGAACCGCTCGAGACCGAGGTTCACGTCGAGATTGCTGTTGGGGATCTTGTGGCCGGACGTGTTGTAGAAACTCGTGTCCGATCCGTGGATGTAATAAACGAGGTTGATGTTGGTTCCCGCCGGCGCCGGCACGAATTCACGCGGCTCGATTTCTTGGGCACTGGCCAGATGCAACGAGCCCAACAGGAAGACTGCGAGCGCGGGAAGCAGCGAAAAACGCCGCCGACAGCGCGTCCCGATCAAAGACATTTCGTTCTCCCGGTCCGATGAGCTTGAGCGCCCGATTTCTACGGGATCCAGTGTTGCTCGATCATCGCCGGTTCGTCATGCCCCTATGGCGATTTGGTGACAACATTCGCCCCAGATGTTGCCGGCGGCACACACAAGCCGCCGGCACCATGGCTCAAACGCTGCTACGCCGCCCGCTTCATGGCATTGCGATAGATCGCCGTCTCGAAATCGAGATAACCGCCCACCGATGCCGGGTCCGCGAACGGCAGGATCTGCGTCGCCCAGAAGCCGCCGATCCCGTTGCTGCGGTCGATCCAATAATAAAGATTGGCCAGTCCCGCCCAGGCCAGCGATCCGGCCGGACGCCCGGTCGGCGCTTCCTGGTCGTTGATCATGAACGACAGCGCCCAGGATTTCGGCATGCCGGGAAAGAACTCGGCTGCGTTCGAGAGCGCCGGGATCACGCCGGGCAGGCCCTTGATCTTCTTGTCCCCGAGCCCGTTCTTCACCGCCATCGCGACGGTCTCGGCGCGCAGCACGCGCCCGCCGGGCCCGGCGCCGTCGTTCAGCCACATCCGGATGAAGCGGGCGTAGTCCAGCGCCGTCGAATATAGCCCGTGGCCGCCCATGTGGACCTCGGGCTCCGGCGGAAGCTGGAAGTCGGGCAGGGCGGTGAGCTGCCCGTCCGCGCCGCGCTGGTGCATCGTCGCCAGACGCGAGCGCATCGCCGGCTTCAGCCCGAACGCGGTGTCGTGCATGCCCAGCGGCTCGAAGATGCGCGCCTGCATCACCTCGCCCAACCGCTTGCCCGCGATCGCCTCGACGACCTGGCCCGCCCAATCGATGTTGCTGCCGTATTCCCAGCGCTCGCCCGGATCGAACAGCAGCGGCGTGCGCAGCGACGCCTTCGTGGCGCTGACCACGCTCGGCTGGCCATGCTCGGTCGCCAGCCGGTTATAGTCCTCGTTGAAGAAATCGTAGCCGAACCCGGCCGTGTGCAGCAGCAGCATCCGCGTGGTGATATCGCGCCTCGGCGCCCGCAGCTTCGGCTTGCCCGCCGCATCGAACCCATCCAGCACTTGCAGCGTCCCGATCTCCGGGAGATAGGTTTTTGCCGGCGCATCGAGGTCCAGCTTGCCGTCCTCGACCAGTTGCAGCGCCGCCGTGCCGGTGATCGCCTTCGTCGTCGAGAAGATGGCGAACACCGTGTCCGTCGTCATCGCCGGGCCGCCGATGCCGCGGTGGCCGGCCGCGCCCTCGTAGACATTGCCGTTCCGGTCCGTCGCGACCGCGACCACGCCCGGCACCCCCGGCGCGGAATGCGTCACCCTGTCGAGCACGGCGTCGGCCGCATGCTGCATCTCTGGAGCCATGGTGTCCTCCCTTTGGCCGCTTGGTGCGGCTTCATCGCGGGAGGAGCTTAGCCAACCCTGTCCACTCCGCCACGCACAATCTAGAAAGCAGGACAACGAGGGGGAGAAGGTCCGATGCTGCGGTTCCTGGCAGTCGCCTGCATGCTGTTTCCAATGGTCGCGCGCGCCGAGGTCGCCGAGCTGCGCATCACCAAGCAGCCCGGCATCATCTATCTCGCCCCCATCGTCATGGAGCAGCAGAAGCTGATCGAGCAGGAGGGCGCCAAACTGGGCCTGCCCGACCTGAAGGCGCGCTGGATCACCTTCGGCGGCGGCGGCGCGGCGACCGACGCGCTGCTCTCCGGCAATGTCGACATCGTCACGACCGGCGCGAGCAACATGCTGCTGCTGTGGGACCGCACCAAAGGCGGCGTCAAAGGGCTGGCCGGCTCGTCCGCCACGCCCATGTGGCTGCTCAGCAACAATCCCGAGGTCAAGACGCTGCGCGACCTGCAGCCGACCGACAAGATCGCCGTCCCCACCGTCAAGATCAGCAGCCAGGCCATCATGCTGCAGATCGCGGCCCGACAGCTCTACGGCGACGCCAATTTCGATCATTTCGACACGATGACGGTCACCCTTGGCCACCCCGACGCGCAGGCCGCGCTCACCGGCGGCAAGGGTGGCGGCCTCACCGGCCACTTCTCCGGCGCGCCCTACCAGGCGGCCGAGGCGCAGGCGCCGGGGCTGCACGTGGTCACGACGTCGACCGACATCCTGGGCGCGCCGTACAGCAACGCCGTCTATTTCGCCGCCACCAAGTTCCACGACGCCAACCCCACCGTGGTCAAGGCGTTCATGGCCGCCGCCGCGGCCGCCGCCGACTACATCGCCGCTCATCCGCGCGAAGCCTGCGAACTTTACTTGAAGGCCACCGGCGAGAAGACTCCGGTCGAGGTGCTGCTCGACCAGGTCGGCGACGTGAAGCGCAACTACTCGATCGCCCCGTTCGGCATGATGCGCGTCGCCAACCACATGGCCGACATCAAGGTCCTCAAGACGCGGCCGGCGGCCTGGACCGACTTTTTCTTCCCCGAAGCCGCCGTCTTGCCCGGAAACTGAGCCCGCGCACGCGGAATCAACGCTAGCCAACGAACTTTCAACGCGCGCGCCGCGTCCGCGAACCCTATGAACAACTCAGCGATCACGATTTGTTGAGGAGTTCGAAAATGTTCACCGACACGATCACCAGCGACGCGCAGTCCTCCACGGACCAGTCGGTCCAGATCCGCCCGGCCCCCATCTCGGACGCCGCCTTGATGCGGCACCTGCTCGCCGTCGCCCAGATGGCGCGCGCCGAGGATGAGGCCCTCGCCAACCATTTCACCCAAATCGCCGGCGACCTGCTCGACGCCCGGTAGCGGCACGCTGCCTTCCAACGGGAAAGGATCCCCGATGTCCCACGCCCTCGAATCGCTCGCCGACATTCCGTTCAGCCCGCTCGTCCTCGCCGACCGCCTAATCAACCTGGCCCAAGCCGCCGACTAAGCCGGCTACACCGCCCGCGCGAGCAACCTGGTCGTCACCGCCTACGCCGTGTTGGACGATCGCGCCCGCCGCCCGAAGGTCAGGCGGTCTTAACACCAATGAGCGCTTGCGCCGCCTCGATCGCCCGCCGGATTGCAGCCCGGCGGTAGTCCCAGATCGGATCCTCCGTCGGTGAGACGATCGTCATCGTCGCATTCGCCTCGAACACGACCAGCCGCCCGTCGGCCGCCAGCCCGCAATCGACGCCCGCATAGTCGAGTCCCAGGATCGCCGGGATCGCCCGCAACGCCGTCATCGCCGCCGGCCCCAGCACACCCGGCATATCCTCGAGGAATGCCGCCTCCTCCCGCCGCAACGCCGCGTCGGTCGCCATGTCGGCGGTGAAGTAGTGCACCTTCCATTGGCTCGACGCCGCCCGATGCAGCGGCAGCAGCTCGCCGCCGATCAGCATCACCCGATATTTGCGGAACCGCCCATCCGCTGACCGCGTGTCGACATACTGCATCGCATACAGCGTCTCGCCCGGCAGCGCCGGCAGCGCGTCGCGCAACTCGCCAGCGTTCTGCACCTGCCGGAAATGCTGTCCGGTATGGAATCCCGGGCTCCGCAACAGCAATGGGAACCCGAAGCCCGGCAACGCCCCCGCCTCGATCGCCGCCCGCGTCATCTCCACGCAAGCCGGCACGACCGCCCCCGCGGCCGACAGTTGAGTCGAATCCCGTGCCGTCCGCAGCACCCGCTCGGGATCGTTGATCACCGGCGCCGATGTCCGCGACAGCAGCGCCGGCATACCGCGCAGCGTCTCCGCGCACCGCCCGGCATCCCCGACCGCGTTGAACACCACGTCGTGCGCAGGCAAGGCCAGGTCCGGCCCGGCGAACTCGGCGACCATGGTGTGTACCAGGAACCGTCGGTCATCGAGCACCTCGTCCAGCGGCACGTTGCCCCCCAGCGCCGAGACGATCCGCAGCACGCGGACCGGCGCCCCGTTTCCCCGATACGCCGCCGTGACCACGCCCGACCCGGCGAAGCCAAGCCGCCGGTGCTCGGCCGCCTGCGCCGGGTCCGTCTCGTCGAGCAGATAGGACAAGCCCTGGTGGGCCGCGGGGCATGCCGGATCGATCGCGAGCGCCGCCTCGTATTCCGCCCGCGCCGACTCGGCCCGCTCCGCCAGGCGCAGCAGATCCCCGAGCCTGACGCGGGCCTCGAGATTGGCCGGATTGACCGCGACCGCCTGCTCGAAGCTGGTCCGCGCCGCGCTGGTGAACCGCTGCGCGAACAGCAGCGCCCCGAGCCCCAGCAGCGCGCCTTCGTGGCGGAAATCCCGGGCGAGCACGTCGATATACGCCTGCCGGGCCAGGTCGCCGCGCCCGAGACGATCCAGCAACCGTGCCCGTTCGAACAGCAGCATCGGGTCCGCCGGAGCCGCTGCGAGACCTTGCTCGACCGTCCGCAGCGCGCCCTCCGCCTGCTGGTAGGGCTCCCACGGACCGCTCATCTCAGTGGCGGAAGTGCCGCATGCCCGTGAACACCATGGCGATCCCGGCCTTGTCGGCGGCGTCGATCACCTCTTGGTCACGCATCGAGCCGCCGGGCTGGATCACCGCCGTGGCGCCGGCCGAAATCGCGGCTTCCAGACCGTCGGCGAACGGGAAGAACGCGTCCGACGCGACGACGCTGCCCTCGGTCAACGGCCGCTCCAGCCCGGCCGCCTTCGCCGCCTCGGCGCCCTTCCAGGCCGCGATCCGCGCGCTGTCCACCCGGCTCATCTGCCCCGCGCCGATCCCGGTGGTCGCACCCGCCTTGGCGTAGACGATGGCGTTGGATTTCACGTGCTTGCAGACGCGGAACGCGAAGATCAGGTCCCGCAGCTCCTCGCGGTTCGGCGCGCGCTGGGTGACCGTGCGGAGCGCGTCGGGCGCGATCCGCCCGGCGTCGCGCGATTGCGCCAGGAATCCGCCGGCGACGCTGCGGAACGTGGTCCCCGCCGCCGCCGGGTCCGGCAGACCGCCCGTGAGCAGCAGACGCAGGTTCTTCTTACGGGCGAGCACCGCCTGGGCCGCCTCGTCCGCGTCCGGCGCGATGATCACCTCGGTGAACAGCGTCGCGATCCGCTCCGCCGTCGCGCCATCGAGCGGCCGGTTCAGCGCCACGATGCCGCCGAACGCGCTCACCGGATCGCAGCGCAGCGCCAGCTCCCACGCCTCGACGAGCGAGCCCGCCGTCGCCACGCCGCAGGGATTGGCATGCTTGATGATGGCAACGGCCGGGCCGTCGAACTCGGCCACGCACTCGAACGCCGCGTCGGTGTCGTTGAGATTGTTGTAGCTGAGCTCCTTGCCCTGCATCTGCCGTGCCGTGGCGATCCCGGGCCGGTCGCCGGTGACGTAGAAGGCCGCCTGCTGATGCGGGTTCTCGCCGTAGCGCAATGTCTGCCGCAACGTGCCGGAGACGGTTATGCGCGCGGGGAAGGCGGTGTCGCGCGCGAACCAGGCCGCGATCGCGGCGTCGTAGGCGGCGGTCCGCGCATAGGCCGCGCCGGCCAGCCGCGTTCGGAACTCGAGCGACGTGCCGCCCTCCGCCAGGGCGGCGATCAGCTCCGGGTATTGGCCAGGATCGGTCAGGATCACGACATGGTCGGCATTCTTCGCCGCCGCCCGGATCAGCGCCGGCCCGCCGATATCGATGTTCTCGACGCAATCCTCCGCCGAGGCGCCCGCCGCCACCGTCGACTCGAACGGGTAGAGGTTGGAGGCGACCAGGTCGATCGGCGCGATCCCGTGTTCCGCCATCTGCCGCACATGCTCCGGCAGGTCCCGCCGCGCGAGGATCCCGCCATGGATCTGCGGCACCAGCGTCTTGACCCGGCCATCGAGGATCTCCGGGAACCCCGTATGCTCCGACACCTCGCGAACCGCGATCCCCGCCTCCCGCAGGGCCCGCGCCGACCCGCCCGTGGACAGGATCTCCGCGCCATGCGCGACCAGCGCGCGGGCGAGATCGATCAGGCCGGTCTTGTCGGAGACCGAGAGGAGGGCACGGCGGATCGGGGTCATGCTGGCCGCTTAGCTCGGCACGCTTTGTAGGTCCAGCGACGCATCGCATACGGTGGGGCGATGCCTCCGCCGATCGCCGCCCGGACTCAGCTCCTCGCCCTGCTCGGCGCGAACTACGTGTCCTGGTTCGGCAACGGCGTCACGATCGTCGCGGTGCCGCTCTACGTGCTCGGCCGGACCGGCAGCACGATGGCCGCGAGCGTGGCCGGGGCGGCAAGCGCATTGCCATTGGTGATCTCCGGCGTGGCCGGCGGCGCGCTGGTCGATCGATGGGGCGCCAGGCGGACGAGCATCCTGGCCGATGCGCTGGCGGCGCTGTGCACGGCAGCGGTGCCGCTGCTCGACTGGTTCGAAGCCGTGCCGTTCGCCGCTATCGTGGCGCTGCTGTTCCTGCGCGGCCTGTTCAATTCGCCGGCGAGCGTGGCGCGGCTGGCGATGCTGCCCAGCGTGGCCGCGGCATCGCCGATCTCGAGGCAGTCGGCGAATACGCTCTATCAGCTCGCGCCGCGGATCGCGCTCATGCTGGGGCCGGTCGTGGCCGGCGGCGCGGTCGCGATCCTAGGCGCGGCGGCGACGCTGCTGCTCGATGCGGCCACGTTCGCAGCCTCCGCCGCGTTGGTCGCGGCCTTCGTCCGCCTGGAAGCGGCGCCGCCCCGGCAAGCGGCGCCGTTCCTGCAGGAGATCCGGTCCGGCTTTGCTTTCGTCCAAACCCGGCGCGGGTTGCTCATGCTCATGTTCGTCATCGCCGCGATGAACTTCATCGACGAGGCGTTCATCCCCGTGCTGCTGCCCGTCTACAGCCGCAACGTCCTGGCCGATCCGCGGCTGGTTGGCTGGCTGGTGGGGGCGAACGGGCTCGGCGCCGTGGTCGGCACGCTGCTCTACCTTGTCCTGGGGCCGCGCCTGGCGACGCTGCACTGGCCGACATTCGTGACCTGCCTGGGGGTGCTGGCGGTCACGCGGCTGGCCATGACCGCTCTGCCCGGCCTTGTCCTGGCGAGCGCGGTGCTGTTCGTGTTCGGCCTGGCGAGCGGACCGCTCAACCCGATCATCAATACGGTCGTGCAGGATACCGTGCCGCCTGCGCTGCGGGGCAGGGTGTTCGGCATGCTGAGCGCGATCGCGTTCGCGGTGGCGCCGGTCGGCATCCTCGTGGGTGGCTGGGTGACGGTCGCCTGGGGCTTGCGCGCCGCGTTGCTGATCTTTGGCGCGCTCTACGGCGTGGTGCTCGTCGTGGTCTCGCGCAGCCTCGATCTCCGCGCCGAGCTGCGTGCCGCGGAGGCGGTCACAAGCCCAGCAGATCGAGCGTCCGCTCGACCACGTCGTGCTCGGTGAAGTGGAGCAGCGCCCGGGCACGGCCGGCCTCCCCCATGCGGGCCCGCAGCGCGGGATCCTCGACCAGCGTGCGCAATGCCGCCGCCAGCGGGGCGACGCTCGCTTTGGGCACCAGCAGGCCGGTCGCGCCATGCACCACCTGCTCGCGC
The DNA here is from genome assembly GCA_963848035.1 of uncultured Alphaproteobacteria bacterium. GTDB lineage: Bacteria > Pseudomonadota > Alphaproteobacteria > Acetobacterales > Acetobacteraceae > JAVVHH01. Next base: position 2,169,474 of record CAWKCD010000001.1, read on the forward strand.
GGACCCCTGATGTCGGTGGTCACGACGGGCAAGCCGGTCAGCATGGCCTCGATCACCGACATCGGCAGGCCCTCGAAATGGCTCGGCAGCACGAAGATGTCGGCCGCGGCGAGCACGGCGTTGACGTCGGTGCGGTAGCCGAGGCGGCGGACGCGTGCGCCGGCCTGCGCGAACAGCGGCTCCATGTCGGCGCCATGGTCGGAGGCGAGACGCTCGCCGACGACCCAGAGTTCGGCGCCGGGGATGTCGGGCAGGGCGGCGAGCAGCTCGGGGTAGCCCTTATGGCGGACCAGCCGGGAAATGATCACGATGACCGGCGTGGTGTCGGGCGTGCCGAGCTCGCCGCGGATGCGGGCGCGGGCGGCCGGGTCGGGATGGAAGCGCGCCGGGTCTCGCCCATTGCCGATCGGCACCGCTCTGCGCGCGATCCACAAGCGCCGCGCATCCGCGGCCTCCTCGGTCGAGACCGTCATCGTCAGGTCCGTGAGCCGCCCGCCCAGGAACTCGATCACGAACGCCAATGCCCGCCGCGGCCATGGCGCCGGCTGGTTGAACAGGAAGCCGTGGCAGGTATAGGCGACGCAGGGCACCCCCACGATCCGCGCCGCGAGCCGCGCGATGAAGCCGCTGATCGGCATGTGCGCATGGACCAGGTCCGGCTTCTCGGCCCGCAAGAACCCGATCATCGCCCGCAGCGCCCGCCACTGCGCCACCGGCGACAAGCTCCGCGCCAGCGGCAGCGGATGCACGCGCAAGCCCTCCGCCCGGGCGTCGTCCAGCAGCGGCCCGTCCGCGGAGACGCCGACGACCTCGTGCCCGCGCGCCGCGATCCCCCGCATCAGCGGCAGCAGGAAATGGCGCAGCGAGAAATCCACGTTGGTGACTTCGACGACCTTCACGCCGGGGTTTGACCCCGCGCCGCCGTCCGAGGCAAGGGGGCCGTTTTGGCCCGATCCGAACTAGGTGTGAAAGCTGCCCGCCGGCGCGTAGAAGGCGATCCCCTCGGCGGACAGGTCCGGACGATAGGTGCCGGAACCCGGCGTCGTCAGGCCCTGGTATTCGGTCTGGCTGCCGGTCAGGAACTGCGTCCCGTGCGTCGCGTCGAACAGCCGGTAGACCGGGACGTCGCCCGGCTGCTGCGTGCTGTCCTCGTAGAACGTGCTCGACGCTTCGTAGCTCAGATCCGCCCGATAGCTGCCGCTCCCCGGCGTGCTCAGCCCCTGGAACTCGGCGGTGTTCGCGGTGAAGAAATGCGTGCCGTTGCTCTCGAAAAACCGATAGACCGGAACGGCGCTGGGGTTGGTGGGCGATACGGACCCGAAACCGTTCGTCTCCTGCGACAGATCTTTCCGCGTCGCGATGATCTGCTGCGCTTCGGCGAGGCTCTGCGTGAACAGATGCGTGCCGAACGTGTTGTCGAAGAACCGGTAGACCGGCGAGGCGGCGGCACTCCCGCCGCTGGACGCGGTCGATGGCGGGGTGGGTGTCGGGGTCGGCGTTGCCGTCGGCACGGTGACCACGGTGCTCGAGACGAGCCCGGCGAAGGTGATGGTCGATCCGGAGATCGCGCTGCTGGAGAGGATCCCGCCCTGGCCGTTGTGGACGGGAAGGGTGCCGCTCGCGGCTTGCGCCGCGATGAGCATCGGCGACGGTCCGATCAGGATCGACCCGGTCGCCGCATCGTAACCCTCGACATAGAGGGTCAACAGCGAGCCGGCGGCGGGATCGGAAACATAGAAGTCGACCGAGATCTGATTGCTGGAGTCATCGACCGACTTGATCAGCATTTTCTCGCTCGCGCCGAATACTGCGCCAGTCCCGGCGATGCTGAGCGCCTTCGTCGTGATTGAATTGATTGCAAACGTTGATAGATCAAAGCTCGCCGAAAGATAGCCGGCCCCATAATACTGGCTATCGACAGAATAAGTCTTGTTCACGAGGCTGTCGAGGATTGCCATTCTTATGCTCCCTAACGGGGCTACTGCATTCAGCCCACAATCCAAATAGGCACGCCAAGTCTCTCCATATGAAACAAAATACACCATAGAGCGGAAAGTTGGGCAACGAAAGATCGCATTGCGTCTTCGTGATTAGTCCGCTTTCGGCATAGTCTTCGCCACTGCGCCCGGATGTTGGCCGCTACAGCGTTTCCGCGAAGTGGCAGGCGACCATATGCCCGTCCACCGGACGGAACTCCGGCCTTTCAGCCGTGCACCGCGCCTGCACGTACGGGCACCGCGACGCGAACACGCAGCCCGGCGGCGGATTGAGCGGCGACGGCAGCTCGCCCTTCACCGGCGTCGTCGCCTGATGCCGATGCGCCGGGTCGACCGACGGCGTCGCCGCCAGCAGCACGCGCGTATACGGATGGCGCGGGTGCTGCGAACAACGCCGCCTTCGGCGCCTGCTCCATGGGACGCCCGAGATACATCACCAGCACCTCGTCGGCGATGTGCCGCACCACCGACAAGTCGTGGCTGATGAACAGATAGGCCAGCCGGAACTCGTCCTGCAGATCCATCAGCAGGTTCAGCACCTGCGCCTGGATCGAGACGTCCAGCGCCGAGACCGGTTCGTCGGCGACCACCACGCGCGGGTTGAGCATCAGCGCGCGGGCGATCGCGATCCGCTGCCGCTGGCCGCCCGAGAACATGTGCGGATAGCGGCCATACTGGTCCGGCCGCAGTCCGACCTTGGCCATCATGTCCCGCACCGCCTCGCGCCGCGCCGCCGGGTCGCCGCGGCGGTTGATGGCCAGCGGCTCCTCGAGGATCGCGCCGACCGTCTTGCGCGGGTTGAGCGACCCGTACGGGTTCTGGAACACCATCTGCACGCCCAGCCGCAGCCGCCGCCGCTCGGCATCGCCGACATTCTCCGTCGGCTTGCCGTCGAGATGCAGCTCCCCCGAACTCGGCGGCTCGAGCAGCGTCGCCATCCGCGCCAAGCGTGGACTTGCCGCAGCCGGATTCGCCCACCACCGCCAGCGTCTCGCCATCGCTCAGCGTGAACGACACGCCGTCGACCGCGCGCACCGTGCCCGAGCCGCGCCCGAACAACCCGCCGCGGACCGCGTAGTGCCGGCGCAGATCGTGCGCTTGCATCGCGTAGGTCATGCCGCCTGCGCCGGGTAGTTGGTCGGCTGCCCGTTATCGTCGAGCGGGTAGTGGCAGCGCGCCGCGCCGCCGGGCACCGGGTCGAGGCCCGGCCGCTGGCGTACGCACAGTTCGGTCCGCCACCGGCACCGCGGCGAGAACAGGCAGCCGGCGGGACGGTCGTCGATCCCCGGCACCACGCCCGGGATCGTCGGCAGCCGCGGCCGGCCCAGCGCGCGTTCCGGCAGCGCGTCCAGCAGCGCCGACGTGTAGGGGTGCCGCGGCGTCGCGAACAGCCGGTCCGTCGGCTGCGTCTCCACGGTCTGCCCGGCATACATCACCTGCACCCGGCGCGCCGTCTCCGCCACCACGCCCATGTCGTGCGTGATCAGCACCAGCGCCATCCCGTGCGACGCCTGCAGCGACAGCAGCAGGTCGAGGATCTGCTTCTGGATCGTGACGTCCAGCGCCGTGGTCGGCTCGTCCGCGATCAGCAGCCGCGGATTGCAGGAGATCGCCATCGCGATCATCACGCGCTGGTTCATGCCGCCCGAAAGCTGATGCGGGAACGCCCGCGCCCGCCGCGCCGCATCCGGAATCCCCACCTGCTCGAGCAGCTCCACGACCCGCCGCTTGCGTCTCCCGCTTCGGCACCGCATCATGCGCCCGCAGCGCCTCGGCGATCTGCCAACCCACCGGGTAGCACGGGTTGAGCGACGTCATCGGCTCCTGGAAGATCATCGCGATGTCCCGCCCGATCAGGCGGCGGCGCTCCCGATCCGACGCCCCAGCAGATCCTGCCCGTCGAACCGCAGCGTATCCGCCGTGACCCGGCCCGGCGCCGCGATCAGCCCCATCGTCGCCAGCATCGAAACGCGACTTGCCCGACCCGGACTCGCCCACGATGCACAGCACCTCCCCGGCATCGACCTCGATGTCGATCCCCTCGACCGCCCGGAACCGCCCGCGGGCGGTCGCGAACTCGACGGCCAGGTTGCGGATTTCGAGCAGCGGCATCAGCGCTTCAACTTCGGATCGAGCGCATCGCGCAGGCCATCGCCGAACAGGTTGAACGCCAGCACGGTGATCAGGATCGTCAGCCCCGGGAACGCCAGCACCCACCAGGCCCGCTGATAGAACTGGAACGCGCCGGCCAGCATCGTGCCCCATTCCGGCGTCGGCGGCTGCGCGCCCAGGCCCAGGAAGCCCAGCGCCGCCGCATCGAGGATCGCGGTCGAGAAGCCGAGCGAGGCCTGCACGATCAGCGGCGCCACGCAGTTCGGCAGCACCGTGTCGAACATCAGCCGCAACGTCGACGCCCCCGCGCTGCGCGTCGCCGTCACGTAATCCCGCGCCAACTCCCCCAGCGCCGCCGCCCGCGTCAGCCGCGTGTAGCCCGGCAGCGTCACGACCACGACCGCCAGCATCGCATTGGTCAGGCTCGGGCCCAGGATCGCCACGATCACGATCGCCAGCAGCAGGCTCGGGAACACCAGCACGATGTCCATCAGCCCGCATGATGACGATGTCGACGATCCCGCCCGCGAACGCCGCCAGCAGCCCCAGCACCGCTGCCCACCAACAGCGCCAGCGTCACCACCACGAACCCGATCAGCAACGACAGCCGCGCGCCGTAGATCAGCCGCGACAGCATGTCCCGCCCGACATCGTCCGTGCCGAGCGGGAACGACCCGTCACCGCCCTGCCAGACCGGCGGCGTCAGGAAATGCTCGCGGAACTGCTCGATCGGCGAATGCGGCGCCACCACGTCCGCGAACACGGCCGTGACCACCAGCAGGAACAGCACGACCAGCCCGCCCACCGCGCCGCGGTTCTCCGCGAAGCTGCGCCAGAACGCGCGGAACGTGCTCGGCAGCGGCGCCGTCTCCGTCGTGACCTGGACGAGGTTCTCCGTGCCGGACATCTATTTACGTATCCGCGGGTTGAGATAGCCATAAGCCACGTCGACCGTGAGATTGACCAGGATCACCAGCGTCGCCACGATCAGCGTGCCGCCCTGCAGCACCGGGTAATCGCGCCGCTGGATGCTCTCGATCAGCCAATGCCCCACGCCCGGCCAGGCGAACACCGTCTCGGTCAGGATCGCGCCGCCCAGCAGCGCGCCGACCTGCAAGCCCAGCACCGTGACCACCGGGATCAGCGCATTGCGCAGCGCATGCACCACCACCACCCGCGACGGCGCCAAGCCCTTCGCCCGCGCCGTGCGGACGTAATCCTCGCCCAGCACTTCCAGCATCGAGGACCGCGTCATGCGCGCGATCGTCGCCAGCGGGATCGTGCCCAGCACGATCGTCGGCAGGATCAGATGGCTCAGCGCCGACCGCACCGCGCCCGCATCGTCCGAATACCAGGAATCGATCAGCATGAAGCCGGACCACGGCTCGACATAGAACTGGTCGCCGATCCGCCCCGACACCGGCGTCCACCCCAGCGTGACCGAGAAGATGAGGATCATCATCAACCCCCACCAGAAGATCGGCATCGACGCGCCCGTCACCGCCCCGCCCATCAGCCCGTAATCGAGCGGCCGCCCGCGCCGGGTCGCCGCCACCACGCCGAGCGGGATCCCGAGCACCGTCGCGAACAGCAGCGCGCAGCCCGACAGCTCGAGCGTCGCCGGGAACAGCGTGGTGAACTCGCTCCACACCGGCTCCTTGGTGATGATCGACGTCCCGAGATTGCCGGTCGCGACCTGCTTCTCATAATCGACGAACTGCTTCCACAGCGGCTGATCGAGCCCGTACAGATGCCGCATCGCGGCCAGCCGCTCCGGCGGGATGCCCCGCTCCCCGGCCCGCACTTCGATCGGGTCGCCGGGCACGAGGTGGATCAGCAGGAAACTCAGGAACGTCACCGCGATGAAGGTCGGCACGATCAGGCCGATCCGGCGGACGAGGAACCGGATCATCCGCCTACGCCGTCATCACGGCTTGGCGGCCCGGAGGCGGCACGGGGTCTCCGTGCCGCCCAGGATTGCCGCGTCCCTCCGCTCCCCGCAATGACGGGCTGCGCCCGTCACTTCAGATCGACATGGTCGAACTGATGCCGGCCGAGCGGGCTCATCGTGTAGCCGCTGACGTTCTTGCGCATCGGCATGAACACCACCGAATGCGCGATCAGGAAATACGGCGCGTCCTGGTGCATGATGACCTGCGCCTTCTCGTAGAGCGGGGTGCGCTCCTCCTGCTTGGACAGTTCGGCGGCCTTGCTGATGGCGTCGTCGAACTCCTTGTTGCACCACTTGGTCTGGCTGCCGCCGCCGGGCCGGGCGGCGGCGCAGCTGGCGAGGTTGCCGAAGAAGTTGTCGGGATCGCCGTTGTCGCCGGTCCAGCCCAGCTCGGCCATCATGTGCTCGCCGTTCTGGGCGCGCTTGCGGTACTCGCCCCATTCGTAGCTGACGATCTTCGCCTTGATACCGACCTTGGCGAGGTCGGACTGCATCAGCTCGGCGATGCGCCGCGCATCCGGGTTGTAGGGACGCTGCACCGGCATCGCCCACAGATCGGTCTCGAAGCCGTCCGGCAGCCCGGCCTCCTTCGAGCAGCTTCTTGGCGTCCTCGGGGTCGTATTTGAAGTCCTGCACCTTGTCGTTGTACGACCACATCGTCGGCGGGATCAGGTTCTTCGCCGGCGCGCCGGCGCCTTGGTACACCGCGTCCAGGATCGCCTTCTTGTCGATGGCTTCGTTGATCGCGATCCGCACCCGCACGTCGTCGAGCGGCTTCTTCTGCACGTTGAACGCGAGATAGCCGATGTTCAGGCCCGGTGCTTCCATGACGTGCAGGTCGGCATTCGCCTTGATCGACTTCAGGTCCGCCGGGTTCGGATACGGCATGATCTGGCACTCATTGGCCTGCAGCTTGGCCAGCCGGACCGCGGCTTCCTTGTTGATCGAGAACACCAGCGTGTCGATCGGCGGCTTCGGCCCCCAATAGCCGTCGAACGCGCGATACCGGATCGTCGCGTCCTTCTGATACTGCAGCAGCGAATACGGGCCCGAGCCGATCGGGTCCTGGTCGATCAGCTCCGGCTTGCCCATCTTGAGCATCGCGTCGGCATATTCGGCCGACATGATCGAGGCGAAATCCATCGCCAGGTCGGCCAGGAACGGCGCGTTCGGCTTGGTCAGCACGAATTTCACCGTGTGGTCGTCCACCTTCTCGATCGACGACAGCAGCTTCGGCATGCCCATGTCGCCGAAATACGAATAGTCGCCGCCGACCTTGTGGTAGGGATTGCTCTCCTTCCACTGCCGCTCGAACGTGAAGATGATGTCGTCGGCGGTCACGCCGCGCGTCGGCTTGAAGTTCTTGTTGGACTGCCACTTGGCGTTGGTCCGCAGATGGAAGGTGTAGGTCTTGCCGTCTTCGCTGATGTCCCACTTCTCGGCCAGACCCGGCTCGATCTCGGTCGTCCCCGGCTTGAACTGGACGATCGTGTTGTAGATCGGCGCGTTCGCGTCGAACGTGGTGCCGGTGGTGTTCAGCATCGGGCTGAAATTCTCGGGCGAGCCCTCCGAGCAATACACCAGCGTCTTGGCCTGCGCGGCCGACGCGAGGGCGGCGAGAATGGTGCCTGCGACGAGCGCGGCGCGCACGGATCTCTTGTGCAACATGGTTCGGGACCTCTTCGGAGACGGTGCGCCACTCAACCCGATTTTCCCTGCGCCTGCAAAGGCTCGGCTGGGCTGATCGACCCGGCCGTGCGATGCTGGCCACGTCAATCCTCCGGAGGTAAATCGGTATGCGCCGCTTCGCAATCCTCGTCGCGTCCGCCCTCGCGATCGCCGCCCCGCTCACGCAGGCCGCCGCCGCCAATATGTGCAAGACCGAAACGCTGAGCTGTGCCACCACGATGCCGATCGGCGGCTATTGCGAGTGCACCGCCCGCGGCAAGACCGAGGACGGCACCGTCGCCGACCGTCCCACGCAGGGCCGCCGCACCAACGCCACCGCCGGCGGCTGCGGCGCCCACCCGAACGCGCCCGGCTGCCGCTGAACCAACCGGGCGGGCAAGAGCCGGCGTCGACCGCCGGCTCTTGCCGCTTGGCGCTGCTACTCCAAGGTCGGCCTCGTTGTGAGGTCAGGAAAACGTTAATCAGTGGTTTCGGACGGTTCAACCGGATCGCTCGGGTCGCCGATCAGCGCCCCTGGAATGACGGCTGGCGCTTCTCCATGAATGCCCGCCGGCCCTCCTTGTAGTCCTCGCTCGCGAAACAGCGCGCGACCGCCGCCTCGCATCGCGCGATGTCGGCCTCCGCGCCGCGCACCAGCTCGCCGACCGTCACCTTCAGCGCGCCCAGCGTCAACGGCGCATTCCCCGCGATCCGCGTGAGCTGCTCGGCGACGAAGGCGTCGAACCCCGCCTCCGGCACCACCCGGTTGACGAACCCCATCCGCTCCGCCTCGTCGGCCGTGAAGTGCCGCGCGGTGTAGAAGATCTCCTTGGTGTACGCCGGCCCGACGATGTCCATCAGCGTCTTGACCCCCGGATGCGCATAGCCCAGCCCGAGCCGCCCCGCCGGCACGCCGAACTTCGACGCGTCGGTGGCGAACCGCAGGTCGCACGTCGCCGCGATCCCTAGTCCGCCGCCGATGCACCAGCCGCGGATCACGGCCACCGTCGGCTTGGACACGTTCTTCAGCGCCGCCGAAGCCGCCGCCGAGATTCCGTCGTAATGCGCGATGTTCTCCGCGTTCGAACGCTGCTGCTCGAACTGCGAGATATCGGCCCCCGACACGAAGGCTTTCCCGCCCTCGCCCGCGAGCGCGATCACTCGGATCGCCGGGTCCGCCTCGAAATGCCCAAGGATCCGAGGCACCGCCTCCCACATGTCCAGGCTCACGGCGTTGCGCCGCGCCGGATTGTTGAAGATCATCCAGCCGACCGGCCCCTCGATCCTGGCGATCATGCGTGACGTCCCGGCGTCGATCATTCCGTCCATGGTTTCTCTCCTCCTATCGGTGCCGATGCCCGCTCATCTCGGCGCCCGCATCTTCCGGCATCAGCAGCGAAGCGGGTGCGGCCAGCATCATCAGCAGCGCCACCACGATGAACCCGAACGAGAAATCGCTCGCCTGCAGATGCTCCCGCCCTGCCAGCCCGCTCGAGATCGCCAGCGCCGCCGTCCCGATCGTGACGCCGAAGGTCAGCGAGAGCTGCTGGATGGTCGAGTAGAGGCTGGTCGCCGCACTCATCCGCCCGCGGGGAATGTCGGCATAGGCGATGGTGTTGTACGCCGTGAATTGCAGCGAGCGCAGGAAGCCGCCGGCGATCAGCGCGACATAGATCCAGCCGATCGGCCAGGACGGGCGGAACGCCGCGCAAAGCCCGACGCCGAACGCCGCCAGCAGCGCGTTCCATAGCAGCACGTTGCGGAACCCGAACCAGCGCAGTGCGCGCTGCGCCGTCGGCTTCATGGCGATCGCGCCCACCGCGCTCGCGAAGGTGATCAGCCCGCTCTGCGCGGCGCTGTCGCCGAACCCGAGCTGGAACATCAGCGGCAGCAGGAACGGGATCGCGCCGACGCCGATGCGGAACAGCGTTCCGGCCAGGATCGAGACCGCGAAGGTGGGGAGCCGCAGCAACGAGAGATCGAGCAGCGGGTCCGGGCGGGTTTTCGCGTGCCGGAAATAGCTCCATCCCGCCGCTACGCCGACACCGATGAAGCCCGCGGTCGCCCAGGGCGCCGCCACCCCGCGCCCGAGCATCTCGGCGCCGAACGTGATGCCGGACAACGCGATGCCGGACAGGATCAGCCCGATCCAGTCCAGCCGCCCCGGCCTCTCCTCGCGGATGTCGGCCACGTAGAGCGTGACCAGCACCATGCCGAGCAGCCCCACCGGCACGTTGATCATGAAGATCCAGCGCCAATTCGCGTAGGTGACCAGCAGCCCGCCCAGCGGCGGCCCCAGCACCGGCCCGATCAGCGCCGGCGTGGTGAGCCACGCCATCGCCGCCACCAGCTCCGATTTCGCGACGCTCCGCAGCAGGACCAGCCGCCCGACCGGCACCATCATCGCGCCGCCGAGGCCCTGGACGATCCGCGAGATCACCAGCATCGGCAGGTTCACCGACGCGCCGCACAGGATCGAGCCGATCGTGAACACCGCGATCGCGGCGCGGAACACCGTCCGGGTGCCGTAGCGGTCGGCCATCCAGCCGCTGACCGGGATGAACACGGCGAGCGAGAGCAGGTAGCTCGTCAGCGCCAGGTTCATCTCGAGCGGCGCGGCGCCGAAGCTGCGCGCCATCGCCGGCAACGCCGTGGCCACGACGGTGCCGTCGATGTTCTGCATCAGCAGCGCGAAGGCGACGATCAGCGCCGTGAACCGGGTCCGCCGCGGATCCGGCGTCGGCTCCACGAGGTGGGAGCCGATAGGGGTGGGTCGAGGCTCGAGCGGTGTCTGGGCCTGACTCAAAACGCGCCCTGCTGGGTCAGCCGGCGCGGTCTTCCGAGCATCGGAGCGGAGCCGAAGCGCACGAAAACCGCGTCAGATGGCCAGCAGAGGAGCATTCTTAGTCAGATACTCACGGGATCAGGACGGTGCTGCCGGTGGTCCGCCGCCCTTCGAGCGCCTCGTGCGCCGCCTGCGCGTCCTTCAGCGGGAAGGTCTGGTTGACGCGGATCTTCACCGCGCCGGACTTCACCGCATCGAACAGGTCCGCCGCCGACGCCTGCAAGTCGGACGATTTCGCGGTGTAGGTCGCCAGCGACGGCCGGGTCACGTAGAGGCTGCCCTTGGCGGACAGGACGCCGAGTTCGAACGGCGGCACCGGACCGGACGAATTGCCGTAGGTGACCATCAGTCCCAGCGGCGCCAGGCAGTCCAGGCTGGCCATGAACGTGTCCTTGCCGACGCTGTCGTACACCACCGGCACCATCGCGCCCCCGGTGATGCGCTTGACTTCCGCCGCCAGATTCTCGTGTCCGACGATGACGTGCTCGGCGCCATGCTGCTTCGCGAGGTCCGCCTTCGCCGCGGTCGACACGACGCCGATGACCTGCGCGCCCAGATGCTTGGCCCACTGGCACAGGATCAGCCCGACCCCGCCCGCCGCGGCATGCACCAGGATCGTCTCGCCCGACTTCACCTTGTAGGTCCGCCGCAGCAGGTATTGCGCCGTCATCCCCTGCAGCATCATCGCCGCCGCCGTCTGGTCCTCGATCCCCTCGGGGATCTTCACCAGCCGGTCCGCCGCGATCACCCGGTCCGTCGCATAGGCCCCGATCGGCGCCGTCGCATAGGCCACCCGGTCGCCCACCGCGACGTTCTTCACCTCGGCGCCGACGGCGCGGACCACACCCGCCCCCTCCATCCCGATCGTCGCCGGCATGGTCGGGATCTTGTACAGACCGGTCCGGAAATACACGTCGATGTAGTTGAGCCCCACCGCCGTATGGTGGACCAGCGCCTCTGCCGGGCCGGGCTCGGGCGTCGGCACGTCCTCCCAGCGCATGACCTCGGGGCCGCCGTGACTATGGATGCGGATCGCTTTGGACATCAGTTTCTCCAAGTCCCGGGCCAGAAGGGGGCTTCAGGCGTAGCGGGCCTCAAGTTGCAGCAGGAATTGCTTGGTTGCCAGTCCGTCCCCGCCGGAATAGCCCCCCGGCCCGGCCGCGGCCACCACGCGGTGGCACGGGATCAGCACCGGGATCGGGTTGGCGCCGTTCGCCTGGCCGACCGAGCGCGCGCTGCCCCCGGCCACGCGGGCGATGTCGGCATAGGTTCGGGTCTGCCCCACCGGGATCTCGCATAGCGCCGCCCAGACCCGGCGGCGGTACGCCGTACCCCGCGGCGACAGCGGAAGATCGAACGTCGAACGCTTACGGTCGAAGTAGTCGTGCAACTGATCGCGTGCCTCGACGAGCAGGGCCGTCTCGTCCTGATCACGGCCCCAACCCCAATCGACGGCGACGATGAACCCATCCTCCTCGGAGACCGTCAGGTCCCCTAAAGGTGAGCGCAGCGATAGTTGCGGCAAACCGTCCGTCTCCCCGACCGATCGCGCGATGCCAATCCCTCCGCCGCCTCCTGTCAAGCGCAGGAGGCCGGGACCGGCGCGCGGCCGGTCCCGCATCGCCTCTCAGACGGCGGCGCGGCGCTGGCGGCGCAGCGCGCCGACACCGATCAGCGTCGTCCCGAGCAGCGCCAGCGAAGCGGGCTCCGGCACCGCGCTGAGCTGGGTGTCCAGGCTGAAACTGCTCTTTCCCTTTGTCGTGATGGTGACGACCTCGGTCAGCGAGAACGGCTTGCCGCCGCCGCCGGCATTGATCGACGAGACGGCGAAAGGGGTGCCGGTCGGGCTCAGGCTGGCCAACGGTGTGCCGGTGCCGAACGCGGTGTTCGTGGTGTCGATATAGGTCATCGCCGTCACCGTGCCGTTCGTGCCGACGATGCTGCCGGTGAACTGCGTCAGCCAGTTCTGCACCCCGGCCGGCGAGGTCAGGTTCGTGTTCGTCAGCTTGATAACGAGCGTGCCGCCCTCTTCGGTGGAGCCGACCACGTTGCTCAGGTCGATCGACGGCAGGGTGCTGCTGCTGCCGGTCGTGACCGAGAGCGAGAAGCCCGGCGCGCCGAGATAGGTGATGACGCCCTTGGCCGGATTCAGGTCACTCTCGCTGTTGTCGCGGATCGTCGTTCCGCCGACCATCAGCGACAGCGCCGCGTGCGCGCTGGGAGCGGTGAAGGCGATGGCGCTGGCGAGAAGGGTTGCGGCGAAAAGGCTTTTCATTTGAGGCACCTAGCTGTCGGGAGTTCGTCTGAACCCCACATTGCAACACGCGTGCCACGCAAAAATAACGATAAATAACAAAGTATTACCAATATTGAGACGAGTTACTCTACCTTGGGTTGTAAAGAATCCGGACACCTTCGCTTCGGCCGCGACCCCCTTTCACCAGCGCCGATGGTCTGTGACCAACGACCATGCTACGCGCTCGCCGATGCAAACGGCGGTATCCGACTCCGTGCCGCGGGTTCCGGTGATCCCTGGTCCGACCGAGGCGCGTCTGCGCGCCTACGCGGCGCTGCTTGCGCGCTGGACGACCCGGATCAACCTGATCTCGCGCGCCGACGAGCGCCAGATCTGGCAGCGCCATGTCCTCGACAGCCTGCGGCTCGCGGCGCTGATCCCGGCTGGGATGGACCGCGCGATCGATCTCGGCTCCGGCGCCGGGCTGCCCGGCCTGGTGCTGGCGATCGCGACCGGCACGCCGTTCGACCTCGTCGAGTCCGACCGGCGCAAGGCGGCGTTCCTGCTGGAGGCGCAGCGCGTGACCGCCGCGCCGGTCACGATCCACTGCACCCGCATCGAGCAGGCGGCCCTCGCGCCGGCTCGGCTGGTGACGGCCCGCGCGCTCGCCCCTTTGCCGGCCCTGCTCGGCCTGGCCGCGCCGCTTCTGGCCGAGGGCGGAGTTGCGTTGTTCCCCAAAGGCGCCCGCGCCGACGCCGAGATTGAGGACGCCCGCAAGCTTTGGCAGTTCGACCTCGAGCGCGCCGGCCCGCCCGAGTCGCCGATCCTGCTGATCTCGGAGCTCCGGCGTGGCTAAGGTGATCGCCATAGCCAACCAGAAGGGCGGCGTGGGCAAGACCACGACGGCGATCAACCTCGCCACCGCCATGGCCGCCAGCGGCGAGAGCGTGCTGCTGATCGACCTCGATCCGCAGGCGAACGCGTCGACCGGCCTCGGCATCGACCCGTCCGCCCGCGGCCGCGGCACGTACGCCGCCCTGCTCGGCGACGCCACGATCGAGGAAGTCACCGTCCGCACCGCGATCCCCGGCCTCAGCATCGTCCCCTCCGATCCGGATCTCGCCGGCGCTGAGGTCGAGCTGGCCGGCATGGCCGGGCGCGAGTTCCGCCTCGAAGCCGCGCTCGCCGCCTATGCCGAGCATGGCTTCGTGCTGATCGACTGCCCGCCCAGCCTCGGCCTGCTCACCATCAACGGCCTGGTCGCGGCCGATGCGGTGTTGATTCCTTTGCAGTGCGAGTTCTTCGCCCTAGAAGGAATCAGCCAGATCACCCGCACCATCGAACGCATCCGCAACCATCTCAACCCGCGGATCGAGCTCCAAGGCATCGTGCTGACCATGTTTGACCGCCGCAACAACCTTTCCGACCTGGTCGCCGCCGACGTCCGCGGGTTTTTCGGCCGGGCGGTCTACGACACCGTAATCCCCCGCAACGTGCGGATCTCGGAGGCGCCGAGCCACGGCAAGCCGGTCCTGCTCTACGATTTCAAATCGCCCGGCGCCCAGGCCTACGTGAAGCTCGCCGCCGAGGTCCTCCGGCGCGAACGGGCGCGGGCATGAGCGGCATTGTTGCGATGGCGCGCCGATGAGCGGCGCGACACCCCGCCTCGGCCGTGGTCTCGCGGCGCTGCTGGGCGAGACCTCCGCGCCCTCGACGCAGCCCCGCACCACGCTTTCGGTCAGCGTGCTCGAACCGGGTCCGTTCCAACCTCGCACCAACATGGATCCGGAGCAGCTGCGCGACCTGACCGACTCGATCCGTCAGCAGGGCGTTCTGCAGCCGCTACTGGCTCGTCCGCACCCGTCCAAGCAGGGCCAGTATCAGATCATCGCCGGCGAACGCCGGTGGCGCGCTTCGCAGGCCGCCGGGCTGCACGAGGTGCCGGTGCTGGTGCGAACCCTGTCCGACACCGAGGCGATGGCCGCCTCCCTGGTCGAGAACCTGCAGCGCCAGGATCTCGACCCGATCGAAGAGGCCGAGGGCTACAAGCGCCTGATCGGCGAGTTTGGCCTGACGCAGGACGGCCTCGGCGACCTCGTCGGCAAGTCCCGCTCCCACGTCGCCAACACCATGCGCCTGCTGCAACTGCCCGACGGCGTCCGTGACGGTCTGCGCAGCGGCTCGCTCACCGCCGGCCACGCCCGCGCCCTGCTCGCCCATCCCGACCCGGCCGCCGCCGCCAAGATCGTCATCACCCGCGGCCTCAACGTCCGCCAGACCGAGGCGCTGGTCCAGAAAGGCGCCGGCCCGGCGCCGGAGCGCAAGGAACGCGACGTCGAGACCATCGCGCTCGAGCGTGAACTGTCGACGCTGCTGGGCCTGAAGGTGCAGATCATCCAGGAGGGACGCGGCGGCAGCCTGAAGATCAGCTACCGCAACCTCGACCAGCTCGACGCTCTGCTGGAACTGCTCCGTCGGCCCTGATCAGGCGTGCCCGGCGGCGCCGGACAACAGCAGCGGATCGATGCGCAGGATGCCCAGCGCGCGGCGCCATTTACTGTCGTAATCCGCATCGAACAGCAGCTCGACCGGCGCGGGTGCGGACAGCCAGACATTGTCCTGGATCTCGCGGTCGAGTTGTCCCGGCCCCCAGCTCGCATACCCCAGCGCGAGCAATCCCTCCTTGGGGCCGCGCCCGCTGGCGATCTCCTGCAGCACGTCCAGGCTCGCGGTCAGTGCCAGCTTGTCGTCCACGCGCAGGCTGCCGTCGCCGACCCAATCGTTGGTGTGCAGCACGAAGCCCCGCCCGTGATCGACCGGTCCCCCCTGGCACAGGCGGATCTGCCGCGCCGGCGGGGTCGGTTGCACGTCGAGCTGCGAGAGCAGCGCCTCGAAGCTCGGCTTGGCCAGCGGGCGGTTCAGCACGATGCCCATCGCGCCCTCGGTCGTGTGCGCGCACATCAGGATGACGCTCTGGGCGAACCGCTCGTCGTCCATGGCCGGCATGGCGATGAGCAGCTGTCCCGTCAGGTAAGGATCGTCGTTGCGGGCAACCGGGCGGTTAATGGGGCGGTTCATGGCACGTATGTTGGCATTTCCGCGGATATCGGCAAGCGTGGCGCGCGTGACTCGTCGTGCACTTGCCGTTAGGTACCTCTGCCAACCACGGTCGGAGGACAAGCATGATCAAAGTCGGGGACGCGATCCCGCACGCCAAGCTGACCGCGGCAACGGCGGACGGCCCCAAGGAGATGACCACCGACGAGGTGTTCGGGGGCAAGAAAGTCGTGCTGTTCGCGGTGCCGGGCGCCTTCACGCCGACCTGCAGCGCCAAGCATCTGCCGGGCTATTTGCAGAATCTCGACGCGTTCAAGGCCAAGGGCGTCGACACCGTCGCCTGCATCGCGGTGAACGATCCCTTCGTGATGACGGCCTGGGCCAAGGACCAGGACGTCGGCGACCGCGTCGTGATGCTGGCCGACGGCAGCGCCGCCTTCACCAAGATCCTCGGTCTGGAACTCGACCTCAGCGCCCGCGGCCTGGGCGTCCGCAGCCAGCGCTATGCGATGGTGGTCGACGACGGCAAGGTGACCAGCCTGAACGTGGAGCCCCCGGGCGGCTTCGAGGTCAGCAAGGCCGAGACGGTCCTCGGCGCCCTCTAACCGTATCGAAACCGAGCCAAAACGGCTTCGGTCCTGTCCTCGGCGTTACGCTGCCGCGCGTGAGTCGGCCTGCGCCTCGCTCTCGAACGTCGCCGCGATGTAGCTGGCCAGCGCATCGGTGACCGGCTGCGCCGGGTTGGCGCCCTTGAGCAGCAGGATGCCGAACTCCGGCAACGGCGGCAGCCCCTCCTCGGGCCGCACGGCGCGCAGGCCCTCCGGCAGCCACGACGTGGTCGCCACCGTCACCGCCAGCCCGGCCAGCACCGGCGCCTGGGTCCCGATCTGTGTCGCCGAGCGGTAGGCGATCCGGTAGCGCCGCCCGGCCGCCTCCAGCGCCCGCAGCGCGGATTGCCGCCAGCAGCAATGATCGCCCGCCGCCAGCGCGAGCGGTAGCGGATCTTGGCGGTGCGGCGCGTGCCGGATCGACGTGATCCAGCTCAGTGGCGCACGCCATAGCGCAATCGCGCTCGCTCCCGCCGGCTCGAGCCCTTCTGAGCACAGCGTCAGGTCCAGCTCGCCCGCGCGCAGCCGTTCGACCAGGTCGCTAGACGGCAGGCACAGCACGTCCACCTCGACCGACGGGTAGGTCTCGGCGAAGCGCTTGAGGATCGTCGGCAGGTAGCGCAGCGCATAATCGTCGGGCGTGCCGAGCCGGACGGTGCCGGCCACGGTGGGGCTGCGGAAGCTCGACCAGATCCGGTCGTTCAGCGCCAACAGCTCGCGCGCCTTCTCCAGCAGGAACTGCCCATGCGTCGTCAGATGCACGGCGCCGCCGCGGCCGCGGGCCACGAGGGTCTGCCCGAGCTGCTGTTCGAGCCGCTGCAACTGCATCGAGATTGCCGATTGCGTCCGCCCCGCGCGCTGCCCGGCGCGGGTGAAGCTGCCCTCCTCGGCGATGAAGACGAAGCTGCGCAGCAGGTCGGGATCGAGTCCGGCGGGGAGGCTCATGGATCAATAACTCTGATCAGTAGGATCATATCTATTCGTTTCCATGATGCCATGCCGAGACGCAAATTGTCGATAGACAAGAGCGAAGGAAGGGATAACGACATGTCGACCTACAGCGCGCGGATGGCTTATCGCGGCAGCGCCAAGCAGCTCGCCGAGCCTCGCCGGACCGTGTGGGAGCGGCTGCACGCGATGGCCTTGGCCTGGCGCACGCGCCGCCTGCTGGCCCGCATGGACGACCGGATGCTCGCCGATATCGGCATCGGCCGCGGCGACGCGATGATGGAGGCGGCGCGTCCGCTCTGGGACATCGACACGCTGCGGTAACGCGCTCTCGACCCCACGCATGACGGATCGGGCTGTGCCGGTCCGATCCGATCGTGCTCTACAAGCGCGCCACGGAGGTTCGCTTGTTCTCACTGTTCGATCTGGCCGCGTTGCTGCTCGGCCTGTCCGCGTTGTTCGGCTGGCTGAACCAGCGTTACCTCGCTTTGCCCAGCTCCATCGGGATGCTCGGCATGGGGCTGATCGCCTCGCTGCTGCTGGTGCTGTTCGACGTGTTCTGGCCGGACCAGACCGTCGGACGCCGGCTGACCGTGGCCCTCCGGTCGATCGACTTCGAACAGACCCTCATGAACGGCCTGCTCGCCTTCCTGCTGTTCGCGGGCGGGCTGCATCTGGACGTTGGCAGCTTGCGTGGGCGCGCGGTCCCGGTGGCGGTCACGGCGACGATCGGCGTGCTGGTCTCGACCGCGGTGATCGGCCTGGGGCTCTGGGCGATCTCGGGCCCGGTCGGCTACCCGGTCCCGCTGCCTTGGGCACTCGTGTTCGGCGCGCTGATCAGCCCGACCGACCCGGTGGCCGTGCTCGGCACCCTCAGGGCGGTCCGCGTGCCGATCGAGCTCGAGACCGACATGAAGGGCGAATCGCTGTTCAACGACGGCGTCGGCGTCGTCGTGTTCACCTTGGTGCTGGCGGTGGCGATGGGCGAGGACGCCGGGCCCGGCCACATCGCGCTGCTGTTCCTGCACGAGGCCGTCGGCGGCGTGATGCTGGGCCTGTTCACCGGCTATCTCGGCTACCGCATGACGCGCCAGGTCGACGAATACTCGCTCGAGGTGATGCTCTCCCTGGCGCTCGCGACCGGGACCTATGCGGTCGCGCAGGTGTTGGGGACCAGCGGGCCGATCGCGGTGGTGGTGGCCGGGCTGGTGCTGGGCAGCCGCGGGGCTAGCCGGGGCATGAGCGAGCGGACGCGCCGCTACGTGTTCGGCTTCTGGGAAGTCATCGACTACGTGCTGAACTCGCTGCTGTTCCTGCTGATCGGGCTCGAAGTGCTGGTCCTGCAGTTCGATGCGGCGATGGCGCCGGTGGCGCTGCTGGCGGTGCCGCTCGCGCTGGCGGGGCGGTTCATCTCGGTGGGCGGCGCAGTGGCGGCGCTGGGCCGTTTCGTGCGGTTTCCGCCGGGCACGGTTGCGGTGCTGACCTGGGGCGGGCTGCGCGGCGGGATCTCGATCGCGCTGGCGCTGTCGCTGCCGGACAATCCGGCCCGGCCGGGACTGCTGGCCGCCACCTACGCGGTGGCGATCTTCACCATCCTGGTCCAAGGCAGCACGCTCAGCCTGGTCGCCCGGCGCCGCACCCCGGTGGTGCAGACGCCGGGCTGAAGGTCGCTACAAGATGGCCTGGCCGGCCACCAAGGCGATGACCAGGAACACCACGAACAGCAAGACGAAGATGTAGAACAGGATCTTGGCGATCCCGGCCGACGCCGCCGAGATGCCGGTGAACCCGAACAACCCGGCGATGATCGAGACGACGAAGAAGAACAAAGCCCATTTCAACATGGCGACACTCGCGGACAGATCGAGCTAAGAACGACGCTGGCCGCGTGCGGTTCGCCTAAATGAGATGGATTTTGCGTTCTGCAAGGTCAGGTCTGCGGAACGAGCTTGTCCTGCGTCTTGGTGGCGAAGTCGCCGGCATCATGCCGCTCGTGCAGTTGCTGCGCCGGCTCGCCGGTGAGGCGGTTGACCATGCGTCCGCGCTGGACCGCGGGACGGGCGCCGATCTCGTCGGCCCACCGGTTGACGTTCTTGTACTCGCTGACCTGCAGGAAGCGCGCGGAACTCGCCGTAGAGCTGGCCCTTCACCAGGCCGCCGTACCAAGGCCACACGGCGATGTCGGCGATCGAATAGTCGTTGCCACCGAGATACGGGCTTTCGGCCAGGCGGCGGTCCAGCACGTCGAGCTGGCGTTTGGTCTCCATGGCGAAGCGGTCGATGGCGTATTCGATCTTGGTCGGGGCGTAGGCGTAGAAATGGCCGAAGCCGCCGCCGAGATAGGGTGCGGACCCCATCTGCCAGAACAGCCAGTTGAGCGTCTCGGTCCGCGTGGCGCGATCGGTCGCCAGCAGGGCGCCGAACTTGTCGGCGAGGTAGAGCAGGATCGAGCCGGATTCGAACACGCGGACCGGCTTGGGCTCGCTGTGGTCGAGCAGGGCGGGGATCTTCGAGTTCGGGTTGATGGCGACGAAATCGCTGCCGAACTGATCTCCTTCGCCGATCTTGATCGGCCAGGCGTCGTATTCGGCGCTCTTGTGCCCGAGTGCGAGCAGCTCCTCGAGCATCACCGTCACCTTCACGCCGTTGGGCGTGGCCAGCGAGTAGAGCTGCAACGGGTGCTTGCCGACGGGCAGCGCCTTCTCCTGCGTCGCGCCCGCGGTCGGCTTGTTGATGTTGGCGAAGCGGCCGCCATTGCCTTGCTTCCAGGTCCAGACGTCGGGGGGCGTGTATTCGCTTTGGTCGGACATTGATCGCTCCGGTTAGTTGGCTGTTGCGACGAGGTCGGCGGTCTGGCTCAGCATTTCCCGCACCAGCGGGATGACCCGGCGCCCATACAGCTCGATGCTGCGCATCAGCGCGTCGTGCGGCAGCGGACCGGCGCTGTATTTGAGCGAGAAGCGCTGGATCCCGAGCCCGGCCACGGTCGCGGCGATCCGACGCGCGACGGTCTCGGGCCCACCGACATAGAGCGAGCCGCCGGCCGCCTCGGCCTCGAACTCCTCGCGGCGCATCGGCGGCCAGCCGCGCTCGGCGCCGATCCGATCCCGCATCACCTTGTAGGACGGCCAGAGCAGCGCCCTTGCTTCGGCATCGCTGTCGGCCACGAAGCCCGGCGAGTGCACGCCGACCGGCAGCGTCGGCTGACCGGCCCGGGTGCGGTGATAGAGGTCGACATACGGGCGGAAGCGCAGCGGGTCGCCGCCGATGATCGCGAGCATCAGCGGCAGATTGTGCCGCGCCGCGCGCACCACCGATTGCGGGCTGCCGCCGACGCCGACCCAGGTCTGCAAACCGTTCTCGGTCTCCGGATATACGCGCTGCGCCTCGAGCCCGGCGCGGGTGGTGCCGGACCAGGTGATCGGGCCCTCGCGCCGGAGCTCGGCGAACAGGTCCAGCTTCTCCTCGAACAGCGTCTCGTAATCGTCGAGCGCGTAGCCGAAGAGGGGAAAGGATTCGATGAACGAGCCGCGTCCCAGGATGACCTCGGCGCGGCCACGCGAGACGGCATCGAGCGTGGCGAAACGTTGATAGACGCGCACCGGGTCGTCGGAGCTGAGCACGGTGACGGCGGAGCCGAGGCGGATGCGGCTCGTCTGGCCGGCGATGGCCGCGAGCACGACCTCCGGAGCCGATACCGCGAAATCAGCGCGGTGGTGCTCGCCGACCGAGAACACGTCCACGCCGGTCTGCTCCGCCAGGACGCCTTCGGCGACCACGTTGCGCAGCACCTCCGCCTGGTGCAGCGGCGCGCCGTCCGACCCGGCGGTGACGTCGCCGAACGTGTCGAGACCGAACTCGAGTGCTGTCATTGCGACCTCCGCACCGTCACTTGGGTTCTCGTCCGCCCCGCTGCCACCTGCGGGGAGCAACGGAGCCTTGCGTTCAGGGGCCGCCGTTGATGGTGAGCACCGTGCCGTTCGTGTACGCCGAACGGTCGCTCGCGAGGAAGGCGACGGCGGCGGCGATCTCCTCCGGTTCGGCGGCGCGGCCGTAGGGCATCGGCGCGGTGAGTTCGCGCCAGCGGTCGGCGTTGCCGAGTTCGGTCTCGGCGCGGTGGCGCAGCAGGCGCTCCATGCGCTGGGTGGCCACCGGGCCGGGGTTGATGGCGACGGCGCGGACGCCGTCCTTGTGCGCGCCGCGGCCCAGGCCGCGGGTGAACGCCATCAGCGCGGCATTGCCCGCGACCCCGGCGATGTAGCCGGGGTCGAAGGTTTCGCCGGCGGCGCCGATGACGTTGACGATGACGCCCTTGCGGTCGCGCAGGGCGGGGTAGAGCGCCCGCGTCAGCGAGATGAAGCCGAACACCTTGAGGTCCCAGGCGGCGCGCAGCGTGGCGTTGTCGACGGCCAGCAGGTTGCCGGGCGGGATGGCGCCGGCGTTGTTGACGAGGATGTCCAGCGGTCCGGCCGACGCCGCGACGCGCTCGACCTCGTCTTGGCGGGAGAGGTCGGCGGTGATGGTCTCGACGCGGACCTGGCGCTTGGCGCGGATGGCGGCGGCGGTCTCCTCGAGCACGGCCGGGTCGCGGGCAACGAGGACGATGTCGCAGCCTTCCTCGGCCAGGATTTCGCCGCTGGCGCGGCCGATGCCTTTGGAGCCGCCGGTGATGAGGGCGCGCTTGCCGGCGAGGTGGAGGTCCATGCAATGATTCCTGAGGTTCGGGGCCAGGCTAGCGCTTGACGGGCGGCGGCTCCAGCCGGGACACGGCGTCGTCTGCGATGGCGGCGAAGGCGTCGATCGAGGACTGCCAGCGTTGGGGCTCGCGGGTCGAGCCGTAGACGACGGTCAAGCGGCGGCTGCCGGATTGCAGCGTGATCTCGTTGGTGTCGCTGCCGGGCATGGCCGGGCCGGGCGGGGTGGCGTCGGCAAACGGGGCGGCGCGCAGCGCGGCGAGGAGGGCGGCATACTGCGCGGGTTGGACGGTGAATGCGAGTTCGCGCGGTTTGACGGACGGGCCTGGGTAGCCCTGCCAGTGCTGGTAGGTGGCGGTGTGGTCCGGCCGTACCGTGAGCCGCCATTCGGTATGATAGGGCGGCGGGACGGAGCCGTCGGCGTGGAAGAAACCGAGGGTGGCGGCGGCCGGGTCGAGCGGCGGCTCGGCGTTGGCGCAGGACGCGAAACTCAGGAGTGCCGCTAGCCAGAGCGCGTGTTGCATCGGCCCGCTCAGTTGCCCGAGGACGAGCTTACCGTTTGCTTGCGCGCGTCGGCAACGGTCTGCAGCCGGGCGCGGAGGCGGTCGGCGGTGACGGCGGCAACGCCGGCGAACAGGATCAGGCCGGCCATAGGGCGGGCGGAGCCGTCGGCTAGCAGGCCGACCAGCGCGCCGGAGATGGCGGCCAGGGTGAATTGCAGCGTGCCCATCATGGCGGACGCGGTGCCGGCCTGCGCCGCATGGCGGGACAGCGCGCCGACCGCGGCGTTGGGCAGCGCCATGCCCATGCAGCCCATCAGCACGACGACCGGCAGCACGATGCCGAAGACGCCGCCGACATGGAACACGGCGCAGACCGTCATCACCACGGCGGCGGCGAGATAGAGCGACGTGGCGGCGCGCAGGATCCGCGTCGAGCCGACCCGGCGCAGGATCAGCGGGCTGATCTGGCTGGCCAGGATGAAGAAGAAGGCGCTCGCGCCGAACACCATGCCGTATTGCGCGGGGCTGAAGCCGAAATGCTGGATCAGGACCGGGGGCGAGCCGCCGATATAGGCGAACATGCCGAACATGCCGAAGCCGCCGAGCAGGGCGTAGAGCAGGAAGACGCGGTCCTGGCAGACGGCGATGTAACGGCCGAGCAGGCCGGTGAGGCCCAGCTTGACCCGGTGCTGCGCCGCCATCGTGTCGGGCAGCAGGACGATGACCAGGGCGGTGCCGATCGCGCCATAGCCGGCGGCGATCCAGAAGATGGTGCGCCAGGAGCCGAAGCCGAGCACCAGGCCGCCGAGCGTGGGCGCCAGGATCGGGGCGGCGCCCATCACCAGGATGAGGCGGGACATCAGCTTGGCGGCGTCGTGCCCGTCGGCCAGGTCGCGCACGATCGCGCGCGGGATCACCATGCTGGCCGAGCCGCTAAACCCGGCCAGGAAGCGCATGGCGGCGAGGCAGAACAGGTTCGGAGACAGGGCGCAGCCGGCGCTGGCCAGGGTGTAGATCGCGGTGGCGAACAGCAGCGGTCGGCGCCGGCCGAAGCGGTCGGCGAGCGAGCCCTGGGTGAGCTGGCCGACGGCGAGGCCGGCGAACCAGGTCGCCAGCGTGATCTGCGCGGTGCCGGCGCCCGAGCCGAGCGAGGCCTCGATGGCGGGGAAGGCCGGCAGGTACATGTCGGTCGAGAGCGGGCCGACGGCGGTGAGGAAGCCGAGCAGCAGCGGCAGCCAGGAGGGATAGCCCATATTACCAACATGACAGACTTCGCAGTTGCAGCGAAGGGTAGCGCGGCGGATGCTGCCCTGCATGACCCGGCAGATGCACCTCGTCGGCTACCTGATGGCCGGCCCGAGCTGGCACAATAACGGCAGCTGGCGGCATCGCGACAGCGACGCCGTGCGGGCGACGGACCCGGCGCGGTACGAGCATCTGGCGCGGGTGATGGAGGCGGCGTGTTTCGACGCGCTGTTCTTCGTCGATTTCGCCGGGATCTACGACGTGTTCGAGGGGCGGCCGGATGCGATGCTGCGCTGGGCGGGGCAGATGTGCCTGCTCGATCCGATGCAGCTGCTGGCCACGATGGCGCGGGCGACGCGGCATATCGGGCTGTCGGCGACGATGTCGACCACGGGGACGTATCCGTTCCACATCGCGCGGTCGTTCGCGACGCTGGACCATATCAGCGGCGGGCGGACGGCTTGGAACGTGGTGACGTCGTCGGGGCGGATGGAGGCGCGCAATCTCGGGCTCGAGGCGCTGCCGGACAAGGCGGTGCGGTACGACATCGCCGACGAGGTGCTGGAGGCGTGTTTCGGCCTGTGGGGGAGCTGGGAGCGGGACGCGCTCCGGCTCGACCAGGCGGCCGGGATCTATGCCGACCCGGCGAAGGTGCGGGCGGTCGATTATGCCGGGCGATACGTGCGGACGGCCGGGCCGCTGTCGACGCCGCGGGGACCGCAGGGGCGGCCGGTGATCATGCAGGCGGGGAGTTCGCCGCGGGGGCGGGACTTCGCCGGGCGCTGGGCGGAGGTGATCTTCACCCATCAGGGGACGGTGGAGGCGATGCGGGCGTTCGCAGCGGATATCCGGGCCCGGATGGAAAGCCACGGGCGCGATCCTGATCGTTGCGTGATCCTGCCGGCGATCGACGTGATCGCGGGGGAGACGCTGGGGCAGGCGGAGGATCTGGCGGCGGAGCTGGATGCGCTGGTCAATCCGGAGCTGGGCGTGGCGGAGATCTCGCTGATCCTGGGGCAGGACCTGTCGCCCTATCCGCTGGATGCGCCGTTGTTGGTGCCGGAGGGAGGCTCGGCGATCCAGGGGGTGATGGACAATCTGCGGGCGGGCGGGGCGCTGGGCGAGATGACGCTGCGCGAGGCGGGGCGGCGGTATGGGGTCAATCAGATGACGCCGCGGCTGGTCGGCAGCGGGGCGGCGATCGCGGACCGGCTGCAGGAGATGTTCGAGGCCGGCGGATGCGACGGGTTCATGGTGGTGCCGGCGCTCAGCCCGGGCGGCTACGAGGATTTCGGGCGGTTCGTGGTGCCGGAGCTGCAGCGCCGGGGATTGTTCCGGACCGAATACACGGGGCGGACGCTGCATGAGAACCTGTTCGGGGTGGCGCCGGGCTAGGGTTTGATCTCCTGGCCGAAGGCGATGTCGTGGCCGTCCGGGGTGCGGATGCCGAATTCCCGGCAGCCATAGGGTTGGTCGCAGAGTTCATAGTCGATGATCGCGCCGCGGTCCTTCAGCTCGGTGAAGAGGGCGTCGACGTCGTCGGTGTAGAAATAGGCGTCCCAGATGCCGGGGGTGGTGGCGTTGTGGGGGACGACATGGGCTGGGTCGGCGGCTTGCTTGAGCATGATGTGCATGCGGTCGCGGGCGACGATGACGAAGGCGGGCGGGTCGCCGTAGAATTGGCCGACGCGGTAGCCGAGGGCGTCGCGCCAGTAATGCGCGGCGGCGGTGACGTCGCGGACGAGGAGGACGGGGGAGACGCTGTAGAGCATCAGTCGTCGTCGTCCTTGGTGATGCGGATGAGGATCTCGCGTTTGCCGGCGTGGTTGGCCGGGCTGATGATGCCCTCTTTCTCCATTTGCTCGATGAGGGTGGCGGCGCGGTTGTAGCCGATGCGCAGGTGGCGCTGGATCAGCGACGTGCTGGCTTTGCCTTCGCGGGCGACGAAGGCGACGGCCTGGTCGAACAGGCTCTTGTCGCTGTCGCCGGCCGCGGCGATGCCGGAGAGGGCGGGGTTGGAGCCGTCGTCGCCGCGATCGTCGGATCCGTCGGGACCGTCGGTGATCTCGTCGTCGTAGGTCGGTTCGGCCTGGGCGCGGAGGAATTCGACGATCTGCTCGACCTCGGAGTCGCGGACGAAGGGGCCGTGGACGCGGGAGATGCGGCCGCCGCCCTGCATGTGCAGGAGGTCGCCCATGCCGAGGAGCTGCTCGGCGCCTTGTTCGCCGAGGATGGTGCGGCTGTCGAACTTGCTGATGACCTGGAACGAGATCCGGGTGGGGAAGTTGGCCTTGATGGTGCCGGTGATGACGTCGACCGAGGGGCGCTGTGTCGCCATGATGACGTGGATCCCGGCGGCGCGGGCCATCTGGGCAAGGCGCTGGACGGCGGCTTCGACTTCCTTGCCGGCGACCATCATGAGGTCCGCCATCTCGTCGATGACCACGACGATGTAGGGCAGCAGCTTGAGCGCGAGCGGCTGGCTCTCGAACATGGGTTTGCCGGTGTCGGCGTCGAAGCCGACTTGCACCTGCCGGGTCGGGACCTTGCCGGTGGCGAGCGCCTCGGCGACTTTCTCGTTGTAGCCGCCGACGTTGCGGACGTTGAGCTGGCTCATCGCGCGGTAGCGGCGCTCCATCTCGCGGGTGGTCCATTTGAGCGCGGCGACGGCTTTGGCAGGCTCGGTGACCACGGGCGCGAGGAGGTGCGGGATGCCTTCGTAGACCGACAGTTCGAGCATCTTGGGGTCGATCATGATCAGGCGGCACTGGTCCGGCGACATGCGGTAGAGCAGCGAGAGGATCATGGCGTTGATGCCGACCGACTTGCCGGAGCCGGTGGTGCCGGCGATGAGCAGATGCGGCATGCGGGCGAGGTCGGCGATGATGGGCGCGCCGCTGATGTCCTTGCCGAGGGCGAGCGAGAGCTTGGACTGGTTGTTGCGCCAGTCGGGGCTGTCGAGCAGTTCGGAGAGGAAGACGGTCTCGCGCTTCTCGTTCGGCACCTCGATGCCGATGACGTTGCGGCCCGGGACGGTGGCGATGCGGACGGCGGTGACGCAGAGCGAGCGGGCGACGTCGTCGGCCAGGCCGATCACGCGGGCGCTGCGGATGCCGGGGGCGGGCTCGAGTTCGTAGAGGGTGACGACCGGGCCGGGGCGGATCTCGCGGATCACGCCCTGGACGCCGTAATCGCTGAGGACGCTCTCGAGCAGGCGGGCGTTGGCCTGCAGCGAGTCCTCGTTCGGGCCGGTGGAGGCGCGGGGCGGGGCCTGGGTGAGCAGCGAGAGCGGCGGGAACTGCCAGCCGGCCTCCACCAGGGGAAGGCTGGGCTGCACCGGCGGCGAGGGCTTGCGGATGGCGACCTTCGGCGCGCTGCGGCTCGACCTCGCCGGGCAATTCGGCAGGCTCGGCGCGAGGCGGCTCGGCGCGCGGCGGTTCGGGGGGGCGGACGAAGGTGTCGGGGCGACGCGGCGCAGGGGAAAGCCTGGGCAGGGTTTCCGGCGGGAGATCCGGCTCGGCCGGTTCGCTGCGGCGGGCAAAGCGTTGGCTGGTCTTGGCGACGTAGCTCGAGGCGATGCGTCCGCCCTGGGCGGAGAACCTTGCGGCCTGTCCGACGCCCAGCCCGGCGGCGCGCCATTCGGTGCCGGTGAGGCCGAGGGAGAGCAGCGTCAGGATCGTCGTCAGCGCTGCGAGCAGGATGACGACCGCGGCGCCGCCGAGCGGGCCGAGCAGGCCGTCGCCCATGCCGAGCAGGCTCGGCGCGACCATGCCGCCGATGGCGCCGCCCCAGCCGGCGTCGGACGGCCAGATCAGCGCGCCATGCGGCAGGGTGGCGAGCAGCGCCGCCATGGCGGGCAACGCGAGCAGCGTGGCGATCGAGCGGACCAGGAGATGGGCCTGCGGCGTGTTCAGCAGGCGATAGGACCAGGCGATGAGCGCCAGCACGGGCAGGAACGCCGCCACGCCGAAGCTCTGGAGCAGCAGGTCGGCGGTGGTGGCGCCGGCGAGGCCGGCCCAATTGGTCGGGCGCTGCGCGGTCGCGGTGTTGAGCGACGGGTCGTTGGGATTGTAGCTGATCAGGGCCAGCAGCAGCAGGAGTGCGGCGAAGCCGAGGACGATGCCGCCGAGCTGCCCGAGGCGAAGTCGGGCGGCGGCGCGGATTTCCGGGGAGGCGAAAGCAGTGCTCATGTCGAGCGGGAGGTTAGCCTAAGAAGCCGTTGATTGCACCGAGTCGCCGCGCGCGATTTTCGCTTTCGACGAGGGTGTGTCGGCTGCGTCAGTCGGCGGCTAGGGCCTGCTCGTTGTGCCGGGCCATGGCCGCGCCGAAGGCGGCGAACAGGCTGCGGGAGACCGCGTCGGTCTGGAAATCGTATTCGGGGTGCCATTGCACGCCGATGGTGAGCGCGGCGGAGCCGGGGAGGCGGACGGCCTCGATGGTGCCGTCGGCGGCGACGGCTTCGACGACGAGGCCGGGGGCGAGGCGGTCGATCCCTTGGTTGTGGAGGGAGTTGACGGGGATGTTGGTCGCGCCGGCGAGGCGGTGCAGCCAGCTGCCCGGGGTGATGCGGGCGTCGTGCGCCTTGCCGGTGCGGATGCGGCCGTTGGGGCAGAGCGGGGTGGAGTGGTCCATCCGGCCGGGGAGGTCCTGCAGGCGCTGGTGCAGGCTGCCGCCGAGGGCGACGTTGAGTTCCTGCAGGCCGCGGCAGATGGCGAAGAGCGGGATCCCGGCGGATATGGCGGCGCGGATGAGCCGCATGGTGGTGGCGTCACGCGCCGGGTCCTCGGGAGTGCCTTCGGCGTGCGGCGGGCCTTGGTAGAGGCAGGGCTGGACGTTGGAGCGGCTGCCGGTGAGGATCAGGCCGTCGAGCTTGGCGACCAACGTCTCGATATCGGCGGAGTCGCCGTTGGCGGGGACGAGGATCGGGACACCGCCGACCACCTGGTCGACGGCTCGGACGTAGGTATCGGACGCTGCGTGGTTCGGCATTCCGTAGGTGCCGAACAGCTTGGTGCAGCAGGAAATCCCAACGAGCGGTTTCATACTCCGAGATTTCTACCCGAAAATGACGAAAGAAAGGTTAATCAACCTGACCCGTTTCCGCCATCATTGTTTTGGAAAAAGCGCGGATCGATGAAGTTGAACAGCTTCTGGTCGAAGGTTCCGCCGAGCTGGGCGTTGTAGAGGGTGACGCGGGTGTCGCGGCGCTGGGCGTCGGTGACGACCCAGGAGCGCAGCGCCAGCGGGTTGTCGGCGAAGATCAAGGTCAGCACGCCGTCCTGCGGGGTGGCGGTGCGGTAGAGGCTGACCTGCAGCTGGCCGGGGAGGCGGACGACGCGCGAGACGGTGATGTCACCGGAGAGGCGCAGGTTGTCCTGCAGCAGCAGGCCGAGCGGGGTCTGGCCGAGCGGGATGTTGCTGGTCTGCTTGAGCTGGCTGTCGTGGAACACGAGCAGGCCGTGGCCGCCGACCAGCAGGAACGGGGAGGGCGGATCGTATTGGAAGCGCATGCGGCCGGGCCGCTGCAGCCAGGCCACACCCTCGCTGGTGCCGCCATCGGGGGCGACCTGGAGGAAGCGGGCCTGCAGCGTCTTGACCGAGTTCAGATAGGCCTCGACGCGGGCGATGTCGGCGCGGTCCTGCGGGCTGAGCGGGGCGGTCTGCGCGTGTGCGGCCAGCGGCAGGAGGAGGGGGGCGAGGAGAAGGGCGCGGCGTCTCATGGCGCGCATGTGGGACATCGAGCGCGTCAGGAAAAGGCCTGCGCGCCGCTTATGCGGTCATTTCGGTTTGCCGTAGGGCTCCATGCCGCTGTTCTTGATCGCGGTGGCGGCCTGCGGAGCGGCGAGGAACTTCACCAGCGAGCGGGCGGCTTCCTTCTGGTCGCTGGTGGCGAGGACGCCGGCGGCGAAGATCGTGTCGAGCTGGACGGGCGCGGGCAGCGGGCCGAGTAGGGTGATGCCGGCGATCGGCTTGAGCTCGCTGATCTGCTGGAAGCCGATCTCGGCCTCGCCGCGGGCGACGACCTGGCCGACCGGCTCGGCCGGGATCATGCGGGCCTTGCCGCGCACCTGGTCCTCGATGCCCATCTTCTTGAACATCTCGCGCTCGATGTAGACGCCGCTGGCGCTGTCGGAATAGGCGATCGACTTGGCCTTCAAGCAGCGCGTCCTTCAGCGCGTCGACGGTGGCGACGGAGGGTTCGGGCGCGCCCTGCTTGACCACGACGCCGACGCCGGAGCGGGCCAGCGGGATGGCGTCGTCGGCGGCGACCTTGCCGTCGGCGACCATCTTGTCGAGCGCGTAGCCGACCATGATGACGACGTCGATCTTCTCGCCGCGGGCGATGCGCTGGGGCACGGCTTGCGGCGTGTCGCCCATGGAGGGGCCCCATTCGGTGGTGACGTGGTTGCCGGTCTGCTTCTCCCAATCGGGGAGGAGCGCCTTGTAGGCTTCCGCGAAGCCGCCGGAGCTGACGACGTGCAGGTCGGCGGCGTGGAGCGTGGTGGGCAGGAGGAGGACGGCGAGGGCGAAGACGAGTCGGTTCAAGCGGGGGTCTCCTGGCCGCGCAGCGCCACGGCGCGTTCGCGGTAGATGAGGAAGGTGGCGACCAGGCCGCAGGCGCCGCCGAAGGCGAGCCAGATCCCAGGGGCGGCCTTGTTGTTGGTCTGCTCGATCAGCCAAGTCGAGATCAACGGCGTGTAGCCGCCGAAGATCGCGGTCGCGAGCGAGTAGGCCAGCGAGAACCCGGCGGTGCGCACGGCCGGCGGCACCACTTCGGTCAGCGCCACGACCATCGCGCCGTTGTAGCTGCCGTAGAGGAAGGAGAGCCACAGCAGCGCGATCAGCATGTTGACGAAGGTGATGTTGGCGACCAGCCAGGCCAGCACGGGGTAGGCGGTCAGCAGGGTGAGCGCCGAGAAGAACAGCAGCACCGGCTTGCGGCCGATGCGGTCGGAGAGGGCGCCCATGACGGGCAGCCAGAACAGGTTGGAGACCGCGACGCAGAAGGTGACGATCAGGCTGTCGGTGGTGGACAGTTTGAGCACGGTTTTGCCGAAGGTCGGCGTGTAGACGGTGATGGCGTAGAAGCTGATCGTGGTCATGGCGACCATCAGCATGCCCAGCAGGACGATGGCCCAGTTGCGGCCGAGGGTGGTGAACACCTGACCGACGGTGGGACGGGTGTGGCGCGCCTTGAACTCCTCGGTCTCCTGCAGCGAGGAGCGGATGTAGAAGAGGAACGGCACGATGGCGCAGCCGATGACGAAGGGGATGCGCCAGCCCCAGCCGGCGACGTCGGTGGGCGCGAGCCACAGGTTGAGCAGGTAGCCGATGACGGCGGCGACCATGATGGCGACCTGCTGGCTGCCGGACTGCCAGGCGACGTAGAAGCCCTTGCGGCCGGGCGGGGCCATCTCGGCGAGGTAGACGGAGACGCCGCCGAGCTCGACGCCGGCGGAGAAGCCCTGCAGCAGTCGGCCGATCAGGACGAGGGCGGGGGCGAGCAGGCCGATCGTGGCGTAGCCGGGGACGAAGGCGATCAGCAGGGTGCCGGTGGCCATGATGGCCAGGGTGACGATCAGGCCGAGGCGGCGGCCGACCTTGTCGATATAGGCGCCGAGGAAGATCGCGCCGAGCGGACGCATCAGGAAGCCGGCGCCGAACGTCATGAAGGTGAGCAGCAGCGAGTTGATCTCGTTGTCGCTGGGGAAGAACGCTTTCGAAATGTAGGTGGCGTAGAAGCCGAACAGGAAGAAGTCGAACATCTCGAGGAAGTTGCCGCTGGTGACGCGCAGCACGGTGGCGACGTTCGACGGCTTGGATGCTGTGATGGACATGTCGTCTCTCCCGATTTCCGGGTGCGCTTGCGGGTTGGGGTTTGTCAAGCGTGGGTTTGCCCCGCCGGCGCTCTTCGTCAGGGGGCGGGGATGGTGGCGGTATTGGGGTGGACGATGACGGTGGCGGTGCGGCCGGGGATGAGGCGCGCGTTGGCGGCGGCGTCGTCGAGCGTGACGCGGACGGGGATGCGCTGGGCGAGGCGGACCCAGCTAAAGGTGGGGGTGATGTTGGCGAGGAGGTTGGCGCTGGCGTTGCGCTCGCGGTCCTCGATGCCGCCGGCGATGCTCTCGACGCGGCCGTCGAGCGGTTGGGGGTCGCCGAGGAGGCGGATGGTGGCGCGGTCGCCGGGGTGGATCTGGGAGAGCTTGGTCTCTTCGAAATAGCCGTCGACATGGATGGAGTCGGTGTCGATGAAGGCGAGCATGGGCTTTCCGGCGCTGACATAGTCGCCGGGCCGGAGGTCAAAATTGGTGACGATGCCGTTGGTAGGCGCGGTGATCTCGGTGCGGTCGAGGTTGAGCTTGGCGACGCCGAGGTCGGCCTGGGCCTGCTGGTAGGCGGCGGATGCGGCCTGCAGCGCGGCCTGGGTCTGCTGCTGCTTCTCGACGCTGACGGCGACGTTGTTGAGCGAGGCGTAGCGTTCGGCCTCGTGCTTGGACTCGGTGAGCGCGGCCAGGCGGCTGGCGACGCCGGCTTCGGCGATCTGGAGCGCGAGTTCAAAACGGGCGCGGTCGACGCGGAACAGCACGTCACCGGCATGGACGGTCTGGTTGTCGCGGACCAGGACTTGGGCGACGAGGCCGCTGACGTCGGGGGTGATGCCGATCACGTCGGCGCGGACGCGGCCGTCGCGGGTCCAGGGCTCGATCATGTAATAGGTCCAGAGCCACAAGCCGACGGCGCCGGCGGCGGCGACCGCGACCAGGGTGACGGCGACGCGGCCGAGGCGGGCGAGTTTCGACTTCATGGACCGACAATTCCTCTGGCGAGCGCGACGGTTCCGCCGAGCAGCAGGATGGTGAGCGCGAGGTCGAACAGGGCGCGGTGCCAGACCAGGCGATAGAATCCGACGGCGCGGAGCAGCCGGCGGAGAAGGACGGAGAGCGCGAAGGCGATGGCCGCCCAGAGCGCGAAGGCCGGCACCAGCACGCCGCCGCCGAGGCTGATCTCGGCCATCAGGCGGCCCGCATCACGGCTGGCGAGGCGAAGGCGGCCGCGTCGGGGAACAGGCCGAGCCGGACGCCGACCAGGGCGAGCGCACCTTCGGGGCGGCCGACGCCGGCGGTGGCGGCGAGTGCGGCGTCGATCCGTTCGAGCAGCGGGGCGTCGAGCGTCGGGGCGGCGCCCTCGGCACGGGCGGCGAAGTAGGCGGCGAGGCCGGAGAGCGCTTCGTCGACGCGGTCGCGGGCGAAGGGGGGGAGGCTACGGCGGATGCGGCGGAGGGTGATGATGTTGATGCCGACGCGCAGGTCGGCCAGGGCGTCGACGGCGCCGGCTTCGCTGCCGGGCCCGGCGGCGGCGATGCGCGGGGCGACGAGGCTGATGCGGTCGAGGATGAGGCCGGCGAACTGGGCGCGGTCGCCTTGGCCGGTGCGGGCGGCGGCGGCGGCGAGGTCGGCCCAGATGCGGCGCAGCAGGCGGAGCGCGCTCCATTCGGCGCCGACGGAACGGACGATGCGGGTGATCACGGCGGCGGCCGCCATGCCCAGGATGAGCGCCGTGCCGGAGTTGATGAAGGGTTCGAACTGCGCGTTGTAGGTGGTCTGGAGGCTCAGCAGGGTGGCGCCGTTGGCGGACAGAGCCATGCCGATCGAGGCGGTGGCGGGCATGGCGGCCAATGCGCCGAAGAGCAGGAAGGCGGGGGCGAGGGCGAGGACCAGCATGGGGAAGTCGTGGATCATCGGGAGCAGGGCGAAGAGGTAGACCGCGTCGACGGCGACGGCGACGGTGGACCAGGTGGCGAAGCCGACGATGGCGGGCACCGGGTCGTCGAGAGTCGCGAAGAAGCAGCAGGCGACGGCGGCCATCTCGGCGGCGACGGCGCCGTCGGCCCAGCCGGAGCCGATCCAGAAGGCGCAGCAGACGAGCACGGCGAGCGCGGCGGAGGCGGCGGACCAGAGGGCGCGCGGGTGGTCGCGGTGCTGGACTTCGGCGGCGGCGCGGCTGCGGTGATAGGCGAGCGGGGTGGGGAACGGGCCGCCGGCCTCCATGTGCAGGCGCAGGCGGCGGCAATCCTCGACCAGGTCGAGGAGTTCTCGCACGCGGTTGAGCAGGCTGACGCGCAGCAGGTCGGCCCAGGCGGCGTCGGTGGGGCATTTCTGGGTGGTGGCGGCGCGCAGGTCGTCGGGCACCGGCGTGTCGGCGCGGCGGCGGACGTAGTCGGCGGTCCGGTCGAGCACATTCTGGACATCGTGGAGGCCGTTCTCGGCGCGGAGGGCCTGGACGCGGATGGTGAGCGAGGAGAGGACGGGCAGCAGGGTCAGCATGCGGCGGCGGAGGGCGCGCAGCGTGCGGACCGCGTCAGGCTGCGCGTCCTGGTCCCAAGCGAGGTAGGAGGTGAGCAGGTCGATCTCGGCGATGTCACCGGCGAGGCGCTGGCGTTCGGCGCGGACCGAGTCGTCGGCGCTCTCGCCGGCCAGGGCGGCGAGCGCCCAGCGGCCGGCATTGCCGAGCCAGCCATCCAGCTTCGTCGCCAGCACCGGCTGGACCCGGCGGGGAAAGACGATGGAGGCGACGATGCTGGCGACGGTGATGCCGAGGCCGATCTCCTGCATGCGGGCGACGGCGGTGGTGAAGATCGCGTCGGGTTGGGCGACGGAGGGGAAGCCGACGATGGCGGCGGTGTAGCCGGCGAGCATGAAGACGTAGCTGCGGGGCGTGCGGTCGAGCAGCGCGAAGTAGAGGCAGACGCCGGTCCAGAGCGCGAGGGCGATGCTGAGGAGGACGGGCGCGTTCACCAGCGCGGGGACGAGGACGATGGTGGCGCTGGCGCCGAGGACGGTGCCGAGCAGGCGGTAGACCGCCTTGGAGCGGGTGGCGCCGGAGAGGGGCTGCGAGGCGATGTAGGCGGAGGCCATGGCCCAGTAGGGGCGGTCGAGGTCGAAGGCGAGGCCGATGTAGAGCGCGAGCATGGCGGCGCCGAAGGTGCGGACCGAGAAGAGCCATTCGGCGCGGCCGGGCAGCTTCATGGTGCGGCGGCCTGCGGCCGGAGGGCGGGGGTCAGGGCAGCAACTCCGATGGTTGGTTGACGTTCGCGGTTTGTGACCAATCAAGCCGCTCCTCGTTCGTCGGCCGACCGGGCCGATGCCATGCTCGAACGCGTCCGCGCCTACTTACCCGAAATGCTTTCGCACGGGGCAGAGTTCGATGCGGGGGCACGTTTTCCGGATGCGGACATGGCTGCGTTGCGGGAGGCGGGCGTGCTGGCCGCGCCGGTGCCGGAGCGGTTGGGGGGACTCGGCGCGGGCACGGAGCCCGGCGGCGCCGCGCTGGCGCTGGCGCTGCTGCGTCTGTTCGGGCGCGGCAACCTGTCGGTGGCGCGGCTGTTCGAGGCGCATCTGAACGCGTTGCGGCTGGTGGCGCGGTTCGGCTCGACGGAGCAGGTCGCGGCGGCGGCGGCGGATGCGCTGGCTGGGCATCGGTTCGGGCTTTGGGTGACGGATGATCCGGCGGCGCCGATTCGGTGGGAGGGCGGTTCGCTGGTGGGGCGCAAGGGGCCGTCGAGCGGGGCGGGGCATTGCAGCCGGGCGCTGGTGACGGTGGCGACGGCGGATGGGATCCGGATGGCGATCGTGGCGCTGACCGGGGCGGAGCGGGTGGTTGCGGTGGCCGGGCTGCAGGGTATGCGGGCGGCGGCGAACGGGACGGTGACGCTGGACGGGGCGCGGGTGCTGTTCTGGCTGGGGGCGGCGGGGGACTACTTGCGGGAGCCGGATTTCTCGTGCGGGGCGTGGCGCGGGTCGGCGGCGGCGGCGGGTGGTCTGGAGGCGCTGGTCGAGGCGGTGGCCGAGGGGTTGCGGCGGAAGGGACAGGCGGAGGCGCCGATGCAGTTGGCGCGGTTCGGGGCGATGGTGATCGCGCGGGATACGGCGGTGATGTGGGCCAAGCGGGCGGCGATGCTGGCGGAGGCTGAGACGGCGGATGAGGGTGCGCGGCTGGCGATGGTGAACCTGGCGCGGACGGCGGTGGAGGCGGCGTGTCTGGACGCGATCCGGGATGCGCAGCGGTCGCTGGGGTTGGGCGCGTTCATCGCGCCGAGCCCGGTGGAGCGGTTGGTTCGGGATCTCGGGACGTATCTGCGGCAGCCGGCGCCGGACGCGGTGCTGCTGGAGGCGGCGGCTTGGCATCTGGCGCGGGCATGACCGCGGGGGAGGCGCACCGGGCGATGGCGTCGCTGCCGGTGGCGGATCTGGCGACGATCCTGGGCGGGGCGGATCCGTTGGTGGTGGCGCCGCATCCGGATGACGAGAGCCTGGGCTGCGGCGGGCTGCTGGCGATGAGCGGCGGGCGTGGGGCGGTGGTGGTGGTGACGGACGGCACCGGGTCGCATCCGAACTCTGCGGCGTATCCGGCGCCGCGGCTGCGGGCGCTGCGGGAGGCGGAGGCGGCGGCGGCGACGGGGGCGCTCGGGATCGGACGGGAGCGGCTGGAGTTCTTGCGTCTGCGGGACACCAAGGCGCCGAGCGAAGGCCCCGAGTTCGAGGCGGCGGTGGGCGCGATCATCGATGCGGCTTCGCGGTTCGGCTGCGGGGTGCTGCTGGCGCCGTGGCGGCACGATCCGCATGGGGACCATTTGGCGGTGCATCACATGGTGGTCGCGGCGGCGCGGCGGAGCGGGTTGCGGCATCTGGCCTATCCGGTTTGGGGTTGGACGCTGCCGGCGGACATGGCGCTCGAGGGGCCGGCGATCGCGGGATGGCGGCTGGACGTGACGGAGGTGCTGCCGGCCAAGCGGCGGGCGATCGCGGCGCATGTGTCGCAGTCGACCGGGCTGATCGACGACGACCCCACCGGGTTCCAGTTGCCGGCGGCGTTCCTGGAGCGGTTCCAGACGCCGTTCGAGACCTATCTGACGGAGGCATAGATGGACGCGGTGATCGCGGTTCCGGTCAAGGACGAGGCGGAGCGGATCGGGGCGTGTCTGCAGGCGTTGGCGCGGCAGGCGGAGCCGGCGGCGGCGATCGTGCTGGTGATCAACAATAGCGGCGATGCGACGGCGGACATCGTGCGCGCGACGATGCCGGGGTTGCCGGTGCCGGTGCATGCGGTGGAGCATCGGTTCGCGCCGGAGGTGGCGAGCGCCGGGGCGGCGCGGCAGATGGCGATGGAGCGGGCGGCGGCGCTGCTGGGGGATGCGGGCGTGCTGCTGTGCACGGATGCGGATGGGCGGGTGCCGCCGGATTGGGTGGCGGCGAACCTGCATCACGTCCGTCACGGGGCCGACGCGGTGGCCGGGCGGGCGGTGCTCGAGCCGGCGGAGGCGGCGCTGATCCCGGCCAAGCTGCACGACGACGATGCGCAGGAGTGCCGGTATGGGCGGCTGCTGGACGAGATCGCGTCGGTGTTGGATCCGCTGCCTTGGGATCCGTGGCCGCGGCATAGCGAGCATTCGGGGGCGAGCATCGGGGTGACGCTGGCGGCGTATCGGCGGGCCGGGGGCATGGAGGCGGCGCCGATCGCGGAGGACCGGCGGTTCTTCGCGGCGCTCGAGCGGGCGGATGCGCGGATCCGGCATGCGCCGGAGATCGAGGTCGTTGTGTCGGGGCGGACGATCGGGCGGGCGGAAGGCGGGATGGCGGATACGATCAGGCGGCGGTTGCGGGCGGCGGACCCGTATCTGGACGATGCGCTGGAGCCGGTCGAGCAATGGGTGCGGCGGGTGACGATGCGGGGGCTGTTCCGCCGGGCTTGGGCGGGGGAGAGGGGGCTGGCGAGCCGGGTGGCGGACGGGTTGGGGCTGCCGGACGCGGCGGTCTCGGCGGCGGCGCGGGCGGCATTCGCGGGCGAGGGATGGGCGGCGCTGGCGGCGGCGAGCCCGTTGCTGCGGCGGGCGCTGGTTCCGGCGGACCAGGTGGTCCGTGCGCAGGAGGCGGCGGAAGCAGCGTTGAATCGAGCGCGGTCTGCTACCTATGTTAGCGTTCCGTTCACTTGACCCTGGTAGGGTTTGTGCCCGTCAGCATTGTGGCCCGAGACATGAGATTTGACCGAAGCTGAGGTAATCGACCGAGCCCGTCACGAAGCCGATGCGCGGCTGTGGCCTTGGATCGAGCCGATCTCGGTGCAGCGGATGCGTCGGTTCTGGATCGGGCCGTGGCGCTGGCGCGTGCAGACGAACGGGACGTCGATCGGGCTGCACGTGATCGTGCTGATGGACGATGTCGGGCGTGTGCTGAGCGCGAGCGTGTTGCGGCACTGAGTTAGCCTCTTCTCAACAGGCTGCGGGCGGTTCTACGTTGCGGGGTCGGCTAGATGGCCGAGCGCAACGAGCGGCGGGAGAAGTCGGATGAGGCAGGCGGTGCCGATCGCGATCGGGGTGGCGTTGGCGGCGCTGTCGGGGAGTGCGCCGGCGCGGGCGCAGTATTGGCCGCGGCCGTATCCCTATTACTACCCGGCGCCGGTGTATCCGCCGGCCTATTACCCGCCGCCGCCGGTCTACCGATACGTGCCGCCGCCGGTGTATTCGCCGCCGGTCTACTCACCGCCGGTTTATGCGCCGGCGCCGCCGCGGCCTTCGGCGTCGCTGATGGAGACGCAGCGGTCGTTGGCGCAGCTCGGCTACGATCCGGGGCCGGTGGACGGGCTGCCGGGGCCGCGGCTGACGGAAGCGGTGCAGGCGTTCCAGCGGGATCACGAGCAGGCCGCGAACGGGCGGCTCAGCGGCGAGACGATCGGGGCGATCCGCGAGGCGGCTCGGGTGCACGAGACGCAGGTGGTGCCGGTCCCGTCCTCGGCGCCGCCCTCTGCGCCCCCCCTGGGGCAATCGTCTGGACCTGCGCCGGCGTTCGATGCGTCGCGGTATGCGCCGCCGGCGGCTTCGGGGTCGCGGCCGACGCTGAGCGTGAAGCCGAGCTCGCCGTGACCTCGGGGATCGAGGGTCAGCTCTCGGCCTGGTAGCGGGCCTTGGTCGTTTCGTTCATGGGATAGAGGCCGGGGAGGGCGTGGCCGGCTTCGACCTGGGCCATGATCCAGGCTTCGGCGCGCTCCTGTTCGAGGGCTTCGGCGGCGACGGAGTCAGCCAGGGCGGCGGGGATCAGGACGGCGCCGTCATTGTCGGCGACGACGACGTCGTCGGGGAAGATGGCGACGCCGCCGCAGCCGATCGGCTGCTGCCAGGCGACGAAGGTGAGGGCGCCGACGGCGGGCGGGGCGGCGGCGCCCTGGGCCCAGATGGGCAGGCCGGTTTGGAGCACGCCGTCGACGTCGCGCAGCACGCCGTCGGTGACCAGCCCGGCGACGCCGCGCTTCTTCATGCGGGCGACGAGGATGTCGCCGAAGATGCCGGCCTCGAGACAGCCCATTGCGTCGACGACGGCGATGCAGCCCTCGGGCATGGCTTCGATGGCGGTGCGGGTGGAGATGGGCGACGCCCAGGAAGCGGGGGTGGCGAGGTCTTCACGGGCGGGGACGAAGCGGAGCGTGAAGGCGGGGCCGGCGATGCGGGGTTGGGTGCCGGCGTTTCTGGGCGCCAACGGGCGGGTGCCGCGCATCCAGACATTCCGCAATCCGCGCTTGAGCAGGATGGTGGTGATGGTGGCCGTGGTGACGGTGAGCAGGGCGGCGAAAAGTTCGGACATGGGGCGAAGTCTCTGGATGACGGGGGCGTGAGCAACGGTTACGGTCGGCTATCAACCGCCTGACAATGAAGGCGGACGTTGGGGGAAACGCAATGCAGTCGAAGATGCTGTTGTCGGTCGCGACGTGTTTGGCGGTTGTTTGGGGCGCCGGGTCGGCGTTGGCGCAGCGGCATTTCAGCTTTGCCTACGATCAGCCGAAGACGACGGGGTTCGGGGTGGCGGGGGACATCTTCGGCGGCGTGCTGGAGCGGCTGTCGAAGGGGCAGATGGTGATCGACCAGTTCCCGGGGGCGCAGTTGGGGCAGGAGCCGCAGGCGCTGCAGAAGATCCGGACCGGCGACATCGACTTCATGATCAGCAGCACGGCCAACGCGGCGACGCTGTCGCCGCAATCGGGGGTGATGAGCCTGCACTATCTGTTCCGGTCGGATGATCATCTGCTGAAGTGCTTGGCGGACCCGGAGATCAACAAGACGTTCCGGGACATGTTCGGCGAGACGGTGACGGGGGTGCGGGTGCTCGCGCTGGCGACACTCGGATTCCGCGACATGTATGGCAAGAAGGAAATCCACCGGGTCGAGGACATGAAGGGGCTGAAGGTCCGGGTGCAGGCGACGCCGACGGAGGATGCGGTGTTCCCGCTGTATGGGGCGCAGACGGTGCATATGCCGTTCGGCAGCGTCTACACGAGCATCCAGACGGGCGTCGTGGACATGGCGGAGAACGGGGTGAACGTCTACGCGTCCAACAAGCATTACGAAGTGGCGCCGGTGATGTCGATGACGCAGCACGAGGCGAACAACTCGCTGGTGACGGTGTCGCAGAAGGTGTGGGACAGCCTGACGCGAGGAGCAGCGCGGCTGGGTGCAGGCGGCGGCGGACGAGGTGGCGAAGAACCAGCCGGCGAAGGCGTTGGCGCTGGATCGGGAGAGCCAGGCGAAG
The DNA here is from genome assembly GCA_963848035.1 of uncultured Alphaproteobacteria bacterium. Taxonomy (GTDB): domain Bacteria; phylum Pseudomonadota; class Alphaproteobacteria; order Acetobacterales; family Acetobacteraceae; genus JAVVHH01. Next base: position 2,209,912 of record CAWKCD010000001.1, read on the forward strand.
CTGACGAAGATCGGGGTGAAGTTCGTGACCGACGTCGATACGTCGGGGTTCGCGAAGGCGGCGACGCCGATGCAGGATACGGCGGCGAAGGATCTCGGGCCGTATGCGGTCAAGTTGCTGACGCTGATTCGCGCTGTTCAGTAATGGCGGTCGAATTAGTCCAGAGCAGTGACCGGCATTTGAAATGGCGGGCGCTGGATGGGCTCGAGCGGGTGCTGATGGTGCTGTGCGGGGTGTGCCTGGCCGGGTTCACCTCGTCGGTGCTGGCGGATGTGGTGACGCGGGAGATCGGGCATCCGTGGCTGTGGCTGCAGGAAGTGACGATGGCGTTCTTCACCTATGGGACGTTCTGCGGCACGGCGGTGGCGGTGCGGCGGCAGGATCATCTGCAATTGTCGGCGCTGACGGAGGCGATGCGGGGGGTGGCGCGGACGATCGGCGAAGTGTTCGTGCGGGGCGTGGTGCTGGCGGTGGGATTGGGGATGGTGGTGTTCGGGTGGCAGAATTTTCTGTCGGGCTTCAATAGTTTCCGGATGCCGTCGATGACGCCGATTGCCTATCTGTATTGGCCGATCCCGGTTTGCGGGGCGTTGGTGGCGCTGTTCAGTTTGGAGCAGATCGTCAACGGGGTGCGCCACGGGTTCGAGCGCGAGGATCGCATTCACGCCGAGGCGTTGGAAGCGATTCCTTAGATGGCCGGCAGCAATGCGGTGATCCTCGGCGTCATGACGGCGCTGTTCCTGGGGCTCGGGTATCTGGGCGTGCCGGTGGCGTTCGCGCTGATCGCGGGGGTGATGGTGGGGACGGCGTTCACGCCGATCACGTTCCAGAGCATGACCGGGCAGTTGTTCAACGGGATCGACAGCGAGAGCTTGATGGCGATCCCGTTCTTCCTGTTGGTCGGCGAGTTGATGACGTCGGCGGATGTGGTGATCCGGATCGCCAATTTGTCGCAGGCGCTGGTGGGGCACGTGCGGGGCGGGTTGGCGCAGGTGACGACCGTGTTCAGCATGTTCTTTTCGGGGATGAGCGGGTCGTCGTCGGCGGATGTGGCGGTGCTGACGCGGACGATGGCGCAGCCGATGGCGCGGGAGGGGTATCGGCCGGAATTCGTGGCGGCGCTGATCGCGGCGGCGAGCACGATCGCGGCGCTGGTGCCGCCGTCGATCATGGCGGTGGTGTATGGGGCGATCGGGAATGTGTCGATCGCCGGGCTGTTCCTGGGGGGGATCGTGCCGGGGCTGATGATCGGGCTCGGGCTGATGGTTTACTGCTATTTCTTCGGGCCGGCGGGGTTGCGGCGGAAGCGGGCGACGCTGGGGGAGTTGGGCACGGCGGGGCGGATGGCGGTGCTGCCGATGATGATCCCGGTGATCCTGCTGGGGGGGATCCTGACGGGGTGGTTCACGCCGACGGAGGCGGGGGTGGTGGCGGTGGCGTATATCCTGCTGGTGGTGCTGCCGTTGCTGAAGCCGGGGCATTTCCGGCATTTGCCGGCGGATTTCGTGCAGGCGGGGCTGGTGTTCAGCCTGCCGCTGATCACGATCGCGGCGGCGAGCGCGTTCGGGTGGCTGGTGGCTTACCTGCGGGGGCCGATCGTGGTGTCGGCCTGGATCGCGGACGTTGCGGGCACGGATCCGATGAAGATCATGTTTTTATTGGTGCTGGTGTTCGTGATCGTTGGGGATTTCATCGAGCCGATTCCGGCGATCATCATTTTCATGCCGGTGGTGAACCAGTTGAGCGAGGCGGCGGGGATCAACTCGGTGCATATGGGCGTCGTGCTGATCGTGACGCTGGCGTTCGGGTTGATCACGCCGCCGTATGGGTTGGCGCTGTTGATGGCGTCGAAGTTCGTCAATACGCGGTTCTCGACGGCGTTGCGGGCTTCGTTGCCGATCTATGTGATTTTCTTTGCGACGATCGCGTTCACGATCTTCGTGCCGGATGCGATTTTGTTTTTGCCGAAGATGCTGTTTCCGGAGTCGGTGGGGTGCTTCAAGGCGCCGGGGGGCGCGGGGTATATTTGTCCCTGAGAGTGCCGTTCGACCCCTGACAAGGTTGGCCGTCCGGCCGCGATCTCCTGCGCTTCGCTGCGGTGCTCGGATATCGCCGCCGGCCGACACAGCCTCGCGGGTTCGACAGGCACTCTCCACTCGCCGGGGAGAGGGGCGGTCAGGCGGTTTCGATGAGTTCGGTCCGCGCTTGATCGCCGCAGCGGTGGAGGGTGGCGGCTAGGGATTCCGGGGTCGTGGGGCGGTCGTGGTCGCGGAAGGTTTGGGCGAGGTGGGCGATGAGGCGTTCGTCGTGGCCGGGGCCGTCCGGGACGGCGAGGATCGCGGTGGTGAGGGCGGCGGCGCGCTGCTCGGAGAGATGGAGCTGTTCGGCGGCCCAGCGGGCGACGAGCTTGTCGCGGCGGGCGGTGACGCGGAAGCGGAACTCTTCGTCGTGCGCGTATTTGGCTTCGAACGCGCGTTCGCGGTCCTCGAAGGAGGTCATGGCGATCACCGGGCTCTGTTACGGGTTCGAGCTTAGCGGATCGCGGGTCAGGGCGCGAGGGTGAAGATGGCGGCGCCGGCGAGGAGGAGCCCGGCGGCGAGGAGGCGGAGCGGCGAGACGGGGTGGGTGGCGAGGCCGAGGGCGCCGAAATGATCGAGGGCGATGGAGGCGGTGATCTGGCCGGCCATGAGGAGGGCGATCATGGCGGCGGCGCCGATGCGCGACGGGGCGGCGGTGACGGTGGTCAGCACGAGGGCGCCGCAGAGGCCGCCGATCCAGGCCCACCAGGGGGCCTCGGCCATCATGGTGGGCCGGGGGACCATCTTCGTGGTGATGGCGGCGAGGGCGCCGACGACGAGCATGAGGAGGAGGGCGGAGACAGTGGTGGCCCAAAAGGGGCCGCCGATGTTGCGGCCGAGGCGGGCGTTGATGGCGCCCTGGACAGGCAGCATCGCGCCGGCGAGGGCGGAGAGCAGATAGAACATGGGTATGGGAGCGCCTTTCGACCGCGGATGCGGGCGAGTTTCGGCGCTGCGTGACGGTTCACGCAAGCTGGTGTGGGTCGGTGAGCGTGGTGATGAAGGAGGGGGAGGGGGTCAGCCGTCGCGGGCGCGTTGGAGGGCCCATTGGAGGAGGCCGCCGGGGTAGGCGGATTCGGCTTGTGCGGGATGGGGGGCGGGGTGGCGCGCGGGTGGGCGGGCTTCGGCCGGGGGCGGCTGGGGCTCGGGTTCGGCGGCGCGGGCGTGGAGGTTGGCGAATTCCGCGAGGTTGCGGCGGGGGTGTTGGAGGCTGGCGTGGCTGGCGAGGCCGAGATCCCGGATGAGTTCGTCGATGAGTTCCTTGATGGGGCGGTTCTCGAGATCGGCGAGGGATTCGGGGCGGTCGAGGCGGTCGTAGAGCTCGGTGAAGAGGGCGCGTTTCTCGTCCGGGGTGTGTTTGCTGCGGACGATGCTGTCCTCGACGTCGCGGGTGACGCGGACGCGGGCGGCGGTGCGGCGGGCCTGGATGCGGCCGGGCTCGGCGATGACCTGCTCGAAGCGCTCGGCGAGGAGCATGCAGCGGGCGACGGCGCGGGTGGTGCGGTCGAAGGTCTGGGCGCGGCGGAGGATCGCGGCGGTGTCTGGAGTGGTCGTTGGGGCGGGTTCGGGCTGGGGATTGGGGCGGAGGTCCTGGATGATCTCGGCGCCGGTTTCGACCATCTGGTCGATGAGCTCGAGGAATCGCTCGGCCCTCGCGACGCGGCGGATCGTGTTTGGGTCGGCCGGGGCGGGGTGGGCGGACATGGGGGCGTAAGAGGAATTTATTCAGGGGACGAGTCAAGCGGTTTCGGTTGCGGGGGGTTTGGGGGGCATCGCGAATAGTTGCGTTCGTTTGGGGGGCGGGGGGCGATATTGTTGCGCGTTCGCTTGGAGGCTGCCGTGGGCAAGTGGGTTTTTCTTACGTTGTCCTTGGCGCTGTTCTTGGGTCCGGCGGCGGCGCGGGCGAGCATCATCGAGACGGACGTTTCGGGGCGGTTGGATCCGTATACGGGGGCGGCGTATCTGATCCCGCCGGCGTTCACGGGGGACCCGACGACGCTGACGAGTTTGGACTTCCAGGCGGATGTTTCGTTCAGCGAGCGGGTGCAGGTGGTGGGCGGGGATGGGCGGTTCACGCTGCATTACGATGCGACGATGTTCGGGCGGGTGGTGGCGAGCGATTCGGCGCCGGTGGTGGTGAGCGGGGGGGCTTATTCGACGTCGCTGAGTTTTGCGTTCGCCGGGTCGGCGGTGATGGCGGATCCGGAGGTTTCGGTGGCGGTCTGGTTGACGCCGGATGCGGGGTATTTCGGGTCGGATTCGGCGCATTCTATTTCGGGCGGGGTTTATCTGCGGACGTTTTATGATCCGCCTTCGGATGCCGCGTCGGGGGTGCCGGAGCCGGCTTCCGGGTGGTTGGTAAGCGGGTTGCTGGCGGGTGCGCTGGGGCTGGGGTGGCGGATGCGGAACGTTTCACGTCCTGTCGTGTAGGGTGTCGGCGCGGATGCGCCGTTCGCGATAAGGCGCTACACACGCTGCTGGGCTGACCGGAGTGACGCCAGAATGGCCGAATTCGGAAGAGAAACGTGCTTGGGTCCGGCGTGTGTTACGGGTCGAGACGGGCGGCGGGGGGCCGGCGCAGAAGGACGCGGCGCTGGTGCCGGGCGGGACGCTGGCCTACCGGAAGGCGCTGTTGGCGTTCGCACAGGCCAAGACGCGGGTCGCGTCGCAACTGAGCGATCTCAACGATGCGATCGTGCAGACGCTGCCGGCGGAAGCCGATTTGGCCGATCAGGTCTCAGCGGATCTGACGGCGTTGAACGAGGAGATCGCGGACGCGGTGGACGCGGCGATGAACGCGACCGGGGGCGGCGATGCGCGGACGCGAGCGCTGATGGAGGCGTATGTCGAGCGGCTCGAGAGCGATCCGTTGATCGACCATGTCGATGCCAATCCATTCGTGCCGGTGACGATCCAGGCGACGCTGAAGACGGCGTTGACGGCCATTCTCGGCTCCATGCGGTGAGGTAGCGCGATGTCTGTGGCGACGAGCAGCGTAGACGGACTTCAGAAGGCTCAGGCGTGGTGCGACACGGCGGGCGGGTTGGTCGGCAAGGAGAAGCCGAAGGCCTGGGAATACTACGACGCGGCGGAGGAGCTGGCCCGGATCTTCGCCAATACGAAAGGGCGTCCGCCGGAGATTTCGCCGGACGAATGGGGGGAAGCGACGGCGGGGGTTGCGAAGGCGCGCAGCGGCCGGGTGGGCACGAGTTCGCCGAGCCCGTCGAAGAACGCGGAACCGACGCAGAAGCGGAATTTCAAAGAGTATGAAGAGGAGGTCGAGCCGATCGTCGCACGGCTGCAGAGTTCGGTGGACGCGCGGAAGCAGAAATATGCGGCGCTGGATGCGGAGGCGTTGACGCCGTTCACGCAGGCGGGCGGCAAGGCGCTGAAATGCAGCGACGATCCGGCGGGGATGCTGGCGCGGGCGAAGTTGCTGCAAAACAAGATGAAGGCGGCGAACAAGTTCCCGCGCGCGAAACCGCAGATTCCCGAGTTCCTGGCCAAGAAAGAAGCCAAGGGATATTTCGACGACTTCGCGGTAGCGATCGCGGATCTCGACCTGGACGAGGCCGAGACGCTGCTTTCGCTGTTCGAGGCGCTGCGGGACGCGGCGGTCAAGGAGCAGGCGAGCGTCGCGGCGTTGCAGAAGCAGTATAAGGGCACGGCAGACGCGCCCACGGATCTCGAGGTTTGGCGCAAGGTCAATGCGAATGACGGGAAGGTGGCGGCGATCAAGGCGGAGTTGCCGGGCATCATGGGGACGGCTCGGCAGGTTGGGCAGACGAATGCCGGCAAGCGGCAGCAGTGCGACGATTTCGAGCCTCGGATCGAGAAGGCGCTGAAGGATTGGGAGGGTTTTTCGGTCACGCAGAAGCTGAGGACGTCCGAGAAGGACGTGGGCAGCGTTGCCTGGTTCGAGGACAAGATCGAGCGGCTGAAGGCGCCGCCGTATGCGACGGCGGCGGAGGGGGAAGCGAAGATCCTCGCGATGCAGTGGAAGGCGTTCGAGGATGACGTGAAGAAGGGGTGGGACGCGTTCGAGAAGAGCAAGTTCAAGAACAAGGCGCTGCGGGGGCCGATGGGGGATCCGGCGTTACGGCCTTGGCGGGTGGAGCAGAAGTTGGTGGAGGGGGCGGTGTTCAAGATTGGGGGGAAGAATTATACGGTTTCGAAGAGTTTGACGACGGGGAAGTCGTTGAAGGCGGGTATTCCGAGGCCGGCTGAGGGGTATTTGCTGAATAAGGATAATGATGAGATTGCGCATTATATTTATCATTTGAAGGAGGCGGGGGTTTGAGGGGGGGCGGCGGCTCGTAGGCTTTATGCCTTCAGCACCCTGCACTGGGCGAGAATGGTGAGGAGTAGCGTTGCCAGGCGCCGGACGAGACTTAGTTAGTCATTCTGTAATTGCTGGAGCATCCGGATAACTTGTAGCAGCGCTCGATAAGTCTGACTCTGGGAGCGTCCGCGACGCGGACCTGGTGTGATTCGTAGGAGGCGGATTGAGGAGGTCCGCCATGGGGCTTTCTCTTCGAGATGATTGCGACGCTGCGCGGCTCAGAACGGCCGCACGTCGGAGCGACAACGCTGATCAAGTCCGCCGCTTGCTTGCACTGGCCGCTATTTACGATAGCGAATCGCGTGCCGAGGCGGCGCAGATCGGCGGCGTGACGCGGCAGATCGTTTCGGAGTGCCGAGCAACATCACCATCGCTCCGCTGCCCGCCAAGTGTCCGGAACTGAACCCGCAAGAGAATATCTGGCAATTCCTGCGCGAGAACTGGCTCTCCAACCGAGTGTTCACCAGCTACGACAACATCGTCGATCACTGCTGCCATGCCTGGAATCAGCTCGTCGAGCAGCCTTGGAAGATCATCTCAATCGCATCACGCGCTTGGGCTCAGGGGTCCTGATCAATGGGTTTGGTATAAGCTAGCTTGTCAAAAATTGTTAAAATGAAATATACTTAGTTCCGAAATTTGAAATATTGGTAGGGAGCCGTGAATGAGCCAAAACTTCGGGTTAGATCCGGCACTTTCTGCTGCGATCACCGACACAGCGGTCCGCATAGTAGACCAGATACTCCAAATGGGTGGAGGCCTGCTGAGCGAGGGTTTTCGACGGAGTAAAGTAATCCTTCGAGATGGATTGTCTAACTATATACAATACAGTCTTCGTAGACACAGTTTCGTCAAAACTATACTTCATCCAAACAGTGAAGTGCCATTAGATGACGTATATGTCAGCCTGCGGCTACTTTCACCAAACGACGAAGAGATTTTAGATGTAAAACTTGTCGAAGCGTTAGATCAAGACAAGCACATCTGCGTGATTGGAACGGCTGGATCAGGTAAGTCTATGGTTTTGAGACGACTTAACAATACACTTGCCCTCACGAGGTCCGATACGATTCCAATTTTCTTTTCACTTAGAGCACTAAATAACCTAAATGATAATGATATTACGGAAGCTGTATACGAAGAAATTCACAAATTTATGCAAGCTCTCGAACTTAAGGAATTTAAAAAGTTATTAAGTGGCGGGAAGATTACCCTAATTCTGGATGGATTTGACGAGGTAGATCATGATATTCGATCGAATCTGATTAAACAAATAGATGTACTCCTGGCATCGTTGCCTGATGCACGGATCGTCATTAGCTCGCGGCCAGACGAAAGCCTGAACTACTTGCAGTCACTTAAAGTATTCGAAATACTTCCTCTCTCCTTAGGTCAGGCGAAAGCTCTTATCGCGAAGCTCGATTATGACGAATCTGTGAAGGATCGATTTACTGAAAGTCTCGAGAACGGCCTGTTTGAGGCGCAGGAGGATTTGCTGAGTGTTCCACTTCTTATTTCAATTAAATTGCTTACTTTCAGCCAACATGCGGAGGTTTCAGAAAAGATCTACATTTTTTACAAGCAGGCTTACGAAGTCTTGTTCGAAAGACATGACCGAAGTAAGGGTGCTTATCAGCGAAAATTTAGATCGGGTCTTGATGTGGCCGCACTACATCGCATATTCTCACATTTTGCTGCGGCTACATATTTTGACTACAAGATCTCGTTTTCGGCCACTGAGGCTCTTGAGTATTTAGATAGTGCGGTCAAATACGAACAAAGCGAAGTAGATGAAAATACCCTATTACTGGATTTAATCGAGGCAGTGTGTCTGTTGCAACGAGATGGCACAGAACTGACGTTTGTTCATAGATCATTCCAAGAGTATTTTACGGGAGCCTTTGTTGCTAGCTTGGAGCCACCATATTTTCAGGAAGGTGTCGATGCTGCGACCGCGCGAGTGTCTGACGGTGTCGTAAGAATGATCCACGATATATCAGAGGCGAAATTTGAGCAGTATTGGTTAGTCGCTGCCGCCAATAACTTGGATGAAAATTTCCAGAGATTAAAAATCGAAAACTTTCCGAAAGCAATAAGCTTGTTTCATCAGACGATCTCGCTTATGATACATGAGGGTGACATTGTGACCGCAGCGTCGCTTGATTTGACGCCTGAGCATAGATATCTTCGAGTCATTGGGGAACTATATCCGGCTTATCTGCCGAGTATTTATCATTGGCCAACTGGCAACGATTGGCGGCGTGTTTTCGATAGAAATCCAGGATTTTTGAGATATGTTGAAATAAACGGCATCCGTAACGGTATGTCAGAGTTCGATGCGCTCATCGACAGAAGCATCGACAAAATAATGTTACCGATTGATGAGAACGGAAGCTTTCCAAATGTAGATATGACGGTTGAACTTGTGGGAACGGATTTGCTGTTAGCGTTGGGTTATGATCAACATCTTTCGGCGACACTGGACGGACTCTCACGTTTGATAAATGATATAGACGCGAAATACCGTCGTCGAAATCAAAGCTTGAAATCCGTTTTATCAAAGGATCGCTTGAAAAACGCTACATAGTTGCTCCCATGACCCAGGGTGCGAACTCGGCACCGCCGGCATCAAACCGCTCGCTTTTCGTCTGCTCGCCGCTCGCAACGCGAACCATCGTCTCGAAAATCCGCTCCCCGCACGACTGAACCGTGTCCTCGCCATCGAGGATGGTGCCGCAGTTGATGTCCATGTCGTCTTCCATGCGGGTGAACATGGGCGTGTTGGTAGCGAGCTTGATCGACGGGGAGGGTTTACACCCAAAAACGCTGCCGCGGCCGGTGGTGAAGCAAACAAGGTTGGCGCCGCCGGCGACTTGGCCGGTGGCGGCGACGGGGTCGTAGCCGGGGGTGTCCATGAAGACGAAGCCTCTGGCCGTCACTGGTTCGGCGTAGCGGACGACGTCGACTAGGTTGGTGGTGCCGGCTTTGGCCATGGCGCCTAGGCTTTTCTCTAGGATGGTGGTCAGGCCGCCGGCTTTGTTGCCGGGGCTGGGGTTGGCGTTCATTTCGGCGCCTTCTTGGGCGGTGTAGTGTTCCCACCAGCGCATGAGGGCGACTAGTTTTTCGCCCACTTCGGGAGTGACAGCTCTGCGGGTGAGGAGGTGTTCGGCGCCGTAGGTTTCGGGGGTTTCGCTGAGGATGACGGTGCCGCCGTGGCGGACGAGGAGGTCGCTGGCGGCGCCCAGCGCCGGGTTGGCGGTGACGCCGCTGTAGCCGTCGCTGCCGCCGCATTGGAGGGCGACGGTGAGTTCGCTGAGGGGGGCGGGTTCGCGGTGGACGGCGTTGGCTTCGTCGAGGACTTCGCGGACGAAGGCGATGCCGGCTTCGACGGTTTTGCGGATGCCGCCCATCTCCTGGATGTCCATGGAGCGGACGCGGTCGGGGATCTCGGCCATGAGGCCGGCGAGTTGGTTGACTTCGCAGCCTAGGCCGATGACGACGATGTGGCTGAAGTTCACGTGTCTGGCGTAGCCGGCGAGGGTGCGGCGGAGGAGGCGGAGGGGTTCGCCGTCGGTCATGCCGCAGCCGGTCTTGTGGGTGAGGGCGACGACGCCGTCGACGTTGGGCCATTGGGCGAGGGGGTCGGCGCCGGTGATGGGGTTGCGGCGGAATTGTTCGGCGATGAGCTCGGCGGTGTGGGCGGAGCAGTTCACGCTCGTGAGGATGCCGATGTAGTTGCGGGTGGCGTAGCGGCCGTCGGGGCGGCGGATGCCTTGGAAGGTTTTTTCCACGTTGGCGCGGGGGGTGGGGCGGGCGTCTTGGCTGTAGGCGTAGTCTTTGGTGAAGTCGCCCATGCCGACGTTGTGGGTGTGGATGTGCTCGCCGGGCTGGATGGGGGCGGTGGCGAAGCCGATGATCTGGCCGTAGCGGCGGACGGGGGCGCCTTGGGCGATGGGGCGGAGGGCGGCCTTGTGGCCGGCTTGGATGCGCGAGAGGGTCGTCACGCCTTCGGCGATCGTGGTGTTGGGCATGAGGGTGGTGCGGGCGATGACGACGTCGTCTTCGGGGTGGAGTTTGATGAAGGGGGTCATCGCCGGGCCTTTGATTGAGGGTGGTCCGTTCGTCATCGCGGGAGCGGGGGTGGGAGCGGGTGGCGGGGGCGGTTCGTGCCGCCCTGGATCGCCGCGCCGCTGCGCTCCTCGCGATGACGGTGGGAGGTGGGGTTAGTGGCCTTTGGCGGCGGCGACGGCGGCTTTGGCGGCGGTGAGGAGGATGCCGCTGTCGTTGCCTAGGGTGACGAGGGAGAAGCCCATGTCGATCATGCGCTTGGCGTAGGCGGGGGCCATGCAGTGGATGCCGGCTTTCTGGCCGCGCTGGTTGGTTTCCTTGAGGAAGGTCTCGTAGATCTTCATGATCTCGGGCTCGTCGCGGTCTAGTTTGGGGACGAGGCCGTAGGAGAAGCCGAGGTCCGAGGGGCCGACGTAGATGGCATCGATGCCCTCGACGTCGAGGATGCGGGGGAGGTTCTCGACCGCCTGCTTGGTCTCGATCATGGGCATGCAGAGGATCTCGTCATTGGCGGTCGACTGGTAGGACCCGGCGGTGCCGTAGATGGCGGCGCGGATGGGGCCGTTGGAGCGGGCGCCCTTGGGCGGGTATTTGCAGTAGGAGATGAAGTTCTTGGCGTCCTCGACGGTGTTGATCATCGGGCAGATGACGCCGTAGGCGCCGGCGTCGAGCACCTTGCCGATGATGCCGGGCTCGTTCCACGGGACGCGGACCATGGGGAGCGGGGGGTGGGACTGCATGGCTTGGAAGCAGCGGACCATGGACATGTAGTCCTGGACGCCGTGCTGGAGGTCGACGGTGAGGCTGTCCCAACCGGCTTGGGCCATGGTTTCGGCGGCGAAGCCGTCTGGGATGGCGAGCCAGCCGTTGACGGTGGCTTTGCCTTCGGTCCAGGCCTGTTTGATCTTGTTGGGCACGTTGCGTTTCCTCCGGTGTGTCGGAGGAGGCTAGGACGCGGGGGCGTGAGGGGCAATCTGCGCGCTGCGCAGATCAGGGTCGGACTTCGACGGCGACGGCGTGGTCGTTGGGTTCGATGGTGACGGTGAAACGGTCGGGGGCGCGGGCGCCGGGGGAGGGGGTGTAGGCGATGCGGGGGGAGCGGCCGCCGTTGACCAGGGCGGTGGTGACGGTGCCGTGGGTGGGGCGCTCGGTGATGATGACGGCGGTGGGGAAGATCTGGAGGTCGGGGTTGATGAGGGTAAAGGCGCAGGCGGCGCCGTTGGGGGGGAGGGTCATGGTGGTGGGGGTGGCGGTGTAGGGGAGGAGGAAGAAGGGCTGGACGCGGCAGGGGCCTTCGACGGATTGGGGCTGGAGGGGGCCCTGGTGGGGGGAGTCGAGGTTGCCGCAGGCGGCTAGGGCGAGGGGGAGGAGGAGAAGGTGGCGCATGGGGGATCAACTCGCGGCGGCGGGCTGTGTTCCGCTTGGGACCGCCCTCACCCAACCCTCTCACCGCTTCGCGGTTCGAGCCCGCCAGCGGGAGAGGGTTTTTAGGGCGGCGGTCGGTTAGGCGGCTTTGGCGAGTTGGACGCCGCAGGCGTCGAAGGTGGTGAAGAGTTTGGCTTTTTGTTCGGCCGTGAGTTTGACGTGGGGGGGACGGATGTTTTCCCAGGTCGGGTTGCCGGTGTGGCGGGCGACGAGGGATTTCAGGCCGGGGATGAGGGTGGGGCCGGAGACGGCGGTGCGCATGGCGGCGAGGTCGCGCTGGGCGGGGACGGCTTTGGGGTTGTCCCAGTTGGCGTAGACCATCGCGTTGGTGGCGGCGGTGACGTTGGAGGCGGCGGAGATGGTGCCGGCGCCACCGGCTTGGAGGTTCTGGAGGAGGTGGCTGTCGTCGCCGCTATAGACCTCGAAGCCGTCGGCGGCGAAATGGTCGATGTAGGATTTGGTGTTGGACCAGTCGCCGGTGCTGTCCTTGAGGCCCTTGAAGGCGGTGGGGTAGGCGCGGAGCAGGCGCTCGATCAGGGAGACGGTGATCGGGACGGCGGATTGGGCGGGGAAGTGGTAGAAATAGATCTTCAGGGCGCCGCCGAGGCGTTGGACGATCTCGCTGTAATAGGCGAAGAGGCCGTCCTCGCTGGGGTTCTTGTAAAAGAAAGGCGGCAGGACGAGGGCGCCGCGGCAGCCGAGTTCGGCGGCGCGTTTTGCCATGACGACGGTGTCGGTGAGGGCCGGGACGCCGACGCCGGGGAGCATCTGGGCGGTGGGCAGGCCGCGTTCGGCGAGGCCTTCGATGAGGGCGAGGCGCTCGGAGATGCCGAGGGAGTTGGCTTCGCCGGTTGTGCCGAGGACGCCGAGGCCGTTGGCGCCCTGGGCGAGGAGCCAGCGGGAGTGGGCGGCCATGAGGTCGAGGTCGACCGAGAGGTCGGGGCGCATGGCGGTGAGGACGGCGACGTTCACGCCGCCATAGAGGGCATCTTTCATTTCGCGGGCTCCTTCTTCGTCTCGTTCTTCGGCGTTCTCGGCATGCGGCCGGGCCAATCGGTGATGTAATGTTCCAGCATGCCGGCGCGGCGTTCGTCTACAGCCCGGCCGCGGACGGAGACCCTCGCGCGGTGCACATCGGCCGGGTCGCCGGAGACGAGGGGGTGCCACCAGAGCAGGTCGCGGCCTTCGGCGAGACGGCGGTAGGCGCAGGAGGGGGGCAGCCAGTCGATCTCGCGGACGAGGGCGGGGGTGAGGGAGATGCAGTCGGGGACGTGCTCCCGCCTTGTCTCGTAGTGGCGGCAGCTGCAGGCGTGGGTGTCGAGCAGGCGGCAGGCGACGTTGGTGAAGGAGAGTTCTTCGGTCTCGTCGTCGCGGAGCTTGTGGAGGCAGCAGCGGCCGCAGCCGTCGCAGAGGGATTCCCACTCTTCGGGGGACATCTCCTCAAGCGTCTTGGTTTTCCAGAAAGGCGCCGGGTCGGTCATGGGGGTTTATGACAGATCGGGCGGGTGGGGACGAGTGGCGCGCGGCCATTTGAGGGCGAGGGCGGGGGCTTCGACGAGCTTGTGGGAGAGCCAGGCGAGGAGGAGCACGGGGACAAGGGCGAGCGCGGCCAGGGGGTAGGGGCCGAGGCCGGGGATGAGGGCGACCAGGCACTGCTGGACGGGGAAGGCGTAGAGATAGGCGCCATAGGAGAGATCGGCGCGGGGGGCGAGGCGCGGCGGCAGGCGCGGGCCGAGGCCGAGCCAGATGACGAGAAAGGGCAGCGCGAGGTGGGCGACCGGGACGGCGAGGGGGGTGCCGGAGAGGAGGAGGAAGGCAGCGGCGGCGAGTGCGGCCATGGCGGGGTGGAGGATGATGCGGGCGCGGGCGAGCCAGACCAGCATGCCGGCGGCGAAGAACAGGGCGTCGCGCAGGATCGCCAGCGGGGCTGGCGGGAGGGGGGCGGCGAGGATCGTGACGAGGAGGAGGGCGGATAGGGCGGCGGTGAGGGCGAAGGAGCGGCGGGAGCGGGCGAGCAGGGCGGCGACGACGTAGCAGAGCGCTTCGATGCGCAGGGTCCAGAGCGAGCCGTTGACCTCGAGGGGAAGCGGGTTGGCTTCGAAGACGCCGGGCAGGCCCAAGCGGGGGCTGAGGACGAGGCCGGTGAGAAGCGCGACCCAGGTGGCGCGGTCCGTCAGGTAGGCGGACCAGGGTAGGCTGGTTAGGGCCAGGCCGAGGGGGACGGTCTGCAGCAGCAGGAGCACGAGGTAGGCGGGATAGATCCGCAGGAAGCGGGCGCGGGCGAAGGCGGCGGGGCGGTGGATCGCGGCGGAGCGGGCGATGAGGAAGCCGCTGAGGACGAAGAAGGTGGCGACGGCGAGGCTGCCGCCGTCCATGGCGCGCTGCAGCAGGCGGGCGACGGGTTCGGCGTCGGCGGCGCCGGTGAGGGCGAAGGCGTGGCTGAACAGGACCAGGAGCGCGGCGCCGAGGCGGATGGCGTCGAAGTTGTTGGGCCGATTGGTGAAGGCGTCGGCCACGGTCGGGGCGGCGCGCTCGGTCGTGGGGACAGACGGGTTCAGTGTCGAACTCTTCATCATGGAGGGGTGCGCCGGGCCCTGATCAGGTCGAACGCTGGCCGGGCTGCGGCGTTCGGGTTGGAGCGATCAGAGCGAGGAATGTGATGATTTACAAGTTGCTGGGCGCCGCTTTCGCGTTGGCCGGGGTCGACAAGCTGTCGGGGGACGAGGGCTACGCCGACATGTTCGAGGATTTGGGGTGGTCGCGCGAGGGGATGAGCGCGGTGGGTGTGGCGGAGGTCGCGGGCGGGCTGATGCTGGGGCTCAGGGCGACGCGGCGGCTGGGGGCGGGGCTGCTGGCGGGCACGAGCGCGGCGGTGTTGGCGAGCGAGATCGGCGAGGGGCGGGGAAAGCTGGCGGGGCCGCGCGGGTTCCTGCTGGCGGCGGCGCTGGTGGCGTTGGTGGCGCCGGATCGGGGGTGAGGGGGATGGCGCATTTCGCCTGGTAGGTTTCCTTTGGTGCGGGCCCGGTGGCATGGTGGCGGGGAACGAAAAACATCGGGGAGGATGCTATGGGCGAGCGTATGCGCTTTGGGATCTTTTTGGCGCCATTCCACAAGCCGGGGATCAACCCGACGCTGGCGTTGCAGCAGGATGTGGAGCTGATCCAGTGGCTGGACCGGTGCACGTATGACGAGGCGTGGTGCGGGGAGCATCACTCGGCGGGGAGCGAGATCAGCGCGAGTCCGGAGATCTTCATCGCGCATTGCGCGGCGCTGACGCGGCATATCCGGCTGGGGACGGGGGTGGTGTCGGTGTCGTACCACAACCCGCTCTGGGTGGCGGAGCGGATCGTGCAGTTGAGTCATTTGACGCGCGGCCGGGTCATGCTGGGGGTGGGGCCGGGGTCGCTGCCGACCGACGGGATCATGATCGGGGTGACGCAGAAGGACACGCGGATCCTGCTCGAGCAGGGGCTGGACGTGATCATGCGGCTGCTGCGGACGGAAGAGCCGGTGACGTTCAAGAACGAGCGGTGGGATTTGCGGGAGGCTCGGCTGCACATCCGGCCGTATGGGGAGATCCCTGTGGCGGTGCCGGCGGTGGCGTCGCCGACGGGGGCGCGGCTGGCGGGCAAGCATGGGATCGGGATGCTGAGCGTGGGGGCGACGACGGCGGCCGGGTTCGACGCGCTGGCGCTGCATTGGGACGTCGTGGAGGCGGAGGCGAAGGCGGCGGGCAAGTCGGTCGATCGCGGGGCTTGGCGGCTGGTGGGGATGGTGCATCTGGCCGATAGCGCCGCGCAGGCGAAGGAAGACGTGAAGTATGGGATCGAGCAGTGGTTCCATTACTTCCAGGACGTGGCGGCGTTCCCGCAGATGGCGATGCCGGGGGCGAACGCGGCCGAGATGATCGACTTCGTGAATGATAGCGGGCTGGGGGCGATCGGGACGCCGGATATGTGCAAGCAGCAGATCGAGCGGCTTTGGGCGCAGTCGAACGGGGGGTTCGGGGCGTATTTGTTGCTTGCGCACAATTGGGCGGATTTCGAGGCGACGAAGAAGAGCTATGGGCTGATCGCGCGCGAGGTGATGCCGCATTTCCAGGGGCAGCATGGGTCGACGGTGGCGTCGGCGGTGTTGGCGCAGAAGGCTCGGCCGGCGTTGGCGGAGGTGCACATGGCGGCGGTGGAGGCGGCGCGGTCGCGGTACGCCGAGGAGTTGGCGGGGCGGACGGCGGCGGCGTAGGCGGGCTTGCGGCCGCGGAACGGGCGGCCCGCGTATCGGGCCGCTGCAGCACTGATCGGTGTCGTCTTTACCTTATCTTAAGAGGCACGGGATAATCTCGGCGGCATATTATGGCTGCGCTTCGCCGCCGAGGTGAGTTCTTTCATGATCAAGCTGCGGATTGCCCGCAAACTCGCGTTGGTTACGCTCGGATTCGTCGTGCCCGCTGCCGTGGCCGTCAGGGCCTTGGTCATCGAGGAGAACGTCGCGATCAGTTTCGCCGCGCAGGAGGTGCTCGGAGCGCGCTACCTTGCGGCGCTGGTTCCGATCCAAGGATCGCTGGCCTCGGCCGCGCTGCCGGGCGGCAGCCCCGGACCTACGGCGAAAGCGGCTGAAACGGCCCTCGCGCGGCCTAGCGCACTCGACACCGGCCCGCAGCTGAAAGCCGTGCTGGACGCTCTCGGCGCGCCGGGAGACGCCGACCAGAATGTCGCGGCCGCGCGCGCCAAGCTGCGTGACTTGATCAGCCGCGCGGGCGACCGGTCGAACCTGATCCTCGATAACGTGCTGGCCAGCTACTACCTCACGGACGTCGTGCTCAATCGCCTGCCCGAGGTGCTCGACCGCGAGGCCGACCTGACGGCTTCGCAGGCGGACCTGACCGGCGACGGCCAGCATCAGGCGCAGTTCCTCATCGGTCTCGGGGCGCTGGTCAGTGCGCTGGACGGAATGGACAGTTCGCTGGAGTCGGCGGAGCAAGCGGAGGGGGGCGACGCGATCAAGCGCGCGCTGGAACCGTCCTACCACGCGCTCCGCGAGGAGCTGCGCAGCTTCACCGAAGCGCTGCGGCAAGGCCATGCGACGGTGCCGCAGGCGCAGGCGTTGATCGACAAGACGATGGCGTTCAGCACCGCTTCCGGCTCCGAACTGCAGACGCTGCTGGAAGCTCGAGTGACCCGGCTGAAAAACTCGCAGACGCGTGTGGTCGGGTTCGCCGTGCTGACGTTCGTGCTCGCGATGGCGATTACGCTGCTCGTGACCCGGCAAAGCGTGACGTTACCGCTGACGCGGATGACCCGGGCCATGTCGCGCCTGGCCGAAGGGGATCTGGAGACGAGCATCCCCAATGTCGGCCGCGCCGACGAACTGGGTTCAATGGCGAACGCGATGCAGGTTTTCCGGCAGGAGGCGATCAAATCGCGCGACCACGACCGCCTGGCGGCGGAGGCGAACGCGCGCCGGGCTGCGGAGGACGAGCGGGTCCGCGTCGAGGCGGAGCAGGCGGCGGCGGCGGCGGCGGCGCGGATCGTGGTGAGCTCGATCGGTGCGGGGCTGTCACGGCTGGCCGAGGGTGACCTCACCTTCCGTCTGAATACGGCGCTGCCGCCCGATTACGAGCAGCTCCGGGTCGATCTCAACCGGGTGATGGAGCATCTGCAGGGCGTGGTCCGCGGCATCATCACGGGCACGGGCGCGCTGCGCTCAGGCGCCGGCGAGGTTTCCCAAGCCGCCGACGACCTCAGCCGGCGCACCGAGCAGCAGGCTGCGAGCCTGGAGCAGACCGCGGCGGCGCTGGCGGAGATCACATCGACCGTGCTCAAGACCGCGGACGGCAGCATGCGTGCGAGCGTCACGATATCGAAGACGAAGGTCGAAGCCGAGCAGTCGGGCGAAGTCATGCGCCGGGCGGTTGGCGCCATGGACAATATCGACAAGTCTTCGAAGGCGATTAGCCAGATCATCGGCGTGATCGACGAGATCGCGTTCCAGACCAACTTGCTAGCGTTGAATGCGGGCGTGGAGGCGGCGCGTGCCGGCGACGCCGGGCGCGGTTTCGCCGTGGTGGCGAGCGAAGTCAGGGCGCTGGCGCAACGTTCGGCAGGCGCTGCCAAGGAGATCAAGCTGCTGATCTCGAGTTCGGCGGAGCAGGTCGGGTTCGGGGTCAAGTTCGTCGGCGAGGCCGGGGAGGCGCTTGGGCGGATCGTGACGCAGATCTCCGAAATCACGGATGCGGTGTCCGCGATGGCCATTGCGGCCAAGCAACAGGGCGCGGGCCTGCACGAGGTGAATGCCGGTCTCAACCATATGGACAAGGTGACGCAACAGAACGCGGCGATGGTCGAGGAGAGCACGGCGGCGTGCCACTCGCTCGCGCAGCAGACCGATGAGCTGGCCGGGCTGGCGGCGCAGTTCCGAATCTCGAGGGAGGGCGATGCGTCGACCGGCTCGGGTGCGCCGGGATCGTTCCGAGCGGGTGTCGCGGTTGAGCGGGCGGCGCCTCGTAAGCCGGTGGCAGAGGTGGCGAGAGCCAGGGCGATCCCGCTTGCGACTGCGGGCCATTCGATGGCGTCGGCAGCGGCGGCGGAAGAGTGGGAGGAGTTTTAGCAGGTTGCTGAAACGTTGCCGTTGGCGGTCGGCTGACGGCGATTTCCTCCGCTTCGATGTTCGCGGGCCTCAAGCCCGCGGCGCTGCGATGCTCGGAGATCACCGCTAGCTGGCTCACGATCGGGGTTCTTCAGCGGCCTGCTAGAGGAACATCCGACCAACCGGGATCGGCTGGTCGGGGAAAGCTGCCATGTTTGAGCATTCTTGAGCGTTATGCCCGAGCCAATTGGCTCGGGGAGTGCTCTCGCCGGCGTCGGCGTGGCGACGGGGGGGGGGCGCGACGAGGGCGGTGGGTGGCTTGGTTTGGTGCGGACTTGGTCGAGCGTGTGTTGGTGGGTTTCACCCACCCTACGGCCGAGGCTCGGTTTTGAGCGGTTGTCTAAGGGATTGCTTTGGGATGGTTCTGGGCGTGGGTGGGTGGGGATTAGACCCGTTCGATCAGCATCGCGATGCCTTGGCCGACGCCGATGCACATGGTGGCGATGGCGCGTTTGGCGCCGATCGTTTCTAGGGCGTTGATGGCGGTCATGGCGAGGCGGGCGCCGCTTGCGCCCAAGGGGTGGCCGAGGGCTATGGCGCCGCCGTGGGGGTTGACGCGGGGGTCGTCGTCGGAGAGGCCGAGTTGGCGCAGGACGGCGATGCCTTGGCTGGCGAAGGCTTCGTTGAGTTCGATGACGTCGATGTCCTTCAGCGTCAGGCCGGTGCGGTCGAGGAGTTTTTGGACCGCGGGGGCGGGGCCGATGCCCATGATGCGGGGTTCGACGCCGACGGTGGCCATGGCCAGGACGCGGGCGCGCGGGGTGAGGCCGTGGCGGTTGGCGCCCTGCTCGCTGGCGAGGAGGAGGGCGGCGGCACCGTCGTTGACGCCCGAGGCGTTGCCGGCGGTGACGGTGCCGGGGGTGCGGAAGGGGGTTTTGAGTTTCGCGAGTTGTTCGAGGGTGGTGTCGGGGCGGGGGTGTTCGTCGGTGTCGACGATGGTGTCGCCTTTGCGACCCTTGATGGTCAGGGGCGCGATCTCGCGGGCGAAGAAGCCGCTGGCTTGGGCGAGGCCAGCCTTCTGCTGGCTGCGGAGCGCGAATTCGTCTTGGGATTGGCGAGTGACTTGGAATTGCTCGGCGACGTTTTCGCCGGTTTCGGGCATGGAATCGGTGCCGTACATGGTCTTCATGAGGCCGTTGACGAAGCGCCAGCCGATGGTGGTGTCGTAGATCTCGGCGGAGCGGGCGAAGGCTTCCGCGGCCTTGGCTTGGACGAAGGGGGCGCGGGTCATGCTTTCGACGCCGCCGGCGAGCATGAGGTCGGCTTCGCCGGTGCGGATGGCGCGGGCGGCGGTGCCGACGGCGTCGAGGCCGGAGCCGCAGAGGCGGTTGATGGTGCTGCCGGGGACGCTCGTGGGCAGGCCGGCGAGCAGGGTGGCCATGCGGGCGACGTTGCGGTTGTCTTCGCCGGCCTGGTTGGCGCAGCCCATGTAGCAATCGTCGAGGGCTTGCCAATCGACGCCTTGGTTGCGGTCCTTGAGGACGCGGATGGGGTGAGCGGCGAGGTCATCGGTGCGGACATCTTTGAGTGCGCCGGCGTAACGGCCGATCGGGGTGCGGGCGAAGTCGCAGATGTAGGCTTCGGTCATCGTGGCGTGCTCCCTGTTGGTTTTTGTTAGGACGGCTGGGCGAAGGCGTCCAGCCGGCTGGACGAAGACGTCGCGCCGGGCCACGGTGCGGGCATGAGCGGGGAGGCGATGGATTGGGTGGCCGTGGGCGCGTATCTGGCGCGGCACGGGATCACGCTGTTGGCGGGGGAGCGGCCTCGGTTCTCGGGCGGGTTCGCCAATCGGAACTACCTGGTGGAGCTGGGGACGGGGAAGGCGGTGCTGCGGCGGCCGCCGCCGGGTCCGTTGCCGCCGGGGGCGCATGACATGGCGCGGGAGCACCGGATCTTGTCGCGGTTGCCGGATGCGTTGGGGTTCGTGCCGCGGAGTTTGCACCTGTGCGAGGACGAGAGCGTCATCGGGGTGAAGTTCCAGTTGCTCGAGTATCGCGAGGGGGTGGTGCTGGGCGGGTCGGTGTTGCCGGCGGCGTATGCGGGGCGGGGGGCGGCGCTCTCGGAGATGATGCTGTCGACGCTGGCGGCGATCCATAGGGTGGACCCGGCGGCGGTGGGGTTGGGGGATTTGGGGCGGCCGGAGGGGTTTCTCGGGCGCGCGGTGGAGGGGTGGCTGAAGCGGGGGGCGGCGGTCGAGGGGGGGCCGTTGCTGGAGGAGTTGGGGGTTTGGCTGCGGGGGCATGGGGTGCCGGATGGGGCGGCGACGCTGCTGCACAACGATTTCAAGCTGGACAACATGATCCTCGATCCGGCGACGCTGCGGCCGAATGCGGTGGTGGATTGGGATCAGGGGACGCGGGGGGATCCGCTGTTCGATCTGGCGACGCTGCTGAGTTATTGGGCGGAGCCTGGCGATCCGGCGGCGATGCACCAGTTGCAGCAGATGCCGACGGCGGCGCCGGGGTTCCTCTCGCGCGAGCAGGCGGCGTTGCGGTGGGGGGCGCTGACGGGGCGGGACGTTTCGGACATACGGTTCCATCGGGTTCTGGCGACGGTGAAGCTGACGGTGATTTTCCTGCAGTTGCATGCGCTTTGGCGTCGGGGGACGGTGACCGATGCGCGGTTCGAGGGGTTTGGGGAGCTCGGGCAGGGGTTGCTCGAGTTTGGGCGTGAGGTGGCGGCGGGGCGGGCATTTTAGCGGGCCGTTGGAAACCCTCACTAGGCTGGCTGGCTGACGGCGATCTCCTGCGCGCCGGTGCTCATGGCCGAGAAGGCCGCTCCGTTCCGGTGCTCGGACGTCACCGTCAGCCGACTCAGCCTTGCGGGTTTTGAACGGCACGTCTGGGACGAGAGGGATTTAGGGATGGATTTTACGATACCGGCTGAATTGGCGGAGCTGCAGGAGCGGACGCGGGTGTTCATCCGCGAGCAGATCATCCCTTTGGAGGGGGATGCGCGGCAGAGTTCGCATGGGCCGAGCGATGCGTTTCGGCGGGAGCTGAATGCGTTGGCGGCGAAGGCGGGGCTGCTGGCGCCGCATGTGGCCAAGGAATATGGCGGGCTCGGGTTGGGGCATGTCGGGCGGGCGGTGGTGTTCGAGGAGGCGGGTTATTCCGTGCTGGGGCCGCTGGCGATGAACCTTTCGGCGCCGGACGAGGGGAACATGCACCTGATGGAGGTGGTGGCGACCGAGGCGCAGAAGGAGCGGTGGTTGCGGCCGTTGGCGTCGGGGGAGATCCGGTCGTGTTTTGCGATGACGGAGCCGCCGCCGGGCGCCGGGTCGGACCCGGCGGCGCTGTCGACGATGGCGGTGCGGGACGGGGACTCGTTCGTGATTACGGGCAAGAAATGGTTCACCACGGGGGCGGTGGGGGCCGGGTTCGCGATCATCATGGCGAAGGGGGAGGATGGAAAAGCAACCATGTTCCTGGCGGACATGGACCAGCCGGGCATTCGCGTGGAGCGGGTGATGGACACGATGGACCAGGGGTTCGCGGGCGGGCATGCGGTGCTGGCGTTCGAGGGGCTGCGGGTGCCGGCGGCGGATGTGCTGGGGGAGGTGGGGGCCGGGTTCCGGTATGCGCAGGTGCGGCTGGCGCCGGCGCGGCTGACGCATTGCATGCGGTGGCTGGGGGCGGCGCGGCGGGCGCAGGACATCGCGCTGGGGTATGCGGCGCAACGGGAGGCGTTCGGCAAGACGCTGGGGCAGCACGAGGGCGTGGGGTTCATGCTGGCCGATAGCGAGATGGATATCCGGTCGAGCCGGCTGATGATCTGGCATACGGCTTGGCTGCTGGATCAGGGCGAGCGGGCGGGGACGGAGAGCAGCATCGCCAAAGTGGTGTGCAGCGAGGCGATCTGGCGGGTGGCGGACCGGTGCGTGCAGATATTGGGCGGGCAGGGGGTCTCGGGCGAGACGGTGGTTGAGCGGATATTCCGCGAGGTACGGGCGTTCCGGGTCTATGACGGGCCGAGCGAGGTGCATCGGTGGAGCCTGGCGCAGAAGCTGCTAAAGCACGGCCGCAACGCCTGAGTGTCTGGCTGAAAATGCTACTCTGCTGGCCATCTGACGCGGTTTGACTGCGCTCCGGTGCTCACGGCCGGACGGCCGCTCCGCTCCGGTGCTCGTCAAACCACGCCAGCTGACTCAGCAGAGCGCATTTTGAGCCAGACACGGTGGGTGCTCACGGCCGGACGGCCGCTCGGCTCCGGTGCTCGGAAATCACCGCCAGCCGACTCAGCCTAGCGGGTTTTTGAGAGGCACTCCTTGAGGGCACCGGCGTGCCGCTTCGCGGCTTGCGTTAGGGCTTTAGTTCGGTGCGGCGGGATTGTTGGCGGGTCAGGAATTCGTCGAAGAGGGCGTCGCGCTGCTCTTGGGTGAGGCGGGCGCGGGAGGGTTGGCGGGTGAGGAATTCGTCGAACTCGCGGCGGAGGGCGGCGACGTTGATGGCGGCGGGGGCTGGTTGAGCCTGGGTCGTTTGAGCTTGGGAGGATTGCGGCTCGGGCTGGGGCGGCGGCTGAGGCTGAGTGGCAACGGCGGCGCTGGCGGTGGGGAGGAGGGGGTCGGGTTGGGGCACGGCGGTCATTTTGACGGGGGCCTCGCTGCCGATAGGCGAGACGAAGAGGCCGCCGAGTAGGGCGATGGCGAGGAGGAGCAGGAGCGGCAGCTTGTCGCGGGTGGGGGCGTGGGGCAGGCGGATCGGGTCTTCGTCAATCGCGGCTAGCGCGAAGCTTGGGGCGAGGCTGGGCGCGCGCTCGGGCGCCGGGTGGTGAGGGGCGATGGAGCGGAAGGTTTGGGTGCCGCAGAAGAGGAATTGGATCGAGGGGCCGAGCAGGGGGGCGAGGCAGGCGAGCGTGTCGCGGGCCTCGGGGTCAAGCGTTTCGGGCTGCTGGACGATCATCAGGGTGCGCGGGGCGCTTTCTGTGGCGGAGCGCAGCATGGCGACGAGTTCGGCCGGGGTGCGCTCGATGCGCAGGTCGGCTTCGGGGCCGGCGGCTTGCAGGAACAGACGCTCGATGGTGAGGGGGGAGCGTAGGGGGTTGCAGATCCAGACCAGCTTCGTGTCGGGCAGGCGGGCGAGCAGGGCGTCGAGCGTGGCGGCCCGGGTGGCGACGCTGTCGTGACGGAGTTCGACGAAGGGCTCGCCGGCGGCTAGGCGTTCAAGCGGGCGGGTTATGTCGGCCGGCTCGGCGGGCGCCGAGAGGACCGGGCTGGCTTCGCTCATCAGGGCTTTCCGGTGTGCGACAGGTATGCGTCGAAATCGCGGAAGAGGTTCTCCTTCTCGCCGGGCGACATTGACTCGACGGGGGATTCGACTGGAGCTTCGGCCGGCGGGGTTGCGGTGGCCGGGCTGGTGCGCGGGCGGCGAGCGAGACGTCGCTCGGGATGACGGGGTCGCAACACGATCGGCTTCTCCGGCGGTTTTGCCGCGCATCCAACGAAAGGCGCCACCAGCATCATGACGAGAAGCGCCCGCCTCGAACGCGGCCCCGCCATGATTACGACCGAACCATTAACAAATTGGAAACGGCGGCGGAAGGCGGATCAGGCCGTCCTGGCCAGTCCGGCCGATGACAGTTGTTCGAGATAGGCGTGCCATCTGTCCGCATGCTCGGCCGCCAACTGACGCAGGAATGTCCACGAATAGATTCCGGTATCGTGTCCATCGGTGAACCTGATCCGTATGGCATAGTTCCCGATCGGTTCGATGGTGTCGATATTGACGTCCTGCTTGCCGGCGACGAGTTTCCGCTCGCCGGGCGCGTGGCCTTGGACTTCGGCGCTGGGGCTTTCGACGCGGAGGTATTCGGCGGGCAGGCTGATGCTGATCCCGTCGTCATAGGAGAGTTCGAGCGCGCGGCTGGCGCGGCGGATGCGGATCTCGGTTGCGATTGGCAGGGGAGGCACGCGGGCTACTCGTCGAGGGCGCGGGCTTCGTCGGGCAGCATGATGGGCACGCCGTCGCGGACCGGGAAGGCGAGGCCGGCGCCGCGGCTGATCAGCTCGCGCGTGGCGGGATGCCATTCGAGCGGGCCCTTGGTGACGGGGCAGACGAGGATCTCGAGCAGGCGCTTGTCGATATCGTTCGTCTCGGGATCGTCGGTCTCGGGCATGGAGGGGGCTTTCAGCTCAGCTTGCGGTCGGTCTGGTCGGGCTCGGAGGTGTGGGCACCGATCTCGAACAGTGCGAGCAGGGCGCGGCCGCGGTCGGCGACGGTGGGGGCCTCGAGCAGCATCTGCTTCTCGGCGGGTTCGAAGGGACAGATCATGGAGAGGGTGCTGACGAGGGCGTCGTCGGCCATCTCGTCGATGGCTTCCCAGTTGGCTTCGAAGCCGCGGGTGGCGAAGTAGGCGCGGAGCGCGCGGAGCAGGGTCTGGCGCTGGGCGCCGTCGGCGTCGGTTTCGAGCTGGGGGACGGGTTCGAGGTCGGCGGCGAAGCGGGCGAGGTCGGCGCGGAGGCGGCGGTAGCCGCGGACCATCTCGAGTTCGACGCCGGCGGCGAAGCGGGTGAGGCCGGCGAGGGTGATGAGGTAGCGGCCGTCCTCGGTCTCGCTGAAGGAGGTGATGCGACCGAGGCAGCCGACGCGGTAGAGGCCGGGGCCGGTGGGGGTGGCGGCGCGGTTGGGATCGGGCTGGATCATGCCGATGAGACGCTCGTTGCCGAGCGCGTCATCGACCATGGCGAGGTAGCGCGGTTCGAAGATGTTGAGGGGCAGGCGGCCGCCCGGAAGCAGCATGGCGCCCGGCAGGGGAAAGACCGGGAACTCGGTGGGGAGCGGTCGCAGGCGCGATGAGGCCGCCATCGGGGGGTCTAGCTGAACAGGAGGGCGGAAAGCTTGCGCCGGGCTGCGAGGGTGACCGGGTCGGTGAGGCCCCAGGCTTCGAAGAACTTGAGGAGTTGGAGGCGGGCGGCCTGCTCGTTCCAGGTTCGGTCGCGCTTCATGATGTCGAGCAGGGCGGCGGCGGCTTCCTCGCGCTTGCCGGAGGCGTTGAGCGCGGTGGCGAGTTCGTAGCGGGCCTCGTGATCGTCGGGGTTGGCGGCGAGGCGGTCTTCGAGGCCGCGAAGCCCGGCGGTGGCCTTGCGTCCTTCGGCGAGGAGGGCGAGGGCGCTGCGGGCGCCGGCGATCTCGGCGTGGTCGGCGATCTTGGCGGGGACCTGGGCGAGGGCATCCTGGGCCTGGTCCTCGTCGCCCATGGCCATGAGGACGCGGATGAGGCCGCCCCAGGCGTCGGGGTTCTCGGGGTCCTCCTGGAGGAGGGCGCTGAACAGGCCGCCGGCTTCCTCGTAGCGGAGCTCGTCCATGGCTGTCTTGGCCTCGGCGAGGAGGTCGGCGGAGGGCATGGCGCCGCCGGCCATCTTGAGGAGGCCCTCGACGAAGCGCTTGATCTCGGATTCCGGCAGCGCGCCCTGGAACATGTCGGCGATCTGGCCCTGCCAGAAGGCGGCGACAGTGGGGACGGATTGGAGCGGCAGGCCGATCTGGGTGAGCTGCTGGACGAGCGAGCGGTTGGCGTCGATGTCGATCTTGACGAGCTTGACGCGGCCGCCGGCGGCCTTGGTGACCTTTTCGAGCGCGGGGGTCAGGGTCTTGCAGGGGCCGCACCAGGTGGCCCAGAAATCGACCAGGACCGGGATCTTGCGTGACGCTTCGATGACGTCCTGCATGAAGGTGGCCTGATTGCCGTCGACGATGTATGCGCCGGGCTCAGCGTTTGGCTCGGATTTTGGGCCTGGTTTGGCGCCTGCCCGTCCCACCAAGGTATCCATGTCGTGACCTCGCTCTCTTGGCCCATACATGTTGCACAAGGCCGTGTTGTGCAAGCGGACGAAACCCGACGAAAGGCGACGAGGCGGGCGCGGCGATCGCGCCTTAATTTGGACAGCAGCGTGAGGGAGTAAGCCCGGGATGCGGAGCTATGCGTTCGAGACGATCGACGTGTTCACGGACCGGCGGTTCGGCGGCAATCCGCTGGCGGTGGTGACGGATGCGCGGGGGCTGTCGGACGGCGAGATGCAGTCCATCGCGCGGGAGTTCAACCTGTCGGAGACGACGTTCGTGCTGCCGGCGCGGGACGCGGCGCATACAGCCGAGGTGCGGATCTTCACGCCGGCGTCGGAGCTGCCGTTCGCGGGGCATCCGAACGTGGGGACGGCGCTGGTGCTGGCGGCGGGCATGGCGGCGCGGCCGGAGCGGTTCGTGTTCGAGGAGAAGGCCGGGCTGGTGCCGATCGTGTTCGACTGGTCGGGCACGCCTCGGGCGACGCTGGAGGCGCCGGTGCCGCTGTCGCGGGAGGGCGAGGTGCCGGCGGAGATCGTGGCGGCGTGCGTGGGGCTCGAGGCGGGCGACATCCTGACGGGGACGCATCCGCCGGTGATCGCGGGGGTGGGGACGCCGTTCCTGATCGCGGAGGTGACGGCGGCGGCGCGGGGCCGGGCGGCGCCGGAGATCGGGGTGATGCGGCAGGCGGCGGAGCGGTATCCGGTGCGGCCGATCGGGTTCCCGGTGCATCTGTATTCGCGGGACGGCGACACGCTGCATACGCGGATGTTCGCGCCGCTGAGCGGGATCATGGAGGACCCGGCGACGGGAAGCGCGAACGCGGCGCTGGCGGCGCTGCTGGTGGATCATTCGGGCGAGGCGTGGGCGGCGTTCACGATCCATCAGGGCGGGGAGATGGGGCGGCCGAGCCTGCTGCATGCGGCGGCGTGGCGGGCAGCGGACGGGGTGCGGGCGTCGATCGGCGGGAGCGGCGTTTCGGTCATGAGCGGAAACGTAATGATACCGTAGTGGCGGGCGGATGGGGGCTTGCTGGATAGTGAACGGAGCCCGGGCTCGGTTCCTGTATAATCGGCGGTGACGAATGAGCGAGATCGAGACGATGGATTTAGCGAGCGACACGATCGTGGCGCACGTCGAGGCGGGACGGGACGTCCGGGTTGCGGGCGGTTCGGCCTCGGCGCGGCTGGACGAGGTGGGCGCGCGGCTGGAGGGCCGTTTCAACGTGGTGCGGCTGACGGCGCCGACGGGCGGGCTGAGTCTGTCGGCGCTGATCGGGCAGCTTTCCGGGCGGGAGAAGTTCGACGAGCAGGATGACGGGGCGCTGGAGGCCGGGTTCCGGCGGCTGTCCGGAGCGGATGCGCCGGACCGGGTGACGGTGCTGCTGCTGGATGCGACCCAGGGCGTGCAGCGGCCGGTGCTGCGGTACCTGCAGCAGGTTGGGCGCACGGCGCCGGGGCTGCGGATCGTGATCGCGTCGTTTCCGGAATTGGAGTCGTTCCTGGAAGCGCCGGACATGGCGCGGCTGCGGGAGCGGCTGGCGACCGTGGTTCAGGCGGGCGGGGCGGAGATCGTGGCGCTGCCGGGCCGGGCGCTGATGCTGGCGCCGGCGGCGGAGCAGGAGACGCTGGAGGCGGAGACGGCGCTGGAAACGGAGCCGGTGCTGGCGCCGGAGGCGGTGGCGGCGCTGGTGGTGAATGCGGCGGATGCCTGGGCGTTGGAGACGCGGGGGCGGGCGGCGGAGCGGGCGCGGCGGCGGACGCGGCGGGTGGCGCTGATGTGGACGGTTTCGGGGCTGGCGATGGCCGCGTCGGTGGTGGTCGGGGCGTGGCTGGGACTGGCGCAGCCGCCGCGGGAGAACGAGGCGGCGACGCCGGCGCCGACGGCCGTTGCGCCGGTGGCGCTGTCGCAGATGACGCCGAAGCTGCCGTTGGTGGCGGCGAACGTGGTTGCGCCGCCACTGGCCGGACGGGTCGCGCCGGCGCCGGCCGTCATGCCTGCGCCGGTGGGCGGCGCGGCGGCGCCGGGTCCGGCCTTGGCGAAGTTGAGCGCGCCGGAGCCGGTGGAGAGCGGGGAGCCGCCGGCGGCGGTGCCGGCCAAGCCGGAGCGGGTGGTGGTGTCGGCGCTGGAGACGGCGCCGGTGCTGCGTCCGCATGTGGCGGAGCCGCGGCGGGTCCCGGCGGGGGCGCCGATGCGGCAGCGGACGGCGAGCCGGATGCGGGGGCCGTCGGATGTGCCGCGGGGGCCGGCGGCCGAGGAGCAGCCATTACCGTATTATGGGGTGCAGGAGTTGCCGCCGGAGGAGCCGCAGCCGCCGGCTCCGCGGGCGCGGCTGGCGAGGGAACCGGTGGGCGGTTACGCCGGTTATTATGGGCGTGAGGTGGCCGCCCCGGAGGTCTACGAGCGCGGCCGTTACGAGCAGCCGAGCGACGGGGGGTACATCGGCACGTATTCCACTGGGCCGTATGGGGCGAGGGTGTTCCGCTACGGCCCTTGAGGGCGGAGGCGGACATGCGGCGGTTTTGGCTTGGGTTGATTGGCGTGTGGCTTTGTGCGGGGACCGCGTTCGCGCAGCCGATCATCATTCCGCTGGAGCGGCAGGACAAACAGCCGCAGCAGCAGCAGGATCAGGCGGTGGTGTCGGCGCCTCCGATCGCGCCGCCGCAGGCTGGCGCTTCGTTGCCGACGACGACGGATACGGCGGGATCGCCGAAGGTGGCGCCGGGCGAGGAGAGCGCGTCGGCACCTGGCAAGTAGGTCAGAGGGGGAAGTAACTCAGAGCCAGTGGGCGGGGTCCCAGACCCAAGTGGCGCCTTGGCGGCGCCACATGCCGTCCTGCCAAAGGCGGCCGTGGCCGGCGGTGGGGACCCATTCGCCTTGGATCCAGTGATAGGCGACGCCGTCCCAATCGTAGTGGCCGGGCTGCCAGATCAGGTTGATGGCGGCCGGCGGCGGGCGGGGGACGCGTTCGTCGGGATTGCGGGGGATGCTGGGCGGGCCGCCTGGCGGGGCGATGGTGCAGCCGCCGAGGAGAAGGAGCAGCGCGGCGGTCGTTCGGTTCATTCCGTGTCACTCATTGCCTTCGCGCCCCAGCGCGTCGCCGCGTCGGATCGCTCCTGGCTCTAACACGCGGGCCAGGATGCCGCCATGGCCGCGGACGGCGTTGTAGCCGCCGGGTCCGAGGAGAGTTTCCATGCGCGAGCAGGGGTGACAGTCGCCGGCATATTCGAGGCGGGCGGTGCCGAGGCGGAAGCGGCGTTCCTTGAGGGCGAGGAGGTTCATGCCGGCGACGACGACGTTGCGGCGGAGGAGTTCGGGCGGGAGCGCGTCGCGGCCGAGATAGGCGGCGATGGCGGCGATGGATTCCTCGGCGATGAGGCTGAGGTGGCGGGCGCCGCTGCGGCCGGAATAGTGGTCGCCGAGCAGGCCGGATGTGGGGTCGAGGGTGGCGGCGTCGACGACGATCATGGGCGCGTGCCGGGCTGGGCGCAGGCCAATCCATCGAATTTGCCCGGGACGGACGGGCGCGTCCATGAGGGTTCGCAGCTTGGAGCCCGGCGTCAGCATGGGGTTGCAGGCTCCGGAGGCGCAGCCGATGTAGGGGGCGTCAATAATCTGGGGAATCGCATGTCGGTCGATGTCAAATACCACACCAGTGCAACGGCGCATGGCGGGCGCGACGGCAAGAGCGCGACCGATGACGGGGCGCTGGCCGTCTCGCTCGCGGTGCCCAAGGAGATGGGCGGAAACGGGCAGGGAAACAACCCGGAGCAGTTGTTCGCGGTGGGCTATGCGGCGTGTTTCCTGGGGGCGATGAAGTTCGTCGCGAGCCAGAACAAGGATGGCGCGCAGGTGCCGAACGACGCGACGGTGCATAGCACGGTCGGCATCGGGCCGCGGAGCGAGGGCGGGTTCGGGCTCGACATCGAGCTCGAGATCACGTTGCCGGGCGTGCCGCACGAGCAGGCCGAGGCGCTGGTCGACAAGGCGCATCAGGTTTGCCCGTACAGCAATGCGACGCGGAACAACGTTCCGGTCCGGCTCAAGGTGGTCTGATGCCAGGGGTCATGACTTTGCCGCCCGGCGCGGCGGACCTGCCGGGTTCGGGCGCGACGATGCGGCGGGTCGTGATCAAGGCGGGTCACGTGGCGGCCCGCCACCATCACGATCACGAGCAGTTCCTGTTCGTGGCGGAGGGTGGCGGGCGGCTCGAGTGCGAGGCGGGGGCGATTGCGCTGACGCCAGGGGTCGGGCTGCGGCTCGAGACGGGAGCTTGGCATAGTGCCGAGTTCTCGGCCGACACGGTGTTGATCGAGGTCAATTTAGCGGGTTGAGGGCGGTGCTCGCGGGCCTGGATAGCCGCGTCGCTGCGCTCCTCGCGATGACGGCTGGGTTAGTCGGCGGCTTCGGCTTCCGGTGGGAAGGCGGCTTGGATCAGGGCGGTGGTGTAGGGGGTTTGGGGGCGGGTGAAGAGGGCGGCGGCGGGGCCTTGTTCGACGATGCGGCCGGCTTGCAGGACGGCGACGCGGTGGGCCAGGGCGCGGACGACGGCGAGGTCGTGGCTGATGAAGAGGTAGGCCAGGCCGTGAGTGGCTTGCAGGTTGCGCAACAGGTCGACGAGTTGGGATTGGACGGAGCGGTCGAGCGCGCTGGTGGGTTCGTCGAGGACGATCAGCTTGGGTTTGAGGACGATGGCGCGGGCGACGGCGATGCGCTGGCGCTGGCCGCCGCTGAATTCGTGGGGGTAGCGGTCGGCGGTGTCGGGGGCGAGGCCGACTTCCTCGAGAGCGGCGGCGACGCGGGATTGGCGGGCGCCCTGATCGAGGCTGGGTTCGTGGACGCGGAGGCCTTCGGCGATGATGTCGGCGACGGACATCCGGGGCGATAGGCTGCCGTAGGGATCCTGGAAGACGATCTGCATGCGACGGCGGAGCGGGCGGGTACGGGATTGGCGCAGGGCGGAGATGTCGGCGCCTTCGAAGAGGATGGCGCCGGCGCCGGGCTGCAGGCGGAGCATGGCGAGGCCGATGGTGCTCTTGCCGGAGCCGCTTTCGCCAACGAGGCCGAGGGTCTCGCCGGCACGGACCTGCAGGCTGACGCCGTCGACGGCGCGGATCTCGGCGACGACCCGGCGGAGTAGGCCGCGGCGGACCGGGAAGACCACGCTGAGGTCGCGGGCTTCGGCCACGATCGGCGCGATGTCGGGCACGGGGGCAGGGGCGCCGGAGGGTTCGGCGGCGATCAGGGCGCGGGTATAGGCGTGTTTGGGGGCGCGGAAGACGGCGCCGACGCGGCCGGTCTCGACCAGGCGGCCATCCTTCATGACGGCGATACGGTCAGCGACGCGGCGGACGACGTTGAGGTCGTGGCTGATGAGCAGGAGGGCGAGGCCGCGGCGGCGCTTCTCGGCGGCGAGCAGGTCGAGGATGCCGGCCTGGATGGTGACGTCGAGCGCGGTGGTGGGTTCGTCGGCGATCAGGAGCTTGGGGTCGTTGGCGAGGGCCATGGCGATCATGACGCGCTGGCGCTGGCCGCCGGAGAGTTGGTGCGGGAAGGCGTCGAGGCGGGACTCGGCGTCGGGGAAGCCGACGCGGGCGAGGAGGGCGGCGACGGATTGGCGGGTGGGGTGCCGTCCGTGCAGGCGCATGGCTTCGGCGACCTGGCGGCCGAGGCGGTGCAGCGGGTTCAGGCTGGTCATCGGCTCTTGGAAGATGATGCCGGCGGTGCCGCCGCGGACATGCTTCAGCGTGGTCTCGTCGGCGGTGAGCATGTCGACACCGTCGACGATGACGCGGCCGGTGGCGGTGGCGGCATCGGGGAGGAGGCGGAGGGCGGAGAGGGCGGTGAGAGATTTGCCGGAGCCGCTTTCGCCGACGAGGGCGAGGGTTTCGCCGGGGTGGAGGGTGAGGGAGACGTCGTCGACGACGGTCTTGGGGCCGAAGGCGACGGTGAGGCGCTCGATGGTGAGCATCAGGCTTGCTTGCGGGGGTCGAAGGCGTCGCGGACGGCTTCGCCGATGAAGATCAGCAGGGTGAGCAGGCCGCCGAGGACGATGAAGCCGGTGGCGGCGAGCCAGGGGGCTTGGAGGTTGTTCTTGCCTTGGCTGACGAGCTCGCCGAGCGACGGGGAGCCCGGCGGCAGGCCGAAGCCGAGGAAGTCGAGGCTGGCGAGGATGGTGACGGAGCCGCTGAGGGTGAAGGGCAGGAAGCTGAGGACGGCGACGAGGGCGTTGGGGAGGATGTGCCTGCTCATGATCGCGGCGTTTCCGACGCCGAGCGCGCGGGCGGCGCGGACGTAATCGAGATTGCGGCCGCGGAGGAATTCGGCGCGGACGACGCCGGTGAGGCCCATCCAGGAGAAGACGAGCAGGAAAAGCAGCAGCATCCAGAAGGTGGGGGCGACGATGCTGCCGAGGATGATGAGCATGTAGAGCTGCGGCATGCCGGACCAGATCTCGATGAAGCGCTGGAACAGCAGGTCGGTGAGGCCGCCGTAGAAGCCTTGGACGGCGCCGGCGGCGATGCCGATGACGGAGGAGACGATGGTCAGGGTGAAGCCGAACAGGACGGAGAGGCGGAGACCATAGATGACGCGGGCGAGGACGTCGCGGGCCTGGTCGTCGGTGCCGAGCCAGTTGCGGAGCGAGGGCGGCGCGGGGGCGGGGACGGGGAGGTCCTTGATGACGGTGTCGTAGCTGAAGGGGATGGCGGGCCAGAGCATCCAGCCTTTTTCGCGGATGTGGGCTTGCAGCGAGGGGTCGGTGAAGTCGGCCTGGAGCGGCAGGAGGTCGGGCCCGAAGGCGTCTTCGCTGTAGTCGCGGAGGACGGGGATGAAGAAATGGCCGTCATAGGAGACCAGGAGGGGGCGGTCGTTGGCGAGGAATTCGGCGAAAAGACAGAGGATGAAGAGGACGGAGAAGATGAGGAGGGAGGCGTAGCCGCGGCGGTGGGCGCGGAAGATGGCGAGGCGGCGCCGGGTCAGCGGGGTGAGGCGGGGCGCGGGGGCGGCGCGCGGGAGGGTGAGGCTCATGGTCTTGCTTCGAAGTCGATGCGGGGGTCGACGACGGTGTAGAGCATGTCGCCGACGATCTGCAGGACGAGGCTCATCAGGGTGAAGATATAAAGCGTGCCGAACATGACGGGGTAGTCGCGGCGGATGGCGCTCTCGAAGCCGAGCAGGCCGAGGCCGTCGAGGGAGAAGACGATCTCGACGAGGAGGGCGGAGCTGAACAGGATGCCGATGAAGGCGGAGGGGAAGCCGGCGACGATCAGGAGCATCGCGTTGCGGAAGACGTGGCCGTAGAGGATGCGGGTCTCGCCGGCGCCTTTGGCGCGGGCGGTGACGACGTATTGCTTGCGGATTTCTTCGAGGAAGCAGTTCTTGGTCAGGATGGTCAGCCCGGCGAAGCCGCCGGCGACGATCGCGACAGTGGGCAGCACCATGTGCCAGGCGTAGTCGAGCGCGCGGTCGGGCCAGGGCCAGGCGGATGAGCCGCTGCTGGTGAGGCCGCGGAGCGGGAACCATTGGACGAAGCTGCCGCCCGCGAAGAGCACGACGAGCATGATGGCGAACAGGAAGCCGGGGATGGCGTAGGCGACGAGGACCACCGCGGAGCTGGCGACGTCGAAGCGGGAGCCGTCGCGGACGGCTTTGCGGATGCCGAGGGGGATGCTGATCAAGTAGACGAGCAGGGTGGACCAGAGGCCAAGGGAGATGCTGACGGGGAGCTTCTGCTCGACGAGGTGGATGACGGTGTCGTCGCGGAAGAAGGAGCGGCCGAAGTCGAAGCTGGCGTAGTTGCGGACCATCTCGAGGAAGCGTTCGGGAGCCGGCTTGTCGAAGCCGAACTGGCGCTTGAGCTCGTCGATCTGCTTGGCGTCGAGGCCGCGGGCGCCGCGGTAGGCGCCGCTGTCGCTCTGGGCGCCGGTGATGCGCGCGGTGGCGGCCGAGCTGGCGCCGGGTCCGCCGCGGGCTTCGGCGATGGCCTGCTCGACGGGGCCGCCGGGGGCGAACTGCACGATGGCGAAGTTGATGGCGATGATGCCCACCAGCGTCGGGACCAGCAGCAGCAACCGGCGCAGGAGATAGGCGCCCAAACGATATTCCTTTCGTCGCCCTGCCTCGATACCGCGTCGGGCGGGCGGATGCCAACGGCACTTGCAATCCGGGTGACGCGGTCCGATCTACCATCCAGATGGATGGTGATTGGATGGTGGAACTTGATTGAGCGGCCGAAGGCGGAGAGCGAGAAGATCACGATCAATCTCGGCTTCGTGGATCTCGGGCAGATCGACCTGATGGTGCAGGACGGGTTCTACTCGAACCGGACCGACTTCATCCGGACCGCGATCCGCAACCAACTCGAGCGTCATGGCGAGGTGCTGCGGCAATCTGTGGCACGCAACACGCTGGATCTGGGCTTGCGGGTGTTCACGCGGGCGGATCTGGAGCGGGCGCAGGCGGCGGGCGAGATGCTGCGGATCAAGGTGCTGGGGCTGGCGACGATCGCCCGGGATGTGCCGGCGGAATTGGCGCGCGAGACGATCGCGTCGATTTCGGTGCTTGGGGCGTTGCATGCGAGCGCGGAAGTGCGGGCCGCGCTGCGGGACCGGATTTCCTGAGACGGACGCCGATACGGCGCCGATTTCTTACTGAGAGACGACACTATGGATAAACGGTTTTCGATCGGGTCGACGGCGGCCGAGTTGGCGGCGAAGCTCGCGGCGGCGGAGGAGACCGTGCTCGGGCTGCTCAAGGGGCGGGGCGCGGGGGGCGAGGGGTCGCCGGAATGGCTGAAGTTCGTGCCGGCGGAGGTGCGGTCGCTGGTGGCGAGCCATCTGCCGGGCGGACTGAAGCCGCGGCATGAGGAGGCGGCGCCGGCGGCTTCGGGCGGGCAGTTCCTGGCGCGGAGTTTTTCGAACTCGGCGGGGACGCGGCCTTACAAGTTGTATGTGCCGCGGTCGTATTCGGGGCAGGCGGTCCCTCTGGTCGTGATGCTGCACGGATGCACGCAGTCGCCGGACGATTTCGCGGCTGGCACGGGGATGAACCGGGCGGCCGAGGCGGATGGGTTCCTGGTGGTGTATCCGGGGCAGATCTCGCAGGCGAACCAGCAGAAGTGCTGGAATTGGTTCAATGCGGCGGACCAGTCGCGGGGCGGGGAGCCTTCGTTGATCGCGGACATCACGCGCGAGGTGATGCGGGACTATGCGGTGGATCCGGCGCGGGTCTACGTGGCCGGGCTGTCGGCGGGTGGGGCGGCGGCGGCGATCATGGGGGTGAACTACCCGGAGCTGTATGCCGCGGTGGGGGTGCATTCCGGGCTGGCGTGCGGGGCGGCGCGGGACATGTCGTCGGCGTTCGCTGCGATGCGGAGCGGGGCGGCGGGGTTGCCGGCCGCGAGCGGGCGGGCGGTGCCGACGATCGTGTTCCATGGCGACCGGGACAGCACGGTCAGCCCGGCGAATGCGGACGCCGTGGTCGCGCAGGCGGCGGCGACCGGGCAGACGCTGATCAAGCGCGGGCAGGTTCCGGGCGGCCACGCGTATGAATGCGAGGTGGGGCTCGATGCACAGGGTCGGGCGGTCACGGAGCAGTGGACGGTGCATGGCGGCGGGCATGCGTGGTTCGGCGGGAGCACGGCGGGGTCGTATACCGATCCGAAAGGGCCGGATGCGACGCGCGAGATGCTGCGGTTCTTCCGGGAGCACACGCATCCCGGCCCGATGTGAAGTCATTGAGAGTTAACGCATCTTTCGGTTGGTTCAAACGTTTTCCCTCGTGGCCGGCGGAACGGCGCCGGTGGCGGAGGAGAGAACGATGAGCGAGGATCGTGAGCAGAGGATCCGGGAGCGGGCGCATTCGCTGTGGGAAGCGGATGGCAGTCCGCATGGGCGCGACCAGGAGTATTGGCATCGCGCGGTCGAGATGATCGAGGCGGAAGATGCGCCGGACGCGCCGGAGATGACGCGCCAAGCGCCGGTCTGATCGAGGAGGGCGGGCAGGCTTTTGCCTGTCCCGCGCCGTCTCAGGCGTGGTCGCGACGGCGTCGCAGGGCGGCCAGACCGGCCAGGCCGGCGGCGAGCATGGCGAGCGACGCGGGTTCAGGCATGCCGGTGGCGGCGAAGTTCGGATCGGTGACGACGCCGAGGCGGGTGGGGCCGTAGCTGGCGCCGCCCGCGACCGAGTAGCCGAAGCTTTGCGAGAGGCGCAGCTCGACGGTTGGGTTGGCGGCGGTCAAGCGGGAGAAGCCGAGACCCTGGGGATCGTTCTCGAAATAGGAGAACGGGATGGCCGCGACGGCGTAGGTCCCGTTGGGATCGATGCCGACGCTGATTCCGGCGGATGAGGTGGGATAGTAGGTGCCGTCGCCGCCGGGCACGAAGGACCGCATGTTGCCGATCTCGATGCCGTAGGTGGAGCCCGAGGCGGCGGTTGCGCCGACGCCGAAATACAGGTTGGCGAACGCGCCGGCCGACGTGCCGCCGCCGCCGTTGAGCTTGACGCCCGCGTAGACGTAGGTGGCGTCGCTGGTGAGATAGATGTCGTAGGCCGCGCCGCTCGTGGTGTTACTGGGCGTGCCGAAGTTGCCGGTGGGGGCGTTGGGGTCGTAGGCGACCGAGGCGGTGGGCGTGGTCAGGTTGGAGCCGTCCAGCACCGGGGCCGCGCTGGCGTATTCGGTCATCATGAGGAGCCCGAGCGACCCGAGCATGATGGCGGTCATGAAACGCATGTGTTGGTCCTTGCAGTGTCTGCGGCCGACCGTTCGGCGGCAGGTTGGCAAGACAGTGCAAGGCGGATGCCACGTCGTTAATTCATTGGTAACTCTGCGTTATCGTGCGCTGACGAGGAGCGGCAACCGAAACGGTGTAAAGTTTTCCTACAGGCTGTGTTTCCATGGGCTTGCGCGTCGCGGCGGCGAGCGGTGCGGTCGAATGATGTTCACACCGACGTATCGCCATCGGCTTGTGGGATTACATCTTTGGCGCTTTGTATTTCGAAAGTTGGATCGTGTGCTTGTCGAGTTCGTCGAGCATCTTGGCCATGTCGTCATGGACCTTGGTGCCGTGAGTGATGCGGTCGAGGAGGATCTTGCGGGCTTGCTGGATCTTCTTGAGGTCGTCCTTTTTCTTGGGGTCGAGGCCTAGGTCCGATTTCTCGACTTGGGCGCTGAGCTTCTTGAGGATGTTGTTGACGGCGTCATTGGCGTTCTCGACGTCGGTGATCTTGGCCTCGAGGTCTTCGCGGGATTTGTCGAAGGCTTCGAGCAGTTTGATGACGTCGGCGATCGATTTCTCGAGATTGGCGGGCGCGTCCGGGACCTCGCCGTCCTTGCCGAGGATCTTCATGGCGGCGGCTTGGGTCTTGTCCCAATCGAATGGCATTGGCGCTCCGCTAGCTTGTCGCGGGCGATGCTAATTCGGGTCGGTGCGATCGGGCAACGGGACTATGTGAGCAGGAGCGCCATGAGGACGTTGTCGGCGTAGCCGAAGGCCATTTTCCTGGCGCGGGGTTCGACGCCGTAGGTGACGAAGCCGAAACGTTGGTAGAGGGCGATGGCGGCGTCGTTGCCGGCCATGACGGTGAGGATGAGTTGCTCGAGATCCTGGCGGGCGTCGGCGATGAGGGCCGTGAGCAGGGCGGCGGCGATGCCTTTGCCGCGCCAGGCGGGTTCGACGAAGACGCCGTTGACGTGGCCTTTGTGGGCCTCGCGCGGCCGGGTCTCGCGGCGGAGCAGCATGGTGCCGACGACGCCCTCGTCGGTGCAGGCGCCGAAGGTGGCGGCGTTGGCGAGGCGGGCGGCGAAGTCGCTGAGCGGGAGGGTGGTTTCCTCCTCGTAGGTGGAGCCGAAATAGTCGGGGTTGGTGGCGAGCGTGCTCAGGCGGATGCGGCGGTATTGCTGCGCGTCGGGCGGGAGGAGGCGGCGGATCTCGAACATGGCTAGTCGGTCTCGGTCGGTCTTTGCCATTCCATGATGTGGAAGAAGGGGGCGCGGCGATAGAGGGCGGTCTTGGCCGGGTCGGCGCCGATCGGGGCGGGTTCGGCGAAGTGGCGGAGCTGGAGGCCGAGGTCGAGGAGCTGGGTCATGTAGGCGCTGAGCGGGCGATGCCAGTTCTGGACGCGGATGCCGCGCCATTCGACCCAGACGGCGCGTTCTTCGAGATAGCGGTCGATGCAGAAGCGTTGCGTGCCGTCGGGGCCAGCCGTCCAGGCGTCGGGCAGGGCGGCGGTGTTGAAGCTGGTGAGGTTGGCGATGAGCAGGGTGCCGCCGGGGCGCAGGATTGCGGCGAGGCGGGGGAGGGCGGCGGCGAGGTCGGGGATGTCGATCAGGGTCAGGTAGGAGACGACGAGGTCGTAGACGCCGTCGGCGGGGTCGAGCGTTTCGGCGCGGCCGAGGCGGTAGTCGCCGGCCGGGTCGAGGTGGCGGGCGCGGTCGAGCAGGGACGGGGTGGGGTCGATCCCGACGGTGCGGAGGCCTTCGGCCTGCATGAGGCGGCAGAAGCGGCCTTCGCCGCAGCCGACATCGAGCGCGGTGCGGAAGGGTTGGCGGCGGATGCGGGCGAGCATGGGGGCGTCGAGGACGTAGCGGCGGCCGAAATCGCCGGCTTCGCCCTGTTCGGCGATCCAGGCTTGGGCGGAGTCGGTCCAGCCGTCGGTGGTCATCGCTGGAGGGCGGCCTTGATCTCCTCGAGGGCGGCGGGGTCGTCGATGGTGGGGGGGATCGGGGCGGGTTGGCCGTCGGCGAGTTTGCGGATGCTGCCGCGGAGGATCTTGCCGGAGCGGGTTTTTGGCAGGCGGGCGACCACGCGGGCGTCGCGGAAGGCGGCGACGGGGCCGATGCGGTCGCGGACGAGGGCGACGAGTTCGGCGCAGACGGTTTTCGGGTCTCGGTTGACGCCGGATTTGAGCACGACGAGGCCGAGGGGGGTTTGGCCCTTGAGGGCGTCGGCGGCGCCGACGACGGCGCATTCGGCGACGTCGGGGTGGCTGGCGAGAACTTCCTCCATGGAGCCGGTGCTGAGGCGGTGGCCGGCGACGTTGATGACGTCGTCGGTGCGGCCCATGACCCAGACGTCGCCATCGGCGTCGATCTCGCCGGCGTCGCCGGTGCGGTACCAGCCGGGGAAGTCGGCGATGTAGGCGGTGCGGTAACCTTCGGCGTTCTGCCAGAGGGTGGGGGCGCAGCCCGGCGGTAGCGGGAGGCGGAGCGCGAGGTTGCCCTGCTGTCCGCGGGGGAGGAGCTTGCCGTCGTCGTCGAGGCATTGGAGGTCGTAGCCGGGGCAGGGGCGGCCGCCGGAGCCGGGCTTGAAGGGGAAGAGGCCGAGGCCGCGGAAATTGGCGGTGATGGGCCAGCCGGTTTCGGTCTGCCACCAATGGTCGATGACGGGGCGCTGCAGTTTTGCCTCGGCCCAGGTGGCGGTGGGCGGGTCGCAGCGTTCGCCGGCGAGGAAAAGGGTTTCGAAGGCGGACAGGTCGTAGTTCGCGAGGAGGGCGGCTTCGGGGTCCTGCTGCTTGATGGCGCGCAGCGCGGTGGGGGCGGTGAAGAGGGCCTTGGCGTTGTGTTGGGCGAGGACGCGCCAGAAGGCGCCGGCGTCGGGGGTGCCGACGGGTTTGCCTTCGTACATGACGGAGGTCGCGCCGACGAGGAGTGGGCCGTAGACGATGTAGGAGTGGCCGACGACCCAGCCGACGTCGCTGGCGCACCACCAGATGTCGCCGGGATCGATGCCGTAGATCATCTTCATGGAGCGGTGCAGCGCGACGGCGTAGCCGCCGGTGTCGCGGACGACGCCCTTGGGTTTCCCGGTCGTGCCCGAGGTGTAGAGGATATAGAGCGGGTCGGTGGCCAGAACGGGGACGGGGTCGTGCGGGGCGGCTTGGGCTTCGGCTTCGAGGAGGTCGTGGTCGCGGCCGGGGGTGAGGGCGGCGGCGAGCGCCGGGCGCTGGAGGATCAGGCAGAAATCGGGCTTGTGGGCGGAGAGGTCGATGGCTTGGTCGAGGAGGGGTTTGTAGGCGACGGTGCGCCCGGGCTCGAGGCCGCAGGAGGCGGAGACGATGGCGCGAGGGGTGGCGTCGTCGATGCGCTTGGCGAGTTCGGCGGCGGCGAAGCCGCCGAAGACGACGGAGTGGATGGCGCCGAGGCGGGCGCAGGCGAGCATGGCGATGACGGCTTCGGGGACCATGGGCATGTAGATGACGACGCGGTCGCCGGGCCGGACGCCGCGGCTGGCGAGGGCGCCGGCGGTCTTGGCAACGCGGGCGGTGAGTTCGGCGTAGGTGTGGGTGACGACGCGGCCTTCCATGGCGCTGTCCCAGACCAAAGCGGGTTGGTCGGCGCGGGCGGGGAGGTGGCGGTCGAGACAGTTCTCGCTGATGTTGAGGGTGCCGCCGGCGAAGTATTGGCCGAAGACGCCGAGGGCGGGGTCGAAGAAGCGGTCCCAGCGCTTGCGCCAGAGGAGGGCGTCGGCTTGGCGCTCCCACCAGGCGGCCGGGTCGGCCTGCCAGGCGGCGTATTCGGTCGCGTATCCATCGCTCGCCGGTGCCGGCATCGATTTCCTCCGTTTGCGGACGATCCTGCCGGGGTTGCGGGGAATGTAAAGGCGCGCGCGCTTGCGGGTTTCACACATCCGTGTAAATGACGGAGGCAACAGGACTTTGCCGGAATAGCCGGGCGCCTAAATCTGGGGGGATGCAATGACTGCCGCAGAAATTGCGCGGATACGGACTGATCCGCGTTTTCTCGAATTGGAACGTAAGCGTAACGCGTTCAGCTGGACGCTGAGCATCGTGATGCTGCTGGCTTATTACGGATTCATCATGCTGGTGGCGTTCGGCGGGTCGATCGTGGCGACGCCGATCTGGGGCGTGGTGACGCTGGCGTTCCCGCTGGGGTTGGGCGTGATCGTGTTGGCGATCGTGCTGACGGGCGTCTACGTGATGAAGGCGAACGGCGAGTATGACGAGCTGTCGCGGCAATTGATCGCGAGTTTGGCGCAGCGGAGGCCGGCGCGATGAGCCCGGTGATGATGAAGCGGATCGTGGCGGGGGTGTTCGCGTCGCTGTTCGGGATTTCAGCCGCGTGGGCCGCCGGCGCGCTCGAGGGCAAGATCGAGCAGCAGGAAGTCAACACGACGGCGATCGCAATGTTCGTCGGCTTCGTGCTGCTGACCCTGGGAATCACGTATTGGGCTGCCAAGCGGACGAAGTCGGCGTCGGATTTCTATACGGCGGGCGGCGGGATCACCGGGTTCCAGAACGGGTTGGCGATCGCGGGCGACTACATGTCGGCGGCGTCGTTCCTGGGGATCTCGGCGCTGGTGTATTCGAACGGCTATGACGGGCTGATCTACTCGATCGGGTTCCTGGTGGGCTGGCCGATCATCATGTTCCTGATGGCCGAGCGGCTGCGGAACCTGGGTCGGTTCACGTTCGCGGACGTGGTGTCGTTCCGGCTGCAGGCGGGGCCGATGCGGACCTTGTCGGCGACGGGCACGCTGGTCGTGGTGGCGTTCTACCTGATCGCGCAGATGGTGGGCGCGGGACAGCTGATCCAGCTGTTGTTCGGGCTGCCGTATGCATATGCGGTGATCATCGTCGGCGTGCTGATGATTTGTTACGTTACGTTCGGCGGGATGCTGGCGACGACGTGGGTGCAGATCATCAAGGCGGTGCTGCTGCTGAGCGGCGCGTCGTTCATGGCGATCATGGTGCTGCACTATGCCGGCTGGGATCTGCAGACGCTGTTCGCCAAGGCGGTTTCGGTGCATCCGAAGAAGCAGGCGATCATGGCGCCGGGCGCGTTCGTGGCCGACCCGGTGACGACAATCTCGCTGGGCCTGGCGCTGATGTTCGGGACGGCGGGGCTGCCGCACATCCTGATGCGCTTCTTCACGGTGAGCGACGCCAAGGAGGCGCGCAAGTCGGTGTTCTGGGCGACGACGTTCATCGGGTATTTCTACATCCTGACGTTCATCATCGGCTTCGGCGCGATCGTGCTGGTCAGCACCAACCCGGAATATCTGGTGAATGGCGGGCTGAAGGGCGGCAACAACATGGCCGCGGTGCATCTGGCCAAGGCGGTCGGCGGCGACGTGTTCTTCGGGTTCATCTGCGCGGTGGCGTTCGCGACCATCCTGGCGGTGGTCTCGGGGCTGACGCTGTCGGGGGCGTCGGCGGTGAGCCACGACCTCTATGCCAGCGTGTTCCGGCATGGGCGGGTGAACGAGCAGACCGAGGTGCGGGTGTCGAAGATCGCGACGGTGGCGCTCGGCGTGGTGGCCGTGGTGCTGGGCATCCTGTTCGAGAAGCAGAACATCGCGTTCATGGTCGGGCTGGCCTTCGCGGTGGCGGCGAGCTCGAACTTCCCGGTGCTGCTGCTGTCGATGTACTGGCGTGGGCTGACGACGCGGGGGGCAGCCATCGGCGGCTGGCTCGGGCTGATCACGGCGGTGACGATGACGGTGCTGAGCAAGGCGATCTGGGTCGCGGTGCTGCACAACGCGGCGCCGCTGTTCCCCTACGATGCGCCGGCGCTGTTCTCGATGCCGGTGGCGTTCCTGGGGTGTTGGCTGTTCTCGATCACGGATCATTCGGCGCGGGCGAGCGAGGAGGCCGACGAGTTCGACGGCCAATACGTGCGGTCGCAGACGGGGATCGGGGCGACGACAGCGACCTCGCACTGAACGACGCACGATC
This sequence comes from uncultured Alphaproteobacteria bacterium, assembly GCA_963848035.1. Taxonomy (GTDB): domain Bacteria; phylum Pseudomonadota; class Alphaproteobacteria; order Acetobacterales; family Acetobacteraceae; genus JAVVHH01. The sequence continues at coordinate 2,252,943 of CAWKCD010000001.1, forward strand.
AGGGCCCCGTTCCGGTTCGCCGGGACGGGGCCCTTTTTTGTTGCGGATGCGAAGGGTTGTTCTTGTTTCGTCTGAGATTTCAAGAAATTTTGCGACGATTGCGACACAAATCTCGTGGCGTTGACGAGAGAAGAACGGACGTTCTGCTGATGGGCCATGAATTGGCGGACCGGATCGCGGGGCACTACGAGCGCCATGCGCTGGCATGGGATGCGGATCGGCGGCGGATCGGGTGGGATGACCGGCCTTGGCTGGACCTGTTCGCGGGGGCGTTGCCGCCGGGCGGGACGGTGCTGGATCTGGGGTGCGGCGGGGGTGACCCGGTGGCGGCAATGCTGGCCGGGCGGGGGTTTCGGGTGACGGGGGTGGATGCGTCGCCGACGCTGGCCGGGCTGTGCCGCGAGCGGATGCCGGCGCAGGAGTGGATCGTGGCGGACATGCGCGGGCTGGCGCTGGACCGGGTGTTCGACGGGGTGTTGGCGTGGGACAGTTTCTTCCACCTGACACCGGACGATCAGCGGGCGGTGTTCGCTGTGTTCGCGCGGCATACGGCGGTGGGCGGGCATCTGCTGTTCGATGGCGGGCCGGCGGCGGGGGAGGCGATCGGGGCTTATCGCGGCGACCCGCTGTATCACGCTAGCTTGTCGGGCGAGGAATATGCGGCGCTGCTGGCGGAGGCGGGTTTCGTGATCGTGGAGCATCCGGTGGAAGATCGGGCGTGGGGTGGGCGGACGGCATGGTTGGCGCGCCGTGACCGCTGAACTGGTCAGCCGCGAGCGGATCGCGGCGACGGCGGCGGTGATCGGGCCGCATGTGCGGCGGACGCCGGTGCTGGCGGTGGCGGGGGGAGAGTTCGGGCTCGGGGTAGGGCGGCTGCTGCTGAAGCTCGAGCTGCTGCAGCATTCGGGGTCGTTCAAGGCGCGGGGGGCGTTCGCGAACCTGCTGCTGCGGGAGGTGCCGGCGGCGGGGGTGGTGGCGGCGTCGGGCGGCAATCATGGGGCGGCTGTGGCGTATGCGGCCCGATCGCTCGGCATCCCCGCGACGATCTTCGTGCCGGAGATCACGTCGCCGGCGAAGGCGGAGCGGATCCGGGCCTATGGGGCCGAGCTGGTGATGGTCGGGCAGCGCTATGCGGACGCGCTGGCGGCGAGCGAGGCGCATGTGGCGGCGACCGGGGCGATGGCGGTGCATGCGTTCGAGCAGGCGGAGACGCTGCTGGGGCAGGGGACGATCGGGCTCGAGCTGGAGGCGGATGCGCCCGAAATCGATACGCTGCTGGTGGCGGTGGGGGGCGGCGGGCTGATCGGCGGGATCGCGGCTTGGTACGGCGGCCGGGTCAAGGTCGTGGCTGTGGAGTCGGATGGGGCGCCGACGCTGCGGGACGCGTTCGCGGCGGGGGAGCCGGTGGATGCGCCGGCGGGGGGGATCGCGGCGGACAGCCTGGCGCCGAAGCGGATCGGGGCGACGTCGTTCGCGATCGCGCGGGCGCATGTGGACCCGGCGGTGGTGCTGGTGACGGATGACGAGATCCGGGCGGCGCAGGCGGCGCTGTGGTCGGGGGTGCGGCTGGTGACCGAGCCAGGCGGTGCGGCGGCGTTCGCGGCGGTGTTGTCGGGGAAGTATGTGCCGGGGCCGGGTGAGCGGGTGGCGGTGCTGGTTTGCGGGGCGAATACGACCGGGGTCGCGTTCGGGTAGAGGGGCGCCCACCCTCTCCCGACAGCGGGAGAGGGCTTTCGGGCGGGTTCGGGGTTAGCGGTCCTCGTCGCGGCCGAGGCCGGGGAGGATTTCGGTGCCTTCCTGGCGCACGGCTTGCAGCTCCTCGGGGGAGATGCGGAGGGCGGACAGGATGGTCGGCGCGATCTGCGTGGTGAAGACCGTCTGGCCGACCGTCTTGCCGCGGAGGCCGGCTGCGCTGACGAGAAGGGCGACGTGGCGGTCGTCGTCGGAGACGCCGCCGTGTTCGGCGATCTTGGTCTTGCTGCCGGTGTAGACGACGCCGTGGTTGGAGACGACGAAGAAGTCGGGGGTGCGCGAGTTCTTGAAGGGGTCGCGGTAGATCTCGGCGAGTTCCTCGCGGGTGATGATCCTGTCGATGCCGAGGGCGGCCTTGTTGGCCTGGAGGTCGGCGAGGGCCTTCGCGTAGAGGGCGGGGGTGCGCTTGGCCGGGTCGAGCCAGATCAGCGAGGCGTCGTCGGCGATGTTGAAGGCGTAGGCGTCTTTGGCCAGGACGGCGCCGTAGGCGTCGGGGAGCTTGACGAGGGCTTTCGGGTCGATCGGGGATTGGCCGTGCTTGGCGCTGATGATGACGACGGTGTCGTCGTATTGGCCGGTCTTGGTCAGCTCGGCGACCATCTTGCCGACGGAGTTGTCGATGAACTGGAGCTGGGCGGTCAGGGCGTTGCCGGGGGTGGCGTTGGCGTCGGTGTAGCCGCCGACGAGGCCGGCATCGACGCCGGTGGTGTCGGCCGAGGTGAGGAGCTTCTGGCCGACGCTGACGGACTGAAAGTTCATGCCGTAGATGGCGGGCGTGCCGGGTGAGCTGGTGTGGGTGCTGTCGAAGCCCTGGATCTGGCTGAGGACGGCGCCGACCTTGATGTTGTCGTAGTAACGAACGGCGTAGAAGCCTTTGGTGAAGTCGTTGCCGGCGGGCAGGATGTTCTTGAACGAGATGTCGGTGGCCTGGGCGTTGATCTCGGGGGTGTAGAGGTCGTCGATCCCTGCGCCGGAGGGGCCGCTGAGGATTTCGTAGGCGGGATGCTTGTCCGACCAGGCGGTGCGGCGGCCGTGGGCGTGGAGCACTTCGAAGAGCGTGTTCACGCGGATGAACTGGTGCGGATAGACCGGCTTGCAGGCGCTGTCCTGGGGCAGGTTCTTCGGGTCGATCTGGGTGAGCGGCTGGCCGAGGGTGCCGCCGGCGGTGAAGGTGTCGAGGTTCTTGTCGATGTTCTCGGCGTAGGTGGTCTCGGCGCCCGGCGTGCCGTGGCAGCCCGGGTTGGTCGCCGAGGACGCGAAGCTGGGGTTCTGGCCGGCGGGGGCGAAGAAGGTGCGGTCGAAGCTGTCGTCGTAATAGACGCCGGCGGATTTGGGCGTGCCGCCGGTGACCTGCGCGATCATGCCGGGGAAGCTGTCGGAGGGGGCGGTGGTGTAGGCGCGGCTGTAGGTGGCGCCGCGCTTGGAAAGGGCTGCGAGGGCGCCGGCCGGGTGCTTCTGCACCCAGAGGCGCAGGTCGGCCTCGTGCATGCCGTCGACGCTGAGGAGCAGGACGTGCCGGGGGGTGGCGGCGCGGCGGTCGTCATCGGCGCGGGCGGCGGCCATGGCGCCGAGAAGTGCTGCGGTCGCGAGCAATGCTGCTTTCAATGTCATCGTTGCAGTCCCTCCAAGTGCCATCAACGTCGGCTGGACGCGCTCATTAGGGTGCCGGGGCGACCGGAGGGATGACAGTTCGATCATGTTTCTGCTTGACCACAGGTAAGTGCTCACTTACGGTAGGTCATGGCTTACGCTGATGCGCTCATCGTTCTGGCGGATCCGACCCGGCGGCAGATCTTCGAGCTGCTGCGGGCCGGGCCGGCGCCGGTGGGGTTGCTGGCGGAGTTGATGCCGGTCTCGCGGCCGGCGGTATCGCAGCATCTGAAGGTGCTGAAGGAGGCCGGGCTGGTGCAGGAGACGGCCTCCGGGACACGGCGGATCTATGCGATCCGGCGCGAAGGTCTGCTCGAGCTTCGGAATTGGCTCGACGGGTTCTGGGATGAGGCGCTGGAGCGCTTCAAGGCGGAAGTGGAACGGTCTGACACTTAGGGAGGACATCATGAGTGCAGTTGTGGTTGCGCCTGTCGTCAAGACGATCCGGGTTCAAGCCGATCAGCGGAAGGCGTTCGAGGTCTTCACCGGCCGGGTCGGGCGGTGGTGGGCCGAGAGCTGCTCGGCGAGCGGGGCGATGTGGGAGGACGTGCTGATCGAGCCTTATGCCGGCGGGCGCTGGTACGAGCGCGGGACGGATGGCAGCGAGACGGTGTGGGGGAAGGTGCTGGCCTGGGAGGCGCCGGAGCGGCTGCTGGTGGAGTGGTATGCCGGGGCGGATTGGCCAACGGAGGTCGACATCCGGTTCACCGCGGTGGCGCCGGGCGTCACGGAGCTGCGGCTCGAGCATCGGATGATGCGCGGGGATGCGAAGGCGGCGGAGTGGCGCGGCAAGTACGAGGGCGGCTGGGGCCAGATGCTGGCGGGCTGGGAGCGCGAGCTGGGCGAGGCGATCGTGGTGCACACGTTCCCGGGCAGCCCGTATGGGCGGGCGGTGCTGATGGCGATGGAAGAGAAGGGGATCGCGTATCGGCTGGCGTTGTTGGGCGTGGGAGAAGCGAAGGCGGAGCCGCATCTTTCGCTGCACCCGTTCGGGCGGGTGCCGGCGATCGAGCATGGCGGGTTCAGGCTGTACGAGACGCAGGCGATCCTGCGCTATGTCGACCGGCTGTCGCCGACGCCGCCGTTGGCGCCGACGGAGCTGCGGTCGCTGGCGCGGATGGACCAGGTGATGAACGTTTGCGACTGGTATCTGATGCGGGGCGTCAACGACGTGATCGGGTTCCACCGGATCGTGGCGCCGCGGCTGTTCGGGGCGGCGCCGGACGAGGCGGCGATCGCGGCGGCGATGCCGCAGGCGCATCAGGTGATGGGCGTGCTGGCGCGGACGCTGGGGACGAAGCCGTTCCTGGTGAGCGATGGGTTGACGCTCGCGGACATCCTGTGCGCGACGCATCTCGACTTCCTGTCGATGACGCCGGAATGGGGCGCGTTGATCGCGGCGGCGCCGGCGCTAGGGTCGTGGCTCGAGCGGGTGCGCGGGCGGGCGAGCTTCGCGGCGACCGGGGTGGAAAGGCTGATGGCGGCTTAAAGGCGGCCGGTGGCGGCGGCGAGCGCGACGGCGAGTTTGTCGCCGAGGGCGCGGGCGGTCACCGGGCTGGCGCGGCGGAGGTCGCGGGCGGCGAAGACGGCGGGCAGGGCGGCGGCGCGGGCTTGGCGGGGGATGGGGCCCTGCCGGGCCTGGGTCGAGCCAGTCCTGGCCGGCGGCGGCGAGGGCGGGCGATCGGTTTCTCGCCGGTGAGCATTCGGTTCCGTTGGAGGCCGGCGGCGCCATAGGCGGAGCCGGCGGCGCGGATGGCCTGGGTGTCGTCGGCGCCGAGGGCATGGGCGGCGGCTTGGGCGAGGGCGCCGGCGGTGGCTTGGACGTGAGTCGGGCCAGTCATCGGTCGGTTTCGGGCGGGTCGGCTTCGCGGCCCTCGATCATGGCGAGCAGGTCGGGCGCGTGGAGCGCGCCGGCGTCGAGGGCGGCGCCGAGCGGTTCGGCGACCTCGTGGCGGCGGCGCGCGCCTTCGACGACCTCGCGCCACCATTGCAGCCGGATCATGGCCATCATGGGCTCGCGGACGGTCTCGCGGGCGCGGGCGAGCTCGTGGTTGAAGGCGTAGAGCGCCCAGAGCGCCTCGCGCTTGTCGGCGGGGGCGAACAGGGCGGTGTAGAAGCGGTCGGGGTCGTGGCGGCGGACGAACTCGCCCACACGCGAGAGTGTGGCCATGGCTGGCAGATGGGGCGCCGGTTTGCGCGGTTGCGCAACCTTGACCCGGCGGCGGATGGGCGACAAGTCTGCCCGGCAATCGACCCAGAAAGGAGACGCCATGGCTTTCGAACTGCCGCCGCTGCCGTATTCACACGGAGCGCTCGCCGAACGCGGCATGTGCCAGGAGACGCTGGAGCTGCATCACGACAAGCACCATCAGGCCTATGTGACGGCGCTGAACGGGTTCGTCGAGAAGAACCCGGCGCTGCAGGGCAAGTCGCTGGAAGAGATCATCAAGATGAGCCACGGCAATGCCGAGATGGCGCCGGTGTTCAACAATGCCGGCCAGCATTGGAACCACATCCTGTTCTGGGAGAACATGTCGCCGCACGGCGGCAGCATCCCCGGCAAGCTCGAGGCCGAAGATCGCGTCGGACCTCGGCGGCGTGCAGAAGTTCAAGGACGACTTCAAGGCGGCCGCGGTGGGCCAGTTCGGCTCGGGCTGGGCGTGGCTGGTGCAGGGCGCCGACGGCAAGCTGAAGATCACCAAGACGCCGAACGGCAGCAATCCGCTGGCCGACCGGCGAGGGCACGGCGCTGCTGGGCGTCGACGTGTGGGAGCACAGCTACTACCTGGACTTCCGCAATCGCCGGCCGGATTACGTGAGCAACTGGTTGGATAAGATCGCCAACTACGAGTATGCGGAATCCAAGCTGAAGTAATCAGCTCTCAGGGCGGCAAGGTTCGGTCTTGCCGCCCTGGATTGCTTCGTCGCTCCGCTCCTCGCAGTGACGGGGAGGTTACTTGGTGTCGTTGGCGGCGGACCGGTTTCACCACCGAGGTGATGGTGTCGCGCAGCACGGTCACGCGGACGTTGGGCGCGATCTCGACTTCGACTTCGTTGGAGCCTTCCTTGACGCGTTGGACGGTGCCGAGGATGCCGCCGGCGGTGACGATGCGGTCGCCGCGGCGGAGCGCGGCGAGCGTGGCCTTCAGTTCCTTCTGCCGGGTCTGCTGCGGGCGGATCAGCAGGAAGTAGAACACGCCGAAGATCAGGATGAGCGGCAGGAATTGGAGCACGGGACCGGCCAGCCCGGCGGCGTCTTGGGCGTAGGCGGGGGAGATCAGCATGGGTGGTCCTGGGTTGCCTCTAGTGCGGCGGGACCATAGAGAGGCGCCTTCTCCCGTCAAGGACGACGATGGACCAAGCTGTTTTCGCCGTGTCTCGAGCGGATCGCCGCGGCGCTCGGAACGGCTGGCGCCGCCGGCGCCGGCGCGGCCGGATCTGGCGGGCGGCGGATGCGTTCGTCTGGCATCCGGTGCCGGGCCGGCTGGCGCCGGTGCCGGAGGTTTCGGCGGTGGAGATCGAGATGCTGCACGGGATCGAGCGGCAGAAGGGGCTGGTGCTGGAGAACACGATGCGGTTCGCGGCCGGGCTGCCGGCGAACAACGCGATGCTGTGGGGCGCGCGCGGGATGGGCAAGTCGAGCCTGGTGAAGGCGGCGCACGCGGCGGTGAATGCGCGCGAGAGCATGGGCAAGGCTGGGCCGGCTGGCACTGATCGAGATCCATCGGGAGGATATCCGGACGTTGCCGGAGCTGCTGAACCTGCTGCGCGGGGTGGACGCGGCGGTGCGTGATCCTGTGCGACGATCTGAGCTTCGAGAGGGAGGATGCGGACTACAAGGCGTTGAAATCGGTGCTGGATGGCGGGATCGAGGGGCGGCCGGCGAACGTGCTGTTCTACGCGACGAGCAACCGGCGGCATCTGATGCCGCGGGACATGATCGAGAACGAGCGGTCGACGAGCATCAACCCGTCGGAGGCGACGGAGGAGAAGGTGTCGTTGTCGGACCGGTTCGGGCTTTGGATCGGGTTCCACAATTGCGACCAGGCGGCGTTCTTCGCCATGGTCGAGGGGTATGCGGACCAGCTCGGGCTCGAGATCGGGCGCGAGGCGCTGCATGCCGCAGGCGGTGGAGTGGTCGGTGACGCGGGGATCGCGGTCCGGGCCGGGTGGCGTGGCAGTTCATCCAGGATCTGGCGGGGCGGCCTGGGCATGGCGCAGCGGGCGGCTTGAGGGCGTTCAGGGGGGATAGGCGACTTCGCCGTGGAGCTGGGCGGCGACCGGGACGCCCATTCGGCATTTCCGGGCGTCGACGACCTCGAGGAGGATCGCGTTGGCCCAGAAGCGGGCCGGGACTTCGCCCGACGGCCGGCTCGGCGGTAGGACCAGCGCATGACGAGTTCGCCGGTGCGGCGCCAAACCCCGTTGCAGGAGGAAGCCGGCGCGGCGGTAGAGGCGGAGCGCGGCTTCGTTGTCGGGCGCGACGAGGAGGCGGACTTCGCGGCAGGCCGGGAGCTGGCGGCAGGCGGGCCAGGATGGCGGCGATGGCGCGTGCGCCGCGGCCGCCGCCTTGGCGACGGCGGTCGATGCCGAACCAGCCGAGCCACCAGCAGGCGCCGTCCCGCGCGTCGGGGTGGATGGCGAAGAAGCCGACGAGTGCGCCCACCTCCTCGATGCCGACGAGATGGTGCGCAGGGCCGCTGCGGACGGTCTCGACGATCTCGGGCAACGGGCCGAGGAAACGCTCGATCTGTTCGGCGGGAAAGTCGAGCTGGAGAACCTGATCGAACTCGTTTTTCGCGAGCCGACGATACGTGAGAGGCACGAGGCCTCTATCGGAAAGCATGATACCCTGGGAGTTGTTGCGAGGGAGCCGACAGTCAGCGTTCGCACGAACGCGCTAGTCGGTCCTGTTAAATGCAGGCCCGGTATCTAACCGGGCAGAATCCTCGCTTCATGGTTAGGAACATACGCCTGGTCTTAGCATAAAGCAAGGAGTTGCCGATGACGGTTCGACGAATTGTGCCGAATATTACCGCCGACCGGGTGGATCGGGCACACCGGTTCTATGGCGAGGTGCTGGGGATGGCGATGGTGATGGATCTGGGGTGGATCGTAACGTTCGGCGGCGGCGCGGCGGTTGCGCCGCAGGTGAGCGTGGCGGTGGAGGGGGGTGGCGGGGCGCCGGTGCCGGATATCTCCGTGGAGGTGGACGATCTGGACGCGGTCCACGGCCGGGCGGTGGCGGGGGGATTCGCGGTCGAGTACGGGCCGGCGACGGAGGTTTGGGGGGTGCGGCGGTTTTTCGTGCGCGATCCGTTCGGGCGGCTGATCAACGTGCTCGAGCATGGCGTTCGCGTGGGCTAGCCGCGGCGTTCGGGCGCGTCGTCGCGGGGCGGCGGCGGGGCGGCGGGGCGGAGATAGAGGCGGCCGGGCTTGATGCCGACCTGGCCGGCGTTGCGCATCTCGTCGGAGGTCAGGCGGTTGTCGATCTCGTCGGGATCGCCGCCAGAGAGCAGGGCGCCGATGTCGTCACGGATGGCGGGGATGGTGCGGTAGTACTGGTGCAGCTTGTAGTTCCAGTCGGTCTCGCCGGGCGGGGTGGGGGTTTGGTCGGCGGCGATGGCGAGCGTGTAGTCGACGATGCGGACGTTGTCGGGCAGGCGGGCGAGGCTGGCGGGGCCGGAGGAACCGAGGCGTGGTTTCTTGAGGATGTCGGCCGAGGTGACGCCGGTGGCGAAATCGGTGCGGTTGACGCCGACGCTGAGGAATCCGGAGAGGCGGGCGAGCTGGTCGAGGCCTTGGCCGAATTCGAGGGCGTTGGTGTCGGCGTCGCCGCCCATGACGATGGCATGCTCGAAAAGATCGTCGGGCATGGTGTTGCCGGCGCCGGCGGCGAGCGCGCGCATGCCGTTCTGGGTGACCCAGGTGCCCATCGAGTGGGCGAGGTAGTGCGAGCGGGGCTGGCCGGCGGCGCGCCAGGCGGCGGCGAAGGCGAGCATGAACCGGCTGAAGGCGTTGGCGCTGGCTTCGGCCCGGCCGCGGTCGCCGAGGTAGTTCTCCGGGGTCAGCGCGTTGATCGAGGGCCAGGTGAAGAGGATGGGGGCGAGGTCGACGGGGAAGTCGCCGGCCTCGAGCCAGGCGCAGACGTCGGCGGTGCGGATGAGGGCGTCGATGAAGCTGTAGGAGTAGCCGTGGACCATGACGATCGGGGTCTTGGCGGCGCGGGCGGCGGCGGCGAGGACCTGGGTGAGATAGGCGACGAGCTGGGCGTCATTGCCGGGGGCGGTGCAGTCGACGGCGCCGGATGCGGAGAGCGGGGCGGCGAGGCGGCCGGGTCGGGCGGGATCGGCGGAGGGCTCGATCGGGGCGGCGCCGAAGGTTAGGCGCTCGGGGGTGCAGAGGGGAGGCGGGGGGCCGAAGCCGCCGGTGACGGCCGGGCGGTTGGTGACGAAGGTGACGGTGCGCATGATGGCCTCGTGGCGGGAGGCCGGGACCGTAGAATTATCGGGGGGCGGGTTGAAAGGGATTGTTTCCTAGAAATCTTCTAGGCGTCGCTGTTGCCGGGTTCGGCGAGGAGGACGTGCAGCAGGAAGGCCCAGGTGACGATCGTGACGGTCCAGAGGGCGCGGTCGTGGAGGGCGATGTTCTCGACAGTGGCGAGGGAGTTGTAGGGGCCGATCAGGTAGACCGGGACGGTGATCGGCAATTGAATGATCTGGGCGACGTTGGCGCCGACGGAGATGAGGTTGCGGCCGAGGGTGTCGAGGGCGCGGCCGAGGTTGGAGTCGAGCGGGAGCAGTCCGATGGCGGTCATCAGGGCGGAGAAGACGATTGCGGCGAAAGGCAGGGCTTTGAACATCAGACGCTCGTGATTTACGATGCGTTGATGTTGTATTAACGATCGGGCGCGGTCAAGGGCTTTCGGAGAGTTGCCGTCGTCGTGAACTGCGCGGGGCCGGGTCAGAGGAGGGAGATCGTTCTCCAGATGCCTCGGCTGTCGCCGGCGAAGCCTATCCCGTCCCAGGCGCGGCCGACGATCCACGCGAAGCTCGGATGCCGGTCACGTTCGACCAAGCGATAGAGGTCGGTGACGAGTGCGGCGCCGCCTTTGGCGTAGAGCCGCCAGCCGAGCACGCTGAGTTGCGAGCAGATGGCGGTCAGCAAGGGGTCGGTGGCGGCGTTGCGGATCATCTCGGCGTCGGGAGGTTCGGGGTTGATTTGCTTGTGGATGACCTCGGCTGCGATTTCGTGGATCGGTCTCGACGGGGGCGTCGGCCGCTCCACTTTGCGCCAGCCGGCGTGGGCGGTGGCGAGCCGGTCCAGCATCGCTTGCTCGTCCGCAACGTCGTGGGCGGGTTTCGACATGGTGTCGATCTTGGTGCGCATCGATCCGAGCGCAACGGCTGCGATCAGCTTTCCATCGGCCCGGCGCGCGGTCAGCTGCCGCGGTAGGTGCTGTAGGCGTGGGGGGCGAGGAGGAGGGGGATGTGGTAGCGGGCCTCGGATTCGGTGATGCGGAAGGGGATGGGGATCGTTTCGTAGAGGCTCTCGGTCGATTTGGCGGCGAAGTAGGCGCCGACGGCGAAGCGGAGTTCGTAGTGGCCCTGTCGGAGCGGGCCCGGCGGGAGCAGGGGCGAGTCGGTGCGGCCGTCGCGGTCGGTGATGGCTTGGGCGATGGGGCGGCCCTCCTGCAGGAGGGTCAGAGCGAGGCCGGCGGCGGGTTGGCCGCAGGCGATGTCGAGGACGTGGGTGCTGAGATGGCCCGAGGTGGCGGGGGCGCCGGGGCCGGTGACGCGGGCGGCGAGGCGGAGCTTGGTGATGTGAGCGACTTCGTCGATGGCGGCGGCGCGTTCGGTGGCCGGGTCGTGGGCGAGGCGGCGGCGGAGGGAGCGGAGGACGTTCTCGGGGGTGTGGCGGGCGACGGCGATGATGAAGGGGAAGCCGAAACGGTCGCGGTAGGCGCGGTTGAGGGCGGGGAGATCGGCGCCGGCGGCGGACATGGCGAGGGCGGATTGTTCGGCAGCGCTCTCGGCGGTGAGGCCGGGGGGGAGTTTGTCGGCGGCGAGTTCGGGATGGGCGCCGAGGAAGGCGAGGAGGTCGGGGGACTCGGCGGCGGTCTGCATGAGGGCGGCGTGCAGGGCGGCGACGGTGAGGAAGGGGCGGCGGGGGGCGGTTTGTTGGGCGACCCAGGGCGCATGTTCGAAGATGCCGTCTAGAGCGGCGGTGAAGGCTTCGGGGGTGGTGGTGTTCAGGTGGTCTAGGGGGATCATTCTGCTTGCTGAGTACCCTCACCCAACCCTCTCCCGCAAGCGGGAGAGGGCTTCAGGAGGCGGTGGGGTTAGTCGGCGGCGAGTTTTTGGTGGGTGGTGCCGTCCAGGGCTTGGGTGAGGTCGGCGAGGATGTCGTCGATGTGCTCGATGCCGACCGATAGACGCACGTAGCCGGGGCTGACGCCGGTGGAGAGCTGCTCCTCGGCGGCGAGCTGGCTGTGGGTTGTGCTGGCGGGATGGATGGCCAGGGTGCGGGAGTCGCCGATGTTGGCGACGTGGTAGACCATTTGGAGCTTGTCGATGAAGGCGCGGCCGGCGTCGGCGCCGCCCTTGAGTTCGAAGCCGACGAGGCCGCCATGGCCATGCTTCATGTATTGGGCGGTGCGTTCGGCGGCGATGCCCTTGTGGTGGGCGGGGTGGATGACGCGGGCGACTTCGGGGTGTTTGGAGAGGAAGTCGGCGACCTGGGTGGCGTTCTTGCTGTGCTCGCGCATGCGCAGCGGCAGAGTTTCGAGGCCCTGGATGGTGAGGAAGGCGTTGAACGGGCTCTGCGCCGGGCCGAGGTCGCGGAGCAGGGTGACGCGGAGCTTGAGGATGTAGGCGATCGGGCCGAGCGGCTTGGCGGCTTCGACCCAGACGGCGCCATGGTACGACGGATCGGGGCGGTGCATCGCGGGCTGGCGGTCCTTGTGAGCGGCCCAGTCGAAATTGCCGCCGTCGATGACGATGCCGCCGATGCTGGTGCCGTGGCCGCCCATGTATTTGGTGGTGGAGTGCATGACGACCGCGGCGCCGTGGTCGAACGGGCGGACCAGGAGCGGGGCGGCGGTGTTGTCCATGATCAGGGGTATGCCGAATTTGCGGCCGATGGCGGCGACTTCGGCGATTGGGAAGATCTCTAGTTTCGGGTTGGGCAGGGTCTCGGCGTAGTAGGCCCTCGTCTTGTCGTCGGTGGCGCGGGCGAAAGCTTCGGGGTCGGTCGGGTCCACGAAGCGGACCTCGATGCCCATGTCTTTGAAGGTGTTGGCGAACAGGTTGTAGGTGCCGCCGTAGAGGTTGGTGGAGGCGACGATGTTGTCGCCGGCATGGGCCAGGTTCTGCACGGCCAGCGCGGAGGCGGCTTGGCCGGAGGAGACGGCGCAGGCGGCGACGCCGCCTTCGAGGGCGGCGATGCGCTGCTCGAGCACGTCGGTCGTCGGGTTCATGATGCGGGTGTAGATGTTGCCGAGTTCCTGCAGGCCGAACAGGCGGGCGGCGTGGCCGGTGTCGGCGAACTGGAAGCTGGTGGTCTGGTAGATCGGGACGGCGACGGCGTTGGTCGCCTTGTCGCTGCGCCAGCCGGCGTGGAGTGCCAGCGTCTCCGGGTGTTTGCTGTTCATGGGGGCCCCTCCGTTTTTGTGGCGAACACTCACCACGGAGGGGGTGGCGAGGGCAACTGTTGCGTTTGGGGATGGTGAATGGCGCCCCGCTTATGCACCCTAAGGCGGGCGACGGGATCAACCCGCCGTGAAGCAGGGACGGCGTTCATGAAGGTTGCGGTGTTCGGTCTGGTGGCTGGGCTGTTCTGCGGTCACGCCGCGCTGGCTTACGATGGCTGGCATCTGGAGCGGACGTTCGCGATCCCGAGCGGCACGTCGTCTTTCGACTACATCAGCTTCGATGGCGGTTCGAACCGCCTATTCATCGGCCACCGCAAAGAGGGGCTGCAGGTGTTCGACGTCGCGAGCGGGACGGTGGCCGGCGTGGTGGCGGGGACGCCGGAAGCCAGCTCCAACGGGGCGGTGGTGATCCCGGAGTTCGATCTGGGCGTATCGAGCAACGAGAATGGCACGCTGATCCCGTTCCGGCTGTCGAGCTTGGAGGCGTTGCCGCCGGTCAAACTGGCCGAGGAACTCGACACCAGCCATTACGACCCGGCGGCCAAGCGCCTTTTCGTCAATCTGGCGCCCGACGCGACGGGGACGGATATCGCGGTGCTGGACATGCCGTCGCTGGCGCGCGCGGGCACGGTGCGGGTGAAGGCGCGCAAGCCGGAACACGCGGTGTTCGACGGCGCCGGGCTGATGTATCTGGTGGCGCGCGATCTGGACGTGGTGTACCGGATCGACACCCGCACGATGGCGGTGACGGCGGAGTGGCCGACCGCGGGGTGCGGCCAGGCGAACAGCACCGCGCTCGATGCGGCGAACAAACGGTTGTTCGTGGCTTGTCGGGGCAGTGACAAGATCAAGCCTTCGCTGATCGTGGTGGACACCGACACGGGCCGGGTGGGCTACACGGCCGAGATCGGCGGCGGGAATGATGGGCTGGTGTTCGATGCGAGGAGCAAGCGGATCTTCGCGGCTTGTGGGCTGAATGCGGTGCTGAACGTTTTCGAACAGGTGGACGCGGATACGTACAAGCCGGTCGAGGCGGTGGGGACGCGGGCGATGGTCAAGGTGCTGGCATTCGATACGGAGCGGCAGAAGCTGTATTCGATGACGGCGGAGACGGCGGCGGATTTCGGCAAGAAGATCAATACGGCGGTGGGGCCGTTCTATCCGAATACTTTTATCCGGAACACTTTTACGGTTTTGCAGTATTCGAGGTCGGGTGGTGGGGATGGTGGGTAGCCCTTCGCTTACCCACCCAACGCGAGATCGATTTAGGTGCGTTTCCAGTTGTTGGTGACGAAGCGGAGGAAGTCGCGGACGGTCGTGTTGATGAAGTCGGTGTCAGCGGGTTTGAAGCCTGGCGAGGCGGCGACGTGGCCTTGGACCGAGGGGATGCCGACGAAGCGGCCGTCGGGGATGGCTTGGGCGGCGGCCATGGCTTCCTCGACGGGGTTGTAGAGGTCGAGCGCGCCGGACATCAGCAGGGCCTTGGCTTTGACGGTGCGGAGCGCGCGGGCCGGGTCGCCGGCGAACTCCTTTTTGGTCTCGCCGACGTTGTGGCGGTCGTAGGCCCAGGTCTGGGCGATCCAGTCGTTGGCGTCGAAGCCGGATTTTACCACGGCGTCTTCCTGCGCGGTGATCCAGGCTTGGACGTCCATCGGCTGGTCGAATTGGCGGCGCATCGCTTCGGGGGTGCGGGTGGCGAGCACTTGGAGCACGTCGGCGCGCATGCGCCAGCCGGCTTCGGGCTGCTTGGTGTAGCGGCCGTCTTGGAAGGCGGGGTCGAGCATCAGGGCGCGTCGAGTGGCGTGGTTGACGGCGATCGACCAAGGGGTGGTGCGGGCCATGGGCGTCAGCGCGATCAGACTGTCCATCATGTCTGGGTGGCTCACGCCCCATTGCAGCGTCTGCATGCCGCCCATCGAGGCGCCGGCGACGGCGACGAGGTGGTCGATGCCGAGGTGCTGGAGCAGGCGGTATTGGCTCTCGACCATGTCGCGGATGGTGAAGTGCGGGAAGTCGGGGCCGTGCTGGGTCGTGCTGGTGGAGGGGGAGGTGGTGAGGCCGTTGCCGATGGCGTTGGTCTTGATGACGAAGAGGTGGTCGGTATCGAGGCCGCGGCCGGGTCCGATGAGGAAGTCGATGCGGTGGTGGTTGCCGGAGATGGCGGTGACCATGAGGACGGCGTTGGATTTGGCCGCGTTGAGCGTGCCTTCGGTCATGTAGGCGATGCTGAAATCGTGGATGACCTCACCGTTCTCGAGCGGGAGGTCGCCGATGGCGTAGCGCTGCAGGCCGGGTTCTTCGGCGCGGGCGGAGAGGGAGAAGACGAGCAGGGCCGCGAGCAGGAGGCGCATGGTCACTTCCCGAGATGCTGGTCGAAGAAGGCGGCGATCTCACCGATGGCGAACTGGACTTCGGGGATGCGGTCGTCGCGATAGAATTGGGCGTGGGATTGGCCCTCGAAGACTTGCAGGCGGGTGTCGACGCCGGCTTGGCGGAGTTTCTGGTTGGCGCGGACGGTGTTGCTGAGCAGCAGGTCGCGGGTGCCGGTGGTCAGGATGGTGGCGGGGAAGCCGGCGAAGTCGCCGTTGATGGGGGAGATCAGCGGGTCGGCGAGGTCGTGGCCGTGGGCGTAGAACACGGTGGCGGCGTCGCAGAAGCCGTCTGGCGAGACGAGGACGTTGTCGACCAGGGCGTTGGTCTGGAAGCTGTCGCCGTGTTTGGTGGCGTCGGACATGGGGGTGCCGGGGGCGATGGCGCCGGGCATGGGGAGGCCGTCCTGCTTGGCGCGGAGCATCATCTCGAGGGTGAGCGCGCCGCCGGCGGAGCTGCCGAAGACGCCGATATTGGCGGGCGGGACCATCGCGGTCGCGGCTTTGTAGACGGACATGGCGTCGTCGAGCGCGGCGGGGAAATAAGCCGTGGGGGGCATGCGGTAATCGACGGCGATGACCTTCATGTGGCCGAGGCCGGCGACGAGGATCGCTTCGCCGAGCGCGGCGAGGTGCGGGTTGAGGACGTAGCAGCCGCCATGGACGTGGACGAGGAGGCGGTTCTTGTTGCGCTCGGGGATGTCCTGGGGCGTGAGGCGGTAGATCTTCACGCCTGATATCTCGCCGGGCTCGATGGTGACGTGGAGGCGCTCGGCCATCGGGGTCGCGACGGCGGCGCCGGCCTTTTCGGTCGCGGCGGCGAGGTCGGCCCAGCCTTCGGGGGTGGTGGGGGGCTTGTCCCAATTGGTGCGGAGCGGCTGGGCGATGACGGCCTGCATGCCGGGGCTGACGGTGTCGGGGACGGGGACGGTCTTGGCGGGGACCTGACGGGGGGCGAGTTCGTCCGCGTGAGCGGCGCCGGCCAGGATCAGGGCGGCGGCGAGCGTGGTCCAGCGAGCGTTCATGCGGTTTCCCCCAGTGTCTTGGGCGCTACTCTGGCGCGGCTGGCGCGGATCGCAAAATCAGCCGGGCGTGCGGGGAAGCGGTAATTCCACTTGCGGGACGGCGGTGACGTCGGCTTCGCGGTAGTTCACCAGGATCAGGCCGACGACGACGAGGGCACTGGGCCAGACCCAGCCGGCCCAGCGGCGGACGCCGCCGTCGGCGCGCAGTTCGAGCCAACGGGACCAGCCGCAGGCGACGCCGGCGATGGCGAGCGGGGTGTGGGAGAGCTCGATCAGGAGCTGTTCCTTGACGTTGGCGATAGCGTGGTTGTGGGTCAGCAGCAGGGCGGCGCCGACCGCGGTCAGTAGCGGGAAGACCAGGGCGGCTTTCTGGTTGCGCAGGCGGCCTGTGCGGACGCCCCATTCGAACAGGGCGAAGGCGACCAGCAGCAGCACGAAGATGCGGTGCTGGAACACCTCGACATCGCGCAGGCTGGCCCAGAAGCCTTCGTCGCCGAGCGGCCAGACTTCGGGGTCGGAGCGGAGGAAGAGGAAGACGGCCATGCCCAGGAAGGCGAGGGGCCAGTGCTTGGCCCAGCGCACGCCGGCGCGGTGGGCGAGGGCGAGGGCGCCGACCAGGATGACGAAGAGGCCAGCCCAGTGGTGGTTGTATTCGGACCAGGCGATATCGTCGGCGTTGCGGACGGGGAGTTCGCCGGAGCCGGGGGTGAAGGCGGCCGAGGGGGCGCGGCTCTGGGCGGCGGCTTCGCGGTCGAGCTGGGCCTGCAGCGCGGGAAGGGCCAGGACGTCGTGGTCGGGCGAGGAGAGGCGGGGCCATTCGGGCGTGTTGCGCTGGACGATCTCGGACCAGGTGACTCGATCCTGGTCGAGGTCGATGGCCGGCGGGACCGAGGTGAGGGAGGCGGCGGCGAAGAAGATGGTGATGCCGATGCCGATCTCGGCCTCGGCGAAGCGGCGGAGGCGGAGGGTGGAGGTGGCCGGGTCACGGCGGAGACGCTCGACGACGAGGAAGTTGCCGAGGCCGAGCAGGAGGAGGGCCATGAACATGGCGGCTTTGGCGCCAACCATGACGCCGTAGGCGGTGCCGTAAGCCGCCTTGAGCGAGCCGATGTAGTAGATGCTGAAGATGGCGGCCGAGACGAGGATGCAGAGCACGCCGGCCATGCTCATGCGGGAGAAGCGGGCCCCGACTTGGCGGAAGGCGTCGCCGCCATGGACCTGGCGCAAAGCGACGATGAAGGCGGGGATGCCGCCGATCCAGATGGCGGCGCCGAGCATGTGCAGCGTGCCTGCGGCGAGCAGGATCGGGCCGTGCTCGAGCCGGGCGGCGGCGTGGGTGGTCATGACGGCCGAAGCGAGGATGATGGCGGCCAGCGTCAGCAGCGGGAGGGCGCCGGGCGGGCGCGGGCGGAACAGCGCGGCGGCGAGCAGCGCGGCCGCGGCGATCTTGGCGAGCCCGGCCAGCGCGAAATCCGCGCCGAGCACGTTGCCCAGCGACATGTCGAGCGTGCTGACCAGCACCGAGCATTGCAGGCCGACCACCAGCGCCTCGGCGACGACCAGGCCGACGGCGCTCCAGGCGCCGATGCGGGCGACCCGGCGCGCCAGCTCCGCCCCTTCGACCAGGCGGTCGATGAAGGGCCGGGCGAGCAGGAGCAGGAACAGCACGCTGCCGATCGCCATGCTCTGGCCGACGATCACCAGCCCATGCAGGACGATGCTGAGATAGCCGAAGAGGTCGACGAGGAGCGACACGCGCGGCAGGTGGGGTTAGGGCGCGGTGACGGTGAGGTGGATGTCGCCGCGGGTGAGGTGGCCGTCGATGGCGAGGACCTGCCAATGGATGGTGTAGGGGCCGGGGGTGAGGTTCGCCTTGGCGACGAGGGCGTCGGCGGCGCTGTCCTTTTCGAGCGGCAGGGTCATCTGCGCGTTGGTGCCGTCGAGGGTGAGGCGCGAGCGGGCGTGATCGATGCGGCTGTTGAAGCGCAGGTTGAGGGTGCGGTCGCCGGCAGGCACGGAGCCGTGGTCGGGCGGGGTGCTCTCCTTGAGGATCGCGTGGGCGGAGGCGGCGACCGGTGCGAGGAGCACGGCAGCGGCGAAGATGATCTGGCGCATGGGCCGCCGTCTAGCGCCGGGCGGCATCTGTGTCCATGATCGGGGGCCATGAGCTCCCCATTACCGCGGCCGGCGCCGGGCCGGCGCGCCGATTACGTGCACTTCCTGCCGCTCACCTTGCGATGGGCGGACAACGACGTGTTCGGACACGTGAACAACGCGCATTACTATAGCCTGTTCGATACGATCGTGTGCGAGTTCCTGGTGACGCGGGACGTGCTGCGGTGGCGCAACACGGCGATGCACATGATGATGGCCGAGAGCGGCTGCCGCTATCACAGCGAGATCGCGTTTCCGGAGCGGATCGTGGGCGGGCTGCGGGTGGCGCGGCTGGGGACGAGTTCGGTCCGCTACGATCTGGCGGTGTTCCGCGAGGAGGCGGAGGTCGCGTCGGCGGACGGGTTCATGGTGCATGTCTGCGTCTCGGCCGAGACGCGGCGACCGGCGCCGCTGCCGCAGGACTGGCGGGCGGTGCTGCAACGATTGGTTCGGGAGTAGGCGGATGGATCTCGGTTTGAGCGGCAAGCGGGCGCTGGTGTGTGCGGCGAGCAAGGGGCTGGGGCGGGCGTGCGCGACGGCGCTGGCGCGGGAAGGCGTGGCCGTGACGATCACGGCGCGGACCAAGGAGACGCTGGAGCAGACGGCCGCCGAGATCCGGCAGGCGACGGGGGCGGAGGTTCGCACCGTGGCGGGCGACATCACGACGGAGGCGGGTCGGGCGGAGGCGCTGGCGGCGTGTCCGGATCCGGACATCCTGGTCAACAACGCGGGCGGGCCGCCGCCGGGGGATTTCCGCGATTGGGAGCGCGACGACTGGATCCGCGCGGTCGACGCGAACATGCTGACGCCGATCTTTTTGATCAAGGCGGTGGTGGACGGGATGATCGGGCGGAAGTTCGGGCGGATCGTCAACATCACCTCGGCGTCGGTGAAGTCGCCGATCCCGACCTTGGGGATGAGCAACGGGGCGCGGGCGGGGCTGACGGGGTTCGTGGCCGGGCTGTCGCGGCAGGTGGCCAAGCACAACGTGACGATAAACAACCTGCTGCCGGGTCCGTTCATGACGGACCGGCTGCGCACGACGACGGCGGGCGCGGCGCAGAAGAGCGGGCGGTCGGTCGAGGAGGAGTTGGCGGAGCGGGCGAAGAGCTGGCCGACCGGGCGGCCCGGCGATCCCGACGAGTTCGGGCAAGCTTGCGCGTTTTTGTGCGCGGCCAGCTCGGGTTATATCGTGGGCCAGAACTTGTTGTTGGACGGGGGGCTCTACAACTCCACGATGGCGTAGTGGCGATGACGTAGTCGGGGAGAGGTCGGGTGGCAGTGGACGGTTCGGGTACCGAAGGCGGACGCTGCTCGGAGCCACGTTGTCTGCCGCCTTCGTCGCACCGGCGCTGGCGCAGAAGACGTCCGACACGCTGCGGGTGACGTGGCGGGACGCGATCCCGAACGTGGATTTCTTCTACAACCCGTTCCGCACCGGGCTGGTGGTGTCGCACCATGTCTGGGACACGCTGATCTACCGGGATCCGGACACGTTCCAGCTCAAGCCGCAACTGGCGACGACGTGGCGCAACACGGACGACCGGACGATCGAGTTCGAGCTGCGCGGCGGGGTGACGTTCCATGACGGGACGAAATTCACCGCCGACGACGTGGTCTACACGGTCGAGCTGGTGCTCAACGACAGCCGGTTGGCCGTGCCGAGCAACTATTCGTGGATCGAGGGCGCCGAGAAGATCGACGAGCAGCATGTCCGCATCAAGCTGAAGCGGGTGTTCCCGGCGGCGCTCGAATACTTGTCGATGGTGCTGCCGATCTATCCGAAGGCGTATCGGGAGCAGTCGGGAGCGGCGTTTTCGCAGAAGCCGATCGGCACCGGCCCGTATCAGGTGACGGAGATCGACGGGGCGTCGGCGATCACGATGGCGCGGTATGACGCCTATTTCGACGGGCCGAAGGGAAAGCCGGCGATCCGCAACCTGGTGATCTCGGAAGTGGCCGAGGCGAGCGACGAATTGGCGGCGCTGCTGGACGGCAAGGCGGACTGGATCTGGAACATCAGCACCGACCAGATCCCGAAAGTGTCGGCGCTGCCGTTGCTGCAGGTGCTGAGCAGCGAGAGCATGCGGGTCGGCTATCTCGAGATGGATGCGGCGGGTCGGACCGGGGCGAGCGTGCCGTTCACCAACCGCAAGGTGCGCGAGGCGGTGATGCGCGCGATCGACCGTCCGAGCATGGCGCGGCAGTTCATGCCGGGCGGGTCGCGGGTGCTGGATGCGCCGTGCTACCCGACGCAGTTCGGCTGTGACGCCGCGGTCGCCACGAAATACGAGTACGACCCGGCCAAGGCGAAGGCATTGCTGGTCGAGGCCGGGTATCCCGACGGGTTCGACACCGAGATCGTCAGCTATCTGCTGCCGCAGATGGTGCAGGCGGTGCAGGGCTATCTGGGGGCGATCGGGATCCGGGCGCGGGTGACGCAGCCGCAGATCGACGCGGTGGTGCGGCGCGGCGGGGAGGGCAAGAACCCGATCGAGATGGGGAGCTGGGGGAGCTACTCGATCAACGACGTATCGGCGTTCCTGCCGTATTTCTTCGATGGCGGTCCGCACGACTTCACGCGGGACGCCGAGGTGACGAAGCTGGTGCTCGAGGCGGGGGCGACGACGGATCCGGATCGGCGGCGGTCGGATTACAGCGCGGCGATCCGGCGGATCACGGCGGAGGCGGATTTTCTGCCGCTGTTCACGTTCGTGACGACGTACGCCATGAGCCGGCAGCTCAATTTCCGGCCGTCGCGCGACGAGTTGCCGCGGTTCTATCTGGCGAGCTGGAAATAGGGGCTCCGCTCGTGCCGCCGTGGACTGCCGCGTCGCTGCGCGCCTCGCAGTGATGGTGAGGAAAGGCTTGGCGCTGGCGTTGGCGCTGCTGCCGGCTTGGGCGCGGGCGGAGGCGTTGCAGCCGCCGGTGGCGCCGGCCTGCGTGTCGTCGCCGTTCGGGTGGCGGCATGCGGTGGGGCCGCATGCGCCGGCCGGGTTCCATAACGGGATCGACCTGCCGGCGCCGGCAGGCGCGCTGGTGCGGGCGGCGGCGGATGGGACGATCCAGGTGATCAAGCGGCAGGGGCTCGGGGGTGTGACGGTGCATGTGGCGCATGCGGGCGGGTTGGTGACGCTCTATGCGCATCTCGGCAATCTCGTGCCGGCGGTGGCGGAGGGGAAACGGGCGGTCCGGGCGGGCGATCCGCTGGGTCATGTGGCGCGGACCGGGGTGACTTACGGGACGCATCTGTTCTTTGCGGTGCTGCGGGACGGGGTGGCGGTGGACCCGGCGCCGCTGCTGGGCGCGGCGCCTTGCGCGCCCCGGCGGTAAAGAAGGGGGCGATGACGAAGGGAGTGACGGAGAGGGGATGGCGCGCTGGTTGGATCGCACCATCCCCCCCGGGTCCGGCTCACACCTGGGCGCTGTCGCGGCCACCCGGGCTTGCGCCGTTGGACTCGGTCTCGGCGTAGAGAGCCGTGTCGTGGCTGCCGGCGCTCGGGCCGCTCGCCTCGGCGACCATGCTGCTGTCATGGCTGCCGCGGGTCGGGCCGCTGGACTCGGTCTCGGCGTAGAGAGCCGTGTCGTGGCTACCGGCGCTCGGGCCGCTCGCCTCGGCGACCATGCTGCTGTCATGGCTGCCGCGGGTCGGGCCGCTGGACTCGGTCTCGGCGTAGAGAGCCGTGTCGTGGCTGCCGGCGCTCGGGCCGCTCGCCTCGGCGACCATGCTGCTGTCGTGGCTGCCGCGGGTCGGGCCGCTGGACTCGGTCTCGGCGTAGAGAGCCGTGTCGCGGCTGCCGGCGCTGGGGCCGCTCGCCTCGGCCAGGATCACCTGGTGGTTGCGGCTGGCGCGGACGGCTCCGATGTCACCGAGAGTGGGGACGATCGCGGTCAGTCCGAGAACAGCGGCGACGGTGAGAAGGGTCTTCATGGCTTTTCTCCTCTGCTGCCCCGATCGGCGTTCTGCCGTCGGTGTTTCCGTCATATGCCCCCGATCTTGTTTCTTGGACGTGACGAGCCTCACGCAGCGCAACAATGTCGGTATTTGTGCGAAATTTTGTGGAGCGGGCAGCCCAGAGAGGTCTTGTGGGTTCCCGGAACCAAGGCTCTACTGACGCGATAAACGCGTCCATTCAGGGCGCTGCATCGAGGAGGCGTCGCTTTGTTGGTTCGCTTGATCATCGCCGCCGGTCTGGCCGTTTCAGTGACCGCGGGCGCCCGGGCGGCGCCTTACACTGCCGAATATGTGTTCGGCGACAGTTTGTCGGACAACGGCAACCTCGCGGAGGTGGCGTATCACCAGAACTTCCCCAACCCGCCGAGCTTCCACGACAGCTTCACCAACGGGCCGGCCGCCGTCTCGGTACTGGCCGCCACGCTCGGCGTGCCGTTGACGCCGTCATTGTGGGTGACGGCGTTCCACGACACGTTCAACCTGTTCGGCGGCGCGAGCTTCGTGCCGGGAACCAACTACGCGGTGGCGGGGGCGACGGCGGCGGCGAGCCCGGTGGGCGGACTCCCGGGCGTCAACCTGCCGCAGCAGGTGGCGGCGTTCGGAATCGCAACGACGCTTCATGCGGACCCGAATGCGCTCTACGTCGTCATGATCGGCGGCAACGACGTGCGCAACGCGGTGCTGCAGGGGACCGGACCGGCGGCCGTGACGGCGGGGGTGACCGCGGAACTCGGGGCGATCCAGACACTGGCGAGCGAGGGGGCGAAGAAGTTCCTGGTGGTGAACGTGCCGAATGTCGGGGTGATCCCGGAGTTCGCGCAGGACGATCCGTCGCAGGCGGGGCTGGCGACGACGTATAGCCAGCAATATGACCTGCAACTGAGCACCGGGCTGTCGAGCTTGGGTTTGGCGGCCGGAACGAGCCTGACGCAGTTCGATCTCTATGCCTACAACGCGGGCGTGCTCGCCAATGCCGCGGCGTATGGGCTGACCGACACGGTGGACCGTTGCTACACGACGACGCCGCTCTCGGCGGCGACCAGCCCGCAATGCGGACCGAATGCGGCGAACATCAACAACTTCGCGTATTGGGACGCGATCCATCCGACTGCGGTGGTGCAGAACCTCTGGGGCGTGGGATTTGAGCAGGCGCTGGGCGTGCCGGAGCCGTCGACGATCGCGCTGCTGTCGGTCGGCGTGCTCGGTGTCTTGGGGGCGAGCCGGCGGCGCTCAGCTATCTGACGGTTCAAGCGCCGGGCGCACGTGGCCCGGCAGCGTTGCCAGGCTCTCGACCGTGTCGAAATCGCGCAGGACGGCGTCGCCGAGTTCGACGGTGGCCATGTCGTCCTCGTGGCGGTCGAGCAGCTTGCGGGCGCCGGAGTCGCCGGATAGCGCGGTGATCTCGGGGAAGAAGCTGCGGTCCCAGAGCACGGGGTTGCCGAGCTTGCCGTTGCCGGTGGGGGCGACGATGAGGCGGCCTTCGTCGGCGTCGTGGGTTTCGATCAGGCGGTCGATCATGCGGCCGGTGACGAGCGGCATGTCGCCGAGGCAGATCAGGGCGGCGGCGGCGTCCTCGGGGCACGGCCTGGATGCCGGCGCGTAGGCTGGCGGAGAGGCCGTCGGCGTAGTCCGGCGCGTGGACGAAGCGGACCGGGCGGCCGCCGATGGCGGCGCGGACCTCGTCCTCGCGGTGGCCGGTGACGACGATGACGGGGCGGGCGGCGGATGAGAGCGCGTTGTCGACGACGCGGGCGATCATGGCGCGGCCGCGGGCGGTCGGGGACGAGCAGCTTGTTGTGGGGCGCCATGCGGGACGAGCGGCCGGCGGCGAGGATGATGGCGGCGACGGATTTGCCGGGCGGGGTCGGTCCGGCTTGCGCGGTGGCGCGGGCGCGGGGCAGGGGGCGGGCGGGCACGTCCTTGAGCAGGCCGCCCACGCCCATGCGGGCGAGTTCGCGGCCGCCGAGCGGCAGCCCGGCGAACAGGCGGGCCAACACCCAGTCGATGCCGTTGAGCTTGGGGCTGCGGGCGCAGCCGGGCAGGACGAGGGCGGGGCGGTCGCCGATGCGGCCGAGGCAGATCAGGTTGCCGGGGTCGACGGGCATGCCGAAATGCAGGATCTCGCCGCCGGCGCGGACGATGCCCGCCGGGCCGACGTCGCGGCGGTCGACCACGGCGCTGGCGCCGGCGACCAGGAGGATGTCGGCGTGCTGCTCGAGTAGGCGGGCAAGGGCGGTGGCGATCGAGTGCTCGTCGTGCGGGCATTCGAGCGGGGGGAGCAGGGTGCCGGTGAGCGCGGTGACGCGGGCGGCGGTGGCCTCGGCGGTGCCGGCGAGGATGCTGGGTTTGAGGCCGGGCAGCGTGCTCATGACCAGGCCGACGCGGAGCGTGCGGAACGGGTGCAGGGTCATAGCTCGGCCCGGCGGCGGCAATCGGCTTGGTCGAGGACGGCGCCGGGGACGGCGAACGGGATGATCTTGATGGTGGCGACCATCTCGCGGGGGGCGACGACGGCGTAGTCGGGCAGGGTGCCGACGGTGATGGCTTCGTCGACGGCGTTGATGGCGTCGATCACCGGCGGCGTCGATCGCGGAGCAGGCCGGGCTGGGTGGCGGCGAGGTTGACGCGGCCGGTGCCGGCGGCGGTGCGCTCGAGGTCCGGGGGAGAGCAGGGCGTCGGCGAGGCGGCCGGCGGCTTGGTCCTCGGTGACGTCGCCGGGCTCGAGGCGGGCGGCGATGATCTCGGTCGAAGCCGGCCTCGCGGAGGGACGGCGAGCGCCGTCGGCGGTCGAGGATCGAGCCCTTCTTCAGGACGCGGCCGGGGAGGCGGCTGGGTGTGGGCGAGGACGGCGCCTTCGGCTTCGTCGATCGGAGTGCGGACCGAAGATCATGGCGCGCGGCGCCGGACCTCGACGATCTGCGCGAGGATGGAGAGGGCGATTTCCGGCGCGGTCACGGCGGCGATGTCGAGACCGACCGGGCCGCGGATGCGGGCCATGGACGCGTCGTCGTGGCCGAGTTCGCGCAGGCGGTCGAGGCGGCGGGCGTGGGTGCGGCGGGAGCCGAGGGCGCCGATGTAGAAGGCCTCGGATTTGAGCGCGCGGTCGAGCGCCGGGTCGTCGAGCTTGGGGTCGTGGGTGAGGGTGACGATGGCGGTGCGGGTGTCGGGGCGCATGCGCGTCCATGGCTTCGTCGGGCCAGTCGGTGCTGACGGTCACGCCGGGGAAGCGCTCGTCGGTGGCGAAGGCGCGGCGGGGGTCGACGACGGTGATGCCGTAGCCGAGTTGGGCGGCCATGGGGACCAGGGCCTGGGCGATGTGGACGGCGCCGACGACGACGAGGCGCAGCGGCGGGTTGTAGGCGTGCAGGAACCAGGTCACGCCGTCGATGTCGGCGGTGGTGCTCGGTCCTGGCGCAGGGCGTTGGCGGCGGCGTCCTTGAGCGCGGGCGGCGCGTCGTCGATCGGGGAGGAGCTGCTGCTCGCCGTCGGGCAGACGGGTCGCGAGGACGACGGGGCGTTTGGCGGCGCGGGCTGCTGCGAGACGGTCGAGGAGGTCGGGGGTCATCCCAGGCGCTCGACGAAGACCTTCAGCTTGCCGCCGCAGGCGAGGCCGACTTCCCAGGCCTGCTCGTCGGTGACGCCGAAATCGAGCAGTTGCGGGGCGCCGGACTGCATCGTCTGCTGGGCGACGTCGGCGACGGCGCCCTCGATGCAGCCGCCGCTGACGGAGCCGGCCATGCGGCCGGATTTGGTGACGGCCATCTGGCTGCCGGGCGGGCGGGGGGAGCTGCCCCAGGTTTCGGTCACGGTCGCGATGGCGACGGTCTCGCCCTGGGCGAGCCAGGCGCGCGGCGGTGGCGAGGACGTCTTCGGCTTCGGTCATGCGTCTCTCCAGGCGTCCGCCGCCGCGGGACGGGGCAGGGCGCGACAGCAGCTCGATGAGCGCGCGCAGGCTGTCGAGGTTGTGCACGGTGCGGAACTCGTCGACGTGCGGCAGCATGGCGCGGATGCCCTGAGATTTGGGTTGGAACCCGTCCCAGCGCAACAGCGGGTTGAGCCAGATCAGCCGGCGGCAGGAGCGGTGCAGGCGGTCCATGTTCTCGGCGAGCCCGGCGGCGCCGTCGCGGTCGAGGCCGTCGGTAACGAGGAGGACGACGGCGCCCTGGCCGAGGACGCGCTTGGCCCAGCGGCGGTTGAATTCGGCCAGCGCCTCGCCGATGCGGGTGCCGCCGGACCAGTCGGGGACCGCGTGGGCGACCATCTGGAAGGCGACCTCGGGGTCGCGGTGCTTGAGCTGGCGGGTGATGTTGGACAGGCGGGTGCCGAACAGGAAGACGTGGACCCGGCCGCGGTCATTGGCGACCGCATGCAGGAAGTGCAGCAGGATCTGGGCGTAGCGGGCCATGGAGCCGGAGATGTCGCACAGCACGACCAGCGGCGGCGGGCGGACGATGCGGCGGGTGCGGGCGAGTTCGGTGATCTCGCCGCCGCGGCGGAGGCTAGCGGCGCATGGTGGCGGCGAGGTCGATGCGGGGGCCGCGCTGGTCGGGGCTGGTGCGGCGGGTGCGGCGCAGGTCGAGCGGCAGGCGGAGGCGGCGGATCTCGGCCTTGGCGTTGTTGATCTCGGCGGCGCGTCATCTGCTCGAAATCCATGGTCTGGAGCTGTTCGCGCTCGCTGACGGTCATGACGGCGTCGAGTTCGGGCGGGCGGTCGTCCTGCTTGCGGCTGTCGCGCGGGGTGGCCATGGCTTCGGCGACGCGGCGCTGGCCGGGGGCGGCTTTCTGCGCGTCGCGCGGCGCCTTCTCGCTGAGCATGCGACATGGCGGCGGCTTGCATGGCGGCGGCCGGGTCGCGCCAGAACAGGGCGAAGGCCTGGTCGAAGATGTCCTGGTGCTCGTGGCGATGGATCATGATCGAGCGCAGCGCGGCCTGGACCTGGCGGCGGTCGCCGATGTCGATCTGGCCGAGCGCGTGGGAGGCGGCGACGGACTCCGCTGCTCCGATCGGCAGTCCGGCCCGGCGCAGGAGGCGGGCGAAGTGCATGACGTTGGCGGCGAGTTTGCCGCCGGTGGCTGCCTCCGGCGGCGGACGGGGGCCGATCACGCCGCGGCCTTGGCCTCTTCGAGGAGGCGGGCGGCCTCGGCGCCGCGAATGCGGGCGATGTCGTCCTGGTATTTGAGCAGCACGCCGAGCGTCTGGTCGACGGCGTTGGCGTCCAGCTCGTGCTGGTTGAGGAATTGCAGCGCGCCGGCCCAGTCGATGGTCTCGGCGACGCCCGGCAGTTTGAACAGGTCCATGGTGCGCAGGCGCTGGACGAAGCCGACCACTTCGGCGGCGAGACGCTCGGGCAGGTCGGGGCCCTTGGAGGCCAGGATGGCGCGCTCGCGGTTGGCGGTGGGGTAGTCGACCCATTGATAGAGGCAGCGCCGGCGGATCGCGTCGTGGACCTCGCGGGTGCGGTTGCTGGTCAGGATCACGACCGGCGGGCTCTTGGCGCGGACGGTGCCGTATTCGGGGATGGAGATCTGGTAGTCGGCGAGCAGTTCGAGGAGGAAGGCCTCGAAGGGTTCGTCGGCGCGGTCGAGCTCGTCGATCAGCAGGACGGCGGGGGGCAGATCGGGGTCGATGGCCGAGAGCAGCGGGCGCGCCTGGAGGTATTCGCGCGAGAAGATGTCGCTCTGCAGCCGCTCGCGGTTGGCGTCGCCGGCGGCTTCGGCGAGGCGGATGGTCATGAGCTGCTTGGCGTAGTCCCACTCGTAGGCGGCGGCCGAGAGGTCCATGCCGTCATAGCATTGCAGGCGGACCAGGCGGCGGCCGAGGCCGGCGGCCAGCACCTTGGCGATCTCGGTCTTGCCGGTGCCGGGCTCGCCCTCGAGGAAGAGCGGGCGCTGCATGGTGAGCGCGAGATGGACCGTCGTCGCCAACGAGGGGTCGGCGATGTAGCCGCCCCGCGAGAGCAGCTCGGCGGTTTCGGCGACGCTGGCGGGAAGGCCGACCCTAGAGTCCGACATAACTCTTGAAGACCAGGAAGAAGACCATCAAGCCACAGGACGAAGCCGATCGTGGCGATGCGGGGGAAGCCGAACGGCTCGGCTGGGATGAGATCGAGCACGCTGAGCTTCGGGGGGGCCGGGGGACGCATCGGGGGCCTCGGGGCGCTGATGGGGTCGGGGTGACGTGGACGGACCGTCCGCGGACAATTGCTCGAGGACGCCGGCGGATTCGGGAACCGGGGCCGCTTGGACAGGGGGTGCCACGATCGAGGAGAACCGGTCGAAGAAGATGTCGGCCATCTGCTTGCTGGTGGCGTCGATCAGGCGAGCGCCGAGTTGGGCGATCTTGCCGCCGACCTGCGCATTGACGACGTATTTGAGCAACGTGCCGCCGGCTTCGTCGGTCAGGTGGACGTTGGCGCCGCCCTTGGCGAAGCCTGCGACGCCGCCCTGGCCCTCGCCGCTGATGCGGTAGGAAGTCGGCGGGTCGAGGTCGGTGAGCTGGACCTTGCCGTTGAACTTGGCGCCGATCGGGCCGATCTTGACGGAGGCGGTGGCGCGGAGCTCGTTGTCGCCGGTCTTCTCGAGCGTCTCGCAGCCTGGGATGCATGCCTTCAGCGTTTCGGGATCGTTCAGCGCATCCCAAACTTTCTGCCGCGGGGCGGGGATCAGCCGCTCGCCTGTCATGTCCATCGATTCAGCACTCCATCGGTCGAAGGACGTTTAGTGGCGCTCCACCGCGGGCGCAACCGAGCGCGCCCGGCCGGCGGTCCGCGGCATCAGTGGAAAATTAACCCTTATCGCCGATGGTGGTTCCATTCGGCTCGAGGGTGCGTGGTGTGAAAGAACAACAGGTTTCGCGTCCTCTCTGGATCGCCATCACGCTTTGCGGGATCGTGGCCGTTCTGATCAGCGCGTCGGCGGTGGGCATCGTCGCGTTCGCGAGCCAGTATTTCGCGGGCGACGCGGCGATCGCGCAGGTGGCGGCGCGGGCGGAGCTGGTGATCCGGGCCGACCTCGAGTCGCAGCGGCGCGGGCAGATCGCGACCGGGCTGGTGATCGCGGGTGATCCGGCGATGGCCGGGTTCATGCGCGACGGCAACCGGCAGGAGATCATCGGATTGTGGGAGCGGAACTTCGCGACCATCCGGTCCGATGCCGAGATCACGCGGCTCTCCTTCATGGATGCGTCCGGGGTCGCGGTCGCGCGGCTGCACACGCCGAAACTGTTCGGCGACAACGTGCTCACGCGGCGGCATAGCATCGCGACCGCGCTGCGGACCGGCAAGACAACGGCCGGGTTCGAGCCGGGGCTCGAGGGGCTGAGCCTGTTCGTCTCGGTGCCGATCTTCGATACGGATGGCGAGGTGCTGGGGGTTGCCGATATCGGCAACGACCTGAGCGGGCGGTTCTTCGCTCGTCTGAACGAGGAACTCGGGGCGGATGTGGCGGTCTATCTCGTCACCGGCGACAACTGGAAGCGGCTCAATTCGACCTTCTCGGGCGAGCCGCTGCTGACGGTCGAGGAACTAAAATCGATCCGGGACGGCGCGCCGGTCAGGCGCGTGGTGACGCAGGGCGGCCGCTCGCGGGTGGTCAGCGGTGTCGTGCTGAAGGATTTTGCCGGGGCGCCGATCGGCATCCTGGAGTTCGCGCCGGACGTGACCGCGGTGGTCGCGTCGCGCGGGCAGGCGCTGTGGCTGATCATCGGGGCCACGCTGGTGGCTTGCACGGTCGTGGGGTTGGGCTTCCTGGCGGTGGCACGCCGGCTTTCCGGCTCGATCGCCCGCCTGACGGCCGCGATGGGCCGCTTGGCCGCGGGCGAGTTGGAGGTGTCGGTGCCGGGCCAGGATCGTCGCGACGAGACCGGCGCGATGGCGCGGGCACTCGCGGTGTTCCAGCGCTCGGCGGTCGAGAAGCGGCGGCTGGAGAGCGACGCGGAGGCGCGGAGCGTGACCGACGCCGACGCGCGGGACCGCGAGGCGACCCGGCGCGCGGAGGAGGCGGCGCAACAGAGCCTGGTCGTCGAGGAATTGGCCGGCGCTTTGGCGCGGATGGCGCAGGGCGACCTGTCGCTCGACATCGACCGGCCGTTCGCGGCGGAGTACGACCGTCTGCGGGTCGATTTCAATGGCGCTGTGCAGCGTCTGCGGGATCTCGTGGGCAGTATCAGGGAGACCGTCTCCGGGATCCGGTCGGGGACCGCGGAGATCGCGAGCGCGTCCGACGACTTGTCGCACCGGGCGGAATCGAGCGCCGCGACGCTGGAGCAGAGCGCGGCCGCGCTCGACGAGGTGACCGCGACTGTTCGGCGGACCGCCGATGCCGGGGACCGTGCGCGGCAATTGGTCGCGTCCACGCATGACGACGCGGCGCAATCCGGGCAGACCGTGTCGCAGGCGGTCAAGGCGATGGCCGCGATCGAGGGCTCGTCGCGGCAGATCGGGCAGATCATCGGCGTGATCGACGAGATCGCGTTCCAGACCAACCTGCTGGCGCTGAATGCGGGCGTCGAGGCGGCGCGGGCGGGCGATGCCGGGCGCGGGTTCGCCGTGGTCGCGAGCGAGGTGCGGGCTTTGGCCCAGCGCTCCGCGACGGCGGCCAAGGAGATCAAGGCGTTGATCCTGACGTCGGACGGACAGGTCCGGAGCGGCGTGGACCTCGTGGCGGCGGCTGGAGAGGCGCTGACCCGGATTTCCGACAAGGTGAGCCAGGTCAATCAGGCGATCGGTGAGATTGCCGACACCGCGCGGTCGCAGGCGTCGAACCTGGCCGAGGTCAACCGGGCGATCGCCGAGATGGACAAGGCGACACAACAGAATGCCGCGATGGTCGAGCAGACCACCGCCGCGGCGCAAAGCCTGAACGGAGAGATGGGCACGCTGGACGAGCTGATCGCGGGCTTCCAGCTCGAGACGCGCGCCGGCGCCCGGTCTCGCGGGGCGCGTCCGCCAGAAGGTGCGCGGGCCGCCTGAGCGATCGCCCGGGCGGTCCGATGTTCAGCGGGCTGATCGGCCGGTCGTCAGTGCAGTCGATGCACCGGACGGCGACATCGATCGTGCGGGGATAATGGGCTGCTTGACCCATTTGGCGGGGCGGTATGTGCAGTGGGCGGGTCGACCGATCGCAACGCGCGGTCTGCAGTCCAGGTAGGAAACCCGGCACATGGGCCCGGACATGATCTGGGAGATCGCCCGACGGGGGTGGACTTTCTGATCCGGCGATCGACCTGCTAAGACGGCGCGTTTTCATCGCCAGCCGTCCCGGCCAGCCGTCACTAGGAGCGTCAATGTCCTACCTCATCGCTGCCGATTGCCCGACCGAGCCGGCGGGCCAACGGTTCCGTGCGTTGGTGGAGGGCGGCGGGATCGTCCAGATCCCCGGCGCGCATAACGGCATGGCGGGGCTGCAAGCCAAGGCGGCCGGGTTTCCGGCGCTCTACCTCTCCGGCGCGGCGATGACGGCCAGCATGGGTCTGCCGGATCTCGGCATGATCACGGTCGACGATGTCGGCTTCTTCATCCGTCAGGTGGCGCGGGCGTCAGGGCTGCCGGTGCTGGTCGATGGCGACACGGGGTACGGCGAGGCGCTGAACGTGATGCACATGGTCAGGGCGTTCGAGGATGCCGGCGCCGGGGCGGTGCATATCGAGGACCAGTTGCTGCCGAAGAAGTGCGGGCATCTGAACGACAAAAAGCTGGCGGACGTCTCCGACATGGCGGCCAAGGTGGCGGCGGCGCGTCGGGCGCGGCGGCATCTCTATTTGATCGCGCGCACCGATGCGGCGGCG
This sequence comes from uncultured Alphaproteobacteria bacterium, assembly GCA_963848035.1. Classification (GTDB taxonomy): domain Bacteria; phylum Pseudomonadota; class Alphaproteobacteria; order Acetobacterales; family Acetobacteraceae; genus JAVVHH01. The sequence goes on from CAWKCD010000001.1 coordinate 2,285,284, forward strand.
AGCGAGGGGATGGATGGGGCGGTGGCGCGGGCGCAGCGGTACGTTGAGGCCGGGGCGGACGCGATCTTCCCGGAGGCGCTGCACTCGGCGGAGATGTTCCGGGAGTTCGCGCGCCGCATGCCGGGCGTGCCATTGCTGGCGAACATGACCGAGTTCGGGCGGACGCCGTTTTTCACGGCTTCGGAGTTCGAGGCGATGGGGTACCGGATGGTGATCTGGCCGGTAAGCAGCCTGCGCGTCGCCAACAAGGCGCAGGAGCAGCTTTATGCGGCGATCCGCCGGGATGGCGGCACGCAGGGCCAGGTGGACCGGATGCAGACGCGCGCCGAGCTTTACGCCACCATCGATTACGCCGGCTACGAAGCGCTGGACGCCAGCATCGTCAGCACGGTGGTGCCTCAGGGCATGCCGCAACGGCATTAACAACGACACAACTAGGGAGAGACATCATGGCCAAGGGATATTGGGTGAGCTGCTATCGCGCGGTGCACGACCAGGCGAAGCTGGGCGAGTACGCCAAGCTGGCCGGTCCGGCGATCGAGAAGCACCACGGCCGCTTCGTGGTGCGCGGCACTGCGCACAAGGCGTACGAGCATGGGATCGTCGGGCGGACCGTGGTGGTCGAGTTCGACAGCGTGCAGGCGGCCGAGGCGGCGCATGACAGCCCGGAATACGGCGCGGCGCTGAAGGCGCTCGAGGGCGCGGTCGAGCGGGACTTCCGCATCGTCGAGGGCGCTGCCTGAGCCGACCCCGCTACATCGGCAGCGAGATCTATCGTCGCTCCACCTACGGAGCGACGCATCCGCTGGCGATCCCGCGGGTGACGACGTGCACGGATCTGTGCCGGGCGATGGGCTGGTTGCCGGACGCGCAGTTCATCACTGCGCCGATGGCCGAGTTGCCGGACGTGCTGCGTTTCCATGACGCCGAGTATGTGGACGCGTTGCGGCGGGCCGAGGCGGCGCAGGCGGTCTCGGCCGAGGATCGCGAGCGGTTCCGGATCGGCGCCGAGGGCAATCCTGTCTACGCCGAGATCTACCGGCGGCCGATGACGTCCGCCGGCGGCGTCATGCTGGCGTGCCGGCTGACGCGCGACGGCGGCGTGGTGCATTGCCCCGGCGGCGGAACGCATCACGGTCGGCCGGCGCGGGCTAGCGGGTTCTGCTACCTCAACGATCCGGTGCTGGGCATCCTGACCTGGCTCGAGGCCGGGCTCGACAACATCGTCTATCTCGACATCGACGCGCATCACGGCGACGGGGTGCAGGACGCGTTCCACGACGACGAGCGGGTGCTGACGATCAGCATCCACGAGGCGGGTCGGTGGCCGTTCACAGGGCGGGCCGAGGATCGGGCCGGGAGCGCGGCGCGCAATGTGCCGGTGCCGCAGGGGTTCAACGACAGCGAGATGCGCTGGGTGATGCGGGAGGCGGTGCTGCCGCTGATCCGGGCGCGGCGGCCGCAGGCGATTTTCCTGCAGTGCGGCGCCGACGCGCTGGAGGAGGACCCGCTCGCGAAGCTGTCGTTGAGCAACAATGCGCATTTCGAGGTCGTGGCGGCGATCCGGGGGCTCGCGCCGCAACTCGTGATCACGGGTGGCGGCGGCTACAATCCGTATACGGTCGGCCGTTGCTGGTCGGGGGTTTGGGCCGTGTTGAACGACATCGAGATACCCCCGCGCACCACGCCGGAGGCGGAGGCCGTGTTGCGCGGGCTGGTCTACAACCGCGCCGCCGGGCGCAATCCGCCGCCGCATTGGTTCACCACGATCGTCGACGCGCCGCGCGAAGGTCCCGTTCGGGACGAGGTCAAGCGCGTGGCCGAACTCACCCTGCTCGAAAGGCTGGAAGCATGAAGCGCCGTTTTCTCCTGATTGCCGCATTGCTGGCGCCGCTGATGGCCCATGCCCAGAACCCCGACACGTCGGTGGCGCAGAAGGAGTTACCCAAGGAGAAGCTGACGATCGTCACGCATGACGGGCAGCGGCATGATTTCAATGTCGAGATGGCGTTGACGATGGAGCAGCAGACGGTTGGGCTGATGTTCCGCAAGGACATCCCGGCGGATGGCGGGATGCTGTTCGACTGGGGTCAGCCGCGGGAGAGCACGATGTGGATGCGCAACACGGTCTCGCCGCTGGACATGATCTTCATCAACCAGGACGGGACGATCCGGCGGATCGCCGAGGATACGGTGCCGATGAGCCTGGCGACGATCCCGAGCGACGGGCCGGTGCGGGCTACCCTCGAAGTGGCGGCGGGGACGGCGAAGCGGCTCAACATCCATGCCGGCGACAAGGTGGAGCAGCGGTTGTTCAAGCCGGAGTGATGTTGCGCTCGAGGCCGGCTGGTCGTAGATCGAGCGCGACGGGGTGTAGTACAGCCTGGTAGTACGCCTGCTTTGGGAGCAGGAGGCCGGAGGTTCGAATCCTCTCGCCCCGACCAGTTTTCAGCGAACGAGACAAGGGCCGGCCGCGTTTTGCGACCGGCCGGCGACGGGATTAGCGCGACATCGGCATGGGGGCGGGGCCGCCGGCCGGGTCGGCCTGCATCGGCGCGGGCGCGGCGCCGGTGTTGCCGCCGAGCTGCTGCGCGTTGAGTTGGTCCGTGGTCTCGTTCCCAGTCGGGCCGCAATTGTCGACCTTGCGGTCGCAGTTCTGATAGGGGTGGGTTGCGTTGGCGGCCAGGACCGGCGACGCCAACGTCGCGGTCAACAGGGCAGCGGCAAGAACGGTCTTCATCATTACTCGTCTCCTTCGGTCGTTTCGTCTGAATCAACCAGGCGGAGAACGTTCAACTCGTGCGTAACGATGCATCCCTCGCGGGGAGGTGATGCTCAGGCGGATGGCGCCATCCGCTCGGGTTCGGCGCGTCCGGAGATCTCGTCGAGCAGGTCCCAGACGCGGGATGCCTCCATGGGCACGTCCGGATCGTTTAGGAGCCGGTCGAGTTCATCCAGTTTGAGGTCGCTCACTTCCAAGATCGTCATGGTCGTTCATTCTTTCTTGGGCAGCCGATGGCACGAAGGCCGCCACGTTATCCTGCAACAACGTGGCAGCTTTGTGCCGGGTTCACGGCTCAGTCATGAACGTGACAGATTTGTGAAGTGCTGCTTTACCAGGTCTCGACGAGAACGACTTCCGCATCGGATGTCGCGGAGATCGTCAGCGACGTCTCGTCCTCGATGGCGATCCCATCGCGGGGGCCGGCGGTGATGCCGTTGACGGTGATCTCGCCTTGGGCGGGGACGAGGTAGGCGCTTCGGCCGGGCTGCAGGGTGTGCGTGACGGTCTGGCCGGCGGCGATGCGGCCGGCGAGGACGGCGCCGTCGGCATAGAGCGGCAGGGCGCCGTCGCGACCGTCGCCGGCGGCCAGCACGCGGAGGCCTGCGCCCTGCGCCGGAAATTCCAGCGTGCCCCAACCCGGCGCCACGCCCTTGCGGTTGGGCGTCAGCCAGATCTGGAAGATGCGGGTTTCCTCGGGCTCGCGGTTGTACTCGGCATGGGTGATGCCGGTGCCGGCGTGCATCACCTGGACGTCGCCGGCCTCGGTGCGGCCTTCATTGCCGAGGTTGTCGCGATGGGTGATCGCGCCGGAGCGGACATAGGTGATGATCTCCATGTCGCGATGCGGGTGCGGGTCGAAGCCGGCGCCGGCGGCGATCTGGTCGTCGTTCCAGACCCGCAGCTTGCCGAGGCCCATGCGGCCTTCGTCGAAGTAGTTGCCGAAGCTGAAATGATGGCGGGCGTTCAGCCAATGGTTCTGGAAGCGGCCGAGGCTCGCGAAAGGGCGCACGTCAATCATTGCTCTCACTCCTGAACGTTCGATATCGAACGGTTAGGGCGCGATCTGGGGTGCCTGGGCCTGCAGGTCAAGGGTGGCGGCGCAAAGGCCGAGTTTACGGAGCAGGCGGTCGAGTTCGGCGACCTCCTCGGGCGTGAAGCTGGCGAAGACGGCGTCGATGTCGCCGGCATGGGCGGGAAATAGGGCGCTGATGAGGGAACGGCCGCTCTCGGTCAGCTCGACCTGGACGCTGCGGCCGTCGCGGGGGGTGCGGCGGATCAGGTCGCGGCGGACGAGCTTGTCGATCACGTCGGTCATGTTGCCCGCGCTGGTCAGGACCTTGCGGCCGAGTTCGCGCTGGGTCATCGGGCCTTTATGGAGCACGGCCTCGAGCACGCCGAGCTGCGTCAGCGTCAGCCCGGCGGCGGCGACCCGGTGCTCGACCGCGGCGAGGACGGCGCGGGTGGCGCGATTGAGCTTGACGTAGGCGCGGAGCGACGCCTCGGTCGTCACCGGTTCATGAGGACGGGGATGGTCGCGTGTTCGAGCACGTGCCGGGTCACGCCGCCGAGGATGAGCTGGCGCAGGCGGGAGTGCGAATAGGCGCCCATGGCGAGCATGTCGGCGCCGAATTCGTGGGCGGCGGCGAGCAGGCCGCGGCCGACTTCGCGGTCCTGCGGGCGGAATTGGGCGATCTCGGCGTGGATGTCGTGCAGCGCGAGATAGCTCGCCATCTCCGGAGCGCCGGGGCCGCGGCGCTGGTATTCGTCGGAGTAGAGGATGCGGACGGCCTGGGCGCGCTGCATCCAGGGGATCGCGGCCTGGACGGCGGCGGCGCTCTCGGCGGTGCCGTTCCAGGCGATGCAGATGCGGGTGCCGATGGTGGCCGGCGTGGCCTGCGGCGCGATCAGGACGGGGCGGCCGCTGTCGAACAGGACGGCGTGCAGCGCGTCGCTGCTGCTGACGTCGTCGCCGGCCTCGGGATGCGGGACGACGGTGAGGTCGGCGAGGCGGGCGAGCTGGGCGACGAGGTCCTCCTCGCGGCCGGTGACGCTGTAGAAGCTGGCGGTGGCGCCGGCGCCGGGATGGGCTTCGCTGACGGTGACGCCGTGCTGGGTGACGAAGCGGTCGAACATCGCGCGCACGGCGTTGCTGCGCTCGCTGCTCTCCTTCTCGGTGGCCGACATCATCTCCTCGATCATGGCGCCGGACAGGCCTTCGCCGGCGAGCGGGGCGACGTCGCGGCTGTCGATGCGGACGTGCAGGCAGGTGAGATGGGCATTCCAGGAACGGGCGACCATGAGGGCGGTCGCGAGTGCGGACTCGCCCGCGGCGGTGCCGGTCAGGGGCAGCAGCAATCTGCGGATCGGCATGGCGCGCTCTCCTTAATCCTCGTCCGGCCTACATAATCGCCGGACGGGACGCGCGCCACTGGGGCCAAGGCGTTGGCGTCAGGGATAGAGCGTGGTGCGGCTCCAGCCGTCGGCGGCGCGGGCGTAGACCCGGCGGTCATGCAGGCGGAAGGGCATGTCCTGCCAGAACTCGATCGACTCGGGCGCGACGCGGAATCCGGACCAGTGGGCGGGGCGGGGCACGGTGTCGCCGGGATAGCGCGCGTCGGCGTCGGCGACGCGGCGCTCGAATTCGGCGCGCGACGGCATCGGGCGCGATTGGTCGGAGGCGAGCGCGCCGAGGCGGGAGATGCGGGCGCGGGAGTTGAAATAGGCGTCGGCCTCCGCGTCCGAGACGGTCTCGACCGGGCCTTCGATGCGGACCTGGCGGCGCAGGCTTTTCCAGTGGAACAGCAATGCGGCGTGGCGGTTGGCCTGCAGCTCGCCGCCCTTGCGGCTGTCGAAATTGGTGTAGAACACGAAGCCGCGCTCATCGACGCCCTTGAGCAGGACCATGCGGACCGAGGGCCGCCCGTCCGGCGTGGCGGTGGCCAGGGCCATGGCGTTGGAGTCGTTCAGCTCGGTGCGCCGGGCTTCCTCCATCCAATCCTGGAACAGGCGGAACGGGTCGGCGACGTCTGGGACGCCTTGGGCCGGGGAGATGGCGGTGTCGGGCATTGCGGTCCTTCCGATGGATGCGGCGCGAGGCTCGGCACGCCCTACGCCGCAGGGCAGCATGTAGTATGCCGGCGAGATTGCGAAACCATCCCGGCGGCCTGGCCCCCGGTTTCTCGGCACAGCCCCTTTCCCTCCCCGCGCGGCTGTGCCACCACCGCCGACCTGTTCTCTTCCACCCTGAGGTGTCCGCCATGTCCGAAGCCAACAAGCCCGTCAGCGGCACGCTGATGCTGGGCAAGCGTGGCCTGGTCATGGGCGTGGCGAACGAGCGGTCGATTGCTTGGGGGATCGCGGCGGCATGCGCGGCGCAAGGCGCGGAGCTGGCGTTCACCTTCCAGGGCGATGCGCTCGAGAAGCGGGTGCGGCCTCTGGCGCAGAGCATCGGCAGCGAGATCGTGGTGCCCTGCGACGTGGGTGACGACGATAGCATCGACAAGGCGTTCGAGCATGTCGGCAAGGCCTGGGACCGGATCGATTTCGTGCTGCATGCGATCGGGTGGGCGGACAAGGCGTATCTGCGGGGCAAGTATCTGGACACGCCGCGGCAGGCGTTCCTGACCGCGTTGGACATCTCGTGCTTCTCGTTCACCGCCGTCGCGCAGCGGGCGGTGCCGATGATGCAGCCGGGCGGTTCGTTGCTGACGCTGTCCTATCTGGGCGCCGAGCGGGTGATGCCGCACTACAACGTCATGGGTGTGGCGAAGGCGGCGCTGGAGAGTTCGGTGCGTTATTTGGCTGCGGATCTGGGTGGCCAGGGAATCCGGGTGAACGCGCTGTCGGCCGGGCCGATGAAGACGCTGGCGGCGAGCGGGATCGGGGATTTCCGCTACATCCTGCGCTGGAACCAGTACAACTCGCCGCTCGAGCGCAACGTGTCGCTGGAGGAGGTGGGGGGCGCCGGGCTTTATCTGCTGAGCCCGCTCTCGTCGGGGGTGACGGGCGAGGTTCACCACGTGGATAGCGGCTACCATATCGTCGGGATGAAGAACCCCAACGCGCCGGACATCAACGTCGCCAAATCGTGAGCCACAACAGCTTCGGACATCTATTTCGGGTAACGACCTGGGGTGAGAGCCACGGGCCGGCGATCGGCTGCGTGGTGGATGGCTGCCCGCCGCTGCTGAAGCTGGCGGAGTCGGACATCCAGCCTTGGCTGGATCGGCGGCGGCCGGGTCAGTCGCGGTATACAACGCAGCGGCAGGAGCCGGACGAGGTGCGGATCCTGTCAGGCGTCTTCGAGGGGCGGACCACGGGGACGCCGATCGCGCTCGAGATCCAGAACGTGGATCAGCGCAGCAAGGATTACGGCGCGATCGCGACGCAATTCCGGCCGGGCCATGCGGATATCACCTACGAGATGAAGTATGGCATCCGCGACTATCGCGGCGGCGGGCGGAGTTCGGCGCGCGAGACGGCGAGCCGGGTGGCGGCGGGCGCGGTGGCGCGGCTGGTGCTCGGCGACGAGATCCGGGTGCGCGGCGCGCTGGTGCAGATCGGGGCGCGGGCGGTGGATCGGGCGCGGTGGGACTGGGATGCGGTGTCGGAGAACCCGTTCTTCTGCCCGGACCCGGTCACATCCGAGTTATGGGAGCAGGATCTGGCCGCGATCCGCAAGGACGGGTCGAGCGTCGGCGCGGTGATCGAAGTGGTCGCAGAGAACGTGCCGGTCGGGCTGGGGGCGCCGGTCTACGGCAAGCTGGACGCGGACATCGCGGCGGCGCTGATGAGCATCAATGCGGTAAAAGGCGTTGAGATCGGGGACGGATTCGCCGCGGCTGCGTTACGAGGCGAGGATAATGCGGACGAGATGCGCATGCATGAGGGCGAGGTGCGTTTCGGCTCCAACCACGCGGGCGGCATCCTCGGCGGCATCAGCACGGGGCAGCCGATCGTCGCGCGTTTCGCCGTCAAGCCGACCAGCTCGATCCTGACGCCGCGGCAGGCAGTGGACCGGGCGGGCGCCGACGTGGACATCGTGACCAAGGGCCGCCATGATCCGTGCGTCGGCATCCGTGCCGTTCCGGTCGGAGAGGCCATGGTCGCGTGCATTCTGGCAGATCATCTGCTGCGGCACCGGGCGCAGAACCCGGCAGCGCCGACGCGCGCCCGCCTGCCGCGCAACTAGACCGTGGACAGCGCCCCCGACCTCAATTTCGTCGACGAGTTCATCAGCATCAGCGGATCGACGCTCTGGCGCGAGCGGCTCGGCGGGCTGCGCGACGCGGCCACGCCGGCGACGCGGTTCAGCCGCGCAGTGCAGCAGGTGCACGCGATCGAGCTGATGATCGACCGGTTGCGCGGGCGGATGCCGGACCGGGTGCTGACCGGCCCCGAGCGGTTGATCGCCGAGCTGGTGGCCGAGGCGGTGCGGGTGCATGCGCGGTTGTCCACGGCGGGGCAGGCGCGGTTCCGCGACCTGCTGGCCGATGGGCTGCGGGACGATCGGTGCCTGATCCCGGCATTCCACATGCTTCGGACGGCGGCGATGCAGCGTTCGCGCGGGTTCGAGGTCGGATTTGCCGCGCTCGAGGACGGGGCGCCGTTCGACCTGTCGATCCGGAGCGGCGGGGCGGAGGCGGAGATCGCCTGCGACGTGATTTCCGCCGAGGAGGGCCGCGTCGTGCATCGCGGCGCCTGGCATCGGCTGGTGGACCGCATCGATCCGGACCTGCAGACCTGGCTGCGATCACATCCCGGGCGCTACCTGCTGAAGCTGACCTTTCCGCTCGGGCTGAAGCTGCCGGCGCCGGACGAGGAGGGGTTGCTGCCGGCGCTGCACGCGCGGATCACCCAGATGCTGGCGGCGCAGAAGCGGACGGACGGCGACGAGGCGGTGATGTTGCGGCTCGACCCGCTGATGCTGGCGGCTGCCCAGGCCGACGAGCTGGGGCTGATGCCGCGGCTGCGCAAGGAATTCGGGCCCGAGGCGCAACTTGCGGTGACGACGGCCGGGGGCGGATTGTTCGTCATCGCGGCGCGCGGCGGGCAGCAGAACGAGGTTGCCGCGGCGGTCCGGCGGCGGATGGCCGCAATCGTGCCGGCGCGGCTGACCGGGACTAAGCCGGGGATCCTCGCGATGTTCGTAGAGGACACCGACCGGCTTGAGTGGCGGCTGCTGCGCGAACGGCTCGAGCTCGAGGGCGAGGCGCGGCAGTTCATGACCAATCCGGAGGCGCGCGGCGTGGTCGCGGTGACCTGCAGTTCGCGGTTGGAGTTGTTCGGCATCGGCGAACCGGACGGGGCGGCTGACGGGGAGTTGCGGTTCCGCAATCCCGCGCATCCCGCGGCCAAGCAGCCGGAACTGGCGCCGGCGGTGCTGTCCTCGATCTGAGCGGCGGCCAGCGCGGGCCGGGATTTGGACGGGCCACGCAACCATTGGGCTCTGCCGGCAGTTAGCGGTTCGCCTTTATTTAGCGAGCCTGCAATGCGCGAAAAACTCGACAACCCGGTCCTGGTGGCGCTGCTCGGCGCGGCCGGGTTGTTCCTGGGGCGACAGGCCAAGCCCGCGGCGGTGATTCCGGCCCGCTCGCCGACGCGCCGGAGCGAGACCAAGGACGAGGCGCCGCCGCCGGCCGAGGGGTGGTGGCAGATCCTCAAGAACGTCGCGGGCGAGATCTCGGCCAACCAGCTGATGACGCAGGCCGCGGCGGTCACGTTCTACGTGTTGCTGTCGCTATTCCCCGCAATGGCGGCGCTGGTCTCGATCTATGGGCTGGTCGCCGATCCCAAGACGATCCTCGACCAGGTGAGCGCCCTGTCCGGCGTGCTGCCAGGCGGCGGGCAGGAGCTGCTGACGGACGAGCTCAAGACGCTGGTCTCGGCCGGCGGCAAGGGGCTGGGTTGGGCGCTGGTGCTGGGGGTCGGCACGTCGTTGTGGACGTCGAACCAGGCGATGAAGGCGATATTCAACGCGCTGAACGCCGTGCACGAGACGAAGGAGACCCGTAGCTTCATCAAGCTCACGGCCCTGACGCTGGCCTGTACCCTGGGCGCGCTCCTGTTCATGGTGGTCGCGCTGTCGACGGTGGTCATTCTCCCGGCGGTGATCGGCTTCCTCGGGTTGAGCGGATTCGCCGACCAGTTGCTGACCTGGCTGCGCTGGCCGCTGCTGCTGGTCTGCATCACGATCCTGCTGGCGGTGCTGTATCGGTTCGGGCCATGCCGCGACAAGGTGGTGTGGCGCTGGGTGACCGGGGGCAGCGCGGTGGCGTCGATCGGCTGGGTGCTGGTTTCGGTCGCGTTCTCCTGGTACGTCGCGAATTTCGGCAGCTACAACAAGACGTACGGGTCGCTCGGCGCGGTGATCGGATTCATGACGTGGATCTGGATCTCGACGACGGTGATCCTGGTCGGCGCCCAGCTCGATGCGGAGCTGGAGAAGGCGACCGTCGGCAAGCAGCACCCGGAATCCTCCGGCCAGGAGGTCCGCAGCGTCGACGTCGTGGCCTAGTCGGGCTCCTGCCAGAGGCGGTGCCGGACGAGGCCCAGAACGGCGATCGTCACCATGGCGAGCCCGCAAAGCTCGATCGTCGGGGCGGTGCCGATCCGAAGGAGGATGGCGGGGGCGGCGAGTAGGGCGACCAGCGTGCCGGCGCTGGTGGCGGCGATATAGGTGCGCATCCCGGCGCCGAGGTCCGAGCCGGCGAGGCGGGTCTGGCGCAGCACCGAGACGGGGATGTCCTTCATCGGGCCGCCGATGGCGCCGAACGCCGCCGCGGCCGCGATCGCCGGCAGCGCCCAGCCCGGCGGCAGCAGCGATGCGACGCCCATGCCGGCGGTGCCGATGCCGACGATGATCGAGCCGCAGAACATCTGGAATTGCGGCCTCCGCGGCAGGGCGCGGCCGCCGAGCGTCAGCGTCGTCAGGATGTTCGTGAAGCCATAGGCGGCGATCACCAGTCCGAAGGCGCCGAGCCCGGTGCCGCCCGGGCCGTGCAAGCCGCGCTGCTCGATCAGGAGGGGTAGCGCGAGGTAGAAGGCGGCATACCAGGCGCCGTTCACGAAGGCCGTGGTTCGCAGCACGAAGCCAAGCAAGGGTGCGCGGTCATGGCGCGGGCGCCGCGGGTGACGCTCTGCCAGATGCTTTCCTTGCGCGGCGGCCGAGTCAGGAGGATGGGGCGGCTGCGGCGGATCAGGACGACGGCCGCGGCCGAGAACAGGAAGCTCGCGGCATCGAGCGTGAGGAAGTGGACGGTCGGCACCAGGCCGGCCAGCATCGCCACCAGGCCCGGGCCGAGCAGGCGCGCGCTCCGCTCGGTGCCGTCCATCAGCGCGTTGGCGGCGGGAAGCAGCGTCGGATCCGGCACCATGCGCGGCAGCACGACCTGCATCGCCGGTTGGAAGACGGCCTGTCCGGCGGCGAGGATCGCGACCGCGGCGACCAGGGCGCCGGCGGTCGGGCCGCCGTTCGCCAGCCACACCGCGACGAGCAGCAGCAGCGCGGCCGCGCGGACCGCGTCGGCGCCGATCATGCTGCCTTGCGCGTCCCATTGGTCGGCCCAGCGGCCAATACCCAGCGCCGCCACCAGCACGACCGCCGCCTGGAGTGCCGCCAGATAGCCGGCCGCGGCGCCGAACACGCCGACGGCGATCCAACTCAGCGCGACGGCGTAGAGCTGGTCGCCGACCGCCGAGAGCGACAGCCCGCCCCAGAGCAGCGCCATCTCGCGCGTGCGTAGCGGTCGCAGCAGCCGCATGGTCAGATCGGCAGGAGGCGGTAGATCGTGGTGGTGCGCAGGATCCGATCTTCCAGTTCGAGCGAGGTGGGGACGTCGAAGACGGCCAGCTTCTGCATCGCGTCGGTCGGCAGGTAGGCGCGGCCGGGATCGGCGACCCAGACCTCGGCGTCGCGCGCCAGGAGGCGGAGCCAGGGCAGGATGTGATGGGTCATCGGCGCCTCGTAACAGACGTCGCCGCACAGGATCAGGTCCCAACGGCCGGGCTGCCCGACCACGTCGCCGTCGAGCGCGGTGACAGTGACGCCGTTCAGCGCGGCATTGGCGGCGACCGCGGCGAGCGCGACGGGGTCGATCTCGGCAGCCTCGACGACGGCGCCGGCCATGGCGCAGGCGATCGCGGCCAATCCGCCGCCGGCGGCGAAATCCAGCACGCGGCGGCCGCGGACGCGCGAGGGGTCGTCGAGCACGAGGCGGGCCAGGGCTTGCGCGCCGGGCCAGGCAAAGGCCCAGAACGGCGGTTCGAGGCCGGTGCGCTCGAGCCAATCCTCGCTGGCCTGCCAGATCGGCGTGATCTCGGTGGCCAGATGCAGGCGGATCTCGGGGACGAGCGGCGCGCGCTCGATCGCGGTGTGGGCGCGAATGAACTCGGCGGAGGTGGGCGCGACCGTCACAGGCGGCCGAGCAGGACGGCCAGGCCGACCAGCAGGCCGGTCTCCCGGTTCAGTTTGAAACGGGCCAGGCAACCGGCCGGGTCGTCGATGTCGATGGTGGCGGCCTGCCAAGCCAGCAGCGCCGCCGGCAGCAGCAGCCCGGCGAAGAACCACGGCCCCAGCCCGGCCAGCGCGCCGGCCAGCGCCCAGAGCACGACCGTGGCGACGTAGCAGACGGCGAGGAAGGGCTTGGTGCGGCGGGCGAACAGGCGCGCGGTGCTGCGCACGCCGATCAAAGCGTCGTCCTCACGGTCCTGATGGGCGTAGACCGTGTCGTAGCCGAGGATCCAGCAGAACGCGGCGGCGTAGAGCGCGAGCGCGGCGCCGTCGAGCCGGCCGGTGGCGGCGGCATAGCCCATCGGCGCTGCCCAGGAGAAGGTGAGGCCGAGCACGGCCTGCGGCCACCAGGTGACGCGCTTGGCCAGCGGATATAGGGCCACGAGCAGGAGCGAGGCGACGCCGAGAACTTGGGCGAGGCGGTCGAGTTGTAAGAGGATGGCCAAGCCGATCAGCAGCAATGCGCCCAGGAAAACCGCGGCTTGCCGCATCCGCAGCGCGCCGCTCGCCAGCGGGCGGGCGGCGGTGCGGGTGACGCGGCGGTCCATGTCGCGGTCCCACATGTCGTTGACGACACAGCCGGCGCCGCGCATGACCACGGCGCCGAGACCGAACAGGAGCAGGAGTTTGATCGACGGCCCGGCCGGCCGTTGCGCGAGCAGGATGCTCCACAGGCCCGGCAGGAACAGCAGCCATGCGCCGATCGGGCGATCCAACCGCGCCAACACGACGTAAGGGCGGAACCGCTGCGGCAGTCGTGCGACCCAGCCGTTGGCGGCGATATCGGTGAAGCCCGTCACGGGATCGGTCTTAGGCGGCGGAAGGTCGTCGCGCCACCCTGCCTTGACGCGTGTGGTCGCAAAAGTGTTGTGTTCGCCCCCGTTTGAAGGAACCCCGGCCGATAATGTCCAACCCTGGTGATTCAGACGACACGCCGATCGGGTCCGTCCAGCAATTGGCTGATTATATCGCGGTCGGCGCCAAGCCCAAATCAGAATGGCGGATCGGCACCGAGCACGAGAAGTTCGGGTTCCGCCGCGATGACTTCCGGCCGCCGCCGTACGAGCCGCGCGGCATCCGCGAGCTGCTCGAGCGGATCGCCCGGCCGGGACGGTGGGAGCCGATCCTGGACCGCGGCGCGCCGATCGGGCTGACGGGCGTCGGCGAGGCGAAATACGCCTCCGTCTCGCTCGAGCCGGCGGGGCAGCTGGAGCTGTCGGGCGGGCTGGCGCGGACGCTGCACGAGACCGAGGCCGAGCTGGAGTCGCATTTCGCCGAGGTGCGCGCGGCGTCCGAGCCGCTGGGGCTCGGCTTCTCGCCGTTGGGCTTCCACCCGACGATGCGGCGGGACGAGATGCCGTGGATGCCCAAGAGCCGCTACGCGATCATGCGGCGCTATATGCCGCTGGTCGGCAATCTCGGCCTGGACATGATGACCCGGACCTGCACGGTCCAAGTTAACCTCGACTACTCGTCCGAGGACGATATGGCGCGCAAGCTACGCGTGTCGCTTGCGTTCCAGCCGGTCGCGACGGCGCTGTTCGCCAACTCTCCCTTCATCGAGGGCAAGCCCAGCGGCCTGCTGTCGAGCCGTGCGCGGGTCTGGACCGACACCGATCCGGACCGGACCGGGATGCCCGCGATGATGCTCGAGGACGGGTTCACCTTCGAGCGTTACGTGGCGTGGCTGCTCGACGTGCCGATGTATTTCGTACTCCGCAACGGTCATTACCACGACGTCGCTGGGCACTCGTTCCGCGACTTCATGCGGGAGGGCCAGAACAGCGTGCCGGGCGTGCGCGCGACGCTAGGAGACTTCGCAGACCACATGACGACGGCGTTCACCGACGTCCGGGTCAAGCGGTTTTTGGAGATGCGCGGCGCGGACGCGGGGCGGCCGGACATGATGCTCGCCCAGAGTGCGTTCTGGACGGGTCTGCTTTACGACGAGGCGGCGCTCGCGGCGGCCGATGCGCTGATGCGCACGCATCCCGCGGCGGATTACCTCGCATTGCGCGACGAGGTGCCGCGTCTCGCGCTCGATACACCATTCGGTAGTGGCTCGGTTCGTGACCTCGCTCGTGATTTACTCGTGATCGCAGATGACGGGCTGCGGTCGCGTTCATATCGAGATGGCAACGGGGCGGATGAGCGGCGTTTCCTCGATCCGTTGCGGCCGCTCGTCATGGGTGAGCCGACGCAGGCGGAACAATGGCTGGCCGCTTTTCACGGCGAGTGGAACGGCGACGTGTCGAAAATCTTTAACGCCAGTGCTGTTTAAAAAATAACACAGTAGGCGCGCCGGCGAGCGCGCTCGGGTCATTTCGCGAAATCGGCGCGCAAAGAGCACAACGGTCTTGCGTGAAAGGACCGTTTTCGGGTTAAGGTCGACCGATGATCGGCGATTCGATGACCGTCCACGATCGGCAGCCCAGCGACAGCATGGACAACGTCGCTGTGCGACTTCGACTGATCGGGCAGATGGAAGCCTGGACGACCGCGAGCAGCGAAAGCGTCCTGCCGCCCGGGCGGAAGACGCGCGCGTTGCTGGCGATCGTCGTGCTGTCGGCGCCGCGGCCGGTGCTTCGGTCACGGCTCGCGGAATTGCTGTGGAGCCGGCGGCCGGAGGAGCAGGCGCGGGCGTCGCTGCGCCAGGAGATCCATCGGCTGCTGGAGGTTTTGGCGCCGGCGGGGACCGAGATCCTGCAGATCAACCGCGACAGCCTCGTGCTGCGGCCGGGCGTCGTCTGGGTCGATGTCGAGGAAGTGTTGCGCGCCACGACGGCGCATCCGGGCGCGCTGGCGCTGCTCGACAGCGAGTTGCTGGAGGAGTTGGACGGGGTCGACCCGGCGTTCGACGGCTGGCTGCACGGCGAGCGCGAGCGGCTGCGGGACCGGGCGCGGAGCGTGGCCGAGGCTTTGCTGAACGAGCAGGTCGCGCCGGACACGTTGATCCCGGTGGCGCAGCAACTCCTGGCGATCGACCGGGCGCATGAGGGCGCATGGCGGGCGCTGATGCGGGCGCACGCCGAGCGCGGCGAGCGCGGCATGGCGATCCAATCTTATGACCGGTGCAGGGCCGTGCTGGCGGATCTGCTGGACGCTTCGCCGTCGCCGGAGACGCAGCAGTTGCTCGCGGAGATCCGCAGCGGCAAGGCCGTGCGCACGCCGCCGGCGCCTTCGCCAGTGGCGAACGCAGCCTCGCCGGAGACGCGGTCGGAGCCCCGGCTTGTGGCCCGCTCGGGCGCGCGCGTCGGCGTCCTGCCGCTTACCCTAGTCGGCACCGAGCCCGCGCAGAGTTACCTCGCGCTGGGCCTGGCCGAAGAGATCACCTCCGGCTTGAGCCGCTTCCGCTGGCTGTCGCTGGTCTCGACGTCGTCGCTCGCGCAGGCGACGCAGGAGAACCGCGACGATTACGCGCTGCGGCAAAATCTCGGCCTGGACTACCTCGTCGACGGAACGGTGCAGCGCGGTGGCGACCGGATCCGGATCACGCCGCGGCTGATCGACCTGCGGGACGGCAACCAGGTGGTCTGGACCCGGCGGTTCGACCGCACGATTGACGACCTCCTGAGCGTTCAGGACGATGTCGCCTCGGAGACGGTGGCGCAGATCGACCCGGAGCTGCTCCGGCTGGAAAGCCGGCGCTCGGCGCTGGTGCCGGTTGCGGAATGCACGCCGTGGGAGCTGATGCTGCGGTCGTTGCCGGGGATGAGCCGGTCGGACAAGCAGCAATTCCTGGAATCCGGCAGCTCGCTGCGCCGGGCGATCGAGCGGCAGCCGGATCTGGCGCCGGCGCATACGTGGTTGGCCTACTGGTACAATTTCCTCGTCGAGCATGGCTGGGCGGATGACATGCCGGCGGTGATCGAGGCGGCGGCGCGCCATGCCGAGCGCGGGATCACGCTCGATCCGCAGAATGCACGGTGCTTCACCGTCGCTGGACACGTGCGCGCGGCGCTCGAACGGCGGTTGCCGGAGGCGCTTTCGCTGCATGACCGGGCGCTCGCGCTCAATCCCAATCTTGCGATGGCCTGGGCGCTTTCCGGCTTTGCGCATCTGTATGCGGGCGGGCTGGACGAGGCCGAGGATCGGCTCGAGCGGTATCGTCAGCTGTCGCCGGCCGATCCATTCGCATTCCAATACGATGTCGGGTTCAGCCTGCTGGCGTTCGTGCGCGGGGATTACGAGAAAGCGGCGGAGTGGGGCCGGGCGGTGAATGAGCTCAATCCGGATTACGCGCCGGGCTGCAAGGCATATCTCGCGGCGCTCGGGCGGCTGGGGCGGGAGCAGGAGGCGTCGGTCGTGCGCCGGCGGCTGATGGCGTTCGATCCGAATTTCAGCATCGAGCGCTTCATCGCGGCGAGCCCGTTCGAATCGCACGAGGCGATCGAGAGCATGTGCGACGGGCTTCGGCGGGGCGGAATCACCGACACCGCCGCGTTCGTCAACTAACTCTACTGCGCGGCGTGGAGCCGCGAGCTGTCCGGGCCGAGGCCGTCGAGGATGGCGCTGGCCAGGGCTCGGGCCATGCAGGCGTAGCCGCGGTCATTGTGATGGACGCCGTCGCCGTCGAGGAATTCGGCATAGGGGTGGCCGGCGTCTTGCCACATTTCCATGAGCCGGCCGCGGGCGAATAGCCTCGCATTGTCGCGGACGGCGACGTCGGCCAGGACCTGGTCCAGCTTGGTGTGCTCGGGGGAGGCCAGGATCGCCGGGGAGCGCTGGTTGTCCATCAGGATCACGTCGGCGCCGGCGGCCTCCATCTGGCGGACGCCGGAGTCTACTTGGGCTAGGAACTCGGCCGGGTCGGTATGGCGCATGGCGCCGTTGGCGCCGACTTGCCAAATCACCAGCGTCGGCGCGGCTTTCAGCACGTCCGGCTCGATGCGCCCCAGCATCTCAATGGCATCCTGGCCGCCGATGCCGCGGTTGATCACTTCGAGACGTGCGCCGGGAAGGGCGTGATTGAGCTGCACTTTCAGCACCGCCGGGTAGGCGTGCTGTTCATCCGATGCGCGGGACCCGGCGGTCGATGAACTGCCGAAAGCGATGATCCGGACCGGGCTGCCGGTTCGCAGATTGTCGCGAAGATGAGGCAGGGCGATCGGCGGTAGCTTCGCGACCGGGCAGTTCGGCATTTCCTCCACCCTCGCCGCCATCGGCCAGAGCAGCAGCGCTGCCGCGGTCGCGACGGCGGCGGCTCTCAAGTGGCGGTGCCGCCGACGGTGAGGCTGGAGAGTTTCAACGTGGGCTGACCCACACCCACCGGGACGCCCTGTCCGTTCTTGCCACACGTCCCAACCCCCGGATCGAGTCCCGGATCGTCGCCGACCATCTCAACTTTGAGCAGCGCGTCCGGACCATTACCGATCAGCGTTGCACCCTTTACCGGCGATGTCACGCGTCCATCTTCAATCATGTACGCCTCGCTCGCGGAAAAGACGAACTTTCCGGAGGTGATGTCAACCGAGCCACCGCCGAAATTGACGGCGTATAGCCCGCGCTTGACGGAGCGGATCATATCGTCCTGCTTGGCGTTACCGGCCAGCATGATGGTGTTGGTCATGCGCGGCATCGGGATGTGCGCATAGCTCTGGCGGCGGCCGTTGCCGGTGGGCGCGACGCCCATCAGTCGGGCGTTCAAGCGGTCCTGGATGAAGCCGGTGAGGATGCCGTCCTCGATCATGGTCGTGCGGCCGGTGGGCGTGCCCTCGTCGTCGACGGTGAGGCTGCCGCGGCGGTCGGGCAGGGTGCCGTCATCGACGACGGTGACGCCGGGGCTGGCGATCCGCTTGCCCATCAGGCCGGCGAAAGCCGAGGTCTTCTTGCGGTTGAAGTCGCCTTCGAGGCCGTGGCCGATCGCTTCGTGCAGCAGGATGCCGGGCCAGCCCGGGCCGAGCACGACCGGCATTTCGCCGGCAGGCGCCGGGCGGCTCTCGAGGTTGAGAAGGGCCTGGCGCAGCGCTTCGTCGACGGCGGCCTTCATGTAGGTCTCGTCGAGCAGGGCAGCGTAGCCGAAACGGCCGCCGCCGCCGAAGGAGCCGCTCTCGCGCTTGCCGTCATGCTCGACAACCACGGAGACGTTCATGCGGACCAGGGGGCGCAGGTCGGCGACGCGGGTGCCGTCCGCGCGGATGATCTGGACGGCTTGCCATTCGCCGGAGAGGTTGGCCATGACCTGTTTGACGCGGCTGTCCTTGCCGCGGGCGTAGGCATCGACCCAGGCGAGCGCGCCGGTGCGGGCGCCGAAATCGGACGTGGTGAGCGGGTTGGCGTCCGAATAAAGGCGGGCATTGGTGGCCCGGGGCGGTTCCGCGGCCTGCGTGGTGCGGCCCCCGCTGACGGCGGCGACGGTCTGTGCGGCCCGACGCAGCGCGCCCTCGGACAGTTCGCCGGCATGGGCGTAGCCGGCTTCCTCGCCGAACACCGCACGTAGGCCGAAGCCGAGCGAGGTGTTGAACCCGGCGCTGCGGATGCGGCCTTCCTCGAGCGCGATGCTCTCGCTCTCGCGGTATTCGAGGAACAGCTCGCCGTCATCCATGCCGGACAGCGTCTCGCTGACCATCCGCTCGGCCGTGTCCCGGCCCAGCGTGGCGCCGGCGCGATCGAAGAACAGCGAGTCGGTCGCGGCGAGCGGAGACAGCGAGGTTGCGGCCATTGAGAAATCCTAACCCGTAAAAGCTAACGAGACATCAAGCGCCGGACAGGATGGACTTCAAGCGCCAACCCGTCGATTCCGATGGAGATAGAGGGCAATCAACGCGGCCGACAGCAGCAAGATCGCCACCGCCTGATGCAGCGTCGCCAATGCGACCGGCACCACCCATAGGAGGGTCGTCACGCCGAGGACGTATTGCAAGGCGACGATGCCGCCCAGGGCGAGCAACGCGCGCCGTCCGGCGCCGGACGATCGGCGCCAGCCGTAGATCACGGTCGTGGTCACGAGCAGTGCGGTCAAGGTCGCGAGCAGGCGATGGTCGAACTGCACGGCGGCGAGGTTCTCGGTCCAGTTGCGCGGGAACGGCTGCAAGGCGGCGTAGTCCTCGGGCACGAGGCGGCCGCCCATGAGCGGGAAGGTGTTGTAGATCTTGCCGGCGTGCAGCCCGGCGACGAAGCCGCCGGCGATGATGGTCACCGCGGTGAGCCCGGCGGCGGCGGCGAGCAGGCGCGTGAGGCGCCGGGGTGCGGCGACCGGGACGGGCCGCCAGGTTTCGAGCGCGGTCCAGAGGATGGCGGCGTAGAGCGTCAGCGCGAGGCCGAGATGCATGACCAGGCGATAGGCCGAGACGGCGGTGCTGCCCTCGGCAAAACCGCTCGCGACCATGAACCAGCCGACCGCACCTTGCAGGCCGCCGAGCAGGAACAGCAGGAACAGCCGGGCGCCGAGGCGGGCGGAGATGCGGCCGCGGACGACGAACCAGAGCAGCGGGACGATGAAGACGAGGCCGGTCAGCCGACCCCACAGGCGATGGGTCCATTCGAGCCAGAAGATCGACTTGAAGCCGGCCAGGCCGAAGCCGTCATTGACGAGCTGGTATTGCGGGATCTGCTGGTAGAGACCGTAGAGACGGTGCCACTCGGCGTCGGAGAGCGGGGGCAGGACGCCCATGATCGGCGCCCACTCCATGATGGAAAGGCCAGAGCCGGTGAGCCGGGTGGCGCCGCCGAGGGAGATCATCACGAGCAACATGAAGCATATGCCGAACAGCCAGGCGCCGATGGCGCGGTTGGGCGGGCTCGCGGTGCGCGCCCGGGCGAGGGCGGCCGGCGGTCGGGAGGCCGGGAGGGCTTGGTCGAGAGGCATGTCGGGCTCGTCGCTGCAGTCGGGATTACAGATACGCCGGTTTGGCGATCTTGCGAGCCTGCGGCGGACGATGCTACCGCCCGCGGCATGACCCCCGCCAATTCCGCCGGCGCGCCACTGCTCTCGGTGGTGGTGCCCGTGCGCAACGAAGCGCCGAACATCCGGCCACTGATCGAGGAGATCACGCGCGCGCTGACCGCGTTCGAGCATCAGATCGTCTATGTCGACGACGGCAGCAGCGACGCGACGCGGGACGAGCTGCGCGCGCTGGCGGGCGAACTGGGGACGCTGACCGTGCGGCGGCACCGGGTGAGCTGCGGGCAGAGCGCCGCGATCATCACGGGCGTGCGGGCGGCGGATGGCGAGTGGATCGCGACTCTGGACGGCGACGGGCAGAACGATCCGGCGGACATCCCGCGGCTGCTGCAGCTGGCGCAGTCGGACAACGAGGCGGGGCCGGTGTTGTTCGCGGGGCATCGGACGACGCGGCGCGACAGCCGGGTCAAGCGGCTGTCGTCGCGGGTGGCGAACCGGGTGCGGTCGGCGCTGCTGGGCGATGCGACGCCGGATACCGGTTGCGGGCTGAAGCTGTTCCGGCGCGAGGTTTTCCTCGAGCTGCCGCAGTTCGACCACATGCACCGGTTCCTGCCGGCGCTGTTCCTTCGGGCGGGCGGGCGGGTGCGGTCGGTGCCGGTGAACCATCGCCCGCGGCTGCAAGGGCGGTCGAATTACGGGACGCTGGATCGGCTGGCGGTGGGGCTGGTGGATCTTGTGGGGGTGGCGTGGCTGCAGCGGCGGTGGCGGCGGCCGGAGGTGGAGTTGCCGTGAGGCAGACGCTGCGCTTCGTCTGGCGGCCGGTGCTGCTGCTGGCAGGGTTGGCCGGCGCCGTATTGCTGCTGCGCGCGGTCGGGCTCGAGCCACGGGAGGCGGCGGAGGCGGCGGGGCGGCGGGGCCCGGCGGCGTTCGTGCTGATCGGCGCGCTGGGCTGCGCGGTCGGCGTGCCGCGGCAGGCGGTGGCGATGGCGGGGGGATATGCGTTCGGGTTCTGGCCGGGGACGCTGTGGGCGCTGCTGGCGGAGATCATCGCCTGCGCATTGGATTTCTGGTGGGCCCGGCTGTTGGGGCGGGGAGCGGCGTTGCGGCTGCTGCAGCGGCGGGAGGGCGGGCGGCTCTATCGGCTGGACCGCTTCCTGTCGGAGCGGGCGTTCCTCGCGACGCTGACGCTGCGGTTGCTGCCGCTGGGCAGCAACCTGGTGCTGAACCTCGCGGCCGGGGTCTCCGGGGTGGCGGTGGCGCCGTTCCTGCTGGCGTCGCTGATCGGATACGTGCCGCAGACGGTGGTGTTCGCGCTTGCCGGCGCCGGCGCCGGGGTCTCGGACGGCGTGCGGTTCGGGCTGGCCGTGGTGCTGCTGGTGGCCTCGGTCGGGTTCGGGGTTGCGTTGCTCCGGCGGCGTCCGGCGCCGGCCTGATCGATCCGTCACGGGACGTATCGATCAGGGGATGGGCTTCTCAGTGCAGGGACATGAAGTGCTGCGTGTGGCGCATCTGCGGGGTTCGGATGGATTGGCCGACGGCGACCCGGATCGAATGGAGCTTCCCGTCGAGATTGGCTTCCCAGAATTCGAGGAAGCGGCGCAGCCCCGGGTAGTTCGGGGCCTGGTCCATGTCCTGCCAGACATAGGTCTGCAAGAGGGCGGGGTGGTCGGGCAGGTGGTAGAGGATCTCGGCCGTGGTGAGGCGGTAGTCCTTGATTTGCAGCAGCACCATCCAAAGCGCTCCTTGGTTGAATAAACCCTCGCACTCGCTGCAACGCAGCGAGAGAACGAATGGTGCAATAACTCTGTCATGAAAGTCATGAAAAAAGGTTTAACAACAACACTTTAGCACTCTTGGATTGGGAGTGCTGCTTATTGGTTGACAGGGGAAGGGGGCGGGCCTACATCGCTGGCACTCTCCGACCGAGAGTGCTAACGGCCCACCAATGGGCCTCAACAGTTGGAGCGTCTGATATGAAGTTCCGTCCTCTGCACGACCGTATCGTGGTCAAGCGGATCACCGCCGAAGAGAAGACCGCTGGCGGCATCATCATCCCCGACACCGCCAAGGAGAAGCCCATGGAGGGCGAGGTGGTCGCGGTGGGGCCGGGTGCCCGCAACGAGCAGGGCGCCATCGTGGCGCTGGACGTCAAGGCCGGTGATCGCGTGCTGTTCGGCAAGTGGTCCGGCACCGAAGTCAAGCTCGATGGCGAAGAGCTCCTCATCATGAAGGAGAGCGACATCATGGGCATCATCGAGGGCAGCGCAGAGCCGGCGAAGAAGGCCGCTTAACGCTACTCGTTCGTTTGCAAGCAATAACGTAACAGATAGGAACACAACATGGCAGCCAAGGACGTTCGCTTTAGCGGCGATGCGCGCGCGCGCATGCTGCGCGGCGTGGACATTCTCGCCGACGCGGTCAAGGTCACGCTGGGCCCCAAGGGCCGCAACGTGGTGATCGACAAGAGCTTCGGCGCCCCGCGGATCACCAAGGACGGCGTCACCGTCGCCAAGGAAATCGAGCTGGCGGACAAGTTCGAGAACATGGGCGCGCAGATGCTGCGCGAGGTCGCGACCAAGACCAACGACATCGCCGGCGACGGCACGACGACGGCGACCGTGCTGGCGCAGTCGATCGTGCGTGAAGGCGCCAAGGGCGTGGCCGCTGGCCTGAACCCGATGGACCTGAAGCGCGGCGTCGACATGGCGGTCAAGGCCATCGTCGAGGAACTGCAGAACCGCACCCGCAAGATCACCACCCCGGCCGAGACGGCCCAGGTCGGCACGATCTCCGCGAACGGCGAGAGCGAGATCGGTCACATGATCTCCGAGGCCATGCAGAAGGTCGGCAACGAGGGCGTGATCACGGTCGAGGAAGCCAAGGGCATCCAGACCGAGCTCGACGTCGTCGAGGGCATGCAGTTCGACCGCGGCTACATCTCCCCATATTTCATCACGAACGCGGAGAAGATGGTCGCCGAGCTCGACCAGCCGTACATCCTGATCCACGAGAAGAAGCTCAGCGGTCTGCAGACCATGCTGCCGCTGCTCGAGACCGTGGTTCAGAGCGGCCGTCCGCTGATGATCATCGCCGAGGACATCGAGGGCGAGGCTCTGGCCACGCTCGTGGTGAACAAGCTGCGCGGCGGCCTGAAGGTCGCGGCCGTGAAGGCGCCGGGCTTCGGTGATCGCCGCAAGGCGATGCTCGAGGACATCGCGATCCTGACCGGCGGCCAGGTGATCTCCGAAGACCTCGGCATCAAGCTCGAGAACGTGACGCTGGCCATGCTCGGCCGTGCGAAGCGCGTGCTGATCGAGAAGGAGAACACCACGATCGTCGAGGGCGTCGGCGCCAGCGAGGACATCAAGGGCCGTTGCAGCCAGATCCGGGCGCAGATCGAGGAGACCACCTCGGACTACGACCGCGAGAAGCTGCAGGAGCGTCTGGCCAAGCTCGCGGGCGGCGTCGCCGTCATCCGCGTGGGCGGCTCGACCGAGGTCGAGGTGAAGGAGCGCAAGGACCGCGTCGACGACGCGCTGCATGCGACCCGTGCGGCCGTCGAAGAGGGCATCGTTCCGGGCGGCGGCGTGGCGCTGGCTCGTGCGAGCCTGATCCTGGCCCATCTGAAGGCCGAGAACGAGGACCAGAAGTTCGGCATCGAGATCGTGCGCAAGGCCGTTCAGGCTCCGCTGCGCCAGATCGCCGAGAACGCAGGCGAAGACGGTGCCGTCATCGCCGGCAAGGTGCTCGAGAACGCCGACTACAACTATGGCTTCGACGCGCAGGCGGCGGAGTACAAGGACATGGTCAGCGCCGGCATCATCGACCCGACCAAGGTCGTCCGGACCGCGTTGCAGGACGCGGCGTCGGTCGCCAGCCTGCTGATCACGACCGAGGCGATGATCGCCGACCGTCCTGAGAAGAAGGCTCCCCCGATGGGCGGTGGCGGCCCCGGCGGCATGGGCGGCATGGGCGACATGGATTTCTAATCCAGTCGTTCCGTTCCGAACCACGAAAGAAGGGCGGCCTGCAAGGGCCGCCCTTTTTTGTTGCAACCACGCCGCAAAGGTTCTCTGGCTGACGGTTTCGTGATTGACTTCGATGTTTCAAATCTGCACTTTGGCAGCAGCAATCGTTTTTTCGACTCGATGCAAAAGCACGGGAATTTAAGTGCCGCGAATCGAGCCAAAGCTTGCGGGACGACCGGCATTGGGCCGGGCATTATCTGACGAGGATTAAGACGCGATATGGCTACTGGTTCAGTGAAATGGTTCAACGCCACGAAGGGCTACGGCTTCATCATGCCCAAGGACGGCGGCAAGGACGTATTCGTCCACATCACCGCAGTTCAGGCAGCCGGATTGAAGGGCCTGAATGACGGCCAGAACGTCAGCTACGACGTGGTCATGGAGCGCGGCAAGGCCGCCGCGACCAACCTGAAGGTATTGTAGGCCGCACGCGCGGGGGCGTCAGACGGCGCTCCCGGTTATTCCGGGAAGATCGCAACGGCCCGGGTCCAGCCCGCAGAGCCGCGATGGACCTTGACCGGAAAGGCCGCGACGGTGAAGCCGTCGGCGGGTAGCGCTTCCAGATTGTGAAGCTTTTCGATCTGGCAGTAAGCGCGATCGCGGCCGACGCGGTGGCCCTCCCAGATCAGCCCGGCATCGCCGGTCTCCTGAACCTTGCGGCGCGTGTGGCTGAACGGCGCGTCCCAACTCCAGGCGTCGGTGCCGACGACGCGAATGCCCTGTTCGGCCAACCAGAGCGTGGCAGCGCGGCCGAAGCCGCAGCCGGTGTCGATGTAGTCGGGCTGGCCATAGCGGGCGCCGGCGGCGGTGTTGGCGAGGACCATCTCCAAGGGGCGGAGTTGGTGGCCGATGCGGCGGAGTTCGGCCTCGATCTCGGCCGGTTGGACGACGTGGCCGTCGGGCAGGTGACGGAAGTCCAGCTTGACGGCGGGTTGGAACAGCCATTCGAGGGGGACCTCGTCGATCCGCATCGAGGGCTCGCCGCCGGGGACCAGGGCCTCGTTCATTCGGCTGAAGTAGTGATAGGGCGCGTCGACATGGGTGCCGTTGTGCGTGCTGATCGTGGCGCGTTCCATGGCGGCGTATTGGCCTTCCGGGAGCGCGTCGACGGGCACGCCGAAATAGTCGGCGATCTGCGGCGCGGTGGCATGGTGATCGAAGTATTCGATCACCGGGAGCATGTGCGGCGGGTCGCTGGCGATGCCGGCCTGAAGCGGCGCGGAGATGTCGATCAGGCGCGGCATCGCTGTGTCGTTATTCCGAGACCGGCTTCTCGCTGCTCGGCGGCCGGAGCCGGGGCGGGCGCGGTGGCCGAGGCGGCCGATGCCCCGGGGATGGCGGGTTTCGGGCGGTTCATCATGGCGCCGGTCATGGGGATGAAGAAGACGCCGACGTCCTTGCGGGAGTGGACCTTGCCCTCTTCGTCCTTGGTGTAGACGTAGAGGATCTGGCCGCGCTTGAAGGGCTGGCCGATGGGGATGAGCATGCGGCCGCCGGGCTTGAGCTGCTTGAACAGGTCCGGGGGCGCGTATTGGGCGGCGCAGGTGACGATGATGACGTCGAAGCCTTCCTTGACTTCGGGCCAGCCGAAATAGCCGTCGCCGACGCGGGTCTCGACGTTGTCGTAGCCGAGCGGGGCGAAGATCTTGCCGACGGCCCGGCCGAGGGGCTCGATGATCTCGATCGAGTAGCTCTTCTTGACGATGCGCGACAACAGGCTGCTCTGGAAGCCGCTGCCGGTGCCGACTTCGAGGGTAATGTCGCCCGGCTGGGGCTTGCAGACCTGTGTCATGTAGGCCTGGCCGAGATAGTCGGAGAGGGCGGAGCCGTAGCCCAGTGCCCAGGGCTTGGGGTCGTCCTCGTAGGCGTTGCCGCTCTGCGAGTGATGGTCGGGGTAGAAGTAGTGGTAATATTCGCGCGGGACTTCCTGGAACGCTTTCAGCACGGCCGGGTCGGCGCTGCCGAGGCGGTCCTTCAGGTAGCTCTCGATCCGGCGCATGGCGGCGGGCTTGCGTGCCTGAATGGCGGCGAATTGGGCGTCTGAAATATCGACGGGACGGCCGGATTTGCGCATGGCTTCGGCGTAGGCGTCGCGTGTCCAATTGCCCGTGGGGGCGGCGAAGTGCGGGCGCGAAGGGGGCGGCGAGCGAAGCCGCCAGCACCGAGCGCCGCGTCAGAGTGTGGGGGATGGTTGCCACTGTAAGCGATTTCCTGAATGAGGGGAACGTCAGAAGAACGATAGCATAAAGCACAACCGCTGATATCAGGACGCGGTCGAAACCGGAATGGACCGCGATGAGATTGGCGAGCGGTGTGGCCACGACGCTGAAGGCGCCGTTCAGGGCCCAGGCCCAGGGGAGCAGGGCGCCGCCGCCGGCGCCGGCTCTGCTGAGTCCGAGCGGGAAGGGCAGGCCGAGGGCGATGGAGACCGGGGCCGTGAGCGCCAGCAGGATGAGGGCGCGCGCGATCCAGGGCAGGCCGATGGTCGACAGCAGGAAGGGTTCGAGCCCGGCGAGCGCGAGCGCGCACCAGCCGAGGATCACGATCGCCGCGGTCATGATGCCGCCGGGGACCCGGTCGGCGACCAGGCTGCCGAGACCGGAGAAGACCAGCATGCCGGTCAGCACGAGGGCGAAGGCGCTGGTGCGGTCGGCGAGGTAGAGGCTGGCCTTCTCGATGAGGAAGATCTCGATGAAGAGGAAGCCGAGGCCGAGGCTGGCGAAGTAGGCGATCGAGCGCAGGACCGGGGCGCGGGACTCGGCGGGGCCGGCGATTCGGGGGGCGGCGAGGGGCACGATCAGGACGACCAGCGCCAGCACGGCGGCTTGGGCGAGGACGGCGAGGTTGACGAGCTGGCCGACCTCGGCCTGGGGCAGGATCTCGAGGTGACGAAGGATGTCGGGGAGGCGTTCGAGGCGCAGGATCGAGTAGTAGAAGGGCCGGTCGAGCGTGATCGGCCGCAGGTCGAAAGCGCGCTGCGAGGCGGTGGCTTCGCCGGCCAGGACGAGGCCGGCTTCGTCGGCCACCGCATCCTGGGCCCCGGCCGCGGTGTCGACCTCGCCGCGCTCGAAGTCGACGGGCGGAAGGTCGTTGTAGAGGTTGGCGCGGGCGGCGACGACGTCGATGCCAGGGTAGAAGGAGACGTCGAAGGAACGGTCGTCGCAGAATTTGCGGACGGTCGCGATGCGGTCGGCGGTCCAGGCGTCGCGTGCGACGAGGATGCGGACGTTCCAGGCGGAGCGGTAGACGACCACATGCTGCGCCGGGTCGTCGACGCCGATGGCGCGAAGGGCGTCGCGGACGGTGGCGAGGATGCGGACGGCATAGACCGGGAATTCGCGGATGGAGACCGGCAGCGAGATCAGGCCGCCGGGCTGGAGGGTACGGAGGTAGCGCTCCGTCGCTTCTTGGGAGAAGGCGGAGGCGTTGGCTTCGCCGGCGTCGAGGAAGTCACCGGACAGGTCGATCAGGTCGTATTGGCCGGCGATGGCGAGCGGGCTGGTGTTCTCGAGATGGATGCGCGGGTCGACCGCGGTGGGTCGGGCAGGGCCGAGGCCGTGGCTGACGGCGTCGAGCAGGACGGGGTCGGGCTCGAGCGCGACGACGTCGGCGGCGCCGAGGGCCAGCGCGTGCTGGATGGAGAAGCCGCCGGAGATGCCGGCGAGGAGCACGCGGGGTTTCGACAGGAGGGTGTAGGGGAGGGCGTCCAGCTCGGCGGGCGCGTAGTCGGCCGTGGACGCGCCGGGCTTGGGAAGGGCGGCGACGCGGCTGCCGTCGCGGTAGAGGCCGAAGGATTGCGGCGGGCCGGCGATGCCGAGCATGCCGGCGTTGTTGGAGACGTCGGTGTCGACGCGCTCGGTAAAGTCGTCGAGCAGGGCGTAGAGGCCGCGGGGGGAGCGGATCTCGGCCACTTGGTGCGCGTCGGGGGTATGGAGGGGGGCGTAGATGGCCTTGAAGTCGTTGTAATCGGCCAGCGGGGCGAGGAGGAGCAGGGCCTCGCCGGCGGCGAGCGCCAGGAGCGCCGCGATCAGGGCGGGGCGGCGGACCGCGAAGAGCGCGGCGGCTGCGACGGGGATCAGCAGCGCGGGCACGAGCGCGAAGGGGTGCAGGACGAACATCAGCAGCAGGACGAGGGCGGCCCCGGCGCCGGCGCCGGTGAGGTCGTAGCCGTAGACGATGCCGACCCGGTCGCCGTTGGCGACGAAGGTGATGCTGATATAGAGGCCGGTGAGGAAGAAGAACGGCAGCAGCGCGACGTAATACAGGCCGATATTGACAAGTTGCGGCAGGTAGGTCGCGGCGTTCTGCAGTTGCAGCGGGTTGAACGGGTTGGCGGTGACGGCCCAGAAGCCGAGCGCGGCGGACAAGATCAGCGGCGCGGGCAGCCAGGTGAGCCAGGTCTCGGCGCGGCGCGCCAGGGCGTCGCGCGCGAGCGCGGTCGCGACGCCGCTGAGGGCGAAGCCGGCCATGACGATGGAGATGACCCAGTAGCCGTATTCGGACCATTTCGCGACCGCGAAGTAACGGGTCAGCGCGATCTCATAGCCGACGGCGGCGGCGGAGATGAGGAAGAGGGGCCAGAGGGAACGGCGCATCTCAGCGGGGCCAGACGCGGCGGCGGATGAAGTCGGCCAGGGTGGCGTTGAAGCGTTCGGCTTCGTCGACGAAGAGGGCGTGGCCGGCCGAGGGGAAGGTCACGGTTTCGGCCAGCGGATCCTTGGCGGCGAGGTTGGCGGCCTGGGCTGAGAAGCGCGGGCGGACGACGTAGAGGATGGGCTGGACGACGGAGTAGACGGCGTCGCGCCAATAGGTGCGGGGGGCGGGATAGCTGCCGAGCTCCTTGGCGACCTCGGGCGGCGTGCGGAGCGCGTCTTCGGTGAGGCGGTCGAGATAGGCTTCGCCGGGGTTGCTGCGGAACATGCCGCGGACGAAGCGGCGCATCTTCTCCTCGCGGGGGAGGACGGGGGCGGGGATGCGCGGGCCGCGGGCGATGATGGGGGCCGGGTCCTCGCCGATGGAGTTGTCGATCAGGACGAGGCCGGCGATCTGGCGGTCGCCGAATTGGGCGACGTAGCCGAGACTGTCGAGGACGCCGAGGGACCAGCCGACGAGCAGGACGGGGCGGTTGCCGAGGGCGGCGACCAGTTCGGCGATGTCGCGGCCGCGACGGATGTGGTCGTAGCCGGAAGGGGCGATCTCGCTGTCGCCCTGGCCGCGGGGGTCGAGGGCAACGACGTGATAGGAGCGGGAGAAGGCCTCGAGCTGGGGCTGGAAGATCCAGGCGGGCATGGTCCAGCCGGGGACCAGGACGATGGTGTTGCGGGCCGGGTCGCCTTGCTCGAGGAGGTGGAGGCGGACGCCGTCTGACGTGGTGAAATAGGCGTCGCGGGCGAATGCGCCGGCGGGCGCGAGAAGGAGCGCGAACAGGGCGATTCGGAGACATGCGAGACGCATGCAGGGGTTATGGCCTTGAGGTGAAGCGCCGTGTCAACTGGAACGTGGCGGCGACGAGATTTGGGAGGGTGTGTTGAGCGAGAGTGACGGCGACGATGACGATGATGGGCGCGGGCGGGGGCGGCAATTGGTGGCGGCGGTGATTGCCGTGGTGTCTGCTGTTGGCGGCCGGGTTGTGGCTGACGGGGGTGTTGCGGGGGACGGCGCAGATCCAGGATTGCGTGGCGGCGGGGCGGACGA
The DNA here is from genome assembly GCA_963848035.1 of uncultured Alphaproteobacteria bacterium. GTDB lineage: Bacteria > Pseudomonadota > Alphaproteobacteria > Acetobacterales > Acetobacteraceae > JAVVHH01. The sequence continues at coordinate 2,315,145 of CAWKCD010000001.1, forward strand.
ATTGCGCGCCTGTGGGGCGGTGAATCCGGGCCGCCACGAGGTGGTGGTGCGGCCGTTGGACTGACGGCGCTACGCCAACGGCGGCAAGGCCGAGGGCGATGTGGTGGCGTGCCACTGGCGGCGGCGGCGGTGAAGACGATCGAGTCGAGCAGCCGCGCCGGCTAATGGGCGAGTTCTCGGGTCGGGGCGGCGCCGGAGCGGAGCGGCAGGTCACGCATCAGGGCAGCGATCAGGACGGCGACGGCCATGAGCGCGAGGCAGACGAGGAAGGCGAGGGCGAAGCCGCCCGCCAGCGCGGAGCGGGCCTGGGCCAGGCTTGAGGCCGCCGCGCCGCCGCGCAGGGCGCCGAGATCGATGGCGGGCAGCCCAAGGCGCGAGGAGCCTGGCGTTGAATTCGGAGATCAGCACGGAGCCGACGATCGTGCTGCCGAAGGCGCCGCCCATGGAGCGGAGGAATAGCAACGCGCCGGTGGCGGCGCCGACGTCCCGGCGCTCGGCCGCGTTCTGCACCTGCATAAGGACGCTGGGCATGGTGATCCCGGTGCCGAGGCCGAGGAGGGCGGAGGCGGCCATGACGATGGGCAGCGCGCCGGCGGCGGACTCGAGCGCGAGGAGGCCGAAGCCGATGACGATGGCGAGCAGCCCGGCGATGACGAGCATCTTGGTGCGGCCGAGCTTGCGGGCGGCCTGGCCGCCCAGATAAGCGCCGACGACGCTGGCGGTGAGGAAGGGCATGACGAGAAGGCCCGAGGTCTCGGCGTCGAAGCCCAGCACGAGCTGGAAATAGAGCGGCAGCAGGAATGTGGCGCCGAACAGGCCGAGGGAGGTGAAAAAGGCGATGAGGACGCCGCAGAGGAAGCTGGGATGGGCGAAGAGGCGCGGCGGGAGGATGGCGTCGGCGGCGCGGCGCTCCTGCCAGACCAGGGCTGCGAGGAGGCCGATCCCCGCTGTGCCGAGAGCGATGACGGGGCTGGAGGACCACGGCAGTTCGACGCCGCCCCAGCTCAGCATGAGCAGCAGGGCGGTCACGCCGCCGATGAGGAGGGCGGAGCCGAGATAGTCGATCCGGACCGTTCGCGGGGTCTGGCGGACGATGCGCAGCGCCCGGTCGCAGAGCACCATGGCGATGAGGCCGATCGGGAGATTGACCCAGAAGATCCAGCGCCAGGAGAGATGATCGGTCGCCCAGCCGCCGACGATCGGGCCGGCGATCGAGGAGACGCCCCACATCGACGCCATGTAGCCCTGATAGCGGCCACGCTCGCGGGGGGCGACCACGTCGGCGATGGCGGCCTGGGCCATCGACATCAGCCCGGCGCCGCCCAGGCCCTGCACCGCGCGGGCGACGATGAGCTGCGGGAGGGTTTGGGCGAAGCCGCAGGCCATGCTGGCGATGATGAACAAAGCGAGGCTGGGGAGGAGGAGGGCGCGGCGGCCCCAGATGTCCGACAGCTTGGCGATGATCGGCGTCGCGGCGGTGCTGGTCAGCAGATAGGCGGTGACGATCCAGGAGAGATGGCCGAAGGCGTTGAGTTCGGCGGCCATGGCCGGGACGGCGGGGATGATGACCGTCTGGTCGAGCGAGGAGAGGAAGATGCAGAGCATGATCCCGGAGATGACCCGCAGGATCTGCTGGTGCGTGTAGGTCGGGATCTCGTGGGCTGCGGCGTCGGCCATCCCTGTTGGATAGACCTGCTCGCAGTTGCAAAATAGCCCCGCGGGAATGTTTTCGGGCGGCGCGAAGTTCGCGCCGCCCCGGAAAACGGTGTCAGTTCTTGGCGGTGCCGGGCTTGGCCATCTGCTCGTGGAGCTTGGCGAGGACCGGGGCCGGGGCGACGTGCGCGATGGCGGCCTGGACCTTGTTCTTGAACCCAGCGACGACGTGGCCGCGGTCGTTCATCATCGCGTCCCAGCCGGTCTTGGCGACCATGGCGGCATCGTCCTTCTGGGCGGCGCCGACCTTGGTGTCCATCATGCCGGCGCGCTGGAAGAACTCGGTTTCGGTCGGACCGGGCATCAGGCAGGCGACGGTGACGTTGGTGTCCTTGAGCTCGGCGCGCAGCGCGTCGGCGAGGCTGTCGTCATAGGCTTTGGTAGCGTTGTAGACGGCCTGGTAGGTGCCGGGCATGAAGCCGGCGATCGAGCCGGTGATGAGTACGCGGCCTTGGTTGGCGGCCTTCATCTCGTTGAGCACGCGGTGCAGCAGGTAGGTGGTGCCGAGCACGTTGGTCTCGATGACCCGGCGGATGGCGTTCCATTCCTGATCGACGAACCCGTGGCCGAGGCCGCGGCCGGCGTTGGCGCAGAGCACCTCGATCCGGCGACCGGCGACCTGTTCGAGGAGCTTGTCGACGCCTTCGGTGGTGGCGAGGTCGGCTTCGACGGCTTCGGCGCCGAACTCGGCGGCGGCGGTCTGGATGCGCGGTTCGTCGGCGGCGAGGATGAGGTGATAGCCTTCGGACGAGGCGATGCGGGCCAGCTCGAGGCCGATCCCGGTCGATGCGCCGGTGATGACGGCGAGCTTTTCATGCGATGCGGACATTGAGGTCTCCTTCTGGAAGGAGAGCGCGGCCGCGTCCGGCGGGTTCGCGTCACAGAGTGGTTAGCGTTAGTTGAACGCGTGGGTCCGGAGCAGTTCGTCCACGAGGACGGCGCGCTGGGCATAGGTGTGGTCGGCGGTGATGCGGATCCGGGCGGCGGCGCCAATCGCGGCGGCGCGGTCGGGGGTCAGGCGCGCGAGGTGCTCGGCGACGTCCTGGCCGTCGCGGGCGACGAGGACCTCGCGGTCCGGCTCGAGGAAGAGCTCGATGCCTTCCCAGGCGTCGGTGATGAGGCAGGCGCCGGCGCCGGCGGCTTCGAACACGCGGGTGGCGGGCGAGAAGCCGATGGCGGCCATGCTGTCGCGGGCGACGTTGAGCGAAGCCGTGGCGGAGCAGTTGAAGGCATTGTGGTCGGCGGTGCCGACATGACCGATGGCGCGGACGTTCGACGGCATGGGCTTGTCGTGCCAGCCATTGCCGCCGAGGAGGAAGCTGCGGTCGGGTAGGCGGGCGGCGGCGTCGAGGAAGAAGGCCTCGACGCGGGCTTCGCGGTCCGGCAGGCGGTTGGCGAGGAAGGCGAGATCGGCGGCGAAGCGCGGGTCGGCGGCGACGGGGTGGTGGGTGGCCGGGTCCAGCGCGTTGTAGATGGGGATGCAGCGTTTGGCGCCGAAGCTCGTGTAGGCGTCGATGACGGGGGGACCGCCGCCATAGGTGAGGACCATGTCCAGCGCCGGGAGCGCGGCATGGAGCGGGTGCGCCGCGTCGGCGCGCATGGTGTCGAGGGTGGCGGCGGCATCGACATCCCAGAAGATGCGGAGCGCGCCGGGTCGGGCGTTGGCGAGGATGCCGACGAGGAGTTCGTCGTCGAAGACGCCGACGCCGCTGGCTTTGACGACGACGTCGGCGTTTCGCGCTTGGGCGAGAACGGAGGCGAGGCCTTCCGCGGTGGCGGGGTAGACGACGACTTGGGCGTAGTCGGGCGGCAGGATGTCGCGATGAGACTGGCGGTCGAAGGCGTCGGGCTCGAAGAAGGTGATCTCGTGGCCGAGCGGGGCCAGGGCCGAGAGCAGACCGCGATAATAGGTGGCGGCGCCATTCCAATAGGAGGAGAGCAGGCTCGAGCCGTAGAAAGCGATGCGCATCAGGGCAGTCCGGCGACGATCTGGAGGAGTTCCTGGACGCGGTGGGCGCAGCTATGGCGGGCCCGGATGGTGGCCAGGCCGTGGGCGGCGAGGCGGCGGCGGAGTTCGGGGGCGTGCATCAGGACGTCGAGATGGCGGCGCATCTGGTCGCCGTCGCGGGCGGTGAGGTAGTCGGCGCCGGGCTCGAACAGGTGCTCGCGGTCTTGCCAGGGAGCGGAGACGAGGGGAATGCCGCAGGCCAGGGCTTCGAAGACGCGGATGGTGGGGATGCCCGGGAGCTGCGTCGCGTAGAAGCGGCGGGGGACGTGGATGGTGAGGAGATGTTGCGGCGAAGATCTCGGGGGCGCGGTGGTTGGGCAGCCAGCCGCGGTAGTCGACGCCGTAGCGGGAGAGGAGCGCGCGGGCTTCTTCGGGATAGCGGACGCCGTAGATGGTGAGCGGGAGGCCGATCTCCTTGGTGGGTGCGAGGAGGAACTCTTCCAGCTCGGCGGTGCGTTCGCCGTCGCCCCAGTTGCCGATCCAGACCGCGCCCTGACGGGTGGTCTCCTGGGCCGGAGGGTGGAACAGGGCGGTGTCGGCAGCTTCGTGCCAGACGTGGACACGGTTTCCCCAGCCCCAGCCGCGATAGATCTCGGCCAGTGTTTCGCCGAAGGCGAGGACGGCGTCATAGCCGTCGAGGTCGTAGGCGCGCATGGCGGCCGGGTCGCTGACGGCGCGGTGGTGGGTGTCGTGGAACAGCAGCTTCCACGGTGCTCCGGCGCGGCGGGCGGCGCCGAGGCGGGCAACGAGCGGGAGCTCGTTCCATTCGTGGACGAGGACGACATCTGCGCCGCGCGCGAGGTCGGCCGGGTCGGCGTCCGGACCGTATTCCTTTGCGACGAGGTCGGGATAGGCGCTCTGCCAGGCGTCGGCCTGGTGCGCGCCGGCGTCGGCGAGGAGGTTCTGGCGGCTCCAGGATTGGGCTGGCTCCCAGCATTCGACCTGGTGCCCGGCGGCGAGGAGTTCGCGCAGGATGCCCCGCAGGAAGTGGGCATTGCCGTGGTTCCAGCACGAGGCCAGCGAGTGGCTGAAATAGACGAAGCGCATCAGACCAGCGCGCCGACCCGGCGGTGGACGGCAAGCGTGCCGTCCACCATGGCGGCGAGGGTGTAGCGGCGGGCGCGGGCCTGCGCGCTGCCGGGAGCCTGAGCGAGGGCTTTGCGGAGCGCGGGGAGGGGGGTGTCGTCGGGTGGGACGAAAATGGCCGCGCCCTCCCAGAGTTCGCGGAAGCTGGGGATGTCGGACAGGACGAGGGCGAGCCCGGCGAGAGCGGCTTCGAGCACGGAGAGGCCGAACGGCTCATACCGGCCCAGCGAGGCGTAGACGCTGGCGCCGGCATAGGCGCGGGCCATGCCGGCCGGGTCGAGCTGGCCGAGGAGGTCGAGGTTCGGGAGGTCGATGGCGACGCCGTTCGGGCCGGCGACCGGGCCGGCAGCGCGGACGGGAACCTCGAGTTCGGGGGCGATGCGATCGAGGGCGGCGGCGTTCTTGGCTTCGTCCCAGAGGCGGCCGGCGGTGAGGATGGCGGGCTCTCGCGCGATGCCGGGCACGGCGGGCGGCGGGGCGGCGCCGTTGCGGACGATGTCGATGTCGAGCGGGCCATACACGGCGCGGGTGGCTTCGGCATGTGCCTTGGTGGGCGCGATGACGGCGTCGGCAATCGCGAGCCCGGCCTGGGTGGCATTGCTGCGCCAGCGGAAATCGTCGGGCAGGTCGCCGCCGCGGACGGCTTGCCACCAGGTGGCGACGCAGGAATGGGCGACGGCGACGACGGGGAGGCCCCAGGCCGCGACGCCGGCGAGGGCGGGAGCGTGGAGATGGATAGAGGCAGCGCCGATGCGTGCGGCCAGCGCGCGGAGGGCTTCGGTAGAGGCGGCGAGGGTGACGCGGCTTTCGGCGGTCCAGTCCAGCGCGAGCCCGGTGCTGACGATATTGAGGCCGCGCGCCTGGGCGCGCTGATTGGCGTCCGGCGCTGGGCCGAGGACGGCGAGGGTGACGGGGACACCGCGGCCGATCGCGCCGCGGGCGAGGTCCAGCGTATAGCGCCACACGCCGCCGACGGCGTCCGTGGTCATCAGGATGCCGCGGCGGTCCGTCGTGGTCAGGCCTTCCGGCACGCCTGCTCCAACTCGGGCAGCGGCAACGGGCGCTCGTCCTGGATGTCGGAGAAGCGGGTGAATTGGCCGAGATAGTGCTCGTGGGCGCGTTCCCAGGCCTGGTCGTCCGGCGCGCCGAACAGGCGGCGGTAGTCGGGGGAGCTGGGGTAGGGGTAGAGGGGGACGGGGTCGTTGGCCCAGACGCCGCTGGCTCGCAGGCCGTCGCGCCAGGTGGCAACGAGCGCGGGATCGTCATCGGCCACTTCGAGCAGGTTGGCCTGCACGAAGGGAACGTGCCGGCGCGCGAGGGTCAGGAGGTCGGCGAGTTCGTCGGTGGTCAGTTTGCAGCGTTTGTCGAGCGCGGCGCGGCCATCTTCGGTGAGGCTTTCGACGCCGGCTTCGATCGAGACGCAGCCGGCGCGGCCGAGGAGTTCGATGAGCTCGGGCTTCCAGAGGTCGATGCGGGTCTGGATGCCGAACTCGATCGGACGGTCGACGAGGGCTTCGAGCAGGGCGCGGTTGGGAAGGAAGATCTCGTCGATGAAGTAGAGGTATTCGACGCCCTGGCTGATGAGCGCGTCGATCTCCGCCAGCAACGGCGCGAGGTCGCGACGCCGGTACTTGTCACGAAAATCGATCTTGGCGCAGAACGAGCAAGTGTAGGGGCAGCCGCGGGAGGCCTCGACTTCGGCGCCGGGCGATTGGGCCGGGCGGTCAAAGCGGTGGTGGTGATGGTGATGGCGGCGGACCCATTCGTCGGGCCAGTGCAGCGCGGGGAGGTCGGTGAAGCGGGCGGCTTGCGGGAAGCCGCACTGGACGAGTTCGCCGCCCTCGAGCGTGGCGGTGCCGGGGATCAGGCCGGGGCGGCCGCCGCGCGCGAGGGCGGCCACGACCTCCTCGCACTCGCCCATGACGACGGCGTTGACTCCGAGTTTCCGTAATGTGGCCGCGGGCGTGGCGGAGCCATGCGGGCCGACGGCGACGGTCCGGCCGGCAGCATCACCGATCGCGTCGAGCGTGGCGCGGGGGACGCGCAGTTCCGGCGGGGCGCAGCGCCAGAACAGGTAGGAGGGGGCGGTCGTGACGACCGTCATGTCGGGGGCAAAACGTCGTATCTCCGCTGCCAGTTCTGCGTTGGATTGGGCCATGAGGTGGCCGTCGAGCAGCAGGGTCTGATGACCGTCACGCTCGAGAATGGCCCGGCAGTAGCCGAGTTCGAGCGGCAGATGCGGTTCGCGGCAGCCGAAATAGATGCTGCCGTCGAACGTCCAGGGCGGATTGACGAGGGCGACTTTCACGCGGCCATCTCGCGGCGCTCGACCGCGATCCAATCGGCAAGGCGTGCGATGCCTTCGCGCCAGGAGAGGGCGGGGCGCAGGCCGAGGGCGCCGCTGGCGCGGGTTGTGTCGGCGACGAAATAGCGCTGGTCGCCGGGTCGCCAATCGGCGAAGCGGATGTCGGGGGTGCGGCCGGTGAGTTCGCCGATGCGGCTCAGCACGTGGAGCAGGGTGACGGCGTTGGCCGGGCCGCCGCCGAGGTTGAAGGCGTGGCCGGAGACTTGGGCGATGCGGGTCCAAGCGGCGACGTAGGCGTCGACCGCGTCGTCGACATAGAGGACGTCGCGGACCTGGCGGCCATCGCCATAAATGCTGATCGGGCGGCCGGCGCGGACGGAATAGAGGAAATGGGCGAGCCAGCCCTGGTCCTCGGTGCCGAGTTGGCGCGGGCCATAGATGCAGCTCATGCGCAGCACGCAGGTGGGGACGCCGTAGCTGCGGGCATAGTCGAGGACATATTGGTCCGCGGCGCCCTTGGAGCAGCCGTAGGGGGTGTAGAAGCTGAGAGGCCGGTCCTCGCCGATGCCGCGCGATCGCAGGCCGGCATCCTCGGGAAGATAGGCTTCGCCGTTGCGGATGAGGCGGATGTCTTCAAGGTTGCCATAGACCTTGTTGGTGCTGGCGAAGATCACCGGGGGTTTGTGCGCCTGACGGCGGGCGGCTTCAAGGACATGCAGCGTGCCGCGAAGATTGATGTCGAAATCGTCTTCCGGGTCGGCGAGGCTGGTGGTCACGGCGACCTGAGCGGCGAGGTGGAAGATCGCCTTGCTGCGGTCGACCGCCTGGTCGAGCTGTTCGCGGTCGCGGACGTCGGCGAGGATCGGGACGATCCGGCTGCCGTGACGATGACGCAACCAATCCAGGTTGGCTTCGACGCCCGGCCGGGCCAGGGCATCGAATACAATAACGGAATGACCCGCTGCGGCGAGGCGATCGACCAGGTTGCTGCCGATGAAACCCGCGCCGCCCGTGACCAGAACGGGGCTCGACGAGGGGCTGGTCATGCCACCAGACCGCGCCGCTCGAGTTCGCGGCGGGCGTCATGGACGCGGTCTTCGGCTTCCTGTGCTTGAACCCATTCGGCGAGTTCGCCGAGGCTGTCGTCGAAGCTCCGCCGCGGCTGGAAGCCGAGAACGTCGCGGGCGAGCGAGATGTCGGCGAAGCAGTGGCGGATGTCGCCGGTGCGGGCTTTGCCCATGATCTCCGGGGTGAGGTGCGGGGCGCCCATGGCGCGGGCGAGTGCGGCGCCGACCTCGAGAATGCTGACATCCCGGCCACTGCCGATGTTGAAGACCTGGCCCGGGGCGTCGGGGTGTTCGAGCGCGAGGAGGAAGGCGCGGGCGACGTCCTCGACATGGACGAAATCGCGGCGCTGTTCGCCGTCTTCGAAGACCATGGGGCGCTGACGGTTGTGCAGGCGCGAGGCGAAGATGGCGAGAACGCCGGTGTAGGGATTGGAGAGCGCTTGGCCGGGGCCGTAGACATTGAACAGGCGCAGGGCGACGCCTTGCATCCCGTAGGCCGGGGCCACCGTCAGGGTGAGGCGTTCCTGGACGTATTTGGTCAGTGCATAGACCGAGGCGAGATTGGGCCGCTTCCACTCCGGCGTGGCCAGTGGGGTGAGACGCTGTCCGTCGGGACCGGCCGGGTCCCACCCGGCGGCGCCGCGCTGGGCGGGCCGGACGACGTCGTCCATCCGTTCGCCGGCGGCGGACCGGTAGAGGCCTTCGCCGTAGATGCTCATCGAGCTGGCGACGACGACGCGGGCGACCGGGCGGTCGATGAGCGCCTGGAACAGGACGGCGGTGCCGCCGTCGTTGACCGAGACGTAACGATCGATCGCATACATGCTCTGGCCGACGCCGACTTCGGCCGCGAGGTGGATCACCGCGTCGATCCCGTCGAGCGCGGCGGTGACCTGGTCGAGATCGCGGACGTCGGCGCGGATGATCTCGGCATCAGTGAGGATGGGGTCGCTGTCGGCGGCGCGGCCGTGCACCTGGTCGATGAAGCTATCTATGATCCGCACGTCGTAGCCGTGCTGCAGAAGCATTCGCGTTATGTGACAGCCGATGAACCCTGCACCACCCGTAACCAGAACACGACCCGTCATCCTGCGAACATTTCCATGGACCTCGACGTTGGCGTCAAACGCGCGAGACACGGAATTGCAACGCGCTTTGACGTAACGTCTCTACGCGGACCAGATTTCAGTCGACGAAGGTACTTTGCTGCTCACAATCCAGTGATCTCAAGAGCCGGTTCGGCGCTCAGGCGGCGCTGGCGGCGATAACGCGGTGCGCCTTGGCCAGCGCCTCGGCAAAGACGTCTGGCGGCACGGCGCCGGCGAACAGAACATGGCGCTCGAGCACGAAAGTCGGGACGGAGTTGACGCCCGCCGCGCGGACGGCCTCGTCTTCGGCGGCGACCTGGCCGCGGAATTCGTCGCTAGCCAGAAACGTGGCAGCCTGATCGCGGTCGAGCCCTGCTTGTGCGGCCAGTGCGGCGAGGGTGGCCGGGTCGCCGACATCCTGGCCCTCGGCGAAGTAAGCGGCGAACAGGCGGTCAACGAGGGCATCCTGGCGGCCCTGGGGTTCCGCCCAGCGGATCAGCCGATGCGCGTCCAGCGTGTTGGGGGTGCGCTGCATCAGGTCGTGGCGGATCTCGAGGCCGGCTTGGCGGGCGGCTTGGGCGACTTGGACGTCGAGCTCACGAGACCGTTCGAGACTGCCGAACTTGGCACGGCGATATTCGTCGCGCGGGACACCGGCGGGTGGCATATCGGGATTGAGCTGGAACGGACGCCAGCGGACGTCGAAATGCAGGCCGTCCGCTTCGAGGAGTTCGAAGGCGGCCTGCATGTGAGCCTTGCCGACGTAGCACCAGGGGCAGATCACGTCGGAATATACGTCGAGCTGGGGCATTCGCCCGGTCTAGCTCGAGAAGCGGCCCTCGAGCAACGCGCGGGCGATCACGGAGAAGTCTTTGCCGCCGAAACCCATGGCGGCCAGCCGTTCGTAGGCGCTGCGGGCGGCCTCGCCGAGAACCGACGCGGCCCCGGTGTGCGCTTCGGCTTCGGTGGCGAGCGTGAGGTCCTTGAGCATGAGATCGACGGCGAAGCCGGGTGCGTAATCGCGGTTCGCCGGCGATGCGGGCACGGGGCCTGGGACCGGGCAGTAGGTGGTGAGGGCCCAGCACTGGCCGGATGATTTCGAACTGATGTCGAAGAGCGCCTGCGCGTCGAGGCCGAGCTTGTCGGCGAGGGCGAAGGCTTCGGCGACGCCTGCCATGGAGATGCCGAGCATCAGGTTGTTGCAGACCTTGGCGGCCTGGCCGGCGCCGGCCGGGCCGGCATGGACGATCGTGCGGCCCATATGGTCGAGCAGCGGGCGGGCGCGGGCGAAGGCGCTCTCCTCGCCGCCGACCATGAAGGTGAGCGTACCCGCCGTGGCGCCGCCGGTACCGCCGGAGACCGGCGCGTCCAGCATGGCGAAGCCCCGTTCGGCGGCGAGCGACGCCATATCGCGGCTGGTCTGCACGTCGATGGTCGAGCTGTCGATCAGCAGCGTGCCGGGCTGGGCGTGGGCGAGGATGCCGTCGGCCCCGGTCAGCACCGCGCGGACATGCGACCCGGCCGGCAACATCGTCAGCACCGTCTCGGCGCCGTGGACAGCGTCGGCCACCGTGTCGGCCGGGTTTCCGCCGGCCTCCGCGAACCGAGCCAGTGACGGCTTGGAAAGGTCGAAGCCGCGGACCTCGTGCCCGGCGCGCACGAGGTTGGCGGCCATCGGCAAGCCCATGTTGCCGAGGCCGATGAAGCCGATGCGGGCCATGGTGCTTATCCGAACAGCGCGAAGGCTTTGACCAGCGTGATCCAGATGCCGAGCAGCAGGGGAATGCCCACCAGTGCCCATGCCACGACCGCTGCCGGGCTGAACCCGCCGCGGCCAATGCCCTGGGCGCTGCCCGCGGCGACGGCGGCGGCCGACACTGCCGTCGTCTCGCGCATGAACCAGCGGCTGGCGACCGGACGCACGAGGAGGTTGCAGACGAACCCGACCGCGAGGAAGCCCGCCAGGATATAGAGCGTCTGGCCGTAAGCGGCGCCACGCTCGACGCCCTGGCTCTGCAGCCATGCCGGGATCTGGGTGATCGCCACGGGGCCCACGACGCCGGCCGTCGACCAAGCGGTCAGCAGGCGGCCGTGGATGGCGCCGACGTATTGGGTGCCGAACATGTCCGCGAGATAGGCCGGGACGGTGGCGAAGCCGCCGCCATACATGGAGAGGATGATGCTCATGAAGATGACGAACAGCGGGACGCTGCCGATTTGTGCCGTCCAGGGCGAGCCGGCGTAGAGCAGGCCGCCGAGCAGGAAGAAGGTTGCATACGTCATCTTGCGGCCGATCCGGTCGGAGATCGACGCCCAGAAGAAACGGCCCAGGATGTTCAACAGGGAGAGCAGGCCGACGAAGCCGCCTGCGATGACCGCGACCTGCTTGGCTTGATCCGGCGTCAGCGCCGGGAGGCGGACGCCGGGCATGCCGATCAGAGAGCCGCCGAACATGAATTGCAGCATCGGCGAGGCGACGGCGAGCACGCCGATGCCGGCCGAGACGTTCAGCATGAGGACGAGCCAGATCAGCCAGAATTGCGGTGTCTTGTGGGCGTCACGCAGATGCACGTTGTTGGTCGTGATCATGCCGCCGCGGGCGGCGACGGGCGTCCAGCCTTCGGGCTGCCAGTTGGCGACGGGAGGCACGCGGTAGCCGAACGCGCCGCCGAGCATGAAGACGGCGTAGATGACGCCGAGTGCGACGAAGGTCTGCCAAACGCCCCGGGCTGCGCTGCCGTTGCCGAAATAGTTCATCAGCCAGACTGCCAGGGGCGATCCGATCAGAGCGCCGCCGCCGAAGCCCATGATCGCCATGCCGGTCGCCATGCCGCGCCGGTCGGGAAACCATTTGATCAAGGTGGAGACGGGGGAGATGTAGCCGAGGCCAAGCCCGATACCGCCGATGACGCCGGCGCCGAGCCACAACAGCCAGAGCTGATGCACGTAGATGCCCAGCGCCGTGATGATCAATCCGCCCGACCAGCAGAGCGCGGCATAGACGCCGGCCTTGCGCGGCCCGACGCGCTCGAGCCAGCCGCCCCAGATCGCGGCGGCGAGGCCGAGGAAGACGATGGCGAGGGTGAAGA
>CAWKCD010000001.1:2337500-3512500 GCA_963848035.1 uncultured Alphaproteobacteria bacterium
GAGCGCCACGGTGCTGGTGCTGCTGACCTATGCGCACTGATCGATGCGACCGGGCTGATCGCGCTGACGTTCGCGATCGGGATCGGGACGGCGATGTATCAGCCGGCTTGGGGGGCGACGGTGCCGGAGGTGGTGCCCCGGCACGACCTGGTGCAGGCGATCGCGCTGAACGGGATCGGGTTCAACCTGGCGCGGGCGCTGGGGCCGGCGGTGGGCGGGGTCATTCTGCTGTTCGGCGGCCCGGCGCTGGCATTCCTGCTGTTCGCGGTCTCGTTCCTGGCGGGGATCGGCTCCTTGGTCATGTGGCCGCGGCGGCATCGGCGCGGAGCGTTGCCGCCGGAGCATTTCATCTCGGCGATGCGGGCCGGCGCGCAATTCGTGCGGCATACGCCGGCGATGCGGGCGGCGATCGTTCGGTCGATGGCGTATTTCCTGCCGGCCGCCGCGCCCTGGGCGATGCTGCCGCTGGTGGTGCGCGAGCAGCTCGGGCTGGGGGCGGGGAGTTTCGGGCTCTTGCTGGGCCTGATGGGCTGCGGCGGGGTGACGGCGGGGATGCTGCTGCCGCGGATGCGGGCCTATGCGGGACGCGGCAGCATCGTGTTCTTTGCCACGCTGTCGTCGACCGCAGGGATCGCGTGCATCGGGCTGTCGCGGCATTGGTCACTGGCGGCGCTGGGCATGTATCTGTTTGGGATCGGCTGGGTGGCGGCGGCGAGCACGACGCAGGCTTCGGCACAATTGGTGGCACCGGCCTGGGTGCGGGCGCGGGCATTGGCGATCTATCAGCTCTGGTGGAACGGGGCGCTGGCGCTGGGCACGATGATGTGGGGCGTGCTGGGCGATTGGATCGGGTTGCGGCCATCGATGTTGATCGCGGCCGGGCTGGGAACGGTGTTGGCGGTGCTGGTGCGGGGGTATGGGCTGGAAGGGGCGGTCGCGGCCAGCGCGCCGGCGCCGGACCTGCCGCAGCCTGAGGCCCCGGCGCCGGAATTGGCGCTGCAGTTGCCGTCATCGCGAGGGCGGATCCTGGAGATGATGGCGTATCAGGTGGCGCCGGGGGATCGCGGACGGTTCCTGAGCGCGATGGCGGACGTGCAGCACGTGCGCGGGCGGGCGGGGGCGATGGATTGGCACCTGTATGAGGACGTGGCGCATCCGGATGGGTGGATCGAGGTGTGGTGCATGCAGAACTGGACGGATCATCTGCGGGAAGCGATTCGGCTGTCGGAGGAGGATCGGCAGGTGCTGGCTTCGGTGCGGCCATTTCATAAGGCGGACGCGCCGGCGCCGTCGCGTTATCTCGCCGTCGATCCGAGAATGGCTGCGGCGGTCAAACGAGATCCCGGGAAACGCGAACCCGCTCTGGGCGTTAGGACGGCTTCACAGATCCTAGGAGCTCTCCATGCCCGAAAGCCCGGCTGACCTGCGCAGCCAGACCCACAACGCGCAGCTGCACCAGACCACGAACGATACGAAGAACAACGCCAAGGCCGTTTCGATGCAGACGCTGCAGGCGCGTCTGGCCGACGGGATCGACCTCGCGCTGGTGATCAAGCAGGCGCATTGGAACCTGAAAGGGTCGCAGTTCATCGGCATCCACCTGATGCTCGATGGGTTCCGCGCCGAAGTTTCCGAGTGGAACGACATGATGGCCGAACGGATCACCCAGTTGGGCGGCACCGCGCGCGGCACGGTTCAGGAAGTCGAGAAGCACACCAACCTCAAGCCGTATCCGACCGACATCTACAAGATCGCCGACCATCTGAAGGCGCTGATCGAGCGGTTCTCGGCGGTGGCCAACGCGGTTCGCCAGAACATCGACGACACCGACGAGGCCGGCGACCGGGGCACGTCGGACTTGTTCACGGAAGTGTCTCGCGGGCTCGACAAGCAGCTTTGGTTCCTCGAGGCGCACACGCAGGAGCCGAGCGGCCTCAAGTAGGGGCTCGTTGCGCGGATCAGGGGATCGTCCGTCCGACCTCTGATCCGCCGCGCCGGCCGGCCATGGCAGCGGCGGGGTGATGTAGCCGTCGAGCACGGTCGTGCCGCGGTTGCAGCCGACCGGGTGCTTCGGGTGTGACGGCGGCCGAGAAGGAGTCAGCCGGAGGGGTGGGTCCGCGCCGACGCCGAATTGCTTGCCGGTCCTGCTTGAGCGCTTTACGGTCCGCGGTCAGGACCGGGAACACAGCATGAACGATCTCTTGACTTCCCTTCGTGGTTCCGGGGGGGAGAATGACTACTCAGCCCGTGACATCGAGGTTCTCGAGGGGCTCGAGCCCGTGCGGCGGCGGCCGGGCATGTATATCGGCGGGACCGACGAAACGGCGCTGCACCATCTGGCCGCCGAGGTGCTCGACAATGCCATGGACGAGGCGGTGGCCGGGTATGCCAGCGCGATCGACGTGACGCTCGAGGCTGGGGATTGGCTGACCGTTCGGGACAACGGGCGCGGCATCCCGGTCGACCCGCATCCCAAATTCAAGAATCTCAGCGCGCTCGAAGTGATCCTCACGACGTTGCACTCGGGCGGGAAGTTCGGGGGCAAGGCGTACGCCACCTCCGGCGGCTTGCATGGCGTGGGCAGCTCGGTGGTGAACGCGTTGTCGGACCGGCTCGAGGTCGAGGTGGCGCGCGACCGGGTGTTGTGGCGGCAGGCCTACGAGCGCGGCCAGGCGGTGACCAAGCTCGAGCAGGTCGGGCCGGTGCACAACCGCCGCGGCACGTCGATGCGGTTCCATCCGGATGCGCAGATCTTCGGGGCGCTGCATTTCAGCGCGGCGCGGCTGTACCGGCTGTGCCGGTCGAAGGCCTATCTGTTCCGCGGCGTCAAAATCCGCTGGACGTGCGACCCGGCGCTGGTTCGCGGGAGCGACGTGCCGGAAGAGGCGCTGCTGCATTTCCCGGGCGGGCTGAAGGACAGCCTGGTCGAGGACATCGGCGATTCGGCGCTGGCGGTGAGCGAGGTTTGGGCGGGCGAAGCGGATCTGCCGGCCGATTCCGAGGGGCGCACCGGCGGCCGGGTCGAGTGGGCGATCACCTGGCTGGAAAGCGCCGAGGGCGCGCTGCACTCCTACTGCAACACCGTGCCGACGGCGCAGGGCGGCACGCATGAGGCGGGGTTCCGCGCGGCGCTGATGAAGGGGCTGCGGTCCTGGGGCGACCAGCGCGGCAACAAGAAGGTGGCGCAGGTGACGCCGGAGGACGTGCTGAGCCCGATGGCGGCGAAGCTGTCGGCGTTCGTCCGCGACCCGCAATTCCAGGGGCAGACCAAGGAGAAGCTGACCAGCCCGGAGGCGGCGCGGCTGGTGGAGACGGCGCTGCGGGACCGGTTCGACCATTGGCTGGCCGGCAATCCCGGCCAGGCGGACAATTTGCTGGCGTTCGTCATCGAGCGCGCGGAGGAGCGGCTTCGGCGCAAGGAGAGCAAGGACGTCTCGCGCAAGTCGGCGACGAGGCGGCTGCGGCTGCCGGGCAAGCTGACGGACTGCACGCGCGAGAGCCGCGACGATACCGAGATTTTCCTCGTCGAAGGCGACAGCGCCGGCGGGTCGGCCAAGCAGGCGCGCAACCGCGAGACGCAGGCGGTGCTGCCGCTGCGGGGCAAGATCCTGAACGTCGCGAGCGCGAGCGACGAGAAGCTGATGCAGAACCAGGAGCTGAAGGACCTGATCGAGGCGCTGGGCTGCGGCGCCGGGCGACCGGTTCGACCGGGCGCGGCTGCGCTACGGCCGGGTCATCATCATGACGGACGCCGACGTGGACGGGGCGCACATCGCGTCGCTGCTGATGACGTTCTTCTACCGCAAGCTGCCGGAGCTGGTGCGGGCGGGGCATCTCTATCTGGCGCAGCCGCCGCTGTTCCGGATCACGCAGGGGGCGAAGTCGGTCTATGCGATGAGCGACCGCGAGAAGGACCAGCTGATCAAGAAGGAGTTCAAGGCGGGCAGCAAGGTCGACGTCAGCCGGTTCAAGGGCTTGGGCGAGATGCCGCCCTCGGCGTTGAAGGAGACGACGATGGACCCGAAGCGGCGGACGCTGCTGAAGGTGGTGGCGCTGGCGGAGGACCGGGCAGCGACGAACGAGCTGGTGGAGAGCCTGATGGGGCGCAAGCCGGAGCTGCGCTTCCAGTTCATCCAGGAGCACGCCAAGAACCTAGAAGAACAGGAACTCGACGTCTGAGCGACCCGGCGACCGAGGGGGTCGACCCCCGGACGGCCGATCTCGAGACGTGGCCGGCCGAAACGGTGCTGGCGGCGCTGTGGGAGGGGCAACTCGCGGCGGTGGCGGCGCTTCGGCCGGCATTGCCGGCGCTGGCGGCGGCGGTGGTCGCCGCGGCGGACCGGCTGCGCCAGGGTGGCCGGCTGGCCTATGCCGGCGCGGGCACGTCCGGGCGGATCGGCGTTCAGGACGGGGCGGAGCTGGGCCCGACCTTCGACTGGCCGGCGGAGCGGCTGCTGTTCCTGATGGCGGGCGGGGAGTCGGCGCTGATCCGGGCCACGGAAGGTGCGGAGGATCGCGCCGATGTCGCCGAGCAGGATGTCCGGGACGCGCGGCTGGGCGCGGCGGACGTGCTGGTGGGGATCGCGGCGAGCGGCGTGACGCCCTACACGGTCGCGGCGGTGGCGGCGGCCCGGCGTGCGGGGGCGCTGACGATCGGGGTCGCCAACAGCGCCGGCGGTGCGCTGCTCGCGGCGGCGGAGCATGCGATCCTGGTGGAGACCGGGCCGGAGGCGATCGCCGGATCGACGCGGATGAAGGCCGGGACGGCGCAGAAGGCGACGCTGAACTTGTTCAGCACGGCGGTCATGACGCGGCTGGGGCGGGTCTACCGCGGGCAGATGGTCGATATGAACGCGCGCAACGACAAGCTCCGGCGCCGGGCGCTGCGGATGCTGCGGTCGCTGACGGGCTGCGGCACGGACCAGGCCGCGGCCGCGCTGGCGCAGACCGAGGGGCGGGTGAAGCCGGCGGTGCTGGTGGTGCGCGGCTTGTCGGCGGCCGAGGCGACGGCGCTGCTCGCGCGGTTCGACGGCGATCTGCGGCAGGCGGAGCGATCGTTGGCTTAAACGACCGCTCCCCGAGCGCCGCGGTGCCGTCAATTCTCGCGGTTGCGCAGGTTCCAGAGCCGCTCGTGGGCCGCGACGAGGCCCTCGAGGTTGCGGCGGCGGTTGAGGTCCGGATGCGCCGGCTTGCGGGCGAGCATCAGTTCCAGGATTTGCAGCACATGGCGCGCGACTTCGATGTCGGCGACGTCGCAGGCATGGTGGAAGGCCACGAGCAGCTTGTCCTCGAGCCGGCGGGTGTGCCGCCGGACCGGGGTGGACGGGTTCGGTCTCGCATCGTCCGAGCCGGCCTCCTGGTCGTCACCGGGCTCGCGCGCCATGATGTCTCATTGCAGTAAGATTGCCCCCTGCGGCTGGTCAGTGTCGAAGACCGTATCGGCGAAGGCTTCCTCCCAACTGCCTTGGGTCGAAGCCCGGCTATACTCTGTCGAGCGATTCTCAAAGAAGTTTGCGTGCTCGACCGCGTTCAGCATGTCGTCGAGCCAGGTGAGCGGGTTGTTCTCGACGAGGAAGATCGGGTTGAGGCCGAGCTGCATCAGGCGGCGGTCGGCGATGTAGCGGATGTAAGTCTTGACCTCGGAGGAGCGCAGACCCTCGATCGGGCCTTGTTCGAAAGCCAAATCGATGAATGCGTCCTCGTGATCGACGATGGTGGCACAGACTTCATAGATCTCCTGCCGAAGCGCTTCAGTCCAAATTTCGGGATTCTCTTGGACAAAAGTGCGGAACAGTCGAATTATCGAGAGGCAGTGCAGTGTTTCATCTCGCACCGACCAGGAGATTATCTGCCCCATTCCTTTCATCTTATTGAAACGGGGAAAGTTAAGCAGGATGGCGAATGAGGCGAACAGCTGTAGACCTTCGGTGAACGCGCCGAAGGCGGCCAACGTCTTGGCGATCTCATGCTTGCTGTCGACCCGGAACGACTGCATGTAGTCGTACTTATCTTTCATTTCTTTATATTTCATGAACGCCGTGTATTCGCCCTCGGGCATTCCCACAGTGTCCAGCAAGTGGCTGTAGGCGGCGACATGGATCGTCTCGATGTTGCTGAAAGCGGACAACATCATCAGGACTTCAGTCGGTTTGAAGACCTGACTGTAATGTTTCATATAACAGTTGTTAACTTCGACATCCGCTTGGGTAAAGAAGCGGAAAATCTGGGTGAGCAGATTCCGCTCCGCCTCGGTCAAGTTCTTGTGCCAGTCCTTCACGTCGTCGGCCAGCGGGACCTCTTCGGGCAGCCAGTGCACACGCTGCTGCGTGAGCCACGCCTCGTAGGCCCACGGGTAGCGGAAGGGCTTGTAGACGGGGTTTTCCGTCAGCAGGTCGAGACGCTTGGGCGCCGGGATCAATCCGTCCATCGATGGTCCTTCTTCAACGGCCTATTGGCAGGCCAGGCATTCTTCGTAATCAGTGGTCTTGACGGTCTCCACGACCGCTGGCTCGGACGGGATGGTGTCGAGCCGGATGACCTTCTCGCTCACCGCGTCGGCGCGCTGGATCGACAAGCTCCGGCAGTAATACAGCGACTTCAGGCCCCGCTTCCACGCCATACTATGTATCTGGTGCAGATCGCGTTTGTGCACATTGGCCGGCAAGAAAAGATTGACCGACTGGCTCTGGCAGATGAACGGCGTGCGGTCGGCGGCGTGCTCGATGACCCAGCGCTGGTCGAGTTCGAAGGCGGTGCGATAGACCGCCTTCTCCTGCTCGTTGAGGAAATCGAGGTGCTGCACGCTGCCTTTGTTCAGCGTGATGCTGGACCAGATGTCGTCACGGTCCATGCCCTTCTCGGCCAGCAGCATCTGCAGGTGCCGGTTGCGGACGGTGAAGCTGCCCGAGAGCGTCTTCTGCAGGAACACGTTCGCCGCGATCGGTTCGATGCCGGGGCTGGTGCTCCCGGCGATGATGCTGATGGAGGCGGTCGGCGCGATCGCCATCTTGTTCGAGAACCGCTCCATGATCCCGTAATCGGCGGCATCCGGGCAGGGGCCGCGCTCCTCGGCCAGGACCCGGCTCGCGGCGTCGGCCGCGGCGCGGATCTGCTTGAACATCTTCTTGTTCCAGACCTTGGCGATGACGCTCTCGAACGGGACGTTCTGCGCCTGCAGGAAGGAGTGGAAGCCCATCACCCCCAGCCCGACGGACCGTTCGCGCTCGGCGGCGTAGCGAGCGCGCTCCATGCCCTCGGGCGCACGGTCGATGAAGTCCTGCAGCACGTTGTCGAGGAAACGCATGATGTCCTCGATGAACAGCGGCTCGTCCTTCCATTCGAGCCAGGTCTCGAGGTTGACCGACGAGAGGCAGCAGACCGCGGTGCGCTGCTTGCCGTACTGGTCGGTGCCGGTGGGCAGCGTGATCTCGCTGCAAAGATTGCTGGTCTTGACCTCGAGGCCGGCAAGCTTCTGGTGCTCGGGCCGCGCATTGTTCACGGCGTCCGAAAAGACGAGGTAGGGCTCGCCGGTCTCGATGCGCGCGGTCAGGATGCGGATCCAAAGCGAGCGGGCGCTCACCTTGCGGACGACGGCGCCGTCCTTCGGCGAGGTGAAGCCCCACTGCTCGTCCGCCTCGACGGCGCGCATGAACGCGTCCGAGATCAGCAGGCCGTGGTGCAGATTGAGCGCCTTCCGGTTCGGGTCGCCGCCGGTGGGGCGCCGCAGCTCGATGAACTCCTCGGCCTCGGGGTGCGAGATCGGCAGGTAGACGGCGGCAGAGCCGCGGCGGAGCGAGCCCTGCGAGATCGCCAGGGTCAGACTGTCCATGACCCGGATGAACGGGATAACGCCGGAGGTCTTGCCGTTCTGGCCGACCTTCTCGCCGATGGACCGGAGGTTGCCCCAGTAGGAGCCGATGCCGCCGCCCTTGGAGGCCAGCCAGACGTTCTCGTTCCACAGGCCGACGATGCCGTCGAGGCTGTCCGAGGCCTCGTTCAGGAAGCACGAAATCGGCAGTCCGCGCTTGGTGCCGCCATTCGACAGGACCGGGGTGGCGGGCATGAACCACATGCGGCTGATGTAGTCGTAGATGCGCTGCGCGTGGGCGGCGTCGTCGCCGTAGAAGCTGGCGACGCGGGCGAAGAGGTCCTGATAGCTCTCGCCGGGCATGAGGTAGCGGTCGTTGAGCGTAGCGCGGCCGAAATCGGTCAGCAGGGCATCGCGGGAGCGATCGACGTGGACCTGATGGTGTCCCTGTAATTGGACGGCGTCGAACAATGCGGCATCGCCCGGCGTAAATGCGTTCATGGTTCGCCCTACTATATGTGGTCCAACTTTTCCCACGCACCGCTACAGCTTGCGCTACCGAATCGCGCGGGGTTGTCAGCGGACACCGGGAGGACGTGGGCTGTCCAGAGCTTTGGCACCGACGCGGCCGTGATGTTGCGGCGGGGACACAGCCAAGCCGTGCCCGACCGCCGCAGCTTGCTCAGGCGGCGAGGAACTCCATCGCCGCCTCGACGCCGCCCTTGCCATGGGGCACGCCGTTGGCGCGCAGGCTCATCTCCACGGCGGCGAGCGTGCCGAGGATCATGGGCTCGTTGAGGTCGCCGAGATGCCCGATGCGGAACACCTTGCCGCCGAGCTTGCCGAGTCCGCCGCCCATCGAGACGTTGAAGCGGTCGAGCGCGGTCTTGCGCAGGGCCTCGGCGTCGTGCCCGTCGGGCATCATCACCGCCGTCACGCTGTCGGAGTAGCGGGTCGGGTTGAGGCAGTAGAGCTGGGGCCCGTCGTTGCCGGCCCAGGCGCGGACGGCGAGACGGGCGGCTTCGGCGAGCCGATGGTGGCGGGCGACCACCTGGTCGAGGCCTTCCTCCTCCATCAGGCGCACGCTCTCGACCAGGCCGTAGAAGTAGCTGGTCGGCACGGTGCCCATGAAGCTGCGGAAGCCGCGGGTCATCATCTCGGACCAATCGAAATAATGACGCGGCAGCTTGGCGTCGCGGTGGGCCGCGAGCGCCTTGGCCGAGACGGCGGTGAAGCTGAACCCCGTCGGCAGCATGAGGCCCTTCTGGCTGCCGCCGACGACCGCGTCGATGCCCCACTCGTCCATCCGGAACTCGAGCGAGCCGAGCGAGGAGATCGTGTCGGCCAGCAACAGCGCGCCATGCCCGGCGGCATCGATGGCGGCACGGATCTCGGCGAGCGGCAGGGCCATGCCGGTGGAGGTCTCGTTGTGGACGACGAGGATGCCCTTGATCTTGCCCGCGGTGTCGGCCCGCAGGGCGGACGTCAGGGCCGCCGGGTCGGCGCCGCGACGCCACTCGGCGGGGAGGGTCTGGATGTGCAGGCCGAACTTGCCGGCCATCGTGGTCCAGCCCTCGCTGAACCAGCCGGACTCGACGGCGAGCAGCGTGTCGCCGGGCGAGAACAGGTTGGTCAGCGTCGCTTCCCACGAGCCGTGGCCCGACGCGGTGTAGAGGAACACGTCCCCTTCCGTCCGCAGCACGCGCTTCAGCCCGGCGACCGCATGCTTGAACACGGCCATGAACTCGGGGTCCATGAAGTCGATGGTCGGGCGGTCCATCGCCCGGAGAACGCTGTCGGGGATGTTGGTGGGGCCGGGGTTGCTGAAGAACTGGCGGCCGGTTTTCCTGCTCATCGTAGGGTCTCCGTGCGGCTCAGGCCGCAGCGCTGAAAGTGTCGACATAACCGAATAGCCCGACCGCCCCGCCTGTATGCAGGAAGACGACGTTCTCGCCGGCCTTGAACTGGCCCTTGCGGATCAGGTCGATCAGCCCGGCCATGCCCTTCCCGGAATACACCGGGTCGAGGAAAATCCCTTCGGTGCGCGCCACCATCTGGACGGCCTCGACCATCCCGGGTGTCGGGCGGCCATAGCCGGCGCCGACATAGTCGCAATTGGCCTCGACCGCGGATGCCGGCAATTCGCGCTCGACGCCGAGGCGCTCCGCGGTGGCGCGGGCCAGCTTGAGCACGGCGGCCTCCTGCTTGTCCTTGGGGTTGCGGACCCCGATCCCGAGCACGCGCATCGGGTTGGACAGCGCATGCAGCCCGGCGACCAGGCCGGCCTGCGTCCCGGCGCTGCCGGTGGCATGCACGAGCCGGTCGATCTTGAGGCCCATCTCATTGGCCTGCTGCACGAGTTCGAGGGCGACGGCGGCGTAACCGAGCGCGCCGACCGAGTTCGAGCCGCCGCCGGGGATGACGTAGGGCTTGCCGCCCTCGTGCTCGAGCTTGGCGCCGACTTCGTCGATGGCGGCCTGCATGTCGGTGCCGCCCGGCCGGTACTCGATGTGGACGCCCATGATGGTGTCGAGCAGGACGTTGCCGCTGGCGAGATAGGCCTGGTCGTTGGTGTCGATGCGGTGCTCGAGGATGGCGGTGCAGCGCATGCCGAGCTTCATGGCGACGGCGGCGGTCTGGCGGACGTGGTTGGACTGGACCGCGCCTTGCGTCACGAGATGGTCGGCGCCGCGGGCGACCGCTTCGCCGGCGAGGAACTCGAGCTTGCGGACCTTGTTGCCGCCGAGGCCCATGCCGGTCAGGTCGTCGCGCTTCATATAGATGTTGGGGCCGCCCAGGGCCTTGCTGAGATTCGGCATCGCTTCCAGCGGCGTCGGCGCCTGGCAGAGCTTGACGCGCGGGAATTGGGCGAGGTGCATGGGCGGCGATCTCCGGAAGGCGCTTGACGCGACCCTTGCACCGCGACCATTTAAATTCAATCTGTGGCATGCCACGGGAGGGCATGGCAGATGTTCATCATTAAACGTCGCGGCTGGGAAATCAGCGAGAACTTGGTCACACCCGAGGCTTTCGTGCTCGGGCGTCGTGCCGCACTGGCCGGCGCGGCGGCAGGCCTCGTCGCCAGCAAGGCGGCTCGGGCGCAGGGCGCGCCGACGAACCCGCACTTCGAGAATGCCGGGCGGGCCATCACGGCCGAGACCGATGCCACGACCTACAACAATTTCTACGAATTCGGCACCGACAAGTCGATCTACCGGGCCGCGCAGCGTCTGCCGGTGAGCCCCTGGACCATCAGCATCGATGGCATGGTGGCCAAGCCGATGACGATCGGCCTGGAGGACCTTCTCAAGAGGGTGAAGCTCGAGCAGCGCGTCTATCGCCATCGTTGCGTCGAGGCGTGGGCGATGACGGTGCCGTGGACCGGGTTCGCGATGAGCGAGCTGATCAAGATGGCGAACCCGACGAGCGCCGCGAAATACGTCGCAGATGGAAACGCTGGCCGATCCGAAGACGATGCCGGGCCTGCGGCTCTCGGTGATCGACTGGCCGTATAAAGAGGGGCTGCGCCTGGACGAGGCGCGCAACGAGCTGGCGTTCCTGGCGACCGGGCTCTACGGCAAGGAGATGCCGAAGCAGGATGGCGCGCCGATCCGCCTGGTGATCCCGTGGAAGTATGGCTTCAAGTCGATCAAGTCGATCGTCAAGTTCACCTTCACCGACAAGGAACCGGTGAACTCGTGGCAGCAGACGCAACCGGCGGAATACGGCTTCTGGGCGAACGTAAACCCAGAGGTGCCGCATCCGCGCTGGAGCCAGGCGACCGAGCGGCTGCTGGGCAGCGGCGAGCGCGTGCCGACGCAGCTCTACAACGGCTACGGCGCGCAGGTTGCGAGCCTCTACAGCGGCATGCCGGCCGACAAGTTGTTCATGTAATGGCGGCGCGCGTCTTCGCCGTGTTCGCGGCGCTGCTCCTGGTGGCCTCGATCGCTGTCGGGACGCTGATGCCGCAGAATCTGACGCTGGGTCAGGCGCTGGCGCTGCTGGATCGGGCGAGCCCGACCTGGCTGCGCGAGCACAGCGCCGCCTGGCTGTGGAATTGGATCGAGGTGCCGTTCATGGTTCGGCCGCTCTGGCTGATCCCGGCGTTCCTCGGACTGATCTGCGCGGGGATGGCGACGACGCTCAATCTCGGGGACGCCTCGCCCCGGCGGCGGCGGAGCTAGAAAAGCTCTAAGCCAGCAACCGCCGGGCGAGGGCGATGACTCGGTGGGCCTCGGTCCACAGATCGTAGCGCGCAAGGTCGTCCAGCGGCGCGAACAGGGCTTCCGAAACGTCGTCGCCCGGCGCCGGGTCGCCGCCGATCCAGGCGGCGGCGAAATCCAGGATCGTGTAGTGGAATCGGACGCGCCCGTCCGGGTCGCGGTGGATGCTGTCGACGTTGGCGGCAAGGTGCATGGGGCCGGCTTCGAGGCCGGATTCCTCGCGCAACTCGCGCCGCGCGGCCGCCTCGGCGGTCTCGCCGAGTTCCTGTGCCCCGCCCGGCAGCGCCCATTGTCCGAGCGAGGGCGCCCGCGCGCGCCGGACGAGCAGGACGGCGCCAGGCTTGAGGAGAACGACGCCGATCCCGACCAAGCGGCCGGGCCGGGTATTCGCGACTGCTCATGTCTTGTTGTTGCAATGCATTCCCGCCATATAGGCCGTCAATCCGCGACAATAAAAAGCACTTCGGGAGGTCCTATGTTCACTACACGCCGTACCCTCATGGGATCGATGCTGGCCGCGCCCGTGGTGCTGCGCGCGACTTCCGCTTCGGCGGCGCCGCGCGTGCTGAAGATCAGCCACCAATTCCCGGGCGGCACATTGGAGGCCGGCGACTTCCGTGACCGTCTCGCGCGCAAGTTCGGCGCCGAGGTCACCAAGCGCACCAATGGCGAACTGACGTTCGAGATCTATCCCGGCTCCTCGCTGATGAAGACGGTGGCGCAGTTCTCGGCGCTGCGGAAGGGCGCGTTGGACATGTCGGTCTATCCGCTCGCCTATGCCGGCGGCGAGGTGCCGGAAGTCAACATCGGCCTGATGCCGTGCCTGGTGACGAACTATGAGCAGGGGCTGGCCTGGAAGAAGGCGAAGATCGGCGAGGAGCTGACCGCACTGTTGGACAAGCGCGGCGTCAGGATCATCACCTGGGTCTGGCAGGCGGGCGGGATCGCGTCGCGGGAGCGGTCGCTCGTTTTGCCGGACGACACCAAGGGGCTGAAGGTCCGCGGCGGGTCGCGCGAGTTCGACCTGATGCTCAAGGAAGCCGGCGGGATCATCAGCTCGGTGCCGAGCAATGAGATCTATGCCGCGATGCAGACCGGCTCGCTCGATGCGGCGGTGACGTCGTCGACCAGCCTGATCTCGTTCCGCCTCGAGGAGATCAGCAAGGCGGTCACGACGGGCGACAAGGGCAGCTTCTGGTTCATGTTCGAGCCGCTGCTGATGTCCAAGCAGATCTACGACAGCCTGCCGGCCGAGCAGCAGAAGGTGCTGGACGCGGTCGGCGAGGAGATGGAGCCCTTCGCGCTGACCGAGGCGAAGGCGGACGATCAGAAGCTCGCCGACGTCTACAAGAAGGCCGGCGCGACCGTACGCGACATGGATGCGGCCGCGATCGCGAAATGGCGTCCGCTGGCCGAGAGCACTGCGTGGAAGGATTACGCCGGGCGCAGCGCCGCCAACGCCGCCCTGCTCAAGGCCGCCGAAGCAGTCACGGTGTGAGCACGCACGGGATCGACGCCGCTTCGGGCGCGATCCCGGAGGCGGACGTTCCGCGCCGGGGTGCACTGGGGATGGTGCAGTCGGCGCTGGGCGCGCTCAACGCGGTGCTTGCCGTGCTGTCGGCGATCGCGGTCGCGGTGGCCGGGCTGGTGCTGACCTGGGAGGTGATCGGGCGCTACTTCTTCGCGATCGCGAGCGACTGGCAGGACGAGCTGAGCACCTTCCTGCTGATCGGCGCCACGTTCGGCGCGGCGGCATGGATCCAGGCGCGGCGCGGCCATGTCGCGATCGATGCGCTGACCCATGTGCTGCCGCCGGGGATCGACGCGGTGCGGCGGGTGTTGGCCGATGTGTTGAGCTTCCTGTTCGTCGGGTTCTTCGCCTGGAAGAGCTGGACACTGTTTTACGAAGCCTGGGACGAGGGGCAGACGACGCCCTCTGCCTGGGGACCGCCGCTGTGGATCCCCTATAGCTGCATGGCCGTGGGCATGACGCTGCTCGCGGTGCAGTTACTGCTGCAGATCGTCGGCGGCCGGCACGGCAAGACGCAGGCGTCGCTGTAATGGGAACGCTGCAGATCGGGATGCTCTACGGCGGCGCCACTCTGGTCGCCTTGTTCTCGGGCATGCCGATCGCGTTCGCGCTGGGCGGCGTGGCCGTGTTGTTCATGCTCGGCTTCATGCCGGCGGCGTCGCTCGATACGGTGACGCAGAACGTCTACGAGGAACTGGCCAGCATCACGCTGCTGACCATTCCGCTGTTCATCCTCAAGGGCGCCGCGATCGGCAAGTCCCGCGCGGGCAAGGACCTCTACGACGCGCTGCACACCTGGCTCGGCCGCGTGCCGGGCGGGTTGGGCGTGGCCGTGGTGATCGCGTGCGGGCTGTTCGCGGCCATGGCGGGCAGCAGCCCGGCGACCTGCAGCGCGATCGGCAGTTCCGGCATCCCGGAGATGCGGCGACGCGGGTATTCGCCGGGCTTCGCGGCCGGGCTGGTGGCGGCGGGCGGAACGCTGGGCATCCTGCTGCCGCCGAGCATCGTCCTCATCCTCTATGCGGTCGCGGCGGAGCAGTCGCTGGGCCGTCTGTTCCTGGCCGGGATCGGGCCGGGAATCCTGCTGGTGGCGTTGTTCTCGGGCTACGCGATCCTACGCTGGCGGACGGAATATTCGGCGGCGTTCAGCCTCGCCGAAGAGGGCGGCATCCGCGGCGAGATCCTGCGGCAGGACCGGTACACGATGCGCGAGCGGTTCGCCGCGCTGCCGCGGGTGCTGCCGTTCCTGGTGCTGCTGACCGGCGTCATGATCGCGCTGTACGGCGGCATCGCGACGCCGAGCGAGACGGCGGGCTTGGGCGCGGTCCTGGCACTGGCGCTGATCGCGGTCGTCTATGGGGCGTATCGGCTCGAGGATCTCAAGCCGATCTTCGCAGGCACGCTGGGCGAGGCGGGCATGCTGCTGATGATCATCGGCATGAGCCTGCTCTACTCTTATGTAATGAGCTACCTGCACGTGAGCCAGGCCGCGGCGGGCTGGATCGTCGGGCTGCATCTGAGCAAGTGGCTGCTGCTGTTCGCGATCCTGATCCTGGTCGTCGTCCTCGGCTTCTTCCTGCCGCCGGTCTCGATCATCCTGATGACGGCGCCGATCATCCTGCCGCCGCTTCGCGCCGCGGGGTTCGACCTGGTGTGGTTCGGGGTGGTGATGGCGGTGGTGATGGAGATGGGGCTGATCCATCCGCCGGTGGGGCTCAACATCTTCGTCATCAACCGGATCGCGCCCGACATCGGCCTCGGGCCGATCATCTGGGGAACGCTGCCATTCGTCATGCTGATGGCGGTCGCCGTGGTGATCCTCTCGATCGTCCCCGGCATCGCGATGTGGCTGCCCAACCTCATTTATGGCTGACGCGGTCGGTCCTGCCCGCGAACGGTTGACGCCAGCGTCCCACCCCGCAAGCTAGCGGAATGGACATGCATGAATGCGACGTCGTGGTCATCGGCGCCGGGATCGCGGGCGCGACGGTGGCGGCCCATGTGGCGGCGGACCGGCGGGTCGCGCTGATCGAGGCCGAGGAGCAGGCGGGCTATCACACGACCGGACGGTCGGCGGCGCTGTGGACCGGAAATTACGGTCCGCCGGATGTCCGGATCCTGACGCGGCTGTCGCGGGGGTTCTTCGAGACGCCGCCGCCGGGCTTCACGGAAACGCCGGTGCTGAACAAACGTGCGGTGCTGGTGCTGGCCGGTCAGAATCAGCGCGAGGCCTTCGCGGCGTTCCGCGAAGAGGCGCAAGGGGTCGAGTTCATCGACGCGGCCCGCGCGTCCGCCGTGGTGCCGGCGCTGCGGCCCGGCTGGGTGGCGGAGGCGGCGCTCGAAGAAGATGCGTTCGACATGGATGTCGCGGCGCTGCATCAGGGCTTCCTGCGGCAGGTCCGGCAGCGCGGCGGGCTGATCGCGTTGCGGCACCGCAGTGCGGCGATCGAGCGTCAGGGCGACCGCTGGTCGGTGGAGACGAACGCGGGGCGCTTCCTCGCCGCCGTAGTGGTCAACGCGTCGGGCGCCTGGGGCGACGAGGTCGCGGCGCAGGCGGGGGTGGCGCCGCTCGGGCTGGTGCCGAAACGGCGCACGGGCGTGATCATCGACCCGGCGCCCTGGACGGTGGCGGAATGGCCGATGACCTGCGACGTCGGCAGCACCTGGTATGTCCGGCCCGAGGCGCGCACCCGGCTCATGGTCAGCCCGGCCGACGAGACGCCGGACCGGCCGCACGACGTGCAGCCGGACGAGCTGGACGTGGCGCTGGCGATCGACCGGATGCAGCAGGCGCTCGATATCGAGGTTCGGCGGGTGGAACGGAGCTGGGCGGGGCTGCGGACCTTCGCGCCGGATGGCAGTCTGGCGTTCGGCTGGGCGGCGGATGCTGCCGGATTTTTCTGGTGCGTGGGGCAGGGCGGCTATGGGATCCAGACCTCGCCCGCGGCCGGACGGCTGGTCGCCGACCTCATCGCGGGGCGCGACCCCGGGGCGGCAGGTGAGGTTCTGCCCCAGATCGATCCGCGGCGCTTCGCTAAGCAGTCCTTAGGAAGTTAACCGCATCCTGGCGGGCAGCACCGGCCGGAGGGGTGCGCCGTGTGCCGCTCGCTCGTGCCCAGGACAATGCAGCCGACGTCTTCGAACCGGACGCGCCGCCGGCTGACGAGACGTTGGTCGCCGGGCTGCGGCAACGCGCGCGGCTGTTCGAACTGATCCTTTCGGACCTGCTGGGTCCACGGACGATCGTGCTGCGCGGCCTGCTGCCGACCGCGTTCGGCCCGGTCGGTTGCGCACTGCCGGCGCGGGCGGGTCTGCGCTGGTACGAGGCGGAACTGATCTCATGTGCGGACGCGGTGTGGCGGGTCAGCGGCGAACTGGCCGAAAGTGTGGATGGGCATTCGCTTGCCGGACTGTTCGAGGCGCCGGCGCTGGCGGCGTTCCTGCCGGGGCTCTGCCGTTTCCTGATGGGCGAGTCGCTGCTGGTCGGGTCGGTGCCTGTGCGATGGCTGGGCGATGCGGAGGCGCTGAGCGCGGTCGTGCGGTGTCCGAACCGGTGGGCGGTGGTCGATGCGTTCCGCCGCGCGCCCGGGACCGGGTTGCTGGGCCTGACGCCGACCGAGCGCGCGGCATTGCAGGAGCGGGTCGGGGCGGCGCCGTGGCGCTTCGCGGCGCTTCTGCTGGTGACGGGGGAGACGGCCAGAGTCTCTCTCACGCGGCGAGATGATCACTGGATGGTGAGTTGGCCGGATTTACGGGCGTCGCGCGCCCGCCATTAATCAACTGCTAACCGCGTCTCATTTACTATGACTTCCAGAGACGGAGAGTGGTGCAGCTGGCCCGAACGGGAGGCGCCCTGCTCTCGGTGAAGAGCTGAACCGCCTCTCGATGTCCCCGACGCGGGGACATTCCGAAACATGCAGAAGGCAGGGCAGCTGTCGTTCCGAACCGCGGAGCGCAGAGGGCGGAACATAATCGTTCCTTGGAAACAACGACACGCGGAACCGCGGCCAGGACGGGCGCAGCCATTCACTTAGTGAACCGGCTGACACGCCTGCGGGCGGCGGCCGGGGGAGTAGCCCCAGTGTCCAACTACGCCTTCGAAGGACCGAAATGGTCGTCTTCCACCATCACCTGGAGCTTCGCCGCGGCCGGCGGCACGTTCACCGGGGCCATCACCGGGGCCTATCAGTCGATCGTAGAACAGGCGCTCGCGCGATGGACGCAAGTCGCCGGCGTGACCTTCCGGCAAGTGACAGACAGCGCGGCGTCGGATGTCCGTATCGGTTGGGGACAGTTCAGCGGCAACCAGGTCGGCGAGACGGACTACAGTTATGTGGGCAATAACTTCGTCGCAGGATTGACCGTCCGGCTGGAGGACCCGGCGGCCAAGCCGATCGCCTCGGCGCCCGGCAGCTACTATCTGGGCACGGCGACCACGCTCTACGAGGTCGCGCTGCACGAGATCGGGCATGCGCTCGGCTTGGCGCACAGCACCGACACGACGGCGGTCATGTATCCGTCGGTCGGACCGGGCAACTCGGACCTCGACGCCTCGGACATCCAGGGCATCCAAGCGATCTACGGCGCGGCCGCCTCGTCGACGCCGCAAACGACCCAGAGCCTCACGATCGTGCAAACGACGCCGACGCCGACAGCGACACCGACGCCGACATCGACACAGGCCCCGCCGCCGGCGATCACGCTGTCCGGCAACGCCGTCGCCGTCTACCGCTTCTTCGATGCCAACAACGGGACGCAGTTCCTGACGGCGAGCCTGGCCGAGCGGAACACCATCATCACCAGCCGGCCGGACCTGTCCTACGAGGGGCTGGGGATGGGCGCGCTGTCCTCGCCGGTGGGCGATGCCCATGCCGTGCCGGTCTACCGCTTCTTCGACACCGCGAACGGCTCGCATTTCTTCACGACCAGCCAGGCCGAGAACGCGCAGATCCTCGCCAGCCGGCCGGATCTCGTGTCGGAGCAGGTGACGTTCTACGAACATGCGACGCAGCAGGCGGGCGACGTGCCGGTCTACCGCTTCTTCGACAGCTCGACCGGCACGCATTTCTTCACCAGCAGCCCCAGCGAAACGGCCACCCTGCAGGCAAGCCGGGCGGACATGACGCTGGAGGGCGTAGCCTTCTATGCGCCTTCGGCCACGGCGTCGAACGCGCAGTTCGAGGTCGCCAACGGCGCCACGGCGCTCGACCCGGCGACCATCTCGATCAACGACAGCACCGTGCTGATCTACCGTTTCGATGCCGCAGGAGGCCAACAGCTGCTGACTGCCGACGCGGCCGAGCGCAACGCCGTGCTCACGGCCCAGCCGTCATTCGCGTATCAGGGCGCGGTTATGGGCGCGATCTCCCCCGATGCGGGCGATCCGCAAGCCGCGCCGGTGTTCCGCTTTTTCAACGCGGCGACCGGCGACCACTTCCTGACCGCGGACTCGGTCGAAGCCGCGCAGCTCGCGGCGACGCGCCCGGATCTGATGCAGGAGCAGCCGGCCTTCTACGAGCATCTGACGCAGCAGAGCGGCGACGTCGCGGTCTACCGGTTCTTCGACACGACGAGCGGGACGCATTTCTACACCGCTGACGCAGCGGAGCGCGCCAGCATCCTGGCGACCCGTCCGGACATGGCGCAGGAGGGCATCGCCTTCTACGCGCCGTCGATCACGATCGCGCCTGCCATGGGGTGAGTGCGGACCGCCGCTGCCGACCCGTCCGGCAGTTCGTTGTCGCCGTGCTGCATTCGTGAGCAGGTCCGGTCCGAACCCGGGCGCCGAGCGTCTTTGCCGCCGCTGGCACGTTCCTTGCTCACAACGTCCCCGCAAGCGTTTCAAATTCGTGGGGGTTGTGTCAATGATTTCACGTAGAGGCCTGTCAATTGCGGCAGTAGCCACCTTGGCGGCGGGGATCACCCGTCAGGTGCAGGCGCAGCCTGCGACCGGGCCGATCAAGATCGGCATTCTGCACAGCCTGTCGGGCACGATGGCCATCAGCGAGACGACGCTGAAGGACGTCATGCTGATGTTGATCGACGAGCAGAACAAGAAGGGCGGCGTGCTCGGCCGCAAGCTCGAGGCCGTCGTCGTCGACCCGGCCAGCAACTGGCCGCTCTTCGCCGAAAAGGCCCGCCAGCTGATCACGGTCGACAAGGTCTCGGCCGTGTTCGGCTGCTGGACGTCGGTGTCCCGCAAGTCGGTGCTGCCGGTGTTCGAAGAGACCGGCAACATCCTGTTCTATCCCGTCCAGTACGAGGGCGAGGAAAGCAGCAAGAACGTGTTCTACACCGGCGCCGCGCCGAACCAGCAGGCGATCCCGGCCGTCGATTACCTGATGGCCCAAGAGAGCGTGAAGCGCTGGGTGCTGGCGGGCACCGACTACGTGTATCCGCGCACGACCAACAAGATCCTCGAGGCCTATCTCAAGGCCAAGGGCGTCGCGCCTGACGACATCATGATCAACTACACGCCGTTCGGCCAAAGCGACTGGCAGACGATCGTGGCCGACATCAAGAAGTTCGGTTCGGCCGGCAAGAAGACCGCCGTCGTCAGCACCATCAACGGCGACGCGAACGTGCCGTTCTACAAGGAACTCGGCAACCAGGGCATCAAGGCGACCGACATCCCCGTGGTCGCGTTCAGCGTCGGCGAGGAAGAACTGGCCGGCGTCGACACCAAGCCGCTGGTCGGCCACCTGGCCGCCTGGAACTACTTCATGAGCGTCGACAATCCCGACAACAAGGCGTTCATCCAGAAGTGGCAGGCGTTCACCAAGAACCCGAAGCGCGTCAGCAACGATCCGATGGAAGCGCACTACATCGGCTTCAACATGTGGGTCAAAGCGGTCGAGAAGGCCGGCAGCGTCGAGCCGAAGGACGTCATCCCGGCGATGATCGGCGTTTCGGTGCCGAACCTGTCCGGCGGGTTCTCCGCGATGATGCCGAACCATCACATCACCAAGCCGGTGCTGATCGGCGAGATCCAGGGCAACGGCCAGTTCAACATCGTCTCGCAGACGCCGGGCCTGATCGTGGCGCAGGAATGGTCGCCCTATCTCGAAGGCTCGCGCGACCTGATCTCGGATTGGCGCTCGCCGCTCAATTGCGGGAACTTCAACGTCAAGTCGGGGAAGTGCGGCGGGTCGGGTTCGTAGACCGTCCGCTTTCCTGTGAGACGACCGCTGGTCTCTGGCTGCGTCACCCCCGGGCTCGTCCCGGGGGTGCACGCTGAGTTGTTGCGTTTGATGCGATACGTTCTGTTGTTCCTGTTGTTTGCCATGCCGGCCTTCGCGCAGTCGCCGTACGCGCCGCTGGCGTCGCAGAATTTCGATGAGATCCGCCGAGGCGTCGAGACGCTCGCGACGTCGGGCGAGCCGCGGGCGATCGACGTGCTCGCGGCGTTGCAGGCCGGGCAGCTCGTGGTGGGGCCCGGCGGCGAGGTCTACATCAAGGATGCCTCCGGCGGGCTGACCGATGCAGCGACCGGCGCGGCGGCCGAGGCGGCCGGGCCGGTCAAACCGGTGCGGGTCAACAATGCGGTGCGCCGGTCCGTCGATGCGGCGATGGGCAATCTGCAGCTGTTCGCCCGCGATCCCGGCGCGCGGCGGGCGGCGGCCGAAGCCGTGTTCAAGGCGCGCGATGCGGCCGCGCTGCCGGCGCTCGACCGCGCGATCGCCAAGGAGGGCGATCCGGGCGTGCGGCTGGTCATGCAGCAGGCGCGGGCGGCGACGTTGCTGACCAATACGGATGCGAGCCCGGCCGACAAGCTGGCCGCGGTCGCCACTGTGCGCACGCGCGGCGACCTGGATGCGCGAGGGCTGCTCGCCTCGCTCTCGGGACAGCCGCCGAGCGTCATGGCGGCGGCGCTGAGCGCGGTCGCGTCGATCGATCGCGAGCTGCAGTTCTGGGGATTGCTGCAGGCGGTGTTCTACGGGGTGAGCCTGGGCTCGGTGCTGCTGCTGGCGGCGGCCGGGCTGGCAATCACGTTCGGGGTCATGGGCGTCATCAACATGGCGCACGGCGAGATGGTCATGATCGGCGCCTATGTCACGTTCGTGGTGCAGCAGGCGATGCGCGCCTACGTGCCCTCGCTGTTCGGCGCGAGCCTGATCGTGGCGGTGCCGCTGGCGTTCCTGGTGGCGGGCGCGATCGGTGTCCTGATCGAGCGCTGCATGATCCGCTTCCTCTATGGCCGCCCGCTCGAGACGCTTGCTGGCGACGTTCGGTCTATCGCTGATCCTGCAGCAAGCGGTGCGCAGCATTTTTGGGCCGACCAACCGGGAGGTGAGCACGCCGGATTGGATGAGCGGCGCCGGCACCATCGGGCAGTTGACGCTGACCTATAACCGGGTGGCGATCATCCTGTTCTCGATCGCCGGTGTTCCTCGCGCTGGTGGCGGTGCTGCGGTTCACGCCGCTCGGTTTGCGGATGCGCGCGGTGACGCAGAACCGGCGGATGGCCGCCGCGATGGGAATCAACACGCCCTGGATCGACGCGCTGACCTTCGGGCTCGGCTCGGGCGTCGCGGGCATGGCGGGCGTGGCGCTGAGCCAGATCGACAACGTCAGCCCCAATCTCGGGCAGAGCTACATCATCGACAGCTTCATGGTCGTGGTGTTCGGCGGCGTGGGCAATCTGTGGGGGACGGCGTTGAGCGCGCTGGCGCTGGGCGTGGTCAACAAGTTCCTCGAACCGTTTGCCGGCGCGGTGCTCGGCAAGATCGTGGTGCTGGTGCTGCTGATCCTGTTCATCCAGCGGCGGCCGCGCGGGCTGTTCCCGCTCAAGGGCCGGGCGGTGGAGGCATGAAGGCCGCGTTCCGCCTGCTGGTGCCGGTGGTGCTGGTCGTGGCGCTGGGCATGGCGGCGCTCAACCTGCTGACGCCGGCCTCGAGCCCGGTGCACGTGTCGACCTACGCCGTGTCGCTGATGGGCAAGTATCTGAGCTACGCGATCCTGGCGCTGGCGATCGACCTGGTGTGGGGGTTCGCGGGGATCTTGAGCCTGGGGCATGCCGCGTTCTTCGCGATCGGCGGTTACGCCGTCGGCATGTACCTGATGCGGCAGATCGGCGCGCGCGGGCAGTATGCCAACCCGATCCTGCCGGACTTCATGGTGTTCCTGAACTGGAAGGAACTGCCGTGGTATTGGATGGGCTTCAACTGGTTTCCCGTCGCATTGCTGGCGGCGATCATCGTGCCCGCCCTGTTGGCGTTCGTGTTCGGCTGGCTGGCGTTCCGCAGCCGGGTCAGCGGCGTGTATCTGTCGATCATCACGCAGGCGCTGACCTACGCGCTGCTGCTGGCATTCTTCCGTAACGACATGGGGTTCGGCGGCAATAACGGGCTGACCGATTTCAAGGAACTGCTGGGGGCGCCGCTGTCCCTGGATTCAACCCGGTGCGGGCTGATGGTGGCCACCGCCATCGTGCTGTGCGCGTTGTATTGGTTCGCGCGCACGCTGACGACGTCGCGGTTCGGCATGGTGCTGATCGCGGTCCGCGACACGGAGAGCCGGACCCGGTTCCTCGGCTACCGTCCCGAACATTACAAGCTGTTCGTGTGGGTGGTGTCGGCGGTCATGGCGGCGCTCGGCGGCGCGCTGTACGTGCCGCAGGTGGGGATCATCAATCCCGGCGAGTTCGCCCCGACCAACTCGATCGAGGCGGTGATCTGGGTCGCGGTCGGCGGGCGCGGGACACTGGTCGGCGCGATCCTGGGGGCGGTGCTGGTCAATCTGGCCAAGACGTTGTTCACCGGCTGGTTCCCGGAGCTGTGGCTGTTCGCCCTAGGCTTTCTGTTCATTTTGGTGACGATCTTCCTACCGCGCGGGATCATCGGCCTGTTGCGGCCACGCACCGAAGGCGCGCCGGTGCCGGTCGTCAGCGAAGAGACCGGCGTGCAGGAGGCGACGCCATGAGCATTGCGGCGGCGGCCGATACGCTGCTGTATCTGGATGGCGTCAGCGTCAGCTTCGACGGCTTCAAGGCGCTGAACAACCTCTCGCTCATCCTCGAGCCCGGCGAGATGCGCGCGGTAATCGGACCCAACGGCGCCGGCAAGACCACGATGATGGACGTCATCACCGGCAAGACGCGGCCCGATGCGGGCGAGGTCGTCTTCGGGGCGGACACCGACCTGACCCGGCTGGACGAGCCGGCGATCGCGGCACTCGGGATCGGACGCAAGTTCCAGAAGCCGACGGTGTTCGAGCCGCACACGGTTTGGGACAACCTCCTGCTGGCGCTGGCGGGCGACCGGCGCCCCTGGTTCACGCTGCGCGCCCGGGTCAGCACCGAGGAACGGGAGCGGATCGAGGGCATTCTGGTCACGACCCGGCTGGGCGATCATCGCGACCGGCGGGCTGCGGATCTGAGCCACGGCCAAAAACAGTGGCTCGAGATCGGCATGCTGCTGGCCCAGGACCCGCGGCTGCTGCTGGTCGACGAGCCGGTGGCGGGGATGACGGATGCGGAAACCGAGCAGACCGCGATCCTGCTGCGCGAGATCAATCAGACGCGCAGCGTGGTCGTCGTCGAGCACGACATGGCGTTCGTCCGCGCGCTGGGCGTCAAGGTGACGGTGCTGCACGAAGGATCGGTGCTGAGCGAGGGCACGATCGACCATGTGAGCGAGGACCCGAAAGTGGTCGAGGTGTATCTTGGGCGCTAAAGCGGGGGGCGCTGAGTTGAAGGTCGAGCGCGTCGACCTGCATTACGGCGCGGCGATCGCGCTGCGCCGGGTGTCGATCGGCGCCGAGGCGGGACACGTGACGTGCCTGCTCGGGCGCAACGGCGTCGGCAAGACGAGCCTGCTGCGCGCGATCACGGGCGCGCATCCGGTCAGCGCCGGACAGATCATCTGGCAAGGCGAGGACATCACCAAGCTGCCGGTGCACGAGCGCGCGCATCGCGGCATCGCCTGGGTGCCGCAGGGCCGCGACGTCTTCCCGCTGCTGACGGTGCGCGAGAACCTGGAGACCGGCTTCGCGGTCCTGCCGCGCGGCCAGCGGAAGATCGACGACGAGATTTTCGAGCTGTTCCCGATCCTCAAGACGATGCTGCGCCGCCGCGGCGGCGACCTCTCCGGCGGCCAGCAGCAGCAGCTCGCGATCGGCCGCGCGCTGGTGACGAAGCCGAAACTCCTGGTCCTGGACGAGCCGACCGAGGGCATCCAGCCGAGCATCATCAAGGACATCGGCCGCGTGATCTCGCTGCTGCGCAGCCGCGGGACGATGGCGATCCTGCTGGTCGAGCAATATTACGACTTTGCCCGCGAACTGGCCGACACGCTCTGCATCATGGACCGCGGCGACATCGTCCTGAACGGCCCGCCGGAACTCGTTGGACGAGGCGGAAGTGCGGCGGCGGCTGTCGGTTTGATGTTTGAAAGTAAGGCAATAATGCCTTACTATATGGCATGGACATCACGCTGACGATCACCGCGAAAGGCCAGGTCACGCTTAAGAAAGAGGTCCTGGACCACCTTGGGCTGCGCCCGGGCGACAGGTCACCGTGGCGCTGCGCGAACCCGGCCACGTCGAGTTGTCGCGGCCGCCGACGGGCTCGATCGAAGCGGTGTTCGGCTGCCTGCCCAACAATGGCGTTTCCTTGACGATCGAGGAGATGAGCGACGTGATCGCGGCGGGTTGGTCGCGCGGTTGAGGATTGCCCCGACACCAACCTCCTGGTCCGCGCGATCGTCGCCCCTGCCACGATTGAGGACGGGCGCCAGGCCGAGATCGCGCAGCGGAATTTGCGCGACGCCGAGATGGTTGTCGTTGAGCCTGCCGGTGCTGTGCGAGGTCGCCTGGGTGCTGCAATCGGCCTACCGCATGCCCGTGGCCGGCATCGTGCGCACGATCCGGGCATTGATCGACGCCAGCAACGTCGTGTGCGATCGGGCCGTGATCGAGTTCGGCCTCGGTGTCGCCGAAGCCGGCGGCGACTTCGCCGATGGCGTGATTGCCGAGACCGGTTTCCTGGCCGGCGCGGATCATTTTGTCAGTTTCGACCGGCGTGCGGTCCGCCTCGTCGCCGCGACAGGCCGCAACGTCCTGGTTCCGAGCTGAACACCCTGCATCAGCGCTCCCGAGGTGAACTCGTCCTGTCGTTCAAGCGCCGCGGCGAAGCGAGCGTGCTCGACGGGCTGCGGCAGGATGGCTGCCTGAAGGCGCGGTTCCCGCGTCGGTCGGAAGGCGGCTGGGCCGAGGCGGTGACGCTGAACAGTTCCGGCGGCGTCGCGGCGGGCGATCGCCTGGCCACGCGCGTGGCTGCGGGTCCAGGCGCCTTTGCGACCGTGGCGTCGCAGGCGGCGGAGCGCTTCTACCGGGCGCTGCCCGAAACGGTGGCCGAGGTGACGAACGCGGTCGAGGTCGGTGACGGCGCCGGGCTCGAGTGGCTGCCGCAGGAGACGATCCTGTTCGATCGCTGCGCCTTGCGGCGGCGGCTGTCGGTCGAGTTGGCGGAGAATGCTTGGTTCCTCGGCGTAGAAAGCCTGGTGTTCGGACGCACGGCGATGGGCGAGACGGTCGAGCAGGCGTCGCTCGACGATCTGATCGAGGTCAGGCGCGGCGGCCGGCGCTTGCTGCACGATCGGATCCGGCTGTCCGGCGCGGTGGCCGGGCTGTTGGGACGCCGGGCGGTCGGCAAGGGCGCGGCGGCGGTGGCGACGCTGATCCATGTGGCGCCGGCGGCGGAGGGCGGTCTCGACGACGTGCGGGCGGCGCTGGCGCCGTTCGAGGCGGGAGCGTCGGCGTGGGACGGGATGCTGGTCGCGCGGATCGTTGCCGAAAACGGAGCGTGCCTGCGGGCGGCAGTCGTGGCAGGATTGGCCGTCTTGCGTGCGGGAAGGCCGTTGCCGCGGGTTTGGTCGTGTTGAGGTGAAATGAATCTGACGCCGCGTGAGAGGGACAAATTGCTGATCGCGATGGCCGCGCAGGTCGCGCGCCGGCGGTTGGAGCGGGGCGTGAAGCTCAACCATCCGGAGGCGGTGGCGCTGATCTCGGACTTCATCGTCGAGGGCGCGCGCGACGGCCGTTCCGTCGCCGACCTGATGGAAGCGGGCGCGCACGTGATCACGCGGGCGCAGGTGATGGAGGGAATCGCCGAAATGATCCACGACGTCCAAGTCGAGGCCACGTTCCCGGACGGCACCAAGCTCGTCACCGTGCACGAGCCAATTCGATGATCCCCGGCGAGATCATCACCGTCCCCGGCGAGATCGAGCTGAACGTGGGCGCCCCCCGCACCACGCTCACCGTCGCCAACACCGGCGACCGGCCGGTCCAGGTCGGCAGCCATTATCATTTTGCCGAAACGAACCCGGCGCTCCGGTTCGACCGTGCGGCCGCCCGCGGGCAGCGGCTGGACATCGCGGCAGGAACCGCGGTCCGGTTCGAGCCCGGCCAGGAGCGCGAGGTGACGCTGGTGCCGTTCGGCGGCAGCCGGGTCATCTACGGCTTCCGCGGCGACGTTTCGGGAGCGTTGTAGATGACCCGTATCCCCCGCGGCGCCTATGCCGACATGTATGGCCCGACCACCGGCGACCGCGTGCGTCTTGCCGACACCGAACTGTTTGCCGAAGTCGAGCGCGACCTGACCGTCTACGGCGACGAAGTGAAATTCGGCGGCGGCAAGGTCATCCGCGACGGCATGGGCCAGAGCCAGGCGTCGCAAGCGCAAGGCGCGGTCGACACCGTCATCACCAACGCGCTCATCATCGACCATTGGGGGATCATCAAGGCCGATGTTTCGCTCCTCAACGGCCGCATCCATAAAGTCGGCAAAGCCGGCAACCCCGACGTGCAGCCCGGCGTCGACATCATCATCGGCCCCGGCACCGAGATCATCGCCGGCGAAGGCAAGATCCTCACCGCCGGCGGCATCGACAGCCACATCCATTTCATCTGCCCGCAGCAGGTGGAGGAGGCGATCTCGTCCGGGATCACCACGCTCGTGGGCGGCGGCACCGGCCCGGCGACCGGCACCTCGGCCACCACCTGCACGCCCGGCCCCTGGTACATGGCCCGCATGCTGCAGGCCGCCGAAGGGCTGCCGGTCAACATCTCCTTCGCTGGCAAAGGCAACGCCTCCCGGCCCGCGGCGCTGGAGGAAATGATCCGCGCCGGCGCCTCTTGCCTCAAGCTGCACGAGGATTGGGGCACCACCCCCGCCGCCATCCGCTGTGCCCTCGAGGTCGCCGACCGCTTCGACGTGCAGATCATGATCCACACCGACACGCTCAATGAGAGCGGCTTCGTTGAAGACACCATCGCCGCCTTCGAAGGCCGCACGATCCACGCCTTCCACACCGAGGGCGCCGGCGGCGGCCACGCGCCCGACATCATCAAGGTCGCCGGCCTCCCCAACGTCCTGCCGTCGAGCACCAACCCGACCCGCCCCTACACGAGCAACACGCTCGACGAGCATCTCGACATGCTCATGGTCTGCCATCACCTCGACCCGGCCATCCCCGAGGACATCGCGTTCGCCGAGAGCCGCATCCGCCGCGAGACGATCGCCGCCGAGGACATCCTGCACGACATGGGCGCGCTCAGCATGATCTCCTCCGACAGCCAGGCCATGGGCCGCGTCGGCGAGGTCATCATCCGCACCTGGCAGACCGCCCACAAGATGAAGGTCCAGCGCGGCGCCCTGCCCGGCGACGGCGCTGCCGACAACGCCCGCATCAAACGCTACGTTGCCAAATACACCATCAACCCAGCCATCGCGCAGGGCCTCTCGCACGAGGTCGGCTCCATCGAGCCCGGCAAGCTCGCCGACCTGGTCCTGTGGTCCCCGGCCTTCTTCGGCGTCAAGCCGGACCTGGTGATCAAGGGCGGCATGATCGCGTCGGCGCCGATGGGCGACCCGAACGCCAGCATCCCGACGCCGCAGCCCGTGCATTACCGCCCCATGTTCGGCCAGTTCGGCCGCGCGATGGCGACGACGTGCCTCACCTTCGTGAGCCAAGCCGCGCTCGAGGCGGACGTCGGGCGCAACCTTGGGCTCTGCCGCACGCTGTCAGCGGTGCGCAACACGCGCGCCGGGATCGGGAAATGCAGCATGGTCCACAACGACGCGACGCCGGTGATTGAGGTCGACCCCGAGACCTACGAGGTTCGCGCCGACGGCGTGCTGCTCACCTGTGAACCGGCCGCGGTGCTGCCGATGGCGCAGCGCTACTTCCTGTTCTGATGACTCGCATGCCGCCGCGCTCGATCGTCGACGAGGCCCTGAACTGGCTCTACGACCGCGTCGCCGGCGACCTTTCCGCCGACACCCGCGGCAGCGAGCGCGACATCGACCGCTGGGTGCGGCTGGCCTGCACGCAGGCCGGCGCGGCCGGGTTCGCGACCAATCTGGGCGGGCTGCTCACGCTTCCGGTGGCGATTCCGGCCAACCTGGCCGGCACCGCCGCGGTGCAGATGCGCCTGATCGCCAAGATCGCCGCCGCCCGCGGCTACGACATGCACAGCGAGGAAGTAAAAACCTTCGTCTTCGCCTGCCTACTCGGCAATGCCGCGCTGGACGTGCTGAAGGACGCCGGCCTGCGCGTCGGCTTGCGCGTGGGCCAGCGGATCGCCACGCCCCTGCTGCAACGGCTGCACGCGACGATCCTGTCGCGCCTGGTCGCCCGGCTCGGCACGCAGGGCGCCCTGAGCGTCACCAAAGTGGTCCCGCTCCTGAGCGGCGTGATCGGCGGCGGCCTCGACGCCGCCAGCACCCGCGTGGTCGGCGCGATGGCCAAGCGCGTGTTCGTCTCCCGCGCCGACCCCCCCCAGCCCGGCGCCGAAGCGCCCCTGCTCCTAGCCCCGCCCGCATGAGCCGGGTCGCATCGGTTCGTCCCGCCGGTTCATGGACCGGCCCGGCCGACGACAGCGTGCTCATCGATTTCGACCGCCGCCACCGCCGCCGCCTCGTCCTGGTGGCGCAGAGCGGCCTCGAATTGCTGATCGACATGCCCCACGCGGTGAGGCTGCGCGACGGCGACGGCTTAGCCCTAGAGGACGGCCGCCTCGTGCAAGTGGTGGCCAAGCCGGAGGCGCTGCTGGAGATCCACGCCCACGCGCCCGACGACCTCGTGCGCATCGCCTGGCACCTCGGCAACCGTCATTTGCCGGTGCAACTGCTCGGCGACCGCATCCGGATTCGCAACGACCATGTCATTGCCGACATGGTTCGAGGCCTGGGCGGCCATGCCGACGCGGTCGAGGCGCCGTTCGACCCCGAAACCGGCGCCTATGCCGGCGGGCATTCGCATTCGCATGATCACGACGATTGAGCATCCGGCTCAGCGCAGGATGAAGTCGCTCATCTGCAGCGTCGAGACCGCCTGAAGCCCGGCGCTCGTCGGGTCCAGGCGCCAGGCGACGCCGTCGAGTTGGGCCAGGATCTGCGCATGCGCCGGGTTGCCGTCCGGCGAGATCTCGAGAAATCCGGTGTATTCCGTCGGCCCGAGCGGCTTGAGCTGCACGTAATCGGCGAAATTGCTGGCGGTGACGCTGACGCCCCGGAGCAGGGCGGAGAGGTCGATCTTGTCTTCGCCGGGCCGGAAATCGGTGATCCGCCCATAGGTCGGAGAGGTCTGCCGGAACACGAAAACGTCCTGCCCGGGGCCGCCGGTCATGACGTCGGCGCCCGGCCCGGCGATCAGCGTCGCGTTGCCGGTGCCGCCATCCATGACGTCGTCGCCGTCGCCCGCGATCAGCGTGGTATGGCCGCTGCCGCCGAGCAGGATGTCGTTGCCGGCCCCGCCGCGCAGCGTGTCGTTGCCGCTGCCTGCGATCAGCGTGTCGCCGCCGGCGCCGGCGATCAGCAGGTTGCGTCCGCTCTGGGCGATGAGGGTCTCGTGGGCGGCGTCGGCGCGCAGCGTGCCGCCGGAGGGGGCGGCGAGCAGCACGGTCCCGCTCGCGCCGCCGGCGAAGCGGAGCGCGCCGCCGCGCTCGTCGGCAAGGACGAGGCCGGGCAGGATCTGCGCGATCGAGCTGTCGCCCTTGAAGATCACCTCCTGCGCCCGCCCGCCTTCGCCGACGGTCACCATCAGGTCGCCGGATTGGTCGCGGCCGAGCCGCAGGTCCTCGACGCCTGCGTTCCAGAGCAGCCGGTCCCCCTGGCGCGGGGCGAAATCCTCGATCGTGGTGACCGCGCCCGGCGTGCGCTGGATGACGAACGTATCGCCGCCGGCGCCGCCGGTGAGCGTGTTGCGCCCGCTGCCCGCGATCAGCACGTCGCGCCCGCCGCCGCCGACCAGGCGGCTCGCGCCGGCGCCGCCGAGCAGGACGTCGGCCCCGCCGCCGCCGAGCAGCGTGTTGGCGCCCGAGCCTGCGATCAGCGTGTCGGCCTCCGCGCCGCCGATCAGCGCGTCGGTCCCGGCGCCGCCGATCAGCAGATCGTGGCCGCCGCCGCCCTCGAGCGTGACGTCGTCCGTGCCGGCGCCGAGGATGTCGTCGCCGACGCCGCCGCGCACGGTGGAGAAATACAGCGGCGACAATTCGCCGGCAAAGCTCGCCACGCCGTAGGCGGCGGTCTCGAAGCCGCCGCCGGGCTGCTGGATCGTG
The DNA here is from genome assembly GCA_963848035.1 of uncultured Alphaproteobacteria bacterium. Classification (GTDB taxonomy): domain Bacteria; phylum Pseudomonadota; class Alphaproteobacteria; order Acetobacterales; family Acetobacteraceae; genus JAVVHH01. The sequence goes on from CAWKCD010000001.1 coordinate 2,368,624, forward strand.
CCGTAGGTTGAGACCGTGGGGGCGCCTTGCGGCCGCGTGTAGATGACGCCCTTGGCGAAGGCGGACACGTCGATCGTGTCGAATTGCCCGAGGTTGCCGGTCAGCGTCTGCAGGATGTTGAAGGAGAAATTCACCGGGTTGAGCAGGGTGGCGAAAAACAGCGCGAACGGAACCGGCAATCCGTTCGCGTCGGCGGTGTCGCCCTCGGCGACGAGGCCGGTGTTGAGATCGGTGACGCTCACCGAGCGGAAGGCGATAGTCAGCGATGGATCGCTGAAGATCGCGCCGGGGTTGCCGCCGCCGGCCAGATGGGCTGCGACGGTGGCGAAATCGCCGGTGAAGCTGAACGCGTAGCTGTGCGCGTTCGGCAGGTCGAACAACGTGGCCGGCAGGCGGAAGCCGAAGGTGGTGGCGGTGAACTGGAAGTCGAGCGCCGCCAGGATCGATGCGAGTTGCTGCGGCGGGATCTTGCTCGGATCAAGCGGGGCGAAGGCGGGAAAACCGGCAAGCGCCGGACCGAGAACGACCACTCCCATTGGCACGATCCTGTCCTGGTTGAGCGTGCCTCGAATCTGGCGGATTCTTGTTACAACGGAAGGTTGGGATGCAGTAACAACTGCGCTAGCGGTTTAGTGTCCTGCCTCCGACATACGCAGGCGTATTTCGGAGATAAGCAGGCCACTATCTCGTTGAAAAACCTAGTGTCCACCGAGAAATCTGGAGTCCGAAGGACTTCAGATTCGGGACACTAGGTCAGGAGAAGCGGCATGCCGGGATCGCTCCGCTGCATCGCGCGTCGATAGGCGTCGCGCTGCCCGACGCGGCCGAGATAGGCGCGCAGGTTCGGATAGGGCGTGATATCGACCGGCTGGAAATAACGCATCGTGGTGAGCGAGAAGAAGGTGATGATGTCGGCCGCTGTGAAGCTCTGGCCGGCGAGATAGGGGGTCTCGGCCAGACGTGCGTCGACCAGGCCGAAGGCGCGGTCGAGCCGGCCTTGGATGGCCTGCAGCACCGGGTTGTCGGGCGGCAGCGAGAGGCGGTTGAGGATCATCAGGCGGCCCATCGCGGGCTGCAGGGTTCCGTTGGCGTAATGGAACCAATAGAGATAGGGCGCGAAATCCGGGCTGTTGGGCGGCGGGACGAGGCGCCCCTGGCCGTATTTTACGATAATGTAGTCCATGATGGCGCCCGACTCGGCGAGGAAGACGTCGCCGTCCTCGAGCAGGGGGGCGGCGCCGATCGGGTGGAGCGCTTTGAGTTCGGGCGGGGCGAGGATGGTTTGGGCGTCGCGGGTGTAGGTCTTGAGGTCGTAGGCCAGGCCGAGTTCTTCGCAGAGCCACGGGATGCGTTCGGATTGCGATTTGCCGAGGTGGTGGATCGTCAGCATGGGGAGCCTTTCGCGTGATGGGCGACGAAACGCCGGGGCCCGGCACCGGTCAAGACGAGGGCGCGTTGGCGCTGCTGCTGACCTGGTTGTCGCCTTCGTTCCCGATCGGGTCGTTCGCCTATAGCCACGGGCTCGAATGGGCCGTCGAGGCCGGCGACATCCGCAACGAGGCCGATTTGCTCGATTGGGTGCAGGATCTGCTCAGGCACGGCAGCGGCCGCAGCGACGCGATTTTCGTGCGTCACGCGCACCGGATGCGGGACCCCGACGCCCTGCGCGACCTGTCCGACCTCGCCGAAGCCGCGCAGCCGTCCCGCGAGCGGCGGGACGAGACGATCGGGCAGGGTACGGCGTTCGCGCTGGCCGGGCTCGTCTGGGGTGGCGGGATGGAGGGGCGGGTGGCCTATCCGGTGGCGTTCGGCGCGCTCGCGGCCGCGCAGGGCGTCGCGGAGGACCCGGCGGCGCACGCTTTCCTGCATGCCTTCGCCGCCAACCTGATCAGCGCGGCGGTCCGCCTGGTGCCGCTCGGGCAGACCGCCGGGCTGCGGACGATCGCCGCTTTGGCGCCGGTGATCGCCGAGGTGGCGGCCTCGACGCGTACGGCCGGGCTGGACGAGATCGGCGGGGCGTGCTTCCGGTCGGACATCGCCGCGATGCGGCACGAGACCCAGTACACGAGGTTGTTCCGCTCATGAGTTCTCCGCATGGTCCTTTGCGCGTCGGTGTCGGCGGCCCGGTCGGAACCGGCAAGACGGCGCTGATGGATGCCCTCTGCCGCCGTTTCGCACCGCATTATGATATCGCGGCCATAACGAACGACATCTACACCAAGGAGGATGCGGAGTTCCTCACCCGCGCCGGCTCACTGGCGCCGGAGCGGATCATGGGAATCGAGACCGGCGGCTGCCCGCACACCGCGATCCGCGAGGACGCCAGCATCAATCTCGCCGGCGTCGCCGAGATGCGGCGGCGGTTCCCGGGTCTGGACCTTATCCTGATCGAGAGCGGCGGCGACAATCTGGCCGCGACGTTCAGCCCCGAGCTGGCTGACCTGACGATCTACGTGATCGATGTCTCCGCCGGCGACAAGATCCCCCGCAAAGGCGGCCCCGGCATCACCCGCAGCGACCTGCTGGTGATCAACAAGATCGACCTCGCGCCGCACGTCGGCGCGAGCCTCGAAGTCATGGACCGGGACAGCAAGAAGATGCGCGGCGAACGCCCGTTCGTCTTCGCCAACGTCCGCGCCGGGAAAGGCGTCGAGGAAGTCGCGCGCTTCATCGAGCGCCAGGGCGGGCTTACGCCGGCACCGGCGTGAGCGCGGCGAGGCGCCGTCCAATTCGGTCCGCGTTGGCCATGATGGTCAGCGTGCAATGCTTGGACGGCAGCGCGGACAGCGCCGCGCCATCGGCGACGTAAAGGCCCGGAACCCCTGCGACTTCGCCCTCGGCGGAGCAGGCGAGCGGCCCGGCGCCACCCATCGGGATCGTGCCAGCGTAGTGCGCATCGGCGCCAGCTTCGGAAATAGTGAAGGATTTCGGCACCGAGACCGCGCCCAGAGCCCGGCCCGCGCGGGCCAGCCGGGCACGCACGTCCCGCAACGCGGCACGGGCCTCGTCGGTGACCCGGCCCTCGATGGCGATACCGTCGCGCCGCACCCGCATCACGTTCGCGCTGAACCGGCCCGGCAAATAGATCGTGGCGAACAGCAAAGCCGGCGCGAGCGCGCGGCTGATGCGCAGCGCGGTCGGCCGGCTTAGCGGGATCCGGCTCGCGACTTCGGTCAACGGCAGCGTGTCGCCGCCATAGATCGCGCCGTTGGCGGTGCCGCCGCCCTCGAGCGGCAATTCCCAGCGGAGTTGCGCCAGGCTGAAACTCTGCTCCGGCAGCGCCGCGCCGACGAGCGCGGGCAACAGGAAAGCCGTCGCCGCGACCGGATTGGTCAGCAGCCGGATGTCGGTGTCCCACAGCCCGAGGCGGCCGGCGACGAGGCCCGTCGTCGCGATAGTGCCGGCCGCGACGATCACGCGGGGCGCCCTGAGGGTTTCGCCGTCGACGATCACCGCGTGCCCGGCCGGGTCCGGCTCGATAGCCCGGACCACAAGGCCCGTGCGGTAGCTGAAATTAGGCGCGCGCTGGAGGTCGGGGAGTTCGTAGGCGCTGTTGTAGATGCTGCGGCGCGCGCAGCCCCAGAGGCATAAGCCGCAGGACGCGCAAGCTTGGCGCCCGGGCTGGTCGTGCATCAGCACGGCATTGGTGGCGCGCTCGATGAGCGGCAGGCCATTGGCCTTGGCATAGCGGTCGAAGAAGCGGGCCGCCGCCGCGGTCAGCGGCGGACCGTCGGTGCCGGCGCCGGGGCCGCTCGCGCCGATCCGGGCCATGACGGCGCGGTAGGAAGGGTCGAGCTGGTCGCGGGTGATCGGGAAGCCGGCAAGGTCGGCGCCGTCGAACAGCGGCGTCATCGCGCCCCAGATGCTGGACAGCCCGCCTAGCCCCAAGCTGCCGAAGGCGTGGAAGCGCTCGGTCGCGAGCCGGTTGGAGACGGCGTAGCCGCCGAGCACGCTGCGGGCCAGCGGCGTGTTCAGCTTGGGCGACAGGTCCGCCGCCGAAATCAGCCCGGCGAGCGTCTGGCCGAACTGCATCCGCCAGCGATCCGGCGCGCGGCGGAAGGCCCCGATCGTGCCGGTGGGCGAGGGCGGGTGGACCTGCTCTCCCGCGGCATCGATCATCAGCACGTTCCCGCCGGCCTCGACCAGCGGCCAGGCGGCGCTGACGCCGGCCGGGCCGCTCCCGATGATGATGACGTCGGGCTTGTTCATCGGCCGAGCGCCTGACGCACGATGCGCACGGGCATCGCGACCGCATCCATCGCGATATGGCCCGCCAGCCCGGCGAGGCGACGGCCCGTGCTGCCACCGGCAAAGCCGCGCTCGCCGGAGGGGGCGGCCTCGACCAGCGACGCCGCCAGCGCGAGCCGGTTGCCGAGGGCCGATTTGGCGCCGATCGGTTCACCGAAGCGCACCAGAGCGGGCAGCCGCCGGGAGAGCGCGGACAGCGGCAGCGGCCCGCTCTGGCCGGTGGCATCCAGCGCGCGCACGTAGCGGCGGATCAGCGCGGAACCGGGCTCATGACCGAGGATGTAGCGCAGCAGCGTGCGCCCCTCCGCCAGCAGCAAGCGCCGGCTGGCGCGCTCCCGACGCAGCCCGATCTCGATCGGCTGCACCTCGAGACCGAGATCCGCCAGATGTTCGGCGCAGGGCATGGTGCGCGTGCCGGCGAGGCCCAGGACACGCTCACGGTCGACGGTCGGGCCGACCGGGATCTTGGCGCTGACCGCACAAGCGAACAGCGCCAGGCGCAGCGGCACCGGGATGATCGGCAGCGACTTGCCATGCAGTTCGCGGGCGAGCGTCTTCAGCACGGTGCCGAAGCGGACCGGCACCGGCCCGGCAAGGCCGACCCAGCCGGTCTGCTCGCCATCGGCCAGCAGCAGCAGTCCGCGGCAGACCTCGTCGAGATGGATCGGCTGCACTTCCCGCCACGGGTCGATCATCGGCAGCACCGGCGCCAGCTTGGTCAGCGTGCTGAGCAGGCCGTATTGCGCCTGCATCTTGCCGCCGTAGACCAGGCCAACGCGCGCGGCGACCTCGCCCGGGGCGCGCAGCAACTGCTCAATGCGCCATTTCGCCCGGCCATAGATGTTGGCGGCGTCCTCGCGCGCAGATTGCGAGGACACGAACACGAAGCGGCCGATCCCAGCGTCGCGCGCCGAAGCGAGCAGCGCCTGCGTGCCCGCGAGATTGAGGTCGCCGGTGTTGCGCCAATCATGCGCGAGATGGATCACCGCGTGATCAGCGGCCGGGATGCCAGGCGCGAGCGCATCCGCCGGCAACGCGTCGCCGAGCACCCAGCCGACCGCACGGGCGACCCCGGTCGGGGCCGGGTTGCGGGTCAGGATCGTGACCGCCCGGCCGTCGCCGGCCGCGAGTTCGACCAGCCGAGCGCCGATATAGCCGGTCGCTCCGGTGATGATGACGGCGCGCGGTGTAATGCTCATGAACTGGAAAAGTCTCCGGCGTTGTTGCGCCGCGAAATTCGGGATATGGCCGGCCGGAGCATACCGGATTGGACACATAGTGGCTACCGAACGGCCGGAATCCACCATGCGGCGCCTCGCGCGGTTCTGGCCGCTGGCGGCGCTCCTGGTCATCGCCGCGGTGGCCTATGGCTCCGGGCTGCACCGGCAACTCAACATCGGCTGGCTGGTCGAGCAGCAACTCGTATTACGGCAGGCGGTGGCGGCGCATCCGATCACCGCGCCGCTCGCCTACATCCTGATCTATACCGCCATGGTCGCCTGTGCGATCCCGGGCGGGATCGTGCTGAGCACCGCGTCCGGCGTGATGTTCGGGACGCTTCTGGGCGGCGCCTACGCCGTTATCGCCATCACCTTGGGATCGTCGGCACTGTTCCTGGCGGCGCGCTCGGCGTTACGGCCGCTGGCCGAGCGCTTGGCCCGGCGGATGCTGCGGCGGGAACTGCCGGCGCTCGAGGGCGACGGCTTTCTCTACATGCTCGCGGTGCGGCTGGTGCCGTTCACGCCGTTCTGGGTGGTCAACATCGCGGCCGCGATGACGCGGATCCGGCTCGGATCATATGTGGCGGCGACGTTCATCGGCATCGCGCCGATCACCTACATCCTAGCGGCCGCCGGGTCGGGGATCGGCGACAGCCTGGCGGCAGGGGAGCAGCCGGGGCTGGGCACGATCCTACGGCCGGAGATCCTGGTGCCGTTGCTGCTGCTGGCGATCGTGTCGCTGTTGCCGATCGCGTTCAAGCGCCGTCAGCAGCGCCTCGCCGCCGGGCGTTCGCGAGCCACATGAGGCTGCCGAACACGGCGAGCCAGATGAACCGGCTCTGATACCGGTCGTAGACGCCGGACAGACCGCCGGTCACCACCGGGTTCACCAGCAGCGCGACCGCGGTCGCCATCAGCAAGGCGCCGAGCGCGGAGCGGCGCTCGACGACGATCCCCACCACCAGCAGCGCCAGCGAGATGAACTCGACGGTTTGATGCAGGCGTTGCAGGTCGTCCGAGACGAGCGGGAGGAAGCGCTGCTGCCGGGCTGCGGCGAAGCGGCCCACCTCGGCTTGCGGGAAGATGCGCATCCAGTCGTCGATCAGGGTCGGCTTCGGCTTCAGCAGCCAGTCGCCGGTGGCGATGGCGACGAATTGCTGGGCCGAGCGCCGGACCGCGGCGAGCAGCAGCGCCTCGGGTTCGGCCCGGAAGGTGTCGGCCATGATCGGACCAGCCTGCGCCGCGACCACCACGTATCCGCCGGCACGGGTCAGGGTGCCTTCGGGGCCGAACAGGAAGTCCTCGAAATTGTCCGGCAACTGGCCGAGTTGCCCGCACAGCGTCCAGCCCGGCCGCGGGCATTCCCGCTCCAGCGTGCGCAGCCCCGGCCCCTCGAGGATCATGCGCGCCATCGGGAAGATCTTGCCGTACGGCGAGAACGACGGCTGATGCAGGAACAAGGCGTTGGTCGCGATCGTGGCGAGCACGGCCAGCGCCGGCCCGGCGAAGCCGCGCGCCAGGTCGGGCAGTCGCACCCGCCCGCCACGCCACCACCGCAGCGCCAGCAGCACGACGACCACCGCGCCGATGATCGGCACGTAGCTCTGATGGAACGAGATGAAGCCGGCGCTCATCAGCACCAGCAGGATCTGCTGCCAGGGCGCGAACCGCTCGGGCATGATGATCACCGGGGTGAGCGCCAGGATGATCAACGCGCCGAACAGGTCCGGCATCATCTGCGACGCGAACCAGGGCAGCGACGTCGCAACCGCCAGCACGGCCACCACGGCGTAACCAAACGCCTCGCCGGCGCGCGGCAGGAACAGCGACAGCGTCATGCGCAGCAGCGCGGCGGTGCAGGCGGCCTGCGCGATCACGACCGGCCAGGCCGTGACCTTGAGGTGCAGCGGCAGCATCGCCAGCCCGTAGAAGAACGGCCGCGCCCAACCGACGTGCAGCGTCGCCCCGTCGGTCAGGTAGACGCCGGTGTCTCCGAACATCAGCGGGTAGCCGTTGTAGAACGCGGGCCACAGCAGCGCCGCGGTCGCGATCAGGATGAAGAGCGCGGTGCGGCCCGCGCCGGCCGACGCCATCAGGTGGGCAGGAAGTCCGGGACCGAGAGGTAGCGCTCGCCGGTGTCGTAGTTGAAGCCGAGCACGACGGCGCCCTTCGGCAACTCCGGCAGCTTCTTGGCAATGGCCGCCAGCGTGGCGCCGGAGGAGATGCCGACCAGCAGCCCCTCCTTCTTGGCCGATTGCCGCGCCCACTCCCGCGCCTCCTCCGCCTCGACCAGGATCACCCCGTCGAGCGCATCCTTATGGAGGTTGGCCGGGACGAACCCGGCGCCGATGCCTTGGATCGGATGCGGCGAGGGGGACCCGCCGGAGATCACCGGCGACGCCGTGGGCTCGACGGCGAACACCTTGAGCTGCGGGAATTTGCGGCTTGAGCTCCTCCGCGCACGCGGTGATGTGCCCGCCGGTGCCGACGCCGGTGATGATCGCGTCGAGCCCCTGCGGGAAATCCTCCAGGATCTCGGGCACGGTGGTGCGGCGGTGGATGTCGATGTTGGCGGGGTTCTCGAATTGCTGCGGGATCCAGGAGCCCGGCGTCATTCCCCGCAGCTCCTCCGCCTTGGCGATGGCGGCCTTCATGCCGCCCTCGCGCGGCGTCAGCTCGAAACTCGCCCCATAGGCCTGCATCAGCCGGCGGCGCTCGACCGACATCGATTCCGGCATCACCAGGATCAGCTTGTAGCCCTTCACCGCGGCGGCCATGGCGAGCCCCACGCCGGTGTTGCCAGAAGTCGGCTCGATGATGGTGCCGCCGGGCTTAAGCGCGCCGGACGCCTCCGCGGCCTCGATCATGGCCAGGCCGATACGATCCTTGATCGATCCGCCGGGGTTCGATCGCTCGGATTTGATCCAGACTTCGGCGTCCGGAAACAGGCGCGAGAGGCGGATATGAGGCGTGCGGCCGATCGTCTCGAGGACGCTGTGGGCTTTCATCGGCGGCAATCTCCTGTATCGCTGGCGTTCTTTGGGTTCAAATGTAGGCCAGCGCGGCGGTCCGGCATAGGCCGCGGCGGCAATGCGCCTATCTATCCCCGACACGGAATAGGCAGGGTGCCGATGACCTATATAGGCGCAGTCGCAGGGCTGCTGGAGCGGTTTAAGGCAGTGCGGGGCCATACCGAGTGGCTGGCCTCGGCGCTGACCCCGGAGGATCAGTGCGTCCAGTCGATGCCGGACGCTTCCCCGGCGAAGTGGCACCGCGCGCACACCACGTGGTTCTTCGAGCAGTTCGTGCTCCAGCCGCACCAGCCGGACTACGTGCCCTGTGACAAGCGGTTCGCCTATCTGTTCAACAGCTATTACGAGACGGTCGGCGCCCGCCAACCCCGGCCGACGCGGGGGCTGATGACCCGGCCGGGCACGGCCGAGGTCGGCGACTACCGCAAATACGTCGACGAGGCGATGCTCCGGCTGATCGCCGAACGCGAAGCCGATATCGCCGATCTCGTGGAGTTGGGGCTGCATCACGAGCAGCAGCATCAGGAACTGCTGCAGACCGACATGATGCACGCCTTCGCCCAGAGCCCCCTGGTCCCCGCGGTGCAGCCGGGCTGGCGCGAGCCGGCGACGGCGCCCGGACCGACGCATTGGCTCGACATCCCCGGCGGTCTGGTCGGGATCGGCCACCAGGGTCCCGGCTTCGCTTTCGACTGTGAGGGGCCGCGGCACGACGCGCTGCTGGGCCATTCCAAGCTGGCGAGCCGGCTCGTGCGCAACGCGGACTGGCTCGATTTCATGGCCGATGGCGGCTACCGCCAGCCGACGCTGTGGATGTCGGACGGATGGTCCGCCGTGCAGGAGAACGGATGGCACGCGCCGCTCTATTGGCGCGAGCATGACGGCGCCTGGCAGCAAGTCGGGCCAGGCGGCCTGGCGCCGGTCGAACTGGATGCGCCGGTGCGGCATGTCAGCTGGTACGAGGCGGATGCCTATGCACGCTGGGCCAATGCGCGGTTGCCGACGGAGTTCGAGCTGGAGGCCGCCGCAGGGACGCCAGGGCTGCACGAATGGGACAGCTACGCCTGGCAGTGGACCGGCAGCGCCTACCTGCCATACCCGGGTTTCCGGCCAGTCGAGGGCGCGATCGGCGAGTATAATGGAAAGTTCATGATCAATCAGATGGTTCTCCGGGGCGGCAGTCTTGCAACTCCGCCCGGCCATCTGCGTCCCACCTATCGGAACTTCTTCCCGCCGGACAAGCGCTGGCAATTCACCGGGCTGCGCCTGGCCCGCGACCACTGACAGGATAGCTGATGCTCGCAACGACCGAGATCGACGACGACGTGGCGTCCGCCGCGCTCGAGGGCCTGCTCGCCGACCGCAAGACGCTGCCGCCGAAGCTGTTCTACGACGACGAGGGCTGCCGCCTATTCGGCGCGATCACGCGTCTGCCGGAGTATTACCCGACGCGGACTGAGCTGTCGGTGCTGCGGCGGATCGCGCCCGAGATCGGCGCCGGGCTGCGTCCGGGCAGCGCGCTGATCGAATACGGCGGCAGCGACGAGGCGAAAGCCTCGATCTTGATCGACGCATGCCCCGCGATCGCGCTGTACGTGCCGATCGACGTCGCCGCCGGCGCGCTGGCGGCCTTGACCCGGCGGCTGCGCGAGACCCGCCGATCGCTCGACGTGCAGCCCATGGTCGCCGACTTCCTCGCGCCGCTGCGCCTGCCGGAAGCAGCGAACGGCCGCGATCGCCTCGGCTTCTTCCCCGGCTCCACCATCGGCAACCTCGACCCGGCGCAGGCGCGCTCCTTCCTCGTGGCGGTGCGCCAGACGCTCGGCGCCGGCGCGCGCTTCCTGGTCGGCGTCGATCTGCGCAAGGACCCGGCGATCCTGATCCCCGCCTACGACGATGCCCAGGGCGTCACCGCGGCCTTCAACCTCAACCTGCTGACCCGCCTGAATCGCGAGGCGGCGGCCGATTTCGACCTGGCCGGGTTCGACCACAGCGCGCGCTGGAACGATGCGGAGAGCCGGATCGAGATGCATCTGGTCAGCCGGCGGCGGCAAGACGTCACGGTCGCGGGCCGCCCGATCGCGTTCGACGCCGGCGAGACCATCCACACCGAGAACAGTTACAAATACAGCTTGCCGGCGTTCGACGCCGTCCTGTCCGAGGCGGGATGGCGTAAGCAGCAGAGCTGGACGGACGACCGCGGGCTGTTCTCGCTGCACCTGCTGACGGCCTGATTTCCACGGTGGTTTCGGAGCTGTTTCCTCTTTATAGGAGCGGCTCCGAAACGCTGGGGGAGCCATGGCCGAAACGATCGTCACCACGCAGCCGACGCGCGACGGCGGATCGCCTCCGCCGCGGCTGAGGCCGCTGCCGATGATCATCTTCAGCGCGCGCTGGCTTCAGTTGCCGCTGTATTTCGGCCTGATCGTTGCGCAGCTCGTCTACGTGTTCCTGTTCGTGAAGGAACTATGGCACCTGATCGAGCACTTCTCCGGCTTCGGCGAGCAGGAAGTCATGCTCGTCGTGCTCGGGCTGATCGACGTCGTGATGGTGTCGAACCTGCTCGTCATGGTGATCGTCGGCGGTTACGAGACCTTCGTGTCCCGGCTCGGGCTGCACAACCATCCGGACGAGCCGGAATGGTTGAGCCACGTCAACTCAGGCATCCTGAAAGTGAAGCTGGCGATGGCGATCGTCGGCATCTCGTCGATTCACCTGCTTCGAACCTTCATCGAATCCGACAAGATCGGCACCGAAGGCGCGCGCGTCACCTCCGAGGGCGCGATGTGGCAGACCATCATCCACGCGCTCTTCATCCTGTCGGCGATCGGCATCGCCTATGTCGACCGCTTCACCGACCGCTCCGGCCACAGCGTCCATCACTGAGGCCGGGAGCGTCGCTGGAGGTCAGGCGTTGCCGGCGGTCTGCGCGCGGCGGCTCTGCCAGAGGGCGACGAAGTCGATCGGCTGCAGCAGCACCGGCGGGAAGCCGCCGTCGCGCGTGACGTCGGCCAGGATGTTGCGGGCGTAGGGGAACAGCAGCCGCGGGCACTCGACCAGCAGCACCGGCTCGACCGTCTCGGCCGGCACGCCGGTCAAGGTGAACACGCCGCAGAACGCCAGCTCGGCGATGAACACCGGCTTGCTGTCGGTCACGCCGTTGGACGAGCCGGGCGGCTCGACGGCTTCGGCGCGGATCTGCAGCGTGACCTCGAATACGTCGGCGCCGTCCTGCAGGCGGCGCGCCTGGACGTCGAGGTTGATGTTGACGGCCGGCTGGCCCTTCAGCGTGGAGAACACCTCGGGGGCGTTCGGGACTTCGAAGGAGAGATCCTTCACATATTGGGCGTTGACCACCAGCGGCGGGACTTGCTGCTGCGCTTGCGCGGGTTGGGCTTCGGACATCGGGGTTCCTCGATCAGATCTCGGGCGTTCGTGGCCCGGGCCGGTAGCATGGACGCGAGGGCAGCGCCTAGTGCCGCCAGACCACTTCCTCGGGCGGCGCGTCGTTGGGATCGAAGCGGAGCCACTCGCCATTGGTCACGCTGCGGCCGGTGAGCGACAGGATGAAGCCCCAGTGGCTGACCACGAGCGTGTGCTTCCAGTCGTCGCGCGCGGCCATCTCGGCGCGGAATTCGGCGGCGCGCGCGAGGATGCCGTGGGTGGCCTCCTCCTCCGACGGCCACCAGACCTCCTCGATGCTGGAGAAGTCGTGATCCGGCCAGGCCTCGGTGAGCAGTGAGCGGTGGCTGCCGATATCGCAGGCGAAGGCGTAGCGTTCGCGCACCGTGGGGGTGACCTGGATCGGGATGCCCAATTTGCGGGCCACCGGAGCCGCGGTCTGCAGCGCGCGGGTATACGGCGAGACCAGGATGCGCTCAAGCCGCTCGCCCTCGAGCGCGGCGGCGGCCTGCTCGGCCTGCTGATGCCCGAGCGGGGTCAGCCTCGGGTCGCGGATGCCCGGGTCGCGCTTGGTCTGGCTGTAATGCAGGTTGAACTCGCTCTGTCCGTGTCGAAGCAGGATCATGGCGCGGAGTTAGCCGGGCTCGCGGCCGGCGGCAATGCGCCGGCTCCCGCGAGATAAGGCGACGAGGTTCGTTGTTTCAGCCCCGCCCGTGCCATATCTAAGGACGGCACGTATTGATTGGCACCCCATGGGCGGCACCGAAAGCTTTCCGATCGACCTCATCCTGTTCGGCATGATCGCCGCTTTCCTGGTCCTGCGTCTGCGCAGCATCCTCGGGCGGCGCAGCGGTTTCGAGCGGCAGCAGCAGGCCGAGCGCGGCCCGGTCGCGGTCCCCGGCATGGCGCGCCCCGCGCCCCCGGTGATCGACGGCAAGGCCGAGCCCGCCCCCGCCAGCCCGCCCCGTCCCCGACCCGGCGAGCGCATTGGGCGCCTCCATCCAGAAACTCCGCACGGTCGACCGCAATTTCGAGCCGACGCGTTTCCTCACCGGCGCCGAGGCGGCGTTCCGCATGATCGTCAAGGCGTTCGCCGACGGCGACCGGCGTCACTCTGCGCGGTCTGCTGGCCGATGAGACCTACCGCGGCTTCGAACAGGCGATCGCCGCGCGCGAGACCAACGGCGAGACCCAGCGCACCGAGATCCGCGACATCCCCTCCGTCAGCATCGAGCAGGCGACCCTTTCCGGAACGGTCGCGAGCATCGCGGTCAAGTTCGTGTCGGACCAGATCTCCGAGACGCTGGACAAGGACGGCAAGCCGATCGTGGGCTCCGATGCGGTGACCGAGATCATCGATCTTTGGACGTTCGAGCGCGATCTCGCCAGCAGCGATCCGGCCTGGCGCCTGACCGCAAGCCCGGTCGGGCTAGGAATCACCAGCCGGCGGGCTACGCTGGCGGAATGACGGACCTTTCGCTCGAAGACCGGATCGATCACTACGTCCGCGCGACGAAGTTCCCGCGCTCGCTGTTCGTCAGCGAAGACGGGCGGCTGGTCGGCACCTGGATCATGGGCAACGACTACCGCGTCCGCAGCAGCTATTACGGCGGCTATCCCGCGGGCTATCTGCGGCGGATCCGGGCGCTATTCCCGGACAAGCGGCGGGTGCTGCACCTGTTCAGCGGCCGCGTCGACCTCGCGGCGCTGCCGGGCGACACGGTCGACATCAACCCGGCGCTCGAACCCACCTATCTCGACGACGCCCAGACGCTCAAGGACGTGCCGCTCACGGACTACGATCTCGTGCTGGCCGACCCGCCCTACAGCATCGAGGACGCGGAGCGCTACCAGACCACGATGATCAAGCGGAACACCGTGATGCGCGCGCTCGAGGGCGTGCCGCCGGGCGCGCACATCGTCTGGTTGGACCAGGTGCTGCCGATGTATCGCAAGGCCTCGTTCGACATCGAAGGGGTCATCGGCATGGTGAAGTCCACCAACCACCGTTTCCGCGTGGTCACCGTGTTCCGTCGGCGTTAAACCAGGGCCATGTCTGGATCACGCCCGCGCGTCGCCCTCTTCGTCACCTGCCTGGTGGACCTGCACCGGCCCACGGTCGGCTTTGCCGCCATCAAGCTGCTCGAGCAGGCCGGATGCATCGTCGAGGTGCCGACGGCGCAAACCTGCTGCGGCCAGCCCGCCTACAACAGCGGCGACCGCGCGACCGCCGCCGATCTCGGCCGCCGCGTGCTCGAGGCGTTCCGCGGATACGATTACGTCGTCGTCCCGTCCGGCTCCTGCGGCGGCATGATCAAGCATCATCTGCCGCATCTGTTCGACGACGATCCCAACCTGCGCGCGCAGGCGGACCGGTTGGGCGAGCGCACCTGGGAGCTGGTGAGCTTCCTGCGCGAGGTGATGCGGGTCGATCGCGTCGAGGCCGTCTATTCCGGGCGCGTGACATACCACGATTCTTGCTCCGGCCTGCGCGAACTCGGCGTCAAGCAGCAGCCGCGCGAGCTGCTGCGCACCGTCACCGGCCTCGAGATGGTCGAGCTGACCGAACCCGAGGTCTGTTGCGGGTTCGGCGGCACGTTCTGCGTGAAATATCCGGACATCTCGAACCGCATGGTCAGCGACAAGGCGCAGGACGTGATCGCGACCGGCGCGGACACCCTGCTGGCCGGCGACATGGGGTGCCTGCTCAACATGGCCGGGCGATTGAGCCGGTTGGGCAGCGCGGTCGAGGTGCGCCACGTCGCCGAGATCCTCGCCGACATGACCGGCGAGGTGGCGCCGATCGGCCGCAGCCAGGAAGAGTCGTTGCATCGCTGACCAACGTCGTATCGACTTTCGAACGAACTATCGCGAAGCCGGCGGAGTTGCGCTCTCGGATTCTTACCTGAGAGAGCACACCATGGAAACGATGGACGAACTGATGCTGCATTTCCTGCAGGACATCTATTACGCCGAGAAGCGGACGCTGCGCAGCGCACAGAAGATGGCGCGCGCCGCATCGGCGCAGCCGGTGAAGGACGCGATCCTGCAGCATCGCGAACAGACCGAACACCAGATCAGCCGCCTCGACGACGTGTTCGAGCTGATCACCGGCAAGCGGGCGCGCGCCAAGCGCTGCGAGGCGATCGAGGGCCTGGTCGCGGAAGCCGACGAGGCGATCGAGGAGAGCAAGAAGGGCCCGGTGCTGGATGCGGCGCTGATCGCGTGCGCGCAGGCGATCGAGCATTACGAGATCGCACGTTACGGCGCGATGGTGGCGTGGGCGAAGCAAGCCGGTAAGGACGAGGTCGCCGACCTGCTCCAGCAGACGCTCGATGAAGAGAAGCAAGCCGACGAACAGCTGAGCGACATAGCCAACGGGAGCACCAACCCGGCCGCCGCATCCGCCCAGAACGCCGACGAGCACGAGGAAGAGGCCGCTCCGCCCAAGCGCGCTTCGGCCCGCCGCACCACCAAGGCGATGCCGGCCGCCCCCATGCCGGAGCCGGAACCCGAACCCGAACCGACCCCGTCGCCGCGCGCCCGCCGGGCTCCGGCTGCGACCAAGTCCGCCGCGGCCAAGCCGGCCCCGAGCAAGCCGACGCCGCGCCGCACCTCGCGCAAGTGATGCAACGCCCGCGCGCCGGCCTTCTGCCCGGCGCGCGGGCGCGCTAAACAGGGGGATGCTCGCAACATCCCCTCGCTTCAAGCAGAACGCCAAGAAAGCCCTCGCCGACGCCGGGCTGCAGAAAGCGCTGGCCTTCAGCAAGCCGCAGTTCATGGCGCGGCGCTCGGCCGCGGTCGCGAACCTGCCGGAGTTCGAGCGGCTCCGCGACATCGGCCGCGAGATCAAGAACCACACCCTCGCCAACCTCGACTTCTATCTCGAGCGCTTCGCCGAGAACGTCGAGAAAAATGGCGGCAAGGTGCATTGGGCGCGCGACGCCGAGGAGGCGCGGGCGATCATCCTGGGCATCTGCCGCGACGTCGGCGCCAAGACCGTCACCAAGGGCAAGTCGATGATCTCCGAGGAGATCGGCGTCAACGCGCTACCTGACCGCCAACGGCGTGACCCCGTTCGAGACCGACCTCGGCGAATACATCATCCAGCTCCGCGACGAGACGCCGAGCCACATCATCGCCCCGGCCTTCCATCTCAACCGCGAGGATTGGGAGGCGCAGTTCCGCCTCTCCCACACCGACCTGCCGATCGACCGCGTGTTCGCGGAGCGGCGGGACATCCTGACCGAAGCGCGCTCGCGCCTGCGCTCCAAATTCCTCGCCGCCGATGTCGGCATCACCGGCGCGAACTTCCTGATCGCCGAGACCGGCAGCTCGATCATCGTCACCAACGAGGGCAACGGCGACCTGACGCAGACCCTGCCCAAGAGTCCACATCGCCCTGGCGAGCATCGAGAAGGTGGTGCCCACGCTCGAGGACGCGACGAGCCTGCTGCGCCTGCTGGCCCGCTCGGCGACCGGCCAGGATTTCTCCGTCTACACCACCTTCAGCACCGGCTCGCGCCGGCCCGGCGATCTCGACGGCCCCGAGCAATACCACGTCGTCCTGATCGACAATGGCCGCTCCTCGATGCTCGGCACCGAGTTCCAGGAGATGCTGCGCTGCATCCGCTGCGCCGCCTGCATGAACCACTGCCCGGTCTATGGCGCGGTCGGCGGCCACGCCTATGGCTGGGTCTATCCTGGCCCGATGGGCAGCGTGCTGACGCCGAGCCTGATCGGCGTCGACCAGGCCGGGCACCTGCCGAACGCCAGCACGTTCTGCGGCAAGTGCGAGAGCGTCTGCCCGGTGAAGATCCCGCTGCCGAAAATGATGCGGCACTGGCGCGAGCGCGAATTCGAACGCCACCTGCAGCCGGTGGGCGATCCGCAGCAACCTGGCGCTCTGGGCGTGGTTCGCGCGTCGCCCGGGCTTCTACCGGTTCGCCACCCGCATCGGCGCGGCGGCGCTCGGGCTCGCCGGGCGCAAGCGCGGACGGTTCGCCAAGATGCCGCTGGCGGGCGGCTGGACCGGCGGGCGGGACCTGCCGGCGCCGGAAGGGGACACGTTCTTCGCGCGATACAAGCGCGAGCAGCGCCGGGCCCGCAAATGAGCAAGGAAGCCGTTCTCGGCGCGATCCGGCGCGGCCTGCGCCGCGGCGAGCTGCCGGCCGATCAGCAGGCGATGCTGGTCTCGCGGCTGACCTCGCATCCGCGCCATCTGATCCCTGCCCGCAGCCAGATCCCGCGGCCCGACCAGGTCGATCTGTTCGTCCGCAACGTCGAAAAGGAGTTCGGGACCGTCGAGCGCGTACCGGACGCCGATTCAGTGCCGGACGCGGTCGGCGATTACCTCGCCGGCCAGAACCTCCCCAGCGACGCCGCCATGTCGCCGCATCCGGAATTGCAGGCGATCCCGTGGTCCAAGCGCCCGCTGCTCCAGATCCGCGAGGGACGCGCCGAAGGCACCGACCTCGTCAGCATCCAACACGCCTTCGCCGCCGTCGCCGAGACCGGGACCCTCATGTTCCCGAGCGCCCCCGAGCGCCCGACCACGATCAACCTCCTGCCCGACACCGCCGTCGTCGTGCTGAAAGCCTCCCGCATCGTCGGCCCCTACGAGGACGCGTGGGACCTGCTGCGCGGCGAGATGGGCGCCATGCCCCGCAACGTCATGCTGGTCACCGGCCCCTCGCGCTCAGCCGACATCGAGCAGACCCTCGAACTCGGCGCCCACGGCCCCCGCCGCCTCCACATCGTCCTGATCGAAGACGACCCCGCCGCCCGCTCCTAAGGCCGTCACTGCGAGGAGCGCAGCGACGCGGCAGTCCAGAGCGGCAGGTACGGTCCTGCCCGCGGCCTACTCAGCCGCCATCCGATAGCCCCGCGCATAGTTCAGCAGCGCATCGTCCGCGACCGTCTCGATCGGCGTGAAATCGGTATGCGCGATATACTCCGGCCGCGTCGGCGTGCGGATGTAGTTCGAAACCGCGTTCAGCGTCAGATACACGATCTTGCGCGGATACGGCGTGATGTTCCCCGCCGAGCCATGCACGAGATTGCCATGGAACATCAGCATCCCGCCGGGCTTGCCGACAGGGCAGGCGATGCCGCCCTGCTCGACCAACCGCGTGACCGTCGGCTCGTCGAGCGTCCAAAGCGGATAGGACGTCGTCTCGCGGTCGTGCTTGGCGTCGAGCACGCCGTCCGCGAAGCTGCGCGGCACCAGCATCAGCGGCCCGTTGATCGGCATCACCTCGTCGAGGAACACGGCGATGTTCATCGCGCGCGGCTCGGGCATCCCGTCGTCGCGCGCCCAGACGCCGTAATCCTGATGCCATTGCCAGACGTCGCCGGTGAAGGCCGATTTCGCGTTGATCTTGAACTGATGCATGTAGAGCTTCTCGCCGAACACCTGCTCGATCGGCTCGATCATGCGCGGATGGGCGGCCAGCAGCCGGAACGCCTCGTTGTATTGATGCGCGGCGAACGCAGTGCGGGGCGCGCCGGATTTCTCGCGCCAGATCTCCGGCCGGTCGCTGGCGTAGATCGCATCCGCCTCGGCGCGGAGCACGGCGACCTCTTCGGGGCTGAACAACTCCGGCAGGAAGAGGTAGCCCTCGCGGGCGAAGTGGTCGAGCTGTTCTTGGCTGAGAGCCATGGTCGGATCCCTCCCGTTCGTTTGAGACGAATACGGAGGGAATCCGAACAAGGACGCAAGCGTCTTTTCAGCGGCGCAAGATGCGGTCCAGCGCCCAGGCCCCCGGCCCGGCGGCGGCAAGATACAGGAACACGAAGCAATACAGGATCGCAGCCTCGCCGCCATTCGCCGCCGGGAAGAAGCCGCGCGGGAAATGCGCCATGAAGTAGGCGACCGCCATCTGCCCCGCGAGGATGAAGGCCACCGGACGGGTGACCAGGCCCAGCAGGACCAGCGCGCCGCCGACCATCTCGATGACGGCGGCGAACCAGAGCAGGGTGAAGGCCGACGGTGTCGGGAACGGCGGCGGGATCGGGAAGCTGAACAGCTTCTGCGTGCCGTGCTCGATGAACAGCAAGGCGACGACGATGCGCAGCACGGCCAGCGCGCGCGGCGCCCAGACGGCGGCGATCGTGTCGGCGGGCGCGAGGTCGTCGTAGGTGGTGGTGCTCATGGAGTGCGTCCTGTGTCGTGGTGATGGAGTTTGATCAGCGTGCCCCACGGGTCGCGCACGCCGGTCTGGAGATCGGCCCCCGGCAGCCGGCCGGCGATCCCGTTGAGCACGTCCCGGTCGGCGGCGGCGAGCGTCACAGAAGCCAGGCCGGCACGCGCCGGGTCGCGCGGCCCGGCGCCGGCGCTGGCCCAGGTGTTGGTCGCCAGATGATGGTGGTAGCCGCCGGTCGACATGAACAGCGCGCTCGGCCAACGCCGGGTCGGCGCGAAACCGAGCTGGCCCGCGTAGAAACGCTCCGCCGCGCCGACATCGCCGACCTGCAAATGGACGTGACCAATGCGCGTGCCGGCGGGAACCCCCGCCCAGCGCTCGGTCGCCAGCGCCCGAAGCCCGATCATATCGAGCCGGTCGTTCGCCATCACGACCTGGTCGCCCTGCCAGTCCCACGCGGTCGCCGGCCGGTCCGAATAGATCTCGATGCCGTTCCCCTCGGGATCGTGGAGGTAGACAGCCTCGCTGACGAGATGGTCGGCCGCGCCGTCGAGCCGGACGCCGGTTTCCGCGGCATGGCGCAGCCAGCGTCCGAGATCGGCGCGCGTCGGCAGCAGGAAGGCGGTGTGATACAGCCCGGCCGCCGCCGGGTCGCGCGGCATCAGATCCGGCCGGTGCAGCAATTCCAGGAACCCGACGCCGCCAGCGCCAAGCAGCGCCCGGTCGCCGGTCAGGCTGAGCAGCTCGAGCCCGACCGCCTCACGGTAGAACTCGACCATCGCGTCGATATCGCGGACGTCGAGCGCCACTGCGGCGATGTCGAGCGGGCTCGTTTGGATGCGTGGACTGCTGGCGAGAACGGTGCTCATGGCTGATCTCCTCGAAACAGGCATATCGGCCGAAGGTTCTGTATCGACAATGCCGATTGTTGCCGTTGCGTCGATACTGGTAGTATCGACCGATGGATCGCTTCGCCGAGCTGACCGCCTTCGTCCAGACCGTCGAGCGCGGTAGCCAGGCGGCCGCGGCGCGCGAACTCGGGATCACGCCGGCCATGGTCGGGCGTTACGTCCGCGCGCTCGAGGACCGGCTTGGCGCCCGGCTGCTGAACCGGACGACGACCAGCCAGAGCGTCACCGAAGCCGGCGCGCTGTTCCATGCGCGGGCGGTGGCGGTGCTGGAGATGCTGGACGGCGCCGAGGCGGCGATCGCCGACCGCCAGGAGACGCCGCGCGGCCAGATGCGGCTCAGCGCGCCGATGGCGTTCGGAACGCGCTATCTGGCCGGCTGGCTCGCCGGGTTTCACCTGCTCCATCCCGCGGTGCGGGTCGAGCTGAGCCTGAACGACCGGCAGGTCGACCTGGTCGAGGAAGGCTTCGACGTCGCCCTGCGGATCGGACAACTCGCCGACTCCACGCTGATCGCCCGCCGCCTGGCGCCGTGCCGGATCGTGCGTCTGCGCCGCGCCGTCCTATCTCGCGCGCCGCGGCACGCCGACCCGGCCCGAGCAACTGCGCGAGCACGATTGCCTGCTGTATACCTATGCGTCCGGCGGGCGCGTCTGGCGTTTCCTCGCGCCGGATGGCCGGGCGGTCGCGGTCGAGGTCTCGGGCCCGCTCTCGGCGAACAACGGCGACGCCCTGCAGCACGCGGCCAACGAGGGCGCCGGGATCGTCGTGCAGCCCACCTTCATCGCCGGCGACGCGATCCGGGCCGGGACAGTGGTCAGGCTGCTGCCGGGCTGGCGCATGGCCGACATCGACGTGTACGCGGTCTACCCGTCGACGCGGCATCTCGCGCCGAAGGTCCGGGCCTTCGTCGATTTCCTCACTATCAAATTGGGCGAACGGCCGCCCTGGGACGAGAATATCTAACTCCGGGCGCGCCGCTTCTGCTTGTCCGCCGCCTGATGCTGCGGCGGCGGCAGCGCCGGCTCGATCCGCGGATCCTCGCCCGTGGCGTCGCGGATCGCGTCGGCGAACCGGCCGGCGGCGCTCGTGCGCGACCTCGAACTTGGTCTCGCGGTCGAAGATCCGGATCGCGCCGATCTCGGCCTTGGTGATCCCGCCCTGGCGGCAGATGATCGGGATCAGCCAGCGCGGGTCGGCATTCGCCTTGCGTCCCAACGGCAGCCGGAACCACACGCCGCCGCTGCTCCCATTGGCGGGCCGGGCCGGGCCGGGCCGCGCGTCATCGTGGCGCAGCGGCGCGCGCCGTGCCGGTTCCGGCGCCGCGGTGAAGCCGTCCTCGGGCGCGGGCTGCTCGCTGCGCCAGAAGCGCGACAGCGCGGCGGCGAGCTGGCCCGGCGTGAACCGCTCCAGCAGCTTCTCCGCCAGGATCAGGTCTTCCTCGACCGGCGGCTCGTTCAGACGCGGGTCCTCGATGAACCGCTCCTGGTCGCGCGCAGCGATCAGCTCCGCCGAAGGCGGGTCGCTCCAGCCAGCGTCGACCCCCGCCGCCGCGAACAACTGCTCGGCCCGGCGGCGGCGCGCATACGGCACCATCAGCACCGAAACACCCTTCCGCCCCGCCCGCCCGGTGCGCCCGGAACGGTGCAGCATCGTCTCCTTGTTGGTCGGCAAATCCGCGTGGATCACCAGATCCAACTGCGGCAGGTCGAGCCCCCGCGCCGCCACGTCGGTGCAAACGCACACCCGCGAGCGCCCATCGCGCAGCGATTGCAGCGCCCCCGTCCGCTCGTGCTGGCTCAGTTCGCCGGAGAGCGCGACCGCGTCGAACCCACGCTCCAGCAGCCTTCCATGCAGCCGCCGCGTCCCCTCGCGGGTGGCGCAGAACACCAGCGCCGCACGCACGTCGAAATACCGCAGCACGTTGACCGCCGCCCGCTCCACGTCGTGCGGCGCGACCACGACGGCGCGATACTCGATATCGCCATGCGGCTCGCCGCCGCCGCTGACGTCCAGGCGGAGGCTGTTGGTCTGGTAGCGCTTGGCCAGCGCCGCGATCTCTTTCGGGATCGTCGCCGAGAACAGCAGCGTCCGCCGCGTCGCCGGCGTGGCGTCGAGCAGGAACTCCAATTCCTCGCGGAACCCGAGGTCGAGCATCTCGTCCGCCTCGTCCAGCACCGCCGCGCGCGCCTGCGACAGGTCGAGCCGGCCGCGCTCGACATGGTCGCGCAAGCGGCCGGGCGTGCCGACGACGATGTGGCTGCCCGCCGCGAGCACGCGCGCCTCGGCCCGGCCGTCCATGCCGCCGACGCACGACGCGATCCGCGCGCCAGTCTCGGCGTAAAGCCAGGTGAGTTCCGCCTTGACCTGCATGGCCAGCTCGCGGGTCGGCGCGATCACCAGCGCCAGCGGAGCGGCGGCGTGGCCGAAGCGCTCTGCGCCCTCGAGCAGCGTCGGCGCCAGCGCCAAGCCGAACGCGACGGTCTTGCCGGAGCCGGTCTGCGCCGACACGAGGAGGTCTCGCCCATCGGCTTCGGGGACGAGCACGGCACTCTGGACTGGGGTCGGATCGGCATAGTCGCGGCCGGCGAGGGCGCGGGTGAGCGCCGGGTTGACGTCTGGAAAAGGCATTATAGTCCCAACTATGGCTGCGGCGCAGGGCCGCTCCGTATGTAGGGCGGCTGATCGCGAATGACCCACGTTAATCGCACGGAGGAACCTTCAGCAGTGCGCGACGTATGAACATTCGGCTTTCAGCCTGATCAAACACCGGCGATTTGCCGGAAATGGAGCGTCGAATGTCCAAACTAGCCCTCGTTGCCACCGCGGCCGCCTCGCTGGCCGTCGCCGCCTGCACCGTGAACGCCACGCCGGCTCCCCCGCCGCCCGCGCCCGCGCCGGCCACGACCGTCATCACGCCGCCGGCCCCGATGGCGCCGGGCAGCAGCACCGTCGTCGTCCCCGGCCGGTACTCAAGATAAGGGGCGGCCTGCGGGCCGCCCTACTTCCCCTGGAAGCGCGGCTTGCGCTTCTCCATGAACGCGGTCCGGCCTTCGGTGTAGTCGGCACTGTCGAAGCAGGTGGAGACCGCCTGCAGCACACCGCCCATATCGCGATCCGCCGGGTCCTTCAGCGCCTGGCTCAAGATGAACTTCATCCCCTTGATGGAGAGCGGCGCATTGCCGGCCATCCCGCGGGCGATCTCCCCCACCGACGGCGTCCAGCTCCGCATCCGGCACCACGCGGTTGACCAGCCCGATCCGCTCGGCCTCGCGCGCATCCATCCGCTCGCCGGTGAACAGCATCATCCGCGCATGCGCGTGCCCCACCAGCGAGATCAGCCGCCGGACCATGTCCCAGCCATAGGCGATCCCCAATTTCGCCGCGGGTATCCCGAACTTGCTGCTCTCGCCGGCGATCCTTAGGTCCGCGCCCATCGCGATCCCCAGACCGCCGCCAAGGCAAAAGCCCTGGATCCGCGCGATCACCGGCTTGCCGTAGCCCGCTAGCTTCGCGCGCCCGGCGCTGGTGACCTTGTCGTATTCCTTCTGCGCGTCCGCGTTGCTGCGGCTCTTCTCGAACTGGCTGATGTCGGCGCCCGAGACGAACGCCTTGTCGCCGGCCCCTGTCAGGATCACGACCCGGACGGCGTCGTCCTCCTCCCAAGCCGAGAGGATGTCGGTCAGCCCGTCCCACATCTCGACGGACATGGCGTTGCGCTTCTCCGGCTGGTTGAACGTGATCGTGCCGACACCGTCGTGCACGGCCGCGAGCATCTTGCCAGCAGCGTATTCGATCGCCTCTCCGTCCATCTCACGATCCTCCCGTGTTGCTGTCGCCTATGGACGCAACCGCCGCCGCGATCAACCGGAGGCGGTCGGCTCCTCGGCCTCGACGCCTTGCCGGAGCCGCCGCCCGCCGCGCCCGCGCACCAGGCTGTCCGGCGCCATCCGCTTGATCTCGGCCTGGAACGCGGCCCGCTGCTCGTGGATCGAGACGAGCACCGGGCCCATCGGGATGCCGAGATCGACCAGCACCGCTTCGGAGAGCTGCAGGCTCGCCTCGACCGTCTCCGGCACCGCGTCGGTCGCGCCCATCGCGTAGAGATGGGCGGCATGCGCGCGAATCCCGGGCGCGCGCGACGATCAGCAGGTCCGGCCGCTCGGCGCGGGCGGCGCTGACGATCATGTCGGCCCGTTCGCGCTGGTCGATGGTCACGACCAGCGCACGCGCCGTCGCCAGGCCCACGCGTCGCAGCAGTTCGGCCTGCGTGGAGTCGCCGTAGAACACCGCATCCCCCGCGCCCCTGCGTTCGGCGACCCGCGACACGTCGGTGTCGAGCGCGACCCAGGGAATGTCGTGCGCCCGGAGCAGGCGGGCGACCGTCCGGCCGACCCGGCCGAACCCGGCGATGATCACCCCGTTCGCGTCGGGATCCGACACGGGAAGCAGCTCGGCGGCAACCGCAGCCTTCGGTTGCGGCGCGATCTGGCGGCCGAGCCACGACAAAGCCGGGATCGTCGCCATCGTCAGCGCCGTCAGCAGGAAGATCTCCCCGGTCAGCACCGGCGGCAGCAGGCCGAGGCCGCTGGCGACGCCGAGGATGACGAAGCCGAACTCGCCGCCCGGCGCCAGCATCAGCGCGGATTGCAGCGCCGCCGGGCTGCGGACCCGGAACAGCCGGGCCAGCCCGAACGTCAGCGCCGCCTTCAGCCCGATCAGCGCCAGCGCCGCGCCGACCACCAGGACCGGCGCGGCCGCCAGCGCGCCGAGATCCAGCCGCAAGCCGATGGAGATCAGGAACACGCCCGAGCAGCAGGCCTTTGAACGGCTCGACCGTGACCTCGACCTGCCGGCGGAACTCGGTTTCAGCCAGCAGCAGCCCGGCGATCAGCGCCCCCAACGCCATCGACAGCCCCGCCGCCGCCGCCGCCAACCCCGTGGACAGCACCACCAATAGGCAGGCGGCCATGAACAATTCGGGGCTGCGGGTCCGCGCCACGCTGCGGAATAGCGGACGCAGCCCGAGCCGGCCGAGCGCGGCGAGCGCCGCCACCATCGCCACCGCCTCCGCAAGCGCCCGCGCCAGGCCGAGCCAGCTCCCGCCCCCGTCGCGGCCGCTGCCCATCGCGCCCAGCAGGAACAGGATCGGCACCACCGCGAGATCCTGGCACAGCAGGACGGCGAAGCTGGTGCGCCCGGTCTGGCTGCTCATGCGCCGCTCGTCGGACAGCACCTGGGTGACGATCGCGGTCGAGGACATGGCCAGCGCCAGCGAGGCGATCAGCGCCGGGCCGCGGGCAACCCCGAGGGCGCTCAACACGAGCGCGAGCGCGGCGGTGCAGACCGCCACCTGCAGCGCGCCGAGCCCGAACACCAGCCGCCGCAGCGCGACCACCCGCTCCCAGGAGAGTTCCAGCCCGATCGTGAACATCAGCAGCACCACGCCGAGATCGGCCACGTGCTCGATCCGCGCCCGGTCGGGGATCGTGACAAGCGCCAGGGCGGGAAAACGGTCGACCAGCGCGCCGAGCCCCATCGGCCCGGCCAGCACGCCGACGATCATATAGCCCAGCACCGGGCTCAGGCGCAGGCGGTGGAACAGCGGGATCACGAGCGCGGCGGCGCCGAGCACGACCAGCGCCTCGCGCATGGGATCGCCGATGCCGGCGGCGGCAATGGGAAGAGTCATGGCGGCACTCTACCGCAAAACCGCCGATCGGGTCGGACGGCCGGATCGGGTCGCGGCGACCTGGTCCGGCGGCGCGGCGACTACTTCTTGTAAGCGAGCGGGAAGCCGCAATTGCCGCGGGCGTAGGTCCCGTTGAACTCGTTGCCGCTGAACTTACCCTGCAGGCTGCTCCGGCCCTCGACGATGCTCAGCGAGCCGTCCGGCGCGACCTTGCCCTCGAGACGCCCGGCCATGACCGTCTGCATCGAGGCGACCCCATTGGTGACCCGGATCGGATAGCCGAAAGCCGTCGTGCCGCAGGCGGACGAACCGTGCGTGCCGCCCGGCGGCCCACGATAGACGCCGTCGAGCGAGCCGCTCGCCTGGGCCGGCGCGGCGGCTGGCGCCGGCGCTGCGGCTTCCGGGGCCGGTGCCGGCGGGGGCGGGGCAGCACAGGCGGCGAGCGCGCCCGCCAAGGCGATGGACATCAACGCGGCAGGGAGGCGAACCATTCAAACATCTCCACAACGTTCCGAATACATTTAAATATCGTTATCGGAACGCTATAGCAAGCTCGGACGTGCGCCGAAAATCGCGCTGCCGACGCGCACATGGGTCGCGCCGTGCAGGATGGCGGTCTCGAAATCGCCGGACATGCCCATCGACAGGGTCGCCAGCGCCGTGCCGGCGGGCGCACTCGGCCAGCCAGTCGAAATGCGGCGCCGGGTCGCCCTCGGCGGGCGGGATGCACATCAGCCCGGTCAGCGCCGACCCGAAGCGCTGCTGGCAGTCCTCGATGAAGCGGTCGGCCTCCGCGCGCGGGATCGCCCGCCTTCTGCGGCTCGTCGCCGACATTGACCTGCACGAGCAGCGCCGGCGTGCGGCCGCCGCTCGACGCGATCGCGGCGGCGAACGCATCGGCCAGCCGCGGCCGGTCGACGCTCTCGATCACGTCGGCCACGCGCACCGCGTCGCGCGCCTTGTTGGTCTGCAGCCCGCCGATCAGGTGCAGCCGCAAGCCCGGATGCGTCTCCCGCAACGCCGGGAACTTGCCCGCCGCCTCCTGGACGCGGTTCTCGCCGAACCGGGTCTGGCCGGCTTCGAGCGCCGTCGAGCACCGCCTCGCGCGTCGTGGGTCTTGGAGACGGCCACCAGGCGTGACGTCGCCGGGCTGCCGGCCGGCGCGGGCCGCGGCGTCGGCGATGCGGTGCTGGACCGGCGCCAAGCGCTCGGCGAGGCTGGACGAAACGAGGGAGGTTGGACATGGACCAGAAGCTTGTCGGCCTGGGGCCGCGCGGTCAAGGCGACGGCGCGGCCGGGCGCGCTGCCGCCGCTCTGGCTGTTCACCGACGCGGTGCGCGATGCCGGACCTCGATGGCGGCGGTCGCGGCGCTGCCGGCTGGGCTGTGCGGCGTGGTGTTCCGCCATGACGGCGCGCCCGAGCGGCCGGCGCTGCTGCGAGCGGGTGGCGCGGCTGTGCCGGGAGCGGCGGGTCGCGCTGGTGGTGGCCGGGGAGGGGCGGGGCGCGCCGGCCTGGGCCGGGCGGCACCTGCGCGGCGGGCGTCGGCCCGCGCCGGGGTCCGCACCGGCGTCGCCGGCTGGTCACCAGTTCGGCGCACGATCGGGCCGAGCTGGTGCGGGCGCGCCGCGCCGGCGCGCACTGGCGTTCCTCTCGCCGGTCTTCGCCACCGCAGTCGCACCCCGGCGCGCGGCCGCTGGGCCCGATCCGCTGGGGCGCGATGGCGCGCGCGGCCCGGTTGCCGGTGTTCGCGCTGGGCGGCGTCACCGGCGAAACGGTCGCCCGCCTGCCGCGCGGGGCGCCTGGGGCGGGCGCGATCGGCGCGTTCCTTGCCGTGAACGGCATGTCACCTGTCTGCCACAGTGTTTCGCATTTGCCATGGCTACGCTCGCTTGCCGATTGCGGGCGGCGAAGGGCGCGGCAATACTCTCGGCAGGTCTGGCTGACCCGGCCCGTGCTGCATCGGCGCAGTTCGTGAGGGATGGGACGGGGCCTGATGTATGTCCGCCGGTATCGGCGTTTTGAGGAGGACTTCGATGCGTAAACTCCTGCTGGCCAGTGTGGCCGGTCTGGGCGCCTGGGGCGCGGTGGCGACCGACGCGCAGCGCCCAGACGCTGTCACCAACCCAGTCTACGTACCGGCGCCGCGGCGTGCCGCCGATGGCCGACGCCCGACGCCCGGCACGGTCGTCGTGCGGCTGAACGGCCGCGTCCGCTTCTACGCGTACGCTCGCACAACGACGGCGACGCCGACACAGCAACGGCAACAAGCAGGACAAGTACGGCTTCGCCGAGTATGGCCGTCTGTATCCGGGCTTCGACGGCATCGCCGCGAACGGCCTGAAATACGGCGCCAACCTCGAAATCCGGCAGGACACCGCGCGGCCTCGCCGGCGGCGGCTCCAACGGCAGCATCTCGGGCAACGACCCGAACGCGCGCCAGCCTCTATTTCCGTCGCGTGTGGGGCTACCTCGGCACCGACCAGATCGGCACCATCCGCTTCGGCTCGATCGACCAGCCGACCAGCCTTTACCTGACCGGCAACTTCGAAAACTTCAACGACGGCGGCTGGAACGGCGACGTTCCGGGCTTCATCGCGCGGCAACGTCGCGCCGGCTTGGCCGTTCTCGGACATCGGCAGCTACTACACCACCAACAAGGTGGTTTACCTGTCGCCGCAGATCTTCGGCTTCGACCTCGGCGTCTCCTACGAGCCGAGCACGGCCAACGTCAGCGGCAGCGACAACTGCAACGCGCCGGGCCAGTCGTTCACCACCAGCACCAACCTGTCGGCCACGTCCTACTGCGACCGTGCGTCGTCGACCACGTCCAACGCTGAATCGGCGCGTCGCCGCAACACGTTCGACGTCCTGCTCCGCTACCGCGGCAGCTTCGGCCCCGTCGGCCTGGCCGCGACGGCCGCCTACATCGGCGGCGGCCACGTGAACTACAACGGCGGCCTGCCGTTCAACAACAACCCGCTCGCGACCGGCGGCCAGCGTCGTACAACTACCAGGGCCTGCAGCATCGGCGACTTCGGCGCCGTCGCCACCGTCGGCGGCCTGAGCGTCGGCGGTCACTACATGACGGGCAGCTTCAACGGCACCGTCGGCGACACCCTGCCGACCGGCTTCCCGAACAGCAACGCTTGGCTGGTCGGCGCCTCCTACACGTTCGGTCCGGTCGTCGTCGGCGCCCACTACTTCGTGACGGAGAGCGCGGGCGACCTCGGCAACGCCTACTTCGGCCGCCAGCGCAAGGACCAGGGCGTCGCCGTCGGCGGCACCTACTCGCTGGCTCCCGGCGTCTCGATCTTCCTCTCGGGACTGTGGGGCGAGCGTAAGCAGAACGGCTACAACTTCGTCACCGGGCCGGCGTGACCGCCGCGACGCGGCACGGCTGGCCAACCGGACGAGCAACAAGGTGACCGTCTACCGGCGTGTCGGTCGGCACCGCGTTCGCCTGGTAAGCAGACGCGTCACTCACTCGGCAATCAGGGGCGGTGGGAAACCACCGCCCCTTTTTTATTCGAGAAACGCCCAAATCGCCGCCCCCAGCGCCTGTATCGGCCCGCACCGCGCGGCCGGGCTTGGCACTCCAACGAGCGCGGGCTAAGACGACCGCCCCGAACTGCCCCGTTAGGCACGCCAACCATGGTCAAATTCCGCGCTTCGCTTTCCGCTCTCCTCGTCCTGGGCTTGGCCCTCGGCGCCTGCTCCAAGAGCCGACCGGTCGCCGAGGACGAGTATCACGATTACCGCACCGACGGCCCGGAGCGCGGCAAGGTCGGCGGCGACCAGGGCCTCGTGCTCGGCATCGGCGGCAAGACCGGCGGCACTGACGCCGCCGGCGAAAGCTCGGCGCTCGGCGTCAACGCCTATCTCTGGCGCGCCGCGCTCGACACGCTGGCGTTCATGCCGCTCGCCTCGGCCGACCCGTTCGGCGGCGTCATCATCACCGATTGGTACTCGCCGCCGGCCTCCCAAGGCGAGCGGTTCAAGGCGACCGCCTATATCCTCGGCCGCCAGCTTCGCGCCGACGGCATCCGCGTCACCATCTTCCGCCAGGTCAAGCGCGGCGGCCAATGGGTCGACGCGCCGGTGAGCCCGGTCGACCCGCGGCGAGATCGAGGACAAGGTCCTGGCCCGCGCCCGCGAACTGCGCTCGCAGACCGCCTCGCGCTAGACGTGCCCGATACGTCGCCCGCCAGTTCGCCGCCCGCCGGAGGCCAGCACCGGATACGACTTCCGCGCGGCCGAACCGCGCTGGCAGGCAGCCTGGGCCGCGCGGCAATGCTTCCGCGTCGAGGACGTGCCGCACGGCGGCAAGCCGAAATACTACGTGCTCGAGATGTTCCCGTATCCCAGCGGCAAGATCCACATGGGCCACGTCCGCAACTACGCGCTCGGCGACGTCGTCGCGCGGTTCAAGCGGGCGCGCGGCTTCGCGGTCATGCATCCCGATGGGCTGGGACGCGTTCGGCCTGCCGGCGGAGAACGCCGCACGCGACCGCGGCATCCACCCCGACGCCTGGACCCGCGCCAACATCGCGGCGATGCGCGCCGAACTGCAGCGCATGGGCCTGTCGCTCGACTGGTCGCGCGAGTTCGCCACCTGCGACCCGTCCTATTACGGGCACCAGCAGAAGCTGTTCCTCGACCTGCTGAAGGCCGGCCTGGTCGACCGGCGCGAAAGCTGGGTCAACTGGGACCCGGTGGACGGCACGGTGCTGGCCAACGAGCAGGTGATCGACGGCCGCGGCTGGCGCTCCGGCGCGCCGGTCGAGAAGCGGCAGCTCGCCCAGTGGTTCTTCCGCATCACCCAATACGCCACCGAGCTGCTCGAGGCGCTGGACGGGCTCGATCGCTGGCCCGAGCGCGTGCGCACCATGCAGGCGCGCTGGATCGGCCGCAGCGAGGGCGCGCGCGTCCGCTTCCCGCTGGCCGAGCCGGTCGCCGGCCAGACACGAGATCGAGGTGTTCACGACCCGGCCGGACACGCTGTTCGGCATGTCCTTCCTGGCCATCGCGCCGGAGCACCCGATGGCCGCCGCCGCCGCCGCGCAGCAACCCGGCCGCCGCCGCGTTCATCGCCGAATGCCGCGCCCTCGGCACCAGCGAGGCAGCGATCGAGACCGCCGAGAAGCGCGGCTTCGACACCGGCCTGCGCGTCGCGCACCCGTTCATGCCCGGCGTCACCTTCCCGGTCTGGATCGCCAATTTCGTGCTGATGGAATACGGCACCGGCGCGATCTTCGGCTGCCCCGGCCACGACCAGCGCGACATCGAGTTCGCCCGCAAATACGGTCTGACCGTCACCCCGGTCGTGCTGCCGCCGGGCGAGGACCCGGCACAGCTTCGCGCTCGGCAACGAGGCCTATACCGGCCCCGGCACGATCTTCAATTCCGGCTTCCTCGACGGGCTCGACGTCGACGCCGGCCAAGCGCGCGCGCCATCGAGCGCGCTCGAGCGCAAGGGCGCCGGCCGCGGCGTCGTCAACTGGCGGCTGCGCGATTGGGGCATCAGCCGGCAGCGCTACTGGGGCGCGCCGATCCCGATCATCCACTGCGCCGCCTGCGGCCCGGTGCCGGTGCCCGACGCCGACCTGCCGGTGGTGCTGCCGCTCGACGTCACGTTCGACCGGCCGGGCAATCCGCTCGACCATCATCCGACCTGGAAGCACGTCGCCTGCCCCGCCTGCGGCGCAGCCGCGCAGCGCGAGACCGACACGATGGACACGTTCGTCGACAGCTCGTGGTATTTCGCCCGCTTCTGCTGCGCCGCACGCCGAGGCGGCGCTGGAGCGGCGCGGCGGTCGATCACTGGCTGCCGGTCGACCAGTATATCGGCGGCATCGAGCACGCGATCCTGCACCTGCTCTACGCCCGCTTCTTCACCCGCGCGCTGCAGAGGCGCCGGCGAGGTCGGGCTGGCCGAGCCGTTCGCCGGGCTGTTCACCCAGGGCATGGTCACGCACGAGACCTACCGGGCCGCGGACGGCAACTGGCTCTATCCGAGCGAGGTCGAGATGCTGCCGGACGGGACGGCGCGCCGTCGCGAGACCGGCGAGCGCCGTGGCGGTCGGCCGCGTCGAGAAGATGTCCAAGAGCAAGCTGAACACGGTCGACCCGGCCGGGATCATCGACCGCTACGGCGCCGACACCGCGCGCTGGTTCGTGCTGTCGGACAACCCGCCCGACCGCGACATCGAATGGACCGAAGTCGGGCGTGGCCGGCGCGTCGCGCTTCACCCAGCGCGTGTACCGCCTGGCCGCCGCCGTCGCGGCGCGAGACGGTGGATCGGCGCGGCCGCCGGGCCCGGAGGCGACTGGCGTTGCGCCGCGTCGCCCACCGCACGATCGCTGCCGTGACCGAGGCGCTGGACGGCGTTCGCCATCAACGTCGCCATCGCCCGGCTCTACGAGCTGGCCGCGCGCGCTGGGCGAGGCCGAGCGCGCCGGGCCGAAACCCGGCCTGGCCGCAGCCCGGCGCGAGGCGATGCTGCTGATGGCGCGCCTGATCGCGCCGATGGCGCCGCATCTGGCCGAAGAGGTGCAGCACCTGGTCGACCCCGGCGCGCCGCTGGTCGCCGATCAGCCCTGGCCCGAAGCCGACCCGGCGATGCTGGTCGTCGACACCGTCACCATCGCCGTCCAGATCAGCGGCAAGCTGCGCGGGACCGTGGCGCTGCCGCCCGGCGACGGCGGCCGACGCGGCCTACGCCGCCGCCGAGGCCGAGCCGAACGTGGCCCGGCTGCTGGAGGGCAAGCGGATCGTCAAGCGCATCCACGTGCCGGACCGGATCGTCAACTTCGTGGTGGCGGGATGACGCGCGCCGGCTCCTGCTGCTCGGGGCCGCGTCCGGGCTGTCCGGCTGCGGCTTCCATCCGCGTTTACGGGCCGCTCGCCAAGCGGCGGCACCGTCCGCCCGGAGACTGGCGGCGATCTATGTCGGCGTCATGCCCGGAACGGACCGGGCAGTTGCTGCGCCAGGCGCTGCAGCGCGCTTCGAGGGCACCGGTGAGGGCGTCGCCAAGAGCTACGAGCTGAGCGGCGGCTTCAGCATCGCGGCCGAGGCGATCGGCATCCAGCAGGACACGTCGTCCAACCGCGTGCGGCTCGATCGGCGCTCGCAGCTGGCAGCTTCGCAAGCTGGACCCGAAGCAGACCGCTGCTGACCACCGGCGCGGCCCGCTTCATCGACGGCTTCAACATCAACAACCAGCAGTATTTCGCCGCCGATCTCGAGCAGAGCGCTCGGCCTTCGAACGCCTCGCCGAGACGACCGCCGACCAGATCGCGCTCGACGTCGCGCTGTACTTCCGAAAGCAAGCCGCCGCCGCATGAAGCTCGATGCGCGGCGGGTCTCGGCCTTCCTGCGCGACCCCGGCGCGGTCGCGGGTCGTCCTGCTGCATGGCGAGGACGAGGGGCTGATCCGGCAGCGGGCCGAAGCGCTGACCATGGCCGTCGTGGGCGCCCGCGACGATCCGTTCCGCGTGGCCTGGCTGGCGCGCGAGGATCATGCGCGCCTGGCCGAGGAGGCGAGCGCGATCGCCATGCTGGGCGGCCGCCGCGTCGTCCGCGTGCGCGACGCGGTGGATGGGCTGACGGCTGCGGTGCAGCAGGCGGCCGTCGCAGCCCCGGCGACAGCCTCGTGGTGCTGGAGGCGACGGGGTCGCTGCCGGCACGCTCGAAGCTGCGCGCGCTGGTGGAAGCGATGCCGCAAGGCGCGGCGATCGCCTGCTATCCGGAGGAGGGCAAGGCGCTCGAGCAACGGATCGCCGCCTCGTTGCAGGAGGCCGGCGTGACGCTCGACCCGGACGCGCTCGCCTATGTCGCCGACCGTGTCGGCTCCGATTCCGGGGCGGTCTCCGGCGAGATCGAGAAGCTGATCCTGTATGCCGGCGAGCAGCGCCGCCTCGATCTGGACGACGTGCGCGCCTGCGTGGGCGATGCGGCGTCGGTCGCGTTCGACGACGCGGTGTTCGCGGCGACGTCCGGCGACGCGCGGACGGCGGACCGCGCGCTCGAACTGGCGATCGCCGAGGGGACCGCGCCGGTGGCGATCACGCGCGGGGTGATGCAGCACCTGGCGCGGCTGCATCAGGCGCGCGGCCACATGGCCGCCGGCGCGTCGGCGGAGGATGCCGTGCGGATGCTGCGCCCGCCGGTGTTCTTCAAGCGGGTGGCGGAGTTCGGGCGGACCGTGCGTCAGTGGGACGCGGCACGACTTGCGGCGGCGATGGGCGAGGCGCGGCGGGTCGAACTGCTGTGCAAGCAGACCGGGTCGCCGGATGTGTTGCTGGTGCGCCGGCTGGTCCTGGCGCTGGCGCGCCAAGCCGGGCGGCCGAGATAAAAAAAGAGGCGGCACCCGAAGATGCCGCCAAGTTTAGGGAGGAAACGTCCTGCAGAAGCGACAGAGTCGCTTGCTGCGCTGCACAATGTGCCTTTACTCGCCGTGCAACGCAAGTGCGAAATGCTGCGGCTGCGTTGCGTTGCAAAAAATTCTGACATGCGTGCGGCGCATTGGAACTCCGACCTACTCGCTAAGGCTGTAGAAATGGCGAGCAGTATCGTAGAATAATTCGCGCTTCGTCTCGTCGGACGCGCCGCGGGCAAGAATCTTGAAAGCATTCCAAAGAACCGTGTAATCGACCATTCCTTTGTCGACGGGAAAGTTGCTCTCGAACATGCAGCGGTCGGGGCCGAACCACTCGATGCACGGCTCGATATAGGGGCGCCAGTCGCGCGCGATCTGCTCCGAGGTCGGCGGAGTCGGCTGCTCGTGATAGTCGAATCCGTTCACGGGCATGGCGAGGCCGCCGAGCTTGACCGACACGTTCGGGCAGCCGGCGAGCGCGCGCATCGACTCCGACCAAGATTCCAACACTTCGTCGTGCAACGCCCGCCAATGCCCGCCGCCGAGCGGTCCGCCCAGGTGGTCGATGACGATGGCGGTGTCGGGCGCCGCACGGGCGACGGCCAGGAGGTCGGGCAACTGCGTGTGGAACGCCCAGGAATCATAGGTGAAGCCCCGCTCGCCGAGCCGGCGGAGGCCGCGCAGGAAATTGGGGTCCCGCAGCAGCCCGGGTTCCTCGCGGGTAGAGTAGCCCGCGATCACCGACGGGTCGGAAGCCGCGATCTGGCGCACGCCGCGGAAGCGCGACCCGGCGGATTTGACATGCGCATCGAGCGTCACGTCCAGATCGGCGCGGCGGAGGTCCGCATAGCTCACAATGCCCGCGCACGCCCGCGCCGGACCGTAGGCGCCGGTGGCCGACAGCGTGGCGACCGCGTCGACCGCCTCGCTCTCGCCCGCCGGGCGCTCGGCTTCCGGCCCCTCGCTGCGATGCATCCAGGCGCACTGCATGAACACCGTCGCGACCACGTTGTGGCCGGCATACAGGTCCGCATACAGCTCCTCGGGCATGTACCGGCCGGACGGGCGGTTGTGCCAGAGGTGATGGTGCGGATCGATGATCGGCAACTCGGGCTCGAGCGCCTCCTCGCGATGCAGCGCGAGCCAGTCCGCGCGGACGACCGGGTGAGGGTAGGGGCGCGCCTCAGACATGCGCTTCGACCGCGGCTTTGACGCGGGCGGAGTCCGGTTTGGTAATGCTCGAGAACCAGGTGGCGAGCGACCCGTCCGGCGCCACCAGGTATTTGAAGAAATTCCAGCGCGGCCGGGAGAGCGCGCCGCCCTGGTCGCCCAGGAAGCGGAACAGCGGATGCGCGTCGCGCCCGGCGACGTGGAGTTTTCCGGCCATCGGGAACGTGACTCCGTAGTTCTTCTGACAGAATGCGCCGATCTCGGCCTCG
Source organism: uncultured Alphaproteobacteria bacterium (assembly GCA_963848035.1). GTDB lineage: Bacteria > Pseudomonadota > Alphaproteobacteria > Acetobacterales > Acetobacteraceae > JAVVHH01. Next base: position 2,404,090 of record CAWKCD010000001.1, read on the forward strand.
CTGCCCGGCTCCTGGCGGCCGAAATCGTTCGACGGCACGCCGATCACCGTCAGCCCCTTTGCGTGATACGCGTCCCAAAGCCGCTGCAGCCCGGCATATTGCGGCGTGAACCCGCATTTGGACGCGGTGTTGACGATCAGCAGCGGCTTGCCGCGATACTCGGCCAGATCGAGCGTGCCGCCCTCGAGCGTCGGGAGGCTGAAATCGAACGCGGTCATTTCGCCTCCTGGAGCGCGCGCCAGACGCGTTGCGCCGATGCCGGCATGTCCAGATGCGTGATGCCTCGCCCCGCCAGCGCGTCGATCACCGCGTTCATCCCCGCCGGCAGCGCGCCCGTGGTGCCCGCCTCCCCGGCGCCCTTGACGCCGAGCGCATTCGTCGGCGACCGCACCGGCCGCTCGTGCACGGCGATGTCGGTCATCATGTCCGAATGCGGCATCGCGTAATCCATGAAGCTCCCGCTGAGCATCTGCCCGTTCTCGTCGTAGACGCAAATCTCGGCCAGCACCTGCCCGATGCCCTGCAGCATACCGCCCACGATCTGCGCCTCGAGCAGCGTCGGGTTCAGCACCACGCCGCAATCGTCCACCGCGGTGTAGCGCACCAGCGCGGTGACCCCGGTTTCGGGATCGATCTCGACTTCGGCGACATGCGCGCCGGAGGGGAAAGCGCGGGCGGCGGGCAGCTCTGTCTGCGTGTCCAGCGCGCCGGGCGTGCGGGCGGCCAGGTCGAGCAGCGTGATGGCGCGGTCGGTGCCGGCGATGCGGTAGGCGCCCTCGGCATATTCGATGTCCGCCGGCGCGGCTTCCAGTGCGTCGGCCGCGAGGTCCATGCCTTTCTTGACCACCTCGTGGGCTGCGAGATGGCTGGCGGCCCCGTGCGTGATCATCGAGCGCGAGGCGAAGGCGCCGCCGCCGACCAGGGCCGGGCCCTCCGGATCACCCTGCACGAGCGTGATGGCGCCGGGCTGCAGGCCCAGCACGCGCGCCACGATCTCGGGAAACACCGTCTCGTGCCCCTGGCCCGAGGAATGGGTGACGTTGTGCAGGATGATGTTGCCGTCATCGGCGAAGCTGATCGCGACCTCGTCCTTCGGCACCACCCCGCCGGCGGGCTCGACGAACAGCGCGCAGCCGATGCCGCGCAGATTGCCCCGTGCCGCCGCCTCGGCGCGGCGGGCCTCGAATCCCGCCCAATCCGCAGCCTCTGCAGCGGCGTCGAGCAGGTTGGCGTAATCGCCGCTATCGTATGTCGCGCCGGCCGGCCCGGTCGGGAGCTTGTATGGGAAGGCGTCCGGCTTGATCGCGTTCAGCCGCCGGATCTCGAGCCGGTCGCGCCCGAGCTGCCGCGCCGCTTCGTCGACCAGCCGCTCGACCACATACGCCATGTCCGGCCGCCCGGCGCCGCGATAGGCGGTGATCGGAACGGTGTTGGTGAAGGCCAGCCGATGGCGGCCATACACGGCCGGCACCTGGTAGCACAGCGTGCACATCGAAGCCGGGTTGAGCGTGTTGATCAGCGGCCCCGTCGCCACCGGGAAAGCGCCCTGGTCGCACAGCCACTCATGGCGCAGCGCCAGGAACCGCCCCTCCGCGTCGAGCGCCAGCTCGCCGGTCATGATCAGCCCGCGGCCGTGATAGTCGCTGAGGAACGTCTCCGAGCGGCTGGCGACCCATTTGACGGGATGGCCCGTCTGCCGCGCGGCAAGCACCAGCGCCGCATGTTCGGGATAGGCCGGCCCGCGGATGCCGAACCCGCCGCCCACGTCCTGTGCGCGCATCCGGATGATGGCGGGATCGAGCCCGGTCTGGCTCGCGAGACTGTCGCGCAGCGCGATCATCCCCTGGGTCGAGGTCCAGACATCGACCTTGCCATCCCGCCAGGCGACCAGCGCCCCCTTCGGCTCCATCGGGTTCCCCACCACCCGGTCGCTGCGCAGATCGAGGCGCACCACATGCGCGGCCGACGCGAACGCGGCCGACGTGGCGGCCTCGTCGCCATACTCGTAATCGAAGCAGACATTGCCAGCCGCCTCGTCATGCACCAGCGCGGCGCCCTCGGCAGTGGCGGCTTCCGGCGTCGCGAGGACGGGCAGGTCCTCGTAGTCGATCTGGATCAGCTCCGCGGCGTCCTGCGCCTGCGCCAGCGTCTCGGCGACGACCAGCGCGACCGGCTCGCCGACGAAGCGCACCCGGTCGAGCGCGAGGGCAGGGCGCTTGGGACTGATCAGCGCCGCCCCGCCCCGGCCCTTCACCGGCATCAGCGGCACGTTGCGGTTGAACCCCGCCGCCTCGGTGTCCGCCCCGGTCAGGATGGCAACGACGCCCGGCGCCCCGCGCGCGGCCTCGAGATCGATCCCGCGTATCGCGGCATGCGCACGGTCCGCGCGCAGGAACGCGGCGTAGCGCTGGCCCTCGAGGTTCCAGTCCGCGGTGTAGCGACCCGAGCCGGTCAGCAGCCGGGCATCTTCACGTCGTCCGATATAGGGGAAGGTCATGCGCTGAGATTTGCCCCCGAACCGGCGACGGTCAACCACCACGCCGCCTGGCCCGGTCCGGGGCGAACGGTTATCAGGGGCTGGTGAAGAAGCTGGTCCTGGCCGCCGCGGTTCTCGCCCTGCTGGGCGGCTTCTTCGCATTCGGCTGGCACCACGCGCTGACCCTCGACGCCTTGCGCAGCCACGAGCAGCAACTCCTGGCGATGCGGGACCGCGCGCCGCTGCTGTTCGCCGCCGCCTATCTCGCGCTCTACATCCTCATGGCAGCGCTCGCGATACCCGGCGCGTTGCTGATGACGGTCGCCGGCGGTGCGCTGTTCGGCCTGGCGGAAGGGACGGTGCTTGCCTCGTTCGGATCATCGATCGGCGCGACCCTGGCGCTGCTGGCGAGCCGCTTCTTGTTCCGCGACCTGGTCGCCCGCCACTTCCCGCGGCGGCTCGAAGCCATCGACCGCGGCCTCGCGCGGGAAGGGCTGGCTCTATCTCGTCAGCCTGCGTCTGGTTCCAGCGATCCCGTTCTTCGTGGTGGACGTCCTGTTCGGGCTGACGGCATTCCCGGCGCTGCGCTTCTACGCGGTCAGCCAGGCGGCGATGCTGCCGGCAACGCTGGTCTACGTGAACGCCGGCACGCAACTGGCCCGGCTGCAGAGCCTGTCCGGCGTGCTCTCCCCGAGCCTGCTGGGCTCGCTGCTCCTGCTGGCCGCGCTGCCGATCGCGGCGCGCCTGATCGTCAGGCGACTGTCGCGCTAGCGCCGATCGCCTGGCGCAACCGGGTCGACAGCGCATCGAACGCCGGATCCGCCGGCAGCCGCGGCCGCGCCAGATCGACCACCACCTCCTCGGCCAACCGGCCCGGCCGCGGCGTGAACACCAGGATCCGGTCCGCCAGCAAGATCGCCTCGTCGATGCTGTGCGTGACGAACAGGATCGTGGTCCGCTGCTTTGCCCAGATCGAGAGCAGCTCGGTCTGCAAATGAAAGCGCGTCTGCGCATCGAGCGCGCCGAACGGCTCGTCCATCAGCAGCGCCTTCGGGCGCGTGGTCAGCGCCCGCGCGATACCGACCCGCTGCCGCATGCCGCCGGAGAGCTGGTGCGGATAGCGCGTGGCGAACCCCTCGAGCCCGGTCAGCGCCAGCATCTCCGCCGCACGCTGCCGCCGGGCTGCGGCCGCGACCCGGCGCGCCTTCAGGTTGAACTCGACATTGCGCTGGACCGTCATCCACGGGAACAGCCCGTGATCCTGGAACACGATGCTGGTCGCCGGCGACGGCCCGTCCAACTCGTGCCCATCGACCACGATCTGCCCCGTCGTCGGCGTCTCCAGCCCCGCGATCATCTGCAGCAGCGTGCTCTTGCCGCAGCCGGACAACCCCAGCAGGCAGACGAACTCCCCCTCGGCACACCGCAGATCGATACCGCGCAACGCCTCCACCCGGCCGGCAACCCCCTCATAGGTTTTGCCGACCCCGATGCACTCGATGAACCCGTTCATCCCAGGATGAACCCGCTCATCCCGGACTCGCCGTCAGCCCCTCCTGCCACCGGCAGGCATAGGCGCGCAGCCGGCGCACGGATTGGTCGGCCAGCAACCCGATCGCCCCGATCACGACGATCCCCGCGAAGATCAGCTCGGTGCGGAACGTCATCTGCGCATTGAGGATCATGTACCCGAGCCCCGACTTCACCGCGATCATCTCCGCCGTCACCACCGTCAGCCAGCCGCCCCCGATCGCCAGCCGCAGCCCGGTGAAGATCGACGGCAGCGCCGCCGGAAGCACCACGTCGCGCAGCACCAGCATCTCGCTCGCCCGCGCCGACGCCGCGACCTTGAGCAAGGTCCGCTCGATCCCGCGTACCCCAAAGATCGTGTTGAGCAGCAGCGGCCACAGCGCCGAGACGAAGATCAGCACGATCGCCGGCGTGTCGCCGATCCCGAAGAACAGCATCGCCAGCGGAATCAGCGAGATCGGCGGCACCGACCGGAACGCCTGGATCGACCAATCCGTCAGCCGGTCGAGCAGCTGATACCGCCCGATCAGCAGCCCGGCCGGCACCGCCACCACGAACGCCAAGCCCACCCCGATCAACACCCGCAGCACGCTCGCCCACGCATTCGCCGCGATCAACGGCCCCCACGTGACGAACGCGTCCGCCACCTTGCCCGGCGACGGCAGCAGCACCGGCGGATACCATTTCGCCACCACCGCCACCTGCCAGAGCAGCAGCAGCCCGGCGATCGGCAGCAGGCCCAGGAGGCTCCTGGCGCGCGCCATGCGTCAGAGGAAGCTGGTGTTGATGAACTCGGACCAATCAGGCTCGCGGTCCAGCATCTTGTCGTCCAGCATCATCTTGGCGAGCGCCTTCAGCCCACTCTGGAACGCCTCCCCGCTATCGGCGCTGAAGAACAGGTTCTTGGTGCTCGCCGCCGCGATCTCGGGGCTGAGATTGAATTGCTTGATCGTCGTGGCGACCGCGATCGACGGATCGGTCCGCATCTTCTCGGTCGCCTTCACATGCGCCTGCACCAGGCTGCGCGTGAGCCCCGGGTCCTTCTTGATGAAGGCGGTGCTCGCAACGAAACCGAGATTGGTCTTGCCCATCGGCGTGTCGTAAGGGACCCACAGCTTGTGCCCGAAGCCGCTGAGCTCCGCGAACGTCGCATACGGCTCGAAGCAGCAGATCGCCGCCACGTCGCCCCGCGCCAGCGGCGTCGGCTGATCCTGGTTGTCGAGGAACACCAGTTCTACCTTGCCGTCCAACCCCTCGTGCCGCAGCTTCCAGTTCAGGCTGACCAGCCCGATCGAACCGTTCTGCACCCCGATCTTCTTGCCCGCGAGCTGCTTCATCTCGGTGATGTCCGGCCGCGCCACCAGCATCCAGCCGCCGTCGCAGCCATTGGCCAGCACCGACATCGGGAACCCCTTGGTCGCGACCTGCATCGTCGCCGACAGCCCGCCATTCCCCGCGTCGACGCTCCCCGCGGCCACCGCCTGCATGCGCTGGACCAGGCTCGGGAAGGTGATGATCTCGGCGTCGATCCCCTCCGGCGCCAGCAGGTCCGGCATCAGGAACATCGCGTTGGTGGTCGTGGTGAAGGCGGAGCCGAGCTTGATCTTGCGCTTGGTCTGGCCAAGCGAGGCGCGCGCGACCAGGGCGGGCGCGGCGAGGGCGGCAGCGAGGAACGGGCGGCGGCGGATCATTGGGGCACCTGGACAAGGATTGATGTTGCGTCGTTGGATGCAATTGTCTTGCCAGTGAGAGATTTTCATTAATGGACCGATACGTCCTCGTCAACCCGAACACGAGCGCCGCAGCCACGGCATTGATGGTCTCGATCGCCGAGATGGTGGCCGGGCCGGGGAGGCTGATCGGGCTCACCGCGCCGGCAGGCGCGGCGCTGATCGCCGACGAGGCGGCGCTGGGCGTGGCGGCATCCGAAGTGGCCGGCATGGCCGCCGGGCTCGACCTGCGCGGCGTCGCCGGCGTCGCGATCGCCGCCTTCGGGGATCCCGGCCTGGCGGCGGCCCGCGCCGCGATCTCGGTGCCGGTCGTTGGCATCGCCGAGGCGGCCATTGCCGAGGCGCAAGGGCGTCGGTTTGCAATCGTCACGAGCACACCCGGCCTGGACGCATCCATCCGCCGCATGGTCGCGAGCTACGGCGCCGCGGACGCGCTGACCGGCATTCACTACACCATCACCCCCGTCGAGACGCTGGTCCGCGACCCGGATCGGCTGCGCGACGAATTACGCGCGGCCTGCAAGCTCGCCGTCGGCGCCGACGCGATCATCATCGGCGGCGGCCCGCTCGCCGCCGCCGCCCGCGCCTTGCGCGACGAGATCGGCGTGCCGTTGATCGAGCCCGTGCCCGCCGCGATCCGCGCGCTGATGCGGCGCGCCGGCGAGATCAGCCCGCCGGCATCGCCGCCGTGAACCAGTCGCAGATCGCGCTGCCCGTGGTGAACACGGTATGCGCGCTGCCCCGCAACAGGTCCAGCGCCTCGCGCAACTCCCCGATCCGGTGTGGCACCGCGATTAGATGCGGGTGCAGTCCGATCGCCAGCACGCGGACCTGCTCGCCGCACTCCGCCTCGAAGCAGCGCAGCGTGCGGCGGACGCGGCTGAGCAGCTCACCGGTGGCGTGACGCTCCACGGCGTACACGATCGAATCGTTCACCTCGAGATTGTAAGGCATCGCCACGAGCGGCCCATAGACGGTGGAGAGGTAGGACGGGATGTCGTCGACCACCCAGTCGCACACATAATCGACCCCGGCGCGCTTCAGCAGGTCCGGCGTCTCCACCGTCTCGCGCAAGCCCGGCGACAGCCACCCGCGCGGCCGGACCCCGCTGAAACGCTGGATCTTGTCCAGGCACGCCGCGATCAGCCCCGCCTCGCCGCCCTCGACATGGTTGGTCGCCTTCTGGTGCATGCCGTGGCCGATGAACTCCCAGCCCGCGCGCAGCATCGCGTCCGCCGCCGGCGGATAAGCGTCGATCACCCCGGCATTGAAGCTGGTCGAGACCGGCAATCCGTCGAGCAGCGTCGAGCAGCCGGGGCATGCCCGCCCGCATGCCGTAATCGGCCCACGAGAAATTCGGCACGTCCGGCACCGTCTCGCGGCCGTGCGGCGGCGTGATGATCGTCCGCGGCATCGGGTTCTCGAACACCCAATGCTCGACGTTGACGACGAGGTGCACCAGGATCCGCTTGCCCTGGAACGGCGGCAGCTTCGGCGCCGCGGAGGACAGCCGGTAGGGGATGCGGGGATTGGCCATGGGCCCTCAGTGGTCGGTGTGGGCGCCGCGCATCTCGGCCATGATGTCGGCCTTGTAGCGGACGAAATCGGACGACGTCAGCGTATCGATCGAACGCGGGCGCGGCAGCTCGATCCGGATCTCGCGGGTGATCCGGCCCGGCCGCTGCGTCATGACGCAGACCCGGTCCGCCAGCAGGATCGCCTCGTCGATGTCGTGCGTGACGAACAGGACGGTCGTCTTGAGCGACTGCCAAAGCTCGAGCAGCAGCGCCTGCATCGACAGCCGCGTCTGCGCGTCGAGCGCGCCGAACGGCTCGTCCATCAGCAGCGCGCGCGGCTGCATGACCAGCGCCCGCGCGATCCCGACCCGCTGCCGCATCCCGCCCGATAGCTGCACCGGCAGCGCCTTGTGGAACGACTCCAGCCCCATCTGGCGCAGGATCTCCGTCGCCTTCGGCTCGTAGACGGCGCGCGGCACCTTCTGCACCAGCGGCCCGAACACCACGTTGTCCCAAACGCTCAGCCAGGGCAGCAGCGACGCCTCCTGGAACACCACGCCGCGGTCCGGCCCGGGCTTGCCGATCGCCTGCCCGTCGAACGTCATGCGCCCCGCGGTCAGCCGCTCGAACCCGGCCACCAGATTGAGCAGCGTGGACTTGCCGCAGCCGGAGGGGCCGAGCAGCGCCACGAACTCGCCCTCCGCCACCGTGAGATCGACGCCGTCGAGCGCGAGCACGCCGCCCGGATACGCCTTGCTGGCCGACGCGAACCGGATCGTGCTCATTGCCCGAACGATTGCAGCCGCCGCCACCGCAGCGCCCACAGTTCGAGCCGCACGATCGCCCAATCCGACAGGAAGCCGAACAGGCCGATCGACACCATGTCCGCGATCACGATGTCCATCCGCCCCACGTAATAGGCATCCCACAGCACGTAGCCGAGCCCGGATTTCACCGCGACCATCTCCGCCACGATCACCGCCGTCCACGCGATGCCCAACCCGATGCGCAGCCCCGAGAAGATCGACGGCAGCGCCGCTGGGAGCACGACCCGGCGCAGCACGTCGACCGGCCCCGCCCCCATCATCAGCGCCGCCCGGATCCAGTTCTTGTCGACCCCGCGCGCGCCCTGCGTCGCATTGATGACGATCGGGTAGAACGCGCCGATCGCGATCAGGAAGATCGCGCCCAGGTCGCGGATCCCGAACAGCGCCAGCGAGATCGGCAGCCACGCCGTGATCGGGACCGGCCGCAGCCACTGGATCGAAGGGTCGATCAGCGCCGAGGCCAGCCGCGACCAGCCGATCGCGATGCCGAACGGCACGCCGAGGATGATGGCGACGGCGAAGCCCTTGGCCACGCGCTCGGCCGAATTGCCGACCGCGGCCGCCCACGTCCCGACATAGGGCGAGAGCGTCATCGGGCCGGCATGGCCGAACGCCCAGGTCAGCCACGCGCTCCATACCCGGTCCGGCGTCGGCAAGGCGCCGCCCGCCAGCGCGCCGTCCGTCCCCGCCGCCTGCCACAGCGCCACCGCGGCCACTGGGAGGATGAGCGCCAGCAGCCAGCGCCGGGCGCCGGCACGGCCGATGCTGCCGAGGCGTCCGCTCGGTGGTGATCCCGCGACGGTCGCCGACGCCATCAGGCCTTCATGGCGGTGTCGAGGAAGGACGCGTTCCAGTAGCGGCGGATCTCGCCGGAGATGTCCTTGGGGATCACCCCGAGTTCGGCGAACGCCTTGGCCTGCCGTTCGATCTGCTCGGGCGTCACGACCGGCCCGAGCTTGATGATCTCCGCGATCTTGAGTGAAACGTCCGCGTCCAGCCCGGTCAGGCTCGCAATGGCGCGGCCGAACTCGGGCGCGGCGTCGCCGAGCCGCTTCATCGAGGTCACATAGGCGGTGACGAACGCCTGCACCGCGTCGCGCTTCGTCTCGACCGCGTTCTTGTTCGCGACCAGCATGCCCAGCTCCGCGCCGGCCGCCTTGGAGGCGGAGTAGTCGAGGTTCTTGGCGAAGAAGCCATAGCCCTTCATCACCGGGATCGACTCGAACGGCTCCCAGGTGACGATCGCGTCGACCTCGCCGTTCTGCAGTGCCGTATCCAGATTGGTGCCGGCGCCCTGCACGTTCACCGCGGTGAAGGACCCGTACGGGATTCCCTTCTCCACCAGCGTCGCCGCGAACTGGAACCAGACCGCCGAGCCCGGCGCGATCGCGATCTTCTTGCCCTTGATGTCGTCCCAACTGTCGAACTTGGTGCCGGTGCGCCCGATCACGTATTTCGGCGACGCGCCGACGCCCATGATCCCCACCATGCTGTTCGACCCGTTGGCCAGCGCGATGGCCAGGTCGGCCGGGCCCACCGCCGCCACGTCGAGCGAGCCCGCGAGCAACGCCGTCCGCGCATCGGCGTAACGGACGAACTCGACCAGCTTGATGTCCATCCCCGCCTGCTTGAGCTCGGCCGCGGCGGGGATGATCGGGGCGAGATGCGCCACCTTCTCGTAACCGACGGTCAGGCTCGCCGCTTGCGCCCGCGCGCCCTTGGCAAGGGCAAGCAGGGGCAAGGATTGCAGGATGGTTCGACGCTTCATGGCCGCACTCCTCGAATTCAAACCGGACGGACGTTCCAGAAGATCACGAAGCCCTTCAGGACGCCGGTGATCTTCGTGCTGTAAGCCGTATTGTAGAAATTCTGCCCCAGCGGGACGTAGGGCACGTCGAGCAGCGCCTGCCGCTGGATGTCGTCGCACAGCCGCTTCTGCGCCGCATTGTCCGGCGCATCGAACCACTCGGTGCGCAGCGCCTCGATCTTCGGGCTGCTCGGCCACCCCATCGCGCCCGTCTCCGGCCCCTGGCCGCGCAGGAACACGTGCCCGGCCGGCGTGAACTGGTCCAGCCCGGCCCAGAACGTATGGAACACGTTCCAGCCGCCTTGCGCGGTCGGGTCCTTCTTGCTGCGCCGCTGCACCACGGTGCCCCAATCCATCGCCTGGTAATCGACGTTCAGCCCCGCCTTCTGCATCGTGTCGGCCCCGACATCGGCCAGCGCCTTCAGGATCGGGAAATCGGTCGGCGCCATCACCACGACCTTCTCGCCATTGTAGCCCGCCGCCTGGATCTCCTTGCGGATCGCGGCGTAATCCGGCGCGTCGCTGAACACGTCCAGCCCGGCCGCGCTCGCCATCGGCGTGCCCGGCGTGAAATAGCCGCAGGGCGTGTGATACATCGCCGGGTCGTCGCCGACGACGGCGGCCATGTAGTCCGATTGCCGCACCGCCTTCAGCATCGCGCGCCGGATCGCCGGATTGTCGAACGGCGGGATCAGGTGGTTCAGCCGCATGCAGGCGATCTGCCCGGTCGGATCCGGGATCTCGATCGTCAGGTTCCGGTCGCGTTTCAGCAGCGGAATGAGATCCTGCGTCGGGTTCTCCCACCAATCCACCTCGCCGCGCTGCAGCGCCGCGCCGGCCGTCGCCGCGTCCGGGATCCAGCGCCATTCCACCCGGTCGAAATGCGCGATCTTCGGGCCGGCCGTCCATTCCGTCTTGCCGTCCTGGCGCGGCTGGTAGTCGGCGAATTTCTCGTAGACCGACAGCGAGCCGACCACGCGCTCGTCCTTCTTGTATCGATACGGTCCGCTGCCGACCATCTCGGTGACCTGCGTGAACGCGTCGGTCTTGGCGAGCCGCTCGGGCATCATGGCCGGGAAATTGCTGGCCGACTTGCCGAGCGCGTCCGGCAGCAGCGCGAACGGCTTCTTCAGCCGGAACTGGATGGTCTTGTCGTCCGGCGCCGACAGCTCGTCCGTCGTCGCCAGCAGCGTCTGCCCGAACGCGTCGCGCTTGCCCCAGCGCTGGATCGACGCGACGCAATCGCGCGCCAGCACCCGCTCCCCGTCATGCCATTTCAGCCCGTCGCGCAGCACGATCCGGACCAGCTTCCCGTCATTCTCGACCGTCATGCCCGACGCCATCTGCGGCGACGGCTTGAAGCTGCCGTCCAGGCCGAACAGCGTGTCGAACACCAGGTAACCGTGGTTGCGCGTCACGTACGCGGTGGTCCAGATCGGATCGAGGACGGTCGGGTCGGATTGCGGGATGAACCGGAGCACTTTGGCGCCCTGCGCCCCGGCGATGCGCGGCGCGGCGAGCGTCGAGGCGCCGGCGATGGCGGCGGACTTCAGGAAATCGCGTCGGTTCATGCCGGGTCCTCGTGTGTTCGTACGACCGCGACTGTAACGGGATTGTTGCGCCGCACCACCCCGTTATGCGCGGCCCGTCGCCCGGTCGAGAATCCCCCCCGGATCGCCCGTCTCGCCGCACCAGGCGACGAATTGGTCCGGTCGCACCAGGACCAGCGGCCAACCATAGCGGGCCGTCTCGCCCGAACCGTCGTCGCTGATCACCGTCAGCGGGATCGAGCGCGCCGCCGCAGCCTCGGCAAAGGCCCGGACGGCGCCCTCCTCGGCGCCGAGGGCGAGCAGCGTGAACCCCTCGCCGAGCGCTTCATGGATCGGGGCTCCCGAAGCCAGGTTGGCCGGAGCGAGGTGATGGCCCGGCCGCGCGGTGAACTCGTGCCGGCCCACTGCGCTCGGCGCGCCCCCGCCGAACACGATCGGCGAACCCTCGTAATTCGGCTCGAACGCGCCGACCTCGGCCACCGCGCCCGTGCTGCGCGCCGCCCAGGCGCGCTCGAAGGCGGCGAGATCACGCTCCGGATCGTAGGCGCGCAGGAAATCGCGGTCGGTCTCGATCCCCCGCGCGATGAAGTCCCGCGCGGTCGATTGGAACACCGGCCGCCGTTCCGCCGTATAGCTGTCCAGCAGCGCCGGCCCGCCCCAACCCTGCAGCGTCGCCGCCAGCTTCCAGCCGAGATTGCGGGCATCCTCGAAACCCGTGTTGATCCCATACCCGCCATAGGGCGGATGGCTATGCGCCGCGTCGCCGGCGATGAACGCCCGCCCCGCCGCGTAACTGTCGGCGCTGGCGATCCGCAGGTCCCAAAACCCGATATGCTCGAACTCGACCGCGAACTCCTCGCCCACCGCCCGGTGCAGCAGCCCGCGGAAATCATAATTGTCCCGCGTCGTCCCCGGCGGCACCGGCGCATGGAAGAACCACGTGCTCCCCAAATCGACCCGGCCGAAGAACATCCAGTACCCGTCATGATCCGGGTGCAGCACGCTGTAGAACGACTTCCCGGGATACCGCGCCAGCAACTCGTGCAGTTCCGTGGAACGGAACACCAGCAGGACCATGAGCCGGTCGTGATCGTCCGTGGTCTGGCTGATCCCGGCCTGCTCGCGCACCCCCGACCGGCTCCCGTCGCAACCGACCACGTACGAAGCCTCCAGCGTCCGCCGCCCCGGCCCCTCCCGCTCGGCGATCGTCACGCTGACGCCCTCTTCCCCGCGCTCCAGCCGCTCGAACGACCACCCATAAAGCGTGGTCACCGCCTCGATCTCATCCGCCCGCCGCCGCAGCACCGCCTCCGTCGCGTATTGCGGCAGCCGCTCGTTGTCCGTGAAGTAATACGGACGCACCCGCTCGCGCTGCATCCAGTCGTAATGATAATCGCTGAGCAGCTTGCCATAGCTGGTCAGCCCGCCGATCCCATAGCTCGGCGGGATCGTCCGCGCCGCCCGCAACGCCGGCTCGCAGCCCCAGGAATGGAAATGCTCCGCCGTCCGCTGCGTCAGGTTCTGCCCCCGCGGGATCGGCGACGGCGCGCGGTAACGTTCAACGACCGTGCACGCGATCCCGCGCTGCCCCAACTCGATCGCCAGCCCCAACCCGACCGGCCCGCCGCCCACGATCACCACGCTCATCGCACCACCCCCGACGGCATCAGCCGCCACAACCCGGCCGCCGCCGCCGCCGCGATCAACGCCGGCACCGCTGCCACCAAGAACAAATCGGCCGAAGGCCAATGCATGGTCAGCAGCATGCCCCCCAGCAACGGCCCGACGATCGACCCGATCCGCCCGATGCCCAGCGCCCAGCCCACCCCGGTCGAGCGCAGCAGCGTCGGGTAATACGCGGCCACCAGCGCATTTGCCGCCGTCTGCGCCCCCACCACGCAGAACCCGGCCGCAAAGATCGCCGCCGTCGCCGTCACCACCGAATGCCCGGACTGCCCCACCAGCGCGATCGCCACCGCCGCCGCGCCATAGGTCAACGCCAGCCCCGCGAACGAGAACCGGTCCATCACCCCGCCCAGCGCCAACACCGCCACGAATCCGCCCACCTGCAGCATCGCGCTGATCAGCGCCGCCGCCGAGACCGACGCGCCCAGATCCGACAACACCGTCGGCAACCAGTTCGACAAGAAATAAAGATCGAGCAAGCTCATGAAGAACACGATCCAGATCAGAAAGGTGGCCAGCGCCCGCCCACGGTCGAACAGCCGCAACACGGCGATCCCCCGCGGCCGCTCCTCCCGCAGCCGGAACACCGCGCCCCCCGCCACCTCCGGCGCGATCCGCGACAGCAGCGCGGCCACCTCGTCATGCGCCCCGCGCAGCGTCAGGAACCGGATCGATTCCGGCAGCGACCGCGCCAGCACCGGCACCAGCACCAGCGGCGCCAGCCCGCCGACGACGAACACGGACCGCCACCCATAGCTCGGGACCAGCGCCGCCGCGATCAACCCGCCGAGCGCAGCCCCCACCGAGAACCCGCAGAACGCCAGCATGACCAGCGTCGCCCGCCGCCGATGCGGGCTGAACTCGGCCGTCAGCGCCACCGCATTCGGCATCGCGCCGCCCAACCCCAGCCCGGTCAGGAACCGGATGCCGATCAGCGTCGAGGTGTCGGTCGCCAGCACCGTCGCCAGTGTCCCGAGCGCGAACCAGGCGGTGCTCAGCACGATGATCCGCTTGCGTCCGATCCGGTCCGCCACCGGGCTGAACAGCAGCGCCCCGATCATCAGCCCGAACAGCCCGGCGCTGAACACCGGCCCCAACGCCGGCCGCGAGATATGCCACAGCCGGGTCAGCTCCGGCGCCACATACCCGATCGCCTGCGTATCGAAACCGTCCGCGAACAGCACCGCCGCGCACATCAGCACCACGTGCCGCTGGAAGGGTCCGATCGGGCTGCTGTCGATGGTGTCGGCGACGTCGATCTCTGAACCAAGCCCCTCGTTCATACCGCCGACCGCACACGCATCACCCACCGCTCCCTCGTTTGCCGGGGAGGTGACCACCCCCTGCGCCCCGAGGCAACACGGACGGGCGAACGTGCCGCGTCCGATCCGGCTCGATCGTGGTATGATCGGCCGTCGCGACCGATGGTGATGCGATGGAACATCGAGGCGAGATCCACGAACCGCCGCTGGAGCCCGGCCAGCGCCGGCACCTCACGGCCGTGGTCCATGCCGACGTGGTCGGCTTCAGCAAGCTGGTCGGCCGCAACGACGTGGAGACGATGCAGCGCATCAAGCGCCTGCGCGCCAGCCTGGTCGAGCCGCTGCTGCACCAGTTCGGCGGCCGCCTGCTCCATACCGCCGGTGACGCCTTCCTGCTCACCTTCGCCAGCAGCACCGACGCCGTCCGCTTCGCCGTCGAACTGCAGAACCGCGTGCCGGAGTTCGACGAGGGACGCCCCACGGACGAGCTGATCCGGCTGCGCGTCGGCGTCGAGATCGGCGACGTCGTCGACGCCGACGCGGACTCCACCGGCGACGGCATCAACGTCGCGGTCCGGCTGCAATCGATCTGCCCGCCCGGCGGCATCTGCGTCTCCGGCGCCGTGCACGACCACGTCCAGACCAAGCTGAAGCTGGCCTTCGAGCGGCTGGGCGACGTCGAGCTCAAGAACATCGAGCACAAGGTCGCCGCTTTCGTGCTGCGCTACCGCCCGGGCGGCGTCGGCGCCGCCTCGCCCCACGCCCGGCAGCGGCGGCGATGGACGATCGGGCTCGGCGCGCTGCTCGCCATCGGCGCCGTCTCGGCGACCGTCTTCGGCTACGCCGCCTGGCGCGCCACCGACCCGGCGCGCGCGATGCCGATCGTCAAGAGCCCGTCCGCACGGCCGGACTTCTCCTTCGCCGTCCTGCCCTTCGTCAATCTCAGCGGCGATCCCGAACAGACCTATCTTGCCGACGGGATCTCGGAGGACCTCACCACCGATCTCTCGCAGGTGTCGGGCACCGTCGTGATCGCCCGCGAGTCCGCGTTCAGCTACAAAGGCAAGCAGGTCGACGTGCGCGACATCGGCCGCGACCTCGGCGTCCGCTACGTGATCGAAGGCAGCGTCCGCAAGATGGGCGACTCCGTGCGGGTCAATGCGCAGCTCGTCTCCGGCGAGACCGGCGCGCATCTCTGGGCCAAACGGTTCGACCAGAAGCTGCAGGAGCTGCAGGGCGGCATGGATGGTCTCGCCGGGGAGATCGCCGACGCGCTCGGCCTCAAGCCCGCCGCCGCGTCGCCCCGGCGCAGGCCGGCGCCAAGCAACTCCGCCGCTTTCGACCTGGTCCTGCGCGCCCGCTCGGTGATGAACGAGCCGCGCGGCCCGGTGCGCGACGCCATCGCCCTGGGCCTGTTCGAGCAGGCGCTGCGCCTCGACCCGGAATCGGTGCCGGCGAAGTCAGGCGTGGCCGCGATGCTGCTGCAGCGCTCCGGCTCGCTCAAGCGCGCCTCGGCGCTGATCGCGCAGGCGGAAGCGACCGCCCCGGATGCGCCCGAAGTCCTCGCCGCCCGCTTCCTGCTCGAACGGACGCTGCGGCACTGGGAGGAGTCCGTCGCCACGTTCCGGCATCTGCTCGCCGTCGACCCCAGCGCCGCCGGCATCGCCGCGCAGTCCGGCCGCTGCCCGGCCTGCTGGGGCCAACCGGACCAGGCGATCCCGCTGCTCGAACGCGTCGCCTTGCTCAATCCGCGCTCCCCGAACGCCGCGGTGATCGACACCGAACTCGGCTACATGCTCCTGCTCGCCGGCCGCGACCCCGACGCGATCCGCTGGCTCGAAGCGGCCGCCGGTCGCTCTGGCGCTAGCGACTCGGCCGCCGGTCGCTCTGGTAGCTCAGCCGCCGAGACCGACGACGGCACGGTCGTCTTCGCGCGCGTCCTGCTCGGCGCCGCCTACGCGCTCGCCGGGCGAGGCGACGACGCCCATGCCGCCATCGCCGCCGCCTTGGCCGCCCCGGTCGCGATGGATTACACGCTGCGCAGCTACGAGCGGGCGACCTCGATCACCGCCAATCCCGAACTCCGCCGCATGTCCGACCGTGTGATGCAGGGCTTGCGCCTGGCCGGCCTGCGCGAGCACCTGGACGAGGCCGCCGACAGCCACGTCCCCTCCGACGCACGCCTGCGCGACATCGACCAGCTCGACGCCCCCACCCCCATGACCGTCCCAGGCGGCACCACCCTGCTGACCGACCAGCTCGTCGCGCTGCTCGACAAGGAACACCCGCTGGTGCTCACCACCGCGTCGGCCAATCCCACGATCCCCGGCGCGGTCCTGCTGCCGATCACCTTCGGCGGCAGCATGGACGGCGAGTGGCAGGCCCGGCTCGCCAACATCCTGGGACCGTTGACCGATCACGACCGACACCGCCCGATCGTCACCTTCGCGGCCTCGATCAACCGCTGGCACGCCCGCAACCTCGCGCTGCGTCTGATCGCGTTGGGATACGATCATGTCTATTGGTACCGCGGCGGCGTCGAAGCCTGGGAGAGCCGAGGCCTGCCGATGGCGCCGGTGATCCCCCGCGCCGAGTTCTCGCGATGACCGGCTACGGACCGGTCCACACCACCGCGTCGTCGACCGCATAGAGCCGGCAGGCCTGCGCGGCGGCGGTGGTGCAGGCTGCCAGCGCCCGACTGGCCGGGTCGGCGAAGCTGATGCTCCAGCCGAAATGCTGTTTATCGGGCGAGAGGGCGAATGCGCGCGGACCGAGCCACGCCAGGAAGCCGGCATAGGCGCTCCTCGCGCGCGGCGACTGGCTGGGCAGCCGGTCGAGATCGGCGATGGCGGCCCAGCCGCTCGCCGGAGGCATCGTGGGCGAGGGCGGGCTCGTATGGCTGTGCGCGAGAGCGTCGGTCGTCGTCACGCCCATCCTGAGCGCGGTCGTCGGCAGCTTCTCGCAGGTGAACGGTCCCGAACTCCCAGCCGGCGCCTCGCAGATCGTCGCGGCGGGATGCCCGGCCGCAACCGCCGTGACCGGATAGAACGACGCGGTCCCGCCGCCCCGTCCGATATTGACCCAGCGATGCACCAGCGCCGGGTCGGCCTTCCCATCGGTGAAGCGCAGGATCCAAGCCTCGAGCCCCAGCGCGCGGACCGAGGCCGCGTTGAGATTTCCCTGGCCGTCATAATGCCCATGGAAGCCGACGAACGTCCGCGTCGGCGGCAGGTCGTCGGTGAACGCGCGCTCGACCCCGCCGAGGAACATCCGCGAGCAGGACGAGATGCAGAATCCCGACACCGCGGTCCGCAGCCCGCGCGCCCGGATCAGCTCGCCGACCCGGTAGCCGGTCGGCGCGTCCCCGCCGAGCGAGTTGCGCAGGATCACGGTCCGGACCGCCGGCGCGGCATCGAGCGCGCCCTTGATACGGTCGAGATCGCCGGCGACGACCGGCCCGCTCAGCACGAGCTGGTCGCCATCCCGCTCGATCTGCATCGCCCCCGCCTGCCGCGCCGGAACCAGCATCAGGACGAGAGCGAGGAGGGGGCGCAGCCCACCCCTCGCCGCCGCGCCCGGCAGGCTCATGCAGCCCTGGCGATCTCGCGGCGCTCGCGCCCTTCGCGGAACTGGCGGCACGCGTCGCCGAACGCTTCGAAGATGCGCCGGCTGGTCGGGTCGCTGTCCCACAGCCATTCCGGATGGAACTGCACGCCGAACGCGAACGCCGTCGCGTCGCGCACCCGCACCGCCTCGACCGTTCCGTCCTCCGCCACCGCTTCGACCTCGAGCCCGGCGGCCACGCGGTCGAGCGCCTGCTCGTGCAGCGAGTTCACCATCACGGTCTCCCCGCCGACCAACGCAGCGAGCTGCCCCGACAGGCGCACCGTGTGCTTGAGGCGGAACAGATGGTCGAGCTCGCCCTCGCCGGCGCGGTGATCGTGCCGTCCGCTGACCTGGTGCACCTGCTGGTGCAGGCTCCCGCCCATGGCGACGTTCAGCTCCTGGATCCCGCGGCAGATCGCCAGCAGCGGCATGCCGCGGCGCAGCGCCTCGTGCGCGAGCGGCAGCGTCGTCGCGTCGCGGAACTTGTCGTGCGCGTTGGGAGTGAGCGACTCCGTCACCCCGTAGAGCTCGGGATCGACGTTGCTGGGGCTGCCAGAGAGCACCAGCCCGTCGAGCCGGTCGAGCACGCCCAGCATCGCCGGGCCGAACGGCGGCAGCAGCACCGGCAACGCGCCGGCCGCGCCGATCAGCGCCTTGCCGTACCTGGTGGGAGTCGAGTGCTGCGGCTCGCCATTGACGATCTTCGAGCAGGCGGCGACGCCGACGATGATGGGCAGGGACGAGGACACGGGACTCTCCAGCGGTGTGTCACGAATATATCACCGTTGCTGCCCGGAAGCTCAGCGCAATCGTCTGGGGCGGAGTGCTTCATGCGCAATCCGCCGGCTCAAGGAGAGGACGGGATCGCCTCGTAGCCCTCGGCCGCGATGGCCTCGAGCAACACATCCTGCGGCGCCGTCTCGTCCGAGACCACCACCTTGCCGGTCGCGAGGTCGACCTCGACCCTCGCGTCCGGGTCGGCGCTCTGGATCGCCGCCTTGATCGCGCTGACGCAGTGCTCGCAATCCATCCCTTTGACGTCGAAGCTTTGCACCTGGATCCTCCTGGAGACTATTGGCAGCGCAGGCTGGCTTCGGCCTGCGCGCGGCGGAGCTGCTCGGTCCGCTCGCGCGCGATCGGCGTGTCACGGAAGATGGCGCCGCGCTCGCCCAGCCCGCCCTGCTGCAGGCTGAGGATCGCGCCCGCCTGCTCGTAATCGGCATAGCTCATCTGATCCGCGATCGCGTCGATCGCGCAGCTGCAGCGGTCGAGCTGGTCGCGCTTGAAGCCGACGCCTGCGAGACAGCCGATCACGTAGTCGGCGCGCGCGGAGGTCGGGTAGTCGTTCGCCGGATGGTGCTCCTCCGCCAGGCACGCGGTGGCGGCCAGGCAGGCGACGGCGGCGGCGAGCAGGGTGCGGATCATGGTTCGGCTCCGGTGAACGAGATCTTCTCCGACATCGCCGGCGCGCCGAGCCCGGCGTCGGCCGGGGTGTCGATGTCGATCTCGGCGATCTGCCCCGGCACGGCATCGGCCAGGACGAAGCGGTAGGTCTTCTGCTGCAGCGACGGCAGCCGCTCCAGCCGGGCTTCGTGCGCGAACGGCTCGACGGTGATGATCCGCGCCGGGGTGGTGGCGCCGGTCGGCAGCGTGAACGTCCCGTCCGTCACTGGCGCGTCGACGAATCCCCCGCGGATCCGGTTGCGCAAGGACGCCGCCGAAAGCTTGAGCGCCTCGTGCATCATGGAAACGTCGTGCTCGAGCGCGAGCATGAAGACCGGATTGCCATGGAAGCTGTCGATTTCCGGGAAAGCCACGTGATGGTCGCCGGAAAGATAGTCGAACGAGAGGTCGCGGGTTCCGTCGGTATTTACTTTCTTCACCCGAACGGAAATTGTATCATCGAAACTGCCGGGCCCTGTCCGGTGGTAGGCGTAATGCAACGTCTCTGGTTTCGTGACGTTGGCGAGATGCGGCGTATCGAATAGCGCCGTCTGCGCCGGGCTTAGGGGCTGGTCGGCGCTGTTCTCGCTTGAACGGGATTGCGCCGATGCTGAATGGTTCAATAGGGGGGCAAGAAGAAGACAGGCGAGGACTCGGCCTATTATCTTCAACGTGGAGAACGGCATGATTGAACTTGTCCTTGTCTACTGCCTCAGCTCGTCACCGGATCGCTGCCTCGAGCGCCGGGAAGAGATGGAACAGCCGGTCAATATGATCAGTTGCACGATGCGCGCTCAGACTTCCGCACAGGAATATCTGGAAACCCATCCGTCCTACCGCCTTGCGCGCTTCCGCTGCGAACGCGACCACCCGCGCGAGAGCCCCGCATAACACACACCGTCGGCTGACGCGGCGATCCAGCTTCTCACCGGATCGCCACATCGACGCACGTTAAAGCGAGGTCAGTAGATCACGACGCTGCGGATGCTTTCGCCGCGGTGCATGAGGTCGAACCCCTCGTTGATCCGCTCGAGCGGCAGCGTGTGGGTGATCAGGTCGTCGATGTTGATCTTCCCATCCATGTACCAGTCGACGATCTTCGGCACGTCCGTCCGACCGCGCGCGCCGCCGAACGCCGAACCCTGCCAGACCCGCCCCGTCACCAGCTGGAACGGCCGCGTGCTGATCTCCTTGCCCGCCCCGGCCACGCCGATGATGGTGCTCTTGCCCCACCCTTTGTGCGCACATTCCAACGCCTGGCGCATCAGCGTGACGTTGCCCACGCATTCGAAGCTGTGATCCGCGCCGCCCTTGGTCAGGTCCACCAGATACGGCACCAGGTCGCCCGAGATCTCCTTCGGGTTCACGAAATCGGTCATCCCAAACTTCTCGGCCAGCGCCTTGCGGCTCGGGTTGATGTCGACGCCGACGATCTGGTCCGCCCCGGCCAGCTTGGCGCCCTGCACCACGTTCAGCCCGATGCCGCCCAATCCGAACACCACGACCCGCTCGCCCGGCACCACCTTGGCGGTGAACAGCACGGCGCCCACGCCGGTCGTCACGCCGCACCCGATGTAGCAGATCTTGTCGAACGGCGCGTCCTCGCGGACCTTCGCCAGCGCGATCTCCGGCAGCACCGTGAAGTTCGCGAACGTCGAGCAGCCCATGTAGTGCAGCACCGGCCGGCCCTTGTAGCTGAACCGGCTGGTGCCGTCCGGCATCACGCCGCGGCCCTGCGTGGTCCGGATCTTCTGGCACAGATTGGTCTTGCGGCTGAGGCAATACTCGCACTCGCGGCATTCCGGCGTGTACAGCGGGATGACGTGGTCGCCCTTCTTCAGCGACCGCACCCCGGGCCCGACATCAACGACGACACCCGCGCCCTCGTGCCCGAGGATCGCCGGGAACATCCCTTCCGGGTCGCTGCCGGACAGGGTGAACTCGTCCGTGTGGCAGATACCCGTGGCTTTGACCTCGACGAGAACCTCGCCTTCCTTCGGCCCTTCGAGCTGGACAGTTTCGATCGACAGCGGCTTGCCAGCCTCAAAGGCTACGGCGGCGCGTACGTCCACTTGGTTTTCCTCCCGCGGATTGAGGCGGCAGGATAGAGCGGCTCGGGACTAAATCTAGCCCCGCCAAATTCGGATGCCGATACGGCAACATTGACGCTAACGCGAAAAGTTCGTGAAACGACGGTCGTTCCGCCTCGGTGCCTTGTCGTCTCTGGAATCGCACCCCTATCGTAGGGCGTGAGCCGCAGGTCGACGACCGCGGTTCCTGAGTACCTGCTGAAAGGCAGAACCGGCCGCACCGACGGCCTTTGAGGGAGGATACGACCGTGAAGAAATCTTCACTGCTCGGTTGCACCATATTGCTCGGTGCGGCCGCCCTGGGCTTTTCATCGCCCGCATCCGCGAACGACGAACTGATCAAGCTGCAGAAAGACCCCGCGCAGTGGGTCATGCCCGCCGGCAATTACGCCAGCACGCGCTATAGCGAACTCAACCAGATCAACGCCACCAACGCCTCGAAGCTCCACCCCGTTTGGACCTTCTCGACCGGCGTGCTGCGCGGCCACGAAGGTGGCCCGTTGGTGATCGGCAACGTGATGTACGTCCACACGCCGTTCCCGAACAACGTCTTCGCCCTCGACCTCAACGACAACGGCAAGATCCTCTGGAAATACGAACCCCGCCAGGATCCGACCGTCATCCCGGTCATGTGCTGCGACACCGTGAACCGCGGCGTTGCCTACGGCGACGGCAAGATCTTCCTCGCCCAGGCCGACGCGACGCTCGTCGCACTCGACGCCAAGACCGGCAAGGAACTCTGGAGCGTCAAGAACGGCGACGCCGCCAAGGGCGAGACCATGACCGCCGCTCCGATGGTCGTGAAGGACAAGGTCGTCGTCGGCATCAGCGGCGGCGAGTTCGGCGTCCAGGGCCGCCTGACCGCCTACAACACCAAGGACGGCAAGTTGGCCTGGAAGGCCGCCTCCGTCGGTCCGGACGACCAGATCCTGCTCGACCCGGCCAAGACCACCAACATGGGCAAGCCCGTCGGCGCCAACTCCTCGCTCTCCACCTGGCAGGGCGACCAGTGGAAGACCGGCGGCGGCGCCACCTGGGGCTGGTACTCCTACGACCCCGCGCTCAACCTGATCTATTACGGATCCGGCAACCCGAGCACCTGGAACCCGGTGCAGCGCCCCGGCGACAACAAGTGGTCCATGACCATCTTCGCCCGT
The DNA here is from genome assembly GCA_963848035.1 of uncultured Alphaproteobacteria bacterium. Lineage (GTDB taxonomy): Bacteria > Pseudomonadota > Alphaproteobacteria > Acetobacterales > Acetobacteraceae > JAVVHH01. Next base: position 2,426,771 of record CAWKCD010000001.1, read on the forward strand.
GACGCCGATACCGGCATGGCGAAGTGGGTCTACCAGATGACCCCGCACGACGAGTGGGACTACGACGGCATCAACGAGATGATCCTCGCGGACATCAACGTGAAGGGTCAGCCCACCAAGGCCCTGGTGCACTTCGACCGTAACGGCTTCGGCTACACGCTGAACCGCGAAAACGGCCAGCTCCTCGTCGCCGAGAAGTACGACCCGGCGGTGAACTGGGCCACCAACGTCGACATGGCCACCGGCCGTCCCCAGGTCGTCGCCCAATACTCGACGCAATCCGGCGGAGAAGACCACAACTCGCGCAACATCTGCCCGGCCGCTCTCGGCTCCAAGGACCAGCAGCCCGCAGCCTTCTCGCCGCGGACGAACTTGTTCTACGTGCCGACCAACCACGTCTGCATGGACTACGAGCCGTTCAAGGTCTCCTACACCGCCGGTCAGCCCTTCGTCGGCGCGACCCTGTCGATGTATCCGCCGAAGGGTGACACCAACCTCGGCAACTTCATCGCCTGGGACGCCGGCACCGGCAAGATCGTCTGGTCCGACCCCGAGCCCTTCTCGGTCTGGTCGGGCGCGCTCGCGACCGCCGGCGACATCGTCGCCTACGGCACGCTGGACGGCTACCTGAAGGTCGTCGACGCCAAGGCGGGCAAGGAGCTCTACCGCTTCAAGACCCCGTCGGGCATCATCGGCAACATCAACACCTACACCCATGACGGCAAGCAGTACATCGCCGTCTACTCCGGCGTCGGCGGTTGGGCCGGCATCGGAATGGCCGCCGGTCTTGCGAAGGACACGGACGGTCTCGGTGCGGTGGGTGCCTACAAGCAGCTCTCGAACTACACGCAGCTTGGCGGCGTGATGACGGTCTTCGCCGTCGAATAACGCCACGAATGAGGTCTCCGGCCGTGCCGCGTGCACGGCCGGAGATACTTCGGAGAATTTGTATGCGATACAAGCACGCGCTTGCCCTCGTGGGCGCTATTGCCACCGGCATGCTCGTCCTGGCGCAACCCGCGCCGGCACAGAACGACCCTGTCTACGACGTCCATCCCGACAAGAAGGTCAACCGCGCCACCTATAACGGCTACCGCCGCTACAGCGACTCCTGCATGCGCTGCCACGGCCCCGACGGCGCCGGCAGCTCATACGCGCCCGACCTGACCCGCTCGCTCAAGAGCCTGAGCTACGAACAATTCGCCGAAACCGTCATCAACGGCCGCAAGAACGTCACCACCGCGTCCGAGAACGTCATGCCCGCCTTCGGCACCGTCGAGGACGTCGTCCTCTATATGAACGACATCTACGGCTACCTGAAGGCCCGCTCCGACGACAAGATCGGCCGCGGACGCCCCGAACGGTTCGACGACAACTGATGATCCGCCGCCTCGCGCTCTGCCTGTCGTTGGCGGCGGTGACCCTGCCCGCCGCGGCGCAGCGGGCGGAACTGGTCACGCCCGGCGAGCTGCGGGTCTGCGCCGATCCCAGCAATCTCCCGTTCTCCAACCGCAACAAGGAAGGCTTCGAGAACAAGATCGCCGAGATCATCGGCGCCGATCTCGGCGTTCCCGTCGCCTATGTCTGGTTCCCCCAGACCGTCGGCTTCGTCCGCAACACGTTGCGCGCCCGCGTCTGCGACCTCGTCATGGGCGCCGTCACCGGCGACACGCTGATGGAGACCACCAACCCCTATTACCACACCGGCTACATGATCGTGACCCGCGAGGCCGACGCCATCGCCGCCCGCTCCGTCGCCGACCCGGCTCTCGCCGACAAACGTTTCGGCATCGTCGCCGCCACGCCCCCGACCGACCTGCTGCTCAAGCACCACCTGCTCGATCACACCACCTCCTACGCCCTGGCCGTCGACACCCGCTTCGAGAACCCCGCGCGCGAGATGCTGCAGGACCTCGCCGACGGCAAGATCGACGTCGCCCTGGTCTGGGGCCCGATCGCCGACTACGCCATCAAGCACGAACACATGAAGCTGCACGCCGCCTTCCTCGAGGCCGAGCCCGGCGCACCGCGGCTGGATTTCCGCATCGCCATGGGGGTCCGCGCCGGCGAGCCGGAATGGCGGCGTCGCATCAACCAGGCGATCACCAAGCATCGCCCGGAGATCGCCTCGGTCCTGAACGATTACGGGCTCGAGACCATCGACGACGGGGCCGCCGAAGCCAAGCCGTGAGACGGGCGGCGTTCGCCGTGCTGGCGGTGCTGCTGGCCGCCGCGGGCCCCCCGGAGCCCGACGGTTATCGCCTCGACGACTACCGCGCCCCGGTGCCGGACACCGTCGCGGGCGGCCGCGTCGTGCATCTGGAAGAAATGCGGCAACTCCTCGGTCAGCCCGGCGTCGCGCTGGTCGACGTGCTGCCGGCGCCCCGCCGCCCGGAGTCGATGCGCCCGGGAATGCCCTGGCTCCCCGAGCCGCACCGCAGTCTGCCCGGCGCGGTGTGGTGGCCCGATGTCGGCCGCGGCGCGCTCGCCCCCGCGCTCGAGGCGACCTTCCGCGAGCGGCTGCAGGTCCTCGCCAAAGACCGGAATCTCGTCGTCTTCTTCTGCCTCTCGAACTGCTGGATGAGCTGGAACGCGGCCAAGCGCGCAGCGAGCTGGGGATTTCCGGTGGCCTGGTATCCCGACGGGGTCGACGCCTGGGAAGCCGCCGGGCTCGCGACCGAGCCGGTCCGCCCGCTCATGCTCGCCGACTGATCGCGCCGTCAGCTCAGCGTCGGCACAGCAAGGCCGCCGCCCCGGCGGCGAGCGCGTCGAGTTCCGGGCGCGCAAACCCGGCGCGGGCGCGCACCGCCAAACTCTGCAGCGTCGCCGTGGCCAAGCGGCCCAGCACCGCGGGGTCGGTCCCACCGCAGATGTCGTTCCGCTCGATCGCGCGGGCGAATAGGCCGGTCAGGCCTTCGTCGAGTTCGCGCATCCCGGCCGCCAGAAAAGCCTGCACCTCCGGATCGGTCCCCGCATCGGTGATGGCGGCCGCCAGCCAGTAGCACCCCCGCGAGGTGTAGAGGTCGAGCGCCCCGCGGTAGAACCGCTCCAGGAACACCGCCGGCGTCGGGTCGTCGGCCAGCATGGCCTTGATCCCGGCGCGGATCTGGTCGCGGTAGCGCTCGAGCGTCTTGAGGAACAGGCTCCGCTTGTCGCCGAACGCCGCATACAGGCTCGGCCGGTTCATCCCGGTCGCGCTCGCCAGGTCGTCGAGCGAGGTCCCGGCGAAGCCACGCTCCCAGAACGAGGCGGTCGCTCGTTCGAGCGCTGCCTCCGGATCGTATTGGCGCGGCCGGCCGCGCGGGCGTCGTTCAGGTGCGATCATATATTTGTACTGTAGCGCATAAAAAACTTGACGAGTGTGCGATTATGTGCGAATTGGTATGAAAAGCTGAAAAGGGAATACCATGATGGTTGCCAACCTTTCGTCGATCGAGCCGTCTGCATCGGACGCCACCCCTCTTAAGCATACGCCGTCGCCGCGCCAATCGCGCACGCGCGCTGCACTCGCCGGCGCAACGTTTCTACTTGCGGGATTGTTGGCCGCCTGCGGCACGATGCCCGAGCCGGCGTTCAACCGCGCCGCCGCGGATTGCCCGGTCGCAGCCCGCCAGTCGTCGCCGCAGCCCGGCGACACCATGGTCCTGCTCACCACCCAATGTGCCCGGCCCGGCCACGTCAGCGCCTTCGGCTCCTGGTTGCCGGCGGGCGCCGACCATTTCTGACCCGCGCCGTCAATTCGCGGCAGGCTGCAGCACGCGCGCGAACTCTCCGAGACGCTTCTCGAAATCCACCGGGATCTCGCAGGCGTAGCGGACGGTTCGCGACAGCTCGTCATACTGGCGCAGCAGCAGCCCCCGCCGGTCGGCGATCTCGTTGCGCTGGTCCTCCGGCGCGTCCGCGGCCAGCGCATCCTGCTGATGCGTCGCCTGCGTGACCGCGTCGGCCAGCGCGCGCAGCCGGCGCGAGACCTGCAGCAGCCGGTCGATCGCCAGGCTGCGCTCCGCGTTGCTCCGGTCGACCAGCCCGGCGAACACTTCCGCGCGCCCCTCGTCGCCGGGCGTGCCGGCGACATAAGCCTTCAGCTTCGCGACCGCGTCCTCGGTCTTCACCCGCCGGTCCGCCAATTGATTGACGAGCGCCGCCACCGCCGGGTCGTCGCGCCAATCGTGTTGCGCCGCCGGACCCGACCACAGCGTGGCCGCCGTCAGCGTCGGGACCAGCCGCTGCGCGCATGGCCAGTCCGGATTGGCCGGCGGCCCGGCCGCCCCGGCCACGAATGCGATCAGCACGAGCGCTGCAACCCTCATTCCGCCCCGCCCCGCCGCGCCATGAGACCCCGCCCCGGATCGTAGCCGATCACCGCGAGCGTCATGAACAGCAGCGAACAGCCGATCACCACCGCCGACGCCGTCAAGTCGATCTCGTTGTACAGCGCGAACCGGATCAGCTCCGTCGCCGACGTGAACGGGTTGATCTGGCAAACCCACCACAGCAACAAGCTCGATTCCTTCACCCGCCACAGCGGATACAGCGCCGACGACGCGAAGAACATCGGGAAGATCACGAAGTTCATCACCCCCGCGAAGTTCTCCAGCTGCTTGATGAACGACGACAGCACCAGCCCCAGCGCCCCCAGCATCAGCCCCGACAGCACCAGCGCCGGCAGCACCGACAGATACCCCAGCGGCGGCGGCTGGATCTCCCAGAACCACGCGATCGCCAGGAAGATGTACGACTGCACCACCGACACCGCGACCCCCGCCAGCAGCTTCGACAGCAGCAGGAACCAGCGCGGGAACGGGCTGACCATCAGCGTCTTCATGCTGCCCATCTCGCGGTCGTAGACCATCGACAGCGAACTCTGCATCCCGTTGAACAGCTGGATCATCGCGATCAGACCCGGCGCGATGTAGACCTCGTACGGCACATAGGTCTCGTACGGCGGCATGATCGACACGCCCAGCACGAACCGGAACCCGGCCGCGAAAATCGCCAACCAAACCAGCGGCCGCACCAGCGCCGAAACGAACCGCCCGCGCTGATGCACCCAGCGCAGCGCCTCGCGATGCACGATCCCGCCCATGCAACGGCCATACTGCGCCGAGGTCATGCCGGCACCCGGATCAGCCGCTCGAACGCGTCCTGCAACCCCGTCGCCCCCGCATCCTCGATCACGCTCGTCGCCGGCCCATTGGCCCGGATCCGCCCCTGATGCAGCACGATCACCGAGGCATCCTCGCCCGCCTCCTCGATCAGATGCGTCGCCCACAGCACCGCCAGCCCCCGCTCCGCACACAGCCGCCGCACGTGCTGCAGCAGGAACCGCCGGCTCTCCAGATCCAGCCCCGATGTCGGCTCGTCCAGCAGCAGCAGCGCCGGCTCGTGCAGCAACGCCCGCGCCAGCTCGACCCGCCGCCGCTGCCCCCCCGACAACAGCCGCGCCCGGTCCCGCCGCCGCTCCAGCAGCCCGACCCGCTCGAGTTCCGCCGCGATCCGCGGCGCCGCCGCCGCGCCGGACATCCCATGCAGGCTCGCGTGGTAGATCGAGGTTCTGCTCGACCGTCAGATCCAGGTCGAGCGTCGGCTGCTGGAACACCACCCCCATTCGCGCCAGCGCCGCCTGCGGATCGTCCCGGAAATCGCGCCCGAACACCGCGATCCGCCCCTGCGCCGCGTGATACAGCCGGGTGATCAGCGCAAACAGCGTCGTCTTCCCCGCCCCGTTCGGCCCCAGCAGCACGGTGAACGCCCCCGGCGCCACCGCGAACGTGATCTGGTCCAGCACGGTCCGCTTGCCGAACCGGTGCGACAGCCCGGCGACGTCCAGGGCCGGCTCCACAGGACGGGCTCACGGCGCGACCACGACCCCCCAGGGCAGCTGCCCGACCGGCACCGACTTCGTCACCTTCAGGTCCCCGACATCGATCACCGACATGTCGTTGCTCACGCCATTGGTCGTGTAGAGCCGCTTGCCATCCAACGAGAACGCCAGGTTCCAAACACGCTGCCCCACCAGCAGGTATTTGGTGACCTGGTAGGTCTTCGCGTCGATCACCGCCACCCGGTTCGCCGGCCCCAGCGCCGCGAACGCCAGCGACCGGTCCGGCGTGATCGCGATCCCCACCGGCTGCACGCTCTCCGCGGGCACCCCGGGGATGTTGAAGTCGATCTTGTGCATGACCTTGCGGGTCTCCGGATCGATCACCGCGATCCCGCCCCCCACCTCGGACGACACCCACACCTCCTTGCCGTCCGCCGTGAACACCGCTCGCCGCGGCCGCGCGCCCACCAGCACGTTGCCGATCACCTTCTTGCTGCGCGATGTCGATGAAATGCGCCATGCTCGTGGTCTCGGACGTGTTGACCAGCAGCTTGCCGTCCGGACTGACCCCCATCCCCTCCGGCTCGACGCCCACCGGGATCTCACCCGTGATCCGCCCGCCCGGCACGTCCAGGATCGAGACCAGGCTGTCATTCTCGTTGGAGACGTAGAGCGTGTTGCCGTCCGGGCTGAGCGCGAACAATTCCGGGTCCGGCCCGCTCGGCAGCACCCGCGTGACCTTCAGCGTCGCCAGATCCAGCGCCTCGATGTGGTCGCTATCGCTCGCGCAGATGAACAGCGTCTTGCCGTCCTTGGACAGCACGATGCCGCGCGGACGTTCCCCCACCGCGATCGTGTCGGTCACCTTCAGCGTCTGCCCGTCGACGACCGTGATCGTGTTGTCCTTCTCGTTGGACACCAGGATGCGCTCGGCCCGCGCCCAGTGGCGGTAAGGCGGCGGCGGCGGTGGCAGCGGCGGCGATGGCGAGAGCGAAGGGGAGGGCGCGTATCAGGGATGACATGATGTCTCCGGTTGATCGATGCCGAGCGTGTCGAGTTCGGAGAATTGATGCAGGTAGCCCGGCTGCGGGCTCACCGAGATCAGGCTGCGCGTGTCCGCCAGCAGCACCGGCTGGCGCAACTGGCCGTCCCACGCCCGGAAACTGAGCCGCGAACCCTTGAACGCCGCCAGCTCGAACTTCTTGTCGTGCAGATACGCGATCAGCGCCGCCGGATCCGCGCCGCCCCGGCTGGAAGCCTCGCCGACGGCGCGCACCGCCATCCAGGCCCCGTAATCGACCACCGTCATCGGCCGGTTCGCCTGCTTGCGGAACCGCAGTTGCAACTGCGTCGCGCCCCATTGCTCGAACGAATCGGACCACGCGGTCGGCACCATCCCCTGCGTCCCCGCCACCGGCCGCGGGTCCGTGGTGCGGAACGCGAGATCATCGCCGAAATCGTCGTTCTCGTCGGCCACCACCAGCACGTCGTAGCTCACGCCCTGCGTGAACCGCGCCGCCTCCGCCCCGATCGAGACGTGGCCCGTATCGGTCCGCTGCGCGCCGGGCTTGAACGTCCAGGGCTTGTCGGCGACCAGGCGCAGCTGGAACTTCTTGGCGCTCCGCCGCAGCGCCTCGCCGAACGCCTTGTCGCCATCCGTGGGCCCGGTCACCAGGAACAGATCCCGCCACCGCTTCACCGCGAGATACTGCATCAGCGCATCCGCCCGCATCGCCCGGCTCGGCAGCAGATGCAGCACGTTCGCGCGGCAATCCGCCCCGCGCAGCGCATCCGCCTCCGAACTCGCATCCAGGAACACGGCGCCCTTGTCCACATCGGCCACCCGGTCCAGCACAGCCGCCGGCAGGTCGGTCACGAACACCCGCTGCCCGGCAGCGAGCGCATCCTTCGCCGCCGCCACCGCCGCGTCCGCGTTCGCGACGATCTGCTCCTTCAGCTCGAACCGCTGGTTGGTGAACGCGCCGGTGGTCTGGTCGTCCACGATCCCGAGCCGCGCCCCCTGCACCCCCTCGTCGGTCGGCAGCGGATTGAGCGCCGTCTTCGGTTGGTCGGGATGCCGCGGCAGCGCGAGATAGACGATCGGGATCACCGCCGGTTCGTCCGCCCTGGCGAGCGGCGCCCAGCACCCCGCCAGCAGCCATGCTGCGACGAGCAGTCGCATGTTGTTTCCTCCTGGACGCTGGTCGCGCCCCGCCGATCGGGGGATAGTGGACCTCAGATAGGGGGTTGTCAGCCCCGCAGGGAGGAAGCGATGCGAATACTGGTGGCCCTCGTCGCGATGACGATGGCAGGACAGGCCCAGGCGGCCGAGAAGGCCCGCATGGCGGTGTTCGACTTCTCCCTGATCGACACCTCGCCCGCCCCGCCGACCACCGAGGAACTCGACCGCCTGCGCCTGCTCGACGGCAAACTGCAGACCGCGCTGGCCGAGCGCTACGCGGTGGTCAAGGCGACCCACGCCGCCCGGCGCGAACTCGATCCGCGGCTGCAACGGCTGCGAACTGGATGTCGCCCGTTCGCTCGGCACGCAGCAGGTGACCTATGGCTGGGTGCAGAAGGTCAGCAACCTGATCCTCAACATCAACCTCGTCATCGAGGACGCCCAGACCGGCAAGGTGCTCCGCGCCGACAGCGTCGACATCCGCAGCAACACCGACAACTCCTGGTCCCGCGGCCTCCGCTTCCTGCTCAACGAGCGGCTGTTCCGCGATGATTAGCCGCCGCGCGCTGCCGCTGCTGCTCGCCTCGGTGCTCCCCGCCCGCGCCGACGAGCCGGTCCGGGTCGGCACCCTCCGCTTCGGCTCCGTCGCCTGGGAGCTGGACGTGCATGCGCCGCCATGAACTCGTCCGCGGCTTCACCCTGCAGACCGTCGAGTTCGCCACCGGCCCGGCGAGCCAAGTGGCCTTGCAGGCCGGCAACGTCGACCTCGTCCTGCAGGACTGGCTCTGGGTCTCCCGCCAGCGCGCCGCCGGCGCGAAATGGACCATGAGCCCGGTGCCCGCCGCCCTGGGCGCGATGATGGCGCCCCAGGGTTCGCCCATCCGCGGCATCGCCGATCTCAAGGGCAAGCGCCTCGGCGTCGCCGGCGGCCCGCTCGACAAGAGCTGGCTGCTGCTGCGCCTGTTCGCCCGCCAGACCGCCGGCATGGACCTCGACGCCGCGGTCGAGAAGGTGTTCGGCCCGCCCCCCCTCGTGGCCGAGCAACTGCGCGCCGGCCGCCTCGACGCCGATGCTGACCTACTGGCCCTTCGCCGCCCGCGCCGAGGCGGAAGGCCTGCAGACCGTGCTGAACATGGCCGACGTGCTCGCCGGCCTATCGGTGCCGCGCGACATGCCGATGCTCGGCTTCGTCTTCGCCGAGGACTGGGCCGCCCGCAACCGCGCCGCGCTCACCGCCTTCCTCGCGGCCTCGCAAGCGGCCCGGACGGTCCTGCAGCAGTCCGACGCCGAGTGGGACCTGATCGCGCCCCTGACCGGCGCGCGCGATGCCGCCGAATTGCTGCGCCTGCGCGACTGGTATCGCCGCGGTTTCCCCGGCGCCCTGGACCGCCCGGCCGCCGACAAACTCTTCGCGCTGTTCGCCGAAGTCGGCGGCGCGGATCTGGTCGGGCCGTCCAAGACATTGACGCCGGGGACGTTCTGGCAGGCCTAGCCCGGGCCGGGTCGACGCTCGGCTTCCTCCTCCTCTGGGAACTCGCCGCCCGCGCGATCGGCAGCCGCATGCTGCCGACCGTCTCGGCCGTGCTGCGGACTCTGCTCGCCGAGGCGGCATCCGGGCGGCTGTTCCACAATCTCGGCGTGACGATGGTCCGCGTCGCCTGGGCCTTCGCGCTCGCCATGCTGCTCGGCTCCGCCCTCGGCATCGCCATGGGCCGCCTCCCGCGCCTCGACCAGGTGCTGGACAGCCTGCTCACCTTCCTGCTCAACCTGCCCGCCCTGGTCGGCATCGTCCTGATCTTCGTCTGGTTCGGCCTCTCCGAAGCCACCGTGATCGCCGCCGTCGCGATCAACAAATTGCCATCGCACCGCCGTGACCATGCGCGAGGGCGCCCGCGCCGTCGACGACCGCATGGTCGAAATGGCGCAGAGCTTCGAGGTCCCGCGCCTGCGCATCTGGCGCGAGGTGATCCTGCCGCAGCTGACGCCCTACTTCTTCGCCTCCGCCCGATCCGGCCTGGCCCTGATCTGGAAGATCGTCCTCGTCGCCGAACTGCTCGGCCGCAGCGACGGCGTCGGCTTCCAGATCGAGGTCTATTTCCAGCTCTTCGACGTCACCGGCATCCTGGCCTACACCCTGGCCTTCATGATCGTCGTGCAGTCCATCGAGTGGGCGGCTGCTGCAGCCCCTGGCGCGGCGGGCGAACCGATGGCGCTGATGCGCGTCGCCATCCGTCGCAAGACCGTCTCCGGCCGCACCATCATCGAAGGCCTCGAGTTCGAGGTCGCCCAAGGCGAGGTCGTCGCGCTCGTCGGTCCCTCCGGCTGCGGCAAGACCACCACGCTGCGCATCGTCGCCGGGCTGGACACGGCGTTCGACGGCGAGGTCGGCTGGACCGACGGCCGCAAGCGCCGCCTCGGCACCGTCTTCCAGGAACCGCGCCTGCTCCCCTGGCGCACCGTGCGGCAGAACCTCGCTTTGGTCCGCCCCGACCCGGCGCACGCCACCGCCCTGCTCGAGGAACTCGGCCTCACCCAAGCCGCCGATCAATACCCGACCGCGCTCTCCCTCGGCATGGCCCGCCGCGCCGCGCTGGCCCGCGCCTTCGCGGTCGAACCCGATCTCCTGCTGCTCGACGAACCCTTCGTCTCGCTCGACCCGGCCGCCGCCGCCACCGCCCGGCAACTCCTCGTCACCACCTGGGCAGCGCGTCCCTGCGCCGCCCTGCTCGTCACCCACGATCGGGAGGAAGCGGCCGGCCTGGCCGACCGGATCCTAGTCCTGTCCGCGCCCGGCTGCCGCGTGGCGCAGATGACCGAAATACCGCCGGCGGCGCGGCGCGGCGCTTACTTGAGCGTCGCGAGATAAGCGATCAGATTGGCGCGCTTGGCGTCATCCTTGATGCCCGGGAATATCATCTTCGTGCCCACGACGACTTTGCGCGGATCGACCAGATACTTGTCCAGCTCCGCCTCGGTCCAGGTCACGTCATAACCCTTCATCGCGTCGGAATAGGTGAACCCCGGCTCGCTATGCGACGGGCGCCCGACCACGCCATACAGGCTGGGCCCGATCTTGTTCTCGCCCTGCTTGGCCGAATGGCAGATCGCGCACTGGCTGAATACCGTCTTGCCGGCCGCGGCATCGCCTTCGGCGTGGGCCGCGAACGGGAGCAGCACGACAGCAGCAATGGCCAAAAAGTGACGCATCCATCCCCCTTTATTGCCCGATGACGACCGGGCCATGTCCTCACTATGTCGCGGATCGCCGGGTTGTCTACTCAGGCGCCGTCGATTTTCGACAAATTGTGCGCACGTAAGTCTGCCCGCCGACCCCCGTCGATTCCGCCGACCGCGCGATCACGTCCTCCCACCCGAACGCGCATTTCAGCTCGCTGCTCACATGCTGCGACCGCACCTCGACGGCGCTGTTCTCGTCGCACGCATCGATCGGCGTGGTCGCGAGGCAGACCAGAAGGATCGCCTGAAATCCCGGCATGCTGATTAAGCCCTTCCTGACCCAGGACGACCACCGTAGCATGCCCCCAATCAAGGGAGGCAACGATGCCGGTAATCGCGGTGATGTATCCGTCCGCCGACGGAGCGACGTTCGACGAAAGCTACTACACCAACACCCACATGGCGCTGGTCCGCAAATGCTGGAGCGGCATGGGCCTGTCGGACACCAAGGTCATGCGCGGCGTCCCCGGCCCGGACGGGTCGGCCCCCACCTACATGATGACGGCGCTGCTGACCTTCGCCTCGATGGACGCCTTCAAGGCCGCCGCCGCCGCCCACGGCAAGGAGATCTTCGCCGACATCCCCAACTTCACCAACGCCAAGCCCGTCATGCAATTCAACGAAGCGCTCGCCTGAACCATGGAGCGGCGCAGTTCCTCTTCCTGCTTCGGCGGGCAAATGGCGTTCTATGAGCACGCTTCCGAGGCGACCGGCACGGCGATGCGCTTCGGCATCTACCTGCCGCCGCAAGCCGCCAAAGGCCCTTGCCCGGCGCTGTACTACCTCGCCGGCCTGACCTGCACGGAGGAGACCTTCGCGATCAAGGGCGGCGCGCAGCGTTATGCCGCCGAACACGGCCTGATCCTGGTCTGCCCCGACACCTCGCCCCGCGGCCTGGACCTGCCGGGCGAGACCGAATCCTGGGATTTCGGCGCGGGCGCCGGCTTCTACCTCGACGCCACCGAGGCGCCCTGGGCCGGCCATTACCGCATGGCAAGCTACGTCACGCAGGAACTCGTCACGCTGGTCGAGGCCGAATTTCCGGTCTCGCGCGAGCGCCGCGGCGTGTTCGGACACTCGATGGGCGGCCATGGCGCGCTGGTCACCGCGTTGCGCGATCCCGCCCGCTGGCACTCGGTTTCCGCCTTCGCCCCGATCTGCAACCCCGTCGCCGTGCCCTGGGGCCAAAAGGCGTTCCCGCGCTATCTCGGCGCCGACGAGACCGCCTGGGCCAAATGGGACGCGAGCCTGCTGATGCGCCAACGCGCCTATCCCGGCGAGATCCTGGTCGATCAGGGCCTGGCCGACCAGTTCCTCGAGGGACAGCTGCGGCCCGAGGCGCTCGAGGCCGCCGCCGCCGTCACGAAACAGAAATTGGTCGTTCGCCGGCACGAGGGCTATGACCACAGCTACTGGTTTATCCAGAGCTTCATGGGCGACCACATTGCGCATCATGCGAGGCAGTTGCATGGCTGAGACCACCCGGCGCCTGCTGATGCTGGCGGCGCTCGGCGCGATCGCGGCCGCCGCCCCGGCGCGCGCGGCCGACACGTTGCGCTTCTGGAACTTGACCGGCGAGACGGTGGACGACCTGCGGCTGGCCGCAGCCGGGTCGGACCAGTTCGGGTCCAACCAGTGTGCGAACGACAAGGACGGGTCGGTCGACAACGACGAACGCCTCCGCCTGACCGGGATCGAGCCGGGCCGCTACGACGTGAAGCTGCGCTGGAAATCAGGGCGTCAGTGCACCGTGCATGGCGTCCAGTTGCGGGGCGAGGGCAAATACGCCTTCTCGCTCGAACCGAAGGATTTGCAGGAGTGTCGCTGACCGTTTCTGACCGGTTCGGAGGCGAGAGCACGACGGCGTCTCAAGGGCGGCGTCCGCTGGTGGTCGCGGCGTCGCTGTCGCTGCATGGTCTGGCGTTGCTCGCGCTGCTGGCCCTGAGCCACCGGGTCGCGCTGCACGAACCGCCGCCCGTCGAGATCGAGATGCGGTTCGAAGCCCCCGCGACCCCGCTGGAGGCAGCGCTCGTCCCGGACACCGCGCCGCCCACGCCCGCGGCCCCCGGTCCCGACGCCCCCGCGGACGTCACGCCGGATCTAGCCGAAGCCTCCCCGCCGCTCCCGGCGGCCATCGCAAACCCGCCGCTGCCGGCGGCCCTCACAAACCCGCCGCTGCCGGCGGCCATCGCAAACCCGCCGCTGCCGGCGGCCATCGCGAACCCGCCGCCCCCAGCGACCATCGCGAATCTAGCGCCGCCGGTGCCGACCCCAGCACCGGAGCCCGCGCCGAGCCCGGTAGTCGAGAACGCGCCGAACCCCGCGATAGACAACCCGCCCACCCCGGCGACCCCGCAAATTGCAACCGCGGCGGCCGAGCCGCCTGCCGAACTGGCGGAGATCCCGAAACCGGAGATCGCGCCGCCCCCCGAACCGCATACCCCGCCGGTGCATCGGCCCGCGCCCACACGGGTAGTTGCCCGGGTGACGATCCCGGAGCGGCGAGCAGCCCGGCCCGAGGCGCCGAGCGCGCCATCCCCACCCGTGGCAATGGCGGCCCCCCAAGCCCCATCCGCGCCGATCCCCCAACCGCATCCGCAACCGCCGCCCCCCGTGCGGACGGCCGCGATCAGCGCGCGATGGCAGGGTGAACTCGCCGGATGGATCCGCTCGCGCACCCGCTACCCAGACGCAGCCCGGCAGCGCGGCGAGCAAGGCGCCGTCGTGATCAGCTTCACCGTCGGACGCGACGGCCAGGTGACCGACGCCCTGCTCCGCCAACGCAGCGGCTCGGACACGCTGGACCAGGCCGCCCTCGCCATGTTCCGCGCCGCCCGCGTCCCGGCCTTCACCCCCGACATGGAAGCCGCGCAAGTGACCATCTCAGTCCCAGTCCGCTACCGGCTCGAAGAATAACCCGCCCATCGGCCCAAACCCCGCGTAAGAGTGCCGCCAAGCCGAACGGCGTTTACAAACCTCGCCCGCAGCCCGCTCCCGTACGCACCCCGACCGGCCCGCATCTTCACCCGCCCGCAGCCTCACCCGCCCGCACCCCAACCCGCTCAAAGCCTCACCGCGCCGGCAGCCCCATCACTCCCACGGCGCGACCCCTCCCGGAACGCGATGCTGGCTCCCCAAAACGCAATTGTAGTCGCCCGGAACGAGGTGGACACCGCGACGACGAGAACCACGAAAAACACCCCGTCGAAGCCCGCCACCGCGACACCGTCACCCAGGCCTCAGGCGACCACCTCGGCCTGCCGGCCGGCGAGCCGGTCCGCGCCCAGCAGGGCAACCGGCTTGCTGAACAGATAACCCTGGACCTGCTCGCATCCTTCGCCCTGCAGCAGCGAGAATTGCTCCTCCGTCTCCACGCCCTCCGCGACGACCCGCATGCCTAGCGACTTGCCCAGGCTCAACACCGCGCGCACGATCGCCATGCAATCGCCGCTCTCGTCGAGATGCCGGATGAAGCTCTGATCGATCTTGATCTTGTCGAACGGGAAGCGGCGCAGATAGCTCAGCGACGAATACCCGGTGCCGAAATCGTCCATCGAGATATGCACGCCCAGCGCGCGGATCTCGTTCAGGATCGCCAAGATCGTCTCGCTATCCTGCAGCAGCAGCGATTCCGTGATCTCGAGTTCGAGCCGCGCCGCCGGCAGGCCGGTGCGCTCGAGCACGGAGGCGACCTCGGCCGCGAGTTCGCGGTTGCGGAACTGCAACGGAGACAGGTTGACGGCGATCTTCACCGTCGCCGGCCAGCGCAGCGCGTCGATGCAGGCCTGCTCGAGCACCAGCGAACCGATCCGGCAGATCAGCCCGGTCTCCTCGGCCACAGGCAGGAAATCGGCAGGCGAGACCATGCCCTTGGTCGGATGCCGCCACCGCACGAGCGCCTCGAAGCCGCTGATCTCCCGCGTGCTCGCGGTCAGCAGCGGCTGGTAGTAATTCTCGAACTGCCGCTCCGCCACAGCCCGGCGCAAGTCGATCTCCAGGGTCCGCCGCGCCTGCATCACCGCGTCCATCTCGGCTTCGAAGAACCGGTAGCTGCCCCGGCCATCCGCCTTCGCGCGATACAGCGCGAGATCGGCACATTTCAGCAGCGTCTCGTCGCTCGCCATCCCGTCCGTATTCGTGGCGATGCCCACGCTGGCGCCGATGTTGATGTGATGGTCGCCGATCGGGAACGTCTCGCTCAGCACCTCGATCAGCCGTTCGGCCAAGGTCGCCGCATCGTCCGGCTGGTTCGCCGACGATTGGATGATGGCGAACTCGTCGCCGCCGAGCCGCACGACCAGATCCGTCTCGCGCGTCTCGCGCAGCAACCGTTGGGCGACCGCATGCAGCAGCCCGTCGCCGACCGAATGCCCGAGCGTGTCGTTGACGACTTTGAAATGATCGAGGTCGAGGCAGAACACCGCCAAGCCGCCGCCGCGGCGCACCTGGGCAAGCGCGTGCTGCATGTGCTCGCGATACAGGACGCGGTTCGGCAGCCCGGTCAGCACGTCGTGTCGGGCCATGAACGCCATGCGCGCTTCGATCCGATGACGCTCGGTCACGTCTTCGTAGGTGGCGACCCAGCCGCCGCCCTTCATCGGCTTCTCCGTCACCGCAATGCTGCGGCTGTCGTCCAGCGTCGTCGTGAAGCTGCGCGCCTCGTCCGAATCGAGATCCGGCTCCCGTTCCGGCAGCAATACGGATGGCAGCGCCGTCGCCGCCGCCGTGCCGGGCTCGGTCGGCGCGAACAGCTCGCCGAAACGTCGGTTGTGCACGAGGACGCGGCCGCCATCGTCGAACATGCAGAGGCCCTGCACCATGTTGTCCAGCGCGGTCTCGAAACGGAAATGCTGGAACGCCATTTCGCTGGCGTGGGAATTGGCCTGCTCGGCCATCAGCTGCTCGATCCGCGCGATCTGGTCGGCGATGCTCCGCTGCATGACCGAAAGCGCGCTGAGCAGCGTCGCGACCTCGCCACCGCCGCGCGCGACGATGCGGTTGTCGAGACGCCCGGCGGCGATGGCCGTGGCGATCGACACCGCATGGCGCACGCCCGGAACGATCGTCCGGCTGAGCAGCAGCGTGATGGCCAGCGCGACCGCGATCGACACGCCCATGGCGATCCAGGTCTGGTTGTTCAGTTGCTCGACCAGCGCGCCCGTCGCGCGGCGCGAACGGAAGCCGTCGCCGGCGTTGATCTCGACGGCCGTGTCGAACCGGCTCTCCAATTCGTCGAGCGCGGCGCGGTCGGGGAGGCGGTGTCCGGAGCCGATCTCGTCGCTGATGGCGGCGACCCGATCGTGCAGCCAGGCCGCGGCCTTCGCCCCCTCGGGCGAGAGCGCGCGCTGCCGGGCCACGTCGAGATCGCTGACCGCGTCGGCCAGGCGGTCGCTCAGCTCGCCTTGCGCGGCGGCGCCCGTGGCGACGCTGCGCGAGATTGTCAGCATCGTATTCTGCGCCGACCGCAGATAGCTCATCGACATGAACGCTTCGTCGTACAGCTTGACCGCGATCTGCCCCAACTGCGACTGCGCGCTGCGCGTCACCGCGCCGAACGCGAGCGTCACCGCCGTCAGGCTGAGGCACGCGATGAGGATCTTCGTCCTGATCGACATCGTTCTAGTTGACCGAAACCGTCATCAGCATCTTCGGATGGACCTCGCAGCGGACCTCGAAGGTGCCCGCCGCCGTGAACGGCACGTCGACGTCACGGCCCGGCGGTTGCTCGCCGGAATTGAAGGAGAAGGCCGGCGAGCGGACGTAGACGTGATGCAGGAACTCGTCCGCGTTGCTGAAGCGGATGACGTCCCCGCGCTTGATGCTCAGCTCACGCACGGAAAACGAGCGGTGGTTTTGGTTGACCACGATCGGCGACGCGGCCCAGGCGAGCATCGCCGGCGCAAGCGCGCCCGCCACCGCCAGGCCGATCCTGAGCCTGGTCATTTCGACACGACGTCACGGTACATCGGCGCGAGCACGGCGAGCAGGCGGTTCTGCGTCGTGAACGGGATGTCCAGCCCCTCCATCGCCTTCTGCAGGTCCTCGACCAAGCGCGTTGAACTGGCGGGTGTCCAGATGCAGACCCTTGTGGGCGTCATGCATCGTCTGCCCGCTATAGGCGCAGCCGCCATCGCTGACCTGGCACAGCTGCTCGGCCAGCTTCTGCTTGAAACGCACGAGGTTGGTGTCTTCGAACGTCGCGCGGATGCGCGGATCTGCAGTCCAGATCGAGGTCGCGTTCTCCACCAGGCGGTCGATCCCCGGCTTTGCGCCGAGATCGGCGAACAGCGTCGCAGCGTGGCCGCTGAGCGGCAGGAGGAGGGCGGCGGCCAGGGCGATGACGCCGGTGCGCATGATCAGAATCCTGCCTGGAGGGAGAGGTAGACGCCGCTCTGGCTCGGCTGCTGGGCGATCCGTCCGAGCTGCACGTAAGCCAGCGTGGCCGAGACGTGCTTGTCGATGAACCAGGCCGCGAACAGGTCCCAAGCGTCGTCCTCGCGCGCGAAGCGCAGCTTGTCCGGCTTGGTGCGGTATTCGCCGCCCACGGCGAGGTTGCGATTGATGAGATACGCGGCGCTGCCCTCGAACTCGGCCGAATAGCCGTTGCTGCGATCCCCGCCGAAGCCGAGCAGGCCGAACTGGTTGGCCTTGCGTCGCGCGCACCGTCGCGTTCAGCAGCAGGCTCTGCGCCAGGAACAGCTTGGTCCCGGAAACATAGAAATCCACCCCGTCCGCCGATTTCGCGCCGATCGCCGAGAGCAGCGGCCCGCGGTTGTTGCTCTTGTATTGCGCCCCGATGGCGATCTGCGGCAGCCAGCTATCCTGGTCGTAGACGGCGTCGCCGATCAGCCGGACCTTCGCGCCCACGACGGTCTGGTCGAACGTGTAGTTGTTGCCCAGCCCGAGCCTCCCGCCGACGGCGCGGGTATCGAACCATTGCCGCGCGATCGACAGTTCGACCCGGTCGTAGAGGCCGACCGCGGCGCCGGCCGTATGCAGGTCGAACCGCGCGGTATGGACATAGGTGTAATGGGCGTTCGCGCCGACCGCGTCCTTGGTGCCATAGCCGGTGATCAGCGCCCACGGCACCAGCCCGCCGCCGCCGGCGCCCTCGATCTGCGAAACCCCCGCCGTCGCCAGCAGCTTGCCGCTCTCCGGCGCCCAGTTCGTCGTCGGTGGCGGCTCCGGATCCGCGGCGCGGGCGAGCCCGGGAAAGGCGAGGAGCGCGAAGGCAAGCCAGAGCGTGATTTTCGACGGCGTCGACATGAACGCGAGTAAACATCGAAATTACTAAAACATGGTGAACGGACGGAAGCCCCCTCGCGGGACAACGCAGTCGAACGGAGTAACGTCTACGCCGTTCCGTCAATAATCGCCAGTTCAGCGCGACCTGATACCGCGATTATGGAATCATTTACATTGTTCACATAATCCTGAGCTCCGCCCACGCTGCGCGCGTCACCCGGCAGCGGCGAGATCGCTGCCCGGATTGGTCGGGTGGATGAACTCCCAGGGCGGTGGCGTGTCCCGCGGAACCGGCACTTCGATCAGCGTCGGCCCATCGGCGCGCAGCGCGTCGGCCAACACCGGCCGCAACGCCTCGGGCGTCAGCACCCGCCGGTAGCCGACAGCGAAAGCTGCCGCCAGCGTCTCGAAGTTCGGATTGAACAGCTCGGCGCCGATGACCCGGCCAGCGTAACTGCTCTGCTGATCCCGCCGCACATTGCCGTAGGCGTCGTTGTTGAACACGATGGTCACCAGCGGGATCCGATACTGCACCGCCGTCGCCAGCTCCTGCACACCGAACAGGAACCCGCCATCCCCGGTGATCGAAACCACTGCCCGCCCAGGATGCGCCTGCTTGACCCCCAACGCAGTCATGAACCCGCCGCCGAGCGTGCCCTGGAACCCGACTGAGACATAGCTGCGCGGCGTCAGCACCGGATACGCGAAGTAGGACGTGAACCCGGTCTGGCACAATTCCTCGACGAGGATGCCGTCCCGCGGCAGCGTCTCGCGGATCGCGGCGAGATAATCCACATGCGGCTGGACCTTCCGCACCGCCGCCGCCGCCTCGCGCTTGGCGGCGGCGATCCGCGCGCGGTCGCCGGGCGGCCGCGGGCCGAGCGCGGCCAGCAGCGCGGCAGCGCCCTCGGCGGAGTCGCCCACGATCGCGACCTGCGGGCGCAGCCGCCGCATCTCGGCCGGATCGATGTCGATACGGATATACGGCGGCTCGGTCGGCGCGTCGACCAGCCGCATCATCCCCGTCCACCGCATCGTCGGCAGCTCGAGCCGGCTGCCGATGCCGAGCACGGCGTCCGTATCCGCCCACAGCCGGTAGGCGGCATAGCAGGACAGCCCGAGCGCATGGTCCTCCCCGACGATGCCGCGCCCGCCGCGGAACGCCGCCACCGGCGCATCGAGCGCCTCGGCGAGCGCCAGGATCTCCCGCCCGGCATGTTGCGCGCCGCTGCCGACCATGATCATCGGCCGCCGCGCGCGGCCGAGCAGCGCGGCGGCGGCGTCGATCGCGGTAGGGGAGGGCGGCAGCGCCCGGGGGATCACCGCTCGCGCGGCGGGCGGAATCTGCGCGCTGCTCGCCATCGTGTCCCACGCCATCTCGAGCGCCACCGGGCCCGGCCGGCCCGAGAGCATCTGCACGAACGCCTCGTTCACCAGCGCCGGCGCGTCCTCCGGCCGCTCGATCCGCGCCGCCCACTTCACCAGCGTCCGCAGCGTCCCGAGCTGGTCCGGCAGCTCGTGCAGATGGCCCCGCCCGCGCCCGATGAACTGCGACGGCACCTGCCCCGTGAGGCACAGCACCGGCGCGCACGCGCCCCAAGCCGTGCACAGCGCCGCCGACGCGTTCAGCACGCCCGGACCGGGAACCACCGCGAACACCCCCGGCCGCCCCGTCGAGCGCGCATAGCCGAACGCCATGTAGCCGCACGCCTGCTCGTGCCGCGCCCCGATCGTGGCGATCCGGTCCGCATGCCGATGCAGCGCGTCGAACAGCGGGTAAAGCTGCGCCCCCGGCAGCCCGAACAGCGTATCGACACCGTTCGCCAGGAGTGACGCCACGATCGCTTCGCCGCCGGAGATTGCTGGGCCCATGGGGCCGGACAGCAGCACGGCAGCAGCGATTTTGGAAGCCGCCGTTAATGCCGGATGACGCTCATCTCGGTCTCCAGCGTCGCCGTCGCCGCCGAACTGGTGCCGTCCACCGGCGCCGCCAATTCCGGATGCCCCGCCGCGGCCAGCGCGATGTGCCCGGCGCCGGCGATCAGCCCGGACGTCGCGTCGAACCCGATCCAGCCCGCGCCCGGCAGGAACACCTCCGCCCAGGCATGCAGGTCCGCACGGTCGTCCACCAGCCCCGGGATCGGCGCCGCCGCATCCACCAGCTGCACCAGATAGCCCGACACGAACCGCGCGGCGAACCCCAACGCCCGCGCGGCCAGCACCATCAGCCACGCGACGTCCCGGCACGAGCCGCTGGCGGTCTCGATCGTGACCGCCGGATCCTGCACGCCCGGCTCGATCCGCGTCACGTATCGGATCAGGCCATGAACCCGCTGGTTCAGCGCGACGAGCAGGCCGACCGAGGATTGCGCCCCGAGATCCATGCCCGCGAACGTCGTCGCCATCCACGGGATCACCGGCGGCGCCTGGCTATAGGGCGCGAGTTCGCGCACCAGCGAAGCCGGATAGCGGAACGGCCAACTGGCCGCATCGGCATCCATCACGAAGTCGAACGGATTATACGGCGTCAGCTCGATCGTCGCCGTCACGCCGATCTCCAGCCGCTCCGTCGCCGCCTCGAACGAGGCCCGCGCCACCCGGTTGGCCAGCGGGTCGTAGCTCCAATGCAGCGTCAGCGGCGACGGCTCGAGCGCGATCGCATACGCCACCAGCCGCGTCCGGATCGTCGGCGCCGGATGCAGCCGGATCGTATGCGGCCCGAGCACGACCGGCTGGTCGTAGCCATACAGCGTGCGGTGGCGGACGGTGACCGTCGGCGTCGCGACCGGGAGGGCGTCTGTCATCGTGCTCCTGAACGTTGCGCGCGGCCGTGATAGCAGGCTTCGACCAGCAATTCTCATACCAAGGGGCTGGCGACCTCGCCGGATCATGGCATGCTCGCCCTATGACATCGGACACGCTGCCCGCAGCGCTCTCGGCCGTCCGCCGGCCGCAACTCGGATTGGGCATGATCACCCCCTCCGGCAACGTCGTCGTCGAGCGCGTCACCAACGCCATCCTCGCCTCGTTCCCCCAGGTCTCCGCCCATTACACGCGCGTCGCCGTCACCGGCAGTTCCGACCAGTATCCGACCGATTACGACTGGGACGGCATGTCCGCCGCCGCCGAACTCCTCGCCCACGCCGCCCCGGCCTCCCTCTGCTGGAACGGCAGCCGCGGCGGCAGCTTCGGCTTCGACGTCGACCGCCGCCTCTGCGACCGCCTCGCCACGCAGACCGGCATCCCCTGCACCACCGCCACCCTCGCGATCGACGCCGCCCTCGCCGCCGTCCGCGCCAAACGGATCGGCCTGGTCACCCCCTACCGCCCCCAATACATCGCCAAGCTGATGCAGGTCTTCGCCGCGGCCGGCTACCAGGTCGTCGCCGAGGCCCATGCCGGCCTCGACGACAACCTCTCCTACGCCCTGCTCCCCGACGCCGACATCCTGCGCATGACCCGCCAGGTCGGCGTCGGCGTCGACGCCGTGGTGACCTTCTGCACAAACCTGCCTGCCGCCCACCTCGCCGCCGAGATGGAGGCCGCCCTCGGCGTCCCCGTCTTCAATTCGACCTCCGCCGCGGTCTGGGAAGCGCTCCGCCTCGCCGGCCAACCGACCGAGCCCGGCGCCGGCTGGGGCAGCCTGTTCCGGAGCCCCGCATGACCGACCGCTCCCGCGACCTGATCGGCTACGGCGCCAACCCGCCCGACCCCAAATGGCCCAACGGCGCCCGCATCGCCCTCAACTTCGTCATGAACTACGAGGAGGGCTCCGAACCCTCGATCGGCGACGGCGAGACCTACTCCGAACGCGGCCTCACCGAGAGCCCGGCGCCGGACCCCGACATGATCGGCCGCGACCTCGCCGCCGAGGGCATGTTCGCCTACGGCAGCCGCGTCGGCTTCTGGCGCCTCATGCGCCTGTTCCGCGAACGCAACCTCCCCATGACCGTCTTCGGCTGCGCCCTGGCCCTCGAACGCAACCCCCCGGCCGCCGCCGCGATCGTCGAGGCCGGCCACGACGTCTGCTGCCACGGCTGGCGCTGGGTGAAGCATTACGCGCTCGACGAAGCCACCGAACGCGAACACATCCGCCGCGCCGTCGAGAGCCTGAAGCGCACCATCGGCGCCCGCCCGCTCGGCTGGTATTGCCGCTACGGCCCCAGCGTGAACACCCGCCGCCTCGTCGTCGAGGAAGGCGGCTTCCTCTACGACAGCGACGCCTACGACGACGAACTGCCCTACTGGACCCAGATGTCCGGCAAGCCCCACCTCGTCGTGCCCTACAGCCTCACCAACAACGACGGCCGCTTCATGGCCGGGCAGGTCGGCACCGGCGCCGAATTCTTCGACTTCCTCAAGGACGCCTTCGACATGCTCTACGAGGAGGGCCGCACCCAGCCGAAGATGATGTCCGTCGGCATGCACATGCGCCTCCTCGGCCACCCCGCCCGCGCCGCCGGGCTGCAGCGCTTCCTCGACTACGTCGCCGGCCGCTCAGGCGTATGGATCACCCGCCGCCTCGACATCGCCCAGCACTGGCACGAGCTCCACCCGCCGCCAGCCTGACCCGGCCGTCCCGCCGAACCGCAACCCGATCGTCAGTGTCTGACTGAAAACGCGCTCTGCTGCGTCAGATGGCCAGCGGAGCGCATTTTCAGTCAGACACTCAGGTTGCAGCCACCATGCGCTTGATGGCGCCCGGCGCGAGCCGCAGCATCATCGGCAGCAGCTTCGTCTGCCCCGGCAGAGCCATCGCCCGCCCGCGCGCCAACGCCTCGAGCGTCACCGTCGCCACCTCCGCCGGCGAGATCTTCTTCCGCTTCACGGCCGTCGTCATCGGCGTGTCCACCAGCGGCGGCAGCAGCTCCAGCACATGCGTCCCCCGCGGCGCGAGTTGCCGGCGCAGCCCCTCGGCAAAACCGTGCAGCCCCGCTTTCGTCGCCCCATAGGTCGGCGCCCGCGTCGGCGACACCAGCGCATAGCCGGACGTCACGAAGATGATCGCCTTCAAGCCCGGCCACCGGTTCAGCACCTCCCCGGTCAGCTGCATCGGCGCCGTCAGGTTGATCGCGACCTCCTCTTCGAGCCCCTGGATCACGTCGGCGCCGGACGTGAAGTCTCGCTCGACGAAGACGCCGGCATTGTTGACCAGCACGTCGATCTGCCCGAACCGGCTGGCGATCGTGTCGAGCATCGCCGCCCGCGCCTCGCCGCTGGTCACGTCCGCCTGGATCGCCAACGCCTCCGGGTGCCCGCCCGAGAACCGTTCGAGCGCCGCCTCCGATCGCCCGCAAACCGCGACGGCCGCGCCCTCCTTCATGAACGCATCGGCCAGCGCCAGGCCGATGCCCGAAGTGCCGCCGGTGATGAGCACGGATCGTTTCATTCAAACCCAACCAAACTGACCGATCCCGCAACCTACGTCATGACGCCAGCAAATCACCACCCCGCGCCATCAATCCCCTTGCCAACCCCCAACCCAATATGTTCCCTCTTTGTTCGTGCTTCCCTTCGCCGCCCGTCGCGCCCTCGACCGCCTCGTCACCGCCGTGATGACGCTCGTCCGCGCCGTCGCCCCAACCGACGCCCCAACCGGCGCCCAAACCCGCAAGCCGGCCCTGCCCGAAGCCGCCGCCCACGCCCTGTTCTATCGCCTCTGCCTCCTCGTCCCCCACCTCATCCGCATCGGCAATTTCGGCCTCCGCGCCTCTCCCAAGTCGGCCGCCCCCAAAGCCCCGAACCCGCCCGCGCCCACCGTGCGCCCGGCCCGCCCCAAGGGAACCAACGCCCTCCCGCGCCGCCCCGGCTGGCTCCTCGCCGCGATCCCCGACATCGCCCAACCCGTCGCCGCCGAGATCGCCGCCCTCCTCGCCGACCCGGCCATCGCCACGCTCCTGGACCGAGCCCCCTCCCTCAACCGCACCCTGCGCCCCCTCCTGCGCAGCCTCGGCCTCGCCGCCCCGCCCACCCCTGCGCCCGCCCCGGCGCCGCGCACCGCATCGCCAAGCCCCAACCCGCAAGCCGCGCCGCCGCCCAACCCCGCCAAACCGCCCGCGCGCCAACCGGCCATCTTCGCCAGCGCCGCGAAATTGGCCCTCCTGACCACGACGTGCATCCACGCCCTATTAGTTACCCCATCGTAACGAAACCGGCCGCGGCATCACCATCTACCCCACGCGCGACACGATCCGCCGCGCCGCGTCGATCGCCGCGATGAACCGGTTCTGCCCCCGCATCAGCTCCACCTGCGCCACCCGCTTCAGATGGTCGCTCGCCATCCCCGGAATCTCCGCCGCAACCGCCAACGTCGGAAGTTTCGGCACCGTATATGCCGGATCGTGCCGGAACCGCGGCTCCCGCGTCGTGTTGATCGGGATCAGGATCCGCGACAGCGCATGCGCCGCCTTGTTGCGCGCCACCACGTCATGGCTCGCCAATTGCGCCAGCTCCGCCTTCAGCCCCAGCACCGCCGCCCGCGCCGCCGACAGGTCCGCCTCCGCGTTCTCGTAACCATCGATCGTCTCGAGGAACTCCGCGCAGGTCGCCTCCCAGTCGAACGGCAGCACCTCCGCATTCACCACCCGCAGCACCGACAGCAGATAGATCTTCATGTCCGTCAGCAGATTGTCCCGGTCCGCGATCTCGATCGTGTCGTTCTCGGTATGCCAAGCGATGTTCGCCCCGCACCCCGACACGTCGTAGTATCCCTTCTCCTTGCGCAACGCCTCCGGCATCGTCGACGACAGCATGAAGAAGCTCGGCAGCCCGATATTGTTGAAACTGTAATCCCCCGCCTGCGGCGGCCGATGCATCGCGATGTCCGCTCCCGGAACGATGTCGCGGATCGCATCCGTCGCGATCCTCGCGCTCTCCGGAAACGCCCGCGTATCGTGATAGCTCGTCGCCCACCGGCACCCCGGACTGTCGCAATTGATCTGCGCCAGGCAATGCCGGTCCAACTCGAGCGCAAACGCGTCCGCGAACCACGTCGACCCCGCATACCGCCCCGTCGAATGACCCGGCCACCACGCGATCTTCACCGACCGCCGCAGCCCCGCCCGATGCGTCCACAACACCCGCGCCAGCTCCAGCAGCGTCGCATCCCCGGTCGCGTTGTCCCCAACCCCGACCTCCCACGAATCGAGATGCCCATGCACCAGCGCGAATAGCTCCGGCTGCTCCGTCCCGGAATGCTCACCACCGGGATCTTCTGCGCGAACCACCCCTCCTGCATCTCCGTATGGATCGTCGCCGGGCTGCCCTGCTCGGCATACGACATCAGCGCCTGCCCATCCGGATTGTTGACCGCCACCACCGGGATCTTCGGCTTGCGCGCCAGATCCTGCAGATCCGGACTCCCCCAGATCGTCGTGCACGTCCCCCAATGGATATCCACCCCCGGATTGACCGCGATCAGCCCGACCCCGCCCCATTCCTCGATCAGCGAAGTCAGCGCCGGATTGCCAAAACCCTGCATCACCACGATCTTCCCCGCGACCCGGCGCCGCACATCCTCGACCGAAGCGAACGCATCCCCGAACAGCGTCTTCACGTCGCGGTTATAGCTCCGCAACGCCTTCGGATTGGCCTGCAGCCGCACCATCGGCGCCGTCACGCCGCCCGGCACCGACAGCGACGAAGACGGCGGCTTCGCCCGGATGATCCGCCCCCCCGCCGAAACCGAAGCGGAAAGCGGGATCGACAGATAGATCTCCGGCGCATGCACCTCGACCGGAATGCCGTGCGCCCGCAGCTTGCCCACCAGATGATCGACCGCCTTGTTCACGTCCTCCGGCCGCCACCGATGCATCGTCGAGAAATCCTCGACGAGCGACCACGGCAGGTCGAGGCTGACGGCATCGACGAAGGTCTGTTCGCTCGCGCTGATCGGCATTCCCGGGGCTCCGCATCGGTCGATGTCGATCGCATCACCAATCGGGGCTTGCGGCAAGGCCGGTTGGGTGGGTTGAATGTGGGCGCTGCAACATAGGGGCCTTCGTATGAGACGTCCTGCTTGGGTGCTCGCCTGCCTGATCGCCGGTATCGGCGCCGCAACGGCGCAAACGCCAGGCGATGCCATCCGGCCGCTGGTGGTGCTCTCCGCCCCGCAGGCCGCCGCACCCCAGGAATACACCGCTGCCGAACTGATCGTGCAGTCCTGGAAACAACTCGGCCTCGACGTCTCCCTCCGCCCGCTGCCGGGCCAGCAATACAACCAGGTCGTCTGGTACGAGCGCCAGCGCTGGGACGCCACCACCTGGCAGATGGTCGGTCGCCCCGAACGCAGCGACCCCGACGAACTCACCTACAACCTCTTCCTCTCCGCCAACGCCGCCAACGGCTACGACTTCGTCGGCTACAAGAACCCCGAATACGACCGCCTCGCCCAAGCCCAGCGCGAAGAACTCGACACCGACAAACGCCGCGCCCTGATCTCCCAAGCCCAAGAGCTGATCAACAACGATCAGCCCTACGGCTTCATGGTCCACCCGATGAATCTGGTGGCGATCAACACCGCAATATGGGACATCGATACGGTGCAAACCCAGGCCGGCATCGGCCAACGCAACTTCTGGACCTGGCTCTCCATCACCCCGAAAACCGCGCAGAAAGACGTGGTCCTGAACTCGACCGCGCCTCCCACCAACCTCAACCCCTTCAACATCCCCGGCGCGCAAGGATCCTGGGCCACCGAACTCGTCTGGGACCGCCTGATGCGCATCGGCCTCGACGGCCTCCCGCACCCCTGGGCCGCCGAATCCGTGACCCGGCCCACGCCGCTCACCGTCGAAGTCGTCCTCAAGGACGGCATGA
The DNA here is from genome assembly GCA_963848035.1 of uncultured Alphaproteobacteria bacterium. GTDB lineage: Bacteria > Pseudomonadota > Alphaproteobacteria > Acetobacterales > Acetobacteraceae > JAVVHH01. The sequence continues at coordinate 2,454,076 of CAWKCD010000001.1, forward strand.
AATGGACCGACGGCAGCCCGGTCACCATCGAAGACGCCAAGTTCAGCCTCGAAGCCCCCGGCTACGGCGACAAGGCCCCGATGTACCGCCCCTTCGTCCAGAACATCGCCAACGTCGAGATCACCGGCCCCAACAAACTCCTCATCACCCTCAAGAAGCCCGACGCCGCCTTCTTCGTCAGCTCGCTATCGAAACTGAACCTCGCCCCCAAGAAGGTCTGGGCCCCCATCTTCGAAGACCTCAAGAACAAGCCAGAGACCGCCGAAAGCATCGTCGACGAACACCCGATCAGCTCCGGCCCCTACCGCCTCGTCCGCGCCAAGCTCAACGAGGAGATCGTCCTCGAACCCAACCCCGACCACTGGGCCAAACCCAAGGCCGGCCGCTGGATCATGCGCATCATCCCCAACATCCAATCCGCCATGGGCGCAATGAAGAGCGGCGAGCTCAACTTCCTCTCCGACTACACCGGCGACCCCGAGCTCCTCACCCAACTCGCCAAATCCGCCCCCAACATCAAGCTCGGCGAAGCCCTCGACCTCGGCTTCCGCTTCATCGGCTACAACGCCCGCCGCCCTCCCTTCGACGACCCCGCCTTCCGCCGCGCCCTCTCGGCCGCCATCGACCGCCCCACCATCGCCGACGACGCCTACGGCGGCAAAGCCGTCCCCGCCAACTCCTGGGTCTCCCCCGCCCTCCCGTTCTGGCACGACAAAGGCATCGAAGACCGCATCCCCGGCGGCGGCACCCTGGAAGGCGCCAAAAAGATCCTGAAGGAAGCCGGCTACACGGTCGTCGACGGCAAGCTCCACTACCCCTCCGGCGTCAAGGAGGCCACGGCGCCGTTCCAATAGGATGAGAGGCATCCTCGCCCGCCTCGGCCACTTCGCCTTCGTGCTCTGGTCCGTCGCCACCATCACCTTCTTCCTCTTCCGCCTCATGCCCGGCGACCCCACGCTCAACTTCATTTCCCCCACCTTCTCCGAGGAGATGCGCGCCACCCTCCTTCACAGCTTCGGCCTAGACCGCTCCCTCGCCGACCAATACCTGATATATTTCGGCAACCTCCTCCGCGGCGATTTCGGCGTCTCCTTCCTCCAGAACCGCCCCGTCGTCGCCGTCCTCATGGACGCGCTGCCCAACACCATCATCCTCACCCTCGTCTCCATGGTCGTGGCCTACGCCTTCGGTATCTTCGCCGGCGCCATCCTCGCCTTCCGCCGCGGCACCATCCTCGAAGCCATCGCCATCCCCGCCGCGCTCACCACCCGCGCCGCCCCCGAATTCTGGCTCGGCATGCTCCTGCTCGCCGCCTTCGCCTTCCAACTCGGCTGGTTCCCCACCGAAGGCGCCGTCAGCGCCGGCACCGTCGCCACCAGCTTCAGCGGCCGCATCCTCACCCTCGATTATTGGCGACACCTCGTCCTCCCCGCCCTCACGCTCACCCTCTTCCTCCAAGGCCTGCCCCTGCTCCTGATGCGCGCCACCATGCTCGACGTCCTCAACGACGAGTTCATCACCATGGCCCGCATGAAGGGCCTCTCGCGCTGGTCCGTCGTCATGCGCCACGCCGCCCGCAACGCGCTCCTCCCCGTCGCCACCGCCTTCGCCCTCACCCTCGGCAACAGTATCGGCGGCAACGTCGTCGTCGAAACGGTCTTCGCCTGGCCCGGCATCGGCCGCGTCCTCGTCCAAGCCGTCCAGGGCGCCGACTACCCGGTCGCCGAAGGCGCCTTCATGATGATCGCCGCCGCCCTCGTCCTCATGAACACCATCGCCGACCTCGCCTACGCCGCCCTCGACCCCCGCGTCTCCGTCGGCCGCGCATGATCAAGCGCTGGCTCCGCAACGAACCCTTCGCCGTCGCCGGCCTCCTGATCTACGCGGTCATCGTCGTCATGGCCGTCTTCGCCGACCTCCTCGCCCCCTACGACCCGCGCGAGATCCTCCGCCAAGGCCGCCGCGTCGCCCGCTACCTCCCCATGTCTCCCGAACACTGGCTCGGCACCACCGCCAGCGGCCGCGACGTCCTCAGCCAGCTCATCTTCGGCGCCCGCTCCGCCCTCGAGGTCGGCATCACCGCCGCCCTCGCCGTCGTCGTCATCGGCACCATCCTCGGCCTGCTCTCCGGCTATCTCGGCGGCTGGGTCGACCGTCTCATCGGCCGCGTCACCGACATCGTCCTCGGCCTGCCCTTCCTCCCCACGATGATCGTGCTCGCCGCCTTCACCCGCGCCGGCACCCGCACCGTCATCGTCGCCGTCGCCCTCCTGCTCTGGCCCAACACCTCGCGCGTCATCCGCGCCCAGGTCCTCACGCTCCGCGAACGCGCCTGGGTCGAAGCCGCCCGCATGACCGGCTGCTCCACCGCCCGCATCATCTTCGTCCACATCCTGCCCCAGGTCCTGCCGCTCGCCGGGCTCTACGGCTCGATCGCGATCGGCTGGGCCATCCTCGCCGAAGCCTCCGCCAGCTTCCTCGGCTTCGGCGACACCGAATCCGTCAGTTGGGGCACCATGCTGCAGGACGCCTACGCCAGCCAGGCGCTCGGCCGTGGCGCCTGGAACTGGTTCGCGCCGCCGGGCATCGCCATCGTCCTCATGGTCCTCGCCGGCTTCCTGCTCTCCCGCGGCTCCGAGCGCCTGCTCTTCCCGAAACTCGCCGAGCGATGACGCTCCTCGCCGTCCGCGACCTCGTCGTCGAATACCGCACCTCCGCCGGCCCCGTCCGCGCCGTCGACGGCGCCACCCTCGACGTCCCCGCCGGCTCCATCACCGGCCTCGTCGGCGAGAGCGGCTGCGGCAAATCCACCCTCGGCCGCGCCCTCATGGGCGTCCTGCCCCCCGCCGCCCGCATCGCCTCCGGCCAAATCCTCTTCGAGAAAACCGACCTCGCCACCATGCCCCCCAGAGCCCGGCGCGCGCTCCTCTGGCGTCGCCTCGCCTTCATCCCCCAAACCGCCATGAACGCCCTCGACCCCGTCCAGCGCCTCCGCACCCAAATGCTCGAAGTCCTCCGCGAACGCGGCAACCTCCCCACTCCAGCCGCCACCGCCCGCGCCACCGACCTCTTCCGCCTCGTCGGCCTCGATCCCGCCCGCCTGTCCGACTACCCCCACCAATTCAGCGGCGGCATGCGCCAACGCGCCTCCATCGCCCTCGCCCTCGCCCTCAACCCCGCCCTCGTCATCGCCGACGAACCCGTCACCGCCCTCGACGTCATCGTCCAACGCCAAGTCCTCGACGTCCTCCGCGACCTCCAATCCCGCCTCGGCCTCGCCCTCCTCCTGGTCACCCACGACATCGCCGTCGTCGCCTACGCCTGCGACCGCATCGCCGTCATGTACGCCGGCCAGATCGTGGAAAGCGGCCCCGCCGCCGACATCCTCGAACGCCCCCTCCACCCCTACACCATGGGCCTCACCCACGCCTTCCCCGACGTCCACGGCCCCATCGACGCCCTCGTCCCCATCGGCGGCGCCCCACCCTCGCTCCTCTCCCCACCGCCGGGCTGCCGCTTCGCCCCCCGCTGCCCCTTTGCGCTCCCCCGCTGCCTCTCCGAACCGCCCCCACTCACCCCGCACGCCGACCACAGCGTCGCCTGCTGGCGCGCCGACGAAGCCGTCACCCTCCGCCACCAAGCCGCCCAACCCGCCACCTGGACCGCGGCCGCATGACCCAAGTCATCGCCGCCGACAACCTCTCGAAAACCTTCCAGTCCCAAGGCCGCATCGTCCACGCCGTCCGCGACGTCACCCTCGCCGTCGCCGCCGGCGAAGCGGTCGGGATCGTCGGCGAGTCCGGCTGCGGCAAGACCACCACCGCCCGCATGCTCCTCCGCCTCGAGGAACCCACCGCCGGCCAGATCACCTTCGAAGGCGCCGACATCACCCACCTCCGCCCCCGCGCCCTCCGCCCCTTCCGCAGCCGCGCCCAACTCGTCTTCCAGAACCCCTTCGAAGCCCTCAACCCCCGCTTCACCATCGAGCGCACCCTCCGGGAACCCCTCCAGAACTTCGCCGTCCCCCGCGTCGAGCAAGCCGCCCGCATCGAAGAAGTCATGGCCCTCGTCCGCCTCACCCCCAGCGCCGCCTGGCTCCAACGCCGCCCCCACGAACTCTCCGGTGGCCAACTCCAGCGCGTCGTCCTCGCCCGCGCCCTCATCCCCCGCCCGCGCCTGATCGTCGCCGACGAGCCCGTCTCCATGCTCGACGTCTCCGTCCGCGCCGGCGTGCTCAACCTCATGCGCGAAGCCCGCGACGCCCTCGGCCTCGCCGCCATCTACATCAGCCACGACCTCGCCCTGATCCGCTACGTCTGCACCCGGACCCTCGTCATGTACCGCGGCGCGATCGTCGAGGAAGGCAACACCAACGACATCATCGCCACCCCCCTCCACCCCTACACGAAAGCCCTCATCGCCGCCGTCCCCGTCCCCCGCATCGACCAAGACCGCGCGCCCCTCCCGATCCGCGGCTCCCTCGCCGACGCTCCGCCCACCGACGCCGGCTGTAACTTCCGCGACCGCTGCCCCGCCGCCTTCGACCGCTGCGCCACAAATCCCCCCACCCTCCGCAGCGTTGGCCAAGGAAGGTCCGTCTCATGTCATCTTGTCGGCCAAACGGTTGGGTGAGGGTCAGAAACCCAGCCAGGAGAAACCAATGCCCTGCGACCCCGTCTCCCTAGAAATCATCCGAGGCGCCATCCGCGCCGCCCAAGCCGAGATGGAAGCCCTCCTCGAGCGCACCGCCATCTCCGCCTTCATCCGCGAGAAGAAGGACTTCTACACCGCCCTCTTCGACGCCGACGGCACCATGGCCGTCGGCTCCAACGTCCCCATCTTCGGCGACATCTGCGGCCCCGTCTTCGAACGCTTCCCCCTCGAAGACGTCCAGCCCGGCGACCTCTACTGGTACAACGACTGCTACGGCTCCCGCGGCGCCGTCTCCCACTCCAACGACCAGGTCTTCCTCGCCCCCGTCTTCCACGAAGGCCGCCGCTGCGCCTTCGTCATGGGCTGGGCCCACTTCTCCGACATCGGCGGCATCCGCCCCGGCTCCATCAGCCCCGACGCCACCGACATCTTCCAGGAAGGCATCATCATCCCGCCCACCAAGCTCATCGAAGCCGGCCGCACCAACCAAGCCGCCCTCGAGATCTTCTACCGAAACTCCCGCTACCCCGAGACCTGCCGCGGCGACACCCGCGCCCTCATGGCCTCCGTCGATGTCGGCGTCCGCCGCCTCGCCGAAATCCTCGCCCGCTTCGGCGCAGACACCGTCGCCGACGCCCTCGCCCAACTCCTCGCCCGCACCGAACAACTCGTCCGCCGCCGCCTCCGCGAAACCTTCCCCGTCGGCACCCACCGCTTCACCGACGCCATCGACACCGACGGCCACGGCAGCGAAACCATCTCCATCCGCTTCGCCCTGACCCGCACGCCCGACGACCGCTTCATCTTCGACGCCACCGAGACCGACGACCAATCCAAAGGCCCGGTCAACTTCCTCATGAACCGCGACGTCCCCGGCATGGCCCTCGGCCTCTTCTTCCTCGGCGGCGACCCCGCCCAAGTCTGCAACGCCGGCGGCCCCCGCGCCCTCGACGAAGTCCGCCTCCGCGAAGGCTCCCTCCTCGCCCCCCGCTTCCCCGCCCCCCTGGGCATGCGCGGCCTGACCATGATGCGCGTCCTCTCTGCGCTCAACGGCCTCGTCAACGTCGCCGGCACCCCCGCCAACGCCGCCCACTCCGCCTACGTCATCATCCTCCTCAGCGGCACCGCCAACGGCAAACACTTCCTCATGTCCGACGGCATCGGCGTCGGCTACGGCGCCCGCCCCGAAGCCGACGGCATCGACTCCGTTTACTTCGTCGCCCAGGAAAACTATCCCGTCGAGTTCCTGGAACTCGGCTACCCCGTGCTGCTCACCCAATACGCCGTTCACCGCGACAGCGGCGGCTCCGGCCAATACCGCGGCGGCTGCGGCATCATCCGCGAATACGAGATCCTCGCCGACGAAGCGACCCTCGCCATCCGCATCGACGGCGTCCGCAACCCGCCCTGGGGCACCGCCGGCGGCATGGGCGCCGGCACCGGCCGCGCCGTCGTCAACCCCGGCCGCGACGGCGAACGCGAACTCGTCCCCCTCTCCGACGGCAACCGCCTCCGCAAAGGCGACATCCTCCGCATCGAAACCGGCGGCGGCGGCGGCCGCGGCCACCCCTTCGACCGCCCTCCCGCCGCCGTCCTGCGCGACGTCCGCGAAGGCTACGTCTCCGTCGAAGCCGCCGCCCGCGACTACGGCGTCGTCATCCGCGAAGGCGCCCTCGACCACGAAGCCACCGCAGCCCGGCGCCGCGACCGCCCCGCCGCCGCCGCCTTCCACCGCGCCGGATACGTCGATGCCCTCGTCTAATTTCGCAGCGTCTAAACTTCCGTCGCCGTCGACATCGGCGGCACCTTCACCGACGTCACCCTCCAGGACCGCGCCACCGGCCAGTCCTGGCGCGCCAAAACCCCCAGCATCCCCGCCGATCCCAGCGAAGCCTTCCTCAACGGCGTATTGCTCGCGCTCGATCAAGCCGGCGCAGGCGCGTCGTCGATCAACCGCGTCCTGCACGGCACCACCGTCGCCACCAACCTCATCCTCGAAGGCAAGTGCGCCGACACCGCCCTCATCACCACCGCCGGCTTCCGCCACGTCCTCGACATCGGCCGCCAGGACATCCCCCGCGCCGCCAACCTCTACGCCTGGCGCAAGCCCCGCCGCCCCGTCGCCGCCTCCCACATCCTCGAGATCGTCGAACGCGTCGGACCCGGCGGCATCGTCCTCACCCCCCTCGACGAAGCCAGCGTCGCCGAAGCCGCCGAAGCCTGCCGCCGCCTCGGTGTCCGCGCCGTCGCCATCTGTCTCCTCCACAGCTTCGCCCACCCCGACCACGAACGCCGCGTCGCCACCCTGCTCCGCGCCGCCCTCCCCGAAATCGCCGTCACCGCCTCCGTCGACGTCCTCCCCGTCGTCCGCGAATACGAACGCTCCCTGGCCGCCATCCTCAACGCCGGCGTCATGCCCGCCGTCTCCACCTACGTCGCCCGCCTCGAACACCGCCTCGCATCAGCCGGCATCGCCTCGAAACTCCTGCTCATGCAATCCAACGGCGGCGTCGCCGGCGCCGCCACCATCCGCCGCGCCCCCGCGCTCACCGCGCTCTCCGGCCCCGCCGCCGGCGTCGTCGGCGCCCGCAACGTCGCCGCCGCCGCAGGGATCGCCGACATCATCACCGTCGACATCGGCGGCACGTCCGCCGACATCTGCCTCATCAAGGACGGCCGCATCGGCCTCACCCAGCGCGGCAAAGTCGGCGACTGGCCGCTCCCCCTGCCCATGGTCGACATGGTCACCGTCGGCGCCGGCGGCGGCTCCATCGCGCTCGCCGCCGACGGCGGCCTCACCGTCGGCCCGGCCAGCGCCGGCGCCGTCCCCGGCCCCGCCTGCTACGCCGCCGGCGGCACCGCCGCCACGGTCACCGACGCCCACGTCGTCCTCGGCCACCTCCCATCCGGCCTCCTCGGCGGCCGCATCCCCCTCGACCGCGCCCTCGCCGAACGCGCCGTGCAGGACGAGGTCGCGACCCCCCTCGGCCTCGGCCTCGTCGAAGCCGCCCGCGGCATCCTCGCCATCGCCGACAACAACATGGTCGGCGCCATCCGCGTCGTCTCCGTCGAGCGCGGCTTCGATCCCCGCGCCTTCACCCTGGTCCCCTTCGGCGGCGCAGGCCCCCTCCACGGCTGCGCCCTGGCCGACCTCCTCGGCATCCAAACCGTCCTCGTCCCACCCGCCCCCGGCGTGCTCTGCGCCGAAGGCCTCCTCGCCGCCGACCTCAAGGCCGAGTTCAGCCGCACCCTCCCGCGCGCCGACCGCCCCGACCCGGCCGTCGCCACCCCGCTGCTCCATGCGCTGCACGCCGAAGCCGAATCCTGGCTCGATGCCGAAGCCGTCCCCGCCGGCGACCGCCGGATCGAGACCGTGGCGCTGATGCGCTATGCCGGGCAGGGCAGCGAGTTGCCGGTGCCCTGGACCGGCGACGCGGAAGCGCTATCCCAAGCCTTTGCCGCCGCCCATCAGGCGCTATACGGCTTCACCATGGACGCTCGGATCGAACTGGTGACGCTGCGCGTCGAGGCCTCGGGCCGCTTCGCCTCCGCGCCCCCCACCCCAGCCGCCGCCCCGCATGCGTCGCCGCCCGAAACGACGTCGATGCAACTGCCGGACGGCCCCCGCCTGGTGCCGGTGCTGCGCCGCGACGCCATGCCGGCCGGCTTCGCCGCCGCCGGGCCGCTGATCGTGACGCAGGAAGACACCACCACGGTGCTGCCGCCGGGCTGGTCGCTCCGCGCGGAACCATCCGGGGCGTTGCTCCTCAGCCGGCAGGGAGGCTAGCCTATGTCCAACGCATTGGCGGGAAAGGTGGCGGTCGTCACCGGCGCCGGGTCCGGCATCGGCCTCGCGAGCACCGAAGCGATGGTCGCCGCCGGCGCCCGCGTCGTCCTGGTCGACCGCGACGAGGCGGCGCTCGCTTCGTTGCGCGACAGGCACGGCGAGGCCGTGCTCCCGCTCGTCATCGACCTGCTCGATTCCAGCGACTGCGCGACTCTCCTGTCGCGCGCGCTAGCCGCCGCCGGGCAGGTCGACATCTTCCACGCCAACGCCGGCATGTACGTCGGCGGCGACCTGGTCGACGCCGACAACGCCGCCATCGACCGCATGCTGAACCTCAACGTCAACGTCGTCATGAAGAACGTCCACGACGTCCTCCCCCACATGATCGAGCGCGGCGCCGGCGACATCATCGTCACCAGCTCGCTCGCCGCCCATTTCCCGACGCCCTGGGAACCGGTCTATGCGTCATCGAAATGGGCGATCAACTGCTTCGTCCAGACCGTCCGCCGCCAGGTCTTCAAGCACGGCATCCGCGTCGGCTCGATCTCCCCCGGCCCCGTCATCACCGCCCTCCTGGCCGACTGGCCGGCCGAAAAGCTGCAGGAAGCGCGCGACTCCGGCAGCCTGCTCGAAGCCAGCGAAGTGGCCGAAGTGGTGATCTTCATGCTGACCCGGCCACGCGGCATGACGATCCGCGACGTCGTCATGCTCCCGACCAATTTCGATCTCTAGTCTAGGAAAGCTCCAGCTTCCGCAGCGTCGCTTCCGGGTCGTTCAGGAAGGCGCGGGTGACCCGGACATGTTCGGTGTCGGTCCAGGCGACCGGTGCGAGGCGTCCATCGCTCGCCTCGAGGATCTGCGCGGCGGGGTAGGCCATCAGGATCGGCGAGTGGGTGGCGATCACGAACTGGGAGCCCTGCGCGACACAGTCCGAGATCAGCGTCATCAGGGCCAGCACGCGGGTCGGCGAGAGCGGCGTCTCCGGCTCGTCGAGGAAGTACAGGCCCTTGGGCACCAGCCGCCGCCGCAGCAGCGCGAGGAAGGTCTCCCCATGGGATTGCCCGTCCGGATTGTCGCCGTAGCTGCGCACCAGGGCATGCCGCTGGCTCCTGATCGCGCCCGTGGCGATGGTGCGCCCGTAGCCCTCGGGGAGTTGGGCGCCGAGGTCCTGCGCCTCGGCTTCAAGCGCCTCCATGTCCCCGATGACGCGCGTGGTGAAGCCGAACACGTCCTCGGCGCGCAGGAACAGCCGCGTTCTCGCCGAGCGGCGGCGGGAGAACACGAAACCCTCCGCGAAGGCCCGCGCCGCAGCCAGCGACGGGTCCCGCCGCAGATCTCGGCTGCCGACCGCGGTGGCGTCCATCCCAGCCGCGATGCCCTCGAGCAGCGTGGATTTACCCGAGCCGTTCTCGCCGATCAGGAAGGTGACCGCGGCGGTGAACTCGAGCTCGGCGAGGTTTTGCACCAGCGGCAGCGACCAGGGATAGACAGCCGGATCCTGGGCAGGGGCGGGCTTGCGGCGGAGGGAGCACAGGAACTGCATACCCGGGAGTTTACGCGGGCCGGCGCGGCGAGGCACGATCGGCGCTGACGTCGGCATAGGGTGTGGAGCTTGAAGAAGATCGCGTTCATCGGCACCGGCGGAACGATCTCCTCGATCGGCAGCGGCCCGCTCGACCAGCAGGATTACGGCGCCACCGGCCAGCGCCTGGAGGCGGACGCGATCATCGCCCGCGTCCCGGAATTGCGCGAGGTCGCCGACATCGTCCCGGTGAATTACCGCGCCATCATCAGCCCCGGCATCGGCTTCGTCGACTGGAAGGCGCTGGTCCTGCTCTGCGACAAGCTGGTCGCCGAGATCGACGGTCTCGCCGGCATCGTGATCGGCCATGGCACGGCGTCCCTCGAAGAGACCGCCTACATGCTCGGTCTGACGGTCAAGGTCCCCGTGCCCGTCGTGCTGGTCGGCTCGCAGCGCCCGGCGAGCGGCCTCAGCACCGACGCCAACATGAACCTGGTCAGCGCAGTCCGCACCGCCGCCAGCGACGCGGCGCGCGGGATGGGCGTGCTCGTCGTGCTGAACGACGAGATCCAGGCCGCCCGCGAGGTCACCAAGACCAGCACGCTGCGCCTGCAGACGTTCCGCACGCCCGATTTCGGCGTGCTCGGCCACGCCGACGCCGACCAGGTCTCGTTCTACCGCGCCCCGCTGCGCCGCCGGGCGCCGGACACCGAGTTCGACATCCGCGGCCTGGACGCATTGCCGCGGGTCGACATCGTCTACGCCTATGCCGGCGCCGACGGCACCGCCGCCCGGGCGTTCGTCGCCGCTGGCGCGCGCGGCATCGTATCAGCCGGCTTCGCGCCCGGCTTCCCCGCGCCCGGCGACACCGAGGTCCTCGAGCAGGCGTCCCGCGACGGGATCGTGGTGGTACTGTCCACCCGCGCCGGCAGCGGGCGGGTGTTCCAGAGCCGCCGCGCCCGCTCGCTCGGCTTCCTCTCCGCCGATAACCTCAACCCGCAAAAGGCGCGCGTGCTGCTGATGCTCGCGCTGACGGTCACGAGCGACAAGGCGCGGATCGCCGAGATGTTCGCCGCCTACTGAAGCCGCCGGCAAGGAGCGGACTTTGCAACGGGCTTTTCGTCCGCTAATCTCATTATCAATAAATCATCGAGTGGAGGAGACGATCGACGCTGCAGTCACGATCGTCGGCCGCGGGCCGGCCATCGCCGAGGAATTGCGGCGGCGGATCGTGCTCAACGAGCTGGCGCCCGGAACGGTCCTGACGGAATTGGCCGTCGCCGCCGAACTCGGGCGCAGCCAGGGAGCGATCCGCGAGGCGTTCCTCCGCCTGGAAGGCGAGGGGCTGCTGATCCGCGCCGGGCACCAGGGCACCATGGTCACCGCGCTCGAAGCGACCGAGGCGGCGGAGATGCTGGCGCTGCGGCGGCGGATCGAGGGCCGCGCGGCGGCCTCGGTGGTGCGTCGCGCCGGCGCGACCGACCTGGCGCAATTGGAGAAGCTGCTGGCCGAAATGGAAGCAGCCGCCGTGGCCGGCGATCTCTGGCGCATGATCCGCGCCGACATGGCCTTCCATCTCGGCCTGTTCCAATTGTCCGGCCTGCACGCGATGACCGCGATCCTCGCCCGCTGCGCCCTGCATACCCACCGGTTCAAGCTCTGGGCGCCCTGGCACCAGCGCCCGCTCGCCGAAACCGCCGCGCGGCACCGGCCGATCCTGGATCGCCTGGCCGCCGCCGACGCCGCCGGGCTCCGGCGCGAGCTGGAATTGCATTTGGACACGATCGTCGAGGGCAAGCGATGAGTGCAGCGCATCCGGAGATGCAGGCGATCCTCGAGGAGCAGCGCCGCTCGCCGCTGATCCCGGCCGAGAGCATGACGATCCCAGCGGCGCGGGCGCAGTTCGACGCCGCACAGCTCGCCTGGAACGCCGACCTGCCGCCCATGCACGCCGAGGATCTCGTCGTCGGCGGCGTCGCCTGCCGGCATCTCGTGCCCGAAGGCGCACCTGCCGCGCTGGTCGTTTTCGTGCACGGCGGCGGCTGGACCTTCGGCGGCCTGGACTCGCACGCCCGCTTCGCCCGGCTGCTGGCGCGCGACGCGGCCGTGCGGGTGCTGATCCCCGACTACCGGCTGGCGCCCGAACATGCGGCGCCCGCCGCCATCGACGACCTGTTGGCGGTGCTCGCGGATCTCGGCGGCCTCGCCCCCGCCCGCCTCGCCCCGCCCAACTCGCTCTATGCGGCGATTCCGCCGGCGCGAACATCGCGCTGGCGGCCGCACTCGATCGGCCGCCTCAGCGCATCGACTTCCTCTCGCTCCTATACGGCTGCTTCGCGCCGGCATTCGACACCCCGAGCCACGCCGCCAACGGCGACGGCGCCTACGGGCTCAGCACCGCCCGGATGCGCTGGTATTGGAGCAATTGGCTCGGCACCGCGTCCGACCCCCGGGCGATCCCGCTGCATCGGGACCTCCGCGGCTTGCCGCCGACGCACCTGCTCGCCGCCGGGCTCGATCCGATCCTGGACGACACCTTGATGATGGCGGCCGAAATGGCCCGGGCCAGCGTGCCCGTCCGGATGGACGTCATCCCCGGCGTGACGCACGGCTTCCTGCAGATGACCAGCCGCCTCGCCCCCGCGCGCGACGCGACGACGATCATCGCCGCCGCGCTCGATGCGGCACTGAACCAATAAACGGGAGAGAAACATGCTGACACGACGTTCCGCCCTCGCGGCCGCGCTGGCCGCGGTTCCGCTCGCCACCCCGCATGCCCAGAAGCCGGTGACGATCCGCTGGTGGTACCACTTCGACGACCCCAAGGCGACGCCGGCGGCACTCATCGCCGACTTCGAGGCCAAGCACCCCGGCATCAAGATCCAGGCCGAAAGCATCCCCTGGGGCGGCGGCGGCGATTACGACACCCGCCTCTACACCGCGCTCATCGCCGGCAACGGACCCGACGTCGCGATGGTCAAATTCCAGAACATGCCGCGCCTCATCGAGATGGAGGCGCTCCGCCCGCTCGACACCGAGATCGCCGCCTGGCCCGCACGCTCGGACATCTCCAACGACCTCTGGGCGCTGCACCGCGCGCCCGACGGCAAGCAATACTACGTGCCCCTGCAATACGTGATCCTCTACCTCTACGTCCGTCAGGATTGGTTCGCGCAGAAGAACCTGCCGATGCCGACCAGCTTCGACACGTTCCTCCAAGGCGCCAAGGCGCTCACCGAGGGTGACCGTTGGGGCTTCGGCATGCGCGGCGGCTCCGGCGGGCACGATTTCTGGGCGTCGCTCGTGCTCGGCAACGGCGCCGTCATGAAAACCGGCGGCCTCGTCAGCCCGGCCGCGCTCGCCGCCAACCGCTGGTTCATCGACCTCTTCCGAACCGACAAGGTCGAGCCTCCCTCCGCGCCCACCGACGGCTTCCTGCAGACCGTCAACAACATGAAGGCCGGCCGCACCGCGATGACCATCCACCACATCGGCTCGGCCAACGACCTCTCCGCCGCGCTCGGCGACGCGATCACCGCCATCCCCGTGCCCCGCGGCAGCACCGGCGGCTGGGCGACCTACGGCGACGGATCGAGCGCCGTCTTCGCCGCCTGCGCCAACCCCGACGCGGCCTGGCAATGGGTCAGCTATCTCTCCACCGGCGAAGCCAACGCCGCCTTCGCCAAGCTCTCCGCGCAGCTCCCCGTCACCAATTCGAGCCTGCAAAGCTGGCAAGGCCAACCCCGCCGCTTCATCGAAGCCTCCGCGCAATCCCTGCCGCTCGCGCACGTCCTGCCCTCGAGCACGCAGACCGCCGACTTCACCCGCACCGTGTGGCCGCAGACCACGCAGAAGGCGATGCTCGGCCAGATCACGCCGGACGCCATGATGCAGACGTTCGAGCAGCTCTACTTCGGATGAGGCGCGAGGCGGCCACCCCGTGGTTGCTGCTGACGCCGGCACTCGTCGTCACCGCCGCGATCGTGCTGGTGCCGGCGCTGCAGACGCTGTGGATGTCGCTGCACCAGGTGGTGCTGTTCCGTCCGCGGACACGCCCCTTCGTGGGCCTGGCGAACTATGCCGCGTCGGTGGCCGATCCGGTGTTCTGGCAGAGCCTGGCGACGTCGCTGATCTGGGTCGTCGCCGCGGTGTCGTTGCAGTTCCTGCTCGGGCTGGCCGCGGCGCTGCTGCTCAACCGGCGCTTCGCCTGGCGCGGCCTCGCCCGCGCGCTGATCGTGGTCCCGTGGGCGCTGCCGAGCGTGATCATCGGCCTGATCTGGACCTGGATGCTCGATTTCAACCTCGGGCTCGTCAACGCGGTCTTCGTCCGGCTCGGCCTGCCCGCCGGTCGCCTTCCTGTCCGACCCCGGGATGGCATTGTCGGCGGTGATCCTGGCGGTGACCTGGCAGGGCTTCCCGTTCTTCGCCGTGACCCTGCTGGCCGGGCTGCAGGCGATCCCCTCGGAGCAATACGAAGCCGCCTCGATCGACGGCGCCGGGTCCTGGGGCCAGTTCCGCAACGTGACGCTGCCGGGCCTGGCCGCGGTCATGACCACGGCGCTGCTGCTGCGCATGATCTGGGTGGCGAACTCGCTCGACCTCATTCTCGTCATGACCGGCGGCGGCCCAGGCACGGCGACCCAGACCCTGCCGCTGCACGCCTTCCTGACCGCCTGGTCCGGCGGCAATTACGGCCAGGGCTCCGCGCTCGCGATCATCCTCACCGTGCTGCTGCTCGGCGTGGTCGTGGCCTTCGTGGTCAAGCGGAGCCGCGCATGAAGCGGCTGCGCCTGCTGCTCGGCACCGAGCTGCCGGTGGCCTGCATCCTGGTGTTCGCCTTGGCGCCGTGGGTCTGGATGATGCTCTCGTCGTTCCGCCCGGAGTCCGACCTCACCCAGAGCCCGATCCGCATCTTCCCCAGCGTGCTGACCCTGGCCAACCACATCGAACTCCTCGCAGCGCACCAGCTTCCTCGAGAACCTGCGCGACAGCCTGATCGTCGCACTCGGCGCCGTGACGCTCGGCCTCGCCCTGGCGCTGCCGGCCGCCTACGCCTTCTCGCGCTTCCGCTTTCCCGGCCGCTCCGCCCTGCTGATCCAGTTCCTCGCCATCAACATGTTCCCCGTCGTCATGCTGATCCTGCCGCTGTTCGTGTTGTTCCGGCAGTTCGGCCTGCTCGACACCTACCTCGCGCTGATCGTCGGCCACGCCACCTTCACGCTGCCCTTCGCGATCTGGCTGATGACCAGCTACGTCGACGGCATCCCGCCCGAACTCGACCAGGCCGCCGCGATCGATGGCGCGCGCCGCTGGCAGCAGGCCTGGTATGTTGTGCTGCCGCTCACGCTGCCCGGCCTGGTCGCGGTCGGGATCTACCTCTTCATTTCGTCCTGGAACGAATATCTGTTCGCGCTGATGCTGGCCGGCCAACACGTGCGCACCGTCACGGTCGCGCTACAGAGCTTCATCGGCGAGAACCAGATCCAATGGGGTCTGCTGATGGCCGGGGGCACGCTCGTGGGCCTGCCGGCGACCTTGCTGTTCCTGTTTGCCCAGCGCCGCCTCGTCGGCGGGCTGACGGGCGGCGCCGTGAAAGGATGACGATGGAAACGACTTGGCCGCCGAAGATCGGCGTGATCTCGATGACCTATGCCCGACCGATCACGGCGGCGCATTTCCCGCTGTTCGATCGAATGCGCGCAGCGGGGATGGAGTTTCTGCGAGCTGCTGGTGCCGGAACCGGACGAGGTCGACCCGGCCCAAGCCGGCCGCGCCGCCCGCGACGCCGGGCTGTCGATCATCTTGGCGGCGCGGGTGAGCGTGCAGCGCGATCTCGCCTCCGACGACCCAGCCGCCCGCGAAGCCGGCCTCGCCTATCTCCGCCGCACGCGTCGACGTCGCCGTCGCGTGCGGCGCCGAGCTCGTCGGCGGCCCGCTCTACGGCACGCCGCTTGGTCTTCGCCGGCCGCCCGCCCCGCCCGTTCAGCGAGCAGGAGAAGCACGACCGGGTGCGGCGCGTGGTGGACGGGCTGCAGGCCGCAGGCGAATACGCTCGGGAGCATGGGGTGCGGCTCGCGATCGAGCCGCTGAACCGGTTCGAAACGGATTTCTGCAACACCGGGCGCCAGGCCACGCGAGCTGGCGCGTGCAGGTCGGCAGCGAGGCCGTCGGCGTGATGCTGGACACGTTCCACATGAACATGGAGGAGAACGACCTGGCGGAGGCGATCCTCCAGGCGGCGCCGCATCTGCTGCACTTCCAGGCCAACGAGAACCATCGCGGCTATCTCGGCACCGGCCATATCGACTGGCCGCCGATCTGCCGGGCGCTGCATCGCGATCGGCTATGCGGGGGCGGTGACGCTGGAGCCGTTCCGGCGGCGGGACCACGCGCTCTCCGTGCCGCTCGCGCAATGGAAGCCGCCGGCAGACGACGAGGATGCGGATCTCCGGCATAGCGGGGATTTCCTGCGCGCGGCGCTGCACGCGGCGGCGCGGTCGTGATCCGGATCGGGTGGATCGGCTGCGGCACCCATGCGGCGGAGATGCTGCTGCCGCAATTGTCGCGCTTGCCGGTGACGATCGCGGCGGTGGCGGATCCGAATGCGGAGCGGCTGGCGCTGGTCGGCGGACCGCTACGGGGTCGCCGGGCGGTATGCGGACGCCCATGCGCTGTTGGCGCATCCGGGGCTGGACGCGGTGGGGATGGCGGTCGGGCCGGCGGTGCATGCGCTGGTCGGGGCGGCGGCCATGGAGCGGGGGTTGGCGGTGTTCATGGAGAAGCCGCCGGCGGCCACGGCTGCGCGAGGCGGAGGCGTTGGCGGCCGTGGCAGCGCGGACCGGTCGGCCCTGCGTGGTCGGGTTCATGAAGCGGTATTCGACGGCAAACCGGATCGCGCACAATGTGCTGACCGCGCCGGAGTTCGGGAAGCGGGTCGGGCTGCTCGGCGAGTATATGACGGCGCCGGGCTACTTCGTGGGCAACCCCGACTATACCGGCTTCCTGCTGCATCATTGCGTCCATGCCATGGATCTGGTGCCGTGGCTGATGGGGGCGCCGGTGGTTTCGGTGACGGCGCGGCGGTTCGAGATGGAGCCGGGGAAGCTGCTGCTGCACGTGGGGTTCGACTTCGCGTCGGGTGCGTTGGCGACGGTGGTGTTGGGAACGCATCAGTCGCGCGGGACGCCGATGGAGTGGTGGCAGGTGATGGGGGACCATCGGCGGGTCGAGGTGCGGAACGTGCACGAGGTTCGATATTACCGCTCGCCGGGGTTCAAGGCGTCGGACCCGGCGGCAACGCTGGATGCGGCGCAGGATGCGCTGGTGTGGGAGCCGAACCTGACGGCGGCGGCGAACGAGGACCATAAGGGGTATCACGCGCTGCTGTCGGCGTTTCTGGCGCGGGTGCGGGGCGAGCAGTCGGACGCGCCGGAGATCGCGGACGGGGCGCGCGCGATGCGGGTTTTGGAAGCGATGGTGCGGTCGATGGCAACGGGCAGGGTGGAGGAGATTTAAGCCGACTTGAGGTCGGAAGCGGACCCTTCAGCGTTCATCTGTCGCGCGATCCGTTCCACGGCCTCATTCGGCGTCAGCCGGGCGGTGTCGATCACGACATGCGGCTCGTTCCATGGCGAATAATCCCGGTCCAGGACGGCTTGCCAATTCGGCAGCGCAAGCCCGTCGATGTCGGATATCCGCTGTTCGACGCGGCGGCGGTGCTCGACCGGATCGGAGCACACGACCTCGATCTCGAGAATCGTTGCCTTCGCGCGGTTCGCCGTCGCCCGCCATCCTTGACGGCTTTCTGGAACGGGGTTCACGCAGTCCACGATGACGGTCTGACCAATCGCCAGGTTAGAGGCCGCAAGCGCGTTGCCAATGATGTAGCCAGCCGGTCCCACGCTATCGGCAAGTCGCCCCGCCGATCGCAGAGCCTGCTCGATCTCGTCCACGCGCAGATAAGTCGCGGATAACCGCGTTGCGAGTGTGCGCGAAATCGTCGTTTTGCCGGTCCCGGGCAGACCGCCAAACACCACCAGCATGATGAGTCTCGGAGCGAGTTCCGTCGAGCTTCGCGGTTCAGCCTGAAGCCCGCAATGGGTCCGTAGTTGTCGTCTGCCGACAGTTTCTCTTCCCGGCCTCGATCCCCTGACAAAGGGAAGCGGCTCGGGTCACCCTGCGCGCTCCCGCCAGCGGGAGAGGCGTCTTCAGGCGAGGGAGGACCGGTCTAGGTCTTGGATGCTGCGGTGGCCGGTCAGGCCCAAGGTGAGGTCGAGTTCGGCGGCGAGGTTGGCGATCAGGTCGGCGACGCCGGCCTCGCCGCCGAGGGCTGCGGCGTAGATGTAGGGGCGGCCGATCAACACTGCGGTCGCGCCGAGGCAGAGGGCCTTGACGATGTCGGCGCCGGTGCGGATGCCGCTGTCGAACAGGACGGGAATTCGGCCGGCGACGGCGTCGACGATGCCGGGGAGGGCGTCGAGCGCGGCGATGGCGCCATCGACCTGGCGGCCGCCATGGTTGGAGACGATCAGGCCGTCGACGCCGGCGTCGAGCGCGAGCTTGGCGTCGTCGCGGTGGAGGATGCCTTTCACCAGGATCGGCAGTTTGGTTCGCTCCCGAAGATAGGGCAGGTCGCTCCAGACCAGGTCGGGGCGGGAGTAGATCGCAAGGAAGCGGCGGATCGCAGTGAGGGTCTCGCGCGGGGCGACGGAGTGGGAGACGCGGAGCAGTTCGAGGAGCGATTTGAGGGCGGCGGGGCCGGGACGCGGGAGAGATTGGCCGGGCTCGAGGGGAAGGCGGGCGAAGACCGGGTCGGAGAGATAGTTGGCGATGCCGCGGCCGCGCAGGAAGGGGAGATAGCCGCGCTCGAGGTCGCGGGTGCGCCAGCCGAGCATGGTGGTGTCCGTCGTGACGACGATGGCTTCGTAGCCAGCGCGTTCGGCGCGCTCGACGAAGCTGGCGGTCAGTTCGTTGCGGCTGGACCAGTAGAGCTGGAACCATTTCGGGCCGGCGCCGATGGCGGATGCGATCGCCTCCATCGGGCGGGAGGCTTGGCTCGAGGTGACGAAAGGGATGCCGGCGGCGGATGCGGCGCGGGCGGGGGCGAGGTCGGCGTCGCGGTGGGCCATTTCGAGCACGCCGATCGGGCCGAGCAGGAAGGGAAGCGGCAGGGTGCGGCCGAACAACTCGATGCGGAGGTCCCGCCGGGAGACGTCGCGCATCATGCGTGGGACGATACGGAGGCGGTCGAAGGCGGCGAGGTTGGCGGCAATGGTGCGCTCGATGCCGGCGCCGCCGGCAAAATAGGCGGCGGCGTCGCCGCCGAGTTTCTGCAGGGCGGCGGCTTCCAGGCGTTCGGGATGCAGCGGGATCGCCGGGCGGCGGCCGGCGAAGCCGGCGGTGTAGATCGCCGTCTGGCGGGCGCGGCCGATCATGCCAGGGCGGCGGCGACTTCGCGGCCGAAGGCGCGGCAGCCGAGCGTGCCGCCGAGGTCGCGGGTGCGTCGCGCCGGGTCGGCGAGGACGAGGTCGACGGTGCGTTCGATGGCGGCAGCGGCGGCGGCCAAATGCGGGGCCTGGCGGTGTTCGGCGAGCCAGGCGAGGAGCATGGCGACCGAGAGGATCATGGAGACCGGATTGGCGATGTCCTTGCCCGCGATCGTCGGCGCCGAGCCGTGTTGGGCCTGCGCGCAGCACAGCGTGTCGCCGGCCATCACCGACCCGGCGAGCCCGAGGCTGCCGGACAGCTCGCTGGCGAGGTCCGACAGGATATCGCCGTAGAAATTGGTGGCCACGATGACGTCGAACCGCTCCGGCTCGCGGACCAGATGGGCGGTGGCCGCGTCGACCAGCAGGTCGTCGAGCTGAACATCCGGGAAGTCGGTGGCGACGGCGCGGACGGCTTCCATGAACAGGCCGTCGGTCATGTGGAAGCAGTTGAGCTTGTGGATCGCGGTCACCTTTCGCCGCCGCCGCCGGGCCCATTCGAACGCCCGGCGCGCGATCCGCTCGCTGCAATGGCGGGTGATCTTGCGCACCGAGAGCGCCATGTCCGGGCTCGGCATCATCTCGCCCCAGCCGCGGGCCATGTTGCGGTCGGCATAGAAGCCTTCGGTCGCCTCGCGCATGATCACCAGGTCCATCGTCCGCCCCTCGCGCATGTTGGTGGGCAGGGACGGGCGGGTGCGGGCGGGGCGGATGTTGGCGTAGAGATCGAGCCCGACGCGGAAGGCGGCGGAGACGTTTCGCCCGCCCTGCGCCGGCGGCGGGTAGTCCGCATGCGAGATCGTGCCGAGGATGATCCCGTCATAGGCCCGGGCGCGGTCGAGCAGCGTGTCGCGCAGCGTGGTGCCGTGGCGCGCGAGGCCGTCGAAGCCGACGATGTCGGTCTCGTAGCTGAGGCCGAGGCCGAACCGGCGGTCGGCCGCCTTCAGCACGTCGAGCGCGGCAGCGACGATCTCGGGGCCGATGCCGTCGGCGGGCAAGATTAAGAGACGCATCGTCTCACCATGCGCGATTCGTCGGCGGTGTCGAGCGGAGTCGCGCCCCAATCGCTGGCGCGGCGCTTGCATGCTGTTCGGGCAATACGAGCCGTTCGCGAAAGTCAGTGCATGATCGACAGTAAGTTCTTCAAGGCGGGCAACCCGAAAACCCTGTTCGCCGCATTCTTCTATTTCGACATGAGCTTCATGGTGTGGGTCATGCTCGGCCCACTGGCGGTGCAGATCGCGGTCGCGCTGAAGCTCGATCCCGGCCAGCGCGGCCTGATGACCGCCGTGCCGCTGCTGGTCGGCGCGCTGCTCCGAGTCGTCAACGGCGTCGCCGTCGACCGGATCGGGCCGTTGCGCACCGGCATGATCGGCCAGGTGATCGTCATCGTCGGGCTCCTGGTCGCCTGGTGGTTCGGGATCACGTCCTTCGCCGGGGTGCTCTGCCTGGGCGTCGTGCTCGGCGTCGCCGGCGCCTCGTTCGCGGTCGCTTTGCCGCTGGCGTCCCGCTGGTATCCGCCGGAGCTGCAGGGCATCGCGCTCGGGATCGCGGGCGCCGGCAACTCGGGCACGGTCTTCGCCGCCCTGTTCGCCCCGGGCCTGGCGATCGCTTTCGGCTGGACCAACGTGCTGGGCCTGGCGACCATCCCGCTCATCATCGCCTTCATCACCTACGTCATCCTGGCGCGCGAAAGCCCGGACCGGCCGCCGGCCAAGACGTTTGCCCAGTATATGGACGTGTTCCGCATCGGCGACGCCTGGTGGTTCATGCTGTTCTACGGCGTCACGTTCGGCGGCTTCTCCGGCCTCGCCTCCTCGCTGCCGAGCTACTTCCACGACCAGTACGGCCTCGACCCGAAAATGGCGGGCTACTTCGCGGCCGCCTGCGTGTTCGCGGGCTCGCTGGTCCGTCCCGTCGGCGGCACGCTGGCCGACCGCATCGGCGGCGTCCGCGCCCTGTCCATCATGTACACGGTCGCGGCGGTCGCGCTGGTCCTCGTCAGCTTCGGCCTGCCGCAGGCCTGGATGGCGCTGGCCGTGTTCGTCGTCGCGATGCTGGCGCTCGGCATGGGCAACGGATCGGTCTTCCAGCTCGTGCCGCAGCGGTTCCGGCGCGAGATCGGCATCATGACCGGGCTGGTCGGCATGTGCGGTGGTATCGGCGGCTTCTACCTGGCGTCGTCGCTCGGCTACTCGAAACTGGCGACTGGCTCGTTCCAGTCCGGCTTCCTGGTGTTCGCGACCTTGGCCGTGATCGCGCTCATCGGCGTGTTCGTGGTCAAGACGCGGTGGCGCACGACGTGGGGCGCGGTCGCAGGCGTCGGTCGGATTTGACCGGCGCCCGCGAAACTGCCTAGCAAATAGGCGCTCGCCACGAGTTCGTGATGAGGTTGAGGAGCACCGCTTCACGTGGGAGATCGCGATCGACCTGTCGGGACGGCCGTTCCTGACGGGTCCGCACCGGGCCGACTAACCGATCGCGGGCGAGGACGCCTCGAGGTCGGCGTCGGCTTGGCCAGCGAGCGCGGCCGCCGGACGGACAACGAGGACTATGCGGCCTGCTGGACAGGCGAGGCTGGCCGCCGGTCCCTGCACGGCGTGATCGCCGCCTTGGCCGATGGCGTCGGCGGCGCGCGCGGCGGCCGGGTCGCGGCCGAGCTGGCGGTGCGCGGGCTGATCGACGGGTTGCTCGGGCAGAGCGAGGCCGTCGCCGTGCGGCGCAGCGCGGGGGTGGCGGTCACCGCCGTCAACAACTGGGTCAACACCATGGGCCGGCAGGATGAGGCGCTCGCCGGCATGGCCTGCACCCTGACCGTGGCGGTGGTGCGCGGACGCCGGCTCCACGTCCTGCATGTCGGCGATTCTCGGCTCTACCGCCTCCGCAACGACGAGCTCGAGTTGCTGACCACGGATCATGTCGAAGGCCGCCCCGGCGTCTCGCACGCGCTGACCCGGGCCATCGGCGCCGAACACGACGTGCGCGTCGACTACGCCGAGCACGCCGCGCGTGCCAATGACCGGCTCCTGCTGGTCAGCGACGGGGTGCACGGGGCGCTGTCGGCGCGCGAGATCGCCGCCGTGCTGAACCGCCGCGAGGCGCCGGACGCGACGGCGCGGCGCCTGGTCGCGGACGCGCTGTCGGCCGAGATCGGCGACAACGCGACCGCCTTGGTGCTCGATATCCTGGACCTGCCGCCGCCGGACCAAGCCGATATCGAGAGCCTGATCGCCGCGCTGCCGATCCAGCCGCCACCGCGGGCGGGCGCGGAGGTGGACGGCTACGCGCTCGACCGCGTGCTGGCCGATGCCCGCTACAGCCGCGTGTTCCTCGGCCGCGACACGGCGGATGGGCGTGAGGTGGTGGTTAAATTCCCCAAGCAGGGCGCAGCGGAGGAGGCGACGTTCCGAGCGGCGTTCCTGCGCGAGAACTGGATCGCGGCCCGGGTGCGCAGCCCGTTCGTGGGCGAGATTTTGGAAGTCCCGCCGGGTCGGGCGACGCAGCTTTATTCGGTGATGCCGTTCTATGGCAACGAGACGCTCGAGCGGCGGTTGCTGCGGGCGCCGCCGGTGCGGCTGGCGGAGGGGATTGCGATCGCGACCGGGCTCGGCAAGGCGGTCGCGGCCCTGCACCGCGCCGGCGTGATCCATCGCGACATCAAGCCGGACAACGTCGTGCTGACGCCCGCGGGCATCAAGCTGATCGATCTCGGCGTCGCGCGGCTGCCGCATCTGGAGGAGTTCGCCGCCACCGACGTGCCGGGCACGCCGAGCTACATGGCGCCCGAACTGCTCGAAGGGCAGCCCGGTGACGAAAGCTCCGACCTCTACGCGGTCGGCGTCACGCTGTGGCGGATGTGGAGCGGCGGCGCCTACCCCTATGGCGAGATCGAGCCGTTCTCCCGGCCCAGTTTCGGCGCCCCCACGCCGCTGGCGCGACGCCGCCCGGACCTGCCGTCCTGGCTCGAGCAATCGCTGGCCCGCGCCGTCGCCGTGGACCGGCGGGAGCGCCCGGCCGACGTGCTGGAATTGGTGCTGGAACTCGAGTCGGGCATGTCGACCGGTGCGCCGCTGATGCGGGCGAACCGGTCGCTCTATGCACGGGACCCGCTCAGGTTCTGGAAGGGCGCGGCCGCGGTGCTGTTCGTGGCGCTGCTGCTGTCCCTGGCCTGGCGGTGATCAGCCGGCGGTGATCTTGTCGATCTCGGCCAGGTCGTCGTCGGACAACTTCCACTCGCCGGCTTTGACGTTCTGCTCGATCTGCTCGGGCTTGGTGGCGCCGGCGATCACGCTGGCAACCGGCGCGCGGGCCAGCAGCCAGGAGAAAGCGAGTTCGACCGGCGTGTGGCCCCTGTTGTCGGCGAGGTCGATCAGCTTCTCGGCCTTCTCCCAGTTCTTGTCGGTCAGATAGCGGTCGGCCAGGCGCTGCGTCTTGGTCAGCCGCGCATCCGCGGGCAGCGGCATGTTGCGGCGGTATTTGCCGGTCAGCAGGCCCGACGCCAGCGGGAAATACGGCAGCAGGCCCAGCCCGTAGGCGCGCATCGCCGGCATCAGGTCGGTCTCGGCGTTGCGGACCACCAGCGAGAATTCGTCCTGGCAGGAGACAAAGCCGGCGAGGTTCAGCGTCTTGGCCGTCCATTGCGCCTCGACGACCTGCCACGCCGTCATGTTCGAACAGCCGTAGTAGCGGATCTTGCCCGCGCGCGAGAGGTCCTCGAGCGCGCGCAGCGTCTCCTCGATCGGCGTGCGCGGGTCGGGGCGGTGATACTGGTAGAGGTCGAGGTAATCGGTCTTCAGCCGGCGCAGGGAGGCGTCGATGGCCGCGAAGATGTAGCGCCGCGAGCCGCCTTCGCTCTCGCCGGTATCGTCCATGGGCATGCCGAACTTGCTGGCCAGCACGATCCGCTTGCGCGCATCGCCAAGGATCTGGCCCATGGCGGTCTCGGACCCGCCGCGCTCGCCGTAGACGTCCGCGGTGTCGAACAGCGTGATGCCGCAATCAAGCGCCTTGTGGATGACGGCGCGGGCTGCGTCGAGGTCGATGCGGCCGCCGAAATTGTTGCAGCCGAGGCCGATCGCCGAGACGCGCAGGCCGGAGCGGCCGAGGTTGCGGTGTTCCACTGGATGAGGCTCCGATGATTGTCAGCACGGACACTGTCGCCCGCGCGGCGCGGATTGTCACGGCGGCTGAACCGGACGCTGGTCTGGGGCGACATGTTCGTCTGCATCGGCCTGTATCTCTTGCTCGGTCGTTTCCTGCTCGACGCTTGGGTCCTACAACCTGATCCAACGCAACAGCCAACCGCCTCAGCGATAGCCGGCGGCTTGGAGTTCGAACAGTTCGGCGTAGCGGCCCTCAAGCGCGAGCAGATCCTCGTGGCTGCCGGATTCGGCGACCCGGCCGTCGGCGATGACGACGATCCAGTCGGCCATGCGGACGCTCGAGAAACGGTGCGAGATCAGCACGGCGGTGCGGCCGGCGCTGAGTGATTTGAAGCGCTGGAACACCTCGAACTCGGCGCGGGCGTCGAGCGCCGCGGTGGGTTCGTCGAGGATCAGCAGGGCGGCGTCGCGCATGTAGGCGCGCGCGATCGCGACTTTCTGCCATTCGCCACCGGAGAGTTCGACGCCGCCCTTGAAGCGGCGGCCGACGACCTGGTCGTAGCCGCGCTGGAGACGCGAGACGACTTCGTCGGCGCGGCCGAGGCGGGCGGCTCGTTCGATGCGGGCACGGTCGTCGCGCTCGGCGATGCGGCCGACGGCGATGTTGTCGCCGGCGCTGAAATCGTAGCGGACGAAATCCTGGAAGATGACGCCGATCCCGGCGCGCAGGCCGTCGAGGTCGTAGCTGCGGAGATCATGGCCGTCGAGCAGGATCTGACCTTCGTCGGGGTCGTACAGCCGGGTCATGAGCTTCACCAACGTGGTCTTCCCGGCGCCGTTCTCGCCGACCAGGGCGACGACCTGGCCTGCGGGAACCGTGAAGCTCAGATGGCGCACGGCCCAGTTCGCCGCGTCGGGGTAGCGGAAGCCGACGTCGCGGAATTCGAGGCCGGTGACGATCGTGCTGGGGAAGGGGAGGCCGTTGGCGGGCGAGGTGATGCCGGGCTGGACGTCGAGGAAGTCGAACAGGTCTTGGAGATAGAGCGCCTGGCTGGCCAGGGTGGAGACGCCGGAGAGCAAGCCTGCGAGCAGCGTGCGCAGGCGCAGGAACGAGGCCGCGAGGAAGGTGAGGTCGCCGACGGTCAGCGACCCGGTCGCGGTGCGCCAGGCGAGATAGGCGTAGGCGACGTAGTAGCCGAGCGTCCCGAGCGCCGCGAGCCCGGCGCCGGCGGTCGCGCGGCGGCGGGCGAAGGCGGCGTTCTCGCCGCGGATCAAGGCCGAGACGGTGCGGTAACGGTCGATCAGGAAACCGTGCAGGCCGAAGAGCTTCACCTCCTTGGCCGTCGACGTGCTGGCGCCGGTCTGGCGTAGGTAGTCGAGCTCGCGGCGCTCGGCGGTGCGGAAGGCGCTCAGCGCGTAGCTCTCGGCATTGAAGCGCAACTCGCCAAGGAAGGCGGGCACCAGCGCGGCGGCGAGCAGCAGCACGAGCCACGGGGTGTAGGCGGCGATCCCGACGGCGAAGCTCGCGAGCGTGATGGTGTCCTGCGCCAGGCCGAGCAGCTGCGTGATCATCCCGGTGCGGCCGCTCGCCTGGCGGCGGGCGCGGTCGAGCCGATCCTGGATGTCGCTGTCCTCGAGGTCGCGCAGGTCGAGCGAGGCCGCGTGTTCCATCAGGCGCAGGCTGGTCGCGTCGCTGAACTGGTCGGAGAGCAGGGAGTCGACCAGCGTGACGACGCGGCCGAATGCGTCGGCGAGCAGGGCCAGGACCAGTTCGGCGACGAGGAGCGCGGCGAGACGGCTGTCGAGCAGGTCGGCCATGGGGTGCGCGCTGAGGTGGACAACCTCGTCGATGATCAGCTTGGCCACGTAGAGCGTCGCGATCGGCAGCCCGGCGCGCAGCAGCCGCAGCAGGAGCGAGGCCGTGGCAAGGGAGCGGCTGGTGCGCCAGAGCAGCGTGACGAAGGCGGGAACGGTGCGGAGCGCGCCGAGGCGGTTGGTCATCGCCGGGCCAGGAGAGCGGCGCCGATGCGCTCGTTCTGCATCTCGGTCGAGCCGTCGACGAAGCCGGCGATGCGGGCGCAGGCGATATGGCGGCCGATCGGGTGGGTCTCGCGCAACCCCTCGGCGCCCATCGCCTGCAGGCAATCGCCGAGCCGGCGCTGGGCCATCTCGACGGCGAATTTCTTGGCGTAGGCGGCCGGCAGGATGGCGTCGCCGCCGCCCGCGATGATCTCGCCGGCGCGGTAGGTCAGCAGGCGGGCGGCCTCGAGATCGGTGGCGACGTCCACGAGGGACCAGCGCAGGCCCTGATGGTCGAGCAGCCTTTTGCCGAAAGCGTGCCGGGTGCGACCGTAATCGAGGGCGACGGTGAGCGCTTCCTCCACCATGCCGCAGCACATGGCGGCGACGTAGGTGCGGGCGCCGTTGATGCTGCCGAGCGCGCGCTTGAAAGCCTGGCCAGGGGGCAGGAACAGGTCCGCATCCGAGGCTCGATAGTGGCGGAGCCGAAAACCGCAGGCACCGATGGCGTGGCCGCCGATGAGCGCGTCCGGCGCCAGACGTTCGAAGCCCGGCGCGTGCGCGTCGATCAGAAAAGCGGCGATCCCCGCAGTGCCTTCGGCCTGATCGGTCTTCACGTAGGTCATCGCGAGATCGGCCGTGGCGGCGTTGGTGGCCCAGGCCTTCTCGCCGTCGATGATCCAGCCGCCGTCGACCCGGCGGGCCGTCGTCGTGATCGCGGGGAAGTCGCTGCCGGCATGGGGCTCGGTCAGCGACGTGCAGCCGATGAGATCACCGGCCAGCAGCGGCGCGAGATAGCGGTCGATCTGCGCCGGCGTGCCGTCGGCGGCGATCTTGGCGGCGATGTTCTGCGTATTGATGAGCGCGAAGGCAGTGCCCATGCAGGCGCGGGCGAGTTCCTCGGCGATGAGCAGCTTGACGAGGAAGCCGCCGCCCTGGCCGCCCTTCTCGCGCGCCACTTCGATCCCGGTCAGCCCGATGGCGGCCGCGCGGCGGAACAGCTCCCGCGGCAAGGCGCGGTCACGCTCCCACGCGGCGGCGTGCGGGGCGATCTCCTCGCGGCGGAACGCGCGTGCGGCGTCGAGCAGCGCGCGCTCGGAGCCGGTCAGTCGATCGAACAGGTCGTGCATGGGTGCTAAGATAGTCGCTTGCCGAGCGTGATGTTGAAGGGTGTGTAGCCACGCCCGGCGAAGAAGGCGCGCGCGGGGCCGTTCGCAGCCCAGCTATCGAGCGCGATGGCGGCGATCCCCGCCGTCGCCGCCTCGGCTTCGACGCGGGCCATCAACGCCGAACCGACGCCCCGGCCGCGGGAATCTGCTTCAACGGAGAGGTGATGGATGTAGAGGCGTTTGCGCGGCCGGGTGAGCGGCGTCTGCGGGCGGTCCTGCACCTCGAACCAGACATAACCGCACGGACGGCCGTCGAGCACGGCCAAGCGGAACCGGTTCTCGGGCAGCGCGAGCTTTGCGGCGAAGAACGCGGCGACCTCCTCGTCGTCGGTGTCCGACCGGAAGAAACTCGGTTCCAGCGCCGCGTGAACCTGCTGGACCTCGCGGTTCAGCCTGGCAAGCAGCGGGGCGTCGGAGCTGCCGGCTGGCTCGATGGTGAGGGTCACGGGGCGGGCGCCGTGAGATGGCCGAGATCGAGCCTTCGGAGCGCAGGCGCCCGGAGCGCGATGATGCCGACGACTCCAAGCGTGACCGCGCCGCCGAGCAGGACGGTGGGGACGGCGCCGATCGCGGCCGCCAGCAGCCCGCTCTCCAGCGCGCCCAGCTCGTTGGACGAACCGACGAACACGGATTTCACCGCGGCGATCCGGCCCCGAAGCGCATCCGGCGAGGCCAGGCGTAGAATGGCGTTGCGGATGACGACGCTGATGCCGTCGCAGACGCCGGAGAGGAACAGGGCGGCGAGCGAGAGCGCGAAGCTGTGGGACAGGCCGAAGACGATGATGCTGAGGCCGAAGCAGGCGATGGTCGTGTGCAGCGCGAAGCCGGCGCGGCGGCGGGGCAGCAGGCGGGTGCAGAGCAGGGCGGCGAGCAAGCTGCCGGCGGCCATGGCGGAGCGCATCAGGCCGAAGCCGGCGGCGCCGACACCGAGGATGTCGGTGGCGAAGTAGGGCAGCAGGGCGGTGACGCCGCCGAAGAAGACGGCGAACAGGTCGAGCGCCATCGAGCCCCAGAGGACCTGGTGGCGGAACACGTAGCCGACGCCCTCGAGGATGCGGGTGACGGGGCCGACGCCGGGCGTGGGGAGCGTCGCCGGCGGTTTGGGGGTGACGCCGAGGCGCAGCAGGATGGAGGCCAGCAGGAAGAGCGCGGCGAGGCCGGCATAGGTGGAGGTCGGGCCGGCCCAGGCCCAGGCGAAACCGACCGCGACCGGGCCGAGCACGTCGGCGGTGCGGGCGGACGTGGCCAGCACGGGGACGCCGCGGAAGACGAGGTGGCGCGGCAGCGACGCGGGCTTCGAGGCCGGACGCGGCGGGGGATTCGAAGGCGCGGACGGTGGCCGAGAGGAAGGCGACGGCGAAGAGGGCGGGCAGCGTCGCGGCGGGATCGAGGCGGGCGACGATCGCGAGGGCCAGGGCGAGGGCGCCGAGCAGGGTGGTGGTGCGCAGCATGATGGCGCGGCGGTCGTGCCGGTCGGCGAAGTCGCCGCCGATCAGGACCAGGGTGACACCGGGGATGGCCTCGACGAGGCCGAGCATGCCGACGAAGAGGGTTTGGCCGGTGAGTTCGAAGATCTGGTAGCCGAGCAGGACGGTCATGGCCGAGGCGGCGAAGCGCTCGGCGACGTTGGCGGCCATGAAGAAGCGGAACTCGCGGAGGCCGAAAAGCTCGCGGATCAAAACAGGAGCCTCGTGGTTCGACCGCTAGTCCCAGCGGTCGATGATATAGTCTTGGGAGCGGCCGTCTGTCACGACGCGAAGCACGATGCCGATCTCCCCCTTGTTGACGGCGTAGCCGCAGGCGGAGGCTTCGTCGCGGCCGGCGATCTGGGCTTTGCGGGAATAGGCCTCGATCACGGAGCGGACGGCATGCAGCTCGCCGCGCATGAATTCGGGGAACAGGGCGTTGCCGCTGTTGGTGCGGGTGTCGACGGCGCCGTTCAAGGCGAGCACGAAGCCTTCGCCGAGATAGGCTTTGGGGGTCTCGCCCCAGGTCGCGGGCGAGGGGATGATGGCGGTGATGTCGGTCCAGTCGGGGGTGAGGCGCCATTGGGCGGCATCGGAGCCGCCGCTGTAGACGTACCAGGAGACGGGGTTGCGGCGGTCGCTGCGGTCCCATTTCAGTATCGGCGGGGCGTCGGGATCGGCGGCGGTCAGCAGGGCGACGAAATGGCCGTGCGCGGGCACGAGCAACTGCATGGCCTGCGCGTCGGGGACGACGGTGGCGAGGAACTTGACCCAGGTCAGCGTCAGTTCGGGGGCGTCGACCTGCGGCGTCTTGCGGGTGGGTTTGGGGGTGAGGTGGCCGAAGACGCCGCCGGGCTTGGGGGCTTGGGCGGGGGTCCAGACGGTGACGCAGTCGTCGAGCCGGGCGAAGCGGCGGTCGAGGGCCGGGGCGAGGCCCATCGTCGCGACCATCGCCTCGGCGGCGGCGATGGCGCCGGCGGCGGGGGCGGCTTTGGGGCGCTGGTAGGCGAGCGGGGCGACCTTGGCGTCGAAGCGGGCCGCGAGCGCGTCGAAGGGGAGCCCGGCGGCGAGATCCTCGAGGAGCGAGCCGATGACGGAGGCGCGGGGATGGCAGAAACCGTCCGGGGCGGTGGCGACGGCGCGCCAGAGCAGGTTGTCGCCGGCGGGGCCTTTCGGGCGGCGATGCAGGGCGCGCAGCCACTGGACCGGGGCGGTGAAGCGCTCGGCGCGATGGAGGTGGTCGGCCTTGAGCAGGCGCAGCGCCTCGTCGAGCATCGGCGCGGTGAAATCCTCGAGGGCGGCGGCGACGGTGCGGAAATCCTGCAGCTTGCCGGCGGCGACCTGGTGCGGCTTCAGCAGGATCTGGCGGAACACGGGGGCGCCGCGGATGGCGAGGTGGTGCCACTCGCCGGTCTGGGGACGGCCGAGCACCGGTTGGGCGGTGAGGAAGGGGCGGACGATCCGGGCGGCTTTGACCTTGGCATGGAGCGCGGCGGCGGCGGGGCGGTAGAAGTCGGGCACCGGGTGCTCGCGCCACATCGCCGGGATCGCCGCGCCGGTGTCGGAGACGCGGACGAGGCCGCCGAACCGTTCGACGAAGCGGCGGCAGGCGGTGCAGTCATGGTGCTGCCGGTGGCCGGGGAGGGCGGCGAGGTAGGTTTCGAACAGCCCGGCGGCGTCGGTCTGGAACAACGGGCCGGCGCCCCCGTCGAAGGCGGCCTGCACGCCCAGGCGGAAGGTTTCGTATTCGGTCGGGTCGACGGTCGGCGTGGGCTGGTCGGTCACCGACGGTGTCCTGTTGTCGACGCGCAACGCGCTTGCACGCAAGCGGGGACGCAACGAGAGTGGCGTTTACGCATCTGCAACAGGAAGTCGATCGCATGACAAGACGTCAACTCG
This sequence comes from uncultured Alphaproteobacteria bacterium, assembly GCA_963848035.1. Lineage (GTDB taxonomy): Bacteria > Pseudomonadota > Alphaproteobacteria > Acetobacterales > Acetobacteraceae > JAVVHH01. Next base: position 2,485,178 of record CAWKCD010000001.1, read on the forward strand.
CTGCCGCCCTGGCGCTCGCGCTCGCAATCACCGCGGCGCCGGCGCGCGCCGATGGGCTGGCCGACATCAAGAAGGCCGGGGTGATCAACGTCGGCGTGTTCGAGGATTTCCCGCCGTTCTCGTCGGTGGGGACGGATATGAGCCTGCACGGCTACGACATCGACGTCGCCGCGGCGCTGGGCAAGGCGCTCGGGGTCAAGACGAAATTGGTGGCGGTCACCGGGCAGAACCGGATCGCGGCGCTGCAGAGCCACAAGGTCGACATCCTGCTGAGCGTCGGTCACAGCGCGGAGCGGGAGAAGGTGATCGATTTCACCGCGTCCTATGCGCCCTACTACATCGCGGTGATCGGGCCGGCGGCGACCAAGGTGGCGGGGCCGGCGGACCTGGCGGGCAAGACGATCGCGGTCAACCGGGGCACGCTGGAGGACACCTCGCTGACCGAGGCGGCGCCGGCTTCGGCCGATGTCCGGCGGTTCGACAACTACAATGGCGTGATCTCGGCGTTTCTCGCGGGGCAGGTGCAGTTGATCGCGGTCGGCAACGATGTCGGGTCGTCGATCCTGGCGCGCGCGCCCAATTTGGCGCCGGAGCAGAAGTTCCAGTTGATGAGTTCGCCGGACCATATCGCGCTGAACAAGGACGAGCCGGCGCTGCACCAGGCGCTCGACGAGGCGGTGGCGGCGATGAAGTCGGATGGGTCGCTGAACAAATTGTCGGAGCAATGGCTGAAGAAGCCGCTCGACCCCAAGGATCTGTAACTGCTCGCGGCGTTCGTCGGGCCGGTCCTGAACGGGATCGGCATGACCTTGTCGCTGATCGCGGTGACGTCGGTGATCGGCGGCGTGCTGAGCGTCGCCGGCGCGGTCGCGCGGCGGAGCGGGCCGGCCTGGGTGCGGGGCGCGGTCGGGTGGTATGTGGAGTTGTTCCGCAATACGCCGTTCATCGTGCAGTTGTTCTTCGTGTATTTCGGGCTGCCGACGCTGGGGCTGCGGCTGGACCCGTTTGCGGCGGCGGTGTTGGCGATGACGCTCAACTTCGCGGCCTATGCGACCGAGATGGTGCGGGCCGGGCTGGACGCGGTGCCGGGCGGACAGTGGGATGCCGGGCGGGCGCTCGGGTTGCGGCGGGGCGTGGCGTTCCGCCGGGTCGTGCTGCCGCAGGCGCTGCGGGCGGTGTTCCCGGCGCTGGCGAGCCAGGCGGTGATCACGATGCTGGAGTCCTCGGTGGTGTCGCAGATCGCCTTGCGCGACCTGACGTATGAGGCGGATCTGATCCAGTCGCGGACGTTCCTGGCGTTCGAAACCTACCTGGTGGTGACGGGGATCTATCTGGGGCTCTCGATCCTGTTGCGGCGGGTGTTGGGTCAGGTCGCGGACCGCTTCCTGGGGCGGCCGGTCTCGTGATGCAGTTCACGGTGTGGGACGTGTTGCGCAACCTGCTGCTGGCGACGCGGTGGACGGTGCTGCTGTCGGCGATGGCGTTCGTGACCGGCGGGGCGGCCGGGCTGCTGCTGCTGGCGGTGCGGTTGGAGGGCGGGCGGATCGGGCAGCGTTGCGCCCGGCTGTACATCGAGGTGTTCCAGGGGACGCCGCTGCTGATGCAATTGTTCCTGGTGTATTTCGGCCTGCCGCTCACCGGGTTGGACGTGTCGCCGTGGGTGGCGGCGTTGCTCGGGTTGACCTTGGCGGCGAGCGCCTATCTGGCCGAGATCTGGCGGGGGTGCGTGCAGGCGGTGCCGCCGGGTCAGGCGGAGGCGGCGGCGGCACTCGGGCTGCATCGGTTGCGGCAGGCGCAGTTGGTGATCTTGCCGCAGGCGCTGCGGATCGCGATCGCGCCGACGGTGGGGTTCCTGGTGCAGTTGGTGAAGAGCACGGCGCTGACCTCGGTGATCGGGTTCGACGAATTGCTCAAGACGGCGAACGCGATCAACAATGCGACGTTTGCGCCGTTCATGGTCTATGGCTTCGTGGCGTTGATCTACTTCGGGCTGTGCTATCCGATGACTTGGGCGAGCCGGGTCTTGGAGCATCGATTGGCGCGATGACGATCGCTCGTCTGCGGGCGCAGGCGCGGGCGGCGACGCTGTTCGCGCCGACCACGCTGGGGGCGGCGGTGGAGCGGATGGGGTTCGTGCAGGCGGATCCGATCCGGGCGCCGGCGCGGGCGCAGGACCTGATCCTGCGGCATCGGGTGTCGGGGTATCGGGCGGGGGACCTGGAACGGCGGTTCGGGCGGCTCGGGCTCGAGGAGGATTTTCTTTACGCGTACGGGTTCATGCCGCGGGAGACGGGGGCGTTGCTGCATCCTCGGGGCGGGCAGGCGGTGCCGAGCGGGCTCGAGGCTGAGGTGCTGGCGTTCGTGCGGGCGCGGGGGAAGACGCATCCGGCGGAGTTGGAGGCGGCGTTCGGGCGCGACCTCGCGGTGAACAATTGGGGCGGGATGTCGAAGGCGACGACGCGGGCGCTGGATGGGCTGCAGCGTGCGGGGCTGTTGCGGGTGGTGGAGCGGCGGCAGGGGATCCGGGTGTATGCCGCCGTTGCGGGGGTGGTTTCAGGGCTCGAGGCGGCGGAGCGGGCGCGGCGCGTGGTGATGCTGGTCGCGCGGATCCTGGCGCCGGCGCCGCTGGCGAGTTTGCGCCGGGCGGTGGCGATGACGGCTTGGCGGAATACGGGTCTGGGGAAGGTGGGACCGGTGCTGCTCGCGGCGTTGAAGGCGGGGGCGTTGGCGCAGGAGGAGGTCGCCGGCGAGGTTTACGTCTGGCCGGCCGAGATGGTGGTGGCGGGCGAGGTCAAGCGTGACGTGCGGCTGCTGGCGCCGTTCGACCCGCTGGTGTGGGACCGGCGGCGGTTCGAGCATCTCTGGGGGTGGGAGTACCGGTTCGAGGCGTATACGCCGGCGGCGAAGCGGCGGTTGGGGTATTACGCGATGCCGCTGCTGTGGGGCGACCAGGTGATCGGGTGGGCGAACGTGTCTGTGACGGGCGGGAAGCTCGACGTTGCGACCGGGTTCGCCGGGCGGGCGCCGACGGGGGCGGCGTTCCGCCGGGCGCTCGATGCGGAGTTGGCGCGGATGGCTCGGTTCCTCGACTCAGTTCCGGTCAGAATTTCCGGCTCGGAATAGGCGTCTCAGCCAGTTCAGAATGACGGCGCCGATGAGGCCGCCCGCGCGCAACGGTTGGGCATCGAGCGGCGCGGATCCCGCGAGGCGGGCCGCGAGATTGCGGGCGAATTGTCCACCGAGTTCGGCGGCGAGGAGGTCGACGACGCGGCCGCGGGCGAGTTGGGCGAGCGGCCCGCGGAGGGCGTAGTCGATGTCGAGGTCGAGGATGGAACGGTCGGGCGCTTCGGACTGCACGTGGAAGGCGGCAGTCGCGGTGACGCTGGTGCCGCGGTCGGCGCCGCCGCCGGTGACCGTGCCGGATCGATTGGGTTCGTCGTAGGTGACGGTGGCGGCGCCGGTGAAGCGGATGCGGACCGGGCCGATGGCGGTGAGCATGGCGCCGGTGATGCGGTCGCCATCGATCTGGTCGATGGCGGCGCCGGGGATGCAGGACGCAAGCAGCGCCTTGTCATGCAGCGCGGTCCAGAGCGCGTCGGCGGAGACCGGGAAGGCGAGGCGCTGGTGCAGGCCGTCGGTCGGTGTCGACGACGCGGCGATGGTCTCGGTTTGGGCGGCTTCGAAACGAGTGGCGGGGAGGGCGGGGCGAGCGGCGGGGGCGGCGGCCGGGCTCTCGGCGAGGACGCGTTGGATGGCGCGGACGATGCCGTCATAGCCGGTGCAGCGGCAGAGATTGCCGGCGAGTTCAAGGCGGATGGTGGCGTCGTCGGCGTCGGGCAAGCGGCTGACGATGTCGCGCGCCGTGATCAGCATTCCGGGTGTGCAATAGCCGCATTGCAGGGCGTGCTCGAGCGCAAAGGCCTCGCGCAGGCGGATCGCGATCGGGTCGGTTTCGAGGCCTTCGATGGTGCGGATGTCGGCGCCGTCGCAAAGCGCGGGGAACGTGAGGCAGGCGCGCGCGGGTTCGCCGTCGAGCAGGATGGTGCAGGCGCCGCAGACGCCGTGCTCGCAGCCGAGATGGGTGCCGGTGAGGCGGAGGGATTCGCGGAGGAAGTCGGCGAGGTGGGTGCGCGGCGGCGTGTCGGGAGTAAGCGGGCGGCCGTTGACGGTGATCATGCGCCGGCCTCGGCAAGGGCGCGGCGTGCCGCGGTGAGGTGGAGGTGGCGCTCCACGGGGGCGAAGCCGGCGAGGGCGGCCTCGGCGTCGGCGAGGCTTGCGGCAACGATGGGCGCGCCGCCGGACGCGCCGAGGACGATCGTGGTGATTTCGGTGCGCAGGCACGCGGTCATCGCGTGGGCGAACTCGCCGGGCTTGCGGCAGAGTTTCTGGTAGCCCCAGCCGAAGCCCGGCGGTGGGCGGGGGATGCGGATGGCGCGGAGGATCTCCCCGGGTTGGAGCTGGGTTTTGTAGGGGAGGGTGACGAAGCCGCGGAGCGTGAGTGCGCGCGTCGTGGTCAGCAGAATGGCGTCGAGCGCAGTCAGCGTGGTGAGCCAGTCTGCGGCCGGGTCGGCGTGGCAGAGGCTGCCGCCGATGGTGCCGCGGGTGCGGACGGCGCGGTAGGCGATCCCGGCGGCGATGCGGGCGAGGATGTTGCCGGGCAGGTCCGGGGTGCGGCCGTCTGCGATCTGCGCGTGGGTGGTGGCGGCGCCGATGGTGATGTGGGTCGGTGTTTCCTCGACGCCTTGGAGATCGGGGAGCTTGGTCAGCGGCACCAGGCGCGCGGACCGGGCGGCGCGGAAGTTGAGCATGGGGCCGAGGGATTGGCCGCCGGCGATGGCGCGGGCGGCGTCGTCCTGCAGCAGGGCGCTGGCGGCGGCGAGGTCGCTGGCGGCGGCGATGGTGAAGGCGGCGGCTTTCATGCGTTCAGCACCGCTTCGACGATGCGGTGCGCGGTGATCGGCAGCCGGTCGACGCGGGCGCCGATGCCGTGCAGCGCGTCATTTATTGCGTTGGCCAGCGCGGCGGGCGGGCCGATCGCGCCGCCTTCGCCGATGCCCTTCTGGCCGAAGCGCGTGTAGGGCGACGGGGTCTCCATATGGTCGATGCGCAGGCGGGGAATTTCGGTGGCGCCGGGCAGGGCGTAGTCGGCGAGGGTGGCGGCGCCGGGCTGGGCGGCCGCGTCGTAGGGCATCTCCTCGTAGAGGGCGGTGCCGATGCCTTGGGCGACGCCGCCGATGACTTGGCCATCTACGATCATGGGATTGACCAGCGTGCCGCCGTCTTCGCAGATCGCGTAGTCGAGGATGCGGACGGCGCCGGTTTCGGTGTCGACGGCGACGGTGACGGCGTGGGCGGCGTAGCTGAAGGTGCCGCTGTCGCGGGCGGTCTTGTAGCCGGCGACGACTTCGAGGCCGCCATCGTCGGTGTCGGCGGCGAGGTCTTGCGGGCGGCGGTAGAAGGTTCTTGCGATCTCGGCGATCGAGATCGAGGCGTTGCCGGCACGGGCTTCGCCGTGGGCGATGGTCACAGCCGACGCGTCGACCTGGAGCAGGTGGGCGGCGATCTTGGCGAGGCGGGCGGCGAGCGCGTCGCAGGCGGCGGCGACGGCGCCGCCTGCGGTCACCATGCAGCGCGAGCCCCAGGTGCCGGTCGAGTAGGGAGAGAGCGCGGTATCGCCGTGAACGACGCGCATCCGCGCGACGGGGACGCCGAGGATCTCATGGGCCACCTGGGCCAGGGTGGTCTCGAGGCCTTGGCCGTGGGACTGGATGCCGACGCGCAGTTCGAGCCCGCCATCGGGGGAGAGGCGGGCCATGGCCTGCTCGTAGCCGGGCACCATGGGGATGCCCCAGCCGGCGTAGACCGAGGTGCCGTGCGCGCCTTGTTCGCAGAAGATGCAGAAGCCGAGGCCGAGGCGTTCCGGCCCAGTCTGGGCGGCTTGGCGGGCGCGGAAGGCGGGCACGTCGATGGCTGCGACGACCCGGCGCAGCGCTTCAGGGTAATCGCCGCTGTCGAAATGTTTTGCGGTGATGTTGTCGAACGGCATCTGCTCGGGGCGGACCAGGTTGCGCAGGCGGAGTTCGTGCGGTTCGAGGCCGGCCTCGCGGGCGATGGCGTCGATCATCGTTTCCATGGCGTAGGCGACGCCGGCGCGGGCGACGCCGCGATAGGGCACGATGGCGGGCTTGTTAGTGCAGACCGACCAGGTCGTGCAGCGGAAGGCGGGGAAGTCGTAGGGTCCCGGCAAGATGGAGGCGATCTGGGCGGCTTCCAGGCAGGCAGAGAACGGGTAGATCGAGTAGGCGCCGGCATCGACCGTGGCTTCGCAGTCCAGCGCGAGCAGGCGTCCGTCGCGGTCGGCATAGGCGGTGAGTTCGTAATGATGCTCGCGGCAATTGGCGTTGCCGGTGAGGCTCTCGCGCCGGTCCTCGATCCAGCGGACGGGATGGCCGAGCCGCCGCGCGAGCCACCCCGCGACCACCTCCTCCGGCAGCAGGATGCCCTTGTAGCCGAAGCCGCCGCCGACATCGGGCGCGATGACCCGGATCGCCTCCTCGGGCAGGCCGAGGCAGCCGGCGAGCCCGGTGCGGACGATGTGGGGCATCTGGGTCGAGGTGTGCAGCACGAGTTGGCCGAGGCGGTCGTTCCATTCGGCGACCAAGCCGCGGCCCTCGATCGGCGCCATGTGCTGGCGGGCGGTGCGCAGCGTGCGGCGGACGACGATCGCGGCGCCGTCGCGGACCGATCTGTCGCCGAGGTCGACGGCGGTCTCGAGGAACACGTTGTCCGCCCACTGCGCATGGACGAGGGGGGCACCCTCGGCCCGGCCGGCGAGCATGTCGGCCACCGCCGGCAGCTCCTCGAGATCGAGTTCGACCTGGTCGGCCAGATCCTCGGCTTCGGCCCGCGTGGGCGCGACGCAGACGGCGATGGCCTCGCCGACATGGCGGACGACGTCGTGCGCGAGGACGGGCTGCGAGGAGGGTTTGAAGCCGGGGAGGGCGGAAATGGCGGTGATCGGTTCGACGCCCTCGAGGTCGGCGGCGATGTAGACGCCAGCCGGCTTGCGGATGCCGCGGATGCGGGCGTGGCCGAGCGGGGAGCGGACGAAGGCGAGTTCCTGCGTGCCGGCGGGGCGGATGTCGCCGACATACTCGCCGCGGCCGCGCAGGAAGCGGTCGTCCTCGACCCGGCGGAGCGGCCGGCCGACGCCTTCCGAGCCTGCGCCGGACGGCGCCGATGTGCGGGGGAACGGTGCGTTCATGCGATCGGTGTCCAGGCATTGCCCGTGCGGCGGAAGCGGGGCGTCGTGAAGGCGGCGGCGACCGGGAGTGTGGCCGGCCAGTGCGCGCGCCACAACTCGCCCTGGATCATCGCCACGGCGAGCGCGACCGGCTCGATCCCGGCGGCGCGCAGCAGCGCCAGGCCGGCGAGCGCGGAACTGCCGGTGCTGATCACGTCGTCGACCAGCAGGACGCGGCGGCCCTGCAACCGGGGCAGCAGGCGGGGGTCGAGCCAGGCGCGCCGGGCTGCGTTAGGGCCGGTTGGCGGCGCGGTGATGGAGGCGAGGGGGACGGAGAGCGTGTCGTTGTACCAGCGCTTCCGGGTGGTGGACGGCGCGACCCAGTTCGGATGGCCGAGCGCTCGCGCGACGGCCGCGCCGACCGTGTGGCCGAGCGTCGGCATCCCCACCACGATCTCCGGGCGGTGCGGACGGGCGGCGTCGGCGACCCACGCGGCGAGGGCGTCCAGCACGGCGAACGAGGTCTGGTTGGCGATCAGGCCGGCGACTGCGGTCTCGCCGAAGTCGCGCAGCGGCAGGTCGAGATAGCTGCCGTCGGGCATGCGGGCGGGGTAGCGGTCGGTCCAGGGGCCGGGGCCGGGCGCGTCCGTGAAATGCTGCCAGAAGGGGCAGGTTTGGTCCGGCGGCGACGTTGCTGATATGGACGAGGCATGGTTTCCGACCTCGCGCCGCCCGCCTTCGACCTCGCCGAACGGCCGGGCTTCCTGATCCGACGCCTGCATCAGATCCACGTCGCGCTGTTCATGGCCGAGTGCGCCGGGTTCGACGTGACGCCGGTGCAATACAGCATCCTCACCGCGGTGCAGACCAGTCCCGGGCTCGACCAGGTGCGGTTAGGCGAGGCGGTCGGGGTCGACCGCGCGACGCTGGCGGCGGTGCTGGCGCGGCTGGAGGGGCGGGGGCTGGTCCGGCGCAAGCCGAGCCGGACCGACAAGCGGCTGCGGCTGGTGATGCCGACGGCCAAGGCGGGCAAATTGCTCGACGCGATGGAGGCGCCGGCCCGGCGGGCGCATGATCGGACGCTCGAGGCGCTTTCGAGCAAGGCGCGGGCTACGTTCATCTCGGCGCTGCACGAGTTGGTCGAGGCGGGCAATGGGCATGGCCGGGCGGCGCTGCGCATCCGGTGATTCGAGCTTGGGTCAACGGGCGGCATAACGTTGCAGGAATTGGCGGGCGCGGTCGGTTTCGGGATTGGCGAAGAAGGCTTCGGGCGGCGCCGTCTCGATGACGCGGCCGTGGTCGAGGAAGACGATGCGGTCGGCGGCGTCGCGGGCGAAATCCATCTCGTGGGTGACGACGAGCATGGTCATCCCGTCGGCAGCGAGATCGCGCATCACGGCCAGGACCTCGCCGACGAGTTCTGGGTCGAGGGCGGAGGTGGGTTCGTCGAAGAGCAGGAGTTCGGGCTTCATCGCCAGGGCCCGGGCGATGCCGACGCGCTGTTTCTGGCCGCCGGAGAGTTGGGCGGGGTAGGCGTCGGCCTTGGCGGAGAGGCCCACTTTGGCAAGCAGGGCTTCGGCTTCGGCGCGGATTTCCGCCGGTGGGCGGCGCTGGACGTGCAGCGGGGCCTCCATGACGTTGCCGAGAACGGTACGATGCGGCCAGAGGGCGAAATGTTGGAACACCATGCCCATGCGTGTGCGCATCTGGGCGAGTTCGCGGTCGGACATGCGGATGTTGCCGCCGGGTCGCAGGCCGATGCGTTCGTGGCCGAGGTGGATCTCGCCGGTATCGGGGATTTCGAGCCAGTTGACGCAACGCAGCAGGGTCGATTTGCCGGAGCCGGAGGGGCCGAGGATGCAGATGGTCTCGCCGCGATGGACGGTGAGGTCGATGCCGCAGAGGACTTCCTGGCCGCGGAAGGATTTCCGGATGTTGGTGGCGCGGAGGACGGGCGTGGCGAGGTCGGTGATGGCGTTCACGGAGCGAGGGCGGCCTGTTTGACTTCGCCGTCCTTGTATTGGCCCCAGGCGCGGCGGAGGGCGTCGATAGGCGACGGGATCGCGGTCGAAGCGGGGCAGCGGGTCGGGGTCCCAGTGGCCGTAACGGTCGGTGCCGCGGACGAGGGTGGCGGAGCGGCGGCCGATCTTGGATTGGACATGGGTGGGGATGAAGAAGAACGCGAAGCCGATGCGCCGGTCGGGCGTGCGGTTCGGCTTGCTCCCGTGGGCGAGGCGCTCGTGGTGCAACGAGAACTGGCCGGGCTCGAGCTCGAAGGTGATGGCGCCGCTTTCGTCGTCTATGTCGAGTTCCTGGCCGCGAGCGAGCATGTTGTTGGCGGCGTAGGTCTCCTTGTGCGGACGGTCGGGGCCGAGATGGGTGCCGGGGAGGACTTGCAGCGCGCCGTTCTCGGCATTGCTGGGGGTGAAGGCGACCCAGGCGGTGACCTCCTCGTGGGGGTCGAGGCCGAAATAGGCGCTGTCCTGGTGCCATGAGACGTAGGTGCCGTCCTGTCCGCCCTTGGCGAAGATGGAGGCGCCGAAGAGGAGGATGTCGGGGCCGATCAGGTCCTCGATCGGGTCGAGGATTTCTTTTCGCCGGGCGATGTCGACCAGCCAGGGGGCGGCGAGATGGCCCTTGATCTTGAGCGATTTGTTGGCGTTCTCGCCGATCGCGGCTTCGTAGTCGACGATGCGTTGGGCGCAGAGCGCCGCCTCCGCGGCGTCCATGACGCGGAGGGGCGCGACCCAGCCTTGTTCACGGAATTGGGCGATTTCGGTTTCGGTCAGAGCCATCGGAGCCTCCGGTTCAGCGTCGTTGGTCGGCGAAGCGTACGCCCGCGCGAACGCCGGATTCCACGAGCGCGCAGAGCGACCAGTAGCACAGCACGGCAACGAGGAAGGAGGCGAACGGAACGTAATAATTCGCCTGGATCTCGTTGGCGGCGTAGGTCAGTTCCTGCACCGCGATGATCACCAGGAAGGCGCTGTCCTTGATGATCTGGATGAGCTGGTTGCCGAGCGTCGGCACGGCTTGCAGCAGGACCGGCGGCAGCACGAGGCGGACGACGAGGCGCCAGCCGTGGAAGCCGAAGGCGGCGCCGGCTTCGGCGTGTTCGCGCGGCTGGTCGAGCCAGGCGCCGCGGAGGAATTCGGCGACGTAGGCGGCGTTGTAGATCACGAGCGCGGTGATCCCGGCGGTGATGTTGTCGAGCCGGATGCCCCAGGACGGGAGGCCGTAATAGATCAGGTAGCAGAACAGCATGAACGGCACGCAGCGCATGGTGTCGATCAGCACGGTGAGCCCGGCGGCCACGATCCGCCCGCGGGATAGCAGGCTGGCGGTGAACAGCGCGAGGCCGAGCAGCCCGGCCAGCACCGCGGCGACCGCCGATATCTCGAACGTGGCCAGCAACCCGGCCAGCATCTGGTCGCGCTGTTCCCAGACGATTGCGAAGCCTTCCCAGTTCATGCGAGCGCCAGCGCCTGGCGGCGCTCGAAGCGGCGCTGCAGCAGGAGGAGGCTGCCGATGATGGCGGCGTAGATGGCGAGCGCGACGAGGAAGGGCGGGATCGGGCGGTAGGTCGATGCGCCGATGCGGACGGCGGCGCGGGTGGTCTCGGCCAGGCCGATGACGGCGACGGCCGGGCTGACCTTGATCAGGAGGGTGGTCTCGTTGACGAGGGCGGGCAGGGCGCCGCGGATGATCTGGGGCAGGGCGATGCGGCGGAAGGCGCGCCATTGGGTCATGCCGAAGGCGGCGGCGGCGTCGAGCTGGTCGCGGGGGAAGGCGAGCAGGGCGGCGCGCCAGATCTCGCAGTTGAAGGCGGTGGTCCCGAGGGCGAGGGTGGCGACGGCGGCCCAGTAGCGCGGCAGTTCGAGGCCCAATCCGGGCAGCGCGAAGTAGATCAGCAAAGCGAGCGTGACCGAGGGGGTGGCGCGGAGCAGGCTGACCACGGCGGCGACGGCCGGGTCGAGGATCGGCACGTGCCGCCAGCGGGCGACGGCCAGCAGCAGCCCGGCGGGTGCGCCGATCGCGATCGCGACGAAGGATATCGAGACCGTAACCAGCGCACCCTGTAGGAGCGCGGCGTATTCAGCGGCGCCCATCAGGCGATGGCGGACGGCTCTTCCGGCATATCCTTGAAGCTGGTCTTGAACCATTTCTCTTGCAGCGCGTACATCGAGCCGTCCTTGCGGGCGCCGAGCAGGAACTCGTTGACGAGGTCGCGCAGGCCGGTGTTCCCCTTCTGCACGGCCCAGGCGATGTAGGTCGGCTTGGAGACCGCCTGGCCGATCTCGAACACGTCGGGCTTGGCGGCGACGATGGAGGCGAGGCTCAACGAGGTGTTCGACGACGGTGTCGAGGCGTCCGTTGGCGAGGTCCTGGTAGGCTTCGGGGTAGCCCTGGTAGGTGACGACCTTGCCGAGCTTGCCGCCGGTCGGCTTGAGCATCTCCTCGAGCTGCGGCAGCAGCTTGAGCATCGCGCTGCCGGCTTCGACGCCGATGGACTTTCCGTCCATGTCCTTGATCCCGGCGATGCGGGCGTCGCCCTTGCGCTTCATGGTGTAGTTGACGCTCTGGGCGACCGGCGAGCAGAAATCGAGCGTCTTCATGCGCTCGGCCGTGACCAGGATGGCGGTGATGGCGGCGTCGTATTTGCCGGTGGTGACGCCCGGCAGGATGCCGGTCCAGGGGATGATGTCCTGCTTGACCTTGAAGGGGAGCTTCTTGCCCATGGCTTCGAGCAGTTCCTGGTCGTAGCCGGTCGGCGTGCCGTCCTTGGTGAACTCGAAGGGCTGGTAATCGTCTTCGGTCGCGACCGTCATGGTTCCGCGCTTCTTGATCTCGTCGAGCGGCGCGGCGTGGGCGGTGGCGGCGAAACCGAGGGCGAGCGTATTGAGCAGGGTGGCGCGGCGGGTAATCATGGCGTGTCCCCAAACGTGATGGTCTCAGGGCTGCAAGGGTTGTGCCACGCGTTGGCGGCGGCAATATCGCGCGAGGCGACCATCAGTGGACTGATGATTGGGCAGTGTGCAACAAGTTTGATCACGGAGGCGGCTTGATGTGGGTGGATGTCGCCGCGGTCGAGACGATCGCACGGTCCGGCATGCTCGAGGCGGAGGCGCGGGGGGCGGCGATCCTGCTGTATGACGTGGCCGGGGTCGTCTACGCCACGAGCGCGGTGTGCCCGCACCACTCGGCATGGTTTTCGCAGGGCGGCATGGATGGCGAGTTCGTCGACTGCCCGCGGCACCAGGGCCGATTCCACATCCCGACTGGGCGGCAGGTCCGCGGGCCGGAATGTCCGGCGTTGCGCACCTATGCGGTCGAGGTGGCGGACGGACGGGTGTTGGTTCAGATCGATTGAACGAGACGCGGACCGTCAGTAGGCTGACGAACCGAACGAGGGAGAGTGACATGGCGCAGATCGAGACGCTATTGCGGGGCGGCCGGGTGATCGATCCGGCGGCGGGCCGCGACGGGATCATGGACGTCGCGATCGGCGGCGGTCGAATCCTCGCGGTCGAGCGGAACATCCCGGCGGACGCCGCGCGCGACGTGATCGACGTTGCGGGCAAGCTGGTGCTGCCGGGGATGATCGATACGCACGGGCATGTCTACGAGGGCGTCACCGGCAAGTTCGGGCTGTCGCCGGACATGGTGGGCGTGCAGTCGGCGGTGACGACGGTGATCGACCAGGGCGGGCCGAGCTGCATGACCATCCCCGGCTTCCGCCAACACATCGTCGAGCGGTCGGCGACGCGGGTGCTGTGCTTCATCTCCGCCTATCTCGTCGGCGGATTGGAGGGGCACCTCTACCCGGACCTGTATGGGCCGACCGGGGTGAACGTCGAGCATACGGTGCGTGCGGCCAAGGAGAACAGAGACCTGGTGCGCGGGATCAAGGCGCATGCCGAGACCGGCGGCGTGTCGCGCTGGGGGCTCGAGGTGATCAAGCTGGGCAAGCGCATGGCGCGCGAGACCGACCTGCCGCTCTACATCCATCTCGGCCAGCTCTGGCCGATCGAGCCCGGCGCCGAAGTGGATGCCGATGAGGTCGTTCGCGAGCTGATGCCGCTGATGGAAGCGGGCGACGTGCTGGCGCATCCGTTCACGCGTCATCCCGGCGGGTTCATCTCGCAGGAGACCGGGGAGGTGCATCCGGTGGTGTGGGCGGCGCTCGAGAAGGGCGTGACGGTCGATGTCGGGCACGGCTCGCATTTCGACTTCGAGATGGCGCGGCGCGTGCTCGCCGCGGGGATCAAGCCGTTCACGCTGGGCGCCGACATGCATGGCTACAACGTGCGGGTGCCGAACGCCGATGCGGGGCGAAGCAGCAATCCGTTCTTCGGCGTGGCGCCGTTCAGCCTGACGGTGGCGATGACGGAGCTGCTGACGCTAGGGATGTCGCTGCCGGAGATCGTCGCGACGGTGACGGCCAATCCGGCCAAGATGATCCGGATGGACGACACGCTCGGCACGCTGCAGCCGGGCCGAGAGGCGGACGTTTCGGTGCTGGACGTGCTCGACGGACGGTTCGAGCTTCAGGACAATAGCGGGGCGCGGGTGGAGGCGCGGCAGATGATCGTACCGGCGTTCGCGCTGCGGGCGGGCACGCGGCACGACGCCACGAGCCCGTTGATCCCGGCCCCTTTGGAACTCGCCGCCTAGAGGACTTCCCATTTCACGACGACGCGCCGGTTGGCGGAGTCGTTGGGGTCGCGGCGGTTGACCGGTTCGGACTCGCCGAGGGATTGGATGTAGAGCCGGTCGCGCGGAATGCCGCGGGCGACGAGGGCTTCCTTGACCACGCGGGCACGCTGGGCCGCTAGGACGACGTTGCCAAATTCCTGACCCTGCGCATCGGAATGGCCGATCGCGAACATGCGGGCGGGGCCGACGTCGCGGAATAGCCGGGCGGCGACGTCGAGCTGATGGGCGGCGTCCGGCGGGAGCCTGGCGCTGCCCTCGGCGAAGCTGATCACGAGCTGGTTCTCGACTGCGGCGCCGAGTTCCTGGCCGACCGTCGGCTTCGTGGGCAGCGGGGGTTGAGCGGCGGCCACCTCGGGCGCCCGGTGAGCGCAGCCGCCGATGATGAGCGCGGCGGCAAGCGTAAGTGAACGGGTCGGGCGGGCGCTCATTGCGGGTTCTCCAGGAAGCGGTAGGCTCGGTGCATTCGATTTTGTCGCAGATACGTATAAAGAAGAGAATAAGGAGATCGCGGCGATGAAAATGATAACCGGGCGCTGCATGGCGGCGACGCAGAGGGTGGCGTTAGCGTTCATGGTCGTGACCGGGCTCGGCGCCGCGCCCGCGCGCGCGGATACGCAATCCGGCCTGATCGCGTTCCAGACCGGGCATTTCTCGGAAGCCTACAAAGCCTGGTTCGAGGCGGCGCAGCACGGCGATGCGACGGCCTCGCTCTATTTGGGCGTGCTCTACGATACCGGGCTGGGCGTGCCGCAGGATTACCGGCAGGCGTTGAATTGGTACGAACGCGGGGCGGAGGATGGCAGCCCGACGGCGATGTTGAACGTGGGCCTGCTCTACGATGCGGGGCGGGGCACGGTGGCGGATCCGGAGGCGGCGGCGACGTGGTACGAGCGGGCTGCCGCAGGCGGGAGCGGGCGGGCGGAATACAATCTCGCCATCATGTACGAGGCTGGCAGCGGGGTACCTTCGAGCCGGGCGCGAGCGGTCCATTTCTACCGTGCGGCGGCCGGCCATGGCGTCACGGCGGCGCGGACAAGATTGCGTGAGTTGGGGGCGGGCTACACCAGCGCGCCGCCGCGGCGGTCGGCTGAAGATACGGCGATGGCGAGCTTCAAGCAGGCACAGAACGTGCTGCTGGAGCGGGGTGTGGGAGACTCAGCGGAGGCCTTCAAGTTCTTCCGGGCGGCGGCCGAGGCCGGCAACGCGTTGGCGGCCTATAACCTGGCCTATTACTACCATCACGGCATCGGGGTGCGACCGAACCTCGAGGAGGCGGTCACGTGGTATCGGCGCAGCGAGTCCGGCGCGACCGAGGCGTCGGTCCGTGATCTAGCCCGGTCGGGGTTGCGGAGCGCCCTGTCGAACGTTGCGAACGCGCAGCGCTGATCAGGGGTGGCCCCAGCCGCCATTGGGGGCGGGGAAGATCACGACGGCGCCGGGGACGACCGGCTTGGGATTGACGGCCATGATCTCCTCGAAGGGCGGCGGTTCGACGCCGCGATAGAGGCTGGCATAGAGGTCGCGCAGGGTGTCGCCACGGCGAGCGATGATGATCAGGCCTGGGTCGCTCATATATTGCGGACGTTCGAAATGGGGCGGGGGCTCCGGGGCCATGGCGGTCTCGATCGGTTCGTCGGACGGCAACGTCTCGGCGGTCATTGGGGCGAGCGCCGGGGCGAGCGCCGGCGTGGTTGGATCGGCGAGGATCGGGGGCGCGAGCAGCGCCGATAGCGGCGGCGATACGGTCGCGGCGAGGGTGATGGTCGCGGCCGGCACGAAGGTGGGCGCCGGAATCGAGGCGGCCTCGATCGGGTGCAGACGGGCGGCGAGTTCCTTGGTTTGCGGGGCTGCGGGTGTGCGGTTGCCGAGCGATAGTTCGGTGATGCCGACCGCCAGCACGATCGCGGCGCTGGCGCTGATCGCGGCCAGGGCGGCGGCATGGCGGGGCCAGGTGCGCGACTTGCGGCTGAGGGGTCTTGGCGGTTCGGGGATGCGGGCCGGTTCGGGTTGTGGGCGGGGCGCAGGGGTGACGTTGGCGCTCCAGCGCAGGTCGGCGACTTCGTCGATGGCAGCGCCGTCGATTGCGGTCTCGCCGGGGGCGAAGGTGAGCGCAGCGTCGAGCAGTCGCGTCACCAGGCGGGGGGTGCCGCCGGAGTGGACGGCGAGGCGCGCGATCCCGTCGGGCGTGACGATGGCCGGGTCACGATGGCTGAGCTGCAGCCACTCGGAGACGAAGCCGGCGATTTGATTGGGCCCGAGGGGCTGGAGGGTGACGTTTTTCGGCGGCGGTGAGTGGCGCGACAGGGCTTCGCCGAAGCTGGGCAGGTCAGCCAAGACGACGGTCGTGGTGCGCTGGGCCGCCAGGACCGCGAGGGCACGGGGGGTGAGGCGCGCGGCTTCGTCGATCAGCAGGACCGTGTCGGGCTCGAGCGCCCAGGGCAGATCGCCCTGGCGGAGGAAGCTGACGGCCTGGCCGTGTTTGCGCAGGGTGCTTTCAACGTAGCGCAGCAGGCATGATTTCCCGGTGCCGGTTTCGCCGAGCAGGGCGATCGTCGATGGCCCAGTGGTGATGGCTTCGACAAGAACGGAGCGGGCCAGCCGCCACGCGGGATGCGCGACGATCTTGCCAGGCACGATGGAGGATGAGGGATTGATGGTCCTGATCAGCAACGAACGATCCGCTTCCAGGAATGTGGCATCTCCATATTCGAGTTTAGCACCTGCCAGGATGCATGCCGAGGCTGATTCGCTTTTTTTCGACAGGGTTTGTTTTTAGGATCTTAGCGGACCTCTCGTTCTCTTCACTTAATGAAACGGCGTCATATCGTTGTAAGCGGCGGGGGAAGCGGGAGGGCCGCGAGCAGAGCGCGGGTGTACTCGTGCCTGGGCAACCGCATGACGTCAGCAGTCTCGCCAGTTTCCACGATCTTTCCGGCCCGCATCACGATCACGTGTTCGCACATGAGCCGGACAACGTGGAGGTCGTGGCTGACAAAAAGATAGGCCATGCCGAGGCGGGCGCGCAGCTCGGCGAGCAGGTTGAGCACGATGGCCTGTACGCTCACGTCGAGGGCGGCGGTGGGTTCGTCGAGGATCAGCAGGCTGGGGCGGAGCGCGATGGCGCGCGCGATGCCGACGCGGGCGCGCTGGCCGCCCGAGAGCTGATGCGGAAAGCGGTCGAGCAAGGGCCGGGGCAGGCCGACATCGTCGGCGAGGTTTTCGACGGCGGCACGGGCCTCGGCACGGGACTTACCGGCCAAGCGGAGCAGCGGGTCCATGATGGCTCGGGCGGCAGTGTGGCGGGGGTTGAGGCTTTCGCCCGCATCCTGGAAGACGAGCTGCATGGCTGCCCGGTCGGGGTCGGCGGCGAAGTTGCGGGACGGCACGGCGCCGATGTCGCGACCGCGGAGAAGGATGCGGCCGGCGGTCGGATCGAGCAGGCGCATGATGGCGGCGGAGGTGGTGCTCTTACCGCTGCCGCTCTCGCCGACGAGGCCGAGGCTTTCGCCTTCGCGAAGGGTGAAGCTGACGCCGTCGACGGCGGTGACGCGGCCGGGGAAGCGGAGTTGCAGATCGTGGATCTCGAGGAGCGGTCCGCCGCGCTGCGGCGAGGGCAGGGAGGGGCGGGGGGCGTCGGCTGGCAGGAGGTCGGCGAGCGCGGCGCCGGGTCGCGGCGTGGCGCGGATGAGGCGGTCGGTATAGGCGTGCTGGGGGGCGGCGAAGATGGCGGCGGCGGCGCCGGTTTCGACGACTTCGCCCGTCTGCATGATGACGAGGTCGTCGCAATAGGCGGCGGCGAGGCCGAGGTCGTGGGTGATCAGGATCGTTGCCATGCCGCGGGCGCGGGCGAGGTCGACGAGAAGGTCCATGACGGCCTTCTGGGTGGTGACGTC
Organism: uncultured Alphaproteobacteria bacterium; assembly: GCA_963848035.1. GTDB lineage: Bacteria > Pseudomonadota > Alphaproteobacteria > Acetobacterales > Acetobacteraceae > JAVVHH01. The sequence continues at coordinate 2,503,031 of CAWKCD010000001.1, forward strand.
GAGACCGGTGGTGGGCTCGTCGGCGATGAGCAGGCGGGGGGAGCAGGCGAGGGCGAGGGCGATGCCGATGCGCTGGCACATGCCGCCGGAGAGTTCGAACGGGTAGGCGCGGGTACGGCGCTCGGGGTCGGCGATCCCGACCATGCGGAGCAGGCCGACGGCGCGGGCGGGGGCGTCGGCGCGGGTGGATTGGGCGTGGCGGAGGAGGACGTCTTCGATCTGCCGGCCGACCCGGCGGGTGGGATTGAGGGCGGCGCGAGGGTTCTGGAACACCATGGCGATCTCGCGGCCGCGGAGATCGGCCATCTCGCGTTCGGTCAGGGCGAGGAGGTCGATGCCGCTGAAGCTGGTGCGACCGGCGACGACCCGGCCGGCCCGGTCGAGGATGCGCATGACGGCGTAGGAGGAGACGGATTTGCCGCTGCCGCTCTCGCCGACGATGCCGACGATGCGGCCGGCGCCGATGGCGAAGCTGACGTCGCGGACGGCCTGGACGGCGCCGTGACGGGCGCGGAACTCGACGGTGAGGTGGTCGACTTGGAGAAGGCTCACGTGCGGCGGAGCGGGTCGACGAGGTCGCGCAGGCCGTCGCCGAGGAGATTGAAGGTGAAGACGGCGAGCATGAGGGCGGCACCGGGGAACAAAGCGAGCCACCATTGGCCGGCGGTGATGAATTCCGCGCCCTGGGCGACCATGATGCCCCATTCCGGGGTCGGCGGGCGGACGCCAAGGCCAATGAAGGAGAGGCCGGCAGCATTCAGGATGGACCAGCCGAGGTTGAGCGAGGCTTGGACCATCATCGGCGGCAGGAGGTTGGGGAAGATGACTAGGAGGAGGATGCGCCAGTCGCGGTTGCCGCAGAGGCGGGCGGCTTGGACGTAGCCGGCGGTGCGGCGGACCATGGTCTCGGTTCGGGAGACGCGGGCGTAGAAGGGCAGGTTGATGATGGCGGTGGCGTAGACGACGTTTTGGACGGTGTTGCCCGCGGCGGCGACGATGCCCATGGCGAGCACGAAGAGGGGAAAGGCCATGATGGTGTCGATGACCCGGCCGCTAATGGCGTCGAACCAGCCGCCGTAATAGCCGGCCAGCGCGCCGATGGCGGAGCCGGCGACGAAAGAGAGCAGGACGGCGGAGACCGAGATGGCGAGGTCGAGCCGCGTTGCGGTCATGACCCGGCTGAGGACGTCGCGGCCGAGATCGTCGGTGCCGAACCAGTGGGCTGCAGACGGGGGCTGGAGCGCTTGGGCGGCGTTGCTGGCCAACGGGTCGTAGGGCGCGAAGGCGGGGCCGAAGGCGGCGAGGAGAAGAAGGATGCCGAGGAGGAAGAAGGCGAGCAGGGTGATGGGGTTTTCGGAGGCGACGTAGAGGGTCTGGCGCCAACGCGGGCGGGCGAGGGTCAAAGAGGCGGAACTCATGCGGCGACCCGGGGGTCAGCGATCGTGTGGATGAGGTCGATGATCAGGTTCAGGAGCACGAACAGGATGGCCATGGTCAGAACGAAGCCCTGGACGGCGGCGTAGTCACTGGCGGTGAGGGCGTCGATGGCGAAGGAGCCGATGCCGGGCCAGGCGAATACCTTCTCCACGAGGACGTTGGCGCCGAGGGTGAAGCTGAACACCATGCCGAGCGTGGTGATGACGGGCAGGATGGCGTTGCCGAGGGCGTAACGGATCAGGATCTGGAAGCGGGACAGACCGAGGGCGCGGGCGGTGCGGATGTATTCGGCGCCGAGGGCAGCGAGCATCGAGGCGCGGGACATGCGGGCGATCGGGGCGAGGGTGAAGAGGCCGAGGGTGAGGGCCGGGAGGATGAGTTGGGCGAGGGCGGCGCGGAACATCGGGAGGTCGCCGGCGAGAAGGGCATCGATGGTGAAGAAGCCGGTGGGACCGTCGGGCGGGCTGAACGCGAGATCGAGGCGGCCGATCGGGGCGGGAGCCCAGCCTAAGAAGGCGTAGAAAATGGTGATCAGCAGGAGGCCGGTGAAGAAGGTGGGGAGCGAGACGCCGGCGGTGGAGACGATGCGGCAGAGATGGTCGATCCAGCTACCGGGGCGGGTGGCGGCCAGGATGCCGAGCGGCAGACCGATGGCGACGGCGAAGAGGAGGCCGGCGAGGGTGAGTTCGAGGGAGGCGGGCAGGCGTTGCAGCAGGGCTTCGCCGACGGATTGGCCGGTGGTGAGGGATTGGCCGAGGTCGCCGTGGAGGAGGTCGGCGACATAGGCGGCGAATTGGAGGGGAAGCGCGCGGTCGAGGCCGAGTTTATGGCGGATCTGGGCGACGGATTCCGGGGTGGCGGCGGGGCCGGCGAAGTAGGCCGCCGGGTCGCCGGGGAGGGCGCGGGTGAGCAGGAAGGTGATGACGACGATCCCAACCAGCGCCGGCACCGAGAGGAGGAGCCGGCGTAGGATCAGGATCGCGCGCTGCTTCATGCGAAGGAGAGCGGCCGGGCGTCCAGGCCGCGGTGGAACCAGAATTCGTAGCCTTTCAGGCTGGGCAGGAAGGCGGATTCGACGAAGGGCTGCCAGAGCGGGATGCGCGGCACGTCGTCCCAGGCGATGGCGATCAGACGGCGGATATCGGGGGCGTAGGTGGGGGCGCTTTCCTGGGTATCGAGAGTTCTTAGCGACGAGATCATCGACTTCCGGGTTTTCGTAGTTGCCGCCATTGAACAGTTTTCCGCGGGTGTAAGCCCAGTAGAAATAATAGTCGGGGGTGTCGAGCCAGCCGCCGAAGCCGTCGAGGATGAGGGGGAGTTTCTTCTGGACGAGCGCGATGGTGCGCCAGTTGGCGCCTGGTATACGGTCGATCGTGCATTTGATGCCGATCTTGGCGAGGCCTTCCTGGATGAGTTGCGCGGCCGGGTCGGCCCAGGAGGCGGTGCCGATGTCGAAGGCCAGCGGGATTTCGAAGCCGTCCTTGAAGGGGGTTTGGGCGAGGAGGGATTTGGCGCGGTCGAGGTCGGTGGCGAAGGGGGCGGGTTGGGGCCAGGCGATGCTGGTGGTTTCGGTTCCGCCGAAGAGCTTCACGCCGCGGCCGTAGGCCGCCTGTTGGAAGATCTGTTCGTAGGGGAGGGCGTAGGCAAGGGCCTGGCGGACGCGTTTGTCCTTGAGCGGTTCGAAGCCGAGATTCGGGATCAGGGCGATGATGCTGTTGGGGACGGGGGCGCCGACGATCTTGAGTTTGGCGTCCTTGCTCATGTCGACGGCATCACGGCCGGGGATGTCGAAGCTGAGCTGGACGTCGCCGCGCTCGAGCAGAGCGCGGCGGGTGGACTGGTTGGGGATTTCGCGGACCACGACGCGCTTGAGGGCGGGGAGCTTGCCGCCGGTCCACTGGTCGTTCCTGGTGTAGACGAGCTGGGAGCCCGGGTCCCAGCGCTCGACCTTGAAGGCGCCGGAACCGGCGGTGTTCCGATTGAGCCATTCGGCGGCCCATTTGTCCGTTTCGGTGGCGTGGGATTGGGCAAGCTTGCTGTTGATGACGATGGCGGTGGGGACGGCGAGGTCGGGGAGGGTGAGCTTGGAGGGGGCGGCCAGGGTGACGCGGAAAGTGTGGTCGTCGAGCGCTTCGAACTGGTCGGGTTTCTCCATGCGGCCGGCGCCGAATTGGGAGGTGGGAAAGCCGCCGATCGCGACGGCGCGGTCGAAGGACCATTTCACATCGGCTGACGTGACCGGTGTTCCGTCGTGGAATTTGGCCTGCGGCTTCAGTTTGAAGGTGATGGCGAGTCCGTCGGGGGCGACATCCCAGCTTTCGGCGAGTTCGCCGTGGAGCGAGTGGTAGTCGAAGCTGGTGGCGCCGTCGGCGTCGGTCTTGGTGCCGAAGCCGATGAGACGGTCGTAGGCGTTGACGGCGACCTGGTAGCTGGTGCGGTTGGTGCCGGCGCGGTGGATGTCGAGGCTGTTGATGGTGTCGCCGATGGCGGCCACCAGGACCTCGCGATCGGCGGCGTGCGCCTGGCGAAGGAATGGGAGGGCGGCGGCGCCGAGGAGGAGGGAGCGGCGGTGCATGGACAACTCTCGATGATGGTCGTTGACCCGTCGAAGCAAGGACCGGGCCATGCGGGAGGCAAGCTGCGCAGGCGGGAGGATGCGCTGGGGGGTTGAGGGGTGCTTGGTTTGTGGGCAAGAGCTTCTGACCCGATGAGGAGATGCGCTTTGCCGACGTCAGTGGAATTTGCGGCGACTTGGGGGCGGTTGAGCCATGCCGAGCGGAATGCCGCGTACAACAATAGCGAGGCGGTGAAGAACAGCCCGGCGCTGAACGAGGTGCGGCTGGCGGCTTCGGCGGCGTTCCGGACGGCGCATGCGGGAAAGCTGGACCTGCCGTATGGCAAGGCGGAGCGGCAGAAATGGGATCTATTCCCGGCGGCGAAGGCGGATGCGCCGTGCTTCGTGTTCATCCATGGCGGGTATTGGCAGCGGGGCAAGCGCGAGGAGAACAGCATCGCGGGCGCCGGGCTGTATGCGCAGGGGTGGTCCGTGGCCCTGCCGGGCTACACGCTGACGCCGGAGGCGACGCTGACGGAGATCGTGGCGGAGATCCATGCGGCGCTGGATTGGCTGGCGGCGCACGGTGCCGAGCATGGGATCACCGGCAAGGTGGTGCTGTCGGGCTGGTCGGCCGGCGGGCACTTGGCGGCGATGGGACTGAAGCATCCGCGCGTGTCGGCGGGGCTGCCGGTCTCGGGCGTGTATGAGCTGGGGCCGATCCGCGACGTGTATCTGAACGATGCGATCCGGCTGACCGATACGGAGATCGAGACGCTGTCGCCGTTGCGGCTGCCGATGGTGAACAAGCCGATGGACATTGCGTACGGATCGGTGGAGTTGCCGCCGCTGGTGCACGATCCGCGGGACCTGCATGCGATGCGGGCGGCGCAGCATCTGCCGGGGGCGCTGATCCCGGTGCCGGGGGCGGATCATTTCACGATCATCGATCAGCTCAGCAAGCCCGAGGGCATGCTGGTGAAGGCGGCGATGAACCTGGTCTGAGATCAGCGCGGCGGGACGGCGGCGTCGGCGCGGGCGGCGATAGCGTCCGCGAGACGTTTGGATTCGGCGCGGGCGGCGGGAAAGTGGGCGCCGGACCAGACGCGCGAGTTGGCGCATTCCTCGGCGGCGGCGTCGAAGCTGGGGAAGATGCGGCGGTCGGAGGGGCGCGTGCCGGATTGGACGTGCTGGCCCATGGTCATCTCCGGCGGACGGGCGGCGGCGGCTTCGGCTTCGGGGGCGATGTAGACGACGGCCGTGATCGTGCCGGGGGCGAAGACATGGTCGAGCACGGCGGCGCCGGTGAAGCAGTCGGTGGCGTGGCCGGAGGGGTATTCCGGGTGTTCGGGCGTGTCGATCATCGGGCGCCAGGCTGGGTCGGCTTGGATCCCGGCGCCGGCTTGGATGACGGTGACGGGGCGCCAGACGCTGTACCTTTCCTTCTCGGTCCAGGTCAGGATCGCGCTGTCGGCCATGGCGGCGGCGAGCTGGGACATGATGCGGGCGTGATCGACGAGGCTGCCGCTGGGATGGGCGTAGAGGAGGCGGACGGCGAGGCGGATGAAGCCGCGCTGCGAGCTTTGGAAGGCCCAGAAGCGGGCGGCGGCGGTCTGCTCGGGAGTTCGCTTGGGGCTGTCGATGCCGCCGATCTCGCGGGTGAACAGGGCGTCGGCGCTGGCTTCGGGGCTGAACGGCGGCGGGGGTGGTTTGGCGCCGGGCTGCTCGCGGGAAGGGAAGAGGAAGGGCACGCTGTCGGTCGTGTAGCTGGTTGCGAAGTTTGGCGGGGTTGGTCGCCAGCGTCCGTTCGCGGTGGCGGCGGCGAAGGGGCGGACGCTGCGGAAGCCGTCATTGGCTCGGCGGGCGACCGCGGCGCGGCCGATGGCTTCGCCGAGCGCGATGCCGCGGTCGACCGCTGGGCCGGGGGTTAGGCGGGCGAGGGCGCGGGCATAGACGGCGCCGATCTCGCGGTCGTCGCTGGGGTGGAGCGCGATCAGGACGGTGCGGGCGGCGGCGGCGATGGCGGCCGGGAGCGAGGCGCCACCGCCGGGCGGCTCGTCAGGGGCGGGGGGCGCCCAGCGGACGTAGCGGGGTTCGACGGCGTTGGCGGCGTCGTGGATGGCCTGGTGCATGATGGCGGTCGTGTGCCAGTTGGCGCCGCCGTGGCCGGTGCGGTCGGCCTCGAGGGTCCATTCGGTGACGGCGTCGGCGTCCTCCTGCGTAAGGGTGACGGGGCCGGCGCAGCCGGCGATGAAGGCCAGGAGCAAGGCGGCGATGAGGCGGAAGGTCATACCTGCGTCATGACGATTGTTGCGGATGCATATTGCCGCGGCGGGCCGATGGCGGAGGATCGTTCACGAGGATGTCAGAGGACCCGGACGGTTGTCGGGGTGGGCCGGTTGGCCTTATGGCTGACGATCGATGACGGACGCCGGGTCACGGCGACAGATAGGCCGCGCCTCGGGCCGCGCCTGGGAGAGGGCGTGGAGCATGCGGACACAGGTTGGGATCGTCGGGGCGGGGCCGGCGGGGTTGCTGCTGGGACTGATGCTGCAGCGGCGAGGGATCGATTTCGTCATCCTGGAGTCGCGGGACCGCGCGACGATCGAAGCGACGATCCGGGCAGGGATCCTCGAGCAGAGCACGGTCGACCTGATGCAAGAGCTGGGGGTGGCCGGTCGGCTGGAGCGGGAGGGGGTGGTGCATCATGGCACGATCCTGCGGTTCGGCGGACGTAACCATCGGATCGATTTCGGGGCGCTGACGGGCGGACGGGTGGCGACGCTGTATCCGCAGCACGAGGTGCTGAAAGACCTGATCGATGCGGTGCTGGCGCGAGGCGGCGACATTCGGTTCGCGACCAAGGTGACTGGGATTTCGGGCGTGGCGACGGATGCGCCGGTGGTGGCGTTCGCGGGCGCGGACGGGGTGACGCAGGAGTTGCGGTGCGACGTGCTGGTGGGGGCGGACGGGTCGCATGGGGCTTGCCGGGCGGCGATCCCTGCGGAGGAGCGGCGGGATTACCTGCGGATCTATCCGTTCGGGTGGTTCGGGATCCTGTGCGAGGCGCCGCCTTCGTCCGACGAGCTGGTGTATGCGCGCCATGAGCGGGGGTTCGCGCTGATCAGCAGCCGGACGCCGACGGTGCAGCGGATGTATTTCCAGTGCGATCCGAACGATCGGGTGGAGAACTGGTCGGACGATCAGATCTGGGGCGAGCTGCAGGCGCGGGTGGCGGGGGAGGACGGGTTCCGGCTGCGGGAGGGGCGGATCTTCCAGAAGAACATCGTGCCAATGCGTAGTTTCGTGTGCGAACCGATGCGGTATGGGCGGCTGTTCCTGGCGGGCGACGCGGCGCATTCGGTGCCGCCGACGGGGGCGAAGGGGCTCAACTTGGCGGTGAGCGATGTCTGGCATTTGGACCGGGCGTTGGGCGCGTTCTTCGCCGATGGGACGACTGATTTGATGGCGGCGTATTCGGCGACGGCGTTGCGGCGGGTTTGGCGGGTGCAGCATTTCTCATGGTGGATGACGACGATGCTGCACAATTTCGAAGGCGCGAGCGAGTTCGACGAGCGGCGGCAGTTGGCGGAGCTGGAGTTGGTGACGGGGACGGAGGATGCGGCGCGGTCGCTGGCGCAGATTTATGTGGGGACGCCGTTCAGCTGACGAATTGTTTGAGGGATTCGCCGAGGTCGGGGTCTTGGGCGATCTGGGCGTAGAGGGCGGCCATGGCTTGGTAGATGGCGCTGGCCGGGTCCTGCGGGCCTAGGAAGGCGGCGATCTGCTCCATTTCGGGGGCGAACCGGTAGGCTTTGGGGAGCATGTCGGGGATCCCACGGGTGAGGCGGGCGAGCATTTCGGGTTGGCTGATGGCGAGTTCGGCGGCCAGGGCCTCGGCGGCGCCTTCGCGTTGGGCGGCGAGGATCATGGCGGCGCCGAGGGCGCTGAAGCCTTTGGTGAGGCCGGCATAGGTCATCTTGAGGGCGGAGGCGGCGCCGATGTCGCCGGTGAGGGTCTTGATGGCGAGGCCGTGCTCGGCGAGCGGGGCGGCGGAGGGGGCGTCGGGGCCGGAGAGGTAGAACGTCGTTCCGGTCGTGTTGGGGCGGGGCGGGTGGCCAATGATGCTGCCGTCGACGAAGCGGGCGCCGGATCGGGTGATGGTGGCGGCGACGTCGCGCGCGGTGGCCGGGTTGATGGCGTTGAGATCGACGTAGACCGGATGGGTGTTGGCGCCGCGCATCTGGGCGGCGAACCAGGTGGCAAGCGGGAGCGCCTGGTCGGGCGGGACGATGGAGAGGAAGAGGTCGGCGGCGACGAGGTCGGCGTCCGACGCGGGCTGCATATTGGCGGCGTGGGCGCGGGCGATGGTGGGCTCGCTGCGGCCGGTCAGGGAGGTGAGCACGTGGGCGCCGTTGGCGGCGAGGCGCGCGCCGACGGCGGAGCCCATGGCGCCGGCGGAGATCACGGCGATCGTCGGTGTCATCTTGGTTCCTCGCTGCTGGCCGTCCATGGCGAAGGGTGCGGCAGAAGGCGGGCGGACGCTAGCCATGTCGCGGCGGATTGCGTCAGTGCGAAGAAGCGGTCGAGCACGGGGTGGACGGCGTAGGCGAGGGCGAGTTGGACGACGAGGAGGAGAGCGATCACCAGGGGTGGCGGGAGTTGGACGATGTGGGGGGCCAGGGCGGGCTGGAGGAAGACGAGGACGAGGCCGTTGACGACGAGGAGATCGAGGGTGCGGCGGCCGATGCGAAGGAGGAGGCGGCGGAGCGGGGAGGCGGCGAGGAGTAGGGCGGCGGCCAGGGTGGCGAGACTGCCGGCTATCGCGGTGAGGGCGAAAAGCGGGGGGAAACCGAAGGCGCCGGAGGCCATGAGGACAGCGAATGGAGCGCCGTTCGGGCCGGGGCAGGCGTGCATCGGGGTGAAGGTGCAGCCTTGGTTGAGGTCGAAGGTGAGGGCGGTGAGCAGGAGGGTGGCGACGAGAGCCGCGGCCATTGCGGGGCGGGGCACGCGGGAGAGGGGCAGGCGGACGAGCTGTTGCCCTTGGGCGAAGAAGGCGAGGCCGACGATGACGGAGCGGAACTGCCAGTAGCCGATCCTGGCGGTTTGTTCGGCCACGCAGAGTGCGACGAGGGCGACGATGACCGCGGCGGCGCGGGCCGGCCCGGCGGTGGCGATCAGCCAGGCGGCCAGGCGGACCAGCGCGAGGCAGGGCAGGAACCAGATGACGACGAGGGCATAGGCTTCGAACTTCAGGGCGGGCCAGATGATCGCTCGCAACGCACCGAGGGCGGAGGTGATGGGAGGATCGGCGGGCAGCGGGAGGGCTAGGCGGAGCGGGGCGACCAGGAACTGCAAGAGGGCGGCGGCGAGGATGAGGAAGAGGGCGCCGGCGATGATCTTGGGCGGCCGGGCTGCGGCGAGGGCGGGGGCGGCCATGCCGGAGAGGAGGAAGAAGAGCGGCATGTGGAAGGCGTAGATGAATTTCCACGCCGTGAAGGCGTCGCCGTTGGTGGGTGTGTAGAGCTCGAGCGCGTGGCCGGCGATGACGAGGAGGAGGCCGAGGCCTTTGGCGATGTCGAGGTAGTCGATCCGCACGGTTGCATGTCCGATCGGCTGTGCAACCGAAGATCGAGTTTGCGGACCGGAAAGTCAATCGCCGGCGAGATGGAGCGTGCTTTACGGGGGAGGGGGATGCTGCTTAGTCTCGGGCAAAATCGCACTGGGAAGAAGCGCCGCCCCTCGAAGTGGAAGAGAGATCGCGCGAATGACCATCCAACGTAGGCTTCTGTTGCAGGGTGCGGCGGGGGCCGCGCTGTTGGCGCCGGGTTCGCTGCGGGCGCAGAGCCGGGCGGAGACGCTGCGGTTCATCACCGGGAATACGATCAACACGCTGGACACGACGATGCCGGGGGCGACGCGCGAAGCGTTCGGGCTGAGCATGAACGTGTACGACCGGCTGTTCTCGTTCGGGCGCAAGCAGTCGGGGAGCTACTGGCTGTTCGATCCGGCGGAGATCCAGCCGGAGCTGGCGAAGGGGTATTCGATCAGCGACGACCACAAGGTCATCACCATCCATTTGCGGGACGATGCGACCTGGCATGACGGGTCGCCGGTGACGGCCGAGGACGTGAAGTGGTCGCTGGACCGGGCGGTGGCGGCGAAGTCGTTGGCGCCGCCGCAGATGTCGACCGGGTCGATCACGAGCGTGGACCAGTTCAAGATCGTCGATCCGAAGACGGTGACGTTGACGCTGGAGAAGTCGGACCGGTTGGCGCTGGCCAATCTGTGCGTGGTCTACGCGATCATGATCAACAGCAAGCTCGCGAAGTCGCATGCCACGGCGGACGATCCGTGGGCGATGGAGTGGATGAAGTCGAACACGGCCGCTGGGCGGCGCCTATACGATCGAGAGCCATAAGCCCGGCGAGGCGACGATCCTGCGGCGGAACGAGAAATGGGCGGCGGGCGGCGAAGGGTTGCCGTTCTTCAAGCGGATCATCATCCAGACCGTGCCTGAGGCGGCGACGCGGGCAAGCCTGGTGGAGCGGGGGGATGCGGATCTGTGCATCGACCTGGCGGCGAGCGACATCTCGACGCTGGCGAAGTCGGCGAAGGCGAAGGTGGACTCGATCCCGCAGAGCAACGGGTTCACCCACATCACGATGAACACGGCGATGGCGCCGTTCGACAATCCGAAGGTGCGGCAGGCGGTGGCGGCGGCGCTGCCGTATGAGGACATGTTCCAGGCGAGCATCTTCGGGCGGGGGCGGAAGCTGTTCGGGGCGGAGTGGACGTCGCCGCCGGATACGAGCTTTCCGCAGCCGATGCCGAATCGGACCGACCCGGCGCGGGCGAAGCAGCTGCTCGCGGAGGCTGGGTTCCCGAGCGGGTTCTCGACGAGCTTCTCCTACAGCGTGGGGCAGTCGGCGACGGCGGAGCCGGTCGCTTCGTTGCTGAAGGAGGCGCTGGGGAAGATCGGCATCCAGGTGGATGTGCAGAAGAAGCCGGATGCGGAGTTCAACACGCTCGAGGCGGACGGGAAGATGCCGTTCTATACGGACGGCGCGACGGCTTGGCTGCCTTATACGTATTACTATCTTCTACCTGTATTTCACCCGCGAGCAGCGGTGGAACTTTTCGCGGTGGAAAACGCGGAGATGGCGGATCTGACGCTGGACGCGCGATATCAGACGGATACGGCGAAATACGACGAGGATTGCACGGAAGATGATCGAGCTGTTCGTGGCGCAGACGCCGTTGATCATGCTCTGGCAGCCGAACCAGGATGCGGTGATGGTCAAGAACCTCGAGGGGTTCACGTATCAGTTCTACCGGCAGACGGATTTCCGGCCGTTGAAGCGGGTCTAGGTGGGTGGCGCTTCGCTTACCCACCATACGGGGCTGATCTTCGTCGGCATTTTGCGTCGGGTGGGGCGGCGGTTGGTGGCTTCGGTGCCGGCGCTGCTGGGCGTGGTGGTCGTCACGTTCATCCTGATGCGGGTGTTGCCGGGGGATCCGGCGGTGTTCTTCGCGTCGGGGCCGAGCGCGGGTAAGGCGGAGATCGAGCAGCTTCGGCATACGATGGGGCTGGATCGGCCGGTGCCGGTGCAGTTGGTCCGGTATCTCGGCGATGTGGCGACCGGCAATTTGGGACGGTCGATGACGACGGGGCAGCCGGTGACGAGCGACATGGCGCGGCGGTTGCCGGCGTCGCTGGAGCTGACGTTCACGGCGCTGTTCATTGCGCTGGCGTTGTCGGTGCCGTTGGGGATCGCGGCGGCGTTGCGGCCGGGCTCGGCGGTGGATCATGCGGTGCGGATGCTGTGCACGCTGGGGGTTTGCGTGCCGACGTTCGTTTCGGGACTGCTGCTGATCTACGTTTTCTATTACCTGTTGGGGTGGGCGCCGGATCCGACGGCGCGGATCGACATCTTTGCCGTCGCCGCCGCCTGAGATCACCGGGTTTTACCTGGTGGACTACGCGGTTGCCGGCGATTGGGAGGGGTGGCGGGCGGCTTTTGCGCAGTTGATCCTGCCGGCGGTGACGATGGCGTTGTTCGTGCTGGCGCCGCTGTCGCGGATGACGCGGGCTTCGATGCTGGCGGTGTTGGGAAGCGATTTCATCCGGACGGCCGAGGCGATGGGGTTGTCGCGGCGCCGGGTCGTGGTGGGGTATGCGCTGCGGAATGCGTTGCTGCCGGTGTTGACGATCACGGGGATCGTGTTCTCGACGATGCTGGGGGCGAACGTGCTGGTGGAGAAGGTGTTCTCCTGGCCGGGGGTGGCTTCGTATGCGCTGGATGCGCTGTTGGCGTCGGATTATGCGCCGGTGCAGGCGTTCGTGCTGTTGATGGCGGCGATTTTCGTGGGCGTGAACGTGCTGATCGACGTGCTGTACGGGATCGCTGATCCGCGAGTTTCGCGATGTGCGTGAGTGCGGCGCTGGCGACGGGGCGGCATGTCGGGTGGGTGCTGCGCTCCAATCCGGTGACATCGGTGGCGGCGGCGGGGGCGGTGGTGTTGCTGCGGTGGCGGCGTTGGCGCCGTGGATCGTGCCGTATGACCCGGTGGCGTCCGATGTGCCGCATGCGCTGCTGGCGCCGGATGCGGCGCATTGGGCGGGGACGGACCAGCTCGGGCGCGACATCCTCAGCCGGATCATTGCGGCGACGCGGTTGGATCTGGTGATCGCGGCGTCGGCGGTGAGCGTTTCGTTCGTGATCGGGGCGTCGATCGGGGGGTTTTGCGGGTACCAGGGCGGGCGATTGGACCGGTGGGTGGGGCGGTTCGTCGATGTGCTGATGGCGTTTCCGCTGTTCGTGCTGGCGATGGCGCTGGTGGCGGCGTTGGGCAACCGGGTGGAGAACATCGTCATTGCGACGGCGGTGATCAATCTGCCGTTCTACATCCGATTCGCGCGGGCCGAAGTCAACGTCCGTCGCAATGCGGGGTGGGTGGAGGCGGCGCGGGCTTGCGGGGACGGGCATGTGTCGGTGGTGCTGCGCGTGCTGCTGCCGAACGTGCTGCCGGCGATGGCGGTGCAGATCTCGCTGAATCTGGGGTGGGCGATCTTGAACGCGGCCGGGCTGAGCTTCATCGGGCTGGGGGTGCAGGCGCCGACGCCGGAATGGGGGATCATGGTGGCGGAGGGGGCGCGGTTCATCACGACGGGGAAGTGGTGGCTGGTGGCGATGCCGGGGTTGGCGCTGATGCTGACGGTGCTTTGTTTCAATCTGCTGGGGGATGGGCTGCAGGGACATCCTGGATCCGCGGATGCGCAGTTGAGCCTGCTCGAGATCGAGGATCTGCATGTCGGGTTCAGCACGCGGCATGGGATGGTGCCGGCGTTGCGGGGGGTGAGCGTTTCGCTCGAGGGCGGGCGAGACGCTGGGGATCGTGGGGGAGAGCGGGTCGGGGAAGTCGGTGACGGCGCTTGCGGTCATGCGGCTGCTGGACCGGGCGGGGCGGATCACCGGCGGGCGGGTGATGTTCCAGGGGCGGGACGTGACGCGGCTGGGGCGGGGGGATCTGCGGACGATGCGCGGGCGAGGCGGTCTCGATGATCTTCCAGAACCCGCGGGCGGCGTTGAACCCGATCCGGAGCGTGGGGCAGCAGATCGGGGATGTGCTGCGGTCGCATCGGGAGATGTCGGCGGGCGAGGCCCGGGCGGCGGCGTTGGGGTTGCTGCAGGCGGTGTCGATCCGGGAGCCGGAGCGGCGGTTGGCGGCGTATCCGCACGAGTTGTCGGGGGGGATGTGTCAGCGGGTGATGATCGCGATGGCGATCGCTTGCGAGCCGGCGCTGCTGATCGCGGACGAGCCGACGACGGGGCTGGACGTGACGACGCAGAAGACGGTGATGGAGCTGCTGGCGGGGATCGTGGCCGCGCGGGGGATGGCGATGGTCTTGATCACGCATGATCTGGGGTTGGCGGCGCGGTACTGCGATCGGATCGCGGTGATGGAGCGGGGGTTGGTGGTCGAGGAGGGGGCGACGGCGGCGTTGTTCCGGGGGCCTCGGCATGCAGTACACGCGGCGGTTGGTGGCGGCTTCGCCGACGCGGGGGTCGCGGTTGGAGGATCTGGTGGTCGGGTGGTGGCGTGTCCGCCCTCACCCGCCCGCGGGAGAGGGTGACCGCTGGGCCGCTGTTGGAGGTGCAGGGCGTCGTGAAGGCGTTCGAGGGGGTGCGGGCGGTGGAGGGGGTTTCGTTCCGGGTGGAGCGGGGCGGGAGCTTGGGGTTGGTCGGCGAGAGCGGGTCGGGGAAGAGCACGTTGGTGCGGCTTGTGAGCCGGCTGATCGATCTGGACGCGGGCGAGATCGTGTTCGATGGAGAGAGCATCGGGGCGGTGCCGGCGCGGGCGTTCCATCAAGCTCGAAGTGGCGGCGGGAGATCCAGATCGTGTTCCAGGATCCGAATGACAGTTTGGATCCGCGGAAGAGTGCGTTCGACAGTATCGCCCATCCGCTGCGGCGGCTGGAAGGGCTGCGGGACGTGGGGGATCGGGTGCGGATGGCGGCTGACAGGGCGGGGTTGCCGGCGGAGTTGCTGTCGCGGTTCCCGCATCAATTGTCGGGGGGACAGAAGGCGCGGGTGGGGATCGCGCGGGCGATCGCGCCGGGGCCGCGGCTGTTGATCCTGGATGAGCCGACGGCGGCGTTGGACGTATCGGTGCAGGCGGTGATCCTGCAGTTGTTGGACCGGCTGCGGCGGGAGGACGGGATTTCGTTGTTGTTCGTGAGCCATGACCTGAACGTGGTGCGGATGTTGTGCGACGAGCTGGTGGTGCTGCAGGCGGGGCGGGTGGTGGAGGCGGGGCCGAGTGCGGAGGTGTTTCGCGCGGCCGCAGGCGGAGTACACGCGGACGCTGCTGGATGCGGTGCCGTATTTCGAGCCGTTGGCGGCCTGAGCATGTGGGAGGTGGGGACCGATATCGGGGGGACGTTCACCGATATCGTGGCGGTGCATCGAGGGACGGGCGAGACGCGGACGGGGAAGGTGCCGTCGCGGCCGGAAGACCCGGTCGCGGCGATGCTGGCGGCGATCTCGGCGGTGGGGGTGGAGGTCGGCGCGGTGAGCCGGTTCGTGCATGGGACGACGCGGATCACGAACGCGATCGTGCAGGATCGGCTGGCTCCGGTGGCGCTGATCGCGACGGCTGGGTTCGAGGACGTGCTGGAGATCGGTCGGTATCGGCGGCGGGATTTGTATCGGCTGGAGGTGCCGCCGAAGGCGGCGCCGTTGGTGCCGCACGACCGGTGCTTCGGGTTGCGGGAGCGGTTGGATCATCTTGGGGACGTGCTGGTGCCGCTCGAGGAGGCGGAGCTGGAGCGGATGGTGGCGTGGGTGCGGGCGAGCGGGGTGGCGAGCGTGGCGGTGTGCCTGCTGCATGCTTATGCCAATCCGGCGCACGAGGTCCTGGTGGGAGAGCGGCTGCGGGGCGTGGTGCCGCATGTTTCGCTGTCGCACGAGGTCAATCCGGAGAGCCGGGAGTACGAGCGGGCGTCTTCGACGGCGATCAATGCGGCGGCGATGCCGATCGCGGCGGATTATCTGGAGGAGTTGGAGCGGGCGGTGCCGTTGGGGGCGGGGCTGCAGGTGTTCCATTCGGCGGGCGGGATGGTCGATGTGGGGACGGCGAAGCGGCGGCCGATCCTGATGGCGAAGTCGGGGCCGGCGGCGGGGGTGGCGGCTTCGGCGCAGCTGGCGCGGACGCTGGGGCGGGCGCGGGTGCTGACGTTCGACATGGGCGGGACGACGACGGATGTCTGCCTGATCGTGGATGGGGCGGCGGAGATCTCGGACGACCGGATGGGCGGGGATCGGCCGTTGCGGCAGCCGATGCTGGCGGTGCAGTCGATCGGGGCGGGGGGCGGATCGATCGTGCGGTTGGGGCCGGGCGGGTTGTCGGTGGGGCCGGACAGCGCGGGGGTGACGCCGGGGCCGGCTTGTTACGGGCGCGGGGGGACGGAGCCGACCATCACGGATGCGAACGTGGTGCTGGGGTATCTCGAGGCGGGGGCGGTGCTGGGGGAGAGCATCCTGGTCGATCTCGGGTTGGCGGAGGCGGCGTTGCGGCCCTTGGCCGAAGCGCTGGGGTTGGACGTGGTGGAGACGGCGCTGGGGGTGGTGCGGGTGGCGGATGCGGCGATGGCGCGGGCGCTGCGCCGGGTCACGGTGGAGCGGGGGATCGACGGGCGTGATTGTTCGCTGTTGGCGTTCGGGGGCGGAGGGCCGATGCATGCGGCCGGGTTGGCGGCGCTGTATGGGTTGGCGGAGGTGATCGTTCCGGCGGCGTCGAGCGGGTTCTCGGCGCTGGGGTGCCTGACGGCGGACCAATCGTTCATGCAGCAGCAGACGGTTCGGATGGCGTTGGACGGGATCGACGAGGCGGCGTTCGCGGCGCGGCTGGCGGCGGTGCGGGCGCGGGCGGAGGGGCCGGTGGGGGCGGGGGCCGAGATCGAGACGACGGCGATGATGCGGTATGCGGCGCAGAGCGACATGACGGCGATCCCGTTCGCGGGGCGGATGGACCCGGCGGTGCTGCGGCGGGACTTCAATGCGCGGCATCGGGAATTGTTCGGGTATGCGACGGAGGAGCCTTGCGTGATCGAGGCGATCCGGGTGCAGGCGCGCAAGGCGTCGGGGGTGCGGGCTGCGCTGGCGGCTGGCGGGCCGGGCGGCGCCACGGGGACGAGGATCTGCAGTTTCGCGGGGGCTCGGGCGGTGGAGACGGCGGTGGTCGATCGAGCGGGGATGTCGGGGGTGGTGACGGGACCGGCGATCATCGGGGACGCTTGGTCGACGATCGTGGTGCCGCCGGGGTGGCGGGCGGCGGCGGACAAGGCGGGAAACCTGTTCATGACGGCGGCATGAGCGGGCTCGATCCTTTCGTCGTCGAGGTGGTCCGGCATGGGCTGTCGGCGATCGCGGAGGAGATGAGCCTGGTGCTGGTGCGGTCGGCGCGCTCGCCGTTGCTGCGCGAGGCGGGGGACCTGTCCTCGACCATCACGGATGCCGAGGGCGGGCTGGTGGCGCAGGGGCGGGACATTCCGGTTCATCTGGGGGCGATGGCGTATACGGTCCGCGAGTTGCTGAAGGTTTATCCGGCGGAGCGGATGCGGCCGGGCGATGCGCTGATCTACAATTTGGGGGCGCTGGGGGGCAACCATCTCAACGACGTGAAGGTGGTGCGGCCGGTGTTCGTGGACGGGGCGATCGTGGCGTTCGCGCTGAGCCTGGCGCATTGGCCGGATGTGGGCGGGACCTGGCCGGGGAGCTACTGGGCGCAGGCTGAGGACACGTTCCAGGAGGCGATCCGGATCCCGCCGGTGCCGATCGTGCGCGAGGGGGTGCTGGACCGGTCGGTGATCGCGATGATCATGGCGAACGTGCGCGATCCGGTGTCGGCGGAGGGGGATCTGCTGGGGCAGATCGCGGCGACGGCGGCGGCGGAGCGGCGGATCGTCGAGCTGTGCGGTCGGCATGGGACGGGGGTGTTCCTCGCGTGCATCTCGCGGCTGCACGAGCTGTCGGAGGCGGAGATGCGGGCGGCGCTGCGGGCGCTGCCGGACGGGGTGTACGAGGGGGAGGATTTCCTGGATGACGGGGGTCCGGATGGGGGGCCGGCGCGGATCCATGTCCGGATCACGATCGACGGGGACGAGGCCGAGTTCGACCTTTCGGGCAGTTGCGACCGGGTGCGGAATTTCTGCAACTGCACGCCGTTCATTGCGCGCTCGGCGATCATCTATGCGGCGCGGCTGCTGAGCGGGCGGGACATGCAGCAGAATGCGGGAGCGTTGCGGCCGTTGCGGATCGTGACGCGGCCGGGCTCGATCCTGGAGCCGGGGTGGGATGCGCCGGTGGCGGCGGGCAATCACGAGACGAGCATGCGGGTGGTGGATGCCGTCATCCGGGCGATGGCGTTCGTGGTGCCGGAACGGCTGGCGGCGGGGGGGCCGACGACGTCGGGGTTGTTGGCGTTTGCCGAGCCGGTCGGTGGCGGGTGGCGGCTGCTGTACGAGGTGCATGGCGGGGGCGAGGGGGCGCGGGCGGACCGGGACGGGTGTCCGGCGACGCGGGTGCACATGACGAATACGGCGAACACGCCGGTGGAGATGCTGGAGGCGAATTACGCGCTTCGGGTGGAGCGGCAGGCGATCCGGCGGGGGGCGGGGGGCGCGGGCCGGCATTCGGGTGGTGACGGGGTGATCAGGGCTTATCGGGTGCTGGCGCCGCGGATGCTGCTGACGGTGTGCGTCGAGCGGATGGTGGTGCCGCCGTATGGGATGCATGGCGGGGCGGCGGGGTTGCCGTTCCGGGTGACGTTGGCGCGGGGGACGGATGTTTCGGTGCTGCCGGGGAAGGCGAATCTCGAGGTGTTCGAGGGCGACCTGGTGACGCTGGAGAGTTCCGGCGGCGGGGGCTGGGGATGAGCGGTCTGGCTGATCTGGAGGCGCAGGTTCGGCGGGATCTGGCGGTGATCGATCATCCGGACATGCAATGGCTGGTGCCGAAGGTCGGGCCGGACGGGGCGGCGGCGCTGGATGTGCTGATCGTGGGGGCGGGGCAGTCGGGGACGGGGGTGGGGTTTGGGCTGAAGCGGGCGAAGGTGGAGAACATCCTGCTGGTCGATCGGGCGAAGCGGGGGATGGAGGGGCCTTGGCTGACGTTCGCGCGGATGAAGACGTTGCGGAGCCCGAAGCATTACACCGGGCCGGATCTGGATGTCCCGAGCTTGACGTATCGGGCGTGGCACGAGGCGCGGTATGGGGCGGCGGCTTGGGCCGAGCTGGGGCTGATCCGGCGGGAGGATTGGGCGGCTTACCTGCTCTGGGTCCGCGACGTGGTCGGGTTGCCGGTGCGCAACGAGTGCGAGGTGGTGGACATCGCCGGGGCGGATGGGCTGCTGGCGGTGACGTTGCTCGAGGGGGGAGAGCGGCGGGTGGTGCATTGCCGCAAGGTGGTGCTGGCGACGGGGCAGGATGGGGCGGGGCGGTGGTGGATGCCGGATTTCGTGGCCGCGCTGCCAAAGGAGGTTCGGGCGCATACGGCCGACGCGATCGATTTCGGTGCGCTGAAGGGCCGGACGGTGGCGGTGTTGGGGACCGGGGCATCGGCGCTGGACAACGCGGCGGAGGCGCTGGAGGCGGGGGCGAGAGTGGATCTGTTCTGCCGGCGGGCGATGCCGCAATTGGTGCAGCCGTACCGGTGGCTGACATTCGCCGGGTTCCTGCGGCATCTGTCGGATCTGGACGATGCGTGGCGCTGGCGGTTCATGCGCACGATCCTGGCGCAGCGGGAGGGGTTCCCGCAGGCGACGTGGGACCGGTGCGCGACATGGCCGGGGTTCCGGCTGCATACCGGTGCGGGGTGGCGCGGGGCGCGGATGCGGGAGGGTCGGGTGGAGATCGACACCGAGAAGGGTCCTTTCGCGGCGGACTTTATAATTTGCGGGACCGGAATCGATGTAGATTTTTCGGTCAGGCCAGAATTGGCCGGGCTGGCGGGGAACGTGGCGAGCTGGGGGGACAAGTATCAGCCGCCGGCCGAGCTTCGGCACGAGGCGCTGGCGCGGTATCCGTATCTCGCCGACGATTACAGTCTGGTGGAGCGGGTCGAGGGCGTGACGCCCTGGATCTCGGACGTGCACCTGTTCACGATCGCATCGACGATGAGCTTCGGGCCTTCGGGGTCGTCGATCAATGCGATGACGTCGGCGGTGCCGAAGCTGGTGGCGGGGATCACGCGGGGGTTGTTCCGGGCCGACGTGGAGCGGCACTGGGCGTCGCTCATGGCGTATGACGTGAAGCAGGCGGATATCGGGGCGATGGCATGAGCGCGTTGGCGGGGAACGTCGCGGTGATCACCGGGGCGGCAGGGGGGATCGGGGCGGCGATCGCGCGGCGGTTCGCGGCGGAGGGGGCGAGCGTGCTGTGCCTGGACCTTCGGGCGCCGGATGCGCTGGCCGAGGAGATCGGCGGGCGGGCGCTGGCGGTGGATGTCTCGGTGGAGGCGGAGACGTTGGCGGCGGTGGACGAGGCGGTGCGGGCTTGGGGTTCGGTGCATGTGCTGGTGAACGGGGCGGCGCCGCATGACCCGGTGGGCGACGTGCTGTCGCTGCCGCCCGACGAGTGGGACCGGGTGTTCGCGGTGCAGGTTCGGGGGGCGTACCTGATGAGCCGGGCGGTGCTGCCGTCGATGACCGCGGCGGGGGGCGGGAGCATCATCCATATCGCCTCGCAGCTCGGGAGCGTGGGGACTCCGGGGCGGCCGGCCTATTGCGCGGCGAAGGGGGCGTTGATCCAGCTCGCTCGGGCGATGGCGCTGGATCATGCGGGGGCGGGGGTGCGGGTGAATTCGCTGTCGCCAGGGGCGGTGGAGACGGGGCGGCTGCTGTTCCGCTACGAGACGATGGAGGCGGCGCGGGCGGCGGCGGCGCCGAAACATCCGATCGGGCGGCTGGGGCAGCCGGCGGAGATCGCCAGCGCGGCGCTGTTCCTGGCGAGCGTGGAGTCTAGCTTCATGACCGGGGCGGATCTGGTGGTAGACGGCGGGTATACAGCCGTCTGAGATACCGCCTGGTCACGCTACCACGCCGGCTGACCGGCGTAGCGCGTGCTCAGACGATCTCTGACTTCTGGATCAGGCTGCGAGGGCCTTCTCGATCTCTTTGGTGGTGTTGTTGGTATAGTCCTTGGACATGGTCTGGACGATGGCGTTGACGACGGTCTTGTGCATGGCGTCGCGGAGCTGGCCGAGGGTTTGGGCGTCGGCGATCAGGACCATGGCTTCGTAGTTCTTGTGCTCGTGCAGGGTGAAGAGCTTGTGCGCGAGCTGCTTGGCGAAGGTGGCTTCGTCGGTCTGGTGCGGCGTTTGTTCCTGCGGGCGGGAGCCGGAGGGGCCGTCATTGGCGAAGTCCTTGAGGGTGAGGCGCTGTTCCTCCTTGAGCGACACCTCGTCGCCGTGGCCGGCGTTGCGGAAGAGGATGGCCTTGCCGCCGTCAGTGACGACGACGAGAGCGTTTTCGGGGACGGATTTGGACATCGTTGGTTCCTTCAGTCGCGCTGGTTCAACGCGGGAGGGTGCGGGGAGGGTTGCGACACACTGGCCGGGTCAGGGGAGGCGTTCGACCTTGACGGCCTGCCAGGTGGTGTTGGGGCCGTAAGACTGGCCGCTGATCTGGGTTTCGACGGTCTTCAGGGTCAGGCCGGTAGCGAGGTCACGCCAGCTGGTGATGATGGAGTGGTAGGTGTTGCCGTCGAACCCGGCGCGTTCGTGGGCGAGGCGGAGGGTGCGGTAGGTGCGACCGTCGACGGTGAGGGGTTCGATGCCTTCGTTGATGAACGAGTCGACCCATTGCCAGCCGGGGAGGGCGCGGGTGACGAAGTCGGTGCGGGTGCCTTTGGGGCCGGTGACGACCTGTTTGATGGCGGGGTAGGCCTCGCCGGCGCCGGGCCAATCCATCTTCCAGACGCCGTAATAGTAATAGCCGGGGTCGGTGCCGCGGATCTGGTGGCAGAGTTCGGGGATGCCGGGGAAGATGCCGTCGTGGGTGGTGGCGGGGCCGTTGGAGCGGAGCACGCGGAAGGTGCTGGCGGGGCAGGCGGTGGGTTCGGCGGCGAAGGCGGGCAGGGCGGCGAGGAGGGCGATCGCGAGCGGCGCGGCTAAGATACTTCTCATTTTGTTCCTCAATGAACGCGGGCGCGGGCGAATGCCCGGCGCGGGGCTTCTCAGGACGACAATGCGCGAGCGGGCGATTAGTTCGGTTTGCGGTTTACCGGGGGGGCGGCGGGGGGCAGCATGGGCGGACCTGAACGGAGCAGCACCATGTCACGGATCATCCAGCGCAGCCTGCGGGAGACGCCCGATACGGTGGTGGGGGGCGAGGGGATCCGGCTGCATCTGGCGAGCGGCAAGACGGTGATCGACGGGTCGGGCGGTGCGGCAGTGGCGTGCATCGGACATGGCAACAAGCGCGTGGCTGCGGCGATGGCCGAGCAGGCGGGGCGGGTGGCGTATGCGCATACCGGGTTCTTCACGTCGGAGCCGGCGGAGGCCTTGGCGGATTTGCTGCTGGCGGACGAGCCGGGCGGGCTGACGCATGCGTTCTTCGTCAGCTCGGGGTCGGAGGCGATGGAGGCGGCGCTGAAGCTGGCGCGGCAGTATTTCGTGGAGATCGGACAGCCCGAGCGGACGCGGTTCATCGCCCGGCGGCAGAGCTATCACGGGACGACGCTGGGGGCGCTGGCGGCGGGGGGGCATTTGGCGCGGCGGGCGTTGTACGAGCCGCTGCTGAGCGAGGCGTTCAGCCGGGTGTCGCCATGTTTCGCGTATCACCACCAGGGAGCGGACGAGAGCGACGCGGAGTATGTGGCGCGGCTGGCGGACGAGCTGGAGGGGGAGTTCCAGCTTGTGGGGCCGGGGCGCGTGGCGGCGTTCGTCGCGGAGACGGTGGTGGGGGCGGCGACGGGGTGCGTGGCGGCGGCGCCGGGGTATTTCGCGGCTGTCCGGGCGGTGTGCGACCGGCATGGGGCGCTGCTGATCCTGGATGAGGTGATGAGCGGGATGGGGCGGACGGGGACGCTGCATGCTTGGGAGCAAGAGGGGATCGCTCCGGACATCCAGGCGGTGGCGAAGGGGTTGGGCGGCGGGTATGCGCCGATCGGCGGGATTTTGGCGTCGGGGCGGGTGATCGCGGCGCTGCGGGAGGGGTCGGGCGGGTTCATGCACGGGCAGACCTATCAGGCGCATCCGGTGGCGTGCGCAGCGGCGCTGGAGGTGCAGCGGATCCTGGGCGAGGAGGGGCTGGTGGCGCAGGCGGCGCGGCGGGGGGAGGTGCTGGAGCGGATGCTGGTGGAGCGGTTCGGGAACCACCGGCATGTGGGCGATGTCAGGGGGCGGGGGTTGTTCTGGGCGCTCGAGTTCGTGTCGGACCGGGCGGGGCGGACGGCGTTCGCGGCGGGGGACGGGATCGCGGAGCGGGTGAAGAGCGCGGCGATGGCGCGGGGGCTGGCGGTGTATCCGTGCGTGGGGACGGTGGATGGGCGGGTGGGGGACCATGTGATCGTGGCGCCGCCGTATATCGTTTCCGAGGGGGATCTGTCGGACATCGTCGGGCGGCTGGGGGAGGCGGTGGACGCGGTTTTCGCCTGAGCGCAACGGGGGGCGCCCGCGGTTGAGCGCGGGTGGGGGCGGCGTAGGGGATGGGCGGATGCGGCGGCGTCGGGGCTTGCGTCAACCGTCGCGGGAGCGGGGGCGGGCGCGGGGGGACGAGGAGACGACCCAGGCATCGTCGTCGTCGCTGCCTGCGTCGCTGTCGTCGTTGTCGCCGTCGTGTGGGTGGAACGGGAGCTTGGTGGCGCGGGCGATGAGGTCGCGGATGTCGTCGGGGGTGCGGCGGGGCCAGGCGAAGGCCGTGCCTTGATAGGTGAGGCCGAGGTCGCGGCAGAAGTCGCGGACGACCTCGTGGACGGGGCGGCCTTCGAGGTCGGCGATGCTGTCGGGATGTTCGAGGCGTTCGTATAGCTCGCCGGCGAGGCTTTCGCGGTCGGATGCCTCGTAGCCGCTGCGGGCGATGGCGTCCTCGACGTCGCGGATGATTCGGGCGCGGGCGGCGGCCTGGCGGGCGTGGGTTTCGGCGCGTTGCTTGTCGGGGTCGGCGATGATCTCCTCGAGCCGGTCGGCGACGAGCATGCAGCGGCGGATGGCGCGGGTGGCGGTGTCGTAGGCCTGGGCGCGGGCGAGCGGGGTGGGCTCGGGTACGGCGTCTTCGGCGGGCGGGTCGGGGCGGAGTTCGTCGACGATGTCGGCGCCGACATCGATGATCCGGTCGAGCAGATGGAGAAAGCGCTCGGCGCGGGCGGCGCGGCGGTGTTGGGTGGGCTCGGGCGAGGGCGGCTCGAAACGCATGGCGGCAGAAGGAATTTTTTCCGTTCTGGAGTCAAGCGATTTCGGGTCGAGGGCCTACGGTCATGACGAGTTCGAAGCAGATCAGGACGGGGTTTTGGCTGCGGGCGGGGGTGCCGCGGTGGATTTGGCCGTGGACGTCGATGACGGCGAGGGTGAGGTGGACGGTGGGGCCGGGGGTGACGTGGCCTTCGAGGATGAGGTGTTCGGTGGGGCGGTCGGTGATGGTGCGGCCGTCGTCGAAGATGACGCCGATGGTGCTGCCGACGCCGGTGTGGATGCGGGCGTGATGGACGTCGTGGGTGCGGCAGATGGTTTCGATGGCTTCGACGAGATCCTGGTTGGGGCGGATGCGGGCGAGGAGGCAGGTGGGACCGGGTTGGGGTGGTTTGAGGGGGATGGGGCGGAACAGGGAGAAATTGGTTTCGGGGTCGGGGTCGGAGAGGAATTCGGCGTCGGCGGTGGCGATTGCTCGGGCTTGGGCGGGCTCGGCGACGATGGTTTCGAGGGGGAGGATGTGGCCGCCGATGGGTGTGCCGGCCGGGTCGCGCCAGATGGCGTGGCAGTGGAGGAAAGGGCCGTCGGTGCGGCGGCCCCAGGTGAGGTTGGCGCTGTCGATGCGGGTGGGGGCGGGGGGCGAGAAGGTGTGGCTGTAGTAGGCGGCGTGCTGGTCGTCCGGGGCGTGGGCGGGGATGACGTAGCGGAGGGGGTGCAGGACCGTGTCGGCCAGCGTGACGCCGGCGGCGGTGAGGCCGGCGCGGCGGAGGGGGCGGGCGATGGCTTCGTTGAGGGTGAGGCCGGGTTCGAGGTCGATGGTCAGCTCGGCCGCGCCGGCGAGATGGCTTTCGATGCGGGTGGGGTGGGGCGGCCCTGGGTGGTTTGCCGTTCGCATCAGGGGGTGAGGGCGGCGATGGCTTGGCGTAGCGCGTGGGCGATGCGGTTGCGGGATTGGCGGGCGGCGACTTCGTAGAACGGGCGCTCGGGGGCGTGTTTGTGGCGGGCGAGGTCGCGCAGCGCGTCGAGGGCGGGGAAGGGGGGCAGGGGAAGGGCGGGGTCGTGGGTGAAGCGGTCGCCCTTGGTGTGGTTGAGCGGGACCAGGGCGCGGGCGGCTTGCATGAGGGCGGGGTTGGCGTGGGCCGGGCTGGCGTTGGCGATGGTCTTGGCGTTGGTGCGGATGGTGTCCAGGAGCGGGGTCAGGTCGTAGGCGGGGCCGAGGTCGAGGGGGGTCAGTTCGGCTTGGAGGGCGTCGGCGGTGGCGGCGTGGTCGAGGGGGATCGTTTCGGATTGGAGGAGGTTCTCGAGGGCGGCGAGGACGATCTTGGTGTCGCGGACGAGGTTGGCCGGGTCGATGCGGTCGAGCAGGTCGTGGGGGGTGTGCCACCACCAGCCGAGGGCGTTGCGCATGTTGGTGACGGGGTCGGGCGGCTGGGTGCTGACGCTGCCGAAGATGCTGGGGATGCCGATGCCCCAGAAGGAGGCGTCGGAGTTGCGGTTGGGGCGCAGGCCGTCATGGGGGCTGCCGGCGACGGCGTGGACGGCTTGGGCGGCGACGTGTTTGAGGTCCGAGGTGACGGTGGATTTGCTGAGGATGGTGGCGCCCTCGCCGCCGGTGGAGTCGACGTTGACGTGGGCGACGCAGCGACGGTCGAGCTCGTCCCAGTGTTCGTCGGCGTACCAGGCGGAGCCGGAGTAGCGGCCGTGGGAGTGGCCGGACCAGAAGCAGAGGCGTAGGCCGCGGCGGAGGGTTTGTCGTTGCGCGGCCAGGGCGTGGGCGGCTTCGAGCATGGTGGCGTTGGCGCCGCCATTGTCCATGACGCCGAAATACCAGGTGTCGTGATGGCCGGAGAGGAGGACGAAGGGGCGATCGTCGTCGGTGTCGAGGTCGGCGACGAGGATGGGGGTCTTGCGCCAGCCGGTGTCGACTTCGGTTTGCAGGCGGGCGGTGACGGTTTCGTTGCCTTGGCAGCGGGCGCGGATCTTGGCGCCGTCGGTGTTGTTGACGCTGACGATCGGGGTGGTGGGGAGGAGCGGGAGCGTGTGCGGGTTGGGGCTGCCCCAGACGGGCGAGACGCACATCTCGTAACGATGTTCGGTGGGGGAGATGTGGATCTCGGCGAGGGCGCCGGCGTCGCGGGCGCGGACGGCGATGTCGGGGGTGGCGATGCCGTCGACGAGCCAGATCTTGCCGGCGAGGTCGTGGTTGGCGAGGTCGCGGTTGGCGAGGTCGCGGTTGGCGAGGGAGTCGGGGGCGGCGTTGCCGACGTAGACGACCTCGCCCTCGACGCCCTCGGGGGCGGGGCGGGACATGGAGTGGGTGATGCAGTCGGGGGTGACGCCGTCGACCTCGAGCCGGGCCTTGCCGGGGAGGGAGATGTAGGCGTCGTGGGAGATCAGGGTGGTTTTGTAGCCGTAACCGTCGAGGACGGATTGCAGGTAGTGGAAGCTCTCGAGTTCTTCGGGGGTGCCGGAGAGTTTGATGCGGCGGGCGAACTCGCGCATGTGGGTCATGAGGCGGTCTTGGCTGACTTCCGTCATTTCGGGGGCTCCGGCAGGTTTGGTTCGACGTCGTCGGGGATGGGATTGAGGAAGGGGCGTCCGGCGCGGCGTTTCTCGAAGTCGGATCGGGCTTCGGCGATGAGGGCGGGGTTTTCGAGCAGTTCGGCGGCGGTGGCGGCCATGGCTTTGCCGGCGTGGACCATGCCTTTGTGGGCCGCCGGGGATTTGCCTTGGGCGACGAGCTGCCAGGCGTGGAAGGGGGTGCCGACGGCGCAGGTGGCGCCGCGCATCTGGACGGTGGGGACGACCCAACTGACGGTGCCGACATCCGTGGAGCCGATGAAGTTGGGGTCGCCGGCGCCGAGGGGGGCGATCTCGGTGCAGAGGGGCTCGCCGGGCTTGGGGTCGACGCCGAAGCGGGCGGTGGCGGCGTGGATGTCTTCGGGGTTGAGGGTGGCTTGGATCTGGCGGGCGAAGGCGCGGTCGGCATCGTCGAACTGGGCGGGGCCGAGATGCTGCAGTTGGCGGTGCATCAGGGCTTCGAGGGGCCCGTTGCCGATGAGGTTGGCGTCGCCGCTGACGACTTTCGCGGTCATGGTCGTTTCGGTCATGAGGGCGGCGCCCTGGGCGATCTTGGTGACGCGGGCGTTGAGCGCGTGGAGGTCGGGGAGTTCTCGGGCGCGGACGAGGTAGCGGACGGTGGCGCGGGATTGGACGACGTTGGGGGCGATGCCGCCGGCGTCGAGCAGGGCGTAGTGGAGGCGGGCGGTGCTGGGCATGTGTTCGCGCAGGTAGTTGGCGGCGACGTTCATGAGTTCGACGGCGTCGAGCGCGGAGCGGCCGAGTTCGGGGGCGGCGGCGGCGTGGGAGGAGCGCCCGGCGAAGGTGAATTCGGTTTCGATGCAGGCGAGCGAGATGGGGTTGCTGACGCCGGTGAGGGAGGCGGGGTGCCAGGAGATGGCGATGTCGACGTCGTCGAAGCAGCCGGCGCGGACCATGAAGCCCTTGCCGGAGCCGCCTTCCTCGGCGGGGCAGCCGTAATAGCGGACGCGGCCCTCGAGGTTGTTGGCGGCGAGGTAGTCCTTGACGGCGGACGCGGCGAGGAGGGCGGCGGCGCCGAGGAGGTTGTGGCCGCAGCCATGGCCGTAGGTGGAACTGGGGAGCGGGGTGGGGGTGGCGGCGCCGGGCTGCTGGGAGAGGCCGGGGAGGGCGTCGTATTCGCCGAGGATGGCGATCACCGGGCCGCCGCTGCCGGCCTCGCCGATGAGGGCGGTGGGGAGGTCGGCGGGCGCGTCGGTGATGCGGAAGCCTTCGCGCTCGAGGCTTTCGCGGTGGGCGGCGGCGGAGGCGAACTCGGCGAAGTTGAGTTCGGGGGTGTCGAAGACGCGGTCGGCGAGGGCGATGAAGTCGGGGGCCTTATCGTCGGCGATCGACCAGATTTCGGGGGCGTTGGCGGTCATGTGCGGGCTCCGGCTTCGTCGGCGAGGGAGAGGTCGGCGTGGGCGGGGACGTCGATGTCGGATTTGAGGAAGCCGAGGTCCTTCTGGACGCGAATGTTGTCGGCGAGGGCTTTGAGGTTGGGGCGGACGTTGGGGTTACGGAAGTAGTCGTCATGGGTGAAGAGCCAGGCGGAGAAGCTCTCGACCGGGGATTTCGTCACAGACGCGGCGAGCTTCAGGGCGGGGTCGCGGTTGGCGGGGTCGAGGAGCCATTTGGTGCCGATCTGGAGGTCTTGCAGGAAGTCGACCATGGCGGGGCGGTTCTTGGCGATGAAGGGCGCGCGGGCGGCGAGGAGGGTGGTCTGGGTGACGCCCATGGAGTCGGCGATGGAGAAGAGGGAGCGGGCTTTGCCGGCCTTGATCTGCTCGAGGGAGTAGGGGGCGACCATGCCGGCGAGGTCGACCTTGGACTCGTCGAGCATGGCGGGCATGGCGGGGAACTGGACTTCGATGACGGTGTAGTCGCGCTTGTCCTCGAGATGGGCGTCGCGGAGACGTTTGCGCATGGCCATGTCGACGGCGCCGCCGATGCCGTTGGTGGCGATGCGCTTGCCCTTGAGGTCTTCGACGCGTGGATCGGGCTGTCGGCGCGGACGACGTATTGGCTGGAGTAGTAGCCCTCGACGCCGTCCTGATAGAGGTCGGCGATGGCGCGCAGGTCGTTCATGCGGGCGTTCTGGATGGCGAGCGCGAAGGAGGAGAAGGCCAGGGCGGCGACGTCGAGTTCGCCGGCGGCGAGCGCGGTGATCTGGGGGGAGCTGCCGCGGAAGTAGATCAGTTCGACGGTGTAGGATTTGCCGTGGTTCTTGAGGATCTGGGGGTTGGCGAAGATCAAAGGCGGGAGTTGGGCGGGGGTGATGGCCCAGCCGATGCGGATCTTCACGGGGGCTTCGGCGCGAGCGACGAAGGGGGCGGCGAGAGAGGCGGCGAGGAGGGTGCGGCGGTTCATCGTTTTGCTTTCGAGATGGCGGACCAGACAGCTTGGGGGGTGGCGGGCATGTCGAGATGGGTGACGCCGAGCGGGCGGAGGGCGTCGAGGATGGCGCTCATGATGGCGGGCAGCGCGCCGACGGTGCCGGCCTCGCCGGCGCCTTTGACGCCGAGGGGGTTGGCGGTGGTGGGGGTGGGGTTGCTGAGGACGGTCATGCTCGGGAGGTCGGCGGCGCGGGGCATGGCGTAGTCCATGAAGGAGCCGGTGAGCATCTGGCCGGTGTCGTCGAAGACCACGTTCTCCATGAGGATCTGGCCGAGGCCTTGGGCGATGCCGCCGTGGATCTGGCCTTTGACGAGGAGGGGGTTGACGACGGTGCCGACGTCGTCGACGACCAAGTAACGATCGATGTGGGTTTCGCCGGTGTCGGGATCGATCTCGACTTCGCAGACGTGGCAGCCATTGGGGAAGGTGGCGGCCTTGGTGGCGACGATGGCGGATGCGGCGAGGCCGAGGTCGGCGCCGGGCGGGAGGCTGGCCGGGAGGTAGGCGGTGCGGGCGACCTGCTCGATGCCGATGGCGCGGTCGGTGCCGGCGACGGTGAAGTTGCCGTGGGCGAATTCGATGTCGGCTTCGGCGGCTTCGAGGATGTGGGCGGCGATGCGTTTGCCTTGGTCGACGATCTTCTCGGCGGCGCGGACGAAGGCGGCGCCGCCGGCGGCGATGGAGCGGGAGCCGAAGGTGCCGCGGCCGTGGGCGACGAGGGCGGTGTCGCCGTGGAGGATGCGGACGCGCGCCGGGTCGAGGCCGAGCTGGGTGGCGGCGATCTGGCGGAAGGCGGTTTCGTGGCCTTGGCCGTGGTTGTGGGTGCCGAGGAGGATGGTGGCGGAGCCGTCGGGATCGAACCGGATCTCGGCGCCTTCCTCGTTGGGGGCGTGGGCGGGGCCGGAGGCGATCTCGATGGCGTTGGCGAGGCCCCAGCCGCGGAGGCGGCCGTGGGTTTGGCTGGCTTGGCGGCGGGCGGGGTAGTTTTGGATGTCGGCGGCTTCGAGCGCGAGGCGCATGTTCTCGGGGAAGTTGCCGCTGTCGTAGGTGAAGACGAGGCCGGTCTTGTAGGGCATCTGGCCGGGTTGGATGAGGTTGCGGCGGCGGAGTTCGACGCGGTCGATGTTCATCTCGATGGCGGCTTGGTCGATGACGCGCTCGAGGGCGTAGGTGGATTCGGGGCGGCCGGCGCCGCGGTAGGGGGCGTTGGGCTGGGTGTTGGTGTAGGCGCCGCGGACGGTGCAGCAGATGTGGGGCGTGCGGTAGACGCCGGCGAGGCCGCCGAGGTTGTTGGTGGAGGAGTGGGGCGTGTTGAAGGCGAGGTAGGCGCCGAGATTGGCGGTGCTGTCGAAGCGGAGCGCGAGGAAGGTGCCGTCGGGGGCGAGGGCCAGGGCGATGCGGGCGTGGACGTCGCGGGCGTGGAAGTCGGAGAGGAGGGATTCGCTGCGGGTGGCGAGCCAGCGGACCGGGCGGCCGGTGCGGCGGGCGGCGAGGAGGACGAGGGCGTCTTCGGGGTAGGGGCTGCCTTTCATGCCGAAGGCGCCGCCGACGTCGGGCGAGAGGACGCGCAGGCGGTTGGCGGGGATCTTGAGGGTGTGTTCGGCGAGTTCGCTGCGGAGTTTGTGGGGGGCTTGGGTGCCGGCGTGGAGGAGGTAGGTGTCGGCGGCCGGGTCGTAGTGGCCGGTGGCGATGCGGGGTTCGAGGGAGTTGGCGCTGACGCGCGGAGATGCGCAGGTCGAGCGTGGTGACGTGGTGGGCTTGGGCGAAGGCGGCGGCGACGGCGGCTTCGTTGCCGAGACGGAAGAGGAAGCTGAGGTTGTCGGGGGCGTGGTCGGGCCAGACGGGCGGGGCGCCGGGGGTGAGGGCCTGGGCGGCGTCGGTGACGGCGGGCAGGGGGGCGTAGTCGATGTCGATGCGGTCCTTGGCGTCTTCGGCGGCGTGGCGGGTTTCGGCGACGACGATGGCGACGGGGTCGCCGACGAAGCGGGCGGTGTCCTTGGCGAGCAGGCGGTAGGGCGGGCGGGCCATGGGGGAGCCGTCGGGGCGGTGGCGCTGGACGGAGGTTTCTAGGCCGCCCCAGTTCTCTGCTTCGACGTCGGCGGCGGTGAGGATGGCGAGGACGCCGGGGGTCTGGGCGGCGGCGCGGGTGTCGATGCTGCGGATGTGGGCGCTGGCGTGGGGGGAGCGGAGGACGGCCATGTGGGCGGCGTTGGCGGGGGCGATGTCGTCGGTGTAGCGGCCGAGGCCGCGCAGGAAGCGGGCGTCTTCGAAGCGCGGGGTGGAGGTGCCGATGGCGATGGTGTCAGAGGGGGTCATACGCGGGACGATAGCAATGCGGGCCGGCTCACGCACGAGGCTGCGTGGATGGGTGGCGGGGGCTCATCGGCGGTTGAACTCGGGGTGCCAGCGGAGGAGGCGGCGGCGGAGACGGGTCATGGCGGTGACAGCGATGAGGCCGACCAGGGCGGTTTCGATGATGCCGGCGTAGACGCCGGGGGAGTCGGCGAAGCGGCCGGATTGCAGCATGGCGCCGCCTAGCCCGGCGCCGCCCATCAGCATCTCGGCGGCCACGGTGGTGATCAGTGCGGTGGGGAGCGCGATCTGGAGGCCGGTGAAGATCTGGGGGAGGGCGGCGGGGAGGAGGACTTCGCGGAACAGGGCGAAGCCGGAGGTGCCCATGGAGCGGGCGGACCAGATCAGGAATTTGTCGACGCCGCGCATGCCGGCGTCGGCGGCGGCGATGATGGCGAAGATGCAGGCGAAGGTGGTCATCACGATCTTCGACGTGTCGTAGACGCCGAACCAGAGGATGAAGACGGGCAGGAAAGCGATCTTCGGCATGGGGAAGCCGATGGAGATGAGGGGGTCGCAGAACCAGCGGAGGAGCGGTCGCCGGGCGACGGCGATGCCGAGGGGGATGCCGAGGGCGCAGGCGAGGGCGAAGCCGGCGAGGGAGCGGCCGAGGGTGAGGCCGGCATTGGTGAGGAGGTCGCCGGAGAGTGCGTCCTCGCGGAGGCGGTCGAGCACGGCGCCGAGCGGCGGGACGAGGAACGGGTTCACCAGTTCCCATTGGCCGGTGACGAACCAGGCGACGAGGAGGGTGAGGAGGGCGGCGCTGGCGGTGGCGGCTCGCTTGAGGCGGGCGAGGGGGCGCCAGCGCGGCGGAGTGCGCGGTGCGGCGAGGGTTAGGCTCATTCGCGCCATCTCAGCAGGTGGGTGGAGAGGCGTTGGAAGGCCTGGTCGGCGGCGTAGCCGAGGGCGGTGACGGTCAGGATGACGGCGAACATGGCGGGATAGCTGCCGGCGTCGCCGAGGGCGCCGATGAGGTAGCCCAGACCGTTGCGGGCGATGACGAGTTCGCTCGAGACCATGAGCAGGAACATGAAGGCGATGGCGGTGCGGATGCCGGTGAGGATCTGCGGCCAGGCGGCCGGGAGGAGGATCTCGCGGACGATCTCGAGGCGGGTGGCGCCCATGGAGCGGGCGGACCAGACCAGGATCTGATCGACACCGGCGATGCCGTTGTACGTGCTGAGGATGACCGGCAGGAGGCAGCCGAGGAAGACGAGGACGGCCTTGGACATGTCGCCGAGGCCGAACCAGACGAGGAGGAGGGGGATCAGGGCGGATTTGGGGAGGGGGTAGAAGATCTGGACGGCCGGATTGATGAGGCTGCGGAAGGTCGGCGAGAGGGCCATGCCGGCGCCGAGGCCGGTGCCGACGAGGATGGCGGCGGCGAAGCCGGCGAGGCTGCGGGGCAAGGAGGCGAGGAGCCCGGCGGCGAGGTCGCCGTCGCCGATCAGGCCGGCGAGGGCGCGCAAGACGGCCATGGGGGTGGGGAGCATGGCGGTCGAGACGAGGCCGAAACGGGTGAGCGCGTCCCAGAGGGCGAGGACGATCAGGAGCGGGATCAGGCGGGAGAGCGTCCTCATGCGGCGCGGGCGGCGTCGACCTGGGCGCGGACGAGGTCCCAGACGTGTTCGACGGTCTCGACGAATTCGGGGGTCTTGAGGACGGATTTGTCGGAGGTGCGGTTGAAATCGACGTCGATGAGCTGGTCGATGCGGCCGGGCCGGGCGCTCATGATGGAGATGCGGTCGGCGAGGAAGACCGCTTCGGCGACGTCGTGGGTGACGAAGACCACGGTCTTGTTGGTGGCGCGCCAGATGGTGAGGAGCTCCTCCTGCATGATGCGGCGGGTCTGGGCGTCGAGCGCGCCGAAGGGTTCGTCCATGAGGAGGATGTCGGGGTCGAGTGCCAGGGTGCGGGCGAGTGCGGCGCGTTGCTGCATGCCGCCGGAGAGTTGGGCGGGGTAGGAGCGCTCGAAGCCGGTGAGGTGGACGAGGTCGATGAAGTGCTGGGCGCGGTCGGCGGCGCCCGAGCCGCGGAGGCCGCGTTTGGCGAGCGCGTAGAGGATGTTGTCGCGGACGGATTTCCAGGGGAACAGGGCGAAGTTCTGGAACACGATGCCGCGGTCGGGGCCCGGCGCGCGGACGGGCCCGGCCGATGTGCGGATCTCGCCGCGCTGGACGGGGATGAAGCCGCCGATCAAATAGAGCAGCGTCGATTTGCCGCAGCCGCTGGGGCCCAGCAGGGCGTGGAACTGGTTGGGCGGGATGGCGAGCGAGATGTCGGAGAGCGCGGTGACGGGCGGGGCGTTGCTGGGCGCGTAGAGATGGGTGACGTGATCGATCTCGATACCGCTCTGTGGACGGGTCGCCATGGGACTTCCTCCGGCCGCCCATGCTTGGGTTCGACTGCCGAAAAACCATGGTGGAGGGCGTTGGGCGCGTCAACGCGGAGCGTCGTTGCCTGCGGCGTGGTCGTGACCTAACGTCGGCTCAACGGGTGGCGATCGACCACCGGAATGGCGAGGAGACAGGACTATGCGCGCAAAATTTGCACCGGTGTTGGCGGGATTGATGGCGGCGGCGTTGTTGGCCGGGCCGTCGCAGGCGCAGGAGAAGAAGCTGCTGGCGCTGGTGACGAACGCGTCGGCGGATTTCTGGACGATCGCGCGGCGGGGCGTGGAGAAGGCGAACAAGGAGCTGCCGCAGTACGAGATGATCGTCGAGCTGCCGGGGCAGAGTTCGGCGGCCGAGCAGCGGTCGCTGCTGGACGCGCTGCTGGCGCGCAAGGTGGCGGGGATCTCGATCTCGGCGGTGGACCCGGCGCATTCGACGGAAGAGCTGAACAAGGTGGCGAGCCAGGCGGCGCTGTTCACGACGGATAGTGACGCGCCGGCGTCCAACCGGATGGTCTATATCGGCACGGACAACGTGGCGGCGGGCCGGCAGGCGGGCGAGCAGATCAAGAAGGCGCTGCCGGATGGCGGCAAGATCATGCTGTTCGTCGGCAGCATGGACAACGACAACGCCAAGGAGCGGGTGCAGGGGATCCGCGAGACGCTGAAGGGATCGAAGGTCGAGATCGTCGACGTGCGGACGGACGAGATCGACTTCGTGCGGGCGAAGCGGAACGTGGAGGATACTTTGACGAAGTATCCGGATATCTCGTTGTTGTGCGGGCTCTACTCGTACAACACGCCGCAGATCTACAATGCGGTGAAAGAGGCGGGCAAGGCGGGCAAGGTCAAGGTGATCGGGTTCGACGAGGACATCCAGACGCTGCGCGGGATCGCCGATGGCACGATCATCTCGACGGTGGTGCAGCAGCCGTTCGAGTTCGGGTATCAGTCGATGATCGATCTGGACAAGGTGATCCGCGGCGACAAGTCGTTCATTCCGGCGGACAAGAAGATCATCGTGCCGACGAAGGTGATCGACAAGTCGAACGTGGCCGAGTTCCAGAACTTCATGAAGGAAATGCTTCGTAAGTAAGGGGGGTGATCCTCGAGCTCGTCGGGATCAGCAAGACTTATCCGGGCGTCCGCGCGCTGGATGACGTGAGCCTCGCCCTGGAGAGGGGCGAGGTGCTGGGGCTGATCGGGGAGAACGGGGCGGGCAAGTCCACCTTGATGAAGGTGCTGGGCGGCGTGGTGACGCCGACGGCGGGGCGGATCCGGATCGGGGCGCAGGAATACGGGGCGCTGACGGTGGCGGAGTCGATGCGGGCGCGGATCGCGTTCGTGCATCAGGAACTCAACCTGTTCGAGAACCTGGACGTGGCGGGGAACATCTTCATCGGGCGCGAGACGCTGGTGGGGGGACCGTTGCGGCTGGTGGACCGGGGGGCGTTGCGGCGCCGGGCTGCGCCGTTGCTGGAGCGGTTGGGGGCGGATTTCGGGCCGGACGTGCTGGTGGAGGCGCTTTCCATCGCGCAGCGGCAGATGGTGGAGATTGCCAAGGCGCTCTCGATCGATGCGCAGGTGATCATCATGGACGAGCCGACCAGCAGCCTGACGCTGTCGGAGACGGAGCGGCTGCTGGCGGTGATCGGGGATCTGCGGGCGGCGGGCATCTCGGTGATCTACATCAGCCATCGGCTGAGCGAGATCATGGCCTGCGCGGACCGGGTGGTGTGTCTGCGGGACGGGCGCTCGGTGGGGACGCTGTCGAAGGAGGAGATGAGCCATGCGGCGATGATCCGGCTGATGATCGGGCGGGATCTGAAGTCGCTGTATCTGCCGCCGGCGCGGGCTTCGGAGCCCGGCGGTTGCGATATCTCGGGATTGGTCACGCCGGCGTTTCCGGACCGGGCGGTGGATCTGGAGGTGCGGCGGGGGGAGGTCCTGGGTCTGGCCGGGCTGATCGGGGCGGGGCGGACGTCGTTGGCGCGGGCGCTGTTCGGGGTCGAGCCGGCGCTGGCCGGGTCGGTGCGGGTCGCGGGCGAGATGGCGCTGGCGCGGACGCCGCGGGAGGCGATCGCGCTCGGGATCTATCTGGCGCCGGAGGATCGGAAGAAATCGGGGCTCGTGCTGGACATGCCGATCGTGGAGAACGTGACGCTGGCGGATCTGGGGCGGCATGCGCCGCGGTGGCTGATCGACCGGAGAGCGGAACGGAAGACGGCGGCGGCGCAGCATGTGTCGCTGCGGATCAAGGCGCCGGACGACGAGGTGCTGGTGTCGACGCTGTCGGGGGGCAACCAGCAGAAGGTGGTGCTGGGGAAGTGGCTGTCGATGCGGCCGCGCATGGTGATCTTCGACGAGCCGACGCGGGGGATCGACGTGGGGGCGAAGGGGGAGATCTACGAGCTGATGCGCGGGCTGGCGGACCGGGGGGTGGCGATCCTGATGATCTCCTCGGACATGGAGGAGGTCATCGGCGTGTCGGACCGGATCGCGGTCATGCACGAGGGGCGGGTGAGCGGGATGCTCGAGCGGCCCGATTTCAGCGAGTTCAACGTGTTGCAGTTGGCGATCGGGCAGCAGTTGGTGGCGGCCTGATGGGCAAGAAAGAGCTTGGGCTGCTGCTGCTGATCGTGGTGATCGGGGGGATCAC
This sequence comes from uncultured Alphaproteobacteria bacterium, assembly GCA_963848035.1. Classification (GTDB taxonomy): domain Bacteria; phylum Pseudomonadota; class Alphaproteobacteria; order Acetobacterales; family Acetobacteraceae; genus JAVVHH01. The sequence goes on from CAWKCD010000001.1 coordinate 2,539,309, forward strand.
GGCGGCGATCAATCCGCTGTTCCTGTCGAGCGTGAACGTGCTGAACACGGCCAATCTGGTCGGGCTGTTCGGGCTTTCGGCGATCGGGGAGGGGTTGGTGATCGTCACCGGCGGGATCGATCTCTCGGTGGGGTCGATGCTGGCGCTGTTGGGCGTGGTGTTCATCGATCTGATCGCGAACCGGGAGTGGGCTTGGCCGGCGGCGTTGGCGGCGGTGCTGGCGGGGGGGCTGGCGCTGGGGACGATCCAGGGGCTGCTGGTGACGAAGTTGCGGATGCAGCCGTTCGTGGTGACGCTGTGCGGGCTGCTGATCTACCGGGGGGCGGCGCGGTATTACACGAACGATGCGTCGGTGGGGTTCGGGTACGGGGGGGATTACGATTTCCTCGCCGGGCTGGTGTCGGGGCGGGTTTGGGGCGTGCCGAACAGCATGATCTTCCTGGTGGTGGTGGCGCTGATCATGGGGGTGCTGCTGCATCGGTCAGTGTTCGGGCGATATCTTTACGCGGTGGGCAAGAACGAGGAGGCGGCGCGGTATTCGGGGATCCGGACGCAGCTGATCGTGGCGACGACGTATGTGATCAGCGGGCTGATGGCCGGGCTGACGACGGTGTTCCTGGTGTTCTACACCAATTCGGCGGCGCCGGCTTCGTTCGGGAACTCATACGAGTTGTATGCGATCGCGGCGGCGGTGCTGGGCGGGTGCAGCTTGCGCGGCGGGGAGGGGTCGATCCTGGGCATCGTGTTGGGGACGGTGCTGCTGCAGGTGTTGCAGAACCTGGTCAATATCCTGGGGATTCCGTCGAGCCTCAATTTCGCGGTCATGGGGACGGTGATCCTGGTGGGGGTGTTGGCGGATCAGCAGTTGCAGGACCGGCGGCGCCGGGCTGTGGCAGTGGTGGCGACGCCGAAGCCGGCGGGGGGATAGCGATGGCGTCCGTCGATCTCATCGGCTTGCAGAAACGGTACGGCAGGCTGGTGGTGGCCGACGGGATCGACCTGGCGATCGCGCATGAGGAGCTGGTCTGCCTGCTGGGGCCGTCTGGGTGCGGCAAGACGACGACGTTGCGGCTGCTAGCCGGGTTCGTGGTGCCGGACGAGGGGACGATCGTGGTCGGCGGGCGGACCATTTCGAGCCCGGGGGTGGCGCTGCCGCCGGAGAAGCGGAACATGTCGATGATCTTCCAGAGCTATGCGCTGTGGCCGCATATGAGCGTGGCGGAGAACGTCGCCTATGGGCTGACGCTGCGGCGGGTGGGGCGGGCGGAGGTGGAGCGGCGGGTGGCGCGGATCCTCGAGGTGACGAAGCTGTCTGCGTTGCGGGAGCGGTCGCCGGGGGAGCTGTCGGGCGGGCAGCAGCAGCGGGTGGCGCTGGCGCGGGCGCTGGTGGTGGAGCCGGAGACGCTGCTGCTGGATGAGCCGCTGTCGAACCTGGACACGAATTTGCGGGAGGAGATGCGGTTCGAGATCAGGCGGCTGCACGACGAGTTCCGTTACACGACCGTCTATGTCACGCACGACCAGGCGGAGGCGATGACGACGGCGGACCGGATCGTGGTGATGAATGCCGGGCGGATCGAGCAGGTGGGGACGCCGGAGGACGTGTACGAGCGACCGGTGTCGGAGTTCGTGGCGCGGTTCATCGGGGGGACGAACATCCTGCGCGGGGTGGCCGAGGGGGGCGCGGTGCGGTGCGGGCCGATGGTGGTGCGGTTCGGCAGCGGGGCGGTAGCCGAAGCGGGGGAGACGGCGGTGTCGGTGCGGCCGGAGGACGTGGTGCTGGCGGAGGCCCGGCGATGGGGTGAACGAATGGCGGGCGCGGGTGCTGCGGCACACGTTCCTGGGCGCGCAACGGGATTACCTGTTGGAGCTGCCGGGCGGACAGCAGATCCGGGCGAGCACGCCGCCACGGGTGCAGGCGGTGGTCGGGCAGGAAGTGGGCGTGCGGCTGCCGCCGGAGGTTTGCCGGGCGTTGCCGCGATAGGGAGGATGGCTCGATGATTTCTCGGCGGTTGGTGGTGGCGGGAGCGTTGGCTTGGCCGGCGTTGGCGCGGGCGGAGGTGGAGGCGGCGAAGAAGGAGGGGGTGGTTTCGTTCTACACCTCGATCGACGTGGCGGTGGCGGAGAAGATCGCGGCCGCGTTCCAGACGCGGTATCCGGAGATCAAGCTGCAGGTGGAGCGGTCGGGCGCGGAGCGGGTGCTGCAGCGGCTGATGCAGGAATATGCGAGCGGGGTGAAGAACGCCGACGTGATCGAGAGTTCGGACATCACGAGCTTCGTGGATTGGAAGGCGCGGGGATGGCTGGCGAAGTTCGTGCCCGAGGCGGTGGGGCAGTTCTGGCCGGCCGAGGAGCGGGATGCGGACGGGTATTTCGCGACGGTGCGGGCGCATCTGGCGGTGATCGGCTACAACACGCGGCAGGTGAAGGCGGAGGATGCGCCGAAGAGCTTCGCCGACCTGCTCGGGCCGCGGTGGCGGATGCGGATGGTGAAGGCCAATCCGAGCTATAGCGGAACGATCCTGACGTCGACGTTCGCGGTGAGCCGGGCGTTGGGATGGGGGTATTTCGAGAAGCTGGCGACGCAGCGCGTGCTGCAGGTGCAGTCGTCGACGGAGCCGCCGAAGAAGGTGGTGCAGGGCGAGCGCTCCGTCATGGTGGATGGCAACGAATACAACGCGTTCTTCCTGGGGGATGCGGGGGAGCCGATCCGGATCGTGTATGCGGCGGAGGGGTCGCCGCTGGTGCCGGGTCAGGCGGGGGTGCTGGCGGCGGCGCCGCATCCGAACGCGGCGCGGCTGTTCGCGGACTTTCTGTATACCGCCGAATGTCAGCAATTGATGGTGGATGCGGGCGGGCTGCGGTCGTTCCATCCGAAGGTGACGCTGAAGGCGGGGCGGACGCCGTTGTCGGACATCAAGCTGTTGCGGGCGGACCCGGCGGAGCTGGCCCGCGCGACGGAAGAGATCAAGACGCGGTATAGCCAGATCTTCGGCATCTGATGGACGCTGCGGTTCCGCTCGAAATCGTGCCGCGAGGGCGGTCGATGCCGGATCTGTCGCGGGTGGTGTTCATCGCGGTGGCGCTGCTGCTGGTGGTGCTGGTGGTGCTGCCGTTGGGGTGGTTGGGCTGGTTCGCGGTGACGGATGCGGCGGGGCGGCCGACGCTGGCGAATTTCGCGCGGCTGGTGACCGACCCGGCGCTGCGCACGCCGATGCTGACGACGCTGCTGATCGCGGCCTGGGCGGGGGTTTCGGCCTGCGTGGTGGCGGTGCCGGTGGCGTGGCTGGTGGCGCGGACGGACATGCCGGGGCGGCGGGTGGTGCGGGCGTTCGTGACGGCCTCGTTCGTGACGCCGCCGTTCCTGGGCGCGATCGCGTGGGAGCTGCTGGCGGCGCCGAATTCGGGCATCTTGAACGGGCTGGCGCGGTGGGCGTTCGGGTGGGACGAGTTCGATTACTTGTTCGACATCTACACGGTGACCGGCGTCACTTTCGCGATCTCCTGCTACACTTTCCCTTACGTGTTCACCGTGCTGGCGACGGCGCTGGAGCGGATACCGGCCGATCTGGAGGATGCGTCGTCCATCCTGGGTGGGAGCCCGGCGCGGACGTTGCGGCGGATCACCTTGCCGCTGGTGCTGCCGTCGCTGATCGCGGGCACGATGGTGGCGTTCCTGCAGGCGCTGACGATGTTCGGGACGCCTGCGATCCTGGCGATGCCGGCCGGATTCCATACGCTGACGACGCGGATCTGGAGCCTGTTCCAGTATCCGCCGCAGCTGAACCTGGCGGCGGCGGCGGCGATGCCGCTGCTGGGGGTGACGCTGCTGGTGCTGTATCTGCAGCGGCGGCTGCTGGGCGGGCGGTCCTACGTGGTGGTGGGCGGCAAGAACAGCCCGGCGCGGCTGGTGGGGCTCGGGCGGTGGCGGTGGGTGGCGCTGCTGTTCTGCCTGGCGGTGCTGTCGGCGCCGGTGTTCCTGCCGTATTTCGCGCTGATCAAGGCGGCGATGGTGAAGAACCTGTCGGATCCGCTGCGCTGGTCGACGCTGTCGTTCGAGCATGTGCGGTTCGCGCTGTGGGAGTTCTCGGATACGCGCAAGGCGATGGTCAACACGCTGATCCTGGGGGTGGCGAGCGCGACGGCCGTTTCGGTCATCGTGATGGTGGCGGCGTATCTGGCGAGCCGGCGGCTGGTGCCGGGGTCGGGGATGCTGGCGGGGCTCGCGATGGCGCCGATCGCGGTGCCGGGGATCGTGATGGGGGTGGGGCTATTCCTGGTTTATTCGCGGCCGCCGTTCCTGCTGTACGGGACGCTGTGGATCCTGCTGATCGGGTTCGTGACGATGGAGATGCCGGCGGGGTTCCAGCAGGTGCAGGCGTCGTTGCGGGGGCTGCATGTGGAGTTGGAGGAGGCGTCGCGGATCTTTGGCGCGACGCGGTTGGGGACGTTGTGGCGGATCACGGCGCCGCTGCTGCGATCCACGATCATCGCGACGTGGTGCATCGTGTTCATCGGGGTGATCCGGGAGTTGTCGGCGACGGTGTTGCTGACGACGTCGAACACGAAGGTCATTGCGGTGGTGATCTATGATTTGAACGAGAGCGGCGATCTGGGGGCGATTTCGGTGTTGGGATTGACGATGTTGCTGATCACCTTCGCGGTGGTTCTGCTGGTGAACCGGCTGCCGATCCTGGGGGGGCCGGGGCGGTGACGCTGACGCGGTATGTGGCGGAGTGGATCGCGGGGGTGCGGTTCGGGGATCTGCCGGGGGAGGTGGTGGAGACTGGCAGGAAATCGTTTCTGGATGGGTTGGGGTTGGCGGTGGCCGGGTCGCGGGCGGAGAGCGGGCGGATCGTCAATGCGTATCTGGCGGATATGGGGTTTCCGCGCGGCGAGGCGACGGTGTTGGGGACGGCGTTGCGGATGCCGGCGCGGTTCGCGGCGTTCGCCAACGGGATCGCGATCCATGCGGACGATTACGACGACACGCAGCTCGCTGTGGCCGAGGACCGGGTCTATGGGCTGCTGATGCATCCGACGGCGCCGGTGCTGGCGGCGACCTTGGCGGTGGCCGAGCGCGAGGGGCGGTCGGGGGCGGAGACGCTGGCGGCGTATCATGCGGGGATCGAGGTGTGCTGCAAGGTGGCCGAGGCGGCGGGGCCGCGGCATTACCAGGACGGGTTCCATACGACCGGGACGTGCGGGACGTTCGGGGCGGCGGCTTCGGTCGCGAGCTTGATGCGGCTGGACGGGGAGAAGACGGCGGCGGTTTTGGGGATGGCGGGGAGCCAGTCGGCGGGGTTGCGGGAGAATTTCGGGACGATGACGAAGCCGTTCCATCCGGGGCGGTCGGCGGAGAGCGCGGTGCTAGCGGCGGATCTGGTGTCGCGGGGGTTTTCGGCGACGGACGTGATCCTCGAGGCGCGGCGGGGGTTCTATCACGCGGCGGCGGGTGGGTTCGACGAGGCGGCGATCCGGGGGAAGCTGGGTTCGCCTTGGACGTTCGCGAGCCCGGGGATCTCAATCAAGCCGCATCCTTCGGGGTCGCTGACGCATCCGGCGATGGCGGTGGTCGCCGAGTTGGTGGCGCGGCATGACGTTCGGCCGGAGCAGGTGGTGAAGATCCGGGTGGGGACGAACCACCACATGCCGACGACTTTGCTGCACAACGATCCGCATACGGAATTGCAGGCGAAGTTCAGCATGCCGTTCTCGGTGGCGATCCTGGTGCTGCGGCGCCGGGCGGGGTTGGCGGAGTATACGGACGAGATCGTGCGGTCGCCGGCGGTGCGGGCGATGATGGCGAAGGTGGATTTTCATGTCGATGCGGAGGCGGATGCCGGGGGGTATCAGCGGATGACGAGCATCGTGGAGATCGTTTTGGCGGATGGGTCGTCGTTGCGGGGGCGGGCGGATTTCGGCAAGGGGAGCCCGGCCAATCCGATGGATTGGGGCGAGGTTTGCGCGAAGTTCGAGGAGACGGCCGGGCATGGCGGGCTGTCGGCGGAGCGGGCGCGGGTCGTGGTGCGGATGGTGGAGGATTTGGCGGAGATGCCGGATGTCAGGGCGCTGACGGCGGCGTTGGCGAACTGAATGCGACGTAGAGCTTGGTGATGCCCGCCCGGATCTCGCGCCATTGCGGGAGCATCGCGCCGAAGAACAGGACGGTGGCGCGGAGGTCGTCGAGGTCGAGCGCGAGGGAGACCCAGTTGTCGGTCGGCTCGAAGGCGGAGGCGGGATAGCGGAAGAGCAGGGTCGGGTTCGCCGGGTCGTCGACGAAGAGGGTGGCCTCGCCGCTGCGTTTGCGCGGGGTCATGCGCCAGAGGCCGAACAGCGTCTCCGTGCCGTCCTTGGGCCAGGGGCGCCAACCCATTCTCTTGCTCTCGTCGGCGACGGTGGATGAGCGAAGCGACCAGCCGATGTCGAGGACGGTTTTCGGCGGGATCGCCGCGCCTCCTGTGATCATGGCGCCCGCCAGGTCCGGCCAGGTGGCGGCGACGGCGAGGCCGGTGGCGCTGTAGCTGTGGAGGTAATCCGTGGGCACGGCGAAGACGTGGCGGCCGAGCGGGATGGTGACGATGCCGGGGCGGTCGGCCCGGGCGGTGCCGGGGCCGAACAGCGCGCAACCGGCCAGGGCGGCGGCTCGGCAAAGATCTCGCCGAGTCATGGTTTGCGAACGATCAGCCGAAGAAGCGGCGGAAGGCGGGGTAGACGAGGTCGGGGCGGTGTTCGGCGGGGTAGTGGCCGGTGGGGATGGCCTCGCCGGTGACGTCGTCGGCCCAGAGGGACCAGGCGTCGAGGGGCTTGAAGTGGCGGCCGACATGGCTGTTGCTGCCCCACAGGATGAGGACGGGGCAGGCGATCTTGCGCTTGCCGAAGTCCGCGCGGTCCATGTCCAAGTCTAGGGTGACGGTGGCGCGGTAGTCTTCGCAGATGGCGTGGATCTGTTCGGGGGTCGTGCATCGGACGTATTCGGCCATGGCGCCGGGGCTGAATATTTCGAGGCCGACGCCTTTTTTGTTAAGTTTGTAGCTGATGTAGTAGGGGAGGTCGGCGCAGATCAGGCGTTCGGGGAACGGCGCTTTCTGGGCCATGAAGAACCAGTGGTAGGATTCGAGGCCCCAGCCGAGGGTGACGTTGGTGAGGACTTCGTAGGTGGGGACGATATCGAGCGCGGCCATGCGGGTGACGCGGCCGGGCTCATCGAGGGCCATGCGGAAGGCGACGCGGGCGCCGCGGTCGTGGCCGGCGACGGCGAAACGATCGAAGCCGAGGGAGGACATCAATTCGAAATTGTCCTGGCCCATGGCGCGGAAAGTGTAGGCGGCGTGGTCGTCGCCGCCGGGCGGCTTGGAGCTGTCGCCGTAGCCGCGAAGATCGGGCGCGACGACGGTGAAGTCGCGGGCGAGGTCGGGCGCGATCTTGTGCCAGCTGACATGGGTGAGGGGGTTGCCGTGCAGCAGCAGCAAAGGGGGGCCGCTGCCGCCGATGGCGACGTTGATCTCGGCGCCGGAGGTGGCGATGCGGCGGTTGGTGAAGCCGGGGAGGAGTTCTGATGTCATGGGAGATAGGCCCCGCCGTTGACGTGGATGGTTTGGCCGGTGACGTATCGGGCGCCGGGGCTGCAGAGATAGGCGACGGCGGACGCGATCTCTTCGGGGCGGCCGCGGCGGCCGACGAGGGTCTTGTGCGCGGCATGGAGCGCGGGGGTGCCGCCGGAGGTCGACGAGGCTTTCCGTTGCGTATCGATCAGGCCGGGGACGACGCAGTTGACGGTGATGGGGGCGAGTTCGTGGGCCAGCGCGCGGGTGAGGCCGATGAGGCCGGCCTTGGCGGTGATGACGTGGGCGCGGGCGGTGGAGCCGGTGTGGGCGGACATGCCGCCGATGTTGACGATCGTTCCGGTGGGGGATCGCTCGAGGTGAGGGAGGGCGGCGCGGCTGCAGAGGTAAGCGCCGTCGAGGATGACGCCGAGGACTTCGCGCCATTCGGCGGGCTCGAGGTCTTGGAACGGGGTTTCGCGGCGGATGGCGGCGTTGTTGACGAGGATGTCGAGGGCGCCGAACGCAGTGATGGCGGCCGCGATGAGGCCTTCGACCTGGGCCGGGTCGGTGACGTCGGCGAGGTGGACGATGGCTTTGCTGCCGGCGGCGCGGACGGCCTGGGCGGTGGCTTCGGCTTCGTCGGCGGAGCCGCGGGCGTTGACGACGATATCGGCGCCGGCGCGGGCGAGTTCGACGGCGATGGCGCGGCCGATGTTGCGCGCGGCGCCGGTGACGATGGCGACTGGCGAGGCGCCGCTTGCGCCGGCGACCGTCATGCGCGGAACTCGGACAGGGCGGCGAGGTCGGGTTGGGTGAAGAGGGCGGCGAGGGTGACGCGGAGGCGGTCGGCCTGGGAATCGGTCCATCCGCCGTAGCGGCAGTTGTCGGCGAATTTGGTTTCGAGTTCGGCTTCGGAGAGCGGGGCTTGGGCGCCGCCGCGCATGTAGGCCTGGCGGACTTCCTGGACGCTGCCGTCGGTCATGGTGGCGCGGAGGTGGCCGGTGAATTGCGCGGGGTAGGGGTTGTCCGGGTCGATCTCGTATCGGATCTTCCGGGTCAGCGCGAGGAGGGCCGGGTCGTGGATGCGGGCCTCGGTGAATTGCTGGAAGCCGGCGCGGCGGTCGAGGAGACCGACGGCGATGCAGTAGGGCGTGCTGAACTTGGCGGCGTAGTGCGTGGGCGGGGCGTGCTTGACGGCGAGCGGCTCCCAAAGGCGATGGACGGTGCCTTCGCCGACTTCGCAGATGATCTCGGCGATGTCGGCCGGGTTCAGCCCCGAGAGGGCGATGGCGCAGTCGATGTAGGGCTGGGTCATGGTGCCGCAGGCATAGGGTTTGAACGCGATCGAGGGCATGAGCCAGCGTTCGCCGAGATGATCGAGCAGCGGGGCGAAGTCGGGGGTGCGGCTGGGGGCGAAGGCGTGGAAGAAGCCGTGGGCGCCCTCGAACACGGTGCGCGGGCCGAGGAAGCCGCCGCGCGCCATCAGGGCGGCGCGGATGCCGGATTGAGCGGCCCAGCCGGCGTGCATGCGCTTCGTCCAGGTGCCTTCGGCGAGGTATTCGATGATCCCCGAGGCCATGCTGCCGGCGATCCCGAGTGCGGAGACGATCTGCGCTTCGGGGAGGCGCAGCGCGGTGGCGCAGGCGGCGGATGCGGCCAGCGCGCCGAGGACGGCGGTGGGGTGGAAGCCGGCCTTGTGGATCGCCTTGGGCGCGACGAGGCTCGAGCGGCACATGATCTCGGACCCGGCGACGAGGCCGCGCAGCAGGTCGGCGCCGGACAGGCGCTCGCGTTCGCCGAGCGCGAGCAGGGCCGGGACGATGACGGCTCCGGAATGGACCGGGCCGCCCTCGAACGTGTCGTCGAAATCCTCGCCGTGGGCGGCGGTGCCGTTGACGAGGGCGGCGTCGTAACTGCCGAGCGCTCGGGCGTGGCCGAAGGCGGTGCAGCTGCCGCCGGGCTCCGCGGTGGCGAGCGTGGCTTGGATGTAGTCGTCATTGCGGGCGGCGACGCACAGCCCGGCGACGTCGAGCAGGAGGTGGTACGCGGTCGCGATGCAGGGCGTGGGGATCTGGTCCAGCCCGGCGAGGAAAGCGGCGAGGCGTTCGGCGATGGATTGGGTCACACGCCGAAGATCTCGGCGTATCGGCGTTTGACCTCTTCGCCCGCGGCGGCGAGGTCGTTGGGATCGGAGCGCAGGAGCTTGATGTCGGCGAGCTTGGCGTGGTCGGGCTTGAGCTTCACGCCGGGGTTGAAGGAGCGGAGGTTGCCGCTGTCGGCCATGAGCTGCTGGCCCTCGGCGGAGAAGACGTAATTGGCGAAGAGGCGGGCGGCGTTGGGGTGCGGCGCGGCGGCCATGACGGCGGCTTGGCCGGAGAGCAGGGGCGTGCCTTCGGTGGCGTAGACGGGAACGATCGGCTCGCCGGCGTCGGCCATGTTGAGGACGACGTATTCGCTGCCGTCGACCATGACCGGGCGCTCGCCTTGGGCGACCTTCTTGGGCGGGTCGGCGGCGGATTGGACCTGCATCACGCGCTGCTTGGCGAGTTTTTCGAAATACTCCCAACCCATGACTTTCTGGGTGGCGTAGGTGGAGGTCAGGATGGTGCCGCTGTAGCCGGGGTGGGCCTTGACCATGCGCATGCGCAGGCGGGGGTCGAGCAGGTCGGCGAAGCTTTTCGGGGCGTTCTCGGGTTTGATGATTTTGGCGTTGTAGGCGATGACGCTGAGGCTGACGCGCAGGCTGGCGAATTGGCCGTCGGGGTCGCGCTCCTCGGCGGGCCAGGCGGGGACGTCGGCGGGGACGTAGGGGGCGAGCCAGCCGTTCTTCTTCCAGCCGACGAAGGTGCCCATGTCGGAGCTTTCGACGAAGTCGGCGGCGTGGATGTCGCTGGCGTATTCCTGGCTGATCCGTTGCAGGATGCGTTCGGCGCCGGAGCGCTCGAGCTGGACGCGGATGCCGGGGTAGCGGGCCTGGAAACCGTTGGCCATGCTCTGGCAGACGGAGAGTTCGATCGAGGAATGGAACACGATTGTTCCTTCCTTGCGAGCGGCGGCCAGGAGGGTGTCGGTGACGGGTTCGGGGGGCGGGGCGGCAGCGGCGGTCGCCGTCGCCAGGCCGAGAAGCGTCGCGCGGCGCGTGATCATTTCCGTCCCCCCTTTTGTTTGGCGAAGTGTTCGTCCGGGGAGTGGGAAAGTCAACGCAGGGCGGCGGCGGCGATGTGGCCGATCACGGTGCGGATCGGACCCCGGCGGCGGCAAGGCTGGCGCGGATGTCGTCGAGGTCGGCGTCGGTGCAGGCCGATTTCGGAACGAAGTTGAAGGCTGCGTCGGACTGGAACAGCATCAGGGTCCGCGGTCCTTCGGCCCAGGAGATGAAATCGGTCCAGGCGTGGCGGGCAGCGGTTTGCGGCGTGGTCACCTCGATGCCGGCTTCGGACCAGGTGACCGTGTATTCGAACTCGCAGCATGACCTGTTGCGCGTAGGTGCGTTTGACCACCCTGGGCAGCGACGCGAAGGTCAGCCAGGGGATGAGGGCGACGAGGAGCAAGCCGACCATGAGCGCGACCGCGAACAAGGCGGGCGTGGCCGGCGGCGCGACCGCGAACAGCGCGCCGGCGACGACGCCGGTGGCGATGGCCCAGAGCACGGCGTAGCCCATCAGGTGGCGGCGCGAGATCATCCGTTTCCAATAGAAGGCGCGCTGCGCGTCGAGCGTGTCGGCCTCCGTCGGCGTGAACCGGATCGTGCGCATGGTCAGACCAGGGCGGCGAGGACGAGGCCGATCCATTGGTTGAGCTTGGGCGCGTCGATCCAGCGCAGGACGGCGACGAGGCCGTTGGTGGGATCGATCCAGGTGACGTTGCCGCCGGCGCCGCTGGCGAAGTAGCTGTCGCGGGGGGCGTTGGATTGATAGGAGCCGTCGCTGTTGAGCCACCAGAACAGGCCGTAGCGGGGGTTGAGCGCGCAGGGGGTGGTGGAGGCGTCGATCCAAGATTCGGGGAGGATCTGCGTCGTGCCCCAGCTTCCGCGGTTGGCCATCAGGAGGCCGATACGGGCCTGGTCTTCGGCGTGGATGAAAACGCCGCCGCCCCAGTGGCCGCCGCCGGAGACGCTCTCGATCATCTTGCCGCCAACATCGACGATCGAGGTGCGGTAGCCGTGCCAGTGCCAATCGGTGGAGGCGCCGATGGGCTGCATGATCCGTTCGGCGAACAGTTCGGGCAGCGCGCGGCCGAAGCGGCGGAGGAGGGCGAGGCTGAGGCGGTTGACGCGGACGTCGTTGTATTCCCAATACGTGCCGGGCGTCTGCAAGGGGCGGGCGGCGCCTTTCTGGCCGGCGGGTTTGCCGGCGTCCTCGCTGGCGAGGCTGCGGTTGCGGTCGATCTGTTCGGATTTGCCGAACAGGCTGCCTTCCCATTCAGAGGTGAGCTGGAGCATCTGGCGCCAGGTGATCGGGGCATTGTGGGGGGAGTCGAAGCCGCCGTCGTGGACGGTTTTGCCGATGGGTTCGTCGAGGTCGGGGATGAGGCCGTCGGCGACGGCGAGGCCGGCGAGAATGGACAAGTAACTCTTGGCGACGCTGAAGGTCATGTCGACCTGGCGCGTGTCGCCCCAGGCCGCGACTTGCTTGCCATGGCGGAACAGCAGGCCGTTCGGGCCGCCGCGAGGGGCGACGGGGCCGATGATCTCGTTGTCGGGCGGGGGCTCGAAATTGCCGGCGGCGAGCTGGGCGGCGATGTCGCGGCGCCATTTCGATTCGTTCGGCCTCGGCGAAGGTAATCGCTTCGGCGAGTTTTGCGGGGTCGAAGCCGGCGGCCTCGGGCGTGGTGCGGGGAAGGGCGTCCATGCCGGCAATGTTGGTGCAAGTTGATGGCGGTCGGCAATCCGCATAGGGTTCGGAACGGAGGAATGCCGATGCATAACGGCCCGATCGATTGCGATGTCCATCCGGCGGTGCCGTCGCTGGCGGCGTTGACTCGGTTCATGCCTCCCTATTGGCGCGAGCAGGTGGAGAGCCGCGGGACGGAGGGGCTCGATCTGTCGAGCTATCCGGTCCATTCGCCGGAGGGATGCCGGGCGGATTGGCGGGTGCCGGGGATCAAGCCGGGGACGGATATCGCGGCGCTGCGGCGCCATGCGCTCGATGGGTTCGGCAGCCGGATCGGGATCTGCAACGTGCTGTATGGCGCGGCCGGGCTGTTCAACCGGCATTTCGCCAGCGTGGTGGCGCGGGCGACGAACGAGTGGCTGGCGGCGGAGTGGCTGGATCAGGAGCAGCGGCTGCGCGGGTCGATCACCATCGCGCCGCAGGACCCGGCGGCGTCGGTGGCCGAGATCGAGCGGTGCGCGACGGATGGGCGGTTCGTGCAGGTGCTGATGCTGGCGTCCGGCGATGCGCCGCTGGGGCAGCCGCAATATTGGCCGATCTACGCGGCGGCGGAACGGGCCGGTTTGCCGATCGGGGTGCATGCGGGAAGCACGTATCGGCATGCGACGACGGGGAATGGATGGCCGTCATATCATCTGGAAGACGTCGTGACCCGGTCGCATGCGTTTCAGGGCCAGTTGCTCAGCCTGGTGCACGAGGGGGTGTTCGGGAAGTTTCCGGCGCTTCGGTTCGTGATGATCGAGGCGGGGTTCACCTGGCTGCCGAATTTCCTATGGCGGGCGAACCGGACGTGGCGCGGGGTGCGCAACGAGGTGCCCTGGGTGGACCGGCCGCCGGCGGAGCTGATCCGCGAGCGGGTGCGGTTCACCTTGCAGCCCGGCGATGCGCCGCCCGATGCGGCCAGCATGGAACGGGTGCTGGACCAGATCGGCAGCGAGGACATGCTGTTGTTCTCGACGGATTGGCCGCACTGGCAGTTCGATGGCGATGATCCGTTCCCGCCGGGGTTCTCGCCGGAGCGCCGGCGCCGGGTCATGGTGGACAATCCGTTGGCTACGTATCGGTCTCTGGCAGAGGTGATGGCATGACGCCCGATGATGTGCAGGTCCTGGATGTGCTGCCGGCGGAGGCGCGGCTGCAGCGAGTGGACTGCGACGTTCACCATGCGTTGCGCAGTTTGGAGGATCTGAAGCCGTTCCTGGCGCGGCGGTGGTGGGACCATCTGAAGAGCTATGGGCTGCGGATGCCGGTGCCGTTCAGCGCCTCGTCGCCGTATCCGAAGGCGACGCCGGCGCTGTCGCGCACCGATGCGTGGCCGCCCGCGGGCGGGCCGCCGGGGTCGGACCTGGCGTTCCTGCAGGAGCAGCTGCTGGACCGGTACGACATCCAGCATGGGCTGCTGCACCTGCTGTATCCGTGCGGGATGGATCAGCGGAACCAGGCGTTCGGGGCGGCGCTGTGCCGTGCCATCAACGAGTGGGTGGTGGCGGAGTGGACGGAGAAGGACCAGCGGCTGAAGGCGGCGATCTCGCTGCCGGGGGAGGACGCCGAGGCGTCGGTCGCGGAGATCGAGCATTGGGCCGGGCATCGCGGGTTCGCGCAGGTGGCGATCACGACGCATTCGATCGAGCCGTTGGGGCGCAAGCGCTACTGGCCGATCTACGAGGCCGCGGTCGCCAACGGGTATCCGGTGGGGCTGCACACGTCGGGCTACAACGGGAATTCGATCACCCCGGCGGGCTGGCCGTCATTCTACGTGGAGGAGCAGCACGGGGTGGCGATCTCGCAGCAGGGGGTGGCGATCAGCCTGGTGACGGAGGGGGTGTTCGCGCGCCTGCCGGCGCTGCGGGTGGTCGTGGTGGAGGCGGGGTTCGCCTGGGTGCCCTCGGTCGCGTGGCGGCTGGACCGGCACTGGGAGAAGATGCGCGACGAGGTGCCGCACCTGACCCGGCCGCCATCGGAATACATGCGCGAGAACATGTGGTTCACGACGCAGCCGATGGACGAGCCGGAGCGGACGCGCGACATCCGGCACATCCTGGATTGGATCGGCTGGGACCGGGTGCTGTTCGCCTCGGACTACCCGCATTGGGACATGGATAGCCCGGAGTTGGGCTTCAAACTGCGGATGACCCCCGAGGAGCGGCGGATGATCTACGGGGACAACGCGCGGGCGGTCTACGGGCTGAGCTGATGGCCAAGCACGTCGTGGCGGCGGCCGGCGAGATCCCGCCGGGCGGGCGCAAGATCGTCACCGTGCAGGGGCGCGAGGTCGGCGTGTTCAATCTCGGCGGCGAGTTCTTCGCGCTGCTGAACCGGTGCCCGCATCAGGGCGGCGCGCTGTGCCAGGGGCGGCAGATCGGGCTCGTGACGTCCTCGGAGCCGGGGACCTACGACTACAGCCGTCCCGGCGAGATGCTGAAATGCCCCTGGCATAGCTGGGAGTTCGACATCCGCACGGGCCAGAGCTGGTGCGATCCGGACGATCTGAAGGTCCGACGCTTCAACGTGCAGGTGGAGCCCGGCGAGACGTTGGCGAAGGGTCCGTTCGTCGCGGAGACCTTCGCCGTGTCGGTGGAGCGGAATTACCTCGTGATCGAAATTTGAGGTCAGGGCGTCTCGAGGAAGGTCTGCACGGCGGCGAAGAATTGCAGGCGGTTCTTCTCCATCATGACGGTGTGGGTGCCTTCGCCGATCAGCACGTATTGCTTCGAGGCGGCGTGGGTGAGCTTGGGGAACAGACCCTGCGAGCGGGCGGGCGGGGTGTCGGCGTCCCATTCGGCTTGGATCATCAGGGTGGGCGCGGTGATCTTGGCCGGGTCGTAGGTGGGTTTGCCGGCGGCCCAGTATTGCTGGAAATCGAGCGTGACGCCGTTCGGGGCGCGCAGCGTGGGCGGGTTGGTGCCGGCCGATTTCGGGTCGGTGGCCCAGGTGGCGCGCTGCCAGGCGTCGAACCAGCCGGCGGGGATCAGGTCGGCCTGCTTGTCCTCGGGCACGCCGCGGAGCCAGCGCTGGAGCGCGGCGTCGCGGGTGACGAGGCGGTAGGCGCCGAGCTTGGGCGGCTCCTCGGTGGCGACCGTCGTGGTGGGGAGCCATACCGGCGCGTAGAGCACGAGGCGGTTGACCTGGTCGGGGTGCTCGGCGGCGAAGCCGGCGGCGATGGTGGTGCCCCAGGACCAGCCCATCACGTCCACCTTGTCGAGGTGGCGGCGCTGGCGGACCCATTCAACGACGGCGGCGTAGTCGCTGACGGCTTGGGCGGTGGTCTCGACCGGCTGGCCGGCGTCGGCGGCGCTGTCCATGGCGGCGGGGCGGGTGGATTTGCCGTAGCCGGGCAGGTCGATGAGGTAAACGTCGAAGCCGCGCTGGGCGATGTAGTCCATCCAGGAGAGGCCGCCGAGTTCGAGGTCGAAGGCGGTGCTGGCGGGGTAGGTCGCGCCGTGCACGAACACGACGGTGCGCTCTGGCGTGAAGCGCGTCATCTCGGCGGGGCGCTTGTTGCGGACGTAGATCTTCACCCCGGGCTGGGGCGAGTCGATCATCGCTTCGTCCATGGCGAGCGGCGCCTGGGCGGCGGCGGGCAGGGCGGTGGCGAGGGTCGCAGCGAAAGCGAGGGCGGCTGTTGCGCGCATGACGTTGGCTCCCGAGATCATTGAAATCAGCCTAGCCCGGGGCGAAGACGCAGGGAAATCGGGCGAGGAGGGTCGCCGTTTTTGCAGAGTTCCGCGGCCGGGTCATACTTTTGCGCATAACTCATAGCAGCGACCGGCAGTTCCGAGTTGGTGGGGGGAGGCCTATGTCAGCCCTGCCGATACGGCGAGGGCTATGTCGCCCAGGTTAATTCAGGACGTTTTCTACCATGTATCAACAGCCTCTCACCCATACGCTCACGACCGAGGCGTTGTTCCGCACTCTCCATTGTCCCGCCCACAGCCCAGCCGAGGATGACCGCAAGCTCGGCTTCCGGGACATGCTCATGATGGCGGCGCAGGTCGCTGTCGTTCTCGTGATCTGCTGGGGCCTGCACTCCGCATTCGCCTGAGTCAGGATTGACCGCATTCGCGCGGTTGGCAGAGATGCAGTCCGATGGAACTGCTCGCTGCTTTTCACGCATTTGTCCGGGTTGCTGAATCAGGCTCGTTTTCCGCGGTCGCGCGGGAGGCGGGGGTCACGCAGCCGGCCATTTCGCGCCAAATCGCCTCGTTGGAGGAACATCTAGGCACCCGCCTCGTCAACCGTAGCACGCGCAGCGTCGCGCTGACGGAAGACGGGCGGGATTTGCTCGCCCATGCGCGCGCGGTGCTGGCCGCGGTGGAACAGGCGGAGGATTCGGTCGGGCGACGGCATGGCGGCGTCTCGGGCATGGTCCGGCTGAGCGTGCCGGTCGTGTTCGGTCGGGTGTTGATCGCGCCGCGGCTGCATCTGCTGCTGGAGCGGCATCCGGAGCTGTCGGTGGACCTGCTGCTCGACGACAAGCCGTTGGACCTGGTGCAGGATGGGGTGGACGTGGCGATTCGCGTCGGCGAACTGCCGCCGGAGTCGCCGTTCATCGCGCGCCGCATCGGGTCGTTCCAGCGGCTGGTGGTGGGCTCGGCATCGTATTTCGAGCGTAGGGGCGAGCCGCGGACTCCGGCCGACCTGAGCGCGCACGACTGCATTCTCTACGACCGGCATTCCGGTCCAGGGGTGTGGCGGCTGAACGGGCCGGAGGGCGAGATCGAGGTGCCGGTCTCGGGACGGTTCCATACCAATAGCCCCGAGGCGGGTCGCGAGGCGGTGCTGACCGGGTTGGGGCTGGCGGTGATGTCGGCCTGGCTGGTCCGCGACGAACTGCGCCAGGGAACGGTGCGGGCAGTGTTGAAGCAGTGGAAGCCGCCGCTGGTGCCGGTGCATGCGATCTATCCGTCGACGCGGAATCTGGCGGCGCGGACGCGGGCGTTGATCGAATTCCTGTTGGCGGATCTACGCGCGGATCCGTCGTCGCTGGAGCTCTGGGCTCCCTGAGAGGGCTGCAGCCGGCCCTCTCCCGTCGGGAGAGGGCCTTCGCACGGGTTTAGTAGTCGGAGTCGCCGGCGTTGGTGTCGCTGGGGCGCGAGTTCTGGCGCTTCTCGACGTGCTCGGCGACCATCGCTTCGGTCGTGATCATCAGACCGGCGACCGAGGCCGCGTTCTGCAGGGCGACGCGGACGACCTTGGTGGGATCGATGATCCCGGCCGCGATCATGTCCTTGTATTCGCCAGCCTGGGCGTCGAAGCCGAAGCTGTACTCGCTGTTCTCGAGCACGCGGCCGTTGACGACGGCGCCGTCTTCGCCGGCGTTCTCGGCGATCTGGCGCATCGGGGCCTGAACGGCCTTGCGCACCATCTCGATGCCGAACTTCTGGTCCTCGTTGTCGCCCTTGAGCTGGGCGAGGATCAGGCTGGCACGGGCCAGCGCAACACCGCCGCCGGGGACGATGCCTTCTTCGACGGCCGCACGGGTGGCGTGCAGCGCATCGTCGACCCGGTCCTTGCGCTCCTTGACCTCGACCTCGGTCCCGCCGCCGACGCGGATGACCGCGACGCCGCCGGACAGCTTGGCCAGACGCTCCTGC
This sequence comes from uncultured Alphaproteobacteria bacterium, assembly GCA_963848035.1. Lineage (GTDB taxonomy): Bacteria > Pseudomonadota > Alphaproteobacteria > Acetobacterales > Acetobacteraceae > JAVVHH01. The sequence goes on from CAWKCD010000001.1 coordinate 2,557,342, forward strand.
AGCTTCTCACGGTCGTAGTCCGACGTGGTCTCCTCGACCTGCGCCTTGATCTGCTCGCAGCGGCCCTTGATCAGCTCGGACGAACCGGCGCCCTCGATGACGGTCGTGTTCTCCTTCTCGATCAGGACGCGCTTGGCCTGGCCGAGCATCTCGAGGGTGACGTTCTCGAGCTTGATGCCGAGATCCTCGGAGACGACCTGCCCGCCGGTCAGCACGGCGATGTCTTCCAGCATCGCCTTGCGGCGATCGCCGAAGCCCGGCGCCTTGACGGCCGCGACCTTGAGGCCGCCGCGGAGCTTGTTGACGACGAGCGTGGCCAGGGCCTCGCCCTCGATGTCCTCGGCGATGATCAGCAGCGGACGGCTGGACTGCACGACGGCTTCGAGCAGCGGCAGCAGCGCCTGCAGGCCGGAGAGCTTCTTCTCGTGGATCAGGATGTAGGGGTTATCCAGATCGACGGTCATCTTCTCGGCATTGGTGATGAAATACGGGCTGAGATAGCCGCGGTCGAACTGCATGCCCTCGACGACCTCGAGTTCGGTGTCCATGCCCTTGGCTTCTTCGACGGTGATGACACCCTCGTTGCCGACCTTCTGCATGGCTTCGGCGATCATCTTGCCGATGTCGGAGTCGCCGTTGGCGGAGATGGTGCCGACCTGGGCGGTCTCGGCTTCGGTGGTGATCTTCTTGGTGCGGGCGGCGAGCTCGGTCACCAGGGCGGCGACGGCCTTGTCGACGCCGCGCTTCAGGTCCATCGGCGCCATGCCGGCGGCGACGGCCTTGCCGCCTTCGCGGATGATCGCCTGGGCGAGCACGATCGCGGACGTGGTGCCGTCGCCGGCGACGTCGTTGGTCTTGCTGGCGACTTCACGGACCATCTGGGCGCCCATGTTCTCGAACTTCTCGGCGAGTTCGACTTCCTTGGCGACCGTCACACCGTCCTTGGTGATGCGGGGCGCGCCGTAGCTCTTGTCGATGATGACGTTGCGGCCCTTGGGGCCGAGCGTGACCTTGACGGCTTCGGCGAGGATGTCCACGCCGCGCAACATGCGGCTCCGTGCGTCGTCGCCGAAGCGAACGTCTTTGGCTGCCATGTGATTATTCCTTATCGTTTATTGGTTAGGCGGCTTTGGCGAGGGCGGGAGCGCCTTCGATGACGCCCAGGAGATCGCTCTCCTTCATGATCAGCAGCTCCTCGCCGTCGAGCTTGACCTCGGTGCCGGACCACTTGCCGAACAGGACGCGGTCACCGGCCTTGACGTCGAGGGCGACGATCTCGCCTTGCTCGTTGCGGGCGCCGGGTCCGGCGGCGACGACTTCGCCTTCCATCGGCTTCTCTTTGACGGTGTCGGGGATGATGATGCCGCCTGCGGACTTCTCTTGCGGCGTGATGCGGCGGATCACGACACGGTCGTGCAACGGACGGAATTTCATGGGGGTATGCTCCGGGCGGAGAAAATGGAGGCGGCTTGATGCGCCGCGCCCTCCGCGTGACCCCGTCTTAGCACTCTAGGGGCGAGAGTGCTAATTCATTTTGCGAGCGGCACGCTCGTTACGCTCGATTGCCTCCTGCATCACCTCGTCGGAGATGCGCGCGAGTGTCGATTCCACCGCCTGCGGCGAGGTGGCCGCGGCGGTTCCGGGGCGGGGTGGCGGCGGGCGGGGCGTCTCGTCGGTCATACGACTTCGAGCGTATCAGCGGGCGTCCGCGACGAGGATGGCCGGGCGGCGACGCCGAACACCGGGGTGCCACGGATCGGCGGAACGCTGCGCAGATCGTGCGTGGTCAGCACGATCGGCCCGGCGAAGCCCGGCGGCAGCGACGTGATGCGCATCGCCGCAGCCGTGTTGATCAGGGTGCGGAACCGGTCGAATGAACGGCGGCGCAGGCCAGGCGCCGACGGGCCGAGGCCCGCAGCGGCCTCCAGCGCCTCGTTGGACACCGAGCATTTGATCCGCCGGACGCCGTCGCGGATTTCGAAGCCGATGAGGTCGTCGTCGCTGGAGCCGCCGATGTTGCTGCTCATCGCGCAGGGCTTTTAGCGGGAGCAGGGCGAACGGGCAGCTGATACGGCGAGGCGGGCGCGCCGGGCGCGGGCTTCTTGGCGGCGAGTTTCGGCTTCTTGATCTCGCGGTTGCCGCGTTTTTGTCCTTTGGCCATGAACTGTCTCCTGCTCGGTCAGCCCGAAGCCCGGGCTCGGCGGAGGAGCGCTTGAGCGGCGCTCTTCGTCGGCAAACGGCGGACAAGGCGCAACGCGACGCGACCTTGCAGCCCTTCCGAAATGGCGCGGAGGCTGGGGCGATACAAGCCGCCCCTGCTTGCTTATTGCGCGGCGGCGCGCCGGCTGGGGCGATATAAGCCGCCCCAGCTTGCCTACTGCGCGGTGGCGCGCCGGCGGGAGAAGCGCGGGAACCGGGTCATGCGGCCGGCGGCTTCGTCCCAGAGCGCGAAGCTCGGCGCGAGCAGCGCTTCGCCGAAGGTGAGCGTGGTGACGCGGCCGAGCTCCGGCCGGGCTTCGTGGCAGGTTTGCAGCCGGTAGTTGGGGACTTTGGCCGAGAGGTGGTGGATGTGGTGGAAGCCGATATTGCCGGTGAACCACTGCAGGACACGAGGCAGGCGGAGATAGGAGCTGCCGTCGAGCGAGGCGTTGACCGGGTTCCATTCGGCCTGGCGCGCCCATTGGGCGGCTTCGAAGCGATGCTGCACCGAGAACAGCCAGACGCCGATGATCGACGCGATCAGGATGATCGGGAACTGGACCAACGCGACGGTGCCGAAGCCGAAGGCGAGCACGAGGGCGCCCAGCACCAGCAACAGGGTGAGGTCGGTCAGCATGACGCTGTGCCGTTCGCGGCTCCAGGACGGATCGGTGTCGAACGGCAGGCGGTAGAGAACGAGGAAGACGATCGGCGGCAGCACGAGCTGGGTGAGCAGCGGGTGGCGCGAGATGCGGTAGCCGAGGCGGCGCCATTTCGGCATGGCGAGGTATTCCTCGACCGTCGCGCAAGTCGAGTAGAGGTCGATGCCGGTGTCGCGGCGGTCGAGATTGTTGAAGCACGCATGGTGGTTGGCGTGCTGGCGGCGCCAGAAGGCGTAGGGCGTGAAGGTCACCGGGCTGCAGAGCCGGCCGAGCCAGTTGTTGGCCCAGCGCGCGCGGAAGAACGAGCCGTGGCCGCAATCGTGCTGGATGATGAACAGGCGCACGACCATCCCCGCCGCCGGCAGCGACAGCGCGAGCACGAGCCAGGTGGAGACCGGCACGAGGGCATACATCGCCGCGTTCAGCAGCAGGTAGGCGAGCATCGTGGAGCCGAACTGCCACAGGCTGAGCTTCAGCGAGGCATGCTGGAACGGGGCGAGCCCGGCCATCAGGGTGCGGCGGTCCATGGGCGCAGCCTGGTCAGGAATCTGCATCGGCGACCTCGTCGGTGATGACCGTGAAGCCGGCCAGGGTTGCGGTTCCAAAACTGGTGGAGATGGCGCAATCGGTCGCGTCGCGGCCCCGGGCGATCAGGACCCGGCCGATGCGGGGAATGTTGAAGCGCGCATCGAACACGTGCCACGCGCCGCCGAGATAGGCTTCGAACCAGGCGCTGAAATCGCCGACGCCCCAGGGCGGCGGCATGCCCATGTCGCCGAGATAGCCGGTGCAGTAGCGGGCGGGGATGTTCATGCAGCGGCACAGCGCGATCGCGAGGTGCGCGTAGTCGCGGCAGACGCCGATCCCGTCAGTGTAGCCTTCGAAGGCGGTGCGGGTGACGGACGCGTCCTGATAGTTGAACTTGATGCGCTCATGGACGAAGTCGCAGATCGCCTGCACGCGGGTCCAGCCGGGCTTCGTGTTCGCGAAGAGCTGCCAGGCGATGTCGTTGAGGCGGTCGGTGTCGCAGTAACGGCTGCCGAGCAGATAGACGAGGACGTCGTCCGGCAGGTCCTGGACGGGGATCTCCGGCGCATCGCGGACGGGGGCGTCGGGCTCGCCACTGTCGTGGATGTCGAACTGGGTCGCGATCGTCAGCCGGCCCGCGGGCGCGACGATGCGGGTACAGAGATTGTCGAACCCGTCGTGATACGTGACGGACTCGACGTTCGGCTCGAAGGTGATCTCGTTCGGGGTGAGGAGATCCTGGGTGCGGCTGGGATGAATTCCGAGCTGCAACAGCATCGGCGTCGGCTGCGGGCAGTCGAAAGCAATCACGTAACCGGCGTGGATTCGCAACGGCGCTACTCCTGAGTTGGTCGCGCGGTTCCGTCGCGTAGACGCCATTCATATGGTGGCTTTATTGCCGGACCGCAAGCGGGGGGTGGTGGTGACAGCGGGTGAGCCGTGCAGTCGGGTCGAAAGTGCAAATCTTTATAGCTTCTTTATGCAATAGGCCGGCTGTCGACATCGAGATTTCATCAGGGATTTCTAAGATACGTCTGGGTTGATCACGGAAGGGACCCAGATGTCCGACGTTATTGTGCTGGTCCTCGGGACTGGCGGTATTCTGCTCATGGCGGCTTATGCCGCTTTGTGCGAGCGGATCTAACCGATGTTCGATCTCGTCTTGGGTGGCGCGGTTTCCGCGGGACTTCTGCTGTACCTGGTCTGGGCGCTCGTCCGACCAGAAGATTTTTAGGACAGTGCGATGACAATGATCGGCTGGGCGCAGATCGCGCTCGTGCTCACGCTGGTGTTCGCGACGGCGGTGCCGCTGGGCGGCTACATCGCCGCCGTCGTGCAGGGCGGGCGGAATTTCCTGACGCCGGTGCTGGGGCCGGTGGAGCGGGGGTTCTACCGGCTGGCCGGCGTGGATCCGGGCAAGGAGATGGGCTGGAAGACCTATGCGGTCGCGTTGATCGCGCTGCAGGCGGTCCACTTCGTGGTGCTGTATCTGATGCTGCGGTATCAGGACTGGCTGCCGCTCAATCCGCAGAAGCTCGCCGGCCTGTCGCCGCGTCTGGCGTTCAACACGGCAATGTCGTTCGTCACCAACACGAACTGGCAGGCCTATGGCGGCGAGACGACGCTCTCGTACGGCAGCCAAATGTGGGGGCTGACGGTCCACAACTTCCTCTCGGCCGCGACCGGCATCGCGGCCGCGGTCATGGTGGCGCGCGCGTTTGCGGGCGGCGGGCTGACGACGCTGGGCAATTTCTGGGTCGATCTGACGCGGATCACGCTCTACGTGCTGCTGCCGATCTGCGTCGTCTATACCGTCTTCCTGATCGCGTCAGGCGTGCCGCAGACGCTCTCGGGTTATGTCGACGCGACCACGCTCGAGGGCGCCAAGCAGACGCATCGCGCTGGGTCCGGTGGCGTTTCAGGAGGCGATCAAGCTGCTGGGGACCAATGGCGGCGGGTTCTTCAATGCGAACTCCGCGCACCCGTTCGAGAACCCGACGGCGCTGTCCAACGTGGTCGAGACCTGGTCGGAGATCGTGATCCCGTTCGCGCTGGCGGTGACGTTCGGGGTGATCGTGCGGGACCGCAAGCAGGGCTTCGCGCTGTTCTGGACCATGGCGATCCTGATGGTCGCGTTCGTCGTGTGCTGTTACGCCGCCGAAGCGGGTGGCAATCCGCTGCTGACGGCGCTCGGCATCGATCCGTCCATGGGCAACATGGAGGGCAAGGAGGTCCGGTTCGGGACCGCGATGAGTTCGCTGTTCGCGGTGACGACGACGGCGACGTCGGACGGCGCGGTGATCGCGATGCACGACAGCTTCACGCCGCTGGGCGGGATGATCCCGATGTTCCTGATGCAGTTGGGCGAGGTCGTGCCGGGCGGCGTGGGCTCGGGGCTGTATGGGATCATCGTGTTCGCGCTGCTGGCGGTGTTCGTCGCCGGGCTGATGGTCGGGCGGACGCCGGAATATCTCGGCAAGAAGGTGCAGGCGCGGGAGATCAAGCTGGCGATGCTGGCGGTGCTGATCCTGCCGCTCTGCATCCTGGGCGGGACGGCGATCTGCCTGGTGCTGGAGAGCGGCACGTCGTCGCTGTCCAATGCGGGGCCGCACGGGCTGTCGGAGATGCTGTATGCGTTCACGTCGGCGACGGCGAACAACGGCAGCGCGTTCGCCGGGCTGAATCGCGGACACGCCGTTGCTGGATTACGGGTTGGGCGCGTGCATGCTGCTGGGGCGGTTCGCGTTCATGATCCCGGTGCTGGCGATCGCCGGGTCGCTGGCGGCCAAGCCGAAACTGCCGGCGAGTGCGGGCACGTTCCCGACGCACGGGCCGCTATTCGTCGGCTTGCTGACCGGCGTGATCCTCATTCTCGGCGGCCTGCAATTCCTGCCCGCGCAATCGCTCGGTCCGTTGGCGGAGCATTTCTCGATGCACGCCGGCAAGACCTTCTAGGGAAATAACGATGGCACAGAGTAATGCCGAGACGATCGCGCTGTTCGACGGCGCGATCCTTCGCCGGGCGGCAGGCGATAGTTTCAAGAAGCTCAATCCGGCCGGGTTGATCCGTAATCCCGTGATCTTCGTGACCGAGATCGTGGCGGTCCTCGTCACCGTGCTCGGCGTGCGGGAGCTGGCGACGGGCCAGTCCTGCTGGTTCGCGTTCGCGATCGCGGCCTGGCTGTGGCTGACGGTGCTGTTCGCGACCTTCGCCGAGGCGGTGGCCGAAGGGCGAGGCCGGGCGCGGGCGGAGAGCCTGCGGCGGGCGCGCAGCGACACGGTCGCCAAGCGCATGCAGGGCACCGACCGCACGCGGATCACGCGAGGTGCCGGCGCCGGATCTGCGGAAGGGCGACCTCGTGCTGGTGGAGGCCGGCGATCTGGTGCCGAGCGACGGCGAGATCGTCGAGGGCGTCGCCAGCGTCAACGAGAGCGCCATCACCGGCGAGAGCGCGCCGGTGATCCGCGAGGCCGGCGGCGACCGCAGCGCGGTGACCGGCGGCACGCAGGTGGTGTCGGACTGGCTCGTGGTCCGCATCACCGCCGAGCCCGGCAACACCTTCATCGACCGCATGATCGCGCTGGTGGAGGGCGCCGAGCGGCGCAAGACGCCGAACGAGATCGCGCTCGACATCCTGCTCGCCGGGCTCACCATCATCTTCCTGATCGCGGTCGTGACGCTGGTGGGGCTGGCGAAGTATTCCGGCACCGATCTCGGGGTGCCGGTGCTCGCGGCGCTGCTGGTGACGCTGATCCCGACCACGATCGGCGGGCTGCTGTCGGCGATCGGCATCGCGGGGATGGACCGGCTGATCCGCTTCAACGTGGTCGCGACCTCGGGCCGCGCGGTCGAGGCGGCGGGCGACGTGGACACGCTGCTGCTGGACAAGACCGGGACGATCACCTTCGGCAACCGGGCGGCGGCGGCATTCTATCCGGTGCCGGGCATCGAGGAGCGGAGCCTGGCGGAGTCTGCGGTGCTGGCGTCGCTCGGCGACGAAACGCCGGAAGGGCGGTCGATCCTGTCGTTCGCGCGGGACCGGTTTGGGATCGCGCTCTCGGCGCCGGACGGGCGCGACCGTGGTGCCGTTCAGCGCGAATACGCGGGTGAGCGGGCTGGATGCCGGCGGGCGCTCCTGGCGCAAGGGCGCGGTCGACAGCGTGCTCGAGCTGACCAGCGCCGTCGGTCGGCGCGGTGGCGCTGGCGAACCGGGCGCCGGCCGCGTTCACCCAGGCTGTCGAGCGGATCGCGCGCGCCGGCGGCACGCCGCTCGCGGTCGCGGCGGACGGGCGGCTGCAGGGCGTGATCGAGCTGAAGGACATCGTCAAGCCCGGCATCCGCGAGCGGTTCGAGGCGCTGCGCCGGATGGGCATCCGCACCGTCATGATCACCGGCGACAACAAGGTCACCGCGGCGGCGATCGCGACCGAAGCGGGGGTCGACGACTTCCTCGCGCAGGCGACGCCGCAGGACAAGCTGGACTACATCCGCAAGGTGCAGGCCGAGGGCCGGCTGGTCGCCATGTGCGGCGACGGCACCAACGACGCCCCGGCGCTGGCGCAGGCCGATGTCGGCGTCGCGATGCAGACCGGCACGCAGGCGGCGCGCGAGGCTGGGAACATGGTCGATCTCGACAGCGATCCGACCAAGCTGATCGAGATCGTCGAGATCGGCAAGCAATTGCTGATCACGCGCGGATCGCTGACGACGTTCAGCATCGCCAACGACGTGTCCAAGTATTTCGCCATCCTGCCGGCGATCTTCGTGGCGACCTATCCGGAGCTGGGCGCGCTCAACATCATGCGCGCTGCACACGCCGCAATCCGCGATCCTGTCGGCGGTGATCTTCAACGCGCTGATCATCGTGGCGCTGGTCCCGCTGGCGCTGCGGGGCGTGAAGTTCGTGCCGGTCGGGGCCGCCGCGCTGCTGCGGCGGAACCTGCTGATCTATGGGCTCGGCGGCCTGGTGGCGCCGTTCGTGGGCATCAAGCTGATCGACATGCTGCTGACCGTCATGGGAATTTCGTGATGATCGCGCAACTTCGTCCGGCCCTCGTGCTGGTTGTCCTGTTCACCGCCCTGACCGGCGTGGCGCTCCCCTTGGGGTTCGTGGCGGCGGCCGGCGTGGCCCTGCCGCACCAGGCCGGCGGCAGCCTGCTCGAGCGGGACGGAAAGGTGGTCGGGTCCGCGCTGCTCGGGCAGAACTTCACGCAGGCCAAATACTTCCAGGGCCGCCCCTCGGCCACGACCGACACCGACCCGGCGGACAGCACCAAGACTATACCCGCCCCCTACAACGCCGGCAGCTCTGGCGCCTCGAACGCGGGACCCGACGTCCAAGGCGCTGATCGACCGCGTCACCGCCGACATCGCCAAGGCGGGGCCGAAACCGGTGCCGGCCGACGCCGTCACGACCTCGGCCTCGGGGCTCGATCCCGACATCTCGCCGGCGAACGCGGCGCGCCAGGTCGCACGGGTCGCGGCGGCGCGCGGCATGGACGAGGCGCAGCTCCGGCAGTTGGTCGATGCGCAGACCAGCCGGCGGCTGCTCGGCCTGATCGGCGAGCCCCGGGTCAACGTCCTGGCGCTCAACATGGCGCTGGATGCGGCCAAGCCGTGAGTTGGTCTAGACTGGCGAATGCCTGAAGACGGCCGGCCGGACCCCGACGCCCTCCTCGCGATAGCCGCCGGGGAGGGACGCGGCCGTTTGAAGGTGTTCCTCGGCAGCGCACCGGGGGTCGGCAAGACCTGGGAGATGCTGGTCCAGGCCAAGGGGCAGCTCGCCAAGGGCGTCGACGTGCTCGCCGGGGTGATCGAGACCCACGGGCGCCGGGAAACCGAGCGCGAAGCGGTGGGGATCCCGCTGCTGCCTTACCGCAACGTGCCGTATCGCGGGCGGGTGCTGCAGGAGTTCGACCTCGAAGCGGCGCTGGCCCGTCGCCCAGGCCTGCTGCTCGTGGACGAGCTCGCCCATACCAACGCACCCGGCAGCCGGCACGCCAAGCGCTGGGAAGATGTCGAAGCGCTGCTGGCGGCGGGGATCGACGTCTGGGCGACGCTCAACGTCCAGCATCTGGAGAGCCTGAACGAGGACGTCGCGCGCATCACCGGCATCCGCGTGTCCGAGACGCTGCCGGACCGGGTGCTGGAAGCCGCCGACGAGATCGAGCTGATCGACGTGACGCCGGCGGAACTGCGGACGCGGCTCAGCGAGGGCAAGATCTACCGCCCCGACAATGCCGGCCGCGCGCTCGACGGGTTCTTCCGGGAGGGGAACCTGGCCGCGCTGCGCGAGATCGCGTTGCGGCGGGCAGCGGCGCACGTGGACGACGACGTGCGGGATTGGATGCGCCGTGCGGGCGTGGCGGGGCCCTGGCCGGCGGGCGACCGGGTGATGGCGCTGGTCGGGCCGGACAAGGGCAGCGAAGGCGTGGTGCGGCACGCCAAGCGGCTGGCCGAGGCGCTGCGGGCGCCCTGGATCGCGCTGCACATCGAGCGGGACAACACGGTGGCGGCGGCGCGGCCGGCGCTCGAGCTGGCGGCGCAGCTGGGCGCCACGGTGGCGACGCGGGTGGGCTCGGACATGGTCCGCGAGACGGTGGCTTTCGCGGGCGACAGCAACGTGACGCATCTGGTGGTGGGGCGGACGGCGTCGCCATGGTGGCGGCGTCTCACCGGGCGGGTTCTGAGCGTTCAGTTGCTGCGGCGGGCGCCGCATTTCGTGCTGCACGTGATCCCGCTGCCGGGCGGCAAGAGCCCGCGCCGGCCTCAGGCGCCGGCCGGCTGGATGGCCTGGGGCATCTCGGCGGCGCTGGTGGTGGGCGTCACGCTGTTCGGCGAGTTGGTGGGGAGCAACCTGCCGGGGCAGGCGCTGGGGATGGCGTATCTGGCGGCGGTCGTGGTGGGCGCGAGCGTGGGCGGGGTGCGGCCGGCGCTGGCGGTCGCGGCCGGCGGGTTCCTCGCCTGGGACTATTTCTTCATCCCGCCGATCGGCTCGATCACCATCGGCAGCGTGCAGGAATCGATGGCGCTGCTGCTGTTCGCGCTGGTCGCGGTCGTGTCGGGCAGCCTGGCCGGACGGGTGCGCGCGGCGGGACGGGCGGCGCAGGCGCGAATCGACGGGCTGCGGCGGATCGCGGCATTCAGCCGCAGCCTCGGGCAGGCGGCGACGGAGCGGGAATTGCTGGCGGAGCTGGCGCGGCAGGCGGCCGCCATCGCCGGGCGGGCGATGGTGCTCGCGCCGGTGGGCGGCGGCGCGGATCCGCTGCTGGACATCCGCGCCTCCGAGCCCGAGGCGGATACCATGGACGAGGGGTCATGGGCGGCGGCGCGCTGGGCCTGGGTCAAGCAGGATCTGGCGGGACAGGGGACCGGGACGCTGCCGAGCGCGCAATGGCGGTTCATGCCGCTGCGGACGATCCGGGCGCAGCTGGGCGTGCTCGGCGTGCGCAGCGCGGCCAAGCTGAACGAGCCGGAGGTGCAGGCGCTGGCGGCCTTGTCGGACCAGGCGGCGGTCGCCTGGGAGCGGGTGCGGCTCGCCGTCGACAGCGCGCGGACGGCGGCGATGGAGGAGACGCAGCGGCTGCGCACGGCGCTGCTGGCCTCGCTGGGCCACGACCTGCGCACCCCGCTCACCGCGATCAGCGGCGCGGCCGGGACGGTGCGGTCGAACTGGGCGCAGCTCGATCCGGCGACGCGCGACGATTTGTTGGAGAGCATCGAGCAGGATGTCGCGCGGATGGCCCGCTTCCTGACCAACATCACCGAGCTGACCCGGCTCGAGACCGGGCAGATCAACCCCAACATCGTGCCGGTCAGCGTGGCCGAGGCGGTCGAGGCGGCCTCGAGCCGGCTGCAGGGGACGCCGTTCGTGGCGGTGAACATCGCCGAACCCGAGCCGGTCGCGCTGGCCGACCCGGTGATGCTCGAGCAGGTTCTGGTCAACGTGCTGGAGAACGCGGCGAAATATGCGCCGTTGAACAGCCTGATCCAGGTGCGCGGCTGGCGCGAGGGGGGCGAGGTGGTGCTGACGGTGGCCGATGAGGGCGTGGGGATCGCGGCCGACGATTTGGCGCACGTGTTCGACAGCTTCTTCCGGGCGCGGCGCGGCGACCGCGTAGCGCCGGGAACGGGGCTCGGCTTGGCGATCTCGCGCGGGCTGATCGAGGCGATGGGTGGGCGGATCACGGCAGCGAGCCCGCGGCCGGACCTGCCGCGGGACGGGGCGCCGGGCACGGTGGTCACGATACACCTGCCGGCGACCAACCTGGCGGCAGCATGAACGCGAACCGAATCCTGGTGATCGACGACGAGCCGCAGATCCATCGTTTCCTCAAGCCGGCGCTCGAGAGCGGCGGCTACGAGGTCGAGCGGGCCAACAATGCGGCGGAGGGGCTTCGGCTCGCCGGGCTGCGGCCGCCCGCCGCGGTGCTGCTGGATCTCGGGCTGCCGGACGAGGACGGGCAGGAGACGCTGGTCAAGCTGCGGGGCATCACGCATGCGCCGATCCTGGTGATCTCGGCGCGGGAGAAGGATGCCGAGAAGGTGCGCGCGCTGGATGCGGGGGCGGACGACTATGTGGAGAAGCCGTTCGCGATGTCGGAGCTGCTGGCGCGGCTGCGGGCTTGCCTGCGCCGGGCGCTGGTGCAGGAGGGGGTGGTGCAGCCATTCGCCGCCGACGGGCTGCGCGTGGACCTCCTGGCGCGGATGGTCTGGGTGGACGGCGCCGAGCTGGTGCTGACCCCACGGGAGTACGACCTGCTGGCGGCGCTGGTGCGCAATGCCGGGCGGGTGATCACGCACCAGCAATTGCTGCGGATGGTGTGGGGGCCGAAGCATACCGAGGACACGCAATATCTGCGCGTCCACATCTCGCATCTGCGGCAGAAGCTCGGACCGGTCGGCGCGAGGCTGATCCGCACCGAGCCCGGCGTCGGCTACCGCCTCATGGAGCCCGGCGCCGCATAGTCATGCCGCCGGCGCCAGACTTTATGCCGGCTTGATGCAAACGCTGGCTGTCGCGCATCGAAACGCGACGGCCCGGAGCGCAGATTCCTCGGTGGATCTCGCGCAACCGCGTCCTGATCCGGTCGAGAACAGGAGCTGATCTTGAAGCAGAAGGTTCTTTCGCGCGCCGCCGTCCGCACGCTCGAGGTCTGTCTGCGCGGACCGTTCGCGCCGCGGCGGTTTTCCGCGCCGGCGTGAGCGCGATGGAGACGCAGGATCCGGGGGAAGCCATGCTGAGGGTGGCGGCCGCTTTCCTGATCGCGCTGATGCTCTCGCCCGTCGTGCGGTCGCTCACGGCCGAACTCGACGGCACGCTGGGCCAATCCTGGCCGTTCTCGCTGACGCGGTGCCATGCGCCGGAGACGCCGGGCTGCGCCGAGCGGTGGGCGAACCGATGAGGCCGCCTCGGGCAGTCTGAGCCACTGGGACGAGGCGATGGTCTACACCGCGGTCTCGCGGCTGGCGCACTTCATGCACGGCTAGTCTCTTGGCTCGCTTCCCCGTTTTGGTGCAGGATCGATGGCGAGAAAGCTTGAGAGGGGAGGGGCTGCGATGAGCATGTCGTTCGAGCAGGTCGGGCCGACATTGGCCGGCCGCGTCACCGGGGTCGATCTCACGCAAGCGTTGACGGCCGCGCAGGTGGCCGAAATCGAGCGCGGGATGGACCGGTTCGGCGTGCTGGTGTTCCCTGGCCAGGCGATCAGCGACGAGCAGCAGGTGGCGTTCACGCTGAAGTTCGGCGCGCTCGAGACCACCGAGGGCGGCAACGTGACCAAGAAGGAGGAGCGCCGACTGGGCGCGCAGCTCGCCGACGTGTCGAACCTCGACAAGGACGGCAAGCCGCTGGCGCGCGACGACCGGCGGCGGATGTTCAACCTGGGCAACCAGCTCTGGCATTCCGACAGCTCGTTCCGGGCGACGCCGGCGAAATACTCGATCCTGTCGGGGCGCGCCGTGGCCACGAATGGCGGCAACACCGAGTTCGCGGACATGCGGGCGGCGTATGACGCGCTCGACGACCGGACCAAGGCGGAGGTCGAGGACCTGATCTGCGAGCACTCGCTGATCTACTCGCGGGGGTCGCTGGGGTTCGAGGACCTGACCGAGGCCGAGCGGGCGATGTTCAAGCCGGTGCGGCAACGCCTGGTGCGGACGCATCCGGTGACCGGGCGGAAGTCACTCTACCTGTCGTCGCATGCCGGGGGGATCATCGGCTGGCCGGTGCCGGAGGCGCGGTCGTTCCTGCGCGACCTCAACGAGCACGCCACGGCGGAGCGTTTTCGATACGTGCATCAGTGGCGGCAGTTCGATCTCGTGATGTGGGACAACCGGACCACGATGCACCGGGTCCGGCGGTTCGACGCCAACGAGATCCGCGACATGCGGCGCACGACGGTCGCGGGCGATGCGCCGACGGTGCAGGCCCAGGCGGCCTAAGCCTCGGCCAGACGCCGCAATGCCTCGGCGATCCGCTCGGCATCGCCGTCGACATGGATCTGCTTCAGGCGCGACGTCTCGCCGCCCGAGAGGGAGATGTCGGATTTCCGGACGGCGAGTTGTTTGCTGAGGAACGCGATCAGCGCGGCGTTGGCGGCCCCGTCGACGGGTGGGGCCGCCACGCGGATCGCAACGGCCTGGCCGCCATCGGGTAAGTCGATCAACCCGGCGAACGCCGATCTCGACGCCCTGGGCGTGACCCGGACGGTCATGGTCAGGCCCGTGGCGTCGGGGCGATAGGCTGGGTGCATATCAGGGAATGACAGACAAGAGGGGTGCCGCAGGCCAGAGCTGGCCTAAATAGCGTCTGGCGGCGTGGGAAGGGCAAGCGATGACGGCGACAGTGGCACGAGCAGGAGCCGAGCGGGCCGTCGCGACGGCGGCATTCCCGGTGCTGTTCGCGATCAGCTTCTCGCACCTGCTCAACGACATGATCCAGTCGCTGCTGCCGGCGATCTACCCGATCCTGAAGGAAAACTACGCGCTGGATTTCGGCCAGATCGGCCTGTTGACGCTGGCGTTCCAGATCACCGCGTCGCTGCTGCAGCCCGTGGTCGGGCTGTATACGGACCGCAAGCCGATGCCCTACTCGCTGGCGTGCGGGATGGGCGCGACGCTGTGCGGGCTGGTGCTGCTGGCCTATGCCGGACATTTCTGGTCGCTCGTCGTGGCGGCGTGCCTGGTCGGGGCTGGGGTCGAGCGTGTTCCATCCAGAGGCGTCGCGTGTGGCGCGGATGGCGTCCGGCGGGCGGTTCGGGCTGGCGCAAAGCATCTTCCAAGTGGGCGGCAACGGCGGATCGGCGCTCGGGCCGCTGCTGGCGGCGTTCATCGTGATCCCGCATGGACAGGTGAGCGTCGCGTGGTTCTCGGCGGCGGCGCTGCTGGCGATGGTGGTGCTGGGCGGGGTCGGGCGCTGGTATAGCGCGCGGCTGTCCGAGCGGCGGAGCAAGGCCGCGGCGGCGCCGGCATTGCGGATGCCGAGGCGGCAGACGCTGTGGATCCTGGCGATCCTCGTAGCGCTGCTGTTCTCGAAGTTCTTCTACGTGGCGAGCCTGAACACCTTCTACACCTTCTACGTGATCGAGACGTTCGGCGTGTCGGTGCAGACCTCGCAATTGCTGCTGTTCCTGTTCCTCGGCGCGTTCGCGGTGGGGGTGATGGCGGGCGGCCCGATCGGCGACCGGATCGGGCGCAAGCGGGTGATCTGGTTCTCGATCCTCGGCGTGCTGCCGTTCACCATGGCGCTGCCTTATGTCGGGCTGGGCGCGACGGCGGTGTTGACGGTGATCATCGGTCTGATCCTGGCGTCGGCGTCGTCGGCGATCCTGGTTTATGCGCAGGAGCTGCTGCCGGGCCGGGTGGGGCTGGTGGCCGGTGTGTTCTTCGGACTGGCGTTCGGGTTGGGCGGGCTCGGGGCGGCGCTGCTGGGCCAGGTGGTGGACGCGACGAGCCTGCAGTTCGTGTATCGGATCTGCGCGTTCCTGCCGGCGCTGGGGCTGCTCGCCGCATTCCTGCCGGACCTCGACCGGGCGGCGCCGTCGCCGGCCTGATCGCGCTGGCCCTTTTTCGGACGGGCCTCATAATGCGGGGCATGCGGGCTTTCGTTCTCCTTGCGCTGTGTCTATTCGCGTCGATGGCGCGGGCGGAGCAGCGTGTGGCGCTGGTGATCGGCAACAGCGCCTACCAATCCGTGACGCCGTTGCCCAACCCGGCGAACGATGCGCGCGCCGTGGCCGAGAAGCTGGCCCGGCTTGGCTTCGACGTCACCCCCGTGATCGACGGCGACAAGCGCACCATGGATCAGGCGCTGCGGGCGTTCGGGCGCCGGGCCGCGGCGGCCGACGTGGCGATGGTGTTCTATGCCGGGCATGGCGTGCAGGTGGATGGGCACAATTACCTGGTGCCCGTGGACGCGCATGCGCCGCAGCAGACGCAGGACCTGCGCTACGATTTCGTCGACGTCGCGGCGATCACGGACGAGCTGGCCGGGGCGCGGCGGCTGCGAATCGTGGTGCTGGACGCTTGCCGCGACAACCCGATCGCGACCCAGCTCAGCCGCTCGCTCGGCCGTAGCCTGGGCGGCGCGCGGGGGCTCGCGGCCCCTGCCGACATGGACAACACGCTGATCGCCTATGCCACCGCGGCGGACGCGACGGCGGCGGATGGCGACGGCGCGCATAGCCCGTTCACCTCGGCGCTGCTGGCGCATATCGGTGATCCCGGCCTGGATATCCGCCTGATGTTCGGGCGGGTGCGCGACGAGGTGCGGCGGGCGACGGCGAACCGGCAGAACCCGTTCGTTTACGTCTCGCTGGGCGGGGACAGTTTCGTGTTCAACCCGGGCGAGACGGCGCCGGCCGCGGTGGCGCCCGCGCTGGCGTTGGCGCCGGCCCCGAGCCTGCAGCGGCCGCTGACGGTGACGCCCGCGCCGCCGCCGCCTGCGCCCGCGCCGGATCTCGCCAGCCTACTGGGCGGACGGTGGCGGCACGCCGACGGGCGCAGCTGCGGCGGCGGGCTGTATGGCACCGTGACCCTGCTGGACGGTGCGCTCCAGTTCGAGTGGCGACTGCCGGGCGGACGGGTGAACGTGGCGATCGAGCGGATCACGGAGCGGAGCGAGAACGTGCTGACGACCGTGGTGGTCAGCGATGTCGGCACGCCGCGGCCCGAAGTCGGGCATCGCAACCGCTACACGATCGAGGACGGGCGATGGCTGTCGCAGAGCCTGACCACGGGCGAGCGGGCGATCCACGTCCGGTGCTGACGCGGCGCGCGAGCTTCGCCGTCGCGGCGCTCGCGCTGGCGCCGGGCGCGGCGCGGATCGTGGTGGCGCCGGGCGCGGCGCGGATCGTGGTCGCACGGGGCATGCTGACCTTCGGGGAGATCCGGGTCCGGTGCAGCGTGGGGCGGAACGGGGTGCGCACCGAGAAGCACGAGGGCGACGGGGCGACGCCGGCGGGCATGTTTCCGCTGCGCGAGGTGCTGTATCGGCCGGATCGCTGCCCGAAACCGGCAACGTCGCTTGCCGGTGTCGGCGATCGCGTCTCAGGACGCCTGGAGCGATGACCCGGCCGACCCCGCCTACAACCAACGCGTGACGCTGCCGCACGCCTTCCATGCCGAGGCGTTGTGGCGGCAGGACGGGCTCTACGACGTGCTGGCCGTGATCGGCGCGAACGACAGCCCGCCGGCGCCGGGGCGGGGGAGCGCCATCTTCCTGCACATCGCCTCGCCCGGCTACAGCGGCACGGATGGCTGCGTGGCGGTGGCGCGCACGGACCTGCTGCGCGTGCTGGCGCGGTGTGGGCCGGAGACCGAGATCCAGATCGGGGCCTAGGTCTCCCGGTAGAGCAGCAGGATCACACTGATCAGCAGCAGGCCCAGCGGCCAGACCCAACCAGCGACCCGCGCGACCCGCCCATCGGCGCGCAACTGCAGCCATTTGGCCGAGGCGACGGTGACGCCGACGATGGCCATCGGCTCATGGGTCATCTCGACCAGGAGCTGGTCCTTGATGTCGATGATCGGGTGCGAGTGCGCAAGCAGCAGGATGCTGCCGACGCCGACCAGCAACGGGAAGACGAGCGCCGCCCGAGGGTCCTTGACCCGGCCGGTGCGCACGCTCCACTCGAACAGCGCGAAGGCGATCACCAGGGTGAACACCGCCTTGTGCTGCAGCACCTCGACATCACGCAGCCCTTCGAAGAAGCCGACCGGGCCGAGCGGCCAGACCTCCGGCTCGGAGACGAACATCAGAAACACGCCGAGCGCGAGGAAGCCGAGCGGCCAATGCTTGGCCCAGCGCACGCCGGCGCGGTCCAGCAGGGCGAGGATCGCGATCACCAGGATGAAGACGCCGGCACGGTGATGGCCGAATTCCGAGAGCTGGCTGTCGGTGAGTTCGTGGCCGTACGTTTCGCCGGAACCTGGGACGAAGCCGGCGGGCGGCATGGTCAGCGTCGAGTGGTCCGGCTCGACCAGCGTGGGCCAGCGCGGCGAGAAGCGCTCGACGATCTCGGAGATGGAGACGCGATCGGGCGGCGAGACGTCGAGCGCGGGGGGCGTGCTGGTGAGCGACGCTGCTGCGAAGAAGAGGGTGAGGCCGACTCCGATCTCGACCTCGGCGAAGCGCCGCAGCCGCAGCACGGAGGTGGATTTGTCGCGGCGCAGGCGCTCGACGACGAGGAAATTGCCGAGCCCAAGCCCGAGCAGGCCGAGGAACAGCACCGCCTTGCCGGTCACCATGACGCCGTAGGCCGTGCTGTAGAGCCCGTCGAGCGAGCCAATGTAATAGACGCTGAACACGGCGGCGGAGACCAGGATGCAGCCGACGCCGGCCATGCTCATGCGCGAGAAGCGGGCGCCGACGAGACGCAGGCTGGCTCCGTCGCGGATGCGCGCCAGCGCCATGACGAAGCAGGGAATGCCGCCGATCCAGACCGCGGCGCCTAACAGATGCAGCGCGGTGGCGGTCATCAGCAGCGGGCGATCCTCGAGCCGCGCGGTGGCGTGCGTGGTCATGACGGCCGCGGCGAGCATGACCGCGCAGAGCGCCAGCATCGGCGCCGGCCCGGCGCGGCCGGAAAACAGCAGGATCGCGAGCAGCAGCGCGGCGGCGATCTTGATCGACCCGGCGAGCACGAAATTCGCGCCGGCAATCTCGGCCAGGTTCAGGCCGACCGCCTCCTTGACCACCACGGCCTGCATGGCGATGGTCAGGCCCTGCGCGACGATCAGCGCCAGCGCGCTCCAGGCCGTCAGCAACGCCGCCTGCCGCGCGAGGCGCTCGCCGTCGAGCACCTGCACCGCGCCATAGGCCGCGATCGGCATCGTGAGGCGGACGGCGAACGGCCGGGCCAGGAAGAGCACGAACAGCGTCCCGCCGATGGTCATGCTCTGCGCCATGATGACGAGCGCATGCACGACGACACTGAGATACTGGAAGACATCGACGAGGAGCGACATGCTTCGTCTTCTCCGCCACTCGCCGTTCAGCGGCAAGAGGCGGCGCGGTCCGGCTCAGGGGGACGCTTACTTCCGGTCCAGCCGGGCCTGCAGCAGGTCGGCGCGCAGGCCGGCATGCGAGGGGAAGCGGTCGAGCCACTCCGTGAGCAGGGCCGCCGCCTCGTCATCTCGGGCGAGCAGCATCAGCACCCGGCCGCGGAGCCGCGCCGCGCTCACCGTCGCCGGCGTCGCGGGCAATTTCGTGAGACTTGTCTCGAGAATAGAACGCGCCTCGCCGGTCCGTTTTGCCGCGAGCAACGCGTCGGCGGCGTCGATGCAAACGGTGACGGGCTGCGGACTTAGGGCGAGCAGCCTGGTATAGAGCGTGGCGGCGTCCGCGCTCCGGCGTGCGGCGGCGGCGGCCTGCGCGGCGAGGAGGAGCGCGGCCGGATCGGTGGGCGAGGCGCTGACGGCGGCGTTCGCGGCGTGCCAGGCCAAGGCAGGCTGGGTCGTATCGAGCGCGAGTTGCGCCAGCGCCATTTGGATGTCGGGCCCGCGGGCGGCCGCGATCGCGCTGCGGAGGTCCGGCGTGGCATGCGCATGGGCGGCGATCAGCGCCGCGCCGTAGGTCCGCACGGCGGATGCGCTCGACGCGAGCACCTCCGGGCGCTGCTCGACGATGGCGAGGACGGGGCCGGGCTGCCCGAGATAGGCGAGGTGTTCGATCCATTTGGGCAGGCGTTCGGGCGCCGCGGCGAGCGCTTGCTCGCGTGTCCACGCGATCGCCTCCGGGGCGGCGCGGGGACCCCAGAGGAACATCAACTGCTCGACCTCTGGCGAAACCGGGGGTTTACCAGCCGCAACGAGCTTCAGGGCGGCGATCGCCCCCGGCCGGTCCTGCAGATCGACCAACCGCGACGCGAGGGACAGCAGCTGTTTCGGATCACGCTCCGACGCGGCTCCGGCGCGGAGCGCCGATCGCAATTCGTCCTGCAGGCCGAGGCGGGCGAGTTTCTCCTGATAGGCGGAGGCCCAGTCGGCTCGGCCGGTCCCTGCCGCCACACGCAACACCGGCAGCGCATGGTTCTGCGGCAATCGTGCAAGGACGTCGTAGAGCAGGGCATCCTGTTGTTTCGGCGGCAGACCGCGCAGCGCCGAGCGTAACTCGGTCTGAGCCTCGGGCATGCGGCTGGTTCGCTGCAACGACGCGATCTCGATGGGAAGCAGACGGCGGCGCTCCGCGTCGGCCCGGCCTGCCAGCAGCGCGAGCGCCCGGTCCGGGGCCAAGGCAGCCAGGAGATCGAGCTCGATCGCGATGCGCTCGGCAGAACCGTCGGCTTCAATGGCTTGTGTCAGCCAGGCGATGGCGGGCGACCCGGCCGCCGCGATCGTGGGCCCGAGTTGATGGAAGCCCGGCGCGCCGACGAGCAGCGCCGTGATCCTGCGGCGTGCGGCGTCGTCGACCGTGGGACGACCGAACAGGTCGAGCGCCGTTCGCAGCCGGGCGGACGTGATCGGCTCGCGGGCGCGGGCGGTCAGCGCGACCTCGTCCTGCGTCCAGCCCGCGGGCAGATCGGCGCGCGCTGCCAGGGCCGATGCCGCGCTGCGTACGAGTTCGCCCTCGTTCCGGTCGGCCGACAGCAGCAGGAGATCCACGAGCGTGCGCGTCGGCACCGCCGAGTGCGCCGCGTGCAGCCAGGTTGCCACCGTCGCCGACTGGCCGTGCCGGGCTGCGAGCAATGCCCAGGCTAGACCGACGCGCGGATCACGATCGCGCTGCGCGCGAAGCGCATCGAGCGCGGCCGGCGCGTTCGGGTCCGCGGCGGCGAGGTCGGTCAGCAACGAGAGCGACTCGTCGGAGAACGCGCCGGACAGCACGAGCGCGACCAAGCGTGCCAGCACCTCGCGCTCGCGTCCGAGCGCATGGACGACGTGGCCGAAGGCGGGTCCGAGATCGGAGAGGTCGCCGCCGGTCGAGAGAGCCGCCTGCAGCAGCGTGCCCGCACGGCCGCGGTCGCCACGGGCCAGGGCGACGGATGCCGCGCTCGCCGGCGAGGCGTGGGCGATCGCGTCGAGCGGCAGCCGGGCCAGCAGTTCCAGCCGCCCGGCGGCCGTGACCGCCTCGACCAGCCGGTGCGCCAAGCCGGTGCTCACCTGATCCGGCGCAAGCGCGGCGAAGATCGGGACGACTCGATCGAGATCACCCGATTGGATGCTCAGCTCCGCCAGCATCGGCAGCCCGGCGGGCAGCAGCGTGCCTGCATGGTCGAGCTGCTCCAGCCGCGCGCGCGCAGCCGCGAAATCGCCCTGCATCGCCTCGAGTTCAGCGAGCGTCAGGGCAACGTCCGGCCGCGCCGCCATCTCCGGCCCGAGCGCGCGGCCGGCGACCAGCGAAAGCGCCGGACGACCCCGGTCCGCATAGATTTGGATCAGGACATGCAGCGATCCGAGCTGGCCGCCGCGCGCGATCAGGCCGCCGAGCCGGGCCGCGATGGCGTCCGCCTCGGCCGTATCGGCGGACAGCCCGGCCGCCAGCCCGAGCAATTCGACGGGGATCGGGACCGTCCGCGGCGCCTCCAGCCAGCGCATGAGCGAGGTCAGCGCTTCCTCCCTGTCGCCGGACTCGACCAGCCGGTGCGTCAGCTCGTCCATGTCCGACGCGGTCGCCCGGCCGATCGATGCGAGACGCCGCAGCGCGCTCAGCCGCTCGGTCGCCATGTGCTGGCTCGCATAGATGTCGGCGCTCTCGCGCAGCGCATCCGGATCTCCGGTCAGCGCATAAAGCCGTTCGTCCAGCGTGGCCACGTCGAGCGAGCGGCGGCGTTGACGCTGCACTTCGGTGAGCAGGCGCAGCCCTTCGACGCTGCGGGGCTGCGCGGCGAGGAACTGCTCGAGGATCGCGGCGGCGGTCTCGGGCGCACCCATCGTTAGCGCGACAGTTGCCAGCGCGCGCGCCTCCCCGGGATCGATCGGCCGCTGCACGGCCATGTCCAGTTCCCGGTCGATCGCCGATTGGTCGCCTTGCTCGATGGCGACCGCGACCCGTTCGAGGCGACTGGGCAACAGCCATGCGGACGAGACGATGCTGCCGATCACGGTGAGCGCCAGAAGCGTCCGCAGCGAGCGGAAACGATGCGGAAACATCGACGCGGCCGACGGCATCTGCGGGAGCGTTGCCGACATGCTCAGCCCGGCTGCGCGAGCGTGATGCGCCGCTCCGCCGCCGCGATGGCCGGCAGTTCGGCGCGCAGCAGATGATCCGCGCCGACCGTGATGTCGAGCGCAATGTCGCCGGTGGTCAGGCGCCACGGCCCGCTCTGGGGCATCCGCCACGCCATCGAGCCGGGCCCGAAGCCTTGCACGGCGAAGCCCAACCGACCCGCCGCGAGGTCGAGCTTGCTGACCTCCCATGACGATTGGACCAGCGACGGCCTGGACGGTGGCGTGTCCTGTCGCGGTTTCAGGGCGACCAAGGGCGTCATGCTGGCGGGATCGAGCGCCACGTAGAGCTCCCCGTTGATCACCCGTTCGCCGAGCACGCCGTCGCTGGCGTCGAGGTCGAGCATGCGCCTGTCGCCGGCCGGAAAGCGGATGGTTTGCAGGCCGCCGCGGTCCCGAATGCGCCATGCGGACGCACCCTCGCGAGTGATCGAGGCGGTGAAGAAGCCTTGGGCGAGCGCGGCGAAGCGGCTCGCGAACACGGCGAGGAAGTCGCCGCGCTGCCGGAGTGCGCGGATGTTGTCGAGCAGGGCGTCGAGGCTCGCCCGGCGCTCGCCCGAATACATATGATAGTACAGATTGAGCGGCTTCAGGCGACGCGGAGCGCCGGTGCGGTCCCAGGTCTGCGGCAGGTCCCGGAAGCCGAAATAACGGTCCGTCCAGAGCTCGGTATAGAGTTCCTCGCTGCTGTTGGAGGCGTAGACCTGGATGTTGCCGTCGCGTTGGAAACCGAGCGGCGCGACGGCGCTGACGCTGGGGAAAGCGGCGTCGCAGCGTGTGTCGCCGCCGTTGATGTTGAGCAACCCCGCTTGGGTCGCGGCGCGGAGCGCGGCGGGGAACGGCGTGCAGTCGCCGGGCCATTGCAGGAGGGAGACGCGCTTGCCGGAGCCGGAGGCGATCGCCTCGATCAGCCGGGCGGAGCCGACGATCTCCTCCTGCAGATCGAACGGGCGGCCGCCGAAGGCGCGGGGCGGGGTGGGGCCGGATGTCTGGCCCTGGCCGCAGCAGCCGCCGCCCTGGCCGGGCGTGGCGCTGGCTGCCTCGACGACCGCCGAACGGCCAGTGACGGTGTTGCGGTAAGCGGCTTGGAACGGCGCTTCCGTTCCGGCTTCGTAGTGCTCGAAGAAGCTCCAGCGGAACGGGTGCGTGTAGGTGTGCGTCGCAGCCTCGACGTGATCGAGCCGGAACAGCGCCCGGGCGGCGCCGATGGCGCGCAGGTCGCCGGCGAAAGCGGGATCCATCTCGGCCGCGATCGGCGCCACGGTCACCGGGAGATCGGGGTTCGCGGCGATGCAGGATTGCAGCACGATCTCGGCGTTGGTCGCCACGGCGCGCCCCGGCGCGCGGACCTGGCTGATCGACCGCCAGCCATCGCCATCGATATGGCTGTAGTAGACCCGCCGCCCGCATAGCGTGGTGGTATCGAGCGCGGGAAGGTCGGCGGTCGCGAATGCTTCGGCGAAGAAGGCGAACGGATCGATGAACCATTGTTTGACGCCGGTCTGAGCGTCGTCGGCCATGGCATAGCCGGGCGCCACGAAGCCGCCGCGGGACGTGATGAGCACGAGATGCGAGATCGAGCCGGCTTGATCGTTCCGCTGCGCCACCAGCCAGGATTGTGCGTCGTCACGATCTGGCCGGTAGAGTTCGTAGGCCGGTAGTCCGGCGTCGAAGCGACGCTCGAACTCGGTGACTGACCTTTCCTGTTTGACGATCTTGTCCCCGAGCGTCACCGCGCTCCAAAGGCCGACGGCGCGCACGCCAAAGGCCGCGAACAGGCGACGCCGCAAAGCCGCCTCCTCGGCCTCGGGAAGGAGACCGGGCCTCGGCGCCGCGTCGCCGACCTGAACCACGCGCAGCCCGGCGGCCGCGACCTGCTCGATCCAAGCGACATAGTCGGCGTAGCGGGAAAGATTGGGCTCGGGGAACCAGGTGAGCACGCCGCGGTAGGACGGATCCTGCCAGATCGGCGGCAGGCTCTCCCGGACGTCCCGATACTCGAGCACCAGGCCGAGCCATTCGAGCGGCATCGCGGCTTGCGTATGCACGCTATGTTTTTTGAACGAAGGCTCGAGCGCGCCGTCGTAGAGCGCGAGCACGCGTCGCTTCACCAGGCCTCCCGGCTCCTTCGGCCGGGACGCCGCCGGGGCGATCCCCCGCGTTGCGATGACGGCAGCGCTGCCGAGCAGGGCGGCACGTCGCTTGATGATGGGCATCATCGGGCCGCTCGCCGAACGTCGCGGGGTTCCGGGACGATGCGCTGCAGGTCCACGGTCGCGACATAGGGTATCAGACCGGCCCTTCGTTCGCGGTCGTACAACTGCACGATGCCGGCGTGGTCGTCGGGGTTCCAGTAGTCCAGGCTGTAAAGCCGGAGGCGCGGATTGCGTTGGCGCAGCTCGGCCAGGCGGGCCATGCCCCAATCGAGATCGGCTTTCGGGCGCAGATTATAGCGGCGCGTCTTGAAGTCGTAGGTGCTGGCCAGGCTCTCCGCCAAGACGGAATCGAGCGTGTCGGCGACGAGGATGCCGACGTCGTAGGCACGATTCAGCATCAGCGGGATCGTCGGATAGCGGTCGTGAATCTCGCGGACCAGGGCGGCGGCGGCGGCGATCATGCCGTGGTTGCGCACCGGGTCGGCGTGTTCGAGGAAGCCGGCGTCGTCCAACGTGTCGAGGAAGATGCCGTCGAACCCCTGGGCAAGCAGGTCGGGGATGATGCGGTCCAGGATGAGCGCGTGCCAGACCGGGTTTCGCAGATCGACATAGTGCGCATCGGGCCAATTCGGGTTGCGTCCCAGGAGCAAGCCCGCGGTCTCCTGATAGAGGCGGCGCTTGCTGTCGATTTCGCCGAGGCTGACATAGCCGAAAAGCTGGATACCGCGCGCCTTCAGCGGGGCGAGCGGCGGATGGTGGTCGTCGTCCAGCACGGCTCGCGAATAGGGCGCGAAATCCTGGGCCGCGGCATCGTTGCCGTAGCAGACGACGAACCGCTCCGGCTCGGCGGACGCGGCGCGCGATAGGATGCAGGCGAGCATCATCGCGGCGAAGCCGGTCCTGCGGGGTCGATGTCGGCCGGGCGTGTCGGACATTGGTTCGTCTTACGCGGGCGTCGTTGAGGAATGATGAACGCCCATCATCTCGCGTCGCGGACGCTGGCGTTGTTGCGCACGAAGGCGACGTAGATCAGATCGCGGCAGCGCGAAGCGGTCAGTGCGGCCGCGAACAGGAAAGACGAGAGGCCGGCGAGGAAATAGCCGTAGCCGTCGAACGAGGCGCCGAAGGCGAGCAGCCCCGCGGTGAGGCCGGCGTTCAGGACCAGGAACAGCAATGCGCAGGCGACTTGGTCGGCCCGCAGATCGAGATAGCTCATCACGACGAGCAGGCAGTTCAGCAGCAGATGGAATTGCGCGCCGAGGACGCCCAGACGAAAGATCGGGTATTGCGAGGCGGAGAGCAGGCCGACATGGACGAGGAGCGGGCCGGACAGCTCCACCGTCACGGTGACCAAGGCCTGCAGCAGGATCAGCGAAATACCGGCGTCGGCGATGCGTCGGCATAGCTCGCGCCGCTGGTCTTCGATGCGCCGTAGGCTGGCGCCGGTGAGGACTTCGTCGAAGAAGCGGCGGTACGACAAGAAGAAGCCAGTTTCGGTGACGACGAAGAACGCCGCTGAGCCCGGCACCATCGCTAGGTAGGAGAGGAACATCGCACTGTCGTAATAGGACGCATAATGCAGGCCGTTGCTCATGCGGTCGGAGGTGGGGCCGAACCACATGATCCATTTATCGGCCCAGGGCGCGGCGGCGGTGAGCAGGCCGATGAGCAGCAGCACCTTGTTGCGGCGGGCCGCGGCCAACAGGGCGGCGGGAGCGAGCGTGCCGTAGGGGAAGCGCGTCAGGACGCGCCCGGCGCCGGCGAAGGCGATGAAGGCGATGCCCGCGGCGAAACAGGCGAGCATGCCCGCCGCGCCGAGGTCGCGCCCGAAAATCAGTGCGCCGCCGGACGCGACCCCCATGCCGAGCACGAAGCAGAGCAGCACGAAGCCGAATTCGCGCAGGACCGAGAGGAATGCGGTCGTCACCCAGAGGGCGACGAGCGCGGCGTAGCAGGCGATCGCCGCGGCAGCTTCGAGCCAGGAAACGTCGACATGAAGGCACCAGAACCAAGCGGCCAGCGGCATTTGCAGCAGCAGCGCGAAGGCGAGCGTTCCGAGGAAGGTCGGGACGATCTCGTGGATGTCCTCGGCAAACAGCTGGTCGGCGATCAAGCGGGAGGCGAGCGTCGTCGCGGGCGCCGTCAGGACCAGCGAGAAGCAGAAATCATACGAGAGCATGATCCGGAACGATTGGTAGTCCGGCGATCCGTCCGACCAGGCGCTCCCCAGGCCGGAGGCGGCGATGGCCAGCACCGTCAGCAGCCACGGTCCGGACGTGATGGCGGCGGCGGCGGTGTAGGCTTGCAGCGCGCCCGAGAGGTCGTCGCGCTGGGTGAGCCGGCGGAGGACGAAGCCGATGCCTGCCATGCCGGTCTCCTACGCCGCGTGTTTCATATCGACGGCGCGCAGGTAGAGCGCGCGGTAGGCGCGGTCGCAGTCGGATTTGAGGAAGCGGGTGCGGACACGATCGCGGATGCCGCCGCTCGCCGTCGGACCAGGCGGCGGGATCGGTCAGCAGCCGGGCCATGGCCTCGGCGGTCGCGGCGGGGTTGGCGACCGGCGTGATGATGCCGCCGGGGCGGAGTTTCGTCTCGCCGGGCGGATCGCCCTCGATCATCTCGCGACAGGCGCCGACGTTGGTGGCGATGCAGGGCACGCCGGCGGCGCCGGCCTCGAGGATCGTGAGCGGCTGTGCCTCCGAGATGGAGGTGAGCACGTTGACGTCGATGCGGCCGAGCCACTCCGGGACGGCGATCGAGCCGTGCAGCGTGACCGCGTCCTCGAGGCCGAGTTGGCGGATGAGGGCGGCGCATTCGCGGGCGTAGATCGGGTCCTCCTCGAGCGGCCCGAGGATCTCGCCGCGCGCATCCGGGACCTTGCGGCGGAGCAGCCCGACCGCGCGGATGAAGGTCTTCACGTCCTTGATCGGCACCACGCGGCCGATCAGCGCGACCGTCGGTGGCCGCGGCTCGGGGCTGCGCGGGATGGCGGCGTATCGATCGGCATCGACGCCGTTGGGGATGATGGTGCAGCGGGCGGCCAGTGCGCCGTCGCGGAGCTGGAGGCCCTGGTTGCCGCGGTAAAGCGTCACGATCGGCCCGGCGGCGGCATAGGTCAGGCGAGCGAAGCCTTCGAAGGCCTCCATCCAGAGGTCGCGCAGGTCGCGCACGGTCTTGCGGGGCGCGAATGACGCTTCGGGGCCGCGGTATAGCCAATCCGCCATCGCGATCTCGATCCGGCGCTCATTGGTGTAGATGCCATGCTCGGTCAGGATCAGGGGACGCCCGGTGGAAGCCGCGAGGCGGGCGCCGAGCAGGCCGGCGAAACCGGTCGAGACGGCGTGGTAGCACCGAGCCGGGGGCAGCGTTGGCAGGAGGACGGCCAGGACGGCGCTCGCCAGGCTGCGCCAGGACCAGAAGTAGTCGAGGAAGGAGGAATCGCCGCCGCTGCGCTCGTAGCCGGTCCGTACGGTTTTGAAGGCCATGCCGGCTATCGAGCAGCAAGGCCCGACCGGCTGCCCCATCCACGCTCTCGATGTGACGGGCGATTGCGGTCAGATCGCTCAGTTCCGCCGCGCCGCAAAGCAGCTTGTCGACCAGGTGCAGCATGCCCTCGATGCGAGCCCATGGTCCGGCGGTTCGCGCGTGCGGGGCCGATCGGCAGGCTTTGCAGCGGGATGCAGGTGAGCGACCGCACGTTGCCGGGCAGATCGAAGCGCTGGGCGCGGGGCCGGTCGTCCGGCGTGAGGCAGACGAGGTGGAAGCTGAGGTCCGGATGGGCGAGGAGCAGGTGGTGCACCCAGCTCGAGACGCCTCCGGAGACGAAGGGGTAGGTGCCTTCGAGGAGCAGGGCGACGTCCGCCTCCGGGGACGATGCGGCGGTCACGTTGCGGCCGTCCAGAACGAGAGCGCCGGTGCGAGCGGCCCGTCGCGACCGACGAGCGTGACCGCCTTGGCGCGCTGGTGGGCGAGCACGGCCGCGAGGCGAGCGAAATTGCCTTGGCGGAACAGGGCCTCGATCAACCAGCCGAATGCCGCGTCGGTTTGTTCGCCGCCTTCTTCGGCCTGCTCGACGGCGCGCGAGAGGGTTGCGGCGGCTGCGTCGAACTCGCCGAGATGGATCATGGTTCGGCCGAGTATGACAACGACCGATGCATCGCCGGGGCGGGCGGCGGCGATCGGGGTGAGCAGCGAGACGATCTCACGTCGCATGTCCGCGGCGCGAAGCTCGTCGTAGAGGCCGGAATGGGCAGCGTCGCCGAGCGCCTGGGCCAGTGCGAGCGCCGCCTGTCCGCGGGTGGTCCCGGCCTCCGCCTCGTCGTGGATCCGTTGCAGGGTCGCGAGCCGGTCGGAGATCCGCGTCTCCAGCAGCGACAGCCCGGCCGCCGCTTGCGCGCGCAGGCCGAGATCGTCGCTCGCCAGCGCCTCCCGCAGCACGGGCGCGAATTCGGCGCGGAAGCTGCGGCTGATCAGGGACAGGACGTGCTCGCGTTCGCGCAGCGTGCCCCAGCGGAGCACGTCATAGAACGATTCGACGTCGTCGCCGGTGGCCGACGGCGGTTGCCGCCGCGCGATGGCGTCCATCTGGTCGTTGAGCGGATCGGCCGCGAGGTTGGGGAACAGGTGCTCGTGCCACGCCGCGGCATCCGGCGGCTGGGTGGCGTGAAGCAGCTGCGCGAGCAAGAGGGCGGCGGCCGCGAACGGCGCCAGCGGGCCGAGGAACGGCAGCAGCATCGCCGACATCCGCAGCACCGCGATCGGCGCATTCGCGACCGCGCCGCGGCGCCAGACGATCGCGTTCGCGACCAGGCTGATCAGCCCATGCGACACGAGCGGCAAGGCTTGCCAGTGCCGGCACAGCAGGGCCACGCAAACGGCTTCCAGCGCGAGCAGAAGCAGTGCGAAGCGGAACGCCCCGCCGTGCGACCAGTCGCGGTCGCGATGGCGCGGGATCACGATGCGAGCGCCACGTCGTCGACCTGGTTGAGGCTGAGCCAGGAGATCGCCAGCCGGTCCGTCAGGCGCGGGTCTTGGCCCGCCACCGCGCGGCGCAGGCGCTCGGCCACGAGCGGCACGTTCTGCAACGGGGTCCCCGGCATCAGCACGCAGAGGCGGCGGCCGCCATCGTCGCCTTCGAACAGCAGATCGTTGTCGCGAAGCACGGCCTCCATGACGCCCACCAGCGTTCGCCGTCCGTTCAGCAGCGCCTCGTCGGAGTCGCCGAGATCCAGGTCGAGCTGCATCATCACGAGATCGAATCCGACCCGGCGCGCGGTCGCGCTCATCACCGCGAGGATACGGTCGGCATGGCGGGAAGCCACCAGGCTCGAGCCGTCGACCAGGAACCGCCCCGCATGGGCCGCTTCATAGGCGGCCGCTTGCTCGAGCCCCGCGCCGATCCATTCACAGACGGACCGGAAACTCGCCACCGTGCCGAGATGGAGCATGGTGAACGGGATCGCCTCGACGGCGAGCGCGCCGAGCACGACCCCGTCCGGCGTGAGGATCGGCGCCGCCATGATGCCGAACGGACCGAGACACTCCCGATCCTCGGCATTGTTCGCCAACAGGCATCGCTGCTCGCCGATGACCGCGATGAAAAAGCGGCTGTCGCCGTCCACGTCGTGAACCGCGTGCGCGTCGTCCCGCCCGTCGGCGCCGATCTTGATCAATCCACTGCCTTGCAGCGCGTAGATGGCGCAGCTCGTGGCGCCGGTAGCGGCGCGGGTCAGGGCAAGCGCGCCGCGCAGGACGGCGTCCCGGCTCGGGCCCATGGCGCGCGCGGCTTCGTAGATCGAGCTGACGGTGCGCTGTTGCCCGGCGATGCGGGTCTCGAGCGTGGTGACGCGGGTGGTCAGGTCGGTGTTGGTCTGCAACATGGTCGTGAGCTCGGCCTCGCGCCGCAGGGCGCGGTGCGTGGCTTCACGGGCGCGATTGCGCGTGCGGCCGGTGATCTCGCCGACGACGAGGGACGTCGTCAGCCACAGCAGCGGATCGGCGACGATGTTCTGCAGCCAGGCGTAATGGTCCTGGTCGAATGCCTGTTCGGGAATATTGAAGGCGAGCAGGGTTGCCGAAGCGATCAGCGTGGCCGCGGCGGCCTCGGCGGTCCCGTATTGCGCGGCGACCAGCAGCACCGCGAGGCCGAACGGATGCGGCTCCAGGCCGAGGAAGCGATGACCCGTGCCGAACAGGCGATCGATCGCGGCCAGGGCGAAGATCAGGATCGCAGCCTCGATGACGCCTCGCCAGGCGAAACGAGCCCCGAGCGCGAGATCGTCGGGATGGCGGCGGGCCTGCCATACGGACGCAAGCCGGCTGATGGCGCCGCGGGCGGTGGGCGGGTCGAGGGCTGGTCGGGGGGGCGTGAGTTCCATGGGCCTGGTTCCCGTCACTGGCCGCCGAAGCGCCAAACGGCGTAGCCGCCGAGGTGGAACAGCGTGCGCGGCTTCAGATCGAGCGATGGTTCGATCCCGGCTTCGACCATGAAGGCGAGGTGGTCATCGTCATGTCCGTCGGTATATCGGAGCAACGCTTGCGGACCGCCGCCGCCGTAACGGTCGATCGCGTATCCTAGCAGCGCCGTCGTGCTGCCGGGGCCCGAGCGGCGCGGTCGCCTCGGCATACAGGCTGTGGATCTCTCGCGCCCGCGTGTCGAGCAAGGCGAGCGGGCCGATCTCGGCGGGCGCGGTTTGCGCGTGCGACAGGTATTCCGCCTCGAGGCGATATCCGAGGCGCAGTTCCATCCCGTCGCGCGGCAGCCATGACGCTGGCAGCCCCTTGCTGAGTCCGGCCAGCGCGCTTGGCCCCGACGCCACATCGTCATGCCCGGGGATGCCGTAGCGGATCAGCCCGGCGCCAGCCTGGACCTGCCACTGATCCGCCAGTTTGACGAGTTGCGAGACGCCGACCTGATCGCGCCGGGCGTTGGCGGCGAACGCCATCACGGTGCCCCAGTAGGGCTGGTGATAGAGCACGCCGACCGTCGTGTCGCCGAAACGCGTGGTGATGTCGTGTTTGATCGCGACGCCGACGGTCGCCGGTGCCGCGAAGAGGTTGAGACGGGTCGTGCCGGTCGATTTGTCCCAATCATGGGCGAGGCCGAGGCCGAACAGCGCCTTGGTGCCGCTGTAGTCGGCCTGCGTACTGCTGAAGGCGCGGCGGAGGCCGCGGATCTCGTCATGCGTCGTCTGCAGCGAGGCGGTGCCGCGCCATCGTTCGCCGAGCGGGAGGTCACCCGTCAGGGTGACGGTCTGGGCGCGTTCCCCGTTGGGGCCGAAGGTCGCGCCGATCTCCGGGCGAAGGAAGGGCGCGTGCTGCATCGAGAGCGCGTTGCGGTCCCGGGTGACATCGGTCGCTTCGGGGAACAGGCGGAGCACGCCGCCATAGAGGCCGAGCGCCTGTTGCCAGCGCCCGGAATCACTTTGCACCGCGGCCAGCGTCAGTAGCGGTTCCATGTCGCCGGGTTGGTCGGCCGCGAGCTGTCGGAGGCGGATCTGCGCGCCCGCGAGATCGCCGGCGCGGGCGAGGCCGCGCGCCTGCAGCATAGCGAGGCGGCGCTGGTCATCGGGCGTAGCGGGTTCATCGGGCTGCGACGTGACGAGGATTGTCTTGGGATCGGACGGCGCTCGAGCGGCGATTCGCGCCGGCGTGGTCAGACGGAAGCGGACGGCGCCATACCCTTCGGCGTAGCCCTCGAGCAACGGGCCGAGCGCCTTGGCGGCACGGGCGGCCTCGCCGTCATGCAGCGGGCCGGCGAATTCGAGCACGATCTCTCGGCCGTCCGGCGTGACGCGGACCGAGGTGGGCGGTGCGGCGAAGGCGAGGGCGTATTGATCGGCGGACAGCGATTGCCCATTGCCGTCCAGCGCACACAGTCCGAGGCCTAGCAGGAGCGCGGACGCAACGGCAGCGACCCGCCCGGCCGATTTTCTGGCGTTGTGCAGGCGCGACCGCACAGCGGGGAACCGCGTTCTTCGCATGCACGAGAGATATCAGCGGCAGGTAAAGAAATGGTTTCGCCGCCCGAGCGGCTAGAGTCCGATCTCGTAGAGCCGCCGCATCAGGTTGCGCTTGTTGCGCGTATTCGGCGGGAACATGGCGTCAAAACCGCGGCTATCGTCGGCGGCGATGGTCGCGCCGGCGTCGATCGCGACTGTCCCGTCCGGGCCGATCGTGGCGATCGACCGTTTTTGCCGCAGATGGATCATCTGATCTTGCCGGCTTGCGACGTCGTAGCCGAGCCAGGGACGCCAGCCGTGCCGGACCATGCGGTGCAGCCGTTGGATGACGATGAGACCGGCGCTCACGGCGCGCTCACACGTCGTCGGGCGACAGGGTCGCCATCAACTCGGCGCAGCGGCGGTGGAGTTCGGCGTCACGCTCGAGGTTCTTGGGGAAACGGGTGCGGCGGGAAAGCACCATCGCCTGGTTGGCCTGGGCCTCGTGCCAGTGCCGGGCGGCCTGGATGGCGGCTTCCCAGCCTCGTTCGAAGTCTGCGTTCCGCTCGTCTTTCGCCATCGTGCCGTCCCCTGCGCTGGATATCGGCCATCGCATGCGAGAATGTGGATCGCAAGCGCCCGGCCCGGCCGGCGGGTCTGGCGCGTCGAGCCAGGGGACAGCATGGATGTTTTGATCGTGGGCGCTGGGATCGCGGGGCTGGCGTGTGCCGATGCGTTGCAATCCGCCGGGATGACGGTGAAGCTGCTCGACAAGGGGCGCGGGCCGGGCGGGCGCATGTCGACCCGGCGGGTGACCACGGCGCTCGGCGAGGCGAGCTTCGACCATGGCGCGCAGTATTTCACGGTGCGGGACCCGGATTTTGCCAGGTGCGTCGAGCAATGGCGGGCGAAGGGCGTCGCGGCGCGGTGGCCGGCGGCGGGCGACGATGCCTGGGTCGGCGCGCCGGCGATGAGCGCGCCGGTCAAGGAATTGGCCAAGTCCCTGTCGGTGACATGGACCTCGCAGGTGGACGGAATCGAGCGCGAGGACGGGCGGTGGCGTGTGGGCGAGCGGCGATACGACGCGGCGGTGATCGCGACGCCGGCCGAGCAAGCGGCGCCGCTGCTCCGCCCATGGGATGCCGGGTTCGCCGACCAGGCTGCGGCGACCCGGTCGGCGCCGTGCTGGACCGTGATGGCGGCATTTGCCGCCCGCGTTCCGCTCGAGAGCGACGTGCTGCGGGAGGAGGGGATCCTCGGCTGGGCGGCGCGGAACTCGGCCAAGCCTGGCCGGTCGGGGCCGGAGAGTTGGGTGCTGCAAGCCGGACCGGGTTGGTCGGCGGCGCATTTGGAGCAGACGCCGGACACGATCGTCGCGCCGTTGCTGGCGGCGTTCGCCGGCCGGGTCGGCGGCGCGCTGCCGGAGCTATTGTCGGCGACGGCGCATCGGTGGCGGTATGCGCGCTGTGGCAGCGCGGGCGTCGGATTTTTCTGGAACGAGACGGTGCGGCTGGGCGCGTGCGGGGACTGGTTGATCGGCCCGCGGGTCGAGGCGGCGTGGTTGTCGGGACGGCGCTTGGCGGCCGCGGTGCTCGGCGCGTAGACGGACGGGCCGTCGTTTGGCAGCATCCGGCCCGGCGGCCGAGACGCGTCGACGCCCTTCGTGCCAGGATCCAACGCCATGAACTCCGTCGCTCCCGCCAACCGCCCGCTCGACATGCTCTGGTTCCTGCCCACCGGGGGCGATGGCCGGTATCTTGGCAGCAAGATCGGACAGCGGACCGGCGACCATCGATATCTGAGCGCGATCGCCCGGGCTGCGGACTCGCTGGGTTATTACGGGGTGCTGATCCCGACCGGGCGTGGCTGCGAGGACGCATGGATGGTCGGCGCCACTGTCGCGCCGTTGACCGAGCGGCTGCGGTACCTCGTCGCGCTGCGGCCGGGGATGACGTTGCCGGCCGAGGCGGCGCGGCAGGCGGCGACGTTCGACCGGATGACGGATGGGCGGCTCCTGCTCAACGTGGTCAGCGGCGGAACACCGGTGGACCTGGCGGGCGACGGCATGCGGCTCGGGCATGACGAGCGGTACGAGCAGACCGACGAGTTCCTGCGGATTTTCCGGGCGCTGATGAGCGGCGAGACGGTCGATTTCGAGGGTAAGTATCTGTTCGCGAAGGGCGGCAAGCTGCTGTTTCCGCCGGTGCAGCGTCCCTATCCGCCGCTCTATATCGGGGGCTCGTCGGCGCCGGGTCATGCGCTCGCGGCGACGCAATGCGATGTCTACCTGACATGGGGCGAGCCGCCGGCGCAGGTGGCGGAGAAGATCGCCGACGTTCGGCGCCGGGCAGCGGAAGCGGGGCGGACGGTGCGGTTCGGGATCCGGCTGCACCTTATCGTGCGCGAGACCGAGGGCGCGGCGTGGGACGCGGCGAACGAGCTGATCAAGTATTTGTCCGACGACGTGATCGCGCAGGCGCAGAAGAAGCTGCAGCAGGAAAGCGATAGCGAGGGGCAGCGGCGGATGGTGGCGCTGCATGGCGGGCAGCGGGACCGGCTGGTGGTGTCGCCCAATCTGTGGGCGGGCGTCGGATTGGTGCGCGGCGGTGCCGGCACCGCGCTCGTCGGGGACCCGGCGACCGTGGCCGAGCGCATCCGCGAATATCAGGCGCTCGGGATCGATACGCTGATCGCGTCCGGCTACCCGCATCTGGAGGAGACCTACCGGGTCGCCGAGCTGCTGTTTCCGTTGCTCGAGCTGTCCCGCCCGGGCGGCGAAGGGCGGGCCGAGCTTCGCGGCGGACCGGCCTATCTCGCCGGCGGCGGATCGCTCAGCACGGATGGGCTGCCGGCCGCCAAGGTTCGCTGAGCGCGGGCTCAGCCGACGTCGGTCAAGCGTAAATAAGAGGCGCCGTTCGACGTCCCGGTGGTGACTTGGACGTTGGCGCGAACGTCGTGCATCGAGAGCCCGGCCAGTGTGATGGTCGCGGTCGGGCCCTTCGAGGTCCCGGCTAGCTGGGCGCGCAGGGTCATGCCGGTGAAGCCGTTCGTGGTCTGGTTGCTTTTCCACGACATGGTGCTGACGCCATCGACGAAGCCCCAGAGCGTCAATGTGTCGCCGCCGTGGAAGTTGACGATGGCGCTCGATGTGCTGCGCTGGCCGGCGGTGTGCACGAAGAAGGCTGCGTCCGTGTAGGGATCGCCGACGAGGACCGCCGCGTTCGCGGCGTCGACGATCGTGCTGCCGGCGGGGGTGATCGCGGCGTCCCCCGAGGGGCCGATCGCGGCGGCGGGGATCAACGTCACCGGCACCGACCCGGCGCCGGACGCCTCGATGATCAGAGGGTGATCGGTGATGTTGAGGACGAGCTTGGAGATGTTGGCATAGGTCGCGATCGCCTTGCTGCCGACCATCGGGTCGAACACCGAGACCGATGCGATGGTCTTGCCGAGATCGACGGTGACCGGGGTGGTCGTGACCGGCATTTCGGTTTGGGCGTTGGTGTTCCAGACCTGCGGCTCGGCCCAGACGGCCAGGAAAGCGGCGCCGTCCGCGCCGGCGAGCTGCATCGAGCGGCCGGTGTCGGGAAGGTTCGTGAAGGACGGCGTGAGGCTGACGGCGGGGTTTGCGCCGCTGCCGGGCGTCGAGAGGATGGCGCCCAGATTGTGGATCGCGGTCGCGGCGAGCTTCGGGGTGCCGTCGGCGTGGAAGAGGCCGTAATGGAGCTCGGAATTGGTGCCGGCCGGGTCGTTGCCTTCGTCCAACAATTCGTAGAGGTAGGTCTGGGTGACGCCCATGGCGAAATCGTCGAACAGCGTGTCGAGCGTGAAGCGGGCTTGGACGCTTTCGGTCACGCCGCTCGGGTCGACCGTGTTGTTCAGCATGGTGAAGTAGCCGGTCTCGGTGATGATCGAGGGCTTCGTCGTGCTGCCTTCGGTCGCCATGCGCTGGGGCAGCACGTAGCGCGGCGCGTCGCCCCAGGCGGCATAGGCGTGCATGTTGATCATGTCGCTATAGGCCACGGTCCCGACATAGCTGGCGTAGTTGTTGGGATCGCCGATGCTCTCGTTGATGACGGGGATCGCGCTCAAGGCCGAGTTGCCTTTGACGGCGGCGTAGAGCGCCTTCTGCTCGGCGAGCGCGGAGGCGACGTTGCCGTGGACGCCCGGCACCGCGACCGGCTGGATATCGACCTCGTTGGCGCCTTCGAAGGAGACGATGCTCGACTTGATCGGGATCATCGACGTGACCAGGTTCTTCGCGTTGGCGTCGACGATCAGGTCGAACTTGACGCCCTTGGCGGCGAGCGTCTGGTAGGCGGGCAGATCGACGTCCCAGGCATGGTCCCGGATGTGGGTGACGCCGAGATAGGCCAGGTCTTTGGCGACCGTGGCAACGTTGCCGTACGGGGTGTCCGTCGCGTCCATGTGCGTGTTGACGCCGATGCTGGACAGGAACTGCGTGACGGTAGCCATGGGTTCTCCGCGTCTCCGGGCTCGCTGCACGGCGAGACGCTAACGATACGGCGAGAACCCCTAACCAAGGGTTAACTGCGGCGGGTAACCGACAGCGCGACCGATTCCGCGGCGCGGATGCCGTCGACCCCTGCCGACAGGATCCCGCCGGCATAGCCTGCGCCCTCGCCGGCGGGGAACAGGCCGGCGGTGTTCAGGCTATGTCCGTCAGGGCCGCGGGGGATGCGGACGGGCGAGGAGGTGCGGGTCTCGACGCCTGTCATTACCGCGTCTTTCATGGCGAAGCCACGAATGCGGCGCTCAAACCCCGGCAACGCCTCGCGGATGGCAGCGACGGCGAAGTCCGGCAGGCAGGTGGCCAAATCCGCGGGGCGCACGCCGGGCTTGTAGGAGGGCACGACCTCGCCGAGCGTGGTGGACGGGCGGCCCTCGAGAAAATCGCCGACGCGTTGCGCCGGGGCGTGATAGTCGCCGCCGCCGGCCGCGAAGGCGCGCTCCTCCCAGTGGCGCTGGAACGCGATGCCGGCGAGCGGACCGTTGCCGCCATAGGGGACGAAGTCGCGGGGCTCGAGACCCACGACGATGCCGGCGTTGGCGTTGCACTCGGCGCGCGAATATTGGCTCATCCCGTTGGTCACCAGCCGCCCGGGCTCGGACGCCGCGGCAACGACGGTGCCGCCAGGGCACATGCAGAAGCTGTAGACCGAGCGGCCCGCGGCCTCGCCCTGGCAATGATGGACGAGCTTGTAGTCGGCCGCACCCAGCCGAGGATGCCCCGCGCTGTCGCCGAAGCGGGAGCGGTCGATGAGCGCCTGCGGGTGCTCGATGCGCACACCAATGGAGAGCGGCTTGGCGTCCAACCGCACGCCCCTGTCGTGCAGCATCGCCATGGTGTCGCGCGCGCTGTGCCCGATCGCCAGCACGACGTGATCCGCCGCGATGCGTTCGCCGCCGGCGAGATGCACCGCCTGGACGCGGCGCTCGCCGTCGGCCCCGATCGCCACTTCGAGGTCGTCCACCTTGGCCTCGAAACGGTACTCGCCCCCTAAAGCCTCGATCGTGGCGCGCAGCCCCTCGACCACGGTCACCAGCCGGAACGTGCCAATGTGCGGCTTCGCGCTCCAAAGGATCTCCTCGGGCGCGCCGGCGCGGACGAACTCCTCGAGCACCTTGCGGCCATGGTGGAGCTTGTCGCTGATCCCGCTCCACAGTTTGCCGTCCGAGAACGTCCCCGCGCCGCCCTCGCCGAACTGCACGTTGCTCTCCGGGTGCAGCACGCCCCGGCGCCAGAAGCCCCACGTGTCCTTGGTGCGCTCGCGCACCACCTTGCCGCGGTCCAGCACCAGCGGGCGGAAGCCCATCTGCGCCAGCACCAACGCCGCCAGCAGCCCGCACGGCCCGGCGCCGATCACCACCGGCCTCGTCGCCAGATCCGCCGGCGCCCGCGCGACGAAGCGGTAGCCGATATCCGGCGTCGGGCCGATATGGCGGTCGCCCTCTGAGCGGCGCAGCACCGCGCCCTCGTCGGCGAGCTCAGCGTCCATGGTATAGATCAGCGAGATGTCGCTCCGCCGCCGCGCGTCGTGCGCCCGGCGGGCGACGCTGTAGCTCTGCAACTCGCCGGGCTCGACCGCCAGCCGCCGCGCCAGCGCCTCGCGCAGCTCCGCGTCGGAATGGTCGAGCTTCATCTTCAGTTCGGTGACGCGCAGCATGTCTAGCGGCTCAAGCTCCGGATCATGTCGTCCAGCCCGCGGGGCGTGAGCGCGAACATGCGGTCCTGCATGAGCTCGCGCATGATCCGCACCGATTGCGTGCGTTCCCATTCCGGCGTCGGCGCCGGGTTGAGCCAGGCGGCGCGCGGCCACTGCGCGAGCAGCCGCGACATCCAGACCGCCCCCGCCTCGTCGTTCCAATGCTCGACCGAGCCGCCCGGCTGGATGATCTCGTAGGGGCTCATCGTCGCGTCGCCGACGAAGATCGCGCGGTAATCGGGGCCGTAGGTGCGGATCACCTCGGCGGTGGGGATGGCCATGTCGTGCCGGCGGTAATTCTGCTGCCAAACCCGCTCATAAGGGCAGTTGTGGAAGTAGTAGAACGCGAGATGCTTGAACTCGCTGCGCGCCGCGGAGAACAGCTCTTCGGACGCGCGGATGTGGTCGTCCATCGACCCGCCGACGTCGAGGAACAGCAGCACCTTCACCGCATTGTGCCGCTCCGGCACCATCTTCAGGTCGAGTGAACCGGCATTATGGGCCGTCGCGCGGATCGTCCCGGCCATGTCCAGCTCGGTCGCCGCCCCCTCGCGCGCGAATCGCCGCAGCCGGCGCAGCGCAAGCTTGATGTTGCGCGTGCCCAGCTCGACCCCGTCGTCGAGATCCCGGAAATCCCGCTTGTCCCAAACCTTCACAGCCCGGCGGTGCCGACTCTCGTTCTGCCCGATCCGTACCCCTTCCGGATTGTAGCCGTCCGCCCCGAACGGCGAGGTGCCGCCCGTCCCGATCCACTTGCTGCCGCCCTGATGCCGCTCCTTCTGCTCGGCCAGCCGCTGGCGCAGCGTCTCCATCAGCTTCTCGAAGCCGCCCAGCGCCTCGACCTGCGCCTTCTCCTCCTCGGTCAGATGCTTCTTCATCATCCGCCGCAGCCACTCCTCCGGCAGCTCGCGCGCGGTCACGCCCGCCTCGCCGGCGCCGCCCACGGCTTCGAGCCCCTTGAACACTTGCCCAAAAACCCGGTCGAACCGGTCGAGATGCCGCTCGTCCTTAACCAGCGCGGCGCGGCTCAGATAATAGAAATCGTCGACCTCGTAAGCGGCGATCCCCGCCTTCATCGCGCCGAGCAACGCCAGGTATTCGGTGATCGAAACCGGCACGCCCGCGTCGCGCAGCGCGAAGACGAAGCTGGTGAACATCAGCGCCCGCGGCGGTTCATGAACGCCAGACGCTCGAACAGATGCACGTCCTGCTCGTTTTTCAGCAGCGCGCCGTGCAGCGGCGGGATCGCCGCGGTGCGGTCGCGCAGCGCCTCGGGCGGCATGTCCTCGATCATCAGCAGCTTGAGCCAGTCCAGCAATTCCGACGTTGCCGGCTTCTTCTTCAGCCCCGGCATCTCCCGCACCTCGAAGAACACGTTCAACGCCTCGCGCACCAGATCGTCGCGCAGCCCCGGATAATGCGCGGCGACGATCCGCTCCATCGTGTCGCGGTCGGGGAACCGGATGTAGTGGAAGAAGCAGCGGCGCAGGAACGCGTCCGGCAGCTCCTTCTCGTTGTTGGACGTGATGATCACCACCGGCCGATGCCGCGCCGTGATCGTCTGCTGCGTCTCGTAGACGAAGAACTGCATCCGATCGAGCTCGAGCAGCAGGTCGTTGGGAAACTCGATGTCCGCCTTGTCGATCTCGTCGATCAGCACGACCTGCGGCGCATCCGCCTCGAACGCGGCCCAGAGTTTGCCGCGCACGATGTAGTTCGCGATGTCGGCCACCTTGGGATCGCCGAGCTGGCTGTCCCGCAGCCGCGACACCGCGTCATACTCGTAAAGCCCCTGCTGCGCCTTGGTGGTGGACTTCACGTGCCACTCCACCAGCGGATAGCCGAGCGCCGCGGCGACCTCGTGCGCCAGCACGGTCTTGCCCGTGCCGGGCTCCCCCTTGACCAGAAGCGGGCGCTGCAAGGCGACGGCCGCGTTGACGGCGACCTCGAGGTCGCGCGACGCGATGTAGCGCTGTGTGCTCTGAAATCCGTTTGCCACGAGAGGTCCTTTAAATCAGCGCAACATTTCGGTGCGGCTATTGCAACGTTGTCGTCGCCCCATGATTAGGGTACGACGAAGCGTGAGATAGGGTATCAACGTCTATAGTCAAAAGAACATCGAGCCACTCCATTCGGTCAGATCGGGCAGATATAGTCGACATCGATGCCGATCCGCTGGCCGCCCGGGCGCGGCGGCGGCGGACCGCGCTGCGCATCGTGCTGCCGCTCTGCGGCGTCGGCCTCATCGTCGGCTTCCTGTTCGGCATCGGGCTCTATACCTATAACGCCAATCGCGACGGCGTGCTCGGCCTGTCGGAAAACCTGCTGGACGGGCTGCGCGAGCGAGTGGCGCTGCAGGTCTCGGCCTATCTCGAGCCCGCGTCGCACGCCGTCCTGCTGGGCCACAGCATGCTCGGCAGCGGCGGCACGACGACGCGCGCGGACGAGGCGCAGAGCTTCGCCGCCTCGATCCTGAACCAGACGCCACAGGTCACCAACGTCCTGTTCGCCGACGCGGCAGGGGATTTCACCCTCGTGACCCGCGCCGCGCCGGGGTCGGAGGCGACCAAGACCAAGCAGATCACCGTCTCGCCGGCCGGGCGCCGCATCGTCTGGACCACGCGTGACGAAGCCGGGACCGTGACGGAGCGGCACGAGGACCCGGCGGACACCTACGACGCCCGCACCCGCTCCTGGTTCATCGGCGCCCGCAGCAGCGACGACGTGTTCTGGACCACGCCCTACATCTTCTTCACCGAGCGCGCCCCGGGCATCACCGCCGCGGTGCACGGCCCCGACCGCGACCCCGACGTGATCGCCGTCGACATCCGCCTGGATGCGCTCTCCGGCTTCCTCCGCAGCCTGACCATCGGGCGCACCGGCCGGGCCTACATCGTCGCGCGGACCGGCGAGATGGTCGCCGGCCCCGACCCGGCGCGGCTGCTGCAGACCGTCGATGGCCAGCTCAAGCCGACCCGCGTCGATGGCGTCGGCGATGCCGACCTGGTCGCGGGCTGGGATCATTTCCGGGTCGATGGCGTCGGCACCCGCGTGATCGACGTCGACGGCCGCCGCATGATCTCCATCGTCACGCCGCTGAACAGCCGGCAGGGCGACGACGCGCTCGCCGGTAAGGGCCAGGACTGGCTGCTCGCGATCGTCGTGCCGGAAGCCGATTTCAGCGGCTTCGTGAAGGTGAACACGCAGCGCGCCGCCTCGCTGTTCCTGGTGGTGGTCGGCCTGGCGGCGGGGCTCGGCGTGCTGCTGGTGCGCCAGGGCCTGCGGTCCGACCGGGCGGAGCGGCTGATGGCGGAGCGCGCGCAGGCGGCGCGGATGCAGGGCGACGCGTTTGCACAGCTTGCCCGCGAGCTCAACGCGCATGACGCTGCGGGCGCGCCGCGTCCGAAGTTCGTCGAAACGCTGGCGGCGGCGACAGGCGCGCGCCGGGTCACGCTGTGGCAATGGGGCGCGGGCGGCCAGAGTCTGCGCTGCCAGGACAGCTTCGAGCCGG
Organism: uncultured Alphaproteobacteria bacterium; assembly: GCA_963848035.1. GTDB lineage: Bacteria > Pseudomonadota > Alphaproteobacteria > Acetobacterales > Acetobacteraceae > JAVVHH01. Next base: position 2,599,232 of record CAWKCD010000001.1, read on the forward strand.
GCACGGGCGGCCATGTCGCCGGCCTCGAACTCTCGCGCCAGGAGATCCCGGCGCTCATGGAGGCGCTGGCCACGGGCGGCGAGCTGGAGGTGGCCGATGCGCGGCAGGACCGTCGTACCGCGTCGCTGCATGCGCTGTTCATGCGCCCGATCGGCAGCAGCGCCGTGTTCGTGGTCCCGGTGCTGGCCGGCAGTGACGTGACCGGCTTGCTGATGCTCGAAGATGCGCGCACCGACGCGACCGCGCGCGACCTGGTCCGCGCCGCGGCGACCTTGCTCGCGCTTGCGCGCGCCCGCCAGCCCGGCTGCGCGCGCCATCCCGCAAGCAGCGGCGGCGTCGGCCGCACCGGCCACGAAGCTCGACGACCGCCGCCTCGATGCCGGGCTGGGCGGCGCGTCGGTTCCGCTGCAACCGGGCGAGCAGGCGACGGTGCTGGTCTTGCGGCTGCCCGGCGCCGCCCTGGCGCGGACCGACGGGGCGTCGCTCGGACATCGCATCGCCTGCGCGGCGCAGGAGATCGGGGCGCGGCACGGCATTCCTTATATAAAGATGCTGGGCGCCACGATCGTGGCCGCCGCCGGCCCGGCGTTCGCGCCCGGCGAGGCGGCGGAGGCGGCGTTGCGCATGGCCGACGCGACGGTCGAGCTGCGCGACGCCTGCGCCGCGCTGTTCGAGGAAGACGAGGGGGCCGAGAATTTCGGCTTCGGGCTGGATTCGGGCCGGGTGCTCGGCGGCTTGGTCGGCCCGGCGCCGGGCCTCTACAACCTGTGGGGCGAGGCCCTGGATGGCGCCCGCGCGCTGGCCGATTCCGCCGCCGATGGCAGCGTCCAGACCAGCGAGGCCGCCTATCTCCTGCTGCGGCAACGCTTCCTGTTCCGCCCCCGCGGCCTGTTCCATCGGCCCGGCGCCGGCGACATGCGCAGCTACATCCTCGGCGGCGCGGCATGACGGCAGTGGCGCGCTCGCAGGCCGTGCTCGGCTTCGTCGGTCGCGCGACGAGGCGGCGGCTCTCGTTCCTGCTGCAGGTCTCCGCCCTGCTCTGGGGCGTCGTCCACGAGGGCGCCCGCCCCGCCACCTGGCGCCGCACCCTCCGCGCCGGCTTCCGCGCCAGCCTGACCCGGCTCGTCGCCGGCTCCCTCGGCACGATCGTGGTCACCGCCCTCGTGGTCGGGCTCGGCCTGGTGTTCGAGGCGCTCTACTGGCTGCACACCGCGGGGCAGGAGGAGCAGATCGGCCGCATCCTGGTCGTCGTGCTGCTGCGCGAGCTGACGCCGCTGCTGATCGGCATCATCCTGCTCGGGCGCGGCGGCACCGCCATCGTGGCCGAGCTCGGGCTGATGCAGACGCAGGGCGAGGTGGCGATGCTGCAAGCCGAAGGGTTGGACGTCTTCCAGTTCCTGGTCCTCCCGCGGGCGGTGGCGTTCGCCGTGGGGTCGTTCACGCTGGGGATCCTGTTCATCCTGCTGGCGCTGCTGAGCGGCTTCGTCACCGGCAGCGCGCTGGGCGCCGTCAGCCAATCGTTCTTCGGCTTCCTCGACGCCGTGCTGCGCGCCATGAGCGTGCGCGACCTCATCCTCCTGCCGGCCAAGCTGCTGCTGATCGGCGTGACGGTGGCGCTGGTGTGCTGCGCGACCGGGCTGGGCGCACGCGACAACGAGCCGCCGGGCCTGCTGCTGCCGCGCGGCTTCACGCGCGGGATCACCGGCGTGCTGCTGGTCTCCGTGTTGTTGAGCGCGATCCTGTGAGCATGCTCGAACTCGAGGCGGCCCGCAGCGAGGCCGAGCATCTGCCGCGCGCGGCGCTGTCGCTGTCGCTGGCGCCGGGCGATTTCGCCGTCATCGAGACGCTGGGGCCGCGACGGGGGGCGGCGTTCGCCGGGCTCTGCTCGGGACTGGCGCCGTTGGTCGCAGGCCGCGTCCGGTTCCTGGGCCGCGACTGGGCCGCGATGCCGGCCGAGCACGCCGACGCGCTGCGCGGCCAGATCGGCCGCCTGTTCCATGCGCCGCTGCGCGACGACACGCCCGACGTGGCCGAACGGGTGATCCTGAAGCGGCTGCACCACACGCTTCTGCCGCGCGAAGCCGTGCTGGACGAGGCGGCCCGGCTGGCGCGCCGGTTCGGCCTGCCGGGCCTGCCGATCGGCCCGGCGCGGGCGATGAACGAGTTCGACCTGCTCCGCGCCGCCTTCGTCCGCGCATTCCTCGGCCAGCCCCGGCTGCTGCTCCTCGAACTGTCCCCCTTGGCGCAAGACGCCGCCATGATCGAGACGCTGCTTTCGGTCGGCGCCGAGGCGCGCGGCGAGGGGGCTTGCGTCGTCTGGCTCGCGGTCGGCGGGCAGCAATTGCGCGGACGGTCGATCCGGCCAACCCACCGGCTGCGGCTGGGCGACGCCGGATTGACCGCCGTCTCCCGTCCCGTGGCGGTCCCGGCATGAGGGCGAAACGATGAAGCTCCTGCGCAACACCGACGAATGGGTCGGCCTGCTCGTCATCGGCGCCGTCGTGCTGTTCGTCGCCGCCGCGCTGCATGCCGGCCTCCTCAGCGACTGGTTCCGCCCCACCGCGCAGCTCCGCGTCCTGCTGCCCGAGACCGGCAGCGGCGGCCTGTCGCCCGGCGCCGACATCGAGGTGCTCGGCACCAAGGTGGGCACGGTGCGGCGGATCGTGGTGAACGCGAACGCGCCGATGTATGCCGAGGCCGAGCTGGAAGTGCCCGCCACCGGCTACATCCGCCGCGACAGCGTGGCGCTGATCAAGAAGAGCTTCGGCGTCGCCGGCGCCGCCTATCTCGACATCGCCCGCGGCGCCGGCGAGAAGCTCGACTGGAAGTTCGCGGTCATCAACGCCAGCACCGAGCGCGCCGCCACCGACGACATCAACAACCTGATCGACGACCTCAAGAAGAAGATCTTCCCCGTGCTCGACGACGCCGGCCGCGGCATGAAGGCGCTCGCCGACACGCTCGAGGGCGTCGGCCAAGGCCGCGGCAATATCGGCCGCTTCATGAAGAACGACGAGGTCGCGGACCAGGTCGCCGCCGTGCTCGCCAACCTGGTCAAGGTGACGACCGAGCTGAGCGCCACCGTCGCCGACATCCGCAGCTTCACCAACGCCACGGCGACCGCGGAGGGGCTGCCCGCCCTCATGCACCGCGCCGACACCGCCATGGCCTCGGTCCAGCAGGTCACCCGCGACCTCGCCGCCGCCACCAGCCAGCTGCCGGCCATCTCCCGCAACGTGACGGTCAGCACGAACAGCCTGCCCTCCCTGCTGACGCAGACGCAGCAGACCATGGTGGACATGCAGAAACTGCTCAGCCAACTCCGCAACACCTGGCCGCTCTCCGGCTCGGTGGTGGCCGATCCGCGCCGGCTCGCGCCGCGGGAGGTCCGCCCGTGACCGCCCGCACCCTGCTCCTGCTTCTGGTCCTGTCCGCCTGCGCCCGCTCGCCCGCCGACACGCCACCGGTCGACGAGGCGCTGCTCCGGATGGGCCAGGCCGGCAACACCGCCTACGACCTCGAGCGCCCCAAGGAAGCCGCCGCGCAATACCGCGTCGCGCTCGACCGCGCCCGCGAACGCGACGACGCGGGCGCCATCGCCGACACCGGCTTCAACCTGGCCGTCGCCCAGCTCCGTGCCGGCCAGCCCGCCGACGCCCTGCGCACCGCGCGCACGCTGCAGGCCGAACTCGCCCGCCGCGGCGTCAACGACCCCGCCTTCGACCTCATCATCGCCACCGCCGAATTCCGCCTCGGCAACCCCGCCGCCGCCGACCGCGTCGCCGCGCGCCTGACCACCGGCCGGACGCCCACCTTGGCCGACCCGGCCTGGTTCCTCCGCGGCCTCATCGCCGACGCCAGCGGCAACCGCGCCGGCCTCGACCGCGCCGCCGCCGCCCTCAGCCCGGCCGCCGACCCCGCCGACGTCGACGAACTGCGCGCCCGCCGCACCCACGACCGCGCCGCCGCCCTCCGCGCCGCCGACCGCCGCCGCACCGCCCTCGACTACCGCGGCCTCGCCCGCGCCCTCGCTTTGGCCGCCAGCCTCACCCAAGACCCCGCCGCCGCCGCCGACCTCTACCTCCGCGCCGGCCGCAGCGCCGCCGCCCATGGCGAAACCGCCCAAGCCCGAGCCTGGCTCACCCAGAGCCGCGCCCGCGCCCCCGACCCGCAACTCCGCGACGAAGCCGCCCGCGCCCTCCACGCCCTGCCGAGAAGCTGACAGCCCGCCCAACCGTCATCGCGAGCCGCGCCTTCGCGGCGTGGCGATCCAGGAAGGCCGAACCGACCGCTCCGCCCTCTCAAACCTCCCGACGCAACCCCGCCGCCAGCGTCTGCCCGATGATCTGCGTGTAGAGCGCCGTCGGCCCGATCACCGCCCCCATCGTCATCAGCCCGTGCGGCTGGTCGCCGACATGCAGCGCCGTCACCGCCACGCCCTCCTGCTCCAGCCGCTCGGCATAGGCCCGGCCCTCGTCGCACAGCGGATCATGCGCCACCGTCATCACGAACGCCGGCGGCGCCCCGGCCAGGCTCGCCGCCCGCAACGGCGAAGCCCGCCAGTCGATCCGGTCCTGCGGCGACGGCACGTAAAGATCCACGAACCACCGCATCGTCGCCGCCGTGAGCGGCACGCCGCTGGTCACGCGGGCATACGACCCCGCGGTCATCACCAGGTCCACCGCGGGATAGATCAGCAGCTGGAACACCGGCAGCGGCAGCGTGCCGTCCCGCCCCATCAGCGCCAATACCGCCGCCAGATTGCCGCCCGCACTGTCGCCGCCCACCGCGATCCGCCCGGCATCGATCCCCCAAGCCCCCGCATGAGCGACCACCCCGGCGAACGCCGCCGCCGCGTCGTCCACGCTGGCGGGAAACCGGTGCTCCGGCGCCATCCGGTAATCGACCGCGACGACGCAGCATCCGGCGATGTTGGCGAGCTGCCGGCACACGCCGTCATGGCTCTCCAGATCGCCGACCACCCAACCGCCGCCATGCAAATACAGTAGGCAGGGCAGGGCGGTCCCGCTCTCCGTCCCCAGCCCGCGATACAGCCGCAACGGGATCTCGCCAGCCGGTCCCGGCACCGTCAGATCGCGCATCTCGGCCACGTCCGCAGGCGGCGGCTGCAGGATCGGCCGCCCCGCGGAATAGGCGGCCCGTGCTTCCGCCGGGCTCATCTCCTCGAACGGCGGACGCCCCACCTGGCGCATCATCTGCACCAGCCGGGCGGCGTCGGGATGCAGCGCGGCCACCGCGCTCAGCCGACCATCTTCAAGGGCTGCGTCGACTTGGCTTTCGTCATTCGGTCCGGCATGGTCGTTCCCATCGTGGCGCACCCGGATTTATGCAACGAGCCTCGCCCGGTGCCCAGCCCGCCCAAGCGCGTCCTCGTTTTCGGCGCCACCGGCACCATCGGCCGCGCCACCACGCGCGCCCTGGTCGACCGCGGGCACGAGATCGTCTGCTTCGTCCGCCGCCCCACCGCCATCCCCGGCGCAACGATCCGCGTCGGCGACGTTACCGACCCGCAATCCCTGACCCGCGACGCCTTCCGCGGCGAACCGTTCGACGCCGTGGTCTCCTGCCTCGCATCCAGGACCGGCGCACCGCAGGACGCCTGGGCGATCGATCACGCCGCCCATATCGGCATCCTCGGCGCCGCAAAATCCGCTGGCGTCCCGCAAATGGTGCTCCTCTCCGCCATCTGCGTGCAGCGCCCGCTCCTCGCCTTCCAGCACGCCAAGCTCGCCTTCGAGCGCGCCCTGATCGAGTCCGGCCTCACCTATTCCATCGTCCGCCCGACCGCCTTCTTCAAATCCCTCTCCGGCCAGCTCGACAGGCTGAAGCGCGGCAGGCCGTTCCTCGTCTTCGGCGACGGCACGCTCACCGCCTGCAAGCCGATCAGCGACGCCGACCTCGCCGCCTATCTCACCGCCTGCCTCGACGACCCCGCCCGCCACGACAGGATCCTTCCCATCGGCGGACCCGGCGACGCCATCACCCCCAAGCAGCAGGGCGAACGCCTCTTCGCCCTTCTCGGCCGCCCCCCGCGCTTCAAACACGTGCCGGTGGCCCTGCTCGACACCATCATCGCCGGTCTCGCCACCGCCGGCCGCCTCGTCCCCGCCCTCGCCGCCAAGGCCGAACTCGCCCGCATCGGCCGCTACTACGCCACCGAATCCATGCTCGTGCTCGACCCCGCCACCGGCCGCTACGACCCCGCCGCCACTCCCGCCACCGGCACCGAAACGCTGTTCGACTTCTACGCCCGCCTCGTCGCCGGCGAGGTCACCATCGACCGCGGCGACCACGCGGTGTTCTGACCCGGCTGGTGCGCTCCGGGCGCTTCGCCTACCGTCGCGGCACCAGAGGAGCGATGCGATGACGGCAGGCGTAGGCGGGTCCAGTTTCGAAGCCGAACTCGCCCGCATGACCCCGCTCAGCCACGATGCGCAACCGATCCAACCCGCCGAACTGACCGCCCGAACTCGCCAAAGCCCAAAGCCTGATGCGCGAGCAGGGCGTCCAAGCCCTCTATCTCGATACCTCGACCAACCTCGCCTATTTCACCGGCATCGGCCTCAAGCTCACCGAGCGCCTGCACGGCGCGGTCATCCCCGCCGAAGGCGATATCGCCTATCTCAGCCCCGCCTTCGAAGAGCCCAAAACCCGTACCATGTTGCGCTTCGGCGACGACATCCGCGTCTGGGAGGAGCACGAGGACCCGACCGCACTGGTGATCGAGACCGTCCGCAGCAAAGGCTACGAGACCGGCACCATCGCCATCGACCCGGCCACGCCCTTCTTCACCGTCGACGGCATGCGCAAGGCCGGCAACAGCTTCGGCTTCAGCAACGGCAGCGCCATCACCGCCGCCTGCCGCCAGGTGAAATCCCCCGCCGAGATCGCGCTCATGCAGATCGCCAACCGCATCACCCTCGAGGTGCAGAAGGCCGCCGCCCGCGCCCTCTCCGCGGGCATGACCACCACCGACGTGAAGGCCTTCCTAGACGACGCCCACCGCCGCCTCGGCGGCGTTCCCGCAGGCGGCGCCGTCCAATTCGGCGAAGCCACCGCCTACCCGCACGGCGTGCCCTATCCGCAGACCCTCGCCGATGGCGACATGGTCCTGATCGACACCGGATGCTTCGTCCATGGCTACCGCTCGGACATCACCCGCACCTACGTGTTCGGCGAGCCGACCGCCCGGCAGCGTGAGATCTGGACCCTCGAACAGCACGCGCAGCGCGCGGGCTTCGAGGCCGCCCGCATCGGCGCTCCCTGCGAAGCCGTGGACGCCGCCGCGCGCGGCGTGATCGCCGCCGGCGGGTTCGGCCCCGACTACGCCACGCCCGGCCTGCCGCACCGGACCGGACACGGCATCGGCATGGACGTGCACGAGGAGGCCTTCATGGTGCGCGGCAACCGGCTGCCGATTCAGCCCGGGATGTGCTTCTCGATCGAACCCACGATCTGCATCTACGGCGAGTTCGGCGTCCGGCTCGAGGACATCGTCTACATGACCGCGGACGGACCAGCCTGGTTCACCGAACCCTGCCGCTCCGTCGACGATCCGTTCGGCATTTAGCCGGGTCTACTGCACCCGGACAGGGGCCGTGGCGCCGTAGTTCGGCTGCGCCATGCCGCCGCCGTTGTTGGAAGTCACGCCGCTGTCGAGCGACCGCGAAACGGTCGATTGCGGTTGGGTGGCGCCGCAAGCGGCAAGGCTGAGCGCGGCCGCGCACACGACGAGCGCGGTGCGGACACTGGTGAAGGAAGACGACATTTCGATATACCTCGTTCCCGGCGGGTGGACGGCGTCCAACGACGGCCGGGTACTCTCTTAAGTATGTCTGTTCCGGATCGGTTACCGCGCCCGGTCCGACACGTTCGCGTGCGTTGCTGCACTGCCGCACAACCACGCGGATTTCGATCGACAGAGACAATCTTGAAGATCGATCGCGCGTTGGGCCCTCGTATTTGCAATCCCGCGATGCAGAGGTCGTTTTCCCTCGGATGCCACGCCGTTTTACATCCTTTATTGGCAGCCCGCGACGGCGCGCCTGGTTCACGGCGCTGGCCGTCCTCGCCGCAAGCAGCGGAGCGAGCGCGGCGGCAAGGCGGCCGGAGCGCCACGCCGAGCCGACACCCCCCGCCGCGACCCTCAGCCTGCACGAGGCGGTCGCCCGCGCCTGGGCCCGGCTGCCGCAACGCGACAACCTCGCCGCCCGCCAGAACCGCGCCGCCGCCCGCTACGTCGTCGGCAGTTCGCTGACGCCGAATGCCCCGTCCGCCAACGGCAGCTACGTCAACGACAAGATCGCCGGCAGCAACTACAACTACCTGACCTCGCAGGTCGAACTCTCGACCCCCGTCTGGCTGCCCGGCGAGGGCACGGCGACGCAGCGCCTCGCCCAAGCCGACAGCGCCGCCGTCTATGCCGACGCCGATGCCACCCATCTGCAGCTCGCCGCCGAGGTGCTGGACCTCGCCACCAAGGCCGCGCTCGCGCTCAACAATCGCGACGTCGCCGCGCGCCGGCTCGCCACCAACCGCTCGCTGTCCAACGACCTCGCCCACCGGCTCGCGGTCGGCGAATCCTCGCAGAGCGATGCCTTGGCGGCCCAAGCCGAGGCGTCCAGCGCCGAAGTCGCACTCGGCGAGGCGGAGGGGCAGCTCAGCTCGGCGCGGATCGCCCTGGCGTCCGTCTTAGGCGTCGAGCAGATCCCCGCGCTCGATGTCCCCGCCGGCGCACGGACGCTGCGCCCGATCGACGACATGCTGGCCGCGCACCCGCGCATGGTCGCCGCCGACCGCGCGATCGAGGCGGCCCGGGCCAATCTGCGGCTGGTCCATATCCAGGACCGCGACGATCCCGAGATCGGCCTGCAGGGCACCAACGAGAAGCAGCCCGGCACGCGCTGGGACACGCGCTTCGGCGTCACGCTCCACTTCCACTTCGCCACCGAGGCCCGCAACGCCCCGCTGCGCGCCGCCGCACAGGAGACCCTCACGCAAGCCGAGGTGAGCGCGGCGGTGGCGCGGCGCGAGATCCTGGCCGGGCTGCAGCAGGCCGAGACCATGCTGGCCGCCTATCAGCGCAGCGCCGCCGCCGCCGAACGCGCCGCCGCCGACCTCGAGAAGCGGCGCGGCCAGATCGAGCGCGCCTGGCGCCTGGGCGAGATGCCGTTCATCGAACTCGTCCGCGCCAACGCCCTGGCGCTGGACGCCGCTGCTGGCCCGCGACAAGGCCCGCACCAGCCGCAGCGCCGCGCTCCTGCAACTGCAACTCGCCCAGGGACAGTTGCCATGATCCGTATCCTGGCCGCGCTGCTCCTGGCCGCACCCGTGGCTGCCGCGGGCCGCCGACGCGCCCAAGCCGCCGCCGAAGGATCCGCCGGGCGTGGTCCGCATGACCGGCGAGCAGCAGAAGACCGTCAAGCTCGAACTCGCCACCGCGCAGCGCGAACCGATCAGCTCGCCCATCCGCCTCTCCGGCACCGTCACCTTCGACCCCGGCCATCTCGCCATGCTCAGGCCATTCGGCAACTCCCGCGTGCGCCGCCTGCTCGTCCAGCCCGGCGACGTCGTCGCCGCCGGCCAGGTCGTCGCCGAACTCGACATGCCCGGCCTGGCCACCAGCGAGCAGAACCTCGCCGCCGCGCGGGCCTCCGTGCACGAGGCCGAGGCCGGCGTCTCGGTCGCCGCCAACTCGCTGCACCGCGCCGAGATCCTCGCGCGCGACGGCTCCCTCGCCGTGGCCGAAGCCGACCGCAGGCGCCTCGTCCTCGCGCAGGCCCGCGCCGCCGCCGAGACCGCCAAGGCCCGCGTCGCCGCCCTGCAAGCCGAGGTCGCGCGGCTCGATCCGCTGCCGGGCGAAGGCGTCGCCGGGCTGAAAACCCCGATCGACGGCATCGTCGTCTCGGTCACCGCCACGCCCGGCGAGGTGCTGAGCGCCGCGGGCGAGGCGCTCACCGTGGCCGACCTGCGGACCGTGCTCGTGCTGGCGCAAGTTCCGGAGGGCGCCGCCGCCAGCATCGCCATCAGCGACCCGGTGCAGGTCAGCCTCGCCGGCGGCGGCACGCGGCATTGGGACGGACGCATCGCCACCCTGGCCGCCGCCCTCGACCCGCAGGCGCGCACGCTGCCCGCCCGCATCGTGCATCGCCAACCCCGACCTCGCGCTGCGCGCCGGCATGTCCGTCGACGCGACGGTCACGCGCGAACTCAGCCGCGAGGCCGTGGTGATCCCGGCCGCGGCGGTCCAGCTCGTCAACGATAAGCGCGTCGTCTTCACCGCCGCCGGCGGCGACCGGTTCCAGAGCCACGAGGTCGACGTCGGCGTGCAGCGGCAGGACGACGGTCGAGGTTCGGCACGGCATCGCCAATGGCGACCAGGTGGTGACGCAGGGCAGTTTCGAGCTCAAGGCGCTGCTGCAGAAATCCATGCTGGACGGCGGCTGAGCGCGTGGAACGTTTCTTCGGCCTGCTCGTCGCCCGGCGCTGGCTCGTCATCATCCTCGCGCTCGCGGTGATCGCCGGCGGCTGGTTGAACCTGAAGAACCTGGCGATCGACGCGGTGCCGGACATCTCGCCGAAACAGGTGCTGATCCTCACCGAAGCCACCGGCCTCGGCCCGCTCGAGGTCGAGCGCCTGGTCAGCATCCCCATCGAGATGCAGATGACCGGCCTGCCGCAGCTGAAGGACCTGCGCTCGACCTCTCGCTTCGGCCTCTCCGCGGTCTACGTCACCTTCGAAGACGGCGCCGACGTGCAGACCGCCCGCGCCCAGGTGTTCGAGCGCCTGGCGCAGGCCAAGGAATCGATGCCGCCCGGCGTCGGCACGCCGCAGGAAGGGCCGTTCGCGACCGGCCTCGGCGAGATCCTGGAATTCGAACTGCGCGGCCCGGGCTACACCCCGATGCAGCTCTATCAGATGTTGCAATACAAGCATCGTCCCGCAGCTCCGACTGGTGCCGGGCATCATCGCGGTCGACATCTATGGCGGCCAGCTGCAGACCTACGAGGTCGCAGCTGTCGCCCGAGCGCCTGCGCGCCGTCAACCTCACCGTGCCGCAGGTGTTCGCCGCGATCGAGGCCAACAACGAGGCCCGCGGCGGCGCCTATATCGAGCACAACGACGAGCAGCAGATCGTCCGCGGCTTGGCGCTGGCGCAGAGCAAGGAGGACATCGCCGCCATCGTCCTCAAGCCGACCCCGCTCGGCAGCGCGCCGGTCACCGTCGGCGACGTCGCCGACGTGAAGATGGCGCCCCAAGGTCCGGCTCGGCGCGGTGACCCAGAACGGCGAAGGCGAAACGATCCTCGGCGTCGCCGACATGCAATACGGCCTGCAACGCCAGCGAGGTGCTCGGCCCGCTCAAGGCGAAGATGGCCGAGATGCAGAAGCAGCTCCCGCCCGGCGTCGAGATCCGTACGTTCTACGACCGGTCCGACCTGATCGGCCGCGCGATCAATACCGTCGAGCACAATCTCGGCGAGGGCGCGCTGCTCGTCGTCGGCATCCTGCTGCTGATGCTGGGCGGCCTGCGCGCCGGCCTGATCGTCGCCGCCGTGATCCCGATCGCGATGATGATGGCCTTCGCGGGCATGCGCGCCTTCGGCATCTCCGGCAATCTGATGAGCCTCGGCGCGCTCGATTTCGGCCTCATCGTCGATGGCGCCGTCGTCCTGGTCGAGAACGTCCTCCGCCGCCAATCCGCCGCCGAGAAGGATACCGACCCGGTCAAGATCGTCCCCGGCGCCGCCGCCCAGGTGGCCCGGCCCGTGGCCTTCTCCGTCGTCATCATCACGATGGTCTACCTGCCGATCCTCTCGCTGCAGGACATCGAGGGCAAGATGTTCCGCCCCATGGCGCTCGTCGTCATGATGGCGCTGGTCAGCGCGCTGTTCGTCACCTTCCTCGTCGTGCCCGCGCTGGCCGCCACGTTCCTCAGCTCGAAGCCGAGCAAGGAGGACACGTTCGTCGTCCGCTGGGCCCGCCGCGGCTACACCCCGCTGCTCCAGCGCACCACCGCGCACCCCTGGATCACCGGCGGCGTCGCCCTCGCGCTGTTCGCGGTCTCGATCTTCTTCGCCACCCGCCTCGGCGGCGAGTTCATCCCGCAGCTCTCCGAAGGCGCAATCGTCGTCACCTCGAACAAGCTGCCGAGCATCAACCTGGATGCCTCGCTCCGCATCGTCGGCGACATCGAGCGCGTGCTGCGCGGCTTCCCCGACGTCGCCACCGTCGTCTCGCAAACCGGCAGCGCCGCCACCCCGACCGACCCGATGGGCGTCCAGAGCACCGACACCTACGTCATCCTCAAGCCACAGGACGAGTGGAAGACCGCCAAGACCCAGGACGGCATCCGCAGCGCGATGGATGACAAGGTCAAGAAGGCCATCCCGGGCGTCGAGTTCGCCTTCTCGCAACCGATCCAGATGCGCATGGACGACCTGCTGCAAGGCGTCCGCTCCGACGTCGCACTGACCTTCTACGGTCAAGACCTGAAGACCCTCAGCGACCTCGCCGACAAATCCGTCGCCGTGCTCAAGACCATCGACGGCGCCGGCGACCCCCAGGCCGAGCGCATCGAGGGCCTGCCGGCCATGACCATCCAGGTCGACCGCGCCCGCCTCGCCCGCTTCGGCATGACCGCGTCCGACGTGCTCTCGGTCGTCGCCACGATCGGCGGCAAGCACCGTCGGCACCGTCTACGGCGACGACAACAGCGAGACCCCGATCGTCGTCCGCCTGCGTCCCGAGACGCGGAGCAGCGCCGAGCAGGTCCGCGAACTGCCGATCGGCTTGGCCAACGGCCTCTCCGTCCCGCTCTCCGACGTCGCCACCGTCACCGTCGAGAACGGCCCGGCGCAGAGTCCTGCGCGACAAGCTGCAAGCGCCGCGTCAACGTCGAGATCAACGTCGAGGGCCGCGACGTCCAGAGCTTCGTCACCGACGCGCAGAAGGCGATCGGCCGAGAAGGTGAAGCCGCCGCCGGGCTACACGGTGGAATGGAGCGGCAAGTTCAAGAACCTGCAGAGCGCCTCCGCCCGCATGGCCCTGGTCGTTCCGGGCGTGCTCGCGCTGGTGTTCCTGCTGCTCTATCTGAATTTCGGCAGCCTGCGCATCGCCTCGCTGATCTTCCTCAACGTGCCCATGGCCGCGACCGGCGGGATCGCCGCCCTCGTGCTGCGCGGCATGCCCTTCAGCGTCACCGCGCTGATCGGCTTCATCTCCACCTTCGGCGTCGCCATCCTCGACGGCGTCGTGCTCGCCACCTACATCGCCGAGGAGCGCGCCGACGGCAAGGACGCCGCCGAGGCGGCCAAGGACGCGGCCGAGCAGCGCCTCCGCCCGGTGCTGACCACCGCCCTGGTCGCCACCATCGGCTTTCTTCCGATGGCGGTCGCGACCAGCGCCGGCGCCGAAGTGCAGCGCCCGCTCGCCACCGTCGTGATCGGCGGCCTGATCACCTCGACCATCCTCACTTTGCTGGTGCTCCCCTCGCTCTATCCGGTGATCGACCGCCTGCAATTCCCGTTCGGCAAAAAGAAAGCCAAGCGCGAGAAAGCCATGGCGGCGGAATGACCCGGCCAGCGGTGGTCAGCCTGCCCGCACGCCGCTAGGCTGCCCTCCGCCCTGCCCGGAGAGTGCCCATGCGTCGATCGTTGCTCGCGTTCACCCTGCTCGCCGCCCTGCACCAGGCCCACGCGCAGCCCAAGACCGAGCTCACCATCGACCTCGCCGCCGACGCCGCCACGCTCGATCCGCAGTTGCAATGGGACACCGATAGCTACAGCGTCTACCGCAACATCTTCGACAACCTCGTCACCCGCGACACCGCCGGCGCCATCGTCCCGCAAGTCGCCACCGCCTGGCGCTACACCGACGACAACACCCTCGTCTTCGACCTGCGCACCGACATCCTCTTCCAGGACGGCTCCAAGCTCGGTCCCGAAGACGTCGCCTTCAGCATCAACCGCATCATCGACCCCGCCTTCAAGAGCCCGCAGCTCAGCCAGTTCGACCAGATCACCAAGGCCGAGATCACCGGCCCGGCGCAGGTCACGCTTCACACCAAATCCCCCTATCCCGCCCTGCTGGCGCAGCTGGTGAAACTCTCGATCATCCCGAAAGCCTACGTCCAGAAACTCGGCGACCAGGATTTCAACCAGCACCCGATGGGCAGCGGCCCCTACAAGCTCCGCCAATGGAACCGCGGCGTCGGCATCACCTTGGACGCCATGCCCGACTACTGGCGCGGCAAACCCCCTTTCGCGACCGTCACCTTCCGCGCTGTCCCCGACGTGCCCACCCGCGTCGCCGATCTGCGCGCCGGCCGCGCCGACCTCGTCCGCGGCCTGTCGCCCGACGACGCCGACGCGCTGAAATCCGAGCGCAGCGTCAAGCTGCTCTCGGTCCCCACCGAGCGCGTCGCCTACCTCTTCGTCAACGCCCTCGCCGGCCCGACCAAGGACGTCCGCGTCCGCCGCGGCATCGCCCAGGCGATCGACCGCGACACCCTGATCAGCGCCCTGCAGCAGGGCTACGCCAAGCCCGTCAACGAGGTCTCGACTCCCGCCAATGTCGGGTATTCCGGCGCCACCCCCGCCTGGCCGTTCGACCCGGACGCCGCCCGCAAACTGATCGCCGACGCCGGCGCAAAGGGCGCCACGCTGCAATTCCTCACGTCCCCCGTCTACGACCGCCGCCTGAACGAGGCCGTGCAGCAGATGCTCGCCGACGTCGGCCTCAACGTCGAGATCACCATGCTCGACCAGCCGACCTATCTCCGCCGCCGCCAAGGCAACCCCGACGAAGCCGGCAGCCTCTCGCAAGGACGCTGGTCCTGCGCCTGCCAGGACGTCGACGGCGTCATCTTCCCGCTGTTCCGCACCGGTTCGATCTGGTCGAAATACGCCAACCCCGAATTCGACAAACTCGTCGACGCCGCCCGCTCCACCCTCGACGAGAAAGCCCGCCTCGCCGACTACGCACGCGCCTTCCAGATCCTGCACGACGACGTCCCCGGTATCGGCCTCTTCCAAGACGTCGCCCTCTACGGCGCCCGCCCGCAACTCGAATGGCAACCCACCGCCAACGAAGCGATGTTCGTCTTCGACATGAAATGGAAGAATTGAGAACCTGGCCCAAAAGGCGGCATGGCGAGTCGGCTGGCGTGGCTTTGTGAGCACCGCAGCGGAGCGGCCTTCTGGCCGTGAGCAGCGGAGCGCAGCAAAGCCGCGTCAGACGGCCGCCAGGGCGGCTTTTACCCGGCTGCTGCAGGCCGCGATCGCCACTTGGGGCGTCATCACCATCGTGTTCTTCGTCATGCACCTGACCGGCGACCCCACCCTCCTGCTCGTCCCCGAAGGCGCCTCCGCCGAACAGATCGCCACCCTCCGCCACGAACTCGGCTTCGACCGCCCGATCCCCGTGCAATACCTCGCCTACCTCGCCGACCTCGTCCGCGGCGACCTCGGCCAATCCCTGGTCCAGCGCGCCCCCGTCTCCCTCATCCTCGCCTCCCGCCTGCCGTACACCCTCGCTTTGGCCGCCGGCGCGCTCGTCGTCGCCCTCGGCATCGGCATCCCTGCCGGGATCGCCATGGCCGTCCGCCGCGGCACCCTGCTCGAGCGCGGCCTCGCCGCCCTCGTCCTCATCGGCCAAAGCCTGCCCACCTTCTGGTCCGGCATCCTCATGATCCTTCTCTTCGGCGTCACCCTGCGCTGGCTCCCCACCTCCGGCGCCGACGGCATCGCCTCCCTGATCATGCCCGCCATCGCCCTCGGCGCGCTCGCCATGTCCACCTTCGCCCGCATGACCCGCATCGCCGTGCTCGACGAACTCGGCCGCGACTACGTCACCGCCGCCCGCGCCCGCGGCCTCTCGCTCTCCGCCACCGTCCTGCGCCACGTGCTGCGCAACGCCTCGATCCCCGTCATCACCATCACCGCCCTCGAGATCGGCAACCTCCTCGCCGGCGCCGTCATCGTCGAGACCGTGTTCGCCTGGCCCGGCATCGGCCAACTCGCCATCCAGTCCATCCAGTCCCGCGACTTCCTCGTCGTCCAGGCGATCGTCCTGTTCGTCTCCCTCGTCTATATCGGCCTCAACCTCCTCGCCGACCTCGCCTACGCCGCCATCGATCCCCGCTTGAGAGCCGGTTGAAAACCCTCCCCCTCACAGCCCGGCTGTTGATCGCGCTGCTCGCCCTCTTCGCCCTGGCCGCCATCGCCGCCCCCTGGCTCGCCCCGCACGACCCGCTGCGACAATCCCTCCTGCTCCGCCTCCGCCCGCCCGGCACCGTCGCCCCCCGCCTCGGCCTGTTCGCCCTCGGCACCGACGATCTCGGCCGCGACCTCCTGTCCCGCATCCTCTACGGCGCCCGCGCCTCCTTCGCCGTCGCCATCCTCTCCGTCGCCGTCTCGCTCGCCGTCGGCGCCACCCTCGGCCTGCTCGCCGGCTGGACCCGCGGCTGGCCCGCCACGATCATCCTGCGCCTGGTCGACACCATGCTCTCCATCCCCGCCATCCTGCTGGCGGTGCTGACCGTCGCCGTGATCGGCCCGGGCTTCCTCGACCTCATCCTCGTCCTCGGCCTCACCCGCTGGCCCCGCTACACCCGCGTCGCCTACGCCGCCACGCTGCAAGTCGCCGCGATGCCCTACATCCAGGCCAGCACCATGGCCGGCGCCAGCTCGGCCCGTATCCTGCGCCGGCACGTCCTGCCCAACATCGCCGGCCCGCTCATGGTCGTCGCCACCAGCGAATTCGGCCTGATGATCCTGTTCGAGGCCGGCCTCTCCTTCCTCGGCCTCGGCATCCAGCCCCCCGCGCCGAGCTGGGGCTCGATCATGAGCGCCGGCCGCCAATACGTCGAACGCGCCTGGTGGCTCACCGTCTTCCCCGGCCTCGGCCTCTTCACCGTCGTCCTCTGCGTCAACCTGATCGGCGACGCGCTCCGCGACCGCCTCGACCCCCGCTCCGCCTCCCGATGAGCCTGGAAGTCGCCGACCTCACCCTCGCCATCGACGGCGCCACCATCGTCGACGGCGTCTCCTTCGCGGTCGCCCCCGGCGAGATCCTCGCCCTCGTCGGCGAGTCCGGCTGCGGCAAATCGCTCACCGCGCTCGCCACCATGCGCCTGCTTCCCCGCGCCGTCCGCCAGGTCGGCGGCGCCATCCGCCTCGCCGGCGACGACCTCGCGACCCTCCCCGAACGCGCCCTGCGCCGCATCCGCGGCCGCCGCATCGGCATGATCTTCCAGGAACCGCTCGCCGCCCTCGACCCGCTCGCCACCGTCGGCGCCCAGATCGCCGAAGCCTGCAACGGCGACCGCAACGCCATCCTCGCCATGCTCGCCGATGTCGGCATCAGCGAGCCCGGCCGCCGCATCCGCCAATACCCGTTCGAGCTCTCCGGCGGCATGGCCCAGCGCGTCATGATCGCCACCGCCCTGATCGCCCGCCCCGACGTGCTCATCGCCGACGAACCCACCACCGCGCTGGACGTCACCATCCAGGCCCAGATCCTCGACCTGCTCCGCCGCCTCGCCGCCGAACGCGGCACCGCCATCGTCCTGATCACCCACGACATGGGCGTCGTCGCCGACATCGCCGACCGCGTCGCCGTCATGTACGCCGGCCGCATCGCCGAGACCGGCCCGGTCGCCCAGCTCTTCGCCACCCCGCGCCACCCCTACACGCGCCTGCTCCTCGCCGCCCTCCCGCGCCTGACCGACACGCCCAAATCCACGCTCGCCGTCATCCCCGGCCAAGTCCCCCGCGCCGCCCTCCTGCCCAAAGCCTGCCGCTTCGCCGACCGCTGCCCGCGCGTCACCGAACAATGCCGCGCCGAAACCCCGCCGCTCCGCCCGATCGCCGACGGCCACTCCGTCGCCTGCTGGCACGCATGACCGACGCCCTCGCCCTCGCCGATCTCGCCGTCCACTACCCCTCGCGCGCCGGCGCCCCGATCCGCGCCGTCGACGGCGTCTCGCTCACCCTGGCCCCCGGCGAGACCCTCGGCCTCGTCGGCGAGTCCGGCTGCGGCAAATCCACCGTCTCCAAGGCCATCGTCGGCCTCCAACCCCCCACATCCGGCTCGATCCGCGTCGACGGCATCGAGATCGCCGGCGCCGACCGCCGCACCCTGCACGAAGCCCGCGCCCGCATGCAGATCGTCTTCCAGGACACGGCCACCTCGCTCAACCCGCGCATGACCGTGGGCGAAGCCGTCGGCGAGCCGCTGCTGGTCCGCAACCTCGCCCGTGGCGTCACCCTCCGCGGCCGCGTCGCCGCCCTGCTCGAGGAAGTCGGCCTGCCCGCCGACGCCGCCGCCCGCTACCCCCACCAATTCTCCGGCGGCCAACGCCAGCGCATCGTCATCGCCCGCGCCCTCGCGCTGCGCCCGACCCTGCTGGTCTGCGACGAGCCCGTCAGCGCGCTCGACGTCAGCGTCCGCGCCCAGATCCTCAACCTGTTCGTCGATCTCCAGCGCACCCATGGGATGGCCACGCTCTTCGTCTCGCACGACCTCGCCGTCGTCCGTCACGTCTGCGACCGCGTCGCGGTCATGTATCTCGGCCGCCTCGTCGAACTCGCCCCGCGCGACGCCCTCTTCGCAGCGCCCCGCCACCCCTACACGAGGGCGCTCCTGCTCGCCGTCCCCGAGCCCGACCCGGCGATCCAGCGCGCCAAGCCCCGCATCCCCCTGAGCGGCGAGATCCCCAGCCCGGCCAACCCGCCGCCGGGCTGCCGCTTCCACACGCGCTGCCCCATGGCGCAACCGCGCTGCACCACCGAGGAACCCGCCTGGCGCCGGGTCGGCGCTTCGGACGTCGCCTGCCACTACGCCGAAAGCGTCACGCCGCCTGCTGCAACTGCCCCATCAGCACCACCGTGAGGCTTCGCACGCCGATCACCTGGCGCAGGTTGCCCTCGACATACCGCAACATCTCCGACGGCATCTCGTCCACGCCGATCTCGACCACCATCGCGCCCTTCTGCGGCCGCCGCGCCCGGACATGATCGGTGATCAGATCGCGCCGGGCGAACGGGATCAGCAGCCGCGGCAACAGCCCAGGCTCGGCGTCGGCGACGATCTCGAATCGAACGCGGCGAAACAACGGATCTTCGGGTAGTGGCAACATGGAAGCACCTGTCGGAAGGGGTTCGGGGGCGGGCGAAAACCCGGCTGCGCCCGGACCCGGCGCACGCGCGCTCAGACCCAGCTAGGCAGCCGGGACGATAATTCGCGTAGTGCTCCGAACGACGAGATGCATCCCGGCACGATAACCAATCGCCCGCCTCCGTGCCATTCCGATCCGACGACCCACCTATGCCCGCGCCGCCCGCACCCCGCCATACGTCGTCAGATGCGCCGCGCACAGCCACCCCGCATCGACCGGCAAGTCGATCCCCGTGATCGCCGCCGCATCGTCCGACAGCAGGAACGCGACGGCACGCCCGATCTCCTCCGGCTCCACCATCCGCCCCAGCGCCGCGGCCTCGCTCAGCAACGCCGCATCCCGCTGCCCGCGCTGGATCGCGCCCAACAGCGCCGGCGTCCGCGTATAGCCCGGCGACACCGAATTCACCCGAACCCCCGACCGCCCCCACTCCGCCGCCAGACACGAAGCCATGTGCACCACCGCCGCCTTCGTCGGCACATACGCATGCAGCGGCGCGGTCCGATACGCGGTCACCGACCCCGTCACCACGATCCCGCCCGCCCCCCGCAGCGCCATCCGCCGCCCCGCCTCGACGCAGGACAGGTAAACCCCGCGCAGATTGACCGCGATGGTCCGGTCCCACTCCGCCATCGGGAATTCCTCCGGCGCCAGCGGCCGCTGGATCAACCCGGCATTGGCAACCAGCGCCTCGATCGGCCCCACCCGGCCCTCGATATCGTCGATCGCCGCCTTGGTCGCGCCCTCGTCGGACACGTCGAACGGCGCCACCTCCGCGCCGATCGGCCCCGCCGCCTCCGCGCAACGCGCCCGGTCGAGATCCCCGATCACCATCCGCCAGCCCCGCTCCGCCAGCACCGTCGCCGTCCCCAGCCCGATCCCGCTCGCGCCCCCCGTCACCAGCGCGACCCGGCCGCGCCCCTCGTCGCGCGCCACTACAGCGGCTCCTTCTTCGCCTGATGCACCACCAGCGACCCGATCGAGTTCCCCCCATCCACCGCGATCGCCGTCCCCGTCACATACGAAGCCGCGTCCGAACAAAGCCACAGCACCGCATTGGCCGCATCCTCCGGCCCCGAGGCCCGCCCCATCGGGATCCCCGCCGTCGTCTGCTTCACATGCTCCTCCGTCAGCGGGCTCGCCGTGCTCCCCGCCGCGAACCCCGGCTCCACCGCATTCACGCGGATCCCGAACTGCGCCAACTCCAGCGCATACCCCTTCGTCAGCCGGTCCAGCGCCGTCTTGGACAGGCAATACGGCACCACCGACCGCCGCAGCTTCCGCGCCGCCCCCGAGGAGATGTTGATGATCGAGCCCTTCCGCCCCTCGGCGATCATCTGCTTGGCCACCAACTGCGTCAGCACGAACGGCGCCCGCACGTTGATGTCCATGATCCGGTCCCACTCGCCGGGCTCGATGTCGAGCAGGAACCCGCTCGGATAAACCCCCGCATTGTTCACCAGGATATCCGCCGCGCCCCACCGCTTGCCGATCTCGCCCGCCAACCCGGCCAGATCGGCGTCATCGGTGATATCCGCCACATGCGAGAAGCTGCCCTCCGCGCCGCCCGCCTCCGCCAGCCGCCGCGCCAACCCCGCGCCGTCCCGATCGGTCAGGCACAACGCCGCGCCTTCCCGCGCGAACGCATCCGCGATCCAGCCCCCGTAGATCCCCAGCGCCCCGGTGACGACGACCTTCTTCCCCGCGAAGCTCATGCCGCCCGCCGCATGTCTTTGGCCACGACCTCGCCATCCAGCACGACCGCCTCGTCATCGAGGAACAGGCTGCAATGCCGCATGGGGATGTCGAGATGGCACGCCGTGTCGTTCGGTCCGCCGAGCTCGTTGTTCGGCCCGGTCGAGAACATGACATTCCCGTAGAACGACCGCAGCTCCATCCCCATCCCGCCCGGAAACTGCGTCAGCCCATGCCACTGCGCCCGGTGATCCAGCCCCCAGCCGACATGCGACATGCCGAACCCCCGGGGATCCCCGAATTCGGCCATATACGACTTGATCAGTTCCGCCTCGAGACCGCCCCTGATGTCCCGAACCATCCCGTTCTCGATCGTGTAGGTGACGGGCTCGCGGACATAGCAGTTGAACGGCAGCAGCACGTCGCCGGGCGCGAGCACGATCTGCCCGTCCACCCCGTCATCCGCGCCCCCGGTGAACACGAAAGCGGCGGGCCAATGGTCCCAACGGCCGGGCGTGTCGGTATAGCCGTATTCGTCGATCGTCGGGTACATGCCGATCTTGTACGTAACGTCCGTCCCGTGCTTGCTGGTGATCCGCAACGTCTTGGCCCGGCGCAGCACCTCGGCCGCCGCCTCCACCCGGTCGCGCAACTCCCGCGTCGGCATCAGCCGCGCCAGCAGCGGCGCCGGCTCGACCGCGGTCAGCACGCGCGCCCCCGCCGCCTGGATCGCCATCTGCTCCGCGCTGAACAGCAGGAAGATCAGATCGACCACCATGTCCGCGCGCTTGAGCGCCTCCACCGCGTCGGGATTGGCCGCCAGCCCGGACTCCCCGACCGCCCATGCCCCATTCGTCGGCACCGGCGCGGGCAGCCGCAAATGATACATCCGCGCGCCCAGCCGCTGCCCGGCGGCAAGGAACGCGTCCGCGTAATCGAGCCGCTCGCTGCCCTGCGACAGCACCACCACCTTCTCGCCCTCGTGCACGCCCGACAGGGTGAGCTGCTGCAGGCACATCTCGGTCAGCGTATTGCGGTCCATCATGGGCTCCTGCTCGTCGATGCTGCACTGTGCCCGAGCCTCGGTATAGGATCGAGGGGGTTTCGGGAGGGCGGCGATGCGGGTCGGGATCGTGGGCGGCGGGATCGGCGGCGTGGCGCTCGCGGTGGCGCTGCGCCAGCGTGGGATCGAAGCGACCGTGTTCGAGCGCACCCGCGCCTTCGGCGAAGTCGGCGCCGGCATCCAGGTCACGCCCAACGCCGTCAAGGTCCTGCGCGCGATGGACCTGTTCCCCCAACTCCAAGCGATCGCCTTCACCCCCCAAGCACTCGTCGGCCGCAACTGGCGCAGCGGGCGCGAGATGTTCCGCACCCCGCTCGCCGGCGAATGCGAACGCCTCTACGACGCCCCGTTCCTGCACGCGCACCGCGCCGACCTGCACCGCATCATGGTCGAGCGCCTCCCGCCCGAAGCCGCCCGGCTCGGCACGGCCTGCGTCGGGATCGACCAGGCCCCCGACAAGGCGACGGCGCGGTTCGCCGATGGCACCTCGTTCGAAGCCGACATCATCGTCGGCGCCGACGGGATCCACTCCGTCATCCGCCGCGCGCTGTTCGGCGAACAGGCGCCGCGCTTCACCGGCAACATGTGCTGGCGCGCCGTGGTGCCGTTCGACCGCCAGCCGCTCGAATTCGTCTCGCCCGACAGCTCGTTCTGGATGGGCCCGCACGGCCACGTCGTGACCTATTACGTCTCCGGCGGAAAGGCCGTGAACATCGTCGCCGTCTCGGAGACCGCCGACTGGGTCGAGGAATCCTGGAACGCGCCTTCGTCCCGCGAGGAGCTGCTGGCGGGCTATCCCGGCTGGAACGACAAACTCATCCGCCTGTTCTCGCAAGCCTCGACCGTCTTCAAATGGGGCCTGTTCGACCGCGATCCGATGCCGGCCTGGTCGGTCGGGCGCACGACGCTGCTGGGCGACGCCGCGCACCCGATGCTGCCGTTCCTATCGCAAGGCGCGGCCATGGCGATCGAGGACGCGTACGTCCTGGCGGCAGCGCTCGATGCGCACCGCCAAACGCCGGAGCAGGGCCTCGCGCTCTACGAGACATTACGCCGCCCCCGCACCGCCCGCGTCCAGCTCGAATCCCGCGAACGCGGCCGGACCTATCACCTCGCCTCGCCACTCGCCCTGCTCAAGCGCGACGTCGTCTACCGCCTGCGCAGCCTGGTCAATCCGCACAAATCCGGCATCCAGGCGAACTGGGTCTACGATTACGACGCGGCCTCCGCCGTCCCATCGCCGCTGGCCCGCGCCGCCTGACGCAAGTCACCCGATACCGGCTTGCTCACGTCGCGGTGATGCTGCGATAGTCCCTCCAAAGCAACGAAGCATCGCAGGGAGAAACGTCATGGGCATCGAGCTCCGTCCGACACGCCGCACATTCATGCTGGCCACCGCATCACTCGCCGCCCCCGCCATCGCCCGCGCGCAAGGCAAGACCGGCGCCGTCCGCGTCGGCATGCCGACCATCCTCTCCGGCCCGATCGCGCTCCTCGGCACCTCGCAGCGCAACGCCGCCACGATGGAGATCGACAAGATCAACGCCGCCGGCGGCCTCGCCGGCCGCAAGGTCGAACTCGTCGTCCGCGATTCCAAGGGCCAGCCGCAGGAAGCCGCCCGCGTCACCCGCGAACTCGTCAACAGCGACGGTTGCGAGATCATCATGGACGCCGAAGCCTCCTCCGGCGCCTTCGCCGTCCAGGAAGTCGTCCGCGACCTCGGCGTGCTCTGCATCCACACCTCGAGCGAAACCTCGTCCCTCACCGCCGACCCCAAGCTGCGCGCGCCCACCGCCTTCCGCTGCGCCCGCCAAGGCGTGCACGACGGCATCGTCGGCGCCAAATACGCCGCTTCGGTCGCCAACAAGAACAAATGGAACCGCTGGGCCACCTGCGCCGCCGACTACGCCTACGGCCACGATACGACCACGCAATATCTGGACTTCATCAAGCAGTTCAAACCCGACGTCGAGATCGTCACCCAAGCCTGGCCCAAGCTCGGCCAGCCCGACTTCACCGAAGTCCTCACCAAGCTCCTGCAAGCCAAGCCGCAAGCCCTGTTCTCGCTGCTCTACGCCGGCGACCTCTCCGCCTTCATCAACCAGGGCAACGTCTATGCCCTGTTCGGCGCCATGAACATGTTCAACCCCAATCTCGGCGACTACCCCGTCGTCACCGCCGTCAAGAACCTCCCCGCCGACATGCACGGCGGCACCCGCTACCTCGACAATTTCCCCGACACGCCGGCCAACAAGGCCTGGGGCGACGCCTACCGCAAGGCCTACGACCAGTATCCGACCAACTGGTCCTGGCAGACCGCCACCGCCTGGATGTTCCTCGACGCCGCCGCCAAGAAAGCCGGCAGCCTCGACACCAAGAAGATGGCCGAAGCCCTTACCGGCCTCACCATCGACTGCCCCTTCGGCGTCAACGGCAAAGTAACGATGCGCGACGACCACACCCTCGTCGACTACGCCATCGGCTGGGGCTCCACCGTCTCCAAACTCCCCTATCTCGTCGATATCCAGCCCGGCAATTGGAGCGAGATCGCCGAACTCGAATCCGCCTGGAAAAAGCAGATGAACTACACCTGAACCCCTTGTTCATACCGTCGCCGTCATCGCGAGCCGCCCCACGGCGGCGTGGCGATCCAGGGGCGGCAAGGACTGCCCGCCCCGCCACGAAAGCGACGCAATCGTAATGGACCTCGACGCCCTAGCCGGCTGCTTCGCCAGCCCCGCCTGCCTCGTCACCCAGACCACCAGCGGCCTCATCGCCGGCCTGCTGCTGTTCCTCGTCGCCGCCGGCCTCACCCTGATCTTCGGCGTGTTGAAAATCGTCAACTTCGCCCACGGCACCTTCTACATGCTCGGCGGCTACGTCGCCTATTCCGTCATGCAGGCCACCGGTCATTACGCCATCGCTGTCATCGCGGCCGGCCTCGCCATGGCCCTGTTCGGCTACCTGTTCGAACGCGCCCTGATCGCCCGCGTCTACGGCCAGGACGTCCTCATGCAGCTCCTCGTCTGTTACGCGACCGTCCTGATTTGCGACGACCTCGTCAAGATGATCTGGGGCGCCGACTTCCTCGCCATGGGCATGCCCCCCGAATTCCAGGTCCCCCCGCTGTTCATCTGGGGCGGCATCGTCCCGCCCTTCTACCTCCTGCTGATCGTCATCGCGCTGCTCATCGCCCTCGTCCTCGCCCTCGGCCTCGGCCGCACCCGCCTCGGCAAGATCGTCACCGCCGCCGCCCACAACCCCGGCATGGTCAGCGCCCTGGGCATCAACACCAATGTCCTGTTCGGCCTGGTCTTCGCACTCGGCGGCGGCCTCGCGGGCCTCGCCGGCGGCCTCGCCGCCCCGGTCCGCTCGCTCACCGCCGGGATGGGCTTCTCCATCCTGATCGAGAGCTTCATCGTCACCGTCATCGGCGGCATGGGCTCCATCGGCGGCGCCCTGCTCGCCTCCATCGGCATCGGCCTGATCCGCGGCTTCGGCACCATCGGGTTCCCCACCTTCACCGAGGGCCTGATCTACGTCGCGATGATCGCCATCCTGGTGCTCAAACCCACCGGCCTGTTCGGCCGCGAGGTCGTCTGATGCGCCGCGACCTGCTGATCGCCGCCGCCAGCCTCGCCGTCCTGCTCGCCATCCCCTCGCTGGTCCACAGCCCCGCCTTCCTCGATTTCGGCATCCGCGCCTCGGCCATGGCGCTGTTCGCCACCTCGCTCAACCTGCTCGTCGGCGGCACCGGCCTGGTCTCCTTCGGCCACGGCCTGTTCTACGGCCTCGGCGCCTATTGCTTCTCGCTCCTGATGCAGCGCACCGGCCTCAGCCTCCCCGTCGCCGCCCTGGCCACCCTCGTCGCCAGCGCCCTCACCGCGCTCGTCGTCGGCGGCATCTGCATCCGCCTGCGCGCCATCTATTTCGCCTTCGTCACGCTCGCGATGCAGATGCTGTTCTACAGCATCATCATCGCCTGGTCCTCCCTCACCGGCGGCGACCAGGGCCTCCAGGGCGGCATCCCCCGCCGCGCGCTCTTCGGCCTCGACCTCGGCAACCAGACCAACCTCTACGCCGCCACCGTCACCACCGGGATCATCGGCCTGCTGATCATGCGCCACGTCTCCGCCACGCCCCTCGGCGCCAGCCTGCGCATGATCCGCGACAACGAGACCCGCGCCGCCTTCCTCGGCATTACCGTCTGGCGCGCCAAACTCACCGTCTTCGTCATCGCCGGCGTGTTCGCCGCCCTCGGCGGCATCCTCTCCGCGCTGTTCCTCTCCGGCGCCTACCCCGAGCAGGCGAACTGGCCCAACTCCGGCCAGGCCATCTTCGCCGTCATGCTCGGCGGCATCTCCAGCTTCCTCGGCCCGCTCGTCGGCACCATCATCCTGCTCGCCCTCAACGACGTCGTCACCCGCATCACCGAGTACACCGGCCTCGCCCTCGGCTGCGTCATCCTCCTCGTCACCCTCGTCCTGCGCCGCGGTGTGCTCGACGTCATCCGCGCCCAATTCATCCGCCGAGCCGCCTCATGAGCCTCGAAGTCCAGAACCTCACCAAGAAATTCGGCGGCGTCGCCGCCATCGACGACGTGACCCTCGCCTTCCCCCAGGGCTCGCTCACCGCCATCATCGGCCCCAACGGCGCCGGCAAGAGCACCTTCTTCAACCTGATCTCCGGCGCTATCCCGCCCGATTCCGGCCGCGTCCTCCTCGACGGCGCCGACATCACCGGCCAATCCCGCCGCGCCATCGTCCAACACGGCATCGGCCGCGCCTTCCAGGTCGCCAGCTTCTTCCCCACCATGACCGTTGCCGAAAACCTCATGGCCGCCGTCGCCGCCCACCGCAACCAATGGTCCGGCCTGCTCCGCCGCTTCCCCCCGCAAGGCGCCCGCGCCCGCGCCCTCGAGGTCGCCGACCTCCTCGGCCTCGCCGACATCGCCGACACGCTCTCCTCCACTCTCTCCCACGGCGACCAGAAGCTCCTCGACATCGCCCTCGCGCTCGCCCTCGAACCCACCGTCCTCCTCCTCGACGAGCCCACCGCCGGGATGGGCCCCGAAGAGCGCTGGCGCATGATCGAGCGCGTCCAGCGCCTCTGGGAACGCCAGAAGCTCACCCTCGTCTTCATCGAGCACGACATGGACATCGTCTTCCGCATCGCCAGCACCATCCGCGTGCTCTGCTACGGCCGGGTCCTCGCCGAGGGGACGCCCGACCAGATCCGCGCCGACCCGGCCGTCATCTCCGCCTATCTCGGCGCCGAAGAGCACGCCGCATGAGCGTCCTCGAGATCGAAACCATCGACGTCTGCTACGGCGCAAGCCAAGTCCTGTTCGGCCTCTCGCTCGCCGTCGAGCAAGGCCAGACCATGGCCCTCCTCGGCCGCAACGGCGCCGGCAAGAGCACCACCATGAAAGCCGTCGCCGGCTTCCTCCCCAAACGCGCCGGCCGCGTCCGCTTCGCCGGGCAGGACGTCACCTCAGCCGCGCCCTACGTCCTCGCCCGCCTCGGCCTCGCCTACGTCCCCGAAGACCGCCAGGTCTTCCCCGAACACACCGTCCAGGACAACCTCCTCATCGCCGCCAAGAAGGGACCCGGCGGCGAAGACCGCTGGGACATCCCCCGCATCTGGCGCACCCTCCCGCTCCTCGAACGCCTGAAGAACCGTCTCGCCGGCCGCCTCTCCGGCGGCGAACAGCAGATGCTCGCCATCGGCCGCGCCCTCATGGGCAACCCCACCATGCTGCTCCTCGACGAACCCAGCGAAGGCCTCGCCCCCATCGTCGTCACCGCCATCGGCGCCCTGCTGCGCGAACTCCGCGACGGCGGCGCAACGGTATTGATCGCCGAGCAGAACATGCATTTCTGCCTCGGCGTCGCCTCCGACGCGGTCGTCATCGACAAAGGCGGCATCGTTTACCGCGACAACGCCGCCGGCCTCCGCGCCAACGCCGAGATCCGCAGCCGCTACTTGGCGATGTAGGAAAGAACATGACCAACAAGAGTGTCGTAGTAACGGGCGGCAGCGGCAAAGCGGGCAGGGCGGTCATCCGCGACCTGCTCGACCACGGCTACCAGGTCATGAACGTCGACCTGCATCCCCCCGCCGAGCCCCTCTGCCACTTCTTCCGCGCCGACCTCAACGACATGGGCCAGGCCGTCGACGCCATCCGCCGCGCCGCCGGCACCATCGACCGCCGCCGCTCCCCGCTCGGCTCCGCCGAGTTCGTCGTCCACATGGCCGGCATCCCCGCCCCCAGCCTCGCCCCCGACGAAGTCACCTTCCGCAACAACCTCATGACCACCTACAACGTCTTCAGCGCCGCCACCCTGTTCGGCCTGAAACGCGTCGTCTGGGCCTCGAGCGAGACCGTCTTCGGCCTGCCGCTCACCCGCTCACCCCCCGCCCGCGTGCCCCTCACCGAAACCGACAAACCCATGCCCGAAACCGGCTACGCGCTCGCAAAGATCCTCTGCGAACGCATGGCCGAGGAGATGCACCGCTGGAACCCCGGCACGCGCTTCGTCGGCCTGCGCATCTCCAACATCTTCGAGCCCGCCGACTACGCCGCCATCCCCGGCTTCCAAGCCGACCCGGCGCTCCGCCAATGGAACCTCTGGAGCTGGGTCGACAGCCGCGACGTCGCCCAAGCCTGCCGCCTCGGCCTCGAAGCCGACGTGCCCGGGGCAGGGGTCTTCACCATCGCCGCCGCCGACACGCTGATGACCGAAGACAATGCCGCGCTGATGCAGAAAGCCTTCCCCGGCATCCCGCTCGACAGCCACACCCCCAACGAAACGCTGCTCTCCATCGCCGAAGCAAGCCGCGTCCTCGGCTACGCCCCCCGCCACACCTGGCGCACCACTGGGCGCGATCAGGCCAGCGCGAACCCCCGGTAACCCTCCGCCGCCACCGCGTCGCAAACCCGCGCATAATGCGCCATGCCCCCCGCATACGGCATGAAAACCCGTGGCTTGCCCGGCACGTTCGCACCCAGATACCAAGATGACGACGCCATCGGCAGCAGCGTCGCCCCCGCCGCCCGGTTCACCTCCGCCCCCCACTCTTCGGCCGCCGCTTCCGTCGTCTCGACCCGCCGCCGCCCCTCCGCGCGCATGTGCCGGATACAGCCCGCGATCCAATCCGCATGCTGCTCGATCGCCGTCGGCATGTTCGTCAGCACCGAAGGGCTGCCCGGCCCGGTGATCGTGAACAGATTCGGAAACCCCGGGATCTGCAGCCCCAGATAGCTCCGCGGCCCCCCCGCCCAATACTCCCGCAACGACCGCCCGCCTTCGCCCTCGATCCCCAGCGCCAGCAACGGCCCGGTCATCGCATCGAACCCGGTCGCGAACACGATGATATCCAGTGGATAGAACCCCGCCGCCGTCCGTACCCCGTCCTTCTCGATCGCCACGATCGGCGCCCGCCGCACATCCACCAGCAGCACGTTGTCCCGGTTGAACGTCTCGAAGTAATCGGTGTCGATCGGCGGCCGCTTCGCCGCGAACGGATGATCCCGCGGCGTCAACAACTCCGCCACCTCAGGATCCTTGACGATCTGATGGATCTTCCGCCGGATGAACTCCGCCGCCGTCTCGTTCGCCTCCGGCGACGTCAGGATGTCCCGGAACGCCGCCCGGAACCGCAGCCCGCCCTTCTCCCAAGCGTCCTCATACCGCGCCAGCCGCTCCTCTTCCGCCACCTCGAGCGCGCTCTCCTGCGCGATCAGCCAAGGATGTCCGTTCGTCGACGACCGCGACATCCGCCGGATCTCGGCATAGTTCTCCTTGATCTCCCGCTGCGCCGCCTCGTCCATCGGCCCGTTCCGCGCCGGCACGCTGTAATTCGCCGTCCGCTGGAACACCGTCAGATGCTCGGCCGCCGCCGCGATCACCGGCGTCGCCTGGATCCCCGTCGACCCCGTCCCGATCAGCCCGACCCGCTTGCCGGTGAAAGCCACCCCCTCATGCGGCCACAACCCGGTATGGAAAACCTGCCCCCCGAACCCCTCGATCCCCGGAATCGCCGGCATGTTCGCCGTCGACAAACACCCCACCGCCGTGATCAGGAACTGCGCCGAGAACACCTCGCCCGCCGCCGTCGTCACCACCCACCGCTCGCCCGCCGCGTCGAACCGCGCCGACACCACCCGCGTCCCCAACTGGATGTCCGGCCGCAGCGCGAACCGGTCCGCCACGTGGTTCAGGTAGCGCAGGATCTCCGGCTGCTCCGGATACCGCTCGCTCCACACCCATTCCTGCTCGAGCTCCGGCGAGAAGCTGAACGAGTAGTAGTAGCTCTCCGAATCACACCGCGCCCCAGGATACCGGTTCCAATACCACGTCCCGCCCACGCCATCGGCCGCCTCGAGCACGCGCACCGACAGCCCGAGCTGGTCGCGCAGGACATGCAGTTGATACATCCCCGCGAACCCGGCGCCGACGATCACGGCGTCATACGCGCGCGGCTCCCGTGCATCCCGATGATTGGCTTCGGCGGCGGCGGCGGACATGGACCTCTCTCGGCTCCGGATCGTTCATCCGACCATGCGGTCTGTCCGGCTCGGCATCAAGGGGTGCCCTGCCGCCGCGAGACCCGGCGCGCGGTCCGCAGGAACTCCTCCGCCGCCCCGCTCAGCCGCTCGTTGCGGCGTCTCAGCATCCCCACGGTCCGGCTCACCACCGGGTCGATCAGCGGCCGGATCACCAGCCGGGCATGGGACGCCGTCGAAACCGCGATCTCCGGCACCACCGCGATCCCCAGCCCCGCCTCGACCAGCCCGATCGACGTCGTCAGGTTCTGCACGAGGGTCGGCGTCTCCGGCCGCCAGTCGTGCCCTGACAGCGCCTCCTCCAGTAACCGCATGTTGCCGCTGTTCTGACCGGCGGTGATCAGGTTGTGCGTCTTCAGCGCCTCCCATCGCACCGCCTCCTGTTCGGCCAGCACATGGCCGGGCGGCATGATCAGGCAGAACCGGTCCTCCCTCATCGGGTCGAAGATCAGTCCGTCCACATGCCCCTTCAGGAAGGTGAACCCGAACTCCGCGCGTTCCTCGCGCACCTCCCGCAACACCTGCTCCGAGCCGCATTCGGTGACCTGCAGGCGGCAGGCCGGGAAGCGCGCGCGGAATTCGCGGATGATGGCGGGCAGCAGATGGGCCGCCATCGTGCGCAGCGACGCCACCGCCAGCAGCCCGGCGCGGTTGCGCGCATCCTCCTGGATCGCGCTGACCGCCGCATCCAATTCCTCCACGATCGAGCGCGCCTTCGGCAAGAACGTCCGCCCGGCCGCGCTGAGCGCGACGTGTCTTGTATTGCGTTCGAACAACGCGCTGCCGAGCGTCGCCTCCAGCCGCTGCACGCGCCGGGTCAACGCCGAACAGGTGATGCCCAGCAGTTCGGCTGCCGGGCTGAACCCCAACCGGTCGGCGACTGCGACGAAGCTACGGATCTCGTTGATGTCCATTTTGGCATCTTTTGCGCGCTGGGCAATAATTCCATTGTTCGCGGAAATATACAAGCGTTTCGCCAACCCTCTATCTATGGACCCGACCCTGACACTTGCTTCCCAAGCGTCAGGTCTTCCGCCTGGTCTCACCACTCGGGAGCAACGCAGCCCGCAACCTATCGACTGACCGGACCATCATGGACCAGCACGCGCCGGCAACCGCCGAATACACCCAGGCCATCGCCCGCTTCGTTTCCGGGCTGAAATACGAACAAATCCCCGCGGAGGTCATCGCACGCATCAAGCTGCTGATTCTCGACAGTCTCGGCTGCGCTGTCTTCGGCGCCGACCTGCCCTGGTCGCGCATCCTCGTCGACACGCTGCTCGAGGTCGACAGCACGCCGGGCTGCACCGTCTGGGGCACCAGCCGGCGCCTCTCCGCCCCGCATGCCGCACTCGTCAACGGCACCCTGGTGCAAGGCTTCGAGCTGGACGACGTCCACCGCGTCGGCGTGCTGCATGTCGGCGCTGTCACCTTGCCGCCGCTGCTCGCCATCGCCGAGCTGCATCCCTCGATGACCGGGCGCGACCTGCTCACCGCCGCCGTCGCCGGCTACGAGATCGGCCCGCGCGTCGGCATGTGCATGGGCCAGGAACATATCGGCCAAGGCTGGCATTCGGGCGCCACCGTCGGCGTGTTCTCCGCCGTCTCCGGCGCCGCCCGCGCGCTCCGCCTCGATCCCCGCCAGACCGCCCACGCCCTCGGCATCGCCGGCACGCAGGCGTCCGGCCTCATGGCCGCCCAGTTCGGCGCCATGGTCAAGCGCATGCATGCCGGCCGCTCGGCGCAGAGCGGGCTCTACGCGGCCCTGCTCGCCGCAAAGGGCTTCACCGGCATCCTCGACGTGTTCGAGAACGAATATGGCGGTTTCTGCACCACCTTCTCCCGCTCGCTCGACCGCTTCGACCGCAACGAACTCAGTGCCGGCCTCGGCGACCGCTGGGAGACCATGCAGATCGCCGTCAAGTTCTACGCCTGCGTCGGCAGCAACCACACCACGCTCGACGCGATCCGCTCCATGCAGGCGCGCCATCCCTTCAAGGCGTCCGATGTCGAGGGCATCACCATTTACGGCTCGCGCGTCACCGTCGATCATGTGGGCTGGCCCTACATGCCGCAGGGGCTGACCTCCGCGCAGCTCAACCTGCCGTATTGCGTGGCCACGCTGCTGCTCGACGGCGACGTCTTCGTCGACCAGTTCACCGAGGAGAAGGTCGCCGACCGCGAGCGCATCGCCCTCTCCCGCCTGGTCCGCGTCATCGAGGACCCCGCGATCTCGATGCGCGGCAAGACGTTCCGCCACATGGTCCGCGTCCAGGTCCGCCTGGCCGACGGCACGCAAATGCAGGAGACGGTCGAGGCGCCTCGCGGCAGCGAGCACAGCTTCGCCTCCTCCGACGCCGTGATCGAGAAGTTCCGCAAGCTCGCCGGCCGCAGCCTGCCCGAGGAACGCATCGAGCGGATCATCGACGCCATCCTGCACGCCGAAGACTTGTCCAGCGCAGCGGATATATCGGCTATGTTGGCGCGCTGACGGCGAGTCGCCATCCCAGGGTCCGCCTCGAGACGCGGTCTACTGGGCGGGCTGGCCTGGCTTTCTGCGCATCCAAGCGCAGGAGCACGGCGTCAGCTGGCCAGTAGAGTAGCGTTTCCAGTCAGACATTCAGGGATCGACATGCTTCGACGCAACTTGCTCATTGGCGGGGCCGCCCTGGCCGCAAGCCCGGCGCGCGCGCAGCCCACGCCGGTCCGCATCTCCCACGGCTACGGCATCCATTATCTGCCGCTCATGGTCATGCGCGACCGCAACCTGATCGAGAAAAACGCCGAAGCCGCCGGCGCCGGACCGATCGAGCCGAACTGGCGCCTGCTCGACGGCGGCAACACCATCAACGACGCCATGCTCTCCGGCGCGCTGGACCTCGCCGGCACCGGCGCGCCGGGCTTCCTCACTTTATGGGCCAAAGCCCGCAGCGGCGGCTCGGCCGTCATCGGCGTGTGCGGCCTCGGCAACGGCGCGCTCTGGCTCAACACCAACCGCGCCGACCGGACATCGCTGCGGGACTTCACCGACGGCGACAAGATCGCGGTGCCCGGCATCAAGACCAGCTTCGCCGCAGTCGTCCTGCAGATGGCCGCCGCCAAGGAGTTTGGCGACGAGAATTTCGCCAAGCTGGATACGCTGACCGTCAGCATGCCGCACCCGGAAGCGCTCGCCGCCCTGGTCTCCGGCAAGACCGAGATCACCGCCCACGTCGCCTCGCCGCCCTTCTCCAACAAGGAACTCACCTACCCGAACATCCACCGCGTCTTTACCTCGCTCGACATCCTCGGCCCCATCACCATCGACGTGGTGTTCGCCTCCAAGCGCTTCGCCGCCGCCAATCCCGCGATCATGACCGCGTTCCTGGCCGCCAAGGCCGAAGCCGATGCGCTGATCGCCGCCGACAAGGACGCCGCCGCCGAGAGCTTCGCCCGCATATCCAAGGTGAACATGCCCCATGCGGCGATCCGCGCCCTGCTCGACGACCAGGAGACCAGCTTCACCGTCGAGCCCCGCGGCATTCTCAAATATGCGACGTTTCTTACCCGCACCGGCGCGATCCGCAACCCGCCCGCCGTTTGGACCGAGCTGTTCATCCCGCAGGTGCACGCCCTGGCCGGCAGCTGACCGCATGGCATCCAACTTCAATGCCCGCGACCCGGCCGTCTACGAGCGCAGCATGGGCCGCTGGAGCCGCCAGCTCGCCCCCGACTTCGTCGCGTTCGCCGCGCTGGACCAAATCGGCACGGCCGAGGCGGTGCTGGACGTCGGCTGCGGCCCCGGCAGCTTGCTCGAGACCCTCGTCGCCAACGCCGGGTGGCGCCGCATCACCGGCATCGACGCCTCCGAGCTGTATCTCGAGGCCGCCCGCCACCGCGTCACCGACCCCCGCATCGAGCTGCAGACCGCCGACGCCGCCGCGCTGCCCTATCCCGATGCCAGCTTCGACGCCGTCCTGAGCCAACTCGTCCTGCAATTCGTCTCCGACCCGGCCGCCGCCCTCGCCGACATGCGCCGCGTCGTCCGCCCCGGCGGCGTCGTCGCCGCCGCCGTCTGGAACAGCGGCGGCGGCATGCCGCACCAGCGCATGTTCTGGGACACCGCCGCCCTGGTCGATCCCCGCGCCGCCGACCTGCGCGCCCGGACCTTCAACCGCGTCCCCACCCGGGACGGCGAACTGGAATCCCTGTTCCGAGCCGCCGGCCTGGCCGACATCGCCACCTCGACCGCGACCGTCGCGATGCGCTTCACCCGCTTCGAGGATTTCTGGCAGCCGATCGCCGGCGGCGAGGGCACGCTCGGCAAATACGTCCTCGAGCTCGACCCCGAGACCGCCGCCCTCGTCCGCAACGCAATCGAGGACGCCTATCTCAGCGGCCGGGAGGATGGCCCGCGCGTGTTCCACTGCACCGCTTTTCTGTGCCGCGGTCACCGCATGTGAACCGTCCCCGAAGCTGCACGTTACTCCCTCATAGCTGCTTGCACTGTGCAGGCTAGGAGGAGTGTCCATGAAGAAGTTGATCGTCGCCTTGGCCCTGACCGCGTTCGCCGCCGCTCCGCTCGCCTCGCCCGCCGAGGCCGGCTGCCTGACCGGCGCCGCGGTTGGCGGCGTCGCCGGCCATGTCGCGGGCCATCATGGTGTTCTCGGCGCCGCGGCCGGTTGCGCCGTCGGCCATCACCGCGCCAACCAGCGCGCCGCCGAGCGCGCCAACACCAACACCCAGAACAACACCGACGCGGCCCCCGCTAGCCGGTGAACGACCTGTGCCCGGCGCGGACGAATGTCCGCGCCGGGTCACATGTAGCGGCTCCAGAACCGGGTCAGCAGCTCCCCGGCCCGCTCGCCCAACGACCGCTGGCGCCATTCCGCTAGCGTCACCGTCGACGCTCCCGCGATCCACCCCCGCAGCATCTCCTCCACCGCGCCGGCCGTGTGCCGCCCGAGGATGATCGCGTCCACCTCGTCATTGTAGACGAAGCTCCGCCGATCCAGGTTCGACGAACCGATGGAGGTCCAAACCCCGTCCACCGTCGCCACCTTCGCGTGCAGCACCCCATCCGTCAGCTCGTGGATGCGGACGCCCGCTTCCAGCAGCCGCCCATACAGCGCCCGCGCCGCCCGTATGCATCCGGGGATGTCGCTATACCCCGCCAGCACGAGATCGACCTGCACCCCGCGCTTGGCCGCATCGACCAGCAGCCGCCATTGCCTGAACGTCGGTACGAAATACCCGGTCGCCAGCAGGATATGGCTCTCCGCCGCCGCGGTCGCCGCCTTCAGCAACTCGAAATACAGTTGCCGGTGCTGCCGCGGCGCACTGCCATCGGTCCGCACGATCAGCTCGCCCAGCGGCGCCGCTTCGCCCGCCTCGCGCATCACGTGCAGCTTGTCGCCGTGACGATGCCGCCAGCCCAGCAGGAACAGCCGCACGATCTCCGCCACCGGCGGCCCCTCGATCCGAACCGCCGCATCGTACCAGAACGCCTTCTGCGGATACCGCCCCGCCGGCGCATCCCGCGGATTCTCGTACACCCGCGACAAATTCACCCCGCCCAGCACCGCGACCCGTCCGTCGGCGACGAAGATCTTCCGGTGATCCCGATCGTTCAAACCCCAAAGGTCGAACCGCTTCCGAAAGGGATTGAACGGCCGGAACTCCAGCACCGAAGCCCCCGCGCCCCGCAGCCGCTCGAACAGCGCATCATCCACGTCCTGCGACCCGGCCGCGTCATAACTCACGGCCACCCGCACGCCCTGCTCCAGCTTCGCGACCAGCAAATCGATCAGCCGCCGCCCGCGCCAATGCACGTCCTGGAACTCGTAATACTCCATCAGCAGCGAATGCTCCGCCGCATCGATCGCCGCGAAGATCGCATCGAACGCATCCGCCCCGCTCGGCAGCAGATCGATCTTCGCCCCCGGCACCAGCGGACAGCGCGACACCGGCCCATGCGCCGCCACATGCCGCCGCAACACCTCGTCCGCGTCGTCGATCTCCAGCGCGTCCATCATCCCTCTAATGCTTCGTGGCAAAGCCCGCCGTCGCCGCATACCCCCGCACGATCGCCTCGCGCGCCGCATGCGGCAAAACCTGCTCGATGTCCGCGAACCCCGAAGGCGCCCGCTTCTCCACCTCGTCGATCACCCGCTCCGGCCCGCCGCCCCGGTTCAACCGGACCACCTCGGCCGTTTTAGGCAAACGCTCCCGCTCGTAACGCCACAACCCCTGCCGCGGATGCTCCGCCTCGGCCAACGCATCCGCCAAAGCCCGCGCGTCCAGAATCGCCTGCGAAGCCCCGTTCGACCCCACCGGATACATCGGATGCGCCGCATCCCCGAGCAGCGTCACGCGCTCGAACGTCCAGCGGGGCAGGGGGTCCCGGTCGCACATCGGATACTCGAACGCCTGGCCCGTCGCTTCGACCAACCCCATGATGTCGAACCCGGGGATCACGAACCGCCGCGCATACGGCAGCACGGTCGCGCGATGCGCCGCCCGTGACCAGCTCTCCTTCGGCGGCGGCGCCACCGCCCCGTTCGCCATCACGATGTTGACCACCCAATTCATCAACCGCCGCCCATCGGGCGCTTCGGCGATCGGATACAGCACGAATTTCGCGCCCATCCCGCCGCCGATCGCCATCGTCCGCCCGTCCAGCCACGGCGCCCACTCCGCCGCCCCGCGCCACATCAGCACCCCGTTCCATCGCGGCGGCCCCTCATCCGGATAGAACTGCCGCCGCGCCACCGAATGGATCCCGTCCGCGCACACCAGCACGTCCCCCCGCACGGTATGCCCAGCCTCGCCCCGCCGCGTGTCGGTGAAGTGTGCGGTGACGCCCCCCTCATCCTGCACGAACCCGGCCAGCCCGACCCCGGTCCGCACCGAAGCAGGCCCCAGCCGCTCGATCACCGCGTCATGGATCAGCTTCTGCAGCCGCCCGCGATGGATCGAGAACTGCGGCACCGCATGCCCCGCATCCATCCCCCGCAACTCGCGCCAGACCTCCTGGCCCTGCCGGTTGAAATAGATCAGCTCCCGCGTCCGGATCCCCGTCCGCTCCAACGCCGGCAGCAAGCCGAATTCCGCCAGCTCCCCGATCGCATGCGGCAGCGTATTGATCCCGACGCCGACCTCCCGCACCTCGGACGCCTGCTCGAACACCTCCACCGCGATCCCGCGCCGGTGCAGCATCAGCGCCGCCGTCAGCCCGCCGATCCCCGCGCCGGCGATCAGGACCTTCATGGCCCCACCTTCACGCCGCGTCAGGCGGCGGCAGGAAGTCCACCTCGTGCCGCGCCGACAGCGCCACCACTTCCGCCACGTCCGGTTTCGGCCCCAGATTATGGATCGCCCAGAACAGGTCGTACAGCCGCCGCGCCGGTGCCACCCAGAACAGGCACTTCACCTCGGCCTCGCTCTTGTTGAACAACCCATGCGGGATCCCCTTCGGCATCCGCACCAGATCGCCCGGCTCCGCCGACCCCGGCTGCCCATCGAGCAGCACGTCGAGCCGCCCCGAGAACATGTACACGAACTCGTCCTGGTGCGGATGGATGTGCGGCGGCACGAACGTCCCCGGCGGGAACGTCGCATGCCACGCGAACGAAGCCTCGCTGAGCTGCTTCGGCACGTAGATCTGCCCCAGGATGTTCCAGCTGATCCCGTCGATCCCCTCATTGGCCTTGGTCACGCCGATCTGCATGCGAAGCTCCTGCTTTCAGATATGAAGGAAGCGGTCCTTGATCTCCGGCGTCGCGCGCAACGCCGCCGAGCTGCCGGTCCAGGCGACCCGCCCTTTTTCCAACACGACGTGCCGGTCGGCAAATCGCGCCAGCGAATCGACGTTCTTGTCGATCACCAGGATCGCCGCCCCCTCCGCCTTGATCGCCGCCAGACACGCCCAGATCTCGTCCCGCAGCGTCGGCGCCAACCCCTCCGTCGCCTCGTCCAGCACGATCAGCCGCGGATTGGTCAGCAACGCCCGCCCGATCGCCAGCATCTGCTGCTCGCCCCCGGAAAGCTGGTTCCCGCCATTCCCCCGCCGCTCCCGCAGCCGCGGAAACAGCCCATACACCCGCGCCAGCGTCCACCCGCCGCCCCGCTGTGTCGCGACCAGATTCTCCTCCACGCTCAGCGTCGGGAAGATCTGCCGCCCCTCCGGCACCAGCCCCAGCCCCAGCCGCGCCACCACATGCGGCGCCCGCCCCGTGACATCCACGCCATCGACCCGCACCCGCCCCCCGCTCGGCTTCAGCAGCCCGAAGATCGACTTCACCGTCGTCGTCTTCCCCATCCCGTTGCGCCCCAGCAGCGTCACCACCTCGCCCGCTGCCACGGTCAAATCGACCCCGAACAGCACCCGGCTGCCGCCATACCCGCCCTCGAGCCCCTCGACCACCAGCATCACCCGCCCTCGTCGCCGAGATACGCCGCCCGCACCCCCGCATCCGCCCGCACCGCCGCCGGCGTCCCCGTCGCGATCACCCGCCCCGCCACCAGCACGCTCACCCGGTCCGCCAGCGCGAACACCGCTTCCATGTCGTGCTCGATCAACACGATCGTATGCGTCGCCTTCAGCGCCCGCATCAGCCCGATCAGCGCCGCCAACTCCGCGTGCCCGGTCCCCGCCAGCGGCTCGTCCAACAGCAGCATCCGCGCCCCCGTCGCCAGCGCGACCGCGATCTCCAACTGCCGCTTCTCCCCATGCGACAGCGTCCCCGCCATCCGCCCGGCCCGATCCGCCAACCCCGCCCGCCCCAGCGCCCCCATCGCCGCCTCGTTCAGCGCACGCTCACCCGCCGCCGCTCCAAAGAACCGGAAACTTGACCCAAGCCTTGCCTGCACCGCCAGCGCCACGTTCTCGAGCACGCTGAACCCCTCCAGCACCGAATTGATCTGGAACGACCGCGCCAAGCCCCCGACGCACCCGCCCCGCCATCGGAACCCGGCTGACATCCGCCCCCGCAAACCGGATCACCCCCAAATCCCCGAACGCCCGCCCCGAAAGCTGGTCGATCAGCGTCGTCTTCCCCGCCCCATTCGGCCCGATCACCGCATGCAGCTCCCCGTCCGCGACCGACAAGCTCACATCGTCCGTCGCCGCCAGCGCCCCATACGCCTTCCGCAAGTGCCGCACCTCGAGCAGCGCGCTCACGCCAACCGCCGCCGCCCGAACAACACCATCAGCACCAGGATCAGCCCCAGCCCCAACCGCCAATGCTCCGAATACTGCGCCAGCCAATCTTCCAGCAGCAGGAACGCGATCGCCCCCGCCACCGCCCCCAACAGCGTGCCCCGCCCCCCCAGCACCACCATCACGATCAGCTCGCCCGACCGCTGCCAGCTCATATAAGCCGGCGAAACGAACCCGGCCTGGTTCGCCAGCAGCACCCCCGCCACCCCCGCGATCCCGCCCGCAATCACATACGCGACCAGCCGATACCGGAACGGCGAAAACCCGATCGCCTGCATCCGCATTTCGTTGTCCCGGCTCCCCCGCAGCACCCGCCCGAACCGCGACCCCACCACCCGCCGCAACCCGGCGAACGCCGCCCCCAGCACCACCAGCGCCGCATAGAACAGCCCGACATCGCTCCGCAGCACATCCGCCCCGAACAGCGTCGACCGCCCCGGCAAACTGAACCCGTTATCCCCCCCGAACGCCGACAGCGACACCATCGCAAAGAACGCCATCTGCCCGAACGCCAGCGTGATCATGATGAAATACACGCCCCGCGTCCGCAACGAGACCGCCCCCGTCAACCCCGCGAACAGCCCGGAAGCCGCCACCGCCCCAAGGCTTTGCAGCACCAAATCATGCACACCCCACGACCCCAGCACCGCGACCGAATAAGCCCCGATACCCAAGAACGCCGCATGCCCGAACGAGACCAGCCCGCCAAACCCCAGGATCAGATCCAGCGACAGCGCCGCCAACGCCACCGCCAATATCCGCGTCGCATTGACCAGCAGGAACGGCTCGCCAACCGCAAACGCCACCGGCGGCAACAGCGCGAGCCCCGCGAACAGCAGCAGGGCAGGGCGCCCCCTCAACGCGCTCTCGCCCCCAGCAACCCCGCCGGCCGCACCGCCAGCACCCCCGCCATCAGCAGATAGATCAGCATCGGCGCCAGCGTCCGCCCCGCCTGCGACGCCGCCGCCGGGTCCATCAACGACCGCAGCACGATCGGCCCGAACGTCCGCCCCAACGTGTCCAGCAACCCCACCAGCAACGCCGCGACGAACGCCCCCCGAACCGACCCCACGCCCCCGATCACGATCACCACGAAAACCGGGATCAGCACCCCATCGCCCATCCCCGGATCCACCGACAGGATCGGCGCCACCATCGCCCCCGCGAACCCGGCCAGCACCGCCCCCAACCCGAACACCAGCATGAACAGCCGCCCGACATCGACCCCCAGCGCCGACACCATCGCCGCATTGCTCGCCCCCGCCCGCAGCCGCATCCCCGCCCGCGTCCGTCCCACCAGCACCGACAACCCCACCGCCGCCCCCAGCCCGGCGCCGATGATCGCCAGCCGATAAACCGGATACCGCAACGTCCCGATCAACGGGATCGACCCGCTCAACGCGTCGGGCATCGCCACGCTCATCGGCGCCGAACCCCAGATCGTCCGCACCCCCTCATCGATCATCAGGATCAGCCCGAACGTCGCCAGCACCTGGTCCAGATGATCCCGCGCATAAAGCCGCCGGAACACCAGCCGCTCCAACACGATCCCGAACACCAACGAAGCCGGCAGCGCCAGCAGCAGCCCCACCGCGAAGCTCCCGCTCCAAGCCGTCGCCGCCGCGCAGAAATACGCGCCCACCATGTACAGCGCGCCATGCGCCAGGTTGATCACGTCCATCACGCCGAACACCAGCGTCAGCCCGGCCGCCACCAAAAACAGCAACACCCCGAACTGAACGCCGTTCAGCGCCTGCAACAGGAACAGGTTGAACACGACGCCCGCCCGGCGTTACGGCATCTTGCAATCTCGGGCGTAGTTGTCGGCGTAATCGGCAAAGATCTTCTTCACGATCTCCGTCTCATACTTCCCGTCCGCCCGCTTCGCCGCCTTCACCAAGTAGAAATCCTGGATCGGGTAATGGTTCGGCCCCATCTTGAAGCTGCCCCGCAGCGACTTGAACGAAGCCGCCTCCAGCCCGGCGCGGACCGCATCCTTGTTCGCCGACATCCCCATGCGCCGCCCGGAGGGCGCTATCGATCATCTGCGCCGCATCGTACCCCTGCATCGCATACGTCCCCGGCACCGCCCCGAACTTCTTCTCGTAAGCCGCCACGAACGCCTTCGACTGCGGATTATCCAGATCCGGCGCCCAATTCGCCCCGCCCAGCAATCCCACCGCCGCATCCCGCTGCGCCGGCAACGTCGTCTCGTCCACCGTGAACGCCGACAGGAACGGCGTCCCCTCGAGCCCCGCCTGCCGATACTGCTTGACCAGGTTCACGCCCATCCCCCCCGGCATGAACGCGAACACCGCATCCGGCTGCGAAGCCGCGATCTGCGCCAGCTCCGCCGAGAAATCCAACTGCCCCATCGGCGTATAGATCTCGTTGACGATCTCGCCCTTGTACGAATGCTTGAACCCCGCCAGCGAATCCTTCCCCGCCTGGTAGTTCGGCGCCAGCAGGAACACCCGCTTGTAGCCCTGGTCCTGCGCATACTTGCCCAGCACCTCGTGCACCTGGTCGTTCTGATACGACGCCACGAACAGGTTCTTGTTGCACTCCGCCCCCGCGAAGTTCGACGTCCCCGCATTCGGGCTGATCAGGAACGCGCCCCCCGCCGTCACCGGCTTGGCGATCGCCTGCATGATGTTGGAGAACACCGGCCCCACCACGAACGCCGCATGGTCCCGCTCGACCAGCTCCCGCGCCTTGGCCGCCGCCACATCCGGCTTCTGCTCGTCATCGACGACGGTCACCTCGGTCTCGAGCCCGCCTAGCTTGCCGCCCAGATCGGCCAGCGCCAGCATGAACCCGTTCCGCCCCTGCTCCCCCAGCACCGCCGCCGGCCCCGACAGCGTGAGCATCAGCCCGACCCGCAAACTCTCGGCATGGGCCACGCCCGAAAGCGCGGTGGCGGCAAGGAGACACAGGGCGGTTCGTATCGTCTTCATACCCGTCTCTCCCGCGCCCCGCCGCAGCGGTCAAGCCCCGAGCGCGGACCGCCAATTGTGCTGCTCCACGAACCCCAGCACCTCCCGCGCCTTCCGGTTCGACAGCAGCGTCTCGAACTCTCCCAACGCGCGCGTGACCTTCACATCCGGATAGAACCGCTTCAGCAGCTCCGCCGTCGGCAGGTTCGACGAGCAATCATTGTTCGCCGCATTGAACACCTGATACCCCAACCCATCCTTCTCGATCGCCAACCGGATGATCTGTCCCAGATCCCGCGCGTCGATATAGCTCCACGTGATCCGCTTGCGCCCCTCCGGGTTCTCGAAGAACTTCGGAAAATTGGCATATTCATGCGGCTCGATCACGTTGCCGATCCGGATCGCATAGATGTCCGACCCGTCCCGCTGCGCAAAAGCATGCGCCGTCCGCTCGTTGCAGATCTTCGACAGCGCATAGCTATCCATCGGATCGACCGGATACTCCTCGTCCAACGGCAGGTATTTCGGATCCCGCGGCCGATTGGCGAACACGAGGCCATACGTCGTCTCGGACGACGCGATGATCACCTTGCGTATCCCCAACTTCGTCGCCGCCTCGATCACGTTGTACGTGCCCATCGTGTTGATCCGATAGACCTCGTTGTCCGGCACGATCATGATCCGCGGGATCGCCGCGAAATGCACCACCGCATCGATCTTCGGCGGACTCAGATCCGCCGCGAACTCGTGCAGCTCGAGCGTGCTCGACAGCGCATTGAACACCTGCCCGCTATCGGTGATATCCGTGATCAGCGTCCGCACCGCCGGGTTGTCCAGCTTCTTGGTGTCCAGGTTCAGCACCTGATACCCGTGCTCGACCAGATGCTGCACCACATGCTGCCCGGCCTTGCCGCTGCCGCCGGTGAAAACGATCCTCTTGCCCATCGAAACTCTCCCTCAGCTGCGCGCTTCGGCGCGCAGCCGCTGCGCATAGACGTTGATGATCAGCGCGAGCAGCAGGATCACGCCGCGGATCAGGATCTTCAGGAAACTGTCGATCCGCACATGGTCGAGCCCGTTGTTCAACACGCCCAGCACCAGCAACCCGACGATCGTATTCCCGATCCCGCCCTGTCCCCCGAACAGCGATGTCCCGCCCACCACCACGGCCGAAATCGAATCCAGCAGATAATTGTCGAACTCGTCCTGCTGCGCGCTGCCGAAATGCGCCACCCCCAGCATCCCCGCCAGCCCCGAGCACACCGCCGAGATGATCAGCACCGCCGCCAGGATCATCCGCACGTTCACCCCGGAATACTCCGCCGCCTCCCGGTTGCCGCCCACCATGTAAACGTACCGCCCGAACCGCGTGTACGTCAGCACCACGTGCCCCACCAGCAGCACTAACGCCGCCACCACCACGATCCAAGGCAGCGGCCCGATCGACCCCGCCCCCAGCGTCGCGATCGGACCCGGCACCGCATAGGCGATCTGCCCCCGCACCAGCATCGCGCAGATCCCCGACCCGATCTGCAGCATCGCCAGCGTCATGATGAACGACGGGATCCCGATGATCGTCACCCCGAACGCCGTCACCGCCCCCAGCGCCAGGCTCCCCAGCACCGCCAACCCGATCGCCACCACCCCCGGCAGCGGCAGGTTCGCGATGTTCACGCTCGCATCCTGCGCCGTGAAGAACGCCACCATGATCCCCACCGCATTGGCCACGCTCGCCACGCTGAGGTCGATCTCCCCGCACAGGATCACGAACGTCAGCCCCACCGCGATGATCGCCGTGACCGAAACCTGGCTGAGGATATTGGCGACATTGTCCACCGTCGCAAACGACGGACTGGCCACGCTGAACAGCGCCACCAACGCCAGCAACGTCGCGAACGGCGCAATATTGCGGAGCTGGCTGCGCAACCACCCACTCATTTCGGAACCTTTCGTAGAGCCTGTTTCAAAATGCGTCCGGAACGGTCGGATGGCGTGTGTTTG
The DNA here is from genome assembly GCA_963848035.1 of uncultured Alphaproteobacteria bacterium. Taxonomy (GTDB): domain Bacteria; phylum Pseudomonadota; class Alphaproteobacteria; order Acetobacterales; family Acetobacteraceae; genus JAVVHH01. The sequence continues at coordinate 2,643,896 of CAWKCD010000001.1, forward strand.
CGAGCATCGGAGCGGAGCGGCCTTGTTGGCCGTGAGCACCGAAGCGCAGGAAACGCGCGTCAGATGGCCGTTCCGGGCGCATTCTGGAATAGGCTCTCAAGCCGCTGCTAATAAGACGGTCTTTACTGACCGTCTCGCTGGCGAACTCATGCGTGATCGTCCCGCGCTTCATCACCAGGATCCGGTCCGCCAGCGACAACACCGTCTCCGGCTCGGTCGAGACCACGATCACCGCGATCCCCCGCTCCCGCAACGACTTGACGATCTTCAGCACGTCGTCCTTCGCGCCCACGTCCATCCCCCGCGTCGGCTCGCTCAGCACCAGCACCCGCGGCAGATCCGTCAGCCACTTCGCCAACGCCACCTTCTGCTGGTTCCCGCCCGACAGCGTCCCCAGCGCCCGCTCCACCATCGGCGGCCGGATCTGCAACTGCTTGACATGCCCATCTGCGATCGTCCGCTCCACCGACGGCCGCAGCCAGACCGGCGCGATCCGCCCCAGGATGCTGATCGAAACGTTCTTGTACACCGGCTCCGTCGCGAACAGCATGCTCCGCCGGCTCTCCGGCACAAACGCCATCCCCGCCCGGCGCGCCGCCGACGTCCCCCGCCACGACACCGGCGTCCCGCGCAGCCGCAACTGCCCCCCGGTGAGCCGCGTCCGCCCGAACAGCGCCCGCGCTAGGTCGAGCTGCCCCGACCCCATGAATCCGTAGATCCCCAGAACCTCCCCCGCCCGCGCCGCCAGTGACACGTTGGAGAAACCCACCCCCGAAATCCCCTCCGCCTCCAGCACCACCGGTGCCGCCGGCCGGCTATCGAGCGTGATCTCCCCCAGATAGCTCTCCTCGAGCTCCTGATGCCCGCTCCCGATCATCCGCTCGATGATCCATCCCTTGTCGACCGCATCCGCCGGCGACGTCGCCACCAGCTTCCCGTTCCGGAACACGGTCACGCTGTCACACACCCGCAGCACGTCATCCAGGAAATGCGAGATGAACACGATGCTTCGCCCGCTATCCCTGACCCGGCGCAGCAACCCGAACAGCACCTCCACCTCCGGCGGCGACAGCGCCGAAGTCGGCTCGTCCAGGATCACGATCCGCGCCCCCGACGACAGCACCCGCGCCAGCTCCACCAGCTGCTGCATCCCCAACGGCAACTGCCCGATCGCCAGCCGCGGATCCACGTCGATCCCCAGCGTATGCAGCACCTCCGCCGCCCGCCGCCGCATGCCCGGCCAGTCCACCACGCCCAACCGCGTCGTCGGCTGCACCCCCAGCATCACGTTCTCGGCCACCGACAGCTCCGGGATGATGCTCAGCTCCTGATGCATCATCCCTATCCCCGCATCCCGCGCCGCCCGCGCCGACCGCAGATGCACCGGCGCGCCATCGATGCGCATCACCCCGTCATACTCGGTGTGCACGCCCGCGATGATCTTCATCAGCGTGCTCTTGCCGGCGCCATTCTCCCCCACCAGCCCGTGGATCTCCCCCGCCCCAAGCGTGAAATCCACCGCCTGGAGCGCAGCCACGCCGCCAAAGGACTTACTGACGCCCCGCAACTCCAGCAGGGCAGGGCGGTCCATCTCACTCAAAATGCGCTCCGCTGAGTCAGCTTGCGTGGTTCTGCGAGCATCGGAGCGCAGCTTCCATATGGCCGTGAGCACCGAAGCACAGGAAAACCGCGTCAGATGGCCAGCGGAGTAGCATTTCCAATCAGATGAGGAAGTGGCTCTCCATCCACGCCATCCCCGGCGCATTCGCCTTCGTCACGACCGGCCCGTCGGTAATGATGTTCTTCGGGATCGCCCCCGCGCCATTGCCGGTCTTCTCCCCACCGACCACCGCAGCCACGCCCGCCAGGATCGCCCCGCCATGGATCCGGCACGACGGATTGCGCACCGTCGCCAGCATCCGCCCGTCGCTCACCGCCGCCAGCGCCGGCGGCATCGCGTCGCACCCGCCGATCTTGATCTCGGTCCGGTTGTGCGCCTTCATCACGTTGTACGCCGCCAACGCCATGTCGTCGTTGTGGAAATAAGCCGCATCGATCTTCGGATACTTGGTCAGCAACGTCTCCCAGATCCGCGATACCTTCGAGACGTCCCAATCCCCCGGCGTCGTGTCCACCACCTCGATCCCCGGGTTCTTCTTCACGATCGACTCGAACCCCCGCGCCCGGCCCTGCGCCCCGGTATGCCCCAGCGCCCCCTGGGTCATCGTCATGATCCCCTTGCCGCCGATCGCATCCACCAGCGCCTGCGTCACCGACGCGCCCATGAACTCGTTGTCCGGCGCCAGGAAGCTATGCACGTTGATGCTGTCCAGCGGCGCGATCAGCGTATCCATGTCGATCACCGGGATGCCCGCTTGGATCATCTTGTTCACCGGCGCCGTCAGCGTGCCGATCCCGAACGCCTGGATCGCCACGAAATCCCATTTCTGGCTCGCCATGTTGTCGATCGCGGTCCGCTGCTTGGTCGCGTTCAGCTCCCCGTCGAACCACGTGACGTCCACGTTGAACAGCTTGCCCCACCACTCCGCCGCCTGCTTGCCCTGCGCGCACCACGTCGCCTGCAGCCCCGCATTGGAGAACGCCGCCTTCAACGGCTTCTCCGACCGGCCCACCTCCTGCGCCATCGCCGAACTGATGCCGAAGCCGCCCAGCAGCCCGGCCAGCGCCGTCGTCGCACTCGCCTGCATGACCGAACGGCGGCCTGGAACCTTTTGGTCGTTCATGAATCCTCCCGGAACGATGGCGGCCTCTTGGCCGTTCTGCCCTCGATCTTTGGCCTTTCGCGCCGGAGCGTCAACCGCCCCAGCGCAACACCAGCGGATCGAGCAGCCGTGCCGTCTCCAACAGCCCCGCCCGCGTCGCCGGATGCAGCGGCGGAATCGGATGCCGCCCCGCATCGCAACGAATGACCTTGCCCGCCAGCATCAACGCCTTCGCCGCCAACAGCCCGCACTGCCGGTTCTCGTAATTGATCAACGGCAGCCACCGCCCATACGCCGCCACCGCCTCCTCCCGCCGCCCCGCCCGATACGGGTCCATGATCTGCCTTATCCCATCCGGATACCCGCCCCCCGTCATCGCCCCCGTCGCCCCGGCATCCAGGTCCGCCAGCAGCGTGATCGCCTCCTCCCCGTCCCAAGGCCCCTCGATCGCCTCGCCCCCCAACTCCAACAGCGCCCGCAGCTTCGCCGCCGCCTGCGCCACCTCGATCTTGAAATAAGCCACATGCTCGATCTCGCGCGCCATCCGCGCCAGGAACGCCGCCGACAACGGCGTCCCCGCCACCGGCGCATCCTGGATCATGATCGGTATCCCGATCGCGTCCGACACCCCGCGGTAGAACTCGAAGATCCCCGCCTCCGCCACCCGGATCGTCGCCCCATGGTACGGCGGCATCACCATCACCATCGCCGCCCCCGCCGCCTCGGCCCGGCGGCTGCGTTCCGCGCAAACCGCCGTCGAGAAATGCGTCGTCGTCACGATCACCGGCACCCGCCCCGCCACATGCCCCAGCGCCAGGTCGATCAGCCGCTCCCGCTCCTCGTCGGTCAGCACGAACTGCTCGGAGAAGTTGGCCAGGATGCACAACCCCTCCGACCCCGCATCGATCATGAAATCGATCGCCCGCCGCTGCCCGTCCAGATCCAACGCGCCCGCCTCGTCGAACACCGTGGGCACCACCGGGAACACCCCGCGATAAGGCCGGCTCATCGACGCGCCACCCGCAGCACCGACCACGACGCCGGCGGCAACGTCGCCACCACGAACCCGCCATCCACCGTCACCCCCTCGAGCGCCTGCGGCTTGATCCGGTCCGGCGCCGCCTGCGTGTTCACCGCCTTCAAATCCCCATCATGCATCGTCTCCGCCCCCGCCACCGACAGCCCCGCATACCCCCTGATCTCGGCGCGCATCTCCACCGGCTGCTCCAGATCCCGGTTCAGCGCGAAGATCGTGATCCCCTCGGCCGTATCCACCGCCGCCAGCTTCAGATACGGCACCGCCGGCAGCGGGATCGGCGGATCGTTCGCCCCCCGCGGATCGTAATACGCCGTGCTGTACGTCTCGCTCTTCACGATCGCCCGCAGCACCCGCCCCCGCCCATGCACGCTCATATGCTTGAACGGCCAGAAGATCGTCTGCCGCCAAGCCCCGCCGCCCGTCTCCGTCATGATCGGCGCGATCACGTTGACCAATTGCGCCAATGACGCCGCGCGCACCCGGTCCGCATGATTCAGCAACGAGATGCAAGCCCCCCCGAACGTCAGCGCGTCCTGCATGTCGTAGATCTCTTCCAGGATCGGCGGCGCCACCGGCCAGCCCGGCCGCGTCCGGTTCCCCGTCCGCCGCCGCGTCCGATACCAAACGTTCCACTCGTCGAAACTCAACATGATCCGCTTCGCCGACCGCCGCCGCGCCGACACCGCATCCGCGATCGCCACCACCTCCTCGATGAACGCATCCATCAGGTCCGGACTGGCCAGGAACGCCGCCGTATCATCGGCATAATTGTTCAGATACGTATGCAACGAAATCCACTCGACCTGGTCGAACGTGTGCTGCAGCACCGTGTCCTCCCAAGCCCCATACGTGCTCATGTTCCGCCCCGACGACCCGCACGCCGCCAGCTCGATCGACGGATCCACCCACCGCATCACCTTCGCCGCCTCGGTCGCGATCCGCCCATACTCGTCCGCCGTCTTCGCGCAGGTCTGCCAAGGCCCATCCATCTCGTTGCCCAGGCACCAGAACTTCACCCCATGCGGCTGCTCCCACCCATGCGCGCGCCGCAAATCCGAAAGCGCCGTCCCGCCGGGATGATTGCAATACTCAATGAACCGCCCCGCCTCCTCCGGCCCCCGCGTCCCCAAATTCACCGCCAGCATCGGCTCGATCTCAGCCGCCCGGCACCAATCGATGAACTCGTTCGTCCCGAACGTATTCGGCTCCGTCGACAGCCACGCATAATCCAACCGCGCCGGCCGCTCCGCCACCGGCCCGACCCCATCCTCCCAATTATACCCCGAAACGAAATTCCCCCCGGGATACCGCATGATCGTCGGCGCCAACTCCCGCACCAGCGCCATCACGTCCCCCCGGAACCCTTTCGCATCGGCCGTCTGATGTCCCGGCTCGTAGATCCCGCCATAAACGCACCGCCCGAGATGCTCGATGAACCCCCCGAACAGCCGCCGATCCGTCTCCCCGATGCTGAAATCCCGGTCCATCAGCACGCTCGCTTTACGCATCCTCGCCTCTCCAAGCATCTTCGGGTGAAAGCACGGCATCCCGCAGCGCGATCGAGTAGGGATGCACCGGCGCCGAAAGCACCGTCCGCGCATCCCCTGCCTCGACCACCCGGCTCCGCCGCATGATGATCACGCGGTCGCTGACGTAATAAGCCGTCGCCAGGTCATGCGTGATGTAGATGATCGAGACGCCAAGCTCGTCCCGCAACGATTTGAACAAGTTCACCACCGTCATCCGCAGCGAAGCATCGATCATCGACACCGGCTCGTCCGCCACCAGCAGCGCCGGCCCCGGGATCAACGCCCGCGCCACCGCCACCCGCTGCAACTGCCCGCCCGACAATTCGTGCGGATACCGCCCGCCCACCTCCGCCAGCGACAGCCCCACCCGCTGCAACGCCGCATCCATCCGGCCGGCCACCTCCGCCGTCCCTCGCGCCCCCGTGAACCGCCGCGCCGTCGCCGCCAGATACCGGTCCACCCGCCGCAGCGGATTGAACGCCTCGAACGGATTCTGGAAGATCGGCTGCACCTCCCGCATGAACGCCAACCGATCCCCCCGCCGCCGGATCGTCGCCAAATCTCGCCCCCGGAACCGGATCTCCCCAGATGTCGGCGTCACGCTATTCAAGATCATCCGCGCCAGCGTCGATTTCCCGCTCCCCGACTCGCCGATGACGGCAAAGATCTCCGCCCGCCCCGCCTCCAGCGAGAAACTCACATCCTCCACCGCCACCACCCGCCGCCGCGAAAACGGCCCACCGGTATAGACCCGCCCCGCCGAGCGCAACTCCAACAGCGCCGTCACCCCGCCACCGCATGACAAGCGACACGATGCCCAACCCCCTGCATCTCCGGCGTCACCTCCCGGCAAACCGGCATCGCCAACGGACACCGCGGATGGAACCGGCAGCCCGGCGGTGGCTCCGCCAAACTCGGCGGCCGCCCCGCCAACCCCTCCTTCACCGACAAATCCCCGATCCGCGGCAAACTCCCGATCAGATGCGCCGTATAAGGATGCAACGGCCGCCGGAACAAATCCCGCGTCCGCCCCTCCTCGACCAGCCGCCCCGCATAAACGATCCCCAACCGATCCGACAAATGCGCATGAACCGCCATGTCATGCGTCACGAACAGCATCGACGACCCCATCTCCCGCTGGATTCGCCGCAGCATCTCCAGCACGTCCTTCTGCACGATCACGTCCAACGCCGTCGTCGGCTCGTCCGCGATGATGAACCGGGGCCGGCACACCGTCGCCAACGCGATCGTCACCCGCTGCCGCATCCCCCCGGAAAGCTCGTGCGGATAAGCCTCCAACACCCCGGCCTCGAGCCCGAGATGCCCCAAATGCCCCTCGACCGCTCCCGGTACGCCGCCCGAGACCCCCCCATATGCGGCCGCGCGAAATCGTCGAACGAATGCCGGATCCGCCGCACCGGATTCAGCACGCTCATCGATCCCTGCATGATGTAGCTCAGCTGCCGCCACCGCATGTCCGCCAGCCGCGCCGGCGACATCGCATACAGATCCTCCGCCCCCGCCCCGAAATCATACGTGACGCTCCCCCCCACCACCTCCAACGGCGGCCGGATCGCCCGCGCCAACGTCTTCACCAGGCTCGACTTCCCCGAACTCAACTCCCCCGCGATCCCATAGATCTCATTGTCCGCCACCTCGAGCGTGACGTCGTCCACCGCCCGCACCTCGCGCGAAACCCCGAACGCATCCGTCCGGTAATACGCCCGCAGTCCCCGCGCCGACATCATCCCCCGCTGCCCAGCCGCGCCAGCCGGCTCCGCGGATCGATGAACTCGTTCATCGAGATCGCCAGCAGGAACAGCCCGATGAACAGCATCACCACCGCGATCACCGGAAACGCGATCCACCACCAAACCCCCGAAACCATCGCGGTATGCTGGTTCGCCCAGTAGATCATCCCCCCGATCGTCGGCGTATTGACGTCGGTGAACCCCAACACCGACAACGTCACCTCGAGCCCGATCGACCAGTTGATGTTGTTCATCGTCGTCGAGAACAGGATCGGCGCCACATAGGGCAGGTGCTCCCGCAGCACGATCTCCGAAGCGCCCATCCCCGAAAACACCGAATGCGTCGTGAACTCCCGAGCCTTCACGCTCATCGCCACCGCCCGGATCAGCCGCGCGTCATAAGCCCACCCCAGACACGCCGTCACCAGCGCCAGCAGCGACCAGGACATGTTGTCCCGCATCACGAAATAGAACAGCACCAGGATCGGGAAGATCGGCAACACCACGAACGTGTCGTTGATCAGCATCAGCAGCCGATCCCCCGTGCCCCCCAAATACCCCGCGAACAACCCCACCGCCAACGCAATGACCCGGCTGATCGCCGCCACGATCAACCCGAACAGCAGCGTGTTCCGCAACGCCACCGTCAACTGCCAGAACACGTCCTGCCCCCGCGACGTCGTCCCCAGCCAATTATCCCAACTCGGCGGCATGTCCGGCGCCACCACGTACACATCCAGCGCCGGATACGGCGACACGAACGACAGCACGCCACCACGACCACGATCGTCAGCAGCGCCACCCCACCAGCGAACTCCCAATTCGTCCGCAGCAAAGTCCCGATCGTGCGGATCACCCCGCCCGCACCCGCGGATCGATCAGCGGATGCAGCAGATCCACCACCAGCACCGCCACCGAAACCGCAACGATCGACACCGTCGTCACCCCGATCACCAGGCTGTAATCCCCCGCATGCACCGCCGCCACCAACAGCGACCCCACCCCCGGATACCCAAAAACCTGCTCCGTGATGATCGCCCCGTTGAAGATCGCCCCCAACGACATCGCCAACCCCGTCACCTGCGGCGCGATCGCATTGCGCATCACGTACGACCGCAGGATCCGCCCTCGGCTGACCCCCGCCAACTCGGCATAAACGGTGTAATCCTCAGTCACGATGTTGGAGACCAGCGACCGCATCCCCATGAACCACCCGCCCAGCCCGGCCATCACCAACGACGCCACCGGCAAGATCCCGTGCTGCACCAACGACAGCACGAACGCCACCGACCACCCCTGCTGCAGCCCCTGGTCATACGCATCGCTGATCGGCAGCACCGGCCACACATACCCGAACACGATCAGCAGCACGAAAGCCGTGATGTAATACGGGATCGGATGCACCGCCATCGCAACGATCCCCGCCACCTTCAGCCCCACGCTCCGCCGGTAATAGCCGGCCAGCCCCCCCAACAGATTCCCCAACCCCCAAGACAGCACCGTCGACACCGTCAACAGCCCCGCCGTCCAAGGCAGCGCCCGCCCCACCAGCACCGAGACCGGCGTCGGAAACGCCGACAGCGAAGGCCCGAAATCCCCCACCGCGACCCGGCGCCAGAACTGCAGATACTGCGTCACCGGGTCCCCCCCGGTCCCATACAACGCCCGCAAAGCGTCCCGCAGCGTCGCGATTGCCTCCGGACTGGTCGCCCCAAACGAAGTCGCCGCCGAAACCGTCTGCTCCACCGGATCGATCGGCGTCGCATGCGTGATCAGGTAGGTGATGTTGATCCCAATGAACACGACCACCACGAACTGCAGCAGCCGCTTCCCCAGATACCTCGCATAAGACCCCGCCCGCCGCTCGGCCGCCGCCGAAACGACCTGCTCCGCCGGGAGGCTGGCGCTCACGCCTGGACTTGCTTCAACCGCACCATCATGTAACGGGAATTGCCCCAATTCGGCACCGGATCGGTATAGGGATCCTCGATCGTCGGATACCCCGTCCAATAAGTCTCATCCATCGCCGTGAACACATTGTAAGCCATCAGCGGAATCGTCGGCATCTCCTGCACCGCCAACTTCACGTAGTCCCGCCCATACTCCACCACCTTCGGATCCTCGAACGAGATCCGCCGGATCTTCTCGATGATCTCGTCCAATGCCGGACTAGCCCACCGCTGGTAATTCCGCGGCGCCTGCGGCTTGCCCGCCGGCGCCACGAACTGCGAGTGCCAACTATCCAGGAAATACGCCAGATCCGGATGCCCGCCATAGCTCTCGACGCTCCAGGCGATCAGCGTCTCGAAATCCCCCGCGTTGCGCCGGTCCAGCATCGCAGCCCCCTGCGCCACCTCCGTCTTCGCGTCGATCCCGAACTGCCGCCAGTTCTGCGCGATCATCGTCCCCGCCCGCGTCATCACCGGCCGGGACTCCCCCTCCACCACCACCCTGATCGTGAACGGCTTCCCATCCGGCTGATACCAGGCGCTCCCCCGCTTGCTGAACCCCGCCGCCTCCAGCAACTCCGCCGCCGCCGCCGCGTCCGGCTTCCACCACCCGAACCCGAAACTCTTCGCGATCGCCTCCGGATCCGTCGGCACCCCCGGATTGGCCGGCCGAACCATATCCGCGATCTGCTTGCCCAAGCTCGGGTCATACGGCCGGATCTTCCGCTTCCCGGTATCGACCTCGAACGCCCCCAGCCACTCCTGCAACGGCCGGTGGTAATCCTCCGGATGCGTCCCCGTCGGCGGGATCCCGATCGCCGAGATCGTCGCCGCCCCCCGATACCCCGCCATCGTCACCGCCTTGATGTCGATCAGCAGCGCCAACGCCCACCGCGTCCGCTTATCCGCGAACATCGGGTTCTCGAGATTGAAGATCAGCGCCGGCAACGTCGGATCCGGATGCGCATACGGGAATTTCGGGAACCAGGTCTTCAGCGTCTTCGACTGCCGCGCCAGCGTGAACATCCCCTCCGGCGCCACGTCATGGATGACATCGAGATCATGATTGAGCTGCGCGATCACCCGCTTGTCCGGCGGCCCCGGATCCACATAGCTCACATATTTCGGCCCCGGCTTGCCGAACTTCCCCAGCGACGTCCGCTGCCAATCCTCCCGCAGCTGCCACGTGAACCGCCGCCCGTCCGGATCGAAGCTGTGCAGCGTATACGCCCCCAGCACCACCGGCTTGTTGAAGTCGAACCGCATCGGGTCCCCGGCCTTCTCGAACACGTGCTTCGGCATGATCCAAACCGCGTTCCACCGTACCGGTGAACAGCGCATGGAACCGCGAATTCACCCGCTTCAGCTTGAAATGCACCGTATGCGCATCCGGCGCCGTCACCGCGTCCACGTTCAGCGCCAGCAGCCCGCCCCACCGCATCGCCGTATTCTTGATCTGCGTCTGCACCGTGTAGACGACGTCATCCGCCGAGAACTCGACCCCGTCGCTCCAAAAGATCCCCGGGCTCAGCTTCACCGTCATCTCGGTGAAATCCGCATTGTAGATCGGCGGCTCGGCCGCCAGCGAATTCTCCCAGATCCCCTTCAGCCCATGCTCCGGATCCAGATACCAAAGCGTATCCATCGCCAGCTGCTGCAACCCGGTCGACTGCCCGCCCGCATTGATCGTCCAGATGTTGAACCACCCCGCATTGCGGATCGTCCCCTCCGGATTCTCCAGGATCAGCGTCTCGTGCCGCGGCGGCAGCCCGGCCGCCTCCTCCGCCCGACCCGGCGCCGCCACGAGCGCAATCGGCGCAGCAAGCAGCGATCTACGGCGAATATCCATCGTCCCGTTCCCCCAGCGCCCGCCTTTGCGGCGTTGCCCAAACACTAGGAGCCCGCGTCAACCCGGGTCAATCGCTGGCGATCCGCCACCGCTTCGGGCAACGTCACGCCTGACTGATGGAGACGACCATGCGACGGATTGCCGCCCTGTTCTGCCTAGCCCTGCTCGCCGCCCGCCCCGCCGCCGCCGAAGGCCTCGACGGCATCCTCGCCGCCGGCACGCTGCGCGTCGGCCTCACCGGCGACTACAAACCCTTCTCCTACCGCGACCCCCAGACCGGAACCTTCACCGGCATCGACGTCGACATGGCCGAAGCCCTCGCCAAGACCATGGGCGTCGAGCTCGAGATCGTCCCCACCGCCTGGGCCAAGCTCATGCCCGACCTCCTCGCCAACAAATTCGACCTCGCCATGGGCGGCATCACCATCAACCTCCCCCGCGCCAAGACCGCCTACTTCTCCAACCCCGTCATGACCGCCGGCAAAACCCCCATCGCCCTCTGCGCCAACAAGGACAAATTCCAAACCGTCGAACAGATCGACCGCCCCGGCGTCACCGTCATCGTCAACCCCGGCGGCACCAACGAGAGCTTCGACCGCGCCACCTTCCACACCGCCAAGATCGAGCTCTTCCCCGACAACGCCACCATCTTCGACGAACTCGCCCACGGCCACGGCGACCTCATGATCACCGACGGCGTCGAGACCCGGCTGCAGCAGAAACTCCACCCCGAGCTCTGTGCCATCCACCCCGACGAGCCCTTCACCCGCTCCGAGCTCGGCTACATGCTCCCCCGCGACATGCCCCTCAAACTCTACCTCGACGAATTCCTCCGCGAGTCCGACCGCACCGGCGAACACGCCAAGATCGTCGCCAAATGGCTCGACTGACCGCTACGCCTCGTCCTCGTCCTCCGGCCCATCATCGACCTCGTCGTCTTCCTCCTCGCCCGGCGCCGGCTTCGGCAAATCCAGCTCCATCGCGTGCCAGCGCTGCAGGTTGTCCTGCAGCGCGAGCGTGAACCGCTCGTCCCCCCGCGCGATCCGCTCCTTCGTCAGCAGCGAGCGCCCCGACCAGCCCACCTGGTCGCTCCCATCCTTCAGCACCAGCCCCTCGCGCCCGTTCACATCCTTCAGCGCCCGCTCCAGCGCCTCGGCCGCCGCCGGCTCCGCCTGCACCACCGCGAGCCGCCCGTCCCCGTCCATCGACACGCGCCCGATCCGCCCGGCGCGGTTGCCGTTGTCATCCATCCCATACATGTCGAACTCGCCCATCATCGTCCCCACTCCCGGCGCCTACTTCGTTCCCTCGAGCTTGTTGACCAGCTCCCGGCTGATCTTCCCGCCCGCCGCCCAAGCCTGCTTCTCGCAAGGCTGCACCTTGTAGGCGTTCACCGAGAGCGTCTTGTCGTATGAACGCTTGTCGTCCGCCTGGATGTAGCCCTGCGTGTCGCCCTGGGTGTCGTTCATGTCCAGGATCATGGCCGCGGCATAATCGGAATCGCCGGGCTTGATCGTTTTGGCCCTGAAATCGCGGATCAGCTTCTCCTGATACGCATGCGTATTTTCATGCGTCAGCGTATCCATCAGTTCTCGGAACTCCGTGCCGTTGGGATAGTGGAAGTTCACCTCCAGCTCGCCCGGCGGATAGGTCTCGCCGTTGTACCCGCCTAAATTGCCGTCGTTTTTGTCGTACGGCGCGGCCGTCGGCGCGGGGATGCCGAGCACCCCCGCCTGCACGGTCAATACCTCCTGCATCGCAGCCGAGATCTTCACCTTGTTCTTCTCGAAATCGGCCTTCCAGCTATCCCAGTTCTTGAACGCCTCCTTGATCACCGCGCTCTTGCTGAGCTTATCGATCACCTCGTCGTTCTTCTTGTTGAACTCGTCCATATACTCTTTGGGCAGCTCCGTACTGATGATCTTGGTGACCGCCGCCTTCCACTCCTTCGACCCCACGGCATCGCGCACATCCGTCTTCTTCTTGAGGATGTCGCCCTTCCGCCGGAACTTGATCTGCGTGTCTAACGAATTCCGGATGTCGGTGCACGTCGTGGTGACCGACGCCTCGGTCACCGCCCGCTGCGCCCCGGTGACCGCCGCCTCCGCGTCCGTCTGCAGCTTCGGCAGCGCGTTCCGCGCCTGCATGAAATCCTGCTTGCCGGCCGCGTCATCCGCCACCTTGGCGCTCGCCAGATAGGTCTCCCGCAGCGTCTTCAGATACCCCGGATCGTCGGCGAGCTTCTTGGCGTCCGCCTCGCTCTGGGCCAGCTTCTTCCGTGCGGCATCGTAATTGCGCTCGACCGCGGCATTGGCGTCCTTGATCAGCGCGCTCAGCTCCTTCGAAGCCTCGGCATAACCGCCCTCGCGACCCTTCACCACCATCGCGTCGTACCGGCTCCGCATCGCCCCCGCCGTCGACGACTGCCAGCGTTCCAGGTGCTTGACCCGCACCTCCGCCACCGTCACAGACGCCCCGGCCATCTTCCAATCGGTTTCCGCCTTTGCCGCCGTCTGCACGGCCTTGCCGAAATCCGACAGCGCCGAGATTTTCGCCGCCTCGTCCGTGCCGGTCAGCGCCTTCTCGACCGGCTCGGCCAACGACGCCTTGAGCTTGTCCGGGAAACGCGAATACGGCGCCGCCTTGGTGAGCTTGTCGAACTCGCTCCGGTAATCCTTCTGGCTCGTCTTCGACTTCTCGACGCCCCCGCTCCCGTCCGACACGTCTTTCTTCAGGTTGCGCTTGATGAATTGCGCCTTCTCCGGCGTCTTCTTCCGCCCACCGGTCTCCACCGGCTTCGTCAACGTGACCGTATCGCCCATGAACGCTCCCCCCGACAGTCGAACCTCAGTGTCGAACAGGCATGGCCTGTCTCAGACGATCGCCTTCTCCAGCGTGCTCAACGTCCCGCCCACCGTGGTCCGGATCGCCAGCTTCACGAACGGATTGTCGTCCAACTCCGCGATCCGCGGATCCGCCAGGAAAATCTGGTACTCGCCGATGATCGCCTTGGCCTGCCCCACCAGCTTCGTCCGCTCGCCCTCGTCGCCCGCATTCGTCGCCGCATCGAGCGCGTCCGCCAGCCGTTCGTCCAGCGTCGTCATCACCGGGTTGACCCAGGACGCATACGCCCCCGCCAGCTCCTGCCCGAGCCCCTCGTCCTCATACGTCGCGATGATCTCGGCCTCGAGCTTCTGGATCTCGCTCTCCAGCTTCTTGCGCGTCGCCAGCCACGCCAGCCGCGACTTGGCATAGGCGACCGTGCCCGTCCGCACCTCCGCCTTGGCGCCCGAGGCGGCCGGAGCGCCGCCGCCGCCCAGCGCTTCCTTCAGCTTCTCCACCAACCCCGAGGCGCCACCGAAATCCAGCTTCGCCGTCACCGCCGCCGCCGCGTCGTTGGCCAGCTTGCTCAAGCTCTTCAGCATGTCGGCATTGCTGCCCGCCGCCCCCTTGATGCCGCCGATCAGCCCGCCGAGCGCCTTGTTGAGCCCGCCCCAATCCGGCTCCGCCGTCGTCGCGCCATCGCCCGGCTGCGCCGTCTCCGCCGCGTCCCCCTCTTCCTCCTCCTCGTTCAGCAACTCGTCGACGATGAACTGGACCTTGGCGAACCCAGCCTTCTTGGTCCGCTCCCGGAACTTCGCATCGAACGTCCCCGGCACGCCCTTGTTGACTCGGAAAATCACCAGCGCCGCATCCACCTCCGGATCGACCTCGACCGTGCCGAACCGGAACGACGCCGTCTCGAGATTGAGCTTGATCTTGGTCGCTTCCGCCTTCAGCGACCCCATCAGCTTGCGCGGCTTGGTCTTCTTGTGCAGCAGCAGCACGCCCTCTTTCTCGGCCGTGAGCGCCAGCGCGCAACTGACCGGCTCCTGTTTCGACTTCATCAGGATCGGCTTGAACTCCGCACTCGCCATGATGTCGTCGGGGGTGGGACCGCTCTTAGCCATGATCAGCCAGCCTGCTAGGAAGGCGTAATCAATACTGGACTGCCGCCCCAACGAACATGCCAGTTCCCGCCCAAACCGTTCACCGCTGCGTGACAGGGCAGGGCGGTCCCAACATCGACGGATCATCGGCGACGCCAGCCGGCAGCCACTCACAAACGTTTGTGGAACGGTCGAGCGCTCTCCGTTGTATAATCGAAACGATAAGCGATCTTCCTGATTTGAAAGGCAAGCCAATGCGGAGCGTGCAGGTCGGTGCGACAGCTGCAATCTTGTTGCTGATCGGAGGTGCCCCATCGTGGGCGAACTTGCTCGTCAACGGCAGCTTCGAGCAGGCTGGACCATTGGGCTTGCCAACTGGGACCGGCCTTTCCGTTGGTGCCGGCAACGCCAGCACAATTCCGGGCTGGACCGTCATCGGTGGCCACGCGGCCGATGGCGCGGCATGGCTTTCGAATGGCAATCCTTTCGGGCCGACGACGCCGTTCGGATCCTACTTCCTGGACCTGACCGGCTATGGCGACGTGTTCCCCTATTATGGCGTGAGCCAGACGATCGCAACGACCGCCGGAGCCAGCTACACCTTGTCGTTCGATCTCGGCGTAGATCAGGCCGACACGAGGTACAATGGCCCGATCGGCGTCCGAGCCAGCGCCGGGTCGGCCACGCAAGACTTTGTCGGAGTCACCTCGGCTGGCGCCGGCAGTCAATGGACCGGGCTGACGCTCGGCTTCACGGCGACGTCTAGCTCGACCGTGATCAGCATCCTCGGCTTGCAAGCCCACGGCGCTGCGGGCGCCACCGGAGGCGGGCAGTATATCGGCCTCGACAACGTTTCGGTCGACGGGACGACAACGCCGCCGCCACCGATCTCGACGCCGGAACCAGCGTCGTTGCTGGTTTTGACCGCCGGCCTGGCGGCGCTCGGCCTCAGGCGATGCCAAAGGGCCTGAACTTCAGCCAGTTTTTCATAGAGCCATTGGTGCATCGTCTATTTTGGCCGACGAGTAAGGCCCGTCTTCGTCGGCAGGCCAATACTCTGGCCTAACTGTCGATACGGTCGACCCCCGCAAAATCGCGGCCGAGGTATCGCACGCGCCAAGGCAGCCAGGGAGGAAACGGCTATGGATTATGCATCGCTTGTCCTGTCTCGTCGTCGCCTTGTCGCAACGGCGCCGGTCATGCTCGCCGCGCCCGCCATCCTCGCCGCAGCCGCGCCGAGCGTCGTCAAGGTCGGCTATTTCTCGAAGAACCTACCGGCGATCGTCGCGGATACGAAAGGCTTTTGGGCCGCGGAGGGACTGCAAGTCCAATTGCTGCAGGTCGCCGGCTCCGTGCCGCAAGCGCAGATGCTCGCCGCTGGCCAATACGACCTCGCTTTCTGCTCTGCCGACAACACCGCCAATTACAGGCTCAACGCGAACAACGCCCTCGGTCAGCGCGTCGATTTCCAGATCATTGCCGGGCAAGACCTCGGAGCGGGCTTGGGGTTGTTCGTCCGCCCGTCCATCACCTCGGTCGAGGCGCTCGCCGGCGCCCGCATCGCCGTCGACGCACCCGACTCCGGCTTCGCCTTCGTCCTCTACGCCATCCTCCGTATGCACGGCCTCGAACGCGGCCGCCAATACGATGTGAAAAGCCTCGGCGGAACGGCCCAACGTTACGCAGCCCTGTTGCAGAATGGGACGGACGCGACCCTCCTCTCCGCCGGCTTTGACGTCCGGGCCGCCGCTGCCGGCTTTCCAGAACTCGCCTCGATCAATCAACTCGTGCGACCGTACCTCGGCAGCATCATCGAAGGCAGCGAGCGCTGGATGCGCGCCAACCGCGGCACCGTGATCGCCTTTCTGCGTGGCTATTACAAAGCGTTGCAATGGACGCTTGCGCCCGCCAACCAGGCTGAAGCCACGTCCCTGCTCGTGGCGCCGTCACAAGGCATCAATCCCGACCTCGCCGCCGCGCTGTACGCAGCCCAGGTCCAACGCACCGATGGCCTGATCGACGACATGACGGTGGACGTCCCCGCTCTGCTCAACCTTCTGGCATTACGACAGAACTTTGCCGGCTTCGCCCAGTCGCGAACCCTGCCCGAACTCGCCTTCCTCGCCTCGCGCCGCTCCGGCCTCTGGACCGATACCTATCTGGAGCGTGCCGTCGAGACCGCCTACGCCCCCGCGTTCAAGGGCGGTGACGCCGACTTCGACTAGGCAGCCACTGCTCCGGAGAAGGGGGTGGCTCGCCGGGGCGGATCTCATCCCCGGCGGTGAGATGGCGTGGACCCGGACCACAGCAATACGGACCAACCGGCTTCGTGCACTGTCGGACGCTCGTGCCGCGGAGGAGGCTGCTGCACCCTCCCGCCATAAACTCTCGATCAATTAACATAAGTTATAGTCATAGCTGAATTGTTGCTGACGAAGCAGCAGAAACGTCAGGCACTCATGATTTGCCGATCAAAACGAAATCTCGCAAAACCGATCCACAAATTTATATTTTTCCATTTTTTACGAAAGACGGCTTGCCTATTTCGCTAAATTAACATTCTTATATCGAAATACGGTTTGAAAGATCGAGATTCAGATGGCCTCCCCCGACCTCTCATTCCGTCTCGATCAGACCCGCGCAACCGTCCCGACGGCCGAAGCGGACCAAGGCCTCGAATACATCGGCCACACCGGCTCGACCCTGACCCTGATCTCGGGGCTCCCCGTCGCGAACGCACTGAATTACGGCGGCTTCGGCAACGACATCTTCGTCAACAACGCCATCTCCGCCGCCGGCGGCGGGCTGGTGCCGCAGACCCTGGGCACGGCGGTCTATCAGAATATCCACCTCGTTGCCGGAACCCGGCTCGTCATCAACTCGACCTTCGTGCCCGGCGACAAGGCCCACAACGACGAGTCCTTCGCCCTCCTCAAGAACCTCGCGACCGGCGACATCGCCCCGGCGCACATCGCCAACGTCAACGACGTCATCGCCAACAACGACCAGAACTACGCCACCACCTTCACCATCGGCGCCACCGGCGACTACAACCTGTTGGTCGGCGTCGCCGACATCGGCGACAAGCTCCACCCGTCGAGCCTGACGATCACCGCCATGACCGTCGTCGTGCCGGCCGGCCAATACACCGTCCTGCAATCGGGCGTGCAGCTCGCCGACAGCTCGCTGCTGCGCTCCGACGGCGCGCTGCAGATCGGCGGCGTCCTCCAGTCGGGCTACCTCGCCAACGCCGGCGCCGGGGTCGTTGCCGCCCTGCAAACGCAGCTCGCCAACAAGCTCATCAGCCAGGACGGCGGCGGCCTCATCTCTCAAGACGGCGGTGGCCTGATTTCCCAAGACGGTGGCGGCATCGTCAGCCACGACTCCGGCGGTCTGATCAGCCAGGATGGCGGCGGCATCGTCAGCCACGATTCCGGCGGCCTCATCAGCCAGGACGGCGGCGGCTTCACCGGCGCACAACTCGCCCAGATCGCCGCGAGCCTCGCCGCATCGAACGCCGCGCAATTCCGCGCCTACGCCGCCGCCTCGTCCTCGGGCCTGACCAGCCACAACTACGGCGCCATGAGCCTCGACGGCGCCGGCAACCCGGTGCCCGGAACCGGCGGCGGCACGCCGAGCACCGTTCCCGTGCCGGGCGCCGAAATCAACGCGACCCCAGGTGCGGCCAGCGATCGCTACGACGGCAGCAGCGCCGTGGCCGACCTCGGCGGCGGCCGCTACGCCGTGGCGTTCGTCGAATCGCAGGCGCAACCCTCGGGCAACCCGACCTCCGCGATCCGGGTGCAAGCCATCAACGCGGACGGAACGAATTCCGGCCCGGAGCTCACCGCGAGCCCCTCCCTCTCGGCGTCGACCGTCTACGGCACGCCCGCGAACCAGCTCGACAAACCGAGCCTCGCCGCGCTCGGCGGCGGCTCGCTCGTCGTCGCCTGGACCAACGGCAACAACATCAGGCCTGCAACCACCGGCTTCTCCACCGGATCCGACGTGTTCGCGCAGGTGCTGAACGCGGACGGCAGCAAACGCGGCGCCGTCATCTCGCTCGACGCGCAGACGACCAACGCCCAATACACCGACGTCAAGGTCGCCGCCCTCTCCGGCGGCGGCTTCGTCGCCGTCTGGGGCCAGACCGCGAGCCCCACCAACAGCCTCTCATCCATCCACGGCAAACTGTTCAACGCCGACGGGACGCAACGGGGCAGCGAGTTCAGCGTCTCCGGCAGCACCATCCTGGCCGACCTCCGCCAACCCGGCGTGACCGCCACCAGCGACGGCGGCTTCGCCATCTCGTTCCAGGGCACCACGACCAACCCGGCGACGCCATCGACGATCACCGGCATCGGCGCCCAAACCTACACCGCCGACGGCGCCGCGAAAGCCCGCAACCCCGCCATCGTCGCGATCTCCGATTCCCACATCCTGCAGGGATCCAGCCTCTCCGCGCTGCCCAACGGCGACATCGCCGTCGCCTGGATCGACACCCCATCGCCCGGCGCCAGCGCCTCCGCCTACAGCCTCGTGCTGACCTCCGCCCTCGCGCCGAAATCCAACGCAACACTCGTCGCGGATTCCACCGTCTACTACGGGACCACGACGCTCGCCGCGCTCAGCGACGGCCGCTTCGTCGTCGGCTATGGCCCGATCGACGGCGCCCAGGGCCAGATCATGACCGCAGCCAACACCGCGGTCGGATCGCCCTTCAACCTCTACGCGCCCGGCGGCGGCGACAGCGAAACCGATCCGGCCCTCCTGCAACTGAGCACCGGCACGCTGATCGCCACGACCACCCACTACTTCGGCAGCATCGGCGCCAGCGACGTCCGCGCACTACCCCTGACCCTCGGCGGATCGACCGCGTCCGGCCAAACCGCCGCCGGCCGCGCGCTCGCCTCCGGATCGGCCGTGCACGGCTACATCAGCGGCGGCACCATCTTCGCCGACGCCAACGGCAACGGCGTGCAGGACCAAGGCGAGGCGTCGGCCACCACCACCGCCGACGGCGCCTTCGCCCTCTCGCCGGGCGCCACCGGCGCGCTGGTGCTGACCGGCGGCATCGACCTCGCCACCGGCAAGCCCTTCACCGGCCGCTACACCGCGCCCGCCGGCTCCCACGCCATCGACGCCCTCACCACGCTGATCCAAGGCGTGATCGTCCGCGGCGCCGACATCGGAACCGCGCAGATGAAGGTCGCCACCGCGCTCGGCATGACCGCCGACGCCGAACTCACCAACCTCGACCCGATGACCGCCGCCTCGCTCAGCGCACAAACCGGCCAGGCCGTCCTGCTGGCCAACGCCCTGATCGCCGACGTCGCCGACCTCGCCACCGCCGCCGGAAGCCCCGACGCACTCGGCGCCTTCGCCGCGTCGATCGCCGCCAAAAACGGCTTCACGGCGTTCGATCCGACCAGCCAAGCCGCCCTCTCCGCCGCCGGGCTGAGCGGACAGGCGCTGACCGCCGCCGGGGCCATCGCCGCCGCCGTCAAGACGCTGCTCACCAAGCGCGCTGGCCTGGCCGCCGGCAACGGCGCCATCCTGGCCAACGACGTCAACCGGCTCGAGGTGGTGGTGCAGCAGGGCGCAACCGATCTCGCCGCCGCCGTCAACACCGGCACGACCGCCGCGGTCGCCGCCGCCTACACCGGCGACGCGCTGCAAACCAAGTTCGACGTCGCCGCCGTCTTCATCGCGCCCTCGACCGTCGGCGTCTTCCGCTTCTTCGACTCCCGCTACGGCACCCACTTCTTCACCGCCAGCACCGCCGAACGCGACACCATCCTGCAAACCCGCTCGGACCTGGTCAACGAAGGCGTCGGCCTCACCGCCATCGACCCGGCGAGCAAGGACCCGAACGCCGCCCCCGTATTCCGCTTCTTCGACACCAGCTACGGCACCCACTTCTTCACCGCCAGCGCCACCGAACGCGACCAGGTATTGGCCAACCGCCCGGACCTGACCTTCGAGGGCACCGGATTCTACGAGCACACCGCCCAGCAGACCGGCGACACGCCCGTCTACCGCTTCTTCGACAAGAACTTCGGCACGCATTTCTACACCGGCGACGGCGGCGAACGCGCAACGATCCTGAGCACCCGCCCGGATCTGGTCGACGAGGGCATCGGCTTCTACGCCCCCAAAGCGGCCGCCTGACTGAAAGGGCGGCTCGCGCTTTGAAACAGGCCGCCCAAACCGATCAATGAAATGAACCTGCGCGAGTGCCTTCGACCCGGCGCATTGCCGCCGGGCGGCGGAGGAGAGGTTGCGCCCACCGAAGAGACGCACACCCCCGGCAGCCAGGAACCGATCGGTGCCGCCGCCACGTAGCCCCTTCAGCCGTTATCGACCCGTGTCACGTCGTCGGATCGATGCCAACGCGCTCAAAGTGACTCGCCCGTCGGCCGCCAGTCCAGGATATCCGCCGAAGCATACAGACCGCTCTGGTCCCACTCCGGCAACCCGGTCGCATGACGCGATGCGGCAAGCGCGGCCGCGTCGACCGTCCCCCAATGACCGCTCCGGCGACCGTTGAATTCGACCGACCACCGTCGCCTCGTGCCGACTAACCGCAGCACCTTGAGCCCAGTCGGATACTCATGGGCCATCAGGGAAAAACTCCCTAGTGGTTGCTAATCCAACGCGCTAAAAACGATCCGGACGGACTACTCGGCCGATGCTGGTGCGGGTAGGCGGCTGTCACGCATCTCCGCCGGTCGCTCGAGCGACTGCGCCAGCCACTCCACCCCCAGCCCAAACATCACCGCCTCGTCCTCGACCCAGCGACGCGCGATCACGGGCGAAGAGAATAGGGCGGTGGCCGGCTCACGTCGGTGAAGCGTCTGATCGCTGACGAACGCGGCCTGGACCTGGCCAGTGTTCGATGCGGAGATCCAAGCAACGAGCCGACCGCTCGGGTGCTGATCGGACAATCTATCGCCATGCCGTCTAGCAGAGACACTTGTCATAGTCGCGACTGACCCATTCAATGAGACATTCCCATTCCAGAGCACAATAGGGTGCCCGGCCGCAGAGGTCCATTGTTTTAGATCGATCTCAAATGCGGCCTGTCGTGTGATCGGCCGAGACCCCGTTCACGCCCCGAAGCAACGGTCGTCGTCTCCGCTGGCACGTTCCTGCCGCCACGCATCCGCAGGCCCATCAATCCCCTTGCCAACCCCCAACCCAATATGTTCCCTCTTTGTTCGTGATCCCCTTCGCCGCCCGTCGCGCCCTCGACCGCCTCGTCACCGCCGTGATGACGCTCGTCCGCGCCGTCGCCCCAACCGACGCCCCAACCGGCGCCCAAACCCGCAAGCCGGCCCTGCCCGAAGCCGCCGCCCACGCCCTGTTCTACCGCCTCTGCCTCCTCGTCCCCCACCTCATCCGCATCGGCAATTTCGGCCTCCGCGCCTCCCCCAAACCCGCCGCCAAAGCCCCGAACCCGCCCGCGCCCCCGCCCGCCGCGCGCCCGGCCCGCCTCAAGGGAACCAACGCCCTCCCGCGCCGCCCCGGCTGGCTCCTCGCCGCGATCCCCGACATCGCCCAACCCGTCGCCGCCGAGATCGCCGCCCTCCTCGCCGACCCGGCCATCGCCACGCTCCTCGACCGAGCCCCCTCCCTCAATCGCACCCTGCGCCCCCTCCTGCGCAGCCTCGGCCTCGCCGCCCCACCCACCCCTGCGCCGCCCGCCCCGGCGCCGCGCACCGCATCGCCAAGCCCCAACCCGCCAGCCGCGCCGCCGCCCAACCCCGCCAACCCACCTGCGCGCCGGCCGGCAGTGATCGCGAGCGCCGCGAAATTGGCCCTCCTGACCACGACGTCCGTCCACGCCATACTCGTTACGTAACAGTAACGAAACTCACCCCCCGCCCGAAACCCGCGCCTTCCACAAATCCCAAGGACGCTGCACCTGCGTCTCCACGTTCGCCCGCGCCGTCCGGGCCTCCCCCTCGCTCAGATACGTCACCGGCCCCAGCCGCAGCGCATCCGCCAGCAGCCGCGCATTCACCTCCGCATAGACCGCCCGATACACCACATGCGGCACCGACTCCGCCACGATCGTCGCCCCATGCCCCCGCATCAGCGTGATCAGGCTATCCCCCAACGTCCGCGCCAGCGCCGCCCCCAGCTCCCGGCTCCGGATCAGCAAATCCGTCGCATCCCCCGCCACGTCCCGGATCTCGAAATTCGGCGCCCCCGCCCCGATGAACCCGCACATATGGCAAACCGGCCGGAACGCCTGGCTCGGCACCACGCTGAACGGCACCACCGTCGGCGAATGGTTGTGCACCACCGCCATCACGTCCGGCCGCGCCCGATAGATCTCGCTATGGATGAACCGCTCCAGATAGACCCGGCGCCCGCCCGCATCCACCGCGTTCCCGTCCAGATCGAACTCCACGATGTCGTCCCGCGTCACCCGCCCCGGCGCCATGTTCCGCGCCAGCAGGAACCGGTCCGCCGCCTTGTCGTGCCGCGCGCTCACATGCCCGAACGCATCCACCACCCCCTGGTCGAACAGGATCCGGTTCGCCGCCACCAGATCCTCGATCAGCCCCGGATCCGCCGCCGGCGCCTTCACCCCCCGGTCCGCCACCTCGGCCGAAATCGTCTGCGCGGGATCATCGGCCACCAACATCGTCTCACTCCCTCGTTTCATCAGTACCCAACCGCACGCCCCGTCCGCAGCACGCTCGCGATGCACGCCAGCGCCGAGAACGTCGCCGCCATCCCCAACGTCACCGTTATCGCCCCGCTCGACAACAGCCCGAACACCAGCGCCACCAGCGCCGTCCCGCTCGTCTGCCCCAGCAGCCGGCTCGTCGCCTGCATCCCGCTCGCGCCCCCCGCCCGCGACGCCGGCGCCGACGCGATCATCGTCCGGTTGTTCGGCGAATTGAACAGCCCGAATCCGATCCCGCACAGCGACATCCGCCACCCGATGTTCCACAGCGCCGGCTCCGAAGGCAGCAGCGCCAGCGCCACCAGCCCGCACACCATCAGCCCTTGCCCCAGCCCGCCCAGCAGCCCCGGCGAGATCCGGTCCGCCAGCCGCCCCGCGATCGGCGCCACCAGCATCACCGTCAGCGGCCAAGGCGTCATCAGCAGCCCCGTCTCGCCCCGCCCCAACCCCAGCTCCCGCTCGAGGTAGAACGGCAGCGTCACGAACGCCATGCTCTGCGCCGCGAACGAGAACGTCGACGCCGCCACCGACAGCGCGAAGATCGGCCGCCGCATCAGATCCACCGGCAGCAGCGGGTTCACCCGCGACACCTGCCGCCGCGCCAGCATCCACCCCGCCGCCACCCCGCCCACGACCTCGAGCACCGCATAGACCGGCGACCCGCCATGCCCGAACGCCTCGATCCCGCTGATCAGCAGCCCGAACGTGATCGCGTTCAGCGCCGCGCTGCCCCAATCGAACCGGTGCGACGCCCGCGGCGTGAAGGGCAGGGTCCTCGCCCCCAACACCAGCACGATGATCCCCAACGGCACGTTCACCGCGAACAGCCAAGGCCACCCCGCCACCGACAGGATCGCCGCCGCCACCGACGGCCCCAGCGCCGACGACGCCGACCCCACCATCACGTTGATCCCGAACCCCCGCCCCAGCAGCCGCCGCGGATAGATGAACCGCACCAGCGCGCTGTTGACGCTCATCAGCCCCGCCGCCCCGAACCCCTGCGCCACCCGCGCGATCGTCAGCATCGCCAACGAGTCCGACAGCGCGCACGCCAGCGACGCCGCCGTGAACAGCGCCACCCCCACCCGGTAGACCCGCCGATACCCGACGATCTCCCCCAGCGCCGCCAGCGGCAGCAGCGAGATCGTCACCGCCAACTGATACGCGTTCACCACCCAGATCGACTGCGCCGCGGAAACGTCGAACTCGCTCGCCAGCGTCGGCAACGCCAGGTTCGCGATCGACCCGTCCAGCACCGCCATCATCAGCCCCAGCGCCGTCGTCACCACCGCCCAGGTACGCGCCGGTTCGGGCAAACCGTCCTGTTCGGGCTCTACGCCCGCGGACATCAAACTCACAAGCGCTCACCTCTGGACGACGCAGGACCCCACGTTATGTTATAGCCAAGCTTGTTTCCAAGGAGCGGACCCTGAACAGGCGCGACTACGTCGAACAGCGGTTGACCCAAGCCGCCGCGTCCTGCGCGGCGACCGGCACCAAGCTGACCGACATCCGCCGCGACGTGTTCCGCATCGTGCTCGAGAACGAAGGCTCGATCGGCGCCTACGCCGTCCTCGACCGCCTCAAGGCGATCCGCCACAACGCCGTCCCCCCCACCGTCTACCGCGCCCTCGATTTCCTCCTCGAGCACGGCCTCGTCCATCGCGTCGAACGCCTCAACGCCTTCGTCCCCTGCGAGGAAGGCGTCGGCCACGACCATGCCGTCCAGTTCCTGATCTGCCGCAACTGCGGCGGCGTCGACGAGGTCGAGGACAAGGGCGTCGCCAAAGCTCTCCGTCACGTTACCCACGCCGCCGGCTTCAAACCCGCCCACGCCACCGTCGAAGTCGAAGGCACCTGCGCCGCCTGCACCGCCAACGACGCCTGATCCCCCGCCGTCATTGCGAGGCGCGCAGCGCCGCGGCAATCCAGGGCCGCCAGAACCGCCCTCGTCACCAATCAGGCAACCCGCCGAACGAACCCCTTCGCCGCGAAAAACGCCAACAGGTAACACCCCGCACTCAACCCGCTGATCCAGAAGCTCACCGGCCAATCCGTCCAATAAGCCAGCGCCAGCCCCGCCCAACTCTGCGCCACCGCCAACCCGGCCGCGAGCGCCACCCCCTCCAGCACCCGCCCCGTCAGCACCTGCACCGCCGCCGCCGGCCCCACCAGCAGCGCGAACACCAGCAGCACGCCCACGATCTGCACGCACTCCGCCACCGCCAGCCCGACCACCGCCAGGAACAGCACCGAGACCAGCCGCAGGTTCACCCCCCGCGCCTGCGCCAACTCCGGCTGCAGGCTCGCGAACACCAGCGGCCGCGCGATCGCCGCCAACCCCGCCAGGCTCACCACCGCCAGCCCGGCCAGCGTCCAAACCGTTTGCGCCTCGACCCCCAGAATATTACCGAACAGCAGCGCCGTCGCCTGCGTCGCATAGGCGGTGAAGAAATGCAGGAACAACAGCCCCAACCCCAGCGCCACCGTCAGCACGATCCCGATCCCCACGTCCCGCTCGCCCACGCGCTCGCCCAGCAACCCCATCCCGACGCCGCCCGCCACCGTGACCAGCACCAAGCCCCACAGCGGCGAAACCCCGATCAGGACCGCCCCGGTCGCCCCCGTGAACCCCACATGCGACAGCGCATGTCCCGCGAACGCCTGCCCCCGCAGCACCAGGAAATACCCAGCCGCCCCCGCCAGCACGGCCACGATCGTCCCCGCCGCGAAGGCGTTCTGCATGAAATCATACGCGAACATGCGCCGACCCATGCTCGCACCGATGCCCGTGATGCCCCTCCGCCAGGACGAAGATATGCCCCTGCGCCCGCACCACCTCGATCTCCGTCCCATACAGCGACGACAGCACCGGCCCCGTCACCACCTCGTCCACCGCCCCGATCGCCGCCCGCCCGCCACCGAGGTAAAGCACCCGGTCCAACGCCCCGAGCAGCGGGTTCAGCTCATGCGCGCTGAACAGCACCGTCATCCCCAACTCCGCCTGCAGCCGCTGCACCACGGCCACCACCCCCTGCTGGTGCCGCGGATCCAGGCTGATCAGCGGCTCGTCCAGCAGCAGCAGCTTCGGCCGCCCCAGCAGCGCCTGCGCCAGCAGCAACCGCTGCCGCTCGCCGCCCGAGAGATCCGCCAGCGCCCGGTCCGCCAACCCCTCCGCGCCGACCATCTCCAACGCCCATCCGACCTCGATCCGCGCCGCCCGGCCCGGCCACGGCAATCCCCACCGCTCCCCGTCCACCGCGCTCGCCACGAAATCCCGCCCCGAGATCCGCGATCCCGGCAGCGCCGTCCGCACCTGCGGCATGTACCCCACGTCCCGCCGCCCGCGCGCCACCGCCGCCCCGAACACCCGCACCCGCCCCGCCACCGGCCGCACCAGGCCCAGGATCGCCCGCAGCAGCGTCGTCTTCCCGGCCCCGTTCGGACCCAGCACCCCCACGAACTCCCCGGCCGCGACCGTGAGTGACACGTCCCGCAGCACCAGACGCCCCGGAAACCCAAGCGAGACCGCCTCTAATTCGACCGCCTCCATCTCAGCGCGCCGCCGCCAACGCCGTATCCAGCGCCTCGAGCTGCCCCATCATCCAGGCCTGGAAACTCATCCCCGCCGGCTCCGTCTCCGTCACGCCCACCACCGGCACGCCCGACGCCTTCGCCAGCCGCAGCATGCGCTGCACCACCGGCCCGGTCGCCTGGCTGTTGAACAGCAGCGCCCGCACCCGCTTGGTGCGCAGATCCGCCTCGAACGCCGCCACGTCCGAAGCCCGCGGCTCGGTGTCGTTCATCACCGCGAGCTGGAACCGCTCGTTGCGCATCTCCAGCCCCAGCGCCGCCGCGAGATACCCGAACACCGGCTCCGTCGCGGTGATGGCGACCCCTGCATGGCGCGCCCGCATGTCGGCGATCTTCCGCGCCAGCGGCTCGAGCGACTGCCGGAACGCCGCCAGCCGCTGCCGATACGCCGCCGCTTGCGCCGGGTCGGCTGCTGCCAGCGCGTCGGCCAGGGCGCTCGCCACCACGGGCATGACGGCCGGATCGTACCAGAGATGCGGGTTCTCCCCCGCCCGCCGATGCGCCAGATCGGCGGCGACCAGCACCGTCCGCCCCGGCACGGCCGTCGCCGCGACCAGCTTGGCCATCCACGGATCGTAATCCGCCCCGTTGTAGACGACGATCTGCGCCGCCTGCACCGCGCGCGCCGTCGACGGGCTCGCCTCGAACAGATGCGGATCCTGGTCCGGCCGGCTCAGGATGCTCGTCACCCGCACCCCCGCGCCGCCGATCTGCCCGGCCACGTCGCCGTAGAAATTCTCCGCCGCCACGATGCTCGGCTGCGCGACCGCCGCGCCGGCCATCCACATCGAGACGACGGCCGCCAAGATTGCAGCACGCATGCCAAACTCCGACTGATGCCGGAGGATACATTATATCATCCAAACGCGTCGACCCGCCCCGGCAACGCGCCAGCCCGTTGCGCGTGGCGCTCGAACTGCTACCATTTCGGTCTGTTTCGACTTGGGCGAGGATGCAGATGGCAAAAGCAGATCCAACTCCGGACGACATCATGTCGCTGGCCGAGATCAAGCCGATGCTGCTGAAATCCAAACAGGAGCCGGTCAGCTGCGCGCTGGCATTGACCAGCGACAAGGAAGGCGTCCTGCTCCTGCACAAGAAGACCAAGCCGCGCGCCCTCCTGGGCGCGCTCAAGAGCGAGGCCGGCAAGATCAAGCTCGGCATCGAGAATTCCACGCTGCGCTTCGGCACCGCCGAGGTCGATACCGAGGTCGACGCGACCCTGGTGATGTTCCGCGTCAACAAGGAGGTCCCCGGCTCCTTCGAACCGCGCTTCCGCGAACGCACGAAGAAGGCCGGGTTCTCGAAAGTGCAATTCGTCGTCGACGAATCGCTCAACGCCGAGCCGGAGACGGAAGGGCAGGGGGCCGACGCCCCCGCGGGCGACGCAGCGTCCGCCGAGGCGGACTGGCCGGCGCTCACCACGACCCTCGCCTCGCTGATCGGCGGGATCAAGGCCGCCGCCGGGACCGACGCAGCACGCCTCGGCACGCTCAGCAAGCTCGCCGCGCAAGCCTCCGAGGCCGTCAAGGCCAAGCAGGAATTCGGCGCCGCGACCGGCCTGGTCGAAACCCTGCGCGCGGCGCTGACCGGCGGCGGCGGCCAGGCGCCCTCCCAGGGTCAAGCCAAAGCCGGCCCGGTCGCTTATGCCAAATCCCGCCTCGCCTGGATCGCCACCCGCAAGCGGATCGAGACCGATATCGGCAAGCTCCAGTCCGAAATCGTCGCGACCTACTCGGACCAGGGGCTCGGCCAGGAACTCGCCGGCGCCTACACCAGCTGGGTCGGTCCGGTGCTGCAATCGCTCGACGAACGCCTCGCCGACGCGCTCGACGACGCCACGAACGCGACCGACGAAACCAAGCGCGCCGAACTCGTCACCCACGCCAAGTCGCTCATCGCGGAATACACCGCCTTCCTGAACAGCGACCCGCGGATCACCGAACTCGACAACAACCCCTTCGTGCCGCTCTCGATCCGAACCACCGTCGGCGGGACGCTGAGCACCTTGGCCAAGTCCGTCTACTGACAGCAGCCTGACCACCCGCGGCACGCCTGCCGCGGGTCGCGCATCAAACCGTCGCCAGGCCGATCCGTTCCAACACGCCCGCGATCGGCGTGTCGGTCTCGATCCACTCGCCCGTGCCGCCGATCTGGAAACCGCTCGGTTCCAGATCGTCGATCACCACCAGCGCGCGGCTTTGACCCGGCAAGCGCCCCGCCTCCCGCGCCGCGTCCGCATGGACCACCAGGTTCTCGATCGCCTCGACGGTCCGGTTGACGATGGTGAGCGCCAGCGCCTCGTCCTCGTCATACGGGCTGCCGAAGCTCTGGCGGACGAACACCGCGAGCGGACCCGCTAACCAGCTGGTAGCCGAGATACCAGCTCGCCTGGCCGTGCCCGGTATGGCCGAACGCCACGAACGGCGCCGTCTTCGCATCATGCGCCGCCGCCACGAACGCCTCCCGGTCGGTCAGGTCGCAATCCACCGTCCCGTACCGCCACGGTCCGAACTCGTCCAGCTCGGCGACCATCTCGCGCGGCACCGGCGGCATCCGCAGCCCGCTCTCGGCATAATCCTCGAACGCCGCCGCCAACACCGCATCCGGCGCGTCGTCCTCGTCGTGGTCGACCTGTCCGCTCATAGCATGCC
Organism: uncultured Alphaproteobacteria bacterium; assembly: GCA_963848035.1. Classification (GTDB taxonomy): domain Bacteria; phylum Pseudomonadota; class Alphaproteobacteria; order Acetobacterales; family Acetobacteraceae; genus JAVVHH01. The sequence continues at coordinate 2,673,614 of CAWKCD010000001.1, forward strand.
ATCCTGTTCGAAGAACGCCGCGAAGTCCCGCTTGAACAGGCTCCCGCCGCGGCCCGGCGAGTCCTTCAGATACTGCGCCGCGGTCTTCGGCGGCTGGTCGCCCGAACGCCACGCGCTCCAGTCCTGCACCACGAGGCCGTCCGACTCCATCTGCTTGGCCAAGTTGATCACCGCCGAGAACCGGTCTCGTGTCGCCGCGATCTCCTCGTCGGTCAGCAACCCCTTGAGCCGGGGGAGCGTGTCGCGGTCGAAATCCATCGCGACCAGGCGGTCATACGTCTTCTTGTCGATCAGCGCCGGCTGGCCGGCCGAAGTGACGCCCTGGTCGGGACTGTATTTCAGCAGCGTCTTCTGGTTCTTGCCGAAGCAGAAATCGTTGTCGATCCCGGTCACCTTCACGTCGTCGCCCTGGATGTCGACAAAGTAGTTCGCGGAATGCCGATCCACCTGGCCCGTCAGCATGTCGGTCCACTCGAGGGCGTTGAGTTCCTCCTGCAGCTTTGCCTGCGCTTTCGGCGAGGGCTTCGCCGTCCACGGCCGCTTCAGCTTCTCCTCGTATTGCTGCCACTTGCCGTTGCGCTTCTCCAGCCGCTGATTGGCCAGCTCGAAATCGGGAAACGTATCGGGGTCGCCGGTCCCGGCGTAATCGGTCCACTCCTTGACCCGCGGCGACTTGCCCTTCGCCATGCTCATCATCAGCCCGACATCGCCGTTATGGGTCGCGAAGGTCGCCTCGGGCATCACGTTGTTGCCCAGCAGGTCGCCCGCGATCTTGCTGGCGACGTTCCGGTTCCCGTAATGCGGCGCCTCAGGATCGATCCCCGCGACCCTCGGCCCCTTCTTCATCTTCGGATCGTCCAGCGGCTCGGGCTTGAACACCCGCGGGATCCCATCCTCATGGGTCAGCTTGGCGACGCTGTTGACCGCCCCCGATCCGAAATTGTCGTTCGAATTCTGCACGTCCAGCTTGTCGTCGTTGTGCACGTCGAACTTGCAATCCGCGAAGTTCAGTCCGCGCATCTTCGCCGCGAGCAGTTCGCCGATCGTGCAACTCGGGGCAACTCGGTCGAACTTCGGGTCATCGAGGATGGCGTCCAGATTGCTCTTCAGATCGGCCTTGTACTTCTTGGCCTGATCGATCAGCGCCTGCGCCGCGTTTTTCTTCTTGCTGTCGAACTTGGCCTTTTTGTATTTCTCCGCCGCCTTGATCATCGCGTCGATCTGATCGGTGATCTCCGCCTCGACGGCATCTCGGTCGTTCGTCAGATCGGTCGCCGGCTTGCCCTCCAGATCGGAGACTTTCTGCTGGCTGTCGCTGACTTCGTTCTCGAGAACCTTGTAGCGCTTGGACATCCCCCACTTGCCGCCCAGCTTGTCCGGGCGCGGCGCATGGCCGATCTTGTTCTTCAGCTCGTCGAACGTCATCAGCTTCAATTCGACGGCGTGCTGAAGCTGCGGCGGCCGTGACGGCGGCAAGGGCAGCGGCTTCGGTTTCGGCGAGGCAAGGACCTTGCCCTTGCGCCGGACCACTTTCGTGTTGCGGTCTCTGGAAGCGCCCTTGATCGGGATCTTCTTCTTCAGATTGCGCTCGACCCACTCGTCCTGCAGCGAGCGTTCGTCGGATACCGTTTCGCCCATTCGTCCCTCGTTGACCGGCCAGGCAGCCCGTCCAGGACCGGCGCCTCTCGCCTATCTAAAACGGTCGAAACGGTTCCGACAAGAAGGTCGATCCGGCGTTATTCCCACTCGATCGTCCCCGGCGGCTTGCTCGTGATGTCATAGGTCACCCGGTTGATCCCGCGCACCTCGTTGACGATCCGCGTCGCCACCCGCGTCAGGAACGAGACGTCGAACGGATACACCTCCGCCGTCATCCCATCCACGCTCGTCACCGCCCGCAGCGCGCATGCATTGTCATACGTCCGCCCGTCGCCCATCACCCCCACCGTCCGCACCGGCAGCAGCACCGCGAAAGCCTGCCAGATCGCGTCATAAAGCCCGGCCGCGCGGATCTCCTCGAGGAACACCGCATCCGCCCGCCGCAGGATCTCCAACCGCTCCCGCGTCACCACCCCCGGGATGCGGATCGCCAATCCCGGCCCCGGGAACGGATGCCGCCCCACGATCCCCTCCGGCACGCCCAGCTCCCGCCCCAGCGCCCGCACCTCGTCCTTGAACAGCTCCCGCAGCGGCTCCACCAGCTTCATCCGCATCCGCTCCGGCAGCCCGCCCACGTTGTGGTGCGACTTGATCGTCGCACTCGGCCCGCCATGCGCGCTGATGCTCTCGATCACGTCCGGATACAGCGTCCCCTGCGCCAGGAAATCGGCCCCGCCGATCTTCGCCGCCTCCTCCTCGAACACCTCGATGAACACCCGCCCGATCGTTTTCCTCTTCGTTTCCGGATCGGAAACGCCATCCAACTCCCGCAGGAACAGCGCGCTAGCGTCCCGATGCACCAGCTTGATGTTGAACCGGTCCCGCCAGGTCCGAACCACCTCCTCGGCCTCGCCCAACCGCAGCAGCCCGCTATCCACGAAGATGCAAGTGAGCTGGTCCCCGATCGCCTCATGGATGATCGCCGCCGCCACCGACGAATCCACACCCCCCGACAACCCGCAGATCACCCGCCCGGACCCCACCTGCGCCCGGATCCGCTCGATCTCCGCCTGCCGGAACCCCTTCATGCTCCACCCGCCGGCCAACCCCGCCACGCGATGCGTGAAGTTCTCCAGCAACTGCTTGCCATGCGGCGTGTGATGCACCTCCGGATGGAACTGCACCCCGTAATACCGCCGCGCATCGTCCGCGATCGCCGCGAACGGGCTGCTCTCGCTCCGCGCCACCACCCGGAAGCCCGGCGGCAGCTTCGTCACCCGGTCGCCATGGTTCATCCACACCCGCTCGCGCGACCCCTCCGCCCACACGCCATGGAACAGCGTGCAATCGTCGATCACCTCCGCATAAGCTTCGCCGAACTCCTTGTGTTCGCTGAGGCTCACCTCGCCGCCGAGCTGCGCGACCATCGCCTGCTGCCCGTAGCAGATCCCCAGCACCGGCAGCCCCGAGCTGAACACGATCTCCGGGATCCGCGGCCCGGTCTCCTCGGTCACGCTGGCCGGCCCGCCGGAAAGGATCACGGCGCGGGCCCCGAACGCTTCGATCCGCGCCGGATCGACGTCCGCCGGCAGGATCTCGCAATAAACGCCGGACTCCCGCACCCGGCGGGCGATCAGCTGCGTGAATTGGCCGCCGAAATCCAGGATGAGGACACGGTCTTTCTCGGGTTCGGACAAGGGAAGCACCTCATGACGCGGCAGGCGTGGGAAGCAGGATGTCGATCGGGTCCCACACATAGGCGGTTTTCGGGATTCGCACGCCGGCAACGGTGGTCTCGCCGTGCGCGATCTCGCGCCCCTGCAGGCGCTGATAGAACCACCGGCTCGGATTGTCGCGCAGCACCCACAGGAACACGCTGCGGCACCCCTGTGCCGCCAACCGCCCCGCCGCGCCCTGCATCAGCGCGCGCCCGGCGCCCTGTTCGCGCCAATCGTCCAGCACATACAGCGTCTCGATCTCGCCATCCGCCAACCCCGCGCGCCGCCGCCCCATCGTGGCGAACCCGACGATCCGCCCGGTGACTTCGGCCACCATGGCCACATGCCCCGACATCAGCCCGGTCTGGTAGTAGGCCGCCTGCCTCACCGCCGAGAGCCCGGCCAGGTATTCCTCCGGCAATATCCCGGCATACGCGCTGCGCCACGCCGCGACATGCACGTTGCCGATCCCCACGGCGTCGTCCGGCCCCGCCTGCCGGATCGCGATCACGCCGTGCGCTCCAGTACGGCTCCGAAGAACCCGTCCGTGCCATGCCGCAACGGCGTCAGCGAGAGATACGGACCCAACCCGCCGACCTCGACCGGCACCACCCGAAACTCCGGCGTCCGCGCCACGAAAGCCTCCACCTGCCGCTCGTTCTCCTCCAGCAGGAGCGAGCACGTGGCGAAGATAAGGCGTCCGCCGGGTCGAACCAATCGCGCCGCCGCGTCCAGGATCCCCGCCTGTTTGGGGAGGAGTTCCGCCAGATCGACCGCCCGCAGCCGCATCCGCGCATCCGGATTGCGCCGCCATGTGCCCGTCCCGGTGCAGGGCGCATCGACCAGCACGCGGTCGAACGTCCCCGCCCGCCGCTTCGCCCATTTGTCCCCCGCCGCGAGCAGGTGCCGCTCCGCATTGTGCACCCCCGCCCGCCGCAGCCGCCGCACCGCCCCGTCCAGCCGCGGCGCCGACACGTCGCACGCCACCAGCGTCCCCCGGTTGCCCATCGTCATCGCCAGCGCCAGCGTCTTCCCGCCGGCCCCCGCGCAGTAATCCGCCACCCGCATCTCCGGCCCGGCGCCCGACCAGCGCCGCCACCATCTGGCTGCCCTCGTCCTGGATCTCGACCAGCCCCTCCTGGAACGCCGCCCCCGACGTCACCGCCCGCCGCCCGTCGATCCGCAGCCCCCACGGCGACAGCGGCGTCAGCGTCGTCTCGAGCCCTTCCGCCGCCAGCGCCGCTTGCGCCGCCTCCCGCGTCCCCTTCAGCAGATTGACCCGCAAATCCAGCGGCGCCGGCTCCAGCGCCGCCCGCATCTCGCTCTCAAGCGCTGGCCCGAACCGCGCCTGCAGCGCCGGCAGGATCCAATCCGGCACTTCCAGCCGCACCGCCTCCGGCATCTCCGGATGCTCGAGCGTATGCCCGTCCAGCGTCCGCAACACGTCCGCCTCGGCCGGGATCAGCGCCGCCGGCGCGTATTGCCCGCCCGAGAACGCCTTGTGCAGCCCGCCCAGATCCCAGCTCTCGAACAGCATCGACGCCGCCACCAGCAGCCGCGGCGTCGCCACCGCGCCCGCCCGCTCCAGCCACCAGCCCAGCCGCCGCCATTGCCGCAGCACCCGCCACGCCCGGTCCGACACCGCCTTGCGGTCGCCCGAGCCGATGAACCGCCGCGCCCGGAAGAAATCGTTTGCCGAAGCGTCCGCCGGCCGCCGCGGCCGCGCCTCGATCTCGGCCAGCAGCTCGATCGCGGCCGCGAGGCGGGCGACCGGGGTCAGCTCAGCGCCGCCTCGAGCTCGTCCAAGCCCGAAATCGTCGTGGCCGAGTGGTCGAGCCCGTATTCATGCGGATTGCCGGACCGATTGCACCAGAACACCCGGAACCCGGCCGCCACCGCGCCCTGCGCATCCCAAGCATTGCTCGACACGAACCCCATCTGCGGGATCTTCAGCCCCAGATGCTTCTCCGCCAGCGGGTAGACCCGCGCGTCCGGCTTGTAGATCTTGACGTCCTCGATGCTGATCACCGCATCGAGCAGATCCTGCAGCCCCGCCGCCTTCACGGCCGAAGCCAGCATCCCAGGCTCACCGTTCGACAGGATCGCCGTCTTCAAACCGCGCCGCCGCAGCGCCTGCAGCATCGGCTTGGCGTCCGGATACGCCGGCAGCTCGCGATACGCGTCGAGCAGCGCCTCGAGCACCGCCGGGTCGGTGATCCGGTGCCGCGCCGCGACGTAATCGAGCGCGTCCTTGGTCAGCGCCCAGAAATCACGGTGATGCGCAGGCCCGGTGAGCGCCGCGATCCAAGAATACTCGAGCTGCTTGATCCGCCATTCCGCGCTGATCCGCTCCCAATCCGGCGGCAGCGCCTCCGCGTGCCGGAGCATCGCGCCATGAACGTCCAGCAACGTCCCATACGCGTCGAAAACGACCGCCTCGACCGCCATCAGCCTTCCTGCCGATAGTTCGGCGCTTCCCGCGTGATCGCCACGTCATGCACATGGCTCTCCCGCAGCCCGGCGCCGGTGATCCGCCGGAACCGGCAATTCCGCTGCAGCTCCCCGATATCGGCGCTGCCGGTATAGCCCATCCCCGCCCGCAGCCCGCCCACCATCTGGTGCACCACCGCCGACACCGGACCCTTGTAGCCGACCCGTCCCTCGATCCCCTCCGGCACCAGCTTCAGCTGATCCTTGATCTCCTGCTGGAAATACCGGTCCGCCGAGCCCCGCGCCATCGCACCGATGCTGCCCATCCCGCGATAACTCTTGTAGCTGCGGCCCTGATATAGGAATACTTCCCCGGGCGCCTCATCCGTTCCCGCCAGCAGGCTCCCGACCATGACGCAATCCGCGCCGGCCCCGATCGCCTTCACGATATCGCCCGACGTCCGGATGCCGCCATCCGCGATCGCCGGCACGCCCATCTCGCGGCACGCCGCCGACGTCTCCAACACAGCGCTGAACTGCGGCACGCCGACGCCCGCCACCACCCGCGTCGTGCAGATCGATCCCGGCCCGATCCCGATCTTCACCGAATCCGCCCCCGCCTCGATCAGCGCCCGCGCGCCCTCCGGCGTCGCCACGTTCCCCGCGATGATCTGCGTCGCATTCGACAGCCGCTTGATCTTATCCACCGCGCCCAGCACGCCCTGCGAATGACCATGCGCCGTGTCGATCACGATCACGTCGACCCCCGCCGCGATCAGCGCCTCGGCCCGAGCGATCCCGTCATCGCCCACGCCCGTCGCCGCCGCCACCCGCAGCCGGCCCAGCTCGTCCTTGTTGGCCAGCGGATGCGCCTGCGCCTTGTCCATGTCCTTGACCGTGATCAGCCCGATGCAGCGATACGCCTCGTCCACCACCAGCAGCTTCTCGATCCGGTGCCGGTGCAGCAGCTGCTTGGCCGCCTCGTGGTCGACCTCGGACGGCACCGTGATCAGCCCCTCGCGCGTCATCAGCTCGTAGACCCGCGTCTGCGGATCGGTCGCGAACCGCATGTCCCGGCTGGTCAGCATCCCCACCAGCCGCCCGGTGTCCCGCTCCACCACGGGGAACCCGCTGATATTGTGCATCGCCTGCATCGCCCGCGCCTCGGCGAGCGTCTGGTCCGGGAAGATGGTCAGCGGATTGACCACCATGCCCGACTCGAATTTCTTGACCCGGCGGACCTGCCGCGCCTGCTCCTCGATCTCGAGATTCTTGTGGATCACCCCGATCCCGCCGAGCTGCGCCATCGCGATCGCCATCGCCGCCTCGGTCACCGTATCCATCGCCGAGGACACCAGCGGGATCCGCAACTGGATCCCCCGCGTCAGTCGCGTCACGGTCGAAACCGCCGTCGGCAACACCTGCGAGTAGTTCGGAACCACCAGGACGTCGTCGAAGGCCAGCGCCTCCTCGACCTTGAACCCGACCGGGTCGCGCCCGTTCCCGCCTCGCTCACCCCCGGCTTCGGTTGTCGGGGCAAAGCGGTCGAGGCCGTCGGAGTCGGGCGCCATGGTGGGGAACCTCCTGGGAGGGCCCCGGGTGCGGGACCTTGGCGGGCTCACATAAGCGGCTGCCGGGTCCGGCGCAAGCGTTGCAATGCTGCACTTGCGCTAGACCGTGACCTGAACCGGGGCTACTGAGCCTTCATGCCACGAGAAATCCAAATCGGGCGGGTCCGCGCCACTCTCCTCGGCGCCCTGATCGCGGCCAGCCTCGCCGCACCGGCCATGGCCGAGCAGGTCATGCTCAAACCAGCCGCCCCCGCGGCCGCCTACCACCCCGCCGGTCGCAAGATCGACGTCCTCGGCATCGTCCCCGGCATGGCGCCGGATGCCGTCCGCGCCATCCTCGTGCAGCAATACGGCGACGCCAAGACCATCCAGGAAAACATGGGCCTCGAGTTCCGCGGCGTCGCGGTCTCGACCCAGAACTACATCACCCGCATGACCGCCCGCAAAGGTCCCGACGACATCATCGTCTATTTCGCCACGCCGACCACCGGCAACGGCGTCATCGAGGTGACCCGGCAGCTCACCTATACCTCGGTCGCCGATGCTCCGTTGCTCTCGCAGGTTCGCAAGGACCTCGCCGACCAATACGGCCCTCCCGCCTTCGACGGGCCCGCCGTCGGCACCGGCGAGATCCAGCTCATGGCTTGGTCCTACAAGGGCGACCAGCCCGGCGCCTGCAAGGCCTCCGCCTGTCGTGCCGACTTCAACGACGGCCTCTCCGTCGCCGACCTGCCGACCTACCAGCGCGCCATCCGCCGCGGCAACGAACTCGTCATCATCGGTGTGCTGCTCGCCAGCATCGCCGACCCCACCCGCGCCTCCAGCGTCGTCACCACCGTCAGCGACACCGCGACGAAGCTCCGCACCCTCGAGGCCGCCCTCAAGCAGATGCAGGCCGGCGCCACCGAAAAGAAACCCGCCGACAAGCCCGACCCCAAACCCCGCCGCTAAGCGGCCCGGAACCCCGTCGCGACCACGTACAGCTCGCTGCTCTCCTTGCGGCTCGCCTGCGGCTTGGCGTGCCGGACGCTGGCGAAATGCCGCTTCATCGGGTCGAGCAGATGCTTCTCCGACCCACCTTGAAACACCTTCGCAACGAACCCGCCCCCCGGCACCAGCATCCCCAACGCGAACTCCAGCGCCGCCTCGGCCAAGTTCACGATCCGGATGTGATCCGTCGCATTATGCCCCGTCGTGTTCGGCGCCATGTCCGACAGCACCAGGTCCGCCCCGCCGCCCAGCATCGCCCGCAACTGCGCCTGGCACCGCGTCCTCGGTGAAATCCCCCTGGATGAAGCTCGCCCCCTGCACCGGGTCGATCGCCAGCAGGTCCACCCCCACCACGCTCGCCCCGCGCTTGACCGCGATCTGCGCCCATCCCCCCGGCGCCGCGCCCAAATCGATCACCTTGCTGCCCTTCTTCAGCAGCTTGAACCGGTCGTCGATCTCGATGAGCTTGAACGCCGCCCGCGACCGCAGCCCCTGCTGCTGCGCCGCCCGCACATACGGATCGTTCAGCTGCCGCTGCAGCCATTTCTGCGACGCCGTCGTCCGCCCGCGCGCCGTACGCAGCTTGACGGTCAGCCCGCGCTGACCCGGTGGTTGCTCGACCATGATCTAGATTGGTAGCCGCGGCGCGATCGACGGCGTCCGGATCGGCATCCGCCCGCGATCCCGCGCCTGGCGCATCATCCGCAGCAGCATTCCCTCGCGCAGACCCCGGTCGGCCACCGTCACGGCCGTCATCGGCCAGGTCCGCCGGATCGCCTCGAAAACCGCGCAGCCCGGCAGCACGAACTCCACCCGCTCCGGCCCCACGCACGGATGCGCCGCCAGCCCCGCCGGTCCCAAATCGCGCAACATCGTCATAGCCAAATCCGCCGCCTCAGTGCTCAGCACCATGCCATCGACCAGAGGCCGCCGATACCGCGATAAATTGAGCGCCACCCCCGCCAGCGTCGTCACCGTCCCCGACGTCCCCAGCAGCCGCACCCCGCCGCTGCGGATTTCATGACCGATGCAATGGATGCTCTCGAACGCCCGCAACCGCCGCTGCGTGTCCTCCACCATCGCCTCGAACCCGTCCCGCGTGAACCCCGCATCGCCGAACCGCTCCGCCAGCGTCACCACGCCGACCGGCAGGCTGTCATACCCGATCAGCTCCGGCGTCGCTCCCCCCAGCCGCACCCAGGCCAGCTCGGTGGACCCGCCGCCGATATCGAACAGCAGCGCCCGCCGCCCCGGCCCGGCCAGCAGCGTGGCACAGCTCTCGAGCGCCAGTTCCGCCTCTTCCCGCGTCGTGATCAGGTCGAACCGCAGCCCCGTCTCCGCCTGCGCCCGCGCCAGGAACTCGGACCCGTTCGCCGCCTGCCGGCACGCCTCCGTCGCCACCGCCCGCAACCCCCGCACCGGCCGCCGCTCCAGCCGCGCCGTGATCGACCGCAACGCCAGCAGCGCCCGCTCCATCGCGGTCGCGCTCAACCGCCCATGCAGATGCAGCCCTTCGCCCAGCCGCACGATCCGGCTGAAACTATCGATCACCCGGAAACCATCGCCCGTCGGAACGCCTACCAGCAGCCGGCAATTATTCGTCCCGAGATCAATCGCGGCATAGCCACCGCTCACGCGATGGTCACGGCGTAGATGGCCCCGATCGGCCTGCTCAACGGTGATTGCCACCATGTTTTGGCCCTTCCAACTCCTTAATGTGGGCGAAGCCGGCCCCGCCGTCGAGTATCTTGTGACGCCATTCGGTCACACTAAGCAGTGCGGACGGTTGCGACCCCGCCGCCCCCATGCTATCTGCCCGCCCCGCGCAAGCGTCCGCTTGGGGGATAGTTTAGCGGTAGAACCTCCGAACTCTGACTCGGATGGCCTTGGTTCGAATCCAGGTCCCCCAGCCAACGGAGCCTTGAGTTGTCCAGCCGCCGCATGACGGATCAGCGCCGCATCAAGCCATCGAGCTGGGTCGGTAGAACGGGACGTGCTGCGCTGGGTCCATGTAACCGGCATAGAAGCGCTTGATGTGGGGCAGCAGCGCCTTGGAGAGCTTGCGGCGCTCGACCTCGTCGTCCGACAACGCCCGGGCGAGGTCGTCGTGCAGTTCGCGCAGGATCGCCTGCTGATCGACACGCGTGAATTTGCCATCGCGGTAGATCGTTTCCCCGGCGCAGATCACCTCGCGGACGCCGCCGGCCTTGGCGCGCTGGATCACCGCGTCCAGCACTGGGGTGAGTTCGTCGAGATAGGGGGCGCTGACCTGGGCCCAGTCGATCAGGACAAGGTCGGCGGCGGTGCCCACGTCCAGCGTGCCCAGCCGGTCGGCGAACGCCGTGGTTCGGGCGCCCCCGATCGTCGCCATGGTCAGGACCTGGTCCATGGTCGGCACGTCGTCGTCCATGCCGGGGATGCGATGCGCGCGCAGCACGAGGCGCATCTCCTGCAGCATGTCCCTGTCGTCGTTGATCCCCGCCTCGTCGAGGCCGAGGCCGACGTTGACGCCGTCGGCGACGAAGCGGTTCAGCGGCGCGACGCCCGAGCGGAGGCGGAAGTTGCTGCTGCAATTGTGACAGATGCAGGTCCCGGTCTCGGCCGCGCGGGCGATATCCTTCTCGTTGAGCCAGACGCCGTGTCCAAGCGTCATCCGCTTGTTCATCAGCCCGAACCGGTCGAGATACTCCACCGCGGTGCCGCCGCCGCGGCGCTTGGCGTATTCCTTCTGATACGCCGTCTCCACCAGGTGCATATGCATCGGCACCTGGTATTTCGACGACGCGTCGGCGAGCAGGCCGAGCGCCTTGTCGCTGCACCAATGCAGGTTGGCGGGCGCCAACTGGATGCGGACGCGCTCCTTGGCGTTGTGGGCCGAGTGCATGGAGCCGAACATGTCCATCGCGCCTTCGAGCGAGAGCTGGAAGCGGTCGAACCACGCGCGCATCGGCCCCTGCAACTCCGCGGGCAGGGATGCCACCAGCTCGGCATCATCCTGATAGGCCAGCCGGTTCTGGTCGCGGACGGCGTAGCAATAGGAAACGCGCATGCCGATGTCTTCGTACGCGCGGACGACGTCGTTGGCCTTGGCCTGCACCTCGCCGGGGGTGCCGGGGAGCCAGCCATGGATGTGCTGCACGGCGGTGATGCCGGAGCCGATCATCTCGAAAGCGGAGTACAGCGTGTCGAGGTAGAGGTTCAGGTTGCGTGCCACCATGCGCGTGACGAACCACAGTTCGAGCGGCATGTCCGGCGATCCCAGCTGGACCGGGGTGAGGCCGACATGGTGGTGGCTGTTGACGAAGCCCGGCAGCAGGATCTCGTTGCCGGTGCCGATCACCGGGGTGTTGGGGTATTTGCGGTGCAGCGCGTCGTAAGTGCCGATTTCGGTGATGATGCCGTCCTCTTGCAGGACGGCGCCGTCGGGCATCGTTTCGACGCGGTACTCGCCGGCTTTGGGCGAAAGGGCGGCGCGGCTGCGGATCAGCGTGGTGGCCAATTCTGCTCTCCGGTGGGGGGGGGGTTAGGCGGGTAGCGCTTCCTGTTCGGCGAAGGCGCGGTCGACCTCGTCCTGCAGGAGGGCGGTGAGCTGGCGGCGGAGCGCCTCGGCCGCCGGGCTGAAGGGGTCGCGTGGGCGGGGGATCTCGACCGGGACGATCGTCTTGATGCGGCCCGGCCGTGAAGTGAAGACGACGACGCGGTCGGCGAGCGCGATGGCCTCGTCGATATGGTGCGTCACGAACAGGACCGAAGCGCCGGAGACGCGCCAGACGTCGAGCAGGAAGTCCTGCATCTTGGCGCGGGTCTGCACGTCGAGCGCGGCGAAGGGCTCGTCCATGAGCAGGACTTTTGGGCGCATGGCGAGCGCGCGGGCGACGGCGACGCGTTGGCGCATGCCGCCCGAGAGCTCGTCGGGCCGCTTGTCGGCGGCTTCAGCGAGGCCGACGCGCGAAAGAGCTTCGCGCGCAATGCTTTGGCGCGCGGCCTTGTCGTCGCCCCGCACCGAGAGTCCGAAGGCGACGTTCTGTCCGACCGACAGCCAGGGGAACAGCGACGTCTCCTGGAAGATCAGGCTGCGGTCGGGGGAGGGCGCCGAGACGCGGTCGCCGAACGACCACAACTCGCCCTCGGTCGCCTCCTCGAGCCCGGCGATCAGATACAGCAGCGTACTCTTGCCGCAGCCCGACGGGCCGAGCAGGACGACGAATTCGGCCGGCGCGATCTCCAGATCGATCGCCCGCAACGCCTCATGCGCGCGCGGCGTCCCCTGCGCCCATGTCTTGCCGACGCCGCGGCAAACGACGGCGCTGCGGGAGGAGAACGGGGCGGGACTAGAGCCCACGCAGCGCCTCCGCCCGCCTGGGCACCCAGTACAGAATGCGGTCCTGCAACAAACGCAACGCGTAGTCGAACGCGAAGCCGAGCACGCCGATCAGCGCGATGGTGAAGAAGACCAGAGACGGGTTGAACGTGTTGCGCGCCAGCATGATCACCTGGCCGAGCCCATAGCCGACCCCAGTGCTCTCGGCGATCAGGACCGCCATCCATGCCGCGAACAGGTTCATCCGAAGAACGACCAACATCCCCGGCAGGATCGCTGGGATGATAACGCGCGTATAAATCTGCCGCTTGCTGCAGCCCATGGTGCGGGCGACATTGATGAAGTTGCGGTTGACGCCGTCGATCTGGGCGATGGTGGACAACGTCATGTGGAACAGCAGCGCGATCACCACCATGAAGATCGCCGGCTTGTCGCCGATGCCGAACATGAAGATCGCGACCGGAAGCCAGGCGATGGGAGAGACCGGCGCGAGCAGGGTGATGGTCGGTAAAGTGAGGCGTTCGAACAACCGGAAATAGCGTACGGCGACGCCCAGCGTGACCGAGACGATCGAGGCGATCACCAGGCCGATCAGGACCCGGCTGATCGTGGCGCCCGCCGTGTACAGCACGGCCATCGCCGGCGACGGCCCGGCATTGGCTTGCTGACCGACCTGCCACCGGCTGATTGTGTTGAAGAACTTGGCCTGATCGACGATCGTGCCGAGGAACACGTGGGGCGGCGGCAGCAGCCGCGGATCGGCCCAGCCGAGCGCCCAGCACGCCTCCCAGATGCCGCAAAACATGCCGATGCTGGCGATGCTCCAACCGATCCGGCCGACCCATTCCGGGATCGCAGGGCGCCGCAGGCCGAAGCCCGGCGGCGCCAGCGTCATCGACATGCCCGGCCTCAAGCCGACTTGAACTTCAGCTTGCTGTAGAGGTCCTGGTTCTCGGCGATCACCTGTTCGAGGAAGCTCCAGTCGATCGCGTCGCGGCCCGGCTTCTTCTTGATATAGCCCATCTCCTGGATCGAGTTGACGCGCTCGAGGATGAAGTCGGTCTGGCTGCGGGCGTCCACTACCGAAGGCTGCTTGCTCATCGCGATCTTCGCGTTCTCCATGCTGGTTTTGTAGTAACGACCCACCAGCGTATCGAGCGTCTTTTGCGGTTCGGTCTCGGCCATGTGCTGCGCGACCATCATGCCCTTGATCAGCGCCTTCAGACCGACCGGATTGGACTTGATCAGCGCGTCGCTGACGGCGAGGACGCAGTCGGTGTAACCCTTGCCATAGATGTCGAGGCCATCGGAGAGTTTCACCGAACCCTTGACGTCGTTGAGCAGTGCGGAGCCGTAGGGCTCGATCGTGCAGATCATGTCGAGCGCCCCGGCGCGGAACGCCTCGACCGCCTCGGGGGTGTTGCCCATGTAGCGGACGTTGATGTCCTTAAAGTTGACGCCGTGCTTCTTCATCCAGTCGTAGGGCAGCACTTCGAGCGTATCGAGCTGGAACGTGCCCAGCGTCTTGCCCTTCAGCTTCTCGGGACTGTCCAGGCCCGGCTGCGCGACCAGCACGCATCCCTCGATGCCGCCGCCGGCGACGATCTTGACCGGGGCTCCGGCATCGTAGAGCGCAATGAAGCTGGTGTACGGCATCAGCCCGGCGTCGACCTGCCCGGCGCCGAGAAAGGTGACCTGTTCGGCAAAGGTCGGCGTCGGCACGAAATCCAGGATCAGCCCGTCTTGCTGCGCCGTCTGCATCGCGTTTGTCAGGTAGAAATTCAGGTTGCAGAACCCGGAGCCGAAAGTGGAGCGGATATGGCTCTCCGCGGCATGGGCGCGATGGCTGCAGCCCATCAGGGTGATCGCGCCGAGCGCCGCCCCTTTGATCGCCGCCCGTCTGCTGAGGCCGCTATTCCACGTGGAGGTGCAACCGAGTTTGCTCGCCATGCTGAAATCTCCGCGCAAATTTTTTCTAATTTCAACTTGCAACGTCCGTGCCAATCACCGGGCGAACACGCCCTCCATCCATCGGCCCGCCGCGAGCACATCGCGGTCCGCGAGGCGCCGCCCGACGATTTGCAAACCGACCGGCAGTCCGCCGGCACCGGTGCCGCAAGGAATGGTGAGCGCCGGCGTGCGGGCGTGATTGAACAATGGCGTGAAGGCGGCGTGTTCCCGATGCAGCGCCGGGCGGCCTTCGATCGTGGCCGGATCGAGTTGGTCCGCCGGCCACGCGACGCAGGCGATGGTGGGACACAGCAGCAAGTCGAACCGGTCGAAGAACCCCGCCAATGCGCTCGCCAGTTGCAGACTGAAATCGTGCGCGGCGGCAACGTCGGCAGCGGAACGGCGCTGGCCGCGCTTGATCTGGACGGCGATGGCCGGGTCGAACAGGTCCGGCCGGGCGATCAGCTCCGACCCAAACAGATGCGCCAGGCCGGCATCCTCGATCGCGAGGATACGCGCCTCCGCCGTCCCGGGCGGCCACTCGGGATCCTCCTCACGCACCTCCAACCCGGCTTCCCGCAGCCGCTCGATCGCGCGCTCGATGGCGGTTCGAACGTCGGTATCGAGCGCGAGACCGAGGCCGAGCCGAGCGCTGAAGGCCGTGCGCATGGTCGCGATGCTTCTTCCTGAGGCAGGCGCCGCCTGCGTCGACAGCACATCCTGGCTGTGGGGCAGGGCGATGATGTCGAATACGGCTTCTACGTCGGCGACCGTCCGGCCCATCGGGCAGGTGCAGGCGATGCCGGGCAGCGTTCCCGGGAAGCCCCACGGGTCCGCCACGACGCCTGGGCTCGGCTTGAAGCCGACGACGCCGACATGGGCGGGCGGCCGGCGGCAGGATCCGCCGCCATCGCCGCCCAGCGCGAGCGGCGCCATGTCCGCCGCCAACGCCGCCGCGCAGCCGCCCGACGAACCGCCCGGCGTGCGCGAGCGGTCGCGAGGATTGAGCGTGCGGCCGTAGAGCCGGTTGTCGGTGATCTCCTTGGCGCCGAACTCCGGCATGTTGCCCAGCCCGATCACGACCGCCCCCGCCGCCCGCAACCGCGCGACCGGCAGCGCGTCCTGCGGCGCAACGAACTCGGCAAACAACGGCGACCCCTGGGTGATCCGCCGCCCCTCCACCCAGATCGAGTCCTTGACCACGAACGGCACGCCCGCGAGGGGCAGCGCCTCGCGTCCGATCCGCGACCGGAGTGCGGCGGCCTCGGCGCGCGGACGCAGTTCGTCGTGATCGACGACGGCGTTGATGCCCGGGTTCTCGCGCCGCATCTGCGCGAGGAACGCGTCGATCACGTCGACCGGGTCGAGCGTGCCGGCGCGCACGGCCGCGGCGATGGCCGGCGCGTCTCGCTCGAGCGGGTTCATCGCCGCGTCAACCGGGGATGAAGCGGGTGAAGCCCAGATCGTGCGCGGCGACCCGGCGGTTGGCCTCCAGCAGCCAAGGAGCGGCCGCCGCCGCACGCGCCGCCTGGGCTGCGTAGTCGCGCCGGAACCCCGGCATCACCGCATCCGCCTCGCGGCGCAACGCGGCCTCGTCGATCGTCGTGATCCGACCCGCGTCGAGGACCAACTCGCCGCCGATCATCACGCTGTGCACGCCCCGTCCGGACTCGGCGAACACGATCTGGCGCACGGCGCTGTTGAGCGGGACGTAGGCGATATCGGCCAGATCGAGGAACACCAGGTCCGCGAGCATGCCGCGAGCGATGACGCCCAGCTCGGCCTCGAGGCCCAACGCGCGAGCGCCGCCCGTCGTCGCGGCCGCGAGCGCGGTCGTCGCGGCGACCCCTGCCGGATTCGGATCGGAGGCGGATGCGAGCAGGCAGAGCAGTTTCATGGCCGTGAAGATGTTCTGGCAGTCGCCGCAACTGCAGTTGTCGCAACCCAGCGACACGTTGATCCCGGCGTCGACCACGCGGCGCATAGGGGCCACGCCGCTCTTGAGCTTGAGGTTGCTGGCCGGGTTATGGGCGAGCCCGGCGCCGGCGTGGGCGAGCAAGCCGATCTCCGGCTCGGTCAGCCACACCCCATGTACGATCGTGAGGCGGCCATTCAGCAGCCCGACCTCGTCGAGCCAGCGCAACATGGATCCGCCCTGGTCGCCATACAGCGCACGTGCCTTCGCCGCTTGTGCTTTCGTCTCGTAGACATGGGTCAAGACCGGCAACCGGTGGCGGGCCGAGAGGTCGGCGATCCCCTCGAGCAGGGCGCGCGTCGAACGCTGCGGCCCGGAGGGGCTGAGCGCCCAGCGAAGGCGCGCAGCAGCGGGGCGCCGGCGCAGTTGCGCCTCGACGAAATCGAGCTGCGCCCGCGCATCGGCCGGCGCGCCGCGGACGAGCGCCTGGACCGGCTCCGGCGCCTCGGCCGGCAGGAACGGCGCGATGTCGAGCGCCGCCACGTCGCGCACAGCGGCCGAGAACACGACGCGAAGTCCGCTGTCGGCATAGGCGGCGAGGATCGTGTCGAGCGTCGGCTCGTCCATCGGCACGAGCGAGCACATGTCCTGCACCGTGGTCACGCCATGGCGGATGCAGTCGATCGCGCCGAGCATGGTGCGCAGCCGGAGTTCGTCCGCGCTCCGCGGGCCGAGATAGGCCGGCTGCGTATGCAGCGCCCAGACGTCGAAAGGCGTGTCCTCGAGCATCCCTTTCTGCAACACGTCGTAGGAGTGATAGTGCGCGTTGACGAAGCCCGGCGCGACGAGCAGCCCGGCAGCCTCGATCACCCGTGCCTCGCCAGAGGCCGCCCGACGCCGTAGCGCGTCCTTGATTTCCGCGTTGTCGCCCGGCGCATCGATCGCAACGATGCGTCCGTCCTCGATCAGGATGTCCCGCACCGGCGGGTCGTGGGGATCGGCTTCGGCGAGCATGACCCGTCCGCCCGCAACCAGAGTCGGACGCGGCATCGATCCTCGGTTCGTTTCCGTCATGTTGAAAAGCCGTGCAACAACGATGCCAGTAGATGGTGGCGCGACCTGTCGCCCAGCGTTAGCCTGGCGGGATGATGTTCCTCGATCTCGACGATGGCTCGGACGACGTCCTCGCCATCAGCCAGCCTGCGCACGCTTGGGTCAGCGGCCAATTGCTGCGTCACTGGGCGCAACACCTGGACGAGGCGGTGCTACTCGCCGCCGAACAGCACGACCTGGCCTGGCTCGACTGGGAGCGGGCACCGAGCTTCGACCCGGCGACCGGGCGGCCGCATTTGTTCCGCGACGTCGGCGCCGCCGCGCATGCGCCGCGCTGGGCGGAGGCCGTCGAGCGCGCCCATACCGCCTGGGGAGCCCGCGTCGCGCTTCTGGTGTCGCGTCATGGCGTGGTGATCTACACACGCTTCACCGATCGCCACCAAGCGTCCGATGCCGATTCGAAGGCCGCTGTCCGCTACGTTGCGGAGCAGGCGCCGCGCCAGGCGGCATGGGCGAGGCAGCTCGGCCTCGCCGCCGACACGCTCGAGCGCGACACCGCGCTGATCGCCCTGGTCGATACGCTGTCGTTGGGACTCTGCGGCGCGTTGCCGATGCCGGTGAATCTGGATGGATACCGGCTCATGCGGCAGAGCGGCTCGGCGCTCACCTCAACTCTTGCGCCGTGGCCGTTTCGCGGTGAGAGCGTGAGTATCGCCATCGAAGCGCGCAACGTGCCTGGCGGGCGGTTCGCGAGCGAGATGGAGATGCGCGCCTGGCTGGCCAACGCCGTCTCCGTGCCGCTTCGGTTCACCTTGGTGCCGGAACGCTGATCGGCGACGATCTCCTGGTACGTATGTTGCATTTTCGGCGACAGCGGAGCGAATTGACGCCGCCGCAGTCGGAGTTCGGCCCATGAGCCATGCCACCCTGACCCGCCGCTTCCTGCTCGCCGGGGCGGCCGCAAGTTTGGCGGCGCCGGCGATTGTTCGCGCCCAGAGCCGCGACCTCGTGGTCGGCGGCGCGGCGGGGATGGCCGGCTACATGAAGGAGTTTGTGTTCCCGATCATCGAGAAGCAGCACAATCTGCGCATCGTGTTCGACGGCACGCGGTCGCTGGTGAACCTCGAGAAGATGCGGGCCGACCGCGCCAGCCCAAAGATGTCGGTCGTGCTGATGGACGATCCCATCATGCTGCTGGCCGAGGCCGAGGGGTTGCTCGCCAAGCTGACGCCGGCGGCCATCCCGAGCCTGGCCAAGATCAAGCCCGATGCGATCCATCTCGACGGCGCATGGGCCAACTACCAGCAACCCTGGGCCGGGGTGGCCTACAACGCGAAGGCGATGCCGGGCGGCGTTCCCAGCTACGACGCGTTGTGGAACCCGGCGAACAAGGGAAAGGTCGTGTTGCCCTCGCTGCAGAATACCGAGGGGCTCTGGACCCTTCTGGTGGCGGCGCATATGGACGACGGGCAAGCCCTACGCGCAGGCGCAATACGAGATGGAGGCCGGCTTCAAGAAGCTCGCATCGCTCAAGCCGAACGTGCTGACCGTCTACACCAACCAGCCGCAAGCCGAGAACCTGCTGGAATCCGGCGAGGCCTCGCTGATGGGCGGCCAGTTCAGCTCCTACACCCTCATCCGCGCCGCAGCCGGCGCGCCCGTGGGCTTGGCCGCGCCAGCGGAGGGCGTCTTCGCCATGCCGTCGGGCATCTGCAAAGTGAAGGGCGGTCCGAACGAGGCAGGGCGCGGACATGTTCATCGAGGCGTTCCTCGGGCCCCAGATCCAGCGCATCCTGGTCGAGAAATCGTTCGTTCTGCCGACCAATCCGGACGTCGCCTTGCCGGCCGGCTTCACCCAGCCCGGCAATCCGTTCGTGCCGGACTGGGCCCATGTCAGCAAGAACCGTGAGGCTTGGCTGCAGAAGTGGAACGAGCTCATGGGCTGAGCCCTTGGGCCCAGCCTATCTGGACATCGACCGGGTCGGCAAACGGTTCGGCGCGGCGACCGTGCTGCAGGAACTGTCGCTCGGCGTCGCGGAAGGCGAGTTCGTCTCGCTGCTCGGGCCTTCCGGTTGCGGCAAGACGACGCTGCTGCGGATCGTCGCCGGGCTGATGGCGGCCGACAGCGGACGGGTCGGCCTGGCGGGCAGGGATCTCGGACGCTTGCCGCCGCATCGGCGCAACGTGGGCGTGGTGTTCCAGAATTATGCGTTGTTCCCGCATCTGAGCGTGTCCGACAACATCGCCTTCGGGTTGCGGGCGCAGCGCGTTGCCAAGGCCGAGATCGCCGGCCGGGTCGAGCGCGCGCTGGATATGATCCGCCTCGGCGACCTGCGCGACCGCTCGATCGGGCAACTCTCGGGCGGGCAGCAGCAACGCGTCGCCATGGCGCGGGCATTGGCGGTGAACCCGGCGCTCATCCTGCTCGACGAGCCGCTCTCCGCGTTGGACCGCAAGCTGCGGGAGACGATGCAGGTCGAGCTGCGGCGCATGCTGCGCGCTTTGGGCATGACGGCGATCTTCGTCACCCACGACCAGGAGGAGGCGTTGGCGCTCTCCGATCGGATCGCGGTGATGAACGCCGGACGGATCGAGCAGTTGGACACGCCGCGCGCCATCTACGCGCGCCCGGCGACGCCCTTCGTGCTGGATTTCGTCGGCCTGTCGACCACGCTCGCCGGAACGGTCGAGCGGGTCGAGGGTGGCGAGATGAGCGTTCGGACGGCGTTCGGACTGGTGCGGGCGCCGGGCCGAGCAGAGCCGGGCGCGGCGGTGCGGGTCGCGCTGCGGCCGGAATCGATCCGGGTCGCGCCGCCCGATGCCGAGTGCGCCAACAGCTTCCGCTTGCCGGTGGCGGACCGCACGTTCCTCGGCAAGACCTGCCTGCTGCATGCCGCCCTCGAAGACGGCGGCGATGGCGACCGCGTGCTGGTTGAGGTGCCGGGCGAAACCGGGGCGACCTTGGAGCTGGACGGCCCGATCCTCGTGTCCTGGCGGGTCGCCGACACCCTGGTGTTTCCCGGGCTGCCCGCGTGAGGTTTCGAGGACGGGCGGGTGCGGGATGGCTCACGCTTCCCGCGGTTGCGACCTACGCCGTCCTGTTTGCGCTGCCGTTGGCGCTGCTGCTGGCCGACAGCGTCCGCGGCCCCGCAGGTGTCACCGGCGGGCTTTACCTGCGGTTTCTCTCCAGCCCGTACAATCTGGCGGTGGTCTGGCGTACGTTGCGGGTCGCCGCGGTCTGCACGCTGATCTGCGGCGTGATCGGCTATCCCGCCGCATTCGCGCTGGCAGCGACGCGGGGCCGGGTGCAGTCGGTCCTGATCGCAACGCTGCTGCTGCCGCTGTCGGTCAGCGTCATCGTGAAGGCGTTCGGCTGGACGGTGCTGTTGCGCGGCAACGGTGTCGTGAACCAGTTGCTGCAGGGATTGCGCCTGACCGACGGCCCCATAAGGCTGCTGTTCACCGAGACCGGCCTGCTGCTCGGCATGACCAACATCTTCCTGCCGTTCATGGTCCTGCCGCTCTTCGCGGTGATCCGGCAGATCGACCCGCGTTTGTCGGACGCGGCCGCGACGCTCGGCAGCACGCCGCTCGACCGCTTCGTCCACGTGATCCTGCCGATGACGCTGCCGGGTCTGGTGGCCGGGATCACGCTGGTCTTCTCTCTGTCGACCGCGGCCTATGTCATCCCCAACCTGCTGATCGGCGACACCTTCCAGACCCTGCCCACGGTGATCGCCACCTCGTTCCTGTTCCTGCAGGACAGCGGCAAAGGCTCCGTGGCGGGCGTGCTGCTGCTCGCCCTCTCGCTGACTGTCATCATCGCCAGCGTCGCCCTGACACGGCGCCTATCCGGCCGCATTGCCGGGACGCCGCGATGATCATGGTCGGGAGATCGCTGGCTTGGTTCATGCTCGTGCTGGCGGTGGTGTTCCTGCTGGCGCCGCTGATGGTGACGGTGGCGGTATCACTCTCGCCATCGCCGGTGTTCGACCTACCGTCGGATACGCTTTCCGCGGTGTGGTACCGCCGGGTCGGCGCGCTCGACGGGTTGGCGGACGCGGTGGTGCTGTCGCTGGAGGTGGCTGCGGCGTCGACCGCCGTGTCGCTCGTGCTCGGCACGTTGGCGGCGATCGGGCTCGTGCGCGGCCGGTTCTTTGGACGGGACGCCGTCGCGACGTTCCTGGTTTCGCCGCTGATGCTGCCCGGCCTGGTGCTGGGGATCGCGTTGCTGCAAGGCTTCCGCATGGCCGGGCTGCGGGATCCGGTGCTGGCGCTGCTGTTGGCGCACCTGCTGGTCGTGCTGCCGTACGTGCTGCGCACGTTGACGGCGGGGCTCGCTTTGTTCGACTTCACACTGATCGACGCCGCGCGCACGTTGGGCCTTTCCTATCCGCGTGCCATACTGCACGTCATGGTCCCCGTCCTCGCGCCCGCTTTCCTGACCGGGGGGCTGTTCGGTTTTCTGGCTTCGGTCGACAACTATCCCGTCTCGATCTTCCTGACCGACGTCTATCATCGGACCTTGCCGATCCAGCTGCTGCAATACATCGGCGAGTTTCCCGACCCGTCCATCGCCGCGGTGTCGACGCTGATGATCGGCGTGACGATCGTGGTGTTGATCGTCGGCGATCGGCTGGTCGGCCTGAACCGAATGGCCGGGGTCTGACGATGCGGGACTTCCTGGGCTACGGCCGCGCGCCGCCCGATCTGCGCTGGCCCGGCGGGGCGCGGGTGGCGGTCTCGTTCGTGGTCAATGTCGAGGAGGGCGCCGAACTGTCCATCGTGGATGGCGACGAGCGCAACGAGGCGGTCTACGAAGTGACGGACGAGGTGCGCGGCGGCCCGGATCCCTGCCGCGACTCTCATTTCGAATACGGCACCCGCGTCGGCTACTGGCGGATCATGTCGGTGCTCGATACCCATGGCGCGGCGTCGACGCTGAACGCCTGCGGCCGAGCGATCGAGCGCTCTCCCTGGCTTGCGCAGGACGCGATCGCGCGCGGGCACGAGATCGGTTGCCATGGTTGGCGCTGGGAGCGTCACGCCGGGATGCAGGAAGCGGCGGAACGGGCCACGATCGACCGCGCCGTCACGGCGATAAAGGACGCCTGCGGGGTCGCTCCGGTCGGCTGGCACACGCGCTCCGCACCGTCAGCCAATACCAGGCGGCTGCTGCTGGAGCATGGCGGGTTCCTCTATGACAACGACGCTTACAGCGACGACATGCCGTTCTTCGTGCCGGTCGGAGCGCAGCGGCAGCTCGTGCTGCCCTACAGCTTCGACACCAACGACATGCATTTCCATCAGGGAAGCCAGCGGTTCACCACGGCCGCGGATTTCGCCGAATACGTCATCGACGCGTACGATCGGCTCTGGCTTGAGGGCGCCGACATGCCGCGCATGCTCTCGGTGGGCCTGCATCTGCGCATGATCGGGCGCCCCGGCCGCATCGTGGGCCTGGAGCGCGTGCTGCGTCACATGGCTGACCGCGGCGGCGCGTGGTTGGCCCGGCGCGACGCGATCGCACGATACTGGATCGAGCGGGCGCGCTGACCCGCGCCTGATCACCCAACGCGGTCGTAGCGCACCCGTTTCGTCCGGCCGCCATTTGCGATCAGGCTGGCGACCCGCCCCTGCTTGCGGACGGCCTTGACGTCGAGCCAGCCGCGGAACAGCGCGCCCGGGGTGTAGACGCGGAACAGATCCTCCGCGATCGGCTCGACCGCCCAGGCCGGGCCGGTCGCGACCGGCCCGTGGGCGACGACCGTCACTTGGCCGTCCGCCTCGGTCACGGTCCAATCTGCCGCCATCTCCTCGCTCCGGTAGGCGCCGGCCAGCCCGTCGGGAAGGCGCGCATCCGTGGGCGCGCGCCGCCAGACCCCGACCGTCGCCGCATCCTGTTCGATCTCGACCGTGTCAGGGCCGGTCGCCCGCAGGGCGAACACGCTGCTGGCGCGCGGCGATGCGAGCCGGCCATCCTCGGTCGTTTCGGCGACCACCGGCAGGCCGTTGATCGTCAGCGTCGTCGCGCCGTCATCGGCGACGGCGATCTCCAACGTGGCCTCCAACGCGGCATCGACGTAGCGGCCCGCGAGCGGGGCCAGCGTCGCGGCAGGCAGCGGTTTCGGCACGGCATGGATCCCCGGCCGCGCCTCGAGCACAGCATCGAGCGCCCGGTGCGCCAGCAGCGTCGGGTCCGAGCCGCCGGTGTTCGACATCGCGATGACGGCCGCGCGCTGCGCCGGCGCCAGCAGGAACTCCGTCCGGTAGCCCGGCCATAGCCCGCCATGGCTCCACGTCTCGACCCCGCGGTACGGCCGCACCACGAGGCCTCGAGCGTAACGATTGCTGCTGCCGTTGCTGAACGGGGTTTGTCGCGGCAGGCCGTCGAGCCAGTCTGCGCCGACCCGGCGCGTCTCGAAGTTGCGCGCCCAGAGCGCCAGATCCGGCAGCGAGGAGACCAGGCCGCCTTCGCCGCCCAGCGGGAAAGCGTGCGCGGCGCGCGTCCACGTGCCGTCCGGACCGGGGAGGTAGCCGGTCGCCAGGCGCGGGACCACGTCGGCCGTGTTCGGCGTCAGCTTGGTGTCGGACATGCCGAGCGGGGCGAAGATCCGCTCCTGCAGCACCGTGTCGAGGCTACGGCCCGCCAGGCGCTCGACGATGAGGCCGAGCAGCAGGAAGTTGGAATTGCTGTAGAGGAAGCGGCTGCCCGGCGTGAAGTTCAGCGTGCGCTGCCGGGTGATGCCGTCGAGCAGGTCCTGCGCCCCGAGCGGCGTGCCGAGATCGCCGCCGCCGTGCCGGATGATCTCCAGCATGTCGCGGATGCCCGAGGTGTTGTGCATGAGATGCGCCACCGTGATCGGATCGGCGAACGCCGGCAGCTCCGGCAGATAGCTGCGGGCCGGCTCGTCGAGCGACAGCGCGCCGTCGGCCTCGAGCATGAGGATGGCGGCGCAGGTGAATTGCTTGGAGACCGACGCGATCCGGAAGCGCGTGTCGGCTGCGAGCGGGACGCCGTGCTCGATACTGGCGAGCCCGGCCTGCCGATGCACGCGCAATTCGCCCTCGACCACGACGCCGATGCTCACCCCGGCGCCGTCGTTCTTGCGCCACGGCGCGAGCAGCGCATCGACACGGCGTTGCAGCAGCAGGTCGTCCAGATCGGTCACGGCGGATCCTTGCATGAGATGCCCCGAGCTTGGCGCGGCTTCGCGGCTTCGGGAAGACGCAAGCTCGATCACCGGCGCGACAACACCGCCGAAACGCGTTGACATGCTGCGGCGCGCACGAAAGCATGGCCAGAGGTCGACGAGGTCTGCGCCATTATCCTACTCGCATGCCAGCACCGTACGTTTTGCTGATCGGTGTCGTGCCTCCCGTCGCTGCAGGAGCCATCGCCCCATGAACCAACTCATCGCCGCCGCCGCGGCCGCGCTCGTTTCCGCCAGCCCGATCGCCGCCGCCGCCTCGCACGACCAACTCGTCGTCGGGATGACGGCGTTCTCCTCGAGCCAGCACCCGTATATCGACCCGGTGATCGTCAAGTCCTGGACGCTCGGCTTCACCAACCGTCCCGTGACCTATTTCACGCCCGACACCTGGGTGAACAGCTGCGCGCTCTGCACCGAGGTGCCCAGCATCGAGAATGGCCGCGCCAAGGTCGAGACGCAGGCCAACGGCAAGCCGGGCATGTCGGTCCATTGGACACTGAAGCCCGACCTGAAATGGGGCGACGGCGTCCCGCTCACCACCAAGGACATCGCCTACACCGCCAAGGTCGGCGGCGATCCCACCACCGGCTTCCCCGATGCGCGGGTCTGGGGCCGCGTGATCAAGACCGAGATCATCGACGACCAGAACATCGTGCTCCATCTCGACGAGGTGACGCCGCTGTTCAACCGGATGAACAAGCTGCTCTCCGAGCATATTGACGGTCCCACCTATGCGGGCGCCAAGACCCCCGGCGACTACGTCAAGCAGAACGCCTACAACCGCGCGCCGACGACGCCGGGCTTGTGGAACGGCCCCTATCTGATGACCGCCAATGACGGCGCGTCGCAGATCGTCCTCGAGCCCAATCCCTATTGGAGCGGCACCAAGCCGAGCATCAAGCGGATCGTCATCCGCTCGATCAACGACACCGCGGCGCTGCAGGCCAATCTGCTCTCCGGCGACATCGACATGATCCCGGGCGACGGCAACGGCCTGTCGCTCGACCAGGTGATCGCGATGCAGAAACAGCACCCGACCGAGTTCACCTACGTCATCAATGACTCCGTAACGTTCTATCACTTGGATCTGAACCTCGACAATCCGTTCCTGCAGGATGTCCGGGTCCGCCGCGCGATGCTGATGGCGATCGACCGCAAGGCGATGTCGGATCGTCTGGTCGCCGGCAAATACAAGCTCGCTGCGACGTGGGTGCCACCGAAGGAGCCGATGTATGCCGAGGGCATCCCCGTCGTTCCCTACGACCCGGCCGGCGCCAAGAAGCTGCTGCAGGAAGCCGGCTGGACCCAAGGCGCCGACGGCATCCTGCGCAACGGCAAAGGCGAGAAATTCTCGGTCGAGTTCGGCACCCCCACCGAATCCAAGCTCGGCTTGCTGATCCAGCAAGTGACGCAGGATCAACTGAAGCGCGTCGGGATCGAAACGACGATCAAGAACGAAATCCAGCGCACCTTCTTCGGAGACACGCTCAAGCGCCGCAAATTCGGCGGCCTGGCGCTCTACACCTGGCTGTTCAGCGTCAGCTTCTCGCCGCTGCAGCTCTACGCCATCTCCAACATCCCGACCGAGGCAAACGGCTGGGGCGGCAGCAACTACATGGATTGGAAGAATCAGGATTTCGAGCGCGCTCTGCAGGCCTCGGCAACCGATCTCGACATCGGCAAGCAGAAGGCCGACTGGGCCGAGATGCAGAGGATCTACGCACAGGAACTGCCGACCTTGCCGCTGTTCTTTCAGCCCCAAGCTCATGTGATCCCGACCTGGCTGAAGGGCTACGTGCCCGCCGGGATGTCCGACTACCCGAGCCTGCGCGGCGAGGATTGGCGCGCTGAGTGACGACGGCCTCGTCGCCGTCCGCGATCTGCGCGTCAGCTTCCCGCGCGATGGCGTCCGGCGCGAGGTGGTGGCGGGGGTCGATTACGAGATCCGCAGCGGCCGCACGCTGGGGATCGTGGGCGAGAGCGGCTGCGGCAAGTCGGTCACGTCGCTGGCGCTGATGGGGCTGGTGCCGGCGCCGGGCCGGGTCGAAGGCTCGGTCACGTTCAGGGGGCGCGAACTCCTGGGGCAAAGCGATGCCGCCTGGCGCAAGCTGCGCGGCGACGGCATCGCCATGGTGTTCCAGGAGCCGATGACGGCGCTCAATCCGGTGATGCAGGTCGGGCGGCAGATCGCCGAGGTGCTGGTGATCCATCGTGGCGAAAGCTGGCGCTCGGCGCAGAGCGCGTCGGTCGACCTGCTCGATGCGGTCGGCATCAACTCGCCGCGCGACCGTGCGCGAGCCTACCCGCATCAGCTCTCCGGCGGGATGCGCCAGCGCGCGATGATCGCCATGGCGCTCGCTTGCGAGCCCGCGCTGCTGATCGCCGACGAGCCCACCACGGCGCTCGACGTGACCATCCAGGCACAGATCCTGGACCTCATGCTCGACCTGCAGGACCGCACCGGCATGGCGATGCAGTTCATCAGCCACAACCTCGCCGTCGTGTCCGAAATCGCGCACGAGATCTGCGTCATGTATGCGGGACGCGTGGTCGAGCGCGCGCCCGCCGATGCGTTGTTCGACGCGCCGCTGCATCCCTACACGCAGGGCCTGATCGCGACCGTGCCGAACCCCGACCATCGCGTCGCCCGGCTGCCGGTGATCCCCGGCGGCGTGCCCGACCTGGTTGCGGGACGCGGCTGCCGCTTCGCCGATCGATGTCCGCGGGCCGACGCCGGCTGCCGCGAGGCCGAGCCCGAACTGGCGCCCTACGCTCCCGGCCATTTCGCCGCCTGTTTCAAGGCAGGGCAGGGTTGAGCGAGCTCCTCGCCGTCGACCGCCTGAGCGTCGGTTTCGAGGTCGCGAGCAACCGGCTCGGCGGCAAGAAGCGCGTCCTGCAGGCGGTCGCGGACGTGAGTTTCGCCATCGCCGAGGGCGAGGTGCTGGCGCTCGTGGGCGAGAGCGGCAGCGGCAAGTCGACCTTGGGGGCCGTTGTCGCCGGGCTGCTGCGCGCCCACCGCCGGCGCGGTGCGCTTCCGCGGCCAGAAGCTCGAGGGCGCGGTCCGGCGCGAGGCCCAGCGCAGCATCCAGCTCGTCGTGCAGGATCCGTTCAGCGCGCTCGATCCGCGCATGCCGGTCTCTGCCATCATCGCCGAGCCGTTGCGGATCCAGCGCATCGGCTCGACGCAGTCGCGGCGGGCACGGGCGGCCGAGCTGGTGCGCCAGGTCGGCCTGCCGCTGGACGCGCTTAACCGCTATCCGCACGAGTTCTCCGGCGGTCAGCGCCAACGCATCGCCATCGCCCGCGCACTCGCGCCCGAGCCGCAGCTGATCGTCGCCGACGAGCCGCTCTCGGCGCTCGACGTTTCGATCCAGAGCCAAATCCTCAACCTGATGAAGGAGCTGCAGGAGCAGCGCCGCCTGTCCTATCTGTTCATCAGCCACGACCTCGCCGTCGTGAACCATCTCGTCGACCGCGTCGCCGTGCTCTATCTCGGCCGCCTGATCGAGATCGCGCCCCGCGCCGAGCTGTTCGCCACGCCGTCGCACCCCTACACCCAGGCGCTGCTCGCCGCAGTTCCCCGCATCGGCCGGTTCCGCGCGCATACCGGCCGCGCGATCCGCGGCGAGATGCCCAGCCCGCTCGATCCGCCGCCGGGCTGCGTGTTCCATCCGCGTTGCGCGAAGGCGCAGCCGATCTGCCGCGAGGTGCCGCCCACGCTCGACCCGTCGCCGGGTCGCCCGCAGCAGCGCGCCGCCTGCCACTTCAAGGACTGAGCCCGGCCATGGCCCAATTCCTTCTCCGCCGCATGGCGCAAGCCGCGCTCCTGCTGCTGATCATGAGCTTCGTGATCTACAACCTGATCGGCCTGATGCCGGGCGACCCGATCGACCTGCTGATCTCCGGCAACCCCGGCGCGACGCCTGAAGTCGATCGCCCATCTGCGCGCGATCTACGGCCTCGATCAGCCGCTGATCCTACGCTACTGGCGATGGCTCGCAGCCGCCTTGACGGGCGATCTCGGCTTCTCGCGCGTGCACAGCCAGCCCGTGCTCGAAGTGCTGCTGCCGGCGCTGTGGCAGACCTGCAAGCTGCTGCTCACCAGCTTCGTGCTGAGCGTCATCATCTCCACCGCGCTCGGGGTGATCGCGGCATTGCGGCCGAATGGCTGGCTCGACAACGCGATCGGCCTGTTCGCCTTCGCCGGCATCTCGGTGCCGGTCTTCTGGCTCGCGCTCATGATGATCCTGGTGTTCGCCGTGCAACTCCACTGGCTGCCGGCCAGCGGCATCGCCGATGTCGGCAATGGCAGCATATGGGACCACACGCGGCACCTGATCATGCCGGTGATCGTCCTTTCGCTGGCCAATACCGGCGGCTTCACCCGCTATGTGCGCGCCAGCATGATCGAGATCATGCGGATGGACCTGGTCCGCACCGCGCGCGCCAAGGGCGCTGGGCCCTGGCGCGTGATCGCGGTCCATGCGTTCCGAAACGCGCTGGTGCCGGTGGTCACGGTTTGGGCGCTCAGCTTCGGCGCGCTGTTCGGCGGCGCGCTCGTGACCGAAACGATGTTCGCGCAGCCCGGCATGGGGAAGATGATCTATGACGCCATCATGGGCAACGACTTCAACCTCGCCCTCTCCGGCCTGCTGTTCGCGACGCTCGTCACGTTGCTGAGCAATCTCGCAGCCGACCTCGCCTATGCGTGGCTCGACCCGCGGATCAGCCTGAAATGAGCGCCTCCGCTGCAGGAAGCGGCGGTGAGCCCCTGGGCGCTGCGCTGGCGGCGCTTGCGGCGACATCCGGGCGCGATCGTGAGCCTGGCCGTCCTCGTCCTTCTCGTCCTGTTCTGCCTCGCCGCCTATCCCTACGCGGCGCTGCGCGACATCGATCCCTCCGCCACCGACCTGCTCGCGCGCTTCGATCCGCCCTCGTTCGAGCATCCGCTCGGCACCGACGACGCGGGACGCGACGAGTTGCTGCGGCTGATGGTGGGCGGGCAGATCTCGCTGCTGATCGGCGTGCTGGCGACGTTGATCGGCGGCGTCATCGGCTTGGCCGTCGGGATGAGCGCGGGTTATTTCGGCGGCCGGCTCGACGCGCTGCTGATGCGCTTTACCGATGGCGTGATCGTGCTGCCGCTGCTGCCGCTGCTGATCGTGCTCGAGGCGGTCGATCTGACCAAGCTCGGCTTCAGCCCGGATTTCGCCCATTCCGGCGCCGCCGCGTTCTGGCGCATCGTGATCGTGATCTCGCTCGTCGATTGGACCGCGGTCGCACGCCTCGTCCGCGCGGCGACGCTCTCGATCCGCGAGCGCGATTTCGTCCGGGTCGCGCGCGCCAGCGGCGCGGGGCCGCTCTACATGATGGCGACCCATATCCTGCCGAACGTCGCGACCCCGATCATCGTCGCGTTCACGTTGACCGTCGGCCGGGTCATCCTGCTGGAGAGCGTGTTGAGCTTCCTTGGCCTCGGCGTGGTGCCGCCGACGCCCTCCTGGGGCAACATGCTCAACAACGCGCAGGAACTGGTCACCACGAACCCGGCGCTTGCCGTCTATCCCGGCTTGCTGATCTTCCTGACGGTGATCGCGGTCAACTTCCTCGGCGACGGTTTGCAGCACGCGTTCGACCCCCGCTCATAACTTCTGGCATGGTGATTGCAATGCACCATCCGACACGGATCGACGCGCCGCGGCGCGCAGGAGAGAGCAGGGCATGGTTCGACGATTGATGCTAGCGGCGTTCACGGCGCTCACCGCACTGGCCGGCTCGGCGCATGCCGCCGACGACGTCCTGATCGGCGTCGTCTATCCGCTGACCGGCAATGCCGCCCCGATCGGCCACGACGCACAGGCCGCGCTCGAGACCGCCGCCGACATCATCAACGGCAAGCAAGACGTTCCTTCCTTCCTGCTGGGCACCGGCGGCGGACTGCCCGGCCTCGGCGGCGCGCACATCAAGCTGGTCTACGCAGATAGCCAAAACAATCCGCAGATCGCCCGTAGCGAAGCCGAACGCCTCATCACCCAGGGCCACGTCGTCGCCATCGTCGGCAGCTACACCAGCGCCACCGCGGTCACCATCAGCCAGATCTGCGATCGCTATCAGATCCCCTACATCAGCGCCGACAACTCGTCCCCGAGTTTGAACAAACAGGGACTCTCCTGGTTCTTCCGCCCATCGCCCACCGACGTCGACTTCACCCGGTCGATGTTCGACTTCTATGCCTGGACCGCCAAGAACGGCCACCCGGTCAAGAGCGTCGCGATCATCCACGAGAACTCCGTCTTCGGCACCGATAGCGGCAAGCTGCAGGCCAGCATGGCGGCCGAGGCCGGCATCAAGGTCGCGGCCGACATCGCCTATCAGGCGAGCACCCCTTCGCTCTCGGTCGAAGCGCAGCGCCTGAAGGCGGCCGACGCCGATGTCGTCATGCCCTCCTCCTACACCAGCGACGCCATCCTGCTGATGCGCGCCATGCATGATTCCGGCTACGCCCCCAAAGCGCTCCTCGCGCAAGACGCCGGCTTCATCGACCCGGCGCTGCCCAAAGCGGTCGGCTCGCTCGCCGAGGGCGTCATGAGCCGCTCCAGCTTCGCGCTCGATTCCGTCGCCTCCCGCCCGGCCATCGCCAAGGTCAACGCGCTCTACGCCGCCCGCAACGATGGCAAAAATCTCAACGACCTCACCGCCCGCGAGATCACCGCGCTGCAAGTCATCGCCGACGCCATCAACCGCGCCAAATCCACCACCAACACCGACCTGCAAGCCGCGCTGAAGGCCACCGACATCAAGGGCGACCAGACCGTCATGCCCTGGCGCGGCATCAAGTTCGACGAGACCGGCCAGAACACCGCGGGCAACCCCGTGATCCAGCAATGGGCCGCTGGCGCCTGGCACACCGTCTTCCCCGAGGACGTCGCCACCGCCAAGCCGATCTGGTCGGTCGGCCAGTAAGCTCGGTTGACCGCCTCGCTCGTCCTGCAGGTCGCCTTGGGCGGCCTGCTGATGGGGCTGATCTACGCGCTGGTCGCCGCCGGGCTGTCGCTCATCTTCGGGCTGATGGACGTCGTCAACTTCGCCCATGGCGAGCTGCTGATGATCGCGATGTACGCGACCTTCCTGATCAACGCCTATTTCGGCCTCGATCCGCTGCTGCAACTCCCGCTCGTCGCGGCGCTGCTGTTCGTCGTCGGCGTCGCCATCTACCGCCTGCTGATCGCCCGCGCGCTCGCGGTCCGTTTCAATAGCGGCATGGTGCAGATCTTCGTCACCTTCGGCCTCTCGATCTTCCTGGTCGGCGCCGCGCAGACGGCCTTCGGCAGCGACTTCCGTTCCATCAATACCGGCCTGCTCGCCAACCGCGTGGTGGCACTTGGCGACGTGGTGCTGCCCTTGCCGCAACTCGCCGCGGGCGTCGTCTGCCTCCTCGCCTTCGCGGCCCTCGCCGCCATATCGCGCACCGAGTTCGGCCGCGCGCTCGAGGCCACCCGTGAGGATCGGGACGCCGTCGCGCTCATCGGCATTGACCGCGACCGCATCTTCTCCATCGGCTGGGGCATCGGCGCTGCCACCGTCGGCGTGGCCGGCGTCATGCTGGCGACGTTCTACTACATCTCGCCCACCGTCGGCGGCGGCTTCTCGCTGATCGCCTACGTCACCGTCGCGCTCGGCGGCTTCGGCTCGCTGATGGGCGCGCTGCTCGCCGGGCTGCTGGTCGGCTTGGTCGAGGCGATGACCGCGCTCGTGATCGACCCGTCGCTCAAGCAGGTCGGCGTATTCGTGATCTATCTCGTGGTGCTGATGGTCCGCCCGCGCGGCCTGTTCGGCCGGCTATGAGTGCGCCCCGCTCGAATGCGATCGTCGCGCGCCGCCGCCGCGAACGCCTGGTCGGGCTGATCTTGTTCGTCCTGGCCGCCGCCCTGCCGTTGGTGGTGCGCGATCAATACACGCGCGGGCTGATCGTTCTGATCCTGCTCTATGCGGGCCTGTCGCAGGGCTGGAACGTGCTCGGCGGCTATTGTGGGCAGGTCTCACTCGGCCACGCGCTCTATTTCGGAATCGGCGCCTATACGTCGTCGCTGCTGTTCACCCGCCTCGGCGTCCCGCCGACGATCGGGCTGATCCCCGGCGGTGGGCTCGCCGCCGCCGTCGCGCTGCTGGTGGGCTGGCCGTGCTTCCGCCTGTCCGGCCATTACTACGCCATCGCCACCCTCGTCTTCGGCCTGATTGCGGTGTTGCTGGTCAACAACTGGGAGTTCGTCAACGCCGCGATGGGCATCACCATCCCGTTCCGCCAGCAGAGCTGGATCAACCTCGAATTCCGCACCGCCGTGCTGCCGTTCCACTACGCGATGCTGCTCTATGCCGCGCTCGCCTGGATCGTCGCCTACCTCGTCGAGGGCGCCCGCTGGGGCTATGCCTGGCGCGCCGTGAAGGACGATCCCGAAGCCGCCCGCAGCCTCGGCGTGCGTATCTTCCCGAGCAAGATGGCCGCCGCCGCCATCTCCGGCGCCATCACCGCCATCGGCGGCTCGCTTTATGCGCAGTATATCGGCTTCATCGACCCCGAAAGCGCCTTCGGTCTGCCGCTCTCCGTCCTGATCGCGCTGCCCGCCGTGGTCGGCGGCGTCGGCACGCTCTGGGGCCCGCTGCTCGGCAGCGCCGTGCTGATCCCGGTGCAGCAACTCTCCGTCGCCTATCTCGGCGGCGCCGGCGGCGGCGTCGAACTGATGATCTATGGCGCCCTCATCGTCGTCTTGGCGCTGGCCCGACCGCAAGGCCTGGTCAGCCTGTTCACTCTCCGCCGCCGCGCCGATGTCTGACCCGATCCTGCGCCTGCGCGGCGTCTCCAAATCGTTCGGCGGCGTCGCCGCCAACGTCGATGTCGGCTTCGACGTCATGAAGGGCGAGATCCTCGGCCTGATCGGCCCCAACGGCGCCGGCAAGAGCACCTTGTTCAACGCCATCGCGGGCGCCATCACCCCCGACCGTGGCGAGATCGTCCTGGACGGAAACCAGATCGCCGGACTGGACCCGGTCGCCTGCGCCCGCGCCGGCATCGCCCGCACCTTCCAGGTCGTGCGCAGCTTCGACTCGATGACCGTGCTCGAGAACGTCATGGTCGGCGCGTTCCTGCGCCATCCCACGGCGGCGGCCGCCATGGCGAAAGCCCTCGAAGTCCTCGAGTTCTGCAGCCTCGGCGCGCCAGGTCGACAGTCCGGCGCACAGCCTCACCCCGCCCGAGAAACGCCGCCTCGAAGTCGCCCGCGCGCTCGCCACCCAACCGCGCATCCTGCTGCTCGACGAAGTCCTCACCGGCCTCACCCCCACCGAAGCCCGCGCCGGCGTCGACCTCATCCGCGCCGTCCGCGACCGAGGCATCACCGTGATCATGGTCGAGCACGTCATGGAGGTCGTCCTCCCGCTGGTCGACCGCGTCGTCGTACTCCACCTCGGCCGCAAGCTCACCGAGGGCCAGCCGAAAGACGTCGTCCGCAACGCCGACGTCATCCGCGCCTATCTCGGGGACAAATACGTTGCCTGAGAGACGCAATGCTTGAGATCAGGGGCCTCACCGCCGCCTATCGCGGCTTGCGCGCGCTGCACGGCATCGACCTCGACGTCGCCGCCGGCGAGATCGTCGCCGTCGTCGGCGCCAATGGCGCCGGCAAATCCACCCTGCTGAAATCCATCGCCGGCCAGATGCCGATCGGCGGCGCCATCCGCTTCGACGGCCAGAGCCTCGCCCGCATTCCCGCCCATGAAGTCAACCGCCGCGGCGCCGTCCTGGTCCCCGAGGGACGCCGCCTCTTCCCCCGTCTCTCGGTCGAGGACAACCTCCGCCTCGGCGCCTACGCCCGCACCGGTCCCGACCGCATGGCCCCGCTCGACTTCGTGTTCCAGCTGTTCCCGCGCCTGCAGGAACGCCTGCCGCAACGCGCCGAAACCCTCTCCGGCGGCGAGCAGCAGATGCTCGCCATCGGCCGCGCCCTGATGACCAAGCCCCGCCTGCTGATGCTGGACGAACCCAGCCAGGGCATCATGCCCCGGCTGGTCGACGACATCTTCGCCGCCGTCCAGACCATCCGCGACCGCGGCGTCACCATCCTGATCGTCGAGCAGCGTCTGGCCGAAACCCTCGCCATCGCTGACCGCGCCTATGTCCTGCAAACCGGCCGGGTCGTGCTGTCCGGTGCGGCTGCTGCCATTGCCGCAGACGCAGACGTTCGACGGGCCTATCTGGGCATGTGACCGCCGGGATCGGCGCGCCGCCTACCTACAGCAGCACGTAATCGTGCGGCTCGAGCGGGCTCGGCACGTCGGGAAGGTCGAGCGTCTCCATGGTGGCGATCTCGATCACCCGCACGAGCGCGTCGATCGGGACGGCGTTTTGCGCACGCCCGAACGGCTCCTCGAGTTCCTCGCCGAGCGCATCCAAGCCGAAGAACGCATAGGCCAAGATCAGCGTCGCCACCGGCGTCGCGGCGCCCAACGTGCCCACCAGCCCGAACGGAAGCAGCAGACAGAACATCCAAGCCGTCCGATGCAGCAACAGCGTATAGGTGAATGGCGTCGGCGTGCTGCTCAACCGCTCGCACGCCGCCTGGATGTTCGTCATCGCCTGCAGCCGGTCGGAAAACTGCCGCATCTGCACGTCCGACAGCGCGCCCTCGCGGAACAGCGCAGCGAACTCCTTCGCCTGGCTCTGCAGGATCGCATCCGGCCGGCAGCTCTTGGCGAAGAAGCGCTCCCACTCTTCCGACGTGAGCCAATCCCGCGGCGCCCGGCGCGCTGTCCCGCCGGAGCTGCGGTCCTCAGCGCATGGGCGAAGGCGACCGCCCGCCGTGCCACGCGCAGGCCGGTCTCCTCGTTCGGCAGCAACGTCGCCGCGTCCCGGACCAGGCCCCTGGTCTCCGCCAGCAGCTGGCCCCATTGCCGGCGCGCCTCCCACCACCGCTCGTAGCAGGCGTTGTTGCGGAACCCGAGAAAGATCGACAGCGCCAGGCCGAGCAGCGTGAACGGCGCCGGCGTGATGTCGCGCAGATAGGACGGTTCCAGCCGGTGCACGACGGCGAGCACCGCCGAGAACGCCGCGATCATCAGCACGCGGAAGCTGATCGTCGGCACCACCGATCCGCGCAGGATGACCCAGAGCTCGAGCGAGCCGGGACGCGGCCGGACGATCAACTCAGGCCCAGCCTGTGGGAATGGCCGATATCATCGATCGCGGCCGATCAGCGGGCGGTGCGGAGGAAACGTCCGAACGCGCGCGGCGAGTTGCCCGCCGGAAAAGTGGCGATGGATTTCAGCCGTGCCACGTCCACGACGCTCATCGTGCCGTCCATCCAGTTCGCCACATACACGCGCTGCCCGTCGGCGCTGGCCTCGATCCCCTCGGGAGCCTCGCCCACGTCCACCATGCCCAACGGCTTCAGCGTCGCCAGGTCGAATGCGGTCAGCGACCCCGACTGTTCGTTGGTCACGAACCCGCGTCCGCCCGCCAGCGCCACCACGTACGGCCGCTTGCCGGTCGGGATCTTCCCGATCAGCGTGGCGGTGCGCAGGTCGACCACCGCCACGTCGTCGCTCTCCACATCGGCCGCGAACGCGCGCGCCCCCGCGGCGTCGATCGCGACGCCGAACGGGTGCGCGCCGACCGCCACGGTCGCGACCCGAACCATCCGCGCCGTGTCGACCAGCGACAACTCGTTGTCCATCCGGTCCGCCACCACCAGCATCGCGCCGTCCGGCGTCACCGCGAGGCCCGAGGGCGAGTGTCCGACCTCGACCGCGCCGATCTCGGCGAGCGTGCCCGCATCCAGCGCCACCACGCGCGTGCCGTACCAGTCGGCGACGAACACCACCCGGCCATCGGGCGACACCGCGATACCGAGCGGCCCGCCCGCCACCCGCACGCTCCGCGCCACTTCGTGCGTGCCCGCGTCGATCAACGTGACCGTCTGCCCGTCGGGGCTGGTGACGTAGGCGCGCGCCGCGTCGGGGGACAGGGCGATGCCGGCGGGATGACCCGGCACCGGAATACGGGCCAGCCTGCGGCCGGATGGCATGTCGAGCACGATGACCGCGTTGCCCTGCTGGTCGGTCACGAACGCCTCGTCCGCCCGCGCGGCGGACGCCATGAGCATCGCGCCGACGACACCGGCCGCCAGCGCGAGACGTCTCAAGACGCCGCGCCCTCCACCTTCTTCTTCAAACCCTGCAACCCAGCCGTCGCGAAATCCGTCATCGCCTTCACCGCGGCATCGTCGTTCAGGTTCGGCGGTGGCTCGGCGTTCGGATCGCCTCGGTAACCCGCCAGCCGCCATGTCACGGTCGATTTGCCGCCATCGGCCGGCTCGACCGTCAACACGGTGGACAGGTTCGTCACCGGCAGCGCCTTCACATCGCTGGTCGGGAAGAACGTGCTGTAGCTGAACTCGGCCGGCTGATAGCGCGTGAGCTGGTCCCGCAACTCGCCGCCCGTCTTCAACGTGAACGTGCGGAACGAGTTCGACGGCGTTGTCGCCCGACCCTTCGGTCTTCTCAACGAGCGGGTCCCAGCTCAGGTCGTGGAAATTGCCGCAGACGGCCCAGACCTTCTCAGGCGGCGCGGCGATCTCGATGGATTGCACCACCTTCTGCCGGGTCGCGCCATGCGCCCAGGCGGCCCGGCGAA
This sequence comes from uncultured Alphaproteobacteria bacterium, assembly GCA_963848035.1. GTDB lineage: Bacteria > Pseudomonadota > Alphaproteobacteria > Acetobacterales > Acetobacteraceae > JAVVHH01. The sequence goes on from CAWKCD010000001.1 coordinate 2,711,060, forward strand.
CGCCAGGCAACGTCGCGGCCAAAGCCGCCCACGCGATCGATTGGAGCAGCGTGCGTCTCGTCATTCCGGCACTCCCTCTGGCCCGCGCGTTTTGCCGATCTCGAATGTGGCGGCGCGGCCTGTCGCCCGGCGAGTATCACCGTGGATTTGAGCGGACAAGGTCGCGCCCGCATCGAGCACGATCTTGCGTCGGGTTCGCTCCGGAGGCGCACTCGGATCGCGAGGACCACCGAGCGTCTGCAGCAGGTGACGCGCACCGGAGAGTGTGATGCTCCAAAAATACAGTCAGACAGAAGCAAACCAACTGTCAGATGCCAGTCCCATAGATCATCATGGCAAAACAAACACCGACAAAAGCTTTCTCCGGGCGGCGAACACGGAATCTTATTCTGCGATCGAGCCGCGGCGGAGATGATCCATTCTGCCTAGAGCGGACAATTTGTGGGACGATACCATTGCGTACTGGGGCATCGCTGCACCACTCTTTGTCATCTACTTCCTCATTCCTATCCACCATCGCAGCGGATCGGCGCCGATCCTGAACGGCTATCGTATGTCCACCACCATCCTGACGACGCGACCAGCGCCGGTCGCCCGGCGCGCCCACAAGGCCGTTGCACCCATCCGGCAGCGCGGGCGGCAGCTTCGCCGCTATCTCTCCCTCGCTTTGCTCGTGGCGGCTTGGCAGGCGGCGTCCATGACCGGCCTGTTGTCGCCGCGGACGCTGGCCTCCCCGGCCCAGATCCTGGCGACGTTCTGGACCCTGCTCGCCTCGGGCGAACTGGGTTGGCACCTGCTCGTTTCGCTCGGCCGCGTCACGGCGGGCCTCGCGATCGGCGTCACCGTCGGCACGGGCCTGGCGCTGGTCGCCGGGCTGTCGCGCCTCGGCGAGGATCTGGTGGACGCGCCGGTGCAGATGCTTCGCACGCTCCCGTTTCTGGCGCTGGTGCCGCTGTTCATCCTCTGGTTCGGCATCGGCGAGACGCCGAAGATCGCGCTGGTGGCGCTCGGCACCGCATTCCCGATCTACCTCAACCTGTTCGCCGGCATCCGCGGCGTCGAGCCGCGCCTGGCCGAGATGGGCCGCGTGTTCGGGCTCGACCGGCGCGGGCTGATCCGCCAGGTCGTGTTGCCCGGCGCGCTGCCCTCGGCCCTGGTCGGCTTGCGCTACAGCCTCGGTGTGGCGTGGCTGTCGCTGGTCGTCGCCGAGCAGGTCAACGCCAATGCCGGGATCGGCTACCTGATCAACGACGCGCGCGACTTCCTGCGCACCGACGTCATTCTCGTCGGCCTGGTGCTGTATGCGCTGCTGGGCCTCGGCGCCGACACCTTGGTGCGAACGCTCGAACGGCGATTGCTGGCCTGGCGGCCGCAGCTGGTGCGGGCATGAGCGCCGTGAGCGGTGCGGCCCGCGTCCGCCATCTGACCCGTCGGTTCGGCGCCGAACGCGCCGGTGCTGGACGGGCTCAGCCTGGACATCGCGCCAGGCGAGTTCGTGGCCCTGCTCGGCGCGAGCGGGTCCGGCAAGACCACGCTGCTGCGCACGCTGGCTGGGCTCGACCCGGTGCCCGACGATGCCGTGGTGGCGCTGCCGCAGCCCGTCGCGGTGGCGTTCCAGCAGCCGCTGCTGCTGCCGTGGAAACGCGTTTGGCAAAACGTCGCGCTGGGCCTGTCGGGCGCATCCGCCCGGGACCGCGCCGAAGCGGCGTTGACCGAGGTCGGCCTCTCGCACCGCCTCGACGCCTGGCCGGCGACGCTCTCGGGCGGCGAGGCGCAGCGTGTCGCGCTGGCCCGTGCCCTGGTGCGCGCGCCCGGATTGCTGCTGCTGGACGAGCCGTTCGCGGCGCTCGACGCACTCACCCGCCTGCGCATGCACACGCTGGTGCTCGACCTCTGGGCGCGGCACCGACCCGCCACCCTGCTGGTCACCCACGACGTCGACGAGGCGGTGGCGCTGGCCGACCGCGTGCTCGTTCTGGATCGCGGACGGATCGCGCTCGACCTGCCGAACCCGGCGGCGCGCCCCCGGGACCGCGCCTCGCCCGAATTCGCCCATCTGCGCGCTCGCCTGTTGGACCAGCTCGGCGTGCGTGAAGCTCATCTCGGAGAAGCCGCATGACGAATGTCACCCGAAGGACGCTCGCCGGCACGATTGTCGCCGGCCTGTCCGTGCTCGCTCTGCCAGCAATCGCGGCGACGCGCGTCCGCATCGGCTACCAGAAGAACGGCTCGCTCGTGATCGTGCGCAAGCAGCAGCGCCTCGAAGCGCTCGGCCTGGCTCCGCAGTGGGTCGAGTTCTCGTCCGGCCCGCCGCTGCTCGAGGCGTTGAACGCCGGCGCCGTCGATTTCGGCGCGACTGGCGACACGCCGCCGATCTTCGCCCAGGCCGCCGGCGCGGACCTGCTCTATGTCGGCGCGCAGCCCGCGCCGGGCAGCAACTCGGCGATCCTGGTTCGCGCCGACGGCCCGATCCGCACGCTCGAGGACCTGCGGGGCCGCCGCGTCGCGTTCACCAAGGGGTCGAGCGCGCACAACGTCCTGCTGAAGGCGCTGGCCCGTGCTGGGCTGAAGCCGGCCGACATCCAGCCGGTCTACTTGCAGCCGCCGGACGCCGGCGCCGCGTTCCGCACCGGGGCGATCGACGCCTGGTCGATCTGGGATCCGTTCTACGCCATCGCCCAGGAGGATCCGGCGACCCGCGTGCTGACGACGGCCGAAGGCGTGGCTCCGTCCAACTCGTTCTTCCTGGCAAGCCGCGCCTTCGCGACCGCACAGCCGGCGGCGATCCTCACGCTGCTCGACGCGATCAACGGCGCCGCGGACTGGGCCAAAGACAATCCCGAGCCGCTGGCGCAGACGTTGTCGGCCGTGACAGGCGTGCCGCTGCCGGCGCAACGCGTCGCGGCCGCGCGCGGCCTCTATGCGGTGCAACCGCTCGACGACAAAATCATCGCGCAGCAGCAGGAGATCGCCGACACGTTCGCCGCGCTGCGGATCATCCCCGCGAAGGTCGACGTGCGAGCCGCGGTCTGGCGACCGGCCGGCAAACAGGCGGCCGCGCAATGAACGCGCATACCCGGCCGACGCTTGGCCCGCTCGACATGCTGTGGTTCCTGCCGACCGGCGGGGACGGGCATTACCTCGGCTCCGCCGAAGGCAGCCGGACCGTCGACAACCGATACCTCCGGCAAATAGCGCAAGCGACCGATCAGCTGGGCTATCACGGCGTGCTGCTGCCGACCGGGCGCGGCTGCGAGGATGCCCTGGTGACCGCGGCATCGTTGCTGCCGCTCACCGAACGGCTGCGCTTCCTGGTCGCGCTGCGGCCGGGTCTCACGTTGCCCGGCGAGGCGGCGCGCCAATATTCGGCGCTGGACCGGATCGGCGGCGGGCGCACGATGGTCAACCTGGTCTGCGGCGGCAATCCGGCCGACCTCGCCGGCGACGGGCTGACGCTCGGGCATGACGAGCGCTACGACCAGGCGGCGGAGTTCCTGACCATCTGGCGCGGCATGATGGCCGGCGAGACGGTGGATTTCGACGGCAAGTATCTCGCATCGAAGCGCGGCAAGCTGCTGTTCCCGCCGGTGCAGGCGCCGCATCCGCCGATCTACTTCGGCGGCTCCTCGCCCGCAGGGCATGCGCTTGCGGCGGCGCAGGCCGACACCTATCTCACCTGGGGCGAGCCGCCGGAGCAGGTGGCCGAGAAGATCGCCGACGTGCGGCGTCGCGCGGCGGAGCACGGCCGCACGCTGCGCTACGGCATCCGTCTGCACCTCATCGTGCGCGAGACCGAGGGCGAGGCGTGGGACGCCGCGCACCGCCTGATCCGCCATCTCTCCGACGAAACGATCGCCACGGCGCAGCGTAAGCTCGCCGTCGAGAGTGATAGCGAGGGCCAGCGCCGTATGCTCGCCCTGCACAATGGCTCGCGCGAGCGGCTCGAGATCGCGCCGAACCTGTGGGCCGGCGTCGGACTGGTCCGCGGCGGGGCCGGCACCGCCCTCGTCGGCGACCCGGCCACCGTCGCCGCGCGCATCCGCGAATATCAGGCGCTCGGGATCGATACGGTGATCGCCTCCGGCTACCCGCATCTGGAGGAATCCTACCGCGTCGCCGAGTTGCTGTTTCCGCATCTCGACCTGTCGAACGGAGCGGCGCCGAGCCGCGTCGCTGCCGGCGGCCCCAGCCTGATGACCGGCGGCGGCTCGTTCATGACCACGGACGGGTTCCCCGTGCCGCAGCCGGTCCGGCAGGGCTGAACCGATGGACGGCATGACCCTGCATGCCGCCGAGCTGGGCGACGACCTGGTCGCCAGCCTGGCGGAGAACGCCGCCGAGGTGGACAGCGCCGGCGCCTTCCCGTGGGACAGCCTGGACGCGCTGCACGCCGCCGGGCTGCTCTCGCTGACCGCGCGGGTCGAGGATGGCGGCCGCGGGGCCGGCCTCGCCGAAGTGGCCGACATCGTGCGGCGGGCCGGGCAGGGCTGCGCCTCCACTGCGCTGATCCTGGCGATGCAGTTGACGCACCTGCGCAGCTCGGCCCGGTCGGACTGGCCGGAGCACTTGCGCCAGCAAATAGGGCGCAGCGCCGGGCGCTTCGGCGCGCTGATCAACGCGCTGCGGGTCGAGCCGGCGCTCGGCACGCCGGCCCGCGGCGGCTTACCCGACACCGTGGCAAGCCGCACCGGAACGGGATGGTCGATCTCCGGCCGCAAGATTTACAGCACCGGCGCGCCGGGCCTCTCCTGGATGCTGGTCTTCGCCCGCACCGACGAGGGGCCGGTCCGCACCGGTCTCTTCCTGCTCCCCGGCCGCAGCCCCGGCATCCGCATCGAGGAGAGCTGGGACCAGATGGGCCTGCGCGGCTCCGGCAGCCACGACGTGGTCTTCGAGAACGTCGAGATCCCCGACGATCATGCCGTCGACCTGCGCTCCCCGTCGGAGTGGAACCGTCGCGATCCGGAGGGCGCGGCCTGGAACGCGCTGCTCATCGCCGCGCTCTACACCGGCGTCGCCGAAGCGGCGCGGAACTGGATCATCGGCTTCCTGCGCGATCGCGCCCCGGCCAATCTCGGCGCGCCGCTCGCCACCCTGCCGCGCATGCAGGAGGCGGTTGGCCGGATCGAAGCGCTGCTGCTCGCCAACCGGCGGCTGATCGGCTGCGCTACCGCCGACACCGATGCCGGCCGCCCGCCCGAACCGCACGAAAGCGCGTTGCTCAAGACGATCGCGGCCGAGAACGCCATCGAGGCGGTGCAGACAGCCGTTCAGCTCGCCGGCAATCACGGCCTGTCGCGCGCGAACCCGCTCGAGCGCCATCTCCGCGACGTGCTGTGCGCCCGCGTCCACACCCCGCAGCCCGACGCCGCCTTCACCGCCTCCGGGCGCCTCGCTCTCGGACTTTAGGAGACCAACCATGTCCCTCGAATTCATCGGCATGATCCAGCCGCGCGAACAGTCGGAGATCCACGCCGCCGCCGGCCCGGCGATCGACCCCGCCTACCTCATCGCCTCCGCCCAGGCCCACGAAGCCCATGCGGCCGATGGCGGCGGGTTCGACCGCGTCCTGATCGGCTGGCACAGCAACGGCCCCGACGGGCTCCAGCTGGCGGCCCATGCCGCCGCACACACCAAGCAGGTCGGCTTCCTGGTCGCGCACCGCCCCGGCTTCCAGGCCCCCACCACGGCCGCCCGCGCTTTCGCCACGCTCGACCAGCTCAGCGCCGGACGCGCCGCCATCCACGTCATCTCCGGCGGCGACGATGTCGATCAGGCGCGCGACGGCGACTGGCTCGACAAGGATGCGCGTTACGCCCGGACCGATGAATACGTCGACATCCTCAAGCGGATCTGGACCGCCGAAGCGCCCGTCGATCACGAGGGCGTCCATTACCGCATCAAGGGCGCCTCGCCGGCGGTGCAAACGGTGCAGCGCCCGCGCATCCCGATCTATTTCGGCGGCGCCTCCGAGGCCGCGATCCGAGTGGCCGGCCGTCATGCCGACGTCTACGCGCTATGGGGCGAGACCCGGGCCCAGGTGGCCGAGATCACCGAGCGGGTCCGCGCCGAAGCCGCCAAGCACGGCCGCCGGGTCGGCTTCAGCCTGTCCTTCCGGCCGATCCTAGGCGAGACCGAGGACGAGGCCTGGGCCAAGGCGGAAAGCATCCTCTCGCGCATCGAACGGATCCGTGGCGAGGCCGCGCTGGGTCCGGCCAACGGAACCCCCGCCAATGCCGGCTCGCAACGGCTGCTCGCCGCCGCCGCCCTGGGCGACCGCCCGGAAGGCCGGCTTTACACCGCCATCGCCCGCGTCACCGGCGCCCGCGGCAACACCACCGCCCTGGTCGGCACGCCGCTCCAGGTCGCCGAAGCGTTCCTCGATTACCACGACCTCGGCGTCGACACGTTCCTGATCCGCGGCTTCGATCCGTTGGAGGACGCGCTCGACTACGGCCGTCGCTTGCTTCCGCTGACCCGGCGATTGCTCGCCGAACGCGCGGCGCACGCTGCGGCGGCAGAGTAGCGCGACGCATGATCGCTCGCCGATCGTTGCTCCTCGCCGCGCCAGCCTTGGCGCTCGCGCGCCGCGCGGCCGCCACCGCGATCCTGCGGGTCGGTGACCAGAAAGGCGGCGCCCAATCCCTCATGAAGGCGGCCGGGGCGCTGTCCGACCTTCCGTACGGGATCGAGTGGAACCAGTTCGCGGCGGCCGCGCCGCTTCTGGAGGCGCTGAACGCCGAGGCCGTCGACCTCGCCCTGGCGGGCGACGCGCCGACGACATTCGCCCTCGCGGCAGGGCTGCGCGGGCACATCGTTGGCGCGATACGCGGCACCGGCGCCAGCACCGCGATCGTGGTGCCGAAAAGTTCGCCGATCCAATCGGTCGCCGATCTCAAGGGCCGCAGCATCGCGACCAATCGCGGCTCGATCGGCCACGCCCTCGTGCTCGCCGTCGCGGAAGCGCAGGGATGGTCACCCGCCGATTACCGTATGACCAACCTTCTGCCCTCCGAGGCGAAGGCCGCATGGTCGTCGGGCGCCGTCGACGCCTGGTGCTCCTGGGGCGTCTACATCGCCCAGGCGCGGTTGATCGACGAAGCGCGCGTCATCGTCGACGGCAGCAAGGGCCTGTCGACCGGGCTGTCCTATGTTGTGTCGACCGACCGGGCCAGCGGCGCGCTTCGTCCGCAGCTGCTCGATTTCAATCGGCGTCTCGTGGCGGCCCGGCGCTGGGCGGACACGCACCGCGACGAGTATGCCGCCGCCCTGGCGGCCGAGATCGGCGTCCCGATACCGGTCGCCCGCCTCACCCACGACACCGAAGCGCCGCTGCCGGTCGCCATAGACGAGCAGGTCATCGCGGACGAGCAACGCCTGGCCGATCGCTACACCAGGGCGGGCGTGATCCGCACAAGGCTCGATGCCGGCAAGATGTTCGATCTGTCGTTCAACGGACTGATCGGCGGATGAGCGTCGGCAGGTCAGCCCGTCTTCGGCGACGTACACCCGGCGGCCATGCGCCGGAGTTCGCGATGTGTTGTCCAGGATCGTCGCCCTTCCGGCGTTAAAAGGGAGTTCGCGTCGCGCCCGGCCGCCAACCGTTCAACTGCAGAGGTGACCGATGAGAAGTATGGCCATTGCGCTCGCGGTGCTCCTCGCATGCCCCGTCGCACACGCACAGACGTCGTTGCTCAACGTGTCCTACGACCCGACGCGCGAGCTCTATGCCGACATTGGCGTCGGCTTCGCCGCCGCATGGAAACAGCAGACCGGCGAGGCGGTCGCCGTCCGCTCCTCGCATGGCGGCTCGGGCGCCCAGGCGCGCGCGGTGATCGAAGGGCTCGAGGCCGACGTGGTGACGCTCGCCTTGCAGTCCGACATCGACGCCATCGCCGAACGCAGCAAACTGCTGCCCGAAAACTGGCGCGAGCGTCTGCCGAACCAATCCTCGCCCTACACCTCGACCATCCTGTTCGTCGTCCGCAAGGGCAATCCCAAGAACATCCACGACTGGGCCGACCTGGTCCGGCCAGGCGTTTCGGTCATCACGCCGAACCCCAAGACATCCGGCGGCGCACGCTGGAACTATCTCGCGGCCTGGGGCTACGGGCTGAAGGCGAATGGCGGCGATCCGGCCAAGGCGCGCGCCTACGTCGCCGAGCTCTACCGTCACGTCCCGATCCTCGACAGCGGCGCCCGCGGCAGCACCATCACCTTCGCCCGCCGCAATCAGGGCGACGTGCTGCTGGCCTGGGAGGACGACGCGCATCTCGCCGTGAACAACCTCGGCAAAGGCAATCTCGAGATCGTCGTCCCCTCAATGTCGATCAGGGCCGAACCGGTCGCGGCCTTGGTCGACAAGGTGGTTGATCGCCGCGGCACCCGCGCGGTCGCCGAGGCCTATCTCAAATACCTGTATTCGCACGATGCCCAGGAGGCGATGGCGCGCCACTTCGACCGCCCCTCCGACCCGGCCGTGCTCGCCGAACACGCCGCCGATTTCCCAAAGCTGGCGCTGTTCACGGTCGACGAGCTGTTCGGCGGCTGGAAGAAGACGCAGGCCGAGCATTTCGCCGATGGCGGGATCTTCGACCAGATCTACCAACCGGGCCAATAGAGGCGGCATGCGCTCCGTCCTTCCCGGGTTCCGCCTGACGCTCGTCGTCACCTGCGCCTGGCTCGGACTGCTCGTCCTGCTGCCGCTCGTCGGCCTCATGGCGCGTGCAACGCAGGTCGAGCCGACGCGCCTGTTGCAGGTCCTGACCGACGCCCGCGCGCTCGCCGCCTTCCGCGTCAGTTTCGGCAGCGCCATTGCCGCCGCGCTGATCGATGTTCCGCTCGGGTTCCTGCTGGCCTGGGTGCTGACGCGGTACCGCTTCCCCGGCCGCCGATTGCTGGACGTCCTGATCGATCTGCCCTTCGCTCTGCCCACCGCCGTCGCCGGGATCGCGTTGGCCACCCTCTACGTCGAGGATGGCTGGATCGGCGGGCTGCTGGCGCCGCTCGGCATCCATCTCGCCTTCAATCCCGGCGGTATCGTCGTCGCCCTCGTCTTCGTCGGCTTGCCGTTCGCCGTCCGCAGCATCCAGCCCGTGCTGGCTGGCCTCGATGTCGAGGCCGAGGAGGCCGCGCGCACGCTCGGCGCGCTCCCGGGCACGCTACTGCGCCGGGTGATCCTCCCGCCGCTGCTGCCGGCGATCTACACCGGCCTCGCTCTCGCCTTCGCGCGCGGCATCGGTGAATACGGCTCGGTCATCTTCATCGCCGGCAACCGCCCGGCCATCTCCGAGATCGTGCCGCTGCTGATCGTGACCAAGCTCGAACAGTTCGACTATCCGGGTGCGGCGCTGCTGGGATCGGCCATGCTCGTGGCCTCGCTGATCATGCTGCTCCTCATCCACGCCTTGAACGCCTGGGGAAGCGGACGCCGGGAGGCCGCAGCGCTTGATCGCTGAACGGAGCATCGGCGAGAGCGGCTGGCAGCGGGTGGCGCTGATCGTCCTGGCGTTCGCGGTCGGCTTCGTGCTGCTGATCCTGCCGCTGGCGGTCGTCTTCGTCGGCGCGTTGGCCAACGGGGTCGGCGCGGCGCTCGCCAGCCTGGGCGACCCGGACACGCTCGCCGCGATGCGCCTCACCCTCATCGTCGCCGCGATCGTGGTGCCGCTCAACACCCTGTTCGGGCTCGCCGCGGCCTGGTGCACCAGTCATTTCCATTTCCCCGGACGCGGACTGCTCGAGGCGCTCATCGAATTGCCGTTCTCGGTCTCGCCGGTGATCGCCGGACTGATCTACGTGCTCCTCTTCGGCTTGCAGGGCGTGTTCGGCGCTTGGCTGCGCGCCCATGACATCCAGATCATCTTCGCGCTGCCGGGCATCCTGCTGGCGACGATGTTCGTGACGCTGCCCTTCGTCGCACGGCAGCTGACTCCGGCCATGCGCGCCCAAGGCTTCGATGAGGAGGAGGCGGCCCTGACCTTGGGCGCGAGCGGTTGGCAGATGTTCTTCCGCGTCACCCTGCCGCGGGTGAAATGGGCGCTGCTCTACGGCGTACTGCTCTGCAACGCCCGGACGATGGGCGAATTCGGCGCCGTCGCAGTCGTATCCGGCCATATCCGCGGCGCGACCAGCACGATGCCGCTGCAGATCGAGAACCTCTACAACGGCTACGACCTCGCCGCCGCCTTCGGCCTCGCCGCAGTGCTCGCGTTGCTTGCGCTCTCGACGATCGTCGTCCGGATTGCGCTGGAATGGCGGCACACCCAGATCATATCGGAAGGCCAGACCGCGGCGCTCGGCAGCCCGGTCCAGATGGGCGAAGCAGCATGATCAAGCTTCGGGAATTGTCGCTGCAGGCGGGACCGACGCAGATCCTCGACAAGATCTCGCTCGATATCCCGGCTGGCCGCTTCGTGGCTCTGCTCGGCCCGTCGGGCTCCGGAAAGACGACCCTTCTGCGCGCGATCGGCGGCCTTGCTCCAGTCGATTCCGGCAGCATCGAGATCGACGGCCGGGACGCGACCCGGCTGAGCCCCGGCGCGCGACGCATCGGTTTCGTCTTCCAGAGCTACGCCCTCTTCGGCCACATGACCGTGTTCGAGAACATCGCGTTCGGCCTGCGCGTGCGGCCCCGTCGCGACCGGCCGCGAGAAGCCGACATCCGCGCCAGGGTCGAACGCCTGCTCGAGATGGTCCGGCTCGGCGGCCTGGGAAAACGCCTGCCGGCGCAGCTTTCCGGCGGTCAGCGCCAACGCGTCGCCCTGGCCCGCGCCTTGGCCATCGAGCCCCGCATCCTGCTGCTCGACGAACCCTTCGGCGCGCTCGACCAGCAGGTTCGCGACGAACTGCGCCTCGGCCTGCGCCGCGTCCACGACGACCTCGGCATCACCACGCTGTTCGTCTCCCACGACCAGGAGGAGGCGTTGGCGCTCGCCGACCGCGTCATCATGCTCGATGGCGGCCACATCGTCGCCGACGAGCATATCCGCGGCGACGAAGCAGCCCGCGATTTCATCCGGCAGTTTCGAACCAACGTCACGCCTGCGCCGCGCCCGGCATAACGCGCGAGCCCCCGGGCGGCGTCACCGTCACGCGTCGTTAGCCCGGCAAGCGAGCCAGCCGTTCGGGGTCGTCGGCGAAGTGGCACGCCGCGAGATGATCCGGCGCCACTTCGCGCAAGGCCGGCGCCTCGTTACGGCAGATATCTTCGGCCAACCAGCAGCGGGTGCGGAACGGGCAACCCGAGGGCGGGTCGGCCGGGCTCGGCACGTCGCCGGTGAGCACGATCCGCTTGCGCCCGGTGGTGCGCTCGCTGCCCGGGGCAGCCGAGAGCAGCGCCCTCGTATAGGGCATCCGCGGGTCGTCATAGAGCAGTTCGGCGTCCGCGATCTCGACCAGACGGCCGAGATACATCACGCCGACCCGGTCGCTGATATATTCCACGACCGAAAGATCATGCGCGATGAACAGATAGGTCAGGCCAAATTCCCGTTGCAATTCCGCGAGCAAGTTGAGCACCTGCGACTGCACCGAAACGTCCAGTGCCGAGACCGGCTCGTCGGCGAGGACGAATTTCGGCCGCAGCGCCAGCGCCCGCGCAATGCCGATGCGCTGCCGCTGCCCGCCGCTGAATTCGTGCGGGTAGCGCGCCAGGTGCTCGCGCCGGAGCCCGACCCGGTCGATCAATTGCTCGACCCGGCTGTCACGCTCGTCGCGCCGCAGCACGCCCTGCACGACCAGCCCCTCGGCCACGATCTGGCGCACCGTCATGCGCGGATCGAGCGACCCGAACGGATCCTGGAAGATCGCCTGGATGTCCCGGCGAACCTGTTTCAGCCGGCCCGGCGAGAGCGTCAGCAAGTTCTCGCCGTCGAACAGGATCTCTCCGGATTGCGGACGTTCCAGGCGCAGGATCGAGCGCCCCAGCGTGGACTTGCCGCAGCCCGACTCGCCGACGAGGCCGAACGTCTCGCCGCGGCGGACGGTGAACGAGACGTCGTCGACCGCCTTGACGGTCGGCGCGCCGCGTCTGCGATACCAGGTGCGCAGTTGGCTGATCTCGAGCAGATCGTCCTTGGCCATCAATATAACCAGCACGCCACGCGGCGCCCGTCGCCCGGGTCGCGCAAGCCGGGGTCGGCGCCGCAGACATCCATCGCCGCCGGGCAGCGCGGCTGGAACGGGCAGCCCGGCGGCCGCAGCAGCGGGCTCGGCACCGCCCCGCCGATCGCCTCGAGCTTCGCGCCCCGCTTCGCCCGCGTCGGAATCGAGCCCAGCAAGCCCTTCGTATAGGGATGTTTCGGATTGGCGGTCACCTGCTCGACCGTCCCGTGCTCCATCACCCGGCCGCCATACATCACCAGCACCTGCTCGCAGATCTCCTCGACCACGCCGATATCGTGCGTGATCAGCAGTACCGCGGTGTTGAGCCGCTGCCGCAGGCCGCGCACGAGGTCCAGGATCTGCGCCTGGATCGTCACGTCGAGCGCGGTGGTCGGCTCGTCGAGGATCAGCAGCTCCGGCTCGTTGATCAGCGCCATGGCGATCATCACGCGCTGCCGCATGCCGCCGCTGAGCTGGTGCGGATATTCATGGACGCGCCGCGCCGGATCCGGGATCCCCAGCATGCGGAACAGCGCCACCGCCCGCTCCATCGCCGTGCCGCGCTTGTGCTCGCCATGCGCCTGCATCGCTTCGGCGACCTGATCGCCGACCCGATAGACGGGATTGAGCGACGTCATCGGGTCCTGGAACACGAGCCCGATCTCCCGGCCGCGGATGTCGCGGATCTCGCGCTCGGACATCTCGACCATGTCGCGGCCCCGGAACGAGATCCTCCCGCCGGCGATGAAGCCCGGCGGTTCGACCAGTCGCATGATCGACAGCGACGTCACCGTCTTGCCGGAGCCAGACTCGCCCACGATCCCGAGGCTGCCGCCGGGCTCGAGCGTGAAGCTGACGCCGTCGACGGCGCGCACGAGCCCGGCGCGGGTGCGGAACTGGGTCTGCAGATCCCGCACGTCGAGCAGGGAACTCATCCCGGACGGTGGACCCGGACCTCGCCCGATTGCAGCACGAGACGGACGTCGCCGAGCCGTGACAGGTCGTCGAGCGGGTTGCCGTTCACGACCAGGACGTCGGCGATCATGCCCGGACGCAGCGTGCCGACGCTCTCGCCGATCCCCAGCACCTTCGCCGCCAACCCGGTGCCGGCGGCGATTGCCTCCAGCGCGGGCATGCCGGCCTGGTGCATCAGCTCGAGTTCGAGCGGCATTCCCTCGATCACGGTGTAACGCCATCCGGCATCGGTGCCGGCGACCCAGATGACCCCCGCGTCGCGCATCTTGCCGAACTGGACCATGTTCTCGTCGGCCATGCGCAGCCAGCGATCGAGCGCGGCCTCGCTCCTCCGGCGACCGATGCTCCATCGCCTTCAGCGCCTTCAGCATGAAGCCGCCCACCGCCAGCGTGCTGGTGCAGGGGATGCCGGCGCGGGCGACGCGCTCGGCCGTCTCCGGCACGTAGACCTGGCGGCCGGACCGGTCGACCAGGAAGCCGGCATGCTCGATTCCGTCGAACCCGGCCTCGACCACCCAGTCGGTCGCTTGCGCGCACAGGCAATGCGCAGTGATGGTGCGCCCGAGCCGGTGCGCCTCGTCGACCAGCGCCGCCAGTTCCGCCGGGCTGTAGGAGGGCAGCCAGGACATGGTGTTGACCGTGCCGCCGCCGCTGGCCATCACCTTGATGTAGTCGGCGCCGAGCTTGGCCATCTCGCGCACTTTCACGCGCAGCCCGTCCGGCCCGTCTGCCTCGCCGCCGAGATACCAGGTATGGCCGCCGGTGATGGTGATCGGCTGGCCGCACGCGATGATGCGGGCGCCGTGACCATGGCCGAGCTGGAAGGCCCGCCGCGCCTCGAACACGGTGGCCCGCGCGCCGCCGAGGTCGCGGACCGTGGTGATCCCCGCCTGCAACGCGCGCACGGCGGACAGCGTGGCGGTTGCCACCAGCACGCCATCCGTCTCGCGCACCGCCGTCTCGAGTGTGACGCCGTTGCCGGGCAAGTTGAGATGCACATGCGCGTCGATCAGCCCGGGCAGGACCGTGCAGCCCGGGAAGTGCAACGTTTGCGCGCCCTCGGGGACCGCGCCCTCCGGCGCCTTGCCTTCGAACACGGCGCCGATCTTGCCGTCTTCGACGAGCAGGACGGGGTCAATGACCGGAGCGGCGCCGGAGCCGTCGATCAGACGGTCCGCATGGATCAGGACCGCGCTCATTTCGACATCGCCGCCGCGCCGAGATATTCGAAACCGCCGCCGGAATAGGTCACCCCGGTCAGCTTCTTGCTCGTCATCACCAAATCGACGTTCTGCCGGATCGGCAGTTCGATCGCCTGGTCCATGATGATCTTCTGCGCCTGGGCGTAGATGGAAAGGCGCTTGGCCGGGTCGAGCTCCTGCTGCCCGTCCATGATCAGCTTGGTCAGCGTCGGATCGGTGAAATGGCTCCAGTTGAAATACTGGTCCGGCGTGAACCATAGCCGCAGCGCGTCGGGATCGACGCCGATATACTGCAGCGGCGTCAGCGACATGTCGCCCTTGATGTTGGCCGCGAGCCACGCTGGCGTCGCCAGCTGCGTCACCGACGCATCCATTCCGGCCTTGCGCAGGTAGCCCTGGATCGCCTGCGCCAGCAGCGGATAGGAGGTCGAGGTCGAGATCGCCGTGATGTTGAGCGTCAGGCGCTTGCCGCCCTTCTCCCAAAATTCGCCGGGCTTGGTCCAGCCGGCGCCCTTGAGCAGCGCTTCGGCCTTCGCCGGGTCGAACGGATAGGCGTCCTCGAGCGCGGCGTCGTAGCCGATCATGCCCTTGACCAGCGGCGTGTTGCTGACCGGATAGGCGCCGGCGTCCGCCAGCTGCACGACGCCCTTCTTGTCGACCGCGTAGAGGATTGCGCGCCGCACGGCGATGTCGTCGGTCGGGAAGCTGCTGGCATTGATCGGCGCGAAGATGCCCATGCCCGTGATCGGCACCGGGATCGCGGTGAACCGGTCCATCTTGCCGAGCGCGTTCCAGAACACGCCTGGGACGTCCTGGATCACTTCGGACTGTCCCGCCTGGAACTGGCTGACGCGCGCCTGCGGGCTGCTGACGATCTGGAATGTGATCTGCGCGATGTCCGGCGGCCCGCTGAACTTCGTCGCCGGCGGGTTCCAGTTGTAGGCGTCGTTGCGCTTGACGACGAGGCTCTGCCCGGCGGTGTAACTGACCAGGCTGAACGGCCCGGTGCCGACCGGATGCAGCCCGAGATCCTGTCCGAATTCCTTGATCGCCTTGGGCGACTGCATACCGAGATACGGCTCGCCGAGCTGCGCCAGGAACGGCGCATATGGCGCCGAGCAGCTCACCTGCACGACGTATTTAGACACCGCCTTGGCGTCGGTGCAGGAGCCCAGCAGGTTCAGCGAGATCTTCGACTGCGTCCCCTTGTCGGCGATGTAGGCGAAGTTGGCGACGACGGCCTCGGCATCGAACGGCGTGCCGTCATGGAACGTCACGCCCTCGCGCAACGTGAAGGTGTAGGTCTTCTTGTCGTCCGATATCTCCCATTTCGTCGCCAGGTCCGGCGTGATCTGGAAGTTGGGCGTGAGCCAGACCAGCGTGTCGAACATGTTGATGTTGATCGGGCCGACGTTGCGGTTCCCGGTCGTGGCCGGGTTCAGCGTGTCGAACGGCCCGGCCCAACCGACGGTGATCTTGGCATCCTTGTCCGGAGGCG
The DNA here is from genome assembly GCA_963848035.1 of uncultured Alphaproteobacteria bacterium. Taxonomy (GTDB): domain Bacteria; phylum Pseudomonadota; class Alphaproteobacteria; order Acetobacterales; family Acetobacteraceae; genus JAVVHH01. The sequence continues at coordinate 2,726,837 of CAWKCD010000001.1, forward strand.
CCGCCAGCGCCGGCTGGATCAGCAATCCGGCGAGAGCGGCGGCGAGCAGGCTTCGTGACATGGGCTTCTCCCTTACGAACGGACGAGCGTGGGGTCGAGTTGGTCGCGCAGGCCATCGCCGATCAGGTTCACCCCAATCACCAGCAAGGCCAGGAACACGCCGGGGAACACGGTGATCCACCAGGCGAGCGTGATGTAGTTCTGCCCATCGTTCAGGATCGCGCCCCATTCCGGCAGCGGCGGCTGCACCCCGACGCCGATGAAGCCGAGTGCGGCGATCCACAGCACCGCGATCCCGAGCCAAGTCGTCGTCAGCACAATGATCCCGGGCGAGACGTTGGGCAGGATATGCGTCAGGATGATGCGCGGCGCTCCGGCACCGAGCGTCACCGCCGCATCGACATAGGGCAGGTGCCGCACCTCCGCCGTCGCGCCCTCGACCAGCCGCGCATAGATGGGCGTCAGCACCACGGCGATCGCGAGCACGCCGTTTTCGAGCCCCGGGCCCAGCACCGCCGAGACTGCGAGCGCCAGCAGGATGCCGGGAAAGGCGAGCATGAGATCCACCAGCCGCATGATCACGAACCCGACGACGCCCCCCGCATAGCCCGCGATCACCCCCAGCGTGGTACCCGCCACGCCGCCGAGCAAGACCACACACAGGCTGGCCAGGATCGTCGTCCGCCCCCCGTAGAGCACGCGCGCGAACAGGTCCCGGCCGAACGCGTCCGCGCCCATCAGATGCTCCCACGACGGGACCGAGAAACTGAGCATCGGATCCTGGCTGTTCGGGTCCGCCGAGGTCAGCAGCGGGGCCGCGGCCAGCACCAGCAGCAGCAGCCCGGTGATCAGCACGCCCGTCGCGAGACTGCGGTGTCGCAGCACGCTATCGGCTCGCCACACGCGGATCGAGCAACGGATACAGCAGGTCGACCACGAAATTGCACAGCGCATAGATGATGGCGATGATCAGCACCACGGCTTGGACGGTCAGGTAATCCTTCGCCAGGATCGCCTGCACGAGCAACCGGCCAATCCCGGGCCGCGAGAACACCGTCTCGACCACCACCGCCCCCGACAGCAGCTGACCCACCTGCAGCCCGGCCACCGTCAGCACCGGCAGCAGCGAGTTGCGCAACACATGCCGCCGGAACACCTGGCCCCGTCGCAATCCCTTCGCCCGCGCCGTCAGCACATAGAGCTGCGTCTGCGCCCGCAGCACGCTCGATCGCACGAAGCGCGCATTGAACCCCGCCGTCCCCAACGCGAGCGTCAGCGCCGGCAGCACCAATCCCTTGAGCGACGTGCCGCCGACCACGTCGAACCACGGCAGCTCGACCGCGAACAGCAGGATCAGCAGCAATCCCAGCCAGAAGCTCGGGATCGACATGAACGCCAGCGCGATCCCCATTGCCGCCGTATCGGCCAATTGGTTGCGCCGCACCGCCGCCAGGACGCCGATCGCAGATCCCAGCAGCAGCGAGATGGACAGGCTCGCCGCCGTCAGTTCGATCGTCGCCGGCATGTTCTGGCCGATGAGCGAGGCGATCGATTGCTGCTGGCCATAGGAGTAGCCGAAATCGCCGTGCAGAACGTTGCCGAGCCATACGACGTATTGGGCGGGGATGCTGCGGTCGAGGCCGAGCTGATGGTGCAGCCGCTCGATCAGCGCCGGATCGCCGGCGTTGGTGCCGAGCATGACGATCGCCGGGTCGCCCGGGATCAGCCGGATGATGAGGAACACGAGGAGCGTGATGCCGAAGGCCAAAGCGCCAATCGCAGCCAGGCGCCGGAATACATATCCGCTCATGGGCAAACGTTAGGGCGGATGTCGGCATCGGGCTACCCGATGCCGAAACGGCAGCGCGCCCGGCGAAAATTTGCGCTGTTTTGCGACACCCCACCCATGCAACAGTGAGTCTGCCTCGCGAACAGGATCCGCAATGACCGTCTCGTCAGCACTCGCGCGTCGCTCCCTAATCGTCGCCGCCGGCGGCGCCGTCCTGATGCTGAACCGCGGCGCACGGGCCGCGTCGCAGCCGATCGAGATGCAGCTCGGCTGGATCGGCGGCGGCAACCAGCTCGGCGAGGTCGTCGGCCAGCAGCTCGGATATTTCGACGCCGAAGGCCTGAAACTCACGATCGTGCCGGGCGGCCCCAACAACGATGGCGTGGCCGCCGTCGCATCCGGGCGCAGCGCCATCGGCCAGGTCTCCTCCAGCCCGTCGCTGATGCTGGCCGTGTCGCAGGACTTGCCGATCCGCTGCTTCGCCATCTCGGCGCAGAAACACCCCTATGCGTTCTTCTCGCTGCCGAAGAGCCCGGTGCGCACGCCTGCCGATTTCCGCGGCAAGAAGGTCGGCATCCAGGCGACCGGCGCGGTGCTGCTGCGTGCGTTGCTCAAGAAGAACGACATCGATCCGAAGGACGTGCAGGTCGTCACCATCGGCTCGGACATGATGCCGCTGATGACCGGACAGGTCGACGTCGTCACCGGCTGGCTCACCAACACGACCGCGCTGAAGGTGCTCGGCCCCGACCGCATCACCTTGCGCCTGTGGGACACCGGCGTGCAGCTCTACGCCAATCCCTATTACGCCACACCGGAAACGATCGCGCAGCACGGCGACGCGCTCGCCCGCTTCCTGCGCGCGTCCAGCCGCGGCTGGGCCTATGCCCACGCCAACCGCGACCACGCGGTCGAATTGCTGGTCAAGCAATACCCGAACCTGGTCGCCGCCGACGAACGGCAGGCCGCCGACGTGATGCTGGATTACGCGTTCGACGAGCACACCAAGCTGGCCGGCTACGGCGCCATGGAGCGCTCCGTCTGGCAGAGCCAGATCGACCTCTATGCCAGCCTCGACCAATTCACCAAGCGGGTGCCGAAGGTCGACGAAGTGATGACGACGGCGATCCTCGACGCGACCGCCGACAGCAGGCCGAAGATCGGCTGAGCATGTCCGCTTCGGCCACAATGCCGGTCGCGGCGGCGACCACCGGCCCGGCAGTCGAGCTGCGCGGCGTCGGTGTGCGCTTCATGAGCGAGCGCCGCGAGGTCACCGCGCTGCAGGACGTGTCGTTCACGGTAGGGCAGGGCGGCTTCCTGACGCTGCTCGGCCCCTCCGGCTGCGGCAAATCGACGCTGCTGCGCGTCGTCGCCGACATCGTGGCGCCCACCAGCGGCAGCGTGCGCGTGCTCGGCCAGGCGCCCGAAGCAGCGAGGCGCGGGCGGGAAATCGGCTTCGTGTTCCAGGATTCGACGCTGCTGCCCTGGCGCTCCGCGCTCGACAACGTCCGCCTGCCGCTCGAGGTCGGCGGCCATCGCCGCGACAGTGGCCGCAGCCCGGCCGAACTCCTCGCCCTCGTCGGCCTGGCCGGCTGGGAGCGCGCCCTGCCGCACGAACTCTCCGGCGGCATGCGACAGCGCGTCGCCATCGCCCGCGCGCTGCTCGGCGACCCCAAGATCCTGCTGATGGACGAGCCGTTCGGCGCGCTCGACGAGATCACCCGCGACCGTCTCAACGACGAGCTGCTGCACATCTGGCGCGAGACCGGCACCACGATCCTGTTCGTCACCCACTCGATCCACGAAGCCGCCTATCTCGGCCAGCACGTGCTGGTGCTGGCCGCCAACCCCGGCCGCGTGCGCGAGATCGTGCCGGTCGATCTGCCGGAGCCACGGCGTCTCGCGATCCGCGACACCGCCGGTTTCGGCGCGCTCGCCGGCCGACTGCGCGCCGTGCTGGAGACCTGCTGATGGACACCAGCATCGCCGCCTTTGCGTCCGAGAGCGTGGCGCCATCCGCCGAAACCAAGGCTCGCCTCGACTGGCAAGCGGCCCAGCGCCGCGCGCGCTGGACGCGTCGCCTGCTGCCGCTGCTCGGCGCCGCCCTGCTGCTGTTCGTCTGGTGGGCGCTGGTCGCCTTCTTCGAGGTCAAACCCTTCATCGCGCCGGCCCCGCAGGTCGTCGCCGCCACGCTGATCGCCCGCGGCGACGTGCTGCTCGACAATCTCTGGCCGACCGCGATCGAGGCGGTCGCCGGGTTCCTGGTCGGCAACCTGGTCGCTGTCGCCATGGCGACGCTGTTCGTCCACCGTAAATGGCTGGAGATGACGTTCTTCCCGATCGTCGTGCTGATCAACTCGATCCCGGTGGTCGCCAAGGCGCCGATCCTGGTCCTGCTGCTCGGCAACGGCATGGCGCCCAAGATCGCCATCGCCGCGATCGTCTGCTTCTTCCCGACGCTGGTGAACATGGTCCGCGGCCTCGAGGCGGTGAGCCCGCAAGCGCTCGAACTCATGCACGTCCTGTCCGCCAGCAAGCGCGAGGTCTTCTTCCGCCTGCGGCTGCCGACCTCGATCCCGTATCTGTTCTCCGCGCTCAAGATCGCCGCCAGCACCGCCGTGGTCGGCGCCATCGTCGGCGAGTGGATCGGCTCGCAAGTCGGCATCGGCGCGCTGATCATCCAGGCCACCTACAATTTCGACAGCGCCCTGCTCTACGCCACCGTCATCTGCGGCTCGGCGTTCTCGGTGCTGTTCTTCCTCACCATCCGTCTGATCGAGCGCCTCTGCGCGCGTTGGACGCAACGGTAGGGTGGGATGCGTTCGCTTGCGCTCACGCATCCTGCCCTACCTCTTTGTTTTGGCGAGCAGCTTGATGCGACCAGGTGAATCCACCTGATCGCATGCTGCTCTAACCGGGAGCGAAACATGGATCTCGAGACTTACGCCGAGCCCGCGCGGTCGCTGCGCGTGGCCGGGCGCGCCGACGTCGTCGTGGTCGGCGGCGGCCCGGCCGGGTTCAGCGCCGCGGTGGCCGCGGCCCGCGAGGGCGCCTCGGTCTGCCTGATCGAGCGCTATCCCTATCTCGGCGGCCTCGCCTCCGGCGGCATGGTCCTCGTGCTCGACGACATGTGCGCCGGCGCCGAGATCACCGTGCGCGGCCTCTGCGCCGAACTGGTCGAGCGCATGCGCGTCCGCGGCCTGGCGATCTACCCGCCCGAGCCCGAGCGCGGCCATGACCCGGCCATGTTCCGCAAATGGTCGCGCTGGGGCCTGTTCGACTTCAACACCCGCACCAAGCCGCACCCGATCTGCTACGCCGTCGCCTTCGACCCCGACGGCTGGAAGCACGCCAGCGACGACATGGTGCAGGAAGCCGGCATCGATCTGCGGCTGCACAGCGCGTTCGCCGGCAGCATCGTCCGCGACGGCAACATCGAGGGCGTGATCGTCGAGAGCAAGCAGGGGCGCGAGGCCATCATGGGCAGCGTCATCATCGACGCGACCGGCGATCTCGATGTCGCCGCCTCGGCCGGCGCCGCCTACAGCGAGGGCGCCTACATGGTGACCACCGTGTTCCGCCTCGGCGGCGTCGACACCGACGAGGCCGAGCGGTTCCAGTTCGAGGAGCCCGAGCGTCATGCCGAGCTCGACCTCGAAGCGCGCAGGGTCATTGGCGGCTCATGGGATTACTGGTGGCTGAAGACGCCGCTGCCCGGCATCGTCTGGTGCAACTGCCCGCACATGACGGGCCTCGACGGCCTCAAGGTCGCCGACCTGACCCGCGCCGAGTTCGAGGGCCGCCGCCGCATCCACGCCATGGTCGAGCACGCCCGCGCCAAGCTGCCGGGCTTCTCCAATTGCTACGTCGTCGACATCGCGCCGCAGACCGGCGTGCGGCAGACGCGGATGCTCGAGGGCGAGTATGTCGTGACCAAGTCCGACGTGACCGGCCGCGTCCATTTCCACGACAGCATCGCGCGCGGCCGCGACTACTACACGCCCTACCGCGCCCTCCTGCCGCGGCAGCTCGACGGGCTGCTCGTCGCCGGGCGGCACTATTCCGCGACGCCGCAGGCCCAGAAGATCTCCCGCGAGATCCCGCCCTGCATGGCGATGGGCGAGGCCGCCGGGATCGCCGCCTCCCTGGCGCTCTCGTCCGGCAGCGAAGTCCGCAACGTCGACGTCGTCGCGCTGCAGCGCCGCCTGCGCGAGCGCGGCGCAGACCCCGGTGACCGCCGGTCCGTGGAGCAAGCGGCATGAACATGATCGACCCCCACCACGCCTCGCGGCAGGGCGCGGAGCACGCGCAGCCGCTCTCCGGCATCAAGATCGTCGACTTCACCCAGGTCATGATGGGCCCCTGCGCCACCCAGACCCTCGGCGATTACGGCGCCGACGTGATCAAGATCGAGCGCATCGGCGCCGGCGACCTCTCGCGCTGGTCGATCGGCGACGATCCGGCCGGGCCGCAGAACCCGGTGTTCTGCTCGCTCAACCGCAACAAACGCTCCATCGCGCTGGACCTGAAATCCCCGGCCGGCATCGCCGTGGTGCACCGCCTGCTCGAAACCGCCGACGTCGTCGTCAACAATTTCCGCGCCGGCGTGATGGAGCGCATGGGCCTCGGCTGGGACGATCTGCGCGCCCGCTATCCCCGGCTGATCTACGCGGCCGGCACCGGCTACGGCATCGAAGGCCCGTACGCCCACAAGGGCGGCCAGGACATCCTCGCCCAGGCGCTCAGCGGCGTGATGGCCCGCAAATGCGACCCGTCGGACAAGCTCACCATCTACCCGACCTCGCTCGCCGACTACTCCGCGGGCATGCACCTGGTCCAAGGCATCCTGCTCGCATTGCTGCATCGTGAGCGCACCGGAACCGGCCAGCGCGTCTCCGTCTCGCTCTACAATTCCATGCTGGCGATGCAGATGCAGGAAGCGGCGATGTCGCTGATGCGCGGCGTCGACGATTTCTCCTGGGGCGCGCTGCCGCACAACGGCGCGTTCCACACCTCCGACACCGCGCTCGTCGTCGTCGGCGCGTTCAAGCAGAATCCCCTTCGCGAGATCTCGCTCGCGATCGGCCTGCCCGATCTCTCCGCCGATCCCCGCTTCTGCACCTTCGCGCTCAGCATGCAGAACCGCACCGAGCTGCACGACCTGCTCCGCGCGCATTTCCGCACCAACACGACCGCGCACTGGATCGCCGCCCTCGAAGCGCGCGACCTCCTCTGCGCCCCGGTCCGCGGCATTGCGCGAAGCCCTCGCCGATCCGCAGACCGCGATCAACGGCATGGTCATCCGCGATGGCACGCTGGGCGTCGTCGGCTCGCCCGTGCATCTCTCCGATGACGGTTTCGCGCTGCGCTTCCCGCCGCCGCAAGTCGGCGCCCATGGCGACGCGATCCTGGCCGAGCACGCCTTCGCGCCCGCCGAGATCGCCGAGTTGCGGAAGTCCGGCACCCTGGCGTGAGCGTCCTCTTCACCGTCGAGAACCACGTCGCCCGCGTCACGATCGACCGCCCCGCGGTCATGAACGCGCTCGACGCGGCAGCGGGCGCCGCGCTGGACTCGATCTGGACCCAAATCGAGTCCGACCGTGACATCCGCGTCGTCGTGCTCACCGGCGCCGGCGAGCGCGCGTTCTGCGCCGGTGCCGACATGAAGGGCGGCGGCGTCTCCGGCCTCGACTACTGGGCCGAACCGCGCCCCGGCGGCTTCGGCGGGCTCGCCTTGCGCACCACGCTCGACGTCCCCGTGATCGCCCGCGTCAACGGCCACGCCCTGGGCGGCGGGCTCGAGATGATGCTGGGCTGCGACCTCGTCGTCGCCGCCGATCATGCCGGCTTCGGCCTGCCGGAGCCGCGCGTCGGCCGCTTGCCCCTCGATGGCGGCATGGTGCTGCTGCAGCGCCAGATCGGCTACCGCGCGGCGATGGCGATGCTGCTGACCGGCCGTCGCCTCTCGGCCGCCGAGGCGCTGGCGGCCGGTCTGGTCAACGAGGTCGTGCCGGCGGCCGGGCTGGACGAGGCGGTCGAGCGTTGGATCGCCGACATCCTCGCCTGCGCCCCGCTGTCGCTGCGCGCGATCAAGCAGACCGTCCGCCGCACCGCCCATCTCGCACCCGCGGAGGCGCAGGCCCTGCGCCTGCCCGCGGTCGTCGAATGCCTGCGCTCGGCCGATGGTGACGAGGGCGTCCGCGCCTTCGTCGAGAAGCGCAAACCGCAGTGGACGGGACGCTGATTGCACGCGGCCGCCCTTCGCTATCTCCGCGAGGTGGCGCGCTGCGGCTCGGTCCGGCGCGCGGCGCAGACGCTCAACGTCGCGTCATCGGCGGTCAACCGCCAGATCCTCAAGCTCGAGACCGAACTCGGCGTCCGCCTGTTCGACCGGCTGCCCAGCGGCATGCGGCTGACGCCGGCCGGCGAGATCCTGCTCCGCCATGTGCACCAGACGCTGCAGGGCTATGAACGCTCGCTCGCCGACATCGACGGTCTGCGCGGCATCCGCAGCGGCCATGTCCGCATCTCCACCCTCGACAGCCTGCTGTTCGACGTGCTGCCCGAGGTGCTCGAGCGCTGCGCGACGAGCTATCCCGCGATCAGCTTCGCGGTGACATCGGCGGCGCCGAGCGAGATCGTCCGCCAGGTGCAGTCCGCCGAAGCCGATCTCGGCCTGACCTTCGCCGCCCCGTTCGGCCCGGCGCTGCAGTCGATCGCCGACGCCGCCGCCCCGGTCGGCGCGATCATGGCCGCCGCGCATCCGCTCGCCGACCGCAAATTGCTCAGCTTCGACGACCTGCTGCCCTATCCCGCGCTGATCCAGCGCGACACGCTGCCTGCGCCCGCCTTCGCCAACGACGAATACGCCGCGTTCCGCGCCGCCGCCCAGGTCCGCTTCAGTTCGAACGACATCGACTTCATCAAGCGGATGCTCCGCGTCGGGCTGGGCGTCGGGTTCTATACGCAATTCGCTTTCCGCCGCGAGATCGCTGCCGGCGAACTGGCCTGGGTGCCGCTCGCGTCGCCGCGCATGACGGAGCAGCGCATCGTCCTGATCGTGCCGACGCAGCGCACCTTGTCGCCGGCATGCAACCTGGTGGTCGGCATGATCGCCGAACGGCTGGAGCAGCCATGACCCTCCTGATCGATGGCGCCCACGTCTTTCGCGACGGCGTGGCCCGGCCAGCGAGCCTGCTCGTCCGCGGTGATGCCATCGCGGCGTTGGAATACGGCGCGGAAGAGCGCCGCCAATTGCGGGCGCACGCGGCCGAGATCGTCGACGCCGACGGATACTGGCTGCTGCCGGGGCTGATCGATGCCCACGCGCACGCCTATGCCGCCATCCTGCGCGGCACCGAGAACGGCCTGCCGCTGGAGATGTGGGCGCTCTACACCGTTCTTTACGGCAAGGCGCTCGATCCCGCCGCGCTACGGACCGCGATCCTGCTCGGGGCGGCCGAACGCCTGCGCGCCGGCATCACCGCGTTCATCGACCACACGCCGCAAGTCCACCTCGCCGAGACCGCGCTCGAGGCGCACGAGGCCACAGGGATGCGCGTCGGCTACGCGCCGTTCCTGCACGATCTCGGCGACTACGACCTGATGCGGTTGCAACTGCCCGACAGTCTCGCGGCGCTGCGCGCCCCGCCCCCCCTCGACCCGGATCGCTACGCCGACCGGTTCGCCCAGATCGTCACCGCCGCCCGCGGCGGTTCGGGCCGGATCACGCCGCTGCTTGGCCCCAACGCGCCGCAGCGCTGCTCTCCCGATGCCTGGTCCCTATGGCGCACGCTGCGCGACCGCCACGATGTGCCGGTGCACACCCATCTGCTCGAGACGCAGGCGCAGGCCCGCGTCGGCCACGAGCGCTGGCCCGGCGGAACAGTGCTCGAGATGGAGCGCCAGGGCCTGCTCGAAGGCCGCCTCTCCGTGGCGCACGGGATTTGGCCCGACCCGCACGAGCAAGAGGCGCTGGCCCGAAACGACGTCACGATCGTCCACAATCCGGCGAGCAACCTCATGCTCGGCAGCGGCCTGCTCCCGTTCGCCCGCTACCGCGCGCTCGGCGTCCGACTCGCCCTCGGCACCGACAGCGCCAACACCGGCGGCCGACACGACATGTTCGAAGCGGCCCGGTTGGCGTTCATGCTCCACCGCCCGCCCGCCAGCGATCCCGCCGATTGGCCGACGGGCGCCGAGGCGCTCGCCATGGCGACCGCCAACGGGGCCTACGCGCTCGGCCTCGAAGCCCGCACCGGCCGCCTAGAGGTGGGCTGCCTTGCCGACCTCGTCCTGCTCCGTCGCCGGTCGTCGGCGATGTTGATGTACGCCGAGACGCAAGACAGCCTCGTGCTCCACGCCGGCGCCGATGGCGTGCACTCCGTCATGATCGGCGGCCGCTGGGCGATGCGCGACGACCGCATCCTCACCTTCGACGAACACGCGCCGCTCGCCGCCGCGCGGACGATCCACGAGGAGATCAGCGCCCGCCTGCTCTCCAACCGGGACGATGTCGCCCGCGCGCTTCCCGCCCTCCGCGAGGCGCTGCACGCGTACACGCTCGCCGGCTGATCAAGTTTAGCTGTCGGAGGCGTCGACCGCTTTCGGCAGATGCTCCGCCAGCACTTGCAGCACCGCATCCGGCGTCGTGCCGGCGTGTTCGGCCCAGGCGTTGAGCTGCTCCGGCGTGAACACCGAACCCAGCTCCTCCGCCGTCACCGGCAGGTTCTCGCCGCTGCCCAGCCAGGACCGCACCTGCTCCGACAGCCCGCCTTGCTCCAACTGCGCCAGGATCACCGGCAGCGCGCCCCCGGCCGCGCCCTCCGCCAACCCCAGCATCTGCGCCAGCGGCCCGAACAGCCCGGCCAACCCCCCGCTCACGACTGCGTCCGTTCAAATCGATCCACGTGCATCACCCCGGCTCCCGGCAAACTATCCGACCCATCCTGCCAGCCGATCGTACCGGCCGGCAGCGCCGGAAACTACTCATTCCCGCAGACTGACCCCGATCGGCCGCGCGATCCCGTCCGGACGCGGCGCGAACCCCTCCACCTTGGCGCTCGTCCCCCAGATCCAGGTGAAATGGAACAGCACCAGATAGGGCCGGTCCTTCATCCACGTCTCCGTCAGCTCTCGATACACCGGCGCCCGCTGCTCCGGCTCCAGCGTCTGCGCGCCCTTGATCAGCAGCGCCTCCGCCGCCGGGTTGCAGTAGCCGGTCCAGTTCGTCGAGCCCTTGCACCCCACCCAGGTCGAGACGTTGCCGTCCGGATCCGGCCGCCCGCTCCAGATCAGCATCGAGGCCTGGTAAGCCCCCCGCTTCGTCATATCGACGCCGCCAGCGGAATCCAGCGAGACGACCTTGACGTCGAACCCCGCCTCGGCCGCCATCGCCTGGATCATCTCGCCGATCTGCACGTTCACCGGGTCGCTGTTGGTGAGGAAGTCGATCGCCACCCGCGTCTGCCCCGCCTCCTTCAGCAGCCGCTTCGCCCCTTCCAGATCCCGCGGCGGCACCGCCCGCGCCGGGTCCCAATACCGGCTGCCCGGCGCCTCCGTCTGGTTGCTGGGCACGAACTTGCCGTCGAACACCACCTGGTTGATCGCCTCGCGGTCGATCGACTTCTCGAACGCCTCGCGCACCCGGCTGTCGCGCCCGAACGGCGTGTCCGCCCCCGGCCCGTTGCCGACGTTCAGCGCCACTGGCTGGAACCCGATCGAAGGCCGCGTCACAACGCGCAGCTTCGGATCCTTCTGCACCTGCTGCGATGTCCGACGGCGCCAGCTTGTCGACCACGTCGAGCGCGCCGGCCTGCAGGTTCACCCGCCGCACCGTCGAGTCCGGCACCGTCCGGAACAGGATCCGGTCCAGCTTCACCGCCCCTGCGTTCCAGTAGCCGGGGAACCGCTCCAGCAGGATGTGGTCCTGCGCCACCCGTTCCTTGAACGCGAACGGCCCGGCGCACACCGGATGCGCCGCGATCTCGTCCGATCCCTTGGCCAGGACACGCGGCGACATCGGCGTCCCCGGCCGGCTCGCCAGCAGCGACAGCAGCGGCGCATACGGCGCCTTGAGCCGGATTCGCAACGTATGCGCGTCCACCACGTCCTCGCCGGTGATCGCCGACATCTCCGTCTTGCGCTGGCTTTCCGGCGCCGTCCGGTACCGCTCCATGTTCAGCCGCATCGCCTCCGCGGTGAACGGCTCGCCATCCTGGAACTGCACGTTCTCGCGCAGATGCACCGTCAGCGAGAGCTTGTCCTCCGACCACTCCCACGCCGTCGCCAACTCGGGGACGAAGCTCAGATCCGGCCCGATGTTGAGCAGCGAGTCGCACATCGCATTGAAAACGATACGATTAGTGTAGCTGGTCTCCCGCGCGGGATCGAGCACGTCGGGGTCGAACTCCAATCCGAAGCGCAGCGTGCCCGCGGCGTGGGCAGTGCCCGAGGCGAGCAGGAGCGCGAGTGCCGCATGGGCAAGTTTCATGACCGACATCCCCAACCGTTTCGTTCCGTCGCGATGCAGGCGGCATGCCAGCCCTACCCACAGCGCCCGTCCGGGGACAGGATAGCCACATGACCACGACACGCACCATCACCATGCCTGGCCTCCAGGCGCCCGTGACCGTCACCACCGACCGCTGGGGCATCCCGCACATCCGCGCCGCCGGGCTGCACGACCTGTTCTTCGCCCAGGGCTTCACCGCGGCGCGCGACCGGCTCTGGCAGATCGATCTCTGGCGCAAACGCGGCCTCGGCCGCCTCGCCGCCTCGTTCGGGCCCGGCTTCCTCGCGCAAGACCAGGCGTCCCGCCTGTTTCTCTACCGCGGCGACATGGCAGCCGAATGGGCCGCCTACGCGCCCGATGCCCAGGCGATCTGCACCGCCTTCGCCGAGGGGATCAACGCCTTCATCGCCCTGGCCGAGCAGGACCCCGCTTGTCTGCCGCCCGAATTCGCCCTCACCGACACCAAGCCCGAACGCTGGGACCCGGCGGACGTCGTCCGTATCCGCACCCACGGCCTCGTCCGCAACGCGGCCTCCGAACTCCTGCGCACCATCGTCACCGAGCGCGGCGCCGATGACACGTTCCGAAAGCGCCCCGACCCTGCCGTCCCCGCCGAAGCTGCGCCGGACCTGCACGGCCTCGCCCCCGCAGCGTTGCGCGTCTACCAGCTCGCCACCGCTCCGGTCTCCTTCGCCCCGGACCGTCTGCGCGCGACGCTCGACCAGGCCGATCGCTGGGCCGATGTCTCGGACTCCGGCGAGGTGATCGAGCTGGAGGGCTCCAACAACTGGGCCGTCTCGCCCGCACGCACCGTCACCGGCCGTCCGATCCTCGCCAGCGACCCGCACCGGGCGCACGCCATCCCGTCGCTTCGATCGCTCATTCATCTGACGATGCCGGGCTGGGACGCGATCGGCTACGGCGAGTCGTCCTCGCCGGGAATCTGCATGGGTCATAACGGCGCCGCCGCCTGGGGCCTGACCATCTGCCCCACCGACCAGGAGGACGTCTACTTCTACCAGACCGACGGCGACAAATATCGATACGAGAACGACTGGGAACCGATGACCCGGCGCGTCGAGATGTTCGAGGTCCGCGGCGCTCCGCCCCAAACCCGCACGCTCCGCTTCACCCGCCACGGCCCCGTCCTCGCCACAAACGCCACCACCGCGATCGCCCTGCGCAGCGTCTGGTCGCTGCCCGGCACCGCCGGCTACATGGCCAGCCTATCGGGCATGCGCGCCCGCTCGCTGCCCGAGTTCCGCGCCGCCATGGACCGCTGGGGCGCGCCCACCTGCAACCAGGTCTACGCCGACACCACCGGCGCCATCGCCCGCCTCACCTGCGGCTTCGTCCCGCGCCGGCGCTGGACCGGCCTGCTGCCCGTCCCCGGCGACGGCACCCACGAGTGGGACGGCGTCCGCCGCTCCGGCGAGATGCCCTCCGAAGCCGACCCGGCCACCGGCTTCGTCTACAGCGCCAACGAGAACAACCTCCCCGCGGACTGGGATCACGCGGCCGCCCCCGTCGGCTTCGAATGGGCCGACCCCTACCGCGCCGACCGCATCCGCGCCGTCCTCGCCGCCGACGCCGCCCACACGCTCGCCGCCTCCCAAGCCCTGCAGACGGATGTGTTCTCCGCCCCGGCTTTGCGCCTCGCCGCCATGGCGCCCGACGCGTCCTTCCGACAATTGGAACGGCCATCTCGACGTCGACAGCCCCGAAGCCGCCCTCTGCGAGACCTGGTGGGCCCGCCATCTCAAGCCCGCGCTCCTCGCAATCCTGGCGCCCGACGACCTCGCCCGCCGCCGGATGCTGCCCGGCGACACCGCCGCCCTGCTCGATGCGCTCGACCGTCCCGGCCCCGCTTTCGGCCCCGACCCGGCAAGCGCCCGCGACCGCCTGCTGCGCGACACCCTCGCCGCCGCCCGCGCCGAGTGCGCCGAACGCATGGGCGCCGATCCCTCCGCTTGGCGCTGGGGCGCGCTGCACCACGCCTACTTCAGCCCACGCGCTGACCCGCGCCGCCGGACACACCGAGTGGGACGCCGGCCCCGTCCCGATCGGCGGCAGCGCCGCGACCCCCATGGCCGCCGGCTACCGCCCGTCCGATTTCCGCCTGCTCGCCGGCGCCTCCGTCCGCATGGTCGTCGACGTCGGCGACTGGGACCGCAGCGTCTGCATCAACGCCCCCGGCCAATCCGGCGACCCGAACTCCCCCCACTACGCCGACCTGCTCGGCCCGTGGTCACAGGGCGACTACATCCCCATGCTCTACACCCAAGCCGCGATCGAGGCAGCCGCCGAGGACGTCCTCACCTTGCGACCCGGTTAGTGCTGGATGGCAGTCCCTTCGATCGGTGCCGCATGATGCTGAACCAGCTTCCGGTTGCCGGCCAGGCGCCGGATCAGCACATAGAACACCGGCGTCAGGAACAGCCCGAACGCCGTCACGCCGATCATCCCGGAGAACACCGCCACACCCATTGCGTGCCGCATCTCCGCCCCCGCGCCCGTCGACGTCACCAGCGGCACCACGCCCATGATGAACGCCATCGACGTCATCAGGATCGGCCGCAGCCGCAGCCGGCTCGCCTCGATCGCCGCCTGGATCACCGACCGTCCCTGGCCCTCCAGCTCGCGCGCGAATTCCACGATCAGGATCGCGTTCTTCGCCGACAGCCCCACCAGCACGATCAACCCGATCTGCGTGAAGATGTTGTTGTCACCCTTGGTCAGCCAAACCCCGATCATCGCCGCCATCAACGCCATCGGCACGATCATGATGATCGCGATCGGCAACGTCAGGCTCTCGGTACTGCGCCGCCAGCACCAGGAACACGAGCAACAGCGCCAGCGGGAAGATCAGAACGCCCGAATTGCCGGCCAGGATCTGCTGCTGCGTGAGATCGGTCCACTCATAGCTGAACCCCTTCGGCAACGTCGCGGCCGCAATCCGCGCCACCGCCGCCTGCGCCTGCCCCGATGAGTAGCCCGGCGCCGCCGCGCCGTTCACATCGGCCGCCAGGAACCCGTTGTAGCGCATCGCCCGCTCCGGCCCCGAGCTGTTCTGCACGTGCAGCACCGCCGACAGCGGCACCATCTGGCCCGAGGCCGACCGCACCTTCAGCCGGCCAATGTCGTCCGCATGCGCGCGGAATTGCGCGTCCGCCTGCACCCGCACCGAATACGTCCGTCCGAACACGTTGAAGTCGTTCACATACAGCGAGCCGAGATAGATCTGCAGCGTATTGAACACGTCGGTCACGGAAACCCCGAGCTGCCGCGCCCGCACCCGGTCGATGTCGACATAGAGCTGCGGTACGTTCGCCTGATAGCCGCTGAACAGGCCGGCCAGTTCCGGCGCACCCCGCGCTGCGGCGAGGAAGGTCTTGGTGACGTCCGCCAATGCCACGTAGCCCTGGCCCGACCGGTCCTCGATCTCGAGCTTGAACCCGCCGATCGTCCCCAAGCCCTGCACCGGCGGCGGCGGGAACACCGCGATGAACGCATCCTGGATGCTCGCGAGCGAACCATTCAGCTTGCCCGCGATCGCAAACCCGCCGAGATCCGGCGTCGTCCGCTCCTCGAACGGCTTGAGCGACACGAAGGTGATGCCCGCGTTCGAGCTGTTGGTGAACCCGTTGATCGACAGCCCCGGGAACG
Source organism: uncultured Alphaproteobacteria bacterium (assembly GCA_963848035.1). Classification (GTDB taxonomy): domain Bacteria; phylum Pseudomonadota; class Alphaproteobacteria; order Acetobacterales; family Acetobacteraceae; genus JAVVHH01. Next base: position 2,742,805 of record CAWKCD010000001.1, read on the forward strand.
ACACCGCGCTCTGCGCGCCGGGCGTCGACAGCGCGATCTGGTCCATCCGCCGCACCACCGACTCCGTCCGGTCCAGGCTCGCCGCATCCGGCAACTGCGCGAACCCCACGAGATACTGCTTGTCCTGCAGCGGCACGAACCCGCCCGGCACCGCCTGGAACAGCACCACCGTCAGCGCGACCAGCCCGCCATAGACCAGCATGATCACGCCCTTGCGCCGCACGGCCCGGCCGACCCCGCCGCCATAGACGTTCGCACCCCGCGTGAACCCCCGGTTGAACAGCCGGAAGAACCACCCGAGCAGCCCGTCCAGCACCCGCGTCAGCCGATCCTTCTTGGCGCCATGCCCCTGCAGCAGCAGCGCCGCCAGCGCCGGCGACAGCGTCAGCGAGTTGATCGCCGAGATCACCGTCGAGATCGCGATCGTTAGCGCGAACTGCCGATAGAACTGCCCCGTCAGACCGGAAATGAACGCCAGCGGCACGAACACCGCCACCAGCACCAGCGCGATCGCCACGATCGGCCCCGACACCTCCGTCATCGCCTGATAGGTGGCCGCCTTCGGCGACAGCCCCGCCTCGATGTTCCGCTCCACGTTCTCGACCACCACGATGGCATCGTCCACCACGATGCCGATCGCCAGCACCAGCCCGAACAGGCTCAGCGCGTTCACCGAGAACCCGAACAGATGCATCACCGCGAACGAGCCGACGATCGACACCGGCACTGCCACCAGCGGAATGATCGACGCCCGCCACGTCTGCAGGAACACCACCACCACGATCACGACCAGCACAACCGCCTCGAGCAGCGTGTGCACCACCGCCTCGATCGAGGCCCGCACGAACTGCGTCGTGTCGTAGACCACTCGGTAGTCCACGCCCTCCGGCATGGTCTGCTTGATCTCCTCCATCGTCCGCCGCACCGCGTCAGAGATCTGGATCGCGTTCGAGCCCGGCGACTGGAACACCGGAACCGCCACCGCATCCTTCCCGTCCAGCAGCGCCCGCAACGAATAATCCGCCGCGCCCAACTGGATCCGCGCCACGTCGCGCAGCCGCGTCACCGCGCCATCCGCATTGGTGTGCACCACGATGTCGCCGAACGCCTCCGGCGTCGTCAGCCGCCCCTGCGCATTCACCGAGAGCTGGACATCCACCCCCGGGATGCTCGGCGACGCACCGATCACGCCGGCGGCCGCCTGCACGTTCTGCGCGCGGATCTCGGTGACCACGTCCGACGCCGACAGGTTGCGCTCGGCCATCTTGTCCGGATCGAGCCAGATCCGCATCGCATAGTCGCCCGAGCCGAACAGCTGCACGTCGCCCACGCCGTCCAGCCGCGCCAGCCGGTCCTTCACGTTCAGCACGGCGTAGTTGCGCAGGTAGGTCGGGTCGTAGCGCCCGTCCGGCGAGATGATGTGCACGACCATCATCAGGTCCGGCGAACTCTTCACCGTCGTCACGCCCAGCGACTGCACCACGTCCGGCAGCCGCGGCGTCGCCTGCGCCACCCGGTTCTGCACCAGCTGCTGCGCCTTGTCCGGATCGGTCCCCAGCCGGAACGTCACCGTCAGCGTCATCAGCCCGTCCGTGGTCGCCTGGCTCGCCATGTACAGCATGCCCTCGACGCCGTTGATCTGCTCCTCGATCGGCGTCGCCACCGTCTCCGCGATCACCCGCGGGTTCGCGCCCGGATAGGTCGCGCGTACCACGACCTGCGGCGGCACCACCTCCGGATACTCCGAGATCGGCAGCGACAGCATCGCCAGCAGCCCGGCCACGAACATCAGCACGGACAGCACGCCCGCGAAGATCGGCCGGTCGATGAAGAAACGAGAGATGTTCATGGCGTCCGCCGTATCAGTTCTTGGCTAAAGTCGTGGGCTCGGCCATCGGCGCCACTGTCGGCGCGACCACCGCGCCCGGCCGCACCCGCTGCAGCCCGTTGACCACTACCCGCTCGCCGCCCTCGAGCCCGGCGGTCACGATCCGCAAGCCTCCGGCCATGCCCCCGAGCTGCACCGGCCGCACCGACGCCTTGTCGTCCGCGCCGACCACCATCACGAACCGCCGGTCCTGGTCGGTCCCGATCGCCCGCTCGCTGATCGCGATCACGTTCTTCGTCTTCGGCTGGCCCAGCTCGATCCGCGCGAATTGCCCGGGGATCAGCGCGCCGTCGTGATTGTCGAACACTGCCCGCAGCCGAACGGTGCCGCTCTTGGTGTCCACCACGTTGTCCACGAACTGCAGCCGGCCCTTGATCCCGGCATGCTCGCTCGCGAGCGTCCCGAGCGTCACCGGGATCGCCTCGATCCCGCTGCCCTTCGGCAGATCGGCCAGCGCCCGCTCCACCGTCAGCTCGTCCGCCTCGAAACTCGCGTAGACCGGATCGACCGAGACCAGCGTGGTCAGCACCGGCGCGGTCGGACCCGCCGGCACCAGGTTGCCCTGCGTCACCTCGATCCGCCCGACCCGGCCATCGATCGGCGCCCGCACCTGCGTCCAGCCCAGATTCAGCCGCGCCACCGCCAACTGCGCCTGCGCGCTGCGGATACCAGCCTCGGCCGCCGCGAGCGTGTTCACCCGCGCGTCGAGGTCGCTCTGCGGGATCGCCGAACCCACCAGCCGCGCGCCCCGCGCTTGCTCCTTGGCCGCCAGCATCTGCTGTGCCTGCGCGGTCGCCAGCAGCGCCTCGGTCCGCTGCACTTCGGCCCCGTAGGGTGCCGGGTCGACCGTGAACAGCACGTCGCCCTTGTGCACCAGCGACCCCTCGCGGAAATGCACGTCCACGATCGAGCCTGCCACACGCGGCCGCAGCTCCACCCGGTCCACCGCCTCGACCCGCCCGGAGAACTCCGTCCACAACGTCACGTCCTGCCGCTCGGCCACCGCGACCGAGACCGGCATCGCCGGCGGGGCCGCCGCGGCCTGCGGCGCCGCCGGGTGGGATCCCAGCGCCGGCAGCTTCCCGCTCACGAACCCGGCCGTTCCCAGCCCCACCAGCAGCGCCGCCATCGACACCGCGCCCACCAGCCCCCACCGGCGCGGCGGACGGACCATGAAGGCAGTCTCGGGTTGGATCTCTACAGTCTGTGACATCGGTTGTTTACCTCAGCAATGAACAGCGCAACGCTGGTAAAAATCATGGGCGGCTCGCCGCAGCGTTCCCGCCCAGGCCGCATCCGCCGCCGGCGCGAGGAGCGCATCCGGCCAGGCCTCACCCTCGGTGATGCGGCACTCCACGACGTCGACCCCGCTCGCGCGCAGCCGCCGCCCATACTCCGCCGTCTCGTCCGCCAATGGATCGTGCGGCCCGGTGACCAGAAGGGCAGGGGGCAGCCCCGCCAGCCGCGTCGCGAGCGCCGGCGCCGCATACGGATGGTTGATCGTCTCCGCCGAGCGCAGGTAGTCGCGCCACCCCATCGCCCACTTGCAGCCGGCCATCCCCGCCTCGGCATCGCGCGCCGAACAGGTTCCCAACCGCGGGTCCAGCATCGGCGACAACAGGATCTGCCCTGCCAGCTTCGGCCCCAGCCGGTCCCGGCACATCAGCGCCAAGCCGGCCGCCATGTTGCCGCCCGCCTCCTCGCCCGCCACGAACAGCGGCACCCGCTGCCTCTTCCCGGCGAGCGCGGCCAGCGCGACGTATACCGCCTCGATCGCATCCGGGAACGGATGCGCCGCGCCGCAGGGATAATCCACCGAATGGACCGTCGCCCCCGCCGCAGCCAGCGTGCCCGCCACCGCCGCCCCGCCCTCGAGTGAGCCGCCGAACGCGCCGCCATGCAGATGCAGCACCAGCGACGGCCCGGCGCCCTCATGCACCCGCGCCGCCATCCCGCATCCGCCGGTTTGCTGCTTTACCATGGTCCGCAACATGGATCCGCTACGCACGGCAATAAAGCGCCCTCTTACGCCATCACTGTTTACACCGGTGAATAATCGGTCCTAATCCTCCCATGGACCAGCTCGCCGCTCTGCGCGCCTTCACCCGGATCGTCGAAACCGGCAGCTTCAGCCGCGCCTCCGAAACTCTCGGCGTGCCCCGCGCCACCGTCACCAAGCTCGTTCAATCCCTCGAAGCCCACCTGCGTACCGCCCTGCTGAACCGATCCACCCGCCGAGTCGCCGTCACCTCCGACGGCGCCGCCTATTACGAGCGGGCGATCCGCCTCCTCGCCGACCTCGACGAACTCGACGGCAGCCTCGCCACCTCCCAGACCCGCCCCAGCGGCCGCCTGCGGATCGACGTCCCGCCCTCCTTCGCCCACGACATCATCATCCCCGCCCTCGGCGATTTCTTCGACCGCTACCCGGACATCCAACTCGACATCGGCGCCTCCGACCGCCCGGTCGACCTCGTCGCGGAGAACGTCGACTGCGTCGTCCGCGGCGGCACGATCAGCGACACCAACTTGATCGCCCGCAAGATCGCCAGCCTCGAACTGTTCGTCTGCGCCGCGCCCGCCTATCTCGCGCGTCACGGCGCGCCCGCCCACCCGGACGACCTCGCCGGGCATCGTCGGCTCGCCTTCGCCAGCGCCGTCTCCGGCCGCGTCTACCCGTTCGAACTGGAACGGGACGGCGAGCGGGCGAGCGCCGCCGGGCCCTGGCAGATGACGGTCAACGAGGTTGAGAGCCTCGTCATCGCCGCCGTCGCCGGGCTCGGCATCGCCCAACTGCCTGCCTTCCTGGCCCGGCGCTATCTCGAGGACGGCCGGCTCGCCCGGGTGTTGCCCGAGTGGCGCAGCGAGCCGGTGCCGATCTACATCGTCTACCCGCCCAACCGGCACCTCAGCCGCAAACTGCGCGTCTTCGTCGACTGGGCCGTCACCCTCTTCGCGTCGGCGCTTCCCGCCCCGATCAGCCCAGCACGAAGTGGATGACCGCGACGCTCAACGCCAGCAGCAGCAGCAGCGACAGCGTCACCGCCGCCGTCACCCGCCCGCCGACCCGCCCGATCACCCGGACGTCCACCCCCAGCCCCAGCGCCGCCATCGACACGATCGTCAGCAGCCCCGCCACCTTGGTGATCGGCTGCACCGCCGCATCCGGCACCAGCCCCAGCGACCGCACGATCCCCAAGGCCAGGAACCCGACGATGAACCATGGCAGCAGCTTGGTGATCCCCGGCTTGCGCGCCGAAGCCGGCCCCAGCCGCAGCCGCGGCGCCAGCAGCGACAACACCAGCACCACCGGTCCCAGCATCAGCACCCGCACCAGCTTCACCAGCGTCCCGATCTGCGTGCTCACCAGCCCGGCCGGCACCGTCGCCGCCAAGACCTGCGGCACCGCATAGACCGTCAGCCCCGCCAGGATCCCATACTGCGTCGCATCCAGCGCCAGCAGCGGGATCAGCAGCGGCAGCCCGAGCACCATCAGCACGCCCAATATCGCCGTGAACGAGATCGACGACGCGATGTCGTCGCTATCGGCCCCGATGATCGGCGCCACCGCCGCGATCGCCGAATTGCCGCAGATGGAGTTCCCGCAAGCGATCAACAGCGAGATCCGCACCGGCAACCCCAACAGCCGGCTGATCCCGAAGCTCGAAGCGATCGTCACGCACACGATCGACACGACCGCGCCCAGCAGCACCGGCCCCGATCCGATGATCGCCCCCAGGCTGATCGATGCCCCCAGCAGCATCACCGCCACTTCGAGGAGTTGTTTTGCACTGAACGCGATCCCGGCCCGCCAGCTCGCACCCGGCTGCCAGAACGTCCGGATCACCATCCCCAGCAGGATCGCCAGCACCAGCGCCTCGACATACGGATGTCCGAACACCCGCTCCTCGGCCGCCTGCGCGCCCATGCACACGAGCGTCACACCAATGCAAAGCGCGATGCCCGGTAGCAGCGACCGCGCATCGAAACTGTGGCTCAGCCCGGCGGCAGCATTCTTCGTCGTGGTGCTGCGCTCAGCCGGCATCGTCCCTCCAGAAAGGAGAGACTAGGCGAACCGCCTAACGAAGCAATATGCCGCCCGCGGGGTTACACCAGCGAAGTCAGGAACGAATGCGCCAAGCTGGCCACGAAGCGCAGCTGGTCGCCGAGCCCTTCGCTGAAATAAGCCGCGCGCGTCGCCACGATCGCGACCACCAATCCCCAGAACATGCCGACGCCCGCCCGCTGAACCAGACGCGATCCACCGGTCACGTCACGCAGTTGCTGCGCCGCCGGTTCGCCGAAAGCATCGTATTGATTGACTGGCATCGCTGCACACAGGTCCGGTTACACGAGAGGCCTTAAGATGTCCCTCGTCACCGCTTCCAGCAATGCGTGCAATCTTGCCTTCTACTTGCTTCAAGGAGGTCCCGCTTCTCCAGGGGCGCTCTGGAGGAGAAACTGGTTCCTCCCCGCCCGCGCGACGCCGTGCAACCCGGAGCCGCCTGGCTCATTGAGGTGAGTACGTGACGCCACCGGGCAGCCGGGCTCCGATCGAGCGGCCGTGAACCCGGCCGCATGATTGACAGCCGGCCGCCCGCGCGCACCTGACGGATACTGCAGCGCAGCATGACGCGGCAGAGGAGATGGATTTGAGCTGGTTGACCAAAACCGCGCGGACGGGCGCTTGCATCGCCGCGGTCGCGCTGGCCGGCTGCTCCGGCGGCGTGCTCGACCCGCACGGCCCGATCGCCGACGCCGAGCGCAAGATCCTGTTCGACTCGCTCGCCATCATGCTCGCCCTGATCATCCCAACCGTGATCGGCGGCATCTGGGTCGGCTGGTGGTTCCGCGACGGCAACAGGGCCCGCACCCGCTACCGCCCCGAGTTCACCTTTTCCGGCCGCATCGAGATCCTGATCTGGTCCGTCCCCACCCTCATCATCGTCTTCCTCGGCGGCCTCATCTGGTACGGCTCGCACCAGCTCGACCCCTACCGCCCGCTGGATAGTGCCGAGAAACCCGTCGAGGTCCAGGTCGTCGCCCTCGATTGGAAGTGGCTGTTCATCTACCCCGAGCAGGGAATCGGCAGCATCAACGCCCTCGTCATCCCCGAGGGCACCCCGGTCCACCTGCAGATCACCGCCTCCAGCGTGATGAACACGTTCTGGGTCCCCCAACTCGCCGGCATGATCTACGCGATGAACGGCATGGTCACCCAGCTCAACCTCGCCGCCGACCATCCCGGCGAGTTCGCCGGCCGCTCCGGCGATTTCAGCGGCGACAACTTCTCCGACATGCACTTCACCGTCCGCGCCGTATCCAAGGACGCCTACGCCCAATGGCTCGCCCAGGCCAAAGCCGACGGCCCCGCGCTCGACCGCGCCGCCTATGAAAAGTTGAAGGCGCAAAGCGTGATCGATCGTCCCATGACCTACCGCACCGTCGACCCGGCCCTGTTCGACGCCATCGCCACCCAACAGATCGCACCCGGCCCCGGCCCGACGCTCGCCGGCAAGGCGGGCCTCGACGTCCACCCCACGAGTGCGGAGAAGTAGATGCTCGGCAAGCTCACCTGGTCCGCCATCCCGTTCGACCAGCCCATCCCGCTCGTGGCCGCCGGCATCGTCGGCCTCACCCTCGCCGCCGTCGCGCTCTGGGTGCTGATCAAGGGCTACGTCCCCTATCTCTGGCGCGAGTGGATCACCTCCGTCGACCATAAGCGCGTCGGCGTCATGTATTTCATGCTCGGCCTGCTCGCGCTGCTCCGCGGCTTCGTCGACGCCGCCATGATGCGCTCGCAGCAGGCCGTCGCGCTCCACGGCCCCGGCTATCTCCCGCCCGACCACTACAACCAGCTCTTCTCCGCCCATGGCACGCTGATGATCTTCTTCGGCGCAATGCCGCTGATGATCGGCCTGATGAACTTCGTCCTGCCGCTTCAGCTCGGCGTTCGCGACGTGGCTTTCCCCACGCTCAACTCCGTCAGCTTCTGGCTCACCGCCACCGGCTTCCTGCTGATCAACCTCTCCCTGGTCATCGGCGAGTTCGCCCGCACCGGCTGGCTGCCCTATCCACCGCTCTCCGAGCTCGTCTACTCGCCCGGCGTCGGCGTCGACTATTACATCTGGTCGCTGCAGATCTCCGGCATCGGCACGCTGCTCACCGGCGTCAACCTCGTCACCACCATCCTCAAGATGCGCGCGCCGGGCCTGACCTATCTGCGCATGTCGATGTTCTGCTGGACCTCGCTCGCGTCCAACCTGCTCATCGTCGCCGCCTTCCCGATCCTCACCGCCACCCTCGCGATGGTCGCCCTCGACCGCTACCTGGGCTTCCATTTCTTCACCAATACCGGCGGCGGCAACATGATGATGTTCAACAACCTCATCTGGGCCTGGGGCCATCCGGAGGTCTACATCCTCGTCCTGCCCGCCTTCGGCGTGTTCTCCGAAGTCATCTCCACCTTCTCCGGCAAGCCGCTCTTCGGTTACCGCTCGATGGTGCTGGCCACCATGGGCATCTGCATCGTGTCCTTCACCGTCTGGCTGCACCATTTCTTCACCATGGGCGCCGGCGCCGACGTCAACGCCGTGTTCGGCATCTCGACCTCGATCATCGCCGTCATGACCGGCGTGAAGATCTACGGCTGGATCTTCACCATGTATGGCGGCCGCGTCCGCTACATGACCCCGATGCTATGGGCCGCCGGCTTCCTCATCACCTTCACCGTCGGCGGCATGACCGGCGTCCTCCTCGCCGTCCCGCCCGCCGATTTCCAGCTCCACAACTCCATGTTCCTCGTCGCCCATTTCCACAACGTCATCATCGGCGGCGTGCTCTACGCCGCCTTTGCCGGCTACTCCTTCTGGTTCCCCAAGGCCTTCGGCTTCACGCTGGACGAGACCTGGGGCAAGCGCGCCTTCTGGCTCACCTTCGGCGGCTTCTGGGTCACCTTCATGCCGCTCTACTTCGTCGGCCTCCTCGGCATGACCCGGCGCATGCAGCATTACGACGTTCCCGAATGGCAGCCCTGGCTGATCGTCGCCGGGATAGGCGCCCTCATCCTCCTCGTCGGCGCCGTCTGCCAGGTCGTCCAGCTGGTCGTGAGCATCCGCACCCGCGACCAGCGCCGCGACGTCACCGGCGATCCCTGGCACGGCCGCTCGCTCGAATGGGCCACGCCCTCGCCCCCGCCCGCCTTCAACTTCGCCGTCCTGCCCAACGTCGAAGGCGAGGAGCCCTACTGGCAGATCAAGCAGCGCGCCATGGAGCATCAAAGCCTCTCCGACGAGCCCGACTACAAGCCGATCCACGTGCCGCGGAATTCGCCCACCGGCGTCGTCTGCGCCTTCTTCGCCACCATCACCGGCTTCGCGCTGATCTGGCAGATCTGGTGGATGGCGCTCGCCGGGCTGGTGGCTGCGTTTGCCACGTTCGTCGTCTTCGCCTGGCGCGACCACGGCGAATACGAAGTTCCCGCCGACGAAGTCGCCCGCATTGACCGCGCCCGCCGCGCCTCCCGCGTCGCCTGGCTGGCCGAGAACGCCGGCCGCCTAAAGGAACTCGCATGAGCGCCGCCACTCTCAACGAGCGCACCGCGCCCGATCCCTACAAGCTCGGCCGCAGCACCGGCGGCGGTCGCGGCGGCCACGGCACCGGCTCGTCCACCGGCCGCGGCCAGGACGGTCCCGCCTCCAAGTTCATCGTCACCGGCTACGGCTTCTGGATCTTCCTGCTCAGCGACATCGTCATGTTCTCCGCCTTCTTCGCCGCCTACGCGGTGCTGAGCGGCAACACCGACGGCGGTCCCTCCGGCGCCCAGCTTTTCGACCTCAAGAACACCGCCCTCGAGACCTCCATCCTGCTGTTCTCGAGCTTCACCTGCGGCATGTCGAGCGTCGCCTCCTCGCAACGCCACACCTTCCTCACCGAACTATGGCTGCTCATCACCGGCCTTCTCGGCGCCGGCTTCCTCGTCCTGGAAGTCACCGAGTTCGCCCACATGGTCGCCCAGGGCGCCGGCCCGTCCCGCAGCGGCTTCCTCTCCGCCTTCTTCGCCGTCGTCGGACTGCACGGCCTGCACGTCTTCGCCGGCCTCCTCTGGCTCGGCACCATGATGGCCCAGGTCTGGGTCAAGGGCTTCCGTCCCGACATCCAGCGCCGCCTCCATTGCTTCAACCTGTTCTGGCACGCGCTGGACATCATCTGGGTCGCGCTCTTCACCGTGGTCTATCTGCTGGGGAGCGGCGCATGAACGACACCGAGACCGATACCGGCGACCTCGCTCCAGGCCACACCGGCGACGAGCACCCCCGCAAGATCTCCACCTACGCCCTAGGCCTGGCCCTCGCCGCGCTCCTGACCATCCTCTCATTCACCCTGCCGGGGATGAGCTCCGTCATCTACGCGCCGGCCATACCCGCCGCTCTCATCGCGCTCGCCATCGCCCAGATGGGCGTCCACCTCGTCTTCTTCCTGCACATCGACACCGGCCCCGACAACACCAACAACACGCTCGCCTTGGCCTTCGGCGTGCTCATCGTCTTCCTCGTGGTCGCCGGTTCGATCTGGATCATGTCGCACCTCACCGGCAACATGATGCCCATGCAGCAGATGATGTAGATGCAGCGTTGACCGTCGCGCGTCCTTAAAGGGCGCGCATCCGGTTGTTGCGCGGCAGCTTCTCGACTTCGGCCAGTCCCAGCACTTCCAGCACGGGCGGCACATAGACACCGAAGCGTCCGCGCAGACCCTTCTTCAATCCATACCAACCGCCCACCGGGTTGTCGGCAGCGCGAGCCCACGCTTCGACGGAGCCTTCGGGCGCGGTCTTTTGTTCGTCCGTCCCGCCAAGCGGCATCCAGTCGCCATGCGCCTTCAGCATTGCATGGAGGTCGTCGATGGCGCGCAGGGCGTATCGGAGTTGCGTCTTGCCGACCTGGACGACCAGGGCAGGGGGCTCGAGCTCAGGCGCGCGCCATGCCTGGTAATCGCTTCCGCCGCTGGGCGTCGACAGCGTCCACGGACTGTCAGGGCGGCCGTCTCCGATTGCCATATGCCTGGCCCTTGCTCAATTCTGTTGCGGCACGATAACGCCTCGATACGATCTGCGCCACTGAGTAGGCAGGCGCCAAGCTGCGCCGGCGCTACCCCAAACCCCGCACCGCCGCCTCGCAAGCCGCCGCCACCTCGACCATGCCCGCCCTGTCACTGGCCGCGTCCGCAAAACCGAGCGGAGCCCCAATCCGCAGCCGCAACCGCCCTCGGCCCGGCAACCGCCGCCCCGCCGGCCAAGCCTCGAACGCTCCCCGCAGATAACAAGGCACGACAGGCACATCCGTCCCCGCTACCAACGCCCCGATCCCCGGCCGGAACCGCCCCAGCTCCCCCGTCCGGCTCCGCGTTCCCTCCGGAAACAGGATCAGCACGCATCCATCCTCGACCAACCGCTGCCGCAACGTCGCCAGGTCGTCCGCCGACGTATGCTTGCGCCAGATCGGCAGCGCATTGATCGCATAGGCCGCAAACGCCGAACTCGCATCGCTGGTGAAGAACGTATCCCCCGCCGCCAGCGCGAACACTCGCCCCGAGAGGGCAGGGGGCATCGCCGCCGCCAAGGTCAGCGCGTCGAGATGGCTGGTATGGTTCCCCACCAGAACGAACGGCGCCGCCGGCAAGTTCTCCCGTCCTTCGACCTGCAAGCCATACCCGAGCCGCAGCACCCCACGCGTCGCTGCCCGCCACACCGCGGACGAAAGCTGCGTCCCCAGCCCCGGCTCGCGCCCCAGGCTCCGCAGCCGCTCCGCCGGCGCCAGCCCGTGGTCCCGCGCCGGCCGCAGCTCCCAGTCCTTCATTCCGTCAGCCCGAACCCGACGAAGTAGCCCACGTAGTGGAACGTCGCCGGCGCGACCAGCAGGAGCGAGTTGAACCGGTCCAAGATCCCGCCATGGCCGGGTATCACCACCCCCATGTCCTTGATCCCCAGATCCCGCTTGATCGAGGACAGCACCAGATCCCCGGCCTGCCCCGCCAAACTGACGATCACGCCCAATCCCACCAGCAGGTACCACCGGTCGAGCGCCGTCCCGGCGAAGATCGGCCACGCGATCAGCGCCACCAGCGTCGTCGTGCAGACCAGCGCCCCCAACGCCCCCGACAGCGTCTTGTTCGGGCTCGTCGCCGGCAGCAGCTTGCGCCCGCCGATCAGCTTGCCGCAGGTGAACGCGAACACGTCGTTGATCGCCACCCCGGTCAACAGCAGCAATACGAACGGCCGATACCCGGGCTCGTTGCCCATATACCCCAAATGCGCCAACCCGGCGCCGAATAGCGCGAACCCGAAAATCGCCAGCCCGGTCCGCTGGATGTAACCGCCCGGCCGATCCAACGGCAGCGAAACGATCGCCAACCCGATCACCGTCAGCGGAAACAGCGCGACGAAGAACCCATACCAATGATCCAACGCCGCGAAGTTGACGAACAGCAGCCCGGCCACCACCCCCGCCACCATCGTCCGCTCCCGGAACAACCCCGTCGCCCGGTCATACTCCCGCAAGCACAAAATCCCCAGCAGCGTCACCGCCCCGATCAGCCACGCCCGCCCCAGCAGCACCGGCCCCAGCATCAACGGCAGGATGATCGCCCACGACCGCAGCCGCAGCCACAGCTCCCGCTCCAGATCCGGCCCCACCCGTCCGCTGCGCGACAGCCCGAAGATCGCCCCCGTCGCCACCAGCATCACCGCCGCCACCGCGCCGATGATCCCGATCGTGACTTCCCGCCCATACAGCGCGCCCATCATGCCCGCAGCGTCCCCGCGATCCCGATCAGCCGCCGCACCGCCGTCACCGCGCTCCCCGCCGCGATCACCCACAGCACCGCTTCGAGCGCCGGCACCGTCCAGCTCACCGGCGCGATCGCGCAGAACACGCAGGCTCCCGTCACCAGCGCCATCCGCTGCTGCTTGGCCATCGGCCCGCGGAAATCGCTCGCCGCCCCTGCCGCCTTCCCGGTCGCCCGCACATACGCCGTCAGCACCGCCATCAGCGCCGCGAGCAGCCCCAGCGCCGGGTCGCCCGCCGCATACCCCGCCCCGATCAGGATCGCGCTATCCGACACTCTGTCCGGGATCTCGTTGTACAGTTCGCCCACCGGCGAGACCACGCCGCGCCCTACCGCCACCATCCCGTCCAGCACATTGGCCAGCAGCCGGAGCTGCACGCACAGGGCGGCAAGCGAAAACAGCATCCAAGCCGTCCCCAGCGCCGATATCGTCGCCGCCAGCAGCAGCCCGGCCGCGCACCCGCTCACCATCCCCGCCACCGAAATCGCGTTGGGCGACGCCCCCGCCCGCACCAGCATAGAAGCCGCACTCTTGATCGGCTGCCAATCACGGGCAGCGATCGGGCGGCGATCCCCGGGTTCCATATTGTTCCGTCCCCAAAGCCAATGCCCGAGTTAGAAGCGCTTATCCGCAAATCGTCCAGCCGTCGTTTACCGATCGTTCACGATCTTGCGGCATGATCGAAAACGAGAAACCTGACGAAGCCGCGCAGCCCATCAAGGCGGGCCGGGTGATGACGCGCTGACTGGGAACGAGCGATTGCCGAAAGAAATTCGCGCCATTCTTTTCACGTCCGACGAGGTCCGCACCGTTGTCGAACACTTCCTGGCCAAGAACTCCAGCGGCCGAGCCGCGCGGTCTGTCGAGCGCGTGGACCTGGAGATCACCGAGGGTGCCCTCTACGGCAAGGTGTTCCTCGCCCGCGGCGCGGAGCCCCAGCAATTGCTGCTCGGCGCGCAGGACATGATGACCGCCGTCCTGATGTACTGCAGCCACATCAAGATCCCGATGTCGATCCGCGCCCTCAAGCAGCTCGAGCCGTCCACCTCCGGCCTGATGCTGACCATGTCCCTCAGCCCCCAGACCTCGACGCCGCGCGTCACCGCCAACCGGATCGAATACTCCGCCCCGATTCCCGCCGAGATGACCGACGCGGTCAAACCACCGCCGGGTGAGTGAGCCGCGTCAGCGCTTCTGGTTGTAGACGTCGATGCAAACAGCGCCGAGCAGGACCAAGCCTTTGATCACCTGCTGGTAATCCACCCCGATCCCCAGGATCGACATCCCGTTGTTCATCACCCCCATGATGAACGCCCCGATGATCGCCCCCGACACCAAGCCGACCCCGCCATACGCCGAAGCCCCGCCGATGAAGCAGGCCGCGATCACGTCCAGCTCGAAGCCCGTTCCCGCCTTCGGCGTCGCCGTGTTCAGCCGTGCCGCAAAGATGAGCCCGGCCAGCGCCGCCAGCACGCCCATGTTCACGAACGTGAAGAACGTCAGCCGCTCCGTGTTGATCCCCGAAAGCTTCGCCGCCTTCTCGTTGCCGCCCACCGCATAGACCTGCCGCCCCACCGTCGTCCGCAACGTCACGAACGCATACAGCGCGATCAGCACCCCCATGATGATCAGCACGTTCGGCAACCCGCGATAGCTCACGATCAACCACGTCAGCGCCACGATCCCCGCCAGGATCAGCAGGTTCTTGATCAGGAACAGCGCGAACGGCTCCGTCTCCAGCCCATGCCGCTCCTGCCGCGCCCGAGCCCGGCTGCTGTTCAGAACCAGCACCAACCCGATCGCCACCCCGATCAGCAGCGACGACGCCCGGATCCCGCCCGGCTGTCCCAAAAACTCAGGCAGAAAGCCCGACGACAACAATTGAAAACCCGGCGGGAACGGCCCCACCGACTGCCCGTTCAGCACCGTCAGCATCAGCCCGCGGAACACCAGCATCCCCGCCAGCGTCACGATGAACGACGGGATCTTCACATACGCGACGAACGCCCCCTGGATCGCCCCGATCGCCGCCCCCGCCGCCACGCAGATCAGCGCCGCCGGAACCAGCGGCATCCCCCACTGCACCAGCATCACCGCCGCCAGCGCGCCGACGAACCCCGACACCGACCCCACCGACAGGTCGATATGCCCCGTCACGATCACCAGCAGCATCCCCAGCGCCATGATCGCGATGTAGCTGTTCTGCAAAACCAGGTTCGTCAGGTTCAGCGGCCGCAACAGCGTCCCGTTCGTCGCGATCTCGAAGAACACCATGATCACGATCAGGGACAGCAGCAGCCCATAGGTCCGCAGCGTCTCCTTGATGAAGCTCGCATGCGCCGCGCGCGCGACCGGGGCGGTGATCTCGCTCATGCTCCTACCTCTTCCAAAACGCGGACAGACCGCATGATCGCCCGCATGATCGCCTCCTGCGACGCCTCCTCGCGCGAGAACTCGGCCACGAACCGCCCTTCGTTCATCACGCAGATCCGGTCGCACATGCCCAAAAGTTCCGGCATCTCCGACGAGATCACCACCACGCCTTTGCCCTCGTCGGCCAGCGCATTGATGATCTGATAGATCTCATATTTCGCGCCCACGTCGATCCCCCGCGTCGGCTCGTCCAGGATCAATACCTGCGGCTTGCTGAACAGCCACTTCGACAGCACCACCTTCTGCTGGTTCCCGCCCGACAACGTGCCCGTCTGCTGATACACGTCGTGGCAGCGGATCCGCATCTGGCTCTTGTAGCCGTCCGCGACCTTCAGCTCCGCCATGTCGTCGATGACCCCCGCCCGGCTGATCCCCGCCAGGTTGGCCAGAACCACGTTCTTTCGAACGTCCTCGGCCAGCACCAGGCCCAACGCCTTGCGGTCTTCCGTCACATAGGCCAGCCCGGCCGCGATCGCCCGCGGCACCGTCGACAGATCGACCGTCTTGCCGTCCATCTGGGCCGTCCCCGACACCTTCGTCCCCCAGGCTCGCCCGAACACGCTCATCGCGAACTCGGTCCGTCCCGCCCCCATCAGCCCGGCGATCCCCACGATCTCCCCGCGCCGGACCTCGAAATCCACACCTTTGACCACTTGCCGCTCCGGATACAGCGGATGCCAAGCCGACCAATCCTTCACCCGGAACACCACCTCGCCGATCTTCGGCTCGTGCGGCGGGAACCGATGGTCCATGTCGCGGTTGACCATCCCGCGGATGATCCGATCCTCCGGCACTGGGCCATCGGCGCAATCGATCGTCTCGATCGTCCGCCCGTCCCGCAATACCGTGATGCGGTCCGCGATCTGCGAAATCTCGTTCAGCTTGTGCGAGATCAGGATCGAAGCAATCCCCCGTTCCCGGAAACCCGCCAACAACTTCAGCAATGCCGCGCTATCCCGCTCGTTCAGGCTGGCGGTCGGCTCGTCTAGGATCAGTAGCCGCACCTCTTTCGACAGCGCTTTCGCGATCTCGACCAGCTGCTGCTTGCCGATCCCCAGATCCCCGATCTTCACGTCCGGCGGCTCGTGCAGCCCCACCTGCTCCAGCAGCTTGAGCGTCCGCACATACGCCGTCTCCCGGTCGATCACCCCGAACCGGGACGGCGGATTGGCCAGGAAGATGTTCTCCACGATCGACAGCAGCGGGATCAGCGCCAGCTCCTGATGGATGATGATGATCCCCAGCGCCTCGCTGTCCCTGATGCCGCGGAACTGCCGCTCCTGCCCGTCATAGACGATCGACCCCTCGTAGCGCCCATGCGGATACACCCCGCTCAGCACTTTCATCAGCGTCGACTTGCCCGCCCCGTTCTCCCCCACCAGCGCATGGATCTCGCCGGCCCGGACCGTCAGGTTCACATCCGTCAGCGCCGTGACCGGCCCGAACTTCTTCGAGATCGAGCGCATTTCCAACAGGTCGGCCATCTCACTCAAACCCTTAGAAACTCCCTCTCCCGCGCGGGAAAGGGCGGAGGTGAGGGCAGCCATCGCCGCCACCCTCACCAGACCTAATTACGAGAACTGGCTCGCTTTGTAGTAACCGCTGTCGATGAGAACCTTCTGCCAGTTCTCCTTCGTCACGATCACCGGGCTCAACAAGTATGAAGGAACCACCTTCACGCCGTTATTGTAGCTCTTGGTGTCGTTCACCTCGACCGTCTTGCCCTGCAGCATGTTGTCGACCATGTCGGCCGTCACCTTCGCCAGGTCGCGCGTATCCTTGAAGATCGACGCATACTGGTCGCCCCGGATGATCGCCTTGATCGACGGCACTTCGCAGTCCTGCCCCGAGATGATCGGCATCGGCAGGTCCGAGCTGCCATAGCCCACGCCCTTCACCGACGAGATGATCCCGATCGAGATCCCGTCATACGGCGACAGTACCGCGTCGAGCTTCTTGTTGCTGTAGTAGGCCGACAGCAGGTTATCCATGCGCGCCTGCGCCGTCGCCCCGTCCCACCGCAGCGTGGACACCTTGTCCATTCCCTTTTGCCCGGACGGGATCGTCAGCTTCTTCTGGTCGATCATCGGCTGCAGCACCGACATCGCTCCGTCATAGAAGAAATACGCGTTGTTGTCGTCCGCCGAACCGCCGAACAGCTCGATATTGAGCGGCTCGCCCTTGCGGCCCGCCAGTCCCTGCACCAGCGACGTCGCCTGCTGCACGCCCACTTTGAAGTTGTCGAACGTCGCATAGTAATCGACGTTCGGCGTGTTCCGGATCAGCCGGTCGTACGCGATCACCTTGATCCCGCTCCGCGCCGCCTGGCCGAGCACCTCGGTCAGCGTGCTCCCGTCGATCGCCGCGACCACCAGCACCTTGCAGCCCTTGGTGATCATGTTCTCGATCTGCGAGACCTGGTTCGGAACGTCGTCCTCGCCATACTGCAGATCCGTCTGGTAGCCGCGGCTCTGCAGCACCTTCACGATATTGTCGCCATCGGCGATCCACCGCGCCGAAACCTTCGTCGGCATCGCGATCGCGACCAGCGGCTTGGCCTGCGCGATCGCAGGCGCCCCCAGTCCGGCCGCCGCAAGTCCGCCCAGTGTGGCGCCCAGTGTCGCGCGTCGTGTCAGTAACATCTTGTTCCCTCCGTTTGGGGCCGGACCCATGACCCAGCGCTTCGGAGTAGAATGACCGTACGAAGGGCGCGTCTGTCCAGAGGGCGCGCTCTCAGCGCGCGACCGGCCGCATGACCTCGTTCCGACGCATGAACCAGATCGTCCAGGGCGGGTCGTACTGCGCCAGCGCCGCCGGGCCCGCACTCTCCAACCGACGCTGCGCCATCCACGCGTCCAGCCGCGCCGTCTCGCCGCGGACCATCGAAGGCAGCGCCCACCCCGAGAACCGCACCACCGCCACCCGGCCCGGCGCCAGCGCCAGCAGCCTCACCGCCTCGTCCTCCGGCGGCGGCAGCGTCGCCGGCGTGAACCCTTCGGGCATGATGAACCGGACGATCCACGCATCCCCCTCCTGCCGCTCGCTCGCCGGTAGCCGCTCCTGCACCACCGGCGCCGTCATCTCGATCTTCTGCTGCCGCCCGTTCCCCCCGAAGATGTAGTGCGCCAGCAGCCGGAACCCGCGATTGGCCGCGCCCCATTGCCCACCCCGGACCCGCACCTCGGCCACCGTCAGCGCCGGATAGTCCCTGACCTGGAAGTCCCCATCCCGCAGGACGGTCGTGAATTTCGGTTCCTCGACGGACACGCTGCACCCCAGCAACAGGCTGCACAGGAGAAGGGCGGCCAGCCGCATCCTTCAACTCTCGCCGGGCGATCCCACCCTACTGCCGCGCCCGCGGCGGGGCGGCCATCGCGCTCATATCGGTCCCGTTCACGAGAACGTGCCCATCGCGATACACGACGTCCCACACCATCCGCTCATCCTCCGCCCGCCCGATGCCCTTCAGGAAGATCAGTCCCAGCCCGGCCGCCGACATGCTCGGCGCCGCCGCCACCTGCTGTTGCAGCAAGTCATACCCCGTCGCCGTCACCTGCGCCGAGCCCGACGACGAGTCCAGCGACGCGATCTCGAGCAGCCCCTGGCCGCTGAACGAGGCGCCCGCCACTTCCACCGTCGCCGCCTCCAGCCCGGCCGTGATCGGCCCGCGCGCGAACAACGCCTCGATCTGCTCCGGCGCCGGAACCTGCCCCGCCTTCAGCACCCGCAGCAGCGCCAGCAGCGCGGCGCTCGGCATCCCCGAGAGCGTCGGCCGCAGCGCCACCTTGGTCGGGATCAACCCGGCGGCCGGCCCCAGCCCGACATCCGGCACGTCGAGCCCGTCCATCCCCAGTTCGAAGCGCACCGAACTCAGCCCATCCGTCGCCTTTGCGCCGAACCCGAGATCCAGCTCCCGCATCACCGCCGTGACCTCCTTCAGCGTGATGCTGACGCTCTCGCTGCGCTGCTCGATCGAGGCGCTGCTCGCCGTGTCGATGAGCGCTTCGACCATCGTCAGTGCGCTCACCGGGTCTGGCGGCGCGGCCATGGTGCCGGTCCCGTCTCGTCGCTGCATCGCCGACAGCAGGAAGTCGAACTCCGCGTGCATCGCGTCCCGCAGACGCCCAACGGAGAAATCCGTCCCGGCCGCCCGCACCGACGTCTCTCCCGCTAAGGATTTTCATGCTACCGAGGTTCGGCGACGTCGCGCTCACCCGGTAGTTGGTGAGGCTCGCCTCCATGGTCCCATCCATCCGCCCCGGATCCTTTCCGGCGCCGATCGTGATCACCGACGCTAAATGATCCACATGCGTGGTGCTCGGCGACGAGCCCCAGCTCGAACTGACCGTCAGATCGTCCGCGCTCGACGTGTAGCGGCTCGCTGTCGCCAACGACGTGTCGATCACCGCCTCGCCGGTCTGCGCCCCGATCGTCATCTGGTAAGTGACGTCGGCCATGCGTGCCGGCTTGCCGTCCGCGGTCGGTGGCTGCGGCAGCGAGAGCTGGAACGTGGCCGGCGTCGACTGCCGCAATTCGCTCATCGCCCAGCGCCCGCCGCCCTGGTCGCGCGCGGTGCTCGTCAGCCGCGGCCCGTCCGCGCCCTCGAACAGCGGCAGCACGAGATCGTAATGGTCCCCGTTCGCCAACGCCGAAGCCGGTGCCGTCATCATGGGCCGATCCGCGCCGAACACCGCTGCGAGCCATTTCTGCAGTTGCCCCTCGAGCGCTCTCGCCCCATCCGGCGTGGCTTGCGCCTGCGCCGGGCCGAGGGGCGCGGCCAAGACCGATGCGGTCAGGATCAGCGTGACGGCGGACGGACGGCGCATCGCGAGCCTCTCTTCAAATAGGCGACGGCGGCCAGCCCGAGGGATTGGCCGCCGCGCGGTTGCGTCGGTCTACTGCCGGCGGCGCAGTTGCGGCTGACCGTTCGGCGCCGGACCCCCCTGCGGTCCAGGCTGCGGCGGCCATGGCTGCGGCGTCGCTTGCTGCGGCGCCCGCTGCGCTGGAGCCGGCGGGGGCCCGCCCGCCAGCGCGCTGAGGTCCTGGTTGTTCACCAGCACCTTGCCGCCCTTGTAGCTGATGTCCCACACCATCTGGCTGCCCACCGACCGGCCGATCCCCTTGAGGAAGATGATCACCGGCCCCGCCTGCGCCAGGCTCGGCTCCGCCGCGATCCGCTGCTGCAGCAGGTCGAGATTGGTCGCCGTCACCTGCGCCGTCCCGCTGATGTCCTGCGGCGACGCGATCGACAGCTTGCCCAGCCCGGAGAACTCCGCGCCCCCCACCGCCACGCTCATCGATTCCAGCCCGGCGATGATCGGCCCCTTCGCGAACAGCGCCATGATCAGGTCCGGCGTCGGCTCGTCCCCCTCGCTCGAATTCTTGGCCAGCGCCATCAGCGCATCCGCCGGCACGCCGCTCAGCGTCGGCCGCAGGCTGATCTTGCTCGGGATCAGCTGGACCATCGACCCCAGTCCCAGCTCCGGCAGCGTCAGCCTCTCTGCCCCCAGGTCCAGCCGCGCCTGCAACAATCCGCCCACGCCCTTGACCCCGAACCCGATCTGCAGCGCATGCAGCGTCCCGGCCATCCCGCCCATGTCGACGCTCATATCCTGCACCGTCTCGTCGAACGATGCGCCGCTCGCCAGGTCCGCCACCGCTTCGAGCATCGTCGCCGCCATCTGCGCCGGGTCCGGCGCATCCGGCTTCGGGTCGGTGCCCTGGTTCGGCGCCATCGCCTTGCCGAACTGGATCGCCGTCTGCAGCACCTGCACCGCCCGCTCGCGCGAGATGCTGGTCGCATTGGCCGCCAGGTGCGTCTTGCCGAACCCCAGCTTCAGCGCTCCAGCGGCATTCGGCATCTCCGAATTGATCGTATAGCCATCAAGATTGGACTCGATCGCGACGTCCAGCCGTCCGTTCGCCGAAGCCGGCTGGATGATGAACGAACTGGTCCCGCTATCGATGTGCGACGCCGTCGGCGCCATCCCGCCGCTCGACTGCACATCCACGTTCTTGGCCGACGAGGTCGCCGTCGTCGTCGTGGCGAAGCTCGGATCGACCAGCATCTGCGCCGCCTGGCTGCCGACGGTGACCTTGTAGGTGATGTCCCCGCTCATCCCCGGCGGCCCGCCCTGCGTCACCGTATCCGGCAGCTTGATGTGGAACTCGGCAGGGGAGGGGAAGTGGATGTCGTCGATCGCATACCGTCCGCCGCTGCGCTCGCGCGCCGTCGCGGTCCAGCGCGGCGAAGTCGGCGTGTCGCCCACTGGGATCGAGAGGTCGTAGTGGTCGCCGTTCGCCGTCACCTGGATCGGCCGTTGCGCAATCTTCACGTTCGGACCCAGCGTGCCGGTGATCCAGTCGTGGATCTGCTGCTCCAGCGCCTTGGCGCCATCCGGCGTGGTCTGCGCACGCGCGGCGCCCGGGACGAGCGGAATCAAGGCCAACGCAAACAGGCCCAGCCGACACAAACCATGTGCGAACGGGGCGGCACGACGCATCATCACAACTTCCTCCAAAAACGGGTTGAGCTTATCCCATCCTGGGTCCGCGACAACCATTTTGGCTGAATAACGAGAGGCTAACCGACAAACGTTAACCGAGCGTGGCATCCACCGCCGCGACGTCGAGCAGCCGCTCGATCACGTCCGGCTCCTGCGCCCCCGCGATCGCGTGCCGCCCAGCCACCACGAAGCACGGCACGCCGTTGATGCCGAGCCGGTGCGCCCGGAGGTTGTCCGCATGCACCGCGTCCACGTCTTCCTCGGTCCGCAGGAACGCCGCCGCCGCCGCGCCATCGAGGCCGCACGACGAAGCCACGGCGCGCAGCACGCCATGGTCGCCGATGTCGTGCCCGTCGGTGAAATGCGCCGCGAACAGCGCCTCAGCCACTTCCGTCGCCCGCCCCAGCGGCGTCGCCCAGCGCACCAGCCGATGCGCATCCACGCTCGACGGCGTCCGTCGGATCCGCTCGAACCGGAACGACACCCCCTCCGCGTCGCCGATCTCGGTGATCGACGCATACAGCCGCCGCGCCCGGTCCTCGCCGCCGAATTTGCGGATCACGTAGTCCGCCCGCGTCATGCCCGACCGCGGCATGTCCGGATTGAGCAGGAACGGCCGCCATGTCAGATCGTAGAGCAGGTCCGGCCGCCGCCGCATCGTGCGGAACAGCCGGCGCACGCCGAGATAGCACCAGGGGCACACCAGATCGTGCACCACCTCGATCGGCAGCCGGGCTTTCGCGGGCGCGAGAACGTTCACGACGCCATACTAAGCGAACGCAGCGGAATCGTCATGTCTTTCGTCTTAGCCCGAGGATTAATCGATATTTAACGGAAGTCTGATTTATTAAACTTGTGATGCTCACATCGAAGTGATTACGCTACAAACCTCGCACCAGCCTGAGTTTGCATGTACGTAGACCATTACGGAGACGTCATAAAACCGTTGAGCCAGCGCGATGCCAAGGCGTCGGTGAACGAACGCGCCCGCCTCGCCGCGCTTCGCCATTCCCGCGCCGATGATCCAGATCTCCGTCCCGCCCTCGATCAGATCGCCGCCTGCGTCGCCGTCACCCTCGACGTCCCGCTCGCCGCCGTCTCCCTCGTTGCCGACGAGACGGTCATCCTCGCCGGCGCATACGGCTTCGAACGCCGCCAGATGCTGCGCGCCAACAGCTTCTGCGACGAGATCGTCCGCCTGGGCGCCCGCCTCCGCGTCGCCGACGCCGCCGACGATCCCCGCTTCATCGACCATGAATACGTCGCCCTCGGCGGCGTCCGCGCGTATGCCGGCGCCCCCATCAAGGCGCCCGGCGGCGAGATCCTCGGCGCCGTCAGCGCCTTCTCCGGCGACCGCGACAAGTTCGCCGCCGCGGCCTTGGATGATCTCGAAGCCCTCGCCCACATGGTCGAGCTTCTCTTCGTGCGCTCAGGCGCCCCCGAGATCGAACTGCCTCGCCTCCGCCGGCAAGGCTGGATCGGCGTCCGCACGCTGGACGCCCGCCGCGCCGGCACCGCCGCCCGCGCCGGTCTCGTCATCCTCAGCGTCGCGCGCGGCAGCCCGGCCGAGCAGGCCGGCCTCCGCCCCACCGACATCCTCTACACCCTCGACGATCGCATCCTCCAGGAACGCGCCGACCTCGTCGCCGCCCTGGCCGACCGTGAGCCCGGTGCCGCCGTCCGCATCACCTTCCAACGCGCCGGCAATTGGCTCGAGAAATCCATCCTCGTCGGCACCCGCCAACCCAGCGCTCCCGGCCGCCCGATGACCTGACGCCTAGCGCGTCACCGAAAAGATCACCGGCTCCGCCGTCTCGAGCTTCACCCGCACCTTCTTCCCGCCAATCGCCGGACCCGGCCGCCGCAGATCCTGCAGCACCATCGCCTCCGGAAACTCCATTTCGATCTCCTCAGGCGCCGCATACGGCGCGACTGGCTGGATCGACAGCAGCGTCGTCTCCCCCTTGCGCAACCATCGCGCCTCGAGGCCCGGCGCCCGCCCGCCATTCGCCGCCCGGAACACCGCCCGCGGTGTCACCCCACCCCCCGCCAGCAGTGCCGCCTCGCCCTCCAGCACAGCTTGCGCCACCGGCGTCCCCGCGCGCTGCATCGCCTCCGGCACCAGTGCCACCCCGTCCAACGGCGCATGCTCGCGCCGCCGCAGATGCGCGTCGAACAACCCCGGCTCGGTATCGGCGAACACCTTGCCGCCCCCCGCCGCGAACGCCTGCACCGCCGCCACCTCCGCGTCCGACAGCGCGATCGCATGCGGCAGGATCAGCACGCGCACCCCCGCCAACGCCGCCGCATCCAACCCCGTCACGATCCGCGGCTCGATCCCCAGCCCCAGCAACCGCTGCAGCGTCTCCCGGCGCGACGCCTTCCACGCGCTGTCCTCATACTCCCGACCCGCGCTCCGCTCCGCCCAAGCCGCCCCTCCGGGCCGCCGGTCCAGCAGCCACTGCACCCGGAAACTCGCCTGTGACACCAGCACCGCCACCGGGTCCGTCGCCGGTTGCGCATCCATCACCGCAGGGGCCACCGCCCGGATCTCCGCCGCGAGCGCCGCCAACTCCCGCCCCCGCGGCTTCGGCGACCCATCGGCCGCGACGACGCCGTTATCCTCGTCCCAGACCACCGTGCCGCGACCGCCCTGCAACAGGTTGCGCCATGCCTCCGCCGCATCCCCCGGCCCGAAGCTCGTCCGCAACAGGATCAGCCCCGGATTGGCCGCCCGCGCCAGCGCCACCGAATCCGCCACGTCGTAGATCTCCATCAGATCCACCGAATTCGCCAACAGCCCATAATCGTAGCCGCCCCAGCCCGGCTGCTGCCCGCCTTCGAGCGCCGCGATCGCCGTCGGGTCCGCCCGATGCAGCGCCTCAGTCCCGGCCCGCACCGCCTGCGCGAACGCCACATCCATCCAAGCCTTGAAGTCCCCCCAGGCCGCGTAGTTCTGGTCCCCCCGCGCCAGCGCCGCGTCCGTCAGCTCCGGAACCACGTCGTCCCAACCCGCGAACGCGGTCCCCCACTCCGCATTCAGCGCCCCCAGGCTCGGATACTGCGTCCGCAGCCAGGCCCGCATCCCCCGCAGCGAATCGCCCCCGACATCGAAATCCCAAGCCGCCGCCAGGTCGCCGATCCCCGCCTCGTCGGCCAGATTGTAGAAGATCGGCTTGTTCGCCGACTGCCCCCGCGCCAAACCCTCCAGCCGCGCCGTCACACGCTGCAGCCACGCCGGGTCCGACAGGCTCGGCTCCCGCACGAAAACGCTGCGATCCGCGGGATCGGCCCGATGCCGCGCCTTCGCCGCCTCGAACAGCCACGTCACCGATTTGCCCGGCGCATACCGGTGGTAGGGCGCATAGAAATCCGTCGCCACGTTCTCGAGATACCACGGCATCCCCGCCGCCACCCGACGCGACACCTCCGCCGCATCGACCTCGCCGCCCGTCGCCCGCAGCTTGCTCGCCGTGAACCCCAGCCGCTTCAGCCCCTCGACCTCCGCTGGGCTATGCTCCTGCCACATGATCAGCTGGTAGCTGTCGAACGGCCCGGCCCCCGCGCACAGCAGCGCCGCCGCACCCAGCAGCAGCCGTCTCACGGCAGGTACTGCTTGACGAACCTCTTGATCCGACCCGCGAACGCCCGCGCCTCGGCCTTGCGCGTATGGAACTCGCTCGACGCCCGATGCCGCCAGATCCCGGAACTCGTCACTTCGGAATCCGATCGCTCGACCGAATTGCCCTGCAGCACCGGGCTCCCCCAGCTCCAATCCAGCAGCAGCGTCAGAGGCTTGCCCGTCTGGTTGACCAACCGGTTGCGGCTGATCGTCGCAGTCGCCCCGTCCCACAATGCCAACGCCGCATCCCGTCGCGGCGGGTTCGGCCCCACCGTGATCACGTTGTCCTCGATCACCGCCGCCCCCGCCGTCACCAGCACCGCCGGCGCAGGCCCGTCGCCCGTCCCCGTCCCGATCTGGTTCCCGACCACCTCGGTATGCACCGCGCTCGAGGTGATCTGCCCTCCGGCCACTCCTTCGAACGTGCAGCCCTTCACCCGCAGCCGCTCCGAATCCCCGACCAGCACGGCGAACAGCGGCGTCTCCCCGCCCACGCCGCCGCGGGTGAAGCGGCTATCCTCGACCACGATCTGCCCGCCCGACGTGCCCGACAGGATCCCGACCTGGTCGTTGTCGAACGTCACGTGCGCGACGGTCAGGTTCGGCGCCTGCAGTCGGATTCCCGCCCCGTTCAGGTCCGGCACCCGCGCCCGCGCCAAGGTGAGGTCCCGCACCGTCACCTCATCCCCGTCGATCACCAGCAGCGCCTTGCCCTGGCACGCCTTGTCCGTGATCACCGTCCCCGGCCCGGCTCCCGCGATGGTCAGCCGGTTCTGCGGCACCGTCGCGCAATCGAAGTAGCCGCCGGCGTCGATCTGGATCGTGTCGCCATCCTTCGCCGCCGCGATCGCGGCCGAGGGCATAGCGAACTCCTTGCCCTGACCAACCTCGAGCGTCCGCCCGAAAGCCGCCAGCGGCAGGAACCCCGCCGCCAGCAGGCCCGCCAGAACCAGCCTCACCTGGAAGCGACGACCTTGCCGTCGCCCTTGAGCGGGGTCACCCCGTTGCCGGAGATCCGGTTGTTGACCACCTGCGCCTCCGTGGCGGTCAGATTATCCACGAAGATGGTCGGGAAGCTGCCGTCATTGCGGAAAGTGTTGTTCTCGACCGTGATCTCCGACGTCGGCTGGTCGACCCCTTCGCTCCCGATCATGATCGCCGCAGTATGGTTCTCCGCGTTCGGCCCCTTCACGATCGTATTGCCGCGCACGATCAGCGCCCCGCCATTCGGCGCCTCGATCTCGTAGCTCGCCGTTCCCGTCGGACCGTCCTGGATGTCGCAGTTGATCACCTCGGTCCGCCGCGCGCGCGACTTGATGTGATGCGCGTGCTGCGTATCGCGGAACACCGTGTTCTCGACCCGCAGAAGGTCCTGGTGCCCGACATAGATCCCGTGCGCGCACGAGTTCTCGCACGCCCCGTTCTTCTCGAAATAGCTGTTCTTGACCGTCATCGTGCCCTGGTCGAACCCCGACAGGATGCCGTTCTGGTTGTTGACGAACCGCACGTGGTCCACCACCAGCCCCGGCCCCTCGCCGCGGATGCCCGCGCCGTTCGCGTCCGGCACCCGTGCCCGCGTCAGCGTCATGTTGCGGATCGTCACGTTGGCCGCATGCGTGATCACCAGCGCCTTGCCCTGGCACGCTTTGTCCGTCATCACGATCTGTGACCAGTCGCCCACGCCTTCCATCGTCACGTTGTTCTTGGTGATGATGGCGCAGTCGAAATACTGGCCGGGATAGACCTCGACCTTGTCGCCCTCCTGCGCCGCGGCGACCGCAGCCGAGGGGGCTGGATATTGCTTGCCGGGCCCCACTTCGAGCGTGCGGGCCTGGGCGGCCCCGGTGGCGATGACTGCAGCGACGAGAATGGTGAAGCCGAACCGCGTCATGGACGAGATCCTCCTTGAAGGTGGCGGCCCCTCTATCACCGGCCGGCCCCGGCCAACAACCTAGGCGGTCATCACGGCTTGGCGTGCTGACACAGCGGGAGAGTGCAAGTGGTTGAAAAAGTAGCCTTGGTGACCGGCGCCGCCCATGGCATCGGCGCCGCCATCGCCCGCCGCCTCGCCCAGGACGGCTGGCGCGTCGTCGGCGCCGACCGCGACCCGATCGACATCGCCGGCGTCCGATCCGTGAGGGCGGATGTCTCCGACGAAGCCGAAGTCCAAGCCCTCGTCGCCGGCATCGTCGCCAAAGAAGGCCGCCTCGATGCGCTGGTCAGCAACGCCGGAATCATGATCCGTAAACCGCTGCGCGAGCTCTCGCTCGCCAACTGGTCCCGCGTCCTGGCCACCAACCTGACCGCCGCCTTCCTGCTTGCCCGCGCCGCCGAGGACCTGCTCCGCGCCGCCCGCGGCGCCATCGTCACCATCGCCTCGACCCGCGCCCGCATGAGCGAACCCGACACCGAGAGCTACGCCGCCACCAAAGGCGGCCTCGTCGCCCTGACCCACGCGCTGGCAATCAGCCTCGGCCCCGATATTCGCGTCAATGTCATCAGCCCCGGCTGGATCGACGTGAAAGGCGAACACCTCCGCCCCGACGACCACGCCCAACACCCCGCCGGCCGCGTCGGCCGCCCCGAAGACATCGCCGCCATGGCCGCCTTCCTGCTCGGCCCCGAGAGCGGCTTCATCACCGGCGCCGAATTCGTCGTCGACGGCGGCATGACCCGAAAGATGATCTACCTCGAGTAGCGCTAAGCGAACGCCCACCTCAAAGTGCGGGCGACGCCCAGCGTCCCCGCCCGCACCAACGGCGCCAACGGCGCGCGCAACCCATGCATCCGCTGCGCCCAATCCGGCAGCAGATCCACCCCGGACTGCATCGTCAGCCGCGTGATCGACCCGGCCAGCGCCGTCTCGGCCGGCTGGCTCATCAGGATCCGCACCACCTCTCGCGTCCGCTCATCCGTCCGCAGCGTCGGCCGCATCTCCTCGATCAGCCGCCGCGCCTCCGCCTTGCTCCGCGGCACTGGGCTCGCCCCCAGCGCCGACCCCACCTGCGCCATCTCCGCGAAATAGCGGTTCTGGTCCGCCAACGTCATCCGCGGCTCCGCATAACGGATCCACCCGCCCAGAAACGTCGTCGTCTCGGTCACATGCACCCAGGCCAGCAGATCCGGGTCATCGGCCACGTAAGGCTCGCCCGACGGCAGCACCCCACGCACATGGCTATGGATGCGCCGCACCCGCGCGATCGCCTCGAGTGCCTCGTCCCCGCTGCCATAGGTCGTCAGCGCGATGAACCGCGCCGTCCGCCGCAGCCGCCCCTGCATGTCCGTGCGGAACTTGGAATGGTCCCATACCCCAGCCAGCACCTTCGGGTGCAGCATCTGCAGCAGCAGCCCGGCGACGCCGCCCACCATCATCGACGCCACGTCGCCATGCACCCGCCACGCCACCGAAGCAGGCCCGAACAGCCCATCCGTCCGACGCGTCACCGGACGCTCGCCGCGGGCGCGGTCGTTGAACACCGCCGCTACTTCCGAGGCGATCGCCTGCTTGAGCGGACGCACGAGTTCCGCGCCGAGTCGCGGCGTTGAGCCGGGCTGCGGATACGCCATCAGCGGGAAGCGAGGGTGGCCATGTCCTCGATATAGGCGCGCTTCGCCCGCTGGACAGGCGTTAGTCTTGCCTTGGCCGCGCGCGCATCCCCAGCCATCCCATCAACCGCCGCCGGAACACCAGCGCCACCACCGCCACCACGATCGCGCCGACCCAGATCATCTCCAGCGAGCCGTCCCCACCATCCGGCGATACGCCGAAAATCCGTTCGATGAAGTCCATCCGATATCTCCGCGTTGACGCCCGCCAGCGTCGCTCCATTCGCTCGGTTTGTCACTTCCGCCCGGGCACCGCTTTAGAAGGTGCTCTCAATTTGCAGATCGGCATTGATTCTGCCGCATGGACCTGATCTTTTGCCGCTCGAGGCTTTTTGCAATCTCCAACGAGGGTTTGATGGCAACGCCGCACCTTGACCACCTGATCGAGCGCGTCCGCGACGGCCGTATGTCGCGCCGCAGGTTCATGCGCAGGCTCCTCGCCGCCGGGCTCACCGCGCCGATGGCGACCCAACTCCTCACCTTCGCGGGGATCGCCCACGCCCAGCCACCCGAAAGCGATTACAAGCCGACCAAGCGGGGCGGCGGCGGCACGCTGAAATCCCTCTGGTGGCAAGCGCCCACCCTGCTCAATCCGCATTTCGCCATCGGGACGAAAGACCAGGACGCCTCCCGCATCTTCTACGAGCCATTGGCGAGCTGGAACGAGCGCGGCGACCTCGTCGCGGTCCTCGCCGCCGAGCTTCCCAGCAAGGACAACGGCGGCATCGCCGCCGACGGCAAATCCGTCACCTGGAAGCTCAAACAGGGCGTCAAATGGCACGACGGCAAACCCTTCACCGCCGACGACGTCGTCTTCAACTGGGAATACGGCCGCAACCCGGCCACCGCAGCCGTCACCATCGGCAAATACAAGGACGTCAAGGCCGAGAAGGTCGACGACCACACCGTCCGTGTCCTGTTCGATCAGCCCACCCCGTTCTGGGCCGACGCTTTCACCGGCGCCTACGGGATGCTCATCCCCAAGCACCTCTTCGAGGCCTTCATCGGCGATAAATCCCGCGACGCGCCGACCAACCTCGCCCCCGTCGGCACCGGTCCCTACAAGTTCAAGGAATTCCGCCCCGGCGACATCGTCTCCGGCGTCATCAACACCGATTATCACCAGCCGAACCGCCCCTATTTCGACGCGATCGAAATGAAAGGCGGCGGTGACGCCGTCTCCGCCGCCCGCGCCGTGCTGCAGACCGGCGAATACGATTTCGCCTGGAACCTCCAGGTCGAGGACGAAGTCCTCAAGCGCCTCGAAGCCGCCGGCAAAGGCAAGGTCGTCATCCTCGAGAGCAGCGGCATCGAGCACATCCAGTGCAACTTCACCGACCCCGGCGCTGAAACCGACGGCCAGCGCGCCAACCTGAAGAACAAGCACCCCAGCCTCACCGACCCGGCCGTCCGCGAAGCCCTCAACTACCTGCTCGACCGCGACTCCGTGCAGAAATTCATCTACGGCCGCACCGGCATCGCCACGCCCAGCTACGTCAACGTCCCGACCCGGTTCAAGTCGACCAATCTGAAATACGAATTCAACATCCAGAAGGCGATCGACATCCTCGACAAAGCCGGCTGGAAGCCCGGCGGGGACGGCATCCGCGAGAAGGGCGGCGTCAAACTCAAATACGTCTTCCAGACCTCGATCAACCAGCCCCGCCAGAAGACCCAGCAAGTCTTCAAGCAATCCTGCCAGAAAGCCGGCATCGACCTGGATCTCAAATCCGTCACCGCCTCCGTCTTCTTCTCGTCCGACTTCGCCAATCCCGACACCTACTCGAAGTTCTACGCCGACCTCCAGATGTACAACACGAGCTCCGACACGCCCGACCCGGCCCTGTTCCTCCGCTGCTTCCTCTCCTCCGAGGCGTCGCAGAAGGAGAACAAGTGGCAGGGCCGCAACATCACCCGCTACAACAACCCGAAATACGACGAGACCTGGGCCAAGCAACAATACGAAGTCGATCCGATCAAGCGCGCCCAGATCCTGATCGAGTGCAACGACATCGCCTGCAGCGACCACGCCGTCCTCCCCATCGTGAACCGGCCGATCGTCCGCGCCGTCATCAACAAGCTGCACGCGACGCCCAGCGGCTTCGACAGCGACCACTGGGCCCTCGCCGATTGGTGGAAAGAGGTTTGACCGGAGAGCCCGGCGCAGGGGTGCTCCCGCACCAGCGGCAGACCAGCGCCTAGTGTCGAAAGCCTACCTCCTCCGCCGCCTCGCGCTGGCGATCCCCTCGCTGCTCGGCATCAGCCTCATCCTCTACACCGTCCTGGCGCTGGCCCCCGGCGACCCGTTCGGCGAACTCGCCACCAACCCCAACGTGCCCCCTGAAGTGCAGCAGATGCTGCGCGCCAAGTTCGGCCTCGATGACCCCGTCTGGTCGCGCTACCTGCACTGGCTGTTCGCCATGCTCAAAGGCGATTGGGGCTTCTCCTTCGTCAGCCGCATGGACGTCGACACGCTGATCAAGCAGCGTGTCCCCGTGACCCTGGCCGTGATCGGCGCCTCGCAGATCCTGGCGATCCTCATCGCCATCCCGGTCGGCGTCCTGGCCGCGCTCCGCCCCTATTCCCTGTTCGACCAGGTCGCCAACACGCTCGCCTTCATCGGCTTCTCGCTGCCCAGCTTCTTCACCGGGCTGCTGCTGATCCTGGTCTTCAGCATCCATCTCGACTGGCTGCCAATGGTCTTCCGCGCCGACCTGCAGGTCACCGGCTGGGCCTGGTGGTGGATCAACATCAAACAATCGATCATGCCCGTCGCCGTCCTAGGCCTGTTCCAGGGCGCTTCGCTGGTCCGCTTCGTCCGCTCCTCGGTGCTCGACGTCGTCAGGCTCGACTACGTCACCACCGCCCGCTCCAAGGGCATCGGCCGCCGCCGGGTCGTGATCCGCCACATCGTCCGCAACGGCATGATCCCGGTCGTCACCCTCATCGCGCTGCAGATGCCCGTCGTCTTCGGCGGCGCCATCATCACCGAGCAGATCTTCCGCGTCCCCGGCATCGGCTCGCTGCTGATCTCCTCCATCCTCGCCAACGACACCCCGGTCGTCATGGGCGTGACCTTCGTGTTCGCCATCCTGGTGGTGATCTTCAACCTGATCGCGGATTTGCTCTATGGCTGGCTCGACCCCCGTATCGCTTACCGCTGAGGCCCGCACCGGCCCCGCGCTCGCCGGCGCACGCCGCCCGGTCACCCCCGGCCAGGAAGCCTGGCGGCGCTTCCGCAAGCACCGCCTCGCACTGGTGAGCCTGGTCGTCCTCGCGCTGATGGTCCTCGCCGTCGCCATCGGCCCGCTGCTCTGGCACGTCGCCATCAACGACATCGACTTCTCCGCCATGCTCCACCCGCCCGACGCCGATCACCCGCTCGGCACCGACGATCTCGGCCAGGACGTGCTCGCCCGGCTGCTCTACGGCGGCCGCATCTCGCTCGCCGTCGGCCTCGCCGCCATGCTGGTCGCCGTCGTCGTCGGCGTCTTCGTCGGCGCCGTCTCCGGCATGTCCAGCGGCCCGGTCGACGCCTTCCTGATGTGGCTGACCGACCTCTTCCTCTCCCTGCCGCAACTGCCTCTGCTGCTCCTCATCATCTATCTGTTCCGGGACCAGCTCAAAGCCGTGTTCGGCGCCCAGGGCGGCGTGTTTCTGATGATCGTCATCGTCATCGGCGGCTTGCGCTGGATGCCCGTGGCCCGTCTCGTGCGCGCCCAGTTCCTCAGCCTGCGCGAGAAGGAGTTCGTCGAAGCCGCCCGCGCCCTCGGCGCCTCCACCGCCCGCCTGGTCGCCTGGCACATCCTGCCGAACGCCCTCGGCCCGGTCATTGTCGCCGCCACCATCGAGGTCGCCAACGCCATCATCGCCGAATTCCACCCTCTCCTTCCTCGGCCTCGGCTTCCCGCCCGACATCCCCACCTGGGGTCGCGTCCTGTTCGATGCAAAGGACACGCTCGACGTCGCCCCGCATTGGGCGCTCGCCGCCGGCTCTGCGATCTTCGTCACCGTGCTGGCCATCAACTTCATCGGCGACGGCCTGCGCGACGCGCTCGACCCGCGGCGCGTCCTTTGACCGAACCGCTCCTCGCCATCGACGGCCTGAAAACCTGGTTCAAGACCGATGACGGCATGGTCCGCGCCGTCGACGGCGTCAGCATGGCGATCTGGCCCGGCGAGACCCTCGCCGTGGTCGGCGAATCCGGCTGCGGCAAGACCGTCACCGCCCGCAGCGTCCTCAAGCTGATCGACATGCCCCCCGGCCGCTTCGAAGCCGGCCAGATCCGCTGGCAAGGCCGCGACCTCGTCCCGCTCTCCGGCGGCGAGATGGACAAGATCCGCGCCCGCGAGATCGGCATGGTCTTCCAGGAGCCGATGACCTCGCTCAACCCCGTCTACCGCGTCGGCGAACAGATTGCCGAAGCCGTCCGGGCCCACCGCAAAGGCTCCGACGGCGCGGCGATGGACACCGCGATCGAAATGCTCCGCCTGGTCCAGATCCCCGACGCGGCCAGGCGCATCAACGACTACCCGCACCAATTCTCCGGCGGCATGCGCCAGCGCGTCATGATCGCCATGGCGCTCGCCTGCCAGCCCAAACTGCTGATCGCCGACGAACCCACCACCGCGCTCGACGTCACCATCCAAGCGCAGATCCTCGAATTGCTGGACGACATGAAGGGCCGCTTCGGCATGGCCATCATGCTCATCACCCACGACATGGGCGTCGTCGCCGAGCGCGCCCAGCGCGTGGTGGTCATGTACGCCGGCAAGGTGGTCGAGGAAGCCGATGTGGTCGAGCTGTTCGGTGATCCGCGCCACCCTTACACGCAGGGCCTGATCCGCTCGATCCCGCGCGTCGACGCCGACGCCGGCCGCAAAGCCCGGCTGGAGCAGATCCCAGGCTCGGTCCCGAGCTTGCTCGACCCGCCGCCGGGCTGCCGATTCGCGGCGCGCTGCAAATTCGCCATGCCCGCCTGCACCGCCGCCGAGCCGCCGCTGCGAACCGTTGGTCCCAACCACAAATCGGCCTGCATACTTGACTGAACCGCTCCTCTCCGTCCGTCAGCTCACCAAGCGGTTCCCGATCCGCGGCGGCTTCTTCGGCCGTGAGGTCGAGGCGGTCCACGCCGTCGACGGCGTCAGCCTCGACGTCGCGCCCGGCGAGACGCTGGGCCTCGTCGGCGAGAGCGGCTGCGGCAAATCGACCACCGGCCGCTGCATCCTGCGCCTGATCGAGCCCACCTCTGGCGAGATCTGGTTCCAGGGCCGCGACGTCACCCACACCGAGGGCGAGGACCTCCGCCGCATGCGCCGGGACATGCAGATCATGTTCCAGGACCCGTTCGCCTCGCTCAACCCGCGGCACACGGTCGGCGCCATCATCGGCGAGGCGCTGGTCATCCATAACCTGGCCCGCAATCAGCGCGAGCGCGAGGAGAAGGTCGCCGCTCTGCTCGAGACCGTCGGCCTCCGCGCCGAGCACATGCGCCGCTTCCCGCACGAGTTCTCCGGCGGGCAGCGGCAGCGTATCGGCATCGCCCGCGCGCTCGCCGTGGAACCCAAGCTGATCGTCTGCGACGAGCCGGTCTCCGCGCTCGACGTGTCGGTGCAGGCCCAAGTGGTCAACCTGCTGGAGGACCTCTCCGAACGGCTGGGCCTAGCCTATTTGTTCATCGCCCACGATCTTTCCGTCGTCGAACACATCAGCCACCGGGTCGCGGTCATGTATCTCGGCCGGGTCGTCGAGATCGCGCCGTCGCGCGACCTCTATCGCAACCCGCTCCACCCCTACACCGAGGCGCTGCTCTCTGCCGTTCCGATCCCGGACCCGACGCTGCGCCGCAAGCGGATCGTGCTGCAGGGTGATGTCCCGAACCCCCTCCGGCCACCTTCCGGCTGCCGGTTCCGCACCCGCTGCCCGATCGCCCAAGCGATCTGCGCTGAGGCGGCGCCCCCGCTGCTGGCGGATGCGGACGGTCATGCCGTGGCCTGCCATTTCCGCGGCACGGGCTCACACGCCCAATCCTGATCGGGCGCGTATACGATTTGGAAACTATTTCAACGGATAGTTGTCCCATTAATTCGTAAGGTCACTTTTCATGCTGGTAGGCGACATTCGGTCGGCTGGACAACTGCAGGCGCTCGGCGTCGGCCCGGAGACCAACATGGTGGAGGCTTACCGTCTCGCGGCCAAGGCGCTAGGCGACATGCAGCAGCACCGGATCTGCCCGACGCCGGAGGCCTACGAGCTCTGGGTGGCGTACCTTTCCGGCAACAACCCCGGCCTGACCCGGCGCATGGACGAGTTGCTGCGCAGCGGCGCCCGCATCACCCCGGCCATGATCGACGTGCTCCTCAAGGAGTTCGAGTGCGACGCCGCCGCCGGCAGCGACGACGCCGCTTCCGAGAACTATCTCGCCATGTCCGACAGCCTGCAGGATGCCGCCGACGCGCTGGTGCAGCAGGCCGATGACGGCCGCGTCGCCATGCGCGACTATGGACAGGTCCTGGCGCAAACCGTGGTCCGGCTCGGCGACGAACCGAACGGCGACGAGAGCATGCGCATCATCGCCATGCTCACCACCGAAACCCTCAAGATGGCCGAGCTCAACCGCGACCTGCGCGAGGAACTCGCCTCGACCTCGGCCCGTGTCGGCAAGCTGCGGCGCATGCTCGCCGAGGAGAAGCTCGCCGCCTCGACCGACCCGCTCACCGGCCTGTCGAACCGGCGCGTGTTCGAATCACGGCTCAAGCGCGCGGCCGCCAAGCTGGCGGGCGAGGGCGGCGTCGCCGCGTCGCTGCTGCTGCTCGACGTCGACAACTTCAAGCGCTTCAACGACACCTACGGTCACAGCACCGGCGACTTGGTGCTGCGCCTGGTCGGGCGACTGCTGATCGAGAGCATCAAGGGCCGGGACATCGCCGCTCGTTACGGCGGCGAGGAGTTCGCGATCCTGCTCGTGGGCGCCGACCTGAACGCCGCGGCCAACGTGGCCCGGCAGATCTGCTCGACGCTGGCCAACAAGCGCTTCAAGCTCGCGAGTGCGACCGAGCAGGGCCAAGGACGGGTGACGATCTCGATCGGTGTCGCGCAACTCCGCGCCGCCGACTCGGTCCGCGCCGTCGTCGACCGCGCCGACGCGGCGCTCTACGCCGCCAAACGCGCCGGCCGAAACCGTGTCGTCACCGAATTGGAAAACGTTACGATGTAAACACAAAAATTAGGCGATGGCCGCCGCGGCGAGACCGACGACCGGGCTGTTGAGCACCTTCGCGCCGCCCACGGCCAGCCGGCTGGCCCCCGCCATCGAGGCCTGCGCGAGCGCGACACGCGCCGCCCCGCCTTGCAGCGCCCGATCGGCCGCCGCGGCGATCAGCTGATGATAGCGGTCGGTAGCACCGGCCTTGAACGCGTCCCAGGCGTCCGGCACCAGCTCGATGGACACGGTCGCGCCGGTGTGGCTGGCGGCCCGCTCGAACAGGCGCCGCGTCGGCCCGATCGTCGTCTCGACGGCGCAGAGGACGACGACCGTGCCGCCGCCCGCCACGGCCTCCGCGGCCAATGCGGCATCGACGCGCAGGATCGGGCAGCTCGCCTCGTCGGCGGCGGTCTCCGCGGCCGGTCCCAGGGTCGAGCAAGTGAGCAAGACGGCGTCGGCCGCTGCCGACATCTCCTGCAGGACCCCGACCGTCTCGGTCGCGATCTCCGCCGTGAGCCCGCCCTCCCGCTCCGCGCGGGACAGCAGGTCGGCGCGCACCCGGTGGTGCAGCTCGAGGTCTCGACGCCCGAGCGAGGCCAGGGCGGCGTCGAACACGGCGACGTTGCTGTCGACCGTGTGCAGGCAGGCGATCCGTCGCATGCGAGGCTCCTCCTTCAGTCGGCGACCAGCTTGGTGCCCAGTTCGGCAGCGGATCGGTTCAGCGCCGCCACCTCGCTGGCGACGAGGGTGTCGAGCTTGCCCAGCTCGGCGTCGATCTTGCCGATGATCTCGCGTGAGACGGCCTCGTGCGACGCGGTCGGCGGCGTGTCGGAGATGCCGACGCCGGCGAGCAGGTCGGCGATCGTGTCGTTCAGGCCGGCCGGGTGGCGCAGCACGTCGCGCGGCGATTTCCGCCCCGTATCGACCAGCACATTCTCGATCGCCTCGAGCCCGGACTTGATCTTGCCCGCCGCCGCTTCGAGCGCATCCGGGGCCCGCGCGAGCGCGCGCTTGATGCGTCGAAGCCGGTTGAGCGCCTCGTGCAGGCGGGAAAGCGCGTCGGTCAGGTCGCTCAGCAAGGCGAACTGCGCGGCGTAGCCCTCCGGCGTGGTCTTCAGACGCGGATCGGGTGCGATGACCAGGGGAGCGGATTGGGTGGCGCCGCCCGAGGTCAGCGCGACCGTGTAGTGGCCGGGAACGGCGACCGGGCCGGCCGGGTTGTCGCCGTCGGAGGCGAGCGCGCCGGTCTTCTCCGCCAGGTCTTTGTCGATGGCGACCGGGCCCGGATATTTCAGGTCCCAAAGGAAACGGTTCAGGCCAGGTTTGACGGTCGGGCGTTTGGCGCCCTTCGCCGCGTCGTCGCTGCGGAAGGTGACGATCTCGACGCCGGCCGGGTCGCCGATGGTGATGGTGACCGGGCCCTCATGGTCCGGCGGCAGCCAGTAATGGATCAAGGCCCCTTGCGGCGGGTTCTCGCCCACGTCGAGATGTTCGCGGGTCTTGCTGCCGTCGGGATGCTCGGTCGTGGTGATGCCGCCGCCGATGCCGAAGGCGAGCGCCGTCGAGGTGCCGGCGCGGGTGCCGCGGAGGGCGGCGAAGTGCAGCTTGGTGCGGATCGCGGTGCGGGGCGGGATGAGGGTCGGTCCATCGGCGCCGTTGGCCAGGGCGCGGAGCGGGGTGATGTCGTCCATGATCCAGAACGAGCGGCCATGCGTGCCGACCACGAGGTCGGCGCCCTTGAGCTTCAGGTCGTAGACCGGGCAGACCGGGAACTTGCCGGGAATGCGCTGCCAGTGCGCGCCGTCATCCATGCTGAAATGGATGCCGGTCTCGGTGCCGACGAACAGCAGGCCCGGCGTGTCGGTGTCGGCGCGGATGACGCGGGTGATCTCGTCGGCGGGAAAATCGCCGACGATCGAGACCCAGCTCCGGCCGCTATCGGTCGAGCGGAACAGATACGGGCGGTAATCCGCAAGCTTGTAGCAGGTGGCGGAGACATAAACCGTGTCGGGATGGTGCGCGCAGAGTTCGACGCAGCCGACATAGGCGAGCGCCGGCATGTCCGGCGGCGTGACGTTGGTCCAGCTCTTGCCGTCGTCGCGGGTGACATGCACGAGGCCGTCATCGGTGGTGGCCCAGATCTCGCCCTTTCGGTGCGGCGATTCCGCGACGCAGGCGCAGGTGGCGTGGACCTCGGCGCCGGCGCTCTCTCGGGTGATGTCGCCACCGGAATGGCCTTGGCGGGATTTGTCGTTGAGGCTGAGGTCGGGGGAGATCTCCTCCCAGGTCATGCCCTGGTCGCGCGTGCGAAAGACATGGTTCCCTGCGGCATAGAGCAGGTCGGGGTCGTGGGGGGAGAAGACGATCGGGAAGGTCCAGGGGAAGCGGTAGCGCATGTCGCGGGGGGCGATGCCCGTGCTTTCCTCGGGCCAGACGTTGACGAGTTGGATCTGGTTCTCGCGGCGGTCCCAGCGCTGCAGGGCGCCGGAGCCGCCGGGGCTCGAGCCGACTGCGCCGTGGAAGACGATGTTGTCGTCGTCGGGCTTGACCGCGATGAAGCCGCTCTCGCCGGAGCCGGGATAGAAGCAGTCGCCCAAGGTGATCGCACCCCAGATCGAGGCGGA
The DNA here is from genome assembly GCA_963848035.1 of uncultured Alphaproteobacteria bacterium. Lineage (GTDB taxonomy): Bacteria > Pseudomonadota > Alphaproteobacteria > Acetobacterales > Acetobacteraceae > JAVVHH01. Next base: position 2,781,535 of record CAWKCD010000001.1, read on the forward strand.
GGGCACGGCGATGGCGGTGTTGTCCTGCTGCGTGCCGTAGACGTTGTATGGATACTGGTTATCGCAGGCGATGCGGTAGAACTGGGCGGTCTTTTGATTGTAGATGCTGGTCCAGGTGTCGCCGCCGTTGAAGGAGATGTTGGCGCCGCCGTCATTGCCCTGGATCATGCGCTGCGGCTGCGCCGGGTCGATCCAGATGTCGTGGTTGTCGCCGTGCGGGGTGAGGATCTCCGAGAAGCTCACGCCGCCATCGGTGCTGCGCCAGAGCTGCAGGTTGTTGACGTACACGGTCTCGGGATGGGCGGGGTCGGCGGTGACATGGGTGTAGTACCAGGGGCGGTGCATCAGGTCGCGGCTGCCGCAGACGAGCTTCCAGCTCTCGCCGAGATCGTCGGAGCGGTAGAGGCCGGTCTTTTCCTCCAGCGCCTCGATCAGCGCCCAGACCCGGCCCGAGCGGGCGGGGGAAACGGAGACGCCGATCTTGCCGAGCGTGCCGTCGGGGAGGCCGGGGTTGTGCGTGATCTCCTGCCAGGTGTCGCCGCCGTCGGTGGAGCGGAATAGGCCGCAGCCGGGTCCGCCGGAACTGAGGTTCCAGAAGGAGCGGCGGGTCTGCCAAAGGGAGGCGAACAGGATGCGGGGGTTGGTGGGATCGATGGTGACGTCGATGCAGCCGGTGTCCTGGTTGCGGTGGAGCACGCGCTCCCAGCTCTGGCCGCCGTCCTTGGTGCGGTAGAGGCCGCGGGTCTCGTTGGGGCCGAAGATGTCGCCGAGCACGGCGGCGTACGCGATGTCGGGATTGCGGGGGTGGATGACGATCTCGCCGATATGCTTGCTGTCCTTGAGGCCGATATGGCGCCAGGTGCGGCCGGCATCGTCGGATTTGTAGAGGCCGTCGCCGTAGGAGACGTCGATGCGCATCTCGGTCTCGCCGGTGCCGGCATAGATCACATTGGGGTCGGACGGAGCGACGGCCAGGGCGCCGATGGCCGAGGTGCCCAGGAAGCCGTCGCTGACGCAGCGCCAGTAGGTGCCGGCATCGGTGGTTTTCCAGATGCCGCCGGCGCAGCCGCCGAAATAGAAGGTCTGCTTGTTGACGGGGTCGCCGGCCACCGCGACGACCCGGCCGCCGCGGGGCGGGCCGATGCAGCGCCAGGTCAGAGCGTCGAGTTGGTCGCGGACGATCGGATGAGCCACCGGCAATTCTCCCTGCACGGGGGCAGGTTAAGCCGTCAGGGGATGGTGGCAAGCGGCGGGGGTGTTTGATACGGTCGCTCGCAAAATCGGGAGACGTTCGATGATCAGAGTTCTGGCTGTGCTGGCCTTGCTGGCGACCGGGGTGTCGGCGCGGGCGGAGACGATCACGGTGACGCATTGGGGAGCCGCGTTCTATGGCGCGCCCTATGCGGTCGCGATGGAGAAGGGCTTCTTCAAGAACCACGGCGTGGACGTCACGGGGATCCTGACCTCGCAGGGGGGTGGGACGTCGGTGCGCAACACGCTGGCCGGGGACCTTCCCTATGGCGAGGTGGCGCTGCCCGCGGCGATCGAGGCGATCAACAACGGCGTGCCGCTGAAGATCATCGGGGGCGGGGTCGAGAGCGTGGCGGACATCCTGTGGATGGCCAAGAAAGGCTCGCCGTTGCGGGGGATCGAGGATCTGAAGGGCAAGAAGGTGGGGTTCACCTCGCCGGGCTCGGTCACGAACATGCTGATCCTGATGGCGTTCAAGGCGAAGGGGATCGACCCGAAATCGGTGCAGCTGGTGCCGGCGGGCGGGATCGGCGCGAACGTCTCGGCGGTGGTGAACGGGGCGATCGACACGGGGATGTCGGGGGAGCCGATCTGGGCGCAGAACGAGGACAAGCTGCAGCCGGTGTTCTGGACCAAGGATATCCTGAAGCCGGAGATGATGCAGACGGTGGCGGTGACGACGGAGGATTTCGCCAAGGAGGGCGCGGCGAAGCTGCGGGGGATCCTGGAGGCGCGGCGCGAGGGGGTGCAGTTCATCGCGGAGCATCCGGAGGAGGCGGCGGCGATCGTCGCCAAGGCGTATAGCGGGGATGCGGCGCTGTATACGGTGGTGTTCAAGCGGTTCAACGCGATCCATTACTGGTCCGAGGGCAAGATGACGCGGGACAGCATGGACCGCATGGTCGAGGGCTTGCAGATCGTGGGCAAGCAGAAGGGGCCGGTGGACTGGTCGAAGATCATCGATGCTTCGTTCCTGCCGTCGGATCTGAAGAGCTGAGCGATGTTCATGCCGAGCTGATCGGCGTGACGCGCGTGTATCCGGGGGTCACCCCGGTGCACGCGCTGGGGCCGATCGATCTCGAGGTCCGGCGGGGGGAGTTCTTCTCCGTGGTGGGGCCTTCGGGGTGCGGCAAGTCCACCTTGCTGGATGTGTTGGCGGGGCTGTCGGCGCCGTCGGCGGGGACGATCACCTTCGAGGGCAAGAAGGTTTCTGGGGTGCCGGACGGCGTGGGAGTCGTTTTCCAGGAGGATGCCAGTTTCCCTTGGCTGACGGTGTCGGACAACGTGGCGTTCGGGCTGCGGCGGGCGGGGGTGGAAGCGGCGGAGGTTCGGCGCCGGGTCGAGTATGCGGTCGGGTTCATGGGGCTGCGGGATTTTGCGGGGGCGTATCCGGCGCAGTTGTCGGGGGGGATGCGGCAGCGGGTGTGCATTGCTCGCACGCTGGTGATGCAGCCGCGGCTGATCCTGCTCGACGAGCCGTTCGGGGCTTTGGACCAGCAGACGCGGCTGCTGATGGGCGACGAGCTGCTGCGGCTGTGGCGGGAGACGGGGGCGACGGTGCTGCTGATCACGCATGCGCTGGACGAGGCGGCGCTGCTGTCGGACCGGGTGGGGGTGATGTCGGCGCGGCCGGGCCTGTTTCATCGACATGGTGGAGACGGGGTGGGCGCGGGAGCGGGATAGCCGGATCGTTTCGGAGACGGGGTTCGGGGCGGTGACGGGCCGGCTTTGGGCATCGTTGCGAGGAGAGTCGATGAAGGCGATGGGACGGTGACGCGCCGGGCGGCGGTGGTTTGGGCACGGGTTGGGTTCGTGGCCGGGCTGGTCTTGCTGCTGGAGGGGTTGTGCCGGTTCGGGGTGATCAAGAAGCTGACGATGATCCCGCCGAGCGAGATGGTGGCCTCGATGGTGGGGTTGATCGCGGATGGGGAGATCACGACCGACATCGTGCAGACGGGTGGGGAGGTTTTGGGGGCTTGCGCGGTTTCGGTGGTGGCCGGGTTCGGGTTGGGCTGGGTGATCCATCGGCGGACCCGGGTGCGGGCGGCGATCGCGCCGGTGTTGGCGAGTTGGTATGCGGTGCCGTTCTTCGTGTTCTACCCGTTGCTGGTGGCGCTGTTCGGGCTGAATGCGTTGCCGTTGATCGCGATCGGCGTCGTCATTGCCACGCCGGCGATGATGTTGAGCACGATGACGGGGTTGGACCGAGTGCCGGGTGTGCTGTTGCGGGTGGCGCGGGTGCATCGGCTGTCGGCGGCGGAGACGGTTTGGCGGATCACGCTGCCGTCGGCGGCGCCGCATCTGTTCACCGGGCTGAAGCTGGCGTTCGCTTATTCGTTCATCGGGGTGATCGCGGGGGAGTTCATCCTGTCGGGGCGGGGGCTCGGGTTCGGGGTGGCCTATGCGTATGAAAGTTTCGAGAACCGGAAGATGTACGGGTTGATGTTGCTGGTCCTGTTACTGGCGGTGGGAGTGAACGGGTTCCTGCATGCGTGGGAGGGGCGGATCGCATCGCGGCGGGCGCGGGCATGACCCGGCGGTACGATGGGCTGTGGGTGTTGGCCGCCGTGTTGGTGATCTGGCAGGCGTTGTTCCTGTATGCCGGGGATGTCGCCATTACGCCGCCGGATCGGACGATTTTGTTCGCTGGGACGCTGCTGGGGAGCGCTTCGTTCTGGATGAATGCGCAGGCGACGATGACGGCTTTCGCTTACGCGCTGGCGATCTCGGCGGTGGGCGGGGTGGCGCTGGGATTGCTGCTGGGGTTGCGGCGATTCGCGGGGGATGTGTTCGAGCCGGTCCTGGCGTCGTTCTACACGATCCCGAAAGTGACGCTGTATCCGGTGATGCTGCTGGTGTTCGGGTTGGGGATGTCGGCGAAGGTGGCGTTCGGGGTGATCCATGGGTTGATCCCGGTGACGCTGTTCACGCTGGCGGCGGTGAAGAATCTGCGGCCGGTGCTGCTGCGGTCGGCGCGGGCGATGCGGTTGAGTCCGGGGCAGATCGCGGTGCGGGTTTTGGCGCCGGCGGTGATGCCGGAGATCGTGACCGGGCTGCGGGTGGGGTTCGCGCTGACGATGCTGGGAGTGTTGATCGGGGAGATGTTCGCGTCGCAGCGGGGGCTGGGGTTCCTGATCATCAACGGGATCAATTCGCACGACGTCCGGATGACGACGACGGTGGCGATGCTGGTGGTGGTGTTCGCGGTGGCGGCGAACGGGGCGTTGTTACGATTGGAGCGGCGTGGCGGCTTGGGTTAGGCCGGTGAGGTAGCGGGTGTGGTGGGCGGGGTTGCGGTAGGGGGTTTGGGCGAGGAAGGATTTAGGGGTGAAGGCGGGTTCGAGGCGGCGGAGTTCGGCGTAGGCGGCCGGGGCTTCGGGGTGGCGGAGGTGGCCTAGGGCGGCGACGAAGGGTTTGTGGGCGGCGAGGAAGTTGGGGTGCATGCGGAGCGTGATGCGGCCGATGCGGACGACTTCCTCGTCATCGCCTTCGAGCAGGCACAGGGTCATCAGCGCGCTGTTGCCGAAGAAGTGGACGCCGGTGGGGCCGAGCTGTTCGTAGCGGCGGATGCAGGCGCGGGCTTGGGCGAGGTCGCCGAGCAGGAGGAAGTTGCCGGCGGAGAAGTGCCAGGCGGTGGGGAAATTCGGGTTCATGTCGATGGCGCGGCGGAGGAGGGTGGTGGCTTCCTCTGGCTGCTGGTGGAGGATGCCCCTGACATAACCGACGATGGCCCAGGCTTGGGCTTCGGAGGGGTCCATCGAAAGGGCGATGTTGGCCTGGTTCTCGGCGCGGATCAGGGCTTCGCGGGGGTGGACGTACCAGGATTGGCTGGCGGCGATGAGATAGAAGAGTGCGGTGCTGATGTAGGCCATGGGTCGGTTGGGCTCGAGGCTGGTGGCCTGCTCGAGCAAAGGCGCGGCGCTGGCGAAGGTCTTGGGGTCTAAGCTGCAGGCGGTGCGGACGGCGCGCATGACGAGGCCATAGGCGTCGTGGGAGGCGAGCGGGGATTCGCTGGCGCGGTGGCTCTCGGAGGCGAAGATGTGGGAGTCGATGCGGGCGGCGACTTCGGCGGCGATCTCGTCTTGGAAGGAGAGCAAGTCGTCGGCGTTGCGGTCGGTCTTGAAGGTCCAGACGATGGCGGCCTCGATGGCGCTGACGAGGGCGGCGCGGAGGCGGATCTTGCCGCCGGCGAGCTGGAGCTGGCCGTCGAGCAGGAAGTCGAGTTCGAGGGCGGTGAAGGCGGCTTGGGTGTTGCGGTCGGGGCCGAGGGCGGCGGCGACGGCGTCGGGCGCGGGGACGGAGATCCAGCGGAAGCCGGCGAGGGCGGCGCTGATCTCGTGGCCGAGGGCGAGGGCGATCGGGTTTTCAGAGCCGAGGGCGCGGAAGGGCGCGACGCCGATTCGGATGCCGGAGCGGCTGCGGCGGGGCGCCGGGTCGGCGGGCGTTGCGGGGCGGGCGGCGGCGAGACGGTCGGCGAAGGCGAGGCGGGCGGCGTCGAGCCATTGGTCGAAGGCGCGGCCGGTATGTTCGAGGCCGTCGAGCAGGGGACGGGGTGGGGCGGCGGGGCCGGTGCCGTCGAGCAGGTCGTCGATGTCGAGGCGAATGGCGGGACGACGCAGCGAGAGGTGCTCGCGGGTGGCTTGGAGGACGGTTTCGCGCTCGGGGCCGAGACTTGTCCTGATCTCATGCAGCGCGCCGCGGAGGAGGTTCCTGGCTTGGTCGGGCTCGACGCGGTCCCACAGCAGGGTGGCGAGCCGGGCGCGGGGCATGCCCTCGGGGGGAGAGAGGGCGAGGATCCCGAGCAGAGCGCGCGCTTTTCGGGATCGAGGGGCAATATCGGCTCCGCTCGCAGACTCCACCCGGAAAGGGCCCAAAAGGTGGAGTTTTATTAAAAACGGAGCGGCGTCTATTTTATCGGAATGGAGTAACGGCATCTAGTCACTTGGCAGCCAGTAGCATCCGCCTAGGGTTAGCAAGTAAACGTGTCGATGTCGACGGCCTTATCTTTGGCGGCCGCTGCCGAGCCCGGAGCGGTGTCGTAGAGATCGTGGACGAGGTCGAGGAAGTGCTGGGCGAGGCGGTGGTCGCCTTCGAACAGGGCCTGTTCCGCAAGCGCGACGAAATGGCGGGCGAGGGCGCGGTCGGAGACGGCGGCGGGGGTGCGGGCGAGGGTGGCGGCGGATTGCATGGTCTTCTGAACTCCGGGGTCGTCTCGATGCTCACGTTTTAGTGAGCCGCGATCCCGGATGCGCGTTGGAAGACCGTTGGGGAGCGTTGAAAGAGAAGAACCGTCAGGCGTTGCTGGGCGGCGGCGGGCGGCGGCGCTGGTGGGGGGCGATGCCGAGGAGCTCGTCGGGGAGTTGGCTGATGTCCATCGGGATGCCGCAGGCGCGGGCGACGGCCATGAGGATGTCGCCGGCGAGGATCTGCTGGTGGGGGTCGGCGAGGAGGCGGGCGTCGAGGCGTTCGTCGATGTTGCGGCAGAGCTGGTTGCGGGCGTTGCGGTCGGGCTCGAGCTTGAAAGCGGCTTTGCGGAGGGCGTCGCGCAGGGAGACGCGGCGGGGATCGGCGGCGGCGGGGGACGGGGCTTGCTCCTCGCGCTCGGCGGCGGCGGCGCGTGGCTTGGGTGCGGGGGTGAGCAGCTTCTGTTCGAGGGCGATGGCCTGGCGGACGACGTTGCTGGCGCGGGCGAAGGTGAGGCTGGGGGCGGGCTCGGCGTCGTCGTCGCTGGACTGGTTATGCTCGATGCGTTTGACCGCGGCGCGGGCGGCGATCATGCCGAGCTCGGCCATTTCCTTGAGCTGGGCGTGGAAGCGGGCGCGGCATTCGGCTTCGCTCTCGTTACCGTTGGGGGAGGGGCGATCGGGCGTGGGGAAGTCGCTGGTGGCGTCGAGCATGTCTTGCTAAGAACATATTCCTTCTCGCGGTTGCAAGCGGAAATGGCGGAGCTCGTCGGCGGACGCTTTGCATTGCTGCGGAAACCGGCCATCGTGGTTTCTCCCGGATGAGAGGCTGTCGATGGCTTGGCGGATCGGGGTCGATTCAGGCGGTGACGTTCACCGACCTTTGTCTGTTCGACGACCAGAGCGGCGCGGTTGCGGTTTGGAAAGTGCCGTCGACGCCGGATGATCCGAGCCGGGGTATCGCCGAGGGAGTTGATGCGGGGCTTGGGCGCGTGGGCGCCGGGCTCGGCGGGGTCGGGTATTTCGGACATGGGACGACGGTCGCGACGAATGCGCTGATCCAGCTGCGGGGGGTGCGGACCGGGCTGATCACGACGGATGGGTTTGCGGACCTGCTGGAGATCGGGCGGCAGAAGCGGCCGGATTTATACGACCTGCAGGCGGACAAGCCGGCGCCGCTGGTTAGCCGGGATCTGCGGCTCGATGTGGTGGAGCGGGTTCGTCATGACGGGTCGGTCGAGCATCGGACTGGACGAGGCCGGGGTGCGGGCGGCGGCGGAGCGGCTGCGCGATGCCGGGGTCGAGGCGGTGGCGATCTGTTTCCTGTATTCGTTTCTGCGGCCGGCGCACGAGTTGCGGGCGCGGGCGATCGTGGAAGAGGTGATCCCGGGGGCGTTCGTTTCTACGTCGCACGAGGTGGCGCCGGAGTTCCGGGAGTATGAGCGGATGAGCTCGGCGGTGGTGAACGCTTATCTCGGGCCGGTGATGCGGCGGTATATCGGGCGGCTGGGGGAGCGGTTGCGGGCGGGGGGGCTTTCGAGCGCGCCGCATCTGACGCAGTCGAATGGCGGGGTGATCGGGTTCGAGCAGGCGGCGGTGTTGCCGGTGCGGACGATCCTGTCGGGGCCGAGCACGGGGGTGGTGGCGGCGCAGGCGCTCGGGGCGATGGTCGGGATCCCCGAGCTGATCACGTTCGACATGGGCGGGACGAGCACGGACGTGGCGCTGCTGACCGGGGGCGCGTGCCGGCTGACGAGCGAGGCGGTGGTGCATGGCTACCCGATCAAGGCGCCGATGCTGGACATCCATACGGTGGGCGCGGGCGGGGGGAGCATCGCGTTCATCGATAGCGGGGGGCTGCTGAAGGTGGGGCCGCGGAGCGCGGGGGCGGATCCGGGGCCGGTTTGTTATGGACTAGGGAACGACGAGGCGACCGTCACGGATGCGAATGTCGTGCTGCAGACGTTGAATCCGACGCATCTGCTGGGCGGGCGGATGGCGATCGAGCAGGGGTTGGCGCAGGCGGCGGTGGATCGGTTGGCGGGCGGGTTGGGGCTGGACCGGATGCGGACGGCGCAGGGGATCGTGGACGTTGTGACCGCGAACATGGTGCGGGCGATCCGGGTGATCAGCGTGCAGCGTGGGTATGATCCGCGGGATTATGCGCTGGTGGCGTTCGGGGGAGCCGGGCCGCTGCATGCGGCGCGGCTGGCGCGGGAGTTGGAGATTCCGCGGGTGTTGGTGCCGCGCAATCCGGGGATCTTGTGCGCGATGGGGCTGCTGCTGACGGATCTGCGGGCGGATTTCGCGGCGACGAAACTTTTGACACTGAGGGAAGGGGCGCTCGGGGCTTTGGGTGCGGGCTTCGAGGGGTTGGTGGCGCGGGCGGAGCGCGTGGTTCGAGGCGGAGGGGATTGCTGGCAATGCGCGCCGGGTCACTCGGACGGCGGACATGCGGTACGCGGGGCAGAATTATGAGTTGCCGATTGCGGTGCCGGAGGGGGCGATCGGGACGGCGACGCTGGAGGCTCTGGCGGCGGGGTTCGATGCGGCGCATCGGCGCATGTACGGTTTCGTCGCGGAGGGCGAGACCGTGCAGGTGGTGACGCTGCGGGTGGAGGCGGCGGGGGTGGTGCCGAAGGCGCGGTTCTCGGCGGGGGCGGTCGAGGGGGCGGATGCTTCGGGGGCGGTGGTGGCGCGGCGGGCGGTTTGGCTGCCGGAGGCGGGGGGTTGGGCGGATTGCGCTGTTTATGACCGGGAGAAGTTGCGGGCGGGGAACGTGCTGATGGGGCCGGCGATCGTGGAGCAGATGGATGCGACGACGGTGGTGCTGCCGGGGATGCGGGCGGCGGTGGAGCCTTATGGGAACTTGATCTTGGAGGCGGCGTGATGGTGGACCCGATTACGGTTGAGGTGATCGGGAGCGCGCTGGCGTCGATCGTGGAGGAGATGGGGGAGGCGCTGATCCGGGCGAGCTACTCGACGAACGTGAAGGAGCGGCGGGATTGCTCGACGGCGCTGTTCGACATGCAGGGGCGGACGCTGTGCCAGGCGGAGCACATCCCGATGCATCTGGGGAGTTTCCTGGGCATCATCGAGCATGTGTTGCGGCGGCATCCGGCCGAAGACATGCGGGCGGGGGATGTGTTCGTCGGCAACGATGCGTACGAGGGCGGGGGGACGCATCTGCCCGATATCGTGCTGGCGGAGCCGGTGTTCGTTGAAGGGGTGATCGTGGCTTGGGCGGTGAATCTGGCGCACCACGCGGATTTCGCGGATCGGGGGCATGCGCACATCTTTCAGGAGGGGCTGCGGATCCCGCCGATCCGGCTGTATCGGGCGGGGGTGCTGCAGGAGGACGTGGAGTCGCTGATCCTGCTGAACTGCCAGGTGCCGCGGGAGCGGTTGTCGGATCTGCGGGCGCAGATGGCGGCGAACCGGCTGGGCGTGGCGCGGATGCAGGCGCTGTGCGGGAAGTATGGGGTGGGGGTGGTGCTAGCGGCGAGCGAGGCGCTGCTGGATTATGCCGAGCGGAAGATGCGGGCGGGGATCTCGGCGATCCCGGACGGGGTGTATTCGTTCGAAGATTGGCACGACAATCCGGAGATCGACGAGCAGCTTTTGTTCAAAGTGCGGATCCAGGTGCGGGGCGATGAGATGGACCTGCATTTCGAGAGCCCGAAGCAGGTCCGGGCGGGGCTGAACATGACGTTCACGGCTTTGCTGTCGACGGTTTATTACGCGGTGAAGACGGTGGTGGATCCGAGCATCCTGCCGAATGCGGGGTTGGCGCGGCCGCTGCACGTGACGGCGCCGGCGGGGACGGTGTTGAATTGCGTGAGCCCGGCGGCGGTGAACGGGCGGCTGGGGGCCTGTCAGCGCGTGGTGGACCTGATCCATGGGGCGCTGGCGCAGGCGGTGCCGGAGCGGGTGATCGCGGCGTGCAACGGGGCGTGCGTTTCGGCGACGTTCGTGGGGCAGAAGGATGACGGGGATCTCTGGGTCTATCTCGAGACGATCGGAGGCGGGTCCGGGGCGCGTCGGACGAAGGACGGGTTGGACGGGGTGCATGTGCACATGACGAACACCAGCAACCTGCCGGTGGAGGCGTTGGAGGGGGAGTATCCGCTGACGCTGGTCCGTTACGAGCTGGTGGATGGATCGGGGGGATTGGGCAAGCAGCGCGGCGGGATGGGGTTGCGGCGGGTTTATCGGGCGGAGGCGCCGTGCCGGTTGCGGCTGGATGGGGCGCGGCTGCAGTCGGCGCCTTGGGGGCTCGAGGGCGGGGGGCCGGGGGGGATGGGGGCGTTCACGTTCAGCGACGGGACGGCTTTGTTCGTGCATGGGAACGGGGCGCTCGCGGCGGGGGATATGGTGACGATCGTGACCCCGGGCGCGGGAGGCTATGGCGATCCTCGGCTGCGGGCGGCGGAGGATCGGGCGCGGGACGTTCGAGAACATCGGGTTTTGGCAGCGGAGGCATCGGTATGATCACGCGGCGGGGACTGGTTGGAGCGGCGGCGGTTCCGTTTTTGGCGCGGGGGGTGCGGGCGGCGCCATCCGGTGTGCTGCGGTTCGGGCTTTCGACGTATCCGCCGACACTGGCGCCGTGGGCCAATGCGGGGACGGCGGCGGGGACGGTTCAGCTGCTGACCGGGCGGGGGCTGACGGGGTATGCGCCGGATGGCTCGCTGGTGGGGGAGATGGCCGAGAGTTGGGGGCGGGAGGGCGAGGCGACCTGGGTGTTCAAGTTGCGGGAGGCGACTTGGCACAATGGGAAGGCGGTGGAGTCCGGGCACATCAAGTGGAACCTGGAGCGGATCGCGGACGAGAAGAGCACGGCGTATATGCGGACGCAGATGCGGGCGATCGAGCGGATCGAGACGCCGGATGCGCGGACGATCAAGCTGGTGATGAAGTCGCCGGACGTGACGGTGCCGTTGGGGTTCGCGACTTATTACATGACGATGGTGTATCCGGATTCGGTGTCGGCGAGCGTGCCGAACGGGGTGGGGGCGGGACCGTTCGTTTTGACGTCGGCGGAGCGGGGCGTGGGGGTCGAGCTGGCGGCGTTCGACAGATATTACAAGCCGGGATTGCCGAAGCTGCAGGGGGTGAAGCTGACGGCGTATGCGGACGAGAATTTGCGGGTGGCGGCGCTGCATGCGGGGGATGTCGATCTCATCGAGTACGTGCCTTGGCAGAGCATGGCGGGGATCGAGGCGGATCCGGGGCTGGTGCTGCAGAATACCGAGGGTCCGTACATGTATCTCGTGTTCAACGGGAAAGCCGGGCCGATGGCGGACAAGCGGGTCCGGCGGGCGATCGGGCATGCGATCAAGCGGGACGACGTGGTGAAGGCGGCGTTCTTTGGGCGGGGGGCGGCGCTGGCCGGGCTACCGATCGAGGCTTCGAGCCCGTTCCGGGATGCGGCGTTGGCGGATGCGCAGAAGTATGACCCGGCGCGGGCGAAGGCGTTGTTGGCCGAAGCGGGGTATGCGGGCGGGTTCAGCACGACGCTGCTGTCGACGGCGCAGTATGGGATGCACAAGGATACGGCGGTCGTGGTGCAGGAGAACCTGGCGGATGTGGGGATCCAGGTGACGCTGAACTTGCCGGATTGGGCGACGCGGGTGGCGCAGGGAAATCGGGGGCAGTACGAGTTCGCGGTGATGGGGACGGGGAGCGACAGCAACGATCCGGATGGGATGTCGAACCAGATCGATACGAGCTTGCCGGCGGCTTATGGGCGGAGCGTGAACTTGCCGGTGCCGGAGGTGCATGAATTGCTGGCGCGGGGGCGGGCGGAGTTCGACGAGGGGAAGCGGCGGGCGATCTATCTCGAGGTGCAGCGGCAGGTGTTGGAGGAGGCGAACTTCGTGGGGGTGGCTTGGCGGGCGCAGGGGTATGCGTTCACGAAGCGGCTCACAGGGTTTTCGAATTTGCCGGGGGCGCTGACGTTCTACTCGGGAAGTCTCCTCGACCGCGCCGAGCTGCATTGATCCGATGCTGAGTTGGCTGGCGCGGCGGTTGGTTTTGGCGGTCGTGCTGGTTTGGGTGGTGGCGACGCTGGTGTTCCTGGCGATCAGGTTCGTGCCGGGGGACCCGGCGGAGATGCTGTTGAGCCAGGGGGGCGTGAGCCCGGATGCTGGGGCGGTGCAGGAGCTGCGGGATCAGCTCGGGCTGGACCGGCCGGTGCTGCAGCAATACTTCATGGATTTGGGGCGGGCGGTGCAGGGGGATCTGGGGGTCTCGCTGCAGGATGGGAGCCCGGTGAGCGAGAACATCCTGCGGCGGTTGCCGCGGACGCTCGAGCTGATCCTGGTTGCGACCGTGATGGCGGTTTTGGCGGGGGTGCCGGCGGGAACGTTGGCGGCGATCCGGGCGGGGGGCGCGTTCGACCGGGTGGCGTCGTGGATGTCGGCGTTGGCGTTGTCGGTGCCGGTGTTCGTTTTGGGGACGTTGCTGGTGCTGCTGTTCGCGCAGCGGCTGCATTGGGTGGCGGCCGGGGGCTATGTGCCGCTGGGGGCGGCGCCGCGGCAGCATTTGGCGTTGCTGATGCTGCCGGCGGTGACGATCGCGGCCGGGTTGGGGGCGGCGATCTTCCGGATGACGCGGGCCTCGGTCTTGGACGTGGCGGGGCAGGATTGGGTGCGGACGGCGCGGGCGAAGGGGCTGGGGGAGGGGCGGATCCTGGTGCACCACATGGTGCGCAATGCGGTGACGCCGGTGGTCACGATCGTGGCGCTGCACATGGGCAGCCTGCTCGGGGGGACGGTGCTGGTCGAGTACGTGTTCAACTGGCCGGGTCTTTCGGGGATGTTGGTGGAGGCGGTTTACGCGCGGGATTATCCGGAAGTGGTGGGGATCATCCTGGTGATCTCGACGTTGTTCGTGGCGCTGAATTTGTTGCTGGACCTGCTTTACGTGCTGCTTGATCCGCGGGTGCGGCACGCGTGAGGCGGCTTTGGTTCGCGGGGGCGGCGGTGGCGGCGATCGTGCTGCTGGCGTTGGCGGCGCCGGTGCTGCCGCTCGCGGACCCGTTGCGGATGGACGTGGCGCATCGGCTGACGGGGCCGGGGGCGGGGCACTGGCTGGGGTTGGACGAGTATGGGCGGGACGTGCTGTCGCGGCTGCTGTGGGGTGCGCGGGCTTCGCTGACGGTGGCGCTGGCGGCGGCGGCGATCGCTGGCGTGGTGGGGACGGCGCTGGGGATTTTGGGCGGGTATCTGCGGGGGGTGGTGGAGCTGCTGACGCTGCGGGTGGCTGACATCATCCTGTGTTTTCCGCCGTTGTTGTTGGCGTTGCTGGTCGTGACGTTGTTGGGACCGGGGGCGGGGACGCTGATCCTGGTGTTGTCGGTTCTGTACACGCCGGGGTTTGCGCGGGTGGCCTATGCGAGCGTGTTGGGGGCGCGGTCGCGGGAGTTCGTCGAGGCGGTTCGGGTGTTGGGGGCGTCGCGGGGGCGGATCATGCTGCGGACGATCCTGCCGAACGTTTTGGGGCCGATCCTGGTGCAGGTGAGTCTGACGGTGGCGGCGGCGATCGTGCTGGAGAGCGGGTTGTCGTTCCTGGGGCTGGGGGTGGTGCCGCCGGCGGCGAGTTGGGGGCTGATGATCAGGGGCGGGCGGTCGGCGATGGACCAGGCGCCGCTGTTGCTGCTGTGGCCGTGTCTGGCGCTGACGGTGACGATCTTGGCGGTCAATGCGCTGTGCGATGCGATCCAGGGGGTGCTGGATCCTCGGGGGGTAGCGCGGCGGCGGGTGTTGGATTTGGTGCTGCCGGGGGCGGGAGCGGCGGCGGCGCGGCGGCGGGCGGTGTTGGAGATCGTGCATCTGACGATCGCGATCGAGACGGATGACGGGGTGATCCGGCCGGTGGAGGACGTTTCGCTTTCGGTGGAGGCGGGGCGGACGCTGGCGGTGGTCGGCGAGAGCGGGTCGGGGAAGACGCTGACCGGGCTTGCGATCCTGGGGCTGTTGCCGGAGGCGGCGCGGGTGGTGCAGGGGCAGGTTTGGGTCGGCGGGCATGACGTGGTGCGGGCGGACAGGGCGACGCTGCGGCGGCTGCGAGGCGGCCTGGCGGCGATGGTGTTCCAAGATTCGCTGTCGAGCATGAACCCGGTGCATCGGGTAGGGGCGCAGATCGCGGAAGGTATGGGGGTCGCCGACGCAGAGGAGCGGGCGGTGGCGCTGCTGAAGCGGGTGGGGATTCCGGCGGCGGAGGAGCGGGCGCGGGCGTTTCCGCATGAGCTGTCGGGGGGAATGCGGCAGCGGGCGATGATCGCGATGGCGCTGGCGCGCAACCCGGCGCTGCTGATCGCGGACGAGCCGACGACGGCGCTGGATGTGACGGTGCAGGCGCAGATCCTCGATCTGCTGCGGGATATCCAGCGGGAGCGGGGGCTGGCGGTCGTTTTCATCACGCATAGTTTGCCGGTGGTGGCGGAGATCGCTGACCGGGTGGCGGTGATGTACGCGGGGGAGGTGGTCGAGCAGGGGCGGGTGGTGGATGTGTTCGACCGTCCGCTGCATCCGTATACGGCCGCGCTGTTGCGGAGCGCGCCTTCGGATGATGGGAGTTTGCCGGTGGCGATCGGGGGGATGGTGCCGCAGCCGCATGCGCTGCCGCCGGGCTGCCGGTTCGCGCCGCGGTGCGAGATGCGGCGGCCGTTGTGCGATACGAGGCCGGTGTTGGAGGCGGTGGGGACGCGGGCGACGCGATGTCATTTCTGGCGCGAGATGACGCGATGATCGAGGTTCGGGAGGCCAGCAAGGCGTTTCCGTTGCGGGGATTGTTCCGGCGCGGGGCGGCGGTGCGGGCGGTGACGGATGTTTCGCTGTCGATCCCGGCGGGCGGGGCGCTGGGGTTGGTGGGGGAGAGCGGGTCGGGGAAGAGCACGTTGGGGCGGCTGGTGCTGGGGTTGTTGGCGCCGAGTTCGGGGCAGGTGCTGGTGGATGGCCTGGATTTGGCGACGGCGTCTCGGGGGGCGATGAAGGCGCTGCGGCGGCGGATGCAGCTGGTGTTCCAGGATCCATACTCGAGCTTGGATCCGCGCCGGCGGGTGGGGGCGCAGATCGCCGATGGGTTGGCGATCCATGGGATCGCGCGGGAGGGGGGCGTTGCGGGGCTGTTGGCGCAGGTGGGGCTGCCGCCGGGTCATGCGTCGCGGTATCCGCACGAGTTCAGCGGGGGGCAGCGGCAGCGGATCGCGATCGCGCGGGCGTTGGCGACGGGGCCGGATTTGCTGGTGGCGGACGAGCCGGTTTCGGCGCTGGACGTTTCGGTGCAGGCGCAGGTGTTGACGTTGCTGGCCGGGCTGCGGGCGGAGTTGGGGCTGGCTTTGCTGTTCATCAGCCATGATTTGCCGGTGGTGCGGAGTTTGTGCGACCGGGTGGCGGTTTTGTATTTGGGGCGGGTGATGGAGGAGGGGCCGGCGGCGGCGTTGTTCGAGCGGCCGCTGCATCCTTATACGCAGGCGTTGCTGTCGGCGGCGCCGAGCTTGACGCCTTATGCGCGGGCGGAACGGATCATCTTGCAGGGGGAGCCGCCGAGCCCGGTGTCGCCGCCTTCGGGTTGCGTGTTCCGGACGCGGTGTCCGATCGCGATCGGGGCTTGTGCGCTCGAGGTGCCGACGTTGCGGGAGGTGGAGCCGGAGCGGCGGGTCGCTTGTTTGCGGGTGGCGTAGGGTGCGGTGGGCGTGCTTGACCATGGTGCGGTCGGTGCGATGGCAGGAGGGGCATCGATGAGGTTGGCTCGTTGGGTTCTGGTAAGTCTCGTATTGGCCAGTGCGGTCCATGCGCAGCCGGCGGCGCAGAAGGTGCTTCGGGTCGTGCCCAGCGCTGATCTGACTCAGCTCGATCCGGGGTTCGCCAGTATCGTCATCACCCGTATCTATGGGCTGATGGTGTATGAGACGCTGTTCGCGTGGGACAGCAAGCTTCAGCCGAGACCGCAGATGGTGCGGGATTGGAGCACCTCGGCCGATGGCTTGGTCTGGCGCTTCACGTTGCGGCCGGGCCTCAAGTTCCATGACGGGCAGCGCGTTTCCACCGCCGACGTGATCCCGTCACTCCAGCGCTGGATGCTGCGCGACGTCGTGGGACAGAAGCTCGGTGCCGTGGTGACCGGCATGGAGGCCATCGACGCGGATACGTTCGAGATCAAGCTGTCCAAGCCGTATCCGGCGATGCTGTTCTCGCTGGGTTCGGGCATCGGCCAAGTGCCGATCATCATGCGCGCGCAGGACCTGACCGGGGATCCCGCCAAGCCGATCACCACCGCCATCGGCTCCGGCCCGTTCCGGTTCAACAAGGATCTGCGGGTCAGCGGCGCGCTGACGGTGTTCGATCGCAATACGGACTACGTGCCGCGCGATGAGCCGCCGGATGGCCTCGCCGGCGGGCGCCGCGTGAAGGTCGACCGGGTGGAGTGGCGGGTGATCCCGGACGCGTCGACGGCGGTGGCCGCGCTGCAGGCCGGCGAGGTGGACCTCATCGAGCAGCCGGCGCTCGAACTGCTGCCCTTACTGCGCCGGAGCGCGGGCGTTCGGCTGCAAAAGCTCACCGACCTAAGCAACCAGACCATGCTGCGGCCGAATTCGTTGTATCCGCCTTTCAACGATCCGCGCGCACGGCTGGCGTTGGCCTACATCATCGACCAGGCGGACATCATGACCGCGGGTTTCGGCGACGCTGAGAACTGGACGGAGTGCCGGTCCTATTACATCTGTGGCGGCCCTTACGGAACGTTGGCGGGCACGGCGGGGATCAAGCCAGATCTGGAACGCGCGAAGGCGCTGTTGAAGGAGGCGGGCTACAAGGGGGAGACATTGGTGTTCCCTTCCACCCACGAGATCGCCTGGATCGGGCAGATGGCGGAGGTGGTCGCCGACGAGATGAAGCGCGCCGGCATGAACGTGGAGATCGCTTGGGGCGACTGGGGCACTACGTCCGGGCGGCAATCCAACCGCGGCGCGCCGGACAAGGGCGGCTGGAACCTGTTCGCGACCGGGGCGAGCGGGCCCACGATGCACTCGCCGCTGACCAACATCGGCACGAACATGGCCTGTAACGGCCGCAACTTTCCGGGCTGGCCGTGTGACGAGGAGGCGGAGCGGCTGCGCCAGGCTTTCCTGGATGCCGATGATGCAACGCGGCCCGCGGCGCTGGAGGCGTTGCACGCCTATTTGGCGACCGTGCAGCCCTACATCGTCATGGGTCAGTATCAGCAGCCGGTCGCCTTGCGGAGCGCGGTGACGGGGTTCCTGGAGTCGCCGGTGATCCTTTACTGGAACCTGGATAAGTAGGAGCTGCCGAGCGTGGACGCTTCATCCGGATGGACTGGCGCAGCGGAGATCATCGCACGGGCGGAGATTGGCGGGGGCGTCATCGGTGTGTCCGCCGTTTCGCCGGCAGGCGAGCGGTTCTCGCATAATGGCGGCCGTCGCTTCGTTGCGGCAAGCACGGTCAAGATCGCGATCATGATCGAGCTGTTTCGGCAGATCGATGCCGGCCGCTTCGCGCTGGATGGCGTCTACCGTCTGCGGCCTGCGGACAGGGTGGGCGGCAGCGGCGTCGTGGCGCGGCTGCACGATGGTATCGAGCTCACGCTGAGCGACCTCGTCTATCTGATGATGAGCATCAGCGACAACTCCGCGACCAACATCCTCATCGACCAGGTCGGACAGGAGCGGGTGAACGCGACGATGCGCGCGTTGGCCATGGCCGGGTCGACGCTTGGGCGCCGGATGCGCGGCCACCATAGCGACGCCCCGGAGCAGGAGAACTGGGCTGTCCCGGACGACTACGCGCGGGTTATCGGTGCCCTGTTCGACGGCAGCGCCGCATCGCCGGAATCCTGCACCCAGATGCTTGCGCTTTTGGAGACGCAACAAAACGACCGCCGGATCGCGCGCCACCTTCCCCGGGCGAACGGCCCACGCTGGGGTTCCAAAACTGGAAGTTTGCCAGGCATCGTCAACGACGTTGGCTACGTAATGACCGATAGGGGTCCATTCATCATGGCGATATTCTGCGAGAGCCTGACGGACCCGAATGAAGGCGAGCGGATCATCGGCGACATCGCCAGGGCCTTGCTTGGCAATGTCTAACGCGATGAACGACGCGACACGGTGCGGTTGCTGCGCACGGCCTCTGGCCGATCCGGCATGATGGGCAACGTCGTCGCGACCGAACTTGCGGCATCAATATTGCTTGCCCAGCGCTGATGAGCGCTCGGCAAATGCATCTGGTGGCCTTCCTCATGACGGGGCCGACCTGTCATCATCATGGCGGCTGGCGGCATTCTGAGTCGGACGTCGAGGGCATGCTCACCCCCGAGCGCTACGAGCACATCGCCCGCGTGCTCGAGGCTGGGAAGTTCGATAGCCTGTTCTTCGCCGACATCCTCGGCATCTACGACCTGTATGGCCGCTCGTTCGAAACCATGGCCGGCAAAGGGGGGCAGATCTGCCTGCTCGACCCGGCCACCGTGCTGCCGATGCTCGCGCGCGTCACGGAACGCATCGGACTGGGGCTCACCTACTCCTCGACTTTCAACCACCCCTATCAGATCGCCCGCATGCTCGCCTCGCTCGACCATCTCAGCCGCGGCCGGGTCGCGTGGAATGTCGTCGCTTCGACCTCGACGCTCGAGGCGCGCAATTTCGGGCTCGACGAGATGCCCGGCCGGACGAACCGTTACGACCGCGCTGACGAGGTGCTGGAGGCGTGCATGGCGCTGTGGCACGGTTGGGACAAGGACGCGCTGCTGCTCGACCGCCAAAGCGGCGATTTCGCCGACCCCAGCCGGATTCGTTACACGAATTATGAGGGGCGTTGGATTAGGACGCGCGGTCCGCTCACGACGCCGCGGCCGCCGCAGGGCAATCCGGTGATCATGCAGGCAGGCTCTTCCGAGCGCGGGCGCGAGTTCGGCGCCCGGTGGGGCGAGATCATCTTCACCTTGCAACATCACGAGGCGGACATGCGGGCCTTCTACAGCGACTTCAAGAGTCGTCTGCCGCGCCATGGCCGTGACCCGGATGATTGCGTGATCCTGCCATCGATCGACGTCGTGCTTGGGGAAACCGAGTCGATCGCGCGGGAGCGCGCCGAGCATCTGAACAGCCTGGTCGATACGCAGCTCGGCATGGCGCAGATCTCCGGACATATCGGGCTCGATCTGTCGACGATGGATCCTGACCAACCGATCGCGGACGTGCAGCTCGAGGAGGGCAGCCGCGGATCTTTCGATGTGATCCTGCAGGGCACGGCGGCCGAGGGCCTGACTTTGGGGGAAGCCGCGCGCCGTTTTGCAACGAGCGAACTCTGCCCGCAGATCGTGGGAACAGCCGAGAGCGTGGCCGAGACGCTGACCGGCCTGTTCGAGCGCCGGGCGTGCGACGGATTCGTGCTCACGCCCACGCTCTCGCCGGGCATGTGGGAGCAGTTCACACGCAGCGTCGTGCCGATCCTGCAGAAACGAGGCGTGTTTCGTAGGGAATACGCCGGCCGTACGTTGCGCGAGCATTTGCGCCCGACGGGCTGATCGCTAGGCCCTTACGGAGTTAGGTTGAGTAGATGGCGCTCGATGGCGTCTGCAACGCCGGCTGCGTGTGGCTCGGCGATGATCTCGCGGTGGTCGCAATCGAGATCGACGGTCCGGACGGGACCGCGTGTCGAGTTGGTCCAGTCGGAGAACGGCAGCGTCCGATTTGAGGCGCGGATCTGCAGCAACGCCACATCGAGGTCGACTGCCTTGGACGCGTTCTGCGGCCGGTATTTCGTCACGAGACGGGCATTGTTCGCCCAGACCGAAACAATCCGCTCGGCCCGATCGATCGTGAAGTTTTGCGGCAGCACGCCGGCTGCCTGCGCGGCGGCGAAGAGCTGTTCGGTCGTCTGCCATGGTGGGGTCGCGGCGGGCAGACCGATATCGTCGCCCAGCATTGCGAGAAGCTCGGCCCGCGTCTGGTGCGGCGCCGGGCAGGCGTCTGGATGCCAGGTGTCGAGCAACGCGAGCCCGATGACTTCACGCCCGGCCTGGCGCATCTGCACCGCCATTTCAAACGCGATCGTGCCGCCAAGAGAATATCCGACCAGAACGACTGGACCTGGCGGCAGCGCGGCGACGTAGGCGGCCGCCATGGTTTCGATGCTCTCGGGGAGTGATTCCCCGGGCGCAAAACCGGCGGCCTGCAATCCGAGAATGGCCAGATCCGCGGGAAGGTGCCGCACCAGCCCGGCGTAGCAGAACGCCGTGCCGCCCTGCGGATGCACGCAGACGAGGCGAGCCCGATCGGCGGCGCCGGTCCGCAACGTGATGATGGTCTTGGTCGCGTGGGTGGCGGCGCCGCGCAGCGCGGCTGCCATGGCGGCGACGGTTGGAGCTTCGAGTAGGGCGCTGATCGGCAAGTCGACGTGGAACGAGGCGTTGATGGCGGCGATCAGACGGATCGCGGTTAGGGAGTGGCCGCCGAGGGCGAAGAAATCGTCGGTCGCGCCGACCCGGTCGACGCCGAGCAGTTCGGCGAAGATGAGCGCCAGTTGCTGCTCCAGCGGTGTCGTGGGCGCGATGTAGTGGCGGCTGGCGTGCTGTGCCGGCCGGGGCAGGGCTTTGCGGTCGAGCTTGCCGTTTTGCGTGAGCGGCATGGCGGACAGGGTGACGATGTCGGCTGGCAGCATGTGCGCGGGCAGGCGGCGGGCGAGATGCGCGCGCAGGTCTTCGGGGTCGGCGTCGCCGACGATGTAGGCGGTCAGGCTGGTACCGGCGGTGGCGTCGGCGTGGGCGGCGACGGCGGCTTGCTGGACGGCGGGATGGGCGGCCAACGCCGCTTCGATCTCGCCGAGTTCGACGCGGAAGCCGCGGATCTTCACTTGGTCGTCGTCGCGGCCGAGGAAGGCGAGCGTGCCGTCGGGGCGCCAGGCGGCGCGGTCGCCGGTGCGATACAGGCGGCCGCCGGGGGGGCCGAACGGGTCGGGCAGGAAGCGCGTGGCGGTCAGGTCGGGCTGGCCGACATAGCCGCGTGCCAGGCCGGCGCCGCCGAGGAACAGCTCGCCGGCCACGCCGGGGGGCACCAGGCGCAGCCGGGCGTCGAGCACGTAGGCGCGGTAGTTCGCGAGCGGGCGGCCGATGGGCATGACGCCGTCGCCGGGCTGGGCGGGCACGAGGTAGGCGGTGGCGTCGATGCAGGCTTCGGTCGGGCCATACATGTTGACCAGCATCGTGTTCGGCAGCGCGGCCTGCAGGCGGCGGCACAACGCGCCGGTCAGCGGCTCGCCGCCCAGCATCAGCCGCTGCAGCCCGGCGCCGGGCGGCGCCGCATCGAGCACGGAATCGAAGAACGACGGCACCGAGTTTACATGGCTGACGCGTCCCTCCTCGATCAGCGCCCAGAACGCGTCGGCCGACAGCGTGCGCAGGTCGGGCGCGACCACGACGCAGGCGCCCGAGAGCAGCGGCAACAGCAACTGGCCGATCGAGACGTCGAACCCGACGGAGATGGCGGCCAGCACGCGGTCGCCGGGACCGATCGGATCGTGGCCGTGGCGGCGGGCGAAGGCCAGGTTGACCCCGGCGGCGTGGCTGACGGCGACGCCTTTGGGTGTGCCGGTCGAGCCGGAGGTGTAGACGATGTAGGCGAGGTGATCGGGTTCTAGCGCGGGCGGAAGCGGCGTGCCGGTTGCGGTCAGGTCCGGCTGATATTGCGGGACCGAGATGGGCAGGCGGGGGGCGGTGGCGGCGTCGGTGAGCACGAGGGCGGCGTGGGCATCGTCGAGCATGAAGGCGAGGCGGTCGGGCGGGTAGGCGGGATCGAGCGGGAGGTAGATGCCGCCGGCTTTGAGCACGGCGAGGGCGTAGACGACGGTCTCGAGCGAGCGCGCGAGGGCCACGCCGACGACGGTCTCGAGGCCGACGCCGCGCTGTTGCAGGGCGGCCGCCACGGCGTCGGACGCGTGATCGAGGGCGGCATAGGATAGGATACGGGCGCCTTCTGCGACCGCCTCGGCGTCCGGCGTCCGCGACGCTTGCGCGGCGAATAGCGAGGGTAGCGTGCCGGCTGGCGTCGTCAGCTTCTCGCCTTGCGACCATGCAAGCACGCTGATGCGCTCGACTTCCGACAGCAATGGCAGCGCATCTACCTTGTCGGCTTGGTAGAGGGCTTGCAGCAGGAAGTGCAGCCGGGCCAGCAGCGCCGCAGCGTCGGTCTCGCTCAGGATCTGCCGATCGAACGTCAGCCGGAGTGCAAACCCGTCGGCTCCTGGGGCTGCCGCGAGGCTGAGCGGATAGTGGGTCGCGTCGTGGCTCGCGACGTCGACCACTCGGAGCGGCCCGGCCTCGCCGGCGGTGCGGGGATAGTTCTCGAACACGAATAGCGCCTGGAACGGTGCGGAGTCGGCAGGCATGGCGGCGGCCTGACGGATGGCGGGCAGGCCGAGCCAGCCATACGCCTCCTGCTCCGTCACCATGGTCTGCACCGCATGCAGCCAGTCCACGATGTCCTTGCCGTCAACGATCGGCAGACGCAACGGCAGGGTCTGGATGAAGAGACCGATCGCGCGGTCGCTTCCCGGCAGGGATGCCGGGCGTCCGCCGCTCACGACGCCGATCACGAGTTCACCGTCTTGGACGGCCTGGAATGGCCGGAGCAGGAGCGCCCAGGCGCCCAAAGCGACGGTCGCCATCGTCAGGCCGTGCCGGCGGCCGAAGCCGTCCAGCGTCGTCGAGGCGGCGGCAGGGAGGCGGGTTTCGATGCTAGCCATGCCGCTGCCGGGCTGTGCCGGAGGGGGCAGGAGGAGGAGGCCGCTCTCGGGCGCCAATCCACGCAGCCGCTCGGCCCAGAACGTTGTCGCCGCGTCGCGGTCGTTGCCGGCGATCCATCCGAAAACGCCGCGCCAGGGGAGCGTCGGGGGTAAGGGCAGGTCCTGATACGCGAGCAGCAGTTCGGCGATCAGGATCGGCATCGACCAGCCGTCGAGCAGCGCGTGGTGGTTGCTCGCGAGCAGCCAGGTGCGGGTCGCGCCGCGGCGGATGAGCGTCATCCGGATGAGCGGTCCGGCATGGAAGTCGAACCCGGTGGCGCGATCGCGGTCCAGCAGCTCGGACAGGGCGCGCTCGGCCGCATCGGCGGACGCCTCGCACCAGTCCAACTCGTTCCAAGCCGTTATGGTCTCTGCCGGGCGTAATACAGCGAGCCCGTTGGCGAAGGCGCGCGAGGGCATCGCCAGGCGGAGGATCTCGTGCCGCTGGATCAATCGCAGCCATGCGGCTTCGAACCGCGCAAGGTCGATCGCGCCCTCCAGCCGTAAGACGCCCTGCACGAAATATGGATCGGCACGGCCGCTGCGGGCCAGCGTCTCGAACGCCAGACCTTGCTGCAGCGGGGTCAGCGGCACGACGATCTCGAGATCCGGGGTGTCGGCCAAGATCTCCCCGAACAGCGCCTCGTCCAGCCCGCAGTGCTGCGCCTCGGGGAAGTCGGCGGCGACCATGCGCAGGGGGGCCGGCAGTGGCCGCTCTTGGCAATGCCGCCCCAGCGCATCGAGCGCTTGGACGAATAGGTCGGCGAGCGCCTCGGTGCGGGCTGCGCCGACCGATGGGGCGTAGGTCCAGGCGATGTGCAGCGCGCCCGCGCCGTCGAGGATCGCGTTCGCTTCCAGGAGGATCGGAGCGCGACTGCGATCGTGGTCGTCTTGCGGTTGCACCGGCATCGGCGCCGGCCGCCATTCGGTTTCGCTCACCGAAGCCGCGTGCTCGAAGCGGCCGAGATAGTTCAGCAGCAGGTTCGGCTCTGGCAGCGCCGCGAGCGCCGGGCCGCTTTGGGGATCGAGGTGCCGCAGGATGCCGTAGCCGAGCCCGTGCTCCGGGAAGCGGCGCAGGAGTGCCTTGGTGCGTTTGATCGCCTCGCCGGCCGCATCGCCCGACGCAAGCGCGTCGTCGAGCACGAGGCCGGACGTATCGAGGCGGACCGGATAGGCGGATGTGAACCAGCCGACCGTCCGCGTGACGTCGAGGCCGCTATGGCCCGGCTCACGCCCGTGGCCTTCCAACATGACGCCGTGGATGGCCTGCGGCTTACCGGCCTCGCGGTGCCACGCCGTTAGCGCCAGAGCGAGGGCGGCGAGGAGGACGTCGTTGATCTCCGCCCGGTAAACCGCGGGCGCGGCGAGCAGGCGATTGGTCGCGCTGGCCGACAGGCTGCGCCGGAGCGTGGCGCTCGAGCCGATGGTGTTGTCGCCGTCAGGATCCATCGGCGGCGCGGCTGGCGGGGCGGCCAGCATCTCGCGCCAGAGCGGCAGTTCGGACCGACGTCGGCCCACCTGGGCATGGAGATATTCGGTCCAGCCTCGCATGGGCAGGCTCGCAGATGGCAGGCGGACCGATGGGCTGGCGCAGATCGTCGCCAGATCCTCGACGAGGATGCGCCATGACAGACCGTCGACGGCGAAATGATGGATGGCGATGAATAGAGTTGGCGGCTGACTTCGGGTCCTGCGGTGTCGCCAGCAAGGCGGCCACGGTTTGGCCGGTCGACAGGTCGAACCGGGTGGTTAGCGCCTGGACACGATCGGTCAGCTCCGCCGGGTTGGCGTGCGTCAGACGTTGGAGGATCGGTACCGAGCTTGGCGTGACAACGGCGAGTGTCTGGTCCGTCCGCGCGATGTGCAGACCGGGATGCGCTGCGACGAGCGTTGAAAGGGCATTTTCGATCCGCTCGGAGTCGAGACCGCGAGGGGGATGCAGGGCGACGGCCTGGTGGAAACGGCCGAGGGGCGCGCCGCTCGCGAGCAGGGCTTGCTGCAAGGGCGTCGGCAGCAACGCGCCGACCGGGTCGATGTACGGCTGTCGGTTTTCGTCGGCGGTGACTGCGACGAGGGCGAGTTCGGCGGGGGTCGGGTGCGCGAACACGTCACGCACCTGGATCGAAAGGCTGCCGCGGGTGCGCGCCAGCGAGACCAGCCGGATCGCGCCGATGCTGTCACCGCCGAGATTGAAGAACCCGTCATGACGGCCGACCGTGGCGGTGCCGGTCAGTTCGGCAAAGAGGGCACAGAGCAGCGTCTCCCGCTCGCCGACGGGTGGCGCAACGTCAGTTTCGGCCGGCGGGGCCGGGAGCGCTGCGGCGTCGAGCTTGCCGTTGCGCGTTAGGGGCAGGGACGGGAGCGCTACGAACACGCCGGGTATCATGTGGCTCGGCAGGCGTTCGGCGAGATGGGCGCGCAACTCTTTCGCTGCGGGCATGTCGGCGACGGGCACGATGTAGGCCACCAGCCGGCCCGTGCCGGGCGGATCCTTGCGGACGATCACCGCGGCTTGAGCGACACCGGGATGCGTGCGCAAGGAAGCGACGATTTCGCCGAGTTCGACGCGGAAGCCGCGGATCTTCACTTGATCGTCGTCGCGGCCGAGGAAGGCCAGGGTGCCGTCGGGGCGCCAGGCGGCGCGGTCGCCGGTGCGATACAGGCGGCCGCCGGGGGGCGCGAACGGATCGGGCAGGAAGCGTGCGGCGGTGAGGTCGGGCTGGCCGACATAGCCGCGCGCCAGGCCGGCGCCGCCGAGAAAGAGCTCGCCGGCTACGCCGAGGGGCACTAGGCGCAGCTGTGCGTCGAGCACGTAGGCGCGGTAGTTCGCGAGCGGGCGGCCGACGGGCATGACGCCGTCGCCGGGCTGGGCGGGCACGAGGTAGGCGGTGGCGTCGATGCAGGCTTCGGTCGGGCCATACATGTTGACCAGCATCGTGTTCGGCAGCGCCGCCTGCAGGCGGCGGCACAACGCGCCGGTCAGCGGCTCGCCGCCCAGCATCAGCCGCTGCAGCCCGGCGCCGGGCGGCGCCGCATCGAGCACGGAATCGAAGAACGACGGGACCGAGTTCACATGGCTGACGCGGCCCTCCTCGATCAGCGCCCAGAACGAGTCGGCCGACAGCGTGCGCAGGTCGGGCGCGACCACGACACAGGCGCCCGAGAGCAGCGGCAACAGCAACTGGCCGATCGAGACGTCGAACCCGACGGAGATGGCGGCCAGCACGCGGTCGCCGGGTCCGATCGGATCGTGGCCGTGGCGGCGCGCGAAGGCCAGGTTGGCGGCGGCGGCATGGCTGACGGCGACGCCTTTGGGTGTGCCGGTCGAGCCGGAGGTGTAGACGATGTAGGCGAGGTGATCGGGTTCTAGAGCCGGTGGATGCGGCGTGCCGGTTGCGGTCAGGTCAGGCTGATATTGCGGGACCGAGATGGGCAGGCGGGGGGCGGTGGCGGCGTCGGTGAGCACGAGCGCGGCACGGGCGTCGTCGAGCATGAAGGCG
Organism: uncultured Alphaproteobacteria bacterium; assembly: GCA_963848035.1. Lineage (GTDB taxonomy): Bacteria > Pseudomonadota > Alphaproteobacteria > Acetobacterales > Acetobacteraceae > JAVVHH01. Next base: position 2,808,274 of record CAWKCD010000001.1, read on the forward strand.
AGGCGGTCGGGCGGGTAGGCGGGATCGAGCGGGAGGTAGACGCCGCCGGCTTTGAGCACGGCGAGGGCGTAGACGACGGTCTCGAGCGCGCGCGCGAGGGCCACGCCGACGACGGTCTCGAGGCCGACGCCGCGTTGTTGCAGGGCGGCAGCCACGGCGTCAGACGCGCGATCGAGTGCGGCATAGGAGAGGGCACGGGGGCCTTCTGCGACCGCCTCGGCGTCCGGAGTACGCGACGCTTGCGCGGCGAATAGCGAGGGCAGCGTGCCCTGGGGAAAAGGCGTCGGGGCCGGATTCCAGTCGGACAAGATCAGCCGCCGCTCCTCCGCACTCAGCAGGTCGATGTCGGCGATCACTGCTGCCGGGTCTTCCGCGATGGCGGTCAGAATGCGGGTGAACCAGTGGCCGACGCGCTCGATCGTCGAGAGATCGAACAGGTCGGTTGCGTATTCGAAGTCGCCGTCGAGGCCGCCATCTTCCGCTTCGGCTAGGCTGAGCGTCAGGTCGAACTTCGCCACCGTGGTGGGCATGGCGACTGGCTCGAGGTCGATGCCGGGGATCTTGACCGTCGGCATCGGCGCGTTCTGCAAGATGAACATCACCTGCACGATGGGCTGGCGGGACAAGTCACGGTCGGGCCGCAACGCTTGCACGAGCGTCTCGAACGGGAGGTCCTGATGGGTGTAGGCGGTCAGGATGGTTTCGCGCCCGCGGGCCAAGGCATCGGCGAAGGTCAGATCGGGAGCGAACTGGGCGCGCAGCGGCAGCGTGTTGACGAAGAAGCCGATCAAGGGCTCGATTTCGGCACGGTTGCGTTGTGCAACCGGCGTGCCGACGACAAGATCGTTCACGCCGCTCCATCGCGCCAGCAGCGCCTGGAAGGCGGTGAGCAGGAGCATGAAGGGCGTCGCTCCTGCGGCGCGGGCTCGCGCCTGCAGCCGTCGCGCCAGAGGGGGCGGGCACTGCCACGGCACGAATGCGCCCCGCAAGGTCGGGACGGCCGGGCGGTGGTGGTCCGACGGCAGTTCCAGATGCTCTGGCGTCCCTTCGAGGGCTTCGCGCCAGCGTTCGACCAGTGTTTCGGCGACCGGCCCGGTCAGCCATTCGCGCTGCCACCGCGAATAGTCGGCATATTGCAGCGGCAGCGGCGCGAGGGGGTCGGGCAGACCGCGCACGAAGGCCGCGTACAGGGCTGTGAACTCGCGGAGCAGCACGCCCATCGACCAGCCGTCGGCCACGATGTGATGGATCGCCAGGATCAGGACGTGCGTATCGGCATCCAGGCGCAGGAGACGGGCGCGGACCAGGTCGCCACCGCTGAGATCGAACGGCTCCCGCTCGGCGGCCCTGATGTGATCGCACAGGATCGACCACGTTCATGGCCGCCGCCGCCGAGGCTGCGCCGTAGCCCAGACGCCGTTGCGGGGCGAGGCTGCGCCAGTTCTCGTCACTGCGTCGACGAACGCCCAGCTCGGCCTGAGGATCGCTTGTCCAGACGCAGGCGACCAGGCCGAGGGCGAGCAGGAGCCGCACGATCCCGGTCGAGATCGCCGAGCCCAGCGCGCCGAGCGCCGGGATGCCGAAACCGCCGTCGATGAGCACGAGGTTGAACCCGACATTGGCGACGTTGGCGACGATGATCGCGATCGCAACCGTCTGCGCGCGTCCGACGGCTTCGAGGAACATGCCGGAGACCAGCGCCACGAGCGCGGCGGGCGTTGCGACGGCGAGGGCCACGACGACGGGAAAGGCGGCGGCGACGAGTTGCGATCGCTCCTCCACGGCGCCACTCCGCAGCAGCAGCCACCATCCGGCGGCGCCGGCGATCGCGGCGAGCGCGCCGAGCCCCAAAGCGAGGGCCATCGCGTGCCGCCAGATCGCGCCGGCCTGCTGCGGCCGGCTTGCAGCCTGTGCGTGGGCGACGAGCACCATGCCGGAGGCGAGAAACGCGACGAGGACGTCGACCACACGCCCCATGGTGCCTTCGGACAATCCGAGCACCGCAAGTTCGCCGGCGCTATGGCGGGCCACCATCAACCCATCGGCGATGCCCATGCCGGCGAGGCCTGCGCGTGAAACGATCATCGGTGCGGCCAGTGCGAGGAACCCGCCGATGCGTCCGGCGACGGTCAACGGACCTCCGCCATCGGCGTGAGCAACCGCGTGCGGGCGCGCTTGAACCGATCCAGGAGCACGACGCCCGGGACTTCGCTGCAGGCGTCGGATCGCAAGCTGCTGCCCTCGGCGCCGCCGAAGCGGGCACAAACCAATTTGTGATCGTCGTAGACGTAGCTCAACGCGGCGCCGACCCTGCGGTGCTGCTCCGGCAACGCCGCCGCCGCCTTGCCCATCAGCGGGCGGGTGCGGACCATGACATCGACGAGATGTCGATGGTCTTCGGACAGCAGACCGCTGAAACCGCTGCCGACGTGTTCCGGCCCCATGCTCGGCCGTATCTCTTGACTGTACGACGCCGCGGAAAAGTCGGCGGTGAAGCGGAAGGCCGAGGCCGAGGCGAGGAGCAAGGTGGCGGCAAGGTCGAGCGCGCCGCCGGCTGCAGCCCTGTCCTGAGCATTCATGGCGATTTCGAACGAGTTCATCGCGATGATGATGATGCATTGCGTGATCGCAGCGAATATCTGGTGGCCGAGCACCCAGCGCCCGGCAGGCGCCTCGCTCGACCTTCCGGCCGGCGGACGGTCGAGGACAGTCAGGCGTGGGGGCGTCTCGCCGGCGAGATGGGCCAACGCCGCGGTCAATCCCACGCCGATGCCGGAATAGAATTGCTGATCGCAGCGCGCGTAAGCCGAGACCATTGCATCATGGAAACGCCGCTTTGCATCGAGAATGGAACGGACCACCAGCGGTTGAACCAGCCCGGTCACGCGCACGATGCCGAAGTATCGATCGTGGCTCGCAGGATCGGCAGCTGCGCGTAAATCTGGATCATTCATTATCGAGAAATTAACGATAGCGAAATCCCTGTCGAGGCGGTGGATCACCTCGCGGGCATGGTCCGAGGCGGCATGATGTGACCCTTGCGTTTCCACGCTCTCGCGGATCAAGAACGATTTGACTAAATTTACAACCGATAGTTGATCGGCTGGGATGAGATCGGAAAGCAGTCCCGGCGGCAGGAGCAAATAAAGCCCTCCTGACCGCGATGCAACCATTGCGGGAACAGCTCCTGCGATTTCGGATTGCTCCGGCGCCGTGTTCATTTCAGTTATGGCATCATGATGAATGTCTGGCGATCATTTGCTTTCGCCGCACGTTGCGAATTCAGCAACTTTCGAGAATGCGCGAACTCGTACCAGTTTCCCGCCCCATGTCGATACAACTCAGGCCCAAAGGTTCACGGAGATTTTTTATGTAATAACGTTTCTCATTGCACGTTCGGAGAGTGGAAGGTAATGAGCGCGCGAACGGTAGTGAGCGCTCCATGTCCTCCCATCCTATCGCGATCGTCGGGCTCAGCGGTCGCTACCCCGGTGGCGCAACGTCTCCCGATAGGCTGTGGAAGCTATTGCGGGATGGCACCGATGCAATTAGCGAGGCGAAGGGCGATCGTTGGGATTTGGGCTATCATGATCCGGATCCGGAGCAGGCCGCGCGCGTCTACACGCGCGCCGGCGGGTTCCTCGACAGGATCGACGCGTTCGATGCGGAATTCTTCGGCATGTCGCCGCGCGAGGCGAGGCAAGCCGATCCGCAGCAGCGGCTGCTGCTCGAACTCGCTTGGGAGGCGCTCGAGGATGCGTCGCTGGTGCCCAAGCAAATCGCCGGATCAACGACGGGCGTGTTCGTCGGCATATCCAGCCACGACTATGCCGATCTGGTCGGGCCTGGCGCGCCCGACGCCTATTCCAACACCGGGAGTTCGCTGAGCATCGCGGCCAACCGCATTTCGTACGTACTTGATCTGCGCGGGCCGAGCCTTGCGATCGACACGGCCTGTTCGTCCGGTCTGGTCTGCGTGCACCAGGCCTGCCGCGCGTTGATCGAGGGCGCTTGCGACATGGCGCTGGTCGGCGCGGCCAACATCCTCGCGCATGCCCGGCCTTGGCTCGGTTTCGCGCAGGCCTCCATGCTGTCGCCCACCGGCCGATGCAAGAGCTTCGATGCGAGCGGCGACGGCTATGTCCGCTCAGAGGGCGGCGGCATGGTCGTGATCAAGAAACTGTCCGACGCTGAGCGCGACGGCAACACGATCTATGGCGTGATCATGGGGACCGGCGTCAACTCGGACGGCCGCACGATGGGCCTTTCGATGCCGAGCCAGGTCGCGCAGGAGCGTCTGCTGCGCAAGGTCTATGGCGACGCCGGGGTGGCGCCGGAGGACGTGTTCTACGTCGAGGCGCACGGCACCGGCACGGCCGTTGGCGATCCGATCGAGTGCGAAGCGATCGGTCGCGTGCTCGGCGAGCCGCGGACCGACGGCAGCCCTTGCCGGATCGGGTCGGTCAAATCCAATATCGGCCATCTCGAGCCGGCTTCCGGCATTGCCGGTCTGACCAAGGTGCTGCTGGCGCTGCGGCATCGCGAGATACCGGGCAACCTGCACTTCCAGACGCCGAACCCGCGCATCGACTTCGAGGGCTGGAAGCTGGACGTCGTCACCGCCGCGACGAAGCTGCCCGATCAGGAAAAGCTGCTCGTGTTCGGCGTCAATTCATTCGGCTTCGGCGGCACGAACGCGCATGCCATCGTCCGCGAATACCGCGCCCCCATGGCAGCGGCCGCGGCGGCGCCTGCGAAGCCTTGGGCCGGCGTGCTGGTGCTGAGCGCGCAGTCGGAGCCGGCGCTCGCCGAGATGGCGCGCACGCAGGCCGCGTGGCTTCGCACGCAGGAAGAAAGCGCGTGGCTCGACATCTGCGCGACAGCCGCGCTCTGCCGCTCGCGCCTCGGATATCGCGTCGCGGTGGCCGCCGGCTCCTGCCTGGAGGCGGCCGAGCGACTGGAGCGGTTCGGCGCGGGGGAGGCGACACAAGGCGTCGTGGCTGGCCGGGGCGCCGCCGAGCCGGCCCGTGTCGCATTCGTCTACTCCGGCAATGGCCCGCAATGGTGGGCGATGGGGCGCGAATTGCTGGCCGCCTGTCCCGCGTTCCGCGCGGAAGTCGAGGCGGTCGACGCCTTGTTCGAGCCCAAGACGGGTTGGTCGCTGGTCGAGGAATTGCACCGTCCCGAAGAACAGTCGCGCATGGCGCAGACCGAAGTGGCGCAGCCGACCTTGTTCGCCCTGCAGCTTGGCCTAACCGCGGTGCTGCGCGAGGCTGGTGTCACGCCTGCGGCGGTGCTCGGCCACAGCGTCGGCGAAGTCGCAGCCGCACATGTCGCGGGCGCGCTCGATCGCGCGCAAGCGACCGAGGTCATCTTCCAGCGCTCGGCGATGCAGGCACGCACCGCGGGCACGGGCCGGATGGCGGCGATCGGCATCGGCGCCGACGAGGCGATCACTACGATGGCGGAGTGCGGCGGCTGGCTGGAGTTGGCCGCGCGCAACGCGCCTCGCGCGGTGACCGTCGCCGGAGACCCCGCCGCGCTCGAGATCCTGCGCGAACGGCTGACCGATGCGGGTAAGTTCGCCCGCATCCTGCCCTTGAACTATGCGTTCCACAGCCGGGCCATGGATCCGATCGAGGGCGGCCTTCTGGCCGCGCTCGACACGTTGCGGCCGAGCGAGACGCACACGCCGTTCATCTCCACCGTCGACGGCCAGGAACTGCCCGGCAGGACGCTGGATGCGACGTATTGGTGGCGAAACATCCGTGAACGGGTCCAGTTCGCCGATGCGGTGGAGCATGTACTCGGCCCGTTGGGCATCACGACCTTCGTCGAGATCGGGCCGCACCCGGTGCTGCGGGACTACGTCCTCCAATGCGCCAAGGCGCGCGACATCGCCGCCGTCGCGATCGCGACCTTGCGCCGTCCCGGCCCCAATCGGCCGGAACCGGAGATGCCTGCGCTCTGGACCGCCATCGCTTCCTGCCACGCGAGCGACGTCGTTCGGCCCGAGCTCGTGTTCACCCGCCCGGCCCGGCCTGCCGCACTGCCGACCTATCCCTGGCAGCGGCAGCGGCACTGGCGCGGCTGGGTGCCGCTGCCCGACGTGCCCCCACCGACGCATCGCGATCATCCGCTGCTCGGCTGGCGTCCGCGCGGGATCGACGCGCTCTGGCAGAACTCGATGGACCTCGGATTGCTGCCGTATCTGACGGACCACGTCGTCCAGGGCTCGGTGTTGTTCCCGGCCGCCGGGTATATCGAGCTGGGCCTGGCGGCTGCGGAAAAGCTGTTCGGCGAGGGGTCGCTCGAGATCGAAACGTTCGATATCTTGCGCCCGTTCGTGGTGACGGCCCGGCCGATCGGCGCGATCGAGACCGCCGTCGACGGCAAGGATGGCACGATCGAGATCCGCAGCCGTCCGGACATGTTCTCGGAGAGCTGGACGACGCACAACCGGGCGCGGATCACGCGCGGCGCGGGCGCGCCGCCGCCGCCGGTCGATCTGGCGGCGATCAAGCAGGGTCTCACCGAGCGGGTCGACGGTTCGGCGCACTATCTCGACTCCTTGCAACGCGGTCTGGCGTACGGAGCGGCCTTTCAGGGTATCCAGTCGATCTTACTGAGCGCGGTCGGCGACGAGCCCCCGACGGGCGTGGCGGAGATCGAGCTGCCGCAATTGGACGACGCTGCGCTGGCCGGCTATCGCGCCCATCCCGCGGTGCTCGATAGCTGCATCCAGGTGCTGATCGCCGTGCTGGGACGGACCGAGTTGCGGCAGTGCGCGTTCATTCCGGTCCAGATCGAACGCCTGCGCAGCTTCGCGCCGCTGACCGCGCGGGTCACGTGCCTGGTGACGGTCACGCGGGAGACGTCGCGGTCGGGTTCGGCGGAGTTCCGCATCTACGACGAGGGCGGCGCCCTGCTGCTGTCGATCCATGGCGCGCGGTTCCGCAAAGTCGATTTCCAAGCGAATGCCCACGCCAACTACGTGACCGAGGGCTGGCGGGTCGATCGTGCGGTGGCCGGATCGGAGACCATGGCGTTGCCGACCCCCGAGTTTGTCGCGGCTTCGTTGGCGACCGAACTCGCGGCGCCGTCTCCGGTTGGCAGTGATGCCTCTGCGGCGATCGACGACCTGATCGGCGCCTACGCTTGCCGGGCCCTGCGTGAGCTTGGCGCGGCCGACGGTCCGTTCCTGCTGCCGCAACTGCAGCGGCGTGCCCGCGTCCTGCCGGCGCAAGCCGGCCTGCTGGCGCGGCTGGTCGAGATGGCCGAGGCCGACGGGGCGCTCACGCAAGAGGGTGGCCGCTGGACCTGGGTCGCTTCGCATGTCGACCGCGATCCAGCGGCGCTGTGGCGGAGCCTCATGCTCGCGCATCCCTCGCACTCGGCCGAGCTGCTGCTGGCAGGCCGGCACGGCGAGAAGTTGGTGACCACCCTATGCGTCGCGCCGTCCGAAATCGCCGCCGACAAGGCCGATGCTGCGACCGACCTGTTGCATGATGGATCGCCGACCGCCGCGGCGGCGACGCGGATCGTGGGCTCGGTGGTCGCCAAGCTGCTCGCCCAGTCGCGGCAGGGCGGGGATGGGGGATTGCTGCTCCGTGTGCTGGAACTCGGCAATGGCGGCGGTGGCCTGACGGCTGCGATGTTGCCGATCCTGACCTCGGCGCGCGCCGAATACGTGCTGGCGCATCGGTCGGAGACCGTGCTGGACCGCGCCAAGCAGCGCTTCTCCGCCCATCACGGCTTCGGCACGGCGCTGTTCGACCTGGATGCAGAGAGCCCGGTGGATGATCTGCCCTCGGACGGATTCGACCTGGTGCTGATGGCGGCGCACCTTCCGGCCGGGCCGTCGGCGCTGCTCGATCGCGTCGCGACGCTGCTCGCACCCGGCGGCTGGCTCGTCGCGGTGGAACCGACCGGTGGACGCCTCGAGGCGCTGCTGCCCGGCGGAAGCGAGGATCATCGCAGCCTGCATCTCGTATCGGACGAGGCGGACGACATCGATCCGCAAACCGTTCTGCGCGAGGCGGGGTTCGACAGCGTGGCGCGTCTATCGGGCGCCGCCGGGCTGCCGGCCGCGCCGCGCTCGGTGCTGCTGGCGCAACGCGCATCGACGCCGGCGATGCCGCTCGAGCGTGGCAGCGCAGTGGTCTCGTCGTGGCTGTTGCTCAGCGGGGCCGATGCGCTGGAAGCCGGTTTCGCGAAGGACGTCGCTTCGCGTCTGCGCAGCCGCGGGCATTCCGTGCAGGTGCTGACACTCGGCAGCTTGGCCGGCGCGGCGTTCGCGACGGCCGCTGACATGGAGCCTGCCCGCGCAATCGGCGCGCAGAACATCGTGCACTTGGCCGGCCTGGCGCCGGTTCGGCCCAGCGACATGCTGGAGCAGCAGGATCTTCGGTGTCTGTCGACGCTGAGCTTGGTGCAGGCGATCAAGTCGGCGGAAGATGTCTACAAGCCGCGGCTGCATCTGGTGACGCGAGGCGCGTTTGCCGGGCCTGGCCTGGTCGGGCCGCTCGATCCGGGTCAGGCGCCGCTTTGGGGCCTCGGCCGTGTGCTGAGCAACGAACACCCGGATCTGGCACCGCATTTGATCGACCTTTGCGCCGATCTCGATGCGGACGCGGCCGCACTTCTGACCGATGAGCTGCTGCGGTCCGACGAGGAGATGGAGGTGCGGATCGGCGCCGGTCAGCGGTTCGTCAACCGCATGCAGCCGATGACGGTCGCGCAGCTCTCGGCGGACGCCGCATCGCGCCCGAAAACGACCGGCCCGTTCCGGCTCGACGTCGGTCCGCAGGGGGGGATCGACTCGCTGTTCCTGCATGCCGTGTCGCCGGCCGCGCCGAAGCCCGGCCAGGTGGAGATTCGTATCCATGCCGCCGGGCTGAACTACCGCGACGTGCTGTGGACGATGGGGATGCTGCCGGAGGAGGCGGTCGAGCACGGGTTCTCCGGCGCGACGATCGGCATGGAGTGCGCCGGCGAGGTGTCGGCGGTTGGCGAGGGCGTGGACCATCTTGCGGTGGGCGACCGGGTGGTGGCGTTCGCGTCCTCCACCTTCGCCAGCCACGTCGTGACCGACGCCGGCGCCGTCGCCCGACTGCCGGCCGATATCGGTTACGCTGAGGCGGCAACCATCCCGACGGCGTTCCTGACGGCTTATTACGCCTTAGACCAATTGGCGCGGCTGCGCGCGGGCGAGAGCGTGCTGATCCATGGTGCGGCCGGCGGCGTCGGCCTCGCGGCCGTGCAGATCGCGCAACTGCGCGGTGCGGTGGTGTTCGGGAGCGCCGGGTCGGACGAGAAGCGGCGCGTGCTGCAGCGGATGGGGGTCGACCACATGCTCAACTCGCGCTCGCTCGACTTCGCCGACGACATCATGCGGCTGACCGGCGGACGGGGCGTGGACGTCGTGCTGAACTCGCTCGCGGGCGATGCGATCAACAAGAACCTGCAGATCCTGCGCCCGTTCGGCCGCTTTCTCGAAATCGGCAAGCGCGACTTCTACGCGAACAGCCGGATCGGGCTGCGGCCGTTCCGCAACAACCTCAGCTATTTCGGTATCGACGTCGACACCTTGCTGATCGAGCGGAAGGAGCTTGCGGAAAGCCTGTTCGCCGAGGTCATGGCGCTGTTCGGCACCGGCGCGCTGCGGCCGTTGCCGTTCACGCCGATCCCGATCTCCGCGCTGCCGAGGCGTTCCGGCTGATGCAACAGTCCCGCCACATCGGCAAGATCGTGCTTCTGACCGACCCGGCGGATGCCGGTCTCGCGCTGGTCACGACCGAGTTGGCGTTGCGGTCGGACGCCACATACCTCGTTACCGGCGGGCTCGGCGGCTTCGGCTTGGCGACGGCGAAATGGCTGGTCGAGAAGGGCGCGCGGCACCTGGCTCTGGTCAGCCGCCGCGGCGCGACGACCGACGAGGCGAAGGACGGCATCGCGGTAATGCAGGCGGCCGGCGCGTCCGTGACGGCATTCGCCGCGGACGTCACCAGCGCGGCGGACGTCGCGCGGGTCATCGGCGAGATCGGCGCGACGATGCCGACGCTGCGCGGCGTAGTGCACGCCGCGATGGTGCTCGATGACGGCCCGATCATGAAGCTGGATGGCGAGCGGCTGCGCCGGGTGCTGGCGCCCAAGCTTCTCGGCGCGTGGCACCTGCACGAGGCGACGCTGGGCCACGAATTGGACCATTTCGTCATGTATTCGTCGGGCACGACGGTGGTCGGCAATCCCGGTCAAGGCAATTACGTCGCCGCGAACCTCTATCTTGACGCACTGGCACAGCATCGCCGCGCGCTCGGTCTGCCGGCGCTCGCGGTGGCTTGGGGCGCAATCAAAGATGTCGGCGTGCTCGCCCGCAACGTGGGCGTGGAGGAGATGCTGCAGAACCGGACCGGAATGGGGTCGATCCCGGCGGCCGAAGCGTTGACGGATCTCGGCCGGTTGATGGCGGTCGGCGCCAATCGCGTTTCGGTGGCGCAGTTCAACTTGCAACGGCTCGGCACGCTGCTGCCGGGCACGCGCACGCCGCGCTTCCTGCCGATGGCGAGCGAGAACGTGGTGGCGCAGCTGATGCAGTCGAGCGAGACGCTCGCCAGTGTGTTGGCCGGCACACCGGCCGACGAGCGCCGCGGCGTCGTCATCGCCCGGTTGCGCGAACATGTCGGCCGTGTCCTCGGCACGGGCGCCGGGCAGGTTGATGTAGAGCGTTCGCTGCCGGAAATGGGGTTGGACTCGCTGATGGCGGTCGAGCTGGCGGAATCGCTCGAGCAGGATGTCGGCAAGCCGATCTCCGTGATGCAGCTGATCCAGGCCGGGTCGGTGGTCGCGATCAGCGAGTTGGTGATGGGCGTGCTCGACCAAGGCGCCGGCGGCGAAGCGGGCAAGTTGGCGGCCGACTGAACGACGATGATCACCTTGACGCCCGTGCGGGTGCATCTGATCACGTTGGGCGTGACCACCGCCCTCGTGATCGGGGCGCTGTGCTGGTGGGCCGGCTCGGATGGCCAGGCGGGCCCGCCGCCGCTGCTCGGGGCGGCCTCGGCGCCAGTGCCCGTGGTGACGCGGCCGGCGGTGACGGCGACGGTGCCGGTCTATCTCGAGGGCCTCGGCACGGTGCAGGCATCGGCGCTCGTGACGGTGCGCTCGCAGGTTGATGGCAAATTGCTGGAAGTTCGGTTCCGGGAAGGCCAGGAGGTCCGGGCCGGGGATGTGCTCGCGCGGATCGATCCACGGATCTACAAGGCGCAGCTGGACCAGGCGATCGCGCGCAAGACGCAGGACGAGAAGGCGCTCGCCAATGCGAGGCTCGAGTACAACCGGTATCAGTCGCTCGCCAACGACAAGGTCGGCTCTGTTCAACGCGCCGAAGCTGCACTGTCGACCATGGCGCAGCTCGCGGCTCAGGTGGAGCAGGACCAGGCGCAACTGGACCGCGCTCGCGCCGAGATGAGCTTCACGACCATCACCGCGCCGATCGATGGCCGATTGGGGATGCTCCAGACCGACCCTGGCAATGTGGTGCGTGCGACCGACCCGGCGGGGCTCGTCGTCCTCACGGCGATGCGGCCCATCGCGGTGGTGTTCACGCTGCCGCAGCAGCGCTTGGCGCAGGTGATGGCGGCAATGAAGTCCGCGATGCCCGAGGCGCTCGCGCTTGAGCCCTCGGGCGATCACGCCGTGCTCGACCGGGGACGCCTGGCCGTTCTCGATAACCAAGTGGATCAATCGACCGGCACGATCAAGCTCAAGGCGTTGTTCCCCAATGCCGATCTCCAGCTCTGGCCCGGCGCCTATGTCAACGTGAAGCTCCTGGTCGCGACCCTGACCAACGTGGTGACGGTCCCGCCTTTGGCGATCCAGCGGGGCCCCGAGGGTCCGTACGTCTATGTCGTCGACAAGCAGGCCGTCTCGCGCCAGCCCGTCCGGATCGGCTATCAGGACCAATCCGTTGCCGTCGTTACCAGCGGTCTGTCCGCCGGTGCGCAGCTGGTCACCGAAGGCGCCGAGCGATTGACCGACGGCACCGCCGTGACGGTGCTGTCCCCGGCGGCGGCGCCCCCGGGTCCGATCGCCGCCGGTAAGCCGTGAGCTTGTCGGGGCCGTTCATCGCGCGGCCGATCGCGACCTGCCTGTTGGCAGTGGCGATCTTCCTGGCGGGCGCGCTCGGCTATCGCGCGCTGCCGTTGTCGGCGTTGCCGGCGGTCGACCTGCCGACGATCCAAGTCGTGACCCGGCTGCCGGGAGCGAGCGCGGATGTCGTGTCGACGCTGATCACGGCCTCGCTGGAACGCCAGCTCGGACAGATCCCCGGTCTGCTGGAGATGACGTCGACCAGTTCGGAGAACACCAGCCAGATCACGCTGCAATTCGCGCTCAGCCGGAAGGTCGACGCTGCGGCGCTCGACGTTCAGGCGGCGCTCAACGCGGCCGCCGCGACCTTGCCGCCGGGTCTGCCCTATGCGCCGGTGTATTCGAAGGTGAACCCGGCGGACGCGCCGATCCTGACTCTGGCGCTGCTCTCCGACAAAGTCACCATCGACCGGCTGAGCGATATCGCCGATACGGTGCTCAAGCGGCGATTGAGCCAGGTCGACGGCGTCGGCCGGGTCACCGTCCAGGGCGACATCCGGCCTGCCATCAGGGTACAGGCCGACCCGGCGCGATTGGCCATCTATGGCCTGTCGCTGGAGGATGTCCGCACCGCCATCGGAAATGCCAACGTCAATGGCGCCAAGGGCGGGTTCGATGGACCGGACCAGGCGACGGTTCTGAGCGCCAACGACCAGCTGCTCTCGCCCGCCGCGTACGACCAGGTCGTGATCGCGTGGCGGAACGGCTCGCCGGTGCGGATCGGCGATGTCGGCGGCGCCGTGACGGGATTGGAGAACAACAACGTCGCGGCCTGGTACAACGGTCAGCCGGCCATCCTGCTCGACATCCAGCGGCAATCCGGCGCCAACATCGTGGGAGCGGTGGAACGGCTGAAGGCGACGATGCAGGAGTTGTCGCCGCTGTTGCCTGCCGGCATCCGCCTCGTTGTCGCCGGGGATCGAACCGAGACCATCCGCGCCAGCGTGCGCGACGTGCAGATCACGCTTTTTCTGGCGATGCTGCTGGTGATCCTGGTGATCCTGGCTTTTCTCCGGTCATGGCGCGCCACGCTGATCCCGGCCCTGGCGTTGCCGCTCAGCCTGATCGGAACGTTCGGCGTGATGTCGCTTTGTGGCTTCGCACTCGATAATTTGTCGCTGATGGCGCTGACGGTCGCCAGCGGCTTCGTGGTCGACGACGCGATCGTCATGATCGAGAACGTCGTCCGCCATATCCAACAGGGCGTGCCGCCGCTGACGGCTGCCTATCGCGGCGCTTCGCAGATCGGGTTCACCATCGTTTCGCTGACGCTGAGCTTGGTCGCCGTGTTCATCCCGCTCTTGTTCATGGGCGGCGTCGCTGGCCGGTTATTCAACGAGTTCGCCGTCACGCTGTCGGCCGCGGTGATCGTATCGGCCATCGTCTCGCTGACGCTGACGCCGATGATGTGCGGCGTTCTGCTGCGCCCGGCGGGCATGACGCGGCCAGGACCGCTCGGCGCCGCGGCCGAACGCGTGTTCGAGGCGACGCTGACGCTATATCGGTCCAGCCTGCTGTGGTCGCTGCGACTCCCGCGCCTCGTCCTGCTGGTGGCGCTCGGCTCGGTGATCGGCACGGCGGTGCTGTTCGTGGCGATACCGAAGGGGTTCCTGCCGCAGCAGGACACCGGGCAGATCGTCGCGGTCACTCAAGCCGCGCCGAGCGCCTCGATCGCCCGGGTCGGCGAATTGCAGTTGCAGGCCGCCCGGATCGTCGGGGCCGATCCCGCCGTGTCGGGAGTGGCGGCCTTGGTGGGCGCCGGGCTGGGCAACGCCGCTCCCAACACAGGCCGTCTGACGATCACGCTCAAGCCGCGTGCCGAGCGCGGCGAAAGCGCGGCGGCCATCGTCAAACGTTTGCTGGCCGGGCTGGGCGGGATCCCGGGCCTATCCGTCTACATGCAGCCGGTCCAGGACATCGAGCTCGGCACCCGCACGACCAAGACGGAATTCCAGTACACCATCACCGACACGGATTCGCGCTCGGCGTCGCTCTGGGGATCGAAGCTGCTGCGGGCGATGCAGGCTTTGCCGACACTGCGGGACGTCGCTGTCGACGCCCAGGAGGAGGGCTTCCGCACGGTCGTCCAGGTGGACCGCATGGCCGCGATGCGGTTCGGCGTGTCGATGCAGACCGTGCAGTCGGTCCTGCAGGACGCGTTCGGGCAGCGCCAGGTGTCGACGATCTTCACCCAGAACAACCAGTATCGCGTCGTGCTCGAGGCAAGCTCGGCATGGCGGAGCGGGGCGGACGCGCTCGCCGGACTGCGCGTCCCCGGCACGGGCGGCGCCCAGATCCCCTTGAGCGCGATCGCGCGTTTCGAGCCGGTGACCGCGCCGATCGTGATCAGCCGCCTCGATCAGTTCCCGGCCGTCACGATCAGCTTCAATCTCGCCGAGGGAGCCTCGCTGGGCGACGCCACCGCGGCGATCGCGCGGATCAGGCGGGAGATCGGCCTGCCCCCCAGCGTGTCCGGCCGCTACGGCGGGGCGGCGGCGGAGTTCGAGAAGTCGCTGCCGGCCATGCCCTGGCTGATCGTGGCCGCGATCGTCGTCATCTACATCGTGCTGGGCGTGCTCTACGAAAGCTTCATCCATCCGATCACGATCCTCTCCACGCTGCCGTCGGCAGGGATCGGGGCGTTGCTCGCGTTGATGATCTTCGGGCTGGACCTGTCGCTGGTGGCGCTGGTCGGCGTCGTGCTGCTGATGGGGATCGTGAAGAAGAACGCGATCATCATGATCGACTTCGCGATCGATGCCGAGAAGAACCGCGGCCTGCCGCCGCGCGCTGCCATCATCGAGGCCTGCATGCTTCGGTTCCGCCCGATCCTGATGACCACGTTGGCCGCGCTGTTCGGAGCGCTCCCCCTCGTGCTGTTACAAGGCGCCGGGTCGGAGCAGCGTCTCCCGTTGGGGGTGGCGATCACCGGCGGGCTGTTGCTGAGCCAGTTCCTCACCCTCTACACGACACCGGCGATTTATTTGGCGCTGCAACGGCTGCGCGGGCTCGCAACGCGGTTTGCCAGCCGCTTGGCCGCTCTCCCGCGCTAGCACGATGCTGTCGGCCCTCTTCGTCCGGCGCCCGATCGGCACGTTCCTGCTGGCGATGGGGCTGGCGCTCGCCGGGAGCGCCGCCTATCGGCAGCTCCCGATCGCCTCGCTGCCGAATGTCGACATTCCCACCGTCGTGGTGTTCGCGGCGCGACCGGGCGCGGAGCCGGCGACCATGGCGACCGGGGTCGCGGCCCCGCTCGAACGCGAGTTGGGCGGCATTGCCGGCCTGAACGAGATGATGTCGATCAGCGCATCGGGCGCTTCGACCATCGTGCTGCAGTTCAGCACCGCGCGGGACATGGACAGCGTCGCATTGGACGTGCAAGCCGCGATCAATGCGGCCGCGGGGGACCTTCCGGCGGATCTGCCGACGCGGCCGTTCTTCCGGAAGTACAATCCCGCCGATATCCCGATCCTGACGATCGCGCTGACCTCGAATGCGCGTCCGCTGACCGAGGTGCACGAGCTGGCGGATGCCGGCATGTCGCAGACCTTGTCACAAGTGCCGGGCGTCGGGCAGGTGCAAGTCAACGGCGCCGACGTGCCGGCGATCCGCGTGCAGCTCAATCCGGCCGCGCTGGCCCGCACTGGCCTGACCGGTCGAGATGTCGAGAACGCCCTGCGGGCGGCGAATGCGATCGGCCCGGTAGGCGGGTTCCAAGCCGACGACCGCGCCGAAACGATCGGGATCAATGGACAGTTGACAGCGGCGCAGGATTATCCGGGACTGCTGCTGCGATCGTCGCGGACCGGCGTGGTCAGGCTCGGCGATGTGGCAAAGGTAATCGACGGCGCTGCGGATATCCGGCTCGGCGCCTGGTCTGGTGCGACGCCTGCGGTGTTGCTGTCGGTGCTGAAATCGGCGGACTCGAACGTGATCGAGACATCCGACAGGGTGAAAGCGGCGCTTCCCGCGCTGCAGGCCAGGTTGCCGCCTGACATCGGGACTGACCATCCTGGCCGACCGCACGACATCGATCCGCGCTGGCATCGCCGATGCAAGCTGGACGCTGCTCGTGACGTTGCCGCTCGTGCTCCTGGTCGTCCTGGTGTTCACGCGGCAGATGGCGCCCTTGATCGCGGCGGCCGCGACCGTGATCCTCGCTTTGGCGGGCACGTTCGTGGCGATGTGGTTCGCTGGCTTCTCGCTGAACAACTTCTCGATCATGGCGCTGACGGTCGCGATCGGTTTCGTGGTCGATGACGCGATTGTCGTCATCGAGGCGATCGTGCGGCGGGTCGAACAGGGCATGACGCCGGCCGAGGCGGCGATCGCGGGCGCGCAGCAGGTCGGCTTCACCATCGTCTCGATCAGCGCGTCGCTGGTCGCCGTCTTCATCCCGCTCTTGTTCATGGGCGGGATCATCGGACGCTTGCTGCATGAGTTCGCGACGACGCTGACGGTGGCGATCACCCTGTCGGCGATCCTGGCGCTGACCTTGGCGCCGATGCTGTGTGCGCTGCTGCTGCGTCGCGCGGAGCCGGTGCGGCGGCCGGGCTTGGTCGGCGGCGCGATCGTTTCGAGCGGAGCGGCCGGCAGCCGGCTCTATGGCGCAGCACTCGGTTGGGTCCTCGGGCGGCCGCGTCTCATGATCGGGCTGACCGTCGGTGCGTTCGCGGCCACGATCGGGCTCTATATCGTCGCGCCCAAGGGCCTGCTGCCGCCGCAGGATACCGGGCTGATCGAGGGCGGCACGATCGCCGACCCGTCCGTATCGTTCCAAGCGATGCAAATGCGGCAACGCGCGGTCGTCGCGGCGCTGTTGCAGGACCCAGCGGTGGCGACGATCAGCTCGCAGGTCGGCGTGATCAATGGCTTCACCCCGCTGCACCGAGGCGGATTGACCGTGGGGCTGCGGCCCCGCAACGAGCGTGACGCGACGTCGCAGCAAGTGCTGGCGCGGCTGCGGCCGGCGCTGGATGCCATCGGCGGCATGCAGACGGTGCTCGACCCGGCGCAGGACCTGCGCGGCGGTGTGCGCCAGGGCGGGGGGATCCAGTTCGTGCTGCTCGGCGCCGACCTGGACGAGTTGCGGCTATGGACCGCCCGGCTCGAACATGCCCTGCGCGGCGTCAAGGAGATCACGCAAGTCAGCTCGGACCTGGATGCCGAGGGGCCGGACGCGCACATCGTGATCGATCGCGAGACCGCCGCGCGCCTCGGCGTCAGCGTGCAAGCGATCGACGACATGCTCGACACCGCGTTCACGCAGCACCAGTCGGTGACGCTGTATGGCGAGCGGAACCAGCACAAGGTGGTGCTGGAGGTGGACCCGGAGTTCCAGTCCGGGCCAGAAGCGTTGGGCTTCCTCTTCGTGTCCGATGCTGCCGGCCATCAGATACCGCTCAGCAGCGTGGCCAGGGTCGAGATGCGCTCGGCGGCGGCCTCGGTGCGGCACCAGGGGCAGCTCCCCGCCGCGACGATCAGCTTCGACCCGGCGCCGGGTGTGGCTGCCGGCACCGCGATCGACCGAGTGCGCGCGGCGGCCGCGGCGCTGCACCTCCCATCGACGATCCGCACCGAATACGCGGGGAACGCCAAATTCCTGGTCGAGAGCTTGTCCAGCCAACCGATCCTGATCGCGGCGGCGCTGCTGTCGATCTACATCGTTCTGGGCGCACTGTACGAGAGTTTCGCGCAGCCGCTGACGATCCTGTCCACGTTGCCGTCAGCGGGGCTCGGCGCGTTGCTGGCGCTGGCCGTGACCGGGACCGAGTTGTCGGTCGTGTCGATCGTGGGGATCCTGCTGCTGATGGGTATCGCGAAGAAAAACGCGATCATGCTGGTCGATGCCGCGCTGCACATTGAGCGCACGGGCGAGCTTTCGGCGCAGGAGGCGATCCACGCCGCCTGTCTCGAACGGTTCCGGCCGATCATGATGACGACCTTCGCGGCGTTGCTGGGTGCGTTGCCGCTCGCTCTATCGACGGGCGCGGGCGCCGAGTTGCGGCAGCCTTTGGGCATCGCGATAACCGGTGGGCTGCTGGTCTCGCAAACGCTGACGCTGTTCACGACCCCGGTGATCTACCTCGCCCTGCGTCGCCGCAACCGTCTGAGCACGATATTGCGGCGCGCGCGCGTGGCATGGTCTCGCCAGGCGGGCTGAGCATTGGCGGACGAACATGATCGGGTTCTGGTCTGGACTGCTGCCGTCGATGCAGCGTTCGATCCTGCGGCGCATTGGCGGCTGCTCGATGGCGAAGAGCGCGATCGAGCATCACGCTTCGTCTTCGATCGTGACCGTGCGCATTTCGTGGCGGCGCATGCGCTCAAACGTCTGATGTTGACGAGCATGTGCGGCGGCGATCCGAGATCGTGGACATTCGTCAAGGGCAGGAACGGCAAACCGGCTTTGGCAGGTCGGACACATCCGTTCTTCAACATCTCGCATTGTCGGGGTCTCGTGGCGTGCGCCGTCAGCACGAGTGTGGACGTCGGGGTCGATGTCGAGCCGGTCGACCGCGTTGTCTCCCCTGATTTGACCCAGGCGGTCTTGTCGAAGCCTGAGGCGGCGTGGCTCGGCGCGCTCGAGAAGGCAGACCAGCCGCTCGCCTTCACCCGTCTGTGGACACTCAAGGAAGCCTTCATCAAGGCGACCGGGCGTGGCCTCGAGCATGACCTGCAGGCCTTTTCGTTTGACCTGGACCCGATCCGCCTGACACTCGTCGATCGAACGCTGGGCAGCACGAGACATTGGAGTTTCGAACAGCAGTTGATTGGCCGTTCCCATTTCCTGTCAGTAGCGGCGTACAGTCGTGTGATGCCCGTCGACGGAATTAGGGTTGAAATTCGATCGCGATCGTCGTCGGGTTGGCCAACGGAAGACTAGATCTCCCACTCTCGCTGGGATCTGAAAGGGTTTTGTAATGGCGGCTAAGACGGATCCGTTGGTGCATATGGGCACGATCACGGGGGGTGAGGCGCGGGGATTGTTGGCGGAGAACCCGGTGATCTTGCTGCCGATGGGCAGTCATGAGGACCAGGGGCCGCATGCGCCGATGGGCGATTATCTACTATCGGAGAAGATCGCGGAGTTGGCGGCGGTGCGGGCGAGCCGGGCGGGGACGCGGACGCTGGTGGCACCGGTGTTGCCATTCGGCGGGATGGATTGGTTCGGGCCGATGATCGGCGGGATCGCGATCCAGCAGGATACGCTGGCGATCGTGATCGGTGAGATGGTGGAGAATCTCCGGCGGAACGGCTTGACGCGGTTGATCGTGATCAACGGCCATGGCGGGAACGTGGGGCCGATCGCCGAGGTGGCGCGGGCGCTGTACGAGGATGAGGGAGCGGTGTTGCCGAGCCTCTATCTGTGGCGGATCGCTTACGGGTTGTTGCCGGGGATCGTCGGCGCGGAGAAGGCGGCAAACGTTTCAGGACATGGGGCGGACCCGTTGACGAGCCTGGGGCTGCATCTGTTTCCGGAGTTGTTGCGGCCGGACCTGATGCCTGACGCGAAGGGGCTGAAGAGCGATCCCGTTTTGGGGTTGGCGTTCACCGGGCTGGGGACGGCTAGCTTCGAGGGGGCGGAGATCGGGATGCCGAACGGGTATGACGAGGTTTATCACGAGGGTGTCGGGAAGGGGGATCCGCGGCTTTCGTCGGCGGAGACGGGGGCGGCTCTGGCGGAGAAGCTGACGGAGATCGTGGCGCGATTCGTGGCGCATTTCGCGGGGAAGGTGCCGGCGTAATTCGCGGCGAGCGGAAGGTCAGTTGAAGAAGCGGGAGGGGCGGAAGGTGGTGAGGAGGGGGGATTGGCGGCCCGTCAGCAATTCCTCGGCCACGAGTTTTCCGATGATGGGGGAGAGGGTGACGCCACTATGGGTGACGGCGAGGTAGTAGCCGTCGAGGCGGGGGACCGGGCCGATGGCGGGGAGGCCGTCGGCGGGAATCGGGCGGGTCGCGGTGCGGACTGCTTCGGCCTGGATGCCGGCGAGGCCGGGGAGGAGTTGGGTGGCGCGGCGGAGGACTTCGGCGGCTTGGGGCATGGTCGGGGTTAGGGGCTGGAGCGGGTCGACGGTGATGTCGAGTTCTTCGGATTGGGCGAGGAGGCGACCGGCGCCGTCCGGGCGGATGTTGATCCCGGGGGCGTGGACGGGTCGGCGAACGCCGGTGGCGACGGGCGGGGTGAAGACCAGAAGGCCGAGGGTTGAGGCCATCGGGATCTTGATTCCGGGGTCGTCGGCGATGTCGGGCGACCAGCGGCCGGCGGCGTTGATGACGATGTCGGCGCCCATGGTGACGCCGTCGGCGAGGCGAACGCCGGTGATGCGGCCGGCCGTGTTCTGCATGGCGGTGACGCGGGCGCCGGTGTGGATGGTGGCGCCGTGGCTCCTGGCGGCCAGGAGGAGGTCGCCGGCGTAGGCGACCGGGTCGAGCCAGGCATCGTCGGGGTACCAGGCGATGGCGGCGTCGGCGTAGGCGGCCGGGTCGATCCAGGGCTCGAGTTCGGCGAGGCGGGCGGGGGAGATCCACTCGACGGGGTGGTTGCGGGCCTGGAGGCTGGCGACGTTCGTTGCAAACTCGGCGGAGGGGCCGAATTCCACGTAGCCCATCGGATGGAACCAGGAGGCGCCGAAACGATCCTGCAGGGCGGGATAGAGGGCGCGGCTGGCGGTGCGGAGCGTGTGGTACTCGATCGGGACGGCGCCGTTGTGGGAGTTGATCCAGGCGTAGGTGCAACCGGTGGTGCCGCCGCCGATGCGGTTGGCTTCGAGGACGACGACGTCAGCGCCTGCTTCGGCGAGACGAAACGAGATGGAGGCGCCGATCACGCCGGCCCCGATGACGATAGCTCTCATGCGGGAAGGGTAGACGGTTGCGGTGCGAGGCGCGAGGGTTGGTGGGAGGGGCGCGGAGGTCGGGATGGCGTTGCTGGAGGTTCGCGGGCTGACGCGGTCGTACTATGGGGTGCGGGCGTTGACCGGAGTGACGCTGGATGTGGAGGCGGGCACGATCACGGCACTGATCGGGCCGAACGGGGCGGGGAAGACGACGCTGTTCCAGTGCGTGTCGGGGGTGGTGCCGCCGAATGGGGGCACGGTGCGGCTGGCGGGACGGGAGATCACGGGCTGGCGAGCGGATCGGGTGACGCGCGCCGGGCTGACGCGGACGTTTCAGATCGCGCGAGGTATTTCACGGTTGTCGGTGCTGGATAATCTGATGCTGTATGCGCCTGGGTTGCCGGGGGAGGGGATCGTTCCGGCGCTGCTGGGCGGTGGGCGCGGGGCGGCGCGGGAGGCGTTGGCGCAGGCTTGGGCGGTGGCGGAGCGGTTGAATTTGGGGGCGGTGGCGAATCAGCCTGCTTCTGCGCTGTCGGGGGGACAAAAGAAGCTGTTGGAGATCGGGCGGGCGTTGATGGCGCGGCCGCGGCTGATCCTGTTGGATGAGCCGATCGCGGGGGTCAATCCTTCCTTGGCCGAGACCATTGCCGGGCATTTGCGGACGTTGCGGGATGAGGGGATGACGTTCCTGGTGATCGAGCATCACATGGATCTCATTGCGCGCCTGTGCGACCCGGTGATCGTGATGGCGCAGGGGCGGCATTTGACGCAGGGCACGTTCGCGGAGGTGGCTTCGGATCCGCAGGTGCAGGCGGCGTATATGGGCGTGCGGGCAGCTTGATGCTGGCGGCCGAGGGCATCGTTTGCGGGTATGGGTCGGCGGACGAGATCCTGAAGGGGGCGGGGCTTTTGGTCGCTCCGGGCGAACTGGTTGCGATCATCGGGCCGAATGGGGCGGGGAAGTCGACGCTGCTGAAGGCGGTGGCCGGGCTGCTGGGGCTGAAGGCGGGGACGATCCGGCTGGGGGGTGAGCGGATCGAAGGGATGGCGGCGCGCGAACGGGCGCGGCTTGGGATCGCATTCGTGCCGCAGGAGGCGAACATCTTTCCGACGCTGTCGGTGCGGGAGAATTTGGAGATGGGCGGGTTCCTCGCGCCGCGGAGAGCGGTGCGGGGCCGGATGGACGGGATGATGGCGCGGTTCCCGATGTTGGGGGAGAAGCGGCGGCAGGCGGCGCGGACGCTGTCGGGCGGGCAGCGGCAGGTGTTGGCGATGGCGATGGCATTGATGGTGGAGCCGCGGTTGCTGTTGTTGGACGAGCCTTCGGCGGGGTTGTCGCCGATCGCGAGCACCGCTCTGTTCGAGGCCATCCGGGCGGTGCATCGGGATGGCGTCTCGATCGCGATGGTAGAGCAGAATGCGCACGAGGCGCTGTCGATCGCGGATACGGGGGTGGTGCTGGTGGACGGGCGGGTGGTGCGGGTGGGGGCCGCGGGCGAGTTGGCGGGGGACGCGGAAGTGCGGCGGTTGTTCTTGGGGGGGTAAGCGATCAGCGGCAGGCTGATTCGATGTACTTGTTTGTCGCGCTGGCGGCCATCGTGGCGACGGCGCGGGAGACAGCGTCGGCGGTGTTGCCTTCGCGGGTGGGGGAGTCGCCGAGCTGGCGGAACAGCGCTTCCAGCGCGGGGTTGGCGTGGACCTGGTGCATGTCCCAGTTGGTGAACATGCGGGCGGGGATGGTGGAGAAGGAGATCAGCTCGACGCCGATGTGGCGGGTGTCGCAGCAGATGCGCTCGAAGGTCTGTTCGATATCCGAACAGGCGCCCTCCAGCACCTGGATGAACACCGAGGCGGTGAACATCAAGGCGCCGGTCACGCCGTTTCGGTGGTTGTTCCGGGCGGACTGATCGAGAATTGAGTCGACCTCGCCGTCGATGGTGGCATCCGAGCCGGTGAGCGCGCTACGGCTGCGGTAGATGAGCTGATAGACGCGCTGATCCTCGCTGGTGGTCATGCGGCCCTCTGGAGAGAGATGAAATCGGTCATGGCGGCGGCGTCGAGCGGTCGGCTGAGCAGATAGCCCTGCACTTGGTTGCAGCCTTCCGCGGCGCTGAATTCGAGTTGCTCGGCGGTTTCCACGCCCTCGACGGTCGTGCCGAGGCCGAGGCAGGCGCCCATGGTGAGAATGGCTCGGACGATCGCGACGCTTTCGGGGTCGGCGGGCAGTTGGCGGACGAAGGATTGGTCGACCTTGATCTTGTCGAACGGGAAGCGGCGGAGATAGCTGAGCGACGAGTAGCCGGTGCCGAAATCGTCCATGGAGATGCGGATGCCGCAGCTTCGGAGCTCGTTCAGGGTTGCGAGCGTGCGCGTCTCGTCGATCATGAGGACGCCTTCTGTGATCTCCAGTTCGAGACGGTTAGGCGCGAGGCCGGTCGAGGCCAGGGCGGACTTGACCATGTCGGAGAGGCGGACGTCGCGGAACTGGACGGGTGAGATGTTGACCGCGATCGTCATGTGAGCGGGCCATTTGACTGCCTCAGCGCAGGCGGTCCGCAGCACCCACTCGCCAATATTGGCGATCAGGCCGGTTTCTTCGGCGAGCGGAATGAAGTCCGCTGGGGAGATCAGGCCGCGGGTCGGGTCGCGCCAGCGGACGAGTGCTTCGGCGCCCGTCACGCTGCCGGATTTAGCGTCCATCTGGGGCTGGTAGAACACTTCGAACTCGCGGCAGGCCACGGCCCGGCGCAGATCCTGCTCCAGGCGGCGCCGCTCGTGCATACGGGCGTCGAGGCCGGATTCGAACATGCGGAAGGTTCCGCGACCGGCTTCCTTGGCGTGATAGGCGGCGAGGTCGGCATTGCGGAGAAGCGCTTCGGGCGTATCGCCGTCGGCGGGCGCGAGGGCGACGCCGACGCTGGCGCCGATGTTGACGACGTGTCCGTTGATGAGGAAGGGGCGGCTGATCAGGTCGATGATACGGGCGGCGACGGCGCGGACTTCATCCTCCGTGGTCACGCCAACCTGCAGGAGTGCGAACTCGTCGCCGCCGAGGCGGGCGACCACGTCGTAGTCGCGGACGGCGGCGCGGAGGCGGGCGGCGGTCCTTTTGAGGACGACGTCGCCGACGCCGTGCCCGAGCGTGTCGTTGACTGGCTTGAAGCGATCGAGGTCGATCATCATGAGGGCGAACGCGCCGTCGCCTTTTCGGCGGGAGGTGATCTGCGTGTCCAGCTCGGCTTGGAATTTGGCGCGGTTCGGCAGGCCGGTCAGGGTGTCGGAGAAGGCGAGGGCGCGGATCTGGGCTTCGGTGCGGATGCGTTCGCGCTGATCGCGAACGGCGATGACGTTGTGGGGGCGTTTGCGGACGACGATTTGGCGGCGAAGGACCTTGACGGGGATTGCGCCGAGTTGGGCGTCGATCTCAACAAGTTCGGAGACGGCGCTGGCGTGCAAGCCCTCCAGGAGTTCGCCGAGATCGAGGCCGACGAGGGCTTCGGCTTCGCGGCCGCAGAGGGCGGCGACGCTTTGGTTGGCGGAGACGATGCGGTCGCCTTCGCAAATGAGCAGTCCTTCAAGCGCGACGTCGGTCAGTTCGCCGAGGCGTTGGCGCTCGAGCCAGTATCGCCGGCGGTTGGCGCGGATGAGGAGGAGGCAGGCGGCGGAGAGGCCGAGGATGAGGCAGGCAACGATGGCGACGATGGCGGAGAGGAGGCCGGGCTGGACGATGTTGGGCGGGAGGTCACGCGCCGGGTCATAGACGAGGGTGACGGCGCTCATGCCGGTGAAGTGAAGCGAGCAGATCGCCAGCACCATGACCGCCGGGGCGAGGTGACGCGCGCGGCTGACGGGGACGAAGGCGAGCGCGGCGCCAATGGCGGCGAAGACGATGCTGGCGGCGATCGAGGCGGCGACGGTGAGCGGATGCCAGAGCGCGACGCCGGGGATCCCGTAGGCGGCCATGCCGACGTAGTGCATGAGGCTGATGCCGAGGCCGATCACGACGCCGCAACCGGCGCGGCCGATCGAGCTGGCGGCGCTGGCGAGCAATGCGATGCCGGAGCCGATGACGGTGAGCGCGATGACGAAGGAGGCTGCGGTGAGGACCGGGTCGAAGCCGGCGGGGGCGCCAGGGTGGAACGCGAGCATGGCGATGAAGTGCGTCGCCCAGGTCGAGGAGGCCGAGCAGAGGATGGCGCAGGCGCCCCAGAGGCGGCGCTCGCCGGGGCGGGAGGTGGCGAGCGCATGGCGGCCGAGCCCGAACGTCGAGTAGACGCCGAGAAGACAGATGATGGCGGCAAGTGCAACGAGACGGAGGTCGTGTTGATCAATAACGCAACTGTAAAGTTCATGCATCGCAGTTCTCTTCAGCTGCGGCATTGTGCGGAGGAGAAGTTAAGCCGTGCTTAAGTTTCTCTCTGTCTGGTGTGGTCGGATTTAACGATTTCGTGAGTAGGCTGCCGGCGGGCGGATCGGGTTTCGAGCCCCGTGTCCGCGGCCGTTTCGTTTTCTCAGAGCAGGTCGCCGGAACGTATTTCCAAACCGCCGGCGACTTGTATTGTTCGTCCGACGCACGGCGAAGGAGACGATATGATCGTATCGACACGGCGCATGGTTCTGCTCGGCGGGCTTGCGGTTCCATTCCTGGCGCGGGGGCAGGAGAAAGCGCCGTTGCGGCTGGGAACGCTGACGCCGCTGACGGGGGCGGGAGGGCCTTATGGGCCTTCGATGGTCAAAACGGTCCGGGCCGTGGTGGATGCGGTCAATGCGGCGGGCGGGGTGAATGGCAGCCCGGTGGTGCTGCTGTCGGAGGATACGGAGACCAATCCGGATTCGGGAGTCCGCGGGGCGCGCAAGCTGATCGACGTGGACAAGGTGGCGGCGCTGATCGGGACGTGGGCGAGCGCGGTGACGACGGCGGTGGCGCCGTTGGCTTGGGAAAGCAGGACGATGCTCTTCACCGTTTCGGGGGCGGACAGCATCACCAAGTTGCCGCATCAGGGCTACATCATCCGGACCCAGCCGAACACTGATCTGCAGTCGGCCCGGGCGGCGGATTGGATCGCGAAGTCGGGGGCCAAGCGTGTGTTTGCGCTGTCGGCGCAGACGCCGTTCGCGGTGGATAGCTACAACCGGCTGGGCGAGGTGCTGAAGCAGAACGGGGCGGAGGCGGTGGGGGACGTGATCTACGACGCTGCGAAAACCTCATTCCGTTCAGAGATCGACCAGGCCTTGCGCGCCAAGCCGGACATGCTGTTCCTGAACGGGTATACGCCGGACGTCACGATCATCATGCGCGAGCTCTACCAGGCGGGGTACGACGGGAAGAAATTCACGTACGGGTATGCGGGGAATGCGAAGATGCTGGCGAGTTTGCCGCCGGCGGTGACGGAGGGGTTGGTCACGTTCTCGCCTTCGCCGGATGTCGACAGCCCGGCCTATGCAGCGGTGAAGGCGATCCTGGGGAGTGCGGATCCGGATCCTTATTCCTGCCAAACGTACGATCATGCCTCGATGGCGATCTTGGCAGCGGCAAAGGCAGGCGCGGCCACGGGGGCGGCGATCCATGACACGGTGCGGCGGATCTGCCAGGGCGATGGCGAGCGGGTGACGAGTGCGGTCGATGGGCTGAAGGCGCTCGGGGCAGGACGCGAGATCAATTACGACGGAGCTTCCGGACCGTGCGATTTCCGCGAGAGCGGGGACATCACGGGATGTAAGTTCCGGTTCGAGCAGGCGCGCTCGGGGAAACTCACGCTGCTGTCGATCTCCTGATCTTTCTGCAACTTGTCCTGAATGGGCTGATGGCGGGGGCCGTGCTGGCGGTGCCGGCGATCGGGTTCACGACGCTGTACGCCGTGCTGCGGTATCCGAACTTTCGCCGTGGGCGGGCTGGCGACGGCGGGGGCTTATGCCGGGTGGCTCGCTAATGTCGGCTGGGGGTGGCCGGAGGCGGGGGCGTTGGGGGCGGCGTTTCTGGTGGGGGCGGTTGGGGGGATCGCGGTGGATGCCGTGGCACTTCGAACCTTGCGGCCGAGCCGGGGTGGCGGGGCGTTGGCGGCGGCGATCGCTTCGGTGGCGTTGAACATCGTGATCGAGAATGGGGTGCGGTTCGTTTGGGGGAACGACCTCCGGGGCTACGATCTGCCGATCTATCGGGATTGGCGGTTCGGGGAACTGCGGATCGGGCCGCAGCAGGCGGAGAATGCGGGATTGGCGGCGGCGGCGATGGTCGCGGTGTTCTTGTTCCTGGGGCTGACGCGGACGGGGCGGATGATGCGGGCGGTGGCGGACAATCCGTCGCTGGCCGGGCTGAAGGGGATCGATGCGGGACGGGTGGCGGTGTTGGCGACGGGTCTGGGGATGGGGCTGGCCGGATTCGGGGGGATGCTGGTGGGGCTGGATACGTCGATCGATCCGCTGACGGGTTATCGGGTGATGTTGCCGGTGTTCGCGGCGGCGGTGGTGGGCGGATTGGGGAGCGTGCCGGGGGCGGTGCTAGGGGCGTTGATCGTGGGGGTGGGGGAGGAGGTTTCGCTGCTGGTGCTGGCGCCTTCGTATCGGACGGCGGTGGGGTTCTTGGCGATCTTGCTGACGCTTTCGTTCCGGCCTCGCGGTCTTCTTGGGGAGCGCGCTTTCTGATGGAGAATTACCTGCTGGCGATGGCGGTGTTCGCCGGGCTGTATGCGCTGATGGCGTTGGGGTTGAACGTCATCTGGGGGCTGGCGGGGATGATCAATCTCGGGCTGGCGGGGTTCTTTGCAGTGGGGGCTTACGCGTCGGCGCTGCTGACCGTGCGGATGGGGTGGCCGATCTGGGCGGGGGTGGCGGCGGCTGCCGGGGCGTCGATGGCGGTGGGGGTTGGGGTGGCGTTGGTGACGGCGCGGTTGCGGGGGGATTACCTGGCGATCGTGACGTTGGGGTTCAGCGAGGTGGTTCGGCTGGTGGCGTCCAACGAGATCTGGCTGACGAACGGGACCGATGGAATCAGCGGGATCCCAGGCCCTTGGCGGGGGGCGTTGTCTTCGCTCGAATACAATATGGTGTTCGCGGGCTTGGTCTGGGCGGTGGTGCTCGTGGTGGCGGCGGGGTTGGCGCGGTTGGCGGCAGCGCCGTTCGGGCGGGTGTTGCGTGCGATCCGCGAGGATGAGGTGGTGGCTGCGGTCGCCGGGAAGCGGACGCTTTGGTTCAAGGTGCAGGCGTTCGCGTTGGGGGGTGCGGTGTTGGGGGTGGCGGGCGGGCTGTATGCGCATTTCAACGCGTATGTGGCGCCGGATGCGTTCCAGCCGTTGGTGACGATCTATGTGGTCCTGGCGCTGGTGGCGGGCGGGACGGGGCGGATGAGCGGGGCGGTGCTGGGGGCTATCCTGGTGGTGGCATTGCAGGAGGGGGCGCGGTTCGGGGCGGCCGAGCTGCCAGGGCTGAGCCCGGTGCAGGTGGCTTCGGTGCGGGCGGGGGCGATCGGGGTGGCGCTCATCCTCGTGCTACACGGGAGGCCGAATGGGTTGTTGCCGGAACGAGTGAGGAGATACGCGAGACCATGAGCGAGACGATCATTCGGGCGCATGCGGCATTGGATCAGCCGCTGGCGACGTTTCGGGCGCTGGATGCGGCATTGGCGGAGACGCCGGGACACATCCTGTTCACGGTGCTGGTGCATCATCCGGCGGCGCGGGAGTCGGAGCGGTTCTATAGCAACCGGCCGGTGGAGTATCCGGTGGGTGGGCGCAAGCCGGTGACGGATAGCGAGTGGATGAAGAAGGTGATCCATGGGGGGGAGCCTTGGATCGGGTACGATGCCGCGGACGTGGCTTGGGCGTTTTATGACCATGTGCTGATCGGGTCGTTGGGATGCGAGAGCTGTCTCAACATGCCGGTGCGGTGGCGGGGGGAGACGTTGGGGACGCTGAACTTGCTGGCGGGGAAGGGGCATTACAAAGAGAGCGACATTCCCCGCGTACGGGAGTTGGCGCATTTGGCCCTGCCGGCGCTGATGATGATCACACGGGCATAGGGAGCTCAGCCATGGGCGCCAAACCGTTTCATCTCGGGTTGTTCCTGCAGGGATCCAGCGTGCAGGCCTGGGGGGAGAGCTGGACGGGGCGGATCGGGGAGAGCTGGGCGGTGCCGACGCTGTTCGTCGATGTGGCGCGGGCGTTGGAGCGAGCTTGTTTCGATTACGTCTTGCTCGAGGACTCCTCGTATATCGGGGAGAGTTATGCGGGGTCGCGGGAGATCTATCTCCACAACGGCATCGCGGTGCCGCGGCAGGATCCGTCCGTCGTTGCGACGATGATGATCGGGGCGACGTCACGGATCGGGATCGTGCCGACGTTCGCGACCTTCGCTTATCCGCCTTATCTGCTGGCGCGGCTGATGGCGACGCTGGACCAGGTGTCGTCGGGCCGGGCGGGGTGGAACATGGTGACGGGGAGTTCGGATTTCGCGGCGCGGAATTTCGGGCTGGATGGGCTGCCGGAGCATGATCTCCGGTATGACATGGCCGACGAATACATGGATCTGGTGGGTCAGCTCTGGGCATCGTGGGAGCCCGGCGCGCTGGTGGCCGATACCGAGAGCGGCATGCTGGTCGATCACACCAAGGTGCATCAGGTCGACTTCAAGGGACGGTTCTATGCGTCGCGGGGGCCTCTGAATTCGGGACCGCCGGTGCAGGGGCGGCCGGTAATCGCGCAGGCGGGCGGGTCGCCGCGGGGGCGTCGGTTCGCGGCCACGCATGCGGATACGATCGTGGCGAGCATCAAGGGCGTGGACCGGATGCGCGAGTACCGCAACGACGTGCGGCGGCTGATGGTGGAGCAGGGACGCGATCCGGAGGGTTGCAAGGTGTTGTTCCTGGTGGCGCCGATCGTGGCCGAGACGCGGGAAGATGCGCAGGAACTGAAGCGGCGCCGGGCCGCCCGCGTGGTGACGCAGATCGACCGGAAGTTGGCGTTCTTGGGCAAGATCACGAACATCGATTTTGCGCAGTATGACCTGGATGCGCCGGTAGCGGACCTGACGACGAACGGGCATCAGCAGACTCTGGACGATTTCAAACGAAAGGCCGGCGGGAAGACGTTACGAGAGGCGATCGCGGCGTATAGCAGCGACGGCGGGTCAGTGGAGCTGGTGGGAACGCCGGACGAGGTGGCGGGGCAGATGGACGACGCGATGGCGGGCGCGGGCGGCGACGGGTTCCTGTTGTCGATGCCGGATATCAGCCGGCGGTCAATCGCAGAAATCGAGGATGGGTTGGTGCCCGCTTTGCAACGGCGGGGGCTGGTGCGGAAGGGGTATTCGTATTCGGGTTTCCGGGAGAACCTGTTGGAGTTCTAAGGGATCAGTCGGGTGTCTTGGGGGGACCAGGTGATGACGGCTGGGGTGCCCGGCGGCAGAATGGGAGTGTTGGGTTGGTGGAGTTGTTTGGTGATGAGGGTGGCGCCTGAGGGGGTGACGAGGTCGTAGCGGATCAGTTCGCCAAGGAAGACGACTTGCTGGACGGTGGCTGGGAGATGGTTGTCGCCGGGTTGGGGCACGGGGAGGACGCGAAGGCGTTCGGGGCGGATCATGCAGAGGCAACCTTGCTCGTGGGCCTGGATCGGGGCGTGGATTTGGCCGTCGTGGAGGGAGATCACCAGGCGGTCGGGTTCGGGTTGGATGCGGGTGGTTTCGAGCATGTTGGCCTCGCCGACGAAGGTGGCGACGAAGCGGTTGGCAGGGGCGTCGTAGAGGGTTTGGGGCGGGGCGATCTGTTCGATGCGGCCTTGGTTCATGACGCAGACGCGGTCGGACATGACGAGCGCTTCGCGCTGGTCGTGGGTGACGTAGACGAAGGTGATCCCTAGGCGCTGGTGCAGGCTTTTGATTTCGAGCTGCAGGGTCTCGCGGAGCTGCTTGTCGAGGGCGCTGAGGGGTTCGTCCATGAGAAGGACGCGGGGGTTGAAGACGATGGCGCGGGCGATGGCCACGCGCTGTTGCTGGCCGCCGGACAGCGCTTGGGGGAAGCGGCCAGCGTAGCCTTGGAGCTGGACGAGATCGAGCATCCGGGCGACGGCCTGGTCACGCTCGGCGCTGCTGATGCCGCGTTGCTTGAGCGGGAAGGCGATGTTCTCGGCGACGGTGAGGTGGGGGAAGAGGGCGTAGCTCTGGAAGACGACGCCGATGTTGCGGCGGTAGGGCGGGAGGCGGTGGACGGGACGGGAGTCGATCTGGATCGTTCCGTCGGTAGGCTGCTCGAAGCCGGCGATGAGCATGAGCGCGGTGGTCTTGCCGGAGCCGGAAGGGCCGAGGAGGGTGATGAACTCGCCGGGCTCGATGGCGAGATCGACGCCGTCCAAGGCGGATTGGGTCCCGTAGCGCTTGACGATGCCGCGGAGCTCGACGGGTGCGCCGGTCGTGGTGGGGGCGAGGGCGTCCATCGGGGGATGTTGATGCAGGCGACGGGCGGATGTCGAGAGCGTGCTGCGGGCGCGAATACGGTTTGACATTGGAGGGGGCGGGTCGGCAGGGTTCGCGTGGAGGTGGCGATGGGCGAGCGGACGGGATCGTTGCTGGTGCTGCCGCTGGTGGTGTTCCTGCTCGTCTTCTTCGTCTACCCGGTGGCGAGCATGTTGTTGCGCAGCGTCGAGCCAGGCGTTTGGACGCTGGAGGCGTATCGCGAGCTGATCGGGAGCCGGGTGTTCTGGCGGGTCATCGGGATCACGCTCGAGATCGCGGCGACAGTGACGGTGAGCTGTCTCGTGCTGGCGTTTCCGCTGGCGTATTGGCTGGCGCGGCTGCGGCAGGGGGTGGCGAGCTTGGCGCTGATCCTCGTTTTGGTGCCGTTTTGGACCAGTATCCTCGTGCGGTCGTACGCTTGGATGGCCCTGTTGGAGCGGCATGGGATCGTGAACAACCTGCTGATGGCGCTGCATGTGACCGATGCGCCGGTGAAGCTGTTGAACACGCGGCTGTCGGTGTGTTTGGCGATGATCCATGTGCTACTGCCGTTCATGGTGCTGCCGATCTATGCGGCGCTGCGGGGGATGGATTGGCGGCTGGTGCGGGCGGCGGAGTTGTTGGGCGCGCGTCCGTTCGGGGTGTTGCGGCAGGTGGTGTTGCCGATGGTTCGGGCGGGGGTAGGGGCGGGGGTGACGCTGGTGTTCACGCTGGCGGTCGGGTTCTACATCACGCCGGTGCTGGTGGGCGCCTCGGGCGACGTGATGATCGCGGTGCTGATCAACGACCAGGTGGGGAACTTGGCTTGGCCTTCGGCGAGCGCGATGTCGGTGCTGTTGCTGTCGTTGGTGTTGGGGGTGAGTTGGGGGTTGGCGCGGTTGACGGGCGCCCGGCGGATGGTGACGCCGTGAGGTGGATGGCGCTGGGTTTTTGGGCGTTGGTGGTGCTGTTGTTCCTGGTGCTGCCGGTTCTGATCGTGGTGCCGCTATCGCTGTCGTCGGGGACGTATTTGAGTTTTCCGCCGCCGGGCTGGAGCTGGCGATGGTATGTCTCGTTTTTCTCGAGCCGGTCTTGGATCGAATCGGCGGTGGTCAGTCTCGAGGTGGCGGCACCGGTGACGGCGCTGGCGGTGCTGCTGGGGACGCCTGCGGCGATGGGGTTGGCGCGCGGATCGTTCCGAGGGCGGGGGACGGTGGACCTGCTGGTGTTGGCGCCAGTGGTTGTGCCGGGGATCATCGTCGCGATCGGGACGTATTACGTCTACTCGCAGTATGGGCTGGTCGGGCATCCCGTGGCCCTGGTGTTGGGGCATACGTGTCTGGCGGTGCCGTTCGTAGTGATCAACGTGCGGGCGGCGTTGGCGGGGGTGGATCGGCAGTTGGAGCGGGCGGCCTTGAGCTTGGGGGCGACGCCTTGGGCGACGTTCCGATCGGTGACGCTGCCGCTGATCCTGCCGGGGGTGCTGGCAGGCGCGGTGTTCGCGTTCATCACGTCGTTCGACGAGTTGCTGATCGCGCTGTTCCTGTCGGGAACGGGGGCGGTGACGTTGCCGCGGCGGATGTTCGACGAGATCCGATATGACATCGACCCGACGATCGCTTCGGTGTCGAGCTTGCTGATCGTGGTGACGACCGGGCTGATGCTGACGGCAGAGCTGTTGCGGCGGCGAAGCGAGCGGCGCCGGGTCGGGCTGGTTTCGATTTGAGGGAGGCTGACATGGATGATCGGTTGAAGCATTTGATGGCCCGGATGGCGGCGGAGCCGCCGCATGTGGCCGATCTGACCCGGCGGCGGTTCATTGGTAATGCCGCACGGTTCGGGCTGACGGTCGCTGCGGCGGCGGCGATGAGCGCCGGGTATGCGATGCCGGCCGCGGCGGCGGGGCCTTTGCCCGACGTGAAGGACTTTCCGGAAAAGCTGAAAGGCAAGGGGGAGGTTCGGGTCTGCTCCTATGGCGGGGCGTTCCAGGCGGCGCAACGGGAGGCGTATTTCAAGCCGTTCGAGGCGCTGAGCGGGATCCGCGTGGTGGAGAGCGAAGGGCCGGACATCGCGAAGGTGAAGGCGATGGTCGACACCGGCAACGTCCAATACGATGTAGGGGAATTCGATCGCGCGTCGGTCGTGAACCTGGCGCGGAAGGGGAGTTACTGGGAGGACATCGACTATAGCCTGTTCGACGTCGCGCACATCGACCAGGTGTTCCGCGAGAAGGATTCGGTGGCGATGCTGCCGTATGGGCAGATATTCGCATATCGGAACGACGTGTTCGGCTCGAAGACCCCGTTGGACAATCCGGATCTTTGGGATGTGAAGAGCTTTCCCGGGTCGCGGTCGCTGCAGGCGGGGTCGGGCGGGTTGGCGCCGGATCTCGAAGTCGCGCTGATGGCGAGCGGGGTGCCGCGGGAAAAGGTCTATCCGATCGACATCGACAAGGCCTTCGCGAGCCTGGCGAAGATCAAGCCGAACGTGGACAAGTGGTGGACGGCGGGGGCGCAGCCGGCGCAGTTGCTGAACGACAAGGAAGTCGTGATGGCGACGGCTTGGAACGGGCGAGTCTTTTCGATCCAGCAGAGTGGGGCGCCGGTGACGGCGGTTTGGAACAACCAATTGCTGCGGACGGATGTTTGGTCGATCCCGAAAGGGGCGGCGAACCGGGAGAATGCGCAGAAATTCGCGGCGTTCATCACGATGGCGGTGCCGCAGGCGCGGCTTTCGTACCTTATCCCGTATGGGTTCGTGAACGATCAGTCGGCGGCACTGATGCCGCCGGAGCGGCTGCCGCAACTGCCGACGGCGCCGGACGTGAAGAAGGACCTGCTGGTGTACGATTCCGGCTGGTGGGCGGATCATCGGGACGAGGTGTTGGCGCGGTGGAACAAGTTCCTGCTGGAGTGATCGCGCCGGCCGTTGCCGCGCAGCCTGTACGCGGAGACGGCGCAGGCGGGGCCGTCGACGCCGCCGGTCGAGGGCGACGTCAGGGCCGACGTGGTGATCGTGGGCGGAGGGCTCACGGGGATCTCGGCGGCGCTGCATCTGGCCGAGCGGGGGGTGGATGTCCGCGTGCTGGAGAGCCACGAGGTCGGTTGGGGGGCGTCGGGGCGGAACGGAGGGCAGGTCAATCCGGGGCTGAAGTTCGATCCGGACGTGATCGAGCGGGACTTCGGGGCGGAGATGGGTGCGCCGGATGATCGCGCTGTCCGGGGGCGCGCCGGGGCGGGTGTTCGAGTTGATCGAGCGGCATCAGATCCAGTGCGAGGCGCAGCGGGGCGGGACGATCCGGGCAGCGAAGAGCCGGCCGAATGCGGCGCTGGTGGAGCGGTCGGCGGGGAAATGGGGTGAACGGGTTCCGGAAACGTCGCTGCTGGACGCGGCGGGAATGCGGGCGGCGACCGGGTCGGGGCGGTATCTCGTCGGGATGCTGGATCGCCGCGGCGGGAGCGTCAATCCGCTGGGATATGTGCGGGGCTTGGCGCGGGCGGCGCAGCAGGCGGGGGCCCGGGTGCACGGGGCGAGCCCGGCGCTGGGAATGGAGCGGGTGGGGGATCGGTGGCGGGTGCGGACGCCGGGCGGGTCGGTCGAGGCGGGCCCATCTGGTGCTGTGTACGAATGGCTACACGGATGGGCTGTGGCCCGGTCTGGCGCGGAGCGTGGTGCCGGTATTCAGCATGATTGCGGCGAGCGAGCCCTTGTCGGAGCGGGTGCGGGCAGCGGTGATGCCGGCCGGGTCGGTGCTGTTCGAGATCGCAGCGAATACCGTCTACTACCGGGTGGATGCACAGGGGCGG
This sequence comes from uncultured Alphaproteobacteria bacterium, assembly GCA_963848035.1. GTDB lineage: Bacteria > Pseudomonadota > Alphaproteobacteria > Acetobacterales > Acetobacteraceae > JAVVHH01. The sequence goes on from CAWKCD010000001.1 coordinate 2,843,489, forward strand.
CTGCTGATGGGCGGGCGGAGCCCCAATCGGGAAACGGATGAGCCGGCGCGGTTCCGATACCTGATCGATATTGCGAACCGGTTGTTCCCGGCGGTCGCGGGTGTGAAGTGGACGCATTTCTGGAATGGGCGGCTGGCGATCACGCCGGACCATTATCCGCATTTCCACGAGCCCGCGCCGAGGGTGTTGGCGGCGCTGGCCTATAACGGGCGCGGGGTGGCGATGGCGACGGCGATGGGAACGCAGATCGCCGAGCGCGTGCTGGGAGCGGAGCGGTCGGCGCTGTCGATGCCGGTGACGGATCTGCGGGAGATCCCGTTCCATGGGCTGTGGCGGAGCGCGGTGGCGGCGCGGCTGGTGTATGGACGGATCAGGGATTCGTTGGGGCTATAGCGGGCGCTGCGGCCTCGAGACGCCACCTTTCGAAAAGGTTCTCACTGGGCAGGGTTGGAGACGTCTGCCCGGATGGTCATAAGTGGTCCGTCGGTTCGGGAGCGTTTGCGGGTGCGGGATTACCGGTGGGTTCGATGGGGTGTGGCGGCGGCGCTGATCGGGGCGGTGGCGCGGGCGCAGCCGGCGGCGGAGTCGCCGAAACCGGACGTTCCGGCTGCGCCGTCGGCGACGGCGAGTCCGGTGCCGGGCCCGGGGGATTCGACGGCGGCGCCGGGGACGGGGCCGGCGCCGGGTGAGGCGGGCTTCACGACGAACCTGTTCGGGTCGTCACGGCCGAATTTGCTGGGCGGGCTCTATGGGGTGCGGCCGTTCCTGGCGCAGTACGGCGTGTCGCTCGGCTTGCAGGAGACGAGCGAGGTTTTTGGCAATGTCACCGGCGGCATCCGGCGCGGGGCGGCCTATAACGGTCTGACGACCATGAGCCTGGGGGTCGATACGTCGAAGGCGTTCGGCTGGGAGGGCGGGATCTTCAACGTCAGCGCGTTCCAGATCCACGGACGGTTTCTCGCGACGGAGAATTTGCTGACGCTGCAGACGCCGAGCGGGATCGAGGCGCAACGGTCGACCCGGCTGTGGGAGGCTTGGTATCAGCAGAGCTTCCTGGGCGGAAAGGTGGACGTGAAGGTCGGGCAGCAGAGCCTCGACCAGGAGTTCATCCTGAGCCAGGGCTCGGGAGCGTTCATCAACGCGGCGGCGGGGTGGCCTGTGTTGCCGTCGGTCGATCTGTATGCGCAGGGGCCGGCTTATCCGCTGGCGTCGCTGGGGGTGCGGTTGCGGGCGCAGCCGATGCGCGACGTGACGGTGCTGGCGGGGGTGTTCGACGACAATCCGCCGGGCGGCCCATTCTTCGACGACAGCGCGCTGCGGGGGGCGTCGCAGTCGGGGACGAAATTCAACACCGGGACCGGCGCGCTGGTGATCGGCGAGGTGCAGTACGCGCTGAATGCGCCGCCGGAAGGGCAGGCGACGGGGCCAGGGTTGCCGGGGACGTACAAGCTAGGGTTCTGGTACGACACGGGGAAGTTCTTCGATCAGCGGTTCGATACGCAGGCCAATCTACTGGCCGATCCGGCATCGGACGGGACGCGGCGGACCCGGCGGCATAATTTCAGCGTGTATGGGGTGGCGGACCAGGTGGTTTGGCGGCCGGTGCAGGATGGGCCGCAGGCGGTGAGCGTGTTCGCGCGCGCTATGGGCGGGCCGGGTGACCGGAACGTGGTGAATTTTGCGCTGAATGCGGGTGTGGTGCTGAAGGCGCCGCTGCCGGGCCGGGACAACGATACGTTCGGGGTGGAGTATGGGGTGGCGAAGGTCAGTCCGAGCTCGATTTCGTTTGACCGGGATTATAATCGGTTGGTTGGGCCGTATCCGGTCCGGTCGAGCGAGAGCTTCGTCGAAGTGACGTATCAGTATCAGGTTGCGCCCTGGTTTTCGGTGCAGCCGGATTTTCAGTATGTGTTCATGCCGGGCGGCGGGATCGTCAATCCGTTGCGGCCGGGGGAGCGGGTGGGGAATTCGGCTACTTTCGGACTTCGGTACGAATATCGTGTTTTGACGCCCTCGACCCCGGCTCTCTCGCGATCGAGAGAGGGCCGGGGTTGCCGTTACTGGGGATATTTGAAGGTGAAGTCCTGGGTGAAGGGGGACCACCAGGCGGGGATGCCGGTCTCCTTGTCGGTGTGGCGGAGATAGCCCTGGGATTCGGGAGAGGTGAATTTGTAGGTCACGCGGTAGGTGCCGGGGCCGTCCATCTTGAGGTTGGCGGCGTAGTGGGGGCCATCCTTGGCTTGCATGGCGAGAAGGGTGCCGTTGGCCTTCCAGGGGGTGCCGGTCTTTTCGACGGTGTAGTCGATCTTAAGGTAGGGCACCCAAGCGCCGTCGGGGAAGCCGTAGATGTTGTCGGCGGTGGCATGGACGTCGGCCTCGAGGTGGATGACGTCCGGCCCCATGGCCATGTCGGCGGGCATGGGGGCCATTTCGATGCCGATGAGATAGTTGGCGACGATCTCCATGTCGTGCTGATGGACCGGGCCGCCGACGAAGTATTCGCGGGCTTCGGCGCGCGGGCTGGCGAGGAGGGAGAGGGCGAGCAGGGCGGCGACGGCGACCTGCTGCGGCTTGCGAGCGAGGAGGCGGGCGCCGACGAGGAGCGTCAACAGGACGGCGGCCCAGGCGGCGAGTTGGACGCCCATGGGACGGTCGGCGTAGCCGACGAGTGCGTGCAGCGTCTTGCCGAGGAGGCTGTCTTGCGGGAGCAGCCATGAGGTGTCCCAGAGCTGGTAGCCCCAAGCGGGGATGAGGTCGGCGCCGGCGAGGGTGGCGGCGGCTTGGCCGGCCATCCCGGCGGCGAGGAGGGCGATCAGCGCGCCGGTGACGGCGAAGAGGCGGCCGACGGGAATGGCGAGCAGGCCGCGATACAGCGCGTAGGACACGGCTGCGCCGATGGCGAGGCCAGCAGCAGCGCCGAGCAGCAGGGCGGGGGCGCCGTCCTGGCCGGTGGCGGCGATGCCGTAGAGGAAGAGGACCACCTCGGAGCCTTCGCGCAAGACGGCGACGGCGACGACGAGGGCCATGGCGAAGAGGGAGCGGCGGCCGAGGGCGACGTCACGTCCGATCGCTCTCATCTCGCCGGCGAGCTGTCGTCCGTGACTGGCCATCCAGAGCTGGTGCCAGGCGAGCATTAAAGTGGCGGCGATCAGGATGGAGGCGGTGAAGAGTTCCTGGCCGGCGCCGGCGAAGGCATTGGCCAGCGAGCCGGCGAATGCGGCGACGACGAGGGAGCCGGCGCCGCCGGCGGCGATCCCGCCGGCGAGCCAGGCGGCGCGGCCGACGACACCCTCGGTGGCGGCGAGGACGATGCCGACGATGAGTCCGGCTTCGAGAACCTCGCGAAAGACGATGATGAGGCTGGCGAGCATCGGGGGCTATTCCTTTGCGACGGCGGTGAGGGTGCCGGTGGCTGTATCGGGGTGGTACTCGTCGAAGAATTTGTAGGCGCCGGGTTTGAGCGGGCCGACGGTGACGGTGATCTTGCCGCCGGGGACGATGATCTTCTCGGCGCGTAGGTCGCTGCTCTCGAATTCCGCGGGGGTGGGGTCCTGATTGGCGATCTCGACGCGGATGCGTTCGCCGGCGGGGACGGTGACCTGGTCGGGGATGAAGCGGTGGTCCCTGATGGTGAGCTGGACCGGTTCCACGGCGCCGGCCTGGGCGGTGGCAAGTCCGATTGCGACGGCGGGGATGAGGGTGAGAATGATTCGCATCATGTGTCTTGATAATGCGAGTGACTCGCAATATCAACCGGGCTGATGGCTGATCCCAATTTCTTCGACCCGATCCGGATCCCGGTGGAGACGCTGGCAGCAATGGACTGGCGGCCGTATCATTTCGAATTGCAGCCGTATCATTTCGTGGTGCGGCTGGCGCATGTGCTGTCGATGGCGGCGTTCTTCGGCGGGATCGGCCTTCTGGACCTGCGGCTGATGGGATGGCGGGGGACGGTGCCGCTGCGGGGATACGCCGAGCATGTGCTGCCGTGGCTGTGGGTGACGTTCGGGGTTTCGATGGTAACGGGGGTGGCGTTGTTCCTCTACGACCCGGTGCACGTGGGGGCGCACGCTTATTTCGTGCCGAAGCTCCTGGCGATCGTGTTGGGGGTGGCGAATGCGGCGTTGTTCCATCGGACATCGTATGTGACGGCGCTGGCGGCCGAGACGCGGTTGCCGGGCTCGGCGCGGGCGGCCGGGGCGGTGTCGTTGCTGTGTTGGACGGGGGTGCTCGTGTTCGCGTGCCTGAACGTCGAGGCGATGCCGAAAGTGTTGCTCCGGTAGGTTTCGCACTCAGCACGCACGGCAGAGCGGATATGAGCGCAACGCCGACAAGTCCGACGAGTGTTGTGAGTGATCGAGTTCTGCTCGTATCAATCTCAATGTCCAATACACCTTTACAGAGCGGCTGCGCTCAGTAGATTCGAAGCGTGTTTGTCCGGTGATGCTCTTGCGGCTCGGCTTAGTCAGCCGATCGACATCTATGTCGGATTTAACGTTGGTCCGATCAGCACGCTGGGGCGGGTTACGTTCGATCCGCCTTCAGATCGCCAGCAAACTTAGGGCAACGGACCGCCGGCGAGCCAGGCGGCGCCAGCGGCGTAGAGGGCGACGGTGGCCGGGCCGGTGAGGCCGGGCATGTCGGGTTTGACGGTGTAGCCGATGCGCGTTTGCAGGTAGGCGAGGTGGCGGTAGCCGGCGGGGAAGCTGGCGAGGAGGGTGCGGTCGAGGATCGGGACTTCGCCTGGGGTGACGGGGTCCATACGGTCTTTCTCGTAGATAGGCTGGCGGAGGACGAGGCCCCAGCGTCCGTCGCGCTTCTCGAGGAAGTCGTAGAAGCGGCCGGTGCAGACGACGTCGACTTCGACGTTTTCGACGGTGGCGCGCTGGGAGATGGTCATTTTCGTCTGCGCGATGGCGCGGGAGGCAGCGAGGTCTATCGAGATGCCGCCGAGGAAGTGGAGGATGCTGACGCCTTTGGCCCAGCCGACCTTGCTGATGGCGATGAACTCGTCGGCGGTGCCTTGGGTCCAGGTGGCCATCATGCGGCCGTCGTCGTGCCAGAGGGTGCGGAAGCGGTCCCAGTCACCGGCGTCGCGCCAGAGGACCCAGTTTTGGAGGAGTTGGCGGATCTGGCGGTCGTCTTCGATGGATTGGCTCAAGCGAGGACCTTCCGGGCGGCTTGCTTCACCATAGCCGGGTCGGCGTGTAGGGTCAGCAGGGTGGAGCGAGCCTGACAGCGCATGGGATCGGCGTATCCGTTCAATCTAGGGGGGCATACGCGGGCGGTCTCGACCGAATCGGCCGAGGCGCAGCTCTGGTTCGACCGCGGACTGAACTGGTGCTTCGGCTTCCATCACGAGGAGGCGGTGCGGTGTTTCGAGCGCGCGCTGCAGGCGGATCCGCGATGTGCGATGGCGCATTGGGGGGCGGCCTATGCGTCGGGGCCGTTCTACAATCTGGCCTGGCGGGAGTTCGGGGTGGCGGAGGCCGCTGCGGCGACGGCTTCGGCCTCGGCGCATCTGGCGCAGGCGCGGGCTTGTCTCGTTGGGGAGAGCGGAGTAGAGGCGGAGCTGGTGGAGGCTTTGGGGCGTCGGTTCCAGGCGCCGCATCCGGTGTCGCCGGAGGAGTACGACCGGTGGGACACGGAATACGCGGCGGCGATGCGGCGGGTGCATTGGCGTCATCCGGACGATCTGGACGTGGCGGCGCTGTTCGCGGAGGCGCTGATCACGCGGACGCCGCGGCGGTTGTGGGACGTGCGGACGGGGTGCCCGGCGCGGGAGGCGGACGTGCTGGAGGCGCTGGCGGTTTGCGAGCGCGGGATCGCCGCGACGGCGGGGAAGCGGGCGCATGCGGCGCTTTGCCACATGCACATCCATATCTTGGAGATGTCGGGGGAACCCGAGCGGGCGATGGGGTCGGCGGATGCACTGGCCGGGCTGTGCCCGGATGCGGGACATCTGACGCATATGCCTGGGCACATCTATGCGCTGTGCGGGCGCTACGAGGCGGCGCGGGCGGTGAGCGAGCGGGCGGTGGCCGCGGACGACAAGTATGGGGCGTATGACGAGAGCTTGGGGTTCTACATCACGGCGCGGGCGCATGACCTGCATCTGCTGATGTCGGCGTGCATGTTCCTGGGGCAGTATCGGCCGGCGCTGGCTGCGGCGGACAAGATGCAGGCGTTGCTGACACGGGACGTGGTGTCGGTGCAGGGGCGGCCGAAGCTGGCGATGATGAGCGAGGGCTATGTCTCGATGCGGATGCATGTGCTGGTGCGGTTCGGCCGCTGGCACGACATCCTCACGACGCCGGCGCCCGCGGAGCCGGCGCTGTACCCGGTGACGACGGCGATGCATCACTATGCGAGAGGCGTGGCGTTGGCGTCATCGAAGCGGATCGCGGAAGCGCGGTCGGCGCTGGCGATCATTCGAGGCAAGCCTGCAGCGGATACCGACGGGGCGGCGCTTCCTGAGCAACCCGGCGCAGGCGATCCTTGGCGTCGCCGCGGCGATGCTCGAGGGAGAGCTGGCGTATCACGCGGGGGAGGTCGAGGCGGGGTTCGCGCGGCTGCGCGAGGCGGTGCGGCGGGACGATGCGCTGGGCTACACGGAGCCCTGGGCTTGGATGCATCCGCCGCGCCATGCGCTGGGGGCGCTACTGGCGGAGCGGGGGCGGTATCGCGGAGGCGGAGACGGTGTTCCGCGAGGATCTAGGGCTCGGCGGCGAGGTGCAACGATGCGCGCAACACCCGGACAATGTCTGGGCGCTGCATGGGCTGGCCGAGTGTCTGGAGCGGCGGGGGTCGGCGGAGTTGGAGGCGGTACGGGCGAAGCTGGCCTCGGCGGTGGCGAAGGCAGACGTGCCGATCTCGTCGGCGTGCCTATGCCGGCTCACGTGCTGTCCGTAAAGCACACGTTATCGTTGGGTTGGCGAACTCCGGAGTGCACCAACTGTTCACCTACGCCGGCACGCTCAAGAGGTCGGCGAGGAGAGACCGATGCCGCAATTTGCTAGCACAATCAAGCACATCAAGGATGGCGTAAAGAGCTTCACGGTCGCTGCGGCGGTGAAGAACATCGAGGGTTGGGAAGCCACGCTGGAGAAGGTCGAGGTCGCCGGAACCAAGACGATCATCAAGGATCTGGAGAGCGCTGAAGAAGCATCTGCATGCCGAGCCGATCGATGGCGAGGCGGTGAAGAAGCTGATCGTCAAGTTGGGCAAGGAGACGGTGACGATCGCGGGGAAGGCGGATTCGAAGAACGCCGAGAAGATCAAGGAATTGGGCGAGGCGCTGAGCCACGCCGGGAGCCGGAGGCACCGGCGGCGTAATCGACTTCGAGTGATGGCGTAGCGATAATTTGATCGGGCCGGGTTGTGGCAACCTGGCCCGATCCACGTTCGAGGGGTTGCGATGTTTGCCATTGGCTGGAGCCAAGCGATTCCGTCGGTGACGACGGCGTTCTTTGCATCGAGCGTGGAGTTCGTCGAGGCGCTTGACCGTGATCCTGGCGGTCGGCCGGGTGCGCGGGATGGCGCGCGGCGATCGAGGGGGCGGGAGCGGCGCTGGCGGTGCTGGCGGCTGTCGTCGTGGTGTTGGGGCCGGTGCTGTCGCGGGTGCCGATCGGGCCGCTGCAGCTCGCGGTAGGGGCGCTGACGCTGCTGTTCGGGTTGCGGTGGCTGCGCAAGGCGATCCTGCGCAGCGTGGGCGTGATCAAGCTGCATGACGAGACGGCGGCGTATGCGGCCGAGGTGGCGCGGCTGAGCGCGCTGGGGCGGAGTCCGGGGCGGGACCTGGTCGCCTTCTCGACGGCCTTCCAGATCACGCTGCTCGAGGGGATGGAGGTCGTGTTCATCGTTTTGGCGATCGGCGCGGGAGGCGCGGGGCTGTTGGTGCCGGCCGGGTTGGGCGCGCTGGCGGCGCTGCTGCTGGTGATCGTGTTGGGGCTGGTGGTGCACCGGCCGCTGGCGCAGGTGCCGGAGAATACGCTGAAGTTCATGGTCGGCGTGCTGCTGTCCGGGTTCGGGACGTTCTGGGTGGGCGAAGGGATCGGATTGAGTTGGCCGGGGGCCGATTGGGCCATCCTGGGATTGAGCCTGGGGTTCCTGCTCGTCGCGCTGGGGCTGGTGCAGGTAGGGCGCGCGCAGCTGGCGCGGGTCCCGGCATGAAGGGGTTGGCGCAGGAACTGGTCGGGCTGTTCGTCGATGACGGGCGGTTCGCGTTGGCGATCGCGGTTTGGGTGGGGGTGATGGCGGTCGTGGTGCGGATGACGGGGGACGGGGCTTATTTGGGGTTGGCTTTGTTCGGCGGGTTGGCGGCACTGCTGATCTGGACGTGCGGCGAGGCGGTGGCGAGGAATTCGAGGAGCCGTTTTCCCGGCAGGAAGAAGTAGCCGGCGCCTTTGGTGGCGACGACGGGGGGGATTGGGTCGAGGCGGAGTGGGCCGTAGCGGGTCGGGATGGTGAAGCCGGTCTGGCCGTTGGATGCGAGAGGGTCGCGTTCGGCGGAGAGGCCGTGGAACGAGGGGCTGCGGAGCCAGGTTTGCTGGACGAACTCGAATTGGCGCTCGAGGTCGGCGTTCAGGCACATGAAGAAGAGGCCGGGTTTGCCGTTGTCGCCGGGCTGGATCTGGCGGCCGATGCGGATGATGCGGTGGCGGTTGGAGATGTCGATCTGTTCCTGTGAGCCCGGCGAGAGGCTGTCGCGGGGGTTGGCGCGGCGGATGTGGGCGCCGAAGGGGCAGCGGAGGGCTTCGGGGTCTTCGGTGCCGAAGAGGAAGTCGTTGTCGGCGACGTGGCTGGGTTTGGCGGGGCGTTCGACCGGGGCGGTCGAGGCGGTGGTCGGGCGTTCGGTCGGCTTATCCGGGTGGTCGTGCTTGGGGTGGTAGGGGTGGCGGGTGGTCGATGAGCCGTTGCGCCAGCGGCCGATCAGGCGGGAGGCGATGAATTCTTCGGTGATGTCGTAGGGCTCGGGCAGCGCGTCGCGGAGGCGGGCGGCCTGTCTTTGGCAATAGGCGCGGAAGCCTTCGACGTCTTGCTCGAGTTCGCGGATGACCAGGTAGGTGCCGTTGCGGCCGAGGTCGCGGGGGGTGTCGACGACGTTGCGGGAGAAGGCGTCGCCGGGTGCGGCGGGGCGGGCGACGTCGTCGTCGACGAGGGGGAGGCGGTTGGCCGGGTCGGCGGTGCTGGGCAGCGTGGGGCCGGGGGGTTTGTTGCCGCGGTTGTCGGGGTAGCCGAGGATGAACTCGCCGGGCTGGACGAGGTGGATCGGGTCGACGGCTTTAAGGCCTTTGTAGGTGCCGCGGATGATGGGCTGGGAGATGCCGTCGGCGAAACCGAAGGGCTCGCTGCGGTCTTGCGTGATGGTTTTGAGGGGAACCCGGTGGCGCGGGGCGCCAAGGGTGGATTCCAGGGCGGCGATGTCGGTTTCGGATTTTCCGTAGACGAGGAGAGCGGCGTGGGGGGCTTCATGGCCCCACCGCCAGTTGCCGGGGTCGTTCGGGCCGGTGTCGCCGAGGATGCGGGCGCGATCGGGATCGGTGGGGCCGCCGAGGAACGCGTAGGGGAAGGTGGCGAGGGCTGGCTCGGGGAGGCCGAGGCGGCGGAGGCCTTCGGGGCCGAGGGCGAGCGTCACGACGGCGCTTTTAGTGAGGCGGCGACCGTCGTCGAAGGCGATGTGCGGGAGGAGGGCCGCGAGCCAGGCGCGGGCTTCGGCGACGGTGTCGGGGAGGTCGACGAGGAGGCAGGCGCCGCAGGGCATGGAACTGCCGAGGCCACCGAAGACGATGCTTTGGATCTGCGACGTGACGAGCTTGGTCTCGGGGCGGGCGGCGGAGCCGAAAAGGGCGAGCCAGCTTATGGCTTCGTCTTCGGTCAACGCGCCGGCGAGGCCGCGGCGGATGGCAGCGTTGGTGCGGATCTCGACCGTGGTGAGGTCCGGGTAGGCGGAGTACCAGAAGCGGGTGGGCTGCATGGATTGGCGGGCGTAGCGCTTGAAACGCTCGCCGTCGGTGGCGCCTTTCTGGATCAGGTTCTCGGTGACGGGGAAGCCGATCGAGTTCGACCAGACGCCGGTGAGGCCGGCATGGGCCTTGGTGATGAAATCCTCGAGGTAGCTCTCCCAGGAAGCGTCGAAATTGGAGAAGAACAGCAGGTCGTGGGTGCCGGGGACGGTGACCCAGCGGGCGAAATGGATGCTGCCGATGTCGCCGAGGAAGCCGGGCGGGTATTTGCGGGTGGCGAGCTGGAGGATGACCCAGAAGATCAGGCGGGCGGTGAACCAGCGGACCAGGCCGGGTTTGCGCTGGGTGACGGAGAGCATGTGGTTCTGGGCGTAGTGATTCTCTCGACGGAACATCTCTTTGAGCGTTTCGGGATCGGCGAGGCGGTTCTCGACGGAGTCGCGGCGCTCGAGGCTGCGGAGTTCGAGATAGAAGAGGATGATGGCGACGAGGACGGCGGCGATCGCGACGAGGGCGCCGATGAGGAGCCAGCGCAGTGCGCCGCCGATGAAGCCGGGGTTGAGGAGGCCGCCGGTCAGGGTGAGCAGGGCGAGCAGGATGAGGACGGGCCAGAGATAGGTGGCGACGAAGGAGAGGGCGAGGGCGCCGATCAGCCCGGCTGTGTCGGGTGGGTCGTACGCGGGCGCTGGGATGGCGGTTTCGAGCAGGGGGGCGAAGGCAGGGTCGGCGGCGAGGTCGTTGCGGATGCGCTCAAGACGGTCGAGCCCGGGGGTGGTTTCGGGGAGTTGAGCGAGGGCTTCGGCGGCGCTCTTGGCGAGCCGTTGCTCGGCGCGGATGCGGGGGACGGAGAGGCCGGGGGTGCCGGCGAAGGCAAGGCCGGGGCTGGAGAGGAGGCCGACGCCGATCTTGATGCGGTGGGATTCGAGGTAGGCGGCGATGTCGTTGGTCCAGTCGGATGCCAGGGCGAAGATGGGGGCGAGATGGCGGCCGATGGCTTGGGCGATGCGGGCGGTGGCTTCGGTCTCGGTCCCGTCGGCGGAGAACTCGAAGGCGAGATAGGCTTTGCCCGGGGTTTTCGAGCGGATGGCGTGGAGGCTGCAGAAATGCGTGCCGGGAGCGTCGTCGAGAGCGGCTTTCAGGTCGGGGCGGGGCGGGTTGCCGAGCTGGTCGATCAGGGCGTCAGCGTCGTGGATGCGGCTCTCCGGCAAAGGCGCGACGATGGTGACGAGGGCATGGCTCATTTGGGGGTTCCGAGGCGGATCGGGACGTGGTCGGGGAAGGGGCCGGCCCAGACGATCGGTCCGTCCGCTTGGACGATGCGGGGGAGGATAGCGGCGACCAGGAGGGGGATCTGCCAGGCGTTGACGAGGCGGCCGGCGCAGGGATGCAGGCCGCCGCCGAAATGGAGGTAGGTGCCGGCGGGGCGGTCGGGGCGGAGGAGGGCGGGCCGGGGGAAGACGGTGGGGTCCTGCATGGCGGCCTGGGTCCAGGCGATGATGCTGTCGCCTTTCTTGACGCGGACGGTGTTGAGGACCGTGTCGCAGGCGGCCTGGCGGCGGACGATGGGGTTGTGCGGCCAGCGGCGCAGGAGTTCCCAGCACCAGCCTTCGAGGCGGTCCGGGCGGGAGAGATCGGCGGTGACCCGGCGCTGCAGGGATCGGTCGGCGGCGAGGGTGGTGAGGATCTTGGCGACGGCCGAGGCGGTGGTGTCGATGCTGCCGACGAGCATGCCGCCGAGGGTGCGGCGGATGGTGTCGTCGTCGAGGGCGGGGTTGCGGAGGAGGGCGGCCATCATGTCGCTGCCGGTTTGGCCGGTGGCGCGGCGGCGGGCGATTTCAGCTTCGAACCAGGTGCGCATCAGGGGAGCGGCGCGGAGGGCGCGGTCGCGGATGGCGGGATCGTCGGTGACGTTGAGGAAGGTGTGGGCGAAGATGGCGCGGATGGCGTCCATGAAGAGGACGGGATCGAGACCGGCTCCGATGCCGAACAGGCGCTGCGCGGTCGCGGCGGCGATGGGGCGGGCGTATTGGCCGACGACGTCGATCGTGCCGGTGGCGGATTGGAGGCGGGTGGCGGCGTCTGCGGCGGCGGCGGCGCGGAGGGATGGCAGGTCGACGGCGGATAGGGCGCCGTAGAGGGCCTCGCGTTCGTGGGCGAGGCGGAGGCCGCGGTCCATGCCGAGGACGAAGGGGCCGAAGTTCACGGCGTCGATGCGGGGCTGGTTGACGGGCGCGATGGTGAATTCGAGGTCGCGGGCGAGCAGGTCGACGACGTCGGCGTGACGGGCGGCGATGACCTTGTTGCGGAAGCGGATGGGGCGGCCGAGGAAGGAGGCGACGGTCGCGCCGATGGTGGCGGCGAGCGCGGGGAGGCGCTGACCGGCGAGCGGGCCGGGGTTGCTGCGGGGCGTTGCGACGGTGGCGGTGGTGACGGAGGGGGGAGCCGGAGACACCATCGCGACGCGCTTCCTTCGATCGTGCCGATGTCGTGATGAACTTATGACAGCGTGGGCACGATGGCGTCAAGTTTTTGGTGCGCGAGCGGTTCGAGGGCTACCGGTTGCGGCCGCGCCAGGCGGGCCAGGCTTGTTCGGCGGTGAGGCGCCAGTGCAGCAGGGTGGTGCGGGCCCAGCCGAGGCGGGCGTATTTGCGGGCGCTGGTGGCGACGGTGGCGCCGACCGGGCGGGTTTGGAGCCCGGCGGCGCGGGCGGTCCAGACGAAGAGGTGGTCTTCGCCGTAGCGGGCGGTCTCGTCGAAGCCGCCGAGGGCGCGGAATTGGACGGTGGGGAGCAGGAAGGCCTGGTCGCCGAAGGGGATGCCGAGCCAGCGGGAGCGGAGGTTGGCGCCGACCGCGTTGAGGCGGGTGAGGGCGGGGCCGTCGGGGCGGAAGGTGAGGTGGAACCAGCCGAGGGCGGGTTGGCCGCCGAGGACGAAGGCGGCCATGGCGGGGAGCGCGCCGGGGAGAAGGCGGGTGTCGGCGTGCAGGAACCAGAGCCAGGCGCCGGCGGCTTGGGCGGCGGCGGCGTTGAGCATGTGGGCGCGGTTGGCGGTCGGGGGGACTTCGACGGTGGTGACGGGGATCGGCCAGGGCTGGGCGGCCGAGGCGACGAGGATGATTTCGGCCGGTAGCGGGAGGTGGCGGAGTTGGTCGAGCAGGCCGGCGGCTTCGCGCTCGCCGGGTCCGACGGGGATGACGATGGTGAGGCGGGGGGGCGTGGGGGTGTGCGCCATGCGGGGTGGCTTAGGGTCGCGGAGAGGGGCCAGCTACTCTCCGGTGGGGTTGGGGTCGCGCCAGGCGCGTTCGAAGGGGAGACGCCAGGCGTGGGGGGCGACGAGCTGGTGGATGGATTTGGGGCCCCAGGAGGAGACGGGATAGAGGCGGACGGGCGGGGGGGCTTCGAGGAGGTCGGTGCTGACTTCCCAGAGGCGTTCGATGCCTTCGGCGGTGGTGAACAGGGTGTGGTCGCCGCGCATGGCGTCGAGGATGAGGCGTTCGTAGGCTTCGAGGACTTCGCCGATGCGGCCGGTGTCGTGCATGGCGAATTGGAGGCTGAGTTTGTCGAGGCGCATGCCGGGGCCGGGTCGCTTGCCGTAGAAGGAGAGGGACATCTTGGAGGCGTCGGCGAGGTCGAAGGTGAGGTGGTCGGGGCCTTGGGCGCCGACGCCGGAGCCGACGGGGAACATTGATTTGGGGGGTTCGCGGAAGGCGATGGAGATGATGCGCTGGCCCTCGGCCATGCGTTTGCCGGTGCGGAGGAAGAAGGGGACGCCGGCCCAGCGCCAGTTGTCGATGGAGCATTTGAGGGCGATGAAGGTTTCGGTGTCGGATTCGGGGTCGACGCCGGGTTCGGATCGGTAGCCGGCGTATTGGCCGCGGACGACGTCCTTGGGGTCGATCGGGCGCATGGAGCGGAAGACTTTGTTCTTCTCTTCGCTGATCGGGGCGGGCTCCAGGGCGGTGGGGGGTTCCATGGCCATGAAGCCGAGGATCTGGAACAGGTGGGTGACGACCATGTCGCGGAAGGCGCCGGTCTGTTCGTAGAAGGCGGTGCGGCTTCCGAGGCCGAGGGTCTCGGGGACGTCGATCTGGACGTGGTCGATGAAGTTGCGGTTCCAGATCGGCTCGAACAGGCCGTTGGCGAAGCGGAAGGCGAGGATGTTCTGGGCGGGTTCCTTGCCGAGGAAGTGGTCGATGCGGAAGATCTGGGATTCGTCGAAGACGTCGTGGAGGCGGGCGTTGAGGGAGACGGCGCTGGCGAGGTCGGTGCCGAAGGGTTTCTCCATGATGATGCGGGAGCCTTCGACGAGCTTGGCTTCCTCGAGCATCTGGACGGTGGAGAGGGCGGCGCTGGGCGGGACGCTCATGTAATGGATGCGGCGGCTGTCGGCGCCGAGGGCGGCTTCGGCGGCTTCGACGGCGGCGCGGAGGGCTGGGGCGCCGGCGGCGATGGGGACGTAGTCGAGCAGCTCGGCGAAGGCGGACCAGGCGGCGTCGTCGACCTTGCGGCTGGAGAATTCGGTCAGGGCTTGGCGGGCGAAGGTGCGGAAGGCGTCGCGGTCGAGCGGGTCGAGGGAGACGCCGATGATGCGGCAGCCGGGGATGAAGCCGCCGTTGACGAGGTGGAACAGGCCGGGGAGGAGTTTTCGGCGGGAGAGGTCGCCGGTGGCGCCGACGAGGACCACTATTTGCGGAAATCGGGGGCCGACGCCCGCTGCCACTCGCTTCATGCTGCGCCTGCCTTGGATGCGTCCGAAACGGCCATCCGACGCGCGTTCTCTGCGCTTCGGTGCTCACGGCCAATAAGGCCGCTCCGCTTCGGTGCTCGAGAACACACGCTAGCTGACCATTCCGACCACATTCCAAGGCAGGCTCTCCGTGACTACTTCGACCTTCCGAGGCTAGGGGCGTTCGAGCAAGTGTAGAGTTTGAGACGGCTCGGCGGTTGGGGATTGGGTCAGGGTTCGAGGGTGACGTCGCGGAGGCGGATCAGGCCGTCGGGGACTTGGTGGAAGCCTTGGAGGTTTTTGCGGAGGCCGACGACGTTCTTGGTGGTCCAGAGATAGATGAGGGGGAGGTCTTGGCGCTCGAGCTGCCAGAATTTGGCGTAGAGGGCGCGGCGTTGGGCGGGGTCGGATTGGGTGCGGGCCTGGTCGAGGAGGGAGTCGGCTTCGGGGTTTTGCCACTTGCCGTAGTTGAAGGTGCCCTTGCTGTGGAGGAGCTGCCAGGTGTTGCCGTCGGGGTCGACGCGGCCGGACCAGCCGATCAGGTAGGCCTGGAAGTCGCCGCGGTAGCCGGCTTGGAGGGAGGAGGCGAACTCCATGACCTTGAGGGTAACGTCGAAGCCGGCTTCGGCGGCCATGGCTTGGATGACCTCGGCGGTCTGCTGGATGTCGGGGCCGTTGGTGAGGGTGAGGGTGACGGGGACGGGGAGGGGGATTCCGGCTTGCTTGAGGAGGGCCTTGGCACGGTCGAGGTCGCGGGGCGGGGGGGTGATGGCCGGGTCGTAGTAGGGGGAGCCGGGGGGGTTGGCTTGGGCGGTGGGGGTGTAGAGGCCGTCGTAGACGACCTGGTTGAGGGCGGTGCGGTCCAGGGCGAGTTCGAAGGCTTGGCGGATGAGGGGGTTCTGGCCGATGGCGGTTTGGGCGGCGGGGCCGTTGGCGAGGTTGAAGTTGATGCCGAGGTAGGTGAGGCCGTCGCCGATGGCGATCTTGAGTTTGGGGTCGTTGCGGACGGCGGCGACGTCGGTGGGGAGGATGTATTCGACGAGGTCGACGGCGCCGGATTGGAGGTTGGCGAGGCGGATGGAGGAGTTGGGGAGGGGGCGGTAGACGATCTGGTCGAAGTGGTAGTGGGCGGCGTCCCAGTAATCGGGGAAGCGCTTGAGGACGATCTTGTCCTGGGCGACGCGGCTGTCGAAGGCGTAGGGGCCGGCGCAGACGGGGTGGGCGGCGAAATCGGCGCCGGCGGCTTCGGCGGCCTTGGGGGCGATCATGATGCCGGCGCGGTCGGCGAGCATGCTGATGAGGGAGGCCGAGGGGGATTTCAGGACGAGGCGGACGGTGAGGGGGTCGACGATCTCGACCGCGGCGATGGCGCTGACTTCGCCGGCGCGCATGCTGCCTTTGAGGGTCTGGTCGCGGTTGATCTTGTAACGGACGGCTTCGGCGTCGAAGGGTTCGCCGTTTTGGAATTTCACGTTGGGGCGCAGCTCTAGGCGGAGGTGGGTGGGGTCTTCCCAGGTCCAGGCGGTGGCGAGTTGGGGGACGAAGTTGAGGTGTTCGTCGATGTCGATGAGTTTGTCGCACATCGCGGCGTAGACGATGCGGCCGACATAGGAGGAGCCGAGGGTGGGGTCGAGGGCGTCGGGGTCCTCACGCAGGGCGATGGTGAGGGTGGATTGGGCCGCGGCGGGGGACGCGGCGGCGAGGAGGCCGAGGAAGGCGATCAGGGCGGGGCGCATGCGGGGGAGCATTGCCGAAACCGGTGGGGGCGGCAATTGGGGGTGCCGGGCGGTGGTTGCTGGGCCGGGTGAGTATTACGTTACGATAACGTAACGAGTTTGACGTGCGGATGGGAGGGGTGGCGGGGGCTGGTTGGTTCGTCGGGGCCGGGTGATCGAGGCTGGTTGGGGATGGGGGTGGGCGGCGCGACGGGGGCGGTTTGGCGCGGGGCGCTGGAGGGCGGGCCGGGTGCGGGGGCGATGGCGCCGGGCTGGGGCTTGGGCGACGCGGCGGAGCGCGGCCGGGTTGGGTGGGGCTTGGCCGAGCGGGGCTTGGTCGAGCGGAGCTTGGCCGAGCGAGGTTTGGCCGGTTTGGGCGAGGTGGCGGAGACGCCGGGCGAGGTCTTCGAGGTTGTGGCGCAGGGACGACACGGCTTCGGCGGGCAGGTCATGGCGCTCGGCGAGGAGCGCGTCGAGAAGCCGCAGGAGGAGCGCTGCGAGGCAATAGGCGGCGGCGCGGGTTGCTGGGGAGAGAACGAACGAAAAGAGAACATAAGCGGGCGGGGATGGCAAGGGGCTCGGAGGGGCGGAGCGCGTGAGGGGCGCCGTCGACGTCGATCGGTCACTGCATCGTTATGAGATGTGCAGCGCAACGAGGTTTATTTTGGGTGCGTTTCCACTCCGAAGGTGAGCGATGCGGCGCCGTGACTTGTTGGCGGCTATTTCGGCTGCAACGATTTCCAGTACCCCGCCGCTCGGCATGCCGAACATCGCGCGCGCCGCGACGGCAAAGCCGCTGCGTCTCGTGCCGCATGCCGATGTGGCCAATTTCGATCCGATCTGGAACGTCGCCTACATCGCCCGGAACGCTGGCATGCTGGTCTGGGATACGCTCTACGGCGTCGATTCCGCCATGGTGCCGCAGCGCCAGATGGTCGAGGCGGAGGAGGTGTCGGCCGATGGCAGGGTCTGGATGTTCCGGCTACGGCCGGGTCTCCGGTTCCACGATGGCGAGCCGGTGTTGGCGCGCGACGCGGTCGCCAGCATCCAGCGTTGGGCGGCCCGCGACACGATGGGTCAGATGCTACGCGGCATCGAGACCGAACTCGCGGCCGTGGACGACCGGACCTTCCGCTGGACGCTGCGCCGGCCGTTTCCGAAGATGAAACTCGCGCTGGGGAAGATCGCGACGCCGTGCTGCTTCATCATGCCGGAACGGATCGCGCGAACGGACCCGTCGCGGCCGATCGCCGAATACGTCGGCAGCGGGCCGATGCGGTTCAAGCGCGACGAATGGGTTCCGGGTGCCCGGGCGGTGTTCGAGCGTTTCGATGGCTACGTCGCGCGGGCGGAGCCTGCTTCATGGATGGCGGGCGGGAAGCGCGTGGCGGTGCCGCGGACGGAGTGGCTGACCGTCCCCGACCCCGCGACCGCATCGGCGGCCCTGCTCAACGGTGAAGTGGACTGGTGGGAGCGGGCCGTCCAGGACCTCGCGCCGATGCTCGAGCGCAACGGCGACGTGGTCGTGCGTCCGCAAGACGGATACGGGTTCGTCGGGCTGCTCATCTTCAACCACCTGCAGCCGCCGTTCAGCGACGTGCGTGCCCGGCGGGCGGTGCTGATGGCGTTGGCTCAGGCGGATTACATGCGGGCGATCGTCGGGGACGACCAGAGTCTGTGGCAGACGATGCCGGGGTTCTTCCCGCGCAAGGCCGCTGCGTTCACCGATGCGGGCGGGGAGATCCTGGCTGGAGCGCGCGACATCGGTGCGGCCCGGCAGGCGCTCGCCTCGAGCGGCTACAAAGGCGAGCCCGTGGTGCTGATGGCGGCGCAGGATATCGCCTATTACAAAGCCTTCGGCGAGGTGACCGCCGATCTGCTGCGGCAACTGGGTGTGAAGGTCGACTACGTCGCGGTCGATTGGGGGACGGTGGTCGCGCGCCGGGCGAAGAAGACGTCGGCCGCCGAGGGGGGTTGGAACCTCTACATCACGGCGATCTCGGCGATGATTGCCTGGATCCCGGGAGCAAATGGCTGTCGGCAAAGGGCGATCAGTTCGTCAACGGCTGGGCGAGCAGTGCGGCTGTGCAGGCCGACATCGCGGCCTGGTATGACGCGCCGGATGCGGGGGCGGAGCTGGCCGCTGCGAGACGGACGAACGAGCACGCGCTCGAGGACGGGATGTATGCGCCGCTCGGGAATTATCTGGTCACGTCGGCTTGGCGCAAATCGGTCGTTGGGATCCAGTCGGCGCCGATGCCGTTTCTTTGGGACGTTCGCGTTTAGCGGGCTGCTGATACGCTGACGCGGAAGTTCGGCTTGCGGCCGGGACTGGCCGTTAAAAGACGGGCAGGTTATCGGCGAGAAAGGGCAAGAAGCTGCTTGGCAAGTTACGCCCCCTATGACAGCAATCGACCCAATAGCACCGGAAAGCAGCTATCGGCGGGCCAGCGCGGCTCTTGGCACCTCTTGTGGTCCGCCATCACATCGATAGTGCACTTGGGGACCGATCCGTAGACGCTTCTCATCGGCCGATATGACTGTCGGATACCTGGCGTAAACTGGCATAGGCGTATTGAAGATGCCGGTCTGTTCGTCGAAGCCGTAGCCGAACGCATTACTACTTTTTAGTGTTCCTTCGAACGTGTACTGCGTCTCAGTTGCAGAGCCGCTGCGCCGATACTCACGACTTGAAATATATCCCTTCGCAAGATCTGGATAGCACCATTTCCGATCGGCCAAATCGGCCAAGGTAGCTTTTCGAAAACTCCCATCGGCGCGTGCTTCACTCACGGGCGAGGCCGGAAGCGGGGCAATAATGATTGTCGGGTTAGCAAGACTTGCTGCTGTATCAGGGTCAGCGCAGCTAAAGAGACCCAACGTAGCCAGAGCGATATGGGACGACCAACGCATGACAAGCTCCGTCGCGTTTTTACCGCAATGACAGTACCATGATCGAAACGGACGGTCACTCTCCCGATGTCGGCGCCGGTTGACCAGGAACCGGCGTTCCGGCTTCAAAGGCATGCGCATCAATGTGCCATCAGCCAGACCCGGCCCGACATGGTCAATGAGGGTATCGCTTTCTACGCACCAAAGGGGGCATGAACTTCGATTATAGCCGAGCGTAAGCGAAGAACGGGCTCTTAACTGACCTGAAAGTCGCTAGAGCAATCCGCGAGGAGTGCACCCACTACATCCCCGTTGCCGGCAACGATGCTTTCCGCGACTTCGTCGCACGCGATCAATTCCGTATTGACGGTCGCTCGTGGACGCAAGACGACGTCGTCATCTTCCCGGGACACAAAGCGCTTTGTTCTCTGCAATGTTGTCCGTGGCCGACCAGGGACGTTCCGTCGTGGCGCTCGATCCACCGTATGCCACTTACGAAGCGGTGGTGGGGGTCTCGGACGTGGGTCGCGCAATGCTCCCTATTTCGATCACCACCCTTCGTGCAGGACGCAGCCGTCGAAGCCGTCCATAACGGGAGCGACTTGTCGATGACACAGACGCTGATCTCCCGCAGCGATACGTCCAACGCAACGTAGTGCTCCATAGTCGCAATCTCCCGAGGCTCATGTGTCCGAACTGATGCTACTCAGCTCGGCGCCGGAGGGGGAGCCCGCCCCGGTTACCCCATGTGCGAACTCGTCAGCCTCATCGGACGAACGACGGCTTTTAGATTGTCGCCGAGATCGTCGGAACAGCGACAACGGGCGCGTAGCCGCCGGGCGGCTGATGGGGCGATTGGGTCCGGAGGAGTTTGACAGCTTTCAACGCGCTGGCCAAGAACGGCACAGCTTGTGTATCATGGACACGGTAGCCGCTTCCATCAATTCAGAATAGTAACTGCATCATTTCAAAATTCCCAGAAGTCCAGAGGAGTCGTAGTCGCGCCGGTTCACTGCGGGTTCATCTAGAACTGCGCGTGTCGCTTCGAGTATCTTGCTGCGGTATGTGTTCAGAACTACCTGGGGATTTCGTAGTTGCTCAACGTCAAGACTGGTGTGCTCTGGACCGGCATTTCGTTCAAGGAGTCCGTCTGTTGCGAGACCAATTAGCTGGAAATACCGAATGGTTAACAGGTCGCGCACGGCATGCCAAAGAAGACGCGGCGTATCCGAAACAAAATATATCCGTAGCCGCGTTTCCAGCGCTTCACCTGCAACGTGAGCAGAAAGATAGCGCTCGTCAAGACTGGTGCGAAGATCGGCAACCCGTTCCGGCAACGTGGACTCAACTTTAGTCGCACGCCAAAACCGCTGGGTTTCGATGTAGATCCCACTTGCGACCTGTGTCATCTCGACAATCAGCTGCTCACGTAAAATCCGATCCTGTCGGCGCACTTGAATCCGGTCCGTAATGCGGGCGGCAAATAGGCCAATGACCAGCGTTCCTACGAACGCAGCTAAGAGTGGGCTGATAGCGGCCAGAATGGCCCGTTGCCAGAAAGGATCGTGCATCTCGGAGTTCCCTGCCTGTTCGTTGAAGACGATGCCTCCAAGGCAAGATGTCACAGTCATTCCGATTACGCAACCTTCACGCTTCATCCACTTCAGCGTTGGCGCGCCAAATGGCTGCTGGAGAGTCCACTTTTGAGATATCTCCCTAAACCTTTGCACGACTGGTGTTGGCGCGATGCCGCCGAGGGCCTGATGGGTAGGTTGGGCCGATGACGGTCTGGCAGTTTATAAGTGGCTTCGTGGAAGAGCGGACACGGTCGGTGTAGCCGCTCGGGCTCAGTAAAGCCGTTCCGATAGGCCTGCCTAGGTCAGTCGCGATCGACCGTAGTGCTGGTCTGCGTATTTTCCGACCCTGCAATTCGGAGGAGTTTTACTGGTAACGACGGTCCATGCGTCGGGCACCGACCTGCCGATTTGGCAGCCGGCATTTCGGTCGGGCCCACCCCAACGGATCGAGCGCCAGCATGGACAATATCAGCGACAACCGCCTCGCTCACGATCCGCTCGAGGCGAAGCTCACGGCGGCCGATGACCGGGTGCGCCTGAACCACTGGATGCCGCCGCAATCGGGGATCGTGCCCCTGATCCGGTTCCGGACGCGCTGGTACAGCGTGCTGTGGGCGCTGCCGATCGCGTTCGTTCTCCTGATCGTGGGTGTGGCGGTTGCGCAAGCGCTTCGGCAGGTTCCGGAGGTCCAGGCATTCCTGGTCCGCTATCCTGGTGCGCCGGCCGATGCTCGCGTGGTGATGTCGGGGTTCCCGCTCTGGCTTCGGGTCACTCACTTCCTGAACCTGCTGTTCATGACGTTCATCATCCGGGCCGGTGTGCAGATTTTGGCGGACCATCCGCGGCTTTATTGGCGGCGGGACTGTACGCCGGGCAGTGATTGGTTCCGCTTCCAGAAGCCGGTGCCGACCGGGCGGGTGTGGACGGCGAAAGATGACTCGGTGACGATCCCGGGCTGGCTGGGTATCCCGGGCATCCGTCACTCGATCGGGCTCGCGCGGTGGTGGCATTTCTCGGTCAACACGCTTTGGATGCTGAACGGCATCGCCATCTACGTCCTGCTGTTTTCGACCGACCAGTGGCAGCGGGTGGTGCCGACGACGTGGGCGGTGTTTCCGAACGCGCTCTCGATGGCGATCCAGTATTTATCGTTGAACTTCCCGGCCGATCATAGCTGGACGTATTACAACAGCCTGCAGCAGCTGTTCTACTTTGCCACGGTATTCATCGCGGCACCGACTTCCATCGTCACCGGCTTCATGCAGAGTCCGTCGCTGTCGAACAGCGCGGGGTGGTTCGGCCGGGTGTTGAACCGGCAGCGGGCCCGCTCGATCCATTTCCTGGCGCTGTGGTGGTTCCTGCTGTTCATCCTCGCCCATGTCACGCTGGTGTTCATCACGGGCGCACGGGTCAATCTGAACATGATGTGGGCCGGGGTGAATGACGGATCATGGAGCGGGTTCGCCGTCTTCGTTCCGCTCATCGCGCTGGTCGGGGTGGGCTGGTGGCTGGCGTCGCCGTTCACCATCAAGCATGCGAGGCTGGTGCAACGGATCGGGCAGTTCATGATCGGGCCCGTCAAAGGGCTGGCCGAGTGGTGGGACCCGAAAAGCGAGCTGACCGAAGCGGATATCTCGCCGTATTTCTGGCCGAACGGGACCATGCCGGCGTCGGCCGAGTTCGAGGCGTTGGTCGCGGGCGAGTTTGCCGATTACCGGCTCCGGGTCGGCGGTTTGGTGGAACGCCCGTGCAGCTTCAGCCTGGCCGAGTTGCGGGCGATGCCGCAGCAGGAGCAGATCACCACGCATTTCTGCATCCAGGGCTGGACCGGCGTGGCGAAATGGGGCGGCGTGCCGATGCGCGATATCCTCGATCTCGTGCGCCCGTCCGCGGAGGCGCGCTACGCGGTGTTCTATTCGCTGGCCGATGGCGCCGATGGCGGCCGCTACTACGACGTGCATCGGATGGTGAACATGCGGCACGCGCTGACGCTCCTGGCACTCGACATGAACGGTGCGCCGATCAGCGTGCTGCACGGGGCTCCGGTGCGGCTGCGGTGCGAGAACGAGCTGGGCTTCAAGATGGTCAAGTGGATTGCCGCGATCGAGTTCGTGCATGATTTCGCCGATCTCGGGGAGGGGCACGGCGGCTATAACGAGGATCACGAGTTCTACGGCTACCGCATGCCGATCTGATGGGCGTGGTGGCGCCGGAGCCGGTGGCCAAGTCAGAGTTGAATTTGGGTGCGGCGCTTTATGCTCCGGCCGAGGTCCGAGGTGCCCTCAATCGCGCGGCTGCCGCGTATGTCCGCTGCAGAGGAGCGCGACGAGGCGGCTGACGACAGGCAGTGGCGCACTGGCTGTGCGATTAGATTGCGTTGCGCGTTGGGCGTGGCAGCGGGGGCGTGAAGGGGTGGTAGGAGGGCACGTCCAGCTCTCGTACTGGGCGGACCTCGATGCTGCCATGACGGGCGGGGGGAATGCGGGCGGCGATCGCCAGCGCCTCGTTCAGGTCTTTGGCGTCGATCAAATAGAAGCCGGCCAGCAATTCCTTGGTCTCGGCGAACGGGCCGTCGGTGAGCGTGGTGCTGACGTTGCGGACGCGGACCGTGGTGGCGGTGTGCGCCGGGTGGAGCGGCGCGGCGGCGAGCAGCCGGCCGCTCTCGGCCAGTTCGTTGGCGAACGCGAAGCAGTCCCGGTCGGGGCAGGCGCTCCAGTTTTCCTCGTCGAGATAGACCAGGCAGAGATACTTCATGGGTGGGCTCCGTTGACGTGGCGGGGTCAGGCGACGCCGTGATCGGGGATGAAGTCGGCGAGCTGTGCGGCCATCGCGCGCTGGAAGGCCGGGCGGGCCATGCCGCGGGCGATGTAGGCGGCGAGGTTCGCGTGCGCGGCGATCAGCGCCTCGTCGGGCACGCTGCGAAGCGCTTCGACCATCATCAGATCGCCGATGGTGAAGCGATCTTCCAGCCATTCCTTGGCGCCAAGGGCTTCGGACAAGTCGCTGAGCCGCTTTTGCAGGAACGGGGTGACCGCGGCACAGGCGTCGGCGGAGGCAGCCGCCGGGCCGACGAAATGCTTGACCATGAACAGGGCGGTGCTGAACGGCTCGACGCTGTTGAGGGCAGCGATGAGCCAAACGAGGGCGCGGGCGCGGGCGTGTTCGTCCCGTGGCAGCAATCGCTCGTCCTTTTCGCCGATGTGCATGACGATCGCGCCTGACTCGAACAGGCATAGCGTGCCTTCCCGGTAGACCGGCACCTGCCCGAACGGGTGCTGGCTGCGGTAGTCGGCTGGGGGCGCCGGGCCGCCTGGCGGGCCGAAGCTGCCGTTGATGAGGCGCACGCGGTATCCGAGCCCGATCTCCTCGAGCGCCCAGCGGACGCGAAGATCGCGCACGAAGCCGCGGCCCATTGGGGGCACCCAGGCGAGCGCAGTGACTTCGATGGGGGCATTTTCGTCGATTGGCATCAGGAGCCTCCTCTCAATCGCGATCCGGGTTGGGTGCGCCCGGCGGGAAGAAGTGACGAAACGGGCGTGCGTCGTCGACGCATCGGGCGACGGGGGGCAGACGGAGGAGAACGGCGCGCCAGGCCGCCAGCCGGGGGCAGTGTTCCTGCGCGATCGGGAGCACCCAATCGGCATAGAACAACGAGGGGGCGGCGGCGCAGGTCAGGAGGGTGATGCCCTGCGGCTCGCCGTCCGCCGCGAGCCATGCCTCGAGCCAACGGTAGGCGCGGGCGAGCGCCTGTTTGGCTGTGGCGATCTCGTTCTGGTCGGGGGCGGCGGGGGCGGCGAGATGCGCGGCTACGACGCGCATCAGGTTGGCCATGACGTAGTTGTCGAACACGCGGTCGAGCATGCGCATCCGGGCGGCCGCGATGGGGTCGCCGGGCAGGAGAGGCCGGCATGCCGGCCGGGTCGCGGCCAGATACTCGATGATGCCGGTCGCTTCGAGGACCGCTTGGTCGCCATCGAGCAGCAGCGGGAATTTGCCGGCGGGCGTGCGCTCCTGCACGACGGCGTTGTGGTCCGGATGGTCGGGGCCGAGAGTGCGGAATTCGAACGGCACCTCGTGGGCGTAGAGCGGGATCAGCGCCTTCCAGGTGTAGGAGGAGAACGGATGTCCGAAGAGCTGCAACATCGCTTGGGTCCGATCGCTCGTCTGTTTGTGGAGTTGTCGAACGGCGCACGGCCCAATCGACAGACCGGCGACGAAATTCTCTAGCCGTCGATCTCGGCAAGGCGTTTGCGGAGCAGACGGCGCTCCGGCTCCTGCTGGGCCAGCGCGAGGGCGCGCAGGAAGGAGGTGCGCGCCGCTTCGCGATGGCCGGCGCGGCGGCTCAATTCGGCATGGGCGGCGTGGGCCAGGTGATACGAGGCGAGCTTGCCGTCGTGCAGCATGGGCTCGATCAGCGCGAGGCCGGCCGCCGGGCTGTCGCGCATGGCGACCGCGACCGCCCGGTTGAGGGCGACGACTGGGGAGGTCTCGACTTGCAGGAGCCGGTCGTAGAGGCCGACGATCTGCGCCCAATCCGTCTCCGCGGCCGACCGCGCCTCGGTATGGACGGCGACGATGGCGGCTTGCAGCGCGTAGGCGCCGTAGCCGGGGCTGCGGAGCGCATCGAGCGCCATCGCCCGGCCGATCTCGAGTTCGCCTTCTTCCCAGAGCGATCGGTCCTGGTCCTCGAGCGAGACGAGGTCGCCGGCGGCGTCGGTGCGGGCCCGGCGGCGGGCGTGGTGCAGCAGCATCAGCGCGAGGACGCCGCGCGCTTCCGCGTGCGGGCACAGGCGCACCAGCAGCCATCCGAGGCGGACCGCTTCCGCGGCGAGGTCGAGCCGCAGCGCCTGCTCGCCGCTGCTGGCGGAGTAGCCCTCGTTGAAGAGGAGATAGATCACGCGCAACACGCTGCCGAGCCGAGGCGCGAACTGCTCGGGCTCGGGGACTTCGTAGGGGATGAGCGCGTCGCGGATCTTGGCCTTGGCGCGCACGATGCGCTGCGCCAGGGTCGAGGGCGGGATGAGGAACGCGCGCGCGATCTCCTCGGTGCCGAGGCCGCACACCTCGCGCAAGGTGAGCGCGATGCGTGCTTCTTCGGAGAGGCTCGGATGGCAGCAGGTGAAGATCAGCCGAAGCCGGTCGTCCTCGATCGGCTCGGTTTCGTCCGGGGCCGTCCCTGGCGCCGGCGTGTGCTCGACGGCCTCCTTGTGGTCCTCGGCGCTGTCGAAGCGCGCCTCGCGGCGGAGGCGGTCGATCGCCTTGAAGCGGCCGACGGAGATGAGCCAGGCGACCGGATTGGCCGGCAAGCCGTCGCGCGGCCATTGTTCGGCGGCGGCCATGAAGGCGTCGTGCTCGGCCTCCTCCGCCCGCTCGAAGCTGCCGAGCAGGCGGAGCAAGGTCGCGAAGATGCGCCGTCCGTCGCGGCGGTAGACGGCCTCGAGCGCGGCGACGCCGTCGGTGTTCAGTCCTCCTTCGGGCATCCGAAAGCGTCTTCGTGGAGCGTTCGCGCCTCCGGCGTGAGGTGTTCGGCGAAGTCTTCCATCTCGAAGAAGGGCCGGATCTCGATCTCGGACTCGCTCATCATCGGGTTCGGGCAGCGCCGGACCCACTCGATCGCCTCCTCGAGCGAGCTGACGCGCCAGATCCAGAAGCCGGCGACGAGGTCGTTGCCGGCGAAGGGGCCGCCGATCACCGATCTCGCCGGGCCGGAGAAGCGCACGCGCGCGCCGTGGGAGCTGGGTTTGAGGCCGGCGGCGGACTCGAGGATGCCAGCCTTGGCGAGCTCTTCGTTGAACCGACCCATTTCGGTCATCAACGCGGCGCTCGGCATCGCTCCCGCCTCGGACTCGCTCGTGGCCTTCACCAACACCATCACCCGCATCACAACCTCCTGCCCTGGCGAACGCAAGATCGCGCTCTTCCGTTGTCGGATGGGGAGGGCGAGATTCGACACGGCCGGTCCACGCACCGGCCGCGCGCAAGAGCGATCGACGTCGTCGAAGGTCAGACCCGGCTGCGGGCCCAGGCGAGTTCTGGGCGTTCCGAGTCGGCGTCCTTGGCCTGTTGCAGCAGCTTGCGGGCGTAGGAGGTCGCCTTGGCCTGGTCTCCGGCAGCGTCCGCGGCCCGGGCGGCGCCGTAGATGCCGCGGAAGCGGTTCGGGTCACGCAGGAACGAGGCTTCGTATTCGGCGAGCGCGGCCGCGGGTTGGCCAAGCTCGAACAGCATGTCGCCCAGCAGCTCCCGCGCGGGCAGGATGCGGCCTGGCGTCACGATATGCTTCTCCTGGCGATCCTCGCGGTCGGCGGCGTCGCGCATGGTGGCGAGAGCGATGTCCTTCTCGCCACGGGCGAAGGCGGCCCAGGCGGATGCGGTCGTGGCTTGGATGCCGACCTCCGTTCCCCAGTAGGCATTGCCAGCGGCAGCGAGGGCCTGCTGGACCGCGCGCAGCCGATCGGCGTCCTGTGCGGCTTGGGTTGCGTCGCCCGATCGTGCGGCGCCGATGGCGCGGGCGAACAGGGTCAGCGCTTCGGCGGCGTAGGGCTGGCCGGATGGGGGCACGGGCAGCTTCGCGGCGCCCTGCCAATCCCCGCGCTCGACGAGGAGCCGGGCGGGCATGGCGGCGCGTGCGTAGAAGGTCGCGGGCGGCACCGGGGGCGGCACGGTCACGGCGAAGGCGGCTTGGACGGCGGCCTGCGCGGCGTTGTCGCGGCCGAGCTGCAGGTCGGCGTAGACCATGTAATCGCTGGCGTGCTGCGCTTCGGAGAATTCGCGCCCGGGCAGCGCGGCGGCGAAGGCGCGGGTGTTGCTCGCGACCGACGCTTCCCAGGCGCCGACGCGGGTGAAGATGTGCGACGGCATGTGCTGCGCGTGCGGTGCGTCCGGTGCGATCTTGGCGTAGGCCAGCGCCGCCGGGAGGCCTTGGGACGCGATCGGCGGCGCGTCGAAGCTGTGGATGAGGTAGTGCGCGATGCCGGGATGATCCGGGTATTTGGCGAGTTCCTGCGTGAGGATCGCGACGGCGCGGCCATAGGCGGCGTAGGTTTGGTCGGCCTGAGATTGCGTGGCGGCGATGTAGAGCGCGTTGAAGATCTGGGCCTCGTCGTCGTCGGGGTATTTGGCGGCGAGCGCCTCGTAGGCGGCGGAGCGGCTGAGCTGCCGGGCACGCTCGGGCCGGGTCGCGAAATCCTGGTAGTAGGCACCGACGGCCTCGATGTAGTCGCGCTCGCGCTGCGTGTGCGCGCCTATCTTGCGGGCCTCGGCGAGTGCGGCTTGGCCCTTGGCGGCCTCGGCGGGGCCCGAGCCGATGCCCGCGAGCGGGTTGTTCATCATCAACGACGCGATACCCCAGTCGGCGATGGCGCAACCCGGATCCTGCGCCAGGACGGCGCGGAAGGTGCTTTCGCCGGCCGAGTACCAGAACGAGTGGAGCATGGCGATGCCGCGGGCGAGATCCTGTTGGACGGCAGGCGAGCAGGAGTTGGCGAAGGTGACCGCGCCGACCATCTCATGGCCGGCATGTTCGTGGCCGCCGTGCTCATGTCCGGGATGCTCGTCGTCGGCGAAGCCGGGGTGGGTAGTCAGCAGAGCACATAGCAGCAGGGTGGGCAGATTGCGGCGCATGGGGCACTCCAGGCTCGATGTCCGAATGCGAACGATATTCTTGCGAAATAGCAATGTATAACCAGCCGCTTGGGTCGACAACGGCCGAAGCGTGCCATTTTTGTGAATGGTCGCTGCCGGCTCGTGGGCCGTGAATTGCTGGTTGGAACATCGCGCGTGCGGCGGTCGTCACCACGGCGCCCTGGAGCACGACCGCCGGTCGTTGCGTCGGCGGTGGGTGGGTTCAGCGGCGGTGGTAGGTCAGGTTTCGGGCGAGCCAGCAGCCGATCGTGACGGCGTCGATTTGGTTGGCTTGGCGGTGGAAGCTGAGGGTCCAGTCGCCGGGTGGGGTGTGGTCCAGGGCGCGGGGACAGGGGAGGGTCCAGGTGTCGGCGGCGACGTGGTCGAGGAGTTCCATTCGGCCCTGGCCGAGGAAGCCGGAGAAGGCGCCGTAAAGGGTGTTGCCGGCGTCGGCGATGGTGAGGTCGGCGCCGAGTTCGGGGCAGTGGTAGTGGCCGGCGACGTCGTGTCGGGGCGGGCCTTCGATGGGGCGGAGGTGGGAGGACTGGTTTTCGTGGGTGCGGTCCATGCGCAGGCCGGTCTCGTCACGGTGGAGGCGGATGCCTTCGGTGGTGGCGGAGCCGTCGGGCTGGGGGGTGAGCTCGTCGGGATGCCGGTCGTAGTGCAGCGCGAGCTTGGCGGCCGGGGTTTGGGTGATGCGGGCGGCCAGGTTGGTTTCGGAATCGAGGTAGGCGCCTTCGAATGCCGGCGCGGGCGCGGTGGGGGCGGGCGTGTCGGTGGTTTCGCCGAGGAGGGCGGCGAGGAGGGACGTGGCGGCGAGGTCGGCGCGGGAGAGGTGGTTGAGGAGGACGACGACGGAGATGCGGTCGGACGCGACGTGGAGGCGGTGGCTGCGCCAGCCGCGCAGGGCGCCGCCGTGGCTGGTGATGGCGCGGCCGAACTTGGTGTGGCGGCCGAGGCCGAAGCCGTAGGTGGCGGGGGCGCCGTCGGCGAAGGTGACGGGGGCGGAGAGGCGGGCGTAGAGCGATTGCGGGTCGTCTCTGGTGGCGTCGATGTGGCGTTCCCAGGCGATCATGTCGTCGAGGCTGGCGCCGAGGCCGGCGTCGCCGGTCCAGAGGATGTTGTTGACGGCGGGGCGGAAGCCCGAGGCCTGGGTGCCTTCGTAGCCCTGGGTGCCGTCGGGCATGGCGGAGGTTTCGGCGGCGAGGAAGGCGGTCGCCATGCCGGCGCGGTCGAAGATGCGGGTGCGAAGGAGGTCGGCGAAGCTTTGGCCGGTGCGGTCCTGCAGGATGTCGGAGAGGAGGCGGAAGTTCTGGTTGCAGTAGGAGTAGCGGGCGCCGGGCTGGAACTGGAGGGATTTGGCGGCGGCGATGACGCGCGTGGCTTCGTGGTCGCCGAAGGCGGATTCGGCGGGGGCGCCGTGCAGCATGGCGACGGCCCAGTAGTCGCGCAGGCCGGATTGGTTGTGGCAGAGCTGGGCGGCTGACGGGGCGGTCTCGAGGTGAGGGAGGCGGGCTTTGACGTCGGCGTCGAGGGCCGAGGGGTCGGGGAAGGCGTCGAGCAGGGTGGCGCAGGTGAATTGCTTGGTGACCGAGCACATCCGGAACAGGGTCTTGGACGTGAATGGGATGCGGCGTTCGGCGTTGGCGTAGCCCCAGGCGTGTTGGGCGATGATTTGGCCGTCGCGCATGACGGCGCAGGCGCCGCCGGGTCCGGGGTGGAGGCGGGGGAGGGCGTCGATGGCGCGGTCGAGGTCGGTCATTGGGGCGGTGTGTCCGGTTTGGAGCGTCAGGACGTTACGCGGGGAGGCGGGGCGAGGGGGGCAGCGAGATGGCGTTGCGGGGCGTTTCTTGCCGCTCTGGATCGCCACGCCGCCAAGAGGCGGCTCGCGATGACGGGGTGGGTGGGGTCACGCGGCGGCTCGCGATGACGGGGTGGGTGGGGTCACGCGGCGGCTGGCGATGACGGGGTGGGAGGGCACGCGGCGACTTGTGGTGGCGGGTTGGGATGGGTCATGCGGCGGCGAGGAGGTCGCGTTCACCGAAGAGGTAGTCGAGGTCGTCCATCTCCATGGCGGGGAGGTCGCCGTCGTCGGAGAGGGCGATGTTGGCGAGGTCGGTCTTGCGTTGTTGCAATTCCATGATGCGGTCCTCGACGGTGTCGGCGGCGATGAGTTTGTAGACGAAGACGGATTTGGTCTGGCCGATGCGGTGGGCGCGGTCGGAGGCTTGTTCCTCGGCGGCCGGGTTCCACCAGGGGTCGTAGTGGATGACGGTGTCGGCGGAGGTGAGGTTGAGGCCGCGGCCGCCGGCCTTGAGGCTGATGAGGAAGAGGGGGACCTCGCCGGCTTCGAAGGCGCGGACGGGCTCGGCGCGGTCCTTGGTGTCGCCGCGGAGCTCGACGAACTTGATGCCGGCCTCGGCCAGGCGCGGCTTGATGAGGTCGAGCATGGAGGTGAATTGGCTGAAGAGGAGGACGCGGCGGCCCTCGGGGAGCATCTCGTCCAGCATCTCCATGAGGTCGTCGAGCTTGCTCGAGGTCTCCACCGAGCGGGCGGAGGGGAGCTTTACCAGTCGGGGGTCGCAGCAGACTTGGCGGAGTTTCAGGAGCGCGTCGAGGACGACGAAGCGGCCTTGGGCGGGGCTGAGGCCGCGGATCTGTTCGCGGACTTCCTCCGATAGGGTGCCGCTGATGGCGTCGTAGAGCTCGCGCTGGTCGGGGGCGAGGTTGATGCGGCGCAGGATGGTGTGTTTCGGCGGCAGATCGGTGGCGACTTCGCCCTTGGTGCGGCGGAGCAGGAACGGCTTGATGCGGCGGGCGAGCTGGACCCGGCGGACGAGGTCGTTGTTCTTCTCGATCGGCGTGCGGAAGCGCTTGGTGAAGCTGCGGCGGTCGCCAAGCAGGCCGGGCATGAGGAAGTGGAACTCGGACCAGAGCTCCTGCAGGTTGTTCTCGATCGGGGTGCCGGAGAGGCAGAGGCGGTGCCGCGTGTTGAGGCGGCAGACGGCGCGGGTGGCCTTGGCGTCGGGGGATTTGATGACCTGGGCTTCGTCGAGGACGACGAGGTGCCAGAGGATGGGGGCCATCTCTTCGACGTCGCGGGCGAGCACCGTGTAGGTGGTGATGACGACGTGGGCGTTGTCGATCTCGGCGCGGCGGGCGTGGCGGTCGAGGCCGTGGAGCACGAGGACGCGGAGGTGGGGGGAGAATTTGGTGAGTTCGGCGGTCCAGTTGCTGACCAGCGACGTGGGGACGACGATGAGGGCGGGGCGGTCGAGGCGGCCTTCGGCGTGTTCGATGACGAGGTGGGCGATGGTCTGGGCGGTTTTGCCGAGCCCCATGTCGTCGGCGAGGAAGCCGCCGAGGTCGTGGGCGCGGAGGTGCTGGAGCCAGGCGACGCCGAGCTGCTGGTAGGGGCGGAGGCTGGCGGTGAAGCTGGCGGGGACTTCGACGGGGGGGAGCTCGGCCGGGCTGCGGAATTGCTCGGCGTAGCTCGAGATGGCGGCGGCGTTGTCCCAGCGGGTGGTGACGAGGTCTTCGAGGTCGAGCACGGCGGGGGCTTCGCCCTGGGAGAGGACGAGCTCGTCGTTGACGTTGCGGTGGGCGGCCTCGATCAGGTCGGACATGACGGCGAGAAGGCGGCGGATGCGGTCGGCGGGCAGCTTGAGGATGCGGCCGTCCTCGAGGCTGGTGATGAGGTGGCCGTCGGCGATCTGGGCGGCGTCCATGCCGCCGCGCTCGAGCAGGCGGGCGAGGATGGGGAGCAGGGGGACGCGGACGCCGTCGATCTCGATGCCGAAATCGAGGGAGAAGCGGCCGCGTTCGGCGTCGTTGATGCGGACATCGTAGTCGCCGACTTCCTGGACGGTGCGGGGGCCGAAATCGCGGTCGATCTGGTTCTGCCAGCCGAGGGCGACGAGGGCGGGGACGCGTTCGTGGACGAAGGCCTGCCAGCGCTCGGAGGCGTCACGGCCGCGGTAGACGTAGACGATGCGGCCTTTGGCAGATGCGCCTTCGGTGATGCGCATCTGGTTGAAGCCGTCCTGGCGCAGGGCGGCCAGGGCGGCGGCTTCGCTGTCGCGGTCGCGGCGGATGAAGGCGGAGGGATAGCCGGGCTTGGCGGTGGTGCGGACGAATTGGCGTTCGTCGTCGGCGGGGATGAGCTCGCCCTGGTAGTCGAAATCGACGGTGAGGGCGTCGACGCGCTGCATGCGGCCGTAATCGTCGGGGGCTTCGAGGCGGCGGAGCTTCAGGACGGGGGTCGGCGTGTGTTCGACGATGACGGGTTCGGCGACGGTGGCGATGCGAGGGCGCGGGGCGGGGGTGGCGGCGCGCGAGGAGGGGCGCGGGGTGGGGGCTTTGATCGCCGGTTTCGGCAACGGGCGGCGAAGGGTCGGCGCCGGGGCGGCCGGGCGGGGCGCGGGGGCCGCGGGTGCGGGCTTGGGGGCGGGTGCGGGGGCGGCGCCGGTGCGGAGGCGGACGCGGCCGACGGCGCCGGTGGACCCGTCGATGTACCAGGGGCCGCTATCGCCGAGGATGACGGCGGATTTGGGCGGCAAAGCGGGCGGGAGGTTGGCCTGGAAGGCGCGTTCCTCGCCGAGGGTGAGGGTCTTGCCGGTGGCGTGCCAGCGGGCGCGGCCGATGCGGGCCATCAGGCCGAGGACGGAGTTGACCGAGGCGGGGGCGACGAGGCTGCGGTCGGCGTCGCCGCTGCCGAGCATCTTGGCGAGGATGCGGTTGGAGTCGGGGCCGGTGCGGTCGGCGAGGATCTGGGCGGGGGTGGTCGGTTCGCGTTTGCCGGTGCGTTCGCCGAGGCGGAAGGTGGTGACGGCGCAGGCGTTCGGCGGGTCGGCGGGAGCGAGTTCGAAGACGAGGAGCTGGCGCTCGGGGCCGACCGGGGTGGGGATGAAGTTGTCGAGCAGGCTGGCCTGGACGGCCTTGCGCAGCGAGGGGAAGCGGTCGAGCGCGGCGAGCGCGGTGGCGGCGAGGTGCAGGCAGGCGGGCTGGTTGCAGCTGCAGGTGTTGTTGAAGATGACCCGGCGGCCCATCAGCGAGGGCACGATGGTGGTGCGGCGGTCGAAGCCGGCATGCTCGACCTTGCCGGTGATCTGCTCGTCGGACAGCGCGACTTCGGTCGCGCCGAGCAGGACGAGGCTGCGGCCCTTGGTGAGCGTGCGCGCGTCGAAGACGCGGCCGAGGTCCTCGGTCGAGTATGGGGTCATCAGGCGATATCGGATCCGTCAGCGCAGGCCGACCGAGGCAAAGGGTGAATGTGGCGCTGCCATTCGGTGCGAGTGAACAGGCAACCTACCTCGGCTACGCGGTTGCAGCAACCTTCGTGCTGACATAGCGGCCGTCGAGGCGGGCGAGGCGGCCGGCGCGCTCCATGGTGTTGACGTGGGCGAGGGCCTCGCTGAAGGCGAAACCCATCTGGTGGGGATCGTCGATGGTGCGGCCGAAAACGACCGGGACCAGTTCGGCGGCGGTGTGCGGGCGGTCGCGGCAGGCGGCCTCGATGGCGTCGCAGCGGCTGGCGTGATGGGCGAGCAGCTCGTCGACGCGCTGATGCAGGCCGAAGAAGGGGAGGTTGTGGCCAGGGAGGACGAGGGCGTCGTCGCCGACGGTGTGTTTCAGGGCGGTGAGGGAGCGGATGTAGATGCCGAGCGGGTCGCCGTCGGGGTCCATGGCCTGGACGCTGATGTTGGGGGAGATGCGGGCCATGATCTGGTCGGCGGCGAGGAGGATGTTGTCGGCTTCGGCGTAGAGCATGATCTGCTCGGGGGAGTGGCCGCCGCCGGAGAGGACGGCGAAGCGGCGGCCGCCGATGTCGAGGAACTCGCCGGCGATCATGCGGCGGAAGGTGCGGGGCAGGCCGGTGACCATGCGGAGGTAGCGGTGGCCGAGGGCGAGGAGCTCGATGGTGATGCCGGGGGGCAGGCCGTGGTTGAGGTAGAAGCTGCGGTAGGGCTCGGCCTCGAGCTGCTCGGGGTTGAGGTGGATGGAGAGGCTGGTGAGGTATTCGGTCTGGCTCATGTAGAGCGGCGCGCCGGCCTGTTCGCAGAGCCAGCCGGCCATGCCGACATGGTCGGAGTGGAAATGGGTGACGATGATGCGGGTGAGGGGGCGGCCGAGGCGGGCGAGGAGGGCTTGCCACTGGGCGCGGGTCTGGTCGTTGCCGATGCCGGTGTCGACGACGGCCCAGCCGGGCCCGTCCTCGAGCAGGTAGACGTTGACGTGGTCGAGGCGGAAGGGGAGGGCGAGGCGGAGCCAGAGGATGCCGGGGGCGACTTCGATGGTGTCGCCGATTTCGGGTTTCTGGGGGTGGGGGAAGCGTAGGGCGGTCACTTCGGGTCGGTCCTCGTCAGTTAAGCGCGGGCATCGCAGGTCGGGCGCGGGGTGGCAAGCTCGTGGCACGTGGCTTGCGTAACCGTTGGGCATTACGGACCGATCCATGATGGAGCGACCATGTCCCAAGCGGAATTGAAGCCCGACGATCACAGCATCCTGCCGATCCCGGAGGCGGATCGGGACTCGACCGGGCCGCAGCAGATGTGGATCTGGGCGGGGGCGAACATCGCGCCGATCAACTGGGCGCTGGGGGCGCTGGGGATCATCCTGAAGCTGGGGCTTTGGGAGACGATCGCGGTGATCGTGTTCGGCAACCTGATCGGGTGCGCGATCTTCTCGGCGTTCACGGTGATGGGGCATCGGACGGGCGTGAACCAGATGGTGCTGAGCCGGTCGGCGTTCGGGCGGCGGGGGGCCTATCTGCCGAGCGTGATGATGTTCGTCATGACGCTGGGCTGGATCGGGGTGAACACGTATTTCCCGGTGAAGATCTCGGTGGGGATCCTGGGGCAGTTCGGGGTGCCGGACACGCTGTTCGTGACGCTGCTGGTGACCACGGTGATCATGGCGATCCAGGTGGGGATCGGGATCTACGGGTTCTATGCGATCCGGACGTTCGAGAAATACACCGTTCCGGTGACCATCCTGATCATGGTGGTGATGAGCGTCGGCGCCTGGTCGCAGCCGGGGGTGGTGAATTGGGGGCTGGTGAGTTCGCTGCCGCCGGGTCCGCATTTCACGATGCTGACGTTGCTGACGACGGCGATCGGGGTGGGTTGGGGCATCTCGTGGGTGACCTGGGCTTCGGACTACTCGAGGTTCGTGCCGCGGAGCGTCTCTTCGGCGTCGGTGTTCTGGTACAGCTATATCGGGATGTTCGTGCCGACGGTGTGGCTGGGTGTGCTGGGGGCGACGATCGCCAGCGTCACGTTGGATGCGGACCCGGCGAAGATGGTGAGCGCGGTGTTCGGCGGGCCGATGGCGGTGTTGGTGTTGCTGCTGGTGCTGCATGGGCCGATCGCGAGCAACATCCTGAACGTCTATTCGGCGGCGTTGGCGGCGTTGAGCGCGGGGGTGAAGCTGTCGCGGGTGACGCTGGCGTGGGTGGTGGGGATCGCTGGGTATGCGGTGACGGTTTATTTCGTGCAGTCGCCGTCGTTCGCGAAGTCGTTCGACAACTGGATGATCGGGCTGCTGCTATGGATGAGCCCGTTCGCGGGGGTGATCCTTGCGGATTTCTACGGCAAGCGGGGCGGGGCGATCGACGTGGCGGAGTTGTACGAGGAGCCGGAGCAGAGCGCCTATGGCGACATCAATTGGGGCGGGATTGCCGCGTTTGTGATCGGTTTGATTGCAGGATGGTCGGTCGAGGACGGGCTGGTGCCGGCGCTGCAGGGGCCGGTCTCGACCGGGTTGCTGGGCGGGGCGGATCTGAGCTGGCTGGTGGGGATATTGGTCGCGGGTGGTTTGTACATGGCTTTCGGGCGGCGGTCCGTGGTGCCGGCGCGGGCTTGAGGCAACGGAGCAATCCAGGGCGGCAAGCGCAGTCGATGCCGCTCTGGACTGCCGCGCCGCAAGCGGCTCGCAGTGACGGAGAGAGGGATGGGTCAGGTCGGGGCGCGGACCATTGCGCTGTCGATCGTGGCGGGGCGGCCGGGTAGGGCGAGGCGGGTTTCGACGCGGGGGGTTTCGGCGATGACGACGCCGCGGCGGATGACGGCCAGGCGGGCCGGGCGGAGGCGGATGGCTTCGACGGGGTCGGCGGCTTGGAGGATGACGAGGTCGGCGGGGTTGCCGATCTCGATGCCGTAGCCTTCGAGACCCATGATCTTGGCCGGGAGGTCGGTGATCATGCGGAAGCAATCGGCCATCGCCGGCGAGGCTGCTCATGTGGGCGGCGTGGACGGTCATGAAGGCGACGTCGAGCATGTCGGCGCGGCCGAGCGGGTACCAGGGGTCGAGGACGCTGTCGTGGCCGGTGGCGACGAGGCAGCCGGCGGCGAGCAGTTCGGGGATGCGGGTGAGGCCGCGGCGTTTCGGGTAAGTATCGAAGCGGCCTTGCAGGAACATGTTGGCGAGCGGGTTTGCGATGACCGTGACGCCGGCGGACGCCATCGCCGTGAGGAGGCGGGCTGCGTAGAAATTGTCCATCGAGTGCATCGAGGTCAGGTGCGAGCCGGCGACGCGGCCTTGGAGGCCGAGGCGCTTGGTTTCGTAGGCGAGCTGTTCGATGTGCCGCGAGGCCGGGTCGTCGTTCTCGTCGCAGTGCAGGTCGGCCATCAGGCCGCGTTCGGCGGCGATGGTCAGGAGCGCGGTGACGGACTCGCGGCCGAGCGTCATGGTGGGTTCGAGATGCGGGGCGCCGCCGACGATGTCGACGCCTTTGTCGAGGGCGCGGCGGAGGTTGTCGGGGGTTTCGGGAGCGGCGAAATAGCCCATTTGCGGAAAGGCGACGAGCTGGAGGTCGAGGTAGGGGGCGACGATCCGCTTGACGTCGAGCAGCACGTCGACGGCGGTGAGGGCCGGGTCGGTGATGTCGACGTGGCTGCGGATGGCGAGCAGGCCTTGGGAGATTGCGAGATCGCAGAATTGGAGGGCGCGGCGCTTGTAGTCGTCGGCGGTGATGGCCGGGCGGATCGAATCCCATAGGCGGATGCCTTCGGCCAGGGTGCCGGACTCGTTGCGGCGGCCGTCGATCCCGAGAGCGAGGGTGGCGTCGAGATGGAAATGCGGGTCGACGAAGGGGGCGGTGACGAGGTGGCCGGCGGCGTCGATCGTGCGGATCGCGTCGGCGTCGATGGCGGGGCGGAGGTCGACGATGCGGCCGTCCTCGACGGCGATGTCGAGGCCGGTGCGACCGTCGGCCAGCGTCGCGCCGCGGACGATGAGGTCGAGCATGGCCAGGCGCCTTTCCCTAGTGCATGGGCGCGATCATGTGGGCTGCGCGGCAGTGGGACAAGCGGTCAGGCGGAGAGGGCGAGCCTTCGTTGCGGGCGCCGGGCTGCCGGGTTCGGGGCGGCGGCACGGGATTCGATGTGGAAGCGGTCGGTGAGTTGAACGAGTTCGGCGGTTTCGTGCGCGAGGGCGTGGCTTGCGGCGGTGCTTTCCTCGACCATGGCGGCGTTTTGTTGCGTGACGCGGTCCATGTGGTTGACGGCGGCGTTGACCTCGTGGAGGCCGGTGGCCTGCTCCTGCGCGGATGCTGCCATTTCGGCGACGGAGTTCGTGATCTGCGAGACTTGGGTCACGATGCGGTCGAGCGATTTGCCGGCCTCGTTGACCAGGCCGACGCCGGCCGAGACCTCCTTGGCGGAGGTCGCGATCAGGGTCTTGATCTGCTTGGCGGCGTCGGCGGAGCGCTGGGCGAGGGCGCGGACTTCGCTTGCGACGACGGCGAAGCCGCGGCCGGATTCTCCAGCGCGGGCGGCTTCGACGCCGGCGTTGAGCGCCAGCAGGCTGGTCTGGAAGGCGATCTCGTCGATGACGCCGATGATCTGGCCGATCTCGTTGGACGACCGCTCGATGTTGCCCATGGCGCCGATCGCCTCGCGGACGATCTCGCCGGATTTCTGTGCGTCCGTCCGCGTGCTGGTGACGACTTGGCTGACGGTCATCGCGCTCTCGGCGGTGCGGCGGACCGTCGTGGTGAGTTGCGTCAGGGCTGCGGCACTCTGCTCGAGGCTGGCGGCTTGCTGCTCGGTCCGCTTGCTGAGGTCGTCGGCGGCGCGTTCGACGCCGCGGCTGCCGTCGTCGATCGAAGCGGTGATGGTCACGATGCTGCTGACGAGGTCGGCGACCTGTTCCATGGCGGCGTTGAAGTCGGTGCGGAGTTTCTCGTATTCGGCCGGCAATTGGGTATCCAGACGCAGCGTGAGGTCGCCGGCGGAGAGGGCTTCGAGGCCCTTGCCGATCGAGCCGACGACGAGGGAGGCGGCTGCGGCTGCGGCGGCGGCCTGGGCCTCGAGGCGGACTTGTTCGTCTTCGCGGGTGCGGCGGGCCCTCGCCTCGCGTTGCTCGCGCTCGAGCGCTTCGGCATGAACGGCGTGTTCCTTGAGCACGAGCACGGCGCGGGCCATGGCGCCGACCTCGTCGCGCCGCTTGGTGCCGGGCACGTCGGCATGCAGATCGCCTTCGGCGAGGTGTTTCATGCTCTGCTGCAGCAGGAGGAGCGGGCGGGTGATCCGGCGCGAGATCAGCCAGGCCAGCCCGGCGACGACCACGAGAAAGCCGGTCAGTCCGCCGACGAGGAGGCGGACGACGCTCCAGAAGCGCGCGTCCAGATCGTCGACATAGGCGCCGGTGCCGACGAAGATGTTCCAGGGCGCGAAGCGGGTCGCGACGGAGATCTTCGGGGTCGGCTTCGGGTCGCCCGGACGGGGGTAGTCGTAGCGGATGACGGCGTCGCCGGTCGCCTGCACGGCGTCGCGGATCTCGCGGATGACGGGCCGGCCGGCGACGGGGATGTCGAGACGATTGGTGCCGATCTGGCGCGGATCGGGCGAGGCGACGGTGACGCCGTCCATGGTATAGGCGAAGATGTAGCCCTGGTCGCCATTGTATTTCATTGCGCGCACGCGGGCGCCGAAGGCTTCGAGCGCGTGGTCGTGGTCGAGTTGGCCTGAATCGACTTGGGCTTGCAACGAGGTCGCGATGCCGGTGGCGGTATCGGTGAGGGCGCGGAGTTCTTCGAGGCGGCTCTGAAGCAGTTCCGATCGGAGCAGATCGGCGATGAAGAGGCTGGAAGCGGTGGCGCAGATCATGACGACGAGGACAAGCAATCCGAGCTTGCGACCAAGCCGCAGATCATCGAATCCGAGCATGGGCATCCTTTCCAATAATTTGTGCATTCCAGTCCGTCATCCAAACATTCGAGCTTATCGGATCGGGCTATAATAGCGAAAAATTTAGACGATACTTCCAATGGCGAGCGCGGGGATGTTGGTTCCTGAAGCGCTATTTTGCACTCTTTTACGTGACAATATTTAAGACTTGCTTAAGGCCCGGCTCGATCACCGGGTCCTTCCGAAGCGGGCGGATTGCCGGCGAGAGTGGCTGGCTGCTAGGGTTCATGCCAACG
Source organism: uncultured Alphaproteobacteria bacterium (assembly GCA_963848035.1). Classification (GTDB taxonomy): domain Bacteria; phylum Pseudomonadota; class Alphaproteobacteria; order Acetobacterales; family Acetobacteraceae; genus JAVVHH01. The sequence continues at coordinate 2,883,407 of CAWKCD010000001.1, forward strand.
CCGCAATGGCGGACAAGAATGCCTGGAGGACCGCCATGATCCGCAACACGCTGCGCTCTGCCGCTTTGGCGACGACGCTACTATGCAGCACGCTGCCGTTTGCGACGATGGCGCAGGCGCAACCGGCCGGGCTCTCGGTCGGCGCGAACGAGATCGGCGGGACGGTGCGCAGCGCGAACGGGCCGGAGGCGGGGGTTTGGGTGATCGCGGAGACGACGGACCTGCCGACGAAATTCGCCAAGATCGTGGTAACGAACGATGAGGGGAAGTTCCTGATCCCGGAGCTGCCGGCGGCGAAATACAAGGTTTGGGTGCGGGGCTACGGGCTGGTGGATTCGACGCGGGTGGATGCGGAGCCGGGGCGGACGCTGGAGCTGGCGGCGATGCCGGCGCCGAGCGAGGCGGCGGCGGCGAAGTATTACCCGGGGATGTATTGGTATTCGCTGCTGCACATCCCGGCGGCGGACCAGTTCCCGGGGACCGGGGAGAAGGGCAACGGGATCCCGCCGTTCATGAAGACGCAGGCGGCGTGGCTCGATACGGTGAAGAACTCGTGCCAGTCGTGCCATGCGCTGGGGAGCGAGAACATCCGGTCGCCGAAGGTGGCGCTGCTGGGCGAGTTCGCCAATTCGACGGAGATGTGGGGACGGCGGCTGACCTCGGGGCAGGCGGCGACGGGGATGGCGCTGGCGATCACGCGGCTGGGGCCGGAGAAGGGGCTGTCGTTGTATGGCGAGTGGACGGACCGGATCGCGGCGGGGGCGCTGCCGACGGACAAGCCGGCGCGGCCGAGCGGGGTCGAGCGGAACATGGTGGCGTCGGTGTGGGATTGGTCGGTGCCGACGCATTACATGCATGACGCGATCTCGACGGATAAGCGGCATCCCGAGGTGAATGCGAACGGGTTCATCTATGGGTCGCCGGAGGAGTCGACGGATCTGGTGCCGGTGCTGGACCCGAAGACGAACCGGGCTTGGACGATCGCGCATCCGTATCAATCCGGGGACGCCGAGTGCGGCGGACGAGCCGCATGGGACGTCGCCGTTCTGGGGCGACGAGGCGATCTGGGATGGGCATACCAGCAACCACAACCTGATCTTCGACGAGAAGGGACGGCTTTGGTTCGCGGCGCGGAGCCGGGCGGCGGAGGATCCGGCCTGGTGCAAGAAGGGGTCGGATTTCGAGGCGGCGAAGATCGCGCCGCTGGAGAGTTCGGTGCGGCAGTTGTCGCTGTATGAGCCGGATCAGAACAAGTTCACGCTGATCGATACGTGTTTCGGGACGCAGCATCTGTATTTCGGGCACGACAAGGACAATACGCTGTGGACGAGTTACGGGCCGCCGTCGGGGCCGGTGATCGGGTGGTTGAACACGCGGAAGTTCCTCGAGACGCGGGATGCGAAGGCGTCGCAGGGGTGGTCGCCGATGATCGTGGACGTGCCGGGCTGGGGGAAGCGCGGGGAGTATGTGGAGATCGGGCAGCCGGTGGATCCGGCCAAGCAGAAGCGGGTGCTGGCCGGGCTGTATGGGGTGCAGTCGAGCCCGGTGGATGACACGATCTGGGGGCAGTCGATGGATATCGGCTTCTCGCGGATGGATCAGCCGAGCTTCCTGGTGCATTTCATTCCGGGCGACGATCCGGTGCATACCGGGCTGACCGAGATCTTCCGGGCGCCGGAGGGGGCGTTCGGGATGCGTGGGACGGATGTGGACGGCAAGGGCGTGGTTTGGACGGCGATGTCGAGCGGGCATCTGGCGAGCTTCGACCGGTCGAAGTGCAAGGCGCCGCTGACGGGGCCGAAGGCGGCGACGGGGGAGCAGTGCGCGGAGGGGTGGACGCTGTATCGGTTCCCGGGGCCGCAATTCGCGGGGGTGGATCCGAATGGGAGCGCGAACCATGCGTATTACGTGTGGGTGGACCGGTTCAATACGTTTGGCCTGGGGAACGACGTGCCGATGGCGATGACGAACGGGGCGGAGGCGATCACGGCGCTGGTGGACGGGAAGTTCGTGCAGTTCCACGTGCCGTATCCGGCGGGGATGTTCACGAAGAACGTCGATGGGCGGATCGATGACGCCAATGCCGGGTGGAAGGGGCGGGGATTGTGGACGACGTCGGGGACGCGGACGGTGTTCCACAACGAGACTGGGAAGGGTGAGAGCCCGCGGGTATATCACATACAGCTGCGGCCGGATCCGCTGGCCCACTGAAGCTGTCCCCGAAGGCGCCCTGGCGGCCGTCTGACGCGGGTTTGCTGCGCTCCGCTGCTCACGGCCAGCAGGCCGCTCCGCTGCGGTGCTCACAAACCCACGCCAGCCAACTCATCAGGCCACCTTTTGGAACAGCTTCTTCGTCATTGTGGGGTCCTCGAGGTTGGTGAGCCAGGGCGGCACGGTTTTTCGTGCCGCCCTGGATCGCCGCGTCGGTGCGCCGCTTGCGATGACGAGGGGGGCGGTTATTTGTTGATGGTTGCGGCGCCGGCTTTGGACGAGACTTCGTCTTGGGAGCCGGTGCCGCCGGAGGCGCCGATGGCGCCGATCATCTTGCCATCTTCGACGAGCGGGATGCCGCCGCGGGAGCCGATGACGCCGTCGAGGGAGAGCTGGTAGACGAGGCCGGATTGCATGCCGCTCTCGAACAGCTTGGTTTCGCGGCGGAAGGTGACGGCGGCGCGGGCCTTGTGTTCGGCGATGGCGACGGAGGCGAGCTGGGCGCCGTCCATGCGGGCGAAGGCGACGAGGTTGCCGCCGGAATCGACGACGGCGACGTTCATCTTCCAGTTATGGCTCTTGGCCTCGGCGACGGCGGCGGCGATGACGGATTGGGCGCGGTCGAGGCCGATCGGGGCGCCGTAGGGGACGTCGAACGGCATCTTGTCGGGGATGACGTCGAGCGGATTGATCGGGGTCGACGTCGTGGCTGGCGCTTGGGCGTGGGCGGCGGTCATGCTGGCCAGGCCGGCCAGCAGGATGGCGATGGTTCGGATGGACATCGTTTGCTCCCTCGTTTCGTCTCGGCTCGAGGCCTTTTCAGAGACGTTCCGAAGTGCACTCTGGAATCGAGGGTGTTGACAAGGGCGGGGGTTATTTCGGGGTCGGCAGCCGGGCGGCGAGGCTGGTCCAGCCGGGGCCGTAGACGAGTTCGGGGTGGTCGGCGACGAGCTTCTGGGTGACGAGGTCGAAAGCGTCGGCGGTGCGGGCGGCGCCGGGGGAGACGGGTTGGCGGGAGGGATCGGGTGCGGGGGCGGCGAAGGCGACGGCGTCTTGCGGCAGCATGGGCGGCTCGCCGGGCACTTGGGTGAGCGCGCGTGGCGATGCGGCCGAGATGGGCTTGCCGTGCCGAGACGTCCGCGGAGTAGGGCTGGCCGGGGGTGAAGCGGTCGGCGAGGAGTTGGAGGAAGGAGGTGTGGTCCAACCTGTCGGTGAAGGGCAGGCCGGGGGCGACGTGGGGGGAGACCAGGAAGGCGGGGACGCGGACGCCGGTGGTGGCGAGCTTGGTGCCGCCGGCGAGGGAGGGGATGGGGAGCGGGGGAACGTGGTCGAAGAAGCCGCCATGCTCGTCGTAGGTGACGATGAGCAACGTGTTGCGCCAGCGGGCGGGGTTGGCGGTGAGGGTGTTGTAAAGGTCGGCGAGGAAGGATTGGCCTTGAGCGATGCCGGTGGGGGGGTGGTCGTCGTTGGGGGCGCTGTGGGGGCCGTCGGTATATTCGGGTTCGATGAAGATGACGGACGGCATGGGGTCGGGGGCGAGCCATTGCTCGTTGAAGCGGCTGTAGCGGCGGAAGCGGCCGCGGCCGCCGAGGGCGGATAGGGCCAGGGAGGTGGCGATCTCGGGCAGGAAGCGGCCGTTGAGGGCGAAGAAGGGGAAGAAGTCGCCCCATTGGTAGGCGCACCAGCTCACCTTCTTTTCGGTGAGCCAGTCGTAGACGAGGTGTTGGTCGGGCAGGAGGATCTTGGCGTTGTCGAGGATGGCGCTGCTGCCGGCCATGGCCATGAGGCGGTTGGGCTGGGTCCCGGTAGGCAGGGCGGCGAACCAGTGGTCGCAGACGGCGAAATTGCGGGCGAAGAAGTCGTAGGTCGGGACGTCGTGGGCCGTGTAGTAGCCCATGACGGCGGAGGGATCGGCGGGGGGCTTGCGGCTGTTGGCGACGTAGCTGGCGACGAAGCCGTTCATCTGGCTGCCGGCGCCGAGCTGCTGGGCGATGGCGGCGTGATCGTGGGGCGGATCGTCGATGACTTGCGTGGCCGAGGCGATCTGGTGCGGCTCGTATTTCTGGCCGTTGTAGGGGTTGGCTTGGCGGGCGCGCCAGGCGGGGTCGTCGCGCAGGCCTTCGACCGCCATGGGGGGATTGGCGGCCGATGTGCTGAGGTAGCCGAGCGCGTGGTCGAAGGAGCGGTTCTCCATCATGGCGAAGACGATCGTCTCGATGTCCCGCAGCGGCATGGCGTTCACTCCATCAGCAACAGCTCGTTATACCACAGGAATGACTGGTTGGCGCGGGCGGATTTGCAAGCCGGGGCGGGCGTGCGAAAACGGCGGCGATACGGAGCGCTGCGATGGATTTCACCTGTTATGTCGATCCGTCGTGGCAATTGCTGATCCGTCCGGCGGAGCCGACCCGGCCGTGGATGGACGACTCGCCGGAATCGTTCGCTTACCGTTGTCTGCCGCTCAACATCGCCAATGCCCATGGCTGGGAGATCCTGTGTCCGGTCGATGCGGAGGCGTCGTGGACGGGGCGGCGGGGGACGGAGGACGTGGTGATCCGCCGTCGGGGCGGGGCGGTAGAGACGGGGGGGCCGGTGTCGCTGTTCGGGCAGGGGGTGCTGACGTTCCATGTGCCGGCACTGTTCCGGACGCCGCCGGGCTGGGATCTGTGGGTGGGCGGGTCGCCGAACCGGCCGAAGGACGGGATCATGCCGCTGACCGGGATCGTGGAGACGGATTGGGCGCCGTATACGTTCACGATGAATTGGCTGTTTACGCGGCGTAACCATCTGGTGCGGTTCAAGGCGATGGAGCCGATCTGCATGGTGTTCCCGGTGCAGCGCGGGGCGCTCGAGGCGATGCGGCCGCAGGTGAAGGCGATGTCCGAGAATCCGGAGCTGGCGGCGGATTTCGCGGCGTGGAGCCGGTCGCGGGATGCGTTCCAGGCCGAAGTGACGCGGAACCCGCCGGCGAAGCCTGGCGACAAGTGGCAGAAGCGTTATTATCGCGGCTTGGGAATGCGGAACGAAGAGGCGCATCCGGAGCACCGTTCGCGGTTGCGGTTGGCCCCGTTCGCGCGGGAGACGGAGTGAGCGGCGTCGGAATATGATCGTTTGTGCATCGTGAAAATGTGGTATGGAGCGTATCAATTTTGAGCTGATCGTGGTGGCTTGGCTCTTGGAGTTGTTCGATGGCACGTCGTGCGGATCGCGCTTTGTTGGTCGGCCAGGTTCGTAGGGGCCGATCGGCGTTGTTGCGCGGGACGGCGCTGCAGGCGGCGACGGCGATGGTGTTCTTCGGGCCGGCTTCGGCGCAAATCTCGCCGACGGCACGCCCGACGGGTGGGGTGGTGGCGGCCGGGTCGGCGTCGATCGGGCAGAGCGCGTCGCAAACCAACGTCAATCAGTCGAGCGCGCGGGCGGCCATCAATTGGCAGAGCTTCGACGTCGGCAGCCAGCATACCGTGCAGTTCAACCAGCCGAGCGCCAGCGCCGTCACGCTGAACCGGGTGGTGGGGCCGGATCCCTCGGTGATCGCGGGGCGGATCAACGCGAACGGCAACGTCATCATCACCAATGCGGCGGGGGTGGCGTTCTCGCGGGGGGCGCAGGTCGACGTCAACGGGCTGATCGTCAGCGCGCCGGGGATCAGCACGCAGAACTTCATGGCGGGCAGGCTGGTGTTCGACCGGCCGGCCAAGCCCGGCGCGGCGGTGACGAACGCGGGCAGCATCACGGTGGGCCAGGCGGGGCTGGCGGCCTTGGTGGCGCCGCAGGTGGCCAATTCGGGGGTGATCACTGCGCGGCTGGGGACGGTCGTGTTGGCGGGGGCGCAGGCGCACACGATCGATCTTTATGGCGACGGGCTGGTGTCGATCGATGTCACGCGGGCGGTGACGCAGGCGCCGTTGGGGCGGGACGGCAAGGCGGTGACGGCGCTGGTGACGAACACCGGGACGGTGATCGCCGATGGCGGGTCGGTGCAGATCACGGCGCGGGCGGCCGATGGGATCGTGCAGGACCTGGTGCGGGCGGGGGGGACGATCCGGGCGAACACGGTGGCCGGGCGCACGGGGCGGATCGACATCGCGGGGGTGGGCGGCTCGGTGCGGGTCGAGGGCCGGGTCGGCGCGGATGGCGCGGCGGGGGCGGCGGGCGGCACGGTGGCGGTCACGGCGTCGGACACGGTTCGGGTCGCGGGCGGGGCGGTGGTGACGGCCAACGGGGGTCCGGGCGGGACGGTGGCGCTGGGGACGACGCTGGCGCGGGCGCAGGCGGGGCGGCAGGCGGCGCTGGGCGCGGGCGGGTCGATCGCGACGCCGGCGGGGACGGCGCGGCGGGTGGTGGTCGAGGCGGGGGCGCGGGTTTCGGCGGACGGGCGTGGGCGCGGGCAGCGGCGGGACGGTGACGACGCTGAGCACGCAGTCGACGGGTGTGGACGGGTCGCTGATCGGCGCGCGGGGGGCCGCAGGGCGGCGATGGCGGGGTGATCGAGGTGAGCGGCGGCCAGTTCACGCTGACCGGGCCGGTGGATGCGGCGGCGCCGGCGGGGCGGGGCGGGACGGTTTATCTGGATCCGTACGATCTGGTGATCGGGACCGGGTCGCCGAGCGTGGGGTTGTCGGGGTCGCCGACCAATCCGTCGGTGCCGCTCGACGGTTCGACGAGCGGGACGTCGTATATCAGCCCGGCGACGCTGGTGCAGGCGGCGCAGAACGGGGCGGTGCTGATCAGCCTGAACGCGGTGCACGACCTGACGGTGCAGCAGGCGGTGAACCTGGCGACGGCGGTGAGTTCGGTGGGCGGCGCTGGCGGGGGTGCGGGGCTGTATCTGAATGCCGGGCACGATCTGACGGTGCTGGCGAACCTGACGGTCGGTGCGGCGAATACCTACAAGTCGCTGACGCTGGCGGCGGGACATCAGATCTTCATTGGGCCGGCCAGCGGCGGCCCGGCGGTGACGCTGACGGTCGATGGCAGCATCACCATGCTGGCGAAGGGGGCGGTGGGCGACTCGTTCGCGTCCTCGATCACGGTGCACGACAACAGCGTGCTGAACGCGGCGTCGGGGATCTCGCTCGAGGCCAGCAACCGGATCGACATCGGATCGCACGTCACGATGTCGGGCGGCCCGCGCGGCGGGTTCGGCTACACGCCGACGGACACGAGCTATGCCGGGATCGTCCTGCAGGCGGGCAGCGACATCACGGTCGCGAACAATAGCAGCCTGACGGCGGTCGGCACGCCGAGCGGTTATCAGCCGGCCATCATCGCGGATGCGGGCGGCTCGGTGCTGGTGGGCACGGGCAGTTCACTGAACGCGGGGGGCGCGGCCGGGACGGTCTTTCTCTATGGCGGCAGCTCGACGGAGAGCGGGCAGAACAGCAACGCGGTGGCGGTCAACAGCAGCGGGAAGGTATCCGTTGCCGGGGGCAGCACGGTGGGTGGCGCGGGCTCGATCGCGCTGGGTTCGGGCTCTCTGGGGCAGACGGTGCTGGACAGCGGCAGCGTGGTCCGGAGCACGGCGGGCGGGGCCATTTACATCAGTTCCGGCAGCGGCGGCACGCTACTGAACGGGACGGTCGACGGCAGCGCGGCCGGGAGTGTGACGCTGTATTCGGGCGGCGCGGTGCAGGAGGCGGCCGGCGGCACGATCGTGGCCGGGTCGGTCGATGGCAACGCGGCTTCGTACAGCTTGATCGGCACCGGCAACAAGATCGCCGCGATCGGCAGCGATTACGGGGCTGCGCTGCGGGCAACTTCGGGCAGCGTCGTCGTGGTGGACAGCGTGCCGCTCGCGGTGGGCGGCGGGGTGGGCAGCGTCGGCGGCGGCATCGGGGTGACGAGCGGCAACAGCATCACCTTGATCACGGACCAGCTCAGCATCGGGGCGGGCGCGCTGCCGGATCCGTCGACCGAGGGCTATCTGCCGTATTCGCTTTATGCGCCGAACGGGACGATCGCGATCCAGCCGCTGACGGCCGGGCGGGCGGTCGAGCTGGTGACGGGGAGCCAGACGGCGGGCACGCTTTCGATCACGCGCGGTTCGCTCAACAATGCCGACGCGGCGCGGCTGCAGCTCGGCTCGAGCAGTGCGGGCGCGGTCAAGGTCGGATCGGGCGCGGTGCTCGACATGACGTCGGTGGGCGGGGGGCTGGGGTTCCAGCAGCTCGACCTGCGCAGCGGCGCCGGGATCACGGAGGCGGCGAACACGTCGCTGGTGGTGCCGACGCTGACTGCGAACGGCACCGACGTGAACCTTGCCTTGGGGACCAACAAAGTCTCGAGCCTCGGCGCTTCGAGCGCGACGAGCGGCAATTTCAGGCTGAACGACGGCACGACCGCGCTGACGCTGAACGGCGCGCTGACGGCGTCGTCGCAGATCTATTTGACCCTCGACAGTCTCGGATTCGGCGCTTCGGGCAGCATCACGGCGTCCGCGCTGCAGCTGACGCCGTTCAGCTCGGGGCGGCAGATCGACCTCGTGGCGGGCAGCCAGACGGCGGGGCGGCTCTCGGTCAACCAGGCGATGATCAATGCGATCACGGTCGGCGACCTCATCCTGGGCGGCGCGGGGCCGGGGCAGGGCAATATCGTCATCGGCAAGGCCGGCGACCTGATCGATCTGACGGGCCATGCCGGCGTCCTGAGCCTGATCGGACCCGGGGCGGTCACGGAGGGCAGCGGCGCCGGGCTGACGGTGGGGTTCCTGGAGATCCCGAACCTGTTCAACGGGGCGGCGGAGATCTCCACGGTCGGGCTGAACGGTCCGAACCGGATCGGACGGGTGTTCAGCGAGACCACGGGGGCGTTCTCGCTGGTGAATTCCGGCTCGCTGCAGCTGGACGTGGTGCAGTCCGGCGCGTCGATCACGGTGAACAACACCGGGAACGTCTCGATCAAGCGTGACGGGATCCCGAATGACGGGAGCAGCAACGGGATCGCGGCGACCACGGTCAGCATCACGGCTTCGGGCACCATATCGGTCGATGCCGGGAGCGCGGGGAGCAACGTGGTGCGGGCGACCGGGACGTTGACGCTGCAGGCGTCCGGCACGTTGACGCAGAATGCGGGCACGATCGTCGCCGGCACGCTGACCGGCGGCGCGGCTTCGGCCACGCTGACGCAGCCCGGCAACCGGATCACGAGCCTCGGGGCGTTCACCGCGGCGTCGGGCGACTTCTCGCTGTCGGACAGCGTCGGACTCGGCGTCACGGGCGCGGTTTCGGTGGCGAGCGGGCGGAATTTGTCGCTGGCCAGCGACAGTATCGCGATCTCGGCCGGGGGGAGCCTGTCGGCGCCGCTCGGGACGGTTGCGCTGGCGCCGTATTCGGCGGGGACCGCGTTCTCGCTGACCGGGTTCGTCCCGAGCGGCGGGATCACGGCGGCGACGTTGCGGGTCGGCAATGGCAGCAGCGGCAATGTGACGGTGGGCGGCACGTTCGCGCTCGGCGGGGTGGGCACGCTGGATTTGCGGAGCGGCGGGTCGGTCAGCGAAGGGGCGGGCGACAGCATCCAGGTGGGGACGCTCACCGGGTCGGTCGGCGGGGGCGCGAGCCTGATCGGCAGCAACAACCAGATCGGCACGCTAGGCGCGTTCACGAGCAGCGGCGGGTTCACGCTGAACGACCATCAGAGCCTCGCGGTCGCCGGTCCGGTCAGCGACCCGGTGAGCGTCGCGTTGGCTGTGAGCGGCGGCGGGTTGACGCTGAACGGCTCGATCTCGACGGCGGCGCTGAGCGTGAAGGCGACGGGGGCGGTTCTGCAGACGGGCGGGACGCTGACGGTGGGGACGCTGACCGGGTCGTCGGCCGGGGCGGCGCAGTTCGGGACGAGCGGGGCGGCTGCGGTGGGCACGCTGGGCGGGTTCTCCGTTTCGGGCGCGAGCGGCACGTTCGTGCTGGCCGATGCGGCGGCGCTGACGGTCCAGGGGCCGCTTTCGGCGAGCACGATCACCGTTTCCGCGCCGGGGACGCTGACGCTGCAGGGCGGGCTGATCACGACGGATGCGGCGACGTTCAGCGTGTCGGCGTCGGACGGGGGGGCGGTGCTGCGGCAGACCGGCACGACGACGGTGTCGCCGTTGAGCGGGACGAGCGGGTCGCTGACATTGGCGCTGCCTGATCCGGGCGGCACGATCACGCTGGCGGGTCTGAGCGCGGGGTCGATGGCGTTGCAGCTCAACCTGCAATCGGGGTCCGCGAGCGGTGCGCTGACGGTGGGCGCGCTGTCGGTGAGCGGGTCGGGCGGTTCGGCGACATTGACGGGGATGGTGGGCGGGAAGGGCGGACAGGACGCGGCGCTGGTCTCGACGATCACGCCGAGCACGAACGCGGCTTATACGGTGAACGGCTGCCCGATCGGTGTTGCGAATTGCGGCGTGCCGACGCCGACGCCGACACCGACACCGACACCGACACCGACGCCGACGCCGACCCCGACGCCCACGCCGACACCCACGCCGACGCCGACACCGACACCGACGCCGACGCCTACACCCACGCCGACGCCGACGCCCACGCCGACACCGACGCCGACACCCACGCCGACGCCGACGCCGACGCCGACACCGACGCCGACGCCGACGCCGACACCGACACCGACGCCGACGCCGACGCCGACACCCACGCCGACGCCGACACCCACGCCGACGCCCACACCCACGCCGACACCGACGCCGACGCCGACGCCCACGCCCACGCCGACGCCCACGCCCACGCCGACACCAACGCCCACGCCGACGCCGACGCCGACGCCGACGCCGACACCCACGCCGACGCCGACACCCACGCCGACACCGACACCCACGCCGACACCCACGCCGACGCCGACACCGACACCGACACCCACGCCCACGCCGACGCCGACACCCACGCCGACGCCGACGCCGACACCGACGCCGACGCCGACACCGACACCGACACCGACACCGACGCCCACACCGACGCCGACACCGACGCCCACCCCGACGCCGACACCGACGCCGACGCCGACACCGACACCGACACCGACGCCGACACCCACGCCGACACCCACGCCGACACCGACGCCGACACCGACGCCGACGCCGACGCCGACGCCGACACCGACGCCGACACCGACGCCCACGCCCACGCCGACACCGACGCCGACACCGACGCCCACGCCCACGCCGACACCGACACCGACGCCCACGCCGACGCCGACGCCGACGCCGACGCCGACGCCCACACCGACACCGACGCCGACACCCACACCGACGCCGACACCGACGCCCACGCCGACACCGACGCCGACACCCACGCCGACGCCAACACCCACGCCGACGCCCACGCCGACACCGACTCCGACGCCGACACCCACGCCGACGCCGACGCCGACGCCGACACCCACGCCTCCCTCGGCGGGATCGTCGCCAGGACTCGCGGAGCCAGTGCCATTGCCAGCGCCGGTGATGCCGCCGTCAGTGGCGATCGCGCCGACCAGCGTTTTGACGAGCAGCTTGGATTTCGCGACGCCGCTGCTGACGCCGAAAGCGTTCCTGGATACCGTGCTGGGCAATGTGTTCCGGCCGAATCAGCTGACCGTCGACCTGCTCGCGATCGGGATCGCGCGGAATCCGACCGAACCGGAGCTGCTGCCGAACATCTCCGATCGAGATTATTAGACTCGTTGCGAGGGTGTGTTCGCAACGTGCTGAACATCACAGTGGAAGGGGGACGAGCGGCCTAACTAGGCAAGCGTGGTGATTGGCCGAAAACGGCCCAGTCGAAAGGAAAACAGCCATGCTGCCCACTTCTTCGATCTCGCGCCCTTCCTCTAGCGGAACGATCAGCCCGCTGGTGCTTGCCGACCGTCTCATCACCCTCGCCCAGGAGGCCGACCGCGCCGGCTACAGCAGCAGCGCCAGCCGGCTGATCGGCGCGGCCTATGCGGTGCTGGACGAGGAGAAAGCGAGGGCGCCGAGCTAAACCTCGAGCGGCGTTTACCAATCTTCATTTTCTGTCCCGTATGCTGGCGGCGTTGGCCAAGGCGACGTGAGATGGGTGTGGAGAGTCTGCTCGAAAGCGCGCTGGAACAGGCCGGGACGGTGGTGGCGATCCTGGTCAATCCCGAGCGTGGCGCGGGGGCGACGATCGGCTACGTCAACCAGACGCTGGCCGGGTTCGTCGGGCGGCCGCGGGCCGCGCTGCAGGGCGCACCGCTGCGGGACCTCGCCGCGTTCGTGGCGAGCCCGGCGGTCGCGGCGACGCTGATCCAGGCGCTCGCGTCGGGGAAAGCGGGGCCGCTGGAGCTCAAGCTGAGGGTCGCCGGCGTGATGAGGACGCTGGCGCTGCGGCTGACGTTTCCGCCGGCCGAGGTCTCAGGCCCGCGGCGCGTGATCATCACGGGCCGGGAGGCGGCCGACGCACAGGCGGTCACCAAGACCGAAGACGATCTGCGACGGCTGTTGGCGTCGATGTTCATCGGGATCAACGCGCCGGTGGCGATCGTGACCGCGGATGGCGAGATCACGATGGCCAATCCGGCATTCCATCACCTGCTCGGGACGTCGCCGGAGGAGCTGAAGCGGATCCGGGTCGATGACCTGACGCCGCCGGAGCATGCGGCGGCGGCGCGGGCGGCGCGGGCCAAGCAATTGGTCGACGGCGAGCGGTACGAGATGAAGATCGAGACGCTGGTCAAAGGCGGGGGGCGCGTGAGCGTCTGGTTGACGTCGGTGCTGTTGCGGGACGGGGATCGGCGGCTGCGGGTGGTGACGCTCACGCCGTTGACGGCCGGCGTGACCCGGCTGGAGACGGTTCCGGTCACGCCGCGGCGCGACACCGGCGAGCTCCGTGCGGTGAGCCTGGAGGCGTTCCGGTCGGCTTTTGGGGCTGCGTGGGAGCGGATGTCGTCGCGGGCGATGCTCCGGGCCGACCAGATCATCCGGCGCCGGCTGGGGCGGGACGATACCGTCAGCCGGATCGACGATCACCGGTTCATCATCTGGTTCGAGAGCGCGGACCACGAGCGGAATGAGACCATCCTGGGCGCGATCGTTCGTGACGTCCGGCTGCGGTTCCTGACTGAATTCGGCGAGGAGGCGGCGGAACACGTGTCGGCAACGCTGGTGCCGGGGATCGAGCCGGGCATCGAGCGGGCAGCGCCAGCGGGTCAGGGGCGGAAGATCACGTCGGTGCTGGATTTCTATGATGCAGCGGAGCCGGCGGACCGACGGGGGCGCTGAGGCGGGGTGTCTCGGGCGGTGCGGGCCGTGAGCGGGGCGGTTGCGGCGACGCGGGCGGGCGGGGCAGGGTGCCGGGATGGCAGAGACCTCGCTTTACCCGCCGATTAAGCGGTTCCTGGAGCAGTCGGGATTCGACGTGAAGGGGGAGGTGCATGGCTGCGACGTGGTGGCGGTGCGGGCGGATGCGCCGCGCGTGCTGACCGTCGTGGAGATGAAGCTGGGGTTTTCGCTCGAGCTGTTGCTGCAGGCGACGGATCGGCTGCGGTTGGCGGACGAGGTTTGGATGGCGGTGCCGGCCACCACGCGCGGGCGGGACCGGGATCGACGGGTGCACCGGTTGTGCCGCTTGCTGGGGTTGGGATTGATGGCGGTGAGCGCGAGCCGGGACCGGGTGGATGTGCTGGTGGAGCCGGGGCCGTATCAGCCGCGGCTGGACGCCAAGAAGCGGGCGCGGCTGTTCCGGGAGCATGCGCACCGGCGGGGTGATCCGTCGCCGGGCGGGAGCACGCGGGCGCCGGTAATGACGGCGTATCGGCAGCGGGCGCTGGCGTGCGCGGCGCTGCTGCGGGCGGGTTCGAGCCGGCCGAAGGAGCTACGTGCGGTGGCGCCGGACGCGGGGAGCATCTTGCTGCGCAACGTCTACGGCTGGTTCGAGCGGACGGGGCGGGGGGAATACCGGTTGAGCGCCGGGGGTGAGGCGGCGTTGCTACGCTGGCCGGAGGGCGAGGCGCGGGCGTGACGCGCTCGAGCGATCAGGCGCTTGCGCTCGGCGCGCGGCGATCGGGTTCGTTGGATCTCTGGTGCATGTTCGCTACCATCGAGGCGATCCGATCATGGGGGAACCGCTGGTAACGTCCGTAGTTGACATGCCGTGCCGGCTCTCCCTTTAGATGGTCGGACCCGATTCAAAATAGGGCAGAGAAAATGGCCAAGGCTTCAGGAACACCCAAGGGCTCAGACAGCGGCGACGAGGCTCCGCCGAAGGGCAAGAAGGTTGCCAAGCCGAAGGCGGGCAGCAAGCCGAACGCGCTGCAGCAGCCGCTGCAGCCCTCGGCTGAGTTGGCGGCGGTGGTCGGCGGCGGCACGTTGGCGCGCGGCGAGGTGATCAGCAAGGTGTGGGAGTATATCAAGGCCCATAAGCTGCAGAGCCCTGATGATGGCCGCCAGATCGTCGCGGATGCGAAGTTGGAGAAGGTGTTCGGCAAGAAGACGGTGACGATGTTCGAGATGAACAAGTTGCTTTCGAACCATCTCAAGACGCCCGCTTAGAACCTGTCCAAAGGCGCCCTGGCGGCCGTCTGACGCGGGTTTGCTGCGCTTTGCTGCTCACGGCCGGACGGCCGCTCCGCAGCGGTGCTCACAAACCCACGCCAGTCGACTCGCCAGGCCACCTTTGGAACAGGTTCTTGGTGCGTGTCCGGACGTGGCGTCTGGTCGCCATCTGACGGGTCCTCGCGTCTTTCGGCGTGAACCGATTAACTTAGGATGGCGAGGAAGCCCCAGCCGCTGACGGAGCGGCCGGAGCGGTCGCCGATCGCGAACAGGATCTCGCCAGCCGGAGCCGTGTAGGGGATCGCGTCGGGTGCGAAGTTGGCGGCGATGGTCCAGGTGCGGCCGGTCGACTGCCAGGAGGCGGTGATCGCGCGGTTGCCTAGGGCGGTGAAGCGGCCGTTGCCGATCTTGTCCAGCAGGGACAGTAGCCGGGTCGCTCGGAGCCGCAGCAGTTCCGCGTGCAGGGCGAGCGTTTCGGCATGGGCGGGCTTGGAGAGTTCGGTCCAGTCCAGGGCGGAGCGTTGGGCGGTGGCCGGGCTGACGGGGTCGCTGAGCTTGGCGAGGGCGGCTTCGGACTTGAAGGCTTCGAAGCGTTTGAATTCGTCGCGGCGGCCGTTGCGGACGGCGTCGGCGAGGTCGCCGTCATAGTCGCAGAAGAAATCGAACGGGGTGCTGGCGGCCCATTCCTCGCCCATGAACAGCATCGGGATGCCCGGCGAGAGGAGCAGCACGGCGGCGCCGAGGCGGACCGCTTCGGGGGGCGCAAGGTGTGAGAGGCGCTGGCCGTAGGGGGCGTTGCCGACCTGGTCGTGGTTCTGCAGGAAGTCGACGAAGCAGAGGGGGGAGAGGTGGCCGGAGGGCGTGCCGCGAAACATGCCGGGGCGGTGCTTGGATTGCTGGCCTTGATAGGAGAAGCCCTGGGTCAGGGCACGGCCGAGCTGTTCGATCGGGTCCTCGGCGTAGTCTTCGTAGTAGCCGTCCGTCTGGTGGGCGAGGAGGACGCGCATGACGTGGTGGAAATCGTCGTTCCACTGGGCGTCGTAGCCGTGGGGGCCGCCGAGCCAGCGGGCTTCGTTGAGGTCGTTCTCGAGCATGAGGTGGACGGGGCGGCCGTGGATGCGAGCGCGGAGCGCGGTGCCGAGCTCCTCGAGGAAATGGCTGGCGCTGTCGTCCTTGATGGCCTGGACGGCGTCGAGGCGGAGGCCGTCGAAGCGGTAGTCTTCGAGCCACATGAGCGCGTTCTGGAGGTAGTAGGCGCGGACCGGGGCGGAATGCTCGCCGTCGAAGTTGATGGCGGCGCCCCAGGGGGTGTGGTGGCGCTCGGTGAAGAAGGGCTTGGCGTAGGCGTCGAGGTAGGTCGATTTGGGGCCAAAATGATTATAGACGACGTCGAGCACGATCGAGAGGCCGTTTGCGTGGCAGGCGTCGACGAGGCGCTGCAGGTCCTGGGGGGTGCCGTAGGCGGCGTCGGGTGCGAAGGGGAGGACGCCGTCGTAGCCCCAGTTGCGGGCGCCGGGGAAGGTGCCGATGGGCATCAGCTCGATCATGGTGACGCCGAGGCGGGCGAGGTGATCGAGGTGGGAGATGGCGCCGAGGAAGGTGCCTTCGCGGCTGAAGGTGCCGATGTGGAGTTCGTAGAGGACGGTCTCGCGCCAGGGGCGGCCGGACCAGGGGGACTGCCATCGGTAGGCGTCGAGGTCGACGATCTCGGACCATCCGTCTGGGCCGTCGGGCTGGGACCTGGCGGCGGGGTCGGGGACTTGTTGGCCGTCGACGAGGAAGGCGTAGCGGGCGCCGGGTTGCAGGGCGGGGATTTCGGCTTGGTGCCAGCCTTCGGCTTGGCGGGGCATGGGGAGGGTTTGGCCGTCGGCGAGGCGGAGCGCGACCGAGGTGGCCGACGGCGCCCAGAGGCGCGCGGTCGCGCGGTCGCGGGTGAGGCGGACGCCCCACGCGTCGTTGTTGCCGGTCATGTGCGTGTAGGTCTCCTTGCGGGCGGCGCCCGTTGGAGCGGCTACGCGCGAGAGGCGGCGGGGATGCGTGGGGCTTGCGGAATTCAGCCCCGGGCGACTGGAATCAGCCGCCGGGCGGCTGGAGTCAGCCGCCGGGTTGGGCGGCGGCGGCGGTGGTCAGGAGGATGCGGAGGGCCGCGTGTTCGGGGCCGGCGCTGTTGACGGCGAGGAATTCCTCGACGGTGCAGGTGGTGGGGGCGATGCCGGAGGCCGGGTTGGGCGTATGGCGCACCATGCTGCACGGGTTGCTGGGGGCTTTGACCAGTTCCCAGAGATCGCCTTTGGGGCAGCGGTAGATTTCCGCTGAGCCGGCGCTGTTCGGGTCGAGTGGGTGGATGAGATGGCGGATCGTGGATAGGCTGTCCGTCATGAGAACCTCCGTGGTGCCGCGATGACAGAATTAGTCATGCGGCATCCCGAATATTAGTCTTTGGCAGATGGCAAAACTGTGGTGGCGATCTAGCAATTACGTGAGCGTCTCGGGATGTACTTTGCTGGACGCGCTCTAGTATCGTTTTATTCTCGTCAATCCGCGGCTTCGCTGTTCTTGGGCTCGCGGATGGCGGGGACGTCGCGGGCGCCGGAGGCGCGGGCGTCGAACGAGTTGGGGACGGCGCGGCCGGCGTCGGTGAAGGCTTTCTTGAGGGCTTCGACGTTGGGGCCGAAGATGGTCTTGCGGTTGGCGACGGCCCATTCGTGGCTGGAGCGGGGCATGTCGAGCGATTGCTGGAAGCAGGGCATGACGTAGCGGGCGAAAAGTTCGTAGCTGCGCCAGCTCTGCTCGCGGTCGGCCCAGTCATGGGCGCGGAACAGAAAGCCGCCGAAGCCGCCGTCGCTGTGGTCCCAGAGGTTCTGGATGCCTCGGGCGACCGTGTCGGGGCTGCCGACGAGGGTGGTGCCGGCGCGGACGCCGTCGGTCAGCGGATCCTCGGAGCGGCCGGGGGGGCGGCCGAGCGCGTCCTCGAAATAGGTGACGGTTTCCATGCGCTCGCCGATGCGGACCTGGTCCATGGCGGCTTCGTCGGTCTCGGCGACGTGGACGTTCATGACCATGCGCCAATCGGCGCGGTCCATGGTTTTGCCGTGCCGGGCTGCTTCCTCCTCGGCGATGCGCCATTGGCCGGCGATGGCGGCGATGCCGCCGGGCATGCCGGCGCCGAGGGAGAGGATGCCGATGCCGTGCTTGCCGGCGACGGTGGGGCCGGACGGGGTGAGGGTGCTGGCGACGGCGATGGGGAAGTGGGGGTCGCTGTACGGGGCGAGGTGGAGGCGGGCGTCGTTCATCTCGAACCAGTCGGTCTTGCGGGTGACCGGACCGTCGCAGCGGAGCAGGGCCATGATGGCTTCGAGGGCTTCGTCCATGCGGCGGCGCTGGGTGCTGGCGTCGATGCCGAGCATGTAGGCGTCGGACACGAGGGCGCCGGGGCCGCAGCCGAGCATGGCGCGGCCGCGGGTCATGTGATCGAGCTGGACGAAGCGTTGGGCGACGAGGAAGGGGTGGTGGTAGGGGAGCGAGGTGACGCCGGTGCCGAGGCGGATGGTCTTGGTGCGTTCCGCGGCGGCGGCGATCATGAGCTCGGGGGAGGCGATGATCTCCCAGCCGGCGGAGTGGTGTTCGCCGATCCAGGCTTCGTCGAAGCCGAGGCGGTCGAGGTGCTCGATCAGCTCGAGGTCGCGCTGCAAGGCGAGGGTGGGGTTGTCGCCGAGGCGGTGGAACGGCGCGAGGAAGATGCCGAAATGCATGCCGCGCTTTCTCATGATGCCTCCCGAGTTCGCGGGCGAGCCTGAACCAGAGCGTGGTTGCGGGCAAGCGGTTGCGCTCGGGCGCGCGGGCCGTGATCTTGCCGGCGCGGCAAGGCGGAGGGGCGGGGGATGCATGTCGGCATCGACGGGGGCGCGAGCAATACGCGGGTGAAGCTGATCGACCGGGAGGGGCGGGTGCGGACGGCGTCGGTCCCCAAGCATTCGAGCCTCACGCTGGGGGTGGAGGCGGCGTGGAGTCACATCGGCGAGGCGCTGGCGGCGGTGGGGGTCGAGGACGGAGACGGGATCCACCTGGCGTGCGCCTTGGCGGGGAGCCGACGGGTGGCGAACCAGAGGGCGTTTTATGCGGGAGCGCCGGGTTTCGCGTCGGTGACGCTGTGTTCGGACGGGCATGCGGGGGTGTTGGGCGCCCATGGCGGCGGCGCGGGGGCGGCGGTGTCGATCGGGACGGGGATCGTGGGCAATTGCGTGACGGCGGCGGGCGAGGCGCGTCAGGTCGGGGGGTGGGGGTTCCCGGTGCGGGACGAGGCGAGCGGCGCTTGGCTGGGGTGCAAGGTGCTGGCGGAGGCGCTGCGGGTGCTGGACGGGTATCCGGTCGAGGCGACGGCGCTGCATGCCGAGGTGTTGGCGGCGGTGGGCGGGACGGTGGACGCGATCTCGGACTGGACGTTCCAAGCGCCTTCGACCCGGTATGCGACGCTGGCGCCGTTGGTGGCGGCGGCGGCGGCGAAGGGCGACGCGGCCGGGCTGCGGCTGATGCGGCTGGCGGCGGCGGAGGTGGCGCTGGTGGTCGATGCGCTCGATCCGGGCGGGTCGTTGCCGCTGTGTCTCGCGGGCAGCCTGGCGGGGGCGATCGTTGCGGCGTCCGACGAGAGGATCCGGGCGCGGGTGCAGCCGAGCCGGGGGGATGCGTGCGACGGCGCGCTGCTGTTGGCGCAGGGGCGGGCGCGGAGCGACCTGGACGTTGTGGAAGGCGAAGGAAGGCCGCATCATCCTTTGGACATGAGAGCAGGGTGATGCGCGTGCGGGAGCTTGTCGGTGGGGCGTTGCTGGCGATCGGCTTGTGCGGGCCGGTGTGGTCGCCGGCCTGGGCGGCGGGCGATACGTTGCGGATCGGGATCCAGGACGAGCCGGATGCGCTGGACCCGGCGCGCGGCGGGACGTTCGCCGGGCGGCTCGTGTTCGCGGCGGCGTGCGACAAGCTGATCGACATCAGCCCGACGCTGGATTTCGTGCCGCAGCTCGCGACGGGGTGGAGCTGGTCGGAGGATGGGCTGACCCTGACGCTGAAGCTGCGGCCGGGCGTGCGGTTCCAGGACGGGGCGGCGATGGATGCCGACGCGGTGCGGGCCAATCTGGATCGTTACCGGAGTGCCGCGAACAGCGTGCGCAAGGCCGAGCTGAAGGCGGTGGCCGAGGTGGTCGCGACGGACGCGTCGACGGTGGAGCTGCGGTTGTCGCAGCGGTTCGCGCCGTTGCTGGCGGTGTTGTCGGACCGGGCCGGGATGATGATGTCGCCGGCTTCGTTCGCGGGCGGGAAGAGCCCGGAAACGCCGGTGTGCGCGGGGCCATTCAAGGTGGTCGAGCGGGTGGCGCAGGACCGGATCGTGCTGGACCGGTTCGAGGACTACTGGAACGCGGCGGCGATCCACTTCAATCACGTCGTGTTCCGTCCGATCCATGACAGCACGGTGCGGCTGGTGAACCTGAAGGCGGGGCAGCTGGACATGCTGGAGGAGCTGTCGCCGTCGGATGTGGCCGCGGTGAAGAGCAGTGCGCAGTTGCGGCTGAGCACGGCGACATCGTTGGGGTACGAGACGATCTCGATCAATGTCGGGCATGGCGCCGGGGCGGAGACGCCGCTGGGCCGGAGCGCGCTGGTGCGCGAGGCGCTCGAACTGGCGATCGACCGGGACGTGATCAACCAGGTGGTGATGGACGGGCAGTACGTGCCGGCGAACCAGGCGGAGCTGCCGAGTTCGAAGTATTGGAACGCGGACCGGCCGATCCCGAAGCGGGACCCGGCGGCAGCGAAGGCGCTGCTCAAACAGGCGGGGTTCGACCGGGTAGGGTTCACGCTGACGGTGACCAACACGCCGCGGGAGACGCAGCTCGGCGAGGTGATCCAGTCGATGGTCGGCGAGGCGGGCTTCGACATGAAGGTGCAGGCGCTCGACGTGAACGCGCTGATCGCGGACATGAATGCGGGCGGCTACAATGCGTCGGTGGTGGTGTGGAGCGGGCGGGCGGATCCGGATGCCAACGTCTCGCTGTTCCTGGCGTGCGACGGGTTCCAGAACTGGGGCAAGTATTGCGATGCCGGGTTCGACGCGTTGCTGGCGAAGGCGCGGGCGAGCAACGATCCGGGGGAGCGGCAGGCGCTGTATCACCAAGTGGCGGCGAAATACCTGCAGGACCGGCCGGACATCTTTCTGTTCCACATGACCTGGCTGTTCGCTTCGAGTGAGGCGGTGAAGGGGTTCACGCCGTCGCCGGACGGGCTAATCCGACCCCAAGGCCTCCACTACTAGTGGGCCATCCACGCGCCTGTGGATCACGGCGTCGATGAAGTTGGCGAGTTCGAGGTGGCGCCGGGCCGGGTCGGTGATCTCTGCGTCAAGGCCGAGGCGCCAGGCGAGGTCGGCGCGTTGGGGGTCCGCGCCCAGAGCGTCGATGAGGGCGATGTGTTGCTCGGCTTCGGTCCGGGGGATGCCTTGGTCGAGCAGGTCGTCGATCTGGCGGCGCAGGGCGGCGCCGATCTCGGCGATGGTGAGTTCGGGGTGGTATTGGACGCCCCAGAACACGCCGTTTTCGTAGGGGATGACGGCGGCTTGGACGGGGCAGGCTTCGTTGCCGGCGAGGCGGGTGGCGCCGGATGGGAGCTGCTCGACGGCGTCCGAATGGATGGCGAGTGCGTCCCAGGCGGCGGGGCGGCCGCGGAGCAGGGGGTGGGCGCGGCCTTCGGATGTGGCGGTGATGCGGCGGGCGAAGGCGATCTCGTGACGCGGTGATTTGCGGACCCGGCCGCCGGCGGCGGCGGTGGCGACCTGGAGCCCGGCGCAAGAGCCGAAGCTCGGGATACCAGCGGCGAAGACGGCGCGCATGAAGGCGAGCTGGCGCCGGGTCTGCGGCGTGTCGGCGTAGACGTGCATCGGCGAGCCGCTGAGGAAAACGGCGTCGTAGCTGGCGAGCGGGTTAGGGAGGGCGCTGGCCGGGCCGCTGTCGTGGGGGCGGACGATGTCGCAGCGGCTGGCGGGGGCGATGGACCGCAGGGTGTCGGCGTAGGTTTCGGCGGAGCTGCTGCCGGCGGTACGGCGGCGGGCTTCGCGTTGCTCGGCGGTCTCGCTCTCGGCGATCAGGAATTGGAGCGGGGTGACGCGCGGCACCGACCCGAGATGGGCGGGGCGGCGGGATGCGCAAGGCGAAATTGGGGGCTTGCGCGGTCGTCGGCCGCGGCGGCACGGTGGGGCACTTCCTGGGGAATGCCGAATGCTTCGACGCACTATCTTGATTGCTTCCGCCGCTCTGGCGATCGCGCACCCGGTCCTGGCGCAGACGACGCCGGCCCGGCTGCGCGGCACGATCCGGGCGCTCGAGGACCTGGCGCTGACGATCGAGAACCGGGACGGCGATCCGGTGCGGATCGCGCTCGCGCCCAATTATA
This sequence comes from uncultured Alphaproteobacteria bacterium, assembly GCA_963848035.1. Taxonomy (GTDB): domain Bacteria; phylum Pseudomonadota; class Alphaproteobacteria; order Acetobacterales; family Acetobacteraceae; genus JAVVHH01. The sequence continues at coordinate 2,905,533 of CAWKCD010000001.1, forward strand.
CGGTCAGCGCGATCGTGCCGACGACGTTGGACGCGGTGAAGCCGGGGTCGACGATCGGGATCGTGGGGTTCGGGCCGCCGAAGCAGCAGCGGGCGGCGGTGATCTCGATCTTCCCGCCGGGCGCGGCGGTGTCGGCGGCGCAGTTCCCGTGGGACACGCAGCCGGACAGCGTGATGACGAATGCGCCGGTGACGTCGGACGTGGTGACCGCGACGGGGCGGACGCTGACCGTGACGGTCAAGGGCGAGCCGATCGAGGTCACGGTGCCGCCGAACGCGATCATCCAGACCAGCGAGCCGGGCACGCCGGCGATGCTGGTGCCGGGCGCGAAAGTGCTGATATTCGCGCAGCGGGCGGCGGATGGGACGCTGTCGGCGAACCGGGTGAACGTGGGCAAGGACGGGTTCACGCCAGCCAATTAGCTGGCGGGTTGGGGCTCCGGGGTGAGCGCCTTGGCGATGCGCGAGGGTTTGCGGGACTTGGCCGGGCTGAGCCAGGCCTGCAGACGGTCCAGGTAAAGGTAGATCACGGGCGTCGTGTAGAGGGTCAGGACCTGCGACAGCGCGAGGCCGCCGACCATGGCGAAGCCGAGCGGCTGGCGCAGTTCCGACCCGGCGCCGGAGCCGAGCATCAGCGGCAGGCCGGAGAGCAGGGCGGCCATCGTGGTCATCAGGATGGGGCGGAAGCGGAGCAGGCAGGCTTCGCGGATGGCGTCCTCGGGCGATTTGCCTTGGTTGCGTTCGGCGTGGATGGCGAAGTCCACCATCATGATGCCGTTCTTCTTGACGATGCCGATCAGCAGGATGATGCCGACGATGGCGATGACGGTCAGGTCGAACTTGAAGAGCAGCAGGAAGAGCAGCGCGCCGACGCCGGCCGAGGGCAGGGTGGAGAGGATCGTCAGCGGCAGTATGTAGCTCTCATAGAGGATGCCGAGGATGATGTAGACGGCGATCAGCGCGGCGGCGATCAGGTAGGGCTGCGAGGCGAGCGAGGATTGGAACGCCTGCGCGGTGCCTTGGAAGGCGCCCGAGACGGTAGCGGGGACGCCGAGCGAGGCCTGCGCCTTGCCGATCTCGTTCACGGCGCTGCCGAGGGACTGGCCGGGCTTGAGGTTGAAGGAGATGGTCACCGAGGGGAACTGGCTCTGGTGATTGACGACCAGCGGCTGCACCGGGGCGGTGGTGACGTGAACGATGGTCGAGAGCGGGACCATGCCGCCGGAGGATGAGCGGACGTAGAGTTTTCGCAGCGTATCGACCATGGCCTGCTGGTCGGGCGTGACTTCCAGGATGACGTAGTAGGCTTTGAGGCCGGTGAAGTATTGGGCGACCTGGCGCTGGCCGAAGGCGTCATAGAGGGTGGAGTCGAGGGTGGCCGGCTCGATGCCGTAGCGGGCGGCTTCCTCCTTGTCATAGGTGAGGGTCGCGGTGAGGCCTTCGCCGGCGGCGTCCGAGGTGACGTCGGTGATGTCCGGCAGCTTCTTCAGCGCGTCGAGGATGCGCGGGGCCCAGGTGTTGAGCTCGTCGCCGTCGGGGTCGGACAGGGTGTATTGGTATTGGGTGCGGGAGAGGCGGCCGCCGACACGGATGTCCTGCGCGGGCTGCATGAACAAGCGGATGCCTTCGAGGCTGCGGGCCTTTTCGCTGAGGCGGGCGATGACTTGCGTGGCGTTGTCCTTGCGGTCGCTCCAGGGCTTGAGCTGGATGTAGAGGCGGCCGTTGTTGGCGGTCTGGCCGCCGGCGCCGGCGCCGACGGATGAGGTGAGGCCGGAGACGGCCGGGTCGTCGAGGACGAGCTTGTTCACCTTTTCCTGCAGGCGGCGCATGCCTTCGAAGGACACGTCCTGGGCGGCGTCAGTGACGGCGATGATGATGCCGGTGTCCTGGGTCGGGAAGAAGCCCTTGGGGATGATGACGAACAGCGCCACGGTGGCGGCGACGACGCCGAGGAAGACCATCAGCGTGACGAACCGGAGGCGGAGGGCGATGTCGAGGGTGCGTTCGTAGAAGCCGACCATGGCGTCGAACATGCCTTCGACGATGCGGTAGAGCCTGCCGTGCTTGTGGTTCTTTTCCGATTGCAGGAAGCGCGACGCCATCATCGGGGTGAGGGTGAGGGAGACGAAGGCCGAGGCGACGATGGTCATCGAGACGGTGATGGCGAATTCGCGGAACAGGCGGCCGACGATGCCGCCCATGAGCAGCAGCGGGATGAAGACGGCGATCAGGCTGACGCTGATGGAGATGATGGTGAAGCCGATCTCGCCGGCGCCTTTGAGGGCGGCGTCGAACGGTTTGTCGCCCTCCTCGATGTGGCGGACGATGTTCTCGAGCATGACGATGGCGTCGTCGACGACGAAGCCGACGGCGATCGTCAGGCCCATGAGGCTGAGGTTGTCGAGGCTGAAGCCGAACAGGTACATCGCGCCGAGCGTGCCGACGAGGGCGACGGGGATGGTGACGCTGGGGATGACGGTGGCCCAGGCGCTGCGCAGGAAGACGAAGATCACGGCGACGACGAGGGCGATCGAGATCATCAGGGTGAATTCGACGTCCTTGACCGAGGCGCGGATGGTCTGGGTGCGGTCCGAGATGGTTTGGACCTTGATGTCGGGCGGGATGCTCTTCAGCAGTTTGGGCAGGCGGTCGAGGACGCCGTCGACGGTGTCGATGACGTTGGCGCCGGGCTGCTTGAAGACGAGGAGGAGGACGGCGGGCTTGTCGTTCTGCCAGGCGGCGACCTTGTCGTTCTGCGGGCCGTCGATGGCCTTGCCGACGTCGCGGACGCGGACGGCGCCGGAGCCGCGATAGGCGATGATGGCGTCGTTGTATTCGCTGGCCTTGGTGCGCTGGTCGTTGGCGTAGATGGCGTAGGACTGGTCCTTGCCGTCGATGGAGCCTTTGGGCGCGTTGGCGGTGGCGTTGGAGAGGACGCTGCGGACGTCTTCCATCGTGAGGCCGAGGCCGGCGAGCTTGCCGGCGTCGATCTGGACGCGGACGGCGGGCGTTTGCTGGCCGCCGACGAGGACCTGGGCGACGCCGGTGACCTGGCTGAGCTGCTGGGCGAGGACGTTCTCGGCGAAGTTGTCGACGTCGATCAGGGGGAGCGTGTCGGAGGAGACGCCGAGGATGAGGATCGGCGCGTCGGCCGGGTTGGTCTTGCGGAAGCTGGGGGGGTTGGGCAGGTCCTTCGGGAGCTGGCCGCCGGCGGCGTTGATGGCTTCGAGCACGTCGACGGCGGCGAGGTCGATGTCGCGGGAGAGGTCGAACTGCAGGGTGATCTGGGCGCTGCCGGTGACGTTGACGGACGTCATCTGGGTCAGGCCCGGGATCTGGCCGAACTGGGTTTCGAGCGGGGTCGCGATCGCGGTGGCGATGGTTTGCGGGCTGGCGCCGGGATATTGCGCGCTGACGGTGAGCGTCGGGAATTCCACGGCGGGCAGGGGCGCCACGGGGAGGAACGGGTAGGCGGCGAGGCCGGCGAGGAAGATCGCGGCGATGACGAGCGAGGTCGCGATCGGGCGCTTGATGAAGGGCGCGGAGATGTTCATTGGGCGGCCGCCTGCTTCGCCGGCGCCGGGGATTCCTTGCCGTCGTTGACCGCGACTTTGACGCCGGGGCCGACGCGCGTCTGGCCGGCGGTGACGACCTGGGTGCCGGCATCGACCCCTTCGGTCAGCACGGCCTGGTTGCCGTCGTCGTAGCTCACCTTCACATCCTGCCGCTTGACCGCCTTGTCGTCGCCGATGGTGAACACGAAGAGCCCCTGTTGCGCGTGTTGGATGGCAGTGTGCGGGACGACGACGCCGCTGGCGGTGTCGACTTGCAGGCGCACGTTGACGAATTGTCCGGAGGTGAGCGCGTCGTCCTCGTTGGGGAAGTTGGCGCGCATCTGGATGGTGCCAGAGGTCGGGTCGACGGCGTTGTCGATGGTGGCGAGGGTGCCGGTGGCGAGCACCTGCGCGCTGCCGGGCGCATCGACCAACGCGGGGAGCGGACCCTTGTTGAAGGCGGCGCGGACGCGGGGGAGGTCGCTCTCGGGCAGGCTGAACAGGACGGAGATGGGCTTCTCCTGGACGACGGTGATGATCGGCTGGGTGCCGTTGGCCTGGATCAGGTTGCCCGGATCGACGCGGCGGATTCCGACCCTGCCGTCGATGGGGGATTTCAGCACCGCATAGCCGAGGTTGATCTGCGCATCCTCGATGGAGGCCTGGTCGGCGGAGATGACGCCCTGGAGGCGGTTGACCGTCGAGGTCTGGGTGTCGAGCTGCTGGCGGGAGGCGAAGTCGTGGCTGGCCAAGCTCGAGTAACGCTGGCGGTCGAGTTCGGCGTTGCTGAGCTGGGCCTGGTCCTGGACGAGTTGGGCCTGCGCCTTATCGAGCGCGGCCTTCAAGGGGCGCGGGTCGATGACGGCGAGGACCTGGTCCTTGTGGACCTGGTCGCCCTCCTTGACCGGCACGTCGATCAGCACGCCGCCGACCTGCGGCCGGATGTCGACCGAATTCAGCGCCCGGACGGCGCCGATATTGCTGATGTAGACGGGGAGTTGGCCCTGCTTGGCCTGTGCGGCCGAAACCGGGACGGGCGGCGCTTGCTCAGCGGGGGCCGGCTTTGCGCGTGTAAAGTGCCATCCGGCATAGCCGACAGCGATCAGGGCTACGGCAAGCCCGGCAACGCGAGAGATCCTCATCATGCTGCATACGCGTAAGGCGGCTGAATGCCCCGGCGTTCTCGCAGACGTGATTGCCGTCACAGTCCTGAGCGGCGGACGACGAGGGCAGAGCGGTCGAACACCGGTTTGCACGTAGCCGTTTTCGATCGGCCGCCAGTGTGCGTTGGGCAGACAATCTGCACGGCATAGGCGAGAAAAAATTGACCGTTCAAGGCGATTAATTATAACAGCTTCGTGAGTTTTTGATCGATACGATTGTCCACCCGCACGAGATTTTAGAATGCAGAATATTGGACACGAACAAACGCGTCTCGCCGCATTAGACAGTTACGAAATACTCGATACACCAGCTGAAAAAGGCTACGACGACATCGTCGTCTTGGCATCTCTCCTTTGCCATACGCCAGTTGCTTTGGTGAGCTTGGTGCATTCGGGCCGCCAATGGTTCAAGGCCCGGGTGGGATTCGAGGTGTGCGAAACCCCGATCGATCAGTCCGTCTGCGCCTTTACCCTTCAGGAGGATGACCTGCTGGTCATCACGGATCTCACGAAGGATCCGCGGACGCGGGACAACCGGCTGGTCGTCGAGGAACCGCGGATCCGTTTTTATGCCGGCGCTCCGCTGCGGACGCCGGAGGGACACGCCATCGGCGCACTGTGCGTGATCGACGACAAGCCTCGTCCAGAGGGGCTATCGCGCGAGCAGGCGGCGTCGCTGCGGGCGCTCGCCCGACAGGTGACCGTCCACTTGGAGCTACGCCGAACCGTGCTCACGCTCGAGAGCAAGGTATCGGAGCGTGTCGGGCAGCAGAAGACCCGGATGTGGGTGATCAGCCCGGCGCTGCTCTGCATCCTCGACCTCGATTTCCGGATCGAGCACGCAAATCCTGCCTGGGCCAAGGTGCTGCACTGGGGCGGACGCGAGCTGCGCGGCACCTGCCTGCTCGATCTCGTGCATCCGGACGACGTGGCGGCGGCGCGCGAGGCGTTGGAAGGGGCGGTCGCCGGCACGTCGGTGCTCAATCTGGAGATACGATGCCGGGCGACCGATGGTGACTATCGGTGGTTCGCCTGGATCTTCGTCCTCGAGGACGGAAGCGTTCATTGCGGCGGCCGAGACATCACCGCGGCGAAGGCGCAGGCGTTTGCGCTCGAGGAGAGCCGGGCCGAGCGCGACCGGCTCTGGCGTCTGAGCACCGACCTGATGCTCGTCTGCACGATGGCGGGCGACATCGTCGCGATGAATCCGGCGTGGAGCGAGGTGACCGGGTGGCCGTCCGACGAATTCGTCGGCAAGCCGTTCCTGGATCTCGTCCACCCCGATGACATCGCCGCGAGCCAGGCGGAGATGCGCAAGCTCCGCGATGGCGGCACCAGTTCGGGTTTCGAGAACCGCTATCGGCGCCGCGACGGCAGCTTCCGCACCCTCTCCTGGACGGCGGTGCCGCAGGACGACCGGGTCTATGCCGTCGCCCGCGACGTCACGATCGAACGGGCGGTCCACACGGAGCTGATCGCCTCGCAGGAAGCCTTGCGGCAATCGCAGAAGATGGAGGCGATCGGGCAGCTCACCGGCGGACTGGCGCACGATTTCAACAATCTGTTGACGTCGATGTCGGGCAGCTTGGAGATGGTGCGGATGCGGATGAAGCAGGGGCGGATCGGCGAGATCGACCGCTACCTGGTGATGGCCCAGGGCTCCGCGGCGCGCGCGGCGGCGCTCACCAACCGGCTGCTCGCCTTCGCCCGCCGTCAGACGCTCACGCCCAAGCTGACGGACGTGAATCACCTCGTGGCCGGGCTCGAGGACATGATCCGGCGGACTGTCGGGCCGGAGATCTCGATCCTCATCCTGCCTGCTGGCGGCCTGTGGCATACGCTGGTCGACCCGAACCAGCTCGAGAACGCGATCCTCAATCTGAGCATCAATGCCCGCGACGCGATGCCGGATGGCGGAGAGATCACGATCGCCACGAGCAATGTGCGGATCGACAAACACCAAGCGCGTGAGTTCGGCATCGATGCCGGTCCCTACGTCCAGATCTGCGTGCGCGACAGCGGCACCGGGATGACGCCCGAGGTGGTTTCGCGCGTGTTCGAGCCGTTCTTCACGACCAAGCCGATCGGCGTGGGGACGGGGCTGGGTCTGTCGATGGTGTACGGCTTCGTGCGGCAATCCGGCGGCCAGGCGCATATCGAGTCTGCGGTCGGTAGTGGCACCTGCGTCTCGCTGCTGCTGCCAAGTTCGAACAGCCGTCCTGTGTCGCAGCCGGCCGCATCCGCGCCCGCGCCGTCCGCCCAGCCGATCACCGACGGCAAGACGGTTTTGCTGGTCGAAGACGAGGGAAACATCCGGGCCTTGTTCGCCGAGTTCCTGGAAGAGCTCGGCTATTGCGTGCTGCAGGCCACCAACGGCGCGCTCGGGCTTGCGGATCCTGCAGTCTGGCGCCCCGATCCACATGCTCATCACCGATGTCGGGCTGCCCGGCGGGACCAACGGGCGGCAGCTCGCCGACGCTGCCCGGACGATCCGGGCCGGCCTGCCGGTCCTGTTCATCACGGGCTATGCCGAGAACATCGTGCTGAACCACCACCATCTCGATGACGGCATGCACGTGATGACCAAGCCGTTCTCGGCCGAGGCGCTGGCGGCGCGCGTCGCCAGCATTCTTGAAAACCGGGTGTGCGCGGCGCTTTGATCGGGCGGGGACGCGCGCGGGTCACCGGTCAATGGGCTCTGGCCGCGGGCGCGAGCTTGTGACCTAGCTGAGACCGTGCATCGGAGATGAGCGGTATGGCAGCCACGACCACCTTGCCGTTGGAGCGGCATTTCATGGCGACGAGCGGCTGGCTGCGCGCGGCCGTGCTCGGTGCCAATGACGGCATCCTGTCCACCTCGAGCCTGGTCCTGGGCGTCGCGGCGGCGCATGGCACGCACGGCAGCATCCTCGTCGCCGGGGTTTCCGGCCTGGCAGCCGGCGCGATGGCGATGGCGGCGGGGGAGTATGTCTCGGTCCATTCGCAGACCGACATCGAGGACGCGGATCTGGCGCGCGAGCGGCGCGAGCTCGCGACCGACAGCGCGGGCGAAGAGGCGGAGCTGGCGGCGATCTATGTCGGCCGCGGCCTCGACCCGGCGCTCGCGGCGACAGTGGCCCAGCAGTTGATGGCCAAGGACGCGCTGGGCGCACATGCTCGCGACGAGCTGGGATTGACCGATGAACTGCGCGCGCGGCCGGTGCAGGCGGCGCTCGCCTCGGCTGCCAGCTTCTCCGCGGGGGCGGTCATGCCGTTGCTGATCTCCACCTTCGTGCCGGTGGCGGACCTGATCCCCGCGGTTGCGGCGACGTCGTTGCTGACCTTGGGCGCGTTGGGTGCGCTGTCGGCCCGTGTCGGCGGCGCGCCATGGGTCAGGGCGACGATCCGGGTGGTGTTCTGGGGCGCGCTGGCGATGGCGGTCACGTCGGGCATCGGCGCGCTGTTCGGCACCGTGGTCTAGCTTTGTCCGGTCTGGCGATCGCAGACTAAGGGCGGCCGGCCTCGGCTTCGGCCCAGTCCAGCTCTTCCTCGAGTACATGGAACGCGTCGTCGCCGATCCGCTCGTCGCGGCGGAGCGCGACGAGGCAGCGGCGTTCGGCGGCCAGGAGTTGGCGTCGCAGGTCGGGAAGGCCGGTGGCGCTGGAGCCAGGGATCTTTGCCGCGGTCGGCGCGGGCGCGATATTCCTGTTCGAGCACATAACGCGCCTCGTCGGCGGCTTCGTCGGGGCTGTCGCCCAGCGCCGCCAGCGCAGCTTGGGCCAATTCGGCGCGGCCGAGCGGCACCTCCTGCTCGACACTGTCGTCGGCGGGCAGGGCGAGGACGGAGAGCAGGGGCCGCAGCGTCAGGCCCTGCACCACCAGCGTGCCGAGCACCAGGCTGAACGACGCGAACACCACGAGGTCGCGGTGCGGGAACGCCATGGGCAGCGCGAGCGCCGCCGCGAGCGTGACGATGCCGCGCATCCCGCACCAGCCGATCAGGAAGCCGCCGCCGACGCTGGAATTGGGCTCCCGCCGGAGCATGACGACGTAGAAGCCCATGACCCAGGCGAACCGCACGATGATCGCCGATGCGGTCACGCCAAGGGCGAAGATGACGGCGTCGCCGAGGTGGCCGTCCATGCGCGAGACGATGCCGCGGAGCTGCAGGCCGACGAGCATGAAGGCGAGCACGTTGACGACGAAGATGGCGACTTCCCAGACGGCGTAGTTGCCGCGGCGGCGCCGGGCTCCGACCCGCTCGGGGGCGGATCGGGCGAGGGTGAGCGCGAAGGCGACCATGGTGAGGACGGCCGAGAGTTGGAGCCGGTCGGCGAGGAGCCAGACGCCGAACGTGCCGATGAAGCCGAGCACGGTGCCGACCGCCTCATCCTCGATGCGGGCGATCACGGTCAGGTAGGCTTTGGCCAGGGCTACCCCGAGCGCCAGCCCGGCAGCGGCTTCCAGCGCCAGAAGCGGGGCGGTCCAGGCGGTGATCCCTCCGATCGTGGCGCTGACGGCCATGCGGTAGGTGAGCAGGGCGGAGGCGTCGTTCAGAAGGCTTTCGCCTTCGAGGATGACCTTGATCCGGTGCGGCAGACGGACCTGGCGCAGGACGGCGGCGGCGGCGGCGGCATCGGGGGGCGCGACGATGGCGCCGAGGGCGATGGCGGCCGGCCAGGGCAGCGCCGGGTCGATCCAGTGCGCGACGGCTGCGACGGCTGCGACGGTGACGCCGACAGCGCCGAGCACGAGGCCGCCGACCGGGGCCCAGTTCCGCCGCAGATCGCGCAGGCTCGCGTCATAGGCGGAATCGAGCAGGACCGGCGCGACGAACAGCGCGAGCGCGAGGTCAGGGTCGAGGGCGATGTCGGGCACGCCCGGTACGAAGGCGAGGCCGGCGCCGGCGAGCGCCAGCAGCGCCGGCCACGGCATGCGCAGCCGCGGGGCGATCAGCGCGAGGGCGACGCCGCCGAGCAGCAGCAGCAGCACGAATTCGAAGACGACCATCGGCCGCGATGTCTGCCATGGACGTCGGCGGGCGAAAAGCTGGGCGGCCGGCGCGGCCCGGTTGCCGGGCGGTCGGAAAGCACGCATACCGCGAGGCTCCGGCGCGGCAGCGTCTCCGCAGAGAGCCCATCATGTCCGATCCCGCCATGAGCGACAAAGACCCCGCGGCGCCCGCCGCGCCCGACGCGTCCCGGCGGCCGAATGCGCCGTATCATCCGGTGCTCGCCGGGCAGCCGGCGCTGGTGACCGGCGCCAATTCGGGGATCGGCAAGGCGGTGGCGATCGGCCTGGCGCGAGCGGGGGCGGACGTCGTCGTCAACTACGTCACGCATCCGGAAACGGCGGACGAGGTGGCGCACGAGATCGAGGCGATGGGGCGCAAGGCGATCACGGTGCAGGCCGACGTGAGCAAGGAGGACGAGGTCGAGCATCTGTTCGCCACGGCGGTCCAGCAGTTCGGCACGCTGCACATCGCGGTCAGCAACGCCGGGCTGCAGCGGGATTCGGCGTTCGTCGACATGACGCTCGAGCAATGGAACACGGTGATCGGGGTCAACCTCACCGGGCAGTTCCTGTGCACGCGGGCGGCGGCGCGGATATTCAAGCAGCGGGGCGTGGTCGCCGATGTGTCGCAGGCGGCGGGCAAGATCATCTGCATGAGCTCGGTGCATCAGGAGATCCCGTGGGCGGGCCATGCGAACTATGCGGCGTCGAAGGGCGGGGTGATGCTGCTGATGAAGAGCATCGCGCAGGAGCTGGCGCCGCATTTCATCCGGGTGAACGGCATCGCGCCGGGCGCGATCCGGACGCCGATCAACACCAGCGCGTGGAACACGCCGGCCGCCTATGCGGACCTCATGACGCTGGTGCCGTACAAGCGGATCGGCGAACCCGACGACATCGCGCAGGCGGCGGTGTGGCTGGCGTCGGATGCGGCGGATTACGTGACGGGGGCGACGCTGTTCGTGGACGGCGGGATGACGCTGTATCCGGGATTTGCCACCGGAGGGTGATCCGACGCGACGATGGGGAGCGGCGATGCGCAGTGCTACGTTCCGGTCAGGCCCGCGCTCCGGCGCACGGCGGTCGAGGCGCTCGCTTTCCTGCGGCCGAACGCGGCGCTGACGGTCGATCCCGCGTTGCCGCGGGGCAGCGGGCAGCCGGTCCTGGTGCTGCCCGTCATCGGGCGGGGCGACGATCATGCCGCCCCGATGCGGGCAGCGCTCGATCAACTCGGCTACCGCGCGTTCGGCTGGGGGTTGGGCACCAATATCGGCCCGTCTTCGCGTGTCCTGGCCGGGATCGAGGATCGCTTGTCGATGCTGCATGCGGCGCATGGGCCGCTCAATGTGGTGGGGTTCAGTTTGGGCGGCATCTTTGCCCGCCGGCTTGCGCACCGCCAGCCCGAGAAGGTGCGGCAGGTCATCACCGTATGCAGCCCGTTCCGCGAGGCGGTGCATAGTGCGTTCCTGCCGCTGCAACCGGTTCTGTGGGCTTGGCGGACGCCGAACTTGCTGGCGGTCGCGGCGGCCGTCGAGCAAAGGCTGCCGGTGCCGGGTACATTCATCTTCAGCCGGAACGACGGCATCGTCGCCTGGGAGAGCTGTCTGGAGCCGGAGCAGCCCGGCGATTGCGCCGAGATTTCGGGGCTGCACGTGACGATCGTTCGCGATCCCGAGGTGTTGGCGATCCTGGCGCATAGGCTTGGGCGCGAGAGGTAGGCGGCGAAATACCGCTTGCCGCGATATCGCAGTCCGGTGAATGATACTGGATGTCGTCTGGTTTACAGGACAGGAGGTTAGCGACCGTTGCGGTCGAGCCGTCGAAGGCTCGGCGCATCTACCTGATGTTGCGTGATCGGATCACGAGCGGGGCGATGGCGCAAGGCGCGCGGTTGCCGGCGGAGCCGGAGCTTGCCACCCAGCACGGGGTGGCGCGGGTGACGGTGCGGCGGGCGCTCGACCAGTTGGCGCAGGACGGGTTGATCCAGCGGCTCGCCGGGGTCGGAACGTTCGTGCATGCGACAGGGGCGGCGTTGCCGGCCGACGTTGCGGACCCGTTCGATCAGTTGCGCGAGATGGGGTTGCGTACGCAGGTGCGGTTGTTGTCGTTCGACTACGTGGTGCCGCCGGCGGCGGTGGGCGAGGCACTTGCGCTGGCCGGGCAGGGATTGGCGCAGCGTGCGGTGCGGGTGCGGCGGACGGCGGAGGGGCCGTTCTCGCATCTGACGACGCATGTGCCGGCGCGGATCGGGCAGACTTATTCGGAGGCCGAACTGGCGACGCAGCCGTTGCTGACGTTGCTCGAGCGGTCCGGGCTGCGGTTGGGCACCGCGGAGCAGAGTATCGGCGCGACGCTGGCCGGGCCGGATGCGGCGGAGCCGCTGGGGGTCGAGATCGGGCTGCCGTTGATCACGCTCGAGCGGCTGGTGCGCGACGAGGCGGGACGGCCGGTCGAACATTTGCGCGCACTGTATCGGCCGGATCGTTTCGTTTTTGGCATGCAGATGCAGCGTATCGGGCCCGAGGGCGCCCGGCGCTGGGCACCGAAACCATACGCCGGCTCGGACCGGCAACAGAGGAGGTCTCGTCATGATCCATGAAGGTTTCTCGCGGCGCGCCGTTCTGGGCGCGGGCGTGGCGGTGTTGGCGGCGCCTGCGGTGCTGCGGGCGCAGCCGGCGGCGATCAAGGTCGGGCTGCTGCAGCCGCTGACGGGGGCGTTGGCGCAGGATGGCGAGCTCGGGCGGATCGGCGCCGAGGCGGCGGTCGCGAAGATCAACGGCGATGGCGGGATCAAGTCGCTGGGCGGCGCGAAGATCGAGCTGGTGATCGGCGATGCGCGGTCCAATCCGGAAGCGGGCGTGCAGGAGGTCGAGCGGCTGAACGGCGAGGGCGTGGCGGCGATCGTCGGCGGGTTCGCCAGCCCGATCTGCCTGGCGGCGAGCCAGGCGGCGGCGCGGTACGAGCTGCCGTACATCGTCGATGTCGGGGTGGCCGATCAGATCGTGACGCGGGGGCTGACCAACACGTTCCGGTTCGCGCCGGGGTTCGGGATGGTGACGAAGGCGGCGGTCGAGAACCTGGTGCGGCTGAACGACGCGGCGGGCAAGCCGTGCAAGACCGTGGTGCTGGTGCACGAGGACGGGCTGTTCGGATCGGGGCTGGCCAAGCTGATGCAGGCGGAGCTGCCGAAGCGCGGCTTCGAGATCATGGAGACGATCTCGCATCCGACGCCGGCGCGCGACATGAACAACGTGGCGCTGCGGCTGCGCTCGCTGCAACCGGACCTGCTGATCCCGTCATCCTATTACAGCGAGTTCGTGCTGTTGGCGCGGACGATGCGCCAGCAGCATATCCGTCCCAAGGGGATCTATGCGGTGCTGAACGGGGCGGCGTCGAACCCGCGCTTCGTGAAGGAATTCCCGGACGCGGCGTTGGGGGTGATGGACTGCAACCATTGGCAGGATCCGAAGAACCCGGAGGCGATCGCGCTGCGCAAGCAGGTGGAGGATTCCGGCAAGTTCTGGGCCTACAACATCCCGCTGAACTACTCGTGCATGAAGCTGTTGGCCGACGCGATCGACCGTGCCGGGTCCATGGAGAAGGGGAAAGTGACGGCGGCGCTGGCCGGGTCGACATATGGCGGGCACGTGATGCCGTATGAGGCGACGCGGTTCGTGGGCGGGCAGAACCAGGGCGCACGACCGGTCAATACGCAGGTGCAGGACGGGCAGATCCGGGTGATCTTCCCGGACGACGTGGCGGACGCGAAGCCCGTGTTCCCGATCAAGGAGTGACGCTGCCGCCGGCGCTGATCGCCGAGGCCGTGGTCAACGGCCTGCTGGCGGGCGCCGCTTACGCGCTGGTCGCGTTGGGGCTGACGCTGGTGTACGGCGTGCTGCACATCGTGAACTTCGCGCACGGGGCGATGCTGACGGCGGCGATGTTCGCGGCTTGGCTGCTGCACGAGGCGTTCGGGATCGATCCGTACGTGGCGATCGTGCCGTTGGCGGCGGCGTTCTTCGGCGCCGGGTATGCGTTGCAGCGATGGGTGATCGGGCCGGCGAGCCATGGGGATGACGGCAACACGCTGCTGGTGACGCTGGGGATCTCGGTGGTGATCGAGAACCTGCTGCTGGCGGTGTTCCGGTCGGACACGCGAAGTCTGGGCGGGGATTCGGCGTTCGACGTGGTCGAGGTCGGGCCGATGCTGCTGTCGCGGCCGCGGCTGATCGGGTTCGTGGTCGCGTTCGTGACGTCGGGGCTGCTGTGGCTGCTGTTGGCGCGGACGGATACCGGGCGGGCGATCCGGGCGGTGGCGAAGGAGAAGCTCGGGGCGCAGCTCAGCGGGATCGAGCCGCGGCATATCTATGCGGTGACGTTCGGGCTCGGGGGCGCGTGCGTGGCGGTGGCGGCGTGTCTGCTGCTGCCGACGTTCTACGTCAATCCGCGAGTGGGCAATACGTTCGTGCTGGTGGCGTTCACCATCGTGGTGCTGGGCGGGATGGGGTCGATCCCCGGGGCGCTCCTGGGCGGGTTGCTGATCGGGGTGGTGGAGAGTTTGGGCGGGTTGTTGCTGGGCGACAGCCTGGGGCAGCTCGGGATTTATTTGATCTTCATCCTGGTGCTGATCGTGCGTCCCACGGGCATGTTCGGGGCGCGGGCGTGACGCGGCGGGAGATGGCGCTGGCCGGGCTGGTGCTCGCGTTGTTGGCGGCGGCGCCGATGGTCGCGTCCAACGTCGTGCTGAACTTTCTCGCGACGGCGTTGATCGTGGGGGTGGCGGCACAGGGTTGGAATCTGCTGGCCGGGTATGGCGGGCAGTTGTCGTTCGGGCATGCGGCGTTCTTCGGGACCGGGGCCTATGCGACGGCGGTGTTGCAGGTTCGGTTCGGGATCAACGCGTGGGTGGCGGTGGGGGCGGGCGTGCTGCTGGGCGCCGCGGTGGGCTGGCTGATCGGGGCGTTGTCGTTCCGGGCGCGGCTGCGGGGGTCGTATTTCGCGCTGATCACGCTGGCGTTCGCGGAGGTGATGCGGATCCTGGCGAACGCGACGGACTTCCTGGGGGGCGCGGCCGGGCTGTTGATCAAGCTGCAGCCGGGGGTAGGCGCAGCTGCAATTCGCGTCGCGGGGCGATTTCGTCTGGTTGCTGACGGCGGTAGTGGCGGGGCTGATGGCGCTGACGGCGGCGTTGGTGCGGGGGCGGTTTGGGGCGCGGCTGGTCGCGGTGCGGGAGAACGAGGACGCGGCGCAGGCGCTGGGGGTGGACGTGCTGCGGACCAAGCTGGCGGCGATCTCGCTGTCGGGCGCGGTGACGGCTTTGGCGGGATGTCTGTATGCGCAGAACTTCCTGTATTTGGATGCGAATATCGGTTTTGGGACGTGGATCTCGGTCGAGGTGCTGATCGCCTGCATTCTGGGCGGGCGCGGCACGGTGCTGGGGCCGGTGGTGGGCGCGCTGGCGCTGCATGCGATCGGGCAGGCGGCCAAGACGGCGCTTTCTGGAGTGGCGGGGCCGGTGCCGGGGCTGGATCTGGCGTTCTCGGGGGCGCTGCTGATCTTGGCGGTGGCGTTCCTGCCATCGGGGCTGACCGGGCGGTTCCGGGGGCGGGCATGACGCTGCTGCGGGCGGAGGGCTTGTCGCGGGCGTTCGGCGGGCTGATGGCGGTGCAGGACGTGTCGTTCGAGGTGCCGGAAGGCGGGTTGGTGGGGCTGATCGGGCCGAACGGGGCGGGGAAGACGACGCTGTTCGCGCTGCTATCGGGGTTTCTGGCGCCGAGCGCGGGGCGGGTTCATTTCGGCGGCGCGGACGTGACGGCGTTGGCGCCGCATCAGCGTGCGGCGCTGGGGATGGCGCGGACATTCCAGATCGTGCAGCCGTTTGCCGGACTGTCGGTGCTCGAGAACATCGCGGTGGGGGCGTATCTGCGGCGCAGGCGGCGGGCGGATGCGATGATTGTGGCGCGCGGGGTGGCCGAGGAGGTGGGGCTCGGGCCGTTGCTGGCGACGCCGGCGGCGGCGTTGACGGTGGCGGGGCGCAAGCGGCTGGAGTTGGCGCGGGCGTTGGCGACGGAGCCGCGGCTGCTGCTGCTGGACGAGGTGTTGGCGGGGCTGAACCCGTCGGAAGTGCGGGACATGCTGCCGATGCTGCAGGCGATCCGTGGGCGGGGCGTCGGCATCCTGATGATCGAGCATGTGATGCAGGCGGTGATGTCGCTGTGCGAGCATGTGCATGTGCTGGCGAGCGGGCAGCTGATCGCGGCCGGGTCGCCGCGCGAGGTGACGGCCGACCCGGCGGTGATCGAGGCGTATCTCGGCAAAGGCGCGGCGTCCCGGTTGGCGGCGCATGCTTGAGGTTTCGGCGCTGCGGGCGGGATATGGCGCGACGGAGATCCTGCGCGGGCTCGACATGACCGTGGCGGCGGGCGAGATCGTTGCGGTGCTGGGCGCGAACGGCGTGGGAAAGACCACGCTGAACAAGGTGCTGTCGGGCGTGCTGGCGGCGCGGGCGGGGGAGATCCGGTTCGACGGCGTGCGGATCGATGGCGCGGGGCCCTCGGCGATCGTGGCGGCGGGTCTGATCCATGTGCCGGAGGGGCGGCGGATCTTCCCGAACATGACCGTGCGCGAGAACCTGGAACTCGGCAGCTATCGGCGGGCGCGGGCGCGGCGGGCGCAGAACCTGGCGCGCGTGTTCGACATCTTTCCGCGGTTGCGGGAGCGGACGCGGCAACTGGCCGGCACGATGTCGGGCGGCGAGCAGCAGATGCTGGCGATCGGGCGGGGGCTGATGGCGGAGCCGCGGCTGCTGATCCTTGACGAGCCGTCGCTGGGGTTGTCGCCGATCATGGTGGAGGAGATGTTCGCGCTGATCGTGCGATTGGGCGCGGGCGGGCTGCCGATCTTGTTGGTGGAGCAGAACGTGGTGCAGTCGCTGGAGGTCGCTTCGCGCGCCTTCATCCTTGAGAACGGCGTGTTCGCGCTCCAGGGCGCGGCCGCGACGCTGCGCGACGACGAGCGGCTGCGGCGGGTGTATTTGGGTCAATGAGGGTCGAATGAGCATCATCACGCCCGGCGTCGTGCCGGCGACGGAGCTTCTGCAGCAGCAGCGTCCGGCTTGGTTGCGGCAATGGGCGGCGTTTGCGGCCGGGTTCAAGGCGGGCGGGCTGCCGGCGGAGGTGACGGACCGGAGCAAGCTGGTGCTGCTGGACTGCATCGGGGTGATCGCGTGCGGAATGCAGGAGCCGGAGCTGAAGGCGCTGTGCGCGCGCATGGCGGCGACGCAGCCCGGCGCGGCGACCGGCATCGGGCACGGGACGGCGTTCGCGCCGGCGGTGGCGGCGTTCGTGAACGGCACGGCGGGGACGACGCTCGAACTGGACGAGGGCAACCAGTATGCGCGTGGGCATCCCGGCATCCATGTCGTGCCGGCGGCGCTCGCGGCGCTGACGGGGCGGCGCGCGAGCGGCCCGGCGCTGCTGTCCTCGATCGCGCTCGGCTACGAGATCGGGGCGCGCATCGGCATCGCGAGCAAGCTGCGGGTGACGATGCATCCGCATGGGACCTGGGGCGTGGTCGGCGCGGCGGTGACGGCGGGCTGGCTGGCGGGCGCGTCGGCGGCGCAGATCGAGGAGGTGATCAGCATCGCGTCGTCGTTCGGGCTGTCGACGAGCCGGCGCACGATGCTGGAGGGGGCGACGGTGCGGAACAGCTATGCCGGCCTGTCGAACCAGTTGGGGCTGCTGGCTTGGGATCTGACGTGCGCCGGGTTCACTGGCGAGGCGGATGGGGTGGGCGCGGTGTATGGCGGGATCATCGCGGAGGATTTCCGGCCGGAGGCAATGGTGGATGCGCTCGGGGAACGCTGGGAAATTGCGCAGAATTACTTCAAGCGCCATGCCGCGTGCCGCTACACGCATGGGGCGTTGGACGCGCTGGCGATGATCCAGCTCGACCGGCCGTTGGTTCCGGCCTCGATCGAACGGATCGATATCGATACGTATGTCTGGGCGGCGCAGCTCGATGGGCCGGCGCCGCGGACGATGCTGGCGGCGAAGTTCTCGTTGCCGTTCGCGTTGGCGACGACGATCGCGCATGGGGCGGCGACGGTGCCGGCGTTCCGGGCGGAGGCGCTGGGGCGGGAGGACATCCTGGCTTTGGCGGCGCGCGTGCAGGTGCGGGAGGATGCGGCGTTGACGGCACGGCTGCCGGGCTTGCGGCCGGCGCGGCTGCGCGTGGTGCTGAAAGATGGCAGCGAGCTTCGGGCGGCGGTGGAGACCAACCGGGGCGACACCGAGGACCCTTATGGCGAGGAGGACATCATCGCCAAGTTCCACGAGTTGACCGATCCGGTGTGGGGCCGGGCGCATGCGGCTTCGGTCGTCGAGACGGTACGGGGGCTCGATCGGACGGCGGATGTGGGGTCGTTGCAGGCGTTGCTGGCGGCGCCGGCGGGGCGCGCGTGAGCCGGGTGCTGCCGGCGCGGGCGGCGTATGCGGCGGAGGCGCCCGTGGTGATCGTGGGCGGGGGCGCGGCGGGGCTGATCGCGGCGCTGGCGGCGCAGGCGGAAGGAGTGGCGCCGCTGGTGATCGAGCGCGATCCGGTGCCGCGGGGGTCGACGGCGCTGTCCGCCGGGCTGGTGCCGGCGGCGGGGACGCGGTGGCAGCGTGAGGCCGGGATCGAGGATACGGTGGACGCGTTCGCGGCGGACATCAGGCGGAAGGCAGCGGATCAGAACGACGCGGCGGCGGTGGCGACGGTTGCTGCGGCTGTCGGGCCGGCGCTCGAATGGCTGGCGGACGCGCATGGGCTCGAGTTCTCGGTGATCACCGATTTCCGCTATCCCGGTCATTCCGCCAACCGCATGCACGGGCTGGCCAGCCGGTCCGGCGAGGAGCTGATCGATCGGCTGCGGGCGGCGGCAGAGCGGGCGGGGATCGACATGCTGCTGAATGCGCGGGTGACGGCGCTGCACGTGGCGGATGACGGGCGCATCGCCGGGCTCTCGCTGGAGCGGCCGGACGGCAGCAGCGAGGAGATCGGCTGCGGCGCGTTGATCCTGGCTTGCAACGGGTATGGCGGCGCGAAGGAGTTGGTGCGGCAGCATATCCCGAGCCTGGCCGACGCGTTGTATTTCGGCCATCCCGGCAACCAGGGCGATGCGGTGCTGTGGGGCGAGGCGCTCGGGGCGGCGATGCGGGACCTGTCGGGGCATCAGGGGCACGGGTCGGTGGCGCATCCGGCTGGCATTCTGATCACCTGGGCAACGATCACCGAGGGGGGCGTGCAGGTGAACCTCGAGGGGCGTCGGTTTGCCGACGAGAGCCATGGCTACTCGGAGGCGGCGGCGCCGGTGCTGATGCAGCCGGAACGGCTGGCTTGGACGATCTTCGACGAGCGGATCGCGGAGATCGCGCGGCAATTCGCGGATTTCCGGCAGGCGGAGGCGATCGGCGCGGTTGTCGCGGCGGGGGATGTCGAGGGTTTGGCTGATGTGACCAAGCTTCCGGCGGGCGCGTTGGCGGAGACGCTCGCGCAGGTCGCGGCGGACAAGGCGGCGGGGGCGACGGATCGTTTCGGACGCGACTTCGCCGGCAGCCCGGCGCTCGTGCCGCCGTATCGCGCCGTCCGGGTGACGGGCGCCCTGTTCCATACGCAGGGAGGACTGGTGGTCGATGGCAATGCGCGGGTGAAGCGGCGCGATGGCCAGCGGTTTGCGAACCTGTATGCCGTCGGCGGGGCGGCGGCCGGCGTGTCGGGGCCGTCGGCCTCGGGCTATCTTTCCGGCAACGGGCTGCTGACCGCCGTTGCGCTCGGGCGGCTCGCGGGTTTGGCGGCAGCGAGGGGGTAGCGGGCGCGTCTTTGCCCGGGGCGCTGCTCGCGGGTACAAGAGGGCAGGGAGGACGGACGATGCGCGTCGCTCGGCTGCAGCGTGATGACGATACGGCCGGCCCGGCGCTGCCGGCGCGCGCGCCGCGCAACCGCTCCGAAGACACCAAGCAGCGCATCCTCAAGGCGGCACTGCACGACTTCGCCAGCAACGGGCTCGCCGGCGCGCGGATCGACGAGATCGCGGCGCGGGCCGACGTCAACAAGCGGATGATCTACGCGTATTTCGGCAACAAGGAGGCGCTGTGGATGACGGTGCTGACCCGGGCCTATGCCGCCAAGCGCGAGCAGGAGAATGCGCTGCACGTGATGGACCTGCCGCCGCCGCAGGCGATGGCGCGCCTGGTCAGCTTCAATCTTCGTTACACCGCCGATCATCCCGAGTTCGTTGCGCTGCTCAACCAGGAGAACCTGCATCGCGGGAGCTATCTGGCGCGCAGCGACGACGTGCGCCGGCTCTACACGCCGCTGCTGGACACGATGCGCACGGTGCTCGACCGCGGCGTGGCGGAGGGGGTTTTCCGTGACGGAGTCGATCCGGTGCAGCTCTACATCACCATCGTCGGCATCGGTCACTTCTACGTCGCGAACCAGCATACGCTCGGGCACAACCTCGATACGGCGCTGATGAGCCCGGCTGCGCTCGATGCGCGCGAGGCCCACTGCATCGACGTCGTGCTTGGCTATCTGCGCCCTTGACCGGTGCGGCAAGCTAGGTAACCATCCGGTTACTTGGGAGGATGACGAGCCATGGCGGAACGCCGTATCGGCCTGATCATGCACGGCGTCACCGGCCGCATGGGGACCAATCAGCACCTGATCCGTTCGATCGCCGCGATCCGCGCGGATGGCGGGGTGCGGCTGGCCAATGGCGACCGGTTGATGCCGGACCCGATCCTGGTGGGGCGCAACCGCGAGCGGCTGGAGGCGCTGGGTCGCGCGCATGGCATCACGCGGGTGTCGACGGATCTCGAGGCGGCGATGTCCGACCCGGCGGACGAGATCTTCTTCGACGCGGCGACGACGCAGATGCGGGCGTCGCTGGTGCGGGACGCCATCGGCCGCGGCAAGAGCGTGTATTGCGAGAAGCCGACGGCCGATAATCTGGGCGACGCGCTGGATCTGGCGCGGCGGGCGAAAGCGGCAGGGATCCGCAACGGCGTGGTGCAGGACAAGCTGTTCCTGCCGGGGTTGCGCAAGCTGAAGATGGTGATCGACAGCGGGGCGCTGGGGCGGCTGCTCTCGGTGCGGGGCGAGTTCGGCTACTGGGTGTTCGAGGGCGATCTGCAGCCGGCGCAGCGGCCGAGCTGGAACTACAAGAAGGCCGAGGGCGGTGGCATCATCCTCGATATGCTGTGCCACTGGCGGTACGTGCTGGACAATCTGTTCGGGGCGGTCCGGTCGGTGTCTTGTCTGGGGGCGACGCATATTCCGGTGCGGATCGACGAGGCCGGGCAGCCTTATGACGCCGATACGGACGATGCGGCGTATGCGACGTTTCAGCTCGAGGGCGGGGTGATCGCGCATATCAACTCGTCATGGGTGACGCGGGTGCGGCGGGACGATCTGGCGGTGTTCCATGTGGATGGGACGCATGGCAGCGCGGTGGCCGGGCTGCAGAAATGCTGGACGCAGGGCCGGGTGAATACGCCGAAGCCGGTTTGGAACCCCGACGTGCCGCAGCCGATCGACTTCTTCGGCGGCTGGCAGGAAGTGCCGGATACCGATACGTATCCGAATGGTTTCCGGCTGCAGTGGGAGCTGTTCTTGCGGCATGTGGCGGGCGAGTTGCCGAGTTTCCGATGGGATCTGCTGGAGGGCGCCAAGGGGGTGCAGCTGGCCGAAGCCGGGCTGCGGTCCTGGGCGGAGCGGCGGTGGATCGATCTCGAAGCGCTGAGCGTCTGATGCCGACGCTGTCATTGCCCGGCGCGAGCGGGCTCGAGGCGTTCAGCACCAGCGCGCCGCGCCGGTTTCCGGTGGCCGCGCCGCCGTTTCCGCGGGTGGCGTACGCGGCGGCGCATGTGGTCGCCGATCCGATGGCGGCGCACGATCCGTGGCTCGATACCGCGGTGGATTGGGATCGGACGATCGAGTATCGGCGCTATTTGTGGTCGCTCGGGCTGGGCGTGGCCGAGGCGATGGATACGGCGCAGCGGGGCATGGGGCTGGACTGGCCGGCGGCGCGGGAACTGATCCGTCGCAGCCTGGACGCGGCGCGCGACGTGCCGGGCGCGCTGATCGCCAGCGGGGCGGGGACGGATCATCTGCCGCCCGGGCCGGACGTGACGGTCGACGATGTCATCCGCGCCTACGAGGAGCAGTTCGCGGCCATCGAGGCGATGGGGGGGCGCATCATCCTCATGGCGTCCCGCGCGCTGGCGCGGGCGGCGCGGTCGCCGGACGACTACATCAGGGTGTATGACCGGCTGCTGTCGCAGGTGCGCGAACCCGTCATCATCCATTGGCTGGGCGAGATGTTCGACCCGGCGCTGGATGGCTATTGGGGGCATGCGGAGCACCATCGCGCCATGGAAGTCGCGCTCGAGGTGATCGGGGGGCATGCGGGGAAAGTGGACGGGATCAAGATCTCGCTGCTCGACGATCAGAAGGAGATCGCGATGCGGCGCCGGCTGCCGGCTGGCGTGCGCATGTATACGGGCGACGATTTCAACTTCCCGGACCTGATCGCCGGCGATGCGCAGGGATATTCGGACGCGCTGCTGGGCATTTTCGACCCGATCGCGCCGGCGGTGGGCGGGGCGCTGGCGGCGCTCGCGGGTGGGGATCTGGCGGGGTTCCACGCGATCCTGGCGCCGACGGTGCCGTTGTCGCGTCACATCTTTCAGGCGCCGACACGGTTCTACAAGACCGGGGTGGTGTTCATGGCGTGGCTGAATGGCCATCAGGATCACTTCACCATGGTCGGAGGGCAGCAATCAGCGCGATCGTTGCGGCATCTGGCCGAGCTGTTCCGGCTGGCCGATCGGGCAGGATTGCTGCGCGATCCGGATCTGGCGGCCGCGCGGATGCGGACGCTGCTCGCGCTGCACGGGGTGGTTTGATGGGTCCGCTGTCGCTCAACACGGTGACGGTGCGGGACGCGTGGTCGTTGGCGCAGTGCATCGAGGGTTGCGCGCGGCACGGCATCCCGTCGATCGCGCCGTGGCGGGACGTGTTGCAAGCGATGGGCGTGGCGGCGGCGGCGCGGGCGATCGGGGATGCGGGGCTGTCAGTGTCGGGGCTGTGCCGGGGCGGGATGTTCACGGCTGCTGACGCGGCGGGGCGGGAAGCGGCGATCGAGGACAACCGGCGGGCGATCGACGAGGCGCACCGGTTGGGCGCGGCTTGCCTGGTGATGGTGTGCGGCGGGCTGCCGCCGGGCTCGCGCGATCTGGTGGGGGCGCGGGCGATGGTGCGGGACGGGATGGCGGCGATCGTGGACGAGGCGCGCGCGGCGGGCGTCACGCTCGCATTGGAGCCGCTGCATCCGATGACCTGCGCGGACCGGTGCGTGATGAGCACGCTGGGGCAGGCGTTGGACCTGTGCGACGCGCTCGGGCCGGGTATGGGGGTCGCGGTGGATGTTTATCACGTGTGGTGGGACCCGGATGTGGCGGCGCAGATCGCGCGGGCGGGTCGGCGGATCGCGGCTTTCCATGTGTGCGACTGGCTGGTTCCGACCACCGACCTCGTGTTCGACCGGGGAATGCCGGGGGATGGGGTGATCGACATCGCCGGGATCCGCGCGATGGTGGAGGCGGCGGGTTATGCGGGCGCGGTGGAGTGCGAGATCCTGTCCATGCGCTGGTGGCAGCGGGATCCGGACGAGGTGCTGGATCTCATCGTGCAGCGCCATGCGACTTGTTGCTGAGGTGATGCGGTGAAGAAGGTTCGGATCGGTCTCATCGGCAGCGGGTTCGTGGCGGAGCTGCACATGCACTCGTACCGCCGGGTGTATGGGGTGGAGGCGGAGGTGCGGACCGTGGTGTCGCGCGGCGATGCGGTCGAGGCGTTCGCGCGGCGGTTCGGGATTGCGCAGACGGGGCGCGATTGGCGGGCGCTGCTGGACGATCCGGAGATCGACGTGATCGACATCTGCACGCCGCCGGCGCTGCATGCGGAGATGGTGGTGGCGTGCATGCGGGCGGGCAAGCACGTGATCTGCGAGAAGCCGTTCACCGGCTATTTCGGGCGGCCGGGCGATGCCGAGCCGATCGGGCAGGTGCCGAAGGCGCGGATGTTCGAGCGCGTGATGGCGGAAATGGACGTGATGCGGGACGCGATCCGGCAGAGCGGGCGTTTGTTCTGTTATGCGGAGAACTGGGTTTATTCGCCGGCGGTGATGAAGACGGCGCAGATCCTGCGCGCGACGAAGGACAAGATCCTGTTCCTGAAGGCGGAGGAGAGCCATAGCGGTTCGCACGCCGCGCATGCCGCGCATTGGGCGATGTCGGGCGGTGGGGCGCTGATCCGGCAAGGGTGCCATCCGATCGCCGCGGTGCTGCATCTCAAGCAGGTCGAGGCCGCGGCGCGCGGCGAGACGATCGCGGTGCGGGACGTGACTTGCGATACCGGCCATCTGACGGCGGGGCTCGGGGAGCGCGAGCGGGCGTATATCCAGGCGCGTCCGGTGGATGTCGAGGATTGGGGGATGCTCAGCATGAGCTTCACGGACGGCACCAAGGCGACGGTGTTCGCGGGCGACATGGTGCTGGGCGGCGTCCGGAACCTGGTCGAAACGTTCACGACGGGCGGGACGCTGTTCGCGAACATCACGCCGAACGATCATGTGGTGACGTATCTGACCGATGAGTCGCGCCTGGGCGACGTGTACATCACCGAGAAGGTGGACCGGAAGACCGGGTGGCAGAAGGTTTGCGTCGAGGAGGAGGCCACGCGCGGTTATATCGGCGAGATGCAGGATTTCATGGAGTGCATCGCGACCGGGCGCGAGCCGCTGGCCGGGCTCGAACTGGCGTACGATGCGATCCGGGTGAACTACGCGGGATATCAAGCGGCCGAAGAGGGGCGGCGCGTCATGCTGTAGGGCGCGCAACGACAGGGGGAGGAAAACCATGCAAACGACACACGAAGGACCCAGGCGGCGAACGGTGCTCGGCCTGGCGGCGGGCATCCTCGCGACGGGTGCGGCCGGGGCGCGGGGGCAGGAGATGTGGAAGCCGTCGCGTCCGATCAACCTGATCGTGCCCTGGGCGGCGGGCGGCTCGACGGACCAGGTGACGCGGGCCACCGCGTCGGAGCTCGAGCGGGCGCTGGGCCAGACCATCGTCATCATCAACCAGCCCGGTGCGTCGGGCGCGATCGGGACGCGCAACACGTTGAGCGCGGCGCGCGACGGCTACACTTGGACGTCCGGCGCGGCGCAGGATCTGGGTGCGTATCAGACGCTGGGCTCGGTGCCGGTGCCGATCAGCGATTGGAACTTGTATCTGACGATCGCGAACGTGGCGGTGCTCTGCGTGGGCGCCGGATCGCCGTACAAGACGGTCAAGGACGTGATCGATGCGATGTCGAAGCGGCCGAACGGGGTTTCGGTGGCGACGGCGGGCGTGACGTCGGGCGGGCATGCGGCGATGGACATGCTGGCGAAGGCGGCGCACGTGACCTACCGCCATGTGACCTACGATGGCGGCAACCCGGCGGTGATCGCGACCGTCTCCGGCGAGGCGGACGCGACCACGCAGCTCGCGGCGGACGAGGCGGACATGATCCGGGCCAAGCGGCTGCGTCCGCTGTGCACGATCAGCGACAAGCCGCTCGAGCTCGAAGGCTACGGGGTGATTCCGCCGCTGTCGGACACCATCCCGGGCTTCACGGCGCCGGTGAATTATTTCGGTATCTTCGTGCCGAAAGGCGAGCCGCCGGAGGTGATCGCGACGCTCGACCGGCTGTGGGCCTCGACGATCGCCAATAGCGAGGTGCTGCGGAAATATGCCGCCGGGCACGGTGCGTTGTTCACCCCGCTTTCGGGCGAGGCGGCGCAGAAGGCGGCGTTCTCCGCGGTGCAGGCGAATGCGTGGATGCTGTTCAGCACAGGGCAGGCGAAGATCTCGCCAGCGACGGTCGGCATCCCGGCGCCATGAGTTCTGGCGCGGTGCGGCGGGACCGTTTCGACGGGCTCGGCTGGGCCGCGCTGGGCGTCGTGACGCTGGTGCTGTCGGTGCGGATGGATCGGCTTGCCGAGCAGGGCGTGCCGGGGTTCGCGGCGCCGGGCTTGCTGCCGGGGCTGCTCGGTCTGCTGATGGTGCTGTCGGGGACTTTGCTCGCGCTGCGCCGGCAGGCGGCCGAAGCGCCGCCGCCGGGTCGGACGCAGGGGGTGCGGCTGGCGGTGACGCTGGCGCTTTGCCTGGCGTTCAGTCTGGGCCTGATCGGGCGCGGGTTGCCGTTCTGGCTGTCGGCGAGCCTGTTCGTGACGAGTGCCATCCTGGTGCTGCAGGCGCCGCAGCGCCGGGAAGCGGGACGGGGGCTCGATGGGCGGGCTTGGGGGTCGGCGGCGGCGATCGGCGTCGGGGTGGGGGTGCTGGCGACGCTCGTGTTCCAGCGGATCTTCCTGGTGCAGTTGCCGTGATCGCGGGGCTGGCCGATCTGGGGCACGCGTATCTGGCCGTGCTCACGCCGCTTTCGATCCTCTACGGGCTGGGCGGGGCGTTGTGCGGGATCCTGGTGGGGTGCCTTCCGGGGCTGTCGGCGACGCTGTGCATCGCGCTGCTCACGACGCTCACGCTGAAGCTGCCGGCGAACGACGCGATCCTGATCCTGGTGTGTTCCTATGTCGGCACGCTCTATGGCGGTTCGCGTTCGGCGATCCTGCTGAACATTCCGGGCACGGCGGCCAATGCGGCGTCGTGCGCGGATGGTCATGCGCTCGCCTTGCGCGGCGAGGCGGGGCGGGCGATCGGGATCGCGACGTCGGGCGCGTTCACCGGCGTGCTGTTCGGCGTGCTGTGCCTCGCGACGCTGACGCCGGTTCTGGCCAGCGTCGCGCTCTCGTTCGGCTCCTACGAATTCTTCTGGCTGGCGCTGTTCGGCGTGACGATCTCGGGGCGCATCGTGGGCGACGATCCGCTGAAGGGCTGGTTGATGGGGCTGCTCGGACTGCTGGTGGCGCAGATCGGGCAGGACGGGCTGTATGCGCATGACCGTTTCACGTTCGGACTGGACGACCTGTCCGGCGGGGTGTCGCTGATCCCGGCGCTGATCGGCGCGTTCGGGTTCTCGGAGATCCTGATCACCTTGTCGAACCCGACGGCGCCGATGGTCGCGATGAACGATTCCGTCGTGCCGCGGTTTCGCGAGGTGTTCCAATACTGGCCGACGGCGCTGCGGTCGGGCGCGATCGGCGTGCTGACCGGGCTGCTGCCGGGGATCGGCGAGGATGCCGGGGCTTGGATGTCGTATGCGGCTGCGCGGGCGTTCAGCCGGGAGCGGGAGAAGTTCGGGCATGGCTCGATCGATGGGCTGATGGCGGCCGAGACCGGCGACATGTCTTCCATCCCCGGGCACATCATCCCGTGTCTCGCACTGGGAGTTCCCGGTTCGGCGCCATCGGCGGTGCTGATGGCGGCGATGATCATCCATGGCATCCAGCCCGGGCCGATGCTGATGATCGAGCATCCGACCTTCGTGTTCGACGTCGTCGCGATGACGTCGCTCGCCATGGTCAGCATCCTGGTGTTCGGCTTGTTCCTGGTGCGCCCGCTGCTCTACGTGCTGCGCGTGCCCAGGGGCGTGCTGATGCCGATCATCTTCCTGCTGTGCACGATCGGCGCCTATGCGAATGCGTCGCGGCTGTTCGATGTGACGGTGATGGTCGCGGTCGGGATCGGGGCGTTCGTGCTGCGGCGGCGGGGGTATCAGATGGCGCCGTTCGTGCTCGGCCTGGTGCTCGGGCCGTTGCTGGACAAGAGTTTGCGGCGGGGGCTGGTGCTGTCGGACGGGAGTTTGCTGCCGTTCGTCAGCCGGCCGATCTCGGCGGTGTTGGCGTTGGTGATCCTGCTGACGGTGCTGCTGCAGATTCCGGTCGTGCAGAATGGTCTGTCCCGCCTCAAGCCGAGGCGTTCGCTTCTCTGAGCAGGTCGGCGGCGAAGTGGCAGGCGGCGATGTGGCCGGGACGGTGTTCGATGGGCAGCGGCTCTATCTCGGCGCAGATCGGTTGGGCCATGGGGCAGCGCGTGCGGAAGCGGCAGCCGCTCGGCGGATCGACGGCGCTGGCGGCGTCGCCGGTGAGGACCATGCGCTGCCGGGTCCGCTCGATGGCGGCGTCGGGCTCGGGAATGGCGGAGATGAGGTAGCGCGTATAGGGGTGGAGCGGGGCGGCGAACAGCTCGGCGGCGGGCGCGAGTTCGGCGACCTTGCCGAGGTGCAGCACCATCACCCGGTCGCAGATGTGGCGGACCACGGCGAGGTCGTGCGCGATGAACAGGTAGGTCAGGCCGAACTGCGCCTTGAGGTCCATGAGCAGGTTGATGATCTGCGCCTGGATGTTGACGTCGAGTGCCGAGATCGGCTCGTCGGCGACGATGAAGTCGGGCTGGGTGGCGAGGGCGCGGGCGATGGCGACGCGCTGGCGCTGGCCGCCGGAGAATTCGTGCGGGTAGCGGGCGGCCGCGGCGGCGGGGAGGCCGACGGTGCCGAGTAGTTCGCGGACGCGGGCGGCCGGGTCGTCGCTGAGGCCGTGGAAGCGGAGCGGTTCGGCGAGCGTGTCGCCGATCGTCATGCGCGGGTTGAGGCTGGCATAGGGGTCCTGGAAGACCATCTGCATGCGCCGCCGCAACGGGCGGATCTCGGCGGCGCCGGCTTGCGCGATCGAGACGCCGTCGAACTGGATTTCCCCGGCGTCGGGCCGCCAGAGGCGCATCAGCGTGCGGCCGAGCGTGCTCTTGCCGCAACCGCTCTCGCCGACCACGCCGAGCACCTCGCCGCTGATAATGTCGAGGTCGATCCCGTCGACGGCGTGCACGGTCCGCCGCTTGCCGAACAGGCCGCCGGGCAGCGGGAAATGCTTCACCAGGCCGCGGGCCCGAAGGAGGACCGGCGCCGGCGGTTTCTCGAGCGGGGCCGTGACGGCGACGGGGCCTGGCTTGGGGAAATGCGCGCCGTCGGCCGCGACCCAGCAGCGGGAGGCGCGGCCGTCGCCCATCGGCAGCAAAGGCGGATGCTCGGCGCATTTCTCCACGCGGAATGGGCAGCGCGGCTGGAAGCGGCAGCCCGGCGGGGTGCTCAGCGGGTCCGGCGGCATGCCCTCGATCGTGACCAGACGCCCGCCGGCGTCCGTGCCCAGGCGCGGCACCGCGTTCATCAGCGCCCAGGTGTAGGGATGGCGCGGATCGGCCAGGACCTGCTCGGTCGGCCCTTCCTCGACGACCTCGCCGGCATACATGACCAGCACCCGCGCGCATACGCCGGCGATCACGCCGAGGTCGTGGCTGATCAGCACGATCGCGGTGCCGAAATCGCGGTTGAGCGCGCGCATCAGTTCGAGGATCTGCGCCTGGATCGTCACGTCCAGCGCGGTGGTCGGCTCGTCGGCCAGCAGCAGCGCCGGCTCGTTGCTCATGCCCATCGCGATGCACCACGCGCTGGCGCATGCCGCCGCTGAACTGATGCGGGAAGGAGCGCGCGGCGCGCTCGGGCGCCTGGATGCCCATGCGGCCGAGCAGCGAGAGGGAGCGCCGGCCGGCTTCGCGATGGCCGGTGCCGTGCACCTCCATCGCCTCCTCCATCTGACGCGCGATGCGGAGCACCGGGTTGAGCGAGGTCATCGGATCCTGGAACACCATCGCCGCGGCGCCGCCGCGCATCGCCCGCAATTCGGCGGCGCGCATCGCCAGGACGTCACGGCCGCGGAACAGGATCTGCCCGGCCGCGACGTAGCCGGGCCGCTCGAGCAGGCGCATGACCGAGAGCGCCGTCATGCTCTTGCCGGAACCGCTCTCGCCGACGATGCCCACGGTCTCGCCGGGCATGACGCGGAAGCTCACGCCGTCGACGGCGCGGATCGTGCCGGCGGAGGTCGGGAAATGCGTGGCGAGATCGATGACTTCGAGGACCGGAACGGTGTCGCTCAACGCTCCCTCGATTTCGGATCGAGCCAATCGCGCACCCCGTCGCCCAGGAAGTTGAAGCCCAGCACCACCGTCAGGATCGCCAGGCCCGGAAAGGCCGCGACCCACCATTGCGCGACCAGTTGCCGCCCGTCGGCGACCATCGAGCCCCATTCCGGCGTCGGCGGGATCACGCCGAGGCCCAGGAACGACAGCCCGGCGAAGGTGATGATCGCGTTGCCCACGTCCAACGTCACGAGGACGATCAGCGGGCCGACCGCGTTGGGGATCACGTGCCGGAGCAGGATGCGGCCCGGGCCATAGCCGGCGATGACGGCGGCCTCGACATATTCGAGCGAGCGCTGCTGCAGCACCAGGCTGCGCGCGAGGCGGGCGAATTTGGGCCACCACACCACGAGCATCGCCACGATCGTGTTCGTCGTGCCGATGCCGAGCGCGGCGGCGATGGCCAAGGCCAGGATGATCGGCGGGAAGCACAGGACGAGGTCGGTGAACCGCATCAGCGCGCTCTCGACCCAGCCGCCGACGAAAGCGGCCACGCCGCCGACCAACGTGCCGACGACGGCGCCGACCAGCACCACCACGAAGCCGGTGAACAGCGAGATCCGCGCGCCCCAGATCAGCCGCGACAGCCCGTCGCGCCCCAGCTCGTCGGTCCCCAGCCAATGGGCGGCGCTGGGCGGCAGCAGGCGGGCGGTCACGTCCACGTCGATGGGCGAATACGGCGCCACGAGCGGCGCAGCCGCCGCGATCAGCAGCCAGAGCAGGACGATCGCCGCGCCGAAAGCGGCCACGCCGTAGCGGCGGCGCCAGGTGCCGAACCGGGTGGCGACGGGCGGCGCGGCGAGCGCGAAGACGCTCACCGGCGCACGCGCGGATCGAGCAGGGCGTAGCTGAGGTCGATCACCAGGTTGAGCAGCAGGTAGACCACGGCCACGATCAGCGTGATGCCCATGATCGCGGGGAAGTCGAGCGTGGCGGCGCTCGAGAAGGTGTAGCGGCCGAGGCCGGGCCAGGAGAACACCGTCTCGGTCATGACGGCGCCGGTCAGCAGGTTGGCATAGGCCAGGCCGCCCAGAGTCACGATCGGGATCAGGGCGTTCGGCAGCACATGCCCGATCACCAGCGCGCGCTCGCGCAGGCCCTTGGCGCGGGCCATGCGCACGTAATCCTGCCGTAGGTTCTCCAGCATGCTGGCCCGCGTCGTGCGCGTGATCAGGCCGAGCGTCGCCGCCGCGAGGACGATGCTGGGGAGGACCAGATGCGCCGCCGCGTCGCGGAAGGCGTCCCAATCGCCGGCCCGCGCGGTGTCCCAGAGCAGGAAGCCGGTGCCGTCGACGGGTGGGAGGCTGATCGGGTCCATGCGGCCCGGGCCGGGAGCCCAGTCGAGCTGGCCGTAGAACACCGCCAGCATGATGAAGGCGAGCCAGAAGGTGGGTGAGGCGACGCCGAGCAGCGAGATGATGCGGGCGACGTGGTCGATCCAGGAGTCGCGCTTCACGGCCGCTATGATCCCGAGGGGGATGCCGATCACGAGGGAGAGCAGGAAGCTGATCGTCGCCAATTCCAGCGTCGCCGGAGCGAAATCGCGGATGTCGTCCAGCACCGGGCGGCGGGAGGCGATCGAGATGCCGAGGTCGCCGTGCAGCAGGCCCTTGAGGAACACGAAATATCGTTCCCAGAGGGGCAGATCGAGCCCGTATTTGTGCCGCCACACCGCGACGAAGGCCGGGTCGGAGGCGGCGACGTCGCCGAGTTGCGCGAGCACCGGGTCGCCGGGGACGGTGTTGGCGATCAGGAAGATCACGAGGGTCGACAGCAGCGCCATCAGCACCACCGTCCCCATGCGCGAGGCGATAAAGCGAAGCATCGTCCCTCCCGCGTGACGAACCGTCTGAACCCTTGGTAGCATGCGACCAAATTCCCGGGGAGGACGCAATGCACGATCGAGTTCTGGATATCACGCGCCGTCAACTGGGCTTGCTGCTCTCCGGCGCGGCGGCTGCGGCGGCGGTTCCCGGCGTTGCGCATGCCCAGGCGCGCAAGGGCGTGCTGGTGATCGGGCTGGACATCAGCGACACCGTCACCTTCGATCCCGCCCGGCAGAACAACTACTCGCCGCCGCTCACGCTCGAAGCGGTCTACGACACGCTCGTCACGATGAGCCCCGGTCATTACGAGGACGTGTCGCCGTTGCTGGCGACCAAGTGGGCGCGCACGCCGGACGGCAAGGGCTGGCGCTTCACCTTAAAGCCGGACGTCAAGTTCAGCAGCGGCGCCACCGGTCACGCCCGAGGACTGGAAATTCACCTTCGACCGCATCCTCGCGATCAAGGACCAGACGGCGCAATATATCGGCAACGTCTCGGCCGTGGAGGTCAGCGGCGCCGACAGCATCGACATCGTGCTCAAGGCGCCGAACGAGCCGCTGCTCGGGATCATCGCGGCGCCGGGCTTCGCGGTGCTGGAGAAGAAGGCCGTGCTCGAGCATGGCGGCACCGATCAGCCCGGCGCCGACAAATCCGACACCGCCACCGAATGGCTCAACCAGCATTCCGCTGGGACCGGGCCCTACGTGCTGGCCGGCTGGTCGCGCAACCAGCAGATCCAGCTCGCGGCCAACCCGAAATCCTGGCGCGGCACGCCTGCCTACCAGCGCATCGTCATCCGCCACATCCCCGACAGCGCGGCGCAGCTGCTCGCGGTCCAGCGCGGCGATGTCGACGTGGCGTTCAACCTCATCCCCGAGCAGATCGCGACGCTGAAGGGCGATGCGAACGTGCGCATCGAGCGGCTGACCAGCCTCGACTTCGTCTACATGTCGCTGAACTCGAATCCCGAGCTGAACAAGGCCTTGGCGGTCAAGGAAGCGCGCCAGGCGGTCGGCTACGCCATCGATTACGAGGGGCTGCTGAGCAAGATGCTCGGCGGCAACGCGACCCGGCCGGCCAGCTTCCTGCCGATCGGCGTGCGCGGCTCGACCGACGCGATCGCCAAGGAGATCGCGTTCCACGAGGATCTTGAGAAGGCCAAGAGCCTGCTGCAGAAGGCGGGGCTGGCGGAAGGTTTCGAGTTCGACCTGAGCTACGGCAATGCCGCGATCGCGGGGATCTCGTACCAGACGCTGGCGCAGAAGATCCAATCCGACCTCGCCCGCGTGGGGATCAAGGCCAAGCTGAACCCGATGGATCAGGTCAATCTGCGCACGCAGTATCTCGGCGGCAAATCGCAGTCGGTCATCACCTTCTGGAATCCCCCGGCGGTCGAGAACAAGCTCTGGGCGGCGGCGACGGTCGAGCGCGTCGCCAAGCGGGTCGGCTTCCAGCCGCCGGCCGAGCTGGTCCAACTCGTCAACCAGGCCGCGGCGGAGCAGGACAAGGACAAGCAGGCGGGGCTCTGGGTCGACTACCAGAAGGCGATGGTCGATCTGGCCAACCTGGTCGTGCTGTTCCAGCCGATCTACCAGGTCGCGGTGCGGAGCGCGGTGGCGGCGTTCCCGCTCACGGCGGCGGGGTGGATGGCCGATATCGGCGCGGCGAAGCCAGTCGCGTGATCCTCCTCACCCATACCGACGATGCGCGCGCGCTCTATTACGGGCCGCGCGCGCAATCCGCGCTGGAAGCGTTGGGCGTTCCGGTCCGGCTGAACCGGACGGGGCGGCCGCTCGAGGGCGATGCGCTGATCCAGGCGGCGGCGGGCATGCGGCTGATCGTGGCGGACCGGGCCGTGCCGGCGCCGGCTTCGCTGTTCGAGGCGTTGCCGGAGTTGGTCGCGTTCGTGCGCGGCGCGGTCGACATCCGCACGGTGGATGTGGCGGCGGCGTCGGCGGCGGGGGTGTTGGTGACGCGGGCGTCGCCGGGCTTCGTGGCGGCGGTGTGCGAGCTGGTGCTGGGGCTGATGGTGGACCTGTCGCGCGGGGTGTCCGACGCCGTCGCGCATTACCGTGCCGGACGTCAGCCGCCGGTGCGGATGGGGCGGCAGATCGCGGGGTCGACGGTTGGGATCATCGGCTATGGCGCGATCGGGCATCGGCTCGCGCAGATCCTGCAGGCGATCGGCGCGCGGGTGCTCGCCACGGATCCCCATGCCGATATCGACGACGGGCCGGAGGCGGTCGATCTCGCGACATTGCTGCGGCAATCCGACTACGTGGTGTGCGCGGCGGTCGCCAATGCAGCAAACCGCCAATCTGCTCGATGCGCAGGCATTCGCGTCGATGCAGAAGACCGCCTACCTGATCAACATCTCCCGTGGCGAGTTGCTCGACGAGGCGGCGCTGGCCGATGCGCTGGATCGTGGACAGCTCGCCGGTGCGGCTTTGGATGTCGGGCGCGCGCCGGATCAGATGCCGATCGCGGCGCTCGCTTGCCGCGCGGACGTGATCGCGACGCCGCATATCGGCGGGCTGACGAGCGAGGCGGCCGAGCACCAGGCGCTCGAGACCGTCCGCCAGGTGCAGGCGATCCTGCAGGGGAGGGCGCCCGAAGGCGCCGTCAATGCGGACCGGGCGAATAGGCTGGTCCGGCGTTCCTGACTGCAATCGGACCGGTCCCGCGCTATGAACGGGGCCGGGTGAGCCGGATCGGCTGGCCGCCCGAGCGGAAGGATCAATGGATGGAGACGATCGGCGCCGACCTTCGCCAGATGCAGCGGACGCCGTTAGCGGCCTCGCACGTGGATGCATTGCGCGCGGCCGGACATGAGGTGACCTATCCGGCCGGCGCGTTCCTCGCCCGGCCGGGCGAGCCCGCCGACCGCTTCACCTATATCGAGGCCGGCGAGGTCGAGGTGGTCAACCCCTATACCGACGAGCGTCACCTGAGCTCCACGCTCGGTCCGACGCAGTTCCTGGGCGAGATCGCGTTCCTGGACGGCGGCGCCTGGTCGCTGGCGCTGCGGGCGGTGGTGGAGACCCGGGTCGTCGAGGTGCCGCGGGAGGCGATGCTGACCTTGATGTCGCAGATCCCGGAGATGTCGGACATCGTCATCACCGTTCTGGCCGCGCGGCGCCGGCGGCAGCTCGATGCGCGGGACGGCACGCTGCGCCTGATCGGCGAGGAGGAGGACCGCAATGTGCGGGGGATCGCCGAGTTCGCGAGCCGCAACCGCCTGCCCTATGCCTCGTATCCGCTGGACAGTCCCGAGGCGGCGCAGACGGCACAGAGCTGCTCGATCGAAGCTTCCAAGCCCGCGGTGATCTTCGGCCGCGAGGTGGTGACCGATCCGACGCCGGAGAAGGTCGCGCGCCTGCTGGGCCTCAACCGCGACCTGCGCAACGACGAGGCGTTCGACGTGCTGATCGTCGGCGGCGGCCCGGCCGGCGTCGCCGCCGGGCGTGTATGCCGGGGCGGAAGGGCTTGCGCGCGCTGGTGATCGAGGATGCGGCGATCGGCGGCCAGGCGGGGACGTCGAGCCGGATCGAGAACTACATGGGCTTTCCCACCGGCATCTCCGGCGGCGACCTGGTCTGGCGCGGCGAGGTGCAGGCGATGAAGTTCGGGACGCGCTTTGCGATGCCGCGCCGCGTGGCGAAGCTGGAGCGGCTCGCCGATGGCGGGTTTTGCGCCACGTTCGACAGCGGCGAGCGCGTCCGCGGCGGTGCGGTGATCGTGGCGGCGGGGGTGCAGTATCGGCGCTTGCCGATCGACCGCCTGGCCGAGTTCGAGGGGGCCGGCGCGTATTATGCCGCGACCGAGATCGAGGCCCGCTATTGCCGGGGCACGCAGGCGGTGATCATCGGGGGCGGCAATTCGGCGGGTCAGGCGGCGATGTATCTGAGCCGGGCGGCGAAGTGCGTGCACTTGATCGTTCGCGGCCCGTCGCTCGCCGCGTCGATGTCGAGCTATCTCTCGAGCCGGTTGGAGGCCGATCCCGCGATCAGCATCGCCTATGGCGCCGAGGTGGTGGCGCTGCGCGGGGGCGAGCATCTCGAGGGTGTGACCATCCGCAACGTGGCCGATCGGGACGACGCGCGACATCGAGACGCGGGCGCTGTTCATCATGGTGGGTGCGGCGCCCAATACGGAATGGCTCTCCGGCCTGGTCGAGCTGGATGCCAAGGGGTTCGTGCGCACCGGAGCGGGCGTTGGCGCGGACTCGCCGTTCGCGACGTCGCAGGCGGGGATCTTCGCGGTGGGGGACATCCGCGCCGGGTCGGTCAAGCGCGTCGCGTCGGCGGTGGGGGAGGGGTCGGTGGTGGTGTCGAAAGTGTGGGAGTTCCTGAACGCCTCGGCTTGACGCGGGTCAGGCCTTGGTGCGGCCGCTCAGCAGCCGTTCGGCCAGGACGGCGGCGATGATGATCGAGCCGATCGCCGAGCCTTGCCAGAACGGCGACACGCCCAGCAAGTTCAGGCCGTTGCGGATCATCACCATGATCGAGACGCCGATCAGCGTGCCGGCGATCGAGCCGCGGCCGCCGTAGAGGCTGGCGCCGCCGATCACCACGGCGGCGATGGCATCCAGCTCGAGGGCGGTGCCGGCCAGGGGGTCGATCGAGAGGATCTGCGCCGAGAGCAGCACGCCGGCCACGGCCGAGAGCGCGCCGGAGACGACGTAGGGCAGGATGCTGTAGCCGAGCACGTTCAGCCCGGCGGTGCGCGCGGCCTCCCTGTTGGAGCCGATCGCGTAGATGGTGCGGCCGCCTTTGGTGTAGGTCAGATAGAGCCAGGCCAGGAGATACAGGCCCGCCAGGATCACCACGTTGAGCTGGATGCCGAGCACCGGCAGGTAGGCGATCTCGCCGAGCGCCGGGGGCAGGTCCGAGATCGCGGTCGCCCCGGAGAAGATATAGGCGAGGCTGCGGCCGATCGCCATGACGCCCAGGGTCACGACGAAGGCGGCAAGGCCGAACCGGGCGATCAGAAAGCCGGAGAACGCGCCGACCGCGCCGCCCGCGAACACGCCCAGCAGGACGGCCGCAGCGATGCCGACATGCGGCACCGCCAGCCCGAACAGGATCGCGGTGACGCCGAGCAGGGAGCCGACCGAGAGGTCGATCCCGCCGGTCAGGATGACGAAGGTCATGCCGATCGCGACCACGCCGACGACGACGGATTGATCGAGCAGGTTGAGCAGGTTGTTGGTCTTGAGGAAGTAAGGCGACAGCACCGAGATCGACACGGCGATCAGCACGGCGAGCCCGAGCATGCGGATCTCGAGGCGCGAGGACAGCCAGCGCGCGGTCGAGCGGGGGCGAACCGGTTCGGACATGGATCAGCGCTCTTTCGTAGGTGGCACGGTCAGACCGAACTGGCGAATTGCGCCTGGATCCGGTCGCGGATCGGTCCGGCGTCCGGCAGGGTCGCCGAGGCGATCGAGAGGCCGATCCAGCCGAGGTCGTGACCGCGGTGGCTGTGCACCTGGATCAGCAGGGTCGAGAGGCTGGCGGAGCTTTCCGGGACGAAGCGATCGGCGCGGGCGCGGAGTGCCGCGGGGATGGCGGATGCGGCGATCTCCGGGGCGTCGCCGGCGCGGAACATCGGATCGGCGGCCGGGTCGGCGACGACGCAATCGAGACAGATGACGCGGTCGGCGTCGAGCAGCACCCAGAACGCGGCCCCGCGATGGGCGGCGCTCAACTCGCGCAAGATGGCGGCATTGCGCTCCATCGAACTGCGCGGCGCCGCCAGCAGGGTGAGCTTCTCCTCGTCGAGCACGTCTGCGGGCATGTCGGCGATCGACTTGCCGTCGCTGATGACGACGACGCGGTGGCTGAGCGCCAGGAGTTCTTCGAAATCCGACGAGACCAGGAGGATCGCCGTTCCCGCCGCGGCGACGTCGCGCAGCATGGCGTAGATCTCGGTGCGGGTGGCGATGTCGACGCCCTTGGTCGGTTCGTCGAGGATCAGCACCTTGGGCGCGAGCAGCAGCCATCGGGCGATGATGATCTTCTGCTGCATGCCGCCGGAGAAGTTCAGCATGTTGGCATCGAGCAGCCGATGCGCCGGCATGCCGAGCCGGTCGAGCAGCCCGGCGACTGCTTCGTCGCGGGAGCGGTAGCCGAGGGTGAAGCCGCGATGGGCGGAGAGATGGCCCAGCAGCAGGTTCTCGCGCACGGAGAAATCGGGGACGATGCTCTGCTTTCGCCGGTCCTCCGGCACCAGGCCGAGCCCGGCGCGGATCGCGTCGGCCGGGCGCCTCGGGTCGAACGGCTGGCCGGATAGGCTGAGTTCTCCACCGCTGCGCGGCCGCACGCCGAAGATCGCCTCGACCGTTTCGGAGCGGCCGGCGCCGACCAACCCGCCCAGCCCGAGGATCTCGCCCTCGTGGACGGTGAACGATACGTCGCGGACGGCGGGCAGGGCGCTGAGGTGCGAGACTTCGAGCGCGACGGGCTGTTCGCCGGTGCGGGCCGTCATGGGCGCGCGCCGGGCTTGGACGGTGAAATCCTGGCCGACCATGTGCCGGATGATGTCGGATTGGTTGAGCGAGAGCGTGTCGAGCGCGGCGGCGACCGTGCGGCCTTCGCGCATGATCGTCACGCGGTCGGTGATGGCGAACACCTCCTCGAGCCGGTGCGAGACGAAGATCAGGGCGCGGCCGTCGTCGCGGAGCGTGGCCATGATGTCGAACAGGCGCTCGACCTCGCCGGGGCTGAGCGACGCGGTGGGCTCGTCGAAGATCAGCAGCTCGGCCTGCAGGGCCAGGGCTTTGGCGATCTCGACCAGTTGGCGTTGTGCCGATGAGAGGTCGCGCACCTCCCGGTCGAGCGGCAGCGCGGCGCCGGGTCCGAGACTGCCGAGTAGCTCGCCGGCGCGGTGCCGGAGCGCGGTGCGCGAGAGGCGCCCGGGCAAGCCGAGCTCGGGCAGGAAGATGTTTTCCAGGACCGAGAGATCGGGCGCCAGGCTGGTCTCCTGCGTGACGAGGGCGATGCCCGCGGTCAGCGCGTCGCGTGGCGAGCGGGCGGCGAGCTTCTTGCCGCGCCAGAGCAGCGTGCCGCGGTCGGGACGGACGTGGCCGCTGATGATCCGCGCCAGGGTGGATTTGCCGGCGCCGTTGGCGCCGAGTAGCGCGTGGACCTCGCCGCGCGCGACCGATAGGGCGGCTCCCTGCAGCGCGCGCGTGCTGCCGAAGCTTTTCTCGATGCTTTCCGCTTCCAGGGCTGGAGCGGCGTCGACCGCTCCAGCCTGGATCAAATCCGCTTGGCTCAGCTCAGCTCGCCTGCGAACACGGTCTGCTTGATGGTGGGCAGCATCTGCGCGACGTTCTGGGCGGTGACCGCGAGGATCGGCACGTCGATCTGCTTTTCCGGCGTCTTGCCGTCCATGTGCTGCAGCAGCGCCTCGGCCGATTTCTGGCCCATGAGGTAGGGCTGCTGCATCCCGGAGCCGACGACCTGGCCCTGCTTGATCAGTTCGACCAGTTCGGGCGTGCCGTCGAATGCGGCGACCAGCACGTCGTCGCGCCGGCCGGTCTTCAGGGCCCGGAGGGCGCCGAGCGTCGGCTGGTCGGTCTGGATCCAGAGACCGCGCATGCCGGGGTTGGCGGTCAGCATGTCCTGGGTGAACTTGAAGGTCTCGTCGGTCGAGTAGGTGGCCATCTGCTGCAGCCCGGCCTCCTTGGTGATGCCGGCCTCGGCCATCGCCTTGCGGAACCCGGCGGTGCGCGCCTGGCCGTTCTTGCGGGCCTGGGAGATGGCGATGATGCCGACCGAGCCGTCGGTAGTGCCCTTGGCCTTCATCGCCGCCGCGAGCGCTTGGCCGACCGCGTGCGCGCCCTCGAAATTGTCGGAGATGACGAAGGAGACGTAGTCGCCGCTATTGGTGCCGATGTCGGAGACGACGACGGGGATCTTGGCTTTGGACGCGAGGGCAAGGACGCTGGGTGCGGTCGAGCTGTCGGTCGGCGAGATGCAGATCCCGGCGACGCCGCGGGAGATGGCGTCCTGCGCGTTGGAGAGCTGGGTCTGTGCGTTGTTGTGGCTGTCGAGCGCGGTGAAGGTCATGCCGGCCTTGGTGGCCGTGGCCTCGATCCCGCGCGAGAGATAGCGCCAGAACGGCAGGTCGAGGCCCGGGGTGATGTAGACCATCTCCTTGCCTGCGGCCCGGGCGAAACGGGAGACGAAAGGCGCCGAGAGCAGCGAGACGGCGGCAGTCTGCAATAGCGTGCGGCGTTCCATGGGATCCCCTAATTTGTTGCGCGGCACAATGTCCGCGATCCGGGTTGATCCCGGTGGCGCATGATCGTCAGGCGGTGCCGCACGTCAAGCATGACGTTTTAGGGCCGCATCGAGCCGCTCATGTTCAGGTGCAGGGCGTAGACGGACGTGCTCGCGGTCATGAACAGCCGGTTGCGCTTCTTGCCGCCGAAGCAGAGGTTGGCGCAGCCTTCGGGGAGGTGGACCTTGCCGATCATGTCGCCGTCGGGGGCGTAACAACGGACGCCGTCTTCCGCCGGGTCGCTCCAGCCCATGCTGCACCAGACGTTGCCTTCGGCGTCGGTGCGCATTCCGTCGGTCATCCCCGGCGCGAAATTGTCGGCGAATATGCGCCCGTTCGCGAGCCGCTCGCCGTCGACGTCGAAGACCCGGATGTGGGACGGGCCGCCATGGGTGATTCCGGTGTCGACGACATAGAGGCGGCGCTCGTCGGGCGAGAACGAGATCCCGTTCGGCCGGGTGAAGTCGCCGGCGACCACCGTCGCGCTGCCGGTCTTGGGATCGAGGCGGTAGACGTTACAGGGCAGATCGTGCGGCGCCGCGTGGCCTTCATAGGGGCCGTCGATGCCGTAGCCGGGGTCGGTGAACCAGACCGAGCCGTCCGAGGCGACGACGATGTCGTTCGGGCCGTTCAGTTGCTTGCCGGAGAAGCTGTCCATCAACACGGTGATGCTGCCGTCCAGCTCGGTGCGCGTGACCCGGCGCGTGTCGTGCTCGCAGCTCACCAGCCGCCCCTCGCGGTCGCGCGTGTTGCCGTTGGTGTGATTGCTGTGCGCGCGGAACACGCTGACATGGCCGTCATCCTCGAGCCAGCGCATGATGCGGTTGTTGGGGATGTCGCTCCAGAGCAGGTAGCCACCGTCGGCGAAATAGACCGGGCCCTCGGCCCAGCGGAAGCCGGTGGCGATCCGCTCGATCGCGGCGTTGCCCTGCCGGGCGGTGAAGCGTTTGTCGAGCAGTTCGATGCGGGGATCGGGATAGCGTGTGCCGGGCAGGTGCCCGAGCGGCAGGCGGCTGCCCTCGGTGGCCTGGTGGCTCATGCCGCCATGTGCGTGTTCGTGCATAGACGCGTTTCCTGCCGATGTTTTTCGGCACCGTAGCGGCTTTCTCGACGGCCGTCAGGGGGCTCGCGTCGGCGGCGGAGACACTTGCTCGTCGTCGAAATACATGCCGACGACCTTGTCGATCCGGGACCGGATCGCGGCTTCGTCGGGCCGTGCGCGGATGCGGAGCAGGAGGTTGAACAGGGCGTCGCCGATGACGGCGTGGAAGATCATCGCCGCGAGTTCGACGGGGTCGTCGATCTCGTGCGTGCCGAGGGTGGTTTGGGACGCGAGCCAGTGTTCGAGCGCCCAATGGCCGCGGCCGATCCCGAGTTCGTGCAGGGCGTTGGCGACGTCGCCGGGCCGGGCCGCTTCGGCGATCAGGACGCGGCTGATGGCGATCTGGGCGTCGGCCAGGGCGAAGGTGGCGAGCCGGAACAATGCCTCCGACAGGATCTCGCGCTGCGACCGGCCGGCGTCTTCGAACGGGATGTGGAACGGGTGCGCCCAGTTCTGCAGCAGCACGTCGAAGATCTCGGCCTTGCTGGAGAAGAGTTGGTAGACCGTCTTCTTGGACATGCCGGCGGAACGCGAGATCTCGTCCATCGTGGCGGCGTGATAGCCTTTTTCAGAGAAGATGAGGGCTGCCGCTGTGACGATCCGATGTCGCCGTTCAGTATCGCCATCGGACAATGACCGACAAGGAAAGTTGATCATCGCATTTTGGTGAGTTGTGAAACTCGCGATTGTTGCGCCTTTGTTTCTTGGGTCGGCGGTCACGCGCTGGTTACCTCGTTCATGTCGCGGTGCAGCATAGTTCAATTGACAGGGATTTGGAAACGCGACAGTTTCCCGCTTCATGAACTTCTCAGTCGCGTCTGTCGAGCTTGTATCTCGTCGTCATCGCTCGGGGTGCCGGGCAGCAGGCTGGCCGATGCTGGTGGTGCTGCCGCTCCTGCTGCTCGCGTCGTGCAAGGACGAGAAGAAGCAGGCTGGGCCGCCGCCCAAGCCGGCCGTCGATGTGGTGGCGCTGCGGGCGCAGCCGGTGACGCTGACCACCGACTTGCCGGGCCGCACGTCGCCGTTCCGGACGGCAGAGATCCGGCCGCAAGTCGGCGGCGTGATCCTGAAACGCCTCTTCAACGAAGGCGAGGTGGTGAAGGCTGGCCAGGTGCTCTACCAGATCGATCCCGCCCAATACGAGGCGAGCCTGGCGAGCGCACGGGCGCAGTTGCTGCGGGCGCAGGCGTCGGCGAAGGCGTCGCAATCGACGGTCAGCCGATACCGGCCGTTGGTGGCGGCCAACGCGATCAGCAAGCAGGATCTGGACAACGCCGTGGGCACGCTGGGGCAGAACCAGGCGGACATCGCGAGCGCGCAGGCCGCGATCAAGACCGCCACGATCAACCTGCAATATACCAAGGTGGCGTCGCCGATCACGGGGAAGACCAGCCGTTCGGCGGTCACCGAAGGCGCGCTGGTCACCGCGAACCAGACGCACGGCGCTCGTCACCGTCACCCAACTCGATCCGATCTATGTCGACGTGGCGCAGCCGAGCACCACCATCCTGCGGCTCAAGCGCGAGGTGGCGAGCGGACAGATCCAGGCGGTCGGAACGGACCAGATCGGCGTGACGCTGCTGCTCGAGGACGGCAGCCGCTACGACCAGCCCGGCAAGCTGCAATTCAGCGAAGTGACCGTCGACCAGGGCACCGGGTCGGTCACGCTGCGGGCGATCTTCCCGAACCCGACCGGGCTGCTGCTGCCGGGCATGTTCGTGCAGGAGCAGGTCGAGGAGGGTGTGCGGCAGAACGGGCTGCTCGTGCCGCAGCAGGGGATCACGCACAACCCGAAGGGCGAGGCGACGGCGCTGGTGGTCGGCAAGGACGACAAGGTGGAGAGCCGGGTCGTGACGACGGACCGGGCGATCGGGGATGCGTGGCTGGTGACGAAAGGCCTGAGCGCGGGTGACCGGGTGATCGTCAAGGGCGTGCAGATGGCCAAGCCCGGGCAGGAGGTCGTCGCCAACGAGGTCGACATCGCGGTGCCCGGCGACGTCGCTGCGAACACGCCGCCGGCGCAGAAATAAGGGCGCCGCACGATGTCGCGCTTCTTCATCGACCACCCGGTCTTCGCGTGGGTGCTCGCGATCGTGCTGATGCTGGCGGGCGGGCTGGCGATCCTGCAATTGCCGATCGCGCAATATCCGTCGATCGCGCCGCCGGCGGTCTCCATCTCGGTCACCTATCCCGGCGCGTCGGCCGAGACGGTGCAGAGCACGGTCGTGCAGGTGATCGAGCAGCAGCTCAGCGGCATCGATCACCTGCTGTATTTCTCGTCGGAGAGCGACAAGGACGGCAGCATCACCATCACGCTCAACTTCGAGCAGGGCACCAACCCCGACATCGCGCAGGTGCAGGTGCAGAACAAGCTGCAGCTGGCGCAGCCGCGGCTGCCGCAGGCGGTGCAGCAGCAGGGCATCCGGGTCGCCAAGGCGACGAAGAACTTCCTGGTGGTGGTCGGCTTCGTCTCGACCGACGGGCAGCATGAACTCGGTCGATCTGAGCGACTTCATCGCGTCCACCGTGCAGGATCCGATCAGCCGCACGACGGGCGTCGGCGATTACCAGCTGTTCGGGTCCGCAATACGCCATGCGCATCTGGCTCGATCCGGCCAAGCTGACCAACTTACGGCCTCACGCCCGGCGACGTCAGCGCGGCGATCCAGGCGCAGAACGTCCAGGTGGCGGCCGGCGAACTCGGCGGCCTGCCGGCGGCGCCGAACCAGCAGCTCAACGCGACCATCATCGGGCCGTCCTATCTGCAGACGCCGGAGCAGTTCGGCAACATCCTGCTGCGAGTGCAGCCGAACGGCTCGCAGGTGCGGCTGCGCGACGTGGCGCGGGTCGAGCTGGGCGGCGAGAACTACTCGATCAGCACGAAGTACAACGGCCAGCCGGCGTCGGCGCTCGCGGTCAAGCTCGCCAGCGGCGCCAACGCGCTGGACACGGTCAAGGCGGTGCGCGCGACGATCGAGCAGTTGCGGCCGAATCTTCCCGCCGGGCGTCGACGTGATCTACCCGTTCGACACGACGCCGTTCGTGCAGCTCTCGATCGAGGAAGTGGTCAAGACGCTGGTCGATCGCGATCGTGCTGGTGTTCCTCGTCATGTATCTGTTCC
Source organism: uncultured Alphaproteobacteria bacterium (assembly GCA_963848035.1). Lineage (GTDB taxonomy): Bacteria > Pseudomonadota > Alphaproteobacteria > Acetobacterales > Acetobacteraceae > JAVVHH01. The sequence goes on from CAWKCD010000001.1 coordinate 2,949,592, forward strand.
TGCAGAACCTGCGGGCGACGCTGATCCCGACGATCGCGGTGCCGGTGGTGCTGCTCGGCACATTCGGCGTGCTGCTCGGTCGCTGGGTATTCGATCAACAGCCTGACGATGTTCGGCATGGTGCTGGCGATCGGCCTGCTGGTGGACGATGCGATCGTCGTGGTCGAGAACGTCGAGCGCGTGATGGAGGAGGAAGGCCTCTCGCCGCACGACGCCACCGCGCAAGTCGATGGACGAGATCACCGGCGCGCTGGTCGGCATCGCGCTGGTGCTGACGGCGGTGTTCCTGCCGATGGCGTTCTTCGGCGGCTCGACCGGGGTGATCTATCGGCAGTTCTCGATCACGATCGTCGTCGGCGATGGTGCTGTCGGTGCTGGTCGCGCTGATCTTCACGCCGGCGCTGTGCGCGACGATCCTGAGGCCGCCGAAAGAGGGTCGAGAGGCGGGGCTTCTTCGGCTGGTTCAACCGGACCTTCGACGCGGGCGAACCGGCGCTACGTGGGCGTCGTCAAGCGCGTGGTGGCGCATCCGCTGCCGTCGCTGCTGCTGTTTGGCGGCATCGTCGCCGTGCTCGTGGTCGTGTTCCTGCGCATCCCCGGCGGGTTCCTGCCGGACGAGGACCAGGGCGTGCTGTTCATCCAGGTGACCGGGCCGCCCGGCGCGACGGCGATCCGGACCGAGGAGGTGTTGGACGAGGTCGCCGACTACTTCCGCAAGAGCGAGGCGAGCAACATCGAGGGCGTGCTGACGGTCGACGGGTTCAGCTTCGGCGGCCAGGGACAGAACTCGGGTCTCGCCTTCGTCAAGCTGACGGATTGGAGCAAGCGGCCGGGCGCGGCCAACAAGGTGCAGGCGATCGCGGGGCGGGCGCAGGCGCATTTCGCGTCGATCAAGGACGCCCAGGTGTTCGCGTTCGCGCCGCCGGCGGTGCTCGAGCTGGGCAACGCGACCGGGTTCGACTTCGAGCTGCAGGATCAGGCCAATAAGGGGCACGACGCGCTGATGGCGGCGCGCAACCAGTTGCTCGGCGAGGCCGCGAAAGATCAGCGCTTGATGGCGGTGCGGCCGAACGGGCTGAACGACGAGCCGCAATATTCGATCTCGATCGATCGGGAGAAGGCGAACGCGCAGAGCTTGAGCCTGGCGGACATCAACACGACGCTGTCGGCGGCGTGGGGCTCGGCGTACGTGAACGACTTCATCGACCGCGGCCGGGTCAAGCGGGTGTTCATGCAGGGCGAGCCGAACTCGCGGATGCTGCCGGACGAGTTGAACGATTGGTATGTGCGGAACAGTCTCGGGCAGATGGTGCCGTTCTCGTCGTTCGCGACGGGCAAGTGGACGTATCGGCTCGCCGAAGCTCGAGCGGTACAACGGCGTGCCGTCGGTGGAGATACTGGGGGCGCCGGCGCCGGGGCTGAGCAGCGGGACGGCGATCCAGGCGATGGCGGAACTGGCGAAGAAGCTGCCGGCGGGGTTCGGCTACGAATGGACCGGGCTTTCGTACGAGGAGCAGCAATCGGGGTCGCAGACGCGGGTATCTGTATGCGGGTTCGCTGATCGTCGTGTTCCTGTGTCTGGCGGCGCTGTACGAGAGTTGGTCGATTCCGGTGGCGGTGCTGATGGTGGTGCCGCTTGGCGTGCTGGGCGCGGTGCTGTCCACCTATTTCCGCGGGTTGGACAACGACGTGTATTTCCAGGTGGGCCTGCTGACGACGATCGGGCTGTCGGCGAAGAACGCGATCCTGATCGTGGAATTCGCCAAGGCGAATTTCGAGGCGGGGAAGGGCTTGCGTGAAGCGGCGGTGGCGGCGGCGCAGGAGCGGTTGCGGCCGATCCTGATGACGTCGCTGGCGTTCATCCTGGGTGTGGTGCCGCTCGCGATCTCGAGCGGCGCCGGGTCGGGCGGGCAGAACGCGATCGGGACCGGGGTGATCGGCGGCATGCTGTCGGCCACGTTGCTGGCGATCTTCCTGGTGCCGGTGTTCTTCGTCGTCGGTACTGGGGTTGTTCCGGGTGCGGCCGCTGAACGAGCGGGGCGGCGATGGGCGCGGGAAGAAGTCGGCGCCGGCACGGGACGCCAAGGTGGAGGCGCGGGTTTGAGCCGTCTTGGGAAGGCGGGGATCCTGCTCGGCGCGGCGCTTCTGGGCGGGTGCACGCTGATCCCCGATTATCTGCGGCCGGGTCTGCCGGTGTCGGCGACGTATCCGACCGGTCCGGCATACAAGGACGCGAACCTGACGCCGGAGCAGGCGATGCGCTCGGCCGACTCGATCGGCTGGCGCGAGTTCTTCACGGATGCGCGGCTGCAGGCGTTGATCTCGATCGCGCTTCGCAACAACCGTAATCTGCGCATCGCGGTGCTGAACGTGGCGGCGGCGCAGGCGCAATATCGCGTTCAGCGGTCCGACCTGTTCCCGCATATCAGCCTGAGCGGGATCGGCGATTACGGCACGCTGCCGGCGAGTACGACGATCCCGAGCAGCGGCTTCGGCGGTGGCGGTGGCGGCGGCGGCGGCGCGGCGAGCGCGGCTTCCACCGGCAGGACATCGTCGGGCGTGGCGGCGGCGCCGACGAGCGTGTCGAGCACGGGGGCGCAGCATACGTCGTATCGATACTACAACGTCGGGTCTTGGGTTCGCGTCGTACGAGCTGGATCTGTTCGGCCGGTTGCGCAGCCTGTCGGCGCAGGCGTTCGAGCAGTATCTCGCGCAGGCGGAGACGGCGCGGAGCACGCAGATCAGCCTGGTGGCGGAGGTGGCGTCGGCATACCTGACGGTGCTGGCCGACCAGTCGCTGCTCAAGATCACGCAGGATACGGTCGCCAGCGAGCAGCAGGCCTACGACCTGACGAACACGCAATTCAAGGGCGGCTACACGACGCTGCTGAGCGTGCGCCAGGCCGAGACGGCGCTGGATCAGGCGAAGGCGAACCTGTCGCTCTATACGCGGCAGGCGGCGCAGGACGAGAACGCGCTGGTGCTGCTGTTGGGGCAGCCGATGCCGGCCGACCTGCCGCTCGGGCGCGACCTCGAGCATCAGGATTTGCGTGGCCAACCTCGATGCCGGCCTGCCGTCCGACCTGCTGCTGCGGCGGCCGGACATCGTGTCGGCGGAGCACAGCCTGCTGGCGGCGAATGCGAATATCGGGGCGGCGCGGGCGGCGTTCTTCCCGTCGATCAGCCTGACCGGCAGCGGCGGCGTGGCGGGAAGTCAGCTCAGCCGGCTGTTCACCGCGGGCGGGCTGAGCTGGAGCTTCGCGCCGCAGATCAACATCCCGATCTTCACCGCCGGGCAGAACCAGGGGAACGCTGGATCTGGCGAAGATCCAGAAGAACATCCAGATCGCGACCTACGAGCAGACGATCCAGACCGCGTTCCGGGAAGTGTCGGACGCGCTGGCGGGGCGGGCGACCTACGTGGATCAGATCCAGGCGCAGCAGCGTCTGGTCGATGCGGCGGCCGATAGCTTGCGGCTGTCGATGATGCGTTTCCGCGCGGGGGTGGACTCGTTCATACCGGTGCTGCAGGCGCAGCAGACGCTCTACCCGGCGCAGCAGACGCTACTGAGCCTGCGGCAGGCCGAGCTGATCAATCTGATCAATCTCTACAAGGCGTTGGGCGGCGGGTTGGCGGAGACGCGTTCGCCGAGCTGAGTTCACGATCGACCTTGCCGCATCGCAGCAGGGCATCCTAGGCTGCCGGGATGGGTGGTTTCCTTCTGCGCCGGCTGATGCTCGCGGTGCTCGTCTGCGTGACCGTGCTGATCGTCAGTTTCGCGCTCACGCGGCTCTCCGGCGACGTCGCGGTGTCGATGGCGGGGCCGAATGCGAGCTTGCAGGACGTCGAGACCATCCGGCACGATTTACGGCCTGGACCGGCCGCTGCCGGTGCAGTTCCTCAGCTGGCTGCGGCGATGCCGTGCAAGGCGATCTCGGCCGATCGTTCCTGTATCACGCGCCGGTCTCCGGCCTGATCGCGACCCGGCTGCCGATCACGCTGACGCTCGGGCTGCTTGGCCTCGCGATCGCGATCGTGGTGGCGATCCCGCTGGGCATCCTGGCCGGGCTGCGCGAAGGCAGCCTGCTCGACCGGGGCTTGATGGTCGTGGCGCTGCTCGGGCAGGCGATGCCGAGCTTCTGGCTGGGGCTGCTGCTGGTGATCTGGTTCGGACTGCGGCTGCACTGGCTGCCGATCTCGGGCGTCGCGGTGTGGCAGGGCTACATCATGCCGGGCGTGGTGCTCGCCTTCTCGGCCATCCCGGCGCTGATGCGGCTCACCCGCGGCGGCATGATCGATGCGCTGGCCTCGGACTATGTCCGGACCGCGCGTGCCAAGGGGCTGTCAGTCGAGCCGCATCGTGCTCGGGCACGCGCTGCGCAACGCGGCGATGCCGGTGGTGGCGATCGCGGCGGTGCAGCTGGGCTTCATGTTGGGCGGCTCGATCGTGATCGAGTCGGTGTTCGCGCTGCATGGCGTCGGCTACCTCGCCTGGGAGTTGATCAGCAAGAACGACTTCCCGGTGGTGCAGGCGGTGGTGATGGTGCTGGCGGTGATCTACATCGTGCTCACCTGGCGGCCGACCTGCTGAATGCGGTGCTCGATCCGCGGCTGCGCGCGGCCTGATGAGCGAGGCGGTGCCTTTGGTGTTCGTTGCGCGACGGCCGCGCCTGGCGGCGGCGCGGCATCTCGCGTTCGGGATCGGGGTAGCGATCGTGGCGGGCGTCGCGCTGCTGGCGATCCTGGCGCCGCTGCTGGCGCCGCACGATCCGTTCGTGCAGGACCTGTCGCGCCGGCTGGTGCCGCCGTCCTGGATGGGCGGGTCGGCCGAGCATCTGTTCGGCACCGACCAGCTCGGGCGCGATTATCTCTCCCGGCTGATTTATGGCGCCCGGGTCTCGATGCTGATCGGCCTGTTGACGGTGATCTGTTCCGGGCTGATCGGCACCACGCTGGGGCTGCTCGGCGGCTTCTTCGGCGGCTGGATCGACGACGTGGTGATGTTCGTCATCACCTGCCGGCTGGCGATCCCGCTGATCCTGGTGGCGCTGACGGTGGTGGCGCTGGTCGGCAGTTCGTTCACCGTCGTGGTGCTGACGCTGGGGCTGCTGCTGTGGGAGCGGTTCGCGGTGGTGGCGCGCACCACGACGATGCAGGTGCGCAACCTCGACTACGTCGCCGCCGCGTGGGCGGCGGGCGCGTCGCGGACGCATATCCTGCTGCGGGAGGTGCTGCCCAACATCGTCCATCATCTGATCGTGGTCGCGACGCTCGAGATGGCGCTCGCGATCCTGCTCGAGGCGGCGCTGTCGTTCCTCGGCCTGGGCGTGCCGCCGCCTCTGCCGTCCTGGGGGCTGATGATCGCGGAGGGCAAGGACTACATGTTCTTCAGCCCGTGGGTGATCATGATCCCCGGCGTCGCGCTGTTCGTGCTGGTGCTCGGGCATCAACCTGCTCGGCGACGGCTTGCGGGATCTGCTGGGCGTCGAGCGGGATCGATGACGGCGGTTCTGGAGGTGGCGGGCCTGCGGGTCGGGTTCGCGCGGACCGAGGCGGTGCGCGGGATCTCGCTGCGCGTCGAAGCCGGGGAAACGCATTGCCTGGTGGGCGAGAGCGGGTGCGGCAAGTCGGCGTCGTCGCTGGCGTTGATGGGGCTGTTGCCGCGCGGCGCGCGGCGGTCGGCGGATCGGCTCGACTTCGAGGGGACGGATCTGCGCGGGCTGTCGGAGCGGGGGATGGCGCGTCTGCGCGGCGACCGGATGGCGATGATCTTCCAGGAGCCGATGACCAGCCTCAACCCGGCCTGACCATCGGGTCGCAAATGGCCGAGGTGCTGCAGCGGCACCGCGGCGTGTCGCGGCGGGCGGGCGTTGGATCGCGCGGCCGGGCTGCTGGAGCGCGTGGGCATCACCGCGCCGGGGATGCGGCTGGGGCAGTATCCGCACCAGCTCTCGGGCGGGCTGCGCCAGCGGGTGATGATCGCGATGGCGCTGATGTGCGACCCGGAGCTGCTGATCGCCGACGAGCCGACCACGGCGCTCGACGTCACGGTGCAGGCGCAGATCCTGCGCCTGCTGGCGGAATTGCAGCGCGATCTCGGCCTGGCCGATGCTGCTGATCACGCATGATCTCGGCGTCGTCGCGCGCATCGCCCGGCGCGTGTCGGTGATGTATGCCGGCGAGATCGTCGAGACGGGCGCCGGTCGCAGCAGGTGTTCGCCGACCCGTCGCATCCGTATACGCGGGGGCTGCTGGCGTGCGTGCCGGTGCCGGGGCGGGTGCGGCGGGACGAACCTTTGGGCAGCATTCCCGGGCGTCGTGCCGCGGATCGCGCCGGGGTTCGTCGGCTGCGCGTTCCGCGATCGCTGCGCCCATGCCATGCCTGAATGCGCGGATGCGGTGCCGATGCAGCAGGCTGGGGCGGGGCACGGGTATTTGTGCCGGCTGCCGCCGGGCTGGCCGATGGCGGCGGCGGCATGACTGCGGCGATCGAGGTGCGGGACATCCGGCGGGTGTTCCGCCAAGGCGGCGGGCTCGGGCGGGCGGAGCGTCTGGTGCGGGCGGTGGACGGGGTCTCGTTCTCGCTGGCGTCGGGGGACGTTCTGGGCGTGGTGGGCGAGTCCGGCTGCGGCAAATCGACCTTGGCGCGGGTGATCCTGGGGCTGCTGCCGCCGAGTGCGGGCGAGGTGCTGGTCGATGGCCAGAGCCTTGCGGCCCTGGATCGGCGGGCGCGGGCGCGGCTGATCCAGCCGGTGTTCCAGGACCCGTTCTCCTCGCTCAATCCGCGCCACCGGATCAGCGACATCGTCGGGCTGCCGTTGGCGGCGCAGGGAATTGCGGGGCGGGAGCGGCGGTCGCGCGTGCTCGACATGCTCGAGCAGGTCGGGCTGCCCGGGGAGATGGCGGAGCGGCTGCCGGCGCAGCTTTCGGGCGGCCAGCGGCAGCGCGTCGCGATCGCGCGGGCGCTGGTGCTGCGGCCGCGGATCGTGATCTGCGACGAGCCGACCAGCGCGCTCGATGTCTCGGTGCAGGCGCAGATCCTCAACCTGCTGGCGGAACTGCGGCAGCGATCTCGGGCTGACGCTGCTGTTCATCAGCCACAACCTGGCAGTGGTGGAGCACATCGCGACCGAGGTGGCGGTGATGTATCTCGGCCGCATCGTCGAGAAGGCGCCGGTGGACGAGATCTTCGGCGCGCCGGCGCATCCCTATACGAAGGCGCTGCTCGCCTCCGTGCTGACGCCGGAGCCAGGCTTGGGCATTCCGGACGTGACGCTCGGGAACGAGTATCCGGATCCGGCCGACATCCCGGCGGGGTGCCGGTTCCATCCGCGTTGCCCGGCGGTGTTCGACCGGTGCCGGGTCGAGGCGCCGGAGGCGGGCGGGATGCAGGCCCGCATCGTGGAGTGCCACCTGGTTTGATGGCACGCCACGACGGGGTGGTTACTTCCAGCTGCTCAGGTAGAAGCGCGGCAGTTCGTCGGCCCAGGCGTCGAAGTTGAGTTCTTTCGAGTAGCCGTAGGTCTTGACGTAGGTGAAGACTGGGATGAACAGGGCGCGGCTGGTGATCAGCTTGATCGCCTTGGCGTAGTGCTCCTTGCGGGCGGCCGGGTCGGTGGTCTCGCCGCCTGCTTTGACCTCGGCGATGATCTCGGGGTCGCGGGCGTAGTCGGGGCCGCCGCCGTTGAAGAAATAGGGCATGAACGCCGAGACGTCGTTGATGGAGTAGCTGCCCCAACTGCCGAAGATGATCGGCGTCTTGCCGTCGAGGTTGGCTTGGACGGCGGCGCCGACTTGGAGCTGGTTCACCTTGGCGCGGATGCCGACCGCGCCGAGGTAGTTCTGCATCGCGCCGACCCATTGCGGCAGCAGGTAGGAGACGAGGGTGGTCTCGAAGCCGTTGGGGTAACCGGCTTCGGCGAGCAGCTTCTTCGCCTTGGCCGGATCGTAGCCGTAATGCGTGGCGGCGGCAGCGTCGCAGCCGAACTGGGTCGGGTAGCAGGGCGTGTCGAGCGGGCGGGATTCGCCTTGCATCAACTGCTTGGCCATCGTCTCGCGATCGATCGCGTAGAGGATCGCCTGGCGCACCTTCTCGTTGGTGAGCGGGTTGTCCTTGCCGGTGCGTCCGGCGCCGTCGAGCGTGGCGTAACCGACGCGCATGGTCTCGGCGCGCTTGGCCGTCAGCGTCGGCATGGCCTCGATGCTGGCGAATTGGTCGGGGTCGAAGTCCCAGATCCAGTCGGCGGCGCCGCCGAGCAGTTCGGCGAGTTCGGTGGAGGCGTCGGGCACTTCGTGGATCACTAGGTTCTTGATCGCTGGGCGGCCCTTCGGGCTGCCCGCGTAATAGCCCTCGAAGCGCTGCATGACGATCTGGGTGGTGCCGTCGACCTTGGTGATCTGGTAGGGGCCGGCGCCCACGGGATGGCGGGCGTATTCGTCGGCGCCGATCTTCTCGCGATACGCTTTCGGCCAGATCGGCAGCGTCATCGAGATGTATTCGAGGGCTGCGGGGAAGACGCGGTTCAGCTTGATGCGGACATGCAGGTCGTCGATCTTCTCGGCGCCTTCGTAGAAGACGTAGTTGCTGGGGACGGCGACTTGCTTGTCGTGGATCACGGTGTTGATGGTGTAGACGACGTCGTCGGCGGTGAACGGGTCGCCGTTCTGGAATTTCACGCCCGGGCGCAGCTCGAGTTCGAGCGTCTTGTCGTCGGCCCATTTCCACGCCGTGGCCAGGAGCGGCTTGATCTCGAACGTCTTGGGATCGCGGTAGAGCAGCGTGTCCCAGGCCTGGACCTGGACGACGAAGCCGCTGCGCAACGAGTTGTAGTAGGGGTCCACGTTCGGGACCGCGTCGCGCCAGGTGACGCGCAGCGTGTCGGCGGATTTCTGCGCCCATGCGGCGGGCGCGGCGGCGAGTGCCGCGGCCAGTGCGAGGCCTGCGGCCCGATATGTCTGCTTCACTCGATCTCCTGTTCCCGACGATCTTTGGTTGTGCATGTCGACGACGCTCAGCGATCGCTGAACAGGACGCCGCCCTTTGCCTTCGAGTCGAGGGCGGACTCGACGATCTGCACGGTGACGGACTCTGCCGGCACGCCGAAATTCTTCACCATTGCGTCGGTGAGGTCGCGCGCGAGGCCGCGCTTCTGCTCGGTGCTGCGGCCGGTGGCGGCGAAGACGACGATTTCTGGCATGTGTGGTCTCGTTCGGGTTGCAGGGCTGAGCTTAACGAGGCCCGCGCTCCGCTCAAGAGCGGGAGCGCGGGTTCGGCGCTCAGAACTGCACGCCGCGCGTCAGCGCGCCGTCGACGACGAGGTTGGTGCCGGTGATGAAGCTGGCCGCCGGGCTGGTGAGGAAGACGGCGGCGCGGGCCATCTCTTCCGGCTTGCCCATCCGTCCGGTCGGGTTGAGCGCCATGGCCTGGCTGAAGAATTCCGGGTTGCCCTGCTCGATTTTTTCCCAGACGCCGCCGGGGAAGTAGGTGTTGCCGGGCGAGAGCGCGTTGACGCGGATGTTCTTCGGCGCCAGTTGGAACGACAATCCCTTGGCGTAATGGATCAGCGCGGCCTTGAAGACGCCATAGGGGCCGGCGGCGAAATCCACCTCGCGGCCCGAGACCGAGGCGATCACCAAGATCGAGGCGGCGGCGGATTTCTCGAGATGCGGCATGGCGGCGTTCACGGCGCGCACGGTGCCCATCATGTCGGTTTGGAACTCCGCCTGCCACGACGCCTCGTCCTGGCCGATGGCGAGCGCGGAGACGTTCGCCACCAGGATGTCGATGCCGCCCAATTCCGCGGCGACGTCGTCGATCCAGCCGGCGAGCGCCGGACCGTCGGCGACGTCGACGGCGCGGCCGGTGGCGCGGGTGCCGCCTTTGGCGAGCGATGCGACGGTGGCGGCGACGCCGTCCGCATCACGGGCGCAGATCGCGACGTCGGCGCCTTCGGCGACGAAATGTTCCGCAATGGCGCGGCCAATGCCTTTGGTGCCGCCGGTGATGACGGCTTTCATGCCTTTCAGACCGAGGTCCATGTGCTTTCCTCCCCTATCAAATGTTTCGGCTTCGAGGGCCGAAGGTCCGCCGGGTGCCAGATCGGTGCAAGGGTCAAGTCCTTGCGAACGCCCCGCGGTTCAAAGGTGCTGCTTGCCGAGGAGCATGTGAACGCCCTTGTTGCCGTCGACGGTCTGGGTCACGCGCAGGTCGCCGATGAGCGAGCAGAGCATGTACGCTTGATTGCGGGAGAGATTGGTGCGCCGGCAGACATGCTTGACCATCTCGCGCACGGCTTGCTTGGCGGCGTCGTCGAGATCCTCGTCGAGGCCGATCGACATCAGGTGCGTGGCGGTTTCGGCGAAGGGGAAGTCGATCGGGAAATCCTTGCGGACGGTCAGGCGGAACTTGCCGGCGAGGCCGGTTTCCAGCGCGGTGATGCAGACCTCGCCGTCGCCTTGGACGCCGTGGCCGTCGCCGGCCATGAACAGGGCGCCTTCGTTGAAGACGGGGAGGTAGAGCGTGGTGCCGGGCTTGAGTTCCTTGTTGTCCATGTTGCCGCCGAAGGCGCGCGGCACCGGCGAGGCGCAGCGGCCCCAGGCCTTGGGCGGGGCCACGCCGATGATGCCGAAGAACGGGTCGAGCGGCAGTTCGGTGCCCCAGGGCAGTTTGCAGACGCCACGGGCGCGGTCGATGCTGGGGTGGATGGTCTCGTAGTCGGTGAATTCGTCGGGCAGGGTGCCGAGCAGCGGCATGATGGCGACGAAGCCCCAATCCATGGTGGGTGTGGCTTCGAGGATGTCGACCTGCAGCGTGTCGCCGGGTTGGGCGCCGCGGACATAGACAGGGCCGGTGATGAAGTGCGGGCCGGGGCCCGGCCAGAGCGCGTCGAGCGCGGCGCGGTAGTCGGCCGGGACGCGGGACATGTCGGGCAGGGTGGCATGGCCGCCGGCCGGGAACGAGGCGAGGGTGACGGTGTCGCCGGACTCGACCTCGAGGATCGGGGGCGTGGTCGCGTCGAGATACCCCATCACCATCTTGTCGGGGGTCGCGGGAATGTCGTGATGCGCCATGCTTGCCTCCTCGTGGGTCAGACCGCCAGATGATCGTGGATACTGGTTTCCGCTTCGGGTGATGCGGCCTCGCCTTGGTCGACGATCTCGCCCTGGGTCAGCACGGCATAACGGTCGGCCAGGCCGAGGGCGAAACGAACGTTTTGCTCGATGAGCAGGATCGCGGTGCCTTGCTCGCGCTGCGCGCGCAACACGCCGGCGAGCAGCAGGATCACCGACGGCTGCAAGCCCTCGGTGATCTCGTCGACCAGCATCAGCTTCGGGGCGGGCGACCAGGGCGCGGGCCATGATCAGCATCTTCTGCTCGCCGCCGCTCAGCGTGCCGGCCTTCTGGCGCTGGCGTTTGCCGAGAAAAGGGAAGAAGCCAGCGACACGCTCGACCTCGCGCGCGAGCGAGCCGCCGCGCGGGAGGCCGAGCCGGAGGTTCTCTTCCACGGTCAGGTCCTGGAAGATGGCCTGGTCCTGCGGGCTGTAGGCGACGGCGCGGTCGCGCATCCGGTGCGGCGGCAGGGCGGTCGCGTCCTGGCCGAAGACGGCGATCCGGCCCGAGCGCGGCGGCAGGAAGCCCATGATGGTCTTGAGCAGCGTGCTCTTGCCCATGCCGTTCTTGCCGAGCACCGCCATGACCTCGCCGGGGCGCACGGTCAGCGCGAGGTTGCGCAGGACCATCGAATCGCCATAGCCCGACACGAGGCCTTCGATCTCGAGCGCGTCGGTCATGCCGGTTGCGCCTCGCCGGTGTAGATCGTGCGCACCAATTCGGAACCGGTGACCTCGGCGACGTCGCCGTCCAGCACGATGCGGCCTTGGTGCAGCACGATGATGCGGGAGCTGATCTCGCGGACGAATTCCAGGTCGTGCTCGACGAGCAGGACGCAGAGCCCGTGGTCGCGCACCAGCTCGGTCAGGACGCCGCCGATCAGCGTGCGCTCCGCCTTGCTGAGCCCGGCGGTGGGTTCGTCGAGCAGCAGCACGCGCGGCTCCATCGCCAGCACCATCGCCAGTTCGAGCGCCTGCTTGCCGCCGTGCGAGAGGTGTTTGACCACGGTGCCCAATTGGCGGTCGAGGCCGGTCGCGACGACGACCCGCATCGCCGCCTTGGGCAGCAACACGAGCTCGGCGCGTCGCCACGGCGAGAGCTTCTCGTGCTGCAGCCGGGCGATCCGCAGCGAAGTCGGCGACGGTCAGCGCGTCGAACACGTTGGGCGCCTGGAATTTTCGGCCGAGCCCCAGGCGGACGCATCCTTCCGGCGGCATGTGGCCGATCGAGTGGCCCTCGATGACGACCTGGCCGGCGCTGCGCTCCATGCCGTCGCTGATGCAGCGGATCAGCGTCGTCTTGCCGGCGCCGTTCGGTCCGATGAGGCTGACCAACTCGCCGGCGCCGGCTTCGAAGGCGATGTCCTCGAGCACGTGCAGGCTGCCGTAGCGGCGCGACAGGCCGGAGACGGCGATCGCGGCGCCTTCGGCGACGGGAGCCGTTTGCTCCGGGGCGTCCGCGAGCGCCGGCACGCCGAAGGACTGCGTGGTCCGGCGACGGACGAAGAGGCCGAACAGCGCCGGGCCGAGGCCGCGCGGGAGAAGCACGATGACGACGATGAAGATCATGCCGATGACGAGCTGCCAGACGAACGGCAGGGTCCCGCTCAGCACGGCGCTGACGTAATCGATGAGGATCGCCGCCAGCGCCGGGCCGAGCAGCGTGCCGCGGCCGCCGAGGGCGACCCAGATGACCAGCTCGGTGCCGAACTGGAAGTTGCCCAAATCGGGGGCGATGACGTCGTTGTAGGCGGCGTACGCGTAGCCGGCGAGCGCGGCGACGATAGCGGCGCCGATCATGAGCAGCGTTTTCACCCAGGCGACGCGGACGCCGCAGTAGCGGCAGCGCTGCTCGTTCTCGCGGATGGCGACGAGGAGCCGGCCGAAATCGCTGCGCACGAAGATCCAGCCGAGCACGGTGACGGCGACGAGCGCCACGCCGGCGATGCGGAACCAGGCGGGCATGGACAGGTCGAACGTGTCGAAGCCGGAGAGGCCGCTGCTGCTGCCGGTGAAGGCGCCGCCAGCATAGATGATCTGGACGAAGATCACCGATTGCACGAGCGTGATGACGGAGATGTAGAGCGGCGAGACGCGGGGGCCGAAACCGAGCCAGGAGACCAGCGCGGCGAGCGCGGCGGCGGCGAGCGGGCCGGCGATGATCGCGGCGACGGCGATTGGCGCGGAGAAGTCGAACTGGGTGATGGCGAGGCCGAAGGCGTAGGCGCCGATACCGAAGAACGCCGCCTGGCCGAAGGAGAGGATGCCGGTGAAGCCCCAGAGGATGTCCACCGTGACGGCCATGCAGGCGTAGAGCAGCGAGCGGATCAGGATGTTGACGGAATAGACGTCGAGCAGCTCGGGCGCGGCGAACACGATGAGCAGCGCGGCCGCGACAGCGGCGGGGCGCATCCAGGCTCGTAATTTAGGCACGGGCGAAGCCGCTGGGACGGATCCGCAGCACGATGGCGGCGAGGACCACGATGGACAGGGCGCCGAGCACCGGGCTGCTGTAGGTGCTGACGACGACCTGCGCGCCGCCGAGCAACAGGCAGGCGAGCGCCAGGGTGGCGAGCGAGGTGCCGGACACCATCACTAGCATGAAGGCGTTGAGCAGCCAGGGCACGCCCATCAGCGGGTCGACGCTCAGCAGCGGCGTGATCAGCGCGCCGGCCATGGCGGCCAGCCCGGCGGCGACGCTGAAGGTGGCGAAGCGGACGCGGGCGCTGTTGATGCCGAGGCTTTGGGCCAGCGTCTCGTTCATGATGACGGCCCGGGCGGAGAGGCCGAGCGGGGTGAATTGGAAGACCGCGGCGATGCCGAGGCCGAGCGCCAGCGCGATCGCGAGCATGGCGAGACGATAGAGGGAGTACGAGGCGTCGAACACGCCGACCGCGCCTTGCAGCGGGCTCTGGACGAAATTGGTGCCGCGTCCGAACAGCAGCGTGATGAGCTGGACGAGCACGATGCCGAGGCCCCAGGTCGCGAGAATGGCGTCGAGCGGGCGGCTGTAGAGCGGGCGCACCACCAGGCGTTCGATCACCGCGCCGAGCAGCGTGCCGGCCAGGAGCGCGAAGGGGATGGCGAGCCAGGGCGACAGGCCGAGTTGCGTGATCACCAGGGCGGAGTAGCCGCCGACGGTCAGGAACGCGCCATGGGCGAAGTTGATGATCTTCAGCACGCCGTAGACGATCAGCAGCCCGGCGGCGACCGCAAACAGGATCGCCGCCGTCGTCACGATGTCGAGGAGAAGGTAGGTCAACGGTTCGGTGTCGTCATGGTGAGGAGCGTCGCGACGCGGCCATCCAGGGCGATACGAGCGGTCCGTGGCGTTCTGGATTGCCGCGCCGCCGAGAAGCGGCTCGCAATGACGTCAGAGCTTGGGGCATTGCGGGCCCGGATCGACGTCCTTGAACGTCTGGATCACCTTGACGCTGCCGTCTTTCTCGACCTGTCCGAGATACATGGTGAGCGGCGCGTGGTGCTCTCGGTTCATCGTGATCGGTCCGCGGGCGCCGGTGAAGGTGACCTCGCCGAGCGCCTTGAGCACTTTGGCGGAGTCGAAGCCGCCGGCTTTCTCGACCGCCATCTTGTAGAGATAGATGCCGTCGTATTCCGGCTCCGAGAGGTCGTTCGGCGTCTTCATGTCGGCGCCGAACATCTTCTCGAGCCCGGATTTGAACGACTTGTTCTCGGGCGTGTCGATGCTGGTGAGGTACGATTGCGCGATGTAGACGCCGGCGGCGTCGGCGCCGATCGATTTGGCGGTGCCTTCGTCGACGCCGAGGTTGCCGAACAGGACGTCGATGCCCGAGGCGCGAAGCTGCTTGGTCAGCGTCACGTTCGGCGCGCCGCCGGCGGTCGAGGTGATCAGGGCGTCCGGCTTCTCGCTGCGGAGCTTGGAGAGCACGGCCGTCCAGTCGGACGCGTCCATCGGCAGGTATTCCTCGCCGACGACCTTGCCGCCCTTGGACAGGATGTATTTGCGCGTGAAGTCCAGCATGCCGCGGCCGAACGCATAGTCGGAGCCGGCGAGGAAGAAGGTCTTCGCGTTCTTGGTCTTCATGAAGTAGTCGACCACGGAGGCGACCTGCTGGTCGGGCACCCAGGCGTCGACGAAGAGGTAGGGGCTGCAGGAGCGGCCTTCGTAATAGGACGTGTAGATGAAGGGAGTCTTGCCGCGGGCGACGACGGGCAGGCCGGCGTTGCGGGCGGCGCTGGTTTCCATGGTGATGATCGCGTCGACCTTCTGCTGGAAGATGAGCGAATTGTAGGCTTTGACGGCGCCATCGGCCCCGCTCAGGTCATCGGCGACGACGAGCTCGATCTTGCGGCCGAGAATGCCGCCCTTGGCGTTGATCTCCTCGGCGGCCAGCTTGGCGGCCTGGACGACCGACGGCGCCACGACCGAGTTCGCGCCGGATAGGCCGACGGGAATGCCGATCTTGACCGGCTCTGCCGCCTGGGCGGCGCCGATGGCGAGCAGGCCTGCGATGGCCGCGAGTTTTAGTGATCCCTGCATGACAATCCTCCGTTCGAAACTATTGCAGACTATGCAATCACCGGACCATCACGCCGCCGCCTCCAGGCGGGGCGCTCGGCGGTGATGTGTGGCTTGCTCGTAATCGTAGGCGAAGCGACAGGAGCAGCTTCTCGCTCCAGGGCCGGCCGACGAAGATGAGGCAGAACGGCGCGCCGTTGTCGTGGTAGCCGGCGGGCACGACGACGCCGGGCAGGCCCGCGATGTTGATCTCGCAGACCGTGGTCTCGTGGATCGGGATGCCCGCGTGCAGCGGCGGCAGCGCGTCGCGCATCTGCGGGAAGACGAGCGCGTCGATGCGCGGCTGCGTCGAGCGTCTCGTGGACGATCGAGAGATAGGCGTGCCGCGCGGCGAGGAAGTCGCGTCATGTCGGGGGGCTGGGTGGGGTTGGCGAGGCAGGGGGCGAATTGGCGGAGGCCGTGCATGTAGGCGAGCACGCCGCCGGGTCGGAACGGGTCTTCGGACTGGGTGGCGGCGGCGAAGTCGGCGAAGCTGCGCAGCGCGGCGTTCGGGCCCATGCGGAGCAGGTAGTTGTGCAGGTCGAACGGGACCGATTCGATGCCGCGCGCGTCGTAATAGCCGGGGCCGGGGACGGGCTGGGCGATGGCGGCGAAGCCGGTGCCGGCGAAGGGGTCGGGAAGCAAGGTTGCGCCGGCCTGGGCGAGTTCGCGTTGGGCGCGGGCGTAGAGGGTTTCGGTGCTGTCGGAGAGCGGCAGATTGCGCCAGCCGGGTCCGTAGAGGCCGAGGCGTTTGCCGCGGAGCGCGCCGCGGACGAGGCCGGCGGCATAGCCGCCTCGCGGGATGCGGCCGACGGCGGCCGTGGTTTTCGGGTCCGCCATCGTGAACCCGGCCAGCACGTCGAGCGCCAGCGCGGCGTCGCGGACGCAGCGGGCGAGCGGGCCGACGACGTCGCGCTGGCTCGAGAGCGGCATGACGCCGGCATTGGGCACGAGCGCGAAGGTGGGCTTGATGCCGACGAGCGCTTGGGCGGAGGCGGGGTTCTGGATCGAGCCGCCGGTCTCCTCGGCGAGGCCGAGGACGGCGAAGCTGGCGGCGACCGAGGTTGCCGAGCCGGCGCTGCTGCCGCCGGGGACGAAGGCGCGGCCGGCGGCGTTGTAGGTGGGACCGGCCCAGCTATCGTTGGCGTGGCTGCCCGACGCGCTCAGCACGGGCACGTTGGTCTTGCCGAGGATGATGGCGCCGGCGGCGCGCATGCGGGCGACGACCGGGGCGTCGGTGCCGGGCATGAGGTCGATGCCGCCCACCTTGCTGCAGAGGAGACGCCAGCCGCCGGTGCTGGGGAAGCCGACCATGTCCATCGTGTCCTTGACCACGATGGGCACGCCGGCGAGCGGGCCGAGCGGTTCGCCGGCGGCGCGGCGGCGGTCGATGGCGCGGGCGTCGTCGAGCGCGGCCGGGTTGGGGAAGACGATGGCGTTGTAGTTGGCGTCGTAGGCGGCGATGCGGTCGAGGCAGGCTTGGGTCAGGGCCTCGCAGGTGAAGGCGCCGGTCGCGAAGCCGGCCTGGACCTGTTCGACCGTCAGCTCGACGACATCGATCATCGGCGGGGCTCGCCGACGATGGAGCGCTTGACCGAGGCGCCCAGCGTGTATTTCGGGTCGACCATGTTGCCGACGCGGACTTTTCCGCATTGGGTGAGCAGGAGGTAGGCCTCGTCCTGCGTCGAAGCCGAATTCGGCGACGATCCAGCGCACCAGCTCGCGGTAGGCGATGCGGGCGGCGTCTTCCATCGGGCGGCCGGAGCCGATCGTCATGAAGAACTCGGCCGTCTCGAGCCGGGGCCAGTGCAGCGTCCAGCTCTTGATCAGGTCGACATGGACGGTGGTGTGGGTCGGGTGTTCGAGCGCCACGCCGCAGAGTTCGCCGTCGCCTTGGATGGCGTGGCAGTCGCCGAGGTAGAGCAGCGCGCCGGGCGCATTGACCGGCAGGTAGATGACGGCGCCGGGTCCGACGTCGGGCAGGTCCATGTTTCCGCCGTAATAGTCGGGGACGAGGGAGGAGATCGCCTCGATTTCGGGCGAGGTGCCGATCGTGCCGATGAAGGGCTCGTAGGGGAGGGTGATGCGGTCGCTCCACTTGACGCCGCCCTCGACGGTGACTTCGAGCTTCTTCACTTTTTCCGGCAGCGGCGGGTTCAGCAGGGCCGTCGCGCCGGTCGCGACGAGGCCGCCGAATTCGGTGATGAGGCAGGTGGTGCCGACCGGCTGCGGGCCGCGCGGGCTTGATCTCCTGGATGTGGACGGCGAGACAGTCGCCCTTCTCGGCGCCGTTGACGTAGATCGGGCCGTTCTGCGGGTTGAGAAAGGGGAAGTTGAGGATCTCGCTGGGACGGTCGGTCTCGTGCTTGATCTTGCCCTCGAACGCGTCGTGCGTCTCGCAGGTGACGACGTCGCCGGGGTCGATGCGCAGCACGGGCGGCGCGTAGGGGCCGTAGACGTAATGATATTTGCCTTGCACGGCTTCGGTGATGTCGTGGTGGCGGCCGGTCTTGCCGCCTGCCACGCCGCGCCGTGCCATGATCGAGTTGTCGAACCAGGACATTTTCGTCTCCCTGAAGTCAAACCGCCAGATGGCGCCGGACGATCTCGCGATCGTCGAGCATGTCCGGCGTGAGTGTTGGCCACTAGTCTGCCCTTGTCCATGACGTAGCAGCGCTGCGCCATGGCGCGGATCATGTCGATGTTCTGCTCGACCAGGACGATGGTGAGCCCGGTGCGGCGGTTCAGTTCGATGGCGATCCGGGCGATATCCTGCACGATCGAGGGCTGGATGCCCTCCGACGGCTCGTCGAGCAGCATGAGGGCGGGGCGCGCGATCAGGACGCGGCCGATCGCGAGTTGCTGCTGCTGTCCGCCGGAGAGGGTGCCGGCGACTTGGCGGCGGCGTTCGCGCAGGATGGGGAAGCTGGAATAGACGAGGTCGAAATCGGAGTCGGCGCCGCCGCGTCCGGCCGCGCGGCCGATGCGCAGGTTCTCCTCGACGCTCATGCGCGGGAACACGTCGCGTCCCTGCGGCACGTAGCCGATGCCCAGGCGGGCCCGGCGGTGGGCGGAGAGGCGCTCGACCGGCTCGCCGCGGAAGCGGATCGAGCCCTCCGTGGTCGGCAGCAGGCCGATCAGCGCGCGCATCAAGCGTGGATTTGCCGACGCCGTTGCGGCCGATCACGGCGATGATCTCGCCGGCGCGGACCTCGATGTCGATGCCCTGCAGACACCGGCTTGCCGCCATAGCCGTTGCGCAGGCCGTGGGCGCTGAGCAGCGACTCAGGCATGCGCGTGTCCATGTGCCTGGCCGAGATAGATCTCGGCCACACGTTCGTCTTCGGTGATGGTCTCGATGCTGCCCTGGGCGAAGATGCGGCCGAGATGCAGCACCGTCACGCGTTGGGCGACCTGGCGGACGAACTCCATGTCGTGCTCGACGGCGAGGATCGTCATGCCCTGGGCGTTGAGCGCCTTGGTCATCTCGCCGGTTGCGTGCGTCTCCTCGACGGACATGCCGGCGGTGGGCTCGTCGAGCAGCAGCAGCTTCGGTTTGAGGCTGACCGCCATGCCGATCTCGAGCCATTGCTTCTGGCCGTGGCTGAGGTTGCCGGCGAGCTGGTCGGCGTCGGCGGCGAGGTTGAGGAAGGCGAGTTGGCGGGCGATCTCGGCGTCGAGGCTGGCGCCTTCGAGATGATGCTGCAGGGCGATCTCGAGGTTCTGCCGGACGCTGAGGGCGTTGAACATGCCGGGGACCTGGAACTTGACGCTCATGCCGCGGCGGATGCGCTCGTGCGAGGCGAGCTTGGTGACGTCGGCGCCGTCGAACAGGATCTGGCCGCTGCTGGGCGGATACTCGCCGAGCAGCAGGCGGAACAGCGTGCTCTTGCCGGCGCCGTTCGGGCCGATCAGGCAGTGGAACTCGCCGGCGTCTAGCGCGAAATCGACGTCCGAGGTGACTTGCAGGCCGCCGAAATGCTTGTTGAGGCCGCGGGTCTCGAGGATCGTCATCGCGCGCCTCCGGAACAGGCGCGGCGGCGGCCATCACCAAGCCTTCGGGGGCGGCGAGCACGGTCAGCACCAGCAGCGCGCCCATGGCGACGAGGGCGTATTGGCTGCCGTAGATGGTCAGCGCCTGGAAGCCGCCGATCACCAGCAGCGTGCCGATCAGCGTCGTCGTGAGATCGCTGCGGCCGCCGACGGCGACCCAGACGATCGGGCAGCGAGGCCGCGGTGAGACCCATGCTGGAGGGCGTGATGTATTGGCCCCAGCTCGTGTAGAGCACGCCGCTCAGCCCGGCGAATGCGCCGCCGATCGACGAAGGCGGCGAGCTGATACTTGCGGACGTCGTAGCCGAGCATGGTCGCGCGCTGCGGGTTCTCGCGGATGGCCACGAGCACGTTGCCGAAGGATGAGTTCACCAGGATACGCAGGCCGAGATAGACGAGCACGAGCAGCGCGAGGACGACGTAATAGAGCGGGATGTCGGGGGAGAGGACGAGGTCGTCGTCACCGGGCCAGGGGATGGTGAGGGGGGCCATGCCGCTCATGCCGTTGAAGCCGTTGAGGCGGGCGGCGCCGACATGCCATTCGGGACCGGCGGTCTGCGCCATGAAGCGCTCGAAGACCAGGGTGACCGAGAGCGTGACGATGCCGAGGAAGACGCCGCTGATGCGGCCGAAGAACAGGAAATAGCCGAGCACCGCGGCGACCAGGGCGGAGACGGCGACGGATGCGAGGGCGCTGACCAGGGTCAGGCCGTGGTCGGGGCCGAAATTGAGGGCGAGGATGCCGTAGGTGTAGCCGGCGACGCCGAACAGCGCGGTCTGGCCGAAGCTGAGGATGCCGCCATAGCCCCAGATGACGCAGAGGCCGAGCGCCATGAAAACCCAGTTGAAGAAGTAGATCGTGTTGCCGACGGTGTAGGGGTCCTCGAGCAGCGGATAGGCGCCCGCGAGTGCGACGGCGACGGCGAAGCCGAGCCAGAACCAGCGGCCGCGTCCGAGCGTCTGCGGCCCCTCGAGGCGGCGCAGCAGGCCGCGTCGCGGGACGCTTACGCGCGCTCACGGAGCAGCAATCCAGAGACGCCGCGCGGCAGCACGCGGATCACGATGATGACGGCGACGAGCAGGCCGATCTGGCCGGCGAGCTGGCCCTCCCAGGTCGTCATGGTGGCCTTGACGAGGCCGAGCAGCACGCCGGCGGGCGCGGTGCCGAGGAAGACGTCGCCGCCGCCGACGACGACGGTGACGAAGGCCTCGATGATGAACTGCGCGCCCATGGTCGGCACCAGCGTCATGGTGGGCGCGTAGAGGCCGCCGGTGGCGCCGGCGAGGGCGGCGCCGATGCCGAAGGTGGCGGTGTAGATCAGCCTGGTGTCGACGCCGAGGGCTTCAGCCATGTGCGGCAGCTGGATGGTCGCGCGGGCGAGTTCGCCGAAGCGGGTGAGGGTGAACAGCGCGTAGAGCGCGAGCAGGATGGCGGCGGCGATGCCCATCAGGACGAAGCGGTAGACCGAGTAGGAGAGATCGCCGATCTGCGACGCTGCCGAAGGGCGTGCCGACGCCGGGCATGCTGGGGCCGAGCACGATCAGCGTGCCCTGCGAGACGATCAGGCTGATGCCCCAGGTCGCGACGATGGTGTCGAGCGGCCGGTCGTAGAGCCGGTGGATCACCAGCCGCTCGATGACCACCCCGGCCAGCCCGGCGGCCGCTGCGCCGCAGAGGATGGCGAAGGCCAGCGGCACGCCGCTGCGCGCCACCACGCCGGTGACATAGGCGCCGCACATGATGAACTCGCCATGGGCGAGGTTGATCACGCCCATCATGCCGAAGATGATTGCGAGCCCGCTGGCGCAGAGCACCAGGAACGCGCAGGCGTCACCGAACTGGTAGAGGAAACCGACAACCGTATCGAACAAGCATTACTCCCGCGCCGTTGACGACGATCCAGGGTGGCAAGCACGGCCCTTGCCGCCCTGGACTGCCGCGTCGCTTCGCTCCTCGCAGTGACGGCGCGATTACTTCGGGGGCGGGTTGCTCGGGGTGTATTGCGCGTTCGGGTTCTTCTTGGTCAGGTCGCAGCCGGCGTCGCCGAGCCAATAGGGCTTGATGTCGGTCCAGGTCTTGGGGAACGAGATCGAGTGGTCGTCATTGACCTTGGCCAGGTAGATCGTGTGCGACATGTGCTGGCTCTTGGGGTCGATGCAGACCTTGCCTTCGGGCGCGTCGAAGCAGACGTCGCCCTTGGCGATCACCTTGCGCAGGTCGTCGCGCTTGGTGGAGCCGTCGGCGCGCTCGACCATCTCCTTGTAGAGATAGACGGCGAGGTAGGAGTTCTCGGCTTCCTGGTTGATGTAGGGCTCGTTCGGGAACTTGGCGTGCCATTTGGCGACGAACGCCTTGCTCTTGTCGTCCGGCACTTCCTCGACCCAGTTGGTCGTGACGTACATGTTGGCCAGGCTGGGCGGCTTGAAGCGCTTGTGCTCGTAGGCCTGGCCGACGTTGACCGAGCTGCCCATCGGGACCTTCAGGTTGGCGGCGGCGGCCTGCTCGTAATAGGAGGACTGCGCCGTGCCGACGAGGAGGGTGATCAGGATGTCGGGCTTGGCCTTCTGAATATTCTGGATCGTCGACGAGAACTGCGAGACGCCGAGCGGGACGAACTCTTCGCCGACCATCGTGCCGCCCTGCTCCTTGACGATGTTGCGCACCCATTCGGCGGAGATCTGGCCGAAATTGTAGTCGGCGGCGATCGTGTACACTTTCTTGCCGAACTTCTCCATCATCCACGGGATCAGCGTCGAGAATTGCTGTTCCGGCACCGCACCGGTGACGATCATGTGCGCGTCGCAGACGCCGCCTTCGTATTGGTTGTTGTAGAAGGCAAGGCCGTTGAGCTGATCGACGATCGGCCGGTACGCTTCGCGGGACGCGCTCGAGAAGCCGGCGAACACGGCGTCGACCTTGTCGCGCTGGAGCACGCGGCGCATGAATTCCTGGTAGCGGGTGTTGTCGGACTGGGTGTCGTAGATCACCAGTTCGAGCGGGCGCCCGGCGATGCCGCCCTTGGCATTGATCTCCTCGGTCGCGAGCTGGATGCCGTGGACCTTGCCGATCGTCGCCAGCGCGAAGTCGCCCGACTGGTCCTCAAGCACGCCGAGTTTGATCGGATCGGCCGCCCTGCTCGAGGTCGGTGTCATCAGGCCCGCGCTGGCGAGCATCGCCGTCGCGAGAAGCATGTTCTTCAGTCTCGGCATTGTCGCTCTCCTTTTGGGATTGAGTGTTCGTCTGCGCTGCTTCGAATTCGAGGCACACGCTTCGTGCGTAATCCTCGACTCCGATCCGCAGGCGCATGCTTTCGCGACGCAGGAAGGCGTAGGCCTCCTCGTCGTCCATGCCGTTCCGGTTCATCAGGCCGATCACGGCGCGGATCAGGTATCGGCGGCCGCTGCGGCGGCGGTCGTGTTCGGCGAGGCGGGCCTCGAGCCGGTTGAAGCGGGCGTGGTTGTTGGCGGCGAGGAAGAGTGCCGAGTAGACGGTCGCGGGATGGATCGGCTTGCGCAGCAGGGCGGTCGCGCCGATGTCGGCGAGCGCTTTGAGGCGGCTCGGCGCTTCGACGCCGACGACGCCGATGACGGGCACGGGCGGCAGGAGCCGGCCGGGCCGGACGAAGAGCGCCGGGTCGAAGATGCCGTCGCCGTCGATGAAGAGGATGTCGCTCTCAGCGTTGATGGCGGGGGCGCCGATCACGTCGAGATAGGCGAGCGTCAGTCCGAGCCGGGACAGGGCGCCGGCGAGCGTTTCGGCGGCGGCGACGCGGGGTCCCCACCAGACGCCGCGGAAGCCGCGGAAGTTCTGGATCGCGCGCTGATTGCTCATGACGCCACGCGGAGGTAGGGCGGCGCGGGCTGGGTCCAGAACCGCGGCGAGTTCCAGACCAAATAGGGATCGGCCGCGACCGGGCTCGGCGCTTCCTTAAGGATCTCGAAACGCATCGCCGGGGTGGAGCGGCCGATGCGGGGCGTCAGCGCGGCGTGGTAAGTTTCGGGGTCGATGCGCACGGGGCCTTGCGGCGCGTCGAGGGTGATGGCGGCGACGGCTTGCTTGATCGCGGCGCTATCGGCGGCCGGGCCGGCTGCTGCCAGGGCGCGGGCGAGCAGCTTGACGGCGACATAGGCGGCCTCGGCGTCGGCGCAGGCGGCCGGACCGTCGGGGAAGCGGGCGGCGTAATCGGCCACGAACCGGCGATTGGCGGCGCGTTCGATGGAGGAGAAGTAGACGCTGGCGGTGATGTGCCCGTCGGCGGCGTCCGGTCCGATCTCCTCGAGCTCAGGCTCGGACAAGGTGCAGCTGGCGATCGGCAGTTCCTGCGGTTGCGAGATGCCGCGGGCCAGGCAGGCCGCGCGGAGGGCGACCATGAAGCGGTAGGCGGAGGTGCCGATCAGGGTGTTGAACACGAAGTCCGGCCGGGCTTGGATGATGGTGTCGATCACCTGGTCGAAATCGGTCTCGCCGACCGGGAAGTAGCGTTCGGCGACGATCGCGCCGCCGGTGACGCCGAGCCGCTCGCGCAGGATGCGGTTGTTTTCCCAGGCCCAGATGTAGTTCGAGCCGATGCAGAAGGCGCGGCCGCCGAAGGTGCGCTGCATGTAGTCGGCCAGCGGCAGGAGATGCTGGTTCGGGACCGCGCCGGTGTAGAGCACGTTGGTCGAGGATTCGAAGCCTTCGTAGTGCGAGGGATACCAGAGCAGGGCGTCGGTGCGCTCGAACAGCGGGATGCATTCCTTGCGGCTCGACGAGGTGTAGCAGCCGACGACATGGCGGACCTGATGGCGGGTCAGCAGGTCGTTGCAGACAACGGCGTATTGTTCCGGGCGTCCAGCAGGGTCGTCGCCCATGGGGGCCAAGGAGATCGGCAGGTCGGGCTGGGCGTTGACCTCGTGCACTGCGAGCAGGGCGCCATTGAACGCCGCTTGCGCAACGGTCGCGTATGACCCTTGCCGCGAGAACAACAATCCAATGGGAACGACGCTTCGTGACATGCAGGCGGCTCACTCGATGAAAAGCACACCCTCTGCGCATCGAATGCGGGCAACGCTGCCAACGGGCGAAGAACATCGTCATCGCGTGCTGCGTTGGCACCGTTGCCAAGCACGCTCAAGGCCGTCGATCTCATCAGCGCCTGCTGCGGCGCCTTCGCTATGTCTGGGTAGACGTTTGCACATATCGTGCCAGTCGCCAAGCATCCCGTTGCGCTGCGGGAGCGGTGTTGATCATGCCGCATTTGCGTCAAGTTTTAGGCTCTGTGCCTCGCGAAAAGGCAGCGTGCAGCATGCGCCGGCCGGCGGGCGTTGACGGGGTGCGGGGCAGCCTGGAAGTCTGTGGGCCCGTGGGCGTGCAAAGACCTGCGGGCAAGGAGCTTCATGCCTGAAACCACCCCTGGCCCTGCCGATCCCGCGCTTGGACCCATCACGCTCGAGGCCATCGCCGGGGCGGAGGCGCTCGCCGGGGTTGCCTACACGGCCGAGGAGCGCGCGCAGATGGTGGGCAATCTGGAGGGCCAGATCGCCTCGGCGCTGGCGCGTCGGCGTGTGCCGCTTGCCAACCACATGCCGATGGCGAGCCGCTTCGATCCGAGGCTGCCGACCACGAAGATGCCGGGCGCGCAGGCGCCGTTGCGGTTCAGCGCCGTCACGGCGCCGTGCCCCTCGGACGAGGAGGCCATCGCGTTCGCGCCGCTCACCGATCTGTCCGCCTGGATCCGGGCGGGCGCGCTCACCAGCCGGCGGCTGACCGAGATCTACCTGTCGCGGATCGATGCGCTGAACGGACGCTTGTTCTGTTTCGCGGTGGTCGCGGCGGATCTCGCGCTCGAACAGGCCGACGCCGCGGACGCGCTGCTTGCGTCGGGTATTTGGCGTGGCCCGCTGCACGGCATCCCCTACGGACTGAAGGACATCTTCGACACGGCCGGGCTGGTCACCGGCTGGGGCGCGGAGCCGTTCCAGCATCGCGTTCCCGAGCATGATGCTGCGATCGTGAAACGGCTGCGCGAGGCCGGGGCGGTGCTGCTCGGCAAGACCACGGTCGGCGCGCTCGCCTATGGCGACATCTGGTATGGTGGGCGCACGCGCAACCCGTGGAACCTGAACGAGGGATCGAGCGGATCGAGCGCCGGATCGGCGTCGGCGACGGCGGCCGGGCTGTGCGGGTTCTCGATCGGGACGGAGACGCTGGGTTCGATCACGTCGCCGAGCCAACGCTGCGGCACGACGGGATTGCGGCCGACGTTTGGGCGCGTGTCGCGGGCGGGCGGGATGGCGTTGTGCTGGTCGCTCGACAAGGTGGGGCCGATTTGCCGGGCGGTGGAGGACACGGCCTTGGTGCTCGCTGCGCTCAATGGCTTCGATCCGGCGGATCGGTCGTCGATCGATGCGGCGTTCAACTACGATGCTGCGGCGCCGGTGGCGGGGATGCGGCTCGGTTACTTGCCGGCGGCGTTCGGCGAGGGGGCCACGGCGGTGGATCATGCTGCGCTGGCGGCGGCGCGGACGCTCGGCGTGGAGGTGGTCGAGGCGTCGCTGCCGGAGCTTCCGTATGGCGCGCTGATGAACGTGCTGTATGCCGAGGCGGCGGCGTCGTTCGAGGCGCTGACCTTGTCGGGTCAGGACGACACGCTCACCTGGCAGGAGCCCGGCGCCTGGCCGAACACGTTCCGGAAGGCGCGGTTCCTATCGGCGGTGGATCATGTGCAGCTCGACCGTCTGCGCTACCAGGTGATGCTCGCGCTCGACGGGTTGTTCTGCCAGGTGGATGCGCTGATCGGTCCCTATTCGACCGGACCGATGCTGATCGCGAGCAATTTCACCGGGCATCCCTGCCTGCATCTGCGCGCCGGATTCCTCGAGCTCGGGACGCGAAGCCAGGCTTCGTTGGGGAGCGGCAAGCTCACGACGGGGGAGCCGGAGAAGGCGAGCCCGACGTTCCGGGTGCCGCAGGGGATCTCGTTGTGGGGCCGGTTGTTCGAGGAGGGGCGGTTGCTCAATCTCGGGATGGCGCTGGAGCGCGCGCTCGGGGTCGCGGCCGAGCGGCCGAGCTTCGGTGAACATTCTCGGCAGTAGGTTTTCAGAACTCGTGGTTTACGAGTGTGTCCGAACGGTCTATGAGAGTACAGACCGGAATTGAGGGAGGCGACGTCGATGGCGGACGCGTCGGTATCGCGGTCGCCGCGCCCGGAAGCGGTGGTGGTCGGCCGTCCTGCGGACGTGCCGGAGGGCGGCAGCATCGTCGTGACGGTCGGGCGGCGCGAGATCGGCATCTTCCGGGTGGATGGACGGTTCTACGGCTTGCTGAACCGGTGTCCGCATCTGGGCGGGCCGCTCTGCGCGGGGCAGATCGTGACGGATGTGGTGTCGTCGATGCCGGGGGACGTGCGGTCGCGGCCGGGCCGGACGTTCGTGACATGCCCTTGGCATAATTGGGAATTCGATATTGCGACCGGGCAGTCCTATTGGAACGAGCGGCTGCGGGCGATGCCGTTTCCGGTGTCGGTGGCGGGCAGGGATGCGGTCGCCGGGCTGGAGAGTGCGCAGCGGGTTGTCGGGCCATATCAGGCGGAGACGGTGCCGGTGTCGGTGGAGGACGATTTCCTCGTGCTGCGGCTTCGGCCGGGGCCATCGGGAGTTTCGTCATGACGACTGCCTTGCTCGAGGACCGGACGCGGGACGAGCTGTGGTCCGGGCGCGGTGATCGATTGCGACGTGCATGCGTGCGTGCCGTCGCTCGAGACGCTGTTCCCGTATCAGGACAAGGTCTGGGTGGAGGCGGCGCGGGAGCGGGGCTATCGGGGGCCGACCGGGCTGGCGCTGACCTATCCGCCGCTGGCGCCGACCACGGCGCGGGCGGAGTGGCGGCCGGCGAATGGCGGCGTGCCGGCGTCGGAACTCGGGCAGTTGCAGCGGCATATCCTCGATCCTTGGCGGGTCGAGAAGGCGGTGGTGAATTGTTACTACGCGATCGATAGCCTGCGGCATCCGGATTGGGCGATCGCGATGGCGCGGTCGGTCAACGATTGGCTGATCGATCAGTGGCTGGACCGCGACCCTCGGCTCGCGGCTTCGCTGGTGATCCCGGCGCGGGACCCGGCGGCGGCGGCGGCGGAGATCGAGCGCGTGGGGAAGCATCCCGGGTTCGTCCAGGTGCTGCTGCCGGTGCGGTCGGAGCGGCTTTATGGGCAGCGGGTGTTCTGGCCGTTGTTCGAGGCGATCGAGCGGCATGATCTGGTGGCCGGGCTGCATTGGGGCGGGTTGGCGGAGCATGGGCCGACGCCGACCGGTTATGCGTCGTGGTACGTGGAGGAGTATGCGGAGGAGCCGCAGGTGTTCGGGGCGCAGCTCACGAGCATGATCGTGGAGGGGCTGTTCCAGAAGTTCCGGGGGTTGCGGGTGTCGGTGCTGGAGGGCGGGTTCACGTGGTTGCCGACCTGGGCGTGGAACCTGAACAAGAAATGGAAGGGGCTGCGGCGGGAGTTTCCTTGGGTGGACCGGCTGCCGTCGGAGATCATCCGGGACCATTTCCGCTTTTCGATCGCGCCGGCGGACATGGGCCCGCCGGAGCAGATGCGTCGGATCATCGAGTGGCTGCTGAGCGACGATCTGCTGATGTATGCGAGCGATTATCCGCATCTGCATACGGACGATCTGCATGCGCTGCTCGGGGTGATGCCGGAGACGATGCGCGCCAATGTGATGTCGGAAACGGCGCGGCGCTGGTATCGATTCAAGTAAACGGGGAGGTAGCGATGGACGGCATCACTCAAGTCGAGGCCATTGCCGAGAAGCGGGGGATCACCGAGAAGCTTGCGATCATCGACGCCGATTTCCATCCGATGCCGACGCCGGCCGACAAGCAGGTGGCCGAGCACATGTCGCGGCGGTGGCTGGACTACATCGCGAAATACGGGATGGGGCACAGCTACTCGGGGCTGTACGCGCCGGCGCAGCGGGAGTGGACGCATCGGCTGGATGCGGTGAAGGACAACCGGGTCGGGATCGATCCGATCTGGGCGCGCGACCAGGTGCTGGACCTGTACGACATGAGCGGGGCGGTGCTGACTTGCCCGCAATCGTACATCTTGAACTCCGGAGGCAACATGCCGGAGGAGCTGTCGCGGGAACTGGCGCAGGCGTTCAACAATGCGCTGGCGTATACGTGGATGGCGGCGGATCCGCGCTACTTTGCGGCGATCGTGGTGCCGCGGGACATGCCGAACGTGGTGGACGAGATCAGGCGGTGCAAGGAAGGGCCGTATGGCGAGCGGTTCGTGTCGGTGCTGATGTCGCCGGCCGGGCAGGAGCCGATGGGGCGGCAGCGTTACTGGGACATCTTCGAGGCGTGCTGCCACTACGATATTCCGGTCACCTTCCATGTGCCGGGGATGGGGCGGCAGATCACCGGGGCGGGGAATACTAATTTCTACGGCGAAATGCACATGAATTTCGCTTCGCTGCCGATGACGCTGATCCCGTCGCTGATCTTCGAGGGGGTGTTCGAGCGCTTCCCCACGCTGAAGGTCGCGCTGATCGAGTTGGGATGGTCCTGGGCGGTGCCGTATTCGTGGCGGCTGGATGCGAGTTGGGAGAAGCTGAAGGACGAGGTGCCGCATCTGAAGCGCAAGCCGTCCGAGTATTTGCGCGAGCATGTCTGGTTCACGACGCAGCCGATCGAGGAGCCGGAGCGCAAGCAGGATACGGAATCGGTCTACGAGATGTTCGAGGAGGCGGGGTTCGCGGACCGTCTGATGTTCTCGTCGGACTATCCGCATTGGGATTTCGACTCTCCGTATAAGTCGGTTCCGCACTCGTTCCCGATCGAGCGGCGGCGGCGGATGCTTGGGCGTAACGCGAGCAAGCTGTTCCGGATTCCGTTGCGGCCGAATTCGGGCATTCCCGCCAGCGCGTTGGACGGTTGATTTCGACAGAGGAGGACACGATGGCGCCTGACAGCCTGGCTCGTGATACGTCGCTGCGGTCCTCGGTGGATCCAGCGGAATGGGATGTCCGTGTGAAGCTTGCGGCGGCCTACCGGCTGGTCGATCATTTCGGATGGACGGAGCAGATCTACGGGCATCTCACGGCGCGCGTGCCGGGGCCGGAGGATCATTTCCTGATCAACCCGTGGGGGTTGAACTATGACGAGGTGACGGCGTCGAACCTGGTGAAGATCGATGTCGATGGGAATGTGGTGGGGCAGAGCGGGCATGCGGTGAATTTTGCCGGGTTCATCATCCACTCTGCGATTCACATGACCGGGTCGCAAGACAATCTGGTGGTGATGCACACGCATACGCGCGCGGGGATGGCGGTGGCGGCGCTCAAGGAGGGGGTGTTGCCGATCTCGATGTTCTCGACCGTGTTCCACGGGCGGATCGGCTACCACGACTATGAGGGCGCCTCGCTGTATCCGGACGAGCGGGAGCGCATCGTGGCCTCGCTCGGTCCGCACAAGGCGCTGATCCTGCGGAACCATGGGCTGTTGGTGGTGGGGCGGACGGTGGCGGATTGCTTCTTGCGGCTGTATCGGCTGGAGCGGGCTTGCCAGATCCAGGTGGATGCGGCCGCCGCGGGCACGCTGAACCTGATCTCGCCGGAGGTGGCGGATCGCTCGTCGCATGACCTGGATAGCTATCAGGGGATGCAGGACAAGCCGGAGGGGGAGATCGAGTTTGCGGCGCTGATGCGCAAGCTCGATCGCACGGACGACAGCTACAAGGATTGAAGGCGATCGTGCTCCGGGAGACCGGGGCGGCGGATCGGCTGGTGCTGGAGACCCTGCCCGATCCGGCACCGGGGGTCGGGCAGGTCGTCGTGCAGGTGGCACAGTGCGGCGTGTGTTTCCATGACGTGGTGGTGCGCAACGGGACGCTTCGGGCCGGGATCGAAATGCCGGTGATCTTGGGGCACGAGGTGGCGGGGACGGTAGCGGCGGTGGGGCGGGAGGTGCGCGGGGTTCGGGTGGGCGACCGGGTCGCGAGCACCCAGCGCAGCCATGTTTGCGGGATCTGCCGGTATTGCCGGACGGGGCGGGAGCCGCTGTGCGCGGAGGCGGTGTTCATCGGCGATCGCGGGTTGAACGGGGGATATGCCGAGTTCGCGGTGTTCGATGCGGATGGGGTCGTGGCGATGCCGGAGGGTCTCGAGTTCGGGCCGGCGAGCGTGGCGGCTTGCGCGGTGGGGACGGCGTTCCATGCGGTGTCGGGGGTCGGGCAGGTGACGCCGGCGGATATCGTGCTGGTCACTGGGGCGAGCGGCGGGGTTGGGCTGCACGCGGTTCAGATCGCTCGGGCGGCGGGGGCGATGGTGCTGGCCTCGAGCACGTCGCCGGGTCGGGCGGCGGCTTTGCGCGAGGCGGGGGCGCGCCACGTCGTGCTGCACGGGCGGGGGGAGGATTTCTCGGCGCAGGTGCGCGATCTGACGGGCGGCGAGGGGGTCGATGTCGTGATCGACACGGTGGGCACGCCGGTGTTTGCGGCGACGCGGCGGTCGCTGGCGCGAGGCGGGCGGTGGGTGATGGTCGGGCAACTCACAGGCGATTTCGTGCCGTTCAATCCGGCGCAGCTTTTCCTGCGCGGGATCTCGCTGCTCAGTGCCACCAGCGTCACGCGCGAGGAGTTGCGGCGCTGCCTGCAATTGCTGGCGGACGGGACGGTGCGGGCGATGGTGGAGGAGGCGTTGCCGTTGGAGCGTGCGGCGGAGGCGCATCGGCGGGTCGAACAAGGGGCTACGCTCGGGCGCTTGGTTCTGTCGCCGTGATACTCTCGGTGCCGATCGCTACTTGCTGGTAGCCTGGCGCGGCCATATTGTTCCGCTCAATAAACGGGGGAAGCGGAGCATGCGCGTATCGGTGCTGGCTTGGGCGTTGGGCTTGGGCCTGGCGGGGGCGGCGGCGTCGCCGGGTTGGGCGCAGATCAGCGACAACAAGGTGCGGATCGGGATCCTCGGGGACATGACCGGGCCGAATGCCGATGCGCAGGGACCGGGCGACGTGGTGGCCGCGCGGATGGCGGTAGAGGATTTCGGCGGCAGCGTGCGGGGCGTGCCGATCGAGATCATTCCGGGCAATTTGCTGGGCGCGCCGGATGTGGGGGTTGGGATCGCGCGGCGTTGGTTCGACGAGGGGGTCGATGCGATCTTCTCGCTAGGGAATTCGGCGGTCGCGATCGCGGTGCAGGGGATGGCGGCGGAGCGGGACCGGATCACGATTGCCACGTCGGCCGGGTCGGACGTGCTGACGAACAAGGCGTGCACGGCGGTGTCGGCGCACTGGACGTTCGACACGTATGCGCTGCCGGTGGCGCTGGCGAACGGGATCGTGGCGGATGGCGGGAAGGATTGGTTCTTCCTGACGATCGATTATGCGTTCGGGCATGCGCTCGAGACGCAGGCGGCGCGGGTGGTGACGGCGGCGGGTGGGCGGGTGTCTGGGGAATGCGCTGCATCCGCAGGGGACGTCGGATTTCTCGGCGTATCTGAGTCAGGCGCAGTCTTCGGGCGCGAACGTGCTGGGGTTGGCGACTTCGGGCGCGCCGCTCACGAGTGCGTTGAAGCAGTTCCAGGAGTTCGGGCTGGCAAAATCGATGCGGCCGGCGGCGCTGCTGATCGACGTGAACGACCTTCATGCGCTCGGGCTCGAGGAGACGAAGGGGCTGCTCTGGGTGACGGCGTTCTATTGGGACCAGGACGAGCAGACCCGGGCGTTCGCGCAGCGTTTCTTCAAGCTGCACCGGGCGATGCCGACGATGTTCCAGGCCAGCGTCTATAGCGCGACCCTGCATTACCTGAAGGCGATCCAGGCGACGGGGACGGACGAGGCGCGGGCGGTGATGGCGCAGATGAAGGCGACGCCGATCGAGGATTTCATGACGCATGGGGCGCGGATCCGCGAGGATGGGCGGGTGATGCGGCCGATGTATCTGATGCAGGTGAAGAGCCCGGCGGAGTCCGGGGGTGAATGGGATCTGGCCAAGGTGGTCGGCACGGTCGCGCCGGACAAGGCGTTCCGGCCGCTGGCGGAGAGCGAGTGTCCGCTGGTCAAGAAGTAGGGCCCTCTCCCGGAGGGGAGAGGGCTTAGACAGAAGGGGGCTTAGGATTTGACGAGCGGACAGCCGAACAGGGCCGGGGGCGGATAGGCTTCCGGGCTGGGGATCGTGCTGATGCGCTTGTAGACGTCCCACTTCTTCTCGCCGGGGGTGGGGGGTTTGACTTCCCACAGATACATCGCGTGGGGGACGCAGCCGTTGTCCTGGATCTTGATGCCCTTGTTGTAGAAGTCGTCGACCGGGAGTTCGCGCATCTTGGCGGCGACGGCGTCGGCGTCGACGGTGTTGGCGGCTTTGACCGATTTGAGCCAGTGGAAGATGGCGGCGTAGGCGGCGGCGTTGTACTCGGTGGGCGGCTTGCCCATCTTGGCGACGTAACGAGCGGACCAGGTTTCCGTTTCGGGGGTCTGCGCCCAGTAGAAGGAGTTGGTGAGCACGAGGCCTTGGCAGGTGTCCTGGCCGAGCGACAGAACGTCGGTGATCATCATCAGCAGCGTAGCGAGGCGCTGGCCGCCTTGGACGATGCCGAATTCGTGGGCTTGCTTGATGCAGTTCTGCAGGTCGGCGCCGGCGATGGCGAGGCCGATGACCTTGGCGCCGGAGGACTTGGCTTCGAGCAGTTGGGCGGAGTAGTCGGTGGTGCCGAGCGGCGCCTTGGCGGTGCCGAGGACGCGGCCGCCGGCGGCCTTGATGAATTGTTCGGTGTTGGATTGGAGCGAGATGCCCATCTCGTAGTCGACGGTGATGAAGAACCAGGTGTCGCCGCCGACGCGGGAGAGTTCGCCGCCGACGCCTTTGCCGAGGGCGTAGCTGTTGCAGGCGAATTGGAAGCCGTAGGGCGAGCATTGCTTGCCGATGAACACGGTGGAGGTGGGCGTGCTCATCAGGAAGATGCGCTTGCGGTCGCGGGAGATGTCCTGGATCGCCAGGGCGGCGGATGACCCGGCGCCGTCGGCCAGCGCGGTGACGCCGTCGTCGACCATCTGGCGGGCTTGGGTGCTGGCGACGTCGGCTTTGTTCTGGTCGTCGAGCTGCAGGATCTGCACCGGGCGGCCGAGCACGGAACCGCCGGAGTCCTCGACGGCCATTTCGGCGGCGAGCTTGCTGCCGGGTCCGCCGACGTCGCGATAGGGGCCGCCGACATCGCTCAGCATGCCGATCCGGATCGGGGCGGAACTGGTTTGAGCGCGGATCAGGCCGGGCCGGGCGAGGGCGCCGACGCCGATGGCGGCCAGGGCCGTTCGGCGCGTGATGGATGTCATGGGTGGTTCCCCCCGTTGTTCGTTGATTCAGCTTTTCAGGCGATAGATCCGGGCTGCGGTGTCGTGGAACATCGCGGCCTTGTCGGCGGCGGAATGGGACGCGACGGCGCGTTTGTAGGCGTTCCACATCGCCGTGTAGCTGCACATGGCCTTGTCGACCGGGAAGTTGCTCTCGAACATGCAGCGGGATGGGCCGAAGGCTTCGATGCAGGTGTCGAGGTAGGGGCGCCAGGCGGCGAGCAGGTCGCCGGAGGTGGGCGGCTCGTTCTGCTTGTGGAACTCGAAGCCGGTGACGACCATGGCGAGGCCGCCCAATTTGACGGACGCGTTCGGGCATTGGGCGAGGCGGAGGATGGCGGCGCGCCAGGCCGTGAATACTTCGTCGCGCTTGCCGGCGAAGGGGCCGATGCCGACCGGGCCGCCGACGTGGTTGAGGATGATCGGGGTGTCGGGGAAGGCGCGGGCGAGGTCGGCGAGTTCGTCGATCTGGGTGTGGTAGAGCCAGGCGTCGAAGCTGAGGTGGTGGGCGCGGAGGCGGGCGAAGGCGGCGCGGAAGGCGGGAGTGGCCATCACTTGCGCCGGGGGCGGCGGGACGATGCTGGCGCGGAAGTATTCGTTACGGGCGGTGACGTGGCGGATGCCGCGGAAGCGGCCTTCGGCGGCGGCGATGTGGGCTTCGAGCACGGGGGCGACGGCGTCGCCGAGGAGCATGTCGGCGTGGCCGACGATCCCTTCGCAGACGCGGGCTTTCACGCCGCGCGCGTCGGACCGGCGGGCGAGGGCGGCGACGAATTCGGTCTCGCCGACGGGCTTGAGGGCTTCGGGCCCGTCGGTTCGATAGCCGTAATTGCACTGGAGATAGACGGTGGCGACGATGTCGTGGCCGGACTGGATGTCGGCGAGGAGTTCGTCGAGGAAGTAGCCGCCGCCGCGGTCCCAGAGGTGGTGGTGCGGGTCGATGATCGGCAGGCCGGGCTCGATGGCGGCTTCGGTGCGGCGGGCGAGCCAGGCGGGGTCGGGGGCGGGGTGCTGGAGGACGGGGACGCGCTGGCCGGTTTCGGTGAGCGTCGTGTGCTCTGCGAGTGCCTGTGACATCATGCCTCCCTTCGCCGCTGCGCGGTCATTACGCGAGGTGTAGCGATACGGTTAAGTAAGTGTCAATACTTGGCGGTAGGATGGTGGCCGGCGCGGGGTTTGAGCCAGCTCGGGTCCAGCTGCGTCACCGCGTCCGCGCCGAGCAGGCGCATGGTGCCTGTCATCTCGCGCTTGAGGATGCCGAGGATGGCTTCGACGCCTTGGCGGCCGTTGACGGCAAGTCCGTAGAGATAGGGGCGGCCGATCAGCACGGCGCGGGCGCCGAGGGCCACGGCTTTGAGGACGTCGCCGCCGCGGCGGACGCCGCCGTCGAGCAGGATTTCGGCGCGGCCGCCGATCGCGGCGGCGATGTCGGGGAGGGCGTCGAGCGAGCCGCTGACGAAGTCGAGTTGGCGGCCGCCATGGTTGGAGACGACGACGCCGTCCGCGCCGATGCCGACGGCGCGCTCGGCGTCTTCGGGCTCGGTGAGGCCTTTGATGGAGAAGTGGCCTTTCCATTGGTCGCGCATCCAGGCGACGTCGTCCCAGGAGAGGCGGGCTTGGGCGATCTCGCGCTGCTGCGCGGCGACGGCGTCGAGGGCGGCGGCCATGGTGGCGTTGGTGGCGAGCGTGCGGCCGCCGATGCGGCCGTGGCGCAGGACGTTGAAGGACCATAGCGGATGTCGCATGAGATCCAGGGCGCGCCAGGGGGTGAGCACGGGGGGGAGGCCCATGCCGCGGCGCTGCTCCATGCGGCGGTTGCCGACGACGGGGACGTCGACGGTGACGTAGAGCGCGCGGTAGCCGGCGTTCCAGGCGCGGGTCATGAGCTTCGTTGCGGTGTCGCCTTCGCGGGGATAGAGCTGGAAGAAGGGGGCCGTGCCGCAGGTTTCGGCGACTTCCTCGAGCGACCAGGATGAGGCGGTGCTGAGGATGGCGTGGGTGCCGCAGGCTTGGGCGGCTTGGGTGCTGTCGAGGTCGCCGCGCCAGCGGGTGAGGCCGGCAAAGCCGGTGGGGGCGAGCATGAGCGGCATGTCTAGTTTGACGCCGGCGACGGTGGTGGAGAGGTCGGGTTCGCCGGCGCCGGTCAGGGCGCGGGGCTTGAAGGACCAGCGATCGAAGGCGGCTTCGTTGTCGCGGAGGGTTTCGAGGTCGTCGGCGCCTTCGTCGATATAGGCCCAGACGAATTTGGGGACGCGTCGCCGGGCTGCGCGGCGGTAGTCGGCGACGCAGACTTTCGTATCGGGCGTGCGGAGGCGGAAATCGAAGCCGGCGACATTCATCAGTGCTTGCCGACGAGTTCCGCGATGAAGGGGGCTTGGACGTCGGCGTTGACTTTGCAGTCGAGCAGGATGGGTCCGTCGCAGGCGGCGAGGAGGTCGGCGGCGGCGTCGAGGTCGGCCATGGTGCGGAGGGTGAGACCGGTGAAGCCGAGGGTCTCGGCGAGGGGAGCCAGGTCGATGTCGGCGAAGAGGGAGGTGGCTTCGGGGAGGCCGTGGATGCGGCACATCTGGAGTTCGGCGCCGTAAGCGCAGTCGTTGAAGACGACGATGACCATGCGCAGCGCGAGGCGGGCGACGGTTTCGAGTTCGGAGAGGGTCATCATGAATCCGCCGTCGCCGACCATCAGGACGGTGACGTCATCGGGGCGGGCGGCGGCGACGCCGAGGGCGGTGCCGAAGCCGGCGCCCATGGATGCGAAGTCGCTGGTGAAGCGCAGCTTGTCGGGGCCGGACACCGGGACGTAGCAGGCGGAGAGGAGGAAGTTGCCGGCGTCGTAGACCATGGTGCGGGAGGGCGGGAGAAGCTCGCCCAGGCGGATGGCGAGGGAGCGCGGGTCGAGGGTGCGGGCGGTGTGTTCGGGCTTGAAGTCGGCGGCCATGTCGAAGGCGGCGATCTCCTGGCGGATCGCGTCGGTGCGGAACGGCATGTCGGCGCGCTCGGGGGCGGCGTCGGCGAGTTGTTCGGCGACCAGCCGGGCGTCGCCGACGATGGCGATGTCGGCGGTGTAGTAGCGGCCGATGTGGCTGCGGTCGGAATCGACTTGGATGACCGGGACGTCGGGGAAGAAGGCGCCTTTGCTGGTGGTGTAGAAGTTGAGGCTGGCGCCGAAGACGAGGACGCAGTCGGTCTGGTCGACGTAGCGGCGTGCGAGGGAGTGGGAGAAGGAGCCGCAGAGGCCGAGGTTGAAGGGGTGGCCGCGGAACAGGTCCTTGCCCTTGATGGGGGTGATGAGCAGGGCGCCGGTGCGGTCGGCGAGGCGTTCGAGGGCTTGCTTCGCGCCGGCGCGGTGGGCGCCTTGGCCGCCGACGATAAGGGGGCGCTGGCTTTGGGCGAGGATGGCGAGGGCGGCGTCGATGCCGTGACGGCGGAGGGTTGTGATGGGGGCCGGTCGTTTCGGCGGCGGTGGGGCGGGGGTGTAGGGGAGTTCGGCGGTTTGGGCGCTGACCGGGAGATGGAGGGTGACGGTTGCGCCGCGCAGGGCGGCGGCGGCGGCGGCGGCGAGGGTGGCGCGGGCGGCTTCGGCGTTGGGGGCCTTGAAGGCTTGCAGGCCGGCGGCGGCCATTACGGCGGGGGCGCTGTATCCTTTGTAGTCGGGGCCGACGGCGTTGGGGCCGGGGCGGGGGTCGTCCTCGCCCATGATGACGAGGACGGGGGTGCCGACCTTGGAGACGGCGACGATGCCGTGCATGCCGTTGGCGGCGGCCGGGCCGCGGCCG
Source organism: uncultured Alphaproteobacteria bacterium (assembly GCA_963848035.1). Classification (GTDB taxonomy): domain Bacteria; phylum Pseudomonadota; class Alphaproteobacteria; order Acetobacterales; family Acetobacteraceae; genus JAVVHH01. Next base: position 2,987,400 of record CAWKCD010000001.1, read on the forward strand.
ATGACGGCGACGCCGAGCTTGCCGGTCGCGGCGGCGTAGCCTTCGGCGGCCAGGACGGCGTTGGATTCGTGGCGGATGGCGTGCAGCTGCACGCCGAGAGCGTCGAGCGCGACGCATAGGCCGATGGTGTCGTCGCTCATCAGGCCGAAACATTGTTCCACGCCCATGGCGCGGAGGTCTTCGGCGAGGGCCTGGTAGACGGGGATGGTCCGGGTGGAGACCTCGACCGATGGCGACACGACGTTCATTCCCATTCCCTCCCGCTCGGCTTGCTCGATCGCCGCGAGCGCCGTTGCACGGCCGGTATCCTGTTGGGCGCCCATGGTCGGCAGTTGAGGTGGAAGCTAATTGACACTATGGGTATGGGTCAATACCCGTCGGTAGGAGCGGCCAGATGGTTCAAGGGGAGCATGAAACGGTCGATGTCGTGGTCGTGGGCGCCGGGTTCGCGGGGCTGTATGCGCTTTATCGGTTGCGTCAGCTCGGTCTGAGCGCGCGGGGTTTCGAGGCGGGGAGCGATGTTGGCGGGGTCTGGTATTGGAACCGCTATCCCGGTGCGCGCTGCGATGTCGAGAGCATGCAGTATTCGTATTCGTTTAGCGAGGAATTACAGCAGGAGTGGCGCTGGACGGAGCGGTTCGCGCCGCAAGCGGAGATCCTGGCGTATCTGCAGCACGTGGCGGCGCGGTTCGACCTGAGGCGCGACATCTCGTTCGAGACGCGGATCGAGGCGGTGCGGTTCGATGAAGCGACCGATCGGTGGACGGTGACGACGGATCGCGGCGGCCGGGTCGTGGCGCAGTTCTGCCTGATGTGCACGGGCTCGATCTCCGCGGCGCGGGTGCCGGAGATTCCGGGGATCGGGGAGTTCGCGGGGGAGAGCCATCACACCGGCGATTGGCCGCACGAGGGCGTCGACGTCGCGGGCAAGCGGGTGGGCGTGATCGGCACGGGGTCGTCGGGGATCCAGGCGATCCCGGTGCTCGCCCGGGAGGCGGCCGAGCTGGTGGTGTTCCAGCGGACGCCGAACTTCATCATTCCGGCGCGGAACCAACCGCTGGACGAGACGACGGAGCGGCGGTGGAAGGACGATTACGCGGCGTTGCGGCGGAAGGCGCGCGAGATCGGGACGTTCTACGAGTTCAGCGACCGGGGCGCGATGGAGGTCTCCGAGCAGGAGCGGGAGCGGGAATACCGGCGCCGCTGGAACGAGGGCGGGGTCAATTTCGTGCACGCCTACAAGGACATCTACTTGGACAAGACGTCCAACGACACAGCGGCGGCGTTCGTCCGGGCGCGGATCCGCGAGATGGTGAGCGATCCGGAGCGGGCGGCGCTGCTGTCGCCGACGGACCATCCGCTCGGCTCGAAACGGATTTGCGTGGGCAGCGATTATTACGAGACGTTCAACCGCGAGTCCGTGACGCTGGTCGATCTGCGCGCGGAGCCGATCGAGGCGATCACGGCGGCGGGGGTGCGCACGAGCCGACGCGAGTACGGGCTGGACATCCTGGTGTTCGCGACGGGGTACGACGCGCTCACGGGCGCGTTGCTGCGGATCGAAGTGACGGGGCGGGGCGGGGAGCGGCTGCAGGAGAAATGGGCTGGCGGGCCGCAGAACTATCTCGGGTTGATGACGAGCGGCTTTCCCAACTTGTTCATCGTGACCGGGCCGGGCAGCCCGTCGGTGCTGGTGAACATGGTGATCGGGATCGAGCAGCATGTGGACTGGATCATCGAGTGCATCGACAGCCTGCGCGGGCAGGGGATGGCGACGATCGAGCCGGCGCGGTCGGCGGAGGAGCGATGGGTGCGGCACGTGAACGACGAGGCCAACCTGACGCTCTTTCCGCGGGCGAACTCCTGGTACATGGGGGCGAACGTTCCGGGCAAGCCGCGCGTGTTCATGCCGTATGTCGGGGGGATCGGGCGGTATCGGAAGAAGTGCGACGAGGTCGCGGAAGCGGGGTATGCGGGGTTCGTGCTGCGGGGCGGGACGGGCGTGCGGGCGGTGGCGGAGCTCGGGTCGACATTCGGCGAAGCGGGTGGGGCGGTCAGGTCTTGACGAGGCGGCAGCCGCCTTCGGTGAGCGGCCGGGCTGCCTGTTCGGCCGGGAGGGTCTGGACGATCTCGCAGTAATCCGAGGCGCCGTGAGACTGGGGCGGGGTCTTGATCTTGAGCAGCAGCATGTCGTGCATGGCCTGGCCGTCGGCGCGGATCGTGCCGCGGCCGAACAGGGTGTCGTCGAGCGGCGTGGCCTTCATGGCGGCGACCGTGGCGCGGCCGTCGGCCTTGGCTTTCGCGACGCCCATGGCGGCGGCGGTCTTGAGATAGTGGAACGCGCCGGCATAGGCGTTCGCCCAGTTCTTGTTGGGCATCTGGTTCGGCGTGAACGCCTGCAGGCGTTCGGAGAAGGCGCGGGTGCCGGGGTCGCGGTCCCAGTAGAAGGGGGAGGGGAAGTAGCCGCCGCCGGCGGAGCCGAGGCCTAGGGTCTTGATGGTGGGCTCGCCCATGAACGGCACGGCGAGGACGCGGCCGCCGTCGAGGATGCCGAACTCGTGCGCCTGTTTCATGGAGTTGGTCAGGTCCTCGCCGGCGTTGGCGAGGCAGAGGACCTTGGCGCCGCTGCTCTGCGCCTCGAGCAGGACGCTGGAGAAGTCGGTGGTGCCGGGGAAGGCGTAGGTCGTGGTGCCGAGGATCTTGGCGCCGGCTTCGGTGACGGCGCGGCTGGCGTCGGCGACCATGGACTTGCCGAGTTCGTAGTTCGGCATGACGAAGAACCACCTGGTGCCGCCCTGCTGGACAATGGATTTCACGAGGGAGGCGGCGAGGCAGTAGGTGTCGGAGGCGAATTGGACGTGGTTCGGGCCGCAACTGCCGCGGGTCAGCTCGGAGGTGGCGGCGGAGGTGATGACGCCGACTTTGTTCTTCTCCTCGAACACGCGGACGGCGGCGAGGGCGAGGGCGGACATGGGGAAGTCGAACACCGCGTCGACGCCGGCGGTGTCGTACCATTGGCGCAGGAGGCTGAGGCCGATGTCGGGCTTGAGGTTGAAGTCGGCGGTGAGGAGTTCGACGGGGATGTCCGGATGGAGCGCCTGGAAGTCTTCGATCGCGAGGCGGATCGAGCCGATGCTGCCTTTGCCGGTGAGATCGGCGTAGGGGCCGTTGAGGTCGGTGAGGCAGCCGAGGCGGAGCGGTTCGGCGGCATGGCCGCGTTGGATGAACGGGGCGGAGAGGGCGACAGCGCCGGTGAGCACGAGACGGCGGGACACGGGCTGCTGCATGGAGTTCTCCCGGAATTTTCTTGATTGGTTGGCGGTGCGGCGAGGATACTGACGGGTAAGATAACATCCATCCGGGGAAACCGCCATGATCCAGATCGCGCCGTCCGCCCATACGAGCCCGGAGATGTTCCAGGGCGACGTGCTGGCGCATGACGAGAAATGGATGCCGGTCGGCAATATCGGGCATAGCCGTCCGCTGATGTACGACACCAAGGCCGGGGGTTGGATCAGCGTGTTGCGGGCGCGGGGCGCGGGGACGATCCAGCGGCACCGGCATGCCAGCCCGGTGACGGCTTGGACGCTCGAGGGGAGCTGGGGGTATCGGGAGCACGATTGGGTCGCGCGGGCGGGGAGCTTCGTCTATGAGCCGGCGGGGCATATCCATACGCTGTTCATCCATCCCGAGGAGGGACACATGACGGCGGTGTTCCATATCTTCGGGCCGCTGGTTTATGTCGATGCCGACGGGAATGCGCAGGATTACGAGGACGTTTTCGTGCGGATCGACCGGTATGCGGCTTATTGCAAGAGCGTGGGGATCGGGGAGGAGTGGGTGCGGTCGCTGATCCGGTAGTCTGTTACGATATCGTAACGAATTGGGCGTGCGTGGGCAGCGCAGCTGGGAGAGTTCGTTTCGACGGGGTGGTTGGGGTGGGCGCGCGGCTCGACGCGCGGGTGGGTGGCGTGGGGGCGGGCGGGAAGGTGTTGGGCGGCGGGGGTTGCGGCGGCGTCGGGAGGAGCACGGGGTCGTCGATGCCGAGGGCGCGCATCAGGGAGCGGAGGGAGCGGTCCAGGGAGGGGGCTTCGTCCAGCAGGGTGGCGATGGCCGGGTCGGCGAGGAGGGCGCTGAGCGCGGCGGCGACGGGCGGCGCGATGTGCGGCAGGGCGTCGAGGAGCCAGCCGGGGTGGCGCGGGAGGGGCGGGGCGGTTTTGCGCCGGGCTGGCGGGTTGGTGGCGGTGTCGCGCGTGCAGGGGTCGGGGGCTTCGGTGTCGGGCTCGGGTTTGTCGCGGGTGCGCAGGCCGAACGCCCTGATGCGGATAAGGCGGAGGACGAGGTGGCTGACGCGGAAGAAGAGGGTTTGGGCGGCGGCTTCGGAGAGCGTCGGGCGCCGTTCGGGCGTGTCGGCCGGGGCGACGGCGCGGACGAGCGTCATCAGGGCGGTGACGAGGCGATCCACGAGATGGCGGGTGGCGAGGGGCAGCACGAACAAATAGAGAACATAACGGTTTGAGATTGGCAAGGGCGTTTTGGGGTGGAATGGCGCCGCAGCCGGCGCGGCGGTTCAGGGTTTCTGGCGGCGGTAGACGCCGTAGGCGGGGACGGGGCCGATGGCGGACATGTCGATTTCGACCATGGCCGGGCCGGCGATGGCGATGGCTTGGGCGACTTTGGCGCCGAAATCGGCGGCGCGGTCGACGCGCCAGAAGGGGATGTTGGCGAGGGCGGCGAGGCCGGCGAGGTCGGGGCCGCGGAGTTCGCCGAAGTAGCGGCGGCCGTCCTGGAAGGCGTCCTGGATGTGGCCGATGGCGGCGTAGATGCCGTCGTTCATGACGATGATGCAGAGATCGGCGTTCTCCTGCACGGCGGTCCAGAGTTCGGTCATGTTCATGGCGAAGCCGCCGTCGCCGGCGAGCATGATGGTCTTGCGGCCGGGGGTGGCGAGGGCGGCGCCGATGCCGAAGGGCAGGCCGGGGCCGATGCAGGCGCCGACGGGATGGATTGGAATCGCGGGGGCCGTAGACGGGGAGCAGGCGGTGGGCCCAGGTGGCGCCGGCGACGGTGGCGTCGCGGACCCAGATTGCGTCGCGGGGCATGGCGGCGCGGAGTTGGGCGGGGAAGGTGGCGTAGGGGCCGAGGGTGTCGCGGTAGGCGTCGGCGGCGCTTGGTGCGGGCGGTGGCGAGGTCGGCGTGGAAGGCGGGGTCGATGGTGAGGCGGTCGGCGAGACGGCGGGCCAGGCCTTCGAGGACGAGGGTTGCGTCGCCTTGGAGGAAGAGGTCGCAGGGGTAGAGGCGGCCGTTGGCGTAGGGGTCGAGGTCGATCTGGATGCGGCGTTTGGGCAGGCGGAGAGCGCCGTCGAGGGTTTCGTGGCCGCGGAGGCGGGAGCCGACGACGAGCATGGCATCGACGGTGTCGTAGAAGGTTTCGATCTCGGGGGAGCCGTTGCCGTGGAGGGCGGCGAGGGTTTGCGGGTGGTCTTCGGGGACGATGCCGCGGCCGTTCCAGGAGCTGACGGCGCCGAAGCCTAGGGCGAGGAGGGAGAGGGCGGCGGGGCCGGCTTCGCGGGCGCCGTTGCCGAGCCAGAGCATGGGGCGGCGGGCGGTGGCGAGGCGGTCGGCGGCGGCGTCTAGCGCGGCTTCGGCGGGGATGGCGCGGCTTGGGCGGAGTTCGAGGTGGTCGAGGGCCGGGGGACGGGCGATCTCGCGGCGCTGGAGGTCGGCGGGGATCTCGAGGGTGACGGGGCCGGTGGGGGGCGAGAGGGCGTCGGTGGCGGCGGCGACGAGGAGGTCGAAGATCTGTTCGGGGGTGCGGGGGCGGTGGACCGATTTGCAGATGGCGGCGAGCATGGCGGTTTGGCCGGGGAGGTCGTGGACGGCGCCGGTGTCGCGGCCGAGATGGGTGGTGGCGGTCTGGCCGGTGATGTGCAGGACGGGGCTGCCGGCGAAGCGGGCTTCGGCGAGGGCGGGGACGGCGTTGGCGGCGCCGGGTCCGGTGCTGGTGACGAGGATGCCGAGGTGGCCGGAGGCGCGGGCGTAGGCGTCGGCCATGTGGCCGCCGCCCATCTCGCCGCGGACGGGGATGAAGCGGATGGCGTTGCGGCGGCCGATGGCGTCGAGGATGGGGATGTTGTGGACGGAGACGATGCCGAAGGCGGTGGTGACGCCGGCGGCGGAGAGGAATTCGGCGACGAGGTCGCCGACAGTATAGGTCACTCGTTACTTTCCTGACCAGTTGGGGGTGCGGCGTTCGGCGAAGGCGGCGGCGCCTTCGCGGGCGTCGTTGGAGGCGAGGATGGGGGCGGTGATGGCTTGTTGGCGGTCCCACATTTCGGCGAGGGGCCAGTCTTGTTGCTCGACGATGACGCGTTTGCTGGCGGCGATGGAGAGGGGGGCGTTGGCGATGATGCGGCGGGCGAGGGCGAGGGCGGCGGGAAGGGCTTGGCCGGGTTCGGTGAGTTCGTTGATGAGGCCGAACTGGTGGAGGCGTTCGGCGGTGGTCATGTCGCCGGTGAGGGCGATTTCCATGGCGATGCGGGGGGGTAGGAGGCGGGGAAGGCGGAGGAGGCCGCCGGCGGCGGCGGCGAGGCCGCGCTTGACTTCGGGGAGGCCGAATTTGGCGTTGTTGGCGGCGACGATGAGGTCGCAGGCTAGGGCGGCTTCGAAGCCGCCGGCGAGGGCGTAGCCTTCCACGGCGGCGATGAGGGGTTTCTTGGGGGGCGTGATGGCGATGCCGAGGATGCCGCGGCCTTCGACGCGGGTGATCTCGCCGCGGAGGAAGGCTTTGAGGTCCATGCCGGCGCAGAAATTGCCGCCGGCGCCGGTGAGGATGCCGATATGGAGGTCGGGGTTGCGGTCGAGTTCGTCGACGGCTTCGCAGACGCCGTAGGAGACGGCGCGGTTGACGGCGTTGCGCTGGGCGGGGCGGTTGATCGTTATGGTGACGATGCCGGCGTCATGCTGGACGAGAACTTCTTGTTCCATGGTCAGACCGGTGTCGCGAGAGGGAGATGGTCGGGGCCGAAGGTGATGCGGACCGGGAGGCCGAGGCGGAGTTGGGTGGTGGCGGCCGGGTCGAGGCGGGCCATGGCGCGGGGGCCTTCTTCGAGGTCGACGAGGACGAGGGTGTAGGGGAGTTCGGCTTTGAAGGCGGGGTGGAAGGCGTGGTGGGCGACGGTCCAGCTGTGGATGGTGCCGTGGCCGGTGGCTTGGATCCATTCGACGCCGAGGGAATAGCAGTTGGCGCAGACGAGTTGGGGGTAGTGGCGGATCGTGCCGCAATTGGTGCAGCGCTGGAGGTTGAGGGTGCCGATGGCGGCGGCGTCCCAGTAGGGCTGAGAGACGGCGTCGGGGTGGGGGGTGGGTTTTGTTTCGCTCATGGTTAAGCCTCGGCGCATGATGGCGATGGCGCCGTCGCCGAGGTCGCCGTAGCCGGTGCAGAGGCCGATCTCGGCGCCGGCGACTTGGGCGCGGCCGGCTTGGTGGCGGAGTTGGCGGACGAGTTCGACGACGTGGTTGAGGCCGAGCATGTGGGCCTGGGAGAGCAGGCCGCCATGGGTGTTGGTGGGGAGCGCGCCGCCGAGGCGGAGCTTGCCGTCGGCGACGAAGGGGCCGCCTTCGCCCTTCTTGCAGAAGCCCATGTCCTCGAGTTCGCAGAGCACGACCCAGGTGAAGCAGTCGTAGATCTCGGCGACGTCGATGTCGGCGTGGCGGACGCCGGCCATGGTGAAGGCGATGGGGGCGGCTTTGGCGAGGCCGAGGCGGGTGAGGTCGGGGCGTTGGGTGATGGAGGAGGGGGAGTCGGGGTGGCCCTCGGCGATGCCGAGGATCTCGACGACGGGTTGGCGCAGGTCGCGGGCGCGTTCGGTGCTGCTGACGACGAAGGCGGCGCCGCCGTCGGATTCGAGGCTGCAGTCGAGGAGGCGGAAGGGGTCGGCGATCATGCGGGAGGCGGCGTGGTCGTCGGCGGTGATGGGCTTCTTCATGACGGCGTTGTCGTTGAGCAGGGCGTGGTTGCGCATGGTGATGGCGACTTCGGCGAAATGGGATTCGTTGGTGCCGTAGAGCTCCATGTGGCGGCGGGCCATGGGGGCGTAGAGCTGGGCGGGGGCGATGGCGCCGAGGGGGAGCTCGTATTCGGTGACGAGGTGGAATTGCGGCATCTGGTGGATGCGGACGCCGGCCTTGGCGCCGGCGGAGACGTTGCGGCCGGCGGGGATCAGGACGTGGTGGCAGAGGCCGGCGTGGATGGCGGCGATGGCGCATTGGATGGCGGCGATGCCGCTGGCGCCGCCCATGGGGGTGAGCGCGGAGAAGCGCAGGTCGGGGATGCCGAAATTGGTGACGAAGGCTTCGGCGGGGGCGCCGGTGATGCCGATGGGGATGATGCCGTCGATGTCCTTGGGGTCGAGGCCGGCGTCGGCGATGGCCGATAGCGAGGCTTCGATCTGGAGTTCGAAGGCGGTCTTGGGCGAGGCTCGGACATAGGCGGTTTCGCCGATGCCGGTGATGGCGCCTTTTCCGTTCAGCGACATGGGTGCGTCCTCCCCGGTGTTTCCTGGGTAGTAAATGCTACCGACGGGAATGGCAATCTCGCTTTTGGACGGGCGGTGGACGAGCGGGGTTGCGCGTTCCAGCGGAATGGGATCATACTGGTCGGTAAGATGTGCGACCGACAGCCGCGGTGCTGCCGGTGCAGGGGGGATCGCGTGACGGAGCACTCCGGTTCGGTTTCGGGACACGAGGTCTGACGCATGCAGGCGCCGCGGAGCCGCACCCTGTTCGAATTGCTGGACGAACAAGCCGAGCGGGGCGGCTGCGCGGTGATCTGCGGCGGGCAGTCGTATGGCTATGCGGCGCTGGCGATGCGGGCGCGGCAGGCGGCTTCGGTGCTGGCAGGGCATGGGGTGGGCCGGGGCGACCGGGTGGGCATCCTGGTCAACAACCGGGTGGAGTGGCTGGAATTGGCGTTCGGCGCTTGGCTGCTGGGGGCGGTGGCGACGCCGTTCAGCACGTGGTCGACGCGGCACGAGCTGGAGTTCCTGCTGGCGGATTCCGGGGTGAAGATCCTGGTGACGCTGGGGCGGTTCGGGCGGGAGGATTACGAGGCCATCCTGCGCGAGCTCAGCATCCCGACGCTGGGCACGGTGATGACGATCGACGGCAGCGGGGGGTTCGAGGATTATGCGGGCGCGCGCGATGCGGCCGGCGCGCATGCGACGCTGGCGCCCGGCGACGGCGCGAGTGCGGTCGATGATGCGATCATCCTGTACACGTCGGGGTCGACCAGCCGTCCGAAGGCCATTGCGTTGGCGCATTATCTGGTGATCGAGAACGGGTTCAATATCGGTGAGCGGCAGGGGCTGGGGCCGGACGACAGGGTGCTGCTGTCGCCGCCGCTGTTCTGGACGTATGGCGGGGTGAATGCGTTGCCGGCGACGTTCACGCATGGGGCGGCGCTGGTGCTGCAGGGGCGGTTCGATGCGGGTGAGTCGCTGGATCTGATCGAGCGGCACGGGTGCACGTCGTTCTACACGCTGCCGGGGATGACGGCGGCGATGATCGGGCACGCGGCGTTCCGGCCGGAGCGGACGCGGACGCTCAAGAGGGGGATGACGATCGGGAGCCCGCAGGACGTGATCAGCGCGGCGGAACGGTTGGGGGCGGCGCAGATCTGCAACGTCTATGGGTCGAGCGAGACGGGCGGGAATTGTTGCGTGACGCATCATGACTGGCCGCTGGAGCGGCGGGCCAATTGCCAGGGGTTGCCGCTGCCGGGCGTGGAGATGCGGATCGTCGACGAGGCGACGGGGGCGGTGCGTGGGGCAGGGGAGCCGGGGCTGGTGGAGGTGCGCGGGCCGTATGTGATGCGGGGGTATACGGCGTCGAGCGCGGCGCACAACGCGACGGTGTTCACTCGGGATGGGTGGTTCCAGAGCGGGGATATCGGGCAGCTCACGGCGGCGGGGGAGTTCGTGTTCCTGGGGCGGTCCACCGAGATGATCAAGCGGGCGGGGATCAACGTTTCGCCGGCGGAGGTGGAGGAGGTGCTGCTGCAGCATCCGTCGGTGGCGCAGGTGGGCGTGGTGGGGGTGCCTTCGGCGCAGGGGGAGTCGATCATCGCGTTCGTGGTGCCGCGGGGGGCGGAGGCGCCGGGTGCGGAGGAGTTGGTTGCGCATTGCCGGCGGTTCGCGTCGAGCTACAAGGTGCCGGATCGTTTCGAGATCGTCGAGGTGTTGCCGACGACGGTGACGGGCAAGCTGATGCGCAAGGAGCTGAAGGCGGCGGCCGTGCAGCTCGTGGCGGCGGGCGGGTAGGGCGTGGCGCAGGAGGCTTGGGGCCGGTGGGGGCCGGAGGACGAGGCGGGTGCGCCGAACCTGATCGGGGCGGCGCAGGTGCGGCTGGCGGCGGGGCTGGTGCGCAGCGGCCGGGTCATCAGTTTGGCGCAGAAGGTTTCGGATCGGCTGCCGGTGCCGGGTCATCGGGCGGGCGTGCAGCATTTCATGGGGCGGGACGGGGGGGATTACGCGGCGGGGGCGAAGCGGCCGGGGGGGTTCCAGTTCGCCGAGGATACGGTGGTGCTGCCGCTTGCATCTGGGGACGCATATCGACGCGCTGTGCCACGCTTGGTGCGACGACCGTCTCTACAACGGGTTTTCGGGGAATACCGTGCGCAGCACGACGCGGGCGTTGCGGTGCGGGGTGGAGAAGATGCCGCCGCTGATCACGCGGGGGGTGCTGCTGGACGTGGTGCGGCTGCGGGGGGCGGCGGCGGCGTCGGGGGAGACGATCGGGCGGGAGGAGTTGGGGCGCGCGGCGGCGCAGGCTGGGGTGACGCTGCGGGACGGGGACGCGGTGCTGATCCGGACGGGGTGGCTGGAGAGCCAGGATGCGGCGGTCGGGATCGACTTCAACCGTGAGCCGGGGATCGACGTCGAGGCGGCGCTGTGGCTGGCGGAGAGCGGCGTGGCGGTCGTGGGCGCGGATAATTTCGCGATCGAGGTGCTGCCGTTTCCGGAGGGGACGGTGTTCCCGGTGCATCAGCGGTTGATCCGGGATTATGGGATCCCGTTGCTGGAAGGGCTCGTGCTGCGGGAGTTGGGTGAGGCTGGGGCGACGGAGTTCCTGTTCGCGGCGACGCCGTTGCCGATCGTTGGGGCGACGGGAAGCCCGGTGGCGCCGGTGGCGGTGCTTTGAGCCGGCTTGCCCAATTCGCGCGGGGCGTTCGGGTGCTGGATTTGTCGGCGTTCCTGCCGGGGCCGTTGGCCGGGCTGCTGTTGGCGGATATGGGCGCGGAGGTGTTGAAGATCGAGCCGCCGGCGGGGGACCCGATGGCGACGCTGGGGCCGCGGGACGCCGAGGGCGGCGCGGTGTTCTACGAGGCGGTGAACGCGGGCAAGCGGGTGCGGCGGATGAACCTCAAAGAGGATGAGGTCCGCGCGGAGTTCCTGCGGATGGTGGTCGATTTCGACGTGCTGATCGAGGGGTTCCGGCCGGGGGTGATGGCGCGGCTGGGGCTGGGCTATCCGGTGCTGCGGGCGGTCAATCCGGGGCTGATATTGTGCTCGTTGAGCGGGTATGGGGCGGAGGGGCCGCGGGTGCGGGAGGCGGGGCACGACGCCAATTATCTGGCGGGGTCCGGGGTGATGCATCGGAATGGCAATCCGCCGACGTTCTACGATCCGCCGATCGCCGACGTGTCGGGGTCGCTGTTCGCGGTGATCGCGATCCTGGGCGCGTTGCGGGCGCGGGAGGCGGATGGGCGGGGGTGCGCCGTCGATATCGGGTTGGCGGATACGCCGATGCCGCTGCAGCTGTTCGAGATCGCGGGGCATGGGGCGACCGGTTCGGTGCCGCAGGCGAACGAGACTTATCTGAACGGCGGGGCGGCCTATTACCAGGTTTATGGCACTTCGGACGGGCGGCATGTGGCGCTGGGGGCGATCGAGCCGAAGTTCTGGGCGGCGTTCTGCCATGCCGCGGGACAGCCGGATTGGGTGGCGCGGCAGAGCGAGGCGGAGCCGCAGCTCGGGTTGATCGGCGAGGTGGCGGCGTTGATCGGGTCGCTGACGCTCGCGGATTGCGTGGCGCGGTTCACGCCGGCGGATTGCTGTTTCAGCCCGGTGCTCGATCTCGGCGAGGCGTTGGCGTCGCCGCACCATCGCGAGCGGGGGCTGGTGCGCCCGGCGGCGGACGGGGCGCTGCAGGCGTTGTTTCCGGCACGGATCGACGGTGCGGCGCCGGCCTCGCGGCCGAAACTCAGCAGACTTCACGAGGAAGCAGGAAAACCATGGCCTACAACGTCCAACCTGGCGTGATCGGCGCCGCCATCATGCCGTGCGTCACCGGCAACGAGCGGTCGCTCGAGGAGATCCTGTACGAGGTGACGCAGCGCGCGCTGCGTGATGCGGGGCTCACGATCGACGACATCGATGGGATCGTGGTGGCGGCGAACGACCAGTACGATGGGCGGGCGATCTCGGTGATGGCGGCGTCGGGCTCGGTGGGCGGTGTCGATCGCGACATCCTGTCGACGCCGTCGGCGGGGGAGCATGCGTTCGTGATGGGCGCGCTGCGGGTCGCGAGCGGGCAGTATCGGACGCAGCTGGTGGTGGCGTGGAGCCCGACGGAGGCGGGGTCGCTGTCGGAGGTGCAGCGGCTGGCGGCGGATCCGTATTTCCATCGGCGGCTGCCGCTGGACGAGGCGGCGGCGCATGCGATGCAGGCGACGGCGCTGCTGGCGACGATGCCGAATCTGCAGGCGGTGGCGGAGCGGATCGCGGCGAAGAACCGGGCCAATGGGGCTGCGGCGTATCCGGAGTTCGCGGCTGGGGCGAAGGCGGCGGCGGCGGTGAAGGCGCGGTGGCCGCTACCGCCGGGTCAGGCGCCGGTGGTGGGGGCGGTCGCGCTGGTGTTGTCGTCGGAGGCGTTCGCGCGTGAGCGGTCGGCGCCGATCGCGATGATCGCGGGGATGGGGTGGGCGACGGAGCCGGCGTTCCTGGGGGACCGGGATTTGACGCAGGCGCCGGCGCTCGAGGCGGCGGCGGGGCAGGCTTATGGCGAGGCCGCGATCACCGATCCGATGGGCTCGTTCGACGTGGCCGAGGTGGCCGATGCGACGCCGTATCAGGAGTTGCTGGCGTATGAGGCGCTCGGCCTGGCGCCGCGCGCGACGTGGGAGCAGCTGGTGGCGGACGGGACGTTCGGGCCGGGCGGGAAGCTGCCGGTGAACCTTTCCGGGGGCGCGATCACTTTGAACCCGGTCTACTGCACGGGGATGATCCGGATCGCGGAGATCGCGCGGCAGGTGCTGGGGCGGGCGGGGCCGCATCAGCTCGCGGGGGTGAAGACCGGGCTGGCGCATGCGGCGAGCGGGGATGCGATGCAATACAACACGGTCGTGGTGTTGCGCCGTGGGCAAGAGGGAGCTGCGGCATGAGCCAGCGCGTGGGGATCATCGGCATCGGTCAATCCGCGTTCCGGTCGCGGCGGGACGATGCCAGCTATCCGGACCTGGTGCGCGAGGCGGTGGCGCTGGCGATGGGGGATGCCAAGCTCGAGTTCGATGGGATCGACGCGGTGGTCTACTCGCTGTCGCCGGACGCGATGGTGGGGATCGGCAATGCCGAGCGGCTCGGGATCGATGCGGTCGGGGGGCGGAACAAGCGGTTCCTGCGGATCAACACCGGGCGGGGCGACGGGGATCTCGAGCGTTGCGGCGGCGTATTATCATATCGCGTCGGGCGCGTGCGAGACGGTGCTGACGGCGGGCGCCGACAAGGTCGGCGAGTGCGGCGACAGCCAGACGGTGCTGAACAAGATCTGGGATCCGACCTACGAGCGGCAGTTGCCGCTGGGGACGATCAGCATGCTGGCGATGTCGGCGGTGCGCTACATGGACAAGTACGGGATGACCGAGGACGACATGGCGCAAGTCGTGGTCAAGAACCGTTGGCAGGCGTCGAAGAATCCGAATGCGCATCTCCGGAAGGAGACGACGAAGGAGGAGGTGATGGCGTCGCGCTACATCTGCTGGCCGGTGAAGCTGTTCGATTGCTGCCCGCAGTCGAGCGGCGGCGGGGCGATGGTGCTGGCGTCGGAGAAATACATCAAGGAGCGCAAGCTGGACGCGGTGTGGATCACCGGGGTGGGGCATTGCACGGAGACGTATTACCTGGGCGACCGGATGGGGACGGGCCAGACAGCGGATCATGCCGACGCGTATGCGCTGGGGCACTCGTTCCAGCGTGCGTACAAGATGGCGGGGATCACCGATCCGCGCAGCCAGGTGGACGTGGCGGAGATCTATGCGCCGTTCAGCAATACGGAGTTCCACTCGATCGAGGCGGCCGGGCTGGCCAAGTTGGGGCAGTCGCCGGCGATGCTGCGGGAGGGGCAGTTCCAGATCGGGGGCGACATCCCGGTCAATCCGTCGGGCGGGACGCTGTGCACGAATGCGATCGCGGTGACGGCGATGATCCGGGTGGCGGAGATCGCGCTGCAGGTCTGGGGCCGGGCCGGGGGGCATCAGGTGAAGGGCGCCAAGCGCGGGATCGCGAGCGGGAATGGCGGGGATCATCAGTTCTTCGGAACGATGGTCGTCGAAGCATAGAGCGAAATGTGCTGGGACCGGCCATCTGACGCGCATTTCCTGCGCTTCGGTGCTCACGCCCAATAAGGGCGCTCCGCTCCGATGCTCGGAAACGCACGTCAGTTGACCATTCCGAGCACATTTCGGAACGGCTTACAGGAGAAGAGAATGGAATTGCTGAAGCGCCAGGAAAGCTGGAACATCACCTACACGCATGCGCTGGGCGAGACGGCGAGCTGGTTCTACGTGCAGTTGCGCGACCACGGGAAGCTGTACGGCAAGCGGGATGCGAAATCGGGGCGGGTGCTGGTGCCGCCGCGGGCGTTCTCGGATCAGACGCTGGAGCCGACGACGGATTGGGTCGAGGTGGGGCCGGGCGGGGTGATCGAGACGTTCACGATCACCTATGAGGAGTTCAACGGGTTGCCGCCGCCGCCCTATGCGTTCGGCTATGTGAAGCTGGACGGGGCGGATACGGCGATCGGCGGGTTCATCCGGGGGGTGGATCTTGCGGACCCGGCGGCGGCGGCGCAGAAGCTGAAGGTCGGGACGAAGGTGATCACGCGGTTCGCCGAGAAGCGGACCGGGGACGTGCTGGATTTCTGGTTCGAACCTGCGAGTTGAGGTTCGCGCGCATCCCCTTCGGTAGGCGCTGATACTGACGCGTTGTATCCCGTCGCCAAACGTGGTTGCTTAGGAA
This sequence comes from uncultured Alphaproteobacteria bacterium, assembly GCA_963848035.1. Lineage (GTDB taxonomy): Bacteria > Pseudomonadota > Alphaproteobacteria > Acetobacterales > Acetobacteraceae > JAVVHH01. Next base: position 3,002,693 of record CAWKCD010000001.1, read on the forward strand.
CTAGGCCGCTGCGGCGGGATTCGAACTCGGGACTAGCAGTTGCGCATCATGTCAGCCAGTACAGCACCGATCATGGGCATCCGCGACGAGGTCGTCGCTCTCAAGCGGGAGCGGACGATCGCTGTGGCGGCGGAGTTGTTCTACGAGCGGGGCTACGAGAACACGTCGCTGGATGCGATCGCCGAGCGGATGAACGTCACCAAGCCGTTCATCTATGCGCATTTCACTTCGAAGGCGGAATTGCTGGCGGAGATCTGCTCGAGGGGGATCGCGTCGGCGTTGGCGGCGCTGGAGGGGGTGCTGGAGACGGTGCCGGGGTCGCCGCGGGCGCGGCTCGAGGAGGTCGGGCGGCGGTTCGTGACGTCGGTGCTCAATAGCCAGCGGTATATCGCGATCTTCGCGCGGGAGGAGAAGAACCTTTCGCCGGATGATTTCAAGCGCATCAGCGAGATGCGGCGTACGTTCGACCACAAGCTGGTCAAGCTGCTGAACGAGGGCGTCGCGGCGGGCGAGTTCCAGATCCGGGATACGCGGATCGCGGCGCTGGCGATCGGCGGGATGGTGAGCTGGGCTTATGTCTGGTACCGGCAGGAAGGGCGGTTGACGCTGGCGCAGACGAGCGAGGAGCTGACGGCGCTAATCTTGAGCATGGTCGGGGCGGCGCCGGCGGTTAAGGCGGCAAAGCCGGCGGGGCGGCGGCGGGCGGTCAAGGCGGGCTGAGGGGTGGTGGGTTGAAGCCCACCCTACTCGGGTTCGGCTATGCGGAGTAGGCGTTCTATCGCGGTTAGGTATTCGTTTTGGAGGCGGAGCATGACTTCGCGGACGGAGGTTTCCTCGGTCATGGTGCCGACGGCTTGGCCGGCTGGGAAGGAGTAGAGGTCGCGGCGTTGGGCGCGGACGACGCGGGCGTGGGCCTCGTTGTAGAGCACGCCTTGCAGCGGGGTGGGGAGGTAGGCGGGGGCGCCGGGGGCTTCCCAGGCGTCGGAGAGCTTGCTGCGGAGCATGCGGACGGGTTTGCCGGTGCGGGCGCGGCTGCGGATGGCGTCTTCGGCTTTGGCGGCGAACATGGCTTGCTTCTCGAACGGCGTGAGTTCGCTCTCGCGGGTGCCGAGCCAGATGGTGCCGCACCAGACGCCTTCGGCGCCCATCGCGAGCGCGGCGGCGATCTGGCCGCCTGAGGTGATGCCGCCGGCGGCGAGGACGGGGATGCCCTGGGCGGCCTCGACGATCTGGGGGACGAGGACGAGGGTGGAGATGGCGCCGGTGTGGCCGCCGGCTTCGGTGCCTTGGGCGATGATGAGTTGGACGCCGGCTTCGCGCTGGCGGACGGCGTGGGATGGCTTGCCGCAGAGGGCGCCGATCATGACGCCGCGGGCGCGCAGGTCGGCGACGATGTCGATCGGGCGGGGCGCCGAGGGCGCTGACGACGAGCTTGACGCCGGGATGGGCGAGGGCGACTTCGAGGAGGCGGCGGGCGCCGTCGGGGGTCATGTTGCCGCGGCCGTCGACGATCTCGCGCTGGATGCGGCGGCGGTCGTCGTCGGGGAGCTTGGGGACGCCTTCGGCTTCGAGCAGGTCGTCGAGGAATTGCTTGTGCTCGGCGGGGATGAGGCGCTCGAGGTCGCCGGCGGCGGTTTCGGCTTCGCGGTCATAATTGCTGGGGATGAGCACGTCGACGCCGTAGGGGCGGCCGCCGACATGGTCGTCGATCCAGCGGAGTTCCTGCTCGAGATAGTCGGGGGGGAAGGTGGAGGCGCCGAGGACGCCGAAGCCGCCGGCCTTGGTGACTTCGACGACGACGTCGCGGCAGTGGGAGAAGGCGAAGATCGGGACGTCGCAGCCGAGGGTTTTGGCGATTTCGGTGCGCATTCGGGCTCCTTACTGATCCTGCCAGACGCATAGGGCGTCGAGCGCTTCGACCTGGCTGGCGTGGACCCAGAGCGGGTTGACGTCCATGGCCGCGAGTTGGGGGCCGAAGGCGAGGGCGGCGTCGCCGATGCGGCTGATGGCGGCGGCGACGGCGTCGAGGTCGGCGGGGGGGAGGCCGCGGGCGCCTTGGAGGAGTTTGGCGCCGCGGAGGGTTTCGAGCATGCGGCGCGCTTCGGCCGGGTCGATGGGGAGGAGGCGGAGTTGGACGTCGTGGAGGACTTCGACCCAGATGCCGCCGAGGCCGGCGGCGAGCACGGGGCCCCATTGCGCGTCGCGGGAGATGCCGACGAAGAGTTCGAGGCCGGGGGGCCGCATCGGGACCACGAGCACGCCTTCGATGCGGGCGCCGGTGACGGCTTCGCCGGCGGTGCGGACCCGGCGGTAGGCGGCGCGGACGGCGTCGTCGCCGGAGATGCCAAGGGCGACGCCGCCGATGTCGCTTTTGTGGAGGATGTCGGGGGAGGCGATCTTGAGCACGGCCGGGCCGTGGAGCGCGCGGGCGGCGGCGACGGCTTCGTCCTCGGTTCGGGCGAGGGTCATCGGGACGACGGGGACGGCGTGGCGGCCGAGCGCTTGCAGCGCGGCGTGTTCGGTGCGGGGGCGGTCCGAGATTGGGGCGGCAGGGGGGCGGCTTGCCGGGTCGGGGCGGCGGAGCCATTCCGACCAGTCGGCGACGCCGCCGAGGGCGGTGAGGGCGCGGTCCATGCCGCAGGCGAGATAGGGCAGGCCGGTCTCGGCGACGATGCGGCGGGAGAGGTCGTTGAGATGGGTGCTGGTGTAGCTGGTGACGAAGCCGGGGATCGGGGCGGCGCGCAGGCCGCGGGCGAGGGCGGCGTGCAGGGCGGAGAGGCGTTCGGTGATGTCCGCTTCCGTGGTTGGAACTTCGTAATAGGGGCAGAGCAGGGCGGCGAAGGCGGGTTGGGCGGCCATGATGTCGATGACGGCGCCGCATTGCTCGGGGGTGATGGCGCCGGTGAGGTCGAGCGGATTATGGGCGGTGGCGAAGCCGGGGATGGTGGCGGCGAGGGCGGTGGCGGCGGCTTGGTCGAGGGGCGGGAGGGCGAGGCGGCGGGCTTCGGCGGTGTCGGCGGCGATCTCGCAGATGCCGCCGGAATTGGAGACGATGCCGAGGCCGCCGGGTCGGATCGGGCCGGTGCGGGCGGCGAGGTCGGCGGTGGCGAGGAGGTCCTCGATCGAGGTGACGCGGATGAGGCCGAACTGGCGGCAGATGCCGTCGAACACGCTGTCGTCGCCGACGAGGGCGCCGGTGTGGGCGAGGGCGGATTTGGCGCTGACGGCCGAGGCGCCGGTCTTGAGGACGACGATGGGTTTGCGGTGGGTGCGGGCGGCGCGGGCGATGGCGAGGAAGGCGGCCGGGTTGCGGACGGTTTCGATGAAGAGGGCGATGGATTTGGTGGCGTCGTCTTCGAGGAGGGTGGCGGCGAAATCGGTGCAGGCGAGATCGGCTTCGTTGCCGGTGGCGACGACGGTGCTGAGGCCGATGTCCCATTGGTGGGCGAGGGTGGCGAGGAAGAAGGCGGTGGCGCCGCTTTGCGAGACGATGGCGACGCCGGTGTTGCGGCTGGGCGGACGGACGGGGGTGGTCCAGGCGAGGGCGGGAGCGGTGAAGTTGATGAAGCCGAGGCTGTTGGGGCCGAGCAGGCGGATGCCGAGGGCGCGGGCGGTGTCGGTCAGGCTTTGCTGGGTGGCGCGGCCGGCGTCGCCGAGTTCGGCGAAGCCGGAGGTGAGGATGGCGGCGGAGCGGGCGCCGCAGGCGCCGAGGTCGCGGATCGCGGCTTCGGTGGCGTGACCCGGCACGAGGACGATGCCGAGATCGACCTGTTCGCCGAGGGCGGCGCAGGTTGGGGCGGCTTGGCGGCCGTGGACGGTGCCGCCGCGGGGATTGACCAGGTGTACCTTGCCGGCGAAGGCGGCGAGGTTGTCGAATGCGGTTTGCGACCAGCGGGACCGGTCCGAGGCGCCGACGATGACGATCGAGCGCGGGTGCAGCAGAGCGTGGGCGGCTTGCGACATTACGGAGGCGTGGGGCGGGAAAGCGTCGCTGATACTGCCATTTTCGGCTGGGGGGTGGCGGAATGCGCTGCGCTTTTCCGCCCTACGGGTGAGGGGGTCATGTGCGCACGAGGGGGCAGGCGCCTTCGGACATGGGGCGCCAGGCGCGGTCGGGGCCGAGGGTGGCGACGAGGTTGTAGAGGTCCCATTCGGATTTGCTTTGGGCGGGGGTTTTGACTTCGAAGAGGTAGACGTCGCTGACGACGCGGCCGTCTTCGCGGATGCTGGCGTTGACGAGGACGTCGTCTTCGATCGGGATCTGCTTCATGCGGGCGACGGTGGCGCGGCCGGAGGCTTTTGCGGCGGCCGGGCCGAGCGCGGCTGCGGCCTTGAGGTAGTGGCGGACGGCGGAGTAGGCCCCGGCGGCGCCCATGTGGGGCGGCATGCCTGATGTCCGCGGCGTCACGCGTGCGGTGAGGGCGCGGCTGCGGTCGTTGAGGTTCCAGTAGAAGGATTCGGTGAGGTAGGTGTGCTGGACGACTTGCAGGCCGATGGCGTGGACGTATTGCGGGTACATGACGAGGGCGGCGACTTTCTGGCTGCCGTTCATGAGGCCGAATTCGCCGGCTTGCTTGATGCAGTTCTGCAGGTCGGTGCCGGCCAGCGCGAGGGCGACGACCTTGGCGCCGGAGGATTGCGCCTGCAGGAGGGCGGAGGCGTAGTCGGTGGAGCCGAGGGGGAGGGCGACTTCGCCGACGACCTTGCCGCCGCGGCTCTGGACGATCGCGGCGGTGTCGTCCTTCAGTTCGCGGCCGAACACGTAGTCGGCACGAATAAAAAACCAGGTGTCGCCGCCTTGGTCGCACAGCGCGTTGCCGACGACGCGGGCGAGCATGGCGGTGTCGAAGGTCCAGTGGGTCTCGTTGGGGGTGCAGAACTTTCCGCTGAGGGCGGCGGCGCCGACGTTGTTGGCGAGCATGACGCGGTCGGCGTCGCGGATGAGCGTGTTCACGCCGAGGGCGACGGCGGAGTTGTTGAACTCCATGATGGCGTCGACGCCTTCGCTGATCCATTGCCGGGCGATGGAGACGCCGAGGTCGGGGCTGTTGCGGTGGTCGGCGGCGATGAGGTCGACGGCGAGGCCGGTGGTGGCTTGCTGGTCGATGATGGCTTGGCGGGCGCATTCGAGCGAGAGGCGGCCGCCGAGGATGCTGTTGGCGCCGGAGGCGTCCTGCAGCATGCCGATGCGGATGGTCGGCTTGGGCTGCGCGGCGGCGCGCGAGGCCGGGCCGATCGCGGCCATGCCCGCCATCAGAGTGCGACGCTTCAACATTCCGTTTTCCCCCGGTCGGCGTTGCGGCCGATACTAATCGTAAAGATTAGATACCGGCAAGTATTCTTCTCGGCGCATCGGCGAGGTTTCAGGTGGCTGGAGGGGTCCGTGCCGTTCTGGATCGCCGCGCTGCGCTCGCGATGACGGTTTAGGGGGCGGGTGCGAGGCTTTGGATGGTTTCGGGGGTGAAGCCGTGTTCGCGCAGGATCTCTTCGGTGTGCTGGCCGAGAGCGGGCGGCAGGCGGCGGATGCTGGGCGGGGAGTTTGACAGGGCGATCGGGTTCATCGGCAGGCGCAGGGCGCCTTCGGTGGGGTGTTCGAGACGCTGCCAGAAGCCGGTGGCGGCGAGGTGGGGGTCGTCGAGCAGGTCCTCGAGGTCGTTCAGGACGGCGTGGGGGATGTCGCTGCCGTCGAGCAGGGCGGTCCATTCGGCGCTGGTGCGGGTGACGACCTCGCGGCCGAGTTCGTCCCAGACGCGGCCGGGATCGACCTGGCGGCCGCGGTTGGTGGCGAAGGCGGGGTCGGCGGCGAGGTCGGCGCGGCCGGAGAGTTCGAAGAAACGGGTCCAATGGCGGTCGGTGTAGGGCATCAGGCAGAGGTAGCCGTCGCTGGTGGCGTAGGGGCGGCGCTTGCCCTGGCGGACGGGGTCGTAGCCCATGCGGCCGATGGTGCGGGTCGAAGACGGCGCCGCCGAGATGCTCGATCATGTTGAAGCCGACCATCGTCTCCAACATGTTGATGCCGACCTCCTGGCCGCGCCCGGTGCGTTCGCGGTGGAACAGCGCCAGCATGATGGCGTAGGCGGCGTGCACGGCGGTGATCTTGTCGGCGATGATGGAGGGGACGTAGCGGGGCTGGCCGGCGGGGACCTTCTGCAGCATGGCGAGGCCGGAGAGGGACTGGATGACGTCGTCATAGGCGGGGCGGCCGCCATAGGGGCCGTCTTCCTGGAAGCCGCGGACGTGACAGTAGATCAGGCGGGGGTTGGCGGCGGCGAGCGGTTCGTAGGCGAGGCCGATGCGGGCGGCGGCGGAGGCGCGGATGGAGTGGAGCAGCACGTCGCTGGTGGCGGCGAGACGTTGCAGCGCGTGCTGGCCGTCGGGCGTCTTGAGGTCGAGCACGATGCTGCGTTTGTTGCGGTTGGTGGCGAGGAACAGCGCACCCATGCCTTCGGAGCGGCGCGAGCCGATGGTGCGGGTGACGTCGCCTTCGGGGCTTTCGACCTTGATGACGTCGGCGCCCATGTCGCCGAGGGATTGGGCGGCCATGGGGCCGAGGATCACGGTGGAGAGGTCGAGCACGGTGATGCCGTGCAGGGGGCCAGGAGGCGGTTGGGTCATTCCGCGGCCTTCTTGGGGCGGTTGTCGGGCAGCATGGAGCGGGCGATGATCTGCTTCATGGTCTCGACGCTGCCGCCGCCGATGCGGCCGAGGCGGGCGTCGACGAAGGCGCGGGCGATCGGGTATTCCCACATGTAGCCCCAGCCGCCGAAGAACTGCAGGCACTGGTCCATGACGCGGCCCTGCATCTCGGTGCTGACCAGCTTGCACATGGCGGCGTCGACGGCGTCGAGCGCGCCTTGGAGGTGCAGCTCGATGCAGCGGTCGACGAAGACGCGCTGCATGGTGAGCTCGGCTTTGATTTCGGCGAGCTTGAACTGGGTGTTCTGGAAGTCGGCGAGGGTCTGGCCGAACATTTTTCGTTGCTGGGTGTAGTCGACGGTCCATTCGAGCGCGGCTTCGGAGGAGGCGACGGCGCGGATCGCTTGCACGAGGCGTTCCTGGGCCAGTTCCTTCATGAGCTGGTAGAAGCCGCGGCCTTCCTCGCCGAGGAGGTTGGCGGCGGGGACGCGGAGGTCGCTGAAGAAGAGTTCGGCGGTGTCCTGGCCCTTGCAGCCGATTTTTTCCAACTTGCGGCCGCGCTCGAAGCCGGGGCGGTCGGTCTCGACGAGGATGAGGCTGACGCCTTTGGCGCGGGCTTTGGGGTCGGTCTTGCAGGCGAGGACGATCAGGTCGGCGTTGAAGCCGGCGGTGATGAAGACTTTTTGGCCGTTGATGACGTAGTCGTCGCCGTCGCGGATCGCGGTGGTGCGCATGGACTGGACGTCGCTGCCGCCGGAGGGTTCGGTCATCCCGAGGGCGACGATGATTTCGCCGCGCGCCATGGGGGGCAGCCAGCGGCGTTTCTGTTCCTCGGTGCCGTAATGGACGAAATAGGGGGCGACGATGTCGGAGTGGAGATAGAAGGTCGGGCCGGTGGCGCCGGCGCGGGCCATCTCCTCGATCATGATGGCGCCGAACAGGAAATCGCCGCCGCCGCCGCCGTATTCCTCGGGGATCTCGGTGCAGAGCAGCCCGGCGGCGCCGGCCTTGAGCCAGGCGGAGCGGGGGACGATGCCCTCCTTTTCCCACTCGGCATGGAAGGGCGTGATCTCGTCGGCGATGAAGCGGCGGACCTGGTCTCGGAACAGCTCGTGTTCGGGACCGAAGAGGGTGCGGGGGATCACGGCGCGGTCCGCATCAGGTCATCCATAGGCCGCCGGTGACGTTGATGGCTTGGCCGGTCATGTAGCTGGCTTCGGAGGAGGCGAGGAAGGCGACGACCTGGGCGATCTCGTCGGGGATGCCGACGCGGCGCATGGGGACGGCCTTGGCGCGGATCTCGACCGGGGGGCGGCCCTGGGCGTGGGCTTCGGCTTCGGCGACGTCGCGCATGCCGGTGTCGACGATGATGCCGGGACAGACGGCGTTGATCCGGATGCCGCGCTCGGCCATCTCCTCGGCCATGCATTGGGTGAGGCCGATGACGCCGAACTTGCTGGCGCTGTAGGCGGCGTGGTTGCCCAGGCCCTTCTTGCCGGCGAAGGAGGCGATGTTGACGATCACGCCGGCGCCGCGCTCGAGCATCGCGGGGAGGGCGAGCTGGCTGCAGTGGAAGACGCCGTCGAGGTTGACGCGGATCGTGTCGTGCCAGGCGGTCTCGCTGAGGTCGAGGAACGGGGCGGTGCGAAGGATGCCGGCGTTGTTGACGAGGATGGTTGCCGGGCCGAGCGCGGCGGCGAGGGCGGCGAGGCCACGGGTGACGTCGGGACGGTCGGCGACGCTGCCGGAGGCGGACGCGGCGGTGCCGCCGGCTTGGCGGATGAGCGACATCGTGGTGTCCATGCCGGGCTGGTCGACATCGAGGAGGCCGATGGCGCAGCCTTCGCGGGCGAGGCGCAGCGCGATCGCGCGGCCGATGCCGCTGCCGCCGCCGGTGACGATGGCGATCTCGCCGTTGAGGTCGTACATCGTTCAGGCCGCCTTGCTGCGGGCGTATTCGCGCGCGAGGAGTTTGCGGTAGCGATAGGGGTCGAGTTCGAGGCCGTAACGGGGGCTGTCGGGGAACTGTTTGGCGGCCCAGTCGTGGTCGGCTTTGATGGCGGTCATCATGGTCTCCCGATCGGGCAGCTTGACCCGGCCGCTGACGATCGCGGCGACGTAATCGGATTGATCGTCCATCATGCGGATGTTGCTGCCGCCGCTGACGTCGAACAGGCCGACGAAGAAGAGGTTGGGCACCGAGGGGTGGACGACGCGGTTGTAGAGCGTCGGCCGGGTCCCCTCGAGCGGGACCTGGTCGGGCGCGAGATAGGGGAAGGTGGTGACGTAGCCGGTGGCGGCGATGACGGTGTCGAAACGGTCGGCGGTGCCGTCGACGAAGCGGATCTGGTTGCCGTCGACGGCGTGTATGCCGGGTTTGACCGAGATGCGGCGCCAGGCGATGTGGGAGATCAGGGTGGGGTGGCTGATCGGGTGGGTGCGGGTCTTGGGGGTGCGGAAGCCCCATTGCTCCATGCGGCCCTGGAAGATGCGGGTGAGCGTGGCGCGGGCCCAGATCCGGATCGGCCAGGGGACCCAGGGTTTCTCGATCTTGACGAGGGTGCGGGAGTTCGGGACGCCGAACATCATGCGGGGCATGATGAGGACCGGGGAGCGGGCGCAGAGCACGGTGTGTTCGGTGACGGTGCAGATGTCGGCGGCGACGTCGACGCCGCTATTGCCGGGTCCGATGACGAGGACGCGCTGGCCGGTGAAGGGTTCGGGGACGCGGTAGTCGTGGGCGTGGAGGTAGCGGCCGGTGAAGGATTTCAGCTCGGGCGGGTCGCGCGGGTCGCTCTGATGGCCGCTGGCGGCGACGACGCCGTCGAACGTCTCTTCGGCACCGCTCTCGAGGCGGACCGTGAGGCCGGGGGCGGCGGGTGTGACCGAGACGACGCGGCTGTTGAAGCGGATGCGGCGGGTGAGATCGAATTTCTCGGCGTAGTCGCGGAAATATTGTTTCATTTCCGCATGGTCGGGGTAGAGCGGCGCGTCGGGCGGGAACGGGAAGTCGCGGAAGCAACTGACGCGGGCTTCGGAGTTGATGTGGAGCGAGCGGTAGGCGGAGCTGCGGCCGTTGTCGTTCTCGTAGACCCATAGGCCGCCGATCTGCGAGCCGATCTCGAAGATCGTGGCCTCGATGCCGGCGTCGATCAGATGCTTGGCCGCGCACAGGCCGGCGGCCCCGGCGCCGATCACGGCGAAGCGCTTGCTCACGTGACGATCCAACGAGGCTCGGCCATCCGTTTCCCTCTCGCCGGGCCGCGTTCCGGCCCATATTCTTCTAGACGTCGCTGTTACTCGTCAGTATGTTTTCCACACTATCCGTCGTCAAGCCAAATATGGCTGGCGGCGGCGAACTTGCTGGGGAGGACGAGTTTGCCGGACGCGCCACATCCAATCGGTGGGAACGATGCGGAAGCGGTCGATTTCGACGCGGTCGTGGTGGGCGCCGGGTTCGCCGGGCTGTACATGCTGTATCGGCTGCGGGCGCTGGGGCTGTCGGCGCGCGTGTTCGAGGCGGGCGACGGCGTGGGCGGGACGTGGTTCTGGAACCGGTATCCGGGTGCGCGCTGCGACGTCGAGAGCCTGCAATATTCCTATTCGTTCTCGGAGGAGTTGCAGCAGGAGTGGGTGTGGACCGAGCGCTATCCGTCGCAAGCGGAGATCCAGCGCTACATCAACCACGTGGCGGACCGGTTCGCGCTGTGGTCGGACATCCAGTTGCAGACGCGGGTGACCGCGGCGCAGTTCGACGAGGCGGCGCAGCGTTGGGCGGTGCGGACGGATCGCGGCGACCGGGTATCGGCGCGGTTCGTGATCATGGCGACGGGGTGTTTGTCGGCGGCGCGGGTGCCCGACATCAAGGGGTTGTCGTCGTTCGGGGGGCGCTGGTTCCATACCGGCGACTGGCCGAAGGAGGGGGTGGATTTCACCGGGCTCCGGGTCGGCGTGGTCGGCACCGGGTCATCGGGGATCCAGGCGATCCCGGTGATCGCCAAGCAGGCGGCTCATCTGCACGTGTTCCAGCGGACGCCGAATTTCTCGATCCCGGCTTGGAACGAGACGCTCGCGCCGGAGCGGCAGGCGGCGTGGAAGCAGAATTATGCCGAGCATCGGCGGCGGGCGCGGGAGACGCGGTCGGGCATCCTGTATCAGTATGGGCAGCGGGGGGCGTTCGAGGCGAGCGAGGAAGAGCGGCAGCGCGAGTTCGAGGCGCGGTGGGCGCGGGGCGGGGCGAATTTCGTCCATGCGTTCAACGATCTGTTCATCCGCAAGGAGTCGAACGACACCGCGGCGGAGTTCGTGCGGGCGACGGATCCGCAGCATCGTTCGGGACCCGGCGACGGCGGAGGCGCTGAGCCCGTACAATCATCCGATCGGCACCAAGCGGATCTGCGTCGATACCGATTATTACGAGACGTACAACCGGGACAACGTGACGCTGGTGGATCTGCGCAAGACGCCGATCGCGGAGATCACGCCGGGGGGCTTGTCGACGACGGAGGCGCATTACGAGCTCGATGCGCTGGTGTTCGCGACCGGGTACGATGCGGTGACCGGGGCGTTGTTGCGGATCGACATCAGCGGACGGGGCGGACGGAAGCTGGCGGAGAAGTGGGCGCGGGGGCCGCGGTGCTATCTGGGGCTGATGGTGGCCGGGTTCCCGAATTTGTTCGTGATCACCGGGCCGGGCAGCCCGTCGATCCTGACCAACGTCATCGTTTCGATCGAGCAGCATGTGGAGTGGATCGCGGATTGCCTGGGTGAGATGGGCGAGCGCGGCCGGGCTGTGATCGAGGCGGATGAGGCGGCCGAGGATGCGTGGGTGGCGCATGTCAACGAGGTGGCGGCGGGGACGCTGTTTCCGGCGGCGAATTCTTGGTACATGGGGGCGAACATACCGGGTAAGCCGCGGGTGTTCTTGCCGTATGTCGGCGGGTTCGCTCGGTATGTGCAGGTTTGTGACGAGGTCGGTGCGGGAGGGATACCGGGGGTTTGCGATGGCGTAGGCTGCCGTCGCGGGGCGGCAATCCAGGGTGGGCAAGGTCTGACCTTGCCGCCCTGGACCGCCGCGCCGGATGGGGCTCGGCGGCGACTCGGATTCAGACCTTCGACCAGACCGGCGCTTCGAACGCGGCGGCTGGCGGGTAGACGGTGATCGGGACGCCGTTGCGCCATTGCACGATCACCAGCGGGGCGTCGACGCGGCGGCCCTTGTCGTCGAACTTGATGGAGCCGCCGGGGAAGGCGTCGACGGCGGGGCCGGCGGTGAAGGTGAGGGTGCGGAGCGCCTCGGCGACCTTCTTGCGGTCGGCGGATTGCGCGTGTTCCATGGCTTCCTTGAGCAGCCACATGTGGCCGTAGTTGGAGATGCTGTCCTGGGTGATCCAGGGCTCGTTGTATCGTTCGCAGAACTTCTTCGCCAAGGCCTCGGTCTGCTTGGTGCCCCAGTTGGCGATGATGAACATCGTGCCTTCCATGATGTCCTTGCCGGCCAGCTTGAGCAGGTCGGGCGAGCCGATCGGGGCGCCGTTGGAGATGACGGGGAGGCGCTTGGCGCCCATGCCGACCTCGGAGAGTTTCTCCATGATCAGCTTGATGTCGGGGGCGGCGGTGGGGAGGTAGAGCAGGAAGTCGGGGCGGGCGGCGCGGATCTTCTGGGCGATCGGGGCGGCGTCGGAGAGGGGTGGGGCGTAGATCTGCTGTTCCACCAGGGTCAGGCCGAATTTCTCCAGCACCGGGCCTTGGAGCGCTTTGACGAAGCTCGCGGGCGAGGGCGTGTTGTCCATCACGATCGCCAGCTTCTTCGGGTTGGCGCCGGAGGCGCGCGCCACTTCCATGATGGTCGGCATGGCGGCGTCGGCTTGCTTGTCGGCGGTTGGCGAGGTCTGGAAGACGTTTCGAAAACCGCGGCCGGTGAGCAGGTCGGAATAGGCCAGGGTGAGCCAGGGAAGGTCGGCGCGCTCGGTCACTTCGGTGACGGCCAGCGTGAAGGAGCTGATCTCGGAGCCGCTGCCGCCGACGAGGTCGGGGACTCTCGGCGAGCAGGCGCTGGGCGGCGTTCTTGGCCTTCTCGGGGCTGTCGCCGGTGTCGGCGACGATCAGCTTCATCTTGGCGCCGCCGAGAGCCTTGATGCCGCCGGCCTGGTTGATCTCCTCGACGGCGAGTTCGGCGCCCTTCTTGGCCAGGTCGCCGCCGCGGGCCCAGGCGCCGGTGAGCGGCGTGATCTGGCAGACTTTGACTTCGGCCGGTTGCGCGCGGCCGCTGGCGGCGACGGCGGCGGCGGCTCCGGCGGCGATGAATGTTCTGCGTTTCATTGCGTTTCCCCTTCGTTACATGCCGAGATAGGCTTTGCGGATGCGGTCGTCGGCCGAGAGTTGCTGCACCGTGCCGCTGAGCGCGACCCGGCCGGTCTCGAGCACGTAGCCGTAGTCGCAATGTTCGATGGCTTCGGCGACGCGCTGCTCGACGAGCAGGATGGTGAGGCCGTCCTGGTGGAGTTGCTGGATGCGCTCGAAGATCGCGTCGGTGACGACGGGGGCGAGGCCCATGGAGGGTTCGTCGAGCATCAGCAGCTTGGGCGAGGAGGCGAGGCCGCGGCCGATGGCGAGCATCTGCTGCTGGCCGCCGGAGAGGGTGCCGGCGTATTGGGCGCGGCGTTCGGCCAGGACCGGGAAGAGGGCGTAGATGCGGTCGAGGTTGGCGCGCCAGTGGGCTTGGCCGGCTTTGGTGGAGGCGCCCATCTCGAGGTTCTCGAAGACGGTCATGGCGCCGAAGACCTTGCGGCCCTCGGGGACGTGGGCGATGCCGAGATGGGGGCGCTGCGCCGGGTCGAGGGCGGCGATGTCGCGGCCTTCGAACAGGATTTTCCCGGCGGATGGGGTGACGGTGCCGGAGATGGTCTTGAACAGGGTGGTCTTGCCGGCGCCGTTGGGGCCGACGACGGCGACGAACTGGCCGGGCTCGACGGCGAGGGAGACGTCGGACAGGGCGCGGAGGCCGCCATAGGCGGCGCTGACGCCGTCAAGCCGGAGCATAGGATTTCGCCCATTTGGCGCCGAGATAGGCTTCGATCACGCGGGGGTCGCGGGTGACGGCGGCGGGGGCGCCTTCGGTCAGCTTCTCGCCGTGGTCGAGGACGACGAAGCGGTCCACGAGGTCGACCATGGCGTGCATGGTGTGCTCGATGACGACGACGGTGACGCCGGCGGCGGGGAGCGCGCGGGTGAGGGCGATGATCTCGTCGGTCTCGCTGGCGCCGAGGCCGGCGAGTGGTTCGTCCATCAGCACGAGCTTGGGGCGGCCGGCGAGGGCGCGGGCGAGTTCGAGCAGGCGCAGCTCCTTGTTGGTGAGGCTGCCGGCGAGGCGGTTGGCGGCGGCGTGCAGGCCGACCTGCGCGACGGCGTCGCGCGCGCCGGCCCAGGCGGCGGCCTCGGTGTCGTGGGCGGCGTAGGCGCCGACGAGGACGTTCTCGAGCACGGACATGCGGGCGAAGGTGCGGACGACCTGGAAGGTGCGGCCCATGCCGAGGCGGCAGATGCGGTTGGGTTTGAGGCCGGTGATGTCCTGGCCGTCGAAGCGGACGCGGCCGGCGGTGGGGGTGACGAGGCCGTTGAGGAGGTTGAACAGGGTGGTCTTGCCGGCGCCGTTGGGGCCGATGATGCCGACGATCTCGCCGGGGGCGACGCGGAAGGAGACGTCCTGCACGGCTTTCAGGCCGCCATAGGTCTTGGAGATGCCGTCGACGTCGAGGCCGGCGGCGGTCGATGCCGGGCGGCTTGGGCGTGGCGACTGCGGCCGGGGCGGTGAGGGGGGCGGGGTGGAGCGGTTGGGCGTGGGCGCATGTCGCGCAGGCGCCAGTAGATGCCCTCGGGCGCCAGCAGGATCACCAGGATGATGGCGATGCCGTAGACGATGCCCTGCACGCCCGGGACGATGTTGCCGAGTTCGGCGTGCAGCACCTCGCTGAGCGGGACCAGCACCGCGGCGCCGATGACCGGGCCCCATAGGATGCCGGCGCCGCCGAAAAGCGGCAGGATCATCGCCTGGGCGGAGGCGACGAGGCCGAACACGCTCTGCGGCGTGACGACCAGGAGGATGACGGCATAGAGGCCGCCGGCGCCGGCGGCGAGCGCGCCGCTGACCATGATGGCGCGGAGCTTCCAGCGCTGGGTGTCGACCCCGGCGGCTTCGGCGGCGAGTTCGTTCTGCTTGATCGCGAGCAGGGAGACGCCGAAGCGGGAGCGCTCGATGGAGAGCGAGATCAGCAGGGAGATGGCGAGCAGGACGAGCGCCAGCGCCAGGTAGACGCGCTGGTCGGTGAACTGCATGTAGAAGGCCGGCGAATTGCGCTCGATCGGGAGGGTGACTTCCTGGTAGCCGAGCCAGTCGAAGACGTAGACCAGGGCCAGCGGGTAGGCGAGCATGGCCAGCGCGAAGTAGCTGCCGCGGAGGCGGAAGGTCGGGTAGCCGATCGCGGCGCCGGCGACGGCGCCGAGGGCGATGGCGATCGGCAGGCCGAGCCAGGGGGTGATGCCCCAATGCAGCATCAGCAGGGTGACGGTGTAGGCGCCGATGCCGAAGAAGGCGGCGTGGCCGAAGGAGATCAGGCCGCTATAGCCGCTGAAGATGTTCCAGGAGACGCCGAAGGTGGCCCAGATCGGCACCAGGATGAGGACCAGGCGGTAATAGGGGTTGGTGAAGACGAAGCCGAGCGCGAGCCAGAAGAGGATGATCGCGGCGATGGTCAGCAGGGCGGGGAGCGGCGAGCGGCGCATGGTCAGGCGCGCTCGACGTTGCGGCCGAACAGGCCCTGCGGACGGAGCAGCAGGATGAGCACGAAGACGACGAAGATGGCGGCGTTCTGCAACTGCAACGGCAGCACGACGGTGGAGAGAAGCTGGACGAGGCCGATGGTCATGCCGCCCCAGAAGGCGCCGACGATGCTGCCCATGCCGCCGAGGACGACGCCGGCGTACATGACGATGATGAACTCGACGCCGACATAGGGCTGCGCCGGGTAGTAGATGGCGATCAGGCCGCCGGCGATGCCGGCGATGCCGGTGCCGAGGCCGAAGGCGATGTGATGGGCGCGGTTGACGTCGATGCCCATGTAGAGCGCGGCTTCCGGGTTGATTGCGGCGGCGCGCAGGGATTTGCCGAGGCGGGTGCGGCCGACGAACCAGAACACGGCGATCGCGATCAGGACGCAGAGCAGGGCGTCGATGGTGCGGGCCTTGTTGAGGAAGACGGCGCTGAACTCGTCGTAGAGCAGCGGCACCTCCCAGGCGGAGGCGGAGAGCTTCGAGGCGGCGGAGACCGGGGCGGAGCCGAGGAGGTAGAGCGCGCCGTTCTGCAGCACGAGGGCGATGCCGAGGGTGAGGATGAGCTGCGCCTGGTGGGCGTCGCCCTCGCTCGACCCGGCGGCGCGCAGGCCGGTGGTGCGGGAGATCAGCAGGCGGTTGAGCGCGTAGCCGACGCAGAACAGGACCGGGCCGGCGAGGAGGGCGGCGATGAAGGGTATCGCGGCGCCGAACACGGCCGCGGGGAGGATCGCGCCGCCGATGAAGATGGCGACGTACATGCCGACCATCATGAGGTCGCCCTGGGCGAAGTTGATGACGCGCATGATGCCGAAGATGAAGGCGAGGCCGACGCAGAGCAGGCCGTAGATGCAGCCGAGGGTCAGGCCGGCGGCGAGCGCCTGGGCGATCTGTTCGACGATCTCCGCCACGGTCAGCCCTGGCCGCCCGAATCGTGCGGGCGTGTTGCCGCCGCATGTCCGGACATTCCCACCCCCGCGGAACGGCGTTCGCCTGCGGGAAAGAGCTCGCCTTCTCCCGGAGTTCGTTCCTGACTGGTGAGTATCTTCAGATACCGACCGGAGTCAATCGCGGTCTATGCGGCGGACTTCCCCCGACGGTGGGCGCCGGGGTAGGCTCGGCGGGTTGAATGAGGGGGCATGCTGCATTGCAGCTCAGTGGCAAGGTCGCGATCGTCGGCATCGGTCAGAGCGAGTTCGGCCGGTATCTGCCGACTTCGCAGCTCGGCCTCGGCGCCAAGCGCGCTGCGCTCGGCGCTGGCGGATGCG
This sequence comes from uncultured Alphaproteobacteria bacterium, assembly GCA_963848035.1. Classification (GTDB taxonomy): domain Bacteria; phylum Pseudomonadota; class Alphaproteobacteria; order Acetobacterales; family Acetobacteraceae; genus JAVVHH01. Next base: position 3,019,423 of record CAWKCD010000001.1, read on the forward strand.
CAGCTCGAGCGGAGCGACATCGATGGGATCGCGCTGCACATGGGATGGCCGCTCGGCGGCGATTACGACCGCATGGCGGACGTGTACGGGCTCGAGGTCGATTACGTGCATCAGAGCTGGACGCATGGCCGTTTCATCACGAGCACGCTGCAGCATGCGGCGATGGCGGTGGCGTGCGGGATGGCCAGCGTGGTGGCCTGCATCACCGCGATCAGCTTCACGCGTGAGCTGAGCATCTTGGGCGGACCCGGCGATCCCGAGGGGATGCGCGAGCAGGGCGCCACGCATGGCGAGAACCCGGTCTATGGGCTGACCTCGCCGGCGGTGGGCGCCGCGTTCGCGATGCAGCGGTATATGGCGCTGTATGGCGCAAGTTCGGAGCAGCTCGGCGCGGTGCCGGTGGCGTTGCGCAAGCATGCGCTGCTCAGCCCGTATGCGGTGATGAAGAAGCCGTTGACCTTGGAGGATCATCAATCGTCGCGGATGATCGTCGATCCGTTGCACCTGTATGATTGCAGCCTGATCACGGATGGGGCGGCGGTGGTGCTGCTGGCGAGCGAGGAGCGGGCGCGGGACATGCCGAACCGGCCGATCTACATCGCGGGGATGCAGGGGCTGCGGTCGGGTCGGAGCGAGTTCATTTTCGCGCCGCCGGGCTTGGGGATCAATCAGCAGAAGACGGAGCGGGTGACGCCGCGGGCGCGCGATCTGGTGGTTTACGAACGGGCGGGGATCGGGCGCGAGGCGATCCAGGGGTTCTACACGTATGACGCGTTCTCGCCGCTGGTGCTGTTCGCGCTCGAGCGGTTCGGTTTTTGCGGCGCGGGGGAGGCGGCTTCCTGGGTGGGCGGCGGCCGGATCGAATTGGGCGGGGCGCTTCCGGTCAACACGTCGGGCGGATTGCTGTCGGAGGCGCATGTGTGCGGGTGGAACTCGATCAACGAGATGGTCCGCCAGCTCCGGGGCGAGGCGGGGCCGCGGCAGATCGACGGCGCGGAAGCGCTGCAGTGGGGGACGTGCTGGGGCGACTCAGTCATCCTGCGGCGCTGAGAGCCCGTTCGAGAATGCTACTAAGCCGGTCATCCAACGCGGCTTTTCGCGCTTCCGATGCTCACGATCTGAACGATCGCTGCGCTTCGGGTCGCGAAAACCCACGCTGGCTGACTCGGCTTAGCGCATTCTCGAACGGGCTCTGAGGCCGATATGTTCATGCTACTAAGCCGGCCATCCAACGCGGATTTTCGTGCTTCCGGTGCTGACGATCGCGACGAAAACCCACGCCGGCTGACGCGGCTAGCGCATTCTCGAACGGGCTCTGGGGGTGACCATGGATCCAGACGACGCGAAGAAGCCGCTGCCGCGGCTGACGCCGGACAATAGGGTTTTCTGGGAGAGTGCGCGCGAGCATCGGCTGATGCTGCCGACGTGTTTGGATTGCGGGCGTCCGCACTGGCCGCCGGGGCCGGTGTGCCCGCATTGCTTTTCCGAGCGGCTGACCTGGAAGCAGGCGAGCGGCCGGGGCACGGTGTCGTCATGGGTGGTGGTGCACAAGGCGTGGTTGCCGGCGTTTGCGGCCGACATCCCCTACAACGCGGTCCAGGTCGAGCTCGAGGAGGGGGTTCGGCTGACCGGCAATCTGGTCGACGCGCCGAACGAGATGTTGCGGGTGGGCCTGCCGGTCGACGTGGTGTTCGACGATGTGACGCCGGAGGCGACGCTGACGCGGTTCCGGATGCGCTGACGCAAGCGGCGAGCGATGGGTAGTTTCCGACCCTGCCGGGCGGCGCGGCGCGGGGGCAGGGTGGGGACCGCTCCCATCATTGCCGAGGCCCGCATGCTCATCGTCGGATCCGCCGTCAAAGGCTACACCATCGAAGCGACCGACGGTCCGATCGGGACCGTCAGCACGTTCCTGTTCGACGATACGAGCTGGAAAATCAGGTGGCTCGTGATCGATACCGGCCATTGGTTCACGGGACGCCAGCTGCTGGTTCATCCCTCGGCGATCGGCCAGCCCGATCACGACCGGCAAACGCTGCCGGTGAAGCTCAGCAAGGCGAAGATCGAGGCGAGCCCGGAGATCGCGCAGGACCAGCCGGTCACGATGCAGATGCAGAACCAACTCTACAGCTACTACGGATGGGATCCGTATTGGGGTCCCGATTTCTACGGCGCGGGACTGGTGAGCGGGCTTGGCATGACCGGCGGCTTCGGCGTGCCGTTGCGAGCGGTGCCGCAGGAGGGCGATACGCTGCAACTCGGCAGCGAGGACGGCGATCCGCATCTGCGCAGCATGGTGTCGGTCCGCGGCTACCATATCCACGCGACGGACGGGTCGATCGGCCATGTCGAGAACTTCCTGGTCGACGACGAGAGCTGGGCGATACGCTACCTGATCGTCGACACCCGGAATTGGTGGCCGGGGGCGCACGTGCTGATCTCGCCGTTCGCCGTCACGTCGATCGAGTGGGACGCGCATCAGATCCGGCTGAGCGTCTCGCGCGAGGGGGTGAAGTCGAGCCCGCCATGGGAGCCGGCGCAGATCATCGACCGGATGTACGAGCAACGCCTGCACACGCATTACGGCTGGCCCGGCTACGGCTGGTAGGGCTCGACGGTTCGTTCGAGGCTGGTTCGACGCCGGCGTCTCGGCCACTACGCACGGCCGCGCCTTAGGTAGTTTCCGAGACTGCACGGCGCGGCCGGGCGCGCGCAGGGTCGATCATGTGGCGCGAGCGGAGACGGGCATGATGGCGGACGATCGAGAGCGGCGGGTTTGAGCCGAGGAGCGATCGCGTCGCCGCATCCCCCTGAATGGCATGTCGGCCGCGCCGACGGTTCCGACGTCGTGGTGCTCGCGGGGGATTGGCTGGCCGGGTCCGGTGTGCCGGCGTTCAAGGCGCCGGGACGGCGCGCTGCGGATCGACGCGACGGCGCTGGGGCGCTGGGATTCCGGTTTGATCGCGTTCCTTTGGGATGCGAAGCGGTCCGAGGCGGAGGCCGGGAGGGCGCTCGATGCCTCCGGTTTGCCGGACGCGGCGCGCAAGTTGCTCGGCCTGCTGCCGGACCGCCAGACCCTCCCGGCGGTGGTCGCGCGACGCCGGTTCCTGCCGGTGAGCTGGCTCGGCGGCAGCGCGATCGGCGTGCTGGACGAGGCCGGGGCGGTCAGCATCCAGTTCGCTTCCGTCATCACGGGCGGGCTGCTCAGCCTGCGTGGGCGAGCGCGGATGCGGGCGTCGGACTTGTTGGACAACGTGCGCGACGCGGGGCCGTCGGCCTTGCTCATCGTGGGTGTGGTGAATTTCCTGGTCGGCGCGATCCTGGCGTTCGTCGGCGCGGTGCAGCTTCGGAAGTTCGCGGCCGACATGTACGTCGCCAACCTGGTCGGCCTCGCGCTGGTGCGGGAGATGGCGGGGGTGATGACGGCGATCGTCATGGCCGGGCGGACCGGCGGCGCGTATGCCGCCCGCATCGCGGCCATGCAGGGGAACGAGGAGATCGATGCGCTCGAGGTCATCGGCATCCCGGTTTCTGACTACATCGTGCTGCCGGCGGTGCTGGCCTTGGCTTTCACCATGCCGTTCCTCTATCTCTACGGCTGCCTGATCGGCATGCTCGGCGGCTTCGTCGTCGCGATCGGGATGCTGGCGGTCACCGGGCCGGGCTATCTGAACCAGACGATCGAAGCGGTGGGGCTCTATCAATTCGTGTTCGGCTTCACCAAGAGCATCGCGTTCGCACTGCTGATCGGGGTGACGAGCTGCCGGATCGGGCTGCGCGCGGGGCGCAGCGCCGCCGATGTGGGCATGGCCGCGACGCGCGCGGTGGTGCTGGGGATCGTGGGCGTGATCGCGCTGGACGCGGTGTTCGCGGTCGTTGCCGAAACGGTCGGGTTCTAGCATGGCGCTGCTCTCGGTCGACGGATTGACCCTGGCGTTCGGCTCGAAGGTCATCCAGCGGGATCTGTCGTTCGAGGTGCGCCGCGGCAGCATCTTCGCGATCATGGGCGGGAGCGGTTGCGGCAAGAGCACCGTGCTGAAGGCGATGATCGGGCTGCTGCGGCCGCGCGCCGGCACGGTGCGGGTCGAGGCGGAGGATTACTGGGCGGGCAACGACGCGGATCGCGCCAGGACGGGGCGGCGCTTCGGCGTGCTGTTCCAGAGCGGGGCACTGTGGAGCGCGCTCACGGTCGGGCAGAACGTGGCGCTGCCGCTGCAGATGTTCACCACGCTCGGCCCGGCGGCGATCCGGCGGCTGGTCGAGCTCAAGCTCGCGTTGGTCGATCTCGGCGGCGCGGCCGATACGCTGCCGGCGGCGCTCAGCGGTGGGATGCGCAAGCGGGCCGGGCTTGCCCGCGCCTTGGCGCTGGATCCGGACATCCTGTTCTTCGACGAGCCATCCGCCGGGCTGGACCCGATCGCGTCGTGCCGGCTGGACGATCTGATCCTCAACCTGCGGGACGGGCTCGGCGCGACGATCGTGCTGGTCAGTCACGAACTGCCGAGCCTGTTCGCGATCGCCGATGACGGCGTGTTCCTCGACGCGGTGAGCAAGACGGCGATCGCGCACGGGGCGCCGGCGGCGATGCGGGACGGGTGCGACGACGAGCAGGTGCACGCCTTCATGCGGCGCCAGCGTCCGGAGCCGGTGCATTGAGCGGCGAGGCCAGCACGTCGCGGCAGACGGCGATCGGCGCGTTCGTGCTCGGCGGGATCGGGCTGACGCTGGCGGGGATCGTGCTATTCGGCAAGTCGCATCTGTTCAGCCCGACGGTTCGGGCGGCGGTCGTGTTCCAGGGGTCGGTCAGCGGCCTGACGGTGGGCGCGCCGGTCAATTTCCGCGGTGTTCGCGTCGGCGCGGTGGAGAGCATCACGGTGGAGTTCGATCCGAAGAGCCAGACCGCGTTCATTCCGGTGACGGTGCAGCTCGAGCCGAAGCGCGTCGTGCTGGCGGGGCAGAAGCGGCAGGACGCCACAGACCTGCCGCAGGTGGTCGGCGTCGGGCTGCGGGCCGAGCTGAACACCCAGAGCTTCGTCACCGGACAATCCGAGATCGATCTGGACTTCGATCCGACTTCGGCGGCCGTGCTGCATCCGGACATCACGAGCTTGCCGGAAATCCCGACCCGGACGTCGACGATCCAGCGGGTCAAAGACCAGCTGAGCCAATTGCCGCTGCGCGAACTGGCCGACAACGCGAACGTCACCCTGCAGAGCCTGCGGGCACTGTCGGAGAAGCTGGACCGGACCCTGCCGGCGTTGATCGACAGTCTGCGGTCGACCTCGGACCGGACGGCGGCGACGATCGAGCTTGCCAGCCAGGGGGTGGGGGATATGGAGAAGCGGTTGGACGCAACGCTCGGCGACATCAGCCGGCTGGCCAATGCGGGGACGTTGCTGCTGAGCCAGCGCGGCGCGGAGCTGCATACGACGCTGGTGTCGGCCAATCAGACCGTGGTGCAGGCTCGCGACATGCTGGCTGAGCTGAAGGGGCTCACGTCGGAGCGGGGCGCGGGGCGGGCGAACGTCAACTCCACGCTGCGGGATCTGGCGGCGGCGGCGGCGGCATTGCGCGGGCTCGCGACCGATGTCGAGCACAATCCGCAATTGCTGCTGACGGGGCGTCGCCGATGAAGCGGGGGATCGTGGTGCTGCTCGCCGGGCTCACGGCGGCGGGGTGCGCGGCGCCGGCGGTGACGCTCTACACGCTGGGCGTTCCGGCGCAGGCGGGGGCGGCCATCCCGCTGGGTGCGAAGCCGATGGTGATCGCGATCTCGCGCATCACGGTGCCGGACTATCTCGACACGCAGGACATCCTGGTTCGGCACGGCGCGGTGCTGCAGAGCAGCCGGGTCGGGCGCTGGGCGAGCCGTTTGTCGCTGGGCGCCACCGAGCTGGTGACCGCGCGCCTGTCGCGCGAGCGTCCGGACGCGTTGGTGACGGATCAGCCGCAGAGCGCGTCGCCGAGCTATCGGATCGTGATCAACGTCAGCCGGTTCGACATCACGGATGGGAGCCGGGCGGGCGAAGGGGCGGCGACGCTGGAGGCCGATTGGCTGATCGTGCCGAACGACGCGGCGGCGCCGGTGCGGCGCGATCGGACCCGGATCGATGTTTCGGGTCCGATGCAAGGCGATGGCGAGGTGGTCGGGTTGGCGACGGCGGTGCTCGAGCGGCTGGCGGCGGCGATCGACATCCGCGGATTGCGGTGATCAGGCGGCGGTTTCGATATCGTGGAGGGCGCGGAACGCCTTGAGCAGCACGCGGGGGTCGTGCTGGCCCTTGTAGACGGCGGGCGGCTTGAGCTTGAGGCCGAGCAGGCCGTAGGCGGCGAGTTGGGCCGAGCGGATGGAGTATTCGACCGTGAACACGACGTCGTCGGGCACTTCGCAGAATTGGCCCATGAAGGCGAGGTTGTGCAGGCCGGGCGGCAGGACGGCCGGGCGGTCGCCGGCTTGGCGCGGCAGGAATTGGCTGGTGATGAACGGCATCATGCAGGGGATGCAGATGCAGCTCCCGAGGATCTCGTCGGCTCGCGCGGATAGGCCGAGATGGCCGAGCAGTTCGGTCATGATCTCGCGTCCGGAGCAGGCGGATAGCGGCTTGGCGATGAAGTCGCCGGGCTGGTCGACGGCCAGGCCGTAGCCCCAGAGGACGGAGACGTCCTCCGGCTGGCCGATGAAATGCGGTTGGTGCGGGATGACGATGGAGGCGAGCCAGGCGGAGTCGGGGAAGGTGATCAGACCGCCTTCGCCGGGCAGATTGCCGGTGAGTTCGCGTACGAGACGGAGCAGGGTGGGGTCGCGCATCGTCGTGGTGAAGGAGATCCATTTCGACTGGTCGACATGATCGGCGAACACGCCGGGCCGCCCGAAATTCGGCCGGCCGGCGGCGATGGTCTCCCAGAGCGTCCACGCGCCGCCGTCCGCCTTCGTGCCCATCGAAGGCGCACGATCCATGCTGCCCAGCGTGGAGGACTCGGTCATCGACCCGAGCGTGACCAGGACGTAATCGCGCGGGCTGACCGCGATCTCGCCCGGCACGCCGTCGCGGTGCAGGACGATCCGCTCGACGCTGTCCTTGCCTTCGTGCGTGCCGAAGCCGAGATCGGCGACGCGGGTGTTCAGTTCAAAGTGGACGCCGCGCTGCTCGAGCCATTTGTGCAGCGGGCGCACCAGTGAATCGTATTGGTTGTAGACGGTCCGCATGATGCCGCGGAGCCGGTCGAAGCCGTCGACCATGTGGATGAAGCGGGCCAGATAGCGCTTGAACTCGACGGCGCCGTGCCAGGGCTGGAAGGCGAAGGTCGTTGACCACATGAACCAGAAATCGGTGTTCAGGAAGGCGGCGTCGAACTGGTCGGCGATGGTGGTGCGCCCCAGCAACGACTCTGGCTCGAGCACGAGGCGTTCGATGGTCAGGATGTGCCGTTCGCTGAGGCCGAAGGCCGGCGCGGTCTGCCGCTGGCCGCCGCGGAACAGGCGGGACTTGGAGGCGGTCCGCATGGTCTCGTTCCAGCGCATCGTCTCCTGCGTCACGGTCTCGCTCTCGTCGAGGGTTGGGATCGAATCGAACAGCGCGAAGGTGCAGAGATATTTGCTCTCGAGCATGCGGCCGCCGCGCAGGACGTAGCCGTCCCCCGGTGATCCGGCGCCGTCCAGGCTGCCGCCGAGCGTGTCGGACTGTTCCAGGATGGTGATGTTCTGCCCGAACATGTCGCCGTCGCGGATCATGAACACGGCGGCGGCCATCGAGGCGATGCCGCCGCCGACGAGATAGGCGCGGGGCGGCGTCGGATGGTTCCCCGTGGAAGAATTCGACATGCGCGACTTGGCGAACATTGCGAGATGACCCGTTCCGAACAGGCGGCCACTATGGTCCGCGCGCGGCCCGGCGAAAGGTTCGGAAACTACGCAATCACGTCCTGGTCAGTGGCGGCCCCGGCGCCGACGGTCGCGGCGAGCGCCAGCCGGGCCAGGGCGGGCAGCGACTTGGTCCCCATCTTGCGCATGATCGACGCGCGGTGGTTCTCGACCGTGCGCTGGCTGATGCCGAGATCGGCGGCGATGTTCTTGCTCGGATGCCCGGCGAGGACGAGGTCCATGATCTGGTGCTGCCGCGACGTGAGGCCGGCGACGTGCACCGCCGCACTGGCCTGCCACGCCATCTGCTTGGAGGAGTCGCGCGAGCGTTCCATGGCGTGATCGATGCTGGCGAGGAGGTCGGCGGCGGCGATCGGCTTCTCGATGAAATCGGCGGCGCCGGCCTTCATCGCCAGCACCGCCATCGAAACGTCGCTGTTGCCGGTGATGATGATGGCGGGCAGCTGGTCGCCGGCCGAACGCAACCGCTCCAGGACGTCGAGCCCGCTGATCCCGGGCAGGTAGGCGTCGATCAGGAGGCAGCCTTCGGTTCCCGGCACATGGGCCGTCAAGAAAGCTTCCCCGGTCGCGAATTCCTGCACGACACGGCCGTCATCCTCGAGCACGAGGCGGACGGCCTCGCGGACGTTGCGGTCGTCATCGACCACGAAGACCGTATGCGTGCCGGTGGCATCGTGAGGTGGACGCTGCGGCTTCGGCTTCGCACGGACCGGCAGGAGATCCTGGATGGCATCGAGCAGCCCGGCCGGGCGCACCGGCTTGCTGAGCTGCGCGCAGGTCTGTGCGGCGATCGCGGCCAAGGCCTTGGGCGAGATGTCGCCGGTGAGGATGATCACCGGCAGCGCAGGTCCGAGGCGTTCGCGCAGCGCCGCCGCGAGCGCCAAGCCATCGAGACCGAGCGGGAGGTTGTAGTCGGTGAGGAGCAGGTCGGGCTGGATGGCGCCGCGCTCGACCAGTTCGAGCGCCGCATGTCCGTCCCCCACCACGGCGGCCCGGTGGCCGGCGTCGGTCAGGATCAGCGCCAGCAACTCGCGGAGCTGGGGGTCGTCCTCGACGACGAGAAGGGTGCCGATGCGCGCGGCAGGCGCGGCGGCGGCGGGCACGGCCGGGTCCGGATCGACGATGCTCGGGGGCGCCGACTGGTCGCGGATCAGTGGGACCTCGACGCTGAACACCGATCCGCTGCCCGGGCGCGAGCGGACCGAAATCGGGTGGTCGAGCAGCGCGCCGAGACGTTGCACGATCGCCAGGCCGAGCCCGAGGCCGCGGTCGCGCTCGCGGGCCGGATTGTCGAGCTGCCGGTACTCCTCGAAGATGGCGCTGAGCTCGGCGCCGGGGATGCCGATACCGGTGTCCCAAACCTCGATCCGCGCCGATGCGCCGTGGCGGCGGCACCCCAGCAGGACCTTGCCGCGCGACGTATATTTGAGCGCGTTCGACACCAGGTTGCGCAGGATCTGCTCCAGCAGCCGCCGGTCGCTGCGGATGACCAGCCCCGATGCGACGACCCGGAGGTCGAGCCCCTGCGCGTGCGCCTGATCGGCGAAGTTGGCTTTCACATCGCCGAACAGCTCGTCGATCCGCAGGTCGGCCAGTTCGGGCTGAACGATGCCGGCCTCGATCTGCTTGATGTCCAGCAGCGTGTTTAACATGCCCGACATCGCGCCGATCGTCTCGGCCAGCCGCGCCACCAGCTTCTCCGAGCTGGTGCCCTCGACGCGGGACGCGAGCAGACCCTGCAGCAGGGACAGGCTCTGCAGCGGCTGGCGCAGGTCGTGGCTGGCGGCGGCGAGGAAGCGCGACTTGGCGGCGTTGGCGCGTTCGGCCTCCCGTTTGGCGGCTTCCAACGCCTCGGCGATGTGCTTGCGCGCGGTCACGTCGGTGAAGGTGATCACCACGCCCTCGATGGCGTCGTCGTGCGTCCGGTATGGGAGCACGCGGCGCGACCAGGTGCCGGTCGAGGTCTCGATCTCGCGCTCGATCGGCAGCGAGGTGATCAGCACGTGCCGGGCGTCGCCGGCGAGGGCCTCGTCGGCGGCCAGGGAGTGCAGGTCGGTCAGCGGCCGGCCGACATCGGTCTTGATGACGTTGAACAGCGCCTTGGTCGCCGGCGTGAAGAAGCGGATCTTGAGGTCGGCGTCGAGGAACAGGGTGGCGACGTCGGTGCTGTAGAGCACGTTCTGCAGGTCGTTGGCCGATGTCCGCTGCTGTTCGAGCGTCTCCTGGAGCTGGCTGTTCAGCGCGGTCAGTTCCTCGTTGAGGGATTGCAGTTCCTCCTTCGAGGTCAGCAGCTCCTCGTTGGTCGATTGGAACTCCTCGTTGACCGAGAGCGTGTTCTCGTTGATGGCCTTCTGCTCGTCGCCGGCGATCTCGAGGCTGCGGACGGCGCCGTGGAGCTCCTCGCGGGTATCCTCCAGCTCGCGCTCCAGCTCGGCCACGCGGGCGCGGTCGGCCGGCACGGCGGGATCGGCGGGATCGCGGGCCGGCTGATCGACGAAGTGGATCAGCAGCAGCTCGCGGTCCGCGTCCGGGATCGGATGCACTTCGATCGAGTATGGCAGGATGCGTCCGTCGCGGACCGTGCGGCCGCCGCCGACGGTGATCGGCGCGTTGTCCTGGCTCGCGCGCAGGATCGCCGAGCGCAGGCGGGTCCGCAGCTCGTCGCCGACCATCGCGAGCACATCGGAGGTCGCGTGACCCGGCGGCACGCGCAGGTATCGATCGGTCGGACCGAGCGAATACAGGTATTGGTGCTCGCGATTGATGAGGACCGTGGCCGGGGCATAGGTCTGCATCGTCTGGCGCTGGCAGAGTTCGGCCAGGGCGGCTTGCGGTGACGGCGGGACGGATTGGCCGGCGGCTGGTTGCGGCCGGAGCAGATCGCCGGCGTTCTTGGCGAAATCCACGTCGCCGGGCCGGCTGCGGCCGATATGGCGGTAGAGGCGGCTGGCTTTCGAGATCACGGAGAAGCGGTCGGCCGCGTCGCCGACGCTCTCGGAACTGCCGAGCAGAAGCACGCCGCCGGGCCGCAGGGCGAAGTGGAACAAGGAGACGACTTTCCGCTGCGCCTCGCTGCCGAGATAAATCATCACGTTGCGGCAGGAGACGAGATCGAGACGCGAGAACGGCGGGTCGGCGAGCAGATCCTGGACGGTGAACACGACCATCGAGCGCAATTCCGGCAGCACCCGGTAGCTGCCCTCCTCCTTGCTGAAGAACGCCGCGAGGCGGGCCGGCGTGACGTTGGCCTCGATGGTCGGGGGGTAGAGGCCCTCGCGGGCGAGCGCCACGGCGTCGGCGTCGGCGTCGGAGGCGAAGATCTGCAGCTTAACCCGGCTGTTGACCGCGGCGACCTGCTCCTGGAACAGGATCGCCAGCGAGTAGGCTTCTTCGCCCGTGCTGCATCCGGCGACCCAGATGCGCAGCGTCTGCTCCGGGGGCAGGCGGCCGATCAACTCGGGCACGATCGTCCGGGCGAGCAGGTCGAAGATCGCGGGATCGCGGAAGAAGCGGGTGACGTGGATGAGGAGGTCCTTTGCCAGGCGGTCGGCTTCGGCCGGATCATCGCGCAAGGCGGCGACGTAGCGGTCCATCTCCTGCAAGGGGAGGCCGGCCAACGCCATGCGGCGTTCCACGCGGCGCTTGAGCGTGCCGGGCTTGTAGAGCGTGAAGTCGTGGGAGGTTTGCTGGTTGAGCAGCGCGATGACGTCGGACAGGGAGTCGCGTGGGGTGACGCCGGCGGCGGGGGGCGACACCGCCGCCTTCACGTGACGCCGGGCCAGGGCTGCCGGCATCGCGGCGACGGCGAGGACGGCGTCGGATTCGCCGGTCGCGATGGCGCTGCGGGGCATCCCGTCATAGGCGGCTTCGGCAGGGTCCTGAACGATGACGAAGCCGCCGGCCTGCTTGATCGCGCGGATGCCGGCACTGCCGTCAGCGCCGGTGCCGGACAGCACGATGCAGCTCGCGCGCGGACCGCACTCCTTGGCGATCGATTCCAGCAGGGCGTCGAACGGCAACCGGGCGCCACGACGGTCGGGCGCCGGTTTCAGACGCAGCAGGTCGCCGGACAATGTCATGAAGAAGGCCGGCGGGATGACGTAGAGGTGATCTGGTTCGACCAGCATCCCGTCGGTCGCCTGCAGCACGGTGAGCTTGGTGTGGGTGGCCAGGAGCTCGACCATGAGGCTTTCGTGGGTCGGATCGAGGTGCTCGACGAGGATGAACGCCATGCCGCTCTCGGGCGGGAGCGCGTCGAGGAAGCTGGAGCAGGCCTCTAATCCGCCGGCCGAGGCCCCGATGGCGACGACGAGGAGACCCGCCTTCGCAGGTGCAGGGACGTCGCCGCGCCGTGGTTTGGCTTGGGAGGAACTGGCAGGTTTTGCGGGGTCGTGCGGCACCCAAACACCCTAGATTTTTGAAGGCCTCGCCGTCGTCTCAATCTCTAGCACACATCCGCGCTGGGGGGCGGACGGGAAACGCCTCCGCCCGGGGGCGGAGGCGTGGTGGCCGTGTGACGGGCGTGGTCGAGGTTATTCCGCGACCAGCGCGTGTTGGTCGGACATCGACGCGGTGCCGTGGACGTCGAGGCTGGTGGCGCCGGCGTTGTCGAGGATGCCCTTGGCGCGGGCGCGTTCCTCGGCGGATCCGGACGCCATGACCAAGAACCCGTCGGCGGCGATCGCGGTCTCGTATTGCAGGACGCTGTCCTTCGGCACGCCGAGGCTCGCCAGGGCGGCGCCGAGCGCGCTCAGCCCGCCGACCGCGACGGCGCCTTCGAGCGCGGCGATCAGCGGCGCGGCGAGGAAGCCGAGGACCACGACCGGCCCCATGACCGGCAGGGTCAGGAAGACGCCGCCGAAGAACAGGCCCCACAGCGCGCCCCAGAATGCACCGCGGCCGCCCCAGAACTTGACCCGGTCGCCCATGTTGTAGAAGCCGACGACGTTCTCTTCGGTGTGGTAGCCTTTGCCGACGATGCTGAGGTTCTTCAGCGCGATGCCGCTGGCGGCGAGTTCCTTGACGGCGATTTCCGCGGCGGCGTGGTCGGGGAACACGGCGATGACTGAGTTGTGAGTCGTCATTGAGGCTGACCTTTCGGGTGAGGTCGGCACCCTGGGCCGCTCAGACGGCGGGCGACAGGCTCGGAAACTACGTAGCCGCGTCCGCCCTCGGCGGTTCAGCGCTTCAGGCGGTAACCGGTCTTGAAGATCCAGGTGATGGCGGCCAGGCAGGCGGCCATGAACACCACGGTCATCCCGAGACTGACGGCGATGCCGATATCGGCCTTGCCGAAGAAGCTCCAGCGGAAGCCGCTGATCAGGTAGACGACCGGGTTGAACAAGGTGACCGTCTGCCAGAATGGCGGCAGCATGGAGATCGAGTAGAAGCTGCCGCCCAGGAAGGTCAGCGGCGTCACGACCAGCAGCGGGACCAGGTTCAGCTTCTCGAAACTGTCGGCCCAGATGCCGATGACGAAGCCGAACAGGCTGAACGTCACCGACGTCAGCACCAGGAACACGACCATCCAGCCGGGGTGATCGATCCCGAAGGGCACGAACAGCCGCGCGGTGGCCAGGATGATCACGCCGAGGAGCAGCGACTTGCTGGCGGCGGCGCCGACATAGCCGAGCACGATCTCGGCCGGCGAGACCGGCGCCGACAACAACTCGTAGATCGTGCCGACGAATTTCGGGAAGTAGATGCCGATCGAGGCGTTGCTGATGCTCTGCGTCAGGAGCGACAGCATGATCAGCCCGGGGATGATGAAGGCGCCGTAGCTGACATCGTCGATCGCCTGCATGCGCGAGCCGATCGCGGCGCCGAAGACGACGAAATACAACGATGTCGAGATGACGGGCGACGCGACGCTTTGCAGCAGCGTGCGCCAGGTCCGCCGCATCTCGAAGCGGTAGATGGCGCGGACGGCATACAGGTTCATGGCTGACCGGGGATGGTCGAGTTGTGCACCAGCTTCACGAAGATCTCTTCCAGCGAGCTTTGATGCGTGTGAACGGTCTTCACGCCGATGCCCGATGCATCCAGCTGCCGCATGAGGGCCGAGATGCCGCTGTCCTCGGCGCGGGCGTCGTAGCTGAAGGTCAAGGCCGCTCCTTCGTTGGCGAGGCCGAGCTTGAACGGGGCGAGTTCGGCCGGGATGGCGGAGATTGGCTGCTTCAGCGTGACGGTAAGTCGGGAGGTGCCCAGCTTGTTCATCAGCTCGGTCTTGTCTTCGACCAACAGGATGCGGCCGCCGCTCATGATGCCGATCCGGTCGGCCATCTGCTCGGCTTCCTCGATGTAGTGGGTCGTGAGGATGATGGTCACGCCGGTTCCGCGCAGGCGGCCGACCATGTCCCACATGTCGCGGCGCAGCTCGACGTCGACGCCGGCGGTCGGTTCGTCGAGGAACAGGATGCGCGGCTCGTGCGACAGCGCCTTGGCGATCATCACGCGGCGCTTCATGCCGCCGGACAGGGTGATGATCTTGCTGTGCCGCTTGTCCCACAGCGAGAGGTCGCGGAGGATCTTCTCGACGATCGCCGGGTTCGCCGGCTTGCCGAAGAGGCCGCGGCTGAAGGCGACGGTGGCCAGCACCGTCTCGAACGCGTCGGTGGCGAGTTCCTGCGGCACGAGGCCGATCTGCCGCCGGGCGGCGCGGTAGTCGGTGGTGACGTCGTGGCCGTTGGCGAGCACGGTGCCGCTGCTGGCGGTGACGATGCCGCAGATGATGCTGATCAGCGTGGTCTTGCCGGCGCCGTTGGGCCCGAGCAGCGCGAAGATCTCACCCGGGCGGATGTCGAGGTCGATCGCATGGAGCGCTTGGAAGCCGGAGGCGTAGGTCTTGGTCACGCCTCGAACGGAGATGGCAGGGTCGGTCACGGGCCGCAACCTGGCCGATCGGGACCCGGCGGGCAAGGCACCCAGGCCGCGGACGGGAACCTCACCCGGATCGTTCGCGGCTCGCGGCTTCGCCGGCGGCGAGTTCGATGATCTCGGCGGTGATCTCCTCTTGCCGCACGCGCCGCTGGGTCGCCTGCAGCTCGGCGAGCTGGCGATCGGTTTGGGTATGTGCGGCGGTCATCGCGACCATGCGGGCCTCGTTCTCGGCGGCGAAACTGTGCAGGGCGGCGTGGCAAAGCTGGGCGTGCAGATAGTCGGCGGTGAGACCCTGCAGTAGGACCGAGGGCGGGAGGTTGAGGAGGGGGAGGTTGAGATCGGCCGGGGCCGGCAGGGTCGCCGGGTCGAGCGGGAACAGGGTGTGCCTGACGATGCGGACGCCTTGGCCGGGCTGCCACTGGCAGAAGATGGCGTCGAGCCGGTGGATGCCGCCTGTGGCCAGACGGGCATACAGGGCGGTGGCGATCGCGGTGGCGAGCCGCGGCAGGCCCGGCGAGTGGGACGGCAGCGCGCCGATCCAGCTTGGTTCGATCTGCCGCGCGGCGAGCGCCACGCCGCCCCTGGTGCCGGCGACGAACAGCGTCGCCGTGGACAGATCGGGGCCGGCGGCATCGAGCACGCGGTCGCTGAAGGCGCCGGCGAAGCCTTGCTCGGCGCAGAACAGCACGAGGGCGAGCGGGCCCGGCGCACGAGCCGGTCCCTGCGGGTCGGCTGGGAGCAGCGACAGGACGCGCCCGATCGCGGCGGCGATCGACGCGGCATAGCGGTCGACGGCGATCACCTGTGCATGAGCCTGCTGCGCGCGCGCCGCGGCGATCCCGCGCATGGCGTTCACGACTTCGCCCAACTGGCGGACCCCGGCGATGCGCGCGCCGACGTCGGCGAGGCGCTCGGTCACGCAGGCTTCGTGGGCACGGCGGCATGGGAAGCGGCGATCGTTGCGGCGTAACGCTGCAATGCGTCGGCCAACGCCTGCTTCCCGGCGTCGTCCAGCGTGCCGGCGGCTTGCATCTGCTGAACGCTGGCGGCCGCCTGGGCGTCGATCGCCTCGGCCAGGCCGAGCCGGAAGGCGGCGATGGCCGGCTGCGTCAGCCCGTCCAGCAAGCCGGACTGGACCGCCATCACCAGCGACACCTCGTCGGCGAGGCGCAGCGGCGCATGCTGGGGCTGGTCGAGGATCGCGCGGATGCAGACGCCGCGGGCGAGCTGCTGCTTGACGCGCGCGTCCGGCATGCCGCCGAAGCGGGTGAAGGATTCCAGCTCGAGGAACTGCGCGTAGTCGAGCCGCAGGGTCTTGGCGGCTTCGCGGAGCGCTACGGCCTGGGTCTTGCCGCCCACCCGGCTCACGCTGGTGCCGACGTCCACCGCCGGCTTCTGTCCCTGGTAGAACAGCTTGGCGTCGAGCACGATCTGGCCGTCGGTGATGGAGATCAGGTTGGTGGGGATGTAGGCGCTGAGATTGCCGGCGTCGGTCTCGGCGATCGGCAGGGCGGTCAGCGAGCCGCCGCCCTTCTCTTTCGACAGCTTCGCCGCGCGCTCGAGCAAGCGGGCGTGCACGTAGAACACGTCGCCCGGATAGGCCTCGCGGCCCGGCGACTGGCGGGTGAGCAGCGCGATCTCGCGGTGCGTGGCGGCATGTTTGGTGAGGTCGTCGATGACGATCAGCGCGTGCTGGCCGCGGTCGCGGAAGTATTCGGCCATCGTCATGGCTGCGAAGGGGGCGATCCATTGCAGCCCGGGCGAGCCCGCCGCCTCGGACGCGACCACGATGCAACGCTCGAGCGCGCCGAAGCGCTCGATCGCGTCGATCGCGCGGCGCACGGCGGAGCTCTTCTGCCCGACGGCGACGTAGATGCAGACGATGTCGCTGTCCTTCTGGTTGATGATGGTGTCGATGCCGATCGTGGTCTTGCCGATGGCGCGGTCGCCGATGATCAGTTCGCGCTGGCCGCGGCCCAGGGCGAACAGCGTGTCGACGATCACGAGTCCGGTCTGCACCGGCTGCACCACCAGGTCGCGATCGATGATCGCCGGTGCGGCACGCTCGATGGGCTGCAGGGATTCCGCGGTGATCGCGCCCTTGCCATCGAGCGGACGGCCGAGCGGATCGACGACGCGGCCGAGCAGTCCGGGCCCGACCGGCACGCGCACGACGTCGCCGGTGCGGTGAACGGCGTCCCCGGCCGACACGCCGTCCACGTCATCGAGCAGCACGCAACCGATCCGATCGCGCTCGAGGACCTGGGCGAAGCCGAACTGGCCGCCGGCGAAGCGGAGCTTCTCGTCCAGGCGGACGCCCGGAAGGCCGGAGACGAGGGCGACGCCGTCGCCGATGACCTCGACGCGGCCGACCTGTTCGGCATGCGATTGGAGCTGCGCCGCCGCGACGGTGCTGGCTGCCCTGGCAAACCAGGAAGAAGCTGCGGCGCTAGCGTCCGGGGGCATGGCGGAGGCTGTTCAGGATCTCGTCGAGATCGGCACGCCAGCTGTTGCTGAGCGCGAAATGCGGTCCGTGCAGCTCGAGGCCGGCTACGAGCGCCGGGTCGGTGCGGAAGGTCAGCTGGGCGGTTGCGGGCGGCGGCGGGGCGCCGAACGCGGCGGCGATGGCGCTGCTCGCATGCGCCTGTTCGGACGGCGCGAGCGGCTGGGCGGTGACGGCCTCGATGCCTTCGAATTCGGCGAGCGCCGCCTCGCGCGCCGTCGCCGGCATGGCCTGGATGCTCGAGACCAGCCAGTCGAGGAAGATCGTGGTGACCGTCGGACCTTGCAGGCGGGACGCGAGGCGCCCGGCGATGTGCACGGCGAGTTCGCTGGCGCGGTCGTTCCAAGCCGCCTGGTCGGCGTCGTGCGCGGCTTGGGCCTCGGCGGCGGCCGATTTCAGCGTGCGCCTTGGCTTGGTTCGCCGCGGTGTCGAGCACCGTCTTGCTCGCGGCCGCGGCCGAGGCGTGCGCCGCGGCCAGGATCGCGTCGTGCTCCTTGCCGAAGCCGGCCCGCGTGGTGGCGATGTCGGCGAGCGCGGCGGTCGCCTTGTCCTGGGCCGCCTTGGCGTCGGCCAGAGCCTTTTCGGCGGTGCTGCGGCGCTGCTCGATGATGGCCGAGACCGGGCGCCAGAAGAAGCGCTGCAGCAGCCAGACGAGGATGACGACGTTGACGGCCTGAAAGCCGAGCGTCCACCAGTCGATCGTCATCGTATTACTTCAGTAACGGATTGGCGAACAGCAGCAGCAGCGCGATGACGAGGCAGTAGATCGCCATCGTCTCGATCATCGCGAGCCCGACGAACAGGGTTCTGGAGATGGTGCTGGCCGATTCCGGTTGCCGGGCGATGGCGTCCATCGCTGCTGCGACGGCGCGGCCTTCGGCGAGCGCCGGGCCGATGGCGCCGAACGAGACGGTGACGGCGGCGCAGATGATGCTGATGAAAGCGAGCCAATTCATGGCGCGGTCCTTTGCCTAGGGTTGGGGGCGGCGATGGCGCTGGAGATGAACACCATGGCCAGGACGGCGAAGATGTACGCCTGCACGGCGCCGATCAGCAGGTCGAGCGCCATCAGCGGGATCGGCACCAGCAGCCCGGCGAGCGACAGCACGATGCCGATCACGAACACGCCGCTCATGACGTTGCCGAACAGACGGACGAACAGCGAGAAGGTGCGGGTGACCGCCTCGATGATGTTGAGCGGGACCATGACGATGCTCGGCGTGGCGAAGGTGGCGAGGTAGCCGCGGACGCCGCCGGCGCGGATGCCGAACCAGATGATGGCCAGGAACACCAGCAGCGCGAGGGCGGCGTCGGTCTCGAGGCGCGCCGTGGGCGGCTGCACGCCGGGCACCAGGGAGGACCAGTTGGCGACGAAGATGAAGGCGAACAGCGTGCCGACGAAGGCCCGGTAGGGCCCGGGTTCGAGCTGCATGGTGTCGCGGATCTGGCCGTCCACCGTGTCGACGAGCAGCTCGCAAACGGCTTGGGTCCGCGACGGGTCGAGCGACAGCTTGCGGGTGATGGCTGCGCTGCCGGCAACCAGGATCGCCATGATCGCCCATGTCGCCACGACGGCTTCGGTGATGGGCGCCGGACCGATATGGAAGAGCGGGGTGCTGGTGAGCGGGGAGATCATGGCGTTGCCATCGCGACGCGGCGCAGCGCGGCGAAGCGGGCCAGCAACACGCCGAGTGCCGTCGCCAGCAGCGGGAGCGCACCCTCGAAGCTGGCGGCGGTCAGGATGCCGGCGAGCAGGGCGAAGCGGAGAACGATACTGGCCAGCAACGTCCGTAGGCGGCCGGCGCGCTCGAAGCGCTGCGCCTGCCACCAGAGACTGCCGAAATAGAGGCCGCCGATGACTGTTCCACCGATGAGGTGGAGTGCGAGGGTGAGGGCCGTCAGCTGGTCCATCATTCCTTACCCATCCATCTCCAGGCGGACCAGCAGCCCAAGACCGCGCCGAGCATCAGCAACGGAGCGGTCCAGAGCAGCCCGGAATGGAACCGCACGTCGAGCCAGCGGCCCGCCAGGATGCCGATCAGCATCGGCGTGACGATGATCCAGCCGAGCACGCCGATCTGGCCGAGGCGGCGCGCCACGTTCGGCTCGCCGTCGCGCAGCCAGGAGCGATGACGTGCGCCGCGCAGCCGGGCGGCGGTGACGAGCGGGTCCTCGTCCGGGGTCGTCACGAGAGGGCGCTCGGCTGAAGGTGGCGGACCATTTCGCGGATCGCCCGGAGTTGCAGCTTGGTGCTGTCGACGCGGCTGGCGCGCTCCGCCGCGTCGTCGGCGCCGAACCGGTCGAGGATGGCCTGGTCGAGCGTGGCGAGGTCGTCGCCCGGGATCGCCTCCCGGGTGGTGATGGAGACTTCCTGGCCGCCGATGACGGTCAGCACGCCGCCATGGACGGCGCAGTAGTGCCGTTCGCCGGAACCGTCCTTCCAGTTCACCACGCCGACCGTGAGGCTGGTGAGGAAATCCGCATGGTGCGGCTGGATGCCGAAGCCGCCACTGGCGTCTTCGGCCGTCACGATCTGCACGGGGTCCACGTCGACGACGATGGCGAGCGGCGTGGTGATGCGAAGCCTCATGCGGGCGTGGCCTGCTTGGCTGCGGGCTTTGCGGCGGCTTCCTTGGATCGAGCTTCCTCGATCGTGCCGACCATGTAGAGCGAGCTTTCTGCCCAATCGTCGGCTTCGCCATCCAGGATGGCCCGGCAGCCGGCCAGCGTGTCGGCGCGGCTGACGCTGCGGCCGGGAATGCCGGTGAATGCCTCGGTGACGCTGAAGGGCTGGCTGAGGAAGCGCTGCAGCCGCCGGGCGCGCTTGACCACGGCCCGGTCGGCCGGCGCCAACTCCTCGATCCCCAGCAGGGCGATGATGTCTTCGAGGTCCTTGAAATGGGCCAGCGTCTGTCGCGCACGCTCCGCGAGGCGGTAGTGCTCCTCGCCGACGACCAGGGGGTCGAGCAGGGACGACGAGGAGGCGAGGGGATCGATGGCGGGGTAGAAACCGTCGGCGGCCAGCTTGCGCGACAGCATGATGATGCCGTCCATGTGGGCGGAGATGGCGGTCACTGCCGGGTCGGTGAAGTCATCGGCGGGGACGTAGACGGCCTGCACCGCGGTCACGGCGGCGCCGGCGACCGAGGCGATGCGTTCCTGCAGCCCGGCGATTTCGGTGGCCAAGGTGGGCTGGTAGCCGACGCGGGACGGCAGGCGGCCGAGCAGGCTCGAGAGCTCGCTGCCGGCCTGGACGAAGCGGAACACGTTGTCCATCAGGAGAATGACGTTCTGATGCTTCTGGTCGCGGAAATACTCGGCGATGCTGAGCGCCGTCAGCGGCACCCGCCAGCGTGCGCCGGGCGGCTCGTTCATCTGGCCGTAGACGAGCACGGTGCGCTTGAGTACGCCCGACGCCTGCATGTCCGTGAGCAATTCGTGGCCCTCGCGGGAGCGCTCGCCGACGCCGGCGAAGACGGCGATGCCGGTGTATTTCTCGACCGTCGCATGGATCAGCTCCATGACGAGCACCGTCTTGCCGACGCCGGCGCCACCGAACATCGCGGCCTTGCCGCCTTGGGCGAGGGGCGCCAGGAGGTCGATGACCTTGATCCCGGTCTCGAAAATGGTGGTGGCCGACGTCTCGTCGGTCAGCGCCGGCGGGCTGCCATGGATGCTGCGGGTCGGCGTGTCCGGCGGCAAGGCCGGGCCGCGGTCGCCGGGGGTGCCAAGGACGTCGAGCAGGCGACCGAGTACGGCGTCCCCGACCGGCACCATGATCGGTTTTCCGGTGACGCGAACCTCGGTCCCGCGAGAGAGGCCCGCGGTCGCCTCCAAGGCGATGCCGCGGACCGTGCGCGTGTCGACGTGGCTATGCACCTCCAGCACGAGCGCTTCCGGCCGGTCCCAGTCGACCAGCAAGGCGGTGTCGATCGCCGGCAGCGAGCCGTCGGCGAAGTCGACGTCGACCACCGCGCCCCGCACAGACGCAACAATCCCGCTGGCCGGGTCTTTGGCCAAGTCAGACGCGGGTCGGGGAACGTTGCTGTGCAAAAGTGGATCCTAGCAGGAGTGGCCGGATCGACGGTGCGGGGAGCATCACGGGCGTGACGCCGTATCCCGTCAGAGTCGGGTTCGACGGGTCAACAGCACTGTTTTCGTGACGAGCGACTAGGGTCGGAAACTACGCAGGGCCCTGTGCGTGCCGGGATCTCGACAGCTTCATCCCGCGGATGCGGTGAGCGTGGCCTCGGCGTCGATCTCTGCGCTTGTCTGGCCCAATTTCGGTCCGGACAGCACGATCAGCCCCAGCAACGCGGAGAACAGCGAGGCTCCGAACACCGCGAGCTTGATCTCGTCGCCGCGGGGGCCGCCGCGGAAGGCGATCTCGCTGATGAACAGGCTCATGGTGAAGCCGATGCCGCACAGCACCGATGCGCCGTAGAGTTGCCGCGTGGTGATCCCCGCCGGGCGCTTGGCGATGCCGGCACCGATGGCGATCATGAGGCCGCCGAAGACGCCCAACTGCTTGCCGACCACCAAGCCGAACGCGACGCCCAAGGTCAGCCGATCGGTCAATACGCCAGCCGGGAGATGGCCGAACCCGAGCCCGGCATTGGCGAGGCCGAACACCGGCAGCACGAGGAAGGCGACCCAGGGATGCAGCCCGTGCTCTAGCCGCGCCGCCGGCGCAGCGGCTTCGCCGGCGCGCGCCGACATCGGCACCACGAAGGCCAGCGCCACCCCCGCCAAAGTGGCATGGACCCCGGAGCGGAGCACGAGCGCCCACAGCACGACGCCGCCCAGCATGAAGGGCCACAACTGCCGCACGCCCGTGCGCGCCAACCCGAACAGCCCCAGCCAGACCAGCGCCGCCAGCCCCAGCGCGCCGAAATCCAGCGCCTTGGTGTAGAACAGCGCGATGATGACGATCGCGCCCAGGTCGTCGATGATCGCCAAAGCCGTCAGGAACACCTTCAGCGCGACGGGCACCCGGCTCTTCAATATGCTCAGGACCGCCAGCGCGAAGGCGATGTCCGTGGCCACCGGGATCGCCCAGCCCCGCATGATCTCCGGATCGCGGTAGTTGAACGATGCGAAGATCACCGCCGGGAGCACCATGCCGCCGAGTGCGGCCAGGCAGGGCACCAGCAGCCGGGCTGGAGAGGCCAGCTCGCCTTGCGTCATCTCCCGCCGCAGCTCCAATCCGACGAGCAGGAAGAACAACACCATGACCGCGTCGTTAATCCAGATATGCAGCGGCATCGCCACCGGACCGCCGGGCGTCCACTGGAGGAGGTGCTCGTAGGAGCCAGAAAGGGGCGAGTTCGCCAGCATCATCGCGACGGCTGCGGACAGCATCAGCATGATCCCGCCCGCGCTCTCGGATCTCACGAACTCGAGGATGGGTGACAGCCATGGGATGGGCGGGCGCGGGACAGGAGCACGGGCCATGCGGGATCTCCGGATCAACGCGACCGGAGTCGGCTCGCGTCGACCGGGACGCTATGCGCCATCCCGAGCCCACTCAACGCGCATGATCCCAGGCAGCCCACACGCTAGCGGGAACACTTCGGCATGGTGTGAGGGGGCATCGGGCGACGGGTCGGTGCTCTGGCGGAGAGAGTGGGATTCGAACCCACGGTACGCTTGCACGCACACACGCTTTCCAAGCGTGCGCCTTAAACCGCTCGGCCATCTCTCCTAACCGACGCGGCCTATAACACCGGTCGGATCACTCGTCACGGGGGCTAGCTCGTGATCCGCGACCGGGTGCAGGAGCGCCAGATCAGCCGTGGGTCGGTCTGTTCGCGGCCCCAGCTGCCCTCGAAGCAATGGGCTGCGGGATGAAACCGCAGCCGTGCGACGCCGGTGCCGTACAGATCGGTCCAGCGGAACAGCGCGACCTCGCAGTCGTCGTCGCCGACCGCTTCCAGCGTCCCGGTCACGTCGCGGTTTTCCTCATGCAGCACGTAGCTGCCGGACAGGCCGGCCGGGGTCTCCTCGATCCACGTGTCGATCGCCTTGGGGCCGCGGCTCTCGACCTCGCCGAGATAGTGGCCGGTGGCGTCCGCGTGCCACGCGCCGCACGCCGCGGCGACGAGAAGCGCCGGCAGCATCATGCGTCCATTTTCAGCGCGGCGAGGAAGGCGCTTTGCGGGATCTCGACCTTGCCGAACTGGCGCATCCGCTTCTTGCCCTCCTTTTGCTTGTCCAGCAGCTTGCGCTTGCGGCTGATGTCGCCGCCGTAGCACTTCGCCGTCACGTCCTTGGATAGGGCGCTGATCGTCTCGCGCGCGATCACCCGGCCGCCGATCGCGGCCTGGATCGCGATCTTGAACAGCTGCTTCGGGATCAGCTCCTTCAGCTTGGCGCAGATGCTGCGGCCACGCTGCTCGGCGGCGCTGCGGTGGGCGATGAAGCTCAGCGCGTCGACCGGGTCGCTGTTGACGAGGATGGAGATGCGGACCAGGTCGCTCTCCTCGTATTCGTCCATCGCATAGTCGAAGCTCGCGTAGCCACGGCTCACGCTCTTGAGCCGGTCGTAGAAGTCGAAGACCACCTCGTTCAGCGGCAGCCGATAGACGGCCATCGCGCGGTTGCCGACATAGGTGAGGTCCATCTGCTGGCCGCGGCGTTCGCTGCACAGAGTCAGGATGCTGCCGAGATACTCGTCCGGCACCATGATGGTGGCCTTGATCCAGGGCTCGTCGATGTGGTCGATCATCGTCGGGTCCGGCATGTCGGCCGGGTTGTGGAGTTCCTGCATGCCGCCGCGGACAGTGTGGATGCGGTAGACGACGCTGGGCGCCGTTGCGATCAGGTCGAGGTCGAACTCGCGCGACAGGCGCTCCTGGATGATCTCGAGGTGCAGCAGGCCGAGGAAGCCGCAGCGGTAGCCGAAGCCGAGCGCTGCGCTGGTCTCAGCCTCGTAGTGGAAGCTCGAATCGTTGAGGCGCAGCTTGCCCAAACTGTCGCGCAGCCGCTCGAAATCGTCGGCGTCGACCGGGAACAGGCCGCACCACACCACCGGCACGCTCGGCTTGAAGCCCGGCAGCGGCGCCGCGGCGGGAACGCGATCGTCGGTCAGCGTGTCACCGACGTTGCAGTCGGCGACGGTCTTCATCGCGGCGGTGACGTAGCCCATCTCGCCCGGGCCGAGATCGGCGACGGCGACCATCTTGGGCGTGAACACGCCGACCTGCTCGACATGGTGGGCGATGCCGGTCGACATCATGCGGATACGCTGTCCGCGGCGCAGGCGGCCGTCCTTGACGCGGACCAGGATGACCACCCCGAGATATTGGTCGTACCAGCTATCGACCAGCAGCGCCGTGAGCGGGGCGTCGGCGTCGCCGGTGGGGGGCGGCAGCCGGGTCACGAGGGCTTCGAGCACTTCGGGGATGCCGAGCCCGGTCTTGGCGCTGATCATGACGGCGTCGTCGGCCGGCAGACCGATGACGTCCTCGATCTGCTGCTTGACCCGTTCGGGCTCGGCGGCCGGCAGGTCGATCTTGTTCAGCACCGGCACGATCTCGTGCTTGGCGTCGATCGCCTGATAGACGTTGGCGAGCGTCTGCGCCTCGACGCCCTGGCTGGCGTCCACCACCAGCAGGCTGCCTTCGCATGCCGCGAGACTGCGGCTCACTTCATAGGCGAAGTCGACGTGGCCGGGCGTGTCCATCAAATTGAGCGCGTAGGTCTCGCCGTCCTTGGCCTTGTAGGCGAGGCGGACGGTCTGCGCCTTGATGGTGATGCCTCGCTCCTTCTCGAGATCCATGTTGTCGAGCACCTGGCTCGTCATCTCGCGCTCGGTGAGGCCGCCGCATGTCTGGATCAGCCGGTCGGCGAGCGTCGATTTGCCATGGTCGATATGCGCGATGATGGAAAAGTTGCGGATACGCGCGAGCGGAGTGTCGGTCATGGCCGTGATGTAGGGCCTTCCGCCGATAAAGTCAGCCGGATCGGGGAGGGGAGGTCGTCGATCCTGCCGCCTTGAAGAAGCGGTCGAACATATCGCGCATCGTGTCGGCGCCCTGGGGGGCGAGCGACATCCAGGTTCGCAGCATTGAATCGGGGGAGAACCGGTCCGCCGCTTCGAGCATCTGCGCTTCCATTTTGGCCATGATAGCCGTCTGCATCGGCTTGACGTCGGGCAGCCCGAAGAATTGGCGCGCTTCGTCCGGCGTGCAGTCGATCTCGATCGTCACCTTCATCGCGCTCACCCCGCCGAGGACGCCGTCCCGATCAATCGGCGCGCCGAACCCTGCCAACCCGCTCGGCGCCCTCGGTCATGCGCCAGACCGTCGCGGCCGCACAGGCGAGCACGGCCATCGACACCGAGACGGCAGTGTAGCCGAAGCGTGACAAGAGCGCTGCTACGAAAGCGCTCGCCGCGGCCCCAACCGTAAGTTGTATCAGCCCGACCAATGCAGACGCCAAGCCGGCATTTTTCCGGTGCCTACTGACCGCAAAATGCACGAGATTCGGGGACAACAAGCCGCGAGCGTATGTACAGACTAGTAAAGTGAGGATTGCCGACCCGGCGCCGACGCTCGTCTGGATTCGGCCGCCGGCCAGGACGAGCCCGATCGTCGAGCTCGCCTGGGCCACCAGGCCGGGCCAAATCAGCCGCTCGCCGCAGATGCCGCGCCGTGCCAGCAGCGCGTTGCTGAACGCGCCGCTGCTCAGCGACAGCGCGGTCGCGGCAAACAGGGCGGCATAGACGATCGGCGGATGTCCGAGCTCGTCCATGACGATGACCGGCGCGCCACAAATATAGGCAAAGATGGCGCCGTAGCTCAGGGCGTTGACGACCGCGAGGCGGCGGAAAACGCCGTCCTGCAGAATGGTCCGGCTCTCGGCCAGCCCCAGCCCCTTGCCAGGCGTCCGCAGGGCCTGGAGCCGGCTCTCGGCCACGAAGAGCGTGACGATCGTCGCGAGCAGGATGCCGCCGAGGGCCAGGACGAGATGGACGCTTCGCCAGCCGAAATTCGCCACCAGCACCGTGCCGAAGGCGGGCGCCAGCATGGGCATGATCGTGAGTACGACGCTGATGTAGGACTGTCTCCGGCGGGCCTCCTCACCGTGGAACAGGTCCTGGACCATCGCATTTGCCTGGACGGCGCAGGCGCCGGCGCCAGCGCCCTGGATCAGCCGCGCGGCGACCAGGCCCGGACCCGTTGTGGCAAATGCACAACAAATACCGCTCAAGATATAAACAGTGAGGCTTATGAGCAACACTGGGCGGCGGCCGATCAGGTCAGAACCGCGCCCGCCGGTGAATTGCCCTGCCGCGAAACCGAGCATGAACAACGACAGCGATAGCCCGGCCATCGCTACGGTCGTTCCGAGTGCGTCCGGTAAAATCGTGAGAGTTGGGGCACTTAGGTCGATCGATAGCGCGGGCAAACCCGCACAAACTCCGAGCAATAGGGTGAACGTCGTCGTATTTGGTGCAATCCGCATGCAGGCTTGACGCTCAAACTATGGCTCAGTCGCGACATACAATGTCGCCGCACGCCCAATGTCTAGATTTGCATATCATTGCGAGAGTGTGGAATGATGGTGTAGTGGCGCCCTTCGGACAGCCTAAGGTTGTGGGACACCAGAATGGACGGTGAGATTCAGCAGTTCGATCAGACTGTGATCGCGAGCGATAGGCCGCGCGAACGCATACGATTGACCATGATCGGAGACTTCCGGGCTGAGACGCCCGACGGGCAGTCGCTGCTTCCGGTCAGCCGCAAGGCGCGCGCGCTTCTTTGCATCATCGGCATGGCGCGGCCTCAAGGCGCTTTGCGTGCGGTGGCGGGCGCGTTGCTTTGGTCATCGAAGCATCGCGAAGCGGTGGCCAACTCGTTACGCCAAGCGCTGGGCGAACTGCAGCCGCTGCTCGCCTCGTGCGGCCGTCCTTATCTATTGGCGACGAAGCGCGGCCGCCTCGTCCTGGATCCGGACTCAGTCTGGATCGACGTGCTGGATATGCCGCTCGAGCAGGCGTCCTCGATCGATCCGACCGATCCCGCCTTCACGCTTTGCCGAGACTTGCGCGGCATCTCGCCGACATTCGATGCCTATCTCGACCGTCTCTGGGTCGAGATCGGCTACCGCCGGGCCCTGGTGCCCGCCCGCGAAACCAAGAACGCCGTCTGGCGGGACGTCGGGCAGACCATCCAACCCTCGAGTGCACCGACCGCCCGGCTGCCGCTCGACCCGAACCGTCTGTTCGGGCATCCCACCGTCGCCGGGATCAACTTCGAGAAGCTCGAGCGCTTCCCGCCGGCGATGTCGGCGATCGCCAGCATCCCGACGCATCAACTCGGTTGGCGGATGGCGGTCCTGCCGTTCCGCAGCTTGGGCGCGCCGCTCAGCCGCGGGATCGCGCTCGGCATGGCCGAGGAGGTCTCTGCCGCGCTGGGCCGTTTCCGCGCGCCGCGCCTCGTGTCGACTGCGACGTTCTGGGACGGCACCGGCCCCGCCGCCGATGCCATCAGCCGATGCCGGACCTATCAGCTCGACTACATCATCGACGGCACGATCCAGGTCGCCGACACGAAGGTCCGGGTCAACGTCAACTTGCTCGACGTGGTGCTGAACTTCGAGGTGATCTGGAGCCAGCGTTTCGAAGGCACGCTGGACGACCTGTTCACGCTGCAGGACCGCATCGCCTCCGAGACGGTCGCGCAGGTCGATCCCGAGCTGCATCAACGCCGATGGGCGGCGAGCACACAGCCGAAGACGGCGGTCGCGGAGGCGCATCAATCGGTGCTGACCGCCATACAGGCGATCTATCGGCTCGAGCAGTCGAAGTTCATGCGCGCGCGCGAACTGCTGGGGCGTGCGATCGAGCTCGATCCGGATTTCGCCGCCGCACACGCTTGGTTGGCCTATTGGGCCATCATGGCCTTCGGTCAGGGCTGGGCGGCCAGCGCGTCGGAAGTCATCAGCTTGGCCGGGAATGCGGCCGAGCGGGCGATCTTGCTGGATCCGCTCGATGCCCGCGCCGCCGCGATCGCCGGTCATGTGAAAGCCTATCTTCTGCATGACGTTCGCAGCGCGCTCAGTCTGCACTCCCGCGCCGTGGAGCTGAATCCGAACCTGCCGATCGCTTGGACGGCGAGTGCGTGGTCCAAGAGCTACAGCGGCGACCACGCCACTGCGATCCGGCATGCGCAGATGGCGCTTTCGTTGTCGCCGCGCGATCCGCACGTCTTCTTCGTCGAGCACGCGATGATGGCGGCGCACCTGTTCAGGAAAGAACTCGATCACGCGGACGCTCTCGCGGAGACCGTGCTCGAGCGTCAGCCCGATCACGCGTCGGCACTTCGGATGCGGTTGGCGATCCTCGGCCATCTCGGCCGGGGCCTCGAAGCCGAGGAGGTCAGGGTTCGCCTCAAAGCGATCGAGCCTGACGTGACGATCCACAAGATCGTCTCTCGTCCGCCGTTCACGCAGCGTGACCTCGACTACTACGCCGAAGGTCTACGCCGCGGCGGCCTCGACGAGTAAGGTCGGGCTCGGTTCAGCGGAGAACTGGCATCTCTGCGCCCGCGTGACGAAGAGCGGGCGAACCGATCTCGAGCGGGCGCTATTCCTGCACGAGGTGCCGGTGGTCGACGGGACATAGTCTCCGCTTGCGGACCGTGACGGCGTAGTCGCCTTGTCTGGCCTCTCTGTCCGAGTTTGGAAGCAGAACCCGGCTCAGGCGCTGCCACTCGTCGACCGACAGCTCCTCTGGTTCCCGGACCGCCATCTGCGACAACAAGTCGTCTCGATAGGCGATCTGCGGCACGGGCTGGACTTGTAGAAACGGCACCTCGGCCTTGATCGTGACGGGTTGATCGGTCTTGGTTATGCGAAAATTGTTAAACAACGGTCCGAGCCAGACATCGGTCTCGACGATGCCTTCCCAGGCCGTTAGTCCTGGGATTGCAGGCAAATTAACAGGCATGCGGACATTCAAGCTCCACCCCGGCCGGGTTTTGACCAGCAGGCCACTCCAAATCTGCACGCCACCCAACTCTGGCATTGCCGTCATGAAAGGCGGCGAATAACCCTGGAGATAGTCTGGTGCAGCTTGGTCGAACAACTCTTCATAGCCGGGAAATTGCACGGCGCCGCTGTCAGTTCCGCTTAACGGAAGCCACTCTGCGCTGTCGGCGTGGGACCAGAAGATCTGCTCACCATCCCAGAGCAATCGAACGGTAGCGGGCGGGAACACCCAATAGCCGAACCCGGTTGCCGAGGTGAGCGCATCGCAATAGCGCATCGCCCGACTTGGCAGAAATCCTGCGCCGGAGCGCTCCGCTCGTTTCGGCGCCCGGGTCTGACTGAGGAGCCGATAGAACTCGATGAGCGGTTGGTTGATTTGGTCTGACATGAGAGGGGCGGAACCCCGCGCCGAAGCGCGGGGTGCCTCGCGACCTTTAGAAGCTCAGCGAGCCGCCGCCGATACGAACGCGGCCGGAGTCCTTGGTGGCGGCCGTGGTCTTGATGGTCTTGGTCATTTTCTGATCTCCGTGTCAGGCGTTATTGCCTGAAAACATAGTTAGCAGAGCACTCTTCCAAATGAAAGCCTAGTATCGTCAAATGAACATGAATAAAAGGTTAGATATCTTATAATCAAATCCAAGAAGAATCACATGCTGAATGTGAAACATCGGCAACGGCACAGATCGAAGACTGTGCCGAGGCAACATAACATATGTTTTTACTGTTAGTCTAAGTTGCCGGATGCTCAGCCAAAGTTACGGAATCTCTTTGGATGCAGAGGGACCGAAGCGCTAGAAATAGTGTCTTATCGCCGGCGCGACCTCGTCCTTCGGAAAGATCGGCGCGCTGTGCGGATGACATAGACCAAATGCGACAACAATGAAGTGCGCGCCGATCATGGGGTTTGTTTCCGTTCTAGTCGTATGAAATAGAGGATCAACCTTCGTGCGGTGCGAGTTGGCCGGTGCGGCGACTTGCCTGGCGGCCGAGGAGGTCCTGAGAGAAGCGCGGCGGCGTCGCTCCAGTGAGATGCGACCTTGCCTCCGCGCGGTTCGTCCGAGCATCAGGAGCTGCATGCGCGTCCTCCGGTAACCGCCCTGTGATGTTTACCGGAGCCGCCGTCTCGGTAAACCGGCAACCTGCTAGGCACAGGTGAGCGCGACTCCAATAAAATGACAGTTTCTGGAAAGCTTATCGGAAAATTAACAGCGTTTTGCACAGGCTAGTCGGCCTGTGTCTCGCTGTTTACTGGTCAGCCCTATTCGAATGGGGAGCGCGTGGACGGCTCACAAGTACCTGGCTCAGTCCAGCCGTGAAATGGCGCCTGTCGCTCGGGCCGATCATGGACCGTGCGAAGCACTGCGCTGCAGACGTGGCGTTACGCCGCGCGCGCTCTGGACGTGACCTGCTCGTTTAGGGCGGCGCTCCGCAAGGCGGACCGCGCCTGTGAAGGCGGTCGGCGCTTAGAACAGGGCGAGCTGGCGCTGCGGCGCGGATGGCGCCCGGAATTGGGTCGCGTCGAGCGGCGTGCGTTCGGTCAGCTGCAATTTGCGCCGCATCCGCTCGAAGCGCTGATGCAGCATCCCCGCATAAGGGCCGGTGCCCTTGAACCGGTCATGGAAGCGGCTGTCGTTCAAGGCGCCTGAACGGGTCTCGCGGATCAGCGAGAGCACCCGGCGGGCGCGATCCGGCACGTGCTGCTCGAGCCATGCCGCGAACATCTCCCGCAATTCGAGCGGCAGGCGGAGCAGCACATAGCCCGCCGATCGAGCGCCGGCGCGATGCGCCGATTCGAGAATGCTCTCCAACTCGGCATCGTTGAGGCCGGGGATCATCGGTGCGGCGAGCACGCCCGTGGGAATGCCCGCCTCGGTCAGGGCCGAGATCGCGCGCAGCCTCAGCGCAGGGGATGAGGCGCGCGGTTCCATCCGCCGCGCCAGCGAGCTGTCGAGCGTCGTGACCGACATGCAGACGCGGACCAGCCCTCGTTGGGCGAGCCGCTGCAGGATATCGATGTCGCGAACCACGCTCGCGGATTTGGTGACGATTCCGACGGGATGATTGAACCGGTCCAGCACCTCGAGCACCGACCGCGTCAGCCCCAGGGTGCGCTCGACGGGTTGATACGGGTCGGTATTCGAGCCCAGCGCCAGCGTCCGCGGCTCATAGCCGGGCTTGGACAACTCCCGCTCGAGCAGGGCGGCGACGTTCGGTTTGTAGACGATCTCGGTCTCGAACTCGAGGCCCGGCGAGTAGCCGAGATAGGCGTGGCTCGGGCGCGCGTAGCAGTAGATGCAGCCGTGTTCGCAACCGCGATAGGGGTTGACCGCCCGGTCGAACCCGATGTCCGGGCTGTCGTTCCAGGCGATCGCCGATTTCGATCCGTCACGATGCAGGGTGGTGCGGAGCGGCGGCAACTCGTCGCCCTCGGTGAGGAAGGCCCACCCGTCGTCGACGGCCTGGGTGCTGCGGGCGTCATAGCGGACATGGGGATTGGTGACGGCGCCGCGTCCGTGGCGCGCCAGGCTCCGCTGTTTGTCGGCCGGTGCGGGTTCCGGCTCGCCAGCTCGCGCGAGCGCCGCGATAGCGTCGCGGTCGAGTTCCGCGGAGATTTCCTGGGTGAGCCGAGTGCCGTCGGGCATGACAGCCGTTCCTCTCTTGTTCCGGTGCCACGATGCCGCGCAGGACTATGGGCGTCAAGAACGAAGTGGGAACAAGGTTAGCTCGCTGCGCGCAGATGCTCCTGCAGGCGCGGCATCAATTCGACGAGGTTGCAGGGGCGGAAGCGGGCGTCGAGCTGCCAGACGAGGATGTCGTCCCAGGCGTCCTTCACCGCGCCGGTGCTGCCGGGCAGGGCGAACAGATAGGTGCCGCCGGCCACTCCGGCCAGGGCGCGCGACTGCATCGTCGACGTGCCGATCTTTTGATAGCTGAGCATCCGGAACAGCTCGCCGAACCCCTCGATCTTCTTCTCCAGGATGCGCTCGAACGCTTCCGGCGTGACGTCGCGGCCGGTGATCCCGGTTCCGCCGGTGGTGATGACGACGTCGATCGCCGGGTTCGCGATCCAACGTCTCAGGCGGGACTCGATCGCGGCCGCATCGTCTCGGTCGATGGCGCGATCGGCCACGCGATGGCCGGCCTGCTCGATCCGCGCGACGAGCGTATCGCCGGATTTGTCGGTTTCCAGCGTCCGCGTGTCCGACACGGTCAATACCGCGATCGCGACCGGCACAAACACCCGGCTTTCGTCGATACCCGCCATCGAAGTCCCTCTGCCGCTACTGAAGGCGCGCGACCACCGCGTCCGTCGCGCCATCATGGCGGAAACGCGGCCAGGACCCTGCGGACAATTCGTCCAACGTCGGCGAGGGCAGCTTCAACTCCGCGGCGTACAGCCAGCTATAGGCCAGCGCGCGGGGAATATAGCCTCGGGTCTCATCGTTTGGGACGGACTCGATGAACAGCAGCGGATCGCCGTTGTGCCGAACGCTGCCGATCCACTTGGCGAGGCTGCCGGGCCCGGAGTTGTAGCCGGCCAGCAGACGGATCAGGTCACCGCCGATGAGATCGTAAGAGCCCAGCATCATCAGATAGCGCTGGCCGAGATCGAGACTGACCGCCGGGTCGTGGAGCCGTCGCCGGCCGGTGCCGCCGAGGATGAAATCGACGGTCCGGGGCATCAGCTGCATCATGCCGCGAGCGCCGGCCCGGGACACGGCGCGGGGATCGAAGTTGGATTCGAGTCGCGCCAGCGCGTAGAGCAGCGCCGGATCCGTGTGGAAGCCGCCGGCCGGGCGGAGCCGCTGCTCGGGCAGGTGGATCGGGACCGGCGCGATCAGCATGGCGAGCTGACCGGCGAGCGTCGTCAAACCCGCCTGGCGGGCGACCAGCATGATGGACTGCGCCATGCCCGGCTGGTCGCGGGTTTGCGACCAAAGTGACTGCAGTTCGAGCGCGGCGCGGCTATCCTGGCCCACCTGGAGCAGCGCGAAGGCGCGGCGGCCGGTGGGCATGGCGTCGATCGCTTCGACGTCGGCTTCGCCCAGGGTCAGCTTGTCGAGGGTGGGTTCCGGATCGAGCGCCCGGCCCAGCGCGCGGCGACCGAGCAGGCCGTAGAACGTGCGTCCATTCTCGGCAGCGCGCCGCAGCCAACGGTCGCGCTGTCCTTCCTCATGGTCGTGGCTCCAGGTCCGCGCGGCCCAGAAGGCGGCGCCGGCGCGCTGGCCGGGCTGCGCCAACTGCGCTTGGAACGCGGCTTCGAACATGCCGCGGGCGATATCGAACTGGTCCATGCGCCAGGCGGCGAGCCCGGCGACGAACGGCGCCAGGCCAACTTTGCCGCCGGCTTGGCGGTGGGCCGCCTCGGCGATCTTGAACGCCTCGACGTCGTTGCCGGCGGCGAATTGGAGTTGCGCGACCTCTGCGCGAAGCTGCGCGCCGTAGATCCGGTCGATCCCCCTGGTATGGGCGATCAGCCGGAGGGCGCGGTCGGCGTTCGATCGGGCGGCCTCGTGCACGCTGCGGTCGAGCCGCGCGTTTCGCAGCATGAGCCGTTCGACGGGCTCGACATCGTCACCCATGCTCGGCGCGGGCAGCGCCGGCAGCGGCGGCGGCGTGCTGACCCGTGTGGCAAGCTTGGGCGCCCGGTTCTGCAGCAGGCCGTAGACGGCCGGCGCGTCCGGCAGCTCGGCGTAGCGCGCAAGCCATTCGGCGAGGTCTTCGGTGCGCGCCCGCTGCGGGCTGCCGAGGTATCGGTCGGCCAGGATCTCCGGAAGCAGCATCATATCCGTGAGCTGCTCGACTTCGGCGATGGCGGCGGGAATGTCGTTTTTCGCCTGCAGGGCGAAAATGCGGCGGATACGCTCCGCATCGCTCGGGGTGAGCGGTTGCGGCAGGGCCACGCGGGTCGAGCCGCCCGGGGCGCTGACACGCGGGATGGCTAGCGCGATGTCTTCGGCGCCTTCGGTGCTTTGTTTTGTGCCTACTGGCCCAGCCGCGCCGGCAAGGATAGCGGCGCCGGCAAGTAGTGCCCGCGCCGATCCAAGACGGCTTAGCGTTTTTCCAAGCCTATTCATGCAGTGGCCCTACACGGGGCTGTCCAAAAAAGCAAACACACGCAATCGCGATCAAGAGTAACAGTGGGTTTCAGCCCGTTGTTACAGCTATCCGCAATCTCAGTAAGTCAGACCAAAGCTGTTGCTTTGCAGCGGCATTGATAAGCCACTGGTCGGGCGTTGGCAACGCAAGCGCAGCAATTGTCAGTTGTTCATTTTGAACTGTCACATCAAACCAGCGACCACGTAGTCGCCGAATAGAAGAGTCCACGCCTGCGAACGCCCGCAGCGTCTGCGTGCCCATCAAGACCAGGCGTTGCGGCCGCACGATGCCCAGCAATCTGTGGATAAACGGAAGGCAAAGTTCGACCTCGCTGTCGGACAAGCGTCGGTTGCCGGGTGGACGCCACGGGACCAGCGTCGCGAGCAGGAGCGAACCGCGATCGAGATCGATCGTTCGGAGAACGCGGTCGACGAGCGCACCGGTGACGCCGCTGAAGGCACGCCCGGACCGGTCGTCGTCGCTGCTGGGCGCGTCGCCGAGAATGACAAGCGAAGACAGTGGGTTACCATCAGGCCGGACGAACTGCATCGCCGTGTTGCGCAGGGCGCAGGCTTCGAACGCGGCCATTTCCGCCAACAATTCGTCCATGGTGCGGGCGGCCGGGGGCGACGCCGCGCCGGCCGGGGCCGGGGCCGCTTGCGGCGCAATCCGACGCACCGGAGTCGCGGCCGGCGCGAACCGGTCCACGGCCACATCGCCAATGGCCTCGTCCGCGCCCCACTCGAGCTGGAGCCGCAAAGCGGTCAGGTCGTCGATCATGGGCGAGAATTGAGCTTCGGCCGGTTTTGCGCAACCGGCGGTTCGTCCTACCTATAGAGAAGGTGTGGAGGAGCGGGATGGCCGAGCGGGAAGCAATGGAGTTCGACGTGGTGGTGGTCGGTGCAGGGCCGGCCGGCCTCGCGGCGGCGATTCGGCTGAAGCAGCGCGCCCCGGACGCGGCGGTCTGCGTCGTCGAGAAAGGGGGCGAGGTCGGTGCCCACATCCTGTCCGGCGCGGTGATCGAGCCGCGCGCGCTCGACGAGCTGATCCCGGATTGGCGCGAAAAGGGAGCGCCGCTCAACACCCCGGCCCGGGAAGACCGCTTCCTCTATCTGACCCAGCGGCGCGCCTACAAGCTGCCGACGCCGCCGCAGATGCACAACCACGGCAACTACATCGTCAGCCTCGGCGACGTCTGCCGCTGGCTCGCGACCGAGGCCGAAGCGCTCGGGATCGAGATCTACCCCGGCTTCGCCGCCTCCGAGTTGCTGATCGAGAACGACAAGGTGGTCGGCGTCGCGACCGGCGACATGGGGATCGAGAAATCGGGTGCGCAGGGGCCGAACTATCAGCCGGGCATGGAGCTGCGCGCGACCTACACGCTGTTCGGCGAGGGTTGTCGCGGCAGCCTGTCCAAGCAACTCATGGCGCGCTTCGATCTGCGACGCGGCGTGCAGCCGCAAACCTACGCGCTCGGGATCAAGGAACTCTGGGAGGTGCCGGCCGCGGCGCATCAGCCGGGACTGATCGTGCACTCGGTCAACTGGCCGCTGCCGAAGGACACGTATGGCGGTTCGTGGCTGTATCATTTCGGCGACAACCTGGTGTCCTACGGATTCGTCGTCGGATTGGATTATTCCAATCCGTTTCTGTCTCCATTCGAGGAGATGCAGCGGCTGAAAACCCATCCGTCGATGCGGAAACATTTCGAAGGCGGGCGGCGGATCTCGTACGGTGCGCGTGCGTTGAGCGAGGGCGGCTGGCAGTCGATGCCGAAGCTGACCTTCCCGGGCGGGGCCCTGATCGGCGACGCTGCCGGATTCCTCAACGTGCCGAAGATCAAGGGAACCCATGCGGCAATGAAATCCGGCATGCTGGCCGCCGACGCGATCGCCGACGCGCTCGAGAATGGCCGTCCTGCCGAGCCGACCGGGTTCACCAAGCGCTTCGCTTCGTCGTGGCTCAGCGACGAACTGAAACAGGTTCGCAACATCCGTCCGGGCTTCGCGAAATATGGCCTCGTCGGCGGGATCGCCTATGCTGCGGTCGACACCTATCTGCTCCGCGGCCGCGCGCCTTGGACGTTCCGTCATCCTCATGCCGATAACGAAACGCTCGTGCCGGCGGCGGACGCCGCGCGTATCGATTATCCGAAGCCCGACGGCAAGCTCACCTTCGACAAACTCTCCTCGGTGTTCATCAGCAACACGAACCATACCGAGGACCAGCCGGTGCATCTGAAGCTGCGCGACCCGGCGAAATGGGAACCGGTGAACTGGGAGCGTTATCGCAGCCCGGAGAGCCGATATTGTCCGGCGGGCGTGTACGAGGCGGTGGGTGTCGAGACCGGCGAGCCCCGGCTGCAGATCAATGCGCAGAATTGCGTTCATTGCAAAACCTGCGACATCAAAGATCCGACGCAGAACATCGACTGGGCGACGCCCGAGGGCGGCGGCGGCCCCAACTATCCGAGCGGGATGTAGTGACAATGAACCTAAAACGGACCGCTTTGCTGACCGCCTCCGTGCTGCTGCTGACCGCGGCGGGTGATCGCGAGGACCGGCTCAGCGAGGCGTTCGGCGCCTATCTCGCGGGCCGTTTCGCGGTGCAGTCGCACGACCTGACCGTCGCGGCCGAACGGTTCGAGGCCGTGTTGCGGGAGGATCCCGCGATTTCCGAGCTGAACAACCAGGCGTTCCTCGCAGCACTGCTGTCCGGCCAGTCCAAGGCCGCCGAGTTGGCCGAGAAGCTGCCCGACAATCCCGTCGCGCAGCTCGTGCTCGCCGACCGGGACGGTCTGGCGGGACGGTGGTCGGCGGCGGAGGGGCGTTTCGCCGGGTTGTCGGAACAGCAATTGCTGACCCAGGTGCTGCGGCCGCTGCTGGTGGCCTGGGCGCAGCAGGGGCAGGGTCGGACCGACGATGCGATCGCGACGCTGCAGCCATTCGCCACCGGGCCGCGCTTCCGCGGCGTGTATGCGCTGCATGCGGCGATGATCGCGGATCTCGGCGGCAAGGAGGACGAGGCGGCGCGCTGGTATGCGACGGCGAAGACCGAGTATGGCGCGGCCAACCTGCGCCTCGCCACCATCCTCGCGAGTTGGCAGTCGCGTCATGGCCAGGTCAGCGAGGCGCAGCGAACGCTCGAGGATCTGACCGGCGTGGACAGCGATCTCGCCATGGCAAGGCAAGGGTTGAAAGCGGAGGTCACCAAGCGTGCCGTAACGAGCGCGAGCGAGGGCGTGGCCGAGGCTTATCTCGCGCTGGCAGCGACGTTGCGGCAGCAGAGCGTCGACACCGCGCAGATCATGGTCCGCCTCGCGCTCGACATGCGGCCGGACCTCACCGCCGCCCGCATCCTGCTGGCCGAGATCGAGGACGCGCAGAAGCAGCCGGCGGCGGCGCTGGCGACGCTGGCGCCGGTCTCGGCTCAGGACCCGCTCGCCCCGCTCGTGCAGCTGCGCCGGGCGATCCTGCTTGACGAGGACGGCAAGGCCGAAGGAGCCGAGTCGCTGCTGCAGCAGATCGCCCGCGAACATCCGGACCGGCCGGAGCCTTGGGCCCAGCTCGGCGACATCTTGCGCCGTCAGAACAAGTTCGCCGAATCGGCCAAGGACTACGCCGCGGCGATCGAGCGCGTCGGCGTGCCCAGCCGCGTCAACTGGCCGCTGTTCTACGCCCGCGGCATCGCCTACGAGCGCGCCGGCGACTGGCCGAAGGCGGAGCAGGACCTGGTCTACGCGCTGAAGCTCTCGCCCGAGCAGCCGAGCGTGCTCAACTATCTGGCCTATTCGTGGGCCGACCGCGGCGAGCACATCGAGGAGGCTCGCGGCATGCTGGACCGCGCGATCCAGGCACGGCCGAACGAGGGCGCCTTCATCGACAGCCTCGGCTGGGTGCTGCTTCGCCAGGGCGACACCTCCGGCGCGATCAAGCAGCTCGAGCACGCGGTCGAGCTGCAGCCGGAGGACTCGGTCATCAACGGCCATCTCGGCGACGCGCTGGCGGCGGCGGGCCGCACGCGGGAGGCGGAGTTCCAGTGGCGCCGGGCGCTCAACCTCAATCCGGAACCGGACGAGGCCAAGAAGCTCAACGACAAGATCTCCGCGCTCCCGGCGGACCTGCACTGACCTCGGCGGCCCCGGAAGTGGACAGCGAAACCGCGCGCGCAAAGGTCAACCTGTTCCTGCACGTGCTCGGGCGCCGGCCGGACGGCTACCACATGCTGGACAGCCTGGCGGTATTCCCCGGCGCGGCCGACCTGCTGCAGGCCGAGCCGGCCGACGACCTCACCCTCGAGATCGTCGGCCCGTTCGCCCGGGCGCTCGAGGGGGAGAACCTGGTGTTGCGTGCGGCCCGGGCGCTGAACGAGGCGGCAGGGACAGGCGAGGGGGGCGCGGCTCGTGCTCGACAAGCGGCTTCCGGTGGCGAGCGGGATCGGCGGCGGTTCGGCGGACGCGGCGGCGGCGCTGCGCCTGCTGAACCGGATGTGGCATCTCGGCCTGCCGATGGCCGAGTTGGCGGGCATCGCGCTCGGCCTCGGCGCCGACGTGCCGGTCTGCCTGATGTCCGAGCCGGCGCGGATGGGCGGGATCGGCGAGTTGATCGGCATCGCCCCGGCGGTGCCGAGCGCCGGCATCCTGCTGGTCAACCCGGGCACGCCGGTCTCGACCCCGGACGTGTTCCGCGCCCGCGACAGCGCCTATTCCGAATCCGCGACCCTGCCGCCGCGCTGGGCGGACGCCGCCGACATGGCGCAGACGCTGGCGGGCCTGTCGAACGATCTCGAAGCCCCGGCGATCCGCCTCTGCCCGCCCGTCGGCGACGTCCTGACCTGGCTCGCGGCCCGGCCCGGCTGTCTGCTCGCGCGCATGAGCGGCTCGGGCGCGACCTGCTTCGGCCTGTTCGCCGAGGCGGACGCGGCCCGCGCGGCCGGGGAGGGGGCGCCGGCGGCGTGGTGGGCCTGGGGCGGCGCGTTGACCGAGTAGTTTACGCTTGGCTGCGAAACGCGCTATTCATCCGCGCGTCTTGGGGCGTCGCCAAGCGGTAAGGCAGCGGACTTTGAATCCGCCATTCGAAGGTTCGAATCCTTCCGCCCCAACCAACCTCTGCCGAGACCAGCGCCGCGTGCCGTGCGGGCGCGCGTTCGGTCGGGTTTCGCAGCGAATGGCTTGAAAACGACCGGGTGTGGACAAACCTCTGCTCGCAACGGGAGGCCGCCGGTGTTCAGTCTGATCCTCAATGTCTTGTGGCTCGTGTTCGGCGGCGTCTGGATGGCATTGGCCTGGTTGGCCGCGGCCGTGATCATGGCGCTGACGATCGTCGGCCTGCCTTGGGCGCGTTCTGCGCTGACGATGGCTCAATATGCGCTGCTGCCGTTCGGGCATACCGTTGTCGACCGGAGCCGCTTTGGGCAGCAGGACCTGGGGACCGGTCCGCTCGGCGTGATCGGCAATCTGTTGTGGCTCGTGCTCGCCGGCTGGTGGTTGGCGCTGGGCCATTTGGTGACGGCCGCCGGGCTGGCGGTGACGATCGTGGGACTGCCGTTCGCCTGGGCGCACTTGAAGCTGGCGGCGCTGTCGCTGTGGCCGATCGGCAAAATGGTCGTGGCCATCGACGAGCTGCCGGGGGCGTATGCGCCGTCGAGGCCAGCGGGCTGACCTCGACCAGCGTGGCGGCGGTTACTTGTCGCGAATGAACGTTTTCTCGCACATCATGGGCGCATTGCCGATGTTCTTCATCGAGAAGGTCGTGCCGTCGACGCTCTTGGCAACGAAATATGGTTGTCCGGGGACGTGTTCGATCTCTTCTTCCGACTGCTTCTGGCCGTCTTTGTAGGTGGTCTTGAGCAAGCGCGTCGCCGCCTTGGGATGGACCACGTAGTCATGCTCGTGCGCATGCTCGGGGGTCTCGTGGCCCGGCTCGAGATGAACTTGTGACACCGTCACTTTCGGATGTTTCAGCGTGACAGTTACTCGGTAGGGATCCGTTGTCATCCAACTCTCCAAAGGGCGGTTCTTTACTTGACCAGTTGCACTCCGCCTGCGAGAGCATGACATCAATGTTCGGCTGGCGCAAAGTCTTGGATCGGCCGGTCGACGGCCCTGGAGTCGGTCGATGTTGAGCTGCCCGTCCTGCGGAGCTGCGTTGCCGGAGGGCGCCGCGTTCTGCTCCGCCTGCGGGGCTCGCGTGGCGCCCGAGCGGTCGGCGGCGTCCATGCGCACCGAGCGCAAGATCGTGACGATCCTGTTCGCCGACATCAAGGGCTCCATCGACCTGGTCGCGGCGCAGGACCCGGAACAGGCCGGCGACGTGCTGGCCGACGTCGTGAGCGAGATGGTCTCCGCCGTGCGCATGCATGGCGGCGTCGTCAACCAGATCATGGGCGACGGCATCATGGCGCTGTTCGGCGCGCCGCTCGCGATCGAGGAGCACGCTGCGCTCGCCTGCCGGGCGGCGCTGGCCATGCGTGCAGCGGTCCGCGAGAACGTGGCGCGCGAGGTCCAGATCCGGATCGGGATCGGCTCCGGCGAGGTCGTGGTCCGGGCGCTCTCCGGCGACATGTCGATGCATTACGGCGCGGCCGGCGAGGCGGTCCATCTCGCGTCGCGCCTCGAGCAGGCGGCGGGCCCCGGCCAGATCCTCCTGACCCCGGCGACGCTCGCGCTGACGGCCGGCGTGGCGACGGTGCGCGATCTCGGTCCGATCGCGCTCAAGGGCATGGCCAACGAGATGCCGGTGTTCGAACTGCTCGCGGTCGCCGAGCGGCGGGCACGGACGAAGCGGCATGGCAGCGTCGGCTCCCGCTTGGTCGGGCGGGAGGCGGAGTTCACGGTGCTGCAGACGGCGCTCGACCAGGCTGCCGGCGGGCATAGCAGTGCCGTGCGGGTGATCGCGGAGGCCGGCTGCGGCAAGTCGCGGCTTGTCGACGAATTCACCACGCAGCGGATCTCCCCGGAGTGGACGCTGGCGTCGACCGAGGCGCTGCCGCATCGGCGGACCAGCTACCGCGCGGTGTCCGAACTGCTGCGGCACACCTTCTCGCTCCTGCCCGACGACGATGCCGCGCTGCGCCGGGACAAGCTGATGGCCGGGCTGGGCCTGCCGGCGCGGACGGCGGAGGCCGAGCTGTTGCCGGGTTTGGCGGGGCTGGTCGGCCTGCCGCCGGCCGAGGGCTGGGCCCGGCTCGAGGCCCGCGAGCGGCGCGAGCGGTCGATCGCGGCCGGGATCAGCGCCTTCCGCGCGGCAAGCCGGCATCGTCCGATCGCCCTCGTGGTCGAGGACGCGCACTGGCTCGACGCGGAGAGCGCGGAGATCATCCAGCGGCTCGGCAATGGCAATGGCGGCGCCAAATTGCTGGCAATCGCCACCGAGCGGCCGCCCGAGACGCCGTTCGGCAACGCGCCGCACTGGACCGAATGTCACCTCTCGGCGCTCGATGACGGCGCCATCCACGCGCTGCTGTCCGGCATGCTGCTGCCGGGTCCCGACGTGGCCCGGCTGGAGCGCATGTTGCTCGAGCGGACCCGCGGCAATCCGCTGTTCATCGAGGAATGCCTGCAGGCGCTCGTCGAGATCGGCGAGCTGGAACGGGTCGGTGACCGCTACCGGCTGGACCATCCGATCGACGAGCTGCGCCTGCCGGCCAGCCTGCGCGCGCTGCTCGATACCCGCGTCGACCGGTTGGAGGCCGTGGAGAAGGACGTGCTGCAGGCGGCCGCCGTGGTCGGCGCCACGGTGCGGTCCGACCTGCTGCGCCGGGTCGTCGAGCTCGCGCCGGCGGCGCTCGATCCGGTGTTGGAACGCCTGTGCGAAGCGGGCTTCCTGGTGGAGGCCGGCCCGCCCGGCGACGGGACCGCCGCGCCGCGCCGCTACGATTTCCGCCACGGCCTGATCCGCGACGCCGCCTATAACGGGATCCTGCTGAAGAACCGGGTGCGGATGCATCGTGCCGTGCTCGAGACCTTGGAGGAGCGGGAGGGCGACGAGGCGGCGGACCTGCTGGCCGATCATGCCGGGCGCGCCGAGGCCTGGGCGAAGGCGGTGCGCTATGCCCGGCTGGCGGCGGCGCGCGCAATCGATCGGTATGCCAACCCCGAGGCGCTGCACCATGTCCGCCAGGCGCTGGCCGCGGTCGAGCATTGGCCGGATGGGCCGGAGAAGGGCAAGACGCAGCTCGCCATGCACATCACCATGCGCGCGCCGCTGTTCCGGCTGGGCCAGGTCCGCAACCTGCTGCCGCATCTCGATCAGGCGGCGGCGCTGGCGGCGCAATACGAAGACCATGTCCAGCTCGGCCAAAGTCACGCGCTGCGCAGCCACGGTTTTTGGCTGGCGGGCAAACAGCGCGAGGCCGAGGCGGCGGCGGAAGCGGTGCGCGCGCTGGCGCTCGAGACGGGCGACCGCGACCTCGAGGTGCGCGGGCTGTTCCAGAGCGCGCTCGTCCACATGACCGCCGGCAGGGTCGAGCACCTGGTCGCCGCGCTGGAGGAAGTCGTCGCCCATATCGGCTCGCCGCCGCCGCGCAACGGCCGGTACGGGCTCGACGCCGACCTCGTGATCACGTCGCTCGGCTACATCGCCCGCGCGCAGGCCGCCGCCGGCCAGTTCGAGCGGGCGCACGAGGCGATCAAGCGCGCGACGCACGAGGCGCAGCAATTGGACCGCCGCCAGGCGTGGTTCTACGTCCATGCGGGGCATGGCGTGCTGCTGCTGTCGGAGAACCGTCCGCATCAGGCGGTCGGGCAGCTCGAAGCCGCGCATTCGGCCTGCGTCGAGACCGACATGCGGCTGCTGCAACCGGTCGCCGCCGGGTTCCTCGCGCTCGCCTACACGGAGTCCGGCCAGGCGGCGAAAGGGGCCGAACTGGCGCAGACCGCGGTCGAGGATGCCGAGCGAATGGGCTTCCTCGCGCTGCAGCCGCTGCGTCTGGGCATCCTGGCCCAGGCGCGGCTGATCTGCGGCGATCTCGACGGCGCCGATGGGTCCGCTTCAGCCGCCGCCGCGCTGGCGGCCGAGATCGGCGAGCCCGGCGCGGAGGCCTTTGCCGTCGGCCTGCAAGGCGAACTCGCGGTGCGCCGCGGCGAGGCCGACCGCGGCGTCCAGCTGTTTCGGACCGCGCTGGCGCAGGCCGAGGCGCTCGGGATGGCGCCGCTGGCCGGCTCGATACGGCAACGGATCGAGCGGCCGGACGACCGGGCGCATCCCTGGCTCGACGGCGTCCCGTTCGCGCCGTAGTCCCGGCGCGCCGGTTACGCCACGACGCGGCGATACAGATGCCAGGTGGCGTGCCCCAATACCGGCATCACCACGGCCAGGCCGAGCAGGAACGGCACCGATCCGAGCGCGAGCAACGCGCCGACCATCGCGCCCCAGACCGCCATCACCACCGGGTTGCGTGCGACCGCGCGCAACGAGGTCGCTACCGCGAGCCCCGGTCCGCATTTGCGGTCCAGCATCATCGGAAACGACACCACGGCGATGCTGAGCACGACGACCGCGAAGATCGCGCCGACGAAATTGCCGTAGATGATCAAGGACAGCCCGGCGCGCGTGCCGAACACGTCGTCAAGGAACGCGCTGAAACTCGGCGCCACGACGCCGCCCAGCGTCGCCCCGTAGATCGTCTGCGCGGCGCCGACCCAGAACGCGAACAGCACCGCCAGCACGATCGCGAGCAATACGATCCCGCCGACCGCCGGCGAGCGCAGCGCGTCGAATGCGGTCAGCCACGAGGTCGGCCGCCCCGCCTCCCGCTGCCGGCTGATCTCATACATGCCCAGCGCCGCCACCGGCCCCATCAGCGACAATCCGGCCAGCAACGGGAACAGCAGCGGCTTGGTGTCGCCCGTCGCGGCCCGCGCGGCGATGAACCCGATGATCGGGTAAAGCGCGCACAGGAACAGCAATTGCGTCGGCGCGGCGCGGTAATCGGCCCAGCCGCGGCGCAGCAACTCGAGCAGATCGGCAACATCGATCCGCCTGATGGTCGGGATCGTCTGAGAGTGCGGAACGACGATCGTCTCGTAAGCTTCGGACATAGGTCTCCTCCCTCCTTGCGGCGCAAGGGGCGGAGACCTCTCGCGCCTGGGAAAAGCCTATCTGAACGGGTGGACGGAAAACGACGTTTTTCGCCGTTATGCCGATAGATTGAGCGCGATCAGCGCCGCGAGGGCGCCATGCAAAGCGCTGGTCGCTTCGGCGCCGAACGCCGAATTCCAGCCGATCCTGCGCCACGGTCCAGAGCGGCTCGGCTTGAACGAGCCGCTGCCGGCCGCGCTCGGTAAGCACGAGCAGCCGGGCCCGGCGGTCGCCGCTGTCGATCGCGATCGACACCAGGCCTTCACGCTCCAACGGTCGCAGCGTCCGCGCCACCGTGGTCCGATCGAGCAGCAGCGCCTGTCCGAGTTTCTGCACCCCGACCGGGCCCAGCCGCGCCAAGGCGCGCAGCAACGCGAACTGGCCGGAGCGCAGGTCCGCCGGCGCCAACGCCTTGTCGAATAGTTGCGAGATGGCCCGCGACGCCATGCGGGTGGCGGAGCAGGTGCATCGCGAAAGCGGCTTGTCCGGGGAGATCATGG
Organism: uncultured Alphaproteobacteria bacterium; assembly: GCA_963848035.1. Classification (GTDB taxonomy): domain Bacteria; phylum Pseudomonadota; class Alphaproteobacteria; order Acetobacterales; family Acetobacteraceae; genus JAVVHH01. Next base: position 3,064,360 of record CAWKCD010000001.1, read on the forward strand.
TGGGAGTGGCATGTGCTGGATCACCACAGATGTCGTCGCGCGCCGGTCCGGTCAAGCCGGACATTGCGACCGACTGCCTATATCTTGTGCACGGGCCTCCGCTCCCCCACCTTGGCCGGATCATGCAAGACACCAGACCCTATGATCCCATTGGCTGGCACGGGACGACGATCCTGTGCGTGCGCAAGGACGGCAAGGTGGCCATGGCCGGCGACGGCCAGGTCAGCCTCGGCAACACCGTCATCAAAGGCAACGCCCGCAAGGTGCGTCGCATCGGCGGCGGCGCCGTGCTCTCCGGCTTTGCCGGCGCGACGGCAGACGCCTTCACCCTGCTCGAACGGCTCGAGGCCAAGCTCGAGCGGTTCCCCAACCAGCTCGAACGCGCCTGCGTCGAACTCGCCAAGGATTGGCGGACCGACCGCTACCTGCGCCGCCTCGAAGCCATGATGGCCGTGGCCGACGCGTCCCACAGCTACACGCTGACCGGCAACGGCGACGTGCTGGAGCCGGAGGACGGCGTGATCGCCATCGGTTCGGGCGGCAACTACGCGCTCGCCGCCGCGCGCGCGCTGATGACCGTCGAAGGTCTCGAGGCGGAGGAGATCGCCCGCCGGGCGATGCGCATCGCCGGCGACATCTGCGTCTACACCAATCATTCCGTGATCGTGGAAACCCTGTAATGGACGTCAAAACCTACTCGCCCCGCGAGATCGTCGGCGAGCTCGACCGCTTCATCGTCGGCCAGCAGGACGCCAAGCGCGCCGTGGCCATCGCCTTGCGCAACCGCTGGCGCCGCCAGCAGCTCCCCGAGGGCATGCGCGAGGAGGTGGTGCCGAAGAACATCCTGATGATCGGCCCGACCGGCTGCGGCAAGACCGAGATCGCCCGCCGCCTCGCCCGGCTGGCGCAGGCGCCGTTCATCAAGGTCGAGGCCACCAAGTTCACCGAAGTCGGCTATGTCGGCCGCGACGTCGACAGCATCATCCGCGACCTGGTCGAGGCGAGCATCACCATGCTGCGCGACGCCAGCCGGAAGGATGTGCAGGCCAAGGCGGAGATGGGAGCCGAGGACCGGCTGATCACCGCGCTGGTGGGCGAGGGGGCCTCGCAGGAGACCCGCAACAAGTTCCGCAAGATGCTGCGGGATGGCGAACTCGAGGACAAGGAAGTCGAGATCTCGGTTGCCGAGACTTCGCCGGTCGCGATCGGCGCCATCGACCTGCCGGGCGTTCCGCCGGGCCAGATGGCCAATCTCGGCGACATGATGAAGGGCATGTTCGGCGGCCGGCAGCAGAAGCGCCGCATGCCGGTCTCGGCCGCGCGGATCGCGCTGGGCCGCGAGGAGAGCGACAAGCTGCTCGACACCGAGGCGCTGACGAAGGACGCGGTTGATCATGCCGAACAGAACGGCATCGTTTTCCTCGACGAGATCGACAAGGTGTGTGCCCGTTCGAGCGAAGGCGGTTTCCGCGGCGGCGACGTGTCCCGCGAGGGCGTGCAGCGGGATCTGCTGCCGCTGATCGAAGGCACAACCGTCAGCACCAAATACGGCCCGGTCAAGACCGACCACATCCTGTTCATCGCTTCGGGTGCGTTCCATCTGGCCAAGCCGTCGGACCTGCTGCCGGAGCTGCAGGGGCGGTTGCCGATTCGCGTCGAACTGGCGCCGCTGTCGCGGGAGGACCTGCGCCGGATCCTGACCGAGCCGGAGCACAGCCTGCTGAAACAATACTCGGCATTAATGGGCACAGAAGGCGTGACGCTGACTTTTGCCGACGACGCGATCGACGCGTTGGCCGATTTGGCGGCCGATATCAACGATCGTGTCGAGAATATCGGGGCGAGACGACTGGCGACTGTGATGGAAAGGTTACTCGAAGAGATCAGCTTCTCCGCAACGGACCGGAGTGGTGATGACATCAGAGTGGATGCCGGATATGTGAACGACCGGGTCGCACCGCTGGCGGCAAAAGGTGATCTGTCCCGGTTCATCCTGTAGCCGGCACCGGCGTCAACTGGCATACGACCCGAACAATCAGTTGTCGGATTAAAGGAGAAGCCTCGTATGCGTCTAAAGATCGCTAGCGTCCTGCTGCTGGCGGGCACCGTTGTCGGCTGTGCCAGCAACCCGCCGCCCCCGCCCCCGCCGATGCCGGAACCGGCCCCGATGCCCGCGCCGGCACCGGCCGCGATGGCTCCTGCCAACGGCACCTACAAGGGCATGGCCGAGCTGTCCGGCTCGGGCCGTGGCTGCCACGCTCCGCGCGGCACCCAGACTGCCCGCGTCCGCGGCATGACCATCACGGTCGCCGGCCTGCGCGGCAAGATCGGCCCCGATGGCGTCGTGACCGGCCGCAACCTGTCCGGCACGGTCAGCGGCAACACGGCCGACCTGATGGTCAAGCGCGGCAAGTGCGCTTACCACTACAACCTGAGCAGCGGCGAGATGACGCCGGCCTCCTAATCGAGGCATCCGTTCGCGGATCGCTGTCTGAAAAGCCCCGTCGCCCTTCCGGTGACGGGGCTTTTTCATGCCTTGACCGCTGGACCTCGCGCCAGCACATCGGACCCATGCAGGACCCATTCGTCGTTCCCGAAGAGCCGACCGCCGCCGACGCCATCGCCGCCGTGGAGGGCGACCTCGATCTGTTCGACGACTGGATGGATCGCTACGGCTTCATCATCGATCTCGGGCGCAAATTGCCGCCGTTCCCCGAGGCCTGGCAGGACGACGCGCATCGCGTGCCGGGCTGCCAAAGCAAGGTCTGGATGGAGGCGACGATGCGCGATGGCCGCCTGTTCATCGCCGGCGCGTCCGACGCGGCGATCGTGTCGGGCTTGGTCGCGTTGTTGCTGCGCGTCTATTCCGGCCGCCCCCCGGCCGAAATCCTGGCCACCTCGCCCGAGTTCCTCAAGGACATGGGCCTGCTCGCCAACCTCTCCAGCAATCGCGGCAGCGGCATCGCTTCGATGGCCGCGCGCATCCGCGACGCGGCCCAGGCGATCCCCTCGCAAGCCGCTTGATCGGTGACGGCGTCCGCGTCGGCGCCTTCCTCGCCAGTTTTTTCGCCGCAGCCGGCATCCTCGCCGCTTTCCTGCCGCTGTGGCTGTCCGACCGGGGCTTCTCGGCGGCGCTGATCGGCAACGTATTGGGCGCCGCATCGCTGGTCCGGGTGGCCGCGGTGCCGGGCTGGGGCTGGGTCGCGGACCGTCTCGGCCGCCATCGCGCCGCGCTGTTGATCGCGGCTGCGGTCGCCAGCTTCTCCGCGGCGGCGTTGCCGTCGACGCCCAGCGTCGCCGCGATCGCCGCGCTGATCGTCGGTGGCGGGATCGCCGCCGCCGCGCTCGCACCGCTCACCGACGCGGTGACGCTGGCGCTGGCTGGGGCGGGCCGACTCGACTATGGGCGCACCCGCGCCTGGGGCTCGGTCGCCTACATGATCGCGATTGCGCTCGGCGGGTCGCTGCTCGCCCGCGCCGGCACAGCGGCCGTTCCGTGGCTGATCGCCGGCGGCTACGGGCTCGCCGCGGTGCTTGCGACCGGGCTGCCGTCCGACGAAGGCGTGGGCCGCGCGCCGCTGTCCATCAAGGCGGCTCCGCTCGGCCCGGCCTTCCGCGCCACGTTGCTGGCAAGTGTGCTGATCCAGGGATCGCACGCGGCCTACTACGCCTTCGCCAGCCTGCTCTGGCGCAGCGCGGGGATCAGCGACTCGGTGATCGGGCTGCTGATCGCCGAGGGCATCGTCGCCGAGATCGCGTTGCTCGTCTGGGGCCGCGGGCTGGTCGAATGGCTCGGCCCGGCGCGGCTCACCGCGCTCGCGGCCAGCGCCTGCCTGCTGCGATGGACTGGTCTTGCGCTGACGACGTCCGTTCCGCTGCTGGCAATGCTCCAGCTGCTGCACGCCGTGACCTTCACCTGCCAGCACCTCTCGAGCATGTCGGTGCTGCGCACGCTGCCGCCGGGGCGGGCCGGGCTGGCGCAGACATTGCTCTCCTCGCTTGGCTTCTCCGCGCCGACGGCGATCCTCACCTGGATCTCCGGCCGGCTCTACGCGGGGCTGGGCGGCAAGGTGTTCCTGCTCATGGCAGCTTTGGGTGGGCTGGCGCTTCTAGTGGCGCCGCGCCTTCCCGCAGGGCGCCATCGATCAAGCTGATCTGACGCGCGATCCGCGCCAGCGCGCCCATCGGGATATCCGCCGGCGGTTCGCCGGGGAGGGCGGCCCCGCCCGCCAGCGCGTCGAACGCCCTCGCCAGCCAGCTCCGCCACTCCGCCAGCTCCGCCGATCCGGCCAGACCCGGCGCGTGCTGCAACGCCGCCAGGCGTCCGGCGATGCGCCGCAGCGCCGCGTCCGCCAACATCGCGCCTTGCACCTCGCGCCGGGTCTCACGGCCGGGTTCCTGCAGCGCCCGCGAGAGGGTGGTCTCCAGATTGTTGCTCGCCAGCCCGGCTGCCCGGCGCGCTCGATCCGCCGCGTTCGGTTCGCCCTCGCCCATCAGCGCCGCCATCTCGCTCTCGGCATAGGCCGCGTGCGCCCGGATCGCCGCCGCCAGGTCGCCCTTGACGCGCGCTGGCTCCCAGCTTGGCCACAGCAACAGACCGCCGGCCACCGCCATCGCGCCGCCCGCCACCGTGTAGGCGGCGCGCCAGGCGGCGATGGCGAACTCGCTGGTGCCGGGCTGCCCGAGCTCGGAAAGCAGCACGACGAGCGGCGTCAGCCCGACCATGAACAGGCCGAAACTCACCCGCCGCACGCCGAACGCGAAGATCGCCAGCGGAAAGAGCAGCGCCGCCGTCGCCACCGGCCCATGCACGACCGTGGCGACCAGGGCCGCCACGATGCCGCCGAGCACGGTGCCGCCAACGCGCTCGACCGCACGCTGCCAGGTTAGTGCGAAGAACGGCTGCAGCGTCAGGATCAGCGTGATGGTCAGCCAATGGGCGTAGATCGCACCCGCCGGGAGCGTCAGCAGCAGGGCCGGCAGCGCCACGACGGTCGCGCGGAGGGCGTGCCGCAGCGCCGCGGAGCTCCAATCGAGATTGCTGCGCAACGGGATGAGCAGGGTGGAGAGGCGGAATTTCGGCTCGGTCGGGCTGGCGCCGGAGACCGACTCGCCTTCCGGCAGCGTCATCAGCGCCGCCACCCGGAGCCGGTTCAGCAGGGCCGGCACGACTTCGGCGAGCGCATGTTCGCGGCCGCCGCGCTCGATCTCGTCGAGCAGCCGGCGGAACATTGCCCGATGCGCCTCGTCCTCCGCCCGGTCCGCCATGATCGCGTCGGCGATGGCCGCCAGCAGCAGCCGCAGCGCCGGCAGCACCGGCCGGACGCCGAGTCGCGTCGTCTCCTGGCCGTCTTCGAGCACGTCCGACAGCGCGATCACCGCACCGAAAATCTGCTCGGCGGCTTCGATCTGGATCAGCAACGCATTTCCGCGCGGACCGCCTTGACCGCGCGTCCGGAGCACCGCCATGACTTCGGTCCGCGCCGCCTCGATCCCGTCGCGGACGTAGCGGCGGTGGCCGCGGGCATGAGCTGACCAGTCGGGGTGCGCGGCTTCGGTGAGCTGTTCCGAGAGGTCCCCCGCCAGCACGCCGATCCGGCGATAGACTTCGCCGACCGCCGTCCGGGCGGGCCGGAATGGATGCAGCCGCCAGATCACCAGCGTCAGCAGCAGCGCCCACAAGCTGCCGGCCGCGAACAACCCGGCGAATGCCGCCGCCGCGGCGAGCCCCTCGCCACGATCCAGCGCCAGGATCGCCACGACGGTCAGCAGATTGCCGACCTGCATCGGTCCTGGACCCCAGGCCCGCGCATACATCGCGCAGAAGATCCACACGCAGGCGGCCAGCGACGCTGGCACGACGCCGGTCGCGCGCAGCAAGGCAAAGCCGAAGATGGCGAATGTGCCGAGCAGCAGGAAACTGACCAGCGCCGGGACCCGCGATCGGACTGGACCGCCGGGGTCGCAGAGGCAGGTGAGCAACGCGCCGAGCCCGGCCTCGCCCAGCGCCGGGATGTGCAGCCACTCGTTCAACGCGACGAGGGCGGCCACTGCGAGCGCCGCCCTCAATCCTTCGCTGATGCTGACCGCCCGCAGATCCAGACTGATCGGCAGATGCCGAAGGTCCGGATCCGGCCCTGCGCGGAGCCGGTCCGCGAGGCTCACGCCAGGTTAGGCGGCGCGCGCCATCTCCCGCAGCACGTAATGCAGGATGCCGCCGTTACGGTAGTATTCGACCTCATCGGCGGTATCGACGCGGCACTTCAGCGGCACCGTCTCGACCGCTCCGGAAGCGCGGTGGATCCGCATCTGCAGGTCCATGCCGGCCCGCAGCTCCTGCAGCCCGACAATGTCGATCGTCTCGTCACCGGTCAGCGAGAGGCTGTGCCGGGTCACGCCGTCCTTGAAGGTGAGCGGCAGGACGCCCATGCCGACCAGGTTGCTGCGGTGGATGCGCTCGAAGCTCTCGACGACAACGGCCTTGATGCCGAGCAGCGCCGTGCCCTTCGCCGCCCAGTCGCGCGACGAACCCATGCCGTATTCCTTGCCGCCGAACACGATCAGCGGGACGCCTTCCTTCTTGTAGCGCATCGCCGCGTCGTAGATCGGCATCTGGAAGCCGCTCGGCTGATGCTTGGTCCAGCCGCCTTCGACGCCCGTCATCATCTCGTTCTTGATGCGGATGTTCGCGAAGGTGCCGCGCATCATGACTTCGTGGTTGCCGCGGCGCGAGCCGTAGGAGTTGAAGTCGCGCTGGCGGACCTGATGCTCACCGAGATAGTCGCCGGCGGGCAATTCCTTCTTGATGTTGCCGGCCGGGCTGATGTGGTCGGTGGTGATGTTGTCGGCGAACAGCGCCAGGACGCGGGCGTTGACGATGTCCTTCACTTCGGGGGGCGTCATCGTGATGCCCTCGAAATAGGGCGGGTTCTGCACGTAGGTGCTGCCGCCGTTCCACTTGTACGTGTCGCTCGAGACGTCGACCTCGATCGCCTTCCACTCCTTGGTGCCTTCGAACACCTGGCCGTAGCGGCTGGTGAACTGCTCGCGGGTGAGGCTGTTCTTCACCACTTCGTCGATCTCGGCGTTGGTCGGCCAGATGTCGCGCAGATAGACGGGCTTGCCGTCCGAGCCGGTGCCGAGCGGCGCGGTGGTGATGTCCTCGTTCATGGTGCCGAGCAGCGCGTAGGCGACCACCAGCGGCGGGCTGGCGAGATAGTTCGCCCGCACGTTCGGATGCACGCGGCCCTCGAAGTTGCGGTTGCCGGAGAGCACCGAGACGGCGACCAGCTTGTTCTCCTCGATCGCGTCGGCGATCGCCTCGTCTAGCGGGCCGGAGTTGCCGATGCAGGTCGTGCAGCCGTAGCCGACGAGCTGGAAGCCGAGCGCGTCGAGATCCTGCGATAGGCCGGCCTTGTCGAGATACTCGGTGACCACCTGGCTGCCGGGCGCGAGCGACGTCTTCACCCAGGGCCGCGGCGTCAGCCCCTTGGCGCGGGCTTTGCGTGCCAGCAGGCCGGCGCCCAGCATCACGTAGGGGTTCGAGGTGTTGGTGCAGCTCGTGATCGCCGCGATCACCACGTCGCCATGGGTGATCTCGTAGTTCTTGCCGGTGACCTTGACGCTCTTGTCCGCGTCGTTGGCGGGAACGCCGAGGCTCTTGGTCAGGTCCGAGCGGAACGCCGCGGAGGCATCCTTCAGCAGCACCCGGTCCTGCGGCCGCTTCGGCCCGGCTATGGCCGGAAGCACCGTGTTCAGGTCGAGATCGAGCACGTCGGTGAACACCGGCTCGGCCGAGCCAGGCTCGACCCACAAGCCCTGTGCCTTAGAATAGGTCTCGACCAGCTCGATCCGCGCCGGGTCGCGGCCGGTGAGCTTGAGATAATCGATGGTGGCGCGGTCGACCGGGAAGAAGCCGCAGGTCGCGCCGTATTCGGGCGCCATGTTGGCGATGGTCAGACGGGTGGCGACCGAGAGGTCGGCGAGGCCGGGCCCGAAGAACTCGACGAATTTGCCGACGACGCCCTTCTTGCGCAGCATCTGCGTCACCGTCAGCGCCAGGTCGGTCGCGGTGCTGCCCTCGGGTAGCTTGCCGGTCAGGCGGACGCCGATCACGTCGGGGATCAGCATGGCGATCGGCTGGCCCAGCATCGCCGCCTCGGCCTCGATGCCGCCGACGCCCCAGCCGAGCACGCCGATGCCGTTGGCCATGGTCGTGTGGCTGTCCGTGCCGAACAGCGTGTCCGGATAGGCGTAATGCGCGTCGCCGACATCGGCGGTCCACACCGTCTCGGCCAGGAACTCGACGTTGACCTGGTGGCAGATACCGGCGCCGGGCGGCACCACGCGGAAGTTCTTGAACGCGGCCTGGCCCCATCGCAGGAAGGCGTAGCGCTCGCCGTTCCGCTCGAACTCGATCGCCACGTTCCGCTGCTCGGCATCCGGCGTCGCCGACACGTCGACCATGACGGAATGGTCGATCACCAGATCGACCGGCACCAGCGGGTTGACCTGCTCGGGCGAGCCGCCGAGGGCGGTGATCCCGTCGCGCATCGCCGCGAGGTCGACGACCGCCGGCACGCCCGTGAAGTCCTGCATCAGGATCCGCGCCGGGCGGAACGGCACTTCGCGCTCGGACCGGCCTTCCTTCACCCATTCGGTGACTGCCTTGGCGTCATCCTGCGTATAGGTGCTGCCATCCTCGAAGCGCAGGACGTTCTCGAGCAGGATCTTCAGGCTCACCGGCAGCCTGCTGCCATCGCCGATCGCGCCATAAGCGTCCGGTAGCGAGAAATAATGATATTCCTTGCCGCCGGCCTTGAGCGTGCGAGTGGTTTTGAGACTGTCGTGCCCGATGGCCTTCATGTCGCTCGTCTTTCTCTATGTGTGCGCTGCAACGCGTTTTAGACCCCGCACTCTATGGCGTCCACACGACGGTCAACCATAAAATGCAGCCATGCAGCCTGCAGGACTCGTGGCGGAGGGGATATCGGCATTCCGCGGCGAGCGGCTGGTGCTGCGCGGCGTCGACCTCAGCGTGGCGCCCGGCGGCGCGCTGCTGCTGCTTGGCGCGAACGGCTCGGGCAAGAGCACGCTGTTGCGGGTGCTCGCGGGTCTCAAGCGCCCGGATGCGGGACGGATCGCCTGGAACGGGGCCGAATTGAGCGCGGAACCGGCGCCGGTCGCGTATTTGGGCCATCTCGACGCCGTCAAGCTCGGCCTGACCGCGGCGGAAAATCTCCGCGTGACGGCCGCCGGCCGGGACCCGGCGGCGGCGCTCGAGGCAATGGATCTTGCGGCGCTGGCGGATTTGCCGGCGCGGATGCTCTCCGCCGGGCAACGCCGCCGGCTCGCTTTGGCTCGCCTGGCATTGGCGCCGGAGGGCGGCCTGTGGTTGCTCGACGAGCCGACGATCGGGCTCGACGCCGCCTCGGTCGATCGGCTTGGCACCTTGCTGGCCGCACATCGGAGCCACGGCGGGGTGATCGTCACCGCCACCCATTTGCCATTGCCGCTGCCCGGCGCGGCCGAGCTGCGGCTGTGAGCATCGCCGGCGCGTTGCTGCGGCGCGAGCTGCTGTTGTCGCTGCGTCACGGCGCCGACACGCTGGCGTCGGTCCTGTTCTTCGTGCTGGTGGGCGCGTTGTTCCCGCTTGCGGTCGGACCGGCGCCGGAGATTTTGTCGCGGATGGCGCCGGGCATCGTCTGGGTCGGCGCGCTGCTCGCCGCGCTGCTCCCGCTCGACCGCCTGCTCGGCGCCGATCTCGAGGACGGCACGCTCGACCAGCTGATGCTTTCCGGCCTGCCCTCGAGCGTGATCGCCGGGATCAAGGCGCTGGCGCACTGGCTCACAACCGGGTTGCCATTGCTGCTCGCCGCCGGACCGCTCGCGATCATGCTGCGCATGCCGACCGAGGCGGTGCCGATCCTGCTGCTCGCGCTGCTGCCAGGCACGCTCGCGCTCTCGCTGCTGGGAACGATGGGCGCTTCCATCGTTCTGGGCGCGCGCCGGGGCGGCGTGCTGCTGCCCCTGCTGGTGCTGCCGCTCGCGGCGCCGGTGCTGATCTTCGGGGCCGCCGCCGGCGATGCCGCGGCCACCGGGTTGAGCCCGCGACCGCATCTGCTGCTCCTCGCGTCATTGCTGTGCGCGTCATTGCCGCTCTGTTTGCTCGCCTCGGGCGCGGCGCTGCGCAACGCGACGGAGTAAGGCGGCGCGACGTCTAGAAAAAGATCGATTTCGGCCAACGGGTCTGGCGATAGCGGACCTGCTCGTCGGTCGGCGGGGGCGTGTCCGCGACCTCGGGCTGCTGGCGCGGCAGCAGGGCCGGATCCTCCCAGCAATCCACCCGGGCGAGCGAGCGCGTGCAGAAAGGCTGCGGCCGGGGCGCTTCGTATCGGGCTGCGCAATAGGTCTGTCCCTTGTCGAGCCGAACGATCGAGCAATCACGCCCGGTGACGGCGGAGACGCCCATGTCGGTGACGCCGCGTCCGAAGACGACGACGCTGGCGGCTTCGGCGCCGGCAAAAATGCCCAGCGTCTCGCATCCCGACAGACCCAACAGCAACAGCAACAGCACAGCCCGCATGGCCGTATAAGATCATAGAGAGATGAACGAGGGGTTACGGCGGTTTGCCCTGCCGCGGCCGCGACATTATGGTCCGCCCAACTCCCGGGGGAACCCACGTGCCTGATATTTTCGACGAGGTCAGCGAGGACCTTCGCGCCGAGCGCGCGCAGCGTCTGCTGCAGCGATATGGCTGGCTGCTGATCGTGGCCGCGGTGGCGATCGTGGCCGCAGCGGGCGGCTGGCAGTATTGGCGCTGGCACCAAGCGCAGACGCGTGCGGCGGTCGCCGCCTCGTTCATGACGGCCTCCGCCCAGGCGGCGTCGCCGCTCGACGCGCAAAACCCGGCGCGCACCGAAGCCACGCAGAGCTTCGCCGATCTCGCGGCCAACGGCCCGAGCGGCTATCGCAGCCTGGCCCGCCTGCGCGAGGCCGCGCTCAAAGCCGGCAGCGATCTGCCGGCGGCACTGGCGCTTTGGGACAAGATCTCGTCCGACGAGAGCGCCGACCCGCAGCTCCGGCGTTTGGCCGACCTGCTCTGGGTGCAGCACCAGGTCGACGCCGGCGATCCGGCCATCGTCGAGGGGCGGCTCGCGCCGCTGCTCGCATCCGGCAGCCTGTGGCGCCCGCTCGCGCAGGAGAGCCAGGCCTTGCTGAAGCTGCGGACCGGCGACAAGCCCGGCGCGATCGCCATCCTGCGCGACATCGTCGCGCAGCCGACCACCCCCAACGGCGTGCGGGCGCGGGCGAGCGGTTTGCTGGTGCCATCTTGGCGGCCCCGTCCGACCCTGCCGCCGCCTCGGAGAAACAAGGATGAGTTTGAGCCGCCGCGCGGCCCTTTTCGCATTGCCGCTCGGGTTGAGCGGCTGCAGCCTGTTCGACGATTTCCTCGGCGACAACAAGACACCGATCAAGGGCAAGCGCGAGCCGATCCTGGGTTCGCGCGGCGGTCTGGAGATCGATTCCTCCGACCGCCGGGTCGTCGTCGTGCCGCCGGCCACCCCGCTCAAGGCGTGGCTGCAGAGCGGCGCGACGCTGAGCCATGTCGTCGGCAACATCGCCACCTCCGGCTTCAACCCGGCCTGGACCGTCGGCATCGGCGAGGGCGGCGGGTATCGCGCCAAGCTGACGGCGCAGCCGGTGGTGCTGAACGGCGCCGTCTATACGATGGACAGCGACGGCCATGTCGCGGCCATCGACCTGGCGACCGGCTCGCGCCGCTGGCGGGTGGACACACAGGCCGACGAGAACCGCAGCACCAATATCGGCGGCGGCGTCGCCATCGAGGGCAGCACGGTTTACGCGACGACCGGCCGCGGCGAGGCGATGGCGCTCGAGGCCGCGACCGGGAAGATCCTGTGGCGGAAAGATATCGGTGTTCCGGCCCGCTCCGGGCCGACCCTGTCCGATGGCCGCATGCACTTCACCACGCTCGACAACCAGCTGCTCGCGCTCACGATGGCCAAAGGCGAGCGGGTCTGGGGTTATCAGGGCAACGAGAGCCCCACGACGGTGCTGGCCGACGCCGCGCCAGCCATCGCCGAAGGGTTCGTCGTCTGCGGCTTCGGGTCCGGCGAGTTGGTCACGGTGCGCGCCGATAGCGGCGTGTTGGTGTGGAGCGACACGCTGGCCTCGGCGCGCGGCCGCAACAGCTTCGTCGACCTCTCGGCCATCCGCGCGCTGCCGGTGATCGACCGCGGCCGGGTGTTCGCGATCGGCGTGGGCGGGATCCTCGTCTCGCTGGACCTGCGCTCCGGCCGGCGGCTGTGGGAGCGCGAGATCGGCGGCGGCCAAACGCCTTGGCTCGCCGGCGATTGGCTGTTCGTGCAATCGCTCGATCAATCGCTGACGGCGATCAGCGTCGATGACGGGCGGGTCCGCTGGGTGCAGGACCTGCCGCGTTGGGACAATCCGGCCAAGCAGAAGGACCCCATCTTCTGGAGCGGCCCGCTGATGGCGTCCGGCAAGCTGGTCCTGGCCGGCACGAGCGAGCTGGCCGTCTCGGTCGATCCGGTCAGCGGCCACATCATCGGCACGCGGTCGCTCAGCGGGCCGGTCTCGATCGCTCCGGTGGCGGCGCAGGGGACGCTGCTGATCCTGAGCGACGACGGCACGCTCCAGGCTTTCCGGTGACGGCGCTTCCGGTCGTCGTCATCGCCGGCCGGCCCAACGTCGGGAAGTCGACGTTGTTCAACAAGCTCTCCGGCCGCCGGTCGGCGATCGTATCGGACATCCCGGGCGTCACGCGCGACCGCAAGGATGCCGAGGCGTTAGTGCGCGGCCGACGGATCAAGCTGATCGACACCGCCGGGCTCGAGGAATCGGCGCCGGAGACGATGGCGGGACGGATGCGGGCCTCTTCCGAGGTCGCGGTGGCGGCCGCGGACCTCGTGCTGTTCGTGATCGACGCGCGCGCCGGCATCAGCCCGGCGGACCAGCACTTCGCCGCCTGGCTGCGCCGCCAGGGCCGGCCGATCCTGCTGGTCGCCAACAAGGCCGAGGGCCGCGCCGGCACGGCAACGGCGATGGAGGCTTACTCGCTCGGTCTCGGCGACCCGATCGCGGTCTCGGCCGAACATGGCGAGGGACTATCGGACCTGATGAGCGAGATCGCCGAGCATCTGCCGGACGAGGCGCCGGACGAGGACGAGGCGGCCAAGGCGCTGAAGCTCGCCATCGTCGGCCGCCCCAATGCCGGGAAATCGACGCTGCTCAACCAATTGCTCGGCGAGGAGCGGATGATCACCGGCCCGGAGCCGGGCCTGACGCGGGACGCGGTCGCGTCCTTCCTGCGCGACGATATCGGGCTGATCGAGGTTGTCGATACCGCCGGGCTGCGCAAGAAGGCGCGGATCGAGTTGCCGCTCGAGCGGATGTCGGTCAGCGCGAGCATCGAGGCGCTGAAGATGGCCGAGGTGGTCGTGCTGGTGATCGACGCGGAGCTCGGCATCCATGAGCAGGACCTGCAGATCGGCCGGCTGATCGAGCGCGAGGGCAGGGGCTGCGTGCTCGTGCTCAACAAATGGGACGCGGTGGCCGACCGCGGCGCGGCCAAGAAGGCGATCACGGACCGGCTCGAGATCAGCCTGTCGCAGATGAAGGGCATCCCGGTGGTGACGCTCTCGGCGTTGACCGGCGCCGGGCTGGACCGGCTGCTGCCGACGGTGCGCGCGATCCACGAGGTTTGGAATCGCCGGATCGCGACGGGCGAGCTGAACCGCTGGTTCGAAGGTGCGCTCGAGCGTCATCAGCCGCCGCTCGTCGAGGGACGCCGCCTCAAGCTGCGGTATATGACGCAGGCCAAGGCGCGGCCGCCGACTTTCGTCGTGTTCGGAACCCGCGCCGAGCAGTTGCCCGACGATTATGAGCGCTATCTCGTCAATAGCCTGCGCGATCAGTTCGATCTGCCGGGCGTGCCGATCCGGCTGCTCAAGCGTGGAACCAAGAACCCCTTCGCGGAGGATTGAGATGCGCCGGTCCCTATTGATCCTGACGTTGGCGGCGTTCTGCGGCCCGGCTTGGGCGCAGAAGCCGCACGGACCGGCGGCAGCCAAGCCCGAGGCGCCGGCGGCGCCCGCGGCGCCGGCCGAACCGCAGCGGACGACGGCGACGTTCGCTGACTGGACGCTGCGCTGCGTCCGCCCCGAAGGCGCCGTGTCGGCCTGCGAGATCACGCAGACCATCTTCGACAAGAACAACCCGGTGGCGCAAACCGCGATCGGCCGGCCTGGCAAGGCCGAGGCGCTGCGGCTGACGATCCTCGTGCCCGCCAACATCCAGCTCGCCGCCGGCCCGAAGTTCCAGCCCGGCGAGGGCGAGCCGGGCATCGACCTGACCTGGCGCCGTTGCCTCCCGGCGGGCTGCCTGGCCGACACGGCGCTCACGGACGACCAGTTGAAGAAGCTGCGTGCCCGGGTCGACAACGGCCGCATCGTGTTCCAGGACGGGACCGGGCGTGACACGGTCATCCCGTTCGCGCCCAAGGGGTTGGGACCGGCGCTCGATGCGCTGGCCAAGGAGAGCTGACGCAACCGGCCGGCCCGAACCGGCGTTGCCGGGGCGGAGGACATGATGGCCGATACCGCCGAGAAGACCGACCCGAAACTCTGGGACAAGGTGAAGACCAAGGTCCAGCGCGGCGATAAAGGCGGCAAGCCGGGCCAGTGGTCGGCGCGGAAAGCGCAACTGGCGGTCCATGACTACAAGGCCGAAGGCGGCGGCTACAAAGGCAAAAAGTCGGCGGACAACCACCTCGCGCAGTGGACGAAAGAGGAGTGGGGCACGAAGTCCGGCCAGGAGAGCGGCAAGACCGGCGAGCGTTACCTGCCGGCCAAGGCGCGGGACAAGCTGTCGGACAGCGAATACCAGCGCAGCACGGCCAAGAAACGCGCCGACACCAAGCGCGGCCAGCAATTCTCGGCCCAGCCGAAAGCGATCGCGGCGAAGACGGCCGCCGCCCGGCTGGAGACAAAGCCGGTCGCGGAGTTGCGGCAGATGGCGGCCTCGCGGAACATCAAGGGGCGGTCTTCGATGAAGAAAGCCGAGTTACTGGCCGCTTTAACCGATTGAGCGAAGACAACCGGGACAGTTAATTAGATTTCGCCTTGCGTTTTGCGTTCCATCCCGTATCGGTGCCCGCAACTGGTACTCTGGGAGAAGACGGCGAATGGAACTTGAACAAAAGACGATCGCACGCGTCACGGCGCGGCTCGTGCCATTCCTGATCCTTTGTTATTTCGTCGCCTATCTCGACCGGGTGAACGTGGGTTTCGCCGCCCTTGCCATGAACCGCGATCTCGGGATCTCGCAGACCGCTTATGGTCTGGGCGCCGGCATCTTCTTCCTCAGCTATTTCGTGTTCGAAGTGCCTTCCAACCTGATGCTCGAGAAGTTCGGCGCCCGGCGCTGGATCGCCCGCATCATGATCTCCTGGGGCATCCTGTCCGGCCTGATGGCGACGGTTCAGGGCGAATACAGCTTCTATATCGTCCGGTTCCTGCTCGGCATTGCCGAAGCCGGCTTCTTTCCCGGGATCATCTTCTATCTAACCCTCTGGTTCCCGGCGCAATACCGCGCCCGGATCGTCGGTTACTTCATGGCCGCCATCCCGCTCTCCTCCGTGCTCGGCGCGCCGCTGTCCGGCGCATTGCTGGGGCTCGATGGGGTCGCCGGGCTGCATGGCTGGCAGTGGCTGTTCGTCGTCGAGGCGGTCCCGGCGGTGTTGCTGGCCGGCGTCGTGCTGTTCTATCTGACCGACCGTCCTGCGGACGCGACCTGGCTGCCGGCCGACGGCCGTGCGTGGCTCGCGACCCGGCTGACGCAGGAACAGCAGCAGCGCCAGGCCGCGCAGCACTTCACGGTGGCCCAGGCCCTGCTCAATCCGCGCGTGCTGGCGCTCAGCCTAGTCTATTTCGGTGCGGTCGCCTGCAACTACGGCATCGGCTTCTTCCTGCCGCAGATCGTCAAAGGGTTCGGCCTGACCAACCTGCAGACCGGTTTCGTAACCGCAATCCCGTACATCGTCGGCACGATCTCCATCGTCTACTGGGGCCGGCATTCGGATCGGACCGGGGAGCGCAAGGGCCATGCCGCCTTCGCGCTGTTCGTCGCCGCTGCGAGCATCCTGGCGGCTTCGTTCCTCGCTGATCCGACGCTGAAGATGATCGCGTTCACGGTATCGGCGTTCGGCGTGTTCGGCTGCCTGCCGGTGTTCTGGACGTTGCCCACGTCGTTCCTGTCCGGCGCGGCTGCGGCCGGGGGGATCGCCATCATCAACTCGATCGGCAACCTCTCGGGCTTCGCCGGCCCATACGCGATGGGCTACATCAAGGACGCGACCGGCGGCTACGAGGGCGGGCTGCAACTTCTGGCCGGGCTGGGCTTCATCGCGGGCGTGATCGTGCTCGTTCTGCGCCATGACAGCGCGCTCGAGCAGGCGCCAACGCAGCCGATCCGCGCGCGGACGGTCTGAGCGGATGGAGCTGAGCGGCGTCGCGGCGCTGGTCACGGGCGGAGCGTCCGGGCTCGGCGCCGCGACCGGCCGGGCGCTGGCTGAGGCGGGCGCGAAGGTGACTCTGCTCGATCTCGACGCGGCGCGGGGCGAGGCGCAGGCGGCGGCGATCGGTGGGCGGTTCACGGCGTTGGACGTCACCGACGAGGCGGCGGTCGCGGCGGCGCTCGACGCCGCCGAAGCCGCGCATGGCACCGCTCGCGTGCTGGTCAACTGCGCGGGCATCGCGCCCGGCTCGCGCGTGGTCGGCCGGGACGGCGCGCCGCATGCGCTGGCGCTGTTCCGCAAAGTCGTCGAAGTGAACCTGATCGGCACGTTCTGCATGATCGCCGCCTTCGCCGCCCGGCTCACTCGTGTCGAGCCGATCGGGGAGGAGCGCGGCTTCGCAGTCAACACCGCCTCCGTCGCCGCGTGGGACGGCCAGGTCGGTCAGGCGGCCTACGGTGCGTCCAAAGGTGGCGTGGCGGCGATGACGCTGCCGCTCGCGCGCGACCTGGCGCAGCACGCGATCCGGGTGGTGACGATCGCGCCCGGCCTGTTTCTGACGCCGATGCTGGAGGGTTTGCCTGAGGCGGCAAAGGCCTCGCTCGGCACGCAGGTGCCGTTCCCCAGCCGTCTCGGCCGGCCGGAGGAGTTCGCGCGGCTGGTCCTGGCCGTGGCTGCGAACCCGATGTTGAACGGGGAGACCATCCGACTCGACGGCGCACTGCGCATGGCGCCCCGCTAAAGTTGATCACCTCGCGACACTGTTAACTGGCACCTGCCAGTTTGCGGCATAATATGCCTTCAACACAGTGTGATTGCTCTTCTTGCCGTGACGATGTCTCATGGCATGGCGAGGTGAGATGCAAAACGCGATCCGACTCCCGAATGAACGACACGTCTACGGACTGGACGCCCTTCGTTGCGTTGCCGCCGTTCTGGTCGCCGGCTTCCATTTCACCCGCAAACTGGACGGCATGGACCAGGTCTTCCCGTTCGGGTGGGTGGGTGTCGAAATCTTTTTCCTGATCTCCGGCTATGTCATCAGTTGCTCGGCCCAGCATGGTGACGCCGCACGGTTCCTGAAGAGCCGTTTTCTCCGCCTGTATCCCGCCGCGTGGATCGTGGCGCTGGTCAGCGGCACCATCCTGGCGGTCGTGCCGGGCTATTACTGGCGCCATGCGCAGATCTCGGTCTTTCCGGATCCGCCGCACGTGCTGAATTCCCTGCTGCTCACCGGGATGGGGATGAGCGCTTCGTATTGGACGCTGGCGGTGGAGTTGGCGTTCTATCTCTGTGTGTTTCTGTTGCTGCTGGCCGGGCGGGCCTGGTGGCTGCGGCACTTTGCGATCGCACTCACCTTGTATGCCACGCCGTATATCGTGGCCCTGGCGCTGCATCATCTCAGGATCACGCATACGCCGTTCGTCGAGTTTGGTCTGAGCGGGTGGAACGCGCTGCTGCTTCGCCATGGTCCGTTCTTCGCGCTGGGCCTGTTCCTCTGTTTCGCGGCTGGCGCCGGGCTGCGGATGCGCGAGAAGTGGGCGGCGGGCTTGGCATTGTTGCTCTGCCTGATGGAGATCGCGTGCCGCGCGGCCGAGCAGTTGCATGGTCAGGCGATCTCGGACCTCGTGCAGTTGCCGTGGCTGATCGTCGAGGCGGAGACGGCGTTCGTCGTCGCGTTGGTGGCGATGATGGTGTTCCTGCGCCGCGACGTGGCACTTCCCGAGCGGCTGCGTCCTCTTGCGCGAAGCCTGGGCAGGGCGACTTACCCGTTCTATCTCGCACACGAGATCCTGGGCGGGCTGACGATCTACTGGCTGCTTCGCCTCGGCGCCGGGCCGGGAGCGGCGGTGGCGGGCGCATTCGTGATGGTGCTGGCGGTGGCGTGCTTCATCACCGAGCGGGTGGAGCCGGCGTTGCGGCGGATCATCAGCGGCATGATCGCTCGCCGGGGCGACCGGGATGCTGGGCCGGCGGCTAACCTCGGCGCAGCATGAAGTCGCGGCCGACCAGGCGGTAGCCCAGCAGCACGATCAGGATGGTCACGCCGAGCAGGAAGAAGCCGAGCGCGGCCAACGCCTCGAAGCTGCCGTTCTCGCTCAGGTCCAACATCAGGACCGAGATCACCCGGGTGTTGGCCGATACCAGGAAGATCGCCGTGCTCAGTTCGCGGGTCGCGGGGATGAACACCAGCAGCCAGGCGCCCACCAGGCTGGTCTTGAGCAGCGGCGCGACCACGCGCGTGACCGTCGAGCAGGCGGCCGCCGCCGAGGATGCGGACGGCCTCCTCCATTTCCGGGTTGAGCGCGCGGATCGCGGCCAGGCAGCTCGAATAGGCGATCGGCAGGAAGCGCGTGGTGAAGCCGAGGACCAGGATGGTGGCCGTGCCGTAGAGCGCGACCGGCGGCGGCGCCCATGCGGCGTAGAATCCGATCGCGAGCACGATGCCCGGCACGACCAGCGGCAGCATGCAGAGGAAGCCGAGCGTGCCGCCGAGCCGGCCGGCCAGCCGGCGCTGCACGATGTAGGCGACGATCAAGGCCAGCGCGACCGCGACGCAGGCGGTGGCGGCCGAGTAGACGAAGCTGTGCAGGATGGTGGTCCGTGCGCTGACATCGTCGATCAGGAGCAGCTTGAAATTGGCGAGCGTCAGGTTGCCGAAGGAGAAGCCAAGGCCCCAGGCCTTGCTGAAGGCCGCTTGCGCCAGGGCGATGTACGGCAGCACGACCGCCATCGCCACCACGAACAACGCGTAGCCCAGCACGAGCCAGCGCCACGGGCCGAGACGCTGAAGCTCGCGGCTGCCGCCCTTGCCGGTCAGGGCGACGAAGCTGCGCCGGCCGAGCAGGCGCCGCTGCAGCGCGAACAGGCCGACCGTGATCAAGACCAGCGGGATGGCGTAGGCGGCGGCGACCTCGGCCTGCACCGGGAACTGGAAGAAGCCCCAGAGCTCGAGCGTCAGCACATGGATGCGTGCCGGCAGCGCCAGGATCGCCGGCGTGCCGAACAGCGCGACGGTGTCGAGGAACACGACGATGGCGCCGCCCACGATCGCCGGGGCGACTAGCGGCAGGGTGACGCGGAAGATCGTCCGCAAGCCGCCGGCGCCCAGGATGTTGGCGGCTTCCTCCATCTCCGAGGAGACCCGCTCGAGCGCGTCGGAGGTGAAGACGAAGATATAGGGAAAGCCGTAGAGCGCCGTGACCCAGACCAGCCCGGCGAAGGTGTAGACGTTGATCAGCCCGCTGCCCGAGCCGGTCAGCGCCATCCAAACCTTGTTCAGCCAGCCCGCATTGGGTCCGGCGAGCAGGATCCAGCCGATGGCGCCCAGGTAGGAGGGCGTGATGAACGCGCCCAGGATCAACGCCCGCACCAGCTTCTTGGCGGGCATGTCCGTGCGCGCCATGCCCCACGCGATCGGCACCGCGAGCACGATGGCCAGCACCGTGACCGAGGCCGCGTAGAGCAGCGAGACCCCGAGCGCGCGCAGCCGCAGCGCGCTGCTGTAGGCCTCGAGATAGTTGCCGAGCGTCCAGGCGCCGGTGTCCCCGTCGGTGAGGCTGGACAGGATCAGCTTGATCCCCGGGCCGATCACCAGGAACAGCAGCGCCAGCACCGCGACCCCGCCGATCAGCACCGCCGGTTCGATCGCCAGCCGCCGCCGTGTGACGCCGACGGCAGGCGCCCGCAACTTGGTCGCGCTCAGCTGAACGTGTCCTTCCAGCGCTTCTTGGCGTCCGGCAGCATGGACTGGATCGTATCCAGGCCGGGCGAGATCACCTTGACGTCGCTGAGCGACTGCGCGCCTTTCGGCACGGGCACGTCGCCGCGCAGCGGCTGCTCGAACTCGTCGGCGAGGATCTTGGAGTATTCCGGTCCGCAAACGAAATCGAGGAACAGCTTGGCCGCGTTCGGGCTCTTGCAGCCCTTGATGATCGCCGTCGGCGACGGGACCACGAGCGTGCCGGAGGCGGGGTAGACGACCGCGAGCGGGTTGCCCTTGGCGGCGTTGCGGAGGGCGCTGGCAACGCTGACCAGGCCCACGACCCGCTCGCCCGAGTTCAGCACCGTGATCGCATCGTCGATCGAGCGGCCGATCAAAGGGTTCATGGCGTTCAGCTTGGTGAAATAATCCCAGCCGAACTTCTCGGTCATGGCCACGGTCCAGTTACCGACCATGCCGCTGTAGATCGGGCTGCCGAAGGTGACCTTGTCCTTCCATTTCGGATCGGCGAGATCGGCCCAATCCTTCGGCGCCTCGGCCGCGGATACCTTGCTGGTGTTGTAGCAGATGGCGGCGACGCCGACCCAGCCGGGGAAGTAGTCGCCCTTGGGGTCGAGATCGCGCAGCGACGGCACCATGCCCTTGGCGCTCGGCGGATCGGAATGCAGCAGCAGCCCTTTTTTCTGCAGGTAGTCGAGATGGCTGATGTCGGTCGAACTGAACACGTCGGACTGGATTTGGCCGCCCTTCATGTCCTGCAGCAGACGCTGGAAGGCGACCTGGGAGGTGGTCTTGCTGGCGCTGACTTCGATGCCGGGCCATTTCTGCGTGAAGCTGTTGCCGATGCGCGCGCAGATCGGCTGGTCGAGGAAGCCGGAATACCAGGTGAGCTGGCCTTCCTTCTTGGCGGCGGCGTAGATCGCCTGCAGGTCCTCGTCGGCCGCGTGCGCCCGGCTTGCGGCGATCATCGCGCCGCCGGCGCCAAGCAGCGCCGTCCGCCTGGTTAGCTTCATCGTATCCTCCCGAATTTTACGGCAACTTGCGGGAAGGTGAGAGCAGGGTCAACGCGCGGTTATTGATAGATCTTCCAACCTTCGGTGCCATGGCGCGTGAAATGGCAAGTCATCACGCGGCCCTCCTGCTTGGCTAGCGCCCGCATCACGTCGGGACGCCGCTCGGCGGCAACCAGGAAGGTGATGAACCCGCCGCCACCCGCGCCCGAGACCTTGCCGGCGCGGGCGCCCGCTGCGAGCGCCGTCTCCATGACCTCGTCGATATGCGAGTTGCTGACGTTGTCGGCGAGCTGCTTCTTGGCGGCCCAGGCGCTGTGCATCAGCCGGCCGAACCGCTCGAAATCGCCCTTCAGCATCGCCTCCTTCATCGCGAAGGCGCCTTCCTTGAGCTGGTGGAACGCATCCAGCGTGCGCCCAGTGTCGCCGCGCAAGTTCTCGGTCTGTTGTTCGATGATCGCGGCCGAGGAGCGGGACGTGCCGCTGTTAAACAGCACCAACGACGTTTCCAGTTCCGAGAGGATCCAGTTCTTGATCCGCAGCGGATTGACGATCACGCGGTCGTCGGCCTGGAATTCCATGAAATTCACGCCGCCGAACGTCGCCGCATATTGATCCTGCCGGCCGCCGGACAGCCCAGCGTCGAGCCGTTCGATCTCGAAGGCGAGATGCGCGACCTCGTATTCGCCGAGCGGCAAGTTCAGCCACTCCACGAACGCCTTGACCAGCGCGACGACAACGGTGCTGGACGTGCCGAGCCCCGAGCCCGGCGGCGCATCGCAGAACGTCACGATCCGGCAGGGCAGGGGCTTGCCGCCATTGAACTGCTCGACGATGCGCCGGTAGACCGCCCGATGCAGCGAGAGCGGTTCGGCGATCTCCATCGCGTCGTCGGCAGATGCTTCGAACCGGCGGCCGATATCGGCAGCTTCGAAGCAGACCCGGCCATCGTCGGTGGGGTGCAGGTTGGCATAGGCATAGAGGTCGATGGTGGCGTTCAGCACCGCGCCGCCGAAGCGGTCGCAATAGGGCGAGACGTCGGTGCCGCCGCCGGCAAGTCCCAGGCGCAGCGGCGCGCGCGAGCGGACGATCATGCCGGCGTCCCGAGCAGGGCGTCGAAGCCGCGGAGGCGGCCCTCCCAACTGAAATCGCGTTCGATCCGCGCTCGCGCGGCGTGGCCGATCGCGGCGGCGCCGGGCTGCGCGGTTTCGAGACAGCTTGCGGCGAACTGTTCGGCACCGTCGGCCAGCAGAAGTTCGCGGCCGGGCTCGGCCTCGATTCCTTCGAGCGCGTCGGGCGTCACCACGACCGGGCGGCCCATGGCCATCGCTTCGAGCACCTTGTTCTGGATCCCGCGCGCGATGCGCATGGGTGCGACCCCGGCCGTCGCATAGGCGACATAGGGCCGGACGTCCGGCACGCGGCCGGTCACGAACACGCCCGGATCGGACGCGAGCGAGCGCACATCCGGCGCCGGGCTGGAGCCGACGATGTGGAACTGGGCATCGGGCGCCCGGCGCCGGATGAGCGGGAGGATCTCGGTCGCGAACCAGCGCACGGCATCGACATTCGGGGGATAATCCATCGTGCCGGTGAAGACGAAGTTAAGCCGGTCGAGCGGATACGGCGCCTCCTGCGGGATCGCCGGGTCGAAATAGGCGAAATCGACGCCGCTCGGGACGGCGCGGATCTTGTTGGACAAAGCGGGAAGCTGGGTGCGGAACAGCGCCGCCTCCTCTTCGGTGACGAAGGTGCTCCAGTCGATCTCGCGCGCGATCCGGGCTTCGAGTTTGGCGACCTGCCGCCATTCGCGCCCGTGCACCCAGCGCATGGGGCCGGCGTCCTTCTCGGAATAGGCGCGCCATTTCTCGGAGTCGACGTCGGCGAGGTCGCAAAGGCTGACGCGTTCGCTGCCGAGATGGCCGAGCACGTAGGGCGCCATGTTCGACGAACAGATGAAGATCGCCTCCGGCTTGACGGCAGATAGGGTCTGCCGGACCCAGTGCGCCAGCCCGCGATCGCGGTAGAAGGTCACGCTCAGCGCTTCCCCGGTCAGCAGTCCGGTCAGGCACATCAGCTTGGCCCGGCGGCGATCCAGGCGTGCGAAATGCGATGTGGCGCAGAGCGCTTCGATCGTGGCGACGTGCTCCTCGTCGGCGGGGTCGTCGACCAGGCAGCCGAGATGCACGTCGTAGTTTTTGCGGAGATGCTTCAGGATCTGGAGCGGCCGAATCTTCTCTCCCTTGATGGGCGGGTAGGGAATCCGCTGCGTGAGGAAGAGCAGGTTGGGCATTTAAATTCCGCTTGCCGTGGCGGGCGCAGTGGTAGGCACAAGCATGCCGCCAGGTCCAGAGAGGGAACCGAGGATGCACATTCGGCGCGCGGCGGCCGGAGACGTGGCCGCGATCAAGGCGCTCGTGGTCGAGGCGTATAGTATGTACGTGGCGCGCATCGGCCGGGAGCCGGCGCCGATGCTGGACGATTACGGCGCGCGGGCGGCGTCGGGTGAGGCGTTCGTGGCGGATTGCGCAGGCGCGGTCGGCGGATTGCTGGTGCTGGTCGACGAGGGCGACTCGCTGCAGGTCGAGAACGTCGCGGTCGCGCCGGCACGGCAGGGGCAGGGGATCGGGCGGGCGCTGCTGGCGTTTGCCGAAGCCGAGGCGGTGCGGCGCGGGCGTCGCCGCCTGACGCTGTACACGAACGAAAAGATGACGGAGAACCTCGCGATGTATCCGGCGCTGGGCTGGCGCGAGACCGGGCGCTACGAGCAAGATGGGTTCGCGCGTGTCTTCTTCGAGAAATCGGTGTGACGCCACTCAGGTCTTCGCCTGGCCCGTCTTCTCGTCAGGCGGGTTGCCTGCCATAGACGCGCCATGGATTTCATCGATTCCTACTTGGACGAGACCGTGGCCTCCTTCGCGTCGTTCCGCGGCGGCGCCGAGCATCGCAAGGTGATGGAGGAGATGGCGGCGCTGATCGCCCAGCGGTTCCGCGAAGGGCGTAAGCTGCTGATCTGCGGCAATGGCGGCAGCGCCGCGGACGCGCAGCACATCGCCGGCGAATTCATCTCGCGCTTGATGTACGACCGCGCCCCGCTGCCGGCGATCGCGCTGACCACCGACACGTCCGCGATGACCGCGACGGCGAACGATTATGGGTACGAGCACGTGTTCGAGCGGCAGGTGCTCGGCCTCGGCCAAGCGGGCGACGTCTTGCTGGGGATCTCCACCTCCGGCAACTCGCCGAACGTGCTTGCGGCGTTTGCAGCGGCGAAGAGCAAGGGCGTGACCTGCCTGGGCTTTGCCGGGGCGAATAGCGGACGTATGGGTCCGCATTGCGAGATCCTGCTCGCCGCGCCGTCGACCAAGACGCCGATCATCCAGCAGATCCACATCACCGCCGCCCATGTGATCTGCGCGTTGGTCGAGCGCGACATCTTCCCCCAGGGCTGACGCGTTGCCCGAGCGGGGGGTCACGGTCCGCCAGGCCGCCGTCCTCGTCGGCGGTCTCGGGACGCGGCTGGGCGCGCTGACGGCCAACACGCCCAAACCGATGTTGCCGTGCGGCGACCGCCCGTTCCTCGCCTGGGTGCTGCGCGAGTTATGCCGGTTCGGCGTCGAGGAGACGCTGCTGCTGACGGGCTATCTGGCCGAGGATGTCGAGCGCGCGATCCCGTCGCTGCAGGCGATGCTGCCGAGGCCGATGCGGCTGATCTGCTGCCCAGAGCAGGGGCGCGCGGGGACTGGCGGGGCGCTGCACCAGGCTCGCGAGCGGCTGGCAGACCGGTTCCTGCTCTGCAACGGCGATTCGTGGCTCGACTTCAACCTGGCCCGCTTGCTGGCGGACGCGTCAGGCGACGATGTCTCCGTGGTCGGCCGCCTGGTCGTGCGGCAACTGCCGGACGCCAGCCGCGCCGGGGTGGCCGAACTCGAGGGCGACCGGATCACCGCCTTCCTCGAGCGGCCGGCGCAGCCTGGTCCAGGGTTGGCCAATTCCGGCATCTATCTGCTCGACCGTGCGATCCTCGATCACGTATCGCCGGTCTGCTCGCTCGAGCGCGAGGTGTTCCCGCGGCTGGCAGCGGCCGGGTCGCTCCGGGCAACGGTGGGCGACGGTTACTTCATCGACATCGGCATCCCAGCCGATCTCGACCGCGCCCAGACCGAACTGCCGGCCCGACTGCATCGCCGCGCGCTGTTCCTGGACCGCGACGGGGTGATCAATCACGACCATGGCTGGGTCGGCGAACGCGAGCGGTTCGATTGGGTGCCGGGCGCGATCGCCGCGATGCGCGCGGCGGCCGATGCAGGCTGGCACGTCTTCGTCGTCACCAACCAATCCGGCATCGCCCGCGGCCGCTACGATGAAGCGCAGTTCGCCGCATTATCGGCCTGGATGATCGATCGGATCCGGCAGGAGGGCGGGAACGTCGACGATCTGCGCTACTGCCCAACCCATCCAGAGGCACCGCTCGAGGCCTACCGGCGGCACGACGAACGGCGCAAACCCGGAGCCGGCATGCTGCTCGAGCTGATCGAGGCCTGGCAGCTCGATCCGGCGCGGTGCCGCCTCATCGGCGATCAGCCGACAGACCTGCAAGCGGCGGCACGCGCCGGCATCGAGGCCACATTGTTCGCCGGCGGGGATCTCCAGAAGCTCGCGCACAGGATCTTGCACGAGCGTAATTGAGAGTATCACCTAGTTGTGATACAACCTGGACGTGTTGGAATCGTCCAGCGACGGCTCGTCGTTTCGGGAGCCGAGACTCTTTTGGAATGAATATGATGCGTTTTGGATTGATGGCCGTGGCCTTGATCTTCAGCTCCGGCATTGCTCACGCCGCGGACCGTCGGGTCGAGATCGTCAACAAGACCGGCATGACCTTGACCCATTTCTACGCCAGCAACACCGGCGCGAAGGACTGGGAAGAGGACATCCTCGGGCGCGACACGCTGAGCGACGGGGAGAGCGTCGAGGTCAACATCAACGACGGCACGGGCGCCTGCAAATTCGATTTCAAGGCGGTGTTCGAGAGCGGCCAATCGCTCGAGAAAGGCAACGTCAACGTCTGCGAGATCAGCACCTACACGTATAGCCGTTGATCGAACCTGCTGCGCCCGGGGGTCGCCCGGGCGCCACCGGGCTTATTTCGTCAGGCGACGGCGGTTGGCTTGGACCTCTTTGCGGAACATGCGGACGACCTGTTCGGCGCCGCCATCCGGCGCGCCCCGCATCATGGCAGCCGACACCATGCCGGCTGCTTTGGCGCTTGCCGCCATCTTTTCAGTGACCATGCGGCTGACCTCGGCCGCGGCGGCCGGGCCGCCGAACGCGACCTTGGCCATGCGGAGCGCGATCACTTGCTGCGCTTCCATCGCGAGCATCGCAGAAGCAAAAAAGGATCCAGATCGAGCCATGTCAGTGCAGCTCCTGCAAGCGCGCCAGCAGGTAGTCGCGGAACACGGCGACCCGCTTCGAATTGCGCAGTTCCTCGGGGTAGACGAAGAAAACGTCGACTTTGGGCGGCTTGAGATCGGGGAGCACCTTGGTGAGCCCGTCGATCTCCTCGGCCATCCAATTAGGTAGAGCGCCGATCCCGAGCCCGAGTTTTATGGCGGTCGCCATTGCATAGAGACTGTTGACTTCCAGCAACGCTCGCCGCGGCGCTCCGGCCCGTTTTCCGGCTTCCGCCAGCCAGTTGATATCGGGAACGGGCTTGCGGTACTCGCCGAACAGGATCAGCCGGTGGTTGTCGAGATCCTCGGGCCGCTCGGGGGTGCCGTGCCGCTTGATGTATTCCGGCGACGCTACCGTGATCCAGTTGATCTGGAACAGATGCCGCTGGACCAAGTCCGGCTGCTTCGGCGCGTGCATGCGGATCGCGACGTCGGCCTCGCGCATGGCGAGATCGAGCTCGCTGTCGTCGAGCAGCAGGGACATGCTGATCTCGGGGTAGCGCTCGAGGAACTCGCCGCAGCCGGGGCGCGAGCCAGGTCGTGCCGAAGCCGACCGTCGTCGTCACCTTGATCCGCCCGGCCGGCTTTTCCTTGCTCTCGGTGAGCAGCGCCTCGGTCATTGCGAGCTTGGCGAACACCTCGCGCACCGTGCGGTTGAGGCTCTCGCCCTGCTCGGTGAGGATCAGGCCGCGTGCGTGGCGGTGGAACAGCGGAACCTGGAGGTTCTCTTCCAGCGCCGAAATCTGGCGGGACACGGCGGACTGGCTGAGGTTCAAGGTTTCGCCCGCATGCGTGAAGCTGCCCGCCTCCGCCACGGCGTGGAACACCCGAAGCTTGTCCCAATCCATTCCGCCTCTGCCTCTTGCTGGCCGGGCGCCCGAATCGGGCCCCGTCAATCCATCACCCTAGCAAGCAAACCCGGCGTGTGGAAGCCCGTTATTCGGCCGCCTGCCGCCACTTGGGGCGAAAGCTGTGTCTCGACCAGCTCGGCAAAGCGGCCCTTTTGCGCCAACAACTCGTCGAAACTGCCCCGCTCGACGATCCGGCCGTTGTCGAACACCAGGATCTTGTCGGCGTCGCGGATCGTGCTCAGGCGGTGGGCGATGATGAAGGTGGTCCGGCCCTTCATCAGCGTGGCCATCGCGCGGCGAACCCGCGCCTCGGTCGCGGCGTCGAGCGCGCTGGTCGCCTCGTCGAGGATCAGGATCGGCGGATCCTTGAGCAGCGCGCGGGCGATCGCCAGGCGCTGCCGCTGGCCGCCGGAGAGGGTCGCGCCGCGTTCGCCGACTACGGTGTCGTAGCCGCGCGGCTGGCGGACGATGAACTCGTGCGCGTCGGCCAGGCGGCAGGCGCGCTCGACCTCCTCGTCGGTCGCGTTCGGGGCGGCCGATCGCAGGTTCTCGCGGATCGAGCGGTTGAACAGCATGCTCTCCTGGAACACGACGCCGATCGAGGAGCGCAGGCTCTCGAGCGTCACGTCGCGCAGGTCCTGCCCGTCGATGCTGATGCCGCCATCGACCGGGTCCCATAGGCGCTGCAGCAGGTTCATCGCGGTGGACTTGCCGGCGCCGGTCTGGCCGACGAGGGCGACCGAGGTGCCGGGCTTGGCGGTGAAGGCGACATTGCTGAGGATGTTCGGCCCGCCCGGATAGGCGAAGCTCACATTGTTGAACACGACCTCGCCGTTGGGCGCCTGCAGCTTCGGCGCGCCCGGCTTCTCCGGCACCGACGAGCTGGGCGTCGAGCACGCTGAAGAAATCTTCCAGGATCGGCAGCTGCAGGAAGACGCGCGAGGTGAACTGGACCGCGGATTCGAGGCGGCCGATCAGCAGCGTCGCGAAGCCCATGAAGCTGACGATCTCGCCGACGGTCGCCTGGCCCTCGCAGATGCAGCAGGGTGCCGATGACGACGATGGCGATGACGGCCAGCGTGCTGGCGCCGCGGGTCAGCACGTTCACCACTGCCCACCAGTTCAGCACCGGGAATTGGTGGCGGATCACGTCGTCGATGATCTGCGCCGAAGATGCGGCTCTCGGCGGCCAGCCGCGTGAAGCTCTGCACCACCATGACGTTGGACAGCGCGTCCTGGGCGGTGCCGGCGAGGGCCGAGTGGTAGAACTCGACCCGGCGCTGGCCGGCTTCGGTCTTGCGCACGACGATACAGGGTCACCGCGATGAACAGCACGACCAGCACGACCAGCGTGAGCGCCAGGCGCCAGTTCATGAAGAAGGTGAGCGGCAGCAGCACGACGACGGCGACGTAGGTCGAGAACTGCTCGCGGAAGAAGGTGAGCCACAGGCCGAACAGCGCGTCCGAGCCGCCGAGCATCACCTTCATCAGCCGGCCGGAATGGATGTCGCCGTGAAAGGAGAGCGGCAGCGAGAGCACATGGCCGAAATAGCGGCTCATGATCGAGAGCCGGTTGCGGTGCGCCATGCGCTCGGAGTGCATGGCGACGCCGACATTGGCCAGGATCGAGCCGAGCGCCGACGCCGAACCAGATCAGCAGGAGTTGCGCGGCCTGCGCCCCAGACGGCGTCGGCCGGGACGCCGTCGGAATGGGAGAGCATGCCGATGACGCGGCCGAACAGCACCGGGTCGAGGAATTGCAGCCCGGCGACGATGACGTTGCCGACCACCAGCATGGCGGCCAGGCGGCGGTCGTTGCCCAATGACGAGAGCACGCGACGGTAGATATTGAAAAAGCGCATGCGCCTACCCCGGAACCGATATCCAATCCCGCACTCAACCGCCCAATCACGGCAGCAACAGGGCAGAAAGGGGTCGGTGCGGTGAAAAGTTCAAAAAGGGCGGGTTTGGACCTTTGAAATCGGCGCGACGATCTCGTCCTGCGCCTCGATCAGCAGCAGGTCGCGCGCCCCGGCGGCCGCGGTGTGCCGCAGGATCCCGTGCACCGAGGCGACGGCGGCCGGCATGGCAGCGTCGGCCCGGCCGGTCGCGGAGCATAGTGATAGCAGGAACAGCGCGGCGGTCAGCGTCGCCGGCGCCGCTGGCCGCGACGTGCAGCCGCTCGACCGCAGGCGGCGTGGATACCGTTCCGGTCGGCGGCGACCACGTCGAGGGTGCCTGGCGGCGTCTCGCTGTCCGACGAAGCTGGTCAGCAGCACGGCGCGCGGGCCCTGCGGGGCGCATGCGGCGACTGCAACGCGGCCATGGCGCGGCGGGCGGCGGCGCGGTCGGGACAGGCGATGCCGGTCAGCTGCTCGAGTTCGAACTGGTTCGGCGTCAGCAGGTCGGCGGCCGGGACGAACGGCGTCGGCGATCAGGCGCGGGATCGCGGTCGCGGACGTAGACGCGGCCGGCGTCGCCGATCACCGGGTCGCAGCAATAGAGCGCGGCCGGGTTGGCGGCGCGCACGCGGGCCACCGCGTCCAGCATCGCTTCGGCGACCGAGGCGTCGCCCATGTAGCCGGAGAGCACGGCGTCGCAGCGTGGCGAACACGCCCCGGCGCTCGATCCCGGCAACGAGGTCGGCGATCTCGGCGCCGGTGGAGACCTGGCCGGTCCAGCCGCCATGGCCGGGGTGGTTGCTGAACTGGACGGTGTGGATGGCCCAGACCTCGGCGCCCAGGCGCTGCAGGGGAAAGGCGGCGGCGGCGTTGCCGACATGGCCGTAGGCGACCCAGGACTGGATGGAGAGCATGTTCACTATCGTAAGAAGCTAGACGCCGCGTGCGAGACGCGGCAAGTGAGCCGCCATGGCCACTCCGCTCCTCTTCCAGCCGATCACCTTCCGCTCCGTCACCGCGCCGAACCGCATCGCGATCTCGCCGATGTGCCAATATTCGGCGACCGACGGGGTCGGGCGACGACTGGCACATCCAGAACCTCGGCGCCAAGGCGATGGGCGGACCCGGGATCGTGTTCACCGAAGCGACGCATGTGTCGGCGCTCGGGCGGATCACCCATGGCTGCCTCGGCCTGTGGGACGAGGCGCAGCGCGATTTCATGAAGCGGTTGGTCGCGCTGATCACCTATGGCGGCGGCGTGCCGGGCATCCAGGTCGCGCATGCCGGGCGCAAGGCGAGCAGCCAGCGGCCGTGGGAGGGCGGCGCGCGCGGTGCGTCCGGAGGAGGGGGGCTGGGTGCCGTGGGCGCCGAGCCCGATCCCGTTCCACGACAACTCGGTCGAGCCGCATGCGATGAGCGCCGACGAGATCCGCAGCGTGATCGGCGAGTTCGCGACCACGGCGCGGTTGGCGCGCGAGGCCGGCTTCAAGATCATCGAGCTGCACGGCGCCCACGGCTATCTGCTGCACTCGATGCTCTCGCCGGTCAGCAACCAGCGCAACGACGGCTATGGCGGCGATCTCCGGGGCCGGGCGACGATGCTGATGGAGGTGATCGACGCCGTCCGCGCCGAGTGGCCGGACGAGCTGCCGCTCTTCGTGCGGCTGTCCTGCAGCGATTGGATGGCCGGCGGGCTGACGGCCGATGACAGCGTCGAGGTCGCGCGCTGGCTCGGGAGGGCGGCAAGGTGGACCTGATCGACTGCTCGAGCGGCGGGATCGAGCCGACGATCCGGATCCCCTCGATCCATCCCGGCTACCAGGTGCCGTTCGCCGAGCGGATCCGGGCCGAGACCGGGAATGCAGACCGGCGGCGGTCGGCATGATCCGCTCGCCGGAGATGGCGGCCGAGATCGTGGCGAACGGGCGGGCGGACCTGGTGTTGATCGGGCGCGCGGTGCTGGCCGATCCGGGCTGGCCGTTGCGGGCCGCGGCGGCGCTCGGGGTGAAGCCGGAGTTGGTGAAACAATATCAACGCGCCACCGTGTGAGGGTCGCGCTTCCTGGCTCGTATCATCGACGTAGCTCAGGAGACGCTCATGTCTAACCGAACGATCCTCGCCGCCGTCGCGGCGTCAATTCTTGCCACCACCAGCGTCTTTGCGCAGACGCCGGCCGTCCGTCCGCGTCCGCGGCGCCGGCGGCGCGCAGCGACTATCGCGGCGCGGGGCGGATGCAGCATCGGCTGACCGAGGTGCATGACCGGCTCGGCATCACGCCGGCGCAGCAGCCGCAATGGGACGCGCTGGTCGGCACGCTCCGCGACAACGCGGTGGCGATGCGGGCCAACCCGGCGGTGCAGGCGATCCGCTCCGGACGGCTCGACGCGGTGCAGGAGATGCGCGCGGCCGCCGACCTCGCCCGCCAGCGCGCCGACGCCATGCAGCGGACGCTGCCGGCGGTCGAAGCGCTCTACGCGGTGCTTTCGCCGGAGCAGCGCCAGATGGCGGATCAAGAGGTCAACCGCATGATCGCATCACGGTCATCACCGCGGCTGAGGCGAAGGGCCGCTTGCCGAAGGGGGCGGCGGCCCTTATACAGCCGGGCTTCGCTGCCGGTCGGTATCGGCGGCCCATCCTGCAGGACATAGACGATGAAGCCCGGCATCCATCCCGAATACCATGAGATCAACATCATCATGACCGACGGGTCGACGTTCAAGACGCGCACCTGCGCCGGCAAGCCCGGCGACACGATGCGGCTGGACATCGATCCGAAGTCCCATCCGGCCTGGACCGGCGTGCAGCGGATCATGGACACGGGCGGCCAGGTCGCGAAGTTCAACAAGAAG
Organism: uncultured Alphaproteobacteria bacterium; assembly: GCA_963848035.1. GTDB lineage: Bacteria > Pseudomonadota > Alphaproteobacteria > Acetobacterales > Acetobacteraceae > JAVVHH01. The sequence continues at coordinate 3,096,710 of CAWKCD010000001.1, forward strand.
TTCGCGGGCATCGGTCTCAAGAAGGGCTAAGCCGCCCTCAATTTTTTGCTGCCGACCGAAAGGCCGTCCCTTGAACAAAGGGGCGGCCTTTTCCATGTCCAGTTTGTCCGAGGCGCCCTGATGGGGCTTCGGAAACGACCAACGGCCGGCCCTCTGGGCGGCCATTCAGTGACCTTGCTGCTTTGGAGGTTCTCATGACGACTTTCGACTTTGCACCCCTTTTCCGTACTGCGATCGGCTTCGATCGCATGGCCCGCCTCGCCAGCTCCGCGCAGGAACAGGCCAGCGCGCAGGCCTATCCTCCCTACAACATCGAGCGCACCGGCGATGACAGCTATCGGTTGACGATGGCGGTGGCCGGGTTCAGCGAGAGCGAACTCGAACTCGTCGTGCGCGACAACACGCTCGTGATCACCGGCCGGGTCAAGGCCGAGGAGAACAAGGGCGAAGTGCTGTATCGCGGCATTGCTGGCCGTGCGTTCGAGCGTCGCTTCGTGCTCGCCGACCACATCGTGGTCGAGGGCGCCGACCTCCAGAACGGGCTGCTGCATGTCGGCCTGAAGCGCGTGGTGCCGGAGGCGCTGAAGCCGCGTCGCGTCGCCATCGGCGCCGGCACTCCGGCTAGCCAGCCGGCGATCGCCAACGACAGCGCTGCCGTCGAGGCGACCCAGGCGGCCTGACGCCTGCACAGAGGAGAGGGGGCCGGGTGGAAACGCCCGGCCCCTTTCACGTCTTGAAGAACTGGTCGGCGGCGCTGCGGAAGCTTTGCTTGCGTGCGATGTCCGCTTCGACCCGCGCAATCTCCGCGCGCAACTCGGCAATATAGCTTTCGAGCTCCGCCACGCCCAAGCCATCGAGCGGCAGCGGGGCGAAACGCGGCTTCGGCCGGGGCCGGTCGTCGTCGCCTGGAATCATCGAAGCTGATCTCCCTCTATGCTCTGATAGCAGGGCTTGCAGGCTTGACCGCCAACCCGGCGCGGTCCCATATCCCGCTCTCTCAATAAAATGAACCGCCTGGCGCGATATAGCGCAGCCGCGGGCGAAGGACACATGATGAGCTTGCCCCTGATGCCGAAAGCCACCGCTGTGTGGCTCATCGAGAAGACCGCGTTGACCTTCACCCAAATCGCCGAATTTTGCGGCATGCACCCGCTGGAGGTCCAGGCGATCGCCGATGGCGAGGTCGCGCAGGGCATCGTCGGCTACGATCCCGTCGCGAACATGCAGGTGACGCTCGAGGACATCAAGGCGCGCCGAAAAGGACCCGGAAGCCCGGCTGAAGCTGATCCCGCCGGCCAATGCGGCGAAGGTCAAGCGTGGCGCGCGCTACACCCCCGTGGCCAAGCGCAACGACCGGCCCGACGCCATCGCGTTCCTGCTGCGCAACACGCCGCAGCTGTCCGAGGCGCAGATCATCAAGCTGCTCGGCACGACCAAGGACACCATCCACAAGGTCCGTGAACGCACGCACTGGAACAGCGCCAACATCAAGCCGCGCGATCCGGTGATCCTCGGCCTTTGCAGCCAGTCGGACCTGAACGCCGCGGTGCAGAGCGCCAACGACCGGTTGGCGCGCGACGGGCAGGCCGTGCCGGTGCCGCCGCCGCCGGAGACCGACGAAGCGGCCTGATCGACCAAGAGGGAGCGCGCTGCCGCTCGCTAATGAACGTGCATCGCCAGGCTGGCGGCTCCAGCGATGACACCGCTGGCGAGGATGAAAAAGAGAAAGCGTCCCATTGAGGCCCTCCAAAGCGGGGCAGCGATGGGACGCAATCGTGGCGCGACCGTGTCCACGCGGTGGTGCTCAGGCGGCAGGATCGGCCTTCGGTTTCCTGGAGGCGCGCTTCCGCCCGGCGCACCGACTTCACGACGATATCGCCCGCTTTCACAACTTTGGGATCGTCATGCGCGAGGAGCCGATCGGCGACCAAGAGGGCGGGGGCGAGAATGCCCCGCAGGTCGTGCCGCAATGCCGAGGTGGAGGCTTCGAGCGCCGCCAGGCGGGCCAGTTTGGCCGCTAAATCGTTATCTGAGTCCATGTGCTCGCCGATCACCGCCTCAGGCGGATGCTGGTGCATAGAAAGCCACGCCTTCATCCGTAAAGGTGGACGTCGTGGCCAGGATGGACGCCCGTTCAGTGGCGGCCGAGGTAAAGAAGTGGGTGCCGGATCGGATGTCGAAGAAGCGGTATACGGCACTGTCGCCGCCTTGCGGCGCGGCGTGCTCGTAGAACCCGACGCCCTCATAGGTCAGGTCCGAGCGGGTGCCGATGACGGCGTCGCGCTCCGTTGTGTTGGACGTGTAGAAATGCGTGCCGTGGATGGTGTCGAAGAAGCGGTATACGGCGGTGGCCGCCGGGTCGGCCGGGCCGGCGAGGGCGCTGAACTGGGCGCCTTCGTAGACCAGATCGGGCCTGGACTGGATGATGGCGTTCCGTTCGATTTCGCTGCCGGTGAAGAAGTGGGTGCCGTCCGAGGCGGCGAAGAAGCGGTAGATGGATAGGGTGTTGCCGTTGAGCGAGGCGGCGCTGTCGTCGTCGAGGATAACGGCGTTGGGCGTGCCGCGAACGGTGACGCCGATGCTCGGGACGATGCTGTTCAGCGTGACGGCGAAGCCTTGGTCGGGTTGCGCGATGGTATTTCCGGCGACGGCCACGGTGAGGGTGATGCTGGCGGCGCCGGGCGCGAAGGTGAGCTGCCCGGACGGAAGTGCGCCGCCGACGAAGTCGCTGGCGGCAGCGGCGGCGGTGCCGGTCAGGCCGGGGTAGGGGGCGCCGACGATCTGGTATGCGACGGTGGTCGCGAAGGTCAGGTCGTTATGGCGGGTGATCGTGAAGTGATAGGCCGTGGTGCCGGCGTTGCCCTCGACCTGCACGGGATCGGCCGCCGAGACGGTGTAGAGTGGGTAGAGGCCGTTGATCCCTGCGATGTCGCCCGGGCTGAGGTCGCGATCGAGGCTGGTCGCGACGGGGTACATGATGGTGACCGGGTCGGTGGTGTGGGCCAGGCCGATGGCATGTCCAATCTCGTGGGTCGCGACTTGCAGGAGGGTGACGCTGAGGTCGGCGTAGCTCCAGTTGCCTTGGCTGTCCGGCGTGAGCGGGTCGATGGTCGGGTCGAGCAGCCGCACCACGGTGTCGTTCGGCAGGTAGCCTCCCGAGGAGCGGACGATCGTCTCGCCGATCGTGTAGGGCGACGCGAAGGTGCCGAAACCGATGCGGATCGCGGCGCTGGGAGAGTCGGCGACTTGGGTGAAGGTCAGGCCGGAGATGGACGACCAGCGGTCGAACGCGGCTTGGATGGTGGCTTGATAAATGGCGTCGATCGGGTTGGTGAACGGGGCGGGGCTGTCGACGGGGAAGTTCTGGCTCTCGAAGCTCCAGCTGACGGCGTTGCTGGACCGTTTTGGCCCTTCGTATGCGTATTCCGTCATCGTTCACTCAGCCGATATCGTGTGCAAGCCTTGCCATACGAAGCGGCCATTTGGAATCAAGTTCGCGGGCTGCGCGTGATCCTGGCGCTAAAAGCACCCTTACGCCGACGATGACGGCGTCCGGCGACGCCTTCCGGCAAGGTGTTGCCAACCTGCATCAAATTGGCGGACGATCGTGGACGGACACGGAGGACCGACATGACCCCGAATTCGCTCAGCGCGCGAGACATCGCGAGCCTGGTGCATCAGCAGACGGATCTTGACCGCCACTCGCGCGATGGCGCGATCCTGATCGACCGCGGCGAGGGCTGCCGGGTTTGGGACACCGAGGGGCGAGAATACATCGAGGCGATGGCTGGGCTGTGGTGCGCGAGCCTGGGGTTCAGCGAGCGGCGGCTGGCGGATGCGGCGCATCGGCAGATGCTGAAGCTGCCTTATTACCACACGTTCTTCGCCAAGGGGCACGAGCCGGCGGTGGAGTTGGCCGAGCGGGTGCTGGCGCTGGCGCCGCCGGGGATGGCGCGCGTGCTGTTCCAGTGCAGCGGTTCGGAGGCGAACGACGCGGCGATCAAGCTGGCGTGGAACTACTGGGGCATCCAGGGCAAGCCGGAGCGGCGGAAGATCATCGGCCGCGTGCGCGGCTACCATGGCAACACGATCGCGACGGTGAGCTTGTCGGGTCAGCCGCACATGCATGCGGGGTTCGGGCTGCCGCTGCCGGGCTTCGTGCACACGGAGAACCCGAATTACTACCGCTTCCACCATGACGGCGAGAGCGAGGAGGCGTTCAGCGCGCGGATGGCGGACGCGCTCGAGGCGCTCATCCAGCGCGAGGGGCCGGACACGATCGCGGCCTTCTTCGGCGAGCCGGTGCAGGGCGGCGGCGGGGCGATCACGCCGCCGAAGGGCTACTGGGCGGCGATCCAGGCGGTGCTGAAGCGGCACGACATCCTGCTGATCGCCGACGAGGTTATCTGCGGGTTCGGCCGGACCGGCAACATGTGGGGCTGCGATACCTACGGGATCGAGCCGGACATGATTGCGTCGGCCAAGCAGCTTTCGGCAAGCTATCAGCCGATCTCCGCGCTGATCATCAATGGGCGCGTGCACGACGCGCTGCTCGAGGCGAGCCGGCGGTTCGGCACGTTCGGGCATGGCTTCACCTATGGCGGCCATCCCGTCGCGTGTGCGGTCGCGATCGAGACGCTGAAGATCTACGAAGAGCGGGACATATTGGGGCATGTCCGCGACGTGGCGCCGGTGTTCCTGGCGGGGTTGGAGGCGTTCCGCGACCATCCACTCGTCGGCGACGTGCGCGGCGTGGGGCTGATCGCGGGGGTGGAGTTGATGGCCGACAAGGCCAAGCGGGAGCCGTTCCCGGCGGCGGCCGGCGTGGGCGCCCGGGTGATGGCGGCGTGCGAGAAGGAAGGCCTGATCGTGCGCGCGATCGGTGACCGGATCGCGTTCACGCCGCCGCTGATCCTGGACCGTGCCGAGACGGCCGAGCTGTGCGCGCGCTTCGGCCGTGGGCTCGATCGGGCCTGGGCGGAGATGCAGGGACAGGCCGCGCTCGCGGCGGAGTAGTCTTGCCTGCGCGCTAGGCTGTTTTCGTCCGTCCCTCTCCGCTCCATGCGGAGCGGGACGGAGGCATGATTGTTGCTTCCACGTTGCAGAGATGACAGGGCGGACACGGTTTCTGATCGGGCTGGGAGCTGTGCTCGCCGGGGTTTCGGCGTGGGCATTGCTGCGTCCGCTCGGGCTCGTCTCCCCGGACCTGCTCGCCAGCCCGGCCGAAGTTTGGGCTGCGTTCACCGAGATCCTCCGCGACGGCTATCGCGGGACGACGCTCGCCGAGAACATCGGCGCTACGCTCGGACGCTGCCTGGCCGGGTTCGCGCTCGCCACCCTGCTGGGCGTGCCGCTCGGGCTGTGGCTGGGCATGAGCCGGCTGGCCGACGCTTCGGTCAACTTCATCATCCAGTTCCTGCGGCCGCTGCCGCCGCTTTCCTATCTCGTGCTGCTGATCCTGTGGTTCGGCGCCGGCGACCTTTCCAAGATCATGCTGCTGTTCATGGGGGCGTTCCCGACGATCACGACGGCGTCGATGGCCGGCGTGCGGCAGGTGAGCCGGCAGCGGGTCCAGGTCGCGCGCACCCTGGGCGCCTCGGGCCTGCAGATCTTCCGGTTCGTCGTGCTGCCGGGCGCGCTGTCGATGATCTTCACCGGGCTCAGCATCGCGCTCGCCGGCGCGTTCTCGAGCGTGGTCGCCGCCGAGTTGATGGCGGCGAGCAACGGGCTGGGCTGGATGATCTTCTCAGCCAGCCGCTTCCTGCGAAACGACATCATCCTGCTCGGGATCATCCTGCTCGGCGTGTTCGGCATGGCGCTGACCTGGTCGTTGGCGCTGGTCGACCGCCGGGTCGTGCATTGGCGCGGCCGGGATTGAAGGCGGTGCCGAGCTGGGTCGCGACGGCGGTCAGCATCGCGCTGCTCGTGGCGCTATGGGTGGTGCTGTCGGATGGCGGGTTCGTGAGCGACCTGTTCCTGCCGGGGCCGGACCTGCTGTGGAGTGCGTTCCTCGACCTGCTGGACGAGGGCTACAAAAGCCGGCCGATTTGGGAGCATATCGCCGACAGCCTGATCCGGGTGCTCTCGGGGTTCGGGACCGGGTTCGTGGTCGGCACCGCGCTCGGCTTGGCGATGGGCTACATCCCGGTGCTGGACGCGATCTGCGCGCCGTTCATCGAGTTCCTGCGTCCGCTGCCGCAGCTCGGCTATCTCGTGCTGCTGATCATTTGGCTCGGGATCGGCGAGACGTCGAAGATCACCCTGCTGTTCCTCGCGGCGCTGCCGGTCTCGGCCGTCGCGGCGCGGGACGGCGTGCGGCAGGTGGCGCCGACGCGCCTGGCGGTGGCGCGGTCGCTCGGCGCCAGCCCGTTCCAAGTGTTCCGATACGTCGTGCTGCCCTCGGCGCTGGCGGAGATCTTCACCGGCGCGCGGCTCGCGATCGGGATCGTCTACGGGACGTTGATCGCGGCCGAGATCATCGCGGGGAGTACCGGGATCGGCTGGATGATCCTCGATGCCGGGCGGTTCCTGCGGTCGGATTACGTCTTCATCGGAATTCTCATCATCGGACTGATGGGAGTGGCGCTCGACCGGCTGTTGGTGGTCATCGAGCGGAGAGTCGTGCACTGGGCCGGCAAGGCCTGAAAGGGAGCATTATGGAATCGAATTTGACACGGCGAGGGCTGTTGCTTGGAACCGCTGTGCTGGCAATGCCGGCGATCGTCAGGGCAGCGACGCCTCTCAACGCGGCATTCTTCCTCAGCACCAGCCCGTTCATGCTCTGCAAGGGCGAGGGCTGGATCGACGAGGCGCTCGGCACGAAGGTGAATTGGATCGAGGTCGGCAGCGGCGCGGAGATCAACACCGGCATGGCCGCCGGCAGCATGGATCTCGGCTTCGGCATAGGCTCCTCGCCGACCGCGGCAGGGATCAGCCAGGGGCTCCCCTACGAAGTCATCGCCATGCTCGACAATATCGGCCCGGCCGAGGAAATGACGGTCCGCAAATCCGCCAACATCAAGACGCCCGCGGACTTCAAGGGCAAGAAGGTCGCCACCCCGTTCGGTTCGACCTCGCATTTCCGGCTACTCGGCTTTCTCAAGACCAACGGCTTGACCCAGCGTGACGTCACCGTGCTGGACATGCGGCCCGACGCGATGGTCGCCGCCTGGACCCGCGGTGACATCGACGCCGGCTACGTCTGGAGCCCGGCCAAGTCCAAGCTGCTCGAAGCCGGCGGCGAGCTGTTCAAGACCTACGACAAACTCGAAGCCGCCGGCTACGTGATCGCCGACGTCATCATCGCGCGCACGACGACTGCGAAGGCCGATCCGGAAGCGGTCGGCAAGATCCTGAAGGCGTATGGCCGGGCGCTCGATTTCTATACGTCCAAGCCCGACGAGGCGGCCGCGCTGGTCGGCAAATACGCAGGGGTCAGCGCTGCCGTGGCAAAGGCGGACATGGCGGAATACGATTTCGTGGCGCTCAAGCAGCAACTCGACCCCGAATGGCTCGGCGCGCCGGGCAAGGCGGGCAAGTTCGCGACCGTCCTGAAGAGCACCGCGGACTTCCTCGTCGAGCAGAAGAGCATCCGCAGCGCGCCCGCGGCCGATGCGTTCCAGAAGGCGATCGACACCAGCTACCTGGCCAAGGCGATTGGCTGAGTCAGGCGCTTGAGTTTGGTTTCATTCGAGGACGTTTCCGTGGTGTACGGGTCGGGCGCCGGATCGGTTCGGGCGCTCGACCATGCTGCTCTGGCGTTCGATCCCGGCGACTTCGTGTGCATCGTCGGGCCGTCCGGCTGCGGCAAGACGACGCTGTTGCAGACGCTGGCCGGGTTCCTGGAGCCCAGCAGCGGACGGGTGCTGTTCGACGGCAAACCGGTGGTGGGGCCGAGCGCCGAGCGGGGCGTGGTGTTCCAGCAGGCGGCGCTGTTCCCGTGGATGACGGTCGAGCGCAATGCCGGGTTCGGGCCGATGGTCCGCGGCGTCGGCCGGGCCGAGCGGGCGGAGCGGGTCGAGCACTGGCTGCGGCTGGTCGGGCTGTGGGATTTCCGCCATCGCCACACCTATGAACTGTCGGGCGGCATGCAGCAGCGGCTGGCCATCGTCCGCGCACTCTGTAACGAACCGCGTCTTTTGCTTATGGACGAGCCGTTCGGCGCGTTGGATGCTCTGACCCGCGAGAAGATGCAGGAAGAGCTGCACGCGGTGTGGAAACGGAGCGGCATGACGATGATGTTCATCACCCACAGCGTCGAGGAAGCGGTTTATCTCGGCACCGATGTGGTGGTGATGTCGCCGCGGCCGGGCCGCATCATCGAACGGATCGCTTGCCCGTTCGCGCGGCAGGCGGGCGAGCGGGACATCCGGGCGATCAAGTCGAGCGCGGATTTCGTCGCGCTGCGCGAGCACGTGCTGTCGCTGATCTGGCAGATGCCGCAGGACGCCTGATCTCGCATGGGCAGTGTTCTGGTGTTGGGCAATGCCGGGGCCGATCTCGTGATGGCCGTGACGCGGCTGCCATTGCCGGGGGAGACGCGGATGGCGACCGATGTGTCGCGCGCGCCGGGCGGGAAGGGGCTGAACCAGGCGGTGGTGGCGGCGCGCTCCGGGGCCGAGACGCGTTTCATGGCCGCGATCGGCGACGATCCGGACGGGCGGTTGATCGCCGAGAAGCTCGCCGATGAGCCGTTCGTCGCGCGGTTGCTGATCCGGCTGCCGCATCCAACGGATTTCTCGGTGGTGATGGTGAGCGACGATGCGGAGAACAGCATCGTCACCGCCGGGGTCTGCGCCGATGCGCTCGACGAGACGTCAGCCGTCGCCTTCGCCGGCAGCGCGACGGCCGGGGACGTGTTGCTGCTGCAGGGCAACCTGTCGCTGTCCGTGACGCTCGCCGCGGCGAAAGCGGGCGCGCTGAAGCGGGCGCTCGTCGTGCTCAACCCAGCGCCGTTGCGCTGGCCGGTCGCCGACGTGCTGGCGCATTGCACGGCCGTGGTCGCCAACCAGATCGAGGCGGCCGAAATCACCGGGCTGGCCGGCCCGGCGCGCGCCGCCGCCGCCTTGCGCGCGTTCGGGCCGCGCCTGGCGGTGGTCACGCTGGGGGCGGTCGGCTGCGTCTACGAGGACGAGTCCGGCACGCATGCGGTGCCGCCGCTGCCCGCGCGCGCCGTCGACACCACCGGCGCCGGCGACACGTTCTGCGGCATGCTGGCGGTCGGCCTCGCGCGCGGCTGGAGCGCGGCACGCTGCATCGACGCGGCGCAGCGCGCGGCCGCGATCACGGTCAGCCGTCCCGGCGCCTACGCCGCCCTCCCGCGCGCGGAGGAGCTGCCGCGAGACTGAGCCCGATGGAACGGCAGGTATTGCTATGATACTGTCGCCGCAACGGTCACAGGGAACGCATCCGATGAGCCTGATGAGCTTTCTCGGCAAGCAATTCATCGACATCCTGCAATGGAACGAGGAGGGCCCGGGCGTCCTGGCCTGGCGCTATCCGATGCAGGATCAGGAGATCCAGAACGGCGGCGTGCTGGTCGTGCGCGAGACGCAGTTCGCGCTGTTCATCAACGAAGGCAAGATCGCCGACCTGTTCCGTCCCGGCAGCTACAAGCTCACGACCGCGACGCTGCCGGTGCTGACCTATCTCAAGAACTGGGACAAGGCGTTCGAATCGCCGTTCAAGTCCGACGTCTATTTCTTCAGCGTGCGCGATCAGATCGACCAGCGCTGGGGCACGCCCGAGCCGATCACGGTGCGCGACAAGGAGTTCGGCGCGCTGCGGATCCGCGCCAACGGGGTCTACTCGTACAAGCTCGTCGAGCCGGTGAAGTTCTGGGAGCAGCTCAGCGGCACGGTGGCGAGCTACACCGTCAACGACGCGGCCAACCAATTGCGCGCCGCGATCCTGACCGACGATGGCCAGCACGCTCGGCAGCAGCAACATCGCGTTCCTGGACATGGCGGCGCAGCAGGGCGCGCTCTCGGCGGCGCTGAAATCCGCGATCGCGCCGGTGTTCGAGGGCTACGGGCTCGAGCTGACGAGCTTCTATCTGCAGAGCCTGTCGTTGCCGGAGGAGGTGCAGGAGCGGCTCGACCGCGCCAGCTCGATGCGGGTCCTCGGCGACATGAACAAGTATACGCAGTTCGAAGCAGCCGAGAGCCTGCGGGTGGCGGCGGCCAACCCCGGCGGCGTGGCGGGTGCAGGCGCCGGGCTGGGCGCCGGGATGATGATGGCGCAGGCGATCAGCGGCGCCGGCGCGGCCGCGGCGCCGGCGCCGGCCGCCTCGACCACCGACGTTCTCGCGACGATCGAGCGGCTGGGCGAGCTGTTGTCCAAGGGCGTGCTGACCCAGGCGGAGTTCGACGCGAAGAAGACGGAATTGCTCGCCCAAATCCGCTGATGGCGAGTTACCCCTGTCCGTCCTGCGGCGCGCCGATCGAGTTCCGCGCGTCGTTCAGCGTCTATGCCGTCTGTTCCTATTGCGGCTCCACCGTGCTGCGGACGGATCGCGAGGTCAGCTTGATCGGCAAGCAGGCGGACCTGCCGGACGAGATCAGCCCGCTGCAGGTCGGCACCAAGTTCAGCTATCGCGACGAGCGGTTCGAACTGCTGGGACGCACGCGCATCGGGCTGGGCGGACGGGGCGTGGACCGAGTGGTTTGCGCAGGGAGCAGGCGGCGGTCGGCGTGGCTGGCCGAGGCGCAGGGCTTCCTTGCGCCTTTCGTTCGAGCAGCCGGTGCCCCCGGCGCTGACGGGCGCGGCCCCGTCGCTCGGCGCGGTCATCCGCATCGGCGCGCAATCGTTCCGTGTCAGCGACATCAAGCAAGCGACGTGTCTGGGCGGCCGAGGGCGAACTGCCGTTCGCAGTCGCCGCGCGGGCGGAGCGCGGCCTATTACGACATGATCGAGCCCAGCATGCGGCATTCGCCGGGCTCGAGATCGCAGGCGAGGAGCGGCGGCTGCTACGTCGGCGAATACGTCGAGTTCGACGCGCTCGGGTTCAGCGCACCTGCGGGAGGTCGAAGGCTGGTCGCCGCCGTCGAGCCCGGCGCAAGGCGATCCGCGGCTGCCGGCAAGGTGAGCGACACCGCGCCGGCGCTACCGCCCGCCCGCAAGGCGCGCACCCGCCGGCTCTCCTGCCCGGGCTGCGGCGGCTCGATCGAGGTGCGCGCCAACGGTATCAGCATCAGCGCCATCTGCGCCTCCTGCGGCCGCACGATCGACGTCGCCAGCGACGACCTGCGGATCATCGCGCGATGCGCAAGCTGCCACCCGCACGCTCACTATCCCGATCGGCACCCGCGGCCACGCTGGCCGGCACGCCGTGGGAGGTCGTCGGCTACCAGGCGCGCAGCAACCCGGCGGAGGGGTGGACCTGGGACGAATACCTGCTGTTCAACCCGTATCGCGGCTTCCGCTTCCTCGCGCATGACGACGAGGGCTGGACGCTGTTCTGCATGCTGCGCCAGGACATCCCCGAGCCCAGCCACGCGGACGGCTGCGGTTCGAAGGGCCGGAGGAAAGCCAGGCGCGCACCGATTACGTGCTCGGCGAGTTCTATTGGCGCGTGCGCGTCGGCGATACCGCTCATGTCGAGCAATACCAGGCCGGGTCGTCGTGCTTGGTCAAGGAAGTCACCGGTGACGAGATCGTCTGGTCGCGCGGCTTCAAGCTGCCGACCGACATGGTGCGGTCGGCGTTCAAGCTCGACCCGGCGCCGAGCCCGACCGCCGCGAACAGCCCGCGGCAGAAGACCGTCGCCGTGCTCTGGACCGGGATCGCCGCCTGCGTGCTGCTCAGTTTGCTGTCGGCGATCAGCTTCGGCGCGAGCCGCTCGACGCAGGTGTTCCGGCAAACCTATCGCGATCAGCGGATCGGACCGGAGCCATCCGATCGCCAGCGCACCGTTCACCATTCCGGACCGCAGCGGCAACCTGCGCCTCGATCTCTACGCGCCTGTGCAGAATGATTGGGTGTCGCTCAACCTTTCGCTCGTCGGCGAGGGCGGCGATCCGAGTCTTCGACGCCGTCCGGACCATCGAATACTATTCCGGCACGGATTCCGACGGCATCTTGGGAGGAAGGCAGCCAGAATGCAGCGCGTGCTGTTCCGCAGCGTGCCCGGCGGCAGTTACCGGCTTCTGGTGGACTTCGACGCCGGCAAGCTCGATCGATCCAGCGGTTTGACCACCCGCCTCGCCGCAAGCGCCAACAACGCGCCAGCGCCGCCGGGACCCACCGTCGCCTTCTACGGTCGACGGCGCGCCGCCACGTGCCGGCTCCGGAATTGTTCTGGCTCGGGCTCGGCTTGATCGTGCCGTATCCGGTCTATCGGCTCTTGTTCAAGCGGGGATCGCGCATGATGGGGCGGGCGCCCGTTTTCACCGCCTATTGCCTGCTGGTCCTGCTCGGTTTCACGGTCGCTCGCTACCAGGGCTGGACGCTGTTCGGCAGCGCCGGCCTTGCCGCCAGCGCGGCAGCACCGGGTCGCGCGCGGCGGCGGCGGCTCGTCTGGTTTCCACAAATAGACAGGAGGCAAGTCATGGACCCGGCACTCGGCATCGGTTGGCACAACGTCCTCAACGCGGTCATCTTCTCCGGCATCGGACTGGCGATCTTCGTGATCGGCTTCGTCATCCTCGATCTGCTGACGCCGCAGGTGCATATCTGGAACCAGATCTACCACGAGAAGAATATGGCGCTCGCCGTGTTCCTCGGCGCCATCGTGATCGGGATCGCAATGATCATCAGCGCCGCCGTTCATGGCTGACTTTGCCGGCCGAGCGGCGGCCGGATGCCGACCGCTGCTGCTGATCTCGGTCCTGGCGATCGCGACCTGCGGCCTGGTCTACGAACTGATCGCCGGCACGCTGGCGAGCTACCTGCTCGGCGATTCCGTCACGCAGTTCTCCACGGTGATCGGCGCCTACCTGTTCGCCATGGGCATCGGCTCCTGGCTGTCCGGCCGGATCGAGCGCGACCTGCTGATGCTGTTCGTGCGCGTCGAGATCCTGATCGGGCTGGTGGGCGGCGGCAGTGCGGCGCTGCTGTTCCTGTTGTTCGGCCAGGTCAACGCGTTCCGCCTGCCGCTCTACGCGACGGTGGCGCGTGATCGGCGATACTGGTCGGCGTCGAGATCCCGCTGCTGCTGCGCATCCTGAAGGATCAGTTCGCTGTTCAAGGACCTGGTCGCGCGCGTGTTCGCGTTCGACTATGTCGGCGCGCTGTTCGCCTCGCTGCTGTTCCCGCTGATCCTGGTGCCGCATCTCGGCCTGATCCGCTCGAGCTTCCTGTTCGGCATGATCAACATCGGCGTCGCGCTCTGGCTGCTCTACGCGCTCGACCCGGCGCGCGCTGGGTGCGCACGCACCGGGTCGCCGGGTTCGCCGCGCTGATGGCGCTGCTGCTCGGCTTCGTCTACGCCGACCGGATCACGGAACAATCGGAAGCCGCCGTCTACGCCGATCCGGTGATCCACGCGCAATCGACGCCCTATCAGCGCATCGTGCTGACCGCGTCGCGGCGCGACCTGCGACTGTTCCTCAACGGCAACCTGCAGTTCAGCAGCCGTGACGAATACCGCTACCACGAAGCCCTCGTGCATCCGCTGCTGGCCGCCGTCGCGCATCCGGCGCGCGTGCTGCTGTTCGGCGGCGGCGACGGATTGGCGGCGCGCGAGGCGCTGAAGGTCGCCGCTGTCGAGCACATCACCCAAGTCGAGCTCGACCCGGCGATGGTCGAACTGTTCTCCACCAACAAGCTGCTCGCCGGCCTCAACGGCGGCGTCCTTCGCCTCGCCCAAGCTCGAGGTGATCAACCAGGACGCGTTCGTCTGGCTCAAGCAGCAGGTCGACCGGGCTCGACCGGCCGCAATTCGATGCCGTCATCGTCGACTTCCCCGACCCGGCAAATTTCTCGATCGGCAAGCTCTACTCGACGACGTTCTACCGGATGCTGCGCCAGGTGCTGGCGCCCGGCGGCGCGATCGTGGTGCAGAGCACGTCGCCCTTCGTCGCGCGTCGCTCCTATTGGTGCGTGGTGGAAACGCTGGAGGCGTCCGGCTTCGCCACGCTGCCCTATCACGCCTATGTCCCGTCATTCGGTCCCTGGGGTTTCGTGCTCGCCGGCGTCGAGCGGCCCGCGCCGCGCGACCGCTATCCCGCCGGGCTGCGCTTCGTCTCCGCCGCCACCTTCGAGACCATGCGCCAGTTCCCGGCCGACATGGCGCGCGTGCCGGCCGACGTGAACCGGCTCGATAGCCAGGCGCTCGTCCGCTATTTCGACGCGGAATGGGCGGAATACGGCGTCAACTGATGCGACGCCGGCATGCGCTGATCGGCGCTGCGGGCCTGGCGACCGCGTTCGCGCTGCCCGGCGGCGCCCGCCCGATCGCAAGGCCAGCTCCTGCGGCGCCAGCGCGTCGCTCGGCCACCGGATCCGCGACGGAGACCTGCCCGAGCCGAGCGCGATGCGGCAGGCCGAGGTGGTGATCGTCGGCGGCGGCGTCGCCGGGCTCTCGGCGGCGTGGCGGCTGCGCAAGCGCGGCATCGACGACATCGCGCTGATCGAGCTCGAGCCCGCAGTCGGCGGCAATGCGGCCTCGGGGCGCAACGCCGTCTCCGCCTATCCCTGGGGCGCCCATTACGTGCCGCCGCTGACCGCGGAAGCCGAGCATGCGCGCGGCGCTGTTCGAGGAGATCGGCGTCATCACCGGCCACACACCGGCCGGCGACCCCATCTACGACGACCTCTATCTCTGCGCCGACCCGCAGGAGCGTCTGTTCATCCTCGGCCGCTGGCAGGAGGACCTGTTGCCGCAGATCGGCGTGACCGACGCGGACCGCGCGCAATACGCCGCCTTCGCCGCCGAGATGGACGGCTTCCGCAATGCCCGAGGCAGCGACGGGCGCCGCGCGTTCGCGATCCCGGTCGACCGCAGCAGCGCCGACGCCGAATTCCGCGCGCTCGACCAGCTCAGCATGGCCGCGTGGATGGCGGGCAGGGGCTACGATAGCGAACCGCTTCGCTGGTATGTCGACTATGGCTGCCGGGACGATTTCGGCGCGCATGCCGACGACACCTCCGCCTGGGCCGGCATCCATTACTTCGCCGCGCGCGACAGCCGGAGCGAGAACGTCGTGCTCACCTGGCCGGAGGGGAACGGCTTCCTGGTGCATCAGCTCGAACGCCTGGCCGGGCCCTGCACCACTTCGGCGCTCGCCTGGCGTGTCCGCGAGGCGGGTTCGCGCGTCGCGGTCGACATCTACGACCCGGCGACCGCGACCTCGACCCGCATCGAGGCGCGCGCCGCCATCCTCGCCACGCCGCGCTTCGTCGCCGACCGGCTGCTGGGCCGGCCCAGCGATCCGGCCCGCTCCTACGCGCCCTGGATGGTCGCCAACGTCACGCTGGACCGCATGCCCACTGGCCGCGGCGCCCCGCTCGCTTGGGACAACGTGATCTACGGCAGCCCGTCCCTCGGCTACGTCGTCGCCACCCACCAGCGGCTCGAGCGCGTCCGCCACGAGACGGTGCTGACCTACTATTGGCCGCTCTGCGACGCCTCGCCCGACGACGCGCGCCGGGGCGCCTACGCCACCTCGTTGTCGGCGTGGCAGAGCCTGGTCATGGGCGAGCTGCTGCGCGTCCATCCGGAGCTCGAGGGAGCCGTCCGCAGCATCGACGTGTGGGTGTGGGGCCACGGCATGATCCGGCCGACGCCCGGCAGCCTGTGGGGCCCGGCGCGGGCGGCCATGGCGCAGCAGGCGCCGCCGATCTTCTACGCGCACTCCGACATGAGCGGCCTCTCGCTCTTCGAGGAAGCGAACGACCGCGGCGTCACCGCCGCCGATGCCGTCGCCGCGTTCCTGCACGACATGACCGTCCAACCCTGGATCGGCACGCCGCGCTTCGACGTCGGCTTCATCCTGGCGCCGGGCGTTGTCGTCAGCTTCGTCGTGCTGATGGCGCCGGGCTGGTTCAGCACGCGCGACGTCTCGCCGCTGCTCTGGGCCGCGCTGGTCGTCGGTGTCGACGTGACGCATGTCTACAGCACGCTCTATCGCACCTACTTCGACCCGGCCGAGTTCCGCCGCGACCGGACGCTCTATGTATTGGCGCCGTTGCTGGGATGGATGGTGTTCGCCGGGTTGTACAGCCTGGGCTCGATGGTGTTCTGGCGATGCCTCGCCTATCTCGCGGCGTTCCATTTCGTGCGCCAGCAATATGGCTTCATGATGCTGTATGGACGGTGGGAGCGGGCCCATCGCTGGATCGATCAGGCCGCGATCTACGCCGCCACGTTGTATCCGCTGGCCTGGTGGCATTTGCATCCGCGCCGATTCGACTGGTTCATCGCCGGCGATTTCTGGTCGATCCAGTCCCCGCTGCTGGCCGATCTATGCTTGGCGGCGTATGGCGCGATCTTCGCCGCCTATCTGGTGAAGGAGGCGGCGCTGATCTGGCGCACGCGGCGGTTCAACGCGCCGCGTAATCTCCTGCTCGCGAGCACGGCTTTTTCGTGGTGGACTGGCATCATCGCGCTCGACAGCGATCTGGCCTTCACGGCGATCAACGTCCTCGCACACGGCATCCCGTACCTGGCCTTGGTCTGGCTCTACGGCGCACGGAAGGCGGCGGGCGGGTTGTTGTTCCGGCCCGCATTCATTCCGTTGTTCCTGCTCTTGCCGTTTCTACTCGCCTACTTGGAAGAGGGTCTGTGGGACGGCCTGATCTGGAGCGAGCACTCGGCAGTGTTCCCGGTTTTCGCGTCGCTGCCGTTGTTAGAGAGCAAAGATCTTCTGATGCTGGTGGTCCCGTTGCTCGCGCTTCCTCAGATCACCCACTATATCCTCGACGGATTCATCTGGCGTCGTGCGCATGCGAGCGCCGGTTGGCGGGCGTCTCTGCGCGCGCCGTAGCCGAGCATCGTTTCTATACTCGTGCACCGGCGGCTTCGGCGCGAATTGATGCGTCTACGAAGTTATCGAGCGTGATGAATAACTACTCGCAGTGTGAATTCTTTTGCTCTATGTTGCACCGACGAGGAGAGCCGAGTCCATGTCTGATCAAGTAACATCCGTCGACATTCTGGGATTAACAGCCCAGATCGTCTCAGCACACGTTGCGAAGAACCGTTTGGGAGCGGAAGCGCTTCCAGCATTGATTATCTCTGTCTACCGGTCGCTTTCCAGCGCGGGAGAGGCGCCGCCGCCGCCGCCAGCCGCGCAGGTTCCGGCCGTTCCAGTAAAAAAGTCAGTCTTCCCGGATTACATCGTCTGTCTAGAAGATGGAAAGAAGTTAAAGATGCTTAAACGGCATCTTCAAGCCAGCTACGGGCTGACGCCCGATGCGTACCGGTCGAAATGGGGTCTGCCGCGCGATTACCCGATGGTCGCGCCGAGCTACGCCGCGACGCGCTCTGGGCTGGCCAAGAAGATCGGCCTCGGCCGCAAGCCGGCTGCGGCGAGCGAGCCGGAAGTCGAGCCCGAAGTCGAAGCGCCGCCGCCGCCGCCCAAGAGGGGCCGTCGCCCGCGCGCAACCTAAGTCTGGAGGGAGGGCAAAAGCTCTTCGGCCACCACCGCGACCGCGCCATTCGACACCAGCGCGGTCGCGGCCTCGATGTCCGGGTGCAAGTATCGGTCATCAACCAAGGTCGGCACGGTTTCGCGCAGCCGTGCCCGCACTGCCTCCAAAACGGCGCTCGATCGCAGTCCCGTATGGAAGTCGCAGCCTTGCGCCGCCGCCAGCAACTCAATCCCGATGACGCTGGCCAAGTTGCCCGCCATCCGCAGCAGCCGCCGCGCGCCGTGCGCGGCCATCGACACATGGTCTTCCTGATTGGCCGATGTCGGTATGCTGTCGACCGACGCCGGAAAGGCCGATTGTTTGTTCTCGGATACGAGCGCAGCCGCAGTGACTTGCGCGATCATGAACCCCGAGTTGAGTCCCGGCTTCGGCGTCAGGAACGCCGGCAGGCCAGATAGCGCCGGGTCGGTCAGCAGCGTGATCCGCCGCTCCGCCATCGATCCAATCTCGCACAGCGCCATCGCGATCATGTCGGCCGCGAACGCCACCGGCTCGGCATGGAAGTTCCCGCCGGAGATCACCTCGCCGGTATCGGCGAACACCAACGGGTTGTCCGACACGCCGTTGGCCTCGATCTCGAGCGTCGTCGCGGCCTGGCGCAGCAGGTCCAGGCACGCCCCCATCACCTGCGGCTGGCATCGCAGGCAATACGGGTCCTGCACCCGGTCATCCCCGGTCAGATGCGATGCGCGGATCGCGCTGCCCTGCATCAACGCCCGGATCGCCGCCGCCACCTCGATCTGCCCGCGATGGCCGCGCAGCGACTGGATCCGCGGATCGAACGGCGCATCGGATCCGCGCGCCGCGTCTGTCGAGAGCGCCCCGGTGACGAGCGCGGACTGCAACAGGAGCTCCGCCTCGAACAGCCCGGCCAACGCGAACGCCGTCGAGAACTGCGTCCCGTTCAACAGCGCCAGCCCCTCCTTCGGTCCGAGCGTCACCGGCGCCAGCCCGGCTTCCGCCAACGCCACTTCCGCCGCCACCCGCGCGCCGCCAGCATGCACCTCGCCCACGCCGATCATCGCCGCCGTCATATGTGCGAGCGGCGCGAGGTCGCCGGATGCGCCCACGGAACCCTGGCTCGGCACCACGGGGATGACGCCCCGGTCGAGCATGGCGGCCAGCAGATCGATCGTCTCCGGCCGCACGCCCGACGCGCCCCGCGCGAGGCTCGCGACCTTCAGCGCCATCATCAACCGCGTGACCGCCACCGGCATCGGCTCGCCAACCCCGGCCGCATGAGACAGCACGATGTTCCGCTGCAGTCGCGCCAGATCCGCCCGCCCGATCCGCACGCTGGCGAGCTTCCCGAAGCCTGTGTTGATCCCGTAGACCGCCTCGCCCGACGCGAGCACCGCCTCGACCGCCGCAGCCCCCCGCGCGACCAACGCCCGGCCTCCCGGGTCGAGCGCGACGGGTGCGCCGCGATAGATCGCCCGCCACTCCGCGAGTGTCGCCTGACCGGGCACCAGGTGGATCGCCGTGGTCATGCCAGCACCGGATAGCCCAGCGCGGCGGACTCGAGCTCGATGTCGAGCAGCCGGGCGTAGGCCGCCGGGTCGGCCGGCCCGATCCCGCGCAGCCGCAGCCCGGCCATCACGTCCCGCCGCGCCGGATCCGCCGCGAGCCGGAACAGCGCCCGCCGCAGCGAAGCAACCATCTCGGGCGGCGTTTGTGCGGCGGTCACGAACGGGATCGCCGGGCTCTCGACCGTCTCGGCGATGATCGCGAGATCGGCGACTGCCTCCGGCCGATGATCGCGCAGGAACACATAGGTGAGACAGTCGATCGACGCCGCCTCCGCCTCGCCCGCGGCGACGGAAGCGATGCTCGCGGGATGCCCGCCCGTCTCGACGATGGCGCGGAACATCGGCCGCCCGCCGGCGACCGACGCGAACAGCCGCCGCGGCAGGTTCATGCCGGAATTGGAATGCCGGCTATTGAGCGCGAACCGCGTGCCCCGCAAGTCGGCCACGGTCCGCAGCCCGGAATCGGCGCGCACCAGGATGAACGCCCGATGCGTCGCCATGCCGCAGCCCGGCGCGTCGTAATCCGGCACGCCGAGGAGCTGGTATTGCCCTGCATAGACCGTCTGCAGCGGATAGCCGCAGGTCTGCGTGAACAGCGTCGCCGCGCCGATCTCGTCCGGCACCGCCTTGCTCTCGAAGCTCAGGGCAGGGGGCAAATCCGTGATACCCTCCCGCCGCAATTCGTCGGCGAGCGCGGCCCAGAATGCCCCGTTCGCCTCCCGCATCTCCGGCAGATTGTACATCGGCAGGCTGGCGGTGAGCGGGTGCATCGGCAGGCTACCCGTTGCGGAACGTGTAGCTGTAACCGTTCAGCGCCGGTGCGCCGCCGAGATGCGCGTAGAGCACCTTCGAGCCCTTCGGGAAGAAGCCCTTCTGCACCAGGTCGATCATCCCTTGCATCGACTTCCCCTCGTAGACCGGGTCCGTGATCATGCCCTCAAGCCGCGCCGACAGCCGGATCGCCTCGACCGTCTCCTTCGACGGCACGCCATAGACGGGGTAGGCGTAATCCTCGTTCAGCACGATGTCGTCTTCGCTGATCTGCTGGCCCACGAGATCGGCGGTCTGCTGCGCGATGGCGAAGACCTGCGCCTTGGTCTGCGCCGGCGTGCAGGACGCATCGATGCCGATCACCTGCTTCGCGCGCCCATCGGCCGCGAACCCGACCGCCATGCCCGCATGCGTCGAGCCCGTCACGGTGCAGACGATCACGTAGTCGAACCGCAGCCCCATCTCGCGCTCCTGCGCGCGGACCTCCTCGGCGAACCCGACATACCCTAGGCCGCCGAACTTGTGCACCGACGCACCGGCCGGGATCGCATACGGCTTGCCGCCGCGCGCCTTCACCTCTTCCAGCGCCCGCGTCCAACTCGCGCGGATGCCGATGTCGAAGCCTTCGTCGACCAGTTGCGTCTCGGCGCCCATGATCCGCGACAGCAGGATGTTGCCGACCCGGTCATAGACCGCGTCCTCGTGCGGCACCCAGCTCTCCTGGATCAGCAGGCACTTCATGCCGATCTTGGCCGCCACCGCCGCGACCATCCGCGTATGGTTGGACTGCACGCCGCCGATCGAGACCAGCGTATCGGCGTTGCTCGCGATCGCGTCGGGCACGATGTATTCGAGCTTGCGCAGCTTGTTGCCGCCGAACGCCAGCCCGGAATTGCAATCGTCGCGCTTGGCGTAGATCTCGACGTCGCCGCCGAGATGCTCGGTCAGGCGCGACAGCTTCTCGATCGGCGTCGGCCCGAAGGTCAGCTTGTAGCGCTCGAATTGGGCCAGCCGGGTCGATAGCGTCTCGCTCATGCTCTCTCTCTGAAATGGAACGGCGCCGGGTGGTCCGGCTGCGTCGTGATCACTGCCGTTGGCAACACCGGACGCGAGTCGGCAAGCGAAATCTCGAACCGCTGCGCCAGCATCGCCAGCACCAGCACCGCTTCCGTCATCGCGAACTGCGCGCCCACGCAAATCCGCGGCCCGGCGCCGAACGGTAGGTAGGCGTAGCGATGCGCGAAGTGCGGCTCGCCCTCGAAGCGCGAGGGGTCGAACACCGCCGGGTCGCGCCAGAACTTGGCGTGGTGATGCAGCACCCAGGGCGCGATCAGCACGATCGAGCCGCGCCGGGATGGTCACGTCGCCGACCCGGTCCTCGTGGATGGCCGCCCGTGCGAGGGTGAAGGCCGGCGGATACAGCCGCATCGCTTCCGAGACCACGGCTCGGGTGTAGCGCAGCGAGGGCAGGCCGGGCCGCGCGATCTCGGCCGTCGGGTCGAGCGTGCGCGCCTCCTCGGCCAAGCGCGCCTGCACATCGGGCGTCTTGGCGATCAGGTACAGCGACCAGAACAGCGTCAGCGCCGTCGTCTCGTGGCCGGCCAGGATCAGCGTGGCCATCTGGTCGCGCAACTGCGCCGGCGTGAAGCCGGCGCCGCTCTCGGGGTCACGCGCCGCGAGCAGCAGGTCGAACAGATCGCGCGGGCCGTCGCTCGCCGGCGCCGCCATCCGCGCCCGCATGATGCGGTCCATGAACCGCACCCATCGCGCGCGGAAGATCATGCGCCTGATGTCGCCGGGGTTGGGGATCGAGGGGGGCAGCAGGAAGTCGAGCAGCGTCGGGCGGCCCATCCGCTCGCCGTATTCGGTGATCATCTCGCGCAACGTCGCGCCGTAGGCGTCCATCTCGACCGAGAACATCGAGCGTGACGCGATCTCCAGCGTCAGCTTTTGCATCGCCGCCAGCGCGTCCACCGTGCCCGACAGCCCGGCCACGGCCCGCTCGGTCGCGTCCACCACATGCCGGGCCAGCATCGGCAACACCCGCGGCGCCAAGGCCGGCGCGACCGTCTGGCGCTGCCGCCGCCACGTGTCGCCTTCGCTCAGCAGCAAGCCCTGGCCGGTGATCGGCCGCAGGATCCGGATCGAGGCCGGTGTCCGCCGGTAGTTCTTCGCGTTGGCGAGCAAGACCCGGTGGATGCCTTCCTCGCCGTTCAGCAAAAACCGCTGCCGGCCGAGGCTGGAAGCAATGAACACGTCCTGCTCGTAGGCCTCGGGCGGCCACATCAGCAGCGAGTTGGTCTGCGCCGTCCGGATGGTCTGCCAGAAGCCGGTCGGCGTCGACATCAGCCGGCCGGCGGTGCGGCGTGCACCAGGTCGGGCGTGGGCGACGGCGGGAAGTCGAAGCGCTGGTCGGGCAGGGGGCGTTTGCTGCGGTAGGTCGGTGTCAGCGTTTGCGCCCGCCCGGTCAGCAGCCCCTCCTCGATCGCGCGCAGCACGCGCACGTCGAGCAATCCCTCCTCGCCGTCCGGCTCGGGGTCGATGTTGTTGAGGATGCAATCCGAGAAATACGCCGTCTCGCCCGCGAATTGGTCCACATGGCGGAAATCCATCGTCGAGACGCTGCCGTCATTGCTCTGCTCGAGCCGAAGCCCGCTATCGAACCCATAGGCCGGGCAGACCCGCAGGCTGCCTTCGTCGCCGGTGAGCCGATACTCGTTCACCCCCTCCATCCCGTAGGCGACGGTGAACTGCGCCAGCCGGTCCTCGGGGAAGCGGAGCTGGACGGCGACGGTGTCGTGGAACCCGAAGCCGAGCGTTTCAGCTCCCCAGGCGAGCACCTCCACCGGCTCGGCGCGGAACAGGTTGCGCGCGGCGTTGACGGGGTAAGGGGCGAGGTCGGCCACCGGCCCGGCCCAGAAGCCGCTCTGCGTGCGGTGATTGGCGAGTTCGACCTGCTGCGTCAGCGTCGACATGAACAGCGCGACCCGGCCGAGCCCGCCGGAATGCGCGATCCGCATCGCCTCGAGCGACGCCGGCTCGAAATGCAGCCGGTAGGCGATCATCAGCTTGGCCCGGCCGCGCCTCGCCGCGTCGTTCAGCGCGCGGCAATCCGCCTCGGTGGTCGCCATCGGCTTTTCGAGCAGCACGTGGATGCCGCGCTCGAGTGCCGGCAGGGCGTATTCCAGATGCGCCCAGTTCGGCATGGCAAGGTAGATCGCGTCGAAACCGCGGCTGTCGAGCGCCGCGAGATAGGCGTCGTAATGATAAACGCGCTCGATCGCGTAGCGCGCGCCCAACGCCTCCGCCTTGCGGTGATCGCCGGTGACGATGGCGGTCATCTCGGAGTTGCCGGTCTGCTTGACCCCCGGCATGAACGCCGCCTGGCTGATCCAGCCGGCGCCGACGACGCAGTAGCGGATTTTCTTCTCCGGCATGGTCACGCCGCCAGGTAGCCGCCGTCGACCGCCAGGCTCTGGCCGGTGACGTATGCGCTGGCCGGGCTGGCGAGGAACACGGCCGCGCCGACGATGTCCGGGTCTCGCCCGAACCGTCCCATCGGCGTCTGCGCCAGCAGCCGGGCCGACATCGTCTCATTGGCGATCATCCCGGCCGTGAGGTCCGTCTCGAAATAGCCTGGCGCGATGCAGTTCACCCGCACCCCCTTGGTCGCCCAATCCAGCGCCGCCGCCCGCGTCAGCATCTCGACTCCGCCTTTCGTCGCGCAATACGGCACCGACCGCCGCAACCCCACATGCCCCGCCACCGAGCTGATGTTGATGATCGAGCCGCTGCCGGCCGCCGCCATCGCGCCGCCGATATATTTGGTGCAGAGGAAGGTGCCGGTCAGGTTCACGTCGACGATGTGGGACCATTCCTCGAGGCTGGTGTTCTCGATCGTCTTGTAGATCGGGTTCACGCCGGCGTTGTTGACCAGCACGTCGATGCGGCCGAACCGTTCCAACGCCGCGTCGCGCAACGCCACGACGTCCGCCTCGCGCGAGACGTCACCGGCATGGACCAGCACGTCGCCGCCGAACTCGGCCGCCGCCGCCTGCAGCGTCGCCGCGTTGCGGCCGCACAGCACGAGTTGGGCGCCATGCTGCGCCAGCCCGCCGGCGATGGCCCGGCCCAACCCGCGGCCGCCGCCGGTGACGACGGCGACCTTACCCGAGAGGTCGAAGATCATTTGCCGAGATGCGCGTCGAAGAAGCGGGCAATGTCGGTGAACGCCTCCTTGGTTTCGGGCGCATCGACATTGCCCATGTATTGCGCGTGCGACTGACCTTCATAGACGTTCAAATCGGCCTCCACGCCGGCGCGCCGCAACTTCCGGTGCGTCCGCACGGTGTTGGAGAGGAACAGGTCACGCGTCCCGGTGGTCAGGATGGTCGGCGGGAAGCCGTGGAAATCACCGTAGATGGGCGAGAGTTGCGGGTCCTTGAGGTCGTGGCCGTTGGCGTAGAGCTTCGCCGCGCGGCCGAGCCAGCCATCCCAGGTGACCAGGACGTTGTCGGTCCATTCATTGGTCTTGTAGCTGTCGCCGGCGTCGGTGAGGTCGGACCACGGCGTGCCGGGCGCGATCGCCGCGGGCAGCGGAAGCCCCTCCTGCTTGGCACGCAGCACCATGGCCAGCGTCATGCCGCCGCCGGTGGACGTGCCGAAGATCGCCATGTTCTTCGGATCGGCCATCCCGAGCGCCGCCTTCCAGACCGCCATCGCGTCGTCCATCGCCGCGGGGTAGGGCGCGTCGGGCGGCATGCGGTAGTCGACCGCGATCACCTTGTAGCCGCCGAAGCCCGCCATCATCACCGCTTCCGGCAGCGCCGCCTCGCCCGGTCCGAACACGTAGCCGCCGCCGTGCACGTTGATGAGCAGCCGGTTGCGGTTGCCCTCGGGCATTTCCTTGGGCGTCACGATGAACGCCTTGACGCCGCCGATCACGGCGGCCTGGACGGTCACGCCCAACTTCTGCTCGAGCGTCGGCAGCGTGGCGATGGCCAACGCGGCGCGGCGGTTGATCAGCTCCTTCCACTCCGCGGCATTCTTCGGATCGGCATTCATATGCGGCGGGTAGGGGCCGGCGATCAGCGCCTGCGCCTGCGGGCTGACCTCGTCCGTGGGCACCTTGATGTCGCGCGCCGGGACATGACGGATCCCGGGCGTGGTGTTGTGGGCTGCTTGGTCGGCGGCGAGCTGGTCGTAGGCCGGCGACGGTTGCGCCTGAGCCATCACCACTGGTGCCCAAGCCGTCGACAACAGCAGCGCCAGCGCGGTCACGCGTCGTTTGGCCATCCCCGTCCCCTTCCTGCGTTTTCAGCGCGGGAGTAGGCCAGGGTCTCGCGCCGGGCTCAATAGCGGGCGGTCAGCCCTCGACGCGGATCGAGCTGAGGCCGGCGGCCAACGCGGCCAGCAGATCGGGCAGCGCCAGAGCAATGCATCCCTCGGTCGGCGCGTAGTCCGGCCGGGCGACGTGCAGGAAGATGGCGCTGCCGAGCCCGCGCACGACTGGCGCGTCGTTCCAACCGAGCACGCCGATCACGTCGTAGACCGCATCCGGCCGCCACAAAGTCTCGTGCCGTGCATCGTGCGGCAGACGCACCATCGTGTTGTAGGCGGCATCCGCCGGGTCGTCGCACCAGCCATCGTTTGGCGCGAGGGGCAGCACCGAAACGGCGCAGCGCGGACGCGGCACCCGGTCGGCGCGGTAGAGCACACGGCGCAGTGGCAAGTTGCCGAGCGGCGTTGCCCCGTCGCCTTCCTGTTTGTGCGCAACGAGCCCGCCATTCCCCAGCGCCGCGCGGTATCGCGCGCCCGCGAGATGCAGGATCCCGTCGCTGCCGACGACCGCTTCCGTCACACCAAGCCTTTTTCCAACATCTGGCTGCGCTGATATTCCGTCGAGGCGCTCTGATAGGCCGAGGCGGCGTTCTGCGCGAGCATGATGTCGGGCGAGTTCGTCAGGTATTCCGGCGCGATGGTCGCCAGCGTAGTGTAGGCGCCGTTGCTCGTCGTCCCCGGCGTGATCGCCTCGACGCCGGATTCGGACCCGCACTGCGCCATCCCGACCGGCGTCGGCGGACGCGACGTGTCGGGTCCCATGCGGATCAGCTCTTCGATCAGCCCCATGAAGGCGGCGCCGATCATGCCGAGCGGACCGCCGAGTATCCCCGCGCCCGCTACGCGCATCGTGCTCGGCATCTGCTCGCCGGTCGCCGCCCGGTAAATCATGCCTACCACCGGCAAATGCTGCAGGGGGTTGAGGCCGTGCAATGCGTCTTCCCGCGAGACGTTCAGGGGGACGGGCCAGACCCCGTTTTCCCCGATCGGGCCCGCGCCATCAGGCGGCGTGGCCGATCCGAACAGTCTCGTGTAGTCCATGGGGCCGGGCGTTGGCAGGATCATGGAAGAGACCTGTGCAAGCGCCGCGCCACTAAAGCAGGTGCCCGAAACGCCGGGCCTTGGTGGCGAGGTAGTGGTCGTTCACCCCGTTCGGCGCAACCTGAAGCGTCTCGCGTCCGGCGATCTCGATACCGCAGGCCGAGAGCGCCGCCAGCTTGTCCGGATTGTTGGTCAGCAGCCGCAGGCGCTTGATCCCGAGCTGCTCCAGGATGGTGGCGGCGACCATGAAGTTGCGCTCGTCCGCCTGCCACCCCAGCGCGCGGTTGGCATCCACCGTGTCGAGGCCGCGGTCTTGCAGCGCGTAGGCGCGCAGCTTGCTCGTCAGCCCGATCCCGCGCCCCTCCTGCGCCAGGTAAATGAGCGCGCCGACGCCCTCCGCGCCGATCCGCTGCAACGCCAGGCGGAGCTGCGGCCCGCAATCGCAGCGCAAGCTGCCGAGCAGGTCGCCCGTGAAGCACTCCGAATGCAGCCGCACCAAAGGCGCTGGGCCGTCCGCCGGCCGGTGGCCGGGTTCGCCGATCAGGATCGCCAGATGTTCGATCCCGCCATCGGCGGCGCGGAACGCTACCACCCGGGCATTCTCCGCCGCTTCCAACGGGACCTGCGCCTCGGCGACGCGCTGCAGCGACAGCGCGGCGGTGTCGGGGTAGGAAGCGACGTCGTCGGCGCTGACCGTCAGCAGCCCGAGCGTCTCGGCCCTTGCCCGGGCAACGGCTGCGACCGGTGCGGCGAGCGCCGCGGGCAGCAGCCGGGCGAGCTTGGCCAGGCCGATCGCCGCCGGCGCGAGCTTCGGTACGGCCGCTAGCTCGGGAGGGTCCGCCAGCAACTGCGCCGCCGTCGGATCGGCCATCCCCAGCAGCGTCGCCGGGTCGAGCAGCCCGGCAGTCCGGAACGCGATCGCCGCCCCGGCCGGCGCGATCGGCCGGCGGAGCAAAGCAGCGGCGCGCACCGGCGTCAGCAGCAGGCTGGGCGGTCCCGACGCCAGTGCAGCGAGTTCCCGCAATCCGCGCGCGCCGACAGTCTCCGCGCCGACCACGACCAGCGATGGCGCACCCTCGAGCAGCACCGGCGTGCCGCGGCGCGATCTCGGAGATCGCGCGATGCACGGAACGGAGGCGCTGGACGGCGGAATCCGGCGCGTCGGGGTGAGGGTGGGGCTCTGCGTCGTGCAGCATGGGAGCGGGGTTATGCAGGAGCGCGCGGTATCGCGCAAAGCGACGTATCACGTCAGGGGAACCCGGAACCCAAATCGGCTCACCGAGTTGTGTGCGGGAACGGTGATCGACAGGTGAGTTGATCCGGGGCGATGACGCGTTGGACGCGGCAGGGTGATCACAATACGATGGTTCACCGCGTTGTGTGGTAGATATCTGCCCGGCTGACCATCGAGTCGGGCCCTAATTAGAGAGAGCGTATGGCGGGCGAGCGGCCGATTTTAATCGTGGACGATGATGTCACGCTGCGCGACACACTTGTCGAGCAGCTTGAACTGGATGGCGAGTTCACCGCAGCGCAAGCCGGATCGATCGGCGAAGCGGAGGCCATGGTCACCGCTCGCGACGCGCGGTTCGATGCGGTGATCCTCGACGTCACCCTGCCTGACGGTGATGGACGCGACCTCTGCGCCAGCCTGCGCCGGCAAGGCCTGCGGATGCCGATCATCATGCTGACCGGGTCGGACGACGAGCACGACGTGGTGCGCGGCCTCGACGCCGGCGCCAACGACTATATCGCCAAGCCGTTCCGCCTGGCCGAACTGCTGGCGCGGTTGCGCGCGCAGCTCCGCATCTTCGAGAACAGCGAAGACGCCGTCTTCACCATCGGCCCGTACACCTTCCGCCCGAGCGCGAAGCTGTTGCAGGAGCCGGTCAAGAACCGCCGCATCCGCCTGACTGAGAAAGAGGCGGCGATCCTGAAATTCCTCTACCGGGCCGGCACGCGGCCGGTCGCCCGGCAGGTGCTGCTCAACGAGGTGTGGGGTTACAACGCGAACGTGACGACCCACACGCTCGAGACGCACATCTACCGCCTGCGGCAGAAGATCGAGCCGGATCCGGGCAATGCCCGCCTGCTCGTCACCGAAGGCGGCGGCTACCGTCTGGACCCGCTTGGAGTAGCCCCCGTCGCCTGAAGAGACGGATTTCCTGGTCATCGGCGGCGGCACGGCGGGGTGCATCCTGGCCGCCCGTCTGTCCGAGAATCCGAGTGTCACCGTGACACTGCTCGAAGCCGGGCCCGAGGATCGGGATCCCTGGATCCACATTCCCGCCGGCTACGCCCGCCTGTTCACATCGGGCAAATACGATTGGAAATTCGCCACCGAGCCGGAGCCCGAGCTCGGCGGCCGCAGCGTCGCCTGGCCACGCGGCCGGGTCCTCGGCGGCTCTGGCAGCATCAACGGGCTCGTCTTCCTGCGCGGATCCCCGCACGATTACGACCGATGGGCGCAATCCGGTGCCCGCGGCTGGTCGTATGACGACGTGCTGCCGACGTTCCGCCGCATCGAGAACTGGACCGGCGCACCTAGTGAGAGCCGCGGCGTCGGCGGTCCGATCACCGTCAGCGAGCCCCGCTCGCTTTCGCCGGGCGCCGCTGCCTTCATCGAAGCCGCCGTGGCCTGCGGCATTCCGCGCCATGCCGACATCAACGCCGACGCGATCGAGGGTGTCGCCCCGATCCAAATGAACGTGCGTGGCGGCTTCCGCCGCAGCACGGCCCGCGCCTATCTCAGCCCGGCCAGGCGTCGCCCCAACCTGCGCGTGCTCACCGGCGTCACCGTGACCAAGCTGGTGATCGAGGGCGGCCGTGTCACCGGCTGCGACGCGCGGCGAAGCGACGGCTCGGATGTCCGGTTCCTCGCGTCGCGCGAGGTGGTCCTTTGCGCCGGGTCGATCATGAGCCCCAAGCTGCTGATGTTGTCTGGCATTGGCGACGGCGCGGCGCTGCAGGCGCTCGGCCTGCCGACGGTGCTGGACCGCCCGTCGGTCGGCCAAAACCTGCAGGACCATCTGATCGTCCGCTACATGTTCCGGACCCGGCCGGCGCGCACTCTCAACGAACTCACCGCGACCCGGCTTCGCATGGCCGCGATGGCGCTCGGCTACGCCCTTCGACGCACCGGCCCGATGGCGGTCGGCGCCACCGAGGCGACACTGTTCGCCCGTGTGACGCCGGGCGCGGAGGAGGCCGAAATCCAGTTCCAGTTCATCAATTTCAGCATGGTGCCCGGCCAGGGCTACACGCTGCCGAAACACCCGGGCTTCATGTTCAATTTCGGCCAGTGCCGCCCCGAGAGCCGCGGCAGCCTCACGCTGCGCAGCCCGTCACCCGACGACAAGCCGCTGATCCACGCCAACTATCTGTCGCATCCGGCCGATCAACACGCGATGCTCGCCGCCAGCCGCCTCGCCACCAGGCTGGCGGGGACGCGCCCTTTCGCCGACCTGGTCGAGGCGCAGCTCCTGCCGGACCCCGGCGCGGTCGATGACGAGGCCATGCTCGCCTACATCCGCGAGACCGGCACCACCGTCTACCATCCTTGTGGCACCTGCCGCATGGGCTCCGACGAGGCCGCGGTCGTCGATCCGCAACTCCGTCTGCGCGGACTGGCCGGGCTGCGCGTGGCCGACGCCTCGGTCATGCCGCTGGTGCCGACATCGAACATCCAGCCGGCGGTGATGATGATCGCCGAACGCGCCGCCGACATGATCCGCGCCGACGCCGCCTGAGCGGAACCGGGCCACTCCCGGCAGCAGGTCCGACGGCAGCATCCGCCTCCTTGATCTCCATCCAGGAGAGAACCGTTCTCTTTTTCGGCCGCTCTATTGCAGATGCGGAGAAGTCTGTCCTCTTTAGCGTCTCCTCAGCACGAGCACGCCATGTCTTCCGATCTCGATGCGGCGTTCCGTCCGCTGCACCCCACCGAGCGCCTCCGGCTCCTGCGCGAGTCCGTTGCCGGTGCGCTCGTTTTCACCACCAGCTTCGGGTTCGAGGACCAAGTCCTGATGCACTTGATCCACAGCGCCGGGATCGACGTTTCGGTGGTCACGCTGGACACAGGCCGGCTGTTCCCGGAGACGTACGACGTCTGGGCGGAGACCGAATCCCGCTACGGCGTGCGGATCCGCGCCTATTATCCGGAACCGGCCGGGTTGGAGGCGCTGGTGGCGGCGCAGGGCATCAACGGGTTCTACGACGGCAAGGCCGAGCGCGAGGCCTGCTGCGCCGCGCGCAAGACGGCGCCGCTCGGGCGCGCGTTGGCGGGCGCCGCCGGCTGGATCACCGGCCTGCGCGCGGATCAATCCGCCGCGCGGACGCAGCTTCCGTTCGTCGCCTGGGATGCGGCCCGGGGCGTGATCAAGGCCAATCCGCTGCTCGACTGGACCCGCGACCGGATCGCCAGCTTTGCCCAGGCCGAGGACGTGCCGGTCAACGCGCTGCACCAGCGCGGCTTCCTCTCCATCGGCTGCGCCCCCTGCACTCGTGCCGTCGCGCCCCGGCGAGGATGAGCGCGCCGGGCGGTGGTGGTGGGAGCAGGACCAGACCAAGGAGTGCGGCCTGCACGTCGGCGCCGATGGCCGCCTGGTGCGCGCATCATGAAGGCGATGTCCCGCCTCGACCGGCTGGAAGCGGAGAGCATCTTCATCTTCCGCGAAGTCGTCGCCACCTGCGAGAACCCGGTGCTGCTCTACTCGATCGGCAAGGATTCCAGCGTCCTGCTGCATCTCGCGCGCAAGGCGTTCTTCCCCGGCAAGCTGCCGTTCCCGCTGCTGCACGTCGACACCACGTGGAAGTTCCGCGAGATGATCGAGTTCCGCGACCGCGTCGCGCGCGAGCCCGGCACGGAGCTGATCGTTCACATCAACGAGGAAGGCGTCCGCGCCGGCATCAACCCGTTCGCCTCGGGCTCGCGCGTCCACACCGACGTCATGAAGACGCAGGCGCTCAAGCAGGCGCTCGACAAACACAAGTTCGACGCCGCGTTCGGCGGCGCACGGCGCGACGAGGAGAAATCCCGCGCCAAGGAGCGCGTCTTCTCGCTGCGTTCCGCCGGCCAGCGCTGGGACCCGCGCAACCAGCGGCCGGAACCCTGGACCCTGTTCAACACCGCCAAGAAGCCCGGCGAATCCTTCCGCGTGTTCCCGCTCTCCAATTGGACCGAGGGCGACGTGTGGGACTACATCGCGCGCGAACGGCTCGACGTCGTGCCGCTGTATTTCGCCAAGCCCCGGCCGGTGGTCCGCCGGCAGGGCATGCTGATCATGGTGGACGACGACCGCATGCAGCTCGAGCCCGGCGAGCGCGTCGAGACGCTCTCGGTCCGGTTCCGCAGCCTCGGCTGCTATCCGCTCACCGGCGCGGTCGAGAGCACGGCCGCCACGCTGGCGGAGATCACCGAAGAGATGCGCGGCGCCCGCGTCTCCGAGCGGAGCACGCGCGCGATCGACCATGACGGCGCCGGGTCGATGGAACAGAAGAAGATGGAAGGCTACTTTTGATGGCGACGCTCGAAGCTGCGCGGGCGCAGATCCTGCCGGCGTCCGAGGCGCCGCAACTGCGCGTCCTGACGTGCGGTTCGGTCGACGACGGCAAGTCGACCCTGCTCGGCCGCCTCCTGTTCGACACGCACGCCGTGCTCGAGGACCAGCTCGCCGCGCTGGATGCGGAATCCCGGCGGTGGGGCACGCAGGGCGCGGGGCGCGACTACGCCTTGCTGCTCGACGGCCTCTCGGCCGAGCGGGAACAGGGCATCACGATCGACGTCGCCTACCGCTACTTCGCCACCGATCGGCGCAGCTTCATCCTCATCGACACGCCCGGCCACGAGCAATACACGCGCAACATGGCGACTGGCGCCTCGCAGGCCGATCTCGCGATCATCCTGATCGACGCCCGCAAGGGCGTCCTGCCGCAGACGCGGCGGCATGCCTTCATCGCAGCCACGCTCGGCATCCGCCACGCCGTGCTGGCGGTCAACAAGATGGACCTGGCCGGTTTCGCCGAGGCGCGCTTCCGCGAGATCGCCGACGCGTTCGCGAGCGCGGTCGGCCGGGCTGGGCTTCGCCTCCGTGGTGCCGATCCCGATCAGCGCCCGCGACGGCGACAACGTGGCGCAGCGCTCGCCGCGCATGGCGTGGCACCGCGGGCCGACCCTGCTCGAACATCTCGAAACCATCGACGCCAGCCCGGCCGACGCAGGCGCGCCGTTCCGCCTGCCGGTCCAGCTCGTCCAGCGCCCGGACGCCGATTTCCGCGGCTATGCCGGAACCGTCGCCGCCGGCGTGGTCCGTCCGGGGGACCGCATCGTCGCGCTGCCCAGCGGCCGCGGCGCCGCCATCGCCCGCATCGTCACCGCCGACGGCGACCGCACCGAAGCTGCGTCCGGCGAGGCCGTCACCCTGACGCTCGATCGCGAGATCGACATCGCCCGTGGCGACGTGATCGCCGCGCTCGACGACGCGCCTGTGCCGACGCCAGCATCTGGCCGCGACGTTGCTCTGGATGGCCGACGAGTCGCTGCTCACCGGCCGCGACTACACGCTGCATCTCGGCCCGGCGACGGCCAATGCACGGATCGAGCGCATCCGACACGCCGTCGATGTCGAGACCTACGCGCCCCGTCCCGCCACCTGGCTCGCGCTGAACGAGCTCGGCGCCGGTCGAGATCCGGCTCGACCAGCCGATCGTGGCGTCGCCATACGCCCAGGCCCGCGCGCTGGGCGCGTTCATCCTGGTCGACCGGGTCCGCAATCAGACGGTGGCGCTCGGCGTCGTCGACAGCGTGCCGGAAAAGGGCGTGGCGGCTGCAAGACCGGCCCGGCGGGCGCGCCTATTGGCATCGGCGCTTGGCGGCGGCGGGATCGCGCTGCTCGCCGGGCTGCTTGAACACGACCTCGCGCTCGCTGCGACACTCGGCATCGCCAATGTGCTAATCATTGCGGCGATCGGCCGACTGACGAGTGGTTCCGAATGATTTTGCCCTTCGAGATCGACCCGCGCTTCGTCGTCTCCGGCTTGCTGGTCGGGCTGCTCGTCGGACAGACCGGCGTGGGCGGCGGCTCACTGATGACGCCGCTGCTCGTGCTGCTGTTCGGGATCAACCCCGCGACCGCGGTCGGCACCGACCTGATCTACGCCTCCGCCACCAAGAGCGTCGGCACCTTGGTGCATGGCCTGAGCCATACGGTGGATTGGCGGATCGTCCGTCGCCTGGCCACCGGCAGCCTGCCGGGGACCATCATCACCCTGCTTCTCGTTTCGCACCTGCATCTGGACGCCGCGGTCCAGTCCCATGCGATCACCTTCGTGCTCGGCATCATGCTGATCCTGACCGCGGTCGCGCTGCTGATGCGCAGCCGCATCCTGGCGGTTGCCGGCCCGTATCTGGACGGACTGTCCCCCTCGCGCCAGGCCATGCTGACCGTCATGACCGGCGCCGCGCTGGGCGTGCTCGTCACCCTCTCCTCGGTCGGCGCCGGCGCGCTCGGGGTGACGGCGCTGCTGCTGCTCTATCCCCGCGCGCCGATGGCGGTTATCGTCGGGACCGATATCGCGCACGCCGTGCCGCTGACGCTGCTGGCCGGGCTGGGGCATTGGTATCTCGGCGGCGTCGACCTGCATCTGCTCAGCTCGCTGCTCACCGGCTCGATCCCCGGCATCATCCTGGGTTCTTGGCTCGCGGCGCGCATGCCCGAGATGATCCTGCGGCCGGTGCTGGCCGTCACGCTCGCCGTGGTCGGAGTGAAGATCGTTTTCTGATCCGCGCTGCGGTATGACGGCGCCATGCAACGACTAAAAGAGTTGGACTCGCTCCGCGGACTCGCGGCGCTCGGCGTCGTGCTGCATCACGGACTGTTCTACACCGGCGCCCTGTCCGCCTCGTTTGCCGACCATCTGCGCTCGACGCCGCTGCAGGTGTTCGTGCAGGGACGGCCGTTCGTGCTGCTGTTCTTCGTCCTGTCCGGCTTCGTGCTGTCCCGCGCGCTCGCCGCGACCGAGCCGGCGGTCCGGCTCTATCTGGTCTGGTCGTTGCAGCGCGCTGTCCGATTGGTGCTGCCAGCGCTGGCTTCGGTCGTGATGTCCGCCGGGCTGTATTGGGCTGCTTTCGACGGGAACTGGCCGGGGGAGACAGCTTGGATGCAGCACCAGAGCTGGGCCGAGCCGCCCGATCTCCGGGGGATGGCGATGGAAGGCATGCTCGGCGACGTGGGCACGCTGAACAATCCGCTTTGGACGTTGGTCATTGAGTTGCGGATCTCGTTCCTGATCCCGCTGCTCGTCTGGTTCGCGCGGCCGGGCGACAAATGCTTGGCGCTTCTGTTCGGTGGCCTCGGCTTGTTTGCGTTCGCAGGCGGGTCGCGGCCCTGGCTGCTGTCGGCCGGCGGGGATTTGGGCGAGAACGTGCAGTCGCTGCTCTACTTCCTGTTCCCGTTCGTGCTGGGCGTCTGCCTCGAACGCTCGGCGCTCTGCAAATCCAGGGTCGGCGGGTGGGCCATCTGGATGGCAGCCTTCGCCATCGCTGGCCTGGCGCGTGCGTCGTTCGACCTCGCGGTGATCCTCGGCGCCGGGCTATCGATCTGGCTGGTGCAGCAGCCGGGGCAGATCCGGAACGCGATGCGCGTGCCGGTCCTGACCTGGCTCGGCCGGATCTCGTTCAGCCTGTATCTCGTGCACGTCCCGCTGCTGATCGCGGCGTTCCACTGGCTGCACGCCGATCGCCCGGCGCTCGCGATCGTCGCGTTGGCGGTCGTCGCGGCGCTGCCGGCGGCTTGGGCGTTCCATCTCGTCATCGAACGGCCGGCGCACCGTCTGGCGCGCTCGATCGGCGGATGGCGCGGCCTACGCTCAGCTTCTCTCGTCCGTCAGTAGGTCCTCTCGCCGCGGCAGGTCGCGCAGGTCCTTCAGGCCGAATTGCGTCAGGAAGCCCGGCGTCGTGCCCCACAGCGTGGGCCGGCCCGGCACTTCCTTGCGTCCGCGCGGTTCGATCAGCCCGGCTTCGAGCAGCGTCTCGACCACGCCTTGGCCGAGGGTCGCGCCGCGGATGGTCTCGATCTCCGCCCGCGTGACCGGCTGATGGTAGGCGATCACGGCCAACGTCTCCATCGCCGCGCGCGGCAGCCGCCGCTTCTGCTGGATCGTCCGCGTCAGCAGTGGGGCGAGGTCGGCCGCTGTGCGGAACTGCCAGCCGCCGGCGACCTCGACCAGTTCGACGCCCCGCCCGGCATAGTGCGACTGCAGCGCCGCCAACACCGGCTCGACCTCGACCGTGTCGGGCAGCGCGCGCGCCAGCGCTGCGGCGCCGACCGGTTCGGCGCTGGCGAAGATCAGCGCCTCGGCCAACCGCACCGCGGCCTCGAGTTCGCTCATGGTGCGGTCGGCCGCAGCAGGATCGGCCCGAACGACGCCTCCTGCCGCAGATCCGCCTGCCCGGTGCGCGCCAGTTCCAGCCCGGCCAGCAACGTGCTCGCCATCGCTGCGCGGAGCTGGATCAAGTCGCCGGCGAGCGGCGGCAGGAACTCGGCCAGCGCCGTCCAGTGCCGCGAGCGTCCAAGCATACGGCCGAGACGTTCGAGCGCGTCGGCGACCGACCACAGCGGCGGCCGACGCGGCGTATACGGCGTCCGCGCCGAGGCCCGGTGGCGCGCCGCGGCATAGGCCCGCAGCAGGCCCGGCAGGTCGGCCGAGAGGCCAGAACGGTCGATCGCAATGAGCAATTCCGGCGCGCCGCGGCCGAACGCGTCCACACCGAGCTGCACCCGCGTGCCCAGCCAGATCGCCAGGTTCCGCACCGCCTGCAGCGCCTCTAGCCGCTCGGCCAAAACTTCGGCGGCTTCCTCGCCCTCTTCCTGCTCGTCACTCCCAGCCGGCAGCAACAGGCGCGACTTCAGCCAGGCCAGCCATGCCGCCATCACCAGCCAATCCGCCGCCAGATCCAGCCGGACCCGCCGCGCGCCCTCGATAATGGCGAGGTATTGCTCGACCAGATGCAAGATCGAGATCTTGTGCAGATCGACTTTCTGTCCGCGCGCCAGCTCGAGCAGCAGGTCCATCGGACCTTCGAATCCGTCGAGATGCAGCAGCAGGACCGGGTCGTCAGACATGCCAGCCTGCGAGATGCCTTACCACGTCATACGCCCAGGGCAGCACAGTCCCGAGCGTGTTGCCCACCGGGTTCCAGTTGATGCCGAACTCGGCGAACAGCCGCGGCAGGAGGAAGACGCCGAGCACGACGATGACGATCCCGGCGCGTTCGAGCCGCGCCCAGGCGAAGGCCAGCCGCTCGGGCAGGATGCCGACCATGATCCGCCCGCCATCCAGCGGCGGGATCGGCAGCAGGTTGAACAGCCCCAGCACCAGGTTGGACAGCAGGAACAGGTCGAGCGTCTGGTCCACCATGTCGCCGGTGGCGCCCGGGATGTCCGCCGTCGCGTGCATCGCTACCGCGGTGAGCCAGGCGAGTGCGAAGTTCATCGCCGGGCCAGCCGCCGCGACGAACGCCATGCCCTGGCGCGGATACCGGAATTTCCAGGCCGAGACCGGCACCGGTTTGGCCCAGCCAAACATGAAGGTGACCCGGCCGATCGTGAGCACCTGCCCGAGGATGAGTAGCCCGGGCAGCAGCAGCGTTCCGACCCGGTCCACATGGCGCAGCGGGTTGAGCGAGAGGCGGCCGGCTTCGCGCGCCGTGGTGTCGCCAAGCGCGAGGGCCGCGTAGCCATGCGCCGCCTCGTGCAGCGTGATCGCGACGATCACCGGGACCGCCGCCAGGACGAGCGTGACGAAAGCGTTCAGCACGCGAGCAGGCGATCGCGTTCCGCGGCCATCGCCGGGCCGTCGAGCGCCGTCGTGCGGCCCGCCACCAGCAATCGCCCAGCTTCCAGCCGTGCCCACCCTTGATCACTCACTTCGGGCACTGCGCGCAGCACTGCTTCGCTATCCTCGAGCGCGCCGGTGCAGTGCATCGCCACGTCGCAGCCGGCCCCCACCGCCGCCGCAGCCAGATCGCCCGGTGCGCCATCCAGCGCCCGCATTGCGAGATCGTCCGACACCAACACCCCCTCGAACCCGATCCGTTCCCGGATCACACGGTTGATCACGACGGGGGACAGGGTCCCCGGCCGCTCCGAATCGAGTCCACAATATAGGAGATGCGCCGTCATCATCCACGGCAGGGCGGCGCACGCCCGGAATACCGAAATCCCGTCTTCCAGATCCGTTTCCGCCGGAACCATCGGCAGCGCGTGATGGCTATCGACCGTCGCGCGCCCATGACCCGGTGCGTGCTTGCCGACGGGCATCACCCCGGCGGCCATCAAGCCGTCGGCCATCGCCATCCCGAGCCGGGCCACCGCGTCCGGCTCGCTGCTGAACGCCCGGTCGCCGACCACGTCGCTCGCTCCAGGAACCAGCAGGTCCAACACCGGCGCGCACGCCATGGTCAGCCCGGCTTCCGCACAATCGATTCCGATCAACGCGCCGGTCAGCCACGCCGCGCGGGACCCGGCGGCCGGGTCTCGCCGGAACAGCGCGCCGATCTCGCCTGCCGCCGGATGCGCGCGCCAATGCGGCGGTCGCAGCCGCGCGACGCGGCCGCCCTCCTGATCGACGGCGATAACCGCGCCGGGCGGGAGGGCATCGCGGAGTGAGGCGGTGAGCGCTGCGAGCTGCGCGGGCGTCTCGACGTTGCGCCGGAACAGGATCGCGCCGGCCGGCGGCAGGGCGCGGAACAGGTCTCGCTCGGCCGGCGACAAGGCCAGCCCGGCGATCCCGACGATGGCGGCGCGCAAGCCGGGGTTAGAAATTGGCCAGCGAGCAGCCGATGCCCTTGGCCCGGGCGCGCTTGCAGAACTGGGTCGCGTCCGCCACGTCGGTGAAGCCGCCGGTCCGCAGCCGCCACACGGCCTTGCCGCCGGATTCGGCCCGCTGCACGACCGGCTGACGCTCGCCGAGCAGGTCCGGCAGCTTGTGCGACAGGCGCTGCCATTCCGCGGTCGCGCCGGCCTCGGTCTCGACCGCGGCGAGCTGCACCAATGGGCCGCCGGACGCGGCGCGCGGCGGGCGCGCGGCTAGATCGGAGCCCGGCGCAGCAACCGGGGTCGCCTGCATCGGCGCCGGACTGGCCGATAGCGGCTGCGCGGTCGCGACCGGAGGCTGCGGTAGCGCGGCAGGAGGGGAGGGCGCCGCTGCCGGTGCGGAGGCGATCTTGGGTGGTGAGGCGGCGCGACGTTGCGCAAGCAGCGCTTGCGGGTCCGGCTGTTCGGCTGCCGGCGCGAGGTCGGTGCCGCCGCGGCCGATCGCGCTGGAATCGCCCACGCCGATCGCGACCATCCCACCGGGGTTCTCCGGCTTGACCCGCATCGGTCGGTTGTCGGCCTCGATCCGAGGCACGCCGGTGGTCGTATGTCCCCCGCTGAAGCTCCAAACCGCCATTCCGCCCAGCAGGATCACGCCCAAGCCGGATGCGGCGATCACCAGCCGCTTGGTCCCGGTGTCCATCCCGGCCCGGCGGCTGCGATAAGAGTGGGTGAACGAGGTCCGCCCCGAGGCGCTGCCGGAGAGGGCGGGACGGGGAATGCTGATGTCGTCGGACATAATTAGCGCATCTCCTCGACCGGGGTCACTCCGAGGACGGCTAGTCCGGAGCGGATGGTGATGGCCGTGGCGGCGACCAAAGCAAGGCGCGCCTCGGTCTCTTCCGCCCGGTCCGCTTGCAGGAAACGAAGCGTCGAATCGTCCCTGCCGCGGTTCCACAGCATATGAAAGTCGCCGGCTAAATCATAGAGGTAAAACGCAATTCGGTGCGCCTCTTGCGCCAGCGCGGCGCCTTCGACGGTGCGCGGCCAGCTCGCCAGCCGGCGGATCAGCGCCAGTTCCGCGTCGGCTCCGAGACTGTCCAGCGAGACGCCGGCCAGCCGTTCCGGCGCGAGATCGTAGCCCTCCTCGGCAGCCAGGCGCAGCACCGAGCGGCAACGTGCATGGGCGTATTGTACATAGAACACGGGGTTCTCCCGCGTCTGCGCCAGAACCGCGTCGAGGTCGAACTCCATCTGCGCGTCGGACTTGCGG
Organism: uncultured Alphaproteobacteria bacterium; assembly: GCA_963848035.1. GTDB lineage: Bacteria > Pseudomonadota > Alphaproteobacteria > Acetobacterales > Acetobacteraceae > JAVVHH01. Next base: position 3,136,069 of record CAWKCD010000001.1, read on the forward strand.
GTCAGCATCGTGAACCGCACCGCGTCACGCCCGACCCACTCCAGTAGATCCGCCAGCGTTACGTACGTGCCGGCGCGTTTGGACATCCGCACCGGCTCGCCGCCGCGCATGACGTGGACGATCTGGCACAGCACGATCTCGAGCCGTTGCGGGCCGTTGCCCGCCAGCGCCTTGACCGCCGCCTTCAAGCGCGAGACGTAGCCGCCGTGGTCGGCGCCCCAGACGTCGATCATCAACTCGGCGCCGCGCGCCATCTTGTCGGCATGATTGGCGATATCGTTGGCGAAATAGGTGTTTGAGCCGTCCGATTTGCGCAGCGGCCGGTCCACGTCGTCGCCGAATTGCGTCGAGCGGAACAGCGTCTGTTCGCGCGGCTCCCAATCCTCGGGAGTCTTGCCCTTGGGCGGCTCCAGCACGCCCTCGTAGACGAGCCCGCTCGCCTTGAGCTGCTCGACGGCACGATCCACGCCGCCGGCCTCGAGCAGCGCCGCTTCACTGGTGAAGACGTCGAAAGTAACGCCGAGCGCTTCGAGATCGGCCCGGATCGAAGCCATGTTGGCCGCGATGGCGAAGGCGCGGACGGTCTCGAACCAGAGCTCCGTCGGTGCCGCGGTGGCGCCGGGTCCGGCCAATTCGGCAGCGTATTGCTCGCGCAGCGCCTCGCCGATCGGCACCAGGTAGTCGCCGCGATATTGCAGCCCGGTGGGCGTCAGCGCGGCGAATTCCTCTTCGGTCAGCGAAGTGCCGAGCGCCTGCAGGTACCGCCAATAGGTGGCCCAAGCCAGGGCGCCGACCTGCGCACCAGCGTCGTTGATGTAATATTCCTTGGTCACGGCGAAGCCGGCCTTGCCAAGCAGGTTGGCCAGCGCGTCGCCGACCACCGCGCCGCGGCAATGCCCGATATGCATCGGCCCGGTCGGGTTGGCCGATACGTATTCGACATTGACCCGCTTGCCGCCGCCGATGTGGCTGGAGCCGAATGCTTCGCCCTCGCGCAGCACCGCCGGCACGGTCGCGAGCAGCGAGTCCCGCCGCAACGTCAGGTTGACGAAGCCCGGCCCTGCCGGCTCCGCGCGCAGGACGTCCGGCCCATTGGCCAGCTCGGCGGCGATGGCGTCGGCGAGCACCTTTGGCGCTTTGCGCGCGGCTTTGGCCGAGACCATGGCCGCATTGGTCGCCATGTCGCCGAATTGCACCTCGCGCGCCGGGCTGACTTCGACGCGGGCGAGCACCTCATCGGTGACGTCGGGCACGACGCGCCGAAGCGCGTCCACGGCAGCCTCGCGAACGCGGGCGTAGATGTTTTCGTTCATGCGCCGCGCTTTAGCAGGACGGCGAGAAAATGTCCCCGTCCGGGCGGGCTCAGGCCGCCAGCAGCTCCGAGGCCAGCGCCGCCCATTCCTGCTCGAGCGATGTGCTCGGCACGGCGCGGCCGGCGCGGCGATACCAGTAGCCGGCATTCGCCGCGTCGCCTTCCTGCCGGTGCAGGTGCGCATGCACGACGTCGCAAGCCGGATCGCCTTCGCACGACTGGACCAACTCGTGCGCGCGGTCCCACTCGGTCTTGCCGGCCCACCAGAGGGCTTTCAGCGCGACCGCGGCTTCGGGCGGCGCCGGGTCGGCCAGGCTGGCGCGGAACTCGTCGATCGTCATGTTCACCCCACTTTTCGACCGAGCAAATGCGCCTTCAGGTCCTCGGACGGCGGGTTGGGGCCGATGAACCCCATCAGCAGGCGCACCGCCAGATCCGGGTTGGCGAACTCGCCAATCGGCTTGTTGTTGGACAGCACGCGCACGCCGGTCTGCGTGTAAATGTAAGTGAGCGTGTCGCCGACCGCCGCTGCCGGGGTGATCGCGATCAGCCGCTCGAAATCCGGCTCGTCCGCTTTCGGGCACTCGCCATGGCCGCAATTGCGCTGCTCGCCCTCGCGGTATTGCTGCTCGACCTGCGACTTGGAGGCCGAGTGCAGGAACTGCATCAGGATCACCTTGGGCCCCTTCGACGCCAAGATCGCCGACGCGTCCGTGCTGCGCTGCGGCACGTAGAGCCCGGCCACATACGCCCGGACGGACAGGATCGTCACATAGCGGATCCCGATCCCGTTCAGCACCAGGTTCTGACCCGCCACCGGGTAACTGTCGGGCAGGCTGACGCCCGAGATCGACGCCGCGCGTGCCGGTAGGGCCAGTGACAATAGGCCCAGCTGCATCAGGGCGCGACGGTGCATCATCCGGTCTCCGTGTTCTACTCAGGCGACAACGCCAGGCGTGGCTGCGGTTTCCCCCGCTCAGCCGGTTTGGAACGGGTCGACCAGACGTCGGTGCTCTTCCAGCGCGAAGCGGTCGGTCATGCCCGCGATGTAATCGGCCACCACGCGCGCCGCCTTCGCGTCCGGGCGGGAACCGGCCTGGGTCCGCCAGCCATCCGGCAGCAGCGAGGGGTCGGCGTGCAGCAGCGTGAACAGCGCCTCGGTCACGCGTCGGGCCTTGGCGGTCATGCGGTTGACCCGGTAATGCCGATACATCCGCGCGTGCAGGAAATCCTTGATCGAGCGGTTGGCGTCGGCCATCTGCTCGCCGAACGCGATCACCGGCTGCTTGGCGCGCCGGATCGCGTCCGAATCTGGCGGGTCGCGCTTGGCGATCCGCTTGCGGCTCTCCTCGAGTAGATCGAGCACGAACTCGTTGATCACCCGCCTGATCGTCTCGTGCCGCAGCCGCGGCGGGGGCACGTCCAGGCTCGCCCGCCTCGCTTCCCTGAGCGCCGGGCCGACCACGGGCAGATGTTCGATGTCCTCGATGGTGAACAGCCCGGCGCGCAAGCCGTCATCCAGGTCATGGCTGTGATAGGCGACGTCGTCGGCGATCGCGGCGACCTGCGCCTCGGCGGACGGGAAGGTGTGCAGGTCGAGCGGGTGCTTGGCGTGGTATTCCGCGATGAAGCCCGGCGGGTCGCGCAGCGGACCGTTGTGCTTGGCGAGCCCCTCCAGCGTCTCCCAGGTCAGGTTCAACCCATCGAAGGCGGCGTAGCGATTCTCGAGCGAGGTCACGATCTTCAGGCTCTGGGCGTTGTGGTTGAAGCCGCCGTAAGGCTTCATCGCCGCGTTGAGCGCGTCCTCCCCGGCATGGCCGAACGGCGTGTGGCCGAGGTCGTGCGCGAGCGCCAGCGCTTCCGTCAGATCCTCGTCGAGCCGCAGCTCGCGCGCGATCGAGCGGGCGATCTGCGCCACCTCGATGCTGTGCGTGAGGCGCGTGCGGAAATAGTCGCCCTCGTGATTGACGAAGACCTGCGTCTTGTACTGCAGTTTGCGGAATGCCGAGCTGTGGACGACGCGATCGCGGTCGCGCTGCCACGGGCTGCGGCCCTCGGCGCCGGGCTCGGGATAGAGACGTCCGCGCGAGGTTTCGGCCCGCACGGCATAGGGTGCGACGGAAGCCATGGGCACCTTCAATACGGGGGCTGGACGCGCTATGTAAGAGAACATGAGCAGCACGCCCGCATTCTCCGTCACCGACCGCGCCGCCGAGCGCGTGGCCGAGATCTCAGCCGCGCAAGGGCAGGGGGGTGCACTGCGCGTCTCCGTGCTGGCCGGCGGGTGCAGCGGCTTCCAGTACAAGTTCGAGCTCGACCATGCGCCGCAGCCCGACGACATGATCGTCGAGGCGGGGCCGGCGAAGGTGGTGGTCGACCCGGTGAGCCTGGATCTGCTGGCGGGCTCGCAACTCGACTATGCGGACGAGTTGATGGGCGCCTACTTCACCGTCCGCAACCCGAACGCCAAATCGTCCTGCGGCTGCGGAACCAGCTTCTCGATCGACTGATCTTCGCGTGAAGATCGCGACCTGGAACGTCAATTCGATCCGGCAGCGTGAACGGCACGTCGCCGAATGGCTCGGCCGCAACCAGCCCGACCTGCTGCTGCTGCAGGAGATCAAATGCGAGGCGCCGCAGTTTCCGGCGCTCGCCTTCGAGGGGCTGGGCTACCGGGCCGAGGTGGTCGGCCAAAAATCCTATAACGGCGTGGCGATCCTGGCGAAGGAGCCGGTGGAGGTCACGCACCGTTTCCTGCCGGCGCTGGGCGATGCCGATACGCATGCGCGCTACCTCGAGGTCCGCTGCCAGGACGTGATCGTCGGCAATCTGTATCTGCCGAACGGCAATTCCGGCGGGGCCGAGGGCTACGCCTACAAGCTGCACTGGATGGAGTGCCTGGCCGCCCGCGCGGCCGAGTTGCTCGAGGCGGAGACGCCGTTCGTGCTGGCCGGCGACTACAATGTCTGCCCCGCCGACGAGGATTTCGCGCCTGGCACGCTTCCGGCCGGCGACGCGCTGATCCGCCCGGAGACCCGGGCCGCGTTCCGCAAGCTGCTCTGGCTTGGCCTCACCGACGCGATCCGGGCCATGCAGCCGCACGGCAAGGCCTACACCTTCTGGGACTACCAGGCCGGCGCGTGGCGGCGCGATCTCGGGCTGCGGATCGACCACGCCCTGCTGTCACCGGAACTGGCCGAGCGCCTGGTGTCGGCGACGCCCGACCGGGACGAGCGCGACCAGCCGCAGCCCTCCGACCACGTTCCTGTCGTGATCACCCTGAACTAGCGGAGATCGGCGGTCAGGCGTCAGCTCGGTGTCGCCCGTGGCGAGGGTCGCATGGGTAAGCCGGATCATCATGACGTCTGCGCCGCCCGTGCTCTCGGCGGCCGCGCCGAGATTGGCATAGACGGCCTCAGACCTTCTGATCGCCCACTCGGTGCATCAGGTAGATCGACACCACCATCACCAGGATCAGCCCGCCGAGCACGCCGAGTTCGAGCATCGAGGCCCGGAACTGCCGCTCCACCGACTCGGTCCAGTCATGTCCGCGCATCGCCTCGGAGGTTTCCAGCGTGATGACGAGCACCCGGCGGATCGAGGCGATCAGGCCGACGACCAGGAACGGCTGCACGGTCAGTCCGCCGGTGCGCACCGAGGCGCTCACCGTATGCATGATCTCGATCAGCATCAGCACGAACAGCAAGCGGTCGACGGTCTCGAAGACCTCGCCGGTGCCGCTCCAATCGAAGGCGCCGCGCCAGAGCAGCGCGATGGCGCCTGCGAGCGCGATGACCGCCGCGATCGCCAGGAGGCCGCCCACCATGACGTAGGCCACCTGCTCGGCGCGGTGGAAAAGGTCCTTGCTCCCCGGCCGGGTCGTAAGGACGGGGGGTGTGGGATCGTTGTCGCCGGGCATGTCGCTGTTTCCGCTCACCGCTCTCCCTATTGGCGGGAGCCGGAAGCGGACGCAACGACTCTTGCTTCAGCGGGGCTGCAACCCCGTGGCGATGGCCCGGCGCTCGTCGGCCGCCCGACTCGGCGCGCGGTGGATCAACCGCCAAAGCTCATTGATCGTCATTTGCACCATCCGGGCGCCCTCGCGCCCAGCATCGGCACGGGCGGCAGCGATGACCGGTTCATGGTCTGTGATGCGAGGCTCTTCCTGCATGGCTGTGCTCCCTGAAGGAGGCACATCCTATGACGGAGCGGAATTCGTTCCGCCGTGCGCTGCATCACAGACCGGGCGAGCCGTCAGATGTCGGCGTAGCAGTGCGTCTCCGCCGCGCCGCCGGGGTGGGTGACCGCGCCGAGATGGGCGGGGCCGACCGTCTGGGCGAATTTCCAGATCGCGCCGCTGTTGTAGTCGGTCGGGCGCGGCTTCCAGGCGGCCCGGCGCGTGGCCATCTCCTCGTCGGAGATCAGCACCTCGATGGTGCCCTTCTCCGCGTCCATCCGGATCCGGTCGCCGTTCTTGAGCAGGCCGATCGGCCCGCCGACCGCCGCCTCCGGCCCGACATGGCCGACGCAGAAGCCGCGCGTCGCGCCGCTGAACCGCCCGTCGGTGATCAGCGCCACGCTCTCGCCCATGCCCTGGCCGTAGATCGCCGACGTCGTCGACAGCATCTCGCGCATGCCCGGGCCGCCCTTCGGCCCCTCGTAGCGCACGACGATCACGTCGCCGGCCTTGTAGGCGCGGTCGTTCACGGCGGCGAAGGCTTCTTCCTCGCTGTCGAAGCACAAAGCGGTGCCTTCGAACTGCAGGTTCTGCATCCCCGCGATCTTCACGATGCCGCCGTCGGGCGCGAGGTTGCCCTTGAGGCCGACGACGCCGCCGGTCTGCGAGATCGCGCGCGACACGGGATAGACAACGTCCTGGTTCTCGGGGAACACGACGTCCTTAAGGTTCTCGGCCAGCGTCTTGCCCGAGACGGTCAGGCAGTCGCCGTGCAGCAGGCCGCCGTCGAGCAGCGCCTTGAGGATGACCGGGATGCCGCCGATCTTGTGGACGTCGAAGGCGACGTATTTGCCGCCGGGCTTGAGGTCGGCGATGTAGGGCGTGCGGCGCATGATCTGGACGACGTCGTCCATGGTGAAGCGGATGCCGGCTTCGTGGGCCATCGCCGGCAGATGCAGCCCGGCATTGGTGCTGCCGCCGGTGGCCGCGACCACGACGGCCGCGTTCTCGAGCGCGCGCAGCGTGACGATGTCGCGCGGACGGATGTTCTGCTCGAGCAGGTTCATCACGGCGCGGCCGCTCTCGACGGCCCAGCGGTCACGGTCCTCGTACGGCGCCGGGGCGCCGGCCGAGCCGGACAAAGCCAGGCCGATCGCCTCGCTGACGGTCGCCATCGTGTTGGCGGTGAACTGGCCGCCGCAGGCGCCGGCGGACGGGCAGGCGACGCATTCGAGTTCGTGCAGGTCCTCGTCGCTCATCGTCCCCGCGGCGTGGCGGCCGACCGCCTCGAACACGTCGACCACGGTGACGTCCTTGCCCTTGAAGCTGCCGGGCAGGATCGAGCCGCCATACATGAACACCGAGGGGACATTGAGCCGCAGCATGGCCATCATCATGCCCGGCAGAGACTTGTCGCAGCCGGCGAGACCGACCAGCGCGTCGTAGCAATGGCCGCGCACGGTCAGTTCGACGCTGTCGGCGATCACCTCGCGCGAGACCAGCGACGACTTCATGCCCTGATGGCCCATGGCGATGCCGTCGGTCACCGTGATGGTGGTGAATTCGCGCGGCGTGCCGCCGGCCTCGTTGACGCCGGTTTTGACCGATTGGGCCTGGCGGCTGAGCGCGATGTTGCAGGGGGCGGCTTCGTTCCAGCAGGTGGCGACGCCGACGAAGGGCTGGTTGATCTGATCTTCGGTCAGCCCCATCGCGTAATAATACGAGCGATGCGGCGCGCGGCCGGGCCCCTCGGTGACGTGGCGCGACGGCAAACGAGACTTGTCCCAACGCTTCTGCAACATGGACGACGGTTCCTCTTGAACTTCTGGGGCCCCCCCCCCCCCCCTCTCCCGCCAGCGGGAGAGGGAGTGGGTTGCGATCTCTAGGCCGGCACGGGTGTGATTCGGGCGATGGCGGCGGCGAGTCGGGCGGCTTCGCGCTCGTAGCCGGACAGGCGGTCGCGGCTCTCCTCGACGACTTCGGGCGGGGCGCGGCGAACGTAATCGGCGTTGTCGAGCTTGCGGGCGATCTTGTCGGCCTCGCCCAGCGCCTTGCTGCGGTCCTTCTCCAGCCGCGCGCGCTCGGCGGCCAGATCGATCAGCCCGGCGAGCGGGATCACCACCGTCGCCTCGTCCACCACCGCCTGCGCGCTTCCTTCCGGCAGCGCACCGTCGAGCGCGCCGACCCGGTCCGCCCGCGCCATGCGGCGGATCGCTTCGGACCAGCGTTCGGCCCGGGCCAATGTCTCCGGCTTGGCGTCGCGCAGCAGCACCGGCGCGAGCGCCGACGGCGCGACGTTCATTTCGGCGCGGACCGCGCGGACCTCGCCGACCAGGCGGACGACCCAGTCGAGTTCGTCGCGCGCGGTGGCCGGGTCATGGACGGGGAAGGGGGTGGGCCAGGCGGTGCGGATCAGGCTGCAGGGGGCGCCGAAGCCCATCTGGTCCCAGAGATGTTCGGTCACGTAGGGCATCGCCGGATGCATCAGGCGGAGCAGCAGGCCGAGCGTGTGGGCCGCGGTGGCGCGGACTTCGTCCTTGTCGGCGCCGTCCGGGCCGTTCAGCACGGGCTTGGCGAATTCGAGGAACCAGTCGCAAAAATCGTTCCAGGTGCAGCGATACACCGCCGCGGCGTAGTCGTTGAAGCGGTAGGCCTCGAGCGCGTTGGTCGCGTCGGTGATGGCGCGGTTGGCGGCGTCGAGCATCCAGCGGCAGAGCGGCAGTTTGGCGTTCGACGGATCGAACTCGGCGACGGGGGCGACGCCGTTCATCTCGCAGAAGCGGGCGGCGTTCCAGATCTTGGTGACGAAGGAGCGGTAGCTCTCGACGGTGGATTTGCCGAGCTTGATGTCGCGGCCGGGCCCGGTGAGCGCGCAGACGGTGTAGCGCAGGGCGTCGGTGCCGAACTCGTCCATCAGTTCGAGCGGGTCGATGACGTTGCCCTTGGACTTCGACATCTTCTGGCCGCGCTCGTCGCGGACGAGGCCGTGGATGTAGACGTCGCGGAAGGGCACGTCCTTCATCACGTAGTGGCCCATCATCATCATGCGGGCGACCCAGAAGAAGATGATGTCGAAGCCGGTGACGAGCACGTCGCCGGGGTAGTAGCGGGCGAGCTCGGGCGTCTGGTCGGGCCAGCCGAGGGTGGAGAACGGCCAGAGCGCGGAGCTGAACCAGGTGTCGAGGACGTCTTCGTCCTGGGCGAGCGTCTCGTCGCGGCCGTAATGTTGCAGCGCCAGCGCCTTGGCCTCGGCGTCGTGATGAGCGACGAAGACATGTCCGTCGGGGCCGAACCAGGCGGGGATGCGGTGGCCCCACCAGAGTTGGCGGCTGATGCACCAAGGCTGGATGTCGCGCATCCAGGCGAAGAAGGTGTTCTCCCATTGCTGCGGCACGAAGCGGGTCGCGCCGCTCTCGACCGAGGCGATGGCGGGCTTGGCCAGTTCGCCGGCGTTGCAATACCATTGCGTGGTCAGCAGCGGCTCGATCGGCACGCCGGAGCGGTCGCCGTGCGGGACCTGGTGCCGGTGCGGCTCGATCTTGTCGACCAGCTCACGCGCCTCAAGCTCGGCGATGATCGCCTTGCGGGCGGCGAACCGATCCTGGCCCTCGAGCGAGCGCAGGAACGGATCGTCGCCCTCGATCTCCGCCAGCGTGACCCGGCCCTCGCGGTCGAGCACGCTCGGCATCGCGAGCCCGTGGCGCTGGCCGACGGCGAAGTCGTTGAAATCATGCGCGGGCGTGATCTTGACCGCACCGGTGCCCTTCTCGGGATCGGAATATTCGTCGGCGACGATCGGGATCCGGCGGCCTGTCAGCGGCAAGACGACGTGCTTGCCGACCAGATCGCGATAGCGGTCGTCCGTGGGGTGAACCGCGACCGCGACGTCGCCGAGCATCGTCTCCGGCCGCGTGGTGGCGACGACGATGAAGCGGTCCGGCTCGCCTTCGATCGGATAGCGCAGGTGCCAGAGATGGCCGTTGACCTCGCGGCTCTCGACCTCGAGGTCGGAGATCGCGGACTGGAATTTCGGGTCCCAGTTCACGAGACGGCGGTCGCGGTAGATCAGGCCGTCGCGATACAGCGAGACGAACACCTCGCGCACCGCCTTGGACAGGCCCTCGTCCATGGTGAACCGCTCGCGCGGCCAGTCGAGCGAGGCGCCGAGGCGGCGGAGCTGCGTCGTGATCGCGCCGCCGCTTTCGGCCTTCCACTGCCAGACCCGGCGCAGGAACGCGTCGCGCCCCATCTCCTGCCGCGTCTGGTTGGTTTCGTTCGGGCAGCAGGCGCTCGACCACCATCTGCGTGGCGATGCCGGCGTGGTCGGTGCCGGGCTGCCAGAGGGCGTCGCGGCCCTGCATTCGGCGCCAGCGGATCAGCGTGTCCTGCAGCGTCATGGTCAAGGCGTGACCCATATGCAGGCTGCCCGTCACGTTGGGCGGCGGGATCATGATGGTGAAGGGCGTGGCCGACGTCGAGGGATCGGCGTGGAACGCGCCTTCGGCTTCCCACCCGGCGTAGAGCTGCCGCTCGACCGCGGCGTGATCGAAACTCTTGCTCAGCATCGGCGGAGGTTTAGTCGGGTGCGCTCGCCGCGCAAGAGGCGGCGACGCAGCACTGTCCCCCGTTCAGGTGCCGATCCGCCCGACCACGCGCTCGATCTCGGCGCGAACCAGCCGTTCGACGAGCGGCGGCAGGTGGGTGTCGAGCCAGCCCTTGAGCAGCGGCCGGATCTCCTCGCGGACGACGTCCTCGATGCTGGGGCCACCGCGGTGCACCACGGCGGTGCGTTCGGCAACCAGGGTGCGCATCAGGTTGCCGACCGAGGAGGCGGCCATGGCGGCGGCTTCCGGCGCGACCAGCGTGTCTGCGGCGTGCGCGGTCTCGTTCGAGGCCGTCGGCGAGCGGAGCGGGGCGGGGGCGGGCTGGGCCAGCGGCGGCACGTCCGGATCGCCGGCGATCATCAGATGCGTCGCATCCCCGAACTGTTCCGCGGCAGGAGACGGCGACGGCGCGTGGGCCTGCATGTGATGCTCGGGCTCGGACGCCGCGTGCAGATTCGGCACGTGCTGCAGGCCTTCGACCGGGGTGTTGTCGTCCACCATCATCGAGGGATCGAGCATCATCACGCCGTCTTCGGGCTGCTGCGCCTTGGCCGCCTTCTCCTCGTCGCTCAGGATGCGGCGGATCGAGGCGAGGATGTCGTCCATGGAGGGATCGGCATCGCCCTGCGACGGAGAGTTCGGTGCTTGTGCCATTGCCTATCGCCCCGGCTGCTCGACAGCGTAGTCACTGACCCCGAACAGACGGTCGCGCACAGCGTTGTAGTAGGCGGTGTCGTCGTAAAGCGGGACGTTCAGGTTCAGGTCGCGCGCGCTCAGCCGTCCGACCGCGGCGGCGAGCGTGTAGGACGCGGTGATCAGGTTGGCGAGGTTCTGCACCAGCGTCACCCGCGAGTTGAGCAGCGCCTGCTCGGCGTTCAGCACGTCCAGCGTGGTGCGGCTGCCGACGATCGCTTCGCGCTGCACGCCTTCGAGGGCGATCTGGTTGGCGCGGATCTGCGACTTGGTGCTCTCGATGGTCGCGCGCGCGGCCACTAGCGTTTCCCAGGCCGTCGTCGCCTGCTGCGCCGCCTGCCGGCGGATGTCGTCCACCGTCTTGCGCGCCTGCTGCTCCTGCTGGCGCGCCTGCCGGACTCGGGAATATTCCGCGCCGCCCTGGTAGACCGGGACGGTCGCATTCAGCAGGACCTGGCCGCCGATCGTGCGCTGGCCATAGATCGTCGAGTTGTCGGTCCGCGCGGCGCTGGCCTGCACGCTGACCTGCGGCATCAGGTTGGCGAATTGCAGGTCGATGTTGTCACGGGCGGCGGCGTCGTCGAACAGGGCGGCGATGACGTTCGGGTTGTTGTGCGTCGAGAGCTGGACCGCCTCGCCCTGGCTCTTCACCGGGACCTTGATCGGCTGCGGCTCGACCAGGCGGTCCGGCAACTCGCCGACATATTGGCGATAGGTGCCGCGGGCGGTCTGCAGGTTGCCTTCCGCCGTCTCCCGCGTCGCGCGGGCGCCGGCGAGTGCGGCTTCGGCCTGCGCCACGTCGGTCCGCGTGATCTCGCCGACGCGGAACCGGTCCTGGGTCGCCTGGAGCTGGCGGGCCAGCACCTGCTCGTTGTTGATGTTGAGCTGCAGCACCTGCTGCTGCTGGATGACGTTGACGTAGGCGTTGATGGTGTTGGTGAACACCTGCTGCTCGGTCGCGAGCAGGCGGGCACGTTGGCCGTAGACACGGTTATCGGCCTGGTTGGTGCCGGCCCGGGTCGCGCCGCCGCGGAACAGCGGCTGCGTCACCGTCGCCTGGCCGGTGAAGATGTCACGGGCGTTGCGGCGCGTGGCGGCGTTGGAAAAATCCGTTGCCGCGGTTCGCAGGGTGCCATCGCCATAGCCGGCCGAGCCGGACAGCACGATGGTCGGCCGCCAACCGGCTAGGGCCTGCGGCACGCCTTCATCAGTCGCCCGCAATTGGGCCCGCGCCGCTTGCAGCGTGGGGTTCCCGGCGTAGGCCGCGGCCAGCGCGTCCTGCAGCGTGCGCGTCTGCGCGTGCGCCGTTCCTGCGCCGAGCACCAATGCGCCAACCGTTGCAACCGCACTCCAACGCATCATCCAGCCCCCGCCGTCATCTGCTGCACTGTGCCATGAAAAACATGGTTTAACTAGAACTTGAACGTCGGCTTGATGCGGAACGCCGGGAGCATCGGCGTTGCGCAATCGAAGTGCGGCTGCGCCCTCAGTTTCGGCTCCGGGGCGCCCGGATTGATCGGCTCGGCCAACACCCCGCGCGACAAGCCCGGCGGCGTCGCCATCACCGTCACCAGCCGACCGCCATGCGCGTTCAACTGCCCGCCGATCGCGGCAGGGATCTGCGGCACCGCGCCTTCGATCATGATGATATCCCACGGCCCCGGCAGCCCGGCGGTCAGCGGTCCTTCGACCACCGTCACACCCGGCGCGACCTCGGGCAGCACGGCGCGGGCGCGGGCGAGCAGCGCCGGGTCCTCCTCGAGCGCGGTAACGGAGGCGCCTAGCGCGTCGAGCAGCGCCGCGCCGTATCCCGCGCCGGCGCCGACCACGAGGACGCGCTCGCCCTGGCGGACCTTGGCCAGCTGGATGAGGTTGGCCAGCACGAGCGGCTCCATCATGTTGCGGCCGCCCGGCAACGGGACGTCCTCGTCCACATAGGCCATGTCGGCCAATTCCGCCGGCAGGAAGCGCTCGCGCGGGAATAGTGCGGGAGGCCCGGATCAGCCGCGGGTCGATGATCCGGTTCGGCCGGAGCTGGCTGTCGACCATGTGGTCGCGCGCGGAGGCGTAGTCGAGTTGCGTCAGATCCATGTCTTGCCCGGTTATCGCCGACCGCGGCTTATAGACCGGCATGTTGCACCGCGGCCAGTGCTAGCGCGGCGTCACGATGGCCAATGTGAGCGCTTGACCGCGAAGCGGCCCGCGAGAGATATAGCGCCCCTGCACGAAAGCAGCCCTTGGCGGTCCGGTGGCAGAGTGGTGATGCAGAGGACTGCAAATCCTTGAATGCCGGTTCGATTCCGGCCCGGACCTCCACCTTCTACCTCACCGCGCCCGCGCCAGATCGACCTTGAGCGCCGTCAGCATCGCATCCACATCCAGGGGCTCGAGGCCGCCCCGCGTGAGTTCGGTGTCGATCTCTGCCTTGCAGCGCCGGGCCGCGACGTACCAGGCGATCAGGAATGGCGGCTTGCCCCAGAGCTTCGGTTCGCTCCGGTAGGCCTCGGTCACGCCCGCGGCCAACGCCCTGAGAGTGGTGCGGTTGTGCCCGAGACAGAGTTCGGCTGCCGAGCGGATGACGAGCTGCCGATCGTTCGAGGCGCCCGCGACGCCCGTCTGGTCGATGACGCCCGCAATGTAGCCCTGCTGAGTCGACGGCGAGAGACGTTCCCACCCTCTGCCGTTACGAACGAACTCCGCGCGGGCGCTACCGGCCGCGAGGCTCAGACCAAGAGCCACGAGAAATGCTTTGTGCCACGTTTTGTGCCGCAACTGCCCGGGCTCCTGCTGCTCTAATTCTTCCCGTCATCAGATCAGCCAGTAGAAAGGCCAATACCGGACGCTGCAGAAGTAGGGCGCAGTGCGGCTGCTGACAAGAAAACTCTCGTCTCGATTCAATCCACGGTAGCTGATCCGAACAAACTCTCTTAGCTGTTGCGCTTGCCTACCGACGCGGCTCGAGTGCTTCCTGCGCCCGCTGCCGGGCCCAAATGCCGCCGCGGCTCTGGCCCGAACCGACGATGTCTCGCAGCGCCGCTTTCAAATGCTCGATTTCGTCGACGCAGCGCAGAAGCAACGCGCGATCCATGATCGGCTTGCCATCAGCCAGGGTTTGGCTCGCTCTCGCGCGCGCATCGTCTTCGACAGATGGGATCTTGCTGCTCATATCGACCTCAAGGTTCCACTCCGATCAGAGTTCAGGCTGCATCCAATCGATCTCCCGCGTGGGTTGTAAAGGGGTAATCCCTCGCGGCCAAACCGACCAGATCCAAGCCGGTCCGGCTTGACCCTCGATCCCTAATCGGCAATGCAGCCGCTGCGTTTGGGGCCAACATGTTGGCTGGCCGGGGTTGAGGAATGTCTGCAGCAGAGATCGAGCCGAACATCGCTGCAGAGGCCGGAGTCGCTGCGCAACCCATCCCGCTCGATACGCTGGAGCGGGCCCGCCGCGACCTTCTCGTGGCCGACTCGGCCATCGTGCAGAAGCAGAACCTCAACTGGCTATCGCGTCGGTTCGGCTTCCAGCACGAACTGCGCGACTACCTGGCTTCGCGCGGCGGCAAGGCGCTCGGACTCGGTCTGTCGCGGCTCGATCTCATGCCGCCTTGGCGCCGTTGGCCGACCCTGCTGTATCGCGCGGCGCTCACGGGCGACGGCGAATCGCGCGAGCGGATCCGGACCGCGATCGACAACCGCCTGCGTCGGCGGCAGGCCGGGATCGTGCTCCAGGCTATCCAGGCGCTGGACAGCAATGAGATCGACGAAGAGGCCTATACCGCCTGGATCGCGCATTACGACGCGCTGAGCGAGGCTGACCGGACGGTCATGCGCGAGGCGTCGGCTGCCGGCGCGATGCCGGAGCTGCTCGTCGTGGTCCGCTTCGGTCGAGACGACATCGGGCGGCTCGGCGCCGTGGTGGCCGACCTGCAAGCGCAGTTGCTTGAGCGGTGGCGCGCCATCTTCGTGGTGCCGGAGGATCTCGTCGGCGGGCAAGCCGGCCTGCTCGACGGTGCGGCGAGCGATTCGCGCATCACAGTTGACGGCGCGGCTCGTCCTGCCGCGCGAAGGCTGGATCCTGTTCGCCGAATCCAGCGTGGTGTTCCGGCCGGAAACGCTGTTCAGCTTCGCCGAGGCGGTGCGCCGCGACCCGGCGCTCGCGCTGGTCTATGCCGACGAGGACCGGCTCGACGCTGCCGGCAAGCGCCACGCGCCCTGGTTCAAGCCGCGTTTCTCGCCCGAGTTCAACCATCGCCGCGCCTTCCTCGGCGACTGCGTCTGCGTGGCAGCGTCGGCGATCGAGGAGCCGCCGCCGGGCGACCGCCGGATCGGTGACTGGGCGCCGATGCTGGCCGACCGTCTCGACGCGCGGCAAGTCGGCCGCGTTGCCCGCGTGCTGTTCCACGTGCTCACGCCGCCGGGCCTTCCACCGCACCGCGAGGTCGCGATCACCAAGCCGGCAGCGTTGCCGACGGTCGACATCATCATCCCGACCCGCAACCACACCGACCTGCTCGCGACCTGCCTCAACAGCATCTGGAACGGCACGACCTACCCGCCCGAGCGGATCCGCATCATCATCATGGACAACGGCTCGGACGAGCCGGCCTCCTTGGCCTATCTCGAACAGCTGCGGCAGGACCGGCGTGTCCTGGTGATCACCGATCCGAGCCCGTTCAACTACGCGCGGCTCAACAACGTGGCCGCCGCTGCGGCGACGGCGGATGTGCTGCTGTTCCTCAACAACGACACCGAGGTGACCGACCCGGCCTGGCTCTCCGCGATCGCCGGATGGGCGGCGCGGCCGGAGATCGGCGTGGTCGGGCCGAAGCTGCTCTATCCCGACCAGACGATCCAGCATGCCGGCGTCGTGCTCGGGATCGGCGGCGTGGCGGGGCACAGCTTCGTCGGCATCCCCGGCGATGCGCCGGGCTATCTCGGCATGGCCGGTGTCACCCGCGAGGCGGCGGCGCTGACCGGCGCTTGCATCGCGGTGCGCCGCGCCGTCTTCGAGGAGATCGGCGGCTTCGACGAACTGCTCGTGATCGCCTTCAACGACACCGCCCTTTGCTGCGAGGCGCTGCGGCGCGGCTACCGCAACCTCTACATCGGCGAGATCTCGGTGCTGCACCACGAGTCCAAATCGCGTGGGTTCGACGACACGCCGGAGAAGCTGGCGCGGTTCCGGCACGAATGCTCCCTGGTGCGGACGCCGTATAAGGAACTGTTCGATCAGGATCCTTACTACAGCCCGAATTTGGGGCTCGAACGGCAGTATCAGCCGGCGATCCCGCGGGTGCCGCGGATCTGGCGCGGTCACCGCCGCCGCATCGATCCGCAGCCGCGCATCCTGATCCTGAGCGACGTGCATTCGGTCGGGCACGGCGTGCCGGTGGTGATCCAGCAGCATGCCGAATACCTGGCCGCGCGCGGCTGCACTGTGTTCGTGGGCGGCATCATGCAACCGAACGAGATCGTCTATCGCGGCTGCCTGCGGGTTTATCTCGAGGGCAAGCTCGAGGCGCAATCCTTCGCCTACGAGGCGGACGTGGACTGCGTCATCGTCCACACGATGCCGTATTTCTCGATGTTCCGGACGATGAGCGACTTCCCGCGCCGGGTCATCTTCGATCATGGCGAACCGCCGCCGGCCTGGTTCCCGGAGGGACGCAAGGATCGCGAGAACATCGATATCGAGAAGCAGTTCTGCTACCGGCTGGCCGAGCTCGTGCTGACGAACACGTCGACCGTCAAGGACGAGATCGGGTACGCGCCGGCCGAAGTGGCGGGCCTGGGCAATTCGCACCTCGCCACCTGGGACGCGACCCATGCGCTTGCCCGGGACGCTATCCGCGCCGGGTTGGGGCTCGAGGGCAAGTTCGTGGTGCTGAACGTTTGCCGCTTCCACAAGCCGGAGCGGCAATACAAGGGCATCGACGATTACGTCGCGCTCAAGCAGCGCATCGCCGCCGGCGACCCGGCGCTGGCCGAGCGGATCGCCTTCGTGCTCTGCGGCAAAGGCGACGAGGACGATCAGGAGGAGATGCGCGCCGCCGGGCTGACCGTGTTCGCCAATGTGAGCGACCGGGCGCTGGCCGATCTCTATGTCGCGGCCGACCTCTACGTGAACTTCTCGAAGTGGGAGGGCTTCAATCTCGGGATCGCGCAGGCGCTCGCGATGGGGCTGCCGGTGATCGCATCGGACATTCCGGCACACCGGCAATTCCCGATCGCGACCAGCGATGACGCGGCGGAGCGGGCGAAGCTGTTGTCGGACGCGGTGGCGCGGGATGGAACGACCGAGCGTCGGCCGGTGCTGATGCAGTGGGAGCCATTGCTCGATTGGCTGTATCGCCGGATCGATCGGCTCTGCGCGGTCCGGGAAGAAGAGGCGGCCGGTTCGGACTGAACCGGCCGCTTTTCGTCAGGCCTTGAAGGTGCCGTTCGGGGCGTAGAAGGCGATGCCCTCGGGCCTGAGGTCGGCACGGTAGGTTGCGGAGCCGGCGGTGGTCAGGCCCTGATACTCGGTCTGGCTGCCGGTCAGGAACTGGGTGCCCTTGATGCTGTCGAACAAGCGGTAGACGGCGACGTCGCCGGCCTGCTGGGCGCTGTCTTCGAAGATCGTGCTGGTTGCCTCATACACGAGGTCGGACCGGTAGCTGCCGCTGCCCGGCGTCGTCAGGCCCTGGAACTCGGCCTGGCTCGACGTGTAGAAATGCGTGCCGTTGGCCTGCTCGAAGAAGCGATAGACCGGGACCGCGCTCGGGTTGTTCTGCGTGACAGCGCCGAAATTGTTGGTCTCTTCCGTCAGGTCCGGCCGGGTCGCCAGGATCTGCTGCGCTTCGCTGAGGCTCTGCGTGAAGAGGTGGGTGCCGTAGATCGTGTCGAAGAAGCGGTAGACCGGCAGGGAGCCGCCGCCGCCGCCCTGGAAGCCCGCGGGCAGTCCGGCGCTGACGTTGTTGTTGGCGCTGGTCGTGATGGTCAGTTCGTTCGAGCTGCCGCCGAGGCTGTCGTTCTGGATGTTGAAGCTCGACAGCGTATAGTTGCCGACGAAATTGAGCCTGGCGCTCGTGGCTCCCCCGTTGAGCAGGTTGAGCGTGCCGGAGTTGGCGCCCGTGCTCGTGTAGGTGGCGGACGTATACGGCGTATTGATCAGGTAAAGCTTGTCGCTGACCGAGAAGCCGTTGATGGCGGCGGAGACGTTGGCAGCGGCATCGAACTGGAGGACTTCGTTGCCGTTCGAGCCATCGTTGAACACGATCGTTTGACCGGCGCCGACCGTGCCGGAGATTTCGAGGCGGGCGTGCTCGCCGAGTGCGATGGTGCCGTTACCAGTGATCGGGTCGTTGAGCACCGGCGCCTGGATTGTGGCGTTCGGGTTGACGAACGCGATCGTGCCGTTGTTCTGCAACGTCCCGCCGCCGACCGTGGTCGGCGAGGAGGAGTAGAAATTCATCGCACCGCTGTTGACCAGCGTGGCTCCGGCGGCGATCGAGAACTGCGTCTGCGTGCCGTAGAATGAGCCGGTCCCGGCCAGGGTGCTGGTACCGGTGACGCTCACGACGGCCGGGGTGGCGGTCGAGAAAGTCTGGCCGTTGTTGACGACCAGAGCGGACGTGGCGTCGATCGTCGCGTTGTTGAGCGCGAGCGTGCTGGAGGCGGTCGCGCCGTTGGCTTGGTTCAGCTGGAACGTCACGCCGCTGATCGTGCCGGTGGTGGCGACGGTGCCTGCGTTGATGATTGCGATGTCGCCGCTCGTCGGAACGCCGCTCGGGCTCCAGCTGGCGGCATCGGTGAAGTTGCCGGAGGTCCCGTTCCAGGTTCTCGTCGTCATGTTGTATTCCTCGACGCAATTTTAGAAGTAGTAGCAGCGCTTCATCGTGGCGGATTGATGGCGATTGCTGTTCACCGTATAGCGCGCTCGAGCAGGTTCTCGAACAAAAAAGGCCCGGTGGCAATGCCCCCGGGCCTTCACTTGGTTGTAGGTCGAGTAAGTCCTAGACTGACTTCGCGCGACGACGAACGAGACCGAGCGCCGCGAGCGAGCCGCCGAGGATGGCGAGCGAAGCCGGCTCCGGGGTCGCGGCCGCCAGCGTGGTGGCCGAGAAGGAGACGATGTTGTTGCCCTGGGCGGTCAGGATGAACGTGCCGGCGGTGGCGTCGAAGCCGGTGTAGTTGATCGTGCCGTTGGCGGTGAAGGTGACGCTGCCGCCGTTCACGTCGGTGCCGTGGGACACGTTGGTGACCGAGGTCAGGTCGAACGAGATCGCCGTCGAGGAACCCGTGGTCAGGGTCAGGAACGACTTCGTCGCCGGCTCGGAGCTGAAGTTGGCGATGTTCTGGATCGTGCCGCAGGCGCCGGAGGTGCTGGCGCAGGCGAGGCCCGCGAACGAACCGCTGCCGCTGCCGAACGAGTACAGCAGGCCGCTGGTGCCGCTGATGGTCGGGGACGAGGAGCTGCCCGAAGCGAAGCTCAGGCCAGTGGCCGTGCCCATGCCAACGGAGTTAGCGGACTGCGCGTAGCCGCCAAGGGAGATCTGGCCGGTGACGGGTGCGGCGTAAGCGGCGGTCGCCATGCCGAGCGACGCGATGGCCGCTAGAAGCGAGGTGCGAAAAATCATTGTTCTCTCCATACGTATTAGCTGTCCGCGACAAGACCGAATTCCCGCCGCGGTAACGTGTTCCGCCGCTGATCAACAAGTGTCACCCAGCGACCGGGCTACGCGGCAGGAGCAATGCACGGAACGTGCCACCTGGGGGATGGCGCTGAATTCAACATCCTAGCTCGTGGATCGCGCGACTTGCGTCAATCGTGTGTAAAAAAAGCCGACGATCCCAAGTTGATTGCTCGATACGCAAATCAGAAAAGGCCCGCGTCTCGATCTGGCAGCATAATTAATTGCAGACGAACGGGAATGACGCAAACAGAATTTGCGGCAACCTGCCGTTGCTGCAACCAGGACGGGAGTTGTGCCCGAGCATCCGGCGCCAACACATCGAACAAATGCCAACCCGGCGGCTGCCACCCGCTCAGCCCGTTAACGACCGGAACATGCGACAGCGTCGCCGCAAGCGGGATCGTGTAGTTATAGAAGAACAGCAGATGCGCGGCGTGGATGGCCTGCGCCGGATCGAGATACCGACGCTCCGCGCGTCCGAACAGCCGGTAGTGCTCCCATGGCGAGCCATGCCAGACCGCCGCGACGTCGGGATTGGCGAGCAGATAGGCCTGCGCATCGAAATGGGCCTCGTCGAATTCGGGTGGATTGGTGACGAGATCGGGCGTCGAGATAATGTAGGCGGCCTTGCAGGTCCGCGGCACCGCATCGGCCACGAGGCGGGACACCGCGCTCGCCTGCAAGCCGGAGTAGACTGCCGGCCGCCCGAGCTGCTCTGCCGCGCCGCAGGTGAGCAGGAGGAGCGCCGCGCCGCGCCAGAACGCCCGCGCCCGCAGCCACCGATCGAGCAACGTGCCGAACGCCAGGCCCATGGACAGCGTCACGACCAGTTGCAGCCGCGTCACCGCGCGGATTCCGCCGGCGCCGGGGAAGCCCCGCCAGATCAGCCACCAGGCCGACTGGTCGCCGGGCCAGCGCAGCATCGCCGCCTGCAGCGCGAAGCCGACCAGGATCGTCAGGCGCAGCGCGATCGCCGCACGGTCCAGCACGCGCCGCCGGGCCAGCAGCGAGGCCGCCGCCCACAACCCGGCGCCGAGCCAAGCCAGCGTCCCCGCCACGCCGACCCCGATCCGAAATTCCGGCCACCGGGCCGTGACAACCGGTTCGGGCCAGCGGTCGAAGAACCAGCCCCAGAGCAGGTTCTGCTTGCCCATCCACAGCAGTTCGGACGGACGCGGCAGGTTCAGCAGCACCTCGTCCCACATCCGCCCGCGGCTCTCGCGCATCAGCGGCAAATAGAACATGAACACCGGCCCGATCAGCACCACTGCCAGCAGCGCCGCGCCCAGCAGCCCCGCTGCCTGCCGCCGCGCGATCGCGCCGAGATGCCCCCGCCCCGCCCGCGTCGACCCGAGCAGCACGACCGCGATCGAGGCCGCAAGAGCGATGAAGATCGCATAATAGAGCGTCGTCGCCAGCAGCAGCGCGAGCAGCGCGACGAAGGCGCCGGCGCGCCAGGCAAACGCGCGGCGGGAGAGCTCCGCCCCATCGCGAAGGCACTCCAACGCCAGCAACACCAGGAGCGGCAGCACGGGCATGAATTGCAGCTGTAGATGGACGAGCTGGGCGAAACGCGGCCAGGAGAACGCGAAGAAGGCCGCCCCGAGCGTCGCGCCGGCCACCTCGAGCATGAAACCGCGGCGGAACAGCACATAGGCGCACGCGAACGTCGCCAGCGTCAGCAGGACGAGTTGGACGTTGATCGCGACGAACACGTCGAAGATCGATCGCAGCAGGGCATGCGGCACCGCCATGCCGACCAGCATGTCCGAGTAGGCGAGAGTGCCGCGGACCGGCCAGAAGATCGGCGGCGACCGCCAGCTCTCCTGCAGGTGCAGGGCGTTGTTCCAATGTTCGAGCAGGAAGGCGATGAACCGGCTATCACCAGTATCGGCCTGCACGAGATCGAAACCGGAGAGGATGGTGTAGCGATGGAACACCGCGGTGCCGAGGATCGCCACGAGGGAGGGCAGGGCGGCTTGAAGGCGTGAGCGAGAGGGCATGGACGCGGCAACTAGCGCCCGCAGACGCTTTATTCTAGGAGGCGGCATGGATCTCGCCGTGCTGAAGCCCTCCCGGATCATCGCGGTCGCCCGCGCTGCCCACGCCCGCCCGGATACCGAATTCCTCTGCTTCGGCGAGAGCGACCAACGGTTCCCGCCCGGCGCGGGCGCCGCCTTGGCCGCAGCGCTCGACCGTGGCGACGCCCTATATACGGATGTGCGCGGCGTCCCTTCGCTGCGGCAGGCGCTGGCCGATTACCTGACCGGGCTGCATGCGCTGCCGGTCACGGAGGATCGGATCCAGGTGACCGGCTCGGGCATGACCGCCGTGAACGTGGCGCTGACCGCGACGGTGCGCGCCGGGGATCGGGTGGTGCTGCACACGCCGGCCTGGCCGAACCCGGCCAATGCCGCCCTCCTGCGCGGCGCGACCGTCGATCCGCTCGAGCTGGAGGGCAGGGCGGATGGTAGCTTCCACCTCGACCTCGATGCGCTCGCCGCTAAGCTCGAGGGCGCCCGCGCCTTCGTGCTCAACTCCCCCAACAACCCGACTGGCTGGACCGCCACGCGCGAGGAGCTGCGGGCGATCCTCGATCTGTGTCGCCGGTTCGGCGTGTGGCTGATCTCGGACGAAGTCTATTCTCGCTTGATCTACACCGGCGCGGAGGCGGCGCCCTCGCTGCTCGATATCGCCACGCCGGACGACCGCGTGATGGTCTGCAACAGTTTCAGCAAAGCCTGGGCGATGACCGGCTGGCGGCTGGGCTGGATGGTGCTGCCCGCGGGCGCACGCGACAGCGTGGCCGAGATCGTCGAGGTGACGCATAGCGGCTGTCCGCCCTTCGCCCAGGCGGGCGCGCTCGCCGCGCTGCAGGACGACGTGTTCGTGGGCGATTTCCGCCGCCATTGCGCCGAGGGCCGCAGGTTGGCGACGGAGGGATTGGCCGGGCTGAACGGCGTGCGCTACGCCGCGCCGGAGGGCGCCTTCTACGCTTTCATCGGCATCGAGGGTCTGACCGACAGCCTCGACCTGGCGCTGCGGCTGGTGCGGGACCATGGCGTGGCGCTCGCGCCGGGCAGCGCGTTCGGCGAAGGCGGCGAGGGCTATCTCCGGCTCTGTTTCGCGCAAGCCCGGCCGCGCATGGAGCGCGCGATGGAGCGGCTGCGGGCCGGGTTGCAGGCGAGGTGAGCTGCTCGGTCTGCGGCCAGGCCTGCCGTCCGCCGTTCCGCGTGCCGCCGGCAGAACTGGCACCGGACCTGGACGGAAGGCCCGGCGAGCCGGCGCGCTCGACCTTGCCAAAATGGGTGGCGACGTGCCGGCAGTGCGGCGCGGCCGGGCCGGATCTCGCGTCGCTCCCCGCGGTCGCGGGCGAGGTGGTTGGGCGGCCGGGTTACGCGGCCGAGCGGAGCCCGTTCCTGCGTTGGGCGATGATCGCCGAGGCCGCGGGCGAGGCGGCGCAGGCGGCGGAGGCGGTGTTGCAGGCCGCTTGGGCGGCCGATGACGCCGGAGAGGACGCGGCGGCGCTGCGGCGCCGGGCAGCGGCGGGATGGCAGGGCGATCTGCTGCGAAAGATCGATATCCTGCGCCGGGCGGGCGCGTTGGCGGAGGCGCGGGCGGTGGCCGCGTCGGTGCAGCGTCCGGACGAGGAGGCGCGCGCGATCCTCGAGTTCCAGCAGGCGCGGATCGAGGCCGGCGATACCGGGCGTCATCTGATCAGCAGCGCGCTGCGCCCGCCGGCGCGTTCGCCGCACGTGACCCATGGCAAGGCGGCGCCGAAGGGGTTGTTCGGGCGTCTGTTCGGCCGCTGAGTGGCGCGCGGCCTGATCCTCGCCGTCCGGCATCCGCGCCCGATCGTGGGCGCACGCACTTGCATCGGTCGCACCGATGTCGGTTTGGCCGCGCCGGCCGAGGCCGAAGCCGAGCGTCTGCTGGCCGTGATCGAGGAGCCGATCGAGCGGATCGTCAGCAGTCCGCTGATCCGCGCGCTCGACGTCGCCCGGGCGATCGCGCGGCAGACCGGCGCGCCGCTGCATGCCGACGACCGGCTGACCGAGCAGGATTTCGGCGCCTGGGAAGGCAAGCCGTGGGCGAGCCTGCCGCGCGCCGAAATGGCGGCATGGCAGGCCGACCCAATCCACCATGCGCCTGGCGGCGGGGAGAGCGTGAGCGCGATGCTGCGCCGCGTCCGCCATGCCTGGACCCGGCTCGCCAGTTCCGAGGAGACGACGCTGGTGATGACCCATGCCGGGCCGATCCAATGCCTTCTACATGTGGCCGCGGCGATGAGGCTCGCCGACGCGGTCGCGCATAGCATGCCGTATGGCGCGGTGATCCGGCTCGAAGCCCGGCTATGACCCGGCGAGCAGGCTCGGAGTTGGGATCCGGGTGAGGCGGGCCGCCCAGCGCATGGCGCCGGGCCAGAGCCTCGCGCCGCGCGCCATCAGCGCGGGGGCGGTGCGGCCGGCGCGATAGATCGTCCAAGCCCGGGCGACTTGCGGGCCGACGGTGCGGCGGAGTTGCCGATGGTAGGCGGGTGCGCCGCCCGGCTGCAGGCTGGCGACCGCGGCGAAGGCGCTGTGCATCGCCATCGAGACGCCGTCGCCGGAGAAGGAGGGGATGACGGCGGCCTGGTCACCGAGCCGGTAGAGATCGCGCGGTTCGTCGGCGGCAGGGGCGTGGACGAAGCCGTAGGGCACGCGGAAGATCGCCAGCGGCCGGTCGAGCAGAGTTTTGGCTCCGCGCAGGCGGGCGGCGAGATGCGGCGAGTCCGCTTCCAGCATCGACTGCACGCCGGCCCAGCTCTCGCCCGCCTCGGCGAACGCATCCCGCTCCAGGAGCAGGCAGAGATTGACGACTCCGGCCTCCACCGTCTGCAAACCGCCATAACCGCCGCGGAAGATTACGACTTCGACGTGCCCGGCCAGCGCCGACGCCTGCTCGGGCGTGACGCGCAGATACATCTTCAACCCGACCAGATCCTCCGGCGCGCGCTGCGGCTGGCGGCGAAGGCCACGCAGATCGTGCTTGCCTGTGGCGAGGAACACGGCATGACTGGGAAACCGGCCGAGGCCGTCCACATCGGCGACACCGTCGGTCACGTGTCGCACGGCGTGGCCGCGTAGCACGGTGGCGCCCAGCGTGGTCGCCCGATCGAGCAGCGCCGCGTCCAGCGTTCGCCGCGAGAGACCCAGCGCGGGGAACGGCAGCGCCGTCTCCGCCATGACCTCGCCATGGATCAGCCGAACCGCCTGGATCGGCGCGCCGCCGAGCGCCACCGGGTCGATCCCCAGCTGGCGGAGATAGCCGATCGCCTCGGCGCTGAGGAACTCCCCGCAGATTTTATCGTGCGCGCCGCGCTCCCGCTCCACCAGCACGGCCTGCGGCCCCAGCAGGGCCGCCGCCGCGCCCCCTGCCGCACCGCCGCCGGCAATCAGGACCTTCAATGAAGCCGGCTCACACATAGGCGGAACGGCAGATGCCAACGCACGCGCGCCTGGCCCTCGAGTTCCGCTTGGCGCAGCAGCCGTGCCCAGTCGCGGCGGCGGAACGCCCGGGCGACGCTGATCGGGCCGTCGTGGCGGACCATCGGATGCCAACCTGCCGCCTGGGAGAGCGCCGTGAAGCCGTAATAAGCGATCGGATGACGATGCAGGTCGTTGATGAACCACCCTCGGCGCGCGGTCTGCTCCATCCACCGCAGGAAGCGGACCACGTCGTCATCAGCGAGATGGTGGGTGAACAAGGAGCTGATCACGACGTCCACGCTGCCGGGCTTTTCGTCGAACACGTCACCGGTGCGGTAGGTGATAGGAAGGCCGGGCGGCGTCATCCTCTGGGCCGAAACCGCACTCGCCGGGTTGAGGTCGACGCCTTCGAGACGCAGCTTCGTGCCCCGGCGCGCACCCCAGCGGGCGATCCGCCGGAGCATGTCGCCCTGCCCGGATCCGACATCGAGCACGGACAGCTCCGCGCCCGGCATCGACCGCGCCGCAGTGCGGAGGAATGCCAGCGTCGGCGGCCGGGCCAGGGTTACCGTGTTGACGGTCGCGAGATCCGCCAAACAGCGCTCGAGATCAGCCGGGTCAACCGCCGGATCGTCCATCCACTCGGATTGAGTGCTGCGGCGCTGGAAATCCATCAAACCAGGCTGAAGCGGAACGTCTCGGCGCTGAGGCCCGGGCCGAACGCCATCGCCATTCCCGGACCCTTCTTGCCGCCAGCCAGCAGCCGGGCCAGCACGAACGGCAGCGTCGCCGACGACACATTGCCGATCTCGTGCAGCACCGCGCGCGAGTGGGCGAGCGCGTCGCTGCCGAGGGCGAAGCCTTGTTCGACCGCGTCGAGCACCGTGCGTCCGCCGGCATGGACCGCCCAATGGACGATGTCGGCCGCGGAGCGACCCTGCAGCAGGCCACCGCCGTCGTTGCGCGCCCGCTCGGTCCGCAGTGCGGCGGCGATCGTGGGCGGCACCTTTCCGGAGAGATGCATATCGAAGCCCTGGTCGCCGATGCGCCAGGTGATCAGCTCACCCGTCCCCGGGAGGTTGGAGGCGCGGAAACCCTCCAGCGCGATCCCCGAGGTCTCGCCGGTGACCAGCGCCGCTGCCGCTGCATCGCCGAACAGCAGGAACGACAACACGGTCTCGAGGTCGCTCGTCTCCTGCAGATGCAGCGTGCAGAGCTCGAGATTGATCACCAGCACGCGCGCGGCCGGTTCCGAACGGATGATATGGCGTGCGGCCCGGAGTGCCGGAACCGCGGCGTAACAGCCCATGAACCCGATCAAGGTCCGCTCGATATGCGGCGACAGGCCGAGTTCGCGTGCGATCAACTGGTCGAGCCCGGGCGCGCTGAAGCCGGTGCAGCTTGCGACGATCAGGTGGGTAATTTCGTCCGGCTCGATGCCGAGCGCTTCCACGGCGCGCAAGGCCAAGCCGGTTGCCTGCGCTTCGTAGGCGCGCATCCGCTCGGCCGTGGTCGGGAAGGAGCCCCGGCGATAGAAATTGGTGTCGTCGAGCGACGGGCCGCGGGCCGGGTCGGGGCGGAGATGGGAAAAGCGGTGCCGGATACCGGCGCGCTCGGCCATGCGGGCGAACAGCCGCTGGCTCCGTTCCGGCAGCAACGTCGACGCAAAATCGATGAAAGCTTGATGCACGTCGTTGGGGGGCACCGCAGTGCCGATCCGGTTGATATGCGCAATGGCGCCCGGTAGTCGCTCGGAAAGTCCGCCGTCCATGTCGGTGCCTTTGAAATGTATGAGATAAAGCTGGGTCGATCGCGGACAATGAAAAGGCGGCGCACCTTCCAGTGCGCCGCCCTACTTCGATTGTGCGCTTAAAGGATCGTGGTGGACCGCTCACGACGCTCCAGATCGGCCGGCCGGGTCGGGCCGCCAAGCGGGGTGCCGGGATCGACCACGTTGTCGAGCGGCAGACCCAAGCTCGGCGTGCCGCCAGCGACATAGGCCGGCGCCGACTCGTCGAACCGCTCCCAGCCATCGGCACGGTATTCTGCGCCGCGGGTGGTGGCATCCACGCCGTTGTAGCGGGTCAGCACTTCCTCGATGGTCGCGCGCTGGCCCTCGTCGGCCCGCACGGTCACCAGCGTGCCGCCGCGGCGGACGCCTTCCGAGTAGACATGCGCCTCGGTTTCGTCGACGCCGGCGCCGACCAACGAGCCGAGCAGGCCACCCGCGCCGGCGCCCACGCCAGCGCCGACCGCCGTGGCGATCAGCCAGCCCGCGGCCACCACGGGCCCGACACCGGGGATCGCCAGCATGCCGAGACCGGCCAGTAGCCCGGCGCCGCCGCCGAGCACGGTCCCGATCGTCGCGCCCGCGCCCGCGCCGGACCCTGCGTCCGCCGTGGCGGCATCGGCGGGCACGTCGTGCCGACCGTCATTGTTATTGGCGATCACGCTGATGTCGCTATGCGCGATGCCGCCGGCCTCGAGGTCCGTGACGGCTTGCTTGGCGTGATCGTAGGTGTCGAACAGTCGTGTGATGACGATGCTCATGGTGTCCTCCGAAAAACGATGATTGGCTTGGCGGCGCTACTGCGCGACGACGTTGCCTTTGAAGTCGAGCGCCACGGTGACGTTCTTGCCGTCCCGCATGGCCTTGCCGCGCCAGATCCCCTGGTTGTCGAGCTTCAGGTCCGACACCTGCGCGAAGCCGCTGTCCTGCATGCGCGCGCGGGCCTGGCCCTCGGTGAAGCTGTTCGCGCCGGAGATCGGCGGGGTGGGTGACGTCGCGCTCGAATGCGTGGCGCCGCTCGTGCCGGGCGTCACGTCGCCTGGGGTGCCGAGCGCGGGTGCGGTCGGCGCGGTGGCGGCGCCGGGCGTGGAGAGTGCAGCGGGGCTGCCGGGCTGCGGCGTGGTCGAGGTAGCCGGGTTGTTGAGCGTGGTCGAACCATTCATCCGCTCGGGCGGCGAGGTGCTCGGGGCTGCTGGGGTGGATTGGGCATGAACGGCACCGGCCGCACCGAGGCCCAATGCAACGATGCCCGCAATCATTGTGCGTTTGCTCATTGGTGTCTCCCGTCTTTGCAAAGTTGCCAGCCGTTTGACGGCTTCTTGCAGACAGGAGTTAGAGCGCGGAGGGCGCGGTTGAGTTGCGCTCTCCTCGCCCGATAGTGAAAGTCTACTTAACGAGTTTCGTAGACACTCTGGACGAGGTGCGAAGCTTGTCCAGACAATCCGTCTGATCGGCGCCGCCGATCTTGCAGATCAGCGCGTCGTTGACGAGGATCTGCCCGATGCCGTCGCAGGCGAGGTCGCGCAGCTCGAACGGACGCACCTGCATGCGGCCGGGCTGCACCGGGCCGACATCGAGCGCGATCCGCCGGGCGATCACGCCATCGGTGCCGAACAGCACGAGATCGAGCCGCAGGGCGTCCACCTTCGGGCCGCCCTCCGGGTCGGACGCGACGAGGTATGCGCGGCATCCGGCCGCGGCGCCGGCCGTGGCCTGCACCGGCTCCAGCTTGTTCAGCTCGAGCGTGAGCGACGGCGCGTCGTCTGCGTAAGCGAACGACGGCAACAGCAGGGCGGCAGCGGCCAACAGACGTAGCAAAATCATGAAATTTCTCCGATCAGCCGGACCAACGTGTCCCTTTAACAAGCCCGGGCCGCTCCGGCGAGGGCCGGGCTCAGCCGAACTTGTTCAGCGCCCATTTGACGAGCTGCGGCCCGTCGGGCTGGCCCGTCAGCACGATCTGCTGGCTGGCGCGCGGTTCGTCGCCGCCGAGATAGATGCTCTCCTCGAGGCTGACGGCGGCGCCGACGGCGCGGAACCGCCAGGTGATCCCGCTCGCTAGGCGCAAAACGACCGTCTCGCCATCCGATTGCAGCGCCGGCGTCACCAGCGGGTGCAGATGGAAGCGCACGACGTAGGGCAGGGGCTCGGGCGCTTCGACCCCGTCCTCGCCGCGTACGTCCTCGCCGCTCTCGGCCATGTAGACGCTGCGCCGGTGCATCGCGCCATTCAGCCGCCGGTAGCCGTCATGCGTCGCTTCCAACCGGTGCGCGCCGTTGGCCTCCTGGCGCTGCACCTCGACGACGTCCGGCCGGCGGCCGAGGCCGCGCGGCTTGAGTTCGGAAGAGTTCGTGTCGGCGATCACCAGCGTCGAGTGCGCCGCGGTCGCGCGGGCGGCGTCGCGCCAGGGACCCTCGGCCGACGGCATGCCGCCGCAATTGACGATCAGCCGCTCGCGGCCCACGGAGAGCTCGAACGCCAGCGTCCCGGCATGGGCAAGCCGGTCCAGGCCCGGCGGCGGCGGCGCGCCGCCATCCAGGACCAGCACGCCGCGCCCGGCCTGTAGCCGATGGAACCCGCCTTCCACCAGCCCGGCCGGCGCGCGGCCGCCGCGCCCGGCCTGGGTGAGCACCAGGTCGATCAGCACCGGATTCTCTTCCTTGGCGCCGTTGAACAGCACGAGCCCGCCATCCCCATGCCGCAGCGCGCGCAATGCCGGCGCCATCCGCTCGATCGCCGTTGAAAGCGCAGGCGGCGGCTGGGCCTGCGCCGATTGCAGCAGCGCGCGAATCTCGGTCAGATCCTGCAGCGCCGCGAGCTGGGCGGCCGGGCTCCGCTCGGTGTGGCAGCCATCCGGCAGCACCTGGCGCGCGATCTCCTGCGGCAGATAGCGCAGCGCACGCGTGAGGTGGGCGGCGTGATCCGGCAACGCGACGGCCGCGGCGATCATACCCTTCAGCGCCGTGAGCGCCCGCCCATCGACCTCGTCGGCCGGCAGGCTGGCAGCCAAGCGGCGCGCATCGGCGATCAGCCGCGCCATCAGCCGGTGCCGGAACCCGTCATCAGCGGATGCGACGAAGAAATCGTAATGCCCGAGCCATGCGGTGATCCGCGCCCCGGTGACGTCGGGCCGCTCGGCCAGGCGCTCGAGGCCGGAGGTCGCGATCCAATCCGCCACCAGCAGCCGGGCCCTGGCACGCGCGGGATCAGTGCCGAGCGCGCGAAGATCCCGCAGCCAGGTGAAACCATGGGCCAGCGCGCGCAGCGCTTCGTGCCCGGAGGCGTCGGTCCAGCCGCCGGGGGCCAGGCGCCGCACCGAGCCCTGCCAGACCAGCTCGCCGCGAAGGATGCGCGCGCCGCTGCCGGCATCGCCGGGCCAAGGATCGCGCACCGGCAGCGCCGGCGCGTCCGGGACCCGGCCCATCCGGAAACTCGGCACGCGGGCCATCACCCGGCGCGCATCCCGTGCCCACCGCCGAGGGTCGATCATGCCGCGCATCCCATCGGTAGGACACTGGCCGAATTTTTCGACTCGATCATCAGCATTGGTTCTAGAGCAGCGATGTCGAGAGGCAAACCGTTAGCTGCGGACCAGCCGCGCCGTGAAGAATCCGTCCAGCCCGCCATGCTCGGGCCAGAGGCCCGGATGCGTGCGGAGATATCCCTCGGGCGTCAGCGCCTCGGGAAATTCCGGCAGTTCGTCCTGGGTGAACGGCTCGAGGCGCAGGCCGAAGCGCGATGGGTCGGCGACGCGCTCTCGCCCCTCTTCCGGCTGCAGCGAGCAGACCGCGTAGATCAACCGGCCACCGGGCCGCAGCATGCGCGCGGCGGCCGCCAGCATCGCATCCTGCGCCTCGGCGAGTTCCGCGACGTCGCGGGGCCGGCGCAGGCGCTGCACGTCCGGATGCCGGCGGATCGTCCCGGTGGCGCTGCAGGGGGCGTCCAGCAGCACCGCGTCGAGCGGCGACGGCGGCTGCCATTCCAGGACGTCGGCCTGCGCGACGTCGACGGTCAGCGCCAGCCGGGCCAGGTTCTCGTGCAGCCGTCTGATCCGCAGCGGGTCGCGCTCGACGGCGAACACCTCAGCTCCCGAAGCGGCCAGCTGCGCCGTTTTGCCGCCCGGTGCGGCACAGAGATCGGCGACGCGCTCGCCGGGTTGGGCGGCGAGCAGTCGGGCCGGCAGCGCCGCGGCCGCGTCCTGCACCCAGAACTGGCCCTCCGCGAAGCCCGGCAGCTCCTGCACCCGCGTGCCCGGCGGCAACCGGACCGAGCCGGTGGGCAGCACCGTGCCGCCCCGCGGCGTCGCGCCCCGGGCGAGCGTGAGGTCGAGCGGCGCCTCGTGCTCATGCGCCTCGGCGATCGCACGCGCCTCCGTGCCCCAGCTGGTCCAAAGCCAGGCCGGCGTATCGAGCCGCGGCCCGTCCAGCTCAGCCAGCGCCGCCTGTCCCTGCGCCGCGACCTTGCGCAGCACCGCGTTCACCAGCCCGGCGAACGGCGCCAGCTTGTGCGACCGCGACCAGATCCACCGCCGTGCCGACCGCCGCATGCGCGGGCGTGTCGAGCAGCAGCAACCCGGCGGTGCCGAGCCGCAGCGCATGCCGCACGCCTTCCGGCGGGGCGCGGGCGAGGAACGTGTCCAGCAGCGCATCGATGGAGCCGAGCCGGCGCAGCACCGAGGCCGCCAGCCGGTGCGCCGCCGCCCGATCCCGCGGCTCGGCGCCGCTCGCGCTCTCAAGACCCTCCTCGAGGGTATGCCGGCGCTCCAGCACCGTGCGCAGCAGATCGAAGGCGATCTCGCGCGTGGGGTCGGTCGGTAAAGGTGGGTTTTGCGACATCACCCGCTTCATGGCGCTCTTTGATCATGCGTGCTAGCCCGCGCTTATGCTTGGTTTGCTCGAGACGCGCCGCCCGCGGCTGCTGCTGGTGCTTTTTTGCATCCTGCTTTGGGCCCCTGGCTTCGTCACCCTGCCGCCCGGCGACCGTGACGAGAGCAGGTTCGCGCAAGGCACGAAGCAGATGCTCGAGACGGGCGACTTCGTGCGCATCCAGAACGGAACCGAGGCGCGGAACCGAAAGCCGATCGGGATCTATTGGCTGCAGGCGCCCTTCGTCGCGGCGGCCGAGGCGGTCGGGCTGGCGCACGAGAACCCGATCTGGCCCTATCGGCTGCCTTCCCTGCTCGGCGCCTTGGTCGCGGTTCTCGGCACGTATAGCCTGGGCGAACGGTTGGCCGGTCGGCAGGCCGCGCTGCTGGGCGCCGCGTTCCTGGCCGGTTCCGTCATCCTCTGCATCGAGACCCACATCGCCAAGACCGACGCCGCCTTGGCCGGCAGCGTCGTTCTCGCGATGGGCGTGATGGGCCGGGCCTATCTGGCGCCGGCATCGGTGGGCGCCGGGCGAGCGGCGCTGTTCTGGCTCGCGCTGGCGGCCAGCATCCTGCTGAAGGGACCGATCGGGCCGATGGTTGCCGGGCTGACCGCGATCACATTGGGGATCGCCGACCGGCGCTGGCGGTGGCTGGCGGCGCTGCGGCCGGGCTGGGGCGTGCCGCTGATGGTGGCGGCGGTGCTGCCTTGGTTCATCGCGATCGGCGTCGCGACCCACGGCCGCTTCTTTGCCGATGCGATCGGGGGCGATCTCGGACGCAAGCTGTCGTCCGGCGATGACGCGCATTGGGGGCCGCCCGGCATGCACTTGCTGCTGTTGCCAGTGCTGCTGCTGCCGGCGATCGCGGCGCTGCCGGGCGCGCTGCGGCGGGCCTGGGCAGATCGGATGCTGCCTGAAATGCGGTTCCTGCTGGGGTGGAGCGTGCCGTCCTGGCTGGTGTTCGAGGCGGCGCCGACCAAGCTGCCGCACTATACGCTGCCGCTGCTTCCGGCGCTCACGCTGCTGGCGGCGGCCTGGCTGCTGCGGCGGGATCGCGGGCCGATCGGGCGGGCGTCGGCGCTCCTGCCGATCGTGGTGTCGCTTCTGCTCGCGGTCGGTTTGGCGGCATTGCCGGTCCTGCTGCACGTCCCGATCTGGCCTGGTGTTCCCGCCGCGCTCGCGGCGTTGCTGCTGGCCGCGATCTTCGGCCTGTTGCTTCGCCGCCGGGCTAGGGAGGCGGAGATGCGGATCGTGCTGACCGCGCTGGTGTGCTTGCCGTTGTTCTATGGGGCGGCGCTCGGCGTCGAATTGCCGGGGCTGACGCCGCTCTGGCTCGCGCCGCGCGTGGCGGCGGTGTTGCCGCCGGGTCGGGTCGGGTCGATCGGTTTCGCCGAGCCCAGCCTGATGTTCCTGGCCGGCACCGACACGGAGTTCTTGCCGGCGGGGGCCGCCGCGGACGTCTTGTCGTCCGGCGAGGTCACGTCGCTGGTGGTCGGGGATCGAGATCTGGCAGCAGTGCTGGCCGATTTACGCAAGCAAGGGATCGCCACAACGCAGCTTGCCCAGATTGGCGGCTTCAATTACTCGCGGGGCCGGTTCGTGACGCTTACCCTGCTGTCGCGCCAACGATAGGACATTCTGCATGCGCATCGTCGACGTCCGCGAGATCACGCAGCCGATCGCGTCGCCGATCCGCAACGCCTACATCGACTTCACCAAGATGACGACGAGCCTCGTCGCCGTCGTGACCGACGAGAAGCGCGACGGCCGGCCGGTGATCGGCTACGGCTTCAACTCGAACGGGCGCTATGGCCAAGGCGGGCTGATCCGCGAGCGGTTCGCGCCGCGTCTGCTCGAGGCGGCGCCGGAAAGCTTGCTCGACGAGCGCGGTCTGCTGTGCCCGCATCGCGCCTGGGCGGCGATGATGAGCAACGAGAAGCCCGGCGGGCACGGCGAGCGTTCGGTCGCGGTCGGCACGCTCGACATGGCGCTATGGGACGCGCGGGCGAAACTCGAGGAGAAGCCGCTGTTCCGCCTGCTCGCCGAGCGCCATGGCCGCGAGGCCGATCCGCGCGTCTTCGTCTACGCCGCCGGCGGCTACTACTACCCAGGCAAGGACCTCGGGGCGCTCCGCGGCGAGATGCGGTCCTATCTCGACCGCGGCTACACGGTCGTGAAGATGAAGATCGGCGGCGCGACGATCGAGGAGGATCGCGCGCGGATAGAGGCGGTTCTGGCCGAGATCGGCGGCGCGCGGCTGGCGGTCGACGCCAATGGCCGCTTCGACCTCGAGACCGCGATCGCCTACGCCAAGATGCTGCGCGACTATCCGCTGTTCTGGTACGAAGAGGCGGGCGACCCGCTCGACTACGCGCTGCAGGCGGCGCTTGCGGAGTTCTATCCGGGACCGATGGCGACCGGGGAGAACCTGTTCAGCCACCAGGACGCGCGCAACCTGCTGCGCTACGGCGGCATGCGGCCGGATCGCGACTGGCTGCAGTTCGACTGCGCGCTCTCTTACGGGTTGGTGGAATACCTCCGTACGCTGGAGGCGCTCCGAGTCGCCGGCTGGTCGCCGTCGCGCTGCATTCCGCATGGCGGGCACCAGATGTCGCTCAACATCGCGGCCGGTCTGGGGCTGGGCGGCAATGAGAGCTACCCCGACCTGTTCCAGCCCTATGGCGGCTTCCCGGACACGGTACGGGTCGAAGACAGCCACATCGTCATGCCCGAGCTGCCGGGGATCGGCTTCGAGGGCAAGTCTGACCTGAGCCGCGTCATGCGCCAGCTCGCGGCTTGAACTAAAGTCGGTTGCTCGGCGCGGCCGCGACCTGTTGCGGCAGGTCCGGCATGAGGCTGATCCGTGCTTGTCCGTCGCGCCGCGCCGCGTTCAGCACCGCCTGCATCATGTCGAACTCGGCCGCGCTGCAACGTTGATGGTCGGTCGAAACGCTGAACTCCCGCGAGACGGTCAGCGCGCCGTCCTTGAGGCTGTATTGCGCAACGTAGCTGACGTTGCCGCCGCTGATCCGGACACCGGACGGCACGGCTTGCAGCTGCATGCCGTGCGGCAGCAGCAGCACGATCTGCTCGGTCTCGCGGCCCGGAAAGCAGGTGTGCCAGCCATCCTCGGTCTGTCCCGCGCTCAGCAGCAGCCGACCGGGGCGGCCGAACACGCCCAGGCCGCCCGGGATCGTGAACGGGATCGTCCCGCTTTCCGGCAGCTTGTCGTCGAGCGCGAACCACCCGTCCACTTGATAGAGTCCGTCGGCGTTGTCCGGCGAGTTGAAGGCGTAATGACCGGTGCCGGGCGTACCGAGCTGCCGCAATTGCGAGTTCGCGGCATAGGCGGGGCCGCGGCCCTCGAACCAGGCCGCCATCGATCGGAGCGCGATGCTCTGCGGCCCATCGGCCGTGGTGGTGGTATGGCCGGTGATCGCGCCATCCTCGCTGATGCTCGCCTCGGTCCGCGTGCTGAGCACGATGCCTTCGCGCGGCATTGCCGGTGTCCGCGCCGTCCGCGCGTCGCGCAGGTCCGCGATGACGATTGGCTTGTCGTATTCGCCCGAAGGCAGCAGGCCGAACGGCGCATAGGCGGCGGTGCTGTCCAGGAACAGGTCCAGCGACGGCACGTAGGTGATGACGTGATCGAGCGCGCTCAGCCCCGGCGTTTGCGGCAGATCGTAGCGGTTGTGCATGCTGATCAGCGCCGGATTGGCCGCGATCCCCTTGGCGGACAGCAACGCCTGCAGCAACGCGGCGTGGTCTTTGCAATCGCCCCAACCCTCCGCGAGCACCGTCTCGGCATCCCGCGGCACGACGCGACCCTTGCCGAAGAAGGTCGCCACATAGCGGATCTCGGTCGCGACATAGCGGTACAGCCGAAGCGCGGTCTGCCGCTCGTCGAGCCCATCCGGAGCCAGCCGGTCCGCGAGCGCGCGGACCTCCGGGCCCGGGGCGGAGGCTGGAAAGGCGCGGGCGGCATAGGCCAGGCCGATCGAGCGATAATCGGCGAAGCTGGATGCTTCGAGCGCGATCGCGCCGTCGGCATGTTTGGCCAGGCGCCAATGCCGCCGCGTGCGGCCGTCCGGCTCCAACTCCGCCGGCAACTCCTCCAGGCCCGAAGTGCCGGTTTGCAGCGTCGCTCCCGGCGCGACGCTGATGTGGATGTCGACGGCCTCGGTGGTGAAGCTGCCGCCGGGCTCGAGGGTGAGGAGGAACTGGCCGGGGAACATCGTCTCGTGCGTCGTCCGCCGCAATTCGTAATGGACGGTGTCGCCGGCGGAGACCTGCGGGAACACGATGGTGCGGACCGTCAGGGCGCTGAATTGCGGCGCGCTCGCGCTGGTCGACACGGCCTTGTCCATCACCGATCCGGGCGGCACGGGCAGGATCCTGCCGTCCCGCTTGCGCGTGTATGCCGCCGTCAGCTCGACTTGCTCGAGGTCGGCGGCGAAGCTGTAGGTCTGTTGCGCGAGTGTCTGCGCGATCGCGTTCGTGTCGGCGCGCACCTCCCACATCTCGGTCGCGGTCGAGGTTCCGTCAGCGGCGACGCGGTAATCCAGCACCGCCGAGCGGTGCCAGTAGGGGCCGGTGGCATGCGCCTGGGCGGTCGCGAGGACCGACATCAAGAGCGCCCAGTGGAACAGCCGCATCCGCTACCCCCAATCCGCAATCTCCATATTCGATCACGGAACGGTGAAGATGCAATTAAGATGCCTACGGATTCAAATCCTAATCGTAAGGTGCTGAGATGATCGGAATTGATTGGGGTACCACCAGCCTTCGGGCCTATCGGCTCCTGGGTCGTTCGGTGCTCGACCGGCGCGACTCGGCGAACGGCATCAGCAGCATTGCGCCCGGTGGGTTCGAGTCCGTGCTGCTCGACACCGTCGGCGACTGGTTGGCGCAGGGCGAGACCGACATCCTGATGGCGGGCATGATCGGCAGCCGGCAGGGCTGGATTGAAGCGCCTTACCTCGCGTGCCCGGCCGGGCTCGACCGGCTCGCCTCGTCGCTCCAGCCGTCCCGTTCCGCGCCGGGCGCCTCGCGATCGTGCCGGGATTGCGCGGCGAGGATCCGAGCGGCACGCCCGAAGTGATGCGCGGCGAGGAGACGCAGCTCGCCGGGCTCGTCGGCTGGAGCGGCCCGTCCGCATT
Source organism: uncultured Alphaproteobacteria bacterium (assembly GCA_963848035.1). GTDB lineage: Bacteria > Pseudomonadota > Alphaproteobacteria > Acetobacterales > Acetobacteraceae > JAVVHH01. Next base: position 3,172,812 of record CAWKCD010000001.1, read on the forward strand.
GGCGTGCCTGCCTGGAACGCACTCGAAATGGGCAGTCGTCGCGCAGGAAAGTGTCACAAATTTCGTCACGGCGATGACCGGTGAGATTTTCTCCGCGCTGCGGAACGCCACCATCCTGGGCCGCATGATGCAGGACGGCCCGACCGATCCAGCGGCGTTCCTCCGCGGCGTCGCTCGCGCCGGCGAGCCCGGCGGCTTGCTGCACCATCTCTTCGGCGTCCGCACCCAAGGCCTGTTCGGCACGCTCTCCGACACCGAATTCGGCATCCTACCTCTCCGGCTTGCTGATCGGACACGAGATCGAGGCGGCCGCTCCCGCCGGCACGGTGCACCTGATCGGCGCGCCGACGCTCTGCGGGCTCTATGCGATGGCGCTCCAGCAGCGCGGGGTCACCACCGTTCAGGCCCCGGCGGATCTCGGCGGCGCTCGGTTTGGCAACGATAGCGGAGCGCGCAGGATGGAATTGAAATCTCGTTTGGCCGAGTGCGGGCTGGTGGCGATCCTCAGGGGCATCCGACCCGACGAGGCGGAAGGCGGTGGTCGAGGCGCTGATCGCTGCCGGATTGGTCGTGATCGAGGTGCCGCTCAACTCGCCGCAGCCGCTCCGCACCATCGAGACGCTCGCGCGCCGCTTCAGCCCGAAGATCCTGATCGGCGCCGGCACGGTGATGACGACCGCGCAAGTCGGCGACGTCGTGGCCGCCGGCGGAAGGCTGATCGTCACGCCGCATGCCGATCCGGACATCGTCACCGCGGCCAAGGCCGGCGGCGCGATCGCGGTGCCGGGCTTCTTCACGCCCGCCGAGGCGTTCCGCCTGCTCGCGGCGGGCGCCGACGCGCTCAAGCTGTTCCCGGCCGAAGCCGGCAGCCCGGCGATGCTGCGCGCGCTGCTCGCGGTCCTGCCGCCCGGCACGATGCTGCTCCCGGTGGGCGGCATCGACGCCGGCAACATTCCTGCCTGGCGCGCGGCCGGCGCCGCCGGCTTCGGCATCGGCTCGGCCATCTTCAAGCCCGGTGACAGCGCCGAGACTGTGGCCGCCAAGGCAAAAGCGCTCGTCGCCGCAACGAAAGTCTGACCTCGGTTGCCCCGCCAGCGCGGCGGGGCTAGCGTCTGCGCATGCAGAATAACGGGGTGGATACGTTCGATTACGTCATCGTGGGCGCGGGAGCGGCCGGCTCCGTGCTCGCGAACCGGCTCACCGAGGACCCTAACGTCAGCCTGTGCGTGCTTGAAGCCGGGCCGCCCGACAGCAATCCGTGGATCCACATCCCCGCCGGGTTCACCAAGACGCTGTTCGATCCTGGCTTCACCTGGCAGTTCAAGACCGAACCCACCGCGCTGACCGGCGGCCGCGCCATCGCCACCACGCAAGGGCGCACCGTCGGCGGTTCCTCCTCGGTCAACGGCCTGATCTACAACCGCGGCCAGCCGGCCGATCTCGACTCCTGGGCGCAGCGCGGCAACCGCGGCTGGGGCTACGAAGACGTGCTGCCTTACTACCGCAAGAGCGAACGCCGCATCGGCTTCGGCGAGTCCCGCCGCGGCCGCGAGGGCGCGCTGCCGATCACCGACATGGACTGGATCCATCCGCTCTCGGAAGCCTTCATCGCCGGCTGCGTCGGCATGGGGATACCCCGCAACCCCGACTACAACAGCGGCGACCAGGCCGGCGTCGGCTATTACCAGCGCATGATCTACAAGGGCCGCCGCGTCAGCGCTGCCGTCGCGTTCCTGCGCCCGGCCTTGCGCCGGCGGCAGATCGACCTGCGCACCAACGCCCGCGCCTGCGGCATCATCTTCGAGGGCAAGCGCGCCGTCGGCATCCGCTATCTGACCGAGCAGGGCGGGACGCCGCATGAAGTGCGCGCCCGCCGCGAAGTCATCATCAGCGCCGGAACCGTCAACACCGCCCGGCTGCTGCAGATCTCCGGCGTCGGCGCGCCGTCCTTCCTCGGCGAACTCGGCGTCCCCGTGGTCCACGACCTGCCCGGCGTCGGCGAGAACTTCCGCGACCACTATGCCGCCCGCTTCGTCATGCGCGCCAAAGCCGGCACCAAGACGCTCAATGAACTCGCCCGTGGCCCACGCCTGGGGCTGCAGGTGCTGCGCTGGGCCACGGGCCGCCCCAGCATCCTGGCCACCTCGCCATCGCACGTGCACGTTTTCTGGAAGTCGTGGGACGGCGCCGACGCGCCGGATCTGCAATGCGTCTTCACCCCCGGCAGCTACAAACAGGGCCGTACCTATATACTGGACGACTACCCCGGCATGACCGCCGGCGCCTGGCCGCACCGTCCGGAGAGCAAGGGCCATGTCCGCGCGCGCACCACCGATCCCTTCGTCGACCCGGTGATCCAGCCGAACTACCTCTCCGACCCGATGGACCAGCGCACCCTGATCGGCGGCATGCGGCTGCTCCGGCGTATGTTCGCGACCCCGGAACTCGCTCCCTTCGTCGACAGCGAGACGCTGCCCGGCCCGGCGGCGCAAACCGACGACGAACTGCTCGCCTTCGCCAAAGAGAACGGCACCACCACCTACCACCTGATCGGAACCGCCAAGATGGGTCCCGCCACCGACCCTGGCGCGGTCGTCGACGACGAGTTGCGCGTCCATGGCATGGAGCGGCTTCGGGTGGTCGACGCGTCCATCATGCCGAGCATGCCGTCTGCCAACACCTACGCGACCACCTTGATGATCGCCGAACGGGGCGCCGACCTGATCCGTCGAGCCGCCTGAAGGAGATGCTGATGCAGCCGATCGATCGGAGGAAAGCGTTGGCGCTGGCAGGCGCCGGGCTGCTGGTGGGGCGGGGCGCGGCGCGGGCGGAGACGGTGACGCTCCCGTTCGCCAACGGCGAGCGGCCGCTCGTGCAGTATCCCGGCAAGCGCGCCTTGGTGCGGATGACGACCCGGCCGCCGCAGCTGGAAACCCCGTTCGCCGTGTTCGACGAAAGCCTCATCACCCCGAACGACGCCTTCTTCGTACGCTACCATCTCGCCGACATCCCGCTCGAGATCGACGCCGCCACCTTCCGCGTCGCCATCAAGGGCGCGGTGAAGACGCCGCTGTCGCTCAGCCTGGACGATCTGAAGCGCCTCGGCGGCACCGAGATCGTCGCCGTCAACCAATGCTCCGGCAACGGCCGCGGCTTGTTCGAGCCGCGCGTCGCGGGCGGGCAGGCGGGCAATGGGCTGATGGGCAACGCGCGCTGGCACGGCGTGCCGCTCCGGACGGTGCTCGAGCGCGCGGGCGTGGCGGACGGCGCGGTGCAGGTGCGCTTCGATGGGCTGGACGGTCCGGTCTCGGACAAGACGCCGGATTTCGTCAAGGCGCTGCCGATCGAGCATGTCATGGACGGCACGGTGATGCTGGCCTGGGGCATGAACGGCGCCGACCTGCCGTGGCTTAACGGCTATCCGCTGCGCCTCGTGGTCCCCGGTTATTACGGCACCTATTGGATGAAGCACCTGAACGAGATCACCGTGGTCGATCAGCCGGTGAAGACGTTCTGGATGGATACCGCTTACCGGATCCCCGACAATGACTGCAACTGCGTCGAGCCTGGCACCGCGCCGGCCAAGACCAAGCCGATCGGCAGATACAAAGTGCGCAGCTTCATCACCTCGGTCGCCGATCGCGGCCCGTTCCCCGCCGGGCGCGCCACCGTGCTGAAGGGCATCGCGTTCGATGGCGGCAGCGGCATCAAGCTCGTCGAACTCTCCGCCGATGGCGGCCAGAGTTGGGCGGCGGCGACGCTCGGCGAAGATCTCGGGCGCTTCTCCTTCCGCGGCTGGCAGCATCCGCTTACGCTCGAGCCCGGCGAGCACACGCTGCATGGTCCGCGCCACCGCCAATGACGGCCAGACGCAGCCGGCCAAGCAGCCGTGGAACCCCTCCGGCTATCTGCGCAACGTGATCGAGACCGTAACGGTGAGGGCAGCATGAGGCGCGTTCTCGCAGCGGCCTTGATCGCCGCAACGCCCGCGCTCGCGGCGCCGCAGAGCTATACCTTGCCCGCCGAAACCGCGACGCTCGCGGCCGGGCCGAACCTCGACCTCGTGCAGCAGAACTGCGCCGCCTGCCACAGCGCCGACTACATCTCGACCCAGCCCCGGCGCACGAAGGATCCGCACGGCTTCTGGCAAGCGGAGGTCACCAAGATGCAGAAAGTCTACGGGGCGCCGATCGAGGACGCCGACATCGCGAAGATCGTCGACTACCTCACCCAGACCTACGGCAACTGACGGTCAGCGCCGCCAGGTAAGCGTCGAGCCGACGGCGTAGTTCCAGACCAGGCTCATCGCCGCCCCGACCACGCCCGCACGCCACCACGCCTCGTGCCCGTCCGTGAACAGCAGATAGGCGACGTTGAGGTTGGCGACGGCACCAACGGTGCAGACGGCCGCGAAGATGACCATGCCGGCCAGCCGCCGTGTACCGCGCAGCCGCTTGTCGCGGAAGGTGATCTCGTTGTTCAGAACGAAATTGCCGACGATGGCGACCGCGGTGGCCAGCGACTGCGCCGGCCCGAATTGCAGCCCGGTCATCAGCGCCGTCCGCAGCACGAGCAGGTGCGCCAACAAACCGAACGCCCCGATGATCGAGAACATGACGAAGCGGACCGGGATCACCCAACCCACCAGCTTGTCCACCAGCATCAGCGCGAACTCGAACAGCACCCCAGCGTCCAGCTTGCTCTCGCCGGCGACGCGGGTGCGGAACGTGTAAGGCAGCTCGCGCACCCGCGGCCTCTCCGGCAGCGAGGCCAGGACGTCCAGCAGGATCTTGAATCCAATGCCGGACAGCCGTGGCGCCGCCCGTTCGAAGACGCTCCGCGGCAGCATGAAGAAGCCGCTCATCGGGTCGGAGACGTCGGTGCGCAGGACGAGACGGCTGAGCCGTGTGGCAACGTCGGACATGCCGGCCCGCGTTCGGTCCCAGGCGCCGAGCCCGCCGCCATCGACGTAGCGGCTGCCGACGACAACGTCCGCCTCCCCGCCCTGCAGAACCGACAGCATTTGCGGCAGCAGCCGCTCGTCATGCTGCAGGTCGCCATCCAGCGCGGCGATGAACGGCGCGAGGCTGCAGCGCGCGCCCTCGATGAACGCCGAAGCGAGGCCCCGCCGCCCGGTCCGATACAGCAGCCGCACGCGATGGTCGGCCCGGCCGATCGCGGTCACCGCCTCGCGGGTCCCGTCGGACGAGCCGTCATCGACGAAGACGACTTCCCACGCGATCCCGCCGAGTGCCGCGTCCAGCTTGTCGACCAGCGGCGCCACATTGTCGCGCTCGTTCAGCACGGGGACTATGATCGAGAGGTCCGGCGCGGGGAGGAGCGGGATCCGTAGATCGGTCGAGCCATGTCGGATGGAGAGGGGTGCGGTCACGGTCATGCGTTGTAAAGCGCCTGCTCGCTCCTTACCACACGAGCGCCCGCACCGACGGCGTGGCGCCGGGCGTGTCCTGCAACGCGATCCGCGGCCGATCCAGCGATGCGGTGACCGCCGAAGCCCAGAGATGGTCCGCCTGGCGATAGATCAGATAGACCGGCTCGCCGCTGGCGATGGCCCGCCGCGCATCGACGAGCGAGATCTTCGGCAGCTTGAACGCCCGCTCCGAGACGATCGTCTCCGCCACGGGCTGCGTGCCGTCGGAGCCCTGTTCGAGCCGCACCAGGTTCGGCGCATAGAGCTTGAGCGCAGCCGGCGGGGTGCGCGGGCCGAGGATGACCAGCGCCGACGGAGGCAAAGGCGGGAGGTGGCCGAGAAACCGCCAGTCCTCCTTGAGCTGCCCGGCATGCATCTGCTGCATCGTCATGGTCGACAAGAGAGCGGCCAGCACGACCACCGACACCGCCCTCAGCCGGCCAGACAGGGCCTCGCCCAAGACCACAGCCAACGGCACCCAGAGCCAGAAGATGGTCCGGTCCAGCAGAACCGGCCGTTTGATGCTGATCGCCACCATCGCCGCGAGGAATACGCAAGGCACCCCCACCACCACGAGGAGCGTCCGCCGGTTCGGCCGCCAGCCCGAGGCGATGATCAGCAGCGCTATCGCTGGCACGCCGATCTCGGCGATCCGCATCGCCTGCGAACTCATCTCCGGGCCGGCCAGGAACAGCCCGGCCAGCTTCTCCAGCCACCACCGGCTGATCTCCGGGATCCAGGTCACCGCCGCCCCGGCCTTGGGCGAGATCAGCGTGGATACGAGAGGCGCCGCGACGACGGCGACGACCAGGTTCGCCAGACACCACCGCAGGAAGGAGGCGCGGCTCAACAGCCGCCGGGTTCCCATGGCCGCCGCCAGCGCCATCGCGTTGAATGCCATGATCGCGATCGTCGACGTCGGGTGCAAATAGACCGCCAGCATCGCACCGACGACATACAGCGTCAGTGGCCGCAGCTTGTCGGGTCGTCGGAGAAATTGCGCGAAGCCGAACAGAGCCAACGCGAGGGCCGCGGTCTGCAACGCGTAGCTGCGGGCCTCCTGCGCGAAGAACACGCTCTCCGGCGCAGCGGCGAAAATTGCGCTCGCGATCAGCGCCGGCGTCTGCCGCCCCGACAGCTCGCGCCCGATGGCCCATGTCAACGCCACCGCCGCCACCGAGCCGACGATGCTCGGCAACCGAAGCCAGAACGCGGACCTGCCGCCGAGATGCTGGATCAGCCAGATCAGGCTGTAATAGAGCGGCGACGTCGGCTCGATCGACATCCCCTCGGTCCACATCGTCTGCAGACCCAGTTTCGGATAGGTCAGCGTGAACAGCTCGTCGGTCCACAACGGTGCCCGATCGATGTTGATGAGGCGGATCGTCAGCGCGAACAGCAGGACGCCGGCATAGGCGAACGCCAGCGCGTGACGGCCGAGCCGCGGTCCGATCGGTCCTTGAGAGGCAAGCGTGAGCATCGCGGAACGGCCGCGGCCGGATCAGGCGTTGTCCGCGCCGCTGCCGCTGCCGGTGATGTTGGCGCGGGATGGCGCAGCGCCGCCCGGCTCGATCGTACGGCTGATCGCGGCGACTTCGGCATCGGCATCCGCATCGCTCAGCGGTGCTTCGGCCGTCTCCGTCACACCTCCTTCCGCCATCACCTCGGCCACAGCCTCGGGATCGGTGCGTTCCGCCTGTTCCAGCAGCTCCGCCGCGCGCCCTTCGTCGCCCGCAGCGCGCGCCTCGGCGGCCGCTTCGGTCAGCCGACGGGCGGTCAGCCGCTTGTCGCCGCTATCGTCGTGGTCGGCGGAAGTGGTGCCGTGTCTCAGATCATCGCTCATGCCCGCCCTAACGTGACCTTCGATCAAGGGTTGCTGGAACGAGGAGGCGTCACGAAACGTTAAGCGCCGAGGAGAACGTCATGACCAAAATCATCCGGCTCGCGCCGCACGATCCGATTCCCGCCAGTCCTGCCCGACATGTCGTCGTGCTCCATCGTTTCGACGAGGAAGCGCCGCGGGAGACAGTCACCACCATCATGCTCACCGGCCTTCGCGACGAGAGCGCGCGGCCGATGCGTCCCGACGGCAAGCCCATGTCGCTCGATGAAGCCATCGAGGCTGCGGTGAAAGTCGCGGAAAGCGAGAAGCTCGGTCAGGTCTATGTCGTGGACCGCACCGATGGCCCACGCGAACACATGATCCTCGAACACGGCGGGGATCACTCAGCAGAGGGGGACAAGTTGGTCGATTTCGACCTGGAAGATGGCGAACGGGGCCCGGACATGCGCGATCGTGCCCCCTAATCGCCGCAATCTAGACACATGGCACCGGCACAAACCGGTCAGTGCCGAATGTAGTGACGGCTCACGGGGGTGTGATGCTCAGGAGTGTTGAGGAGGTGCGGACCAAGCAAAGCGCGCGCTTCCTATCCTGTGGCATAGGCCCATCTGTCTCAAGCAACGACCCGGCCTGCATTCGGCGGCCGAAGAACAGAAAGAAGGTATGATGCCTGATAGCGGGCTTGATGCGGCGACCACCGGTCGGCGCGTAGGGGTACTTGTCGTCGGTCTCGGTGGCGCCGTCGCCACCACGGCCGCTGCCGGCATCGAGATGCTGCGCGCCGGCTCCAACGACATGAATGGCCTGCCGTTGGCCGCCGTCGGTGCGCCCGGGATTGCGGCATACCGCAACCTGCATTTCGCCGGTTGGGATCTTCATGGCGAGGACCTCAATGAGGCCGTCCGCGAGCACCGCGTGCTCGAGCGCGAGCAGGCCGACCTGGTCGCTCCCGCGCTCGGCGGCATGAAGCCCTGGCCCGCCGTCGGCAGCGTCGACTTCTGCAAGAACGTCGATGGCGGCAACAAATTCGCCGCGAAATCGCATCGCGACGCAGTCAACCGCATCCGCGAAGACATTCGCGGCCATCGCGAGCGCACCGGCATCGATCATCTCGTGATGATCAATCTCGCCTCGGTCGAGCGCTGGCCCGACCGCGGCGCCGAAGTCCTGCGCACGCCCGACGCCTTCGAGCGCGGCCTCGACTTCAGCGACCCGGCGATCAGCCCGGCCATGCTCTACGCTTACGCCGCAATCGCCGAAGGCGTCCCCTACGGCAACTTCACGCCAAGCCTCGCCGCCGACATCCCGGCGCTGACCGCGATGGCCGAGAAGCAGAACGTGCCGGTCGCCGGCAAAGACGGCAAGACCGGCCAGACCTTCATCAAGACCGTGCTGGCCCCCGCGTTCCGCTCGCGCTCGCTCTACGTCGAGGGCTGGTTCAGCACCAACATCCTCGGCAACCGCGACGGTCTGGCCCTGAACAATAAGGACAGCTTGCAGAGCAAGCTGAACACCAAGGGCTCGGTGCTCGACGATATTCTCGGCTACCCCGTCGAGGACCATATCGTCGATATCCGCTACTACAAGCCACGCGGCGACAACAAGGAAGCGTGGGACAACATCGATCTCGTCGGCTTCCTCGGCCAGAAGATGCAGATGAAGGTCAACTTCCTCTGCCGCGACAGCATCCTGGCCGCGCCGTTGGTGATCGAGATCGCCCGCGTGCTCGACCTGGCTCGCCAGAGAGGGCAGGGCGGCATCCAGGAGCAGCTCGGCCTGTTCTTCAAGGCGCCGATGACAAAGCCCGGCAAGCGCGAAGAGCATAGCTTCCCGGTTCAGGAGCGCGTTCTGCTCGACTGGCTCGCGGACGCCTGAGCCAAGCCCCGGTACTCGCATGCCTGACTCACTGCCGGGTTCGTCGCTCGCCAGCCTCACTCCGCTGGCCGCCGAACTCGGCGACCTCAAGCGTCTTCGCGATGCATCCAATCCGGACAGCCTGGCTTCCAGGCTGTTCCGGCGGGGATGGGCCGCCCTTGCCGCCGGGCAGCCGACGCGCGAGGTCGCGCTCGAGACCACCGCTGACGCGGTGGCGGCGTCGCGTCTGGGCGGAATCCACCGATTCGTGTTGGAGAGCGCCGGCCTTACCGCCGATGAGGCCGGCGAGATCCTGCGCCGCGCCTTCGACGAGGTCGCCGGCCCGATCCCGCCTGCCTTCGCCACGCATCTGCGCGAACATCTGGGCGCCGCGCTCTGGTCCGGCCCCGCGCCGGCCTTCGCTGAAGCACTGATCCGCCAACCCCGCGCGGGCGCAACCTGCCCCGGCAAGCCCCGCATCGTGCTCGAGCCGCCGGAGGGTCACGGCGATCATTGCGTCATTGTCGCCGTCCTCGCCTGTATCCTGGCGCCCCGCTACGGCGCCGACCCGGCCGCCGCCTTCCTCGCCGGAATGGCCCACCACCTGCACAACGCCCACCTGCCCGATAGCGGTTTTGCTGGCGAGATGCTGCTCGGGGATCATCTCGGCCCGTTGATGGAGCGCCTGTTCGCCCGCGAACTCGCCACCCTCCCGCCAGCGCTCGCTGCCGCCACGAGCGACGCGCTCGCGCTGATCCGCGACGCCGGCAACCCCGTCGGACGCGCCTTCCACGCCGCCGACGTGATCGACCGCGTGCTGCAGATGCGGCATTACGACCAGGTCGCCCACTTCACCACGTCGCAGGCGCTCGACGACCTCGACCTGGTCCATGCCGGCCCCGTCCAAGCCTTCCACCACGCCGTCCTGCGCGACGCCGCACTTCCGTGAGCACGACGACGTCGAATTGTCTTCCTCTTCCGCTGGCGGGAGAGGGGAGGGGTGAGAGCGATCTGACCTCCACCCGACAGGCCTCCTATCCCACACGCGTCCTGCTGAGCCCGCTCTCCCGCCAGCCGCTGCACCCCGACACCCCCCACACCATCGCCGCGCCCGGCGAACGCTGGCCCGTGATCGAGGGCATCCCGTTCCTGCGCACCAACCGCGACGCCCTCGTTGCCGACGCGATCCATCTGCTCGACGAAGGCCGCAAAGCCGAAGCCACGGTGCTCCTGCTCGGCGACCAGGACGACTGGGCGCGCACCCCACCGCCCTCCCGCGCCGACCGCGAGGCGCTGCTCCGCGACGTCGATCGCGTCACCTTCCGCGAAGCGATGGACCGTCTCGCTTTCGGCCCGGTCGGCACCTATTTCGCGCATCGCTGGTCCGACCCGACCTTCCTCTCCGGCCTCGCCCTCGCCGAAGCCCATTGGACCGACCCGGCCAGCGTCTTCGAACTCGCCTGCGGCGCCGGTCACTATCTCCGCGAATTCGCCCGCTTTTGCCCCGACGTGGCAGGCGCCGACGTCGTGTTCGCCAAGCTCTGGCTCGCCCGCCGTTTCGTCGCTCCCACCGCCCAGCTCCTGTGCTTCGACGCCGCGCAACCCTGGCCGCTACCCGACCGCGCCGCCGACATGTTGTTCTGCCACGACGCCTTCTATTTCCTGCCGGAGAAGCCGCACGTCGCCGCCGAGATGCGCCGCGTCGCGACCGGGCCCATCCTCGTCGGCCACGCCCATAACGGGCTGGTCGACAATCTCTCCTCCGGCGCGCCGCTCTCCCCGTCCGGCTATGCGGCGCTGTTCGACAGCCCGGCGCTGTTCGACGACACCGAGCTGACGGCCGCCCTGGTCGAAAACCGCGCGCCCCTCGCGGTCGCCGCGGACGGCTTGGCCACAGCCGCCGCCATCTCGCTCGCCGCGAACGCGCCCGCCGCGCGCCCGGTCACAGCCGGGCTCGCGATGCCGCCGCCGGGCGCTGCGCTGCGCCGCAATCCGCTGTATGTGGACGGCATGATCCAGTTCCCGTCGGACCGCTACGAGAAGGAATACGGCAAGCTCGCCAGCTATCCGATGCGTGCGGACGCCAAGGTCGACGATCCGGTTCGCCGCCGTGTCCTCCTGGACCTGCCCGAGCGATGGTAACGCGTCTCGGCTGGGGCATCGCCGGCTGCGGCTGGGTTGCGCGCGACTATGTCGGCCCGGCGATCCAGGACTCCGCCAACGGCGAGCTGGTCGCCCTCTACGATCCCGACAGCGCCTCGCGCCACCGCGCCAAGCAGCTGTTCGGCGCCCCGAGTTTCGATCAGCTCGACGCCTTCCTGGCCGCGCCCGGCCTCCAAGCCGTCTACGTCGCAGCTCCCAACGATGCGCACCGCGCGCTGGTCGAAGCCGCCGCCGCGCGGGGACTGCCGGTGCTGTGCGAGAAACCGATGGCGACCACCATGGCCGATGCCGAGGCGATGGTCGCCGCCTGCCGCACCGCCGGCGTTCGCTACGCCACCGCGTTCGACCAGCGTTTCCACGCTGCCCACCGCACCCTCGCCAGCATGGTCGCCGAAGGCCGGCTCGGCACGGTCACCGCGGTCCGCATCGTCTACGCCTGCTGGCTGCCGGCGAACTGGGCCGGCGACAATTGGCGGATCGACAAGCGCCGGGCCGGCGGCGGCGCGCTGATGGACCTGGCGCCGCATGGCCTCGACCTCGCCGCTTACCTGCTCGACGACACGCTGGTCGAGATCGCCGCGTTCGGCCAAGCGCGGGTCCACCATTACGACGTCGAGGACGGTGCACTGCTGATGGCGCGCTCCGAGGGCGGCGCGCTCGTGCAGCTGCATGTCGCCTACAACTGCCCGGAGACCCTGCCCCGGCGCCGCCTCGAAGTCGTCGGCACCGCCGGCCAGGCCATCGCCCGCGACACGATGGGCCAAACTCCTGGCGGCACGCTCGAATTCATTGATGCCGCCACCGGCGTGGCGCAATTCGAGAAGATCCCGGGCGCAGAACGCTCGCCCTTCCTCAACCAGGTCGAAGCGTTCGCCGACTCCATCATCGGCAACGGCGCCTTCCCCTTCACCCCCGAGCGCGACCTGCACACCATGGCGCTCATCCTGAAGGCGCAGCGCATGGCCGCGCCCCCGACAGAGACCGTTCATGCCGCTTAGCCCGTTCTCCTGCACCAATTGCGGCCACTGGCAGCGCTACTTCGCCGTTCCGCCCGACTGCCCGATCTGCTCGGACGTCCGCAACGACTTGCCGGAAGACGGCTGGGAATTCCTCACCCCCGAGCAGGTCTTGCCCAAACTCACCCATCATTGGCGCGAGGTCATGCCGGGGATCTGGGAGTTCTGGTCGACCCCGCGTTACGGCCTCGACGGCCATGGCTGGCTGCTGCTCCATCCCGAAGGCAACGTCGCCTTCGAAGCCGCCCCGCTCTACTCGCCCGAAGCACTCGCCAAGATCGAGGAGTTGGGCGGCATACGCTGGCTCGGCGCCAGCCATCCGCACGGCTACGGGGCGCTCTATCAGCTGCAGGATCACTTCCAGCCGCATCTGCTGATCCAGCGCGAGGATCTGCAATGGACCAAGGCGTTCCGCGTCACCGTGCCGTATGACGAGGTGTTCGAGATCCGCCCCGGCCTGACACTGCATCACACCGGCGGCCATTACGAGGGCCATTCGATCCTGTACGACGCCGCCCACAAGGCGGTCTTCTGCGGCGATGCCCTGAAGATCGACTTCGATGCCGACGGCACGGCGCAGCGCATCTCCTGCCACAAGGCCTACCACAAGCAGATCCCGCTCAGCCGCGGCGAGGCGCAACGTTACCGCCGGGTGTTCGAGCGGCTGGACTTCACCGCCGCCTTCACCCCGTTCGAGTGCGCCACCAATGTCGACACCGAAGCCGCGCTGCGCCTGCTCGACGACGTGATCGAAGGCCCACCCCACACCAGGCCGATCCCGATACACCCCCAGGCCATGAGATGAACCAGCACGTCCTCCCGCCGCGTCTGCCACGACGCGGCCGTCAAATACATCGACTCCATGCCGGAAGGCCGCGTCGAGCTGTTCTCGCTCACCCCGCTCGACGTCACCGGCGTCGCCTGCTGGAACGCGATCTTCCTCAACGCCGACGGCACGCGCTGGCACGGCGTCACGCCGCACGGCGTCGGCTACGGCGTCGACGACGACAGCGCCATCATCGGCACGACCGGCGAACTCGCCGAAGCCGTCCATTCCGCCACCTCGATCTGGCGTCTCCCGCGCCGCACCGGCACCTACGCCGCCCTCCGCCGCGAAGGCGCCATCGAACCGGTCACCCTCGTCCTCCCGGCCGGCAGCACGGTCGACGACGACACCACGCTCGAATGGGTCCAGGCCCATCGCTGGCCTTGCGGCGATACCGTCTGGGTCCCGATCGACCTCGCCGCCTGCTCCGTCGGCGACCTCCAGCCCGGCTACGAGCCCTTCACCACCCCCATCACCAACGGCCTCGGCGCCGGCCCCACGCTCGATTTCGCCATCGGCCACGGTCTTGGCGAACTCCTGCAGCGCGACGGCAACGGCACCGGCTTCCGCGCCATGGACCGCGGCATCGCGCTCGACTTCGGCCCCGACGAGCCGCACGACCCCCGCACCAAGGCCCTGCTCGCCCGCTTCGACCAACTCGGCATCGAGGTGATCCCGAAATTCGCGACCGACGAGTTCGGCACGGCTAACGTCTACTGCGTTGGCGCCGAACGCCCCGGCGTCGCCGCCGCCTATCCGATCATGGTGACCGCCGCCGGCGAAGCCTCCTCGCTCGACCGCGAGCACGCGCTGCGCAAAGCCCTGTTCGAGTTCGCCGCCGCCCGCGTCCGCAAGGTCTTCAGCCACGCCCGCCTCGCCGACATCGGCGCCGTGGCCCCGCCGGGCTATCTCGACCGCTTCCGCCAGTTCCACACGCTCGGCGGCGAGGAGAGCCGCAGTTTGCGCGCGATGGTCGAATGGCTCCGCCTCGACCAGGCCGAGATGCGCGCCATGCTCGCCGACACCGTGCTGAGCCGTCGCGAGACCAAGCGCTTCGCCGACCTGCCGACCTGGGACGGCCCGCTTGCCGGCACGCCTCTCGTCGAGGAACTCGCCCGCCGCTTCGCCGCGCACGGCATGGAGATCCTCTACCTCGACTTCTCGCCGCCCGGCGACACCGGCGTGCACGTCGTCAAAGCCTTCGTGCCCGGTCTCGAGGTCGAGACCATGAGCTATCACCGCATCGGCGAGCGCGGCGTCCGCAAGCTGCTCGACCGCGGCTCCAAGCTCGTCGGCATCGGCGCCCCACCGCCGGGCGCCAAGCCCGTCCGCCTGACGCCCGACGCCCAAACCCGCCTGGGCGGCCCCGCCTGGCTCGACACCGACGAAGTCGACCGCATCGTCGGCCGGCTCTACCCGCTCTATCGCGAGCCTGAAGTCCACAGCGCGCCGATCAGCATGGAACGATGAGCCTCCGTTTCGCCTACAACACGAACGGCGCCGCCAATCACCGCCTCGACGACGCGCTCGGCCTCATCGCCGACGCCGGCTACGACGGCGTCGCGCTGACGCTCGACATCCACCACCTCGACCCGTTCGCGCCCGATTTCGCCGAGGCGCGTCGCGCCGTCGCCCGCCGCTTGCGCGAGCTGAATCTCGGCTGCGTCGTCGAGACCGGCGCCCGCTTCCTGCTCGACCCCCGCGCCAAGCACGAGCCCACCCTCGTCACCGCGACCGCCGAAGGCCGCGCCCGCCGGGTCGAATTCTTGTCCCGCGCCCTCGAAGTCGCTGCCGACACCGGCGCCGACGCCATGTCGTTCTGGGCCGGGGTGCCGAAGCCCGGCGTCGACCCCGGCGCTGCAAAGGGATGGCTCCGCGATGGCGTCGAACAAGTCGTGCGCCACGCCGAACGGCTGGGCGCGATAGCCGCCCTCGAGCCCGAACCCGGCATGGCGATCGAGACCTGCGACGACTGGGCGGGCCTCGCCATCCCCGGCCTGAAGCTCGCGCTCGACACCGGCCACTGCCTCGTCACCTCGGAGCGCGACCCGGCCGACGCCGTCCGCGCCTTCGCCCCCCACATCGCCACTGTCTCGATCGAGGACATGAAGCGAGGCGTCCACATCCATCTGCCGTTCGGCGAGGGCGACATGGACATTCCCGCGATCCTCCGCGCGCTCGAGGAGATCGGCTTCCAGAAACTCGTCTGCGTCGAACTCAGCCGCGAGAGCCACCGCGCCGACACCATGATCCCTTCGAGCCTGGCCTATCTGCGAAAGCATCAATAGTTGAACATCTGCTTCATCAGCCGCCGCTTCTTCCCGACCATCTCGGGCATGAGCGTCTACGCCATCAACCTGCTGCGCGAACTCGTCGCCGCCGGCCACGACGTCACCATGATCAGCCAATATCGCGGCGACGCCTTCGGCAAGCGCGTCTATGGCGGCGGCCCGCCTCCCGTCGTGCCGGGCGTGCGCGTCATCGGCCTCGAACAGCTCGGCGAACAGGATGGCGGCGACTTCGAGCGTGACGTCGAGACCATCCGCCAGACCGTCGTCGCCGAGCATCGCCGCACCCCGTTCGACGTCATCCACGCCCAATACGGCTATCCCTGCGGATGGGCCGCGCTGCTGGCCTCGCGCGATACCGGCGTGCCCAACGTCGTCTCGATCCAGGGCGGCGACGGCCACTGGGTGGGA
The DNA here is from genome assembly GCA_963848035.1 of uncultured Alphaproteobacteria bacterium. GTDB lineage: Bacteria > Pseudomonadota > Alphaproteobacteria > Acetobacterales > Acetobacteraceae > JAVVHH01. The sequence continues at coordinate 3,188,644 of CAWKCD010000001.1, forward strand.
AGCTGCTGCGAGACGCACCGCCAGGCCATGATCCGCGTGCTCGACCACGCCGGCGCCGTCCTGATCGGCTGCGACTCCTTTCGTGACGAAGTCACCGCCCGGCTCGGCACCGACCCCGCCCGCTTCACCATCGTCCCCGGCGCGGTCGAGACGGAGCGCTTCACCCCCGGCGACCCGCCCTCGGAAGACCCGCCGGTCATGCTCTACCATGGCCGGGTCGACGCCCGGAAAGGCGTGCTGGATCTGCTCGAAGCCGTCCGCCGCCTGCATGTCGGCGGCGAGAAGTTCCGCCTGCTGATCTCCGGCATCGGCCCGACCTACGACGAGACCGACGCCGCGATCCTGCATCTGGGCCTGCAGGATTGCGTCGAGATGACCGGCTACGTCGACTATGCCGACGTCCCGGACGTATATCGCCGCGCCTCGATCTTCGTGTCGCCGACCTATGCCGAAGGATTCAGCAACACCATCCTCGAGGCCATGGCCAGCCGCATGGCCGTCGTCTCCTGCCGTTCGGTCGGCGTCGTCGACTGCATCCGCGACGGCGAGAACGGCCTGCTCACCGAGCCCGGCGACATCGACGCCCTCACCGACGCGCTCCGCCGCATCCTCACGCGACAAGGCGCTACGCCACCGCCTCGCCGACGCCGCGCTCGAGGAATGCCGCGCAGTCTACTCCTGGCCCAAAGTCGGCGGCCAGATCATGGACGTCTACGCCAACCTGAAGAGCACCGCGCCCGACCTCGCCTGGGCCATCGACCTCCCGATCATGCCCTGCCGCTTCCGCGCCGAGCCGCATCTGCTGTGACCCACACGGCCCTGTTCGTCTCGCCGCATCTGGACGACGTCGTGTTCTCCTGCGGCGGCACGCTCGCGGACTTGTCCGACCGGGGCTGGCGCACCGTCATGGTCACCGCCTTCACCAAATCGGTGCCCGATCCCACCGGCTTCGCGCTCGCCTGCCAACTCGACAAGGGTCTGCCGCCAGAGATCGACTACATGGCCCTGCGCCGGGCCGAGGACCGCAACGCCGCCGACATCCTCGCGGTGACCGACCTGCGCTGGCTGGATTTCCCGGAAGCCCCGCACCGCGGCTATTCCTCTGCGCCGGCGCTGTTCGCGGAAGTCGCTGACGCCGACGATATCTGGCGGCCGCTCGCCGATGTGCTCGGCACGATGCTTCAGGAACTCTCCCCGGTGCAGATCTTCGCCCCGCAGGGCCTCGGCAACCACGTCGACCACCGCCAGACCATCCGCGCCGTCCAGCACGTGGCCGGCGACGCGCCCGTCGCGTGGTATCGCGACACGCCCTATGCCATTCGTAACCCCGAGAGCCGCCCCTGCGTCGATGCGCCTGACCTGGGCGCCCGTCCGATCGCCGCCACGCTCGATCGCAAGATACGCGCGTCCTGCGCCTACACGACCCAAATCGGATTCCAGTTCGGCGGTCCCGATGCCACCGAAGCCGCGCTTCGTGCGTTCACCGATAGCGAACAGGGCGAGAGGTTCTCTGGAATGTTCAATGCCGCCATGCCCCAGCCATAGCCCAGCCACAATGTCAGGCTTTATACCTCGCCGGGATTACTCTCTGGGTTTCACTCCGACATGAACATCTCGTCCGCGCCTTCCCCTTTGCTCGTCGACGCGGCTGGTTCCTTTGAGGTGAGTCCTCTCGCCGACGCGCCGCGTCTGTGGGTCCGCCGCGCTTGCTTCGCCGGTCCGATCATCGCCGCCACCGTTCTAGGTACGGTGCTCGCGACGGTCGCCACCTCCGGCGCCGACAGCGCGATCCGCCCGCTGCTGCTCGCGTTGCTCGCATTCAACCTGCTCTACATGGCACTGACCGGCTGGCCGACCGTTCTCGGCTTCCTGCTGCATCTCACCCGCCGCAAGCTGCGCGTCGCCGCCGCGCCCACCGGCCAGAGCAGCACCGCCGTCATCATGCCGGTCTACAACGAGGACCCGCGCAGCGTCTTCGCCGCGATCGAGACCATGGGCCGCGCCATCGCCGAAGCCGGCCTGGCCCGGGTCGACCTCTTCGTCCTCTCCGACACCCAGGACCCGGCCATCGCCGCCCTCGAGCAGCAGGAGTTCGCCCGGCTGCAGACCCGTTTGGCCGACGGGCCCGGGCTGTTCTACCGCCGCCGCGAGACCAACGCCGGTCGCAAGGTCGGTAACCTGCTCGATTTCTGCGGCCGCTGGGGCGCCGACTACGACTACATGGTCGTGCTCGATGCCGACAGCCTGATGGGGCCGCGCGCCATCGCCACGCTCATCGGCCTCATGGACGCCAACCCGCGCGCCGGCATCATCCAGACCGTGCCCTACGCGGTCGGCCGCGAGACGCCGTTCGCCCGGTTCCAGCAATTCTCCGCACGGCTCTACACGCCGCTCCTCGTCGAGGGGCTGACCTTCTGGCAGCAGGGCGACGGCAATTACTGGGGCCACAACGCGATCGTCCGCATCGAGCCGTTCGTCGAGCACTGCACGCTGCCGGTGCTGCCCGGCCGCGAGCCTTTCGGCGGCGAGATCCTCTGCCATGACGTGGTCGAGGCCGGACTGATGCGCGCTGCCGGCTGGGACGTCTGGGTGCTGCCGCAGACCATGGAAAGCTACGAGGCGGTCCCGGCCAACCTGGTCGACTTCGCCGGCCGCGAGCGCCGCTGGTGCCAGGGCAATCTGCAGCACACCGGCGTGTTGCCCGACCGTCGCCTGCGCCCTGTCGGCCGGTTCCATCTCGCCTACGGCATCCTGCACTACATCTCCGGCCCGCTCGCCGCGCTGTTCCTGCTGCTCGCCACCGCGGACTCGCTGCTCGGCGGCGATTTCGCCCGCCGTCTGCTGCTCGGCGGCGGCGCGGCGCAGTGGGGCCTGGCGGCCCTGACCGCCGCGATGCTCTACAGCTGCAAGCTGACCGCGCTGACGGCGGTGCTCGCCAATGGCAACGAGGCGCGGCAATTCGGCGGCCGCTTGCGGCTGTTGGCCAGCGCGGCGCTCGAGCAACTCGGCGCACTGGTCATCACCGCGGTCCTCATCACCTTCTACACGCGCTTCATCGTCGCCTTGCTGCGCGGCACCAGCGTGCGCTGGGACGCCCAGCCCCGCGACGACCGCGGCCTCTCTTGGCGCGAGGCTTGGGCCCGGCTGTGGTTGCCGACCGTCGTCGGCGTGGTCTGGTCTGGCCTGGTGGCATGGTCGGATGCCGGGCTGCTCCCGTGGTGCGCCCCGCTCCTGTTCGGCCTGCTGTTCGCCGTTCCCGCCGCCTACGTCTCGAGCCGCATCGGCTTCGGGCGCACGCTGCGTCGCCTCGGCCTGTTCCAGATCCCCGAGGAATTGTCGCCGCCACCGATCCTGCGCGCCTATCAGCGCCTCGTCCTTCCGACCGAGCCGCTCGGCCGTCCGCGCGCCCTCACGCCCAGTCTGCTCCTCGCCGACGCCGACTGACCGGGAACTGCCCCGCCTTCTCCTGGTTTAAGCGTGACGTAACGCGAGGGACCAGGGATGAGCGGCAAGACGGATAGCGAGACCAAGCAGAAGCTGTGGTCCATGATGAAGGGCATCGGCTTCGCCATGCTCACCACCGAAGACGGCGGCCACCTCCGCGCGCGCCCGATGGTCGCGGCGCAGGACGATTTCGACGGCACGCTCTGGTTCTTCACCCGGGTCAGCAGCCACAAGGTCGCCGAGGTCGAGAGCGAGCATCATGTCGGCATCACCTACGCCGACGCTGGCAAGCAGGATTATGTCAGCCTCTCCGGCACGGCGCGCCTGGTCCGCGACAAGGCCACGGTCGAAGGCGCACTGGTCGGAGATCATGCGCACCTGGTTCCCCCAGGGCGTCGATGACCCGGAGGCGGCGATCCTCGAAGTCAAAGTCGATTCCGCCGAATACTGGGATGCGCCGAACAGCACCATGGTGCACGCCTACGGCTACCTGAAGGCCCGCCTGACAGGCGAATCGCCGCACCCCGGTGAAAACGAGAAAGTCGCCTTCCGCTAACGCCGGATCGAGATCATCCCGCCTTCGCCTTGGGCGGGATGTCGATCTTGATATTGAGCTCGCGCAGCCGCGCCGGCTCGACCGCCGACGGCGCGCCCATCATCAGGTCCTCGCCCTGCTGGTTCATCGGGAACAGGTTGACCTCGCGCAGGTTCGGCTCGTTGGCCAGCAGCATCACGATCCGGTCGATCCCCGCCGCCATCCCGCCATGCGGCGGCGCGCCGTAGCGGAACGCGTTCAGCATGCCGCCGAACTGCTCCTCCACCGCGCTGGCCGGATAGCCCGCGATCTCGAACGCCCGCAGCATGATCTCCGGCTTGTGGTTGCGGATCGCGCCGCTCGCCATCTCGTAGCCGTTGCAGACGATGTCGTATTGGTAGGCGCCGATCGTCAGCGGATCCCGCGTGTTCAGCGCCTCCAGCTCGCCCTGCGGCATGCTGAACGGGTTATGGCTGAAATCGACCTTCTTGGTCTCCTCGTTCAGCTCGTACATCGGGAAATCGACGATCCAGCAGAACCGGAACGCGTCCTGCTCGATCAGCTCGAGCTCCTGGCCCAGCCGCGTCCGCACCACGCCCGGCGAATTTCGGCGCCTCGTCCGCGCTTGCCCGCCGCGAAGAACACCGCGTCGCCCGCGCCCAGCCCGCACGCCGCCCGGATCGCCTCGACCCGCTCCGGCTCCAGGTTCTTCGCGATCGGCCCCTTGGCCCCATCCGCGTCCCACGCGATGTACCCGAGGCCGCCCGCGCCCTGCTGCCCGCGCCCACTCGTTCAGCTTGTCGAAGAACCCCCGCGGCTTGCCCGCCCGCGCCCGGCGCCGGGATCGCCCGCACCACGCCGCCCGATGCCGCGATCCGCGCGAACAGCCCGAAGCCCGAGCCCGGCGAACTCCTCCGTCACGTCCGGATCACCAGCGGATTGCGCAGATCCGGCTTGTCCGTCCCGTAATCCAGCATCGCACTGCGCGTACGGGATCCGCCGCCACGGCGACGCATCCACCGCGCGCCCGTCGGCGAACTCCTCGAACGTCCCGCGCATCACCGGCTCCATCGCCGCGAACACGTCGTCCTGCGTCACGAAGCTCATCTCGACGTCGAGCTGGTAGAACATCAGCGTCCGGTCCGCCCGCCCCGCCTCGTCGCGGAAACACGGCGCAATCTGGAAATACCGGTCGAACCCCGCCACCATGCAGAGCTGCTTGAACTGCTGCGGCGCCTGCGGCAGCGCGTAGAACTTGCCGGGATGCAGCCGCGCCGGCACCAGGAAGTCGCGCGCGCCCTCGGGCGAGCTGACCGTCAGGATCGGCGTCTGGAACTCGTTGAACGCCTCCGCGATCATCCGCCGGCGGATGCTGTCGATCACCTGCGCCCGCAGGATCATCGTCCGCTGCAGCCGCTCCCGCCGCAGATCGAGGAAGCGGTAGCGCAGCCGCAACTCTTCCGGATAAGCGTGGTCGCCCGCCACCTGGATCGGCAGCACGTCGGCCGCGCTCTGCACCGACCACCTCATCCACCTGCAGCTCGATCTCGCCGGTGGGCAGCTTCGGGTTGACCGTCGCCGGGCTGCGCAGGCACGACCCGGCCGGTGACCGTGATCACGCTCTCCTGCCGCAGCGCGTCCGCCAGCGGCGAAGCCGGGGCTGCCGGCCGGCAGCACGCATTGCGTTAGGCCATAATGATCGCGCAAATCGACGAACAGCAGCCCGCCATGGTCGCGCTTGCTGTGGATCCAGCCGGAGAGCCGAACCGTGCTGCCGGCGTCGGAAGCGCGCAGGGCGCCGCAGTTATGTGGTACGGTAAGCATGCATATAACGGCGATCCCGCCAGATTTGCGGTGGCAAGTCGCGCTCTGTATTGAGCCCGGCCATGCCACGCAAGCCCTCGGCCGAGTTTCCCCGGCCCGTCCTCATCACCGACCACCGAAGCCCTCGCCGATCTGACGGCTCGCCTGCGCGACCCACGACTTCGTCACCATCGACACCGAATTCATGCGCGAGCGCACCTATTACCCCGAGCTCTGCGTCGTGCAGCTCGCCGGCGAGACCGACGTCGCCGTCGTCGACGCCGATGGCGCCCGGGCATCGACCTGGCCTCCCTCGGCGAACTCCTCGCCGATCCAGCCGTCGTCAAGGTGTTCCACGCCGCCCGCCAGGACGTCGAAATCTTCCTCGAACTGTTCGGCGTCGTGCCGACGCCGATCTTCGACACCCAGGTCGCCGCCATGGTCGCCGGGTTCGGCGACCAGGTCGGCTACGACTCGCTCGTCGCCTCGCTGACCGGCGGCCAGATCGACAAGGCCCATCGCTTCAGCGACTGGTCCGCCCGCCCGCTCTCGCCGTCCCAGGTCGCCTACGCCGCCGCCGACGTCACCTGGCTCCGCCTCGTCTATCAGAGCCTCGTGCGAGCGGCTCGAAGCGCGAGCGGCCGCCTCGACTGGGTGCAGGAGGAGATGGCGATCCTCGCCTAGCCCGAGCACCTACCGCGCCGACCCCGAAGCCACTGTGGGAGCGCCTGCGCCCGCGCACCAACAACCGCCGCATGCTCGGCCTGCTTCGCGCCGCCGTCGCCTGGCGCGAGCGCGAGGCGCAGCGCATCAACATCCCCCGCCAGCGCCTGATCAAGGACGAGAGCCTGCTCGAGATCGCCGCCACCGCGCCGGCGACGCCCGAGCGCGCTCGGCCGCATCCGCGGCGTCACCCGCGGCTTCTGCCGAGGGCAAGACCGGCGCCGGGCTGCTCGCCGCGCTGCAGGAAGCCGCCGCGCTGCCCGACGACGCCTTGCCCGAGGCGCCCCGCTCGCGCGACGGCGCCCGCCCTCGCCGGCGCTCGTCTCGCTGCTGCAAGCGTGCTGCTCGCCGCCAAATGCGAGCAGCACAACGTCGCGCCCAAACTGCTCGCCTCCTCCGAGGAGCTGGACCGCCTCGCCACCGAAGACGAGCCCGACATCCCCGTCCTGCAGGGCTGGCGCCGCGAGGTGTTCGGCGAGGACGCGCTGGCGCTGAAAGCCGGCCGCATCACCCTCGGCGTCGACGGCAAGCGCATCAAGCTGGTCCGCTCGTGAACCGCCGTCTTGCGGGGCCCGTGACATGCCGAGCCAGTCTCTGCTCCATGCCTTCGCTCCCGCATCGCGTCCTGTCTTGCGGCACTCGCCAGCCTCCTGCTGGTCGGCGCCGGCCCAGCGCCGGCTGGCCGACACCGCCGCCGGCCGACGCAGGAGGTCATCTACCGGGTGAGGCGACCGGCATCCTCGGCACGCTCCGTCCACGGACCCGAGCGACGAGCAGGTCGGCCGCATCGTCGACGTCCTCGTCGACGACCAGGGCCAGCCCCGCGCCGCCGTGATCGATTTCGGCGGCTTCATGGGCGTCGGCAACCGGCGCATCGCCGTCGCCTGGCGCGCGCTGCACTTCCTGCCCGCGGCCCAGCAGCACCATATCCGCATCGACCTCACCGTCGACCAGATCAGGCCAACGCCCGAATACAAGCCCAGTCCGCCAAGCCCCTCGGCCCGCCGATGACCATGGCCGCGCCGCCGCCGCCGCCCGGGCATGCCCGCGGCCGGCAAGTGAGCCGCGCGCCGAGGCCACACGCCCGCAGGCCAGGCGGCTCTCGACTGGCACAACTTCTTCGTCGCCAACGTCCAGACCGGCTTCGGCCCCTTCATCGCCGTCTACCTCGAGCACGCCAAGCCTGGACCCAGGGGCAGATCGGCGCAGCCCTCAGCGTCGGCACCATCACCGGCATGGTCAGCCAGCTCCCCGGCGGCGCCCTGGTCGACGCGCTCGACAACAAGCGCGTCGCCGCGCTTCGGCCTGCTGCTCGCCATCTGCGCCAGCGCCGCCATCCTGGCCCTCTAGCCCGACTGGTTGCCCGTCCTGGTCGCCGAGATCCTGCACGGCTTCGCCAGCGCCATGCTGCCCGCCGCCATCGCCGCCATGAGCCTCGCCCTGGTCGGCCGCGCCGCCCTCGGCGAGCGCCTCGGCCGCAACGCCCGCTTCGCCGCCACTCGGCAACGGCATCGCCGCCGCCGTGATCGGCGCCGTCGGCTCCTACGTCTCCGAAGTCGCCGTGTTCTATCTCACCGCGGCGCTGATGCTGCCCGGCATGGCCGATGCTCGCGCTGGCATGCCGCCCGTCGCGCCGCGCCGCCCAACGGCCGCCGCGCCGGACGCGAGCCGGCTGGCGCGACGGGCTGCGCCTGCTGCTGCGGCTGGCCGCGTGCTGGTGTTCGCCGCATGCGTGGTGCTGTTCCACCTCGCCAACGCCGCGATGCTGCCGCTGGTCGCCGGCGAGATCACCAAGATCGCTCGGCACGCCAGGCCAGCCTGGTGATCGCCGCCTGCATCGTCGGCTGCCGCAGCTCCTGGTCGCCCTCGCCTCCCCCTATGTCGGCCGCGCTGGCCGACCGCTGGGGCCGCCGGCCCGTGCTCGCCGCTCACCTTCCTCGCCGTCCCGCTCCGCGGCGCGCTGCTCGGCCTGCGTCACCGAACCGGCCCGCGCACCTGGTGGCGGTGCAGCTGCTCGACGGCGTCAGCGCCGCCGGCTTCGGCGTCATGCTGCCGCTGATGGCCGCCGACCTCACCCGCGGCACCAACCGGTTCAATCTCTGCATGGGCCTGTTCGGCCTGGCCGCCGGGCTCGGCGCCACCGTCAGCACCGCGCGTCGCCGGCGCAGCTCGCCGACCGTACGGCAACGCGACGTCGCGCTGCTGGGCCTTGCCGCCGCCGGGCTCTGCCTCGGTGCTGCTGATCCTGGTCGGCGCTGCCCGAGACCCGGCCGGCGATCCCGGAGGTCAGGCGTGAGGCTTCCGTCCCACCGACGCTGGGCCATCCGCCGCGCTCCGCGCCTACGCCGCATGCCGCTCGCCTCGCCCCGACGATGGCGGCGCGCGCATCGTCATCTGGGGCGGCGCCGTCCTGGTCAGCCTCGTCGCCATCGCCTTCGCCCAGCTGCGCCGACTGCGCCAGCGCAGTGTTCGTCGCCCTCGTCGCGAGCCGACCCTGGCTCGCGCCTGCTCATCGCCCCCGGCCGGCCTCATCCTCTCCGTCTTGCTGACCCATGCGCGTGTTCCCCGGCGCCCAGGGCAGCGGCATCCCCCAGGTCATCGCCTCGATGCACATCCACGACCCGGCCATCGTCGCCCGCGTCCTCTCGCTGCGCATCGCCGCCGGCAAGGTCTTGCTGACGCTGCTCGGCCTGCTCTCCGGCGCCTCCATCGGCCGCGAGGGGCCGACGGTGCAGGTCGGCGCCTCCCTCATGCGCGGCGCTCGGCACCTGCATGCGCCTGCCGCGCGCCGCAAGCCCAGCGCGCCCTCGTGCTCGCCGGCGGCGCCGCCGGCATCTCGGCCGCCTTCAACACGCCGCTCGCCGGCGTCGTCTTCGCCATCGAGGAACTCAGCCACTCCTTCGAGGCCCGCACCAGCGGCACCGTGCTGACCGCCGTCATCATCTCCGGCATCGCCACCCTCTCGCTCGTCGGCAACTACACCTATTTCGGCACCACCGGTGCGCAGTTCGACCTCGGCTCCGCCTGGCTCGCGGTCGTGCTCTGCGGCGTGGCCGGCGGCGCGCTGGGCGGCGTGCTTCAGCGCAGTGCCTGGTCCGCTTCGCCGACGCGCGCGCACCGGCACGCATCGGCCGCTGGTTCGACCGGCCGCCCGCTCCTGTTCGCCGCCCGGCTGCGGCTTGCCATCGCCGTCCTCGGGCTGATCTCCAGCGGCGCCACCTACGGCACCGGCTACGACGCAGGCCCGCAGCCTGGTCGAGGGCCACGCCGACCTGCCGGCCAGCTTCTTCCTGCTGAAGCTCGCCGCCACCACGCGTCTCCTACCTCAGCGGCATCCCCGGCGGCATCTTCGCCCCCTCGCTCGCGATCGGCGCCGGGCTCGGCCACTTCGCTCGAGCGGCGCTCATGCCCCGGCGAGCCCGGCCGGCGCCATCGTCCTGCTCGGCATGGTCGGCTACTTCGCCGGCGTCGTGCAGGCGCCGATCACCGCGACCATCATCGTGCTCGAGATGACCGAGAACCAGGGCATGACCATCCCGCTGATGGCCACCGCCATGCTCGCCTTCGGCGTCTCCCGCCTGATCTGCCGCCGCCCGCTCTACGGCGCGCTGGCCCGCCGCTTCCTGCGCGTCATCGAGGCTCGCCGCCCCTGAAGCAACCGTGTGGCTGGCTGCCCGTTTTGGAGGCAACAGCTATTCGGAGGCTCTATGCGATATCTCGTCGCCGCCGTTGCATTGACGGCCATGCTGGGGAGCGGCGTCGCCCAGGCGCAGACCCAACTCGATCACGACGTCCAGCGCACTTGGGACAATGTCTTCAATCCGCCGCCGCCCGGCGACCCGCGCACCAACTGGGAGCGCCATCGTGACCACGCCTACGAGCGCCAGCGGCGACAGGCGGCCGAAGCCGCTGCCTACCGTCGTCGTCAGGAGGCCAACCGCGCCGAGTGGTGCCGTTCGCACCCTGGCAGTTGTGGCCGATATTGAGAGCACAACCCGGGGAACTTGCCTCTCGCTTGCGTGTTACAAGCTCGTTCAACTCCTTTTGAGGAACCACGCCATGCGTAATCCGAGTTTCGTCCGTGCCGTCATCGTCGCCCTCGTGATGGCGGCCGCCGCGCCGCTGCTGTCGGCTTGCAACACCACCGCTGGCGCCGGTCAGGACGTGAGCGCGACCGGCCGCGCCGTCACGCGTGGCGCGAACGACGTCAAGAACGGTCTGTGACCCACTCCCGGGATGGGGTAATGGCACCGCAAGTGGGTGCCATACCCTAGCCCGGGAGACGTGATTGGACTTCGACCTCACCGACGAACAGCGGCTAATCAAGGATATCGTCGACCGCCTGATCAGCGATCGCTATGGGTTCGAAGCGCGTCGCGGCTATCGCGCCGAACCCTCCGGCTGGAGCCGGGAGGTCTGGTCTCAATTTGCCGAACTCGGCCTGCTGGGGCTGCCATTCGCCGAGGCGGATGGCGGCTTCGGCGGCGGCCCGGTCGAGACCGCCATCGTCATGGAAGCCTTTGGCCGCGGCCTCGTCGTCGAGCCTTACCTGGCGACGGTCGTGCTCTCGGGCGCGGTCATCCGCAACGCCGCCAACGCGCGAGCAGCGTGCTCGCCTGGTCCCCGCCATCGCCGCCGGCGAACAGATCTTCGCCTTCGCCCAGGTCGAACGCCAGTCGCGCTACAGCCTCAACGACGTGAAGACCCGTGCGACGCAGGACGGCAGCCAGTGGCGCCTCTCCGGCGCCAAGAGCCTCGCCCTGCACGGCGACGCCGCCGACCGGCTCCTGGTCACCGCCCGCATCGCCGGCGAGGAGCGCGACCGCCACGGGATCGGCGTGTTCCTGGTCGACGCGACCGCCCCCGGCGTGATGCGGCGCGGCTACCCGACGCAGGACGGCATGCGCGCCGCCGAGATCGAGTTGGACGGCGCCATCGGCGAGGCGCTGGGGGAACCCGGTGACGCGCTGCCGGCGCTCGAGCACGCGCAGGACGAGGTGCTGGCCGCGCTCGCGGCGGAATCGGTGGGCGTCATGCAGGGCATGCACGACCTGACCGTGGACTATCTGAAGACCCGCAAGCAGTTCGGCCGCGCCATCGGCGAGAATCAATCGTTGCAACATCGTGCAGTCGACATGTATGTTTCTTTGGAACAGGCTCGCAGCATGTCCATTTTCGCCACAATGATGGCGGATGAAGTGGACCCGACCGAGCGGCAGCGCGCGATGCATGCCGCAAAAGTGCAGATCGGGCGCAGCGGTCGCCATATCGGACAGGAATCTGTCCAGTTGCACGGTGGCATTGGCGTGACGATGGAGTATGCGGTGGGTCATTATTTCAAGCGCATGACGATGATCGAGCGCAGCTACGGCGACACGGACTCGCATCTCGCCGCGCTCGCGCGCCTCGGCGGATTGATCGCGGCGTAAGGCGGATGCATTGGTCGTTTCGGCTCGCCGGCATCGCCGCCGCTTTCGCTTGCTCGCCGGCTTCGGCCGAGGTCGTCGGCCCGCCACCAAGTCCGTTCGCTCAATGTGACGCGGCGATCGAGGCCGCGGCCAAGTTGCCAGGGCGCGTCCCGGACAAGCTCCTGCCCTCGATCGCCCGCGTCGAAAGCGGCCGCCTCGATGGCGCCACCGGCCGTGTCCGCCCCTGGCCGTGGACCATCAATGTCGACGGCGTCGGCTATTTCTATGACACCAAGGAGCAGGTGATCTCCGCGGTGCAGACGCTGCAGGCCAAGGGCAAGCGCAGCATCGATGTCGGTTGCATGCAGGTGAACCTGATGCATCACCCCAAGGCATTCGCCGGGCTCGAGGAGGCGTTCGACCCGATCGTGAACGCCCGCTATGCCGTGCGCTTCCTGGTCTCGCTCTATGCCATGACCAAGGACTGGCCGCTGGCCACCGCCTATTACCACTCCAGCACGCCCGATCTCGGCGAGGAATATCAGCGTCTCGTATTCGGCCGCGTCATGACGCCCATGGGCGGAACCGGCGGCGGGCTGAAGACGCCGGCAAACCCCTACGGCGCGTGGCAGGGCCTGAACGAGCGCTACGCCGCGATCCCGCCGATGAGCCTGATCTACGGCGCGTTCCCGCAGAAGCCGCCGCCGCGCGCGAATTTCGGCGGCATCCCGATGCTGTCGGTCGGCTCGCTCGCGACCTTCGCGCCGGCCAAGCCGTTCGGCACGAAGCGCTGACCGCTACTCCGCCGGTTGGCGGAGCGCCGTGCGCGGCACCAAGCTGGCGGCGGCAAACCCGCTCAGCGTGATCAGGAACATCGCCCAGAAGGTCAGGTGCAGGCCCTGGCCGAGCGCCGCCTGCACCGCCGGGTCGGCAATCGACGGTCCGGACGTGTCGAGCAACCGGCGGACCTGATCGTAGCCGACGGCGACGCTGTGATGCGACAGGCTGGCGTTCAGCACGCCGCCCATCACGGTCGCCCCGAACGTGCTGCCGAGCATGCGCGCGAACACGTTGGATGCGGTGGCCGCGCCACGCTCTGCCCAGCCGACGCTGCCCTGGATCAGCACGATCGACGCCGTGCTCAGCAATCCCATCCCGAGCCCCATCACCAGTGACCCGGCGCCGGCGATGAACGGCGACGTCCCGCTATCCAGGAACAGCATCGCCGCCGCGCCCACCGGCAGCAGCATGCCGCCGAGCATCAGCGTCCCACGCAGCCCCAGCCGCTCGAAGAAGATCCGCGCCGCCAGCATCGCGCCGACCGGCCATCCCAGCGACATCGCCGTCAGCGTGAAGCCCGCCACCAGGGCGGACCGGCCCATCACCCCCTGCACATACATCGGCAGGAACGCGGTGAGCCCGATCAGCGCCATGCCGGACAGCAGCATCGCCCCGTTTGCCGTCGCGATCGGCCGCCGCAGCCAAAGCTCGAACGCCACCATCGGATCCGCCGCCCGCCGCTCCTGCCACACGAACAAAGCACCGCACACGACGAAGACGACGGCCGCCCCGACTGCCACGCTGCCGACGCCGCCCACCTCCGTCAGCGCCAGCATCAGCCCGGCCGTCGACGCCGTGAACAGCAGGGCGCCGAGCCAATCGACTCGTCGCTCGGTCCGTGTCACCTGCTCCTTGAGGTAGCGGCTGAACAGATAGACCGTCAGCAAGCCGACCGGGATGTTGATCCAGAACACCCAGGCCCAACTCAGATATTCCGTCAGCAATCCGCCGGCGAGCGGGCCGAGCACGGAAGACACGCCCCACACGCTCGACAGATAGCCCTGGACCCGGCCGCGCTCGGTCCCGGGATACAAGTCGCCGATGATCGGTCAGCGCGATCGGCTGGATCGCGCCGGCGCCGAAGCCCTGGATCAGCCGGTAGATGATGAGCGCCGGCATCGACCCGGCAAAGCCGCACAGCGCCGAGCCGACCAGGAAGATCGCGACTCCGACGAGCAGCACCGGCTTTCGCCCATACATGTCGGACAGCTTGCCGAACACGATCGTGGTCGCCGTCTGCGCCAGCAGGAAAGGCGGAGAACACCCAGGAGTAGAGGTGCAGGTCGCCGAGCTTGGCCGCGATCTGCGGCATGGCGGTCGAGACGATGGTCGCCTCGATGGCGATCATGAACATCGCCGACATCACGGCGGCGAGGACGAGGGGGCGGCGGGGCGAGGTCTCGGGCATGGGTCTTAACTATGACTGCACCGTCAACTCCGCACTCCCCCGCGACGCGTTTTCCACAGAGGCTGTCATCGAACTGTCATCAAACTGCAATCTCTATGCCGTCTCACGGTGCCACAAGGCCGCATCCGAACGGAAACGCGTCGCACAGAGCGACCGACTTCCGCCCTAAGGAGGATCACCATGACAAAGATGCAAAACTTGCTGGCCTCGGCCGCAATGCTCTGCGCGTTCGCCCTGCCGGCGGCCGCGCAACAGATCACCGGCGCAGGCGCGACCTTCCCGGCGCCGGTTTATACCAAGTGGGGCGAGGCCGCTAAGGCCGCCATCGGCGTCGAGCTCAACTACCAGGCGATCGGCTCCGGCGGCGGTCAGAACCAGATCCTGAACCGCACCGTCGATTTCGGCGCGTCGGATGCGCCGATGGATGCGGCCAAGCTCGAGAGCGGCAAGCTGGTGCAGTTCCCGATGGTGATGGGCGCCGTCGTGCCGATCGTGAACCTGCCGGGCGTCGAGAGCGACCAGCTCAAGCTGACCGGCGAGATCCTGGCCGACATCTACGCCGGCAAGATCACCAAGTGGAACGACCCCAAGCTCGTCGAGATGAACCGCGGCGTGACCCTGCCGAACCTGGCCATCGCCCCGGTGTATCGCGCCGACGCGTCCGGCACCTCGTTCGTGTTCACGAGCTACCTCTCCGCGGTGAGCGCGGATTGGAAGTCCAAGGTCGGCGCCAATGCCAGCGTGAACTGGCCGGCCGGCACCGGCGCCAAGGGCAATGACGGCGTCGCCGCCACGCGTCAAGAACGTCAAGGGCGGCATCGGCTACGTCGAGAACGCCTATGCGACGCAGAACAAGCTGACCACCACGCAGCTCCGCAACAAGGCCGGCTCCTTCGTCAAGCCGACCATCGAGTCGTTCCAGGACGCAGCCGCCAACGCCGACTGGGCCGGCGCCAAGAACTACGCCGTCAGCATCATCGACCTGCCGGGCGCGACCAGCTGGCCGATCGTCTCGGCGACGTTCCTGCTGCTGCCGAAGGACCCGAAGGATCCCGCGCACCAGCAGCTCGTGCTGAAGTGGGTGAACTGGGACTATGACAACGGCGACGCCATCGCCAACCAGCTCGAATACGTGCCGCTGCCGCAAAAGGTGAAGGACCTGGTCCGCGCCACCTGGAAGCAGCAGCTCGCGTTCAAGTAGACTTAGCTTCGTCACTGCGAGGCGCTTAGCGCCGAGGCAGTCCAGGGCGGCATCGCGGCGTTCCCGCCGCCCTGGATTGCCCCGCTGCCCGACGGGCGGCTCGCGATGACGGAATGAGGTTCCAACCGCGCCTCGGCGCATTTTGCGAAGGACGATCGTGTCAGAGGCTCTCGCCGCCGCGCCCGCCAACGCCCCGACCGCTCCCCGCCTACGCCGCGGCAGCGGCACGGGCGACGCCATCTTCGCGCTCGCCGCCCGCGCCTCCGGCGTCTTCGTGCTCATCCTGCTGGGCGCGATCATCGTCACCCTGTTCATCGGCGGGCTGCCGGCATTCGGTGCGTTCGGCGCCGGGTTCCTCGTCAACCCGACCTGGGACCCGGTCAAGGACATGTTTGGCGGCGCGGTGCCGATCTACGGCACGCTCATCACCGCGATCCTGGCGCTCATCCTCTCCGTGCCGATCTCGTTCGGCATCGCCTTCTTCCTGACCGAACTCGCGCCGCCCTGGCTGCGCCGTCCGGTCGGCACCGCCGTCGAACTGCTCGCCGCCGTGCCGTCGATCATCTACGGGATGTGGGGGTTCTTCGTCATCGTCCCGGTGATGTCGCAATACGTGCAGCCCTGGGCGATCGACACGCTCGGCGACCTGCCGGGGATCGGCGTGCTGTTCTCGGGCGCGCCGTTCGGCACCGGCATCTTCACCGCGGCCCTGGTGCTGGCGGTCATGATCATCCCGTTCATCTCGGCGACGATGCGCGACGTCTTCCTGACCGTGCCGCCCGTCTACAAGGAAAGCGCCTACGGCGTCGGCTGCACCACCTGGGAAGTGATGCGCTCGATCGTGCTGCCCTACACGCGCGTCTCGGTGGTCGGCGGGGTCATGCTCGGCCTCGGCCGCGCGCTCGGCGAGACGATGGCGGTGACTTTCGTGATCGGCAACACCAACCGGATCTCGGCCAGCCTGTTCGGCCCCGGCAACACCATCGCCTCGCTGGTCGCACTCGAATTCCCGGAGGCGCAGGCGGGCAGCCTGAAGCTGTCGGCGCTGCTGGCGCTCGGCTTCATCCTGTTCGTGATCTCCTTCATCGTGCTGGCCATCTCGCGGTTGCTGCTGCGGCCGGGGGTGCGGGCATGAGCGCCACGACAGCCGGGGTGCGCGAGCCCAAGCGCGATGCCAAGGTGGCGGGCTCGCTCGCGCGCCGACGCTACCTGGTCGACAAGGTCATTCGTGTCCTGTGCTGGTTGGCGGCCGCGATCGGCCTGTTCTTCCTGGCCTCGATCCTGCTCACCCTGGTGTTCCGTGGCTTCGGCGGACTTTCACTGAGCGTGTTCACGCAGGTGACCAAGCCGCCGGGCTCCAATGGCGGGCTGCTGAACGCCATCGTCGGCAGCCTGATCCAAACCGCGATCGGCACGGCCATCGGCACGCCCGATCGGTCTGATGGTCGGCACCTATCTGTCCGAATACGCCGCCGGGTCGCGGCTCGGCGACGCGGTGCGCTTCGTCTCGGACGTGCTGCTCTCGGCGCCGAGCATCTTGATCGGCCTGTTCGTCTATCAATTGCTGGTCAATCCGTTCAACGGCTTCTCCGGCTGGGCCGGATCGGTCGCGCTGGCGGTGATCGTGATCCCGATCGTGGTGCGCACCACCGAGGACATGCTGCGCCTGATTCCGACCGCCTTGCGCGAAGCCGCGGTCGCGCTGGGCGCGCCGAAATGGAAGTCGATCGTCTTCGTCTGCTACCGCGCGGCCGTCGACGGGATCCTGACCGGTGTGCTGCTCGCCATCGCCCGCATCGCCGGCGAGACCGCGCCGCTGCTGTTCACCTCGCTCGGCAATCTCAACTGGTCGGTCGATCTCGGCCGCCCGATGAGCAGCCTGCCGGTGACGATCTATCAATATGCCGGTGCGGCGTTCGATGACTGGGTGCAGCTTGCCTGGGTCGGCGCGCTGCTGATCACGTCGGGCGTGTTGGCGCTCAACATCGTGGCGCGCTTCGCGCTTCGTAAAAGGGTATGAGGATGTCGGTGACACAAGAAAATCCCGGTGCCCTGGGCCAGATGCAGGCACGCTCCACGGCCGACCTGCACGAGCCGCGCCTGGCCATCAGGAACCTCGATTTCTATTACGGTTCCAACAAGGCGCTGAAGGCCATCAACCTGGACCTGCCGGAGCGGCAGGTGACGGGGATGATCGGCCCGTCCGGCTGCGGCAAGTCGACGCTGCTGCGCTGCTTGAACCGGATGTATGACCTCTATCCCGGCCAGCGCGCCGAGGGCGAGGTGATGCTCGACGGCGAGAACATCCTCTCTCCGATCCGTCGACATCAACGACCTGCGCAGCCGGATCGGCATGGTGTTCCAGAAGCCGACGCCGTTTCCGATGTCGATCTACGACAACATCGCCTTCGGTGTCCGGCTGCACGAGAAGCTCGGCCGGGCCGAGATGGACGAGCGGGTCGAATGGTCGCTGACGCGCGCCGCGCTGTGGGGCGAGGTGAAGGACCGGCTGAAGACCTCGGCGACGGGATTGTCTGGCGGCCAGCAGCAGCGCCTCTGCATCGCCCGCACGATCGCGGTGCGCCCCGAGGTGATCCTGCTCGACGAGCCGACCTCGCGCGCTCGACCCGATCAGCACGCTCAAGGTCGAGGAGCTGATCGACGAGCTGAAGCACGATTTCACCATCGCGATCGTCACCCACAACATGCAGCAGGCTGCCCGCTGCGCCGATCAGGTGGCGTTCTTCTACCTCGGCGAACTCGTCGAGGTGGCGCCGGCCGGCGAGATGTTCACCGCGGCCGAAACAGCAGCGCACGCAAGAATACATCACCGGCCGGTTCGGCTGATCGTTCGGCGGGGAGAGACAAAAATGCCAGAGTCGCCGCACATCGTGAAAAGCTTCACCCAGGAACTCGACAGCCTCCGCGACCTGCTGACCAAGATGGGCGGCATCGTCGAGAGCCAGCTGGACCTCGCAACCCAGGCGCTGGTGGAACAGGACCCCGACATCGCCGCCCGTGCCGTGCAGCAGGACCCGGCGGTCGATGCGCTCGAGAAGCAGATCGAGGCGCTGGTGATCCGGATGCTGGCGCTGCGCCAGCCGATGGCCGGCGATCTCCGGCAGATCGTGGCCGGGCTGAAGATCTCCGCCGGGCTGGAGCGGATCGGCGATTACGCCAAGAACGTCGCCAAGCGCAGCATCGTGCTCGGCCAGTTCTCATTGCCGTTCAGCCTCACCGGCATTGCCACCATGGCGCGGCTCGCGCAGGACAACCTCCGCCTCGTCATCGACGCGGCCGGCGAGAATGACGCCGGGAAAGCGGTCCAGGTCTGGGAATCCGACGAAGCGATCGACGACCTCTACAACTCGATCTTCCGCGAGCTGGTCACCTACATGATGGAAGACCCGCGCAACATCACGCCGTGCACGCACCTGCTGTTCATCGCCAAGAACATTGAACGGATCGGCGATCACGCGACCAATATCGCCGAGACGGTGCATTACGCCGCGACCGGGGAGTCGCTCTCAGACGACAGGCCGCGCGGGACCGAGGCCTCGACCTACGCCGTCGTCCGCAACCCCGAGGCGTCGTGATGCAAAAGCCGATGGTTCTCGTGGTCGAGGACGAGGCGTCGCTGGTGGCGATGCTGCGATACAATTTGGAGAAGCAGGGTTTCCGGGTCGAAGAAGCGGTGGACGGGCAAGAGGCGATCTCGCGCATCACCGAATCGCCGCCCGATATCGTTCTGCTCGACTGGATGCTGCCGGTGATGTCCGGCATCGAGGTCTGCCGCCAGATCCGCCGCCGCCCGGCGACGCGGGATCTGCCAGTGATCATGGTGACCGCCCGCAGCGAGGACCAGGATGCCGTGCGTGGGCTCAACACCGGCGCCGACGACTACATCACCAAGCCGTTCAGCATGGACGCGCTGCTCGCGCGCATCCGCGCCCTGCTGCGCCGGGCCGGGCCGCCGACGACGCGGGGCTCGCTCGAGTTCCACGACATCATGATGGACCAGTCGGCGCATCGCGTGCAGCGCAATGGGCGCGCGGTGCATCTGGGGCCGACGGAATATCGGTTGCTCGAATTCCTGATGCAGCACCCGCGCCGGGTGTTCTCGCGCGAGGAATTGCTGAACGCGGTGTGGGGCAGGGACATCCACGTCGAGCCGCGCACGGTGGACGTCCACATCCGGCGGCTGCGCAAGAGCATCAACGGCGAGGGCGAGTTGGACGTGGTGCGGACGGTGCGCGCGGCGGGCTACGCGCTGGATACCGAGCAGATCTGACGGCCGCCCGGATTTGCGGGGCGGTTGACGACGCGGCGGAAGGGAAGCTGTAGTCAGGCCCAGGGATCGGGAGGGGACCATGCGCTTGGCGCAGATGGCGGCGCTGTTCGGGGTGGCTTCCTGTTGGGCCGCCGCGTCGGCGCGGGCGGATGAGGCGCTGCTCGCGCCGCGGCCGGGCTTCAGCTACACGGTCCGCAACGAGACGAAGAATACGTCCGGCGCCGACACGTTCGAACAGGTCTCCCTGATCGAACGGAAGATCCTGTCGAGCGATGGTCCGACCTCGAAAGCCAGCAGCGTCATCACCTTCGTCAGCAACAAGCAGAACGGGGCCGAGGAAGCGGTCGATTTCATCCCCGTCCCCGGTCCGAACACGTTCAACGAATTCATGTATTTCTTGCCGACCGAGATCTCGATGGAGTTCGACCTCAACCGCAAGGATCAGCCGCCGGGGCGCCATATCAGCCAATCGCGCGTCGACTGCGACAAGGCCGGCGTCGCCAGCTTTTTCCCGCTCGGCACGACGCCGAGCGTCGCGGTGAATTGCACCACCGCGACGTCACTGGATGGCAGGGGAACGCCGCCGCAGGATGCCGCCATGGCGCTGTCCTACGAGGGGATGACGAGCGTGGAAACGCCGGCCGGAAAGTTCCACGTGCACCAGATCAGACAGACGATCATCCAAACCGGACGGAAAACCGAGAGCGTCATCCTGTTCGACGAGGGGTACGGCATCGCGATTTCATCGACCGTCAGGGTCGAGGCTGCGAACGTCAGCTTCAACTCGCATGTCGAGGTGATCGCGATGTCGAAATAGCGCCGGACGTCAGGCCGAGCGGGGCCAGACCTTGGCGCAGAACTCCGGGTACGTCTCGGCCATCTCGTCGCGCACCGCGCCCCGTAGCAGCGACAATTCCTCCGCTGTCGGCTCGGGCGTCTCGGGCGCGTCGTCATCGTCGTAATCGAAGCCGGTTTCGCCGCGGATCGTGACCGCGTCTTGGCCGGGATGGCGGGAGGCGAGGCGGAAGCGGGCGTGTGCGGGGTGGAAGGTGAAGACGCAGCGGCCGGTGACCAACGCTTGGGCCGTGCCGCGGCGGAACTGCGACGGCGGCGAGACGCCGGGGGCGCTGATGGCGTCGACCTTCTCGACCAGGACCCGGCGGCTGTGCTCCTCGCGGAACAGGATCGTGCGCGGGACCATCATGTACATGAAGGCCGAGCCGAAGCTGCCGGGGAAGCGGGCGCTGCGGCCGGGCCATTCGCCGGTGCCGACCAGGTTGATGTTGGCTTGTCCGTCGATCTGCCCGCCGCCGAGGAAGAACAGGTCGATCCGGCCCTGGCCCGCGAGATCGAACAGCTCGCGCGAGCCTTCGGTGAACGGATTGCCGCTGCGCTTATGCAGCAAGGAGAGACGGACGTCGTGGCCCAGCTTGCGCACCAACCAACTCGCGGCCGCCGGGATCGGGCTCGCGGCGCCCACGGCGATGTGGCGGGCAGGGGGGGCGGCGGGGTCGAGGATCAAATGCGCCAGAGCCGTGGCGAGGCGCTCTTCCTGACGGATCACTCGGCGGCTTCCCGGCGGTCGAAGACGAACTCGTCGAGATAGGCGCGGAAGCCGGACTCGGTGCGGGCCGCCTTCGCGTAGGCTGCGACATGCGCCGGGTCCGCGTCGTATTCGTCGAGCAGCGCGATCGGCCAGGCGCCGCGTTCGGCGACGGCGACGGCATCGATGTAGGTCGCGCTGATGGTGCCGGGGGCGAGGCGCTCGTCCTCGAGGAAGTTGCCGGGGACGACGCGCTCGACGGTGACCAGGACGCGCTTGGCCGCGTGCGCGATCGTCGCGAGTTCGCGGCGGCGGCCGACCCAGACATTCCCCGCGGCGTCGGCCATCACGGCATGGAAGGCGGCGATGTCGGGCCGGAGTGCGGGCAGCAGGACGATCTCGTCCGGCTCGGTGGCGAACGGGTTCTGCATGACGCGCCAATCCGGCCGGTGCGCCAGCACGTCGCTGCCGAGCACGCCGCGCAACGGCATGAACGGCACGCCCTTCTCGGCGGCCTGCAGGGCGGTGTGGATGGCGGGGCAGGTGGCGTCCCGCACGACGAGGGTGCCGGCGGCGACCGCGGCAGTGAAGCGTGGCGCGAGGCCAGCTTCACCGAGGGTGACCGCCGAGGTCTCGACCTCGGCGACGCAGCCGGCGCCGATCAGTAGGTCGGTGGCAAAGCCGGACACCGGCACGCCGAGCAGCCGCAAGGAGCGGACCTGCCGGCGCACCAAGGCACGGGCGAACGCGCACGGGGCGAGGGAGTTGTCGGGCGGGAGCGCGAGCAGCGCCCCGTCCGGCACCAGCGCCGCGAGCGCGTCCGCCGTCAGCATCAGCCGAGCGCCGCGGCGAGGGCTTCGGCGCTGCGGCCGTTGGCGATGGTCGCCGCGCGGGCCTGGTAGTGCGTGCCGTTGATGCGGGCGAAGGCATGGTCGGCCTTCGGGTAGGTATAGGCGTGGACGTGCGGCTTGCCCTTCGCGGCCTCGACCACCTTGGCGCGGCCCTCGGGCGGGAAGAACTTATCCTCGTCGGCGATGTGCAGCAGCAGCGGCGCCTTGATGCCGCCGAGCCCGTCGATCAGCCCGTCGAGGCCGACGCCGTAATAGGAGACGTTCACGTCGGCGTCCGAATGCAGCGCCATCATCATCGCCAGGCGTCCGCCGAGGCAGTAGCCCATGGTGCCGACCTTGCCGTTGCTGCCGTCCATGGTGCGGGCGAAGGCGACGGTGGCCTTGAGGTCGTCGATGCCTTTTTGCTGGTCGAAGCGGTTCATGAAGTCGAAGGCCTGCTTCCACTCGCCTTCCGACTTGTCGGTCAGGTTGATGCCCGGCTGCAGACGCCAGAACAGGTCCGGGACGAGGACGTGGTAGCCCTGCTCGGCGGTCTCCTTGGCGGAGGCCTTCATCGCGTCGTTGACGCCGAAGATCTCCTGGATGAGGACGACGACGCCCGCCGGGGCATGGGGGGCGCGGGCGAGGAAGGCATCGAAGCTGCCCGAGCCGTCCGCCGCGTTGATTTTGACGTTGTCCATCCGAAACGCTCCTGCTTTTTCACCCTCTCCCATCGGGAGAGGGCAGGGGGTGAGGGTGCGCCGCGTTGTAGCGGGAGACGGACCCTCACCCAACCCTCGATCCGCTCCGCGGCTTGAGCCCGGAGGGAGAGTGCTTCAAGAGCGGGTTAGATGTAGTGCTCGGCGAGCGGCAGGAAGCCGTTGAACTTCTGGCTGGCGTAGGTGGTAGTGTAGGCGCCCGTCGAACTCGATCTGCACGATATCGCCACAGCGCAGCGCGAGCGGCATGCGGTAGTTCGACTTCTCGTACATGATGTCGGCGCCGTCGCAGGTCGGGCCGGCGATCGCGACCGGGCCGGTCTCGCCGTCGTCATGCGGCGTCGCGAACCGGTATTTGATCGACTCACCCTCGGTCTCGGCCAGGCCGCCAAAGCGGCCTATGTCGAGATAGACCCAACGGACCGGGTCGTCGGCGCCCTTGTGGCAGACCAGGACGACTTCGGACTGGATCAGCCCGGCATCGCCGACGATGAAGCGGCCGGGCTCGACCAGGATCTCCGGCAGGTCGTTGCCGAACGCGTCGACCACGGCGCGCATGATGGCGTCGCCGAACCGGTCGATCCCCGGGATCTCGTCGCGATAGCGGACGGGGTAACCGCCGCCGAGATTGACCATGCGGATGTTGAGGCCGGCGCGCTTGAGGTCGGTGAACAGCATGCCGGCACGGGCGATGGCGGTCTCGTAGGCGCCCGTCGACGTCTGCTGACTGCCGACGTGGAAAGAAAGGCCATAGGGGTCGAGGCCCATCTCGGCGGCGCGGATCATCAGCGTGCGCGCCGTCTCGATGGTGGTGCCGAACTTGCGCGAAAGCGGCCACTCGGCGCCGGCGTTCTCGACCAGCAGGCGGCAATAGACCTTCGCGCCGGGCGCGTGCGCAGCCAGTTTCTCCAGTTCTTCGGCGGAGTCGAAGGCGAACATCGTCACCCCCGCCGCGTGGGCGCGCTGGATCGCGGAGATCTTTTTGATGGTGTTGCCGAAGCTGATCTTCTCGGGCCGGGCGCCGGCTTCGAGGCAAGCCGATACTTCCTCGATGCTGGCGGCATCGAAAGAACTTCCGAGACCCACCAAGCGTTCGAGGATCGGCGTGGCCGGGTTGGCCTTGACCGCGTAATAGATGTGCGCGAGCGGCAGCGCCTCCATCAGGCGGCGGTAATTCTGTTCGACCCGGTCAACGTCGAGCACGAGGCAGGGCGTGGAGAGGGCATGATCGGCCACATACTGGGCGACTTTAGGAGTCATCGCGCCTAGTCCTCAGGGTCAAACGCCCGCATGGTGATGCTAGGGCGTGCCCGCCGTTGGTGACGGCGGAGCGGGGTTAACGAAACGGTCGAACGAACCAGCGAAAGAGTGAGTGCCAGAACGCTTGACGTCGTTACGTAACCCCGGGGGGCCAGAGGCACGTGCGTTGCTGCGTGGCGTCGCAAATAAGATGGTGGGGCAGTGGGTGCAAGAGTGAAAACCGAGTGCCACGGAAAAACCTTTAAGCGCCTCCCGCCATGACGGATCGGACAAGCTTCATACGACAACTCTCTGAATAAATTCTGAACGGACGACCGTGAACGACGACCCCAATCTCACTATTCTGCCTGAAATCTCAGCAGAGGACGACGAACTGCTCGCCAGCGCGCCACGCAAGTTCGGGCCGCGCGAGCGGGTCCGGCGCGTCCTCACGTCCCCGCATGCCCGCGCGCTCGGCCGACTCGCGCGCTCACCGATCGAGATCCCCTGGCGCGGTTGGCGCGCGGTCATCCGGCGCACCTTCTGGGAGATGCTGACCGACCGCGTGTCGCTGACCGCGGCCGGCTGTGCGTTCTACGGCACGCTGGCGCTGTTTCCGGCCATGTCGATGCTCATCTCGCTCTACGGTCTGCTTTACGACCCGGCGACCGTCGAGCCGCAGCTCGCCCTCATGCGGGATTTGCTGCCACCGGCTGCCTACGGGCTCATCCACGACCGCGTCCACATGCTGGTCACCCGCCCGCCCAGTACGCTCGGGTTGGGACTATTGATCAGCACGTCGGTCGCGCTGTGGAGCTGCGCGTCTGGCATCAAGTCGCTGATCATCGCGCTCAACCTCGCCTATGGCGAACGGGAGCGGCGCAGCTTCCTGAGATATCAGGCGGTGGCGTTCAGCATCACTATCCTTGCGATCCTCAGCGCGACGATCGGGTTGGCGCTGCTGGTCGGTATGCCGGCCATGCTGGATTTCCTGGGTTTCCCGTCGACCCAGACCTTCTGGCTGCGGCTCGCGAGCTTCATGCTGCTGGTCGTCAGCCTGCTGGTCGGGCTTTCGCTGCTCTACCGCTTCGGACCGTGCCGGCCATCGCCGAAATGGCAGTGGGTCACGCCGGGATCGATGGTGGCGACGGTGCTGTGGATCGCGGCGTCGGCCGTGTTCTCATGGTATGTCGGCCGGTTCTCGACCTATGACGCGACCTATGGCCCGCTCGGGACGGTGGTGGCGTTCATGATGTGGTTATACGTCACGGTCTACGTCGTGCTGCTCGGTGCGGAGCTGAACTCCGAGCTCGAGATGCAGACGGCGATGGACACGATTACCGGTGCCCCGAAACCCTTCGGGCAACGTGGTGCCTATGTCGCGGACCATGTCGCCGAGGACTGAAGGCGGGCCCTTCGGCATCATCGGGCGCTTCGGCGACTTCGACGGGGTCCTCGCGGGCTTCGGTCAGCGTGACCATCCCGGTGCCGCGGCCGAGCATGCCGAGTTGCTTGGCGGCGCCCCGTGACAGGTCGATCACCCGCACGTGTTTGGGCGGCATCCGGTCGGTGACGACGACGACGACCGAGCGACCCGTCTCCTGCATCGTGACGCGCAGGCGCGTGCCGAGCGGCAGGCGGTCATGCGCGGCGGTCAGCGCGTTCTGATCGAAGACGTCGCCGCTGCTGGTGCGGCGTCCGTCGAAGCCGGCCCCATACCAGGAGGCCACGCCGCTTTCTTCCCAATTCGGCGCCAAGCCGGCCCTTGCGGCTGGCGACGCGGTCACCAGCACCAGGCCTGCGGCCACAGCGGGGAGCCATCGGGTGACGATTTCGGTCATCCGGAACCTCGTTGTTTTGCACACGGCCCATGTGATGGCATTGCCGTCGGACAGACGCAACCAAAAACTACCGAGTCGAACCTCAGTCGAATGCGCTGGAGCCGCCGCAGTTTGGCCATGATCGAAGGATTGTAGCGCTCAAGGAAAGTAGGTCAGGGCTATCACACATTGAAACGATGTAGATTGACTGCTTGGCTGACGTGGCGCTGCAAAGATAATTCAAGATATATAGCAGCGCTTGGACTGTCATTGGCGCCGGCCCCGTCGCTAGGCTATTTTTCTTGCCGCCGCGACTGCCGTTGGCGATGTAAGTGATAATTACAGCGTTTTACGCAACAATGCTCTCGTGGATGCCGTCGTTGCCGCGATTTCCATCAAGCGGGCCGGCGTATTTCGCGCGAGCGGCAAAAAATCAGGGCCGTCGCACCGAAACTTTCGGGTTCATGAGAGTTAAGGCATCTCACATCCGGGGTCTTCCCGGATGCAGTGAGGAGATTTCAATGAACGACGATCGCATCGAAGGCGCCGCCAAGGATTTCGGCGGCAAGGTGAAGGACCCCGTGGGTGGCTTCTTGGGCGACAATCAGACACAGGCGGAAGGCAAGCTCGACCAGGTCACCGGCACGCTGCAGAACGCCTATGGATCGGCAAAGGATAGCGTCCGCGACGCTGGCGGCACGCTCGAAGGTTTCGTGCAGCAGCGGCCGGTCCTGGCGCTGCTGTCGGCACTCGGCGTCGGCCTGCTGATCGGCCGCATGATTGATGGCCGATAGGAGCGCGCGGTGGCATTGAGCACAACGACCCGTGCGGCGGAAATCGGCGTGTTCGACGAGCGCGCCGAGCATCTGCGGCATCGCGTATCCTGGGGCGCCGTGTTTGCCGGCGTCGTCGCCGCGTTGGTGGTGCAGCTTCTGCTCAACCTTCTCGGCATCGGTATCGGCGCCTCGTCGCTCGACGCGGCCAATGTGAGCGACAACCCGTCGGCGTCCGGTTTCTCGATGTCGGCCGGTATCTGGTGGACCGTCTCGGGTATCGTCGCCTCCCTGATCGGCGGCATCGTCGCCGGCCGTCTGGCCGGGTCGGCGACGCCGAACACGGCGCGGTGGCACGGCTTCGTCAGCTGGTGCGCAACCACGCTCGTGTTGTTCTACCTGTTGACCTCGGCGGTCGGCGGATTGCTCGGCGGCACGCTCAGCGCGCTTGGCGGCACGTTGTCGGCGGCCGGCAAGGGAGCTGCATCGACGGTCGTAGGGGTTGCCGGCGTCACCAACGGTGACGCATTGGCGGCGCAGGCGAAGCGTCTGGTCAGTCCCAACGATGCCCAAAGCGCGCAGGACGATGTCCTCTCCTACATCCGCGCGAGCATCGCTGGTGATCAGCCGGCCGCGGATGCGGCCCGCAGCCGGGCGGTGGACAGCGTCGCGAAGGCGGCGAACATCAGCCCGGACGAGGCACGAACCAAGCTGCAGCAGGCGGGAGAGCAAGCCAAGCAGGCGGCCGACACGGCCAAGCAGAAAGCGCAGCATGCGGCCGAAGCGACACGCAAGGGTGTGGCGACGGCCGGGCTCTACGGCTTCGTCGCCCTGGTCCTTGGCGGGATCGCGGCGTTCGTCGGCGGCGGGATCGGCGCCCCCCGGCGGGTAATCGGCTGACAAGCGGCGGCGGCGCTGCGAGGCGCCGCCGCTCGCCTCAGCGGATCAAGCCGGTGAGCGGGCTGGACGGATCGGCGCCCATGCGACGCGGCATCCGCCCGGCCAGCCGCGCGAGCCGTCCGGCCTCGACGGCTGCTTTCATCGCGCGCGCCATCCGCACGGGGTCCGCCGCATGGGCGATGGCGGAATTGAGCAGCACCGCGTCGCAGCCGATCTCCATAGCGATCGCGGCATCGGAAGCGGTGCCGACGCCGGCATCAACGAGAACCGGCACCTTTGCCTGCTCCAGGATGAGCGAGAGCATGGCCGGGTTCTGGATGCCGAGCCCGGATCCGATCGGCGCACCGAGCGGCATGATGGCGACGCAGCCCATCTCCTCGAGGCGCTTGGCGGCGACCGGGTCGTCGGCGCAGTAGACCATGACCTCGAACCCGTCCTTGATCAGGGCGGCGGCGGCTTCGAACGTCGCCGCCATGTCCGGGTAGAGGTGCGGCGGCGGGCCGAGGACCTCGAGCTTGACCAGGTTCCAGCCGCCTGCCTCGCGTGCCAGCCGCAGCGTGCGGACCGCCTCGTTCGCGGTGTGGCAGCCGGCGGTGTTCGGCAAATAGGTGTAGCGCTTGGGATCGACGAAATCCTGCAGCATCGGCGCTGCCGGGTCGGAGAGGTTGACCCGGCGCACCGCGACCGTGACCATCTCCGCGCCCGACGCCTCAATGGCGGCGGCGGTCTCCTCGAGATCCTTGTATTTGCCGGTGCCGACCACGAGGCGGCTGCGGAACTGCCGGCCAGCCACGGTCCAGCTGTCCTCCGTCGGCGCAAAACCGTCCATGCCTAGCCTCCCCCGATGAAATGCACGATCTCGAACTTGTCGCCCGCCGCGAGTGCGACCGCGTCGTAGGTCGAGCGCGGGACAATTTCTTCATTGCGCTCGACCGCCACCTTGCGGCGATCGAGCCCGAGCAGCGTCAGCAGCCCGGCGACGGTCGTGCCGTCCGGCACGGTCCGGTCTTCGCCATTCAGCGAGATCGAGAGGGCTGACGCGACGGCGCTCATGACAGCAATATGTGGATCGCGAGGGGGCGGAGCAACCGGCGGGGTCGGGACGCTGACTTGCTTGCGGAAAGGGGAGTGGATTGGTTCATTCGGTGAGGTTGGCGAACGGCTACGAGATCAGCGACGAGCGCGGGCGGATCGACATGGCCTTCGTGCACGAGGCGCTGCGCGGCGCTTACTGGGCGGTGGGACGGAAGCCGGAACTGACGGAGCGCAGCTTCGCGAACTGCCTGAGCTTTGGCATCTATGCACCGGATCGCCGGACCGTCGGCTGCGCCCGGCTGCTCACGGATTATACGTTCCGCGCACATCTGGGCGACGTGATCATCGATCCGGCGGCTCGGGGCAAAGGGCTCGGCAAGGCGCTCGTGGAGACGATCCTGGCGCACCCGGAGTTGGTGACCGTCCTGAACTGGACCCTGAAGACGCAGGACGCCCATGGCCTGTATGCGCGGTTCGGGTTCCGCAGCAGCGGCGACGATGCGACCTGGATGACGCTCGACCGCGAGCCTACCGGTCGCTGACGTTGCGGACGACCAGGGTCGTCCCGTCCAGCGCGACAACCCGCATCACGTCGCCGGCGACCGGGTTGCCGCCGCCGGCGACGCGGGCCTGCCAAGCGCCGTCGCGCAGGCGGACGCGACCCTCGCCGGCATGGAAGTCGATGGCGGTGCAGCTGGCGCCGATCAGGCCGGCATCGGGGGTGTTGACCGCGTCGGCGCGGGGCCGTGCGCGCAGGCGGAGCGCGGCAATCCCGATCAGCGCCAGCGCGAGCCCCACGAACACCGCCAGCTGCGCGGCGCCGCCGACTGCGAACAGCGCGACAGCGGCGCTGGTGCCGATCGCAGCCAGGCCGATCCATAGCAGGAAGACGCCCGGCGCCAGCATCTCCGCCGCGCAGAGCGCCAGACCGGCGACGCCCCAGAGCGCAATGGGGTTCATCATGTGGGCGGACGCGGAGCGGCGTGGGGTTCGGCTTGGGCGAACTGCATGGCCGCGATCGCCTGGGCGATGCCGCCGGCCAGGCCGCCGCTCTCGATCGGGAGCACCAGGGTGCGTCCGCTCGGGTTGGCGGCGAGGCGGCCGATCGCATCCACGTAGCGCTGGGCGATGAAGTAGCGGAGCGCGTCGGCGCCGGCCCCGGCGGAGGCGTCGGCGATGGCGCGGGTGGCGTTCGCCTCGGCGGCGGCAAGGCGGACGCGGACCTCGGCGTCCTTGGCGGCAAATTCCAGCCGGGCCTCGGCTTCCAGCACGGTGGCCTGCTTCTGGCCCTCCGCGCGCGCGACCGCCGCCTCACGCTCGCCCATGGCGCGGGCGACGGTGGCGCGCCGTTCGCGCTCGGCCGTCATCTGCAGGTTCATGGCGACGATCAGGTTGGCCGGCGGCTCGATCTTGCGCAGTTCGACCCGGCTGACCTTCACGCCCCATGGGTCGGTCGCGTGATCGAGCGTGGCGAGCAATCGGCCGTTGATCTCCTCGCGCCCGGAGAGCGCGCCGTCGAGATCCATGGCGCCGATCACGCTGCGGATGTTGGTCATGGAGATCGAGGTCAGCGCCATGACCAGGTTCTGCGCGCCGTAGGCCGCCTTCACCGGGTCGAGCACGCGGTAGTACATGATGCCGTCGACGGCGACGGCGGCGTTGTCGCGGGTGATGACGGCCTGCTCGGGGATGTCGAGCACGATCTCCTGGACGTTCATTTTGTGACCGACCCGCTCGGCGAGGGGGAGCAGCAGGTTCAGCCCCGGCTGCAGCAGGCGGGTGTAGGCGCCAAAGCGCTCGACGGTCCAAACCTGGCCCTGCGGCACGGTGCGGACGCCGAGCATGATGGCGAGGATGACGACCGCGGCGAACGCCGCGAGCAGGATGATCGTGGGTTCTTGCAAGTGCATTGCGTGCTTTCTGCCGATATGGATGGCGGCCGTCGGGCCGCGCGAACCCGCGCCTCACCCGACGCCAGGTTTCCATCGCCGCTTTTGTAGAACACTATCAGAGCGCAAGACACGCTAGCGGAAGGTATTGGTGTGACTGATTTCGCGTCGTTCGATTTCGAGACCATGAGCCCGGCCGATTGTTATCGGCTGACCACCAGCACGGTGGTGCCGCGGCCGATCGCCTGGGTGGTGACGAAGGGCAAGAGCGGCGTGGTCAACGTCGCGCCCTATTCCTTCTTCAATGCGTTCGGACAGAACCCGGTGATCATGGTGCTCGGCCTGCTCGGCAGCACGGAGACCGGGCGCAAGTTCAAGGACACGGCGGGCAACATCGTCGCCACCGGTGAGTTCGTGGTCAATCTGGTGCCCGATCGGCTGGCGACGAGCATGAACAAGACGACGATCAACGCGCCGCCCGAGGTCAGCGAGATGGAACTCGCCGGGCTGACGCCGGTGCCGAGCCTGAAAGTGGCGCCGCCGCGTATAGGCGAAAGCCCGGTGGCGTTCGAGTGCAAGCTGATGCACGCGCTCGAGACCGGGCCGACGCAGCTGACGGTGATCGGGCGGGTGGTCGAGATGCACATCGACGCGGCGTATCTCGAGGGCGATCCAGCACGGCCGCGGATTCGGACCGAGGATCTTGGGCTGATCGGGCGGATGCATGGCCGCGGCTGGTATGCGCGGACGACCGACCTGTTCGAGATGGACCGGCCCGGGAATTGGGGAGGCTGACGATGAAGGTCGGGTTCATCGGGATCGGCGCCATGGGGCGGCCGATGGCGGCGCGGGCGGTCAAGGCAGGGTTTGAGCTGACGCTGCTGGACGCGGATCGGTCGCGGGCGCAGGCAGTGGCGACCGCCATCGGCGCGGAAGCGGCGGCGGACGGGGCAGCGCTCGCCGGCGGGGCGGAGCTGATCGTGACGATGCTGCCGACGAGCGCGATTGTGGGCGAGGTTCTGGACGCGGGCGTGCTGGCTGCGCTGCGGCCGGGAACTGTGGTCGTCGAGATGAGCAGCGGCGCGCCGACGGCGACGCAGGCGTTGGCGGCGAAAGTCGCCGAAGCGGGCGGCGTGCTGATCGATGCGCCGGTGTCGGGCGGGGTGAAGCGGGCCGAGACGGGCGAACTCGCGATCATGGTGGGGGGCGAGGCCGCAGCGATCGACCGGGCCGAGAAATTGCTGCGGAGCATGGGGACGACCATCACGCGGATCGGGCCGGTGGGCTCGGCGCATGCGATGAAGGCGCTGAACAACCTCGCGAGCGCGGGCAGCTTCCTGATGGGGATCGAGGCGCTGCTGATCGGGCAGCGGTTCGGGCTCGATCCCGCTGTCATGGTCGACGTGCTGAACGCCTCGACGGGGATGAGCAACAGCAGCCAGAAGAAGTTCAAGCAGTTCGTGCTGTCGCGCTCGTTCGACGCGGGGTTCGGGCTAGACCTGATGGTGAAGGATCTGGGGATCGCGCTGGGCGTGGCGCGGGAGACAGGGACGCCGGCGCCGGTATCGGCGCTGGTGCGGGAGATGTGGGCGGCAGCGCAGGCGATGCTGGGGCCGGGACAGGATCATACGGCGGCGGCGAAGCTGTCGGAGCGGCTGGCGAATACGGAGCTGGGCCCTCTCTCGACATTGTGAGCGCTGCTAGGCGCTTAGCAGGCTTGGGTTACGTATCCGACACGAATGTGTGACGGCCCGACCGTCTCGACTTTAGCGTAACGATCCGCTTCTTACGTGGCGGCGTTTCAGCTCGCGCCTTCTCGTACGGAGGTCAAAGTGACGAATTCGTTGAAGAGGACGGCTGCGTTGGCCGCCGTGCTCCTGGCGCTGTCGGTGGCCAACGGCCAGGCCGCCGTGATCACGACCATTACGTCGAATGGCTACACCTTCACCAATTTCGACCCCACGTTGTCGGGTGCGGCCGTCGGCTCGAATGCCAATGGCATCAGCAATTCCGGGCAGGTCGCGGTCACCGCGGTCGATGCCAACAATGCCTCCACCTTCGCCAACTTCTCGGGCTTGCCTGGCAGCCTGGCGGCGCTGAACACCGGCGGCGGGCAGATCGCGTTCGGGATCAACGGCGCCGGAACGGTGGTCGGCGGCAATGGGACCAATGCGTTCGTGCTGCCGAAGGGCGGTTCGTTGCAGACGCTGGCGGTGCCGTCCGGCGCGATCAATGCGTTCGGCATCAACGATGCCGGCGCCATCGTCGGCCAGTTCACGTCGGCTACCGGCACCACCCCGGGCTTCGTGCTGCCGAGCAGCAGCAGCATCAACTTCACCACGATCAACGCACCCGCCGGGCCGAACGTCGTCAACGCGCAGGGCATCAACAATGGTGGGCGGGTCGTCGGTTTCTATCTGGGCACGGATGGCCAGGTTCACGGCTTTACGACAGTCGCCACTGGCCCGGCGGGCGGCACGCTCACCGGCACGGCGGTCGCCGACCCGGTGATCCCGCCGGTGGCCGGAGAGCCCGGGGCAACCTTCGTGTTCTCGCAAATCCTCGGGATCAACGACAGCGGCCTGGCGGTCGGTTATTACGGTGACAGCACGACGAGCCAGCACGGCTTCTTGTACAACACTCAAACCGGCATCTACACCTTCCTCGATGATCCATCCGCGGCGTTCAAGAACGGCGTCGAGGTCACCCAGATCACCGGGATCGACAACGCCGGCGAGATCGCGGGCTTCTATACCGACGCGAACGGGATCGCGCACAGCTTCGTCGGGTGTCCCGCGGGCGTCGCCTGCGCGCTGACCGCGACCACGACACCGGAGCCGGCCACGCTGGCGGTTCTCGCCTCGGGGTTGGTGGCGCTCGGCATGACCCGCCGGTTTGCCGGCTATCGGCGGCGCAACGACCAGTAGAGCGGCTGGCGGCCTTCGCGCCTGGCCTTGGCTTCGTAGCGGGTCGGTGGCCAGCCGGACGGTCGCTCCGCGACCGGTGAGGCGACTTCGAATGCGGTTTGCGCGCCGGTGACCTCGGTGACCCAGGCCTGGTAGGTCGGGTCGTCCGAGGCGATGCGCCATTCGCCGCCGGGTTTGAGCACGCGGGCGACCAGGGCGATCTGTTCGGGATGGACGAAGCGGCGCTTGGCGTGCCGGGCCTTCGGCCACGGGTCGGGGAACATCAGGAACAGCTTGTCGAGCGACGCGTCGGGCAGGCGGCGCAGCAGGAGGCGCGCGTCATCGGGCCAGAGGCGGAGGTTCGGCGGCAACGCGCCGGTGTCTTCCTCGCCATCGGGCACGAGACGGGAGAGCAGGGAACAGATGCCGTTTTCGAAGACCTCGCAGGCGATCAGCCCGATCTCGGGCTCGGCCGCGATCAGCGAGGCGGCGTGCTCGCCGCCGCCGAAGCCGACCTCGAACCAGATCGCACGGGGTTTTGGGTCGAAGGCGCTCGGAGGATCGTCCGCGGACGGTTCAGGGAACAGCAAGCGGGGGAGCGTCAGGTCGAGCAGGCGCTCCTGCCGGGGCCGCAGCTTCTTGCCGCGGACCCGGCCGTAGAGACGTTCGGCGGGCGGTTTAGCGGCCGAAAGCGGCGCGGAGCTCAGGGACAAGGTCCGTCCGTTCCCAGGTGAAGGTGTCGAGCTTGTCATCGGGCTCGCGGCCGAAATGGCCGTAGGCGGAGGTGACGGCGTAGATCGGGCGGTTCATGCGCAGATGCGTGCGGATGCCGCGCGGGGTGAGGTTCATGAGGTCCCGCAGCACGGTCTCGAGCTTGGCCTCGTCAACATCGCGGCCGGTGTTCTGCAGGTCGACATAGACCGAGAGCGGGTGCGAGACGCCGATCGCGTAGCTGATCTGGATCGTGCACTTCTCGGCCAGCCCGGCGGCAACCACGTTCTTGGCCAGGTAGCGGCAGGCATAGGCGGCGGACCGGTCCACTTTGGTCGGGTCCTTGCCGCTGAACGCGCCGCCGCCGTGGGGCGAGGCGCCGCCATACGTGTCGACGATGATCTTGCGGCCGGTCAGCCCGGCGTCGCCGTCGGGGCCGCCGATGACGAAGTTGCCGGTCGGGTTCACGTAGAGTTCTTCGTCCGGGCACATCCAGCCCTCGGGCAGGACGTTGGTGATCAGGCCCTTGAGGCGGTGCTTGATCTCGCCTTGGTCCATGCCTTCCTCGTGCTGCGTGGAGAGCACGATGGAGGTCGCTTTGACCGGCTTACCGTCGACGTATTTGAGCGTGACCTGGCTCTTGGCGTCGGGCAGGAGCCCGGCGACGGCCGGGTCGCCGGAGAGGCGCCCCTGCTTGATCTTAAGCAGGATCTGATGCGCGTAATGCAACGGCGCCGGCATCAGCGCGGGCGTCTCGGTGCAGGCGTAGCCGAACATGATGCCCTGGTCGCCGGCGCCTTCGTCCTTGTTGCCGGCGCTGTCGACGCCAGCGGCGATGTCGGTGCTCTGGGCGTGCAGCAGGCAGTCGATCTGCGCGTTCTTCCAGGAGAAGCCGGACTGGTCGTAGCCGATCTCGCGGATCACGTCGCGGGCGCGCTCGATCAGCAGGTCGGGCGTGACGCTCTCCGGCCCGCGGACTTCGCCGGCGAGGACGACGCGGTTCGTCGTGACGAGGGTCTCACATCCAACGCGGGAGTGCGGGTCGGCGGCCAGGAAGGTGTCGAGAACGGTGTCGCTGATACGGTCGGCGACCTTGTCCGGATGGCCTTCGGACACCGACTCGGACGTGAATAGATACTCGCCCTTGTCGCGCATGGATTTCTCCTCTTGTCGCGTGAAAATGGATACGGCGTTTGGCCGCGATGCCGACCGAATGCCGGAAGCGCGCTGTGTGGCCTAGCGGTGTGAATAGGTCAAGATGCGCGACCTGTTCACAGCCCCATCACGTCGACCATGGAGTATCGGCCCGGCGCGCGGCCCTGCAGCCACTCCGCGGCACGGACCGCGCCGGCGGCGAAGGCGCGACGGTCGATCGCGCGGTGCGAGAGCGTGATGTGTTCGCCGGCGGCGGCGAACAGGACGGTGTGCTCGCCGACGACCTGGCCGCCGCGCAGCGCGGCGAAGCCGATTGCGCCGGGCGGGCGCGGGCCGGTGTGCCCGTCGCGGCCGCTCTGCATGACCGTGTCGAGCGACACGCCGCGGCCCGCGGCGACGGCCCGGCCAAGCGCGATCGCGGTGCCGGAGGGGGCGTCGACCTTCTGGCGATGGTGCATCTCGACGATCTCGGCGTCGTATTGCTCGGCCGGCAGCGCGGCGCCGAGCTGGCGGGCAAGCGCGAGCAGGAGATTGACGCCGGGGCCGAAATTCGCGGCGTAGACGATGGGGATCTGGGCAGCGGCCGCGTCGACGGCGGCTTCGTCTGCGGCGGAAAGGCCGGACGTTCCAAGCACCCAGGCGGTGCCGGCTTCGGCCAAGATCTTGGCGTGGTCGGACGCGGTGCTGGCGTGGGTGAAGTCGATGACGACGTCAGAGGCGGCGGCGAGGTCGGCGAGGGACATGGCGGGAATATCGGCGGGCGGCGGGCGGCGCCCGGTGCCGCCGACGACGCTGTGGCCCGCGGCCCGAGTCTCCTCGACCAGAAGCTGGCCCATACGCCCGGAGATACCGGCTATTCCAATCCGCATGGGGCAGGCATGCATGAGGATGGCCAAAAATGAAAGTGGCGCGGCTCACATCGTGGGGGGAACGATGCCAGCCGCGCCGTCTTCAGGGCCCGGGTCAGCTTGGGGGAAGCGACTCTCGGGCCTCGGGGTTGTTAACATCGTCAGCCCTGGATCGTTCTATGACATCAGCGTGAGCTGATGATCTCGCGATACAACGTCTCGGTGCGGGCGGCGATGGCGTCCCAGCTGAAATGGTCGAGCACGCGCTGGCGGCCGGCGTGACCGAAGCGGGAGCGGAGGCCGGCATCTTCGGCGAGGCGGTTGATGCCGTCGGCGAGGCGGCGGGCGAAGGCGGCCGGGTCGCGTGGGGCGAAGCCGCCATCGTCGGCGAGGTCGACGTCGACGAGGATGCCGGTCTGTTCGGGGATGACGACTTCCTTGATCCCGCCCACGGCCGAGGCGACCACGGGCGTGCCGCAGGCCATCGCCTCGAGGTTGATGATGCCGAACGGTTCGTAGACAGAGGGGCAGCAGAAGACGGCGGCGTGGGTATAGAGCTGGATGGTGTCGGCGCGGGGCAGCATGTCGCGCAGCCAGAGCACGCCGGGACGGAGTGCGGAGATCGCGGCGACGCGCTGCTCCATCTCGCGGCCGATCTCGGGCGTATCGGGCGCGCCGGCGCAGAGGACGACCTGCAACGCGGGGTCGAGATGCGGGATCGCGTCGAGGAGGTGCAGGATACCCTTCTGTCGGGTGATGCGGCCGACGAACAGCAGATAGGGGCGCTCGGGATCGATTCCGTGCCGGGTCAGAGCGTCGGCGTGCTGGGAGGGGCGGTATTCGTCGGGGTCGATGCCGTTGTGGATGACGTGGACGCGCTCGGGTGGGACGTCGAACAGGCGGAGCACGTCGTCGCGGGTCTCGTTGGAGACGGCGATGATCGCGCTGGCTTGCTCGATGGCGGTGCGCTCCATCCAAGCGCTGAGATGGTAGGCGCGGCCCAGTTGCTCGACCTTCCAGGGGCGGAGCGGTTCGAGCGAGTGGATGGTGAGGACCGAGGGGATGCCCCAGAGCTGGGCGGCGAGGATGCCGGCCATGTCGGTGTACCAGGTGTGGCAATGGACGAGGTCGGCGTCGAGGCGGTCCTTGGCCATGCGCAGGCTGCGCTCGAACGCGTCGACGGCGCCGACGAAGCGCGGGTCGGTGTCGGCGCGGGCCTCGGGCCATTCGGGGTAGAAGCGGACGGACGGGTTGCCGGCGACCGGGGCGTCCTCGCCGAAGGCGCGGACTTCGACATCGATGCGCTTGGCCAACG
This sequence comes from uncultured Alphaproteobacteria bacterium, assembly GCA_963848035.1. Taxonomy (GTDB): domain Bacteria; phylum Pseudomonadota; class Alphaproteobacteria; order Acetobacterales; family Acetobacteraceae; genus JAVVHH01. The sequence continues at coordinate 3,225,980 of CAWKCD010000001.1, forward strand.
CGCGGCTGAGGTATTCGACGTGGACGCCGGCGCCGCCGTAAATGTGCGGCGGATACTCCTTGCTGAACAGGGCGACCTTCATCCGAGTTTGTCGATCATCGCCTGTGTGATGAGGCAGACGCCGCGGTCGGTGCGGCGGAAGCGCTTGGCGTCGAGATCGGGGTCCTCGCCGACGACGAGGCGTTCGGGGATGCGGACACCGCGATCGATGACGACATTGCGCAGCCGGGCGTGCCGGCCCACCGAGGCGTAGGGCAGGATCACGGCGGCCTCGATCTTGGCGTAGGAATGGGTGTGGACGCCCGTGAACAGCAGGGATCGGTGGACCGAACTGCCGGAGATGATGCAGCCGCCGGAGACGAGCGAGCTGATCGCCTGGCCGCGGCGGCCGTTGTGCTCGTCGTGAATGAACTTGGCGGGCGGAACGATCTCGCCGTAGGTCCAGATCGGCCAGCTATTGTCCCAGAGGTCGAGGCCGGGGGTGAAGTCGGTCAAGTCGATGTTGGCTTGCCAGTAGGCGTCCACGGTGCCGACGTCGCGCCAGTAGGCTTCGGCGACGCCCTCGGCGCGGACGCAGGATTGGGCGAAGCGGTGGGCGACCGCCTTGCCGTCGCGGACGATGGCGGGAATGATGTCGCCGCCGAAATCGCGCTTGGAATTTGGGTCGGCCGCATCGCGCTTGAGCGCTTCGATGAGGAAGCCGGTGTCGAAGACGTAGATGCCCATGCTGGCCAGCGCCATGTCGGGCTGGCCGGGGATCCCGGGCGGGTCCTTCGGCTTTTCCAGGAAGGAGACGATGCGGTCTTCCTCGTCGACCGCCATGACGCCGAAGCCGGTGGCCTCCATGCGGGGCACTTCGATGCAGCCGACGGTGACATCGGCCCCGAGCTGGCAGTGCTGCTGCAGCATCGGCTCGTAATCCATCTTGTAGATGTGGTCGCCGGCGAGCAGGACGATGAAGCGGGGCGCGTAACCCTCGATGATGTCGATGTTCTGGAACACGGCGTCGGCGGTGCCGGCGTACCAGCCGGCGTTCTCGACGCGTTGGCTGGCGGGCAGGATGTCGAAGCTCTCGTTGCGCTCCGGGCGGAAGAAGTTCCAGCCGCGCTGGAGGTGGCGGATGAGGCTGTGGGCCTTGTATTGGGTCGCGACGCCGATGCGGCGGATGCCGGAGTTGAGCGCGTTGGAGAGGGCGAAATCGATGATGCGGCTCTTGCCGCCGAAGTAGACGGCGGGTTTGGCGCGGGCGTCGGTCAGTTCCTGCAAACGGCTGCCGCGGCCGCCGGCGAGGACATAGGCCATGGCGCTGCGCGACAAAGTCACGCTGGCGGGGCGGCTGAAGGCACGCGGAGTGATTTGATCCATACGTCGACTGCCCTCCCGAACCTGCTGTCCTGGCCGTCTGACGGCGGTCTTTTATTCGCCGCCGCTCGTCAGTCACCGGCAGCGGGCACAGCCTAGCGGGTTTGGGGGGGCACTCCAGCCCCTAATTGCGTCAGGTGGTGCTGGTGGCGCCGACCGGAATGTTCCAGATGTCCTGGGCGTATTCGGCGATCGTGCGGTCCGACGAGAACCAGCTCACATTGGCGGTGTTCAGGATCGAGGATTGCCACCAATGCGGCTTGTGGCGCCAGCAGCGGTCGACCGCTTCCTGGGCAGCGAGGTAGCTGTCGAAATCGGAGGCGACCATGAAGGTGTCGCGCTCGAGCAGACCGTGCATCAGGCCGGCATAGCGGTGCGGCTCGTCGGGGGAGTAGGCGCCGCGGCGGATGGAATCGATGGCTTGGGCGAGCGCCGGGCTGGCCTCGACCTGGTCGTAGGCGGCGAGGCCCTTCTGCTTGCGGGCTTCGACCTCCTCGGTGGTGAGGCCGAAGATGAAGATGTTGGGGGCGCCGACGAAGTCGCGGATCTCGACGTTGGCGCCATCGAGCGTGCCGATGGTGAGCGCGCCGTTGAGCGCCAGCTTCATGTTGCCGGTGCCCGACGCTTCCATCCCGGCGGTGGAGATCTGCTCGGACAGGTCGGCGGCCGGGATGATCTGCTCGGCGAGGCTGACGTTGTAATTGGGCAGGAAGACGATCTTCAGCAGGCCGCCGACGGAGGGGTCGTTGTTGACGACGTGGGCCACGTCGTGCGCGAGGCGGATGATCTGCTTGGCGATGTGGTAGCCCGGCGCCGCCTTGCCGGCGAAGATCTTGACGCGCGGCACCCAGCTTCGGGTCGGCTGGGCGCGGATCGCGTCGTACAGGGCGACGCAGTGGAGCACGTTGAGCAGTTGGCGCTTGTACTCGTGGATGCGCTTGACGTGCACGTCGAACAGGGCGGTCGGGTCGACCACGATGCCGACGCGGTCGGTGATCACCTTGGCGAGGGTCGCCTTGCGCACGGCCCGCTGCTTGGCGAAACGCTCCTGAAAGGCGGCGTCGCCGGCGTGGGCGGCGAGCTCGCGCAGGAGCGTGGCGTCGCTCAGGACGCGCTCGCCGAGCGTTTCGACCAGCAGCGCGGTGAGGCCCGGGTTGGCGCGGTGCAACCAGCGGCGGAAGGTGATGCCGTTGGTCTTGTTCTGGATGCGGCCGCCATAGGCGCGGTCGAGGTCGCGGAAGATGGTCTGCTTGACCAGGCGGCTGTGCAGCGCAGAGACGCCGTTGATGGCGTGGCTGCCGACGAAGGCGAGATGGCCCATGCGGACCCGGCGGCCGTGCCGCTCCTCGATCAGCGACGTGGCGGCGAGGAGTTCGTCGTTGGCGCCCGGCAGGGTGCGGACGTGCTCGAGGTGGCGGGCGTTGAGCAGGTAGATGATCTGCATATGCCGCGGCAGCAGGCGTTCCATGAGCTGGACCGGCCAGGCCTCGAGCGCTTCGGGCAGCAGGGTATGGTTGGTGTAGGACACGCAGGCGACGGTCATGCGCCAGGCCTTGTCCCAGCCGAGGTCGTAGACGTCCATCAGCAGGCGCATCAACTCGATCACGACGATGGCGGGATGGGTGTCGTTGAGCTGGATGGCGGCTTTCTCGGCGAGGGTGTGGATGTCGCCGAACTGGTTGAGGTGGCGGAAGATCAGGTCCTGCAGCGAGGCGGAGGCGAAGAAGAACTCCTGGCGCAGGCGCAGTTCCTGGCCCGACGGGCTGTCGTCGCCGGGGTAGAGCACGCGGGAGACGGCTTCGGTGCGGACGCGTTCGCGTTGGGCGCCTTCGTGATCACCGCGGTTGAAGGCGTCGAGGTGCAGCGGGGTCAGCGCGCGGGCGGACCAGAGGCGGAGCGCGTTGGCGTGCTTGCCGCCGCCGCCGACGATGGGGGTGTCGTAGGCGACGGCGAGGATCTCCTCGCTCGGGTGCCATTTGTAGTGGATCTGGCCGGTCGCGTCGGTGCTCGCGGCGACGTTGCCGCCGAAGCCGACGCGGTAGCTGAATTCGGGGCGCTCGAACTCCCAAGGGTTGCCGAAGGAGAGCCAGTCCTCGGGCAGCTCTTCCTGCACGCCGCGGTCGATGGTCTGGCGGAACAGGCCGTGCTCGTAGCGGATGCCGTAGCCGAACGCATTGATTTCGAGGGTCGCCATGCTTTCCATGAAGCAGGCGGCGAGACGGCCGAGGCCGCCATTGCCGAGGGCGGCATCCGGCTCCTGCTCGCGCAGCGCGTCGTAATCGACGCCTTCGGCGGCCAGCGCCTGTCGCACGATGGGTTCGAGCCCGAGATTGCCGATCGCGTCCGCGAGCAGGCGGCCGATCAGGAATTCGAGCGAGAGATAATAGACGCGCTTGGCCGAGCTGTCATAGGAGCGGCGGCGGGAGTCGAACCAGGTCTCGAGAATGGAATCACGGACGGCAAAAGCCGTGGCCATGTACCAGTCGCGCTTGTTGGCACGCTCGGGCCATTTGCCGACCTGGTAGCGGAGCTTGCTGCGGATGCGCTCCTGCATCTCGGCGACGGTCGGCAGGGCGTCCAGCGTCGGGCTCGTCGATTGAGGCACGTCCATGACTAACAGCTCGCTACTCTGGTGCTACGGTTTTGGCATCCTTGGTCCACTCGCGCCACAGCAAGATCAGTGCCGCCATCACTGCCGGGCCGAGGAACAGGCCGAGCAGCCCGAACGTCTCGACGCCGCCGAGGATACCCAGCAAAACCCAAATGAACGGTAAACGGGTGGCGCCGCCGATCAAGGCGGGGCGGATCGCGTGATCGGCGAAGAAGATCACCGCGAGGCCGACGGCGAACAGGACCCCGGCCGCGACCGTCTTGCCGGCCGCCAGCACGAGGGCGGCGGCGACCGCCAGCATCACGGTGGCGCCCATCGGGACCACGGCGCCGATCGCGGTGGCGAAGCCCAGCATCACCGGGTGCGGCGCGCCGGCGATCGCGTCGGCCACGCCGATGACGGCGCCGGTGCCGAGCCCGACGAGCACCAAGCCGTCGACGGTGCCGTGGATGGAGGCCACGATCTGGCGCGCGACCGGCTCGCCCTGCGGCCCGAACAGCCGGCGGCAGGCGTAGAGCGCCTTCTGGCCGAGGCTGGCGCCTTCGTGCAGCAGGAAGAACAGGGTGACGACGGTGAAGGCGAATTCGACCGAGCTGCGGAGCAGCGCCGCGCCGAACAGGCGGCCGACGCGCATGGGGTTGAGCCGGTCGAGCCGTCCGATGAAGGCGCGTGCGCCGTCCGGGTCGGTCAGGTTGGCCTGCCACCAGGCGACGGCCTGATCGTGGAACCAGGGGAGGTGGTCGAGCCAGGCCGGGGGCGGCAAACCTTCGGCGCGGAAGCTCTGCAGCCAGCGCGCCGCGCCGCCGGCCTCGCGGCCGATCTCGAGCGCCACCAGCCCGAGCGGAACCATCACGAGCAGGGTCGCGGCCGCGGTGAACAGCAGGGCGAGCCAGATGTCGTGCCGCGGGCGAGCGAGGCGGAGGCGCATGCGTTCGTAGAACGGGCCGACGGCGATGGCGAGGATGGCGGCCCAGAGCAGCGAGCGGATGAAACCCTGCAGGATATAGCCGCCGAGCAGGATCAGCGCGACAGGCAGCAGCACGCGCGCGACCGCTTGGCCGCGTTCTCTCGTGTCGGGCGGTTCCTCGATGAGGTTCATGTCTCGGTCCTTCTCTGCTTTCCCGACCTTGCCCCGTTCCCGCGCACCCGTCACGGTGCCGGCAGAGGAATGCCCAGGGGAAGGCGATGACCGATTGGAAAGAGAACGGCGTGCGGGTGATCCCCGGCGACAGCTTGGACACCAACACGGCGCAGACGCCCGGGATGAACCGCGCGGCGGCGATCAACTTCGCCCGCGTCGGCGCGCAGAAGATCTGGGCCGGCACGGTGCATATCCACCCCGACGCCAAGACCGGCGCGCATCATCATGGGGCGCTGGAGAGCGTCATCTACGTGCTCCGCGGCCGGGCGCGGATGCGGTGGGGCGAGAAGCTGGAATACGTGGCGGAGGCCGGGCCGGGGGATTTCATCTTCGTGCCGCCCTACGTGCCGCACCAGGAGATCAATGCGAGCACGTCGGAGACGCTGGAATGCGTGCTGGTGCGCAGCGACAACGAGGCGGTGGTGGTCAATCTGGACATCGAGCCGGTGGAGAAGCCGGAGGCGGTCCATTGGGTGGATCCGATCCATCGGCACCCGCACGATTGACACCGGCAGCCCGATCGTCCGGACTGTCCCGCAACGATCGGGAGGGTGCGATGCGGCATTTCGTCGGATGCGGTTGCGGTGGCGGGGCGTTGTCGCTGGGCCGGCGGGCGTTGTTCGGGGGCGCGGCGGCCGGGCTGCTGGGGACGGCGATGCCGGCGGCGGCAGAGGCGCCGTGGCGGATCGACGTGCATCATCACATCTCGCCGCCGAACTGGCTGACCGCGGTGCGGCAGGCGAAGCTCGACAATCCGCCGATGAACAATTGGTCGCCGCAGGCCTCGCTCGACGCGATGGACGCGGCCGGCGTGGCGACGTCGGTCACGTCGGCGACGACGCCGCAGGCGGGATTCCTGCCGGCCGAGCAGGCGGCGGCGATCAGCCGGGATTCGAACGAATACGCCGCCACGCTGCGCGCGGATCATCCCGGTCGGTTCGGCCTGTTCGCGATGCTGCCGTTGCCGCATGTCGACGAGAGCCTGAAGGCGATCGAATACGGGATGGACACGCTGAAGGCCGATGGGGTCGGGATTCTGACCAGCTATGGCGACAAATGGCTGGGCGACCCGGTGTTCGCGCCGGTGTTCGAGGAGCTGAACCGGCGTCGGGCGACGGTGTACACGCATCCGACGAGCGCCAATTGCTGCGTCAACGTGCTGCGCGGGATCCCGGATTATGCGGTCGAGTGGGGGACGGACACCACGCGGGCGATCGCGACGCTGATCTTCTGGGGGGCGTCGCAGAAATATCCGGACATCAACTTCATCTTCTCGCATGGCGGCGGGTCGCTGACCTCGTTCGCCGAGCGGTTCCAGATGCAGTTGCTGGATCTGCCGCAGTTCAAGGGCAAGGTGACGCGCGCCATGGTCGACGGCGAGCTGCGCCGATTTTATTACGACACGGCGCAGGTCGCCAATGCGGTGACGATCGAGGCGTTGGTCAAGTTGGTGCCGGTGTCGCAGGTCGTGTTCGGGACCGATTTCAACTACCGCACGCCGCTCGAACATGTCCGCGGACTGGCCGAGCGGTTCAGCGAGGCGGATCAGCGGGCGATTGGACGGGACAACCCGTTGCGCATCCTGCCGCGCCTCAGAAGCACGTAGGTGTGCTGCTGACCTCTCGACGCGTACACGCACCTATATTGTAGTGTCAGGGTGTCAGCACACGAAGGGTCTTGAATGACGGTGGTCGATACGAGTGAGAGCGCCGAGCTGCCGGATCTCTCGTCATGCGACCGCGAGCCCATCCAGTTCCTCGGCAGCATCCAACCGTTCGCGGCGCTGATCGAGGTGTCGGCAGATTGGCTGATCACGCGGATCTCGGCCAACGCGCCGGAGTTTCTCGACGTCGATCCCGAGGCTGCGCTCGGCCGGCCGCTGGTCAGCGTGCTCGGCGGCCATCTCGTGCATCAGATCCGCGGCTTGCTGCAGGTCGCCGCGCCCGGTTCGGGCGTGCAGCATATGTTCGACGTGAGCCAGGAAGGCGGGAGCGGCTCGTTCGACCTCGCGGTCCATCGGCTCGCCGAGACGATCGTGATCGAACTCGAGCGGCACGATCCGAGCGGGGCGCGGGTGGCGGCTGCGATCCAGCCGCTGATCATGAATTTGCGTCATCTGGACACGCTGGACCGGCTCTGCACGCAGGTGGCGCGGCAGGTCCGTGCGCTGACCGGCTTCGACCGGGTCATGATCTACCAATTCCAACCGGATGGCAGCGGCGAGGTGATCGCCGAGACCAAGCGCTCCGACATGCCGCCCTATGCGGGCCTGCGTTACCCGGCCAGCGACATCCCCCAGCAGGCGCGCGCGCTCTACCTGAAGAACACGATCCGGCTGATCGCCGATGTGGGCGCGCCGAACGTGCCGGTGCTGCCGTCGATAGATCCGGACGGGGCGCCGCTCGACCTGTCGCTGACCGGGGCGCGGGCGGTGTCGCCGATCCATATCGAGTATCTGCGGAACATGGGCGTCTGTGCGTCGATGTCGATCTCGATCGTCGCCGGCGACAAGCTCTGGGGTCTGATCGCCTGCCACCATCGGACCCCGCGGGTGCTGTCGGCGCAGAGCCGGGCCTCGCTCGAGTTCTTCGGGCAGATGTTCTCGACGATGCTGCAATCGCAGCTGCGTTTGGCGGATCTGGCGCTGCGTGAGGCGGCGCGGACGCTGCACGCGACGATCCTGTCCGCGCTGGGCAACGAGAGCGCCAGCCTCGACGACATCGTGCCGCATCTGCGCACGGTGCAGCTGCTGCTCGCGGCGGACGGGGTCGCGAGTTTCGTGGAAGGGCGGCTGCGCCTGTCGGGAACGACGCCGACCGAGCAGCAATCGCTGGACCTGATGCAGTTCCTGAACCGCTCGGCGGCCGGGAGGATCTACAGCACGCATGCGCTCTCCTCGGTGTATCCGGAGGCGGCTTCCTATGCGAAGGCGGCGAGCGGGTTGATGGCGGTGCCGGTGTCGCGCAAGCCGCGGGACTTCGTCGTGTTCTTCCGTCGCGAACTGATCCAGGTGGTGGGCTGGGCGGGTGAGCCGGCCAAGAGCGTCGAACGATCCGAAGACGGGTTGCGGCTCAGTCCGCGGAAGAGCTTCGAGACGTGGAAGGAAACCGTCGTCCGCCAGTCGCAAGCTTGGACCGAGAGCGACTACGCGATGAGCGAGGCGCTCCGGGTGACGCTGATCGAGTTCATGCTGCAGGTGACGGACCGGGCCGAGAAGCAGCGGAAAGCGTCCAACGAGCAGCAGGACCTGCTGATCGCCGAGTTGAACCATCGGGTGCGCAACATTCTCAACCTGATCGTCGGCCTCGTGCGGCAGTGCAGCGAGCGGGCGGAGAGCGTGCCGGTCCTGGCCGAGGAGATCAGTGCCCGCGTGCGCGCGCTCGCCCGGGCGCACGATCAGCTCACCAGCGGCGGCTGGGGCGCGCGGTCGGTGATCAACATGATCCGCGTGGAGGCGGGGGCTTACCTCGGGGACAGGGCGGACCGGGTGCGGATCGTGGGCAAGGACGTGCAGATCTATTCGGACGCGTTCTCGACCCTGGCACTCGTCATGCACGAAATGATCACGAATGCGGCGAAGTATGGCGGGTTGAGCGATTCCAGCGGCCAAGTCGACATCCAGCTGCAGCATGACGGGACGACGGGGCTGCTGATCGACTGGCGGGAGTCCGGCGGGCCGCCAGTGCGCGAGCCGACGCGGCGCGGGTTCGGCTCGACGATCATCGAGCGCGCGATCCCGCACGAGCTCGGCGGCTTGGCCGAGATCCGGTTCTTGCCGGAGGGCATAGCGGCCCGGTTCATCGTGCCGGCGCGTTACGTGACCGACGCGGTCATGCTGCCCACGCAGGTGGCCGACACGGCCCGGCCGGCGCCGACGCCCGCCGATCGGATCCGCGGCACCGTGCTGCTGGTGGAGGACAATCTGCTTATTGCGCTCGAGACGGAGGATTCGCTGCAGACGCTAGGGGCCGATGACGTGCACATCGCGTCGACGGTTGCGGCGGCGCTGTCGTTCCTCGGGGAGGCGCGGCCGGATTTCGCGGTGCTGGACTACAATCTCGGGCGCGAGCAGAGCGTGCAGGTCGCCGAACGGCTGCAGACGGACGGCGTGCCGTTCGTGTTCGCGACGGGGTATGGTGATTCCGCAACGATCGACCAGCGGTTCCGGAGCCGGCCGATCATCACCAAACCGTATACGGCGCGGTCGCTGCTGGACGCGTTCAACGCAGCGATGGCGCTCGCGTGAGCCTTCGGCTGCAATTGCGCGAGCGGACGCAGACGGCGCACGGTCGGCTGGACGCGTTGTGGCGCATCGATCGGCTGCGCGAGCGCGAACCCTACACGCAGTTCCTGCAAGCGACGGCGTCGGCGCTCGTGCCGCTCGAGGCCCGGCTGCAGTCGGGCGGCGTCGAGAAGCTGTTGCCGGACTGGCCGGCCCGGTCGCGCGCAGCTTCTGTGGTCGACGATCTGGCCGGGCTCGGCGCCGGGTTCTCACCCGCGACGGCGCCGGCGCTGGACGGCGCGGCGGCGCAGTTTGGGGCCTTATACGTGCTGGAGGGCTCGCGGCTCGGCGGCTCGCTGATCGCGCGCGAGGTGGCGCGGTCCGGCGACCCGGCGGTGCTGGCCAACCGCCGGTACCTCGGCCACGGCAAGGCGGGCCGGCTCTGGAACGATTTGCTCGATCGGCTCGAGCGGTTGCCGGCGGCGGAACTGGAGAGGCTGTGCCGGGGGGCGCTCGAAACGTTCGCGCTGTTCGAGGTGGCGGCGCGCGAGGTGTTGGTCACCTCCTGAGCCGGTCGACAGGGCTGGCGCTGCGGCGCAGAGTGTCGCGGATCGAAGGGAGTGGTCGCGATGCACGATGTCGTTCTGCGCAATGGGCGGGTGGTGGATCCCGGGCAGGGGCGGGACGAGATCGCGGATGTCGCGTTCGCGGATGGCAAGGTGGCGGAGATCGGCGCCGGGCTACGCGGGCGGCGCGAGCGGGATGTTTCCGGCTGCGTGGTGATGCCGGGAAACATCGACTTCCATACGCATGTGTATTGGGGCGGGACGTCGATCAGCATCGACGCGGACCAGTTGGCGCGGCGGTGCGGGACGACGACGTGGCTCGACGTGGGGACGGCGGGGCCGGGGAATTTCGCGGGGTTCCGCAAGCATGTGATCGAGCCGAGCCAGACCCGGATCCTGGCGTATCTGCATGTGAGCCACGCGGGGATCTTCGCGTTCTCGCACACGGTGATGGTGGGCGAGAGCTTGGACCTGCGGCTGATGGACACGGCGGAGTGCGCGCGGGTGGCGCGGGAGCATCCGGACGTGATCAAGGGGATCAAGGTTCGGATCGGGGCCAATACGAGCGGGGTGAACGGGATCTCGCCGCTGTATCACGCGATCGAGGCGGCGGATCGGGCGGGGCTGCCGGTGATGTGCCATATCGACCGGCCGCCGCCGCGTTATGTCGATGTGCTGGCGGAGCTGCGGCCGGGCGATACGCTGACGCATTGTTTCAAGCCGTTCCCGAATGCGCCGGTCTATGCGGATGGGCGGGTGAAGGAGGCTTGTTGGGCGGCGCGGGAGAAGGGCGTGGTGTTCGATATCGGGCACGGCGCCGGGTCGTTCGATTTCGGGGTGGCGGAGGCGATGCTGGCGGCGGGGTTCCCGCCGGATATCATCAGCTCGGACGTGCATGTGCTGTGCGTGGACGGGCCGGCTTATGACAACATGGAAACGATGAGCAAGTTCCTGCATCTGGGGATGCCGCTCGCGGACATCGTGCGGGCGGTGACGGTGACGCCGGCGAAGGTGCTGGGGCGGGCGGATCTGGGGGATCTGTCGGTGGGGAGCACGGGGGATGCGACGGTGATGCGGATCGCGGAGGGGCGGTGCGTGTTCACGGATTCCGTGGGTCAGATGCGGGAGGGGCGGCAGAAGTTCGCGTTGGACAGCATGGTGGTGGGTGGGGCGCTTTGGCATGAGGCGGGTGCGCGGGAGATGGCGGCGGAGTAGCCAGGCAGGCGGGGCAGCGGCAGTCGGCGGTGGCGTCTTCGATGGGGGCGGGCGGATAGGCGGCGCACCAGCAGGGGGTTTCGGCCGTCGCGTTGCAGGTGAAGCGGGCGCCGCAGCGGGCGCAGGTTTTCTCGGTCACGCGACGTGGCGGGCGCGGAGGCGGAAGGCCAGGACCAGCATCGTGAGGCCGAAGACCAGGGCGTAGATGCCGAGCCACCAGGTGAGGACGATGGCGCCGGTCATGGGGGCGGCGACGAGGATGACGCCCCAGATCAGGGAGATCACGCCGCCGAGGCCGAGCCAGAAGCGGCCGTGGGCGCCGTGCAGGCGGAAGCTGCTGACGAGCATGAGAGCGCCGGTGATGAGCGCCCAGGCGGCGACGATGAGGACGGCGGCCAGGATGCCGACGCCGGGCAGGGTCCAGAGAATGGCGCCCATGGCGAGGTCGAGGATGCCTTCGAGGAGCAGCATGCCCCAGCGCTCGTGATGTTCTGCGGCGCGGATGGCGGCGACGATGGCGAAGACGCCGTCGACGATGAGGTAGGCGGAGAACAGCCAGGTCAGGGTGAGCATCGCGGCGGCGGGGGTGATGATCGCGACGAGGCCGAAGAGGATTCCGGCGGCGCCGCGGATGGCCAGGGCCCACCAGTTGCGGGCGAGCGAGGCGCTCAGGATCTCGTTCATGAGACGACCTTTCGGAAGGGATGCGTAGGCATAACACGCCGGGGGGTGGTGGGCTTTGCGGTCGATCAAATGGTCCAGGACGTCCGTGGTGGCGGGGTCAGTCGCCGAGGAGGTGGAGGACGATCTCGCGCCGATGGGGGGCGCGGCGGTGTTCGAAGAGGTAGATGCCCTGCCAGGTGCCGAGGACAGGGCGGCCGCGGTCGATGGGGATCGAGAGCTGGGTCTGGGTGAGCATGGTGCGCAGGTGGGCGGGCATGTCGTCCGGGCCCTCGTCGTCATGGATATACGAGGTGGTTTCCGGAGCGATCTGCTCGAAGAACTCGAGGATATCCTGGCCGACGGCGGGGTCGGCATTCTCCTGGACGGTGAGGGAGGCGGAGGTGTGGCGGCACCAGAGGGTGAGCAGGCCGGTGGTGATGGATTGGCCGGAGACCCAGGCGACGATCTCGCGGGTGATCGGGACGAGCGACTTACCGCTCGTCCGGACCTCAAGCGTGTGGAGCGCCTGCCTCATGCCGCGGCGTTTTGCTTGCACCAGGTGGCGACCTGCTCGTGGGTGGCGAACCAGATGTCGCCTTTGGATTTCGCGTGGGCGATGAGTTGTTCAAGGACCTTCAGGCGGGAGCGGTGGCCGGAGATGTGAGGGTGGAGGGTGAGCAGGAAGAGGCCGCGCTCGTCCCAGGCGCCGTCGAACTCGCTGATGAAGATTTCGAGGACCGAGCTGGGCGGCGTGTAGGGGCGCAGGCCGCTGAAGCGGACGAAGTTCCAGTAGACGGCGTCGTCGCGGATCCATTCCGGGGGCAGTTCGATCACGCCGGTGGGCTCGCCGTCGGCCAGGAGTTCGTAGGGGTCGTCGTCGGCCATCAGCGAGCTGTCGTAGAGCAGGCCGAGTTCGCGGATGATCCCCATGGTGTCGACCGAGAAGTCCCAGCTCGCGGTGCGCATGCCGACCGGGCGGCGGCCGGCGATCTTCTCCAGCGTGTCGGCGGCGCGGAGGGTGAGGTCGCGCTCGACGCCTTGGGGCAGGCGGGTGTTGGCTTCGTGGATCCAGGAGTGGATGCCGATCTCGTGGCCCTCGGCGGCGATTGCGCGGACTTCGTCCGGGTAGAGCAGGGCGGAGACGGCGGGGTAGAAGAAGCTGGCGGGGACGCTCTCGCGCTCGAGCAGGCGGCGGATGCGGGGGATGGCGGCGCGGCTGCCGTATTCGCCCTGGCTGAGGCGCATGGGGCTCTCGTCGGCGTCGCGCAGCGGGATGGTGTCGTGGTCGGCGTCGAAGGAGACGGCGAAGGCGCAGCGGGCGCCATTGGGCCAGGATTTGGGGGCGAGGGAGCGGCCGGCGCGGGCGCGGCCGACGATCTTGCGCCAGACGGGTTCGGGCCAGTCCCAGGGTTCGCCGGCGGGATGCTTGGTTTCGCTCATAGGGGTCTCCTTTGCCGGGTTAGCGTAGGAGGCCAGGAGCGGGTTCGCTAGTTAGGGGATCTTCTGGGTGCCGATACCGCGCGAGGCCTTTTCGGCAACGCCGCTCATGGCTTCGCGGCGGGTGAGCTCGGCCCAGACTTCGGCGGGCGCGACGCCGGAGGCCACCCAGAGGACGATCAGATGGTAGAGCACGTCGGCACTCTCGGCGACGAGGGCGTCCGGGTTGTTGGCGACGGCTTCGATCAGGCACTCGACCGCTTCTTCGCCGAATTTCTGCGCGACCTTGGCGGTGCCGCGGGAGAGCAGGCGCGCGGAGTGGCTGGTCTCGGGGCTGGCGTTGCGGCGGCTCAGGACAGTGGTCCAGAGCCGGTCGAGGATCTCGCCGCCGCCGCCGACCGGAGGCGGCGCCTTGGCCGTCATGCCCAGCGCGGCGGCCTTCACCTTCTTGGCGATCGGCTTGGCGTTCAGTTTCCGGCTGATGGATTTGAGCTTGGGCGGCTTGCTCATGCGGCCATGCGCCGGGGCTGGCGGACCGGGAGGCCGGCGTGGTCCAGCGTTTGCTTGACCTGATCGATGGTGAAGGTGCCGAAGTGGAACACGCTGGCGGCCAGCAGGCCCGTCGCGCCGGCTTCGGCGCCGGTCACGAAATGATCGAGTGTGCCGACGCCGCCGGAGGCGACCACGGGGAGGCGGACGGCGCCACAGACGGCGCGCAGCAGGTCGAGGTCGAAGCCCTGGCCGGTGCCGTCGCGATCCATGGAAGTGAGCAGGATCTCGCCGGCGCCGAGGCTGGCGACGTGGCGGCACCAGTCGACGGCGTCGAGGCCGGTGCCCTTGCGGCCGCCATGGGTGAACACCTCCCAGTGTCCGGGCGCGCTGGCGCGGGCGTCCACGGCGACGACGACGCATTGGCTGCCGAATTTCTCGGCGGCTTCACGGACGAAGTCTGGGCGGGAGACGGCGGCGGAATTCATGCTGCATTTATCGGCGCCGGCGAGCAGGAGTTTCCGCATGTCGTCCGTCGTCCGGACGCCGCCGCCGACGGTGAGCGGCAGGAAGATGCGCTCGGCGGTGCGGGAGACGACGTCGAGGATGGTGTCGCGGTTCTCGTGGCTGGCGGTGATGTCGAGGAAGGTCAGCTCGTCGGCGCCAGCGGCGTCATAGACCGCGGCCTGCTCGACCGGGTCGCCGGCGTCACGCAGGTTGACGAAGTTGACCCCTTTGACGACCCGGCCGTCCTTGACGTCGAGACACGGAATGACCCGCAATTTCAGCATGGGTCCGTCTTAGGTTTGTCGAAGTTCGGGCGCAAGCGATTCGACTGGAGCGTTCAGTTGCGGGCCTCGACAACTTCAACATTCGTCGATGAACTTGCCAGTATTGCGAGCGCGTCGCGTAAATCAACCCGGCCGTCATACAGCGCGCGACCGACGATGACGCCATCGATCGTGCCGGTGGCGGTTCGAGCGGCGTCGGCGAGGGCGCGGATATGCGTCGATCGAGCCGACGCCGCCGCTGGCGATGACCGGGGTCCGCAGCCGGTCGGCAAGCGCGACGGTGGCGTCGAGGTTGAGGCCGGCGAGCATGCCGTCGCGGCCGATGTCGGTGTAGATGATGGCCGACACGCCGCTGTCTTCGAAGCGGAGCGCGAGATCGAGGGCGGCGATACCGGAGCTTTCGGCCCAGCCTTCGGTGGCGACGATGCCGTCGCGGGCGTCGATGCCGACGGCGATGCGGCCGGGGAAGTCGCGGCAGGCGTCGCGGACGAGCGCCGGGTTCTTGACGGCGGCGCTGCCGAGGATGACCCGGGCGATGCCGGCCTCGAGCCAGCGGGCGATGCCGGCCATGTCACGGATGCCGCCGCCGAGTTGGACGGGGACGCGGGCGGCGGCGAGGATGGCGGCGACGGCGGACGCGTTGACGGGCTTGCCGGCGAAGGCGCCGTTGAGGTCGACGACGTGGAGCCATTCGCAACCGGCTTCCTGCCAGGCGCGGGCTTGGGCGGCGGGGTCGTCGGAGTAGATAGTGGCCTGGTCCATGTCGCCGCGGCGGAGGCGGACGCAGGCGCCGTCCTTGAGGTCGATGGCGGGGTAGAGGATCACAGCTTCGGCTCTTCCTGGAGGGTCTTCATGTAGAAGAAGCCGCGGACGGTGTGCCGGCCGACGCGGGCGTAGCAGGGGTGTTCGCCCCAGCGCTGATAGTCGAGGCCTTCGTAGAGGCGGATCGCGGCGGTCTGGGTCTCGCGGACGTCGAGGTTGAGGACTTGGTAGCCGAGGGCGCGGGCGCCTTCCTCGACTCGCCGGGTCAGCATGCGGGCGAGGCCGTGGCCGCGGGCGTAGGGGGCGATGAAGGCGTGCATGAGGGTGGCGGAGAAAGCCTGCGCCTCGTTGTTGCGGGGCGGGCGGACGAGTTGGGCCGAGCCCACGATGAGGCCGTCGAGGCGGGCGACGTAGAGCTGGCGCTCGGGGACGAGGAGGACGCCGCGGAAATAGCTCTCGAGCGCGAGGCGGCCGGGGGATTTGACCCAGCCGAAGCCGCCGCCCTCGATGATGGCGGCATCGGCGGCTTCGCAGAGTTGCTGCAGATCGTCGTCGGGGAGGTCGGCGATGCGCTCGACGGCGAGGCTGTGGGTGAGGTGACCGGTCACGCGGGCGACCAGCGGAGGAAGTTGGCGAGGATGCGCAGGCCGACGGCCTGGCTCTTCTCGACGTGGAACTGGGTGCCGGCGCGGTTGCCGGACGCGACGATAGCGGGGATGGCGCCGCCGTAATCGGTGGTGGCGAGTTGTTCGTCGTCGCGGCCGCCGCGCAGCGCGTAGCTGTGGACGAAGTAGGTGTGGTCGCCGGGCTGGAGGCCATCGAGGAGGGGGTGGGCGCCGGGTTCGAAGTCGAGCGCGTTCCAGCCCATTTGCGGCAGGCGGAGCCCGGCGGCCGGCATTTCGGCAACTTCCCCCTGGATCCAGCCGAACCCAGGGGTCTCCAGATGTTCGAGGCCGCGCTCGGCCATGAGTTGCATGCCGACGCAGATGCCGAGGAAGGGACGGCCGGCGCTGACGGCGTGTTCGATGGCATGGCGCAGGCCGGGGATGGCGGCCAGGCCGTTGGCACAATCATGGAAGGCGCCTTGGCCGGGCAGGACGATGCGGTCGGCCTTGGCGACGCTGTCGGGGTCGGCGGTGATCAGGATCTCGGCGTCGATCTCGGCGGTTTCGGCGGCGACGGCGAGGGCGCGGGAGGCGGAGGCGAGATTGCCGCTGCCGTAGTCGACCACGGCGACGCGCATCATGAGACGCGTCCTTGGGCGGTCTCGATCAGGTCGGCGCGGGCGGCGTAGAGGCGGGCGAGGGCGGAATCCTGGTCGCCGGCGGCGACGACATGGGCGAACGCATAGCCGTTGCGACCGAGGGACCAGCGGACCATGTCGCGCCCGGTCAGGCCGATAATCAGGGCAAGGCCGAAGGAGAGCGGGCCGAGCAGGGCAGTGGGCGCGAGCGCGAAAATCCAGACGAAGGCGGCGAGCGTGAAGATGGCGGGGATCCAGGCGCGGTGGGCCAGCAGCCAGAGCGGGCCGAACAGGAAGCCGGCGAGGGTGAAGCCTTCGCGGACGAGGATCGGTTCGCGGGCGGGGCGGAGATGGGCGGTGTAGATCCTCATAGGGATCCCTTCGTCGAGGGGATGGCGCCGGTTGCACGCGGGTCCGGCTCGGTGGCTTCCCGCAGCGCGCGGGCCGTGGCCTTGAAGCAGGCTTCGGCGACGTGGTGCGCGTTGTGGCCGGCGCGTTGGGCGAGATGGAGGGTCATGAGGGCGTTGGTGGCGAGGGCGCGGAAGAACTCCTCGAAGAGCTCGGTATCCATCTCGCCGATCTTGTCGCGCTCGAAGGCGACGGACCAGACGAGCAGACCGCGGCCGGAGAGGTCGATGGCGGCGTCGACGAGGGCCTCGTCCATGGGGATGGAGGCATGGCCGTAGCGGCGGATGCCGCGCTTGTCGCCGAGGGCTTCGCGTAGGGCCTGGCCGATGACGATGCCGACGTCCTCGGTGGTGTGATGGAAGTCGATGTGGAGGTCGCCTGCGGCCTCGATGTCGAGGTCGATCATCGAGTGGCGGGCGAGGGCGGTGAGCATGTGGTCGAGGAAGCCGATGCCGGTGGCGATACGCGCTTGGCCGGTGCCGTCGAGGTCGAGGCGGACGGTGATCCGGGTCTCGGCGGTGTTGCGGGTGATTTCGGCCGTGCGGGGCATGGCGGTCACGTAGCTTAAACTTACGTTAGGCGCAAAGTTGCCGGGGTCGCCGAGTCAGGGCGGCACGAACCCGTCGCGCCGCCCTGGATTGCCGCCTCGCCTCGCTCCTCGCGATGACGAGCTAGGGGGAGACTTGGACGCCCTTCCAGAAGGCGATGCGGTCGGTGATGTTGGCGGCCGCTTGCTTGGGTTCGGGGTAGTACCAGACCGCGTTTTCGTTGCGCTTTCCGTCAACTTCCAGCGAGTAGTAGTGAGCGGTGCCCTTCCAGGGGCAGACGCTGGTGTGGGTGCTGGGTTGGACGACGGATTTGTCGAGGCTGGCAGAGGGGAAGTAGGCGTTCCCCTCCACGGTGACGATGTCGTCGCTCTGGGCGATGACCTTGCCGTTCCAGACTGCTTTCATTCGACCGTTTCCGGCTCCTTCTCGATGCCGCCCTCGTCGCCGTCGCCTTCCTTCGGGGGCGCGGCCGTGGCTTCGGTGTATTCGAAGTCCAGCTTGGCGTCCTTGAGAGTGACCTTGACGGCGCCGCCCTTGACGAGCTTGCCGAACAGCAATTCCTCGGCGAGCGGCTTCTTGATGTATTCCTGGATGACGCGGGCGAGCGGGCGTGCGCCGTAGAGACGGTCGTAGCCGCGCTCGGCGAGCCATTCCTTGGCGCCGGAGGAGAGTTCGATCGTCACGTTGCGGTCGGCCAACTGGGCCTCGAGCTGCATGACGAACTTCTCGACGACCTGGCCCACGATCTCCTGGGTGAGGCCGGCGAACGGGATGATCGCGTCGAGCCGGTTGCGGAATTCGGGGGTGAACAGGCGCTTGATCGCCTCCTCGTCCTCGCCGGTGCGGCCCTCGTCGCGGCCGAAGCCGATGGTCTCCTTGGCCATGTCGGAGGCGCCCGCGTTCGTGGTCATGATCAGGATCACGTTGCGGAAATCGACGATCTTGCCGTTGTGGTCGGTCAGCTTGCCGTGGTCCATGACCTGCAGAAGGATGTTGAACAGGTCCGGATGCGCCTTCTCGATCTCGTCGAGGAGGAGCACGCAGTGCGGGTGCTGGTCGATCGCATCGGTCAGCAGGCCGCCCTGGTCGAAGCCGACATAGCCCGGCGGCGCGCCGATCAGGCGGGAGACGCTGTGGCGCTCCATGTATTCGGACATGTCGAAGCGGGTCAGCTCGATGCCGAGGGTGGCGGCGAGCTGGCGGGCGACTTCGGTCTTGCCGACGCCGGTCGGGCCGCTGAACAGGTAGTTGCCGATCGGCTTCTCGATCTCGCGCAGCCCGGCGCGGGACAGCTTGATTGCGGCGGAGAGCGCCTCGATCGCCTTGTCCTGGCCGAAGACCATGTTCTTGAGGTCGCGCTCGAGATTGCGCAGCGTCTCCTTGTCGTCGGCCGAGACCGACTTCGGCGGGATGCGGGCGATCTTGGCGACGATCTCCTCGACGTCACGGAGCGTCACGGTCTTTTTGCGCTTGCCCTCGGGCTGGAGCATGCGGCTGGCGCCGACTTCGTCGATCACGTCGATCGCCTTGTCGGGCAGCTTGCGGTCGTTGATGTATTTTGCCGAGAGCTCGACCGCGCCGCGGATTGCCTCTTCGGTGTAGCGGACCTTGTGGTGCTTCTCGTAGTTGGTCTTGAGGCCGCGCAGGATCTTGACCGCGTCTTCGAGCGAGGGCTCGTTGACGTCGATCTTCTGGAAGCGGCGGACGAGGGCGCGGTCCTTCTCGAAGTAGTTGCGATACTCCTTGTAGGTCGTGCTGCCGATGCAGCGGAGCGCGCCGGAGGCCAGCGCGGGCTTGAGCAGGTTGCTCGCGTCCATCGCGCCGCCGGAGGTGGCGCCCGCGCCGATGACGGTGTGGATCTCGTCGATGAACAGGATCGAGCCCGGGTGGGCTTCCAGCTCGGTCACGACGGCCTTCAGGCGCTCCTCGAAGTCGCCGCGATAACGCGTGCCGGCGAGCAGCGAGCCCATATCGAGGGCGAAGATCGTGCTCTTGGCGAGGACTTCGGGCACGTCGCCTTCGACGATGCGCTTGGCCAGGCCTTCGGCGATGGCGGTCTTGCCGACGCCGGGATCACCGACATAGAGCGGGTTGTTCTTGGTGCGGCGGCAGAGGATCTGGATGGTGCGCTCGATCTCGGTGTCGCGGCCGATGAGCGGGTCGATCTTGCCGGCGGTGGCCTTCTTGTTGAGGTTGACGCAGTAGTTGGAGAGGGCGTCCTGGGCGCGGCGGCCGGGCTTCTCCTCGCGCTCGTTCTCGGCGGCGCCTTCCTCCTTGGTGCCCTGGACCGGGCGCTGCTGGGTGCGGCCGGGAGCCTTGGCGATGCCGTGGCTGATGAAGTTGACGGCGTCGAGCCGGGTCATGTCCTGGAGCTGCAGGAAGTAGACGGCGTGGCTCTCGCGCTCGCTGAAGAGGGCGACGAGGACGTTGGCGCCGGTGACTTCGTCGCGGCCGGAGCTCTGGACGTGGATCGCGGCGCGCTGGACGACACGCTGGAAGCCGGCGGTCGGCTTCGGGTCGCCGGCGCGGTCGGTGGCCAGGCCGGAAAGATCCTTGTCGAGGAACTCGCTGAGGTCCTGCCGCAGCTTGTCGAGATCGACGCCGCAGGCGCGCAGGACGGTTGCGGCATCGCTATCGTCGGCGAGGCCGAGGAGGAGATGTTCCAACGTTGCGTATTCGTGCCGGCGCTCGCTGGCGAGCGATAGGGCGCGGTGCAGCGTCTGCTCTAAATTGCGGGAAAGCATTCTATCGACGCTCCTTCGCGCTGGTCGTGGCCGTATCGCTCACGTGAGCGACCGGTGCGCGACCATCTTCATGATCAGAACATTCAGGCACGGGTAAGGTTGAGTTCATTCCTTCTCGATCGTGCATTGGAGAGGGTGCTGATTTTGCCGGGCGAGGTCCATGACCTGAGTGACCTTGGTCTCGGCGACTTCGTATGTATAGGCACCGCACACTCCGACTCCGCGACGATGGACGTGCAGCATGATGCGCGTCGCTTCTTCGCGGGTCTTTTGAAAAAATCGTTCGAGGACGTGCACGACGAACTCCATCGGCGTGTAGTCGTCGTTGAGCATCAGAACCTTGTACATCGCGGGCTTGCGCGTCTTGGGACGCGTCTTGACCACCACCCCGGTGTTTGGTCCTTCTCCGTTACCGCGTTTGTCGTTATCGCTCATTCGTCCCGATACCCTGGCCGCAGCACTGCCCACCGCCGTCGGTCGCCGATCGCTTGGCACCGTTGGAGCGGGTAGGGCTCCAGCGAAGAGCATATCGGAATGCGTGTCGCCGGGAAAAGACTTCGCATGGCCTCCCCCGGATAATCGCCTGGGTGTGTTGAGAATCCATGAACGAAAAATGGCCCGAGCGGGTTGCTCGGGCCATTTTCGTCGGAATTTGTGCTGCGTTACCGCAGCACTGGCGCTGGTTAGGCGGCTTTGAAGGTCTCGGCGGCGATGGTCATGCGGCCGGCGATCGGCTCGTAGACCTGCTCGACGATCTTGAAGGAGGTCTCGGCGAGCGAGCCGGTCTGCGACACGGCCTTCTCGAGCGACGAGCGCGCGAAAGTGGTCTGCAGCTCGATGGCTTCCTTGACGGACTTCACGCCGCTCATGGCGCGGAACGTCGACATGCTCTCGTCCATCGCCGCCTGGGCGTTGGCGGCCATCTGCTTGGCAATGTCCTGGAACCCGGTCGCCATAATCTGGCTGGCCTTGACCATCGCTTCGATGTTGCCTTGGCCGAAGGTGATGAACTGCTCAGCGGTCTTCATTATGTGTTCCTTTGTTGTCCGGCCCGCGCATGTGCGACCGAAGCGTTGCATGGAGCTGCGCGTAGCAGCTCCGGGCTTTTTCCGGCGATGCTGCGCTGCAACATGACTGTTATGGCGTGAGGCTCGCTGCGAGAGCAATGAATTTTGTGCATCGCACAATGCGCTAAACGCAGACGTGATGGAACCGGGCGCAAACCTGAGACGGTGGGCGTAGGAATATTCGCTCATAACCCCTTGGACCTATTGTAAAAGCTCTGGACAGGGCATCGCGCCGGCCGGTAAAACTCCGATGACACTGCATGAGGACAGACCTTATGGTCGGCCCTAACGGCGGATCGCGATTCGCGTTCAAGTTGTTTTTGTTGATAGTTTTGCTCGTGACGGTTGTCGCCGGCGTGCCGGCGCGCGCGCAGGTCGGGTCGGAACGCTATTCGTCGATGGTCATCGATTCGCAGTCGGGCCAGGTGATCTCCTCGGCAAATCCCGACGAATATCGGTTTCCCGCCAGCCTGACCAAGATGATGACCATCTATATGGTGTTCGAGGCGGTTCGCGACGGGCGGGTGTCGTTCAACGACACGGTGCAGATGTCGCCCTGGGCGGCGTCGATGCCGCCCACGAAAATGGGCATTCCGGCCGGCGGCACGATCTCGGTGCACGAGGCGCTGCTGGCGCTGGTGACGAAGTCGGCCAACGACGTGGCGGCGGCGCTGGGGGAGATGCTCGGGGGCAACGAGGATCGGTTCGCGGAATTGATGACGGTGCGCGCGCACGGGCTGGGGATGAGCCGGACGACGTTCCGGAACGCTTCCGGGCTGCCGGATTGGGGGCAGGTGACGACGGCGCGCGACATGGTCGTGCTGGCGCGGCACCTGATCCAGGATTTCCCGCAATACTACCAGCTGTTCAGCACGCCGTACTTCCAGTTCCATGGCCGGACGGTGATGAACCACCAGACTCTGCTGCGGACGTATGCGGGAGCGGATGGGCTGAAGACAGGGTATACCGAGGCTTCGGGATACAATGTCGTCACGTCGGCGGCGCGGGGCAACGTTCGGCTGATCGGGGTCGTGCTGGGCGCGGGCAGCGGCGGTGAGCGCGACTTGAACATGGCTGCGCTGCTGGACCAGGGCTTCCTGCGGATGGGGATCGCACCGGTGGAGGTCGCGCGGCATGAGCCGTATTACCATTTGCCGTTGATGGGTGCAGCACGGGCTGCGCCGATGCCCGTGTATGCCGAGCCGCCGCCGCGGATGCGGCCGGCGATGCGCGAACGGGTGATGGAGCATCATGGGCGGCGGTTCCTTGCGCCGTCAGCGGCGTCTCGGCTGCCGCCGCCGCCTGCCTATGCGCCGCCGCCGATGCGGTCGCGGGCGACGGGCAAGGTGCGGGGGACGCCGCGGGTGGCGAAACACGGGTCCGGGTCACGGATCGCGGCCGAGGGACGGGGTGCGCCGCGAGGCTGAGGCGGTTGCTCCCTTGCGCACGGGCGCGACGCTGCGCATTTTGAGCCCTGGATAAATGGAGCCTGGTCCGGATGGACGGCAGCGGCGACGCAAGACGCATCACGATACACACGCCGGCGGATTTCGCGGGGATGCGAGCTGCGGGACAGCTCGCGGCGGCGACGCTGGATCATGTGACGCCCTTCGTGAAGGTGGGGGCGACGACGGCCCAGCTGGACGAGGTGTGCCACGAGTTCATCCGCGCCCATGGGGCGGTGGCGGCGCCGCTGAACTATCGCGGGTTCCCGAAGAGCATCTGCACGTCGATCAACCACGTGGTCTGTCATGGCATTCCGGGCGAGCGGAAGCTGGTCGATGGCGACGTGCTGAACATCGACGTCACGGTGGTGCTGGACGGGTGGCATGGCGACACGAGCCGGATGTACGTGGCGGGGACGGCGCCGACTCGGGCGGTGCGGCTGATGGACGTGACCTACGAGGCGATGATGCTCGGGGTGAAGGCGGTGCGGCCGGGAGCGACGCTGGGCGATATCGGGCATGCGATCCAGGCCTATGTGGAGGCGGCGCGGTTTTCGGTGGTGCGGGATTTCTGCGGGCACGGGATCGGGCGGCGGTTCCACGAGGCGCCGAACGTGCTGCATTTCGGCAAGGCCGGCGACGGCCCGGTGCTGCGGCCGGGGATGTTCTTCACGATCGAGCCGATGGTCAATGCGGGCCGGCCGGAGGTGAAGGTTCTGGACGACGGGTGGACAGCGGTGACGCGGGACCGGAGCTTGTCGGCGCAGTTCGAGCACATGGTGGGGGTTACCGAGGACGGGGTGGAGGTGTTCACTTACTCGCCCGCCGGGCTGCACAAACCGCCTTACGGCGTCTGAGTTGGCGGCATTCGTCACGACGCATCGGCTCCGGTTCAACGACACGGATGGGCTGGGGCACGTCAACAATGCGGTGTTCGCGGTCATGCTCGAGCAGGGGCGGTCGGAGCTGGCGGTCGAGGCCGGGCTGCCGATGGGGCGTGACGGGCAGGCGCTGGTGATCGTCCGGCTCGAGCTCGATTTCGTGCGCGAGATGGCATGGCCGGGGGATGTGCGGATCGAGACGTGGCTAGCGCGGTTGGGCGGGCGCTCGTTCACGATGGGACAGCAGTTGATCCATGGCGGCGAGGTTTGCGCGCGGGCGCAGACGGTGCTGGTGGTGATGGACCGGGAGAGTAAGCGGGCGGTTTCGATCGATCCGTGGCGGGAGCGGCTGGCGGCGTTCGAGGCGTGAGCGATCTGCTGGGGGACGATCCGGTTCCACCCAGCCCGACGTCAGCGGAAGGTCATCGCAAGCGTCTGCGGGCGCGGTTGCTGACAGCGGGCCCGGATAGCGTGGCCGATCATGAATTGCTGGAGCTGGTGCTGTTCCTGGCGCTGCCGCGGAGGGACACCAAGCCGATCGCACGGGCGTTGCTGTCGCGGTTCGGGTCGTATGCGGGGGCGGTGAGCGCCGATCTCGCGGAGCTGCGCGGGATCGAGGGGCTGGGAGAGGCGGGGGCGGCCGCGCTGAAGACGGTGCAGGCGGCGGCGCTGCGGCTGGTTCGGGCGGAAGTGCAGGACGCGCCGGTGCTGACGCGGTGGGACCGGGTGGTCGAGTATCTGACGGCCGTCATGGCGCGGGAGCGGGTGGAGCAGTTCCGGGTGCTGTTCCTGGACGCGAAGAACCGGCTGATCGCGGACGAGGCGCAGTCTCGGGGAACGGTGAGCCATACGCCGGTGTATCCGCGCGAGGTG
This sequence comes from uncultured Alphaproteobacteria bacterium, assembly GCA_963848035.1. GTDB lineage: Bacteria > Pseudomonadota > Alphaproteobacteria > Acetobacterales > Acetobacteraceae > JAVVHH01. Next base: position 3,250,448 of record CAWKCD010000001.1, read on the forward strand.
GTCAAGCGAGCGCTGGAGCTGCATGCGAGCGCGCTGATCCTGGCGCACAACCATCCGAGCGGGGACCCGGCGCCTTCGGCGGACGACATCGCGATGACGAAGGCGATCTCGGCGGCGGCTTCGGCGCTGGGGGTGGTGGTGCATGACCACGTCATCGTGGGGAACGGGCGAGTGTTGAGTTTCCGGACGGAGGGGTTGCTGTAGGTGACCGCGGTCGCGGCGGAGAGCCCGGCACAGGCGGAGGTCGCGGCGTTGCTGGCGAGCGCGGATGCATGGGCGGCGGCGTTGTATCCGGCGCAAAGCCGGCATGCGGCGACGATCGAGGGGCTGCTCGCGGCCGATACGCGGTTTTTCGTTCCACGACGGCATGGGCGGGCCGTGGGGTGCGGGGGCTATGCGCGGCTTGGCCCCGAGGCGGCTGAGTTGAAACGGCTGTTCGTGGATCCGTCGTTGCGCGGGCAGGGGGTGGGCGTGATGATCGTGCGGGCCGTGGAGGCGGCGGCGGCGGCGGAGGGCGTGCGGAGATTGCTGCTGGAGACGGGAGTGAAGTCGGCCGAGGCCTGGGATTGTATTGACGGCTGGGATTTGTCGAGTGTGCGCCGTTCGGGTCGTATCGGCCGGATCCGTTGAGCGTGTTCATGGTGAAGGCGCAGGTGGCGGGCGCTTAGGTTCTTGCCGCTCTGGATCGCCGCGTCGCTTCGCTCCTCGCGATGACAGGGGAGGGGTGGCCTAGCCGGGTTGGGCGCGGGGGTGCAGGATTGAGTCTGAAAAGGGAGGACGCATGGCCAAGGTCATCATCAGCTGCGCCGTCACGGGCGCGATCCATACGCCGAGCATGTCGGAGTATTTGCCGATCACGCCGGAGCAGATCGCTCAGAGCAGCATCGAGGCGGCCGAGGCGGGGGCGGCGATCATCCATCTGCATGCGCGCGATCCGCAGACGGGGGAGCCGACGCCGGATCCGGCGGTGTTCATGCGGTTCCTGCCGACGATCAAGCAGAGCACGGACGCGGTCGTGAACATCACGACGGGCGGCGGGCTGAACATGACGCTGGACGACCGGCTGGCGGCGCCGCTGTTGGCCAAGCCCGAGATGTGTTCGCTGAACATGGGGTCGATGAACTTCAACATCTCCAATGCGGGCAACCGGGTGAAGACCTGGAAGCACGATTGGGAGCAGCCGTATCTGGCGCGGACGGACGACCACATCTTCCGCAATACGTTCCGGGACATCGAGAACATCTGCAAGCGGTTGGGCGACGAGCACGGCACGCGGTTCGAGTTCGAATGTTACGACGTCGGGCATCTGTATAACCTGGCGTACATGCTGGAGCGGGGGGTGGTGAAGCCGCCGCTGTTCGCGCAGACGATCTTCGGGATCCTGGGCGGGATCGGGGCGGAGCCGCAGAACCTGATGTTCATGAAGGAGACGGCGGACCGGCTGTTCGGGGATCAGTACGTGTGGTCGGTGCTGGCGGCGGGGCGGCACCAGATGGCGTTCACGACGATGGCGGGCATCCTTGGCGGGAACGTGCGCGTTGGGCTCGAGGACAGTCTCTATATCAGCAAGGGGAAGCTCGCTTCTTCGAATGCGGAGCAGGTGAGCAAGATCCGGCGGATCCTGGAGGATCTGAGTTTGGAGATCGCGACGCCGGCGGAGGCGCGGGCGATGCTGGGATTGAAGGGGGGAGATCGGGTTGGATTTTAACCAGACACTCGATGCGGCGGCGCTGCATGCGTCGGTGGTGACGATCGATACGCATATCGACATCCCCTGGCCGACCGGGCCGGATGCGTTCACCGACGCGCCTCGGGGAAAAGGGGCGCGGCGGGTGGATCTGCCGAAGATGAAGCGGGGCGGGTTGGGTGCGGGGTGTTTCGCCGCCTACGTGCCGCAGGGGAAGCGGGATGCGGAGGGGTTCCGGGCGGCGCAGGAGCGGGCGCTCGGGATGCTCGATGCGATCAATGGGATGGGTCGGACCGAGGGCGACGTCTCGGCGCGGGTGACGGTGACGGCGGACGAGATCGAGGCGGCCCGGCGGGAGGGGGTGCTGGGGGTGATCCCTTGCGTGGAGAACGGGCATGCGATCGGGGAGGATCTTTCGCTGCTGGCGGTGTTCCGGGGGAAGGGGGCCCGGTATCTGACGCTGACGCATAACGGGCATAATCTGCTGGCGGATAGTTCCAATCCTCGGGGGGATCTGGGGGATGGGGAGACTTTGCACGGGGGGCTGTCGGGGTTTGGGCGGGAGGCGATCGGGGAGCTGAACCGGTTGGGGATGCTGGTGGACATCAGCCATGTGAGCCGGCAGGCGGCGTTGCAGGCGGCGATGTTGAGCAAGACGCCGGTCGTGGCGACGCATTCCTGCGTGCGGGCTTTGTGCGACGTGCCGCGGAATGTTGATGACCTGATGATGGATGCGATCCGGGATTGCGGGGGGATGGTGAACGTCACGGCGGTGCCGAGCTTCGTGAAGAAGGGGGGGAAGTTTGCGGAGGTGACGGTTTCGGATTTCGTGGATCATCTGGAGTACATCGTGCGCCGGGTCGGGCTGGCGCATGCGGGGATCAGTTCGGATTTCGATGGCGGGGGCGGGTTCTCGGGGTGGGAGGACGCGGCGGATAGTCCGAACATCACGGCGGAGCTGGTTCGGCGGGGGCATGGGGTGGCGGAGGTGACGGCGTTGTGGGGCGGGAATTTCCTGCGGCTGCTGCGCCGGGCCGAGGAGGTTGCGCTTGGATAGGATGCCGTTGATGGGCCAGGGGACCTGGCACATGGGCGAGGATCGCGGGGCGCGCGCGAAGGAAGTCGCGGCGTTGCGGCTGGGGATCGAACTGGGGATGACCCTGATCGATACGGCCGAGATGTATGCGGATGGCGGGTCGGAAGAGGTGGTGGGGGAGGCGATCAAGGGGCGGCGGGAGCAGGTCTTCCTGGTGAGCAAGGTGTATCCGCACAATGCGAGCCGGACGGGGGTGCCGGCGGCTTGCGGGCGGAGCTTGAAGCGGATGGGGGTCGATGTGATCGACTTGTATCTGCTGCATTGGCCGGGGAGCACGCCGATCGAGGAGACGGCGGAGGCGTTCGAGCGGCTGCGGGAGGCGGGGAAGATCCGGCACTGGGGGGTGTCGAACTTCGACGTGGACGAGATGGAGACGGTGCCCGCGGGGTGCTTCACCAATCAGGTTCTGTACAATTTGGAGGCGCGGGGGGTGGAGTTCGATCTGTTGCCTTGGTCGCGGCGGAAGCGGATGCCGGTGATGGCGTATTCGCCGGTGGGGCAGGGCGGGCGGCTGTTGAAGCATCGGGCGCTGGCGGAGGTGGGGGCGCGGCACGATGCGACGGCGGCGCAGATCGCGCTGGCTTGGACGATGCGCGAGGAGGGGGTGGTTGCGATCCCGAAGGCGTCGGATGCGGAGCATGTGCGGCAGAACGCGATGGTCCGGGGGATCGCGCTGACGGACGAGGATGTGGAGATGCTGGATGCGGCGTTTCCGCCGCCGACGCGCAAGCAGGGATTGGCAATGCTTTGAGGGCGTCGGCGGGGGCGGTTCGTGCCGCCCTGGACCGCCACGCCGCCACGAGGCGGCTCGCGATGACGGGAGTGGGGTCAGGCTCGGGCGTGGCGGAGGCTTGGGCGGTCTAGGGCGTAGGAGATTGCCCAGATGGCGAGGCCGGTCAGGCTGAGGGCGAGGCCGACCCAGGCGGTGGAGGTCCAGCCGTAGCCGGCTGATATGGCCAAGCCGCCGAGGAAGGGGCCGAGGGCGTTGGCGGTGTTGAAGGCGGAGTGGTTGAGGGCGGCGGCGAGGGATTGGCCGTCACCGGCGACGTCCATGAGGCGGGCTTGGAGGACGGCGCCGAGGCCGCCGGTGGCGCCGATGAGGAGGATGACGGGCAGGATCGACCAGAGGTGGGTCGAGGCGGCGGGGTAGATCGCGAGCATGACGGCGCTGAAGGCGAGGATGAGGCCGGCGGTCGGCATGAGGGCGCGGTCGGCGCCCCAGGCGCAGACGATGGTGCCGAGAGTCATGCCGATGCCGAAGAGGGCGAGGGCGACCGGGATCATGGCCGGGCTGGCGCCGGTGACTTCGAGCAGGGTGGAGGCGAGGTAGGTGTAGACGGCGAACATGCCGCCGAAGCCGATCGCCGCGGTGGCGAGGGTGAGCCAGACCTGCTTGCGGCGGAGGGCGTGGAGTTCGCGCAGGGGGCTGGCGTAGCGGTCGGGCTCGACGTGGGGGACGAAGCGGAGGAGGAGGATCGCGGTCGCGGCCGCGAGGGCGGCGACGATGACGAAGCCCCAGCGCCAGCCGAACCATTGGCCGACGATGTTGGCGGCAGGGACGCCGGCGATGGTGGCGGAGGTGAGGCCGAGCATCATGCGGCCGACGGCCTGGGTGCGTCGGGCGCGGGGGACGAGGGAGGCGGCGACGAGGGCGCCGATGCCGAAATAGGCGCCGTGGGGTAGGCCGCTCAGGAAGCGGCAGAGCAGCATGAGGCCGAAATTGGGGGCCAGGGCGGAAGCGGCATTGGCCAGGGCGAAGAAGGCCATGAGGCCGATGAGCAGGCGGCGATGGGGGAGGCGGGCGCCGGCGATGGCGATGGTGGGGGCGCCGATGACGACGCCGAGGGCGTAGGCGCTGATGGCGTGGCCGGCGGTGGGCTCGTCGACGCCGAGGCCGGTGGCAAGCTGCGGCAGGAGGCTCATCGAGGCGAACTCGGTGGTGCCGATCGCGAAGCCGCCGGCGGCGAGGGCGAGGAGGGCGAGGGCGGTCTTGTCAGGCACGGCGGGTCCTTTTCGCGGGAGGGCGCGCGGTCGTCGTCCGGCGATGGCCGGGCTTCCGATTGCGCAGCACGCTTCCTCACGAGCGGTCGAGCTCGTGCCGGCTCACTCGGGGCGAGTTAAGCGCAGGTTCATGCTGCATTGCAACATGGCTGGTGGGTGGGTGGCATGCGTCGGCGCGCGGCGCGCGATCGAGCGCGGCGCGGGCGCACCGGGGACGGGATTGGGGCTGGGGTTGTGTCGTGGTGGTGGATTATCGCCGCTTGGGGCTTTCGAGGGGGTCAGCCGTCGTCGGCGCAGGTCTCGAAAAGGCGGGATTCGAGGATGAAGGGGTCGTCGTCGTCTTCGTTGATGTCGTCGGTGTCGACGTCGACGTAGATCGGGTGCGCGCGGGAATCGGCGGTTTTCGCGGGTGCGCGGACGAGGTCGCGGCGGATGTCGATGATTGCGGCGCCGAGCGTGCGGGTCGCGATCTCGATGTCGGCTGCGAGATCGGTTGCGATGCCTAGCTCAGAAATCGGGAAGTGCTCGGGCGGGTCGAGGCGTTCTGGGCGCTCTGGGCGCTCCAGCTGTTCTGGGCGGAGGGCTCCGGTGTCGGGCGGGGTGGCGTCGCGGGGTGCGGTCTCGGCGGGTGCGGGCTGCAGGTGCGGCGCACGGGGCTCGGCGGAGCGGTCGCGGACGGTGAGGGGGTTGGCGGTGATGTGGCGGCCGAGGACCATGGTGCGACGCATGGCGCGGGAGAAACGCTCGTAGGCGTCGGCCTTGTGGGCGCCGAATTCCTTGGTGAGATCGCTGACCATCATGGCGCCGTTGTCGAGGAGGTCGGCAAGGAGCGCCTGGTAGTGGGCGTCTTGCGCGGCGGGGGTGGCGTAGGTCATGGCGAGATAGAGGAATTTAGTCCTGGAGAAGTCAAGGGTTTCGATCGCGGTGATCGTGATCGAACCCGGCTGGCGCGGCGGCCGTTCGGGAGACAGGAGGATTTTTCATCATGTCTCAGACCAGAACATTCGCCCTCGTCCTGGCGCTGCTCGTCAGCAGCACGGCCGTTTACGCGCAGGTTGCGGGCGGCGGGAATACCGGGGCTTCGGTCGGCGCGGCGCCGGGGACTTCGATCGGCGGGAATGCGAGCAGCCAGTCGCTGGGGGCGGCGTCGGGGACGTCGGTGGGCAATTCGGGGGTCAGCAGCCGCTCGATGGGCGCGGCGCCGGGCACGTCGTTGGGGACGGGCGGGGCGAGCAGCCCGTCGCTCGGGGCGGCGCCGGGGACGGGAGTTGGCGTGCGTCCGTAGTCCTTACGCTGTTGAAAAACCTCGCTGGTGGCCATCTGGCGGCGATTTCCTGTGCTTCGATGCTCACGAACTTGCGTTCGCTGCGCTTCGATGCTCGGGAATCACCGCCAGCTGACTCACCATCGAGGTTTTTCAGCGGCCTATGAGGGTGGGACGGGGTGGACTAGGGCTTGGGCGCGGGCGCGGAAGTAGTCGACTGGCGAGGTGGTCATTACGGTTTGGTAGGAGCCGTTCTGGGAGAGTTTGTAGAGCATCAGGCCGGCGTGGGCGGATATGACGCTGAGCAGGGCGGCGGCCGTGAGCGCGGGGGCGAAGCGGCCGGGGCGGGCTGCGACGCTGTTGCCGATGGCGTAGAGGGCGGCGAAGAGGACGAAGTCGAGTTCGGGGTAGAACTCCATCCGGTAGCGGTAGGCGGTGGCGATGGCCATCAGGATCGGCGGCCAGGCGGCGAGCAGGCCGAGGCCGGCGCAGGCGGCGCGGCGCTTGAAGGCGGGCGGCAGGCGGGACCAGGCGCCGGGGGCGCGGATGGCGGCGACGAGAAGCGCTAGGGGGAACAGGTCGGTCAGCAGGAGCGCGGCGGGCGGGAACTCGAAGACGTTGTAGAGCCGGTCGTGCGCTTCCTGGAACAAGAGGTGGCCGTCGGCGCCGGGGAGCAGCCAGGCGCCGAGGAAGTAATAATCGAGGCCGTAGAGGATGCGGCGGACATTGAACAGGCCGTATTGCGCTTCGCGGGGCAAGCGGTCGGGGAAGGTGTCGTTGAGGAGGTAGCCCGAATTGTCCATGAAGGTCAGCGGGTTGCCCCAGCGCTGCTGGTTGACGGCAGCGGCAGCGGCGGCGAAGGCCAGGATGATCGCGGCGGCGGGCCAGATGCGGCGCAGGATCATGCGACGGCGATTGAAGTCCTCGAGGGCGAGGAGAAGCAGCAGCAGGCCGAGCCCGCCGCAGAGGCCGATGCCGAAGGTGACGCGGGTGATGATGGCCAGGCCGGCGCAGACCGCCATGCCGGCGAGGAGGCGGGTGGTGAAGACGCCGCCGACGAGGCCAATGAAGAGCAGGAGGAGGAAGAGGGCGGCCTCGGCCTCGGCCCAGAAGATGACTTCCTGGTAGATCGAGGGGCGGAGATGGCCGATGCCGGAGCCGCCGAAGGCGAGATAGAGCCAGGCGAGCGGCAGGGCGACCGAGAAGAGCGGGTTGCTGGCGCGGGCGCGGGCGATGACGATGGTGGTCTGGAATTTGAAGAGGACGGAGAGGAAGGCGGCGACGAAGCAGGAGAGGACGGTGACGTCGATGTCGAGGCCGTTGGGGATGAAGAGGAGCGGCAGGCGGACGAGGGCGCAAAAGATGCCCCAGTAGGAGTAGATCCGGCCGTCACGGCCGAAGCCTTCGTATTGGACGGCGGCCGGGTCGACATCGAACTGCGCGTGCAGCAGGTGTTCGAGCATGCTGTTGAAGGTGAGGCCGAGCTTCATGGGCTGGACTGGGTTCAGGTGCCCGTCGGTGAGGATGGTGAATTGGAGGATCGCGTAGGCGGCGGCGGTGAGCGCGAGCAGGAGGGTGCGCGGGCTGGCCCCGGTGACGCGGGCGATGAGGACGAGGGCGGGCAACAGGCGTCTCCGGACTGAGGCGAACTATTTCGGCCGTCTCAGTCTCGGAGAGATTGTAAAAGATTGGATTAACGGGCGGTCGTGCTTGCGGCGTGGCGAGGCCGAGTGGCGCGGATGGTGCTTGCCGCTCTGGATGGCCGCGTCGCTGCGCTCCTCGCCATGACGATCGGGTGGGATTAGCGGCCGGCGGCGTAGCCTTGCATGCCGCGGGGATTGGCGCCGGCGTGGAGGATGCCGTTCGCGGTGGTGGCGGCGCTGAGGCGGCCTTCGGACCAGTCTTCGCCGAGTTCGGCCAGGTGGCCGCGGGCTTGGAGGGCTTCGAGGGTGCGGGTGCCGAGGCGGCCTTCGAGGACGAGTTTGCCAGGGCGGGCGATGCGGGGCCAGAACGAGCTGGGCCAGTGCTCGGTGTGGAAGCTGGGCATGTCGATGGCGGCCTGGATGCCGAGGCGGTGGTGGACCATGCGGAGGAAGAAGGTAAGGGACCATTGGTCCTGCTGCTCGCCACCGGGGGTGCCGAAGGCCATCCAGGGTTGGCCGTCGCGGAGGGCGAAGCTGGGGGAGAGGGTGGTGCGGGGGCGCTTGCCGGGTCGGAGGCTGAGGGGGAGGCCTTCTTTCAGCCAGAACATCTGGCCGCGGGTGCCCATCGGGAAGCCGAGGCCGGGGACGACGGGGCTGGATTGGAGCCAGCCGCCGGAGGGGGTGGCGCTGACCATGTTGCCCCAGCGGTCGATGACGTCGATGTGGACGGTGTCGGCGCCGATGACGCCGAGGCGGGAGACGGTGGGCTCGCCGATCCCTGGGGCTTCGGTGAGGCGGGCGGCGCGGGATGCGGCGTCGTGGTCGACCCAGATGGTGCGGCCGGGGATCTTGCCGGGGCGGAGGTCCATGGAGGCGTGGTCGGTGATGAGGGTGCGGCGTTGGGCGTTGTAGTCGTCTGACAGGAGGGTGTTGAGGGGGACGTCGGGGACGTCGCCGTAATAGGCCTCGCGGTCGGCGTAGGCGAGTTTGGCGGCTTCGGTGATGGTGTGGATGAAGTCGGGGCCGGTGGGGTCCATGGCGCCGATGTCGAAGCCCTTCAGGAGGGCGAGCTGCTGGAGGAAGACAGGGCCTTGGCTCCAGGGGCCGCATTTGAGGACGGTGTGGCCGTGGTAGTCGTAGGCGACGGGGTCTTCGACGGTGGGGTGCCAGTCGGCGAAGTCCTGGGCGGTGAGGAAGCCGCGGTGGCGGCGGCCGGAGGCGTCGAGCATGGGCTCGGCGGCGAAGAATTTGCCGACGGTTTCGGCGACGAAACCTTGATACCAGGCGCGGTCGGCGGCCTCGATGCGGGCTTCGCGGTTGGGGCCGACGGCTTCCTTGCAGATGCGTTCGTAGGTGTCGGCGATGGCGGGGTTGCGGAAGAGTTTGTCGGGTTCGGGGGTGCGGCCGCCGGGGAGGAAGACTTCGGCGCTGCTGGGCCATTCGGCTTCGAAGAGGGGGCGGACGGTTTCGATGGTGGCGGGGATGCGCGGGACGAGGTGGACGCCGTAGCGGGCGTAGCCGATGGCGTAGGCGAGGATCTCGGGGAGTTCCCAGGTGCCCCAGTCGCGCAGCAGGCGGCACCAGGCGCCGAAGGCGCCGGGGACGACGGCGGGGAGCAGGCCGGTGCCGGGGATGAGGTCGAGGCCGAGGGCGAAGAAGGCTTCGAGGGTGGCGGCTTGGGGGGCGGTGCCTTGGCCGCAGAGGACGTGTTGGGAATTGGTGGTGGCGCTGTGGAGGATGATGGGGGCGTCGCCGCCGGGTCCGTTGAGGTGGGGTTCGGCGAGTTGGAGGGTGAAGGCGGTGGCGCAGGCGGCGTCGAAGGCGTTGCCGCCGCGCTCGAGGACGGACATGCCGACGGCGGTCGCGAGCCAGTGGGTGGTGGCGACGACACCGAAGGTGCCGGCGATTTCTGGCCGCGTGGTGAACATGGGGGCGGAGTCTCCGGGTTGCGTTCGGCCTAGCCTATGCGCAGTGTCCGGCCGGGTAAAACTGGAGGGCTTGGGCGTTGCTGATCCTGGTGGTGGGGCCGTCGGGGGCGGGGAAGGACACGCTGCTGAATGGGGCGCGGGAGGCGTTGGGAGAGCACTCGACGATGCGGTTCGTGCGGCGGGTGATCACGCGTCCGGGGGATATGGGCGAGGAGGCGCATGAGAGCGTCAGCGAGCAGGAATTCGAGCTGCGGGAGCAGGTGGGGGATTTCGCGCTGAGCTGGCGGGCGCATGGGCTGCGGTATGGGATCCCGAGCGATATCTCGATGGATCTGGCGCAGGGGCGGGTGGTGATCGCGAACGTGTCACGGGCGGTGGTGGCCGAGGCGGCGGCGCGGTTTCCGGTTGCCGTGATCGAGGTGACGGCGCCGCCGGCGGTGTTGGCGGCGCGGCTGGCGGAGCGGGGGCGGGAGTCGGCGGACGACGTGGCGCGACGGTTGGCGCGGGATATCGAGCTGCCGTTGCCGGTGACGCGGGTGACAGTGGTGAATGACGGGACGCGGGAGGCGGGGGTTTCGCGGTTGTTGGATGCGATCAGAGAGGCGGCGGGGTTGGATGCTGTCGACGGATAGGGCGGTTCTGGTGGGAAGGCCCTCACCCTTGCCCCCTTCCGGAGGGAGAGGGTGAAGGGGGAGAAGCGGGTGAGTCGGGTTGCGGCGTTGGGGTTGTTGTTTCCGTTCTTGCGGCCGTATCGGGGGCGGGCGTTGGGGGCGGCGGCTGCGTTGGCGATTGCGGCCGGGCTGGTGTTGGGGTTGGGGCAGGGGGTTCGGCGGCTGATCGATCAGGGGTTCGCGGCGGCGGATCGGGGGCATCTGGATCGGGCGGCGTTGGTGATGGTGGGCGTCGTGGTGGCGTTGGGGGTCACTACGGGGGTGCGGTTCTACTTGGTGTCTTGGTTGGGGGAGCGGGTGGCGGCGGATATCCGCGCTGCGATGTTCGCTCGGGTGCTGACGCTGTCGCCGCCGTTCTTCGAGACGATGCGGACGGGCGATGTCCTGACGCGGTTGAACACGGATACGACGCTGCTGCAGGGGCTGGTGGGATCGGCGGTTTCGCAGTGGTTGCGGAGCCTTGTCATTGCGCTGGGCGCTTTGGCGATGCTGGTGTTCACGAGCGCGAAGCTGGCGGGGATCGTGGTGTTGGTGGTGCCGTTCGTGGTGGCGCCGCTGATCCTGTTCGGGCGGCGGGAGCGGCGGTTGGCGCGGGTGGCGCAGGACCGGATTGCTGACTTAGGGGCTTATGCGGAGGAGACGGTGAATGCGCTGCGGACGGTGCAGGCGTTCACGCATGAGGGGGTGGATCGGGCGCGGTTCTCGGGGCGGATCGAGGCGAGCGTCGCGGCGGCGATGAAGCGGGTGGGGGTGCGGGCCGGGCTGATCGGGCTGGTGATCGTGTTGGGGTTCGGGGCGATCACGTTCAGCCTTTGGGTTGGGGGGTTGGATGTGGTGGCGGGGCGGTTGTCGGGAGGCGAGCTGTCGGCGTTCGTGTTCTATGCGGTGCTGGTGGCGACGAGTTCGGCGAGCTTGAGCGAGTTGTGGGGCGAGGTGCAGCGGGCGAGCGGGGCGGCGGAGCGGATCCGGGAGTTGTTGGACGAGCGGCCGTTGGTGGTGGCGCCGGCGGACCCGGTGGCGTTGCCGGCGGTGCGGGCGGGGGGGAGCGCGGTCCGGTTCGAGGGGGTGTCGTTCCGGTATCCGTCGCGGCCGGATCGGTCGGCGTTGGATGGGTTTTCGCTCGAGGTGCGGCCGGGGGAGACGGTGGCGCTGGTGGGGCCGAGCGGGGCGGGGAAGACGACGGTGTTCCAACTGTTGCTGCGGTTTTACGATCCGGCGTCGGGGTCGATCTGGTTGGACGGGGTCGATCTGCGGACGGCGGATCCGGAGGCGGTGCGGCAGCGGATCGGGCTGGTGAGCCAGGAGCCGGTGATCTTCGGGGCGGATGTTTGGGACAACATCCGGTATGGGCGGCCGGGGGCGACGGATGCGGAGGTCCGGGCGGCGGCGGAGGCGGCTTCGGCGGATTTCGTGAGCGAGTTGCCGCAGGGGTTCTCGACGTTCCTGGGGGAGAAGGGCGTGCGGCTGTCGGGCGGGCAGCGGCAGCGGATCGCGATCGCGCGGGCGATCCTGCGGGATGCGCCGGTGCTGCTGCTGGACGAGGCGACGAGTGCCTTGGACGCGGAGAGCGAGGCGGCGGTGCAGCTGGCGTTGGCGCGGCTGGCGGCAGGATCGGACGACGATCGTGATCGCGCATCGGCTGGCGACGGTGCGGCGGGCGGACCGGATCGTGGTGCTGGACGACGGCCGGGTCGTGGCGACGGGGACGCATGAGGCGCTGGTGGGGGATGGCGGATTGTATGCGCGGCTGGCGGCGCTGCAGTTCGCGGCTTGAGGGGAAATCGTCGCGGTCCCTTCCAACCGTTTGGCTTCGGGCCACATAGTCTCGGCGTGACTTGGTGCGGACCGGCTTCGATGTCTAAGTATATCGTTACACGTGCGAATATTCTGGTGTTCTTTGTTCTGGTCGCGATCTTGATCGTGGTCGGCGGGGTGACTTGGGACCGGTTCAATGCGGTCACGGAGGCGCGGTCGTGGGTTCGGCATACGTATGACGTGATCGGCGGCATCAAGGATCTCGATCTCGCGATCCACGACGTCTCGGCGGGGCAGCTCACCTATCTGCTGCGGGGCGACGATGCGGCGCTGGGGCCCTACGAGGAGGCGCTGGGGCAGGTGTCGCTGACGGAAGGGGCGCTGCAGCATCAGACGGCGGACAATCCGACGCAGCAGGAGCGGCTGCGCAGCCTCGGGCCGCTGGTGCAGCGCAAGCTGTCGGTGCTGGCGCAGACGGTGCAGCTGCGGCGGGACGGTCGGGCGGAGGCGGCGTTGCAGGCGCTGGGGAGCGCGTCGGCGCTGGGGGTGGACCGGGACATCCATGCCACGCTGGCGCTCATGGTGTCCGACGAGGAGAAGTTGCTGCGGGATCGGGTGGCGACGGCGTCGAGCCGGTCGAACTGGGTGCTGGCGCTGGTCGGGTTGCTGACCCTGATGGCGAGCGGGATGCTGGTTTGGGCGGCTTGGATGATGAATTAGGCCTGGGCGGGCGCGCATCGGTCGGAGGCGGCGCAGCGGACGGTGGCGCAGCGGCTGCAGACGTCGCTGGACAGTTTGAGCCAGGGGATCGCGGTGTTCGGCGCGGATTGGCGGCTGACGAACTGGAACGAGTGTTTCCAGGTGCTGCTGGACCTGCCGCCGGCGATGGTGCGGGCGGAGGCGCCGTATGCGGTGTTCTACGAGCAGGTGGTGGAGGATGGGGCGCCATTGCTGGAGAGCGAGGACCAGATCCAACACGGGGTGCGGCAGACCGGCGAGGTGGTGGAATACGAGCGGCGGCGGGCGGACGGGCGGCGAGTTGGAGGTGAGGCGGACGGCGACGCCGGAGGGCGGGTTCGTGCTGACGATCTCGGACCGGACGAAGCGGGCGCAGGCGGATGCGGTGCTGCGGGAGTCGCAGAAGATGCAGGCGATCGGTCAGCTCACGGGCGGGATCGCGCATGATTTCAACAATCTGCTGACGGTGGTGCTGGGGAATTTGGAGTTCATCCGGACGAAGCCGTCGGACGAGCAGCGGCTGCAGACGCGGCTGGAGCGGGCGATCTGGGCGGCGCAGCGGGGAGCGACGCTAACGCGGCAGTTGCTGGCGTTCGCGCGCAAGCAGCCGCTGGCGCCGGCGGCGCTGGATCTGGGGGCGACGATGCCGGAGCTGGTGCCGCTGCTGCGGCGGACGCTGGGGGAGCATATCGAGGTTCGTTACGTGGAGACGGCCGGGCTGTGGCCGGCGATGGCGGACCCGGCGCAGTTGGAGAGCGCGGTGCTGAACCTGGCGCTGAATGCGCGCGACGCGATGCCGGGCGGGGGGCGGCTGACGATCGAGCTGGCGAACAAGGTGCTCGATGCGGAGTATGCGGGGCGGCATCAGGAGGTGACGGCGGGGGATTACACGATGCTGGCCGTGTCGGACACGGGGCACGGGATGACGCCGGAGGTGATGGCGCGGGTGTTCGAGCCGTTCTTCACGACCAAGCCGGACGGGAAGGGGACGGGGCTGGGGCTGGCGATGGTGTTCGGGTTCGTCAAGCAGTCGGGCGGGCACGTGAAGCTGTATTCGGAGCCCGGCGAGGGGACGACGGTGCGGCTATACCTGCCGCGAGCGGTGGGGGCTGCGGCGGCGGCGTCGCAGCGGAGCGGAGGGCCGGTGGAACTGCCGCGGGGGACGGCGACGGTGCTGGTGGTGGAGGACGAGCCGGCGGTGCGGGAGATCGCGGTCGCGATCCTCGCGGATCTCGGTTACCGGGTGCTGCAGGCGGCGGACGGGGACGAGGGGCTGCTGGTGTTCGGGGCGCACGCGCCGGCGGTGGATATGCTGCTGACGGACGTGGTGCTGCCGGGCAAGGTGCGCGGGCGGGAGTTGGCGGAGCGGATCACGGCGATCCGGCCGGAGGTGAGCGTTCTTTTCATGTCCGGCTACACGGAGAATTCGATCGTGCACAACGGTCGGCTGGATGACGGGGTGCAGTTGATCAGCAAGCCGTTCCAGCGGGATCAGTTGGCGCGGAAAGTGGCCGAGACGCTGGCGCGGCGGCCGGCGTTCGTCCGGGACGAGAAGGTCGTGGATCTGAAGCCGCGAAGTTCGCCCGGCGCGGTCGGCTGACCAGGCCGGGCGGGGCCGCTCAGCGGTTATAGGGCGTGTAGGGCGCCTGAGGCGGGGGACGGCCGTAATTGTCGTCGGTGCGGCGGCGGTCGTCGTCGCCGCGGTGGTTGCCGCGGGCGAGACGGGCTTCGTCCTCGCGGCCTTTCTGGTAGCCGCGTTCGTAGGCGTCGCGGACGGCGCGGTCCTGGTCCCGGTTGCCGTTCATGAGACCCTGCAGTGCGGGGGGCAGGTTCTGGGCATTGGCGAGGGTGGGGGACGATAGGGCGATCAGGGCCGCGACGGCGGCTGATTTGATGATGGGTCGCATTGGTTTCCTCCGGTGACTGGCTGAGGGAACAACGTGACGGAGGCTCAAAGGTGGCATGACGGATTTGGGGCGTGCCGCGCCGAGGGTTTCGAGGGGTGGGCGAGCGACTATGTTCAGGTCTAGCGTGGAGGAGGCTGGGATGTTCATTGCGATGAACCGGTTCAAGGTGCTGGCGGGGGCGGAGCAGGAGTTCGAGCAGATGTGGCTGAACCGGGATTCGTTCCTGGCCGGGGTGCCGGGCTTCGTGGAGTTCCACATGCTGCGGGGGCCGGTGCGGGAGGATCACGTGCTGTACTCGTCGCACACGGTTTGGCAGTCGAAGGCGGCGTTCGAGGCTTGGACGACGTCGGAGGCGTTCCGGGCGGCGCATCGGGGGGCTGGCGGGACACGGCCGCTCTATGCGGGGCATCCGGAGTTCGAGGGGTTCGAGGTGATCCAGACATTGGGGCGGGCGGCCTAGCGGCTGGTCGAAAACCTCGCTGGCGGCCGTCTGGCGGCGATCTCCTGCGCTTCGATGCTCGCGACCTCAACGGTCGCTGCGCTTCGATGCTCGGGGATCACCGCCGGCTCACTCGCCATCGAGGTTTTCTGTGCCGGTTCGGGGGGCGCTGGGCGGTTTGCCCCAGTGCTGCAGGAGGGGGAGGAGTTTGGGCGGGCAGGTTTCGGCGGTGACGCTGTCGCCGGGCTGATAGAGGTATCCGGTCGTGGATAGGGCGGCGCGGAGGTCTTCGAAGGCGGGGGACTGGTCGGTTCGGAAGGTTAGGCGCAGTGGGTCGGCGCCGGGGAAGCGTAACGAGAATTCGGCGTAGCGGCCGGTTTTGGCGATCGAGCAGTCGGATTGAACCGCTTGCAGGTCGGACCAGGCGTGGGCGTGGTCGGCGGCGAAGGGGCGGTGGATCGTGACGCCCCCGGGGCTGAGGCAGAACGACGAGCGTGCGATGGCTTGCCAGCAGAGGGCGGCGAGGATGGCGCACGAGAGCGCGACGGCGGTGGTTTGCAGGCAGTGGCGGGCGAGGCGGCGGATGATGCTGGTTGGCGGCAGCAGCTCGGTCCAGAGGAATAGGGGCGCGGGTAGGCAGAGCATCAGGGCTTGGGATGTGATGCAGGCGAGTAGTCCGAGCAGGATTGCGGTGGTGGGGAGGTCAGTTCCGGACCAGAAGGTGTCGCTGGGGCAGGTGCGGGCGGTGTCGAGGGCGGTGCGCAGATAGAAGAAGGTCGCGGGGGCGGTGATCAGGCCGATGGCGGCGAAGAGGTTGCTTTCCGCTGGGGTGAGGGGTTTTCGGGCGAGGTCGGACGGTGCGGGCATGATCCGATCGCTTGGGGCTTGGCCGATCGATCATAGCGAGGTGGGGGTTACTGCTTGGTGAACGGGTGCGTGGGTGGGGTGTGGTTTGTGCCGCCCTGGATCGCCACGCCGCCGAGGGGCGGCTCGCGATGACGGGGGTGGGGAGGGGCGGGTCGGGTTAGATGAAGGGGGTTGGGACGAAGAAGCGGGCGCCGACGGTTTTCAGGGCGTTGTTTTCGCTGGCCAGTGCGGTGGTGCGGAGGGCGCGGAGGGTTTGGGCGGCGGCGGTTCGGGACCAGAACCAGTCGTTGATCTGGCGGCTGGCGGGGGCGGGGCCGTCGGCTTGGGCGGCTTCGCTGTAGAGGGCCTTGATGTCGTCGGCCATGAAGCGGGCGGCCAGGGCGGTGGTTTCGTGGGGCGGGACTTGGGGGAGTTCGCCGGCGATCACGGCGGCGGCGAGGCGGGGCCAGGCTTCGGGGGGCAGGGCGGAGAGGCCGACCGTGGTGCGGCCGTAGCGGGATTGGGCGCGCATCCAGGCGGGGTGGATCTCGGCGAGTTCGGCGGCGAAGTCGTCGCTGGGGGTGAGATTGGGCGGTTGCCAGCCGGGTTGGTCGCTCCAGCCGGAGGGATCGTCGGGGAAGTCCTCGAGGATGACGGGGCCGTCCTGGCGTTCGAGCAGGCGGAGGGCTTGCATGATGACCCGGCGCTGGAAAGCGGGGTTTTCGGGCTCGCCGAGGGGGCGGCCGAGTTGGAACGGGGTCCAGAGGCCGCGGGGCGGGCGCGTCTGTTCCATCTGGTAGCGGACGAGGCCGAGGGCGACGGTGGCGATGCCGCGGGTCTCGAGCATGTGGGCCAGCGCGCTCACGGCGCGCGTGCAGAGCGGTCAGACGGGGCTGAGCAGGACGCTGTCGATGCGCTCCTGGCGGAGCTGGCCGGCGATCTGGTCGGCGGCGGGCTCCATGCCGGCCGGGTCGGAGGCGCCGAGGATGGTGTAGTTGGTGTCGGCGATGCCGGCGATGACGCCTTCGGCGGCGAGTTCGCGCAGGCGGTCGACGGGGTAGATGGTGTTGAGGTCGCGCTGGTAGCCGCTGCGATCGTGGTTGATCGAGACGTGGGTCATGAGGATGTCGGCGGACGGGATGTCGGCGGCGAGGGTGCGGTGGCCGGTGTCGCCGAAATGGAACGGGGCGTCGCCGCGGCGGATGAGGGCGGCGGAGCTGATGATGGCGACGCGGCGGTCGGCGAGGGCGGGCCCGGTGACGAAGGGGTGGGTGTCGAAGCTGGGGCAGGAGATGGTGGCGGCGACGGTGCGGGTGGGTTCGGGGATGTCTTCGAGGCGCGCCATGGTCGACACCGTTTTGGTTGTTGGGGATGGCAGCATAGGGCGGGGGGTGGGCGCAAGCGCCGGGTTAGGGGATTGGCGGCAAAGCGTGGTGGGCGCGGAGCATGTTGATGGCGAGAATGCCCTGGCCGATGGCGTCGGTGAGGGCGGTGTGGTCGTGGGCGGGGGCGCCGGCGAACCAGGATCGGGGGAAGTTACGCTTGGCGGCTTGGCGGAAGGGCGTCTTGAGGATGGCGGCGGCGTAGCTCTTGAGGTCGAGCGGGGCGAAGCCGCAGGGGTCGGCGCCGGTGAAGCGGTGGAGGTACCAGTGGTGCCACATGTGGTCGAAGGCGGCGGGGTAGCCGACGAAGATGGGGCGGCGGGGGAGGGCGTCGATGAAGGCGCGGTAGGCGGGAATGGCTTCGGCCGGGTCGCGTTGGTTGGTTTGGGTGGCAGCGTAGGGGACGGGGTTCTGGGCCCAGAAGGCGGCGGTCTCGGGGTGAGGGGCGGCGCCGGGGAGGGGAAGGAGGTTGACGGCGAAGGTGGCGAGGAGGGTGCGGTCGAGGTCGAAGGCGGCGGCGCCGAGGGAGAGCATGGAGTTGGGGCCGGGGATGGGGCCGTCGGCTTCGATGTCGACGGAGAGGTAGATGTCGGGTTGCATGACTAGGCCAGGGAGATCTCGTCGCCGATCTCTTGGCCGTCCTCGTCTAGGGGGATGTATTCGAGGGTGAATTCGAGCTGCCGGGCCTGGGCGAGCTGCAGGAGTGGACGGAGGCGGTCGGCGGCGGCTTCGGTCGGGGCGTCGATCTTGCCTTCCATGAGGTAGTTCGGCGGTTGGTCCGGGCGCCGGCGGCCTTCGTGGCAGAACAGGTAGAAGCCTTCGGCCTCGTGGACGATCTCCATACCGGCGAGGCGGTCCTGGATCTTGAAGTCGTCGGTCTGCAGCCAGGCGCGGAGCATCCCGAGGACGGTGTCGAAATCGCCGCCGCTGAGCCAGCCGTGGAACGAGGTGCTTGGCATCGGTTGGTCCTACTTGGTCGGGATCGTCAGGGCGGGGTCGAGGTCGAACGCGCCGCCCTTCACCTCGATGGAGATCGTTTCGATGTTGAGTTGGGGGTATTTGGCGATGATGGTTTTGGCGGCCGCTTTCAGCCCGGCGCTGATATCGCCCTTGGAGTTCAACTGTCCGTTCAGCTCGGCGTTCATGAATGTCTTCGACGTGCTGTTGTAGTGGGTCGGATTGCTCTCGATGTCGGTAGCGAGGGCCTGCAGGTCGGCGTGCGACTTGCCGGCGAGGCTGATCTTGGTTCCGGTGTTGGGCGCGGGGGCCTTGTTGCTGAAGGCGATCTTGCCGTCGTAGCGGTCGATGAGAAGCTTGTCGAACCCGGCCTGATCGATGACGACGGCGAGGTCGACGTCCTGGGCGTTGGGCGTTCGTAACGAGGAGCCTTGGACGCGGACGTCGTCGACGGGGATGCCGCCTTTGGCAAGTTCGCCTTTCAAGTCGGTGCCGAACTGCTTGAACTCATCGAGGTCGGCGAATTTGTGGGGGAAGCCGCGCTTGCTGACGTTGTTGGCCCAGTCGTCCATCTGTTTGGCGAGTTCCGCGGCGTCGAGGCGCTTGGCTTCGCGCGAGCCGGTCATGATGAGATCGTCGACCATCTTGTCGGGCAGGCCGAGCTGCTTGGCTTTGGCGAGCAGCGTCATGATCTCGTCGGTCGTGTAGGTCAGCTTGAATTTCGGGTTGCTGGCGATTCGTTGCTGGATGCGTTTGGCGGCGCCGGTGGCAGGGGCTTGCTGGATCTCCTTGTGGGCGTCGGCGGCGCCTTCGAGGAGTTTTTGTTTCACGAGCTGGTCGTGCTCGTTCTGCATGAATTGCTTGGCGTGGTCCTCGCCGAGGAGGTCCTCGAGGGTCTTGGCGGCGGCGGCGAGGTCGTCGTGGCTGGTGGCGGCGTCGACGGCTTTGACGGCGTCGTCGAGGCCCTTGGTGTATTCGGCGATCAGGCGGTCGATCTCGGCGGTGACGTCGGTGCGGAGGGTTTTGACGAGCTTGGCCTTGTAGGTCTCGATGGCTTTGCGGCCTTCGGCACTCTTCAGGAGTTCGGCGAAGTCGATCCTCTGTTCCGGGGGCAGTTTGCCGTGGTCGAGGAAGCCGCCGCCGCCTTCGGATTGGAGGCGCTTGACGAAGTCCTCGGTGGAGAGGGCTTCGAGGGTGCGGGCGGTGTCCAGCGCGTTGGCTTTGGCAAGGGCGCCGGATTTGGCGAATTCGACCTTGTGGGCGGCGAGTTCCTGCAGGAGGGGCGGTTTGAGCGGGGCGACGGGGCCTTTGGCGAGGCGGTCGCGGAAGTTCTTCAGGGTGACCTTCAGTTTGGCGACCTGGGTGGGGAAGAGGGCCTTGGCGGTGAAGTGCAGGACGGCGGCGGCGACGAGGGTGGCGACGGTGAGGGCGATGGTGAGGCGGGCTTGGCCGGCGGCTTCGACGTCGTGCTTGTATTTGGCCGGGTCGGTCTCCTTGGAGGCGGCCTTGATGCGGAGTTCTTCCTCGGCGACGGAGAGGGTCATCATGGCGCCGAGGGCGTAGCCGGCGGCGGCGCCGATGGTGGCGAGTTCGCCGACGCCGGTGAGCCAAGAGGCGACGTAGACGACGCCGGCGACGGCGAGGAGCCAGCCGGAGAGCTTGGCGCCTGCACCGGCGCCGGCGCCCCAGCGGGCGTAGGCGTTGGCGTCGCCATCGGCGGCTTCGGCGATGTCCTTGCCGATGGCGTCCATGGTTTCGCCGGTGTTCATGAGGGTGGCGGATTTGGCGAGGCCCTTGAGGGCGTCGCCGGGGTGGTCGGCGAGTTGCTTGAGCTGGGCTTCGGCGACTTCGTTGGCTTTTTGGCGGGCGAGGGTTTCGCGGTCGTCCTCGGACATGGCGGCGAGTTTGGTGCCGTCGAAATCGTTCCAGACGGCGGCGACCGGGTCGGGCGGGGCGGGCTGGGCGTTCTGCTGGTCCTGGATGGCCTTGAGGAGTTCGGCTTTGCGCTGGAGGAAAAGGTCGAGGGATTTTTCGAAGACGTCGAGGTTGTCGGTCGCCTTGATGGGGAGCGTTTTGTAGAGCTTGAGGTCTTCGGGGGAGAAGGATTTCAGCTTGTCGACGATGCGCAGGAGCTGCGCGTAGTGCTTGGGGTCGTATTCGCCGGATTTGCCGCCGAGGAGGGCGGCGACTTCGGGGGGCAGGGATTTGAGGAGTTCGCGGTCCTGCATGACGCTGCTGACGGCGCGGTCGTAGACGTCGGCTTGGCCGTTGCCGGCCTGGTGGGCGTCGGGGCCGGGGAGCTCGCCGCTGGTCTTGACGTAGCGGCGGGCGGCTTCGGTTTCGAGGGCGGTCTTTTGGGGGCCGGGGAGGCCGTTCAGGGCTGATTTGTCGTCGTGGGCGCGCTTGGCGGCGGCCGGGTCGCGGTTGGCGGCGACGCTGGCGGCGGGGACTTGGAAGGGGATGACCTTGCCCTGGTTCTTGGCCATGTCGCAGTAGCCATTGCAGTCCCATTTCGAGTTGGTGACGCGGCCCCAGGCGACGACTTCGAAGATGCGGAACATGGCGTCGAGGGTGGCCGTGTTCTTGGGGATGAAGGCTTTGAAGGCCTTCATCTGGACGGGCGCGGGTTTGGGCTTTGGGCCGCCGGGGGCTTGGCCGGGGGCGCCGGGCGTGTAGCCGACGAGGGTGAGGGGCGGGGCGGCGTCGGGGTCCGGTTCGGGGGGGAGCATCCGCGGCCACTTGCCGGTGCTGTCGCCGGGTGCGGCGGGTTGGTCGAGGGCTTGCTCGAGGGCGGCGATGTCGGACTCGGCGGCGTCGAGATCGCCCGCGGCGAGGTGATCGCGGCCTTGGGTGGCGAGGGAGACGAGTTCGTCGCGGCGGGAGGGATCGGCGGCGAGGGCGGGGGCGATGCGGTTGACCTGTTCGACCAGGCGGGCCTTGACGGCGTCGGGGTCGAGGTTGGGGGACGGGGCGGGTTGCGCGCCGGATTGAGGATCCTCGGGGGCGTCGCCGTCGGCGTCGTCGCAGAGGGTGCCGTCCTCGAGGCGGAAGCGGACGCGGCTGATGCCGGTGCCCTTGAGGGTTTTGACGAGTTTGCGGGCCATGCCCGGGGCGGGCTTGTTGACGGTGAAGACGGCGAGTTTGGCGTCGTCGGGGTCGATCATGACGGTGCCGCGGCGGTTGAGGGTGGCGGCGGGGGCGTTGGCGCGCAGTTGGCGTTCGAGGGCGGTGTCGGGCTTGCGCTTGTCGAGCAGGAGGAGGGCGACGCCGCTCTTGTCGAGGGCCAGGGCGGCGGAGACGGGCTGTTCGCGGGCGAGGCGGAACAGGCGCTTCAGCTCGTCGCGGCCCATGGCCTCCGTGACCGTATCGGTTTTGCCCACGCAGTGCCTCCGGCGCCGAGGTTTGCTGGCATTGTGCGCCGAGGCGGCGGCGGGGACAAACCGGAAAGGCGGGCGGGCGACGCGCCGTCAGTGGCGCGGCGGCGCCGGTCAGGCGTGGGGTTCGTCGGGGGCGGGGCCGGTGATCAGGCGGGTGCTGCGCTGGTAGGTGAGGTAGGCCCAGGCCCATTGGACGAGGACGACGATGCGGTTTTGGCCGCCGACGAGGAAGGCGATGTGGGCGCCGCCCCAGAGCCACCAGGCGATGGCGCCGCGGAGGCGGATCCAGCCGAAATCGGCGACGGCGGATTGGCGGCCGATTGTCGCGAGGCTGCCGAAGTGCCGGTAGCGGAACGGCGGCGGTTGGGGGCGGCCGGCGAGGGCGGCGCGGATGACCTTGGCGACGTAGGCGCCGGCTTGTTTGGCGGCGGGGGCGAGGCCGGGGACCTCCTTGCCGTTCCAGGCGAGGCTTCTTGCGGTGTCGCCGACGACGAAGACGCCGGGGCGGGCGGGGACGGAGAGGTCGGGCCCGGCGGGGACGCGGCCGGAGCGGTCGGGTTCGACGCCGAGCCAGTGGGCGGCGGGCGAGGCCATGACGCCGGCGGCCCAGAGGACGGTGCGGGCTTGGAGGGTTTGGCCGGAGACCACGACTCCGTCGGCGTCGACCTTCTCGACGCGGCGGTCGAGCTGGACTTCGACGCCGAGGCGCTGGAGGTCGCGCTCGGCGGCGTCGGAGAGGGTTTCGGGGAAGGCGGGGAGGAGGCGTTTGCCGGCTTGGATGAGGACGACGCGGGCGGTGGCCGGGTCGATCTCCTTGAACTCGCCGAGGAGGCCGGTGTGGGCGAGTTCGGCGATGGCGCCGGCGAGCTCGACGCCGGTGGGGCCGCCGCCGACGATGACGAAGGTGAGCCAGTGGCGGCGGTCGTCGGGGTCGGTGCTGTTTTCGGCTTCCTCGAAGGCGAGGAGGAGGCGGCGGCGGATGGCGGTGCTGTCCTCGATGCTTTTGAGGCCGGGGGCGAAGGGGGCCCAGTCGTCGTGGCCGAAGTAGCTGTGCCGGGCGCCGGTGGCGAGGACGAGCCAGTCGTAGGGGATGCGGGTGGGGCCGAGGAGGACGGATTTGGCCGCGGTGTCGACGCCGGTCACGTCGGCGAGCATGACGCGGACATTGGGTTGGTCGCGGAGCATGGCGCGGACGGGTGGGGCGATGTCGGAGGGGGAGAGGCTGGCGGTGGCGACCTGGTAGAGCAGGGGTTGGAAGACCTGGTGGTTGCGGCGGTCGATGACGGTGATGGCGCAGGGGGCGTGGCGGAGGCCTTGGACGACGGCGAGGCCGCCGAAGCCGGCGCCGACGACGACGATCTGAGGCAGGCCGCCGGGGGGGACGGGGGCGACGGTGCGGCGGGCGGCTTGGCGGAGGAGGGCGTCGAGGGACCAGGGGCCGGGGCCGAAGACGGCGACGGTGGCGAGCGCGAGGGCCCAGAAGAGGCGGGTGTCGGCGGGGCCGGCGATGTCGCCGAAGGGGACGAGGGTGAGGAGGAGGATCGCGATCGGGCGGGTGGCGAGGCCGAGGGCGAGGAGGGCGGCGGCGGCGAGTTCGGCCCAGGGGGCGAGGGCGGCGAGCATCGGGGGGAGGTGGGGCAGCCAGGCGGCGGTCTGCGGCTGCATCGAGGGGGTGACGGCCAGGGCGGCGAGGGCGGCGCCGGCGGGGGCGGCGGCGAGCCAGGCGCGCAGGGCGAGGGCGTAGGCGGGGGCTAGCCGGCCGAGGGAGCGGATGGCGGCGGCGAGGGCGGCGAAGCCGGGGAGGGCGCTGCTGTGGACGCCGCGGAAGAGTTGGCGGTCGATCGAGAGCGGGCCGGGGCCGAGCAGGGCGATGCGGAGCAGGAGGGCGGTCATGAACAGGGCGGAGTTGTGGGAGGCGGCGGCCATGGTGATGAGCCAGATCTGGATCAGCAGGGCGATTGCGGCGAGGCGGCTGGCGAGGCCGAGGGCGAGGAGGATGGGGCAGACGGCCTGGATGACGGTGCCGAGGCTGGAGGCGGCGACCTGGTGCAGGGCGGCGGACCACCAGGAGGTGTCGAGGGGTGCGGCGGCCGGGCCGAGCATGAGGCCGGTGACGTCGGCGACGAGGACGGCTTGGGCGATGTAGAGGCGGATCAGCAGCTCGAGCCAGGGACCGGCCGCGGACTGGAGAATAGCGACCGCGGAAAAGAAGAGGCGGGCTGCCGCTTTCAGACTGCTCATGCGGGTCAGATCTCAGCGCAATCGGGCCGCCAGCGGAAATACCGTTTGGCTATGTTGTCGATAAGTTTAGCCGACCAGGCCGACGAGATGGAGCAGCAGGCCGGCGGTGGCGCAGGCGAGGAGCGTCGGGATCATGCCGGCCTTGAAGCGGAAGATGGCGAGGACGGCGGCGGCGGAGAGGGCGAGGGCCCAGGGGTCGAGGCTCGAGGGGATGGGGAGGTCGACAGGGCCGAAGGCGACGGTTTGGCGGAACCAGGTGTGGAGCGCGAACCAGGCGGCGAGGTTGAGGATGATGCCGACGACGGCGGCGGTGATGGCGGCCAGCGCGCCGGAGAGGGCCTTGTTGCCGCGGAGGCCTTCGATGAACGGGGCGCCGAGGAAGATCCAGAGGAAGCAGGGGGTGAAGGTGACCCAGGTGGTGAGCAGGCCGCCGATGGCGCCGGCGAGGAGGGGCGGGAGGGTTCCGGGGTCGCGGTAGGCGGCCATGAAGCCGACGAACTGGGTGACCATGATGAGGGGGCCGGGGGTGGTTTCGGCCATGCCGAGGCCGTCGAGCATCTCGCCGGGCTGGAGCCAGTGATAGTGGGCGACGGCTTGCTGGGCGACGTAGGCGAGGACGGCGTAGGCGCCGCCGAAGGTGACGACGGCCATCTCGCTGAAGAAGACGGCGATGCGCGAGAGGGTGGCGTCGGGGCCGAGGAGGGCGAGCAGGAGCAGGACGGGGGTGAGCCAGAGGACGAGCCAGATCGCGGCGGCGCGGCGGGCGGTGGCGATGGTGGCGCGGGCGTGGGCGGGCTGGCCTTCGCCGAGGAGGCTGTCGGCTTCGGCGAGGGGCTGGGCGGCGGCGTTGGGATGGCCGCCGCCGATCTGGAAGAGGGTCGAGCCGGCGCGGGTGCCGAACCAGCCGAGGAGGCCGGCGGCCAGCACGATGAGCGGGAAGGGGATGGCGAGGAAGAAGATGGCGACGAAGGCGGCGGCGGCGATGCCGAGCATGGCGCGGTTGCGTAGCGCGCGGCTGCCGATGCGGATGACGGCTTGCAGCACGACGGCGAGGACGGCGGCTTTGAGGCCGAAGAAGAGGGCGGCGATGGCGCCGAGGTGGCCGTAGGCGGCGTAGATGGTGCTGAGGGCCATGATGGAGATGGCGCCGGGCAGGACGAAGAGGGTGCCGGCGGTGATGCCGCCGCGGACGCCGTGCATGAGCCAGCCGATATAGGTGGCGAGTTGTTGCGCTTCCGGGCCGGGGAGGAGGGTGCAGTAGGAGAGGGCGTGGAGGAAGCGGGCTTCGCCGATCCAGCGTTTCTCGTCGACGACGATACGGTGCATGACGGCGATCTGTCCGGCGGGGCCGCCGAAGGAGAGGGCGGCGACGCGGATCCAGACGCGGAGGGCGTCGGCGAAGGGGACGCCGTGGGGGCGGGGCGTGTCGTCGGCTTGGGGTGCGGGCACGGTTCGAGGTGCCGTTGCCGGGCTGCCGCGTCAAGTTTCGATTTGGCGGCGGTTGCGCTATTATGGATCTGCAATGGTGCAAGGTTCCGATCCGGCCGATGTCGTTGCGCCGTGGACGACCGATTTGATGGCGCTGCGACGCCGGATCGAGGCGCATCGTTTCGAAGCGGGACAGGCGCTGAGCTTCACGGGGCGGCTGGCGCGGGACCATCGCTGGAGCCTCGATTTCGCGCGTGGGGCGGTGCGGGAATATGGGCGGTTCTGCTTTCTCGCGGTGGCGTCGGCGACGGCGATGACGCCGAGCGAGGAGGTGGACGAGGTTTGGCACCTGCATCTCACCTATACTCGGGACTACTGGGATTTGTGGTGCGGGTCGGTGCTCGGTGCGGCGCTGCATCATGATCCGACGGCGGGCGGGGCGGCGGAAGAGCGGCGCTACCGGCTGCAGTATGCGCAGACTCTGGCGCTGTATGAACGGTTCTTC
Source organism: uncultured Alphaproteobacteria bacterium (assembly GCA_963848035.1). Classification (GTDB taxonomy): domain Bacteria; phylum Pseudomonadota; class Alphaproteobacteria; order Acetobacterales; family Acetobacteraceae; genus JAVVHH01. The sequence continues at coordinate 3,276,313 of CAWKCD010000001.1, forward strand.
GGGGCGCCGCCCGCGGCCTATTGGCCGGGGACGGACGCGCGGTTCGGGCGGCCTCGGTATCAGGTGGTCGATCGCGCGCGGTGGTGGCTGTTGCGGCGATCGTGGCGCTGGAGAGATCGATCTTGAATCCGCTGGATTGGACCGGTGGACCGTTCCTGATGCTGTTCGGGGCGGTGTCGGGGGCGACGCTGCTGGCGTTGTGGTTGGCGCCGACGGTGCTCGAGAATCGCATCGCGGACGAGAGCGGGGCGGGGCTCGGGGCGTTCCATCTCGCTTACCTGGCCGGAGGGTGGGCGCGGGCGGTCGATACGGGGCTGATCGGATTGCTGGTGGCCGGGTCGGCGGTGGTCGATACGAAACGAGGGGTGGTGGCGATCGATGGCAGCCGCGCGGTGGCGCCGGAGCTGATGCCGTTCCGGGATGGCACGGCGGCGGGGATCACGCGGACGGAGTACCATAAGCGGTTTCGTCACGTGACGGAGCGGTGGCGCACGGAGCTGGTCGGGCGCGGGCTGGCTCCGGGCGATGAGCGGCTGGCGTCGTTGCGGATGATCGGGTTTGGGTTGCTGTGCATCCCGATGGGGTTGGGCCTGGCCAAGCTGATGGTCGGCTTGTCGCGGGGGCGCCCGATGGGGTTGCTCGTGATCGGCCTGATCGTTACGGCGGTGGTGGGGCTGATGTTGACGCTGCGGGTGCCGTCGCGGAATGCGGCCGGGGCGCGGGTGCTGATGCGGCAGCGGGCGAAGCGGGCGGCGCGGGCGCCGCTGCCGGACGAGTTGATGTTCGCGTTCGCGCTGGGGGGCGTGGGGGTGCTGAAGGGAACGGAGTTTGCCGGGTTTTTCCGGGCGAGCGGGTCGGGGGGCGATGGCGGCGGCGGGGATGGGGGCGGGAGTGGCGGGTGCGGCGGGTGTAGCGGGAGTTAGGCTGCGTTGGGGGGCGGCTCTTGCCGGTCTGGATTGCCGCGTCGCTGCGCTCCTCGCAATGACGGCGGGGGGTGTGGGTTAGGGTTCGGCGCCTTCGGCCCAGAGGAGGGATTCGACGTCGGATTGGAGGATGTCGCCGGAGGTGAAGGCGTCGCCGATGGCGCGGGCGAGGACGAAATGGAGGGTGCCGTCGCGGACTTTCTTGTCGCGGCGCATGTGGGCGATGAGGCGGGCGGCGGAGAAGCGGCGGTTGAGCATGTTGAGGCCGCTGGGAAGGCCGGCGCGTTCGAGGTGGTCGGTGACGCGGAGGGCGTCGGATTCGTCGCAGAAGCCGAGGCGGGCGGAGAGGCGGAAGGCAAGGCCGAGGCCGACGGCGACGGCTTCGCCGTGGAGGATGCCGCCGCCATAGCCGTATTCGGCCTCGAGGGCGTGGCCGAAGGTGTGGCCGAGGTTGAGCAGGGCGCGGCCGTTGGTGGGGCGTCTCCTCGCGCTCGTCGTCGCCGACGACGGCGGCTTTGAAGGCGCAGGCGCGGAGGATGGCTTCGGCTTGGGCGTCGCGGTCGCCGGCGATGATGGCGGCGACGTGCTGGTCGCACCATTGGAAGAAGATCTCGTCACCGATGAGGCCGGCTTTGACGATCTCGGCATAGCCGGCGCGGAGTTCGCGGATCGGCAGGGTGGCGAGGGTGTCGGTGTCGGCGAGGACGATGCGGGGCTGGTGGAAGGCGCCGAGGAGGTTCTTGCCGTGGCGGGTGTTGATGCCGGTCTTGCCGCCGACGGAGCTGTCGACCTGGGAGAGCAGGGTGGTGGGAACCTGGATGAAGGGCAGGCCGCGGAGCGTGGTGGCGGCGGCGAAGCCGGCGAGGTCGCCGACCACGCCGCCGCCGAGGGCGAGGATGGCGGTGCGGCGCTCGACCGCGGCATCCAGGAGCTGGTCGACGAGGGCGGTGTAGGACTCGACGGATTTGGAGGCTTCACCCGGGGGGACGACGATCGTCTGGTGCTTGATGCCGGTCTGGTCGAGGCCGGCGTGCAGGGCGGGCAGATGGAGGCGGGCGACGGTCTCGTCGGTGACGATGACGACGCGCTTCTGGGGGAGAGCTTCGGCGAGGTGGGCGCCGGCGCGGGCGAGCAGGCCGGCGCCGATGACGACGTTGTATTGGGTCGAGGACAGCGCCACGGGGAGGCGGCGGGGCGGGGACCAGTGTTCGAGGGCGTGGAAAACCTTGGACGTGGTGGCGTCGGGGGGTTCGTCGTTGCAATCGACGACGAGGTCGGCCTCGGCATAGATGGGGTGGCGGATCTCGATGAGCTTGCCGAGGATCTCGGCCGGGTCGCCGTTGGCGAGGAGCGGGCGGTTGCTGCGCGACGAGACGCGGCGGACGAGGGTGGGGAGCGGGCAGCGGAGCCAGACGGAGACGCTAGTCTCGCGGACGGCGTTGCGGGTGGCGCGGTCCATGAAGGCGCCGCCGCCGGTGGCAAGCACGATGGGGTCGCCAGCGAGAAGGCGGCGGATGACCCGGCGCTCGCCGTCGCGGAATTCGGGTTCGCCGAAGCGGGCGAAGAGTTCGGGGATGGTGCGGCCGGCGGCGAGCTCGATTTCGGCGTCGGCGTCGCGGAAGGGCAGGCCGAGTTCGGGCGGCGAGGCGGCGGCCGATGCTGGTCTTGCCGGCGCCCATGAGGCCGATGAGCACGACGCTGCGGCCGACGAGCGCGGCGAGGGGCCTGTCGGTGGGCAGTGAGGTCGCGTCTCTCATCAAGGCCGGACCGGCGATGTTGCGTGTCATGACGGCGGAGGTTAGCACATGCCTCCCTTTTCCGGCCAAGGACACCCAATGGGTCGATTTTTGCTCCTCGCGCTTGGCGTGGTGCTCCTGATTGCGGTCGGTGGGGCATTGTTGCTGGGCGCGTTTCCACCGTCTCCCCACGTCGAACCCGTGCAGCGCGTTCTGCCGAACGACAAATTCGCTCCGCATTGAAAACCCGTGAGGCCGCCAGTCGACTCGGCCTGACGGGTTTTCGCCGGGGCTCGGTTGGATGAATCGATTTATAGAGTCGTATCTGGAGATGCAGGCGGCGGAGCGGGGGGCGGCGCGGAATACCGTGTTGGCCTATCAGGCGGATCTGACCGATCTGGCGGGGTTCCTGACGACGCGGGGCGAGGCGCCGGAGGGGGCTTCGGCGGCCATGCTGGGCGAATATTTGCGCGGGCTGCATGGGGTGGTGGCGGCGCGGACGATGGCGCGGCGGCTCTCGGCGGTGCGGGGGTTCTATCGGTTCCTGGCGCGGGAGGGGGTTCGGACGGACGACCCGACGCTGCTGCTGGAGGGGCCGCCGGTGCGGGCGGCGTTGCCGAAATTCCTGAGCGAGGCCGAGGTGGATGCGCTGTTGCAGGCGGCGCAGGCGAAATCGCCGGTGGCTTGGGCCGCGTTGGAAATCCTGTATTCGACGGGGCTGCGGGTTTCCGAGCTGCTGGGGTTGCGGCAGGCGGCGCTGGCGAAAGGCGCCGAGACGCTGATCGTGCGGGGGAAGGGCGGCAAGGAGCGGATGGTGCTGCTGTCCAAGGCGGCACGGGAGGCGGCGCTGGCGCTGGTGGCGACCAAACCGGAGGGGTGGCTGTTCCCGGGACGGGATCGACGGCGGGCGCTGACGCGGCAGGGGTTCGGGCTGCTGCTCAAGCAGGTGGCCTTGGAGGCTGGGCTGGACCCGGCGCGGGTCAGCCCGCACGTGCTGCGGCATAGCTTCGCGAGCCACATGCTGGCGCGGGGGGCGGACCTGCGGAGCCTGCAGATCCTGCTCGGGCATGCGGACATCGCGACGACGCAGATCTACACGCATGTGCTGTCGGAGCGGCTGCAGGAGCTGGTGCGGTTGCATCACCCCCTATCCCGCGAGCAACGGCAGGGGTAAGCCGCAGCGATGCGACACTTCCTCGACTTCGAACGGCCGCTGGCCGAGCTGGAGCTCAAGATCGACGAACTGCGCCGGATCCAGGAGCCGGGCGGGATCGACATCGAGGAGGAGGTGCGGCTGCTCGGCGAGAAGACCGACGAGCAGCTGCGGGCGACGTATGCGAAGCTGACGCCGTGGCAGAAGGCGCAGGTGGCGCGGCATCCGGACCGGCCGCATGCGCTGGCGTATATCGAGGGGCTGCTGTCGGACTGGACACCGCTGGCGGGGGATCGGGCGTTTGCCGACGACCAGGCGGTGGTCGGCGGGCTGGGGCGGTTCCATGGCCGGGCCGTGGCGGTGATCGGGATCGAGCGGGGGTCGGACACCGAGACGCGGGTGGCGCGGAATTTCGGGATGGCGCGGCCGGAGGGGTATCGCAAGGTCCGGCGGCTGATCGAGCTGGCGGGGCGGTTCCGGCTGCCGGTGCTGACGTTCGTGGATACGGCGGGGGCGTTCCCGGGGATCGACGCGGAGGCGCGCGGGCAGGCGGAGGCGATCGCGCGGTCGATCGAGGCGTGTCTGGAGGCGCCGGTGCCGATCGTGGCGACGATCATCGGCGAGGGCGGTTCGGGCGGCGCGATCGCGCTGGCGGCGGCGGACCGGGTGCTGATGCTGGAGCATGCGATCTATTCGGTGATCTCGCCGGAGGGGTGCGCGAGCATCCTGTGGCACGATTCGGCGCAGGCGCCGGCGGCGGCGGAGGCGCTGAAGCTGACCGCTGGTGATCTCAAGGGGTTCGGGATCGTGGATACGGTGGTGTCGGAGCCGCTGGGGGGCGCGCACCGGGCGCCCGAGGCGATGGTGGCCGGGGTGGGCGAGGCGATCTGGGAGGCGCTCGAGGGGCTGCTCGTGCTGGACCCGGCGGCGCTCAAGGCGCAGCGGCGGGAGAAATTCCTCGCGATCGGGCGGGACGGGGCGGCGTAGCGACCGCTGAGTTGCGTCAGAGAAGCTGGCCAAATGGTCGGCAGGTGTTAGCTTGGCGGGTCAGCTCTGGACGCCGCATGCCTCCTCCCTCCGCCGTGACCGCTTCGGACGTACCCGTCCCAGAACCTTTGGTGACGCGGGCGCAATTCCTGAAAGTGTTTCCGTCGGTCTGCTTGCCGATGTTCCTGGCGTCGGTGGACCAGACGATCGTGGCGACGGCGTTGCCGAACATCGCCGGGTCGCTGGGGGATGTGGAGCGGATCTCTTGGGTGGTGGTCGCTTACTTGATGGCGACGACGATCGCGGCGCCGGTTTACGGCAAATTGGGGGACGTGTTCGGGCGTAAGCGGCTGATGTTCTTCGCGTTGGCGGTGTTCATCGGGGCGAGCGTGCTGTGCGCGTTCGCGCCGACGATGCTGGTGCTGATCGGGGCGCGGGTGCTGCAGGGTGCGGGCGGCGGCGGGCTAATGACGCTGTCGCAGGCGTTGGTGGGCGAGATCGTGCCGCCGCGGCAGCGGCCGCGGTATCAGGGCTACATGGCCGGGACGTTCATGGTGTCGTCGACGTTCGGGCCGGTGGCGGGCGGGTGGCTGACGCAGCAATTCGGGTGGCAGTCGGTGTTCCTGGTCAACGTGCCGCTGGGGGCGTTGGCGCTGCTGCTGACGTTCCGGCTGCCGACGCGGGACGTGGTCGGGGGGAGTTTCCGGTTCGACTGGATCGGGGTGGGGCTGCTGGCCGGGTTCGTGGTGCCGATGCTGCTGGCGTTGGAGCGGGTGCAGCACATGTCGCTGGCGGCGGGGCCGGCGATTGCCGGGCTGGTGGCGCTGTCGGTGACGTCGCTGGTGCTGCTGCTGCGGCAGGAGCGGCGGGCGGCGTCGCCGCTGATCCCGGTGAAGATCCTGTGGGAGCCGTCGATCTGGCGGTCGAACGCGATGGCGGCGTGTATCGGGGCGATGCTGGTGGGGGGCATCACGTTCATGCCGATTTACCTGCAGGTGGTGCGGGGGGCGGATCCGGGGCAGGTGGGGCTGCTGATGCTGCCGTTGACGGCGGGGGTGGCGCTGGGCGCGATCACGACGGGGCGGCTGATGGTCAGGACCGGGCGGACGGCGGTGTTCCCGTCGATCGGGCAGGGGGTGGTGGCGTCGGGGTGGATCGTGCTGGGGCTGTTCGGGCCGTCGATCCCGTTGGGGTGGTTGCCGGTGCTGTTCGGGGTGATCGCGCTGTTCACGGGGACGACGATGCCGGTGGTGCAGCTGACGGTTCAGGTGGCGGCGGGGGCGAAGAACCTGGGGGCGGCGTCGGCGAGCGTGCAGTTCACGCGGTCGATCGGGGCGGCGCTGGGGACGGCGACGATTGGGGCGGTGCTGTTCGCGGTGCTGGCGGCGCAGGATCAGCGGGTGGCGGCGCTGTTCGCCAAGGTGGTGGAGCGGGGGCCGGGGGTGCTGCAGGGGGTGAGCGGGGAGTTAAGGGCGCTGCTGGCGGAGGACATCGTGGGGGCGTTCCGGGGCGCGTTCCTGAGCATCGCCGGGTTCAGCTTGGTGGCTTGGGTGCTGGCGTGGTCGCTGCCGATGCGGCGGCTTTAACGCTCTCGGTTGGTTTAGCGATTATTAACGAAACCTCGCGCGTCGCCGGAGGGTTATCTCCCGCATCTGCCCATTAGATGTGGAGAGAAACCAAATGCTTAGACGGATCAGTGCGGCGTATCTGGTGACGACGGCGCTCACCCTTGCCCCGGCGTTCGCGCAGAGCAACAATTCTCATGGGATGAACAATTCGGCTCAGGAGTTCGTCACCAAGGCGGCCGAGGGCGGGATGTTCGAGGTGCAGTCGAGCCAGCTGGCGCTGAAGAAGTCGCCGGACAAGGACGTCAAGGACTTCGCCCAGAAGATGATCGACGATCACACCAAGGCGGACGACAAGTTGAAGTCGTTGGCGAAGGGCGAGACGGTGCCGACGAGCCTGGATCATGCGCATCAGCAGATGCTGACGAAGCTGCAGAGCGAGAGCGGGAGCAATTTTGCGGAGCAGTTCAAGCAGATGCAGGTCTCGGCGCATCAGCAGGCGGTCGAGCTGTTCCAGAACTATGCCGATCACGGGTCGGATGCATCGCTGAAGCAGTTCGCGTCGCAGACGCTGCCGACGCTGAAGGACCATCTGCAGATGGCGCAGTCGATCACGATCGCGAGCAATGCGACGGGGTCGCAGACGGTCGCGCATAATGGCGCGGCGGTGGAGCAGAGCGGCGGGCGGGAGTTCATGACGCAGCAGGCGCAGGGGACGTGGCGCATGTCGAAGATGGTCGGGCTCGGGGTCTACAACGAGCAGAACCAGCGGGTGGGCGACATCAACGACGTGCTGTTCGACAGGGATGGCAAGGTGGATGCCGTGGTGATCGGCGTGGGCGGGTTCCTGGGGCTCGGGGAACGCAACGTGGCGGTGGCGTATGACCAGTTGAAGTGGTCGATGACGGCGACGAGCGGGACGGCGAGCAACGATACCGGCAACAATCCGGGCGGGACTGGGACCGCGGCGCCGGGGCTGGGCAGTCCGGCGTCGCCGGTGAACCCGGCGCCGATGGGCGACGCGACGCGGGTCAGCGATCAGCAGCCGGCGGCGTATCCGGACCATGCGGTGCTGCCGAATGCGTCGAAGGACCAGCTGCAGAAGGCGCCGCAGTTCACTTACGGCGTCGCGCCGCGGTAGTCCGAACGCGGGACAATGACCCCCTTCCGGTGACGGAAGGGGGTTTTGCCTTGGAGGGGAGGCTCCGCTACTGACGCGGGATGCGTGTCTTGGGAATCGGCTCGAAAATCGAGCTTGGGGATTTGTATCTGAGCCTGGTCCGGGAGGGGCACGAGGTTCGGGTGTTTGCGGGCGATCCGAGTTATGCGGGGTGTTTCGGGGGCCTGCTGGAGCGGGTGTCCGATTGGAAGCCTGAGCTGGATTGGGTCGGGCGGGACGGGATCGTGTTGTTCGAGCGGGTGGGCGTGGGCGCGCAACAGGATGCGCTGCGGGCCGAGGGTTACCGGGTGATCGGCGGGAGCGCGCTCGGGGACCGGCTGGAATATGACCGCGGGTTTGGGCAGGCGACGCTGCGGGATGCGGGGCTGCAGACGGCGGAGGCGCTGAGTTTCGGCTCGGCGGCCGAAGCGGGGGCATGGCTCGAGGCGCATCCGGGGCGGACGGTGCTGAAGTATCACAACAATGCGAAGGCGACGTTCGTCGGGGACCATCCGGCGGGGCGGGACGTGCTGTTCCAGCTGCGGCGGGGGCCGCAGGGGGCGGTGCTGCTGATGCCGCGGCTCGAGGGGGTCGAGGTGGGGGTGGGCGCGTATTTCGACGGGCAGCGGTTCCTGAGGCCGGCTTGCATCGATTTCGAGCACAAGCGGTTCTTCGTCGGCGAGATGGGCGAGATGACGGGGGAGATGGGGACGCTGGTGGCGTATCCGGCGGACAACCGGATCTTCGAGGCGACGCTGGCGCGGATCGAGAGGGTGTTCCGCGCGGCGGGGCATGTCGGCTACGTCAATCTGAACATGATCGCGAACGAGGCGGGGCTGTGGCCGCTCGAGTTCACGTGCCGGTTCGGCAATCCGGGGTTCGCGATCTTGGCGCCGCTGCAGCGTCGAGGGGTGGGGGGATCTGCTGGCGCGGATGGCGCGCGGGGGCGAGACGCGGGTTCGAGGCGTCGGCGGAGTGGTCGATCGGGATCGTGCTGACGGTGCCGCCGTTTCCGGAGGAGTTGCCGGGGGCGGATCCGGCGGCGGACCCGCCGCTGTTCTATCACGCGGAGCCGGAGGCGGAGGAAGTGCCGCATTATCATCTGTCGGACGTTCGGATCGAGGATGGGCAGATGTTTGCGCGGCGGCGGACGGGGTACGCGATGGTGGTGACGGGGACCGGGGCGAGCGTCGAGGCGGCGCAGGCGGCGGCGACGGCGCGGGCGCGCAACGTGATGGCGCCGAATTTGCGGTGGCGGACGGATATCGGGGACCGGTTCCTGCGGGGCGAGGGCGAGCGAGCTGCGCGGCTGGGGGTGGCTATGAACCCGACGCTGCGTGGAGTGCGTGGAGGGGCGGATCTCGCCGCAGATCGCGGTGGCGCATTTCCTGTTCGCGGGGGCGGGGGCGGCGCAGATCGAGGCGGCGCTCGCGGAATGTCGCGCCGCATCCGCAGGCTGGAGCAGGTGCGGACGCTGCTGTTGGGGCGGGAGGCGCAGATCGACGCGCTGTCGGCGCAGGTGGCGGCGACGGCGGCGGATCACAACGCGTTCGGGGCGACGCCGGCGGAGGGGATCGCGCGGATCGCGGGGTTCTTCGACCGGGCGGTGGCGGCGTCGCCGGAGGCGAGCGTGGCGCTGTATTCGCTGGGCGACCCGGCGATCCTGGCGGCGGCGACGGCGGAGATCGTGGAGTGGCTGGAGACGGAGGATCTGCTGCGGCCGGAGGCGGACGTGCTGGATCTCGGCTGCGGGTTCGGCCGGGTGGCGGCGGTGCTGGCGCCGCGGTGCCGGTCGGTGCTGGGGCTGGACGTGTCGGGCGGGATGATCGCGGAGGCGCGGAGCCGGTTCGGGGCGGTGGAGAATTTGCGGTTCGAGCAGACGGGGGGCGAGGATCTCGGGCTGCTGGCGGATGGGGTGTTCGACCTGGTGCTGGCGATCGATAGTTTCCCGTATCTGGTGCAGGCGGGCGAGGCGGTTGTCGGGCAGCATCTGGCGGATGCGCGGCGGGTGCTGCGGTCGCCGGGGGCGCTGGTGATCCTGAACATGTCGTATGATGACGATGCGCAGGATCAGGCGCGGGCTTCGGCGTGGGCGTCGGCGTTCGGGTTCGAGGTGGCGATTGCGGAGCCGCATCCGTTCCGGCTGTGGGACGGATCGGCGTACGTGCTCGCTCGGTGATCCGGGTCGGGCTCGTCCTGCTGCTGCTGGCGAGCCCGGCGGTGGCCGAGGGCGGCGGAACGCTGCGGCTATTGGCGCGGAGCGCGGCGGGGACGATCGATCCGCAGGTGAACTATACCGCGCAGTATTGGCAGTTGTTCTGCTTCCTTTACGACGGGCTGGTGGCATTTCGAAAAGTGCCGGGGAAGGCGGGGATGGAGCTGGTGCCGGACCTGGCGGAGGCGGTGCCGGCGGCGGCGGAGGGGGGGCTTTCCTATCGGTTCCGGTTGCGGCGGGGCGTGCGGTTCTCGGATGGGCGGGCGGTGCGGCCGGCGGACGTGGTGGCGAGTTTCCGGCGGATCTTCCGGGTGCGGAGTCCGACGGCGGATACGTTCTACGGGGCGATCGAGGGGGCGGCGGATTGTCTGAAGCGGCCGGCGGATTGCGTGTTGCCGGGGGTGTCGGCGGAGGGCGATGAGATCGTGATCCGGCTGAGCCGGCCGGAGCCGGAGTTCCTGATCCGGTTGGCGCTGCCGCATGCGAGCGTGGTGCCCGAGGATGCGCCGGGGGAGGATGTCGGGACGGGGGTGCTGGCGGGGACCGGGCCTTACGTGATCACGCATTATGATCCGGGCGAGGGGATCCGGATCGTGCGCAATCCGCATTTCAGGGAGTGGAGCGCGGAGGCGCAGCCGGCGGGGGTGCCGGATCGGATCGATTACGAGTTCGGGCTCGAGGACGAGGCGGAGGTGACGGCGGTCGAGAACGGGCAGGCGGATTGGATGTTCGATACGCCGCCGGTCGATCGGTTGGCGGAGTTGGGGGAGCGGTTCCTGCCGCAGGTGCATTTGAGCCCGGCGTTTGCGCTGTGGTTCGTGCCGTTGAACGTGCATCTGGCGCCGTTCGACGATGTGCGGGTGCGGCGGGCGTTCAACATGGCGGTGGATCGGGCGGCGGTGGTCAAGCTGTTCGGGGGGCGGGCGATGGCGGAGGCGACGTGCCAGGTGCTGCCGCCGGGTCTCGAGGGGTATGCGGTCTATTGCCCGTATCGGCGGGATCTCGCGCGGGCGCGGGATTTGGTGCGGGCGGCGGGGGTGGCGGGGCAGCGTGTGACGCTGGTGACGGACGATGCGCCGGTGTCGCGGGCGATCGGGGTTTATCTGCGGGACGTGCTGGCGGATCTGGGGTTCGAGGCGCGGGTGCGGAGTTTGTCGGGAAACGTGCAGTTTCCGTATATCCAGAACAGTAACAATCGGGTGCAGGCGAGTTTGACGACTTGGTATGCGGATTATCCTTCGGCGGGGAATTTTTTATTGGGGGTGTTCGGGTGTGGGGCGTTTCATCCGGGGTCGGATACTTCGCCGAACATCTCGGGGTTTTGTGAGCCGGCGTTGGATGCCCGGGTGATGGAGGGGATCGCGCGGGGGGATTGGGGGGAGGTGGCGGCGGTGGATCGGGCGGTGACGGATTTGGCGCCGGCAGTGGTGCTGTTCGCGCCGCGGTATATCGACGTGGTTTCGCGGCGGGTGGGGGGTTACGCGTATCACGAAGTGTTCCGGTGGTTGATCGATCGGGCTTCGGTGCGTTGAGGGTTGCGGTCCGTTGGGTCAGCCGTCGGCCACCCTCACCCCGGCCCTCTCCCGCCAGCGGGAGAGGGGGATGAAAGCGCGGCGGGTCGTTGCTGTTGCGGTTTTGGTGGTGGTGGTGGGGGGTGCTTTGTTTGCGCCGCTTTACGGGCGGTACGTTTCGCGGACGGATGCGTTTCGGAGCAATCCGAATGGGTTGGTCGACGGGCAGGCGGTGCTGGCGGAGAATGCGGGGTTGGGGGTGACGCCGATCGGGCCGGGGTGGCGGGGTGCGTATCTGTTGGGGGCGGATGGGCTGGGGCGGGACGTGGCGGCGCGGGTGTTGTTCGGGGGGCGGGTCTCGTTGCTGGTGGCGGGGTGTGCGACGGGGTTGTGCTTGGCGCTGGGGGTTTTCGCGGGCGTGGTGGCGGGGTTCCTGGGCGGGGTGGTGGATGCGGTCGTTTCGGGGGTGATCGATCTGCTCTGGGCGTTTCCAGTGTATTTGTTGGCGATTTCCTTGGCGATCGTGCTGGTCAATGAGGGGTTGCGGCTCGGGCCGGTGGTGATCTCGGCGGATAGTTTGGCGTTGCCGATCCTGATCTTGGGGCTGGTCTATGTGCCTTATGTGGCGCGGCCGGTTCGCGCCGAGGTGATCGCGCTGAAGCGGCGGGAGTTCGTCGAGGCGGCGCGGGCCACGGGCGGGTCGCGGGGGCATATCCTGCGGCGGCATGTGTTGCCGATGGTGGGGCCGACGGTGGTGGGGCTGGCGCCGATCGTGGCGGCGATGATGCTGCTGACGGAGGCGGCGCTGTCGGTGCTGGGGATCGGGGTGCAGGCGCCGGCGGCGAGTTGGGGGACGCTGATCGCGGATGGGCAGACGCTGATCTATAGCCGGCCCTGGGTGGCGATCGCGCCGGGGGTGGCGGTGGTGGTCACGGTGCTGAGCTTGAACGCGTTGGCAGATGCGTAGGCTGGTCAGGGCGGTGCTGGCCGTGGGCGGGATCAGCGTGCTGGTGTTCCTGATCTTCTTCGCGACGCCCGGGGCGGACCCGGCGGCGCGGTTGGCGGGGCGGGGGGCGTCGCCGGAGACGCGGGCGGCGGTGCGGCACGAGTATGGGTTGGATCGGCCTCTGCCGGTTCAGTATGCGGTGCTGATGCGGCGGCTGTTCTGGACGCGGGATCTGCCGAGTTTCGTCAATCGGGGGGAGCTGGTGGTGCCGGCGGTGCTGCGGGCGGCGCCGGTGACGCTGTGGTTGGCGGGCGGGGCGGCGGTGATCTGGTTGTCGGCCGGGCTGTGTATCGGGGTGGTGGGGGCGGCTTGGCGGGGGCGGGGGGCGGATGCCCTCGTGACCGGGTTGGGGTTGCTGGGGGTGTCGGTGCCGGTGTTCTGGCTGGGGGAGGTGGTCAATCTGATCACGCAGAGCCGGTTGCGGACGCCTTGGTTCGAGTGGGTGCCGCCGCTGGGGCTGCGGGGGGCGGATTGGGGGATGTTCCTGGCGGGGATGGTGCTGCCTTGGTCGACGCTGGCGGTGTTGTATGCGGGGATCTATGGGCGGGTGCTGCGGGGCAGTTTGATCGCGGCTTATGGGCAGGATTACGTGCGGACGGCGCGGGCGAAGGGGCTGTCGCGAGGCGCGGGTGCTGCTGGTGCATGCGCTGCGCAATGCGGTGGTGCCGGTGATCGCGCTGTTCGGGCTGGATTTCGGGGCGCTGGTGGGGGGCGGGACGCTGCTGGTGGAGGTGGTGTTCGGGCTGCATGGGGTGGGGAAGCTGACCTATGATGGGCTGCAGGACCTCGATTTGGCCATGGTGATGGCGTGCGTGCTGTATGCGGCGGTGTTCGTGGTGGTGGCGAACGCGCTTGTGGATCTGCTTCAGGCGGCGCTCGATCCTCGCGTCAGGTCGAGCTGACTTGGCGTCGATCATCGAGCGGATGCGGCGCGATCCGGCGGGCGATTGGACCGTTCGCGACGTCGAGGCCGTGTGTCGGGAGAACGGGTTAACGTGCACGCCGCCGTCTGGCGGGGGATCCCATTACAAGGTCTCGCACCCGACCTTGCGGGACATCCTGACAATTCCAGCGCGGCGCCCCATCAAGCCGGTCTATATACGCAAGTTGGTCCGCATGATCGGAGACCTGACGTGAGAGACTATGCCGTGATTATCCAGCCGCTGCCGCCGGAAGAGGGCGGCGGGTTCGTGGCACTCGTGCCCGATCTGCCCGGGTGCATGGCCGACGGCGAGACGCGCGAGGAGGCCGCGCGCGAGGTGGCGAGCGCGATCGCGGAATGGCTCGAGGAGGCGGCGCGGCTCGGGCGCTCCGTCCCGTCGCCTTCGAAAGCAGTCGTGCTAGCCGATCACTAAGCCCGGCGGACGATGGTTTAACCAATTCCAGCCGGGACGATAGTGGTCACTCCGTATAGTGTGCGGCGCACCAACGGAGAGGCTGCATGTTGATCAAGCCTGTCGATACGTTCGACTATGTCGTGTTCGGGGCGACCGGCGACCTGACGATGCGCAAGCTGTTGCCGGCGCTCTACTACCGGTTTCGGGACAAGCAGTTCGATGAGAAGTGCCGGATCATCGGGACGGCGCGGTCGCCGCTGAAGGACGAGGAGTTCCGGGCGAAGGCGGCCGAGGCGCTCGAGGCGCATGTGCCGAAGGAGGATCGGGACCGGGGGGTGCTGAAGCATTTCCTGGGGCTGCTGCATTATGCGCAGGGGGATGCGACCAAGCCGGGCGGGCTGGATACGCTGAAGAAGATGCTCGAGGGCGACGAGGGGCGGGTCCGGGTGTTCTACATGGCGACGTCGCCGGATTTGTATGGGCCGACGTGCCAGAATCTGCAGGCGGCGGGGCTGGCGGGGAATGGGGCGCGGGTCGTGCTGGAGAAGCCGATCGGGCACGACCTGGATTCGGCGCAGCAGATCAACGACATCGTCGGCACGGTGTTCGACGAGGCGCATACGTTCCGGATCGACCACTATCTCGGCAAGGAGACGGTGCAGAATTTGCTGGCGTTGCGGTTTGGCAACGTCGTGTTCGAGCGGCTGTGGAATGCGGACGTGATCGATCATGTGCAGATCACGGTGGGCGAGACGGTCGGCGTCGAGCAGCGCGGGGATTATTACGACCGCTCGGGCGCGCTGCGGGATATGGTGCAGAACCATCTGCTGCAATTGCTGTGCCTGCTGGCGATGGAGCCGCCGAGCAGCTTGCAGGCGGATGCGGTGCGCGACGAGAAGCTGAAGGTGTTGCGGTCGCTGCGGCCGATCGCGCCGCATGAGGTGAGTTACTTCACGGTGCGGGGGCAGTATGCGCAGGGGGCGGTCGAGGGGAAGGCGGTTCCGGGTTACCTGACCGATTTGGGGGCGAACCGGACCAGCAAGACGGAGACGTTCGTCGCGGTCAAGGCGGAGCTGCAGAATTGGCGGTGGGCGGGGGTGCCGTTCTACCTGCGCAGCGGCAAGCGGCTGCCGCAGAAGGTGAGCGAGATCGTGGTGCAGTTCCGGGCGGTGCCGTTCAGCATCTTCGGGCGCGATGCGGGGGAGCTGAAGGCGAACCAGTTGGTGATCCGGCTGCAGCCGCAGGAGGGGATGCGGCTGGCGATGATGACGAAGGATCCGGGGCCGGGGGGGCTGCGGCTGCTGCCGACGGATCTGGACATCAGCTTCGAGCAGGCGTTCGGGACGCGGTATCCGGACGCGTACGAGCGGCTGCTGATGGATTGCGTGCGGGGCAATCCGACGCTGTTCATGCGGCGGGACGAGGTGGAGGCGGCGTGGTCGTGGGTGGAGCCGATCATCGACGCTTGGGAGGAGTCGCGGGAGCCGCCGCGGCTGTATCCGGCCGGGTCATGGGGGCCGACCTCGGCGATCGCGCTGATCGAGCGGGATGGGCGGACTTGGCACGAGGATATCGGGCAGTAGGCGGGCGTTGGCTCCCGGGCTTGGTGCCGGGGGCCGCGTCGCTCAGAGCAGATCGAGGCGGGTCAGCTCGGTTTCCAGCGCTTCGGGCGTGGTGAAGTGGATGCCGTGTATCCCCGCTGCGGTGGCGGCCGCGGCGTTGTTCTGGTTGTCATCGATGAAGACGGTCTGAGCGGCGTCGAGGCCGTGGCGCTTGAGCAGCAAGGCGTAGATGCGAGGGTCGGGCTTGATCAGTTTCTCGTGGCCGGAAACGACGATGCCGTCGAACCAGGCGAGGAAGTCGAACAGGTCCATGGCGAAGGGGAAGGTTTCGGCCGACCAGTTGGTCAGGGCGTAGAGCGGGACGCCGCGCTGCTTGAGCTTGCGCAGGATGTCGACCGTGCCGGCGATGGGGCCGGCGAGCATCTCATGCCAGCGCGCGCGGTAGGCTTCGATGAGAGGGGCGTGGCCAGGGTGTTCCGCGGTCAGGATCGCGGTGCCTTCGGCCCATGTGCGGCCGGCATCCTGCTGGGCGTTCCAGGCGTTGGTGCAGATCTCGGCGAGGAAACGTTCCATCGCGGCCTCGTCGCCGGCGAAGAGCTTGCGGTAGAGGTGGCGCGGGTTCCAGTCGATCAGGACGCCGCCGAGGTCGAAGATGACGGTGGTGCGGCTTGGGGTCATGGTGGGGACCAGCGCGGCTTGCGGTCCTTATCGACGACCATGGCGCGGATCCCTTCGGGGAAGTCGGGGTGGGCGGTGGCGGTGCGGGTGAAGGCGAGTTCGGCGCGCTGGCATTGCTCGAACGTGCGGTCGGCACCAGCGCGGAGGAGGTCGAACGTCCAGCGGAGCGCGGCGGGGGAGGCGGTGCTCATTGCGGCGAGGGTTTGGCGGGACCAGTCGTCATCGCCGGGCTGCAGGGCGGCGACGATGGCGTCGAGCGTGGGCAGGGTGAAGACGGCTTCGACGCGGGCGGCGAGGGCGGGGAACCGGGCCGGCGGCGGCGGCTGGGCGGCTTCGGTCAGGGCGCCGAGGCCGTGTTCGGCGAGGGCGTCGGGCAGGGCAGCCATGGCGGTCCGGTCGAGATAGTGGGTGGCGAGGCCGAGCCAGCAGGAATCGGCCGGGCCGACCTGGGTGCCGGTGAGGCCGAGATACAGCCCGAAGGCGCCGCGCAGGCGGGGCAGGAAGAAGCTGGCGCCGACGTCGGGGAACAGGCCGACCTGGACTTCGGGCATGGCGAACTGGGCTTGTTCGGAGACGACGCGGCAAGCGCCGTGGATGGAGATGCCGACGCCGCCACCCATCCAGAGGCCGTCGATCAGGGCGACATAGGGCTTGGGGTAGCGGGCGATGGTGCGGTCGAGGGCGTATTCGTGGACGAAGAAGGTTTCGATCCGGTCGCGCTCGCCGGCGATGATCCACTCGCGCAGGGTGCGGACGTCGCCGCCGGCGCAAAAGGCTCGGCCGGGGGCGGCTTCGATGACGACAAGGTGGACTGCCGGATCCTCGCGCCAAAGCTCGAGCGATGCGGCAAGGTCGTGGATCATCGACTGATCGAGCGCGTTCAGCGTTCGAGGGCGATTGAGGGTGATTCGGCCGATCCGGCCCTGTCGTCGGGCGACGACAGGGCGGTCGGGCTTGATATGGGCTTGCGTGGTCAGTGGCGGCGATTGACGAGTTGTCGCACCCGGGGAGCGACCCGCGAGGCGATGTCGGCGAGGAGCATGATCCGGCCGAACTTGGGGCCGCGGAGCGCCCGGCGGGTGGAGCCGCTGATGGCGAAGGTGGCGGCCTGGCCGACGAGGGCCATGACGCTCAACGCCTGTTTGGCTTCAGCGAGGGATTCCCGGCGAACGGCCAGCGCCTCCCGTTCGATACGGTCCGGGGTGCTGTTGATCGCCATGGTGGCGAGGATCCCGGCGATGACGAGATCGACCGCGAAGACGATGAGCGCCGCCAACCAGGGGGCGACGATCAGGCGGAGCGCGTCGTAGGCGATGAGATGGAGCAGCAGGAAGGCTGCAAGCCCGAACAGGAGGGCACCGACGCCGAGCCCGGCGCGGATCGCCTGCCGACGCGCGAGGCGTCGGAGGCGGAGCGCTTCGGCAGAGGCCGCGACTTTGGCGAGTTCGACCGAGCGCATCGGCTCAGCGGGCGATTCGGCCGAGGATGTAACCGACGCCGGCGGCGATCATGACCGCCATGACCGGGGACTCGCGGACGCGTTCGGAGAGCGCTTCGGCCTGGTCGTCGTAGATCTCGCGGGCGTCGTGGGCATATTGGGTGGCGGACTGGGCATACTGCTTGGCGGTGTCGGCGGCTTGGGAGAGGGCGGGGGCGACGCGCTCGTTCATGAGGGTCTTCACCTGCTCCTTGAGCTGGGCGATCTCGGCGTTGGGGTCTTGGGCGGCGTTGTTGGTGGTGTCGGACATAGCCGAGCGCTCCGTGAAATGTGTCGACCTAAGAACGCGGACAGCGGGGCGGGGTTGCTGTCTCCGAATTGGTGTTTGCCCCCTTGCGCGGTTTCGAGCAACGGCCTAGATAGCGGCGCTCGGAGCGCGGGCGTAGCTCAGGGGTAGAGCACAACCTTGCCAAGGTTGGGGTCGAGGGTTCGAATCCCTTCGCCCGCTCCAGACCAACCAGTCGTATTAGGGCGTTAGAGGGTAGGCTCAGCAGTGCCGGACAGCGCCGGCGACCCGTCCGTTTTTCGAGCCCGACAGTGCTCGGGTCGGACGCCCAGCGGCTATCGGGGCGTTCCCACTGTGCTATGCAACGGCTCGAGATCGACCAGGATCGGTCTATGGTCCGATTTTCCGCGGGCGAGCGCCTCTGCCCGGGTGGCGATCAGGTTCCGCGCCAAGCAGCGGTCGAGCCGTGCTGGGACGACGCCTTTGGCGAGATGTGTCGCGCTTCTTGGGCCGACGTCTTCGAACCCAGGCAGGCGCGTGCTTCCCAAGGCGTTGAAGTCGCCTGCGATCACGTCGATGCCGGCCCGTGCCGCCACGAGATGATAGAGTTGGCGCCGGTTCGCACGTTGCCCGTGGTCGAGATGGACGTTAGCGAACGAGAGGTTTTGCAACCGGATCACCAACGCGACACGATCAGCAACGCGGCGGAAGATTGGGAAGGGGAGATCAATCCTCGTCGCACGCGGCAGAGCGACTGTCTCCAGGTCTTCGAACTCGTGGCGGCTCCACACGGCCGGGCCGTGCTTGCGATTTCCCATCTGGCGCCGTTCATAGTGGCCGCCGAGACGTGTCGGCAGCGGGTCTAGACGTGGATCGGCCTCCTGCATGAGCACGAGGTCCGGATCGTACTTTTCGACGAGGCGGGCGACGTCGTCCACGTCCGCACCGGTTTTGTACAGAAGGTTCCAACTTAGAAGTCTGATCGAACTCGCGTTGCGCATCGAGGTGATATGGCGCGTGCCGGCCATCGAGCAAAACTGCCGTAGGGGCGAGACGCGTTTGGCGCGGCGGAGAACGGGGAAGGGAATTGGCTCGAAGGCATCGCGGCGGGACGAGGCGATCCGTCGTCGGTTGGCATCGACTTTGTGTCAGCCGGGGATAGAGCAGATCGCCAAGCAAGGTGGCATCGAGCCGGCTCCGAAGATAGTCGCCGCAAGTGATCGGAGCGTCAGGAGGCCCGTCGCGCCTGGTGGGCGATCGGGCGGTGCGATCAGAACTCCAGCAGGTTGTCGCGGAAATGCTCGTGGGCGTATTTCTTGCGCACCAGTCCGCGCTGCTGCAGCGCGGGGATTAGGCCGTCGGTCACTTCGGCCACGGTCTTACGGCTGACGTTTGGCAAAGCGAACAAGAAGCCATCGCCGCCGACTTCCTGCATCGTCTCCTGCATTTGGGCCGCGACCGCATCCGGGGTGCGACCAGATCGATGCAGCCTCCGCTGCTGCTGTAGCTGATGATGGCTTCGCGCAACGTCTTGCCGCCGGCCTTGCGGATGAAGCCGTCCAGGCTCGATTGATGGCCGTTGGTGGAGAGTTCCTGTATCGGCGCGTCGAGGTCGTGACCGGAGAAATCGATGTTGGTGGTCCAGCCCATCTGGGCCAAGCGCTGGTCGATGTTCTCAGCGGCCTTGACCGCCCGGAGATCCGCTTTCTCCTGTGCTTGTTTGGCGATGTCGCCGAGGATCGGATAAATCATGAACAGGATCTTGCACGTGCTGGGATCGCGACCGAAGGTCTTCATGTGCGTGTGCACGTCGCTGCGGTATTGCTTCATCGCCTCGATCCCCTTCGGGTGGGCGACGATCGTGTCGGCGTAGCGGGCGGCAATCTCGCGGCCCTTGGCGGAGCCGCCGGCTTGGGCGATGACGGGGCGGCCTTGCGGGGCCGGGCCGGAGTTCAGCGGGCCTCGGCTTTTGTAGTATTGGCCGGAATGGTCGATCGTGTGGACCTTCGCCGGGTCGATCAAGATCCCGGATTTACGGTCGGCGACGATGGCGCCGGGCTCCCAACTTCCCCACAGCCGGGTCACGACGTCGATGTATTCGGCCGCCATCTCGTAGCGCGTGTCGTGTTCCGGCAGCTTGTCGAGGCCGAAATTCTGGCCGGAGAAGTCGGAACTGCCGGTGACCATGTTCCAGCCGCCGCGGCCGCCGGACACCTGGTCGAGACTGCCGACAATCCTGGCGGTGAGGTAGGGATGGTAGGCGAAGGTCGAGAGCGTCGGGACGATGCCGAGGCGCGTGGTTGCGGCGGCCATGAGGGTGGCGATGACGGTGGGCTCCTGCCGGGGGACCGACATGCCGTTTTTCAAGAAGATGTCGCGCGAGTTCTGCCAGTTCTGGCCGATATAGATGGAGTCCTCGAGCAGGATGTAGTCGAAGCCGGCGCGCTCGATGTTGCGCGCGAGGTCGAGGAACATGCTGGCCGACATCCACTCTTCGCTGATGTTGCCGGTCCAATCGGCGCCCCAGGCCTGGATGCTGGAGCCTTGTAGGAACCATGCGAGATGAAAGGGGTCGGCGGACATTCCTAATTCCTTGGCTTGAAATGCTTCGGGCCAGCGTCGGTCGCGTGGAGCGCGTGCAACGCCGGATTGGTTTGCAGTTGCATTGGCAGTTGCATTTGCAGGTGCAACAGCTGTGCCAGGCGCATCGCCGAAAACGAGCGCGGAAATGCTTGTTCGGTGGGCAAATTGCCTGTGATCGGTTGCTGTTCCGCGGCTCGAGGGGGCGGTGCTGACCCCGGAGCAGCGCCAGATGATCGGCTCCACGCCGAGAAGCGATGGTGATCGAGAGCGGGATTGCCATCAGCGTCAATGTCGAGCGCAGTATCGTCGACCATGAGGCGAGCTCCGCATGTGCCGGCTCGGCATGACGCTCTACGCATGCCGGATTCGCATCAATCATGCCGATGCCTGAACGTCTGTGAGCATGGCCCCGTCATGGTGGTCTACCCGGACGGGGTCTGGTATCGCTGTGAGACCGAGGCTGATGTCGAGGAGATCCTCCGCTCGCACGTGATGCGCGGGGTCACGGTCGACCGCCTCGAGCTGGCGATCGACCCGGGGGACATCCATGGATGATCGCTCGGTGGCGGTATTCGCTCAGAATCCGCCCAGCCTTTGACGGAGCCGTCCATGAACCGCCATTTTGCCCGCCTGTTCGACGACAAGACGAGATCGCTGCGCGGCGGCATCATTGGCATGTACGGCCTGCTGCTGGCGCTGAACGTCGGCGCATGGGTATGGGCGGTCCTGGTGTTCCGCCATCAGCCGGTGCTTCTAGGCACGGCTTTGCTGGCGTACGGGTTCGGGCTGCGGCACGCCGTCGACGCCGACCACATCGCTGCCATCGACAACGTGACCCGCAAGCTGATGCAGGAGGGTAAGCGACCGATCTCGGTCGGTCTTTTCTTCGCGCTCGGGCACTCCTCGATCGTGGTGCTGGTCGCGGCCGTGATCGCGATCCTGCAGGGAAGCTTCGAGGAGTTCCGCGACGTCGGCGGCACGATCGCCACCGGTATTTCCGCGTCGTTCCTCTTCATCATCGCCGCGATCAACTTCGCGGTCCTGCTCGGGGTGTGGCGCACCTACCGCCACGTCCGGGCGGGCGGCAGCTTCCAGGAGACGGACCTCGATATCCTGCTCAATCAGCGCGGACTGTTCGCCAGGATCTTCAGGCCGTTGTTCCGCGTGATCACGCGAAGCTGGCACATGTTCCCGCTGGGCTTCTTGTTCGGCCTAGGCTTCGATACGGCGACCGAGATCAGCGTCCTGGGGATTTCGGCGACGCAAGCGGCGCAAGGTGTCTCGATCTGGTCGATCCTGGTGTTCCCCGCATTGTTTGCCGCTGGAATGACCTTGGTCGACACGACCGATGGCATCCTGATGCTCGGTGCGTATGACTGGGCGTATGTGAAGCCGATCCGGAAGCTCTACTACAACTTGACGATCACCTCGGTGTCCGTCGTGGTCGCCGTGGTCATCGGCTCGATCGAGACGCTGGCCTTGCTCGGCGACCGGTTTCAGCTCGACGGCTCGCTCTGGCGCGGCGCCGGGCTGTTGCAGGAGAATTTCAACAATCTCGGCTTCCTGATCGTCGGCCTGTTCCTCGTCAGCTGGGCCGTGTCGGCGTTGATTTACCGCTGGAAGCGGTTGGACGAGATCGAGGTGCGGACGACGCCGTGATGACAGTCAGGGCTCCCATCGGCGCTGCAGCCGTGCCCGCCAGACCTCGATGGCGCCGACGCTGCCCGTCGGCCAAGGGCAAGGCTGCGACGCCAGGCGTCGACGTGACGGTTGCCGGACACGCTTGCAGCGCGTTCGGAGACACCGCGAGGGGCGCTGGCGTCAAGCCTCACGCCCGCGCGCGCCGAGCGGCGATCATTGTGTCACCGTCAAGGTCGAGAGCTGGTCGGTGTCGAAGCGCCGGCGCAGGTCAGCCAGGGCCTGGGGGTCGGGCCGCCCCTCCGCCGTGAGGGCGGCCAGTTCCTCGAAGTAGTCCTCGTGACCCGGCGGCGAAACCGTCATCAGCAGCCGCGCCGAGGTGTCACCGGGGTTGCGGATGTCATGCGCGACGCCGGGCGGGATGAAGACATAGGCGCCGCGCAGGGCGGTCACGACACGCTCGCCGATCTGCCACTCGCAGGCGCCCTCGAGGACGTAGAAGGTCTCCTCCTGCACGCGGTGGACGTGCAGTCCGGTGGCGAACCGGGGCGGCACGGTCCAGTCGAACATCGAGGCGTGGCGGCTCTCGCGGGCGGTCGACAGAACGAGCATCGGGTGTCCCGCCACGGTCAGGCGAGGCGCTTCGTCAGGGCGGTGGATGAGGGCGTTCATGGTGGTTCTCCATCGATGTCGCGGCAGGTCGTCGCAGCCTGGGCAATGTCGCCCGGCATGCCGTCGCGGGTCGTGAAGGTGTTCCGAAATAGTTGCGAAACTGGCGTAGCTCTGGTCGCATCGCTTCATGGCGCAATGGTTGGATCTCGGGCCGTTCCGACTCGATACGGAGATGAACCTCCTGTTGCGCGACGGCGCGCCGGTGGCGCTGGGTCCGCGCGCGGTGGCGGTGCTGCGGGCTTTGGTCGAGCGCGCTGGCTTGCCCGTCTCGAAGGAGGAGCTGTTCGGTGCCGCCTGGCCCGGCCTAGCGGTCGAGGACAGCAACTTGACGGTGCAGATCGCCGCGCTCCGCCGGGCGCTGGGCGATGGCGAAGGCGGCGTGCGCTGGATCGAGACACTGTTTCGGCGGGGCTACCGATATGTCGGGCCGCTCGGCGCTGCGGCCGCCGCGCTGCCGGCCTTGCCGCTCGTAGCGGACCGGCCTTCGGTCGCGGTGCTGCCGCTCCGCAACCTCGGCGGGGACCCGAGCGAGGACTATTTCGGCGACGGCATGGCGGAGGACGTCACCGCCGGGCTGGCCCGGATACCTTGGCTGTTCGTGACCGCCCGCTCGTCGGGGAGCGTCTACCGGGGGCAGGACATCGATCCGTGCGAGGCCGGCCGGGCGCTCGGGGTGCGTTATTTGTTGCTGGGCAGTTTGCGCAAGGACGTCGGACGCGTCCGGATCGCGCTTCGCCTGGTGGAGAGCGACGCGGGCGGCCTGGTCTGGGCCGAGACCTACGACCGCGCGCTGGGCGACCTGTTCGCGCTGCAGGACGACGTTGCGATGTCGGTCGTCGCCGCGATCGAGCCGAATTTGCGGCGCGCCGAGGTCGAGCGGGTCCGGCGGCTGCGGCCCGAAAGCCTCGATGCCTACGATCTCGTGCTGCGGGCGCAGCCGGACGTGTTCACGGGAATGCCGGCGGAGTCGTCGCGTGCGCTGGTTCTGCTCGGCCGGGCGCTGGCATTGGAGCCGCGTTACGGATTGGCGCATGCCTTCGCGGCCATGTGCCATCACAACCTGTTTCTCCGTTCGGGACTGCTCGAGGCGCATCGGGCCGGCTCGATCCGGCACGCGGAGCAGGCGATCACGCACGGGCGTGACGACGCGCTCGCGCTGACCTTCGCGGGGTTCTCGTTGGCGATGGACGCGCATGACCGCCGCGCCGGGTCGGCCGCCTTCGAGGCGGCGCTGGCGGTGAGCGCGTCCTCGGCCATCACCTACATTCTAGGTGGCGTGGTGCATGGTTGGGCGGGGCAAGCGGCGCGGGCGGTCGCCTGGGGTGACCGCGCGTTGCGACTGAGCCCGTTCGACCCATGGGCGTTCGCGGCCTATCATGCCCTGGCGCTCGGGCACTTCGTCGAGGGTAGGGCCGAAGAGGCCGCCGCGGCCGCCTACAAGGGCGTTCACGCCAATCCGGGGCACAGCATCTCGCACATGATCCTCGCCGCCACCCTGGTGCGGGTGGGCAGCCTCGACGCCGCCCGTGTCGCGGCAGAGCGGGTGATGGCGCTGCAGCCGGGGTTTCGGTTCAGCCGCCAGCTCGCGGGCGTGAATTGCGCGCCGGCGTTGGCGTCGTCGCTCGACGCGGCGCTGCGCGTCTGCGGATTGCCGGAATGAGGCGGGTGGCTTCGTTGCGTCCGACAAGTAATCCGGCCCTCGACTTGCTGCCCGCTTTCCCTCTTCTCAGGTCTCGCAGTAGGACTCGGTTGCGATAGAGGAGCGACGCGTGGTTCCAGTGGCGGGATATCTCGACCGGCTTTCAGGCCGGCCCGGCGAAAGCATCGCGGTGAAGGTGTCGAGTGCGGCGGGGGCGCGTTACGCGGCGGATCTCGTCCGCATCATCCATGCGGATCCGAACCCGGCCGGCCCGGGGCTGAAGCTCGAGGAACTGGCATTCGACTTCGCCGGAGACTACCCTGGCCGGGTCCAGCCGATCCATCCGGGTTCGTACGGCGTGGTCGACGCCGCCCTGGCGGTCCCGGAAGGCGGCACGATCCGTGTCCGGGTGCAGCCGGGCCTGCTGACGGCGCCGCAGCCGGTGTTGGCACTGGGCGACACCGTGCTGCTCGTGTCGGCCGCCGGCGCGCAGCTGGAAGTGTCGGGCCAGGTCGTCGCAACCTCGGACGCGCCGATGCTCGAACGCTGCTGGTACACGATCACGGCTCGTTACGGCGGTGGCCAGGTCTGCCTCGGCCACGTGCCGCATCAGCGCAGCTGGGGCGTGGCCGACCGCGGCGAAGGGACCGGCCCGGCGCTTCCCCCGCGCGGCGGCAAATTGCTGTTTGCCGCCGATCCCTCAGGCCGCCGGTTCGACGGCCGGATCGAGCGCCCGGAAATCCTGGACGCCTCTCTCGCCCCGGTCGCGATCTGGGACTTCGCCCAAGGCATCGATACCGTTGCGATCCAGGGCACTCATCCGGGACGCCTCATCAACCTGCCGACGAGGGGCATCCGCGGGTCGCAGTGGCGCGGCGCCGAGATGCATTGGCGGCACGCGCCCGAGGATTACGCGGCGATCCATTTCCATTCCGACGATCTCTACGATGCCGAATGGGAAACCGATTTCATCATCACCATCCCGCCGGACATGCGCAGCGGCATCTACGGCGTGCGGCTGCGCGCGGGCGGCCACGAGGACATTATCCCGTTCTTCGTGCTGCCGCCGCGCGGGACTGCGACCGCCCCCGTCGCCTATCTTGCCGCCACCTTCACCTATCAGGCCTACGCCAACCACGCCCGTTTCAACTTCGACGACGCGTTCCGCGCGCGGGCGGCGAGCTGGGGCGCCACGCCGAACAATCCGCAGGATCATCCCGAATACGGCTGGTCGACCTACAACCGCCATCCGGACGGCACCGGGATCAGCCTGTCCTCCCTGCGTCGCCCGATCCTGACGCTGCGGCCGGGCTTCCTGACGTTCAACGACGCCAAGGGCAGCGGGCTGCGGCATTTCTCGGCGGACAGTCACCTGACCGATTGGCTGGAGGCCACCGGACAGGATTTCGACGTTATCACCGACCACGACCTGCATCGCGAGGGGGCTGCCCTGCTCGCCAACTACCGATGCGTGCTGACCGGCAGCCACCCGGAATACCACACGATCCAGACGCTCGATGCGCTCAGCGAGTACGTCGGCTCCGGCGGCCGCTTGTGCTACCTCGGCGGCAACGGCTTCTACTGGCGGATCGCCACCTCCGACACGATCCCCGACGTGCTCGAGGTGCGCCGGTCCGAGGGCGGCATCCGCGCCTGGGACGCCGCGCCGGGCGAGGCCTACCACCAGCTCGACGGCAGCTATGGCGGGTTGTGGCGCCGGCTCGGCCGCCCGCCGCAATTGCTGGCGGGTGTCGGCTTCTCATCGCAAGGTTTGTTCGAGGGCTCCCATTATCGGCTGCTTCCCGCCGCGCGTGACCCGGCCGTCGCGTGGATCTTCGATGGCGTCGACGGCGAGGTGATCGGCGACTTCGGCCTCTCCGGCGGTGGTGCCGCCGGATTCGAACTCGACCGCGCCGACCGCCGGCTCGGCACGCCGCCGAACGCGGTGATCCTGGCGCGGTCCGAGGGGCATCAGGCGCATTACGTCGCCGTCCCGGAGGAGCTGCTCAGCCACGTCAACACCGTTACCGGCGAGGCGCCGCGGGACCTGATCCGCGCCGAGATCGTGTATTTCGAGACCACCGAAGGCGGCGCCGTGTTCGCGACCGGCTCCATCACCTTCTGCGGCAGCCTGTCCCATGCCGGCTACGACAACGACGTGTCCCGCATGCTCGGCAACGTGGTCCGCCGCTTCGCCGCGGCTTAGGTGCGGTAGTCGGGCTCTTCCTTGTCGAGGACCCGGCGCCAGGCGTCCAGATGCAGCCGCGCGTCGAGCTTCTCGCCCCACGGCCCATGCCAGTTCCGCCGGCCCTTCTCCGGCAGCGCCCGCAGCGCCCGGCCCGTGTTCAGCGCCGTCATCTGATACATCGCGGTCCGTTCGGCGATGTAGAGCTCGTCGAACGCGTCGGCGACCGTCGGCCCGGCGACGGTGACGCCGTGGCCGCCCATGATCAGCATGCTGGCGCCGTCCATCGCCTCGGCCAACCGGTCGCCCTCGGCGTGATCGCCGGCCGGGGCGTCGCCGCCCTGGTCGATCTTCACGCGGTCGTTCAGCAGCAGGTTGTTGTGATGCGCCAGCGCGAGCTCCGGCTCGGCCAGCAGCGAGAGCGCGGTCAGATATTGCGGATGCACGTGCAGCACGCAGGCGGCGGCCGGTTGGCGCAGATGGATGCGGGCATGGATGTGGAACGCCACTTTGCGCAGCTCGCCGTCGCCGCGCAGCACCCGGCCGTCGAGGTCGCAGACGATCAGCTTGCTCGCCGTCAGCTCCTGGAACAGCAATCCGCGCGGGTTGATCAGGAATTGCGGCGGCTCGCCGGGCGCGGTCGGAAGCATCAGTGAGTTGTGGTTGCCGATCTGCTCGTTCCAGCCCTGCCGGGCCGCGACGCGGAAAACGGCCGCCATGTCGCAGCGCATCTCCCACTCGGTCGTGGACACGGATTGGGCAGTGTGGGTGTCTGGCATCCATATACCAAAGCGGAGACGCTTGACGGTGCGCAAGCCCCGTCGTGATGTTCGCTTCGTATACTTCGGGGTGACGCGATGCGAGCAGGTTTCCTGGCGATGGCCGGCGTGGTGGCTGCGTGGCCTTGCGCGGCCGAGACGTTCAAGTGTCCGCACGTCGGGCGGGAATTTCACCTTCGGGCAGGAGGCGAACGTCAACAGCCTGGACCAGATGACGTCCAACACGATCAGCACGCGCAACATCGCGATGAACATCTTCGAAGCGCTGATGACGCGCGACGAGAACAACAATCCGATCCTCGACCTGGCGGACAGCATGGAGGAGGCGCCGGATCATCTCACCTTCACGTTCAAGCTCCGGCAGGGCGTGAAATTCCACAACGGCAAGCCGATGACGTCGGCGGACGTGGCGGCGAGTTGGGACCGCTACAGCAAGATCGGGCTGGACCGGCAGATCTTCGATGCGGTGAAGAGTTGGGAGGGGACGGATCCCTCGACGTTCGTCGTGCACATGAAATACGCGCAGCCGACCTTCCTCGAGAAGCTCAGCAGCTTCAGCATCCCGCTGGTGATCGTGCCGGCCGAGGCGAAGGACGATCCGCCGCAGCAATTGCGAACGATCGGCACCGGGCCGTGGCAGCTGGTCCAATCCGTGCCTGGCAGCTACGTCACGGTGAAACGATACGAGGGCTATTCGCCCAACCCGCATTTCGAACAGCGCACCGGGTTCGGCGGCTACAAGCAGGCCTGCTTCGACCAGGTGACGTTCCGTATCGTGACCGAAGGCGGGGCGCGGGTCGCGGGGCTGGAGACGGGGGAGCTGAACGCGGTCGAGGACGTGCCGACGACCTCGGTCGCGCGGCTCAAGACGAACAAGGACGTCAAGCTGCTGCCGCTGCCGAACTGGTGGATCCAGATCGCGATCGGCAATGCCAGCAATCCGCCGACCGATGACGTGAAGGTGCGGCAGGCGATCCAGGCGGTGCTGGACATGGACGAGATCATGGATGCCGCGACCGATGGCAACTACAAGCTGAACTTCGGCTTCGCCTATCCCAATCAGCCCGATTACGTGACGACGGGCGAGAAGACCTACAACCAGAAGGACCCGGCCAAGGCCAAGAAGCTCCTCGCCGAAGCCGGCTACAAGGGGCAGCCGGTCGTCCTGCTGACGAACAAGGATTACAGCTCGATGTACAATGCCGCGCTGGTCGTGCAGCAGGAGCTGAAGGCGGTCGGCATCGCTGCCGAGCTGAAAGTCGTGGACTGGCCGACATCGGTGCAGATGAGCCAGAAGGCCGATAGCGGCTGGAACCTGTTCTTCAGCGGCTGGGGCACGCAGCCGGCGCTCGGCGCGCTGGCCACGATGGCGTTCCTCGCGCCGCCCGGTGCGCAGTACAAGCCGAAGGACGACAAGGACGATCCCGACGTGCTGGCCGCGTGGAAGGACATGAACGACAAGCCGACGAAGGAGGAGCGCAAGGCGGCGTTCGGCCGGATGCAGGAGGTCTTGCTCGAGCGCGCTTACGTCTATCCGTTCGGGAGCCTGACCAAGGTGCAGGCGACGCGCGGCAACGTCGAGGGTTGGAAGCCGTTCCGGATCCCGCGCATCTCGAATGTCTGGTTCACGAACTAGGACGTGATCCGGCTGCTGTTGGTGCGGCTGGCGGGGGCGGTTCCGGTGCTCCTGCTGGTCAGCGTGGTGAGCTTCGGGCTGATGCGGCTGATCCCCGGCGATCCATCGGCCGCGATCGCCGGGCTGTCGGCGACGCCGCAGATGGTGGCGCAGATCCGCGCGCAGATGGGGCTGGACCAGCCGCTGCTGCAGCAGGCGCTGCACTGGTATGTCGGCCTGCTGCACGGCGATCTGGGACGGAGCATCCTGCTGGGGCAGAGCGTGTTCTGGGCGACGATGGAGCGGCTGCCGATCACCATGGCGCTCTCGCTCTATGCCCTGGTCATTACTCTCGTGATCGGCATCGGCGCCGGCGTGCTGGCGGCGCTGCGGCAGAACAGCTGGGTGGACCAGCTGGCCATGATGATCGCGATGCTGGGCATCTCCATCCCCAATTTCTTCTTGGGCCTGCTGTTCATCATCTGGTTCGCGGTGGGGTTGGGATGGCTGCCGAGCGGCGGTTACATCGCCTTCACCGACGATCCCTGGGGCTGGTTCAGGACCAGCACGATGCCGGCGGTTTCGCTCGCGCTGCTCAACGTCGGCCTGCTCGCGCGGGTGACGCGGAGCACGATGCTCGAGGTGCTGCGGCAGGACTACGTGCGCACCGCCCGCGCCAAGGGCCTGCCGCGATATGCCGTCATCGGCAAGCACGCGCTGGCCAACGCGATGATCCCGATCACCACCGTCGTCGGGATCATCATCAGCTTGCTGGTCTCGGGCTCGGTGGTGACGGAGACGCTGTTCAGCATCCCCGGGATCGGGCAACTCCTGACGTCGGCGGTGCTGGGCCGGGACTACCCGATGGTGCAGGGCGGATTGCTGCTGGTGACCGCGATGCTGGTGCTGATCAATCTCGGCGTCGACCTGCTCTACGCCGCACTGGACCCGCGGATCCGTTATGAGCGATAGCCCGGCGCGCGCCACGCATCCGGCGATTGTTCCAGCACCGTCTGTTCGTCACCGGGCTGATCCTGTTCCTTTTGATCCTCGGCCTGGCCGCTTTCGCGCCCTGGATCACGACCGCCGATCCCAACAAGCTGAGCTTCCGCACCAAGTTCCTGCCGCCTTCGGCCGACTTCGTGTTCGGCACCGACAATTTCGGCCGCAGCCTCTGGTCGCGCACGGTCTGGGGCGCGCGTCTGTCGGTCGAGATCGGCGTCGCGGTCGTGGTGCTCAACGCCGTGTTCGGCACGCTGGTCGGCGCGCTGTCGGGGTATTTCCGCGTCACTCGACGGCCCGCTGATGCGCATCAACGACGCGCTGATGGCCTTCCCGGCGATCCTGCTCGCGATCGGCATCACCGCGGTTCTGGGCCCCAGCACCGAGAACGTCACCCTCGCGCTCGCGGTGGTCTACATACCGCGGACGGCGCGGATCGTGCGCGCATCGGTGCTGGTGCTGCGCGAGATGGAATACGTCCAGGCCGCCGTTGCCGCCGGCGCGGGGCACTGGCGCGTGTTGCGCACGCATGTGATCCCGAACGCGCTGGCGCCGCTGATCGTGCAGCTCAGTTTCCTGTTCGCCTACGCCGTGCTCACCGAAGCGACTCTCAGCTTCCTCGGCCTCGGCGCCGTCCCGCCCACGCCGACCTGGGGCAACATCATGGCCGAGGGACGGCAATACATGCGCGATGCGCCGTGGATCATCACCATCCCCGGCATCCTGTTGGCGGTCACGGTGATGGGGCTGAACCTGCTTGGCGACGGGCTGCGCGACGTGCTGGACCCGCGGTTGCGGCTGCAGCCTTGAGCCTGCTCGCGATCGAAGGCCTCACGGTCGCCTTCGGCAACGCGACCGCGGTCGAGGATGTGTCGCTCTCGATCGAGGCCGGCGAGATCCTGGGCGTGGTCGGTGAGAGCGGCAGCGGCAAGAGCGTCACGGCGCTCAGCGTCATGGGTCTGCTGCCCGAGCCGGCTGCGCGGGTGCTCGGCGGTCGGGTCGTGTTCGAAGGCGAGGTGTTGACCGGCATGTCCGAATACCGGCTGCGGCGGATCCGCGGGCCGGGGATCGGCATGGTGTTCCAGGAGCCGATGACCTCGCTCAACCCGGTGTTCTCGATCGGCGAGCAGATCACCGAGACGCTCGCCGCCCATGGCGAACGCGACAAGACCCGGCGCCGCGACATCGCCGTCGAGATGCTCGAACGCGTCGGCATCCCGTCGGCTGCGCGGCGGTTGAAGGACTACCCGCACCAGCTCAGCGGCGGCCAGCGCCAGCGCGTGATGATCGCCATGGCCTTGGCGTGCCGGCCGCGCCTGTTGATCGCCGACGAGCCCACCACGGCGCTGGACGTGACGATCCAGGCCAGCATCCTCGACCTGCTGCTCGACCTGCGCGACCAGTTGGGCATGGCCGTGCTGGTCATCACCCACAACATGGGGGTCATCGCCGAAGTCGCCGACCGGGTCGCGGTCATGTATTCGGGCCGCGTGGTCGAGCAAGCCCCGGTCGAAGCGTTGTTCGCCGACCCCGAGCACCCCTATACGCGCGCCCTGCTCGGCTGTGTGCCGACGCTGGACGACGACCGCGAGCGCCTGGCCTCGATCGCCGGGGCGTTGCCGGACCCGCGCGCGCGTCCGCCGGGCTGCCGCTTCGCGCCGCGATGCGCGCTGCGGATCGACGCTTGCGACGCCGCGGTTCCGGCGTTGCGGCCGGTCGCCGCGGGGCATGACGCCGCCTGTATCCGGGTGGCGGCGTGACGGCGCTGCTGGAGGCCGAGGGCCTGGTCAAGCATTACCGCGTCGGCAGCGGCCTGACCGAAAGGCCTGCTCCGCGCCGTCGACGGCGTTTCGCTGTCGATCGCGCCGGGCACGACGGTCGGCCTCGTCGGCGAGAGCGGTTGCGGCAAGAGCACCCTGGGGCGGCTGCTGATCCGCCTCGTGCCGCCGACCGATGGCCGCGTCCTGTTCGAGGGCCGCGACATCACTGGCCTCGGGGGACGTGCCCTCAAGCCGACCAGGCGCGCCATGGGCATGGTGTTCCAGGACCCCTATGGCGCGCTGGATCCGCGCATGAACGTGGAAGCCATCGTCCGCGAACCGCTGCTGATCCATGGCGAGGGCGCGGACCGTTCGCGCGTGACCGAGATGCTCGAGCATGTCGGGCTGCCCGCCTCGGCCGCCGCCCGCTACCCGCACGAGTTCAGCGGCGGCCAGCGGCAGCGGATCGGCATCGCGCGCGCGCTGATCATGCGTCCGCGCCTGCTGGTCTGCGACGAGCCCGTCTCCGCGCTGGACGTCTCGGTGCAGGCCGGGATCATCAACCTGCTGCAGGACCTGCAGGCGGAACTCGGCCTGGCGATGCTGTTCATCGCCCATGACCTCGCCGTCGTGCGCCACGTCAGCGACCGCATCGCCGTGATGTATCTGGGCCGGATCGTCGAGCAGGCCGAGAAGCGGACGCTCTACGCGGGTCCGCTGCACCCCTATACGCAGGCGCTGATCGCCTCGGTGCCGGCACTGTCCCCGGTCGGGCGGCGGGAGCGACGCGCCAAGCGGATCCGCAGCCCCGGCGACGTGCCGAGCGCCATGGCGATCCCTGGCGGCTGCCGCTTCCATCCGCGCTGCCCCCATGTCATGCCGGTCTGCCGCGAGGTCGATCCGGCGCTGACCGAACCGGCGCCGGGCCATGGCGTCGCCTGCCATCTTTACTGAGGTGAGAGCATGACCGCGAAGTCTCGGCTAGTCCCGGAAGTCGATTTCGAAGCATCCGGCGCGCAACGCGGGTTCGTCCGCCTGTTCCATTCGGTGCACCGTTCCGCCTACGGCTACATCCCGATCCCGATCGTCGTGCTCAAGAACGGGGAGGGTCCGACGGCGCTGTTCGTCTCCGGCACGCACGGCGACGAATACGAAGGGCAGGTCGCGCTGTGCAACCTCGCGCGCGAGCTCGAGCCGGCCACGATCAGCGGCCGCGTGATCCTGCTGCCCGCTGCCAACCTGCCGGCCGCTCTCGCGGGCACGCGCACCTCGCCGATCGATGACGGCAACCTGAACCGGCTGTTCCCGGGCGATGCGGAAGGCTCGGTGACCGAGCAGATCGCCTATTTCATCGAGCACGAGCTGGTGCCGCGTGCCGACATCGTTGTGGATCTGCACTCCGGCGGGTCGTCGCTTCATTACGTGCCCTCCGCGCTCATGATGCAGGACGACGAGAACCCGGCCCGGCAAGCCGGATTGCTCGCCGCCCTTCGCGCCTTCGGCTCGCCGATCTCCTATATCGGTCACGCTGCGCCGGGGCAGGGCGCGTTGCGCACCACGGCCGGCGCCGCGCTCCGCCACGGCAAGCTCGCGCTCGGCACCGAGTTGGGCGGCAGCGGGACCGTGACGTCGGCCGCATTGCGGATCGCCGAGCAGGGCCTACGCAACGTGCTGGCGCACATGAACATCCTGCCGGGACACAGCATCACGACGGGCGGTACGCGGATCCTGGATGTCGGCGGCCCGGAGTATTTCGTCTACGCGTCCGGCACCGGGCTTGTATGAGCCGCTGGTCGAGCCCGGCGAGATGGTGCGCGCGGGCGAGGCGGCCGCGCGGATCCACACGCCGGAGACGCCCTGGGCGCCGGCTGCGACCGTGGTGTTCGCCCGCGACGGTTTCGTGCTGTGCAAGCGCGTTCCCGGACGTGTGGTCCGCGGCGATTGCTTGTTCCATCTCGGTTCCGACATCGATCCGTAGGCTGCCATCACGATCGTCGTGCCCGTCCGAGGCGGCGCTCGATCGAGCGGCTGTAGGTCGAGACCGCGAAGCAGAACAGGAAGAACACGGCGGCCGCGAAGGTGAACCCCTCGGAGGCCAGACCGGTCCAGCTCGGATCGCGCAGCGCTTGCAGCATCGTGCCGAGGAGCTCGTACATCCCGATGATGCTGATCAGGGTCGTGTCCTTGAACAGGTCGATGATCGTGTTGACCAGGCCGGGGATCGACAGGCTCAGCGCTTGCGGCAGCGTCACGAATACCGTGTTCTGCCAGGGGCGCAGGCCCAGCGAGGCCGCGGCTTCCTCCTGCTCGGCGGCCACGCCCTGCAGCCCGCCGCGGATCACCTCGGCGACGTAGGCGGCGTTGAACAGGCCCATGGCCGCGACCGCGCGCAACAGGCGCGACGTGCTCACCCCCTGCGGCAGGAATAGCGGCAGCATCACCGCGGCGACGAACAGGACGCCGACCAGCGGCATCCCGCGCCAGCATTCGATGAAGCCGACGCAGAGCGTCCGCACGATCGGCAGCGCCGACCGGCGGCCAAGCGCCAGCGCCGTGCCGAGCGGCAGCGAGATCGCCGAGACCAGCACGGTGATGATCACGTTCAGCAACAAGCCGCCCCAACGGTCGGGATCGACATAGGGCAGCTTGCCGACATCGCCGATCAGCAGCAGGCCGGCGGGCACCGGGTAGAGCGCGAGCAGCAGCAGCGCCACTCCGCGCCGCCGCGCGCGGGGGCGCAACAGCATGACGCAGAGCACGGCCAGCAGCCCGGCCGCCAGCGCGACGCGCCAGAGTTGGTCCACGGGATAGTGGCCGAACAGCAGCAGCGGCAGACGCTGGCGGATGAACGTCCAGCATGCGCCGCCGCCGATACAGGCGGCCTGCGTCTCGCCGGCGAGGTTGGCGTGCAGGATCGACCATTGCAGGAAGGGAATCGCCACCGCGATCACGGCGGCGACGGCCAGCAGCGTCGCCGCGCCGTTGGCGACGCTGCTGAACAGGTTGCGCCGAGCCCATGGCCAGATACGGCCCCACCCAGCACCGCTCGGCGGCTTCATCGGCGATCGAGGCTGAGGCGGGCGTTGTAGGCGTTCATGAGCGCCGAGACCGACAGGCTGATGCCGAGGAACACCGCGATCACCAGGCTCATCGTCTCGATCTCGCGGCCGGATTGGTTGAGCGCGGTGCCGGCGAAGATCTGGAACACTTCGGGGAAGGCGATGGCCGCTCCAAGCGAGCTGCTCTTGAACAGGTTGAGATACTGGCTGGTCAGCGGCGGCACCATCATGCGCAGCGCCTGCGGCATCACCACGCTGGCCAGCACGCGTCCGGGCCGCAAGCCGAGCGCCCGCGCCGCCTCGGTCTGGCCTTTCGGCACCGCCTCGATCGCGCCGCGGACGATCTCGGCGATGAAGGCGGCGGAATAGACCGACAGGCCGAACCAGAGCGCGACGAATTCCGGCGGCAGCGACACGCCGCCTTTGATGTTGAACCCGCCCAACTGCGGCCACTCGACCCTCTCGACCGAGAACCCGGCCAACACCGCCGCCGGCACCAGCAGCGCGAGCATCGCCCAGCCCCACCGGCGGACCGCCCATGCCGCGATCGGCACGAGGGCGCAAGCCGCCGTCATCGACGCCGCCGCGTGGTCGGTCCAGATCGGGCGCGGCACGAACAGGCCGCGCACGTTCAGCAACACGCCGGGCAGGATCGCAATGCTCTGCCGCGGCGACGGCAGGGCCTGCAGCACTGCGAGATACCAGAACACGATCTGGATCAGTTGCGGCGTATTGCGGATCAGCTCGACGAACCCGGCCGCGAGCTGCCGCCACAACCAGTTCGACGAGAGCCGCATCACGCCGACCACCACGCCGAGCACCGTCGACGCCACGATCCCCGCCACCGACACCAGCGCCGTGTTGAGCAGCCCGACCAGCAGGACCCGGCCATAGCTATCGGTGGTCGACCCAATCGATCAGATGGAACGGGATGTCGAAATGCGCCGGCGCGGCGAGATAGTCGAAGCTGAACCCGAGCCGCCGGACGGCCAGGTTGTCGGCGGCGTTGGAGACGATCCATCCCGCGAGCAGGATGACGGCGGCGAGCAGCAGCCATTGCAGCCGCCGGGCCCGGCGCGACGGCAGCCGCACCATGGCGGACGGTCAGTACCAGGGCGGCGGGATCTGCAGGCCGCCCTGTGTCCAAAGGCTGTTCATGCCGCGCGGCAGGCCGAGCCCCTTCGGGCCGAAGAACTCGTCGTAGATCTCGCCGTAATTGCCGACGTCGCGGATGATGCGGAACGACCAGTCGTCATCCACGCCGAGCATCTTGCCGAACCCGCCCTCGACGCCGAGGAACTTGCGCTGGCTCGGATCCTCGCTCGGCGACTGCTTGGCGGCGGCCACGTTCGCGCGCGTCAGGCCGAGCACTTCGCCCTCGAGCATCGCGTAGTGCGTCCACTTGACCAACTTGGTCCAGTTCTCGTCGCCTTCCCGCGTGTACGGACCGAGCACCGAGCGCGAGATCGTCTCGCCCAGGACGCTCCAATCGTCAGGCTTCTTCATGCTCGATCGCGCGGCGGCGACGCTGCCGGCGTCGTCGGTGTAGCCGTCGCACCGTCCGGCTTCGGCCGCCGCGAAGGCCTGCTCCGGCCGGTCGAACAGCAGCGTGCCGATCTTGACGTGGGCGATCTGGTTGTAGTCGGCGATGTTCTTCTCGAGCGTGGTGCCGGTCTCGAGACAGATGGTCGCGCCGTCCAGTTGCTTGACGGTCGACACGTTGAGGCTCTTGCGCACCATGAAGCCCTGGCCGGTGTAGAAATTGACCACCGGCTCGGCCAAGCCAAGTTGCGTGTTGCGAACGAATGTGTGTTCGGAATCGCGGATCAACACGTCGATCTCGCCGCCCTTGAGGACCGTGAACCGCACCTGCGACGTGAGTCCCACGAACTTGACCTTGTTGGGGTCGCCGAGGACCGCATCGGCCAGCGCCCGGCACAGCGCCACGTCCAACCCTTTCCAGTTGCCGCCGCTGTCCTGGAAGGCGTAGCCGGGGATTCCGGTGTCCACCCCGCAGACGAGCTGCCCACGCTGTTTGACCGCATCGAGCGTCGGGCTGCGCACGTCTTGCGCGCGCGATGGAGCGGCTGCGGCGCCGAGCAGCAACGCGGCGATCAGGCAGGAACGACCCAGCATGACAAAGATCTCCTCAAATGCTTGCCGAAACAGCACGGAAACAGAACCATATACGCCGCAGGCCAGGACGCAAGCCGAGCTGACTACCGGTCGGCCGCCGGCTGCCGATCGCCGGCGACGGGCCCGAGCGTGTCAAATCGGCGTCGGCACGGTGTGTTTGGCAAGCCGCCCGTAGAGCCGCCCCAGCCCAATCAGCGTCAATCCCAAACCGAGGAACGACAACACCCGCCACAGGCCGGTGAGCCCCGCCATGTCGACCAGGAAGACCTTGGCGACGACCACGGCCATGACGGCCAACGCTGCGAGGCGGAGCGTCCGTCGCTCGCGAAGCAGCCCGGCCGCCATCAGGCCCACGGCGATCGCCATCCACGCGCCCGACCACGCCCACAGCTCCCAATCCAGCACCGGCGTGTCGTTCAGTCCCATGGTGCCGGGATGGGCGATGTGACGCACTTCGAGGGTCACCCATGCGAACCCGGCCGCGAACGCGTAACAAGCCAATATCGTCGCGATCCGCGACCGGCTTTCCAACTGCTGCCGGGCCCATAGCGCCAAGAGAGCCGGGAGCGCGTAGGTCGTCAGCAGCGCGTCCAGCACGGGCGGTCCGTCGACGCTCGTGCTGCCGTTCAGCGCCGGGTTGGCCAGGAGCAGCGCGAGCCCGCCAGCCAACGCCAATCCGCCCTGCGTCATCCAGCTCCAGCGCAACGACGCCCGTCCGTTCCGCCGATCGAGCCATAGCGAGAGGCAGGCAATGGTTGCGAGCGCAGACACCTGCAGCCCGGCTTCGGCAAAGGTGAAAACGTCCCGGCTGGGATAACCGCCGGTCGACCATTGCCGGATCTCCAACATCACCAGCGCCGTCACGAATGCCGCGCAACCGATCTCGAGCACTGCGACCAGCCGGTCGTCCGCCCGCCGCCGGGCGAGCCGGGCGCCGAACCAGAACGCCCCGGCCCCTGCTGCATACGCGAGCGCCCGCCCGTTCAGGACGGCGGACTGGCCGTCGACATAGTATAACACCTGCGTATTGAACAGCAGGCGTGCCAATGCGACGGCAGCCACCGCGAGGGCCACGCGCCGGAGCGGTGGGAGGTCTGCCGCCGCCTCGATCCAGACCAGCGCCGGCACGAGCAGAACCAAGGCGATCGTCAGCCACTGGGCCGTCAGCAGCATCGCGAAGGCGAGCGACAGGACAGCCGTCGCACCGGCCGCCAGTACGCCGACCGCCTGGATGCCGCGTCCGCGCCGGGCCGCGAGAGCCGCCAAGCCGACCAGCCCCGCCGCCGCGGCGAGGGTCACTGCGGCCCACGCCGCGTCCGGCTGGAACTGCCGCACGCGCGCGTAGCCCAACGCCAAAGCGAGGACCGGGACCGCCGCCACGAACGACGCCCATGCCACCGGCCGGCGCAGCCACCATACGCCCGCGAACCCAGCGATCGCGAACACCGCACTCATTCCCGACAGCGTCGTCAGGAAGGGCTGCAGCGCGGCTGGGGTCCAGCTGCCCGGCAGGATCGCGACCACGCCACCCTGTCCGTTCCAGATCGGCTCGCCGGTCTGGCTCCAGATTGGCAGGTCCCAGAACGCCATCAGCACCAAGAACAAGCCAGCGGCCACCCAGGGAACCCCGACGAGGCGCTCCTCGCGCGCCGCCGCGGCCAAGGTGATCGGCGCGAGGAGGAGGACCGCGGCCCGTGTCGCCGTGTCCGGGGTCGCAAATGCGAGCAGCAGACCGGCAGCGCCGACCGCCAAGATCGGGATCCAGGCGAGCCGACGGCCCACCGGGCGCTCCAGCGCCTCCGCCGGCAACAGGGCCAGATGCAGCGCCACCAAAGCCGGCACGAACAGCGCCGGTACCCAGGCATCGGCAGCCGGCACGGTCAGTGCGGCCAGCAAGACCCAAGCCGACGCGGCGATGGTGGTCGCCCAACCGAGCCACACCCATGCCGCGTATCGAACCGTCGCCAACGACGCGGCCGCGACGAACAGCAGATAGATAAACAATCCCGGCCAGGAGGGGGTGTCGCTCTCGACCAGCAGGGGCGTCATGAACGCGCCCACGATGCCGACGGCGGCAACGAGTTGTCCGAGCCGCAGCGCGACGGCAAGTCCGGTCAGCGACGCAGCCGCCATCAGCACGAAGCCGGCCACGGGGGAGACGAGTGCGTAGAGCACGCTCGCCGCATAGGCGGCGCCGAACAGCATGACGACGCCGCCGGCGGCGAGCGCTGCCGGCGCCTGGTCGGCGAACCGAAGTCCGATTACCGGCCGTCGAGCCGATCGGAACCCGAGCCCGATCAACCCGGCGCCGAGCGCTGCCAGCCCGAAGCATCGCACCGCAGGCCCCAACCAGCCTTCTTCGGCCGCGTATCGGATCAGGAACACGCCCGCCAGTAGGAGCGTGGCGGCTCCGAGCCACACGCCCCAGCGCGCGGTTATCAGCTCCTCGAGCTCTGCTTTCCGGCCAGGCGCGACTGCTGGCGCCGGGTCCTCCGTTGGCACGGTGTAGAGATCGTCGACGGTCGCGATTGGAGCTTCGGCGACCGGGGTATCGGCGACGACCGGTTGCGAGAACGGGGCCGTTGCCGGCGATGCGGCAGTCATCCGCTCGAGCTGCATCCGCACCGTCCGCAACTCCCGCAGGGCACGCCCGGCGCGGAAGAAGCCGATGATGCCCGCTAGCCACCCGCCTACGCTGATCAGGAGAAGAAGCAGGAGCCCGGGAATGACGTCGTCGAACATGCGGGCAGCTCCGATGGCCACGGGAACGCAACGGTGTCGGCCGATCACCCCAAGTGGAGATCACTCCAAAGGCTGGGTCGCCGCAACCAGGGTCGTCGGATTGGCGATCGAGGTCCGCCGTGGCAGCCTTGCCCAGATGAGACGCACCCATTCACGCCGCGGTTTCGGCTTTCCGGCCGACGCGGTCCAGCCTGTCGCCGGCGTCGCTCCGGGCGCGCGCGTTCGGGGTTAGCAGGGTGCGGTTCCTGTGCGGCCGGTTGGCCGGGATCCTGGCGACCACGGTCGTGCTGTCGTTCGTGGTGTTCGCGCTGATCGGCCTCATGCCCCGCGATCCGACGGACATGCTGGCCAACGAGAATCCGGGTCTGACGCCCGAGCAGATCGCCCATCTGCGGGCGCTGTTTGGCGCGGACCAGCCGATCGCGCTGCGGTGGTGGCATTGGCTGGCACGGGCGGTGACCGGCGGATTTCGGCTACTCGAGGATGCAGTCGCGACCGGTGCTGGAGGTGCTTGGGCCGGCCTTGGCGAACACGGTGCTGCTGATGGGGATCGTGTTCGTGCTGACGACGGTGATCGCGGTGCTGGGCGGGGTGATGGCGGCGGTGTTCCGGGGGCGGTGGCCGGACCGGGCGATCAACCTGGCGGCATATCTCGGGATCTCGATGCCGGTGTTCTGGTTCGGGCTGATGCTGATCTACGTGTTCGCGGTTTGGCTGCACTGGCTGCCGGCGGGCGGGATGCCGGGGGCGGGGGCTGGTTGGCGCGACTGGGCGGCGCATCTGGCGTTGCCGGTGGCCGCACTCGTGGTGTTCGACGTGGGCGGGCTGCTGCGGTTCGCGCGGTCGGCGATGCTCGAGGCGCTCGGGCAGGATTACATCCGGACGGCGCGGGCGAAGGGGTTGCGCCCGGCGCGGGTGGTGCTGGTGCACGCGTTGCGCAATGCGTCTGATCCCGGTGGCGACGCTTGTGGCGCTGGGCTTCGGCCATCTGTTCTCGGGCGCGTTGATCACGGAGAGCATGTTCGGCTGGGCGGGGATGGGGCGGCTGATCCTCGATGCGATCATGAACAACGATTACAACCTCGCACTGGTCTGTCTCCTGTTCGCGACCGTGACGATCCAGACTGGCGAACCTGCTGGCGGACATGGCGTATGCGTGGCTCGATCCGCGGATACGGCTGCAGTGAGGCGGCGGGTCGATCGGGTGGCGGTAGCGGCGGCCGTCGTCGTGGCCGCGCTGGCCGGGCTGTGCCTGCTGGCGCCGGCGTACGAGGCGTGGTGGCAGGTGTCGGGGGTGGAGACGGATCTGCTGGGGCGGTTCGATCCGCCGTCGGCGACGCATCCGCTGGGAACGGACGATGCCGGGCGGGACGAGCTGGCGCGGCTGCTGCATGGGGGACGGGTGTCGCTGCTGGTCGGCGTGGTCAGCGCGCTGGGGGCGAGCTTGCTGGGCACGGCGGTGGGCGCGGGGGCCGGGTATGCGGGCGGGCGGGCGGATGCGGTGGCGATGCGGCTGACCGACCTGGTCATCTCGCTGCCGGCACTGCCGCTGCTGATCGTCCTGGCGGCGCTGGACTTGCATAAATTGGGCGTGCCGGAAGCGGCGATCCGCGACGGGAGCGCGGCGGTCTGGCGGATCGCGCTGATCCTGATGCTGCTGGGATGGACCGGCGTGGCGCGGCTGGTGCGGGCGCAGACGCTGGCGCTGCGGGAGCGCGAGTTCGTGGAGGCCGCGCGGGCGACGGGGGCGGGAACGGCGCGGATCCTCGGGCGCCACATCGTGCCGAACGCGCTGTCGCCGGTGATCGTGGCGACGACGTTGGGGGTGGGGCGGGCGATCCTTGCGGAGAGCGCGCTGAGCTTTCTCGGCGTGGGCATCCAGCCGCCGGCGACGAGTTGGGGCGGGATGCTGAACAATGCGCAGGAGTTGGTGAACGATGCGCCGTTGCTGGCGCTCTGGCCGGGCTTGCTGATCCTGGTGGTGGTGGTGTGCGTCAACCTGCTGGGCGACGGGCTGCAGGCGGCGCTGGACCCTCGACGGTCTAGTCCTTGACGGCCCAGTCCTCGATCCAGCCGGTTGCGACACCATAACGTTTCGGATCGGCGACGCCGGTCAGCCAAGTGGGGACGATATCGGTGAAGACGGTGAAGAAGAGCGGGATCTCTGGGAGGAGTTCGGCGTAGCGGTCGAGGATGGTGCGCCAGAGCGCGCCGCGCTTCTGCGGGTCGAGCTCGGTGCGCGCGGCCTGCAGTGCCGCATCCATCTGGGGATCGCGGAGACCGGAATAGTTGAGGCCGGTCCAGTTGTTGGCTTCGGTGGGAATGTATCGGCTCTCGAAGTAGCTGCTCGGGACGTAGTCGAGCGGCATGTCGGTCTGGAATTGGACGATGCCGGTGAACTGGCGGCGGCGCAGGCTCTCGCCGAACATGACCCGGGGCGGCTGGTTGTGGATCACCAGCTCGATGCCGACGGATTTGAACGAGGATTGCACCACTTGCTGCACCAATTCGCGCATGCGGTTTCCCGCCGTGGTGACGTAGTCGAGCGAGAAGCGGTCGCCGTCGGGGCTGACGAGGATACCGTCGGGGCCGGGCTTGAAGCCGGCTTGGGCGAGGAGGGCTTTGGCCTTGGCCGGGTCGTAGGGGAAGGTGGGCGTGGCTTTGTCCCACGGCGATTGGGAGGGATGGAGGAAGCTGAGCGCGGGGTCGACCTTGCCGGCGAACAGGCGCGTGGTGATGGCGGTGCGATCCACGGCCATCGACATCGCCCGGCGAACGCGCGGATCGGCCAGCAGCTTGTTGTCGAGGTTGAGCGCGAAATGCTCGTAGGAGCCGGGCTGCGGCAGGAAGCTGACGGTGAAGCGGTCGGCGTCGCGGCCCTTTGCGAGGCCGATGATCTGGTCGAGGGTGAGGCCGAGCATGCCCGGCGCGACGGCCTGCACGTCGCCGGCGAGGAGGTTGGCCTGCAGCGCGGCGTTGTTGCCGACGAGGCGCATCGTGACCTCGCGGAAGGCGGGTTTGGGGCCGGGCCAATGGGGGTTGGGCGCCAGGGTCACGGTCTGGTTGGGCGTGAACTGGGTGAGGCGATAGGGGCCCATCCAGAGGCCGGGGGTCTCGGGCGCGCGGTTGTAGGCGGAGTGCTGGCCGTAATCGAGCGGGTCCTTTGCCTCGGCGAAGATGGATCCTTCGATGTGTTCCGGCAGCGGATAGGCGATCTGGCGGTCGAAATCGTAGCGGATCTCCTTGAGCACGACGCGGACGGTGCGCTCGTCCACGGCTTGGACGGACTCGACGCTCTCCGGCGGCGCGAGCCGAGCGCGTCGGGGATCGGCGGTGGCGCGATCCTGCTGCTGGCCGGGGCGGGGGGCGTGCGGGCGTTCGAGGGGATCTCCGCGGCGCCGTCGCGGGTGACCGACCGGCTGACGCGGGATTTCGACGGACGGACGATCCCCGCCGACCGCGTCACGTTCGGCGGACGGACGGTCGGCGTGCCGGGGGCGTTGCGGGCGCTGGAGTTGGCGCATCGAGCCGCCGGGCGGCTGCCCTGGGCGCGCTTGTTCGCGCCGGCGGTCGAAGCGGCGGAGGCGGGGGTGCCGGTGTCGCCGCATTTGACTGCCAAGCTGGGTGAGGCGCCGCTGATGCGGGGCGAGACGCTGGCGTCGACGCTGTGGTGTGCCGGGGGGCGGGTCCTGCCGGTGGGCAGCGTGTTCCGCAATCCGGCGCTGGCGGCGACGTTGCGGCTGATCGCGGAAGGCGGGGCGGACGCGTTCTACAGCGGCCCGTTGGCGGAGCGGATCGTCGCGGCGGCGGCGGCGGATCTGTTCCCCGGCACGCTGTCGCTGGCCGATTTGGCGGCCTACCGCGCGGTCGAACGCGCGCCGGTGCGCTTCGCGTTCAACGGATGGCAGGTGGTGACCGGGCCGCCGCCGGCGATGGGCGGGACGGCGGTCGGGCAGATCCTCGGCATGGCGGCGCGGCTGGGGGTGACGACGCTGCCGGAGACGCCGACGAAAGAGGTGCTGCACGTGCTGGCGGAGTGTGGCCGCGTCGCGCGGGCGGACCGTGCCATCTTCGGCGACCCGGAGGCGATGACCCACGCGCCGGAGGCGGCGCTCGATGGCGCGTATCTCGACACGAGGGCGCGGCTGATCGATCGGCGGCGCGTGGCGCCCTCCTATATGCCGGGGCTCGGGCCGGAGGCGGCGGATCGGACGCTGGGCGGGAGCATGACGAGCCATCTGGCGATCGCCGACGGGTTCGGCAACGTCGTTTCGATGACGACGACGATCAACAAGAATTTCGGCAGCAACGTGTCGGTTGGCGGTTTCTACTTGAACGACGTCATGACCAACTTCTCCGATCCGCCGACGCAGAGCGGGGTCGTGCTGGCGAACGCTTTGGCGCCGGGCCGGCGGCCGCGGACGACGTTCGCGCCGACGCTGGTGCTGGATGCGGCCGGGCGGGTGATCGCGGCGATCGGCGCCGGCGGCGGCCATCGGATCATCGGGTTCGTGGCGAACTTTCTGCTACGGTTGGCCGGCGGCGAGCGCGATCCGCAGGCGATGCTCGGGGCACCGCATGCGCTGAACTGGCACGGGATCACCGAGGTCGAGACGGCGTGGAGCGCGCAGGCGGCGGCGCTGGCTGCGGACGGGCATTACGTGATCCGCCGGCGGATGGACGCGGGGGCGCAGGCTCTGGTGTTCGCGGATGACCAGGTGCTGGCCGGCGCCGATCCGCGGCGGGATGGGATGGCGATGGCGGCCTGGTGAGATCGTTTCATGGGCGCTTGCCGTGGTCGGACGCGATGAAGAGCGCGTCGACGATGCGGACGTCACCGGTGCCGGGCTGGACGAGGATGGGGTTGAGATCGGCCTCGGCGAGGGTGTCGGCGAGGTCTGCAGCAAGGTTGGAGAGGTTGACCAGCGCCGTGGTGAGGCGGCCGAGATCGGTTCGCGGCAGCAGGTTGCGGTAGCCGTCCAGGCGTGTGCC
Source organism: uncultured Alphaproteobacteria bacterium (assembly GCA_963848035.1). Taxonomy (GTDB): domain Bacteria; phylum Pseudomonadota; class Alphaproteobacteria; order Acetobacterales; family Acetobacteraceae; genus JAVVHH01. The sequence goes on from CAWKCD010000001.1 coordinate 3,320,671, forward strand.
GAGCCGGGTCTGGCGGATCATGTCGGCGGCTTCGGCCGGCGTGACCGGGCTGAGACCGAAGGCGCGGTCCTGGTAGAGCTCGATCAGCGTGCCGCCGCTGCCGATGATCGACAGGGCGCCGAATGGCGGGGCCGCTTTGACGCCGGCCATGGCTTCGACCCAACCGGTCAGCTGCTCCTGCAACTCGTAGCCCTCGATGACGGCGCTGGGGCGAGCGGCTCGGACGTTGCGCTCGATGGCGGCGATGGCGTTGCGGAGCGCCGCATCGTTGGCGATGCCAAGCTGGACTGCGCCGATCTCGGAACGATGCGGAATGTCCGGTGAGAGGATCTTCACCACCAGCGGATAGCCGATCGCGGCTGCGCGCAGCACGGCTTGTCGGCGGTCTGCACGGTTGCGGTGCGGACGAAGGGGAGCTCGTAGGCCTCGAGTAGGCGCTTGGTCAGGGCGGCGGAGAAGCGGACCTTGGTGTGCGGCGATCTCTTCGTGGAGCCTGGATCGGGGGCGGCCGGCGAGGCGGCGGGGTTCGGCGACGCGGGCTCCCCACGCGCCGAGGCAGCGCATGGCGGCCAGCGCGGGACGCAGGCCGCGCAGCAGGGGGATGGCGGTGCCGTCGAGCGTGGCCTTGATGTCGGGATGGAGCGCTTCGCCGGACGAGGAGACGACGACGATGGGTTTGGTCGTGCGCTCGCCGAGCTCGGCGACGTTTCGGCACTGGCCGACATAGCGGGCGAGGCTGCGCCAGGCGAGCGAATGCTGCGCGTCCTGAAGGACGAAGACGATGTCGGTGCCGGGGTCGGCGGCGATGACTTCGAGCGCCTCGGCTTCGCGGCGGGTGCCGACCGCGGCGACGGAGGCGCCGAAATCGATCGGGTTGATGCCGTCGATCCCTGGCAGCAGGGCGCGGAGCGCCGACGAGGTGGCTTCGGTGAAGGTGGCGAGCGGCGTCGCGGTGGCGTCGGCGAGGTCGCAGGTGAGGGCGGCTTCGCCGCCGGAGATGCCGGCGATGCCGATGCGCGCGCCGCTCGGGCGGGCGGTGGTGATGGCGAAGGTCTCGAGTGCGGCGACGAGTTCGTCGTAGTCCTGCACGGTCGGGATGGCGTGGCGGCGGAAATAGGCCGAGGTGGCGTCGCGGCTGCTGATCAGGGCGCCGGTGTGCGCGAGGGTGGCGAGGGCGCCGAGGTCGGATTGGCCGACTTTGAGGACGACGACGGCTTTGCCGTTGGCGTGGGCGCGGTCGACGGCGTCGGCGAAACGGTCGGGGTCGGGGATCGCTTCGATGACGAGGCCGATGACGGCGGTGGCGGGATCGGCGGCGAGGTGGTCGAGGAAGTCGGCGGCGGTGAGGCGGAACTGGCTGCCCGAGGTGATGACCTTGGAGAAGCCGACATCGGTGGAGTTCATCACGGAGATGGCGGCGGAGCCGGATTGGGCGACGAGGGCGGCGCGGCCGGGCCGCAGGCGGGCCGACGGGATCGCGGTGTAGAGCGGGATGGCGTCGGTGAGGTTGAGCAGGCCCATGCAGTTGGGGCCTTGCAGCAGGAGTTGGCTGGTGCGGGACCAGTCGCGCAGGGCGGCGTCCTCTTCGGGGGAGAAGCCGCTGGACATGACGATGGCGGTGGCGACGCCCTGGGTCTCGAGCGCTCGAAGGGCGGGCAGGACGCCGGGGGCGGGGACGGAGATGATCGCGGTGTCGACGCCCGGTGGCAGGGCTTCGATGGCGGGGAGAGCGGCGTAGGATTCGATCTCGGGGGCGGTGGGATGGATGGGGTAGACGGCGCCCTGGTAATCGACGGCGCGCAGGTTGGTGACGACGACGTTGCCGTTATTCTTGCGGGTGGCAGAGGCGCCGAGGATCGCGACGCTGGCGGGGCGGATCAGGCGGTCAAGCAAGGCGGAAGAACCGTTTGGCGTTGCCGTAGAGCCATTTCTCGATGACGGCGGTCTTGAGCGGCAGGGCTTCGTATTCGGCGATCAGGGTTTCGTAGGGAACGCCGAACGCTTCCTGGGAGAGGCCGGTCATGATTTTGTCCTGCAGCAGCGTGTTGCCGTATTGCAGGAACATGTCCCAGCCGCTGCCGGGCGTGGCGAAGTGGCGGGGACGGTGGGAGCCGGTGTCGGCGTAGAGGTTGGGGTGGCGGCGGAGCAGGCCGACGGTCTCGTTGACCCAGGGCCAGCCGCTGAGCCCGGCGACGATGCGCAGTTCGGGGAAGTCCATCGCGACCTGGTCGAGATGGCGCGGGTGGCCGAGGTCGTAGGGGCGGTCGTTGGCATAGTTCATTGCGGTGTAGATGCGCAGCGGCAGGTCGAGCTCGCAGCATTTGGCGTAGAGCGGGTAGTAGCGGCGGTCGCTGGCGGGGATCATGTTGTAGAGCGAGGAGACGCGCAGGCCGCCCATGCCCCGCTCGCGCACGAGGCGCTCGAATTCGCGGACGCCGCGCATGCCGTCATGCGGGCTGAGGTTGGCCATGGCGATGAAGCGGCCGGGATGGGCCTGGGCGATGTCGGCGATCATCTCGTTGGGGCCGCGGATGACGCCGACCTCGATGCCGGCCTCGTCGAGGCGGGCGACGAAGGCGTCGACGGACAGGCCGTGATGGGCGGAGGGTTCCGTTTCGCCGGCGCGTTTGGTGAAGATGGATTGATAGTTGTCGAAGCCGTGGCCGGGCAGGGGGTCGAGGCGTTCGGGGTCGCCGTAGCCGGGCGGGTGGTTGAGGGTCGGCGATTTGCGGGGGACGCCGTTCTCGTCGGGCGGGAGGTCGCATTCGAGATCGATGATCTTGCGCATGCGGAAGAGGTTCGTTCGCGGACTGACGGTCGTCAATGGCCGAGTTGGCGGAGGTCGCGGGTGAAGGAGCGGTTGGGCATCAGCTGGTTCCCTGCTGCAGCGCGACCTGTTCGAGGGCGAGCGGTGCGGGTTGCGGGGCGCTGGACGAGGCGGCGTAGCCGCGGCCGTAATGGCGCTCGATGCGGCGCTGGATGAAGCCCCAGATCGTGGTCAGCGCGAGATAGAAGATCGCGGCGTCGACGAAGATCTCGAGCACCTTGAACTGGACCTGGATGAGGAGTTCGGTGCGGCGGAGCAGTTCCTCCATCGAGATGACGGAGGCGAGCGAGGAGGTCTTCATCAGGCCGTTGAAGGCGTTGCCGAGCGGCGGGACGATGATGCGCATGGCTTGCGGGAGGACGACGAGGCGCATGAGCTGGAAGCGGGACAGGCCGAGGGCGCGGGCGGCTTCGAACTGGCCGTGCGGGACGGCGGCGATGCCGGCGCGGAAGATCTCGGAGAGGTAGGCGCCCTCGTTCAGGCCAAGGCCGAGCACGGCCGAGGGGATGACGCCGAGGGTGATGCCGAGCTGCGGCAGGCCGGTGTAGATGATGATGAGCTGCACCAGCGCGGGGGTGCCGCGCATGATCCAGACGTAGAACGCGGCCGGCGCGGCGACGAGGCGGGAGGTCGACATGCGCATCATGGCGGCGAGCAGGCCGAGCACGAGGCCGACGGCCATGGCGGCGACGGAGAGGGCCAGCGAGACGCCGGCGCCCTTCAGCAGATAGGGGCTGTGGAGATAGTGGAGGAACGCGCCCCAGTCCCACATGCCGGCGCCGGGTCAGTGCTGCGGGGGGCAGACGGGGGTCGGCAGCGGGCCGGTGGTGACCTTGTAGGGGCCGGGCAGCACGCAGTGGCCGTAGGGTGCGAACAGCTTGTCGAACGAGCCGTCGGCCTTCATGTCGTTCATCACCTTGATCACGGCTTCGGCCAAAGCGGGCTCCTTGAAGGCGAGGGCTTCGGCATGCGGGTCGTAGCCGGTGAGCGCGATGCGGAAGAAGTCGAGGCCCTTGTCGCGGTAGTAGAAGGCCTGTTCGGTGCCGATGAAGGCGCCGTCGGCCTGGCCGGCGTGCAGCGCCTGCAGCACGTCGGCGTAGGTGCCGAAGGTGTGGATGTCGATGAGCGGCTTGCCCTGTTTCTCGAGCGACTCGTTGGCCTTCTTGGCGTCGGCGAGATCGACGGTGCCCAGCTCGACGGCCAGGCGCTTGCCGGAGAAGTATTCGGGTCCGTCGACCTTGTCGGAGTTCGCCTTGGCGACGACCATCGCCATGGAGGAGGCGCCGTAGGGGACCATGAGCACCTGCTCGGCGCGTTCGGGCGTGTAGAACATGAAGCTGTCGATCAGGTCGATGCGACCCTCCTTGAGGATCGGGATCATGGTCGCGAATTGGGTGCTCTGGAATTCGAGGCGCAGGCAGAGGCGCTTGGCGATGGCGGCGCCGAGATCGGCGTCGAGGCCGACGATGTTGCCGTCGTCGTCGATGTATTGGATCGGGGCGACGGTCGGGTTGATGGCGGCGATCAGGAGGCCTTTGCGCGCCAGAGGCGGATGGCCGAGCGTGGGGGTGCAGTCGGCCGCGAGCGCGGCGTGGCCGGCGAGCAGCAGCAGGAGCGTGAGCAAGGTCTTCATACGGGTCTCCCGTTCAATGGGCTGGTTCGTGCTGCAGGGCGACTTCGACGATCTGGTTCCGACCGTAGCCGTTATGGGCGGGGAAGTTGTCGGCCATCGGCCGGCGGTCGCGGAAGGTGAGCCAGAGGCGGATCATGTGCCGGCGGCGCTCGGGTTCGGGGAAATCCTCGAAGCCGGTGCGGGAGTGCAGGACGGTGTAGTTGTTGCAGAGTTGGATGTCGCCGAGCTGGAGGTCCATGTCGAGATGGATCTCGGGGTCGTGGGCGAGTTCGTCGACGAGGTCGAGCGCGTCGCGTTCGAGGGCGGTCGGTTCGGTGCCGGTCTTGGCGAAGGCGGCGTTGATCTGGTTGCGGATCAGGCGGCTGGAGACGAGGCCGTCCTTGACGCCGAAGACGGGGATGCGGTGGGGCGTGACCGGGCTGTCGGTGAGGGCGGCTTCGCGGCGGATGTAGTGGAAGCCCTCGTAGAGCGGCGGCAGCAGGTCGGGGCGGCGGCGCAGGATCTCGTTGTGGATCGTGGTCGAGCTGACGACGCTGCTGAGGCCGCCGGATTTGGCGCGGCGCAGGCAGAGCAGGCCGACGAGGTCGCAGCCGTCGCTGTGGAAGGGAAGGTGCGCGTTGGTCTCGTAGCCGCGGACGTCGATGGCGCCGTAGGTGCGGCCGTGGTCGTAGACATGGCCGAGCAGGTCGCCCTTCGGGTTCTGGGTGACGGCGAGGCCGAGATGGGCGCCGAGGCCCCAGAAGATCAGGCCGACCTCGTCGTCGGTGTAGCGCGTGACGGGGAGGCCGCGGAGCACGACGAAGCCGCGGCCGGTGCGGATCTCCTCGAGCCAGGCGGCGAGCTTCTGCCCGAAATGGGGCAGGCGGAAGTTGCCGCGGCCGACCTGGGCCAGGTCGAGCCCGGCGGCGGTGACGTCGCGCAGGGCGCGGTCGATCTCTTCCAGATCGTCGGGGGTGAGTTGGATCAGCCAGGATTGGTCGCGCTGGAGGTCGCGGCCATACCAGGCGGAGGGATGGTCGACGATGGCATCGTGGATCATGCGCAGGCTCCGGTCAGATGTCCTCGAACGATGGCGGGCGTTTGGCGAGCATGGCTTCCATCCCTTCGGCGGCGTCGGGGTGGGCGAAGATCTCGGCGGAGAGCGTCTCCTCGTAGGCGGCCATCTCGTCCCAGCCGTGACGCAAGCCGAACTGAACGGCCCGTCTCGTTGCGCGGATGGCGTTGGGGGAGGCGGTCGCGATGCGGGCGGCGGCTTGCCGGGCGCTGTCCATCAGTTCGGCGCGGGGGACGACCTTGGTGACGAGGCCGAGTTCGTAGGCGCGCTGGGCGGAGAAATCCTCGCCGAGGAGCAGGATGTCGAGCGCGCGCTGGCGGCCGACCAGGCGCGGAAGGCGGAGCAGACCCATGCCCCAGCTGGGGATCACCCCGAGATAGGCGTCGCCGGCGCGGAACTTGGCGTTGTCGGCGGCGATGCGGATGTCGGCGCTCCAGCCCAGCGCGGTGCCGCCGCCGATGCACCAGCCGTGGATGGCGGCGACGATCGGCTTGGGGAATGACTCGATGCGGTCGAGCGTGCGCCGGCCGAGGGTGCGGAAGGCGCGGCTGGCGTCCGGGTCGCGCATGTCCTTCTCCTCGCGCAGGTCGGCGCCGGCGCAGAAGGCGCGCTCGCCGGCGCCGGTGAGGATGACGCAGCGGATCGAACGGTCGGCCTCGATCGTGTCGAGGGCGGCGTGAAGCGCGTGCAGGAGGCGGGTGGAGACCGCGTTGACGGGCGGGTTGTCGAGCCAGATGGTTGCGACCGCATCGTGACGCTCGGTACGGATCAGCTCCGCCATGTGTCTCCGCTCGGTATGGACGGCAACGATCTGATCAGCATACTGACGACATGTCCACAGAATTGGTCCATCTGACGGCGTCGCTGTCGAGCGCGGGGTTCGATCCTGCGGGGCGCCGGACGGGCAACCTTGCGGCGTTATCGATCGGGCGGCGATACCAGGCGATGGCGCGGGCGGCGGAGCGCGCCGGGCTGGACGCGGTGTGGCTCGGGCAGGACGAGGCGCTGCCGATCGATGCGCTGCCGCTGCTGGGATCGCTGATCGCGGTGACGGAGCGGATCGGGCTGGGCGGGCGGTGGCGGATCGAGCATGCCGAACCGTTCCATGTGGCGCGGGTGTTCGCGACGCTGGATCATCTCGCGAGCGGACGGACGGCGTTGCTGGTGGGGTTGCCGGGGGAGGGGCCTGGCGCGGCGCAGTTCGGGCACGTGACGCCGCTGGCGGCGGACGAGGCGTTGGACCGGGCGGGCGAGCTGCTCGAGGTGGCGCGGCAGCTCTGGGACAGTTGGGAGGATGAGGGGTTGCTGCTCGACGTCGGCAGCGGGCGGTTCGCCGATCCCGAGCGGGTGCATCCGATCGAGCACAAGGGCCGGCATTTCAGCGTCCGGGGACCGCTGAACGTGCCGCGGCCGCCGCAGGGCAATCCGGTGATGGCGTTCGAGGTCGGGGAGGATGCGAGGGCGGAGGATCTGGCGATGCGGGAGGCCGACGTGCTGCTGCTGTCGGCGTCGAGCAAGGAAGCGGCGGGGCGGGTGCGCGGGCTGGCGCAGGCGTCGCAGCGGGTGTTGGTCAATCTGATGCCGATCCTGGATGGCGGCAGCGGGGATGGGTTGGGGAGTGGGGTGATGCGGTTCGTCGGCACGGCCGCGGGGCTGCGCGAGCTGTGCGCGGAGTGGGTCGGCGCGGGGGTTTGCGACGGGTTCAACCTGATGCCGGCGGTGTTGCCGGACGATCTCGAGGGGGTCCTGGCGGCGGTTGCGCCGTTGGCGCGGGCGGTTCCGGCGGGGGCGACGCTGCGGGAGCGGTTGGGATTGGCGCGGCCGCGTAGCCGGTTCTCGCGATGAGGCAGCTGCATCTCGGGCTGTTCATCTATCCGGGCGGGCATCACATCGCGGGGTGGCGGCATAAGACGGTCGATGCGGGCAGCATCGCGCAGGCGTCGTTCTATGCGGAGGCGGCGCGGGCGGCGGAGCGGGGCAAGTTCGACCTGTTCTTCGTGGGCGACATGTTGGCGGCGCGGGAGAAGGACGGGCGGGTGATCGCCGAAGGCGGGCTGAACAACATCGATTCGATCTCGATCACGTCGGCGATCTCGTCGGTGACGGAACGTCTGGGGTTGGTGGCGACGTTGTCGACGACGTACAACGAGCCGTTCAGCATCGCCGAACGGTTCGCGAGCCTGGACCATCTGAGCGGCGGCCGGGCTGGGTGGAACATCATCACGACGCAGAACGACGATGCGGCGTATAATTTCAGCCGCGACCGGCACATGGAGAAGAGCCGGCGGTACGAGCGGGCGCAGGAGTTCGTCGATGTCTGCACCGCGCTGTGGGACAGTTGGGACGATGGCGGGGTGGCGCATCGGATCGACCATGCGGGGGAGGCATTCCGGGTGGCGGGTCCGGGCCGGCTGCCGCGGCCGCCGCAGGGCTGGCCGGTGCTGGTGCAGGCCGGGGGGTCACCGGCGGGGATGGCATTCGCGGCGCGCGTGGCGGAGGTGATCTTCGCGGCGCAGGGCAGCCGGGAGAACGGGATCCTGTTCCGCAAGGCGATCCACGAGAAGATGGCGGCGGGCGGACGGCGGCCTGAGACGCTGAAGATCCTGCCGGGGCTGTCGCCGATCCTGGGCAGCACGGAGGCGGAGGCGCGGCGCAAGGAGCAGGAACTCGAGGCGCTGGTGGTGCCGGCGGTGGCGATCTGGATCCTGAGCGATCAGTTGAAGTTCCGGCTGTACGATCACGACCCGGCGGAGCCGTTGCCGGTGGCGGCGATCCGGGCGTCGGGGAGCAATTTCACGCCGCGGGTGGCGAGCATGCTGGATCGGGCGGAGGCGCAGGGGATCAGCATCCGCGACTGCGCGGCCGAGGTGGCGCGCAGCCGGTCGCACGGGTCGTTCGTGGGGACGCCGGAGCAGCTCGCCGATCACATGCAGCGTTGGTTCGAGGACGGCGCGTGCGACGGGTTCAACATCATGCCGGCGTATTTCCCGGCGGAGCTGGATCTGTTCGTCGACGAAGCGGTGCCGGTGCTGCAACGACGCGGGCTGTTCCGGCGGGAGTACCAGTCGAGCACGCTGCGCGGGCATCTCGGCCTGGCAGTGCCGGCGCGACGGGGATAGCGGGAGGCAGCCGTGTCGGCGTGATCGCGGCGGCGGGTCAGCCGTCGGGGATGCGGTGCCGCTTGGCGAGGAGGGCGGTGAGGGGGTGGGTGGTGAACCCGGCCGCTTCGTCGGGGTTTCGTCGGCTTCGGGTTCGGTGTCTTCGGTCTCGATGTCTTCGGGCTCGATGTCTTCTGGCTCGATGTCTTCGGGCTCGTCGACTTCGTCGGGATCGGGGGTGACGGGCGGGGCGGCGAGGCCGTTCAGGCGGCGGACCTGGTCGGGCGTGCGGCGGGGGACGGGGGCGCGGTAGCGGCTGTCGACCAGGCCGAGGTCGTGGCGGATGGTCTCGATGATCTCGGGGACGGAGCCGTGGAGGATCGCGAGGTCGAGCGCCGGGTCTTCGAGGTGTTCGCGGAGTTCGTTGCGGAGGGAGTTGATGCGTTCGTCGGCGCCGGCGCCGTGGACGATGTCGTTGTCGAGCTCACGGACGATGCGGCGGCGGGCGAGGGTGATCTTGGCGCCGGTCTTGTCCTCCTGGGCGGAGGGCGCGGGCGGCTTGGCGGGCTGGACCGGGTTTTCGGCGAGGTGGCGCGCGAGGAGGATGGTGCGGCGGATGGCGCGGGCGAGGCGCTCGAAGGGTTCGGCCTTGTCGGCGGCGGGGGTGTCCTGGGCGGCGAGGTCGGCGGAGATCTGGAGGCCGTCGCGGATCAGCGCGTCGATCGCGGCCTGGTAGCGGCCAGCGTCGGCGTCGATCGGGGTGGGGTCGGCGGCGGACATGGGACAATGAGGAATTTAGTCCTTGACGATGTCAAGGCGTTTCGTGCCGCGAGCGAGTGCGGTAGGTTTGCCGATGGTCTCCCGCCCCAACGACGACGGTCCGCAAGCGGGCGCGCAGGACGAGGTCATCGCGTTCCTGTCCGGCGCCGGCACGCTCGGCGCCGGGTCGCCGGAGATCGTCGAGACGCATGGTTCGATGGTGTTTCTGGCCGGCGCGCGGGCCTACAAGCTGAAGCGGTCGGTGCGTTACTCGTATCTGGACTATTCGACGCCGGAACGGCGTCGGGCGGCTTGCGAGGCGGAGCTGCGGATCAATGGCGGTTTCGCGCCGGCGTTGTATGTGGCGGTCGAGCCGGTCGTGCGGCGGGGCGATGGCGGCTTGGGGTTGGGGGGGCCGGGGGAGGCGGTCGACTGGTTGGTGGTGATGAACCGGTTCGACCCGGCGGCGCAGCTCGACCGCATGGCCGAACGGGGCGCGCTGAGCCCGGAGCTGATGCTGGCGCTGGCGGACGAGATCGCCGGGCAGCATGGGCGCGCGGAGCGAAGCGTCGAGTACGGCGGCAGCGCGGGGCTTGACGGAGCGTTGTCGTCGACGATCGCGAACCTGCGGCTGGAGGCTGGTGCGGCGCTGCCGGCGGCGTCGGTCGAGGCTTGGGCGACGCGGGCGGAGGGCGCGGCGCGGGCGCTTGCGGCGTTGCTGGAGCGCCGACGGTTGGGGGGCAAGGTGCGCGCCTGTCATGGCGATCTGCATCTGCGCAACATCTGCGTGCTCGAGGGACGTCCGACGCTGTTCGACGCGATCGAGTTCGATCCGGGATTGTCGTCGATCGACGTGCTGTACGACCTGGCGTTCCTGCTGATGGATCTGCATGCGCGCAAGCTGGATGGGTTGGGCAACCTGGTGCTGAACCGCTATCTGGACCAGAGCGACGAGGTGGACGGGCTGGCGGCGCTGCCGCTGTTCCTCTCGCTGCGGGCGGCGATCCGGGCGCTGGTCAGCGCCACTTCCAGCCGGGTCGCGTCCGTGGCCGGGTCGGGGGCGGCGGAGGAGGCTGGAAGCTATCTCGCGCTCGCGCTCGAACTGCTGGAGCCGGTCGAGCCGTGCGTGGTCGCGATCGGGGGGCTGAGCGGGACGGGCAAGTCGACGCTCGCGTATCGGTTGGCGCCGCAACTCGGGCGCTGTCCGGGCGCGCGGGTGCTTCGGTCGGACGTGCTGCGCAAGCGGCTCGCCGGGGTTGCGGCGACGGCGAGATTGCCGGTGAGCAGCTACACGGCGGAGGCGCGCCGGGGGGTGTACCAGGCGATGCTGCTCGAGGCGGGGCGGTGCCTGGACGCTGGTCAGGCGGTCATTTGCGATGCGGTGTTCGATGAGCCGGGAATGCAGGTTTCGATGGCGGCGCTGGCCCGGGCGCGGGGCATGCGGTTCCGCGGGATCTGGCTGACCGCGCCGCTGGGGGTGCTGCGGCGCCGGGTCTCGGAGCGGCGGCAGGACGCGTCGGACGCGACGGTGGCGATCGTCGAGGCGCAGGCGGAGCGGGGGCTCGCGGCGCCGCCGGGATGGCGAGAGATCGATGCGAGCGGGGGGATCGAGGGGATTTTGCGCGCCGTCGATTTGGGTTGACGCAGATCAAGGGCGGCTGCCGGCCGGGCGTTTAGACCTAGCAGACTGCTGAAATGTCCTCGTTGACGGCGACTTGGCTCACCACCGAGGTTTTTCGGCAGACTGCTCAATCGTTCTGACCGTATCCGGAGGAGAAGGCTGATGGTCGCGAGCACAATGGAGACCAATTGCGGCGAAGCGGGGGGCGCGGGCGCCGGGGAAAAGCGGGCGGTGATGTATTCCGGCCATATCGTGGATGTGTCGGTGACGCATGGCTCCGGAACGCTGGAGCTCGACGACGGACGGAGGATCGAGTTCGTGGTCGCGGATAGCGAGGATGCCGATGCGAAGCGCCTGCACGTGGGCGATCATGCTTGGGTGACGGTCGACCAGGCGGAAGTCGATGCGCGGATGTTGTTGTGTCCGACGCGGAACAGGATGTTGCGGGTCCGGCTTGCGGGATGATGGCGCGGGGCGTGGTTCGAGGTGGGGAGCGGTCATGGTGAGGGTGCTCGGCCGGATGCTCGTGTTGGGCTGCGTCCTGGCGGCGGCGAGCGTGCCGGCGCGGGCGCAGCAGGTCGGCGATGCCGGCGAGGGGCGGCGGATGGCGGGGATGTGGTGCAGCAACTGCCATGCGACGGGCGCGGCGGAGCCGGCGGATGCGAGCGACACGCCGCCGAGCTTCCGCAGCGTTGCGCAGCTTAAATCGACGACGGCGATCTCGGTTCGGGCATTCCTCAGCACGTCGCATCGTTCGATGCCGAACTTCAACTTGAGCGATCGGGAGATCGACGATCTGACGGCGTATATATTGAGCCTTCGTACGCGGTGAGGCGATCGCCGGCTAGCGACGGCGGGTGAAGGCCAGGGCGGCGATGACGCAAGTGATCACGACGAGGCCGAACATGCCTTGCACCACGCCGAAATTCGGGCTGGTGCGGTCGACGAGCAATGCCGCGAGCAAGCCGGCGACGAAGAAGAGGATTTGCAGAGCCAGTCTCATGGGGACCCCAACCCGAGCGGTGTGGCGGCGTTGCGGCCGCTCAGGGATCATAGGGCGGAATGCGGGCGGTTCGCTGATCCAGATCAAGGGGAGCCGGTTCGATTTGGATCAGTGACCGAAATGGGCGGGTTCAGGGTGTTGGTTTCGCTTGCGGCGGTATCGTGATGCGGTCGCCGCCGATGTCGCCATCGAGATAGGTGTCGATCGTGCACATGTCGGGCGTGATGCCGGCCGCCAGCTTGAACAGTTGGGAGAAGGGCCGGAACTCGACGGCGTGGAGATTGCCCTGGCCGTCGGGGGATTTCTTGTAGGCCTTGCCGATCGGCACCTTGTGGGTGTGGGAGGTGCCGTTGGGTTGGGTGACTTCCATCGTTGCGCTGGAGGCGTCGATGGGCTGCTCGCCGGTGGAGACGACGGTCAGGTAGTAGCGGTCTGACGCCTGGTCGTAGCCGCCGTCATTCGGCGCCTCGTTGAAGAAGCGGGCCTGGGCGCCTTTCTCCTCGAAGGTGTGCGGCTTTCGGCCATCGGTGCCGACGGCTTCGCGCGGGCCGGCTCGCAACGCCGACCAGGTCTCGTTGCCGATGATGCCGTCGATGACGGTGCATTTGAGCTGGGTTTGGACGGCTTTGACGCGCTGCTCCATGTTGCCGTCGAAATCGCCGTTGACCTGCAGATCGGGGCCGAGCTTGTAGAGGTTGAGTTGTTGCTGGGCGTATTCGACCCAGCCGTCGGCGGTGTTGTCGCCTTTGCGCAGGGTCGGCTGCTTGCCTTTCGGGGGCGGGAGGAACTTGTCGTCGGCGGGGCCGGCCTGTCCGGAGATCACGTAGGCCAGGGTCGCGCCGGCGCCGGATTTCACGACGGTCGCGGTCGAGGACAGGGTTGGGCTGGCGGGGTTGAGGGTGCCTTCGGCGGTCGGGTCGCCGGAGGCGGGGAAGGTGCCTTTGGTGAACCAGGTGGAGCCGCTCGGGCCGACTTCCCAGATGGCGGCGAAGCTGCCGCCCTTGGCGGCGGGGTCAGGGGTGAATTGGAGTGTGGCGGAGGCTCCGGCGGCCAGTTTTGGCGGCGGTTGGGGCGCGAGCGTTCCGCCGGTGGCGGTCGAGCCGGTGAGCGCCAGCTCGGCGTCGGTCTTGTTGTCCATGGTGATGGTGAACTGACCGGCTTGCGCGGGCGGCTGGCCGCCGCCCTTGCCGGACAGGGTGAAGGTGGCCGGGACGTTCTCGTCGCCGTTGTCGATCTGGTCGAGCGAGTGCAGGCCGCTGGTGTTGTTGGCCGGGTTGAGGAAGCTGGCGCTGATGTTCTTCTGGGTGACGCGGTTGTCCCACATCAGCTCCCACTCGACGATCTTCGGATCGGCGACGTCGTAGAACAGCTTGCCGCGGCAGCCGCGATCCTTGTCATTGGCGGAGGCGCCGTACATGAAATTGTCGGACTCGCCGGGTTTGAGGGTCGGTTTCGGGTTGGTGATGAATTCGCCGGCGATGTTGTCCTGGTGGCGGAGGAAGATCGGTTGGTCGCTGTTGTTGTTGACGGTGACCCGGCAGGTCACGGCTGCCGCGGACTGGCCGCCGCCACCGCCGCCGCCGCCTTTTCCGACCAGCTCGAACGACCAGTCTTCGCCCGAGGGCGGTCCTTCGGAGGCGTCTTTGACGTTGGTCGGGTTGGGGTTCCCGACCGTGCCGTCGGCCTCCTTGGAGGAGGTCACCATCCGGGGGTAGGCGAAGTGGCAGGTCCACGGCGTGTTGGAATCGCCGACGAGGTAGCGGACGGTGCCTTCGACGCCGCCCAGGGAGGGGTGGCCGATGAGCGAGTCCAGGAATTTCTGCAACAAGGGGCCGACCAGCGGGATGTCGCCGAGGAAGCTCAGCAAGCTCTTCGAACGCGCGGTGAATTTGGTGGCTTCGCCGGCCGCGAGCACCTTCTTCGGCCCGGCGCCGTTCAACTCGCCATGCGGCAGTTGGAGGCCGGTCTTGTCGAGGGTCAAAATCTGGTCGGTCTTGTTGGTGATGGTGACCTTGGCGTTCAGCTCGCGCGTCAGGTACTGCACGCCGGCGATGATCACGACCGGGAGGAGGGGCAGGGCGGCGACCGGGGCGATGCCGACTTTCGAGTCGCCGGGGGCGGCGGAAACGGTTTCGGCGTCGGCTGGTTTCGCCTCCGGAGTCAGGTCGTCGGATTGCGGGGCGGTTTTGCTGGCGTCGGTGGTGGCGGCGGTTTGATCGTCGGTTTCGTCCGAGGCGGTTTGGTCTTCGGGGCTGTCGGCGGCAGTTTGGCCGTCTTGGGCGGCGGGGCCGTCGGTGTCCTCGAAACCGGCCAACAAGGTCTCGACGTCGGTTTCGAGGAACATGGCCAGCCAATCGGCCTGCTCACGTGTCAGCGTGGACATGCGAAGTCCCCTCGGTGGAGACCGCCTTCAAACCATGAAACGGTGGCGCGCTGCAATGATCTACGTCACGGCGCCGCGCCGGGGGGGGGTGGACGACAATGGGCGGCGCGCGTTTCGGCTCACGGGTCGGCGGGCACCGTCAGGAACAGGGTTCCGTCCGTTTCGCGGCGGATCGGGTAGGTCGCGATGGCGCAGTCGCCGCCGATCTCCTTGCCGCTGGCGAGATCGTAGAGGCGGTCGTGCAGCGGGCACATGATGGTGCGGCCGCCCAGCATGCCGTCGGCGAGCGGGCCGGCGCGGTGTGGGCAGTTCGGCTGGCTGGCATAGATCTCGCCGGCTCGGGTGCGGAACACCGCGACCATGAGGTCGCCGACCTCGAAGGCGCGGCCCTCGCCGGGGGGGATCTGTTCGAGTTTGCCGATGGCGACCTCGCGTTGGCGCGCAAGCACTTCACTCATGTCAGGCCTCCACCGGGATGAGGGATGCGAACTGGTTTTCGGTGCGGGGCGCTTCGCCGTCCTTCCAGGGGTCGCGGTAGGCGGCGATGGCGGCTTCGATCGCGGCGTCGAACCTTGCGCCCCAGCCCTCGCTGTCGTCGACGACGACGGCGCGGATCCGCTCGATGCCGATGCGGGGGACCCAGGTGTAGGTGCGCTCCTTGTATTTCGCGTCCTCGCGGTAGAACTGCATGAAGCGGCCGGCGATCTTCATGACGGCGTCCTCGCTGTCGACGGTGCAGAGGAGATCGGCCTTGCGCACGTGGGCACCGCCGGCGCCGCCGACGACGATCTCCCATTTGCCGTCGCCGACCGCGACCGCGCCGACGTCCTTGATGAGCGCCTCGGAGCAGTTGCGCGGGCATCCGGCGGTGCCGAGCTTCATCTTGCCGGGGCTGTCGGAGAGGGCGCGGAAAGTGCGCTCGATCCGTTGCGCCAGGCCCATGCTGTCGCCGAGGCCGAAGCGGCAGTAGTCGATGCCGATGCAGCTCTTGCAGGTGCGGTAGCTCTTGCCCCAGGCGTGCCCGGCGGGCATGCCGATGTCGCGCCAGATGCCGGGGAGGTCCTCCTTCCTGACGCCGACGAGGTCGATGCGCTGGCCGCCGGTCATCTTGACGAGGGGCACGTCGTATTTGATGGCGGCTTGGGCGATGCGCATGAGTTCGGCGGGGGTGCAGATGCCGCCGGCCATCTCGGGGACGACGGAGAAGGTGCCGTCCTTCTGGATGTTGCCGTGGACGCGGTCGTTGATGAAGCGGGCGTCGCGCTCGTCTTCGTATTCGCCGGGCCAGATCGTGTTGAGCAGGGAGGCGAGGGGGATCTTGCTGGCCGGGTCCTCGTGGCCGCCGGCGAGGGTGGCGAAGACGGCGCTGACGGAGCGCAGGTCGTGCGCCTTGATGGCGGCGATCAGCTCCTGTTTCTTCATGGGGATGCAGGGCACGTAGTAGTGGATCGCCGGGTCTTCCTCGACGGTGCCGCCGGCGAACCAGGCGACGACGTCGCCGACGAGGCCCTTGCAGGAGCCGCAGCCCTTGCCGGCGCGGGTCGCGTTCATGACGGCGAGGAGGGTCTTGTTGCCGGCGGCCACCGCGGCGCCGATCGCGGCCTTGGAGATGCCGTTGCAGTTGCAGATCTGGGCCTCGGCGGGCATCTCGTCGAGCGTGATCTTCTGCGGCGGCGCGCCGAGGTCGAACAGGAGGGACAGGCGCTCGTCGGGCAGGGGCGAATCGCGGTCGAACGCCTGCATCAGGAAGGCGGCCTTGGAGATGTCGCCCATCAGGATGCCGCCGACCAGCCTGCCGTCGCGCACGATGAGCTTCTTGTAGGTCCCGCGCGCGGGCTCCTGGAACTGGATGATCTCGTCGCGCTCTTCCTTCGGCTCGGTCAGGCCCATGGAGGCGAGTTCGACGCCCATCACCTTGAGCTTGGTCGCGAGTTTCGAGCCGTGATAGGCGGCTTCGCGGTCGCGCTGGGTGACGTGGTCGGCGAAGACCTTGGCCTGGTCCCAGAGCGGCGCCACCAGGCCGTAGACCATGCCGCGATGCTGCGCGCACTCGCCGACGACGTAGACGTTCATGTCGTCGACGGCGCGCATGTGGTTGTCGACCACGATGGCGCGCTCGACGGTGAGGCCGCAGCGCGTGCCGATCTCGGCGTTCGGGCGGATGCCGGCGCAGACCACGAGCAGGTCGCAATCGATGGTGGCGCCGTCCTTGAAGAGGAGGCCTTCGACCTTCTCGGCGCCCAGCACTTCGGCGGTCGACGTCGCGAGCAGGACCTTGATGCCCATGCGCTCCATGGCGGTCTGGAGCATGGCGCCGGAGGCGGTGTCGAGCTGCGCCTCCATCAGGTGCTTGCCGAGATGGACGACGGTGACGTCGCAGCCATGGGTGAGGAGGCCGCGGCCGGCTTCGAGGCCGAGGAGGCCGCCGCCGACGACGACGGCGCGCTTGCCGGGCCCGGCGGCTGCGACCATGCCCTGCGTGTCCTCGATGGTGCGGAAGCCGAATGCGCCTGGTTTGAGCGACTTGTCCTCGAGATGGAGGCCGGGGATGGGCGGCATCAAGGAGCGGGATCCGGTCGCGATCAGCAGCACGTCGTAGGGCTCGCGCACGCCGTTCGCCGCGGTCACGATCTTCGCGAAACGATCGATCTCGGTGACGCGGCGCGCCGGCGTGCAGCTTGATGCCGTTCTCTTCATACCAGGCGAGCGGGTTGAGGAAGATCTCGTCGTAGCTCTGCTGCCCGCTGAGGATGTTGGACAGCATGATGCGGTTGTAGTTGCCGTGCGGCTCATCGCCGAACATGACGATGTCGAACAGGGCGGCGCCGCCGCGGGCGAGCACCTCCTCGACGGCGCGCGCGCCGGCCATTCCGTTGCCGACGACGACCAGCTTCCGCTTGCTCATGGCGCGTCTCCTCAGATTTCGATCAGGCCGACATCGAGCACGATCTCCCCGGACACGCCGGCCGGCGCGGCGACGAAGACCTCGAGCTTGCTGTCCGGCATCAGGTCCTCGACGACGGCGAGGGGGACGTGCATCGCGGCTTTGGCGCCGATCGGGAAGATGCGGAACAGCTTGCCGTCGTTCATCAGGGTGACCGAGACGAGGGCGTCGGCCGAGTTCCCGGCGCGGAAATAGATGAGCTGCGCGCGCTTGTCGGCGGGGACCGTGTAGCTGGCGCCGAGCGGGGTGGCGGAGGCGAGGTTGGCGCCGGAGAAGTTGAAAACGCCTTGGATGAATTGGGGGGTGGTTTCCATCTTGGTCCTTCGCCGGGTGCTGCGTTCACCGGGTCATGCGAGAATCGTGCCGCTCGGCGCGGCCGCCGCGGCGCCGTCGGGTTCGACCCGCGCGACATGCACCGCGCAGACTTTGTATTCGGGGATGCCGGAGACGGGATCGGTGTAGGCGCTGGTCAGGCGGTTGGCGCAGGCTTCGCCGCCCCAGTGGAACGGCACGAACACCGTGTCGAGGCGGATCGTGCGGACGAGGCGGGCGCGGACCAGGGCGTGGCCGCGGCGCGAGGTGAGCCGGATCATGTCGCCCTGGGCGATCCCGAGGGTGCGCGCCATGTCGGCGTGGATCTCGCAGAAGGCCTCGGGGTCCGCCTGGTTGAGCGAGGCGACGCGCCTGGTCTGCGTGCCCGACTGGTATTGGGCCATGACACGGCCGGTGGTCAGGATCATCGAGAAGTCGGCGTTGGTCGCCTCGGCGGTCGCGCGATGGTCGACGCGGTGGAATTTGGCGCGGCCGCTGGGTGTGTGGAAGCGGTCGAGGAAGGGGCGCATCGTGCCTTGGGCGCCGGCCGGGCAGGGCCAGAACACGCCGTCTTCGGCGAGGATGCGCTCCCAGGTCACGCCGGCGTAGTCGGCCGATCCGCCGGCGCTCGCGCGGCGCAACTCGTCGAAAATCTCCCGCGGCTCGGCGGTGAACTTGGCGCCGTGTCCCAGCCGGTCGGCGAGCGCCTTGACGATCTCCGCGTCGGTGCGCACGCCCGGCGGCGGCGCGGCCATGCGCTGGCGCAGCAGGATGCGTCCCTCGAGGTTGGTCATGGTGCCCTCCTCCTCGGCCCATTGCGCGACCGGGAGCACGACGTCGGCGATGGCGGCGGTCTCGGACAGGAAGAGGTCGGCTACCACCAGCAGGTCCAGGGCCTCGAGCCGGGGCTGCAATTGCTCGGTGGCGGGGGCGGAGACCAGCAGGTTGCAGCCGAACACCAGCAGGACCGCGATGTCGCCGCCGCAGCGGGCCAGCAGCTGCGTCGCCGGCAGGCCCGGCGGCGGCAGGCTTTCCGGGGGCACGCCCCAGACATTGGCCACGTGCGCGCGGTCGGCGGGATTGGCGAGCGAGCGGTAGCCGGGCAGCTGGTCGGCTTTCTGGCCGTGCTCGCGGCCGCCTTGGCCGTTGCCCTGGCCGGTGAAGGTGCCCCAGCCGGAATACTTCCTGCCGGGCTTGCCGAGGGCGAGGGCCAGATTGATGAAGGCGAGAACGTTGTCGACGCCGTGGCTCTGCTGCTCCGGGCCGCGGCCGGTGATAAGATAGGCATGACGCGCTTCGCCGAGGACGTGCGCGGCTTCGGTGAGCAGCCGGGCCGGGATCCCGGTGGCCCGTTCGGCGCGATCCGGCCACCAGGAGGCGGCGAGCTGGCGGACCGGTTCGAAGCCTTCGGTGCGCTCGGCGATGTAGGCTTCGTCGATGAGCTTGTCGCGGATGGCGATGTGGAGCAGCCCGAGCGCCAAGGCGGCGTCGCTGCCCGGTGTCGGCTGCAGGAACAGGGTCGCCGCGGCGACGGTCGCGGTGCGGCGGGGGTCGGCGACGATCAGTTTGCCGCCGCGCGCGGCCTGCGCCTCGAAATATTGCATGACCGGCGGCATGGTCTCGGCCGGGTTGGCGCCGACGAGCAGGATGGCGTCCGCGTGGGGGAGGTCTTCGAGGGGGAAGGGCAGCCCGCGGTCGAGCCCGAACGCGCGCATGGCGGCCGCGGCGGCCGATGCCATGCAGAAGCGGCCGTTATAATCGATATGACGCGTTCGCAGGCCGACGCGTGCGAACTTGCCCAGCAAGTAGGCCTTCTCGTTGGTCAGGCCGCCACCGCCGAACACGGCGACGGCGTCGGGGCCGAGCCGTCGCTGCGCGGCCTCGATCGCGCGGTGGATCCGGTCCAGCGCCTCGTCCCAACTCGCCGGGCGCAACGGGCGCGGTCTTGGTGTCGCGGATCAGGGGCGAGCGCAGCCGGTCTGGCGATTGCAGGGGCTCTGCGGCGGTCCAGCCTTTGCGGCACAGGCCGCCCTTATTGGTCGGGAAATCGCGGGCGGCCACGATCACGCGGCCGGCGTTCTCCGGGTCGGGCACCAGCTCCATCGCGCATTGCAGTGAGCAGTAGGGGCAGTGTGAGCCCGTCATCCGAATGGCCGCATGCTCCAAGCTGGGGAGAGTGCGGCAATGCAAAGCGCACGCCAGGGCTGACGCGCGTCGGGCTCCGGCACGGCGGGGGTGGCGCGGTTCAGGCGGCGGTTTGCCGGAGGACGCGCAGCAGCACTGCGGCACCCGCGGCGGCGTCGCTCTGCGTCATGTCCTCCCGCTCGCTGTGGCTGATGCCGTCCTTGCAGGGGACGAAGATCATCTGGGTGGGGCAGACGGGCGCCATGCGGACGGCGTCGTGGCCGGCGCGGCTTCGCAGGCGCATGGCGGGATAGCCGAGATCGGCGGCTGCCGTCTCGACCGCGCGGGTCAGCGCCGGGTCGAAATCGACGCTCGGGCGGACGGGTGCGGGCTCGAGTTCGATGCGGATTCCGGTCTGGGCGGCGATGGCGGCCGCGGCGGCGGCGAGGTCGGCGCGGATCGAACTCGATGCCGTCACGGGTGGGGTGGGTGGCGGAGAAGGAGAGGCGTACGTGATGCGGGATGTTGATGCGGTTGTTCGGCAGCACGTCGAGGGCGGCGATGCCGGCCGAGCCCTCGGGGGCGTAGGCCTGGCCGATCCGTTCGGCTTCGGTGATGAGCGCGGCGGCGGCGACGAGGGCGTTGCGGCGCTGGCGCATCGGCGTGGCCTGGGCGTGGGCGTTCTCGCCCCAGCAATCGATGACGAGGAACAGGTTGTTCTCGGTGCCCTCGACGATGCCGATCGTTTTGCCGGCATTCTGCAGGCGGTCGCCCTGCTCGATGTGCAGTTCGAGATAGGCGTGCGCCATCGCGGGGCCGGGCTGCTGTCCGAGGAAGCCGATCCGGCGCAACTCTTCGCCGACCCGGCGGCCGGCGCGGTCGGCTGCGGCGTGCGCCTCGGCCAGGGGCAGCACGCCGGCGTGGACGGCGGCGCCCATGAGGCCGGGGGCGAAGCGGGCGCCTTCCTCGTTGGTCCAGTTCACGACGATGACCGGTCGGCGGGTGGTGACGCCGGCTCGGTCGAGGGCGCGGACGCATTCGAGGGCGGCGAGGACGCCGAGCGGGCCATCGAACTTGCCGCCGGGCTGCTGGGTATCGAGGTGACTGCCGAGCAGGACGGGCTCGAGGGCGGGGTCGGCGCCTTCGCGCAGGGCGAACATGTTGCCCATCGCATCGATCGTGACCGACAGCCCGGCCTCGCGGCACCAATGGGCGAACAAGTGACGGGCGGCGGCGTCCGCATCGGTCAGGGCCAGGCGGTCGCAGCCGCCATGGGGCAGGGCGCCGATGCTGGCGAGGGTCATGAGGTCGGACCAGAGGCGGGCGGCGTCGATCGCGGGTTGGATCATGGTTGGGACGGTGCCTGGCGGGCGGCGGCGCGGCAAGGCGGCGAATGGGGGCATGTGCATTGCATGGGACCGGGCCATGACGCGCCCCTTTCATCTCGGCTGGTTCTGCAACTTCACGGCAGGGGAGTGGAACGCGACGTTCGCGCCGACGCAATCGCCGTGGGACGGCAAGTTCTACGTGGAGATGGCGCAGGCTTTGGAGCGGGCGTGCTTCGACTACATCATGCTCGAGGACACGCTGATGGTGTCCGAGGCGTGGAAGCGGACCGCGGAGGGCACGCTGAAATGGGCGCTGCAGGCGCCCAAGCACGATCCGTTGCCGCTTGCCGCCATGATCGGCAGCGCGACCAGCCGGATGGGGGTGGTGGCGACCATGTCGACCATGGCTTATCCGCCGTTCATGCTGGCGCGGCTGGCCACGACGCTCGACCATATCTGCGGCGGGCGCTTCGGGTGGAACATCGTGACCACGGGGGAGGACAGCGCCGCCCAGAATTTCGGCATGGAGCGGCTGCCCGAGCGCGAGGACCGCTATGCGATGGCGGATGAATACGTGGAGCTGGTGACGCAGCTGTTCGGATCGTGGGATTCGCGACGCGGTCGTGATGGATCGGGAGCGCGGCGTTTATGCCGACCATACCAAGGTGCGGACGATCGACTTCAAGGGGAAGTATTTCTCGTGCCGGGGGCCGCTCAACACGGTGCCGTCGCCGCAGGGCAAGCCGGTGTTCGTGCAAGCCGGCGGATCGCCGCGGGGGCGCGGATTTGCCGCGCGGGTGGCGGACAGCATCATCGCGACGGCGAATGGCACGGAGGGCATGAAGGCGTATCGCGAAGATGTGCGGTCGCGGGCGATCGCGGGGGGCCGCGATCCGGACACGATCAAGGTGCTGTTCCTGGTCTATCCCGTGGTCGGCGTGACGGAGGAGGATGCGGAGGCGCGATATCGGCGGATGGTGACGGCGCCCGGGTTCATCGAGGCGGGGCTGGCCATGATGGGGACGGTGACGGACATCGACTTTTCGCAGTACGAGCTGGACGCGCCGTTGCCGGGCAAGCTCACGACGAATGGCGAGCAGGGATCGCTGGACAAGTTCCAGCAATGGGGCAGCGGCAAGACGCTGCGGCAATTGGCGAGCGAGCGCTACGATGGCGGGCTGCGCCTGGTGGGGACGCCGGACCAGGTGGCCCGGCGGATGGGGGAGGCGATGGAGGCGATCGGGGGTGACGGGTTCCTGATCAGCACTCCATTCCAACTGACGAGCCGGCAGAGGATCGTTGAGATAACGGAAGGCCTGGTGCCGGCGTTGCAGCGGTTGGGGCTGGTGCGGACGGCGTATCAGGGCACGACGCTGCGGGAGGTGCTTGCGGAGTTTTGATCCGTGTGCGGGTGATGGTTCCGGGTTTCCGCTCAGTCTTGAGACGCATTGATCGTTCGGACCGGCTTGTCTTCGTAGTTGTAGATCGTGTTGGCGCTTTCGAAGAAGCTGAAGGGGATGCGTAGGCCGATCGCTCTTGCCCGGCTGAAGTTTATGGCGATGTCCGGCGGCGTGACGACACCGACCTTCATGGCGCCCGGAACGGTGCGGCCGTCCATGATCGATGCGGCGTAGATCGCGGCGAGGTGCGCATTGCTGCGGAAGCTGACGCCGACGGAGAGGACGGCGGTGTCGATGCCCGCGTGCACGGTTTCGGGCACTAGACTGAGGATCGGCACGCGAGAGGAGTGGGCGTTGATCGTCTTCATTTCGTTGAAGACGGCGGTGCTGCCGGTGATGAGGAAGAGGCTGTTTTCGAGATTGATGTCGTTCAAGCGCATCGATTCGACGGCCTTGTCGACGAGCTGGCTCAATTCCTCGGCTGCGTGATTCGGATCCTGGACGTTCAGGTCCAGGACGCGGATGCCCCGCGAGCGGGCTTGCGCGGCGATCGGGGCGGCTTGGGTCTCGACGGCGCTGAGGTTCTGGCTGTCGACGAGGATGGCGAGATTGCGCAGGCGAGGCATGAGTTCCAGGGCGTAGGCCATCTGGACGTCGGCGGGGAGGTTGAGCGAGGTCAGCGCGAAGTTCGTGCCCGTGCCGTCCGTGTAGTTCTTGGCTTGCGCGAGCATGACCGGGTCCTTGCTGCAGACCGAGACGACGGGCAGACGTCCGTCGCGATAATTCTTCCACAGCCAGGCGGTCGCCTCCGATCCCATGGACAGGATCAGATCGAACCCATCCCGTTCTGCCTTAGCAATGGCACCCCGTGCCCTGGTGTCGTCACCGTCGTAGTTGACGACCAGGATCTCGGCGGACGTGGTCAGCTTGTCGCCGAGCACGGCGGCGACTTCGCTGATCGCGACGTCATAGGCCGAGGAGGCGCGGGCTCGGAGCGACAGGATGCGGCGCTTCGGAGTCCCAACGCCGTCTTCCTGCCGCACGACTCGTGCGGCCAAGGGATCGCCGGGGATCGCGACGGCCGTCCAGCCGGCCCCGATACGGCTATCGAAATGGAGCCAATCTTCGAAGCCGCGCGGTTGTGCGGCCAGTGGTCCGCTGCCGATGCCGGCGCCGACGGCAACGAGGAAGGCTGCAATCACCAGCCATAGTTTACGAGCCATGAATTGCTCCCTTCTCACGCGGCTTCGATTTCGAGGTCTGCCTTGCCGACGGATGCCATGGCGAACAGCAGGCCCATGAGGATCAGGCCACCGCCGATCCAGCCGAGGGCCGCCAGGCCCGATCCGACGTAAGCCACTACCTGGCCGACGACGATCGGTCCGGCGGTGTGGCCGGCGCGCTCGAGAAGCCGGTAGGTGGCGCTCACCGACCCGGCGCCGAGCCGCGAGGAGATTCGGGACTCGGTCACGTGGGTGATGATCGGCGCGTTGATGAAGCCGTGGGCGATGCCGACGGTCATGATCCCGACGACGACGAGGAGCGTGGTGGGAACCATCTCGCCGACGTCGAGAACGCTCGCGCCCCAACCAACCGAGGAGATCAGCACCAGGCCGGCTCCGCTGAGGACGGCGCCCCAGGCCAGAATGGCGCCGGTAGCGCGCGAGCGGTCGGCGCGGGCGGCCACCCAGGCGCTGGCCATGATCACCGCGGCGGCATAGATCATCGTTATCTGACCGATGTCCTCTTGGCCGAAGCCTTGCTTCGACAAGAGGAGCGGGAGTGCGAACAGGACGACGCCGGTGAGCACCGCTTTGGCGGGTAGGCCGATCAATCCAATGGTCGTCAGGAAGTGGAAGTCGCGCAGCGACGCGGCGACGGTTCGCCACGCGGTGCTGCGGACGATCTGGGCCTGTGACGGGGCTAGCGGGATGTCCGGCACGACGGCCCAGGTGTATAGGCCGAGGATTCCGGCGATGACGGCGGCGAGTTCGAAGACGCCGTGGGCGCCCAATTGCGAAACCAGCAGCGATCCGATCGCCATGCCCGAGATCATTCCGGCCTGGTAGCCAACGACGATGATCGAGGCGCCGCGCGTGCGCGAGCTCAAGTCCGTTCCCCGCAAGATGTAGGATTGGACGCCGATGAAGACGATGCCCTGGCCGAGGCCGGAGAGGGCACGGGCAGCGACGATCGACACGAAACCGAGTTGCGCGGCCAAGATCAGGAGGCCGGTGGCTGCGACGATCAAGCCGCCCCAGGTCAGCTTGTGCGGGCCACAACGCTGCTCGATCCAGCCGGCGGGAATCAGCGATGCCGCGAAGCAGAAATAGAACGCAATGAAGGGCAGGGAGGTGAAGCTGGTCGACACGCCCGAGGCGCGGACGACTTCCTGCACGTATTGCGGCAGGAACGCCGAGTTGAGCTGCTCGACAAACGTTGCCACGAAGAAGATCGGTTTGATGAGGCCAAGGTCTATGCTGGGGCCGTTCGGTGGCCGTTCGAGGTCGCCGGGTCGGCGGCGGCCCGCGAGCGAGCGGGCGAGTTCCATGAAGAAGTATGCGAAGAAGCCGGATGCGACGAAGAGTGCGAAGGTGTTGCGGATGCTCTCGGCGATCTGCCAGTAGACGAGGCCTTTCGGCAGGGCCATCGCGACCTCGACCGAGTGGTTCCCGCCCCTGCTGATGTCGACGACATAGTCATAGGCGCCTTCCGGCGCCTGCCACACGTGGCCGATGCGGGAGGGGTCGGTGTGCTCGGCGATCTTGCCGTCGATCAGCAGGGCGATGGCGGAGATGTCGGGGTTGAGACGGCGGTAGTCGGCGAAGACGCGGTCGACGCCTTCGATCTGGTCGAAGTTGATCCCGTAGTTGATGACGTCATCGAGACGGCCGCTGAGGGACGCGACGAGGGCTCGTCCCTTGGCGCTGGCGCCGTCGGCAAAGAGCGGGACGAGTGCGATCGTGACGGCGATGCTGACGGCGATGAAGGTAGTGGCGAAGCCGATGGCCGTCCATTTGGTGTCGCGCTGAAAATACGAAAATACGGCGAAGCCGGCCGACGCCATCAGCACGAGCATCCATAGCGGCCGGAATGTCTCCGCTACGCGCAGCGACGCTCGCTCGCGTTTGAGCTTGACGATGATCTTGCCGGCGATGTCGAACTTGCCGTGCAACGGGAGGACGATTTCGTCGACCCCGGTTCCTGGCGAGTTGGTTGCGGTCTCACCGGCATTCTGCGGCTGTTGAGGTCCCTGGTTGGCGAAGACGACCTCGCCGCGGTCGCTGACGATCGTCATCGCGGAGACGACGGAGTCGGTCGTCAGCAACGGGTCCGTCAGCGCACCGAAGCCGGCGAATTGGCGCAGCGGCAAGTCCAGCCGCAAGAAGCCTTCCAGTGAGCTCTGAGCCAGCTGACCCATCGCGAACGCGGCGTCTTTCGAGAATTGTTCGTAGGTTCGGCCGGCTTTGCCGCCGGCGACGTACACCAGCAGGGTGAGCGAAAAGCCGCACACCGCGAACATCAAAAGAGCGTCTATCAAACGGCGCTTCACGAAGAGCTCTCCTTTTCAGAGAATCCGTTGGGCTTCATCGATGCCTCGAACTATGCCGCTAATTCCAGCAGGACGTTTGCGCTGCTGCGACGTTCGCGAAACAGAAAATCCACCTTGTCGGCAAGCAACGACAAGATCAGGTCATCGTAATCCATGTGCTCGAACGGAAGACCGGCGCAGATGATGCTGGTGGATTGCTGCGAGGGCGCCTTGAGGTCTGGCTTCGGATTGGCTTCGAGCACGTGGAGCTTGCCTTCGCTATCGGCCCGGACATCGAGGCGTACGAGTGCTTCGAGGCCGAGTTCGATGAAAACGTCCTTGGCCAGGTCCTGGAGGTCCGCGGTGGTCTGGGCATCGCCGGGGCCGCCGAGCATGCGGACGCGATCATTGGTGATCGGGCTGATGTCCATGGATGTGAACACCTTCTCCTGGTCGCCGAGCACACGCTCGACGCAGGCGAAGGCCAACGGGGCGTCCAGGCGCTCGAGGGTGCGGCTGCGGCTGACGACGGGGCCGCAGGCGGCGACGCAGTATTCGCGGCCGGAGAGGAAGCCTTCGATCAGGACCG
This sequence comes from uncultured Alphaproteobacteria bacterium, assembly GCA_963848035.1. Classification (GTDB taxonomy): domain Bacteria; phylum Pseudomonadota; class Alphaproteobacteria; order Acetobacterales; family Acetobacteraceae; genus JAVVHH01. The sequence continues at coordinate 3,347,278 of CAWKCD010000001.1, forward strand.
CGTTCTGGGTGATCTTCTGAACGTCGGCGACGACTTCCTGGAGGTCGGCGGCGTCGGCGACGAAGTTCACGTGCAGCGAGGCGCGGCCGGAGACCGGCTTGACGATGAAGCCGCCGGTCCAGTTGGCGAAGGCGGTGCGGAAGCGGCTGATCTCGTTGGGGCGGAAGGCGCCTTGACCGAGCTGCCAGACGAGGAAGGGGGCCGTCGCGATGCCGGCGGCCGCCAAGTGGCGCTTGAAGACGTGCTTGCTGTCGAGCGTCGCTGCGGTGAGCGGGGTGTGGCCGATATAGGGGATGCCGAACATCTCGAGCATGGCCGGGGCATGGGCGATCGCATTGTAGCCCTGGACGCCGCCGCTATTGAGCCACGCCATCTGGATGCCTTCGCTGCGAAGGCGTTCGCCGAGCCGCATGTCCTCGGGGAGGACGGAAACCTTGCTGCAGCCGAGGCGGCGCAGAGCGGCGGCGATGTCGTGGGCCACGCTCTCGTAGCTCTTCCAGGAGCGTGGGTTGCCGGTCGGGTTGATGACCGCGCCTTGGGTGGCTTTATCGCCGCCGTAGATGACGGCCATCTGGAGTTTCTCCACCATCCGTTCCACTTGACCCTGCAACTCGGCCGCACGGCTGCGACGACGCGGGGGCAGGGGCGGGCGTTCGGCGTTGAAGTAGTTCCAGGCGTAGGTCATCAAACACTCCGTTGCTTCGATTTCGTATCAACAATCAGAACCAGATTTTCCGATCCTGCCGGATTTGACTTTATTCCGGGTTAACGTTCGTCTCTGGACCGCAACTTCGGGCCGCGGCGTTGCAAGCCGTCGCGCAGCATCGCGGTGACCATGTCTGCGGGCTGCGGCTTGCTGTAGTAGAAGCCCTGGATCTCGGTGCAGCCTTCGGCGCGCAAGCGGGACAATTGCTCGCGGGTTTCGACGCCTTCGGCGATCGCGCCGATGCCGAGGCTGCGCCCGAGGCTGAGGACGGCGCGGACGATCGAGGCGGAGTCCGGGTTGCGGTCCAGGTCTTTGACGAAGGATTGGTCGACCTTGATCTTATCGAACGGGAAGCTCCGCAGATTGCCGAGGGACGAGTAGCCGGTGCCGAAATCGTCCATCGAGATGCGGATGCCTTCCGCCTTCAGGCGGTGCAGCGTGGCCAGATTGGCGTCGGTGTCGTGCAGCAGGAGCAACTCGGTGATTTCGAGCTCGAGGCGGTTCGGTTCGAGGCCGGTTTCCTTGAGGATGCGCAGGACCGTGTCGGCGAGCTCGCGATCCTTGAACTGAGCGGGCGAGAGGTTGACCGCGATGCGCACCGCCGTCGGCCAGGCGACTGCGGTTTCGCAGGCGCGGCGGAGGATCCATTGGCCGAGATGCCGGATCAGGCCGGTCTCTTCGGCGAGGCCGATGAAGTCGAGCGGCGAGATGGTGCCGCGCTTGGGGTGGTTCCAGCGGACGAGCGCTTCGAAGGCGACGATCTCGTCGGTGTAGACGTCGACGACGGGCTGGAAGTGGAGTTCCATTTCGTCGCGGGCGATCGCCATCCGGAGGTCGACCTCGAGCGTCCGCCGGGCTTGGGCCTTCGCGTCCATTTCGGGTTCGAAGAAGCGGAAGGTGTTGCGGCCGTCGGCTTTCGCCCGGTAGAGCGCGAGATCGGCGTTCTTGATCAGTTTTGCGGAGTCGTCGTCGCCGGGACTGCTGAGGACGATGCCGATGCTGGCGGCGGTGAGGACCTGCTGGCCGTCGAGATCGACGGGCAGGGCGACGGCTTCGAGCAGGCGGGCTGCGAGCGACGTGGCGAATTCGACGCCGGGCAATTCGGGGAGGATCACGGCGAATTCGTCGCCGCCGAGGCGCGCGACGGTGTCGGAGGCGCGTAGGCAGGCCGAGACGCGGCGTGCGACGATCTTGAGGAGCATGTCGCCGGCGGGATGGCCGAGCGTGTCGTTGACGTATTTGAAATGATCGAGGTCGAGGCAGAACACGGCGATCGGCTTGTCGGAGCGCAGGCCGCGCTGCAGTGCGTCATCCAGCTTTTCGCGGAACAGAACGCGGTTCGGCAGGTCGGTGAGCGCGTCGTGATGGGCGATGTGCTGGATGCGGCGTTCACGCAGCTTGAGCTCGGTGACGTCCGTGTACAGGATGACCGTTCCGCCGTCGGGCGTGCGGTGCTCGTTGACGAGGATCCAGCGATTGTCGCTCAACTGGCGTTCGAACACGTGATGATCGCTGCGATGGGCGTCCAAACGCAGTTCGAGCTCGTGGCGGCGATCACCGTCACGCTCCAAGGGCGCGAGGGCTTCACCGGCTTCGGCGCGGATGATGAAGTCGTAGGTCGCCCCGGCATCCACGAGCTCGTTCAGCGCCGGGTAGAGGCTCTTGTAGTGGCTGTTGCAGATGGTGACCTGATCGTTGGCGTCGAACATCAGGAGGCCCTGGGACAGGCTCTCGACGATGGCCGAGCGGGTCCGCGCTTCGGCGGCGGCGACGGCGGCCTCGCCTTCCTTGATCCGGGTCGCGTCCATGATGACGCCGGTCCAGACCACGGAGCCATCGGCTTGCCGGGTCGGCCGGGCGATGGCGTGGGTGTATTTGCGCTGGCCGTCGGCCATCACGATGGAGGCTTCGACGTCCCACGGGGTGAGCGTGCGCGATGCTTCGAGCAGTCGGTCGCGGAAACCGTCACGATAATCGGCGGCGTAACGGTCGAAGAGCGCTTGCGGGTTGGTCAGGATCTCCGCGGCGGGGACGCCGAAGAGTTCGAAGGCGCTCTCGCTGATATAGGTGTAGCGGATGTCGCCGTTCGGCCGCACCACGCGTTGGTAGACGACGCCGGGGATGGCGGCGGTCAGGGAGGCGAAGCTCTCGCCAGCGGAACGTGAGCGGGTTTCGCGGTTGGCGACGGTGAGGGCAAGGCCGACGGACGTGGCGAGCTGGGCGAGCTGGGCGAGGGCGGGCGCGAGGTGGTCAGGGTCGGTGCGGAGATAGGCGAGAACGGATCCGGCGGCGGTTTGCTCGACGTGAACGGGCTCGGTGCAGAGCCAGGCCGGGGCGCCGGCTTCCATATCGAGGATCGAGGAAATCTGGCTCGCCGTGGGGGGGTCTTTCAGGAGGGCGGCCGGAAAGTCGTGGGAGGTCCTGGTATGCGAGTGCCCGGCGCCATCGATCAGCACCACGGCGCAGCTTGCGCCATCGAACAGCTTCGTCGCGCAGGCGAGGGTGCGCTCGACGATCTCCGAGATCGGGGCGCCGCACAGCGCGGCTTCGAGAATGGCTTGGTGGGTTGCCAGAATGTGCTGCGCGGCTTCGTTGGCGGCGTCGGACGGCGGTCGATCCGCTTCGGTGCGTGATACGATCGCCCGTCCAGCGTCGCGCACGCTGTCTCCACCGAGAATGCCGTCCACTAATCACCTATCAAAAGAAACCTCCTCCCTTTTCCGTCAAAATCTTTACGCAAAGATGAACGCGTATCGTTTTAGTCAGGCAGCGATGCGAATGGCCGGTCAGCGCGGCGAAGGTGCAAATCGCGGGATCGGCGGTAAGATGCCTGGCCGGCAATGGGCGTCGGGCGGGGTCTTTGCCGTCAATGAATGAATCTTCGGGGCTTTTCGTGCCTTCGGCTGCCGACGTCGTCGGCGGGGCGAACGTCGTTCCGGTCGAGGCCGGGCAGGATTGGGCGCGGGAAGCGGCGGCGTTCGTGGTCGACCAGGCTGGCGGCAGCGACGTGGCGGTGCTGAGGGATGTGCAGCCGCACAGACGGCATGGCGTATACGAGATGGCGCTCAGCGAGACGCTGGTGTTCGGGCATCACCATTTGCATGCGTTCCTCACCTCGCCGGACCGGTTCGATTGCCAGGAGATCGAGCATTACCGGCGGCGGTTGGACTACCATGTGGACAACCATCCGGGACGGCAGCTGCCGATGCCGCAGATCCATCGCGTGGATGGGCGGTTCGAGGTGTCGTATCGCAATCTCGCCGGGCTGCGCATCGCCGACGTCGGCGGGCGGGTGGTGTTCGGGACGCCGACGGAGCCGCTGAACTGGGGGATGTGGATCCTGCAGGCGTTGCCGATCGCGGCGGGGTTCGTTGCGGAGCGTTCGGCGGATCGGATGCTGATCCATGCGGGGCGGCCGTGGCAGCTCGGGCTTCTGGCGGCCGCCGGGCTGTCGGCGCGGGAGATCGTGCATCAGGAGCTGGGGCATACGTATTACTGCCGGGATCTTCGGGTGACGCAATATACGCAAGTGGATCTGGTGCCGACGCCCAATGATCGGGCGCTGTATGCGAGGATTGGGCGGTCGTTGGCGCCGCAGGCGGGTGGCGGGCGGAAGCGGCGGATCTTCCTATCGCGGCGGTCGGTGTCGAAGGCGGCGGCGAATTACCGGGCGCTGACGAACGAGGACGAGCTGATCGATCGGATGGCCGAGCTGGGCTTCGAGATCCACGAGCCCGAGCAGTTGGCGTTCGCGGACCAAATCGCCCTGTTCCGCGAGGCGGAGATGGTTGTGGGGCTGGGGGGAGCGGCGCTGTTCAACGTGGTGTTCTGCGAGCCGGGCACGTTGGTGGTGTCGATCGAGAGCAGTTCGATCTTCATCCATAACCATGCGATGCTGTTCGGCTCGCTGGGTCACCGGTTCGGCTTCATCTTGGGGACGCAGGACGAGAGCGATCCGACGCCGATCCACAAGCGGTGGAGCGTGGATGTGGCGGGGGTGGTGCGGACGCTGCGGGGGATCTGAGGCGCTGCGCTCCTCGCCATGACGAGTTCGAGCGGGCCGTCGTCGGCGTCGAGGCGTCATCCGGCCAGGCGCGGTGGCTTGGCCGGATGATGGGCTCGTGTCAGCCCTTGAGGCTGTCGGGGACCTTGCCGCCGTTTTCGGCGAGCTTCTGCATGACGGCGTGGTGCAGGGCGATGTTCTGCTCGGCGGTGCCGTCGGCGCCGACGTGGACGTTCAGCTCGTTGCCGAGGTCCTTGCGGGCGTTGAGGCTGGAGTCGAGGTCGAGCATCTTGAGCAGGTCGACGATCGAGGTCTGCCAGTTGCCGCCGCCGCCCTTCTGGGAGGCCATTTGAGTGAGCACGGCTTCGACGTCGACGGGCGCGGACGGGGCCGTGGTGGAAGCAGCGGCGGCGGCGGACGAGTTGACCGACAGGACATCGGCGGATTTGGCGGCTTCGGGCTGCACCGTGTCCGGTTGCGCCGCGTCGGGTGTTGCGGCTGCAGGTTGTGCGTCGTCGTGATGGAAGATCTTATGCATAATCGAACCGAACAAGCTCATGGGTCGCTCCTCCTTGGGATCGCGCCAGAGGCCGCGAAGCGCGGCGCGGCGTCAAGCGATCGATCGTTGAATATTGTCGGATACGAAACTGCGCGCTGGGATTAGGCCCAGAGGGCGGGGAGATACTCGTAGCCATCGCCGCTCTTGACGACGGTGCCCATCGCGGGAAAGGGCGCGTGGAAGTAGAACAGGCGGCGTTTGTCGGCGGCGGCCTGGTCGAGGATCCTGCGGCGGGTGGCGATGGCGCGGTCGGGATCGAGGTCGAAGATGGCCTGCCAGGTAGGGTGGCGGGCGAAGATCAGGGGATTGTTGGTGATGTCGGCGGTAAAGAGAAGTTTCTCGGCGCCGGAGGTGATCTCGATGGCGGACATGCCGGGGGTGTGGCCGTCGGCTTGGATGGATTTGAAGCCAGGGATGATCTCGTCGCCCCAGGCGAATTTGGTGACCTCGTTGGCGCTGGGGCCGAAGATGGTGCGGACGGCCGTGAAGGTGTCCTTGAGCATGGCAGGGGCGGACGCGGCGTTGGCGTCGTCCATGAAGTAGTCCCACTCGGGCTTGGGGACGTAGATCTTGGCGTTGGGGAAGGTGAGGGCGCCGTCCTTGCGGCGGATGCCGCCGACGTGGTCGCCGTGGAAGTGGCTGATGATGAGGGTGGTGACGTCGCCGGGCTGATGGCCGGCGGCTTGGAGGTTGGCGAGGAGGTTGCCGGCGCTGGGCGGGCCGGAGTCGCCGAAGCCGGTGTCGATGAGGACGAGGCCGTCGGGGGTGCGGATGGCCAGGGCGGTGAAGGTGAGGGTGAGCTTGTCGGGGGCCATGCCGGCGGCGGCGAAGGCTTCGCTGACTTCGGCGTCGCTGGCGTTGCGGACGAAGCCCGGCGGCCGGTCGCGGACGAGGGTGCCGTCGTGCAGCGCGATGGCTTCGAAGGCGCCGAGTTGGGTGCGGTAGAAACCGGGGGGGTGGCTCATTGTCGGCTCCGTTGCGGTGTGTTCGTCCCCCCATTCCGGCCCTCCCCCACGAAGGGGGGAGGGAGTTGAGGTCAGGCCCACTTCCAGTCGGCGAGGTTCCAGGCGTTGAGGCGGACGTTGATGTTGGGCTGATAGCCCTCGAGCTTGGCTTTGGTTCCCTCGATGCGAATGTATTGGTGCTGGGGGATGAAGGCGAGGTCTTCGCGGAGGACCTGCTGCAGCTTCTGGTAGATCGGGATGCGCTTGGCTTGGTCGAGTTCGTTGGCGCCCTCGAGGAGCAGGCGGTCGACCTCGGGGTTGTCGTATTGCATGGTGTTCTGGCCGGAGCCGGTCTTGGCGGCGATCGAGGTGCTGCGGAAGTAGTCGGACGCGTCGGGGTCGGGGCCGACCATGAAGTTGAGGCCGACCATGGCGGTCTCGAACTGGGATTTGATCCAGTATTCGCCCCACATGACGGCCGGCGGCAGGTTCTTGATGGTCATCTCGATGCCGATGGATTTGAAGTCCTGCTGGATGAGCTGCTGGACTTGTTCGCGCAGGTGGTTGCCGGCGGTGGTGGAGTTGGCGAAGGCGAGGCGGACGCCGTTTTTGGCGCGGATGCCGTCGGGGCCGGGCTTCCAGCCGGCCTGGTCGAGGAGGGCCTTCGCCTTGTCGAGGCTGTATTCGTGCTTCGGCAGGTTGGGGTTGTAGGCCCAGCTCTCCTTGGGGAGGAAGGATTCGGACGGGGCCATCCGGCCGTAATAGATCTGCTCGATAATGCTGGCTTTGTCGTAGGCGTAGTAGATCGCCTGGCGGACGGCTTTTTCCTTGAACTGCGGCAGGCCGTGGTTGAAGTAGAAGTTCTCGATCGAGGCTTGCGGGGCGGTGACGACGGTGCGGCCGGCGAATTTCACCGCTTCGTCGTAATGGTCGGCGGAGATGCCTTGCAGGCCGATGTAGTCGATGTCGCCGGTGCGGAACTGGGTGAATAGCACGGTGAGATCGGGGATGTATTTGAAGATGGCGGTGGCGATGTTGGGGCCGGCGGCGAAATAGTCTTCGTTGGCGACGAGGGTGATGTGGTCGCCGGGGACGCGTTCCTTCCATTTGTAGGGGCCGGTGCCGACCGGGCTCTCGTTGTAGCGGCCGCCGACGGCGGGTTCGTTCTCGAGCTTGTGCTTGGGGACGATGCCGAACCAGGCGAGGATCGAGAGATAGGGCGCGAAAGGTTTCTTCATCTTCCAGACGATGCGGTCGGGGGCGGGGGTCTGGATGTCGTCGATCAGCTCGTGGCCGGTCCGGCTGTAGGCGGGGAAGTCGGGGGCCATGACGCTTTTGAGGGTGAAGGCGACGTCGGCGGAGGTGAAGGGGGTGCCGTCATGCCATTTGACGCCGGGGCGGAGCTTGATCGACCAGGTGAGGCCGTCGGCGGAGAGGCCGCCATTGGCGACGGTGGGGATCTCGACAGCGAGGCGGGGGAGCATCTCGCCGGAGGGGGCGACCTGCCAAAGCGGGCTGTAGAGGGCGGCGTGGATGCCGTCGTCGACTTCGATGTGGGGTTTGCGGGGGTCGAAGACGGTGGGCTCCTGGGAGAGGCCGATGATGACCTGGCCGGTGGCTTTCTGCTTTTCGGCGAGAGCGGGGGTGGCAGCGAGTGCTGCTGACGTGGCGAGGAAGAGGCGACGCGAGAGCTGCATGTCTGGTCTCCTGTTAGAGTTAGAGGCCGCCTTCGAGCGAGATGGGCGACCCGTCGGTGAAGCGGCTGAAGCGGAACGGGGTGGGGTCGACGAGGGGGGTGGCGGACGTTGCGATCTCGGCGGCGAGCCTACCCGCAGCCGGGCCGATCCCGAAACCATGACCGGAGAAGCCGGTGGCGATGACGAGGCCGGGGATGGTGTCGACTTCGGAGATGACGGGGACGGCGTCGGGGGTGACGTCGATGAGGCCGGCCCATTGCTGGGTGACTTGGACGCCGCGGAAGACGGGGAAGATCTCGCGCAGGCTGGTCATGGCGGCGTCGTTGATGGGGAGCACCGGGTCGGGGTCGAGGGTGCGGGTGGTCTCGAACGGGCTGGGCTGATCGAGGTCCCAGCGCTTGGGGGTGCGGGCTTCGGTCATGAAGCGGTCGTCGAGGCGCAGGCGCAGGCCGCGGCGTTCGGCGCGGGCGGCGGGCAGGAAGTTGAAGAAGAAGCGGAACGTGTCGGGGGTGATGGGGACGATGTTGGCCCGGCCGTTGGCGATGGTGTAGCCGCCGTCGGCGCGCTTGCGGTAGGCGACGTTGCCGAGCCAGGCGGAGGTTTCGGGGGCGCCGGAGACCGGCGCGGTGCGGAGCACGGAGGAGCGGGTCTTCAGTTGCGGCAGGCGCAGGCCGAGGCTGCCGCAGAACAGGCGGGACCAGGCGCCGCTCGCCAGGATCGCGCTGTTGCAGGTGACGCGGCCGCGTTCGGTGATGACAGCGGAAACGCGGCCGGCGGTGCGGTCGAGGCCGCGGACGGCGCAGTTCTCGAGGATGATGGCGCCGGCGGCGCGGGCTGCGGCAGCGAGGGCGGGGACGGCTTTCTGGGGTTCGGCGCGGCCGTCGGTCTTGGTGTAGAGGGCGGCGGGGAAGCGCTTGGTGGCGCCGGGCATGAGGGCGGCGAGTTCGTCGCCTTCGACGATGCGGCTGCCCATCTGGAAGGGAGAGACGCGGTCGAGCCATTTTTCGTAATGGGCGCGGTCCGAGTCCGAGGTGGCGACATAGAGGACGCCGCATTCGGTGAAGCCGGTGGGGAGGCCTTCGCGGGTGAGGTCGCCCCACATGCGCAGCGCTTCGATGATCAGCGGGACCTCGCGGAGGTCGCGGCCGGTCTTGCGGACCCAGCCCCAGTTCCGGCTGGACTGTTCGCCGGCGAGTTTGCCCTTTTCGCAGAGCAGGACGGAGACGCCTTGGCGGGCGAGGTGGAGCGCCGCGCTGATGCCGATGATGCCGCCGCCGATGACGACCACGTCGGCGTGGGCGGGGAGGGTGGCGTCGGTCTCGGCCGGGTCGATGGTGGGTCCCATGGCGGGTTCCTTAGGCGAGGGGCGAGGCGAGGGTGAGGTCGGGGCGGCGGCAGGCAGTGAGGTGGTTGGCGGCGATCTCGGTGAGGGGCGGGATGGCGGCGGCGCATTCGGGTTCGGCGTAGCGGCAGCGGGTGCGGAAGGCGCAGCCGGAGGGGGGTGAGAGGGGGCTGGGGATGTCGCCTTCGAGGAGGATGCGCTGTCGCCGGGCTGCGATGTCGGGGACGGAGGAGAAGAGGGCTTCGGTGTAGGGGTGTCGGGGGCGGGTGAAGAGGGAGGCGGTGTCGGCGATCTCGACGATGCGGCCGAGATACATGACGGCGATGCGGTCGGAGATCAGGCCGACGACGGCGAGGTCGTGGGCGATGAAGAGGATGGCGAGGTTGAGCTCGGCGCGGAGGTCGAGCAGGAGGTTGACGATTTGGGCCTGGACCGAGACGTCGAGGGCGGAGACTGGCTCGTCGGCGACGAGGAGATCGGGGCCGCACATGAGCGCGCGGGCGATGCCGATGCGCTGGCGCTGGCCGCCGGAGAACTCGTGGGGGTAGCGGTCGGCCGAGGCGGGGGAGAGGCCGACGCGGTTGAGGGCTTGTTCGATGCGGGTGCGGCGGGCGGCGCGGGCGAGGGCGGGTTCGTGGACTTGCAGCGGGATGGCGAGGCTTTGCTCGACGGTCATGCGGGGGTTGAGGGAGGCGTCGGGGTCTTGGAAGACGATCTGCATGTGGCGGCGGGCGGGGCGAAGGGCGGCGCGGGAGGCATGGGCGATGTCTTGGCCGCGGAAACGGATGGCGCCGGAGGTGACGGGGTGGAGGCGCAGGATGGTGCGGCCGAGGGTGGTCTTGCCGGAGCCGCTTTCGCCGACGATCCCGAGGACTTCGCCGGGGGCGATGGTGAAGCTGACGTCTTCGACGGCGCGGAGGGTTCGGCGGCCGGAGACTGGGTAGTGCTTGGAGAGGCCGCTCACGTCGAGGAGGGGCGTCATGCGAGTTCTCGCCAGCGGGCGCAGCGGACGGCGTGGGTTGGGGTGGCGGGGTCGAGAGCGGGGCGGGCGGTCTCGCAGCGCGCGGGTTGGTTGTGGGTGCAGCGGACGTGGAAGGTGCAGCCGCCGGGCCGGTTGATGGGGTCGGGGACGTTGCCGGGGATGGCGGCGAGGCGGGCGCCTTTGCGGGTCAGGACGTCGGAGAGGCGGGGGACGGAGGCGAGGAGGCCGGTGGTGTAGGGCATCAGCGGGTGGTGGAGGATGTCGGCGACCGGGGCGGCTTCGACGATTTGGCCGGCATACATGACGAGGACGCGGTCGGCGATCTCGGCGACGACGCCGAGGTTGTGGGTGATGAAGAGGACGGACATGCCGGTTTCGTCCTGGAGAGAGCGGATCAGGGCGAGGATCTGGGCTTGGATCGTGACGTCCAGGGCGGTGGTGGGCTCGTCGGCGATCAGGATCTTCGGGCGGCAGGCCAGCGCCATGGCGATCATCGCGCGCTGGCGCATGCCGCCGGCGAGTTGGTGAGGGAAGGCGCGCGCGCGAAGGGCGGGCTCGGGGATGCCGACTTGCTCCAGGAGCGACACGGCGCGGGCGGCGGCGGCACTGGTAGAAATGCGCTCGTGGGTGAGGAGGGCTTCGCTGATCTGGGCGCCGATGCGGTGCACCGGGTTCAGGGAGGTCATCGGCTCCTGGAAGATCATGGCGATGTCGCGGCCGCGGATCGCTTCCATTTGGGATTCGGGAAGGGCGAGCAGGTCGGTGTCGCCGAGGCGGGCGTGGCCGGAGATGGTGACGTTGGGGGGGCCGCCGAGGAGGCGCATGAGGGCCAGCGCGGTAACGGATTTGCCGGAGCTGGATTCGCCGACGAGGGCGAGGGTTTCGCCGGGGGCGAGATCGAAGGAGACGCCCTCGATGGCGGGGACACGGCCGCGGTCGCCGGTGAAGGTGACGTGCAGGTCGGTGACGGAGAGGAGCGTCATCGTTGCAGGTCCAGGCGGGGGTCGAGCGCGTCGCGCAGGCCGTCGCCGAGGAAGTTGAAGCCGGTGACGGCGAGCGTGATGGCCGCACCCGGGAGGATGGCAAGGTAAGGGGCCTTGTTGAGGTATTCCTGGGCGTTGTTGAGCATGTTGCCCCAGGAGGGGGTGGGGGGCTGGATGCCGTAGCCGAGATAAGAGACGTAGCTCTCGAGCAGGATGGCGCGGGCGACGTTGAGCGTGGCGGCGACGACGATCGGGGCCATGATGTTGGGCAGGAGTTCGCGCAGCATGAGGTGGGCGTCGGAGACGCCGATGGCTTCGGCCGATATGACGTAGTCGCGCTCGCGCAATGAACGGACCTGGCCTTCGACGATGCGGGCGACCTCCATCCAGGAGGTGAGTGCGACGATCAGGGTGATGGTGAGCACGCCGGGACTGACCAGGGCGGCCAGGGTGAGCAGCAGGAAGATGCTGGGGAAGCAGAGGACGGCGTCGACGAGGCGCATCAGCGCGGTGCCGATCCAACCGCCGTAGAACCCGGCGGCCAGTCCGACCAGGACGCCGGTGACGGTGCTGAGGCCCATGGCGGCGAAGCCGACCAACAGCGAGATGCGGCCGGCGAGGAGGAGGCGGACGAGCTGGTCGCGTCCCAGCGGGTCGGAGCCCAGGAGGTGGGGGCCGGCGAAGGGCGGCTGGAAGCGGTGGCGGAGGTCGACGGCCAGCGCGTCGTAGGGAACCAACGAGGGGCCGATGGCGCAGGCGAGAATGAGGAACACCAGGGCGGCGAGGCCGAACATGGCGAGGCGGTGCCGGAACAGGCGGCGGAGCGCGGGGCGGCGAACGGTGCGCGGGGCGAGGGTGACGCTCATCTGACGCGGATCCGCGGGTCGGCGACGACATAGAGCAGGTCGGCGGCGAAATTGCCGATGAGGACGAGCAGGGCGGAGATCATCAGCAGGCCCATCACCACGGGATAGTCGCGGTAACCGATCGAATCGAGGAAGAGGCGGCCCATCCCGGGCCAGGTGAAGACCGTTTCGGTGACCAGCGCGCCGCCGAGCAGGGTGGGGAGTTGCAGCCCGGCGACTGTGATCATCGGCAGCAGGGCGTTGCGCAGCGCGTGTTTGATGAGGACGGCGCGGCGGGGGACGCCTTTGGCGCGCGCGGTGCGGATGTAGTCCTGCGAGATCACGTCGAGCATCGAGGCGCGCATGAAGCGGCTCCAGGTGGCGACGGTGACGAGGGTGAGGACGGCGCAGGGCAGCACGAGGTGCCTGGCGTAGTCGAGCAGGCCGGTCTCGCCGGAGCTGTACATGTTGCCGGAGGGGAGCCAGGCGAGCTCGACGGCGAAGAGGTAGATCATGACCAGGCCGAACCAGAAGGTCGGGATGGAGAGGGCGACCATGGCGCCGATGGTGGCGAGGTAGTCGGCCACGGAATAGCGGCGAATGGCGCCGAGGACGCCGACCCAGGTGCCGATCAGGATGGAGAGGAGGGTGGAGCTCGCCATCAGTTCGATCGTGGCGGGGAGGTGCGAGAAGATGACCGAGAGGACGGGTGCGCCGTCGCGGTAGGAGTGGCCCCAGTCGCCGGTGAGCAGGCGGGCGGCCCAATCGAGGTATTGGATCGGGATCGGGCGGTCGAGGCCCATCTGGTGCGAGATCTGGGCGAGGGTTTCGGCGGACATGCCGGGGACCATGGCGAACTGGCTGAGCGGGCCGCCGGGGGTGAGGTGGAGCAGGCCGAAGCCGATCATCGAGGTGAGAACGAGGAGCACGAGGCTCTGGCCGGCGCGGTGCAGGATGGTGCGGAGCATCTCAGCCGTGCAGGGTGAGCGTTTCCGCCGCCGCCGCCGCGTGCGCGAAGCGGGATCGCGAGAAAGGCTCGATGGGGAGGTTGGGGCTTTGGTCGCGGGCGAGGGCGGCGCAGATGCGACCGGTGACCGGGCCGAGGCAGAAGCCGTGTCCGGAGAAGCCCATGGCGAGGATGAGGCCGCGGGGCTCGGGGGCGGCTTCGAGGACGGGGAGGGCGTCGGGGGTGGAGTCGATGAGGCCGACCCAGGTGTCGTCGAGCGGGGCTTCGGAAGCGGCGGGGACGAGGGCGCCGAAGAGCGTGGCGACGTGGGCGATGTCGGCGATCCTGGGGCGCAGGCGCGGGCCGGTGGCCGGGCTGCCGGGGAAGGCGGGGTCGCCGGTCCAGGGGCCGCCGCTGCCGGTGAAGCGGAAGCGGCCGTCGACTTCCTGGCGGCCGGCGCAGGAGGCGTCGGCGACGCCGACGACTTGGGCGAGGATGGGCGCGACGGGGACGCTGCGCAGGAGGGTGACCGCCTGGGGCGTCATGGGGACGTGCAGGCCGAGCGGGTCGAGCAGGGCGTTGCCCATGATGCCGGTGGCCAGGACGATGCGGGCGCAGGGGATGGTGGCGCGGTCGGTGCGCAGCGCGGTGACGCGGCCATGGCCGGTTTCGATGGACAGCGCGGTCTCGCCGAAGCGGAGTTCGGCGCCGGCGCGTTCGGCTGCGGCAATGAACGCGGCGACGGTGGCGTGCGGGTCGGCATGGCCGTCGGTCGGGCAGTAGGAGGCGCCGACGACGTGATCGGCGATGGCGGGGGCGAGGGCGTGCAGGGCGGCGTGGTCGAGGAGTTCGAGCTCGAGGCCGGCGTGTTTTTGTTGCGCGACCATGGCGGCGAGTTGGGCGAGGTCGGCTTCGGTGCGGGCGAGGCGGAGGTTGCCGCGCCTGGTGTAGTGGGTGGGCGCGTCGAGCTTGTCGGCGAGGTGCTCCCAGTCGGCGACGGCGGCTTGGGCGAGCGGGAGTTCGGCGGGGTCGCGGCCGGATTGGCGGACGCCGGCGAGCGTCCAACCGCTGGCCATGGCGGCAGGGCCCCAGCGGTCGACCAAGGCCACTTCCAGCCCGGCGGTCGCGAGTTCGTAGGCGGTGGCGGCGCCGCTGATCCCGGCGCCGACGACGACCACGTCGGTCATAGGAAGGGCTCCAGCCGGCAATTGACCAGGAGTTCGCCGATGGTGGCGTTGTTGGGGAGGCGGAGCATGGTGCCGATGAGTTCGGCGATGTCGGCCGGGCTGCTCATCTGGGCGCGAGGGAAGGTGGTGACCCCTGAGGTCATGTCGGTGGCGACGAAGCCGGGACAGACGGCGGTGGCGCGGATGCCGTGGTCCCAGCCTTCGCGGCGGACGGCTTGGGTGAGGGCGATCAGAGAGAACTTGCTCATCGCGTAGCCGAGGTTCTCGTTGGCGACGCGCTTGCCGGAGAGCGACGCAACGTTGACGACGCGGCCTTCGCCGCATTGGCGCAGCGCGGGGAGGGCGGCGCGGATCAGGCGCATCGGCGCCTTGACGTTGACGGCGAAGAGCTGGTCGAGCGGGGTCTCGTCCTCGTCGGCGAGCTTGAACTTGGTGTTGATCCCAGCGGCGTTGACGAGGGCATGCAGCGCGCCGAAACGATCGAGGGTGGCGGCGAGCCAGGCGTTCGGGCTGTCGGGGTCCTCGGCATCGTAACGGTGCAGCAGGAGGCGGGGGGAGGGGGCGAGACCGCTCTTGTCGCGAGTGCAGGCGGAGACGTGCCAGCCGGTCTCGAGCAGGTGCTCGACGGTGGCGCGGCCGATGCCGCGTGATGCGCCGCTGACCATGGCGATGCGGCCGGTGCCGTTCAGCACGGCGTACGCACAGCATTTGAGCGGTCTGTGCTCATTTCGACTGCATATTCATCAATGCACTGCTTGGCTGTTGTGTTCTGCATCCGATTACGGCACGTATACATGGTGGATGCAAGGTCGAACTGGCCGAGAGGAGTTCGCGAGTTGGTGTTGGCCAGCGTTGTGGAGGCAGATCGACGGTCGGCGCGGGAGCGCGTCTACGCCTATGTGCGGGACGGGATCCTGACGCGGCGGATCAAGCCCGGCGCTTTCCTCGAAGAAGAGCAGGTCTCGGCGGCGGTCGGCGTGTCGCGGACGCCGGTGCGGGAGGCGTTCCATCGTCTGGCGGCGGAACGGTACCTCGACCTGTTGCCGCGACGGGGCGCGCTGGTGCGGCAGGTGACGGCGCAGGAGCTGCTGGACGTTTACGAGGTGCGGCGGGTGATCGAGACGCATGCGGCGCGGCGGCTTTGCGCCGAGGGCAAAGCGGTGCCGGCGCGGGCTTGGGAGCTGCTGCGGGAGATGCAGGCGGAGCCGGCGATCGACGAGCATGTCGAGCTGGACCAGGCGTTCCATCGATCCTTGATCGAGACGTTGGCCAACGATGTGCTGACCGAGATGTACGACGCTTTGCGGTCGCGGCAGCAGCGTGTCGCGCTGTCGGCGTTCGGGGCGATGCCGGCGCGGATCCAGGCCATCCTCGCGGAGCACGAGGCGCTGCTGGAAGCGCTGACGGCCCGGGATTCGGCGCTGGCGGAGCGGGTGTTGGAGCGGCATTTGCGGCCGTTGGCGGAAGTGATGGCGCAATTGGATGGAGGGTCGAGCAATGGCTAAATACGAAGTCAATCCGATGCCGGCGGCGATCAGCGCCGAGGTGGTGGCGTTGCTGGAACTGACGGAGACGGCGACGGTGGGGCATTGGCGCCACTGGGGGTTCTGCGACCGCGGGATCCAGCCGCTATTGCGCAAGCGCCGGGTCGCGGGGACGGCGGTGACGCTGATGATCCCGGGGCCGGACAGCACGCTGCTGCATCATGCGCTGGGGTTGTTGCGGCCGGGGGATATCCTCGTGGTCGATCGGCTGGGCGATGACCGGCATGCGTGTTGGGGCGGCGGCGTGACGGTGGCGGCGAAGGCGGCGGGCGCGAAGGCGGGCGTGGTGGACGGGCCGTGCACCGACATGGAGGAGATCGAGGCGTCGGACTTCCCGATGTGGTGCCGCGGCATGGCGCCGATCACGACGCGGATCTACGATCTCGGCGGCGCGCTGAACCGGCCGGTCAGTATTGGCGGGGCGGTGGTGATGCCGGGCGACGCGGTGCTGTGCGACGATACGGGCGTGCTGATCCTGCCGGCAGCCGAGGCCGAAAGCGAGGCGCGGCGGGCGATCGAGCGGCAGGCGGCGGGGCTGGTGAGCCAAGGCAAGGTGGCGGCGGGAGCCAAGCTGGGCGACCTCAGCGGCGCCTCGACGAAAGTTCTTGCATCGATCTGAGCGGGAGACGGGTCATGAAATTCGTTTTGCTTGCCGCAACGCTGCTGAGCGCGCCGGCCTGGGCCGAGAGCGCGGTGGTCATGGCCTATTCGGACAAGCCATTCCAGGACAACTACACCGAAACGGTGCTGAAGCCGTTCGGGGAGGCTTCGTTCCACGGCAGCGCCGGGTCGGCGACGATGCTGGGGGAGCTGCGGACGCAGCGGACGGATCCGCAGGTCGACGTCGTGATCATGGATGCGACGACGGCGGCGATCGCGTGTGCGGAGGGGCTGGTCGAGAAGATCACGCCGGACATGCTGCCGGTCATGGCGGATCTGGATGCGCAAGCGCGGGATCCGAACGGGTGCGGCCCGGCGGTCACGTTCGACAGTTTCGTCGTGATCTACGACAGCGAGAAGGTGAAGCCGGCGCCGACCTCGATCATGGCGTTGCGCGATCCGGCTTGGAAGGGGCTTGTGGGGATGTCGGCGCCGCCGAACATCCAGGCGCTGGCATTGACGGCGATCCTGGCGAAGGCGGAGGGCGGCGACTGGCACAAGCCGGATGCGGCGTTCAAGACGTTGGCGTCGATCGCACCGAACGTGCAGACGTTCGATCCGCAGCCGGACGGGCAGACGCTGGTGCTGAACGGGACGCTGGCGTTCTCGACCAATTGGAACGCGCGGGCGCAGTTGGCGCATGATCGTTCCGGGGGCAAGCTGGGCGTGATGGTGCCGAGCGAGGGCACCGTCCTGCAGATGAACATGATCAATCTGGTGAAGGGTGCGCCGCATCGGGCGGCGGGGTTGGCGTTCATGAAATATGCGCTCTCGGCGCCGGCACAGAAGGCGTTCACGGAGCGGATGTTCTACGGGCCGACCAACGCCAAAGCGGGCGTCGATGCGGAGGCCGCGGCGCGGACCAGCGCCGGGGCGGCGAACGCGGCGAAGATCATCCCGCTGGATTGGAACGAGATGGTGAAGTTGCGGGACGGGTGGACGCAGCGCTGGCGGCGCGAGGTGATCTCGGCCGGAGGGCGGTGACCTGTCCTACCTCGTTCTCGACGGGCTGCGGCGGGCGTACGGGGCGTCGGTCGCGGTGCGTGACCTGTCGCTGTCGGTGCCGCGGGGGAGCTTGATCGCCCTGCTGGGGCCGTCGGGGTGCGGCAAGACGACGACGCTGCGGATGGTGGCCGGGCTCGAGGCGCCGGATGCGGGGCGGGTGCTGGTCGACGGGCGGGACGTGACCGGTCTGGCGCCGTATGCGCGGCGGATGGGGGTGGTGTTCCAATCCTATGCGCTGTTCCCGCACATGTCGGTGTTGGGGAATGTCGGGTTCGGGTTGCGGATGCGGGGCGTGAGGGCGGCGGAGCGGCGGCGGCTCGGGCTAGCGGCGCTGGAGATGGTGGGCTTGGGCGCGCATGCGGGCAAGCGGCCGGGGCAGTTGTCGGGGGGGCAGCAGCAGCGCGTGGCGGTGGCGCGGGCGTTGGCGATCGAGCCGGATGTGCTGCTGCTGGACGAGCCGTTGTCGGCGCTGGATGCGAAGTTGCGGGAGGAGCTGCGGGTGGAGATGCGGGCGCTGCAGCGTCGGGTGGGGGCGACGTCGGTGTTCGTGACGCACGACCAGGCGGAGGCGCTGGCGATGGCGGACCTGGTGGCGGTGATGCAGGCGGGGGAGGTCGCGCAGTTGGGGACGCCCGAGGAGGTGTTCGAGCGCCCGGCGACCGCGTTCGTGGCCGAGTTCGTGGGTCGGAGCGCGAAGCTGTCGGGCGTGATGGAGCAGGGCGCGGTGCGGGCCGGGCCGGCGTTGCTGCGGGCGCGGTCGGGGCCGGCGAGCGGGGCGGTGCGGGCGTATGTGCGGCCGCACCGGATCCGGATCGTGCCGGAGGGTGGGGCGGACAACGTGCTCGAGGGCAAGGTGAGCGCGCTCGATTATACGGGCGAGGTGGTGCAGGTGCTGGTGGAGACCGGGGCGGGGCGGGTGCCGGTGGACCTGTCGACGTCCGACGAAGGGTGGCGGGGGTTGCAGCCGGGATCGTCGGTCCGGGTCGGGTGGGCGGCCGTAGACATGGTGTGTTTCGCCGCATGAGGCGGCGGACCGGCATCCTGCTGTGCTTGCCGGCTTTTGTGGTGTCGGCGCTCGGGTTCTTGTGGCCGCTCGGCGTGCTGATGCGGATGAGCCTGAACCGGACGGAAGAGGGCGGCGTGCTGGTGCCCGACGTTTCGTTGGCGAGCTATTCGAAGCTGGCTGAAGATCCGTTCTTCTGGGCGGAGACTTGGGACAGTTTGCGGCTGTCGGCGGTGGCGGCGAGTTTCGCGCTGGTGCTGGCGTATCCGATGGCGCTGTTCCTGTTCCGGACGCGGAGCCGGTTCCGGGGCGCGTTGGCGGTGGCGGCGGTGGCGCCGCTGCTGGTCTCGGGGACAGCGCGGGTGATCGGCTGGCTGGCGATCCTGGGGGATGGCGGGCTGGTGAATGGCGTGTTCGCGGCGGTGGGGCTGCCGCGGCAGCCGCTGATCAACAACTGGACCGGGGTGCAGATCGGGCTGACCGAGAGCGTGATGCCGTATGTGGTGCTGGCGCTGCTGTCGGGGTTCGGGCGGCTGGATGCGCGGTTGGAGGAGGCGGCGGGGACGTTGGGGGCGCGAAGGCTGGCGACGTTCTGGCTGGTGACGCTGCCGTTGACCCTGCCGGCGGTGATCGGCGCTTGGCTGCTGGCGTTCCTGCTGGGGATCTCGGCGTTCATCACGCCGCGGCTGATGGGCGGCGGCCGGGTCTTCGTGCTGGCGACCGAGATCTACGACGCGGCGATGCAGACACTGGATTGGCCGGCGGCGGCGGCGTTGTCGGTGTACGTGCTGGCGTTGCTGGTGGTGATCCTGGGGGCGCAGTCGGTCCTGTCGCGGCGGCTGGCGTGAGGGGGCTGGCGGCGGCCGGTTACGTGTTCCTGCTGTCGCCTTTGGCGGTGGTGTTGGTGCTGAGTTTCTCGTCGGGACAATATCTGACGTTTCCGCCGCCGGGGATTTCGTTGCGGTGGTATGGCGAGCTGCTCGCGAGCGGGGCGGTGCTGGAGGCGGCGGGACGGAGCGTGGTGCTGGCGCTGCTGGTGACGGCGGTGGCGGTGCTGGCGGGGTTCCCGGCGGCGCTGGCGGTGGCGCGGGGCGGGGCGCCGGGCTGGATGGAGGGGCTGCTGGCGCTGCCGTTGCTGCTGCCGACCTTGGTGATCGGGTTGGGGTTGCTGATGGTGCTGCAGCCGTTGGGGCTGCTGGCGACGTGGCCGGGCTTGGCGTTGGGGCATCTGATGGTGGTGCTGCCGTTCGTGGTGCGGCTGCTGGCGACGTCGTTCCGGGCGATGCCGGCGGATCTGGAAGCGGCGGCGGCGACGCTGGGGGCGCGGCCGGTGGCGGCGTTCTTCTGGGTGACGCTGCCGATGGCGGCGCCGGGTGCGGTGGCGGCGGCGACGTTGTCGTTCCTGTTGAGTTTCGACGAGACGGTGATCAGCCTGTTCCTGGTCGGGCCGCGGTTGACGACGTTGCCGGTGACGTTGTTCCGATATGCGGAGACGCGGACGGATCCGATGCTGGCGGCGCTGGCGGTGAGTTTGATCGTTCTGACGCTGGCGATCGTGCTGGTAGTGGATCGGGTCGTAGGGGTGACGAGGGTGCTGCGATGAGTGAGACGGTTGTGGTGTTGGATCCCATCCCGGAGGGCACGGTGGCGCGGTTGCGGGCGCTGCTGCCGGAGGGGATGGTGATGACGCATGGGACGCAGCGGGACGAGGCGCACCTGCAGGCGATCATTGCGGATGCCGACTATGCGATCTCCGGGCAGATCGCGGTGCCGGGGACGGTGCTGCGGGCGGCGAAGAAGCTGCGGCTGCTGCACAAATGGGGGGTCGGCGTGGACAACCTCGACATCGAGACCGCGCGCGAGCTCGGGATCAAGGTGGCTCGGACGACCGGGAGCAATTCGGTTTCGGTGGCGGAGTTCACCATCGGGTTGATGATCGCGACGATGCGGCATCTGGCGGCGGGCGCCGGGGCGATGCAGCAGGGGAAGTGGGCGGGCGGGAATTACGGGCGGCCGAGCAGCCAGCTCTCGGGCAAGACGGTGGGGATCATCGGGTTCGGGGCGATCGGGCAGCGGCTGGCGACGCTGCTGTCGGGGTTCGGTTGCCCGATCCTGTATACCAAGCGCCGGCCAGTGGATTTTCCGGGGGCGGAGCATGTGACGCTGCCGGAATTGTTGGCGCGGGCGGATGTGGTGAGCGTGAATTGCCCGTTGACCCCCGAGACGGCGGGGCTGATCGACCGGGCGGCGCTGTCGTCGATGAAGAAGACGGCGACGCTGGTGAATGTGGCTCGCGGCGGGGTGGTGGTGGAGGCGGACCTGATCTGGGCGCTGAAGGAAGGGGTGATCGGGGCGGCGGCGATGGATGTGTTCGAGACGGAGCCGTTGCCGGGTGATTCGCCGTTGATCGGGGTGCCGGGGCTGGTGCTGACGCCGCACATCGCGGCGCATTCGGCCGATACGTTCGAGCCGACGGTGCGGCAGATGTTCGGGAATATCCTGCGCGTGTCCAAGGGAGAGCCGATCCCGGAGCGGGACGTCGTCGTGCCATGATGTTCGAGCCGCCGGAGACGTTCATGGGGGTTCCGGCGGGGTTGCCGGGGCCGGGGTGCCGGGCGGCGATCGTGGGCGTGCCGTTCGATTGCGGGACGCACCCGTTCCACATCGGGGCGCGGCAGGGGCCGACGGAAGTGCGGCGGCAGTCGCGGCTGGTCAGGCGGTTCCACCCGACGCTGGCGGACCGGGACGTGCTGGCCGAGTTGGGCGTGGTGGATTGCGGGAACGTGGTGCTGACGCCGGGTCGGATCGAGGCGGCGTTCCCGCTGATCGAGGCGGCGGCCGACGTGGTGCTCGCGGCGGGCGCGGTGCCGGTGGGGATCGGCGGCGATGGATCGGTGTCGCTGCCGCTGATGCGGGCGGTTGGCAAGCGTCATCCGGGGCTGGTGGCGCTGCATATCGATAGCCATACGGATGCGTATCCGTATACGGCCGACGATCGGTACAACGCGGCGACGCAGTTCACGCATGCGGCGGAGGAGGGGGCGGTGGATGCTGCTTCGTCGTGGCATGTGGGGGTGCGGGGGTTCACCTATTGCGGGGGCGTGCTGGCGCATGCGGCCGGGCTCGGGTTCCGGGTGGTGACGATCGAGGAGCTGGTGCGGCGCGGGTTCGCGCAGGCGGTGGCGGAGTTCCGGGACGTGGTGGCGGGGCGGCCGGTGTATCTTTGTTGGGACATGGACGTGTTCGATCCTTCGGTGGCGCCGGGGGTGGCGACGCCGACCTGGGGCGGGCTGTCGGCACGGGAGGGGATCGAGCTGATGCGGACACTGGCCGGGCTGGAGATCGTGGGGATGGATTTCAACACGGTGAGCCCGCCGCACGACGTGCAGGGGATGACGGCGCATCTGTGCGCGCACATAATGATGGAAGCGATGATCCTGCTTTGAGCAAACATGTCGCCGTGATCGGGGCCGGAGCGGTCGGCGCGGCGAGCGCGCTCGAGCTGCTGCGGGACGGGCATCGCGTCAGCATCATCGAGCCCGGGGAGCCCGGCGGTGAGCAGGCGGCGAGCTACGGCAACGGATGCTGGCTGTCGACGATGTCGGTGATCCCGCCGGCGGGACCGGGGACGTGGCGCAAGGTGCCGGGATATCTGCGGGATCCGCTGGGGCCGTTGTCGATACGGTGGCGGTATCTGCCGAAGGCGGCGCCGTGGCTGCTGCGGTATCTGGCGGCGGGGTGGACGGAGGCGCGGGTGCTGCGGGCGGCGCAGGCGTTGCGGCCGCTGCTGGCGGATGCCCCGGCGCTGCATCGCAAGCTGGCGGAGGAGGCGGGCGTCGGCGGGCTGATCGAGCAAAAGGGGCTGATGTACATCTACCCGGATCGGGCGGCGTTCGAGGCGGAGGCGCTCTCGTTCCGAGTGCGGAAGTCGGTCGGGATCGAGTGGATCGAGCTGGACGCGGACGAGATGCGGCAACAGGAGCCGGCGCTGGACCGTCGTTACACGTTCGGGGTGCTGATCGAGGATGCGGGGCATTGCCGCGACCCCGGTGCCTATGTGGCGGCGATGGTGGAGGCGGCGGAGCGGGAAGGCGCCGTGCGGATCGCCAGCCGCGCCACCGGGCTGCGGATCGAGGGCGGACGGTTGCGAGCGGTGGAGACGGAGGGCGGGCCGGTCGCGTGCGAGGCAGCGGTGATCTGCGCGGGGGCGCGGTCGAAGGCGCTGGCGGCGTCGGCGGGGGATCGGGTGCCGTTGGAGACGGAGCGGGGATATCATGCGGTGCTGCGCGATCCGGAGGTGGGGCCGCGCTTGCCGTTGATGCCGTCGGACGGGAAGATGGCGATCACGATGACCGAGGGTGGGTTGCGCTGCGCCGGGCAGGTGGAGATCGCGGGGTTGGAGGCGGCGCCGGATTGGCGTCGGGCGGAAGTGTTGCGGGACCATCTGCAGCGGTGTTTCCCTGGGCTGCCGCGGGACCTGCCGGCGGAGCGGGTGAAGGTTTGGATGGGGCATCGGCCGAGCATGCCGGACGGGCTGCCATGCCTGGGTCCGTCGCGGGACACGCCGGACGTGATCCATGCGTTCGGGCATGGTCATGTCGGGCTGGTTGCGTCGGCGCGGACGGGGCGGGTGGTGGCGCAGATGGTCGGCGGGCGGGCGCCGGAGATCCCGGTGCATGCATTCGATGCGGCGCGGTTTCGATAAGGAGAGCAGCATGATCAGCAAGACGGGACGGCGGTCGTTGGCGGCGGCAGCGGCGTTGGCGCCGGCGGCACTATTCAGCAGCGCGGCGCGGGCGGAGGGCAACGAGAGCACGCTCGAGCGGGTGCAGCGGACCAAGGTGCTGCGGATCGCGGCGCTGCCGGGGGAGCTGCCGTATTTCAACAAGGACATCGTCGCCGGGACGTGGAGCGGCATGGCGATCGACATGGCCAACAGCATCGCCGCGGTGTTCGACGCCAAACTGGCCTATGTGGAATCGACGTATGGCAATTCGGTGTTGGATCTCCAGTCCAACAAGGTGGACCTGGCGTTCGCGCTGAACCCGACGCCGCAGCGGGCGCTGGCGATCGGGTTCACGCATGCGATGATCACCAACCCGTTCGGCTGTGTCGCGAAGAAGGGGTTCGATCCGAAGACGTGGGACGACCTGAACAAGCCGGAGATCCGGATCGGGTTCGACATCGGTTCACTGCACGATACGTGTGCGCACCGGTTCGCGCCGAAGGCGCAGCTGTTCGGGTTCAAGACGCGGGACGATTGCATCCTGGCGCTGCAGTCGGGCCGAATCGACGTGGATATCCTGGCGGCGACGCTGGGCGTCACGGCGATCGGCAAGAATCCGGGGCTGGGGACCTACCGGCTGCTGAGCGGGCCGTCGGTGGCGCTGCCGAGCTGCCTCGGCGTGCAGCGCGAGCCGGACATGCGGTTCCGCGAGGTGATCGATGCGTGGCTCGACTTCAACCGGGGCACGGGGCAATTGCGGGAGTGGATGCTGGCCGGGTTGGCGCAGCTGGGGGTGAAGCGCGACGACCTGCCGCCTGAACTGTCGTTCTGACGGCGGGTGATCTACGAATGGAGCTTCGGCTTCCTGCTGCGCTACACGCCGCTGTTCGTTTCGGGCGTGTTGGTGACGCTCGCGTATACGGCGGTGACGATCCTGCTCGGCGTCATCATCGGACTCGTGATCGGGATCGCCCGGCTGTCCAAGTCTCGGCTGCTCAACGTGCCATTGGTGGCGCTGATCGAGTTCTTCCGCTGCACGCCGCTGCTGGTGCTGATCGTCTGGTTCTATTACGCGCTGCCGGTGCTGCTGCATGTCGAGATGACGGCGATGGTGGCGGCGACGAGCGTGCTGTCGTTGTATACGGCGGCGTTCTATGCCGAGATCTTCCGTGGCGGGATCCTGTCGATCGAGGCGGGGCAGTGGGATGCGGCGCGGGCGCTGGGGCTGCATCGGTGGCATCTGATGCGGCTGGTGGTGTTGCCGCAGGCGATCAGGCGGATGCTGCCGCCGTTGATGAACCAATCGATCCTGCAACTGAAGAACACGTCGCTGGTGTCGACGATCGCGGTGCCTGACCTGTTGTATCAGGGGACGCTGATCAGTGCCGATACGTATCGGCCTTTGGAGGTCTATACCGTGGTGGCGCTGATCTACTTCGCGCTGTTGTTTCCGGCCACGCGGCTGGTCGAGGCGTATGAGCGGCGGTTGGCGCGGACATGATCCATCGGGGTGGCAAGGCGATCTATGGCGCGCCGTTGGGCATCCTGATGCTCGAGGCGCGTTTCCCCCGGATCCCCGGGGATATGGGCAACGCGACGACGTGGCCGTTTCCGGTGCTGTATCGGGTGGTGCCTGGCGCGAGCCCGGAGCGGGTGGTGCTCGAGGGCGCGCGGGGATTGTTGCCGGCGTTCATCGAGGCGGCGGCGGGATTGGTGCGGGACGGCGCGGAGGCGATCACCACGAATTGCGGGTTCTTGTCGCTGTTCCAGCGGGAGATCGCGGCTGCGGTGGCGGTCCCGGTGGCGACGTCGTCGCTGATGCAGGCGCCTTGGGTGCAGGCGACGCTGCCGCCGGGCCGAAAGGTGGGAGTGGTCTCGATCAGCGGCGCGACGTTGACGCCGGCGCATCTGGCGGCGGCCGGGGTAGCGCCGGACACGCCGGTGGTGGGGACCGAGAACGGGCGGGAGCTGTTCCGGGTGCTGATCAAGGCCGAAGGCGAGACGCTGGACGCCGATCTGGCCGAGGCCGATGTGGTGGAGGCCGGGCGAGCGCTGGTCTCGGCGCATCCCGAGGTCGGCGCGATCGTGCTGGAGTGCACCAACATGCCGCCCTATGCGGCGGCGTTGCGGGCGGCGGTCGGGCTGCCGGTGTACGACATCTACTCGATGGTGAGTTGGTTCCATGCCGGGCTGCGGCCACGGCGATGGGCGAGCGAGCCGATCTAGCCGGTCTGCGCCTGGCTCCAGGCGAGGTAGTCGGCCAGCGCGCTCTCCTGGGTGAAGCTTGGTCGCCAACCGGTGCTGCCGATCCGGTCGATGCCGACGGGCGCGCGGGGCCTGGTGTCGGCCAGGCGGACGGTGCAGCGGGCCGGGTCGGGCGATTGCTGCCAGTCGAAGCCGGGGTGGATCGTCGACAGATGGCGGCACCAATCCAGCAGGGCGCCGTCCCATTGCCGCCCGGAGGCGACGTTGAACACGCGGTGCGGCGGGTCGGCCAAGTCCATTAGATGCAGCAGCCCGGCGGCAGCGTCGCGCGCATAGATCCAGTCATAGGGCGGCAGCTCGGTCGGCAGGATCGCCGGCTTGCCCTCGCGGGCGAGGCGCTCGACCTGCCAGAACGGAACTCAGTGAGTCGCGCAGCCCGGTGTCGCGCTCCCAGGGGCCGAAGACCGCGCCGATGCGGGCGACCACGGTGTCGATCTCCCACAGCGCGCCGAGGCGGAGCGCGCTGCGTTCGACGGCGTATTTGGTGACGCCGTAGATGGTGATCGGCACGGGTGGGGTGCCGGCTTCGGTGAGCGGGCCGGGGCCATAGGCGCTCTCGCCGTAGATGGCGCCCGAGGATGGCGCGACGACGCGGCGGACACCGGCGGCGCGAGCGGCACGCATCTGGGAGACGAAGCCGAGCAGGTTGACCTGGATGACCGTCTCGGGGGTCTCGAACTCGCGGTCGGGGCCGGAGGTGACGGCGGCGAAGGGGAATAGGCGGTCGACGCGGTGGCGCTGCAGGCAGGCGGTGAAGGCGTCGGTGTCGAGCACGTCACCGCGTTCGAGCACGAGTTCGCCGGGCAGAGTGGCGAAGTGGCGCAGGGCCGGTGCGGGCGGCGCGTCGAGCGCGAACAGGACGACGCGGTCGCCGCGTCGGAGCAGCGCCTCGGCGAGGTTGAGGCCGACGAAGCCGGTGCCTCCGGAGATCAGGACGGTCATGACGGGATCCTATCGCTTGGCTGTCGCCGGGTTCCAGAGTTCGTCTTCGCGGACGAGGGTGAGGGTGTATTCGTAGAGTTCCGGCCGATACAGCGCCTCCATCGCTTCGATGACGCGGCCGTCGGCGTTTCGCACCTGGCGGCGGACCCAGAGCAGGGCGCTGCCGGGCTCGACTTCGAGCAGCGGTGCGACGTCGCTGTCGGCGAGCTTGGCGGAGATGACCTGGTCGGTGCTGACGGCGCGTTCGCCGGCTTCCTCGAGGAGGTGCAGCAACGGCCGGGCTGCGAGGTCGCGGGCGGTGAAGCGGCGGCCGATGGGCTCGGGGACCCAGGCGGTGAGATGGCTGAACGGGGTACGGCCGTTGGGCACGGCGCGGATGCGGATGGATTTCTGCGCGATGGTGCCGATGGGCAATTCGAGCGCGGCGGCGGCGGCGGGCGGGGCGGCGACGTAAGCAAAGTCGATGAGTTTGACCCGGGTGCGCAGGCCCATGGTCAGCAGGTTCTCGATGAGGCCGCGCAGGCTCTCGCGCTGCGGCTGTGCGGGCGGCACACAGGCGAAGGTGCCGGCGCCGCGGCGGCGGACCACCAAGGATTCCTGCTCGAGACGTTCGAGCGCGCGGCGGACGGTGATGCGGGAGACGCCGTGGGCGGCGGCCAGTTCGTGCTCGCCGGGCAGGGCGGTTTCGGCGGGGTATTCGCCCTCCTGGATGCGCTGGCGCAACAGCATGTAGAGACGATGGTGCAGCGGCAGGGGATCGGCTTGAGGCGGCGGGTTCGCGCTCATTGACAATCCGAGGATGCTCATGTCCTATGCATAGGACAACTTTGGCTGGATGACCATTGGTCGTTGCAGGGGGCGCAGAGTGAATACGGACCGGTCCAACCTCGCCACACGCATCGCCGAAGCGAGACCGCTATTGTGCCCCGGGGTGTATGACGCGCTGTCTGCGGCGCTGGTCGAGCAGGCGGGTTTCGAGGCGGCGTATCTGTCGGGCGCGAGCATCGCCTATACCAAGCTGGGTGCACCCGATATCGGGTTGGTGTCGCTGACCGAGGTCGCCGACGTGCTGGCGACGATCAGCGACCGGGTGCGGCTGCCAGTGATCGTGGATGCGGATAACGGATTTGGCAACGCACTGAACGTGCAGCGGACGGTGCGGGTGCTGGAGCGGGCCGGGGCGGCGGCGCTGCAGTTGGAGGATCAGGGATTTCCGAAGCGCTGCGGGCATCTGCAGGGCAAGACGCTGGTCTCGACAGCGGAGATGGTCGGCAAGATCCGCGCGGCGGTGGATGCACGCAGCCACGCGCTGATCATCGCGCGGACCGACGCGATCGCAGTCGAGGGGTTCGAGCCGGCGCTGGACCGGGCGGAGCGGTATCTCGAGGCGGGCGCGGATGTGCTGTTCGTCGAGGCGCCGGAGTCGCTGGCGCAGATGCAGGCGATCGTGGCGCGGTTCGGGTCGCGCGCGCCACTGCTGGCCAACATGGTCGAGGGCGGGCGCACGCCGATCTCGTCGGCGGACGAACTCGGGGCGCTGGGCTATCGGATCGTGATCTTCCCAGGCGGCACGGTGCGGGCTTTGACGCGGGCGCTGCAGGATTATTTCGACGTGCTGAGGCGCGACGGCACGACGGCGGGGTTCCGTGACCGGATGCATGATTTCGACGGGCTGAACGCGGTCATCGGCACGCCCGAGGTGCTCGAGCGCGGCCGGCAGTACGATCCGGAGTCGCAACGCTGATGGATCCGGTGACGCTGGCGGTGCTGAAGGGCCGCCTCGAGCAGATCGCCGACGAAATGGACGCGACGCTGTTCCGCGCGGCGTTCAATCCCACCATCGCGGAGGCGCACGACGCCTGCCACGGGCTGTATGACGCCACCACGGGCGCGACGTTGGTGCAGGGCAAATCCGGGCTGCCGATCTTCGTCGGCGCGATGGCGTTCGCGACCAAGGCGGTGATCGACAAGTTCCCGGATGCGCGCGACGGCGACATCTTCATCTTCAACGACCCCTATCTCGGGGGGACGCATCTCTCGGACCTGCGGCTGATCCGGCCGTGTTTCCATGGCGGCAAGCTGTTCTGCTGGCTGGGCAGCGTCGGCCACTGGCACGATGTCGGCGGCGCGGTGCCGGGCAACTACAACCCGGCGGCGACCGAATACTTCCAAGAGGGCGTCCTCATCCCGCCAGTGCGGCTCTATGCCGGCGGCGTGCTGAACCAGGACATCGTGGACATCGTGCTGGCGATGTCGCGGCTGCCGGAGGTGGCCTATGGCGACATGCAGGCGCATCTGTCGGCGCTCGATCTCGGCGCCGCGCGGGTGGAAGCGCTGCTCGATGAATACGGTGTCGAGACGGTATCTGCCGCGCTGCTGGAGTTGCGGGCGCGGGCGAGCGCGCAGATCCGTGCCGAGATCGCGGCATTGCCGGACGGGCAGTGGTCGCAGGAGGATTGGCTCGACAATGACGGGCGGACAGACCGTCCCTTGCTGATCGCCTGCGACATCACGGTGGCGGGCGAGCAGCTCACGCTCGACTTCTCACGCTCGGCGCCGGCGTGCGACGGGCCGGTCAACATCAGCCGCGCCACTTCGGTGGCAGCGGTTTATGTCGCGCTCAAGCATTTGTTCCCGGACGTCGCGGCCAATTCGGGCGTGCTGGACCCGATCACGGTGATCCTCGGCGAGAACTCGATGCTGGACGCGCGGCGGCCGAAGCCGGTCGGTGGCTACACCGAAACGATCCTGCGGATCATCGACGTGATGTTCAGCGCCTTCGCACGCTTCCGGCCGGAGCGTGCCTGCGGCAACGCTTACGGAACAATCAATGCGTTGAGCCTGGCGGGGACGCGGGCGGATGGGCGGCGGTGGGTGCTGTTCCAGTTCTTCGGCGGCGGCCATGGCGGCAATCCCGAAGGCGATGGGCTCAATCACGGCAACCCGCCGATCGCGACCGCGATCATCCCCCCCGTGGAGGTGATGGAGGCGGCGTATCCGGTTCGCTACACGCAATGGGCGCTGCGCGACGGGTCGGGCGGCGAGGGCGAGCATCGGGGCGGGCTGGGCGCGGTCTACGAGATCGAGCTGCTCGAGGAGCAGGCGGAGGCGTTCGTGTTCGCCGAGCGCGCCCGCTTCGCGCCGAAAGGCGTGCTGGGCGGCGGCGACGGCGCTTGCAACGTGGTCGCCTACGAGCAGGCGGAAGGATGGACCACGCCGCCACTGGGCTCGAAGGTGGTGGGCGTGAAGCTGCTGGCGGGGCAGCGGATCCGGATCGAAAGTCCCGGCGGCGGGGGCTGGGGCGACAAGGCGCGGCGCACGCCGGAGCGCGTGGCGGCGGACCTGCGGCTGGGATACCGCTCATGAGCGGGCGGCTGGTGGTCGGCGTCGACGTCGGCGGGACGTATACCGACCTGTTCCTGTTCGACGAGACGCAGGGCACGGCGCGGGTCGGCAAGGTGCCGAGCCAGCGCGGGCAGGAGGCGATCGCGTTCGCGGAGGGTGTCAGCGAGTTGGCGCCGCTGGCTGCGATCTCGGCCATCGTGCACGGAACGACCGTGGGCACGAATGCGCTGTTGGAACGCAAAGGCGCGCGCGCCGGGCTGATCACGACGGCGGGGTTCCGCGACGTGCTGGAGATGCGCAGGCGGGACCGGCGGCAGACCTGGGGCCTATTCGGCGAGTTCGTGCCGGCGATCGAGCGGGACATGCGGATCGAGGTGCCCGAGCGGGTGCTGGCCGACGGGACGGTGCACACGCCGGTCGATCTCGATGCGGTGCGCGAGGCAGCGGCCGGTCTGCTTGCGGCGGGAGCCGAGGCGATCTGCGTGGTGTTCCTGCACAGCTACGCCAACCCGGCGAACGAGAAGGCGGCGCTGGAGGCGATCCGGGCGATGTGGCCGAACGCGCATGTCGCGGGGAGTCACGAGATCCTGCCGGAGATCCGCGAGTTCGAGCGGACGTCGACGACGGCGCTGAACGCCGTGCTGCAGCCGGTGGTGGGTGGCTATCTCGGCGCGCTCGCGACCCGGCTGCGGGATGGCGGATTCGGCGGCGAGTTCCTGATCGTGCAGTCCAACGGCGGGGTGATGAGCGTCGAGACGGCGGAGCGTCTGCCGGTGCGGACCGCGCTGTCGGGGCCGGCGGCGGGCGTGATCGCGGCGGCGCATATCGCTGGGGTCGCCGGGTTCCCGGACGTGATCACCGGCGATGTCGGCGGCACGTCGTTCGACGTCTCGCTGGTGGCCGGCGGCGAGCCGGCGCTGGCGGCGCAGAGCACGCTGGATTTCGGCGTCGTGATCCGCACGCCGATGATCGAGATCACCACGATCGGCGCCGGCGGCGGCTCGATCGCGCGCGTCGATGCGGGCGGATTGCTGCAAGTGGGGCCGGAGAGCGCGGGGTCGGTGCCCGGACCGGTTTGTTACGGAGCCGGCGGAACGCGGCCGACGGTGACCGACGCCAATGTCGTGTTGGGTCGGATCAATGCGGCGCGGCCGATCGGCGGCAAGCTGACGCGGCTGGATGCGCAGGCGGCGGCGGACGCGATCCTCGAGGCGGTGGGGCGTCCGCTCGGGCTCGATGCGCCGCGGGCGGCCGAGGCGATCCTGCGCGTGGCGAATGCGCGGATGGCGGGCGCACTGCGGCTGGTCTCGATCGAGCGCGGGCATGACCCGAAGAAGTTCTCGCTGATGCCGTTCGGCGGCGGCGGCGCGCTGCATGCGGGTGCGCTGATCCGTGAGGTGGGTTTGGCGCGGGCGCTGGTGCCGCGTTTCCCCGGCGTGACCTCGGCGCTCGGCTGCGTGATCGCG
Source organism: uncultured Alphaproteobacteria bacterium (assembly GCA_963848035.1). Taxonomy (GTDB): domain Bacteria; phylum Pseudomonadota; class Alphaproteobacteria; order Acetobacterales; family Acetobacteraceae; genus JAVVHH01. The sequence goes on from CAWKCD010000001.1 coordinate 3,378,428, forward strand.
GACATGCGGCACGATCGGGTGCGGACGCTGAACAAGCTGCTCGACGCGATCGACCCGGCGGCGCTGCGGGCCGACATGGATGCGGCGACGGGCGAGCTGTCGGTCCTGCTGGACCGAGCGGGCGTCGACTTCACCGGGCGCGAGGTGATCCATGAACTCGACATGAGCTATGTCGGGCAGACGCATACGGTGGCCGTGCGGTTGAAGCTGGCGGCGGACGGTTCGGGATCGTTGAGCCATGAGGCGGTCACGGCGGCATTCGAGGCGGCGTATCGCGGGGCTTATGGCCGGGTGCTGGATGGCGTGGCGATGCGCGTCCTCAACCTGCGCAGCGCGGTGATCGGCCGGCGGCCGAAGATCGATCTGCTGTCGCTCGCGCCGCGGCCAGATGCGTCGGTGGCCGAGGCGCGGCGGGGCTCGCGGCGGATCTGGTTCGACGGATGGCGCGACACGCCGGTGTTCGATCGGTTGGCGCTGCCGGTGGGCGCGGTTGTGGACGGGCCGGCCGTGCTGGAGCAGCCGGACACAACGATCCTGATCGAGCCCGGCCATCGCGGCACGGTGGACCGGTTCGGCAACCTGATCATGGAGGCGGTATGAGCGAGTGGAAGCAGACCGCGCTGCTGTTGTGCGATCTGCAGAACGACTTCATCCATCCCGAGGGCGCGTATGGGCGGGCAGGCCGGGGCGTGGCGGAGATCGCCGCGGTGCCGGACCGGGTGGCGCCGCTGATGCACGCCATCCGGGCGGCCGGGGGGTGGGTCGTTTCCACCCATTTCACGCTGGTGCCCGGGCGCGGCGGGGAGCCGTTCATCTCGCCGCACCTCAAGCGGCTGCGGCCGTTCCTGGCCCGCGGTGATTTTGCGCCGGGTTCCTGGGGCCACGCCAATGTCGACGTGCTCGGGCCGGCGGACCTCCAGGTCGAGAAGGTGGCTTATTCCGCGTTCTACATGAGCCGGCTGGAATGGGTGCTGGCGCGCGCAGGGGTCCGCCGGCTGATCGTCGCCGGGATCGTCACCAATGGCGGCGTCGCGAGCACGGTGCGGGATGCCGCGGTGCGCGAGTTCGAGGTTACGGTGCTGTCTGACGGGTGCGCGGCGTTCGACCAGCGGACGCACGAGGTCGCGATCGAGGCGCTGCGGCCCGTGGCGGAGATCGCGACGACCGGGGATATGCTGGCTTCGGTGTCCGCGTAGCGCCCCGTTTCAGGCGGTCTCGAACAGCAGCCAGGTGATGTCCTCGGTCAGCAACGGCGAGTGGCTAGCCTGTCGGAAGCAGGCGACCGCGGCGGCGATGACGGCGGCGATCGCGACGGCGGCGATGGCCGTCGCGATCAGATGAGCGGCGGGCGTGACGAGCGGGCGATCCATGGCCAGACCTCCTGTCTGCCTGGCCCATATCGCCCATTTCCGCTTCGCCCGCCGTGACGAGGGTCACGCGCCGCTGAGAACGCCGCCGAACAGCTCCCAGGCCGTGCCGCTCCATTTCGCGAGCTGGAGCTGCTTGATGGGGTGGAAGTTCTTCGGCGAGGTGTTGATGCGGATGCCCGGCAGCAGCACCGGCAGCTCGAGGTCGTGGAGATCCGCCGCTTGCTTCATGATGTTCTCGCGCGAGAGGTCGTCGCCGCATTGCTCGAGCACTTTCTGCAACGACAGCACGTTGCCGTAGCCGTAGACGACGTTGGAGTTGGCGATGTCGAGGTCGGGCGCCCACTCCTTGATGAAGGCGCGGAACTGGTTCATTCCGGCGTCGTCGGCCCATTGCGGGTCGGTCTGGTCCTTGAGGTAGGCGCCGGTCATGATGCCTTTGCCGTTCTCGGCGCCGGCGGGGATCATCACCGCGGAGACCGAGAGCGAAACGTTCGTCATGTAGTGCTGGTCCAGCTTCCAGCCGATCTCGGCGATCTTCTTGATCGCCTGCGCCGCGAATTTCGGCGTGGCGGCGGTCACCATGGCGTTGGCGCCGGAGCCTTGCAGGGTGACGATCTGGCTGTCGACCGTGGGGTCGGTGACTTCGTAGGAGACGGTCTTGACCACGATGGCGTCGTATTTGTCGCCGAGCGCGTCCTTGAGGCCGGTCAGGTAGTCCTTGCCGAAATCGTCGTTCTGATAGAGCACGCAGAGCTTGGGCGCTTTGTTCACCTGCATCATGTGCCGGGCGAAGATCTCCGCCTCGGTGCGGTAGCTGGGCTGCCAGCCCATGGTCCAGGGGAAGTGCTCGGGGTCGGCCCATTTCTCGGCGCCGGACGAGACGAAGAGCTGCGGCACCTTCTTCTGGTTGAGGTAGCGCTGCACGGCGGATTGGGTCGGGGTGCCGAGGCCCTGATAGGTGAAGGCGACCTGCTCGGACTCGACGAGACGGCGGGTCTCCTCGACGCAGCGGGGCGGGCTATAGCCGTCATCGGCGGAGAGGAACTCGATCTTGCGGCCGTTGATGCCGCCTTTGCTGTTCAGCATCTTGAAGTAGGCGGCTTCGGTCTTGCCGATCGCGCCGTAGGCCGAGGCCGGGCCACTATAGGGCATGGTCTGGCCGATCTTGATCGAATCCTTGGTCACTCCCGGGGTCGGCGGCGCGGGCAAGGTAGGGGGTGGCCAGTCCGGCGGCCACGGTGCCGAGGAACGTTCTACGAAGCATGTTTGGACCTCCCAGTTGGTGCTTGGCGGAGCGGTTGCGGGCGGAGCCGGCGCAGCAGGCCGGCCACGCCCGATGGCATGGCGTAGAGGCACAGGATCAGCATCGCGCCGTAGGCGATGCCGGGCGCCGATTTGGAGACGCTGTTGGCCAAAGCAGGCACGGCGACGATGAAGGCGCCGCCGGCGATGGCGCCGAAGATCGAGGTGGTGCCGCCGACGACCGCGCCGACGAACAGGGTGATGGAGAGGAACACGGTGAAGCTGTCGGGCGAGACGAACTCGACGGCGAGCGCGCCGACGGAGCCGGCGACCCCGGTCAGCATCGCGCTGAGCGCGAACGTGCGGGTCTTCAGCCCGGCGATGTCGACGCCCATCGCTTCGGCGGCCACCGGGTTGTCGCGCACGGCGACGATGGCGCGGCCGATCCGGCCCGCCATCACGCGGGTGACGATCAGGAAGCCGAGCGAAGCCAGGATCAGCGCCACCAAATAGAGCCACTGGTCCGGGCTGAGCGGTAGCCCGGCGGGCGCGTCGGGCTTGCTCAGCAGCACGCCCTGAACGCCGCCGGTCCATCGTTCGAGCGCGGGGTGTTTGAGGATTTGCGGCACGGCGGTGGCGAGCGCCAGGGTGACCAGCGCGAGATAGGGGCCGGTGAGGCGCAGGGCCGGCCAGCCGATGGCGAGGCCGAGCAGGCCGGAGATCAACGCGGCGGCGGGGAAGGTCGCCCAATAGGGAATATCGTAAGTTCCGACGAGGATGCCGGTGGTGTAGGCGCCGATGGCGTAGAAGGCGCCGTGGCCGAGGGAGATCTGGCCGCCGAAGCCCATGACCAGGTTGAGGCCGAGCACCGCCAGCGCGTAGGAGGCGACCAACGTGAGGCGGAACAGGTTGTAGTCGCTGAGCAGCAGCGGCGGCAGCACGGCGGCGGCGAGCAGCAAAGCGATGGCTGTGACGTAGCGGGCGGCGTCAGACACGGGTGGCGACCGCGCGGCCGAACAGGCCGGAGGGTTTCAGCACCAGGACGCAGGCGATGACCAGCAGGGCCAGGGTGAGTTTGAGCTGGGTGCCGACGAGATAGGCGCCGCCGACATTCTCGATGATGCCGACGAGGAAGCCGCCGAGGACGGCGCCGGCCGGGCTGTCGAGGCCGCCGAGGAGGGCGCCGGCGAAGGCGTAGAGCAGCACGCCGGACATCATGTTCGGGTCGAGGAACACGACGGGTGCGATCAGCAGGCCGGCGACCGCGCCGATGGCGGCGGCGAGGCCCCAGCCGAGGGCGAGCATGCCGCCGACGTCGATCCCGACCAGGCGGCTCGAATTCCGGGTTGTAGGCGACGGCGCGCATCGCGAGGCCGAGGCGAGTGCGGCTGAAGAAGAGATAGACCAGCGTCAGCATGAGCAGGATGGTGAGCAGCGTGCCGGCCTCGTGGCTGGAGATCAGGCCGCCGAGCAGCGGTTCGGAGCCGAACGGGGAAGGGAACGGCTTGATCGTGTAGTCCCAGATCCAGCCGCAGAGGGCGTTGAGGATCAGCAGCAGGCCGATGAAGACGCCGACCAAGGTGAGCGCCGGCGCGCCCTGGACCGGGCGGAGCAGGATACGCTCGATGGCGACGCCCATCGCGAAGGAGAGCAGGACGGTGATGGCGAAGGCGGCCCAATAGGGCAGCCCCGCGGTCAGCAGGGTGTAGGCGAGGAAGGTCGAGAAGGTGGCCATCTCGCCCTGGGCGAAGTTCACGTGGTGCGTCGCCTGGTAGATCATGACCAGGGCCAGCGCGACGCTGGCGTAGATGCCGCCGGTGGCGATGCCGGACAGGATTTGGTGCCAGAGCCCGATCATCTCAGTAACCCAGATAGGAGCGGCGGATGGCGTCGTCCGCGCGCAGGTCGGCGGCCGGGCCGGCCATGACCATGCGCCCGGTCTCGAGCAGGTAGGCTTGGTCGGCGAGGTCGAGCGCGAGGGAGGCGTTCTGCTCGACGAGCAGGATGCTGACGCGTTCGGTCTCGCGCAGCGCCCGCATGATGTCGAAGATCTCGCGCACGATCAGCGGGGCGAGGCCGAAAGAGGGCTCGTCCAGGATCAGCAGGCGCGGCCGGAGCAGCAGGGCGCGGGCGATGGCGAGCATCTGCTGCTCGCCGCCGGAGAGGGTGCCGGCTTGCTGGCGCAGGCGCTCGCGCAGCTTGGGGAAGTAGCCGAACACGCGGGCGAAGCCCTCCTCGCGCTCGGCGGCGGGGCGGATATAGGCGCCGAGACGCAGGTTCTCCTCGACCGTCATCTGCCGGAAGGTGCCGCGGCCGTCCGGCACCATGGCGATCCCGGCGCGGGCGATGCGGTCGGTCCGGCCGCCCTGGATCGAGCGTCCGGCGAAGCTGATCTCGCCAGCGGTGCGGACGGCGCCGAGGATCGCGCGCAGCGTCGTCGTCTTACCCGCGCCGTTGGCGCCGAGCAGCGCGGTGATGCCGCCATCGGCGACGTCGAGGTCGATGCCGTGCAGCACCTCGACCTTGCCGTAACCGGCACGCAGGCCCGCGACCCGGAGCAGGCTGGTCACGCCGGGGTTCCGAGATAGGCGCGGATCACCTCGGGGTCGGCCTGCACCTGCGGACGGCAGCCCGTCGGCGATCTTACGGCCGAATTCGAGCGCCACGACCCGGTCCGACACCGTCATGACCAGGTTCATGTGATGCTCGACCAACAGCACGGCGAGGTCGAAGCGCTCCCGGATGGTGCGGATCAGGTCGGCCAGACGCTCGACCTCCTCGTGGTTGAGCCCGGCGGCGGGCTCGTCCAGCAGCAGCAGCGAAGGTTCGCCGATCAGGGCGCGGGCCAGTTCGACGCGTTTCTGGGTCGGGAACGGCAGGTTCGAGACCACGGTCCCGGCATCGGCCTCGAGATCCATCAGCGCGAGCAGCGCATGGAGCCGATCCGCCGCCTCACGCTCGTCGCGGCGGGCGGCGGGCAGGCCGAGGCCGCCGGCGACGAAGCCGGTGCGGCTGCGGTGGTGCGCGCCGACCAGGATGTTGTCGCGGACGGTCATGGTCGGGAACAGCGCGACGTTCTGGAACGTCCGGCCGAGGCCGAGGGCGGGCATGCGGTGTCGCGCGAGGCCGGAGATGCGGGCGCCGCGGAGCCAGATTTCGCCCTCGTGACAGGCGTAGATGTTGCTGAGACAGTTGAACAGCGTGGTCTTGCCCGAGCCGTTCGGTCCGATCAGGCCGCGGATCTCACCGCGGGCGGACGTCGAACGAGACGTGATCGAGCGCGGTGAGCCCACCGAAACGGACCACGACGTCGCGCACTTCGAGCAAGGTCTCGCCGGCGTTGTTGATGCTGCCTCCCACCCGGCGCGTTCAGAGAGGCGCCCTGGCCGGACCTTGCCCGAACCAGCGTCACCGCCGCAAGCGGTCCGGCTCAGGGCGAGCGGCCGAGTGAGGCGGCGATCCACCCCGCGACCTCGGGCGAGTCGAGCAGGGCGACGATTCGCGCCCGATCGCCCGCGTCGGGACCCTGCGCCGCCGCGACGAGCAGGTCGCAGCCGGATGCGAGGGCGAAGCCGGCGGCGGTCGTTCTCGCGCCCCAGCCTGCCCGGACGGCATAGGTCCGGGCGCGGCCGCGCAGCCCGGCGGCCACCACCGGCTCCCCGTCGGCGGCCGGGACGAAATCGGCGCCGATCGCGTCGACGTCGCTGACGGCGTCCACCTCGGCGTCGTCGGTCACCCCCGTGGTGCAGTTACAGAAGCCGAGCTTGGGCCGGATCGTGACCTCCGCGCGGCAGTCCCGGCAGCGATAGGCGCGGCCGGCGGGCCAGGCGTCGCGCGGCAGCGGCCAGGCGATCTGCTCCCAGCCGGGCGCGGCGGGCTCGGGCGACGCGCCGCCGAGGGCGACCAGCGCGCCGAGCGCGAGCGCCCAGCGCATCGTTACGGTTGTCCCGCGATCTCGCGCGCCGGTCCGGTCAGCTCCAGAATGTGCATCCCGGTATTGGCGCGGTCGACGATGTAGATGTAGCCGCGGGCGTCGGTCTCGACGTTGTTGGTCTGGATCGCGACCTTGCACCGCTCCTTGCCGTCGACCGTGACGCAGCGTTTGTCGGTCGCCTCGGTGATCGCGGGGATGTAGTGTGCGACCTCCTTCGGCGTGTAGGGGTTGCGGATGTCCAGCACCCGGACCCCAGCATTGAACCAGGAGATGACGGCGAGCTTCTTGTAGAAGATCGGGTCCATGCTTTCGGCCGCCGAGTGCGAGCCGAAGCGGCCGCCGCGGCTGCAGAAATTCCCGGACGCCTCGGGGACCGTGTAGTTCGAGATCATCATCGGCCGGTTCTCGATGCTGACATCGGCGAACCAGACCATCTGCCGCGGTTCATTGCACTCGTTCAGGATCGCCTCGTCGACGATCATAACGATGTCTCGGTGGCTGCCCTGTTTGTCGTGCGCGAATTCCGGGATCGGCATGTCGAGCATCGGGAAGGTGGTGTGCGCGCCGTTGGAGGCGGTCATCGGCAGCCGGCCGATCTCGGGGAATTGCAGGTTCTCGGGCGTCGGCTCGGCCGGGCCGTGGATGAGCTTGTCGCGATCGACGATCTGCACCATGCCGCCCTTGTCGGTGCCGTAGCCGAAATAGACCCGGTTGCCCTGCGGCCCGGTCGAGATCGGGCCGTGCAACTCGGTCGGCACCGCGCCGGTGGCGCCGGGCTGCTGGCCGACGAGGCCGAAATCCCGGATGTGGACCGGATGCGCGGGGTCGCTCAGGTCGTAGACCTGGGTCATGCGGCGCACCCGCCAGCCCGGCACGCCGGAGACCAGGTAGGCGATGCCGGTGTCGCACTCCCACCAGCTCTTGTGCGTGTCCTGCAGCCCGGCGAGGCGGGTGATCAGCACGGGGTGCGCGGGGTCGGCCACGTTCCAGATCTCGTGCGCCTCGGAGCCGAAGGTGCGCAGCATGTAGACGGCCGAGCGGTCGCCCTTCGGCAGTTTGCTGCCGTCGCAAACGCGCACCATCTGCGCGCCGCCGCTCTCGTAAGTGCCGGGCTGGCCGGGGATGTGTTTGAGGTAGGCCGGATGCGCCGGGTCGGTCACGTCGACGATCGAGGTGCCGTTCGGCTCGGCTTGGCCGGTCATGGGGTTGACCGGGGTGGGGACCGCGTCGGTGCCGCCGTGGTGGCCGATATAGGCGATCCAGCGATCGCCCTGATGGTGGATCGTCGGCTGGTAGGCGCTGCGGGCCTGCAGGTCGTTGTAGCCGACGAGGCGCATGTCGGCGGCTTCGGGCTGTTCGCCGGGACGTGGCTGGGCGGCGGCCGGCAATGCGAGCAACACGGCCAGAGCGGCGGCGATCCGAATGCCGATCATCAGTTCCTCCCGATTTTGGCGAGGTTGTCGCCATTCGCGCGGCGGCGCAACTGCGCCCAGACGCCCCCTCGCAATCCGTTGCCGAAATGATTACACTCCCGGCATTGGAGGGCTGGTGATGAAAGCAGTCGCATTCGCCAACAACGACATGGCCGTGGTCGCCTGGAGCTTTCGGCGGCGCGCTGTCCTGGCTGCCTCGGCTTCGCGGTCTACCGGATCGATGTCCGCGCCGGCACGGAGACCTGCCTGCCGGCGCTGGCGACCTTCCAGGACCAGAAGGCGACGCCGGGGCGGACGACGGCCGATGATCCGGTGCAGAAGTTCTTCTGGAAGGACGTTTATGCCAAGCGGGGCGGCACCTACCGTTACAAGATCGTGCCGATGGGCGGCAGGCCGGGTGCGCTCGCGCCGATGCCGTTCGGTCCGCTGCTGTCCAACCAGGTCCAGCTGACGCCGCATAACGGCCTGCTGTCGGCGTATTTCAATCGCGGCATCCTGGCGACGCAGGCGACGGCGCGGGTCCTGAACGACGGTTCGGCGCCGGGCTCTCCGCTCGATCGGCTGAAGGCGAAGATCGTGCAGCCCGGCGATCCGCTGCGGCGGGATCTGGCGGGCGACATGATCGAGGCTCTGACGGCGCTCTCCGACGAGGCGCAGAAGACCGGCGCCGACGTGCATTGCGCGCTGTACGAGTTCCAGGATCCCGAGCTGCTGCAGCATCTCGAAGCGCTGCAGGACCGCGCCCACGTGATCCTGTCCAACATGCCGGGCACCAAGACCGACGACACCTACGCCGAGCAACGGGCCGCGCTGCATGCCGCCTGTCCACAAACGATCGACCGGTTCATGCCGAGCAGCAACAATATCGGGCACAACAAATTCCAGGTGCTGGTGACGAAGGGCCATCCCGAGGCCGTCCTGTTCGGCTCGACGAATTGGACGTCGAACGCGCTATGCGCGCAGACCAACAACTCGATCATCGCACGCTCGCCGAAGCTGGCGTCGGCTTATCTCGATTACTGGCAGCGGTTGCGGGACGACACCGCGCCGCAGGGGCCGGGCGGGCGGGCGAAGCAAGCGCCGGCGATGCGCGCGGCGGATGCCAAGGCGGCCGCGCCGATCGCGCTCGAGGACGGCAGCGGCACCGTGCAGCTCTGGTTCTCGCCCAACACACCGCACAACCGCAGCAGCCGGGCCGGTGCCAAGGAGGAGGTGCCGCCCGACCTCGCCGAGGTGTTCGACGCCATCGCCAAGGCGCAGCAGGCGGTGCTGTTCCTCGCCTTCGAGCCTGGACGGCCGAGCATCATCGACGCGATCGCCACGCTGGCCACCGCCAAGCCGGCGCTGTTCATCCGCGGCGCGGTGACGGCCCGGGCCGCCTCGGGACAGTTCTATACCGGTATCCATGGCGCCGGCCCCGGCGCGGCGAAGGCTGAACCCGGCGGCTCGCCGCTGCCGCAGGACTACCGGGTGATCGCGGCCGAGGGGATCAATGCGAAGGACGCGTTCGGCCAGTGGGAGCACGAACTGAACCAGGCTGGACACGCGGTGATCCACGACAAGATCGTCGTAGTCGATCCGTTCTCGGACAATTGCTGCGTCATCACGGGCAGCCACAATCTCGGCTACAAGGCGTCATACAACAACGATGAGAACATGGCGCTCATCCGCGGCCACCGCGCGCTCGCCGAGGCGTATGCCGCGCATTGCCTGGACGTCTACGATCATTACGCCTGGCGATATTGGCTGTCGCAGGACGGCGACAAGGCTTGGCACTTCCTCTCCAGCGACGACAAATGGCAGTCCGCCTACTTCGACGCGGCCAATGCGGTGAAGTCGGCGGAGCTGAATTTCTGGCTCGGCGCCACGCCGATGGCCGAGGCGCTGCCGACGCCCAACGGCGCTTCGACCCGAGAGCGGCCGGGACTGCAGATGCAGACCGGCGGCGTCAGCCCGGCGGTGGGACCTCAGGCGGCCACCACCAAACCGGCACGCAAACGAAAGGTCATACCGAAGCGGGCGCCGAAGTCGACCGCCAAGCCGACGACGGCTCGCGGGTCCAAAAAGCCGGCTTAACCGCGCCGGCCATGACGCGCCGGCCATGACGCGCCGGTCGCAGCGCCTCAGCGTTCGGCTCCGGCCAGGAGTGCCGCATTGCCGCCCATCGCGGCGACGTTGATCGTCGTGACGCGCTCGGTGGCGAAGCGGAGGAGGTAGTCCGGACCGCCGGCTTTGGGGCCGGTCCCGGACAGGCCTTGGCCGCCGAAGGGTTGCGTCCCGACCACGGCGCCGATCATGTTGCGGTTGACGTAGCAATTCCCCGCGGGCACCCGGCGCAGGATCTCGGCCACGAACCCGTCGTTTCTGCTCTGCACGCCGAGTGTCAGGCCGTAGCCGGTGGCTGCCAGCGCGTCGAGCACGTCGTCGAGTTCGTCCGAGCGCCAGCGAACCACGTGCAGCACCGGGCCGAACACTTCCCGGTCGAGATCGCGCGGGCTTGCCAGCTCGAACAGGTGGGGCGCGACGAAATGGCCCGTGTCCGGGGCCGTGCCGGCGTAATGGGTTCGGGCGGTGCGCTTCATGGCGGCGATGTGCGCGTCGAGCCGTTCCTTGGCCGCCGCGTCGATGACGGGACCGATTTGGGTCGCCGGGTCGGCGGGGTCACCGAGGCGGAGTTCGGCAGCCGCGCCGCAGATCATCGGGATCACCTTGTCGGCGATGTCCGCCTGAATGCACAGCAGCCGGAGCGCGGAGCAGCGTTGGCCGGCGCTGCGGAATGCGGACGCCACCACGTCATCGGTGACCTGCTCCGGCAGCGCGGTGGCGTCGACCAGCATGGCGTTGATCCCGCCGGTCTCGGCGATCAGCGGGACGATCGGACCACGCTTGGCGGCCAGCGCCTGGTTGATGCGCCAGGCGGTTTCGGTGCTGCCGGTGAAGGCCACGCCGGCGATCAGCGGCTCCGCCACCAGCGCAGCGCCGACATCGCCACCGCCGGGCACCAGTGCGAGCACGTCCTCGGGCACGCCGGCCTGGTGCAGCAGCCGGACGGCTTCGGCGGCGATGCGCGGGGTCTGTTCGGCCGGCTTGGCCATGACCGCGTTGCCGGCCGCGAGCGCGGCGGCGACTTGGCCGGTGAAGATCGCCAGCGGAAAGTTCCATGGCGAAATGCAGGCCCAAACACCGCGGCCGTGCCGGGTCAGCGTGTTGCGTTCGCCGGTAGGACCGGGCAGCTCGACGGGTGCGAAGTCGGTCCGGGCCTGCAGCGCGTAGTAGCGGAGGAAGTCCACCGCTTCGCGCAGTTCGGCGACGGCATCGTCCAGCGTCTTGCCGGCTTCGTCGACCAGCAGCGCGAGTAGACGGCCGCGCTCGAGTTCGAACCGGTCCGCAGCCCGCTCCAACGCGGCTGCCCTTCGGTCGATGGGGAGCGCGTCCCACATACGCTGCGCCTGTGCGGCACGCGCGACCGAGGGGGGAGGAGGGGCCGCTGATGGCGCGCTCCGCCCGGCCGCGACTTCGGCGAGAAGCGCGGCCAAGGCGGCGCTGTCGCCGAACTCGACGCCGGCGCTGTTGCGCCGCCCCGGTGTGATCGCGATCGGGAGCGGGATCGCGGGATTGGCGGAAGCTTCGGGCGAGCCGAGAGCGTCCGCGGGCCGGGTCAGCAGTTTTTCGACGGGAACGGCGGGATCGCCGGCCTGGCTGACGAAGGAAGAGTTGGCGCCGTTCTCGAGCAGGCGGCGGACGAGGTAGGCCAGCAGATCGGCATGTCCGCCGACGGGCGCGTAGGTCCGCACCGCGGCCAGCGGGCGTTCCCGCAGCAACTCGGCATAGAGCGCGTCGCCCATTCCGTGCAGGCGCTGGAACTCGTAGCCTTCGGTGCCGCCGGCGCGCTCGATGATGCTTGCGACCGTGAGTGCGTTATGGGTGGCGAATTGCGGATAGAGACGCGGCCGCAGCGCCAACATCCGCTCGGCCGCGGCGAGATAGACCAGGTCGGTCGCTGCCTTGCGGGTCCAAACCGGATAGCCGGCCAGCCCGCGTTCCTGGGCGCGCTTGATCTCGGTGTCCCAGTAAGCGCCTTTGACCAGGCGGACCATGAAGCGCCGATCCAGCCGTTCCGCCAGACCGGCGATCCAGTCGATCGTCGCGAGCGAGCGCTTGCCATAGGCCTGGATCGCCAGCCCGAAACCGTCCCAGCCCGCGAGTGCCTCGTCCGCGGCGACGGCCTCGATCACCTCGAGCGAAAGCTCCAGCCGGTCCTGTTCCTCGGCGTCGATGGTGAAGTTCAACTCGTGCCGGCGCGCCATCCGGGCCAGCGCGAGCGCGCGCGGCACCAGCTCGCCCATGACCCGCACGCGGCTGACCGCCTCGTAACGGGGATGCAGCGCCGACAGTTTGACCGATATGCCGGGGCGGCCGGGCAGGGGTTCGTTCCCGGCGGCGCGCCCGATGGCTTCGATCGCGTCGGCGTAGGAGCGTTGATACCGTTCTGCGTCCGCAGCCGTTCGCGCGCCTTCGCCGAGCATGTCGAAGCTGTAGCGGAACACCCGGCCGTGGCGCGACTGTGCCCGCTGCAGCGCTTCGCCGATGGTCTGACCGAGCACGAAATGGCCGCCGAGGGCGCGCATCGCCTGCCGGGTCGCGGTTCGCACCGCTGGCAGGCCGATCCGCTTGCCGAGCGTGGCCAAAACACCCTCGGGCGTTTCGCCGGGATGGACGATCCGGACCGACAGGCCGAGCGCCCAAGCCGAGGCGCTGACGAGCAGCGGGCTGCCCTCACGCGCCGGGCCGAACGGCGCCGAACCGAGCTTGTCCTCGATCAGGCGGTCCGCGGTGCGGCTGTCGGGGATTCGGAGCAGCGCTTCGGCCAGCACCATCAGCGCCAGGCCCTCGCGTGTGTCTAGCGCGTATTCCCGCATGATGGTCTCGACGCCGCCGAGACCGCCCTGGGACCGGATCGCTTCAATCAGCCGCCGGGCTTGCCGGTCGATCGATTGCTCTTGAGTTCGGTCTAGCGCGGAGCGCTGGAACAGCGGTCGCAGCGCGTCCGCATCATCCGGCGCGTAGGGCGCCGAGAACGGCAATCAGAACCGGCGGAGCGTCCGGCCGCCCCGCGACGCTTGCCACTGCCGGAACTTCATCGTCGCCCAAGCCACGAAAGCGGCGACGATCACCACGGGTAGCAGCATGGAGAAGATCCACAGCGCCAGCGCGGCGAACGCGACCGTCCCGGCCACCACGGCGAGCACGATAGCGCCGGCCATGAGCTTGAACGACAAGGGCAGCGTGGTGCGCGGTGGCGTGTTGAAGCTGCCGTCGAGCCGCATATCCAGCGTGGGTGGTACCCGTTCCATGCGGAGAAAGTTGGCGCTTGATCGGGGCTGCTTCAAGGGCGGCGCGATCGGCCTAATGCGCGGCGCCGAGATAGGCGGCTTTGACCGCGGGATCGTCCCGCAGGGCGGCGGCCGGGCCGGAGGCGGCGAGGCGTCCGTTCTCGAGCACGTAGCCGAAATCGGCGACCTCGAGCGCGGCGGCGGCGAACTGCTCCACAAGCAGCATGGTGATCCGCTCCTGCTTCAAACGCGCGATCGTCGCGAACACTTCGGCTACCAGCCGGGGCGCCAGGCCCATGCTCGGCTCGTCCAGCAGCAGCACGCTCGGGTTAAGCATCAGCGCGCGCGCCATCGCCAGCATCTGCTGCTCGCCGCCGGAGAGCGTGCCGGCATATTGCGCGCGGCGCTCGGCCAGGCGCGGGAACAGGACGTACATCTTGTCGAGGTCGGCGGTGACGTCGCCCTTGGGGCGGCTTCCGGTCAGGCGCGGGAAGGCGCCCATGATGAGATTGTCGGCGACCGACAAGGTGCCGAACACGCGGCGGCCCTCCGGCGAATGGGCGAGGCCGCGCCTGGTGATGGCATGGCTTGGCAGGCCGGCAATCTGCTGGCCGTCCAGCACGATGCTGCCGGATTCAGGGCGGATCATGCCGGACAGCGCGCGCAGGGTGGTGGTCTTGCCCGCGCCGTTGCTGCCGATCAGCGTCACGAGCTGGCCGGCTTCGACCCGCAGGTCGAGGCCGTGCAGCACCTGCACCTTGCCGTATCCCGCGTGCAGCTTCTCGACCTGGAGCATCAGGCGGCCTCCGCCACGGTGCCGCCGAGATAGGCGGCCAGCACGCGCTCGTCCGCCTGGACCGCAGCGGGCGGGCCCTCGGCGATCTTCTGGCCGAAATCCAGCACGGTGACGATGTCGCACAGCGCCATGACCACATCCATGTGGTGCTCGATCAGGATCATGGTGATGCCGTGGTCCCGGATGCGGCGGATGATGTCCACCAGCTCCTTGATGTCGGGCGCGGTGAGCCCTGCTGCCGGCTCGTCGAGCAGCAGCAACTTCGGGTCGAGCGCCAAGGCGCGTCCGATCTCGAGCAGGCGCTGCTTGCCGTAGGGCAGGTTGCGGGCTTCCTCGTTGGCCAGCTTTTCCAGGCCGACCAGGGCCAGGATGCTCATGGCGCGGACCTGGGCGCCCTGTTCCTCGCGCCGGGCCCGGCCGGTGCCGAAGGCGATCTCGGCGACCGAGCTCTGGTAGGTGTGATGCAGGCCCACCATCACGTTCTCGACCAGGGTCAGCTCGCCGAAGAGCTGCACGTTCTGGAACGTGCGCGCGATGCCGGCGGCGGCGATCTGCGGCGAGTTCTGGCCGGCGATGCTGCGGCCTTCGAGGCGGACATCGCCTGAGGTCGGCACGTAGATCCCGGTCAGCACGTTCATCATCGTGCTCTTGCCCGAGCCGTTCGGGCCGATCAGGCCATGGATCGTGCCGGGCATCACCGCGAGGTTGACCTCGTTCAGCGCCTTCAGGCCGCCGAACTGCATCACCACGTTCTGAACCTCGAGCAGCGCGCGACCGGGCTCGACCGACGGGGCGGCGGCCGACCAGGCGCCCTCGCTGCTGCCCTTCGCCGAGATGACGGCGTGGGCGTGCACCAGGCCAGGCCGCAGCCGGGCGACGATGCGGAACACGAAACCGACGATCCCGTCCGGCAGGTAGTAGACGACGAACAGGATCATCACGCCGAAGATCGAGAGGCGGAAATCGGTGATCTTCTCGAGCAGCAGCGAGAAGGCGAAGAAGGCGACGCAGAGGCCGACCGGGATCAGCACCGATTTCTTGTCGTCGGCGCTCCGCCACGACACGACGCCGCCGATGACGGCTACGGCCGCGATCACGGCCGCGATGATGCGGAACAGCGCGATGTCGGCCAGCACGTTCGGCAGCATGACGATGAGGAAGGCGCCGAGGATCGGCCCAAGCCGCGACTTGCGCCCGCCGAGCGCCACGCCGAGCAGGAACTGGATCGCCAGCTCGATGCTGAAATTGTTCGGTGCGATATATTGTTCGGAGTAGGCGAACAGCACGCCGGCCAGCCCGGCCATCCCGGCGCTGAACGCGAAGGCGAGCACTTTATGCTTGTAGACCGAGACGCCCATGCAGTCGCAAGCAATCGGGGAATCGCGCAATGCCTCGAAGGCGCGGCCGTAGCGGCTGGCGATCAGCCGGTTGACGACGAGGATCGCGACCAGGAGGAAGGCGGCGACGAGGAAGTAATATTCGAACTCCTTCAGCGCGGCGGTGCGCATGTCGAAGAAGTCGCGCAGCCCTTCGGTCGGCAGGCTCGCGGCGGCGTCGCGGAAGTCCCAGAAGATCGGCTTGTCGAGCTTGATCCCGAGCGGGCCGCTGGTCAGGAAGGTCATCTCGTTGATCAGGATCTGGATGATCGTGCCGAAGGCGAGCGTGACCATCGCCAGATAGGGCCCGGTGACCTGCAGCGCCGGTAGCGCCAGCACCAGGCCGAACGCGGCCGCGACCACGACGCCCAGCGGGATCGCCACGAACAGACCGATGCCGAGCTGCATCGAGAGGATCCCGGCCGTATAGGCGCCGATGCCGAGCAGGGCGGCATGGCCGAGCGAGACCTCGCCGGTGTAGCCGAACACGATGTCCAGCCCGAGCAGCAGGATCGAGTAGATCAGGATGGTGACGGCGAGATGCAGGTAATACGGATTGGTCACGACGAAGGGGAAGGCGAGCAACGCCAGGATCAGCAGGCCCGACTGCAGGATTTTCGCCATCGCCGCTAAACCTTCTTGATCGCGGTACGGCCGAACAGGCCGGCAGGCCGGATCGACAGGACCAACAGCAGCAGCACCAGGCCCGGCACGTCCTTGTAGCCGGTCGAGATGTAGAAGCCGGTCAGCGTCTCGGTGATCCCCAGGATCAGGCCGCCGACGACGACGCCGATCCCGCTGGAAAGCCCGCCGATGATTGCGACTGCGAAGGCCTTGAGACCGAGTGCGGCGCCCATGTTCGGGCCCGTCAGCGTCACCGGCGCGACCAGCACGCCGGCGAAAGCCGCGGCCATGGAGGAGAGCGCGTAGCTGAAGGTGATCACCAGACCGGTGTTGATCCCCATCAGCCCGGCGGCGTCACGGTCGGCCGCGGTCGCCACCACCGCCTTGCCGAAGATGCTGCGCCGGTTGAACAGTTCGATGGCCAGCATCAGCACGATCGCGCCGATCACGATCGCGACCTCCATCGGCAGCACGCGAACGCCGCCGACGTCGATCGGCGTCTCTGGCAGAGGGGAGGGGAATTTCAGAGCGTCGCGGCCCCAGATGTTCTCGGCCAGGTTGGTGAAGATGATGCCCAGCGCGATCGTCGCCATGATCCAGCCGGCCTCCGACTTGATGGCGATCGCCTTGCGCACCCCAAGCCGCTCGACGACCGCGCCCTGCAGCAGCCCGAACGCGAGCACCACCGGCAGCATCGCCCAGTAGCCGACATAGGACTGCACCGTCAGGCCGACGAGGCCGCCCAGCATCAGCGCCTGGCCCTGGCCGAAATTGAGCGTGCGCGAGGTCGCGAAGGTGAGCTGGTAGCCGAAGGCGATGACGCCGTAGATCATCCCGACGGCGATACCGCTTACGATCAACTGGGCCAGGATCTGCATTGATTTCCTAAAACGACGAAGCCCTCTCCCGCGGACGGGAGAGGGTTCGGGTGTGGGTGGTCGGCGTTCAGCTCTTGGGCTTGATCCGGACCGCGTTCTCGCCCTGGACGTCTTCGGCGTGCGCCGGGACGACCCGGCCGTCCTTGACTTCGCCGAACACCGGGATGTTCGCGGTGATCGCCTCATGGTCGGTCTTGCTGTACGGGTGGTCGTAGACGGTGACGACGCCTTCGACCTTGGTGTTGAGGTTTTCGAGCGCCTCGCGGATCTTGCGCCCGTCGGTCGACTTGGCCTGATCGATCGCGGCGGCCAGCAGGTAGATGCTGTCGTAGCCCTGCGCGGCCGAGACCGGGGAGGGCATGCGGTCGATCTTGTAGGTGTCCTGATAGGCCTTGATGAACGCCGCCCGCTTGGGCGTGTTCGGCAACTGGATGAAGGTCTGCGGCATCACGGCGGCGTTGCCGTTGGGGCCGGCGGTGTCGATGAAGGAGGCCATGGAGAGCGTCCAGCTGCCGACCAGCGGCACCTTCCAGCCGAGCTTGGTCATGCCGTTGGCGATCTGCGCCAGCTCCGGCCCGATCCCGTAGGTGAGCACGACGTCGGCGCCGGCTTCCTTGGCGCGCAGGAGCTGCGACGTCATGTCGGTGTCGCCGATGTTGAACTTCTCCTCGGCGACCGGCTTGACGCTCTTGGCGGCCAGCGCCTTCTCGAGGTCCTCGCGGCCGAGCTGGCCGTAGTTGGTGCTGTCGGCCAGGATCGCGGGCTTCTTGAAGCCGCGGCGGGTGATGGCTTCCTCGACGATCATCGGCGCCTGGATCATGTCCGCGGCGGCGGTGCGGAACACGTAATTGGCGCGCTCCTTGTCGAACTGATGGGTGATCAGCGTGCCGGTGGCGACGTTGTTGAGCACCGGGATCTCGGCTTCCTGGTAGAAGCGCTGCGAGGCCAGGGCGACGCCGGTATTGATGAAGCCGACGGTGGCGACGACCTTCTCTTTATTGATGAGTTCCTGGGCGATCTGCACGCCGAGTTCGTTGCGCGCCTCGTCGTCGCGCTCGACCAGGGCGAGCGGGCGGCCGAGCACGCCGCCGGCCTTGTTGATCTCGTCGACGGCGAGCTTGACGCCGTCGCGCATGGAGACGCCCATGCTGGACGAGCCGCCGGTGAACGGGCCGCTGACGCCGATCTTGATCGGATCCGCTGAAAAGGCCGGGCCTGCGCCCAGCGCGCTCGCGATCGCAACAGCCGCAAGCAATTGACGTCTGGTCTGACGCATAGTCCCGTTTCCCCCTTTTGATATGCTGCTGGCTCGATAAGCCGGCCCGCGCCCATAACACGTTTGTCACGCCGATAAATAGAGCGCCGATCCGGGCACGACTTTTCTCCCGCCGCCCGGAGGCGCATAACGCCGCGCAGCGACGATGAGGGTCCGATGCTGACGCGGCGACACGCGGTTTGGTTGGCGCCGGCAGCCGTTCTGCTCGCGGGAGCGGGCGCGGCGGCTTGGGTTGGAATGGGCAGCCCGGCGCGGTCGGCGATCGGCGGGCCGTTTGCGCTGGTGGACGGCAACGGCCGGGTCGTGACGGACCGGGATTTCCGGGGCAAATGGATGCTGATCTATTTCGGCTACACGCATTGCCCGGACGCCTGCCCGACGGCGCTGCAGGACATGGCCAACGCGGTCGACCTGCTGGGCGCCAAGAAGAAGGACGTCGCGCTCGTCTTCATCACGATCGACCCGGCGCGCGACACTCCCGCCGTCATGAAAGACTACGTCAGCAATTTCAATGCGCCGATCACCGGGCTTTCCGGCACGGACTCGCAGGTGGCATCGGCCGCGAAGGAATACCGGGTCTACTATGCCAAGCATCCGACGGCGGATGGCTACGACATGGACCATAGCAGCATCATCTACGTGATGGATCCGCGCGGCAACTTCATCACCAACTTCACCCATCAGAACTCGCCCGAGCAGATCGCCGCGAAGCTGGGCCCGCTTCTGTCCTGAACGGCGTCAGCCGGCGGGGCGTCCGGCGCGGGTGGGCGAGGAGGAGTCGCCCATCGGTGGTGCGCCGAACGCCGTGGCCAGCGCCTGGATATCTTCCGAGCCGGGCTTGCCAGAGATCAGCGCGTTCGCTCCCCGGGTGTCGCCGGAAGCCGCTTGGGCCACGGCGAGGTTGTTCAAGACGCGCTGCGGCACGTCTGCTCGCTGCGAAATCGGCAGCAGCAGATCGCGCGCTTCGGCGGCTCGATCGGAGAGCAGCAGCGAAACCGCCAGGTTGTTCGAGCTCTGGATATCGCTTGGCGCCACCGATAGGGCGGTGCGGTAGGTCTGTTCGGCTTCCGCGTGTCGGTTGGCGAGATCCAGGGCCATGCCGCGGCCGTTGAGCGCGGCGATGTCGCGTTTGTTGCGGGTCAACAGCTTGTCGAAAAGCTGCAGCGCGCCGGCGGCATCGCCCATCTCCAGCTGCAGCACGCCATGCCAGCGCAACAGCGTGGTGTCGTTGGGATTGCGGGCGAGGGCTTTGGTCAGCACCTGCTCGGCGATCTGCGGCCTGCCGACCCTCAGCAGCAGGCTGGCATATTTCGATTGCGCCTCGATACTGTCGGGGGCGGCAGAGGCCGCCGCCTCGTAGAGCGAGAGGGCGATATCGGTTTGTCCCGAGGCGGCCGCGGCCTCGGCGACGTGGAGGCGCGAGGCGGTATCGGGTTCGCGAACCGAGGCGGCGTCGTTGCGACGAGCGCCGCCGCAACCTGCCAGCAGCGCGGCGATGCCGAGAATGGCGATGCGGCTTCTCATTGGGCGCTGCTTGCGCCGGAGGTTGGCGCGGGTCCACCGCCGCCTCCGCCGGAATCCGAGCTGTCCTGCGCGGGCGCGATCTTTGAGAGCCCTACGTTGAGCAGCGGACGACGCCGGTCGGTGTAGAGCCTCGTCACCGCGCGGGCGGCTCCGTTGCCGCGGTCGGTCGTCGCCGCCGCTCCGGCGGTGAGGTCCCGCTTGTCGGCGACCATGGCGCGCAGATTGTAGTCGTTGACGCCGGTGGCTCGCCACGTGCCGGGCCGGTCGATCTCGTATTGAGGTCCGCAACCGGCGGCCAGCATCGCGATCGCCAACGCTGCGGCCGGGCCCAAAGCGGCTCTGCTATTGAACGATGAAGCCCGCATCGGGTCTGCTCCGGAGTTGCAGCATGGGGGCGCCGCGCGCGATCTGCCGTTGATTGAGGACGCGATCCAGGTCGGTCGCCGGTTTGAAGCCGTCGGTCGGCGTCTGGAGCTTGGTCGGGTCGGAGACCGGTTCGACGAGGTATGGTGTCACGATGATGACCAGTTCGGTCTCGTTGCGCTGGAATTGGCTCGATCGGAACAACGGGCCGATGATCGGCACCTCGCCGAGCCCCAGCACGCCGGAGTTGGTCTGTGTCGTATTGCGCTGGAGGAGCCCGGCGATCGCGAAGCTTTGCCCCGATCCCAACTCCACCGTCGTCTCGGCGCGGCGAACCTGAAGGGCCGGAATGGTGACCGAGCCGCTGGCGAGCGGGAGGCTGACGGCGCCGTTGTTGGTCAATTCGCTGACTTCGGGCCGGATCCGCAGGTTGAGCCGGTTCGGCCCAAGCACGGTCGGGACGAAGGCCAAGCTGACGCCGAACTGTTTGAAGTCGACCGTGATGGTGGTGCTGTTGCCGGTGCCGCTGCCGGATACGGGCACTGGAAACTCGCCGCCAGCCAAGAAGCTCGCGGTCTCGCCCGACTGCGCCGTCAGGTTGGGTTCGGCCAGAATGGTGATGAGCTGGTCGGCCGCCAGCGCGTCGATTACGGAATTGATGTCCAACTTACCGGTGGTGACGCCGGAGGCGAACCTGCTGGCGGTCGTCGCGAGGCTGCCCGCGCTCAGGCCGCCGCCAGCGATGGCGTTCACCGCTGTGGTGGCGGCGCCGCCGGTGCGAAAGCCGAGCACGAAGCTGCCGACATTGCCGAGAGCCTGCCAGCTGAACCCGAGCTCCCGGGTGATCTGCCGCGAGATCTCGGCGACGCGGACCCGGACGTTGACTTGGGTGGCGCTCAGCAGCTCGAGATTGTTGACGACCTCCCGGCCGTCGCCGACGAAGGAGCGGGCGACCGCTTCCACGCGCTGAGACACCGCTGCGTTGGAGACGGCGCCGGTCAGGAGATAGCTGGCCTTGCCGGTGGAGGCGACCCGCACCCTCTCTGCGCCGGACATGCTGCGCCGGATCGCGCTTTCGACCGCGCTCGCCGTCGGTGGGACGCTTCGCGCCGGCTGCAAGTCGGGACCGCCGGTGGCGAGCGACCCGGTGCCGGGGCGGATCGTCACGTCGTATTCGGCAATGGGTACGCCGGCATCGGCCGTCGCAATGATGGTGGTGCGGCCAGGCGCGACGCCCATGACGAAGATGGTGGTCGGGGACGCCGGTTGGACGCGGGCGATCCGCGGGTCCGCCGCGAGGATCGTGGAGGCCGGAGCCGGCAACTGGATCAGTCGCCCGGAACCGGCATCGATGATGACCGGCACGGGGCGGGACGGAAGCGCCGGCTGAGGCGTGGTCGGGGTGGAGGTGCGCAGTCCCGGCATATCGGTGAGCCCCGGCTCCGGACGAAGAGACGGCGGCAGCTGCGCGTAACCGATGGTGGGCGACAGGATGGCGCCACCAAGAAGAACAAGACCTATCGCGTTTTGTAGGCGCATCGACTTTTGTCGCCAAAGAGCTGAGTGTAAGAATCTCACGTTTTTGCTACCAGGAGTAGTGGACCGATAACCATCTTCATGCGCTGTGGCAAAGCTGCAACATGCGTTTCGTCACCGCCGCACTGCGAGAGAGGCGATTTCATTGACGATCACCTTTGGCAGCCGGCTGACGTCGCCGATGTAGACGATCTGCGGCTCACGACCACCGCGGCGTGCTTCGGTCGAATAGATAACCCTGGGTAGTGCTGGCCGCGCTTGGGCGGTCGGAGTCGCCCCTTCGGTCGGGCTGACAGTCGGCTCGGCGCCGGACCAATCGAGTAGCGAGCGGGCGCTTTCGCCGCGCAGCTTGGCTCCCGGCAAAGCTGCGCGCACGCGCTGGAGGTAAGGACCTCCGAGAGACGGCGTCGCCGAGTGATAATGCGCCACCGCCGTCGCCCAATCCGGGACGCGCGCTCGTTCGGTGGCGAGCAGGCGGGCTGCGGCTTGGGCATTGCGCTCCGGGTCGAACGCCTCATCGAGCGAACGGAAGAGATCGGGATGATAGGCGATGTCGATCTGGAAGCAGCCGACATCGATATAGGGATAGCCCCGTTGCATCAGCGCCAGCACGGCGTCGATCGCCTCGGCTTTGGAGTCGAAATAGTAGCCGCGGCCGGCGGCATTGATCGTCCAGGGCCAGGGCGCGGCGCCGAGCGGACCATGCTGGCGACCGCTCTCGACCGTCCCGACGGCGGACAGAACGCCGGCGGGCACGTTCCAATCCCGTTCGGCGCGGGCTGCCGAGGCATCGCACGCGCGGTCGGCTTCCTGTGCCATGGCGGGTCCGCCCAACAAGGCGAGGGCGGTCAGAAGGAGACGGGCGTATCGCATGCGAGCGGTCTCCAGGAGGTATCGAGGTGGCCTCGGCGGTCCGCACGCCAGGCGAGGGCGGCGACGGCCGCGGTGCTGCAGAAGAGCAGCGAGACGGGAATCGCGACGAGCATCAGCAAAGCCGGCCAACACCAGGCGAGTGCGAGTGCGAACCGGGCCAAGGCTCGGTCCGTGCGCGACAGGGTCACGATGGCGACGGCGAGCGCGGTCATGTCGTAGGAGTGGATCCAGGGCGAGGCGAGGCAGGCCAAGGCGAGGGTCAGCGCCACGCGGAGGCGCGGCTCTGCGCCCGGGCGGCGCCATGCGAGGAAGGTGACGACGGCGCAGGCGGCGGTGACGAGGCACTGGATGGCGTAGGCGACCGTCAGCGTCGCTCCCAGGGAGCGGCCGGCCATGAAGGCGCTGGCAAAGATGTGTTGGGCGCTGGCCGGGTCCCAGGGCGCCTCGAAATACGCTTGGATGGCCGGCCGCGCGATCGTGGCGTAGTCGGTCCAGGCTTGGGACCCGAAACATGCCCAGGATAGGCCGACGATCGCCGCGCCGACTGCAAGCGCGGTCATGGCCGCCCGCCAATGGGCGCCGGCGACCAGGCAGATCGGGACGAGGAGGGCGAGCTGCGGCTTCAGGATCAGCATGCCCAAGAGCGCCCCGGCCAAGAGGGGGCGGCGTTGCAGCAGCGAAAGGCCGCCGACAAGCAGTGCCGCGGTCAGGGCGCCGTTCTGTCCGATCAGGATGTTGTCGGCGATCGCCGGGCTGAGCAGGACGGAAGCGCAGAGGGGTCGCTCGAGCCCGGCGAGGCAAAGCATGCTCCACAACAGGAGGAGTGTCGCGGCGGTGTAGAACAGGAACGACCAGCCAAGCGGCAGGTGTGCCAGCGGCGCCGCTAGCATCAGGGTTGGCGGTGGATAAGGCCATATCTGGTTCGGCATGCCCTGTCCGAACCAATCGCGCAGGCTCTGGGTGAACAGCGCCGGGTCGGCGAGCGCTGCGGTGTCATTGAGGAGAGCCAGTTGGCCTGCGCCCCAGAGCGCGGTGAAGTCACGGGCTGCGATAGCGGTCCGGTCTGCGGTGAGGTCTGGGATCGGCGCGACCCAGAGCACCCACGCGGTGAGGATCGCCGGAAGCAGGGCGGCGCCGAGGAATGCCGGAACTTGGCGGATTCCGGGTGAACGAAGATCCTGCGGCGGTCATTGGGAGCGGGCATATTGCCTTGCTCAAGCTCGATTGCTCCTGATGCGCAGGCTAGGGCGGGGTGGGGGGGCTACTCGGGTCGAGCTGGCTCAGAGCGACCTGGTCGACCTCGTCGGGCGCCCAAGGATCGATATCCGCGGCGGCGGGAATGCGCGGCGGGGGCGGAGCGCTGGCGACGGCGGCCGCAAACGCGATCATGGCGAGGAAGAGGTAATCGACACGGCGCACGACGATGATCCCATAGACCTGCATGCACCGTGCCAGAGAAACCTTAAGAGTTGGTTGACAGGGAGCCTCGCGAGGCGGGGCAGACGAACCGTCCTGAAGGCTTCATCAATCCACAATATTCGCTCGACAGGGCGCTAAAAATGCGTCTTTTTCACCGCAACCTGAGCGCGGGTGACGCAGCTCCGGACGGGGGGAATTCGGGATGATCGTAAAACGAATGCGACGCGCGCTGTTGGTTGCGCTCGGTGTGGGAATTGGTGTGGCGCTGGCGCCGGGCGCGGCACGTGCGGCCGGACAGACGATCACCGTCTGGTGGAACCAGGGCTTCTATCCGACCGAGGACGAAGCGCTCCGCACCACGATCGCCGCCTATGAGAAGGAGAGCGGCAACAAGGTCGATCTCACCTTCTATAATGGCTCCGACCTGCCGGCGAAGATCATCGCGGCGCTGACGACGGGCAACGTGCCGGACCTTTGCTACGTCGATAACGGCGACTTCCTGCTGCTGCCGCAGGCGGCGTGGAACGACCGGTTGGCCGATGTCAGCGATGTGGTGGCGACGCAGCAGGGCGAGTACAGCAAGACGGCGCTGACGGCTGCGCGGCTATACAACAACGTCGCGCACAAGCGTAGCGACTATGGCGTGCCGCTGAAGCAGCAGGCGCTGCATTACTCGGTGTGGCGGCCGCTGGTGGAGCAGGCGGGGTTCAAGGACAGCGACATCCCGCAGACCTGGAACGACTATTTCAAGTTCTTCGAGACCGTGCAGCAGAAGCTTCGCGACAAGGGGCAGCGGATCTTCGGCGTCGGGTATACGCTGTCGACGAAGGATTCGGACGGCATCTACCTGTTCAACCAATTTCTCGTCGCCTATGGCGGCGGCGGTATCGTGACGCCGGACGGAAAGCTTCATGCGGACGATCCCGCGATCAAGAAGGCGGCCGTCGATGCGCTGACCGCGCTGACCAAGCCTTACAAGGATGGGTTCGTGCCGCCGGGCGCGATCAACTGGGGCGATCCGGACAACAACAGCGCGTTCTACGCCAAGCAGATCGTCATGACGCCGAACGCGACGATCTCGATCGCGGTCGCGCAGATGGAGAAGACCGAGCAGTATTACAAGCAGATCATCACCATGCCGCAACCGACCGGGCCGGACGGCAAGCCGGTGACGAGCCTGGTGTCGGTCAAGCTGGCGTTCATCCCGAAGGCGGCCGGCCATGTCGACGTGGCGAAGGATTTCCTCAAATACCTGATCCAGCCGAAGAACCTGGGCGACTACCTCGCGCAGGCGCGGGGGCGGTGGCTGCCGGTGATGCCGTCGATCGTCAAGAACGATCCGTTCTGGCTGGACCCGAAGGATCCGCACCGGCCGGTGGCAGTCAAGCAGGAGCTGGACGGGCCGACGATGCCGTGGTTCCAGGCGTTCAATCCGGCCTATGCCGATGTGAACGCGAACCAGGTGTGGGGCAAGGCGGAGGCGGCGATCATGCAGGGCGGCAAGACGCCGGAGCAGGCCGCTGAGCAGGCGCTGGCGGAGATCAAGGAGTTGTTCGCCAAATATCCCGTGCCGTCGGAGTAGCCGACATGGATGCCGGTCCCCTGAGCGCGGCTGAAACGAAGCGGAAGGCTGCGCCGCGGGACCGGCTCCAGGCGGGGCGCAATGCGGCCTGGCCGGTGGCGTTCGTGCTGCCGTATGTGCTCGTGTTCCTGCTGTTCGTGGTCTACCCGGTCGGTTACGGCCTCTGGCTCGGCCATGACCCGGCGAGCTATCGGGCGCTATTCGCCGATCCGATCTACCTGCACACGGTCGTCAACACGCTGCTGTTCCTGGCGATCGGCGTGAACGTCAAGCTGTTCCTGGCGCTGATGCTGTCCGGCTTCTTCATGCGGCGGGAGCGGTGGATCAAGTGGCTGCTGCTGGTGTTCATCCTGCCCTGGGCGGTGCCGGCGATCCCGACGTTCATCTCGATCAACTGGATGCTCAACTCGCAGTGGGGGCTGATCAACAACATCATCTGGGTGGGGTTCCAGACGGATGGGCCGCCGTGGCTCGATAATGCGACGCTGGCGATGGCGTCGAACATCGTTGCCTATATATGGAAGTGGACGCCGTTCTGGACGTTGATCTTCCTGGCGGGGCGGATGGCGATCCCGCAGGAGCTGTATGAGAGCGCGGATGTCGATGGGGCGCGGGGGTTCGACCGGTTCGTCTATGTGACGTTCCCGATCATGGCCAATCTCTACACGGTCTGCACCCTGCTCTCGACGATCTGGACGCTGGGGGACTTCAACACGGTGCATTTCGTGAGCGGCGGCGGGCCGGCGCTGCAGACGCATGTGCTGGCGACGTTGGGACTAAGGGATGCGTTCGAGTTGAGCGAGCCGCGGCTGGGGATGGCGGCGGTGATCTCGGCGCTGCCGCTGCTGATCCCGCTGGTGATCATCCTGATGCGGCAGTTGCGGCGGGGCGAGGTGCAGCTGTGAGCGCGGTGACGGGGCGGCGGCGTGGCGGGTCGGTCGCGGCGGCGTTCGTGGGCGTGTTGGTGCTGATTTGGACGCTGGCGCCGCTGTACAACATGATCCTGGTCGCGGTGCAGGAGAAAGAGGACGTCTTCAGCACCAACATCTGGCCGCCGCATCCGACGCTGCATGCGTTCGAGACGGTGGTGACGGAGAATTACTGGTACGTCGCATCGTTCTGGCCGCAGATGGGGAACAGCCTGTTCGTGGGCGTGATCGTGGCGCTGCTGACGCTGTTGATCGGGTCGGCGACGAGTTTTGCGATCATGCGGCTGCGGATCCGGCTGGGGTGGTTGCTCACGAATGCGGCGCTGCTGACCTACGTGATCCCGATGTCGTTCCTGGCGATCCCGTTCTACAACATCATGAACCATTACGGGCTGGTCGACTCGCGGTGGGCGGTGATCGCGATCGAGGTGACGTTCGCGACGCCCTACGCGATCTTCATATTTTCTCAATATGCCTCGAGTATACCGATGGAGTTGGACGAATCGGCGCGGATCGATGGCGCCAGTCCGGGGCAGATCTATTGGCGGATCTTCTTGCCGCTGATGGCGCCGGCGTTGGTGGCGGTGGGGACTTATGCGCTTCTGTTGGCTTGGAACGAGTATCTGTATGCGTTTTTGCTGCTGTCTTCGGACCAACGGCTGACCGTTCCGGTCGTGCTCGGGAAGTTCCTCAACAGCGACGAGGCACCTTGGAATTATCTCATGGCGGCGTCCATCATCTATGCGCTGCCGCCGCTGGTGATCTACTACAGCTTGCGGCGGTATATGACGGCCGGGCTGACGATGGGCGGCGTGAAAGGCTGAGTTGGGTTTGAAGTTCACGGTCATCATTGCGACGCGCAATCGCACGGAGCTGTTGCCGCGGTCGCTGCATGCGGTGGCGGCGCAGAGCCATCCGAACATCGAGCTGATCGTCATCGACGACAGCACGAGCGAGGAGACGCGGGCGGCGAACGCGGCGGTGGTGCGGGAGATATTCCCGGCGGCGGTTTATCTGCCGATGCCCGAGGATCAGCGCGGGCGGGGGCCGGGGTTTCCGCGCAACCACGGCATGGCGCACGCGACGGGCGACTACATCGCGTTCCTCGATGACGATGACGAGTGGATCGATCCGGCCAATCTGGCCGTCGTTTCGGGCATCCTGGAGCGGCATGGGTTCGACGTTCACTTCACCGACCACGAGGCGATGCTGGTCAGCGGGGCGATCTATCCGCCGCCGGTTTGGACCGAGGATCTGGGGCAGAAGCTGCCGGCGGCCGGGCTTTCGCCGCAGGACGGAAGCTATCTCGTGCCGGTGGACAAGATGCTGCTGAGCGATGGGTTCGCGCATCTGAACAATACGGTGGTGCGGCGGTCGCTAATGCAGGACGGGCTGCATGGGTTCGATCTGCGGATCACCTACGAGGAGGATCGGGAGATCTATTTCCGGTTCCTCGATCAGGCCGATGCGATCGGCTACACGCCTCGATTGGTGGCGCGGCATCACATTCCGGCTGGGGCCAACCGGCCGAGCGCGTCGAACACGGTGCCGGACGAGGAGAAGGATGCGTCGCGGCTGCGGTATTTCGACAATCTGATCGCGTCGGCGCGGCTGGAGCTGATCCGGGAGCGGGCGCGGCGGGAGCGGATCTACACGCTGAAGCGGATCGCGCAGCGGGAGGCCGGGAAGGGCAATCTCGCCGATGCGCGGCATTTCGGGACCGAGGCGCTGCGGGCGGCGTTCGGTTACAAGTGGGCGATGTATATGGGCTGGCTTTGGGTGCGCAGCGCGTTCGCGCCGGGCAAGTCGGGGTCAGCGGCGTAGGGCGGCTTCGAGGCGGGACCAGGCGGGTTCCGCGTCGGGCAGGCCGAAACGGAGCCAGGTGGGGTGCGCGGCGAAGCGGCGGACCCAGATGCCGGCTGATCCGAGCTGGTTGAATAGTTGGGCTGCGTTGGGGCTGTCGGCGAGGCGGAAGAGGGTCGTGCCGCCGCGGACGGTCAGGCCGGCTTGACTCAGCAGCGCGTCCAGCCTGTGCGCGGCGCGGGCTAGTTCTTCGTTCTGCATCTGGAGCCATGTGCGGTCGGTGAGTGCGCGGCGGCCGATCTCCAGGGCCGGACCGGAGATGGCCCAGGGGCCGAGCGCTTCCCGGAGACGGCCTGCGCGGCTGGGCGTGGTGAGGGCGAAGCCGAGCCGGATGCCGGCCAGTCCGTAGGACTTTCCGAACGAGCGCAGGATGAGGAGCGCGGGGTGCGGCAGGGCGGGCGCTAGGCGCAGTTCGGGGGTGAAATCCGCGAACGCCTCGTCGACGATGAGCAGCCCGTCTCGGGACGCGAGATCGTCTGCGAGGGCGAGGAGCCGTTTGGGTTCGAAACGGCGGCCGTCGGGATTGTTGGGATTGCAGAGCACGAGGCAGGGGGCGCGTGCGGCGGCGGGGTCGGTGAGTTCGGTGACCGTCGCGCCGGCTTGGCGCCAGGTGGCGAGGTGCTCGCCGTAGGTGGGGCCGATGATGGCGATGTCGCGGTAGGGGAGCAGGTGCGGCAGGAGGCTGATGAGAAGTTGGGTGCCGGGGGCGGCGACGACCATGGCCGGGTTAGCGGCGCCGTAGGCGAGGGCGGCGGCTTGGCGGAGCGCGGATTCGGCGCCGGGCTCGGGGAGACGGGTCCAGGCTTCGGGCGGCAGTTCGCCGATCGGGTAGGCGGTGGGATTGATGCCGGTCGAGAGGTCGAGGAAGGGTTCGGGGGCGCTGGGGAAAAGGCGGCGGGCTTCGGCCAGGCTGCCGCCGTGCTCGTGAGCGGGCTCTGTCGAGGGGAGGGTGGGCGTGTTACTCGTCGGCTCGCTCTGCACCGCGGTCCTGCTCCTGGATATCTGGTCGAACATCGCGCTCAGTTTGGGCGCTGCGCTGATCGAGGCCGTGATCGGCTACCCCGATGCGGTGTTCCGGACAATCCGCCATCCCGTCGTCTGGTTCGGGGCGTTGCTGTCGTGGCTCGAGGCGCGGCTGAACCGGCCGTGTTGGCCGGAGCGGTGGCGGTTCGTGTCCGGGGCGGTTGCGCTGGGTGGGCTGCTGGTTGCGGTGGTGGTTCCGGCTTGGGCGGTGCAGGCGGTGTTGACGCCGGGACGGTTGGGGCTCGTCGGTCTGGCGATCATTGCGAGTGCGTTGCCGGCGCAGCGGAGCTTGTGGACGCATGTGCGGGCGGTGGCGGATGCGCTCGAGCGGGACGGGCTCGAGGCGGGGCGGGTCGCGGTGTCGCAGATCGTTGGGCGGGATCCTTCGGTGTTGGACGAGGCGGGGGTGGTTCGGGCGGCGATCGAGAGTTTGGCGGAGAATTTCTCGGACGGGGTGGTGGCGCCGCTGTTCTGGGGGGCGGTGGCCGGGCTGCCGGGGATGGCGGCTTACAAGGCGATCAATACGGCTGACAGCATGATCGGGCATCGGTCGGCGCGGTATCGGGCGTTCGGGTGGGCGGCGGCGCGGGTGGATGATGTGGTCAATCTGCCGGCTTCGCGGCTGGCGGCGGGGTGGCTGCTGGGGGCGGCTTTGCTGACGGGGGGCGATGCCGGGGCCGGGTGGCGGGCGGTGTGGCGAGATGCGGGGCGGCATCGGTCGCCGAATGCGGGGTGGCCGGAGGCGGCTGTCGCTGGGGTGTTGGGGCTGCGGCTGGCGGGGCCGCGGGTCTATGGGGGCGCGCTGGTCGAAGATGCTTGGATGGGCGAGGGACGGGCGGCTGCGACGCCGACGGATTTGAGGCGGGCGTTGGGGCTGTATCGGGTGGCTTGCGGGATCGAGATCGCGGCGTTGGCCGGGCTGGTCATCGGGCTAGGGTGAGGAGGCGGTCGATGTCGACGTGGCGCTCGAGATGGGCGGCCAGGGTGTCGAGCGCGGCTTCGATTTCGGCTTCGTGGTGGCGGTCGGCGGGGGTGGCGCCGAGCTCGCGCAGGAGCGTGGAGCGGGCGGTGTCGGCGGCGAAGAGGCCGTGGACGTAGGTGCCGGCGATGCGGCCGCATGGGGAGATGGCGCCGTCGGGGCGGCCGTTTTCGAAACGCAGAAAGGGGTGGGCGGTGGCGGGGCCGGTGGTCTCGCCGAGGTGCATTTCGTAGCCGTGGAAGGGGGCGGCGCCGGCGGCGAGGTGGCCGGTGGCGGGCTCGAGGCGTTTGTCGCCGGTCAGGATGGTGTCGATGTCGAGGAGGGCCAGGCCGGGGACAGTGGCGGGGGGGCCTTCGTGGCCGTCGGGGTCGGCGACGGTGCGGCCGAGCATCTGGTAGCCGCCGCAGAGGCCGAGGATGCGGCCGCCGCGGCGGGCGTGGGCGTGGATGTCGATGTCCCAGCCTTCGGCGCGCAGGACGGCGAGGTCGGCGATGGTGGTCTTGGAGCCGGGGAGGAGGATGAGGGTGGCGTCGCCGGGGATGGGCTGGCCGCGGGGGAGGAGGATCAGGTCGAGATCGGGCTCGGCGCGGAGCGGGTCGAGGTCGTCGAAATTGGCGATCCCTGGGAGGAGGGGGACGACGATCTTTAGGCGGCCGCCGGTGGAGAGGGGGGCGAGGTCGGCGGCGTCTTCGGCGGGGAGGTGGCGGACGGCGTCGCAATGGGGGACGAGGCCTAAAGCGGGCCAGGCGGTACGGTCGGCGATGAGGCGCATGCCGTCGGCGAAGAGGGAGAGGTCGCCGCGCATGCGGTTGACGATGAAACCGGCGACGAGGGCGGCGTCGGCCGGGTCGAGGACGGCGGCGGTGCCGACGAGGCTGGCGATGACGCCGCCGCGGTCGATGTCGCCGACGACGATGACGGGCGTGTTGGTGGCGCGGGCGAAGCCCATGTTGGCGATGTCGCCGGGTCGGAGGTTGATCTCGGAGGCGCTGCCGGCGCCTTCGACGAGGACGAGGTCGGCGGAAGCGCGGAGGCGGTGGAAGCTTTCGAGGACGAAGGGGAGGAGTTGGGGTTTGAGCGCCTGGTAGTCGCGGGCGCGGGCGGTGGCGAAGACGCGGCCTTGGACGACGATCTGGGAGCCGGTCTCGCTTTGGGGTTTCAGGAGCACGGGGTTCATGTCGGTGCTGGGGGGGAGCCCGGCGGCGCGGGCTTGCAGGGCCTGGGCGCGGCCGATCTCGCCGCCGCCGACGCCGTCGAGCCCTGGGACGACCGCGGCGTTGTTGGACATGTTCTGGGGCTTGAAGGGGGCGACGCGGAGGCCGCGGCGGAGGCAAGCGCGGGCGAGGCCGGCGACGAGGGTCGATTTGCCGACCGAGGAGCCGGTTCCCTGGAACATGATTGCGGTCATCGGCGGGGTAGATTTGATTTTGCTGGCCGGATCAACCGCCGACGTGCGCGGCGGCAATTGTGTTCCGCATGCGGAACATATATCGTTGCGTGCATCGGCTGGGTGGGAGCGCGGACGACATGCCTGAGATCCTCAAGCAACTCCTGGGTTTCATCGAGAACAAAAGTGTTCGGCTCGGCGTTGCGGCTTGGGTGATCTCGACGGCGGTGATCGCCGTGGCGGCGGCGCTGGTGGGCCTGACGTACAATCACGGCTTCGACTTCGAGATGAGCTCGCAGTTCAAGCTGGCGTTCGTGATCGCCTACATCATCCTGTTCTTTGCGGCTTGGTTCATCATCTCGCTGCTCAACTCGGATATGGGGAAGGACGTCTACAGCGAGGTGCGGGAGCGGATCGAGGGGAGTTGGGTGGTGACGTATTCCGAGACGCATGGCCCGGTGTCGACGCGGCCGGTGATGATGCGGCGGACGACGAAGTGCACGATCTCGATCAATCCGGAGCAGAAGCTGGAGATGGGATTCTCGATCGAAGGGCATCCGTTGTTCAAGGACAATACGCGGCAAGGGATCAAGGACGTGGCGATCCGTTACGGGGAGAACGGCGATTACGTGATGATGTATTATTACACGACGAAATTGCAGACCAAAAGCGACGTATCGACTTACGTGCTGCCCGAGGACGGGCGGCCGAGGACGGACGAGATCGAGCTTGAGGTGTTCGGGCACGTCACGTTCGAGCGGCCGCGCGGGCGGGACAAGGTGACGCAGATGAGCGGGAACTGGTTCGACCTGAACGGAAACATCAGCCGGATCGTGGCCTTGCTGGACCAGAAGCAGGTGGCGGAGATCAGGGGCGAGCCGTTCAAGCCGATGAAGCTCTCGCAGGTGCCGATCCACGACAAGTATTTCGACGCGGACATGGGGAGCGTCGAATTCTCGCGGTAGCGGTTCCGGCGGCGGGTCTCAGAATTCGATCCCCTGCTGGGCTTTCACGCCGCTCGCGAAGTGATGCTTGATCTGGGTCATCTCGGTGACGAGGTCGGCGGCTTCGATGAGGGGTTTGGGGGCGTTGCGGCCGGTGACGACGACGTGGAGCATCGGGGAGCGGGCGGCGAGGCCGGCGAGGATCTCGTCGAGGGGGATGTAGTCGTAGCGCAGGGCGATGTTGAGCTCGTCGAGGACGAGGAGGGCGAGGCCGGGGGATTGCATGAGTTCGAGGGCGCGTTCCCAGGCGCGGCGGCAGGCGGCGACGTCGCGGGCGCGGTCCTGGGTTTCCCAGGTGAAGCCTTCGCCCATGGTGTGCCAGGCGAGGAGGTCGGCGCCGAGGCGCTCGAGGATGTCGCGCTCGCCGGTTGACCAGGCGCCTTTGATGAACTGGACGACGGCGGCGCGGCGGCCGTGGCCGATCATGCGCAGGAGGAGGCCGAAGGCGGCGGTGCTTTTGCCTTTGCCGGGTCCGGTGTGGACGATGAGGAGGCCTTTTTCGGCGATGTCCTTGGCGGCGACTTCGGCGTCTTGGACCTGTTTGCGCTTGGCCATCTTGGCTTGGTGGCGGGCGGCGTCGTCTGAATTGGTCAAAGCTTGCCGTCCTTGGCGATCGAGGTGCGTAGATTTTGGCACGGATCGCGGGGTTTGGCGCGGGGCGACGGCGAGCGCGCCGGGAATCTCGCGATTCCCAGCGGGCGCTTCGGTTGGTGGGGTTGGTGGGTTGGTGGGGTTTAGACCGGGAGCGACTTGACGGGGGCAGGGGGCGGGCCGCGGTAGGGGGGTTGGAATTGGGGTCGCACGGGGTCGGGCGGGGCGGCGCCCGGGTGGGGGCGGCCGTGGTTTGCCGGGCGCGCGGGGGAGGGCGCTTGGATGGGGCGGAGGTCGTGCTCGATGGCGGCGATGATCTCGGGGACCGGGCGCGCGAAGAGGGCGCGCTCGAGGTCGACGGTTTCGACGCGTTCGCGGCGTTCGCCGCGCTCGGGCGGGGGCTCGAGGCGGTTGTCGCGGGCGATTTCGGCGTCGGTGGTGGGGCGCTCGGGGCGTGGCGCCGGGTCGGGGGCGTTGCGCTTGCGCTCGTCGATGATGTGCATTTCGAGCAGGATGGTGCGGCGGACGGCGCGCGAGATGCGTTCGAAGATCAGGGCTCGATCGGCGATGGGGAGGCCGGGGTCGGCGTCGGCTTGGCGCAAGAGGCGCATGCCATGTTCGGCCATCTCGCGGAGGATCTGGCGGATGTACAAATCGTCGTCCGCCGGTGGGGCGGGCTGGGTGGACTCGGCCGGGAGATCGGCTGACGACATGGGGGCATCAGGGATTTATTCTTAGGTGGTGTCAAGCGGGCGGGTTTGGAGCGTGGGCCGGGCAGCGCGGCCCGGCCCACGCCTCAGGGTTAGGCGGCCAGCGGAACCGCACCCAAGAAATCGCGCTTGCCCACGGCGAGCCCGTTATGACGGAGGATGTCGTAGGCGGTGGTCACGTGGAAGAAGAAGTTCGGCAGCATCCAGCCGGTGATGTATTCCGGCGCCATCATGGCCATGACGTTCTTGGCCACCGTGAACTCGATGCGGCGCTCGGTGGCGGCGTCGATGGCACTCCGGTCGAGCGAGCGGAGGAAGCTGACGCAGCGGGCGAGGCGGGCCTGAAGTTCGTCGAAGCTCGTCTCGGTGTCCGGGAAGGACGGGTTGTCGACCCCGGCGAGGCGGGCGCCTCCGGCTTTGGCGGAGTTGGTGGCGATCTGCACCTGCCGGACCAGGGGTAGCATGTCGGGATATAGTCGCGATTGGAGCAGCACCGAGGGTTCGATGCCCCGCTCTGCGGCGTAGGAGGCGGCCTTGGTCAGCACTGCGGACAGGGCGTCGAGCATTTGGAGGCAGGGCGCGAGTGACGCCTGGTAAAGTGAGATGGGCATAGGCGTGCTCCGTTTCGTTGAACGGGGCATGGCTTAGCCCACGTTGCGCCGACTGTCTGCCGCATGGGGTGGGGATTGGGTTGGGGGGGCCTACTGCGCCAGGCGAGGCTGACGATCTCGCGCCGGCTCACACTGGACGGCAATGATGGGTAGGAAGTGTCATTCCTGGGAAGAGCCATCATAGGGCCGATGCCATATGCGGAGTTGTCCGATCGGTTCGAAGCCCACTCGCCGGGCTGCGGCCAGATCGGCGCCGCTCTCGTAGCCGACGAGTGGGCGTCCAGGGCGCCAGGTCCAGGCCATGCTCGCCAAACCTTGCAGGGCGTCCTCGGTCGCGATTCCGGATGCGAACACGTTGGATAGGAAGGTGACGTCGTTGGTTGCGTTCAGGACGCCGCCGGCGACGGGCCTGTCCTCCACCAGGCCGTACGCGAAACGGATATCGGGGCTCGCCAGGAGCTTGGGTCGAAAGGTGCGGGGAGCGTTGTCGTCCGTTCCGGGACGCCACGCTTGCTCCCAGCGTGCAAGATCGGCGTCGCACCCGATCGATACCCAGCGCAGGCGGTCCGCGTCTCTTGACCGAGGAAATCGAGCTTGGATGCGGAAAACCATTCCGCGTCGAACAGCGGCACGAAACCGAGCGTTCCGATGTGGAGGCAGCCGAAGCTATCTTTCACCGACAGGTTCCGACCGGGGGCAGCCCGCACGAGCGCGCCGATGGCGTCCAGCTGCTGCGCTGTGTCAGGTGCGCCCGTCAGTGTCACCAAGTCCGGGTAGTATTCGGGGGCACCGTGGCGTGTGAGCCAGTAATCGGGCGCGAACTCGCCCGGACCTGAGTGCGTCGAGCAGACCGCGTCACACCAAGCGGCATTGTTGCGAGCCGCGCTCGCTGTAAGTTCGAGGTCCAGGGCACATTCCCGCTTCCCATACGCCCGAGCGTAACCTCCGGATCGGGACGCGGCTACAGCAGCGTGCCTGTCTGTCCCTCGACCGAGCTCGGCCGCCGCTCCCGACCCTACTCGGTAATAAAAAAGGGGTCATTCCAGATACGCAGATGTGTAGTACCCTCCGCCGGGGATTCTTCCCCGTCCTGACGGCACTCCATAATGATATTTCCGAACTCGCCAACGATTTCGATTTGCGCTGTCGCCTGACCCGATGCTGGTTCAGTTCCGGGGAATGCACGTGGTTTGGCGGGGCGTTCCAGCCCGCTCAATGCCGTGCTCGTAGCTTCTATTGCTGCCGCCGATGATCTGCTTGATCTGGCCGGCTCCACATGAATGGTCGTCGACCAAGACCCGCTCGGCGGATCGGACCTCGCCTCGTTGCGGTTCTGTGGCAAGGACACGCACGCTGGGAGTTGGCGCTGTAGCGGCGTTGAGCCGTGCTTCTGCCAATTCGGCGAAGGTGCCTCGAGGAAATCGGCGCAGATAGGCCTGGTAATCCGCCGGATTGCGGCTCGCGGCGATCGACTGCCAGAAAGCCGTATCCTGATCGATGGCCGCTTGCGGCTGGATGGTGACCGGGCCGTTGAAGAAGTAGAAATTGCCGGAGATCGGTGAGGATGCCAGCCACGGTTGCTGCGTGCCGCCGGTGCCTTGCTTGACGGTCAGGCCGACCTGGTTGAACACGCGGAACACGTCGACGCCGGGCTGCCGGATGGCGTTGACGAGGGCTGCGGTATAGGGGCTGTTGCCGCCGGCGCCGTCGGCGGCGACGCTGCCGGGCTGGGTCGCGTAGGAGATCAGGGTTCCCTCGGGGGCGTGCATTTCCGCCAGTCCGCCGGCGGTGGCGCGGATGCCGCGGGAGGCGAACGGGTTGTTGCGGCAGGCATCGAGGATGACGAGGTTGAGCTTGGTGCCGGCATGCTCCATCTGGCGGAGCACGAGGCTGGCGTCGACCATCTGGAAGTCGAGGTCGCGCGGGCTGGTCGGGTTGGCGTCGGTGGGGACGAGCCAGTTGGCACCCTGCACCTGCATGCCGTGGCCGGAGTAGTAGAACAGGGCGACGTCGGC
The DNA here is from genome assembly GCA_963848035.1 of uncultured Alphaproteobacteria bacterium. Lineage (GTDB taxonomy): Bacteria > Pseudomonadota > Alphaproteobacteria > Acetobacterales > Acetobacteraceae > JAVVHH01. The sequence continues at coordinate 3,415,099 of CAWKCD010000001.1, forward strand.
GCCTTGAACGGCGGCGCCGAATTGTTGCACGACCCGGTCGAAGTGCGGCTTGTCGAGATCGAGTTGCGGGCCGCCGCCGACGAGGGTGAACCCGGCGGCTTGTAGGGTCGATGCGATCAGGCGGGCGTCGTTGGCCGGGTTGGCGAGGCGGTCGACGTTACGGTAGCCGCCGTTGCCGACGACGAGGGCGATGCGCCGATTTTGAGCTTGCGCTACGCCTAGAATTGAAATCGTCAAAAAGATCGCGGCAATCAATCGGACTATTTGCAACTGGTAGCGCATTACCCATGCCTTCTCATCACTGTCGCAACCGTATCGTGTCTTAAACAAGATAGACAGGTCGGTTTCTTGGGAGACAAGGGCGGCTCGCGGTGGGGTCCGGTCGAAGGGGCCGGGCCTTGGGTGTCAGGAGGTGCCGTTGGGTGAGGCCGTGGGCGTTGGCTGGATGTGCGGGTGACGAGTTTTCAAGCGTGACGAGGTCGTGGGTTGGTCATTTGATCCTCAGCGGAATGCCTGCGACCAGGAGCAGGACGGAGGCGGCGTGGGCGGCGAGGTGTTGGTGGAGGCGGCCGGCTTCGTCGCGGAAGCGGCGGGATAGGGCGTTGTCGGGGACGATGCCGAGGCCGACTTCGTTGCTGACTAGAACGGTTTCGGCGATGCGGGCAATGAGGGCTTGGTCCAGGGCGGCAATGGCTTTTGGGAGGTCTTGGTCGGCTAGGATCAGGTTGGTGAGCCAGAGGGTCAGGCAGTCGACCAACGCGGGGGTGGCGGGGTTGGCTTGGAGGGGGGTGGCCAGGTCGATTGGGGCTTCGATGGTTTGCCAGCCTTGGCGGGCGGATTGGTGGGCGGCGATGCGGGTGCGCATCTCGTCGTCGAAGGGTTGGGCGGTGGCGATGTAGAGGCGCGTCGGGTGGGCTTCGAGGAGGGATTCGGCGTGGCGGCTTTTGCCGGAGCGGGCGCCGCCGAGAACTAGGGTGAAGGGCATGGTCGGCGCTTTTCCGCGGGGGGCGAAGGTGGGTGGGCGTGGAGGACGGCACGGGCGGCGCTTGCGGCCCTGGATTGCCGCGTCGCTCCGCTCCTCGCAATGACGGAAAGGGGGAGGGGGAGGGGCATTAGTCGGCGAAGACGATGGTTTTGTGGCCGCTGATGAGGACGCGGGATTCGAGGTGGTAGCGGATGGCGCGGGCGAGGACGCGGCGTTCGATGTCGCGGCCTTTGCGGATCAGGGTGTCGGGGGTGTCGGCGTGGGTGATGCGTTCGACGTCCTGCTCGATGATGGGGCCTTCGTCGAGTTCGGCGGTGACGTAATGGGCGGTGGCGCCGATGAGCTTCACGCCGCGCTCGTAGGCCTGGTGGTAGGGGCGGGCGCCTTTGAAGCCGGGCAGGAAGGAGTGGTGAATGTTGATGCAGCGGCGGGCGAGCGAGGTCACGAGGTCGTCGGAGAGGACCTGCATATAGCGGGCGAGGACGACGAGGTCGGCGCCGGCTTGGTCGACGATGGCGAGCAGGGCGGCTTCCTGGGCGGTTTTGGTGGCTTTGGTGATGGGGAGGTAGTGGAAGGGGACGCCTTTGAAATCGAGGTGGGCGTAGGTCTCGGCGGGGTGGTTGGCGACGATGCCGACGATGTGCATGGGGAGTTCGCCGATGTGCCAGCGGTAGAGCAGGTCGGCGAGGCAGTGGTCGAATCTGGAGACGAGGAGGAGGACGCGCTGTTTGGCGCGGAGGTCGCGCAGGGTGGTGGTGAGTTCGAGCCGGTCGGCGACGGGGCGGAGTGCGGCTTCGAAATGGGCGAGGCTGGATTCGGGAGAGAGCGGGGCGAAGACGACGCGCATGGTGAATTGGCGCGAGCTGGGTTCGTCGAATTGCTGGGCTTCGACGATGTCGGCGCCGGCTTCGAACAGGGCGGTGGAGACGGCGGCGACGATGCCGGGGCGGTTGACGCAGGCGAGGGTGAGCACGAATTGGGCTCGCGCCTGGCCGCTCGAGGGGGCGGCGGTGGCCGGGTTGGGGGCGTCGAACATGAAGGCCGTCTCCTTGGCCGCGGCTTTGACGCTGCGGGGCACGGCGCGTATAGGTCCGGTTGATGGTTCTTCCAACCGGAAGATGAAAAGGGAACGCGGTGTAATGCCGCGGCTGCCCCCGCAACTGTAAGCGGTGAGCCACTCGCCAGCGCGCCACTGAGGCTTCGGCTTCGGGAAGGCAGGCGGGACCGGCGTCGATCCGTGAGCCAGGAGACCTGCCATCCCTGAACAATCGCGATGCCGGGCGGGGTGCCTCGGCGGCGACGGCGTCGTGTTGGCGCCGGGTCTCCGGATGGTTCCGGGGGACGGTTGGCACCCGAATCATGGCACGCGAGGGCGCGTGCGAAGGGGTGGCCAGGTGACCGAGCGCGTGCCGCATTTGCACATCTGCATTACTTGCCGGGCGGGACGGGCGCTGGCGGAGGGCGACACGCCGGCGGGTCAGCATCTGCATGATGCGGTGGCCGGGCTGGCGAGCGAGGCGGTGCGGGTGCAGGCGGTGACGTGTCTGGCGAGTTGCGAGCGGGGTTGTGCGGCGGTGATCTCGGCGCCGGGCAAGTGGGGGTATCTGCTGGGCGGGTTGTCGGATGACCTGGCGACCGACTTGCTGACTTATGCGGGCGCGTATGCCGCGTCGAAAACCGGGACGGTGATGCCGTCCAAGCGGCCGGCTTCGCTGTTGGGCGTGGTGCTGGGCCGATTTCCGCCGATGGAGACACTATGAGCGCGAAGATTCCTGCGACGATCGTCACCGGCTTCCTTGGGGCCGGAAAGACCACGCTGGTGCGGCATTTGCTGACGCATGCGGGGGGGCGGCGGATCGCGGTGATCGTCAACGAGTTCGGGGCGTTGGGGATCGATGGCGAGGTGCTGCGGGCGTGCGGCATCGAGGGGTGCGAGGACGAGGATATCGTCGAGCTGTCGAACGGGTGCCTTTGCTGCACGGTGGCGGAGGATTTCCTGCCGACGATGCAGGCGCTGCTGGATCGGGCGCGGCCGCCGGAGCATATCGTGATCGAGACGAGCGGGCTGGCGTTGCCGAAGCCGCTGCTGAAGGCGTTCAACTGGCCGGGGATCGCGTCGCGGGTGACGGTGGATGGCGTGGTGGCGCTGGTGGATGCGCCGGCGGTGGCGGCGGGGCGGTTCGCGGACGACCCGGCGGAGGTGGAGCGGCAGCGGGCGGCGGATCCGTCGCTGGATCATGACAATCCGCTGGCGGAAGTGTTCGAGGATCAGTTGGGGGCGGCGGACCTGGTCGTGCTCAACAAGGCCGATCTGGTGGATGCGGACGTGATGGCGGGGCTGGCGGCGCAGATCGCCGGGTCGGTGGGGCGGGCGGTCAAGGTGGTGACGGCGAGCGAGGGGCGGCTGGACGTCGCGGTGCTGCTGGGGATCGGGGCGGCGGCGGAGGGGGATCTGGCGGCGCGGAAGTCGCATCACGACGCGCTGGATGGCGAGCACGAGCATGATGATTTCGAGAGTTTCGTCGTGGCGTTGCCGGAGATCGAGACGCCGGATGCGCTGGTGGCCGGGCTGAAGCGGGTGGCGGAGGCGCATGACGTGTTGCGGATGAAGGGGTTCGCGTCCGTGCGCGGGAAGAAGATGCGGCTGCTGGTGCAGGGCGTGGGCGGGCGGTTCCGGCAGGAGTTCGACCGGGCCTGGGGGGCGGACGAGGTCCGGAAGGGCGGCATGGTCGTGATCGGGCGGACGGGGATGGACCGGGCGGCGATCGAGACGGCGGTGGTTGCCGCCGCGTCGGGCTAGGCGTTGCACCTTCTCGTCCGCGAGTCGCGTTCGCTCGACGCCGAGGCGGTGGCGGACGATCTCGGGCAGAGCCCGGCGGATCTCGTGCTGCTGTCGTTCTCGGACGCCGATCTGGGGGCGGCTTGTGCGGCGTGGGAGGGCTGGGAGGGCCGGCCGAGCTTGCGGTTGGCGAATTTGCGGCGGCTGCGGCATCCGATGTCGGTCGATCTGTATCTGGAGCAGGTGATCGGGCGGGCGCGGTGCGTGGTGATCCGGCTGTTGGGCGGGCTGGAGTATTGGCGCTACGGGGTCGACGAGGTGTCGGCGCTGTGCCGGGCGGAGGGGATCGCGCTGGCGCTGCTGCCGGGGGACCGGCGGGACGACGACGAATTGCGGGAGCGGTCGACGGTGCCGGCGGCGGATTGGGCGGTGCTGTCGGCGTGCCTGGACCAGGGTGGGCCGGAGAATTTGCGGCGGGCGTTGCGGTTGGCGGCGCATCTGGGAGGGATCGGCGCGGATCCGGGGGTGGCGGCGGAGACGCTGGAGGCGGCGGGCGAGTATGCGGTGGCGAGCGCGGCGACGCCGTGGGCGCGGGCGGTGATCGTGTTCTACCGGTCGCATCTGCTGTCGGGCGACGTGGCGCCGGTCGAGGCGCTGGCGGCGGCGTTGGCGGCACGGGGGATGGCGGTTCGGGCGTTCCATGTGTCGAGCTTGAAGGATCCGGTGGCGGCGGGGTTGGTCGCGGGGTGGATCCGGGAGGGGCGGCCGGACGTGGTGCTCAACACGACGGCGTTTTCGGCGGCGGGCGAGGGTGGGTCGCCGCTGGAGGTGTCGGGGGCGCCGGTGTTGCAGGCGGTGCTGGCCGGGTCGACGCGGGAGAGTTGGGCGGGGTCGGTGCGGGGGCTGTCGGGGACGGATCTGGCGATGCACGTGGTGCTGCCGGAGATGGACGGGCGGCTGCTGACGACGGCGATCTCGTTCAAGCAGGACGGGGCGCTGGTGCCGGGGCTGGAATATTCGCGGACGCTGCATGCGCCGGATGCGGACGGGATCGCGCTGGCGGCGGAGCGGGCGGCGGGGTGGGCGCGGCTGGCGACCACGGCGGCGAGCGAGCGGGTGATCGCGTGCGTGGTGTCGGACTATCCGGGGGGTGGCCGGGTCGGGCATGCGGTGGGGCTCGATACGTTTGCGAGTCTCGAGGCAATCCTGGGGGACCTGGGCGAGGCCGGGTTCGATGCTGGGCGGTTGACGGCGGCGGGGTTGGTGGAAGGGCTGTGCGAGGCGACGCCGACGCCGTTCCTGCGATCCGACAAGTTACCGCGCGCTGTTCGCGGAACTGCCGGTGGCGGCGCGGGAGGCCATCTTGGCTTGCTGGGGCGAGCCGGCGGCGGATGATCTCGCGTTGCGGTTCGTTCGGACGGGCAAGCTGATCCTGGCGGTGCAGCCGGATCGGGGGTCGATGCTCGATCGCAAGGCCGGGTATCACGATGCGGACTGCCCGCCGCGGCATGGGTTCGTGGCGTTCTATTTGTGGCTGCGGCGGGTGGTTGGGGTGCACGCGATCCTGCATTTGGGGGCGCATGGGACGTTGGAGTGGTTGCCGGGGAAGTCGGTGGCGCTGTCGCCGGGCTGCGTCGCCGGCGTTCGCTGATCGGCGGGCTGCCGGTGATCTATCCGTTCATCGTGAACAATCCGGGCGAGGCGGCGGCGGCGAAGCGGCGGCTGGGGGCGGTGACGATCGGGCATTTGACGCCGACGCTGCGACGGGCGGGGTCGCATGGGGAGACGGCGGCGCTGGAGCGGCTGCTCGAGGAATATGCCGAGGCGGACGGGATGGATCGGCGGCGGACTGTCGGTGCTGCGGGCGGAGATCCTGGAGCGGGCGGATGCGGCGGGGCTGCTGGCGGAGAGCGGGGCGGAAGGCGATCTGCCGGAGGATGACCGGTTGGCGCGGCTGGACGCGTATCTGTGCGACGTGAAGGACGCGCAGATCCGCGACGGGCTGCATGTGTTCGGGCGGGAGGCGCCGGGCGAGCTTGCGGGGCTGCTGGCGGCGTTGAGCGGGCGGTTCGTGCCGCCGGGGCCGGCGGGGGCGCCGAGCCGGGGGCGGGCGGATGTGTTGCCGACCGGGCGCAACCTGACAACGTCGGATCCGCGGGTGGTCCCGACGGCGACGGCGATGGGCTTGGCGGGGAAGACCGCGGCGGAGTTGTTGCGGCGGCATTTGCAGGATCATGGCGATTATCCGCGGGCGCTGGTGCTGAACCTTTGGGGCAGCACGACGATGCGGACCGGGGGCGAGGATCTGGCGCTGGCGCTGACGCTGCTGGGGGTGCGTCCGGAGTGGGACGGGCAGTCGGGGCGGGTGACGGGGTTCGAGGTGTTGCCGATCGCGTTGCTGGAGCGGCCGCGGGTGGATGTGACGTTGCGGATATCGGGATTGTTCCGCGATGCGTTCGCGCAGCAGATCGAGTTGTTCGATGCGGCGGTGCGGGCGGTGGCGGCGCGGGACGAGGCGGCGGATTGGAATCCGCTGGCGGGGGCTGGCACCACGGCGCGCATCTATGGGCCGGCGCCGGGGACGTATGGCGCGGGTGTGGGGGCGTTGCTGGATGCGGGGGCTTGGACGGAGCGCTCCGAGTTGGGCGCGGCGTATCTTGCGGGGTCTGCGACCGCTTATGGGCGGACGGAGACAAGCGATGCGGCGGGGTTCGAGCAGTTGGTCCGGGCGGCCGATGCGTTCGTTCTGATCCAGGATCATCGCGAGACGGATCTGCTCGAGGGGTCGGAATACGCGGCGCATGAGGGCGGGTTCGCGGCGCTGGCGGAGGGGCTGGGGGCCGTGCCGGCGCTATATCATGCGGATACCGGCACGCCGGAGACGCCGCTGGTGCGGACCGTGCGCGAGGAGGTGGCGCGGATCGCGCGGGCGCGGGCGGCCAATCCGGCTTGGATCGCGGGGATGCGGCGGCATGGGTATCGCGGGGCGGCGGAGATCGCGCGGGCGCTGGATGGGCTGTACGCGTTCGCGGCTTGCGTGCCGGAGCGGTTCGATCAGCAATTCGACCTGCTGTGGGGCGCCACGCTGGGGGACGAGGAGGTCGATCGTTTCCTGAGCGAGGCGAACCGGGCGGCGCGGGACGGGATGGCGGCGCGGTTCGCGGATGCGCGCAGGCGGGGGCTTTGGCAGACGCGGCGCAACGACGTCGCTGCGCGGCTCGAGACGCCGGCATGATCCGCGGCTGGTGTCCGAGCCTGCACGAGCCGATGGCGACGGGCGACGGGATGCTCGTGCGGGTGAAGCCGCGGGGGGGTGTGGTGAGCGCGGCGGCGCTGCGGCTGATCGTGGCGCAGGCGTCGGCGTTCGGTAGCGGCGTCATCGAGCTGACCGGGCGGGCGAACCTGCAGATCCGCGGCTTGGCGGCGGATGGGCTGGAGGCGTTTGCGCGCGCGATGGTTGACGCCGGGCTGGCGAGCGCGGACGCGGCCGGCGAGCGGCGACGGAACGTGATCGGCACGCCGTTGGGCGACATCGATCGGGCGGCGCATCCGAGGACCGGTGCGGTGGCGACGGCGCTCGAGGTTGCGCTGGGGGCTGATCGGACGCTGGCCGGGCTGCCGGGGAAGTTCGGGTTCGTGGTCGATGGCGGCGGTATGCTGCCGCCGGCGGTCGGGGCGGACATTCGGGTGAGTTTGTTCGGTGATGAGGCCGAGATCGGGTGCGACGGCGCCGACGAGGTCGCGGCGGTCGGGCTGGACGAGGCGGTTGCGACGGCGCTTGGGCTGGCGCGCGCCTTTCTGGCATCGAAGGGGAAGCGCATGCGCGACGTTGATGCCGCGGAATTGTTCGCGGCTGCGGGGCTCGGGACGCGAGCGGCTTCGCGGCCGCGCGGACTCCCGCTCGCCGATCGGCGCGGTCGGGACGCTGGCGTTCGGCGGCGCCTTGCCGTTCGGCAGCGCGATGGCGGATGTCTGGCGGGGGCTGGCGGATTTGGCGGAGCGGCATGGCGACGCGAGGGTGCGGCTCACGCCTTGGCGCACGGTGCTGATCGCCGAGGCGTCGGCGGGTTTGCCTGCGGCATTGGAAGGTCTTGGTCTGATCGTCGATCCGCTCGATGCGCGGTTGCGCGTGTCGGCCTGCACGGGCCAGCCCGGCTGCGCTTCGGCGAGCGTCGTGACCCGGGCGCTGGCCGCGCAACTCCGGCCGCCGGTGGGCAGCACGGTCCATGTTTCGGGGTGCGAGAAAGGTTGCGCGCATCCGGGGGCGGCGTCCGTCACCTTGGTCGGCCGGGAGGGATCGTTCGACGTGGTGCGGAACGGGCGCGCCGGCGATGCGCCCGCGCGGCGTGGCCTGAGCCCGGCGGAGGCGCTGCGTCTCATGAGTCTCGATTACGTCAGAGATGGCGCGGCGATCTATGCGCAGTCGTTCGCCACGATCCGGGCGGAGGCCGATCTCAGCGGGTTGACGGCGGAGGAGGCGCGGGTGGCGGTGCGCGTCATCCATGCTTGCGGGATGGTCGAGGTGGCGCGGGATCTGGCGTTCCATCCGGGGTTCACGCGGGCGGCGCGGGCGGCGTTGGTGGCGGGCAAGCCGATCCTTTGCGATGCGACGATGGTGGCGCAGGGGGTGACGCGGGCGCGGTTGCCGGCGGGCAACGAGGTGATCTGCACGTTGGGGGCGCCGGATATTGCGGCGCATGCGCTGCGGATCGGCAATACGCGGTCGGCGGCGGCGCTGGATCTCTGGGGCGATCGGCTCGAGGGGGCGGTGGTGGCGATCGGCAATGCGCCGACGGCTTTGTTCCGGCTGCTGGAATTGATGGACGCGGGCGGACCCAGGCCGGCGGCGATGATCGGGGTGCCGGTGGGGTTCGTGGGGGCGGCGGAGTCGAAGGAGGCGCTGGCGGCTTCTGGGCGCGTGCCGTTCCTGATCGTGCGAGGGCGCAAGGGGGGCAGCGCGATGGCGGCGGCGGCGGTCAATGCGTTGGCGAGCGAGGCGGAATGAGCGGGACTTTCCATGTGGTCGGGCTCGGGCCGGGCGACCCGGAGTTGATGACGCTGAAGGCGGCGCGGGTGATCGCGGCGTCGCCGGTGGTGGCGTATTTCGCCAAGCGGGGGCGGACGGGGCATGCGCGGACGATCGCGGCGGCGCATATCGGCGCTGACGCGGAGGAGTTGCGGTTCGAGTATCCGTTCACGACGGAGGTGGCGCTCGAGGATCCGCGGTATCGGGCCGATATCGTCACGTTCTACGACGAGTGTGCGGAGATGTTGGCGGAGCGGCTGCGGAGCGGGCGGGACGCGGTGCTGCTTTGCGAGGGCGATCCGTTTTTCTATGGGTCGTCGATGTATATCTTCGACCGGCTGCGGCAGGCGTTCACGAGCGAGGTGATCCCCGGGGTGAGCGCGATGAGCGGCTGCTGGACGCGGGCGCATACGCCGATCGCGCATGGCGACGACGTGCTGACGGTGCTGCCGGGGACGCTGGACGAGGATCATCTGGCGGCGCGGCTGGAGAGCGCGGATGCGGCGGTGATCATGAAGATCGGGCGGAATTTGCCGAAGATCCGGGCGGCGTTGTCGCGTGCCGGGCTGTCGCAGCGGGCAATCTATGTCGAGCGCGGGACGATGGAGGGGGAGCGGATCATTCCGTTGGCGGAGCGCGACGAGAGCCCGGCGCCGTATTTCTCCATCGTGCTCGTGCCGGGGCGGCAACGGGTGCGATGACGGGCCGGTTGGTCATCGTCGGGCTCGGGCCGGGGGCGGCGGAGCTGCAGACGCCGGCGGCGGATGCGGCGTTGGCGGCGGCGACTGACATCGTCGGGTATGCGGGCGTATGTCGACCGGGTGCCGGAGCGGGCGGGGCAGGTTCGGCATCGGACGGACAACCGGGAGGAGTTGGATCGGGCGCGGCATGCGCTGCGGCTGGCGGCCGAGGGGCGGTCGGTGGCGGTGGTGTCGTCGGGCGACGCGGGGGTGTTCGCGATGGCGAGCGCGGTGTTCGAGGCGATCGAGGCGGGGCGAGCCGGCATGGCGGGCGATCGATCCGGTGGTGATCCCGGGGATCTCGGCGATGTTTGCGGCTGCGGCGCGGATCGGGGCGCCGCTCGGGGCGGATTTCTGCGCGATCTCGCTGTCGGACAATCTCAAGCCGTGGCCGGTGGTGCAGGCGCGGCTGCGGGCGGTGGCGACGGCAGGGTTCGTGATCGCGCTGTATAATCCGCTGTCGCAGGCGCGGCCTTGGCAGTTGGGGGCGGCGTTCGAGCTGTTGCGGGAGGTGTTGCCGGGCGGGACGCCGGTGGTGTTCGCGACGGCGGTGACGACGAACGGACGAGCGGATCGACGTCACGACGCTGGCGGCGGCGGACCCGGCGCGGGCGGACATGCGAACGCTGGTGATGATCGGGTCGGCGGCGACGCGGTGCATCGAGCGGGAGGGCGCGCGGCCGCTGGTCTATTCGCGGCGGAGCGTGCCGGCGTGAGCGGTCAGCCAGGCGAGGGCGGCGGCGGCGGTCTGGACGGTTTGGAGGCCGGCGGGCAAGGCGGGGCGGGCGACCATGATGACCTCGATCCCGAGGGCGCGGGCGGCGGCGAGTTTTGGTTGGGTGGCGGTGCCGCCGGAGTTCTTGGTGACGATCACGTCGATGGCGTGCGCGAGGAGCAGGTCGCGTTCGTTCGCCTCCTGGAAGGGGCCGCGGGCGGCGATGAATGTGGCGCCGGGCGGCAGGATGGACGGCGGTTCGACGGATCGGACGACGTAGCTGATGGGCGGCGGTGAAGGGGGCGAGTTCCTTTTGGCCGACGGTGAGCAGGACGCGGCGGGGCGGAGCGCCGAGCGCTGCGGCGGCGGCTGGCATGTCGGGCACCGGGCGCCAGCGGTCGCCGGGCTGCGGCTGCCAGGGCGGGCGGACGATCGCGAGGGGGGGGGTGCCGGTGTCTTGCGCGGCCTGGGCGGCGTTGCGGGTGATCTGCGCGGCGAAGGGGTGGGTGGCGTCGACCAGCGCGTCGATTGCGTTGTTCGCGGAGGTAGGCGGCCAGGCCGGGGGCGCCGCCGAAGCCGCCGATGCGCATCGGGATGGGTTGCGCGCGCGGGTTCGCGGGTGCGGCCGGCGAGGGACAGGGTCGCGGTCCAGGCGAGACCCGCCACCTGGCGCGCGAGGTCGGAGGCTTCGGTGGTGCCGCCGAGGATCAGGATGTTCATGGCGTGGCGTTGGTATGAGCGCGGCGCGGCAAAGCCAAGGGCGGCCGTGGTTGGCGGTGATCGGCATCGGGGAGGATGGGGTCGAGGGGTTGGCGGCCGCGGCCAGGGGGTTGTTGCGGCATGCGGCTCTGGTGGTTGGGGGGGCGCGGCATCTGCGGCTGGCGGATGGGCTGATCGGCGGCGAGCGGCTGGTCTGGCCGAGTCCGATGACGGAGGCGTATCCGGCGATCCTGGCGCGGGCCGGGCAGGACGTGGTGGTGCTGGCTTCGGGGGATCCGTTTTGTTTCGGGGTTGGCAGCGCGTTGGCGCGGTTGGTGCCGGTGTCGGAGATGGTGTGCATTCCGGCGCCTTCGGCTTTTGCGCTGGCTTGCGGGCGGCTTGGGTGGGCGCGGCAGGCGGTGAGTGACGGTGTCGTTCTGCGGGCGGCCGATCGAGGCGGTGATCCCGCTGCTGCAGCCGGGGGCGCGGCTGCTGGCGCTGTCGGCGGATGGGTCGACGCCGGGGGCGTTGGCCTCGCTGCTGGTGGCGCGGGGGTTCGGCGGGTCGGTGTTGCACGTGATGGAGGCGCTGGGGGGGCCGGGGGAGCGGGTCCGGACGGTTGGGGCGAAGGCGGTGCCGGGGGATGTGGGGGCGCTCAACCTGGTTGGGGTCGAGGTGGTTGCGGGGGCGGATGCGGTGGTGGTGCCGCTGTCGGCGGGGTTGCCGGACGGGTTGTTCGAGCATGACGGGCAGCTGACCAAGCAGGAGATCCGGGCGGTGACGCTGTCGGCGTTGGCGCCTCGGGCGGGCGAGGTGTTGTGGGATGTCGGCGCCGGGTCGGGGTCGGTGGCGATCGAGTGGTGTTTGCGGGGGTCGTCGTGTTCCGCGGTGGCGATCGAGGCGCGGGCGGATCGGGCGGCGCGGGCGGCGCGGAATGCGCTGTCGTTGGGGGCGGTGGGCGTCGAGGTGGTGACGGGGGAGGCGCCGGGGGTGCTGGCGGGGTTGGCGCGGCCGGATGCGGTGTTCGTGGGCGGCGGGTTGCAGCGGGCGGGGGTGTTGGAGGCGGTTTGGTCGGCGCTGCGGCCGGGGGGGCGGTTGGTGGCCAATGCGGTGGCGCTCGATACTCAGGCGATGCTGTTCGAGGCGCAGGCGGCGCGGGGCGGGAATTTGACGCGGGTTGCGGTGGAGCGGCTGGACCAGATCGGGAGCATGCGGGCGTTTCGGCCGGCGATGGCGGTGGTGCAGTGGGCGGTGGTCAAGCCGTGAGGGTCGTCGCGGGGGTTGGGTTCCGGCGGGGGTGCTCGGCGGAGGAGATCGTGGCGCTGGTGCGGCGGGCTTGCGAGGCGGCGGGGCGGGCGCCGTCGGCGCTGGCGGCGCCTTCGTTCAAGCGGGGCGAGGCGGGGTTGGCGGCGGCGGGGGTGCTGGGGCTCGAGTTGGTGCTGGTGGAGGATGCGGCGCTGGCGGCGGTGCAGGCGCGTTGCCCGACGCGGTCGGCGGTGGCGCGGGCGGCTGTGGGCGTCGGGTCGGTGGCGGAGGGGAGCGCGTTGGCGGCGGCGGGGCCGGGGGGGCGATTGCTGTTGCCGCGGATCGCGAGTGCGGCGGCGACTTGCGCGCTGGCGGAGAGCGCGGCGTGACGGTGCATTTCATTGGCGCCGGGCCGGGGGCGGCGGATCTGATCACGGTGAGGGGGCGCGATCTGCTCGGGCGGTGCCCGGTTTGTCTGTATGCCGGGTCGATCGTGCCGCGGGAGTTGCTGGCTCATTGTTCGGAGGGCGCTCGGCTGGTGGATACTGCGCCGTTGTCGCTGGCGGGGATCGAGGCGGAGTTCGTGGCGGCCGAGGCGGCGGGATTGGATGTGGCGCGGCTGCATTCGGGGGATCTGTCGATCTATAGCGCGGCGGCGGAGCAGATCCGGGTGCTGGAGCGGCATGGGATTGCCTACACGATGACGCCGGGGGTGCCGGCGTTCGCGGCGGCGGCGGCGGTGCTGGGGTGCGAGCTGACGGTGCCGGAGGTGACGCAGAGCGTGGTGCTGACGCGGGTGTCAGGGCGGGCTTCGGCGATGCCGGCGGGGGAGACGCTGGCGGCGTTCGGGGCGACGGGGGCGACGCTGGCGATCCATCTCGCGATCCATGCGCTGCCGCGCGTCGTGGCCGAGCTGTCGCCTCTTTATGGGGCGGATTGTCCGGCGGCGGTGGTGGTGCGGGCGAGTTGGCCGGAGGAGCGGGTCGTCCGCGGGACGCTGGGGACGATCGAGGCGCTGATGGCGGCGGACCCGGCGGAGCGGACGGCGCTGATCCTGGTGGGGCGGGCGCTGGCGGCGGAGGGGTTTCGGGACAGCGCGCTGTACGATGCGGATTATGTGCGGCGGTTTCGCGGGGGCGCGGCATGAGCGCGGCCGGCGAGGGCGCCCGTGCGGTCGAACAGGACGATCTCGAGGGCGATCGGGGCCGGGGACAGGACGTCGGCGGCGGTGCGCCAGGCGGCTTGGGCGACGGCGTCGCCGAGGGCGATGCCGGCTGCGGCGGCGTGGTCGAAGGCTTCGGCGACGGTGTTGGCGCCGGCGATGCGGGCCTGCAGCGCCTCGTCACCGCCGCAGGTGGCGGCGCAGTGGGCCAGGGCTTGGAGGTCGGCTTCGCCGCGTTTGGAATGCAGGTCGAGGCGGCCTTGGGCCAGCTTGGTCATCTTGGCGACGCCTCCGGCGATGGTCAGGCGGGGGATGGGGTGCGTGCGGAGGTATTTGAGCATGCCGCCGGCGAAGTCGCCCATCTCGATCAGGGCGGTTTCGGGCAGGTGGTGCAGGGCCTGCACGGCGGCTTCGGAGGTGCTGCCGGTGGAGCCGGCGATGTGGTCGAGACCCATGGCGCGGGCGACGTCGATGCCGCGGTGGATGGTGTCGATCCAGGCGGCGCAGGAGTAGGGGATGACGATGCCGGTGGTGCCGAGGATCGACAGGCCGCCGACGATGCCGAGGCGGCCGTTGAGCGTCTTGTTCGCGAGGGCCACGCCGTCGTCGACGCCGATGGTGACTTCGACGGCGGGGTCGGGCGTGATTTCTGCCAGGGCGGCGGCGATCATCTTGCGGGGGACCGGGTTGATCGCGGGTTCGCCGGGCGGGATCGGCAGGCCGGGCCGCGTCACGGTGCCGACGCCGGGGCCGGCGCGGAAGACGATGCCGGCGCCGGGCTGGAGGCGGCGGAGGCTGACGCGGATGAGGGCGCCGTGGGTGACGTCGGGGTCGTCGCCGGCGTCTTTGACGATGGCGCAGGCGGCGATGCCGTCGCGGAGCGAGGTTTCGGCGAGGGCGAAGGCGGCGCGGGCGCCGCCGGGCAGGGGGATTTCAACCGGGTCGGGGAAGGCGCCGCCGAGCAGGGCCGCGTAGGCCGCCTTGGCCGCGGCCGTCGCACAGGCGCCGGTGGTCCAGCCCCGGCGGAGATTGCTGCGCTCCTGCTCCACGGGCAGGGTCTTAGCACATGAGCCCGCTCGACGCCGCGTTTCGCCGTTTTCCGACGTTGCAGCCCGGCCATGTCTGGTTGGCCGGCGCCGGGCCGGGCGATCCGGGGCTGCTGACGCTGCATGCGTTGAGCGCGCTGGGGCAGGCGGACACGATCGTGTTCGACGCGCTGGTGGACGAGCGGATCATGGAGTTCGTGCCGGCGGCGGCGGAGCGGGTGTTCGCGGGCAAGCGGGGCGGGCGGCCTTCGGCGGAGCAGGCGGACATCACGGCGCAACTGATCGCGTTCGCGCGGGCGGGCAAGCGGGTGCTGCGGCTGAAGGGCGGGGATCCGTTCGTGTTCGGGCGGGGCGGCGAGGAGGTGCTGGCGTTGGCCGAGCAGGGGATCCCGTTCCGGGTGATCCCCGGCATCTCGTCGGGGCTGGCGGCGCTGACGGCGGCGTTCATGCCGGCGACGATGCGGGGCGAGAACCAGGCGATCGTGCTGGCGACCGGGCATAGCGCCGATGCGGCGGAGACGCTGCCGGGGGATGTCGACTGGGCGGCGCTGGCGCGGCTGGGGCAGCCGATGGTGCTGTACATGGCGATCACGCACATGGGGGCGATCACTGCGGCGCTGATGGCGGGCGGGATGGCGGGGGACACGGCGGCGGCGGCGATCGTGTGGGCGACGACGCCGCGGCAGCGCGTTTTCGTTACCACGCTTGAGCAGCTCACGGCTGAATTGGCGCGTGCCGGCGTTCGGTCGCCGGCGATCATCGTGATCGGCAGCATCGTGCGGACGCGGGCGCGGCTGCTGGGATTGCTGCCGATGTTGGAGGAGGTGGGTGGATGGGCGCGCGCGGGCTGATCATCGGCGCGCCGCGCTCGGGCGTCGGGCAAGACGACGCTGACGCTGGCGCTCGCGGCGGCGTTGCGGCGGCGGGGCGTGCGGGTGCGGGTCGCGAAGTCGGGGCCGGACTACATCGATCCGGCGTTCCATGCGGCGGCGACGGGGGCGCCTTGCCCGAACCTCGATGCGTGGGCGATGCCGCCGGCGCAGCTCGATGGGATCCTGGCCGATGTCGCCGACGATGCGGAGCTGGTGCTGATCGAGACGGCGATGGGGCTGTTCGACGGGGTCGAGGCGCCGCCGGGGCGCAGCGGGGCGGGGGCGGACCTCGCGGCGCGCTATGGGTTGCCGGTGCTGCTGGTGCTCGACGTCTCGGGGCAGTCGCAGACGGCGGCGGCGGTGGCGCGGGGCTTCGTGTCGCATCGGGCCGATGTGCGGATCGGCGGCGTGGTGCTGAACCGGGTCGGCAGCGAGCGGCATCGGGACGGGATCGTGGCGGGCGATGGCGGGCGCTGGGGCTGCCGGTGCTCGGCAGCATGAAGCGGGATGGCGGGGTGGCGTTGCCGGAGCGGCATCTCGGGCTGGTGCAGGCGAGGGAGAACCGGGAGTTACCGGCGTTTGCTGGAGCGCCTGGCGGATCTGGGCGAGCGTGCCTCGATCTGGACGGGATGCTGGCGCTGGCGGGGGCGTTGCCGTCCGGGGTGCGGGCGGAGGGGCTGGGATTGCCGCCGCCGGGTCAACGGGTGGCGTTGGCGCAGGATGCGGCGTTCAGCTTCGTCTATCCGCATGTGGTGGCGGCGTGGCGGCGGGCGGGGGCGGAGATCGTGCCGTTCTCGCCGCTGGCCGACGAGGGGCCGGCGGAGGATTGCGATGCTGCTGGCTGCCGGGCGGGTATCCGGAGCTGCATGCGGCGCGGCTTGCCGTTGCGGGGAAATTTCGGGCGGGGATGTCGCGGTTCGCGGAGACGCGGCCGGTGCATGGCGAGTGCGGCGGCTACATGGTGTTGGGCGCGGCGCTGGTCGATGCCGAGGGGCAGGGGCACGCGATGCTGGGCTTGCTGGGGCATACGACGAGTTTTGCGAAGCGGCGGCTGCATCTCGGGTATCGGGAGGCGCGGCTGCTCGGGGCGACCTCGCTGGGGCCGGAGGGGGCGGTGCTGCGGGGGCACGAGTTCCATTATGCGGTGACGACCGATCCCGGGGGCGACGGGCCGTTTGCCGCCGTGACGGACGCCGCGGGCAAGGCGCTGGGCGATGCGGGCGGACGGCGCGGCCGGGTGAGCGGCTCGTTCTTCCATGCGATCGCGCGCGTGCCATGACGCGGGACGAGCTGCGCGCGTTGTGCGGTGCGCTTCCGGCGCGGGATGAGGCCGCGGTCGGCGGCGGTGGCGGCGCGGCAGGCGCGGCTGACGAAGCCGCCGGGCAGTCTCGGGCGGCTGGAGACGATGGTGGCGTGGCTCGCGGGGTGGCAGCGGCGGGAGATGCCGCGGCTGGAGCGGGTCGAGGTGCTGGTGTTTGCCGGCAACCATGGCGTGGTGGCGCGGGGGGTGTCGCCTTATCCGGCGGCGGTGACCGCGCAGATGGTGGGGAATTTCGAGGCGGGGGGCGCGGCGATCAACCAGCTCGCGCGGGCGGCGGGGGCGACGCTGCGGGTGGTCCCGTTGGAGCTGGATCGGCCGACGCGCGACTTCGTGGACGAGCCGGCGATGGAGGAGGGCGAGTTCCTCGACGCGGTGGCGGCGGGATTCGATGCGGTGTCTGCGGACACGGATCTGGTGGCACTGGGCGAGATGGGGATCGGCAACACGACGGCGGCGGCGGCGCTTGGGGCCGGGCTGTTCGGGGGCGATGGCGCGGCTTGGGCGGGGCGCGGGACGGGGGTGGACGACGAGGGGCTGGGGCGCAAGCGGGCGGCGATCGATGCGGCGCTGGCGCGGCATGCCGACCGGCGCGGCGATCCGCTCGGGCTGGCGGCGGCGCTCGGCGGGCGGGAATTGGCGGCGATCCTTGGCGCGACGCTGGCAGCGCGGCATCGGGGCATGCCGGTGCTGCTGGACGGGTTCGTCAGCACGGCGGCTGCGGCGCCGTTGGCGGTGCTGGCGGCGGGCGGGCTCGATCATGCGCTGATCGCGCATGTGTCGGCGGAGGCGGGGCATCGCGCGCTGGCGGCCGCGTTGGGGCAGACGCCGCTGCTGGATCTCGGGATGCGGCTCGGCGAGGCGTCGGGGGCGGCGGTGGCGGTGCCGCTGCTGCGGGCGGCGCTGGCGTGTCACGCGGGGATGGCGACGTTCGCCGAGGCGGGCGTGACGGACCGGTGCTGAGGGCGGAGTTCGGGGCCGCCTTGATGTTGCTGACGCGGCTGCCGGCGGCGTGGCTCGTGGGCGGGCGGCCGTTCCCGGCGGCGGGTTCGTGCCTGTGGGCTTATCCGGTGATCGGGGCGTTGGTCGGGGCGGTGGGCGGGGGCGTGTTCGAGGCGTGCCGCGCGTTGTCGATGCCGGCGATGCTGGCCGCGGTGTGGAGTTGGGCGGCGATGGCGCTGGTGACGGGCGCGCTGCACGAGGACGGGTTGGCGGACATGGCGGATGGGTTCGGCGGCGGGCGGACGCGAGAGCGCAAGCTCGAGATCATGCGGGATAGCCGGATCGGCAGTTACGGCGTGCTGGCGATGGTGCTGGCGACGGCGGTTCGGATCACGGCGCTGGCGGCGCTGCCGCGAGTATTGCCGGCGCTGATCGCGGCGGGGGCGTTGTCGCGGGCGGCGATGTCGGGGCCGGCGCTGTTGCCGGCGGCGCGGGGGGATGGGCTCGGGGTGGGGCTGGGCGGTGTTGGCGCGCGGGCGGTGGCGGTGAGTGCGGCGATCGGATGTGCGGTGAGCTTGGCGACGCTGCCGGTCTGGGCGGCGGTGGGAGCGATCGCGGCGGCGGCGCTGAGTGCGGCGGCGGTGGCGATGCTGGCGAAGAGTCAGATCGGCGGGTTCACCGGCGATGTGTTGGGTGGCGCCGCGGTCGTGGCGGATTGCGCGGTGCTGACGGTGCTGACGTGTTCGGCGTGAGTGTCGACGCGGGTGATCGAGCCGATGGCGGGGGCGGGCGCGAGCAGGTCCGGCGTCTTGCCGAGCAGGAGGGCAGTCGAGCAGCTTCAACGGGCCGCCATGGGAGATGACGATGCAGTCTTCGCCGCGGGCGAGCAGGTCGCGGGCGAACGAGGACATGCGGGCCAGCAGGGTCGCAACCGGCTCGCCGCCGGGGGCGGCGAAGCTGTCGGGGGCGGCGGCCCAGGCATCGAGGGCGGCGCGGGGGATGTCGTCCCAGCGCAGGCCTTCCCAGGCGCCGAAATCGAGTTCCAGGAGCCGTGGATCGATGGTCGCGGGGATCGGCAGGCGGTTGGCGAGGCTGCGGCAGCGTTGGGCCGGGCTGGTCCAGGCGGGAAGGCGGGGCAGGGCGGATGCGAGGCGCGGGAGGTCGGCTTCGCCGTGGGCGCTGAGCGGGAGGTCGAGCCTTCCGTAGCAGCGGCCGGGCTCGATGTCGGGCGCGGGATGGCGAACCAGGAACAGCAGCATCGGGAGCGTCTAGCATGAGCGACGCGCCGGCGTTCAGGGCGCCGTTTCGGGCGGAATTGCTGCGGCTGCTGCAATGGCGGCGGGACGTGCGGCGGTTCCGCACCGATCCGGTCGATGACGGGCTGTTCCAAGAGGTGCTCGACACGGCTTGCCTGGCGCCGTCGGTGGGGCTGAGCCAGCCGTGGCGGTTCGTCACGGTGGACGATCCGGGGCGTCGGGCGGCGGTACGGGCGAATTTCATGCGTTGCAACGCGGCGGCTTTGGCGGCGCAGGAGGGGGAGCGGGCGGCGCTGTATGCGAGCCTCAAGCTGGCCGGGCTGGATCGGGCGCCGCGGCATCTGGCGGTGTTCGCGGAGAAGGCGCCGCGCGAGGGGCATGGGCTCGGACGGGTGACGATGCCGGAGATGACCGCGTATTCGGCGGTGATCGCGGTGCATACGGTTTGGCTTTGCGCGCGTGCGGCCGGGCTGGGGCTGGGTTGGGTTTCGATCCTCGAGCCGGAAGCGGTCAGCGCGGCGCTCGAGGTCGATCCCGAGTGGGTTTTCATCGCCTATCTCTGCTTGGGGTATGCGGAGGCGGCGGACGATAGGCCGGCGTTGGAGCGGGCAGGATGGGAGCGGCGGCGCGGGCCTTCGGAAACGGTGCTGCTTAGGCGCTGACTAGGGCCTGAGCGCGTCCAGGACAGTGCGGGCGAAGAGGGGCGGGTCCTGCAGCATGGCGAAATGCGAGACGGTGGGGAGGATCACGAGACGGGCGTGCGGGATCGTCTCCGCGAGGTAGCGGCTGTGGCTTTGCTCGATGGCTTCGTCGTGGGCGCCGTCGGCGATGGTGACCGGGACGTCGATCGTGCGGAGCGTGGCGGCGTCGATGCGGGGCTGGGTGGCCCACATCGCGTCGATCTGGCGGCGGAACGGGGCGAATTGGGTGGGGGTGGGCGAGAGCTGGCGGTATTCTCGGGCGGCGCGTTGCTCGTATTGCTCGAACAGGCTGCCTGGCCCGTCGATGTTGGGCCGCAGCCCGGAAGGGTCGGTGTTGGCGCCGAAGGCGAAGACCCGGCGCAGGCGTTCGGGATGGCGGATCGCCATGACGATGCCGATGATGCCGCCGTCGCTCCAGCCGACCAGGTCGGCGCGGGCGATGTGTAGGGCGTCGAGCATGGCGACGACGTCCAACTCCATCAGTTCGTAGCTGAAAGGTTGCGCCGAGCGGGTGCTACGGCCGTGGCCGCGGCTGTCGATGGCGATGACGTGGAAGCCGGCTTCGGTCAAGGCGGGGATGAGGTGGCCGAAATAGTTCGAGTTGGCGAGGCCGCCGTGGAGCAGGATGACCGGCTTGCCGCCGCTCGGGCCGAACTCGGCGCGCCACATGTCGATGTCGTTGACGTGGATCGACCCGGCAACCGCGGGCTTGGGCAGGGGCGGCGTCGGGGGCAAGGTCTGCCAGGGTTCGGCGGCGAAGGCCGTGCTGGAGGCGAGCAGCGCGGCCAGCAGCCGCCTCCGCATGGTCAGTAGTCCATGAACTCGCGATAGGCCTCGGCCATGTCCTCGACAGCGGCGTGGAACAGTTGCTCTCCGTGTTCGGGGGTCGAGAGCGAGGGGTCGGAGCCGATGCGGCCATCGGCGAAGCGGCGGCGGTAGTCGTCGCAATCGAAGAAGCCGTGGCTCTTGGGGGCGACTTTCGGGCTCATTTGGGCGTGCTTGATGGCGCCGGGCTGGTAGAATTGCGAGAGCGAGACCTCGCCGGCGGTGGCGTGGCCGCCATTGCTGTCGCCGTAGAGATCGTCCTCGAGCTTGGAGCAGCGCGGGCCTTGCGACCAGAGCTTCATGCGGCACTTGATCGAGGGGCGATCGGCGCCCAGCGAGCGCTCGGCGTAGATCTCGTCGAACCCGGCGGTGACGGTGGCGATGTTGCCGCCGTGGCCATTGATGAAGAAGAAATGGTCGAAGCCATGTTTGGCGAGCGAGAGCACCACGTCGCGCACGACGGCGATCAAGGTGGAGGGGCGCAGCGTCGCCGAGCCGGCGAAGCCGAGGTGATGCTGGGACATGCCGTAGGCCAGGGTGGGGGCGACCATGGCGCCGATCTTGTCGCCGACGCCCTTGGCGATGAACTCGGCGTCCAGATGGTCGGTGCCGATGAGGCCGTTGGGGCCGTGCTGCTCGACGGACCCGATCGGCACGATCAATCCGCGCTGGCGGCCCAGGTATTCTTCGACTTCGTGCCAGGTGGACAGGGCTAGTTGCATCGTGTGTTCTCCGCTCAGCGGGCGCAGATTGGCCGCCGATCGGGTGTTGTGCAACGTGGCCGTGACCTACTTCACTGCAGACACGCATTTCGGGCATGCCGGTGCGCGGTCGCTGTATCGCCGGCCGTTCGCCGATGTCGCCGCGATGGACGAGGCGCTGGTCGCGGCCTGGAACGAGCGGGTGGGGCCGGAGGACATCGTCTGGCATCTCGGGGATTTCGCGGTGCGCCACAAGGATCCGGCGGGCGTGCTGGCCCGGCTGCAGGGGCACAAGCACCTCGTTCCCGGCAACAACGACCCGGCGGCGATCTGCGCGTTACCGGGCTGGGCGAGCGTGTGCCCGCTGGTCGAGATCGAAGTGGATGGGGTCGCGTTGATCATGTGTCATTATGCGTTGCGAAGTTGGCCTGCTCGCGCGCTGAACCTACACGGCCATAGCCACGGGCGGCTCGCGCCGCTGCCGCGGCAATACGACGTGGGGGTCGATGCGCGCGGTTTTCGTCCGGTGCGCATCGACGAGTTACGGAGGAAGCGTTGAAGCTCGAGACAGTGCCCGTGATCGATTCGACGTCGGATGCGCTCAAGCGCCGCCTGGCGGCCGGGGAGACGGCGGAGGTCGCGTTGATCGCCGGGGAGCAGACCGGGGGGAAGGGGCGGCTGGGGCGGCGGTGGGAGTCGCCGCAGGGCAATCTCTACATGTCGGTGCTGCTGCGGCCGGGGCGGATCCGGGCGCCGGGACAGTGGTCGATCCTGTCGGCGGTGGCGTTGGCGGAGACGATCGCGCCGCTGGTGCAGCCGCCGGCGGAGCTGAAGCTGAAATGGCCGAACGACCTGCTGCTGGATGGCGGGAAGCTGGCGGGGATCCTGCTGGAGGCCGGCGACGACAACGGGCCATGGCTGCTGATCGGGTATGGCGTCAACCTGTTCACGGCGCCGGTGGGGTTGGACCGGCCGGCCGTGGCGCTGGCGTCGAGGGTGCCGCCGCCGGCGCCGGACGCGATGGCGCGCGCGCTGCTGGCGCAGTTGGCGAAGTGGCGGGCGCGGTATGCGGAGGAAGGGTTCGAGCCGGTCCGGAACGCGTGGATGGATCATGGGCCGGCGCCGGACGAGCGGGTTTCGGCGATCTACAACGGGCGGGCGATCGAGGGCGCGTTCGCCGGGATCGCAGCGACCGGGGGGCTGCGTCTCGACACGCCGACGGGGCCGCGGACGATCGTGAGCGGGGAGTTGTTCTAGCGGCGGTCGGGCGGCACGTCGTTTAGCTTTGCCGACAGGGCCCGCACGTCGTCGATGCTGTGGTGGAGATGGCGCCGGTTGGTCGAGGCGGGCTGCTTTTCGACCGAGATCCCCGGGCGCCATTGCGTCGCCGGGCGGATCGGACGCGGTGTGAAGCCGCCGCCGCAGTTGGGGCACACGTTCAGGAGCTCGTGTTCCACGCAGTGGGCGCAGAAGGTGCATTCGTAGCTGCAGATGCGCGCCTCGGTGGAGGAAGGCGGCAGGTCCTTGTCGCAGTATTCGCAGTTCGGCCGAAGTTCGAGCGCCATTTCCGTTCCTTCCTCCGGCTCACTGCTCGAGGCGCAGCGCGCGTCGGAGCCGGCGTTGCGGGTCGGGCGAGCCGTCCTGGGTGCGGCGCTGCAACTGCTCTGGGACCGCGGCGGCGTTGATCAGCTGGTCGCGCAGGTCCTCGGTGAGGGCGCGGGCGTCGCGCTGGTCGTGGACGACGTGGGGCGTGACCATGACCAGCAACTCGGTTCGCGACCGGCTGTTGTTCTGCGTTCCCGCCAGCAGGCCGAGCAACGGGACGTCCTTGAGCCAGGGGATGCCGTTGTTGCCGCGGCTGGCGTTGTCGCGGATCAGGCCGGCCAAGCCGACGGTCTGGCCATCCTGCACGACCACGCGCGAGCGTACGTTGCGCTCTAGGAAGGTCGGTGACTGGATGGTCGAGTTGGCGGTGGCGGTCGTGTCGATGTCGCTGACTTCCTGGGCGATGTCGAGCGTGACCAGGCCGCCGCTGTTGACCCGGGGCGTCACCTCCATGATCACGCCGGTCTCGCGGTAATCGATCGAGTTGATGACCGGGGAGCCGGTGGTCAGCGTGCTCTGGGAGCTGGTGGTCAAATAGGGGACGAGGTTGCCGACTTGCAGGCGGGCGGATTCGTTGTCGAGCACGAGGAGCTGCGGCGAGGAGAGGACCTTCACCGTCGTGACGTTCTGCAGCGCGTTGATGGCGTAGGTCGCGTTGTTGCTGCCGGACAGGACGAATCCCGGGAAGGTGTTGAGCAGCGCGTTGGCGGCGGTGCCTTGCGGGCTGAGGTTGAGGGCGCCGTTGATGCCGCCGCCCTTGAAGAAGAATTGGGTGCCGTAGTTGAGGCTGTCGTTGAGGGTGACCTCGGCGATGACGGCGTCGATGCGGACTTGGAGCGGCAGGATGTCGATCTTGCGCAGCATCGCCTCGATCGTGTCGCGCTCCTGGGCGGTGGCGTAGAGCAGGATCGCGTTGTTCTCGGCGTTGGGGATGATGCGGATGGTATTGGTGTCGGTGTCGGATCCGCCGCCGGCGCTGGAGACGCCGCCGCCGGGCTCGAGGCCGCCGAGGAGCGGGTTGGCTGGGGTTTGGCCCGGCGCGGCTTGGCTGTCGGCTGCCGCGTTCTGGGCGAGGCCGCCGCTGCCGCCGAGCGCCGAGGCGCCGCCGCCGCCGCCGCGAAGCCCACCGCCGATACCGCCGCTGCCGCCACCACCACCGCCCGAATTGAAGCTATTGGTGCCGCCGGACCGGCGGGACGAGGTGCCGGTCGCGCGGGCGCTGGGGACCGCGGTGACGTGGCCGGGGGTGAAGGCCTGCTGCAGCACGTAGGCGATGTCGTTGCTCTTGCTGTTCTGCAGATAGTAGACGTTCCAGCCGCGGACGGTCTGCCGCTGCACCTTCTCGACCAGGGCATAGACCCGGCGCGCGTCATCGAGGTAGCGGGCCTGGGGCGAGACCACGAGCACCGAGTTGATCCGCTCCATCGGCACGACCCGGACCAACCCGGCCAGCGCGCCGCCTTGATTGCTGCGCATGGCTTCGCCGAGCGCGACCGAGAAATCCTTGGCCGAGCCGGAGGGGACCGGGAACAGCGCGTAGGATTGCCCGGCTAGCGCATTGATGTCGAAGGCCTGGGCGAGGTTGATCAGCGCTTCGCGGGTGCCGGGCTCGCCGCTGATCAGCAGGGTGTTGCGGCCGGGGTCGGCGGCGACCTTTCCGGTGGCGCCGGCGTAGGGCTGCAGCAGCTTGGCGAGGTCGTCGGCCGAGGCGTAGCGCAGCGGGATCAGCGCGCCGCCCGCGGTGCCGCCGGAGGCCAAAGCGGGCGACCCGGCGACGCTGGCGACGGTCGCGACGCGATAGAGCCCGCCCGATTGCACCACCGTGGCGCCGTTCTGGACCAGCAGCGCCTGGAGCGCGGGCAGCAGGCGGGAGCGCGCGATCGGGTTGACGGTCCGCAGCGTCGCGGTGCCGCGGACGGTGGGGTCGATCGTGTAATTCACGTGCAGAAGGGTACCGAGCACTTGGGCGGCGATCTCGCGGATGTCGGTGTCGACGAAATCGAGGGAGATGTCGCCGCCGGGCTCGCTGATGTCGGCGGCGGCGGCGGGCGCGGCGGGCATCCGGCCGATCGTGACCTGCGGCGTGCCGATGCTGCTGGTCTGGCCGACCGGGCCGTCGATGCGCTGGGTGGCGGCGCCGGTGCCGGTGGCGGTGTTGGGCAGGGCGGGCAGGGCAGTGATCACGGGCGGTTCGGTCTGCTCGCAGCCGACGATCAGGGCGAGCGGCAGGAATCCGATGAAGAAACGTTTCAACGTGCGGGACCGAGGTTGGACAGGCCGGGCGGAAAGGGCGTCGGCATGCCGGGGGGGAGGACGATTTGCGAGGGCGGCGGCGGCGGCAGGAAGCCCTGCGGTGCGGGCGGAATTGTCGCCATGGGCGGCGGGTCGTTGGAGAAGGTGGTGCGCACGATGCGCTTGCCGTCGGGTCCGATGATCGTCACCTGCTGCGGCTCGATGCTCTGGATGGTGAACGGTCCGAGATGGCCGCCTTCGGGGAGCACGGTGGGTTTGCCATTGCCGTCGAAGATCGCGCTGCGTCGGGCGCCGTCGATCATGATGGCGGTCATGCGGGGCAGGGCGGTGACCGGCGCGGCGGCGGGTGCGGCCGCTGCGTCCTCTTTCGGGCGGCGGGTCGGGCTGAACAGCGGGCGGGCGAGGATCGTCGCGACCTCGTCACGGCGGCGGAGGCCGTCATCGCGGGGCGTGGCCTTGGCGGCGGCTGGCAGCGGCCGGGTCGCGGTGGCGACCAGGGGGTCATCGAGGTTCTGCGGACGGGAGAAGACCGTCCACGTCCACAGGAAGAGTGCGGCGCTGAGGATGAGGAGCGCGCCGGTGAAGGCCTGCGTCATGAGGCGCCGCCGGCGCGGAAGCCGAACACGACCATGCTCGTCGAGAGTGCCGGCTCGGCGAACCCCATGATGGCGCGCGAACTCTCGACCTGGAGGTCGTTGACGAGCAAAGGCGGCGAGCTGGCGGTGATCGCATCGAGCAGGTTGACCAGGACGGGCCAGGTTCCGGAGACCGAGAGGCGGACGCCGATCCGGCGGTAGGCGCCGACGGGCTCGCCCGGCAGGACCTCGGTGCTGGCGAGTTGCGCGCCGACGGCGGCGCCGATCTGCTGCAGGCGCTGCTGCAGCGCCGCGCCGGCGACGGAGTCCGATGCGCCCTCGAGCACGGCGACCGGGGCGGCCGTCTCGGCGGTCCCGGCCCGGCGGCGGAGTTCGGGGAGATCGGCGACGAACTGCTCCATGCGCTGCGCCAGCCGCGTCTGCTGCTCAAGCCGGTCGGCCCGCGCGGCATACCAGTCGGTGAGCGGCACGGCGACGCCGGCCCACAACGCGGCCACGACCGTCATCAGCAGGGCGACGGCGAGGATCTTGCCGCGCAGCCCTTCCGGCAGCTCGTTCATCGTGTCAGCCGTTGATCCATCTGGCGCTCATCGCGATGGGCCCTCCCAAGATCCGGTTTCGTGCTCTGTGCGGCGATCCGCGTCAACCGCGAGTGGACGGACGGGCCGAAGCCTGCCCGCAGGTTCATCTTACCGTCATAACCTTCTGACGTCCCCTGTATTTACGGAGTCTTGGTCACCCGCCCGGTCAGCCAGTTGACGGTGAGGGCGGCGATCCGCGCGCCGCCGGCCAGCCGCACCTCACCACCGGTCGAGCTGCCGTCCGGGCGGAACAGGATCTGGCGGGCGCCGGCCACCATGCGGATGCCGGGCGGCAGGCGTTGCAGCGCGGCGTCGCCGACCTGGAGCGAGGCGCCGTCGGCAGCGAACTGAACCGAGACCGGGCGGTTGCGGGCGATGGCCTGGGAGCGGGCCACACGGAAGTCGCCGGCCACCAGCGACGTCGCCTGCCGCATGTCGACCGCGGCGTTCCGCTGCGGCCCGCGCAGGAGGACGAGGCCGCCGAGCAGGCCCATGATGGAGAGCACCACCATCATCTCGATCAGGGTGAAGCCATTACCCGGCCGCAAGGTCGTTCAATCCCAGCATGGCCAGCAGCAGCGACGCGATGATGCCCGCGATGCAGGCGCCCATGACGACGGTGATCGCCGGGACGAGCAGCGCTACGATCCGCTGCACGCCGAGGCGGGTGCGCTCCTCGTGGATGTCGGCGGCGCGGAGCGCCATCGGGCCGAGCTGCGCCGTCTCCTCGCCGAGGCGCAGGAGATGGATGGTGCGCGGCGGGAACAGGCCCGCCTCTTCGAGCGGGCGGGCGAGGCCGGCGCCGCCCTTGGCCATCATGGCGGCACGCTCGATCGCGGCCACGCCGGCCCGGTTGTCGACCGCGTCCTGCACGATGGCGAGCGCGGTGATCAGCGGCACGCCGTTGACCAGCAGCGTACCGAGCGTTCGGGTGAAGCGGGCGGCGAGGCTCTCGCGCAGCAGCGGTCCGAACACGGGCAGGCGCAGCAGGCGCCGGTCGGCCCAGAGCCGCGGCCCCGGCCGCTTCAGCGCCTCGCGCGCCAGCAGCACGCCGAGGCCGACGAGCAGTGCGAAGGGCAGGCCCCAATTGCTGACGAGGTCGCCGAGGGTGATCAGGATGCGGGTTGGGGTGGGGAGTTCGGCGCCGCTCTGTTCGAACAGCGGCACGAATTGCGGGAGCACCTGGGTGAGCAGGAGGACGATCGAGCCGATCGCGGCGACCAGCAGCAGGGCAGGGTAGATCAGCGCGGACGTCACCGTGGAGGCGAGACCACGCTCGCGCTCGAGCAGCGAGGCGAGGCGTTCGAGCGTGGGGGCGAGCGTGCCGCCAGCCTCGCCCGCGCGGACGAGGCCGACATAGAGGCGCGGGAAGGTGGCGGCATGATCGGACAGGGCGCGGGCGAGCGAGCCGCCGTCGCGGACGGTCTGGCGCAGGGTCTCGATAGTGGCGAGCACGCGGCGGTTGGGGGCGGTTTCGGCCAGGAAGCGCAGCGAACGGTCGAGATCCTGGCCGGCGGACAGCATGACGGCGAGTTCGCGGGTGAAATCGGCGACGTCCTGGCGGCTCATGCCGCGGCGGCCGACCTCACGGTCGAGCAGGCGGCGCCAGGCGCCCGCGGCCGGCTCGGCGCGGAGCGGAATGCTGCCTTGGCGTTGCAGCGCGGCGACCACTTCGGCCTCGCTGGCCGCTTCCATCACGCCGCGCGTGGTCCGCCCGGCCGCGTCCAGCGCGATGAAGCGGAACGACGCCATGGTCAGGCCTCGCGGATGCTGCGGGTGACTTCCTCGATCGTGGTCTCCCCGTCGAGCGCGGCTTCGAGACCGGCCTCGAACATGGTGACCATGCCGCCGACCACCGCGGCGCGCTCGATCTCGGACTGGTCGGCGCGGGCGAAGATCAGGCGCTCGATCACCGGCGTTGGTTCGAGGAACTCGGCGATGGCGAGGCGTCCGCGATAGCCGGTGTTGCGGCATTTCGGGCAGCCGACGGCGTGCCACAGGGTCGGTTTCGGCTCGCGACGGTCCAGCCGGAGGCGGGAGACCAGGGGCGCCGCCGCCGGCTCGGCGCGGCGGCAGGCCAGGCAGAGGCGGCGGACCAGACGCTGTGCCAGGATGCCGCGCAGCACCGCCGTCATCAGATAGTCCTCGAGCCCCATGTCGCGCAGGCGCGAGACGGTCGCGGCGGCCGAGTTGGTATGGACCGTGCTGAGGACGAGGTGCCCGGTCAGCGCCGCCTGCACGGCGATCTGCGCGGTCTCGAGGTCGCGGATCTCGCCGACCATGATCACGTCCGGATCCTGCCGCAGGATCGAGCGCAGCAGGCTGGCGAAGCTGAGGCCGATTTGTGGTTTTACTTGTATCTGGTTGACGCCGGGGAGCTGGTATTCGATCGGGTCCTCGACGGTGACGACTTTGCGCACCACGGAATTGAGCGAGAGCAGGCCGGTGTAGAGTGTCGTGGTCTTGCCCGAGCCGGTCGGGCCGGTGACGAGGACGATGCCGTTGGGGAGCTGTAATGCCTTGTCGAGCCGTTCGACGACGGCGGGCGAGAGGCCGAGCTTGCCCCATTCGAAGGTGACGGCGCTGCGGTCGAGCACGCGGAGGACGACGGTCTCGCCATAGAGTGACGGGATAGTGGAGACGCGGAAATCGACTTCCTGGCCGCGGACGGCGAGCTTGATGCGCCCGTCCTGCGGCAGGCGGCGCTCGGCGATGTCGAGCCTGGCCATGATCTTGATGCGCGATATGATGGCCGCGGTGAGCTGCGTGGGCGGGTTGTCGCTCTCGTGCAGAACGCCGTCGTAGCGGTAGCGCACGCGCAGGCGGTCCTCGAACGGCTCGATGTGGATGTCCGAGGCCTGCGTCTCGACCGCGCGGGAGATCAGCCCGTTGACCAGGCGGATCACCGGCGCCTCGCTCGCGAGATCCTTCAGCCGTTCGGCGTCCTCCTCGAGCGGCTCGCCGGAATTCTCGGGCGCGGCGGCGCGGTCCGGATCGGGGTAGAGCCGCTCGAGCGCGGCGTCGAGTTCGACCGGGACGCCGATCCAGAGGTCGATCATGAGGCCGGTCGCGGCGGAGACGGCGGCGGGGATGAAGGCGTCGAGCGGGTCCGCGACCGCCAGTTGCAGGCGGCCGCCGGTTTCGGAAAGCGGCAGGGCGCGGGCGTGGCGCAGGAAGCGCGGCGTGAGCTGTTCGGCGAAGAGCGGCGCGGCTGGGAACTGCGCCGGGGCGGCGACCGACAAATCGGTGAGCATGGAATAGGCGCTGGCGAGGTCGCGCTCGGTGACCAATCCGAGTTGGATCAGCACCTTGTCCAGCCGCTGTCCGCTCTCGGCGGCGACCCGGCGGCCACGCTCCAACGTGCGCGCGTCGCAGTGGCCTTGCGCCGCGAGCAGGGCGGCGAGCGCCTCCACCGGGTCGGCTTGCGGCGCGAGCGGCGCACCATGGATATCCATTGGGCGAAAATCCAAAAACTAAATCAGGCCGCCAGTATATACCGAATGCTTCGCTTGCGTCAGCGTGCGCCGCCGCGCTGGAACAGCACGGTCGCGGAGCGCAGGACGCGGGACTGGTAGTCCTGGTTCAGGGCCGGCGTATGGGAATGATAATTGCCGACCGCGCGCATGAGGTCGCCGCCGGTCTCGTCGAGGTAGATCCGCATGATCAGCCCGGCGGCGGCGATGTTGAAGCAGCTCCGCTCGAGCAGGCGCACGCGAACCTCGGCTTGCGGCAGGTGCGTGTAGTTCGAGAGATATGGCAGCCAGATCGTGTTGATCTGCATCACGCCGAGATCGTGGCTGCCATTGGCGTTGGGGTGGACGAGCCCCGGGGCGCCGCCTTCGACGCGTTGGATGGCGGGCAAGACCCGCGGCGGCAGGGCGTAGATCTGCGCCACCAGAGCCATGCAGGGCAGGAAGGGGATGGCCATTGCGTTTGCGTTCATAACAGAGCGGATGCGCGGCGTCACGCCATCACGGCCGGATTCACGATTTCTGCGAACTGTCACGCCCGGCGAGCGGCCGTCCCGCTAGTCACGACGAACTGAATAGGTCCAGACGATGGGGAGCAATCGATCGATGTCGCGTTCGAAGTGGTTGAGGACGGGGGGTGTCGCGCTCGGCGTGATCGCGATGCTGTCGAACAGCACGGCTGCGTTGGCGCAGACGGCGCCGACGACCCTGACGTTGCAGCAGAAGATCGCGCTGCTGCAGCAGAAGGTGAAATACGTCTTCGTGATCTTTCATGAGAACGAGTCGTTCGATCACTTCTTCGGAACGTTTCCGGGGGCGAACGGGCTGTTCAGCGCGCCGGCCGGGGCGACGCCGGGCAACCAGACCGCCGGCTTCACGCAGCGCTACCTCGATACCAACCTGAACGTGGTCACGCAGACGCCGTTCCTGATGCCGCAGGCGGTCCAGACGCGCCGCTGGCGCCATCGTGCCGGTGTATCCGGCAGACCTCGTCTCGGTCGACCATAGCCACCAGGGCATGGCCAACGACCTGAACGTCGACCCGACGACGCTCGTCGCCGCGAACGATCGTTACGCGATGAACCAGGAAGGGCTGACGACCGACGGCAGCGGCAACATCGTCAAGAACACCGGCGCCAGCCCGACGGCGGTGACGCTTGGCGCAGAAGCAGCAGGCCGAGACGGTGTTGAGCCATCTCGACTGCGACACGATCCCGTTCATGTGGTATTGGGCCAAGAACTTCGCCCTGTTCGACAATTTCCACCAGACGATCGTCGGCCCGTCGACGCCGAACGCGATCGCGATGATCGCCGGGCAGTCGGGTGAGACGCAATGGGCGCTGCATCCGACCCAGGGCGCGACGGTGACCTACGCCAACCCGGCTTTCCCCAGCGTGAAGGGCGCGCTCGTATGGTTCGACGGTCGTCGGCAACTCCAACGCGTTCGTGCCGATCGTCGCCGATCCGGGACCGTTCCCCGGCTCGCTGAAGGACCCGAGCGCGGTCAAGCCGCCGTACAATTTCGACGAGAACGCCGCGAACCCGACGCTGAACCTGACCTTCGCGTCGCAGCCGCTGTCGTTCATGGGGTCGAACATCGGCACCATCATCCAATCCGACCAGAACCCGCGCGCCGACCTGATCGACGTGCAGCACGACATCTTCACCATCGCGGCGAAGAACAAGGTGGTGAACTGGGGCTGGTATCAGCAGGGCTTCAACGGCCACGACGCCTCGGACCCCTATGAGCCGCAGGGCACCGGAACGCCGAACCCGACCAACAATCCGGGCCTCTATACCGGCTACATCCTGCACCATAACGGGCCGCAATATTTCGGCTATCTGGCCGACAACACCAACGTGCTGGCCAACAACCTGCATGGCGCGCAGGATTTCATCGATGCGGTGAAGGGCCGGACGCTGCCGGCCAATGGCGGCGTGTTCTACTATCGCGGCGGCTACAACAACAATCTCGGCCTGGTGCCGGTCGATCCGACGCCCGCGATCCAGCACTCGTTCCTGGGCGGCGACGACCATCCGGCGTATTCGGACCACCAGATCTCCGAAGCCTTCGCGGCCGAGGCGATCAGCGCGATCGCGAACAGTCCGTATTGGAACCAGAGCGCGATCATCGTCACGTATGACGAGACCGACGGGTTCTACGATCACGCGCCGGTGCAGCAGCGCAGCAAGTTCGCCGACGGCTCGATCCTGGCCGGCGGCCCGCGGATCCCGACGATCGTGATCTCGCCCTGGTCGCTGCAGGGCACGATCTCGCACCAGTACAGCGAGCATGGTTCGGTCATCAAGTTCATCAACGAGCTCTACAACTTGGTGCCGCTGGCGCAACCTGCCGGACGAGGCGCGGGCCCGCTTCCTCGGCAACACACGGCTGGGTCAGGCCAATCTCGGCCCGTCCGACGACCCGCTCAACAATCTCGGCGACCTGACCGAGGCGTTCGACTACTCGCGCATGCAGGCCAACAACCCGATCTCGCCGGCGGCCGCGACCTTCTCCGACAGCCAGATCAGGACCCTGCCGCATCTGGCGACGGCGAGCTATTCGCCGAACGGCTACACCAACGGCGCCTGTGCGGCGATCGGGATCCTGCCGACCGACTTCCCCTCGGTCTCGGCTTACCAGGCGGGGCGGCCGATCGATCCCTACCCGGTGGACGTGAACCCGCGGCCTTCGCAATCGCCGGGCACGCCGACCTCCGGCAGCTGGACACCCTGACACACTCCCGCGGAGGGCAGCGTCGTGCTGCCCTCCGTAACAGTCGAGTTGATAATGCTTCGTTATCTACCCATCGCCCTCGCGTTGCTTGCCGTCACCTGTCAACCCGCCGCCGCGCAGACTCTCGACGCCGTCCGCGCAACCGGCCATCTCGCCTGCGGCACGGTGGAATCGGCCGACGATTGGAACAGCGCCGACCAGCATGGCGACCTCTCCGCGATGGGCACCGAGATCTGCCGCGCCGTCGCCATCGCGATCTTCGGCGAGCGGGCGCAGGTGGAGGTGGTGCGGTATCCTGCCGAACCCGAAGCGCTGGCTGCGCTGAAATCGGGCGCCCTGCCGCTCGCCGTCGGCGTGTCGCCGGGCGCGGAAATCGCGGTCCAATACGGCGTCGCATTCGGGCCGGCGATCTTCTACGACACGCAGCGTTTCATGGTGCTGCGCCAGGCCGGCCTGAATTCGGCGGCGGACCTGCGCGACAAGCTGATCTGCGCGATGAACAACACGCCGTCCGAGCGCATGCTGCGTGACGAAATGACGGCGCGGGGCATCGGCTACGGGCTGCAGGCGCATTCGGAACAAGGCGAGATGGACGCGTCGGTCGCGGTGGCGCGCTGCGATGCGGGATCCGCGCTCGAGACCCGGCTGGCGGATTCGCGCGCCGACTTCCCCGCCAACGCGCCGCCGTTCGTGTTCCTGCCGGAGCGGTTCGGGCTGTTCCCGGTGGTGCCGGCGTATCGGTATGGCGACCAGAAATTCGCGCTCATCGTCGATGCGACGATCAACGCCCTGATCGAAGCCGAAGCGCTCGGCATCACCCGCGACAATGTCGGCGCGGCCCGGGCGCGGACGGACATGCGGGCCGAGCGTTTGCTCGGTCGTGATCGGACCGTCGCGCAGGCGCTCGGCCTGGCGCCCGATTGGGCGGCGCAGGTCATCGCGAACACCGGCAATTATGGCGAGATCTTCGAACGGGCGGTTGCCAAACCGTTCCGGATCGAACGTGGCCTGAACGCGCTTTGGACATCGGGCGGACTGATCCACCCGATGCCGCTGCAATAACCCGAGGAGAGATCATGTCGCTGCACAAGACGCTTTTGGCTGCCGCCGTCGCGGCGGTCGCCGCCACTGGCGCGCACGCCACCACCTTCGATCTCGGCGGCTCGATCGGCGCGATGCCGACATTCGCGATCACCGCGGGCGGGTCGACCGCGACGTTCACCTCGCCGACGGGGAACGGTTTCGTGGTGCAGGCGACGTCGGGCCTGCTCGATTTCTCGCCGGCGCTGGTGGACAACAATTTCTTCGGCACCGACACCCTGACCATCAGCTTCTCCAAGCCGGTGGCGGACCGGATCCTGATCCCGTTCGCGATCCTGGACGCGTTCGGCAGCGGCGACACGCTGACGGCGACGACGAATACCGGCCAGTCGATCACGTTCGGGACTTCGCCGAGCGGGCTGGCGTTGGGCGAGCCGGAAGGAGCGGTCAAGTTCGTGCCGACCAGCGCGATCAGCTCGCTGACGCTGTCGAGCTCGCTCGCCTTCGCGATCGGGAACGTGGACGTGCCGGAGCCGATGTCGCTGTCGCTGCTCGGGATCGGGCTGGTCGGCCTGGCCGCGTCGCGGCGCCGCGTTCGCTGAAGGGCTGGAACGTGGGGGGCGCGGCTTGCAGCCGCCGCGCCCTACTTGTGGTCAGGGCCGAATTTCGGTCCTGATCGTGAAGGCTTCCGCGCCGTTGAACTCGTTGCGGGTCACCGGCGCGGCGAAGACCGGATCGCGGAATGCGGGATCGGCGGCGAGCGCCGGGATCAGCCGCGCGGCGGCGGCGGATTGGCCGGTGAGCGTCAACGCACGGTCACGCAGCATGATGTTGAATAGAGATGTGTTGTCCGGCAGCACGTCGGTGATCGCGGCGAGGATCCGCAGCGTGTTGCCGACCCGTGCGGCTTCGGCGGAGACGACGTCGGCGCTTGCGGCGCGTTCGGTCAGCCGCCGCCGGAAGCCTTCGGCCAGGTCGACATCGGGCCGCAGCATCGCGATCTGCGCATCGAGCCTATTCTGGGCCTGCTCCTGGCGGATGAACGGCGCGGCGACCGCGCACGCGGCGGCGACCGCGAAGAGCGCGCCCGCGGCGGCGAGCGGACGGGCGCCGCGGCGGGCCGGGGCCGGCCCGCTCAAGGGTACGACCACCGCCGGGTCGGCGGCCGACGCCAGCAGCGTCGGCGAGAGGCCGGCGGCCGCCAGCGCGTCGAGCGCGGCGGCGATGGCGGCCTTCGGCACCAGGCGCAGGCGCAGCAGGAGCCTGCCGCGGGCACGGTCGCGTTCCTCGATCTGCCAGCTCCAGAACACCGCCTCGGCCGGGAACGGGGTCAACCGGTCCATCTCCCAGCGCAGCGCCGTGTCGAGCCCGCGTTCGGCCGCGAGCGGCAACGTGACTTGCTGCTCGAGCAGCAGCCGGGGCGGCAGGATCAGACGGATGATGCCGCGCCGGGCGGCGCCGATCGCTGTCCGCAATGTGGCCAGGCCGGTGTCGTCGAGGGTGAAGCGGCCGAGTTGGGTGGCGCGGCCGCCGCGGCGGCGCGCGACGTCGAGCGCTTGGCGCTGGCCGGGGCGCGTTTCCGCCCAGGTGAGGAGGACCGCATCGCCGGTCTCGTGCGGCGAGCGCTTGCGGCGCCATGACGGCGGGAGCAGCTCCAGCAGCTGGCGCGCCCACCATTCGAGAAACACGCTGATCATCGCACACTCCTGCCGCGGCGCCGCGATTGCCGCGTGACATTGTAATCCAATCCGCGACGCCCGACAGTGAGAGTTCGGCGCCGGACGTGGAGAGGGCACAATGAAGCGGATCGGGATGCTGGCGGCGTTGCTCGCGATGCCTCATATGGCTGCCGCCGAGCTCGACCGGCCGGTTTGCAGCCGTCAGGGGGTCATGGAGCGTCTGGAGGCGATGCTCCGCGCGGCCGGGCGGCCGATGTTGCTGGATCCGGTGGCCGGCGAGATTTCCGCCGGCACGGGGCGGCTGGTGCATTGCGCCGTGCGCGGGCAGATTTTGGGTTACGACACCAATCAACATGGGATGCAGCCGATCGATGCCATTTTCGTCGTCAGATACGCGCTCGAACTGCGCCAAAACGGCATCTTCCTCCATCTCGAATAGGCGCCCCTCGATCTCGACGAGGCGCCGGGGCGGGACACGCCAGGCCGGGTTCACGCTGCTCGAAATCCTGGTCGTGGTCGCGATCCTGGGACTGCTCGTGTTCCTGGTGGCGCCGGCGGCGCTGCGCCAGCTCGGCGGCGCGCGGACGTCGATCGCCAAGCAGTCGATCGAGCGGCTGGCTTCGGTGCTCGACATGTACAAGCTCGATGTCGGCAGCTATCCGTCGTCGGACGAGGGGCTGGGCGCGCTGAACGCCAAGCCGAGCAATGCGGCCGGCTGGAACGGGCCCTATCTGAAGGGCGACACGCAGCCGCTCGACCCGTGGAACCACGCCTATACCTACCGCAACCCGAGCACCCGGCCCGGCCGCGAGTTCGACCTCTGCTCGCGCGGGCCGAATGGGACGGCGACGGATGCGGCGGGCGGGCTGATCTGCAACTGACGGTGTCACGCAAACTTCGCGCGCCAAGCGAACGACTGCGTGTCAGAGAAGCGCCTTCTTTGCGGGAGACTTCGATGCGCCCTCTGTTTGCCGCCCTCATCCTCGTTGCTTTTCCGCTCGCGTTCGCCGGGCCTGCCAGAGCCGCCGATACGGTCGCGGCTTGCCAGGCGCGGCAGGGCGAGCTGGCCAAGAAGGCGACCGACTTCAAAGGCGACGCCATGGTCAAGCGGATCATCCAGGCCGACCTCGAGCGGGCGACCCGTGAGCTGATCGAGGGCGATGCGGACGAGTGCATGGAAGCGTTGGATCACGCGACCAAGCTGCTCAACGGCCAGACCTAACCGGGGCGCTATTGCGGGCCGGTCACCCAGTCCAGGATCGTCCAGGGACGACCGGTGGGGGACGGGCCGAAAAGGATGACGGCCGAGCGCTCGGCGCGGGAGCCGTCGGGGCCGGCCGCTTCTGCGATGATGCGGAACACATTGCCGCCCTCTCCCGAGCGGGCGGGGATCCCGAGATCGCTCAACGCGGCGCGCACGATCGGCGGGGCGAACGCCGGCTCGGGCGGACGGTCGGTGAACAGGGTGAGAGCGGGCAGCAGCGCGTCGTAGAGGGCTGGCGTCATGCCGAGCACGTCGCGCAGCTCCGCCAATGATTCGAACGGCGCGCCGGGCGGCCCGTAGTCGAGCCCGGCGGCGCGATAGGCGGCGGTCTTCAGGCCGGCGAGCTGGGCGGCCTGGCCCGGCGTGCGCCAGTCGGCGATGGCGGCGGCGATACGGACCGCTTGCGCCGGGTCGGCGCCAACGCGCTGGAGCAGGGCGCGCAGCAGGTCCGCGGTGGCGGTGTTCGGGTTGACGAGGCCGGCCAGGCTGATGATCCGCACCGCGACCACGGCGTCGCCGAGCCGCAGCTTGAGCGGGGCGGTGGCCGTGGAGGCGCGAAGGAGGCCGAACAGCGCGCTGTTGATGCCGCCATCGGCCGCGGCTTGCAGCTTGGCGGCGTTGCGCAGGTTGAAGGTGAGATGGCTGTCCGAGCGGGCGACGCCGGCCAGGGTCAGGAACAGGATCGAGACCGGCACCAGCGTCCACAGCACGATCAACAGGGCGAAGCCGCGCCGCCTCATTGCCCGATCGCCTCACGGGAAGGGGCGATCTCGATCGGCGGCCAGCGGCGGCGGTCGTCGGTGAAGCGCAGCGTCACGCGGATGAGTTGCGGCAGCCGCTCGCCCTGCCAGGTCGAGGCCCAAGCGACGCCGTTGAAATAAGCGATGTCGAGCGATTTGATCCCGGTGAGGAGCAGGAGATCTTGCGGCTGCGGCGGGGGGCCGAACGGGACGACGTGCCGCCGCTTGGTCCAGCGGAGGCGAAGCTGGTCGCCGCTGAGGAGGAGCCGGGCATCGACGCGTTCGCGCTCCCCAGTGGGCGAGTTCGCCAGTTCGGAGACGAACGTCACGTCGCCGGCCGTGCCGCGGAAGGGCGGCGGCTCGGGGAAGAAGCCGGGGTCGGCCTTGGCGATCAGTTGCCGCAGGGCGCGGTCCACGGCTTCGAGGTCGCCGTGACGGTCCTGGACCTGTTGCTGCGTCGCGGTCGCGCGCAGGCCGAAGGCGACGCCCTGGTCGAGCAGCACGATCACCAGGCCGAGCACGGCAACCGCGATCAGCAGTTCGAGCAGCGTGAAGCCGCGCCGGAGGGCGATCATGGTGCGGCGCCCGCGGCCGGGCCGAGCAGCCGCGTTTCGAGCGTCACGGATTGTTCGCCGCGCGGGCCCTTCCAGGAAATGCGGACGGAGCCCGCGAACAGCGACGTGCCGGCGGCGTAGGCGGAGCGCTGACCTTGCTGCGCACGGGGAGGCTCGGCGGTCGCGAGCGGCACCACGCGCGTGTGCCAATGGTAGCCGCCGCCATCGTCGCCCTCGCGATCGCCGGGCGCCGCGCCGGTGGCCGACAGCGCCGCGAGATGGGACTGGGCCCGCGACAGGGCGTTCTGCATCGCCAGCGACGAGCCGGTCAGCTCGAGCGCCGCCGCGCCCTCGCGATACAACACCAACAGCGCCGGCAAGGCGATCGCGAGGGCGACCATGACCTCGAGCAGGGTGAAGCCGCGGCGCATCAGGCCATCAACAACACGACCCAGCCCGCGAGGGCCAGGAATGGTCCGAACGGCAGCGCCGTCGTCGCCGTCAGCGCGGCGCCGCGCAGGCGGAGCCAGAGCGCCCAGAGCAACCCGGTGAGGGCCGCGCCGAGCAGCACGGTCGGCAGGCCCTCGAGCCCGACCCAGGCGCCGAGCGCGGCCAGCAGCTTGGCGTCGCCTTCGCCCAGGCCGTCGCGGCCGCGGATCCAGCGATACAGCGCGCCGAGGCCGCGGAGCGCGGCGAAGCCGATGGCGGCGGCGGCGGCGTGGTCGGCGAGGCGGTCGGGGTCGAGCCAGGCCGTCACGAGCAGACCGGCGGGGATCAGCGGCAGGGTGAGCACATCCGGCAGCAGCATGGTTTCGGCATCGATCCAGGCCAGCGCGAGCAATGCCCAGCCCGCGCCGCAGGCGGTCCATAGCCAGGGCCCGTCCAGCCCGGCGCCGATCGCGGAGAGCGCGATCAGCGTCGCGGCGAGTTCGACATGCCAATGGAACGGCGCGATCGGCGAATGACAGCGGCGGCATCGGCCGCGGAGCGCCGCGTAACTCAGCAGCGGGACGAGGTCGCGTGCGGCCAGCGGAGCGCCGCAGTCATCGCAGGCCGACCGAGACACGGCGACGTCGCGCCCCGCCGGCAGCCGGCGGATCAGGACGCCGACGAAACTGCCGACGAAGGGCGCGGCGAGCAGCGGCCAGATCCAGTCC
This sequence comes from uncultured Alphaproteobacteria bacterium, assembly GCA_963848035.1. Classification (GTDB taxonomy): domain Bacteria; phylum Pseudomonadota; class Alphaproteobacteria; order Acetobacterales; family Acetobacteraceae; genus JAVVHH01. The sequence goes on from CAWKCD010000001.1 coordinate 3,453,788, forward strand.
ATGCGCCGCATATAAGAGCATTTCCCTCACGCCGACAGCGCGAGGGAGCGCTCAGAGCGAGGCGGCGATCGAGAAGAACACGCTCCGGCCGGGATTGGTCCAATACAGGCCGGTGGCGCCGTCGCCGGCCAGCTGGTTGAGCCCTATCACGCTGTGGTTGTCGAAGATGTTGTTCACGTTCAGCCTGAAGTCGAGCTTGCGTCCGTTCAGGATCGGCAGCGTGTAGCCGGCGGCGAAGTCGACGGTCGAATACGACTTGATCTTGTAGGCGCTGACCGGCGTGTCCTGCCCGTATTGCTGTCCCACATATTTGGCGACCAGCAGAGCGGAGAAGCCGTTGCGGTCGTAGACCGGCCCGATCGAGGCGGTCTTGTCCGGCGCGTTGGCGAGGCGGGTGCCGCTGCCTTTGTAGTAGGCGTCGTTGATCGAGCCGTTGGCGAAGAGCGACAGCCCCGGGAGGAGGCGCACGGTGCCTTCGACTTCGATGCCGCGGTAGACCGCGCCGCCGCCGTTGTAATAGATCGTGGTGCCGTTGAGGTTCTGGCTGGCGATGCGGTTGCTGAAGTCGATCCAGTAGAGGTCGCCGGCGAGGGTGAATGCGTCCTTCTGCCAGGTCAGGCCGATCTGGTAGTTGGTGGTCTCCTGCGGGTTCAGCTGCTGCGGCGCGGTGGTCTGCAGCACGCCGAGCGGCGGGGCGAGGAAGCCTTTGGCGACCTGCACGTAGCCGACCAGGGAGGGATTGAAGGTATAGCGCGCGTCGATCGAGGGCTGCAGCGCGTCGTAGGTCTTGCTGAACTGGGCCGGAACCTTGGTGCTCTGGTTGATCGCGGCATTCAGGTCCCGCGTCGTGGACGTGTATTTGAGGCCCGGCGTGATCACCAGGCCCGGCAATGGCGTCGCGGCGAATTCGACGTAGGGCTGGAAGGTGGTGAGACCGGTCCGATACAGGTAGTCGTAGGCCGATGCGGTGCGGGTCTTGGTGAAGGGCTGGGTGCCGTCCGAGAGCAGGACATTGGTGCGGTAAGCGTTGCCGGCATTGTGGTCGAACCAGAAGCCGGCGCGCGCCTGGCCCCAGGGCGTATCCTTGGTCACGCGCAGGATGTTGCCCCAGTCGCGGAAGTTGGAATGGACGGAGCGGCCGGGCACCTCGTTGACGAGGCGGGTGGCGACGCCGTTGATGTAATAGGTGCCGGTCAGGTTCGCCGTCGTGCCGTTGGGATCGAGCCCGACGGTGCCGTGGTGGAAGTAGGACGCGGTGTAGGGCGTGTCGTCGAGTTTCCAGCCGTCGCCGAGGTCGGATTGGATACGGAAATACTCGAAGTCGGTGTGGTAATAATCGACGTTGTAACCGGTGTACGCCTGGGACCGCACGTTCTGGTTGAGGCCGTAGTTCGGGCCGAGGGTCGAGATCTGCGACAGGGTGGCGCCGATGGGCGTGTGCGTGGTGGCCTGATCGAGGTTGGAAACGAAAGTCACGGTCGTGTTGCTGCCGACCTGGCTTTCGAACTTGATGAAGGCGTTCTGCCGCCGGGTCGAGGTGCCGGTGAGATAGCCGTCGGCGTCGAGCGTCTGAAGATCGACCGTCCCGCGCGTGGGCACCGGGCCGGGCAGGGCGCCGGTGTCGAGTTGGATGCCCTCGAGATGCGTATTGAAGCTGCCTTGGGTGGTGTAGGGCGTGACGGTGAAGCTGTCGGCGGGCGGCTTGGTGCGGACCGCGACGGTGCCGCCGAAGGTGGCGTAGCCGATGGTGGAGGCCGTGCCGGGGCCGCGGTCGATTTCGACCGAGCCGATGTCGTGGCCGGTGAAATAGGCGCCGGTCTGGGGCGCGAAGCTGCTGACCGTGCCGGGCAGGACGATACCGTCGAAGGTCGTGTTGAACTGCTTGTAGGTGAAGCCCCGGATCGTTTCGAGGAAGTTCTGCTGCAGTCCCGGGCCGGCCGGCTCGACGTTCTGCACGCTCGGCGAATATCTGATGATGCTGTCGTAATTCTGCGTCGGGATCACGTTGCGGTCGATGAAGCGGGGCCCGACCACGGAGGTGGGCTGCTTGGCGTCGAGCGGGGCGCGGCTGGGCGTGTCGTAGGCCGCGGTGCCGGGAAGCGGCGGGTCGGTGATCTCGCGCGCACCCCGGACGTCGATCTCGCCGAGGGTCGCGGATGGGGTGCTGGCGCTTTGGGCGTTGGCAGTCTGGGCACTGGCAGCCTGGGCATTTGCAGTCTGGGAATGGACTGTGCTGGCGAGCAAGGTGACGACGCTCGTTAGCAGGATGTGCGAACGGCGCCGGTCGGCGACCGGGTTGGAAGTCATCTAAATTCCTGAACGAGGGTAATGGGGCGGCTGGGCATGCCGCCCCGGACGTGTCAGCGGCGGCGGGCGAAGGCGAATGCGAGCACGGGCGCGGCGAGCAGCATCATGCTGGCCGGCTCCGGGACCGAGGTCGACAGGCTGGCCGCATTCAGCGCGACGACCAGCGAGACGCCGGCGCCGCCCGAGGCGGGCTGGCTGTTGTAGCTGAAGGTGCTGATCTGGAGCGGATCGCTGCTGCCCTGGTTGGCCTGGGTGGCGAGCTGGCTCGCGGTGGCCGAGCTGGTCAGGATGCCGAAGGCGGTGCTGTTGGTGAAGTTCGTGATCGCCTGCAGGTCGAGGGTGAAGCTGATGTTCCGGTTCGTCCCCTGCTGGGCGGCCGAGCTCAGCGCCTCGAATTGCGCCTCGTAGGGAGCGACGGCGCCGTTCGGGATCGCGGTGGCGATCGAGGCGAAGGGTTGCGCGGCCGAGAAGCCGTCGATCGAGTAGCTCAGGAACGAGTTGGTCGAGCTGTTGTAGGTGAACGAGCCGCTGACGGTGTTGCCGACGCTGAAGCTGGTGCCGGTCTGGCTGACGACGCTGCCGGAGAAGCTGCTGCTGTAGAGCGTGGCGTGGGCCGGAGCGGCCGCGACCGCCATCAGGAGGACGCCTGGGGCGATCAGACTGAGTAGTTTCGTCATGGGAGACCTTCGTCGCTGGAAGTGGAAGTCGCCCGGCCAGGCGGATGCCTGACCGGGCCTGCGAGTCAGTTCAGATCGGGTTTATTTCGAGGCCTGCTCGTTGCGCCCGAGATTGATGCCGCTGCGGTGCGTCGGGTACGCGACGCCTTCCATGATGCCGTTCCACAGGACCTCGTTGTAGAGGTTCGGCGGGACACGGTCGGCATCGGAGAAGTCGAACGCGGCCGTCATACGCTGCCAGTAGGCGGCGTCATGCGTCGGCGAGAAGTCCGGGCCTTCTGCGTAGTTCACGTCGCCGGCGTTCTCGGAGAGCATGAGCGTGGTGGTCGCGAGCACCCGCGAAGCCTGGGCCGTGAAGCTCCAGAAGCCGCTCGAGGTGATGTTGAACACGTCGCTCATCGGCCGCTGGTAGGCGGTGTTGAGGTTGATGTGCGGCGTGCCGAGGATGTCTTCGATGGTGCGCAGCACGCTGACCTGGTTGTAGCGCGTGCTGACGACGGCGCCCTGCTTGACGTAGGGGCCGACGACGTAGGCGGTCGCACGGTGGCTGTCGAAATGGTCGGCGCCGTCCTGGCAGTCGTCCTCGACGACCATGATGAGCGTGTTGGACGCGTAGGGGCTGTTGGCGACGGCCTGGACCAGGCGGGCGACGGAGTAGTCGTTGTCGGCTTCCTGCGCTTCCGGCGTGTTCACGCCGCCGAGGGCGGAGCCGAAGCTGCCGGTGTGGTCATGCGAGAAGCGGACCAGTTCGAGGTTCGGCAGGTTGCCGCCGGCGACGAACTGCTGGAACTCGCGGTTCCACTCGTTGAAGCGCCACAGGTCCGGATAGACCTGGTCGTAACCGCGGAAGTAAAGGTCGGTCTTGTCGGTCAGCGCCGGGTTGAGCGGGGCGACCTGCACCACGCCGGACGCGAACGGGTTGACGATCGGGGCCGCGATGGTGCCGACCGAGCCGATGTTGTTGGTCAGCATGCCGTAGTTGCGGACGGTGCCGCCGGCGTTGAGCACGGCGTCGAAGATGTAGCCCATCTGGTAGCCGAAGGGCGCGTCGGACGCCGCGTGGTCGCCGGTGCCGGCGAGCAGGTTGCTGGCGCCGCCGGGGAAGGTGTTGCCGATCGTGCTGAACTGGCCGCCGGTGGCCGCGTCGCGCGCCGCGGTGGTGGCGAGCTGGACCGGAACGTTCCGGTTGGTGCCCTCGGTGTCATAGGAGACGCCGCGGTTCACGGCCGCGTAGTTGATCTGCTGGTTGATGGTCTCGGTGTTGGTCACGCGGCCCTGCAGCGACCACGCCCAGCCGTCCATGCTGCCGTCACCGGGGTCCATGAAGTTATCCAGCGTAACGAAACTGCTGCGCCATGCGGTGGTAGCTCGGCGTGATGCGCTTGCCGAACAGCGCCAGGCTGGGGTCGCCGTTGGAGCCGTTGCCGAGGTCGCCCAGGATCTGGTCGAAGGTGCGGTTCTCTTTGACGATGTAGATGACGTGCTGGATGTGGCTGCGCAGGAACGCCATCGTGGTCGCGTCCGACGCGGTGTTCGGGTTGGACGACGGATAGCCGTTGTTGAGCGCGGCTTGCGCGGTCAGCGCGGGCAGGTCGCCGGCGGCGGGGACGGCGCCGCTGACCAGCGTCGCGCGCTCGAGCTGGAACTGGTACTGGTTCTGCGCGCGGCCGTTGGCGGCGTGCTGGGCATTGCCTTCCGGGTAGGTCACGGTCGAGAGCGACCCGGTGTTGCCATAGGTGTAGCCGGGGTTCGGTCCGGTGTCGCTCTTGCCGTTGATGATGTACATCCAGGTGCCGTCGGCGCTGAACGTCACGTCATGCGGCTCGTAGGCGGTCGGGATCAGACCGGTGACCGTGCCGGCGTTCGCGCCCGTCAGCGGGATCACGGCGACGGTGTTGGCGCCGGTGTTGACCGCATAAAGCATGTTGTTGTTGATCGTCACCGCGGTGGTCGAGGCGCCGGTGGTGTTGGCGCTCAGCCCGGTGGCGCTGGGCGCACGGGCGTCGATGGTCGAGACGACGGTGTTGGTCGCGGTGTTGATCACCGCGACCTGGTCGGCGTTGTCTTCGGCGACGTAGAGCAGCGACTGGTCGGCGTTGAAGGTCATGCCCTGGGCGTTGCCGGCGAGCTTGATGCGCTTGACGAGCGTGCCCGGGCGGTGCCGATGCTGATCACGTCAACTTCACGGTCACGGTCGACGGCGACGTAGGCCACCAGGTTGCCGCCCGCGAGGGTGCCCTTGACGAGCGCGGTGTAGGGGTAGGTGCCGCCGGCGACGCCGCTCGTGCCTTCGTTGCAGGCGGCGAAGGGGCGCAGGTCGTGCTCGAACAGCACGGTCTTGCTGGCGGTGTCGATGACGCTGATCGAGTCGTTGTAGTTGTTGGCGACCACGAGGCGGGCGCCGTCGCTCGACAGGCCGATGCCGCCGGCGTTCGGCTGGACGCTGCCGCCGAGACCGGCGCCGTTCTTCTGGAAGCCGTGGCCGAGGGGGATGGTGCCGCCGGGCGCGAAGGTGCTGCCGCTCTTGGTGTAGTAGTAAACCTGGTCGTCAGCGCCGCCGCCGGCGTAGATCGTGTTGCCGTCGGGCGAGAAGACCAGGCTGACATAGGCGTTGGTCTGCTTGATCACCTGCTGCAGCACGGGCGTGGTCTTGTTCGCGCCGGCGACGTTGTACAGGAAGATGTACTGCGTCGAGTTGGCGGTATCGACCGAGCCGGCCGTGTTGTAGAGCGAGTTCTGGCCGGCGGTGACGATCGCCAGCGTGGTGCCGTCCGGGCTCAACTGCGAGCGCACGGCCATACCGGCAACGAAATTCGGATAGGCGGCCAGGCCCGGATTGAGAGGCTGCTGCACCGAGTTGGTGAGCTTCAGCGGCGTCACGTACAACCCGCTCGGCAAGGCCAGGGTGCCGTTGTTGCCATCGATGGCGGTGTTGCGGTCGGCGCGCGCGAGCTGCGGCGCGGCCAGCATGCTGGTGATTAGCAAGGTCGTCTTGAAAATATTCGCTCGTCGCTGGTGTGACACGATGCTCTCCCGTCGGCTTTTCGATCCCGCGACGGAACACACTCGGTAAGGGACGCGCGATCAACGAACGTTGAGCGTCAGTTCTGATATCTTTCGAACTCGAATCGAAAGAGTGGCGCTGGATCGGGAGTTCGGCCATGCCGCTCACGGAATTGTCAACTCGCCGGCTCGGGCCGGCTGCCCCAGGAAGGGGTAACGTCCGCCCAGGCCGAATACACGGCCAATGACGCTTGCGCGGCATACGATAACGAATTGAGGGTGGAACATGGACTCCGCAACACACTTGCATCCGTCGGTCGATCACGGCATCGCTCAAGCGAAGTCAGACTTCGTGGGCGGGACGTTGACCTGCCATTGCGCAACCGATCAGGTGCAGGTGAAGGTCGACGCACAGTCGGCGTTCAACCATCTCTGCGGCTGCTCGAAGTGCTGGCGGCCGAAAGACGCGCTGTTCTCGATGGTGGCCGTGGTCGGCCGTGACAAGCTTCATGTCACCGCGCATCCGGAGAAGCTCAAGGTCGTCGATCCGAGCGCTGCGATCCAGCGGCATGCCTGCACCGGCTGCGGGGTGCACATGTATGGGCGCATCGAGAACAAGGATCACCCGTTCTACGGCTTCGACTTCATCCATACCGAGCTGTCGAAGGAGCCGGGTTGGTCGGCGCCGGGCTTCGCGGCGTTCGTTTCGTCGCTGATCGAGCAGGGCACCGACCCAAAGGCGATGGACGGGATCCGCGCCAAGCTGCACGAGATGCATCTCGAGACGTATGACTGCCTCAGCCCGCCGCTGATGGATCTGATCGCGACGCATGTCGCCAAGCAGAAGGGCGTGCTGAAGGCCGCCTAAGACCAGCATGACCGGTGCTGCACGATGCGGCGCCGGTCATCACGACACCGCTAGAGCTAAATCGCCCTGACCGTGTCAGGGCGATTTAGCTCTAGTCTTGTCTGGCGGTGTATGTCGCGACGGATTCCAGTCAGAACGATCGCAGACTTAGAACGTCACCCGCACGCCCCCATAGCCGCCGATCGGCGCGGCTGGAGAATAGGCTCGGGGATTGCTGGCGTTGGTCGCTTGGGCCAGGAAGATCGAGGACGTCGGCGAGAAGGTCCCGTAGGTATAGTACCGGGCATTGGTGACGTTCTCCACGAGGCCGAAGAGCTGGATGTTCGGGGTCACCTGATATTGGGTGTTGAGGTTCAGCGAGACGAACCCGCCGAGCGGTTTGTTCAGGTTGGCAGGATCGCCGAATAGATACTGGCTGCTTTGATATACGCCGGCCGCGCCGACCGTCCATTTGTCGGTGATCTGGTAGTTCCCGCCGAACTTGATCTGGTGCGCCGGCACGCCGGGCAGGCGGTTGCCGGTCTTGATGGTGATGTTGCCGTTGGCATCGCCTTGCGGGTTGTTGCCGGCAGATTCGACGAAGCTGCTCTGGAAGGTCGCGTCGGTGTAGCTGTAGTTCAGATAGGCGAGCCAGCGCGACGACTTGATCTGCACACCGGCGTCGACGCCCTGCCGCTTGGTCTGGCCGACGTTCTGGAAGAAGGCGCGGTTGAGCGTGACGCTGTTGACGAAGGCGATGTCGTCGTCGTTGGTGGTATGGAACAAGCCGAGATTGTAGCTGATCCGCAGGTCGTCGGACGGCCGCACCGTGCCGCGGATCCCGGCCTCGATGCTGTGTGAGATGACCTGCTTGAGATGGGGGTCGCCGGTGAAGAAATTCGCCAGGCTGCAACTATCGGTGGGACCGGCGCAGGAGAGCTCGGCCGGCGTGGGGGCGCGGTTGGCTTCGGAGTAGCCGGCATAGGCGGTGAGCCAGGGACGCAGCTGATAGGTTGCGCCGATGGCCGGGTTGAAGCGGTTGTAGCTGTGCTGTCCGGTCAAGGCGCCGCCGCCCTGGTCGGCGAGATCGACCTCGGCCGCGTTGAACCGGCCCGAGGCGGTGATGGCCAACTTCTCGGTCAGGTTGAACGTGTCGGAGAGGTAGACCCCGTAATAGGCGTTGCTGGTGGCTAAGCGCACCGGCGTGTTGACGCCGGGTTCGTCGATGACGATGCCGGGCCCGACGAACGTCCGGTCGAGGCTCAGTCCGCCCACGGCGGCGGTGGCGCTGAACTCGGTCTGCGCGCCGTCGAAGCTCAGCCCGGCGACGAAGTGGTTGGCGCGGCCGAGGACCTCGTCGGTGTTGGTCGCTTGCAGCGACACGCCGTAGCCGTTTGTGTTCGTGGTCTGCCGGTCGAGTTCGGAATAGGGCCCGCCATTGAGGAAATCGGGGATCGGCGCGCCGCCTCGTGTGGTGCTGTAATCACCGTTGCCGTTGACGAGCAGCCCCGAGCCGTCATTGGCGGGCGTCTCGTTGCTCGCGTTCCCGTTGACGAGCCGCTGCTGCAGGTAGCGGTAATAGGCGAGCGTCTGGATCGAGGTCGTGTCGGTGACGTTGTAGTTGCCGGAGAGATTCACGGCGACGTATCGGTTCGCGATCAGGTTCGGCGCCGTGAACTGCGCCGAGGGCGCCACGGTGAGCAGATCGAGCGGCGACGTGCCGGGGCCGTTCAGGTTCGAGTTGGCGAGGGTGAGGTTGAGATGCACCTCGGCGCGGTCGCCGCGCCAGCCGACGTCGCCGTAGAAATTCTGCAGGTCGGAAGATTGGTTGTCGCGCCAGCCGCCGCGGTGCTGTGCGCCGGCGGCGAGATAGGCGCTCATGTTGCCGCTCTGCTTACCGTACTGGAACTCACCCACGATCCGGCCGAACGAGCCGCCGTAGACCGCCGCTTCGCCGCCTTGATAGGTGAAGCCGTTCTTCAATTGGACGCTGAGCGAGCCGCCGAGCGCGTTCAGTCCGAAGACGGGATTTGGGCCTTCGATGTTCAACTGGTCGATCGCGAGGCTCGGGATCAGATCCCAGTTGACCGTGTCGCCGAACGGGTCGTTGAACCGCGCACCGTTGACGTAGACGGCCAAACCCTGCGGCGTGCCCTGCAGCGGCGAGGCTTCGAAGCCATGATAAAGCAAAGTTGGCTGATCGGGGTTGCCGGATGCCGAATCGAGGTTGACGCCGCCGACCTGTTCATTGAGCGCGCGAACCGTGTTGTGGGTGCCGTCGCGGGCGATGTCGCGGCTGTTCAGCACGCTGGTTTGCGCCGGCAGCTTGTTGCGGTCGATTCCGGAGCCCAGGAGCGGGCTGCTCGCGACGATGTTGACCGTCGGCAGGGTGATTTCCGGCGCGGCATCGGGCGCTGCCGCCTGGGCGAGCGCGATGGCGACGGCGCCTGGAGCCGCGGCTGTGATCGCAGCTGAAAGCGCGAGCAATTTCATAACGTTCCTCGAGTTTTCTATGTGCTAGCGGGTCGGCGGGGCGCTGTCCACGGCGAGAATTGAAGCGGCAGACCCGCCGTCGCTTCGCGCGCTGCTCTTGACTTCGGTTGAGCCCTGGTCAGGTTATAGGTTGGCACTGATGCCAAACGGAGGAAAACTATGGCCTGGAAGAAGCCGACCGTGACTGAGATCGCTCTTGGCGCCGAGATCAACAGCTACGCCTGCGCTGATCTGAAGCGTTAATCGCTCCGTTCACGCCCGGGGGTTTGCCTCGGGCGTGAACGTTACGAAATTTAACAAAGGTTATTCATAGTGCGCGCTGTCGTGCTCGGCGCGGCAGCCGGTGGTGGGTTTCCGCAATGGAACTCCAACGCCGCGGCGTGCCGTCGCGCCCGTTCTGGCGATCCCGCGGCCCGGCCACGGACCCAGGCTTCGGTCGCCGTGTCGGCCGATGGCCAGCGCTGGACCGTGTTGAACGCCGCCCCCGATCTGCGCCAGCAACTCGAGCAGACCCCGGCGTTGCAGCCCAACGGCGCGATCCGGTCGACGCCGATCGACTCGGTGGTGCTGACCGGCGGGGACGTCGATGTGCTTGCCGGGCTGCTGACGTTGCGCGAGCGGCAGCGTTTCGATCTCTACGCGAGTGCACGGGTGCTCGGTGTGTTGGACGCGAACCCTATCTTCGAAGTGCTTTCCCGCGAGTTCGTCGGCCGGCATGCGGTCGATCTCGATCAGCAGGTGCAGCTCGGGAGCGGCGTGTCGGTGACGCTGTTCGCGGTTCCGGGAAAAGTGCCGCTCTATCTCGAGCAGAACGACGCGCCGGCGATCGAGGTCAACGATCAGACCGTGGGCGCGGAGATCAGCGACGGCCATGGCAGGTTCTTCTACATACCCGGCTGCGCGGCGATGACCCCGGCCCTGGCGGAGCGGCTGCGCGGGGCAGCGCTGGTCCTGTTCGACGGGACGCTCTGGTCGGACGACGAGATGGTGCGTGCCGGGCTGAGCCCGAAGACGGGCGCACGGATGGGCCATATGAGCGTTTCCGGCCCGGGCGGCACGATGGAGGCGTTCAGGAATCTCGATGTGCGCCGACGCATTCTGATCCATATCAACAACTCCAACCCGGTCCTCCTCGACAACTCGCCCGAGCGGGCGGAGGTCGAGGCGGCGGGGTGGGAAGTGGCCTATGACGGCATGGAGATCGCCCTATGAGCGACCGTAAACTCACGCCCGAGCAACTCCGCCAAGCACTGCGCGACATCGGCGCGGAACGGTATCACGACCAGCACCCGTTCCACCGGCTGATGCGAGACGGGAAGCTGACGCGGGGGCAGATCCAGGCCTGGGCGCTGAACCGCTACTATTATCAATCCCGCATTCCGGCCAAGGATGCCACGCTGATCGCGCGCTTGCCGACGGCGGAGCTCCGCCGGGCTTGGCGGACGCGCCTGGTCGATCATGACGGCGCGGCTCCGGGCGAAGGCGGCGTCGCTCGATGGCTCAACCTGGCCGAGCGCGTCGGGCTCGATCGCGACTATGTCGAGAGCACGCAGGGCCTGTTGCCGGCGACGCGCTTCGCGGTGGATGCCTACATCGCCTTCGTTCGCGACCGGTCCGTGCTCGAGGCCGTGGCATCGTGCCTGACCGAGATGTTCTCGCCGACGATCATCGCCGAGCGGGTGTCCGGCATGCTCGCCAACTATGAGTGGATCAAGCCGAACACGCTCGATTACTTCACGCCGCGTCTGACCCAAGCGCCGAAAGACGTTGATTTCGCGCTTGAGTACATCGACCAGCATGCGCGGTCGCGGGCGGAGCAGGAGCAGGTGCTGGGGGCGCTGCGCTACAAGTGCGACATCCTGTGGGCGCAGTTGGACGCGTTGCACTTCGCCTATGTCTCGCCGGGCTGGATCCCGCCGGGCGCCTTCGTGCCGGAATGACGGTGGTCCCGAGCTTCAGCCGCGGCTTTCGCCTGCGTCACGACGAGGTGCGCGGCGGCTGGGTCGTGCTGGCGCCGGAGCGGCTGTTCATGCTCGACGAACACGCCGCGGAAGTGCTCAAATTGGTGGACGGGCGGCGCACGGTCGACGAGATCGTCGGCACGCTAGCTGAACGATATAATGCCACGCCTGCGGAGATCGCCGACGATGTCGGGGCGATGCTGCAGGACCTGGTCGGCAAGGGAGCGATCCAACTGTGATGACACGGGTTCCAGACCCGCCGATGGCGCTTTTGGCGGAGCTGACGCATCGCTGTCCGCTGGCGTGCCCCTACTGCGCGAATCCGCTCGAACTCGAGCGGGCTTCGGCCGAGCTCGATACCGCGTCATGGCTTCGCGTGCTGGACGAGGCGGCGGCATTGGGCGTGCTGCAGGTGCATTTCTCGGGCGGCGAGCCTTGCGCGCGGCGGGATCTGCTCGAGTTGGTCGCGCGGGCGGCGCAGCGCGGGCTGTATTCGAATCTGATCACGTCGGGGGTCACGCTGGACGAAGCCTCGCTGGCGCGGCTGGTCGAGGCGGGGCTGGATCACCTGCAGCTCAGCTTCCAGGACGCCGAGGCGGGCTCGGCGGATCACATCGGCGGCTTGCGCGGCGGGCATCAGCGCAAGCTGGCGGTCGCGGCGCTGGTTCGGGCGGCCGGGCTGCCGCTGACCGCGAATTTCGTGGTGCACCGGCAGAACCTCGAGCGGCTGCCGGAGATGCTGGCTTTGGGCGAGCGGATCGGCGCCAGCCGGATCGAGATCGCACATGTCCAATATTATGGCTGGGGGCTGGTCAACCGGGCGGCGCTGATGCCGAGCCTGGCGCAGCTCGAAGCGGCGAACGTGGAGGTCGAGCGGGCCCGCGCGGCGCTGCATGGGCGGATCACGATCGACTACGTGGTGCCGGACTATCATGCCGCCCGGCCGAAGGCCTGCATGGGCGGATGGGGCCGGCGGATCATGAACATCACGCCGGCCGGGCTGGCGCTGCCATGTCATGCGGCGGAGACGCTGCCGGGGTTCGCCTGGCCGTCGGTGCGGACGCACTCGATCGGCGACATCTGGCGCACGGACCCGGGGTTCGCGCGGTATCGCGGGACCGACTGGATGCCGGAGCCGTGCCAATCCTGCGATCGGCGCGAGGTCGATTGGGGCGGATGCCGGTGCCAGGCGTTCGCGCTGCTCGGCGACGCGTCGGCGACCGACCCGGCCTGCGCGCTCTCGCCCGACCACCACGTCATGGCCGAAGCGGTGGCGCAGGCGGAGGGGCCGGTGCCGGACTACGTCTATCGCCGGATCGGCGCGGCGGCCGCGCTCGTGTGAAGCGGCGGCGCCTCGTCCAGCTTGCGGCGGCGGCGGCGCTCGCGCCCCGGAAGGGAAGCGCGGCGCCGAGCTTCACCATGACGGAAGTGGCGCCTGGGTTGTTCGCCCGCCGCGGCATCGACGAGGATGCGACGGCGGCGAACCAGGACGAGATCGCCAATATCGGCTTCATCGTCGGCGGCCGCTCGGTCGCCGTCATCGACCCGGGCGGCAGCCGTGCCGATGGCGAGGCGTTGCGTGCGCATATCCGCGGCGTGACCGACAAGCCGATCAGCCACGTGGTCATGACGCATTTCCATCCGGACCATGTGTTCGGGGCGGTGGCGTTCGCCGACGACGGGGCGAAATTCGTCGCGCATTCCGCGATGGCGCCGATGCTGGTCAGCCGTGGAGAGTTCTACCGCAACGCGCTCGCCGACATCGTCGGGATCGAGGCGGCCGGGGATTACGCCAAGCCCGACACGCTGGTCGAGGGCACGCTGGCGATCGATCTCGGTGACCGGCCGCTGCGTCTGCAGGCCTACGCGACGGCCCATACCGACAACGACCTGACCGTGTTCGACGAGCAGAGCGCGACGCTCTGGACCGGCGATCTGCTGTTCGTCGACCGTGTCCCGGCGCTCGACGGCAGCATCACCGGCTGGCTCTCGGCGATCGCCAAGCTTCGGGCCGTTCCCGCCAAACGCGCGATTGCCGGCCATGGCCCAATTCCCGCTTCATGGCCCGATGCACTTGGACCGGAAGAGCACTATCTTTCCGTCATCGCGCGGGAAGTTCGCGCCGTGATTGCGCGCGGCGGCGGCATCGAGGATGCGGTGGCGACGGTGGGACGGTCGGAGAGACGCAATTGGGCGCTGTTCGACGAGTATAACGGCCGCAACGTGACGGCTGCGTTCAAAGAGTTGGAATGGGAATGAGGGAGACGACCATGCTGCGATACGCGACGATTGCGTTGCTGGCGGCCGGGCTTGCGAGCCCGGCGCTGGCCGAAGAAGACCCGGCCGCCCAGGCCGCGCGTTGGGACGATTTGAAGCAGACGCTGTTCGGACAGCGTCCGGTGACGGAAGGCAGCAACGTGATCGCGCTCGACGCGCCGGTGCGCGCGCTGGATGCCTCGACCGTGCCGCTGACGGTGTCGCTGCCGGGCGCGGGGGCGGATATGTCCGGGCAGGTGAAGGCGATCTGGATCGTGGTGGACGGCAATCCGTCGCCGGTCGCGGGCGCGTTCCATTTCGGGCCGGCCGCCGATCCGCACAGCCTCAAAACACGGGTTCGGGTCGAGCAATATACGCTGATCCACGCTATCGCCGAGACGGCGGATGGGCGGCTGTTCGCCACGGCGCGTTATGTGAAGGCGGCTGGCGGATGCGCTGCGCCCTCGAGCAAGGACCCGAAAGTGGCGATGTCGCGGCTGGGCCAGATGAAGCTCCGCCTCGCTTCCGAGACGCCGGAGGCGGGCGGGACGGTCACCGCCAACCTGCTGATCAGCCATCCCAACAATAACGGGATGCAGATGGATCAACTCACGCACAACTACATTCCACCGCGGTATATCCAGGACATCAAGGTCCGTTATGGCGATGCGTTGGTCATGACGATCGATGCCGACATATCGCTGTCGGAAGATCCGGTGATCACGTTTGGCTTGCGGCCGCAGGGCGCCGGTCCGCTGCATGTCGACATGGAGGATAGCACGCATGCCGACTTCCATCAGGATTTCGACCTGGCAGGAAGAAGCTAACGCGTTGCAACGCGCTCCTTGGTTCCGGCGTTCACCCCTGGCACGGCCGTTAATGGCCAGCAGACAGGGAGGCTGACGAAATGAGGATTGCGCAGACCATTGGATTGGTTGCCGTCATGGCAGCGTTCACGACCGGCGCGGCGTTGGCGCAAACGACGCCCACGAACCCGGCAGCGGGCACGACCAGCGGTCCGGCTTCGCAAACGGGTCATTCGGCGACGTTGGGCTCGAATGGCCAGCCGGCTGCGACGCCGCACCAATCAACCGCCATCCAGAATCACGGCAATCCGAACGGCGCCGCTTCGGGCAACGGCCAACTCGGCCAGAAACCCGCCCAGCAGTAAGCGATCGGGGTGGTCAGGCCTCGCCGGGTCTGACCACCCGAAAGGCCGAGCCAGTGTTGGCCGCGGTCGCGCCGGGATTGGTCCAGGGGATTGTCCGGACCGCGGCGGCGCTGCCGAGCCATTGATCCAGGACTTGGACCCCCTTCGAATCCTGGCCCAGATATATCGCGGCGTGGCTGCTGCCGTCGGTGTTGTTGGCGTAGCGGCTGGATGGATCGAAGGTGGCGATGGGGGTGCCGGGCTGGAGCGTGGCGTTGCCTTGCACGGGCGCTCCGGCTGACCAGGTCGAACTCGGCCCGAGCGCAGGCTGCGCCGCGCGGACGAGGGCGACGCACTGGCCGCTGCCGACGGAGCGGCCGACATATCCGGTGAGATCGGCGGACGGCGATGCCGGGGAAGTCGAGGTTGCGGGCGGCGGGCAGTTCATGAAAGCCGGCGCGCTCGGCAACGGGCTGAGCGGCAGCATGTCGCCGATCCCGGACAGAGCCGGCACGCTGAACTGCGTGCCCGACGCCGCCGATCTGGTTCGCGACCGATGCTGCAGGCGCGCTTCATCAACCGCTGAAATCATCATCCCGTCCGGCTCGTTCGGGCGAACTATAGGCGGGAAAGGTTACCGATCGCTGAACGTGACGAGTTCGATGCCTTCGTCGACGAGTTCGCCAGCTTGGGCGCGGACGGAGGCCACGACGCCGTCCCGGGGCGCGGCCAAGCGCATCTGCACCTTCATGGCTTCCAGGACGATCAGCACGTCGCCTTTCTGGACTGTGGCGCCCGGTTCGGTATGGAGGCTGACGATCCGGCCAGGCATGGGAGAGAGCAGGCGTTCGGCGCCGCCGCCCTCGCGGTCGGGAGGGGCGAGCGGGTCGTGCAAAGTCAGCGACCAGGCGTCTCCATCGACGAAGACCGATACCGTCCGCTCGTTCAGGCTGGCGGCGATCCGGCGACGTACGCCGTCGATCGAGAGCGCGTCGCCATCACGGCGGACGCGCATGTGGATGCCGCCGGCGTTGACCGACAATGTGCCGTCGCGATGCGGTGATACGCGGACCGGCGACACGGTCTCGCCGGATTGGAAAGTGAAATCCTGATAGCCCGCGCCGTTCAGCCGCCACGCGGTCGGCGATCCCCACGGGCTATGCGGGTCCTGGCGAACGGCGAGGGTGGAGGCTTGGCCGAGGGAGGTGAGCGTCGCTTCGGCGGCGGCGGCGAGGATGGCGGCGGTGGGCGGCTCTGCGCCGCTGGTCAGCAGGTCGGGGTGGCGGCCCAGGAACCCGGTATCGAGCGAGGCTGCCGCGAAATCAGGGTCGGCGGCGATGGCGCGAAGCAGGCCGAGATTGGTCTGCACGCCGCCGACCTCGTAATCGCGAAGCGCGGACCGCAGCAGCGCCACGGCTTCCTCGCGGGTCGAGCCATGCACGATCAGCTTGGCGATCATGGGGTCGTAGTGGACGGTGATCGCATCGCCTTGGCGGACGCCGGTGTCGACCCGGATATGGAGGTTGGCGGCGGGTTGGCGCAGGTGGTGGAGGCGGCCGGTGCTGGGGCGGTAGTCGCGCGCCGGGTCCTCTGCGTAGACGCGGACCTCGATGGCGTGGCCGTCGATGCCGAGCTGGTCTTGTCGGAGGGGGAGGGGCTCGCCGGCGGCGACGCGGAGCTGCCACTCGACCAGGTCTTGGCCGGTGATCGCCTCGGTGACGGGGTGCTCGACCTGGAGGCGGGTGTTCATCTCCATGAAGAAGAAGTTTTCGTCCTCGACGATGAACTCGACCGTGCCGGCGCCCTCGTAGCCGATGGCGCGGGCGGCGTCACAGGCAGCGCGGCCCATCTCAGCGCGGCGTTCAGGCGTCATGAAGGGGGCTGGGGCTTCCTCGACGACCTTCTGGTGGCGACGCTGGATGGAGCAGTCGCGTTCGAAGAGGTGGACGACGTTGCCGTGACGGTCGGCGAAGACCTGGAGTTCGATGTGGCGCGGCCGGGTTAGGTATTTCTCGATGAGGATCTGGTCGTCGCCGAAGGAGGCGGCGGCCTCGCCGCGGGCGAGGGCGAGCGACTCGGAGAAGGCGGCTGGGGTCTCGACGACGCGCATGCCTTTGCCGCCGCCGCCGGCGCTGGCTTTGATGAGGACGGGGTAGCCCATCTGGTCGGCCTCGCGGGCAAGCAGCGACGGATCCTGATCGGCGCCGTGGTACCCCGGCACGAGCGGGACGCCGGCCTTCTCCATCAAGGCCTTAGCCGCTGATTTGCTGCCCATGGCGTGGATCGCCGAGGCGGGCGGGCCGATGAAGACCAGCCCGGCGGCGACGCAGGCATCGGCGAACTCGGCGTTCTCGGAGAGGAAGCCGTAGCCGGGATGGATCGCCTCGGCGCCGCTGGCGCGGGCGGCGCCGATGATGCGGGCGGCGTTCAGGTAGCTCTCGCGCGCTGGGGCGGGGCCGATCGGGTAGGCCTCGTCGGCGATTTCGACGTGCAGCGCCGCGGCGTCGGCGTCGGAGTAGACGGCGACGGTGGATATGCCGAGTCGGCGCGCGGTGCGGATGACGCGGCAGGCGATCTCGCCGCGGTTGGCGATCAGAATTTTCGAGAACATGGAACTCAGCTCTCCCGTATCGTCGCCAGCGGCGGACGCAGGGTTCGTGCCGCCCTGGATCGCCGCGCGGCTGCGCCGCTCGCGATGACGATGAATGGTGGCATCACATCCGGAACACGCCGAAGCGGCGTTCGGCGGCCCAGGGTTCGACGGGGGCGTTGAGGCTGGCGGAGAGCGCCAGCGCGAGGGTGAGGCGCGTGTCGGCGGGGGCGATCACGCCGTCATCCCAGAGGCGGGCGGAGGCGTAGTAGGGATTGCCTTGGGCCTCGTACTGCGCCTCGATCGGGGCCTTGAAGGCGGCCTCGTCCTCGGCGGACCAGGCGCCGCCGCGGGACTCGATGCCGTCGCGGCGGACTTGCGCGAGCACGCTGGCGGCTTGCGGGCCGCCCATGACGGAGATGCGGGCGTTGGGCCACATCCAGAGGAAGCGCGGGGCGAAGGCGCGGCCGCACATGCCGTAATTGCCGGCGCCGAAGCTGCCGCCGATGATGATGGTGAATTTCGGCACGGGGGCGGTGGACACGGCGGTCACCATCTTGGCGCCGTCCTTAGCGATGCCGCCGGCTTCGTATTTGCGTCCGACCATGAAGCCGGTGATGTTCTGCAGGAAGATCAACGGGATACCGCGCTGGGCGCAGAGTTCGATGAAGTGTGCGCCTTTCTGCGCGCTTTCGCTGAACAGGATGCCGTTATTGGCCACGATGCCGACCGGGTAGCCCCAGATGCGGGCGAAGCCGGTGACGAGGGTGGCGCCGTAGAGGCGTTTGAATTCATCGAATTCGCTGTCGTCGACCAGGCGCGCGATGACTTCACGGACGTCGTAGGGCTCGCGCGGGTCGGCTGGAACTATCGCGTCGAGTTCGGCCGGGTCGAAGCGGGGGGCGACCGGGGGCGTGATGGCGAAGGCGGGGCGTTTCGGGCGGCCGGCGAAGCTCTTCACGATGCGTCTGGCGATGCCGAGGGCATGCGCGTCGTTCTCGGCGAGGTGGTCGACGACGCCGGAGGTGCGGGCGTGGAGTTCGCCGCCGCCGAGGTCTTCGGCCGTGACGATCTCGCCGGTGGCTGCTTTGACCAGCGGGGGGCCACCGAGGAAGATGGTGCCCTGGCCGCGGACGATGATGCTCTCGTCGGCCATGGCGGGGACATAGGCGCCGCCGGCGGTGCAGCTTCCCATGACCGCGGCGACTTGCGGGATGCCGGCGGCGGACATCTGGGCCTGGTTGTAGAAGATGCGGCCGAAATGGTCGCGGTCGGGGAAAACCTCGTCCTGGTTGGGCAGGTTGGCGCCGCCGGAATCGACCAGATAAATGCAGGGGAGGCGATTCTGCAGCGCGATCTCTTGGGCGCGCAGGTGTTTCTTCACGGTGATCGGGAAGTAGGTGCCGCCTTTGACGGTCGCGTCATTGGCGACGATGACGCATTCCTGGCCTTCGACGAGACCGATCCCGGTGATGATCCCGGCGGCGGGGATGTCTTCGCCATACATGCCGTGAGCGGCGAGTTGGCTGAGTTCGAGGAAGGGCGAGGCGGGGTCGATCAGGGTGCGGACGCGATCGCGGGGGAGGAGCTTGCCGCGGGAGAGGTGGCGCTGTCTGGAGGCTTCGCCGCCGCCCAGGCGGATGCGGTCGACCTCGTCGCGGAGGCGCTGGACGAGCGCCTGCATCTGGTCGCGATTGGTGCGGGTTTGCGGCGAGCGCTCGTCGATGGCCGTGCCGATGGCTGTCATGGCGCGAGCATAGACTCAGCCCCGGCCGCCGGCGAGACGGGCGGCGTCGGGGGTGCGGCCCAGGCGGAGCATGGCGACGATGCCGAGTGCCGGGCCGATGGCGAGCGCGGCGAAGGCACCGCCCCAGCCGACCGCCGCGATCAGGACGGGCATGAGTTGGATGCTGACCAAGGTAAGGGCGAAGCCGAGGCAGGTCTGGACCGTGAGCGTGGTGCCGGTCAGGCCTGGCGGTGAGAGTTCGGCGACGCTGGCGGAGAACTGCGCCGAGTCGGCGACGACGGCCACGCCCCAGACCAGGCCGAGCAGCGTGGTCAGGAGCGGGCTGATGCCGAAGAGCGGGCCGGCGAGCAGGCAGCAGGCGCCGGAGACGGCCATCGCGAGGCTGGTGATGCGGACTCGGCCGACGCGGTCGGCGAGCAGGCCGGCGGCGACCGATCCCAAGGCGCCGGCGGCGATCACGCCGAAGGTGGCGAAGGCGGCAGTGGCGGGCGTGTCGCCGGCCCCGCTGGCGGCGAAGCTCGCGCGCAGATAGGCACCGATCCAGGCCCACATGGCGTAGAGCTCCCACATGTGGCCGAGATAGCCGAAGGTGGCGAGGCGGGTGCCGCGCTGGCGGAACAGCACGAGCGCGTTCGCCGGGTCGAAGCGGGCGGAGGCGGCGTGGCGCGGGCCAAGCGCCGTGCGCAGGATCAGCCCGGCGGCGGCGAGCGCGCTGACCGAGGCGGCCGCGACGGTCAGCCGCCAATCGAGTCCGCCGAGGGCGTTGACGAGATGCGGCATGGCCGAGCCGAGGGTGAGGCCGCCGACCAGGAGACCGACGACCAGGCCGGTATCGGCGCGGTCGGCCCAGCCGGCGGCGATCTTCATGCCGACGGGGTAGACGCCGGCGAGCGCCATGCCGGTGAGGAAGCGGCAGGCGAGGATGCCGATGCCGCCGGGGGGAAGGACGAGGATCGCCAGGTTGGCGGCCGATCCGGCCAGGGTCGCGAGCGCGAAGACGCGACGGGGGTCGAAACGGTCGGGCAGCGAGAGGGTCGCGCTGGTCAGCGTGCCCAAGACGAAGCCGGCTTGGACCGCCGAGGTGAGCCAGGATTGGAAGCCGGGGAGGGGAGCGGCAGCTTCACGGAGCAGGCCGGGACCGGCGGCGGTGCCGGAGAACCAGAGGGATAGCGCCAATACCTGCGCAAGCGTGATCAGCAGCAGGTTGGCTGGCTTGTCGCTTCTCTCCACGAAGCGAGTGGTGGCAGCGCTTTGTTCTTATGGCAAGCGCGCCACCCCCTGCCCTCCCCACGAGGGGGAGGGGGCAGGTCTCACATGTCCTTGTCGTCGGTCTCGGCTTCGACTTCGATGTCTGTTCCGATCGCGTCAGCGTCGTCCTCGAGGTCGGAGGTGTCCTCCAGGACGTCCTCCGCCTCCTCGTCGTCGGCGACCTCGACGTCCGTGTCCGCGTCCTCCAGGCCCGGTGCGGGCACCTTCTTGATCGGACGCTTCTCCTCGATGACGTTGCCGCCGGCGCGGCGCAGGCGCGGCTGCTCGATCGGCTGTTCGGTGCCGCATTTGGGGCACACGGCCGGAACCTTGTTCAGATCGTAGAAGCGGACGCCGTCATTCACACAGGTCCGCTTCGTGCCGAGTTCAGGCTTTGCCATAAATTTCTCGAAGACCTCTTGGAGGGGGCGGCCCATGCCATTGCCGCGCCTGGCTGTCAAACGGTTCGATCACATGGTAAGCGCGCGGCCATGGACCAACCCCTCCGTCCGCTCACTGCGCGGCGCCCCGAACGCGGCCTTTCCGGCACCATCACCGTCCCTGGCGACAAGAGTATCAGCCATCGCGCGCTGATGTTCGCGGCGCTGGCCGTGGGCGAGACCCGGATCACCGGGCTGCTGGAAGGGGAGGACGTGCTGCGGACGGCGGCGGCGATGCGGGCGCTGGGGGCGGAGGTGGTTCGGGACGGGGCGCTGTGGCGGGTGGCCGGGCGTGGAGTTCGGAGGGCTGCGCGAGCCGGAGGACGTGTTGGACATGGGCAATTCCGGCACGGCGGCACGGCTGCTGTGCGGCGTGCTGGCGACGCATGACCTGTTCGCGGTCATGACCGGCGATGCCAGCCTGCGGCGGCGGCCGATGCGGCGGGTGACGGAGCCGCTGACGAGCGCTGGGGCGCAGTTCTGGTCGCGCGATGGCGGGCGGCTGCCGCTGGCGATCCGGGGCGCGCGGGATCCGATGCCGATCGAGTATCGGCTGCCGGTGGCGTCGGCGCAGGTGAAGTCGGCGCTGCTGCTGGCCGGGCTGAACGCGCCGGGGTGGACGCGGATCGAGGAACCGCAGGTGACGCGCGACCATACCGAGCGGATGCTGCGGCATTTCGGGGCCGAGGTGGTGGTCGAGGAAGTAGGGAGCGGGCGGGTGGCGAGCCTGTTGGGGCAGCCGGAGTTGGTGGCGGCCGACATCGTGGTGCCGGCGGATCCGTCGTCGGCGGCGTTCCCGCTGGTGGCGGCGGCGACGGTGCCGGGATCGTCGGTGACGATCACGGGGGTGGCGCTGAACCCGGCGCGGACCGGGCTGCTGCTGACGTTGCGCGAAATGGGCACGGAGCTGGTGATCAGCAACAGCCGGGTCGAGGGCGGAGAGGATGTCGGCGATCTCACGCTGACTTATGGCGAGTTGCGGGGCGTCGACGTGCCGCCGGAGCGGGCGCCGAGCATGATCGACGAGTATCCGGTGCTGGCGGTGGCGGCCGCGTCGGCGCGGGGCGTGACGCGGATGCATGGGCTGGGCGAGTTGCGGGTCAAGGAGAGCGACCGGCTCTCGGCGACGGCGGCGCTGCTCGAGGTCAACGGCGTGCGGGTGGAGATCGAGGGCGACACGCTGATCGTGCATGGCGGCAGGCCTGCGGGGGGCGGGTTGGTGGCGACGCATATGGACCATCGGATCGCGATGAGCGCGCTGGTGTTGGGCCTGTCGTCGCAGGCGCCGGTGCGGGTGGATGATGGGAGTTTCATCGCAACGAGCTTCCCGGGCTTCGTCGAGCTGATGCAGGGGCTCGGCGCGGCCATTGGATAGCGGGCGGATGAGGAGGCTGGTGATCGCGATCGATGGCCCGGCGGCGGCGGGGAAGGGCACCTTGGCGCGGCGGCTGGCGGCGGCATTGGGGCTGAAGCATCTCGATACCGGGCTGCTGTATCGGGCAACGGGACGAGTTGTGCTGGATGAGGGCGGCGACCCCGCCGACCCGGCTGCGGCCGAGGCTGCAGCGGGCCGGCTTCGGGCGGAGGACCTCGACCGGCCCGATCTGCGCGGACCGGCCGCCGATGCGGCGTCGAGCGCGGTGGCGCGGCATCCCGGCGTTCGGGCGGCGCTGCTCGACTTCCAGCGGCGGTTTCCCGGCGAGGGCGGGGCGGTGCTGGATGGGCGGGATATCGGGACCGTGGTGTTCCCGGACGCCGACGTGAAGCTGTTCGTCACTGCCGACCCAGCGGCGCGCGCCCGGCGGCGGTGGGAAGAGGTGGGACGCGCCGTGCCGCTCGGGGAGATCGAGGCGGAGATGCGGGCGCGCGACGAGCGTGACAGCAACCGCGGAACGGCACCGCTGCGGGCGGCCGATGATGCTGTGCAACTCGACACGACTGGGCTCAGCGCGGATGCGGCGTTCGAGGCGGCGATGCGGATCGTGGATGGAAAGGCCGGACTGGCATGATCTCGCGGTGGATGGTTTCCGTGATGGCAGCGTTGATGGTGGGCGGGGCGGGGCCTGCGCCGGACGTGGAGGCGAAGACGCGCGCGTTTCTCAGCCGGCCCGAGCAGATCGACGCGGTGCGGGATGCGGTGCTCGACCAGGCGGCGGCGTTGCCGCGCGCTTGTCCGGACCTGACGTTCAAGGCGGTGGAGCTGCTGTTGGCGTCGCCGCCTGAGCCGCGGTTCGATGCGGCCGGGACGATGGTCGAGGGAAGCGTGCGGCAGCGATTCGCGAGCGGCGGCTGCCCGGGTTTCGCGCCGCTGTTCAACGTTTGGGTGATTGCGACGCCGGGCGAGGCGGTGCGGACCTTCACCGCCTATCCCGGAACGACGTCCGCGTCGGTGGATCTGCAGAAAGTGGCGATGCCGACGGCGGCGGTGGCGGCCGGCCGGGTCGTGGGCGGGTGCGGTTCGCTCGACGTCATCGACACCAAGGATCTCGGATTTGAGCCCGGCACAGGGAAGGGCGCGCGTCCGTGGCGGGAGATCTGGCTCGTGGGCGGGTGCGACATGTATGCCACGGTGTCGCTGCGGTTCGTTCCGAGCGCGGATGGGCACATCGGGGTCGACGCGCCGGCGGATGGGGTCAGGCGCGTGACGCTGCGCTGAGGGCGCGCGTCAGATCACTCGTCTGCGGTAACGGAGGTCGCTTGACCACGTAGCGCGTCCACAACCGGTTCGGCGACCGCCTTGGCGATGGCCTCGGCGTTCGCCGTGGCAGCCGGCGCAAGGAACGGGCGAGGTGGGATGCGGGACGTGCCCATCTCCTGGGGCGCTGCGGCGGGGTCGTTGCTGCCGACGGCGGCTTCGAGACCATTGGCGCTGACGGCGATGCTGTCCCGGAGCGCGCCGGTGCGGACCCAGGGCTTTTCGTGATCACCGGCGCCCTGCGGCTCGGAGAGAGCCTCGCGGACGGTGTCGGCGAGGCGCTCTGCTTGCTCGGACAGCGCCGTGGCCATGATCTCCGCCGGGCGGACCTGGTCGAGGCGGGCGCGGATTTCGGCGAGGCCTTTGATGGTGAGCTTCATGGGGAAGCGTTCTTGAATTCCTTGCACCTGAATGCAAGCGGGATCGGATAACCCGGGGGCGAGGGGGATATGGCGGTGCGATCGTATTTGTCGGCTTGACGCGCTGGGTCGTGGGCCCTAGACGGTGCGCCCTGCTGCGGGTGTAGCTCAGTTGGTTAGAGCGCCGGCCTGTCACGCCGGAGGTCGCGGGTTCGAGCCCCGTCACTCGCGCCAGCAGCAATCATCAAACCTCTTGCAATCGCACATGAACGTGCCGCTCTGCTCTGGCGGCGGCGCGAACACCGTTCTATACCGCCGCGGTGCAGCATCGCCGGCGCCGTCGCCGGGCTTGGGCTGCCAAAGGATTTTGCCGATGCCATTCCTCGCCGACTGGTTCCCCATCCTGGTATTCCTTGCCATCGGTGGCGGGATCGCGTTGGCGATGGTGGGCGGATCACTGTTGGCGGCACACCAGAAGCCGTATCCGGAAAAGCTTTCGTCGTATGAATGCGGGTTCGAGCCGTTCGACGATGCACGGCGCAAGTTCGACGTGCGGTTCTACCTGGTCGCGATCTTGTTCATCATTTTCGATCTTGAAGTCGCGTTCTTGTTTCCCTGGGCGATTACGCTTGGCGACATCGGACTTTTCGGCTTTTTGTCGATGGTTGGCTTCCTTGCGGTGCTGACGGTCGGGTTCATCTACGAGTGGTGCAAAGGCGCACTGGAGTGGGAGTAAGCGCATGAGCGCTGCAACTGACGTAGCCTGGAACCGCCAGGATTTGCCGCCGGGTCCGGAGCAGGACGCGGTGGTCAAGGGGATCACCGGCGAGATCGCCGACAAGGGCTTCATCGTCGCCAATCTGGACAAGGTGGTGAACTGGGCGCGCACCGGTTCGCTGTGGCCGATGACGTTCGGGCTGGCGTGCTGCGCGGTGGAGATGATCCACGCGTATATGCCGCGCTACGACCTCGATCGATTCGGCGTGATCCCGCGCGCTTCGCCGCGGCAGTCTGACGTGATGATCGTGGCCGGCACGCTGACCAACAAAATGGCGCCGGCACTGCGAAAAGTTTACGACCAGATGCCGGAGCCGCGCTGGGTGATCTCGATGGGGAGCTGCGCTAATGGCGGCGGCTACTACCATTACAGTTACTCGGTGGTGCGTGGGTGCGACCGGATCGTGCCGGTCGACATCTATGTCCCGGGGTGTCCGCCGACGGCGGAGGCGCTGGTCTACGGCATCCTGCAATTGCAGAAGAAGATCCGGCGGACGGGGACGATCCTCCGTGGCTGAGCTGCAAGAACTCGTCCAGGGATTGCCGGGCGTCGAGCGGGTCGCGCTCGATCTCGACGAGGTGGTGCTGCATGCCCACCGCGACCAGTTGGGCACTCTGCTGCTGACATTGCGCGACGACGAGCGGTTCGCGTTCGAGCAGGTGATGGACATCTGCGGAGTGGATTGGCCGGACCGCGAGGAGCGGTTCGACGTCGTCTACAATCTGCTGAGCGTCAGCAAGAACTGGCGCATCCGGGTGATCGTGCGCGCGGCGGAGGATACGCCGGTGCCGAGCTGCTGGAAGATCTGGCCAGTGGCGACCTGGTGGGAGCGCGAGGCGTGGGACCTGTTCGGCATCCGCTTCGCGGGGCAGCCGGACCATCGCCGCATCCTGACCGATTACGGCTTCGAGGGGCATCCGCTGCGCAAGGACTTTCCGCTCACCGGCTATGTCGAGGTGCGGTGGGACGAGGAGCGCAAGCAGGTGGTCAACGAGCCGGTGACGCTGACCGCTGATTTCCGCAACTTCGATTTCGTGTCGCCCTGGGAGGGGATGGTCTCGCTGCCCGGCGATGAGAAGGCGCATGAGGCGCGGCGCGCCGCGGGTCAACTGCCCGGCGGCAAGCCCGCAGGAGAGGCGCAATGAGCCAGTCCGACGACGTGATGCATGCCGGCGGCGGGGCGACCACGCCGGGCTCCTTGTTGCCGAACACCAGCAAGGTGATCGAAGTCGACAACCACACCATCAATTTCGGGCCGCAGCACCCGGCGGCGCACGGCGTCCTCCGTCTCATCCTCGAGATGGATGGCGAGGTGGTCGAGCGTGCCGATCCGCATATCGGGCTGCTGCATCGCGGCACCGAGAAGCTGATGGAATACAAGAGCTACCTGCAGTCGACGCCGTATTTCGACCGGCTCGATTACGTCAGCCCGATGTGCATGGAGCACACTTGGGTGCTGGCGCAAGAGAAGCTGCTGGGGATCCAGGCGCCGCCGCGGGCGGTGTGGATCCGGACGATGTTCGCCGAGGTGACGCGGGTGCTGAACCACCTGCTGAACATCACGACCTACGCGCTGGACGTGGGCGCGATCACCCCGAGCCTTTGGGGCTTCGAGGAGCGCGAGAAGCTCCTCGAGTTCTATGACGACGCGTCGGGTGCGCGGCTGCATGCGAACTACTATCGCGCGGGCGGCGTCAACCGCGACCTGCCGGCGGGGTTGGTCGGGCGGATGGCGGAGTGGGCGGAGACATTCCCGAAATTCATCGACGAGCTCGAGGAGCTGCTGACGGGCAACCGGATCTGGAAGCAGCGCACGGTCGACATCGGCATCATCTCGCCGGAAGACGCGCTGGCATGGGGCTTCTCGGGGCCGCCGCTGCGCGCGAGCGGAGTCGCGTGGGACCTGCGCAAGTCGCAGCCCTACGAGGTGTATGAGGAGCTGGATTTCGATATACCGGTCGGGCGCAACGGCGACTGCTACGACCGCTATCTCGTGCGGATGAACGAGATGCGGCAGAGCACGCACCTTATCAAGCAGTGCCTGGAGCGGCTGCCCGAGGGGCCGGTGCGCATTCAAGACAACAAGTTCACGCCGCCGAAGCGCCAGGAGATGAAGCGCTCGATGGAGGCGCTGATCCATCACTTCAAGCTCTACACCGAGGGCTATCACGTGCCCGCGGGCGCCACCTATACGGCGACGGAGAGTCCGAAGGGGGAGTTCGGGGTGTATCTGGTGGCCGACGGCAGCAACCGTCCGTATCGCTGCAAGATCCGGCCGACCGGGTTCGCGTTCCTGCAAGCCATCGAGCACATGTCGCGACGCCACATGCTGGCCGACGCCGTCGCGGTGATCGGCTCGCTGGATGTCGTGTTCGGGGAGATCGACCGCTAGTCATGGCCAACAACAATGACATCGAGGCCGGGTCGGCCGCGCTGAAGCCGGAAGAGATCGGCGTGAACCCGGCGGCCGATAGCCGGGCCGAGCCGGCGCATTTCGCTTTCGACGAGGAGAGCGAGCGCGAGATCGAGTGGATCCTGAAGAAGTATCCGCCGAGCCGGAAGGCGAGCGGGGTGATCCCGCTGCTCTACGTGGTGCAGCATCAGATGGGCCGGGCGACGGGCAGCGCCTGGGTGCCGCGGGTGGCGATTGACGTGGTGGCGGCGCGGCTCGAGATGGCGCCGATCCGCGTCTACGAGGTCGCGACGTTCTATTTCATGTTCAACATGAACCCGATCGGGCGCTATCACCTGCAGGTCTGCGGCACGACGCCGTGCTGGCTGCGGGGATCCGACGAGGTGGCGCGGGCGTGCCGCGACGAGGCTGGGGTGACCGGCTACAAGCAGACGAGCGCGGATGGCGTGTTCACGCTGTCGGAAGTCGAGTGCATGGGCGCCTGCGTCAACGCGCCGATCCTGTGCGTCGATGACGATTACTACGAGGATCTCGACTACGACCGGACGCGGGCGCTGCTGCAGGCGTTGCGGCGGGGCGAGCGTCCGAAGCCCGGCTCGACCACGGGCCGCATGACGTCGGCGCCCGAGGGCGGGCCGACCACCTTACTCGAGGTGAAATAGCCATGCTCTCTGACAAGGACCGCATTTTCACCAACCTGTATGGCCAGCACGATCCGTTCCTGGCCGGCGCGCGGGCGCGCGGCGATTGGGACGGCACGGCCGAGATCATGGCCCGGGGCCGGGACGCGATCATCCAGGAGATGAAGGATTCCGGGCTGCGCGGACGCGGCGGCGCCGGGTTCCCGACCGGCATGAAGTGGTCGTTCATGCCGAAGGCGGCGGCGCCGGACGGGCGGCCGAGCTATCTCGTGGTCAACGCCGACGAGAGCGAGCCCGGCACCTGCAAAGACCGCGACATCATCCGCCACGATCCGCACAAGCTGATCGAGGGCTGCCTGATCGCGAGCTTCGCGATGGGGGCGAGCGCTTGCTACATCTACATCCGCGGCGAGTATTACAACGAGGCGATGGCGCTCGAGCGCGCCGTGGCCGAGGCGTACGAGGCCGGGCTGGTCGGCAAGAACGCCGCCGGGTCGGGGTATGATTTCGAGATCTACGTCCATCGCGGCGCCGGCGCTTACATCTGTGGCGAAGAGACCGCGCTGATTGAGAGCCTCGAGGGCAAGAAGGGGATGCCGCGGCTCAAGCCGCCGTTCCCGGCCGCGGTTGGCCTGTATGGCTGCCCGACGACGGTCAACAACGTCGAGACCATCGCGGTGGCGCCGACGATCCTGCGGCGCGGGGGCGCCTGGTTCAACGCGCTGGGGCGGCCGAAGAATGCGGGGACGAAGATTTTCTGCATCTCCGGCCACGTGAACAAGCCCTGCAACGTCGAGGAAGAGCTCGGCATTCCGTTGCGTGAACTGATCGACAAATATGCGGGCGGCGTTCGCGGCGGGTGGGACAACCTGCTGGGGGTCATCCCCGGAGGGTCATCGGTGCCGGTGCTGCCGAAATCAATCTGCGACACCGTGCTGATGGATTTCGACAGTCTGCGCGAAGTGAAGTCCGGTCTTGGCACCGCCGCCGTGATGGTGATGGACAAGTCGACCGACATCATCAAGGCGATCCAGCGTCTGGCGGTGTTCTACAAGCACGAGAGTTGCGGGCAGTGCACGCCGTGTCGAGAAGGCACCGGGTGGATGATGCGGGTGATGACTCGGATGGTCGAGGGCCGGGCCGAGTTGTCGGAGATCGACACGCTCGAGCAGGTCACGCGGCAGATCGAAGGGCATACGATCTGCGCGCTGGGCGATGCGGCGGCGTGGCCGATTCAGGGGCTGATCCGGCATTTCCGCCCGGTGATGGAAGAGCGGATCGCGGCCTACAAGGCGCGGGCTGGCAGCGCCGGGCTGCCGATGGCGGCGGAATAGCGATGGAGATCGCGGGCGCCGCCGAGCCGATCGTGGCGACGGACTGCAACCTGAGCGGTTCGCGGATCCACAAGGCGCGGCTGGCGGGCGCGGTGATCGACGACGTGAACATGTCGGGAGCGCGCTTTCACGATGTGAGCCTGACGGGGTCCGAGTTCGACGTCGTCAATTTTAACGGTGTGACGTTCAAGAACGTTTGGCTTGCGGGCGCCCGGTTCAGCGATGTCGATCTGTCAGGCGTGTCGATCGACGGATGCACCTTGACCGGGATGCGGATCGACGGGATCGAGGTCGAAACGCTGCTGGCCCATTATCGGAAGAGTGTCTGATGGCGAAACTGACCGTAAACGGCGTCGAGGTCGAGGTGCCCAACGGCTCCGCGGTGATCCAGGCCTGCGAGGCCGCGGGGGTCGAGATCCCGCGCTTCTGCTACCACGAGCGGCTGTCGGTGGCGGGCAATTGCCGGATGTGCCTGGTCGAGATCGAGAAGGCGCCGAAGCCGGTGGCGTCCTGCGCGTTCCCGGTGGCCGATGGCATGGTGGTCAAGACAGATACGCCGATGGTGCGCAACGCGCGCCGGGGCGTGATGGAGTTCCTGCTGATCAACCATCCGCTGGATTGCCCGATCTGCGACCAGGGCGGCGAGTGTGACCTGCAGGACCAGGCGTTCGGGTACGGGATGGACCACTCGCGCTACGCCGAGAACAAGCGGGCGGTGAAGGACAAGTATCTCGGTCCGATCATCAAGACATTCATGACGCGCTGCATCCATTGCACGCGCTGCATCCGGTTCTCGACCGAGATCGCCGGCGTCTCGGAAATGGGCGCGACCGGGCGCGGCGAGAACATGGAAGTCGGCACCTATGTCGAGAAAGCGCTGACGTCGGAGTTGTCGGGCAATCTGGCCGATATCTGCCCGGTGGGCGCGCTGTTGCCGAAGCCGACCAGCTTCCAGGCGCGGTCGTGGGAACTGCGCAAGACCGACAGCATCGACGTGCACGACGCGCTGGGGTCGGCGATCCGGATCGACAGCCGCGGCTCGGAGGTGATGCGCATCCTGCCGCGCATCAACGAGGACGTGAACGAGGAGTGGCTGGGCGACAAGTCGCGCGCGTCGGTGGACGGGCTTAAGCGGCGTCGGCTGGACAAGCCCTGGGTGCGGCGCGACGGACAGTTGCGCCCGGCGACGTGGCCGGAGGCGTTCAGAGCGATCGCGGACAAGCTCAACGGGCTCGCGGGAGACCGCATCGGTGCGGTCGCAGGCGATCTCTGCGACGCCGAGAGCATGCTGGCGCTCAAGGACCTGATGGTCGGCCTGGGCTCGACCAATCTGGACTGCCGCCAGGACGGCGCGGCGCTCGATGCCGGTCGGCGCGAGTTCTACCTGTTCAACTCGAGCGTGGCCGGGATCGAGGAAGCGGACGCGATCTTGCTCGTCGGCACCAATCCGCGCCGTGAGGCACCGGTGCTGAATGCGCGGATCCGCAAGCGCTGGCTCGCCGGCGGATGCAAGATCGCGACGGTCGGCACGCTGGCCGATCCGATCTACGGCGTGCAGCATCTCGGCGATGGGGCGCAGGCGCTGGGTGATCTCGGCGAATTCGGCCAAATCCTGAACGACGCCAAGCGGCCGATGATCATCGTGGGGCAGGGCGCACTGCGCCGGGCCGATGGCGCCGCAGTGCTCGCGGCAGCGTGGTCGCTGGCAGAGAAATACGGCGCGTTCTCGCCGGAGTGGAACGGCTTCAACGTGCTGCATACGGCGGCCGCCCGGGTCGGCGCGCTCGATCTCGGCTTCGTCCCGGGACCCGGCGGCAAGAACCTCACCGGCATGCTCGGCGGCGGCGTCGACCTGCTATGGCTGCTCGGCGCCGACGAGTTCGACACCGCGGCGATCGGGCGCGACACGTTCGTGGTCTATCAGGGCCATCACGGCGACCGCGGCGCCTCGCGCGCCGACGTGATCCTGCCGGGCGCGGCCTATACCGAGAAGAGCGGTACCTGGGTCAACACCGAGGGGCGGGTGCAGCGCGGCTTCCTCGCGGTGCAGCCGCCGGGCGAGGCGCGGGAGGACTGGGCGATCCTGCGCGCGTTCAGCGCCGTGATCGGTAAGCCGTTGGCCTATGACGATCTCGACGCGCTGCGCGAGCGGCTCGAGGCGGTCAATCCCGTGTTCCGCTGGTCGTTCAGCCGCAGCGCCGGCGATGCGGGCCACGCTCCGGCGGGCGGCGGCGAGTTGAGCGCCGATTCGTTCGTGCCGGCGGTGCCCGACTACTACCTGACCAATCCGATCAGCCGCGCGAGCGCCACGATGGCCGAGTGCAGCAAGCTGTTCGCGCAGTCCGCCACGTTGCAGGCGGCGGAGTGATGATCTCGTTCTGGGACACGGATTTCGGGATCCTCATCCTCACCGTCGCCAAGACGCTGGCCATTCTCGTGCCGGTGCTGATCTCGGTCGCCTATCTGACGCTTGCGGAGCGCAAGGTGATGGCGGCGATGCAGATCCGCAAAGGGCCGAACGTCGTCGGGCCGTTCGGCCTGCTGCAGCCGTTTGCCGACGCGCTGAAGATGCTGATGAAGGAGACGATCATCCCCACCGGGGCGAACCGGATCCTGTTCCTCGTGGCGCCGTTGCTGACGATGACGCTAGCGATGATCGCCTGGGCGGTTATCCCGGTGACCGAGGGTTGGGCGATCGCCGACATCAACGTGGGCGTGTTGTACCTGTTCGCGATCAGCAGCTTAGGCGTGTACGGCATCGTCATCGCGGGCTGGGCGAGCAACTCGAAATACGCCTTCCTCGGCGCGCTTCGGTCGGCGGCGCAGATGGTGAGCTACGAAGTCAGCATGGGCTTCGTGATGGTCACGGTCCTGCTCTGCGCGGGCTCGCTGAACCTGACCGACATCGTCATGGCGCAGCAGCGGATCTGGTTCTTCATCCCGCTGTTCCCGATGTTCATCGTGTTCTTCATCTCGATCCTGGCTGAGACGAATCGGGCACCGTTCGACCTGCCGGAAGGCGAGAGCGAGATCGTCGGCGGGTTCCACGTCGAATACGGCGCGATGACGTTCGGGCTGTTCTTCCTCGGCGAATACGCGAACATGATCCTGATGTCGGCGATGACGGCCATCCTGTTCCTGGGCGGCTGGCTGTCGCCGATCCCATTCGCGCCGTTCACCTGGGTGCCGGGGCCGATCTGGTTCATTATCAAGATCTGCCTGGTCCTGTTCATGTTCATTTGGGTTCGGGCGACGTTCCCGCGCTTCCGTTACGATCAGCTCATGCGCTTGGGGTGGAAGGTGTTCCTGCCGCTCTCGCTGGGATGGCTGATCCTGACGGCCGGCGTGCTGCTCGCCATGGGCTGGCTTCCCGGCCAGCAAGGAGTTCTGATCGTATGGCATCCCTCGATCGCGCGGCACGAAGCCTGCTGCTCAGCGAACTCGTCGCCGGGTTGTGGCTCACGCTGAAGTACTTCTTCCGCCGGAAGGCGACCATCAATTACCCGTTCGAGCGCACGCCGCTCAGCCCGCGGTTCCGCGGCGAACACGCGCTGCGCCGGTATCCAAACGGTGAAGAGCGCTGCATCGCCTGCAAATTGTGCGAGGCGGTGTGCCCGGCGAACTGCATCTACATCGAGGCCGAGCCCCGTGAGGACGGCAGCAGGCGGACGACGCGCTACGACATCGACATGACGAAGTGCATCTATTGCGGGCTGTGCGAGGAAGCTTGCCCGGTCGATGCGATCGTCGAGGGGCCGAACCTCGAATTCGCGGTCGAGACGCGGTCGGAGCTGATGTACGACAAGGCCAAGCTGCTCGCGAACGGCGACCAGTGGGAGACGGTGCTGGCCAAGCGCCTCGAGTTGGACGCGCCGTATCGATGATCACCAATCTCGCCTTCTACCTGTTCGCCGCCATCCTGCTGATCTCGGCGGGCATGGTGATCACGTCGCGGAATCCGGTCCATTCGGTCCTGTTCCTGATCCTTGCCTTCTTCAACGCCGCGGCTTTGTTCCTGATCGCCGGCGCCGAGTTCCTCGCGATGATCCTGGTCATCGTCTATGTCGGCGCGGTCGCGGTGTTGTTCCTGTTCGTCGTAATGATGCTGGACGTTAATTTCGCCGAGTTGCGCGGCGGGTTCCAGCGCTACGCGCCGATCGGCGCGACGGTGGGCGCGATCCTCTTCGGCGAGCTGGCGCTCGTGCTCGGCGGCTGGAAGTTCGCGCCGGACTCGGCGGCCATGCGGCTTTCGTCCACGCCCGGCGAGCTCGAGAATACGCGGGCGCTGGGGCGGCTGATCTACACGGACTACATCTTCCTGTTCCAATCGGCCGGCCTGATCCTGATGGTCGCCATGATCGGCGCGATCGTGCTGACGCATCGCGACCGCGGCACCACGAAGCGGCAGAACATCGCGCGGCAGAACGCGCGCACCTCGGCCGACACGCTCGAGATCGTCTCGGTCGCGTCGCGCGCCGGGGTGACCTCGTTCCTGCGACCGAAGCCGGAGCCTGAACTAGTGACGGCCGACGAGCCGCATGAACATGGCGTGGGCAAGCCCGGCCCGGGAGAACATTGATGAGGAAGATGGGATGATCGGGCTTGGCCACTATCTCGCTGTCTCCGCCGTCCTGCTCGTGATGGGCATTTTCGGCATCTTTCTGAACCGCAAGAACGTGATCGTCATCATGATGTCGATCGAGCTGATGCTGCTCGCGGTGAACCTGAACCTGGTGGCGTTCAGCGCGGCGCTTGGCGATCTGGCGGGCCAGGTGTTCGCGATGTTCGTGCTGACGGTCGCGGCCGCCGAGGCGGCGATCGGGCTGGCGATCGTGGTCGTGTATTTCCGCAACCGCGGGTCGATCCAGGTCGAAGACATCAACATGATGCGGGGCTGAGGCAGCACCATGCTCTACGCGGTCGCCGTTTTCGCACCCCTGCTGGGGTCGCTCGTCGCCGGGCTGTTGGGTCGCCAGATCGGCGATCGGGCCAGCCAGGCCGTCACCATCACCTGCATGGTCGTCGCCGCCATCTGCGGCACGGTCAGCTTCTTGCCGATCTTGTCGGGCCATGCCGCGCCGGGGCAACTCGTGCTGGGTTCGTGGTTTGACGTGGAGGGGTTCCACGCGGATTGGACGCTCCGGTTCGACACGCTGTCCGCGGTCATGGTGGCGATGGTCACCTTCATCGCGACGCTGATTCATATCTACAGCGTCGGCTACATGAGCCATGACGCGACGATCCCGCGCTTCTTCTCGTATCTGAGCCTGTTCACCTTCGCGATGCTGATGCTGGTGACGGCGAACAACCTGCTGCAGCTGTTCTTCGGCTGGGAGGGCGTGGGGCTCGCGAGCTATTTGCTGATCGGCTACTGGTACGACCGTCCGAGCGCGTGCCGTGCGGCGATCAAGGCCTTCGTGGTCAACCGCGTCGGCGACTTGTTTTTTGCCATCGGCATTGCGCTCGTGTTCGCGACGTTCGGCACGATCGAGTTTCCGGATATCTTCGCGCAGATCCCCGCGCATATGAACGATACGTATCATGTGCTCGGCAGCACTTGGCGTGCCTATGAGGTGATCGGGTTCCTGTTGTTCCTGGGCGCCATGGGCAAGTCGGCGCAGATCGGCCTGCATGTGTGGCTGCCCGACGCGATGGAGGGGCCGACGCCGGTCTCGGCGCTGATCCATGCGGCGACGATGGTGACGGCGGGCGTGTTCCTGGTCGCGCGCGTGTCGCCGATCCTCGAGTTCGCGCCGGGGGCGACGACGTTCATCACCGTGATCGGCGCGACGACGGCCCTGTTCGCGGCGACGATCGGCTGCGTACAGAACGACATCAAGCGGGTGATCGCGTATTCGACCTGCTCGCAGCTCGGCTACATGTTCATCGCGGCGGGCGTCGGCGCCTATCAGGCCTCGATCTTCCATCTCTTCACCCATGCCTTCTTCAAAGCGCTGCTGTTCCTGGGCGCGGGCTCGGTTATCCACGCGATGTCGGACGAGCAGGATATCCGCAAGATGGGCGGCATCTGGCGCAAGATCCCGATCACGTACGCCGTGATGTGGATCGGCAGCCTGGCGCTTGCGGGCATCCCGATCTTCGCTGGCTATTATTCGAAGGATGCCATTCTCGAAGCCGCTTGGGCCGGGCACGGCGCGGCTGCGCAATACGCCTTCTGGTGCGGCACGATCGCGGCGTTCCTGACCGCGTTCTACTCCTGGCGCCTGCTGATCCTGACCTTTCACGGCGAACCGCGGGCGGACCATCACACGATGGAGCACGTGCACGAGAGCCCGTGGGTGATGCTGCTGCCGCTGGTGTTGCTGGCGGCGGGCGCGGTGCTGACCGGCATCGGCTTCCACCACTACTTCATCGGCGAGGCGTGGCCCGAATTCTGGGCCGGCGCCATCGTCAACGGACCCGACAACCACGTGATGGAAGAGATGGAGCACACGCCGTTCCTGATCGGCATCCTGCCGACGGCGCTCGGCGTGCTCGGCATCGCGCTGGCCTACTTCATGTATTGGTTCCGCACCGACCTGCCGGCCAAGATCGCCGAGGCGATCCCGGGCGTGTACCGGTTCGTGCTGAACAAGTGGTATTTCGACGAGCTCTACGATTTCCTGTTCGTCCGCCCGGCACAGGTGCTCGCGCGGCAACTGTGGCAGGTCGGCGACGCCACCATTATCGACGGCATCCCCAACGGCATCGCCGCGTTGACCGCGGACGGCTCCGAGCAGGTCGTGCGGATTCAGACTG
Organism: uncultured Alphaproteobacteria bacterium; assembly: GCA_963848035.1. Lineage (GTDB taxonomy): Bacteria > Pseudomonadota > Alphaproteobacteria > Acetobacterales > Acetobacteraceae > JAVVHH01. The sequence continues at coordinate 3,489,486 of CAWKCD010000001.1, forward strand.
GATCGATCGCGGTCTACGCCTTCACCATGTTGATCGGGCTCGTCGTCCTGGTCAGCGTCTTCCTGCTGTTCCGGTGAAAGCCCATCTCGGAATGCGCCCGGAGCGGCCATCTGGCGCGCGTTCTCTGCGCTCCGGTGCTCACGGCCGGTGTGGCCGCTCCGCGCCGGTGCTCGACAACGCACGCCATCTGACCACTCCGACCCCATTCCGAAATAGGCTTTGCGTCCGATGAACAACGCCGGCTTTCCCATCCTGTCGCTGCTGACCTGGCTCCCACTGGTCGGCGTCGTCTTCATCATGACCGTCCGCGGCACCGACGAGGTCGTCGCGCGCAACGCCCGGTTCGCGGCGCTTTGGACCAGCCTGATCGTGTTCCTGCTGTCGCTGAAGCTGTGGTTCGGCTTCGACACGTCGGAGCCCGGCTTCCAGTTCACCGAACACGTTGCCTGGCTGCCGGACTTCAAGGTCGATTACCGCATGGGTGTCGACGGGATCTCGGTCCTGTTCGTGCTGCTGTCGACCGTCCTGACGCCGATCTGCATCCTGGCGAGTTGGGACGCGATCCAAGTGCGCGTGCGCGAATACATGATCGCGTTCCTCGTGCTCGAGACGATGATGGTGGGGATGTTCTGCGCGCAGGACTTCCTCGTCTTCTACATGTTCTTCGAGGGCGTGCTGATCCCGATGTTCCTGATCATCGGCATCTGGGGCGGCGCCCGCCGGGTCTACGCAAGCATCAAGTTCTTCCTCTACACGTTGACCGGCTCGATCCTGATGCTGCTGGCGCTGCTGGCGGTCTGGTACACGGCCGGGACCACCGACATCGATGTCATCACGCACACGCAATACTCCGGCCAGATGCAGTTCTGGCTGTTCCTGGCCTTCCTCGCGTCGTTTGCGGTCAAGGTGCCGATGTGGCCGGTCCATACCTGGCTGCCGGATGCGCACGTGGAGGCGCCGACCGCTGGATCGGTGATCCTGGCAGGCGTGCTGCTGAAGATGGGCGCTTACGGTTTCCTGCGCTTCTCGGTGCCGATGCTGCCGCAGGCGAGTGCGACGTTCGCGCCGCTGATGTTCGCGCTGGGCGTCATCGCAGTCATCTACACCTCGCTCGTCGCGCTGGCGCAGACCGACATGAAGAAGCTGATCGCCTATTCGTCGGTGGCGCATATGGGCGTGGTCGTGATCGGGATTTTCACCTTCAACGCGCAGGGGATCCAGGGCGCGCTGTTCCAGATGCTGTCCCATGGCGTGGTTTCGGCGGCGCTGTTCCTCTGCGTCGGCGTCATCTACGACCGGATCCATACGCGCGAGATCGCCCGCTACGGCGGCCTGGCGCAGCGTATGCCGTCCTACGCACTGGTGTTCATGCTGTTCACCATGGCGAGCATCGGCTTGCCGGGGACGGCCGGGTTCGTCGGCGAGTTCCTCGTCCTGGTCGGCGCGTTCCAGGTGAATTTCTGGGTCGCGCTGCTGGGCAGCACCGGGATGATCCTGGGCGCGGTCTACATGCTGTATCTGTACCGCCGGGTCATCTTCGGGGTGATCACGCGCGACGATCTGCGCAGCATCCTCGACCTGTCGTCGCGCGAGGTGGCGGTGTTCGCGCCGCTGGTGCTGCTGACCTTGTGGATGGGCGTTTATCCCTCGAGCTTCACCACGTTCTTCGACGCGACCGTGCATGCCATGGTCGAGCAGCATGCGGCTGCGATGAGCGTCCATAATTTTGCGAGTGTCGCGCCATGAACTGGGCCGTTGCCCTTCCGGAGATCGTGCTCGCTTGCAGCGCGATGGCCATCTTGATCTTCGGCGTGCTGCAGAAGAAGGACGCCACGTTCGCCTGCACGATGCTCGCGGTCGGCGCTCTCGTGCTGACCGGCGCCCTGGTGTTGTCGACGACGGCGGGCGCCGGCTATCGCGGGCTGTTCGTCGTAGATCCGTTCGCGGACTTCATGAAGATCCTGGTGCTGGTTGGCGCCGGGCTCAGCGTGGTGCTCGCGCTCGATTTCAACGAGCGGGAGAAGATCAGCCGGTTCGAATTCCCGGTGCTCGTGCTGCTGTCGACCGTTGGCATGATGATCATGTGCAGCACGGCCAACATGATGACGCTGTATCTCGGGCTCGAATTGCAGTCGCTCGCACTCTACGTGCTTTGCGCGTTCAACCGGGATGACCAGCGTTCGGCCGAATCCGGCCTCAAGTTCTTCATCCTTGGCGCGTTGGCGTCGGGCCTTCTGCTCTACGGGATCTCGCTGGCCTACGGCTTCGCCGGCACCATGGATTTCGGCGAACTCGCGCTCACGCTCGCCCAGCCCGGCACCGCTTCGCCTGGGCTGATCGTCGGCGTCGTGTTCATCGTCGCCGGGTTGGCGTTCAAGCTGTCGGCGGTGCCGTTCCACATGTGGACGCCGGATGTGTACGAGGGCGCGCCGACGCCGGTGACAGCGTTCATGAGCACGGCGCCGAAAGTGGCCGCCATCGCGCTGCTGCTGCGGGCGCTCGAAGTGCCGTTCCATCCGATCTTCGCCCAATGGTCCGGCCTGATCGTGATCGTGTCGCTGGCCTCGATGATCCTCGGTGCGCTCGCCGCCATCGGGCAGAAGAACATCAAGCGGCTGATGGCCTACTCGTCGATCGGCCATATCGGCTACGCGCTGGTGGGCCTGGCGGTCGGCACGCAGGAAGGCATCCGCGGCGTGATGATCTACATGGTCACCTACGTCTTCATGAGCGCCGGCGTGTTCGCGGTGGTCATCGCCATGCGGCGACGCGGCCGCGCGCTCGAGCAGATCAGCGATCTCTCGGGCCTCGGCAGCACCGACCCCGGCCTGGCGATGATCATGACCATCCTGATGTTCAGCATGGCCGGGATCCCGCCGTTCTCCGGCTTCTTCGGCAAGCTCTACGTGTTCCGTCCGGCGGTCGAGAGCGGCTTCTGGACGCTGGCCGTGGTCGGCGTGCTGACCAGCGTGGTGGGCGCGTTCTACTACCTGCGCATCATCAAGGTGATGTATGTCGACAAGGCCGAGGAGGCCTTCGACCCCCGCTCCGCCTCGCTCAGTTTCGTCGGCGGTGTCGGCGCGCTGGTCACCACGTTCTTCTTCGTGGTCCCCGCGCCGCTCATCGGCGCCGCCCAGACCGCCGCCAGGCTGCTGTTCGGCTGACATGCTGCTCGTCGTCGACGCCGGCAACACCAACGTGGTCGTCGCGGTCCACGACGGGGAAAGTTGGCGCGGCATCTGGCGGATCGCGACCGAGCCGCAGCGCACGTCCGACGAGTACGCTGTCTGGCTGCTGACGCTGCTCAACCTAGTCGGCCTCAAGCCGGCCGAGATCGACCGCGCGGTGATCGGCACGGTGGTGCCGGCCGCGCTCTATCATCTGCGCCGCCTGTGCCGGGACTGGTTCAGCACCGAACCGCTGATCGCGCGCTCGGATCTTGACTGGGGCTTCGACATCCGCGTCGACAACCCGGCTGAAGTCGGCGCCGACCGCCTGTTGAACGCGCTTGCCGCGCACCGCCAATTCGTCGGCCCGCTCGTCGTGATCGACTTCGGCACGGCGACCACGTTCGACGTGGTCGACAAGGACGGCGCCTATATCGGCGGCATCATCGCGCCCGGGATCAACCTTTCGATCGAAGCGCTGCACAAGGCCGCGGCCCGGCTGCCGCGTATCGGCATCGGCCGTCCGCAGGCCGTGATCGGCCGTTCGACCATCCCTGCCATGCAGTCCGGCATCTATTGGGGCTATGTCGGGATGATCGAGGGCCTCGTGACGCGGATTCAGGCGGAATATGACGGGCCGCTGAAATGCGTCGCGACCGGCGGTCTCGCACCGCTGCTGGCCGAAGGCACCACCATTATCGGCACCATCGCCCCCCAATTGACGCTGGACGGACTTCGCTTGTTGGCGGAGCGCAACCCCGCCCCCACATTGAGTCGTGACAGAGTCAAAGCCTTAGAAAGCGATTAGTATGGACGCGTTTAGCGGAGATCTAGCCTTCCTGCCCTTGGGCGGGACGGGTGAGATCGGCATGAATCTCAACCTCTACCGCTGCAACGGGCGGTGGTTGGCCGTCGATTGCGGCATCGGCTTCGGGGGCAGCGAGAACCCCGAGGCGGAAATCATGATGCCGGACCCCGGCTTCCTTGCTGAGCGGCGTGACCGTCTCGTCGGCCTGGTGATTACCCATGCCCATGAGGACCATATCGGCGCCGTCGCGCATCTCTGGCCGCAACTCCGCTGTCCCGTCTATGCGACGCCGTTCGCGGCGGCGGTGCTGCGCCGCAAGCTCGGCGAGGCCGGCCTGCTGAACGAGGTCCGCATCCACACCGTGCCCGTCGGCGGCACGATCGACCTCGACCCTTTCAAGCTGCAGTACATGCCGGTGTCGCACTCCATCCCGGAAGCCCAGGCGCTCGCGATCCGCACGCCGCACGGCAACATCCTGCACACCGGCGACTGGAAGCTCGACGCCAACCCGCTCGTCGGCCTGCCCACGGACGAGGCAGCTTTCGCGCGCTTCGGCGAGGAAGGCGTGCTGGCCATGGTGTGCGACAGCACCAACGCGATGGTCGACGGCACGTCCGGCTCGGAGACCGAGGTGCGGGAGAACCTGCGCGAGTTGATCAGCGGGCTCGAGGGGCGGGTCGTCGTGACATGCTTCGCGAGCAACGTGGCGCGCGTCGAGAGCATCGCCTTGGCGGCGCGCGACGCCGGCCGGCGCGTGGCGTTGGTCGGGCGCAGCCTGCGCAACATCGAGGCCGCGGCAAGGGAGTGCGGCTATCTGCAGATCTTGCCGCCCTTCCTCTCGGAAGATGCGGCCAACGCGGTCGATGACGACGAACTGCTGATCATCATCACCGGCAGTCAAGGCGAGCCCCGCAGCGCCCTGGCTCGCATCGCGGCCGACACGCATCAGAACATCGCTCTTGGCGAGGGCGACACCGTGATCTTCAGCTCGCGGATGATCCCCGGCAATGAGCGGGCGATCACCAGCGTGCAAGACGGGTTGGTCCGCCGCGGTGTGCGTGTCATCACCGATGACGATCAACCGGTTCACGTCTCGGGTCACCCCGCGCGAGAAGAGCTGCGAACCCTCTACCGCCTGGTCCGCCCGCGCTATTCGGTGCCGACCCATGGCGAATGGCGCCATTTGTCGGCGCATGCCGATCTGGCGCGCGGCTGCGGCGCCTCGCCGATCATGCTCGAGGACGGCGACGTGCTCGGGCTTGCCCCAGGGACGCCGGAAGTAATCGACAGTGCGCCGGTCGGCCGGCTAGTGCTCGACGGCAACCGGGTCGTTCCGATGGAGGGCGGCGTGCTGGCGGCACGGCGGCGCATGCTGTTCAACGGCATCGTCCTCGGCAGCGTCGCGATCGACGGCCAGGGCAGGGTGGTCGGCAATGCGCGGGTCAGCGCTCCCGGCCTGCTGGAGGCCGATGATCCCGAGACCATCCGCGTGGCCGCCGAGTTCGGCCGTGCGCTGTCCGAGCTTCCGGTCGGGCTGCGCACCGATGACGCGGCCCTCGCCGATGCGGCGAAGGCGGCGCTTCGACGGGCGTTCGGGCGCCGTTTGCAGAAGCGGCCCATGGTTGACGTGCATCTGCTGCGCGTCTGATGGATTGGTTCACCGCCGTCGTCGTCCTGATCCTGGTGTGGTGGACCGTGTTGTTCGCTGTCCTGCCACTCTGGACCCGGCCGCGCGAAGAAGCCGATGACGTGACCGGCTGGCGCGGCGTGCCGGAGAAGCCGCTCATCGGGCGCAAGCTGCTGGTTACGACGCTCGTGTCTCTGGTGATCTGGGGCGTGATCATGATGGTGATCCGCAGCGACTACCTGTCGTTCCGCGCGTCCCTCTGATCGCAAATCCGGCGAAGTTGGGCCTCCTGCCTAAGACTAAGGCAGTCTGTGGCTGAATGGCCGATTTTCAGGGTTGTCGATGCAAGAAAACTTTGGACACCGACTAGCGCACAGCGCACGATGAAGCATCAGAACAGGGATTTCCTGTTCCGATGCATCGTTGGCGTTTCCTCCCTAAACTTGGCCCGTTGCGCTGAGAGCGCTCGGGCCACCTTTTTTTGTTATCCCCTGGACGTTTGGCTGTCATCAGATTTTAGAGTTTGCCGGGGTTAATTCGATTGTGCGCCGCAGCAATAGACCCGTGATTCGCATAGGTTAATAAAACACTACAACCTGTAGTGGAAATTACCTGCAATCGAACACTTCATATAGATTTCTTGAGTATTCAATTGTCTCGTCACGATCGGCTCCTGCTGTCGGCCGTGCGCCGAGATACCCCCTGTTGCCTCTCGCCGCACAATCTGTAGGGTCCGGCCGACGTCACATCCAGGTCCCTCATGCGTCTGTCTCGTTCGCTCATCCCCACTACCAAAGAGAACCCGGCCGAGGCGCAGATCGCGTCGCACCGGCTCATGCTACGCGCCGGGCTGGTGCGGCAGACGTCGGCCGGCATCTATGCGTGGCTCCCGGCCGGCTGGCGGGTGTTGCAGCGGATCGAGCAGATCGTGCGCGAGGAGCAAGATCGGGTCGGCGCTCAGGAAATGCTGATGCCGACCATACAATCGGCCGAGTTGTGGCGCAAAAGCGGGCGGTATGAGGCTTACGGCCCGGAAATGCTGCGCATCCGCGACCGCGGCGACCGGGAGATGCTGTTCGGACCCACCAACGAGGAGGTGATCACCGAGCTCGTCCGCCAGTCCGTCAATAGTTATCGGCAGTTGCCGCAGATCCTTTACCACATTCAATGGAAGTTCCGCGACGAGATGCGCCCGCGTTTCGGGGTGATGCGCGGCCGCGAGTTCTTGATGAAGGACGCGTATAGCTTCGATCTCGACTATGCCGGCGCCGTCATCAGCTACCGTAAGATGATGCTGGCCTATATGCGCACGTTCCAGCGGATGGGTTTGTCGGCGATCCCGATGAAGGCCGATCCCGGCCCGATCGGCGGCGATTTGAGCCACGAGTTCATCGTCCTGGCGTCCACCGGTGAGAGCCAGGTCTACTACGATGCCGCTTTCGAAGGCATCGACTACGGCAGCGGCAATTTCGACGCTGCCAAGCCCGAGGACCTCGAGCGTTTCTTCACGCTGATGACGACGCAATACGCGGCCACCGACGAGATGCACGACACCGCTGCATGGGAGAAAGTCGACACCGGCCACCGCCGGGAGGGCAGGGGGATCGAGGTCGGGCACATCTTCTACTTCGGCAGCAAGTATAGCCTGCCGCTCGAACTCGCCATCGCTGGGCCGGACGGCAGCCGGATCGTGCCGGAGATGGGCAGCTACGGAGTCGGCGTCTCGCGCTTGGTGGGCGCCGTCATCGAGGCCTACCACGACGATGCCGGCATCATCTGGCCCGACAGCGTGGCGCCATTCCGCGCCGCGATCCTCAACCTCAAGCAAGGCGACGCGAATTGCGACCGGATCTGCGAGCAGGCCTATGCGCATTTTGGCGCCGACGCGCTGTATGACGACCGGGAGGACCGTGCCGGCGTGAAGTTCGCCGATGCCGATCTGATGGGCCATCCCTGGCAGATCGTGGTCGGCCCGCGCGGCGCGGCTGCCGGCACGGTCGAGCTGAAGCGGCGCGCCACCGGCGAGCGGCACGAACTCTCGCTCGAAGCGGCGCTGGCGAAGATCGGCTGACGCCGCGCATGTTCGGGCCCTTCGAACGCGCCGTCGCCGGCCGGTATCTCCGTGCGCGACGCGGCGAGCGGTTCGTCTCTGTCATCGCCGGGTTCAGCCTGGTCGGGATTGCCCTCGGCGTCGCGACGCTGATCATCGTGATGTCCGTCATGGGCGGCTTCCAGGTCGACCTGCTAAACCGCATCCTCGGCTTCAACGGCCATCTCGGCGTCTATCCGGTCGGCGGACGGATGCAGAACTATGACGCCGTCGCCGACAAGATCCGCGCCGTCCCTGGCGTGGTGTCGGCCGCGCCGGTGGTCGATGGGCAGGTGCTGCTGAGCGGGCCGCGCGGGCAGTCCTCGGGTGGGCTGGTCCGCGGCGTCGAGCCAAAGGATTTCATGGCGATGACGGCGATCAAGATCGCCGATGGCTCGCTCGACGACTTCAAGGGAGAGGACGCGATCGCGATCGGGACGGGGCTCGCCGGCAAGTTCGGCGTCGGCGTCGGCGACGAGCTGACGCTGATCTCGCCGCAGGGCGCGGCCACGGCCTTCGGCACCGTGCCGCGCGTGCGGGCCTACAAGGTGGTCGCGCTGTTCACCGTGGGGATGAACGAATACGACACCGCCTATGTATTCCTGCCGATCAAGGCGGCGCAGATCTTCTTCCAATCGCCCGGCGCCGCTTCGCAGATCGAGGTGCGGCTGGCCGATCCCGACCAGGTCCGCAGCGTCGGTCAGTCGGTCGCGCGGGCGCTGGCCGATACGCCGGTGCGCATCGTCGACTGGCAGCAGAACAACAACAGCTTCTTCGCGGCCGTGAAAGTCGAGCAGAACGTGATGTTCCTGATCCTGACCCTGATCATCCTGGTGGCGGCGTTCAACGTGATCTCGTCGCTGATCATGATGGTCAAGGACAAGACCCGCGACATCGCCGTGCTGCGGACGTTCGGAGCCGGGCGCGGCGCGATTATGCGGATCTTCCTGATGTGCGGCGCCTCGGTCGGCATCACCGGCACGTTCGTGGGCGTCGTGCTCGGCGTGCTGTTCTGCCTCAACATCGAGACGCTGCAGCACTGGGTCGAGAGCGCGACCGGCGCCACGGTGTTCAATCCGGAAGTCTATTACCTCGCGCATCTGCCGGCGAAGCTGAACGCGAACGAGGTCATCCAGGTGGTGATCATGGCACTCAGCCTGTCGCTGCTTGCCACGCTGTATCCGAGCTGGCGGGCCGCCCGCACCGACCCGGTGGAGGCGTTGCGGCATGAGTGACGCTCCGCTCAGGATGCAGGGTGTCGGCCGGACTTTTCGGAGCGGCGAGACAGATCTGCATGTGCTGACGGCCGCCGATCTGACCTTGCAGGCCGGGGAGATCGTGGCGCTGGTGGCGCCTTCCGGCACGGGCAAGAGCACGTTGCTGCATCTTGCCGGGCTGCTGGAGCGGCCGGACACGGGCGCGGTGTACGTCGATGGCCGCGACGCCGGACGGCTGGCGGATGCGGAGCGGACGGCGATCCGCCGCGACCGGATCGGGTTCGTCTATCAGTCGCATCAATTGCTGGCGGAGTTCACGGCGCTGGAAAACGTGGTGCTGCCGCAGATGGTGGCGGGGACGAAGCGCCGGGTCGCCGCGGAACGCGCCGCGAAACTGCTCGATCAGTTCGGCCTGTCCTCGCGCCTGGGGCATCTGCCAGGCAAGCTCTCCGGCGGCGAGAAGCAGCGCGTCGCCATCGCGCGCGCGCTCGCCAACGCGCCGGGCGTGCTGCTGGCGGACGAGCCGACCGGCAACCTCGATGTCGGCACGTCGGACGTCGTGTTCGAGGAATTGCTGCGCATGGTCCGAGCCGAGGGCGTGGCGGCGCTGATCGCGACGCACAACCCGGTGCTCGCCGCGCGCATGGACCGGCGGGTCACGCTGCACGAAGGCAGGGTCGTCGACGTATAGCTCTCTCCCGGGCGGAGAGGGACTATATTGGAATCGTGAAGCCCGATTCGTTCGTCCATCTCCGTGTCCACTCCGCCTATTCGCTCAGCGAAGGGGCGATAAAGCCGGACAAGATCGCCACGCTCGCGAAGGCGGACGGCATGCCCGCGGTCGGGATCGCCGATACCGGCAATCTGTTCGGCGCGCTGGAGTTCAGCCAGGACCTGTGTCGGCAAGGGCGTCCAGCCGATCATCGGATGCCAGGTTTCGCTCACGCGGACCGATAATCCGTTGCTCGCGCCGGACCCGATCGTGCTGCTCGCGCAGGATGAGGCGGGGCTCGCCAATCTGCGGATGCTGTCGTCGACCGGCTTCCTCGAATCGGATCCGTCCAACCCGCATATCCCGCTTGCCAAGCTGCTCGACCACGCCGCCGGGCTGATCCTGCTCACCGGCGGCACGCGCGGCCCGATCGCGCGCATGCTCGCGGAGGGGCGGATGCCCGACGCAGAGGCGATGCTGGCCCGGCTGGCGGAAGCGTTTCCGGGGCGCTGCATGATGGAGCTGCACCGGCACGGGCTCGCGATCGAGAAGGCGGTGGAGCCGGCGCTGGTTTCGCTGGCCGATACGCTGCGCTTGCCGCTGGTCGCGACCAACGAGTGCTTCTTCGCGACGCGGGACATGCACGAGGCGCACGACGCGCTGCTTTGCATCGCCGAGGGACGGACGGTGGCGGAGCAGAACCGCCGCCGGGTCACCGCGGAGCATTGGTTCAAGCCGGCGGCGGCGATGCGGGCGCTGTTCGCCGACTTGCCGGACGCGTGCGACAACACGCTGGCGGTGGCGCGGCTTTGCGCGGTCATGGCCGAGAGCCGCAAGCCGTTGCTGCCGGTGAGCCCCAAGGTGCATGCCGGGCAGACGGAGGAGGCGACGGTGCGGGCGATGGCCGTCGAGGGCCTGGCGCGGCGGATGGACGCGATGGCGGCCGACGCAGCGACGCGCGAGCGCTACGCGACGCAGCTCGAGTACGAACTCGGCGTCATCGCCGGGATGGGCTTTCCCGGCTACTTCCTGATCGTCGCCGACTTCATCCAGTGGGCGAAGTCGCAGGGCATCCCGGTGGGGCCGGGCCGTGGCTCGGGCGCGGGCTCCGTCGTCGCCTGGGCGCTGACCATCACCGATCTCGACCCGCTGCGCTGGGGCCTGCTGTTCGAGCGCTTCCTCAACCCGGAACGCGTCTCGATGCCGGACTTCGACATCGATTTCTGCCAGGACCGGCGCGACGAGGTGATCGATTACGTGCGCCGCGAGTATGGCGGCGACCGGGTGGCGCAGATCATCACCTTCGGCAAGCTGCAGGCGCGCGCCGCGGTGCGCGACGTTGGCCGTGTGCTCGGGCTGCCGTTCGGGCAGGTCAACCGTGTCGCCGAGCTGATCCCGAACAACCCGGCCAAGCCCGTGACGCTGAAGGAAGCCGTCGACGGCGAGCCGCGGCTGCAGGAGATGCGCGACACGGACGAGTTGATCCGGCGCTTGATCGAGGTCGCGCTCCAACTCGAGGGCCTCTACCGCCATGCCTCGACCCATGCCGCGGGTCTGGTCATCGGCGACCGCCCGCTGGTCGAGCTGGTGCCGCTGTATCGCGATCCGAAAGCGGACACGCTCGTCACCCAATACTCGATGAAATACGTCGAGCAGGCCGGGCTGGTGAAATTCGACTTCCTTGGCCTGACGACGCTCACCATCCTGCAGCGCGCGCAGGCGATCCTGGCCGGGCTCGGCACCCCCGTCGATCTCGACGCCATCCCGCTGGACGACCCGGCGACCTACGAGATGCTGTCGCGCGGGGACGCCGGCGGGGTGTTCCAGTTTGAAGGCCAGGGCATGCGCGACGTGCTCAAGCAGATGCGGCCGAACCGGCTCGAGGACCTGATCGCCGCCGGCGCGCTGTATCGGCCGGGCCCGATGGCCAACATCCCCGATTACTGTCGGCGCAAGCATGGCGAGGAATGGAAGGCGCCGCATCCGGAGCTCGAAGGCATCCTGGGCGAGACCTATGGGATCATGGTCTACCAGGAACAGGTGATGCAGATCGCCCAGAAGATGGCGGGCTACAGCCTGGGCGCCGCCGACCTGTTGCGCCGCGCGATGGGCAAAAAGATCCGCGCCGAGATGGAGCAGCAGCGCCAGATTTTCACCAAGGGCGCGACCGAACGGGGCATTCCGAAAGCGAAGGCCGACGAGGTCTTCGACCTCATGGCGAAGTTCGCGGACTACGGCTTCAACAAGAGCCACGCCGCGGCGTATGCGCTGGTGTCGTATCAAACGGCCTGGATGAAGGCGAACCACAAGGTGGCGTTCCTCGCCGCCTGCATGGATCTGGCGCTCAGCAACACCGACAAGATCGCCGCCCTGCGGCAGGAAGCGCAGCGCATGGGCGTGACCGTCCTGCCGCCCGACATCAACCGGTCGGACGCGCGGTTCAAAGTCGAGACGGTCGAGGGCAAGCAGTGCATCCGCTACGCGCTGGCGGCGATCAAGAAGGTCGGGCGCGAGGCGATGGAGGCGCTGGTCTCAGGGCGTGGCGACAAGCCATTCAGCGACCTGGCGGAGTTCGCGGCCCGGGTCGATCCGCGCCAGCTCAACAAGATGCAACTCGAGAACCTCGCGCGCGCGGGGGCTTTCGACTCGCTGCATGCCAACCGGCAGCAGGTGCTCGCGGGCGCCGAACTGATCTTGCGCCGGGCTCAGGCCGAGGCGGAGGAGGCGTCCACGGGCCAGACCGGCCTGTTCGCCGGCGCCGGTGCGCCCGACTCGCTGCGGTTGCCGAACACGCCGGATTGGCCGGAGATGGAGCGGCTCGGCTACGAGGCGGACGCGGTCGGGTTCCATCTCACGTCCCATCCGCTCGACAGTTATTTGCCGTTGCTCAAGCGGCTCGGCGTCGTGGCGTCGAAGGATCTGGAGACCCGCGCGCAGGCTGGCGCCACGCGCGTGAAGGTCGCGGGTTGCGTGATCGCGTCGAAGGAGCGCTCGACCCGCACCGGCAGCCGCATGGCTTGGATCCGCCTGTCGGACGGCGGCGGCAGCTTCGAGGTGACGCTGTTCAGCGAGGTGCTGAATGGCGCGCGCGACGTGCTGAAGTCGGGCGGGGCCGTGTTGATGTCGGTGGAGCTCAAACTCGAGGGCGACAACCTGCGGATCACCGCCGCCGACTGCATGTCGCTGGAGAAAGCGGCCAGCGCCGCGGGCGCGGGTATGCGGATCTGGCTCGACCGCACCGAGGCGGTGCCGCATATCCGCGGCATTCTCGCGCGCGGCGACCGGGGCCGCGGCACCGTGACGCTGGTGCCGCGACTAGATACGGAACGCGAGGTGGAGATCACCTTGCCGGGCCGCTTCCAGGTGACGCCGAGGCTCGCGCAGGCGATCAAGGCGCTCCCCGGCGTCGAGCGCGTCGAGGAGATCTAGGGCGTTTCGGCGGCCCGCGAGGTGATCATCGCGCCGTAAACCAGGTCTTGCACCTGTTCGCGGTAATACTTGCGCAAATCGCCCGGCGCCGCGGTGCCGTACACCACCAGCAATCCCTCGCGGGGATCGGCGAAATAGCCGGTGCCGTTGGCGCCGTTCCAGGAATACTCGCCGACGCTGCCCGCCACCGCCGCCAATCCCGGCGCGACCCGGACGGCGACGCCGAGGCCGAACCCGTAGCCGTCGCGATGCGGCTCCACTTTCGCGACGTTGTTCTTGATCGAGGGCGTGAGCTGGTTGCTGGTCATCAGGCTGACCGTGTGCGGGCTCAGGATGCGCGTGCCGTCCAGCGCTCCGCCATTGAGCAGCATCTGTCCGAAGCGGAGGTAGTCCGGCACGGTGCCAAGCGAGCAGCCGCCGCCACACTCGAATTTCGCATCCTCCTCGACGGCGGGAATGTGCTGCGGCTTACCGGTCAGCGGATCGGTGGGGAACGGGTGCGCCGTCCGTTCGCGCATCGCCGCATCGAGGTGAAAGCCGGTGTCCTTCATGCCCAGAGGCTGCCAGATCGTCTGCCTGAGGTAGTCGCTGAGCTTGCCGCCCGTCACCTTCTCGAGCACGGCGGCGAGCGCGTCGAACAACTCGCTGTATTCCCAGGTCGTGCCGGGTTGGTAGGCGAGTGGCAGCTTGCTGATGGTGTCCATGAAGACCGCGCTCGTCTCCATGCGATGCAGCACGTTGCCGGACGGCCATTGGGCGCTGACCGGGCTGCCGCCGTCGGCGCGGCCGCCATAGGTGAGGCCGGAGGTGTGGCGCATCAGATCCTGGATCGTGATCGGACGCGCCTGCTTCTCCAGGGTGAGCGTGCCATCTGCGGCTGGAACGCCAACCTTCATCTCGGCGACGGAAGGAAAGTAGGTCTCGAGCTTGCTGAATAGTGGCAGCTTGCCCTGTTCGGTGAGCGCCAGGGCGCCGACGGCAACCATCGGCTTGGTCATCGAGGCGAGGCCGAAGATGCTGTCGATCTGCATGGGCGCGCCGTTCGAGGGGTCGCGGACGCCGAATGCCTTGAGGTAGACGAGCTTGCCGTCGCGGGCGATTCCGACGACCGCGCCGGGCACGCGCTTGGCCGCGATCTCGCGGCTGAAGAACGCGTCGATCCGCGCCAGCCGATCCGCGGAGAACCCGGCGGCCTCGGCCGTGGTCGACGGCAGCGGCGCTTCGGCGGCAAAGGCTGGCGTGCCGATCAGGATAGCCGCGCAGGCGGTCATCATCGCTCTGGCAAGTCTCACATTTTCCTCCGTCTTGTTGCTGGCCGTGATTTGAAGCCCGCTTCGCGCGGGGTGCAACCACGTGCCGCCGTATTACCGGCACGAACTCGCCACAGTGCTCGGCTGTTATGGGATTGGTAGAGAGGTGTCACACCATGAGAAGAGCCATCTTGATGTTGGTATTGCTCGCGACGACGCTGCCGATCGCCGGCTGCATCGTCGCCCCGTATCCGGGCTATGGGTATGGTTACGGACGGGGCGGCTGCTACTGGCACCCTTATCGCTGCTACTGAGCCCGGTCCGGGTCTCGAAACGGTGCGATCCGCTTCGGCCTTGCGTCAGCCGGGGTGGAACCATTGATAGACGCGGCGCGCGGTCTCGCGGTTGATGCCGGGCGCCGCTTCGAGGTCGGTCAGGCCGGCCTGTTTGACGCCGCGGGCCGAACCGAAGTGATTGAGCAGCGCCCGCTTGCGCGCTGCACCCACGCCGGGCACCTCGTCCAACTCGCTGGTGACCAGCGCCTTGCTGCGGCTGGCGCGGTGCGTCGTGATCGCGAACCGGTGCGCCTCGTCGCGGATGCGCTGGAGATAATAGAGGACGGGATCGCGCGGCGGCAGCTGGAACGGCTCGCGGCCGGGCACGTGGAACCACTCGCGCCCGGCGTCCCGGTCCGGCCCCTTCGCGATCGCGACGACCGGGATTTGGTGCATGCCGAGATCCTGCAGGATCCCACGCACGGCTGAGAGTTGGCCGGCGCCGCCATCGATCAGCAGCAGGTCGGGCAGGATCGGCGCGGCGCCTTCGCCGGCGTCGCTCGCGGCCTGCTCGCGGAGGGCTCGGGCGAACCGCCGGTCCAGCACCTCGCGCATCATCGCGAAGTCGTCGCCGGGCGTGATCGGCCCGCGGATCGAGTATTTGCGGTAGGCGTTTTTCTGGTAACCCTCCGGCCCGGCCACCACCATCACGCCATACGCGTTGGCACCCATGATGTGGCTGTTGTCGTAGCACTCGATCCGCTCGGGCAGGGAAGGGAGCTCGAACAGTGCGGCGACGCCTTCCAGCAGCTTCTGCTGGCCGGCGCTTTCCGCCATGCGGCGTTCGAGCGCCTCGCGCGCATTGGTCGCGGCGTGCAGCACCACCGCCCGCTTCTCGCCCCGCGCCGGCACGGAGATCGCGACCTTTCGGCCGGCCTTCAGCGACAGCGCCTCGGCCAGCAGGTCCTGCTCCGGTACCGAATGGCTCAGCAACACGCAGCCCGGCGGCGGCTTGTCGTCGTAGAACTGCGCCAGGAACGCGGCCAGCACCGCCTCGGTCTCCATATCGCGCGCATGGGTCGGGAAAAAGGCCCGGTTGCCGTTGTTGTTGCCGCCGCGGACGAAGAACACCTGCACGCAGGTCTGCCCGCCGATCTGATGCGCGGCGACGATGTCGGCTTCGGTCAGGCTCGCCGGGTTGACCACGCCGGTGCCCTGGACATGGGTCAGGCCGCGGATCCGGTCCCGCACTGCCGCGGCGCGTTCGAACTCGAGGTTCTCGGCCGCGGTCTCCATCTCGCGCGCCAACTCGCGCTGCACATCGTTGGCCTTGCCGCCGAGGAATGCCTTCGCCTGGTCGACATAGTGCGCATATTCAGCCTCACTGACCCGGCCTACGCAGGGCGCGGAGCAGCGTTTGATCTGATGCAGCAGGCAGGGCCGGGCCCGGCTGGCGAACACCGTGTCCTGGCACGAGCGCAGCAGGAACACGCGCTGCATCGCGGTCACCGTCTGGTTTACCGCCCAGGCGGAGGCGAACGGTCCGTAATAGCTGCCCTTGCGCGCTCGCGCGCCGCGATGCTTGGCGATCTGCGGATAGGCATGATCCTCGGTCAGCATCAGCCACGGGTAGCTCTTGTCGTCACGCAGGACGATGTTGAACCGCGGCTTGAGCCGCTTGATCAGATTGGCCTCGAGCAGCAGCGCTTCGGCCTCGGTGTGCGTGGTCACGATCTCCATCGCGACTGTCTCGTGCACCATCCGGCGCAGCCGCTCTGGCAGGCGCGCCATCTGCGTGTAGCTGGTCACCCGCTTCTTGAGGCTGCGCGCCTTGCCGACGTAGAGCGCTTCGCCCTTGCCATCGAGCATCCGATACACGCCGGGGCTCATCGGCATGGTGGTCAGGGCGCGCTCGATCACGCTGACGCCCTTTTCGGGGAGGGGTGCTTCGATCTCGGTCATTCAGTCAGGTCAGTGGTTGGATGGATCGCACGGTGCCGTGAAACCATCCACGGTTCCTGTGGATAATCCTGTGGGCTGGTTCGGGACTTCAGGTACAGGGTCGAGCATTTACAGGGTTCCGCTCTGATTGCCTGCTTTTTAAGCAAGCGTATAACCCATTGATTTTGCAATTGAACGGTCTAACTCTTTGACAATCCGATGAACGTTCGTCGAATGCTTGCTGAAAACTCAGGGGTTTGGGTAAATCGGTGGACGAAGCGCAGTTTGCCTCCTTTCCACCTCGACTCCGACCGCCACCATATCGGCGAACACGTCAAGCTTCTCGACCCGGATTCTCGCGAGCAGGACTCTTTGGTCAACCAGACACTCCGCGGCGATGCGCTCGGCGAGCGTCTCTACGAGGTTGATATGGCGCGCCGTCGCCACGTGTCGAACCCGGTTCGCCACCGCTTCGTAGTCGACGACGTGCTCTAGGCGATCTGTGGCGGGCGGGTGATCCACGACCCCGAGATCGACGTTGATGCGGATGCGTTGCCGCGCGCCATGCTCGTGCGGATAGACGCCGATGCTGGCATCCACAACGAGGTCGCGCAGGAAGACATGACGCAGTCCCGCGTCCGCGTCGGCGATCCGCATCCTACTCGTCCCTATTCTTCAATTCGGGTCTGGTCTGGCCGGCTTGGCGACCATTGCAGATGTTGCCCGCCATCCAACGCGATCATCTGCCCGGTCATTGCCGGCAACAGCAAGATCGCGATCACGGCGCGCGCGATCTCCTCGGGGCTGGTGCCGCGCCGCAGCGGCACACTCTGGCACTGGCGCTGGAACTGCTCCGCGGTCTGCCGCGGACTGGGCAGGGCCGGCCCGGGCCCGATCGAGTTCACCCGGATGCGTGGCGCGAGTGCCAAGGCCATCTGCTGGGTCAGCGCCCACAGCCCGGCTTTCGCCACCGAATAGGAGATGAAGTGCGGGGTGAGCGACCAAACCCGCTCATCGAGCATGTTGATGATCAATCCTTCGGCGGCCTTCGGCAGGCTGCGCGCCATCGACTGCATCAGGACGAACGGCGCGCGCAGATTCGGCTCGATGTGCTGGTCCCAACTGGCGCGCGTCGCGTCATCCCACTCGTCGCGTTCGAAGGTGCTGGCATTGTTGACCAGCACGCCGACCGGACCCAGGGCGCGCTCGGCACGCTCGACCAGGAGAGCCGTTTCCGCCTCGACCATCAGGTCGGCCTGGAGCACGGATGCGGCGCCGCCGGATCGCACGATCTCCGCGGCCAAATCGTCCGCGGCGTCCCGGCTGCGATTGCAATGGATAGCGATGGCAAACCCGGCTTCGGCCAGGCCGAGGCAAATCGCTCGGCCGAGGCGGACCGCGCCGCCGGTCACGAGAGCGGTCCGCGGCAGAGCCGGCGGCAGCATCGCGGATGTCAGGAGCATTGATCGATGTCGAATGGCATGCCGGCCGAACATGGCGAATTACGGGCCGCACGCAAGCCTTGAGGACTGCGCCGTCCATCATTGATGAAACCAGTCTTGAAATGGCGACTATTCGAAATTGCTGCGACGGATGATTGAAATAAAACTCTTTCATTGTCGGCAATGAAAAATGTAACTAGAGATCAGTGATATTATAAAGAGCTACTTTGTCGATGAGCGGCTTATCAAACAGGCGCAGACTACCGGTTCGTGTCATACTCCTCTTCGTAGCGGTCGTTCTCGTTCTCCCTGGCTTGTTCTTCGGCGGCATTCTGTTGGATCAGTTCGCCGAGAGTGAGCGGGCCGATAACCGCGCCGAACTGCTATCGACCGCCGCGCGAATCGCCGACGCCGTCGACCGCGAACTCGGCGGCTTGGTCATGGCCGCGCGTGTGCTCGCCATCTCCGACCGTGTCGCCGGCGCCGATCTCGCCGCGTTCGCGTCGGAGTCGCGAGCTGCCAGCAGCGTGCTCGGACATCCAGTCTTTCTCGTTTCCACCGACGGCACCCGCCTGATGACGGCCGGCGCGGAAGATGACGCCGATCTGGCGTCGGGCGCCGACGCCGACATCCAGCGCGTGGTTTCCGGTCGACGGCCGGTCATCTCCAACCTGCTCGGCCGTGAGAAGCGGCACATGCACACGGTCGTGCTGGCTCCGGTGTTCCGCGGCGAGGAAATCGTCGCCGTCATCGGCGTCGCGGCTGCTCCCAACTTTTTCGTCGATCTGCTGCGGGATCAGTCGCTCGGAGAGGGATGGGTCGCCACCTTGCGCGACCGTGACGGGGCGCTCCTCGCCCGCACGGAAGAGACCGAGCGGTTCCTCGGCATGCCATCGAGTGCGCCGATCGCGCCCAGCCAAGTCGCAGCGATCGAGACGCTCGACGGCATACCGGCCATGGCGGCCTCGGCGCCCGTGCGGGCTTCGGGCTGGCGCGTGTCGGTCGCGGTGCTTCGCGAGGTCGTCGAAGCGCCGATCCGCAAATCCGAGCGCTGGCTCGCGCTGACCGGCGCCGGCGCCATGGCTTTGGGCATCGTGCTGGCCTGGCAGCTCGCCACACGCATATCGGGGCCACTATCGGCTCTTGCCCAGGCTGGGCGGGACCTTGGCGCGGGCCGGGACGTCGCGCCGGTGCGGTCGGCGATCAGCGAGGTTCAGGACGTGTCCGCCGCGCTCATCGGTGCGCATGACCAACTGCTCGACCGCAGCTCGTCGCTCGCCGCCGAACGGGCGAGGCTCGCCGCCATCATCGAAACGGTGCCGGTTGGCTTGCTGATCGCCGACGCCTCGGGCAGCACGGTCGCCGGCAATCGGCAGCTCGCGCGCATGCTGCCGGTCGCGTCAGCGGACGGCGCACCCAAGTCGGCAACCCGCCCGGCCACACAGGCCAGCTTGGTTGCCATCGACGAGCAAGGCCAATCCGTGCCGGACCATTCCATGCCGTTGCGGCGGGCTCTGGCCGGCGAGGACCCGGCCGAATTGCGCTGCCGGTTCCGCCGCGTGGACGGATCCTTGTTCTGGGCGCAAGCCGTGGCGGCGCCGGTCGCGGGCGCCAATGGCCAAGTGATCGGGGCCGTGCTCGCTCTACTCGACATCGATGATACTGTCCGCGCCCGTCAGCAGAAGGAGCGGTGGGCGGATCAGCTTGGGGCGGAGGTGAAAGCCAGAACGAGCGAGCTCGAGCAGATCAACCGCAAATTGCGGGACGAGGTGACGGCGCGCGGCCGGGCCGAGGACCAATTGCGGCAGGCGCAGAAGATGGAGGCCGTCGGCCGGCTGACAGGGGGCATCGCGCACGACTTCAACAATCTGCTTACGGTCATCCTCGGCAGTCTCGAGCTGCTGCGGCGCCGGGTCAGCGAACCGTCTGCGATCCGGTTCCTCGACAGCGCCACCGACGGCGCTAACCGCGCCGCGGAGCTGATCGGGCAACTCTTGGCGTTTTCGCGCCGGCAGCCGCTGAACCCCCAGCCGCTCGACGTGAACCGGCTGGTGATTGGGATGAGTTCGCTGATGCGCCGCAGCCTCGGCGAGACCATCACGATCGAGACGGTGCTGCAGGACGATCTGTGCCAGGCGTTCGCCGATCCCAATCAACTCGAGAGCGCCCTGCTCAACCTCGCGGTCAATGCCCGCGACGCCATGCTTGACACCGCCACCGGCGGCGGCTTGCTGAGGATCCAGACGTCCGCCGTGACTCTCAAGGCCGCCGAAGCGCGCGACGGTGGTTTGCGGCCCGGCGAATACGTTGTGATCGCGGTGATCAACTCCGGCGGCGGCATGTCGCCGGAGACCGTCGCACAAGCGTTCGAGCCGTTCTTCACCACGAAGCCGCACGGTAAAGGTACCGGATTGGGCCTCTCGCAGGTACACGGTTTCGCGGTCCAGTCCGGCGGGCATGTGACCATCGACTCCCAACTCGGAAAGGGCACCGCCGTCAGCCTGTTTCTCCCGCGCACGCCCGCCGACACCGTCCCGAGACCCGGCAGCGCGGTGCGCCCGGTCACCCAAGTGGCGCGCGTGCCCGGGATCGTCGTGCTCGTGGTGGAGGACGAGCCAGCGGTGCTCCTATTCGCGGCCGAAGCACTGCGCCTGCTCGGCTACGTTGTACTCGAGGCCAGCAGCGGCGAGCGGGCGCTCGAAATCCTCGCCCTGCATCCAGAGATCGGACTGATGCTCACCGATGTCGTGATGCCTGGGATGAACGGCCGGCAACTGGCGCGCGCGGTCGAGCGCCGCCGCCCCGACCTGCCGATCCTGCTGGCCAGCGGTTACAGCCGAGCGCCCGAGGAGAAGGAGGATACGCGGTGGGAGCTGCTGCCGAAGCCGTTCAGCGTCACCGACCTGGCCGGCGCCATCGACAGGACCTTACGCAAGCAGCGTAATCGGATCGCCGCGCGTGATCCGGCCGCCCTCCACGACCTCGGCATGAACGCCTAGGTCCGGATGGCCGTAGGTGGCCATCAGTTCGCGCACCGGATCAGCGTCCCGGTCGGCCGTCTCCGGATTGACCTGCGTCGCATTGCAGCGATTGGTGCGCTTGACGACACGCAGCGTGACCGTGCCGATCTCGAGAAGCTGTCCGACCCAGTCGAACTCGCTCCACGGGCTGTCGCCGCTGAAATAGATGTTGGCCCGGAACCGGATTGGAGCGCGCGTCTGACCGATCGCGCGCTCGAAGGCGTGCAGGCTGGTCAAGTTCAGCAAGCTGACGACCGGCGCGCGCTGATCGCCGAAGACATGGCCGGGCACATGATGGAAGATCGGCGCGCCACGCGCTCCCTCGCCTAGATACTCGATGAGGAACGTCGCGATGTGCGCCCGGCCAGCCTCGGTCAGGGGGGTATCGACGACGCCCGAGCCGTCCGGCGCGCGAATGGTCAGCATCTTGTCGTGCGGGTCGAACGCCGCGCGCAGCTTTGCGATGCGGGCGTTCTTGAGCAGGCACATGAAGTTGGATTTGTGCATGAACACCGGCGCCGCCGGGTCGAACCCGCTGTCTCCTTGCGCGAGCGCGAAGGCGCGATCCCAAGGCAGCGCCTGGCCAGCCTCCACCTCCACCGTCTCGAGCGCCTCCGCCGTGAGACCTTTGACGGGGTAACGATACAAACGATCGACGTGCACGGTGGACGTTCCCTTGAGTCGGTCGGGCACAACTACCACTTTCATATGAAACGGTCTCGGCCGCGTTGCCTCCTGATAGGGACGCCGCCTTGCCTGTCGCCTGATGCAAAGGGACACAGAGAATGGACATTGAAAAGTTCACCGAGCGTTCGCGGGGCTTCCTGCAAGCCGCGCAAACGATCGCGATCAGAGAATTCCATCAGCGGTTGACCGCGGAGCACCTGCTCAAGGCGCTGCTGGATGATGAAGAGGGCGCGGCTGCTGGGCTGATCCGTGCCGCAGGCGGCAATCCGCAGGCGGCCAAGAGCGCGATCGACGCCGAGGTGGCCAAGTTGCCGAAGGTGCAGGGTTCCGGCGCGGCCGGCCAAGCGCCGCAGATTACCCCCGAGCTCGTTCGCGTGCTCGACGCGGTTCAGCAAGCGTCGATGAAGGCTGGCGATCAGTTCGTGGCGCAGGACCGGTTGCTGCTCGGCATCGCCGCCAGCGACACGGCGGCGGCACGCGCCTTGCGCAGCGCCGGCGCGACGCCGTCCGCGCTCGAGAAGGCCGTGGCCGACATCCGCAAGGGCCGAGTCGTCGATAGCCCCAGCGCCGAGCAGAATTTCGACGCGTTGAAGAAATACGCCCGCGATGTCACCGAACTGGGCCGCCAGGGTAAGCTCGACCCGGTGATCGGCCGCGACGAAGAGATCCGTCGCACCATCCAGATCCTGGCCCGCCGCACCAAGAACAACCCGGTGCTGATCGGCGAGCCCGGCGTCGGCAAGACCGCCATCGTCGAAGGCCTCGCACTGCGCATCGTCAACGGCGACGTGCCGGAAGCGCTGCGCAACAAGCGGCTGATGGCGCTCGACCTCGGCGCGATGGTCGCGGGTTCGAAATTTCGTGGCGAGTTCGAGGAACGGCTGAAGGCCGTGCTGAAGGAGATCGAGTCGGCCGAGGGCCAGATCATCCTGTTCATCGACGAGATGCACACGCTGGTCGGCGCCGGCAAGGCCGATGGCGCGATGGATGCGTCCAACCTGCTCAAGCCCGAACTGGCCCGTGGCGCGCTCCACTGCATCGGCGCGACCACGCTGGATGAGTATCGCAAGCACATCGAAAAGGACGCGGCGCTCGCGCGGCGCTTCCAGGCGGTGTTCGTCGGCGAGCCGAGCGTGCAGGACACGATCAGCATTCTTCGCGGCATCAAGGACAAATACGAACTGCACCACGGTGTCCGCATCACCGACGGCGCCATCGTCGCGGCGGCCACGTTGTCAAATCGCTACATCACCGACCGATTCCTGCCGGACAAGGCGATCGACCTGATCGACGAAGCCGCGAGCCGGCTGCGAATGGAGGTGGACAGCAAGCCCGAGGAACTCGACGAACT
>CAWKCD010000001.1:3517500-4376578 GCA_963848035.1 uncultured Alphaproteobacteria bacterium
TACCCAGGAGTGCAGCCCGGCAGACAGACGGTGGGTGCTAAGGTCCATTGTCGAGAGGGAAACAGCCCAGACCACCAGCTAAGGTCCCCAAATCGTGGTTAAGTGGGAAAGGATGTGGGAATTCCAAAACAACCAGGAGGTTGGCTTAGAAGCAGCCATCCTTTAAAGAAAGCGTAATAGCTCACTGGTCTAATAGAAATCCTGCGCCGAAGATGTAACGGGGCTCAAACCACGTACCGAAGCTGTGGGTTACATGTCTCAGCGGCATGTAGCGGTAGCGGAGCGTTCCGTAGGCCTGCGAAGGAGATGGGGTGACCCTCTCTGGAGGTATCGGAAGTGCGAATGCTGACATGAGTAGCGACAAACAGAGTGAGAAACTCTGTCGCCGAAAGTCCAAGGGTTCCTGCGCAAGGTTAATCCGCGCAGGGTGAGCCGGCCCCTAAGGCGAGGGCGAGAGCCGTAGCTGATGGGAACCAGGTCAATAGTCCTGGGCCTGCTGGAAGTGACGAAGGCAACCTGTTGTCGGGGCTTACTGGATTGTCCCGGCTTTGCGAGCCTTCCAGGAAATAGCTCCAGCGCATAGACCGTACCCTAAACCGACACAGGTGGACTGGTAGAGCATACCAAGGCGCTTGAGAGAACGATGCTGAAGGAACTAGGCAAATTGCTCGCGTAACTTCGGGATAAGCGAGACCTGCACTTGGGCAACCAGGTGTGGGTGGCACAGAGCAGGGGGTAGCGACTGTTTAGTAAAAACACAGGACTGTGCGAAGTCGTGAGACGACGTATACGGTCTGACGCCTGCCCGGTGCCGGAAGGTTAAGAGGAGAGGTGCAAGCTTTGAATCGAAGCCCCGGTAAACGGCGGCCGTAACTATAACGGTCCTAAGGTAGCGAAATTCCTTGTCGGGTAAGTTCCGACCTGCACGAATGGCGTAACGACTTCCCCACTGTCTCCAGCATCGACTCAGCGAAATTGAATTCCCCGTGAAGATGCGGGGTACCCGCGGTCAGACGGAAAGACCCTATGAACCTTTACTGCAGCTTTGCAGTGGCATTAGGAGAGCACTGTGTAGGATAGGCGGGAGGCTATGAACCCGGGGCGCTAGCTCTGGTGGAGCCATCCTTGAAATACCGCCCTGTGCGCTTCTGATGTCTAACCGCGTCCGGTCAGCCCGGACCGGGACCCTGCATGGTGGGCAGTTTGACTGGGGCGGTCGCCTCCCAAAGTGTAACGGAGGCGCGCGATGGTGGGCTCAGGCCGGTCGGACATCGGCTGCTGAGTGCAATGGCATAAGCCCGCCTGACTGCGAGAGCGACAGCTCGAGCAGAGACGAAAGTCGGCCATAGTGATCCGGTGGTCCCGCGTGGAAGGGCCATCGCTCAACGGATAAAAGGTACTCTAGGGATAACAGGCTGATCTCCCCCAAGAGTCCACATCGACGGGGAGGTTTGGCACCTCGATGTCGGCTCATCACATCCTGGGGCTGGAGCAGGTCCCAAGGGTTCGGCTGTTCGCCGATTAAAGTGGTACGTGAGCTGGGTTTAGAACGTCGTGAGACAGTTCGGTCCCTATCTGCCGTGGGTGAAGGAGACTTGCGAGGCGCTGTCCCTAGTACGAGAGGACCGGGATGGACGCACCTCTGGTGTACCGGTTGTCGCGCCAGCGGCACCGCCGGGTAGCTATGTGCGGAATGGATAACCGCTGAAAGCATCTAAGCGGGAAACCACCCTCAAAACCAGGTCTCCCTGAGGGCCGTGCAAGACCAGCACGTCGATAGGCCAGATGTGCAAAGGCGGCAACGCCAGCAGCTAACTGGTCCTAATCGCCCAATCGGCTCCAAACCAATACCTCGCACAGCACTCATCCAACACACAAAACACACACACCAACCAAACAGCCAAAACCGTCCACATCAGGACAACACCCCTGAGCAACGACGACCAAAAGCCAATCAACAGAACCTAGGTTTGGACGACCTGGTGGCCATGGCGGAGGGACCACACCCGATCCCATCCCGAACTCGACCGTGAAAACCTCCAGCGCCTATGATACTGCACCTCAAGGTGCGGAAAAGTCGGTCGCCGCCAGGTCTTCCAAACCTACATCCACAATCAACACAACCACACCCACGCGGGGTGGAGCAGCCCGGTAGCTCGTCAGGCTCATAACCTGAAGGTCACAGGTTCAAATCCTGTCCCCGCAACCATATCCACGATCGATTGAGGTGGTCCCCATTGGCGAGACAGTTTGGCGACTCTGTTAAGCTCGGTCCTGGTTCAGTCCATCAGTCCAAGCCGCCAATCTCTTTGTCTCGTTCCCGATCGCGATCGCCGCGTATGCCTCGTCCGGGGTCAAGCCGCCCAACGAGGAGTGAGGCCGACGACCGTTCTAGTAGCCGATCCATCGAGCAAGCCCCGCGCGCAATTCCGAGCCGGTCTCAAACGCGTGCAGGTAGACGCACTCGTATTGCAGACTACGCTTGACCTGCCCCCTTCCTGATCCCTCGGTTTTTGCGAGAGTCCGTCGCAACGGAGACGGACGATGCGAAAGAGCAGATTTGACGAGGCGCAGATCATCGGTGTTTTGCGCGAGCAAGAGGCGGGCGGGACGACCGAAGAGGTTTGTCGGCGCCACGGCATCAGCCATCAGACATTTTACCGGTGGAAAGCGAAGTATGGCGGCTTGGGCGTGTCGGATGCGCAAAAGCTGAAGCAGCTCGAGGACGAGAACCGTCGGCTCAAGAAGCTGCTGGCGGAGTCGATGCTGGATGTCGCCTCACTGAAGGATCTTCTGGGAAAAAACTGATCACGCCCGCTGCTCGTCGGGGTGCGGTGCTCCGCTTGATGGCGGAGCGCGGTTACTCGCAGCGGCGAGCCTGCGGGCTGATCGAGGTCGATCCGAAGACGGTGCGCCGCGTGCCCTGCCAGGACGATGGCGCGGTGCGCGAGCGGCTGCATAGCCTGGCGGCGGAGCGTCGTCGCTTTGGCTATCGGCGGTTGGGCATCCTGCTGCAACGGGAGGGCATCCGTATGAACAAGAAGAAGCTGTTTCGGCTGTATCGCGAGGAAGGTCTGTCGGTCCGACGGCGACGCGGCCGCAAGCGAGCCACGGGCACGCGGGCGCCGATGGCGTTGCCGGGCGGGCCGAACCAGCGCTGGAGCCTGGATTTCGTCTCCGACGCGCTGAGTTGGGGCCGACGTCTGCGGATCCTGTGCATCGTCGACGATTACACCCGCGAAGCGCTGGCGCTGGTGGTGGACACGTCGATCGGCGGCCGTCGGCTGGCTCGCGAACTTGATGCGCTCATCGCGCGACGCGGCAAGCCGGTGACGATCGTGAGCGACAACGGCACGGAGATGACGTCGCGCGCGATCCTGGATTGGAGCAACCGGACCGGCGTCGGCTGGCACTACATCGCGCCCGGCAAGCCGCAGCAAAACGGGTTTGTGGAGAGCTTCAACGGCCGGTTCCGCGACGAGTGCTTGAACGAGGAGGTTTTCACCAGCCTCGCCGAGGCTCGGTTCGTCATCGAGCGCTGGCGCCAAGACTACAACCAGGTCCGGCCGCACTCCGCGCACGGCGGTCTGACACCGGAAGCGGCAGCTCGTGCCCACGCGGCCGGTCGGCTGCGCGATCTTGGGGGCTCCGCCGCCCGGCCGCTCCCATCCCCAACGAACATCAGTTATCAACCCGCCGGGCTCTCACAATGACTGCGGGACCGAAGGGGGGCAGGTCACGCTACAGCCGCTCGATGAAGACGTTGTTCATCCAGCGGCCCCGACCGTCCATCGAAATGCGCACACCGGCGCTAGTCAGCACCTCGGTAAACCGTGGCGACGTGAATTGGCTGCCCTGATCGCTGTTGAAGATCTCAGGTCGACCGAACCGGGCCAAGGCCTCCTCCAGCGCCTCAATGCAGAATTCCACATCCATCGTGTTCGATACACGCCAGCTCAGCACCCGCCGCGTCGACCAATCCATCACCGCCACCAGATAGAGAAATCCGCGCCGCATCGGAATGTAGGTGATGTCGGCGCACCAGACTTGGTTGGGGCGGTTGACCACCAGATTGCGCAGCAAATACGTATAAATTCGGTGCTCTGAATGCGGAACGGTTGTGCGCGGCCGCTGGTAGATCGCCGCCAACCCCATCTTGGCCATCAGCCGCCGCACCCGCTTACGGCCGACCAGGTGCCCGCACCGACGAAGATGCCGCGCCATCAGCCGCGTCCCATACCAGGGCGTTTCAATAAACAGCTCGTCCAGCAGCCGCATAAGCGCCAGGTTCTCCGCCGTCTCCAGAGCTGGCGCCCGGTAAAACGTTGAGCGGCCCATCCCGACCAGCGCGCACTGTCGCGCGATGGACAACTGCGAATGCTCGGGCTCAATCGTCGCCCGCCTCCGGTCCACGCTCATCGACCGAACGCCTACGCCAAAAATCCCGTTCAACCAGTAATTGGCCGATCTTGGCGTGCAGCTTCTCCAGCTCTCCTTCCCGCAGCCCCTCTTTGGTGTCGGCCTTCCCCGAGAACACCGCAGCCAACCCCTCGACCGCCTGGCGCTTCCACTCGCTGATCATCGTCTGATGCACGCCGTGCTTCGTCGCCAGTTGCGCCGTCGTCAACTCACCGCGCAGCGCCTCCAAAGCAACCTTCGCCTTGAACTCCGCCGCATATCGCTTCCTCTTGCCCCTCATCGGGTCCGTCCTCTTCAAAAGGGGGCGAACCAAGCTTAAGCACCTGTCCCGTTCGCTGGGACCACCTCAGTTGGACCCGGCCGCCACTCGCCTGCACGCGGGAGGGAGATCGCCTATACGGGCGCGACGCCGCCGACATGAACGGTATCCTCGTGGCGGCGCTGGCAGCGTTACGCACGACCGCGGCGTGGGGCGTCGCATACGCATACGACCCGGTCCTCTTGCTGTGCACGGACGAAGAGGGCGGGCTTTATCCAGGCATCCCGTATTTGGCCGAGCAGCGGCTGATCGAGGGGCACCTGCTCTCCTTCAACGGCAGCGCGGCGCCGCGCATCTGCGCCGGCTGCTTCGGCAGTTTCGACCTACTGACTTTTCTGAGCGGTGCGGACGTTGAGACAGGCGGGGTGCGGCTGAGAGGCGACGTCAGTCTCACCTATGTGGTCGGCGAGCTGCAAGGCGGCGTCGGCACACTGGCGCTGATGAACGAGGGGCTGCGGGCCGATTACTTCGTCAATTCGGAGCCGACCGACCTACAGGCGCTGACGATGGATGCGACCGCCTTCACCTTCATCATCGAGCTGGTCGGGAACACGCGGCATCTGTCCAAGCGTGAGGAGGCGGTCGACGCGATTGCCGCGGCCTGCGACCTGATCCCGCGGCTGAACGCGATGCGGTTCTCCGGCGCGCCCTCGGTCGAGCATGAAGGGAGCAACCGGGTGCATGTCGGCGTGATGCATGGCGCGCTGGGCCGCGACCTGCTTGAGTGGCGTCCGCCGCAAGTCTCGGATTTCGTGCGGATCATGGGTTCGGGCCGCTACGCGCCGGGCCAGACCGAGGCGGGCGCGCTGGCGGCCATGCGCCGCGAATTGGCGGCGTTGCAGCAGCGCTTTCCAGGCATGATGGCGACGCTCACGCCCGAACACATGCGGGGCAGCCCGGTGATGCCGTCTTTCGAAGTGGCGAAATCGAGCCGGATCGTGCAGGCGATCAACGCCGCCTATCGCACGGTGTGCGGTACCGAGCAGCCGACCGGGGCGATCACGCCGCCGGGCTACTACGGCACCGATGCCGGCCATCTGTATCGGGTCGGCGGCATGGAAGGCATCGTGTGCGGACCCGGCGGCCGCTTAAACACCATGCCGGACGAGCCGATCGATATCGTCGATTTCCTCGACATGGTCAGGGTCTACCTGCTGGCCATCTTGGAGATATGCGAACTCGCGGAATGACGGCGGATCGAGCGCATCGCGCGTCTGCGTAGTTTCCGAGGCTTCCGGCCGCCGATTATCCGACGATACGGTCTGCCGCATGGATACGCCGATCGCACCGCAATATTCCGGATCACGCAGCTCGACGGGCGGGATCGCCACGGTCGACCAGTTCTCGCTGAATGCCGAGGACGTCCGTTTGATCGACGCCTACTGGCGAGCCGCCAACTACTTGTCGGTCGGCCAAATCTACCTCTACGACAATCCGCTGCTACGCGAGCCTTTGACCCTGTCGCACGTGAAGCCGTTGGTCGTCGGGCATTGGGGCACGTCGCCGGGTCAGAATTTCATCTACGTGCACCTGAACCGCATCATCAAGCGATGCGATCTCGACATGTTCTATATCTCCGGCCCCGGCCATGGCGGCCCGGCGCTGGTCGCCAATACTTATCTCGAGGGTAGTTACACCGAGATATACCCGAACATCACGCAAGACGAAGCCGGGCTGAAGAAGCTGTTCACCCAGTTCTCGTTCCCCGGCGGCATATCCAGCCACGTCGCGCCGACGACGCCGGGTTCGATCCATGAAGGCGGCGAGCTCGGCTACTCGCTCAGCCATGCGTTCGGCGCCGTGTTCGACAATCCCGACCTGATCGTCGCCTGCATCGTCGGCGACGGCGAGGCGGAAACCGGCCCGTTGGCGACGGCGTGGCAATCCAACAAGCTGCTCAATCCGATCAGCGACGGCGTCGTGCTGCCGATCCTGCATCTCAACGGCTTCAAGATCAGCAACCCCACCATCCTTGCGCGGATCGAGCACGAGGAGCTCGAGCATTTCATCCTGGGCTGCGGCTGGACACCCTATTTCGTCGAAGGCGACGACCCGGAGACGATGCACCGGCTGATGGCGATGACGCTCGACCAGGTGATCGAGGACATCAAGACGATCCAGGAGAAGGCACGGTCATCGCCGGACGCGAGCCGTCCGCGTTGGCCGATGATCGTGCTGCGTTCGCCCAAGGGGTGGACCGGCCCGAAGATGGTCGATGGGTTGAAAGTGGAGGGAACCTTCCGTTCGCACCAAGTGCCGCTGCTGGTCGACGCGGCACATCCCGAGCACGTCGCGCAGCTCGAGAGCTGGATGCGAAGCTACAAGGCCGAGGAGTTGTTCGATCAGGGTGGCCGTCTGATTCCCGAATTGGCCGCGCTCGCGCCGGAGGGCAATCGCCGCATGGGCGCGAACCCGCATACCAATGGCGGCGCGCTGCTGCGCGACCTGGTGATGCCTGATTTCCGCGTGCATGCGGTCGACGTGCCGGCGCCGGGTTCGGTGATGGCGAAGGACACCTCCGTGCTGGGGAAGTTCTTTCGCGACGTCTCGGCCCTGAACGCGTCGCCGCGCAATTTCCGCATCTTCGGACCGGACGAGACGTTGTCGAACATGCTCGGTGCGGTGTTCGAAGTGACCAATCGCCAGTGGGATGCGAGCGAGGTCGCCGACGACGAATTCCTCGCGCCGGAGGGTGGCGTGCTCAACTCCATGTTGAGCGAGCACCAATGCGAAGGCTGGCTCGAGGGCTATCTGCTGACCGGTCGGCACGGCGTGTTCAACAGCTACGAGGCGTTCATCCGCATCGTGGATTCCATGTTCAGCCAGCACGCGAAATGGCTGAAGGTGACGTCGGAATTGCCATGGCGCCGCAACATCGCTTCGCTGAACTACCTTCTGGCGTCACATGTCTGGCGGCAGGATCATAACGGCTTCACGCATCAGGATCCCGGGTTCCTGGACCACGTGATCAACAAGAAGGCCGAAATCGTCCGCGTGTACCTACCGCCGGATGCAAACTGCCTGCTGTCGGTGTTCGATCACTGCTTGCGCAGCCGCCATTATGTGAACGTCGTCGTGGCCGGCAAGCATGCGCTGCCGCAATGGCTGACGATCGAGGCGGCGGTCATTCATTGCACGCAGGGCCTGGGCATCTGGCAATGGGCGAGTAACGACCAGGACGGCGAGCCGGACGTCGTGATGGCCTGCTGCGGCGACACGCCCACGCTCGAGATCCTCGCCGCGGTCTGGATCTTGCGCCGACAACTGCCGGAGCTAAGGATCCGCGTGATCAACGTCGTCGATCTCATGCGGCTGCAGCCCTGCGCCGAACATCCGCACGGGCTCAGCGAGACCGATTACGACCAGCTCTTCACCACCGACAAGCCGATCGTGTTCGGTTTCCATGGCTATCCGTGGCTGGTGCATCGGCTCACCTATCGCCGCACCAACCGCAACCTCCACGTCCGTGGCTACAAGGAAGAAGGCACGATCACGACGGCCTTCGACATGCGGGTGCAGAACGAGCTGGACCGGTTCCACCTGGTGCAGGATGTGGTCGACCACGTGCCGGGTCTGGGCAGCAAGGGCGTCTACTTGAAGCAGGCCATGCGCGACAAGCTGATCGAGCATAAGCACTACATCGACAAGCACGGGGAGGACCTGCCGGAAATCCGGAACTGGAGTTGGGGGTCGACTCCGTAACGGGAGCCGCGTCAGCCGGCCGCGTTCTCGAGCACGTGGCCGACCGCGTCCTGCGCCTGTTGCTGGATCTGCTCGAGGTGAGCCCGCCCGATGAAGCTCTCGGCATAGATCTTGTAA
Organism: uncultured Alphaproteobacteria bacterium; assembly: GCA_963848035.1. Lineage (GTDB taxonomy): Bacteria > Pseudomonadota > Alphaproteobacteria > Acetobacterales > Acetobacteraceae > JAVVHH01. Next base: position 3,526,058 of record CAWKCD010000001.1, read on the forward strand.
GTATCTTCCGTGCCTGAGGGGCGAGCGGCGAACCAGCCATTGTCGGCCATCACCTTCAGCCCACCGATCGGCGCGTCGTTTCCCGGGGCGGCGACGAGCTTGGCGCGGATTTGTTCGCCGCCAAGTTCCGTCATCTCGAACTGCTCCGGGGCCAGCGCCTTCAGCCGTGCTTTCTGGGCGGCGTTGGCGGGGGCGTCGATGCGCGCGTAGCAAGGGCGGCCGAGCCGGCCGGCGATCTCCTCGTAGGCGGCGGCCGGGTCGCGGCTCGTGCGGGCGGTGATCTCGGCGGCGAGCAGACCCAGGATCAAGCCGTCCTTGTCCGTCGTCCAGACCGAGCCGTCGCGCTTTAGGAACGAGGCGCCGGCGCTCTCTTCGCCGCCGAATCCCAGCGTGCCGGTGCGCAGGCCGTCGCAGAACCATTTGAAACCGACCGGCACTTCGAACAGGCCGCGCCCGAGCGAGGCGGTCACGCGATCGATCAAGCTGCTGCTGACGATGGTCTTGCCGACCCGGCAAGTCTCGCTCCAGTCCGGGCGATGGTCGAACAGATAGGCGATCGACGCGGCGAGGTAGTGGTTCGGGTTCATCAGGCCGCCGGACGCCACGATGCCGTGCCGATCGGCGTCGGTGTCGTTCGCGAAGGCGATGTCGAACCGCCCCTGCATCGACACGAGCCGGGTCATCGCATAGGGCGACGAGCAGTCCATCCGGATTTTGCCGTCCCAATCGGCGGTCATGAACCGGAAGGTGGGGTCGACGACGTCGCTCACCACGGTCGCCGCGATCCCGTACCGTTCGATGATCGGCTGCCAATAGCCGACCGCGGCGCCGCCCAGCGGATCGATCCCGATCGTCACGCCGGCGGATTTGATCGCCTCCATGTCCACCACGGTGCCGAGATCGTCGACATAGGGTCCGACGTAATCGCGGCGGTGGACATGGCTCGACGGCAGCGCGACACGGCGGACATCGGCGAGCGACGCGGCCATGAGGGCGTTGGCGCGCCTCTCGATGTTGCCGGTGACGTCGGTGTCGGCCGGGCCGCCGTGCGGCGGGTTGTATTTGTATCCGCCATCTTCCGGGGGATTGTGCGACGGGCTCAGCACGACGCCGTCGGCCAGGCCTGCGGTGCGCTGCCGATTATGGGTCAGGATCGCATGGGAGATGACGGGCGTCGGCGTGAAGCCGTCCTCCTTGTCGACGAACACGTCGACTTCGTTGGCGGCGAACACTTCGAGCGCGGTCGCGAGCGCGGGCCGGGAGAGGGCGTGGGTATCGATGCCGATGAACAGCGGGCCGTCGATACCCGCCTGCCGGCGATGGTCGCAGACGGCCTGGGTGATCGCCAGGATATGGTTCTCGTTGAAGCTCAGATCGAGGGACGAGCCGCGATGGCCGGATGTCCCGAAGGAGACGCGCTGTCCGGGGATCGCCGGGTCCGGCTTGCCGCTGAAATAGGCTGCGAGCAGGCGCGGCACATCGAGCAGGCGCGAGGCGTCCAGCAGCTTGCCGGCGAGAGGGCTGATGGTGCTCATGTCGCTCCCAAGGTGACGTTGACGGTGTGGACGGCGCCGTCATCGCAGAGCGGCAGCGGCACAGGCGACGGCGCGCCGTCCAACGTCACCGAAGCGACGCCTTGCCCCACATGGGATGGGTTCTCGACGGCGATGACATAGCGTGCGGAGCGCCAGGCGATGGTCACCTCGAAGCGCGGCCAGTCCGGCGGGATGCACGGCGCGATGTGCAGCCGGTCGCCGCGGATGCGGATGCCGAGGATGCTCTCGATCCCGGCCCGCTGCAGCCAACCGGCCGAGCCGGTGTACCAGGACCAGCCGCCGCGGCCGACATGGGGCGGCTCGGCGTAGACGTCGGCGACGACCGCGTAGGGCTCGACCTTGTAACGGTCGAGTTCGGCTCGGGTGCGCGTGCGGTTGATCGGGTTGAGCATGGCGAACAGGGAAGCTGCCTTAGCACCGTCGCCCAGGGCGGCGAAAGCCATCAGCGTCCAGATTGCGGCATGGGTATACTGGCCGCCATTCTCGCGGACGCCCGGCGGATAGCCCTTGATGTAGCCCGGATCGGACGTCGTCTTGTCGAAAGGCGGCGTGAACAGGAGCACGAGCCGATCCGCTTCGCGCACGAGATCGCGGTCCACGGCCGCCATCGCGGCGGCAGCGCGGCCGGGCTCCGCGACGCCGGACAGGACGGCCCAGGATTGCGCGATGGCGTCGATGCGGCATTCCGTATCGATGTGCGACCCCAGCGGCGTCCCGTCGTCGAAATAGGCGCGCAGATACCACTCGCCGTCCCACGCGCGCTCGAGCGCCGGCGCCAGGGCCGCCGCGTGCGCGCGCCAGGCCGAAGCGTGCGCGTCGTCGTGCCGCGCGTCGGCCAGCTCGGCGAAGTCGAGCAGCGCCTTGTGCAGGAACCATCCGAGCCACACGCTCTCGCCGGTGCCGCCTTCGCCGATGCGGCTCATGCCGTCGTTCCAATCGCCGGTGCCGATCAGCGGCAGGCCATGCGGGCCGACGGCGAGACTATGGTCGAGCCCGCGGGCGCAATGGTCGAACAGGGTTCCGCTTTGCTCGGCGATCTCCGGCAGGAAGAAGCGGTCGTGCTCCTCGGATGTGAGCACCGCGGCCGACAGGTATTGCACCGGTTCGTCGAGCACCGCCGCGTCACCGGTGGCATCGACATAGTGCGCGACCGTGGTGGCGAGCCAGGCGCAATCGTCGGAGATGCGGGTCCGCACGCCGCGGCCGGATTCCGGCAGCCACCAATGCTGCACGTCGCCCTCAAGGAACTGCCGCGACGCCGCCCGCAGCAAATGCTGCCGGACCAGCGCGGGCGAGGAGGCCGTCAATGCCATCCCGTCCTGCAATTGGTCGCGAAATCCATAGGCGCCGCTCGCCTGGTAGAACCCGGCGCGCGCCCAGACTCGGCTCGAGAGTGTCTGATACAGCAGCCAGCCGTTCAGCATGATGTCCATGCTGCGGTCGGGCGTTTTGACGACGACGGCGCCCAGCACCTCCGCCCACCGGCGATGCACCGACTCAAGCACGTCGTCGAGGTCGGCGGTTCGATAGTGCATCAGCAGCCGGCGCGCGTCCTCGGCAGTGGCAGCTTGACCGAGGAAGAAGACCAACTCCACCCGGCCGCCCGGCGGCAGTTCGACCGTCGTGCGCAGCGCCGCGCATGGATCCATGCCGGCGCCGACCGCGCCGTCGAGCGGGCCGGCTGCGCCGGCCGGAGCGGAGACGTCGCCATTGCGCCCAAGGAATGAGCGCCGGTCGGCCGTCCAGCTCGTCTGGCGGCCGGCGAGGTCGGCGAACGCCACGCGTGTCCCGGTGGATGCGGCCCAGGCGTTGCGCGCGAACATCGCCTTGGTCTGGCTGTCGATCTCCGTGATGACGAAAGCCGCGGTCGCGGTCCGAGACGGCCCGAGCACCCATTCGGCATAGGCGACGAGTGAGATCGATCGCGCGCGGCCCGATCCGTTGTGCAACTCGAGCCGCGAGATCTTGATTGGGTCGGCCACGGGCACATGCTGCAGCAACCGAGTGGTGATCCCGAACGCGGTCCGTTCGAAACGGCTGTAACCGTGGCCATGCGTGGCGACATAGGTCGCGGCCAGATCCTGGCGGGGCGACGCGGTGGGGGACCAGCACTCCTGCGTCACCTCGTCGAACAGGTAGAACGCCTCGCCGGAACGATTGGTCACCGGGTCGTTCGACCAGGGGGTGAGCTGGTTCTCTCGGCTGTTGCCCGCCCAGGTGAAGCCGCTCCCCTCGGCGGCGACTTGGAAGCCGAAGCCTGGGTTGGCGATGACGTTGATCCAAGGGGCCGGGGTCGTCTGGCCGGGACCGAGGACGATGACGTATTCGCGCCCGTCCTGGGCAAAACCGCCCAATCCGTTGCCAAGTTCAAGCGAGGGCAGAGGAAGGGTTTCGGCCTTGGCTGCGATCCGTTTGCTCGGCGTGCGCTTCTCCGGCGCAGTCGCCGGCGGCAGCCGATCGAGCTGTTCGGCAAGGCCGCCACGATTACCCCGGAGCACGACGCGGGCGGCCGACGCCAACAATGCGCAGGTCTCCGCAGCGACGAGATCGGCCCGCAACAGCGTGACGGCGCCGCGGCCAGGCCCAGTGGCGCGCGGCTGCGCACGCATCAACGCCTCGAGCGCGACCTGGAGCTCCTGCGAGTAGGACGCCGCATGTTCGTTCAGGATCACGAGGTCGACCGCGAGTTGCTTGAGGCGCATGTATTCGTGCGCCAGAAGCAGTTCGCGGGCGAGATCGAGATCGGCGCCGTCGCTGATCCGCAGGAGCAGGATCGGCAGATCGCCGGAGATCGACTGGCCCCAAAGCGCCGATTGCGGCCCGGCGCCCTGCATGATCGCCGCCGACGAGGCGCGCAGCGCAGGCCCGGCGAACAGCATATGCCCGGCAAGGCGCTGGAACAGGTCGGCCTCGCCGGGGCTGATCCCGAGATGGCGCATCTGCACCTGCGCCTGCGTCCAGGCGAGGGTGGACGCGCGGTCGAACGCGGCGACGTCGCGATGCTTGTCGACGATTCCGAGCAGCAGCTCGCGCGATGGCGCCACGGCGGTCCAGAACGAGGCGCGCACCGTGGCGCCGGGCTGGATCGTCAAGCGGCAGCGGAGCGCGAGTACCGGGTCCAATACGATGCCGACGCTGCCCGATAGCGGGGCCGTCAGCGATACGGGATTGCGCAGCCCGCGGCCTCGCCCGACGAACCGCGCCCGATCGCTCTCGAACTCAATGGCGCCGTTCCCGTCGGCTACGACGAGGTGCGCGGCCCAAATCTCGGGCTCCGTCGGCGTCCGGCGCCGCCGCGTCGCCACGAGCGCGCGATATTCCGGCAGGTACTCGGTCTGGACGAACAGCTTGGCGAAGGCGGGATGTGCAATGTCGGCAGCCGGGGCGATGAGAGCGGGTTCGGCGTAGCAGGTGATCTCGATCTCTCGCATGGTGGGGCCGCTATTGGACAGCGAGATCCGGCGCACTTCGGCGTCGTGCTCCGCCGAAACGAGGACGTCCATCACCGTCGTCAACGTGCCGTCCCGCCGGGCAAATTCCGCGCGATCTTCCCGGAACGCTACTTCGTATTCGTCGGGCTCGACGCCGATGGGCTGCAATCCGGCCGACCAGACCTGACCGCGAACGACATCCCGCAGGTAGACGTAGGACCCCCAATCGTCGAGCGTGGGGTCTTCCCGCCAGCGCGTCACGGCCAGATCCTGCCAGCGGCTGTAGCCCGACCCGGCGGCTGTCAGCATGACGGCATAGCGTCCGTTCGAGAGCAGGTGCGTCGCCGGCGCCGGGCTGTGCGCGCTCTCGAAATGACGGCCGCCCAGCGGCACGACGACGCGGTTCGACCGGTGCTTGTTCTCGGCCGGCAGTGGACGCGCGATCGGCAGGTCCTGCGGCGCGCGCTCCTGGAGCAGCAGCTCCGTCGCCAGGATCAGCGGGTCGGCGTGGAAGCGCGATCGCATGATCCCGCCCAGCACCGCGTCCGCCAGGGCGACGATCGTCATGCCCTGATGGTGCGCCATGAACGCCCGCACCAGCGCGACGGTTTGTCCCTCGGGCACGCGGGTTTCGGTGTAGTCGAGCGCTTCGTAGAAGCCGTAGCGGGCGCGCCCGCCGAAGCCGGCGATGACGCGGAAGTTGAGCACCGCGGCCTTCGGATCGACCATCGCGGCCAGGGCCGTCGCATACGGCGCCACCACCACATCCTCGCCGAGGCCGCGCTTCAGCCCGAGGCCGGGCACGCCGAAATTGGAGTATTGGTAGGTGTATTCCAGGTCGCGGACGTTGTAGGCGGATTCCGAGACCCCCCAGGGGACCTTTCGTTCCCGGCCAAAGTCGATCTGCCGTTGCACCACCAGTTCGTTCGTCCGCTCGAGCAGGCTGCCTGCGGGGGCGCGCATCACGAGTGACGGCATCAGATATTCGAACATCGACCCCGACCAGGACACGAGCGCCGCGCCCTCCGCAGCCTGGATCATCGCGCGGCCCAGACGGAACCATTGGCGAGCGGGAATGTCGCCTTTGGCGATCGCGACGAAGACGGCGAGTCGCGCCTCGGACGCGAGCAGGTCGTAGCAATTGGTGTCGATTACGCCGTCGGCGACGAGATAGCCGATGGAGAGCAGTTTGCGCGCGTCGCTGCGCAGGAAGTCGAACTCCATTGCCAGCGCCATTGCGCGGGCGGCCCGCTCGAGGGCCTCGAGCCGCTCCTGAAGCTTGCCGGAAAAATCGAGGTCGCGATGATGGCTCTCGGCAGTGCGGCCGACCGCCTCGATCCAGAAAGCGAGATCGGCGCCTTGATCGTCGGCGAGCGCCCGTGCCAGGTCTGCGCCGATGCGGATCTCGGCCGGCAGCCGCTTCGGCGGCGAGTGCGCGCCGGGGTGGCGGACGCATGTCGCGAGTGATTCCAGCGATGCATCGAGGGCGGTCCGTTGCGCCGCGAGTACGGCGGTGTCGGCGTGCAGTCGGTCCTTCTCGGCGCAGGCCAGAAGCAGGGCATCCTCCGCGCCGGCGCCGAACGATGCGGGCACCGGCCGCTCCAGCCACTCACGGCACGCGCTGGCGACCGCGATGAGGTGACCGGCGAGGTTACCACTGTCGACGGTGGAGACGTATCTCGGCTCGAGGGGCCGCAAATCCTGCGTGTCGTACCAGTTGTAGAAATGGCCTTTGAAGCGTTCCATCCGCTCCATCGTGGCGAGGGTCGCCTCGAGCCGATCGACCGTTTCACTCAGCCCGATCCAGCCGAAATCGCGCGCGCTGACCGCGGAGAGCAGATACAGGCCGATGTTTGTGGGAGAGGTCCGATGCGCCACGACCGGCGCCGGGTCCTCCTGGAAGTTGTCGGGCGGTAGCATGTGATCGTCGGCCACGACGAATGTCTCGAAGTAGCGCCAGGTGCGCCGTGCCGTCATGCGCAGCGACTGGATGTCGCTGTCCGAAGCCCGGAGCCGGCGCGGAAGGCCCGAGCGGCGGCTCGCCCAGAGCGCGATTCCCGGCGAGGCCGCCCAAGCGAGCGCGAACGGCAGCGCGACCAGCCACACTGCTCGTGGTCCCGACAGCGCGACGGCCATGGTGAAGGCGGCGAGAACCGGGGCTCCGGCCATCCGTCGATAAATTCCGCCCAGTTCGAGCTGCGGCTTGTCCGCGGTTTGCGCCGCGGTCACCCATTGGAGCAGGTGGCGGCGGGTCACGAACACGCGGCTGAGCGTGCGGAGGATCGCGTCGCCCATCAGCGAGGCTTGATGGGCGACGAACACGACGTTGAGCGCGGCAAGCGTCGCGGCTTGCCCGAAGCTGCCGCTGAGACGGTCCAGGTAATTGCGCCAGCTGATCCACTGGCGCGGCGGCGCGATGGCCGGCAGGACGGGCAACAGGGCAGGCAAGGCGATGCTGGCCAGGATCAGTACGGTCCATGCCAGCGCCGCCGGCAACGGCAGCAACCAGCCGGCGAGGAAGGCGACGACGCAAACCGGCGCCGACAGCGTCCGCCGCAGATTGTCGAGCATCTTCCACCGCCCGATCGCCGGCAGCTTCTGCGCCGCGGCCGAGGGCCGCAGCCAGGGCGCGATCCAGGGCAGCAACTGCCAGTCGCCGCGCGCCCACCGATGCTGCCGCAATGCGGCGACCGCATAGCTCGACGGGAACTCCTCCACGACCTCGACGTCGGACACCAGGCCGGCGCGTGCGAACACGCCCTCGAAAAGATCGTGGCTCAGCAGCGCCGAGTCCGGGACGCGATCGGCCAGCGCCGCCTCGAAAGCATCGAGATCGTAGATGCCCTTGCCCGCGTAGGAGCCCTCGCCGAACAGGTCCTGATACACGTCGGAGACCGCGCCGGCGTAAGGATCGATCCCGTCCATGCTCGAGAAGACCCGCTGGAACAGCGAACTCTCCTCGCCGACCGGCAGCGACGGGGTCACGCGCGGCTGCAGCACCGCGTAGCCGTCGATCACCCGGCGCGAGGCTGCGTCGAGCTGCGGACGGTTCAGCTTGTGCGCCATCTTGCCGACCATTCGGCGCACCGCGTCGCGGGGCAACCTGGTGTCGGCATCGAGCGTGACGACGTAGCGCACGCCGTCGGGAAGCGTCTGGTCAAGGGTCACGAAGCTGGTGTCGGTAGCGCCGCGCAGCGCCCGGTTCATCTCGTGCAACTTGCCGCGTTTGCGCTCCCAGCCGAGCCAGCATTGCTCGCCCTCGTTCCAGACGCGGCGGCGATGCAGCAGGAGGAAGCGCGCGCCGCCGGGCGCCGGGCCGTAGCGGCGGTTGAGCGCTGCGATGCCGTTCGATGCCGCCTCTAGTAGGGCCGCGTCCGTCTGCGCGTGTTCGGTCGGCGAGTCCGTCCAGTCGGACAATAGGGCGAAGTGCAGGTCGCCATCGGGGCTCGCGAGATGATGCACCTCGAGTTGGGCGACTTGGGCTGCGATCACCTCCGTGGAGGTGAGCATCGTCGGGACAGCGACGATCGTGCGCAGGCTTGCCGGAATGCCTTGCTTCAGTTCGAGCCCCGGCAGCAAAGTCGCCCCGAAGGCCCACATCGCCAGCCGGTTGATGCAGGCCACGGCGGCGTCGGATGCCGGAATGAAGCCGATCACCGCGAACAGTGCCAGCTTCCAGCCCGTGACGCCGGTCGCGTTCAGGCCGATCACTGCGGCGGCGGCCAACGCGGCTGCGGCGGCAATGACCGCGCCGCCGTAGCCGGTCACCCCGACGGCACGGCATCCTCGTGCGAGCCGCGTGGGCAGGCTCGGCCGGAACTCCATCGAACGCTCGAACGTGGCTCGGCCGGCGGCAAGGAGATAGTAGCCAGCATCTCGGCGACGATCCTCGGGATCGGCGGCCAACGCCGCGGCCGTGACCACGCTTCGGGCGATGTCCAGCTCCGACCGCCTCGAACCGCGCGCGATTCGCTCGATCGACGTCCGGTATAAATTCCGGGTCGGGAAGTCCATCTCGCGGTAGAGGTCGCTCTCCGCCAGGACATTGTCGACCAGGGAGACGCGTTCGAACGCCTCGGTCCAGTCATTGGCCGCGATCGTCCGCAGGCTGGTGATGATGTTGCGGATGGTGGCGTTCGCCGCTCCTTGGCGCTGCAGTTCTTGCTGGACCACTTGGTTGATCGTGGTCCCGCGTTTGGCCAGACGCTGCTCGAGCCAGCCCTGGGCGGAATCCTGATGCGGATCGTGGCCGCGCAGCCGGTGGGCAAGTTGCACCGAGAACGCGTCCGGCAGATCGGCGCGGTCGATGGCGGCCACGGCGGCACGCAGCCGCTCTGCCGCATCGTCCTGCTCACCCAGGAGCCGGTCGGCGAAGCTGTCCGCGCTCCGTCGTGCCGCATCGTTGGCGACGATCATTTCCGCGAGCCGCCGCAGGTTCTCGATCAGGACGATCCGCAGCGTGATCGGCACGGCCCAGAGTTCGCCGATGGTGAGCGGTTGAACTTCCTGGTAGGCCGACAGATACCGGTGCAGCGCCTCGGGTTCGAAATGGCTGTCGGTATGGGCGACGAAGGACCAGGCCAGCCCGAAGACGCGCGGGAGGTCGACGAAAGGTCCTTCGGCGAGCTTCGGCAACTGCCAGTAGTAGCCGGCCGGGAGATCGATGCCGATCTCGCGAACCTGCATGTCGACCAGGTGGTAGTTGTCGATCAGCCATTCCGCCGCCGGTGTAATCTGGCGCGTGCTGCCGGCGGCATCGGTGATGGCGCGGTGCGCCGAGAGCAGGAAAGCGGCGTTGGCCAGCACCCGTCCGCCGAGCGGTTGGCCCTTGGACCGTCCTGGCCGGATCGGCTGGGCTGCCGCAAGGCTGCGCGCATGCTCTTCGAGCCGTTCGACGCTGAACAATTCGGCGCGGACGGACGCACGGTCGTTCCATAACGCCGAGGGCGGGGCCGTCTGCCATAGCCGAGCGATCATCATGCCGCGCGCCGTCCCGGGCTCGTGGCGACGTAGGCCGGTGATAGGGCCGTCAACGCCTGAAGAGGCTTCGTCGATAGCTCGGTGCGGCCTTGGGTGCGAGCGAGGCCAATGTCGTCTCCGGGGTCAGAGCCTCGGCGTCCCACGGGGCCGAGATCGTCGGCTGGTCACTCGGGTCATGTCCTACGGCGGCGGCGTCGCGCCGGAGTAGCGGCGTGACACCGTCAAGCGCCTCCTGAACTCTTGCGCATGCAAACTCTCCATGGCTGTGGTGGGCCCGGTTGTCCCGGAACCGCACTTTGCTACGGGAAGCAGGCGCGCTGCGGCAGGATCGGAAACTACTCAGGCCAACTGGGTGGGGCATGAGTAGCTCATGGTTGGCCTGCGTCATCCTTCCGCCGGTCATGCCTCCACGGGTTCGAGCGGCCGCGCCATCGCGCGACCGTGGGCGGCTTCATGCTGGTCGAGCATGAACCGCGCGAAGAAGTCCGCGAGATCGTCGTGGGCGTCGAGCGGGAGCACGTGGGCGACGTACTGGTCCGGACGGACGACGATCATCGCTCCCTGTTCACGGTCGATGCCGCGCAGGTCGAAGATGTCGGCCTGGTTCTTCAGGTCGGGCGCGAAGGCTTTCTCGTAATCGATCAACCCGAACCGCCCCTTTCGCGGCAGGAGCATCGAGGGCAGCGTGTTGAGGTCGAGGTCGCGGTGTCCCTGCTGGAAGACCCCACGGACGTCGATGACGCTGTCGACATCCGACGCTTCAGGCGTGAACCGCCTGACCGGCGACCGTTCCGACCCGGCGAGGAACTCCATCAATGCCTGCAGCCTCTCCGCGCCTGCGTCCGCGAACGCATACAGACGCCAGGCCCCATCGGCCCGGGCTGCGTGGCCGAGCTGCATCGGCTTAGCGTCGGCGAGACGCACGACGGGCGCCGAGTGGAATCGCTGTCCGATCGTGAAGCCCGTGGCGAGCGCTTGATGCGTGCCGGCCGCCGTCAGGAAGGTCGACGGGGGATACTGGGTCGCGACGCCCGCCGTGTAGCGGCCGGACATGACGAAGTAGGCTTGAAGCTCCGCTGGGTCGACGCCGCCGGCCTGCGGATGTTCGGGATTCTTGGGCGGCGAGGCCATGATCTTCGACCATTCCTTGTCGAAGTCGATCAGGCGCTGCGCGACCGCGTGGCGCTCGACGGTGTAGGTGCGGAGCAGCTCCGGCGCGGCCTGACCTTGCAAGACCGCGGCGAGTTTCCAGCCGAGGTTGAAGGTATCCTGGAACGACACGTTCATGCCCTGGCCGGCCTTGGCGCTGTGCGTGTGACAGGCGTCGCCGGCAATGAAGACGCGGGGCAGGCGAGTTGCGGTCTCCGCGGCGGGTACGTCGTCGAACCGGTCGGTGACGCGCTGGCCGACTTGATAGACCGCGAACCACGCCACGTCCCGCACCTCGAGCGTGTAGGGGCGGAGCACGCGCTGGGCGGTCTGGATGACGTGATCCTGCGTGATCTGGCGCAACGCGTCCCGGTTCGCCGGGTCGATCTCGCCGAGATCGACATAGAGCCGGACCATGTATCCGCCCTCGCGCGGGATGAGCAGGATGTTGCCCTCTTCGGCCGACTGGATCGCTGCTTTCAACCTGATGTCCGGGAAGTCGGTCACCGCGAGCATGTCGACCACGCCCCAGGCGTGGTTGGCGAAATCGCCGGTCGGCACCGCGCCGATCGCGGCGCGCACCCGGCTGCGGGCGCCGTCGCACCCGACGACGTATTTGGCCCGGATCGTCCTCTCCGTGCCGCTTTTCGGGTCGAGCAGCGTTGCCGTGACCGGATGATCGCCGTCCCGCTCGACCGTCAGGGTGACGAACTCCCAACCGTAATCGGGCCGCAGCCGGGTCGGCGATTTCTGCATGTAGTCTTCGAGGTAGCCCAGCAGCCGCGCCTGGTTGACGATCAGATGCGGGAATTCCGACAATCCGTCCGCCGTGTCCTGCACTCGCCCGGCGCGTAGGATCTTCGAACGATCGTCGGGCGACGGCCGCCAGAACACCGTTTCGTTGACCCAATAGGCTTCGCGGACCAGCTTCTCGCTGAGGTCGAACGTGTCGAAGGTCTCGACGGTTCGGCAGGCGACGCCATCCGCTTGCCCGACCTGCAGCGGTCCGTTGCGGCGGTCGATGATCCGCGTCGTGATGCCGGGAAATGTGGAGAGCTGCGCCGCCAGCAGCATGCCGGCCGGCCCGGTGCCGACGACGAGGACGTCGGTCGTTTCGGGCAGCGTTGCCGGATGCGCCTGTGCCTCGGGGGCGATGTCCGGGTCGCCCGGGGCGTAGCCGTTGAGGTAGAATTGCATGCTCCGATCCTCCCCGCCCGTGCGGCGCCCACTCGGTTCGCCTGCTTCGGTCGGATCGACAGTATGCTGTTACTCAGTATACTGTCAAATGGGGACGGTGCCGGGAACGCGACGTTACGCCGTGTGCGCCAGCCAGACGGCGGCGGCGATCAGCAGGAGATTGATCGAGAAGAACAGGAGCTTCGCCGCGTCGAGCATTGTCACCTTCGCCGTCTTGGTCGGTCATTGGCCTGGACACGACATAGCCATTCCGGGCGGCGCGTAGTGGGCGGATTTGTTTGAATTTGTCAGAGGCCTCCACCAAGCAGAATGTCCTCACATCGGCGTGACCCCGGTAGCAGCGCCCCTCGAAGGCGTGCAAAGCCAGTCACCATCGCGACGATCGAGGAACCTGACATGCTGGACGCCGGCGAATTGCACGCGCTCGACCTATGGTGGCGAGCGGCCAATTATCTCTCGGTCGGCCAGATCTATCTCATGGGCGGCGACCCTCTGCTCCGCGAGAAAATGACGATCGACAAGATCAAGCCGCGGCTGCTCGGTCATTGGGGCACGACCCCCGGCCTGAACTTCATCTACGCCCATTTGAACCGCGTGATCCGCGCCCGCGACCTGGACATGATCTATGTTTGCGGGCCCGGCCATGGCGGCCCCGGGATGGTTGCCAGCACCTGGCTCGAGGGCAGCTACACCGAGCTGATGCCGCACGTGCCGCAGAACCTGGCCGGGCTCAAACTGCTCTTCAAGCAGTTCAGCTTCCCCGGCGGAATCCCGAGCCACGATGCCGCCAACGTGCCCGGCAGCATCAACGAGGGCGGCGAGCTCGGCTATTCCATGCTCCATGCCGCCGGGGCGGTGTTCGACAACAAGGACCTGATCGCCACCTGCGTCGTTGGTGACGGCGAGGCCGAGACCGGGCCGATGGCCACGAGCTGGCACTGCAACAAATTCCTCAACCCGGCGCGCGACGGTGCCGTCCTACCCATCCTGCACCTGAACGGCTACAAGATCGCCGGCCCGACCGTGCTCGCGCGCATTCCCGAGGAGGAACTGCTCAGCCTGTTCCGCGGCTATGGCTGGGCGCCGGTGATCGTCGCCGGGCACGAAGAGGATCCGATGCACCAGGCCATGGCGGCCGCGCTGGACACGGCGCTCGACCGCATCGCCGAGATCCGCGCCACGGCCGCCCTCGGCGACCTGACCCGGCCCGCTTGGCCGATGATCATCCTGCGCTCGCCCAAAGGCTGGACCGGCCCCAAGACCGTCGACAACAAGCCGGTCGAAGGCACCTGGCGCGCCCATCAGGTTCCGCTCGACAAACTTCCGGATCATCCCGAGCGACTCAAGCAGCTCGAGGACTGGATGCGCAGCTACAAGCCCGACGAACTGTTCGACGAGAACGGCCACCCGGTTCAGGCGATCCTCGACCAGGCGCCCACCGGTAACCGCCGCATGGGCATGAACCCGCACGCCAATGGCGGCATGCTGCTGCGCGAACTCGACCTGCCGGATTTCCGTGATCACGGGGTCAAGGTGAAGTCGCCCGGCGGCAAGCAGATCGAGTCCACCCGCGTCCTCGGCAAGTGGCTGCGCGACGTCATGAAGCAGAACATGACCCGCTTCCGCCTATTCGGCCCGGACGAGACTGCCAGCAACCGGCTGGACGACGTGTTCGACGTCACCCCGCGCGAGAGCATGGCCGAACTGCTGCCGACGGACGAGGATGTCGGCCCCGACGGACGCGTGATGGAGATCCTGAGCGAGCATTGTTGCCAGGGCTGGCTCGAGGGCTATCTGCTCACCGGGCGCCACGGTCTGTTCGCGTCGTACGAGTCGTTCATCCCGATCGTCGACAGCATGTTCAATCAGCATGCGAAATGGCTCGAGGAGGCCGTCAAGCAACCGTGGCGGCGGCCCATCGCGAGCCTGAATTATCTGCTGAGCTCCCATGTCTGGCGGCAGGACCATAACGGCTTCACGCACCAGGATCCCGGCTTCATCGGCCACGTCACCAACAAGAAGGCGAGCGTCGTGCGGATCTATCTACCGCCGGACGCCAACACGCTGCTCAGCGTCGCCGATCATTGCTTGCGTAGCCGCAACTACATCAACGTCGTCGTTGCCGGTAAGCAACCGGCGCCGCAATGGCTCTCGATGGACGAGGCGGTGCGGCATTGCGCGGCCGGCGCCAGCATCTGGGGCTGGGCCAGCAACGATGCGGGCGTGACGCCGGACGTGGTGATGGCCTGTGCCGGGGACGTGCCGACGATGGAGGCGCTGGCCGCGATCGATCTCCTGCACAAGGGGCTGCCTGATCTCAGGGTCCGCATGGTCAACGTCGTCGACCTCATGGCGCTGCAGCCGCCGTCCGAGCATCCGCACGGGCTCGCCGACAGCACGTTCGACAGCCTGTTCACCGCCGACCGCCCGGTCATCTTTGCGTTCCACGGCTACCAATGGGTGGTCCACCGGCTGTTGCATGGACGGAGCAACGCGGAGCGCTTCCACGTGCACGGTTTCCGTGAGGAGGGTACGACGACCACGCCATTCGACATGACGGTGCTGAACGGGCTCGACCGGTACACGCTGGCGCTGGCCGCGATCGAGCGGGTGCCGCGGGTGTTGGACGTGAGCGCGCATTTCGCGCAGTCGCTTCGCAACAAGCTGGTCGACCATACCGCCTATGTCCGCGAGCATGGCGAGGACATGCCGGAGATACGGGACTGGCAATGGCCATCCTGACGCTGAACGCCGGCTCGAGCAGCCTGAAATTCGCGCTGTTCGAGGGTGAGCGGGTCCTGTTGCGCGGCGAGGTGGAGGACATCACCGGGTCGCCGAAGGCCTCGGCCAAGGACGCGGCCGGGCATGTACTCGACCCGCCGCAGGCGAGCGCGCCGGGGCACGAGGCGGTGTTGCCGGTGCTGTTCGACTGGATCGGCCAGCACAGCGACCGGCTGGACGCGGTCGGGCACCGGGTGGTGCATGGCGGGGAGCGGTTCGATGGCCCCGTCCGGGTCGACGACGATGTCATGGCCGGCATCGAGGCGCTCACCGAATACGCGCCGCTCCATCAGGGCCATAATCTCTCGGCGATGAGGGCCGTGCAGTCGGTGCGGCCATCGCTGCCGCAGGTCGCCTGCTTCGACACCGCCTTCCACCGCTCGATGCCCGCGGTGGCGCGGACGCTGGCGCTGCCGCCGCGGCTGGGGTTGCGGCGCTACGGCTTCCACGGCCTGTCCTACGAATACATCGCTGGCCGGCTCTCGCCGAAGCTCGCTGCCGGGCGCGTGGTGGTGGCGCATCTCGGCAGCGGCGCCAGCCTATGCGCGCTCGCCTCGGGCCGCAGCATCGACACCACCATGAGCACCACGCCGCTCGACGGTCTCGTGATGGGCACGCGCAGCGGCACGCTGGATCCGGGCGTCGTGCTGCTGCTGATGCGGCGGGGCATGGATGCCGGTGCGCTCGAGCATCTGCTCTATAACGAGTCCGGGCTGCTCGGCCTGACCGGCATCTCCAGCGACATGCGCAAGCTGCATGAAGCCGGCGCGGCGGCGGAAGCGGCGATCGAGCTGTTCGTCTACCGGATCGTGACCGAGACCGGCGCCATGGCGGCGGCGCTGGGCGGGCTCGACGGCTTCGTGTTCACCGGGGGGATCGGCGAACATGACGCAGCCGTTCGCCGGATGATCATCGAACGGCTCGGCTGGCTTGGCCTGTCGCTCGCGCCCGACGCCCCCGCCAACGGCAGGATCAGCCCGGCGGGTGCGTCCGTCGAGGTCTGGGTCATCCCCACCGACGAGGAAGCGGTGATCGCGCGGCAGACCAGGACGGTCGCCGGCGCCGATTGACAGCGTCTGGTCCGCGGGCCTGCAATCAACCGACATGTGGGAGTGAACGAATGGCCGATCCGGTCCGCTTTGGCATCCTCGGCGCCGCGAACATCGCGCGCAGCTTCACGAAGGGCGTCGCAGGCTCGGCGCTCGCCGCCGTCGACGCGGTCGCGTCGCGCGGCGCCGACAAGGCCGCCGCCTTCGCCGCCGAACTCTCGATACCCCGCCACCACGCCAGCTACGAAGCGCTGCTGGCCGACCCGGCGATCGAGGCCGTCTACATCCCGCTGCCGAACGACCTGCATGCGGAGTGGGCGATCAATGCCGTCCAAGCCGGCAAGCACGTGCTGTGTGAGAAGCCGCTCGCGGTGGGCGAAGCCGAGGCGCGCTCAATGTTCGACGCCGCGCGCGCCAGCGGCGTCCATCTCGCCGAAGCCTACCCCTACATGTCGCAGCCACAGACCTTGCGGACGCGCGCGCTGCTCGCCGAGGGCGCCATCGGCAAGGTCCAGACCATCGCTTCGGCGTTCGGCTTCGGCATCGTCTCGCCAGAGGGCGCGGCGCTCGGCGACCCGACCAACATCCGCCTGCTGCCCAACCGCGCCGGCGGTGCGCTGATGGATGCCGGAACGTATGCGATGTCCATGGCCCGCATCGCGGCCGGCGAGCGGCCGACGCGCGTGTTCGCGACCGCGCGCTGGACCGAGAGCGGCGTGGACCAGACCGTCGCCGCGCTGGTCGAGTTCCCATCCGGCGCCATCGCGCAGGTATCCACCTCGATGTCGACGTCGTTTCATCGTTACGCGGTGATCGTCGGCTCGACCGGCGTGATCGAAACCGGTTACGCCAACCATGGGCCGAGCGGCACGCTGCCGTTGCGGATCAAGCGCGGCGTTCCCGGCACGATCCCGTTCGAGACCGAGGAACTCGAGGCGGCGGACGGCTTCCGCCTCGAAGCGGAAAGCTTCGCCCGCCTCGTGCGCACCGGGGCGGGGTGGAACGGCGCGACGGAGGCGGAGTCGCTCGACACCGCCGCCGCACTCGCCGCCATCGCCGAGAGCGCTCGCCGGGGCGGCTGGGTCGAACTGCCGCGCTGACAATGGCCGACAATCCCTATCGCGCCTGGGTCGACCACTTCGCGGCGCTGCTCGCGGAAGGCGCGGCGATCGGCACCGGCCCGTCGTCGGCGCGACCGCCGCAGCAGGGTGGCCGCACCGCGCTGATCTTCGCGCCGCACCCGGACGACGAGGCGATCATCGGCGCGTTGCCGCTGAGATTGCAGCGGGAGGCCGGGTTCCGCGTCGTCGTTTTCGCGGCGACGCTGGGAAGCAGACCCGACCGACGCGAGGCGCGGTGGCGCGAACTCGAAGCGGCCTGCGCGGCGCTCGGCTTCGATCTCATCACCCCGGATCGGGCGGGGCTCGAGCGCATCACGCCGGCCGGACGCGCCGAAGATCCCGACCGCTGGCGCCGGGGGGTCGCAGCAAGCGTTCCCCTCGTGGCGCAACTCCGGCCCGATGTCGTGTTCCTGCCGCACGACGCCGATTGGAACCAGACCCATATCGGCGTGCGTGAACTGGCGCTCGACACAATGCGCGCAACTCCCGGGCTGCGCTGTTCCGTCGTCGAGACCGAGTATTGGGGCGCGATGGCGGCGCCCAACCTCATGATTGAGTCATCGGCCTCGGACGTGGCCGAGCTCGTGGCGGCGCTGTCGCTCCATGTCGGCGAGGTCGCCCGCAACCCCTACCACCTGCTGCTGCCGGCCTGGATGATGGACAATGTCCGCCGCGGCGCCGAATTGGTGGGCGGGCAGGGTGGTCCGGCGCCGGGCTTCGTGTTCGCGACGTTGTATCGGCTGCGCGCCTGGAGCGAGGGCGCTTTGCACGAGGTGTTGGACCTCGGCCGGATCGTCGGCCGGGCGGAGAGCCTGACCGGGTTCTTCTAGAACACCGCCGCCCCGGCATCCGCGCGGCCGACCGCGGCGCGGAAGACGCTGAACAGTTCCCGCCCGACGCCTTCATGCGAGTCGGACATGTCCTGCTCGGCAGGTATCCGCGCGTCCCATTCGGCCTTGTCCACCTTGACCTCGAGCCGGCCATTATCCGGGTCCACCCGGATGATGTCGCCGTCGCGGACACGCGCCAGCCCGCCGCCGTCGAGCGCCTCGGGCGTGACGTGGATGGCCGCGGCGATCTTGCCTGATGCGCCGGAGAGCCGCCCGTCGGTGACCAGCGCGACCTGGTGACCACGGTCGCGCAGGACGGAGAGCGGCGGCATCAGCTTGTGGAGTTCGGGCATGCCGTTGGCCCGTGGCCCCTGGAAGCGCACGACGGCGACGACGTCGCGATCGAGCGCGCCGGCCTTGAACGCTGCCTGCAGCGCCTCTTGCGAGTTGAACACCAGCGCCGGTGCTTCGACGCAATGATGCTCGCGCTTGACCGCCGACGTCTTGATCACGGCCCGGCCGAGCGCGCCGTCCAACACGCGCAGGCCACCGGTTTCCTGGAAAGGGTCGGCCGCGCCGCGCAGGATCGTCGGCGCGCCGCTTTCGCTCGGCGCCGCATGCCAGACGACGCCGTCTTCCGGCGAGAGGCCCGGCTCGGAGGCATAGGCGCGCAGCCCGGTGCCCCAGACCGTCCGCACATCGTCGTGCAGCAGCCCGGCGTCCAACAGCTCGCGGATCATGAAGCCCATGCCGCCTGCCGCCTGGAAATGGTTCACGTCGGCCTGGCCGTTCGGATAGACCCGGCACAGCAGCGGCACCACCTCCGCCAGATCTGCGAAATCGTCCCAGCTCAGCTCGATCCCTGCCGCGCGCGCCATGGCGATGAGATGGATCGTGTGGTTCGTCGAGCCGCCCGTCGCGTGCAGGCCGACGATCCCGTTCACCCAAGCGCGCTCGTCGAGCACATGGCCCAAAGGCGTGAACTCGTTGCCGCCTTGCGTGATGGCGATCGCCCGTTGCGCCGCGGCACGCGTCAACGCATCGCGCAGCTTCGTGCCGGGATTGACGAAGGCCGAGCCGGGCAGATGCAGGCCCATGATCTCCATGAGCATCTGGTTGGTGTTGGCGGTGCCGTAGAAGGTGCAGGTGCCGGGTCCGTGGTAGGATTGCATCTCCGATGCGAGCAGCGCGGCCCGGTCCACCTTGCCCTCGGCATAGAGCTGGCGGATGCGCGCCTTCTCGCCGTTCGGCAATCCGGTCGGCATCGGTCCCGCCGGGATGAACACGGCCGGCAGATGGCCGAAGGCGAGCGCGCCCATGATCAGGCCCGGAACGATCTTGTCGCAGATGCCGAGATAGACCGCGGCGTCGAACGTCTGGTGCGAGAGCGCGATCGCGGTGGCCATGGCGATGACGTCGCGCGAGAACAGCGACAGCTCCATGCCGGCCTCGCCCTGCGTCACGCCGTCGCACATCGCGGGCACGCCGCCGGCGACCTGCGCGGTTGCGCCGGCGTCGCGGGCGGCTTGGCGGATGAGTTCGGGGTAGGTCTCGTAGGGCTGATGCGCCGAGAGCATGTCGTTATAGGCGGTGACGATGCCGAGATTGGGCACCACGCCCTCGGCGAGCTTTGCCTTATCGCCGGGATTGCAGGCGGCGAACCCGTGCGCCTGGTTGGCGCAGCCGAGGCGCGACCGAGGGCGGCCGGCGCGGTCGATGGCCGCGCCGACGCGGTCGAGATAGCGGGCGCGTCCATCATGGCTGCGAGCCGCGATCCGCTGCGTCACTTCGCCGATGCGGTCCTTCATGCCGGGATCTCCTGCGGCTGGAGGCGAGCGAGGGCTTTTTCCGCCCGTTGAGTCAGGGCGGCCCAGTCGCCGCGTCGGATGTCGGCCGCTGTCGCCAGCCACGACCCGCCGACGGCCAAGACGTTCGGCTGATCCAGCCAAGCCGCGACGCGGTCCTCGGCGATCCCGCCGGTCGGGCAGAACTGCGCCTGCGGGAACGGCCCGGCGAGCGCTTTCAGCGCCGGGATGCCGCCAGCGGGTTCAGCGGGGAAGAACTTCGCTATCGTGAAGCCT
This sequence comes from uncultured Alphaproteobacteria bacterium, assembly GCA_963848035.1. Classification (GTDB taxonomy): domain Bacteria; phylum Pseudomonadota; class Alphaproteobacteria; order Acetobacterales; family Acetobacteraceae; genus JAVVHH01. The sequence goes on from CAWKCD010000001.1 coordinate 3,546,233, forward strand.
CGCTCGGCGGCGGCCATGTATTCCGAGGCGGTTTGAATCCCCGGCACGAACGGGAGCGCGCGGCCCTTCGCGGCATCGAGCAACGCCGGGCTGGCGCCGGGGCTGAACGCGAAGCGCAGGCCGAGCTTCTCGGCGATGTCGAGATCCGCGCCGCTCAGGACGGTGCCGAAACCGACGATCGCGTCTGGAACTTCCTCGCTGATCCGCCGTGCGGCTTCCGCGCCGGCCTTGGTCCGCAACGTCACTTCCAGCATCCGCACGCCGCCGGCGACGAGTGCCTTGGCGAGCGGGACGGCGTGTGCGGAATCTTCGATGGTGAGCACGGGAATGAGCCGTGCAGCGCGCATCAGCGCGGCGATTTCGGTCATAGGGGCCTCCGTGGGTTCCCGGTGCCGAAGTGCCACAACCGGGTCGAGCCGGCAAATTAATAATTCTTGATGAGTTAATTATTGACGCCGCGCGGCCGCGTTTGCTACGCCCTTCGCAACGGCCGGGAGGGAAAGGTGAGCGTCACCGTCAATGGTCAAGGCAGCAATTCGGCCGTCGTGCGCCAATTCAACGAGCGCATCGTGCTCGCGGCATTGCGCAGGCTGGGCGAGGCGTCCAAGGCCGACCTGGCGCGACATGTGAACCTGACCCAGAACGCAGCCGGCCAGATCGTCCGTGAACTGGAGCACCAGAACCTGGTCCGCACCACCGGCAAGCGTACCGGCCTGCGCGGCCAGCCGGCGACATTGCTGCGGCTCGACCCGAGCGGCGCTTATGCGATCGGCGTCAAGCTCGGACGGCGCTGGATGGACAGCCTGTTGATCGACTTCAGCGGAACGGTGCTCAAGGCCCGGCGTCACGAGCGCGCCTTTCCGACCCCGGAGGAGGCGCTCCGGCTGATCCGCGACGACGTCGCCTTCCTGCGCCGCGCGGTGCCTGCGGCGGGGCGCGAGCGGCTCGCCGGCGTCGGCCTCGCGCTGCCGTACAATCTCGGCGCGTGGCGGCGCGAACTCGACCTGCCGGAGGCGGTCGCGGCGGCCTGGAACGGTTTCGACCTCGCGGGAAGGCTGCGCGCGATGCTCGACCTGCCGGTGGTCGTCGAGAACGATGGCAATGCGATCGCGGTGGCCGAGTTGTTCGGCGGGCACGGCCGTGAGCTGGACGATTTCGCGATCGTCTATATCGGCACCGCGGTCGGCGGCGGCATCGTGCTCGGCGGCGCTTATCGGCGCGGCGCGACCGGCAATGCCGGCGATTTCGGCCTGATGCCGGTGCCGGCCTCGCGCCTGGCCAGCGCGCCGCGGCCAGAGGGCCCGACCGACATCCTGCTGACCCGGGCCTCGATCAGCTCGCTGATCCGCCATCTGCGCTTCCATGGCGTCACCATCGAGACCGCCGCTGATCTCGAGCGCGCCCTGCCGCTCCATCCCGGATTTGTCGACGAGTGGCTCGAGGATTGCGCCGACGCGCTGGTCCTGCCGCTGCTCTCACTCGCGGCGGTGCTCGATCTTGATGCAATCGTGATCGACGGCAATCTGCCGCGCGGAATCGTCGAAGCGCTGGTCCATCGCCTGCGGACTCTGCTGACCCGCAGCGTTCCCGAGGCGCGCCAACCGCCGAAATTGCTCCTCGGCACGATCGGGCCGAACGCGGCGGCGTTGGGCGCCGCAACTTTACCGCTTCATGTCAGCTACGGTCCGGATCAAGAATTACTTTTCGCCTGAAGGCGAAAGACGGGAGGAACAAAATGGCCAACGAGGCGACGCCGCGCCTGGAGATGCGCGGCATCTCCAAGACGTTTCCGGGCGTCAAGGCGCTGAACGGCGTCGAGCTCAAGGCGTGGGGCGGGGAGGTCATGGCCGTCATGGGCGAGAACGGCGCCGGCAAGTCGACGCTGATGAAGGTGCTGTCCGGCGCCTATCAGGCCGATCCCGGCGGGCAGATCCTCATCGACGGCAAGCCCGTCACCATCACCGACCCGATCGCCGCCAAGAAGCACGGGATCGCCATCATCTACCAGGAACTGGCGTTGGCGCCGAACCTGACGGTCGCCGAGAACATCTTTTTGGGTGTCGAGCCGACACGGTCCGGGCAGATTGATCGGCGTTCGATGGAGGCTGGCTGCGCGTCGGTGCTGGAACGTCTCGGCGCGCCGTTCACGCCAACGACGCCGGTGGGCTCGCTTTCCATCGCCGAGCAGCAGCTGGTCGAGATCGCCCGCGCGCTGCATGCCAAATCGCAGATCCTGGTGCTTGACGAGCCGACCACGGCGCTGTCGTCGCGCGAGACCGAGCGGCTGTTCGCGCTGATCCGGCAGCTCCGCGCCGATGGGATCGCATTGCTCTACATCAGCCACCGGATGGCCGAGATCTATGAGCTGGCCGACCGAGTTTCGGTGCTGCGCGACGGCGCCTATGTCGGCACGCTCGACCGCGAGGGGCTCTCGGCCGAATCGCTGGTCAAGATGATGGTTGGGCGCGACCTCTCGAGCTTCTACAAGAAGGAGCACGACCCGCATGGCAGCCGCGGCCCAGTCGTGCTCGAGGTGCGCGGCATCACCGATGGCGGCAAGCGGGTGCATCCCTGCAGTTTCGAGCTGCACCGCGGCGAGGTGCTGGGGATCGCCGGGCTGGTCGGTTCCGGCCGCACCGAACTAGCACGGCTGATCTATGGCGCCGATGCAAAGGCGGGCGGCGAGGTGATCCTGGACGGGCAGCGCCCGGTGATCAACCAGCCTTCGGACGCGCTGGCCAACGGGCTCGCGTATTTGACGGAGGACCGCAAGGCGCTTGGCCTGTTCCTCGACCTTTCCTGCGAGACCAACATCAATCTCGGCGTCATCCAGCGCGACGCCAAGGCCGCCGGCACGCTCGACCTGCGCTCGGCCGCCCGCCGCGCCGCCCGCGCCTTCGAGGCCATGCGCGTCCGCGCCGCCAGCCCGGCGGTCGCCGTCGGCAGCCTGTCCGGCGGCAACCAGCAGAAGGTGCTGCTGTCTCGCTGGCTCGAGATCGGCCCGCGCGTGCTGATCCTCGACGAGCCGACCCGCGGCGTCGATATCGGCGCGAAATCGGAGATCTACCGCATCATCGACGAGCTCGCGCAGAAGGACATCGGCATCATCGTGATCTCGAGCGAACTGCCCGAGATCATCGGTGTCTGCGACCGCGTGCTGGTGATGCGCGAGGGGCGGATTGCCGGCGAAGTCGGCGGCGGCAGCGGGGTCGCCATCACGCAAGAGAACATAATGGCGCTCGGCACCGGCATGGACGTCGCGGCGTAACGAAAGGGAGGATGGCGATGGAACAGGTGGAGAAGGCGCCGGCTGCGGCGAGACCGACCGGAGGCGCCGGGTTATCGGCCAGCCAAGTCCGGCTGCGCAGCACGCTGCAGGCGCTCGGCATGCTGCCCGTGCTGATCGTGCTGGCGATCGCGTTCCATTACTTCAGCGATCACCGGTTTCTGACCGGCCAGAACGTCGGGATCGTGCTGCAGCAGGCGGCGATCAACACCGTGCTGGCCGCGGGCATGACGTTCGTGATCCTGACCGGCGGCATCGACATTTCCGTGGGTTCGATCCTCGCTGCCTCGGCAATGGCGGCGCTGATCGCCTCGCTCATCGATGGCTGGGGATGGCTCGGCCTTCCCGCGGCGCTGCTGACCGGGCTCGGCTTCGGCCTGATCAACGGCTGCCTGATCGCGTTCGGAAAACTGCCGCCGTTCATCGTCACGCTCGGCTCACTCACCGCCGTGCGCGGGGTGGCGCGCCTGATGGGCGGCGATACCACCGTATTCAATCCGGATCTGCCCTTCGCCGCCATCGGCAACGCGACAGTCTCGATCGCGCCCGGCTACGGCATCCCGATGCTCGCGATTATCGCGCTCGTGGTGATCTTGATCTCCTGGTGGGTGCTGCGGCGGACCGTGCTGGGCGTATGGATCTACGCGGTCGGCGGCAACGCGGCGGCGGCGCGGCTCTCGGGGATCAAGGTCTGGCGCATCCTGCTGTTCGTGTATGCGGTCTCCGGCCTGTGCGCCGGGCTCGGCGGCGCGATGTCGGCGGCGCGGCTATTCGCGGCCAACGGGCTGCAGATCGGCCAGAGCTACGAACTCGACGCGATTGCAGCCGTGATCCTCGGCGGCACCAGCTTCGTCGGTGGCATCGGCTCGATTTGGGGCACGCTGGTCGGCGCGCTGATCATCGCCGTGCTGTCCAACGGGCTGGTGCTCGTGGGGGTGTCGGACATCTGGCAATTCATCATCAAGGGCCTGGTCATCATCGGCGCCGTCGGGCTCGACCGGCTGCGGCTGCAAGGCGGCGCGCGCACTTGAGGATGGGACCCGGCGGGTTGGCCCTCGCCGCCGGGGACGTTCAATCGAAGGGCCGGGAGAGAAGGTTCGCATGTTGAAGAAATTACTGCTCGCGGGCGCCGGGCTGGCGCTGCTGTCGGGCGTGTCCGTCGCCAAGGAACTGAAGTCCGTGGGCCTGACGGTCGGCTCGCTGGGGAACCCATATTTCGTGGCGCTCGGCAAGGGCGTGACCGACGGGGTTCACCAGATCAACCCGAACGCGAAGGTGACGATCGCGTCGGCGGACTACGATCTGAACAAGCAGTTCACCCAGATCGACAACTTCATTTCCGCCGGGGTCGACCTGATCCTGGTCAACGCTGCCGACCCGCGCGCGATCGCGCCGGCGATCAAGCGGGCACAGGCGGCGGGTGTCGTCGTGATCGCGGTCGACGTGGCGGCCTCGGGCGCCGATGCGACGGTGCAGACCAACAACGTCCAGGCCGGCCAGATCTCCTGCGAGTACCTCGCCGAGAAGATCGGCAAGAAGGGCAACGTCGTGATCGAGAACGGGCCGCAGGTCTCGGCGGTGATCGACCGGGTCAATGGCTGCCAGGAGGTGCTGAAGAAGTACCCGGACATCAAGATCCTCTCGTCGGACCAGGACGGGAAGGGGTCGCGCGAGGGCGGCATGGCGTCGATGCAGGGTTACCTGACGCGCTTCCCGGAGATCGCCGGCCTGTTCGCGATCAATGACCCGCAGGCGATCGGCTCCGACCTCGCCGCCAAGCAGCTCAACCGCACCGGGATCGTGATCACCTCGGTCGACGGCGCGCCGGATATCGTGGGCGCGTTGAAGGGCAACACGCAGGTCCAGGCGTCGGCAAGTCAGGATCCCTACGAGATGGGCAGGCTCGGGGTGAAGACCGGGGTCGACATCATGGATGGCAAGAAGCCCTCGGATCCGATGATCCTAATGCAGTCCAAGCTGGTGACGCGTGACAATGTCGGCCAATACCCTGGCTGGACGCGTTGAGGGGATGAGCGTTGGCTGACGTCGTTTGCCTCGGCGAGTTGCTGATCGACTTCGTGCCCACCACGACGGGCGTTTCGCTGGGCCAGGCGGAGACTTTCCGCAAGGCCGCGGGCGGCGCGCCGGCCAACGTCGCGGTGGGGCTCGCCCGGCTCGGCGTCGCCAGCGCGTTCATGGGCAAGGTCGGTGAGGACGGCTTCGGCCGCTTCCTCGCCGATACCTTGGCCGAAGCCGGGGTGGATGTGTCGCCGCTCCGCTTCGATAAGGCGCGGACCGCGCTGGCCTTCGTCTCCTTGGCCGCCGACGGCGACCGCGAGTTCCTGTTCTACCGCGATCCCGGTGCGGACACGCTGTTCGCGCCGGGGGATATCGACCCGGGCGACATCGCCGGCGCGAAGGTGCTGCACTACGGCTCGATCAGCCTGATCGGTGAGCCGTCGAGGTCCGCCACGCTGCATGCGATCGAGCTGTCCCGCAACCACGGCGTGCGTCGCAGCTATGATCCCAACCTGCGGGAGGCGCTCTGGCCGAGCCGGGATGCGGCGAAGACGGGGATGCGGCTGGGCTTCCAGCATGCCGAGATCGTGAAGATCAGCGAGGAGGAGGTCGTTTTCCTTTCCGGTCACAAGGACCTGGAAAGCGGCGTCCGGGCGCTCTGGCATGATGGACTTGCCTTAGTGGCGGTGACGTTGGGCGCTGCCGGCAGTCACTGGTTCACCTCGAATGCCGATGGCGTGGTGCCGGGGTTGCCGGTCGCGGCGATCGACACGACGGGGGCAGGGGACGCATTCATGGCCGGTTTGCTGGCCGGGTTGATCGAGACTCCCACCGCGATCGAGGACGGGCGCGTCCTGGATCGCATCTGCCGCATCGCCAATGCCGCCGGCGCGCTGGCGACAACGCGGCGCGGAGCGATCCCGGCAATGCCGGATCGGGCCGCCATAGCGGCGCTGCTGGGGTGACGCGAACAGTTACGGCTGGTAACCTTTCATTGTGTATTCGGCGGTAAATTGTTGGCTCATCACCAATAGGACCCGTTCGATGCGCTTATTCTCTTCTGTGGCTCTCGCGGCCGGGTTGCTGGCGTTTGCACCTTCGGCTCATGCGGGGGATCAGGATTTCACGCTGGTGAACCGCACCGGCTACCAGATCGACGACCTATGGGTGAGCCCGTCGCGCAGCGACAGTTGGGGCCGCGAGATCATGGGCCGCGGCAACGTTCTCTCGGACGGGGATACCTACGACGTGAGCTTCTCGCGGCATGCCCAGGCCTGCCACTTCGACCTGAAGGTCCAGTACAATGACGGCGACGTGGCGACGTGGCGGGATCTGAACCTGTGTGAAATTTCAAAGGTTTCGCTCTATTGGGATCGGAAGAACAACACGACCCGCGCCCGCACCGAGTAGGCGTTCTGGCGCCCGGCGGTCGGAGCACCCAATCCCGACCGCCGGTCACCCCTCGGCATATTGGCTGACCGGGCTGCTGGACGAGCCGGATGCAATCGGCCACAAGGCAGCGCTCGACCGCATCTGCCGCATGGCCCACGCGTTCCGCGCGCTCATCAAGGCGCCGCACGCTTCCGGTCGTGCCTGACCGGGAAGCATTGGCGCGACTGCTCCGGTGAGCGGTCTTTGGGGGCAGGATGGAATACGAGCGGCATTTCAAGTTTCTGATCTGCGCACCCTCGTTCAATGATGCCGATCTCGACTGGCTGCGCCTGCAGCAGATCGTGCGCGAGACGGAGCGTCTCGGCTTCAGCGTGCTTGTCGCCCGCAGCACCGATGATGCGGAACTCGCGATCCAGACGGACGCGGCCATCGGCTGCATGGTGGTCGACTGGGGCAAGAAGGGGGTCCTCAGCAAGCCGGCCGGGCTGATCTCGTTGGTCCGCAAGCGCGGGCTGGAGATGCCGATCCTGTTGATGCTGCGCCGCAAGCGGCTGGAGGACGTGCCGGTCGAGGTCCTGAACCATACCGACGGGACGATCTTCCTGTCCGAGGAGACGCCGGAGTTCGTGGCGCTCAACCTGGCGAGCCGCCTGCGCAATTACGCCGCCACCCTGAAGACGCCGTTCTTCGGCGCGCTGCTCGACTATTCCGAGCAGGGCAACCAGCTTTGGACCTGCCCGGGGCACAACGGCGGGATCTTCTACAGCCGCAGTCCGATCGGCCGCATCTTCGTCGAGCATCTCGGCCACTCCATCTTCCGCGACGACATCGACAACTCCGTCGTCGAGATGGGCGACCTGCTGACCCATGAGGGCCCGGCGCTCGAGGCGGAGAAGGCGGCCGCGAAGATCTTCGGCGCCGAGCGGACCTATTTCGTGCTCAACGGCACCTCGTCCTCCAACAAGATCGTGCTCGGCGCGCTCGTAGCACCGGGCGATCTCGTGCTGTTCGACCGCAATAACCACAAGGCCGCGCATCACGGAGCCCTGCTGCTCGGCGGCGGCATCCCGATCTATCTGCCGACCGACCGCAACGCCTATGGTATGGTCGGCCCGATCGATTACGAGTCGCTCGACGAGACCAAGATCCGCGAGGCGATCCGGCGCAACCCGCTGGTCACCGATCCCGAAGCGTGGCGTCGCGAGCGGCCGCTTCGCGTCGCGGTGATCGAGCAATGCACCTACGACGGCACCATTTATGACGCCAAGCTGATCCTCTCGCGCCTCGGGCATCTCTGCGATTATCTGCTGTTCGACGAGGCCTGGGCCGGGTTCATGAAGTTCCATCCGCTGTTCGCGGGGCGCTTCGCGATGGGGCTGAACGCTCTCGGCGGCGACCAGCCCGGCATCTTCGCCACGCAATCCACCCACAAACAGCTGGCCAGTTTCAGCCAGGCGTCGCAGATCCACGTCCGCGACGGCCACATCAAGGGCCAGCGCCGCCGGGTCGAGGCGCGGCGGTTCAACGAAAGCTTCCTGCTGCACGCCAGCACTTCGCCGTTCTACCCGATCTTCGCCTCGCTCGACGTCGGCGCCCATATGATGAAGGGGCGGTCGGGCATGGTGTTGTGGGATGACACGATCCGGCTCGGAATCGAGTTGCGCAAGAAGCTGCGGGCGATCCGGCGCGAATACGAGGTGCGCGAGGTCGATCCGGCCCGCCGCTGGTTCCCCGACCCGTTCGTGCCGGACACCGTCGAGTGGAAGGGGCCGGACGACGTGGTGGCGCGGACGATCCCCTGGGAGGACGTGCCGACGGACGATCTCGTCGCCAACCCGACCTATTGGGCGCTCGCGCCCGGCGAGAATTGGCATGGCTTCACCCGCGTAGCGCCGGGTTACGCGATGACCGACCCGAACAAGCTGACCTTGCTGCTGCCGGGCTTCGACCGGGTCACCGGCGAGTATGAGGAGCACGGCGTGCCGGCCGTCCTGCTGGCCGAGTACCTGCGCGAAAACCGGATCGTGCCGGAGAAGAACGACCTGCACAGCATTCTCTTCCTGCTGACGCCGGGGGTGGAGAGCAGCAAGGCGGGGACACTGCTGAGCTGGCTGGTGACGTTCAAGCGGCTGCATGACGAGAACGCGCCGCTGCAGGACGTCGTACCGAGCTTCGTCCGCAAGCGCCCGGCGCGTTACCATGGAGTTGGGCTGCGGGATCTCTGCGGTCAGATGCACCGTTTCTACCGTGACCGGAACATCAGCCGATTGCAGCATCAGCAATTCGAGGCCGAACATTTGCCCGAACTCGTGACCAGCCCGCAGGAGGCTTCGCAGCTGCTGACGCGCAATCGGGTCGAGTATCTCCCGATCAGCGAGATCCGCGGCCGGGTCGCGGCGACCCTGATGCTGGTCTATCCCCCGGGGATCGCGCTCATGGTCCCGGGCGAGCGGGTCGGGCGGAACACGTCACCGATGATCGACTACATGCTGGCGTTCGAGGCGCTGGAGAACGCGTTCCCGGGCCTGAGCACGGAGATCCAGGGCGTCTACCGCGAGAAGCAGCCGGACGGCAGCGTGCGTTTCTACACGTACGTGCTGGCGGAAGCTGAACAGGTCGGCTGAGGCTACTCCTTCAGCACCTTCTCCACGGCGGCGGCGATCGCGAAAAGACGGGCGTCGCCGCCGGTTTCGCCCATCAGCATGAACCCGGCGGGCGCTTCGCCGGCGCGATGCATCGGCAGGCTGATGGCGCAGCGGTCGAGGAAGTTGCCGAGCGACGAATTGCGCAGCGCCAGTGTGTTGACGCGGGTGTATTCGGCATCGTCGGTGAGGCTGTCGATCCGGGGCGGCGCGATCGGCGAGGCCGGCATCGCCACGGCGTCGAACGGGAAGGTCGCTGCGTCCATCGAGGCGCAGATCCGGCGCCGGGCTTCGATCAGGCGAACCATGTCGCCGGCCGACATCGACTCGCCGCGCTCGATCCGGATGCGAACGCGGGGGTCGTAGATCTCCCTCTGATCCGCGAGATAGGCGCGGTGCCAGCTATGCGCTTCAGCGGCGGCGAACCCGCCCTTGGCGTTGGCTTCGGCGATCTGCTCGAATTGCGGGAAGGTCAGGTGGGTGACGCGGACGCCCAGGTTGCTCAGCCGGTTGAGCGCGCGGTTGAACGGCTCGGTGACCGCCGCATCCATGTCCTCGAGCACCATGTTGCCCGGCACGGCCAGTCGGAGGTTGCGCAGCTCGAGAACCCGGACCGGCGCGAGTGGTTCACCGGCGAGCACGGCGTCGATCGCGGCGCAGCAGGCGACCGTGTTGGCCAGCGGCCCGACGCTGTCGAGTGACGGCGAGAGCGGCAAGACGCCCTCGATCGGGACGCGGCGCGCGGTGGGCTTGTAGCCGACGACTCCGCAGAAGGCCGCCGGTATGCGGCAGGAGCCGCCGGTGTCGGTGCCCAGCGCGGCCAGCGCCATACCATCGGCGACCGAAACCGCCGCGCCGGACGAACTGCCGCCGGGGATGTGTTTCTCGTCGCGCTTCCAGGGGCTCGTCGGCGTGCCGAAATGAGGATTGATGCCGATGCCCGAGAAGGCGAACTCGGTCATGTTGGTGCGGCCCACCGGGATCAGCCCGGCAGCGAGGCAGCGCTCGATCACGGTCGCGTGCCGGGTCGCCGGCTTGGCCTCTGCCAGCACCCGGCTGCCGGCCGCCGTCCGCTCGCCGGCGACGTCGAACAAATCCTTCACGCTGATGGGGATGCCGGCCAGCGGACCCGGCGCGCGGCCGAACTCGGCGCAGCTGGTCCATCGCGTCGGCGCTGGCGCGCGCGGCATCCGCATAGACGCGGACGAAGGCGCGGGACCCTTCGCCGGCCGGCGCTTCGATGCGTTCGAGGCATTGCTCCACCAGCTTGCGCGCTGTGGTTGCCCCATTTTGGAGGGCGTCGGCGGCTTGAGCGATCGTCTGCATGGCGCGACCCTGCCGCCCCGTTGACCCGAGTTCAAGCCCAAGGCAACGGTGAGCCACCATTGGAGGACCGCCCACCATGCCCACCGCGCCCGATCGTCCCATCCTGCTCACCGGCGCATCCGGCAATCTAGGCCGCGCGCTCGCCAAAGCGTTGGGCGCCAACGGCTGGTCGCTGCGGCTGACCGACATCGTGCCATTCCCCGATCCGTTGCCGCCGGGCGCGCGGTTCGAGCGGATCGACCTGAACGACGGCGTATCTCTGCTTCGATTCGCCGAGGGTTGCGGGACGATCCTGCATTTCGGTGGCATCTCGGTCGATAAGCCGTTCGAGGAGGTGCTCGGTCCCAATCTGCGCGGGCTGTATCACATCTACGAGGCCGCTCGGCGCGAGCAGGCCCGAGTGGTGTTCGCCAGCAGCAATCATTCGGTGGGCTTCCACGAGCGGGCGACGACGCTGGACGCGGATTGCGACTTCCGGCCCGACAGTTTCTACGGCTTGTCGAAATGCTTTGGCGAGCTGATGGGGCGGCTTTACTGGGACAAGCACGGCGTCGAGAACGTCAATGTGCGGATCGGGTCGGCCTTCCCGGAACCGGTCGACGCGCGGATGCTGGCGAGTTGGCTTTCGTATGCAGACCTCACGACGATGATGGAACGCTGCGTGCTCGCCGAGCGGACGGGACACGCGGTGATCTGGGGCGCATCGGCGAACACCCGGATGACGTGGTGGCGGGAGGATTCGCGCGGCCGGATCGGCTGGTCACCGCGGGACAGCGCCGACCCGTTCGCCGGTCAACTCGCCGGCAAGGTGAGCGACAGCGCGGTGCAGGAGCGGTACCAAGGAGGCGGCTACTGCGTTAACGGGTACTCGCGTCAGGCACCGTCGCCGGCGGACCCGTTCAAGGACTGAGCATGCCACAGGACCGTACCGTCGCCGAAAACATCCAAGCCGTCGTCGAACTCGAGGAGGGCAAGGACCGGCAGCGGAGCTTGTCGGACCGCGTGGCGGACGCGATCGGCACGTTTGCCGGGACGGTGGTGTTCGTGCTGGTGCATCTGGTTTGGTTCGGCATCTGGACGGCGATCAATCTCGGCGCCGTGAAGCTCGGGCCGGCGTTCGACCCTTATCCGTTCCAGTTGCTGTGCATGCTGGTCTCGCTCGAGGGGGTGTTGCTCTCGACGTTCGTGCTGATCCGGCAGAACCGGATGAGCCAGCGCGCGGACCGGCGGTCGCATATCGATCTGCAGATCAACCTGCTGGCCGAGAAGGAGGTCAGCAAGGTGATCCAGATGCTGGAACGGATTTCGGAGCGGCTGGAGGTCGCCGTCGACGACGAGGCAAAGGAGTTGGGGAGGATGACGGCGGTATCGGATCTGGCGCAAGAACTGGACCAGAAGCTGCCGGAGGGCGTTTAGATCGGAGCCGATGTCGCGATCGTTGGCGGCGGTCCCGCCGGGCTGATCGCGGCGGAGCGGCTGGCGGGGGCGGGCGCCCGGGTCACGGTCTACGACCGGATGGGGTCGTTCGGCCGTAAGTTCCTGCTCGCCGGGCGCGGCGGGCTGAACCTGACGCATTCGGAGCCGATCGAACGGTTCATGGCGCGCTATGGGCCAGAGGTGGGCGCGCTGCGGCCGGCGATCGAGGCGTTCGGGCCGGAGGCGCTGCGAGCCTGGTGCGAGGGGTTGGGGCAGCCGACTTTCGTCGGCAGTTCCGGACGGGTGTTCCCGGTCGCGTTCAAGGCCAGCCCGTTGTTGCGCGCTTGGCTGGGTCGGCTGACCGGTCTCGGTGTCGAGTTCCGGCCGCGGCATCGTTGGACGGGGTGGCAAGAAGGGAAATTGGCGTTCGCCACGCCGGACGGGCAGGTGTTGGTGCGGCCGGCGGCGACGCTGCTGGCTTTGGGCGGAGGCTCCTGGGCGCGGCTGGGGTCGGACGGTGCTTGGAGCGGGATTCTAAGCGCCGAGGGGATCGCGGTCTCGCCGTTGCGGCCGGCCAATAGCGGCGTGGTGCATGCGTGGTCGGATTTCTTCCGCACCAAATTTGCAGGTGAGCCGCTGAAGCGGATTGCCGTCTCGATCGGGGGGCTGACCGTCCGGGGCGAGGCAATCGCGACGGCGCAGGGGCTCGAGGGCGGCGTGATCTATTCGGTCGGCCGCGCGATCCGCGAGGCGCTCGATCGCGAAGGCGTGGCTTCGCTGCTGATTGATTTGCGACCGGATCTGGACGAGGCGGCGTTGCGCCGGAAGATGGGCGCCGGGGCGCAATCCCGGGCCAACGCCCTGCGCCGGGCGGGGCTGCCGCCGGTCGCCTCATCACTGCTGCGAGAACTCGGGGGCGAACCGAAGCGAGTGCCGTTGCAGGTGACCGGGCTGGCGCCGCTCGACCGGGCGATCTCGACGGCGGGTGGTGTCGCGCTGGCGGGCTTGGACGCGCGTTTCATGTTCCGCGATCACCCGGGGGTGTTCGCGGCGGGCGAGATGCTGGATTGGGAGGCGACAACCGGCGGTTATCTCCTGCAGGCCTGTTTTAGCACGGGATGGTGGGCGGCGGGCGGAATCCTGGCACGCCTGTCAATCTGAGCGGAATCTGCCCCCGGCTCGTTCACCTCTGCTCAGCGAACGATGTCAGAATTGTTTACAAATCGGAATCAGGCGTCCGCAAATCCACAGTAAATTCAATCGTTCCGACGGTGGCATAACTCTTGCTACTGCTTCGTTGCCGAAAACGGGCAGGAGATCGGAATGAAAATCAGTCTGAAAATGTTGGCTGGGCTCGGGTGCTTGGCCGGCGTGAGTTCTGCTCATGCCGGGAACATCTTCCTCACCGGACACGATGCCGACCTTCACATGTTTTACGGATCATCATCGGCGAAGACCGCGCTCACCTCAGAGCTGGCGTTCGTCCGCAACGGTTCGAGCCTCCCGGTCCTGACGTTCGATTCCGGAAACCAGCTGACGAGTGATCTCACGGCGCTCGGGATCGCGTTCACCAATGTCGACCCCAACAACACAATCTCCGACTCCGTATTCAATCCGGCGCTTTACAGCGCCATCGCGGTGGCCTCGGACACCAGTTGCGGCGGCTGCGACAACTCCGACGCCGGGTTGGCCAATCTCGCGACGCACTCCTCGGCGATCGCCAGCTTCTTCACCGCGGGCGGCGGCATCTTGGGCTTGGCCGGCGCCGGCGATCCGGCTGCTTACGCTTACGTGCCGGAGGCTGCAACGAATGGCGGCGGCAATCCGCCGTCGAGCGGCTTCGTCGAGACGGCGGCGGGGATCGCGTTGGGCCTGACCGCGGAGAACGGCGACCCGACCCACAACTTCTTCCCGACGCCCGGGACGGCCGGGCTGGCCTCCGCCTACCAGGTGGTCGAGACCAACTCGGGCAGCATCGAGTTCGATCGCATTGGCCAACGGCGTCATCACCTGCGTCGGTTCGAGCTGCACGATCTCCGGCGGCGGCGGCACCGGCGGCGGCACCACCACGACGCCGGAACCGGCCAGCCTCGGGCTGCTACTCGCCGGGCTCGTCGGTCTCGGCGCGTCGCGCCGGCGCAAGTAGACGGAGGGACGGGCGGGCATCGTGCGATGCCTGTCCGCTTCGGCGGTCAGGTCGGCGGTTCGCCGGCCACGGGATCCTTGCCCATCTCGCGGATCAGCAGTGTGACCTCGGCGATGCAGGCGTCGACCGCCGCGCCGTCCGTGCCCTTGGCCACGAGCGCCACGCCGTTGCCGGTGCTGCGGTAGAACGGGTAGCTGCCGAGATCGAGGTCCGGGTAGCGCTTCTGGATCGCCTCCAGCCCGGCCGCGACGTTGCCTTCGAGCAGGCCGATTGCGTGGACGGCGCCCGAGGTGACGGGGGTGCCGCCTTCGAGCGTTGGGGCCAGGTTGCCGAACATCGCCTGCATGATCCGCGGCACGCCGGCCATCACATGGACGTTGCCGATGGTGAAGCCCGGGGCGATGGAGACGGGGTTGTCGATCAGCGTCGCGCCGCGCGGCATCGTCGCCATGCGCTGGCGGGCGGCGTTGAACTCGCCGGGCTTGTAGTGCTTCTCCATCCGAGCCCAGGCCTCCGGATGCGGCTCCCACGGAACGCCGAAAGCGGCGGCGACGCATTCGCTGGTGATGTCGTCGTGGGTCGGGCCGATGCCGCCGGTGGTGAACACGTGGTCGAAGCGGGCGCGGCAGTCGTTGACCGTCGTGATGATGGTGTCGGGCACGTCGGGGATGACGCGGACCTCGCGCAGCGGGATGCCGATGGCGCCGAGGCCGGTGGCGATGAATTTGATGTTGGCGTCCTGGGTTCGGCCCGAGAGCACCTCGTTGCCGATGACGAGCAGGCAGGCGATCGGATTGGGCATCAGAGGAAATCCAACAACATGGGGATGAGGGGCAGGTCGGCGGGCGGCATCTTGTAGTCGGTCAGCTTCTCCGGCCGGACCCAGGCGAGCGTCTGGCCTTCTCGGCCGGTCGGGCGGCCGGTCCAGCGGCGGCAGAGGAAGAGCGGCATCAGCAGGTGGAACGTCTCGTATTCGTGCGAGGCGAAGGCGAAGGGCGCCAGGCAGGTGCTGGCGACGTCGATCCCCAGCTCCTCCTGCAGCTCGCGGATCAGGGCATCCTCGGGCGTTTCGCCGGGGTTCAGCTTGCCGCCGGGGAATTCCCATAAGCCGGCCATCGCCTTGCCCTCGGGCCGCCGCGTCAGAAGGATGCGTCCGTCGGGGTCGATGAGGGCGCAGGCGGCGACGAGGACGAGTTTCTTGCCGGGCTCGGACGTGATTTCGGCGCCGGGCTTGCCGAACAGGTCGTCGCGGGTGGCCTCGAAGCGGATGACGGGGTGTTGGCCGCCGCGGGCGAGGAAGAGGGACATGCCGGTGCCGATCTCGCGGTAGCCGGCGCGGCGGAGGACGGCGGACGAGGCCGGATTGTCGACGGCGACGTTGGCCTCGAGACGGTCGAGATCGAGGTTGGCCAATGCCCAGCGGGAGAGGCGGGCGGCGGCCTCGGTGGCGACGCCGTGGCCCCAAAAGCGGCGGCCGATCCAGTAACCGAGGCTGCCGACGCGCGGCGTCAGGTCGAGCCGCAGGCCGATACAGCCGATGAGCATCTCGCGGCCGGCCTCCTGGCCGGTGATGGCGAGATGGTAGCCGGTCCCGCGTTCGATCTGGTCGAGAGTGGAGCCGATCCACTTGTCCGCGAGGTCGCGCGGGTAGGGGAAGGGCAGCTGCGCCAACATGCGCACCACCTCCCAGTCATTGACCAGGCGGTGGATGGCGTCGGCGTCCTCGGGATGGAGCGGGCGTAGTTTGAGCCGCTCGGTGGTCAGCGGCTCGAACGACGTTTTCGCCAGGAGGGGCAGCGTCGGCTGCTTTTTTCCTTTAATACGTTGAGCCAAGCGATTGATTATCCAGTAGTCGCGTCAGCTGCGGTAGCTGCCGTTGATGTCGATATAGCCATGTGTGAGATCGCAGGTCCAAGCGGTCGACTTACCGTCGCCGAGGCCGAGATCGACGGCGATCATGATCTCGCGCCCCTTCATGTGCTGCACGACGGGGGCTTCGTCATAGCCGGGGACGACGGCGCCTTCGCGGGCCATCCAGGTGCCGCCGATGCCGACGGAGAGCTTGTCGCGGTCGGCGGGTTCGCCGGCCTTGCCGACGGCCATGACGATGCGGCCCCAGTTGGCGTCCTCGCCGGCGATGGCGGTCTTGACCAAGGGGGAGTTGGCGATCGCCATGGCGACGCGGTGGGCCGATTTCTTGGACACGGCTCCGGTGACGTCGATGCGGATCAATTTCTGGGCGCCTTCACCGTCGCGGATCACCTGGAGCGCGAGGTCGTGCAAGACCGCTTCGAGCGCATTGCGGAACAGGCGGATCGACTTCTTGTCGTGCTTGTCGATCTCGTCGTGGCGGGCGCGGCCGGTGGCGAAGAGCAGGACGGTGTCGCTGGTCGACGTGTCACTGTCGACGGTGGTGGCGTTGAAGGTGCCTTTGACGGTGTGGGAGAGTGCGTCCTGGAGGACCGAGGCGGGGAGGTTCGCGTCGGTGAAGACGAAGCAGAGCATGGTCGCCATGTCAGGGGCGATCATGCCGCTGCCTTTGGCGACGCCGCTGATCCGCACGGCCCCGCCGGGCAGGTCGATGCTGCGGGTGCTGCCTTTTGGGAAGGTGTCGGTGGTCATGATGCCGCGGGCCGCTTCCTCCCAGCGGTCGGCGGCGAGGCTGTCGTGCAGGGCGGGCAGGGCGGCCGTCAGCTTGGCGTGCGGGAGCACCTCGCCGATGACGCCGGTGCTGGCGACGAAGACTTCGCGGGCCTTGCAGCCGATCAGGTCGGCCGCCGCCTCGGCGGTGAGCTTGACCGCTTCGGCGCCGGCGCGGCCGGAGAAGACATTGGCGTTGCCGGCGTTGACGACGAGCGCGCGCGCCTTGCCGGCCTCGAGATTGGCGCGGCACCAATCGATCGGCGCGCCCGGGCATTTGTTGCGGGTGAACACGCCGGCGACCTTGGTGCCTTTGGCCAACTCGACCATGACGAGGTCGGTGCGTCCTTGGTAGCGGATCCCCGCCTGCGCCGCGCCGAGCCGGACACCGTCGATCGGCGGCAGTGCGGGGAGGGCGACGGCGAGCGGCGAGACGGGGTTCGCCATCTTATTTCACCGGCGCGGGGGCGGGCGGCGCCGCGGGCGCGTCCGCCATGGGGGTGCCGTCGAGGTTGAAGCGCTGGATCTGGACGCCCTGCTTGGCGTCGACCAGCACCTTGGCGACGCCTTCCTGAATGATCTGCTGACGGATCTGGTCACGCACCTCGTCGATGCTCGGCGGCGGGGCGGTGCGGCGTTCCTCGAGCTTGATCACGTGATAGCCGAAGCGAGTGTGGATCGGCTCGGGGGTGATCTCGTTCGGCTTGAGGCCGAAGGCGGCGTCGGAGAATTCCGGCAGCATGTCGCCCTTCTTGAACCAGCCGAGTTCGCCGTTGTTCTGCTTGGCCGAGGGATCGGTGCTGGATTTCTTGGCGAGTTCAGCGAAGTCGGCGCCCTTCTTCAGCTGGGCGATGATGTCCTTGGCCTCCTGCTCGGTCGCGACCAGGATGTGCGAGGCGCGAACTTCCTCGTCGCCCTGCTTGCCGGCGTAGTCCTTCGTGTAGCGCGCCTGGATCGCCTCGGGCGTCAGCAACGGCTGGATCTCGCGGGTAAGGAGGGCGTTCTGCAGCGCCATGTCGGTCGCGCGCTGGATCGCGTGGGCCGACCTTGGGGTCGTCCTGCAGCTTGTCCTGCTTGGCCTTGAGGACGATGACGTCGCGGTCGACGAGCTGATCGAGCAGCATCGGGTAGAGCATGTTCGGGGGGAGCTGGCGGAGCTGGTCGGGCAGCGTCTGCATCGCGTCCTGCAGGTCGGCATAGTGGATGGTGTCGGTGCCGACCTTGGCGATCACGGTGTCGGGCGCGGGGGTGGGGCCGGGGGCCGGATCGGGTGCGGCGGTGGGCGCGGCCGGCGCCGGGCTGGTCTGCGCTGCGGCGGGCGCGGTGCCGAGGACGGGGGTGAGAGAGGACGCGGCCAGCAGAGCGAGGATGGCAAGGCGGTAGCGAGGGGGGGTGCGACGCATCTGGATTCCCTTAGTGGCGGCCCTGAGGGCGTTCTGGCCCGAATGCCTCGGGTGGCGCGTGAGTTCTGGCCCGGTCGGCGGGCGGCCGGACAATAGGGGGTGCCCCTCCAGCTCACAAGCAGCCCCCGGGGAAGTGCTCGTCAGGCGGGCGCTCGTTGACCCGGTGCCCCCTGGGTCCTATCTCAGCAACGGCTCGCGGTCGGTTTCTTCGGCTGCGCGCTTGTTGTCGTGCCCGTCTCGTATTTGCGCTTTCTCCGTCGTCCTGTCTGCCCGAAGGCCTCCCATGCTCGCCAGCCTCGCCCGCGCCGTATTCGGCTCCGCCAATGACCGCTCGCTGAAAGCATTTCAGCGCAGGGTGCCGCGGATCAACGCGCTGGAGCCCGCCATGCAGGCGCTCTCCGATGCGGAGCTCGCGGGCAAGACGGTAGAGTTCCGCGAGCGGCTGGCCAATGGCGAGACGCTGGACGACTTGTTGCCGGAGGCGTTCGCGGTGGTGCGCGAGGCGGCGCGGCGCGTGCTGGGGCTGCGTCACTTCGACGTGCAGATGGTCGGCGGCATGGTGCTGCATGCCGGCAAGATCGCCGAGATGAAGACCGGCGAGGGCAAGACGCTGGTGGCGACGCTGCCGGTCTACCTCAATGCGCTGAATGGCAAGGGCGTCCACGTCGTCACCGTGAACGACTATCTGGCGCGGCGCGACTCGGAGTGGATGGGCCGGGTGTATGGGTTCCTCGGGATGAGCACGGGGGTGATCGTCCACGGGTTGAACGACGACGAGCGGCGAACGGCTTACGCGGCGGACATCACCTACGGTACGAACAACGAGTTCGGCTTCGACTACCTGCGCGACAATATGAAGTACCGGCTCGACGACATGTCGCAGCGGGATTTCGCGTTCGCGATCGTGGACGAGGTCGACAGCATCCTGATCGACGAGGCGCGCACGCCGCTGATCATCTCCGGCCCGGCGGAGGACAGCTCCGAGTTGTACCGGAGCGTTAATCTTGTCGTGCAGGATCTGGTTCAGGACCCGGAGACCTACGAGAAGGACGAGAAGTTCAAGACGGTCCACATGTCCGAGATGGGCTCCGAGCGTGTGGAGGAGCTGCTGCGGCAAGCGGGCATCCTCACCGAGGGCAACCTCTACGATATCTTCAACGTCTCGGTCATTCATCACGTGCAGCAGAGCCTGCGGGCGCACACGCTGTTCCAGCGGGACGTCGACTACATCGTGCGCGACGGCAAGGTGGTGCTGATCGACGAGTTCACCGGGCGGATGATGGAGGGGCGGCGCTTCTCGGAGGGGTTGCACCAGGCGCTCGAGGCCAAGGAACTGGTCGACGTGCAGCCGGAGAACCAGACGCTGGCCTCCATCACGTTCCAGAACTACTTCCGGCTGTATCCGAAGCTGGCGGGGATGACGGGCACGGCGATGACGGAGGCGGACGAGTTCGCCGAAATCTACAAGCTCGACGTGGTCGACATCCCGACCAACGTGCCGGTGACGCGGAAGGACCAGGACGACGAGGTCTATCGCAGCGCGACCGAGAAATACGAGGCGGTGGCGCAACTGATCGCGGAGGCGCGCGAGCGCCAGCAGCCGGTGCTGGTGGGCACGACCAGCATCGAGAAGAGCGAGATCATCAGCGAGCTGCTCAAGCAGAAGAAGGTGCCGCACGCGGTGCTGAACGCACGCTTCCACGAGCAGGAGGCGACGATCGTGGCGCAGGCGGGGGCGCCGGGCGCGATCACGATCGCGACCAACATGGCCGGGCGCGGCACGGACATCAAACTGGGCGGCAACGTCGAGATGCGGGTCAAGCTCGAGCTGGAAGGCTCTGACGATCCGGCGCGGATCCGGGCGATCCAGGACGAGGTCGCGGTCAACCACGAGATCGTCAAGCAGGCGGGCGGGCTGCTGGTCATCGGGACGGAGCGGCACGAGAGCCGGCGGATCGACAACCAGCTGCGCGGCCGGTCGGGGCGGCAGGGCGATCCGGGCGGTTCGCGGTTCTTCCTGAGCCTCGAGGACGATCTGATGCGGATCTTCGGGTCCGACCGGATGGGCGGGATGCTGCAGCGGCTGGGGCTCAAGGAGGGCGAGGCGATCGTCCATCCCTGGATCAACAAGGCGCTGGAGAAGGCGCAGAAGAAGGTCGAAGCGCGCAACTTCGACATGCGCAAGAATGTGCTGAAATACGACGACGTGATGAACGACCAGCGGCGCGAGGTCTATGCGCAGCGGCGCGAGTTCATGCGGGCGGACGACGTGGCCGAGACGGTGAGCGAGATGCGGGCCGAGGTGATCGGCGCGCTGGTGGCGCGGCGGATCCCGGAGAAGGCGTATGCCGAGCAGTGGGAGACGGCGGAGCTGGCCGAGGACGCCAAGCGGATCCTGAACCTCGATCTGCCGATCGTGGAGTGGGGCCGCGAAGAAGGGATGGACGAGACCGGCATCCGCGAGCGGCTCGAGGCGGCGGCGGACCAGAACATGGCGGCCAAGGCGGCGAATTTCGGGCCGGAGCTGATGCGCTTCGTCGAGAAGAGCCTGCTGCTGCAGGTGCTGGACGCGGTGTGGAAGGAGCATCTGCTGGCGCTCGACCACTTGCGGCAGGGGATCGGGCTGCGGGCGTATGGGCAGCGGGACCCGCTCAACGAGTACAAGTCGGAGGCATTCGCGCTGTTCAATGCGATGCTCGACGAGTTGAAGGAGCGGGTGACGGCGATGCTGTCGCGGGTCGAGATCGGGCCGGACGCGCCGCCGGAGCCGATGTTCCAGCCGGCCGATCCTACGCCGCCGAACACCTTGCAATATTCAGACCCGGCGGCGAGTGCGCCCTATGCCGGCGGCGACGTGCTCGAGGATGAGCGGCCGACGCCGGCGATAGACCCGGCGGATCCGACGACATGGAAGGCCACTCCGCGGAATGCGCCGTGCCCTTGCGGATCAGGCAAGAAGTATAAGCACTGCCACGGGAAGGTCTGATTCCCGTCTAGGCGGGCGGGAGGCCCTCGGCTTCGATCGCTCGGTCGATGGCGCGGCGGTCGACCGTTCCCCAGGGATCTTTGGCGCCGGCGAGGTGGCGGCGGAAGACGGCGTAGCGTTCCAGACTGACGCGGTGGAGGCGGCGGAGTTCGGCGAGCGGGTCGGCATGGTCGTCGGCGCGGATGTCGATTTCGGGGTAGGGGTCGGCGATGCAGACCTTGATGGCGGCGCTCTGGCGGCCGCGTTTGTCGCCGCCGACGGCTTCGCCGGCCTCGAGACCTGCGATCAGGCGTTCCGCTAGGCTGCCTTCGGCGCGGGAATAGCCTTCGAGCATCGCATCGACGACGGCCGGGCCGGCCAGCATGTTGCCGGCGGCGGAGATTTCGGTTCCGCGCACGTGGCCAGCCCAGCGGACGCAGTTGGGGCCGGTGTGCTGGGCGGTGCGGCCGTGGGCATCGATGATGTGGAGTTGGCGCTGATCCTTGCCGGGGTCGGGGTCGGTCAAGGCGGCGACGATGGCTTCGGGGGCTTCGCCGGCGCGGAGCCGGGCCATGCCGTCGATGGCATACATCGGGTTGACCAGGGCCTGGGTGGCCAGGGCGCCGACGCCGCCTTCGACGTGGATGACGAGGGCGCCGACGGCGAAGAAGCGGGACGCGACGGCGGCGCCGAGGGCGCCGGTGGCGGGGTCACGGACGAGGAGGGAGAAGGTCATGGCGGAAGCATGACTCCGCCATGTGAGTTGCGACAAGCGGGTCGGCAGCGCATATCGCTGTCCATGTTGCGCCGTATCGCCCTGTTCATGCTCCTCGCCTTGCCGGCTGCGGCGGCGCCGCCGGTGCAGACCGGGGACAGCTGCGAGCGGGCGATTTCGGCGGCGGAGCGGCGGGTTTCGACGGCGCCGGGTCTGCTGCGGGCGATCGGGATGGTCGAGAGCGGGCGGACGGACAAGCGGACGGGGACGCGCCGGCCTTGGCCGTGGACGGTGACTGCCGAGGGGGTCGGGTCCTATTATCCGGGCAAGGACGAGGCGATCGAGGCGGTGCGGGCGCTGCAGGCGCGCGGGGTGAGTTCGATCGATGTCGGCTGCATGCAGGTCAACCTGCTCTGGCATCCCGACGCGTTCCGGTCACTGGACGACGCGTTCGACCCGGCGGTCAACGCCGCCTATGCGGCGCGCTTCCTGCAGGCGCTGTATGGCAAGCTGCACGGCTGGTCTGAGGCCGCGGCGGCGTATCACTCGCTGACGCCGTCGCTCGGGGCCGAGTACGGCAAGCTAGTGCTGGCCGTCTGGTCCGGGGCGCCGGTGCCGACGGTGACCACGCCGTCGGGCGACGAGATCGTGCGGTTCCCCGGGGGAGCGACGATGCGGTTGTTTCGGGCGGGCGGGGCGAGTGGGGAAGGCCGGGTCTTCGGCGTGCTAAACTGAACCGACGAGGTCGTGGCGGACGAATTTGGCGACGATGCCGCGGACGGTCTTGACGTGGGTCTCCGCGAGGAGATCGCTGGGGAAGACGCCCTCTGAATAGATGATGTCGATCTTGTCGAGCATCGCTCGGGGTATGTGCCGGAGGACGCCTTCTTCCTGGCCCTCGATGTCGATCTTGAGGACGTCGATCTTGCCGTGTTTGTCGATGACGCCGGCAATGACGGCGTTGGCTTCGAGGCACTCGACCGGGAAGGTGGTGACGCTCAGGCCGAGAGATTGGAGCTCGTCGGCGCGGCCTATGCCGCCGTAGCGATTGGTCTCGTCGGTGGCGAAGTCGACGCGTCCGGCCTGGACGTCGACGGCTTTGGTGGTGATCTCGTAGCGGCCTTCGAATTCGGCGAGGTTGTGCTTGAGGCGCTCGACGTTGGCCGGAACAGGCTCGTAACCATAGACGTAGCTGTGCTTGTTGCGGGTCAGGAAGTAAGCGATCGAGACGCCGATGTTGGAGCCGAAATCCAGGACGATGCGGGGGCGCTCGTCGAGGTAGTAGTCTTTGCGGGCGAAGATCTCGTTGGCGGTGATCAAGTCCTCGACGGAGTATAGGGTCAGCGATTTCTTTCCGATCGGCGTGGCAGCCGTGACTTGCGAGGGGTATGTGCCTTTCTTGAAGACGTAATTCACCGCGACGCGACCGGGATCGTCGAATACGCGGGTGAGGTCATAGAGACCTCGGTATTGATGAGGGCGGACAGCCGCGCGGGCCACCCACTTGATACCGCGACCGAGGAAGGGCATGACACACTTTCAAAATTGGGAACAAATCGTGAAGATCTAAAAAAGCAGGTACTCTGAACGCGTTTTATAGATGCAACGGTCGGATCTTGATGGCTAGGGCACGGTACCGAAATGTCATCTTTGTCGAGATTTTCAGTTGGCGTTTCGGAAAGTGGACAAAGTGGATCGGGTGGTGAAACGGGGTTGCGGCAGACGTCGCTGGAGAGTGCGGGTATGGTGGCCGGCAACTCGACGGTTGGAGGGCGAATGATCGGATACGTGACGTTGGGGACGAACGATCTCGCGCGCGGCGCGGTGTTCTACGATGCGATCGCGGCCGAGCTGGGCGCGGGACGGATGATGGACAACGAGCGGTTCATCGCTTGGGGACCGAGCGACGGCAGCCCGGGGATCGGGCTGACGCAGCCGGAGAACGGCAAGCCGGCCACGATCGGGAACGGGGTGATGGTGGCGCTGCAGGCGCAGGACCGGGCGCAGGTGGATCGGCTGCATGCGCTCGCTTTGAAGATGGGCGGCGCGGATGAGGGAGCGCCCGGGGAGCGGTTCACCGGTTTCTATGCCGCGTATTTCCGGGATCCCGACGGCAACAAGCTGAACGCGTTCGTGATGGGCTGAGGCGTCGTTCCGACGGCGCAGGCCTGGCCTGAGGCGCTGCCGACATGACGCGGGGGGCGAGCGCCTATAGCGTGCGTTCCCATGTTGCCGCCCCAGCCCGATACGCGCGCCTCCTGGATCCGGCTGGGCATCTGCCTGGCGCTGAGCACGATCGGCGGCGTCGCGATGTGGTCGGTGGTCGTCGTGCTGCCGGCGGTGCAGGCGGATTTCGGGGTGGGGCGGGGGGAGGCTTCGCTCTCCTATACCGCCGTCATGCTCGGGTTCGCGTTCGGGAGTGTGCTGATCGGGCGGTGGACGGACCGGTTCGGGGTGCGCGGGCCGGCGATCGGGGCTTCGGCGGTGTTGGCGGCGGGGTATGTGCATCGCCGGGTCGGCGGGGACGCTGTGGCAGTTCGCGCTGGTGCATTTCGCGTTGATCGGGATGTTGGGCGCGGCGATGACGTTCGGGCCGCTGATGGCGCATGTGTCGCTTTGGTTCGATCGGCGACGGGGGATCGCGGTGTCGTTGTGCGCGTCGGGTAACTACCTGGCGGGGACGATCTGGCCGCCGATCCTGCAGCATTTCGAGCATGTGGCGGGGTGGCGGGCGACTTATGTGGGCGTGGGGGTGTTCTGCGGGGTGACGATGCTGCCGCTGGCTTTCATGTTGCGGGGGCAGCCGCCGGCGATGGCGACCGGGTTCAACCAGGCGGTGGGACGGTCGCGGTCGCTGGGGATGTCGCCGAACGCGCTGCAGGGGGTGTTGATCGTGGCCGGGCTGGCTTGCTGCATCGCGATGGCGACGCCGCAGGTGCATATCGTCGCGTATTGCGCTGATCTCGGGTACGGCGTGGCCCGGGGCGCTTCGATGCTGTCGCTGATGCTGGGTTTCGGCATCATCAGCCGGGTGGGGTCGGGGTGGCTGGCGGACCGGATCGGGGGCGTGCGGACGCTGCTGCTGGGGTCGGTGCTGCAGGCGGCGGCGCTGCTGCTGTACACGCAGTTCGATGGGTTGGCGTCGCTGTATGTGATCTCGGCGCTGTTCGGGCTGTTCCAGGGCGGGATCATCCCGAGCTATGCGGTGGTGGTGCGCGAGTGCTTTCCGGCGCGCGAGGCCGGGGGGCGGGTCGGGCTGGTGTTGCTGGCGACGATGTTCGGGATGGCGCTGGGCGGGTGGCTGGCGGGCGTGGTCGACGATTGGAGCGGGAGCTACCGGGCGGCGTTCGCGGCCGGCGTGCTGTGGAACGCGGTGAACATCGCGATTGTGGTGATGCTGCTGATGCGGCAGCGGATGACGGGTTGGGGGTTCCAGAGCCGGCCGCTTCAGGGCTAAGCCGCGCCCGTGCTGTTCAATTCGCAGATCTTCGTTTTCGGATTCTTGCCGCTGGCGCTGGCGGGCTACTACGCGCTGGCGGGGAGCCGTGCGTGGCGGCAGGGTTGGGTGATTGCGGCGTCGCTCGGGTTCTACGGGTATTGGGATATCCGTTTCGTGCCGCTGCTGGTCGGGCTGACGCTGGCGAACTGGCTGATCGCGCAGTGGTTCGGCGTGAGCGGGCGGCGGTGGATCCCGATGGCGGGGATCGTGCTCAACCTTTGCGTGCTGGCGCTGTTCAAGTATGCGGATTTCCTGCGCGGGTCGGTGTTCGGGGTGGCCGGGGTGGATTGGCAGCCTTGGCAGCTGATCCTGCCGCTGGGGATCAGCTTCTTCGTGTTCCAGAAGATCAGCTACCTGATGGATCTGCGGCGGGGTGACCGGCACATCTACGGGTTCCTGGATTTCTGGATGTTCGTGACGTTCTTCCCGCAGCTGATCGCGGGGCCGCTGGTGCGGCACAACGAGATCATCCCGCAGTTCGAGCGTGATCCGCGCGGGCCGCAGATGTGGGAGAATCTTGGGCGCGGGACGGTGCTGTTCATCATCGGGCTGGCGAAGAAGATCGCGATCGCGGACACGCTGGCGCAGTTGGCGGACCCGGCGTTCGCGCGGGCGGGGCAGACCACGCTCTCTGCGGCCGAGGCCTGGGTCGGCGGGATGTCGTTCACGTTCCAGCTGTATTTCGATTTCTCGGGGTATTCCGACATGGCGCTGGGGTTGGCGCTGATGTTCGGGCTGTCGCTGCCGATCAATTTCAACTCGCCGTATCAGGCGGTTTCGGTGCGGGACCTTTGGCGGCGGTGGCACATCACGCTGTCGCGGTTCCTGCGGGACTACCTGTACATCCCGCTGGGCGGGAGCCGGCGGGGGGAGACGCGGCAGGTGGTCAACGTGGTGATCACGATGACGCTGGGCGGGCTTTGGCATGGGGCGAACTGGAATTGCGTGGTGTGGGGGGCGCTGCAGGGGGTTGGGCTGGCGGTGAACCATGTTTGGGACAAGACGGGGATCAAGCTGCCGCGGCTGGTGGGTTGGGCGCTGACGTTCTTCTTCTTTTTCTTCACGCTGATGGTGTTCCACTCGCCGGGCTTCGGGGTGGCGGGGGAGTTCCTGTGGTCGCTGACGGGGGCGAACGGGATCGGGCATGTGACGCTGGACCGGGAGCATACGGCGGCGTTGGTGGGGGCGGCGTTGCTGGCTTGGTTCGGGGTGCCGAGCCAGGACCTGGCGCTGAAATGGTTGAAGCCGAGGGTGTGGCTGGCGTGGCCGGTGGGGGCGTTGGCGATCTTCGTGGTGCTGCTGACCGGCGGTCGGCTGGCCACCGTGTTCTTCTATTTTCAGTTCTGACCGATGGATTGGCGCCGGTTCGTCAAGCATCTGGTGGGCGTGTTCGCGGGCGGGAGCATGGCGATCTTCGCGCTGCTCGCGCTGCTGGATCCGTGGGGGACGTTGCCGTTCCGCAGCCCGCTGCCGCGGGTGCCTGCAGATCACAGCCAGCGCTGGGCCTATCCGGAGCTGGCGCGAGAAACGCAGTTCGATGCGGCGGTGATCGGGAGTTCGACGTCGCGGCTGCTCGATCCGGCGGCGCTGGACCCGGCGGTCGGCGCGCGGTTCGTCAACCTGGCGATCGTCAGCGGGGCGGCGTTCGAGGAGGCCCGGCTGCTGGACGTGTTCATGGCGGCGCATCCGACACCGCGGGCGGTGCTGGTCGGGTTGGACCGGCGGTGGTGCGAGCGGGGGGACGACCTGCTGCGGTTCGGGTACGATCCGATCCCCGAGTTCCTGTATGCCGACCGCGCCGGTTGGGGCGGCGAGTGGCGGGCGCTGGGGCATCTGTTCAACATCCATGCGTTCGACACGGCGTGGCGCTCCTTGCGCGCGGTGTTGGGTCTATCGCCACAACCCTACGGCGCGAACGGGTACACTAAGCTCGAGGTGGATTTCCACACTTACGATCCGACGCTGGCGCGGGCGCTGATCGCGCAGCATCTGGCCGAGACGTGGCTGCCGGCGCCGACGCCGGATCCGGCATCGTGGCGGTATGTGGCGCTCGAGTGGCTGGGGCAGCGGCTGGACCGGCTGCCGGCGGAGACGCGCAAGCTGCTGGTGTTCGTGCCGGTCTATCACCTGTATCCGGCGCCGGGGAGCGTGGGGGCGGCGATGATGGAGGAGTGCAAGAACCGGGCGGTGGCGATGGCGCGGGAGCGGCCGGGTGTCGAGGTGTACGACATGTCGTTCCCGAACCCGATCACGACCGATCCGGAGCGCTGGTGGGACGGGGTGCACGGACGGCCGGAGACGCTCGCGCAGGTGTCGCGGGAGCTGGCGGCGGCTTTGGCGGGCAAGAGCAGCGACTACGTGCGGGTCTTGGTTCCGCGGGCGGCCAGCGTCTCGTCGCGATGAATGCTGGCGCAAGCGGCGGGAAGGCGGTGCTCGGGGCATCTGGCATGGGTGCGGGCATGAGAGACCGTGTCGAGGCGTTGGAGTGGGAGCGGATCGGGCAGGCGTTGTCGGCGCGCGGGTGCGCGACGACGGGGGTGCTGCTGTCGGAGGCCGAATGCGCCGAGCTGGCGGCGAGCTACGCGGACGGAGCGCGGTTCCGGTCGCGGGTTGTGATGGCGCGGCATGGGTTCGGGCAGGGGGAGTACCAGTATTTCGCGGCGCCGTTGCCGGCGCTGGTGCAGACGGTGCGGACGGCCATGTATGCGCGGTTGGCGCCGGTCGCGAACGCTTGGGAGGTTGCGCTCGGGCGGGAGGCGCGTTTCCCGGCTGAGCATTCCGAGTATCTGGCGGCGTGTCATGCGGCGGGGCAGACGCGGCCGACGCCGTTGCTGCTGCGGTATGGGGCGGGGGATTACAACTGCCTGCATCAGGACCTGTATGGCGCGCTGCATTTCCCGTTGCAGGTAGCGTTCCTGCTGAGCCGGCCTGGGGAGGACTTCGAGGGCGGGGAGTTCGTGCTGACGGAGCAGCGGCCGCGGATGCAGTCGCGGGCGGAGGTGGTGACGCTACGGCAGGGCGAGGGGGTGATCTTCGCGGTCAACCAGCGGCCGGTGCAGGGCGGGCGCGGGGTGTATCGGGTGACGATGCGGCATGGGGTGAGCCGGATCCGGGCGGGGAACCGGTTCACGTTGGGCGTCATCTTCCACGACGCGACATGAGGTTCAGGCGGCGTAGGTGAGGCCGGAGGCGAGCATCAGCAGGTTGACGGCTTTGCCGAACTGGCGGTCGGTCAGGTTGCGGTAGAGCGCCATGCCGAGCGAGGTCCCGAGCAGCGAGGCGGGGATGTAGAGCAGGGTGGCGGGGTCGAAGGCCGGGCCGGCGGTGTGGGCGAGCCGGGCCAGGGCGACTCCGAGCAGGGCGGCGACCTGCAGGATGAGGATGACCGGCTGCAGCAGGGCGCGTTGACGGCGCTTGTCCCAGCCCTGCATGGCGGCCCAGACCGCGAGGAAGGCGCTCGGGAAGCCGGCCGCGCCACCGGCGATGCCGCTGAGGAAGCCGATGATGGTCTCGAGGAGGGGCGACTTGCGGCTGAGGACCACGGGCTTGCCGAGCAGGCGGTAGGCGCCGTTGATGGCCAGGAAGGCGCCGAGCACGTGCATGTAGAGGCCGCGGTCGACGTTCAGGAGGATCCATATGCCGGGGATCAGTCCGAGGGTGCCGCCGGCGAGATAGGGGAGGAGGGCGCGCCAGTCGATGTCGGTGCGGATGGACCAGGTCATGGCGGCCTGGTTGGCGATGCTGCAGGTGATCAGGATCTGGACGACCTGCACCGGGTCGTCGTTGAGATGGAACAGCATGGCGCCGCAGAGGGCGGAGAAGGCGAAGCCGGCAAGGCTGGAGAGGGTTGCGGCGACGCCGATGAGCGCCATGACCGCCATCACGTGGCCGCCGTCATGGCCGGAGAGGGTGATCCAAAGGGCGGCGGCGATCACGGGCAGGATGCAGGGGAGGCAATCTCGAGCGGTGGTGCGGATCGCGATCATCGTGGTTGCCCCTCGGCGCTTCGTTGGGCGCAGAGTGGCTGGCAGGCGGCGTGCAGACTGTGATTCTACGCACAGGTCGTTTCGGGAGGGTATGATCGGGTCATGGAAGTGAATGCGGATTTCGGACAGCGGGCAAGCGTGCATGCCGCCGGGCTGCCGTGGGTGGCTTCGCCGATGGCGGGGGTGGAACGGCGAATGCTGGACCGGGTCGGGGGGGAGGTGGCGCGGGCGACGTCGATCGTTCGGTATGCGCCGGGGAGCGTGTTCTCGGCGCACACGCATGGCGGGGGCGAGGAGTTCCTGGTGTTGGACGGGGTGTTCCAGGACGAGCGGGGGGATTTCCCCGCGGGGACCTATGTGCGCAATCCGCCGACGTCGCGGCATACGCCGGGGTCGGCGCCGGGGTGCGTGATCTTCGTGAAGCTTTGGCAGATGGCGCCCGAGGATCGCAGGACGGTTCGGGTGGATAGCGGGGAGATGCCGCCGGTGTCGGTGCCGGGGCGGAAAGGGGTGGATGTGGTGCCGCTGTTCTCGGACGCGGTCGAGACGGTTCGGATCGAGCGGTGGGCGCCGGGGGCTGTGGTGGAGATGGCGGCGCCGGCCGGGCTGGAGGTGCTGGTGTTGGGTGGGGCGTTCGAGGAGGGGGGCGAGCGGTTCGAGGGGCAGTCGTGGTTGCGGTTGCCGCCGGGGGCGGCGTTACGGGCGGTGGCCGGGTCTCGGGGAGCCCGGGTTTGGATGAAATTGGGGCATCTGGCGACGATCAGGGCGCCTGGTTAGGTGCGTTTGGCGCGGCCGACGATCTGGGTGGGGTTAACGAAGCGCAGGGCGATTAGGAGCCAGATCAGGGTGGTGACCATGTAGACGACGGCCATGGCGTCGATGGATTGGACGGCGCGGACGCCGGCGGCGAAGACGGCATAATAGAGGGCGACGACGAGGGTCTGGCTGGTAGGGCCGGCGGTGAGGAAGGTGAGTTCGAACATCGCGATGGTGCGGACGAGGACGAGGAGGAGGGCGGCGAGGACGCCGGGGAGGAGGAGGGGGATCAGGACGTGCCAGAAGAGGCGCGGGGTGTTGGCGCCGAAGACGCGGGCGGCGGCTTCGATGCGGGGGTCGATCTGCTCGATGAAGGGGATCATCACGAGGATCACGAAGGGGACGGTGGGGACCAGGTTGGCGATGACGACGCCGGGGAGCGAGCCGGCGAGGTTGGCTTGGTAGAGGACGGTGGCGAGCGGGATGCCGTAAGTGATGGGCGGGACGAGCAGGGGGATGAGGAAGAGCAGCATCAGGGCCGACTTGCCCGGGAAGTTGCGGCGGGCGAGGGCGTAGGCGGCGGGAACGCCGACGATGCCGGAGATGAAGACGACCAGGAAGACGACCTGGAAGGTGACGCTGAGGACGTCGCCGAGCTGGAACTCGTCCCAGGCGGCGCCGTACCAGCGGGTGGTCCAGCCGGTGGGGAGCCAGGTGCGGAGCCACCGGGTGGCGAAGGAGTTGACCACGACGGTGGCGATCATGGCGAAGAGATTGAGGATGAAGAAGCCGACCAGGGTCCAGACTGCCCCGGCCCAGAGGCGTTCGCCGATCGTGCGCTGCATGGTGGTTTGGGGCATCAGCCTTTTCCGCCTCCGGCGGGGCCTCGGTAGAGGAGGCCGCGGCCGCCCAGGACGAGGGCGACGATGACGAGTTCGACCAGGCCCATGAGCATCGCGATCGCGGACGCCAGCGAGTAGTCGTACTGCTCGAAGGCGGCCTGGTAGGCGGCGATGGAGATGACGCGGGTGGGGCCAGCGGGGGCGCCGAGGAGGACGGCGGAGGGGAAGACGGAGAAGGCCTGGACGAAAGAGAGGCAGAAGGTGATGGCCAGGCCGGGAAGGATGAGGGGCAGGAGAACGTAGCGGAATCGGTCGCGGGGGCCGGCGCCGAGGGTGGCGGCGGCGCGCTCGAGGGCGGGGTCGACGCCGCTGAGATAGGAGAGGGTGAGGAGGAAGGTGAAGGGGAAGCCGGTGATCAGCAGGGAGAGGAAGACGCCCCAGTAGTTATGGAGGAGGCGGACGGGCTGGCTGATGAGGCCGGCGGCGAGGAGGGTTCGGTTGAACCAGCCTTGGGGGCCGAGATAGTTCAGCAGGCCCTGGGCGACGAGGACGGTGCCGAGGGTGATGGGGATGACGAGGATGGTGGTCAGCAGACGCTGGCGGTGCATCAGGCGGACGCGGAAGGCGATGGGGACGGCGAGGAGGAGGTTGAGGAGGGTGACGGGGACGGAGAGGACGAGGGTGGTCCAGATGGTCTGGTAGAGGAACGGGTCGGAGAAGAAGGTGATGTAATTGGCGAAGGCGCCGCCGCCGGCCTTGGGGTTGAATGACAGGACCAGGCCGTAGAGGAACGGATAGACGAAGGTCAGGATCAGGAGGGCGGCGGCGGGGAGGACGAGGAGGGTGACGCCGTCGAGCCCGCGGTTGGCCAGGCGGTGGCCGAGCGGGATATTCATGCGGCGTAGACCAGGGCGCGGTTGGGGTCGGCGGCGAGGGTGACGGCGGCGCCGGGGTCGGCGCCGGTGGGGCTGGTGAAGACGAGTTCGGTGCCGTCGGCCATGCGGGCGAAGCCGGTGAAGTCGTGGCCGCGGAATTCGGCGGAGACGACGGAGGCCATGAGTTCGCCGCCGGGCTGGGCGACGAGGTCTTCGGGGCGGACGGCGAGGATGGCGTGGGCGCCGGGCTGGAGTTGCTCGCGGATGCGGCCGCGGAGTTCGACGTTGCCGGCGCGCAGGATGGCGGTGTCGCCTTCGATGCGGTCGAGGGTGCCGGGGATGGCGTTGCGGAAGCCCATGAACTCGGCGACGTCGTGGTGCAGGGGGTGGGCGAAGAGTTCGGCGGGGGTGCCGACCTGGCGGATGACGCCGTCGCGCAGGACGACGATGCGGTCGGCCAGGGAGAGGGCCTCTTCCTGATCGTGGGTGACGTAGATGGTGGTGGCGCCGAGGGTGGCGTGGATGCGGCGGATTTCGGCGCGCATCTCGAGGCGGAGCTTGGCGTCGAGGTTGGAGAGGGGTTCGTCCATGAGGACGAGGGGGGGCTCGACGACGATGGCGCGGGCGATGGCGACGCGTTGCTGCTGGCCGCCGGAGAGTTGGCCGGGGAGCTTGTTCTCCTGGCCCTGGAGGCGGACGAGGGCGATGGCTTCGTCGATGCGGCGGTTGGCTTCGGATTTGGCGACGCCGCGCATGAGGAGGCCGAAGCCGACGTTCTTGCGGACGGTCATGTGGGGGAAGAGGGCGTAGTTCTGGAACACCATGCCGAAGCCGCGCTGCTCGGGGCGGAGGGTGTCGATGCGTTTCTCGTCGAGGTAGATGCCGCCGCCGGTGGCGGGGAGGAGCCCGGCGATGCAGTTCAAGGTGGTGGACTTGCCGCAGCCGGAGGGGCCGAGCAGGGCGATGAACTCGCCCTGCTGGATGGTCAGCGACACGTCTCGGAGCGCGTTGAGCGTGCCGAAGTCGCGGCTCAGCCGGTCCAGGCGGAGCTCGCGAAACGATGCGGCGTGGATGGTCATCTGATCGCCTCGGGCGTGCCGCCCGACAACCCACGCGCGTGATGCCGACGATCGAACTTGCTCGCCGGGATCATTTCGTCTTCTTGGCTCCGATCTGCTCGTCCCAGCGGCGGAAGGCCTGGACCATCTTGTCGGGATCGAGCGGGAGTTCCTTCGGAACGCTGGCAATGAGCTGCTCGTATTCGGGGCGGCCGAATTCCTTGATGGCGGCTTGGCTTTCGGCGGGGGCCATCGAGAGGGGGACGTCTTTGACGGCCGGGCCGGGGTATAGATAGCCCTCGTCGTAGGTGAAGGCTTGCTGGGCCGGGGTGAGCAGGAAGGAGACGACGTCGAGCAGGACGGCGAGGCGTTCGGGGTCGAGGCCTTTCGGGATGGCGGCGTAGTGGCCGTCGACGACGAAGTGGAAGCCCTTGAGGGTGGCGATCTTGGCTTCCTTGGGGACGATGCCGAGGACGCGGGGGTTGATGTCCCAGCCGGTGGTGGAGACGATCATGTCGCGGGAGCCTTCGCCGAGCTCCTTCATAGTGGCGCCGGTTCCGGTCGGGTAATATTCGATGCCGTCGTCGAGTTGCTTGAGGAAGGCCCAGGTCTTGTCCCAGCCGTTGATCGGGTCCTTAGGGTCCTTGTCGCCGAGGATGTAGGGCAGGCCCATCAGGAAGGTGCGGCCGGGTCCGGAGTTGGCGGGGCGGGCGTAGAGGAAGCGGTTGGGGTTGGCTTTGGTGTAGGCGAGGAGTTCCTCGGCGGAGCTGGGCGGGGTCTTGATCTTGTCGGGCATGTATTCGAGCAGGGGGCCCGACGGATAGTAGCTGATCATGACGCCTTGGCCTTGCGCGAGGCCCTGCATGCGGAGCGCCGGCTCGAGCAGGATGGCGTTCAGGTCGGGCAGGCTGCTGGCGCGGGCGGGGAGGAGGGCTTCCCAGATGTTCTGGTCGATGCCGGCGGCGAGCGCGTCGGTGCCGGTGAGGACCATGTCGATGTCGACGCGGTTCGCGGATTGCTGGGCGCGGATCTTGGCAGGGAGTTCGGGGGCGGGGGCTTTGGTGAAGTTGAAGCGCGAGACCATGTCGGGCTTGGCTTTGCGGTAGTTCTCGAACGCTTTCTGGGTGAGCGCGAGATTGCCGGCGACGTCGACGATGGTCAGCGCGAGGGGTGCTTTCGGCTTGGCCGGCTGCGCGATTGCGGGGCGGATGGCGATTGCGGCAGTTGCGCCGAGGACTGTGCGCCTGGACCAAGATTTCAGCATGACGTTCCCTATGACTTCGTTAGACGCGGTCTTACTGGATCGCGCAGGGAACGCCAACATCGCGGACATGGGTGATCGCGCCAAAACCGGGGGTTTTGGCGGGAATATTTTTGGCGTTGGGGTGGAGGGAAAGGGCGCGTGGACGGGGCGGGCGCCGGGTTGATTCAGGCTGGCGGCGCCGGGTTAGTTCAGGCTGGCGGCGTCGGCTTCGTGTCTGATGGGGAGGGGGAGTTGCCGGCGCACGATGTCCTGGACCAGGGCTTCCTGGTCGAGCGGGTAGTGGCAGGTGGACAGGGCGGTCTGGATGTCGTGGACGATCTCGGCGACGACTTGCCGGAAGGGGCCGGAGACATCGTCGAGCGTGTCGAGGCGGTCGAGGCGCGTGCGATCATCGCTGGCGACGCCGGTGGCGTGGTCCGATGCGGAAGGATCGGAGATGGGGCGTTCGGCGGCCGGGGGCTTGGGATCGGGGAGGCGGCCTTGCTCGAGCAGGTGGTACATCAGGATGGCACGGCGGACGACGCGGCTTAGAATCTCGAGGTCGCGGATTTCGTCCTGCTTGGGCAAAGGCGGGAGGTCACGCAGGCGGCGGACGAGGACCATGCCGATTTCGGCGAGCTCGTCGAGCAACGCTAGATGGCGGTCGGTGGCCGTTGGCGTGGACATGGGCGGGAGTTAGGGATTAATTCCTGGTAATGTCAAGCGCTTTTCATTGGGGTTGCGGCTTGGGGGTGGTGGGTTGCACCCGCCCTACGCAGCGAGGGTGGTTTCGGTTTCTCGGTGGTGGAGGGCGGCGATCAGGGAGCGGATCTCGTGGGCGGGGACGGGGCGGCTGAGGAAGAAGCCTTGCATCTCGATGCAGCCTTCGACGAGGAGGCGCTGCTGTTGCTCTTCGGTTTCGACGCCTTCGGCGATGGTGGTGATGCCGAGGCTGCGGCCGAGGGAGGCGATGGCGCGGACGAGGTCGGTGGCTTCGAGGCTGCTGCCAAGGTCGTGGATGAAGGAGCGGTCGATCTTCAGCTTGTCGAGCGGGAAGCGGCGGAGCTGGCTGAGGGAGGAGCAGCCGGTGCCGAAATCGTCGAGAGAGATGCGCACGCCGAGGTCGCGGATGGCGTTGAGGACGGGCAGGGTCTCGGCTTCGCGCATGAGCGCGGTCTCGGTGATCTCGAGTTCGAGGCGCTGGGGCGCGAGGCCGGTCTTGAGCAGCATGCGCTTGACGGTGCGGGCGAGACGGTTGCGGTCAAGTAACTGTTTGGGGGAGATGTTGACCGAGACGGTGAGGTGCATCGGCCAGGTGATCGCCTCTTCGCAGGCGGTGCGGAGCACCCAGTCGGCGATGGTCCAGATCAGGCCGGATTCTTCGGCGAGCGGGATGAAGCGGTCGGGCGGCAGCAATCCTAGCTCGGGATGGTTCCAGCGGACGAGGGCTTCGAAGCCGGTGAGGTGACCGGTGTCGATCGCGACCTGGGGCTGATAGTGCAGTTCGAGCTGCTTGGCGGAGGCGGCGTGCCGCAACGCTTCGATCAAGGTATGGCGCTCGCGCGCGGAACGGTCGAGATCCTGGTTGAAGATGCAGGTGCCGCCGCGGCCGTTGTCCTTGGCGGCGTAGAGGGCGATGTCGGCGGAGCGGATCAAGCTTTGAGCGTCGCTGCCATGTTCGGGCGCGAGGGCGACGCCGACGCTGGCGCCGATGGATGCGGTGGCGCCCTCGATCAGATAGGGGCGGCTGAGAACGGTGACGAGGCGCCGGGCGACGGCTTCGGGGTCGGTGGGGCAGCGGACCAGCACGGCGAACTCGTCGCCGGCGATGCGGCAGACCATGTCGCCTTCGCGCAGGGTGGCGCGCAGGCGCTTGGCGACGAGCTGCAGCAGGGCGTCGCCGACGGGGTGGCCGAGCGTGTCGTTCACGACTTTGAAGCGGTCGAGATCGATCATCATGACGGCGGGATTGGCGCCGGGCTCGGCGAGCATGGCGGTGAGGCGTTCGAAGAACCAGGCGCGGTCGGGCAGGTTGGTCAGCGGATCGCGGCGGTCGAGCGGTGCGGCGGAGGGGGAGGCGAGGGTGACGGAGAGGAGGTAATGACCGTCCGGCCCGGCGCCGCAGCGGCAATCGAGGGTCTGCCCGTCGGTCCGGCGGATGATGGCTTGGTGTCCGATCGGGTCACGGAACCAATCCTGCAGGGTGGCGACGGAGGAGGCGGCGATCTCGGTCGCGGTTTCGATCACCTGGTCGATCGGTTGGCCTTTGCGGCAGCCTTCGAAGCCGAACAGGATCGAGGCGGCGCTGTTGGAGAGGACGACGCGCCGCTCGGCATCGAGGGCGAGGAGGCCGGTTTCGGCGTGCGCGAGCAGGGCTTTGGCGAGGCTGTCGCTGGGCGCGGTTCCGCCGTCAGCGTCTGAAACGACCGTCAAGGCTTCCCACATCGCCTGTCTCCGTAATTCAGCGAGAATGCCGGACGAAACTTGAGGAAAGATTAACCGACGTCCTGGAGTCGGGTCGCTCGCCGTTGGGTCGCGATCAGGAACTCGCGGTTACCTTCGGGCCCGGTGATCGGGCTGTCGGTGACGCCGATCACGGTCCAGCCGGGAAGGGCCGACCACCAGGCGACGATCTTGGCGCAGACGGCGCGGTGGATGGCGGGATCGCGGACCACGCCGCCTTTGCCGACCTGGCCAGGGCCGGCTTCGAATTGGGGTTTTATGAGTGCGACGGCCCAGGCGCCGGGCCGGCAGAGGGCGAGGGGGGCGGGGAGGATGGTTTGGAGGCCGATGAAGCTGGCGTCGCAGACGAGGGCGTCGATCGGGTCTGGGATGGTTTCGGCGGTGAGGTAGCGGGCGTTGAGGCGTTCGTGGACGACGACTTTGGGGTCGGTGCGGAGGGACCAGGCGAGTTGGCCGTGGCCGACGTCGACGGCGTGGATGCGGGCGGCGCCGTGGGCGAGGAGGACGCTGGTGAAGCCGCCGGTGCTGGCGCCGATGTCGAGGCAGGTCAGGTTTTGGGGGGAGAGGTTGAAGTGGGTGAGGGCGTGGTCGAGCTTGAGGCCGCCGCGGGAGGCCCAGGGGTGGTCCTGGCCGCGGACCTCTAATTGTGCGCCTTCGGGCAGTGTGTCGCCGGGCTTTGAGATGCGCTTGTCGCCGGTCCAGACCCTGCCGGCCATGATGAGGGCTTGGGCTCGGGTTCGGGTTTCGACCAAACCAAGGTCGACCAGAGCCTGGTCGGCGCGGCGCTTCGAGCCCATTCTAGAATGCGCCCGGAACGGCCATTTGACGCGTGTTTTCTGCGCTTCGGTGCTCACGCCCGACAAGGGCGCTGCGCTGCGCTGCTCGAAAACACACGCCAACTGACCATTCCGGACACATTGTAAAACGGGCTCTTGGGTGTACGGCGTTTGGGCATTCCGGACACATTCTACAGCGGGCTCTTGGGATTATTCATTCTCCTCCAATAGCACGCATTGGTGGGGGTCGGCGGTTAGGTAGGCCTGCTGGCCGGCGGCGACTTGGAGTTTGGTGTGGCGGACGACGAGTTCGCGGTCGCCCCACAGGACGTGCGCCTGGGTCATGTCGCCGAGGAAGACGGTGCGTTGGACGGTAACGGGCCAGGTGTTTTGGGCGGTGGGGGGTGGGTCCGGGGTCAGGTGCAGGTGGACGGTGCGGACGGAGAGGGTGGGGGTGGGGCCGGGAGTGCGGCCGTGGGGGGTGCCGTGGATGATCTGGCCGGAGTTGGTTTCCAGGGCGATCAGGTTTTCGGTGGCGAGGTCGGGGCGGAGGCGGCCTTGGACGAGGTTGGCGCTGCCGACGAAGTCGGCGACGAAGGCGGTGCGGGGGTAGTCGTAGATCTCGGTGGGGGAGCCGATCTGCTCGATGGCGCCGGCGCGCATGACGACGATCTGGTCGGACATGGCGAGGGCCTCCTCGAGGTCGTGGGTGACGTAGAGGGAGGTGACGCCGAGGCGGTGCTGGAGTTCGCGGAGCTCGATGCGCATGTCGCCGCGGAGCTTGGCGTCGAGGTTGGAAAGGGGTTCGTCGAAGAGGAGGATGGCGGGGGAGAAGGCGCAGGCGCGGGCTAGGGCGACGCGTTGCTGCTGGCCGCCGCTGAGCTGGGACGCCGGGCGTTGGGCGAGGTGGGCCATTTGGACGAGGTCCAGGGCGGCTTGGACCTTTTCGCGGATGTCGGCGGCGTTCGCGCGGCGGACGCGCAGGCCATAGGCGACGTTTTCGAAGACGGTCATGTGCGGCCAGATGGCGTAGGACTGGAAGACCATGGAGAGGCCGCGTTCCTCGGCGGGGACGTTGAGCCCGGCGGCGCCGTCGTAGACGAGGCGGTCGCCGATGCGGATGCGGCCGGCGCTGGGTCGTTCGAGCCCGGCGACGGCGCGGAGCGTGGTGGTCTTGCCGCAGCCGGAGGGGCCGAGGAGGGTGAGTTGCTGGCCGGGCTGGGCGCGGAAGGTGACGGGGCCGACGGCGACGACGGGGCCGTAGCTGATGACGAGGTCTTCGACGTCAATCTTCATTACGCGCCGGTCCGGGCTAGGCGGCGGGTGCCGAGGGTGAAGACGAGCATGATCAGGCCGACGACGGCGGTTTGGATGAGGGCCATGGCGGCGGTGAGTTCGGACGAGCTGGCGAAGAAGGCTTCGACGATGGCGGGGGTGAGGACCTTGGAGTTGGGGCCCTGGAGGAGGATGGAGGCGCCGAGTTCGCGGACGGAGGCGATGAAGAGGAGGAGCCAGGCGGCGAGCAGGCCGGGGCGGAGCAGCGGCATGGTGATGGTGCGCATGCGGTGCGCCCAGGAGGCGCCGCAGACCTGGCCGCATTCCTCGAGGCTTTTGTCGAGCTGGACGAGGACGCCGGAGATGGTGCGGACACCCAGGGGGAGGAAGACGGTGAGGTAGGCGATCAGGAGGATCCAGAACGTGCCGTAAATGGGGAACGGGGCGGCGAGCCAGGCCCACATCATGCCGAAGGCGAAGACGAGGCGGGGGACGGCCTGGGGGAACATGACGATGTATTCGAGGGCGCCGCGGCCGGGGAGGCGGGAGCGGTTGATGATCCAGGCGAGGAGGAAGGTGACGACGACGCCGATGGTGGCGGTGAGCAGGCCGAGGAGGAGGGAGTTCACGAGGGCTTCGCGGACGGCGTTGAGGGAGAGGGCTTCGCGGAAGTGGTCGAGGGTGAAGTTGGTGGCGGCGGGGAGGGCGACGGCTAGCTTCTGGAGGGCGGCGTAGATGAGGGTGAGGAGGGGGAGGATGACGGCGCAGACGACATAGAAGGCGCAGATGGCGAAGAGGGGCCAGCGGAGGCGGCCGACCTGCATCAGGCGGGGGCGGAAGGCCTTGCCGGTGACGGTGACGTAGCTGCCGCGGGCCATGAGGCGGCGATAGAGGAAGAGCATGGCGAACATGACGATGAAGAGGGAGGTTCCCATGGCGGCGGCGAGCGGGATGCGGGGCGGGTATTGGGAGACCATCTGGTACATGGCGGTGGTGATGACGTAGAAACGGTTGGGGAGGCCGAGGACGAGGGCGGCGGAGAAGGATCCGAGCATCTCGGCGAAGACGTAGATGCCGGCGCCGAGGACTCCGGGGGCGACGAGGGGGAGGGTGACGCGCAGCATGGTGCGGAGGCGGCCGCCGCCGATGACTTGGGAGGCTTCCTCGAGGGACGGGTCCATGGATTTCATGACGGCACCGATCATGACGAAGGCGACGGAGCCTTCGAAGAGGGCCATGACCCAGGCGATGCCGATGGGGCCGGTGATGTCGATGAGGGGGTCGGAGAAGCCGAGGGTGCGCCAGAGCTGGTTGATGAAGCCGCTTTCGGGGGCGCCGAGGAGGCTCCAGGCGAGGGCGCCGAGCAGCGGGGTGACGTAATAGGGGATGGCCATGGCCTGTTCGAGGGTGCGGCGGAAAGGCACTTCGGTGCGGTTGAGGATCCAGGCGGTGAGGAAGCCGAAGACGAGGGCCATAACGGAGGCGGCGAGGGACACCACCAGCGTGTTGAGGAGGATCTGCCAGTAATCGGCGAGGCGGATGAAGTTGCCGAGGCCGTAGGCGGTGGGGGGACGGGAGTCGGGTTCGCCGACGTCGAGGGCGGCTTGGAGGAGGAAGTAGACGGGGTAGAGGACGGCGGCGGCGGCTAGGAGCGCGATCCCGCCGCCGACGACGAGCTGGGTTGGGAAGGCCGAGCGGCGCGGGGCAGGCACTTAGAGGCCGAGCAT
Organism: uncultured Alphaproteobacteria bacterium; assembly: GCA_963848035.1. GTDB lineage: Bacteria > Pseudomonadota > Alphaproteobacteria > Acetobacterales > Acetobacteraceae > JAVVHH01. The sequence goes on from CAWKCD010000001.1 coordinate 3,586,683, forward strand.
CGCGTTCCATTCGCGGGCGAAGGTGGGTTGGCTGGCGAGGTAGTCGTTCATGTCCTTGGGCCAGAGGACCTTGAAGTCGGAGAGGTGGCCGCCGCCGGGCATCGGGGGGGCGTCTTTGCGCATTGAGGGGTAGATGAGGTACGGGTTGCTCTGGGTGACTTCCTGGCCGTCGGGGGAGAGGAGCCAGTCCATGAAGAGCTTGGCGGCTTCGGGATGGGGGGCCTTGCTGACCACGCCGGCGCAGGTGGGGGTGACGGGCAGGCCGAGCGGGGGAACGACGAAGGCGATGGGGGCGCCCTTCTGTTTGTAGAGGTAGTAGCCGGCGAATTCGGCGAGGGCGCAGACCTTGTCGTCGCCTTTGGCCAGGCGGTCGAAGAGTTGGGCGCGGGCGTCGAAGCCTTTGGGGCGCTGTTTGGCGAAGTCTTTCCAGAACTCGTCGCCGTATTCCTTGCGCAAGGTGTACCATTGGGCGAATTGCATGCCGGAGGTGGCTTGCTTGACGCTGATGGCGTTGCGCCATTTCGGGTCGAGCAGGTCTTTCCATGTTTTGGGCGCGTCTTCGGGTTTGACGCGGTCGGTGTTGTAGGCGATGCCGGCGAAGGTGACGCCGCTCCAGGTCCAGAAGCCGGGCGGGTCGCTTTCGTATTTGGGGTCGAAGGCGGCGAGTTGCGGCGAGGCGTATTGCTCGAAGCCGCCTTTCTTCTGGAAGTCGATTGCGGTGCCGATCTCGGAGAATTGGATGACGTCGACGCTGTAGCGGCCGGCGCCTCGTTCGGAGAGGATCTTGTTGAAGAGGGCGCCGTTCTGGGCGCGGAGATAGTTGGCCTTGATCTTGGGATAGGCCTTGTTGAAGCCGGCGACGACGGCCGAGGCGGCGGATTCGCCGTCATGGGTGTAGAACAGGACCTCGCCTTCGGCTTCGGCCTTGGCGACGTCGGCGCGGGCGGGCCGGAGCGGCAGGGCGGCTAGGCCGAGCCCGGCGCCGAGCACGGTCCGGCGGGTGAGTTCGTTCATCGGCAATCTGCCCTCCCAGGTCGCAGCGCGTCGGCGTGCGTCGTTATCGCTTTGGTTATAGTCGGGGGACGGTGGAGGTAAACGCAATTTCTGAGTGACGACGCCAAGAGGAGAGCTGGTTTGTCGAGGTGGCGGTCGACAGATATCGTAACAAGTCAGCGCTTCTTCGCAACGAGTTGTTGTAGCACTGCTCTCGCTTGATTGGGAGTTGGGCCGTGTTCACGCGACCTGAGGTGGTTACGCTTACGACATGGAGGGCTGGGCATCTTCTCGGGCTGCAGGCGCGCTGGGTGGATGCCGAGACGGCTGGCGATTACGTCGCGGAGGTGTATTGCCGACGCCATCCGGAGCAGGCGCTTTGGCTGATCTGGAAGCCGCGGCGGGAGCTGGTCTGCGTGCGTTTGCTGGCGTCGGGCGAGGAGATGGAGTTCGACACGCTGACCGAGGCGCTGTCGGCGATCGCCTCGTATGCGGTCAACCAACCTGGCTGCGCGCCGGCGATGCGGCCCGAGGTGGACGCCCAACAGTAGGATTAGGTTGCGCTCGGCGGCCGGCGGGCTGCACAAGCGTATAGCCGGTTAAACTACGAGGGACATGTCGTCACTGAAACAGCGGCGAGGGCAGACGGGTTCGCGCCGCGTCCTCGCCCTGTCGTTCCTGATGCTGATCGGATCAGTGGCGGCTTTGCGGCTGGCGCCGGTTTGGCCGCGGCTGTGGCTGTTCGACCTGTATGAACGGCTGGATCCGCCGAAGCGTGATTCGTCACGGATCGTCATCGTCGACGTGGACGGCGACTCGGTGCGCCGGATCGGGCCGTGGCCTTGGCCGCGGGACCGGCTGGCGGAGATCATCGAGCGTGCGGGGGCGGCGCGGGTGATCGGGGTGGACATCCTGCTGCTGGATCCCTCGCGCGAGGTGAGCGCGGCGGCGGAGCGGCGGCTGACGCGTGCGATCGCGCGGAGCCGCGTGGTGCTGGCGGCGACGCAGGCGGACGGCAGCGGCGCGGGGGAGCTGGATGGGGCGGCGGTGGCGGTGACGCCGGTGTTGCAGATCGGCAGCGATGCGCAGGAGCTGGTGCCGGGCATCGGGCGGATCGCGTGGCCGTTGGCGGTGTTCGCCGGGCCGGCGAGCGGAACGGGGCTGGCGGTGGTGCTGCCGGGGCGGGACGGGGTGATCCGGCGGTTGCCGGGCTTGTATGCGGCTGGGGTGACGCTGCTGCCGAGCTTCGCGCTGGAGGTGCTGCGGGTGGCGGCGGGGCAGGGCGCGGTGCGGGTGCGGGCGGCGGCGGCGGGCGTGGAGCAGGTGTCGATCGGGGCGATGGCGGTGCCGACGGATGGCGGCGGGGCGATCTGGCCGCGGTTTTCACGGGAGACGCCGGCGCGGGTGGTTCCGGCCGGGCAGGTGCTGACGGGCGGGGTGGATCCGTCGGTGTTCGAGGGGCGGATCGTTCTCATCGGCGCGAGTTTGGCGGGGTTGGGGGACATCCACTTCACGCCGCTGCGGCAGACCGAGACCGGGACGATGATCAACGCGCAGCTGATCGCGAGCGTGATGGATGGCGACGCGCTGCGGCGGCCGGCCTTGGCGGACGGGGCGGAGGCCGTGCTGCTGGTGCTGCTGGCGGTGGGGAGCGTGGCGGCTTCGGGGCGGCTGTCGAGCTTGATGCGGACGGTCGTGGTGGGCGTGACGGTCCTGTTGCTGGCGGCCGGGAGCTATGCGGCGTTCGTGGTTTCGGGGGTGTTGCTGGATTGGACGCTGGCGGCGACGGGGCTGGTGCTGGTCAATCTGAGCCTGTCGGCGTTGCGGGCCCGGGACGACCGGCGGGCGAGCCGGGCGTCCGAGGTGGCGCTGGCGGCGGCGCTGTCAGAGGTGGAGTCGGCGCGCGGGGTGGTGACGCAGGCGTTGAACGGGACGAAGCTGGCGACGCTGGGGGAGCTTGCCAGCGTGCTCGCGCATGAGCTGCGGCAGCCGATCGCGATCATGTCGATGGCGGCGGAGAACGCGGACGCGTCGTTGCAAGAGGGCAACATGGACGTTCCGGACGCGCGGCTGCGGATCGACCGGATCATCTCGCAGGCGCAGCGGGCGGAGAGCATCATCAGCCATCTGAGCATCTTCAGCCGGGCCGATCCGGGGGCGGCGGGTCCGGTCGCGCTGGGGGAGGCGATCGAGGGAGCGCTGCTGCTGGTGGGGCCGTTATTGACGCAGAATGGCGTGGCGACGGCGGTTTCGTGCCCGGCCGGGCTGCCGATGGTGATGGGTGTGAAGGTTTTGATCGAGCAGGTGATCATCAACCTGTGCAGCAACGCGAAGGATGCGCTCGTGCAAGGGCGGCAGAGCGGGCGGGCGATCACGCTCTCGTTGCGGGCGGAGGCGGGAAAGGTGGCGCTCGAGGTGGCCGATAACGGGCCGGGGATCCCGGCGGCGGCGATGGCGCAGTTGTTCGAGCCGTTCTTCACGACCAAGCCGGCGGGGGAGGGGACGGGGCTGGGGCTTTCGGTTTGCCGGCGGATCGTCGAGTCGATGGGCGGGACGATGGTGGCGCGGAACCTGGAGAGCGGGGGCGCGGCGTTCGTGGCCACGTTCCCTGCGCTCGGTAGTCAGTCGGGGAATTTGACGAACTTGTAGCCGACTTGGCGGACGGTGGTGATGCAGCTCGAGCCGTCGCCGTTTCCCGGCTGCGTGGCGCCGTCGAGCTTGGCGCGGAGGTTGGCGATGATGGCGTCGACGGCGCGGTCGCCGGGCTGCCAGGGGCGGTGGAAGACGGCGATCGAGAGGGCGTCGCGGGAGTGGACCTGGCCGGGGGCTTCGGCGAGGACGCAGAGGGCGTCGAACTCGGCGGTGGTGAGGTGGATCGAGGGCCGTCCGGCGCGGACGACACGATGGGCTGCGCGGTCGATCGACCAAGGATTTTCCTGGGCGGGCGCGGGGGAGTCGGGGCGGGCTCGGCGCAGTTGGGCGCGGAGGCGGGCGACGAGTTCACGGCCGGACACCGGTTTGCTGAGGAAATCGTCGGCGCCCATCTCGAGGCCGAGAATGCGGTCGGTCTCCTCGCGGTTGGCGGTGAGGATCAGGATCGGGGCGTCGGAGACCTGGCGGAGTTGGGGCAGGCGCGTTAGGGTGTCGACGTCGGCGAGCCATTGGTCGAGGATGATGGCGCGCGGCTTCTCGCGCTCGATGGCGAGGATAGCGTCGTCCCAATTGGCGGCGGTGACGCAGCGGAATTCGTAGCGTTCAAGGAAATCGGAGATCTCGCGAGTCAGCCCGACGTCGTCGTCGGCGACGACAATGCAGGAGCGAACCTTGTCCAACAACTCTGTCACTTGATCGATTGCCCTCCATGGCCGGGCTTACTATAGGGTGGAGATCGACGTTCGGCCAAAGTTGTGGAAGGTTCGATATTGCGCCAGATCATTGCGGCCGTGTTTTTGCTGTTTCTTTCGATGGCTGCGCCTGCTGGTGCGGCGGACACCGCGATCGGCTTCGTCAAGCTCGTGAGCGGGACGGCGACGGCCTTGCGGGGCGGGGAGCGGGTGCCGCTGGTGCTCGGGGCGCCGGTGCAGGCGGATGACGAGTTCGAGACCGGACCGAACGGCACGCTGGGGGTGACGTTCCGCGACAACACGCGGATTTCGCTCGGGCCGAACACGCGGGTGAACGTGAACAAATTCGTATTCGCGCCGGCCGAGCAGCAATACGGGCTCGGGCTGCGGCTGATCCTGGGGACGTTGCAGTATATCTCGGGGCTGACGGGCAAGTTGTCGCCGGAGAACGTGTCGATCAGCACGCCGAACTTCGTCGTGGCGGTGCGGGGCACGCGGCTGCTGATCCGGGCGGAGAATTGAGGATGCGCGGTCATGGTATCGTCTTGGGGCTGCTGCTGGCGCTGGCCGGGTGCGGTCTGCCGGGCAACGTGGTGGTGCTGACTCCGGACGAGGACGGCAAGATCGGGGCGGCGTCGATCAGCAATGCGAGCGGGACGGTGCCGCTGGACCAGCCGTTCGAGGCGGTCGGGGCGCGGTCGGAGAAGGCGCTGGCCAAGCCGTTCGTGGCCGAGAAGGCCGCGGTGCAGCGGGAGTTCAACGGCGTGCTGTCGGCGACGCCGCGGGCGCCGGCGGTGTTCGTGATCGGGTTCCTGGCCGGGCAGGCGGTGATCGATCCGGGATCGGTGGCGAGGGTGGACGAGGCGATCGCGAAGGCGAAGGCGACCGCGGACGCGGACATCAGCGTGGTGGGGCATGCGGACCGGACCGGGACGGACTCGTCCAACCTGGAGCTGTCGCTGGCGCGAGCGAAGGCGGTCCGCGATCGGATGGTGAGCGGAGGAGTCAATCCCGACATCATCGACGTGGGCTATCACGGGGCGAACAATCCGATCGTCAAGACGGCGGCTGGCGTGGCGGAAGCGCGCAATCGCCGGGTGGAGATCACCATTCGGTAGGGTTTCGGCGTGGCGGGTTCCACCCGCCCTACGAGTCGCGGGCGACGACGAAGTGGGCCAGGGCGCGGAGGCGGTCGGCCTCGGGGCCGAAACTGTCCAGGTGACGGATCGCCTGATCGGCGAGCATCTCGGCCTGGGTTCGCGCGCGGTCGACGCCGAGGAGGCTGACGAGGGTCGCCTTGCCGGCGGCTTGGTCCTTGCCTGCGGTCTTGCCGATGCCTTCGGTGGTGCCGACGGCGTCGAGCACGTCGTCGGCAATCTGGAATGCGGCGCCGAGGTCGCGGCCGTACCAGGCGACCTGGGTGCGGATCTGGGAGGCGGCGCGGCCGAGGATGGCGCCGGCCTCGGCGCTGTATTGGATGAGGCGTCCGGTCTTGAGCGCCTGGAGGCGGCCAACTTCGGCGGAGGTGAGGGTCTGGCCTTCGGTGGCCATGTCGATCATCTGGCCGCCGACCATGCCGCGGGCGCCGGCGGCGTGGCCCAGGGCGAGCACCAGTTCGCAGCGGGCGAGCGGGTCGGAATGGGTGTCGCTCTCGGCGAGGATCTCGAAGGCGCGGCCTTGCAGGGCGTCGCCGGCGAGGATCGCGGTGGCTTCGTCGAAGGCCTTGTGGGTGCTGGGCTTGCCGCGGCGGATGTCGTCGTCGTCCATGCAGGGGAGGTCGTCGTGGACGAGCGAATAGGCGTGGAGCATCTCGACGGAGGCGGCGACGCGGGCGGCCGAGGTCTTCGAGACGGCGAAGAGTCCGGCGACTTCCATGACGAGGAAGCCGCGCAGGCGCTTGCCGCCGCCGAGGGTGGCGTAGCGCATGGCCTCGAAGAGACGGCGCTCGGCGCCGTCGGGGAGCGGCAGGAGCGCGTCGATGGCTTCTTCGACGAGGGCGGCCTGCTCGGCGAGAGCGGCTTGGACGTCGATCGCGGTCAAGGTGGTCATTCCACCGCTTTGAGCGCGAGGGAGCCGTCGGCTTTCTCGACGATGGCTTGGACGCGAGCTTCGGCTTCGGCGAGCTTCTGCTCGCAGTGGCGGCGGAGGGCTGCGCCGCGTTCGTAGCAGACGATGGCGTCTTCCAGCTTCTGCTGGCCGCCTTCGAGTCCGCGGACGATGCGCTCGAGTTCGGCCAGGGCGTCCTCGAAGGAGAGGGCGTTGATGTCGTCGGCCATGCGGCGGCGCTTCCTGTGGTTCGGGCGGCCCTATTGCCGCATGAGGCGGCGGACGTGCAAGGCGGCGGATGCGGCCAGGGCGTCGAGGTCGTAGCCACCCTCGAGGATGGAGACGAGCTTGCCGCCGCAATGCTTGGCGGCGATGTCCATGAGCTTGTCGGTGATCCAGCCGAAATCCTCGGTTTCGAGTCGGATGTCGGCGAGCGGGTCGGCTTTGTGGGCGTCGAAGCCGGCGGAGACGATGAGGAGTTGGGGAGCGAAGGCGTCGAGTCGGGGGAAGGCGAGGGTTTCCCAGGCCTGGCGGAACTGGACGCTGCCGGTGCCGGGCCGGAGCGGCATGTTGACGACGTTATCGGCGATGCCGCGCTCGCTGGCGGCGCCGGTGCCGGGATAGCAGGGCGATTGGTGCGAGCTGGCGTAGAACATGTGGGGGTCGTTTTCGAGGATGTGCTGGGTGCCGTTGCCGTGGTGGACGTCGAAGTCGACGACGGCGATGCGTTCGAGGCCCCAGCGGTTGCGGGCGTGGAAGGCGGCGATGGAGGCGCCGGCGAAGAGGCAGAAGCCCATGGCCTGGGCGCGCTCGGCATGGTGGCCCGGCGGGCGGACGGCGGCGAAGGCGGCGCGGGCCCAGCCCTCCATGACGGCGTCGACCGCGGCGATGCCGCCGCCGGCGGCGCGCAGGATGGCGGGGCGGCTGCCGTGGCTCATCAAGGTGTCGCTGTCCATGTAGACGGCCTGGCCCTCGGCGGGGCTGATCCCAAGCACGGAGTCGACGTAGGCGGCGGGGTGGGCGAGCTGGAGCTGTTCGATGGTGGCTTCGGGGGCCTCCTCGCGCAGGAGGGGCACGAAATCGGGGTGTTCGAGCGCCTGGAGGACGCGGCGGAGGCGGTCCGGGCGTTCGGGATGGTAGGGGCCGGTGTCGTGGTCGAGGCAGGCGGGGTGGGTGAAGAGAGCGACGGGCATCACTTGCTTTCGGGCGAAGGGGGGGCCGTTTCGGCGGGTTTCTCGGGGCGTTTACGGATGGTGAAGCTGAACACGCCGGCTTCTTCGCCTTGGGCGAGGAGGGCGTGGCCGGTTTCGCGGCAGAAGGCTTGGAAGTCGGCGACGGAGGCGCGGTCGGTGGCGAGGACGCGGAGGCGGTCGCCGGGCTGCAGGCTGCGCAGGGCGCGGTTGGCGCGCAGGACGGGAAGCGGGCAGCGCATGCCTTTCACGTCGAGGACGGTATCGGTCATGGCGGCAATGTCCTCCTGCGGGCGCGGTTGAGCAAGCGGGCGGCGCATCCTATTGAGCCTGCATGCAACATCGGCTCGGCATCGACCTCGGCGGAACCAAGACGGAGGTCGCGGTGCTGGATCCGGCGGGGGAGGTCGTGTGGCGGCGGCGGGAGCGGACGCCGACGGGGTACGACGCGATCATCAGGGGGATGGCCGAACTGGTCGGGGCCGCGGATTCGGCGCTGGGCGGGCGGGCCACGGTGGGGGTCGGGATCCCCGGGGTGATCAGCCCGGCGACCGAGCTGGTGAAGAACGCCAATTCACAGGTGCTGAACGGGCATCCGCTGGACCGGGATCTCGCGGCGGCGCTGGGGCGGGATGTCCGGGTGGAGAACGATGCGAATTGCTTCGCGCTGTCGGAGGCGTCGGACGGGGCGGGGGCGGGGGCGGGCTGCGTGTTCGGGGTGATCATCGGGACGGGATGCGGCGGGGGGATCGTGGTGGAGGGACGGGTGCTGGGGGGGCGGCACCGGATCGCGGGGGAGTGGGGGCATACGCCGCTGCCTTGGCCGCGCGAGGACGAGTTGCCGCTGCCGCGGTGCTGGTGCGGGCAGGCCGGGTGTCTGGAGCTTTATCTGTCGGGGCCGGGGCTGGCGAGGTCGTGCGATGCGCCGGACGTGCAGACGGTGCGGGACCGGGCGCGGGAGGGGGATGCGGCGGCGGCGGCGGCGCTGGCGCGGCATGCGGACCGGCTGGCGCGGGGGCTGGCGGTGATCTGCAACGTGCTGGATCCGGACGTGATCGTGCTGGGGGGCGGGGTTTCCAACCTGGCGCATCTGTACGAGCAGGTGCCGGGGCTGCTGAAGACGTACGTGTTCAGCGACGTTTTGGAGACGCCGGTGGTGGCGAACCGGCACGGGGATAGCAGCGGGGTGCGGGGGGCGGCTTGGCTTTGGCCGCTGGGGTGAGGGATGTCAGCGGGGCGGTGGCGGGGCGGGCGGGGTGCCGAGAGCGGCGGCGGGCGGCGGCGGCGCGCCGGGCGGGCCTTCGAGGATGACGCCGCCGCCCTGATAGGCGCGGTTGGCTTCGGGGGTGAACGGACCGTGGTCGACGGGGCGGGTCTGTGATTGCGGGTGCGGGCGTTGCTGGGCCCAGGCTGGGGCGGTGGCCAGGATTGCGGCGGCGATCGCGGCGTAGATGCGCATGTCGATTGCTCCTGCTTCGTCGTGGGTTAAACGGGGTGGGACGGGGGCGGTTCCGGGTTGGCGCCCTTGCCTCGGGGGCTTCGAGCGGCAAGGTTTGCGGGATGACCGGATTGCGGATCGGCTGATGCCGGCGTTGTGCCGCGACTGCTTGCGGGCGGTGGCGGGGGAGCCGTGCTCGTTTTGCGGCTCGCGCCGGGTGGTGGCGCATGCGGACCTGTTCGACCTGGCGATCGCGCACATCGATTGCGACGCGTTCTACGCCAGCGTCGAGAAGCGGGACCGGCCGGAGCTGGCGGGGCTGCCGGTGATCGTGGGCGGCGGGACGCGGGGCGTGGTGACGACGGCTTGCTACATCGCGCGGCTGTATGGGGTGCACAGCGCGCAGCCGATGTTCAAGGCGCTGAAGCTGTGTCCGGACGCGGTGGTGGTGCGGCCGGATTTCTCGAAATACGCGGAGGCGGCGCGGCAGGTTCGGGCGCTGATGGGGGCGCTGACGCCGCTGATGCAGCCGCTGTCGATCGACGAGGCGGTGATGGATCTTTCGGGGACGGCGGCGCTGCATGGGGCGGCGCCGGCGGCGGTGTTGGCGCGGTTCGCCAACCGGGTGGAGGCGGAGGTGGGGATCACGGTCTCGGTCGGGCTGGCGACCAACCGGATGCTGGCGAAGATCGCGGCGGGGCGGGACAAGCCGCGGGGGTTCTCGGTGCTGGGGCGGGATGCGGCCGCGGTGCTGGCGGCGGAGGGCGTGGGGGTGCTGCCGGGGGTGGGGCCGGTGTTCGAGCGGCGGCTGAAGGCGCTGGGAATCACGCAGATCGCGCATTTGCAGGGGCTGGACGACCGAGCGGCGCGAGCGCGGCTGGGGGAGGATGGGCCGTCGCTGGTGCGGCGGGCGCGGGGCGAGGACGTCCGGCTGGTGCATGTGGACAGCAGTTCGAAGTCGATCTCGGCGGAGACGACGTTCGATGGCGACGTCGCCGACGTGGCGGGGCTCGAGCGGCATTTGTGGCGGATGGCGGAGAAGCTGGGGCGGCGGCTGCGGGAGAAGGAGCTGGCGGCCGGGGGGATCGTGCTGAAGCTGAAGACGGCGCGGTTCGCGAGCCGGACGCGGAACGTGCGGCTGCCGGGTCCGACGCAGTTGCCGGAGGTGCTGTTCCGGGCGGGGCAGGCGCTGCTGGCGCGGGAGGCGGATGGGACGGCGTTCCGGCTGATCGGGATCGGGGCCAATCCGCTGGTGGCGGGGGCGGATGCGGACCGGGGGGATCTGGCGGATCCGGATGCGGGGCGACGGCAGGCGCGGTGGCAGGCGGTCGAGGCGTTGCGGGCGAAGTTCGGGGAGGGGGCGGTGGTGGCGGGGCGGAGCCTGGGCGGGCGGACGCCGAAGGGGCGGGACGACTGACGATATTTCGTACAAAGAACGTTGACATGCGGCGTGAGGTATGTTGCGGTTAACAAACTTTCGTTATGGACGAGGAGACGAAGTCATTCCCGACATGCTTCTTTCCTCGCGGATCTACACGAGCCGCAACGATCTGCCGCGTTCGTGCTCGGCGCGCGTCGGCGTGGCGCCTTCGGCGGTGCTGACGCTGGATGCGCCGGAGCAGGTGGTCATCTCGGCGCCGGGCCGGCCGCGGTACGAGTTCCTGTTCTGGCAGACCGACGAGATCGTGGTCGGGGAGCACATCGTGACGTTCGCGGCGCCGGCGGGCGAGGGGGATTTCCACGCGACGGCCTGGTATCGGCGGGCGGGGGAGCGGGGGCCGGCGGCATTGCCGTGTCCGCCGTGTTTCGAAGAGGCGGAGGCGGATCCGCAGGCGCTTTCGGCGACGACCGGGCTGGGCGCGGTGATGGTGACGGCGCGGTCGCTGGTGGCGGGGTTCGGGCAGTTCGTGGCGTGGTTGCCGCTGCGGGGGATCAGAGCGGCGTCTGCTTGACCTTCTTGCCTTCGTCGGAGGCGCGCCAGAGGTACCAGGCGGCGGTGGAGCGGTAGGGGGACCAGGCGACGCCGAGTTCGGCGAGTTGCTTGGGCTTGAGTTGGGTTTCGGCCTGGGTGAGCAGACGCCAGCCTTCGCGGACGCCGAAATCGTCGACGGGGAGGATGTCGGGGCGGCCGAGGGTGGACATCAGCAGCATCTCGACGGTCCAGCGGCCAACTCCGCGGATGGTGCAGAGGCGCTCAATGAGGACTTCGTTGGAGAGGCGGGCGGCGGTCCTCGCGTTGGGGACGGTGCCGTCGAGGGTGCGGGCGCAGATGTCGCGTAGGGCGGCGATCTTGTTGCCGGAGAAGCCGCAGGCGCGGAGCAGGGCGTCGGGGGCGGCGGCGAGGGTGGCCGGGTCGGGACAGATCCCGTCATGGGCTTCGTGCAGGCGGCGCAGGATGGCGCCGGCGGCGTTGCCGTGGAGCTGCTGGTGGGCGATGGCGCGGATGAGGGCTTCGTAGGGCGGGCGCTTCTCGACGACCGCGGTGCAGGGGCCGATGCGGGCGATCAGCGGCGCGAATTCGGGCTGAGCCGATACGAGGTGGGTGGTGGCGGCGGTTCGTGAAGGCCTTGTCACGGATTTCTGCCTTGAGTTCACTTGGGCAAGTTGTAAGCTGTTCGGGTAAAAAGAACTGCACCCATGATACGTCGATCTGAGTGGAGCGGGGAGGCTGAGCAGGAGGAGGCCAATCGGGTCACGGCGAGTCTTGCCGGGCTGGCGATGGCGCTGTTCCTGGTGGTGGCTGGACTGTTCCTGGTGCAGCATCTGCGCGACAAGGCGCGGATCGAGGATTGCCTGCTGTCGGGGCGGTTGAGCTGCGACGAGTTGGTGACGCCGACGGGACCTTAGCTCAGGGCACGGTCGACGGCGGCTTCCGCATGTAGGGCGGTGGTGTCGAAGACGGGGACGGGGCTGTCGGCCGGGCCGACGAGGAGCATGATCTCAGTGCAGCCGAAGATGATCGCTTCGGCGCCGTCGGCGGCCAGGCGGGCCATGATGTCGCGATAGGCGGCGCGGGAGGCGGGTTCGGCCTTACCTTGTATGAGTTCGTCGTAGATCACGCGATGCACGGCGAGGCAGTCGGCAGCGGTGGGCACGATGACGTCGAGGCCGAACCGCTCCTGCAGCCGGCCGCGGTAGAATTGCTGCTCCATGGTGAAGGCGGTTCCCAGCAGCGCGACCCGGCGGTGGCCGGCGGCGCGGACCGCTTCGGCGGTGGGATCGGCGATGTGCAGCAGGGGAACCCGGAGGGCGGCGGATAGCGGGTCGGCCATGCGGTGCATGGTGTTGCTGCAGATCAGCAGGAAGTCGGCGCCGGCGCGCTCGAGGCGGCGGGCGGCGTCGATCATCGCGGCTTCGGCGAGGTCCCAGTTCCCGGCGTGCTGGTGGGCCTCGATCTCGCCGAAATCGAACGACCACATGAGGCAGCGGGCGGAGTGGGCGCCGCCGAGGCGGCGGCGGACCGACTGGTTGATAAGACGGTAGTATTCGGCGGAGCTCTCCCAGCTGAGGCCGCCGATCAGGCCGATGACGGCCTGGGTCACAGCAGGGAAGAGGCGATGTTGACCGTCAGCGCGATGATCACGGTGTTGAACAGGAAGCCGATCAGGCCGTGGACGAGGGCGAGGCGGCGCAGCTTGCGGGACGTGATCTGAACGTCGGATACTTGGAAGGTCATGCCGAGAACCGCCGAGAAATACAGGAAATCCCAGTAGTCGGGCCGTTCGTCGCCGGGGAATTCGAGGCCGCCGTCGACCGTCGAGGAGGGGCCGGAGCTCTGGTAGTATTCATGGGCGTAGCGCAGGGCGAAGACGACCTGGGTGACGAGCCAGGAGAGGAACAGCGTGACCGCGACCATGCCGATGTAGAAGTTGCGTTCCCAGCCGGCGGGCAGGTCCTTGGCAAAAGACAGGACGCGGGTGAGGGCGGCGAAGCTCATGAGCACGCCGGAGAGGGTGATGACGAAGACGGTCCATTCGCCTTCCTCCTGCGCCTCGGCATTACGGGCCATGGCGCTGTCGTCGCCTTCGTTGAGGAGCAGGAAGGCGAACATGAGCAGCAGCGCGATGGAGCCGATATCCCAGGCGAAGACGGCGCGGGGGGAGGCGCCGTGGTCTGAGGGAAGCAGGAGATAGGCGAGGACGCCGATCATGAAGGCGGTCGAGGTATAGCGGTGGCCGGCGACGACGCGGGCGGGCCAGACCTTGAGGGCTTCCATCAGAGCTGGACCGTGGCCAGCAGGCCGGCGAGGAGGCGGACGCGGCGGGCGAGGCCGTCGGCGACGATGTGCTCGTTGGGCGTGTGCAGGCCGGCGCCTTCGACGCCGAGGCCGTCGAGCGTGGGGATGCCCATGGCGCCGGTGAAGTTGCCGTCGGAGCCGCCGCCGGCGCTGCCATGCGGGAGGTCGAAGCCGATCTGGCCGGCGATGGCGCGGGCCTGGTTGTAGAGCGCGATGGTGGCCGAACTGGGCTCCCAGACGGGGCGGGTGACGCCGCGGGTGACCTGGAAGGAGACGCCTTCCGTGTCGTGCGAGAGGGCGAGCATCTGCTCGACGGCGCGGTCGAGGTCGGGTTGGCGCTTGGCCATGCTGAGGGCTTCGCCCCGGCAGATCGTCGACACGCAGTTCACCCACTGACCTCCCTGAATCACGCCGACGCTGAAGGTGCAGGCCGGCGTGGTCATCGAACTCGATCGAGAGTACCTGCTCGGCCATCTCGTGGATAGCCGAGCGTCCTTCGGACAGGCGGGCGCCGGCGTGGCTAGAGCGGCCGGTGGCGCGGAGGTCGAAGCGGGCGATGGCGAAGCGGCCGGTGGTGATGCCGCCGTCGGACTGGGCGGGTTCGGGGACGAGGACGATCTTGTGCTTGGCGGCTTCGGCTTCGATCAGATCGCGGGTGCTGGGGCTGCCGACTTCCTCGTCGGGCGTGAGGAGGATGGTGACGGGGAGGCTGGTGGGGATGTTGGCGCGGGCGAGTTGCCGGAGGGCTTCGAGGGCGGCGTAGATGCCGCCTTTCATGTCCTGGATGCCGGGGCCGTAGACGCGGCCGCCATCGCGGCGGAAGGGTAGTGTCCGGAGAGTGCCGACCGGATGGACGGTGTCGACGTGGCCCATGACGAGGATGCCGGGGCCTGGATCGGGGTGCGGCAGGGTGGCGCGGACGCAGCCGCCGAAGCCGAGGCGGCCGGGGATGCGGTCGATGCGGGCGCCGAGGGTGGCGAAATCGGCGGCGGCGAGGTCGAGCATCCGGTCGACGGACGGGGCGTCGAAGGTCGGGCTTTCGCACTCGATCCAGGGGCGGAGGCCCTGGATCATCGCATCGAGATCGAAGGGGAGATCGTTGGGATTCATCGGGATTCGAGACGTTGCTGGGCCAATGCGATGTGCTCCTTGGCGAGGCGGAGGAAGTCTTGGGCGGGGGAGGGGCGGCCGGGGCGGTCGATGCGTCGCCGGGCTTCGGCGGCCATGCGGTGGAAGGTCTGGAGGGCGGTGGCGGGGTCGTGGTCGAGGCGGTGGCGGCCGAGGGTGAAGAGGGTGCGGAAGAGGAGTTCGGGTCGATCGGCCAGGGAGGCGGTCAGGCGGTCGAGATCGTGGAGCCAGGGCTCCAGGCGGGCGGCGTCGTCGGGGCGGTCGGCGGTGACGGCGGCGGCGAAGGCGGGGGCGAGGCGGGCAACGAGCGCGGCGGGGGTGGGGTCGAGCCATTCGGCCGACGCGCCGGGGGAGGGTTCGGCGAGGGCTTGGAGGAGTTCGGGTTCGAGTTCGGGGGCGAGTTCGGCTAGGGCGTCGAGGACGAGCATGCGGGCGTCGATGGCGGTTTGGCGGAGGTCGTGATCGATCATGTTGGCGGCTTGCAGGATGCGGCCGGTTTGCAGCGCGTGGCGGTAGGCGGGGCGGGCGAAGGCGAGGATCTGGTCGGGGGTCCGGCCGGGCGTGCGGGCGGCGAGGCGGGCGCGGTTGAGCAGGACGCCCGGGAGGTTGAGGGGCTGGGTGGCGGCGAGGTCGGCGGCCGGGGCGGTGCGGCGGTCGGCTTCGGCCAGGAGGGGCGGCAGGCGGAGGCGGGCGAGGTCGATATCGAAGCTCGAGCGCCAGGCCTCGGCGATGCGGGCGAAGAGGGCATGGAGGGATTCGAGATCGGCCGAGGGTGTCAGCAGTGCGAAGAGGCGGCCGGCAGCGCCGCTCCATAGCGGGCTGCCGGGGGCGGCGCGGTCGAGCAGGGATTCGAGGTAGGCGCGGTAGGCGACGAGGTGGGCCTGGTCGGCGTCGGGGCGGAAGCGGAGGTCGCGGTCGGAGGCGAAGGCCAGAAGGCTGTCGTTCCGGGCGGTGACCTGGACGTGGCGGAACCCGGCGCGCTGGAGCGCGAGGGTGAGGGATTCGCGGGTGAAGAGGACAAGGTGGACGCGCGGCGCGGTGATGCAGAGGGTGCGTGCGTCGCCGATGCCGGGCTGGAGGGCACCGGCGTCGGGGGTGGTGAGGATGAGGGTGCCGCTGGGGTCGAGGGCGGCGCGGAGGCGGGCGAGGAAGGGGTAGGGGTCCGGGATGTGCTCGACCACTTCGGAGGCGATGACGAGGCGGAATTGCTTGTCGACACGGTCATCGAGGTAGGTGTTGCGGATGTCGGCGCCGAGGGTTCGGCGGCCGGCCTCGCCCATTGCGGACGGGTCCATCCCGACGGCGCGCCAGCCGAGTTGAGTGGCGAGGTCGACCGTGAAGCCGAAGCCGCAGCCTATGTCGAGGACGCTGTCGACGTCGTCGAGGGCGAAGAGGAGGGCGGTTTGCTGATGAATGCCGGCGTTCTGCTCGAGGTAGAGTTTCAGGAGCAGGGCGGCTTCTGCTTCATTTTCATAGAGGTAGGGGGTGCGGTCCTCGTAGAAGCAGGAGCGGCATTGGCGGCATTGGCCGAGCAAGTGGTCGAGGACGGTCATGAGCACCGGGTGGGGGCCGGGGGCGTCGCAGACGGGGCAGGGGCCGGGAATTTCGGCGGTGGCGGGGTGGGCGGCCGGCGCGGGTTCTGTTGGGGCGGGGTGGGCGCAGCGGAGGGCTAGGCGGTCGCGGAGGTCGTCGATCTCGGCGTCGCGGGCGGGGGTTTCGGATTCCAGGCGGGCGAGGGTTCGCAGCAGCCGGGTCCACCATTGGTGGGCGTCGTCGTGCGGCGTGGGGAGGCGGCGGGCGGCGCGGCCTTCGCGGAAGCCGGATTGCAGGAAGTGGCGATAGCCGGAGGGCATGGCGCCGTCGGCGACGGCGGCGCGGACGTCTTCATGGCGGTCGAGGTAGTCGGCTTCGTCGAACAGGTCGGGGGTGGTGAGCAGGGTCTCGGCCTGGGCGCGGAGGGCGGCGATGGCGGCGGCGATGGCGGCGGCGATGTCGGCGGCTGGGATGTCGGTGGGGGCGCGGCGGAGGGCGTCGGCCCAAGGGAGCGGGCCGATCCCGTCGGCGGTGCGGCGGCCGGGGAATGGGGCGGGGTCGGCCGGGATCTCGCAGGCTTGGCGGGCGCGTTCGAGGGCGGCGAGCCAGGAGCGGTAGTCGTTGTCGCAGAGGATCGGGCGGTCGAGGTCGGTCTCGAGATAGGGGGCGGCGCGGCTGAAGACGCCGATCAGCCCGGCGGTGCGGGCTTCGATGATCTTGATGTCGCTCTTGGCGTCGATGAAGGCCTGGGTGTCGGGGTCGGCGCCGGTGTCGAGGGGGCCGACGAGGATGCCGGGGGCGGCCTGGCGCAGGCGGTCCATGTAGGCGGCGTGGGAGAGCAGGTCGAGGTGCTCGACGTCGAGATCGGCAAAGATCTCTGGGGGTTGCGGGCCGATGCAGAGGAGTTTGAGGCGATGGGCCTGGCAGAAGTCGCGGACGGCGCGCTCGATTTCGGCGCGGGCGGCGGTGAGGGCGGGTTTGTCGCTGGAGGCCCAGACGAGAGTGCGGGCGGGGCCGTGGATCGACGCGGGGGCGGCGTTGGCGAGGTTGGGGGTGACGACGGTCTTGAGGGCGAGTGCGAGGCTTTTGGCGAGACGCGGCGTGGCGGTGGAGAGGACGGCGCAGTCTTGGGCCAAAGCGCGGACGGTGGCGATGGCTTCCGGCAGGAAGGGCTCGCGGTAGGCGGGGGAGACGGTGAGAAGGTCGTCGAGGTCGTAGACGAAGGGCTTGGCGAGGGAGCGGAGCAGGAGGTGGGTAAGGGGGTCGCTGCCGCGCTGGACCCAGATGGCGCCGAAGCGGAGGTCGGGGGTGATCGGGGTGGTGCTGAAGACGAAGTCGCGGTGGCGAAGGAGGGAGTAGCCGGCGATGACGCCGCGGCTGAGGAGGGCGGCGAAGGGGCGGTGGACGCGGATGTCGATGAGATTGAGGGCCTCGTCGGAGATGACGAGGACGTGCGGGCGGGGGCCGCGGCCGGGCCAGCTTGCGAGGTCTTGGCGGTGGGTGGCGAGGCGAGCGAGGACCGTGCGGCGGAGGGAGGCGGCGATCGTGGCCGGGTCGTGATGGGTTCGGATGTAGGCTAGGGCGGCGGTCGAGAGGGCCTGGCGTTGGGGGGCGGACAGGGTGTTGAGAGCCGCGGCGTCGGTGAGGCGGGTGGCGGCGCCGGCTTGTTCGAGGCGGGCGTGGAAGGGGGTCTCGTGCTGGAAGAGGAGGGGGGCGCCGAGGGCCAGGGATTCGAGCAGCGGGGTTTGGGGGGCGAAGGGGTCGGTGCGGAGGTCGAGGGTGACGACGCCGGGTTCTAGGGCGGGTGCAGGGCCGAGTTGGGCGGTGAGGGCGAGGCCTTTGGGGGTGGAGGGGGCGAGGATGCCGGCGGGGACGGCGCGGGAGCTGGCCCAGGCGAGGGCGGTTTCGGCGAGGGGGTTCGGGGCGTCGAGCAGGATGCGGAGGGCGCGGAATTCGTCGGTCGGGGTTGGGGCTGGGGTTAGGGGGGGCGGGAGGATGGCGGCGGGCACGGTGGGCATGATGGTGGCCCAGGCGCCGGCTTCGGTTTCGGAGGCGACGAGGAGGAGGTTGGCGGCGGGGTAGGGTCGGTGGCCGGGTCGTTCGGCGCGGAGGTCGAGGATGTTGAGCGGGCCGATCGGCATCGGGGTGCTGGCGGCGGTCTCGGGCGTCCAGAGCAGGATGTCGGCGTGCTGTGGGGCGTCCGTAAGAAGGATCGCGTCGCCGAGGAGGGCGAGGAGGGTGTGATCGGGCGAGAGTGTCGCGAGGCGTGGAGCGAGAGGAGGGGCATCTCGGTTGCGGCGGCTCATAGGCGGTCCTCGAGCATCGCCTGCAGGGCGCGGATCTGGGCGTCCTGGTGTTCGGTGAGAGCGACGAGGCGGTCCAGGGCGGCGGCGAGGGCGTCGGGTTTGGCGGGCGCCGGGTCGAGGGCGCGGAGCAGGCGGGCGGCGAGGGTGGCGGCGCGGTCGCCGGGACGTGAGTCGAGTTCGGGGAGAAGGGCGTCGAGGGCGGCTTGCCAATCGCCGGCCGAGAGGTGGCGCTCGACGGGGGCGAGCGAGTCGAGTCTCGCGTTGACGGGTCGGGCGGGCCGGCATGATCGCTGTCATGCGGCCTGGCCGGAGGCGTCGTCAACTTTGGATCAGGCGCGGATGAGGCCGGTGACGGGGGCGGCGGAGTCGCTGTTGGGGAAGGCGCGGGCGAGGGCGGCCGGGGGCAGGCGGAGGTGGGAGGCGAGGAGGCCTTTGGCGAGGGCGCGGCAGTCCAGGCTGGGCTGGAGGTCGCGGCCTTCGAGCAGTTGGCCCGGGGCGAGGCCGGGCCAGGTTGCGCGGACCCGGCCGCCGGCGACCGCGCCGCCGGCGACGAAGGCGACGCCGCCGGTGCCGTGGTCGGTGCCGGACGTGCCGTTGACGTGGACGGTGCGGCCGAACTCGGTGATGACCAGGATTGCGGTCTTGCGCCAGTTCTCGCCGAGGGCGTCGCGCATGGCGACGAGGCCGTCGTCGAGCTGTTTGAGGGGGCCGACGAGGCGCTGGGCCTGGGCGGCGTGGGTGTCCCAGCCGCCGAGTTCCATGGCGGCGATGCGGGGGCCGTCGGGGGCGGAGAGGAGGCGGCCGGCGGCGGCGGCGAGGGCGGGGAAGGCGTAGCGCTGGCCGCCGCCTTTGGTGTCGTTGCCGAGCTGGGCGCCGGTGAAGCCGCGTTCCTGGAGGCCTTCGCGGAGGGCGGGGCCGGTGATGGGATCGTGCTCGTGCAGGGAGACGAGGCGGGCATAGAGGTCGGCGAGGGGCTGCTGGAAGCTTTGGGGGGCGTAGGCGCCGACCGGGGTGGGGCCGCGCAGGAGCAAGGGGAGGGCGACGCCGACGGAGAGGGGGGCGCCGTTGGGGCCGGCTTGGGCCATGCCCTGGACAGCGCGGTTGAGCCAGCCGCTGGTGAGGCGCTGTTCGGCGCCGGATTCCATGATGTCCTGCGCTTCGAAGTGGCTGCGGGTGCGGACCGGCCCGGCGACGGCGTGGACGGGGAGGAGGTCGCCGGCGGTGTACATGCCGTGCAGACCGGTGAGGGCGGGGTGCAGGCCGTAGAAGCCGCCAAGGTCGAGGAGGGCGCCGTCGGTGGGGGAGAGGGCGCCGCGGAGGGCGGCGAAAGAGGGGTCGCCGTAGGGCGCGACGGCGGCGAGGCCGTCGAGCGCGCCGCGGAGGAGGACGACGACGAAGCGGCGATCGGTGGGGGCGGCGGCCATCGCGAGGGAGGCGCGGCCGAGGGAGACGGCGGCGGTGAGGCCCAGGAGGGCGCTGCGGCGGGTGAGGAGGGTGCTCATGATCAGCGCCTCTGGAATTCGGGTGAAGCGAGGAGAAGGGTGACGGCGTCGCGGCGGGAGCCTGCGCCACGCAGGGCGGCGGCGGTGGCGGGGGAGATCAGAGGGCCGAGGACGGTGTCGCCGAGGGCGGCGGGTTCGGCGAGTTCGGGGCGGCCGGCGAAGCCGTAGACCCAGTCGATGCGGCGGACCATGGCCTCGGGGCCGGCCCATTCCGAGGCGGTGTCGGGCCAGCCGATGGGGAAGGGAGCGTCGAACATGCCTTGGCCGAGGCCGTTGACGATGCCGTTGAAGGGCGGGCGGCGGTCGGGCGGGAGGGCTGCGCCGCGCAGGGCGGCGAGGACGAGCTCCTGGGGGGTGCGGAGCTTCGTGAGCGGCGTCCAGGCGGCGGGGAGGCGGATGAGTTCGAGGGAAGCGGCGCGGAGGTCGCCGCCGGTGTCGCGCAGGACGGCTTCGATGCGGCGGACGGCGTCGGGCGGCGGGTTGTCGGCGACGAAGTGGCGGACGAGCTTGGTGGCGATGTGGCGGCTTGTGGCGGGGTGGGCGGCGAGGAAGAGGAGGGCCTGGCGGCCGCCTTCCTGGCCTTCGGGGAAGGTGCGGCCGAGGAGGGTCTTGTCGCCGGGCTCGTGGACGAAGGGGCGGAACTTGAAGCCGGGGGCGTCGCGGCGCTCGACGCTCCAGCCGGTGATGAGCTTGGCCAGGGCGATGACATCGTTCTGGGTGTAGTTGGCGGCCGGGCTGAGGGTGTGGAGCTCCAGGCATTCGCGGGCGAGGTTCTCGTTGAGGCCCTTGCCCTGTCTGAGGCCGACGCGGCTGTTGGGGCCGACCGAGCCGGCGTTGTCGAGATAGAGCAGCATGGCCGGGTGCTGCATGACGGCGAGCAGCATATCGGCGAAGCGGCCGGTGACGTGGGGGCGGATGGCGTCGCGGACATAAGCGCCGGCCATGGGGGCGACTTCGCCGCGGCGGATGCTGACGGTGAAGTGGTTGGCCCAGAACCAGACCAGGCGTTCTCGGAAGGGGGTGAGGGTGGTCAGCGCGTTGTCTTCGAGGGCCCTGGTCTCGGATTGGAAGAGGTCCCGGGCGCGGTGGGGGCGGTCGGGCAGGCCCTTGTCGGCGCGATCCTCCTGGAGGGCGGCGAAGGCGTCGGCGACGGTGGCGCCGGGCGGGCCGGGGTCGGCGCCGTTGAGTTGTGCGGCGAGCCATGCGCGGAGGTCGGACGGGTTGGGGTCGGTGGGGGAGCGGCCGAAACCGAAGCGGGCGTAGGCGTGGACGATTTCGGTTTGCATGATGTGAACGTCGAAGTTGTGGTCTGGATACGGCGCGGACGGCTCGCCCACACGCGCCGGGTTCAGTCGGCGACCCAGCGTTGTTGGCGGTAGGCGAAGAGCTCGGAGCGGGCGGCGCGTTCGGCGTCGGAGAGGGCGAGATAGGCTTGGAGGCGTTCGAGGACGTCGCGGGTGACGCCCATGAGGCCGAAACCGAGGGCTTCCTCGACGGGGTAGAAGCGAACGGATTCGAGTTCGTGGGAGTCGGCGGGCTCGCCTTGGACGAGGTCGGCCGATGCGACGAGGAAGCGGGCGTTGAAGCGGATGGGCGATCTGGAGGGCGTGATGGCGCGGCAGAGGTAGTCGATGTCGTGCAGGCGGGGCGGGTCGCCGAAAGTGAGGCCGGTCTCTTCGCGGAGTTCGCGGGCGGCGGCCATAACGAGGGCGCGGGCGAGGCGGGGGTGGGCCTTGCGGGCGAGGAGGGCGAGGGTCGCGGGGCTGGGCTCGGTGGCGGCGGGCGCGGTGCGGTCGGCGGGGTCGGCGGCGCCGCCGGGGAAGACGAGGCGGTTGGGCATGAAGCGGTGGCCGGCGCCGCGGATGCCCATGAGGACCTCGGTGCCGTCCTTGCCGTTGCGCCAGAGCAGGAGGCTGGCGGCGTGCCGGGCGAAGACGGGGCGGGTGGGCAGCAGGCTCTCACTCATTGCGACAGACACTCGAACACGTCCCCTGACGAGGGTTGGCCCTGCACGTGGGCGCGGTGCCACAGGGCATAAAACAGGAGGGTCCAGGCGGCGTGGCCCTCGCGTTTGCCGGCGGTGTTGCGGAAGAGGGCGGCGACGCGGTCGGGGCGGGCGATCTCGGCGACGCCGGGCGAGGCGGCGACGAGGGGGCCGAGGCGGGCGCCCTGTTCGGCGATCCAGGCGCCGATGGGGACGGTGAAGCCCTGTTTGGGGGCGAAGGGTTGGGCGGCGGGCATGGCGCGCTCGAGCCAGCGGCGGAGGAGGTATTTGCCGCGGCCGCTGCGGACCTTGAGGGCGTCGGGGAGGCTGAAGCCGACGGCGGCGAGTTCGGCGTCGAGGAAGGGGGTGCGGCCTTCGACGCCGTGGGCCATGAGGCAGCGGTCGAGCTTGAGCAGGAGGTCGTGGGGGAGCCAGTCGGCGATGTCGGTGGCTTGGGCGATGGCGAGGCGGGTGCGGCCGGGTTGGGCGGCGCTGGCTTCGGCGGCGGCGAGGCCGTCGCGCCAGGTGAGGGGCGTTTCGCGCAGGAGGTCCAGCTTGTCGAAGGTGCCGCGGGCGCGCATGACGCGGCCGCCCTGCCACCAGGGGCGCATGGCGCTGCGGTAGCGGCCGTAGCCGGCGAAGATCTCGTCGCCGCCTTCGCCGGAGAGGACGACCTTGACGTCCTGGCGGGCGCGGCGGGCGAGGAACCAGGTGGGGATGATGGCGTAGTCGGCGGCCGGGTCGTCCATGCAGGCGACGATCTCGGGGAGGTGACGCCAGACCATGGATGCCGTGATCTCAATGCTTTCGTGGCGGGCGTTGACGGATTTGGCGACGGTCTCGGCCTTCTGCGCGCTCGTCCGCGGCGCGGGGCGAGGCGAAGCCGGCGGTGAAGGCGAGGACGCGCTCGTTGTTGAGGCGGGCCATGGCGGCGAGGATCGCGGCGCTGTCGATGCCGCCGGAGAGGAACATGCCGTAGGGGACGTCGCTGCGCTGGTGCAGGTCGACGCTGCGCACGAGGGCGGCGTCGAGTTTCTCGAGGGCGGCGTCTTCGGCGATGGGTCTCGGGGGGGCCGGCGGGGAGAGCGGCGACGCGGGTGCGGTCGAGGATGTGGCCATCGGCGACGCGGATGGTCTCGCCGGGGAGGACGCGGTCGATGCCGGGGAAGATGGTGGCGGCGCCGGTGGTGAACTGCATTTGCAGCAGTTCGTCGCGGGCGGCGGGGTTTAGGCCGCGGGCGACGAGGCCGGCGGCGAGCAGGGCCTGGGGTTCGGAGGCGAAGGCGAGGCCGCCTTCGATCTGGGCGGTGTAGAGCGGTTTTATGCCGAAGGGGTCGCGGGTGAGGGTGACGGCGCGTTGGACGCGCTCGTGGATGGCGATGGCGAACATGCCGCGGAGGGCGTTGGCGTAGGTCGCGCCGTCGCGGAGCCAGAGGTGGAGCGGGGGCTCGCAGTCGCTGGCGGTGGCGAAGCGGGTGTCGGGGAGGCCGTCGCGGAGCTCGCGGTAATTGTAGACTTCGCCGTTGGCGACCAGGGAGGCCGAGCCGGCGTAGAAGGGCTGGTCGCCGCCTGCGACATCGATGATGGCGAGGCGGGTGTGGACCAGGGCAATGCGGCCGACGACGGAGTGGCCGGCGCCGTCCGGGCCGCGATGGGCGAGGGCGCGGGAGAGGGCGGAGAGGACCGCCGGGTCGGGCGGCGGGGCGGAGGGGGCCAGGACGAGGCCGGCGATGCCGCACATCAGCCGGCTGCCATGGCGGCGAGGGCGTGACGCCAGGTGGCGACGACGGGGGCTTCGGCGTGTTCGGTCTGCCAGATTTGTCTCGCGTTGGCGGCGAGGCTGGCGGCCAAAGCGGGGTCGTCGAGGACGGTGCGGATGGCGGCGGCGAGGCGGACGGGGTCTTCGGGCGGGACGAGCAGGCCGGTGCGGCCGGGATCGATGAGTTCGAGAGGGCCGGCGACGGCAGCGGCGACGACGGGGCGGCAGGCGGAGAAGGCTTCGATGATGACGTTGCCGAGCGGCTCGATGCGGCTGGGGCAGACCAGGAGGTCGCAGGCGGCCAGGAGGGCGGCCTGGTCGCGGCGCCAGCCGAGCAGATGCAGGCGGTCGGCGACGCCGAGGTCGTGAGCGAGGCGCTCGAGGGCGGCGCGCTCGGGGCCTTCGCCGGCGATGACGAACTGGACGCCGGGGAGCGAGGGTATGGCGCGGATCAGGATGTCGAAGGCCTTGTTGGGATGGAGGCGGCCGAGGGCGAGCACGCGGGGGCCCGGAGGCAGGTTGGGAGGCAGGTCGGCGGGGTGGGCGCCGAGCAGGTCGGGGGCGAAATTTGGGAGGTGGTGGACGCGGGCGGCGGGCCAGCCTTGTTCGCGGATCCAGGCGACGATGCCGCGGGTGTTGCCGACCAGGTGGTCGCAGTCGCGGTAGTATTTGAGGTCGTAGTAGCCGCCGAGGCGGCCGACCTTGACCCAAGGGCCGTCGGGCATGGCGCGGGCGGCGCGGTTCATCCAGGCGACGGCGACGGCCGGGGAGAAGGCGCGCAGCAGGCGGGCGAGGCGGGGCCGGGTGGTGAGGTCGAGCGGGCCGCCGAAGCGGAGCTGCGCCGGGGCGAGGCCTTCGGTGCGCAGGCGGTCGGCGCGATGGGCATCGCGGCGGATGACGGGCAGGACGGTGTCGCCGGCGTGGTGCAGGGCGGCGGCGAGGCGCTCGAAGAACTGTTCGGCGCCGCCAGAGGGCGCGCCGGCCATGATCTGGGCCACTTTCAAGCGAGGAACGTGGTTGCTGGTTTTGGCATGCGGCGCCCGTGTAGCACAGGGTTGGGCGGAGTCTTGTAGGGGGCAGGGGCGGGCATTACGTCGAAGGTATGAGCTTTACCGCAGAACTGACCGACCGCGCCGTCCTGGACGTCAGCGGAGAGGATCGCGTGGCCTTCCTGCAGGGGTTGGTGTCGAACGACGTGGCGGCGGCCGGGCCGGGGCGGGCGGTGTGGTCGGCGCTGCTGACGCCGCAGGGCAAGTGGATCGCGGATTTCTTCATCTTCGCCGATGGCGAGCGGCTGCTGCTGGATGTGGAGGCGGGTCAGGCGGAGATGCTGGCGAAGCTGCTGTCGCGCTACCGGCTGCGGTCGAAGGTGACGATCGCGCGCACCGAACTCGGCGTGCAGGCGGTTTGGGGCGGGGCGCCGTCGCCGGGCGGGGTGCAGGCGCCGGATCCAAGGCTGGCGGAAGCGGGCTGGCGGGTGCTGGGCGGGGGATTGGCGGCCAACGCGGACGAGGCGGATTACGATCTGCACCGGTTGCGGCTGGGGCTGCCTTCGGGGTCGCGGGACCTGGAGGCGGAGCGGAGCACGCTGGTGGAATCGGGGTTCGACGAGCTGCACGGGATCGGGTGGGAGAAGGGCTGCTACATGGGGCAGGAGCTGACCGCGCGGACGAAGTATCGCGGGCTGGTCAAGCGGCGGCTGGTGCCGGTGCGGGTCGAGGGCGAGTTGCCGGCGGTGGGCACGCCGGTGATGCACGGCGAGAGCGAGGTGGGGACGATCCGCTCGGGGCGCGGAGATCGGGCGCTGGCGTCGCTGCGGCTGGATGCGATAAAGGGCGAGGGGCTGCGGTGCGGGGCGGCGGTGCTGGTGCCGGAGCCGGCGGCGTGGATGCGGCTCGAGAGCCTCAAGCTCGCTTCGGCATAGCAATCGCGCGGCCGGTCCAGTCGGGGCGGCCGAGGGCGGCGTGGTCGGCAACGGCCGTGCGGAGCCCGGCGAGGATGGCTTCGGGCCAAGGCGAGACCCGACGAGTGCCGAGGTCGACGCTCAAGAACATCAATTCCTGCTGGGCGGCGATGGCGCCGTCACGGTCACGCAGCATCTCGTGGGCGACGTGGAGACGTTTCTCGTCGCAGGCGAGCAGGTGGGAGTCGATCGAGACGGTCTCGCCCTCGACGAGTTCGGCGCGATAGCGGGTGTGGGTCTCGGCGGCGAAGGTGCCGCGGCCGGTAGCGCGAAGCGGATCGCCGAGGCCGATCGGACGCCAGAGCGCGTCGGTCGCCCAGTCGAACAAGGTGACGTAGTGGGCGAGGTTGAGGTGGGCGTTCTCGTCGATCCATTCGGGACGGACGGCGAACGGGCCGCAGCGAAACGGGGCGGGAAGAGCCCGCCCCGTGCCGACCTGGTTCAAGCGCTGTCGGTGCCGCCGCTGTCGAAGCCGCCGCCGCCGCTGTCGAACCCGCCGCCGCTGTCGCCGGAGAAGCCGGCGTCGTCGAAGCCGGTGGAACCGCCGCCGCCGAACTGGTCACCGCCGAAGCCGGCGGTGGGGTCGGACGCGGGGATGACGCCGGCGCCGTCGAAGGCGTTGGTGGCGTTGTCGCCGCCGCCGAGGAAGCCGCCGCCGCCGCCGAGCGGGGAGGCCATGGCTTCGCCGTGGCTGCCGCTGAAGGCGTTCATGAGCGCGTTGCCGACGACCATGCCGCCGGCGACGCCGGCCGCGGTGGTCAGCGCCGAGCCAAGGAAGCCGGAGCCGCCGCCGCCGAACATGCCGGGGCGGTAGCCGGGCGAGTATTGCGGCGGCGGCGGGGCGTATTGCTGGCCGCCGTAGCCGGGCTGCTGGCCACCGTAGCCGGGTTGGGCGCCGGCGTTGCCCCAGGGGTTGCCGCGTTGCGGCTGCGGCTGGGGCTGCGACGATCCGCCGCCGAAGAGGCCGCCGAACAGGCCGCGGGATTGTTGCGGCTGCGGCTGCTGCGCGCTTTGCTGGCGCGCTTGGTCGAGTTCCCACTGCAGCCGGGTCAGGCGGTTGTTCATCTCGGCGAGCGCCGCTTCCTGGACCACGGCCATCTGCGTGACGCGGTAGCGGGCCTCCGGGTAGCGTTGGAATTGGTCGGCGATGAAGCTGTCGGCCTCACGGTCGATCGGGGGCAGGGGCGTTTGCGATTGGGGCACGCTGCCGCCCTGTCCGGGCAGAAAGCCGCCGCCCTGCGGCGCGCCGCCAACTCGGGCGACGAAGCGGGCGATAAGGTCGCGTTCCTCGTTTGTCATGTCACATCCCCAGGGTGTGTGGCGCGCCGCATGTGGCTCGCAGTCAGTTCCGGTTCAAGCCCAAGCCATGGCTGCCCCACTCCTGCAACGGACACCGATCCATGACGACGCGCAAGCCGGCGGCGCGGGCGCGAGTGGAGGCGGCGAGGTCGACGACGCCCAATTGCATCCAGATGGTGCGCGCGCCGAGGCGGATGGCGTCGTCGACGATCGGGCCGACCTGGTCGGAGGCGCGGAAAATATCGACCATATCGAGCGGGGCGGCGTCCTCGAGTGCGGCGACGACGGGGCGGCCGTGGAGCGTCTGGCCGGCAAGGCCGGGGTTTACGCCGGTTACCTCGAAGCCGTGGGCGACGAGGAAGGCGAAGACGTAGTTGCCGGCGCGCTCGGGCTTGTTGGAGGCGCCGACGACGGCGATGCGGCGTGTGGTTGCCAGGATGTCGGCGATGTCGTCCATCATTGCATAACGCTCTTCTGTCCTTATGGTGCCGGCGCCATGAGCAAGACGCCGAGTTTTCAGGACCTCATCCTCCGCCTGCACGCCTTCTGGGCGGCCCAGGGCTGCGTGATCCTGCAGCCCTATGATGTCGAAATGGGGGCAGGCACGTTCCACCCGGCGACGACGCTGCGGGCGTTGGGGCGGCAGCCGTGGCGGGCGGCGTACGTGCAGCCGAGCCGGCGCCCCAGCGACGGGCGGTATGGGGACAACCCGAACCGGCTGGGACACTACTACCAGTATCAGGTGATCATGAAGCCGAGCCCGGAGAATGCGCAGGCTCTGCTGCTCGAAAGCTATGGGGCGATCGGGCTGGATGCGTTGGTCCACGACATCCGGTTCGTGGAGGATGATTGGGAAAGTCCGACGCTGGGGGCTTGGGGGCTGGGCTGGGAGGTGTGGTGCGACGGGATGGAGGTGGGGCAGTTCACCTATTTCCAGCAGGTGGGGGGGATCCCGGTGACGCTGCCGAGCTTCGAGATGACGTATGGGCTCGAGCGGCTGGCGATGTACGTGCAGGGGGTGGAGCGGGTCTACGACCTCGACTTCAACGGGCAGGGGGTGACGTATGGCGACGTGTTCCTGCGCAACGAGCGGGAATACAGCCGGTATAGTTTCGATTGCGCGAACCCGGCGCTGCTGACGCGGCAGTTCGAGGATGCGGAGCGGGAGTGCTCGCGGCTGGTGGGCGAGGCGTTGGCGTTGCCGGCCTATGACCAGTGCATCAAGGCGAGCCATCTGTTCAACCTGCTCGATGCGAGCGGGGCGATCTCGGTGTCGGAGCGGGCGGCGTATATCGGGCGGGTGCGGACCTTGGCGAAGGCTTGCTGCGAGACGTGGGTGGCGGGGGAAAATTAGGCTCGGACCGGCGCGGGAAAATTGCGTTGGTGGGGCATAGCTGATTAGTTACGGGCTTCTAGCGAATTTCCGCCTCCGGGGTCCGGCCCATCAATTCCACGACATTCAGCAGTTCGGCGCCGCTCCAGGTGCGGCCCCGGTATCCCGAGATCGACGGGTTGCGCGGATGGGCGTGCGTTTCGGTGATGCTGTCGCATCTGTTCTTCGGCGTGTTCATCAAGGCCGATCCGCCGTTCATCTCGCCGGACTGGCGATGGCTGATGGAGCCATTCCTAGGGGGTACGCTGGCGGTGGCGGTGTTCTTCACGCTATCGGGCGACGTTCTTTCGGCTTCGTATTGGATTGACCCGTTGCGGGCCGGATTGGTCCGGCATGTGGTGAAGCGGTACGTGCGGCTGACGGTGCCGATCCTGGCGGCGTCGATGGTGGTGTTCGTGCTGATCACGGCGGGGCTGACGTTCCAGCAGGAGGCGGGGCGGGTGCTGCACGTGGAGGCTTGGCTCGGCAGCGTGCTGCAGGGCGGCTACAGCATTCTGGACGTGATCCGGTTTTCGTGCGTGACGGTGTATTTCGATACGCCGTCGGATCGGGCGTTGTTGCCGTTTCTGTGGGTGATGCGGTTCGAGATGATCGGGTCGTTGCTGGTGCTGGTGTATCTGTTCGCCGATGGGCAGATCCGGCGGCGGTATGCGGCGATCGGGTTCATGCTGGTGATCTGCCTGGGCGCGGATTCGATGCTGGCGTGCTTTCCGCTGGGGATGTTTTGCGCGCTGGCGCGGGCCCGGGGGGGATTTGCGTGGTTGCGGCGCCGGGCGGTGACGGAGCCGTTGGCGATCGGGGGGTTCGTGCTGGCGCTGGTGATCGGCACCTGGTGCAACCGGACGTTCGAGGGGGTCCTGGCGCCGTCGATCATTGCGGGCGGGGTTGCGGTTTGCTGTGTCTATGCGAGCCGGGGGTTGAGCAGGGTGTTCTCGGCGCCGGTTTCGCTTTGGCTGGGGCGGATCTCGTTTCCGATCTTCCTGCTGCATTTTCCGGTGATCGTGTCGTTCACGTCCGGGATGGCGTTGCTGGCGGATGCGCATGGCGCGCTGTCGCCGGGGATGATCTGGGGGATCGTGGCGGCGTCGGCTGGGGTGTGCTTGGCGGCGGCTCGGGTGTTCCGGCCGGTGGAGGATTGGGCGGCGCGGGCGGCCGATCTGGTTTGCCGGGTGATGTTGCGGACGCCGGGGTAGGGGGTTTCTAGGGGAATAGGCCCCGGGTGGCCTTGGCGTCGCGGACGCGTTCGACGCCGATCGCCATGGCGGCGGTGCGGGCGTAGACCTTGTCCTTCTCGATGCGGGCGGCGACGCGGTCGTAGGCGCGGTCGAGGACGGTGCGGAGCTTCTGGTTGACCTCGTCTTCCTCCCAGAAGAATTGCTGCAGGTCCTGGACCCATTCGAAATAGCTGACGATGACGCCGCCGGCGTTGCAGAGGATGTCGGGCACGACGGCGATGTCGCGGTGGGCGAGGATGTCGTCGGCGTCGGGGGTGGTGGGGCCGTTGGCGCCTTCGGCGAGCACGCGGCATTGGAGTTTTTCGGCCATGGCGGCGTCGATGACGCGTTCCATGGCGGCGGGGACGAGGATGTCGCAGGGCTGGGCGAGGAGGGTGGCCGGGTCGTGGGCGAGCTCGTTGGAGAAGCCGGCGAGGACGCGGTGCTGGGCCATGTGCGCGAGGAGGGCGGCGACGTCGAGGCCCTTGGCGTCGAAGTAGCAGGCGGTGTGGTCGCTGACGCCGATGACCTTGACGCCGCGGAGCGCCAGTTCCTGGGCGGCGACGGAGCCGACATTGCCGAAGCCCTGGACGATGGCGGTCGAGCCCGGGGTCTTGACGCCGGCGCGTTCGGCGGCGCGCATGGCGAGGTGGACAACGCCGCGGCCGGTGGCTTCGCGGCGGCCGACCGTGCCGCCCGAGGCGACGGGCTTGCCGGTGACGATCTCGGTGACGGTGTGGCCCTGGTACATGGAGTAGGTGTCCATGAACCAGGCCATGACCTGCTCATTGGTGCCCATGTCGGGCGCCATGACGTCGGTGTGGGGGCCGACGAAGGGGATCATCTCCATCATGTAGCGGCGGGAGAGGGCTTCCAGTTCGCGCAGGCTGAGGGAAGCGGGGTCGACGGTGATGCCGCCTTTGGCGCCGCCGTAGGGCAGGCCGGCGAGGGCGCATTTCCAGCTCATCCAGATCGCCAGCGCGCCGACTTCGCCGAGGTCGACGGAGGCGGCGAAGCGGGTGCCGCCCTTGGTCGGGCCGAGGGTGAGGTGGTGTTGGACACGGTAGCCGTGGAAGACGGCGACGCTGCCGTCGTCGCGGTGGATGGGGCAGGCGACGGTGACGGCGCGCTTGGGGTAGAGCAGGCGGGCGCGTTCGTCCTGCGGGATCTCGATATGGTCGGCGATGGTCTCGAACTGGCGGGCGGCCATCTCGAACACCGGGCCGGTATAGACCGTCATTTGCCTGCCTCTCTCTGTTCGGGATCGATCCTGGCAGGTCGGCGGCGGTCAGGCCAGCTTGACGCTCGCGCCGGGTTCACGGAAACAGCCGGCGTTCGGCGGGACGGGAGAGATGCGGGCGAGCGAGCGTGAACCGGGGGCTGCGATCTGGGTCGATGTCGAGGACATCTTCGAATATTTCCGGTTCAACCCGCATCCGAGCGGCATCCAGCGGGTGGCGATCGAGCTGACGCGGGCGCTGATCGAGCAGGCGGGCGGCGCGGGTACGGATCGCGCGGCATGGGGCGCGGCCGGGCAGCGTGCGCGAGGTGCGCTGGAGCGAGGTCGAGACAATGATGGCGACGCCGCCGGCAGCCGAGCGGCCGCAGGCGGCGGAGCCGGAGCCCGGCGACGACCGGCAGCGGCGCTCGAGGGTGCAGCGGGGCATCCTGCGGCTGCCGCCGGAGTTGCGGGATCCGCTGTTCCGGGCGGGGGTGCTGCAGAGCCAGGTGCTGCGCAACGTCCGGGCGTTGACGCAGGCGGTGCGGCCGGCGCCGCCGCGGGAGTTGCGGGCGGCGCCGGCGGGACGGGCGTCGGAGGGGGACGGACCTTCGGCGGGCGATGCGTTATCTGGTGCTGGGGGCGCCGTGGTCGGTGCCGGGCTCGGCGGCGCATCTCGCGGCGATGCGGGATCGGGGCGTGCGGACGGCGCTGCTGATCCATGACCTGATCCCGGTGCGGCGACCCGAGTGGCAGTCGCCGGCGAAGGTCGCGGCTTTCCGGGCGTGGCTGGAGGGGGCGCTGGCGGCGAGCGAGGTCGTGTTCAGCCTGTCGCGGTTCACGGCCGAGGATGTCGAGCGGTATGCGCGCCAGCGGGGCATCGCGCTCAGGGGGGCGGTGCGGGCGATCGGGGCGGGGAGCAGCACGCCGCCGGCGGGCGGGGACGCGCTGGCCGGGCTGCCGAAGGCGGGGCGGTATGTGCTGTTCGTGTCGACGCTGGAGGCGCGCAAGAACCATGGGCTGGCGGTGAAGGTCTGGCAGAAGCTGATGGGCGAGGTGCGGGCGGGGGTGCGGGCGGCGGAGACGGTGCCGCAGCTGGTGTTTGCCGGCCGGGTGGGGCTGGGGGTGCTGGACCTGTTGCAGCAGATGGACAACAGCCGGTGGCTGAACGGGCGGATCCGGCTGATCCGCGATCCGTCGGACGCGGAGGTGCGGGCGCTGTACCGATGGTTGCCTGTTCACGCTGCTGCCGTCGCTCTACGAGGGGTGGGGGCTGCCGCTGGGGGAGAGCTTGGCGCTGGGCAAGCCGTGTCTGGCGGCGAGCGGGACGGCGCTGCCGGAGGCGGGCGGCGAGTTGTGCCGGTATTTCGATCCGGAGGACGTGGGCGCGGCGCACCGCGCGGTTGCGGCGCTGCTGGACACGCCGGGGGC
This sequence comes from uncultured Alphaproteobacteria bacterium, assembly GCA_963848035.1. Lineage (GTDB taxonomy): Bacteria > Pseudomonadota > Alphaproteobacteria > Acetobacterales > Acetobacteraceae > JAVVHH01. Next base: position 3,618,662 of record CAWKCD010000001.1, read on the forward strand.
GATCGGTGCGTGGCAGGCGGAGGTGCGGGCGCGGTTCGCGCCGCAATCGTGGCGGGGACCGGCGGATGCGGTGCTGGCGGCGTGCGAGGCCGTGCCGGCATGACGGTTTGGTTCGACGTCGAGGACCTGGTGCATTACTTCCGGAGCGGCAACAAGCGGATCAGCGGCATCCAGCGGTTGAGCTTCGAGATCTTCCGGGGCGCCAAGGCGCTGGGAACGGAGGAGATCCGGTTCGTGCGGCATGGGGCGCGGCCGCCGTCGCTGTTGCCGGTGGCTTGGGAGGACCTGGTCGCGGAGTTCGGCGGAGAGGGCGCGCCGGCCGAGGAGTCCGAGGCGCCGGTGCGGCGGGCGGTGGCGGTGGCGGATGCGCCAGAGCTGCCGCGGTCGTGGCCGCGCCGGATGGCGAAGCGGGCGGTGGATTGGCTGCCGGCGGAGATCCGCAAGCCGGTGGTGCTGGCGTCGGTGATGCAGGTGCAGGTGGTGGGTGCGCTGGCCTCGTTCGGCGCGCGGCTGGCGGCGCTGCCGGCGCAGCGTGCATACCGGGGCACGCGGCGGCTGGCGGCCGACATGGCGTGGCGGGCGAAAGGCGGGGGGGCGACGCGGCCGGCGGGCCCGAGCTTCGAGACGATGGCGCGGCCCGGCGACACGCTGCTGGTGTTGGGGGCGCCGTGGAATCGCGAACGCTACAGCGACATCGCGCGGTTCCTGCGCGACGAGCGGCGGATGAAGTTCGGCGTGCTGGTGCATGACCTGGTGCCGATCCGGCATCCGGAGTGGTGCCATCGCGGCGTGCCGCGGTCGTTCCGGGAGTGGTACACGGACGTGCTGCCGTTCTGCGACGTGGTGTTCGCCAATTCGCGGCACACGGCCGAGGACGTGGAGGCGTTCGTGCGCGAGAGCGGGATGGTGCTGAACGGGCGGGTGCAGACGCTGCCGATCGGGACAGGGTTCGGCAGCGAGGCGACTGGGGCGATGGCGCAGTCGGCGCGGCTGCCGGAGGCGGGCAGCTACGTGCTGTTCGTCTCGACGCTGGAGGCGCGGAAGAACCATGCGCTGGCGGTGCGGATCTGGAGCCTGCTGCTGGCGGCGGTGGCGGATGGGGAGCGGGATGCGGCGTCGGTGCCGGACCTTGTGTTCGCGGGGCGGATCGGGTGGCTGGTGGCCGATCTGGTGGGGCAGCTCGAGGCGACGGCGTGGCTGGGCGGGAGAATCCGGTTCGTGCCCGACCCGACGGATGCGGAGCTGCGGGCGCTGTATGCGGGGTGTCTGTTCACCTTCTTCCCGTCGTTGCACGAGGGGTGGGGGTTGCCGGTGACGGAGAGCCTGGCGCTGGGCAAGCCGTGCCTGGCTTCAAACGCGGCGTCGTTGCCCGAGGCTGGCGGGGCGCTTTGCCGTTACTTCGATCCGGAAAGCCTGGCCTCGGCGTATGCGGCGGTTTGTGCGGTGTTGGATGACCGGCCGGGTTTGCAGCGGTGGCAGGAGCAGGTGCGCCGGGAGTTCCAGCCGGTGCCATGGACGCGGACGGCGCAGGCGCTGCTCGCGGCGGTCACGCCTCCGTGATTGCGTTAAATCCGTTTGACGGATAGTTAATAAAACGTCAACCTGCGATCGCTTCCGCTAAGAGATCGCCGTGCCTACCTGCTACAATGTCTCCAAGTATTGGTTGTGCAACCCGAGGGGAGACTCGGACTATAGACTGCAGAGCGCCTTCCGTCTTTCTGCCGTTTTGCTTGTCGTCATATTCCATCTTTCGCAAGCCACGGGTAATTGGCTCGTTATCGGGAATGCGGGGACCGACGCCAGTTTCGTTCTGAGTGGGTTTACGATCTGGTCACTGGCGGCTCGGCATCGTCAGGGAGGGCGGGAGTTCCTGACGCGGCGGGCCTCGCGCATTGTGCCGCTCTACTGGGCCGAGACGCTGCTGTTCACGGCGGTGACTACGGTCCAGGCGGGCGTCCAGGGGACGCCCGGCTATTCGGTCGGGCACGTGGTGCAATCGTTGCTGCTAGTGCCGCATCTGGATGCGCGGGGGACGATCTTCCCGGTGGTCAACGTGGCGTGGTCGCTGACGATCGAGTTGCTGTTCTACGGGCTGGTGGCGTCCAGCTTCCTGCTGCCGCGCGGGGCACGGTTTCCGGCGTTGCTGACGGTACTGGTCTCGTTGTCGGCGTGCCGCCTGTTCATGTCGCCGGTCACGGGGATGGGGATGGTCTACACCAGCAACCACATGGCGGAGATCGCGGGCGGCGTGCTGGTGGCGCAGTTGCGGCTGAGCGGGCGGGTGTTGGACGCTGCGGCGAGCCGGACGTGGATCGCGTGCGGATTGTCGATGCTGATCGTCGAGCAGGCCATGAACATTTCACCATACGATTGCCGATGGGCTTATGCGGGGGTGCCGGCGGTGATCATCCTGGCGGGCGTGGTGGGGCTCGAGGCGGCGCGCGGCCGGACGACGCGCCGGTTCTCGACGATCGCGCTGCTGGGTGGTGCGACATACCCGATGTATCTGTTCCACGGGCTGTTCCTGCGGCTGGTCCGGTCGTGGGTGGATGCGCCGGTCGCGGTGCAGGCCGCGGCGCTGGTGGCGTTGACGTTGCTGTTCGGATTGGCGGTGCAGCCGGTCGATACGTGGCTGACGGGCACGCTGCGGCGCTGGTGCGAGCCGGGCGGCCGGCGCTTGTCGCGGCCGGCCTTCGCCGGGCTCGCGTCGGAAAACCGGATGTGATCGGCCTCGGTCAAACCGGCGGGACCACGTCTCGTTGTTCGCTCAACGCGATGGGTGGTGGACGGTCATGCGGTTGAAATCGGTTGTTGCGGCGACGGTGGTGGCCGGTGTGATCGCGGTGATCCCGATGCTGGCGCAGGGAATGAACCCGTCGCTGCAGACGATCCTGGACAATGCGAAGCTGCTGCAGTCAGCGCCGTTCCACACCGCGCGGGGCTGAGTTCAGGACGCCCAGTTGCTCTTGAAGTCGCCGAACAGGGTGAGGCCGCCGCAGGCGTAGATGGTCTGGCCGGTCACGTAAGAGGCGTCGTCGCTGGCGAGGAAGGCGAAGATCGGGGCGAGTTCTTCGGGGGTGGCGGCGCGGCCGATGGGAATGTGCGATTCGACGTCGCGACGTTGCGCCGGGTCGTCGGCCCAGCCGCGGTTCATCTCGGTGAGGGTGGCGCCGGGGGCGACGGCGTTGACGCGGATGGACCGGTCGGCGAATTCGAGGGCGAGGGTCCGGGTGAGGTTGCCGAGGCCGCCTTTGGCGATCGAGTAGGCGAGGAAGCCGGGCTTGGGAATGCGTTCATGGACGCTGGCGGTGTTGATGATGACGCCGCCGCCGGGCCGGGCGAGGAAGTGGCGGAGGGCGGCGCGGGCGCAGCTCGCTGGGCCGATCAGATCGACGGCGAGGATGCGGGCCAGGCTCTCGTCGTCGTAGGAGTCGCCGGGGGTTTCGGCTTGGATGCCGGCGTTGTTGACGAGGATGTCGAGGCGGCCGAAGGCGGCGACCGTGCGCTCGACCAGCGCGGTGCAGGCGGGCGGGCTGCCGATATCGGCGGGCTCGATCCGATGGCCGGGTGAGATCTCCAGCAGGGCGGCGAGGGCGTTGGCGGCTTCGGCGCCGTCGTCGTGATGGTTGATGGCGACGGTGGCGCCTTCGGCGGCGAATCGTTCGGCCACGGCCCGGCCGATGCCGCGGGAAGCGCCGGTGATCAGGGCGAAGCGGCCCTGCAGGCGGTCGGCGCGTGGGCGGTCGGTCATGTTCGAGGTCCTTCCCGATCGGATCGATCCAGTCTACCAGCGCGGGCAACGAGGGGGAGACGGAACGTGACCGACCAGTATGCCGTGATCGGCAATCCGATCGCGCAATCGAAGTCGCCGCTCATCCATGGCGAGTTCGCGCGGGCGACGGGGCAGGATCTCGAATATGGCAAGCTCGAGGCGCCGGTGGATGGCTTCGCGGCGGCGGTGGATGCGTTCCGGCAGCGGGGCGGGCGGGGCATGAACGTGACCGCGCCGTTCAAGCTCGATGCGTTCCGGTATGCGACGGTGTTGCGCGAGCGGGCGCAGCTGGCCGGGGCGGTGAACTGCCTCAAATTCGAGGGCGACCGGATCGAGGCGGAGAATTTCGACGGGGTCGGCCTGCGGCGGGACGTGGAGCACAATCTGGGGGTCCGGCTGCGCGGCAAGCGGGTGCTGCTGCTGGGGGCGGGCGGGGCGACGCGGGGGGCGGTGCTGCCGTTCCTAGAGGCGGGGCCATCGGCGCTCGTCGTTGCGAACCGGAGTGCGGACAAGGCGGCGGCGCTGGGGCGCGAGTTCGGCGACCGGGGGCCGCTGGCGACGATGAGCGTGGCGCAGCTGGCGGATGCGGGGGCGTTCGACCTGGTGCTGAACGCCACGTCGGCGAGCTTGCGGGGCGAGTTGCCGGAGCTGCCGGCTTCGGTGTTCAAGCCGGACGGGCTCGCCTACGAGCTGGCGTATGGCAAGGGCTTGACGCCATTCCTGGCGTTCGCCCGGGCCCACGGGGTGGTGCGGCTGCATGACGGGGTCGGCATGCTGGTCGAGCAGGCGGCCGAAGCGTTCCAGTGGTGGCGGAACGTTCGGCCGGAGACGCGCGGGGTGATCGAGCGGCTGACGGTCGCGCTAGTGTAGCGCGGTGGGGTCGACCTCGTGGTCGCCGAGGACGTCGCCGACATAGAGGGATTGGACCAGGACCAGTAGGGCGGCGGCGATGGGCGTGCCGAGGATGATGCCGGGGATCGAGAACAGCGTGCCGAGAATGGTCATGGAGAGGACGGACAAAGCGGGGGGCAGTTCGAGAATGCGGCGCTGGACGATCGGGGCGATCACGTAGCCTTCGAACAGGTGGCAGACGACGTAGACGCCGAGCGCCCAGGCGGCGGTGACCGGGCCGGCGGATAGCGCGATCAGGACAGCGATGGCGCCGGCGACGATGGTGCCGACATAGGGCACGAAGGTGAGCAGGCCGGAGATCACGCCGATGGCGAACGGGGCGGGGACGCCGACGAGCCAGAGGCCCACGGATGCGAGCACGCCGACGGCGAGCATGCTGATCAGCTGACCCAGCACCCACATCCGCAAGGCATGGCCAACCTCGTTCAATACCGCACGGAGGCGGGGACGACGGTCGATGGGCGCGAGGCGGACGATGCCGCCGACATAGGTGGAAGGGGCGGCGGCGAAGTAGATCGCGGTGATGATGGCGACGAAGAGTTCGGTCAGCGTGGTGAGGGAGAAGGTGAAGATCTTCGCGGCGGGGCTGACGGCGCGTTCGGCGAGGCTCTGGAGCTGGTCGTCGCCGCCCTGCATGTAGCCGGAATCCTGCAAGCGCTTGCGGAGGCTCTCGGTCTCCGAGACCAGGCGGGTGGCGACGTCGTTGAGCTGGTGGAAGAGGTTTGGACCGGTCCAGTAGGCCAGCCCGCCGAGCACGGCGCAGAGGACGACGAGGACGACGGTCAGCGCGAGGCCGGCCGAGAGCGGCGTGTGGGCCATCACCCAGTTGGTCGCGCCGCGCAGGGCCGCGCCGAGCAGGATCGCGAAGAAGATCAGCATGACGACGTAGCCGAGGGCGTAGGCGGCGAGGACGACGCCGGCGATCATCGCGATCTGTCCGGGCGTCAGGCGCGGGAGAGAGCGGCGCTGGTCCTGGAGGGGCAGATGGGGCGCAGGCAGGCGCGGTGCGGTGGAGAGCGAGACGTTGAGTTCCATGCGACGGCGATCTCCGGACTGCCGACGGATGGCGGCCTTCGTTGCGCCAACGCGGAGGCCGCGCACGAGTTCGCGAGTTTTGGCGGACGCACGGCGCGGCGGTAGGGTGGCCGGAACGGGAGGAGACGTGCGGGTGCGGCAGGGGAGAGGGCGGGTCGCGGTGGTCGGCGGTTCGATCGCCGGGTTGTTCGCGGCGCTGCTGCTGCGCGGGCGCGGCTGGGACGTGATGGTGTTCGAGCGGGCGACGGAGGCGCTGTCGGGTCGCGGCGCCGGGATCGTGACGCATCCGCAGCTCGATCGCGCGCTCGAGCTGGCGGGGGCGGCGCCGGCGGAGGGGGTGGAGGTCTGGCGGCGGCTGGTGTTGGGCGCGGACGGGGCGGTGGTCGCGTCGCATGCGCTGCGGCAGCGGATGACGTCTTGGGACCAGCTCTGGCGGCGGTTGCGGGAGGCGCTGCCGGACGAGTGCTATCGGCGGGGCGTGGAGTTCACGGGGTTCGGGCAGCATGCGGATGGGATCGATGTGCGGCTGGCGGATGGGACGGTCTGGCCGGCGGATGTGATGGTCGGCGCGGACGGGTTGCGGTCGGCGGTGCGGACGGTGCTCGTGGGGGATCGGGAGCCGCTCTATGCGGGGTACGTGGCCTGGCGCGGATTGGTGCCGGAAGGGGCGCTGTCCGCCGCGGCGCGCGAGGTGCTGTTCAGCGCGATGGCGTTCTGCCTGCCGCCGGGCGAGCAGATGGTGGGTTATCCGGTGGGCGGCCCGAATGACGATCTGCGACCGGGTCATCGGCGGTTCAACTGGGTCTGGTATCGCCCGGCGGACCCGGCGGCGGCGCTGCCGGCTCTGCTGACCGATCGGAACGGGCAGCGCCATGCGGTTTCGATCCCGCCGCCGCTGGTCCGTGACGAGGCAGTGAGCGCGATGCGGGAAGCGGCGGCGGCGCTGCTGGCGCCGGCGTTCCAGGAGGTCGTCGAAGCGACCGAGCGCCCGTTCCTGCAGCCGATCTATGATTTGGAATCGCCGCTGCTGGCCGAGGGGCGGGTGGCGCTGATCGGCGATGCGGCGTTCGTCGCGCGGCCGCATGTCGGCGCGGGAACCACGAAGGCGGCGGAGGATGCGCTGGCGCTGGCCGACGCGCTGGATCGCGCGGAGCCGGTGGCGGCGCTCGCCGAGTACGCCCGGCTGCGGCGGCCGGAGGGGCAGCGGCTGCTGCGGCGCGCACGGCATCTCGGGGCCTACATGCAGGCCGAGCAAGGCTCTGAGGAGGAGCGCAGCGCGGCCGAGCGGCACCGGACCGCGAACGCGGTGCTGGGCGAGACCGCGATCCTGACGTTCTGACAATGGAGATCGACCATGCAACCGCGTGACCGCGCGCCGTATTCCGCCATCGTCGACCGTCCGGCGCTCCGCCTTCCGGGCGGCGCCCGGGTGGTCGTCTGGACGATCGTCAATCTCGAGGTTTGGGACATTGAGCGGCCGATGGCGCGGCAGATCCTGACGCCGCCGACGGGGCAGGTGCTGCTGCCGGACGTGCCGAACTGGAGCTGGCACGAGTATGGGATGCGGGTGGGGGTTTGGCGGTTCTTCGACCTGTATCGGCGGCTCGGCATCCGGCCGACGCTCTCGGTCAATGCGCGCGTCTGCGACGATTACGAGCGGGTGGCGGCGGAAGCGCGGGACGCGGGCTGGGAGTTCATGGGGCATGTCTGGGACCAGATGCCGATCCACAAGCTCGAGGATCAGCGGGCGACGATCCATCGGAGCCTGGACCGGTTGGAGGCGTTCACCGGGGTGCGGCCGGTGGGCTGGCTCGGGCCGGGGCTGACGCAGACGCTAGACACGCCGGAGCTGCTGGCCGAGGCGGGGGTGCGGTATATCGGAGACTGGGTCTATGACGACGAGCCGACCGAGATCGCGACGGCGAAGGGCAAGTTGGTGACGCTGCCCTATACGGTCGAGTTGAACGACATCCCCACCATGATGATCCAGCATCACGAGTCGCCGTATTGGCTGACGCGGTGCCGCGACACGTTCGATCGTTACTGGCAGGAGGGGGCGACGCGGCCGAAGATTATGGCGATCGCCGTTCATCCCTATATTTCGGGACAGCCGCACCGGATCAAGTATTTGGAGCAGGTCTACGAATACATCAACCAGCACGAAGGGGTGGTGCACTGGAACGGGGCGGAGATCCTGGACTGGTGGGAGCAGCGATGACTGCTTCGGTGCCGATCGCGGGCGGACGGTTCGCGATCGTGGGGGGTGCGAGCCTGGTCGGGTCGGCAACGGCGGCGGCGCTGCTGGCGCGGGGAGCGGCGGAGGTCCGGCTGTTCGACAATTTCTCGTTCGGGTCGGACGAGGCGATCGCGGAGATCAAGGGCGACAGCCGGGTCAAGGTGGTGCCGGGCGACGTGATGAAGCTGCAACAGGTGTTGCCGGCGTTGGACGGGGTGGATGGGGTGATCCAGCTCGCGGCGCTCATGACGATCTCGATGGACCGGGATCCCTGGGGCGGGCTCGACGTGAACATCCGGGGTGTGCAGAACGTGCTGGAGGCGTGCCGGGTCGATCGGGTGCGCAAGGTCGTGTTCGCTTCGTCGAACGCGGTTTACGGCTACGGGCCTGGGGTGATGGGTGACCTGATGGAGGCGACGCCATTCCACTCGGCGGGGGCGCCGCCGGCGGCCATCCTGTATGGGGCGAGCAAGCTGATCGGGGAGCAGCTTTGCCGGGACGCGTTCCGCAGGCACGGGCAGGACTACGTCGTGCTGCGCTACTCGACGGTGTATGGCGAGCGGCAGCATTACCGGGCGGCGAACGCGCTCTACATCATCGAGACGCTCGACGCGATCCGGCGCGGGGAGCGGCCGAAGGTCATCGGGGACGGGTCGGAGACGAAGCATTTCGTCTATGTCGGGGATCTGGCGCGGGCGAATTGCCTGGCGCTGGAGGCCGATGCGACGGATGTCGCGGTGAACGCCTCGGGGCCGTCGCCGGTGACGACGTTGGAGCTGGTGAAGCTGGTGGCGGAGTTGGCGGGGCGGCCGGACCTGGCGCCGGAACTGGCGCCGCCCGATCCCAGCAAGGTGCGGCTGACATCGGGCGGCGCGTTCCGGATCGACCACTCGGCCGCGATGGCGGCGATCGGGTGGGCGCCGGAGGTGGATATGCGGGAAGGGCTCGCGCGGCTGCTGGCCTGGCGAGCCGCTACTGCGGGAAGTTGAGCTCGATGGTCACGCCATTGGGGTCGCTGACGAATATCTGCATCAGGTCCATGTTGGGCACTTTGCGTTCACGGAACGGGATGTCGGCTTTCTGGAATTGGGCGCGCATGCCCTGGAAATCGCGGCCGACGAAGGCGACGTGGTCGATGGAGCCGGTGCCGGCGCTGGTCTCGGTGGCGTGGTCACCGAGGTAGTCCTTCAGCCCGGCGCTGTCGTTCGGATCGATGCCGACGACGTGGACCACGGCGATGCCGCCCTGATAGAGCCAGACGCCGGGGAAGGGGAAGTTCGGCCGGGGGCCGACCTCGAAGCCGAGGATCTCGGTATAGAATTTGCGGGTGCTTTCGACATCCTTGGTGCGGATTGAATAGTGGTCGAGACGTTCGATCGACATGACGCCCTCCTGTTTGACGTGAGCGTGGGACGGCGGGCAGGCGAGTGCAAGAGGGGTTGACGTGGGCGCGTTTCGGCAAATGCTGCTGGGATGAAAGCGCCCGCGTTCGACTATGTGCGTCCCGAGAGTTTGGCGGAGGCGCTGGCCTTGCTGGCGGCGCATGGCGAGGCGGCGCGGCCGGTGGCGGGCGGGCAGAGCCTGCTGCCGGCGATGAACCTGCGGTTGGCGTCGCCGTCATTGCTGATCGATATCGGGCGGCTTGCGGCGTTGCGGGGGGTGACGCTGCAGGGGGGCGTGCTGCGGCTGGGGGCGTTGACCCGGCATGCGGAGCTGTTGTCGTCGCCGGAGATCGGCACGGCGGCGCCGCTGCTCGCGCGGGCTGCGGCCCAGATCGCGCATCCGGCGATCCGCAGCCGCGGCACGATCGGAGGGTCGCTCGCGCATGCCGACCCGGCGGCCGAGTTGCCGGCGTGTCTGCTGGCGCTGGGCGGGCGGGTCGTGGCGCAGAGTGCGGCGGGGATGCGGGTGATCGGGGCGGATGACTTCTTCACCGGGCTGTTCGCGACGGCGCTGCGGGCGGATGAGTTGATCGTGGCGGTTGAGATCGACGTGCCGCGGGTGGGGGCGGTGACCGGGTTCGGCGAGTTGACGCGGCGGAGCGGGGATTACGCCATCATCGGATTGGCGGCGCAGGGGCGGGTCGAGGGCGACGTTTGGACGGCGCTGCGATTGGCGTTCTTCAGCGCGGGGGCGACGCCGGTGCTGGCGCCGCGGACGGCTTCGGCGCTGATGCGCGAGGGGGTCGAGGCGGCGGTGCGCACGTTGGGAGAGGATCTGCAGCCGCCGGACGATCTGCAGGCTTCGGGGGCGACGCGGCTGCATTTGGCGCGGGTGCTGCTGCGCCGGGTCGTGGGGGAGATGCGGCCGGGGTTGGAGCGGGCGGCATGACCGAGGTGCGGCTGCGGGTGAATGGGGAGGCGGTGGCGGCGTCGGTGCTGCCGCGGACGCATCTGGCGGATTTCCTGCGGGAGGCGCTGGGGCTGACGGGGACGCATTTGGGGTGCGAGCACGGGGTGTGCGGGGCGTGCACGGTGCGGCTCGAGGGGGAGATCGTGCGGGGGTGCCTGGTGCTGGCGGTGCAGGCGGACGGGCTGTCGGTCGAGACCATCGAGGGGGTGTCGGATAGCGGGGAGGCGGCGTCGCTGCAGGCGGCATTTGCGGAACGGAACGCGCTGCAATGCGGGTATTGCACGCCGGGGATGGTGCTGGCGGCGCTGGATCTGCTGCGGGCGCCGGGCGTGCCGAGCCGGGAGGCGATCCGGGAGCATCTGTCGGGAAATTACTGCCGGTGCACGGGGTATCAGGCGATCGTCGATGCGGTGGAGACGGTGGCGAGGGCGCGGGCATGAGCCTGTCGCCGCTGGACCGGCCGAATTCCTATATCGGCAAGGGCGTGCCGCGGCCAAATTTGGCGCGGCTGACGCAGGGACGCGGGCAGTTCGTGAGTGACCTGCAATTGCCGCGGATGGTGCATGTCGCGTTCCTGCGCTCGCCCTATGCGCATGCGCGGATCGTGCGCCTGGACGTCTCGGCGGCGCGGGCGCGCGAGGGGGTGGTCGCGGCGGTGGTGGCGGAGGATCTGGCCGAGCTCTGCTCGCCCTGGGTGGGCGTACTGGCGCATCTGAAGGGGCTTAAATCGGCGCCGCAATATCCGCTCGCGCGGGAGCGGGCGCGGTGGCAGGGGGAGCCGGTGGCGGCGGTGGTCGCGGCGACGCGGGCACTGGCGGAGGACGCGGTCGAGCTGATCGAGGCGGAGTGGGAGGAGCTGCCGGCGCTGGTGGATGCGGCGGCTGCGCTCGAGGCGCCGGCGATGCATCCGGAATTGGGCGACAATCTGGCGTTCGAGCGGCTGCTGGATGCGGGCGCGGTGGATGACGCATTCGCCGGGGCGGATGTGGTGATCGAGGAACGGTTCGGCTTCGCGCGCCACACCGGGGTGACGCTGGAGGCGCGGGCGATCGTGGCCGATTGGAACCGCGGGGAGCAGCGTCTGACGGTGCATATGGGCACGCAGGCGCCGCATATGATGCAGAACATCTACGCGACGCTTCTGGGGATCGAGGAGCGGCAAGTCCGGGTCGTGTGCAACGATGTGGGCGGGTCGTTCGGGATCAAGATCCACGTGTATCCGGACGATATCGCGACGGCGGCGCTGGCGAAGATGCTGGGGCGGCCGGTGAAGTTCGTGGCGGACCGGCTGGAGAGTTTTACGAGCGACATCCATGCAAGGGGGCACGAGGTGTCAGCGCGGATCGCGGTGCGGGCGGATGGGACGATCCTGGGGTTCGACATGGACGACCTGACCGGGATCGGGCCGTATTCGGCGTATCCGCGGACGTCGGCGGTCGAGGCGAACCAGGTGGTGAACCTGTTCGGGGGGCCCTATGCGTGCCCGAATGTGCGGGCGCGGGCGCGGGTGGTGTTCCAGAACAAGACGATGATGTCGCAGTATCGGGCGGTCGGGCATCCGATCGCGACGACCGTGACGGAGGGGCTGATCGATCTCGCGGCGCGGCGGCTGCAGCTCGACCCGGCGGAGATCCGGCGGCGCAACTTGATCGCCGATGACGCCTACCCCTGCGCGTCGGCTTCGGGGATGCGGTTCGAGGGGCTGTCGCATCAGGCGTCGCTCGGGAGGCTGCTGGCGATGATGGATTATCCGGCGCTGCGGGCCGAGCAGGCGGCGCTGCGCCGGCGGGGGATCCATCGCGGGATCGGGCTGGCCAGCTTCATCGAGATCACCAATCCGGGGCCGGCCTTCTACGGCGTGGGCGGGGCGCGGATCTCGGCGCAGGACGGCGTGGCGGTCCGCTTCGATGCGGCGGGGACGGTGGTGCTGCAGGCGAGCGTGACCGAGCAGGGACAGGGGACGGAGGCAATCCTGGCGCAGATCGCGGCGACGGCGCTGGGGGTGACGCCTGATCGGGTGCGGGTGATCCTGGGGGATACCGACAACACGCCGTACGGCGGCGGCACTTGGGCGTCGCGCGGGGCGGGGATCGGGGGCGAGGCGGCGTGGCAGGCGGCGTTGGCGTTGCGGGAGAATGCGCTGGTGCTGGCCGGGAGCCTGCTGCAGGCGGAGGCGGGGATGCTCGATCTCGTCGGCGGCGCCGTCGTCGATCGGGATAGCGGGCGGGAGCGGATGACGGTCGCGGAGCTGGCGCGCGTGGCGTATTTCCGGCCGGACACGCTGCCGAAGGGCGTGCAGGCGGAGCTGATGGCGGTGCGGCATTACGTGCCGCGCGAGTATCCGTTCGCGTTCACCAACGGGGCGCAGGCGTCGTGGCTCGAGGTGGATACCGAGACCGGGTTCGTCCGGCTGCTGCGGCATTGGGTGGTGGAGGATTGCGGGACGATCCTCAATCCGCTGCTGGTGGACGAACAGATCAGGGGCGGGGTGGTGCAGGGGTTGGGGGCGGCGCTGTTCGAGGAGTGCGTCTATGACGGGCAGGGGCAGATGGTGAACGCCAGCATGGCGGATTACCTGGTGCCGATGGCAGGCGAGATGCCGGACATCGACGTCGCCCATATCAGCACCCCTACGGCAGATTCGGCGCTGGGGGCGAAGGGCGCGGGGGAGGCGGGAACGGCGGGGGCGGCTTCGGCGGTGCTGAACGCGGTCAACGACGCGCTGGCACCGTTGGGCGTCAAGATCTGGGATATTCCGCTGACGCCGGAGCGGGTATTGCGGGCGCTCGGGCGGGTTTGACCGGTCGCCGCGCGACACGCGCGGAAGTGAACGGATCCATATCCAAAATAAGCTTGTTGCCATGAAGTAATGTGAGACCGTTCAGGGGTCTTACGGGAATATACAATCGCCTGAACCGCCGTGAGTCCGATCGACGCGACCTACGGTGCAGTCGGAACACCTGCGCTATGGCCGGCGGCGATCGAGGCGGTGGCTGATCATCTTGGCGTGGTTGGCGGGATGATCGCGTTCCAGCCACCACAGCCGGAACGCGCCTTCCTGATCACCGGACGACTCCGCCCCGATCTGACCGAACTGTATTTGCGCTACTAGACCGACAATCCCTGGGGCGCTGCGATGGCGGGCGCTCCGCCGGGCGAGGGCAACTGATCCATACGCTGGTCGACAAGGCGACGACACGCCGGTCGGCGTTCTATTCGGACATCCTAGCGCCACAAGGCATCGAGAGCATGGTCGGCGTTCACCACCCAAGCCTCGTGCTGCCGGGAGGCACGGGAGGATTTTCGTTTACGCTGACGCCACGTCAGGCTGATGACGGCGAGGCGATCAGGCGAAAGCTCGGGCCGCTACTGCCGCACCTCATGCGGGCGATCGACCTGTCGGTGACGTTGGCACCGCAGTTTCAGCGAGCGGCGACGCTCGATCGGGTGCTCGACAACATGCCGGGGCCCGCCATGCTGCTCGATCATGCGGGGCGACTCAGCTTTGCCAATAGAGCTGCCGAGGCGCTGCTGGCGGAGGCGGATGGCCTCGTGATGACCCGGACGGAGCGGTCCCGCCTGTCGGCGACGGCGCCGAGCGAACAGCGGGAGTTGTCCCGTGTCCGCGCCATCGGTGGCGCAGGCGCTGGGCGTGTCGTTGACGACGGTGAAGACCCATTTGGGACGGTGTTTCGACAAGATGGCGGTGCGCTCGCAGGTGGAACTCGCGCTTCTGGTGTCTCGCTTGCCGGCCGGGGTGGGGATCGATGGCAAGATGGTCGGCGAACTCTCGGCGGTGCGGCGGCGGATGTTCGACCTCGACTGAGTTCAGTGGGCCAGCCCCGTCCAGACGGTTCGGACGGCGATGAACAGGCAGCCGGCCGCGACGCCTTGGTTTAGGGCGCGGTGACGGAACATGGCGAGCGCTGCGGCGCAAACCCGGATGATGGCGCAGCCGAGACAACCGAACCAGATCAGAGCCATGGAGAAGATGAGGGCGCAGGCGACCAGGTCGGCCTTTTCCGAGGCGGAATGGCTGACGAAGAACACCAGGAACCAGGGGACGGAAACCGGGTTGCCGAGCGCTGCGGCCGCGCCGAGAACAAAGGCGGCCGGGTAGGCCCGAGGCGACTGCTGGGGCGCGTCGGGCGATCGGAGCGGAGTTCGCAATAGTTTGAAGGCGGTCCGGCACATCAGCAGGGCGAGGCAGAACGCGCCTAGTCGCGACCAAAGCGAGACGGCGGGGATGGCGGAAGCACCGAGGGCGGCGATGGTGCTGGCGATGCCGGTTCCGGAGGCCACGCCGAGGGCAGCGGCGAGCGAGACGCGGTAGGAGCCGGTCATGCCTGCCCGGGTGACGGCCAGCGCGCTCGGTCCGGCCACGGCGAGCACGAGGGCGTAACCCATGGTGAGATCGAAAAGCAGATTGTGGAGCGCCACCGGACAAACACCACTGCGAGGAAAGTGGCGGGGACGATAGATCTGTCCTTCCCGATACGCATCATTCGATCGGAGGAGGGGGGGTGGCCTCAGCGCGTGGTTTTCGCGAGGTCGCGCATCGCCAGGACCAGCTTCACGTGCCCGGCGATCAGACGTTGGGGCAGGGTCGGCAGGTGGATGCGGATGACGTCGAGCTGTTTCGAGGGGGGCAGCGTGGCGAAGGCGGGGCGGGCGGAGGCCTCGGCGCTGTTGGCGTAGCTCTGGGCGACGGCGGCGATGATGGGAGCGGGGATGGAGGCGAGCAGCGCGGCGTGGGCGGGGGAGAGTGCGGTGTCGCGGAGCGGGCCGGAGAGCGTGCGGTGCTCCGCGGGTTTTGGGGCGGCGTAGGGCTTCAGCCGGGCCAGCGGGAAGTCGATCTCGACGCCGTTCTTTTGCAGGACGTAGCCGGTCGTGCCCTCGATGCCGACCAGTTTGCCGTCATGCGATCCGGTGAGGTCCGATACATGGTCGCCGATCGAGAGCTGGGGCATGGATCCATGCTACTGCATCCGGCATGGAGACCACACCCCCGATCCCACTCGCCGTCCTCGTCGGCATCCAAACGGCCGAGGTCGACGATGTCGCGCATGAAGCCAGCCTCGAGGAGTTGGGGCGGCTGGTGAAGACGTTGGGCTACCAGGTGGTCGGGACGGTGTCGCAGAAGCGGGATGGGACGGGCGCCGGGTCGCTGCTGGGGACGGGGAAGCTGGCGGAGCTGGCGGCGATCACCGGGGGGAGCGGGGTGGTGGGATCGATGGCGCCGCCGCCGCGGTCGAAGGCTCGGCAGCGGTTCGAGGGGGCGCCGGAGATGGTGGACACGGCGGCGCCGGAGACGGACGGGGCGCGCAAGCCGGAGTTCGTGATCGTGGATCACGAGCTGTCGCCGAGCCAGATCCGCAATCTCGAGCGGGCGACGGGCGCGCAGGTGCTGGACCGGACGGGGGTCATCGTCGAGATCTTCCATCGGCATGCGAATACGCGCGAAGCCAAGCTGCAGGTGGAGATGGCGCGGCTGAAATACGTCGCGCCGCGGCTGCGAGAATTCGACGACGGGCGGGGGGCGGCAGCAGGGGCCCGGCGCCGGCGAGAGCAACCTCGCGCTCGACCGGCGCAAGATCCGCGACAGGCTGTCGGAGCTGAAGGACCAGCTCGAGGCAGTGCAGCGCGACAGCGACCAACGGCGATCGGCGCGGCGGGATCAGCTTCGGGTGGCGCTGGTCGGCTATACCAATGCCGGAAAGTCGTCGCTGATGCGGGCGCTGACGGGCAGTCAGGTGCTGGTCGAGGACAAGCTGTTCGCGACGCTCGATACCACGGTGCGGACGCTGCAGCCGGAGACGCGGCCGCGGGTGCTGGTCTCGGACACGGTGGGGTTCATCAAGCAATTGCCGCATGATTTGGTCGCGTCGTTCCGGTCGACGTTGGCGGAGGCGCTCGAGGCGTCGTTGCTGCTGTTCGTGGTGGATGCGTCGGATCCGACGTACGAGGCGCAGCTCGAGGTGAGCCGGAGTGTACTGCGGGAGATCGGGGCGGATGCAGTCCCTTCGCGTCTGGTGCTGAACAAGATGGACCGGGTGGATGCGGCCGGGCGGGCTGCGCTGATCGAGAAGCATCCCGACGCGATCCTGCTTTCTGCCCACGCGCCGGAGGACGTGGCGGCGCTGCGCGAGAGCATCATCGCCTTCTTCGAGGCGGCGATGGTCGACGACGTGCTGGTGCTGCCATATTCGAAGCAGGGGCTGATCGGCGAGGTGTACGAGAGTGCGCGGGTCTTGTCGGAGGACCACGATGAGACCGGACGGGTGCTGAAGGTGCGCGGGCTGCCCGCCGCCATCGCGCGGTTGCGGCGGCGGTTGGCCTAGAGCCGTATTCTAGGCGTTCAGGCCGGCGCGGGGGTGGCGAGCGGCTTGTCCTTCTCGACGACGTAGATCACCAGCAGCTTCGTCTTGGCCGGGCCGTTCTGCAGCAGATGCGGCACGACCTCGGCGACTTGGAATGCGTCGCCGGGCTTGATCACGCGATCGGCCTGGCCGGCCACGCCCAAGGTGCCGCCGCCTTCCAGGACGTAGGTGGTCTCGGTGCCGGGATGGGTGTGGCGGGCGACCATGAAGTTGGCGTCGATCTCGACCGCCATTTGAAGGGTGACCATCTTGTCGCCGGGCGCCTCGATCCGGTTCAGCACGGTCCGGGTCAGGCCCGGCGCCTGTGCCTTCACCCCGACTGCGGCGGAGAGGACCCCACCGGCCGCGCAGAGCGCGCAAACAGCGAAACGGCGTCGTGCCAACATGGGCTTCCTCCGGCTATTTTCCGGCACGTTACCAGGCTCGTCGCGCTATCGCAATTACGCGGCTTGGGCGTTGTCCCGCTCCGCATTGCCCGCCTATGCTCGCCGGCAAGGAATTCCGGGAGCAAACGATGGCCTTGAACGTGACGCGTCGATTGGTGCTGGCCGGGACGGCCGGCGTGCTGGCGACGCCGGCGCTGGTCCGGGCGCAGGCGGAGACGATCAAGGTCGGGTTTCCGGTGCCGCTGACGGGGCCGTATGGGACGGAGGCCAAGGACCAGGTCAATTGCGCGCAGCTCGCGGTGGCGCAGTTCAACGAGAGCGGCGGGCTAAACGGGCAGAAAGCGGAGCTGCTGGTGCGGGACGACAAGCTCGATCCGGGCGAGGCGGCGACGCGGACGCTGGAGCTGATCGAGCGGGACCATGTGAATTTCGTGGTCGGGTCGCTGTCGGCCTCGGTGCAGCTGGCGGTCAACAACGTCACCAAGCCGCGGAAGGTGCTGTACAATTCGATCAGCCAGTCGGACCAGATCACGGCGCTGCCGGATTGGAGCCGCTACACGTTCCATGAGGGGCTGACGCCGCACATGACGGCGGGCGCGGTCGGGCGCTACGTGTTCAAGAAGGGGCAGCGGGTTGCGTTCCTGCTGGCCGATTATGCTTACGGGCACGAGATGCTGGCCGGGTTCAAGGCGGTGGGCGAGAAGGTCGGGATCGAGGTGGTGACCGAGGTGCGGCATCCGCTGGGCACGACCGATTTCTCGACGCTGCTGCCGCGGATCCAGTCGCTGAAGCCGGATGTGCTGTGCATCATCAATTTCGGGCGGGACCAGCAGATCAGCATGCGGCAGGCGACCGATTTCGGGCTGAAGCGGAGCACGCAGATCATTACGCCGGTGTTGCTCTACACCGCGCGGGTCGCGGCCGGGCCGCAGGCGTTCGAGGGGGTGATCGGGGGGACGTCGTATTACTGGGGGATCGAGGACTCGGTACCGTCGGCCAAGGCGTTCAACGACCGGTATCGGGCGGCTTACGAGGGCAAGGTGCCGTCCGATTACGGGGCGCTGGGATATGCGGGGGTGCGGGCCGTGCTCGAGGCAGCGCGGCAGGCGGGGACGACCGAGACGGAGAAGGTGGTCGATACGCTGGCGGCGCTGAAATACGATTTCTACAAGGGGGACGAGCACGTTCGGCCCTGCGACCACCAGGCGGCGCAGTCGGTGTTCATCATCGGCAGCAAGAGCAAGGACATGGCGAACGCGAACGACGTGTTCCGGGTGTTGGCGACGGACCAGGCGGACGAGGCGGTGCTGCGGACGTGCCAAGAGGAAGGTCACACCTGATTTGGACGGTTTGACGCTGGAGCTACTGGCGCTTCAGGCGTTCACCGGGCTGGCGCTGGGGGCGATCTACGTGCTGCTTGCGCTGGGGATGTCGCTGCTATTCGGCATGCTGACGGTGGTGAATTTCGCGCATGGGTCGTTCTACATGTTGGGCGCCTATGCGGGGATCGTGCTGCTGGGATTCGGGGCCAATTTCTGGGCTTGCCTGGTGCTGGCGCCGGTCCTGGTCGGGCTGCTGGGGATGGTGGTGGAGCGGGTGCTGATCCGTCCGTTGTATGGGCGGGGGATCGACTATCCGCTGCTGCTGACGTTCGGGCTGGCGTACATCATGGTCGAGCTGGTGCGGATATTGTTTGGGACGACGGGGATCCCGTTCGATACGCCGGACGCGCTGATCGGGGCGGTGGATATCGGGGTCGGGTATTTCCCGCTGTATCGGTTGTTCGTGATCGGGGTGGCGGCGGTGGTGCTGCTGGCGCTTTGGTTGTTCCTGGAGCGGACGCCGTATGGGCTGATCATCCGGGCGGGGGCGCGGGATCCGACGATCGTGCGGATCCTGGGGATCGATGTCGGGCGGGTTTGGCTGGTGGTGTTCGGGATCGGGACGGGGCTGGCGGCGCTGGCCGGGCTGCTGGCGGCACCGTTGCAGGGAGCGAGCCCGGAGATGGGGGGGCCGATCCTGGTCGAGGCGTTCGTGGTGACGGTCGTGGGCGGGATGGGGTCGCTGCTGGGGGTGGTGCTGGCGGGGATGCTGGTGGGGCTGGTGGTGAGCATGACCTCGCTGTTCGCGCCGGAGATGGCGCAGGTGGCGATCTTTGCGCTGATGGCGCTCGTGCTGCTTGTGCGTCCGCAGGGGTTCTTCGGCCGCGCCGGGCTGATGAGCTGAAATGCCTTTGAGAACCCGCGGTGCCGGCCGTCTGACGCCGCTTTCCTGCGCTCCGGTGCTCACGGCCAGAACGGCCGCTCCGCTCCGGTGCTCGGAGACCGACGCCAGCCAACTCGGCCTGGCGGGTTCTGAAAGGCCTATGTCGTGACCGTTCAACAGTCGCTCGTTGCACCGCAGCGGCCGCGCGCCGATTGGGTCGTATTTGCGACGCGGCATCGGGTGTTGTTGGCGTCGCTGTTCCTGATCGTGTTTCCGCTGTTGCTGCCGTTCAAGGCGATTGCGGTGAACGTGCTGGTCTACGGGTTGTTCGCCGTCGGGTTCAACATGCTCTACGGGTATCTGGGCTTGTTGTCGTTCGGGCATGCCGCGCTGTTCGGGGGCGGCGCGTATGCGTGTGGGATCGCGCTGACGCATTTCGGGCTGCCGTGGTGGGCGGGGATCGGGGCCGGGACGGTGGGGGGCGCGGCGGTGGCGGCGTTGATCGGAGCGTTCGCGATCCGGTCGCGGGGGATCTACTTCGCGATGGTGACGCTGGCGCTGGCGCAGTGCCTTTATTACGTCGCTTATCAGGCGACGGCCTGGACGGGCGGGGAGAACGGGCTGCGCGGGGTTCGTTTCGGCAGCGTCGGGTTCGGGATCGATGCGCTGGATCCGCTGACGCATTATTACATCGTCTGCGCGTTCGTGATCGCCGCGCTGTATGTGCTGTCGCGGATATTGGCGTCGCCGTTCGGCGCGGTGATGGAGGCGATCCGGGAGAACGAGGCGCGGGCGCGGGCTTGCGGCTATGACGTGCAGGCGACGCGGTTCGTGGCGTTCGTGCTGTCGGGGGCGTTCTGCGGATTGGCGGGGGCGTTGTACGGGCTGCATCTGGGGATCGTGCCGATCGAGACGCTGCATTATGCGACGTCGGGGCTGGTGTTGATGATGGCGTTGCTGGGGGGGATGGGGACGTTCTTCGGGCCGTTCGTGGGCGCGGGGGTGTTCCTGCTGCTGGAGAACCTGGTGTCGTTGTGGACGGTGCATTGGCAGCTCGTGGTGGGCGCGGTGTTCGTGTGCTGCGTGCTGTTCTTCCCGCGCGGCATCTGGGGGACGTTCCTGCACGCGGTGAAGCGATGAGCACGCCGATCCTCGAGACGCGGGCGGTCAGCAAGAACTTCGGCAAATTCACGGCGTTGCGCGGGGTTTCGGCGACGTTCCGGCAGGGGGAGCTAGCGTCGATCATCGGGCCGAACGGGGCGGGGAAGAGCACGTATTTCAATCTGATCTCGGGGGCGTTCGCGCCGAGCGCCGGGTCGATCCTGTTCGAGGGGCGGGACATCACCGGGACGAAGCAGCATCGTTTCGCGCGGATGGGGATCACGAAGTCGTTTCAGATCACCAATGTGTTTCCGTTGCTGACGGCGCAGGAGAATGTGCGGGTGGCGCTGCAGGCGCTGGTGTCGCGGTTCAATGTGTGGCGGCCGCGGGCGCTGCTGCCGGGTCTGGAGGAGAAGGCGGGGGCGTTGCTGGAGACGGTGGGGCTGTGGGCGCGGCGGGAGCGGCAGGCGGCCAATCTGGCGCATGGGGAGCAGCGGGCGCTCGAGATCGCGATGGCGCTGGCGGCCGCGCCCCGGCTGCTGCTGCTGGACGAGCCGACGGCGGGGATGAGCCCGGAGGAGACGCGCGCGGTGATGGACCTGATCGTCCGGCTGGCGCAGGAGCGGACGGTGATCCTGGTCGAGCACAAGATGAAGCTGGTGATGGGGATCAGCGACCGGTTGGTGGTGCTGCATCAGGGGGAGACGCTGGCGGAGGGGACGCCGGACGAGATCCGGCGCAACGAGGTGGTTCGCCGGGTCTATCTCGGGCAGGGCAACCACTGATGCTCGAGATACGGGGGCTGAATGCCTGGTATGGGCGCGGCCATGTGCTGCAGGGGATCGATCTGGATGTCCGGCAGGGGGAGATCGTCTGCCTGGTGGGGCGGAACGGGGCGGGGAAGACGACGACGCTGAAGAGCGTGATGGGGCTGGTGCCGCGGGCCGAGGGCGGGGTCCGGTTCGAGGGGCGTGATCTGCTGAAGTTGCCGGCGCATGCGCGCAACGGGATGGGTCTCGGTTACGTGCCGGAGGAGCGGCGCATCGTGCAGGGGCTGTCGGTGCGGGAGAATCTGAGGCTCGGGCTGCTCGCGTCGCATGCGCGGCGACGGGAGCGCGAGGTGATCGACGAGGTGGCCGCCGTGTTCCCGCGGCTGGCGGAGCGGCTGGACCAGGTGGCGGTGACGATGTCGGGCGGCGAACAGCAGATGCTGGCGATCGCGCGGGCGACGGTGTCGCGGCCGAAGCTGATCATGCTGGACGAGCCGAGCGAGGGGATCATGCCGGTGCTGGTTGACGAGATGTTCGCGCTTTTCCGGCGGATGCGCGAGGAGGGGACGACGATCCTGCTGGTGGAGCAGAACGTGGAACTGGCGCTGCGGCTGGCGGACCGGGCTTATGTGCTGGATGGCGGGCTGGTGGTGCATGCCGCGGCGGCAGGGGCATTGTTGGCGGACGAGGCTATCCAGGAGCGGTATTTGACGGTTTGAGTGGTGGCTTGTGATATAGCTGGGCGCCGATGAACGTCACCGTCGCCCAGCCTTGGACCCGCGACCGCTTTCTCGAGTGGGAGGCGCGGCAACCCACGCGCTTCGAATTCGACGGTTTTCAGCCGGTCGCGATGACGGGCGGCACGGCTGCCCATGCCGCGATCCAGCGTAATCTGGCGATTGCCGTGGGCGGGCGGCTTCGTGGCACGCCGTGCCGGTTTTTCGGTAACGATCTCAAGATCGAGGTTGGGGCGAGTTTTCGATATCCGGACGGTTTCATCACCTGCATGCCAGTTGCGCCGCGGAGCACGGTCGCGTCCGAGCCTGTGGTCGTTTTCGAAGTCCTCAGCGTGTCGACTGCCGGGACGGATCGGATCATCAAGTTGCGCGAGTATCAGGCGACCGCGAGTATTCGGCGCTATGGCATTCTGGAGCAAGACTTTGCCGCCGCGACGGTTATCGAGCGCCGCGGCGATGAGTGGACTGTGCTCGCTCTGACCAATGGTGACATGCTCCGCCTGCCTGAAGCCGGGATCGAACTGGCCCTGTCGGAACTCTACGATGGTCTCGATTTCGCGACGGACGATACGACGTCCTGACACCGGCGAGCAGTTCTGGGTCGTTGCGTCGCTGCTAGATCTTGTGGCTTTCGAGGGCGGCGGGGTGGAAGAGTTCCTCGGGCTCAAGTAGGCGCGAAGACAGGCCTTCTTCGTGATGGCGGCGGAGGAAGCGGTCGAGGACGGGGCGGTTGGGGGCGAAGCCGTAGGACCAGAAATCTTCGCCCATGAGCGCGCGGGCGGCGCGGAGTTGGTCTTCGACGAAGGGGAGGGTGACCTTCGTGGCGGAGGTGTCGCGGAGCTTGGCGAGCGCGATCGATTTGGAGTGCTCGAAGGCTTTGAGCAGGGCGGCCGGGAGCCAGGGGTGGCGTTCGGCGAGGGTTCGGCGAAGGCCGAGCAGATGCATGATGGGGAAGATCTGGGTGCGGCGGTACCAGGCGCGGGCGGCGTCGGCCGGGTCGGGGAAAAGGTAGCTGATGTGGGGGGCGCCGCGCTCGAAACAGGCGGGGGCGCGGGGGCCGATGACAGCGTCCAGGGCGCCGGATTCCAGTTGTTGCGAGATCGTGGTGCCGTCGGGAACCGATTCGAGGCGGACGTCTTTGGGGAGCGACAGGGTGATTTTCTCGACGCGGCCGGGGTGGTCGTAGCCGCCGCGGACCCAGGTGACGTCGGACGGGCGGATGTCGTGATCCTCCTCGAGGATCAGGCGGGCCCACACGTTGGCGGTGAGTTGGTATTCGGGGACGCCGACGCGTTTGCCGCGGAGATCCTCGGGGGACTTGATGCGGTCGGTGCGGACGTAGATCGAGGAGTGGCGGAAGGCGCGGGAGGGGAAGACGGGGATGCCGATATAGGGGCAGTCGCCGGCGGCTGTTTTGACCGACGTGCTGGAGAGGGAGAGTTCGCAGACGTCGAAATCGGCGTGGCGGAAGGCGCGGAAGAAGATCTCCTCGGGGTCGAGCAGCATGAATTGCGGGTCGACGCCATCGATGGCGACGGCGCCGTCGACGAGGGGGCGCATGCGGTCGTAGTCGCCGACGGCGATGCCGAGTTGGAGCTTGGCCATCTAGATTTCCTCTTCGAGACAGGCGCGCAGTTCGCGGGCGAGTTGTTGCTCGTTCTCGCCGCCGCGGTGCGCGGCGCCGGTGCCGAGATAGCGGGCGGCGATCTCGGGCGAATGCAGCAGTTCGGCAGCGGGGCCGGAGAGGGCGATGCGGCCGTTCTCGACCACGAAGCCGCGGTCGGCGATGGCGAGCGCGGCGCGGGCGTTCTGTTCGGCGAGGAGGATGGTCAGGCCATCGGCGCGCAGGCGCGAGACGATGGCGAAGACCTCGGCGACCAGGAGAGGGGAGAGGCCGAGACTGGGTTCGTCGAGAAGCAGGAGTTTCGGGCTGGACATCAGCCCGCGGGCGATGGCGAGCATCTGCTGCTGGCCGCCGGAGAGGTTGCCGGCGGGGTCCGCGAGACGGGGCGCGAGGGCGGGGAAGAGGGCGCAGACTTCCTCGAGGCGGCCGGGCGCGGCGCCGGCGTAGCCGCCGAGGGCGAGGTTTTCGCGGACGGTCATCCCGGCGAAGACCTGGCGCCCCTCGGGCACGTGCGCGATGCCGAGGCGCAGGCGGGCGGCGGGGCTCCGGTCCGCAAGCTCGGCGCCTTCGAAGCGGATGCTGCCGGATTGCGGGCGCAGCAGGCCGGAGATGGTTTTCAGCAGTGTGGACTTGCCGGCACCGTTGGCGCCGACGAGCGTGACGATCTCGCCGCGGCGCAGATCGAGGCCGATCGCGTGGAGCACCGGATTGCTGCCGTAGCCTGCCGTGAGCGCCTCGGTTTCGAGGATCATGCGGGGTCCTGGCCGAGATAGGCGGCGATGACGCGTTTGTCGGCGCGGATGGTGGCCGGGTCGCCCTGGGCGATGACAGCGCCGGCTTCGAGGACGATGACGCGGTCGGCCACGTTCATCACGAGGGACATGTTGTGCTCGACGACCAGGACGGTGATGCCGCTGTCGCGGATGGCCCGCAGGAGGGCCGCGAGTTCCTCGGTCTCAGCATCGTTCAACCCGGCGGCGGGTTCGTCGAGCAGCAGCAGGCGGGGCCGGGCCATGAGCGCGCGGACGATTTCGAGCAGTTTCTGCGCGCCCATGGGGAGCAGCGCGGCGTGGGTGTCGCGGCGGTCGCCGAGGCCGACGAGTTCGAGCAGGCGCAGGGCGCGGCTGGATTGCTCGCGCTCCTCGCGGCGGAAGGCGGGCAGGCGCAAGGCGGCGGCGAGCGCGCCGGTGCGGAGCATGCGGTGACGGCCGGCGAGGGCGTTCTCCAAGACCGTCATGCCCGGGAAGACGCGGGCGCTCTGGAATGTGCGGATGAGGCCTAGTGCGGCGATCCTCGCGGTGCCGAGGCCGGCGAGGGGGTGGCCGAACAGGCTGATCTGGCCGGCATCGGCGGGAATGAGCTGGGTGACGAGGTTGAACAGGGTGGTCTTGCCCGCGCCGTTGGGGCCGATGAGGGCGGCGACGCTGCTGGGCGCGACGGAGAAGGAGATTTCGGCGGCCGCGACCACGCCACCGAAGGATTTACGCAGCCCGGCGACTTCGAGCGCGGCTGTCATGCGCGGCGACGCTCGAGTTTCGGCGCGAGCCAGCCGAACAGGCCTTGCGGGATGAAGAGGAAGAACATGACGAGCAAGACGCCCGTGCCGAATGTCTTATACAGCGAGAGGGGCTGCGAGATCGTGGGCAAGAGGGTGAGAAGGATGCTGCCGACGACCGGGCCGACCAGCGTGCCTTCGCCGCCGACGACCAGCATGGCGACCAGTTCGAGCGAGCGCCCGGTGCCGACCATCTCCGGTGAGAGGAAGTGGAAGAAATGCGCATAGAGTGCGCCGGATAGGCCGCCGAGCCCGGCGCTGATCGCCAGCGCCGCCACCTTCAGGCGCACCACCGGTATCCCGAGCGCGGCGGCGGCCAGCGGGTCGGTGCGGATCGCCTGCAGCGCGCGGCCGAAGCCGCTGCCGAGCGCGCCGCTCAACAAGGCGACGAGGGCGACGTCGATCGCCAGCACGAGGTAGTACATCCGAATGGGCGTGTCGAAGTCGAGATTGCCGATCGAGAAGCCGGGGATGCCGACCAGGCCGGAGGGACCGCCGGTGATGTCGATGAGGCCGACGGCGAAACTGTCGACCAGCAGGCCGAAGGCGAGGGTAGCGAGCGCCAGATAAAGGCCGCGCAGGCGGACGGTGACGACGGCCAGGACCAGCGCGCAGAGGATGGCGAGCAGCATGCCGGCGCCGATGCCGAGCAGCGGTTCGATATCGTATTGGATCGCGAGATAGCCCGCGGTGTAGCCGCCGACTGCCATGAAGCCGGCCTGGCCGAGATTGACCTGTCCGGCGTAGCCCATCACCACGTCCAGGCCGATCAGGGCGATGAACAGGATCAGCGCGATCACCAGCGCGCTCAGCAGCGACGTCGAGGTCACGAGCAGCGGCAGGGCGGTTGCGATGGCGACGACGATGGCGCCGCCGAACCGGGCCGTGATCGGGCGCAGGCGGGTGAGGTGGGCATGGACGCGCGTTTCCTCGCGCACGTCCTCACGGCGGGCGCGGCCGGCGCGGATCAGGCCGCTGGGCCGTAGCACCAGGACGGCAAGCAGGAGGATCAGCGTGATCGCAGTGCCGAACAGCGAGGAGATGTAGGCGGTGGCGAGCTGGCCGACGATGCCCAGCAGCAGGCCGCCGACGATGGCGCCGGAGAACGAGCCGAGGCCGCCGATGATGACGGCCATGAAGGCTGACGTCGTGAACAGGCGGCCGGTGTCGAATTGCAGGGAGGTGGTGGGGGCGATGACCACGCCGGCGATGGCGCCGAGCCCGGCGGCGAGCGTGTAACTCAGCAGGGTCATGCGCGCGACGCTGACGCCGACCAGGCGCGCCGCGAGCGGGTTCTCGGCGCAGGCGCGAAGCGCGCGGCCGGGGCCGGTGCGGGTGAGCGCGAGGAACAAAAGCACCGCGGCCGTCGCCGAGGTCGCGATGACGAACAGCGCCTGGATCGGCAGGGTCAGGCCGGCGAGGCGGAGCGGCGCGCCGTCCACGAACGGGGTCAGCGCGAAGGGCTGGGTGCCCCAGACGATCTGCAACGCGCCCTGCATCGCCGTCAGCACGCCGGCGGACAGCATGAGCATATTGCCGTTGGACAGCCGGGCCAGGCCCGGCACGAAGCAGAGCGCGCCGATCAGCGCGCCGATCACCGCCGTCGCGGCCACCGCGGCCAGGGCGGACGGGACGGGAGGCCAGCCGAGCGAGGTCTGCAGGCTCCAGGCAAGCAGGGCCGCCAATACGCAGAATGCGCCCTGCGCGAGGTTGATCACGCCGGTGACGCGAAAGACCAAATAGAGGCCGAGCGCGACGCAGCCATAGGCAGCGCCGACGAGGACGCCGCCCAGCGTGATCTGCAGGAATTCGATCACGGTTCGGAAGGAAT
Source organism: uncultured Alphaproteobacteria bacterium (assembly GCA_963848035.1). GTDB lineage: Bacteria > Pseudomonadota > Alphaproteobacteria > Acetobacterales > Acetobacteraceae > JAVVHH01. The sequence goes on from CAWKCD010000001.1 coordinate 3,645,558, forward strand.
CAGAACGGCACGCCCCGCGCCTTGCTCGCGACCGTCCAGGTCTGGGCCGCCTTGTCCCAAAGGGTGATGACAACGTTGTCCTCGCCCAGTCCGCGCTGCGGCACGGCGGGGAAGTCGTAGGTGCCTTTGGTGCCGGCGAAGCCTTTCAGCGCGGCGAAATAGTCGCGCACTTGTTCAGCCGTCGCTGCCGGGCCGAGCTTCTGCAGGGCGGTGAAGACGAGGAGCGCCGGGTCCCAGGCGAGGGAGGCGGCGTTGTCGGGCTTGATGTCGGTGCCGGCGAGGGCGGCGAAGAAGGCATTCTTCTCGGCGGTGACGGCTTTGTCCTCCTCGATCCGGTCGGACTTCATCCAGGCGGGAGAGGGGATGTAGAGCGTGGGCGGCAGGATCGCCGCGAAGCGGTCCATGGTGGCGAAGGTCTGGTTGCCGTCGGTGGTCGCGACGGGCACGTCGAGGCCGGCGTCGCGGATCGCCTTAAACACGATGCCGATGGCGGCGCCGGTGGACCATGCGATCACGGCCTGCGGCGACGCGCCCTTGATGCGCTCGATCTGGGCCGAGGCGCTGATGTCGGCGGGGTTGAATGTCTGCTCCGAGACGATGGCGAGTTCCTTGTTCTCGGGCGCGGCGAACAGCTCGTGCATGTTGCGCAGGGCATCCTGGCCGGAGGCGTCGGTGCTGGTGACGAGGCCGATCCGGGTCAGGCCCTTCATCCGGAAGAAGCGGAGCAGCGACGCGCCGAGGTCCTTGGTGCCGACGCTGCCGCTGAACACGTAGCCGCCCGGCGCCGGGCGTATGCCGGGCGAGAAGCAGTATTCGACCGGGCCGCGGCGCATCAGCGGGGTGGTGGCGTTGCACATCGCGACCAGCGCCGAGCCGAGCATCACGGCCGGCTTCTTGGCGACGATCTCGTTGGCGAGCTGGACCGAGGTCTGCGGGTTCGACTGGTCGTCGTGGAACTCGAAATGGAGCGGGCGGCCGCCGATGGTCTTGCCGGTGGCGTAGCTCTCCTCGAAGCGTTGCAGCGTGCGGTGCTCTGTGGTGCCGAGCAGGGCGCCGGGGCCGGTGAGCGGCAGGATCACGTCGACGACGTAGGGCTCGGCGGCCTGGGCGGCGCCCGCCATCGCCAGCAACAGGGCGGCGAGCCCGCAAAGGTGTCGACGCATGCGCTCCATCCCCCCGATATTGTCGACGTCGATTGACCTAAAGCCGCTCGCAGCACAAACGGTTTTTTGATAGTGTTAAGGTCAATTTTCGCGAGTTGCCTTATGCTTCGACGCCGTGTGGTCCTGTCCGGCGCCGCTGCCGCCTTGGCGGCCCCCAACCTGGTCCGCGCCGAAGCTGCGCGGGTGCTCCGCTTCATTCCGCAGGCCGATCTTGCTGCGGTCGATCCGGTGTGGACGTCCGTCTACGTCACCCGGAACCACGGCTACATGGTTTACGACACGCTTTATGGGCAGGACAGCGCGTATCGCGCGACGCCGCAGATGGTCGAGGGTGCGGCGGTCGAGCGGGACGGGCGGGAGTGGCGGCTGACGCTGCGGCCGAGTTTACGTTTTCATGACGGAGCGCCGGTGCTGGCGCGGGATTGCGTCGCCAGCATCAAGCGCTGGGGAAAACGGGACGCGTTCGGGCAGACCCTGCTCGGACAGACGGACGAACTGTCGGCGGCGGACGACCGGACGATCGTGTTCCGGCTGCGCGCGCCGTGCCCGTGGCTGCCGGACGCGTTGGGCAAGATCGGCATCAACATGCTGCCGATCATGCCGGAGCGGCTGGCCAGCACGGACCCGTTCAAGCAGGTCACCGAGGTGGTCGGCAGCGGCCCGTTCCGCTTCCTGGCCGACGAGCGGGTCTCCGGGGCTCGTGTCGCCTATGCGCGGTTCGAGGGATATCAGCCACGAGAGGGCGGCGTTCCGGATTGGACTTCGGGGCCCAAGGTGGTCCATTTCGATCGCGTCGAATGGAACGTCATCCCCGATGGCGCCACGGCGGCGGCGGCGCTGCAGCGCGGCGAGGCGGATTGGTGGGAGCAGCCGCTGTTCGACCTGCTGCCGTCGCTCAAGCAGCGTGCGGATCTGCAGGTGAGTACGGTTGGAGGTGACGGGGAATATCGGCCTGTTGCGGTTCAACACGCTTTTTCCCCCGTTCGACAACCCGGCCATCCGCCGTGCGCTGCTGCCGGCGCTGGACCAGGCCTCCTTCATGCAGGCGGTGGCGGGCGACCAGACCGAATATTGGCGCGACAAAGTGGGGTTCTTCGCACCCGGCACGCCGATGGCCAGCGAGCGGGGCATGGCGGCGCTGACCGGGCCGCGCTCGACCGAGACGGCCCGGCGGGCGCTCGCCGAGGCGGGCTACAAAGGGGAACGCGTCGTCGTGCTCAACCCCGGCGACTATCCGCGGATCTCCGCCCTGGCGATGGTCACCGCCGACATGCTCAAGGGATGCGGCATGAACGTCGACGTGCAGACGATGGATTGGGGCACGGTGATCCGCCGGCGCGCGAGCAAGGCGTCGTTGGACCAGGGCGGGTGGAGCATCTTCTTCACCACCTTCACCGGCGCCGACCTGGCTAGTCCCGCGAGTTGTCCGGCGCTGCGCGGCAACGGCGCGGATGCTTGGTTCGGCTGGCCGGAGGCGCCGCGGCTCGAAGCGTTGCGGGACCAGTGGCTCGCGGCTGGCGACGATGCGGCGCGGCGTTCGATCGCGGCGACGATCCAGGCGCAGGCGTTCGAGGATGTGCCGTTCCTGCCGCTCGGTCAGTTCTTCCAGCCGACGGCGATGTCGCGGCGGCTGACCGGGGCGCTGGAGGGGATGGCGCTGTTCTGGAACGTCAAACGCGCCGGATGACTGCCGGCGCGGCCGGCGCACGACAGGCCTGGATCCGCGCGCTGGCGAGCGTCGCGGCGATGGAGCGCGACAGGGATCTCACGCTCGCCGGGATGCTCGAGGGCCTGGCGGAGGCGCATGGGGAGCGGCTTGCGCTGATCGGCGCGGGCGAGCGGCTCAGCTATGCCGACGTTGGGCGCCGGGTCGCCGAGGTCGCGCGCTGGGCGGCGTCTCGGTATCGGGGCGCGACGCTGGGGTTGCTGATGCCGAACCGGCCCGAATACGTGGCGCTGTGGCTGGGCCTGACGCGGGGCGGCTGCGTGGTGGCGCTGCTGAACCCGGCCCTCGGCGACGGGGCGATGCGTCATGCAGTGGGGGTGGCCGGGTGCGCGGCGGTCATCGTCGATCCCTCGTTGCGAGCGCGGGGCGAGGCGGGGGGCGCGACGCTGCTGGATCCGGCCGAGTTGGTGTGCACCGAGCCGGTCGCGTTGCCGATGCCGGCGCGGGGGGCCACCGCGCTGCTGGTGTTCACTTCGGGGACGAGCGGGCTGCCTAAGGCGTCGTTGGTGACGCATGCGCGGGTGTTGGAGTGGGCGCTTTGGTTCGCCGGGATGTTGGATCTGACGCCGGAGGACCGCGTCTATGATTGCTTGCCGCTGCATCACAGCACGGGCGGGATCGTGGCGGTGGGGGCGTGCCTGGTGCGCGGCGCATCGGTGCTGATCGCGCCGGGCTTCAGCGCGAGCCGGTTTTGGGACGACGTGGCGGCGGGCGAGGCCACGGTGTTCTTCTATATCGGCGAGCTGTGCCGTTACCTGGCGGATTCACCGCCGCATCCGCAGGAGCGGCGGCACCGGCTGCGACTGGCCGTGGGAAATGGTCTGCAGGAGGGTGTCTGGCAGCGGTTCCAGTCCCGGTTCGGGATCGACGCGATCCTGGAGTTCTATGCGGCCACCGAGGGCAACGTCTCGCTGTACAATTGTGAGGGCAAGCCGGGCGCGATCGGCCGGGTGCCGCCGTTCCTGCATGCCCGTTTTCCGCTGGCGCTGATCCGCGTGGATGCCGAGAGCGGCGAGCCGGTTCGCGGCGCGGATGGACTGTGCATCGCTTGCGGCACGGACCAGCCAGGGGAGGCGCTGGGCCGGCTGGCCGGCGGGCGGCGCTTCGACGGCTACACCGATCCGGTCGCTTCCGCGCGAAAGACGTTGAGCGATGTCCTGCAGCCCGGCGACCGCTGGTTCCGCAGCGGCGATCTCATGCGGCGCGATGCGGCCGGCTTCTATTACTTCGTGGATCGGATGGGCGACACGTTCCGCTGGAAAGGCGAGAACGTGTCGGCGTCCGAGGTGGCGGCCGCGGTGCGGTGCTGCCCCGGCGTCCTGGACGGCGTCGTCTACGGCGTCCGCATTCCGGGACAGGAGGGCAGGGCGGGGATGGCGGCCATCGTGCCGGGGCCGGAGTTCGATATCTCGCGGCTTGCCGAGGCGTTGGCCGGGAAGCTGCCAGTGTACGCGCGGCCGCTGTTCGTCCGGGTTTGCGGGCAGCTCGACGTGACCGGCACCTTTAAGCTCTCGGCGGCGCGGCTCGCGCGGGAGGGATACGCCGAGAGTGCTGAGCCGGTGTGGTTTTGCCGGCGGGCGCCGCTCGCGCCGGTGCGCTGCGACCCGGATTTGATCGAGGCTATCGAGGACGGGCGCGAGCGCGTTTAGTCGGCGGCCCGAGCCGGCGCTACATCGCACCGACCCGGCCGAGGTTGCTGCCGTCGCCAAAGCGGGGAAACCGGAACGGCGCCGGGTCGACGGACGGCCTTGCGCCCGCGACGAGATCGGCGGCCAGCCGACCAACGCCAGGGCCGAGGCCGAAGCCGTGTCCGCTCAGCCCGGTCGCGAGGAACAGGCCGGGCATGGCGTCGACGGCGGAGATGACCGGCAGCGAGTTCTGGCGTGACATCGATCCAACCGGCCCACAGACTGCCGATCCCCAACCCGGCCAGCGCGGGGTAGACGGCCTTGACCTTCGCAAGCGCCGGGCCGGGGACGGACGGGTCGGGCGGCGGCGCGTAGACGCGGTCGCGCTCGAACGGGGTCGGGCGATCGAACGACCATTTGCCGGCCAGCGCCTCGGGTCCGCGCACCAGGCTGCGGCCGACGCCGATCCGCAGGCTTTTGCGGCGGGCCTTGAAGGTCGGCCAGAACTGGCGGGCGTAGCGGATGCCCTGCGGGGTGATGTCGAGCCGGCCGCGATTGTTGGCGGCGACGATGTAGCTGCCGTCGAGCCGCCGCGTCAGGGTGAAGTCGGGGGTGACGAGGCCGCCCGGCGTGACTTCGGGGCCGGGCGTGGTGGCGAAGACGGTGGAGCGGACGCCCGATTGCGGCAGGTCGATGCCGTGGCGGCGCAGGAACAGGCTAGTCCAGGCGCCGGCGGCGCAGAGCACGGCGTCGCAGGCGATGCGGCCGTGTTCGGTGATCACGCCGGCGATCCGGCCGCCGGCGATGTCGAGGCCGCGCACGGCGCAGTTCTGGTGCAGCGTTACGCCGAGCGCCCGGGCGGCGCGGGCCAGGGCGGGCGCCGCTTTGGCCGGTTCGGCGCGGCCGTCGGTGGGGGCTTGGATGCCGCCGATCCAGTCCTGCTCGTTGCCGGGCGTCAGGCGCTTGGCCTCGGCCGGGGAGAGGACGCGGTTCGGGGTCTGGTATTGTTTGGCCATGTCGATCCAGGCCGACCAGGTGGCCAGTTCCTGTTCGCTCTTGGTGACATAGACGAGGCCGGTGCGGCGGAAGCCGAGGTCGTCCTCGATGTCGGCGCTGAGCCGTTCCCAAAGCGTCATGCTGAGGAGCTGCAGCGGCAGTTCGCGCTCGTCGCGGTTCTGGGTGCGGCACCAGCCCCAATTGCGGCTGCTCTGCTCGCCGGCGATGACGCCTTTCTCGACGAGCGCGACGCGCTGGCCGGCCTTGGCCAGGTAATAGGCGGCGGCGACGCCGGCGATGCCGCCGCCGATGACGACGGTGTCCACCCGGCCGGGCAGCGCCTCGTCGCTGGGCGCGGCGTCCAGGCGGGGGGTTGCGCGCGCGCTCATGAGCGCATCGTGACCGCGCCGGCGTCGACCGCGTCGGCCAGTTCGGCGAGGGTGCCGAAATGGTAGTCGGGCACGGTATGGGGAGACTCCAACGTGCCGCCGGAGCCTTTCTGCCCGCGACGGCGCTCGATCCAGCAGACCGTGTAGCCGAGGCGCTTGGCGACGCCGATGTCATGATATTGGCTCTGCGCGACGTGCAGGATGTCGTGCAGGCCGTGCCCGTCGCGGCTGAGGCGACCACGGGCGAAGGCGAAATAGCGCGGGTCGGGCTTGTCGCAGAGCGCGTCGTCGACGCTGACCGTGTCATCGAACGGGTTGCCCAGCGTGCGGGCCATGTGGTCCAGCGCCCAGCGCTGCGCGTTGGTCATCGCCACCAATTCGAAGCGTTGTTTCAGGCGGGCGAGGGCGGCGACCGAGTCGGGGAAGGCCGGCCAGTGCTCGATCGAGCGGACGAAGGCGGCGCCGATTGCCTCGTCCGGAGCGAGGCCGAGGACCGGGGCCATCTCTCGGTAGACGCGCAACAGGTCGTCGGGATAGCGGCCGGCGCCGTCGCCGGCGCGTGCGGTGCGGTAGGCGGCCAGGATCGTGTCGTCGTCGCACGCGACCAGCGACGGGCCGCAGGCGGTGCGGAGGAAGTCGAGCATGCCGCGCTCGAAGTCGATCAGCGTGCCGACGACGTCGAAGGTGAGGACTTTCGGCGCGCCGCTCATGCCATGGCCTCCCGCACGTCCGGATCCGCCAGCGTTTGGTCCAGCGTGGCCGCGGTGCGCTCGATGATGGCATCGATGTCGGCGTCGGTGCAGCAGAGCGGCGGCGCGTAGCCGAGGACGCCGGTCGGGAAGGCGCGGACGATGAGGCCGTTGTCCCAGGCGCGGTCGAACACGCGGCGCGCCGGATCGGCGGCGGCGGGCAGCTTGGTCTTGCGCGCCTTGTCGACGACGAGTTCGATCGCGGCCAGCATCCCGCGGCCGCGGACGTCGCCGACCAGCGGATGGTCGGCCAGGCTGTGCAGGCCGGCCAGCAGGCGTGCGCCGGCGCGGCGTCCGTTCTCGAGCAGGCCGTCCTCGTAGAGGCGCAGGACCTCCAGCCCGACCGCGGCGCTGACGGGGTGGGCCGAGTAGGTGTGGCCATGGCCGACCGCGGCGGCGCCGGCGCCGTCGGCGATCGTCTGGTAAACGCGGTCGGACATCAGCACGGCGCCCATCGGCACGTAGCCGGAGGTGAGGCCCTTCGCGAGGGTCATGAAATCGGGGACCACGTCCTCGTCGCTGCAGGCGAAGAGGGGGCCAGTGCGGCCGAAGCCGGTGATGACCTCGTCGGCGACGAATAGGATGTCGAGTTCGCGGCACAGATCGGCCATCGCCTTCAGCCAGCCCGGCGGCGGCACCAGCACGCCGCCCGAGCCCTGGATCGGCTCGGCATAGAAGGCTGCGACACGGTCCTGGCCGAGCGCCTCGACCTTGGCCCGCAGCGCGGCGAGCGAGGCGGCGATGATCGCGCTCGGCTCGGCGCCGGCCGGGTTGCGGTAGACGTAATGCGATGGGATCTTGTGCTGCCACTCGAACGGGACGCCGAAACCGGCATGGAAACTGGGCAGCGCCGTCAGCCCGGCGCCGACGGTGGACGAGCCGTGATAGCCCTGCTCGAGCGAGATGAACTGGTCCTTCTCCGGCCGCCCCTGTGCGCCGTAGTAGAAGCGGACGAAGCGGATCGTGCTGTCGATCGCGTCGGAGCCGCCGAGGGTGAAGTAGACGTGGTTCAGGTCGCCAGGGGCACGTTCGGCGAGCTCCGCGGCGAGGCGGATCGCCGGTTCCGAGCCCAGGCCGAAATAGCCGGTCGCGTAGGGCAGTTCACGCATCTGCTTGGCCGCCGCCTCGACGATGCTGTCCTGGCCGTAGCCGACGTTGACGCACCAGAGCCCGGCGAAGCCGTCGACCATCTGCCGGCCGGTGTCGTCGGTGACCGTCGCGCCGGAGCCGGACCGCAGGACACGGACGCCCGCGCGCTCGTGTCCGCGGTAGGAGGTCACCGGATGCACCAGATGGGCGCGATCGAGCTCGACGAGCGAGTTGCTGAACATGTGTCCTCCTCCTAACCCAGGGCCTGGCTGGCCAGGGCGAAACGATGGCACCCGGTCGGCGCCCGCGGCCGCTCCGCGCGGCGCATTTCGATGCCGGTGTCGACGCAGACGAGCCCCTGCGCTTCGAGCCACTGGCCGAGCGCCGGAACCGCGGTATCAACGCGCATCAGCCCGCCGGCATGGGCGGCGAACAGGAAGCCGAGCAGCGTCTGGGCATCGTCGAGCGTGCCGGCCACGACCGGACCTACGACCTCGCCGCGCCCGAACGGGCGGAGTGCGGCGAAACCGCTGCCGTCGGGCAACGCCGCTAGCCGGCCGCGCGCGAAGAGCGCGCCGATCAGGCCCGAGCGGTCGGCGCCGTAGGCGGCCCGGTCGAGTGCGGAACAGGAAGCGATCTGGTCGGCGCCGATCCAGACAGCATCGTTGCGTGGCGGCATCGGGCCGAGCGGCGCCTGGTATTGCCGGATCGTCGAACAGGCTTGGAACCCGAGGCGCTGGTAGAGCGGCAATCCGTCTTCGGTTGCGACCAGGCGGCACTCTCGGTCGCCCGCCTCGTGCAGCGCCCATTCCAGCAAGCGCCGGCCAATCCCCTGGCCGCGCCGCGCCTCGTCCACGATGACGCCGCTGACGGTCGCGACGTCGCTGCCGAACGGCGTCAGGAAGATCGTGCCGACCACGCGACCGTCCGCGATCGCCACCGCGCCGGTGCCGAGCTCGCGGACCAGTTCCCAGTCCTCTGGCCGGTGCGGCCAGCCCGCCGCGCGCGACAGCGCGGCGATGGCGTCCAGGTGGTCGGACGTGAATGTCGCGAGATCGATTTGGCTGGCCGGCACGCCGCACTCCTGCATCGATCTAGAAGTAGCGCGGGGGGCGAAGCCGATCGCGCCCAGAACGGGCGTCCGGCGGCATTTTCCTCCGTCCTTCGTCCCTGGCGCGGTAGAATATCCTGGTCAATAGCCGCGCGCCGGGTCCACGAGGCCGATGGGATTGAGACCCGCTTCATGCCGCTTGATGTTCTCGATCACGGCGGCGGCGGCGGTCTCCGCCTGGGTGACGCTGGCGACGTGGGGCGTCAGCAAGACCTTCGGGTGGCGCCAGAGCGCGTCGTCGGGCGGCAGCGGCTCGGGATCGGTGACGTCGATGACGGCGCCGGCGAGGTGCGACCGGTCGAGCGCCTCGATCAGCGCGGCGCGATCCAGGTGCGGGCCGCGGCCGACATGGACCAGACCGGCGCCTTGCGGGAGGGCGGCGAAAAGGTCGCGATCCAGCAGGCCCCGTGTCTCCGCGGTCAACGGCAGGAGGCAGATCAGGATGTCGGTCTGCGAGAGGAATTCGGGGAGCGCCGATCGGCCGGCGAAGCACGTGACACCCTCGAGCGTGCGCGCAGACCGGCTCCAGCCCGAGAGCGGGAAGCCGAACGGGCGAAGGCGATCCAGCACGGCCGTCCCCAACATACCCAGTCCGAGGACGCCGACCCGGCATTTCGCGGCCGGCCGATAGGAACGAGCCTGCCATTCGCCGCGGGCTTGCTGGCCGAGGTAGCCGGGCAGGTCGCGGTGCAGCGCCAGCACCGCCATGACGACGTATTCCTGCATGCTGCCGATGATCCCGTCCTCGATCATACGCACGAGCTTGACCGAAGGCGGCAGGAGATCCTGCCGGAACTGGTCGACGCCCGCGCCGATCGAGAACAGCATTTCGAGCCGGCCGAAGCTCGCGATCTCCGGGGGCACGGTCCAGGTCAGCAGGTAACGCACCTCGTCCGGATCGACCGCGGCCTTGTCGGTGACGAAGCGCAGATGGGGCAATTCGCGGGCGAAAGCGGGGGCGAACACCTTTGCGCGGGCCTCGGTGGAGTTGAACAGTAATGTCATGCGGCGCTCCTCGACCAGGACAGGTCTGCCGCAGTCGGCAGCGCACAACCTGCGGAATTCGCCGGTACTGCGGTGGAATCTGCGGTGCGGAGCCGAACAGATGGCGTGATTCGCCTCGCCACCGGCGTAGGATCGGAGCCGACACACATGCATAGCAGCACTGCATATAGCTGGGGCAACCCGGCGTGATCGGCCTTATCACCCACCGACTGCTCCAGGCAGTGCTGACGCTGCTCGGCATCTCGCTGCTGGTGTTCGTGGGCGCCAACCTGCTGCCCGGCGATGTCGCCGACGCGCTGCTCGGGCAGGCGGCCACGCCGGAGGCCGCGGCGGCCTTGCGGGCGTCGTTGCACCTGACGGATCCGGCCTGGCTCCGTTACCTGCATTGGCTTGCCGGGCTGGCGCGGGGAGATCTCGGGATCTCGCCGGTCACGGGGTTGCCGGTGGCTGCCATGATCGGGGGGCGGCTGCCGAATTCGCTGTTGCTGGCGGCATTGACGGCGGCCGTGGCGGTGCCGATCGCGCTGCTGCTGGGGATCGGGGCGGCGGTGTGGCGCGGATCGGCGTTCGACCGGGTGGTGGCGGTGCTGTCGATCGGTGCGATCTCGGTGCCGGAGTTCCTGGTGGCGACCGTGCTGGTGATCCTGTTCGCAGTCCAGCTCCATTGGCTGCCGGCGCTGTCGGATCCGCAATCGCGGGACATGGCGTCCAACTTCGCGCTGCCGGTGCTGACGCTCAGCCTGCCGGTCATTGCGCAGATGTCGCGCATGACGCGGGCGGCGTTGGTGGGCATCTTGGACACCTCATACATCGAGATGGCGCGGCTGAAGGGGCTGCGGCCGGGGCGGATCGTGTTGCGCCACGCGCTGCCGAACGCGCTCGGCCCGATCGCGACGGCGGCGGCGCTCAGCCTGTCGTGGCTGCTGGGCGGCGTGATCGTTGTCGAGGTGATCTTCAACTATCCGGGCTTGGCCAAGCTGATGGTGGACGGGGTCAGCACGCGCGACATGCCGCTCATCCAGGCCTGCGCAATGTTGTTCTGCGCCGCCTATCTGCTGCTGGTGCTGCTGGCGGACCTCTGTTCGATCGCCTCCAACCCACGGCTGCGGACGGCATGAGCGCGAGCGCCCTGCCTGCACGGCGGCTCCGCGCCGGGATGATCCCGGCGGCGATCGGCCTGTTAGTGATCGCGGCGTGGGTGACGGTGGCGGTGCTGGCGCCGGCGATCGCGCCGCATCCGCCGGGCCAGATGCTGCGGCTGGGCAACCTGGCGCCGATCTCGGCCGGCGCGCCGCTCGGGACGGACGTGCTCGGGCGCGACATGCTGAGCCGGATCATCTACGGCACACGTTACAGCGTCGGCGTGCCGCTGCTGGCGACCAGCATCGCGTGCGGGGTCGGCGTGCTGCTGGGGATCCTGGCGGCGGTGCGGGGCGGGGTGTTGGACGCGACGCTCAGCCGGGTCGCGGACGCGCTGATCTCGATCCCGCATCTGATGTTCGCGCTGGTGGTGGTGGCCGCTTTGGGCAGTTCGCTCGGGGTGCTGACCGGGGTGGTCGCGTTCAGCTATCTGCCGGGTGCGTTCCGGGTCGCGCGGGCGTTGGCGCTGGATATCCAGGCGAACGACTACATCACGGTGGCGCGGGCGCGGGGCGAGGGGCTGGGTTACATCGTGGTGCGGGAGATCCTGCCCAACATGTGGCTGCCGGTGCTGACCGATTTCGGCCTGCGCTTCGTGTTCTCGGTGTTGCTGCTGAGCGGGCTGAGCTTCCTCGGGCTCGGTATCCAGCCGCCGAGCGCGGATTGGGGCGCGCTGGTGCGGGAGAATGTCGACGGCGTGTTCGAGGCGGCGCCCGCGGTGGTCGCGCCGGCCATGGCGATCGCGACGCTGACCATCGCGGTCAACCTGGTGATCGACGGGTTGGCCGGCAGGCGGCGTCGATGAGCGCGCATGTGGAGGTGCGGGGGCTCTGCATCGAGGCGGGCGGCGCGGCGATCGTGCATGACGTGAGCTTCTCGGTGGAACGCGGCCAGGTGACGGCGCTGATCGGCGAGTTCTGGCTCGGGCAAGACGACGACGGCGTTGGCCCTGCTCGGCTACACGCGGCCGGGCTGTCGCATCCGGGCTGGCTCGATCCGCGTGGGCGAGACCGATGTGCTGGCGCTGGGCGCGGCCGACATGCCCGATTTCCGGGGGCGGCGGGTGACGTACATCGCGCAGAGCGCGGCCGCTTCGTTCAACCCGAGCCAGCGGTTGATCGACCAGGTGGTCGAGGGGAGCGTCGTGCGCGGGATGGCGCGGGCGGCGGCGGAGGCGAAGGCGATCGGCCTGTTCGCGTCGCTGGCGTTGCCCGAGCCGAGCACGATCGGGATGCGGTTTCCGCATCAGGTCTCGGGCGGGCAGTTGCAGCGGCTGATGGCGGCGATGGCGCTGATGACGGATCCGGAACTGGTCATCCTCGACGAGCCGACGACCGCGCTCGACGTCACTACCCAGGTCGAGGTGCTGCGCGCCTTCCGCGCCGCGGTGCGCGAGCGGGGCACGACGGCGGTGTACGTATCGCACGATCTGGCCGTCTTGGCGCAGATGGCGGACCAGATCGTCGTGTTGCGGAACGGCGAGGTGCAGGAAGTGGCGCGGACGGAGGCGCTGATCGCGGCGCCGCAAGCCGCCTACACGAAGGCGCTGCTCGACGCGGTGCCCTCGGTGCATACGGTGCCAGCGGCCTCGGCGGCGCGGGAGGGCCGGCCGGTGCTGGAGGCGATCGGCCTGTCGGCCAGCTATGGCGGGCCGGACGGGCTGAGGGTCCTGCACGATGTCAGTTTTGCGGTGCGGGCCGGCGCCGTGCTCGGGGTGATCGGTGAGTCCGGGTCGGGCAAGAGCACGCTGGCGCGGGTGCTGACCGGGCTGCTGCCGGCGGTCGAGGGCACGATCCGGCTCGAGGGCATGCCGCTCGCCGCGACCGTTGCGGGGCGCGGCAAGGATGAGCTGCGCCGCATGCAGATGGTCGTGCAGATGGCCGATACGGCGCTCAACCCGGCGCACGAGGTGGCGCAGATCGTGGGCCGGCCGCTGCGGTTCTATGGCGCGATGGGGCGGGATGCGCGGCGGCGCCGGGTCATGCAGCTGCTGGATCTGGTGCATCTGCCCGCGTCCGTGGCGGAGCGGCTGCCGCGCGATCTTTCCGGCGGGCAGAAGCAGCGCGTCAGCCTGGCGCGGGCACTGGCCGCCGACCCGACGCTGCTGATCTGCGACGAGGTGACATCGGCGCTCGATACGATCGTGGGCGCGGCGGTGCTGGACCTGCTCGCGGAGCTGCGGCGCGAACTTGGCGTGGCGATGCTGTTCATCAGCCATGACCTGGCGACGGTCCGCAGCATCGCCGACGAGATCATGGTCATGTATGCGGGCCGGGCCGTGCAGACCGGCCCGGGCGGCATGATGGACGGGGCGGTGCATCCCTACGCCGACCTGCTCGCGCGCTCGGTTCCCGAGTTGCGCCCGGACTGGTTGGACGGACTGCCCGAACGTGCGGCGGCGTCGATGGTCGCGCCGATGACCGAGACTGGCTGCGCCTTTGCGCCGCGTTGTCCGCTGCGGATCGAGCCGTGCCTGGCGGGGCCGATCCCGGTGCAGCGGCTTGGCGGCGTCGACATACGCTGCGTCCGAAACGAGGCCGATCTGGCCGCCCAACGCCGGCCTCAGCACGCCGGATATTCCCATTCCCTCACCCCCTTGGAGGCCGCGCCATGACCGATAATCACCCCACGCCCGACATGCTCGCCCGGATGCTGCGGCGGGGGCTCGACCGGCGCGATCTGCTCCGATCGCTCGTTGCCGCGGGGTTCGGGGCGGCGGCTGCGAATGGGCTGGTCTGGCGCGCCGGCGACGCGCTCGCACAGACGCCGAAGGTCGGCGGTCAGCTCCGCGTCGCCAGCCAGTCGGCCTCGACCGCCGACACGCTGGACCCGTGCCGGGGTTCGCTGACGACTGACTACGCCCGGGCGTTCATGTTCTACAACGGCCTGACCCGGCTCGATGCCGCCCTGGTGCCGCAGCCGGAACTGGCCGAGAGCTTCACCAGCGACGACGCGATCACCTGGCACGTCAAGCTGCGCAGCGGCATCGTGTTCGCCGACGGGTCGCCGCTGACGCCGGCCGACGTGATCTTCACCGTCGGACGCATCAAGGACCCGGCGACCGGCTCCTCGGCCCGCGCGCTCGCGACCCAGATCAAGGAGATCGTCGCCGACGGGCCCAGCGCGCTGCGCATCACGCTCGAGGGCGCCAACGCCGACCTGCCGATCATCTTCGGCACGCCGCACTTCATGATCGTCAAGGACGGCACGTCCGATTTCGGCAAGGGGAACGGCACGGGTCCATATCGCGTCAAGGAATTCACCCCCGGGGTGCGTTCGATCGGGGTGCGCAAGACGGATTACTGGAAGAACGGCAAGCCGTATGTCGAGCAGCTCGAATATTTCAGCATCCAGGACGAGACGGCGCGGATCAACGCGATGCTTGCCGGCAACATCGAGGTTGCGTCGCAGATCGGGCCGCGCGTGCTGAAGCGGGTGAAGGCGACGCCGGGATTTGCGGTGCTCGAAACGAAATCCGGCAACTACAACGATTTCATCCTGCGCCAGGACAACGAGACCACGCGCAACCCCGACCTCGCGCTCGCGATCAAATACCTCTCGGATCGCGAGCAGATGCAGACCGCGCTCGGCGGCGGCGTGATCGGCAACGACCAGCCGATCTATCCGAGCCATCGCTATTTCAATAACGAACTGAAGCAGCGGCCGTACGATCCCGAGCGCGCCAAGTTCCACTTCGGCAAATCAGGGCTCGGGAACACGGCGTTGCCGCTCTATGTGATGGCGAACAACACCATGACCGACCAAGCGCTGATCCTGCAGCAGAGCGCGCTCGACATCGGCATGAAGATCGACGTGCAGCGGATGCCCGGCGATGGCTACTGGTCCAACGTCTGGTTCAAGAAGCCGTTCTCCGGCGGGAACATCAATCCGCGCCCGAGTGCGGACTCGCTGCTCACCCTGTTCTTCGCCTCGACCGCGCCGTGGAACGAGACCGGCTGGAAGAGCGAGCCGTTCGACAAGCTGCTGATCGAGGCGCGGGCCGCGACCGACGAGGCCAAGCGCAAGCAGATGTATGGCGAGATGCAGACGCTGATCGCCGAGCAGAACTCGCTGGGTATCCCGTTGTTCAACAGCTTCTACGACGGCCATACCACGAAGCTGAAAGGGCTCGAGCCGATCCCGACCGGCGGGATGATGGGTTTCGGCTTTGCCGAGAACGTCTGGCTCGACGCCTGATCCTCAAACGGGAGACGCATCCTCTTGTCCGCTCTACGTCCGAAATTCATCACCTTCGACTGTTACGGCACACTGACGAAATTCCGCATCGGCGAGATGACCCGCGAGATGCTCGCCGACCGCGTCTCGGCGGGTGACATGGACCAGTTCGTGCGCGACTTCTCCGCCTACCGTCTCGACGAGGTCTTGGGCGCGTGGAAGCCCTATGCCGACGTGATCAAGAACGCGCTCGAGCGGACCTGCCGCAGGCATGGCGTGGCCTTCGTCGAGGCGGAGGGGCAGCGGATCTATGATGCGGTCCCGAGTTGGGGGCCGCATCCGGATGTGGCGGCGCCGCTGACGCGCATCGGCGAGCAGATCCCGCTCGTGATCCTGTCCAATGCGATGGACGACCAGATCGGCAGCAATGTCGAGAAGCTGGAAGCGAAGTTCCACGCGGTGTTCACGGCTCAGCAGGCGCAATCCTACAAGCCGCGGATGCGGGGGTTCGAGTACATGCTGGAGCGTCTCGGCGCGCGGCCGGAGGAGTGCATGCACGTGTCCTCCAGCCTCCGCTACGACCACATGACCGCGTATGATCTCGGCTATGCCTACCGGGTGTTCGTCAAACGCGGGCACGAGCCGGTGATCCCCGACTATGTGACGCACCAGGTCGACGACATCGGCGGGTTGGCCGCGCTCGTGGGGCTCTGAGGCGGCGACGATGGAGATGCGTCCCTATTGGCACGCGACGGCGACGCCGTTCGCGAGTGCTGCCGCCGGCGAGGTGGCGGGCAGGGCGGACGTGGTCGTCATCGGCGCCGGGTTCACCGGGCTGTCGGCGGCATTGGCGCTGGCGGAACGGGGTGCGAGCGTCGTGGTGCTGGAAGCGGGAAAGGTGGGCGGGGGCGCCTCCGGGCGAAATGGCGGCCATGTCAACAACGGGACGGCCGTCGATTTCGGGGGGCTGGTCGCGCGGTTCGGCGTCGATGCCGCGCGGTCGCTGTATCACGCCTATGACGACGCGGTGGACACGGTGGAGCGTCTGGTCCGCGAGCACCAGATCACTTGCGACTTCCGCCGGGGCGGCAAGATCAAGCTGGCCGCCAAGCCCGAGCATTACGAGAAGATCGCGCGCAGTTTCGAGCTGTTGCAACGGGATGCCGACCCGGACACGGCGCTCGTCCCGCGTGGGGAATTACGGAGCGAGATCGGCTCGGACGCGTTCCACGGCGGGCTCGTGTATCGCAAGAGCGCGCAGATGCACATGGGCCGGTTCGCCGCCGGCCTGGCCGATGCCGCGGTGCGCCACGGCGTGCGGATCTACGAGGACGCGTCGGTCACCGGGCTTCGGCGGCTGCAGGGCAGTGCGCACGACGTTCAGTCGGCGCGGGGCGCGGTGACGGCCAAGCAGGTGTTCGTCGCGACCGGGCCGAGTCAGAAGGGTCCGTTCGGTTGGTTCCGCCGCCGGGTCATCCCGATCGGCAGCTTCATCATCGCCACCGAACCGCTCAGCCCGGCGCAGCTCGACGACATCATGCCGACCCGGCGCACCGCGACCACGACCAAGCACGTCGGCAATTACTTCCGGATCTCGCCCGACGATCGGCTGATCTGGGGCGGCCGGGCCCGGTTCGCGCTCTCGAGCCCGATTTCGGATGCCAAGAGCGGCCGGGTGCTGCAGGCGAGCCTGCGACAGGTGTTCCCGCAGCTTGGCAATGTCGGGATCGATTATTGCTGGGGCGGCGTGATCGATCTGACCGCCGACCGGTTGCCGCGCGCCGGTGAGCATGACGGGCTGTTCTACGCCATGGGCTATAGCGGGCACGGCGCGCAGATGTCGGTCCACATGGGCGAGATGATGGCGCGCGTGATGGGCGGCGAGAAGGCGGCCAATCCGTTGCGCGATCTGCCGTGGAAGGCGATCCCCGGCCATTTCGGACCGCCTTGGTTCATGCCGTTCGTCGGCGCCTACTACCGCCTGCAGGACCGGCTGCATTGATGGAGACCTGTCACTGCGAGGATCGAAGCGACGCGGCAGGCCAGGGCGGCAAGCGCGGTCTGTGCGGCCCTGGATCGCCACGACGCCAAGCGGTGTCTCGCGATGACGGGTCATCATCGGCGCGGCTCGGTCTCAGCTGCCGAGCAGCTTCTCCAGCGGATAATGATGCTTGATGAAGACGGATTTGATCACGACGTAGCTGAAATACTTTTCGATGCCGATCCCGATATCGAGCAGGCGCTCGATCGTCTCCTGATAGTGCGGGACGTTCCGTGTCACGAATTTCAGCATGTAGTCGTAGCCGCCGCTGACGAGATGGCACTCGGTGATCTCATCGACCTTGCGGACATGGTTCTCGAACCGGGCGAAGTCGGCGGCACGGTGATCCGACAGTGTGACTTCGGTGAAGACGAGCTGGGTGTCGCCGAGCTTCTGCATATGGATGTGCGCGCCGTAGCCGACGATGTAACCGGCTTTCTCGAGACGCTTGACGCGGACGAGGCAGGGGCTCGCGGAGAGCCCGACCGCGTCGGCCAGCTCGACGTTGGTGACGCGGCCGTTCTTTTGCAAATGCGAGAGGATGCGCAGATCGATCCGATCCAGCCGCGGCAGCCCCCCGGTCATAACGGCACTTCCATCGGTCCAGCTTAGGAGCCGTATGTCACGCGGGCAATCAGCCGGCCGGCGCCGGCGCGTCGGTCGATGCGGTCTCGGGCATGCCGAACAGGAGGGCTAGGAGCGCTACGCAGGAGGCCGCACCGAAGCCGAGGAATGCCGGCGTGTAGCCGAAATGGTCGACGACGATGCCGGCGGCGAGCCCGCTCGTCGCGGCGCCGATCCCCTGGACCGTCGCCACTGCACCTTGCGCCAGGTTGTAGCGCCCGGTGCCGCGCATCAGGTCGGCGATCACCAGCGGCGTGATCGCGCCGAAGATGCCGGCGCCGATGCCGTCGAGTAGTTGGACACCGATCAGCCAGGCGGCGTGGTCGGAGAAGGTGTAGAGCACCGCGCGGATCGGCAGGATGGCGAAGCCGATCAGCAGGATCGGTTTGCGGCCGAGGCGGTCGGCGGTGCGCCCGACGATCAGCGCGACAGGCAGCATGATGAGCTGCGCGGCGATGATGCAGGCGGACATCATCGCCGTCGCCCAGGCGGGGTTGGCTTGCGCGAGCTTCTGGCCGACGAGCGGCAGCAGCGGCGCGTTGGCGAAGTGGAACAGCATGGCGCAGATCGCGAACACCACGAGCGGCCGGCAGCGCAAGAGGGCAGTGATACCGGAGGGCGCGCCGGCTTCGTCCTGGGCGTCACCGTCGCGCAGGCCGCGGGCGCGATCCTGGTCGATCGCGTCGTGCGGGATGGACAGCATGGCGAGGGCGGCGACAATGGCGAAGACCGGCACGAGCAGGAACACCGCGCGCTGCGAGAAGAGGTAGCCGATGCCGCCGGCCGCCGCGGCGATGGCGACGTTGCCGGCGTGGTCGAAGGCGGAGTTGCGGCCCATGCGGCGCGCGAGGTGGCGGCGGGCATAAAGGCCGAGGGTGACGGCGGCGACGGCGGGGCCGAACACGTCGCCGACGATGGCGATGGCGGTGTTGGCGATCATCACGGGCCAGAAGCTCGGCCAGATGAAGATCGCGAGCGCGCCGACCGCGAGCACGAGCAGCGCGGCGACGACGACCTCGCGCTTGCGCCTTGTCGCGTCGATCGCGGCGCCGGACGGCGTTTGCGCGGCAATGCCGAGGAGGCCGCTGAGCGTGGTCACCCAGCCGACATCGGTCTGGCTCCAGTGCTGCTGCGTGATGAGGAAGACGTTCAGATAGGGACCGAGCGCGCCGCGGACGTCGGCGAGCAGGAAGTTGACCGCGTCGAGCGAGCGCGGGCGGAACGATGCGCGCCGGGCTTGGTCGGTGAGGCCGGTGTCGTCCATCGCTAGAACATCGCGATCAGGACGATGCCGCCGGCCATCAGCGCGCCGCCGAGGATGCGCCACAGATTGAGGCTGTGCTGCTCGATGCCGAACCAGCCGAAATGATCGACCAGCAGGGACATGATCAGGTTGGCGGTGATGGTCAGCCCGGCGAACGGGCCGGCGCCGATCTTGTCGACGAACAGCAGCCCGGTGATCACGGCGAAGGCGCCGATCAAGCCGCCGAGCGGTGCCCACCAGGGCATCCCGGCGACGCCCTTGGCCGTCGGCACCGGGTTGGGCAGGCAGAGCATCACGACCATCAGCAGCGCCAGCACCGGCAGGAACGAGACCGTGCTGGCAAGCCACGGGTTCTCGAGCGACTTGCGGAGTGCGCCGTTCATCGGCGGCCCCCAAGCCTGAAGCGCGCCGGCGATGATGATGATCGGGTAGAGCCAGGCAGCGCTGATGTTCTGCATCGAGGAATGGTCTCCTGGGGTGTGGGTTCAGCCGAGAACGAAGGCGGCGGCCAGCGCGGCGACCAGTGCCGGAGGCATGACGAGCAGGCCGAGCTTGAGGAAGGTCCATGCGCCGACGTCGAGCCCTTCGCGGCGCAGCGCGGTCAGCCAAAGGATGGTCGCCAGCGACCCGGTGACCGACAGGTTCGGCCCGAGATCGACGCCGATCAGCACGGCGCTGCGCACGGTATCGGGAACCTGCGCCAGTTCGACGACGCGGCCGGCGACCAGCCCGGCCGGCAGGTTGTTGACGAGGTTGCAGCCGAGCGCGAGCAGCCCGCCCGCCACCCAAGCGGCCGAAATGGCGGACTGCGCCATCAGATCGTGCAGGGCCGCCGCAAGCGCCTTGGTCACGCCCGTTTTCTCCAGCGCCTCTACCAGCACGAACAGCCCGGCGACCAACGGCAGGACGCCCCAGGAGATCTCCTTGACGATTTCGAGCGGCCCCGCCTTCGACCGGGTCAGGACGAGGAGCGCAGTGGCGGCGCCGGCCAAGAAGGTGGGCATGCCGAGCTCGATGCCGAAGCCGGACGAGCCGAGCAGCGCGACCGCGGTCGCACCGATGCCGAAGGCGGCCATCTTGCCGGCGCCGGAAAGCGTCGGGATCTCGATGTCCGCGGATACGTCCTGCTGCAGCGCGCCGCGCTGCGTCCAGCGCAGGATCACGTACGTGGCTGCGATGGACAGAATGGACGGGAGCGCGAAGCGCGGCAACCATTGCAGCAGCGGCGGCATGTGGCTGCCATAGATGACCAGGTTGGCCGGGTTCGAGATCGGCAGCACGAAGCTGGCGGCATTGGCGATGAAGGCGCAGATCAGCAGGTAGGGCAGCGGGTTCTTCGCGCGCGCCGTCTTCACGACCGCGGCGACGGCGGGCGTCAGCACGACCGCGGTCGCGTCGTTGGAGAGGAACACCGTGACGAGGGTGCCGACCGCGAAGACGAGGCTGAACAGCCGCGTGGCCGAGCCGCGGGCGAGCCCGGCGGCCCGCGCGGCAAGCCAGTCGAACAAGCCTTCCTGCCGGGCGAGTTCCGACAGCAGCATCATTCCGGTCAAGAACAGATAGACGTCGGTCCCGCGGGCGACGCCAGACCAGGCTTCGCTGGGCGAGAGCAGGCCGAGGGCGACGAGAAGTCCCGCGCCCACCACGGCCCAGACGAACTCCGGCCACGAGAACGGCCGGGCGATGACCCCAGCGGTCGCGGCCGCGGCGATGCCCCAGGTGCTCCAGGGAGAGGCGAGGAGGCTGCTGATCACCACTTCCGTCCGTTTCGGTTGGGGCCAAGTTGGGTGCCTAGGAGATGGCGCTTCGGCCAGGCCTCGATCCGATCGGCGTCGCTGCCGTCGGCATGGCGGTAGGGCGGCTGAAAGCCTGGTCCGGCTGGCTCGACCGCATCGGTGTCGCTTCGGCCCAGCGCGTCACGGGCGTGCACCTCGATGCGGTGTCCTTGCGGGCATTCGCACTCGAACAGCGTGGGCTCGCCGGCGCATGGCGACATCGCCAACCAATGCCCACCGTCGACGCGGCATTTGACGGTGCTGATCACGGTGTCGCCGATCACTTTGGCCCGTATTGACGGCAAGGCCGAAACGGGTGCGGTGACCAGACGGCGATCGATCGAGCGGGTGATCAGGACCAGCGGCCAGGCGTCATCGAGCGGCTTGAAGCGCCAACTGATGCCGCCGGCATCGACCGCGGCGACGGAGAAGCCGGGCGGCCCCTCCTCGATCCGCGCGAGGACGGACGCCGCGGATGCGGATGGCGGCGCCGGGTCGAGCCGCCGCCAGAACGGGCTCGTCCGTATGCCTCGGGAAGTGGATCTCCGTCCCGTGGGAAGCAGTCGACCACGCCTTGGGTCTGCATCGAGAGTGCCTTTGGTTCCGGGTTAGCGGGGCGGGGGCGGACTGACCGGGTCGGCTGGCGGCGGCGGTGCATCGGGACTGCCGGGCGGGGGAGGAGGACGGCGACCCGGCGGGCGCGGCGGCGTCGCGAGTTCGGCGAGCTTGGCGCCGTCCGGCCCGATGGCGCGCGCTTCGATGACGCGGCCCAGCGGCCCCTCGATGCCGAATCCGCGCACGCTCAGCGGCGCGCCGACGGTGAGCATCGCCGCCAGGCGGGCGGCTTCCGGCGGCGGCATCCGCACGATCGTTCCGTCCTCGAGCAGGACGCCGTTCAGGTCGCCGCGGGGGCCATGCAATTGGGCTTTGACGCGTCCGGTTGCGGCGAGCGGGGTCTGTGCGTTGCGCTTGCCGGGTCCGCCGGCCGGGCCGGTGTCGGTGACAGTTGCGCCGCTCGCGTCGTTGGCGATCGACATCGCCTGCACCATCGGGATCGCGCGGGCCTTGAGGCCGCGGATGGTGACGGCGTCACCGGGCTTGACGGCATAGACGAGCTGCGTGCCGAGATGGGGCGGCAGGTGGATCTCGGTGCCGTCGGCGAGGATCAGGCCGTCGACGTCGCCGCGCGGCGTCAGGCTGTATTCCGCCACTTTGCCCTGCGTGACGGGAAGCTGGTTGGGGTCGTAGGTCGACGTCTGCTGCTGGGCGGCCGCGACGCCGATACCGCCGGCGACGAGGGTTGCAGCAAGGACGAGATGGTTGGTTCGCATGGCGATCTCCACGTTCGGGCTCGGGGCCCGGACGGGTCATGGCAAGCGGTGTGCCAGTCCTAATGATTTGATTTCGTTGATCGTCAGTCAGCCTGCGAGTCGCTTTCGGGGACAGATTCCGTCCCACTTCCTTCGCCGAAGCGTTCCAGCTTCTGGTAGAGCAGTTGTCGCCTGATCCCCAGTCGCTCCGCCGCCTGGGCGCGGTTGCCGCCGGTTTCGAGCAGGGCGCGGCGGATCATCTCGCGCTCTAGGCGCTCGACGGCTTCAGGCAGTCGGCCGGCGAGCCAGTCGGTCGAGGTGGAGGGCGCAGGATCGGCCGACAGGAAGGCGAGGTCGTCCGCCTCGATGACGGGGCGGCGCACCAAGGTCGAGGCGCGGGTGATGGCGTTGACGAGCTCGCGCACGTTGCCGGGCCAGGGGTGGGCGAGCAGGCGGGCGGCTGCGCCGGCGGACAGGCGCTTCGGCGTGGCGGCGAGTGCTAGGAAGTGCTCCGCGAGCGGAATGATGTCGGCCAGGCGCTCGCGCAGCGGCGGCAGGACGATCGGCACGACGCCGAGCCGGTAATACAGATCCTCGCGGAAACGGCCATCGCGCACCGATTGGCGCAAGTCGCGATGCGTCGCGGCGACCACGCGCACGTCGATCGGCGCCGGCTTGCCGCCGACCGGGGTGACGACGCGCTCCTGCAGTGCGCGCAGCAGCTTGGCCTGCATGGCGAGGTCCATGTCGCCGATCTCGTCGAGTAACAGCGTGCCGCCCTGCGCCTCCCGGAACGAGCCGAGACGGTCGGCGACCGCGCCGGTGAAGGCGCCGCGGACGTGGCCGAACAGCAGGCTTTCGAGCAATTCGCCGGGGATCGCGGCGCAATTCACCGGCACGAACGGCGCCTTGGCGCGGCGGCCGTGGCGATGGATCGAGCGGGCGACCACCTCCTTGCCGGTGCCGGTCTCGCCGAGCAGCAGGACCGTCGCGTCGCTGTCGGCGAGCAGGCCGATGGATTTCTGCACTTCCCGCATGATCGCGCTCGGCCCGACCAGGTCGTCATCGCGGCCGCCATTGGCGGGAACCTGTGTCGTCGCGCCGCTCGCCGGGAGCATGCGCTGCAGCAGGCGTTTCAGCTCGTCGCGGCCGATCGGCTTGGCCAGATGGTCGGCCGCGCCCAGCCGCATCGCCTCGATGGTGTTCTCGCTGGTCGGCACGGCGGTCAGGATCGCGATCGGAGGCGGGTCCGGGGCGGCGCGGATCCGGCGTAGGACCTCCATGCCGTCCATCCCCGGCATGCGCAGATCGAGCAGCACGGCGTCGGCGCGCTGGCGGGAGAGCCAGCTCAGCGCGGCCTCACCGTCGGCGGCTTCGGCGGTGGCGTGGCCGAGATCGGTGAGGGCGACGGCGACCGCCTGGCGGAGAGCGGAATCGTCATCGACGATCAGCACGGTCGTCATGGCTGCGGCAATTCGAGGACGAAGGTGGCGCCGCACTGCCGATCGCGGAGGAGCAAGCGTCCGCCATGTGCGTCGGCGAGTTCACGGGCGATCGCGAGGCCCAGCCCGGTGCCGTCGGCGCGTGTGGTCATGAACGGTTCGAACAGTTGGCCCGCGATGTCGGGCGCGACCCCGGGACCGTCATCGGAAACGATCAACCGCAACAGGCGATCGGCCGGTTCGGCCGTGAGCTTGACGGTGCCGTGCGCGGGCGTGTGGCGGATCGCATTGCCGAGGAGGTTGTCGAGGATGCGGTCGACGACGCCAGGGTCGAGCACGCCGGCGCCGTCGCCGTGGGCCGTGAGCGTGACCGATTTGGCGGTCGCCATCTCGCGATGGCGATCGAGCGTGGCCGACAGGAAGTTGTCGAGATCGACCGGGACCGGGACTGGCTCGACCCGTTGCGTCATGGCGAGCAGTTCGCTGACCAGCGCGTCGAGCCGGTCGATCTGGCCAAGCATGTCGCCAATCGCCCGGCGACGGCGATTGTCGTCGCCGGCCAGGGCATTCTCGCCTTGGAGCCGGGCTGCGGCAATCGGGTTGCGGATCTCGTGCGCCATGCCCGCCGCGACCCGGCCGAGCCCGGCTAGCCGCTCCGCTCGCGCCGCTCGCGCCGCCATGCTGTCCGCCTCCTGCCGGGCTTGGCCAAGACGGCGGCCGGCCTCGTTCAGAGCGTCGATGATCTGGTCGAGTTCCCGTTCGCCGGTGCGCGCGACGACCGGCATCCGCTCGGTGAGGCCTACGCTCCCGAGCGCGGCCTCGATCGCGCGCACATGCCGGCGCCACGTCAGCAGCATGTGGCCGAGCCAGCCGGACATGGCGACCATCAGCGCGAGCAGAACGCCGAGGCCGAGCTGCAGCGGCTGGAAGCCCTCGACGGCGCGCACGCGGGTCATGGTCCATCCGGTGAGGCCCTCGAGCGGGCCGGGCAGGGGGCAGGATTCGAGCAGCAGCGTCTGCGCGCCGGACGCGATACGCCGCGCGACTGGTTGCTCGTCTCTGGCTGCCTGAAGATTGACCGCTTGGATCTGCTGCAGTTCGGCGACGGGTAGATCGGTCTTTGGGCCGGTGCCCTCATAGGTCGGGAACGCGTAGGCCAGCGGACCGGCTGCGGCCTGCCACACGCCGCCCTCGACACCATCCTGGCGGCCCAACGCCAGACCCACGGCGACGGCGAGGTCGCGGCGCAACGTTTCGTCGACGCCGGAGCCTTTCCATCCTGCGGCATAGAAGCCGTAGCGGTCGCGGATCAGGTCGCAGGCATGCGCGACGACGGCCTCGGCGCGGCCGATCCGGGCCTCGGTCGATTGCCGGAACAGGACGACGAGCAGCAGGCCGACGGCGACGCAGGCGAGCAGCGACATGCCCCACATCGCCACCAAGCGGGCCCTCAGCGAGTGCAAGCCGGGCAATGCTCGGCTAGGCGATCGCGTCGGCGAACCCCCGCGCGCTCGCGGTGGTGCGCAGGCGCAGGAAGCCGATGTCGTGGCGCGTAGCGCCGTCGCCGGTAGCTAGATCGGCCAGGATCTCGCCCACCACGCTGCAGAACTTGTAGCCGTGCCCCGAGCATGGCGAGGCGAGCACCACCTGCTTGTGGTCGGGATGGTGGTCCAGGATGAAGTGTTCGTCCGGCGTGTTGGTGAACATGCAGGCTCGCAGCGCCATGGTCGCGCCGTTGCCGTCCGGGAAGTAGCGCCCGGAGAACGCGCGCAGCAGCGCTTCGTCCTCGGCGTCGACATCGCGCCGCATCGCTTCGGCGGCGGTGTGCTCGTTGCGGTGGTGGTAGCGGCCGAACTTGAAGCCGGGCACCTCGTATTCTGGGAAGCCGTAGTAGCGGCCTTCCTCGACCATCAGGTTGAACACCGGGAACCGGTCGGTCTGGAACAGCGCCGGCTTCAGCGGCTGCAACCAGGCGAGCACCTGCCGTTCCGGCACGGCGACGCCGCGCAACAACGGCGCCAGATCCGCCATCCAGGCCCCGGCCGCCAGGATCAGCCGGCCGGCCCGGTAGGTTCCTCGCTCGGTCTCGACGGTCACGCCCTCGCCGGAGGGATAGGCTTCCCAGCCGAGTACGCGTTCCCGCGCCCGGATGTCCGCTCCCGCGTCGCGCGCGGCGAGAACATGGGCGACGATCGCCCGCTCGCTGGCGATCAAGCCGCCTCGGGGCTGGAAGACGAAGCGGGAGGCGGCGGGCATGCGGTAGCCGGGGAACCGCTCGTTGACCTCGGCGCCGGTCATCACCTCGTGCGGCAATCCGTGCAGCCGCGCGGAGCCGAGCGCGCCCTGGAACAGCTCGTCGTCCTCCGGCCCGCCATCGACCGACCCGGTGGTCACCAGCACCGTCGTGCCGGTCGCCGCCTCGATCTCGGCCCAGAGTTCATAGGCGCGCAGCAGCAGCGGCACGTAAGCGGGATGTTCGTAATAGGGCAGGCGGATGATCCGACTGATCCCG
This sequence comes from uncultured Alphaproteobacteria bacterium, assembly GCA_963848035.1. GTDB lineage: Bacteria > Pseudomonadota > Alphaproteobacteria > Acetobacterales > Acetobacteraceae > JAVVHH01. Next base: position 3,671,698 of record CAWKCD010000001.1, read on the forward strand.
TGCGAGGAGCCCATCGAATGCGGGATGTCGAACCGCTCGAGCCCCAGCACGCGCTGCCCGCGCCGTGCGAGCTGCCAGCATGCGGCGCTGCCCATCCCGCCCACGCCGATGACGATGACGTCGTAATCCACGGCCGTCTCTCCCGATTGCCGCCTACACATCGAAGCTGCGGCGGCGCCCGTCAACTCATGGGCGGGGCGACGTCAGGAGATCAGCGGCGGCAGTCGCGCGTGCCAGTCGGTATCCCGTTGCAGCGCGTCTCCGGCACGCAGCAGGCGCGCCTCCGCGAACGGGCGGCCGACGAGTTGCAAGCCGGCGGGAAGGCCCGCTTCGTCGAAGCCGCAGGGCAGGCTCAGCGCCGGGAGGCCGAGATAGTTGAACGGCCGGGTGTTGGCCGATATCGCCATGAAGGCGTGCTCGGTGCCGGGCGGGCCGTGGTCGATGTCGGTCGCCTCCAGCGTCGGCAGGGCGCTCGGAATGGTCGGCATGGCGATTATGTCGACGCTGGCGAACACCGCCTCGCAGAGGGCGCGCAGCAGCTTGCCGCGGGCGGACAGCGCCTCGATGTAATAGGTCGCGGGGATCGCATAGCCGGCATAGAGGCGGGCGCTGAGATGCACGGCATAGTCCTGCGGCTGCTCGCGCATCCAGCGCGCATGGATCGTCGCGCCCTCGCAGCGGGAAACAATGCTCCCATAGGCGGACACCGCGTCCATCAGCGGCAGCGTGATGTCGATGACGGCAGCGCCGCGCGCCGCGAGGGCTCGAACCGCTTCGGCGACCGCTGCCGTGACGGCCGGGCTGCTGCCGGCCAGGTCGGGGTTGGCGACGAGGCCGATCGTGGTGCCGGCGAGGTCGCCGGTCAGGGCCGCCTCGTAGTCCGGCACCGGTTCGGCCGAGGAGGTCGGGTCCGCCGGGTCATGTCCGGCGATGACGGTCATCAGGCGGGCGCAGTCGCGGGCGGTGCGGGTCAGCGGCCCGACATTGTCGGCCGAGAAGCTAAGCGGCATCACGCCGGCGCGGCTGACGCGGGTCTGGGTCGGCTTCAAGCCGGTGACGCCACAGGCGGAGGCCGGCAGACGGATCGATCCGCCGGTGTCGGACCCGAGCGCGCCGAAGGTGTAGCGCGCGGCCACGGCGGCGCCGGATCCGCTCGAGGAGCCGCCGGTGATGTAGGGCAGGTTCCAGGGGTTGTGGCAGTCGCCGTGGTGGCGGTTGTGGCCGGTGGGGTTCTGCGCGAACTCGGCCATGTTCAGCCGGGCGGACGTGATCGAGCCCGCCTGGTGCAGCCGGTCCATCACGGTCGCGGTACGCTCCGGCACGAAATCGGCGCGGATCGCCGAGCCGCAGGCGCTGGTCTTGCCGGCGCGATAATACATGTCCTTGTGCGCGAGCGGGATGCCGTGCAGCGGGCCGAGCTTGGACCCGGCCGCGATCGCACGGTCAGCCGCCTCGGCCGCCTGCATTGCTTCATCGCGTTCGATCGCGACCACAGCATTCGTGTCCCCGTCATGCAGCGCGATGGCGTCGAGGCAGCTCTGCAGCACATCGACCGCGGTGATCTCGCGGCGGGCGATCGCAACGGCGGCGTCGACCAGGGTCATCCGGTTCGCCGCCATGCTGTTGCCGCTCATGATGGCTCCTTGCAGGCGAGCAGTGCCGCCTCGAAGCTGCTGGGCTCGTCTTCGAAGGCGAGCACGTGACGCTGCGCCTCGAACGCCTCGATGATCGAGGTGAGCCCGGCGGCCATGCGGCGCGCCGGCTCGTTCGGCGGCTCGATGTCCTGCCAGACCCGCACCTGCGCTTCGGTGACGGCGAGGAAATCGGGTTCGTTCATGCTGCTGACCGGGCCTGGCCGGCGCCCAGCCGCGCCAGCACGAAATCGGTGTCCATGACGTCACCGAAGGTCGCGTAGAACGCCGCCAGCGCCGCGTTGTGCTCCTCGGGACTTATCGCGCCGCAGCAATCGCTCAGCATCACGGTGCGGAAATCCATCATCATCGCGTCGCGCGCCGAGGTGTCGCAGCAGACATTGGTCAGCGTGCCCGCGATCAGGACCGTGTCGATGCCGCGCTGACGCAGACGCGGCGCCAGGTCGCAGGTGCCGGGGACGAACGCGCTGTAACGCCGCTTGAACACGACGAGGTCGTCGCCGTGGACCTCGAGGTCCGGCCAGAGCGCGTGCCCGCGCGAGCCCGGCGCCATGGCCGCGTTGCGCCGCGCGTTGGCCTCGGGCGTGTTCATGCGCTGCTGCACCGTCCAGGTCGCGAGGCAGGTGTCGTCATGGGTGTTCTGGATCCAGGCGACCGTCCCGCCGACCTCCCGGAGCCCGTGCGCGAGGCGGTTGACGGCAGGGACCACGTCGCGCGCGGCGGCGCATTCGAGATACTCGCCGCTGGGATCCATGAAGCCGAGCTGCAGGTCGATGACCACGAGCGCGGTGCGCGCCGGGTCTAGGTCGGCGAATGGGTGCGCGGTGCCGCGGCGGCCGATCGCCCGCCGCAATGCCCAATCGGGCATCGATACGCCCGTCATCGCTCCGAAATCCTGCATGTCAGCTCTCCCCAAAATCATGCTTCTACAAAATGATTCAGCCGCAGGCAGCTCGCGCTGCGGCCGGGCCCGAGCGGTTCCTCGCGCGGCACGGTGGTCGTGCACATCTCCGCCGCGCGCGGGCAGCGGGGCGCGAACGCACAGCCCGGCGGCGGCCGGCGCATGTCGGGCGGCGAGCCGGGGATCGATGCGATCTCGCCGGCCGAGCTGCGGATCACCGAGGCGAGCAGACCCTGGGTATACGGATGCGCCGGGTGCCGCAGGACGTCGCGCACCGGTCCCTGCTCGACGATCCGGCCGGCGTACATCACGGCGACGCGGTCGGCGATCTCGGCGGCGACGCCGAGGTCGTGGGTGACCAGGACCATGCCCATGCCCAACTCGCGCTGCAGCGAACGCAGCAGCACGAGGATCTGGATCTGCACCGTCGCGTCGAGCGCCGTCGTGGGTTCGTCAGCGAGCAGCAGGCGAGGGCGGCAGGACAGCGCCATGGCGATGACCACGCGTTGGCGCAGGCCGCCCGAGAGTTGATGCGGATAGACGTCGAGACGCCGCGCCGCGTCGGGCACGCGCACGAGTTCGAGCACTTCGAGCGCCCGCGCGCGCGCCGCCGCCCGGCCTAGGCCGAGATGCCGCTGCACCGCTTCGACGATCTGCTGCCCGACCGTGTAGACCGGGTCGAGCGCCGTCATCGGCTCTTGGAACACCATCGCGACCTTGCCGCCGCGCAGCGCCCGCAGCTCGCGACCGGACATCGCGGTCACGTCGACTCCGTCGACGCGCACGCCGCCGCCGATCCGCGCTTGCGGCGGCAGCAGCCGCATCAGCGCCCGCATCGACACGCTCTTACCGGAGCCGCTCTCGCCCAGCAGGCACAGCACCTCGCCCGGCATGATCTGCAGGCTGACGCCACGCACGGCCTCGACCTCGCCGAAGCGCACCGAGAGATCGTCGAGTTCGGCCAGCGCCGTCATGCCGCCACAAGCGATGCGGAATGGCCGGAGCCGGGCACGAGCATGTGGCACAGCGCCTCATGGCCGCCGCTGCCGCCGTAGCTCGGGACAGCGGCGGCGCACACCGCTTCGGCGTGCGGGCAGCGGGTCCGGAAACGGCAGCCGCTCGGCGGGTGGGCGGGGGAGGGGGGATCGCCGGTGATCGGCGCTGCCTCGACCCGGCGATCGGGATCCATGCTCAAGCGCGAGGCGAGCAGCGCTTTGGTGTAGGGGTGCAGCGGATTGCCGAACACTTCGTCGGCCGGGCCGCTCTCTACGACCCAGCCGAGATAGAGCACCAGCACCCGGTCGCTGACGTGCTGCACCACGGCCAGGTCGTGCGAGATGAACAGATAGGTGAGGCCGAACTGTTCCTTGAGCCGGGCCAGCAGGTTCAGCACCTGCGCCTCGACCGATTTGTCCAGCGCGCTGACGGCCTCGTCGAGGATGACGAGGCGGGGGTCGAGCGCCAGCGCCCGGGCGATATTGACCCGCTGCTTCTGGCCGCCGGAAAGCTCGTGCGGGTAGCGGGGCCCGAACTGCACCGGGTCGAGACCGGTGCGGCGCAGCGTCTCGTCGGCAATTTGCGCCGCCTCCCCACGGGACTTGCCCAAGGCGAGCGGCCCGAAGCCGACGCTGTCGCGAACGGGCATGCGGGGGTTGAGCGAACTGGCGCTGTCCTGGAACACCATCTGCGCCTGTCGGCGGAGCGTACGCAGGTCGATCCCATCCGGCGCGCCCACGGCCTCGCCATCGAAGATCAACTCGCCCGCGTCGGGCGCCACGAGGTGCAGCAGCAGACGCGCCAGCGTGCTCTTGCCGCAGCCGCTCTCGCCCACGACCCCGAGGGTCTCGCCTTTGGCGATCTCGAACGAGATGCCATCGACGGCGCGAACGGCACCGCCCGCGGCACGGAAGTGCTTGGTCAGGCCGCGGGCGATCAGCAGCGGTTGGGCGGGGCCGCCGCGATCGTGGTGCGCGCTCATTTGATTCGGACGTCCATGGCCGAACGCAAGCCGTCGCTGACCAGGTTGAAGCACATCGAAGTGGCGAAGATCGCCACGCCCGGCATCGCGCAGACCCAGGGCTGGACGTAGATCGCTTGCCGCAACGTCGACAGCATCAGGCCCCAATCCGGTATCGGCGGCCGCACGCCGAGCCCCAGGAAGGACAGGCCCGAGGCGAGCAGGATGCTGACGCTCACCAGGCTCGAAGCATAGACCAGCACCGGCGCGAGCACGTTACCGAGCAGATGGTGGCGGACGATCATCATGTGCCCGGCACCGGTCGCGCGCGCGGCCTCGACGAAATCGAGGTTGCGGATCTGCGTGGTGGCTGTCTCGGCGACGCGGCAGACGGCCGGGATGAACACCAGCGCCAGCGCCACCATACCGTTCAGCATGCCGCCGCCCATCGCGCCGGAGATCGCCACCGCGAGCAGGACCGACGGGAAGGCGTAGAACACGTCCATGATGCGCATGATCAGCGTGCCGGCCCAGCCGCCGGCATAACCCGCGACGATGCCGAGCGTGCCGCCGACGAGGCCCGCGAACGCGACCGGCGCCACGCCCATCAGCAGCGAGGTCTGCCCGCCATAGAGGATCCGGGTCAGGACATCGCGGCCCAGCTCGTCGGTCCCGAGCGGGTGGCCGCGAAAGCCGAAGGGCTTGAGGCGGAGCAGCACGCTCTCCTTGAAAGGGTCGAACGGCGCGATCAGCGGCGCGAACACCGCCGCCAGCACGATCGCCAGCAGCAGCGCGGCAAACACCAGCGTCACCGGATCGCGCTGCAGCCGCCGCCGCACCATCCCCCAGTAGCCCGGCCGCGCCAGTGCCGTGTCTCGCACCGGTCGGGAGATGCTGAGCGCGTGCGACATCAGGCTCTCCTCACCCGTGGATCGATCGCCGCCTGCAGCAGGTCGACCACCAGGTTGGTGGCGAAGAAGATCAGCGCCAGGCATAGAATCGCGCCTTGCAGGACCGGCACGTCGCGGTTGACGATCGCGCGGCCGAGCAGGGTGCCGCTACCGGGCCAGGCGAACACCGGTTCGACCAGTATCGAGCCGCCCATCAGGTAGCCGAACTGCAGCCCCATCACGGCGAGCATGCCGGGCGCGGCGTTCTTCAGCACGTGCCGCACCACCGCCAGCTCGCCAAGCCCTTTGGCCCGCAGCGTGGTGACGAAATCCTGGCTGCGCACCTCGAGCACCGCCGCACGGGTTGTGCGCGCGATGATGCCGACCGGCACCATCGCCAGCGTGAACACCGGCATGACCAGATAGCGCACGTCGTTCCAATGCCAGACCGAGAACTGGTCGGACCCCTGCGCGCCCATTCCCGAGGCCGGCAGCCACGAAAGCTCGACGGCGAAGACGATAACCATAACCAGCCCCAGCCAATAGTTCGGCACGCTGACGCCGAGCACGGCGGTCCCGGTGACGCCGCGGTCGAGCAGGCGGCCGAGCGCGCCGGGCGGGGCGCAGCCGGCGAGCGTGCCGAGGAGCGTGCCGATGACGAACGAGATCGGCACCGCGAACAGCGCGAGCACCAGAGTGTTGGACAGCGCGCCACCGACTTCGAGCGCCACGGGGCGCCGGGTCGAGACGGAGAGGCCGAAATCGCCATGCAGCGCCCGCCACACCCAATTCACGAACTGCACCGGCAGGGGCTTGTCGAAGCCGTAGGCGCGCTTGACGATCTCGATCATCTCGGCGTTCGCGTCGGGCGGCAGCACCGTCTGCAGCGGGTCGCCCGGCGCGATGTGCACCAGCATGAAGCACACCAGTCCGACGCCGAACGCGATCGGCAGCGCGTAGATCAGGCGCCAGACGATGGTGCGCAGCATCGCCTACTTCGCGATCGTAATGGGCGTGAGGTCCTGGAACCAGCTCTGCGCCTGGACGAACCCCTTCACCTTCGGGGACAGTGCCCGCGGGTTGAGATCGTGCACGACCCAGATCATGACGGCCTCGTCGACCATCTTCTCATGGACATGCTGGAGCAACACGTCCCGCTTGGCGTTGTCGAACTCGTTGAAGGCGGCCGTGATCATGGCCTCGACGTCCTTGTTCTCGTAGTGGCCCCAGTTGCCGCCATTCGGCGCCCACTGCACGCGTTGCAGGAACCGCGTCATGCCGTTGATCGGGTCCTGCACGGCGCGGCTGACGTTGATGCCGTCGATATCGGGCGCGGTGTCGACGCCGCCGCGCGCCAGCGCCAGCAAGGCGTTCCAGTCCATGACCTTGAAGGTGACCTGAAACCCCGCCTCTTCGAGTTGTGACTTGATCAGCTCGTTCATCGGCAGCGGCTGCATCTGCCCTGAACCGGACGTGCTGATCGCCAGGGTGATCTTGCACGGGGTGCAGTTGGCCTCCTTGAGCAGCGCTTTCGCTTTGGCCGGGTCGTAGCCGTAGAGAGCGGGGTGGCCGTACCAGGGGCTGCCCGGCGGGAATTCGGCGGGGCCTTCGATCGCCACGCCGCCGAGCAGCTCGACCACGTCGGCCCGGTTCAGCGCGTAGTTGGCGGCGCGACGGACCCGGACGTCCTTGAACGGTCCGTTCACGAAATTGAGCTGGTACGACCAATTGTGCGGGTAGGCGTTGGTGATGACGTTCATCCCGGACGATTTCAGGCGCGGGATGGCGTCCGGTGTCGGCGCTTCGACGAAGTTCACCTGCCCGCTGAGCAGCGCCGCCGTCCGCGTGCTGGCTTCGGGCATCGGCAGCAGGACCAGGCGGTCCTGTTTCGGCACGCGCGCCTTGTCCCAATACTCGGTGTTCGGCACGAGTTCGAGCCGTTCGTGCGGCACCATCCGGTCGAACTTGTAGGGGCCGGTGCCGCTCGGATTGGCCGTCACGGCGCTCCAGTCGTATTTCAGCGCTTCGGCCCGGCACCGGCTGGTCATCATCACGAAGCTCATCTCGTAGGGGAACAGCGAGCTCGGAATCTTGGTGGTGAGCGCGACGGTGTGGTCGTCCACCTTCTCGACGCTGGCGAAGTTCGGCAGGTAGGCGCGCGAGAGGGCGAACTGCTGCGCGTGCCATTGCGGCGCCTTCTCGTCGAAGCGGCCGAAATTCCAGACCACGTCGTCGGCGGTGAACGGGCAGCCGTCATGCCACTTCACGCCCTGGCGCAACGTGAACAGCCAACGCCGCGGGTTGGCTTCGTCGGCGTGCCATTCCGTCGCCAATCCCGGCTTGATGACCGCCGGCACGTCCGAGCGGCTCAAGTCCCAGTTGATCAGCGCGTCGTAGAGGCTGGTGCCGACGAAGCGGAACCCTTCGAACCCCTGGTCGGGATTGCCGGTCGTGACCGGGATGTCGCCGGCGGTCATCGCGACGGTCAGGACGCCTTGGGCGTGCGCGGCGCAGGTCCAGAACAGGGCCAGAGCGACGGCATAGGCCGGGAGTTTGCGGATCGGCATGGGGGCGCACCTCTCGGAAAACGCCGTAACGATTGCAGACGGGGATGCTGCGATGCAACAACCAACCTGCGCCGATCTAATGCAGAACCGGTGGTTGCATTCCGGATCTGCTTATTGATTGACCAAACGACACTGAATTAGGCGGTCTAGGCCGTATTCCCGGCATCCACGGTGAGAACCGTCCCCGTGACGTTGCGGGCAGCCTCGCTGAATAGGTAGCCGACCGCGCCAGCCACGTCGGCGATCTCCGGCGCCCGCTGCAGCGCGCTCCGACGGGCGATTTTGGAGCGCGCGCGGTCATCCATCTCCTGCGTCATCTCCGTCTCTATGAAGCCCGGTGACACCGCGTTTACCGTGATGTCCAACGGACCCAACTCGCGTGCGAGCGAGCGGGTGAAGCCGATCAGCGACGATTTCGTCGCGCTGTAGACCGAGAGCCCCGAATACCCCGTCGCGGCGACGATCGAGGCGATGTTGACGATCCGGCCTCCCCGGCCGGTCATCATCGAGCGGGCGACATGCTTGGTCAGCACCAACGGCGACAGCACGTTCAGCCGCACCACCCGTTCGATCTGTGCGTCGGGGACGGTCGAGAGGACGCCTGAGTCGGACATCGCGGCGTTGTTGACCAGGCCATAGAGCGGCCCGTGCGCGGCTCGGATGCGTTTGACGAGGTCGGGGATCGCTTCGATGTCGGAGAGGTCGGCCGCCATGAAGTGCAGCGCGCCGGAGCCGTCGGCGGCGATCCGCGCCCGGACATCCGGCAACTTGTCGCCTTCGCTGCGCGCCACCGCGATGACGCAGAAGCCGGCACGCGCCAGCGCCTCGGCGATCCCGAGGCCGAGGCCGCGGCTGCCACCGGTGACCAAGACGTTACGCACGGCCGAGCTTCCCCGAGGCCGAGACCGCGAGATCGTCGACCTGGCGCAGCATCGCCGGCACTTTGTGCGCCGGCAGCGACGCGCGGCAGGCGGTGAGGATCTCTTGCTGGACCTGGGCAAACGGCGCCGCATCCGCATGCAGCACGACATCGGCCACCACCAGCGTTCCGGTGATGGGGCTGCGCCGTCCGCGGACCTGCGCCATCCGAACCGACCCATGACGCGTGATCACGGCCTCGACCTCCTCCGGATGCACCTTCTGTCCGCCCACGTTGATCACCCCGCTGCGCCGTCCGGCGAAGCGGTAGCGGTCGTCGCTCTGCACGACCATGTCGCCGGTGTCGATGAAGCCAGCATCGTCGACCAGCGCCGGGCCGCCGCCGAGATAGCGCGCTGCCCCGCGATTGGACCGGATACGGAGCGAGCCGTCGACGATCCTGATCTCGAACCCGCCCGCCCGCTGGCCGAGCACGGAAGGCGGGAAGCCTTCGAGCCCGTCGTTGACCTCGAAACCAACGCCGGCTTCCGTCGACGCATAGGCATGGGTCAACCTGGCGCCAGGGTAGGCCCGCGCCAATTGGTCGAGGATGGCCTGGTCCGCAATCTCGCCGGAGAGGCGCACGTAGCGCGGCGCGATGCGGCTCGACTCCGTGCTCATCAGGGCCCGGCGCCAGTGCGTGGGCGTTCCGAGCAGATGCGTGACCCCGGCGGCGCCGGCCCGGCGAAGGAAGTCGCCGGGCGCTTCGCCCTCCTGCGACAGCACCAGCGAACCGCCGCCGAGGAGCGCGCGCAGCAAGATCTGCAGGCCGCCATATCGCCGGATGTCGTAGAACGTGCTCCAGATCGCGTCCGACACCGCGACCGGTCCTTCCGCGAGCGGGCCGGTCAGCGTGGCGAGCCTATGCTGCACTAGTTTCGGTCGACCGGTCGTGCCGGACGTGAACAGGATCCATTCCGTCTCGCGAGGTCGCGGCGCCGCCGCCCTCTCGGTCTCGCGCAACTCGACCCGGCGGATGCCGTCCAGCGTCGCTCCGGCCGGGCCGGTGCCGTCGGTGACCACGACATCCACCTCCGCCTCCTCGAGCAGCGCCGGGATGTGCGCCGGATCCACGTCCGGCGGACATAGCAGCAACCGCCGCGCGACGCCGTCCAACTCCAGCAATGCCCGCGCTGCCGGCAGCTGCCGCCGTGTCGAGATCAGCACCGACGAGCCCGCCAGCCCTGCCATGGGCCCGAACAAGGAGCGCCGCTCCAACGACGCCAAGTCGACCGACTGCTCCGCGTCGCTCAAGAAGCGCTGGCGCAGTCCGGCGGCCTGAGTCAGCGCCCAGAGTGGACGGATCTCAGGCGGCGGCGCGTTCATAGGCCGCAACGAAGTCGCCGATCGTCACCGGGAATACGGCCGGACCGTCGCCGCTGAATGGATCGATCCCCAGGCGATCGTCCAGCGTCGCCACCAGGATGGCGATGCAAAGGAAGTCGAGGCCGGAATCGAGGAGCGTGACCTGCTCGTTCAGCGGTGGCAACGACTTGCCCTGCTGCTCGCCGATGCGGACCATTTCGCTGAGAATCGTCTCGCAGATCGAGACGGTGTTTGGAACTTCTGACACGATCGTATTAACCTTTCCGCAGTCTGAGCGAGATACAGTTTAGCAATGGACTGCCAGGACGTTGCAATTCGACCGACTGTCGTCTGCCGCGAGATGACGGAAGGCGATTTCGAGGTGGTCACGGGTCTGCTCACCAAGGGTTTCGCCGCCTGGCGCGAGGCGCCGTTTTGGCGACGTGCGCTCCGACGCTTGGCCGACCGGGCCGTGCCCGCCGGAATGCCGCAACTCGGCTACGTGCTGGAGGTCTCGGGCGCCGTGGTCGGCGTGCTGCTGCTGATCGCATCGGAGTGGACCGAGGCGGGAGAACTCGTGCGGCGCTGCAACGTCTCCAGTTTCTATATCGAGCCCGAGTTCCGGCTCTACGGCACGTTGCTGGTCCGCCAGGCGCTGCGCCGTCGGGATGTCACCTATATCAATGTGACCCCGGCGCCCGAAACCTGGGACCTGCTCGCGGCGCAGGGCTACAAGCGCTATGCGAGCGGCCGAACCATCATGCTGCCGCTGCTGGCCCGGTCCGCCGTCCGCGCCCGGGCGCGTTTCGCCGGGCCGTCGATCCCGCCGGGGCCGGATCTCGAAGCCGCCGAGATCGAATTGATGCGCGAGCACGCGAATTGGGATTGCCTGAACCTGATCTGCGAGACGGAGTCCGGCCGTGTGCCGTTCGTCTTCGGCCTGCGCCATCGCCGCGGCGTCCTGCCGTTCGCCTACCTGCTCTATTGCCGAAGCCAAGAGAGCCTGGCCGCGCACGCCCGCGCACTGGGGTTCGCGCTGGCCCGGCGCGGCATCTTCCTCATTGTCGCCGACGCAGACAGCGAGATAGCGGGCGTTCCCGGCCGCTTTCAGCCGGGACATCCGAAATTCTTTCGTGGTGACAAGGCGCCGCAAGCGGGCGACCTCGCCTATACGGAACGCGCCGTGTTCGGAGCCTGAGCGGCTAAGGTCGGTTCGTCGACGCTTGCGGGATCTGGCTGCCATGCCGCTGTAGCCATTGCTGCGCCGCCCGGAACCGGGTCCATCCCGGAACCTGCGCAGTCAGGCTGACCTGTTTCCACTTCGGGTGGTGCGACGCATCCTGCAGATTGCCGAGATTGTCGAAGAACGCGTCGACGAACCGGGACAACCGCTCGTAGCGCTCGGTTCCGGGCGTCCAGTTGTAGACGGCCATGACGGCGCCGACGGCGACGGTCTCGACCGAACCGTCTTCCGGGACCAGGCCCGGGTAGTCGCTGTGGTCGAAACGCGACGGCAAGTAGGTCTGCAACAGGGCCGAGTTGAGCGGCAGGGCAAGCAGATGCAGGCCGCTATTGCCGGCATCCAGGAACAGCCGCGCCGGCTTGCCGGTCACGTAGACGAGCGCATCGATCTCGCCGCGGCGCAGCTTCGCCAACGCCGCCTCGGGATTGTCGTTGATGATGACCGGCTTGACCCCGAGCGCATCGAAGATCACCGAGGCCGTCAGCGCGGTGCCGCTGCCCTTGGCGTCGACGCTGACCTTCTTGCCATCGAGATCGCTGACATTGCCGATCTCCTCGCGCGCCAGCAGGTGCACCTCCTCGTCATAGAGCTTGGCGAGATAGCTGATATTTGTCTCGATGCCGGCCAGCGACGCCTTTTGTCGCAGGAACGACAGAACGTCCGACTGGACGATGCCGATGTCGACGTCGCGGATGTTCATCACGTCGGAAATGTTCTGCAGCGAGCCCTTACCGACGATCGCGAGCACCCGGAGTTGCGGCGTGTGGTCGGCGAAGACCGAGGCGATGTCGGCCGCGATCCGGATATAGGTGCCCGACAGGCCACCCGAGATGATCCCGAGAACGGAGGTCGGGGGCACGACCTGAGCATCGGGGATCGCCGGCAACGTTCGGCGCGCCGGCGGTTGGTGGGCATACTGCGCGAATGCCGAGAGTGGGCTGCTCAGAAGCACGGCTGCGAGAAGCCAACCGATCGTGACCCGACACCGTGTTCCGAAAGCTTGGGTCAATCTCAACGCCCTTCGTTCAAGTCTCGCAGTCTCGCGGCCGCATCGCGGTCGCCCAACGATGCCGCCCGGCCATACCAAACGCGCGCTTCGCTGCGATTGGCGAGCGTCGACGCGTCGGCAGGCGGCAGGAAGCTCGCGTCATAGGTGCGCCCGAGGCGGAATGCGCCCTGGGCGTTGCCTGATTCGGCGGCGCGCTCGAACAACAGCCGGGCGGCGGATACGTCGCCGATCGCGAGTTGCTCGTCGCCGCGTCGCAGCAGCAGGCCGACGATGGCGGGCGGCAGCGGTGCGGGCTTCACCACGGCGATCGGCGCTGCACGGGTCGACCGAGGCGCGGTGGCGGAGAGCGGCGGTGCGGCGAGCGCCGCCACGGTCATGGTCGGTTCGGCTGGCGGCGGCGTCACCGGCTTGGGTGCAACCGGCGCGGCGGTGCTGGCCTGCACGGCAGGCGCGGGCGCCGGGGTCGGCGCTGTGACGTGCGCTGGTTCGCTGGATTGAGTGCCCACCGGCTTGGTCGGCTCCGGCGGCTTGACGGCGGCTTCCGCGATCTTGGTCGGCTTGGCGTCCTCGACCTTCGGAGGTTCGACCGGTGCGGCGGCAACGGTTGGCGCCGGCTCGGCCGGCTTTGGAGCGCTCGCTGCCGGCTCGCTGGTGGCGACCGAAGAGCGGGGCGGTGAAGTCTCGGCCGGCGCCGGCGACGGTGCCACCGGGCTCGACGGGGCAGGGGTCATGGTCGACAACGCTGCAGTCGGCGCGGGCGGTGCAGCGCTCACTGACGGCGGGGCGACGACCGGCGGCAGCGGGGCGCCGCGCGGCGGGGTCATCTGCGCCGTCCGCTGGGTCGGTTGCGCCCAGTTCGGAACGCTCGGCATGCCCGGCTGGTTGTTCCGGGGCGCGAAGGCGAAGGAAGCGGCGGGCTTGCTGTCGGCCCAGGGCATGTCGTCGAACAAGCCCGGCCAGTCGAAATAGGACAGCACGAAGGTGAAGCCCGCGACTCCGGCCATCAGGCAGCCGAGCGGCATCAGCAAGCGCCGCTTCGACTCGCGCCGCTTCGGCTCCGCGCGGGGAGACGGCTCGGGGAACAGCGCGAAATCCGTGGGTGGGGGAACGGTCGAGGGATCGAACGGCAGCCCGGCCTCTTCGACGGTCGTGGGGTAGAAATCACCGTAGGCCCGGTCGAACGTCGGGGGCATGTTCGAGGCCGCCGTGTTCACCGGAAGATGCTCCTGCTCAGCCCGGAGCTGAGACATCGTCTGCGACACTTCCTGCTCGAGCGACGCCCAGGGGTCTTGCTCGTCCTTCAGGGTCGGCAAGACGGCGCGCACGGCCAGTCGCCGAGCGAGCGGCGCGTATTCCTCGGTCGCGAGCCGGCTCCACAATTCCGGACGGCCGACGAGCAGCACCTGTGGCACGCGTCGGCCAGGCTCGCGCATGGCTGCGAGCCGCGCCAGGCAGCGGAGCAGTTCGTTGGACGCGGTGTGGGCGTCGTCGATCGCGAGCACGACGTGGCGCTCGAGGTTCTCGGGCTTGCCCGCCTCGGCATACGCGACCTGTTCGATCTGTGCGGCGAGCCGTGCCGGAACCTTGTCGGGATCGCTGATGCGGATGCAGCGCAGCGCCCGGTCATGACGGTCGGCGAGCACGGCCTCGAGCACGGTCGACTTGCCGCTGCTCTCCGGCCCGGTCATGGCCGCGAAGACATGGCCTTCCTGGAGCGCGAGCCCGAGCGCTTCGTAGCACGCGCGCTGCGCCGGCTGCAGCGGCACGGCAGGCATCGCGGCAGGCGAGGGGGAAGCGATGCGCGGACGTTCCGGATCGGGCGCGGCGGCGAACGGCTCGGATGGGACCACCGTCGGCCGGGGGCGCGCTCCGCCATTCGGGCCGTAACCTTGCGGCATATCGTCGTCGAGCAGACGGCCCGTATTTGACGGAGGCTTCGACATCACCGGCTACCCTGTTCTCTGTCGCTCACAGTTGCGCACTTAAACGTGAGCATCCATGAAAAAGCAAGCAGAGTTAATAAGTTCGGCGGTTTCTCGGTGCAGTCTGCTTTTCGTCCCACACGGTGAGAAGCAAATCCAAATAACGTTTTGCCACCACAGGCCATGAATAGCCGAGCGCCGTAGATCGCGCGCCATCCCGAAGACGTGCGGCGAGCGCAGGATCTTGCAATACCGGGGACAAGGCGGCCGCGATCGTCGCCGGGTCTCGATCGATGGCAAAGCCGTTCACGCCGTCGACGAGGTAGTCCTCGATGCCGCCGACGCGCGTCGCGAATACCGGCAGGCCGCAGGCCATGGCTTCCATGCAAACCAACGAGAATGTCTCGTAAGCCGTTGGAAATACAAAAGCGTCGGCGTCGCGATAGATCGCCGGCAGGTCTCGGCGCGGCCCTGTGAAATGAACCCGCGCCGCCACGCCGGCGGCTGCTGCCAGCGCCGCGTAGGCGGCAACGTCTCCGGCACCGACCGCGACGACATGGGCGGTTCCGCAGCCGGGCTGGCTGAGGGCGCCGATGAGATGGCTCAGTCCCTTGCGATCGAACTCGTGGCCTACGAACAGCAGAAGGGGCGCGTCCTCGGGGATCGCGAACTGCGCCCGCAATCCGGCGCGTTCTCCGTCCGGCGTGAAGCGTTCGAGGTCGGTGCCGTTCGGGATGACCGTGATGCGGTCGGCGGGGATGCCGTGAAACGTCGCGAGTTCACCCACCACACGCTGCGAGACCGCGACATAGCGGTGCGCCTGCAGGCCCCGCAGCATCCGCTTGTCCCGCAGTTCCACCCATAGATGCAGCGGGTTGAGGCGCCAGCGCCATTCACCGTCTTGCCGCTTTTGCGCCAGGTTGGCGGCGTTGACTGCGTGCAGGACGATGACGTCGGCGATCAGTGAGTCGCCATGGGAGAGGATCACGGCATCCCGTCCGGGGCTGGCGTGTCGTCTCGCTCGCCGCAGCCGTGCCGAGGCGGCGAGGGTGAAGAGCGGCACCAACGCGGTCCGTCCGATATAGCGCCAGCGGCCCCGTGTCGGCACGCGATCGGCAAGCGCCGTCGGCAGCACCAGCTCGACCCGGCTCGCCTGCCGCGGCTCCACGTCGGGGCCGATCGTCGCCGCCAATACCGTCGACGGCACGCCCGCGGTTTCCCAGCAACGCTGCAATTCGAACGTCACCGCTTCGGCGCCGCCGGAGAGGCTGAACTCCGGGATGACCTGCACGATGCAGAAGCCCGGCGGCAGCCCCTCGGCCGGTTCGGCTACAGACGCCAACGCAAGCCGACCAAGGCCAGATTTTGCGTAAAGCTCGGCAGCACGCTTGCCGGGCCGCCGAGGGTCAGCACGGCGGGGCGCGTGCTCGAGCCATCCTGCCTGGTGTAGCGGTATGATGCGAACGCGCTGAGATGCGGATCGATCAACCACGTGACACCGCCGCCGAACGAGTAGGCGTTGGTGCTGCCGAGCGACTGGAAGTAGTTCACGGAGCGATACGAGGCCGTGGCTTGCAGCAGCACGTTCCGACGCAACTCGTGGTCGGCGCGGAGGCTCACGCCGGTGCTGGTATAGCCGCTGGTGCCCTCCGCCTCCGGATCCTCGACGGCGCGCCGCAAGGTCGCAGTGAGCGTCGTCAATTCGGTTGGCGTGTAGATCACGCTGGCTTCGAAGATCGGCGAGAGCCGGCTGCCGTATTGCGCGGCATCGAAGCGCCGGTATTCGCCGCCGACCAAAACGCGGTAACGCCATGGCCCGGTCGCCTGGTAGTCGATGCCTGGGAGAATCAGCACGGATTGCGAATTGTTGGTCGGCAGCCCGGGCTGCCGGTTCAGGTAATTCGATCCGGAGCCTTGAACGACCAGGACCAGCGCGCGCTCGTTGCTCAGCAGATATCGTGTGGTGACGCCGCCGGAGGCCACGGTCCGGTCGCGGAACCGCTGGGTGATGGTCTGTCCGGCAAACTCGCCGTTGCCGTATTGATAGAGCCGGAAGTCGAAGTTGGGGGTGAGCGTGACCCGGCCGCGCTCGTAGGTGTAGGCGCCGCGGACGATGTCGACATCGAACGGCACCGGGTTGTCATACGCGACCGCGCCGGCGTTGATGCCGAATTCGTTGCCATGGACGTGCGAATAGCCGACGTCGAGCGTGTTCTTCAGGATCGTCACGCCGCCGCCGATCGCGACCGTCCAATCCGTGTGACTTTGGCGAGACGCGGAAAAATAGTCGAAACGATCGCCGGTGGCGGAGATGCCGAGGCGGTTCCGGCTCCAATTGGATTCCGCGCTAACCGAGGGGTTTGTCTCTAGAAAGGCGCTGCCGGGGCCGGTTGGCGTGCCGGTTATGTTGGAGTTGTAGCCGAATGTCTCGTCGAGCCCGCTGCGGACGGTGAAGCCGCCGAGACGCACGCCTTGCTCCTGATAGAGCGGGCGTTGCCGCGACAGAACGGTGACGCCGCGATCCTGGTCGAAGCCGGGGACGTTGACGGGCAGGTAGGTGTCGACGAGTTGGGCCCGCGCCGAGCTCGGGAGGCCGGCAAGGCCGAGAAGCGGGACAGCCCGCCAAAATGCCGAGAGCCTCACGGAACCTCGCTTGAGATAGACTGGGGTCCGATGCAGGCGCGCGGCTGTGTTGTCAACAGCCGCGACTGTTCCGCAACTCGAGCAGCACGGTTCCCAGCAGGATCCGGATGTCCAGCCATACCGACCAGCGCTCGATATACTCGAGATCCGCAGCCAACCGGTCGGCGACCTGGCGGCGATCCTGCAGCCCGCCGCGCAATCCGCGCACCTGGGCCAGGCCGGTGATCCCGGGGCGGACGAGATGGCGGCAAGCGTAATCGTCCACGATCGTGTGCACGCGCTGACCGCCGATGCTGGTGCCTGGCGCGTGCGGGCGCGGGCCGACCAGCGACATCTCGCCGCGCAGCACGTTCAGCAGTTGCGGCAACTCGTCCAAGCTGAGCCTGCGGATGATGCGGCCAACCCGCGTCACCCTTTTGTCGCCCCGGACCGTCTGCTGCTTGGCGAGGCGATCGGTCGCATCGTCGCGCATGGAGCGGAACTTCAGGATGTAGAACAGCTGGTTATTGTAACCGACCCGCAATTGCCGGAACAGGATCGGGCCGCGCGAGTCGAGCGCGATCGCAAGCGCCAGCATGGCGAGCAGCGGCGCCATGAACATGAGCAATGCGAGCGAGCCAAGCAGATCGAAGGCCCGCTTGGCGAACGCCGCGCCGCCGCTGATCGGACGACGGCTGACGAGCACCAGGTCGGCCGGCCCCAACTTCGTGTGGACGGCCTCCGGCTTCTCGGGCCTCGAGGCCGGAAGGACGTAGATGTCCTGCGTGCAGGCGCGCAGGGACCGGTGCAGGTCGGTCGCGTCGTCAGTGTCGCCGGAATCGGTGGCGAGAACGATCGCGTCGACGAATTCGAGGCGGCAATCGGACAAGAGCGTGCGCATCGTGCCGCGGGCACCGTCGAGCGGCGCGGGTTCGGTGACCGTGTACCGGCCGACGACCTTGATGGCGAGCGGATCGGCGCTCTCGAGCTGCGTCTGGAGCAGGTGGGCGGATGTTCCGGATCCGACTACCGCGACATGCGTCGCAAGTCGGCCATCCGCAAGCAGCATCTCGACGATCTGCGAATACAACGCGTGCAACGCCGCGAGCAGGATGGCGGTGCCGACGAGTTCGCCGACCGCCCAGCCGATCGCGAGCGGCCACGACAGGCCGACCAACAGAAGGGCGAGCGCGCCGGTGACGCTGGCGGCGACCACCTGCAGCGCCAACGCGGCCGGGCGCGGCCTGATGCTCCGGCGCGTCCGCCCGATCTCGATCGCAGCGACGGTGGCGAGGCAGGCGGCGAGGAGCGCCCCGGCCGGTGGGACCGCTCCGACCGAGAGCGGCATCTCGGTCGACACCGCGATGCCGACGAGGAAGAACACGATCAGCTCGGCCAGGCGGAGGCCGACCTGCAGCGTCTGCGTGCGCCAGCGCGCGCCGCGCCGATGCAGCGGCTGCAATCCGTCGAGGAAGGCGAGCACGTCATCAGCCTTGGTGGTCATGCTCATGGGTTGGCGGACTCCGCCGAGGGGTGACGGGTGGGATGCGTCGCCGAATCGCCGTTCCGGCGCCGGCGGGCGTTATGTGCAACGTTCGCGGCATGCCAACCGCGGGCCAGATCGGCCGCGACGGCGTCATAGGTGAAGCGCGACACGACGTTCGCCAGCCCGGCGGTGCGGCACGCGGCGATCTCGGACGGGTTCGCCGCCAACCGGTCCAGCAGGTCGGCCAGAGCCACGGGATCGCATTCTGGGATCACCCAACCGCCCGCGCCGATCACGTCGGGGATCGCGCCGCTGGTCGATCCGATCACCGGCGTTCCGCAGGCCTGGGCTTCGATGATGACGCGGCCGAACTGCTCCCTGACCGAGGGCGTCGTGCGGGTCGGCAACACCAAAACGTCAAGCCCGCGCAAGAATTCCGCGACTTGCTCGGGCTCGGCCCAGGGGCGGAAGACGATCCGGTCCGCGACGCCGGCCGTGGTCGCGCGGGCCCGCAGCGCCGCCTCGTGCGGACCCTCGCCGAGAATGGTGAACGCCACGTCGCTGCGGGCCTGCGCGAGCGCGTCGACCACGTCGTCGAGCCCTTTTTCCACCACCAGCCGGCCCACGTAGCCGAGCTGCAGGCGTGTGTTGCGGGCCCGTTCTCCCGCTGGCCGGAAGACGCTTTCGTCCACGCCGTATCCGATCGGCATCGCCGGGCCGGTGTAGCCGCAGGCGCGGACCACGGCAGTGGCGTCGTTGGAGCGGGCGAGGATGAGGTCAGTGCGGCGGAGAACGTAGCGGCGGATCCACTCGAACGGGGCCGGAAGGCGCTTGAGGATGTTCTGGTCGACCTCGAAAACGAGCGCCGTCCGGTAGCGGCGGGCCAGCAACGTGGCGTGCAGCGCGACGAGGCTCCAGGGTTCCTCCCAGAGATGGATCACGTCCGGCGCGAAGTCGCGGATCTCACGCCGCAGGCCTGGATAGACGTGGAGATACCAGCTGGCCGGGCCGGCATGGTGCATTCGGACGGGCAGCGGTGCGACTTGGATGCCAGGATCGGTCGGCGGTTCGGCCTCGAGCCAACGGCCGAACTGATACCAGCGCGACGGCACGACCAGCTTGACGGTGACCGACGGATCCTGCGCGAGCGGGTGATACCGCAGCCTCCCGGCCGCCCGGCTGACCGCGGTATGCGCGACCGACAGCACGCGCAGCGCTGGCGCCCCTCGAGCAGGCGAGCTGCCGATCTCGCCGGGCTGTCCGGACAGAGGCTCAGTCACGGCGCAGCGCCCAGGCCGCCGCGCCGGAGACGCCGATCAGATGCGCGTAGGCGATCGCCAGCGCGCGGTGCTCTCCGCGCAGGGTGTTGCGCGGCAGGCTGTAGGGATCAGTCCCGGGGACGATCAGCCCCTTGCGGGTCGTTGCGGCGCTGGCGAAGCCGGCCATCCGAGCGATCTCGAAGTCGCGTTCGCCGCAATCGTTCCGGCGCCCGTAAGGGAATGCGAAGTGCCGGATCGGCCGGTCCAACGCCGCCTCCAGGCGCTCGCGGCAGCCGGCGAGTTCCCGCATCGCCGCGTTCGCATCCAGCGCGGCGATGCGCGGATGGGACATCGTGTGGGCGCCGAACTCAACCAGCCGCTCGTCGCGCAACGTATTCAGCATGGCCAGGGTCAACCGATGCTGGTCGTCGAGCGCATCCGGATTGTAGCCATGGCGGACGCAGAAATGCTCGTAGACGGCATCGCCGTGCGGTCCGTCCCATTTGCGGCTGAGCTTGGTGAAGACGGCCCGCTTGGCGGCAGCCGTGCTCCCATCATAGGTCTGATCGTCGTCGCTGACCCGCTCCTCGTTCAGCAGGATGGTTTCCAGGCCGGCGTCGCGTAGGCGCAACGAGCCATCGAGAAGGCCGGTCGTGATGTAGAGCGTGACCGGCGCGCCAAGTCGGCGGAACAGCGGCACGACCAGTTCGGCGGTGTCGCGGTAGCAATCGTCGATGGAGAAATTGACGAAGCGGCCACTGCCGGGCTGCGCTGAGCGGCGGATGGCTTCGTCGATCGTGACGATGTCCCACCCGGTGCGCTGCAGATGCTGCAGGAGCCGCTCAAGGTAATGCAGGTCGAGATGGAAGCCGCGGTTCGGTTGGGTCGGCCAATCCGCCGAGCGGGCGGCGCGATGGAAAGTCAGCAGGCAGCCGCGCTCGGGCAGGACCAGATCGGCGGTGCGGGAGAGGATGGCACGGGACATGCGCGCCGCGGTCCGATTGGGATCGAGCGACTTGCGGGACAATACCGATGTGGAACGCATAGCCGAGCTCACGGCCCCCGCCGCAACGCGACCCCGACATGATGTCGGAGTCTGGAACGAAAACCCATAGTGATACAACCGCAACGAATCCGGTTAGTCCCCCGCCGACGATCAGCCGCGGAAGCACGCCGGACACTTCGGTCTGCACCAGATATTCGAGCGCGATGAGGACGAGCGCGCCCGGAACCATCGTCAGCAGCAGCTTGAATAGATGGAGGCTGCAGCCCAGCGCGAAAGCGACGCCGGTCAGCAGCACGATGCCGCGCGTGGCCTCGCCCAAACCCAAGGCGAAACCGCCGAAATGGTTGACGAGCATCGCACTGACCGCCGCGTTGGCGAGATAGGCCAGCGCCACGACCGCGGTCGCGCGCCGGTTGCGCCCGACGCTGTTGAGCATGCGCACCAGGATCCATCCGAGCGTCGCCGCCCAGAGCCCCGACGCGATTCCCCGCAACACGTCACTCGTCAGGGTGATCGCCCGCGCGTCGAACGCACCGCGGTGGAACACCAGCGTGACGACCTCGGGCGCAAAGAACACGAGAAAGATCGAGCACGGGATCGCGACCGCCAAAACCGGCCGGGATAGCGCATCCATCTGCGCTCGCGGATCCCGGCTCGGCCCGGCGGAGAGGACCGCGAGGCCCAATGGCTGGCTGACCAGCAGCACGGCGCAGTCGGACAACGTGCGGGCGTAGTCGAGCGACGCGACCGTGCCGACCGCGAGCGCCGAGGCGAGCAGGCGTTCGATCCAGACCTGCCCGTTTTCGGCGATCGGCTGCAGCACCAGGGGGCGGAGGCGCCGGAAATAGGTGAGCAGCGCTTCCCATACCAGCGATGGCCGCACGCCCGCCGGGTCGAGCGCGCCTTCCCGCAGAACCAGGCGGAGAGCCCAAACGGCAACGGCGTTGAATGCCAGGCTGAATGCCCAGGCGAGCATGACAGCCTGCCCGGTCAGCAACAGCATTCCCACGCCGGCAATGACGGCGACATTGACGAGTGTCGCGCGCACCGACGTGATCCGCGACTGCCCGCGCGCGATCTCGGTGGCCGACAGGCAGCACAGCAGCACCGAAGCCGGCATCGCCAGCGCCATCACCCGCGTGAACGCCAACGTCAGGATGCGGGCGTTTTCGCCGAAGCCGCCGAGCAGCACTTCGATCCAATAAGGCGCGGTCAGTTCGACCGCGAAGAACAGCGCGAGCGCGACAAGCACGACCGCCACGGTCAATGCCGCAAAGCGTCGAGGTGCGTCGCCTTCTTCGTTCCATTGCCGATAGGCCGGAATCAGGATCGCCGGAACCAACTCGTTTTGAAGAAAGATCAGCGGCAGGAAGACAGCGGTCAGGCCGCCGCGGAAGCTGTCGGCGATGACGGACGCGCCGAGGGCATGCGCAACCAAGATCTCCCGCACGAGGCCGAGCAACTTGCTGAGCAACGCGCCGCCCACCAGGAACATGGCAAGCCGGCGTGTTCCCGCCATGTTGCTTCCCGGCGCGGCGGCGGCCGCCGTATGGCTCACGTGCTGCCTGGCTGCCGATGCGGCGCCAAGGCTAGCGAGCCACGCGTCTTGCGCGAGTCGAGCCGGGACGAAGCGCCACTGGCGGCAATGGATGCAGCTGTGATCGCCCGCGCCAGCCCGGCTGCAGCGGCTTCCGGCGAGTGACGAGTTTGCGCGTTGTTGGCAGCCGCCGCGGTGGCTTGGGCCAGCAAGCGCGGACGAGCCGTCAAGGCGTCGAACAGCCGGGCGAGCAGCGCCGGGTCGCCGAACGGCACTTGCCAGCCGCCATCGCCGATCAGGTCGGCGATATCGCGCAAGCCGGAATGGATGACCGGGATGGAATGGATATGGGCGAACTCGACACTGCGGAGGCTGCAGGCGCGATCGAGCGCGCTGCTCGGCGGTGAGACGAGCAGGGCGTCGACCGCCGCGATCATGGTTGGGAAGGCAGACAGGTCCGGACGCTCGTCCATGACGGCGCCGGAGTGCTCTGGCGCGACGAAACGCACGCGATGCAGGATTTCGAGCGCGTCGGCCCGGTCGAGCACGTCCTGGTAGAACGGGCCGGTCGCCGGAATGATCACGATCACCTCGCGCTCGCACAACGCGATGGCCTCGAGCAGGTCGGAGACATGGGATTTCGTGTCGAGCGGACCCGCCCAGCCGATCACCGGCTGGCGGCCGGGCTGAATCTGCAACAGGCGCAACGCGTCATCTGTGTCGGGCAGGGATTGCGGCTCCAGGCCTCGGCCGGCGATCAGGCCCAAGCCGCTGAACCCGATCCGCCGCAAGGAGGCGAGGGCGCTGGCGTTGCGGGCTACCACTGCGCTGGTCCGCAACAGGGTTTGGCGTGAGCGCAGCGCCGCCGCCCAGCCTTGTCCCGCGCCGGTCGGGCTCATCTCGGTCTCGAGCACCAGGCCGCGGCCGGTCTGCGCGCCACAAAGTCGGGCCACTTGCAGGGCGAGGCTGGTATCTGGGTCGGCGTGCAAGTGAACGACGTCAGGGGCGAGCAGGTTCAACGCGGCCGCGAGCGAGGGGAATCGCGCTTTCCGGTCGCGGCCACTGGTCGGCATGCTGATGCGGCGCACCGTGCCGGTCGCCGCGATCGCGCCGGCCTCTTCATATCGGCTCAAAATCGTGATTTCGGCATCCGACAAAAAGTCGAGCCGCTTGCTGCCCACCATGCCTCCAAGGCATGGATGCGTAATCGAGACGAGACGAATGGACGTCATTTCAGCCGAGCCTATACCCGAATTTGATTAACAAGAGACGAATGGTCACGGACGGCCGTTGCGGACTGTTCCGTCAGGACGGCTCGCGGAATGAGCGCGAGCTTGCGCTGACCCCCTTGCGAAAGACGTCTCAATCATTGGCAATGCGCCTGCTCGATAAGAAGAATGAAACTGGCATACCACGGGACGGGGTTAGAAAACAACCTGCAACATAGACGCAAAATTAACGCTCGTTGGGCTGAATGGTCACAACTCTCGACCTAACTACGCCGTTGGCCCAGTTTTTGCGTTCAGGAGATTGATGCGTCAGCTGCGCCTTTCTGCGACCCGAAGGGCTGTCTTGGCGGCGTTTTGCGCCACGACATCGGCGGCTCGATCCGCCGTGCCCGGGCACGTCGCCCACCCCGCCGACCAATTTGTCGAGAGCGTTGGCGTATGCACGCACCTGGAGAGCGCGCCTTACAATCAACAGTTGGATACACTTTCGCACATTGTCGACCGTCTCGGGGTTCGTCATCTCCGCGACGAGATCCGTCCGACCAACGATGTTGCGGAGTGGCGACGCTTCGCCGAGAGTTCGAACGCGCGCTTCCATCTTCTCGTGTCACCGGCAACGAATACGCCCAGGGAAATGCTCGATTTCTTGCGGGCGCTCGGCCCGGCGGCGGTATCGGCCGTCGAGGGGCAGAACGAGGGCGACAGCCCCTGGTTCAAGGCGCAGGACAGCGCCCGTCCGGACTGGGCCGAGGTGGTGGTCCGCTATCAGCGAGAAACGCTCGACGCGCTCCGCGGCGGCCGGGAATTCAGTGGAATACCAATCCTCTCACCGACGGTCCTCGACTACCAGCCGGACGATATGCGCCGAATCCGCGGGGCGGCGACATTCAGCGACGTGGTGGCGCTGCACGCCTACCTGCAGGGGCAACAGCCGCCGGAGACGGTCGAGGATTACGCCGGGATCGACTGGTATCTCAAGAGCATGCGTGACCCTTTCAAGCCGGGCGCGCCGGTCATGGTGACCGAGACGGGTTACGCAACGGGTGCTGCAGGCATCTCGCAACAAGCGGCTTCAGTCTATCTTCCGCGCCTACTGCTTCATTTGTATGACCGTGGGATTAAACGTAGCTTCATTTACGAATTCTTGGACGAGGGCTCCGGCTCGGACGATCCGGAACAGAATTATGGCCTATTGAGCCCGAAAGCAGACCCGAAGCCGGCGTTTCACACGCTGAAGTTGCTGCTCAACACGCTTTCCGATCGCGGTTCGAACCTTTCGGCGACCCCGCTGTCACTCGCCGTCGAGCAATCCCCGCCAGACTGCCGCCTGATGGCTTTCCGAAAACGCGACGGCGAGGTGATTTTGGCGCTGTGGCGGGCAGCGAGTGTGTGGGATCCGGCCTCCAAACGGGACGTCGATTCCACGTCCGGCATGGTCCGGCTGAGGCTTCCGCCATGTTCCAGGGCGGTGACCCGCTCTCTGACCCACGGCGACGATTGGATCACGCTCGCCCTGCGTGGCGGCCGCATCGAATTGCCCGTCGGGGCGACCGTGGTGCTCGTGCGGTTGAGCCCATAGTGTGTTCGGAAAGTCACTGAACGCCCGAATCAGATGATACCACCTGCAATAGCAGCCGGAACTGCGGCACACTCACACTACGGACGCCTGGTGGGATTACCCTGCGGGGCAAAGCGGACCGCGCACTTGGCGCACGAAAAGTTGCTTTTCGTCAAAAACGTGGTATAAAACCGTGCTGCGATCGGGTGTTGCGGTGCGTCATAGAGGGGTTCGATAGCCAGGTGCGGATCGCGATCGTCCATGACTGGCTTTATACCTTCGGCGGCGCTGAGCGCGTCCTCCGCGCCATGCTGCGCGCCTATCCCAGCGCGGACGTCTTCACCTTGTTCGACGTCATGTCGGACGAGGATCGCCGCCAGGTCGGCTTCTCATCGGCCACGACTTCGTTCCTGCAACGGATGCCGGGCATCCGCACCCGGCACCGCGCTTACCTTCCTTTGATGCCTCTTGCGATCGAACAACTCGACCTCTCGGCTTACGATCTGGTGCTGTCCAGTTCCTATGCCGTTGCCAAGGGCGTGCTCACCGGGCCCGACCAACTCCATCTGTCCTATGTGCATTCGCCGATGCGCTATGCCTGGGACTTGCAGCACCGTTACCTTGCCGAAAGCGGCCTGACCCGAGGCCTCAAGAGCATCATGGCGCGCGTGCTTCTGCATTCGATGCGGTTGTGGGACAACCGGACGGCGCATGGCGTCGACGCCTACATGGCCAACTCACATTTCATCGCGCGACGGATCCGCAAGGTTTACGGCCGCGAGGCGGACGTGATCTATCCGCCCGTCACGGTGCCCGAGACCACCCCGTCGCAGCCGCGCGACGGTTACTTCCTGATCGCCGCCCGCCTTGTACCTTATAAGAATGTCCGCGCCGTGGTGGAAGCGTTCGCGGCCTTGCCCGATCAGAAGCTGATCGTGGTCGGTACGGGACCGGAGCTGTCGCGCATCCGCGAGGTCGCGGGCGACAATGTCGAACTGCGCGGTTTCGTGCCGGATGCGGAACTGCAGCGTCTGATGGCCGGCGCGCAGGCCTTCGTGTTCGCCGCCGAGGAGGATTTTGGCATCGTCATGGTCGAGGCGCAGGGGCAGGGCGCGCCGCTGATCGCGCTCGGCCGCGGCGGCGCCCGCGAGATCGTGGTGTCCGACGGCCCGACGCCGACCGGCATGTTCTTCGACGAGCCGGAGCCGGAAGCGATCGCCGCCGCGGTCCGCCGTTTCCTGCAGCGCTCGACGCCGTTCCGCGCCGAAGATTGTCATGCCAACGCGCTTCGTTTCAGCGAACATCAGTTCGACGTATCGTTCCGCAACTTCGTCACGACGCACCTGGCGCGCCACCGCGAGCGGCTGCGCGCCGGAACACCACTCCCGCTGGCAGCGGTCGCATAGAGGTCCCATGAGCAATCTGCTTACCGGTAGCGTTGCCGAACCCGCCCCCGAGGCGGAGAGCCGCCCGAACATCTTCAGCCAGCTCTGGCAGAAGCGAGGCGTCGTCGCGATCACGTTCGGCGCCACGTTGCTCGTCATGATGTTGCTGCTCGTCATTCTGCCGGTCTCGTTTGTCTCGACCGGGTCGGTGATCGTGGCGGACCGCGAGCCGTTGGTCGGCTCCTCCTCCCCGGCCTGGGTGCAGAAGATCGGCGACCCGGCGGACATGGAAAGCAACATCCTGCTGATCCGCTCGCCGCGCCTGTTGCGGATGCTGCTTGGCCAGCCCGGCATGAGCGACGCCGTCATGGCCGACTGTCACGCCGTGGCGCGGCAGCTGATGTCGCGGCTGCGTCCGATCAACTGCGCGCTGCTCGATGGTGATGTCGAAGCGCAGGTCGCTTGGATGATGGACCGGTTCGGGGTCGGCGCGGTTGGCCGCAGCCGGGTCATCTCGATCAGCTACAAATCGCCGCTGCCGCAGGCGGCGCAGGTGCTCGCCAACGGCCTGATTGGAACGTTCCTCGAGGATGAGCGCGGCAAGATGCTGCGGTCGCGCGACGAGGCGATCGACTGGGTGAAGAGCCGGCTCACGCAACTCGACACCGAACTGCGCCACGACGAGCAGGCGATCGAGGAATTCCGCAGCTCGCACGGGCTGGTCCGTGGCGTCAGCGGCTTGCTGACCGCAGAGCGTCTGACGCAGGCGGCCCAGCGGCTCAGCGAGGCCAAGAGCGCCGAAGCCGATGCGGCGCTGCGGCTGCAGGAGGCGACCGGCGGCGCTGCGTCGCGCCAGGCTCTCGAATCGCGCTCGATCTCCGATCTCAAGCAGCAGCTCTCGGTCGCGCGCGCGCAAGCCGCGAGCGCCGCCCAGCGTCTCGGTCCCAAGAACCCGGATCTTATCGCGGCCCGGCGGCAGGAAGCCGAGCTCAGCTCTGCGCTCTCCGTCGAAGTCAGCCGGATCCAGGACTCCGCCCGGCGCAACCTCGAAGCGGCGCGCTCGCGCGTGATCAGCGCGCAGAACGAGCTGGCGCAGCGGACCGATGCGGCGAGCCAGGCGGCCGATGCCGAGACGCAGACCGGCGCAATGACCCGCGAGCTCGAGATCAAGCGCGACTCGTTCGTCGATCTGTCGCGCCGCATGAGCCAGCTCGAGACCGAGCGGCGGATCCTCGAGCCGTCGACCCAGTTGGTGAACCTCGCCGAACTGCCGACCCGGCCGGCCTTCCCGCAGAAGCTGCCCTTCCTTGTCGGCGGGTTGACGTTGGCTTGTATCCTGGCGACCGCGGCAGGGTTGATCTCCTACAAGCCGGAGCAGGCGGGCGCGCTGGCATTGAGCCGCGGCTACACACGCGTGCCGATCCTGGCACAAATCCCGGAGCTGCGGGTTCGGCGCAACGGCAAGAAGGAGCTCGTCGGCCGAAAGCGCGAGTTCCCGATCGCCACCGCCATCGGGCTGTTGGACAGCCATCCGCCACTGCTCGAAGCGATGCGTATCCTCTACGCGCGGCTGACGCTGGCCGGGTTCGGCACGCGCCGGAATACGCTGATGGTGACCTCCGAAGTGGCCAACGAGGGCAAGAGTTTCGTCACCCTCGCGCTCGCCCGCCTGGCGCGTGCGTCCGGCCGCCGGGTGCTGGTGATCGAGACGACGCTGCGGCAGCCCTTCCTCGAAGAGGGGCTGAGCGGGCCGCCCTCGCCGGGCCTCGGCGGCTATCTCGTGGGCGGCACGATCGACATCGTCCAGCTTGCCGGCGTCCCAGGCGTCGATTTCCTGCTCGCCGGCGATCCGCTCAACAGCAGCACCGAGCTTCTCTCCGGTCCGCGTTTCCTCGAACTTCTCCAGTGGGCGCGGAGCTACGACCTCGTGCTGATCGACAGCCCGGCCGTCGCCACGTTGATGGATACGGCGCTGCTCGCGCCGCATGTCGAGGGCATCCTGTTCTGTCTGCGCGCCGGCCGCCCACCGACCCTCAACGCGCTGAACACCCTGCCCGAGATGCAGCGCGACTACGGCAACGTGGTCGGTCTGGCGCTGACCTTCGTGCCGGACGACCGGGTGCCGGTGCCGCAGATCGCGGCCGCGCCGAAGACGCAACTGGCGAGGGCGATGCAGCCCGGCGACGCGTGATTCCGCGCGTCCTGTTCGTCAACCACGCGAGCCGTCTCTCGGGCGCCGAACTCGTTCTCCTCGACGTCGTGCAGGCGTTCCGCGGCGCGAGCGCGTTCCTGTTCGAGGACGGACCGCTCTGCGCAGCGCTCGCGAAGGCCGGCGTCACGCCGATCCTGCCCAACGGCGCCGCCGGGTTCGCGTCGATCAAGCGCGACCGCAGCCTGTTGCGCGCGCTCCCGCATCTCGGCGGTCTCGCGCGCATGCTGCTCCGGCTGCGCTCGACGGCACGCGGCTTCGAGGTGGTCTACGCGAATTCGCAGAAAGCGTTCGTGCTGGCCGCTCCCGCCGCCGCTGCCGCCCGGCGTCCGCTGGTCTGGCACTTGCACGATATTCTCTCCCGGGACCACTTCGGGCGTGGCCAGATCGGCCTCACGGTCATGTTGGCCAATCGGTTCGCGACCCGGGTGATCGTGCCGTCCGGCGCGGCGGCGGACGCGTTCGCGACCGCGGGCGGCAAGGCGTCGCTGGTTCGTGTTGTTCCCAACGGACTCGATGATGCCGCGACCGGCGACCCGGTGCCGTTGCGCGCCGCGTTCGGTCTCGCGCCACGCTTCCTGTTCGGCGTGTTCAGCCGGCTCTCGCCTTGGAAAGGGCAGAGCGTCGCGCTCAAGGCGCTGGCCGAGTTGCCGGATGTCGGCTGCGTCATTGCCGGGAGCGCGATGTTCGGCGAGCAGGCCTATGCCGACGCGCTGGTAGCCGAAGCGAGCGCGCTGGGCGTGGCCGACCGCGTTCGGTTCCTCGGCCAACGTAACGACGTGCCGGCGC
The DNA here is from genome assembly GCA_963848035.1 of uncultured Alphaproteobacteria bacterium. GTDB lineage: Bacteria > Pseudomonadota > Alphaproteobacteria > Acetobacterales > Acetobacteraceae > JAVVHH01. The sequence continues at coordinate 3,701,142 of CAWKCD010000001.1, forward strand.
TGATGCGGGCGGTCGATGCCGTCGTGCATCCGTCGACCGAGCCGGAGCCGTTCGGGCGCACATTGGTCGAAGCGATGCTCGCGCGTCGTCCGCTGATCGCGGCCGCAGCCGGGGCGGTCCCGGAGATCCTGGACGGCGGAAGGTTCGGACTCCTGTTTCCGCCTGGCGACCATGCGGCGCTCGCGACGCAGTTGCGCCGTGTTCGCGACGGCGGCGCCGATGCGCTGCTCGATCCGGCCGAGCGCCGCGCGCGCGAGTTCTACAATGCCGACCGGATGCGCGATGCGATCCGGACCGTGGTCGACGAGGCGGCGGCAGCATGAGTGCGTCCATCGCCGCACGGGGACTGCACGAGATCCTGCCGGTGCTGCGCCGCTACGGGCCGATGATTCTCCTGGTGGCGGTGACTTACATGCTCGGCGCGGCGGGCCAGTCGATCGCGCGGCCGGTCTTCATCCTGGGTTGCGCTGTGGTGTCGTGGGATTTACTGCGGTTCGGCGCGCCCGCTCATATCGCCGGCTGCTTCACGCTGTTCTGCCTCGCCCCGTTCCTCCGCCGGCTCGTCGACGTCTATGCCGGGTATGAGCCGTCCGGCCTGATGATCTCCGGGCCGCTGCTCGCCATCGCGCTGCCAGCGCCCCGCTTGCTCGCCACCCTCGCCAGCGGCCGGCCGCTCGATCCGGCGCTGCGCCCGTTCCTGCTGGCGTTCGGCTGCGTGCTATACGGCGTGCTGCTGACGATCGTCGGCGGTGGGATGACCGAAGCGGCGTCCAACGCCGTGAAATGGTTCGCCCCGTTGCTCTATGGGATGTGGATCTACGGTGAGGCGAAGCGCGAGGAGGACATGCTCGGCCCCCTCACGCGAATGGCGATGATCCTGATGCCTCTGCTGGGAGTCTACGGCCTGCTGCAATATGTCGATCCGCCGGCCTGGGATCGATATTGGATGATCAACACGACGATCGCATCAATCGGTCAGCCGGAGCCGTACATGGTCCGGGTGTTCAGCACGATGAACGCACCGGCCGGTTACGCGACCTTCACCGCCGCCGCTCTGCTGCTGTTCGGCTTCCGCAAGGCCCGGCTGTCGCTGTTGCTGGCGGCGGCGCCGTCGACCTTGGGGCTGATGCTGACGATGTATCGGACGGCGTGGATCGGTCTCGCTGCTGGGATCGTGCTCGGTGTGTTCAATAGCCGGACCCGCGGGCGCGCGGTGATCCTGCTGCTAGCCGTGCCCATCATCGGCGCCGCCGTCGTGGTGATGACGCCGGCCGGCGACGCGTTGCAGCAGCGCCTGCAAACGTTTGGGTCGGTATCTGACGATTCATCCGGTCAGGAGCGGCTGGGCGAGTATGCGACGCTGTTGAATGCCGATGGCGGGACGCTGATCGGCCATGGGTTCAGCAACACCGATGTCATGCAGGCGGGCGCGCAGGCGCTGGATGGGCAGTTCATCGCCTGCTGGTCCGCCATGGGGTTGGTCGGCGGCATGCTTTGTGTGTTGTCGGTGCTGTGGGCCGGCGGTCAGGCGATGCGGGCGGCGTGGCGCAGCGACAGTCTCTCAGGTTTGGCGGTCACCGGAATCTTGGCCGGGCTGCTGGCGCAGATCCCGCTGGCGGTGATCTCCTCGAGCGAGATCGGCTTCCTTTTCTGGGCCTTGGCCGGCATCGGCGCCGCGTCGCGACCGGGCAAGCCCAAGCCGACGGAAAAGAGCGCGTAGACGCTACTCCGCGCGGAGGCTTTGCACCGCGCGGGCCGAGGCGGACGCGATGAAGCGTTCCAGGTTGATGTGGTCGCCATGAACGACCAGCAGCGTGACGGCCGCGGCGGCGAACAGCGCGGCGCGGCCGCTTCCCTGCAACGCTTCGCGGGCGAAGGCGGCGAACGCGCCGGCACCGGCGATGCCGACCACCCCGCCGAGGATCGCCTCGGCCGGCGTATGCTCGCCGAGGAACACGCGGGTGATCCCGATGATGATGGCGATGCCCACTGCCGCCAGGCAAGAGCGCCGGACCATCGTCGTGCCCGACCCCATCAGCAACCCGGCCAGCGCGCCGTAGGCGACCGCCGCCCCGGCAGCATGTCCGCTCGCGGTGACCAGGCCGGTTTGCTCACGCACCACCGGCGCCACCTCGGCCATCAGGTAACCCGCGACTTTCAGTAGCAGCACCGTCCCCCATACCGCGAGCGACACGGCGGTCCAGGACAGCGCGAGCCGAGCGCGGCCGAGCATCAGCAACGTCACCGCGACGGCGGCGCAGAGCGGGATCATCACGCCGGCATCGGCAAAATCGGTCAGGAAGGTTGCCAGTTCGATCACGCGGAAGGCTGTATCAGGCCGGTCCGGCGAACTGCAATCAGAGTCTAGCTCAGGGGTGGTGTGAAGAACGCGATCCCCTCGTCTTTCAGGTCTGGCCGGGTCGCCAGCACGCTGGCGCGTTCGCCAGCGTCGGCGGTGTAGAAATGCGTGCCGTAGGTGGTGTCGAACAGCCGGTAGACCGGGGCGTCGCCCGGCTGCGGCGTGGTGTGTTCGATGAAGCCGACCCCTTCGAAGACGAGATCCGGACGGCTCGCCTCGATGCTGTCCCGCTCGACGGCGCTGGCGGTGTAGAAATGGGTGCCGAAGGTCCCCTCGAAGAATCGGTAGACCGGCGCCGCGTTCGGATCGGCGATAGCCGGATCGATCGAGTCGAAGCCGATGCCCTCGTAGACGAGGTCTGGCCGGGAAGCGGCGATCTGGGCCTGCTCGGAGGCACTATCGCTGTAGAAATGGGTACCGTGCTGGGTGTCGAAGAAGCGGAACACGTCCGTCGTCGTCGCCAGCGTCGAAGCGGGCGCCGGCGCGGTGGCGGATGGTGTCTGCACCGCTGGCGGGGTCGGCAGTGGCGCGGCGGAGGCCTCGATGAGGAGCGGATGGTCGCTCAGCCCGAGGGTTATGGACGAGACGTTCGCATAGGTCGCGATCGGCGCGGATCCCAGCATCGGGTTGAACACCAAGACCGAAACGGCCACCGCGCCGAGGTCGACCGTCACCGCCGAAACCCGGACGTTGATCTCCTGTCGCGCGGCCGGATCCCAGATCGCCGGCTCGGCCCAGACTGCGATGAATTGGCTGTTGTTCGACCCGGACAGGCTGAGCGATTGCCCGCTGTTCGGAAGCCCGCTCAGCGACGGCGAGAGCGTCAACGGCGGGGCGTTCGGCGCACCCGGCGCGCCCAGGATCTGCGTGAAGTTGTGGATCGCGGTTGCCGCCAGCTTGGGACTGCCGTCGCTGTTGAACAGCCCGTAATGCTGCTGCGAATCCGTGCCTGCCGGGTCGGCGAACTCGTCGAACAATTCGTAGAGGAAAGTGGCCGATATGCCGGCTTGGAACGCGTCGAGCAGCGTGTCGAGCGTGTATTTCGCCTGGACCGTCTGGTCGACGCCGCTCGGATCGCTCGGCAGCGTGTAATAGCCGGTCTCGGTGAGCTCGACCGGCTTGGCGCGGGCGGGATCCTCCACGGAGACAACCGGAGCGATCTGGCCTGCTGGCGGCAGGCCGGACGCGGCATAGGCATGGACGGTCGCCACGTCGGCCCAGGCAAGCGCGCCCGAATAAGGCGCGTAGTTCGAGGGCGTGCTGACGCTCTGGTTCAGCACGAGGGCGTTGCTGAACGCCGGCGTCGCCTTGACGGTGTTGTAGAGCAGCTTCTGCTCGGCGACGGCGCGGCGGGGCGTGTCGGTCACCCCCGCGGTCGGTTGATAGTCGACCTCGTTCGCACCCTCGAAGGACGCCACGGCGGAGCCGAGCGGGATCATCGAGGCGACCTCGACTTGCGGACCGCCATCGACGATCAGATCCATCCGCGTGCCCCGCGACGCAAGCGCCTCGAAGGCGGGCAGGTCGATATCGTAGGCGTGGTCGCGGATCAGGCCGACGCCTAGATACGCTAGCGAATTGGCGACAAGAGCAACATTGCCATAGGCGGTCGCAGTTGCGTCGAGATGGGTGTTGACGCCGATCCCCGCCAGGAGATCGCGACTGCTAGCCATAGATACCCGAACCGTTCTGGTGCTCGCCGCCTTCTAGCGCGCGGCGACGCGGCGACGCGAATCAGGGCGCGCTGCGAGCGAGCCGGTGGGCCAACCGCCGCCCCGCAGCGACACGGCGCCGAGTTGGGAAGATGGCGCGGCTTTGCGGCCGGGCGCCGCGATGCGGTCGCGCGCGAGTTGGGCGGCGAAGGTCGGGGTATAAGGGCTCGGCGGCTCCGGCGGTGCGGGAGGCTCCGCAGTTAGGCCGATCTCGGCTGCGCCGGGCCAGATCGCGAGTAGGCGCCGCGCGTAGTCGGCCGCGAATGCCGGCGTTTGCGAGTGATAGGCGGTCATCGCGGCTGCAAGACGGCCGGTCTGCTGCGTCAGCGTGCGTAGGAAACGCGCGGCGTAGCTGGTGTTGGCCGCGGGGTCGAACGCATCGTCGAGCGTGGTGAACGCTTGCGGGTGCGCAACGAGATTGATCTGCATGCAGCCGACATCGATCGAGCGCCGGCCTGCGGCACGGAATGCCTCGACCGCGGCGATCGCCTCCGCCTTGCTGGCATAGAAATGGCCCTCGCCTTCGACGTTGATCGCCCAAGGCCAGGGCACCAATTTCTGCCCGACCGGTCGCCCGCTCTCGACCTTGGCGATCGTGCCGAGCACGCGGGGCGTGATCGCGTGACGCCGCTCGGCCGCGGCGATCGCCTGGTTGCAGGCGCCGTCGTCGCCGGCCGGTCTGCGTTCTGCCTGAGCGGCGCCGCAAAACAGGATCAGACATCCAAATGGGAGGAGAAGCCGGCGCATCGCTCAGCGCGGCGCCGCCAACGCGCGCCGGCACGCCGGCCTCAGGCTGCTGCGGTAGGGTCTGAGGCAGATACGCTGATTGTGCGGCTCCGTCGTGCCGCTGAGTGTCGGGCAAAAGCGGTCGATCTCGACGGCGCAGGTCTCGCCGAGACTGACCGGGCGCAACGGCCGAGCCTGAGCCGCCGACGCGGCCACAGATGCCGCGAGCACGAGAATGCAAAACCGGATCAGGTGACCTATCCTCATCGCGCGCCGAGCGGAGGCACTGTTGGCAACGTATGGTTGAGCTTGTAACATCATACTATCGGTGAGGTCACGCTCGCGCTCGCGCGACCAGGCATGACCTGCTGCTCGCGCTGCCCGTCCCCGGGAAGCGTTCGCCCTGGCGCCGTGAGTTCCGGCGCATCGACCCCGGAGATTGAGCTGATGACGCTAACCCTGTTCCGCCTCGGCCGCCGCGCGCTGGTCGGCAGCGCCTTCGCCGGCCTGGCGGCCTGCACGCCCGGCAAGACGCTGCAGCCTTTGCCGGCCTATCGCCCGCTGACCTACCGGCTCGGGTCGGGCGACCAGTTGCGGGTCCTCGTCTTCGGCGAGGAGCAACTCACGGGCGAATTCCGCGTCGACGACCAGGGCCGAATCGCCATGCCCCTGATCGGCAGCGTCGAGGCGGCCGGCCGCAGCCCGAAAGAACTGGAGGGCGACATCGCGGCGTCGCTCACGAAAGGCGACTACCTCAAAAATCCGCACGTGACGGTCGAAGTCATCGCCTATCGGCCGATCTTCGTGCTCGGCGAGGTCACCAAGCCCGGCCAATACCCGTACCAACCCGGCATGACGTTCCTGACCGCCGTGGCCGTCGCCGGTGGGTTCACCTACCGCGCCGTCGAGCAGTTCGGATCCGTGGTGCGGACGATCGACAACCAGGCTGTCACGGGGCGGATCGATCAAAGCTCGTTCCTGGCGCCCGGCGACGTGGTGCAGGTGCTGGAACGGTATTTCTGATCGCCGACCGGCTCAGCCGAGTATCGCGATGACGAGCGCGGCGAGGAGCACCCAAAGCAGTATCGAGATGCATACCCCGAGCAGGATGCCGCCGAGCGCCGAGCCTTCCTGCCGTTCGGCGGCAATGATGTGCGGAAAAGAGCTACCGTCCAAGATTGTGTTCCGTTGTGGAGCGACTGGCTTCTGCCATCTATGGTTACAGCTGGCAGGTTAACGCCACCAAGTCATTCTGCCGTTAATGACTGCCTACAACACTGGGATGAGGTTGTTGGCTGGACGCTTCACCCGCTTTGCGGCAGTGTCAGCCCAACCAAATAAGGCAATTGGGATGGGAACAACGCTTCGGCTCGCGGTCGGGTTCCTCCTGCTCGCAGCCCCGCTCCGCGCCGCGGACCTTCGGGTGACCTGCTATGCCGACGGCAACGAATGCGACGTGCTGCGCCAGCTCGCGGCGCCGTTCACCTCAGCCCACCCGGGCACCACGGTCACAGTCGACCAGGTTCCCTACAAGACGATTTTGGAGAGCCTGCCGGTGCAACTCGCGGCCGGGAACGGTCCGGATATCGCGCGAGTCACGGATTTCGGGACGATGTCGCCTTATCTGCTCGATATCGGCCCGATGCTGCCGGACCGGGACCAGTGGGAGAAGAACTACGGATCGACGCTTGGATGGATGCGGACCCAGCCCGGCGATCGAGGCATCTACGGCCTGCTGAGCCAGCTCACCATCACCGGGCTCTATGTGAACGCCAGCCTGTTCGAGCAGGCGAACCAGCCGATCCCCGGTCCGAAGGCGACATGGGACGAGTGGGCGGCGACGCTGCAGAAAGTGGCGAAGGCCACCGGCGTGCCCTACGGGATGGCGTGGGACCGCAGCGGCCATCGCTTCGCCGGCCCGGCGATCTCGTATGGCGCGACGTATTTCGACGGCGACAAGCCGGCCGTGGTGGATGAGGGGTTCAAGCAGGCGGCGAGCCGGTTCGTGAAATGGAACGCGGACGGCACCGCCGACCGGGACGTGTGGGCCGCGTCGGGCGGCGGCTATCGCGACGCGTTCGAGGAGTTCGCCAACGGCAAGATCGTCGGCTATCTCTCGGGCAGCTGGCAGCTATCGCGCATGCAGAAGCAGATCGGCGACGGCTTCGACTGGAAGGCCGTGCCGAACCCGTGCGGCGGCGCGGCATGCAGCGGGATGCCCGGCGGCGCGGCCTATGTCGCGCTCAAGACCAGCAAGAACCCGAAGGATGTCGCGGCATTCCTCGACTATCTCGCCTCCGAGCCGGTCTACCGCAAGATGATGGAGATGACCGTCAACGTGCCTGCCAATGCGGCGCTGCAAACCATGCCGCTCGACTACGATCTGTCGCCAGCGGGCAAGCAGGCGATGCAGGTGTTCTCGCAATCGGCCACGGCGCTGTCCCCGGTCGCCTACAAACTGCAGGGTTACCGCTACAACCGGGTGCTGTTCGACGCGACGGCCGATCGGCTGAGCCAGGTGATCGCCGGGCAGATTTCGCTGGATCAGGCCTATGAGCGGATCGCGTCGGACGTCGACGCGCGCCTGGCCGCCGCTCAGAAGAAGTAGCCATGCGCGGCGCGGCCTGGTCGCTCTATTCGGCGGTCATGGACCTGCCGGAGCGGCCTTTCCGCGCGATCCAGGCGCGGCTCACCGGTGGGCGCATGGGATGGCTGTTCGTCGGGCCCAACCTGCTCGTGTTCGGCCTGTTCACCTTCCTGCCGATCGGGTTCGACATCTATTACGCGCTGACCGGCGGCACCGGGCTGCTGCCGGGTCAGCGCCCCTATGTCGGCGCGGATAATTTCGACCAACTGCTCGCTTGCCAGCATTACACGGATCCGACGAGCTGCACGGTGGACCTGTTCTGGTTCGGCATTTGGAACACGTTGAAGTTCGTGGTTCTGCAAGTCGGGTTGATGGTGCTGTTCAGCCTGATCACCGCGTTGGCGCTGAACCAGAAGATCAGGGGGCGCGGCTTCTTCCGCGCGGCGCTGTTCTACCCGGTGCTGCTGTCGCCGGTGGTGGTGGCGTTGATCTGGAAATGGGTGCTGGCGCGCGATGGCGTGCTGAACGCGGCGGTGCAGTCCGTCGGGCTCACGCCGGTGAACTGGCTGCTCGATGCCAATTGGGCGTTCCTGTGGACCGTGTTCGTCAGCATCTGGGCGCATATGGGGTTCTACACGCTGATCCTGCTCGCGGGTTTGCAGGCGATCCCGGCCGATATCTACGAGGCGGCGGCGATGGATGCGGCACCGCCTTGGCGCGTCTTTCGGCGCGTGACGCTGCCGCTGCTGGTGCCGAGCCTGCTGGTCGTGGTCGTGCTGGCGCTGATCCGGGCGGTGCAGATCTTCGACGAGGTCTGGGTGCTGACCGGAGGCGGGCCGGGGAGTGCGACGACCTATTTGGTGCAGTTCATCTACAGCACCGGCTTTGCGCAGCAGGTCCGCCGCTACGGGCTGGCGTCGGCGGCGTCGCTGCTGCTGGCGGGGGTGCTGATGGTGCTGACCTTGCTGCAGCTCACGCTGATGCGGCGCTCGTCGCGTGGTTAGGTTCCTGACCGCGCGGCGCGGCGACTGGACCGATTGGGCCTGCTACGCCTATCTCGCGCTCGGCGTGATGGTGATGTTCGGCCCGGTGCTCTGGCTCGTTGCGTCCTCGTTCAAGAGCCCGGCCAGCCTCAATCTCTACCCGCCGACGTTATTGCCTTGGGAGCAGGCGCGCGTCGCCGTGCCGAACGCGCCTAACCCGCTGCCGCTGTTCAAGGTCACCGCCGGGCCGGAGGCGGGCAAGACGCTGGCGGAGGTCCGCCGCATCGGCCTGCAGGCGCAGATGGTCGACCCGGCGACCGGCGGCCCCATCATCCGCGTCCCCGCCGCGGACCGCGAGCGCGTCATGCGGCTCCATGCGGCCACCGAGAACTACACCGAGCTGCTTGATAAGTTCAGCTTCGGGCGATATTTGTGGAACAGCGTTTTCGTGACCGCGGTTGCGACCGCGCTGACGTTGCTGGTCAATTCGATGGCTGCGTTCGGCCTCTCCAAGTTCCGCTTCCCCGGACGCGAACCGGTATTCCTGCTGATCCTCGCCACGCTGATGGTGCCGCCGACCATCGTCCTAGTCCCGAACTATCTGATTGCCGCCAAACTCGGGCTGGTCGACAGTCTGTGGGGCGTCATCTGGCCCGCCGTCGCCACGCCGACCGGCGTGTTCCTGCTGCGGCAGTATATGCTGACCTTGCCGGACGATCTGATCGAAGCCGCGCGCATGGACAATGCCAGCGAGTGGCGGATCTATTGGCGCATCGTCCTGCCGCTCTCCGCCCCGGCACTGGCCGTGCTCGCGATCTTCTCGGTGATATGGCGCTGGAACGATTTCCTCTGGCCGATGGTGGTGCTGACCCGCAGCGAGAGCTTCACCCTGCCGCTCGCACTCAACGCGTTCCAGGGCGAGCTGACGACGCAGTGGAACTACGTGCTGTCCATGACGGTGGCGACCCTGCTGCCGATCACCTTAGTGTTCCTGTTCTTGCAGCGGCACATCGTGCAGGGCATCGCGTCGGCGGGGGTGAAGTAGATGGCCGGGCTCGAACTGCGCGGGATCGGCAAATCGTTCGGCCCGGTGGACGTGATCCGCGACGTCAGTTTCGAGGTTGCGGATGGGGAGTTCGTCGTCTTCGTCGGCCCGTCCGGCTGCGGCAAGTCGACGCTGCTGCGGATCATCTGTGGGCTCGAGACCGCGACACGGGGCGACGTCGTGATCGGCGGCGAGCGGGTCAATGACGTTTCGGCGTCGCGGCGAGGACTGGCGTTGGTGTTCCAGTCGTACGCGCTCTATCCGCACATGACGGTTTACCAGAACATGGCGTTCGGGCTGGAGAATCTGCGGACGCCGAAGGCCGAGATCGAGCGCCGGGTCGGCGAGGCGGCGCGGATGCTGCGGCTCGACGCGCTGCTGGCGCGCAAGCCGACGGCGCTCTCCGGCGGCCAGCGGCAACGCGTGGCGATCGGGCGCGCGATCGTGCGCGAGCCGCGGATCTTCCTGTTCGACGAGCCGCTGTCCAACCTCGATGCGGAGTTGCGCGTGGGCATGCGGGCCGAGTTGTCGCAACTGCACAAGCGGCTGCAGACCACGATGATCTATGTGACCCATGACCAGGTCGAGGCGATGACGATGGCGGATCGGATCGTGGTGCTGCGCGCCGGCCGGGTCGAGCAGGTAGGCTCGCCGCTGGAGCTGTACAACCGGCCCGCGAATGCGTTCGTGGGCGGGTTCATCGGCTCGCCGCGGATGAATTTCTTCGAGGGCCGGGTGGTCGCGACCGGGGTGGATGTTCCAGGCGTCGGCGTGTTGCACGTGGCGGCGCGGCTGGAGGAGGGCAGGGCGGTCACGCTGGGGATCCGGCCGGAGCATGTGCGCGAAGGGCAGGGACCGAACCCGGTTGAGGGACGCGTCGCCGGGGTCGAACAGCTCGGCGGCTCCAGCACGATCCGGCTCGAGACGCCGGAATTGCTTGCCGTGGTGGCAGGGCAGACGAGGCTGCAGGATGGCGAGCGCGCGACGATGTCGCTACCCCCGGAGGCGCTGCATGTGTTCGATGCCGAAGGCGCGCGGCTGTGACGCCGCTGCGCGCAGCCCGCCTCGGCGGGCGCACCGAACGCGGGGTGACGATCGAGTTCGACGGCGGGCGCACCTGCCGCATCAGCCTGCTCGGCCCGTCGCTCGTCCGTGTGCTGCATCTCAAGGCGGGCACGCCGCGGCTCGATCGGACCTGGACCGTGCTCGCGCACGGCACCGACGACACACCCTGGGAGGGGCGCGACCGGTTGGACGAGAGCGCCTGGCCGGTCCCGGTGTTCGATCTCGTCGAGACCGGGAACAAGGCCATTCTGCGAACCGAAGCCCTGTCGCTCGATATCGCGCTCGATCCGTTCGGCCTCACCTGGAAGCTGCCGGACGGTCGCGTCTTCGCCGCCGACCGCAAGCACGGGCACGAGTTTTCCAAGCGCCGCCCCGACTTCGCCCACCACATGGCCCGGCACGCCGATGACCGCTACTACGGCCTCGGTGACAAGACCGGCCCGCTTGACCTGCACGGCCGCCGCTTGCGCGTCGCCGCGTTGGACAGCCTCGGCTACGACGCCGAGACCGGCGACCCGCTCTACAAGCATTGGCCGTTCCTGATCACCCGCGACGGCGCGACCGGCACGTCATACGGCACTTATTACGATAACGGCGCAACCGCCGCCTTCGATCTCGGCTGCGCGCATGACAATTACTACGGGCTGTTCCGTAGCTACGAAGCGCGCGACGGCGATCTCGACTTGTTACCTGTTGCTCGGCCCGCGGCTCGCCGACGTCACACCGCGGCTTCCTGGCGCTCACCGGCCGCACCGCCCTGCCGCCGCGTTGGACGCTCGGCTACGCCCAGACCACCATGGCGCTCGCCGACGAGCCGCAGCGCGCAGGCCAGGATCGAAGCGTTCATCGACCGTTGCGTTGCCGAGCGCCTGCCGATCAGCAGCTTCCATTTCGGCTCCGGCTACACCTCGATCGGCCCGAAGCGTTACGTGTTCAACTGGAACCGCTCGAAGTTCCCGGACGCGCCGAGGCTGATGCGCCGGTTCCACGACGCCGGCATGCAGGTCGTCGCCAATCTCAAGCCGTGTCTGCTCGACGACCACCCGCGGTATGCCGAGATCACCGGCCTCGCCGTCCATGACGAGGCCGGCCCCAGCCATCACCCAATTCTGGGACGGGGAGGGCGCCCATCTCGACTTCACCAATCCGGCCGCCATCGCGCTGGTGGCAGGACGGCCTGTCGCGCGGCGATCCTGGATAGCGGGATCGACGTCGGGTGGAACGACAACAACGAATACGCGCTCTGGGACGAGGACGCGACCTGCGACGGCTTCGGCCGCCCCGTCCCGCTCGAGCATGTCCGCGCCGTTCAGGCCCTGCTGATGACGCGCGCCACGCTCGAGCGCCAGCGCGCCGAGCAACGCGGCGAGCGCAGCTTCACGATCACCCGCGCCGGCTGCCCGGGCATCCAGCGCTATGCCCAGACCTGGAGCGGCGACAACACCACCGGCTGGGAGACGCTGCGCTGGAACCTGCGCACCGGACTGCAGATGAGCCTCTCCGGCATGCACAATACCGGGCACGACATCGGCGGCTTTGCCGGGCCGGTGCCGGACGCGGAATTGCTGATCCGCTGGACCCAAGCCGGCCTGCTGCACCCCCGCTTCATCATGAATTCCTGGAAGCCGGGCGGCATCTTCAACAGCCCGTTCCTCCACTCGGAAGCGACCGCGCCGATCATCGAGGCGATCAGGCTGCGCTACCGCCTGCTCCCCTATCTCTACAGCCTCATGGTGGAAGCCACCGACCGCAGCGCCCCGGTGATCCAACCCAGCTTCCTGCCGTTCGAAGACGACCCCCTCTGTTTCCGCGACTGCGACGAGCTGATGCTCGGCCCGTTCCTGCTCGGTGCTCCCGTCGTGCAACCCGGCCAGCGCGAACGCGCCGTCTATCTCCCCGCCGGCCCCGAATGCTGGTTCGACTTCCACACCGGCGCTCCGCAACGGTCCGGCGCCGTCGCGACCGTTCCGGCCGCGCTCGACCGACTTCCCCTCTTGGCCGCCTCGGGCGCGATCGTCCCAATGACGGCGCGTGACGGATTGCACGACGAACCCTCGCGCGAGGTCCGGATCTTCCCCGGACCCGGCACCGGCGCCGGAAGCTTCACCCTCCACGAGGACGACGGCGTCAGCGCCGCCGGCCCGCGGTGCACCGTGGTTTTCGACTTGGAATGGACTCCGACGGCCATCACCCTGCGGGCCAGCGCCAACGGCGATCACAAGCTGCCCTACGACCGCATCGACGTCGTCCTCCCGCCCTCCGAAAGCCGCCGCCTGGAGCTCGACGGCCCGCTGCTCCGGCGGTGATCGACGTCACGATCTGGCCGGACGGGTTCGACATCCACCTCGCCGGCCGCCATCTGATCGCGCACCGCCATGACAGGCCTTGCCTCGAACTCGGCCGCGGCGACCCGGCCGTCAGCATGTATCGCGGTAATTTCGAGCTATCCGACCGTGTGCAGACCCGATCGCCGCAACGCGCCGCCGCCGTCGCCCGTGACGACGCCGGGTGGCGGATCGTGTTCGACGATGCCGTATTGCGGCTTCAGCAAACCGGCGGATCGGCCGCGCTCACCGTCGAGAGCATCGCCCCCGACGTGAACCGCGTCTGGCTCGACCTCGTCGCCGAACCCGGCGAGCATGTCTGGGGCGGCGGCGAGCAGATGTCCTATCTCGACCTGCGCGGCCGACGCTTCCCGATCTGGACCAGCGAGCCCGGCGTCGGCCGCGACAAGACCACCGTCATCACCCAGCGCGCCGATGCCGAAGGCCGCGCCGGCGGCGATTACTGGACCACCAACTACCCGCAGCCGACCTTCCTGTCCTCGCGCCGCTACGCCGTCCACGTTCACACCTCCGCCTACGCGGTGCTCGATTTCACCGCCGCGGATCGCCATGGTCTCGAGATCTGGGCGGTGCCGGACGCGGTCGAGTTCTTCGTCGCGCCCGACGTCGCCGACCTGGTCCGCGCGCTCTCGCAGCGTTTCGGCCGCGCCGCCGCGCTGCCCGATTGGATTCTCGGCGGCGCCGTGATCGGCTTGAAGGACGGGCTCGACAGCATGCGCCGTCTGGAGCGGATCATGGCCGCCGGCGTCGAGGTCGCTGCGCTCTGGTGCGAGGACTGGGCGGGCGTACGGGAGACCAGCTTCGGCACTCGGCTGTTCTGGAATTGGCGCTGGAACGAGAAGCGCTACCCGAACCTGCCCGACCTGATCGCCGGCCTCGCGGTGCGCTTCATGGGCTATTGCAGCCCCTATCTCTGCAGTGACGGTGATCTGTTCGAACAGGCCGAGCAGGAGGGCGTCTTCGCCCGCGACGCCGGCGGCGGAACCTATCTGGTCGATTTCGGCGAGTTCGACTGCGGCGTGGTCGACTTCACCAATCCGCACGCGGCGGCTTGGTTCAAACGGCGCATCCTCCAGGAGAACATGCTGGGCATCGGCATGGCCGGTTGGATGGCCGATTTCGGCGAATACCTGCCGACCGATCTCGTGCTGGCCGAGGGTGATCCGATGCTCCTGCATAACGACTGGCCCCGACTGTGGGCGCGCGCCAACGCCGAGGCGGTCGGCGATCGGGACGCGGTGTTCTTCATGCGCGCCGGGTCGACCGGCTCGCAGGCGCACTGCCCCTTGCTCTGGGCCGGCGATCAATGCGTCGATTTTTCCAGGCATGACGGGATCGGCACCGTCATCACCGGCGCCCTCTCCGCCGGCCTCGTCGGCAACGCCGCGCATCACTCCGATATCGGCGGCTACACCAGCCTGTTCGGCCTGCGTCGTACCAAGGAACTGATCCTGCGCTGGATCGACCTGGCCGCCTTCACCCCGGTCATGCGCACGCACGAGGGCAACCGTCCCCGCGACAACCTTCAGATTGACGGCGACCCCACCATCCTGGCCCATATCGCCCGCATGACCCGGCTGCACGTCGCACTCCGCCCCTACACCCGGGCCGCACTCTCCGAGCCAGGGCTGCCGGCGCAACGCCCGCTCTTCCTCCATTTCCCTAGCGATCCGGCCACCGCCACAAGCCAGAGAATCCTACCTCTACGGCCGTGACCTGCTCGTCGCGCCCGTGATCCGCGCTGACGTCGATCGGTGGCCGGCCTATCTGCCGCTCGGCGCCGACTGGGTTCATCTCTGGTCCGGCGAGCGCTTCCGCGGCGGCCGGACCGTGACGATCCCGGCGCCGTTCGGTCAGCCGCCCGTGTTCTGGCGCGACGGAAGCGAAGCTGCCGCGTTGTTCGAGCAGATCAGGACACAGCAGGCGGGATAATCATGGTGGACATGGCCTACCAACCGGTCGACGAACCGAAGCCGGTGGCCGACGGCGTCTGGATTGTCGACAGCGTGCTAGGCCCGGGCCTGCCGGTGCGCATGACCGTCATCCGCCTCGAAAGCGGCGACCTGCTTTTGCACTCGCCGACCCGTTACAGCGCCGCGCTGCAGACGGCGATTGAGGCGCTGGGCCCAATCCGCTACCTCGTCGCGCCAAACACTGTCCATTGGGTGTTCGTCCGAGCCTGGCGCAATGCGCTCCCTGGCGCCGAGGTCTTTGGGGCGCCCGGGCTGCGCGAGCGCCGCCAAGTCAAGCGCGCCGGGCTGGTCATCGATCACGATCTCGGCGACACGCCGCCTCCCGCCTGGGCGGACGACATCGAGCAGGTCGTGGTTCGCGGCCGCTTCGGCTTCAGCGAGGTCGCCTTCCTGCACCGCCCGAGCCGGACCGCCCTGTTCACCGACCTGGTGCAGAATTTCGAATCGCAAAAACTGCCGTGGCTCCTGCGTCCGCTCGGCCGCGCTTTGGGCAACGTCGCACCCACCGGGCGCGCGCCTGCCCACTTGCGCGCCCTTGTTGGACATCGCAGCCGCGACGCCGCCCGACGGATCGTCGCCTGGGCGCCGGCGCTCGTCCTGGTCACGCACGGCCACCCGTTCGAGACCGACGCGGCGGAGAAGCTGCGCCGATCGCTCGCCTGGCTGACCGGCTAGCCGAACTTCGCTCGCAACTCGTCGACCTGCGCCGGAGTCAGATGCCGGACGCGGTGACCTTGCAACATTAGGAATAGCCGCGCCGTCTCCTCCAACTCCTCGATCGCGCCCGATGTGGCCGCGAGCGACGTCCCGGCGACCACCGGGCCATGGTTGGCGAGCAGCACCGCGTGATGTTTGCCGACCAGCGGGCGTACCGCTTCGGCAAGACGCTCGTCTCCGGGCGGGAAATACGGCACCAGCGGCAGCCGGCCGATCCGCATGACGTAGTAGGCCGTGATCGGCGGCAGGACGTTCTCGGGATCGACATCGGCCAGACACGAAACCGCGACCGAGTGCGTCGAGTGCAGGTGCACGACGGCCTGTGCATCTTCGCGTCCTTCGTACATGACCCGGTGCAGAAAGCCCTCTTTCGTGGGCGGATCGCCCGAGACGAGCCGGCCGGAATCGTCGAGTTTCGACAGCCGTGCCGGGTCGAGATCGCCCAGCGATGCGTTCGTTGGGGTCATCAGCCAGCCGCCCTCGATGCGCTGGCTGATGTTGCCCGAACTGCCGAAGGTCAGGCGACGGGCGAATATGCTGGCGCCGAGCCGGCAGATCGCCTCCCGGGCAGCAGCCTCGTTACGGCAATCTTTGTTCATGCTGCCTCGCTATTCCGTCAACTCGCCGCGCGTGGTCGCTCGGCCCGCATGACTTTATAGGTCATGAGCGGCGGCCAAAACCCGCCGCAGCGGTGAAGGCTCAGACGGATTGATCAGACCATTCGCCATCCTCGCGCCCGGTCGTGAGGCGAACGCAATCTCGGCGACGTTGGCCAGCGCCGGGCTCGTCTCGCGCGTCTGTGGCGGATTGCCCGAACTCCTGCCGCTGTTGGAGGACAGCGCCGGCGTGATCGCCGTGCGGGATCTCCTGGTCGGCCAGGCGCTTCCCGCTTTGTTCGAGTGGGTGAAGCAGCAGAGGCCTTGGTCCGATCTGGCGTTCCTCGTGCTGGCCCGCCAGCTACCGCTGACCAATCAGCTTGCCGAGCCTTCGGTCATCGACGCTTTGGGAAATGCCGTGTTGCTGGAATGGCCGCTCAAGCCGGACAGCCTGACGAGCGCGGCCAAGATGGCGTTGCGGGCCCACCGGCGGCAGCACGCGCTGCGCGACCTCACCGACACGCTCGAGACCCGGGTTGCCAATCGGACCGCGCTCCTCGCGGAGAGCGAGGCCCGGTTCCGCACCATGTTCGAGGCGATCCCGGGCCTCCTCTTCACCTTGCGCCTGGGACCGGACGGCAAGTTCCGCTTCGAGAACTTCAACCCCGGCGCCGAGCGGCGGACCGGCTTGCGCGCGGAGCAGATCCGCAACAAGACCATCGACGATGTCCTGGCGGCAGACGTCGCTCAGCGATTGGCCGAGCACGCCGCTGGCTGCCTCGCTGAGCGGACCAGCCTGACCTACGTGGATACGATGGAGTTCCCGGCGGGGATCGGCATCTTCGAGACGACACTCGCCCCGATGGCCGTTTCGCAAGGAAGCGACGCCCGGATCCTCGGCCTCACTCGCGACGTGACCGAACGGAACCGGCTCGAGGAACGGCTGCGGGCCGCGCAGAAGCTCGAGGCCATTGGACAACTGACCGGCGGCGTCGCCCACGATTTCAACAATCTGCTGCAGGTCGTGCTGAGTGGTCTGACCCTGGTCGAGCGCGCGGCCGATCCGCAGCGGCAGACCCAGGTGTTGGAGAGCGTTCGCCGCGCGGCACAACGCGGTGGCGAATTGACCAAACGGCTGCTCACCATCGCCCGCAAGCAGTCGCTCAACCCGGCGCCGCTCGATCTCGGTCGCTGGCTCCGCTCCGGCGCGGTAGAGCTGCTCGCCCGAACCCTGCGCGGCGACATCGTCTTGCTCGTGGACGTGCAGGACGGGCTGCCGGCCGTCGAGGTCGACGCGAACGAGCTCGAGCTCGCTGTGCTGAACGTCGCCGTCAACGCCAGGGATGCGATGCCCAACGGCGGCACGCTGACACTGTCGGCGGCCGAGATCGAAATCGACACCATCACCGATCCCGACGAGCTCTCGGGTCATTACGTGAGGCTGTCGATCGCCGACACCGGGACCGGCATGACCAAAGACGTGCAGGCCAAGGTGTTCGAGCCGTTCTTCACGACCAAGGCCGTGGGCACCGGCACCGGCCTCGGTCTGGCGCAAGTCTACGGCTTCGCGCGGCAGAGCGGCGGCGGCGTGCGGTTACGCAGCGTGCCGGGGAAGGGCACGACGATCAGCCTACTGCTCCCGATCGCGCAGGCGGCGCTGCCGCCCGAAGCTGGTGATCGGCCGCAAGAGTGCGTCGCGCCGCTGCCGCGCGCCGAGATCCTGGTCTGCGAGGATGACGAGGAAGTGGCCGCCCTGGTCGTCGACATGCTCAAGCAGTTGGGACACGCCCCGACCCTGGTCAGCACCGCCGCCGCCGCGCTGGGTGCGTTGACCGACGACCGGCCGGTCGATCTGCTGTTCTCCGATGTCATGATGCCCGGCGGCAAAGACGGGGTGGCCTTGGCGCGCGAAGCTGTGCGACGCCGTCCCGGGCTGCCGGTCCTGCTCACGACCGGTTATACCGGCGGCCCAGGAACCCAGCCACTCGGCGTGCCGGTGCTGCGCAAGCCCTACAGTCTCGATGACCTCGCGCGCGCACTGTCCCGCGTGCTCGGGGGAGCGGCGGGCCCGGAGCAGCGCGGCGACCGCGGCGAGCCGCTCAAAGCCGTTCGAGGGTGATCCTCGACTGATCGCCGCCGAGAAAGGCGAGCGTGGCCCAATAGCCATCCGCGTCGTACCAGACGTCCAGGATCGCTTGGCCGGTGAACTGATATCGCCGCGCCGCGATCGTGCCGCCGGATGCGACGGCGACCTGTTCGATGCCCCGGTCGATTACGGCAGGGCGCAAGAGATCGCCCTTCTGCGGATTGATCTTCGGCAGCCTCACCTGGCTGCGGTTCCAATGCGTCATCGGCAGGGCCTCCGTCGGCGCCACATACCGGTTCTGTGCGGACCCGGACACGACCAGGCCCGATCCGGCCCGCTCGGCGTTCACCCAATAGGACGTACCGTCATCGTTGGTTTTCGTCTGCAGCGTCGCGAACTCGCCGCCCTGCCATTGTTCGGTCGCGTGGTGCGCGTAGCGGAATACCGAGATCCCCATGAGCCGGACGATGATTTCCGCCTCGGCGCGGATCGTCAGTGCATCGCCCTTGCGTTCGAAGGTGCTGTGATGCTCGCCGATCCGGCTGCCTTGGCGCATGATCCGGAATCCGAGCCGCCCGAGCGGGGGAACCGGTAAGGCCGACGAAGCTTCGGCCATGCCGATCGTCGTCGTGCTCGCAAGTCCAGCGCCGAGCAGCAGCGTGCGTCGATCGATCAGATTAGGCGTGCCTTTCATCATCGCGTTCGTTCCTAGCGCCACGATCAAGAACCGACGCAGAGATCACGTAGATTGGCCGCCGGGTCAGCGTCGATCACGGGCGCCAGACTGCGGGCGATGGAAAGGAGCCTCGCTTCTCCGAGCCGTGGGCCGACCAATGTCACGCCAACCGGCAGATTGTTCGGACCGCGGCCAACCGGGATGGCGACGCAGGGGACGTGCAGCAGCGTCCAATTGCTGTTGAACACCGGGTTTCCGGTTGTCTGCAGGCCCAAAGGCGCTTCGCCCGGCGCGCTCGGCGTCAGGACAACGTCGAGCGACGGGCCGAACAAAGCGTCGAACAACGGCCGGCACCGGTCCGCGACCGTGTAGGCCGCCAGCAGGCGGTCGGCGGCCAAGCCGCGCGCGTTCTCGGCCTTGGCCTTCAGGTCGGAGTCGAACAGATGGGGTGAGCCCAGCAACTCCGGCTGAAACGACGTGCGGCCCTCGAGATAGAAGATGTCCGCGTGCGCCGCGGCCAATCCGTCGAACGGCGTAGGCAGTGTCAGTTCCTCGACACTGGCGCCCGCGTCTTCAAGCCGTCGTGCCGCGAGCAGCAGCGCCGCTTCGCCGGCCGGCTCGATCGCGTGCCAGACCGGGCTGCGGCATAGACCGATGCGGAGTCCGCGCGGCGGAGGCGGCGACATCTCGGCAGCGCGGATCAGCCGGAACGCCTCGGCCACCAAGATCAAGTCCTCGACGGAGCGGCCATACCAGCCGACGGTGTCGAGTGTCGGCGACGCCATCTTGAGACCCTCGCGGCTGACGGCGCTCCAACTCGGCTTCAGGCCATAGATGCCGTTGAACGCCGCCGGTCGGACCAATGAACCGCCGGTCTGCGTCCCGAACGCCAGCGGCGCTTGGAAATCCGCGACCGCAGCGCCCGAACCCGAGGATGAGCCGCCTGGCGTGTGGGCGCGGTTATGGGGATTGGTCGTCAACGCCTTGCGGCCGCCGGAGGCGAATTCGACCGTATCGGTTTTGCCCATGATGAGCGCGCCGCAGGCGCGCGCGATCGTCACCGCCGCCGCGTCGCGCCCCTGCCGCAATCCGGTGTAGATCGGCGAGTTGTGCGTCGTCGGCATGTCCTTGGTGTCGAAGACGTCCTTCACGCCCCAGGGCAGTCCGTGAATGGCAGAGGCGCGCGGGAGCTTGTCCAGTTCGCGAGCGTTTCGGAGCGCGAGATCGCGATCGAGGTGAAGCCATGCACGGACCACGCCGTCCCGACGGTCGATCCGGTCCAGGCATGACCGCAGCAACTCCTCGGCGGAGAGTTGACGCTTCTCCAATAAAACCGACGCCTGAGCCGCCGTGAACTGGAACGGTTGGGTCGCCGTCATCGCATCGGAAAGCGGCAGGTCCATTTGGATCCCCTGGGTCGGCCTCTCGAAACCATGACGCCGGAGCAGCTACCCGGCAAGATGATCAGCGGGCGCGCGCGATCCTACTGCTCATCCTTGGTCGGCCAATATGACCGTCGCGAAGCGTAATCGCCGCCGCGCCAGCTATCGACGATGTCCGCCAGGACCTGGCCGCTGACCTCCTCCTGCTGCCATAGGCGGGAGAACTTTGCTGAGTTGCTCCGCGGGCGGCGGTCGGGCGGAAGCTGCGCGAGCCTCAGACGCATCGGCACCGCGATCCCTTCACCGACGATGACCGCCTCGCCATTGCCAAGCAGCGGCAGCGAGTTAACCAAGGCTGGCGAGACGTCGGAGAGCGCGGCTTGGATCATGTCCTGGTCGGCGTTGTTCATCATCCGGAATGCAAGCATGGTGCTGCATTGTGAGAGGATGGAGACGGCGAGCTCCGCCGGGCGCTGGCTGAGCAGGCCGAGGCTGATCCCGTATTTGCGCCCTTCCTTGGCGATCCGCGCCAGACTGCGCTTGGCGGGTTCGAAGCCGAGCCCAGTGTCTTGCGGCGCATAGCGATGCGCCTCCTCACAGATCAGCAGCAGCGGGACGCGCTGACCGATCGAGACGGCGAGGTTGAAGGCGAGGCGGCATAGCACGGCGACGACCAC
Organism: uncultured Alphaproteobacteria bacterium; assembly: GCA_963848035.1. GTDB lineage: Bacteria > Pseudomonadota > Alphaproteobacteria > Acetobacterales > Acetobacteraceae > JAVVHH01. The sequence goes on from CAWKCD010000001.1 coordinate 3,722,071, forward strand.
GTTCATGATCTCACTCGAGACGCCGGAGAGATCGAGTGTGCAGAGCGGCTTGCCGTCGGTCGGAACCCGGAACAGCTGCCCGAGGATCGAGGCCAGATCGTCGCGCAGCACGAGGTCGTTCGGGAACAAGAACGCATATCGCTTGTCGCTCTGGACCGCGCTGAGGCGTGTCTTCAGTTTGAGCAGCGGCGCGAGGGTCGCCTGATTGGTCAGTCGGCCGGTTTCTTGTTCGATGAGGTAGTTCAGCTCACTGAGCGTGTATGGGGTCGGCGTGTCGACCGTGATGGAAGCGCAATCGTGCTTGTCCTGCGCGTAGCTCAGCCTCGCCCGCAGGACCAGCTGCCGCAAAGCCGCGATCTCGCCAGCCATCGAGTCCTTTTCGGTGCCGAACAATATCTCGACTAGTTCTTCGAACTCGAGCGTCCAATATGGCAGGCGCAACTGATCGACGGACATCTGCTCCGCGCGATCACCGAAGGCCTGCCCATATTCGCCGTGCGGGTCGAGCAGCAGGACGTGACCGTTGGGATTGGCTTCGATGATCCCCTGCAACAGCAAGGCAAGGGCGCAGCTCTTGCCCGATCCGGTCGCGCCGACGATGGCGAAGTGTCGTCCGAGGAGATCGTCGACGCTGACATGGGCGGAGACGCTCGGATCCTGATGGATCGTCCCAATCCGAACCGCTTGTCGCTGCGGCATGGCATAGACGGTCGCGGTGTCCTCGCTGCTTGCGGCCAGGACCGGATCATCAAGGCAGGGCAGGCTGGATACGCCGCGCCGGAAGATCCGGCCCTCCCCGGACGGCGCCTCGACCAACTCGCCCAGAAGGTGGATCTCGGCGAGGCGGGATTCGCTTTCGCCGGGCTGGGTGCGGGGAATTGGGATGCTGAGCCCTTCGATGATCCCAAAAACCTGCGTGTCCGGACGGGAGATCTTGATCAAGGTCCCGACTTGCGCGCTCGCAGCGTGCGGCTCGGCGTCGTCCAGCATGACGATCACCCGGCCGCCCGAGACCGCAACCACGCGTCCCAAGCGCAGGGACGGCACGACAAATTTCGAGAGGTCGGGCGTTGTCGCCATATAGCTGTCAGGCATTCTGTTGCTCCAAATCAGGCCGCGCGGGCGCGCTTAAATGTCGGGTCGTCGTAGCCGTGCGCCGAGCGGGCCTGGATCAGAGGCGCGCAGTCCTCCGGGCGCGCGGGACGGCCGTAAAGAAAGCCTTGGCCATAGGCACAGCCGGTCTCGCGGATGAAGGCCTCCTGCGCCTCGGTCTCGACGCCTTCGGCCACGACGCTCAGCCGCAGCGTATGGGCCAGACCGACCATTGCGCGTGCGACCGCGGCTGCATCCTCGTTGCCGACGACATCGCTGACGAACGACCGGTCGATCTTGATCTTGTCGACCGGCAATTTCCGCAAATAGCTCAACGAGGAATAGCCGGTCCCGAAATCGTCGATCGCCAAGGTCACGCCGAGGGCAGCCAGGCCACGCAACACCTCGGCGGCGTTGCGCATGTCCTGCATGACGCCGGTTTCCGTAATCTCCAGTTCGAGCTGCGCCGGCGGCAGCCCAGTTGCGGCCAAGTACCTCGGCCACCAGACGCGGCACGTCGCTGCCGCGGAACTGTGCCGTCGCGAGGTTGACTGCCACGCGGACCGGCGGCAACCCGGCGGCCGTCCAGGCGACGACCTGCCGACAGCTCTCGTGCAAGATCCAGCCACCAAGATTGTTGATCAAGCCAGAACGTTCTGCTATCGGCACGAACTCGTCCGGCAGGACGGCACCATGGTTTGGATGCGTCCAGCGGAGCAGGGCTTCAAATCCAACAATGCGTCCCGTCGCGAGTTCGACCTGCGGCTGGTAGGCCACCGCGACCTGCTCGAGCGGCACCGCCTCGTGCAGCGCCTGCTCGAGGGAGGCGCGTCGGCGTACCTGTCTCGTTGAGGCCTTTGTCGAACATCTGGAAGCAGTTCCGGCCCTCCTGCTTGGCTCGATACATCGCGATGTCGCCATTGCTGAGCAACGTGCCGACTTGATCCCCATCATCCGGGCAGATCGTCACGCCGACCGACACGCCGACGAACACGCGGTGCCCGACAAGGATGATCGGGTCGGCGAGCGTAGTGATGATCCGTTGGGCGAGAGCGGATGCGCCGGCCGCGTCCAGATCGTTGACGAAGAGCGCGAACTCGTCGCCGCCCATGCGAGCGACCATGGCGTCGCCGCGCAAACAGCCTTCCAACCGTTGCGACACGGTGCGCAGCAATCCGTCACCGGCGGCGTGGCCGAGCGTATCGTTCACGTCCTTGAAGTGATCGAGGTCGAGATAGAGCAAAGCGAGTTTGTTCTCCGCCCGCTGGGCCGTATCGATCGCGCGCTCCAGCCGCTCCGAGAACAGCGCCCGGTTCGGCAATCCGGTCAGCGTGTCATGCGTCGCCAAATGCGCCAGCCGCGTCTGCGTCTCGACCCGGCGGTTGATTTCTCGCTGCAGCGCGTCGTTTGAGGCGTTCGCGGCCTCGGCCGCAAGCCGCGCTTGCCTCTCCTTGGCTTCAGCATCTCGACGGGCCGATTCGAGCGCAGAAATCGCGACGCTGCGCTCGATCAACACGCCAAACTGCCTAGAATATCGATCGAGGAACGTCGGTCCGTGCTCGTTGTGTCTTCGGCTTTTCGGCATCACCTCTCCGATCGACCACACCTCTGTTGGCCGCGGATCGGAGACTACGCGCCAATCGTTAACGAACCGTTAGTTTAGGGCTCGGCGTCGAAGCCCGCCAACCGGCGCCACTCCTGCTCGTCGACTGTGTGCACGCCCAATTCCAGCGCGCGCTTGGCTTTGGACCCGGCGTCGGCGCCGAGCACGACCAGATCGGTCTTCTTGCTCACGCTGTCGGTCACCCGCGCCCCCAACGCTTCGGCCCGCGCCTTGGCTTCCGGACGTGACATCGTCTCCAACGTGCCCGTGAACACGACGATCTGGCCGGCTAACGCGCTGCCCGCGGCCGGCGCGGCGAGCGGTTGGATCGAGAGCTCGCGGTCGAGGTCGTCGACCACGGCGAGGTTGCGGCTTTCCATGAAGAACTCGGCCAGTTCCTCGGCCAGCGCCGGTCCCACGCCGATGATGCTGCCCAGAGCCGAGCGTTCCTCGCTGCCGATCGTGGTCGCCGCCAGCATCTGTTCGCGCCAGTTCTCGAACGTGCCGTAATGTCGCGCCAGCAGCTTCGCGTTGGTCTCGCCCACCCGCCTGATACCCATCGCGTAGATGAACCGGTCGAGCGGGATCGTCCGCCGCAGCTCGATCGCACGCATCAGGTTTTGCACCGACCTGTCTTTCCAGCCCTCGCGCCCCTTCAGCTCCGCCTCGTGCGCGGCGAGCCGGAAGATGTCGGCCGGGTTGTGCAGCCACCCCAGCGCGGCGAACTCTGCGATCGTCTTCTCGCCCAGTCCTTCGATGTCGAACGCGGCCCTTGAGGTGAAATGGCGCAGACGTTCCAGCGCCTGAGCGGGGCAGATCAATCCCCCGGTGCAGCGCCGAACCACTTCGCCAGGCGGCCGCACCGCGAGGCTGCCGCAGGCGGGGCAGTGATCAGGAAAGACGAACGGCTCTGCGCCGCGCGGGGTGTCGGGCACGACGCCAAGGATCTGCGGGATCACGTCTCCAGCGCGTTGCAGCATGACGGTGTCGCCGGCGCGCACGTCCTTTCGGGCGATCTCGTCCTCGTTGTGCAGCGTCGCCCGCGTCACGACGACGCCGCCGACATTGACCGGCTGCAGCCAGGCGACCGGCGTGAGCGCGCCGGTACGGCCGACTTGTATGTTGATCGACTCGAGCAGCGTGCTGGCCTGCTCGGCGGGGAACTTCCAAGCCAGCGCCCAGCGCGGCGCTCGCCCGACGAAGCCGAGCCGTCGCTGCAGCGCCAGGTCGTTGACCTTATAGACGACGCCGTCGATATCATAATCGAGCCCCGCCCGTTCGGCGGCGAGTTCGGTATGGAATGCGGCGGCCTCGGCCTCGGTCTCGACCACGCGCCAGAGCTTGTTGACCTCGAACCCCCAGGCCCGCAGCCGGTCGAGATACTCGGCGTGCGTTGCCGCCGGGCTCTCGCTGGCGTCGCCCATGGCGTAGGCGAACAGCGACAGCGGCCGCAGCGCGGTCTGCGCCGCGTCGATCTGGCGCAGCGACCCGGCGGCCGCGTTGCGCGGGTTGGCATAGACCCGCAAGCCGGCCGCTTCCTGCGCCGCGTTCAGCGCCAGGAAGTCCCGCTTGCCGAGAAACACCTCGCCGCGGATCTCGATCAATGCCGGCGCCTTGCCCCGGAGTTTCTGCGGCAACGAGGGCAGCGTGAGCAGGTTGAGGGTGACGTCCTCGCCTTCCGAGCCGTCCCCGCGCGTCGCGCCTCGCGTGAGTTCGCCGTGTTCGTAGAGCAGGTTGATCGATAGCCCGTCTATCTTGGGTTCGGCGACGAGCGGCAGCTTGGCGTCCGCGGCGAGACCTAGAAAACGGCGCGCGCGCAGGCCCCACTCATGAAAGTCCGCCGGGTCGAACGCATTGTCGAGCGAGAGCATCGGCACACGATGGCGGACCTTCGCAAACCCGCTCGCCGGCGCTGCACCGACCCGGTGGCTCGGGCTGTCGGCTCGCACCAGCGACGGATAAGCCGCTTCGAGTTCGGCGTTGCGACGGCGGAGCGCATCATACTCCGCGTCCGTCAGTTCGGGCGCGTCCTGCTCGTGATACAGCCGGTCCGCGCGCGAGATCTCTTCGGCTAGACGCGCGAGTTCTGCCGCTGCTTCCTCGGCGGCGACCTTCTTCTCAGGGGCCTTCGGCACGGAGCACCCGCAGGTCGCAGCCCTCGTCGGCTTGCAGCACCTGGTCATGGATCAGCCGATCCCAGCCGCGGCCTGGCGTGGCCGGAGGCCGCCAGGCCTCGCGCCGACGTGCCAATTCTTCCGGAGCGACCAGCAAGTCGAGGCTGCGATCCTTCACCGACAGCCGCACCCGGTCTCCGGTCTCGAGCAGGCCGAGCGGTCCGCCGGCGGCGGCTTCCGGCGTCACGTGCAGGACGATGGTGCCGAAGGCGGTCCCGGACATGCGGCAGTCGCTGATGCGGACCATATCCTTGATGCCGGTGCGGCCGAGCTTGGTCGGGATCGGCAGATACCCGGCTTCCGGCATCCCGGCCGGGGTGAGCGGGCCGGCGTTCTTCAGGACGAGGATGTCGCCCTCAACGACGTCGAGCGCCGGGTCATCGATCCGGGCCGCGAGGTCGGCGGGACCGTCGAATACCATGCAGCGAGCCTCGGTCTCGAACAGGGCAGGGGTGGCGGCGCTCCGTTTCAGGATGGCACCGCGAGGCGCGAGGCTGCCGAACAGCGCGACGAGGCCGCCGACCGGGCTGACCGGCTCGGCACGGGCGCGAATGTATCGGCGGTCGACGAAGGCCGGCTCGCGCAGACGGTCGCCGAGGCTCTGGCCGGTGACGTCGATCGTGTCGAGGTGCAGCAGGTCGCGCAACTCCCACAGCAGCGCTGGCATTCCACCGGCGGCATGGAAATCCTCCATGTAGCCCTCGCCCGTGGGCTTGAGATCGACCAGCACCGGCGTGGTGTCCGATAGCTCGTTGACGCGGCGGAGGTCGATCTTGATCCCGCGCCGGCCGGCGATGGCGGTCAGATGGATCATCGCGTTGGTGCTGCCGCCCAACGCCAGCAGCACGCGCAACGCATTCTCGACCGATTGCTCGGTGATGAGCTGCGATGGACGGATCGGGTTGGTGACGAAGCCCATGGCGATCGTGCCGGCGTCCTCGGCGGCGCGGAGGCGGTCTGCATGGACAGCCGGGATGGCCGACGTCCCCGGTGGCATGAAGCCGAGCGTTTCGGCGATGCAGGCCATGGTGCTGGCGGTGCCCATCACGCCGCAGGTGCCGGCGGTGCTGGCCAGGCGGCTCTCGATCTCGGCGATCCGCTCGCCGGTGACCTTCCCGGCACGGTACGCCGCCCAGTAGCGTCGGCAGTCGGTGCAGGCGGCGAGACGTTCGCCCTGGTAGGGCGAGGCCAGCATCGGGCCGGTGACGACCTGGACACTAGGGATGTCCGACGAGGCCGCCCCCATGAGCTGTGCCGGCACGGTCTTGTCGCAGCCGCCGATCATCACGGCCGCGTCCATCGGCTGCGCGGTCAGCATTGCCTCAGTGTCGAGCGCGGCCAGGTTCCGGAAATGCATCGAGGTCGGGAACAGGCTGGGCTCGCAGAGGCTGACCGTCGGGAACGGCATCGGCAACCCGCCGGCGGCGAGCACCCCGCGCTTGACGGCCTCGATCAGCTCGGGAGCAGTGCGGTGGCAGTTGTTGAACGCCGAGCCCGTGTCGACGATGCCGATCACCGGCTTGTCGAGCATGGCCTGCGAGTAGCCCATGCTCTTGTAAAAGGAGCGACGCAGGTAGGAGGCGAATTCGGGGTCGCCATAGCCGGGGGCGTTGCGGGCGATGCCGCGCTTGGGTTCGTCGGTCATGACGCGACATTAGTGGAGCGCGGTGGAAAGCCAAGCTGGGTGGGGATGGTGTAGGCTGCTCGCGGGCCGGCCCGTTTCGGATGCTGTGCGCCCTGGAGAAAGCGATTGATCGTGACCAACCCCGTCGGCAATCCGCGCTTCTTCAGTTGTACCGGACCGCATGAGCTCGCTGTCGTCGCCGCGGCGGTTGGCTGCGACGCCCCGATGGAGTCGCTGCTGCTCCGCGGGCTCGCCTCGCTCGAGGCGGCCGGACCGGACCAGCTGAGCTATCTCGGCAGCGCGCAGCACGCGCCGATGCTCGAGCGGAGCCGCTCAGGCGCGGTCCTGGTCAGCCCCGCACTGCGGGGCCACGTGCCGGCCGGCAGCGTCGCGCTGGTCGTGTCCGACCCGGTGGCGAGCTGGACGGAGGCGGCGGCCCTGTTCCATCCCGTCGTCGCGGTCGAGCCGAGCATCCACCCGTCGGCCGTGGTGGCGGCGTCGGCGCAGGTCGATCCGTCGGCGGAGATCGGGGCGCTGGTCTGTATCGGCGAGCGGGCCAGTATCGGCGCCGGCTGCCGGATCGAGCCCGGCGCCGTGATCGGCAACGGCGTCGTGCTCGGCCCGCATTGCCGGGTCGGCATGAACGCTAGCATCAGCCACGCCGTCCTGGGCGCACGGGTCTATGTCTATCCCGGCGCGCGGATCGGTCAGGAGGGCTTCGGGTTCAGCATCTCCGCCACCGGCTTCCGGACCGCGCCGCAGCTTTGCAGCGTGCTGATCGGCGACGACGTCGAGATCGGCGCGAACGCTACGGTCGACCGCGGGGCGCTGCGGGACACAGAGATCGGCGCCGGGACGCGGATCGACAATATGGTCCAGGTCGCGCACGGCGTGCGAATCGGGAGATACTGCGCGATCGCGGCGCTGGCCGGCATCTCTGGCTCCGCCGAGATCGACGATTTCGTGGTCATGGGTGGCCAGGTCGGCGTGGCCGAACATGTCCGGATCGGCCGTAAGGTGCGGATCGGCGCGCAGTCCGGCGTGATCTCGGCGCTCGAACCAGGCGCTGTGGTGATCGGCAGTCCGACCCGCCCGGCCAAGCAATTCTTCCGCGAGGTGGCGACGCTGAAGCGCTTGGCGCTGCGGCAGCGCCCGACCGCGGACTGACCTAGGCCGCGCGGCGGCCGGTGTAGATCTGCAATGCCGCCGCGGCCGCGGTGAGCAGCGGGCTGTCGAGCCCGGCGGCCGCGGCGCGGAGGATCATGTCGCCGATGATGTGTTCGGACTCGACCGGCGCACCGGCCTGCATGTCGCGATACATCGAGGTGGCGAAGCTCGATCCCTTGGCCGTCAGCATCTTGTCGGCATTGGCGATGAACTTGTCGCGCGGCTTATAGCCGGCGGCAGCGGCCACTGCGGCGGCCTCGGCGAGGGCGCGGCGGGCCAGTGGCGCGCCGCCGCCCGCCTCGATCTCGCCGACATTGCCGCGGAGCAGACAGGTGATCGCGCCGCCCGAAGCGAGCAGGATCCACTTTTCCCACATCTGCTGCATGATGTCCCCAGCGGCGACCGCGTCGAACCCGGCGCCGGAGATGGCCGCATGGAGCGTCTGGACCCGCGCGCTCTCGCTTCCGTCGCGTTCGCCGTAGGCCAGGTCCTGAAAGGGCGCGAGTTGGACGATCCTGCCCTGCTCGTCGAGCGTGGCCGCGATCCGGCAGACCCCGCCGAGAACGGGCGTGGGCCCGAAGCGCTCGATCAGGCGATCGATATGCTGCATGCCGTTGAGCAGGGGCATGATCATGGTGGCGGGGCCGACGGCGGGAGCGAGATCGTCGAGCGCGGCCCGCAGCGCATACGCTTTCAGGCCGAGGATGATCGCGTCGAACGGGCCGGTGGGCTCGCCGATGACGAGCAGTTTGGGCGCGATGGTGGCGTCGCCATGTGGGCTGACGATCTGCAGTCCGTTCGCGCGCAGTTGCGCGGCGCGTCCGGGCCGGACGAGGAAGGTGACGTCGCGGCCGGCCTGGGCCAGGCGACCGCCGAAATAACCGCCCGTGGCGCCTGCCCCGACGATGAGAAGACGCATGCTGGCATTCCTTTTCCTGACCCGGCGCGAGTGTGGCAGAAGGTTTGGACTGCGTCACGGGCGAGGGTGTAGATTATGTGGTATCATGTTACCACAGGCAGGAAACCCTTGACGCGCCAGGCATAACAGAGCATATGCGCGCCTCGTTCGTATCTCGGGATAGGTTCATGTTGAAGACCACGCCCTCGCTCAAACCGCGCGAGGTCACTAAAGGCTGGACGCTGATCGACGCCGAAGGCCTCGTGCTTGGCCGGCTCGCCTCCATCATCGCCATGCGCCTGCGCGGCAAGCACAAGCCGCAGTTCACGCCCCACGTCGATTGCGGCGACAACATCGTCGTCGTCAACGCCGAGAAGGTGCGCGTGACCGGCAACAAGGCCGAGCGGGAGATGTTCTACTGGCACACCGGGTATCCCGGTGGGATCAAGGGACGCTCGATCAAGCAGCGGCTGGAGAGCGCCCATCCGGAGCGCGTGATCGAGAAGGCCGTGGAGCGGATGATCACCCGCGGCCCGCTGCAGCGTCGCCAGATGGCGCACCTGCACGTCTACAAGGGTGCGGAGCATCCGCACGACGGCCAGCAGCCGGTCAAGCTCGACGTGGCCGCGCTGAACCGCAAGAATTCGAGGGTCTGAGCATGTCCGAAACCCAACAGAGCCGCACGCTCGCCGACCTGCGCGACCTCGCCGTCGCCGCTGCGCTGCCGACCGTCGAGAGCGGTGCGCCGAAGCGTGACCCGAAGCGTGACGCGCAGGGCCGCAGCTACGCGACCGGCCGTCGCAAGAACGCCATCGCCCGCGTCTGGGTGAAGCCCGGCAAGGGCGAGATCGTCGTCAATGGGAAGCGCGTCGGCCAATATTTCGCCCGGCCGGTGCTGCGCATGCTGATCACCCAGCCCTTCCTGGTGACCGACCGCTACAACCAGTTCGACGTCATGGCGACCTGCACGGGCGGCGGATTGTCCGGGCAGGCCGGCGCGGTGCGCCTCGGCATCAGCCGGGCGCTGACGCATTACGAGCCGGAACTGCGGCCCGTGCTGAAACTCGCCGGCTTCCTGACCCGCGACAGCCGCGTGGTCGAGCGGAAGAAGTACGGTAAGGCCAAGGCGCGACGCAGCTTCCAGTTCAGCAAGCGGTAATCGTCCTGAACTTTGTTGCATGACAGAGGGGCGGTCCGCAGCGGGCCGCCCCTCTTGCATTTGGGGCATCCCGCAGCCGACCATCCTGCCGAGGAGGACAGCATGAGCGACAAGACCGTGTTCATCGATGGCGAAGCAGGCACCACCGGGCTCGGAATCCGCGAGCGTCTTGCCGGCGCGCCTCGGATCACGGTCCGCAGCATCGATCCGGCCCGCCGCAAGGATCCGGAGGCGCGGCGCGAGATGATGCGCGAGGTCGATCTCGTGGTGCTGTGCCTGCCGGACGCGGCGGCCAAGGAGAGCGTCGCATTGGCCGACGCACTCGGCGCCCATGCGCCCAAGCTGCTCGACGCGAGCACGGCGCACCGGGTCGATCCGGCGTGGGTGTATGGCTGGGCGGAGCTGGCGCCGGGCCAGGCGGAGCGGATCGCAGCGGCGCGCAAGGTGGCCAACCCCGGCTGCTATCCGACCGGGGCGATCGCGCTGATCCGGCCGCTGATCGAGGCCGGCCTGATGCCCCGCGACTACCCGGTGACGGTCAATGCCGTCAGTGGCTATTCCGGTGGCGGTCGCTCGATGATCGAGGCGCACGAGGCTGAAGGCGGCCCGGCGTTCGAATTGTATGCGCTCGGGCTCGAGCACAAGCATGTCGCCGAATTGCAGCATCTCACCGGGCTCACCCGGCGCCCGATCTTCGTACCGTCCGTCGCGCACGTGCGCCAGGGCATGCTGGTCTCGGTGCCGCTACACCTGGACCTGCTGATTGGGCATCCGACGAGCGAGACTCTGCACCGCGCGCTGGCCGACTATTACGCCGGGGCGGAGCAGGTCCGGGTGCTTCCGGCCGAGAAGGAAGGCAAGCTGGAACCGACGGCGCTGAACGATACCGACGTCATGGAGCTGCGCGTGTACGGCAATGACGCTCGGGGCCACGCCGTGCTGGTGGCGCGGCTCGACAATCTGGGCAAAGGCGCGTCGGGCGCGGCGGTGCAGAACATCCGGCTGATGCTCGGGCTGCAGCAAGGCGTCACGCGGGAGCTCGCGCATGCTGTATGAGCTTGAAGGCGTCTCCCCGCGCCTGGCCGAGGGCGCCTGGGTGGCGCCGACCGCCGTTGTGATCGGCGATGTCTGGTTGGGCGAGCGGGCGACGATCTGGTTCAACTGTCTCGTCCGCGGCGATACCAACCGGATCCGGATCGGGGCACGCACCAACATCCAGGACAACTCGGTCCTGCACGTGAATCCGGGCGAGGAATGGGTGTGCGAGATCGGTGAGGACGTCACGGTCGGGCACATGGCGATCATTCACGCGTGCAAGCTCGAGAACTTCGCCTTCGTGGGGATGGGCGCGACGGTGCTGGATGGCGCGGTGATCGAGGAGGGCGGGATGCTGGCCGCTGGCGGCCTGCTCACGCCGGGCAAACGGATCCCCCGCCGTGAGCTGTGGGGCGGTCGTCCCGCACGCAAGATGCGCGACATCCCGGACGACGAGCGGGCGAACATGGATCACATCGCGGTCCATTACGCGGCGTTGGGCCAGAGATACCGCGCTGGATTGAAGCAGATCGGCTGAAGTAGGGCGCTACTCGGTGACGGCGCGGGTGACCTCGCGCGCGCGGTCCCAGTAGAGCGAAACCTTGTTGATGCTGCAGAGGTTGAGGTTGTTCCAGACGGCCTCTCCGCCATCCCGGTATTTGACTTTGAGGTCCCAGCGGCAGGCGTGTTCGGGCGCCGTGATCGTGATCTTGAGCCAGAACGAGTCCAGCAGCGTGTCGCGGCCCATGACGTCCTGCCCCCAGTGATGGGCGCTGCTTCGGCTCACATAGACTTCGTTGATCTGGTAGCCGGTGCGGTTGACCAGCGTGAAATCCTGATTTCCCGCGTAGGACGGCTTCGGCTGGAAGGCCGCTCCCAGCAGGAAGACCAGCAGCACGCGGCGCATCGAACTCTCTCCGTTGTCGCCAACGCAGTCTACGCGCCGTTGATGAACCGCCGGTAAACGGCTCAGGCGGTGGACTTCACCTTCACATAGCTGCCCGGAGCGGCTTCGATCGTCGGCAGCTTGCCATCGCCGGGCTGCCGCGCCGGCACTTCGGTACGGTCGTGCGAGAGCACCCAGCGTTGCCAATCCGGCCACCAGCTGCCGGAGATCTCCGTGGCCGAGGCCAGCCAGGCTTCCGGCTCGCTCGGGAGGGCGTCGCTGGTCCAGTAGCTGTATTTGCCGCCGTCTGGCGGGTTGACGACCCCTGCGATGTGGCCGCTGGCCGCCAAGGTGAAGCGGTTCTTGCCGCCGAGCAGTTGGGTGCCGCGGTAAGTGCTCTTCCAGGGCGCGATGTGGTCTTCGCGGGTCGACAGGAAATAGGTCGGGGCGGTGACGCGGTGCAGGTCGATCGGCTGGCCGCAAAGCTCGATCCCGCCAGGCTCGCGCAGGAGGTTCTGCTGATACATCTTGCGCAGGTAAAAACTGTGCATCGCCGCGGGCATGCGGGTGCTGTCACTATTCCAATACAGAAGGTCGAACGGAAATGGCTCGTTGCCGAGCAGGTAATTGTTGACGACGAAGGACCAGATCAAATCGTTCGCGCGCAGCATGTTGAAGGTGCTGGCCATCTCGCCGCCTTCGAGGAAGCCGCGCTTCTCCATCTTGTCCTCGAGGGCGCGCAACTGCTCCTCGTCGATGAAGACGCCCAGCTCGCCCGCTTCCTGGAAATCCGTCATCGTCACGAAGAAGGTCGCGGTCTTGATGCGGTCGTCGCCCTTGGCCGCCATATAGGCCAGCGTGCAGGCGAGCAGGGTGCCGCCGAGACAATAGCCGATCGCGTTGACTTCCCGTTCACCGGTCGCCTTCTCGATGGCGTCGAGGGCGGCGAGGTAGCCCTCGGTCATGTAGTCCTCGAATTTCAGTTCCGCGAGCTTGTCGTCCGGGTTGACCCAGGAAATCATGAAGACCGTGTGACCCTGGCTGACCGCCCAGCGGACGAGACTGTTCCTGGGGCGCAAATCCAGGATGTAGAATTTGTTGATCCAGGGCGGCGCGATCAGCAGCGGGCGCTTGAGCACCGTCTCGGTGCTGGGAGAATACTGGATCAGCTGCATGACTTCGTTCTGGAAGATGACCTGGCCCGGTGAAACGCCGATGTTCTCGCCCAGGCGGAACGCGTCCGTGTCGGTCATCTTGATGGTGAGCTTGCCGCGGCCGCGCTCGAGGTCGGCGAGCAGGTTGTTCAAGCCGCGCAGAAGGTTCTCACCGCCGCTCTCGGCGGTCTTGCGCAGGACCTCGGGGTTGGTGAGCAGGAAATTGCTGGGGCTCATCGCATCGACGAATTGGCGGGCATAGAAATCGACCTTCTGCGCCGTCTTGGGCGGCAGTCCGTCGACATGGCTGACCACGTCCTGAACGTAGCGGGCCGAGAGCAGATAGGATTGCTTGATGAAGTCGAAGACCTCGCTCTCCTTCCACGCGTCATCTTTGAAGCGCTTGTCTTTGGGGTCGGCTTCGATGACCGGTTTGGCCGGTTCGATGCCGAGGAACCGCTTGGTCGTGTTCTGCCAAAGCGTCATGTAGTCCTGCCAGAAGCCGATCTGCGCCTGCATCAGCTTGGCCGGGTCCTTCATGAGCTGGGCGGTCATCTCCATGAAGGCGTGGCCGACGTTCATGGGGTCGATATTCGGCATCTCGTGGTTCTGCCGGTTGAGCCAATCGGTCACGAGGCGCTGTGACCGTTCGGCGATATCCGCCATGGATCGGCTGAGCACCGCGGGGTCGGTGAGCTTCATCGCTGAGGGCGGGGCGTCCGATTTGACTGAGTCGGCCATGAAGCGGTGTCCTTTCCGGAGACGCCTATGCCCGCTATGAGGCGGGAGAGCGTAGGGTTGGATCTTGTTGATGGGGACGTCTCTCTCTCTGGAACGTAGTGACCGGGCCGGGTGGCGGCAAGCGGCGGCAGCCCTGTTCGGGCTCGTGCTGCTGACTGGCTGCCAGAACTCGACCGGCGGGATCGAGCAATTCTACGACAGCAATCTTCCGCTCGATCATCCCGTGGACTGGTGGCACCAGATGCAGGGCGGGCCGGTGGCCGCCGACCGGCCGCCGCCGCCGGGGATCACCGACCCCTATCCTAATTTCTCCAAGGTGCCGCCGAAGCCGGCGCCGGTCGATTTCGCCGCCAAGCGCGCGTTGGTGTCGCGGCTGACCTCTGAGCGTGAGCAGACGGCGCGGCTGAACCAACGCGATCCGATCGTGTTCGCCTCGCCCAACGCGGCGGCGAAGCCCGCGCCCAAGCCGGCGACCGCATCCGCCCCGGCAACTGCGGCGACTCCTGCAGCGCCGGCAGCCGACGCCGATACGTCCCGCCTATCGTTCGACGCGGCGAACGCGACCCCTAGCGCCGCTCCGACAGCCGCAGCGCCGCCAGTGAACGATCCACGGCCGCCTGCGGCGCTCACGTCCACGCAAGGCCAGGCGCCAGTGGTGAGCGGTCCGATCCCGGCGGTGCCCGAGGCGGCGCCGTCCCTGCCGAACCTGCCGGGCTTGCCGACCAGCAACCCGGCGCCAGTCGTTCTCCGTCCGATACCCTCCACGCAAATCAGCTTTGCGCTCGGTTCGGCGGCGCTGCCGGAGGGCGCAGACACAGCGCTGAAGGCGCTGGTCGGCCAACGTTTCGGCGCGCCGATCGTGGTCACGGCCGGCGGCGAGGCGCGCTCGGCGGCGCCAGCGGCACAGCGAGCGGCATTGCCGCTAGCGCTCCGGCGCACCGGCGCGATCACAGCTGCGTTGCTCGCGGCCGGCGTGCCGGCTGGCGACATACGCGCCGAAGCCGTGGCACAGGGTCGCGACGCCAGTGCCCGTCTGCTAAACTAATCGACCTCCCGCGCCCCGCGAATCGAACCGGACCTCGACCATGACCCATGAATTCCACCGCATCCGCCGCATGCCGCCCTACGTGTTCGCCGAGGTGAACAACGCCAAGGCGAAGGCCCGCGCGGCTGGCGACGACATCATCGACCTCGGCATGGGCAATCCGGATAGCGGCACGCCCACGCACATCGTGGCCAAGCTGGTCGAGGCGGTGCAGGACCCGCGGACGCACCGCTACTCCACCAGCAAGGGGATACCGGGGCTTCGGCGCGCGCTGGCGGGCTATTACGAGCGGCGCTTCGGCGTGAAGCTCGATCCGGAGACGGAGGTGGTGGCGACGCTCGGCTCGAAGGAGGGGCTGGCCAACCTGGCAGCGGCGATCACCAGCCCCGGCGACACGATCCTGGTGCCCAATCCATCGTACCCGATCCACCAGTTCGGCTTCATCATCGCCGGCGCCTCCGTGCGGAGCGTACCGGCGACGCCTGACGACACGATGCTGCAGGCGCTGGACCGCGCGGTGCGCCACAGCGTGCCGAAGCCGACGGCGCTGATCGTCAACTTCCCGAGCAACCCAACGGCCTATCTGGCCGACCTCGATTTCTACCGCGAGGTCGTCGCGTTCTGCCGTAAGCACGACATCTTCATCCTGTCCGACCTGGCCTATGCCGAGATTTATTTCGGCGACAACGTGCCGCCCTCACTGCTGGAAGTGCCGGGCGCGAAGGACATCGCGGTCGAATTCACCAGCCTGTCCAAGACGTATTCCATGCCGGGTTGGCGCATGGGCTTCGCGGCCGGGAATGCACGGCTGATCGGAGCGTTGGCGCGGATGAAGTCGTATCTGGACTACGGCGCTTTCACGCCGATCCAGGTGGCGGCGACGGCGGCGCTGAATGGACCGCAGGATTGCGTCGACGACATGCGCAAGCTGTATCGCGAGCGGCGCGATGTGCTGGTCAAGGGCCTGAACGCAGCTGGGTGGGACCTGCCGAGCCCGGACGGCTCGATGTTCGCCTGGGCACCGATCCCGGAGCGGTATGCCAGCCTTGGCAGCGTCGGGTTCAGCAAGCTGCTGCTGGCGCGGGCGAAAGTTGCGGTGGCGCCGGGGATCGGGTTCGGCGAACATGGCGACGGCCACGTGCGTATCGCGCTGGTGGAGAACACGCACCGGCTGCGGCAGGCGGTGCGGAACATCCGGGGCTTTCTGGCCGCCGAGAGCAACGTCTCGCAGCTCGAAGAAGTCACGGGATGACGCGTCCACTATCGGTTGGGGTCGCCGGGCTGGGAACGGTTGGCGCGGGCGTATTGCGGCTGCTGCGGGACAACGCGGAGATCGTGGCGGGGCGAGCCGGCCGCCGGGTCGTGGTGACGGCGGTTTCGGCGCGTGACCGCACGCGCGACCGCGGCGTCGCGCTGCAAGGATTGCGCTGGTACGACGATCCCGTCGCCCTCGCGGGCGACCCGGCGATCGACGTCGTGGTCGAACTGATCGGCGGCAGCGACGGGCCGGCGCGGGCGTTGGTCCAGGCGGCGATCGCGGCGGGCAAACCGGTGGTCACCGCGAATAAAGCCCTGCTGGCCGTCCATGGGGCCGAGCTGGCCGCGTCGGCGGAGCGGCGCGGGGTGCCGATCGGGTTCGAGGCCGCGGTCGCCGGCGGGATCCCCGTGATCAAGGCGCTGCGCGAGGGATTGGCGGGCAACCGGATCGATCGGGTTGCGGGCATCCTCAACGGCACCTGCAACTACATCCTGACGGCGATGCGCGAGCAAGGCCGCGAGTTCGCGGACGTGCTGGCCGATGCGCAGCGGCTTGGGTATGCGGAAAGCGATCCGTCGTTCGACGTGGATGGGATCGACGCGGCGCACAAGCTGGCGATCTTGGCGGCACTGGCGTTCAATCGTCCGGTCGATTTCGGCGCGGTGCATATCGAGGGGATCCGCGGGGTGTCGTCGCTCGACATCGCGTTCGCGCGGGAGCTTGGCTACCGGATCAAGCTGCTGGGGATCGCGCGCCGGGCTGGCGAGGGGATCGAGACGCGGGTGCATCCTTGCATGGTGCCGCAGACCAATCCGCTGGCGCTGGTCGATGGCGTGTTCAATGCGGTGGTGGCCGAGGGCGACTTCGTCGGCCGGGTGATGCTGACTGGGCGCGGCGCCGGGGCGGGGCCGACAGCTAGCGCCGTAGTGTCCGATCTGGTGGACATCGCGCGCGGGCGGTCGACGCCGGTGTGGGGCATGGCGGGTGAGCAGCTCGCCGCGCTGCCCAGTGTGCCGATGTCGGCGCATGTCGGGGCCTATTACCTGCGGCTGATGGTGGTGGACCGCGCAGGCGTGATCGCCGACGTGACCGCGGCGCTGCGCGATGCCGGGGTGAGCCTGGAGAGCATGCTGCAACGAGGGCGCTCGCCTGGCGAGGCCGTGCCGGTGGTGCTGCTGACGCATGAGACGAACGAGGCGGCGATGCGGGCGGCGCTCGATCAGATCGGGCGGAGCGACGCCGTATTGGAGCCGCCGGCATTGATTCGCATCGAACCCGCATAGGATTGAGAACAGATGAGTCATCGGCCTGAGATCGCGTACGACCGCAATTTGGCGCTCGAACTGGTGCGGGTGACGGAGGCTGCGGCACTCGCGGCGTCCCGCTGGATGGGACGCGGCAAGAAGAACGAGGCGGACGGCGCGGCCGTGGAGGCGATGCGGCGGGCGTTCGACACGGTGGCGATCAGCGGCACGGTCGTCATCGGCGAGGGCGAGATGGACGAGGCGCCGATGCTCTACATCGGCGAGAAGGTCGGCTCCGGCGGCCCGGCGATCGACATCGCGGTCGATCCACTGGAGGGCACCACGACGACCGCCAAAGGCGGGCCGAACGCATTGGCGGTGGTGGCGCTGGCCGAGAGCGGCAACTTCCTGCACGCGCCGGACATCTATATGGACAAAATCGCGGTTGGGCCGGGCCTGCCGCAAGGCGTGGTCGATCTGGACGCCTCGATGCAAGAAAACCTGCGCAATCTGGCGCGGGCGAAAAAGCGCGACGTCGGCGACCTGGTCGTGTGCATGCTCGAGCGCGAGCGCCACGCGGACAAGCTGGCGCACTGCCGCGAGGCGGGGGCGCGATGCATGCTGCTGTCGGATGGCGACGTGGCCGGGGTGATCGCGGCGGCGATGCCCGATGGCGGGATCGACCTGTTCGTCGGTGCGGGCGGCGCGCCGGAGGGTGTTCTGGCGGCGGCGGCTTTGCGGTGCATCGGCGGCCAGATGCAGGGAAGGCTGCTGTATGAGGACGACGCGCAGGTCGAGCGCGCTCGGGCGATGGGGATCAAGGATCCGAAGTACAAATACGCTGTGGACGAGATGGCGAAGGGCGATGTCGTGTTTGCGGGCACCGGCGTGACCGGCGGGGCCTTGCTGAAGGGCGTGCGGCGCTTCGGGCATGGTGCGTTCACGCATTCCATCGTGATGCGAAGCAAGTCCGGCACGGTGCGCTATGTCGAGGCGCACCACAACTTCGAAACCAAGACCTGGCAGCCGGAGTAGCGACTCGGGCGGCGGCCGTAAAGTCGTCGCCATGAACCTCGAACGGAGCTTGACCGGGCGGCGCTGGGTGCTGCGCAGCGCGGATGATCGATTGGCGCTGGGGATCGCGCAGCGGCTAGGCGTGCCGGAGATGGTGGGCCGGCTACTGGCGGCGCGCTTGGCCGATGTCGAACTCGCGCACCATTTCCTCGAGCCGACGCTGCGGGCGCTGTTGCCGGACCCATCCGTGCTGGCCGACATGGATGCGGCGGCGGAGCGGCTGGCATACGCGGTGCGGCGGGGCGAGACCGTCGGAGTTTTCGGCGATTACGACGTCGACGGGGCGTGCAGCACGGCGGTCGTGACGCTGCTATTGCGGGGACTGGGGTGCAGCGTGCTGACCCATGTGCCGGACCGGATGCTCGAGGGGTATGGGCCGAACTTACCGGCGCTGCAGGGATTGGTGGGGCAGGGGGTGACGCTGATCGTCTGTGTGGATTGCGGGACCTCGGCCGGGGCTGTGCTGGCCGCCGTGGCCGGGTCGGACGTGATCGTGCTGGATCATCATGCGACGGATGGACCGCCGCCGCCGGTGTTGGCGACGGTCAATCCCAACCGGTTGGACTGCCAGTCGGGCCTGGGTGCCTGTTGTGCGGCGGCGATCGCCTTCATGACGGCAGTGGCGACCGTGCGGACGCTGCGAAAGAGTGGGTTCTTCGCCGGGCGGGGGGAGCCGGATCTGAAAGAACTGCTCGACCTGGTGGCTCTGGCCACCGTCTGCGACGTGATGCCGCTGCAGGGGCTGAACCGGGCATTGGTGACGCAGGGGCTTCGGGTGATGGCCCGGCGCGCGCGGCCCGGGATCGCGGCACTGCTGGAGGCGGCGGGCGCGAAGGACGTGCCGACGGCCATGACGTGCGGCTTCGGGCTGGGACCGCGGATCAATGCGGCGGGGCGAATCGGAGATGCAGGGCTCGGGCTGAGATTGCTGCTAACCGATGACCCGGTGGAGGCGCGCGTCCTGGCGCTCCGGCTCGACAGCACCAACCGCGACCGGCAGGAGGTCGAGGCCGGGATGCTGGAGGATGCGCTGGCGCAGGCGGCGGCTCAGGCGCAGGCGGGGCGGGCGGTCATCCTGGTGTCGGGCGAGGGATGGCATTCGGGCGTGGTCGGGATTGTGGCGGGCCGGATCAAGGAGCGGTTCAACCGGCCGGCCTGCGTGGCGGCGATCGGCGAGGATGGGGTGGCCAAAGGGAGCGGCCGATCGGTGGCCGGGGTCGATCTCGGGCACGCCGTTATGGCGGCGCGGCAGCATGGGATGCTGAGCGCGGGCGGCGGCCACGCGATGGCGGCCGGGTTCTCGCTGGACGCGAGTTGGCTGGACGAGTTCCACGCCTTCCTCGACGGGGCTCTGGCACACGCAGCCGGGCTACCGGCGGCAGCGGATCTGGCCGTGGAGGGATCGCTGGCGGTTGGCGGAGCAACCGTGGAATTGGCACAGCAACTGGGCCGCCTGTCGCCCTTCGGGAATGGGAACGAGGAGCCTGCGTTCGTGCTGCCGCGGGCCCGGGTGGCGCGAGCTGAGCGGATCGGCCGAGAGGGAGCGACAATCCGCGCGTGGCTCGTGGGCGAGGGCGGGGGCCCACGCTTGAAGGCGCTGCTGTTCCGCGCCGGAGATGGGGCGTTGGCACAGGCCTTGGTCGCCGGAGGGCCGGCGCTGCATCTGGCGGGACATCTGCGGGCGGAAGAGTGGAACGGGACGGTGAGTGCGACGTTCAGCATTGCCGATGCGGCAGCAGCGTGACTTGACCCGACTGGCCTAGCCGCGCTACGCGCTTCCTCGCCTGTCCCGTTCGTCTAGAGGCCTAGGACACGGCCCTTTCAAGGCTGTAACACGGGTTCGAATCCCGTACGGGGCACCAATATTTCGGTATGTTCGAGGTTGCCATTGCTTGGCTGTGCGAGGTTGTCAACAATGTGGGAAGCTACGAAGAGCACGAGCCACGCCGGGCTGCCGCGTCGTCGCGGTGCTCGATCGGGCGAACAGTGCCACGTCCGCCGGGTGATCTCGCGAGCATGGCCGGACACATAAGCTGGATGTCGCAGCGAGAACGGGAAAGCTGCGGCTGACCAGCGTGCCGCGCGTTTCCAACCCGTCTGCCCGGCCATCCCGACTTAGACCCTAGTAGGTCAGCGATCGATTATACTAAGGTAAAGTGCCTCGTTAACAAAAGCGTTACTCAGATGATAAATAATCTCTACGTGCTCGATGAATCTCCTCGAGGGACAAGAAGTTGTACGAACTCGTCCGCAAAAGTATATCCTTGTATTCGAGCCGGCAGATTTCCTCGACATCATAGTCTCTGGACTTGTGTTCCGTACGCTTCCCGCGCCACATCACCAGCTGTCCATGATTTTCTCTCATCGTGGCGTATATATACTTTGGAAGATACGTCTCAATAAAATAGACAAGCCGATACACGTCTCCCATCCAGCTTCCGTCTGCTTGGGGGCCCATGTGTGGATAGGTTTCGTGAAATTCGGATAAGTCTTCTAAAGAAGCGTGGTAAGAATTCGGCAATACGTCATCGATAATGATAATTCCATCCCTCCGAATATGACTAATAGAATTCAGTAAATCCCGCAGAGTTTGTTCAAATGTATGGAGACCATCCAGGTATATCACGTCGAATTGCTCATCGTCGCGTAAATCCGAGAAGTAAACATCGCTTGTGACCTCATGATACTCAGCATCCGGTTCGCGGTCATTTGTTGTGAAAAGAAACTTCGGATCCACCGCGACTTTTTTTGAAGCTGTTAGATTGTGAAACGTAACTCCTTTATTTACTCCAATTTCCAAATAGCGCGGCTGCGGAAATAACGCGAGAAAACTCTGAATTACGGAATAGCGCGCAAACATAAACTTTCCTTCTACAGACGGAACTGAGTAAGACGTTGCTGCGAGATCATAGCATCTCAATCTCCAACCCGATACCCGAGGATTTTATTCAGAACTGCGGCAGAAATTGTAGCAATTCTGCAATATCAACGCGGAACTGCCCGAGGTGCGGCGGTTCGGTGTCGGCGTTCCCCGCGCGTTGCGGTCTAGCGCCATAAATACAGGCATATTTGTGCCCAATGACCGCCGCCAAATCCCAGTAAAACGGTTCAAGCCAACCTTCGGGCGCAAGATAAACGACAGGTGTCCCCGGGGGGCAGAACAAGGTGTTAGTCATAGCCGCACCCATTACCCCAACGACCGCGAGTGCGTTGCTGAACGTTGCTCGCTGCGCTTCAAAGGACATTGAGCCTGGATCGATTTGCTGATATCCACTTTCGGCCAATATGGTTCTAACCTCGGGCATGTTCAGCAGACCACGACTATCCGTTTGCGAACGGGAGACGAAAATCTTCTTACCTTGGCCGATCGGCGATCCGGTATCGAACCTGCGCTGGAGTGCACGCAGACTGGCGGGCGATTTTTGGTATGGGTGATAGCTTACAGGCGACACGTAAACTAGCCGCTCGAAGCGGATCAGTTCGCCAGCGCCTATGAAAACGATCTCCGGGTTTGTTCCTGTCAATGCAGCTAGTGAGGCGCGCTTTGCCTCGTCAACAGCCGGCGTTGAGGAGGGAATGACCCACCTTATCGGGCCAACGATCTTTTCCCGTGCGATCACGGCGCGGGGCAGATCGTCAATAAGCCAATGGCCGTAGTTGAAATAGCCGACAGATCCTACATAACAATAAGTTGCTGGACTTTCGTTAAAAACTCGATCTGGTATGCGCAAAGTCGTCATGTAGCTGAAAGGTGTTTGCGCCCGATCATTCGAGCGATACGTTTCATAAACAATTGCTGGTACGTCATCCTGAATTGCCAGCAACACATTGTCGATAAGTAAGGTGTTTGACAGGATAGATAACATTACGGGAGGTACCGTGTTGAACTGCGAGTTGATAGCCCCGTAAATATTCGACAACGCAGACTCGAATTCCGCTGACGCCCTGACGTTTTGATGTGGACGCACATAACTGTCCTCGGGGTAGACCGACACGCTTCTAATAAGGCAATTGGCTTGCTGGCTAAGCATCTGGAGCGACGCTGCCTCTCCGTGAAACCCGCTGTGCAAATAAAACGATGTTGGGAGAATGGTGAATGACGGCGGAAAAGGCGCCTCATGTTGCAACAAGTCAGGCGATGACATGACGATTACTACTTCCGCACCGTGGAACCGGGTTCAATATGGCAAAGCGAGGGGGTTGTTCAACGGCAATGTCGCGCTCCGGGCGTTGTTTCATACCATGGATCATCCTGGGACGGTGCTACCATATTTGCAATACACCTGCCTGGATGTATCCGCTCCCTTGCGAAGCCCGGCGGCGGTGAATCCTGCCTGCGCGATCTTCGTCGATATTACGCCTGGCCGCTCCCATCGGCCGAGAATTACGGCCATGGACATTGCCAAATCTGACAGAACTAGAGACCCAAGAGCAATAGGTGACCTCGTCCCGTATCAGTTCCCGAGTTTACGAAACCAACAGAGATCTGATGCGACTAATCAGTTTGTCCAATACGTCCCACGTCGACCGTCGGATGGCCAGTGTCCTCCAATTCTGGCGGGTTGTCGGCCGGGGTCAGGCAACCACATTCACGCCGACAGATTAGAGTTCGCTTTGCAGTTGCCTGTCGATTCCTGGAGTGACGTCTCCTATCCTGTCGCGGCTCGGCTATGGTTTCAGACGCATAGACTTTTTGATCCGACGAGAGTCGCGCAATGGAGAAAAGGTGCTTTCAAGGCATTATGAAAAACTTGCGAAAACGATATAAACGCTCGGGTTTTAGACCTGCCGTGATCTTGATGACCTCGTGTTGCGTGTTTTGGACTGTTCTAGCAAGCTTTGCATCCAGAGCCACGCCGATGCACGGCACACTTCCTGGTGGAGAAAGCACGGCCGTCGCGCCGCGCGCTGCATCGCCGTCGTTGGCGCCAGACATGCCTGTCAGTCTCGGTGGATTGAGTGGTTTAGACAACATGGCCGATCCGGCCGCAACAACGAAATATCGCGCTTCTTGTAGAGGAACATTTTATTTTCATTATAACGCAACGGCAGCGGTGCATCGCCCGTATGTCCCGCGAATACTGGCATTGTTCCGGAATACGGGTTCGGGAATCGTTGAACTAGGGTTGTTCCATCGTGGATTCTTCAGCGGAGCCGGCGTGTCGGCTTGTTCGACCACAGGTGCCGTTTGCGAGGAGTATATTGCGAATGTGGTAGCCAGGGGCTTCACGCCGCGGGCGGCCGTGATCAACGTGCCCAACGCTCCCACGATGACAAACGGCAAGGCATTTGGGGATGTAGACTTGGCGGCGTTCAAAGCGTTTGTGGACGAGGGCCGCGCCCTTGCAACCGGGCCACGCATTTTTGCCATCAATCCGACACCAAACGACACGGGCGGCCCCGGAGCGGCGGGCGATGCAAGTACCGGTGTCAGTCATGCACCCATGGTCCGACCCTTGGTGGGAAAACTACAGAATCGCGATGCTGTACGGCGGTGGAGTGGCGCTCGACACGCCCCCATTCGAGTTCTTCAGTGCGTTTCCGACCGAGGTTCAGCAGGCAGCTTACCAGAAATTCATTGTCGATATCCTGATGTGGGCCGGCGAGCACAACTTGTGGTCGGCGGTCTTACTCAGCCCAGATGGCGACAATACAAAATTTCTGACCTCCGCCAGGCGAATGGTAAGTGTTCTCGATGCGGCGGGGGCATTGCCGAACCATTGGGTATCGGAGAATTATGAGGAGTGCGGAACGCCTTACGCGCAACAGTGTGCTCCCTCGGCGCAGACCTACGGAGGCTCGATCGGAACTGAGACGACGCCGAACTCTGGCGCGGCGATTGCACTGTGGCTTGCGCAGCACGCGCCGGTGCGTAGCTACAAGGGGATATTCCGGGGGGTTACTGCGCCGGGTCAGGCGTGTATCGGCGGAAATTAGCAGACACGATGCGTACGACGGCTTTCACTCGGATCGCGATCCTTAATTCGAGAGGCTGCGCTCGCATGAGGTGCATCGCGCCATACCTGCCTTGTTTCTGAAGTAAGCAGCCTATCAATTGGCACCATCGTGTTGCAACTAACGACTCGGACGAGCGGTTTTAACTTTCGTTAACACGGAAGTAACGACTAACAAGAGGCTGTGAATTCGGCTAGACGGCAAGATCGCTTCTCTGGCGCGGTGGGCGAGGTCATCATGATCGACAGAAGCGTGCGCTCAGCGTTCTCAAGTGAGCCCGGTTCAAACGTGTTGGTCCACCGAGACCTATGAGGGAGTTGCGCAGCAAGCTCACAAACGTGCATGTTGCGGTGCAACGTTCAGCGCAGCACCTGCTTTTATGTCAGACAATTTTCATCGGCTATCGAGCCACCGGAGTTTATCGTCTCACACATGTAACACCGTACTCGAACATCTACGACCCCGCCGTCGCCCTGGAGCATTGGAGAACGGTTAAGTGGCCCCCCCCCTCAACTAAAATACATGCATGCAATATTATTGACATCTCAACGAAGGCGTTCCGTCCTGATGGATATTAACGCATCCCCCCAGCTTGGCGCCAGGCAACTCGCGGATGAGCCGTCGACATCCTCGGCGCTGATTTCCGGGTCGCTCGATTACATTAGCCTCACCTCCGCTGAAGGCTGGGCGTTCAATCCAGCCAACCCGGAGGAGCGTGTGGAAGTCAGCATTCTCGCTGATGGGCGAACCGTTTGGACCGGACTGGCCAATGAGATGCGTCCGGATCTAAGTCGCTCCGGGATTGGGGATGGACGACACGCCTTCTACGCACGGTTCGGGAGCGTTTCGGCGCTTCATGGACGCACGCAGGTTGCCATCCAGTCGGTGGCCGTGCTGAGCGGTACTGAGTTGCCGAACAGTCCTGCTCAGTCGGATGTCGAGCTCGGGGCGAGCGTGCTTTTCTCCCAAGAGGATCTAGAGTCAGTATCGCTCGTTGCTGTCGCCGATGTGCAGGATTCCGATCCCGAGATGGCGGGCGTCGACGGAGAGCCCGAACCCGCGCCGCGATTCCCTGGTTGCTTGGACGCGGTGACTGAGTCGACCATACGGGGCTGGGCCTATAACGAGCGTCAGCCTGACGTTCCCGTCGCGGTCGACATTCTGGACGGTGACACGCTCATCGCGAGAGCGAATGCTGACGTGTTCCGGGATGACTTGAAAGCCGCAGGCTTCACGGATGGACGGCACAGCTTCATTGTTCCAACCCCTCCTAGTCTACTGGACGAACGGCCACATCTAATTACTGCGCGCGTAACCAACACCGTGTATTGCCTCCCGCGCTCACCGATGAAGGTGACACTCAATTCAGCGCTACCTTTCCAGATACTCACCCGCCTACAAACTTCGACAAGCGAAGGATTAAGGGCGCTGCAGCGTTTAGAGGATTTGATTGGAACTGGCCTTCTGCAGTCTGTTCGCAGTGGCCAGAAAGTCAATGATACCTACCAGAAGTGGACGTCTCGTTTTGGTGCTCTTCCGTCCGACACCAGAGAACGGATGGCGCGGAGGATACTGGAACTGCAACATCAGCCGATGTTTTCGATTGTTATGCCAACTTATAACACACCAAAGAAATTCTTGCAGGCGGCAGTCCAGTCGGTTATCGGCCAGATTTATCCCTTCTGGGAGTTGTGCATTGCAGACGATCACTCGAGCGCGCCGACAATTGATGCGCTCAAACAAATTGAGGCGCTTGATCCTCGAATCAAAATCGTGTTCCGGCAAACAAACGGCCATATCTCGGAGGCAACGAATAGTGCACTGAGCATTGCCACCGGCAGCCATATCTGTTTCATGGACCATGACGATTTGCTGACGCCGGATGCGCTCTACCAAATGGCGTTGCGTATACAGAGCAGTGATCCGGCCTTGCTCTACAGCGACGAAGACAAAATTGATCGGCGTAACGTTGCCGTCGAGCCGCACTTCAAGCCGGATTTCAACTACCGGCTTTTGCTCTCCTATAACTACATCTGCCACCTTCTCGTCGTGAAGCGTGAGTTGGTGGATCGGGTCGGTGCGTTCGACTCAAGGTATAACGGCAGCCAAGATCACGACTTCCTGTTGCGCTGCTGCGAGTTGACGCGGCCGGACCAAATTCAACACGTACCCCTTATTCTGTATCACTGGCGCGCACACGAGGACAGCACCGCTTCGGATTTGTCGACCAAGAACTACGCCGCAGTCGCCGGTCAGGCAGCGATCCGCGACCATCTGCACCGCACGGGCCGCCTTGCCGGCGTAACCGACGGAGTGTTTGGCACCTACAAAGTAGAGTGGGCTACTCCCGAGGTCTTGCCAAAAGTGTCGGTGATTGTGCCCACGCGGGACAGTGCAAAGATACTCTCGGTGGCCCTATCTGGGCTGGTTTATCAAACAGACTACCCTTCCATTGAGGTGATCGTTGTCGATAACGGCAGCGTTGAGCCGGAGACGTTCAAACTTTTTGCCGAAATGGAGAAATACGCAGGCGTTCGGGTCGTCAGATTCGATCGCGATTTCAATTACTCGGAAATTTGCAATTTCGGCGCGAGTTTCGCCACCGGGTCGTTGCTGCTGATGTTGAACAACAACATCGAGGTGATCGACGGTGCGTGGCTGCTGGAGATGGTGCGAGAGTGCATGCAAAGCGGCGTTGGGGCGGTTGGTGCAAAGCTGCTCTATCCGAACGATTGCGTGCAGCATTCCGGCGTCATTTTGGGGATTGGCGGTGTCGCCGGACACGCGCACAAATTCCTACGCCATGATGAGCCAGGTTATATGACCAGAAATCTTGTAGCGCAGGATATGAGCGCCTGCACTGCGGCTTGCCTGCTGATCCGCGCGGAAGTGTTCAGCCAGATCGGGGGATTTGATGCGGTGAACCTGCCGGTCGCGTTCAATGACGTCGATCTCTGCTTACGTATTGTGCAGGCGGGGTATCGGATTGTGTTCACGCCGCAAGCGGTGCTTCGGCACCACGAGTTGGTCTCACGTGGAGCGGAGGACAACCCTGCGAAGCACTTCCGCTCGCAAAAGGAGATCTCATATATGCTTGACACTTGGGGCGATCTGCTGACTGCAGACCCGCATTATTCGCCAAACCTGACACTTCGTGCTGAGGACTTGTCCATCGACCCGGAACGTGGCTTCGAGCGAACATGACAACCAATGTGTCGCTTAGCAGCGCGACGGTGCGATGAACCTTATCCGCAAGGTGTGGAAGAGACTTCAATAGAAACAGCTATTACGATCTCCTGCGTGGCGGCACGGGCCGAGCCGGGTAGTCGACGCAGTAGGGGCTGACCAGGGCGTAGGTCAGACGGCTCACATCGCGCAGGGTCGGCATATTTGTCAGACGCTAGACGGCTGGGTTCGGGCGGAGGTCACGCCCGTGTTCGGCCGGCAGATTTTGGCGTCTTTGATCGGCTTATGTACCACTGCGAGCGTTAGTCCCGGTAGGAACGTCGGTATTCGCCGAATCGATTATGGGGAACGATGACTTCTTGGGCGGTTCGGACGCGAGATCATAGTATGGTCTGCCTTCGAGTAGGAAATGCTTGCTGTAATACGGGTCGGTTCTTAGCGCGTCCCCCCAGCGCGATTGCATAACCTGCATCTCGTCGAAGAACCGAGCTTCCTTGTGGGCGTGCATTTCGTCATCGCCGCGCGACAAGGACTCGTGGTGTTCCGCGATAAAGTCAGGCGTCCATATGATCTTCCATCCCGCCGCCCGAACTTTGAGGCATAGATCGACATCGTTAAACGCCACCTTGAGGTGGTTTTCATCTAAGCCACCGACCTGGCGGTAGACCGAACTGCGAATTAGGAGGCAGGCCGCTGTCACGCACGACATCTCCTGTGCGAACAACGCACGCGCCGCATAACCGGGATCGTCAGCCGCCAAGCCAGTATGAACGTGAGCGGCTACACCACCGATGCCGAGAACAACCCCCGCATGCTGAACGGTGCCGTTAGGGTATAGAAATTTTCCCCCAACCACAGCTACCTTTTCATCAGCCAGCACTTCATTGACCATAACCCGAAGCCACGATCTATGCGTAATCAAAAGATCATTGTTCATTAGCACAAATAGTTCTGCATTCGAGATCGCTGCAGCGGCATTGTTAAGTCTCGAGTAATTAAACGGCTCCTCAAAGCGCAAGATCTTAACATTATCTAATCTTGCCATTTCGGCACTAAACTTAGCAGCATCCTCAGAAATCGACCAGTTGTCCAGTAGGATCAGGTTAAAATTGCCGTAATCTGTACTAGATAGCGCGCGATTTATGCAGTCGCGCGTCATCGCAATCTGGTCCGTGAAAGGAATGACGATGGAGACAGACGGCGTGTCGGTAAATCCCCAATTCACGCTATACCATGTATTTTCATTGATACTTGATACCGTCGCGATTTTCCCAAGTCTACTGAGGTGATCCGTCACGGCGGCGACGCCTGCTTCGATGGCGTAGTGCTTGGCGCCAATGGACGATGCCGTAGAACTTGCCGACTTCCGCCAATGATAGAGAACCTCTGGAACGTGACAGATCTCGGATGGGAGAAGAATCTCCGACAGCCTAAGGATAAAAGCGTGGTCTTGTGCGCCATCGTAACGCGGATTGAGCGAACCGGCGAGGCGGACAACGCTGGTCTTTGCCATTAGGAAGTGGCTTACGTAATTTGCAGCAAGCAACATCCGGTAATTCCAGTCGGGCTTAAAGGCCGGTTCCGACAATGTGCCCGCGTCGTCCACCTTATCTTCATCGCTGTATACAACCTTGACATCATGTTGCTGGCCGGCGGTGATCATTATTTCCAGCGCCGTCTCAACTAATAGATCGTCGTGATCGAAAAATGCGATCCAATCGCCCTTGGCCGCCTTGATACCGGCGTTAGTGGCCGAGCTGATCCCGCCATTCTTAACTCTCTTGATTGCTTTAATGCGAGGGTCACGTCTGGCAAAATTGTCGATTTGGTCCGTCAACTCCGGCACGAAGCTGCCGTCATCAACTATTATCAGCTCCCAATTGCTATAAGTCTGGTTGACAACCAACTCAACCGCTTGAATGAAATAGTCTAATCTCGGCTGGAAAGTCGGACATATAATACTGACAAGTGGTAAGTTCTGATTGGCCCTATTGCGGGCCGCAGCGTGGCGAGCGGCAAGAGTCCTCTTCCGCAGGTTCCCAAAGTAGTCAGATGCCCAAGCGTCATAGTCTCTTATATTAAAGACCGGTTGTGGAACCAGCATCCGCATCTGACGCCGGAGGCGTGTGACCTCCCTGTGAACACTGTCAAGGGAGTCGGACAGCGCCAGCAGGTCTGCTTGCTGTTGATCCGTTACGATGCTTGTGACGACTGGGCTCCCGGCCATCTCCACCTCGTAAGGCAGAAGGTAGAAGTGGAAGGCGTGGGTACGTCCGCGACGGTAAGCGGGAGGCGGGAAAAACTCGAAACCGCAATTAGCCTCAGCAGCATAATGCTTGCCGACGTCGGCGCGATGACGGTCCGCCTTCAGCTTGCCGACGTGCACGCCGTCGCACGTAACCAGAAGATGGGCGCCACCTACACGTTTCGCGCTGGTTGGGTCTTCTACCAATACCCAACCTTTGATTACGCCCTCGCGAACGCCGTCGATATTGTTAATGATCTTCGGATGCCACCGCTCGCAGAACATGTGCGTCTCAATCAGACTTCCTCGCCAATGAAACGAGATCGGATTGTTTGCTACGCGAATTTGCAGTGAATGCTCCTGGTTGTCAAAATACTTTCGAGGAAGGCTGAAAGAGAACCCGGCTGACGCAGTGATACCGATGCATTGGAGGTCGACACGACGAATATCGCATTTCAGCTTGGTCACCTCATTGCCATCCAACCATATTGCGAGCTCGACTGGTTCCTCAGGATCCGCGACATTTACTGCCCAACCAGACATGCGGGTTGGTGTGATCTCATCAAGGTAGCAGGATATTCGAGGACTGAGCTGCGCCAGACTTGTCCCTACAGGCAACGGAAGCTCAGCGGAACGTGCTCCTACGTAGAAGAATGTCGTCGCATGCTGACTGTCCCAACCGAGTTCTACGGGGCATCCACTCTCATCAAGCAATCGCGCCGCATGCTGCCCCTCACTTCCGAAGCGTTCCGGAATGTCAAATCGAAACCCGCCTGCCGAGGTGCCGAAAATCGGCTGGAGGTCAGCGCGCTCCAGATTGCAGATGACTTCTCCGGCGATCTCGCCATCGATCTCCACTGTCAACCTAGCCGCTTTATCCCAGTCTTCGTAAAGCGCCCATCCGACAATCGATCGGTCATCGATCAGGTCGACATTTCCCCTTATCGTTTGCGGAACCGTCACGGCGATCTCATCCCACTGTTGCAGAAACGTTAAGTACGCATCTTGGTTGAGATCAAAGATGCGTCTCAATTCCTTGCTCGTACCGAGATCCGGTTGATGTATAAATTTGCGGACCAGCAATGGCTTCGGACCGTGCCAGTGGACAATGCTCGCGTCGGCATTCACGCCCCAATACGGTTTCCAGTTGTACTCAATGGCTAGCCGATCCCAGCGGCCCTGATAAAAACGTCGGTAATGGGCTTGATCGGCGCCGGGCCAGCCTTGGGACAAATTATCACGTATGAACTTGGTGAACTGCGGCAGGTCGGCTCTTAATGCCGGAAGGTTCATGACCATTGATCCCGAGTTCATATCGTTATCATAATCCGTTTGGCTGAACTCGGTCGCGCACGCAAACAGGACAGGTTGGACCGTCGGTATTTGAAAACCGCGCTGAAAGACGACGTCGCAGTCCGTGTATAGGATTAGGTCGTCATCAACTTCGACCAGCGGCAGTTCCACCCTCAGAAACGCGCCTGATATGATTGCTAAGTGATCAAGGCTATCCCCGGAGATGCTCGAGAGTGCATCGAAGAAGGACACTCGATGGCGGACTAGTTTCACGCCGAGATGTTGCAGCTCATCGGTGAAACGGTTCTCGTTGCCGTCGTACATCATATGCGGAGCGAGGCTTGTATGCTCCTGTGCGGAACGGACGGCAACTCTTATAAGCCCACGCCACCCGTGATCCAATCTATCCAAGGAGGTTTCGCTGAGGGCGAAATACCATTTTCTAATCATTTTGCCGGTAACTCCGGGCGCTGAACAACACAGACGGTGCGACCCGAAACATTGCGGCTACAATAGTACTCAGGTTTGATGTTGCCGAAGATTGTTCCGATATTTGCTGAGGCGCGGACTGTTGAGGTCGAGACGGCAACTGCACGGCGATATCCATTGACATGTAATCAGATACCGATGAGATAACAGAAAATTTACGGGATTGCAACAGGGATCGTTCCATTCTTGAGACTTCGTTAGTCCCTTGCGAGCGCCCTTGCGGAAGAACGCAGTGAGCGTTCCGGACTTACCTCCGGTGCTGTATTTGCGGAGAGTGGAAATTCCGAAAAGTTGGTGCTTGTCATCGACCAGATGTGCAAGGAGAGCGGCTAGTTGCCGAGGATCGTTTCTTGACTGAGGCCTATTTCGGCGGCTGGGGTTTTTTTGGCGTCTTGCCAGCGGATGCGGTTGGCGGAGATTGTGCCGCCTTGGGCTTGGATGGTTAGGGTGGGGGTGGTGGTGAGGATTTGGCCCATTTTTTTGCCTTTGACGGCGGCGAAGGTGGGGGCGGGGTGTTTTTGGACGTCGAATAGATAGAGTTTGCGGCCTTGGTGGGTGGTCCAGGCGGCGGGTGCGGGGTCTAGGCCGCGGATCAGGTTGAAGACTTGGTCGACGTGTTGGTGCCAGTGGATCTGGGATTCGGGGTCGCCGATGATGCCTTCGTAGGTGGCTTGGGATTCGTCTTGGATGGTTTCTTGGGCGGTGCCGGCTAGGACCTGGTCGGCGGCTTCCAGGAGGCCGGCGACGCCTTGGGGGAAGATCTTGTCGAAATAGAGGGCGCCTAGGGATTCGTTGGGGTCGATGGGGACGCGGCGTTGGAGGAGGAGGGGGCCTTCGTCTAGGCCGTCGGTGGGGCGGAAGATGGAGAAGCCGGTTTCGGTCTTGCCGGTGATGATGGACCAGCTGAGGGAGCTGGCGCCGCGGTGGAGCGGGAGCAGGCTGGGGTGGAACTGGATCGTTCCGTGGGTGGGGATGCTGCAGAAGGGTTGTGAGACGAACTGGGTGACGTAGGCCATGATGCCGAGGTCGGCGCGGGCGGTGCGGGCGGCGTGCAGGGCTTCGGGGGCGGTGAGTTTGGGGTACATGTAGGTGGCGATCCCGGCGGCCTCGGCGGCTTCGCGCAGGGGATCGGGGCGGGCCTTCTCGCCGGCTTTTTCAGGTGCGCAGAAGACGGCGGCGACTTCGTCGTTGCGGGCGAGCAGGGCTTCGAGGACGGATTTGCCGAAGGCTTGCTGGCCGAGGAGGATGACGCGCATCAGGCTGCCACCGGAATGTTTCCGCCGAGTTCGTCTTCGACGTGGGCGCGGATGATCTGGTCGAAGTCGGTTTCGGCTTTGAAGCCGAGGGATTGGGCGCGGGAGGCGTCGAAGTTCTGGGCCCAGCCGCCGACGATGCGGGTGATGACGGGGTCGGGCTCGCGGCGGATGAGGGCGACGGCGCGGTCGCCGGCGACGCGGCGGAGAGCGGCGATCTCGTCGCCGACGGTGGCGGAGAGGCCGGGCATGGAGAGGTTGCGGCGGCCGCCGAGGGGGGCGGTGTCCATGGTGGCGGCGTGGAGCAGGAAGCCGATGGCGGCGCGGGGGCTGGCGTACCAGTGGCGGACGGTGTCGGGGACGGGGAGGATGGCTTCCTGGCCGATGAGGGGTTCGCGGATGATGTTGGAGAAGAAGCCGGAGGCGGCGGCGTTGGGCTTGCCGGGCCGGACGCAGATGGTGGGGAGGCGGATGCCGACACCGTCCATGAAGCCGCGGCGGGAGTAGTCGGCGAGGAGGAGTTCGCCGATGGCCTTCTGGGTGCCGTAGCTGGTGAGCGGGGTGGTGAAGAATTCATCCCCGATCGATGTCTCAGACGGGCCGCCGCCGGTGGCGGGCGGGAAAGGAGCGCCGAAGACGGCGACGGAGGAGGTGAAGACCAGGCGGGGCTTGTAGTCCTTCTGGTGGCGGATGGCTTCGAAGAGGTTGCGGGTGCCGTCGTGGTTGACGGCGTAACCTTTCTCGAAATTGGCTTCGGCTTCGCCGGAGACGATGGCGGCGAAGTGGAAGATCAGGTCGGGGCGGGATGCGATGAGGCGTTCGGCGGTGCCGGGCTGGGAGAGGTCGGCGATCTGGGTTTCGGCGGCGAGTTCGGCGGGAGCGGTGGGCTGGACGACGTCGACGAGGGTGAGGTGGTCGACCGGGATCGCGCCCGCGGCGAGCTTTTCGGTGAGCTTACGGCCGATCATGCCGGCTGCGCCGATGAC
This sequence comes from uncultured Alphaproteobacteria bacterium, assembly GCA_963848035.1. Taxonomy (GTDB): domain Bacteria; phylum Pseudomonadota; class Alphaproteobacteria; order Acetobacterales; family Acetobacteraceae; genus JAVVHH01. Next base: position 3,755,632 of record CAWKCD010000001.1, read on the forward strand.
CAAAACGCGCATGTTGGTATTTCCTCCCGCTTCGTCCTTTGCGCCGTAACGGTCGGCGGGCGGGACGGCAAGGGGGCACGGCGGAAAGGCCGGATTTGGTGAAGGCGGCTGCCTTCACCCCGGCCCTCTCCCGCCAGCGGGAGAGGGGGAGGGGGGTGGGCCGGTGTCGGGCGGGTCGAAGTCGGTGAAGCGGGCGTAGAGGCAGGGGCGGTCGGCGTAGGGGATGTCGTTGCCGGGCATCGGCGGGCGGGGGATGCCGAGTTCTTCGTCGGTGAGTTCGGAGACGCGGAGACCGAGGCCGAATTCGCCGCTGATGGCGATGACGATGTCGCCGAGGCGGATCTCGCTTTCGGGGTCGGCGTCGAGTTCCTCGTCGAGGCGTTCGTCGATCATCTGACGGAGTTGGGCGCGTAGGGCGCGGTCGGGCTCGATCGCGGCGGCCTTGTGCAAGGTGGCGCGGGCGATTGCGCGGCGCGGATCGGTGGAGGCGGGGCGCGAGGCGCGGTCGGCGGGGCGTTCGGGGCGGCCGAGGGAGCCGGCTTCGAGGCGTTTGGAGGCGGTGATGAGTTGGGCGACGGCGCGGCTGGCGCGGGCGAGGCCGAGGACGGAACTGGCGATGTCGGCGTCGGGCGGGGCTTCGCGGATGCGTCGGGCGGTGGCTTCGGCGGCCTGCATGTTCAGGACGGCGAGGCGGTCGAGCATGGCGAGTTGGCTGGTTTGGCGCTCGTCTGCCGGGCTCGGTACCGGGCTGGGGGCCGGGTCGGGCTTGGGTGGACGAAGGGCGGCTACGGCGGACATTCGCCGTAGTAGGATCATTTTCTTGTAGTGTGGTGCAAGCGGAATCGGGTCAGGCGGCGTCGGCGACCTTGGGCAGCGGCGGCAACGCAGTTGCCGATGCATTGGGCGGCGGCAACGCAGTTGCCGATCCATTGGGCGGCGGCAACGCAGTTGCCGATACATTGGGCGACAGCGGCAACGCAGTTGCCGCTGGGGCATCCAGCAGGGCTGCCGCGGCGGCGGGTTCGAGCGGTTTGGCGAAGTGGTAGCCCTGGCCACGGTCGCAGTCCCAGGCGCCGAGGGTGGCGGCCTGTTCGGCGCTCTCGATGCCTTCGGCGGTGACGGTGAGGCCGAGGGACCCGGCGAGGGTGAGGATGGCTTGGACGATGGTGTCGTCCTGCCGGGTGTGGCCGAGGCCGTTGATGAAGGCGCGGTCGATCTTGAGGACGTCGAGCGGAAGGCGCTTGAGGTAGGCCAGCGAGGAGTAGCCGGTGCCGAAATCGTCGATGGCGAGCTGCACGCCGAGCTGCTTGAGGCGAGAGAGCGTCTCGATCGAGTTCTCGATGTCGCGCATGACGACGCCTTCGGTGATCTCGAGCTTGAGGCAGGCGGGGGGCAGGCCGGTCTGCTCGAGCGTGTCGGCGACGATGCGGACTAGCTCGGCGTTTTGGAACTGGTGGGGCGAGAGGTTGACGGACATCATCAGCGGCGGCTCGGGGCCGAAGCGCCGCTGCCATTCCATGGCTTGGCCGCAGGCTTGCTGCAGGACCCATTGGCCGATCGGTCCGATGAGGCCGGTCTCCTCGGCGATGGGGATGAATTCGAGCGGCGGGATCAGGCCGCGGGTCGGGTGCTGCCAGCGGACCAGGGCCTCGAACTCGATCACCCGGCCGGAGCGGAGCGAGACGATCGGCTGATAGTGGATGCGGAGCTGATGGCCTTCGAGCGCGTGTCGGAGGTCGTTCTCGGTCTCGAGGCGGGCGAGGGAGTCGGCGTGCATGCTCGAGTTGAAGACGATGTAGCGGCCCTTGCCGTCGGCCTTGGCGCGATACATGGCGAGGTCGGCGTTGCGGAGCAGGCGATCGACGTCGCGATAGGCGTGACTGCCGTCTTCGGATGCGGCGTCGGCGACGGCGATGCCGATGCTCGCGGTGACGACGACCTCGCGGCCGCCGAGCAGGAAGGGTTCGGCGAATTGGGCGATGATGGCGTCGACGATGGGCAGGGCGTCGGCTTCGCCGGAGAGGCCTTCGAGGATGACGACGAACTCGTCGCCGCCGAGGCGGGCGACGGTGTCCTGCTTGCGGACGCAGTATTTGAGGCGCTGGGCGGCGGTGAGGAGGAGGGTGTCGCCGACGGCGTGGCCGAGGCTGTCGTTGATGAGCTTGAAGTTGTCGAGATCGATGAAGACGAGGCCGACGCTATGGTCCTGCCGTTCGGTGCGGGCGAGGGCCTGGTCGAGCCGGTCGCGGAAGAGGGCACGGTTGGGCAGGGCGGTGAGCGAGTCGTAGAAGGCCTGCTGGGTGAGCTGGCGTTCGAAGCCCTTGCGCTCGTCGACGTCGTGGATGGTGGCGACGATGCCTGCGACGTCGGGCTCGTGCAGCAGGTTGGTGAGGATGAGTTCGGCATAGCGCCAGCCGCCAGCGCCGTCGGCGACGCGGAGCTCGCTCTGGCGCGGCACGGCGGGCGCGGCTTCGGCCTGGTGGAGCAGGGCGCGGGCGGCGGTTTGCTCGTCCGGATGGATGAGGGTGAGGAGGGATCGGCCGACCAGCGCGTCGGCGGCGGCGAGCCCGGGGGCCGTGCCGGGGTTCTGGTGGGTGACGATCCAGGCGGCCGAGCAGATGAGCACGGTGTCCGACGAGTTCTGGACGAGGAGGCGGTATCGGTTCTCGCTGCGCAGGGCGATGGCGGCTTCGCGTTCGGCGGCGTTCTTCACCTTGGCCTGGTAGGCGCGCAGGACGCGCCAGAAGAACACGACGAGCGCGAGGCCGACGGCGAAGACGATGGGGGTGGCGGTGGTGACGCCGGCCTGGAGGCGGGCGAGGTCCCGGAGGTGGGCTTCGGCGTCGGCCCGGCTGGCGGCGGCGGCGGCGAGGACGCGTTCGGTGATGTCGTCGAAGGCGGGGTCGATCTCGTCGGAATCGATCTGGTTGGTGAGGGCGACGTCGCCGGCGTCGACGGCGGCGAACATGCGTTCGAGCGCGGCGAGATAGTCGCCATGTTTGACGATGACGCCGTTGATCCAGTTGGTGTCCTCGACGGTGGACTGGGATTGCGCGCGCTCGAGGGCGGCGATCATGGCTTGGGCGGCGGCGTGATGGAGGCTGCGGACCTTGGCGCCGGGCTCGAGGCGGTATTTACGTTCGAGCAATTCCTCGGCTCCGACCTGGTAGCGGGCGTCCTGGAAGGCGTCGCTGAGGGCGCTGGCGTGGCGGGCGGCTTCGCCGGCCTGGAAGGTGGCGATGGCGCCCCAGAGGGCGAAGCCCGGCAGCAGGATCAGCAGCAGCACGAGACCGCCGGACGCGAGGCGGCTGACGCGCAGCCGTTCGCGCAGAAGGGGTTGCCGCGATGGAATGTCCCCAAGGCCGTGGCCACGGACGTCGGGGTCCCTGGCGTTAGGGCCCCTGGCGCCGGGGCCCCTGGCGTCGGGGCGCGGCGAGTTGGAAGCTGACATCACTAACTCGCACCTGATGGGATTGAGGTTCGCCCATCAGGTTTAAGATCCGGTTAATTCGGACTCGCGTCAGACGCGTTGGAGCTTGTGGTGCGGCGGCAGGGGGAGGGTGATCTCGATGGGAGCGCCGGGGCGGATGACGCCGCCGGTGCGGGCGATGGTCATGATGCCGGCTTTGAGGATCGGGGTTCCGTCGGGGGCCCGGCCGAGGACGGCGGCGAGGAGGCCGGGGCGGAATTTCTCGATCTGGGCGCAGGGATTGCGCAGGCCGGTGACCTCGAGGGTGGCTTCGCCGATGCGGAGGAGGGCGCCGCGGGGGAGGGCGAGGAGGTCGATGCCTCGGGTGGTGATGTTCTCGCCGAGGTCGCCGGGCTGGATGTCGAAGCCTTTGGGGCGGATTTCGTCGAAGAGTTCGGCGTGGATGAGATGGACCTGGCGGAGGTTGGGCTGGGTGGGGTCGGCGGCGACGCGGGAGCGGTGTTTGACCAGGGTGCCGGCGTGGGCGTCGTTGGCGACGCCTTGGCCGGCGATGATGTCGATGAAGAGGGTGGGGGTTTTGGAGAAGCGGTGGGTACGGTGCCACCGCAACGGCAATAACTTGCGAGGCCATTTCAGAATGCGCCCGGAACGGCCTCGGGGTTCGGCATTAGAGAATGCGTTTGGAACGGCCATCTGACGCGCGTTGCTGACCATTCCGGACGCATTCTGAAATGCGCTCGGGGTGCGGTTTGTGCGACAGCTTTCGGCAATGTTCTCTTAGGCATGGGTCAGGGTCTCGGCTTTTTGGAGGAGGGTGGCGACGCGGGCGCCGAAGGGGGCGAAGCGGGGGTCGGTGGTCTGGCCTCGGACATAGCGGATGTAGATTTGTTGCAGGATGGCGGCGAGTTTGAAGGCGGCGAAGGCGCGGTGCCAGCGGAGGTCGGTGATTTCGAAGCCGGTCTGGTGGGCGTAGCGGGCGATGGCTTCGGCGCGGGTGGGGAAGCCGGGGCGCCAGGTGGGCATGGCCGAGGCCGTGATCCAGTCGGGCGGGTCGGCGGGTTCGGACCAGTAGTTGAGGAGATAGGCGAGATCCATGAGGGGGTCGCCGCGGGTGCACATGTCCCAGTCGAGGACGGCGACGGGGGTGGCGGGGTCGGTTTGGGAGAGGAGGAGGTTGTCGAGTTTGTAGTCGTTGTGGATGAGGGTGGTGCGGGTGGGGGCGGGGAGGTTGGCGGCGAGCCAGGCGAGGAGGGGGGCGGCTTCGGGGCCTTGCGGCGGCGTGGAAGCGCTTGGTCCAGCCGGCGAGTTGGCGGGGAATGAAGCCTTCGGGGTTGCCGAGGGTCTCGAGGCCGACGGCGGCCGGGTCGACGCGGTGGAGGGCGGCGAGGGTGTCGATGAGGGTGTGGCCGAGGCGGGGGGCGAAGGTGGGGTCGGCTTGAAGGTCGGGCGGGAGGTCGAGGCCGGGGAGGGTGATGCCGTGGCGGCGTTCGGCGACGAGGAAGGGGGCGCCGATGAGGGCGGGGTCGTCGCAGAAGAGGTGGGAGCGGGGGGCGAGGGGGAAGGCTTCGTGGAGGCGGGCGAGGATGTTGTGCTCGCGGGCCATGTCGTGGGCGCCGGGGGGGACGGGGCCGAGGGGCGGGCGGCGGAGGATGTATTCGGCGTGTGGGTATCGGAGGAGGTAGGTGAGGTTGGCGTGGCCGCCGGTGAAGCGCCAGATTTCGGGGGTTCCGGTGGCGCCGGGGAGGCGGGCGGCGAGGTAGGGGAGGAGGCTGGTGGGGTCGATGGCCTCTTCTGGGGGTGGGGGCTTGAGTTCGGACAGGGGGGCGGCTCCGGGGGCGAGTGGCGAGGGTAGCGCTTGGCGGGGCGGGGCGCACGGGGTGATCGATGTGGGGGCGATCGACCTGGTCTGATTGATACGGGGGTGATTGATTACGGTCGTGGGAGGCGTCTAGGCTGGATCGGGTGAGTTCAGGGGCGCGCAAAATGGCATCTCGGGTTTCGATGTTGCTGGCCGGGTCGACGGTGGTGGCGGGGATGGCTTGGGGCGGGGGTGCCTGGGCGGGGACATGCGAGGGGTTGGCGACGAGGTTCTCGTTGCCGAACACGCAGATCACGCTGGCGCAGACGGTGCCGGCCGGGTCGTTCGCGGCGCCCGATGGGGTGACTTATGCGAACATGCCGGCGTTCTGCCGGGTGGCGGGGGTGACGCATCCGACGAGCCAGTCCGATATCGGGTTCGAGGTTTGGCTGCCGGTTTCGGGGTGGAACTCGAAGTTCCAAGGTGTGGGGAATGGCGGGCTGGCGGGGTCGGTGGTGTATTCGGCGTTGGCGCTGGCGGTGCAGCAGGGATACGCGGCGGCGAGCACGGATGACGGGCACGAAGGGGCGGATCCGACCTGGTTGGGGAACCCGGAGAAGCTGGTCGATTTCGGGACGCGGGCGGTGCACGAGACGACTGGGATCGCCAAGCGGGTGATCAAGGCGGTTTATGGCTCGGCGGCGCGGGCGTCGTATTTCGTGGGGTGTTCGGAGGGTGGTCGCGAGGCGCTGATGGAGGCGCAGCGGTTCCCGGAGGATTACGACGGGATCATCGCGGGCGATCCGTTCAGCAATGCGAGCCGGACGGTGACGGGGCAGCTGTATCTGTCGGCGACGCTGTTGCGGCAGGACGGGGATTACGCGCTGGGGCTGACGCCGCTGCAGACGCTGCATTCGGCGGTACTGGGGGCGTGCGATGCGAAGGACGGGGTATCGGACGGGGTGCTGACGGACCCGAAGATGTGCCGGTTCGATCCGCGGGCGCTGCTGTGCCGGGGCGGGGCGACGGCGGGGTGTCTGACGCAGGGGCAGGTGGATTCGGCGACGCGGTTCTATCAGGGGGCGCGGGATCCGGTGACGGGGCGGCAGTTGTTCCCGGGGCAGGTGGCGGGGGGCGAGTTGCTGGGCGGGTTCGTGGGGTGGTATATCTACCAGTTGGGGATACCGCTGAATGCGTTCTCGCTGCAGATCCTGCCTTATGCGGTGTTCCATGATCCGAAGTGGGACTATCGGACGTTCGATTATCACCGGGACAGCGCGCGGGTGGATCGGGTGTTGGGGCCGGTGTGGAATGCGACGAGCCCGGATCTGGAGGCGTTCCGGCGGCGGGGCGGGAAGCTGATCGGTTATCACGGGTATGCGGATTGGCTGATCACGCCGTATGTCAGCACGGGTTATTACGATCAGGTGACGGCTTGGTCGGGGCGGCCGCAATCGTTCTATCGGTTGTTCATGGCGCCGGGGGTGGGGCATTGCACAGGCGGGCCGGGGCCGAACGCGTTCGGGATCTCTGGGCAGCCGGCGGTGGCCGATGATGCGGAGCATAGCCTGATCGCGGCGCTGGACCGGTGGGTGACGACGGGACAGGCGCCGGCGCGGGTGATCGCGACGAAATACGTCAATGACGACCCGGCGCAGGGGGTGGCGACGACACGGCCGCTTTGCCCGTATCCGCAGGTGGCGCTGTACGACGGGCATGGGAACAGCAACGATGCCGGGAGTTTCCGGTGCGGGCTGGATGGTCGGTCGGCGGGGGAGGATGACGACGGGCGGTATCGGGCGGAGGATTGAGGGTCGGGCGATTTCAACGGGGGCGCGGGTGATCTAGAGTCGCGGTCTGGGAGGGACCGGGATGGATTTCGGGTATTCGGAGAAGGTCGAGGGGCTGCGGGCGCGGGTGCAGGGGTTCATGGATGCGCACGTGTATCCGAACCTGGAGACGTACCGGGCGCAGCAGGCGGGGTTGGCGGATCGGTGGAGCCCGGTGCCGATCGTCGAGGAGTTGAAGGCGGTCGCCAAGACTGAGGGGCTTTGGAACCTGTTCCTGCCGGGGAGCCATTACGGGGCGGGATTGAGCAATCTCGAGTATGCGCCGCTGGCCGAGATCATGGGGCGGGTGGAGTGGGCGAGCGAGGTGTTCAATTGTTCCGCGCCGGATACGGGGAACATGGAGACGATCGAGCGGTATGGGACGGAGGCGCAGAAGGCGGCTTGGCTGACGCCGTTGCTGGAGGGGGAGATCCGGTCGGCGTTCTGCATGACGGAGCCGGATGTGGCGTCGTCGGATGCGACGAACATCGAGACGCGGATCGTGCGCGACGGCGATGATTACGTGATCAATGGGCGGAAGTGGTGGTCCTCGGGGGCGGGGGATCCCCGGTGCAAGATCCTCATCGTGATGGGGAAGACGGATCCGGACGGGGCGGACCGGTATCGGCAGCAGTCGATGATCCTGGTGCCGCGGGAGACGAAGGGCGTGACGGTGGTGCGGATGCTGCCGGTGTTCGGGTTCGACGATGCGCCGCATGGGCATATGGAGATCACGTTCGAGGACGTGCGGGTGCCGGCTTCGAACATGTTGTTGGGGGAGGGTAGAGGGTTCGAGATCGCGCAGGGGCGGTTGGGGCCGGGGCGGATCCATCATTGCATGCGGGCGATCGGGCTGGCGGAGCGGGCGCTGGAGGCGATGTGCCGCCGGGCTCTGATCCGGCGGCCGTTCGGCAAGCCGTTGGCGGATCAGGGGGTGACGCGGGAGCGGATCGCGCAGTCGCGGATCCTGATCGAGCAGGCGCGGCTGCTGGTGCTGCATGCGGCTTGGCGGATGGACACGGTGGGGAACAAGGTGGCGCGGGCGGAGATCGCGGCGATCAAGGTGGCGGTGCCGGAGATGGCGTGCCGGGTGATCGATTGGGCGATCCAGGCGCATGGCGCGGCGGGGGTGAGCTCGGATTTCGGGTTGGGGAACATGTACAAGGTGGCGCGGACGTTGCGGATCGTGGATGGGCCGGACGAGGTGCACCGGGATCAGTTGGCGCGGATGGAGCTGAAGAAATACTCCAACCGGGTGTAGCGGGGTGCGGGTGACGTATACGCCGACTGTGGCCGATACGCTGGCGGCGTATCGGCTGCATTCGCGCCCGGGGCGGGCGCGGCTGGTGGTGGTCGCGGCGGTGATGGCGGCGGGTTCGTGGGTGGCGTTTTCGGAGACGGATCGGAGTTTGGGGTCGCTGCTGATCACGATCGCGGTTGGGATCGTGGCGTATGGGGGCATGGCGGCGGGGATCTGGTTCGGGGTGCTGCCTTGGTGGGTGCGGCGGGTTTATCGGCAGCAGAAGAACCTGCACGAGGCGGTGACGCTGGAGTGGGATGCGGCCGGGCTGCGGGCGCGGACGGGGCGGGGGCAGGCGGCGATGGCGTGGGCGGATTACGTGAAGCGGCGGGAGAACGAGGTCGTTCTGCTGCTGTATCAGTCGGATGCGCTGTTCCAGTTCGTGCCGCTGCGGGTGCTGTCGGGGGAGGAGGCGGCCTCGCTGGCGGGGTTCGTTTCGGGGTTGCGGATCAGGTGAGGAGGGGGATGGCGACGACCGCGTTGTAGGCGAAGTGGGCGGCGATGGAGGCGGGGAGGCGGCCGGTGCGGCGGAAGAGCCAGGCGTTGAGGACGCCGAGGAGGAAGACGGGGGGCCAGGCGTGCAGCGGGTGGTAGACGACGAAGAGGGCGGCGCTGCCGAGCATGGCGCGCCAGCCGCCCCAGGTGCGGTCGAGCGCGCGGAAGAGCAGGGCGCGGAAGAGGTATTCTTCGCAGAACGGGGCGACGGCGACGGCGAGCACGGCGTAGGCGATGCGCATCTGGCGGGGCAGGGTGGGGCCGACGGGCAGGGCGGCGCCGTAGAGCAGGGCGAGGGCGCCGAGGGATGCGCCGAGGACGAGCGCGGCGGGGATGGCGCGGTGGAGCGGCCATAGCGGGCGGGCGGGAAGCGGCCAGCAGAGGATGTCGATGATGCGGACGCCGCGGTTGCCGAGGAAGCTCTCCATGCCGAGGGCGACGGCGGCGGAGCCGGCGGCGTAGGCGAGGACGTAGCCGGAGGGGCCGGTGGCGGTTCCGACGATGGCGGCGATGGTGATGGCGACGTCGGTGAGGATGCCGATGCCGACGAGGGCGTGGATGAGGGTGGGGGCGGGCGGGGGGCGTTCGGACCAGGGGTCGAGCAGGAAGGGGAGGCGGGCGCAGAAGCCTTCCCAGAGGGCGGCGGCGGCGATGGTGGAATAGACCAGGCCCATGATGGCGAGCGGCCATTGGGCGGTGGCGACGCCGGTGGCGAAGGAGAAGGATCCGAGTTGGGCGGACCAGCGGCGGCCGATCGGGACGGGTTCGGGTTCGCCAGCTTGGGTGACGGTGGTGGCCAGGGTGGTGGCTTTAAGGGCGACGCTCCAGGCGAAAGCGAGGAAGGCGGGGACGAGGAGGGCGATCTTCCAGGCGTCGGCCGGGCTGCGGTGGGCGGCGAAGGCGAAGATGGAGAGGGTGACGATTGCGGTCAGCGCGGTCCAGATCGCGGCTTTGACGCGGAGGAGGCGCTCGAGGGCGATGGGCCAGGAGAGGGCGATCCAGAGGGCGGCGCCGTCGGAGGCGAGGGCGCGGGGGCCGAGATAGGTGAGGAAAAGGGCGCCGAGGACGATGCCGCCGCCGCAGATGGTGTTCCAGGGCAGGGGGGTGGCGGACGCGACCAGGCCGATCTGGAACAGGTTGAAGGTGGAGAAGCCGAGGGGGAGGAGGACGATCTGGACGATGGCGCCGCGGTCGCGGGCGAGCCAGAGGAGTTCCTTGCGCAGGAGGGGCCAGCGGCCGAAGCCACTATCGGGGCGGCGGTGGGTGACGCGGCTGGTGGCGGGGGCGGCGACGAGGCCGCGGCGGGCGCTCCAGACGGTGAAGCCGACGGAGAGGCAGATGGCGGCGGCGGCGAGGGTGTCGCAGACGAGGATGCCGGCGAGCATCGAGTTCGGGCCTTGGGGGCGGAGGCCGAGAACGAGGCTGAGCACGGGGACGGAGTAGGCGGGCCAGGCGGGGATGGTTTGGGCGAGGGTGCGGAGGAGGGGCTCGGCACCGAGGTTCAGGCCGAAGAAGAGCAGCGCCATGGTGGTGATGCCGATCCAGCTCTTGAAGGCGAGGACGGCGCCGCGGCTGCGGAGGGAGCAGCGGAGCATGATGGCGAAGTCGAGGGCTTTGCCGATACAGGCGATGGCGGCCATGACGGGGATGCCGACGAGCAGCAGGGCGAGGAGCCCGGCGGGGATGCCGTAGATCCAGCCATAGAGCACGGCGGGGACGAGGGGGGAGGCGGCGACCAGGGGGCTGGCGGCGATGGGGGCGAGGGATTCGGCGAGGAAGACGGCAGAGGGGGGCGCGGGGTGGCTGAAGAGCCATTCCCACATCGGGTGTCGGCGGCTCTGGCCGTCGAAGGTGGCGTCCTCGCCGCCGCCGATGAGCATGAGCAGCCAGAGGGCGCCGATGATGGTGAAGGCGAGGTCGGCGAGGTGGTGGGGCCGCGCGGCGGGTCGCGGGGTCCGGGGTGCGGGCGCATCGGTGAAGCCGGCGGCGCCTTGGTCGAGGGCGGCGTCGCGGAGGGTTTCGGCGATCCGGTCCGCGTTGCCGCCGCGCTCGCGGGCGATGCGGATGGCTTCGACTCCGACGGTGGGATGGGCGAAGCGGAGGTCGGCGGCGCGGACCCGGTGATCGCTGGCGCGGGCTTGGATGTCCTGCAGCGCGCGGAGGAAGTCGGTGGAGACGTGGAGGGGGAGCGCCGAGCCGATGATTCGGCTCGGCGCCGCGGCTTCGATGCGGTTGGCGGTCTCAAGGATGTCGACCATGGCGCCGGCGAGGACGAGCTGGATGCCGACGAGGGCGGTGACGGCGAGGAGCATGCCGGCGGAGGCCCAGAAGCTGCCCTCGGGGCCGGGTCGTTTCCAGCGGCGGGCGCGGCGGTGGCGCTGGCGGTTGCGGGCGCGGAGGGCTGCGGCGCGCAGCAGGAGCAGGAGGGTGCGGAGGAAACCGGGGCCGGTGGGGAGGCGGCCGCCGGCGGTCAGCGCCATGGGTCGTTGGTGAGGTGGAGGAAGGTTTCCTCGAGGTCGGCGCCGGGTTGGCCGAGGGTGTCGAGGGGGCCGGCGGCGATCAGGCGGCCGTGGTTGAGGATGACGGCGTGGCTGCAGAGGCGGGCGACGTGGTCCATCAGATGGGTGGAAAAGAGGATGGTGACGCCTTCGGCGGCGAGGTGCTGGATGAGGTCGTAGAATTCGCGGGTGGCCTGGACGTCGAGGCCGTTGGTGGGTTCGTCGAGGACGAGCAGGCTTGGGCGGTGGATCATGGCGAGGAGGAGGCCGAGCTTCTTCTTCATGCCGCGGGAGTAGTCCTCGGCGAAGGCGGCGAGGTCGTCGGTCATGCGCAGGCGGTTGATGAGGGGGGCGAGGCGGGCGATGGCGTCGCCGGGCTCGAGGCCGTGCAGGGCGGCGCTGAGGGCGAGGGTCTCGCGGCCGGAGAGGTAGGCGTAGAAGACGGGTTCGTCGGGGAGGAAGCCGATGCGGCGCTTGGCTTCGACGCGGTCGTCGAAGGCGTCGAGGCCGTCGATGGCGATGCGGCCGTTCGTGGGTTTGAGGATGCCCATGAGGAGGCGGAAGAGGGTGGTCTTGCCGGCGCCGTTGGGGCCGAGGAGGCCGCAGATCTGGCCTTGGGGGACGGTGAAGGAGATGTCTTGAAGGGCAGTCTTGTCGCCGAAGGATTTGGTGACGGAGTCGATACGGATGAGGGGGCGGGCCGGATGGGGTGATGGGGGCGCGCGCATGCCGGGCTCCGTTGCTGAGGCGGAGATTAACATGGGGCGGTGGGGGCGTCTTGGGGGTGGGGCGCCCGACCCTCTCCCGCCGGCGGGGGAGGGTTTCGGGCTCTCGGTGATGAAAAGGCGGCTCTTGCCGTCCTGGATTGCCGCGTCGCTGCGCTCCTCGCAATGACGGGGCGGGGTGGTTAGCGGGAAGTGGTTTTGCGGCGGAAGAGGCCGGCTAGGGCGGCGACGAGCTTGGCGGAGAGGAGGCGCTGGCCTTCGGCGGCGTGGAGCTGGGCTTGGCCCATGGCTTCGAAGCTGTTCATGATCGGTGTCCCTTGGCTGTGAGTGCGACGGGACGTTCCTCGACTTTGCTGCGGTGCAACATGGCGGTTAACGGCATGGGATGCAAGTGATTTGCTGCGATGCAGTATCAGGGGAGGAGTTGGGGGAGGATACGGGTGCGGAGGGTGGCGAGCGCCGGGTTGGCGTTGGTGCGGCGCCAGACGAAATGGAGGTCGGCGCGGAGCGGGGGTTCGGGGTCGAAAGGGCGGAGGCGGACGCCGCGCATGGCGAGGAAGCGGGCGGATTCGGGCACGACGGCGAGGCCGATGCCGGCGCTGACGAGGCCGAGGGCGGTGTGGATCTGGTTGACGTGCTGGACGATGCGGGGCTCGACGGCGGCGAGGCGGAACAGGCCGGCGACGAGGTCGGCGAGGAAGCGGTTCTCGGCGCTGGCGAACATGATGGTGGGGGCGCCGTCGAGATCCTGGGGCGTGGGCGGTTTGCGTCGGCGGGCGAGGGGGTGGGCGGCGGGGGAGGCGAGAAGGAGGCGGTCGCGGGCGATGCAGAGGAGGTCGAGCCCGGTGCGGTCGATGGGCAGGCGCAGGAGGCCGGCGTCTAGGCGGCCTGCTCCGAGGGCTTCCATCTGGTCGGCGGTGCGGAGTTCGCGCAGGACGAGGTCGATGCCGGGGAGTTCGGCCGAGAGCAGGGCGACGAGGCGGGGCAGGAGTTCGTAGCCGGCGCCGCCGGTGAAGCCGAGGGTGAGGGTGCCGGCTTCGCCGACGGCGACGCGGCGGGCGTCGGCGGCGGCGGCGGCGGCGAGGCGGAGGAGGCGGGCGGCTTCCGGCAGGAGCGCGCGGCCGGCGGGGGTGAGGCGGACGGAGCGGCTGGTGCGGTCGAACAGGCGGACGCCGATCTCGTGTTCGAGGAGCTGGATCTGCCGGCTGAGGGGCGGCTGGGTCATGTGCAGGCGGAGCGCGGCGCGGCCGAAATGGAGTTCTTCGCCGACGGCGAGGAAGCAGCGGAGCTGGTGCAACTCGAACATCGATGCTCGTCCTGTATCAATCAATGCTCGATCTAGTTTGGACTGGAAGCGGGGCTGGGCGTAAGGCGGTTGGTAGGGACCGCCGTCGAAACGGGCGGCCGGGAGGGAAGATGTCCGCCATTACCGGCGATTTGGCGACGGGACGGGGCAATATCCGGTTCACGATCGTGGCGATGCTGTTCGCGGTGACGATCATCAACTATGCGGATCGGGCATCGATTGCGGTAGCCGGGCCGGTGATGTCGAAGGCGCTGGGGCTTTCGCCGGTGCAGATGGGGTTCGTGTTCTCGGCGTTCGGGTGGTCGTACGTGATCGGGCAGATCCCGGGCGGGTGGCTGCTGGACCGGTTCGGGTCGAAGGCGGTGTATTTCTGGAGCATCCTGCTGTGGTCGGGCTTCACGGCGATGGTGGGGCTGGTGGGCTGGGCGGGGGCTTCGGCGGTTTATGCGCTATTCGCGCTGCGGTTCATGATGGGGCTGGCGGAGGCGCCGTCGTTTCCGGCCAATAGCCGGGTGGTGGCGGCGTGGTTCCCGGCGAACGAGCGGGGGACGGCGTCGGCGATCTTCAATTCGGCGCAGTATTTCGCGACGGTGCTCTTCGCGCCGGTGATGGGTTACATCACCTTCACTTACGGCTGGCCCGAGGTGTTCTACGTGATGGGCGGGCTCGGAGTGGTGACGAGTGCGGTTTGGCTGGCGGTGATCTATTCGCCGAAGCGGCATCCGCGGCTGGGGTCGGCCGAGCTTGCGTATATCGAACAGGGCGGGGCGCTGGTGAACATGGACGAGCCGCGGGCGACGCAGGCCGCGGCGAGCGGCGGGAAGGAGTGGTTCTATATTGGGCAGTTGCTGCGGAACCGGATGATGGTCGGGATCTTCCTGGGGCAGTTCTACATCAATGCGATCACTTACTTCTTCATCACCTGGTTCCCGGTCTACTTGGTGCAGCAGCGGCACATGTCGGTGCTGAATGCGGGGTTCGTGGCGTCGATCCCGGCGATCTGCGGGTTCGCGGGCGGGGTGCTGGGGGGCGTGTGGTCGGACTGGCTGCTGCGGCGGCGGTGGTCGCTGACGTCGGCGCGCAAGACGCCGATCGTGGCGGGGATGGCGATGTCGATGGCGATGGTGGTGTGCAACTACACGGATGTGCAGTGGCTGGTGGTCGCGATCATGGCGGTGGCGTTCTTCGGCAAGGGCGTGGGCGCGCTGGGGTGGGCGGTGATGTCGGACACGGCGCCGCGGGAGATCGCGGGGCTGGCGGGCGGGCTGTTCAACATGTTCGGCAACATCTCGTCGATCACGACGCCGATCATCATCGGGTACATCATCCAGGGGACCGGGTCGTTCGACCTGGCGCTGGTTTTCGTGGCGGCCAATGCGGCGGTGGCGGTCTTGAGTTATCTGGTGATCGTGCGCGACATACGACGGGTCGTGCTGGATGAGCCGACAATGGGGAGGGTTTGACGATGCCTGATACACCGATCGCACCGCCGGGCTTGGAGCCGGGCGAGATCCCCGAGGGACCGATGTCGCGGGTGGATGCGAAGAGCCTGCGGTCGGCGCGGTGGTTCGGGCCGGCGGATCTGCGGAGCTTCGGGCATCGGTCGCGGGCGATGCAGATGGGCTACGCGCCGGAGGAGTGGACGGGCAAGCCGGTGATCGGGATCCTGAATACTTGGTCGGACCTGCAGCCGTGTCACATGCATTTCAAGCAGCGCGTGGACGACGTGAAGCGCGGGGTGCTGATGGCGGGGGGGTTCCCGGTTGAGTTGCCGGCGCTCAGCATGAGCGAGAGCTATCTCAAGCCGACGTCGATGCTGTATCGCAACATGCTGGCGATGGAGGCGGAGGAGCTGCTGCGGGCGCATCCGGTGGATGGGGCCGTGTTGATGGGGGGATGCGACAAGTCGACACCGGGGCTGTTGCTGGGCGCGATCAGCATGAACATTCCGGCGATATTCTTGCCGGCGGGGCCGATGCTTCGGGGTAACTGGCAGGGGAAGACGCTGGGGTCGGGCAGCGATAGCTGGAAGTATTGGGACGAGCTGCGGGCCGGGAAGATCACGGACCAGGACTGGCTCGGGGTCGAGGGCGGGATCGCGCGGTCGTATGGCACGTGCATGACGATGGGGACCGCGAGCACGATGACGGCGATCGCCGAGGCGTGCGGGATGGTGCTGCCGGGGGGAAGTTCGATCCCGGCGGCGGATTCGGGGCACATCCGGCTGGCGTCGGAGAGCGGGCGGCGGATCGTCGATATGGTTTGGGAGGGGCTGGTCCCGTCGAAGATCCTGACGCGGGCGGCGTTCGAGAATGCGATCGCGGTGGCGATGGCGATGGGGTGTTCGACGAATGCGATCATCCATCTGATCGCGATGGCGCGGCGGGCGGGGACGGATGTCGGGCTCGAGGATTTCGAGAAGTATAGCCGGCTCGTGCCGGTGATCGGGAACGTGCGGCCGAGCGGGAACGCTTATCTGATGGAGGATTTCTTCTACGCGGGGGGGATCCGGGCGCTGATGGGGGAGATCCGGGAGCATCTGCAGCTGGATTGCCTGACGTGCACGGGGCGGACGCTGGGGGAGAACATCGCGGGGGCGCGGGTATACGATGCGGACGTTATCCGTCCGGTAACGAATCCGATCTATGGTGAGGGCTCGTTGGCGGTGCTGACCGGGAATTTGGCGCCCTCGGGATGCGTGATCAAGCCGGCGGCGATGGACCAGCGGTTCCTGAAACATTCGGGCCCGGCGGTGGTGTTCGACGACTATCCGAGCCTCAAGAAGGCGGTGGACGACGAGAGCTGGGACATCACGGCGGATCATGTGCTG
Source organism: uncultured Alphaproteobacteria bacterium (assembly GCA_963848035.1). GTDB lineage: Bacteria > Pseudomonadota > Alphaproteobacteria > Acetobacterales > Acetobacteraceae > JAVVHH01. The sequence goes on from CAWKCD010000001.1 coordinate 3,771,843, forward strand.
GTGCTGCGCAATGCCGGGCCGCAGGGCGGGCCGGGGATGCCGGAATGGGGCATGCTGCCGATGCCGAAGAAGCTGCTGAAGGAAGGGCATCGGGACATGCTGCGGATGTCGGACGCGCGGATGAGCGGGACGAGCTATGGCGCGTGCGTGCTGCATGTGGCGCCGGAGAGCTTCGTGGGCGGGCCGTTGGCGCTGCTGCAGACGGGCGATGTGGTGACGCTGGACGTGGATGCGCGGTCGATCCGGATGGAGGTGTCGGACGAGGAGTTGGCTCGGCGCCGGGCTGCTTGGGTGCAGCCGGAGCGGCGGTATGAGCGCGGGTATGGGTGGGTCTACAGCAAGCATATCGAGCAGGCGGATCAGGGCTGCGACTTCGATTTCCTGAAGACGGAATTCGGGGCGCCGGTGCCCGAGCCGGCGATCTACTAGGATGAGCATGGGCAAACTGACATCGGCGACGCGGGACAAGCTCAAGGGCGTGAGCACGGCGACGCTGGCGAGCGCGTTGTTCAAGCGCGGGCTGCGCAACCAGATGGTGCAGGGGGCGGTGCCGCTGAGCCCGCCGAAGGGCGGGAGCATGGTGGGGGAGGCTTATACGCTCCGGTATATTCCGGCGCGGGAAGACCTCAATCCGATGAGCGTGTTCCGCAACCACGGACATCCGCAACGCAAGGCGGTGGAGGAGTGTCCGGAGGGGGCGGTGTTCGTGATCGACAGCCGCAAGGATGCGCGGGCGGCTTCGGCGGGGGCGATCCTGGCGACGCGGCTGATGGTTCGGGGCTGTGCGGGGATGGTGACGGATGGCGGGTTCCGGGATTCGGCGGAGATCGGGGCGCTGGCGATGCCGTCGTATCACCAGAGGCCTTCGGCGCCGACGAATCTGACGGTGCATCAGGCGATCGACATCAACGTGCCGATCGGGTGCGGGGATGCGCCGGTGTTTCCGGGGGACGTGGTGGTGGGCGATATGGATGGCGTGATCATCATCCCGGCCGACATCGCCGACGAGATCGCCGACGAGGCGGTGGAGATGACGGCGTTCGAGGATTTCGTGCTGGAGCAGGTGCAGGGCGGGCAGAAGACGCTGGGGCTGTATCCGCCGACGGATGAGAGCAATCTGGAGCGGTTTGCCGCGTGGCGGAAAGAGAAGGGACGTTAGAGCAGGACGCCGTCGACGGGTTCTAGGGCTTTGGGGGCGTCGCGTTCGCCGAGCATTTGTTTGAGGTCGACCTCGATGGTGCGGGTGATGGCGGTCATGGCGACGTCGTGGGGGGAGCCGGCGAAGGGGTCCTCGAGGTCGCGGCCGATCTGGTCGAGGAGGTAGAAGGCCGAGCCGATCACGGTGGAGCCGATGGGCGTGATGATGCCGAGGTCGTGGACGAGGCCGATCGGGAGCAGCAGGCAATACATCACGACGAAGACGCGGGGGAATTGTTCGAACTGGCGCGGCAGGGGGGTGTTCTTGATCCGCTCGAGACCGCCCTGCGCGTTGGCCAGTGCGGTGAGGGTGGCGTCGAGGGCGGCCAGACGCATGGCGTCCGCCGGGCCGTCGCCGGTGGAGCGGGCGAGGGCGCGGGCGATCTCGGCCTGGAGCGCGGTCGGTAGGTTGGCCGCGTGTCGCAGGCGGACGGTGGTTTCGGGCGCGAGAAGGGCGGACATCTCCGGCCAGGGATCCTGTCGCCAGAGGGCGAGGCGGAGGGCGTGGGCCCAGGCGATCTGGAGGCGGATCACCTCTTCGGCGTGGTTGCGGGGCAGCAGCATGAGGGCGCCGCGGGCGAGCGAGCGGGAGTTGTTGACGCATTGGCCCCAGAGCGTGCGGGCCTCCCACCATCGTGCATAGGCGCTGTTGTTGCGCAGGCCGACGATGATCACCAGCGCGCTGCCGAGCAGGGCGAGGGGGAGGTTTTCGACGCCGATCCAGGTCTGGTGGAGGACGACGTAGAGAATGGTGATGGCGACGTCGTAGCTGAGCAGGAGGAGCAGAGCGAGGCCGACCGCGCGCAGGATGCGGATCGGCTCGATGGTGCGGGCGACGATCATTCGGTGGTGTCGGCCCGGGTGGATCGCTCGAGCGGGACGGGGGGGCCGCCGGCTTCATCGAGGGTGAGGACGGCGCCGGTCTCGATATCGTACATCCAGCCGTGCAGTTCGACGCGATGGTCGGCGGCGCGGGCGGCGACGGCGGGGTGGGTGCGCAGGTGCTGGAGCTGCAGGCGGATGTTCTGCTCGACGAGGGCTTGCACCTTGGCCGGGCCGTCGAGATCGGGATGGGTGGCTTCGACGACGCTGCGGGCGGCGGCGGCGTTGCGGAGCCAGGAGGCGACGGTGGGCATGCGGCGCAGCGCAGGGTCGTCTGGGTTGAGGAGGGCTTTCATCGCGCCGCAATCGGAATGGCCGCAGACGACGATCTGCGAGACGCCGAGCGCTTCGCAGGCATATTCGACGATCGCCGAGACGCCGCCGAGCATTTCGCCATATCCGGGAACGATGTTGCCGATATTGCGACAGACGAACAGTTCGCCCGGGTCGGCCTGGGTGAGGAGTTCGGGCATGACCCGGCTATCGGCGCAGGTGATGAAGAGGGTGTGCGGGCGCTGGCCGGTGGCGAGTCGTTCGAATTCGGCTTGGCGTTCGGGGAAGACCCGCTCGCGGAACTGGGTGACGCCTTCGAGGAGGCTTTCGAACGGGTCGGGCTTCGGGGTCTGCTCATTCATTGGGCGTGGCTCCTTGGCTGGGATCAACTCGGCGTTGTGCAATGCGGCATATACGGTATCGTCGGGCGAAGAGTTCTATGAACGGTTCGGGAGAATACAATGACGGTCGGGCGGATCGCGGCGACACTGGTGCCGGGCGACGGCATCGGTCCTGAAATCACCGAGTCGGTCGTCGCGGTGCTGGATCGGTTGGGCCGTCCGTTCGAATGGGACGTGCAGCCGGGCGGTTTGGCCGGGATCGAGGCGTCGGGCGATCCGCTGCCGGGGGCGCTGCTGGACAGCATCCGGCGGACCAAGCTGGCGCTGAAGGGGCCGCTGACGACGCCGGTTGGCGGGGGGTTCCGGTCGGTGAACGTTCGGCTGCGCGAGGAATTCCAGCTTTATGCGAATCTTCGGCCGGCGCACACGCTGGTGCCGGGGGGGCGGTTCGAGAACATCGATCTGATCCTGGTCCGGGAGAATCTGGAGGGGCTTTACGTCGCGTTCGAGCACTACATCCCGGTGGGCGACGATCCGCATGCGGTGGCGATCTCGTCGGGCGTGAATACGCGGGAAGGCGGGCGCCGGGTGATCCGGTTTGCGTTCGAGCATGCGGTCAAGCTTGGGCGCAAGAAGGTGACGATCGTGCACAAGGCCAACGTTTTGAAGGCGTTGACCGGGGTTTTTCTCGAGGCCGGGCACGAGATCGCGAAGGAGTTCGAGGGGCGGATCGCGTATGACGAGCGGATCGTGGACGCCTGTGCGATGCAGCTGGTGCTCAATCCGTGGCAGTTCGACGTGATCGTCACGACGAACCTGTTCGGGGACATCCTGTCGGATCTGATCGCGGGGCTGGTCGGCGGGCTGGGCGCGGCGCCGGGGGCGAATATCGGGGCGAAGGCGGCGATCTTCGAGGCGGTGCATGGGTCGGCGCCGGATATCGCGGGCAAGGGGCTGGCGAATCCGACGGCGCTGCTGCTGGCGGCGGGCTTGATGCTGGATCATGTTGGGCTGACGGGCGAGGCGGCGCGGCTGCGCGCGGCGATCGACGGGGCGCTGAACGCCGATGGGGTGCGGACGCGTGACCTGGGCGGGACGGCGAGCACGTCGGACTTCGCGGGCGCGGTTTTGCGGCGTATCTGATTTAAGACGGACAGGTGTTGGGGCGAGCCGTTTAAGTAGTTCGGCTCAACGAATCATTAATCTTTTTGGATCATGTTGTATCTCGCGCGATGCACCGTCGCGTTTGTTCGCTGGCTTGAGCCAGAGTACCAGAAGGGGATACGACGTGATCTACTCGAAGCTTTATGCAGTGGTTGTAAAGGCCCTCACCGACAAGCGCGGCGCGGCCATGGTTGAATATGCTTTGCTGGCCGGGCTCATCGCAGTCGTTGCGATCTCGACCTTGACCTCGCTCGGCAGCGGCATCAGCAGCAAGTTCGGTTCGATCACCACTCAGCTTTAGGCGCACGCCGACGGCGGTGCAGGTCCGTGGGACCGGGGCGCATCGGCGCTTCGGTCCTGTGGGGCACCTTTCAAGACTGTGGTGATGATGACGAGAAAACCGGTCATCGAATGGTTCGCGGGCATTTTGTCCGGCGACCTCGCGAAGGCGGCTCAGATCGAGCGAGACGCGCCATGGCTGTAGCTGGCGTGATCCTCCTGCTGCTCGGCTTCGCGGCGTGGCGCGATATCGCGACCCGGACCATTCCGGACGCGGTTAGCGTCGGCTTGGTGATGCTTGGTCTCGCCGCCAGGATCCCGGACGGTTTGCAGGCGGTCGGCCTATCGGCTGGGGCGGCGGTTCTGCTGTTCCTGTTGCTGATTCCGCTTCATGGCCGCGGTCTGATCGGAGGTGGCGACCTCAAGCTGTTGGCTTCACTGGCCTTCGGATTGCCGCCGCTCGCAAGTTATCAAATGGTCTGCGCCGTGGTGATGGCGGGCGGCGTCTTGGCCGTCTTCTACCTCATGCTGCGCCACGTTTTCGCCCGTCGCGGCATCGCACGCCGGTGGGTGGCCCGTCATCGCTCCTTGGCCCTTCGCGTGATCGCCGTCGAGATCTGGCGGATCCGAAAGGGCGCGCCGTTGCCATACGGCCTGGCCATCGCGGCAGGCGCTTCGTTCGTCATCGGCCATTCGGGAGCATAAGCCATGCCCATACGCGGCCTCCTACTGATCGTCATGCTGCTCGGCGGAGGCGCGCTCGCATGGGTCGCGTTCCAATCGCGGGACCAAGGCGTGCAAGCCGACGCGCCGCCGCCGGCTGCTGTCGTGCGGATCTTCGTCAGCACCCAGCCGCTTCAGGCCGGCACGTTGCTCAAGGACGCCGACATCCGAGAGCAGGAGGTGCCAGTCGCTTCCGTGAAGGAGGGCAGCTTCGTCGCCGACGACAACAACCGCGCCGAGGTTCGCGGCGCCATGGTTCGGCGCTACCTCGAGGCGGGACAAGCGATCATGCGGCCGGACATCCTGCGGCCGCGTGACCGAGGCTTCCTCGCGGCGGTCTTGGCGCCGGGCACTCGCGCCGTGTCGATCGCGGTCGATGCAACGACGGGCGCTTCCGGGCTGATCTCGCCTGGCGATATCGTCGACATCATCCTTGCCCAGGAGTTCGCTCGCGGCGAGACATCGGCCGGCAAGCGGGTGGTGGCGGAGACCGTGCTCAACACCGTGCGCGTCATCGCGGTGGACCAGCAGATCGCGCAAGGCGCGCCATCGGCGGCCATGCTGGGCGGGTCGTCGCCGAGCCGGGTCGCGAGTACGATCAGCCTGCAGGTCACGCCGGAACAGGCGGCGAAGCTCGTCGTCGCGGAGCGGCTTGGACGATTGACGCTGGTGGTCCGCTCCATCGAGGCGGACCCGGCGCCGCATTCGGTGCCGACGACGGTCGCAGGCGCTGACGCGGGTCGCGGTCCTGGCAAGCCGGACACGCAGTCGGGGTCAATATTCGGGTCGGACGTTTCGTCGGCCCTGTCGCAGGATGAGCCAGCCGCAACGCCGCGGCTACGGCTGATCCAGGGCGACGCAGTCAACGACGTGGTGTTCCGGTGAACGCCACCGTTGTGATGAGCGGCTGCTACAGCCGCGGAGGGTGAAAAATGCACGTCGCTCCAATCTCTAAACCTGAGGACACTGCCGCCACGGAAGCGCAAGTCCGGACTGGGCTGGGCGACCGCGCCGCGGCGATGGCTTTTCTGCTGGACGATCAGACGGAGTCGGCACTCCGGGGCGGCCTTGCGGACCAGCTGAACAGCGTGACGATCCGACGCGGCGGGATTCGCGCCGCCGTGCGCTCGTTGAAGAACGAAGAATCACCGCGCGTGCTGCTGGTCGACGTGTCCGGGCTCGAGGATGACCCGGTCAAGGCGCTCGACGATCTGGCGGCGGTCTGCTCTCCCGACATCAAGGTCATCGTCCTCGGCGACCGGGCGGACATCGAGTTCTACCGGCTGGTAACGCGGCGGCTCGGGGTGGACGAATATCTGCGGAAGCCGCTGACGCGGGATGCGGTCTCGTCGTTGATCGGTCCGTATATCGCGGGCGCGGAGCCGGAGCAGGATCGGAACCGCGGCGGCCGGGTCGTTGCGGTGTGCGGCGCTCGCGGCGGGGTGGGGGCGACGACGATCGCTGCCAATCTTGCGCTGCAGATCTCGGAGCAGACGCGAAGCCACGTCGCATTGCTCGACCTGCATTTGCGGGGTGGGCACGCGGCGCTGATGCTGGGGGAGCGGCCGGGGCCGGGGTTGCGGGCGGCGCTCGAAGATCCGGAGCATGTGGACGGGCTGCTGCTCGACCGGGTCGCGATTGCGGTCGGGGATCGGATGCGGGTGATCGCGGCGGAGGAGTCGTTCGAACTCCGACCCGACGCCGACGGCTGCGGGCGTGGCGCGGGTGATCAAGCTGCTGCGGCAGCGGTTCAACGTGATCGTCATCGACATGCCGATGCCGCCGTCGCCGGCAGAGCGGGAGGCGCTGCTGTTGGCGCGGCAGGCGCTGATCGTTATCCAGCCGGATGTCGCGAGCTTGCGCGATGCGCAGCAGGCGAAGCGGTTGATCAACAGCCATATCGGCGCTGGCCGGGTCCTGACGGTGCTGAACCGGTCGACGATGCCGGGCGGGCTGAAGGCGGACATGATCGAGCAGGGGCTTGGCGAGAAGCCGGAGGTCGTGATCCCGGATCTCTCCAAGAGCCTGGTCAAATCGGCCAATTTGGGGCGGCCGGCGCTGAGGGATAGTCCGGCGCTGCGTCGCGCGCTCACGCCGCTGACGCAGGAGGTGTCCGGCGTCGATCTGCGGCCGGCCGGGACCAACCTGCTGATGAAATACTTCCGGCGATCGTGATGCGATTCGGGCGCCGGCACAACGATCCCCTCGAAGGGGAGACGGAGGTCATCCCCGGGGCCGCCCGGCCGGAGACGGTCGCGGCTGCCGGGCCGGGGACGCCGAGCGAGACGCCGGCTGCTGCACCGCCCGCGGCCGAGCCCTCGTCGACCGCCAAGTGGGAGCAGACGACGACGGACATGCAGCTGAGCAAGCTGCGGTCACAGGTGTTGGATCGGCTGAATGCCGGGCTGGTGGGTTCGCTAACGCCGGACCAGTTGCGGACGCAGATCCGCGCGGCGGTGCATGGGTTGGCGGATCGGGAGCGGCTGCAGCTCTCTGCGCGCGATCAGGACCGGCTGGCGCAGGAGCTGGCTGCGGACATGGTCGGCTATGGGCCGATGGAGCCGCTGCTGCAGGATGAGCGGGTGACCGAAATCATGGTCAACGGCCCGGAGCGCGTGTTCACCGAAGTGGCCGGGAAGATGACGTTGTCGCCGGTTAGGTTCCGGGATGGTCAGCAGCTCGCGGTCCTGGCCCAGAAGATCGCGGCGGCGGTGGGGCGGCGGGTGGACGAAGCGAGCCCGCTGGTGGACTGCCGGTTGCCGGACGGCAGCCGTGTGAACATCGTTTTCCCGCCATTGGCGCTGGACGGGGTCGTGATGACGATCCGGAAGTTCTCGCGTCGGCGGCTGACGCTGGAGTCGATGGTCCGCAATGGCAGCATGACGACGCCGGTGGCGCGGATCCTCGAGATCGCTGCGCGGTGCCGGCTGAACATCGTGGTGTCGGGGGGCACGGGGTCGGGCAAGACGACGCTGCTGAACGCGATGAGCCAGATGATCGATCATGGCGAGCGGATCGTCACGATCGAGGACGCGGCCGAATTGCAGCTGCAGCAGCCGCATGTGGTCCGGCTCGAGACGCGGCCGATGAACCTGGAGGGCAAGGGCGAGATCGTTCAGCGCGACCTGTTGAAGAACGCGCTCCGGATGCGGCCCGACCGGATCATCCTCGGCGAGTGTCGCGGTGCGGAAGCGTTCGACATGTTGCAGGCGATGAACACGGGCCATGACGGATCGATCTGCACGATGCACTCGAACACGCCGCGCGATGCGCTGACCCGGATCGAGAACATGGTTCAGATGGGGCTGGCGAATTTGCCGGTGCTGGCGATCCGTCGGCAGATCGTGGGGGCGCTCGACATCATCGTGCAGATCGAGCGCATGCGCGACGGGCAGCGTCGGATCACGGCGATCTCCGAAGTGTGCGGGTTGGAAGGGGAGACCGTGACGATGAACGAGGTCTTCAACTTCGAGTATACGGGCGAGAGCGCGCGGGGCGAGCTGCTTGGACGCTATACGACGCCGAAGTTGCGGCCCGGGTTCGCAGACCGGCTGAATTATTACGGATACGAAAAGGCCTGGATGGAGGCACTGCAAAGCGCATGATGACTTCATCGTTCATCACCGGGCTCGCGAGCGTCTTCTTGGTCGCGGCGGGCGGATACGTGCTGCTGAGCGGGCGGGATGCCGAGCGCCGGTTGCGCGATCGCATCATCGCAGCCCGCGACCTGCAGACGGAGATCGCCGGTCCGGGGCGTGGTATGTTGATCGACGATCTCGAGAAGCGCCATTTCCTCATTCGCGGTGCGGAGTTTCTGGGATACCGGCCCGATCTGCCGGCGCCGTATACGATCTCACTCAAGATCGTGGGCATGGCGTCGTTGGCCATGGGCAGTCTCGTCGTGCGTTTGCTGCAGACGTTGTTGCCGCTGTATTTCTCGGTTCCGGTCGCCATGGCGGCTGGAGCGCTCGTTGCGGTCCTGCTGTTCAATCGAAAGAGCAAGGCGTATCGCGCCATTCTTTTCCGTCAGATCCCGGATGCGATGTCATTGATGCTGCGGGCTGTGCGGGCTGGATTGCCGGTCGCCGAGGCGATCCGCAGCGTCGCGCGTGAAAGCATGTCGCCGACCCGGGAGGAGTTCAACCGCGTCGCCGGCGAAGCGGCGCTGGGCATGCCGATCGACGTCACGCTGCATCGGCTCTATCGGCGGACGCTCATCCAGGAGTACGCCTTCTTCTCGGTCGTCATCGGATTGCATGGGCAGACTGGCGGCAACCTGTCGGAGACGCTGGAGAACCTGGCGGACATGGTTCGGCGCCGGGTCGCGATGGCGGGCAAGGCTCGGGCGCTGGCGGCGGAGGGGCGGCTTTCGGCGATGGTGGTCGGCGGGCTGCCCTTCGTGGTGGGCGGGCTGATCTCGGTCGTCAATCCGGGCTATATGGGTGAGTTCGTGAGCAATCCCAAAGGGCCTTTGCTGGTGGCGGTGTTCGCCGTTTTGCTGACGCTCGGCCTGGCCAGCAGTCATTTGCTGATCCAGCGAAGCACGCAGGACTGATGATGCAAACACTGGCGATCATCAAGTTCGCGGTTCCTGTGGCGGTTTGTCTTGGCGCGATCGCGCTGGTGCTCCAGCGGATCACCGAGCGCGACTTGTCGCGTCACGTCGATTTCGTACTGACCGGCGGAAAGAAGGCGGAGGCACCGCGAAATCTGCGGGAGGTCGTCCTCTCGATACTGAAACTCATCGGTTCGCAGGTTCAGAAGCTCTCGGTGTTCTCGAAGCAGGACATCACCGAGCTCGAGCGTGCGGCGCGGATGGCGGGGCTTTCGCCGGAGAATACGGTTCCGGCGGTGATCGGCGGCAAGCTCATCTTGATGATCGGCTGTCCGCTGCTGGCCTATTTCCTGGCTCGGGGGATGGCGTGGCCGTGGCCGATCGTGTGCACTTGCGCGGGTGTGGGCGTCGGCATGTTCGGTCCCAACACGGCGATCGGGTATGTGCGGAAATCGCGCACACGGTCGCTTCGGCTCGGGTTGAGCGACGCGCTGGATTTGCTGGTCGTGTGCACGGAGGCGGGGCTGGGGCTCGAGAGCGCGATCGACCGGGTGGCGACGGAGATGCGGGCGTCGAGCCCGGAGACGGCGCTCGAGTTCTCGACGCTGGGGCAGGACCTTCGGTTGACGCCGGATCGCGGTGCCGCGCTTTTGCGGATGGGCGAGCGAACGGGGCTGGAGAGTTTCCAGCGGCTGACGATGACGTTGGCGCAGACGTTGCGGTACGGCACGCCGCTGGGGCAGGCGCTGCGACTTCTGGCGATCGAGATGCGAAACGACCGTTTGTTGCGGCTCGAGGAGAAGGCGGCGCGGTTGCCGACGTTGCTGATGCTTCCCCTGGCGATGTTCATCTTGCCCTGTCTGTTCATCGTCGTTGCTGGGCCGGCAGCGCTGCGCATTCTCGCGTTCATGAGTTGATGTTCTGAAGATTGCTCACCTGGTCTGCGGGCGGGAGGCAACCAACGATCGCTGAGCGCGATTTGTGAAAGGCATGTTGACCGGGCGGGAGGCTTTCTGGCCAGCTTGGGCCGGGAGCGTGGTTTGGGATGCTCATAACGTTACGACGCAAGGAGATGGGTCGGACTGGCGGGGCGTCGTTGCTCAGGGGGTTCAGTGCTTTCGCGAGGCAGAGGCGGGTCTCGTCAGGGCAGCCGTCGATCAGGTGCTTGAACTCTAGGAAATCGTTTGTTGCGCATCCGGCGCGGTGTCGCCGAGGTCAAGCTGACGAAGCGGATCGCTGCCGTTATCGACGGTCGGTGCTGGCCTCGTCGTCTGACGATGAGGCCGATGCTGCACGGCAGAGACGCGAACGGTAGCAAATCAGAGATTGCGCAAGAAGTCGGGCGAGTGCTGATCGCTCGGCCTGTCCCAAGGGTGCTTGCGACGATCAGTGTAGGTGGGAATGACAAAATTTGCCGGCTGGTCCGAAATGTGGTCGGCGATCAAGCCGAAGATAAGCCCGGTCACGGCGGCGGGTATCAATCCGAGCAGGTAAGACACCACCAGCACTGGCGGGCTCAAAGCCCGGATCGGGCCTGCTAAGATGGCTCGGAGCAAATCTTGCGAACGAAAATTCACGGCGGACGAACATAGGGAACCGCCGATCAGCGGCCCTACCACGCACGACAGAAGGACGGGTTTCCGCATCCGCTGACTCGGTCGCCTTGATGGGTGTTTGGGCATTACAGTCTCCCGTCACCACAATATTCAGGCATGTTTCACATTGTGAGAAGTTTGAGGAGTTCTTGTTGGCGCTGTTGTACTTCGCGTGGAAGCTCGGCAAGCACTCAAGTCGAGCTTCGCCTCGAGGGACTTAGCGTCGGGTCACTCGGTGTTCGAAACAAGGAGGCCCGCACGAGGCTTGTTGGTTGGAGTTGCGCGAGTTGACGCGATCAAGCAGCAAACAAGAGCGGTTACCCGTCGGCAAGCGCGTGTTCGCCGCCACGATAATAGGCTTTGGCGATATGATGTCCTCCATCATCACTCTGGTGACTGCCTCCCTCCGATGTTGCGCGAGGTGATGCGACGCGCGCCTTGTCTGCCCGGGATCTCCGTGCCCCCAAAGTTCGAAGGATACCATGTGGAGACTAACGGCCATGCTGATCGCCCGCTTTACCTTCCTGAGGGAGTCCGCCGTCAGAGCTGCCGATCCCGGTTCGAATTGGATTCTGTAGTATCGCCGGCGGCCGAAGCCTTCCACGATCGGATGGTAGGAGGCGTCAGGCGGGGGTTGCCTAATCTGGTCGGCGTTCGCGCAAGCCGTTGCGAGCAGCGCGATGCCGAGTGCTAGGGCGTCTCGTCAGGTCCGCATCGTTTCCATGCCTTTCGTGTTCGTGACGTTGGTGTCCCGTCGAACTGACCCACTACCCAGGTGCAACAGCGTTTGCTTGTTTGGACAACTTTTCGGCCGGCGTCGTTGGTTGGCCCACTCATGCCATCCGATTGCGACAGCGCTAAATGGCTTCATACCGATGCTTATCGACCGGGACTCGTCAGTGCGCGCTTCGCGTTGGCGGTGTGACGATCCAGGGCGGCGCGGGCCGGTCTTGCCGCTCTGGATGGCCGCGTCGCCATGACGAGCATGGATCGCGTTTTTAGCTTGTCTGTGCTGGGTGATCGGGGGGAGGGGGGATCAGGCGGTGGGTTTTCGCTTCATGAGAGCGACGCGGAGGCAGGTGGCGACGGACTCGTTACGCTGGTTGAATGCCTCGTGATGGAAGGTGGTGATGCCGCAGTCGGGGCGGGATTTACTGGCTCGGAGCTCGGTGACGGTGGTGCGGACGTGGAGGGTGTCGCCGTGGAAGACTGGTTTGGGGAAGCGGACGTCGTTCCAGCCTAGGTTGCCGACGGTGGTGCCGAGGGTGGTGTCGCCGACGGAGACGCCGACCATGAGGCCGAGGGTGAAGGCGCTGTTGACGATGCGTTGGCCGAATTCGCTTTCGGTTCGGCAATATTCCTCGTCGAGATGGAGCGCCGCCGGGTTGTGGGTGAGGGCGGAGAAGAGGACGTTGTCCATTTCGGTGACGGTGCGGCGGATGTCGTGATCGAAGGTTTGGCCGATGGAGAATTCTTCGAAGTATAGGCCTGCCATGCGGGGCTCCTGGGCATCGGGGGTGAGCGCGGTTCGGCGAGACTATTCCGCCGCGAGGCGCATCGTCACTTGGCCAAGGTTGCCGAAATCACCGGTGAGCGTGTCGCCCGGCGCGATTTCGAGGGGGACGATGCAGGTGCCGGTGGTGACGACCTGGCCGGCGCGGAGCGGGATGCCGTGCGTGGAGAGTTCGTTGACGAGCCAGGTCAGGGCGATCAGCGGGGCGCCGAGCACGTTTGCGCCGATGCCGGCCCGTTCGACACCGCTTGCCAGTCGGGCGGTGACCGGGTGGGCGGCGAGGTCGAGGTCGCGCCAGATCGGGGGGGCTTCGGGGCCGAGGACGAAGCGGTGGGCGCAGGCGTTGTCGGCGATGAGCTGCGGGGCGCCGACTTGGACGAATTCGGCGTAGCGGGAGTCGGGGACTTCGATGGCGGTGTGCAGGGCGGCGATGGCGGCGACGATTTCGGGCTGTTGGTAGGGGCTGGATCGGGGCGGCAGGTCGTGGGCCATGCGGAAGGCGAATTCGAGTTCGGCGACGCGCATGCGGTTGGGGGCGAAGGGGAGTTCGGCGCCGTCGGGGTAGACCATGTGGGCGAGGAGGCGGCCGGCCATGGGGGCGTCGACGTTGATGTGGGCTTGGCCGGCGGCGCTGGTGGCGGCGATCTTCCAGCCCCAGAGCGGGGGCTCGCCGGGCTGCTCGAGGCGGGCTTGGATGGCGTAGCCGTCGGCGCGGTCGGCGGGGCGGAGGGGCTCGGGCAGAGCGGGCAGGACGGTTCCGGCTTGCCAGTGCGAGCGGAGGAGGGCGGAGGCGGCGTCGGCTTGCGCGGGCGTGATCATGGGGCGAAGCCTTCGAGGACGATCTTGCCGACGACCTTGCCGCCCTCGATGGCGGCGTGGGCGCGGCGGAGGTTGGCGGCGTCGATGACGCCGAAGCGTTGGCCGGCGGTGGCGCGGAGGCGGCCGGCGTCGACCAGGGTGGCGACTTCTTCGAGGATGTCGTGCTGGCGGATGATGTCTGATGTGGCGAACATCGGGCGGGTGAACATGGCTTCCCAATGGATGGAGGCGCTCTTGAACTTGACGAGGCGGAGGTCGAGCGGTTCGGGGTCGTCGATCAGGCCGATTCGGCCTTGGGGGGCGACGATCTTGGCCATTTCGGCCCAGCTCGCGGTGTCGGTGTGGGTGGAGAAGATGCGGCGGACGGGGGGTAGCCCGGCGATTGCGGCGAGCTGGGCGGCGAGGGGGCGGGTGTGGTCGACGACGTGGTGCGCGCCGAGGCCGCGGACCCAGGCGGCGCTTTCGGGGCGGGAGGCGGTGGCGACGATGGTGGCGTCGGTGAGCAGGCGGGCGGCCTGGATGGCGATGGAGGGGACGCCGCCGGCGCCGCCGATGATCAGCAGGGTGCCGGCGCTGGTGCTGGGGAGTTCGAGACGGTCGAACAGCATCTCCCAGGCGGTGAGGGCGGTGAGGGGCAGGGAGGCGGCGTCGGCGTGGTCGAGGGTGGCGGGCTTGCGGCCGACGATGCGCTCGTCGACGAGTTGGCGTTCGGCGTTGGAGCCGGGGCGGTTGAGGACGCCGGCGTAGAAGACGGCGTCGCCGGGCTGGAAGAGGGTGGCGTCGGGGCCGACGGCTTGGACGATGCCGGAGGCGTCGTAGCCGAGGATGACGGGCTTTTCGGGGGTGGCCGGCATGGTGGCGCGGCTCTTGATATCGCGCGGGTTCACCGAGACGGCGTGGACGCGGACGAGGAGGTCGCGGCCCTGGGGGGCGGGCGGGTCGGGGAGGGTGAGGTCGACGAGGCTGCGCGGGTCTTCCGTGGGGAGTCCGTGTTGGTGGTAGCCGACGGCTTTCATGGCGGTCCTCGTCTTCACACTGAGACCCCATTCGATAGCGCTACTGCGCCGGTCATCCAACGGTGGTTGCGCGCCGGCTGACGGGCGTGCCGCGTTCTCGAACGGCTTCTGGGGCGTGGTCTTGCGTGGGGCGAGGGCGGGTTGTGAGTCAGTTTGAATTGTCGAGAAGCAGGATGCAGGACGCCAGGCCAGCGCCGGAACAGGCGACGTTAGAGTTGGCTTACCGCCGCCGGGAATTTGTTCGAGCGGCGGCAACCGGAACCGCAGGCAGGTAGTGGGTCAGTTTGGCCGTGCGAGTGGCTGAACAAGGAATTTTGTCTCAAACATCTTTTTCGGGCTTCTCCCAAGGAGTTCAGTCGGTTGGGTGTTGGCGCTCAACCAGCATGCCGTCGAGTATCTGATGAACTCGGGCATCGATCTCGTGCGAGATCGTCATGAACTCCACGCTGAATGCGTAATACACGGCCAGCCCTTGCCATGAGAATCGTCGGGAGCAGCTCGGCCACCATGCTTCTCCTGGTAGCCCGGCTCGGGTGTGACCAGGCTCGTCGCTGCATTGGAAATAGAAGTTTGGATCGCTCCGCGAGATGTAGATGATGTGTCTGCCAAGCCATCGAAATTCTCGATAGTCGTCCAAGGACGAAGTCACCTCCGGAGAACTCGCGGAGAGGAAGCCACGCGGGCCATACATGACCTCGTGAAGGTCTCCGAGCTGGTTGGGATAGGTCAGAGAAATCATGATCGTCTGGTGCCAACCTGGCTTTACGAACTCTGCACGATTTCGATCCGAGGAAGTTCCGAAATTAGGAAGTAGATAGTAGAGCCGCAGGCCGCACGAAGCGTCTGGATATGTTCCCGCACGTACGGCCGCTCGAACGACGAGTTGGTGAAGTTCGGCTCCCATCGGACATGCTTCCGATAGTGCGGGTTTCGGCTTGGCCCATCTCAGGGCCGTCGGGGCCGACGTGTCGGATGAATTGGTGCAAGGGTGGCACCGTTTTGCTGACCGATACTCGGCGCTAGTCGCAGGGAATCCACGGCTCGAACTGCGCGATCTCATGCAAGACGTCAGCGAGCGGGCCATGTTGGAGTTGTGGCCGTAAGGGGCGGAATGGGACATTAAGTGGTGGATTTCGGAAGGGGCGCCAGCCGACTGTCGGGTATTCTACCCAGTGGATGACGACATCCGCGATCGGCTTCTTAAACTTTGTCTGATCCTTGGCGGCTGGCTCTATCTCGACGAAAGCTGGACAGTCACGTTCGCCGACACGGCAGCGTTCCGTCGCGATGGAGCGCTCCGTGTCGGCGAGACGCGATTCGATTGCGGTGAAGTCGGGTGGCGTGACGCTCTACTTGAAGGACAAGGAGGCGGCAGCGGAGCTACAGCGGAGGCTTGACGGGTCTTCGGGTTCAAACTGACCCACTACCGAGGGCGGAGAGCGGTTGTTAGGGGGTGATGCGGATCTGGTGGATGCGGTTGCCGTGGGGGATGGTGAGGACGGTCAGGGTCAGGCGGGCTTTGAGGGCGTGGAGGAGGAGGGGGATCAGGTGGGGTTCGCAGGATTCGAAGCGGTGCCGGTGGTGGCCGTCGTCGAGAATGAAGCCGGTGAGGTCGCCGAAGGGGTCGAAGACGAGTTCGCAGATCTTGCCGGTGCATTCGTGGTGATGCGGGTCGTGGTGGGGTGGGGGGAGATAGCCGCCGAGGTTGGGGAGGATGGCGGCGGCGTTGCCGCCTAGGGCGTCGACGCGGTTGGCGATCTGGTCGACGTAGCGTTGGAGGACGGGGTACCAGCGGTCGGTTTTGGGCCAGCCGTCCAGGCGGGCTGTGAGGATGGCGAGGGTGGTCTGTTCGGGGGGCAGCATGGCCTGGCTGGTGGAGACGGGGATCCGGATTTGGAAGGCGCTGACGACGTAGCGTTCGAGGTCGGGCGGGGCGGCGGCGGCGGCGCGGCGGCGGGTGGCGGTGAGGATGGGGGGCGGGGCGAAGCGGGGGCGTTTGCCGAGGCGGCGGATGACGACGTCGAATTGCTGGCCGGTGGTGACGGTTTGGGGGAGGTCGATGGTGAGGAGGCCGGCGAGGGTCGGGTCGGCGGATTTGGGGATGGGGACGAAGGTGACGCCGCGGAGGGTGCGCATCTCGATGGTGTGCGGGTCGGCGGCGGTGAGGGGGTGGCGCCGTACATGCGGGCGGCGGCTTGGACGATCTGGGCGCTGGCGGCGGCGGGCCAGTAGATGCGGGCGATGGAGCCGGGGGGGACCTCGCCCCAGTCGATGAGGAGTTCGTCGGCGCGGCCGGCGAGGACGCCCGATACCGGGGGCGGGGGGCTGGGGCGGATGACGAAGGTTTGGGGCACGCGGTGGGCGGCGGCGGGGCCTGGGTTGTCGGAGGCGGTGACCTGCAGGTTTCGTTGCGCGAGCTGGTCGCTGTTGCCGGGTGTGGGCGTGATGCCGCCGGCGGATTGGATGGGGGCGTTGGCGTAGGCGATTTCGGCGACCAGGCAGTGGTGGGTGCCGGGGAAGGCTTGCCAGATGGGGGTGCCGTTGACCTTCACGGCGGGGTCGTTGACGTCGAGGAAGCAGCCGAAATAGGCCCATTGGGAGTCGCCCTGGGCGATGGTGATGGTCAGGTTGTTGGCGCCGGTGTTGGTGAAGCCGCCGGCTTTGAATTCGGGGTCGGCGGGGCTGGCGAAGTTGGGTTGGGCGCTGGTGGCGAACATGGGGATGGTGTGGTTGCCGGCGGGAGCGAGGGGCCATTGCGGGAGGCCGGCGGCGTCCTTCTGGCTGAGATAGGTCGAGCTGGGGTCCCATTGCGTGTCGGCGGATTGGGTGCCCCAGAGGCGGAAGAAGACCTTGACGCCGGCGGCGGCGCCGGCGGGGCCTTGCGAGCCCTTCAGGCGGACGCGGGCGATGGCGAAGCTGTAGTTGTTGTGCTTGACGCCGCCGACGATGGTGAAGGGGACGACGGATGAGTCGGCGCTGAACTCCTGGTCCTGCTGCGGGATGACGTTGCTGCCGGGTTCGAACGGGTCGGTGCCGGACGGGTCGCCGTAGGTCTGGTTGAGGTGGATCAGCAGGGCTTGCAGGTAGGCGTAGGCGCCGGCGGTGTCGAAGCCGTTCTCGACGAAGGTAGGGCCGCCGGGGACGGGGGTTTGGCCGCCGGGTGCGCCGGGGGTGGCGGTGAAGACGCGGAGGTCTTCGCTGAGCCAGGGCGCGTTGGCGGCGCCGGGGTTGGCGGGTTCGCGGACGACGTTGGTGAAGTAGGGATCGGCGCCGGCGAGGAAGAAGAATTCGGTGGCGGCGGCGAGGTTCTTGCCGAGGACGATCATTGCGCTGGTGACGGGGACCGGGGTTTCGCCGCTGGCGGGGAAGGCGCCGAGGGGTTGGGCAAAGCGCAGGTCGTAGGCGAACAGGATCTGCTGCGGCAGCTTGGTGTTGGCGCTCTGGTGCAGGGTGCCGGTGGGCAGGGCGGTGACGCCGCCGAAGGCGATGGCGGGAATGGCGGGGGTGGCGGCGCCGATACGGTCGAGGTTGAAGCCGTCGAGGGCGAGGAAGATCGCGTCGGTGAATTTGCCGCCCTTGGCGATGATGTCGAGCACCTCGTCGTGGCCCCAGAGGTTCTTGCCGCCGAGGAAGGCGAGGGAGCCGAGGGGCCAGGGATCATCGCCGTTCGAGCCGGCGACGGCGGCGACCTGGTCGGGCGGGAAGGCTTGGGCGAGCAGGGCGGCGAAATAGGGGAAGGGGTCGGTGTCGTCGCCGGTGAGGTTGCGGAAGACGCCGCGCAGGCAGGCGCCGCCGATGGGGTTGCGTCCGGCATCGAGGCCGGGGGCGGCGGCGATGATGTCGGGGATGGCAAAGCCGAGCTGGTGGAAAAGGTAGTAGAGGAAGAGCATGCCGCAGCCGGTGGCCGGGTTGTTGCCGGCGGCGCCGAGTGTGGTGTTGATGTAGTCGGTGCGCGGGCCGTAGTGGAAGCCGTTGGTGAGTTCGGTCGAGGCTGGATTGCTGGCGGGCAGGGCGCTGTTGAGCCAGTTGTTGGAATTGCCGGAGGTGATGAGGCCGGAGAGGCGGCTCAACTGGAACTGTTCGCAGAGGAACCAGGAGAGGGCTTCGCCGCAACTGCCTTCATTGTTGAGGTCGAACGAGTAGCCCCAGCCTTTGTCTTGGGCCTTCATGAACATCTCGACGCATTCGAGCACGATGGCCAGGCGGAGCAGCGACGCGGGCGCGGTGCGGCCGGGCTTGATGACGAGGGGCCACCAGCTGCCGCTGAAGCCGGGGCCGCCGAGGGCGGTGATGTAGGTGAGGATCGGCGGGGTGATGCCGTTGGTGATGTCGACGCCGGCGAACTGGGCCTGCATCCAGGCGAAGTCGGCCTCGATCTGGGCGATGACGGCGTTGGTGCGGGCGGGTTCGACGCCGCCGGGGCCGCCGAGGACCTGGTCGTAGGAGAATTGATAGTGGGCGGTGAGGCCGCCGGCGGTCAGGCCGGTGGTGATGGCCCATTGGGCGTAGAGGGTGAGATTGGCGGCGCCGGGGAAGGTGAAGTTGGCGTCGGCGAAGTTGCCGTGGGCGGCGCCGCTGCTGTCGGCGGCGGTGTTCCAGTAGAGGAAGGTGGCGCCGGGGCGCGAGAGGGTGCCGGTGGTGATGCCGGGGGCGCCGTTTTGCGCGTGCGGCGGGTTGGCGGGGTCGTTGACGGCGGGGATGACGGGGGCGTTGGCGGCGTAGGTGTTGGTGTCGACCGGCACCTGGCCGGCGCCGCCATTGGCGTTATAGGTGATGGTGGCCATTTTCGCCTCCGACGATGGGTGGCAAGCGACCTGAAGCGGGGATCATAGCATTCGTTTCGATATCGGTCCAGTCGTGTTTCGCGGCCGGGCGTGGCAGGCTCGGGGTTTGCGGGAGGGTTCGGGGGTGACGGGGCCGACGGTCGATCTGGTGACGTTGCGGCTGTTCGTGGCGGTGTGCGAGGAGCGGAGCATCAACCGGGCGGCGGCGCGGGAGCACATCGCGTTGTCGGCGTTGAGCCGGCGGGTGTCTGATCTGGAGGCGTCGGTCGGGCTGATCCTGTTGCGGCGGCATAGCCGGGGGGTGGAGCCGACGGCGGCCGGGCTGTCGTTGCTGCAGCATGCGCGGATCGTGATGCGAGATGTGCGGCAGATGCAGAGCGATCTGGCGGAGCGGGCGGGAGGGCTGCGCGGGGTGGTGCGGCTGTATGCGAATACTTGGGCGATCACCGAATATATCCCGCAGCATTTGCATACGTTCTTGCGGGCGAACCCGAATATCAGCGTGGAGATCGAGGAGGCGGTGAGCGACGAGATCATCCGCGGGGTGCACGACCGGGTGGCCGATATCGGGGTGCTGAGCGGGCATGTGACGGGGGAGGGGCTGCGGGTGCTGCCGTATCAGACGGACCGGCTGATGGCGCTGATGCGGATGGACCATCCGCTGGCGGGGCGGGAGACGGTGCAGCTCGAGGATTTGGCGCCGTACGACGTGATCGGGGCGAAGCGGGGGAGCGCGCTCGAGCAATTGCTGCTGGAGGGGGCGGCTGCGGCGGGGGTGGTGCTGCGGATCCGGCTGCGGGTGGCGGGGTTCGATACGATGTATCGGATGGTGGAGGTGGGGCTCGGGATCGGGTTCGGGCCGTCGACCTCGGCGCGGCGGTTCGGGCGGGTGATGAAGGTGGTGGGGCGGCCGCTGGCGGAGAGTTGGGCGGAGCGGCATCTGACGCTGTGCCTGCCGCTGGGGGAGGTGCCGCCGCACGTGATGCTGCTGGTGGAGCATCTGCGGCGTAGTGCATTCGCGGGCGGCGAAAGCTCGTTGCGGAAATAGGCAATGCGGCTTGGTGGGTTCCGCGCTAGCGTCGGGACCAACGGGGGGAAATGCGATGCCGGAAACGAGCACGCCGCGGACGCTGTTCGAGAAGATCTGGGCGCGGCATCGCGTGCTTGAGCGGCCGGATGGCATGACGCTGCTCTACGTGGACACGCATCTGGTGCATGACGGGTCGGCGCCGGCGTTCCAGAACATCGGGCGGCGCGGGATCCGGGTGCGGGCGCCGGAGCGGACGTTCGCGACGCCTGACCATTACGTGCTGACGAACACGCGCCGGGTCGAGGAGATCGACGATGCGGAGCGGCGGGGCATGGTGGAGCAGCTTGCGGCGAACACGGCGCGCGAGGGGATCAAGATGTTCGGGCTGGGGGATCCGCGGCAGGGGATCGTGCACGTGATGGGGCCGGAGGAGGGGATCAGCCAGCCGGGCGCGCTGCTGGTGTGCGGGGACAGCCATACGTCGACGCATGGGGCGATGGGGGCGCTGGCGTTCGGGATCGGGTCGTCGGAAGTGGCGCATGTGCTGGCGACGCAGACGCTGTGGCAGCGCAAACCGAAGACGATGCGGATCACGGTGGATGGGGCGTTGAGCGAGGGGGTGACGGGGAAGGACGTGATCCTGGCGATCATCGCCGAGATCAGCGCGGCGGGGGCGACGGGGCATGTGATCGAGTATGCCGGGAGCGCGATCAGGGGGTTGTCGGTCGAGGGGCGGTTGACGTTGTGCAACATGTCGATCGAGGCCGGGGGGCGCGCGGGGATGGTGGCGCCGGACGAGGTTACGTTCGCGTATCTGAAGGGGCGGCCCTATGCACCGAAGGGCGCGGCTTGGGACGAGGCGGTGGCGAAGTGGCGGATGCTGCCGAGCGACGAGGGGGCGGTGTTCGACAGCGAGATCAGGCTCGATGCGGCCGAGATCGAGCCGATGGTGACGTGGGGGACGAGCCCGGAGAACGCGCTGCCGATCTCGGGGCAGGTGCCGGACCCGGCGGACGAGCCGGACCGTGAGAAGCGGGCGGGGATGGAGCGGGCGCTCGATTACATGGGGTTGGCGCCGGGGACGAGGCTGGCGGACGTTGCTGTGGATCGGGTGTTCATCGGGTCGTGCACGAATAGCCGGATCGAGGATCTGCGGGCGGCGGCGGCGGTGGCGAAGGGGCGGCGCGTGGCGGCGGGGGTGACGGCGTGGGTGGTGCCGGGGAGCGGGCTGATCCGGCGGCAGGCGGAGGGCGAGGGGCTGGACCGGGTGTTCGGGGAGGCGGGGTTCGAGTGGCGGGAGGCGGGCTGCTCGATGTGCCTGGGGACGAATGGCGAGATCGTGGCGCCGGGTCAGCGCTGCGCGTCGACGTCAAACCGGAATTTCGTGGGACGGCAGGGGCCGGGGGCGCGGACGCATCTGATGAGCCCGGCGATGGCGGCGGCGACGGCGATCACGGGGCGGCTGACGGATTTCCGGCGGTTGGGCGAGGTGGCGGCATGACGCCGTTCACGACGCTGGACGCGGCGGCGCTGCCGATCACGCAGCCGAATTTCGACACGGACCAGATCATACCGGCGCGGTTCCTGAGCCGGGACCGGGATCTGGGGCTGGCGGAGTGCCTGTTCCACGATGTGCGGTTGCGGGCGGATTTCCCGATGAACGATCCGGCGTATCGCGCGGCGGAGATCGTGGTGGGGGCGCATAATTTCGCCTGCGGATCGTCGCGGGAGAATGCGGTGTGGGCGCTGCAGGATCATGGGTTCCGGGCGGCGATCGCGCCGAGTTTCGGGGACATCTTCCGGACCAATTGCTTCAAGAACGGGGTGTTGCCGGTGGTGTTGCCGGCGGATGCGGTGGCTTTGCTGCAGGCGCAACTGGCGGCGTCGCCGGGGGCGCATGTGCAGATCGATCTGGAGGCGCAGAGCGTGGTGTTTCCGGATGGGAGCCGGCATGGGTTCGAGATCGATCCGTTCGCGAAGCACTGTCTGCTGAATGGCGTGGACGAGATGGCCTACACGCTGACGCTCGAGCCGGAGATCGCGGCGTTCGAGCACCGGTATGGGCGGGAAAACCGATGATGTGGGAGCGCAATCAATGAAAATCGCGGTGTTGGGGGGCGACGGGATCGGGCCGGAGGTCACGGCGCAGTCGGTGAAGGTGCTGCGGGCGCTGGCGGGTAACCGGTTGGACCTGCAGATGACCGAGGCGCCGATCGGGCAGGCGGGGGTGGATGCGGCGGGCGTGCCGCTGCCCGAGGAGACGCTGAAGCTGGCGGGGGAGTCGGACGCGATCCTGTTCGGGTCGGTGGGCGGGCCGACCGACGAGCTGCCGGACCGGAAGAAGCGGCCCGGCGCCGGGCTGCTGAAGCTGCGCAAGACGTTGCAGTTGTATGCGAACTACCGGCCGGCGGTGCTGTTCGACGAGCTGATCGGGGCGTCGACGTTGCGGCCGGAGATCGTGCGCGGGGTGGACATGCTGATCCTGCGGGAGCTGAACGGGGATCTGTATTTCGGCGAGCCGCGGGGGGTGCATCTGGAGAACGGCAAGCGGGTCGGGATCAACACGATGCGCTACAGCGAGGACGAGATCGCGCGGATCGCGCATGCGGGGTTCAAGGCGGCGCGGGGGCGGCGGGGCAAGTTGTGCTCGGTCGACAAGTCGAACGTGCTGGAGACGATGCAGCTCTGGCGGGAAGTCGTGATCGAGGTGGGGCGCGAGTACAAGGACGTCGAGCTTTCGCATCTTTATATCGACGCGGCGTCGATGATGCTGATCCGGGCGCCGACCTCGTTCGACGTGATCGTGACGGGGAACGTGTTCGGCGACATCCTGTCGGATGCGGCGGCGATGCTGACAGGGTCGATCGGGATGCTGCCTTCGGCGTCGATGGGCGAGGGGACGCTGGGGTTGTTCGAGCCGGTGCATGGATCGGCGCCGGATATCGCGGGGCAGGACATCGCCAACCCGATCGCGTCGATCCTGTCGTCGGCGATGATGCTGCGGTATTCACTGGGGCTGCCGGACGAGGCGGCGAAGGTGGAGCGGGCGGTCCGGAGCGTGTTGGCGGCCGGGTACCGCACCGGGGAAATCTTCCAGCCCGGCACCAAGAAGGTCGGGACGTCGGAAATGGGCGACGCGGTGGTCGAGGCGCTCGAACGGGCGGCTTGAGGATCTAGGGAGGAAACGAATGCGCAGAAGCGTATCGACAATCATTGCGGCAGCGATCGTATTGGCCTTGTCGGGGCCCGGACGGGCGGCGTCGTTGGAGAAGAGCAGCCTCGAGATCGGGACGGCGTCGCTGAGCCTGACGTATCTGCCGGTGATCATCGCGGAGAAGAAGGGCTACTTCAAGGACGAGGGGCTGACGGTGGAGATCGCGGCGTTCTCGGGCGGGTCGAAGGCGCTCGAGGCGTTGATGGGCGGGAGCCTGGACATCGTGTCGGGGGCGTATTCGAACACGATCACGATGGCGGCGAAGAACCAGGCGCTGGTGGAGATCGTGCAGCAGATCCGCTGCCCGGGGTTCGCGGTGCTGCTGTCGAAGGGCAAGGCGGCAGGGTACAAAGTCCGGCCGATCTGAAGGGGCTGAACATCGGGGTGAGCGCGCCGGGTTCGAGCACGCACATGGTGCTCAACTACATCCTGGGGAAGAACGGGGTGAAGCCGACGGACGTGCAGGTGATCGGCGTGGGCACGTCGGCGGGGGCGGTCGCGGCGATGCGGGCTGGGCAGATCGATGCGATCATCAATAGCGATCCGGTGCTGACGATGCTGACGAAGTCGGGCGCCGCGTCCGACATCGTGGACATGCGGACGCCGGGGAATAGCGACGCGGTGTTCGGCGGGCCGTATCCGGAGGCGAGCGTCTACACGACGGCTGATTTCGTGAAGAAGAACCCGAACACGGTGCAGGCGGTGGTCAATGCCGTGGTGCGGGCGGAGCGGTGGATGGCGAAGTCGACGCCGGAGCAGATCGCCGATGCGCTGCCGAAAGAATATTGGCTCGGGGACAAGGCGCTGTACCTGGAGGCGATGGGCAACATGCGGACGTGCTACTCGCCGGACGGGCTGATGACGCAGCAGGCGGCGGAGACGGTGCGCGACGTGTTGGGCTCGTTCGATCCGAACGTGCGCGCGGCGAAAATCAATCTCGAGGCGACTTATGACAACAGCTTTGTCAAGCGAGTCCCGGCCGATCGAAACTAAGGTGGCGCCGGCGGTGCCGGCGATCGATCTGCGGCAGGTGACGTGCCGGTTCGGCGGGAGCGGCGGGGCTTATACGGCGATCTCGGGGGTGGACCTGCAGGTGGCGGCGCATGAGTTCGTGGCCGTGGTGGGGCCGACGGGGTGCGGGAAGTCGACGCTGCTGAACGTGAGTTCGGGGTTGCTCGCGCCGTCTTCGGGGCAGGTGGCGATCTTCGGGGAGGCGCTGGCCGGGCTGAACCGGCGGTCGGCTTATCTGTTCCAGGCGGATGCGCTGATGCCGTGGTGCACGGCGATCGACAACATCGCGGCCGGGCTGCGGTTCAAGGGGGTGGGGCGGAAGGAAGCGGCGGACGAGGCGCGGGGGTGGCTGGCGCGGGTGGGGCTGCGGAACCATGCGGAGCGCTACCCGCATCAGATGTCGGGCGGGATGCGCAAGCGGGTGGCGATGGCGCAGGCGCTGATCCTGGATCCGCCGATCCTGCTGATGGACGAGCCGTTCAGCGCGCTGGACATCCAGACGCGGCAACTGATGGAGGACGAGCTGCTGCGGCTGTGGCAGGCGGACCGGAAGTCGGTGATGTTCGTGACGCACGATCTGGAGGAGGCGATCTCGCTGGCGGACCGGGTTGTGGTGCTGTCGGCGGGGCCGGGGTCGCATCCGGTGGCGGATTTCGTGGTGGATCTGCCGCGGCCGCGGGAGATTTTCGAGATCCGGATGACGCAGCGGTTCCTCGAGCTGCACAGCGCGATCTGGAACGTGCTCAAGAAGGAGGTGATGAAGAGCCATGCGGCCGCGCAGGACTGACGGTTCGGTATTGCATTATCAGTTGGCGCTGCTGCTGGGCATCTTCGTGCTGTGGTGGGTGCTGGTTGAGATCGAGGTGTTGCCGACGTTCTTCTTCGGCAACCCGGTGGAGGTGGCGTCGCGGCTGGTGGATTGGTTCGCGACGGGGAGCATCTTCAAGCATCTGTACAATACGTTGATCGAAACGATGCTGGGGTTCGTGATCGGGACGGCGTCGGGGCTGGTGGTGGGATTGTGGCTGGCGTTGAGCCCGACATTGGCGCGGATCCTGGCGCCGTTCATCAAGGCGGCGAACTCGATGCCGCGGCTGATCTTCGCGCCGATCTTCGCGCTGTGGTTCGGGTTGGGGATCTGGTCGAAGGTGGCGCTGGGCGTGACGCTGGTGTTCTTCGTGGTGTTCTTCAACGTGTTCCAGGGGGTGCGCGAGGTGAGCCCGGTGGTGCTGGCGAACATCCGGCTGATGGGGGCGAACCGGAGCCAGCTGATGCGGTGGGTGTATCTGCCGTCGGCGACGAGCTGGGTGTTCTCGAGCCTGCACAATGCGGTGGGGCTGGCGTTCGTGGGGGCGGTGATCGGGGAGTATCTGGGTTCGGCGCGGGGGGTGGGATATCTGATCCTGCAGGCGGAAGGGGTGTTCGACATCAACTCGGTGATCGCGGGGATCCTGCTGCTGACGGTGTTCGCGCTGGCGCTGGATTTGCTGGTGTCGGCGTTGGAGGTGCGGTTGTTGCGGTGGCAGGCGCCGACTCAGGCGCGGACAGTGGAGGGATGATGCGGGTCGCGGTGCTCGACGATTTTCAGGATGCGGCGCGGCAGACGGCGGATTGGGGCGCGCTGGCGGGACGGGCGGAGGTGTCGTTCTTCACCGACAACGTGACCGGGGCGGCGCTGGTGGAACGGTTGATGCCGTTCGAGGCGGTGGTGGCGATCCGGGAGCGGACGCGATTTCCGGCGGAGCTGTTGGCGCAGTTGCCGAACCTGCGGCTGATCGCGACGACGGGGATGCGCAATCTCGGGATCGATCTGGCGGCGTGCCGGGCGCGGGGCGTGGTGGTGTGCGGGACCGAGGGGGGCGGGGCGCCGACGGCGGAGCTGGCGATGGGGCTGATCCTGGCGTTGAGCCGGAACGTGGTGGCCGAAGATGCCAGCCTGCGGCGCGGGGAGTGGGAGACGCGGCGGATCGGGAGCGTGATCAAGGGCAAGACGCTGGGGCTGGTGGGGCTGGGCAAGCTCGGGGCCGAGATGGCGCGGTTCGCGCACGTGTTCGGGATGGAGGTCTTGGCGTGGAGCCCGAACCTGACGGAGGCGCGGGCGGCGGCTGCGGGGTGCCGGGCGGTGGACAAGGCGACCCTGTTCGGCAGCTCGGACTACGTGAGCCTGCATCTGGTGTTGAGCGAGCGGACGCGGGGGATCGTGGGGGCGGCGGAGATCGGGGCGATGCGGCGAGGGGCGTTCCTGGTGAACACGTCGCGCGCCGGGCTGGTCGACGAGGCGGCGCTGATCGGGGCGTTGCGCGAGGGGCGGATCGCGGGCGCCGGGCTGGACGTGTTCGAGGCGGAGCCGTTGCCGACGGATGCGGCGATACTGGGGGCGCCGAACACGATCCTGACGCCGCATCTGGGGTATGCGACGCGGGAGAATTACGAGAGCTATTTCCCGCAGACTGTCGAGAACATCGCGGCGTGGCTGGATGGTGCGCCCATCCGCTTGCTCGGGGAGGGTTGAGATGAGGGTTCGGTGTTGGGCGCTGGCCCTGATGTGCCTGGCGGGCGGGGCGCGGGCGGAGGATATCGTCGTCAGCAACTACGGCGTTTCGGCGAATGGGATGCCATTCGCGGTGGCGTTGGAGAAGGGCTTCTTCCGGGAGGAGGGGGCCAACGTCACGGGCATCCTGAGCTCGGCGGGGGGCGGGACGACGCTGCGGAACATGCTGGCGGGGAGCGCGCCGTTCGCGGAGGTGAACCCGAATGCGGTGATCGCGGCGGTGCAGCAGGGGGCGAACATCAAGATCGTCAGCGACGACGTGCTGACGGTGGCGGAGTTCGTTTGGGCGGTGAAGCCGGACTCGCCGATCCGCAGCGTCGCGGATCTGCGGGGCAAGAAGCTCGGGTATACGCAGCCGCGGTCGACGAGCCAGGCGCTGGCGACGCTGGTGCTGCAATCGGCGGGGCTGAAGACCGGGGATGCGGAGCTGGTGAAGACCGGGGGGTTCGGGGAAGGGGTGGCGGCGCTGGATATCGGGCTGGTGGATGCGACGCCGATCCCGGAGCCGTTGTGGTCGAAGTTCAAGGACAAGTATCGGGCGATCGCGCGGGCGTCGGAGCTGTTGCCGCCGATCACCAACGTGGTCGGGGTGGCGGCGCCGGACGCGTCGCCGGAGAAGATGGCGTTCGTGCAGGCGGTGATCCGGGCGCGGCGGCGGGCGGTGGCGTTCATGAAGGAGCGGCCGGACGAGGCGAGCGCGATCGTTGCCAAGGCGTATAGTCTGGAGCCGGCGGTGGCGGGGGAGGCGGTGCGGGCGCTGGTGGGTTCGACGACGCAGGGCGTGCCGTATTGGGGCGCGGGCGAGATGCACATGGACGGGCTGCGCAAGGCGATCGAGGTGCAGAAGATGGTCGGCGCGATCAGCGGCGATGTGGACGCGGCGTCGCTCATCGATACGCGGTTCCTGCCGGACGACCTCAAACCGCTGCAGTGAGCGGGGCGGTCCGACACGCGGGGCTGCTGCGGGCGGCGTTCCTGGCGGGGGTCGTGCTGCTGCTGGAGGGGTTGTGCCTGGCGGGGGTGATCGACCGGATCACCATGCAGGCGCCGCATCGGATCGCGCTGGATCTGGTGCGGCTGGTGGCGGCGGGGAGCTTGAATTCGGCGATCCTGCGGACGCTGGCGAATGCGGCTGGCCGCGTTCGTGCTGGCGACGGGCATGGGGGTGGCGACGGCGCTGGTGCTGCACCGTATGCGGGCGGTGCGGGAGGTGCTGGATCCGCTGTTCGCGGCGTATTACGCGGTGCCGGTGTTCGCGTTCTATCCGCTGCTGATCATCTTGTTCGGGCTGGGCAACATGCCGGAGATCCTGATCGGGTTCATGCTGGCGGTCGTCGCGGTGATCGTGACGGTGCTGAACGGGCTGGACCGGGTGCCGGCGGTGCTGCTGAAGGTGGCGCGGGTCAACCGGCTTGGGGCGGTGGCGACGGCGCGGCTGGTGACGGTGCCGTATGTGGGGCCGTACGTGCTGGCGGCGGCGCGGCTGGCGGTGGCGTATGCGCTGATCGGGGTGGTGGGGGCGGAGTTCATCATGTCGCCGAGCGGCATGGGATATGAGATCAGCTACGCCTACATGAATTTCGACAATGCGACGATGTATCCGCTGATCCTGCTGATCGTGGTCGTTTCGGTGGCGTTGAACAGCGTGCTGGGGCGGTGGGAGACGGCGCTGATGCGGCGGCGCGGGCTGGCGTGAGAGGCGTGCGGCACGGGCTGATCCTGGCGGCGGTGCTGCTGGCGGCTTGGCAGGCGCTGTATTGGTTGGTGGGCGAGATCGCGTTCCGGTCGCCTTGGGAGACGCTGCGGTATACGGGCGGGTTGCTGGGGACGGCGAGTTTCTGGCCGAACCTGCTGGAGACCGGGCGGGCGTTCGTGCTGGCGCTGGCGCTTTCGGTGGTGTTCGGGCTTGGGGCGGGGTTCCTGCTCGGGGTGAGCCGGCTGGCCCATGCGGTGTTCGAGCCGATGCTGGTGGCGTCGTATGCGATCCCGAAGATCACGCTGTATCCGATCCTGCTGCTGATGTTCGGGTTGGGGATGCCGGGGAAGGTGGCGTTCGGGGTGATCCACGGGGTGATCCCGATCGCGCTGTTCACCACGAGCGCGGTGCGGCACATCCGGCCGGTGCTGGTGAAGACGGGGCGGGTGCTGGGGTTGGGGCCGGTGGAGATGAGTTGGCGGATCCTGTTGCCGGCGGCGATGCCGGAGATCTTCGCCGGGCTGCGGATCGGGTTCGCGCTGACGATGATCGGGGTGATCCTGGGCGAGATGTTCGCGTCGCAGCGGGGGATCGGGTTCATGCTGATGAACGCGATCGGGCTGCACAACGTCGACGTGATCATGGCGCTGACGTTCCTGTTGACGGTGTTCGCGGCGGCTGCCAGCACGGTGCTGCTGTCGATCAACCGGCGGATGCAGCACACGCGTTGAGGAGGACGAGGCGGATGATGGGTGGCCCCCTGCGGATCGGCGACGTGACGGTGCATCGGCTGGTGGAGATGACGGCGCCGCTCGGGCCGATCGGGGAGTTCTTGCCGAACCTGTCGGCCGAGACGCTGGCGGCGAACCGCGGCTGGCTGCAGGCGGGCGGCGCGCTGGACGACAAGGACGAGATCGTCCTGTGCTTCCAATCGTTCCTGGTGCGGACGCCGCAGCATACGATCCTGGTCGATTCCTGCGTGGGCAACGACAAGGAACGGGCGCGGCCGATGTGGAACCAGCGGCAGGATCCGGCCTGGCTGGCGGCGCTGGCGGCGACGGGCACGCGGGTGGAGGAGATCGACTACGTGCTGTGCACGCATCTGCACGTCGATCACGTCGGGTGGAACACGCGGCTCGAGAATGGGCATTGGGTGCCGACGTTCCCGAACGCGCGCTACGTGTTCTCAGAGAAGGAGTTCGCCTACTGGAACGAGCGCAATGCGGAGGCGGCGATCCCGCATTTCACGGACAGCGTGCTGCCGGTGGTGGCGGCGCGGCGGGCGGATCTGGTCGCGAACGATTTCGCGATCGGCGACGTGGTGCGGCTGCTGCCGACGCCGGGGCATACGCCGGATCATGTGGCCGTCGAGGTCGGGCGGGGGCGAACGGATGCGGTGATCACCGGCGACCTGCTGCATTCGCCGCTGCAGATGCGGCATCCGGAGCTGCAGATGCGGATCGATTTCGACCCGGCGCAGGCGGTCGCGACCCGGCGGGGGTTCCTCGAGCGGTTCTGCGACAGCGAGACGGTGTGCTGCTTCGCGCATTTCCCGAGCCCGTCGCTGGGGCGGGTGCGGCGGTGGGGCGAGGGGTTCCGGTGCGAGGACGTGAACGGGTGAGGCGTGCTGCCGCTCAGTGCGAGGCGGCGGGTAGGCTGTGGGCGGGGTTGGGTAGCGGGGCGGCGCGGCCGGGGGCGGCTTCGGGGGCAGTGGCGCGGGCGCGGAGGTGGCGGGAGAGCCGCGCCTCGATGGCGTTCCAGAGGCGGGCGATGAGAGCGGTGATCGCGAGGTAGATCAGCGCCGCGTAGAGATAGATGGTGAAGTCGAAGGTGCGGGCAAAGATGAAGCGGGTCTGGCCCATGAGGTCGAGCAGGGTGACGATGGCGGCGAGCGCGCTGGCTTTGACCATGCCGATCAACTCGTTGCCGAGGGGGCGGAGCGCGACCAGGAGGGCCTGGGGCCAGATGACGTGGCGGGCGATGCGGTAGCGGGATAGGCCGAGGGCCTGGGCGGCCTGGATCTGGCCGGATGAGACGGAGAGGATGGCGCCGCGGATGATTTCGCCCTGGTAGGCGCCGGTGTTGAGCGCGAAGGCGAAGATGCAGCAGTAGAAGGCGTCGCGGAAGAACCACCAGAGGCCGAGCGAGGTGAGGGTCGGGCGGATCTCGCCGGCGCCGTAATAGACCAGATAGAGCTGGCAGAGCAGCGGCGTGCCGCGGAAGAACGTCACATAGGCGAGCGAGAGCCAGCGGGCGGCGCGGTAGCGGGAGACGCGGGCGAGGGCGATCGGGTAGGAGAGCAGGAAGCCGATCAGGCAGGAGATGGTCACCACCTCGATGGTGATCTGCAGGCCGAGCAACAGCCTGGCGCCGTGGGTCTCGAGCAGAGGCAGGTCGATGAGGTCGGCGAGCCAGGGCGGCATCAGGCGTAACCCCGGTTGGTGCGGCGTTCGAGCATCGATTGGACGCTGCCGGACGCGATCGAGATGACGAGGTAGATGAGCGCGGCGATGCTGTAGAACAGGATCGGGCGGAGCGTGGCGCGGGAGGCTTCGGAGGCGGAGCGGAGCAGGTCGCTGACGGCCAGGGTCGAGATCAGGGAGGTGTCCTTGACCAGGATGGTCCAGAGATTGCCGAGGCCGGGCAGGGCGACGCGCAGGAGCTGCGGCAGGGTGACGAAGCGGAAGACCTGGCGCGGGGCGAGGCCGAGGGCGGTCGCGGCTTCGCGCTGGCCGGCGGGCACGGCGTGCAGCGCGCCGACCCAGACTTCGCTCGAATAGGCGGCGGTGACGACGGCGAGCGCGATGGCGCCGGCGACGAAGGCGTCCATGTTGATGGCGAAGCTGGGGCCGAGATGGTTGCCGAGCCAGTTCAAGCAGGGCCTGCAGGCCGAAATAGACCAGGAAGAGCGAGAGCAGGTCGGGGATGCCGCGGAAGAAGGTGGTGAAGGCGTTGCAGACCAGGCCGATGACGGGGCGGCGGGAGAGCTTGGCGACGGCGAGGGCGAGGCCGGCGCCGAAGCCGAAGGGGGCGCTGACCACGGCCAGCAGGACCGTGATCAGGGCGCCCTTGAGCAGGAGCGGGGCCCAGCCGTTTTCACCGAGGAGGAGGGTGAAGGCGTTCATGGGTCTGGTTTCGACGAGGGCTTGGGACGACGACCCTCACCCCGGCCCTCTCCCGCGAGTGGGAGAGGGAGAGGCGTACGATGGGGTGAGGGGGTCATTTCGTTACTGCTTGGGGCGGATGTCGATCTGGAAGTATTTCTTCTGCAACGTGTCGAAGGTGCCGTCGGCGTTGGCTTCGGCGATGGCCTTGTCGAACATGTCGGCGAGTTCCTTGTCGTCGGGGCGGAGCGCGCCGCCGACGCCGGGGCCGAACACTTCGGGGTCACGCTCGATCTTGCTGACGATGCGGCAGCAATCGGGGTTCTTCTCGATGAACTTGTTGGTGACCATCTCGTCGAGCACGACGTAGTCGAGGCGGCCGCTGGCGAGGTCGGCGAGGGGTTCGTCGCCGCCGGGATAGAGCTTCACTTCGAAGCCTTTGTAGAATTTCTCGAGGTAATTGGCGAAGGTGGTGGAGGACTGGGTGCCGATGGCCTTGCCCTTGAGCGCGGCGGGCGAGATGTCGTCGCTCTTGGTGGCCTTTTGCGTCACCCAGACGGGCGCGGTGGCGTAGTAGACCTTGGTGAACAGGACGCGCTTGGCGCGCGCGGGGGTCTCGTTCATCGAGGAGATGATGATGTCGAACTTGCCGGCGAGCAGGGCGGGGATGATGCCGTCCCAGTCCTGGTTCTGGAAGGTGCAGGTGACCTTCATCTTGGCGCAGAGGGCGTTGGCGTAGTCGACCTCGAAGCCGACGATCTTGCCGGAGGGATCGACGCTCTCGAAAGGCGGGTAGGTGGCGTCCATGCCGACGCGGACGGTGGTCCACTCCTTGGCGTCGGCGGCCGCGACGCCGACGAAGAGGGCGATGGCGGCAGCTAAGAGGTTTCGCTTCATGACCGAACTCCTGTGGGACAGCGTGACGAACGCTCGCCGAGGTTGGAAGCAAAAGCAATGCCATGACGGCGGCTTGTGCCCGGCGGGGTGACGGCTTGCGCCGGGTTGGGCGGCGGGGCAGGTTTTCCGGCGATGGATGAGGGTGGCGTGGAGGTCCGGGTGGAGACGGTGGCCGGGTCGGCGGTGGCGCGGCATCTGCCGGCGTTGGCGCGGCTACGGGCGGCGGTGTTCCGGGACTGGCCGTATCTGTACGAGACGGAGCCGGGGTACGAGGAGCGTTATCTGGCGGCGTATACCGCGAGTCCGGGGTTTGGCCTGGTGCTGGCCTGGGCGAGGGAGACGGTGATCGGCGCTTCGACGTGTCTGCCGTTGGCCGATGAGACGGCGAACGTGCAGGCGCCGTTCGTGGCGGCCGGGCTGGACGTGCGGCGGTTCTTCTATTTCGGGGAGTCGGTGCTGTTGCCGGCATGGCGAGGGCGCGGGCTGGGGGTGGCGTTCTTCGCGCATCGCGAGGCGCATGCGCTGGCGGTCGGCCAGGCGGCGTTTGCCTGTTTCTGCGCCGTCGAGCGCCCGTTGGAGCATCCGGCGCGGCCGGCGGGCGCGGTGGCGCTGGATGGGTTCTGGGGCAAGCGAGGGTATGTCCGGCGGGACGGATCTGCGGTGCCGGATGGCGTGGCGGGACGTCGGCGAGGCGGAGGAGACGGGCAAGACGATGGTGTTCTGGGTGAAGGCGTTGCGGGGCGGGGCGTGAGCGGCGTGTTGCGGTTGGGGCTGCTGCAATATGCGGTGACGCGGATCGAGAGTTTCGAGGCGTACGAGGCCAAGCTGGACCGGCTGGTGGCGGAGGGGGCGGCGGGGGCGGCGCTGCTGGTGATGCCGGAATATGCGTGCATGGAGGTGGCGGCGGCGTTCACGGGCGGGGCGGCGTCGGCGGCGCACGAGCTGGCGGTGATGTGCGAGCAGGCGGGGCGGGTGCTGGCGGCGATGCGGGCGGTGGCGATGCGGCATGGGGTTTGGCTGGCGCCGGGCTCGCTGCCTTGGCGGGATGGGGATGGGCGGGTGCGGAACCGGGCGCCGCTGATCTCGCCGGAGGGGGCGGTCTCGTTCCAGGACAAGCGGGTGATGACGCGGTTCGAGACGGAGCAATGGGGCGTGCAGCCGGGGGCGGCGCCTGCGGTGTTCGAGACGCCCTGGGGGCGGATCGGGATCGCGATCTGTTACGATGTGGAGTTCCCGACGCTGGTGCGGGCGCAGGTGGCGGCGGGGGCTTGGCTGATCGTGGTGCCGACGTGCACGGATACGATGCACGGGTTCAACCGGGTGCGGATCTCGGCGCAGGCGCGGGCCTTGGAGAACCAGGTGTTCGTGGGCGTGGCGCCGACGGTTGGGGAGGCGCCGTGGTTGGCGACGCTGGACAGCAACCGGGGGCATGCGGCGGTGTTCGGACCGGTGGATCGTGGGTTCCCGGAGGATGGGGTGCTGGCGCATGGGACGGATGACGTCGGGCAGTGGGTGTTCGCGACGCTGGACCCGGCGCGGTTGGCGGCGGTGCGGGCGGACGGGGCGGTGCGGAACGATCGGGATTGGCCGATGGCGATCGCGGCGGCCGGGTTGGCCGAGGCAGAGGGAGTGTTGGCTTGAGCGAGACCGAGCGATTGATCCGGGCGTATTACGAGGCGTTCAATGCGGGCGACAAGGCGGCGTTCCTGGCGTTGTTGACCGACGACGTGGTGCACGACATCAACCAGGGCGGGCGCGAGGTCGGGCGCGCGGCGTTCGACGCGTTCTTCGATTCGATGAGCCGCAGCTACCGGGAGCGGCTCGAGGAGTTGGTCGTGATGGTGGATCGCGACGGGCGCGCGGGCGGCGGCGGAGTTCGTGGTGCATGGCGAGTATCTGACGTCGCAGGACGGGCTGCCGGCGGCGAAGGGACAGCGCTACGTGTTGCCGGCGGGGGCGTTCTTCGAGATTCGGGACGGGAAGGTGGCGCGGATCTCGAACTACTACAATCTGCAGGATTGGCTGCGACAGGTCGGGTCGTAGGGGCGGCTGGTTCAGGAAGCTGCGAGTTGGCTCAAGCGTTGTAGCGCCGGGCGGAGCGTCGCGCGGATCGGGACTTGGACGCCGAACGGGTTGTCCTCGATGAGATCGAAGATCGGCGCGCCTTCCATGAAGTCGAGGTAGTCGTCGACGGCTTTCTTGACGCGGCTGTAAGCCTCGGGCTTGCCGGACGCGTCGGCGTCGCGGAGCGCGGCCATCAGGCCGACGGCCTGGCCGGTGGTGGCGCCGTAGAGGCCGAATTCGGCAATCGAGCCGAGGTCGTCGTCGTCGCGGGAGCGCAGCGCGTCCTGGAGGCGGGTGATGCCGACGTCGGCCTTCTCCTTTGCGTCGATCCAGATGGGAAGGAGTTTCTGTTTCGGCCCGGCCGAGCGGGCGCGAGAGACGTCGACGCCGAGGACGCGGAGAACCCAGCCGGATTTGTCGGTGTCAGACATTCTGGTCGTCCTGATCTTGGTCCTGCTGTTGCGGGGGCGGTTGGTTCACCCGGGGCCGGTTGCGAGGGCCGTTGTAGCCGCCGCGCGCGCGCACCGGAGCTTGCGGCAAGCCTTGTGGGACGGGGTTCTGGACGACCGGCTGGTAGGCGTTCGAGCCGGCAGCGTTGCGAAGCGCAGCCAGGGCTTCGGCGGCGCCGATCGGGTCGCCGATGCGGATCGCTTGCTCGAGGGCCTGAAGGCGATTGTCGTTGTTGGGGATGGTCCACTGGAGCCGGAGGGCATTGAGGCCAATCGGGGCTTCGCGGAGCACGACGCTCGACAAGGCGTCGAGCAGCCGCGAGAGAGCGTCGAGCAGGTCCTTGCCGGCTTTGCCCTGGGTGACGCGGAGGATCTGGCCGTCGATGTCGGTGCCCTGGATATGCGGCTTGAGACGGTCGATCGCCGCGCGCTGCAGCTGCGCCATGGCCTGCTGTGTGGATTGGGCCGAGACCGGGGCAGCGAGGGTGAGTTGCTTGAGGCGGTCGCGTTTTGCCGACCGGGAAACGGGCGCGACCTCGCCGGATTGGTAGAGGGCGATCATGGTCGGCGGGTCCGGCACCCAGCCGCCGGGCGCACCGCCGCGGCGGCCGACGGTCCAGCCCCGCTCCTCGATCAGCTTGACCATGGCGGCGTATGCGCCGTCGCCGGCCAGGCCGAATTGCTTGACGATCTCCTGCTGCGGGGCCATGCGGGCGAGGACCGTCTCTGCATTGGTTTCGAAGGTCTGCTCGTCGACGGCCGGGTCGAGGAGGGCCATGGCGGAGCCGCCGAGCGCGGTCTGGATCGATGCCGGGCTGAACGGCGGATCCCATTTTGCGGCGCGTTTGACGAACCAGGCGGCGCGGCGGCTCATCTCGATCGCGGCGTCGCTGACGAGGGGGACCGTGGCGTTGGGCGCGGTGCCGGCGGTTGGTTCTTCCTGGGCCAGCGCGTCGCGGTCTTTCTTGAGTTCGCTGGCGTATTCGCTGGATTTCAGCGCCTTGAGCTTCTTGGCGACGCCCTGGGAGAGCGGTTCGTGGGCGCTGGGCAGGCCGAGCATGGCGTTGTGCGGGGCGGCGATCGTGCCGCAGAGCCGCTCCAGCCCGGCGAAGGGGTCGGCGGTGGATTCGCCGGGTTCGATGAAGCTCGCGCCATGATCGATGGGGATCAATGCCCCGTCGGGGCCGACCAGGATATTGCCGCTGTGTCGGTCGGTGTTGAGGGTGATGGTGTCGAACATGGCCAGGGCTGCGACTTTGTCGCGGTCGGCGTTCCGCACGTGATCCTTGACGGTGGGATCATTGGATTTGAGGTCGCCGAGACTGGGGCGGGCTTCCTGCACGGAGCAGGTCTGCTCGAGCGCGGTGCCATCGAGATACGGGTTTTGCGGGAACAGGCCGGTCGGCAGCTTCATAACGTGTGTCTCGGGCATCCCGATATCGAAACCCTCGCCGGCGAACCATTTTGCGGCGCTGCCCGACATCGCCTCGCGCGGGACCTCGCCGCGGTGCGGGATGCCGGCGGGTTTATTGGCGAGTTCGTATTGCGTCATCGGCTTGCAGAGGAAGGCGGCGCGCTTGGATCCGTCGCCGTCGATGCGGTCGATCCAGAAGGAGAGGTTGACGCCGTTGCCGCCGACCGGATTCAGGCTGCGTGCGTTGGACGGGATGCTCAGCAGGTTCAGCTTGGCCGACGCGCTGGTGGCGCGCATGGCCGAGCGCATGTCTTTCCACGGCGGCTCGCCGCAACTCGTGACGGTCTGAAGAAGGATCTGGGCGGACTGCTTGTCCTGCTGCGAGGCGTTGACGTCCGACTGGATCATCTGTGCGCTCGACACTGCGTTGGCGAGCACGCGGGCATGCGCGCCCTTGTTGGGGAGCTTGAGGACGCGCAGGACGTTGTCCGACCATTTGCGTTCGTCATCGGTAAGCGTGGAGAGCTTGGATGGTTTGACGCTGCCTTGGCCGCTCATGGTGGAAACGTTTTGCGGCGTTTGCGCGCCCCCGAAATTCGGCACCACAATGCTCCCCAGCACGTTACAAGAAGATGAACGTCACGAGGCTGCATCGTATGAGGATGCGCGCTGCGCGCAAGCCGTTTCGTGAGGTTCCGGGACGTTCTCGAGGAGCGAGCGTTATAGTGCCGGGTCACGCGCGCCGGGTGTCGGCCCGGTCGCCGAAAATGAGGAGAACGAGGGTGGTGGGCAGGTTGGGACTGGCGGGGTTGTTGCTGCTGGGCGGCTGCATGGGGCGGATGGAGTTCGCCGACCAGAGGCTGGCAGGCGCGCGGGGGCGGTTTCCGCCGTTGATCGTGGGGGCGAATACGGAGGCGGTGACCGGGCCGGTGCAAGTGCGGTCGTGCCCGCGGGCGGGGGCGCGGGTGGAGCAGAAGGGCGGGCCGACGTTCGAGTATCTCGGCGCGAGCCCGAGTTCGCCCGGATCTGTGCCGGATGCGCGTCGGCGGCGAGACGGTCGAGGGGTGGTACGGGATCTGGCTGCGGGATTGGCCGGGGTTCGAGCAGGCCTATCCGGCGCTGACCAAGGTGATGCAGGGCGGGACCGGGGCGGTCGAGGGGTTCGACGTTTCGATCGGACAGGGAATCATGTTCCATGACCTGATCCGCAACGAGGGTGTCGAGACGATCAAGCTGCTGGATGCGTCGTATCGGGCGATCAAGCTGGCGCATTACCGGGAGGGGTTCGGCGGGAACACCTACCGGTCGGTGTCGACGATCTGGAAGGATCTGGGGAGCGGGTTGCTGATCTACGGGACGTATCAGCACATCTCGGGTCGGCCGGAACTGGATGATCCGCTGATCCCGACGAAGATCAGTCCGTAGTCTTTCCCGGATCTGGTTGCGTTAGGGCGGTTACGTCGGGCGGAAGGGTCGGCCGGCTGGAGCTGCCACCCTCACCCCGGCCCTCTCCCGCCAGCGGGAGAGGGGTATGGCCGGCGGGGATTCAGAGTTCGGCGCTTTCGCTCTGCATTTGGTCGAGGGCCGCGTGGGCGGCGCGGCGGAGGGCTTCGACGACGGTGGCGAGGAAGTCGGTGCCGTTGGCTTCGGTGGTCCAGGGGTCCATCGAGGTGGAGATCAGGAAGTCGACGCCGGCGCCGGGCGGGACGGTGACGCCCATGCGGCGGGCGAAGCGGTCGAGGAACCATTGGCCGTAGATGGCGGCGTCGAAGCGGGAACTGGTGAGGATCAGCTCGATCTGGTTGAGGTCGGCGCGGGGCTCGATGACGCTGCAGCGGGCGAAGACGCGCTCGTTGAGTTCGTTGGCGATGGCCAGGTCGGGATTCGGCGTGCCGTCGGGGAGCTTGGCATTGAGCGCGAAGGCGAGGATGACTTGGTCGGAGCCGATCTGTGAGAACAGGTCGCGGGCGGCGGCATCGGTATCGAGCAGGGTCTGTAGATCGGCGTTGGAGAGTTCGCTGAAGCGGCGGAGCGTGGCGTGCTCGGCGGCGAGGACCTTGGCCGGGGCGCGGTGGCGCTGGGCGGGGGTGCGGTTGAACAGGGTGACGCTGAAGCGGGGGTCGTCGAGGGTGGCGAGGCGGCAGAACAGGCGCTTGGAGGTCCACATGCACTGGCCGAGGATGCGGCCGTAGCCGGAGCGGTCGGGGCGGATGACGCGGTGGGCAAGCCAGACGGCGGCGGCGGCGGCGCCGGGCTTGGAGCCCTCGACGCCGTAGACGCCGACGGTGGGCTCGGTCTGGCTGTGGAAGACGACGGGGGCGCGGAGCGAGATGGCGTCGCGGAAGGCGGCGTTGCGGTAGCAG
This sequence comes from uncultured Alphaproteobacteria bacterium, assembly GCA_963848035.1. Taxonomy (GTDB): domain Bacteria; phylum Pseudomonadota; class Alphaproteobacteria; order Acetobacterales; family Acetobacteraceae; genus JAVVHH01. The sequence continues at coordinate 3,810,777 of CAWKCD010000001.1, forward strand.
AGCGCGCCGGCGGGATAGGGGACGTAGCCGCCCTTGTGGGGATCGACGGTGATGCTGTCGGCCTGGGGCAGCGCCTCGTATTGGCTGATGACGTAGGGGCTGAGGGAGGCGGTTGGGCACGGAGAGGCGGCCGGACGGGGCGCCCTCGTCGCGGAGCATGGAGCGGAAATAGCCGCCCCAGGCGGCGTCGGCATGGATCCAGAAATTGAGGCCGCGGGCGCGGAATTGGCGACGAAGCGCGACGAGGCCCTCGAGCGGGTCGACGGCGCTCTCCTCGGTGCTGCCGATCACGGCGACGGCGGCCAGCACGGGGACCCGGCGGCGGACGAGTTCGCCGAGGGTAACGGCGACGTATTCGAGGTCGAGCCTTGCGTCCATGTCGACGCGCTGGTTGAGGACGGCGTTTTGGCCGAGGCCAATCAGGGTGGCGGCCTTTGGCCAGGAATAATGGCCGGTCGCGGGGGCGAGGAAGACCGGGGGCTCGGGCAGGTCGGTCATGAAGCTGCGGTAGAAGCCGATGAGGCCGACGTTCTGGACCGCGTAGGCGGCGAGCGCCTCGGTGGCGGTCTCGGGGTGGATGTCGAGCGCGGCAAGGGCGGCGGGGAGGCCGGCGAGGACGTCGAGATCGAGGTTGAGCAGGGTCCAGGTGTCGAGTTCGAGCAGGCGGGCCTTTTCGCCGGACCAGAGCGGGACTTCGAGGCGCCGGGCGGCGGCGAGAGTGGGGACTTCGCGGATGGCGGCGCGGAGCGCGACGCCGGCGAAGGTGAGGTTGCGGGCGGCCCAGAGCGCCTCGATGTTGGCGACGGTGCCGCCGCTGGTGATGTGGCCCCAGGGGGCGAGGGCGCCTTCGCGGGGGGCCTCCTTGGCGTCGGGGACGGCGTAGCCGAGCATGCGGCAGAGGTCGTTGCCGACCTCGATCTCCAGTCGGGTGGTGACCGGGGACGCTTCGGCGGCGACGTTGTTCTGGTTGTAGAGCCCGGCGGCAAACTGGCCGACGATGGCCGGCAGCGCCTGGTCCCAGAGCATGTGGCCCTGGTAGCGCATGGAGGTGAAGGGCGCGGAGAGCTTGAGCTTGTCGAGCAGGCGGTGGGTCTCGCGGCGGAGGCGGTCGACGCCGGCGGCGAATTCGGGCGAGGCGCGGATGGTCGGCGTGATGTGGCTGGGGTCTTCGGGGTGGAAGTTGCGGCGGAAACCGGCGTGGCTCTCGATGGCGGCCTGGATGAGTTCCTGCAGCAGGTCGAGATTCTCGGCGCGGGGACCGAGGAACCAGGCTTCGGGCGCGCCCTCGCCGCGCTCCTCGACGAGGGGGGCTTGGAGGGCGCGATCCCAGGCGGCGCGGGCCTGCACTCGGCGCGGGGAGGGGGGGAGCGCGTCTTTCATGGGGGGCTGCTACATAGGTGGCGCTGCAACCGTCAATTGACAGGTGCGACAGGCCGCTATAGCGCCGCTCGCGGGGGTGCAGGCCGTGGGTGTAACGAAATTGAGACGGCGGACTTGTCTGGCCGGCGCCGCAGCGCTGTGGGCAGGGCCGGCGGCGGCGCGGCTGAGCGAGGCGCACCCGTTGGCGGGGCAGGCGGTCGAGTTCTCGATCCTGGGCATCGCGGATTGGCATCCGAGCGCGCTGGTGCGGGAGATGGCGCCGGGCTTCGTGGCGTATGCGAAGGCGGAATACGGATACGATCTGACGGTGCGGTACGAGGATGCACCGGTGTCGACGTTGTACGAGAAGGCGGCGGCGTCGTTCGCGGCGAAGTCGGCGGCGTACAACCTGGTGATCGCGGATAGCCAGTGGTTGGGATCGTTTGCGGCGGAGAAGTGGATCCTGCCGATCAATCCGATCCTGGCGGCGAACAAGGCGCTCGATGCCGAATGGTATGCGCCGGTCGTGGCCGAGGCCTATCAGCTGTTTCCGGATGGGTCGAACAACCGGTGGGGATTGCCGCAGACGGGGGACGTGCTGGCGCTGTTCGTGCGACGGGATCTGCTGACGGCGGCGGGGGAAGCGGAGGCGTTCAAGGCGCGGTTCGGGGCCGAGCTGCCGCAGAGCTGGGAGGATTTCGAGCGGCTGACGTGGGACGAGTATTCGAAGGTGCTCGCGTTCTTCCATCGCCCAGCGCAGGGGGTTTGCGGGTTCGTTTCGCATTTCTCGGGGGAATACGACTACCTGTCGTGTCCGGCGGCTTCGTTCATGCTGGGGGCCGGCGGACGGCTGTGGGACGCCAGGACCGGGCAGGTCGAGGGTGTGCTGAACACGGAGGGGAATGCGCGGGCGCTCGAGGCCTATGTGGCGTTGCGGCAGTATCAGCCGGAGGGGGCGGCGGACGTCGCCGATGTGAGCGCGCTGTTCTCGGGCGGCCGGGTGTTCTCGGCGCTGCAATGGGCCGGGGCGGGGCCGTCGATGATCCCGGCTTCGATGCGCGAGCAGGTGATGGTGGTGCCGCCGCCGGGCTTTCGGGCGAAGGGCGGGGTGACGCGGCGTTATGTGATCGGGGGGCAGGTCTGGGCGCTGAACGACCGCAACGACGCGGCGCAGACGCGGGTGGCGGTGGATTTCCTGAATTGGTGGTATCTGCCGGAGACGGTGCGGGCGTTCGCGGCGGGGGGCGGCATGCCCTGCGACAAGACGAGCGTGTCGGCGGCGGATTTCGCGGATCTGCAGCCTTGGTTCCGGACATACCGATACATGCTGCCGCGGTCGGGCGACCTTTGGCATGATCCGCGGTTTGCGGAGTTGCTGGCGGCGCAGCAGGCGGGGCTGGCGATGTTCGCCTCCGGCAAGCTGGCGGACGCGAAGCTGGTGCTGGACCTGGTGGCGTGCCGTCAGCAGGCGATCCTGTTCGCGGAGGGGTCGGCGGAGCGGCGACCGGGAGAGGCGTGCCGGTCGCTGAGCCGTTGAGGCTTTAATTCAGGGCGCGATATGACCTAGCATCCTCCCAAGCAAAACGGGAGGACGGGACAATGCTGGAGACCTTGCCGCAGGCTCGGGTGGCGCATGTGTTGAGCGCGCTGGGGGAGGCGCTGGCCGCCGGGGACATCGAGCGGGCGGTGGCGCAGTTCGCGGAGCAGTGTTTCTGGCGCGACCTGGTGGCGTTCACCTGGAACATCCGGACGATGGAAGGCAAGGACGAGGTGCGCGCGATGCTGGAGGCGCAGCTCGCGGGCACGCGGCCGTCGAACTGGCAGGTGGACGAGGCGGCGGGTGCGTCCGACGACGATGGGGTGACGTCGGGGTGGTTCACCTTCGAGACCGGGGTGGCGCGGGGATACGGGCACGTCCGGATCAAGGACGGCAAGATCGTGACGCTGCTGACGACCATGGTGGAGTTGAAGGGGCACGAGGAGCCTCTGGGCACGCACCGGGTCCTGGGGGCGAAGCACGGGGTGGGGAAGCATCGGGCTTCGTGGAAGGAGGAGCGGGAGGCGGAGGCGCGGACCCTCGGGTTCGATACGCAGCCGGAGGTGGTGATCATCGGCGGCGGGCAGGGGGGGATCGCGCTGGGGGCGCGGTTGCGGAGCCTGGGGGTGCCGACGATCATCGTGGAGAAGAACCCGCGGGCGGGGGATAGCTGGCGGAACCGCTACAAGTCGTTGTGCCTGCATGATCCGGTTTGGTACGACCATCTGCCGTATCTGCCGTTCCCGCCGAACTGGCCGGTGTTCTCGCCGAAGGACAAGATCGGCGATTGGCTCGAGATGTACACCAAGATCATGGAGCTGAATTACTGGAGCTCCACCGTCTGCAAGAAGGCGAGCTGGGACGAGGGCAAGAAGGAGTGGACGGTTCTCGTCGAGCGGGACGGGAAGGAGATCACGCTGCGGCCGAAGCAGCTGGTGCTGGCGACGGGGATGTCGGCGGTGCCGAACAAGCCGGACTTCCCGGGGATGAACAGGTTCAAGGGAGAGCAGCACCATTCGAGCGCGCATCCGGGGCCGGACAAGTATGCGGGCAAGAAGGTGGTGGTGATCGGGTCGAACAACTCGGCGCACGACATCTGTGCGGCGCTGTGGGAGCACGATGCGGATGTCACGATGGTGCAGCGGTCGTCGACGCATGTGGCGCGGTCAGACTCGCTGATGGAGCTGGGGCTGGGCGGGTTGTATTCGGAGCAGGCGGTGGCCAACGGGATCGACCACCACCGGGCGGATCTGATCTTCGCTTCGGTACCGTATCGGATCATGCACGAGGGGCAGATACCGGTTTATGCGGCGATGAAGGAGCGGGATGCGGCGTTCTATGCCGGGCTGGAGAAGGCCGGGTTCTGGCACGATTGGGGCGCCGACGAGTTCGGGGTTGTTCATGAAGTATCTGCGGCGGGGGTCGGGGTACTACATCGATATCGGGGCGAGCCAGTTGATCATCGATGGGAAGATCAAGCTCAAGCGCGGACAGGTGGCGGAGATCACCGAGACCGGGGTGAAGCTCGAGGACGGGACGGAGCTGCCGGCGGACCTGATCGTTTACGCGACGGGGTATAGCTCGATGAATGGTTGGGCGGGGATGCTGATCGGGCAGGAGGTCGCGGACAAGGTGGGCAAGTGCTGGGGGCTGGGCTCGGGCACGCCGAAGGATCCGGGGCCTTGGGAGGGGGAGCTGCGGAACATGTGGAAGCCGACGGCGCAGGAGGGGCTTTGGTTCCATGGCGGGAACCTGCACCAGTCACGGCATTACTCGCAGTTCCTGGCGCTGCAGTTGAAGGCGCGAGCAGTGGGTATGCCGACGCCGGTGTGGGGGCGGCAAAAGGTGCATCATCTGCGGTGAGGCCACTCGGGAACGCTACTACGCCGGCCATCCAACGCGTGTTTTCGCGCTTCCGATGCTCACGACCTCAACGGTCGCTGCGCTTCGGGTCGCAAAGACCCACGCCGGCTGACTCGGCGTAGCGCATTCTCGAGCGGCCTCCGGTCTGGTCGTTGCTAGCGTCGGATCTCGAGTTTCAGGGTTCGGGAGGCGGCGATGAGGCGCCAGGTCCAGGCGAGGGCGGCGATCGTGCCGAGGATGGCGGCAGTGACGAGCCAGGTGCCGTAGGCGAGCGCGAGGATTAGGATCAGCAGGGCCGACCCGAACAGGGCGATGATGCGGCTGAAGTCGGGGCGGCGCGTGGCCGGCTCGACGAGGGGGCGCGGACGGGCGGCGAGGGCGGATTGGGCGCGGCCGATCTGGCGTTGGGCGTTGGCGATCTGGTTCATGGCCCAGATCACGTCGGGATTGGGCTGCGGCTGCGGGATCGTGCCGAGGGCGAGTTCGGCGCGGGCGAGCATGGCGGTCGCTTCGTGGAGCGTGGCGCCGGTGGTCTGGCGCCAGGCAGGGGTGAGGTCGGCTTCGTTGGCGGTCGGGAGGCCGGCGGCGCCGGCGTTCACCCAATGGGCGGCGTCTCCGATCGCGCGGGAGAGATGACCGACGGGGAGCGGCGCCGGGTCGGCGATGAGCATGCGTTGCAGCACCGGGATGAGCGTGCCGAGATTGTGCTGTCCGGTGACGGCGAGGTGGAGCAGGGCTTCGAGGGTCGGCGGCGGCGCGGGCACGAATTGGTCGGGCGCGCGGGCGGAGGCGTTGGGCACGCTCGACTGCGGCAAGGTGAGGGCGGCCAGTTTGAGCAACTGGGCCACGGCTGAGACTGGGGCAGGCGCGGCGACCGTCATCGGACCTTCTCCGGGTGGTCCTATGATGCCGGGTTTTCGTTACTGAAGGGTTAAGGGCGGGGTTTGTTGAGATGTGGCGTCCCGGGCGGCAGCGGTCGTCCTTGCCGCCCTGGATTGCCGCGTCGCTGCGCTCCTCGCAATGACGGGTGGGTCAGAAGGCTTCGGCGGGTAGTTTCATCAGCGTTTCTCCGCCGGCCAGGATGGATTGGAAATGGGCGGAGTGGCGGGGGAGGATGCGGCGCATGAAGAAGCGGCCGACTTCTATTTTCGTTTCGTAGAACGGGGACTCGCCGTTGGCGCCGGCTTTCAGCTTGGCTTGAGAGACTTGGGCCATGCGGCACCACATGAAGGCCATGGCGACCAAGGAGAATAGGCGGAGGTAGTCGGTGGCGGCGGCGGCGGCTTCCTCGGGGCGGGCGAGGCCGCGTTGGGCGACTTGTAGCGTGGCTTGCTGGAGGCGGCCGAAGGCGTGGGCGGTGGGGCCGGCGAAGTCGGCGAGGGCCGGGTCGGCGCCGTGGGTTTCGAGCCAGGCGGCGACGGGGTGGAAGAAGCGGCGGAGCAGGCGGCCGAAATCTTGGCCCATTTTGCGGCCGACGAGGTCGAGGGCCTGGATGCCGTTGGTGCCTTCGTAGATCTGGGTGATGCGGGCGTCGCGGACGAGCTGTTCGACGCCCCATTCGTGGATGTAGCCGTGGCCGCCGAGGACTTGGACGGCCGAGTTGGCGGCGTCGGAGCCGAGGTCGGTGAGGCCGGCTTTGACGATGGGGGTGAGGAGGGAGACGAAGTCGTCGGCGGCTTGGCGGGTGGCCGGGTCGGGGTGGTGTTCGGCGATGTCGAGCTCGAGGCCGACCCAGTAGGCCAGCGCGCGGCCGGCTTCGGTCATGGAGCGGGATTCGAGCAGCATGCGGCGGACGTCGGGGTGGACGATGATGGGGTCGGCGGCGTCGGCGGAGGGGGCGCCTTTGGCGAGTGATTTGCCTTGGCGGCGGTCCTTCGCGTAGGTCGCGGCGGCTTGGTAGCTGGCTTCGGCGACGCCGAGGCCTTGGAGGCCGACGGCGAGGCGGGCGGCGTTCATCATGGTGAACATGGCGCGCAGGCCCTGGTGCGGGCGGCCGACGAGCCAGCCGGTGGCGGCGTCGAAGTTGAGCACCGCGGTGGCCGAGGCGCGGATGCCCATCTTGTGCTCGATGCTGCCGCACATGACGCCGTTGCGGGGGCCGGGCTTGCCGTCGATGGGCAGGAATTTCGGGACCAGGAAGAGGCTGATGCCGCGGGTGCCGGAGGGGGCGCCGGGGAGTTTGGCCAATACCAGGTGGATGATGTTCTCGGTGAGGTCGTGTTCGCCGGCACTGATGAAAATCTTGGTGCCGGTGATCTGGTAGCTGCCGTCGTCCTGCGGTTCGGCGCGGGTGCGGATGAGGCCGAGGTCGGTGCCGCATTGGGGCTCGGTGAGGCACATGGTGCCGGACCAGGTGCCGTCGACGAGGCGGGGGAGGTATTCGGCCTTGAGTTCGTCCGAGGCGTGGGCGGCGATCGCGCGGTAGGCGCCGGCGGAGAGGCCGGGATACATGCCGAAGGCGAGGTTGGCGGACGAGACCATCTCCTCGAAGACGGTGCCGACGAGGTGGGGCATGCCTTGGCCGCCGTATTGGGGGTCGGCGCCGAGGGAGGTCCAGCCGCCTTCGCAGAGCTGGACGTAGGCTTCCTTGAAGCCTTTGGGGGTGCGGACGACGCCGTTTTCGTAGGTGCAGCCTTCGGCGTCGCCGGGGAGATTGAGGGGGGCGAGGACTTCTGACGCGAGGGTGCCGGCTTGTTCGATGATGGCGTCGATGAGGTCGGGGGTGACCTGGTCGTAGCCGCAAGGGCTTGCAGCGAGTTGCTGTCGAGGAGTTCGTGCAGGACGAAGCGCATGTCGCGGAGCGGGGCGGTGTAGGCGGTCATGGCGTGTCTCCTCAGTTCCGGAGCGGCTTGCCGGTGGCGAGCATGTGTTCGGTGCGGGCCAGGGTGGCGGGGTTACGGAAGAGCGTCATGAAGGATTCGCGCTCGAGGGTGGTGATGTCGTCTTCGGTGAGGACGTCGAGCGGGTCGGCGTCGCCGCCGGTCAGCACGCGGGCGACCTGGTGCGAGACGGTGACGTCGTGGGGGGTGGCGCGGCCGGTCTTGGCGAAACCGTCGACGGCGAGTTCGAGGGCGGTTCGTCCGCCGGGTCCGGGGAGGCGGTATTCGTTGGGGACGGGCGGTTTGTAGTCTTGGGCGAGTTCCAGGACGCGCTGCTTGGCGTCGAAGAGGAGGCGGTCGCGGTTCATGGTGATGCGGTCGGTGGGGCGGAGGTAGTGCAGGGCCACGGCCTGGGCGGCGGATTTGCTGACTTCGGCGGTGGAGATGATCTCGAAGGCCTTGGCGACGGCGGGCATGAGGCCGCGGGGCATCTTGGGCTCGGCTTGCCAGCGGGCGAGCAGTTCCTTGCAGCCGCCCCAGCCCGGCAGCAGGCCGACGCCGACTTCGACCAGGCCGATATAGCTTTCGGCGTGGGCCTGGACGGCGCTGCAATGCATCAGGATCTCGCAGCCGCCGCCGAGGGCCATGCCGGCGGGGGCGCCGACGACGGGGACGGGGCTGTATTTGAGGGCTTTGTAGGCCTGCTGGCCTGACTTGACCGACTCTTCGATCAGGGGCCAGGCGGCGACGTTGGCGGCGAACATGGCGACGCCGAGATTGGCGCCGACGGAGAAGTTCTCGCCTTCGTTGTAGATGACGAGGCCCTTGTAGGATTGCTGGGCGAGGGCGAGGGATTTGCCGAGGAGGGTGATGATCTCGGCGTCCAACGCATTCATCTTGCTGGTGAATTCGAGGCAGAGCACGCCGTCGCCGATGTCCCAGAGATTGGCGGAGGCGTTGCGAAGGACGGGTTTTTGGGCGCGCTTGATGTCGGTGAGGGTGAGGACGCCCTCGGGGCGGCGGACCTTCTCGTAGGCGCCGGCGGGGGTGAGGGCTTCGAGGGCGCCGTTTTCGGTGCGGTAGAACGGCTTGCGGTGGGCGAGCAGGGGCGGGATCTGGAGATTGGCGGCTTGGGCGGCATCGGCGAGCCAGTCGGCGCCGAGGATGTCGATGAGTTCGAACGGGCCGTGCTTCCAGGCGTAGCCGAGGCGCATGGCTTCGTCGACGGCGGCGATGTCGTTGGCGATCTCGGGGACGAGGCCGGCGGCGTAGGTGAGGGTGCGGACGAGGACGGCGCGGATGTAGGCGCCGGCCGGGCTGTCGCTGATGACGAGGGCGGTGAGGTCGTTGCCGGTCTCTAGGCGGGGCTTGGTGGCGGGGCGGTAGCTGCCGGTGGCGAGGTCGATGGCTTCGAGCATCCGCTCGTTTTTTCCAAGACCGGGGCCCGACTTGGTCATGCGGTAGAAGCCGCCTTTGCCTTTGCGGCCGGTGCTGCCCTCGGCGATCATGCGGGTGATCAGCGGGTGTTCGCGGGCGAGATTGCGGAAGTCGTCGGTGGGCGGCAGGGCGCGGAGCAGGGAGCCGGCGACGAGCGGCATGAGGTCGAGGCCGACGAGGTCGATGAGGCCGAAGACGCCGGTCTTGGGGATGCCGAGCGGGCGGTGCGCGGCGTCGGCGTCCTCGACGGGGAGGCCGCGGTCGATGGCTTCGTTGACCGCCGACGTCATCCAGTGGGTGCCGATGCGGTTGGCGATGAAGCCGGGCGTGTCGTTGCAGCGGACGACGCCTTTGCCGAGGCGGATGTCGCAGATCTTCTCGAGTTCGTCGGCGAGGTCAGGGCGGGTGTCGGGGCCGGTGACGAGTTCGAGCAGGCGCATGTAGCGCGGCGGGTTGAAGAAATGGGTGATGCAGAAGTCGCGGCGGAACTGGTCGGATTGCTTTGAAGACAGAGACTTGAGCGGGATCGTGCTGGTGTTGCTGGAGACGATGCTGCCGGGTTTGCGGACGGCGTCGATGCGGTCGTACATGGCGCGCTTGGCGGCGAGGTCCTCGATGATGACTTCGATGATCCAGTCGCAGTCGGCGAGTTTTTCGAAATCGTCGTCGAAGCTGCCGGGGGTGATGAGGCGGGCGTTGTCCGGGAGCATGAGGGGCTGGGGCTCGGCCTTGCGCATCTTGTCGAGCGCTTGGGCGGCGCGGCCGGGCATGTCGAGAAGGAGGACGGGGAAGCCGGCGTTGGCGAGATGGGCGGCGATGCCGGAGCCCATGAGGCCGGCGCCGAGGACGGCGCAGCGTTGAATGGCCATCACGCGCGGCTCAGGATGGTGGCGACGCCTTGGCCGCCGCCGACGCACATGGTGGCGAGCGCGTGCTTGCCGCCGGTTTTGGCCAGCAGGGCGGCGGCTTTGCCGGTGATGCGGGCGCCGGATGCGCCGAGCGGGTGGCCGAGGGCGATGGCGCCGCCGTGGAGGTTGACCTTGGCGTGGTCGAGCATGAGGTCGCGCTCGACGGCCATGGCTTGGGCGGCGAAGGCCTCGTTGAGTTCGGCGACGTCGATGGCGCCGATGTCGATGCCGGCGCGGGCGAGGGCCTTGTGGGTGGCGGGGACGGGGCCGATGCCCATGATCTCCGGCGCGCAGCCGGCGACGGCCATGGAGGCGATGCGGGCGAGGACGGGAAGGCCGTGTTTCTCGGCGTAGTCGGCGGAGGCGACCAGGACGGCGGACGCGCCGTCGGTCAGCGGGGAGGAGGTGCCGGCGGTGACGGTGCCAGAGGCGAGGAAGGCGGGTTTGAGGCTGGACGAGGCCCTCGGCGGAGGTGTCGGGGCGGATGCAGCCGTCGCGGTCGACGGTGCCGGCTTTGGTGGTGATGGGGACGATCTCGTCGGCGAAGCTGCCGTCGTTCTGGGCGGCGGCGGCGCGCTCGTGGCTGGTGACGGCGAAGCGCTGCTGGGCGTCGCGGTCGATCTGGTAGCGCTCGGCGAGGTTTTCGGCGGTGATGCCCATGCTGACGTAGCTATTGGGCTTCTCCTGCTGCAGGCGGGGGTTGAGCACCGGGTTGAAGCCGAGCATGGGGACGCGGGACATGCTTTCGACGCCGGCGCATATGAAAAGGTCGCCGGAGCCGGTGGCGATGGCGCCGGCGGCCATGTGGATGGCGCTCATGGAGCTGCCGCACCAGCGGTTGAGCTGGGACCCGGCGACTGTGAGCGGCAGGTCGGCCAGCAGCCCCACCATGCGGCCGATGTTGAAGCCCTGCTCGCCCTCGGGGAAGGCGCAGCCGACGATGATGTCCTCGATGTCCTCGGGCTTCGCGTGGGTGCGGTCGATGAGGGCGCGGATGACCTGGGCGAGCAGGTCGTCGGGACGGACGCGGGCGAGGGCGCCCTTGTTGGCGGGCGTGAAGGGGGAGCGGACGTAGCCCGCGATGACGGCTTGAGCCATGGGTTTCGTTCCCTATGCGTCTTGGTGTTGCGCTTGTGTGGAGGGCATTGCGAGGAAGCGGGTGATCTCGGCCTGCATGTCGCGAAGCTCGGACAGGGTCAGGGTGATGTCCTGGAGCTGCTGCTCGAGTTCGGCGATGCGTTTGCGGGTGCCGGCGAGGGTGGCCTCCATCTGGCGGCGGTTGCCGTTATCGGCGTCGTAGAGGTCGAGGAAGTCGCGGATCTCGGAGAGCGAGAAGCCGAGGCGCTTGCCGCGGAGGATGAGCTGCAGCCGGGCGCGGTCGCGGCGGGTGTAGACGCGCTGGGTGCCGACGCGCTCGGGCGAGAGCAGGCCCTGATCCTCATAGAAGCGGATCGCTCGGGGGGAGAGCGAAAAAGCCGCGGAGAGCTCGCCGATGGTGAAGAGTTCCGACATGACCTTATGGGTATCCGGTTGACGTATACGTAAGGCGTGCGGCGGAGGTCGTCAAGCGGTTGCCTGCCGAGCGGGTCGCGATCGCGATCCTCAAGTCGGGGCGGGGGCTTGCTTCGCGCGCTCCTCGGCGACGAGTTCCTTTTTGGAGAGTTTGCCGATCAGGGTGCGAGGCAGGCTGTCGCGGAATTCGATCTGCTTGGGCATCTCGATGGGCGAGAGGCGGTCAGTGAGGAAGGTGCGCAGGGTGTCGGCGTCGAGGCTGGCGCCGGGCTTGAGGGCGATGAAGGCTTTGACGGTTTCGCCGCGATAGGGGTCGGGGATGCCGATGACGGTGCATTCGGCGACCGCGTCGTGTTCGTAGATCGCGTCCTCGACCAGGCGGGGATAGACGTTGTAGCCGCCGGCTAGGATCACGTCCTTGATGCGGTCAACGATCTGGAAATAGCCCTCCTCGTCCATCACGCCGATGTCGCCGGTCCGGAAGAAGCCGTCTGGGGTCATGGAGGCGGCCGTCTCCTCGGGGCGGCGCCAATAGCCGAGCATCAACTGGGGGCCCTTGAGGCAGACTTCGCCGCGCTCGCCCTGGGCGACGGTGCGGGTTGGGTCGGACGGGTCGCGCAGTTCGGCGACCGTGGCGGGCATGGGCAGGCCGATGCCGGGTTTGTTGCGGCCGCCGGGTGGATTGCAGATGACGCAGGGGCTGGTTTCGGTGAGGCCGTAGCCTTCGACGACGACGCAGCCGGTTCTGGCTTCGAAGCGCTGTTTGACCTCGGGGGGCAAGGGTGCGCCGCCGGAGATGCAGAAGCGGATGCTGCTGAGGTCGGCTTTGCCGGGATAGGCGGCGATGGCGTTGAAGAGGGTGGGGACGCCGGAGAGGTAGGTGGGCTTGCGCTTGGCGATGAGGCGGATGGCCTGCTGGAGGTCCCAGCGCGGCATCATGATGATCTCGGCGCCGGCATGGACGCTGAACAGTAGGACGGTGGTCATCGCGAAGACGTGGAAGAATGGGAGGGCGGCGAGGGTGCGTTCGGCGCCGGGTTTGGTGTCCTTGAACCAGAGCACGCCCTGGACGGCGTTGGCGTAGAGGTTGGCGTGGCTGAGCATTGCAGCCTTCGGGAGGCCGGAGGTGCCGCCGGTGTATTGCAGGACGGCGATGTCGGTGGCCGGGTCGATCGGCACCGGGGTGAGCGGGGCGCGCTCGGCGGCGAGGGTGGCGAGAGCGGTGTGGTTGGCGTCGGTTGGGATGGGGCTGCGGTCGCGGCGCTTGAAGAGGGTGAAGAGGGCACGGCGACCGGCGGGAAGCATGGCGGCGAGCGGGCACACGATCAGGCGGCGGACGGCGCCGCTCGCGAGCAGCGTGGCGGCCTTCGGATACAGGGCGGCGAGGTCGAGGGTTGCGATCGCGGCGCAGTCGGCGTCACGCGCTTGGTGCTCGAGTTCTCGGGCGGTGTAGAGCGGGTTGAAGTTGACGATGGTCAGGCCGGCGCGCAGCCCGGCGAAGAACAGCAGCGGGTAGGCCGGGCAGTTCGGCAGCAGAAGCCCAAGGCGGTCACCCTTGCGGAGGCCGAGGCGTTGCAACCCGGCGGCGATGCGTTCGATGACCCGCGCCGCCTCGCCGTAGCTCGTGCGGCGGCCGAGGAACTCCCAGGCGGGACGGTCGCCGAAGCGGGCGGCGGCCGAGTCCATGAGGGTGGTGAGCGGCGCGGTCGGGATCGGCGTGTCCCAGGACACGCCGTCCGGGTAATGGTCGAGCCAGGGGTGGCGCGGTTCAGACATCGTCGGAGCCTACAACAATCGATTTGGAACGCCATGCGGCCGAGGGTTGACTCGGGGGTGGCGGACGCAGTCAGGGAGGCGGGCTTGGGAGGAGATGATCAAATGGACGAGGCTGAACTCCGCCGCGCGATCGTTGCGAGCGCGCGGGAGATGAATGCGCTGGGGATCAACCAGGGGACGTCCGGCAACATCAGCGCGCGGTTCGGCAATCACATGCTGATCACGCCGTCGGCGACGCCGTACGAGGCGATGCGGCCCGAGGACATCGCATCCATGCCGTTGGATGGCGAGCGCGGGGCTTGGGTTGGGCCGCTGAAACCGTCGACGGAGTGGCGGTTCCATTTCGACATCCTGAACGGGCGGCCGGAAGCTGGCGCGGTGGTGCATACGCATGCGATGTACTGCACGACCTTGGCAATCCTGCGGCGGGAAATCCCGGCGGTGCATTACATGATCGCGGCGTTCGGCGGCACAACGGTGCGGTGCGCGCCATATGCGACGTTCGGGACGGCGGAGCTGGCGGCCTATGCGCTCGAGGCGCTCGAGGGGCGGAACGCCTGCCTGTTGGCCAATCACGGGATGATCGTGGTCGGCGACACGTTGGCCAAGGCGATGTGGCTGGCGGTCGAGCTGGAGGCGTTGGCCAAGCAGTATTGCCTGGCGTTGCAACTCGGGGAGCCGCATGTGCTCGGCGAAGCGGAGATCGCGGAGACGGCGCGGCGGTTCTCGACTTACGGACTGCAGGCGCGGGACGCGGCCTGAGCGTGAGGCGCTGGCCGGGCTAGGCGGCTCTACTCACTGGCGAGGACAGCAGGGCTGGGCGGGCGGCGAGGCGGCGCTTGCCGGCTTCGGTCAGGATGACGGAGACCTCGCCCTGCTTGGCGGCCGCGACGCTTCGGGTCTCGACGAGTCCTTCGAGCAGGGCGTCTTCCCAGACGGAGATCCGCGGGCAGGAGGTGCGCCAGGACTCCATCGTCTCGGCGTAGGTCCGGGGGCGTTGGGCGATCCAGGCGAGGAATTGTGCGAGCAAACCGGCTGAGGTGTCGCGGGTTCCGGGGTGCATGGCCGTCTCCGATGTCGAAGCGACATTATGCTTCAGCGGCGGCCCGGTTTCCAGCGCTGGGCGGCCCCAAACGCGAAAAGCCCGGCGGGGATACCGCCGGGCTTCGTCGGGAGCTTAGGAGATCAGGCCTTCTTGCGACGGATCAGGCCGAGGGCGGCGAGCGAGCCGCCGAGGATGGCGAGCGAAGCCGGCTCCGGAACAGCGGCCGCCGCCAGGGTGGTGGCCGAGAAGGAGACGATGTTGTTGCCCTGGGCGGTCAGAATGAACGTGCCGGCGGTCGCATCGAAGCCGGTGTAGTTGATCGTGCCGCTGGCGGTGAAGGTCACGCTGCCACCAGTGGCATCCGCCGTGTGGGTCACGTTCGTGACCGACGCGAGGTCGAACGAGATCGCCGTGGAGGTGCCGGTGGTCAGGGTCAGGAACGAGGTCGTGGCCGGCTCGGAAGCGAAGCTGGCGATGTTCTTGATCGTGCCGCAGCCGCCGCTCGTGCTGGCGCAGGTCAGGCCGGCGAACGAGCCGGAGCCGCCGCCGAAGGAGTAGAGCAGGCCGCTGGTGCCGCTGATGGTCGGGGACGAGGAGCTGCCCGAAGCGAAGCTCAGGCCATTGGCCGTGCCCATGCCCACGGAGTTAGCGGACTGCGCGTAGCCGCCAAGGGAGATTTGGCCGGTGACGGGCGCGGCGTAAGCGGCGGTCGCCATGCCGAAGAATGCGATGGTGGCGAGAAGTGTGGAGCGAACGGTCAAATTAGCCTCCATTTTTTGACGTGACGCCGCTGCCGGACAATTTGGCCGCGACTTGCTTATACCCGATGGTTAGCAACATGCGTGCCAGAGACAAAAAATGAGAAATCGCAGGCGCTTGCACAGAGGCGGTTTGCCGAGCATTCGGCCGGATGTAAAAAAAACCGACGTTTGAAAACGCCGGTGAGCCGGACGATGGAGACCCCGAGCGGATCACGCGTGCGACAATCCGGCTGGTCGACGGCCGATCCTCGAGAACCGAATTGTGCGAAACTGGCGCGCCCGGAAAGACTCGAACTTCCAACCCCCAAATTCGTAGTCTGGTGCTCTATCCAATTGAGCTACGGGCGCTGCGCAGGCCGCGGGGTTTAGCCCACGGTCTTGAGGGTCGCAACCCCTAACGTTTGGCCAAGGGCGGCACGAAGAGCGGGGCTGTGTCCCAAGGAAAGAGGATCCAGGTGTCTTGCGGCACTTCGACGACGAAGGTGTCGGCGACGGGCTTGCCGGCGGGCTTGGCGTAAAGGCAGGCGAAGTGGGCGCGGGGCAGGAGTTCGCGGACGAGGCGGGCGGTGACGCCGCTGTCGACGAGGTCGTCCACGATGAGGAAGCCCTCGCCGTCGCCGGCCGCGGTGGCCTGCTTGAGCACGTTGGGCTTGCCGCGGACCTCCTCGTCGTAGCTGACGACGGAGATGGTCTCGATCAGGCGGCACTCGAGTTCGCGGGCGACGATAGCGGCGGGGATCAGGCCGCCGCGGGTGATGGCGACGATGCCGCGGAACGGGTCCATCGGCATCAGCATGGTGGCAAGAGTGCGGGCGTCACGGTGGAGCTGGTCCCAGGTGACGGTGGCGTAGCTGCGGCCGCTCAAAACAGACGCCCTCCGTCGGGGACGGTTCGATCGGGGCGGATCAGGACGACCGCGCCGTTCGCGTCGGGCATGCCGAGGGTGAGGACTTCGCTCATGAAGGTGCCGATCTGGCGCGGCTTGAAGTTGACGACGGCGCAGACCTGGCGGCCGATGAGCTCCTCGGGCGTGTAATGGATGGTGAGCTGGGCGGAGGAGCGCTTGACGCCGAGCTCGCCGCCGAAGTCGATCCAGAGCTTGATGGCGGGCTTGCGCGCCTCGGGATAGGGCTGCGCGTCCGTGACGGTGCCGACACGGATGTCGATCCGTTCGAATTCCTCATAGCTGGCAGTGGTCATAGGCGCATGTAGCCAGGCGTGGCGACGTTGCCAAGGAGAGACCCCCATGCCAGCGTCGCCGGGCTCTTTCGAGGATCAAGAATGCCGGTCAGCGCTTCTTCAAACGTCCCCCGGGATTTCCATCTTCCTGGTCGGAGCCCGGTCTATGCGACCCATGGCATGGCGGCGACCAGCATGCCGGCGGCGACGCTGACGGCGCTGGACGTGTTGCGGGCCGGCGGCAATGCGCTGGATGCGGCAGTGGCGGCGGTGGCGGTGCTGGGGGTGATCGAGCCGCAATCGACGGGGATCGGGGGAGATTGCTTCTGTCTTTATGCGCCGGCCGGGGAGAACCGGGTGGTGGCGCTGAACGGGTCGGGCCGGGCGCCGGCGGCGGGTGATATCGATTGGTTCGAGGGGCGGGGTATCTCGTCGCTGGAGAACACGTCGCCGCATACGGTGACGATCCCCGGCGCCGTGTCGGCGTGGGAGACGCTGCTGGCGGCGCATGGGCGCAAGGGTCTCGACGAGCTGCTGCAGCCGGCGATCCGGTTCGCCGAGGAGGGCTGGCCGGTCGGCAGCAAGGTGGCGTGGGACTGGGCGCGATCGGAGGAGAAGCTGCGGCGGACCGGGGCGGAGGCGTTCCTGCCGCAGGGGGCAGCGCCGCGGGCGGGCGACATGTTCGTGCAGAAGCCGCTCGCGGAGACGCTGCGGACGATCGCGCGGGAGGGGGCGCGGGGGTTCTACGAGGGCCGGGTCGCGGCCGACATGGTGGCGACGCTGCGGGCGCAGGGCGGGCTGCATACGGAGGTGGATTTCGCCGCCGGGCTGAAGGGGGCGGAGTTCGTCGAGCCGATCCGGACGTCGTGGAAGGGGTATGAGGTCTGGCAGTGTCCGCCCAACGGGTCGGGGCTGCTGGTGCTGATGCTGCTCGGCATGTTGGACCATTTCGCGCCGGCGGCGGGCGGGCCGATGAGCACGGAGCGGATGCATCGCCATCTCGAGGCGGCGCGGTTGGCGTACCGGGACCGGGATGCGTTCCTGGCCGACCCGGCGCAGGTCGAGGTGCCGGTGCAGCGGCTGCTGAACGCGGATTACCTGGGCGGGCTCGCCAAGCTGATCGACCCGAAGCGGGCGATGCCGAAGCTGCCGGCGGCGGGCGAGCTGGCGCTGCCGGTGCATCGGGACACCGTCTATCTCTGCGTGGTCGACCGCGATGGGAATGCGTGCAGCTTCATCAATTCGCTGTTCCAGAGTTTCGGCAGCGGGATCCTGGCGGAGAAGTCGGGGGTGATGCTGCAGAACCGCGGCTTCGGGTTCCGGATCGAGCGGGGGCATCCGAACTGCATCGCGCCGGGCAAGCGGCCGATGCACACGATCATCCCGGGGATGGTGACGAAGGATAAGCGCGCGGTGATGCCGTTCGGCGTCATGGGCGGGCATTTCCAGCCGATGGGGCAGACTTGGTTCCTGCAGAACATGATGGATTACGGGCTGGACATCCAACAGGCGCTCGATCTGCCGCGGGTGTTTCCGTATGCGGGGAAGGTCGAGATCGAGCGGGGCGTGCCGGCGTCGCTGGTGCGGGAGCTGGCGGCGATGGGGCACGACGTGATCGAGGCGGAGCGGCCGCATGGTGGCGGGCAGGCGATCTGGATCGACCATGAGCGGGGCGTGCTGGTCGGCGGCTCGGAGCCGCGGAAGGATGGGATGGCGCTGGGTTACTGAGAGCGCCTTTAAAAACCTACTAGGCTGGCCGTCTGACGGCGATCTCCTGCGCTCCAGTGCTCGGACATCACCGCCAGCCGACTCAGCCTAGCGGGTTTGAAAGGCGCTCCCGGCCTCCGGATGCCAGGTAAGCTGTTTTTCGATTGGAGAATGTTTTGACCGAGCCTTGTGATCTCAATGCCATCGATGCGCGTCGGCTGATTGGGGCGAAGCGGCTTTCGCCGGTGGAGCTGCTGGAGAGCTGCATTGGGCGGATCGAGGCGGTGGATCATGCGGTCAATGCGATCCCGGCTCGCGATTTCGAGCGGGCGCGGGGGGCGGCGCGGGCGGCCGAAAAGGCGGTGATGTCGGGCGATCGGCTCGGGGCGCTGCATGGGTTGCCGGTGGTGATCAAGGATCTCGAGGATGCGGAAGGGCTGGTGAACAGCCAGGGGAGCCCGATCTACCGGAACGATGTGCGGCCGGCGGATCAGCGGTCGGTAGCGGCGGTGCGGGCGGCGGGCGCGGTGATCGTCGGCAAGTCGAACGTGCCGGAGTTCGGGGCGGGGGCGAATAGCCGCAACCGGGTCTATGGGGCGACGGGCAATCCGTTCGACCCGACGAAGAATGCGGCCGGGTCGTCGGGCGGCTCGGGGGTGGCGCTGGCGTGCGGGATGGTGCCGATCGCGACCGGGTCGGACACGGGCGGGTCGTTGCGCAACCCGGCGGCGTTCAACGGGATCGTGGGGTTCCGGCCGACGCCGGGGCTGGTCCCGGACGAGCGGCGGGGGCATGGCTGGTCGGGGTTGCCGGTGCTGGGGCCAATGGCGCGGACGGTGCCGGATGCGGCGCTGATGCTGGGCGCGATGGCGAGCGACGACAAACGCGATCCGTTGGCGATGCATGTCCATGGCCGGACGGTGCGGACGGCCGACGAGTTCTATCCGGTGCCGGAGATCGATCTGGCGTCGCTGCGGGTGGCGCTGACGCCGGATTTCGGGCTGGCGCCGACGGAGCGGCACATCGCCGAGGTGTTCGGCGAGAAGACCGGCTTGTTCCGGGATGTGTTCGCGCGGGCGGAGGATACGACTCCGGATTGCTGCGGCGGGGACGAGGCGTTCGAGGTGCTGCGGTCGCTGGGGTTCCTCAGCAAGCATGCCGAGCACGTGCGGACGCGGCCGGACGACCTGGGGCCGAACATCCATGCCAATTACGAGGAGGGCATGGGGTATTCGGTGGTCGACGTGGCGCGGGCGATGAAGCTGCAGACCGAGATGTATCGGCGGTGGCAGTCGTTCTTTGACCAATACGACGTGATCCTGTCGCCGGGGATCACGGTGAGCCCGCGGCCCTGGAGCGAGCTGTATCCGGCCGAGATCGACGGCAAGAAGGCGCGGACGTATTTCCATTGGCTGGCGCTGGCCTATTACCCGACGTTGGTGGGGCATCCGGCGCTGTGCTTGCCGGTGGGGCTGGACCGGAACGGGATGCCGTTCGGGGTGCAGATCGTGGGGCCGCGCGGCGGGGACGCGCTGGTCCTGCGGGTGGCGGCGGCGTTGGAGCGGCTGCTGTCGGGCGATGCGCGGACGCGGCGGCCGGTGCCGGATCTGGCGAAGTTGCGGGCGGCGCCGGCGATCAAGGAGACGCCGGGGTTCTTCGACTTATCGTAACGGCCCCTCCCACAATGCGCCCGGAACGGCCATCAGACGTGCGTTCTCTGCGCTTCGATGCTCACGGCCAACAAGGCCGCTCCGCTCCGATGCTCGAAAACACACGCCAGATGACCATTCCAGGCATATTCTGAAACCGGCCGTAATGGTTTCTTAACCGTCTCACGGCACGATGCACGGATAACATCTTTGGATTATCCGCCGTGTCCCTACGTCCTCTCGATGCCGATCTCGTCAGCCTGATCGCCGACGATCTGTCTTCGCTGCTGGTTAGCGAGGAATTCTCTGCGGGGGCGCCGGCGGCGGTCGGTGCCGGGCTGTCGCAAGCGCTGTATCTGACCGAGGCCGGCGACAGCTCGGCGATCAGCATGAACGATATCCACCAGGGGCAGATCGGCGATTGCTACCTGTTGTCGCCGATCGGCGACCTGGCGGCGACGCATCCGAACCTCATCCAGAACATGATCCACGCCAATGCGGACGGATCGGAGACCGTGACGCTGTATCTCGGACGCAACGGCGCGATCGCGTATCCGGGGACGACGTCGTTCAAGGCAGTCACGACAACGGTGACGAACGTGTTCCCGAACTACGGCGTCAACAACGGGGCGAACCAGGACGTGGTTGGGTCGACCAAGGAGATCTGGGCGCAGGTGCTGGAGAAGGCGGTCGCGCAGGTCGGCGGCGGCTACGGCAGCATCGCCAATGGCGGCAACCCGGCCATGGCGATGCAGGAGCTCACCGGGCAGGCGGCGATATTCTTCTCGCCGGGCAGCGTCAGCGCGGCGTTGCTGCAGGCCGACGCCAGCGCGGGCGACCTGATCACCTTCGACACCAAGAGTTCGGGGCTGAGCTACAATCTGGTCGGGAACCACGCCTACATGTTCAAGGGCGTGGTCAACACGGCGAGCGGGCCGGCGGTGTCGCTGGCCAATCCGTGGGGCGTGGCGCAGCCTTCGCTGGTCCCGGTGTCGCAGTTCTCGAAGATGTTCGTCGAGGTGGATGTCGGAAAGCCGTAGCGCGCTACTTCTTGGCCGAGGCGAAGGCGTTGAAAGTGATGAGCGTGTAGGTGTCGGCGACGCCGGCGAGGGTCTGGACCCGCTCGGTGACGAACAGGCCGGTATCCTGGTCGGCGTCGAGATAGAACTTGCCGAGCAGGTCGTATTGGCCGGAGGTCGAGTAGATCTCCGACAATTCCTCGATGGTGTCGACGGCGGCCTGCGCCACTTTGTAGGCCGTCCCCATCTCGCATTTGATTTGAACGAATATCGGCCGCATCCCAGTCCTCCGGCTGCGAAGGTGCCATGACCGGGTGCGTCTGGACAGCGCCCATCGCCGGCATAAGCTGTCTCGGCGAACGGAGGCGTCCAGAATGTCAGCAGCAGCGCAACGGAATGACCAGCGGCGGGGTGGGCGGATCCTCGCGGACGCGCTGGTGGCGCAGGGGATCGATACCGCGTTCGTGGTGCCGGGCGAGAGCTATCTCGACGTACTGGACGGGCTGTACGACGTCGGCAACCAGGTGCGCACGGTGACCTGCCGGTTCGAGGCGGGGGCGGTGAACATGGCCGAGGCGTACGGCAAGCTGACAGGGCGGCCGGCGGCGGCGTTCGTGACGCGGGGGCCGGGGGCGTGCCATGCCTCGATCGGCGTTCACATCGCGCATCAGGACAGCACGCCGATGCTGCTGTTCGTGGGGCAGATCCCGTTCGAGGAGACGGACCGGGAGAGCTTCCAGGAGGTGGATTACCGACGGATGTTCGGGCCGCTGGCCAAGTGGGTGACGCAGATCGACGATGCGCGGCGGATCCCGGAGCTGATCGCGCATGCGGTCGATGTCGCGACGAGCGGGCGGCCGGGGCCGGTGGTGATCGCGCTGTCGGAGGAGATGCAGCGGCACCTGGCCGATGTGCCGGATCTCGGGCGGTCGGCGGTGCGGGCGCCCGTGCCGGATGCGGCGGGGATCGCGGAGATGGCGGCGATGCTGGCGGCGAGCCGTAAGCCCCTGGTGGTGCTCGGGGGGTCGACCTGGAATGCGGAGGGACGGGCGGCGTTCCAAGCCTTTGCGCGGGCTTGGGATCTGCCGGTGGCGGTCGGGTTCCGGCGGCAGGCGCTGTATGACGGCAAGCTGGACAATTTCGTGGGCGATCTCGGGGTCGGGTCGGACCCGGCGCTGGTCGCGAAGGCGAAGGAGGCGGACCTGATCCTGGCCGTTGGCACGCGGCTCGGGGAGGCGGTGACGCAGGGCTACATGCTTTGGGACAAGGCCGGAGGGGACAAGGCCGGGGGCACGAAGATCGTGCAGGTTTATCCGGACGCGGCCGAGATCGGGCGGGTCTACCGGGTGGCGCTCGGGATTGCGGGGGATCTGAACGGGTTTGCACAGGCGGCGGCCGGGCTGAAGGCGGCGCCGGGCGGGTGGTCCGAGTGGACGCGTGGATTGCGGGCGTTGCGTGAGGCAGGGCGGGAGGTGCCGGCGCAGGCGGGGCTGAACGTGGCGCAGGTGATGCGCGAGTTGGAGGTGTTGGCGGCCGACGATGCGCTGTTCACCTGCGATGCCGGGAATTTCGCGACCTGGCCGGCGCGGTTCATCAATTTCGGCGAGAAGCAGCGGTTCATCGGGCCGACCAACGGGGCGATGGGATACGGCGTGCCGGCGGGGATCGGGGCGGCGATCGCGTTTCCGGGGCGGCAGGCGATCGTGTTCGTTGGCGATGGCGGGATGCTGATGACGGGCACCGAGATCGCGACCGCGTTCCATCACGGCGTGGCGCCGATTGTGCTGGTGTTCAACAACGCGATGTATGGGACGATCCGGATGTATCAGGAGCGGACCTATCCCGGCCGGGTCTCGGGGACGGCGCTGACCAATCCGGATTTTTCGATGCTGATCCAGAGCTTTGGCGGGCATGGCGAGGTGGTCGAGCAGAACGAGGAATTCGCGCCGGCGTTCAAGCGGGCGGTGGCGAGCGGCAAGCCGGCGGTGATCGAGCTGCGGCAGAACCCGGAGCAGATCACGTCGCGGGCGACGATCACGCAGCTTCGCGCGGGGACGGGCGTGGTGAAACAGGAACGGAGTTGAAACTTCGGCAGCGAATCAATCGTTGAGACTGTTTCGCATCGTTGGACACTGACATGGCCCGCTCTTCACGCCCGGTTTGGGACGGACATCTGCGGCTCTCGCTCGTGACCTGTCCGGTGTCGCTGTTCAAGGCGACGTCGGAGGGGGAGGGGGTGCATTTCCATCTGCTGCATCCAGAGTCGCACAACCGGGTCAAGCAAGCGTGGAAAGATCCGAGCCTGCCGGAGGGGGAGCAGGAGGTGCCGCGATCGGAGTTGCTGCACGGCTACGAGATCGAGAAGGGCAAATACGTCATCATCGAGGATGAGGACATCAAGTCGGTCAAGCTCGAGAGCACCAAGACGATCCAGATCGAGCGGTTCGTGGACGCCGATACGATCGACCGGGTGTATTGGGATACGCCCTATTACATGGTGCCGTCCGGCAAGAAGGAATTGATGGAGCCGTTCGCGGTGATCCGCGAGGCGATGCAAGGGGCGGGGCGGATCGCGATCGGACGGGTGGTGATGACCGGGCGCGAGCGCGTCGTGGCGATCGAGGTGCGGGGGAAGGGGCTGCTGCTGAGCACGCTGCATGCGCAGGACGAAGTGCGCAGCGATGCCGAGCTGTTTGACAGCATACCGGACGCGACGCCGGACAAGCAGATGGTGGAGATCGCCGAGGCGATCATCTCCAAGCAGGAGGGGCCGTTCGACCCCGACGAGTTCCATGACCGTTACGCCGAAGCGTTGAAGAAGTTGGTGATCGAGAAGTCGGAAGGCGTAGTGATCGATCGGACCGAGGCGGCACCGGAAAGCAACGTCATCGACCTGATGGAGGCGTTGCGACGCAGCCTGAAGGGCGGCGGCGACGTGGAGAAGCCGCCGGCAAAGGCGACGTCGGCCAAGAAGAAGGCGGCCACGGAGAAGCCGGCGGTGGCGGAGAAGCCGGCGGCGGCGCCGAAGCGGCGCGCGGGCGGACGGCGGGCCTAGACTATTCGGCGGGGCTGAAGCCGCGTTTCGCGAAGATCTCGCGAGCATCGGGGCCGGTCAGAAACGCCAAGAGCGCGCGCGCTTCGCTCGTGTCGCCATCCTTCACCACCGCGAACGGGTAGGTGATGCGGTCATGGGAGCCCGGCGGGAACACGCCGGCGACCGCGACCTTGTCGCTGGCCGCGGCGTCGGTGGCGTAGACGATCCCGGCCGGGGCTTCGCCGAGTTCGACCAGCCGAAGTGCGGCGCGGACGTCTTCGCTGGCGGCCAGACGGGGCTCGGCCTGGGCCCACACGCCGAGGGCGGTCAGCGCCTGCTTGGCGTAGATGCCGGCGGGCACATGGGCGGGGTCGCCGACGGCGAGGCGTCCGTTCGGGCCCAGGAGAGCGGAGATGTCGAAGTTCGGGCCGATAGCCAACGTGCGGGCCCGGTCCTTCGGAACGATCAGGACGAGGCGGTTGGCCAGCAGGTCGGCGCGGGTGCCGGGCGCGAGCAGGCCCTTGCGGTCGAGCGCATCCATCCATTGTTCGTCGGCCGAGGCGAACAGGTTTGCGGGCGCGCCCTGCTCGATCTGGCGCGCGAGGGTGGAGCTCGAGGCATAGACCAGACGGGGGGCGGGGTGGCCGGCTCGTTGCCAGAGGGCGCTGATGTCGTTGAGCGCGTCGGTCAGGCTGGCGGCGGCGAAGACGGTGGTGCTTTGCGCCGCGGCTGGCAGCGGGAGCAGGAGGGCGAGGCAGGCGAGGAAGGCTCTACGCGCGATCATGTCAGCATATCGCCATGGCAGGGCTGCGGATCGCCAGTTACAAAGGCGCGACCGATCGAAAAGGAGAACGGGATGATGAAGTTGAGTGCGCGCAACCAAATCAAGGGCCGGGTCACGTCGGTCGTCAAAGGACAGACTACCGGTCATGTCCATATCGATATCGGCAACGGCGTCACGGTGCATGCTTCGATCACCAACGAGGCGATCGACGACCTGCAGCTGAAAGTCGGCGACGACGCGATCGCCGTGATCAAGGCGTCGGACGTCATGGTCGCCAAATGAGGCGAGCTGCCGGGCTGCTGCTGGCCGGCGCGTTGGCGCTGAGCCAGGGAGCCGGGCAGGCACAGACGCAGGCGGCGCCGGTCTCGATCGGTGGGCAGGTGCAGACGCCGGCGAGCTACACGATTACGGGGCTCGCGACGCTGCCTGCGGTCGAGGTGCAGGCCGCGCGCGAGGGCGGGGCGATGGCGCGCTATGTCGGGCCGCTGCTGTGGCCGATCCTCGAGACGGCCAAGCTGGTCGACGGGCCGGCGCGCGGGGCGCATCTGCAGCATGCGGTGCTGGCGCGCGGGGCGGACGGGTATGCCGTGCTGCTGTCGATCGGGGAGATCGATCCGGGGTTCGAGGGCAAGCCGGTGATCATCGCCTACAAGCAGGACGGGGTGCTGCTCGAGGCGCCGCGGCTGGTGGTGCCCGGCGACCGCAAGGCTGGGCGGAACGTGCGCGGGCTCGTCGCGATCGACGTGCAGTAGGGTGCAGGCGCTTCTGGGCTATCCGCTGCTGCTGGCGATTGCCTGGGCACTGAGCGAGGACCGGCGGGCGATCCCGTGGCGGACGGTGGTGGGCGGGCTGGCGTTGCAGATCCTGCTCGCGATCCTGTTGACGCGCGTGGGGCCGGCGCGAGATGCGGTGCTGTTGCTGAACCGGGGCGCCGACGCGTTGCAGACAGCGACGGACCAGGGCACGGCGTTCCTGTTTGGGTATCTCGGCGGGGGCAAGCTGCCGTTCGTCGAGACGATGCCCGGCGGCGCATTCATCCTCGCCTTCAAGATCCTGCCACTGGTGCTGGTGATCAGCGCGTTGTCGGCGCTGCTGTTCCACTGGCGGGTGCTGCAGGCGGTGTCGGGGGCGTTCGCGGCGGTGCTGCGGCGGAGCTTGGGGGTGGATGGGCCGCTCGCCCTGGCGGCGGCGGTGCACATTTTCGTCGGCATGATCGAGGCGCCGTTGCTGATCCGGCCGTATCTGCGGGGGATGCAGCGGGGCGAGTTGTTCGCGATGATGACCTGCGGGATGGCGGGAGTCGCGGGCACCGTCATGGTGATCTACGGCGCGGTGCTGTCGCCGGTGGTGCCGAACGCGCTGGGGACGATCATCGTCGCGTCGGTCGTGAGCACGCCGGCGGCGTTGGCGGTGGGCGCGCTGATGGTGCCGTTCGCGCGACCGGTGCTCGGCCGGGCTGCGGCGCTCACGCAGGAGGAGAAGGCGCTGAGCAGCCTGGATGCGCTGGTGCGGGGCACGGCCGCCGGGGTTGGGCCGCTGGTGGGGATCACGACGAGCCTGCTGGTGACGGTGTCGTTGGTGGCGCTGGTGAACATGGCGATCGGGCTGGCGCCGGGTAGGTGGACGCTGCAATCGCTGCTGGCTTGGCCGTTGCGGCCGATTTTGTGGCTGATCGGGATCCCGTGGGCGCAGGCCGACGCGGCGGCGCTGCTGTTGGGCACGAAGACGATCCTGAACGAATTCGTCGCGTATCTGTCGCTGGCGGGCGACGGTGGGGCGGCGCTGGATCCGCATTCGCGGCTGATCATGACGTTCGCGCTGTGCGGGTTTGCCAATCTGGGGAGCTTGGGGATCCTGGTCGGCGGATTGGCGGCGATGGTGCCGGAGCGGCGGGCGGAAGTGACGCAATTGGGTGTCCGGTCGCTGGTGAGTGGGACGATCGCGACGTGTCTGAGCGGGGCGCTGGCCGGGCTGATCTCGTGAGCGGGGAGGGTGTGGAATGAAGACGGTTCGGGTCGTCTCGACGATGGGATTGGCCGGGGTGCTGAAGGTGTTCGGGCCCGAGTTCGAGGCGGCGCGGCTGGACGTGACGCTGTCGCCGACGGTGCAGCTGCTCGAGCGTATTCGCGGGGGTGAGCGCGGCGACGTAGTGATTCTGACGGCGGAGGGGTTGGACGAGCTGATCGCCGAAGGGTTGGTGGAGAGCCGGACCGATCTGGCGCGTTCGTTCGTGGGAGTCGCGGTGCGGGCGGGGGCGCCGCATCCGGATATCTCGACGCGGGACGCGTTCGTGGCGACCTTGCTCGCAGCGCGGTCGGTGGCGATGAGCAAGGCGGGGGCGAGCGGGATCTTCATGGCCGGGCTGCTCGAGCGGCTCGGGATCGCCGACGCGATGCGGCCGAAATCGCAAATCTTGGCGTCGGGCTATACAGCGACGCTCGCGGCTTCGGGCGAGGCGGAGATCGCGATCCAGCAGGTGAGCGAGCTGATGGTGGTGCCGGGGGTGGAGATCGTGGGGCGGCTGCCGGCGGCGTTGGGGGGCGAGACTGTGTTCTCCGCCGGGCTGTTCCGGGGGGCGACCGAGGCGGATAGCGGGCGGGCGCTGGTCGCGGCGCTCGCCAGCCCGGCGCGCGCGGCGCTCTACCTTCAGTGCGGGCTCGAGCCGACTGGCACCGGCGCTTCGATCCGGGCATAGTGCCGGCCGGGAGAGGAGCGGAACTTACGATGAGCGAGGACGTCGCCGTGCCGGGCGTCGCCGCGACAGCGCATAGTTGGCGCTGGTCGCCGCCGCAGGATACTTGGCTGATCCGGCTGTTCGACAATAAGCTGTTCTTGGCCTCGTTGTGCTTGTTTCCGGCTATCGCGCTGCTGGTGGTGTTCCTGACCTATCCGCTTGGGCTCGGCATTTGGCTGGCGTTCACGGATACGCGGATCGGGCGTGCCGGCGAGTGGGTGGGCCTCGAGAACTTCGAAAGCCTCTGGGAAGACCGGGTCTTCTGGATGAGCGTGACCAACACGCTGTTCTACACGGGGGTTGCGACGGTCGGGAAGTTCGGGCTCGGGCTTTGGTTGGCGCTGCTGCTGAACCACAATATTCCGTTCAAGTCGCTGATCCGGGCGATCGTCTTGGTGCCGTGGATCGTGCCGACGGTGCTGTCGGCAATTGCGTTCTGGTGGATCTACGATCCGCAATTCTCGATCATTTCGTATGTGCTGAAGCAATGGGGCGTGATCGACACCAACATCGATTTCCTGGGGTCGCCCTGGCATGCGCGGCTCAGCCTGATCGCGGCGAATATTTGGCGGGGGATCCCGTTCGTGGCGATCAGCTTGCTGGCCGGGCTGCAGACGATCTCGCCTTCGCTGTATGAGGCGGCGCTGCTGGACGGGGCGTCGTCGTGGCAGCGTTTCGTCAAGATCACGGTGCCGATGCTGATGCCGGTGCTGTCGGTGGTGCTGACGTTTTCGGTGTTGTTCACCTTCACCGATTTCCAGCTCGTCTATGCGATCACGCGGGGCGGACCGGTCAATTCGACGCATCTGATGGCGACGCTGGCGTTCCAGCGCGGAATTCCGGGCGGGCAACTCGGCGAAGGGGCGGCCATTGCGGTGGCGATGATCCCGTTCCTGGTGGCGGCGACGCTGCTCAGTTATTTCGGGCTGGCGCGACGGAAGTGGCAGCAAGGGGAAGACAATGACTGAGGCTGCCGCCACGCTCGTCACGCGCGAGCGTCAGGGCGCGATGAATTGGGACAGTTTGCCGCGGCGCATCTTCACGCTTTGGCTGCCGCTGTTCACGTTCATCTTCATCCTGCTGTTCCCGTTCTATTGGATGGCGATCACCACCTTCAAGCCGAACAACGAGCTCTACAATTACAAGGAGTTCAATCCGTTCTGGGTCAGTTCGCCGACCTTGCAGAACGTGAAGAAGCTGCTGTTCGACACCGACTATCCGCAATGGCTGATGACCACGATGGGGATCGCGGCTGCGGCCACGGCGCTGTCGCTGTTTTGCAGCGTGTTGGCGGCTTATGCGATCCAGCGGCTGCGGTTCCGCGGCAGTCAATGGGTTGGGCTGGCGATCTATCTGGCGTATCTGGTGCCGCCCAGCATCCTGTTCATTCCGTTGGCGACGATGGTGTTCCAGCTTGGGCTGTTCGACACGCCATGGGCGCTGATCTTGACCTATCCGACGTTCCTGATCCCGTTCTGCACGTGGTTGCTGATCGGCTACTTCAAGTCGATCCCGTATGAACTCGAGGAGTGCGCGCTGATCGATGGGGCGTCGCGGTTGCAGATCTTGCGGCGGATCACGTTGCCGCTGGCGGTGCCGGGGCTGATCAGTGCAGGGATTTTTGCCTTCACCTTGTCTTGGAACGAGTTCATCTATGCGTTGGCGTTCATTCAGTCTTCAGAGAAGAAGACGGTGCCGGTCGCGGTGTTGACGCAGTTGGTGCAAGGCGATGATTACCAGTGGGGCGCGCTGATGGCGGGAGCGTTGTTCGGGTCGCTGCCGGTGGCGTTGCTGTATTCGTTTTTCGTGGAATATTACGTGAGCTCGTTGACGGGTGCGGTGAAGGAATGATGCAGCTTTTCGGGTTTTGGCGGTCGTTGGCGACGTATCGGGTGCGGATCGCGTTGAACCTCAAGGGGATCCAGGTGCCGGAGACGATGATCGACCTGGATCGGGGCGATCAGCATGAGGCGAAATTCCGCAAGCTGAACCCGATGGGGGCGGTGCCGGCGTTGGTGCTCGAGGACGGGACGGTGCTGACGCAGTCGTTAGCGATCCTGGAGTATCTGGAGGAAGTGGAGAAGCTGCCGGCGCTGCTGCCGCAGGAGCCGGCGGCGCGGGCGCGGGCGCGTGCCTTGTGCGCGATCACGGCGGCGGACACGCATCCGCTGGTGGTGCCCCGGGTGCAGGGCTATCTCGGGCAGCACGGGTTCGACGAGGCCGCGCGCATGGCTTGGGCGCGGCATTGGTTCACCAAGGGGCTGGAGGCTTACGAGATCCAGGTCGGCCCGGGCCCGTTCTGCTGCGGGCCTGAGCCGGGCATGGCGGATGCGTGCCTGGCGAGCCATGCGGCCGGGGCGCAGCGGTTCGGTGCGGATCTGAGCCCGTTCACGGCGGTGCGGCGCATCGTCGATGCCTGCATGGAGCGGCCGGAGTTCTCGCGGGCGCACCCGCTGCGACAGCCTGGTGCGCCCAGCCACTAACGGCCGAGCCGGATCAGACCCGTTCGGCGACGAGGCCGATATTGGCGAGAAGCTCGGGCGGCAGCTCGTCGGAGATGCCGTCGAGCGCCGTCACCAGCTCTTCCGAGAAGCCGAGCATCATGCTGTTCGGCAACGTCTTGAGGAAGGAGCCGAAGCGACCGCGGACACGCATGCCGGCTGCCACCACATCGCGCTCGAGATCGGCGAAATCGTAGACGCGCTGGTGGCCGACGAGATGGTCTCGGGCGGAGAGCTCGTCCAGGTGAGCGATCATGCCCATCTTGAGCGCGAGGCGACGGTGCAGGGAGTCGCGGTTGGGGACGACGATCACGACGGTCCCACCGGGGGCGAGCCAGCCGCCGATCCGGCGCAGGATCAAGGCGGGATCGTCGAGATGCTCGAGGACGTGGAGGGCGAGCACGGTGTCATAGGGCTGTTCGGGTGTGAACGTCTCGAAGAGCGCTTGGTGCATGACGAGGCTCTCATGCTTCGCGCGCGCGCGTTCGCAGAGCAGGTCCGAGCCTTCGAGCAGTTCCGCGCGCTTGCAGTGCTGTTGCAGGGCTGCGGTCAGCAGGCCGTCGCCGTAGCCGAGTTCGAGGACGCGGGCATCGGGGTGGACATGCGACAGGATGCGCGGGATCGAGTCGATCTGGATCTGGTTTTCGAGCCGATGGTCGGCGATGTCGGTGGCCAGATAGTAGTTGCGGGCGAACTGGTTCAGTTCCGTGGTGGTCAGCATTGAGTGGCTCCGAAATGTAGGCCGTCGGCGATCTGGTCGTTGAGGCTGCCCCAGCCGAAGCGCCGTGCTGCGCCGAGCAGCGTGCCCCTGAAGCCCATCGCGTTGAAGCGCCCGAGCGCTTCGGCGAAGTGGTCGCGATTGGGTTTGATGGGGGCAGGTTGGGCGGGGCCGGTCAGCTGGTGGAGGGCGCGCAGCGGGGCACCGTGCCGGATCGTGCCGGTTGCTTCCAACGCGTGACGCGCCGCTTCGAGCGAGCAGGGGGCGGCGCCGAACTCGACGCAGAAGGCGCCAGGCCCGGCCGAGGAGAGCCGGAAGGCATCGAGCCCGGGGTCGGAAATCGTCAGGCAGGACGGGATGCGGCGGCAATCCGCCTCGGGGGCTTCGCACCATAGCAGCGAGGAGACGATCCGTTCCTGCTCGAAGGGAATGGCCGAAGCGGCGAACATTTGCTCGGGCGACAGGCCGATCGCGGCCGCGGCGGAGGGGAGAGTGACCGTCATCGCGTCGTTGAAGCGGATGGTCAGCATGCCGTCCGCGACCTGCAGGTGGGATGGGGCCGGGACCGAGTGCACGGTGATCCATGGCGACGCTCGGACCCGCTCGACGAGGCGGCGGACGAAGGTGAAAGATTGCCCGGGTAGCGTCATCTCGAACGGGCGGTGTGGGCGGAACGCGACGGTTCGGCCGCCAAACGCCTCACGGATCGTTTGGGGATGGAACAGCGCCGCCCAGAGCTTGCGCCGCTCAGAGGCCATGGTCTCGCCCCAGCGCGGCCATTGCTTGGCGCAGACCGCCTGGATGACGAGATCATGCAGCCGCCGGCCGTGCCGGGCGAGTGACGCGGTAACCAGGCTCTCATCGCCGGGCTCGGACGCCGGTGACAGGGCTTGGGTGTCCTGCAGGATCAGGGTTCGATCGGCTGGCGAGATCACGCGGGCCAGATCGGTTAGATCCACGGTCATCAGCGGGCATTTGATGCGCTCGCCGGCGATCCACATTTCGGGGACCGGCGCGGGACGCAGCGTGTCCTGGCAGATGTCTCGGACGAAGCGGGCGATGTGGCCGATGAAGGGGCGGTGACCGTCGCGATCGGGGTGGAAGTCGGCGATTGGGCGGCGGTCGTCGCCTTCGTAGTCCAGTTCGAAGAGGCGGGTGCCGAGGTCGAAGCGCCGGTCGCCAACCGCGATGCCAGCGAAGCTGGCGCCGGCGCGGGCCGGGTCGAAGAACAGCCTGACCGGCCGGCCGGCTTCGGCGGCGGCCAGCGCGGCGACCAGGCTGGCGACGGAGCCGCCGATGATGAAGGCGGGCTCACGCATGGGAGAAGACCGAGTAGAACATCGCGCCGCTTTCCGGCAGCGCCGCCGACAGGGCGTCGTAGGCTTCGATGATGTCGTCGGATAGGGCGGCCATCGCGGCGTTCGGCAACGGCTTGATCAGGATGCTTTCGCGCCGGACTTCGCGCAGGCCGATCGAGGCCAGGGAGGCGGCGAAGGCGTCGGCGGTCTGAAGTCGTAACGTACCAAAGCGCTGGCCGCGTCCGCTGAGCGCGGATGGGCTTTCGATCATGCCAGCGGCGTGAGCGGACAGGCGGTGCAGCGAGTTTGGGTTCGGCAGCGTGACGTGCAGCAGCCCGGCCGAGGCGAGCCGGTCGCGCAGGCGCAGGAGCAGCGCGGCCGGGTCGTTGATCTCGTGCAGCACGTTGATCGCGAGGACGTGGTCGAAGCGACGGTCGGAGGTGTCGTCCTCGATATTCGTTTCGCGGATCTCGACATTGGGCAGGTTGCGCGCGCGTGCCCGGGCGACATAGGTGGCGGCGCGCTCGAGGCAGACGATGTCGCGCCCTTCGGCAGCGAGGGCTTGGGTCAGTAATCCGGTTGCGGAGCCGAGTTCGAGGATGCTTTGACCGGGCTGGAGATGGCCGAGAATGCGCTTGGCCGTCAGCAGGGTGTACCAGCGGTCGAAATCGGTTTCCGGATCATAGATCGCCGCGTAGTCGCACGCGACAGGCGTGGACGCTGGTTCGGGCGGTTGGGTCGATCGGTCGCGGATGGTCTTGCGCAGCCAGAGCTTCAGGGACGGTTCAGCGCCGAGGCTGCGCTTGAAGGCGGCCAGACCTGGGTTGACCACGCCGTCGACCGAGGAGGTGCCGAGGTCCACCATGGTGAAGCCGGACAGGCGGGCGTGGTCGTGGATGGCGTGGGCGAGGGCGGTGACGGGACTGGCGGCTTCGGCGCCGGCTCGTTCGCCCCAGGCGTAGACGTAAAGGATGCCGTGGCCGATCTCGACGCAGATCGCGGCGCCGAGCATTTCTGCCTGCGCGAACGCGCCGAAGATCAGGACCTGGTCGGGGAAGGCGGTGGCGAGTTGCTCGACGTCGGGCCAGGACATCGAGAGCGTCCGTCCTTTCTTGGCGCGATTCTCAGCGACGGCGTCGTAGGCGGCGCGGAAGTGTTCGGGGTCGAGACGTAGGCTCGTCACGCCGAGCCGGGCAGATTTGTGGAACCGCTTCCGGTTGGCGTAGTTGCCGATGTCGAGAAAGGTGCGGCTGTCGACGGGGAGGGATTGGTTCAGTTCCTGCCGGGTCACGACGTAGCCGCGCCGGCATAGGCGTTCGACGTCGCGGGCGGCGCGGTCACCGCCGTAACAAAGCGGCGCGCCGACAATGTCCCAGGTTTTCGCGCCGGCCTGCAGCAAAGCGTATTCGGCTTGGTCGATGAAGCTGTCGAGGTCGGTCTCCCGCCAGACTTCGAACCCGCCGAAGGAGGCGCGGCCGGGACTGGTGAAATGACCGGGCGCGGTCTCTACGGCGTGGAAGACGCCGCGATCATCTTCTGTGCGGATCTGGCGATCCGAGAAGCGATGGTCGTGGAGCGCGGCGTAGCGGCCGGTGTTGAAGATGTAAGGCGACGCGGCCGTTTTGGACGCGTCGCCGATGACGTGACCATCAAGCATCCAGGAGTTCCGGCAGGTGCTCGAGGGCGGACGCGACGTGGGCGACTTCGTCGGGTGAGAGGTAGTCCCCCATCGGCAGGCTCAGCACGGTGGCGGCGAGTTCGGCGGCGACGGGGTAGCGTGCGCGATCGTATTGGCCGACGTAGCAGGGCTGATCGAAGGGGGCGATCGGGTAGTGCACCATGGTTTGCACACCGGTGGCGGCGAGGTCGGCCTGCAGGCGGTCGCGGTCCTTGGTCCGGAGCACGAATTGATGCCAGACCATGTCCAGGCCGGCGGACGCCGGGGAAGCGATGCCGGGGTGGCCTTGCAGGGCGCGGAGGTAGTGGGTCGCTACAGCCCGGCGGCGGGCGTTGGCGGCATCGAGGTCCGGCAGTTTGACGCTGAGCAGGGCGGCTTGCAGCTCGTCGAGGCGCGAGTTCCGGCCGAGCAGGTCGTGGCGGTATTTCACCGTGGAGCCGTAATTGCGGAGCTGGCGCAGCTTGTCGGCCATCTGCGCGTCGTTGGTGCAGATCGCGCCGCCGTCGCCGAAGGCGCCGAGATTCTTGGTGGGGTAGAAGCTGAAAGCGGCGGCGGCGCCGAATGCGCCGGCGCGGATGCCGTTGCGCTCGGCGCCGTGGGCTTGCGCGGCGTCTTCTATGACGAGCAGGCCGAAGCGCTCGGCAATGGCGGTGATCGCTTCCATGTCGGCGAGGCGGCCGTAGAGATGGACCGGGATGATCACGCGGGTGCGCGGCGTGATCGCGGCGGTGATCTGGTCTGGATCGATAAGGCCGTCGTGCCGGACGTCGACCGGAACGGGGTGGGCGCCGAGCAGCGAGACGGCGCTCCAGGTGGCGAGGAAGGTGAAGGCGGGGACGAGGACTTCATCGCCGGGCTGTACGCCGGCGGCTTGCAGGGCGAGGGTCAGGGCGTCGAGGCCGTTGCCGACGCCGATGCAGTGCGCGGCGCCGCAATAGGTGGCGAAGCCGGTTTCGAAGCGCCGGACCTCGTCGCCGAGGATGAATTGCTTGCCGGCGACGATGTCGGCCGCAACTTGGCGCAGCGCCGGGCGGTATCGCTCGTTCGCCCGGGCGACGTCGTAGGCCTCTACGCGCTTCACGGGCGCAGGCCGAGGCGGTGGCGGGATTGCTGGCGGAAATCGGCGTATTCGCGGACGTAGTCGCTCTCGTCATAGGTGTGGCTGGCGAGGACTAAGCAGACGGAGTTGCCGGAGAAATTGTCGAGCGTGCGCCAGACCCAGGGGCCGGTGATGTAGCCGCGGTTGGCGCGGCAGAGATGGACGGTACGCTTCTCGACGCCATGTCGAGATGGAGGTCGAAGCTGCCGGAGAGGGCGATAAAGACCTGCGAAAGCTGCCGGTGCGCGTGGCCGGCGCGTTCGGCGAGCGAGGGGATATCGTAAAGGTAGTAGACGCGCTCGACGTCGAACGGGATGTGGCGGCCGCCCTCGATGAAGCTGAGGTTGCCGCGGGTGTCATGCATGACCGGGAAGTCGGTCCAGTTGCAGAGCGACAGCGGGCGAGGCAGCACGCTGCGAAGGCGGACGCGTGGCGGATGGGCGAGCGTGGTTTCCATGTTTCGGTTCCCTTATTGCGTGCGCGCAGGTGCGGAAGCGTCGAACGGGGGGAAGGTCCAGCCGACCACCGAACGACGATGTGCTTCGAGGTGGACGTGCTCCATGATCACGTCGATGAAGGACTCCATGGAGAACAGCCGCGCGGCTTCGTCGGCCGAGGCGGCCACTTTGGCGGGCATGTCCGGATCGGCGAGCGTGGCCGCGAGCGTCGCGTCGAGCTGGTCGGGGAAGTCGGCGGCATCGATGTCGAGGCCGAGGAAAGCGGGGCAGTCCGCGAGGGCGCGCTGGAGATGTGGCGTGCAGTCGGAGAGGACGGCCGATTTTGCGCGTAGCCCGGCCATGATCCGCTCGTGGATGCCGTGGCGGACGGAGGGCGAGGTATTCACGACGATCTTGCTTTCGGCATACAGCGCGTCGAGTTGGGAGCCGGGCAGGGCCGGGGCGAAGCGGGCGCGGGCGTCGCTCCGGTCGAGGTGGGACCAGTCGCCAACGATCAGGACGTCGTGCCGCATGAGGTTCTGCACCATGCGCTCGGCGCGTTTGGCGCGGGCGTAGCGGTCGATGCTGCAGCAGACGTAGAGGAGGAGTTCGCGTTGGCTGCCGCAATGGAGGTTGTGGCGCTCGAAGGCGGCGCGGCAGATGGCGGCGATGGTCTCGTTGGAGCCGCTGAGCACTTCGGCCGCGCTCTCGTGGAGGATCTGCTGGGTGACGCGGGGGAGGACATCCCATTCAAGCTGGATGCGCGCCGGGTCGATGCCGGTCTTGACGAAGACGGTGTCGTAGGGGCGGTTCGACCAGGCGATGCGGTCGGCGCGGTCATTGGCGGGATAGCCGTAGCGAACGACGCTGGCGAAAGTCTTGCCGCCCATGACGTCGCGGTAGGTCTCGAGGAAGTCCTGGCAGCTATAGAGGAGATAGAGGCCGGGCCCCTCGGCGGCGTGCAGCGCGGGGCGGTAGTAGGGGCTGTCGCCGAGATAGGCGAAGAAGGGGATGTTGCTCTTGCTCCAGAAGTTCTCGCCGTTGGTTTTGAAGTCCATGCCGAAACCCTGGAAGCTGAAGCAAAACTCGGGGTTGCGCTGTCCGAGTGCCTCGAGCAGGGGATCGCGCCAGTTTCCTTGCAGATCGATCAGCTTGTATTCGAGGCCGTGGCGCGAAAAGCCGGCGAGGATCTGTTCGATCCACCACCGCAGGATCCCGTTGGCGTTTTCTCCGACGAATCCGAGCACGTAAGGTTTGGTCATTTTGTCCGACACCGCATCATCCGTTGATGGCTGATCGGTGCGGAATGTACCGTGTACTAATTAACAACCCGTAAAGAGGCCGAGCGTTCTCGCCGGAGCGCTCGGTGTGCTATCGGCTTCAGGGAGGGAGGAACGACCGTGCCGGGAATGGCGCAGCCCGATTATCAGTCGGCGGTGTTCGCGTATCAGCGCAGTGCGGATCAGGATACTGCGGCGCCGGTGCGGCATGCGGTGGTCGTGGCGGGCGGCGGGCCGGTGGGGTTGGCGGCGGCGGTCGATCTGGCGCAGCAGGGTGTCGCGGTGGTGCTGCTCGATGACGACGACCGGCTGTCGACGGGATCGCGGGCGATCTGTTTTGCAAAACGTACGCTCGAGATCTTCGACCGGTTGGGGTGCGGCGATGCGGTGGCGGGCAAAGGTGTCGAGTGGAATACCGGGCGGGTGTTCTTGCGCGAGGGCGAACTGTATCGGTTCGACCTGCTGCCAGAGGCGGGGCATCAGCGGCCCGCGTTCGTCAACTTACAGCAATACTACGTCGAGGGATTCCTGCTCGAGCGAGCGCGGACGCTGCCAGCGTTGGAGATCAGGTGGCGGCACCGGGTCGCGGGGGTGGAGCGCGAGGCGGACGGCGTGGTGCTGACGGTGGAGACGCCTGAGGGGGAGTATCGGGTTCGCGCGGATTACCTGATCGCGGCGGATGGGTCGCGGAGCGCGGTGCGTAGGGCGCTCGGACATGAGAGCCGGGGGCAGAGTTTTCGGGATCGGTTCCTGATCGCCGACGTGCGGATGAAGGCGGATTTCCCCTCAGAGCGGTGGTTTTGGTTCGATCCGCCGTTCCATCCGGGCCAGTCGGTGCTGCTGCACCGGCAGCCGGACGACATCTGGCGGATCGACTTCCAGTTGGGATGGGATGCGGATCCGGTGCTGGAGCGGGAACCCGAGCGGGTGATTGCGCGGGTGCAGGCTTTGCTTGGGCCCGATGTGGCGTTCGAGTTGGAGTGGGTGAGCATCTATACGTTCGCGTGCTTGCGGATGGGCTCATTCCGGGATGGCCGGGTGCTGTTCGCCGGGGATAGTGCGCATGGGGTGTCGCCGTTCGGGGCGCGGGGGGCGAATTCGGGGATCCAGGATGCCGACAACCTAGGTTGGAAGCTGGGGGCCGTGCTGAGAGGTGAGGCGCCGGACGCATTGTTGGACAGCTATGCGGCGGAGCGGGAGTTCGCGGCGGACGAGAACATCAGGGCGTCGACGCGGAGCACGGATTTCATCACGCCGAAAAGCCCGGCGAGTCGGGCGTTCCGCGATGCGGTGCTGTCATTGGCGCGGGACTGTCCGTTCGCGCGGCGGCTGGTGAATAGCGGGCGATTGTCGACGCCGTCGACGCTGGCCGGGTCGGCGTTGAACACGCCGGATGGGGAGGTCTTCGCGGGAGGGATGGCGCCGGGCGCGCCGTGCGCGGACGCGC
Source organism: uncultured Alphaproteobacteria bacterium (assembly GCA_963848035.1). GTDB lineage: Bacteria > Pseudomonadota > Alphaproteobacteria > Acetobacterales > Acetobacteraceae > JAVVHH01. The sequence continues at coordinate 3,848,358 of CAWKCD010000001.1, forward strand.
CGCTCGGCTCGGGATGGCTGCTGCGGCAGTTGGGGGGCGCGTTCGTGCTGCTGTATTTCGGGGAGACGGCTCCGGCACCGGTGGCGGGGGTGCGGATCGTGATGGTTCCGCCCTCGATGGCCGTGGCGATGGCGCGGTATGACGCGCGGCCGGGCACGACGTATCTGATCCGCCCGGACCAGCATGTCTGCGCACGGTGGCGCCAATTCGATCCGGGGCTTATCCAGGCAGCACTTGCCCGAGCGACGGGCTGGCGTGACGAAGCGGGGCGATGCTGAAGCTGGAGCCGAACATCGAGAGTCCGGACGAGTTCTACGAGAGCCTGATCGAGGCGCATCGGGGGCTGTCCGAGGCGCAGAGCGTGGCGGTCAATGCGCGGCTGATCCTGCTGCTGGCCAACCAGGTCGGTGATCTGGCGACGTTGCAGGCGGTGATCGCCAAGGCGCGGGAAGGGATCGTGGCAGCGGGTGACGATCCGACGATGGCGGCGGTGGCCTGATCCGGCCGGCCGTAGAGCGAAAAAGGGAGAGACGACGATGTCGGGTTTTGCGAGCACCAAGGATCTCGAGGACAAGACGATCTCGTTCGACGAGTTGGGGCCGGGCTTGTACGGCTACACCGCGGAGGGCGATCCCAATTCGGGCGTGGTGATCGGCGACGATTCGGTGCTGGTGGTGGATGCGCAGGCGACGCCGGCGATGGCGCGGGACGTGATCGCGCGGATCCGAACGGTGACGGACAAGCCGGTGAAGCACGTGGTGCTGACGCATTACCACGCTGTCCGGGTGCTGGGTGCGGCGGGCTACGAGGGGGCGGAGATCATCGCGTCGGATGTGACGCGGGAGATGATCGTCGAGCGCGGGCAGCAGGATATGGACAGCGAGATCGGGCGGTTTCCGCGGCTGTTCCGGGGCAAGGAGGGGATCCCGGGGCTGACCTGGCCGGACGTCACGTTCCATCGGCGGATGACGCTGTGGATGGGCAAGCGGGAGGTGCAGATCATCCATGTCGGGCGGTCGCACACGGCGGGAGATACGATCGTCTGGCTGCCGCGGGAGCGGGTGATGTTCGCGGGCGACACGGTGGAATTCGGGGCGACGCCGTATTGCGGCGATGCGCATTTCGCGGATTGGCCGGGGACGCTGGAGCGGCTGCGCGCGCTGCAGCCGGAGCGGCTCGTGCCGGGCCGGGGGAGGAGCCTGATGAGCCCGGCGGAGATCGAGGAGGGACTGGCGGGGACGGCTTCGTTCACCTCGGATCTGTTCGGGATCGCGCGGCGATCGGTGGCCGCGGGGCTGGATTTGCGGGCGACGTATCAGGCGGCGATGTCGGAGATGCGCCCGAAATATGGGCATTGGGTCATCTTCGAGCACTGCATGCCGTTCGACGTCGCCCGCGCGTTCGACGAGGCGAGCGGGCTGGACCACCCGCAGATCTGGACGGCGGAGCGCGACGTGGAGATGTGGCGCTCCCTAGAAGGTTAGGTCTTGGGATTCAGCCGGAGCGGCGTGCGGGCGCCGGTCCGCCAAGACGAGTTGCGCTCGTATTCAACGATGACGGCCTCGCGCCGGGGGCGGGGGGTCGACCAGACCTGCTCCTCGCGAGCCGGGCGATTAGCGCGCTTGATGGTGATGCCCATGGTGGAGTCGGCGCGGCGCACGTCGACCCGGCGGCCGCCGGGCCGCTCGGCGCTGACCGCCTCGATGGCTTCGTCGACGACGCGCTCGGGGGCGAGTTCGACCAGGCCGTGGCCGGTGGGCGCGCCGGTGGTCGGGTCGCGCGCGAGATAGGCGCGGAGCACGATGCCGTAGGGATCGAACAATTCCGCGAGTTGCTCGTCGGTGAAACCGATCGGCAGATTGGCGACGAAAACGTTGCCGCGGACGACATCAGGTCGCATGGACAACTCCCTCTACTAGCTGGTGGGCTTTGCCGGCGCCCGCCGCCGGATCTGCGTAAACTTCGACTGGGAAAGTTGCACGAAGGCCGAGCGAAGAGAAATGCTCGGTCAGCCACGTCTCGGCGGCAACGTAGCCGCGCTGCCGTTGGTTGCTGAGCAGCGGCCAACTCGGGTGCAACGCATCGGACGCGGAAAGGGCTTCGCCGGGGGCCGGGCTGATCATGTGGATACGGGCGTCGCGCAGGCGCGCCAGGGTGGGCGGCAGATCGGCGACGCCGGCGAGCGCGTTCTGGGCCAAAGCGAGGCTGTGCAGTTCGGCGCGGAGCGGGTTGCCGAAGGTGATCTCGCTGAGCCGGTCCTTCACGGCGGCGGCGCCGTGGGGCGGCAGCAGGCGCTCGTCCGGCGTGGTGCGCACGATGAGCAGGTCGGGCGGGCAGCCGGCTTCGATGAGCGGACGGACGGGCGGGTTGCTGCTGTAGCCACCGTCCCAATACGCCTCGCCCTCGATCACGACGGCGGGGAAGATCAGCGGCAGACAGGCCGAGGCGAGCAGCGTGTCGATGCGGATCTCGGCGTCGCGGAACAGGCGGGCTTCGCCGGTGCGGACGAGGGTGGCGGCGACGACGAGTTCCGGCGTGCCGGGCTGGCCGAACAAAGGCGTGGGCAGCAGTTCGGAGAGGATGCCGCGAAGGGGGTTGATGGTGAAGGCGGTCGGGCCCGGGGCGCCGAGAGCGGAGCCGGCTTTCTGGACGGCACTGAGCATCGGCGCGGAGAACGCGGCGAGCCAGGCGGACGGGCCGGGAACTGAGCCCGAGGCGATGGCGACCCGGTGCCAGAAGGTCGTCAGCAAGTCGCGGGCGTGGTCAGGGCCGCCGCGGGCGAGGCCTTGGACGAGCATGGCGCCGTTCATCGCGCCGGCGCTGGAGCCGCTGACGACGCGGATGCGGAGCGATGGCTCTTCGAGCAACCGTTCGAGCACGCCCCATGTGAATGCGCCGAGGGCTCCGCCGCCTTCGAGGGCGAGCGTAATATCGTGTGGCGCTTGCCGTATCGAGCCATCCATCGCGTGATCCTTCCTGCTGAAAACACCCTCCCAAACCGATTGGCTCAAGGATGGCGATTCGGATGGTGCAGTGCAACATAAACCCGCGCATACGTGTTCGCCTCGTAGCGCGGGCGGGTGATCGGCATAGGGATTGCAGGGGTTCGGGGCGAGGCGGCGCCGTTTCGGCAGGCCGCAGCGAACGATGGAGTCTCGACGGTGAACGATGCCAAGACCGCGCTCGGGCTGAAGATCCGCGCGATCAAGAAGGACAAGGGATGGAGCTGGGGTGACGTGGCGAGCCGGCTTGGGCAGTCCACGGTTTGGACGACGGCTGCTTGCCTGGGACAGATGACGATGAGCGCCGACATGGCCGAGAAGGCGCGGCTGATGTTCGACCTGACCGAGGCCGAGGCGTCGCTGCTGCAGGAAGTGCCGTATCGGGGCTCGCTGCCGACGGCGGTGCCGACGGATCCGTTGATCTACCGGTTCTACGAGCTGATCCAGGTGTACGGGACGACATGGAAGGAGCTGATCCACGAGGAGTTCGGGGACGGGATCATGAGCGCGATCGACTTCGACATGACGCTGGAGCGGCAGCCGGACCAGAAGGGCGACCGGGTGAAAATCGGGATGTCCGGTAAGTTCCTGGCCTACAAGAGCTACTGATCGTTTGGGCCGGGGGTGGTGGTTTGGTCCCACCCTGCGGGTCTCGCGATCATTTCGGACCCAGGGTCACGGCGGCCAGGGCGAGCAGGGCCAGGGCCAATATCAGGGAGATGGCTTGCCAGAAGCGGACGGGGTCGCGTTGGGCGAGGGGGCGGCTGGACGTGGCGAGGCTGGGATTGGGGTGGCGCAGGTCTTGGGCGAAGTCGGCCGCGGAAGGAGGGCGTTCGGCGGGGTTCGGACTCAGGGCTTTGGCGAGGGCGGCGTCGACCCACGCGGGGATGGCAGGGTTTTGGAGGCGGACGGGGCGGTAGGTCAGGCGCCGCAGGTCCCTCGGCGTTTTCAGGCGTGCGGGCAGCGCGCCATAGGGGAGGCGGCCGGCGAGGGCGTGGTAGGCGATCGCGGCTAGGGCGTAGATGTCGGCGGCCGCTGTGGCTGGGGCGCCGAGGAGGCATTCGGGCGCGCTGTACTGAGCGGTGCCTCGAGGACCCTCTTCCCGATCGGCGAGTTCGGCGATCCCTGCGACGCGGACGGAGCCGAAATCGATGATCCGGACGGTGTTGGCCGGGTCGATCATGACGTTTTCGGGGCGGAGGTCGCCGTGGACCATCTCGCGGCGGTGAAACGCGTCGAGGCCGCGGGCAAGTTGGTCCACGATGGCGCGAACCGTTTCCAACGAGGCGGTTGGGTGGTCGCGCATCCATTGCGCCAGGGTTTGGCCTTCGAGGTAGTCGAACAGGAGGTAGACGGCGGACCGACCCGGGGCGGGGCGCGGTTTGAGAACGTGGGGCGAGGCGATGCGGCGGGCGACCCATTCCTCGAGCATGAAGTGCCGGAGGTAGTCGCCGTTGGCGCGGAGATCGATGGAGGGGATCTTCATGACGGCGAGGCCGCCGCCGGGCTCGGCGACGAGGTAGAGGTGACTGCGGGCGCTGTCGTGCAGCGTCCGCAGGACGCGATGGCCGTCGAGGAAGGCGCCGGGCTCGAGGAGTGGCGCGGGCGGGAGGTCGGCGGCTTCCTCCTGCAGGCGATCGCGGTCGGCCGCGGGCAGGGTCTCGATGCGGAGGAGTTGGACGGTCCGATCGTCGGTGCTGCCGGCGGCCAGTGCGCGGGCGGCGAGGGTTCTAGCGGCCGTGTCGAGGTCGACGCCGGGGATAGCGAGTTCGGCGGCGATCGTTTCCGCGGAGAGGTGGTCGTGGATGCCGTCGGTGGTGAGGACGAAGAGGTCGCCGGGCTCGAGGGGGATGGCTCGGTAGTCGATCTCGACATAGGGGGCGATGCCCAGGGCGCGGGCGAGGTAGGTCTGGTCGGCGCCGATGGCGAGGCGGTGGTCTTCGGTGAGGCGCTCGAGGGAGCGGCCGGCGAGACGGGAGATGCGAGCGTCGCCGACGTGGAAGAGGTGGGCGACGGTGCCTTTCAGGATCAGCGCGCTGAGGGTGCAAACGTAGCCGCGGTCGCGGTCCTCGGCGGTGCGTCTGGTTTCGGCATGGAGCCAGGAATTGGCGGCTGCGATCACCCGGCTGGCGGACGTCTTCACCGACCAGGAGTCGGGGGTGCAGTAATAGTCGTCGAGCAAGGCGCGGACGGCGATGCCGCTCGCGACACCGCTGACGGTGCTGGTGCTGATGCCGTCGGCGATGGCGACCGCGATGCCCTTGAGGACGAGGGCGCCGCCGCCGGGTGTGACGGCGCCGTGGAAATCGTCGTTGCGCTGCTTCGCGCCGGGCTCGGAGGCTTGGCCGATCGAGACGCGAAGGCGCGGTGCCGGGAGGCTCGAGGTCAGCTCAGCACGAGGCGCTTCGGCGCGGTGCGGAGGTGGGTTGAGTAGAGGGTCAGGCCGGTGAAGCTGAGGCCACCGACGAGATTGCCGAGGACGGTGGGGATCTCGTTCCAGATGAAGTAGTCGAGGATCGAGAAGTGGCCGCCCATGATGAGGCCGGAGGGGAACAGGAACATGTTCACCACGGAGTGCTCGAAGGTCATGAAGAAGAACACCATGATCGGCATCCACATGGCGATGACCTTGCCGCTGACGGTCGTGGAGATCATCGCGCCGACGACGCCGGTGGAGACCATCCAGTTGCAGAGCATGCCGCGGATGAAGAGGGTGAGCATCCCGGCGGCGCCGTATTTGGCATAGCCCAGAGTCCGGGCCTCGCCGATGCCGGCGATGACTTGGCCGACTTTGTCGGGGGGTGTCGAGAAGCCGAAGGTGAAGACGATCGACATGAGGATGGCGACGGTGAGGGCGCCCAAGAAGTTGCCGACGAAGGTGAGGCCCCAGTTGCGCAGCACGCCGCCGATGGTGACGCCGGGGCGGCGGTCGATCAGGGCCAGCGGAGCGAGGACGAAGACGCCGGTGAGCAGGTCGAAGCCGAGGAGATAGAGCATGCAGAAGCCGACGGGGAACAGGGCGGCGCCGATGATGGAGTAGCCAGTCTGGACGTTGATGGAGACGGCGAAGACGGCGGCGAGTGCCAGGATAGCGCCGGCCATGTAGGCGCGGATGATGGTGTCTCGGGTGGACATGAAGATTTTGGACTCACCGGCGTCGACCATCTTGGTCACGAATTCGGATGGGGCGAGATAGGCCATGGGCGATCCTTGTCACGGAATAGTTAACCGGAGCGAGGCAAGGTTCATGCCGCGTAATGTTGCTGGCGACGCCGGGCTGATAGCGGCCCGGTGACGCTGAAAGCGGCAGTGGCGTCCAAAATTTATGCTGACCGCAGCACCAGGGCGGCGTTGTGCGGCGGAGAGAGGCTCCGGTAGGCTCGGTGGATGCTGCACCACACAAATCTGCGGTTCCGGCTTAACGGCGCGATGGTCGAGGTGCCGGGAGCGCTGCCGGCCTCGACGACGCTGCTGCATTGGCTGCGCGGACACGCGGGGCTGACCGGGACCAAGGAGGGGTGCGCCGAGGGCGATTGCGGGGCCTGCACCGTGGTGGTCGAGGAGCGGAACGGGACGCGGACGCCGATCAACGCTTGCTTGGTGATGCTGGGCCAGTTGCATGGTGCGAGCCTGCGCACGGTCGAGGGGCTGGGAGGCGCGCATCCGGTGCAGCGTTCGTTCGCGGAGGGGAACGCAACGCAGTGCGGGTTCTGCACGCCGGGATTCGTCATGGCAGCCTGGGCGTACGCAAGCGAGGGCGGCGACGTGCACGAGGCGCTGGCGGGTAATTTGTGCCGGTGCACGGGCTATCGGCCGATCGTCGAGGCGATGGCGGCGCTGGAGGAGGCAGAGAGCCCGGCGCCCCAGCCAGTGCCGGAGCAGGGGCCGGCGGTGTTCGATTCGGGACGGTGCGTGTTCCATCGGCCGGTGGACGTGGCATCGCTGCTGGCGCTGCGGGCGGCGCATCCGGAGGCGTGGTTGTTGGCGGGCGGGACGGATCTGGGGCTCGCGGTGGCGGACGGGGGCGCGGGGCCAAGCGTGGTGATCGGCTTGTCGGGCGTGCCGGACTTGCAGGCGATCGATGTCAGGGCGGACGGGATGTTGGTCGGGGCGGCAGTCTGGTACGCGCGGCTACTGCGTGCGGTGCGTGAAGCGGGCGGGCTGGGGTTGGGTGGGTTGGCGACGATGCTGGTGCGGCTTGGATCGCGGCAGATCAGGGGGCTGGGGACGCTGGGCGGCAATCTGGGAACGGCGTCGCCGATCGGGGACATGCTGCCGCCGTTGCTGGCGTTGGGAGCGACGGTGCGGCTGCGGTCGGCCGAGGACATGCGGGAAATGGGGGTGGCGGATTTCCTGCTGGGGTATCGCCGCAATGCGCTGGCGGCTGAGGAGGTGATCGAGGCGGTCTGGTTGCCGCGCGTGGCCGACGGGGCGTCGTTGGTTTGCGAGAAGGTGTCGAAGCGGTTCGATCAGGACATCTCGACTGTTTCCGCTGCGTTCCTGATCGAACCGGGCGGGGCGGCGCGGTTGGCATTCGGGGGTATGGGGCCGATGGCGGCGCGGGCGACGCGGGCGGAGGCGGCGTTGGGCGGGTCGTGGTCGCAGGCGGCGGTGGAGCGGGCGGCGGAGGCGTTGACCGCGGATTTCGCGCCGTTGTCGGATTTGCGGGGTACGGCCGGGTATCGCTTGGCGGCGGCGCAGGGATTGCTGCGGCGGGCGTGGTGGCGGTCGGCCGGAGTGGCGGTCGACCTGCAGGAATTCGCATGATGGATGGGTTGCGGGTGGCCGGGCAGGCGCTGGCGCATGACAGCGCGCTGAAGCACTGCACGGGGGCGGCGCGGTTCCTGGACGACCTGCCGGAACCGCCGGGGATGCTGCATGCGGCGCTGGCGCTTTCGGGTGTGGCGCATGGGCGGTTGGTGGGGCTCGATTTGGCGGCGGCGCGGGCGGTGCCGGGCGTGGTGGCGGTGTTGGCGGCGGGGGATGTGCCGGGGCGTAACGACATTGCGCCGACCGGGATGGGAGAGGTGCTGTTCGCGGAGGATGTGGTCGAGCATGCCGGGCAGCCCGTGGCGCTCGTGGTGGCCGCGTCGCGGGAGGCGGCTTTGGCGGGGGCCGAGGCGGTTCGGGCGGCGATCGAGGCGTTGACGCCGGTGTTGTCGATCGAGGCGGCGTTGGCGGCGGAGCAGTTCGTGCTGCCGCCGATGGTGTTGGCGACGGGGGATGTGGCGGGGGCGATGGCGGGAGCGCCGCGCCGGGTCTCGGGGACGTTCCGGTGCGGGGGGCAGGAGCACTTCTATCTGGAGGGGCAGATCGCGATCGCGGTGCCGGGGGAGGACCGGGATCTGGTGATCCATTCGTCGACGCAACATCCGACGGAGGTGCAGCACATCGCGGCGCGGGTGCTGGGGGTGGATCACAACCGGATCACGGTGTCGGTGCGGCGGATGGGGGGTGGGTTCGGCGGCAAGGAGAGCAATGCGAGCTGGATCGCGGCGGCGGCGGCGATGGCGGCGGTGCAGACTGGGCGGGCGGTGAAGCTGCGGCTGTCGCGGCGGGCGGATATCGAGGCGACGGGCAAGCGGCATCCGTTTCTGTTCCGGTATGAGGCGGGGTTCGACGAGACGGGGCGGGTGTTGGCGCTGGATGCGCTGCTGGCGGCGGATGCGGGGCATTCGACCGATCTGTCCGGGGGCGTGATGATGCGGGCGGTGACGCATGCGCTGAATTGTTGCCATGTGGCGGACGTTCGGGTGCGGGGGGTGGCTTGCAAGACGAATACGGTCAGCAACACGGCGTTCCGCGGGTTCGGCGGGCCGCAGGGGGTGTTGCTGATGGAGGATGTGTTGTGCCGGGTGGCTGAGGCGTTGGGGATGACGCTGGAGGCGGTGCGGGCGCGGAATTTCGCCGGTGGTGAGAACGGGGCGGAGACGCCTTACGGGCAGGCGCTCGAAGGGGATCTGATCCGGCGGGTTTGGGCGGAGGCGGTGCAGGGGTCCGAGTGGGAGCGGCGGCGGGGGGAGATCGATGCGTTCAATGCCGCGCATCCGTTCCTACGGCGGGGGTTGGGGAGCTTCGTGCTGGCGTTCGGGATCTCGTTCGGGATCCCGCATATGAACCAGGCGGGCGCGCTGGTGCATGTCTATGGCGACGGGTCCGTGCGGCTGAACCATGGCGGCACCGAGATGGGGCAGGGGCTGTTCATCAAAATCGCGCAGGTGGTGGCCGAGGTGTTCGGCATCGGGGTCGATCGGGTGGCGATCACGGCGACGAGCACAGGGGAGGTGCCGAACACGTCGCCGACGGCGGCGTCGACCGGGTCGGATTTGAATGGGTGGGCGGCCCATGCGGCGGCGAGCGCGGTGCGGGAGCGGATGGCGGGGGTCGCGGCTTCGCGATGGGGGATCGGGGCGGGCGAGGTTGGGTTCGAGGACGGGTTGGTGGTTCCGGGGCGGCCGGGGGATAATCGGCGGTTCACGTTCGGGGAGTTGGCGGGGATCTGCGTGAAGGAGCGGGTTTCGCTCTCGGCGACGGGGTTCTATCGGACGCCGGATCTGCACTGGGACGGGGCGGCGATGCGGGGGCGCCCGTTCTTCTACTTCTCTTATGGAGCGGCGGTGGCGGAAGTGATCGTCGACACGCTGACCGGGGAGAACCGGGTGTTGCGGGCGGACCTGGTGCAGGATTGCGGGCGGTCGCTGAACCCGGCGATCGATCGCGGGCAGATCGAGGGGGCGTTCGTGCAGGGGCTGGGGTGGCTGACCTGCGAGGAGCTTTGGTGGGATGGGGTGGGGCGCCTGCGGACGGTGGGGCCGTCGACCTACAAGCTGCCGGGGTCGCGAGACGTGCCGCCGGTGATGAACGTGCGGATGCTGGCGGATCAGCCGAACCGGGCGCCGACGATCTTCCGGTCCAAGGCCGTAGGGGAGCCGCCGCTGATGCTGGCGACGGCGGTTTGGAATGCGCTGAAGGACGCGGTGGGGACGACGGATCTGGATTTGCCGGCGACGGCGGAGCGGGTGTTGGCGGCAGTCAACGCAAGACGCGGGTAAGTCAGAGTTCGATCGTTGCGGTCAGCCTGTCGGCGGTCGTGCGGACGTCGCCATGGGAACGGTCGATCAAGCCGGCCAATTCGAGCGCGCTGACATCGGCCTGCACGCGGCGGAGATGGCGACCGATGTGGCGGGCGAGCGCGGAGACGGATGGCTCGCGCTGGGTGTGCAAGTGCCGCAGCAGCCGGTATCGTTCGCGCGTCAGAACGGAAGATAGCCCGTCCCAGCTTTCGAAGGCGAGCACCCGGTCCGGCTCGACGTTCTCGCCGCGTTCGGCTCGTTGCCATGCCGTGCGGAATGCTTCGAGGTCGTCGCTGAGGCTGCCGCCGACGAGGACTTTCACTGTTTCAGTCATTCTTGCCCTCCGCTGCCCGCAACGCCGCAACATCGGCTGCGAAATCCGCCAGGAGTTTGTCGAGATCCTGGAAGACATATCGCTCTTCGATTGCGTCGCGATGTCGATGATCGCCCTTTCCACGCTCGTTGTCGTAGGCGATCACTCGACGACCGGGATACCCGTAGAAGAGCGAGTATTTGAACGGGTGTGCCGAACCAGGAACAGGCGGCCCGGGCAGCAACCATAATTTGAGTTCAGCGATGGCCCCGTCGTCGAAGTAGCGCTTCCGATGCACGAGCAGGCGCGCCGTGGTCCGCAAACGACGCATGCTCCTCGTGAACGCTTATCATGGCAAATCGGGCCTACGACGTCAATTGTCCTATGACAATCGGAGACGTAGCGTCAATAAGCGGTCCGTTGCGCATGGCGGAGCCAGGTCTCGAAGGGGCCGACGGCTTCTTCGGGGAGGAGGCGGCGGATCGGGGTGGCGCGTTCTTCGATGGGGAGTGCGAACTCGTCGTAGAGGACGGCGTCGTCGAAGCCGACGCGGGCGGCGTCGTGGCGGGTGGCGGCGTAGAAGATCTTGTCCAGGCGGGCCCAGTGCAGCGCGCCGAGGCACATCGGGCAGGGTTCGCAGCTGCTGTAGATCTCGCAGCCGCGGAGGTCGAAGCGGCCAAAGGCGGAGCAGGCGTTGCGGACGGCGACGATCTCGGCGTGGGCGGTCGGGTCGTTCCACACGGTGACGCGGTTGGTGCCCTCGGCGACGACCTGGCCGTCGCGGACGATGACGGCGCCGAAGGGACCGCCGCCGCTTTCGACGGAATCGCAGGCGAGCGAGAGGGCGCGGCGCATCAGCAGGTGGCTCGGCGTCTGGATGATCTCAGACATGGAGCGCGCTGGCGTCGAAGCCGTTGGGGAGGCGGCCGGTGGGGCGGATGAGGTCGTAGGGGGCCCGGGCGAGGAACTGGCCGGTGCCGGGCTCGGCTTGGACGCGGCCGTCGTTCATGACGAGCTCGCCGCGGCGGAGGGTCATGACGGGCCAGCCGGTGACTTCGAGGCCTTCGTAGGGGGTGTAGTCGATGGCTTGGTGGAGCAGGGCGTTGGTGATGGTGGTCTTGCGGGTGGGGTCCCAGAGGACGAGGTCGGCGTCGGCGCCGGGGGCGATGGTGCCTTTGCGGGGGTAGAGGCCGAAGAGGCGGGCGGGGTTGGTGGCGGTGAGCTGGACGAAGCGCTCGAGGCTGATGCGGCCTTTGACGACGCCTTCGCTGAAGACGATGGGCAGGCGGGTGGCGAGGCCGGGCACGCCGTTGGGGATGTCGCGGAACGGCGCGTCGGTGCCGTTGACGCGTTTGCCGCGGGGCGTTTCGTAGCTCCAGCCGCTGTGGTCGGAGGAGACGACGTCGAGGACGCCGCGGCGGATCTCGTCCCAGAGGCCGTCGATGGTGGCCGGGTCGCGGGGGGAGGGGCTGCACATGAACTTGGCGCCCTCGAAGCCGGGGCGGTCCATGTGGTCGGCGGTAAGCACCATGTATTGCGGGCAGGTCTCGCCCCAAACTTTGAGGCCGCGGGCTTGGGCGCGGGCGATCTCCTCGGCGGGTTCGGGGCCGGAGACGTGGAAGACTTGGATCGGCTGGTCGACCAGTTCGGCGAGCGCGATGGCGCGGTGGGTGGCTTCGCGCTCGATGATGCTGGGGCGGGACCAGGCGTGGTATTTCGGGGCGGTGCGGCCGTCGGCGATCAGCGCGGCGGTGCGCCAATTGATGGCTTCGTAGTTCTCGCAATGGACGGTGACGAGTGCGCCGGTGCGGCGGGCGGCGGCGAGGACGCGGAGATATTGACGGTCGTCGAGATGCAGCGGGTCGTAGGTCAGGAAGACCTTGAGGCTGCGGATCCCTGAGGCGACGATGTCTGGGATCTCGTTGAAGATCACATCGTCCGTGGCGTCGGTGATGATCTGGTGAAAGCTGTAGTCGACCATCGCGGACGCGGCCCGGCGGCGGTATTCGGCCAGTGCCGGCGCAATCTTCTCGCCCTTGAACTGGGTGGAGAAGGTGATGACCGAGGTGGTACCGCCGGCCAGGGCGGAGGCGCTGCCGGTGATGAAGGTCTCCTCGTCGGCGGTGTCGAGGGATTGGAGCTGCTCGATATGGCAGTGGGTGTCGACGCCGCCGGGCATGACGAGCAGGCCGGTCGCGTCGATAGTGCGGGCGCCTTCGAGGCTCGTGCCGATAGCGGCGATCTGGCCGTTCTCGATGGCAATGTCGGCGCGGAAGGTGTCGGCGGCGGTCACCACGGTGCCGCCCCTGATGACGAGGCTCCAGTCGCTCACGTTTCCTCCTTTGATGGCCGCGCCCGGTCGGCGGCGGACATGAACACTCGCAAACGGTCCGGGTCGACTTCGTTCCACCAGACGCCGTCACGCTTCAGCCAGCTAGCAACAATCACGCCGCGGGCGACGCTGAACATGTCGGCGACGTTGTCGGGGGTGACGCCGGAGCCGACGAGGACGGGCAGCGAGCAGCCGGCTTGGATGCCGCGGAGCTCGTCGAGGCTGGCGCTGTCGCCGGTGCGTTGGCCGGTGGCAATGGCGGTGTCGGCGCCGAAGAATTCGACGTCGCGGGCGAGTTCGGCGAGGCTGCGGTCGGCGGTGATGGCGTGGGCGCCGTGTTTGACGTGGACGTCGGCGAAGACGCTGATGTCGGTGGCGCGGAGTTGGGCACGATAACGGGCGGCTGCACCGGCCGGGCCCTCGATGAAGCCCTCGTTGGCCACGTAGGCGTTCGCCCATTGATTGACGCGGATGAAGCGGGCGCCGCCGGCTTTGGCGACGGCGAGCGCCACGTTGGCGGCGTTGGCGAGGATGTTGACGCCGATAGAGACGGGCACTGCGCTGCGCACGGCAGCGGTGATGACGGCCATGCAGGCGGCGGTCTCGGGGCCGAGGGCTTCGGGTTTGGCGAAGGGGATGTCGCCGTGGTTCTCGACGATGAGGCCGTCGACGCCGCCGGCGACGTAGCGGCCGGCCTCGGCGAGCGCGTGGGCGACGATGTCGGCCATGGGCTGGCCGTCATATTCGGGGGAGCCCGGCAGGGGTAGGCAGTGGATCACGCCGATGACGGCGTGGGAGCGGCCGAATAGGCGGCGGATCGGGTCGGGGCGGGGCCGGTAGACGGGCGCGGATGTCATGTTGCAGCGCTAGCGTCCCGCGGCGGTGGCGTCCAGGGTCGCAGGCGCTAAGCTTTTCTCAACGGATTGACCATATAGTGACAGCCTCCGTAGCGTGAGACAGATGGATCATACTGAGCCGCCGCCCACCCGCACCAACGAACCGCGAACGCCGGCGCGATCGATCGTGCTCACGTCGCATCCGCGCAATGCGGTGGTGCGGCGGCCGGTCATGTGGGGCGCGGCGACGGCGGCCGGGCGCGGGCCGGTGGTCGCGACGATGCAGTCGGCGCAGGATCGCAACGCGATCGGGACGCATTCGGGCGCGTATTCGGTGTATCGGGCATTGGCGGTCGCTTCGGGGCAGCTCGATGCGGCGCACCGGCCGGACCTGCGGAACACGCGGCCGGCGGTCGATATCGGGCCCTTCCCGCAATGGAGCGACCCGGCGGCGATCGTGTCGCTCGACCCCTGGGGCCACCTGGTGACCGAGGCGTTCGGGGACGAGCTGGCGGCGGGGGTGGACATAAGGCCGAGCATTTCGGTGACGAAGGCGCACATCAACATGCCGGAGATCGTGGACGCGATCCGGGCGGGGCGGTTGCCGGTCGATGGCGAGGTGGTGACCGCGTCGTGTGACGTGCGGGTCACGAAGGTGGCGATCGAGCCGGTCTGGCATTTGCCGGGCGTGGCGCGGCGGTTTGGGGTCAAGCTGTCGGAGTTGCGGCGGCTGTTGTTCGAGCAGACAGGGGGGATGTTCCCGGAGCTGGTGACGCGGCCGGACCTGGACGTGTTCCTGCCGCCGATCGGGGGAGCGACGATCTATCTGTTCGGCGATGCGGCCAAGCTGGGTAAGGCGGAGACGAAGGTCGCCTGTCGCATCCACGACGAATGCAATGGGTCGGACGTGTTCGGGTCCGACATCTGCACGTGCCGGCCTTATCTCGCGCATGGGATCGAGGTTTGCATCGATCAGGCGCAGCGGGGCGGCGTGGGCGTCGTCGTCTACAATCGCAAGGAGGGGCGGGCGCTCGGCGAGGTGACCAAGTTCCTGGTGTACAATGCGCGCAAGCGGCAGGAGGGCGGCGACCGGGCCGAGGCCTATTTCGAGCGGACGGAGTGCGTCGCGGGGGTGCAGGACATGCGCTTCCAGGAGCTGATGCCGGACGTGCTGCATTGGCTGGGGATCACCCGGATCGACCGGCTGGTGTCGATGAGCAATTTGAAATATGCGCCGATCGTTGGCAGCGGGATCGAGGTGATTGAGCGGGTCGCGATCCCGGACTACCTGATCCCACCGGAAGCGAGCGTCGAGATGGATGCCAAGAAGGCGGCCGGATACTACACGCCGGACGTGCCTGACGGCGCGGAGTTGACCAAGCCGAAGGGCCGCAGCCTCGATGGATGATCGGATCGGCGCGAGCCAGGTGACGGTGCTGACGCATCCGCTGGTGCAGCACAAGCTGACGCTGCTGCGGCAGAAGCAGACGGCGACGGCGGATTTCCGGCAGATCACGCGCGAGCTGAGCCTGTTGTTGGCCTACGAGGTCACGCGCGATCTCCCGCTCGAGACGATCGAAATCGAGACGCCGCTCGAGCGGACGTCCGCGCCGTCGATCTCGGGCAAGAAGCTGTGCTTCGTGCCGATCCTGCGGGCCGGGACCGGTATTCTGGACGGGATGCTCGACCTGGTGCCTTCGGCCCGCGTCGGCCATATCGGGCTGTATCGCGATCCACAGACGCTGGTGCCGGTCGAATATTACCTCAAGCTCCCGGAGGATGTGTCGGAGCGGTTGGTGATCGTCGTCGATCCGATGTTGGCGACAGGCCATTCTGCCGCGGCGGCGCTGACACGATTGCGGCAGGCGGGCGCGGCCCAATTGCGATTTGTTTGCTTGCTGGCGGCGCCGGAGGGGCTGGCGGTGCTGCGGGCGGAGCATCCGGATGTGCCGGTGTTCACGGCCGCCGTCGACCGGGCGCTCGATGAACACGGCTATATCAGGCCGGGGCTTGGGGATGCCGGGGACCGGCTTTACGGCACGAAGTAAGCCCCTCTCCCGACGCCGGGAGAGGGAGCATTCGAGGTCAGGCCGCCTTGCGCTGGATGGCTTGGCCGAACAGTTCCAGCATGTGCTGGTTGAAGGCGGGTATGTCGTCCGGGTTGCGCGACGTGACGATACCGCCATCGACAACGCATTCCTCGTCGACCCAGGTCGCGCCGGCATTGGTGAGATCGGTTTTGAGCGACGGCCAGGAGGTGATCTTCTTACCGCGCACCGCGCCGGCTTCGATGAGGGTCCAGGGGCCGTGGCAGATCGAGGCGATCGGCTTTTTCTGGTCGACGAAATGCTTGACGAAGGCGACGGCCTTGCTGTCGGCGCGCAGCGTGTCCGGGTTGGCGACGCCGCCGGGCAGGAGCAGCGCCTGGAAGTTTTCTGGCTTGGCGTTGTCGAGCGTCTGGTCGACGTCGATCTTGTCGCCCTTCTGATCGTGGTTCATGCCCTGGATCTGGCCTGCCTTCAGCGAGACGACCGTGACTTCGGCCCCGGCCTGCACGAGCGCCGCGACGGGCTTCGTCAGCTCGACCTGCTCCACCCCGTCCGTCGCGAGGACGGCCACCTTCATACCCTTGAGATCGATCATTCTAGCTCCTCGAGGCTATCGCCTTTGCGATTTCGCGCCGGATTGCACGGCTCGAGCGTGATCAACGAGAGGGCATCGGCCGGGTTGCCCGTGCCAAGGGTGGCTTATTGTGCAGGTGCGTCACAGGCTTGTGCCTAGGCAGTAGGCAACTCTCGATGATGAGCATACGTCCTGGTCTCGAACGGAAGAATGATGGCCGACGCCGATATGTCAGATAGCGCTGAACTGGATGAAACGCGCACGCGCGCCAAGCGGCAGGACGCGCCCACGGGCGATGCCGGTGGAAAAGCTAGTGAGAAGCCGCAGCCGAAGGACGAGCCGGACGAGGCCGGCGGCGACAAGCCAGGTGAGGGAAAGAAGAAGCGCAGCAAACTGCCGCTGATCATCCTGGCGATCGTCGTCGTGCTGGGCGTGATAGCCGGCGGGATCTGGTGGTTCCTGCATCGCAACCAGATCAGCACGGATGACGCCTATACCGATGGGCGCACCGTGATGATGGCGGCGCAGGTGAACGGCTACGTGACGGATCTGGCGGTCACGGACAACCAGTTCGTGCACAAGGGCGATCTGCTGGTGCAGATCGATCCGCGCTCCTACACGGCGATACGCGACCAGGCGCGCGGGCAGCTCGAGGCGGCGCAGGCGCAGCTCGACAATGCGCGGCTCGCGCTCGAGAAGGCGAAGACGACATTCCCGGCGCAGCTCGCGCAGGCGCAAGGACAGCTCGAGCAGGCGCAGGGCCAGCTCACCAACGCGCAATCCGATTACAAGCGGCAGCACGCGGTTTCACGGGCGGCGACGACGCAGACCAACGTCGACCAGTCGACTTCGGGGTTGCGGACGGCGGAGGGACAGGTGCAGAGCGCGCAGGCGCAGGTGGATATCGCCAAGCTGATCCCGCAGAACATCGCGCAGACCGCGGCGCAGGTGAAACAGCTCGAGGGCCAGGTGGTGCAGGCGCAGGCGTCGCTGGATCAGGCCGAGGTGAACCTGTCCTACACGCGGATCACCGCGCCGCAAGATGGCTGGGTCACGAAACGCAACGTCGAGCGGGGCAATTATCTGCAGCCCGGCGCCCAGATCATGGCGCTGGTGACGCCCGACCTCTGGATCACCGCGAACTACAAGGAGACGCAGCTCGACCAGATGCGCGCGGGACAGAAAGTCGACATCACCGTCGACGCGTATTCTGGGCTGGATCTGAAGGGGCACGTGGACTCGGTCCAGCATGGCTCGGGCTCACGGTTCAGCGCATTCCCGGCGGAGAACGCGACCGGGAACTTCGTGAAGATTGTGCAGCGCGTGCCGGTCAAGATCGTCATCGACAGCGGGCTGGACCCGAACCGGCCGTTGCCGCTGGGCCTCTCGGTGGTGCCGATCGTCTATGTGAAATGAGCGAGGCGGAGAAGAAGGGGGACTGGGCACCGAGCCACAACAAATGGCTCGTGGCGGTCGTCGTCACGCTGGGCGCGTTCATGGAGGTGCTGGACACCACGATCGTGAACGTGTCGCTGCCGCATATCGCCGGCAATCTGGCGGTGAGCTACGACGATGCGACCTGGGCGCTGACATCGTATCTGCTGGCGAACGGCATCGTGTTGACGATC
The DNA here is from genome assembly GCA_963848035.1 of uncultured Alphaproteobacteria bacterium. Classification (GTDB taxonomy): domain Bacteria; phylum Pseudomonadota; class Alphaproteobacteria; order Acetobacterales; family Acetobacteraceae; genus JAVVHH01. Next base: position 3,866,164 of record CAWKCD010000001.1, read on the forward strand.
TCGGGCTGGCTGTCGAGCGTGTTCGGGCGGAAGCGGTATTTCCTGATCTGCATCGCCGGGTTCACGGCCTGCTCGTTCTTGTGCGGGATTTCATCGAGCCTGGGGGAGCTGGTGGTATTCCGGCTGTTCCAGGGCTTCTTTGGCGGCGGGCTGCAGCCGAACCAGCAATCGATCATCCTGGACACGTTCCCGCCGAAGCTGCGCGGGCAGGCGTTCGCGATCACGGCGATCGCGACGATCGTAGCGCCGGTGCTGGGGCCGACCCTGGGCGGGTTCCTGACCGACAGCTATGGCTGGCCTTGGGTGTTCCTGATCAACGTGCCGATCGGGATCGCTACGTTCTTCGCGGTTCAGGCGCTGGTAGAGGATCCGCCATGGGCGAAGGCGCGGCCGCGGGGCGTGGATTACATCGGGCTGTCGCTGATCACGCTGGGATTGGGCAGCCTCGAAGTAGTGATGGACCGCGGCGAGGAGTTGGACTGGCTGGGGTCGAACTTCATCGTGATCATGCTGATCATGTCGTTCATCGGGATCGCCGGGGCGATCGCCTGGCTGCTGTATACGGATCAGCCGGTGGTGGACCTGCGGGTGCTGGGTGACAGGAATTTCGCGATCGGGTGCCTGCTGATCGCGGCGATGGCGACCGTTCTGTATGCGAGCGCGGTGGTGATCCCGCAGTTTGCGCAGCAGCAGCTCGGCTACACGGCGACCTGGGCCGGGCTGATCTTGTCTCCGGGCGGCTTGGTGGTGATCGTGCTCATTCCGATCGTGGGGAGGCTGGCGAAAGTATTGCCGCTGAAATACGTGATCGCGATCGGCTTCACGATCATGGGATTTTCACTGATCTATTCGCATTATCTGGTTCCGACTTTGGATTTCTGGACGTTGGCAAAGGTGCGCGCGTTTCAGACGACCGGGCTTGGATTCATGTTCGTGCCGATCAGCACGATCGCGTTCGCGACGTTGCCGCGATCGGCCAATGCGGATGCGTCGGCATTGTTCACGATGTCGAGAAACTATTTCGGCTCGCTGTCGATTTCCGCAGCGACGGCGCTGGTTCAGGACCGAACGCAGGTGCGGCAGGCGTATCTGACCGATCATGCCACGCCGCTGGACCCTGGCTTCAGCTTCACGATGCGGCAAGTGGAGCAGGCCTTGTTGGCGCAGGGGCACGCGGCGGCGACGACGGCGGAAGGGGCGACGGGCTGGCTCTATCAGCAACTGCACACGCAAGCGTCCGTGCTCGCGTACAGCGATGTGTTCCTTGCGACTGCGATCCTGTCGTTCTGCATCGTGCCGCTCTGCTTCCTGCTTCGGCAGGCCAAGGGCGGGGGTGGGGCGGGCCCGGCGCATTAGTTTTATGTTGCGCGCTTGGAGCAGCGTTGCTCAACTCCCGCCGCAGTCGGGATAAGCCGACGATTACGGAGGGGACTCATGAAAGCAGAATGCATTCGTGCGGGAATTCGGGCCGTGTTGCCGTTGGCGATCCTCGTTGCGGCGCCGGTTGCGGCGGCCAATGCGGCCGACCTGACCCATTATGATTCGAGCAAGCCGGCATTTTGGCAGCATCCGCCGAAGGACTGGTTCCTCGGTGACGAGACCGAGGCGCAGAAAGGGCTGGCGCCGCCGACCGGCCCTGCCACGCCGGCGTCGATGAGCGAACTGCAGGGAGCGCTGAAGAACATCAAGCTGCCGCCGGGCTTCAAGATCGAGGTCTATGCGAGCGGCATCCCCGAGGCGCGGCAGATGGCCTGGGGCAAGGACGGGACGCTGTATGTCGGCTCGTTCAACGCGACGAACGTCTATGCCGTGACCGACAAGGACGGCAAGCACGAGGTCAAGACCATCATCAAGGGGCTGACGATGCCAACCGGCGTCGCCTACCAGGATGGTTCGCTCTACGTGGTCGCGATCGATAAGCTGCTGCGCTACGACAATCCGGACGCAAACCTCGATCACATGCCGCAGCCGGTCGTCGTGTATGACGACATGCCGTCGTATGTGGCGCACGGCTGGAAATACATCGCCGTCGCGCAGGACGGGTCGATGTACCTGCCGTTCGGACCGCCCTTCAACGTGGGGATCCCGCCGACCAGCGTGTCGCAGGTTCGCCGTGTCGATCCGAAGACGGGGTTGGCGGAAGTCGTGGCGCTCGGCGTTCGCAATAGTGTTGGCGGCGACGTCGATCCGCGGACCGGCGATTATTGGTTCACCGAGAACGCGCGCGACTGGATGAGCGACGACACACCGAGCGACAAGCTCAACCACATCACCAAGATGGGCGAGCATTTCGGCTATCCCTACTGCCATCAGGGCGACATTCCGGACCCGAAATTCGCGCGCGGCCATAAGTGCAGCGAGTTCACCGCGCCGGCGTTGAACCTCGGGGCGCATGTGGCGCCGCTGGGGATGAAATTCTATACCGGCAATATGTTCCCCGCCGAGTACAAGAACAACATCTTCATCGCCGAACACGGCTCCTGGAACCGCCACAAGTATCAGGGCGGACGGATCATGCGGGTCACGGTGGATCCGGATGGCAAGAACGCGAAGCAGGAAGTGTTCGCGGAGGGTTGGATCATCGGTGACCAGGACTATTCTGGCCGGCCGGACGACATCCTGCTCGCCAAGGACGGTTCGATGCTGGTCGCAGACGACTGGGCGGGTGCGATCTACCGCATCAGCTACGCCAAGTAGAATGGCGGCAACGACGAACGCGGGGCTTCGCGGCTCCGCGCTTGCCCTTGCCCTTCTCGTGTCGCTGGCTCCGAATGCGTTCGGGGCCGGCGATGCCGAGGCGGGGCGGACGGTGGCGGCAGGCTGCGCCGGGTGTCACGGGGCGCAGGGCGTCTCGTTCATGCCGGGGGTACCGTCGCTGGCGGGTCAGACTGACATGTTCCTGGAGTGGCAGCTGGTGTTTTTCCGTTCCGGACGGCGGGCGAACCCGATCATGGGGCCGCTGGCCTCCGGGCTGAGCGACGAGGACATCAAGAACATCGGCGCTTATTTCTCGAGCTTGCCCAAATTCGGCAGCGTCAAGCCGGCTAAATCAACCGACACCGCGCTGCATGCGCGAGGCCAGGCGGCGGCCGCGCAATACCATTGCGCGAACTGCCACATGGACGATTTCACCGGCAAGAAGGCTGCGGCGCTGCTGGCGTATCAGCGCGAGGATTACCTGGTCCATGCGCTGACCGATTACCGCGACGCCTCAAGGCCGAGCACCGGGGTCGCTGCCATGAACGAGGCGGCCTCTGGCTTGTCGGACGAGGACATCAAGGCGCTCGCGCATTACCTTTCGTCGCTCTGAGCAGCGGCTTCCAAACCAGGAGGACATTTTGCGCCGAACCGTACTCGCCCTCGTCGCGATCGGGGCGCTCTGGTGCGCACCCGTGGCGGCGCAAACGCCGTCGGATAAAACCGACGCGTTCGAGCAGGCTTATGCCGCTTCGTTCTATACGTTCGATGCCTGCGGCGATGGCGTCGCCGGGCGGATCTACCGGAACGTGCTGGTGGCGCGGTTCGCGCAATGCCCGTTCAGCGAGGCGGCGCGCGCGCGGTTTCGCAGCCGGACCGTGCTGCAGCGGCGGCGGTCGTCGCAGATGATCAGTCGGACCATCGACGAACATGACGGCGTGCCGGTTCAGCTCGAGGGCATGCGGATGACGTGCCGCGAGCAACGCTCGAGCGCGGAATACCGCGAATTGCGCGAGCGGCTTGCCCGGTTCGAGGCGGGCGCGGCGGGGACTGAGTCGGTGATACCGGAACCCTGTGGCGCGGGTTCGTTCACCCCCTACTGAACGCGGCGGAAGCAGCCGAAATCGTGATCGTCGAGCAGCCCGGCGGCTTGCAGATAGGCCTGCACGATGGTCGAGCCGACGAAGCCGAAGCCTTCCCGCCGGAGGGCCTTGCTGACCTGGTCTGAGAGCGGGCTGGTAGCGGCAGGGCGCTCGCCGGCCGCGCGATTGGTTCGTTGCGGGACGCCGTCGACGAATTGCCAGAGCCAGGTTCCGAAGCTGCCATGCTTTGCCTGGAGCGTGAGCAGCGCGCGGGCGTTGCTGACGACCGAGGCGATCTTACCGCGATGACGGATGATGCCGGGATCGGCGGCAAGGGCGTCGATGCGGGCGTCGTCGAAGGTGGCGACGATGGCCGGGTTGAAGGCTTGAAAGGCGGCGCGGTATGCGTCGCGCTTGCGCAGCACGGTCGCCCAGCTGAGCCCGGCTTGGGCGCCTTCCAGCGAGAGCAGTTCGAACAAGGCGCGATCGTCGTGTATCGGCAGGCCCCATTCATGGTCGTGATAGGGCGCGAGGAGCGGTCCGGCTGCCCAGCTGCAGCGCGTGGTGTCGGGCGGTGTCATGGCGCGAAGTTGCCCAGTCGGAGCGCCAAAGAGAAGGCGGGTTATCGGCCGGGCGCGTAAAAGGCGATGCCTTCGGGGACCAGATCGTGGCGGGTGGCGAGGATGCTCGCGCGTTCGGCCGCACTGGCGGTGTCGAAATGTGTGCCGGTGGCGCTGTCGAAGAAGCGGAACACCGGGGCGTCGCCGGGTTGCTGCGTGGCATGCTCGAAGATCGTGCTGCCGGGTTCGAAGACGAGATCGGGACGGCTCGTGAGCAGGGCGTTTCGTTCGGCGGCGCTGGCGGTGAAGAAATGCGTGCCGTTGGCGACGTCGAAGAAGCGATAAACGGGGGTGGCGGCCGGGTCATCGGCGGCAACGCCGCGCATCGCGACACCTTCGAACGTCAGGTCGGATCGCGTGGCGAGCACGAAGTCGCGCTCGGCGGGATCCTGGGTCAGCAACTGCGTGCCGGTAGCGTTGTCGAAGAAGCGGTAGATCTCGGTCGAAGCCGTGACTGCGTCGAGGGAGGGAGACGCGAGGATCGAGAGGGTGGTGATGGCGCCGCCATCCGCCGCAGTGTCGGTCGCGACCGAGAACTTGAAATCGCCGAGTTGATGCGCCCCGGAGAAATGGAGAGTGGCGGCGATTTGCGCGCCGTCGAACAGGGTCAAGGTGCCGCCGTTGGCGGCAGCGGTATAGTCGGCAGCGTCCATCGGGAGTTCGCCGAGCTGGATCTGGTCGCCGGGCATGAAGTTGGCGATCGTCGCTTGCATGGTCTCGGGCGCCCCCAGCACGAGGGTGCCGGTGCTGTCCTGGAACGCGAGGGTTTCGGTTGCGGCCACGGGCGCACCGATCGTGACGGTGGCGTTGGTGGCGATCGAGATGACGCCGGTGCCGGTGATGGCGACTTCAAGGTCAGGCGTCGAGGCGGCGGCGATGGCGATGGTGCCGTCGTTGCGGAGTGTGCCGCCGCCGGTGAATGTTGCGGACGATCCATGCAAGGTGATCCGGCCGCTGTTGGTCAGGGTGGCGGTTTGGGCCAGCGTGACCAAAGCCCGGCCGGAATCAAGTGACGTGGCGCCATTCAGTGCAACCTGGCCGGCGATCGCCAGCCGGGGCGACGGTGCGAGCGGGTTGGCGGAAGCGATATCAAGCGCGGTGTTCGCGCCCAATGTGGTGTCGACGAGGATTACCGTGCTGGCGCCGGCGCCGGTTTGCGCGTCGTGAATGGCGAGATCGATGCCATCGAGTGTCCGCTCGCTGAGGGTGAGCGTGCCTCCGGGGATGGTGACGGTTGGATTTGGCGTCCCCGATGTTGTGATCAGCGGGATGATCTCGACGGGCAGGGAAGCAGGTCCTGCGGATTGGCCGGATCCGTCGACGAGGCTGATCCTCAGCGTGTCGGTGCCGATTGTCGGGGCGGCATAGACCAGCGTGGCGAGCTTGGCGTTCACGTCGGCAAGCGAGCCGGCAATCCAGAGCGAGAAGCCGCCGCTGCCGCTCACGGTCGCGCCGGGGAAGGTGCCCGCGGAAAGCGTGCCAAGGGACGCCGTCAGCGTGAGCGCCACCTGGGCATCGCTCGCCCCAGCAAGGGAGAGGCCGCCCAACGGCGTGGCGATCGCCTGAAGCACGACCTCCGCCGCTGGGAGTACGAGGCGTGATGCTACGGCAGAGTTGGATGGCATGGCATGCGCCTCAAAACAGACCGATGGGGAACGGCTGCTCTGTTTTGAGCGGTGTCCGCGCCCGATCTGGGATCGGGAGCAACGGACCCGGCGATCAGCCGCGAGGTTGACGCCGGAGCGCTCTCATTAGCACGCCGTTATACGAACGTCAATTTATGGTTGCAGATGCTGATCGGGGCAGACGTGCCTTGTCGGCCACTTGCCACCGCAGGATGCATACTGAAAGTATGCTTACGCGACACGAGACGTTCTATTGGTGGATTCTGCAGTTCTCGTCGATGGTGTTTTGGCTTTTTGTTACGCAGCTGACGACGTGAATACCCGTCTTGAATTACTTTCACGATATTTTAGATGGCGAAGAGTGTTGGTGATTACGAGACGCTTCAAATATGCGTTCAGCATCGTCTCTCTTCTCCCCGTGTGCTGAGGAGTTGCTCCTGTCGCCTTTTCTTGCCTTGATATTGCTCGTCGACGACGACGATGATGTCCGTGAGACCTCGGCCGATATGCTTGAGGAACTCGGCTATGGCGTGGTGCAAGCGACCAATGCGTTCGAAGCGCTTGGAAAGCTAGCGACAGTGCCCGATTTGGCCGTGATGGTCACCGATGTACGGATGCCGGGAATGTCAGGGCTCGAGCTGCTGGAGATTGCGGGGGAGCGTTACCAACAGCTGAAGGTCATCCTGATGTCGGGGTACTTCACGCCGCAACCGCTGAAGTGCCGGTTTTTGCAAAAGCCGTTCCGCACGTCCGATCTGGACGCTGCGATCCGGGCGGAGTTGCGCGGACCGCACGCCTGACGGAGCCCATCCGAGCTTGTGGGTACCTCTTAGATTTCCTGGGCTTCGCGGGCAACCCTTCGGTCAGTCGCCGGCCACGCCCAGTTTTTCGGCCAACGTGGGCAAGGTGGCGCGCCGCGCCGGCGAAAGCCAGCGTTGCAGCCGATCCAAATACAAGTAGACGACCGGGGTGGTGTAGAGCGTCAGCAATTGGCTGAGGATCAAGCCGCCGACCATCGCGAAGCCGAGCGGCTTGCGGAGTTCCGAGCCGGCGCCATTGCCGAAGACCAGCGGCAATCCCGACAGAAGGGCGGCCATGGTGGTCATCAGGATCGGGCGGAACCGCAGCAGGCAAGCTTGGCGGATGGCCGCGAGCGGCTTGGCGCCGTGCTTGCGCTCCGCACTGATGGCGAAATCCACCATCATGATGCCGTTCTTCTTCACGATCCCGATCAGCAGGATCACCCCGATCAGCGCGATGACGGATAGGTCGTAACCGAACAGCATGAGGCAGAGCAGCGCACCGACGCCGGCGGATGGCAGCGTCGAGAGGATGGTGATCGGGAGGATGAAGCTTTCGTAGAGAATGCCGAGGATGATGTAGACCGCGATCAACGCGGCGGCGATCAGATAGGGCTGTGTCGACAGCGAGGACTGGAACGCCTGGGCTGTGCCCTGGAACGTGCCGCGCAGGGTGGCGGGCGAGCCCATGCGGGTCATGGCCGCCTGAATCGCATCGACGGCTTGGCCGAGTGCGGCGCCGGGCGCGAGATTGAACGAGACGGTGACGGACGGGAACTGGCTCTGATGCGAGATGGCGAGCGGAACGACGGGGCGGGTGTCGAGCTTCACGAAGGTTGATAGCGGGACCGCGGTTCCGGCTGCGGAGCGGACGTAGAGACGGTTCAGCGTGGCGGTCTCGCCCTGCAGGTCGGGCGGTACTTCGAGCACCACCTTGTAAGAGTTCAACTGAGTGAAGAATTGCGCGATCTGCCGTTGTCCGAACGCGTCGTAGAGCGTGTCGTCGATGGCCTGAGGCTGGATGCCGAAGCGCGCGGCGCGGTCTCGGTCAATCGTGAGGGTGGCGGTCGTGCCGGCGACTTGCTGATCGGTCGCAACGTCCCGCAGGATCGCGATGCCCCTCAGGCTCCGCACGACTTTGGGCGCCCACTCGTAGAGTTCGTTCAGGTCAGCGTCTTGCAGCGTGTACTGGTATTGCGTGCGGGCCAGACGGCCGCCGACATTGATGTCCTGCGCCGGTTGAAAGAACACGTTCATGCCCTCGATCTCGGCCACTCGGGGGCGGAGGCGGGCGATGATCTGCTGCACCGAGACGTCGCGTTCTTCAAACGGCTTGAGAGTGATCCAGAGCCGGCCGTTATTGCCGGTCTGTCCGCCCAACCCGGCGCCAATGCTCGACGAGATCGCCGCGACGGCCGGGTCGGCCGCGACCACCTCGGCGGCGCGGATCTGCCGTCGGGCCATTTCGGCGAACGAGACATCCTGGCCGGCTTCGGTGATGCCGAGCAGCACGCCGGTGTCCTGGGTCGGGAAGAAGCCTTTCGGTATTGCCGTATAAAGATAGGCCGTGAATGCCATCGTGGCGAAGAACAGCATCAGCGTGGCGAATTGAAAGCGCAACGCGATGTCGAGCGTGCGGCGATAGCCGCCCAGCAATGCCTCGAAGAAGCGTTCGATGATGCGATAGAGGATGCCGTGCTCGGCGGAATGATGCTTCAGGAAACGCGAGCACATCATCGGGGTGAGCGTGAGCGACACGATGGCCGACACCAGTACCGTGATGGCGACCGTCATCGCGAACTCACGGAACAAGCGGCCGACGATGCCGCCCATGAGCAGAAGCGGGATGAACACGGCGACCAGGGAGAGGCTGATCGAGATGATGGTGAAGCCGATCTCGCCGGCGCCTTTCAGCGCTGCCTCGCGCGGATTCATGCCCTCTTCGATGTGGCGGTAGATGTTCTCGAGCATGACGATCGCGTCGTCGACGACGAAGCCGACCGCGATCGTGAGCGCCATGAGCGTGAGGTTATTGAGGCTGTAGCCGGCCAGGAACATGAGCGCGAAGGTGCCGACGAGCGCGAGCGGGACGGTCACGCTCGGGATGATCGTCGCCCAGACGTTGCGCAGGAAGATGAAGATCACCGCGACGACCAGCGCGATCGACAACATCAGGGTGAACTGAACTTCATGCACCGACGCGCGGATGGTCGTGGTGCGATCGACGATCGTCTGGACGGAGATCGAGGGCGGAATGGCGGCGCGCAAGGCCGGCAAGGCGGCTTTGACGCGCTCGACGGTGTCGATCACGTTGGCGCCGGGCTGCTTGAAGATGAAGAGCTGGATGCCGCGCTTGCCGTTCTGCCAACCGGCCAGGCGCGAATTCTCTGGTCCTTCGACGGCCTCGCCGATGTCGCGGACCCTAACCGGCGCGCCATTGCGCCAGGCCAGGATCACGTCGTTGAACTCGGTCGCCTTGGTGAGCTGGTCGTTGGCGTAGACGGAGAGGGCGCGCTGGGCGCCGTCGATCACGCCTTTCGGTCCGTCGACGGTGGCGGTCACGAGAAGCTGGCGCACGTCCTCGAGCGTCATGTTCATGGCCGCCAGCCGGGCCGGGTCGATCTGGATGCGGATGGCGCGCTTCTGCTCGCCGCCGATCGAGACTTGCGAGACGCCGTTGATCTGCGAGATCTGCTGGCTGAGGATGTTGTCGGCGTATTCGTCCACCTCGGTCAGCGGCAGCGCGTCGGACTGCACGGCGAGGATCAGGATGGGGCTGTCGGCCGGGTTCACCTTCCGGAAAAGCGGTGGGTTCGGCAGGTTCTTCGGCAGCTGGCCGCCGGCATTGTTGATGCCGGCTTGGATGTCGAGCGAGGCGGCGTCGATACTGCGGTCGAGATCGAATTGGACGACGACCTGCGTGCTGCCCGCGACGCTGATCGACGTCATCTGCGCGACGCCGGAGATCTGCGAGAACTGACGCTCGAGCGGCTGCGCGACGGTGGACGCCATCGTCTCGGGGCTGGCGCCGGGCAGGCTGGCGGTGACCTGGATGGTCGGGAATTCGACGCGGGGCAGGGGGGCGACGGGCAGGAGCGGATAGGCGGCGATCCCCACCAGCAGGATCGCGGCCATCAGCAGCGTCGTGGCGACCGGGCGCTTGATGAAGGGGGTCGAGATGCTCACGGGCGCTAGCTCGCCGGCTTCGAGGCGGTGGCGGCGACGCGCGTGCCGTTGGTCAGGCGTGACTGGCCGCCGACGACGACGGTCTCGCCACCGGTGAGGCCGGAGGCGATCACCGCGGTTTGCCCGTCATCCTGCGCGACGGTGACGGTCGCGCGTTCGACCGTCTGATCGGGCTTGACGGCATAGACGTATAGTTGATCGGGGCCGCGCTGCACGGCGGCGGATGGGACGGTCGGCACGTCCTTGCGGATACCGGTCTGGAGCCGGACGTTCACGAACTGGCCCGGCCACAGCGTCTCCTCGGCATTGGCGAACACCGCTTTGAGCTTGATCGTGCCGGTGCTGGCGTCGATCGAGCTGTCCATCGTGAGCAATTCACCGTCGGCCAGTCGGTTCTTCTCGTCGGCGCTAAACGCCGCGACCGGCAGCTTGCCGAGCTTCATCGCTGCCTGCACGCGGCCGAGCCCGTCCTGCGGCAAGGTGAAGGTCAGCGCGATCGGGTGGATCTGGGTGACGGTGACGATGCCGGTCGAGTTGTTGTCGGCGACACGGATGAAGTTGCCGACATCGACCAGGCGCAGTCCGACGCGGCCCTCGATGGGCGAGGTGATGCGGGTGAAGCTCAGATTGAGCTGCGCTGCGGCGATCGTCGCGTCGTCGCCGCGCACGGTGGCTTCGCCCTGGCCCATGGCCGCGCGTGTTTGCTCGAATTTCTGCTTGGAGGCGATCTGCGCGTTGGCGAGTTCGGCGTAGCGCGCCAGGTCGGAGCGGACGCTGGCGAGGCTCGCCTCGTCGGCCGCCTTCTTGGCGATCGCTTGGTCGAGAATGGCTTGATAGGGGCGGGGATCGATCTGGGCGAGAAGGTCGCCGGGCTTGACGGTCTGGCCCTCGGTGAACAGGACCTTGTCGAGCGTGCCGTCGACCCGGGCCCGGATGGTGACGCTCTGGAAGGCTTGAACGGTGCCGAGCGCGCGGAGCACGATAGGAATGTCGCTGCGGGCGACCTGCGTCGTGGTGACGGGGATACCGCCGGGAGGTGCATTCGTTTGCGCCATGACTGGCGCAGCCCAAACAAGCATCGCTACCGGCAAGGCGACATGTCGTAGCCGCATTGATCGCATTACGCTCCGACCCGGACGGGGGTGCTCCATAATGACGCGACCGTGACGGGAAAGCCAGCAACAAGTCTCGCACGGCTCGGGTTTTTTCCCGGTCATTGTCACGCTCGCCTTACGATAGGGGCGGAGCAAATTTGCCGCATTCGGTCACCCATGCTTGGGTGGGGTTGGAGGAAGGTCGATGGATATTGCAGTGCAAGCGCACGAGGACACCGCCATCCGCGAGGAAGTTCGCAAGCTCTGCTCGCGCTTCCCGGGAGAGTATTGGCGCGACCTGGATGCGCGACGGGCCTATCCGACGGCGTTCGTCCAAGCGCTGACGGAGGCTGGCTATCTCGGGGCGTTGATCCCGGAGGAGTATGGCGGCGCCGGGCTCGGTCTTAAGACGGCTGCCGAGATCCTGGAGACCGTTCATGCCGAAGGCTGCAACGGTGCGGCCTGTCATGCACAAATGTACATGATGGGAACGGTGCTCCGGCATGGGTCGGAGGCGCAGAAACAACACTATCTGCCGCAGATCGCCACGGGCGCGCTTCGGTTGCAGGCATTCGGCGTCACCGAGCCGACGAGCGGCACGGATACGACGAGCTTGCGGACGACGGCGCGGCGGGATGGGAACGAATACGTCGTCGATGGGCAGAAGATCTGGACCAGCCGGGCGGAGCACTCGGACCTGATGCTGCTGCTGGCACGGACGACGCCGCGCGACCAGGTGGCCAAGCGCACCGACGGCTTGTCGGTCTTCATCTTCGACATGCGGGCGGTCAAGGACAAGGGACTGACGATCCGCCCGATCCGGACGATGATGAACCACAATAGCTGCGAGGTTTTCTTCGATGGCATGCGGATCCCGGCCGACAGCCTGATCGGCGAGGAGGGCCGGGGCTTCCGCTACATCCTGGACGGGATGAACGCGGAGCGGCTGTTGATCGCGGCTGAGTGCATCGGCGACGCGAAGTGGTTCACCTCGCGGTCGGTGGCCTATGCGAAGGACCGCGTCGTGTTCGGTCGGCCGATCGGGCAGAACCAGGGGGTGCAGTTCCCGATCGCGCGGGCCTACGCGCAGATGCGTGCGGCCGAGTTGATGGTGCGGGAGGGCTGCGAGCTGTTCGAGGCGGGGCGCCCGTGCGGCGAGCAGGCCAACATGGCCAAGCTGTTGGCGGCGGATGCGAGCTGGGCGGCGGCCGAGGCATGCGTGCAGACGCATGGCGGGTTCGGGTTTGCCGAAGAGTATGACGTCGAGCGGAAGTTCCGGGAGACGCGGCTGTATCAGGTGGCGCCGATCAGCACGAACCTGGTTCTGTCCTATGTGGCGGAGCATGTGCTCGGGCTGCCGCGGAGCTACTGAGTGACGCGTCCGTTGGAGGGCCTGCTCGTGCTGTCGCTCGAGCAGGCAGTCGCGGCGCCGTATTGCAGCAGCCGATTGGCCGACGCGGGTGCGCGGGTGATCAAGATCGAGCGGCCCGAAGGGGATTTCGCGCGCAAATACGACCGCGCGATCGGTGATCTCTCGAGCTATTTCGTGTGGCTGAACCGGGGCAAGCAGAGCCTGGTGGCGGACATCAAGGCGCCGGAGGATGCGGCGTTGCTGCATCGGATCCTGCGCGAAGACGGATGTCTTCATCCAGAATTTGGCGCCTGGCGCAGCGGCGCGGGCCGGGTTCGGCTCGGCAGCGCTGCGGGCGGCGCATCCTCGCATGATCACGCTCGACATCACCGGTTACGGCGAAACGCCGGAATACGCCGACATGAAGGCTTACGACCTGTTGGTGCAGGCCGAGTCCGGATTGGCGTCGATCACCGGACATCCGGCGGGACCAGGGCGGGTCGGCGTCTCGATCGTGGATGTCGGGTGCGGCATGTCGGCCCATGCCGCGATCCTGGAGGCGCTGATCGAGCGCGGGATCACTGGCCGGGGCAAGGAGCTGAGCACCAGCCTGTTCGAGGCGACAGCGGATTGGATGACGGTTCCGCTGCTCTACACGGAGGGCACCGGGGCGCCGCCCCGCCGGCTCGGTCTCGCGCATCCGACCGTCTGCCCGTATGGCGCTTTCGCGCTGAAGGACGGCGCGCTGGTGCTGGTGTCGATCCAGAACGAGCGGGAGTGGGCGCAATTCTGCGCGGTGTTCCTCGGCGATGCCGATTTGCCGCAGCAAGTCGGGGTTCGAGTCCAATGTGGCGCGGGTCGCCAATCGGGCGCAGGTGGAAGCGCGGCTTGCGGCGCGGTTCGCAGCAGCTCGGGCGCGAGGAGGCCCGGCGGCTGCTGTTGGCGGCAAATACTGCGTTCGGCTTCGTCAACGACGTTGCGGCGCTGGCGCGATCATCCGGCGCTGCGGCGCGTGAGCGTCGAGACGCCGAACGGGCCGGCCCGGTTGGCGAGCCCGCCGGTTCGGTTGGACGATGGCGACCGCGTGTTGGGACCGGTGCCGGCGATCGGCGAACATTCGGCGGCGATCCGCGCCGAGTTCGGCTGAACGCGGGTCAACTCCGGGGCAGGAAGACGCTTGTGGCGAGCCGGGTCGGTGCAGCGCGGTAGGCGCTGAGGCCGCGGCCGGTCGGGCCCGAGGCTGCGCCGATGCCGGCCCCGGTCGGCAGAATCCGCGCGGTCATGCTCGCCGGACATGGCGATGCCGCCCGGCGCCGGAGGACTTGGCGGCGCGATGCCGACTGGGGGCTTGCTGGTGATGGAAGCGAGCGAGGGCGTGAGGCTCGAGGCCATCGGACCGCGGCGGAACGGGGCGAGGGCGGCCGTGTCGCCCAGACCCGGTCGCGCCCACACCGCCAACACTTTGCGGGCGTATTCTGCGCCGATATCGGGAGTCATCGAGTGGTAGGCCGCGGCTGCGCGCGGCCAGGAGCCGGTGTCGGAAAGGAGCTTGAGCAGGAAGTCGGCGGCGTAACGCGCGTTGATCGCCGGGTCGAATGCTTGATCCAACGAGGCGAAGGCCTGGCCGTGATACATGAGGTTGACCTGCATGCAACCGACGTCGATCGAGCGGGCACCCTGCGCACGGTGCGCGTTCACCGCGTCCATCGCCTGCTGCTTGGTGTCGAAGGTGTAGCCGGTGCCCTCGACGTTGATGGTCCAAGGCCATGCGCTGACGCCGCCGCGTTCGTCCGGACGGCCGCTTTCGACGATGCCGATGGCTTGCATGAGCCGGTCTGGCACGCCCGTCGCGCGTTCAGCCGATGCGATCGCCGCGCGGCAGAGCGCTGCGGGCGAAGACTGGGCGCTCGCGGTCCGGATGGCGGCGAGCGCGAGCAGACCGAGAATGAGGGGCAACAATCGCATTGGCAGCGATGCTACTCGGCAGAAGTCAATGAAGGGTAAACGCCCGCGCGGATCGAGGCCGGACAATACATTTTGATTGCGCACTGAACTCGATCGGTGCATAGTGCGTTCTGCCGGCTGTTCGCCAGCTGGCGGACGTTTCCTCCCTAAACTTCGGCGGTGCCGCAAGCACCGCCGCTTTCTCAGTCCCGGAGCAGGTCCGGCGCGGCGCTGGCGAGTTCGCTGGCAAACTCGGACAGGTTCCGCTGCAATCCGATGAAGCCGACGGCGCGCTGTAGGCGCGTCTCATCCATATAGAGAGAGCGGGCAACCTCGATCTGCAGTGCGTGCACCTGCTCGCGCGGGCGACCGTAATGGCGGGTGACGTAGCCGCCGGCATACGGGTCGTTGCGCCTTACCTTGAAGCCCATGCCGGTCAACAACTCCTCGGCTTGACGCGTGATCCGCGACGAGCAGGCGGTGCCGTGGGCGTCGCCGAGCACGAAATCGGGATTGCTGCGCCCGGTGCCGGCACTCTGGGCCGGCATAGAGTGACAGTCGATCAAGAGACAGGCGCCGAACCGGAGCCGGGTCATCTCGATCAGGCGGAGCAGGGCCGCATGGTAAGGCTCCCAGTAGGTGTGCACCCTGGATTCGGCTTCGCCGAACGATAATTTGCGCCGGTAGATCGCCTCGCCCGATGCGACCACTCGCGCCAGTGTTCCCAGCCCGGCGCCGACCCGAGCGCTGGTCGTGTTCACCCAAGCCGGGAGACTGTCGGTGAACATCGCCGGGTCGAGCTCCCACGGTTCGCGGTTGGGATCGCAGTAAGCGCGGGCGAAAGTTGCGGCGATAAGCGGCGCGCCGGCCTGGGTCGCGCCGCTAAAGAGCTCATCGACGAAGCAATCCTCGCTGCGGCGAAGCGACATGGCGTCTAAGCGGGCGGCTTGCAAAAAGTCCGCGGGATAGTCGCGCCCCGAGTGCGGCGAAGCGAACACCAGCGGCGCGGTCTGGTCGGCGGGAAGGGTGATCAGGAACGCAGGCGAGGGGGCGACGTCCACACTTGGCGAGGTTACGGGTTGGTCCATGGCACCGCATTCAATCGTTGTCGGTGTCCGCTGTCACCTGCCTTGCGCACGGCACCGGACCCGGTCTAAAGAGAGCGCCCGGCGGATGGGCGCGTAGCTCAGCGGGAGAGCATCGCCTTGACATGGCGGGGGTCACAGGTTCAATCCCTGTCGCGCCCACCATCCGCCGGTCTCCCTTTCTCAGGCTGCCTTGGCTTCGCGCCGGCGGCTATGGAGGATGAACTCGGTGTAGCCGTTTGGCTGCGCGCGTCCCTTGAAAACGAGATCGCAAGCGGCTTGGAAGGCCGGACCGTTCTCGTTGCCTTCCATCTTCCGATAAGCGGGATCGCCGGCGTTCTGCCGGTCCACCACGGCCGCCATGCGGCGCATCGTGTCGCGGACCTGCTGCTCGGTGACGATGCCGTGGTGCAGCCAGTTGGCGATGTGCTGGCTGCTGATCCGCAGCGTCGCGCGGTCCTCCATCAGGCCGACATCGTGGATGTCGGGGACCTTGGAGCAGCCGACGCCCTGGTCAATCCAGCGGACGACGTAGCCGAGGATCCCCTGGGCGTTGTTGTCGAGCTCCTGCTGCAGATCGTCGGGAGCCCAGTTCGGGCGGTCGGCGACTGGGACGGTCAGCAGGTCGGACAGGGTGCCGCGGGTCTTGCCGGCGAGGCCGGCCTGGACGTCGGCGACGTTAACCTGGTGGTAGTGAAGCGCATGTAGGGTCGCGGCAGTCGGCGAAGGGACCCAGGCGGTGTTGGCGCCCGCGCGGGGGTGGCCAACCTTGACTTGCAGCATCTCTGCCATCCGGTCGGGCGCTGCCCACATACCCTTGCCGATCTGCGCCTTGCCACGCAGGCCGCACGCGAGGCCGATGTCGACGTTGCGGTCCTCATACGACTTGATCCACGCGGTGTTGCGCATCTCGTTCTTGCGGATCATCGGGCCCGCTTCCATCGAGGTGTGCATCTCGTCGCCAGTGCGATCGAGGAAGCCGGTGTTGATGAACACGACGCGGTCGCGGGCGGCGTGGATGCAGGCGGCGAGGTTGGCGCTGGTGCGGCGCTCCTCGTCCATGATGCCCATCTTCAGCGTATTCGGGGCGAGGCCGAGCAGCTTCTCGACGCGGGTGAAGATCTCACTGGCAAAGGCGACTTCGTGCGGGCCGTGCATCTTCGGCTTGACGATGTAGACCGAGCCGGCGCGGCTGTTGCGCAGCTTGCCGGTGCTCTTGAGGTCGTGCATCGCGATCAGGCTGGTGACGGCGGCGTCAAGCATGCCCTCGGGCACTTCCTTGCCGTCGAGCAGCACGGCGTCCGTATACATATGGTGGCCGACGTTGCGGACCAGCATCAGGCTGCGGCCGGCCAGGGTGAGGGTGCCACCTCCGGGCGCGGTGAAGCTGCGGTCCGGTTCGAGGCGGCGCTCGAGCGTCTTGCCGCCCTTCTCGAAGCTGGCGGCCAGGTCGCCCTTCATCAGGCCGAGCCAGTTGCGATAGACGAGTACCTTGTCGCCGGCGTCGACGGCGGCGACGCTGTCTTCGAGGTCCTGGATCGTGGTGATCGCGGATTCGAGGACGACATCGGCGACGCCAGCCTTGTCGGTCTTGCCGATCGTGTTCTCACGATCGACGCGAATTTCCAGATGGATCCCGTTGTTCCGCAAGACAATTGCGGACGGGTTCGCGGCGTCGCCGGTGTAGCCGACGAATTGCGCGGGATTGCGCAGGGCGGCGGGGCCGGCGGCGGTCTCGATCACCAGCTTGCTACCCTCGACGCGGTACCTCGTCGCGTCGGCGTGCGACCCGGCCGCCAGCGGCGCGGCTTCGTCCAGCACCTGCTTGGCGCGGGCGACGACCTTGGCGCCGCGGGCTGGGTTGTAGGCGCGGCCGCGCTCGGCGCCGTCGGTCTCGGGCAGCGCGTCGGTGCCGTAGAGCGCGTCGTAGAGGCTGCCCCAGCGGGCGTTGGCGGCGTTCAGCGCATACCGGGCGTTGGACACGGGCACGACGAGCTGAGGGCCGGCGATGCTGGCGATCTCCGGGTCCACCTTGTCGGTGCTGACCTCGAAAGGGGCGGGCTCGGGCTCGAGATATCCGATCTCGCGGAGGAAGGCCTGGTATTCGCCCGCGTCGACCTTCTTGCCGCGCTGCTCGACATGCCAGCGATCGATCCGCTCCTGCAGCGCGTCGCGGTGCGCGAGAAGCTCGGCGTTCTTCGGGGCGAGATCGCGCAGAAGGGCGGCGAACCCCGACCAGAAGGCGTCGGCGCTCACGCCGGTGCCCGGCAGCGCCTCCTTCTCGATGAACTGGTGCAACTCGCCGGCGACCTGCAAACCCGCGACTTCAATCCGACCCATCCGCACTTCTCCCTGGCGGCCCGGCTACCGGCCGGGCTGGCGGCGCTGTATGCGGTCGGTTGCGGCTTTGCGCAAGGAAGGGGCGGAATGACCTGGTCCATCGTCACTCATGATGCGCAGACGGGTGCGTTCGCCGTGGCGGTGGCCACGCGGGCGTTTGCGGTCGGTGCGAGTTGTCCGTTCGTGCGGGCGGGGGTCGGCGCGGTCTCGACGCAGAGCATGACGAACCGCTATCTCGGCCCGGTGGTGCTGGACGGCATGGCCCGCGGGCTTGCGCCGGCGCTCGCGATCCAGGCGGCATTGGCCGGTGATGAGGGGCGCGGTTTGCGGCAGATCCATGCCGTCGACCGGCAGGGGTGGACGGCGTGCTGGACCGGCGAGAATTGCGTCATGTGGTGTGGCGGGGCGAGCGCGCCGGGCGTCAGCGTGGCCGGGAACATGCTGGCGGGTGAGGCGGTCGTGACCGACACGCTGGCGGCGATGGCGTCGGCGGAGGCGTTGCCTGAGCGGTTGATGCAGGCGATGCGCGCCGGGGAGAGCGCGGGAGGCGACCGACGCGGCAAGCAGTCAGCGGCGATGGTCATGGTCACGACAGAGGATTTTCCGGACCTCAATCTGCGGGTCGACAATCACGCTGACCCGCTGGAAGAGTTGGAGCGGCTGGTCGGGTTGTGGCGGCGCGAGGTGGCGCCGGTTTTGTCCACGCGGCCTCGTCGGTCGGATCCGGCCGGGTTGATCGATCTGGACGCGATCGAGGCGGGCTGGGCGGAGCGGGGACTTGATCTCCGGTTGCGCCGGCCGAGAGCGGCCGAGGGTTGAGCGGGGTGGACGGAGCGCTCTCGCTCTCCGTCCGGTCCCGACTTAGCCGCGCGAATTGGGCGCGTGGCGCGAGGCGAGGCTCTGTTCCGTGCGCGTCCGCAGCGCCTCGGTCATCGACCGGGCCACCTCGTGATGAAGCGTCCCGTTTTCGAAGCCCGGCGGCAGCGACGAAGCGGTCTGCGACGCGCCTTCGCTGCCGTTCGATGGTAGAAGAATGCCGTCGCCGCCGGGCGAGAGATAGACGGTGGTTTGGGCCGCAGCCGTCGCGGCGAACGCGAGCGACAGGGCGGCTGCGATGACTTGGGTGCGCATGATCGTCTCCTGCTGGCGGGACGATGGTCTGGCCATTTTCCCGGTCCGACAACTTGTCGTTGTCAAAGAGGTGACCGGCAGATCTCGGTGATTATTCGCGCGGGACTATCAGATTTCGCTCGTTCAGGGATCGATCGCGCCGGCGCAGGCATCGGTCGGCGTGGCGGCGGCGTGGCCGACGAGAGGGACGATCTTGAGCGCGGCAGATCCGACCCGGCAGGGGGCGGCGGCGAGGCCGCAGCCGGAAAGCAGCAGCAGCGCCGTCATCAACGCGATTTTGGTCATGATGCTTCTAGCTCCTCGCGGCGCATTTCCAATTCGAGCCAGCGCTCTTCGGAATCGGCGAGTTCGCGTTGCGCGGCTTCGAGACGGGTGGTGCCGGTCTTAAACGCGGCCGGGTCGCGGCGGTAGAGGTCGGGGTCGGCCAATCTCGCCTGTAGTTTGGCGATCTCGGCGTTCAGCGTTTCCATCTGGCGCGGGAGCGTTTCCAGCGCATGCTTGTCTTTGAAGGACAGTTTCTTGGACGCCGTCCTGGGCAGCGGGGCATTGTTGGATTTTGACCTGTCGACGGTGGCGGCCACTGGGTCGCCGCGCTGGAACAGCATGTCGCTGTAGCCGCCGGCGTATTCGATCCAGTTCCCGTCGCCTTCGGAGGCGAGGGTGGAGGTGACGACGCGGTCGAGGAAGTCGCGGTCGTGGCTGACGAGCAGGACGGTGCCGGGATAGTCGGCCAGCATCTCCTGCAGCAGGTCGAGGGTCTCGAGGTCGAGATCGTTGGTAGGTTCGTCGAGCACGAGCAGGTTGCTGGGGCGCGCGAGGGCGCAGGCCAGCGTGAGGCGGCCGCGTTCACCGCCGGAGAGGACGCCGACGGGGGTGCGGGCCTGCTCGGGTTTGAACAGGAAGTCCTTCATGTAGCCGATGACGTGGCGGCGCTCGCCGGCGACGTCGACGGTGTCGCCGCTGCCGCCGGTGAGGGTCTCGGAGAGGGTGGCGAGCGGGTTCAGGGAAGCACGCTGCTGGTCGAGCGTGACGGAGGCGAGACTGGTGCCGATGCGGATCTCGCCGCTGTCGGGGGCGAGCTTGCCGGTGAGGAGGCTGAGGAGCGTGGTCTTGCCGGCGCCGTTGGGGCCGACGATGCCGAGGCGGTCGCCGCGGATGACGCGCAGGTTCAGGTTCCGCACGACCGGAGGGCCGCCATAGGATTTGGTCACGCCCTCGGCGACGGCGACGAGCTTGCCGGAGAGGTCCGCCTCGGTGGCGGCGAGCTTGAGCGGCGAGCCAGGTTTGCCGATGTCGCGGCGTTTCTGGCGAAGGTCGGCGAGTTCGCCGACACGGCGCATGTTCCGCTTGCGGCGTGCGGTGACGCCGTAGCGAAGCCAGTGCTCTTCGCGGACGATCTGGCGGCCGAGCTTGTGGGCGTCGCGCTCGGCCTGGGCTTCGACCTCCTCGCGCCAGGCCTCGTAATGGGCGAAGCCGCGGTCGATGCGGCGGGTGACGCCGTCTTCGAGCCAGACGATGCTGCGGCTGAGGGTCTCGAGCAGGCGGCGGTCGTGACTGATCAGGACAATGCCGGCGCGGAGCGATTTGAGTTCGGCCTCGAGCCATTCGATGGCGGGGAGGTCGAGATGGTTGGTCGGCTCGTCGAGCAGCAGCAGGTCCGGCGAGGGGGCGAGGGCGCGGGCGAGGGCGGCGCGGCGCTGTTGGCCGCCGGAGAGGTGGGCCGGGTTCTCGGCGCCGGTGAGGCCGAGACGGTCGAGCAGCGAGCGGGCGCGATGCTGGTCGTCGCCCGGGCCGAGGCCGGCTTCGGCATAGTCTAGCGTGGTCGCGAAGCCGGAGAGGTCGGGCTCCTGCGGCAGGTAGCGGACGGTGGCGCCGGGCTGCAGGAAGCGGGTTCCGCCGTCGCTCTTGAGCAGCCCGGCGGCAACCTTGAGCAGGGTGGACTTGCCGGAGCCGTTGCGGCCGACGAGGCAGATGCGCTCGCCGGCGCCGACGCCGAGTTCGGCGCCGGCCAGGAGCGGGGCGGAGCCGAGGGCGAGATGGATGTCTTGCAGGAGGAGGAGCGGCGGAGCCATGGCGGGGGTATGGGCAGGCGGCTGCCGAGATGCAACCGGGTGCATTTGTCGAAGGCGGGCGCGGTGTGGCATGGACCGGGCAAGGCGGGCGGGGGCGGGTATGCGGCTGGTGATGCTTTTGCTGGTGGGATTGGCGCTGGGCGGGGGCGCCGAAGCTGCCGAGAAGATGCGGATCGGGTTGCTGCACACGCTGTCGCCGGCGCCGCTGTATCTCGCGATGGCGCGCGGATATTTTTCGCAAGCGGGTTTGGACGCGCGAGTTCCGGTTCTTCGAGGCGGCGCAGCCGATCGCGGCGGCGGCGGTGTCGGGCGACATCGATGTCGGGATCACGGCGCTTACCGGCGGGTTCTTCAACCTGGCGGGGCGCGGGGCGCTCAAGGTGATCGGCGGCGGGCTGCACGAGGAGGCGGGGTATGAGGGCACGGCGCTGCTGGTGTCCAAGAAGGCGTTCGACGAGGGGCTGACATCGCCGGCGAAGCTCGCCGGGCATAGCCTTGGGATCACGCAATATGGCTCGTCGTTCCATTACATGGCCGGGCGAGTGGCGCAGAAGGAGGGGATCGAGCTGAAATCGGTCACGCTGCGGCCGCTGCAGACGATCGGCAACATGGTGGCCGCGGTGCGGACGGGGCAGGTGGATGCGACGATGGCGATCGCCTCGATGGCCAAGCCGATCGACGCCGCCGGCGACGCGAAGATCGTCGCGTGGCTCGGCGACCTGGTGCCGTATCAGATCACGGCGGTGTTCGCGCCGAGCGGGATGACGTCCGGGCATGCGGAGGCGCTGCATCGCTTTGCCGAAGCCTACAGGCGGGGTGTCGCGGATTATCGCGAGGCGTTCCTGCGGCGGGGCGCGGACGGCCAGCCGGTGCGTGACGCCAAGACGGATGCGGCGATTGGCGACATCCAGAAATATGTGTTCGCCGGCGATGCGAACGGTCCGGCCAAGATCCTGGAGGGCGTCGGTTATTACGACGAGGGCGGGGCGTTGGATGTTCGGGATGTCGAGGCGCAACTGCGGTGGTTCGTGGAGCAGGGGCTGGTCAAGCAGGCGGGCGACCCGGCGGAGGTGATCGACACGCGGTTCCTGCCGATGCTGCCGTGACCGGGTCGCGGGTTCGGGTTTCGGTTGAGGGTGTCGGGCACCATATCGGCGCGCTCGAGGTGCTGGAGGGGATCGACCTGGTGGCGGAGGCGGGGCGAGTGCTCGTGCTGGTCGGGCCTTCCGGGTGCGGGAAGAGCACGCTGCTGGGGATCATCGGCGGGCTGATCGCGCCGGGCGCTGGGCGGGTCATGGTGGCGGGGCACGTGGCGGAGGATTGCCTGAACGTGCTGACGCCGGTGTTCCAGGATTTCGCGCTGCTGCCGTGGCTGAGCGTGGCTGGCAACGTCGAGCTGGTGCTGGAGCGGCTGTCGCGGGCGGAGCGGCGGGCGCGGGTGCGGGAGGTGCTGGCGCTGACCGGGCTGGAGGCGTTTGCGGGGGCGTGGCCGAAGGAGTTGTCGGGCGGGATGCGGCAGCGGGTCGGGATCGCGCGGGCGTTGGCGGTGCGGCCGGCGTGCCTGCTGATGGACGAGCCGCTGTCGGCGCTGGATGCGCAGACGCGGGCGCTGCTGCTGGACGAGTTCGTCGGCGCTGATCGAGCGGGCGGGGACGACGACGATCTATGTGACGCATAATCTGGGGGAGGCGGTCCGGCTCGGGCATCGGATTGCGGTGTTGTCGCGGCGGCCGGGTCGGGTGCGGGAGGTGGTCGAGATCGACCGGCCGCTGTTGGGGCGGGTGGAGAGCGATCCGGATCTGGTCGCGGTGCAGGCGCGGCTGTGGGCGCTGATCCGCGACGATGCGGCGGCGGCGGAGCGGGAGCTGGTCGTTGCCTGAGATCGCTGGGCCGGTCGCGTTCCGGGCCAGCGGCTTCGTGCCGCGGGCGAGCCCGGCGGCGGCGGTGGGCACGCTCGTCGGGCTGGTGGTGCTCTGGCAGGCGGGGGCGAGCGCCGGGCTGATCTCGACGCAGTTCCTGCCGCCGCCGGTGGCGATCGGGCGGGCGCTGTGGGCGCTGACGCGGAGCGGGGAGCTCTGGCTGCATCTTGGCGCGTCGTTGCAGCGGCTGCTGATCGGTTGGTCGATGGGCACGGTGGCGGGGGTCGCGGTCGGGTTCCTGGTGGGGCTGGCGACATGGGCGCGGTCGCCGGGGATGGCGGTGGTGTCGGCGCTGTTTCCGATCCCGAAGATCGCGCTGGTGCCGCTGTTCATCATCTGGTTCGGGATCGGCGAGGGATCGAAGCTCGCGACGCTCGGGTTCGGGGTGTTCTTCCCGACCGTGATCAGCACGGCGGCGGGGGTGGATGCGGTGCCGCGCGGGTTGGTGCGGATGGGGCAGGCGTTCGGGTTGCGGCGCTGGACGATCATCCGGCGGATCGTGTTGCCGGGGGCGCTGCCGTCGATCCTAGCGGGGTTCCGGGTGACGACGTCGATCGCGATCATCCTTCTTGTGGCAGCCGAAATGATCGGGGCGGAGCGGGGGATCGGGGCGTTCGTGCTGCAGGCCGGAAATCTCTACGACACGGACAACCTGCTGGCGGGGATCGTGGTGTTGTCGCTGCTCGGGTTGCTGGTGGCGTGGGGGATGGGGATGCTGGAGCGGCTGCTGTTGCGCTGGCGCTGATCAGGCGAGCAGCGCTTCCACGAGCGCATCGTCGACGGCCGCCCAATCGCCGGGACGCGGCTGGCGGAAGAGCCGTACGGAGCGATACCAGGGGCTGTCGGACCGGTTCTGCAGCCAGCGCCATTCGGGGCAGAAGGGCAGCAGGATCCAGGTCGGCTTGCCCATAGCGGCGGCAAGATGGGCGACGCTGGTGTCGACGGTCACTACCAGGTCGAGATTGGCGAGCAACCCGGCGGTTTGTGCGTAGTCGGTGAGGTGCGACGACCAGTCGTGAATGCCGAGCTGCGACGCTTCGGCGGCGCGGTTGCCGACCTGGAGGCTGACGAGGCGGACGGACGGCAGGGCGGCGAGGGATGCGAACACGTCAATCGGACAGGAGCGGTTGGCGTCGTTGGAATGGAGGGGGTTGCCGGCCCAGACGACGCCGATCCGCCGGATGCCGAGCGGGGCGGCGGGGAGACGGGCAGCCCACTGTGCTGTGATGGCCGGATCGGCTGCCAGATAGGGCTCCGGGGACGGGACCGTGTCCACGGTCGTGCCGCAGTGGAGCGGGATACTCATCTGATCGACCCAAAGGTCGTGGTCGGGCAGTTGGTTCGACTTCGAGACGACAGTCGCGATTTGCCGAAGCAGTGGGACGAGGCGCCGGTCGCAGGCGATGGTGATTTCGGCGCCGCAGTTACGGAGCAGGGGGGCGTATCGGGCGAACATGATCGCGTCACCCAGGCCTTGCTCGGCGAGGATCAGCAGCCGTTTGCCGGCGAGGTCGCCGCCCCTCCATTCCGGCGTGGGAAGGGAGCGGAACTCGCTCATGTAGCGCGGGTGTTTCTTGCGCCACTCGTATTCGGCGAAACCAGCGGGAAGATCGCCCGAGTTGAGCAGGGCGATGCCCTTGTTCCAATGACCCTCGGCCAGATCCGGCGCGAGGCGGACGGCTTCGGCACAGGCGTCGATCGCTTCGGGGAGGCGGTTAGCCTGCGTGAGAAGATAGCCGAGCATGGCATGGGCTTCGGCCATTGCCGGGCTGGCGGCAATGGAGGCGCGGCAATGGCGTTCAGCGGCTTCGCGCTCGTTGGTGTCGAAAAGTAGGTTGGCTAGGTTGAGGTGGCTCGATGCGTCATCGGGCGCGAAGTAGAGGGCCATTTGCAGCGCGGCGATGGCGTCTTCACGCCGGCCGAGGACCTTGAGGGTGGTTCCGTGCTGATAATGGGCCGCCGCGAGCAGCGGATCGCGCTCGAGCGCGGCTTCGGCCGCTTGCAGCGAGGCGAGCAATTGATCGTCGGCGCGAAAGGCCGAGGCCAGGGCGGCGTGGGCCAAAGCGTGGTCCGGCTTGGCGGCGACGGCGGTTCGGCAGAAGGCGACGGCTGCTTCGGTCTCGCCCGCTTCTTCCTGCGCGCGGGCGAGGTTCAGCAGCGCGCCCAGGTGCTGCCGGTCGTAGCGCAGGGCCTGGTGCCAAGCGGTCCGCGCCTCCTGTTTGTCGCCGGCTTCCCATAAAGCGTTGCCGAGCGCGAAATGGGATTCAGCGTGCGAGGGACGCGCCGCGATCGACCGCTGCAGCAGGTTCCGGGCGGTCTCAGTCCGCCCGGCCTTGAAGGCCAGGACGCCGCCGAAGAACAGCGCCTGCGGCTGCTCCGGCTCGATATCGAGCACGATCGCGAAGCCGGCGGCCGCAGCCTCGAAGCGGCCGGCCTGCTGGTGCGCGACCGCTTCGAGTAACGGGGTGATGAAGTCTGATGAATGCGCGGACACACGTCGGAGCGTAACGGCGACGGGTGAACGCACGGTTAAGATCACAGAACGAAGGCCAATCCGCAGACGATCATGAGGGCGCTCACGGCTACCGCGAACTGCCGGTCGGAGAGGCCGCGGTAGCAGCCCATGCCGATCTGGGTGCCAAACAGCCCGGCCGGAATGCAGCATAGGTCAGCTGCGTTGAGGCCCCCGACCGGGTGCGGATCGAGCAACGCGATCAGGCCGAACGAGACGATCTGCATCGCCAGGATGAAGGGCTGGACGATCGCGCGCTGGGCGGTCTTGTCCAAACCGCGCAGCTGGCACCAGATCGTCAGCGGCAGCGAGGGCAAGGCGGCGGCCGCGCCCGCCATGCCGCCGCTGCAGCCAATGACGGCGTCGGCCCAGCGATTCTCGAGCCGGATCGGACGCGAGCGGGCGAGCGCCAGGAATGTGCCATAGACGAGCAGGAAGCCGCCGATAGCCTGGCCGAAGCGGGCATGGTCGAGATGCAGGAGCGTCCAGGCGCCGAGCGGCGCGCCGCCGATCCCGCCGAGCACGAAGACGGCGACGGAACGCCATGGAATGACCGCGCGAAGCGACCAGACCATGGTGGCCTGATTGGCGATGCTGCAGGCGATCATGATCTGGACGACGCGGACATGGTCGTCCCAAAGGTGGAAAAGAATCCCGCCGCAGATCGCCGAAAACGCGAAACCAGCGATGCTGGAGGTCAGCGACGAGAACAGGATCACCATCATGATGGCGGGATCCGGGCTGCCGAGGCGCGGCCCGAAGATAGCGCCAGCCACAGTGAGCCCGGCGAGCGCCACGGTGGTCAAGGTCGATCGAGCGTGGTCCATGAGTCGCACCTGCCTTTTGCCTGGGTGGCGGCAGGGCGAACGCGTCCCTTGCCGTGGGACGCGACGTACAATTTTCGATTTGAAACGCTGCTACACGTTCCCGTGTTCTGTTTACGTTCTCATTACCGCCTTCATACCGCGAGGTTTGCGCCTTTGATCGCCTGGCACACGGCCGCCGTTACTTCCTTGGTGGTCGCCTTGCCGCCGAGGTCCGGTGTGGTGATCCCGTCAGCGCAGACCTGCTCGACGGCGCGCATCAGCGCGGCGGCTGCGCGGTGCTCGCCGAGATGGTCGAGCATCATGCTGGCGGTCCAGAACGTGGCGACCGGGTTGGCGATGCCCTTGCCGGTGATGTCGAAGGCGCTGCCGTGGATGGGCTCGAACATCGAGGGGAAGCGCCGCTCGGGGTCGACGTTGCCGGTGGGCGCGATGCCGAGGGAGCCGGCGAGCGCCGCGGCGAGGTCGGACAGGATGTCGGCGTGGAGGTTGGTGGCGACGATGGTGTCGAGGTCGCGGGGTTTGCGGACCATGCGGGTGGTCATGGCGTCGACCAGTTCCTTGTCCCAGCGAACGTCCGGGAAATCGCGGGCGACTTCGGCGGCGATCTCGTCCCAGAACACCATGCCGTGGCGCTGGGCGTTGCTTTTGGTGACGACGGTGAGGTGCTTCTTGGGGCGGCGGTGGGCCTGGTCGAAGGCGAAGCGCATGATGCGCTCGACGCCGCGGCGGGTGAAGACGCTGGTCTCGGTCGCGACTTCCTCAGGCAGGCCGCGATGGGTGCGGCCGCCATTGCCGGAATACTCGCCCTCGCTGTTCTCGCGGATGATGAGCCAATCGAGATCGCCGGGGCCGACGTCGCGCAGCGGGCCGGTGACGCCGGGCAGGATGCGGGTCGGGCGGACGTTGGCGTATTGATCGAAGCCCTGGCAGATCGGAAGCCGTAGGCCCCAGAGGGTCACGTGGTCGGGGATGTCGGGAGCGCCGACGGCGCCGAACAGGATGGCGTCGAGGCCGTGGAGCTGGTTCAGGCCGTCGGACGGCATGAGCGCGCCTTCCCGGCGATATCGCTCCGAGCCCCAGTCGAAGTGGGTGATGTCGAGCTTGAAGCCGCCGTCGCGGGCAGCCACGGCCTCGAGCGCCTCGAGGCCGGCGGCGATCACCTCCGGTCCGATGCCGTCAGCGGGGATGGAGGCGATATGATAGGTGCGCATGGGTTTCTGTAGCGTGCTGCGGCGCAACGTGCCAGCCATCGTGACGCTTGCCAGTGGCGGGGCAGGGCGGC
Source organism: uncultured Alphaproteobacteria bacterium (assembly GCA_963848035.1). Classification (GTDB taxonomy): domain Bacteria; phylum Pseudomonadota; class Alphaproteobacteria; order Acetobacterales; family Acetobacteraceae; genus JAVVHH01. Next base: position 3,893,731 of record CAWKCD010000001.1, read on the forward strand.
AGTCTCGCGCATCACCCTGCGACCAAGAGGTTCCATGCGCCGACTTATCCTGGCAGTCACCATTGCTGCATCCGTCGCCGCGCCGGCCCTGGCCCAGAACTTCCGGATCACGATGCGCGAGGACCCGGACAGCCTGGACCCGACGCTGGCGCGGACCTATGTGGCGCGGATCGTGTTCGCCGGGTTGTGCGACAAGCTGTTCGACATCAACGCCAAGCTCGAGATCGTACCGCAGCTGGCGACGAGCTACGAGTGGGCGGACCCGAAGACGCTGGTGATCAAGCTGCGCGACGGGGTGCTGTTCCATGACGGCACGAAAATGGACGCGGAAGCGGTCAAGTATTCGCTCGAGCGGCATTTGAAGTTTCCGGGCAGCTTCCGGCGGTCCGAGATCAATGCGATGGACCACGTCGACGTGGTCGACCCGCTGACAGTCAAGATCGTGCTGAAGGATCCGTCCTCGCCGTTCCTGGCACAGCTCACCGACCGGTCCGGCATGATCGTCTCGCCGAAGGCGGCCGAGGCGGAGGGGAAGGACTTCCAGCTGCATCCGGTGTGCGCCGGGCCGTTCAAGTTCGTCGAGCGGGTGCCGCAGGACCACATCACGCTAGAGAAGTTCCCGCAGTACTGGAACGCCAAGGACATCCATCTCGACCGGGTGACGTATCAGATCATCCCGAACAGCTCGATCCGGCTGGCCAACCTGCAGGCCGGGAGCACGGACCTGGTCGAATACATCATCCCGACGGACGTGCCGGCGGTGAAGAAGGATCCGAAGCTGAAGGTTGCGATGACGGACTCGCTGGGGTCGCAATATCTCGAGTTCAACGTGGGCAATGGCGAGCGCGCGAAGTCGCCGGTCGGGTCGGATCCGCGGGTGCGGCAGGCGTTCGAGAAGGCGATCGATCGCGAAGCGCTGATCCAGGTGGTGTACGACGGATTGTATGAGCCGGCGGCGCAGGGGCTCTCGCCGGCGAGCCCGATGTTCGCGACCGGGCTGAAGCCGCAGCCGCGCGACGTCGAGGGCGCGAAGGCGCTGCTGAAGGCCGCGGGCGTCAAGCTGCCGGTGGTGGTGAAGCTGACGGTGCCGAACAATCCTGACCTGCGGCAGGCCGGCGAAGTGATCCAGTCGATGGCCGCGGAAGCCGGGTTCGACGTGCAGATCACCGCGTCCGAATACGCGTCGGCGCTGGATGCGGCGACGAGGGGCGATTTCGAGGTCTTCCTGACCGCATGGTCGGGGCGGGCCGATCCGGACGGGAATCTCTACACCTTCTTCCATACCGGCGGCGCATTGAACGACTCGCACTACTCGAACCCGACCGTCGACAAGGCGCTCGAGGCGGCGCGGGCGGTGTCGGACGTGGCGCAGCGGCGCGAGCAATACGCGACGATGTACGCGCAGGAGTCGAAGGACATGCCGACGCTGTATCTTTGGTATCTGAAGAACATCGTCGGCATGCGCGCCAACGTGCAGGGGTTCACGCAGGTGCCGGACGGGATGATCCGGCTGCAAGGGGTGAGCCTGGGGAAGTAGGATGCGCGGTCATCTCGGCACGCGGGTGCTGCAGGTCATACCGACCATTTTCCTCGTCAGCATCCTCGTCTTCGCTCTGCAGCAGCTCATGCCCGGCGACCCGGCCAGCGTGATCGCCGGCGAGGAGCGGGGCGATCCCGCCGTCCTCGCGCAGATCCGGGCCGAGCTCTGGCTCGATCGGCCGATCCCGCTTCAATACCTGCACTGGATCTCGGGCGTGCTGCACGGGGATCTCGGACATTCCTGGCGCATCCGCGAGCCGGTGCTGCAGCTGGTGATGACCAAGTTGCCGGTGACGCTGCAGCTTGCGGGCATGGCGTTCATCATCGCGGTGGCGATCGGCGTGCCGGCGGGGGTTTTGTCGGCGGTGTACCGCAACACGATCTGGGATTACCTGGTGAACCTGATCGGGCTGGCCGGGCTGAGCACGCCGAATTTCTGGCTGGGGATCATGCTGATCCTGCTGGTCTCGGTGAATTTGGGCTGGTTGCCGCCATCGGGCTACGTGCCGCTGACGGAGGATTGGCGGCAATCGCTGGCGACGACCATCATGCCGGCGTTCGTGCTGGGGAATGCGATCGCGGCGATCCTGATGCGGCATACGCGAAGCGCGATGCTGGCGGCGCTCGATCAGGATTACGTCCGCACCGCACGGGCGAAGGGGCTGCGGGAGTTCAAGGTGATCGTGCGCCACGCGTTCCGCAATGCGCTGGTGCCGGTGGTGACGCTGGGAGCGCTCGAGCTGGGGCAGCTGCTGTCAGGCGCGGTGCTCACCGAGCAGGTGTTCAGCATCCCCGGCTTCGGCAAGCTCGTGGTGGATGCCGTGTTCAACCGTGATTATCCGGTGGTGCAGGGCGTGGTGCTGGTCACGGCGACGCTCTACATCCTGCTGAATCTGTTGGCCGACGTGCTGTATGTGTTGATCAATCCGCGGATGCGCTCGGCGTGAGCGCCGCCGTGATGACCCCGCGGAGCCCTTTGGCGCTGGCGGTGCGTCGGTTCGGCAACCGGTATGCCGCGGTGGCCGGGCTAATCGTGATCGTGGTGCTGGTGGTGGGTGCGATCGCGGCGCCGTTGATCTGTCAGTTCGATCCGGACAAGACCAGTTGGACCGCGATCCGCAAGGCGCCGGATGCGCTGCACTGGATGGGGACGGACGAGAACGGGCGCGACGTGTTCGCGCGCGTGGTCTACGGCGCGCGGGCGTCGCTGCTGGCGGGCGTCGTTTCAGTGCTGATCGCGGCCGTGATCGGGGTGCCGCTCGGGCTGCTGTCGGGCCTGGCGGGCGGTGCGGTGGATGCGGTGATCGGGCGGCTGACAGATGCGATGCTGTCCTGTCCGTTCCTGATCCTGGCGATCGCGCTGGCGGCGTTCCTGGGCCCGGCGCTGACCAACGCGATGATCGCGATCGGCGTCACCGCGGCGCCTTATTTCGTGCGCGTCGCACGGGGCGCCACGCTCGATGCGGCCACCAACGACTATGTCGAGGCCGCGCGGGCGCTCGGCAATCCGCCGTGGCGGGTGGCGCTGCGGCACGTGCTGCCGAACATCGTGCCGCCGGTGCTGGTGCAGTCGACGCTGGCGATCGCGCAGGCGATCATCGCCGAGGCGAGCCTTTCCTTCCTTGGGCTCGGGCAGCAACCGCCGGCGCCGTCATGGGGCAGCATGCTCAACTCGGCACAACGGTTCCTCACCCAGGCGCCGTGGCTCGCGATCTTTCCTGGGGTCGCCATTTTCCTGGCGGTGCTGTCGTTCAACTTGATGGGTGACGGGCTGCGCGACGCCCTCGACCCGAGGAGACGCTGAGTGCGGGTCGCGGTGCTGGACGATTGGCAGGGCGTGGCGCGCGAGAGCGCGGATTGGTCGCGGCTCGAGGCGAAGGCGGAGGTCGTGATCCTGCCGGAGCCGTTCCGCGACGAGGATGAGGCGGTGGCGAAGCTGTCCAGCTTCGAGGTGCTGATCCTGATGCGCGAGCGGACGCCGTTCCCAGCGAGCCTGATCGCACGGCTGCCGAAGCTGAAGATGATCGGGCTGACCGGGACACGCTCGCCCTCGCTCGACCTCGAAGCGTGCACGCAGCACGGGGTGGTGGTCAGCAACACGGGCGGGACGGCCTCGACGAGCGGGACGGCGGAACTCACGCTGGCGCTGATGCTGGCGGCGGCTCGGCGCGTGCCGGCGGGCGATGCGGCGATACGGGCGGGGCGGTTCCAGGAGGGAGTGGGGATCGGGCCGGTGCTGGCGGGCAAGACGCTGGGGGTGATCGGCCTCGGTAAGATCGGGGCGCTGGTGGCGCGGTATGGGCTGGCGCTGGACATGAAGGTGCTGGCCTGGAGCCGGAGCCTATCGCGGGATGCGACGAACAAGGCCGGGGTTGCGCTGAGCGGCAGCAAGGAGGCGTTGCTGGCGGAGTCGGACGTGGTGAGCCTGCACGTGCCGCTGAATGCAGGCTCCCGCGGGCTGATCGGCGCGGCGGAGATCGCGTTGATGAAACCAGGAGCGTTGCTGGTGAACACGTCGCGCGCCGGGCTGGTGGATCAGGCGGCGATGCTGGCGGCGCTGCACGAGGGGCGGATCATGGCCGGGCTGGACGTGTTCGAGCGTGAGCCGCTACCGCCGGACGATCCGATCCGGACGGCGCCGAACACTGTTCTGACGCCGCATGTGGGGTATGGGTCGGTGGACACGTTCCGGCAGTTCTTCGCGGAGAGCATCGAGAACGTGCTGGCGTTCCTGCTGGGGCAGCCGATCCGGGTGATGAACCCGGACGTGCATCGGACGGTGCCGTAGCTACAGGCGGCGGAGCCAGAGGCTGGCGCCGCTGTTGCGCAGGCAGAGCGGCATGTTCTCGGCGAAAAACGGCTCGTCGACCGTGAGCAGGAAGTGGTTCCAGAGTTCGACGCGGAAGGCGGCGTTGTACTGGAGGAAGCTGCGGAGGATGTAGGCTTCGTTCCAGGCGCGGCCTTGGTCGAACCACCAGCGCGGATATTCGAACGGGTAGAAGATGTCGTGGAAGTGGACGACCACGCCCTGCTGGAGGGCTGGCAGGATGTCGTTGAAGATATAAGTGACGTCGCTGCCGATCTTGGCGACGTGGGTCGAGTCGATGAACAGGATGTCGTCGGCCTGCAGGCTGCGGAACTGGTCGAGCGGGACGTCCTGCAGGCGCTCGGGGATGATGGTGATGCGGTCGGCATCGCCGGGCTGCAGCAGGGAGTGGAGCAGCTCGGGATAGGGCTCGATGAAGACGGCCTCGACGTCATTGCCGAGGAACCGCTCCGACGTGTCGAGCGTGACGCAGGAGGAGTGGCCGGAGCCGACTTCGATGACCCGGCGCGGACGGCAGTGTCGCAGCATCACATAGAGGAAGATGGCGTCGGAGTAGGAGAAGGCGCCGTTTTCGAAGCGATAGCGTAGGCCGGGCTGCGCCTCGGGCGTGAACGGCATTTCGGCATAGAACGGCAGAAGGCTTTCGAGCAGCGCGAGTTGGGCGTCTTCGCGCAGGTCGATCCCGGCAACCGTGCGAGGCGGGTCGGCGGGAAACAGGCGGGAGGCCTCGCGCTCGATCTCGGCGAGGTCGGGCAAAGGCGAGTAGAAATGGCCGGGCGGCACGAAGCGGTGGACGTGTTGCCAGCTCTCGACCTGGCGACGCAGATCGTCGCGGTCGAGCAGCAAGGCGTCGCGCAACTCGGCGAGGCTGTCGCGCTGATCGAGGAGGTTACCGATGACCGGGGTTCGCCGCGCGGCGGCTCGGATTGCGTCGCGGAATGCCATGGCGGCTGCATCTCATTTGTCTTCGCGGCTGTCGAGGCCAGCGGATTGCGTGAGAGCGGGTGAGGCGCGATGGTGCCGCCAACGATTAGGAGGAAGAGATGCGCGCCTGGGCCGTGGTGGAGAATGGGAAGGACCTGCAGGAAGTCGAGTTTCCGACGCCGGAGCCGAAAGGCACGGAGATCCTGCTGCAAGTGACGCATTGCGGGGTGTGCCACTCCGACCTGCACATTTGGGACGGGTTTTACGATATCGGCCAGGGCAAGCAGATGTCGCTGAAGGATCGTGGCGTGGTGCTGCCGCTGGCGATGGGGCACGAGATCGTGGGCCGGGTGGTCAAGCTCGGGCCGGAGGCGAAAGGCGTCGCGGTCGGCGACCTCCGGATCGTGTTCCCGTGGCTCGGCTGCGGCCATTGCGAACGCTGCCTGGCCGAGGAGGACAACATGTGCCTGGTGTCGCGGGCGCTGGGCGTGTTCCAGAACGGCGGTTATGCGACCCACGTGGTGGCGCCGCATGCGCGGCATCTGGTCGATCCCGGCACGATCGACCCGGCGCTGGCGGCGACCTACGCGTGCTCAGGGATCACGGTCTATTCCGCGATCAAGAAGGTGATGCCGATCGCCCCGGACAAGCCGATCGTGCTGATCGGCGCGGGCGGGCTGGGGCTGGCGGCAATCTCGGTGCTGAAGGCGCTCGGGCACAAGGCGATCGTCTCGGTCGATGTGAGCGAGGAGAAGCGGCAGGCGGCGCTGGAGGCGGGCGCGACCAAGGTCGTCGATGGCAGCGGTCCCGGTGTCGTCGAGCGGCTGACCGAGGCGTGCGGCGGCCCGGCCGAGGCGATCATCGATCTGGTGAATGGCTCTGCCACGGCCTCCATGGCGTTCGCGGCGCTGCGCAAAGGCGGCAAGCTGGTTCAGGTCGGGCTATTCGGCGGCGAGCTGACTTTGCCGCTGCCGATCATGGCCATGCGCGGATTGTCGATCCAGGGCAGCTACGTGGGCAATCCAAAGGAGCTGCGCGAACTGGTGGCGCTGGCGCAGGAGGGTAAGCTGCCGCCGGTGCCGATCACCGAGATGCCGCAGCCTCTTGCCAACGAGGCGCTGATGCGGCTGCGGGACGGCAAGGTGACCGGGCGCGTGGTGCTGACGGCCGCTTGAACGACGCGGCCGGCCTCGCGCGCGTCGTCCTGCTCTCGCTCGAGATCAGCGGCGGCGCGACGGTGGCCGCATCGTTACTGGGCTTGCCGATCGGGGCGGCGCTTGCCATCCGGCGGTTTGCCGGGCGGCGGGTGCTGATCCTGGTTGCGAACGCGCTGCTGGGGTTGCCGCCGGTCGTGGTCGGACTGGGACTCTACATGCTGCTGTCGCGGATCGGTCCGTTCGGATGGGTGGGGCTGCTGTTCACGCCGGGGGCGATGCTGCTGGCGCAGGTGCTGCTGGCACTGCCGATCGTGATCGCGCTGATGCACCGGGCGACGGCGGGGATCTGGCGCGACTTCGGGGATGAGTTGCGGATGGAGGGGGCCGGACTGCTGCGCTCTATCGCGACCGTGCTGGCGATCGGGCGTGAGCTGGTACTGACGACGGTGCTGGCGGCGTTCGGACGAACGATTTCGGAGGTGGGCGCGATCATCATCGTCGGCGGCAACATCGCCGGTTCGACGCGGACGATGACGACGTCAATCGTGCTCGAGACGAGCAAGGGCAACCTTCAATTCGCCCTGGCGCTGGGTGCGGTGTTGATCCTCATCAGCCTGGCGGTGAGCGCCGCCGGGTTCGTGCTGGCTGGGAGAGTGACATCATGAGGCGACGGCTCGTTTTGGCGGCGCTACTGCTGCTCGGCGCGGCGCCATTGGCGAGGGCAGGCGATACGGTGGTGCTGGCCTCGACCACATCGGTGGAGAATAGCGGGCTACTCGCGCACATCCTGCCGGCGTTCAGCAAGGAGACCGGGATCGACGTCAGGGTGCTGGCGTTGGGCACCGGTCAGGCGCTCGCGGTGACGGCGCGGGGGGATGCCGATCTGCTGCTGGTGCACGATCCGGAGGCGGAGCAGAAGTTCATGGCGGCGGGGCATGGCGAAAGCCGTGCGTTCCTGGCTTGGAACGATTTCATCATGGTGGGCCCGAAGTCGGATCCGGCTCACGTCGCCGGGCTGCACGACGCGAGGGCGGCGATGATCCGGATCCGCGACCAGGGCGCGCCGTTCGTCTCGCGCGGCGACAATTCCGGCACGGACGCGCTGGAGAAGCGGCTCTGGCGGGCTGCCGGGCTGGATCCGAAGAGTTTCGGCGGCTGGTATCGCGACATCGGCGGCGGGATGGGGGCGGCGCTGAACGCGGCGGCGGGGATGGGCGCCTATACGCTGTCGGACCGCGGCACGTGGCTGGCGTTCAACAACAAGGCCGATCTTGAAATCGTCGTGCAGGGAGCCGCGGCATTGCTGAACCGGTACAGCGTAATCGTGCCCAACCCGGCAGAGCATCGCGCCGCCGGCCGCGAGCCGGCCAAGCGTCTGGCATCATGGCTGCTGTCAGACGAGGGACAGCACGCGATCGCCGACTATAAGATGGCCGGCGAGGCGCTGTTTCACCCTAAGTCGGACCCGCTGCCGGAGGAGTAGCTCAGACCAACCGCATCGAGCCGGCGCTCTGCCCATTCTGGAGCGCGGTTGCCGGTTCGGCGCCGGTGAGCGCGAGGGGCCGGCGGGCGGTGGCGCGCATCAGCGACGCCACGAATGTGCGGCCCCAGCCGAGCGCCGACGTGTCCTTGATCGTGTCCCAGGCCGCTTGCCACCGGGTCTGGCGTTCGGCGAGGCTCATGTTGAGCGCCTGGTCGAGCGCATCGGCCATCTCGTCGGCGTCGTAGGGATTGACCAGGAGCGCCGAGGTGAGCTGTTCGGCGGCGCCGGCGAATTGCGACAGCACCAGCACGCCGGGATCCTGCGGATCCTGGGCGGCGATGTATTCCTTGGCGACGAGGTTCATGCCGTCGCGAAGCGGCGTCACGAGGCCGACGCGGGCGTCGCGCATGTAACCGGCGATGGTGTTGCGCGGGACTGCGCGCGCAATCAGGCGCAGCGGAGTCCAGTCGGGCTCGGCAAAGGCGCTGTTGAGGTTGCCGGCCTCGGCCTCAATGGCCTCGCGCAGGTCGCGGTAGGCGGCGACGTCCGAGCGTGACTCGGCGGCGATCTGCAGCAGAGTGACCCGGCGCGGCCAGTCACCGCGTTCGATCAGACGGCGATAGCCGGCGAAACGCTGCGGTAGGCCCTTGGTCGGATCGAGCCGATCGACGCCGAGGATCAGCAGTTGCTGTGACAGGCTGCGGCGCAGTCGCTCGGCCGGGGAGGCGAACCAGGCGTCTTCGGCGAGAGTCGCGAAATCAGCGGGCTCGATCTCGACGGGGAACGCGCCAAGGCGGACGCGCCGGCCTTCGTAGACCAGCCAGCCGTTCGGGCCGCGCTCGGCGCCAGCCAGACGGACAGCGGCTTCGGCGAAGTTGCGCGAATCGTTCTCGGTCTGGAAACCGAGCAGATCGGCGGCGAGCAGGTCTCGCACCAGTGCGACCGCCTCCGGCACCTTGGTGAGTAGGTCCGGACCGGGGAAGGGGATGTGCAGGAAGAAACCGACCGGGGCCGCGACACCGCGGGCGCGTAGGATCGCAGGCAGGGCGAGCAGGTGATAGTCGTGGACCCAGACCATGTCCTCCTCGCGCAGAAGCGGGAGGAGGCGGTCCGCAAAAGTCTCGTTGACATCGCGATACACTTGCGCGCTGCGGCGGTCGTAGACCATCAGCTCGGGCATCGAGTGCAGCAAGGGCCAGAGCGTGGCGTTGGAGAACTTGTTGTAGAACCGGTCGTGCTGCTCGGCCGTCAAGTCGGTGGTGGCGAAACGGACCGCGCCGTTTTCGACCATGCGCAGCGTCGTCGAATCGGAGATCCGGCCGCTCCAGCCAAACCACAGTCCGCCGCGCTGCTGCATGAGCGCCTCGAGGGCGACAGCCAAGCCGCCAGCTTGCGCGCCCGCCGCCGTGGGCGTGGGCACCCGATTGCTGACGACGACCAGGCGTTTCATCGACCCTCCAGCAATCCCACGGGGAGCTTAGACAAAATTGAACCTACACCGATCTGTCCGCCAATCACGCTGTGCGGAGCATCATCGTAAATATTAAACCAACTACGCCCGGTAAGGTTCCGCGGGATGACGATCCGCGTGTCACGCCACTCAGACACCTGAACCAAAGGAAGCGTCTCCACCAGAGGCAACTGCGCGAGCAGCCGGGCTCCCACCACGACGGCCGCCCGCCCTTCATGAACTCGGACGAAGGCTAAAATATGGTCCGCCAGCGGGCCGTCGACGCGCAGTTTCTGGTAGGTGCCGGAGGTGAACAGGCCCGGCGAGCGGGCGCGGAGTGCGAGCGCGCGGGAGATCACTGCCTGCTTGACCCGGCCGTCGCGCCAATGCGGCAGCAGCGCGGCCGGTGCCTCGGCGGCTTCGAGCGCCCGTTGGCGGGCGGCGAAATCGACGGGCCGGCGGTTGTCGGGATCGACCAGGGAGTAGTCCCAGAATTCTGTCCCTTGATACAGGTCGGGGATGCCAGGGCTGGTCAGCCGCAGGAGGGTCTGGGTCAAGCCGTTGATCGCGCCGGGGGTGGCGAGGCGGGTGGCGAAGGCGGCGATCTCGCCGCAGACCGGGCGCGACGGATCGAGGCATGCGGCGAGGAAGCTCATGCAAGCGCCCTCGTAATCTGCGTTGGGCACTGCCCAGCCGGAGCGGCGCTTGGCTTCGCGCAGCGCCTTCTCGAGCCAGCCACCGATCCGCTCCTGGAAGGTGCCGAGGCCGCCGGTGTCGTCGGCTGCGAGGTCCAGCGGCCAGGCCGCGACGAGCATCTGATACAGCATCAGTTCATCGGCCGTGTCCGGCGCGGGACCGTCGAGGTCGCGCTTGAGCGGGGCGTTCAGCCGGGTCCAGCGTTGGAGCGCGGATTGCCACTCGCCGGGGATCTCCGACAGGACGGCGAGACGCATCCTGGTGTCCTCGCCGCGCTTGTGGTCATGCGTGGCGGTGGCGAGCAGGGCGAGCGGGAGCGTTTTCTGGCGCGCCTGATTGGTCGCGTGGAAGGCCGTCGGCGTGATCGCGAATTGCGAGGGTTCGCTGCCGACCTCGTTGCGCGAGAGCAGACGGCCGAAGCGGTAGAAGGCGGTGTCCTCGACCGATTTTGCGGCGGTGGGGGCGCTGAGCTGTTGGAACTTGACCATGGCGCGCTGCCATTCCTGGCGGGCGGTGCCCGCAGGGGTGCCGCGCATGCCGGTCGCGGAGAGCCATTCGCCCAGTAATTCGAGCAGCGGCAGGTCGGCGGTGCGGACGGTGCGCCGCGCCCCGGCCATGGCCCAGTCCAGCTGCCGCTGATCGACCTCGGAGATGCCCGCGGCGCCGGCGTAGATGCGGTAGGTGCGGAAATGGACCAGGAGTTCGAGCATCACCGCGCGGATGCCGGAGAGGGTGTAGTCGCGGGTGCGGAGGTTGCGGCGGGCGACGCGGTGCAGGGCGGTCGAGGTGTTGAACCACTCGCTACTGAGGCTCTCGCGCAAGATCTGCCGTCTGGCCGCCTGCGCCTCGGTCTCGAAGTCGCCGGGCCGGCCGGTCAGCGAGGTCCAGAGTTCGGTGAGTGGAGCCTCGCCGGCTGGGTCGTGCAGGACGGCGGCGACGTCGTTCATGAAGTCGTAGCCGGTGGTGCCGTCGGTCAGCCAATCGGCGGCGACGCGCTCGTGCGAGGCGAGGATCTTCTCGATCCAGATGATGGCACGTTCCGATTGCAGCGCGGCCGGGCGCTCCTTCTGGAGCGTGTCGAGGCGGCGGCGCAGCTTGCGGCAGTATTCGCGGGGGTAGGCGAGGCCGTCGACATGGTCGATGCGGACGCCGTCGATCAGCCCCTCGGTATAAAGCCGGAATACGGTGCGGTGGGTATCCTCGAACACTTCAGCAACTTCCTGCCGGACGCCGGCGAGGCCGTTGACGTCGAAGAAGCGGCGCCAGTTGATTTCGTCCGTGGCGGCGCGCCACCATGACAGACGGTAGGATTGGCGCTCCAGCAGGCGGTGCAGACGGTCCTGCCCCTCGGGGGTAGCGGACGAATAGGCCTGAAGCGCCTCGGCGATGGCCGGACCGTAGACGGGCTGGAGCAGTTCCTCGCGGGCTTCGCGGGCGGCTTCGCGTACCGCGGCGCGGCCGCCGGGGCCGAGTTCGGCGAAGGCGCGCGCGGGGGTTTCGAGGCGGCCGCCGACGGTCAGCAGGACGCTCGCGTAGTCGCGCGGCGCGATCGGGAAGCGGTGGGTGTAGTAGGCGACGAATAGGCGGCCGTCGGTCTCGTCGAATTTGAGCTGCAGCTCGCCGTTCTGAAGGCACTCGCCGTAGCTTGCGCCGAGGAACGGGGCGAGCATGCGGCCGCGGAGCGTGGGATCCGGCGGGTCCCAGTCGATGTCGAAATATTCGGCGTAGGGGCTGGCGCGGCCCCATTCCAGGACGTCGAGCCACCAGGCGTTGTCGTCGCCGCCGACGCCCATGTGGTTGGGCACGATGTCCAGGATCAGGCCCATGCCGCGCTCGCGCAGGGCGGCGACCAGCCGACGGAGCGCTTCCTCGCCGCCGAGCTCGGGGTTGATTTCATTGTGGTCGACGATGTCGTAGCCATGGGTCGACCCGGCGCGGGCGGTCAGCAACGGGGAGGCATACAGATGGCTGGCGCCGAGCTGATCAAAATACGGGACCAATTCGGTCGCGCGGTCGAGGGTGAAATCCTTGTGGAACTGCAGGCGTGCGGTGGCGGAGATGGGCTTCATGTTAGGCGGGTCTCGCTGATGGACTGCAGCCGGGCTGCAACGTCGGGCGCTTCGAGCAGGGTCTCGGCGGAGTTCGGCAGGCGGCGGCACCAGTTGGGATGCTGCTCGGACATGGTGCCGGGCAGGTTCGGCTGTTCGTCGAGGGCCAGCGCGTCCTCGATCGGCAGGATCATCAGTTCGCAGGCGGCGCCGGCGACGTGCTTGACGGCGGCGTCCACGAAGCGGGCGGGTTCCTCGTTCGGCGGCGGGTCGCCGTGGGCCGCCCCGCTGGCGCGCATCGCGTCCCAGAGCATGAAGCGGTCGCGGAAGCGCTCGTGGCCCTCTTGGATCGAAGCGTCAGTGCCGCCGGCCAGGCCGAGCTTGGTGCGCCACTCGAGATCGCGGCCGCGCCACCAGCCGGACAAGGTCGGGAGGTCGTGCGTCCCGGTCATGCATGCCGCTGCGCGGTGCCAGTCGCGCGGGGCAACGTAGTCGATCGGGTTACGCTCGAACCAGAGCACACGCATGCCGAGCACGCCGGCCGCGGCCATCTCCTCCTGGAAGCCCGGCGGAATGGTGCCGAGGTCCTCGCCGACGACGATGGTGCGGCTGCGGTGCGATTCGAGCGCGATCAGGCGCAGCAGGTCGGTCTGCGGGAAGCCGAGATAGGCGCCGTCGCGCGAACTATGGCCATCCGGCACGACCCAGAGCCGGCGGAGGCCGAGCGCGTGGTCGATGCGCACGCCGCCGGCGTTGCGCATGGCTGCGCGCAGCATCTCGAGGAAAGCGCCGAAGCCGTTGGCGCGCAGGCCGGTCGGCGAGAAAGCGGCGAGGCCCCAGTTCTGGCCGGAGGTGTTGAGCAGATCGGGTGGCGCGCCGATGCTCAAGCCTTGCAGGATCTGGTCCTGCCGCGCCCAGCAATGGCTACCGCCGGAATCCGCGCCGACCGCCAGATCGGCGATCAGGCCGATCTTCATGCCGGCCTCGCGCGCGGCATGCTGGGCCGCGGCCAGGCTGCTATCGGCGCGCCATTGCATATAGGCGTGGTACGCAATCTCGGTCGGGTTGGCGCGCGCGAACTCGGCGACCGATGGGCTGAGAGGGTGGCGCAACTCGTCGGGCCAAGTTTGCCAGTGCCAGCGGCCGTGGCGGCCGAACTGTTCGGCGTGCAGCGCCTCGAAGCGGGCATGGGTCTCGAGCGTGTCGCCCCGCTCGGCGCGGAACGCCGTGAGCGCTTCTCGCTCGGCCGGAGTGGCGCGATCGAAGGCGGCGCGCAGGGCGGCGAGGCGGCGGCGCGAGGCGCTGGGCCAGTCGACGAGATCGGCGGCATCGTCGTCGCCTGGCAGGTCGATCGCGGCGTGCAACACGTTAAGATTGATGCGGCTTGAGGGCGAGTAGGGGCTGAAGCGGTCTGGGTCGGCGGAGAATTGCGCGTGGACCGGGCTGATGGCGATCCCGGCGGCGCCGTGGCGCGCGGCGGGGCCGGCGAATTCGCGCAGCGCCTCGAAATCGCCGAGGCCGCCATCGCCGTGGCGGCGCAGCGCATAGAGTTGAACGGCGAAGGCCCAGGGTCGGGCCATTTCGGCGGCGGTGAGGCCGTGGCGGGGGGCGACGGCGATCGTGGTGCTGTGACCACCGGTCTCGAGCGTGTGGTAGCCGGGCTGTTCGATACCCGGCAACACGGCGCCGCCGGTGGCCGCTTCCAACATGCCGCTGCGACGCGAACCGTCTTCGAGCACGAGTTCGTAGGTTCCGGCTTCGACCGGGAGACGCAGTGGCTCGTGCACGACGGCGGTGACCAGGGGCGGCAGATCGCTGCGCGCCTCGGCCAGCCGCGCGCGGCTCTCGGCGACCTGCGCCGGGCTGGCGGCGGGATAGCCGAGCGCCTGCAGCACGTTCTGCAGCGACTCCTCGCTGACCTCCTGCCATTCATGCCGGTAGTTCTGCCAGCGGGGCGCGATGCCGACGGATTCCGCTAACGCGCGAATGTCGCTCATGCCGCCAACCGTGCCACGAAGCCGGCCACGCCGAGCTTGCCGTCGTGCCAGTCGCCCTCGACGAACAGCGTCTCACCCTCCGGCAGGCTCGGTTGCACCGCCGAGGCCCCGAGATTGATGGCAACCGTCAGTTTCTTGCCGTTGCCGAGCCGCCAGGAAGCCTGCACCGCGCCGGGCGCGAGCGCTTCGGCGCCATCGCTGCGACAGCCCTGGATGCCGTCGGCGATCCGTTCGCGGCGAAGAGAGAGTACGCCGCGAAGCCAGTCGAAATGCGAGGCGCTGGTGGGCTCGGGCGCGGAGGCAGCGTAGGTGCTCGGTGCGTTGGGATCGGGGATGAGTGCGCGCTTGGCCTCGTCCTTAAAGCCGGAAAAATGGCCGAATTCGCTGCGCCGCCCCTCGCGGACGAGATCGGCGAGTTCGTCGTGATGGTCGGTGAAGAACAGGAACGGGCTTTTGCTGGCCCACTCCTCGCCCATGAACAGCATCGGGACGAACGGGGTGAGCAGCAGCAGCGCGGTGGCCGCCCGGAGCGCCTGCGGGTCGATCAGCGCGGCCAGCCGGTCGCCCATGGCGCGGTTGCCAATCTGGTCATGGTTCTGCAGGCAGATCACGAACGAGGTGGTGGGCAGATGACCGCTCGGTTCGCCACGAGGCCGGTCCCAGCCCGGCGGCATCTCGCCTTGATACGTGAAGCCCTCGGCGAGCATGCGGCGGAGCTGTTCCGTAGGGTCCTGGAAGGCATCGTAGTAGCCCTCCTCCTCGCCGGTGAGCAGGACGTGCATGCAGTGATGGAAATCGTCCGCCCATTGCGCGTCGAACACGGGCGGGCCGCCGAGCAGCCGGCTGCGATTGTTCTCGTGCTCCATCACCAGCACGATGTGGCGGCCCGCGTCGATGCTGCCGCGGGCGATGCGGGTCAGGTCGACGAGGAAATCCTCCTCGGAGATCGCGTGGACGGCGTCGAAGCGGAGCCCGTCGAAGCGGTACTCTTGCAACCAGAATACGGTGTTCTGGATGAAATAATCGCGGACTTCGGGCCGACGGAAATCGATCGAGGCGCCCCACGGCGTCTGCAGGTCGTCGCGGAAGAACTTGCGCGCGAATGCGTGGATGTAGGCGCCGTCGGGACCGAAATGATTGTAGACGACGTCGAGGAACACGGCGATGCCCAGGCCGTGCGCCGCGTCGATCAGCGCCTTCAGCTCGTCCGGCGTGCCATAGGACCGATCGGGCGCGTAGGGCAGGACGCCGTCGTAGCCCCAATTGTGACGGCCGGGAAAGTCCGCGATCGGCATCAGTTCCATCGCGGTGATGCCGAGCCGTTGCAGTTCGGGAAGACGATCCTGAATGCCGCGAAAGCCGCCCATCAGGCCGGGGTGGAGTT
Organism: uncultured Alphaproteobacteria bacterium; assembly: GCA_963848035.1. Taxonomy (GTDB): domain Bacteria; phylum Pseudomonadota; class Alphaproteobacteria; order Acetobacterales; family Acetobacteraceae; genus JAVVHH01. The sequence continues at coordinate 3,909,236 of CAWKCD010000001.1, forward strand.
CGTAGACGACGATTTCGTGCAGGGGGCGGCCGCGCCAGTCGCCGTTCTGCCATTCGTAGTCGGTGGGATCGACCACGACGGAGGGGTCGTGCACGTCCTTGTCTTGCATGCGGGAGGCGGGATCGGCGAAATGCATCCCGTCCGGCATGGCGAACTGGTAGCGGGTCCCGGCCGGCGCCGGCGCGGTGAGCGCATACCAGCCGCCGCCCTCGGCGGCCATGCCCCGGCGCGCGCCATCGATGACGAGATCGAGCCTATCGGCGGACGGCGCCCAGATGCGGAAACGCGTCGTGCCGTCCGGCTGCAGCGAGGCGCCGAACGGAAGATCGTGCTTGAATTTCATGTCACACTCATACTGGCCCCGCACGTCGCTCTCCTGGTGGGGAGGCGGCGGCGCGGGCGAGTTTCACTCATCGCGGCGTCAGCACCACAGTCGCAAGCGGCGGCAGAACGAGCAAGACCGACGCGGGCATTCCCTGCCACGGATAGTCTTCGGCGTGCACCGCCCCCGAATTGCCGACGTTGGACCCGCCATAGACGGCGGCGTCCGTGTTCAACCGCTCGGTCCACGGACCCAGATGCGGCACCCCGAGACGGTAGCCGTGACGCGGCACCGGCGTGAAGTTGCAGACCACGAGGGCGGCCGGCGCACCTGCCACGGATTGGCGTAGGTAGCCGTAGACCGAGTGCTCCGCGTCGTCCATCACCAGCCAGCGGAAGCCCGCCGGCTCGCAATCACCGTCATGCAGGGCCGGCACGCCGCGGTAGAGCCCGTTCAGGTCGCGGATCAGCGCCTGCACGCCGCGGTGTTTTCGGTCGTCCAGCAGCCACCAATCCAGACCGATGTCGTGGTTCCACTCGCGCTCTTGGGCGAACTCGCCGCCCATGAACAGCAGTTTCTTACCGGGGAAGGTCCACATGAAGCCGAAATAGGCGCGCAGGTTGGCGAAGCGTTGCCACTCGTCGCCGGGCATTTTGCCGATCAGCGAACCCTTGCCGTAGACGACCTCGTCATGGCTCAGCGGCAGCATGAACTTCTCGCTGTAGGCGTAGACCATGCCGAAGGTGATCTCGCCGTGATGCCAGCGACGGTGGATCGGCTGCTCCTCCATGTAGTGGAGCGTGTCGTGCATCCAGCCCATGTTCCACTTGTAGTGGAATCCGAGGCCGCCCTCGTTGGCTGGGCGGGTGACGCCAGGCCATGCGGTGCTCTCCTCGGCGATCAGCACCGCGCCTGGGCAGCGCTGCTCGATGACACGGCTGAGTTCTTGCAGGAACGAGACGGATTCGAGGTTTTCGCGGCCGCCGTATTTGTTCGGGATCCACTCGCCCGCCTTGCGGCTGTAATCGCGGTAGAGCATCGAGGCGACCGCATCCACCCGGATCCCGTCGGCGTGGTAGTGCTCGAGCCAGAACAGGGCCGAGCCAATCAAGAAGTTGCGGACCTCGTTGCGACCGAGGTTGAAGATGTTGGTGTTCCAGTCGGTGTGGAACCCCTCGCGCGGATCGGCATGCTCGTAGAGCGCGGTGCCGTCGAAATGCGCGAGGCCATGCGCGTCGGTCGGAAAATGCGCGGGCACCCAGTCGAGGATGACGCCGACGCCCATCGCGTGGCAGCGATCGACGAAGCGGGCGAAACCTTCCGGCGGGCCTAGGCGTGCGGAGGTCGCGTATTGGCCGAGCGGCTGGTAGCCCCAGGAGCCGCCGAACGGATGCTCCATGATCGGCATCAGCTCGATATGCGTGAAGCCCAACCCGGCGCAGTAGGGCGCGAGCCGGTCGGCCAGACGCTCCCAACCAATATCGCCCAACTCCGCCTGCGGCAGCCACGACGCGGCATGTACTTCGTAGACGCTGATCGGCGCGCGCGGCGTGCTCGAGGCGCCGCGCTTGGCCATCCACGAGGCGTCAGCCCAGGCATGGTCGAGCGGGCCGGCAACGATCGATCCGGTGGCGGGAGCGAGTTCGGCCTGCCAGGCGACGGGGTCGGCCTTTTGCGGCAGACGCTCGCCGTGCGAGCCGCGGATGTTGTATTTGTAGATGGCGCCCGGCTCGACGCCGGGGATGAACAGATCCCAGACGCCACCGGTGAGATGCTTGCGCATCGGGTGGCGCGCCGGGTTCCAGTAATTGAAGTCGCCAACGACAGAAACGCACGAGGCGTTCGGCGCCCATACGGCGAAACGGGTGCCTGCGACGCCGTCATATTCGGCGAGATGGCTGCCGAGGACGCGGCCGATGTCGAGATGCGTGCCGTTGGCCAAAAGATAGAGATCCAGTTCGCCGAGCGTTGGCCCGAAGCGATACGGGTCCTCGGCTTCGTAGGTCGTGCCGTGGCTGCTGACGCGGAGCCGATAAGCGCCGCCGCCCTTGGTCTGGCCTACGAAGAAGCCGGCCGGATGCACCGGCTGGAGCTTGCCTTCCGACACGCCGGTGCGGTCGATCACCTCGACCGCGTCGGCGCCGGGAAGGTACACCCGGACCTCGTCGCCGTGGCGCCCGAGGATCGCGAACGGGTCACCATGCCGCCCCTCGACGATGGCGGAAATTTCGCCCGGGTTCATGCCGCCTCTCCGAGGCCCAGGAGCCGTTCTGCAATCGCATACATGCCGCCGACGGGGATGCCGAGCCAGGCGGGGCGGTTCGCTGCTTCGTATTTGATCTCGTAGGCTGCCTTCTCCAGGAGGAACAGATCGAGGAGCGCACCTTCCGTAGAGGGCGCCCACTTGGTTCCGGCGCTGTCCAGCACCGCGCGGTATGCCTCGAGGAAGGTGGCACTCGCCCGCGCTCGCCATTCCAGCAGTCCGGCGTAACGGCGTTGCGCGGCCTGTTCGGAGGCGGCTACGCGGCCCGGCGCTGCGGCTGCGGCGGCATAGTCGAACGATCGCAGAAGGCCGGCCACGTCGCGCAACGGCGACGACTTCGCTCGCCGCTCGTCCATCGTCCGTGCCGGTTCGCCTTCGAAGTCGATGAGGAACGCGTCGCCTTGGACGACCAGTATCTGGCCGAGGTGGAAGTCACCGTGGACGCGCGTCCGCAACGCGCCCTGGGTCTGCGTCGCCAGCCGCCGGGCCGCGTCACGCAGCCGGTCGACGTTGTCGATCAGGGCCTGGGCCTGCATCCGCGTGGTCTCGTCGGACCAGTCGGTGACGCGGCCGAGTAGGGTCACCGCCGCATCGATCTGGTCGACGGCGCCGTTGCCCCACGCTTCGAGCACAGCCGGATCGGCCGGTTCTGGCGCGAAGTCGGGATCGTCGCTCGGCTGCGACAAGACGGCGTGCAACTCGCCGAGACGTCTGCCGATGTTCGCGGCGAACACCTGGTAGCCGCTGAACGCGTCCTGTTCGGCCGCTTCCGAATCCTCGTTCTCGGGCGTGCCGGTGAGTGCCGCCTCCTCGACATGGCGAGCCAGGAAGTCGAGCGTCCAGCCCCAGCCATCGCCCTGGTTGCGGACGAAGCCTTGCGCCAGGCCCACCGTGTGCGGCGTGCCGTCGACGTCGACCCGGACGAGTTCGCCGAACAATGGCGCGGTGTTGGCGAAGCCGCGCTCGGTGAGTTCGCGCGTCATCTCGCCTTCGGGATGCACGCCGGCGAGCACGCGGCGGACCAGCTTGAGCACGAGCGCATCGCCCACGATCCACGACGAGTTGCTCTGCTCGGCCGAGAGCCGGCGGATCTCGGCGTCCGGCGCGAGCTCGAGTCCGGCCATGCGCGACGTCGGGCGGAACTGCAACTCCCCGCCTTCGATCGGCACGACGCGGCTGTCGCGCATGCCTTCGATCATGCCACGCGTCAGCGCATCGACGGCGAACCCGTCGGTCAGATAGCCCATGCGCGGACCCTTGCGGACGCGGGTCAGCGCAAGCTGCTGCACCAATGCGCCGGAGGTCTCGTCGTCCCAGGCCAGACCGAGCGGCAAGACGTAGCGTTCGGTACGATCCGCCAGCTGCGCCTCGATTTCGGCGAACATCACGCTCCCGGCCGACCCCGGCAACATCGCTGAATAGGCCAGCTTCACGCCGCGCAGTGTCTCACCCTTGGAGGCGAACCACCGGCGCTTGGGCAGGTATGTCTGCAGCGCGTCGCGCTCGAGCACGATGCGCCCCTCGGTCCGCAGCACGTCCTCCAGCCCGGCGCCGGCCCGGATCACCAGCGTGGTGTATTCCGGCAGCGGCTCCGGCGGCGAGATGTGCCAGGACGGCAACTGCGCACCCTCCGCGAGCGTGAACCAGTAGAACCCGTAAGGCGGCAGCGTGACCATGTAGGTGAGCTGGCCGATCGGCGGGAACACCGCACCGCCGACGATGTCGACCGGCACGCGGCCGGCGAACCCGGCAAGATCAAGCTCGACCGCCTGGGCGGTGCGGGACAGGTTGCTGACGCACAGGATGGTTTCGGCGTGGCCGTCCTCGGCCGTCCATTCGCGGACGAAGGCGAGCACTTTGCGGTTGCCGGGATACAGGAAGCGCTGCGTGCCGCGGCCGAAGGCGCGGTGCCGCTTGCGCACGGCGAGCATGCGCCGCGTCCAGTTCAGCAGACTGTGTGTGTCGCGCGCCTGGGATTCAACGTTGACCGCCTGATAGCCGTAGAGCGGATCCATGATGGGCGGCAGCACGAGTTGCGCCGGGTCGGCGCGGGAGAAGCCGCCGTTGCGGTCGACCGACCATTGCATCGGCGTGCGGACGCCGTCGCGGTCACCCAGGAAGATATTGTCGCCCATGCCGATTTCGTCACCGTAATAGATGACCGGCGTGCCGGGCATGGAGAGCAGCAGGCCGTTCATCAATTCGATGCGGCGGCGGTCATGTTCGAGCAGCGGCGCCAAACGGCGGCGGATGCCGAGATTGATGCGCGCGCGGCGGTCGGACGCGTAGGTTTCCCACAGATAGTCGCGCTCGCTCGAGCTGACCATCTCGAGCGTCAACTCGTCATGGTTGCGCAGGAACACGGCCCATTGGCAGTTGGCCGGGATTTCCGGCGTCTGGCGCATGATGTCGGTGATCGGGAACCGGTCTTCCCGCGCGATCGACATGTACATGCGCGGCATCAGCGGGAAGTGGAACGACATATGGCATTCGTCGCCGCTGCCGAAATACTGCTGGGCGTCTTCCGGCCACTGGTTGGCCTCTGCGAGCAGCATGCGGCCGGGCGCGTAGCGGTCCATCTCGGCCCGCAGCAGCTTGAGGATGTCATGCGTCTCGGCGAGGTTCTCGTTGTTGGTGCCCTCGCGTTCGACCAGGTAGGGCACCGCGTCCAGGCGCAGCCCATCGACGCCGAGGTCGAGCCAGAACCGCATGACCTTCATCACTTCGGCCAGCACGAGCGGGTTGTCGAAGTTCAGGTCTGGCTGGTGCGAGTAGAAGCGGTGCCAGTAGTAGGCGCCGGCGACCTTGTCGAACGTCCAGTTGCTGGTCTCGGTGTCGAGGAAGATGATCCTCGTGCCGGTGTATTTCTGATCGGTGTCGGACCAGACGTAGAAGTCGCGCTCCGGGCTGCCAGCCGGCGCCTCGCGGGCGCGCTGGAACCAGGGGTGCTGGTCGCTGGTGTGGTTGATCACCAGCTCGGTGATGACCCGCAGACCGCGTTCGTGCGCGGCTTCGATGAAGCGCCGAACATCATCGATGTCACCGTAGTCGGCGTGCACGCCGGTATATTGCGCGATGTCGTAACCGTCGTCGCGCCGGGGGGAGGGGTAGAACGGGAGCATCCACACGGCCGACACGCCGAGTTCGGCGATGTAGTCCAGCTTCTCCAGCAGGCCGCGGAAGTCGCCGACGCCATCGTTGTTGCCATCAAAGAACGATTTGATGTGCAGCTGGTAGATGATCGCGTCCTTGTACCAGAGCGCGTCCTCGATCGGGGTCAACGGCGTCGCGGCCGCGGACTCGGCGTTCTCGATTTGGGTCATTTCATTCATGCGGTCGGGCTCAGTCGCCAAATTGCGTAGGGTCTAACAGGAGAAAGCGTGACGCCCCGCTGGCGTTCCCACCAGAGTTCCTCGTCGCCGCTCAAAAGGTCGGTCGCAGTCACGGCGGCCGGCTCCGGCGAGTAGCGCCAGAACGGCACCGACATCGGCGCCGACTGCGTGTTGAACGCATCGAGGCTGATCGCGACCAGCACGACGTTGCTGCGGTCTGGCGTGGCTTTCTCGAACAGCAGGATCTGATCGTTCGGGCAGTCGAGGAACGTGATCCCGAGATGCGTCTGCAGCGCGGGGTTCATCTTGCGCAGGGTGTTGAGCTGCGTGATCTCGGCCACGATATTGCCGGGTCTATCCCAGTCCCAGGCGCGGATCTCGTATTTCTCGCTGTCGAGGTATTCTTCCTTGCCGGGCGCGAGCGGGGTGCCCTCGCACAACTCGAAGCCGTTGTAGACGCCCCATAGGCCCGACAAAGTCGCCGCCAACGCGGCCCGGATTAGGAAGCCCGGCCGGCCCGACGTTTGCAGGAACAGCGGATTGATGTCGGGCGTGTTGACGAAGAAATGCGGCCGGAAGAAATCGGCCGGCGGTCCCTGCGTCAACTCGGTCAGGTATTGCTGGAATTCCCACTTCGCGCTGCGCCAGGTGAAGTAGGTGTAGGATTGAGAGAACCCCACCTTGGCCAAGCGATACATGACCTTGGGCCGGGTGAACGCCTCCGCCAGGAACACGCAATCGGGATAGCGGGCCTGCACCTCGGCGATCATCCACTCCCAGAACGGGAACGCCTTCGTGTGGGGGTTATCAACCCGGAACAGCCTGACGCCGTTCCGAGCCCAAAACATCACCACTTCGCAGAGCGAGGTCCACAGGCCTGGCACGGCGCCCGGCGCGTAGAAATCGACGTTGACGATGTCCTCGTATTTCTTAGGCGGGTTTTCGGCGTAGCGGATCGTCCCATCCGGGCGCCAGGTGAACCAATCCGGATGCTGCTTCAACCAGGGATGATCCGGCGAGCACTGGATCGCGAAATCCAGCGCCAACTCGATCCCATGATTGGCCGCCTCCATCCGCAGATGCTCGAAATCCTCGAGCGTCCCCAATTCCGGGTGCACGGCATCGTGGCCGCCCTCGGCCGAGCCGATCGCGTAGGGGCTGCCGGGATCGTCCGGCGTCGGCGTCAGCGTGTTGTTGCGACCCTTGCGGTTTTTCGTGCCGATGGGATGGATCGGCGGGAAATACAGCACGTCGAAGCCCATCGCGCGCATCCGCGGCAGATGCCGCACGACATCGCGGAACGTGCCGTGCCGGTTCGGATCGTCGCTCATCGAGCGCGGAAACACCTCGTACCAGCTCGCGAACCCGGCCGCGGTCCGCTCGGCTTGCAGCTTGATCGGCGCTGACAGCTCGACCCGGTGCGGCCGATCATCGGCTTCGGCCATCAACTGCGCCGCCTCCGGCGAGAGCAGCGCCTCGCGCGCGGCCTCATCGGTGTTCCGGCCCTTCAGCAATGCCTCGAGCGCGGCGGCGAGCGGCTTCTTCGAGCGTGCGGCGGCCTTGGCAACGAGATCGCGGCCTTCGCGGATCTCGAGCGACGTGTCGACCCCCGCTTTATGCTTGGCTGTCAGTTCGTAGACGTAATAAGCCCACACATCCTTCCACGCCTCGATGGTGTAATGCGTGATCCCGAGCCTTTCGAGCGGGATGTCCGCGGCCCAGCGATCGTTGACAAGCGGGCGCATCGGCACTTCCACCCAGTCGGTCATCCCCGGACCGCGATAGCGCACGACCGCGGCAAAGCGCTCATGTCCGTCGCCGATGAGGTCGCACTCGATCGCGACGAGCGTGCCGACGGTGCGCCGGGCCGGGAACCGGCCACCATCGACGCAAGGGGTCGGGTTCTCGATCGCCAACCGCGGCTCACGCGCGGCTTCGACCGCGCGCTCCTTCATCACCGGGCTCTCGAGCGGGGTCGGCAAGGCTTGCGCCGCGAACACGAGGCATTCGCCGGGCGCGAGAGTCAGGGTTGTCCCTGGCACCAGCAAGGCGCCATTCTCATCCTTGAACCGGCCGAAGCTGCCGCCGAGCCGCGTGAGCAGGTTGGCCGCTGCGACCGAAAACTGCTGTTCGCCCATGTTCAGCACAGCGATACCTGCCAGGTGCGACCGGCGAGAGTCCGGCTGGTCCGTCATCTCGACAGCGATGACCGACCCGCCGGGCGCCGAGATCAACCTGGTATACGGGCAGCCCGGCGCGCCGCCGTCGCGCAACTTGCCATGCTCGCCCGCGGCAACGTCGTTCGTCATCCAGCCATCGCCCAGCAGCACCGCCAGCCGCTGCCGGCTCACCGAAGCCGTCTCGCCCGCATCGACGATGACCCCGCCGATCCGACGCAGCGCCTCGAGTTCGCGCCAGAGCCAGTCGCCGCGACCGTCCCACCAAGGCAGCGAGGACGCGACGAAGTCGAGCACCCCCGGCGGAATGCTCGCCAATGCGTCCCAGCTCAGGCCGGGCGTCCACCCAAACAATAGGGCATCTGGCGCCGCCTTACGGAGTTCACCGAGGAACAGCGCTATCGTGCTGGGCGGCAGCGCGTCGAGGCCCAACAGTCGAACGCCGGCCACGCCCTCCCGGCCCATGCGTCCGATCGCCTGGCCCCAGAACTGCGCCAGCTGCGCCACCGACTCCGGCCCAGTGACGCTCGCCACAAGCTGCGTCGCGAGCTCGGTGTCGTGCCGCGGATCGAGCGTCGGCAAGGGCAGGGCGGTGAACAGCGAGCTCGGGGCGTCGCCCTCGACCCGATCGATCATGAGGTCGACCAGCGTCGACAGGCCGGCCTCCGCCGCCGCCGCTGCGAAGCCGGGCGGAACGGCGCCATGGCAAAGGACGGTGTCGAATCCCTGGATTGCCGCCTGCTGCAGCACGCCGGGATCGTGATCTTGAGCGGTCAAGCGCAGGATGCGCATCGCCCGATGGCCGACACGGCCTGCCTCAGCGGCTTGCGTGCTCAATCAGATAGTCCCCCGTCAATTAACGTTAAGAATGCGGCGGGACGGTATGAGTTGCCAGGCAGACGCACTGCCCGGCGATCTCAGTCCAGCTGCACGCCGCCGGTGACGGCTTGATAGGTTGCGATGGCCAGCGTCATCGGCTCGAACGGCTTGGTGATCACGAACGCGGGCTCGAGCGCATCGCCGGTCAGGAGCCGCTCCGGATAAGCGGTCACGAAGATCACCGGCGCATAATGGTTGCGCATGATCCGGCTGACCGCCGATGTGCCGTCGCCGCCGATGCCAAGGTTGATGTCGGCAAGAATCAGCCCGGGCCGCGTCCGCTCGGCCATTTCGACCGCCTCGGCCTCCGTGCTCGCCACGCCGACGACGTTGTGGCCGCAGCTCTGCACCAGTTCTTCGATGTCCATCGCGATCACCGGCTCGTCCTCGATGATCAGGACGTCCGTCGCCGCTCCGGCACGCAGATGGTCGCGGGCTTCCGTCAGCGCGGATTGCGCCTCGGACAACGGCACGCCGACGACGGGCGCAGCCATGTCGATCGGTAGTTCCTCGAGCGAGGTCAGCAACAGGAGCTGGCGCTGCTTGGAGGACAATCCGCCGATGACGAACGGGCTCCCGCCGGTGGCGATCCTGTCGAAGCGCTTGGTGACCGAGCGATAGAGCGACTGCTGGGCGTCGTTCAGCGCTTCGCTATCGGACTGCATCTCCTGCAGGCTCTCGGCGACCAAGGCGTCACCTCTGGGCTGGCTTCCCGTCAGCGCACGCGCATACCGCCTTGCGTAGGGCAGCGCGCGGATCAGGTCCTCGCGGCGGAAGCTGGTCATGACAGGTCCTTCTGATACAGATGGTGGTGATGAACGATGCAGTGTCCGGAACCGCCCGGACGGAATCCGCCGATCGATCCCTGCGCGCAGAGATCGCCGCTTTGCTCCCCGACTTGCGAGGCTTCGCGCGGTTTCTGGTGCGCGACCGGACGGCCGCTGATGATCTGGTCCAAGACGCCCTCGTTCGCGCTCTCGCGGCGATAGACCAATTTCAGACCGGCTCCAACCTCAAGGCGTGGCTGTTCACGATCGTCAGGAACACTTTTTACGAAGGCACCCGCAAACGACGGCGCGAGACGCGTCTCATGGAGGAGCACGGGCCCCAGGACGAGGCGACCCGGCCGGCGGTCGAGTCGCGCCAGGCGGTGCAGGATCTGCAAAGCTTGTTGTGGACTTTGCCGCCGCTGTTGCGTGAGGCTCTGATCCTCGTGGGCGCCCAGGAGATGACCTACGACGAGGCCGCGATCGTCTGCGAAGTGCCGGTCGGCACGGTCAAGGCGCGCGTGTCGCGAGGCCGGGCTGCGCTGGCGGTGGCGATCCGTCGCGCTGAAGGTCGAACTGACGATATTCATGATCCCGGCGATACCTAATGGGGCAACGAATAGGAGCAATCACATAATACAGCCTGGGGACGGGCCTGACGATTTCGTGATCTGAACGATGCAACGATGCTTGGGCCCCGATCATTGGCTCAGCATCGACGTTGGTTTCAGGAGCTTCGATGTCCACTCAAGTATTTCACGACCAGGTCATTGCCATTCTCCCTAAGTTGCGCGTGCAAGCGCTGGCATTGACCCGTAATCGCGCCGCCGCCGAGGATCTGGTGCAAGATGCCGTCTGCAATGCTCTGTCGGCGAGCAACAGCTTTATTCCGGGCACCAACTTTGCGGCTTGGATGCATCGCATTCTTCGGAACCGCTTCATCTCCAATCTTCGCAAGCGCCGTGACACCACCGACATCGACGATGTGCCTGCGCACACCTTCGCGACCGAAGCTGCGCACGAGGATCGGCTCGCTCTCAAGGAACTTGGCGCCGCCATGACGCGTCTGCCTGCCGATCAGCGCGAGGCGCTCGTAATGGTCGTGGTCCATGGCATGAGCTACGAGGACTTGGCCGAGGCGACAGGCTGCGCCGTCGGCACCGCCAAGAGCCGCGTGTTCCGTGCTCGCCGTCAGCTCGAGGCCTGGCTGATGGGAGAGACCAAGGATGCCGCGAAAGACAAGCTCTCGGCGCCATCCGCCCGCAACTCGAACAGCAAGCGCGAGCAGCCAATCGGAAGTGGCAAAGTTCTTTAACATATACTAATGACCCGGTGATGGAGCCTACGGCCCGGCTGGGCTGTAGGCCATTTCTCAAAGGTCGCGAGATGAAACAGTTCAGAATGACCGATCGGAAGGAGCCGCCCAAGAGGAAACCCAGCCCGAAGTCCAGTCCTAGTGATTCGGCCTTCGACAAGTGGTTGAACCGAGGCCTCCATGAGCTGTTTGACGACGTGATGAAAGAAGCGGTTCCGCCGGAAATGCTCAAATTACTGAAGCCGGATAAAAACGACGACACGAAGTCGGCGGAAAACAAAGAGGACGATAAACCGAAGTGAAGCACCGCCGGCCCTGGTCGGCCGGAAAGGCAATAAGACGAGCCATCCGCGTCGCTCAGTCGCTTCCTGCGCGGATCGGTCTCGTTTTTATCGCGGCGGCTCTTCCCCTTATCATTCTGCTCGGCTTATGGGCGCCCAGCGAGCGCGGTTTTGGCATCATCGCTCTCGCGACGGTGATAGGCCTAATCATCGCGATCGTTGGTCTCGACCATGTGGTCGCTTCACCGCTGCGCCGCCTCGGGGCAGGGATCGACGGCTGGCGATCGGGAGATGATTTTGATCTGGCGGTCGTTGGCCCGCTGCCGCCCGAGTTTCGCGCTGTCGCGTTGTCGTTCAGACGCTCCACGGTGGCACTTTCTCGACGAGAGTCCGAGTTGCGGGACGCCGTCCAAAAACAGCAATTGGCGATGCAGGAGATCCACCACCGGGTCAAAAACAACCTGCAGATCGTCGCCAGCCTGCTGAACCTCCAGGCCAGCCGCATCCGCCTGCCCGAAGCCCGTGCCGAATTTCAATCCGCCCGAGACCGCGTGCGCGCGCTCGCGACGGTGCATCGGCACCTGTACGCCCATGGCGAGCTGAACACGATCAACATGCGGATCTTCCTGTCCGATCTCTGCGGACCTCTGTTCCAAGCGATGGGCGAGAACCGGTTCGACCGCATCGCGCTCGAGATCGACGCGCCCGAGCTCCAGATGTCGAGCGACCAAGCGGTTCCACTCAGCCTGATCGTCACCGAAGCCGTCACCAATGCTTTGAAATACGGCTTCCCCGGCGGGCGTCGCGGCACCATCAGCATCCGCCTCACCGAGCAGAATGCCGACGTGGAGCTGATGATCCACGACGATGGGATCGGCATCCCGGCCGGACGGGTCGAGACCGAGGCCGGCACGCGGGACGGTATCGGTCTTCAGCTGATCCGCGGCTTCGTCCGCCAACTCGGCGCGTCGCTCACGCTCGAGGAGGACGCCGGCACGCGCTATATCGTCAAAATGAAGCTGCGCAACGAGCGGGTCGACAGTCCCCCGCTGGGAGCTGCCTGACACTTCAACGAGCTTGCGCAAAATGCCGACCGGCTGCACATCCACGGCAGCGGAGGTTTTATGGACAGCGAGCTGCACACCCGCGTCACCGAATGGCGACGACATCTTCATCGGAATGCCGAGCTCTCCCTGCAGGAAAGGCAGACGGCCGCATTCGTGTGTGAGCGGCTGAAGGAGCTCGGGATCGCGTTCACTGCCGGCGTGGGCGGGAACGGGGTGGTCGCGACGTTGGCTCGCGGCTCGTCAAACCGAAGCGTCGGGTTGCGCGCAGACATGGACGCCCTCCCGATCACGGAGGCGACGGGCCTTCCCTATGCGTCGGTGAACGCGAACGTCATGCACGCCTGCGGGCATGACGGCCATACCGCGAGTCTGCTCGGCGCCGCAGCCCTGCTGGCGCGAGACGAGAGCTGGACCGGGACGGTTCAACTCGTGTTCCAGCCCGCCGAGGAGGGATATGGCGGCGCCAAGTCCATGATCGCGGACGGCCTGTTCGAGCGGTTCCCGATGGAGCGGATCTTCGGCTACCACAACTGGCCGGGTCTCGAGGCCGGCACGGTCATGGTGCATGACGGCCCAGTGATGGCGGCCGGCGGACGCGTCCTGATCGAGATCAACGGCCGCCCGGGCCACGCCGCGCTGCCGCAACTCACCCGCGACCCGGTGTTGGCCGCGGGCCATGTCATGGTCGCCCTGCAATCACTGGTGGCTCGCAACGTCGATCCGGTCGAGAGCGCCGTCCTGTCGATCTGCACCATCAATGGCGGCGTCGCGTCCAACCAGATCCCCAGCCAAGTGACGTTGACCGGGACGCTGCGGAGCTTCCGGCGCGAAGTCGGCGACCTGCTCGAGGCGGGGATCCATCGCGTCGTGGACGGGGTCGGGCGGATGCTCGAGGTGGAAACCCGGGTGGAAGTCAGGCGCGGCGTGTCTGCGACGATCAACACCCATGACGAGGCCGAGCTGGCCGCCGGCAGCGCGGAGGCGATCGGCGCCAAGATCCGGCGCGACCTGTCGCCGACGATGGCAAGCGAGGATTTCGGCTGGTATTTGGAAGAGCGGCCCGGCGCGTTCGCGTGGATCGGCAACGGCTCCGGCGGCGAGTTGCACACGCCGGGCTACGATTTCAACGATGCGATCCTGCCCACGGCCGCCGGCTGGCTGGCGTCGACGGCACGCCGGGCGCTGGCGGAGTAGCGCGTTGGCCCGGCGCCGCCGCAGCATCGGGCAGATCTGGCTCGCAGCCCAGGCGCGTGCCGCCCGACTTCGCCATCGGCGCATGGTGGCGCTCGGCCTGTGCGGCACCGCCGCGGCGATCGGACAAGCCTGGTGCATCGCACGCCTCCTTGCGCCGGCACTCGGTGGCGCGACGACGGGCTGGCCGCTCTGGGCGGCGGGCTTCGGCGTGCTCGCCATGCTCCGGGCGGCACTCGCCTACGTGCTCGAGCGCCTCGGCTTCGAGACCGGGGCGGCGGCGCGGCGGCGTATCCGATCCTCGCTGTTCGGCGGCTTGTTCACGCAGAGCCCGGTCGCGAGCGGCGTTCTATCGCCGGGGGCGATGAGCGCGCTCGCCTTCGACCATGTCGAGGCGCTCGATGGCTATTTCGGCCGCTGGATCCCGGCGGCCGCACTCGCCATCGCGGCGCCCGTGCTCGTGGCAGTGGCGGTTCTGTCGGTTGACCCGTATGCCGCGCTGCTGTTGGGGGTGGCCGGCTTGCTGGTGCCGTTCGGTATGGCGCTGGCCGGCATCGGCGCGGCCGCCGCATCCCGCCGCCAGTTCCTCGCGCTCAGCCGCTTGCAGGCCCGGTTCCTCGACCGCGTCCGCGGCTTGGCCACGATCGTCCTGGCCGGTCAAGGCGAGGCCGAGGCGCTGCGTCTCGAGTCCGCGGCGACCGAACTGTCCCGCCGGACCATGCGCATCCTGCGCGTCGCGTTCCTGTCCTCCGCTGCGCTGGACGTGGCGGCCGTCACGGCCTTGGTGGTCTTGGCCATCCGCTTTGCCGGCGAGGAACAAAGCGGCGTCCTCCTCGACCCGGCGGCTGCGATCTTCCCGCTTCTCCTCGTTGCCGAATTCTTTGCTCCGTTGCGCAGCTTCGCCGCCGCCTACCAGGACCGGCTTCAAGCCACCGGCGCCGCCGACGAACTCGCCGCCGCCCCGTCCCCCTCCGGCCTGCCGCCTACTTCCCGCGCGATCCGCACCGTCGAGGCCCGCGGCGTCTCGCTCAGCTTCGACGACGTCACGGTGGTCCGCGACCCCTCGCGCGGCCCGGTGTTGCAGGGCCTCAGCTTCCGCGTGCCGGCGGGGGAGACGGTGATCCTGGTAGGCCCGTCCGGCGCGGGAAAGACGACCGTGATCGAGCTGCTCCTTGGCTTCCTGAAACCGGAGCGAGGCCGGATCGTGCTGAACGGGGCCGACCTCGCCAGCATCACGGCGCCCGCGCTGTCGCGCATGATCGCCTGGATCGGCCAGCGTCCGGTCCTGTTCGCGGCTTCGATCCGCGACAACATCCGCTTCGGCCGTGACGATGCGACGGATGCCGAGATCGCCGAGGCGGTCCGCGCCGCCGGGCTGGACGAACTGGTCGAGCATCTGCCGAACGGCCTCGATACCATGATCGGCGAGGACGGATATGGGTTGTCCGGCGGGCAGGCGCAGCGCGTGGCCATCGCCCGCGCGATGATCCGCGACGCGCCGCTGGTGTTGCTCGACGAGCCGACCGCGCATCTCGACCCGGCTACGGAAGCCGACGTGCTCGATAGCCTCCGCCGTCTGACCGTCGGCCGCACCGTCGTGCTCGCCAGCCATTCGAGCGCCGCTGCCGCCTTCCCCGGCAGACGCATCGTGTTGGCGGATGCGCAGGTCAGCCAGGAGGCGGGTGCGGCATGACGGCGCTGCTGCGGTTGATCGGGCTCTGGCGGTCGGAAACGCCGCTGTTGATCCTTGGCGCAATTGTTTCGCTGGTCTGCATCGGTTCGGGGGCCGGGCTTGCGATGTCGGCCGGGCGCGCGATCGTGCCGGCGGCGCTCGGTGGGCTGATCCTGCTGTGGCTGCTGCGCGGCTTGGGCGCTGGCCGCGTCGTGCTTCGTTACGCCGAGCGGATGCTTGCGCATCAGGCGACGTTCCGCGCACTGACGCAGCTTCGCGTCTGGTTCTTCCGCGGCTTGGTCCGCAACGGGCTCGGCGGCCTCGGCTTGCTGCGCTCAGGCGACGCGCTGGCCCGGCTGGTCGACGATGTTCAGGCACTCGACGGGCTCTACATCCGGATCGCGCTGCCTGCGCTCTCGGTCGTAGTCCTGCTGCCGCTGCTGCTCTGGGCGTTATGGCCGGCGGGCGTGCTGGCGGCGTTGATGGCCGGGGCGCTGCTGGTCTTGGCGGCGATCGGCCTACCGCTGTTGGCTGCGCGGGGCGCGGTGGGCTTGGGTGAAGCCGTGACCGGCGCGGGCGCCGGGTTGCGCGTAGCCGCGGTCGATGCCGCGGTTGGGCTGCGCGAGGTTCGCGCGTTCGGTGCCGAAGGCCGCATGCTCGCCGCGTTGCAGACCAGGGAGGGTGCGCTGCTGCAGGCACAGCGGCAGCTGGCGCGGCGTGGCGCGGCGGCGCAGGCCGGGGCGGTGCTGTGCGGGCAGGCGGCCTTGCTGCTGGTCCTGGTCGTCGGGCTGCCTCCGGCACAGTTGATCCCTGCGGTGCTGCTGACCTTGGCCGCGTTCGAGGCGGTCGCGGTGATGCCGCGCGCCGGGGTTGCGCTCGGTCTGGCCGCGTCCGCTGCCGAGCGGATCGTCGCCGCCGCCGAAGCGCCGGCCGCGGTGCCCGACCCGAAAGCCCCACTGCCGGCGCCGAGCGGTCACGGCATCCGGTTCGAGGGCGTGACGTTCGCGTATGCCGATCGCCCGCCCGTGCTGCAGGATTTCTCGCTCGACATACCCGCCGGCGCTCGCGTCGCCATTCTCGGCCCGTCCGGCGCCGGCAAGTCCACGGTTGCGGCCTTGGCGCTTCGGGTGGTGACGCCGCAGGCAGGCCGGGTGACGCTAGGCGGATCGGACTTGCTCGAGCTCTCCCCGGCCGATGTCCACGCCCGGATCGCCTGGCTCGCGCAGGCGACCACGCTGTTCGAGGACACGATCCGCGCCAACCTGCTTCTCGGCCGTCCCGGCGCCGACGACGCCGCGCTCTGGCGCGCGCTATCTCAAGCCGGGATCGACGACGTGGTCAGAGCCTTGCCCGACGGGTTGGACGCTTGGGTCGGCACAGGCGGTGCTGGCCTCTCCGGCGGACAAGGGCGGCGCCTTGCGCTGGCGCGTGCGCTGCTGTCGGAAGCGCCGATCCTGATCCTAGACGAACCGGCCACCGGATTGGACCCTGCTGCCGAACGCGCCTTTTTTACAACGATCAACGAGGTGGCCGCTGGCCGCACCGTGATCCTGATCGTTCATCGCCTCACCGGCGTCGAACGACTCGACCGCATCTGGCGCCTCAGCGCCGGCAAGGCGGTGGCTGCCGCCGGTTGACGCGCGTGCCCCGCCATGGTGACGGTCCGGCCATGCTGTCACTGGCGATCCGAATCGGGCGGCGTACGTTCGCGACCGGTCTTGCGGCCGTGGTCATCGGCTGCAGCTACGGTGCGAGGCCAGACAAGCGCACCGATTTCGTGCTGTTCTACACCGGCGCCTCGGCCGCTCTCGATCCGCCCGCAACTGCCATCCTCAATCGCGCCGCTCTCGCCGCCATCAACGCGCCGGATCTCGATCTGACGGTCGCCGGCTACGAGGACGCGTCGATCACGCCGGAGTCCAACCAGATACTCTCTCGCATCCGCGCCCAAACCGTTGCCAACGCTCTCGTCGACCGGGGTGTGTCGCGGGACCGCATCCATCTCCTGCCGCGCCGGGCGCTCGGCGCGGATCCCGGCATCGAAAGCCGGCGCGTCGACATCCGCATCGGTTCATGAGCGACAGCACTATCGCGGAGCCGGCTGACATCCTGCATCGCGTGTTCGGCTTCCCGGCCTTCCGCGGACTGCAGGAAGAGGCGGTCAATCACGTCATGCGCGGCGGCGACGCGCTCGTGCTGATGCCGACCGGCGGCGGCAAGAGCCTGTGCTACCAGGTGCCTGCGCTCTGCCGTCCGGGTACCGCCATCGTCATTTCGCCGCTGATTGCGCTCATGGACGACCAGGTGGCCAGCTTGCGCCAGCTCGGCGTCTCCGCGGCTGCGCTGCATTCCGAAGTGCAGCCGGACGACGCCTCGGCCACGTCGCGCGCGCTCGAGAGCGGGCGGCTCGACCTACTTTATCTGTCGCCCGAGCGGCTGTTGATGCCAGGGACGCTCGAGCGCCTGTCCCGCCGCGAAATCGCCCTGATCGCCATCGACGAGGCGCACTGCGTGTCCGCCTGGGGCCATGAGTTCCGCAAGGAATATCGCGGGCTGGCGCGGCTCCGGGAGGTGTTCCCGGGCGTCCCGCGGATCGCGCTGACCGCGACTGCGGACGGGCGTACCCGCACCGACATCCTGCAGGCGCTGAACATGGACGAGGCGGCGGTGTTCGCCGCCAGCTTCCATCGCGAGAACCTGCACATCGCCGCGCAGGCCAAGGAGGGCGAGACGCGCGAATTGCTCGCGTTTCTCCGCAGCCGGGAAGGGCAGGCCGGGATCGTCTATTGCGGCAGCCGTGCCAAGACCGAGCGTGTGGCGCAGCGCCTGATCGACAAGGGCCTGCCGGCGGTCGTGTTCCATGCTGGGCTGTCGCCGCTCGAGAAGCGTGTCGGGCTCGCCCGGTTTCGCAGCGGCGAACCGGTGATCATCGTCGCGACCATCGCCTTCGGCATGGGGATCGACCGGCCCGACGTGCGCTTCGTCGTTCATCTCGACATGCCCGACAGTCCGGAGGGCTACTACCAGCAGATCGGCCGCGCCGGGCGGGACGGCGAGCGCGCGGACACGCTGCTGCTCTACGGCGGCGAGGACATCGCGCGCGCCCGACACTTCCTGGCGCAGTCCGCCGCGCCGGAAGCGCAGCGCCGGGTCATGCGGGATCGGCTGGAAGCGATGATCGCGCTGACCGAGACCGCCTCATGCCGGGTGCGGGCGCTGCTGGCCTGCTTCGGCGAGGAGCTCGGCCATGATTGCGGCCATTGCGACAACTGTAACACCCCGGTCTCGCAGTTCGACGGCACGGTGGCCGCGCAAAAGGTGCTCTCGGCGATCTATCGGACCGGCCAGATGTTCGGCGCCGTGCACATCGTCAACGTGTTACGTGGCGAGATCGACGTCCGATGATCGCCAAGCACGGCCATGACGCGCTGCCGACCTTCGGCGTCGGCAGCGACCGGCCGGCGAATTTCTGGCGCAGCGTGATCCGTCAGCTGATCTCCCGCGGCGCGCTGGAGACCGATAGCGGCGAATACGCCAGCCTGAAGCTGGTGACGGAAAAGGCCCGCGGAATCCTGCGCGGTGAGAGCCAAATCCTGCTGCGCGAAGACCAGGAGCGGCCGAAGTTGCCGCGGAGCCGAGAGGCCTCGGCCGCGGGCGGCTCTGTGGGGGAGGGCGGCCCGATCTTCGACGCGCTGCGCAGCTGGCGTTCCGCGGAGGCCAAGCGGCAGTCGGTGCCGCCCTATGTCATCTTCCACGACAGCGTGCTGCGCGAGATCGCCGCCTCCAAGCCGCGCAGCATGGACGCGCTCGGCACGCTGCGCGGGGTCGGCGTCAGCAAGCTCGAGCGCTACGGGTCGGCGGTGCTCGCGATCGTCGCCGGCGCCTGACGCTTCTCGAGCCGGCCAGGCTGACCCGGCTCGCGATCCAAATAGAGCGACTGGTCATGATACCGCGCCACGTCCGGCCGGTGCGCGATCGAGATCACGGTCGTGTCCGGCAGATACCGGCGGATCGCGGCGTAGACCTCGCTCTCGCCCTGCGGGTCGAGGCTCGACGTCGCTTCGTCGAGGAACAGCCAATCCGGGCGCAGCAGCAATGCGCGTGCGACGGCCAGGCGCTGCTGCTCGCCGCCGGAGAGCATCTGTGACCAGTTCTGCTCGTCGTCGATCCGGCTCATCAGGGCCGGCAAGCCCGACCCGCTCCACCGCCAGCCGCACCTCGTCATCGGTGAAGGATCCGGCCTGCGCCGGATAGCTGATCGCGTGGCGCAGCGTGCCCAGCGGGACGTAGGGGTCCTGCGGCAGGAACAGGTAGGTGCCCGATGCCCGCTCGATCCGGCCGGCGCCGAACGGCCAAATACCGGCGACGGCGCGGAGCAGCGTCGACTTTCCGGCGCCGGACCGCCCAGCGATGACGACCGACTCACCCCGCCGGAACGCGACGTCGGCGCGCGACAGTACCGTCTGACCGTTGGGAAGCCGGATCTCCGCATCTTTCAGCAGCACCGAGTCGCCGCTGGTCGGCATGATCGCCGGCCCGGCGCCGCTCAACCGCCGCGCCGTGGCGATCGCTGCCTCGAAGGTGGTCAAACGGTTGATGGTGGCGCTCCAACTCGCCAGCGAGTCATAGGAACTGATGAACCAGGACAGCGAATCCTGCACCCTGCTGAACGCGCTCACCGTGCGCATCAGCCCGCCGAGCGCGATCTCGCCTGCGAAGTAGCGCGGCGCGCCGAGGACGAAGGGGAAGATGACCGCAGCCTGGTCGTAGACATTGGTCAGCGCGTTCAATTTCAGCGACCGGTTCATGATGCGGAACCAGTTGGCCGCGACTTCCGAGAACCGGCCCGAGAGGATCAGCCGCTCCTCGCGCTCGCCGCCCGAGAGCGCCACGCCCTCGCTGTTCTCGCGGAACCGCACCAGAGCGAAGCGGAAATCCGCCTCCGCTTTCTGCTGTGCGAAGTTCAATGGGACGAGCTGACGGCCGACGAGATGCGTGAGCCACGTGCCGATGATGGCGTAGACCAGCGCGCCCCAAAGCATGTAGCCGGGGATGGAGAAGCCGAACAGCGCGAACGGACCCGAGAGCTCGTAGAGAATGAAGGCGAAGCTGAACAGGCTGGTCATGCGCGAGATGAACTGGACGCCCAGCAGCAGCGTGTTCTGGCAGAAGTCTCGCACGTCCTCGGCGACGCGCTGGTCCGGGTTGTCGGTGCCGAGATCGCCTTCGTGCTGGGTCAGCCCGATCGTGTAGTAGGCCCGGTCGGTCAGCCACGTGTCGAGCAGCCGGTTGGTCATCCACCGTCGCCACCGGATGGAGAGGAATTGCTCCAGATATTGCCGCAGGATCGCCAGAGGCACGTACAGGCTCACGATCGGCACGAAGCCGGGCATGAAGCCGTCATTGTCGGAGGTCCAGAACAGCAGCAGGTTGATGAACGCCTTAAAGTCCTTGGCCTGCAGGCTGTCGTAGAATCGGCCGTTCCACCGATTGAGAACGACCGTCATGTAGACCAGCACGAAGCCGAGGCCGATGATGCTGGCCAGCGTGATCCGCGCCGACCACCTCTCCTCGGACTGGCGCCCGTAATAGGGGCTGGCGAGGCGCCATGCCTCGCGCAGCATGGTCCCGATGCGGCGCATCAGCCGCGCACCCGGCGGAGCCGGATGACGCCTCGGATGGAAGCGGGATCGATCGGCTTGCCCTTGCGGAGGATCTCGATCCGGCCAGCTTCGGCCAGGCGGACCGCGCCTCGGCGCACCTCCGTCATGAGCCTGCGCCAGTCCTCATCGAGGGCGCGGGCGACCTCGCTGGGGCAGATCGACTTGTCCGGTCCTCGCGCCTCGGTCAGCGCCAGGATCTCTGCTTCAATGCGGGACGGCTCGCTCATCCCGCGTCTCTGACCCAGAGCGCTTCAGGGAGCAAGTATCAACGCCGTAATCCAGCAGCGTCGCAAGCCGCTCGGGAGCGATCGGACGGCTGTAAAGCGGTCCCACCGCGTAGTCGCAACCCTGCCGGCTCAGGAAGTCGCGCTGCGCCAACGTCTCGATGCCGCCGGCGATGCTGACCAGTGCAGCCGCGCGGCCCGCATCGAGCAGCGCGCCCGCGCGCGCGCAAGCTTTGGGATCGTGCGGCAGATCATGCACGAGCCGGCGGTCGAGCTTGATCCCGGTGAGCGGCATCTGCGACAGAAACCTTGGTCCGGCGCCGCCCGCGCCGAAATTGCCCAGCACGATGCCGATCCCGCGCTGACGGATCGCATGCAGCACCGTCATGCTTTGGGAAGACAGGCCGTTCCGGTCGATGTTGATGATCTCGATCTCGAGGAGGGAGGGCGAAAGGCCGGCCATCGCGAGCGACGCATCGATGCGGGAGAGCAGGATGCCGGTGCCAAGCAGCCTTGCCGAAATCGATACCGCGCACCGCAGGCCCGGCCAATAACGGGCCTCGACGCAAGCCTGCGCCAAGGTCCAACCCGTGATCCCCGGGCCGCTGTCGCCACGATGGAAGGTCGCGACCGATGTCCGCCGCTGGACGGCTTGCAGACCGGCTACTTGACCGGACTGGAGCGCGATGACGGGCTGATAGCCGAGCGGCGGTGCGTTCCGATGGACTCCGTCACCCAGGAAGGCCTGCAGCCGGCGATGGGTGTGGTCGTCCGCGACACCGCTGTCGGAACGTGTCTCGATAGTCTGAAAAAGCATTTGATCGTCCCACACGGTCGATCGTCGCACCGTGGGGGACAAAGCTTAACCAAACGTTAAACCGGGCCGGAGCCCGGCCGCCGATTACTTGATCTTGGCTTCCTTGAAAGCGACATGCTTGCGGGCGACTGGATCATACTTCTTGAATTCCAGCTTCCCAGTCGTGGCGCGGGCATTCTTCTTGGTCACGTAGAAGTAGCCGGTGTCAGCGGTGGACACGAGCTTGATCTGAACGGTGTTACTCTTGGCCATGGCCTACCTCTTGAGCGGGGCCGTCGGACGGCCGTCATAAGCGGCGCAAAATGCTCACGACACGGCGCCGGGTCAAGAGGCGCGTGCCGGCAGGGATGGATTCAGAGCGGTGGCGTGAGCAGGGCTGCCGTGTAAGCGCTGGGATGCGTGAGCAGGAAGCGGGCCGTGGCCACGTCGGCATCGCGTCCCTCTGCGGCCGGGCAGGCCGCGCGTTGCTCGACGACCTCGGCGGCCGGCAAGGGCGCGCGGGCAGCCCGGTGCCGTTCCATCGCATGGCCGAGGGCGAACGTCCCCTTGTTCAGATTGGCGAGCTGGTCGGCCACCGACTCGCTACCCATGCTGGTGCAGACCTGCGGCAGCACGCCCAAACCCTGCAGCGGCCATCCGCCCGGCGCGAGCACGCGACTCCAGGAGACGAACAGCTCGCCGCCATCGGGCAGCGTGGTGATGGTCTGCACCAATCCCTTGCCGAGCGTAGAACTCCCGACCACGACGCCACGGCCTTGATCGGCGAGCGCCGCCGCCATGATCTCGGCCGCGCTGGCGGAGCGCCCGTCGACGAGGATCACGACCGGCTTGCCGTTGGCGATGTCCTCCTTGCTGGCTCGCCACTCATGCGCAGCCTGCGGGTTTCGGCCGGCGGTCGTCGCGATGACGCCTTGGCTGAGCAGCAGGCCCGTCGCGGCCACGGCCTGCCGCAGCAAACCGCCGCGATTGCCGCGCAGGTCGATGATCAAGCCTTTGATCGAATTGGGGCCGCCGCGAGAGAATTGGCGCTCCAGCTCGCGTCCGAAGCGTTGGTCGGTATCGCTGCTGAACCCGGAGATCCGTAGGGTGATCACATCGCCGGAGCGGCTGCCGAACACCGTCTCGGGCGGCAGCACGACGCGCTCGACCTCGACCTTCCGCACCCGGCCGGACCGTGCGGCACGCACGGTGAGCGTGACGTCGGTGCCTTCCGCGCCGGTGATCCAGCCGATGACGGTGTCGAGGTCCTCGCCGCGCGTGGGTTGATCATCGACGGCGAGGATCTGGTCACCGGCGGCGACGCCGGCCTCGGCGGCCGGGCCATCGGCGTTGATGGTCTGCACCACGAAGGTGCCGCGGATGCGGGCCAGCACGAGGCCGGCGCCGGCCTCTCCCGAGCGGCGGGCACGATCCTCGTCAGCGGCGTCGGGCGCGACGTATCGGGAGTAGGGGTCGAGATGGTTGAACATCTCGTCGAAGAAGGTGGTGATGAGAACCTGGTCTCCCGCCGCCTGGATGGCCGCCGATGCGGTCCAGGCGGCACCGGACACCTCCGCGGCGAGTGCGCCCCACGCGTCCGAGTTGTTGGCATCAGGCAGCGGCCGTTGGAACAGCACGTCGTTACCGCGTCGTAGGTAGAGCACGCCGTCGGCGACCTGTGGCGTGAGCGTCGGATCGAGGGTGGTGATGCCGCGCAGGCCCCAGACCGCGAGCTGCTGGATGGTGATCGGGTCGAGCGCCCGCGGGGCCACGAATTCGAGCGCCGTGCTGAATACCGCGGTCGCCATGTCGGCGGCGAAGCGGTCCTTGGCGGGCGTAGCGGCGCCCCAGGCCGGCGTGATCAGAAGCACCAGAATGAAGGCGAGCGTCGACCTCACCTGCGTCGCGCCCGTTTGGCGGCGGCTCGTCGGGGCGCAAAGCCCATGGATGGCACGTCGAACAGCATTCCTCCCGTGAGAGGATTCGCTTCGACGAGCCTCACATCCAATTCCTGAGAAAGGCGGAAGGTCATCTTCGTGTGTCGGCCGGACAGCGACTGGGTAGGCTCGTCATAGACCCAGAGATCATCGGGAAGGCCGCGCGTCGGCACCAGCCCACTGGCGCCATTCTCCGTCAGTGTGACAAAAATGCCGAACCGTTGCACACCAGAGACACGAGCTGTGAAGGTGCTGCCGACTTGATCGGCCAGAAAGGCAGCGAGATAGCGGTCGATCGCGTCGCGCTCCGCCTGAGCCGCGCGACGCTCGGTGCCGGTGATGTGCTGGGCGATGTCGACGAAATCAGGCGCCAGGCCAAGTCCGTCATCGCCGAGCTTCAACCCCGCGATCAGCGCCCGATGCACGAGCAGGTCGGCGTAACGGCGGATCGGGCTGGTGAAATGCGCGTAGCGCGGCAGGGCCAGGCCGAAATGGCCGATATTGTCGGGCGCGTATTCGGCCTGGCTCTGGCTGCGCAGCATGATCTCGTTGACCAGCGGCGCCTGATCCGTGTCGGCCACCCGCCGCAGCACCGCATCGAGGTCGCGCGGGTGGACCTGGTCACCGGCTGGCAGGCTGATGCCGAGCCCATGCAGGAAGGTTCGCAGCGCCTCGAGCTTATCGTCGGAGGGCGGGGCGTGGACGCGATACATCACCAGCTGGTGGGCGCGCTCGAGCGTCTCGGCCGCGGCGACGTTGGCCGCGATCATGAATTCCTCGATCAGCCGATGACTATCCAGCCGCGGACGGGGCCGCACCGAAACCACCTTGCCGTCCTGCAGCGTGACCTGCCGCTCCGGCAGATCGAGATCGAGGGTGCCGCGGGCCTGCCGGGCGGCCGACAGCGCCTGGAAGGCGGCATAGAGATGCGCGATGCCCGGCCCAAGGCCGAGCGCGTCGTCGGAGTCCCGGGCGGCCTGCACCGCCTCGTAGGTAAGCCGCGCGGCGCTGCGCATCAGGCCGCGGCCGAACCGGTGCGAGGTCACGCGCCCGCCGGCGTCGATGCGCAGCTCGGCGAAGAGGCAACCGCGATCCTCGGCAGGCCGCAGGCTGCACCAGCCGTTCGAGAGCGCCTCCGGCAACATCGGGACGACCCGGTCGGGGAAGTAGACACTATTGCCGCGCGAACGGGCCTCGCGATCGAGCGGTTCGCCGGGTCGGACGTAATGGGCGACGTCGGCGATGGCGACGAGGAGGCGGAAGCCGTCGCCATCGGGTTCGGCCCAGACCGCATCGTCGAAATCCCGGGCGTCGGCGCCGTCGATGGTGACCAGCGGCACGGCGCGCAAATCCTCGCGCCCATCCAGCCCGGCGGCCTCGGCCCGCTCGGCCGCGGCGAGCGCCTCTGCGGAGAACTCGTGCGGAATGTCGCTGGTGTGGATGCAGATCAGGCTGACTGAACGCGCATCGCCGATGGGGCCGAGACGGTCGACCACTCGCGCGGGCTTCAACCCGATGCCGGCATGGGGCAATGGGGTGGCAAGGACGATCTCGTCGTGCAACGCGCCGCCTTCCTCGCCTGGCGGCACGCGCCATTCCGCCTTTGCGCGCCGGTCGGTGGGCTGGATCCGTCCGCCGCCGCCGTCCCGCGATTGGAACAGACCGAGCAGCTTGCCCGCCTCCTCGGTGAGCCGGCGCAGGGTGCGGCCTTCGTATTTTCCGCCGCCGATGTGTTTGAGCTGCGCCAACACGCGCTCGCCGGGCGCCAGCGCCGGCTGGTCGCGCCGTTCGGGCCGCATCAGCACGAGCGGGGGCTTGCCGGAGCCTTGCCAGTCCACCGGGCGCGCAATCGCTTCGCCGTCCGGATCGGTGCCGGTCACGCGCACGATCATCGCGTCGGGCAACCTGCCAGGCGCCGTGAAGCGCCGGTGTCCGACCGGAGCGATGACGCCGTCGCCTTTCAACTCGGCCAAGACGGCGCGCAATTCGGCTTTCTGCGCGGGAACAATCCCGAACTCACGCGCGATCTCGCGCTTGCCGACGCGTCCCGGGGCTTCGGCGACGAAGCGGCGGATCTCGTCGCGGCTCGGCACGCTGCCATCCTCGCGCCGCGGCGGCACCTAACGATGATCCGGCGCCGGCGGCAGAGCCGGCCGGTCGGCGAGGTTCGACACCCGCATCTCGAGTTGGGCGATGCGTGTCGCCGCCTCGAACAGCGCGCCGGCCGCCATCGTCGTCGCCGCGCCGGCTGCAGCGGACTTGGCTTCGACAATGATCTGCATTTGCCCCAACTCGAGCGTCAGCAACCGATCCTCCATCGCGCGGACCCGATCCTCCAGTCGCTGGAGCACTTCGCTGGTCTTCTGGGTTGCGAGGATGAGGTCTTCGATTTTGCGTCCGGCGGACCAGAGCGCCTGTGCCCAGTTGAGCAGCGTCAACGGCATCAGGTTTTGAGGCGGCTGCCGTCCAAGCGGAGGAGCATCTGGTCCAGGTCGGCGTTCAACTTGTCCAATTTTTTGCCGGAGCGCTCCATCATCGCCTCGAACTCGGCCTTGAGGATCGCTTCAGCGCTCAGCGCGCCGGCGCGTTTGGATTGAGTGGCCTTGCCGCGCTTGGCGGTGCTGGCTCGGGCACGGGCTGGGGCGTCGCTCATCACTCATCTCCGCGGCCAAGCGCATCGGCCGCGCCGTGCCGTTCCGCTATAATTTACCCCGAGATGGGGAGGAAATGCCAGCAATCCAACTCACCGCGCGGTCGCGGGCGCCCTCGGCTTGGCGGCGGCTTTCTTCGCCGGCGCTTTTTTCGCAGCCGGCTTGGCCGAGGAGGACGCCTTCTTGGCCGGCGCTTTCTTGCCGCGGCCGGGCTTGGCCTTCAGCACTTTCCCCTTGGTGGCGAGCAGCGCGACCGCCTCGTCGAGCGAGATGTCGGTCATGGCGACGTCCTTGGGCAGGTTCGCCACCGTGTTGCCGTGCTGGACATACGGGCCGAAGCGGCCCTTGCGCACGGCGACCAACTCCTTGTCTCCGGGATGGGCGCCGAGGGTGCGGACACTGTCGAGCTTCTTGGCGATCGCGTCGACGGCACGGTTGATGCCGACGCTCAGCACGTCGTCGTCCTTGTCCAGCGAGGCGAAGATGGCGCCCATCTTCACATAGGGGCCGAACCGGCCGATGCCGGCCTCGATCGGCTCGCCGCGCTCGGGATGAATGCCGATCAAGCGCGGCAGCGAGAGCAAGCCGATCGCCTGTTCGAGCGTCATCTGTTCGCCGTCGACCCCGCGGGGGATCGCAGAGCGTCTCGGCTTGTGCTTCTTGTCGGCCGGGTCTGGCTCGCCCTGCTGGACATAAAGACCGTACGGGCCGCGGCGGACGACGATCGGTTCGCCGGTCTGCGGGTGGTGGCCGAGTTCGCGCTTGCCCTCCTTGAGGGTTTCGCCGGACTCTTCGCCGCTCTCGATGGCCAAGCGTCGCGTGTATTCGCAGGTGGGGTAATTCGAGCAGCCGATGAAGCTGCCGTGGCGCCCCAGTTTCAGGCCGAGCCGGCCCTTGCCGCAGGCTGGGCATTCGCGCGGATCACCGCCATCGGCGGGAACCGGGAAGAAGTGCGGGCCGAGGTCGCGGTCGAGCGCGTCGATCACGTCGGAGATCTTGAGGTCGCGCGTCTGCTCGACGGCCTTCGAGAACTCGTCCCAGAATACCTTCATCACCAGGCGCCAATCGGCCCGGCCGCCGGAGATGTCGTCGAGCTGCTCCTCGAGTGAGGCGGTGAAGCCGGTGTCGACGTAGCGCTCGAAGAAACTGGTCAGGAACGCGGTGACTAGACGGCCGCGATCCTCGGGGATGAAACGCCGGTTCTCCAGGCGCACGTAGTTGCGGTCGCGCAGAACGGTCAGGATGCTGGCGTAGGTGCTGGGGCGGCCGATCCCGAGCTCCTCCATCTTCTTGACCAGGCTCGCCTCGGAATAACGCGGCGGCGGCTGTGTGAAATGCTGCTCGGCGACGACCCGGTCACGCTTGACGGGGTCACGCTCGTGCATCGGCGGCAGCATGCGGCTGTCGTCGGCGGCGCCCTCTGGTGCGTCGTCCACATCCTCGCGGTAGAGCTTGAGAAAGCCGTCGAACGCGATGATCGAGCCATTGGCGCGCAGCTTGGTGCCGCCGCTGGCGACATCGACGGCGACCTGGTCGAGCTCGGCCGACTGCATCTGGCTGGCCACGGCCCGTTTCCAGACCAGCTCGTAAAGCCGCTGCTGCTCGCCATTGAGGTAGCGCGCGACCTGGTCGGGCGTGCGGCTGACGTCGGTCGGGCGGATCGCCTCGTGCGCTTCCTGGGCGTTCTTGGCCTTGCTGGCATATTCGCGTGGGGCGGCAGGAACGTAATCGGGGCCGTAGGCGTGTCCGACATGCTCGCGAATCGATTGCATGGCCTCGCGGGCCATCTGGACGCCGTCGGTCCGCATGTAGGTGATCAGCCCGGTGGTCTCGCCCTGCAATTCGACACCCTCATAGAGCTGCTGCGCGCACCGCATCGTCGCTTGCGCGCCCATGCCGAGCTTGCGGCTGGCTTCCTGCTGCAGGGTGGACGTCGTGAACGGCGGCGGCGGGTGCCGCTTGACCCGGCGGCGCTCGACCGACGCGACGGTGAAATTGCCGGCCTCGACCGTCCGCTTGGCAGCCTCTGCCAAATCGGCATTGTTGACGTCGAACCGGTCGAGCTTCTTGCCGTCGAGATGGGTCAGCGCGGCGGTGAACGGCGCGCCGGCCGGCGTGAGGAAATGCCCCTCGATGCTCCAATATTCCCGCGCGCGGAATGCCTCGATCTCGGCTTCCCGCTCGCAGACCAGGCGCAGCGCGACCGATTGCACACGGCCGGCGCTGCGGCTGCCCGGCAGCTTGCGCCACAGCACCGGCGAAAGGGTGAACCCCACGAGGTAGTCCAGCGCGCGGCGAGCGAGATAGGCCTCGATCAGTGGCTGATCCAGCTCGCGCGGGTGATTGATCGCGTAGGTGATCGCCGACTTGGTGATCTCGTTGAAGGTGATGCGCCGGACGGTCACGCCTTTGAGCGCATGCTTCTCCTCGAGCATCGCCCGCACGTGCCACGAGATCGCCTCGCCCTCACGGTCCGGGTCGGTCGCGAGATACAGCGTCCCGGCGCCCTTGACGGCCTTGGCGATGGCAGCGACCTGGCGGTTACCGCGCTCGTCGGCCTCCCAATCCATGGCGAACGCTTCGTCCGGCCGGACGCTCCCGTCCTTGGGCGGCAGGTCACGGACATGGCCGAAGCTGGCCAGCACGGTGAACCCGTCGCCGAGATATTTGTTGATGGTCTTGGCCTTAGCAGGCGATTCGACGACGACGACGTCGGTCATGACTTCCTTATGCAGGCTGCGGTCAGGGACTCCCGACGAGGCAAGCCTTGTTGCCCGGCAACATTTCCACGCGGCCGCCGAGCTCCAGTTCCAGCAACGCCGCGACGGCTGCCGATGCGGACAACTGGCAGCGACGAACCAGATCGTCAACCTCAGTCGGGTCCGGGCTCAGGTTCTCGAGAATGAGACGGCGTGCCCGGTCGACATCGACCGGCGCCGCTTCATAGCGGCTGCCGGCCTCGGAAACCTCGGCGAGACTGGTTTGCCTGGGGCTGACCAGGTGTTCCGGCAGGTTGGCCAGCACGTCCGATGCGCTCTCGACGAGGTGCGCGCCGGAGCGCAGCAGGTCGTTGGAGCCGCGGCAGCGGGGGTCGAGCGGCGAGCCGGGAACGGCGAACAGCTCGCGTCCCATCTCGGCCGCGAATCGCGCGGTGATCAGGCTGCCGGAACGCGGGGCGGCCTCCACGACGATCACCGCCATCGACAGCCCGGCGATGATCCGGTTGCGGCGTGGAAAGTGGCGAGCCTGCGGCGCGGTCCCGAACGGCGCTTCGGCGACCACGGCGCCGCTGTCGGCAACCCTGTCCTGCAGCGCCGCATTCTCGCTCGGATAGGCGACGTCGATCCCGCCGGCGATGGCGGCTATGGTGATCCCGGCCCGCAACGCGCCGGTATGGGCCGACGTGTCGATCCCGCGCGCCATGCCCGAGACGACGACCAAACCGGTGCTCGCGAGATCGTAGGCGAGCAGCTCGGCCATGTGCTTGCCATTGGTGGACGCATTGCGGGCGCCAACCAGCGCCACGCAGCGATCGGTCAGGACGGCGATGTTGCCGCGAACAGCGAAAACGGGCGGTGGTGCTTCAGTCTGCGCGAGCAGAGGCGGATACTCGGGGCTGCCCAGGAACACCAGGCGGGCGCCGAACTTCGCCAGTTTGGCCAATTCGCGCTCGGCATCGGCCGCCTTGGGGATGCGGAGCGGCGCTGCCCGGCCGCCGGCGCGGGCGAGGCCTGGCAACGCGTCGAGCGCTTCCGCCGGGCTGCGAAACCGGTCGAGCAAGCGGCGATAGGTGATCGGGCCAACGCCCTCGGTCCGCACCAGGCGCAAACGGTCGACATCGTCGTTCACCGTTTCGCGCCGATCCTTGGCTCGGTTCCGTCCAGCAGCCGCGCGATGTTGGTGTGGTGTCGGGCGATGGACAGCGCCGACACCGCCAGCCCGGCGAGCGCCGCCTGGCCGTCGGCGAACGCCCAGAGCAGCAATGGTGCGGCGGCCATTGCCGTGAGTGAGCCGACGCTGGACCGTTTGGAGAGGGCAGCGGCGGCCAGCCAGGCGATCAGGCACAGCAATCCGGCGTTCAGCGACCACGCCAGCGTGACCCCCAATGCCGTGGCGACGCCTTTGCCGCCCTTGAAGCCGACCCAGGGGGAAGTGCAGTGCCCGGCCACCGCAGCGAAGCCGGCCAAGAGTGCGGGAATCTCGCCCCAGTTCGCCATGATCAGAACCGCTACGGCGCCCTTGGCCCCGTCCAGCACCAGGGTCAGCGCCGCGATATCTTTGCGCCCGGTCCGCAGCACGTTGGTGGCGCCGATGTTACCCGAACCCACGCTGCGGATGTCGCCGAGTCCGGCGATGCGGGTGAGCAGCAGGCCGAACGGGATCGAGCCGAGCGCGTAGCCGAGCACGATCGCGGCTGCGTAAAGCCCGGTCACGAGCGCGGCGTCGCTGGGGTGAATACCCGCCGCCCAGCTTTCCAGGTGCCGATGACCATGCCTTCAAGGGCCCGGCCGTCGAACGGCGTGTTCTGCGCCTTGCCGGCCAACTCGCCCGACTCGACCTGCCAGGCGCGCTCCGGATGAAACAGGCAGAGGTCAGCCGCCGCGCCCTTGCGCAGCCGCCCGGCATCCGCGCCGAGCAAAGCGGCTGGGCGGCAGGTCAGCAATTCCAGGGCCCGCATCATCGGCAATCCGTTGCCATGCACTTGCGCCAGCGTGACCGCCAGCAGCGTCGCGAGCCCAGCGCCGCCGCGGGAGGCGAGCGCGAACGGCAGCCGCTTGTCGTCGGCGTCGCGCGGCTGGTGGTCCGAGGCGATCGCGTCGATCGTGCCGTCGGCGAGCGCGGCACAGACCGCCAGCCGGTCCGCCTCGGCGCGCAACGGCGGCGAAAGCTTTGCGAATGTTCGAAAATCGCCGATCGCCGTCTCGTTGAGGTCGAAGTAAGGCGGGGCGGTGTCACAGGTGATCGCCATGCCGTCGGCCTTGGCGCGGCGGATAAGCTCCAGCGCCTCGCCGGTGGAGACATGGGCAAAGTGGAGCAGACCGCCGGTGAGCTTGGCGAGGCGGATGTCGCGCGCCACGAGAATCGCCTCGGCCGCGGCAGGGATGCCGGGTAGGCCGAGACGCGTCGCCTGCTCGCCCTCGGTCGCCGCGCCGCCTTCGGACAGCGATGGGTCTTCCGGGTGCTGGATGATGCGTGCGCCGAAGCCGCGCGCGTAGGAAAGCGCGAGCCTCATCAGCCGAGCGTCGCCGATGGCGCGCTGTCCATCGGTGAAGGCGACGGCGCCGGCTTCGCGCAGAAGGCCGATTTCGGCCAGAGCCTCGCCGGCGCAGCCTTTCGTCACCGCGGCGTAGGGCAGGACGGTGATCGCGCCGGTCTCCTCGCCGCGGCTGCGCATCAGGCGGACGAGCGCCGGGTCATCGATCGCCGGACGGCTGTCGGGCAGCGCCGCGATGGTCGTGATCCCACCGGAGGAGGCGGCCTCGGCGGCCGAAGCGACGGTCTCGCGATATTCGAAGCCGGGCTCGCCGAGGCTGGCCCGCATGTCGACCAGGCCAGGACACAGGATCGCGCCTTCGCCGTCGATGGGCGTGATATCGTCGGGTCGGCCGAGGCTGGCGCCCCAATCGACGATCCGTCCGTCGCGGACAAGAAGTGCGCCTTGGGTGTCTACCGCGCCCGCCGGGTCGATCAGGCGGACATTTTCGATCAGTGTGTCAGGCATTCCGCTTGTCCCGGCGCGAGAGCACGTCGAGCACGGCCATCCGAACGGCGACGCCCATCTCCACCTGCGTTCCGATCACTGACCGGACCGGGTCGTCGGCGACGGCGCTGTCGATCTCGACGCCGCGGTTCATCGGCCCCGGATGCATCACGAGCGAGTCGGGTTTGCTGTAGGCGAGCTTGGCGCGGTCGAGGCCGAAGAAGCGGAAATATTCGCGCTCGCTCGGCACCAGGCCGTGGATCATCCGCTCGCGCTGCAGGCGCAGCATCATGACGACATCGGCGCCGGCCAGGCCGGCCTCCATGTCGTGGAACACCTCGACGCCCAGGTCCGCCGCTGCCGCCGGGATCAGGGTGGGCGGGCCGACCACGCGCACGCGGCTGCCCATCGTGGTGAGTAGATGGATGTTGGATCGCGCGACCCGGCTATGCAGCACGTCGCCGCAGATCGCCACGAGCAAGCCGTCCAGGCTGCCGCGGCGGCGGCGGATGGTGAGCGCGTCCAACAGGGCTTGCGTCGGGTGTTCGTGGGTGCCGTCGCCGGCGTTGATGACGCTCGATGAAACCTTCTGCGCCAGGAGGTTTGGGGCGCCAGACTGGTTGTGCCGGACGACCAGGAGATCGCAGCGCATCGCGTTCAGCGTGGTGGCGGTGTCCAACAGGGTTTCGCCCTTGTTCACGCTGCTGTTGGAAACGGACATGTTGATGACGTCGGCGCCGAGCCGTTTGCCGGCCAGTTCGAAGCTGGTCCGGGTGCGGGTGCTGTCTTCGAAGAACAGATTGATCAGCGTCCGGCCGCGCAACAGGTCCCGCTGCGTCTTGCCCGAGCGGTTCAGCAGCACATAGCTCTCGGCCAGATCTAGCAGCGAGGCGATCTCGGGCGGGTGCAGGCCCTCGATGGCGAGCAGATGTTTCTGGTCGTACATCAGGCGGCGGCGTGCGCGATGCGGGCGAGCGACTCCTCGCGACCGAGCGCGGCAAGCGTTTGGTCGATTGGCGGGCTGGTCGTGCTCCCGGTCAACGCGGCCCGCAGCGGCTGCGCCACCTGGCCGAGCTTACGTCCCGCGCTCTCGGCATAGAGGCGCAGGGCCGCATCGAGCGAGGCGGACGTCCAGTCCGTCTCGCCGAGGGCCGCCGAGAGCGACTTCAGGGTGAGCTTCGCTTCGTCGGTGAGCATCGCTTTTGCCTTCGCTTCGAACTCCAGCGGCATCTCACGAACGAGGAATGCCGCACTATCAGCGAGTTCAACCAACGTTTTCGCGCGCTCTTTCAGGCCAGGCATCAGCATCCGGATGCGGCCGGCCGCCGCTTCCGCGTCGAGGCCGGCCTTCGTCAAGCGTTCGATCACATCGCGCGTCAGCCGCTCGTCGTCGGCACGCCGGAGCCAGACGCCGTTCAGCTGGGTCAGCTTGACGTAGTCCATCCGGCTCGCCGAACGCCCAACGCCGTCCAGATCGAACAGGGCGATAGCCTCGTCGCGGCTGAGGATCTCCGAGTCGGCATGCGCCCAGCCGAGGCGCAGCAGATAGTTGAACACGGCCTCGGGCAGGAAACCCTGCTCGCGGAATTCCAGGAGGTTCACCGCGCCGTGCCGCTTGGACAGCTTGGCGCCGTCCGCGCCATGGATGAGCGGCATGTGGGCGAAGCGGGGCAGTTCCCAATCCATGGCGTTGAACACTTGGATCTGCCGGAACGTGTTGGTGAGGTGGTCGTCGCCGCGGATCACGTGGGTGATGCCCATGTCATGATCGTCGACGACAACCGCGTGCAAGTAGGTCGGCGAGCCGTCGCTGCGCAGGATGATCATGTCGTCGAGTTCGGTGTTCTTGACCGTGACTTCGCCCTGGATGAGGTCCTGGACGACGGTCTCGCCCTCGCGTGGTGCACGCAGACGGATCACCGGCGGGACGCCCGGCGGCGCTTCGGCCGGGTCGCGATCTCGCCAGGTGCCGTCGTACCGGGGCGGGCGGCCCTCGGCGACGGCACGTTCGCGCATCGCGCGGAGCTCGTCCTGCGTGCAGTAGCAGCGATAGGCGCGGCCGCGCGCCAGCATCTCGTGCGCGACCTCGGCGTGCCGGGCTTCGCGGGTCGACTGAAATACCGGGGGCTGGTCCGGAGGGATGCCGAGCCAGGCGAGCCCTTCCAGGATAGCCTGGGTGAACTCGTCCTTGCTCCGCTCGCGGTCGGTATCCTCGATCCGGATCAGGTATTCGCCGCCGTGATGGCGGCTGAACAGATAGTTGAACAGGGCGGAGCGAGCGCTGCCGATGTGGAGCAAGCCAGTCGGGCTGGGCGCAAAACGGGTGCGGACGGACATGAGCGGGTCTCTAGCACACGTGATCCAAGCCGAAGAGTTTGCTAAGGAGCGTGCAAAGCGGGGGCGTTGTGCAACAGACGGTTGCAATCGATGAGACCGAGCCGGGTTTTGGCGTTGGCGCATGGCTCATGGCGTGGGCCGATGCGGAGCGTGGCCGTTTCGCCCTTTGGCTTCCGGTCTTCATGGCCTCTGGCGTGGTCTTGTATTTTTGCCTGAAGGCGGAGCCGCCGTTGTGGGTCGGGCCGGCGGCCGCGGCCGCCGGGATCGCGGCGCTGGTGGTGGGTTGGTGGAGTTTTGCGGGACGACTGGGGAGCGCGGCGGCGCTGGCGTTGGCGCTAGGCTTCCTGTCGGCGCAGATGGCGACCTGGCGCGCGCTGCCGCGGCTCGAATTGCCGCGCACGGCGGTGATCATGACCGGGACGGTGCGGGCCGTCGACGTGCTGCCGGATGCGCTACCGGGGTCCCCCGGCGCTATTGCGGCGACGTTCCTGACCGGCAGCACGTATGCGATCCCGCAGGCCGACCGCGCCGCGTTCCGCGACTTGGGGCTCGCGCATCTGCTGGCGGTAGCCGGGCTGCACATCGGGATCGTGATGGGGCTGATCTTCGGCCTCACCCGGCTACTGCTCGCCTGTTGGGAACGTTCGGCGCTGCATTGGCCGACCGAGCCGATCGCGGCCGTGACGTCCCTGCTCGCGGGCGCCGTCTACATGCTGATGGCGGGGGCGCATGTGCCGGTCATGCGGAGCTTCGCGATGGCGACGCTGGTCACGCTCGGGCTCGTGGTCGGCAGGCGGGCGCTTTCGCTGCGGGGCTGGGCGCTGGCCGCGCTCGCGCTGATGAGTTTTGCGCCGCAGGAGGTGGTGGGCGTCAGCTTCCAGATGAGCTTCGCCGCGGTGCTCGCGCTGATCGCGGGATACGAGGCGCTGCGCCCGGTGCTGTCCAAGCTGCACGGGCCCGGTTGGTGGCGGCGCAGCACGGCGAACGTCGTGGCGCTGGTGCTGACCAGCCTGTTGGCGGGCACCGCGTCGGCGCCGTTCGGCGCGTTCCATTTCGGACACATCCAGCTGTATTTCATCGCGGCGAACGTCATTGCCGTCCCGCTCACCGCGATGTGGGTGATGCCGCTGGGCCTGTTGGGGCTGGCGCTGATGCCGTTCGGGCTCGAGTTGGTGGCGCTGGTGCCGATGGGGTGGGGTGTGCAGGCGATCCTCGAGATCGGCCGGACGGTGTCGGCATGGCCGTCGGCAACGCTGGCCGTGCCGGCGATGCCGGGCTGGGGGCTGATCGTGCTGAGCCTCGGACTGGCGTGGCTCGGCTTGTGGCGCACGCGGTGGCGGCTGATTGGTGTCGCGCCGATCCTGGTCGGGCTGCTCTCGCCGATAGCGGCGCCGCCGCCGGACCTGCTGATCTCCGACGATGCCCGGCTGATCGCGATCGGCGGCGAGGGGCAATACTGGATCCAGAAGCACAGTGGCGGGTCGAAGTTCACGCAGGAGGAGTGGGAGACGCATCTCGCGTCCGGCAAGTTGACTCCGATCCGGGAGGGGCTGCCGGCGTTTTGCGATGCGACCGCGTGCCGGGTCGGGCTCATCCTGATGCTGCGCGACAAGGGCCGGGCGCAGGATTGCGCGGGCGCGGCGCTGCTGGTGTCGGCCGAGCCGGCGCGAGGGGATTGTCCGCGTGGGGTCGCGCTGCTGGACCGG
Organism: uncultured Alphaproteobacteria bacterium; assembly: GCA_963848035.1. Taxonomy (GTDB): domain Bacteria; phylum Pseudomonadota; class Alphaproteobacteria; order Acetobacterales; family Acetobacteraceae; genus JAVVHH01. Next base: position 3,945,517 of record CAWKCD010000001.1, read on the forward strand.
TTCAGCGTTTGGCGGGACGGCGCCCATTCGGTGTGGATCGAGGCGGGCGGCGTCCGGGTGCTGTCGGACCGGGCGGACCGCGGCGCCCGCCCCTGGGTCCCGCCGCTGCCCACGCCGCGCCGGGTGGTGCCGAACTTGCCGATGGCGCCTTCCGACCCGCTTCCCGCCGATGACGGCTGACGGGCTGACACGCAAAGCTTTCGTAGCATCATCCTAACTGATGCCCAGCGGAGGAATGCGCGCGCCGAGCGGTTCAAGCATTCCCAATCTTTGGTGAGCCTGCGGCAGCGATTGAGCCAACCGATAGTTCGCTCGACAACCCAACGCCTCGGCAGGACGATGAAGCCTTTGGCGACATCGGAGCGCTTGACGATCTCGACGTTCACCTGGCTGACAACTTGTAGCAGAGCGCTCTGAAACTGTGGGCCTTGGTAGCCAGCATCGGCGTAGAGTTTCAGCAGGAATGGATACATGCCGAACAAAGTGGCCATGACCAGAACGCCGCCATCGCGATCTTGCATTGCAGCGGAATGGACGATGGCGTGCAGCACCAAGCCCTGCGTGTCTACCAAGAGATGGCGCTTCTTGCCTTTGATCTTCTTGCCAGGGTCGAAGCCATGGGGATCGATGCAGGCCCCCCTTTTTCAGCGCTCTTGACGCTTTGGCTGTCGATGATCGCGGCAGTCGGGCTGGCAAATGGCTCGGTTACTCATAATCTCTTAAGGCAATCGTGCCATTCCTTAGAACTCGACAGTGGTGATCAGACGTTGTGACCGAATTACCCGTGATCTCGATCCTGTTCGCCTACAGCGCAAACTACGCGCAGCATGGCGCAGCCTGCATCGCCTCGATCCTGCGAAACACCACGTCCAATCTCGAGGTCATTGTCGCCACGACAGGCGATCCCGAGGCGTTCGCGCCGAAGTTGCGCGAGTCGTTCAAGGACGAGAAGCGACTGGATTTGCGGGTCATCCGGTTCGAGATCCCGCCGGCGGCGTTCCCGACGCCGTACTACATCACCAAGGAGGCCTATATCCGGTTCTGGGCGCCGGATCTGTTCCCGAACCGGTCGCGGGTCCTCTACATGGATTCCGACATCATCGTCGCAGGGCCGCTGGACGAGCTGTGGTCGATGGACCTGCAGGGCAGGGCGCTCGGCGCGGTCGAGATCCCGAACTCGTCCCGTCCGGCGGAGCATGGCATGCCGCCGGGGAGCCTCTATTTCAACTCCGGGGTGTTGCTGTTCGACCTCGATGCATGGCGGGCGCGCGACTACACGAACCGATGCATCCAGTATCTGAGCAAGTATCCGGAGAGGCGCACGATGCGGATCAGGACATCCTGAACCTAGTGCTGATCGATGACTGGCTGCCGCTCGACTACAAGTGGAATGCGATCAATCCGTTCTTCCGTCCGTCGCATGATCTCGGGCTGTCCCCGCACGTGATCAGCCGAGTGCGGTCGGAGGCACGGATCATCCACTACAACGGGATCTCGAAGCCCTGGGTGTATTTGGACAATCACCCGCGGCAGCGCGACTATTTCGACAATCTATCCCGGACGGCCTGGCGAGATTGGCGTCCTGCAGACCGCACCCTGCTCAACATCTGCATCAAGCACGCGACGCCGTTTGCGCCGAGCTGGGCGCGCAAGCAGCTCAAATCGCTGATGGGCCGCGGTTGAGGATCGCCAGTCTGGCGATCCTCGTCGCCTAGGGCTTTCAGTAGCTCCGGAGCAGGGCGACCAACTTGCCCTGGATCTGCACCTTATCGGCCGGAAGGATCTGCGTCTTGAACTCGGGGTTCGCCGGCTCGAGCGCGATGGATTTTCCGTGCCGCCGCAGCCGCTTCAGCGTCACGTCATAGCCGTCGACCAGGGCGACGATGATCTCGCCGTTATCGGCCTGCTCGCCACGGCGGATGATGACCGTGTCGCCGTCGAGGATGCCGGCATCGCGCATCGAGAGCCCGTCAACCTCGAGCGCGTAATGCTCGCCATTGCCGAGTAGCGACGTCGGCACCTCGATAAAGGAGCTTTCGTCCGGCTCAGCCGTGAGCGGCAGCCCGGCGGCGATCCGGCCATAAAGCGGCAGTTGCACCGCGTTCGCATCGTTAGCGGCGCGCACGCCAGGAAGCGCGCGCTTGAAATCGCCTCGGATCACGTTTGGTGAGAAGGTGGGCGCTGCAGGCGGAGGAGCCGAAAAGGTCGGCGCCGTCACCGGCGTTGGCGCCCCCGTCGCGTCCGGCAGCACCCGGTCCATCGGCTCGTTCGGCAAGCGAACCACTTCGAGCGCCCGCGCCCGATGATGCCGGCGCCGCAGGAAGCCACGCTCCTCGAGCGCTGAGATCAAGCGATGGATTCCCGACTTCGAACGAAGCTGGAGCGCTTCCTTCATCTCTTCGAACGACGGCGAGAACCCCGTCTGCTTGAGGTGGTGATCGATCATGACCAGCAACTCGTGCTGTTTTCTCGTCAACATGGCCCTGCTCCCGCCAGCCGAATCGGAACAAATCGGCAACTACGGCGTTCTACGTTGGTTCCCTTTTTTGGTCAACCATCTCAGAGCAGGCCCAGATCCAGCCGTATGATCTCGACTGTGGCGCCCTCCGAGGCGGCAGGGGCGTTCGGCGGCCGCACGATCAGCGCCTGCGCGTCAGCCAGCCGCCGCAAATGGGATGAGTCCTGCTTGGGAAATGGTCGCACGTGGAGCGTTCCCGAGGGCTCCGCCGAGAGCGTAGCCCGGAGGTGATCGGCGCGGTGATCGTTCGCGGGGACGGGTTCGGCGAGCAGTGCGGAGGCGATCGGGAGGCGCCATTCCCGTTGGCCGGCGAGGACCGCGATGGCCGGCACGAGAAAGAGGATGCCGCAGACGAAGGCAGAGACGGGGTTACCGGGCAGGCCGAGCACGGGCGTGTCGCCGAGTCTGCCGAAAATCAGCGGTTTGCCGGGCCGCATGGCGATCTGCCAGAAATCGAGGGTGAACCCGCGTTCGCCGAGGCCGCGCTGGATCAGGTCGTGCTCACCGACGCTGGCGCCGCCCGTGGTCACCAGCAGATCGATCCCGCTCACCGAGTCGGCGGCGGCGGCCACGGCGTCGATCGTGTCGGGCGCGATCGGCAGCACGATGGGCTCACCGCCGGAAGCGGTGATCATCGCGGCGAGGGCATGCGCGTTGGACGAGACGATGCCGCCGGGTCGCAGTTCGTCGCCGGGAAGCGCGATCTCATCGCCGGTGGCGAGGATTGCAATCCGCGGCCGGCGATGGACACTGACCCAGGGGTGGTTCGCGGCCGCGGCGAGGCCGACTGCTCGAGCGCCGAGCCGGGTGCCGGAGGAGAGCAAGGTTTGGCCGCGTTCGAAGTCGCCGCCTCGTTGCCGGATATGGCGGCCCACCGTGGGCGTTTCGCGCAGCGTGAGCTGATCCAGATCGCGGTCGGCATCCTCTTGCAAAGCGATCGCATCGGCGCCGGCGGGCACGTAACTGCCGGTGAACAGGCGCACCGCTTGGTTCTCGCCAACCCGGCCGTCGAACGGATGGCCCGCCGGGGCGCTGCCGATCACGGCCCAGGGACCGCTGTCGGCGGCACGGAGCGCGTATCCGTCCATCGCGGACACGTCCGCGGGCGGCTGGTCCAGGCGGGCCTCGACGTCGCGCGCGAGCACGCGGCCCCAGGCCTGTGCGACCGAGACCGTCTCGGCGGCGGTGGGGCGGAGCGAGGCGAGGATGCGTTTCCGCGCCTCCTCGACCGAGATCATTGTTGGCGGAACTCGCCCGACTTGCCGCCATCCTTGTGCACGACCCGGAGCCCGTCGATCCGCATCGCCCGGTCGACTGCCTTGCACATGTCGTAAACCGTGAGCGCGGCGACGCTGGCGGCGGTCAGCGCCTCCATCTCGACGCCGGTGCGGCCCGTGGTACGCACGGTCGCCTCGATATCGACGGCGCTGTCCCCGGCGACCAAGTCGACCGTGACCGCCGAGATCGGTAGCGGATGGCAGAGCGGGATCAGGTCGGCGGTGCGCTTGGAGGCCATGATGCCGGCTAGGCGCGCGACGCCCAGAACATCGCCCTTCTTGGCTTGGCCGGAGCGGATCAACTCAGCGGTCTCGGGCCGCATTGCCACGCTCACGCGGGCGGTGGCGGTGCGCTGGGTCTCGGGCTTGTCGGAGACGTCGACCATCACGGCGCGGCCTTCCGCGTCGAAATGGGTCAGGTCGTTCATTCGCCGAGCAGCGCACGTGTGGCGGCGCCCACGTCGGCCTGGCGCAACAGACCCTCGCCCACGAGGAAGGAACGGGCGCCAGCCTCGCACAACCACACGATGTCCTCATGCGTGCGGATGCCGCTCTCGGCGATGAGGAAGCGATCCGATGGGACAAGCGGTGCCAGTTCAGCCGTTGTCTGCAATGTCGTCTGTAACGTCTTGAGATTGCGGTTGTTGATGCCGATCAGCTGCGTCTGCAGACCGCAGGCGCGTTCCAGTTCCCGCCGGTCGTGCACCTCGACCAGCACGTCCATGTCCAGCGCGCGGGCGAGTTCCTCGAGATCACGCGCCTGACTGTCAGACAGAGCCGCCATGATCAGCAAGATGCAATCGGCGCCCATCAACCGGCTCTCGAACACCTGCCATGGCTCGAGGATGAAATCCTTGCGCAACACGGGAAGGTCGACCGCTGCGCGCGCCGCGCGAAGATCGTCGGCGGAGCCCTGGAAGAACGGGCCATCGGTCAGCACCGACAGGCAAGTCGCGCCGGCTTCTGCGTAGGTCGTGGCGAGCGCCACCGGGTCGAAATTCTCGCGGATCAGGCCGGCCGAGGGCGAGGCGCGCTTCAGTTCGGTGATGAGCGCGAAGCCGCCATCGGCCACTTTCTCCTTCAGCGCTGATCCAAAATTCCGTGGACGGTCCTTCTGGTGCGTGACCTTCCACTTCAGCTTGTCGATCGGCATCTCCGCCTCGCGCCGTTTCGTCTCGGCCAGCGTCGACGCGCAGATCTGCGCGAGTGTGTCGGAAATACCGATGTCCATCTCAAGCCTCCAGCGCGGCCGTGGCGTGCCGTAGCCGTTCTAACGCGGCAAGTGCCGCTCCGTCGTCAATCGTGCGCGCCGCTCGATCCACCCCGTCGCGCAACGTTTCTGCTCTGCCCGCCACGATCAGCCCGGCCGCCGCATTGAGAAGCACGGTGTCACGATAGGGGCCGTGATCGCTTTGCAACACGCCGCGCAATGCGGAAGCGTTGTACTCGGCGTCGCCCCCTTTGATGGCGCTGACCGGGCTGGAAGGAAGCCCAGCGTCTTCCGGGGTCACGATGAATTCATGGATTTGACCGGCGTCGAGCGACACCACACGGTTCTCGCCGGCGACCGTCAACTCGTCCAGGCCCTGGCCATGGACGATCCAGGCGCGCTCGCTGCCCAGCGCTAGGAGCGCCTCGGCCATTGGGCGCGACCAACTCGGATCGAAGATTCCGGTGAGCTGGCGGCGCACCCGCGCCGGGTTGGCCAGCGGTCCGAGGAGATTGAAAATGGTGCGTGTTCCCAGCTCGACCCGGGGGCCGGCGGCGTGCCGCATCGAGGCATGATGTTTGGGGGCGAACAGGAAAACGCAGCCGGCTTCGCGCAGGATCGCGCCGAGGCGATCGGGCGGCGCGTCGATATCGATGCCGAGGGCGGCGAGCACGTCCGCACCGCCGGTGCGGCTGGAGAGGGCGCGGTTGCCGTGCTTGGCAACCGAGACGCCGGCGCCAGCGAGCACGAAAGCGACGGCGGTCGAGACGTTCAGGGTTCCGGCACCGTCTCCGCCGGTGCCGCACACGTCCATCGCGTTGGGCGGCGCGTCGACCTCGATCATCCGCGCCCGCATGGCCCGCACGGCTCCGGTCAATTCGGCCACGGTCTCGCGGCGGACGCGCATGGCCATCAGCAGTCCGGCGATCTGTGCGGGAGTCGCCTCGCCGGACATGATCAGGCCAAATGCAGCTTCCAATTCATCCTCCGACAGCGTCTCGCCGGATGCCAGACGTGCCAAGACTGGCTTCAGACTCGTCATCAGGCCGCTTTGGCTGGCTGGTTCGATCCGCGCGCGATCGCGAGGAAGTTGGCGAGGAGGTCGTGTCCGTGTTCCGACGCGATGCTCTCGGGATGGAACTGCACGCCGAAAATGGGCAGCGTGCGATGACGCAGGCCCATGATGATATCGCCGGTGAAAGCGGTAGGCTCGAGTGCCGCTGGCAGCGTGTCAGCCTCGACGATCAGGCTGTGATAGCGGGTCGCCGTGAACGGATCGGGCAGCCCGGCGAAGACGTCGCTGCCGTTATGGGTCACCGGGCTCACCTTGCCGTGCATGGGCGCGGGCGCGCGGATCACATGACCGCCGAACGCCTGACCGATCGCCTGGTGACCGAGACAGACGCCGAGCAGCGGCACCCGGCCGGCCGCGGCCTGGATCAGGTCGAGACATATGCCGGCGTCATCGGGCGTGCAGGGGCCGGGCGAGAGCACGATCGCTTCCGGGTTGCGGGCGAGAGCCTCCTGCGGACTGATCGCGTCGTTGCGCCACACTTCACAGGTCGCGCCAAGATCGCCCAGGAAGTGGACGAGATTGAACGTGAAGCTGTCGTAGTTGTCGATCAGGAGGATCATCGCGAGGCGTCTCTGCTTTGGAAACCCGCACCCCATGGACGGGAGCGGAGGTTTGAAGCGGAGCTTCTTAGCACATCAGGCCTTCAGTGCAGCAAAACGAACCGCTTCTTCCGCGGCACGGAACAAGGCGCGGCTCTTCTGGACGGTTTCCAGCCACTCGCCCTCGGGCGTGCTGTCCGCGACGACGCCGCCGCCGGCCTGTACGTACATGGTGCCGTCTTTCACCACGGCCGTGCGCAGGCCGATGCAGGTGTCCATGGTGCCGTTGGCGGCGAAATAGCCGATGCAGCCGGCGTAGATCCCGCGGCGGGTCGGCTCCAACTCTTCGATGATCTCCATCGCGCGTATCTTGGGCGCGCCGGTCAGCGTGCCGGCGGGGAAGGCGGCAATCAGCGCGTCGAGCGCGTCCAGGCCCGGGCGAAGCTTGCCCTCGACGGTCGAGGACAGATGCATCACGTGGCTGAACCGCTCGACGGCAAAGCTCTCGACGACGCGCACGGTGCCGAGTTCGGCAACCCGGCCGACATCGTTGCGGCCGAGATCGAGCAGCATCAGGTGCTCGGCCCGCTCCTTCGGGTCGCTGCTCAGCTCCTGCTCGAGACGGAGATCCTCCTCGCGCGTGGCACCGCGCGGCCGCGTGCCGGCGAGCGGGCGCAGGGTGACGGTGCCGTCGCGCAGGCGGACCAGGATCTCCGGCGAGCTGCCGACCACGGCGAAGGTGCCGAATTCGAGGAAGAACAAGAACGGCGCCGGGTTGACTCGGCGGAGGGCCCGATAGAGCGCGAAGGGAGGCAAGGCGAACGGCGCCGAGAAGCGCTGGCTCGGCACCACCTGGAAAGCGTCGCCGGCCTCGATGTATTCCTTCATCCGGTCGACGACGCCCATGAACTGGGCTTTGGACATGTTCGACGACGGTTCGGGCTGCGGCGGCAGCGAGACCGGGGGCGTCGCGTGCGGCAGCGGGCGCATGAGGAGGGCGTCGGCCTCGGCCAGCATCGCCTGGGCCCGTTCCCACGCCGCGGCGGCGGTGACGCCGGCTTGCGGATAGATCGGGGCGGCCAGGGTGAGCTCGTCGCGCACGTTGTCGAATACGGCGAAAACCGAGGGGCGGATCAGCAACGCTTCGGGCAGGCCGAGTTCGTCGCGGTTCTTATCTGCGATCTGCTCCATCTGGCGGACCATGTCGTAGCCGAGATAGCCGACCAGGCCGCCCAGCATGGGAGGCAGGTGGTCGGGCACGTCCATCCGGCTTTCGAGGATGAGGGCGCGGAGACTTTCGAGCGCCGGGGTCGCCTCTGGGACGAAGGCATGGGGCGCCGAGCGGGCGTTGCGGTTCAGTTCCGCCCGTCCGGCGCGGCAGCGCCAGATCAGGTCCGGCGCCATACCGATGATGGAGTAGCGGCTGCGGGCCGAGCCGCCCTCGATGCTCTCCAGCAGGAAGGAGTGCGGTTTGCCGGCGGCAAGCTTCATGTAGGCGCCGACCGGCGTCTCCAGATCGCCGACTCCGGTGGTCCAGACCAGCGTGCCGCGACCGGCGTCATAAGCTTCACGGAATGCAGCGTGGGTGGGGGAGGTGATCGCGTTCATTCGACGAGATTGTCCAGCAGGGCGCGGTTGACGCGCGGCTGCGCCCGGTCACGCAGCGCGCTCGCGAACACGACCTCGATGTCCTGATCGAGCGCGCGGGTCATTGCTTCGCGGATCTGGGCGAAGCCGGCGGGGTCCTTCGCCGGGTCGGGCTCGACGATCTGAGCGAGGCGGACGACGACGAAACCCTCGGGCGTCTCGACCATCGTGGTCTCGCCCTGCTTGAGCCGGAACAGCGCATCCTGGACCTGTGACGGCACATGCTCGACCGCGCCGGTGCGGGGGACGGCCGGGGTCTTCTGGAGTTGCACGCCGGCGATCGTCGCGGCGTCGTCGAGCGAGCCGCCGGCTTGCGCCGCGGACATGAGTTTGGCGGCCTGCTTCTCCTGCTCGCGCTTGCGCTGCGCCTCGAGCCAATCTTCGCGGACTTGGGTCTTCACATCGTCAAACGGCTTGACCTTGGGCTCGATGATCTCCTCGACCTGCATCGCGTAGTAGGACTGATCGGGTCCCTCGATCATCCGCGGAGTCTCGCCTTTGCCGGTGGCGAAGGCAGCGGTGATGATCGCCTGGCGCAGGGCCGGGGAGCCCGGCAGCGGCGCGGGCTCGCCTTCCGGCGTCATGCCTTGTGCGTCGAGCGTGCCGGCGACGGCGGATAGGCCGAGGTCGCCGGGGAGATCGTCGAGGCTGGTGCCGGCCGAGAGCGCATCGTCGAGCTTGTTGGCCCTGGTGTAGACCTGGTCGACGGCGCGGTCGATCGCCACTTTCTGACGCAGCTCGTCCTTGACCTGGTCGAGCGTCTTGGACGTGCCAGCAGCTACCTTGGTGACGCGCACCACCTGGAATCCGAAAGCCGACTTGCTCGGGCCAGAAACGGTGTTGGGCGCCGCTTTGAAGACGGCGTCGGCCAACTCGGGTGAGGGGAATTGCTGCCGGGTCGAGAGGTCGACCGAGACGCCCGTCGCGCCCGCGTCGGAAGCGGCTTTCTGCATCGCGGCCCAGTCGGCGCCGGCCTTCCAGGCTTCGGCGAGCTTCGTCGCGCTAGCCTCGTCGGGGGCGGTGATCACGTCAGCCGCACGCTGCTCCTCGGTGACGTAATCGGTCTTGTGCTGCTCGTAATAGGCCTTGATCTCGTCGTCGCTGACGTCGATGCCGCGCGCCAGGGTCTGCGGGGAGAGCACCACCAGTTTGATGCGGCGGAACGCCGGCGCGCTGTAGCTGGAGGTGTTGTTCTCATATTGCCGCTGCAGATCGTCGGCAGTGGGTTCCGACGGCGCGGGCGCGGCAGTGAGTGGCAGATCGACGATCTCGCCGATCCGGGTCTCGCGCTGGAAGGCGTAGGCTTGCTCGACCAGCGTTTGCGATGGGGTGACGCCCGCCTGGACGGTCTCCATCAGTTGGCGCTGCGCCAGGTCAGAGCGCATCATCTCGAGAAAGCGGCCTTCGGTCATGTTGTTGTTGCGCAGCACCGTCTCGAAGGTGGCGCGGTCGAACTGGCCGCCCTGACCGCGGAAGATCGGCATCTCGAAGACGGCTTGGCGCAGCTTGTCGTCGGGCACGACGATCCCGAGCCGGTCGATCTCGTCGGCGATCGCGGCCTGGATGACCATCCGGTCGAGCGATTGCTCGGCGACGGACCGGCGGATCGCGGGCGTGGGCTCGGATTTGCCGCCCATCATGCGCGTGACCTGCGCGAGGTCGCGGCGGAAGGCGTCCTGGAACTCGGGGACCTCGATCTTACGGCTGCCGATCGTGGCCAGCGACGTATCGTGTCCGACGTTGCGGATCACGTCGCCGATGCCCCACAAGCCGAACGCCGCGACCAGCACGACGAAGAAGGCGCGGGCGGCCCAGGTGTTGAGGAAAGCGCGAAAGAAGCGAAGCATCAGGGATTACCGGCGAGGGTGTGCGAGAAGCGGACCATAGGGAGGACGAGATGGATTTGCCAGAGCGGGTCCTGGGCGCATTATTAGCCTCGTTCCAACGAGAGAATCGATGCGGCCACTGATTGCGGGAAACTGGAAGATGAACGGGCTGCGCGCCGACGCGGCGGCCCTGGCGCGCGGGGTTCGGGACGGTGCGGAAGGGCTAGCCTGCGACCTGCTGCTGTGCCCGCCGGCGACGGTGCTGGCGGAGGTGGCGACGATATTGGCGGGCAGCGGCATCGCGGCGGGTGGACAGGACTGCCATGTCGAAATCAACGGCGCCTATACCGGCGACGTCTCGGCGGCGATGCTGCGGGATGCCGGCGCGTCCTGGGTGATCCTCGGCCATTCGGAGCGCCGGACCGCTTATGCCGAATCGAACATCCTGGTGCAGCAGAAGGCGACAGCGGCGGCAACGGCAGGATTGCTGCCGATCGTCTGCGTGGGTGAGAGCGAGCAGCAGCGTCTGGCCGGCGCGGCCGAGACGGTGGTCGCGGCGCAGATCGACGGCAGCTTGCCGCCCGATTTCGCCGGCGCCATCGCCTATGAGCCGATCTGGGCGATCGGAACCGGGCGAACCGCGGGCGAGGAGGACATCGTCGAGATGCATCGCTGCATCCGCGAGCAACTCGTCAGCACGCTCGGGCCGGCGGGGCAGGGGATCCGCATCCTCTATGGCGGCTCGGTGAAGCCGGCCGGGGCGGCCTCGGTGCTGCGGCTCCCCGGTGTCGGCGGGGCGCTGATCGGGGGCGCCAGCTTGGTGGCTGCGGATTTCCTGGCGATCGCGAAGGCCTGTCCCGCGGCCTGAACGTTTCCTAGGGGCTGCGGGCGCCCGCAGCCGGCGGCGGGACTGGCTGCGCGTCCCGCCGCAGCTTGTTCTCGCCAAGCAGCAGCAGGATCGGCGCCGCGATGAAGATCGACGATGATGTGCCGACGACGATGCCGAACAGCATCATCAGCGCGAAGCCGGACAGCGACGCGCCGCCGAACAGCGCGAGCGGCAGGGCGGCGAGGAACACGGTCATCGAGGTGGAGAGCGTGCGGTTCAGCGTCTCGTTGATGGACAGGTCGATCAGCTGACGCAGCGGCATCGTCTTGTATTTACGTAGGTTCTCGCGGACGCGGTCGTAAACCACGACCTTGTCGTTGGTGGAGTAGCCGATCACGGTCAGGATCGCGGCGACCATCACCAGGTCGAACTCGATCCGGGTGATGGCGAGGAAGCCGATCGCCTTGGTCACGTCGAGGATCAGCGTGGCGACGGCGCCGACCGCGAACTGCCATTCGAAGCGGAACCAGATGTAGACGAGGATCATCAGCAGGCTGATCCCCAGCGCGAGCATGCCGTTGTGGAACAGTTCCTCCGAGACGGAGGCGCCGACCGCGTCGGTGCGCACGATGCGGGTGCCGGGCTCGGCCTGTTCGAGGGCGCCGCGGATGCGGTTGACCGAGACCTGGGTGGCCTGCTCGTTGCCCTGCGGATCGAGCCGGATCAGGACGTCGTCATCGGCGCCGAAGCGCTGCAGGCCAGCATCTGGAACCTGTGCGGTGGCGAGCGCGGCGCGGATCTTGTTGAAATCGGCCGGACCCGGGGTCCGCACCTCCATGATGATGCCGCCGCGGAAGTCGATGCCGAGGCGCAGGCCCGGGTGGAAGAACAGGATCACGGAGGCGATCGACAGCACGGCCGAGGTGGCCAGGCCGATGAAGCGGCCGCGCATGAACTTGACGTTGGTTTCGTCCGGGACGATCCGGAACAGCGGGCGGAAGAACATTCGGGCTACACCGGAAGCAGGACGGGGCGAGTGCTGACATACCACCGGGCCATCAGCAGCCTCGCCACGAGAATGGACGTGAACAGGGTGGTGGCGATGCCGACGGTGATGGTGACCGCGAAGCCTCGCACCGGGCCGGAGCCGAACACGAAGAGCATGACGTGGGCCAGGAAGTTCGGTGGCGTTGCTGTCGATGATGGTGCCGTATGCCCGGCGGAAGCCGGTGTCGAGCGCGTTGAGCGGGGTGCGGCCGTGGCGGACTTCCTCGCGGATGCGCTCATTGATGAGGATGTTCGCATCCACCGCGACGCCGAGCGTGAGCAGGATGCCGGCCATGCCGGGCAAGGTCAGCGTCGCCTCGAGCAGCGAGAGCACCGCGATCTGCAGGAATAGGTTGAAGATCAGCGCGATGTTCGCATACCAGCCGAACAGGCCATAGAACACGGCCATATACGCCATCACCATCAGCAGCCCGGCGCCCAGCGACAACGCGCCGGCCCGGATGCTGTCGGCGCCGAGTTCGGGGCCGACCGAGCGCTCCTCGACGACCGTGAGCGGTGCCGGCAGCGCGCCCGCGCGCAGCAGAACCGCGAGATCCTGCGCCGACGCGGCGGTGAAGTTGCCGCTGATCTGGCCTCGCCCGCCGGTGATGGGCTCTCGGATCACCGGCGCGCTGATCACCTTGTCGTCCAGCACGATGGCGAAGCGCTTGCCCGTGTTGGTCGTGCTGACGTCGGCGAATTTGCGGCCGCCGACGCTGTCGAGGGTGAAGTTGACCACCCAGCGACCGCTCTGCGTGTCCTGTCCCGGGCGGGCATCGGTCAGGTTGGCGCCGTCGACCTCAATGCGCCGACGCACGACTTCCTTGACGTTGGCCTGGCCCTCGACCGGCAGGATATCGTCGCCGGGCGGCGTCGGACCGGTCGGGCTGGCGCTGTCGTCGACCAGGCGGAACGTCATCTTGGCGGTTTTGCCGATCAACTCCTTGATCCGGTTGGGATCTTCCACCCCAGGGAGTTGCACGACGATGCGGTTGTCGCCCTGCCGGGCGATCTGCGGGTCGAGCACGCCAGTCTCGTCGATCCGGCGGCGGACGATCTCGATCGATTGCAGGATGGCGGCGTTGCCGCGTTCGCGCAGGCCGATTTCGGACAAGGCCAGCGTGATCTCGCCCGGCGTGCTGGAGGCGACCGTGTATTCGTTCGCGGTGCCGACGGCGGTGGTGGCATCGCGGAGCAGGCGGAGCGCATCTTCGGTCTGCGCCGGGTCGCGGAGGCGAACGAGGATGCGGTTCTGCCCGGGCTGGACTTGCGGCGGCTGGAACTGGACCTTGTTGCGCAGCGCGGTGCGAACCGCGTCGGCGAGGTTGTCGAGCCGCTCCTTGCTCACCGCCGACATGTCGACCTCGAGCAGCAGATACGAGCCGCCCCGCAAGTCGAGCCCGAGATGCACCTGCCGCCATGGCAGCCACGAGGCTGGCTTGGGCAGGAAGTTGGGCAGGCAGAGCAGCACGCCCAGGACGCACACGCCGGCGATCAGCGCGGTCTTGAGCTTGCTGAAATACATCATCGGTGGTGGGCGTCTCCGGGTGGTGGCCGGGGTATGCCGACAGGGCGGGGTACACGCAAGGCTTCTGGTCGCGCCGCCGGGCCGGCGCTATCGTTGCCGGACGCAATCGGGAGCTGGGCGTGGTCGGATCGTGCAGCCGCAGGCAGGTGGTGACCGGGCTGGGAGCGGCGGTATTGGCCCGCTCCGCTTGGGCCGCGCCGCCTGTCGACATCGTTCAATCGGCCACAAGGCTGCGCGCTGCGCTCGCGGCGCGGACGGTCTCGAGCCGCGAACTGGTCGAGGCGTCGATCGCGCGGATCGAGGCGCATGACGGTCCGATCAATGCCGTAGTCGTCCGCGATTTCGATCGGGCGCGGAAGGCGGCCGATGCCGCCGATGCCGCGATCGGGCGGGGCGAGCAGGGTGCGCTGCTCGGGTTGCCGATGACGGTGAAGGAGCAATTCAACGTCGCCGGGCTGCCGACGAGCTGGGGCATCCAGCGCTTCCAGTATTACAAGCCGCCGGAGGATGCGCTTGCGGTTCAACGCCTGAAGGCGGCGGGCGCGATCATTCTGGGCAAGACCAATGTTCCGGCGGCGCTGTCGGATTGGCAGAGCTACAATCCGGTTTACGGCACCACCAACAATCCATGGGACCTGAAGCGCTCGCCGGGGGGCTCATCCGGCGGCGCGGCGGCGGCGTTGGCAACAGGATTCGTCCCGCTCGAGCTCGGATCGGATATCGGCGGGTCGCTGCGTGCACCGGCGCATTTTTGCGGCGTGTATTCTCACAAGCCGAGCATCGACTTGGTGCCGCAGCGCGGCTCGGGCTTTCCGGGCACGCCGGCCAATCCGGTGATCAGCGACATGGCGGTGATCGGGCCGATGGCTCGCAGCGCGGGCGATCTCGCCTTGGCGCTCGACGTGCTGGCCGGGCCGGATGCGCGCTGGGGGGGCGCCGGCTACCGGCTCGATCTGCCGGCGGCACGGCACGACAAACTGTCCGATTTCCGCGTATTGCTCATTGATGCTCATTCGCTGTGTCCGACCGCGAATGCGGTGAAGAAAGCGGTCGACGATCTGGCCGACCGCCTCGGCGCGGCCGGTTGCCAAGTGGCGCGGCAGCGTGCCGATCTGCCGAACCTGGCAGTGACGACTCGGGTCTACGTCGAATTGCTCGCAGCTTTCTTCGCCGCCGACGCGAAGCCTGAGGACCGCCTGCAGATGCAGGCGCGGGCGACGGATCTATCGCCGGAGGACCAGGGCCTCGCCGCCGCTTGGGTGCGCGGTTCGACCATGAGCCATGTCGCCTGGATCAAGGCTGGGTGGCTCCGCGAGGGTTTGCGGACGCGATGGAACGCGCTGTTCGACGAAATCGACGTCATCATCTGCCCGCCGATGCCGACTCCTGCGTTCCCGCATGATCATTCCGACGATTGGGACAAGCGGCGGCTGCAGGTCGACGGGCGGTCGGTGCTGTATGGCGATCAGGTGGCATGGGCGGCAGTGGCGACGATGTGCGGCTTGCCTGCGACGACGGCGCCGACCGGGCTGACGGAGAGCGGCTTGCCGGTTGGTGTGCAGATCATCGGCGGGTATCTGCAGGATCGGACGACGATCGCATTCGCCGGGTTGCTCGAACGGGAGTTCGGCGGGTATCGGCAGCCGCCGGGGATTTGAGAGAGGCGACAGCACGATGACGGATCTTCCCGGCACCTGGCCGGAAGGGCGCACCCTGGCGGTTTCCGTCAGCGTCATGCTCGAGGGGTGGAGCGATGGCGCGGCGCCCGGCGTCGGGCCGATGGGCAACGTGCTGAAGGCGGGGGCGACGGACTTCCAGGCGTTGTCCTGGGCGGCTTACGGGCCGAACGCGGGCGCGTGGCGGCTGCTCGACGTGCTCGATGCTGCGGGCGTGCGGGCCGTGTTCTATGTGAGCGGCGTTTTGGCGGAGCCGCATGGCGCGCTGATCCGGGCGATCGCAGAGGCCGGGCATGTGGTCGCGGCGCATGGCTGGGGACAGCAGACGATCCCGGCCACGCAGAGCATCGAAGAGGAGACGCGGGACCTGCAACGCTGCCTCGTGGCGCTCGAGGCGGTGACGGGCCGGCGGCCGCCGGGCTGGATCAGTCCGCGCTGCACGCCGAGCGCGCACACGACGGAGCTGCTCGCTGCGGCCGGGCTGAGTTGGCACAGCGATTTCTTCGATAGGGATCTGCCGCGGATCGTCCAGACGTCGAGCGGGCCGATCACGGCGGTGCCATTCACGATGGAGGTGAACGACATGCCGCTGAGCGTCCGCTACGGGAACGAGCCGGAGAGTTTCTCTCGGATTACCGGGCGCATCCTGGACGGCTGGCACGATTTGCCGCCACGACCGGCGTGCCTCGACCTCACCGTGCACGCCCATGTCTATGGTCGGCCGATGGGCGCGATCGAGTTTGCCCGCTCTCTGGCCCTTGTGCGCGAGCACGACGGCGTCGCGTTCCTGACGGATCACGACGCGCTCGGGACGATGTTCGCGGCGGGCTGATCAGCCCGGCGGCAGCTCGCCGATACCGAGGCGGTTGCCGAGTGCGTCCAGCACCGTCGCCAGGGGAGGGGGGATGGGGATGCCGCCCTCGGACCGCTCACGGCGGCGACGGGCGCGGTCTTCGCCGGGCAGGCGGATGTGATCGACGCCGGGGAGGCGGTCGGAGGCGCGCAGCTCGTCCAGATGCGCGCAGACCGCGGTGGCGAAGAGCGACGGGTCGATGAAGCGCGCGATGTCGAGCGCGATGATGAAATGGCCGGTGTTGGACGGCGAAGTATCGTCGGCGTTGAAGTCGACGACGGCGCGGCCGACGCCGGCGCCGTTCAGCGTGCCTGCGAGCAGGCCCAGCATGAGGGCGAGGCCGGCGCCCTTGTAGCCACCGATCGGCAGCAGCACGCCGCGCGCGCTTTGGGCCGGGTCGGTGAGCGGCGCGCCGGTCTCGCGGTCGATCATCCAGCCCTCTTGCATCGGTCTGCCCTGGAGGACGTAGTTCTTGATCGTTCCGTAGGAGACGACCGTGGTCGCGATGTCCAGGATCACCGGGGACGCGTCGCCAGCGGGAATGGCGATGGCAAGCGGGTTGGTGCCGAGGAGCAGCGACGTGCTGCCCCAGGGCGCCATGTGGTTGGCGCTGGCGACGGCGGCGTAGAGGCCGATCATGCCGGAAGCGAGTGGCATCGCGGCGTAGAGGGAGGCCGGGCCGGCATGATTCGAGCCGCGCACGCCGACCCAGCCGAGCCCGGCCTCGCGCGCGAGCTCGACCGCGGCGGCGGCGGCGCGGGACATCACGAGGTGACCCATGCCGTTGTCACCGTCGACGATCGCAGTGGCGGCGGCCGTGCGCTGCACGGTGATGGAGGGGGTGCGGTTGACGGCGCCGCCTTCGATGCGGCGGATGTATTGCGGCAGCCGGAACACGCCGTGCGCGTCGGCGCCGATGAGGTCGGCTTCCACCATGAGGGCTGCGATGGCGGCAGCATCGGCGCCGGGGAGCCCGGCTGCGACGAAGGCGCTCTCGATGAAGCGCCCGAGCGTGGCCGCCGTGACCGTTCGGGTCACGATTTCAGCAAACGGTCGGCGGTGTGTTCGGCGGCGACGGGGCGGGTCTCGCCGGTGGCGACGAGCGTCCTCGTGGCAGTGATGGAGGCGTAGGTCCAGAAGATGCGCAGTGGCTGGTCGGCCGACGCGTTGCGGAAGTAGTGCGGCAATCCCGGCGGGATCCAACTCGTGTCGCCAGGGCCGACCGGGTGTTCGACGCCGCCGACGACGGCGATGGCGGCCCCTTCGAGAACGATCACGCTCTCCTCGCAGTCGTGGAAGTGCTCCGGGATGGCGCTGCCGGGCGCGATGATGGTGATCCCATTGATGAGTTGGCGGGCGCCCACGCCGGGCATGACTAGCGGGATGGTGCGGTTGCCGCCACCGCGGTCGGCGACGGGCTGCTCGTTCGGACGAAGGATGGCGGCTTTTGTCTCAGTCGGCATGGATGTCCGCCTCGCGCAGCAGGTCCGCCTTGGCTTGGAAGTCCGTCGCGATCAGGTCCCGGAGTTGGTCGGGCGTGCCGCCGGTCACCTCGTAGCCGAGATCCTGCAACTGCTTGCGGATCGCGGGATCCGACAGGGCTTCGTTCGCTGCCGCGTTCAGCTTGGCGATGATCTCGGGCGGGGTCCCCTTCGGCGCGAGCAGGGCGCCCCAGGCGTAGAACTCGAAACCCGGCAGTCCTGCTTCGGACAGGGTCGGCACGTTCGGAAGCGTCGGCAAGCGCTCCTTGTCGGCGACGCCGAGGATGATCAGCCGCTTGTCGTCGAGGAACGGCAGTGGGTTGGGCAGCGCGGTGAACCCGACGGGGATGTGGTCTGCCACGATCTCGTTGAGCGCTGGGGTGGCGCCGCGGAACGGCACGTGCTGCAGCTTGATGCCGGCGGCGCGCATCAGCAGTTCCATGGCGATGTGCTGCGGGCTGCCTTGCCCTCCGGTCGCGTAATCGATCACGCCGGGCTTGGCTTTCGCGGCGGCGATGAAACCGCCGAGCGTGGTTTCGTGCAGCGACGGGCTGGCGATCAGGGCCCAGTGCAACCGCGCCAGCTGCACGATGGGCACGAACGCGGTGCGTGGGTCGTAGCCGGCGTCCTTGCGGATGTTCGGCAACACCGTGACGACGCTGTCGTTGACGGCGAGCAGCGTGTAGCCGTCCGGCGCCGCACGGCTGCCGGCGCGCATGCCGAGCAGCCCCGCCGCGCCCGGCTGGTTGTCGACGAACAGGCTGCCGCCCAGGGTCCGGCCCATCCGGTCTGCGACGATGCGGGTGATCACGTCCACCGAGCTGCCGGCGGCGAGCGGCTCCAGCACACGGATCGGACGGCGCGGATAGTCTTCGGCGCGGCACGGCACCGCCCAAAGCAGAACGAGAGCGGCGAAGAGGGCCCTCACGACGAGAGCCCGAGCAGGCGGGCGGCGTTGCCGCCGAGGATCGCCCTCGTGTCGTCCTGGCTGAGTGATTGGGTCGCGAGGACCATGTCGACAGGATGCAGCTCCCAGGGGATCGGGAAATCGGTGCCGAGCACGATCTGGCTGGCGCCGACTTGGGCGACGAGATGGCGCAGCGCTTCGGGCGTGAACACCAGCGCATCATAGAACATCTGGTTGAGATACTCGCTCGGCTGTTTCTTCAGCACGATGCCGGGATTGCAGTTCTGCGGCGAGACGAAGCAGCCATGGTCGATGCGCGGAGCGTAGGAGGGCAGGAAGCCGCCACCATGCGCGGCCAGGATCTTGAGGGTGGGCAACTGGTCGAGCACGCCCTCGAAGATCAGGTGCTCGAGCGCGATGGTGGTTTCGAGCGGATTGCCGATGGTGTTCGAGATCCAGCCATTGCCCTCGAAGCGCGCCGCCATCTCGGGGATCGCCTGCGGATGGATGAAGAGGGTGGCGCCGAGCGCCTCCGCTTTGGCCAGGAACGGGCG
Organism: uncultured Alphaproteobacteria bacterium; assembly: GCA_963848035.1. Lineage (GTDB taxonomy): Bacteria > Pseudomonadota > Alphaproteobacteria > Acetobacterales > Acetobacteraceae > JAVVHH01. The sequence continues at coordinate 3,964,484 of CAWKCD010000001.1, forward strand.
AAACCGCGGTTCGGCGAAGCTGGCGCCCAGCACGCTGCCGCCGATCGCGGCGCCGCGTATGCCCGGCAGCTTCATTGCCTCCTCGAGCTGCTTGATGGCGAGGTCAGGGAACTGCATCGTCAGCGACGCGAAGGCGCCGAAACGGTCGGGGTGCGCGGCGCAGATCTCCGATAGATGCGCGTTCTGGAGCGCGACGATCTTGGCCCCGATCTCACGGTCGGCGCGATACCAGAACGGGTTGATCGACAGGATCTCCATGTCGATGCCCATGGCGTCCATACTGCGCAGGCGGCCATCGACGCCCTTGGCCAGGAAGTGTTCGTCGACGCCCTTGGTGGGCGGCAGGATCGCCTGTCCGGACCCGCCCATCAGCGACAGAGCATCCTCGAAAATGCAATGGCTATGGGTGTCGATCGTGCGCACCGGCGCGCCGCCAATGCTGATGGGACGGCTTACGGCAGCCGGCTGTGCATGGGCGCGGTCGAGCAAGCCGCAGCTGCAAAAAGCCAGCCCGGCGCCGAGAAAGTTCCTTCGAGTAGCCACGTGTCCTCCGTCCTCTGTTTACCGGGACTTCAGTCCGAGGATCGCGCGCGCCTCCGCAACGGTCGCGATCTCGCCGCCAAGTTCGTCGACGATGTGCACGGCCTTGCGCACCATGGCCGCATTGTCCGGCGCCAAGACGCCACGGCGGAGATTGACCGCGTCCTCGAGCCCCACGCGCACGTGGCCGCCGAGCAGGAACGCTTGTGCCACCATCGGAAAGGCCATGCGGCCGATTCCGAAGCCGGCCCACACCGCATCCGGCGGCAAGATCGAGCGCGCATAGGCCATGGTCTGCGGCGTCATCTCGAAGCCGTAGCGGATGCCGGTCACGATTTGGAACAGCGCCGGGCTCTCCAGCACGCCGTCTTTCAACAGTTGCTTGGCGAGTTGGATGTCACCGCTGTCGAACACTTCGAGTTCCGGCTTGCTGCCGGCCTCCTTCATCGCGCGCGCCATCGCCGTGATGCTTTCCGGCGCGTTGATGACGGCGGAGGTGCCGGACCACATGGTGTTGAGGTCCAGCGTGCAGATCTCCGGCTTGAGCGCGAGCACGTGCTCGACGCGGCGCATCGGCGCCATCAGCGTCGTGCCGGGCCCGGCGACGCTCGGATCGTCCTTGCCGGGCACGAAGCGCTGGCCGGGTCCGGTGGTGAGATTGATGATGACGTCGGTGCCGCTGTCGCGGATGCGCTCGACGACTTCGCGGTAATGCGCGAGTTCCATCGAGGGACGGCCATCGGGATGGCGCACGTGAATGTGCGTGATGGCGGCGCCTTCCTTGGCGGCGCCGATGCAGGCTTCGGCAATCTGCTGCGGCGTGCAGGGGAGTCCTGGATGTTGCGCCAGCGTGGTCTGGTTGCCGGTGACCGCACAGCTGACGATCGTTTTGCTCATGGACGCTCCCTGGACCTCGTCCGCTTGACAAGCGGCTTGCTGCCGGGGACGCTATACGAACGTTCGTACTAGTCAAGGCGAGGGATGGGAGACAGCGTCAGCAGCGATCCGCGCCCGGTGAAGCAGCGTCTGCTCGAAGCGGGTGAGGAGCTATTCGCCGAGCATGGCTGGAACGGCGTCAGCATCCGCACGATCGCGGCCAAGGCGGAGGTCAGCCTGGCGGCACTGAACTATCATTTCGGTGAGAAGGAGAAGCTGCTCGCGGAAATATTCGCCGCTAGGGCGCGACCGATCGCGGCGGAGCGGATCCGCCTGCTAGAGGCGCTGCGGGCCGACGGAGACCTGTCGCTGGAGACGGTGATCGAGGCGTTCCTGAGCCCGGCGCTGACGGTCAGCACCGAGTTCGGCGGCCGTGTGTTCATCAAATTGCGGGCACGGTTGGCGACGGAGCCGGTCGCCTTCAGCCGCCGCATCCTCGCCGACGCATTCGATGAGTTCGAGCCGCCTCTATCTCGCCGCGCTGCAGGATCTCTTGCCGGATCTCGCGCCGGCGGACCTGGCCTGGCGGTTCCATTTCTCGCTCGGCGCGATGTTGTACACCATGGCCGATCCCGGCCGCATTCAATCGTTGACGAATGGCGTCTGCGACCCGAGCGACGCCCAGGCTGCGCTTCGCCATCTCGTGCCGTTCCTGGCCGCCGGATTCCGCTCGGCGTCACCCGAAAAACCAGCTCGCCGCGCGCGGCGCAAATAATCGTTCCGAGGAGACGAACATGGACGTGCATCATCCAGCCCCGACCCGAGTGACCCGCAAGGAGCTCGACGAAACCGCCGCACGGCTGAAGAACTGGGGCAAGTGGGGCCCCGACGACCAGGTCGGGACGCTGAATTACACGACGGCGGAAGATATCGTGAAAGCGGCGCAGCTGGTCCGCACCGGACAGGTGATCTCGCTGGCGCTGAACTACGACAAGGACGGCCCTCAGGGCGGGAAGACGAAATTCCCGCCGGTCGGCCGCTTCAATCCGGTGCATACGATGCTGCGCAGCGGCTCGGACGCGTATTCCGGCACGCTCGACAAGCGCGGCATCCTGTCCGCTGACGACATGGTGCTATTCCCGCTGCAGGCCGGCACGCATTGGGACGGGCTCGGCCACATCTTCTATGACCACCATATGTGGAACGGCTACGATTGCCGCGAGGTCTCCTCGTTCGGCGCGGCAAAAGCTGGGATCGAGCACACGAAGGAGAAGATGATCGGCCGCGGCGTGCTGCTCGACATTCCCCGCCATCTCGGGCTCGACTGGCTGCCGGACGGGTTCGCGATCAAGAACGACCTGCTGGACGCGGTCTGCGCGGCGCAGGGCGTGACGGTGGGGCGGGGCGATCACCTGCTGATCCGCACCGGGCAGATGGAGCAGTGCCTCGCCGCCGGGTCATGGGACGGCTATCCCGGAGGGGACGCGCCGGGATTGGACTTCGAGACGCTCGACTGGCTGCAGGAGAAGCAGGTCTCGGCGATCGCGACCGACACCTGGGGCGTCGAAGTCCGGCCGAACAATACCGAGGGGATCAACCAGCCCTGGCATTGGATTTGTATCCCGATCATGGGGCTGACCATGGGCGAGATCTTCAAGCTGGACGAACTCGCGCGCGCCTGTGCGGCCGACAAGGTCTACGAATTCCTGTTCGTCGCGCCGGCGCTGCCGATCACGGGTGCGGTCGGTTCACCACTCAACCCGATCGTCATCCGCTAAGATCATCCGGCAGCGCGGCGAAGACCGCGCGCCGAGGGAGGGTGAACATGACCGTATCGCTGACCAGGAGAACCGCGTTCGCCAGTGCCGCCGCAATGGCGGTCGGCTGGAAGCGGGCGCGCGCCGCCGACTACCCGACCCGGCCGGTGCGGTTCATCGTGCCGTTCGCGCCGGCCGGGCCGACCGATATCATGGCGCGAATCCTGGCCAACCAGCTCGGCGCCAAACTGAACGGCTCGGTCATCGTCGAGAACCGGCCCGGCGCCGGCGGCAATATCGGCACCGCCGTCGTCGCCCGGGCCGAGCCGGACGGTTACACGCTGTTGATCGATTCGAGCGCGTTCACCGTCAATCCGAGCCTCTACAAGCGGTGCCCCTACGACCCGGTCAAGGACTTCGCGCCCGATCGGCGAACTCGGCACCTCGCCCAACGTCTTCGTCGCCAGCCCAGGCTCCGGCATCACGTCGATCCAGCAATTGGTGGCGCGGTGCAAGGCCGATCCGAGCGCGATCAGTTACGCCAACCCCGGCATCGGCACGACGCCGCAGCTCTCCGGCGAGTTGTTGAAGCTGATGGCCGGGATCACCATGACTTCGGTGCCGTTCGGCGGCGCGGGTCCCGCGGTGCAGGCGGTGCTCGGCAGCACAACGCCGGTCGCCTGCGTCGCATTGCCGCCCGCGCGGCCATTGATCGCGAGCGGCGGGCTCGTGCCGCTGGCGGTCACCGGCGAGAAGCGCTGGTTCGATCTGCCGGACACGCCGACGATGGTCGAGCTGGGCTATGGCGACTTCATCGCCGAAACGTTCCAGGCTTTTCTCGCGCCCGCCAACACGCCACAGCCGATCCTGGCCGCGCTGAGCACGGCGACGCTCGCCATCCTGCGCGATCCGGCCATCGTCGCGCAGCTCCACGGCAACGGGCTCGACGTCGTCGCGAGCACGCCCGAAGCGTTCGCCAAACGGATCGTCGCCGACGTCGAGAAATGGCGGGACGTGATCGCGAAGGCGCGGATCCCGCAGGTCTGATCCGGTGCGCATCACCGCCATAAGAGAGCGCGCCGTCCCGGTCCGATCGGCTATGCGCAACGCCGCGTTCGATTTCTCGGAGATGACCACCTCGGTCGTAGCGGTCATCACCGACGTGATCCGCGAAGGGCGCCCGGTGATCGGCTACGCCTTCAACTCGACCGGCCGCTACGCCTGTGGCGCGTCGATGCGCGAGCGTTTCATCCCGCGGCTGCTTTCGGCCGATCCGCAGACGCTGCTCGACGAAGCCGGGATGCTCGACCCGGCCAAGTGTGCGGCCCGCATGCAGCTCCGCGAGAAACCCGGCGGCGATGCGGAGCGGTCGGTTCCGATCGGCACGATCGAGGTCGCGATCTGGGACGCGGTCGCGAAGGCGCTGGACCGTCCGCTGTGGCGGCTGCTCGTCGGAGCGCTACGGCAGCGCATCGACGGCTACGCAGGTGCCGGTTTATGTCGGCGGTGGCTGGTATCAGCCAGGCGACGATCTCGCGGCCCTGCGCGACGAGGTCCACCGCCATCTCGACGCCGGTTACACCGCGCTGAAGATCAAGACCGGCGGGGTCCCGCTCGACGATGATTGCCGTCGACTGGACGTGGTGCTGGGTATCCTCGGCGATGGTTCGCGGCTGGCAGTGGACGCGAACGGCGCATTGTCGCCGGAGCGGTCGCGTGGCCTATGCCGAGCGGCTGGCGCCCTATGGTCTGCGCTGGTTCGAGGAGCCGTGCGCGCCGCAGGCGTTCGGGGAGTTCGCGGCGCTGGCCGGGCTATATGCGCCGCCGCTGGCGACCGGCGAGAATCTGTTTTGCGCGGCCGATGTCGAGAACCTGCTGCAGTTCGGCGGGTTCCGGCCCGGACATGACGTTCTGCAGGTCGACCCGCCGCATGCTTATGGGATCGCCGCCTATGCCGCGATGATCCAGCGGATCGAGGCCCTCGGTGTAAGCCGCGCCTGCGTGTTTCCGCATGGCGGCAACATGATGTCGTTCGCGGTGGCGGCCGGGTTGGGCTTGGGCGGTTGCGAGGCGTATCCCGGGGTGTTCGGCGCGTTCGGCGGCTATGCCGAGGGGATGACGGTCCGGGACGGCATGCTGTCGCTGCCGGACTGTCCGGGCATCGGCTTCGAGCGGCAGCCGGCGCTGTTTCCGTTGATGCGGGAGCTGTCGGCGTGACGCGGTTCGGACGCAACCGGGACTATCTCGCCGGCGCGCTGGTCGCCCTGATCGGCGCCGGTGCGATCGAGCAGGGTGGGCAGTATGGCATCGGCACGCTCACCAGCATGGGGTCGGGGTTTTTCCCGGTCATGCTGGGGTCCGGCATGGTGCTGACCGGCGTGTTGATGGCCGTCGCCCGAGCCCCCGAGACGGCACACGAGATCAAAGCGCCGGATTGGCGAGGAGCTGCGGCGATCCTCGTCGCGGTCGCGCTGTTCATCGCGCTGGCCGACCGCGCCGGCCTGGCGCCCGCGACCTTCGCCTGCGTGTTCGTCGGCGCGCTCGGAACCAAGAGCACGCGGCTGCATGAGGCCGCTGTGCTTGCTGCCTGCGTAACCGTGTTCGGCGTCCTGCTGTTCCATTACGGGCTCAAGGTGCAGTTCCCGGTCATCCGCGGCGTGCTGACATGATCGCCTCGGGCGTCGAGGGGCTGGCGCACGGGTTCGGCGTTGCGCTGCAACTCCACAACGTCATGTGGTGCTTCTTCGGCGTGTTCATCGGCAACATGGTCGGCGTGCTGCCGGGTATGGGCGTGTTGTCGACCATCTCGATCCTGCTGCCGCTCACCTTTTCGATGAACCCGGTCGCCTCGCTGCTGATGCTGTCGGGGATCTATTACGGCGCCCAGTACGGCGGTGCGATCTGCTCGATCCTGCTGAACCTGCCGTGCCATCCGCCGCATGCGGTGACATGCCTGGACGGCTACCCGATGACGCAGCAGGGGCGCGGGGGCGTCGCGTTGGGGGTGACCATGCTCGCGGCGGTGGTCGGCGCCTCGTTCGGCATCGTGCAGATGATCGTGCTGGCGCCGTATATCGCGCGGATCGCCTTCAGCTTCGGCCCGCAGGAGATCTGCACGCTGATGCTGCTCGGCCTGCTCGCCGGGGCGACGCTGGCGAAGGGATCGGCGATCAAGGGCGTCGCGATGACGCTGCTGGGCATCCTGCTCAGCCTGGTCGGCACCGACATCAACACCGGCAACGAGCGCTTCACCTTTGGTCAGCTCGAGCTGGCGGACGGGCTCGAACTGGTCACCGTGTCGCTCGGCCTGTTCGGGATCGCCGAGTTCCTCAAAAGCGTCAACGCGATCAACCCGGCGGGCGTGCGCGCGGTCAAGCTCGGCTTCCGCGACCTGCGCCCGACGCGCGGCGAGCTGCGCGAGGCCCTGCCGCCGGTGTTCCGCGGAACCGATCATCGGCAGCCTCTGCTCGCTGATCCCCGGGACCGGTCCGACCATCGCCTCGTTCATCGCCTACGCCGCAGAGAAGAAGATCAGCAAGACGCCGCAGCGTTTTGGCCATGGCGCGATCGAAGGCGTCGCCGCGCCGGAAGCCTCGACCCATTCCGCGGTCCAGGGGGACTTCATCCCGACCATGAGCCTCGGGATCCCCGGCGACGCCGTCATGGCACTGCTGCTCGGCGCGCTGATGATCCACGGCATCCAGCCCGGCCCACGGCTCATCATCGAGCAGCCCGACATCTTCTGGGGCCTGATCGCGTCGTTCTGGATCGGCAATCTCATCTTGGTGTTCCTGAACGTGCCGATGATCGGCGTCTGGGTGAAGCTGCTGAGCGTGCCGTATCGGTATCTGTATCCCACAGCCTTGTTCTTCGTGTGCATCGGCGTGTTCGCCGCACGCAACGAGATGTTCGACGTCGGCGCGACGCTGGCGTTCGGCGCTTTCGGCTACCTGCTGCTGCAGCTCGGCTTCGAGCCGGCGCCGATCCTGCTCGGCTTCGTCCTCGGACCGCGGCTGGAGGAAAATTTCCGCCGCTCCGTGCTGCTGTCGCGCGGCAGCCTCGCAACGTTCGTCGAGCGGCCCATCAGCGCCGTATTCGTGGCGCTTTCCGTGCTGCTGGTCGCGGGCCTGATCTACGCCGCCCTGCGCAAGACGAAACCGCCGATCCGAATACCCGAGGAAGCATTCGAATGATGCGCGACAAACTCGTCCTGATCACCGGCGGTTCCGGCGGGATCGGCGCTGCGACGGCGCGGCAATTCGCTCACGAGGGCGCCCAGGTCATCGTCACGCACCGGCCCGGCAAGGAGGCGGCCGGCGCCAAGGTGATTGCCGACCTGCCGGGAAGCGGCCACGCCGCACTCCCGCTCGAGATTGAGGACAGCGCGAGCATCCTGGCGTTGCGGGACGCGATCGTGGCGCGGGGCTGGGACCGGCTGGACGTGCTGGTGAACAGCGCCGGATTCACCAAAGCGGTGCCGCATGCGGATCTCGACGCGCTCGACGACGCGCTGATCGACCGGATGTTCGCAGTCAACTGGCGCGGGCAGTTCGCCACCATCCGAGCGTTCGCGCCGATGCTGACGGCGTCGGGCGATGGGCTGATCGTCTCCATCTCCTCGATGGCCGCCGTGAGCGGAAGCGGGTCTTCGATCGCCTATGGTGCGGCAAAGGCGGGGATCGACGTGATGACGAAGTCGCTGGCGCGTGTGTTGGCGCCCGCAGTGCGGGTGCTGGCGGTGTCGCCGGGCGCGGTGGACACGGGCTTCGTCCCCGGGCGCGGCGAGGCGTTCAACAAGGACGCCGGGGCCAAGACGCCGCTCAGGCGGATCGCGACCGCCGATGACGTCGCCCGCGCCGTGCTGGCCTGCGCCACGCACCTAAAATTCTCCACAGGGCAGACCATCGTCGTCGACGGTGGCCGAGCGATCTCGGCCTGAGCGGCCCGCTCGGCTCTCACCTGAGCGGTCGCCACTGATCTGCCGGTTCCAGCGCGATAAATCGTTGCGGCTCGATGCCGTGCTTATCGCAGGCTTCGCGGAGCGCGGTCACCGGCGCGAGCCTGTCCTCGTCGGTGAGCTGGAACGTCCCCCAGTGCACGCCAAGCCCCTGTGTCGCCCCGCAATCGAGCAGGATGCGGACCGCCTCTTCCGGATCGACATGCTGGTCGCGCATGAACCAGCGCGGCTCGTAGGCGCCGATCGGCAGGATCGCCACGCTCGGCGGCCCGAATTGCTCCCGGACCTGGCGGAAGATCGCGCCGTCGCCGTAGCCGGTGTCGCCGGCGACATAGACGACCGTATCGCGCGCTTGGATGACGAAGCCGCACCATAGCGCCATCCGCCGGTCGCCGATCGAGCGTGCCGACCAGTGATGGGCGGGCTGGATCGTCACCGAAAGGTCAGCGACGTCGAACCTGGCCCCCCAATCCCCCGCCTCGGTCCGGCAGCCCGGCGCCGCGCGGGCGATCACGGCATCGGTTCCGAGCGCACATAACAACGCGCGGCCGATCACGCGCGCAGAGCCGCTTCAGCGTATCGGCGTCGAGATGGTCGTAGTGGGTATGCGTGATCAGGACGAGATCGATCGGCGGCAGCGCTTCGAACGGAATGCCCGGCGGATTGGCCCGAAGCGGCCCGGCGAAACGGACCGGGCTCACGCGGTCCGACCAGACAGGGTCCACCAGGACGTTCCGGCCGGCGATCTGGATCAGCACGGAAGCGTGCCCGACCATCGTGATCGCCAGATCTTCGACCCGCTGGCACGGCGATGCAGCGCGATCGCTGGGGGATGCTGACCAGCGCACCTTTTCACCGTTGAAACGCCAGCGCAGCAGGTCGCGCAGCGTCCGGTCCGTCGTCGGCTGTCCCGGATTGAAGAACCGGACCCCGTCGAAATGATCGCTTTGTGGGCCGCGGTAGTAGCGGTTGCTCGTCATCGGGGTCGGCTGGCCGCGATCCTGGTCAGATCGCCTCGAGCGTCAGTTCCGAAGTCATCAGGCGGTTTCCCGCCATCAGACCGCCATCGACGGGAAGGACGGCGCCGGAGATGAACCCCGCCTCGTCGGAAGCGAGGAAGCAGACGGCGCGGGCGACATCCTCCGGCTCCGCGACGCGGCCGAGCGGATACCATTTGCGCAGGCTTTCGAAGATGGCCGGGCTGCGCTCCATGCGCCGGGTCCAGGCCGGCGTGCGGACCGTGCCGGGACAGACGATGTTGGCGCGGATGCCGAGCGGTCCGTATTCGACCGCCATCGATTTGGTGAAACTGATCAATCCGGCTTTGGCTGCGCTATAGGCGGGGTTGCCGAACGTCGCGAGTCCGTTCACCGAACCGACCAGGACGATGCTCCCCGCGCCCCGCGATTTCATCGGCGCCAGCACCGCGTCGACCGTGTTGTACTGTCCGGACAGGTTGTCCGCGATGTCCTGTCGCCAGGTTTCCGGCGTGGTGGCGCGAAGCGTGTCGCTGTGATTGCCGGTCGATGCGTTGGCGACGACGATGTCGACCTCGCCCACCTGCGCGGTGGCGGCGGTCACGGCGGCGCAGAGCGCGGCGTGATCGGTGATGTCGGCCGCCGCCGCATGCACGCGCGCGCCCGCGCCGCGCAGTGCCGCCACCCGGGCATCGAGGTCGTCCGCCCGCTTGTCGCAGAGGATCACTGTGGCGCCTTCGGCGAGGAACACCTCGACGATGGCGGTGCCGATGCCGCCCACGGCGCCGGTCACGAGGGCCACCTTGCGGTCAAGACGCATGATCATATCCTTTGCTCAGCCGACCGCCCAAGGCGCGCCCGATCCAGTCGAGATTGGCGCGCCGCACATGGCCGTAATTGTAGAAAGCGAACCCGGCCGCCCCCTCCCGGTCGAGTTCGGCCACCGTGCGCGCGAATTCGCCCTCCTCCTGGGAGTCCGGGGGAGCCGGGCGGAGCACACACCGTATGGCCGGATCCGCACCGACGCGGCGCCGAACCTCGCCGAAATCGGCCGCGGCGCGCTGCCAGGATGGTTCGTAGAAGCAGATCTCGAGACCATCTGCGGCAGCGGCGAGGGCTGGAAGGTCGCTGCCCTCGAGCCACCCCGAGGCACTCGGCCGACGCACCGAGGGGATCACGAACAGCTCCGCGTCGCGGCGGACGGCCGCGCGGATCCGCTGCACCAGCGCCGTCACCACCGATTGCCGCCAGCGCAGGAACGGTGCGAGATCACGGTCGGAGACGAGGTCGGCTTGTATCCAGCACTGGCCGATATCGGCCGGCGTGTCCCGAGGCGCGCGCAGGTAGCCATCGATCCTTGCCGCGACCCGGCGCCGCACGCCCTCGGCATCGATCCCGCTGGAAGCGGCGCCTGCGAGGCAGCTCGGGCAGAAACACAGGCCGAGATTGGCGTCGAGCCAGGGATTACTTCCGATCAGCGCGAATTCATGATGATATCCGTGCGCGTAAGGCAGCCAGCCCGGCGTTTCCAACACCAGGCCGCGGAGCGGATAGCGGTCGGCGATGTCGGCGCAGAGGGCGACGGCGTAATCCTGCACGTCGGGATTGGCGGGGCATAGGCTATACCAATAGGGGTCGCCGAACGCGTTGCGGGCGACGCAATCCGGATGGGCGGTGCCCAGCGGGGTGTTGTGCAGCAGCACCGTCCATGCCGTGACCCGGATGTCGGCACGGGCGGCATAGCGGCCGAACACATCGTCGGCGACTGCGCTACTCGGACGCGGCTTGATGACGCCGTAGCGCTCCGGCCGGGTCGCGCAATGGACGGTGCCGTCTTCGGGGAAGAACACGCGGCTACCGGACGCATGCGGGCGGATGAACTTGCCGGCATGATAGCTCGCGGCCAGGCAGAGCGTGTCGATCGACCATTGCTGCAGCTCGCCGACGAAGCGGTCCGGCTCCTCCGGCGCGACGTCCCAGACGTAGGCGTAGAGCCCGTGATAGGGCGATGGGCTTGTCAAACCGGGCCTCGTCGTTGGTGGCCGATGAAGCAGACACCGGTTCGGCGCATCGTGGCAACGGCGGCGCCTGCGCATCTGGACGGGCCGGCATCGATGTTGCAGGCTTTGGCACTGCCCACATCGCGAGGGATGGAACGGACATGAACGCTTTCAGAAGACGCTTGCTGGGCGGCGTCGCCCTGTTGCTCGCACTCGGCAGCATCGGCGCAGCGCGCGCCGAGACGGTGCGCATGACCGTCTCCTACTACAGCGCCGCCACCGGGCCGTATTTCCAGAAGATGGCGGACGAGTTCCACAAGCTCAATCCCAGCATCGACGTGAAGTTGGATGTCGTGAACTGGGAAGTGTTGCTGCAGAAACTTCGCACCGACATCTCCGGCGGCACCACGCCCGACCTCTCGATCATCGGGACCCGTTGGTTGCTGGATTTCGTCAAGGACGACATGGCCGAGCCGCTGGACGGTCACATGGATGCGGCGTTCAAGGCCCGCTTCATCCCCTCCTTGCTCAAGCCCGGCGCCATCGACGGCAAAGTCTACGGCCTGCCGATCGCGGCGTCGGCCCGGGCGATGTTCTACAACAAGGACATGCTCACCAAGGCCGGCTACCCCGACGGCCCCAAGACATGGGACGACGTCATCGCCGCATCGGAGAAGATGAAGGCGGCGGGAACGCCCGGCTTCGGGCTGATGGCGAAAGGCACCGAAGTCGACGTCTATTACTACTACGCGCTGTGGAGCTACGGCGGCGATGTCGTCGACGCGCACAACAAGGCGGCCTTCAACTCGCCGGCGGGGGTCAAGGCGCTGAGCCTCTACAAGACGTTGGTGGACAAGGGCCTGACCGAGGACGGCGTCACCAACTACACGCGCGAGGACCTGCAGAACCTGTTCAAGCAGGGGCGGGTCGGCATGGTGATGACCGCGCCGTTCCTGATCAACCAGATCGCCAAGGAGGCGCCGACCCTGCAATACGGTATCGTGCCGGTGCCGAAAGGGACGACGAGCTCGACTTATGCCGTCACCGATTCGGTGGTGATGTTCAAGGATTCCAAGGTGAAGCCGGCTGCCTGGAAGTTCCTCGACTTCCTGTTCACCAAGGGGCCGCGCGTCGAGTTCACCAAGGGCGAGGGGTTCCTGCCGACCACAGAGGCCGAGGCGGCCGACCCGTATTTCACTGAAAACGCCAGGTTGAAGACGTTTGCGGACCTGCTGCCCTCGGCGCATTTCGCGCCGACCGTGACCGGTTGGGAGGACACCGCCAAGGCCGTCACCGACGCCGTGCAATCTGTCTATCTCGGCAAGGCGTCGCCGGAAGACGCGCTGAAACAAGCGGCGGCGCGGGCGGACCAATCGCTGGGCAAGTGATCGCCGCCGCCGGCGCCAGAGCCCGGCGGCCGCGACTGCCGCTCACCGCATGGGCGTTGATCCTGCCGAGCCTGGTGCTCGCCGGTGGGATCATCGTCTATCCGTTCTACCAGATCGTCGTCCTCTCGGTCTCGGACGTGTCGCGCTTCGGGTTGGTGCGCGGCTTCGCCGGGCTCGCCAACTTCCAGTCGATCCTGTCGGACAGGATCTTCCAGGGCGCGCTGCTGCGTACCGCGATATGGACCGGGGGCGTCGTAGGCGGAACGGTCGCCATCTCGCTGCCGGTCGCGCTGATCCTGCGCCAGGATTTCTACGGGCGCGGGATCGCGCGCACGATCATCATGTTGCCTTGGGCGATCTCGTTGTCGATGGCCGCGATCGTCTGGCTCTGGTCGTTCAACGCCGACTACGGAATGATCAACGCAACGCTGCGGCAATGGGGGCTGATGGCCGGCTCGGTGCAATGGATGGCGCAGGCCGAGACGGCTTTCCCGGTCGAAATCGGCGTCGGCATCCTGGTCTCGATCCCGTTCACGACGACTATCCTGCTCGGCGGGCTGACGTCGATCCCCGAAGAGATCTATGAGGCCGCTTCGATCGATGGCGCCTATCCTTGGCACAATTTCTGGCATCTCACGCTGCCGATGCTGGCGCCGTTCATCAACATCGCGGTCGTGCTCAACGTGATCCACGTGTTCAACTCGTTCCCGATCATCTGGCTGATGACGCAGGGCGGCCCGGACAATTCGACGCATATCCTGGTCACCTACCTCTACGAACTCTCGTTCCGTCTGGGCCGGCCGGCGCCGGCCGCCGCGGTCTCGCTCATCATGCTCGCCATCGTGCTCTGCTTCACGTCAATCTACGTGCGGCTGCGGCAGGCTGAGCCGGTGCTGTGACCGCTCGGCGGCGCAGCCACGGGGCGCGGAAGCTGTCCCGCTCGGTTTGGAGCTGGATCGCGTTGTCGCCGCTGCTGGCGGCGACGTTGCTGCCGTTTGCCGTCATGATCTCGACGGCGTTGAAGCCGCATGACGAGGTGATCGCCTTCCCGCCGCGCTGGCTGCCGCGGCGGATCGCCTGGGAGAACTTCGGCGAGATGTGGAGTGCTGTCGATTTCGGCACTGGGCTCGCCAACAGCGTGCTGGTCAGTATCGGCGGCACGATGGTCACGCTGGTCGTGGCGTTGCCGGCCGCCTATGCGATCAGCCGGATGAGCTTCCGCGGCAAGGACGCTTACGGCCGGTTCCTGCTGGTCACCCAGATGCTGTCGCCGATCTTGCTGGTGCTCGGCCTGTTCCGCATGGCGGCCTCGATCCATCTGGGCGGGAACACGCTGGTCGACACGCGAAGCGCGGTCGTGGTGATCTATGCGGCGTTCCAACTGGCGTTCGCAGTTTGGATGCTGGCGTCTTATTTCGCCACCATTCCGCCCGAGCTGGAGCAGGCGGCCTGGATCGACGGCGCCGGCCGTCTGCAATCGCTGCTGCTCGTGTTCGTGCCGCTGGCAGTGCCGGCCGTCGCGGTCACCGGGATCGTCACCTTCGTCGCCTGCTGGAACGAATTCCCAGTGGCGCTGACCATGCTGCGCGATCCGACGAACCTCACGTTGCCGCTGAAAGTCGTCAATCTTGTGGCCGGCCGGTACAGCGTCGAATGGAATCAGGTGATGGCGGCCACGTTGCTCGCGACCATACCGGTCGCCGTCGTGTTCGCGACCCTGCAACGCTATCTGGTAAGCGGACTCACGCTCGGCGGCGTCAAGTAGTCCGGGCTGTCAATGCGATACAGCCGCGCCGCATTGCCGAACAGAACAGAAGCTTGCTCGGACAACGTGAGTTCGGCGATCGCTCGGCGGAAGAGTTGCAAGGTCGCTCCATATGGCAGCGTGTGGCGCGCGACCGGATAGTCGCTGCCCCACAGGCAGCGGTCGGGGCCGAACGCCTCGAGACATGGCCGGAGCACCGCACGGACCGCAGCGACACTTCCGTCGGCGGCGTATCGGGCGAAATTCGAGAGCTTCAGGTGAACGTTGGGCGCTCGACACATCCACTCCAACCCCTGCCGCCAGCGCGCGAGACCGGCCTCGTCACGGTCGATCGGCGACGCGCAGTGATCCACGACGATCGCCAGGTCCGGATGCTTCTGTGCGAGCCCCACGACCGCCTCGGCTTGCCAAGGGAACAGCAGCAATTCGAGCAGCAGGCCACGCCCCGCCAGCAGGGCGACGCCCCGCTGCCACTCCATGCGCTCCATCGGAGGATGTTCGGACCAGCGCCGCGCCGGGTCCGGGTGCCAGCGCACCGTCTCACGCACGCCGGCCACGCGCGCGTGCGTCTGGAGCCGTTCGAGCCGCTGCTGCGCGCCCGGCTCTGCCAGATCGGCGCGAGCGACGTAGCGCGCGGCGATCCCGTCACGTCGTTGCAGGCGATCGAACCAATCGATCTCCTCGAGCGGGTCGCGCGAGGCATCCCACAGCGCCTCGATGCAGATGGTCGCCGCGACATCCTGGCCGGCGCTATCGGCCTCGAAGTGCGCGGGCAGATAATCGTGCCTGAGATAAGCGAGGTCACCCAAGCCGCGCAGACCCGCGCCGGGCGCGAGCCACGGGTGCCGTCCCATCGCGAGGTCCCAGAAATGATGGTGCGAGTCGATGACCGGGCCGTCGTATTGCGCCGTCACGCGCTGGCGGCCTCCTCGAGCAGAGCGGTCCAGGCGCGGATGCCGTCATCGAACGAAGTCAGCCGGAAGAACTCGTTCGGCGCGTGGATCTGCTCGTCGGCGATGGCATAGGAGAGCGTCACCGTCTCCAACCCCAGGCTCTGCTTGATCATCGGCGAGATCGGCAGCGTCCCGCCGATGCCGACGCGGACGGGCTTCTCGCCGTGCACGCGCTCGATCACGCGCTCGACCGCTGCGAGGAAACGGTTATCCGCCGGGATCGCGTAAGCCGGCGTCCCGTCTCGGGCGCGCTCGATCTCGAGATCGGCGTAGGGCGGGCAGTGTGCGCGCAAATGCGCCTCGACCGCGTCGGCGACATCGTCCGGCACCTGGCCTGGCCCAAGGCGGCAGGTAATTTTCGCGTGCGCTTGATGCGGGATCACTGTTTTGCCGCCAGGTCCGGTGTAGCCGCCCCACATGCCGTTCACTTCGAGGGTCGGCCGCAGCCAAAGGCTCTCCAGCAGTCGCACGCCGGGCTCGATGGCGCCGGGCCGCGCGCCGATCTCGGCGAAGAAGGCAGCCTCGTCGAAGCCGAGCGCGTCCATGCCGGCGACGTCGGCATTGCCCGGCGGCTGCAACCCGCGGTGGAAGCCCTCGACCGCCACGCGGTTGCACTCGTCATGCAGCGTCCCGATCAGGCGCGCGAGCACGGTGGCGGCGTTGCCGACCGGACCGCCATAACGCCCGGAATGCAGGTCGCGCGACGCCGTTCGAACGGTGATCTCCATGCCGAGATTACCGCGGCTGTTCACGTTGACGCTCGCCCGGCCCGGGCGCCACCGGCCGCCATCGGCCGAGATCAGCACGTCGGCCTGGAGCAGATCGCGGTAGCGTTCGAAGATGACCGGCAGCGTCCGGCTGCCGATCTCCTCCTCGCCCTCGAGCAGGAACTTGACGTTCACCGGCAACGATCCGTGCGTCGCGAGCCACGCCTCGACCGCCGAGATCGCGATCCAGACCGGCGACTTATCGTCCGACGCGCCGCGCGCGAAAATGCGGCCATCGATGACGGTCGGCTCGAACGGCGGCGTATGCCACAGCTCCACCGGGTCGGGCGGCTGCACGTCGTAGTGGCCGTAGATCAGCAGGGTCGGCGCACCAGGCGCATCCAGCCACGAGCCGTACACGGCGGGATGCCCGCCGCCATCGAGGACCTGCACCTCCCGCAGACCGATACGGTCGAGCCGCGCGCGCAGGATCTCGGCGGCATCGGCGATCCCGGCGGCGTAGCTCGGGTCCGTCGAGACGCTCGGCGCGCGGATGAAGTCGAACAGCTCGCCGAGCAGGCGTGAGCGGTTTTGCTCGATCCATGTTGTGGTGGTCATGAGGATGGGCGGCTCCACGATCGGCCGCGATCTAAGCACCGCGGCGGCGGACCTGGATAGGGAAGGGCGCGCCTGCTAAAGCCCGGCCATGGCACAGCTCCGGATCGGTATACTCGGCGCCGGACATTTCGGCCGCTTCCACGCATTGAAGGTCGCTGCGAGCCGGCGCGCCATGCTCGCCGGGCTCTACGACCCGCAACCGACCCGGGCGGAGACGGTTGGGCGCGAGGCGGGCGGCGCGCCGGCGCTCGGACTTGATGCCCTGATCGAGGCGAGCGACGCCGTCATCATCGCCGCCCCGGCCGAGACGCATTACGATCTCGCCGCGAAGGCGCTCGGCGCAGGACGCCACGTGCTGATCGAAAAACCGATCGCCGCGACCCTCGACGAAGCCGACCGGCTGGCGGCGCTCGCGCGCGAGCGGGGCAGGGTGCTCCAGGTTGGCCATCTACTGCGCTACTCCGCCGAGCACCGCGCCATCTCCAGCCGGATCACGCGGCCGCTCTACATCGACGCGACGCGGATCGCGCCCTACAAACCGCGCGGCACAGACGTTTCGGTCATCCTCGACCTGATGATCCACGATCTCGACCTGGTGCTGGCGCTGGTGCACAGCCCGATCCGGAGCGTCGATGCGCTGGGCGCCGCGGTCTCGAGCAGCAGCGAGGACATCGCCAACGCCCGCGTCCGCTTCGAGAATGGCTGCGTCGCCACCATCACCGCCAGCCGGATCTCGCTCAAGACCGAGCGGCGGATGCGGATGTTCTCCGAGGAGGGCTATCTCTCGGTCGATTTCGTCGCGCGCAAGCTGGTGATGATCGGGCGCGAGCGCGGCCTGCCCTTGCCCGGCACCGGCGGTTTCCGCCGCGAGGAGACGGGCTGGGCCAACCATGACAGCATGGAGGCCGAGCATGCCGCCTTCGTGGCTTCGTGCCTGGATGGCGCGCCGGTGCTGGTCGATGCGCTGGCCGGGCGCCGGGCGCTCGAGGCCGCCATCGCGGTGACCGACAGCATCGCCGAGTCACGCCGCCTGGCGATGGCCTCCGGCTTGATCAAGCACCTCGAGCACAGCGCGAGCAGCGGCGTCTGAGGGCAGGCCTGAGGGCGGCAGCAACGACGCCATGATGTCGTGAAATGCGGTCCGTTGCGCCTGGGCCGCCGCGCCGTCGGCCAGCAATTCCAGCACGATCGCCTCGAGCCGGTCCGGCCGGCAATCTTCCTGCAACAACTCCGGCACCACCTCGCGCCCGGCGAGCAGGTTCACCATGGCCACGTGCGGGATCCGGATCGCGCGCCGGGCGATGGCGGCGCTGACCGGGTTCACCCGGTAAGTCACCGCCATCGGCACGCCAGCGAGCGCGAGTTCGAGCGTTGATGTCCCCGATTTGGTGAGCGCGACGCTCGCTGCGGCGTAGGCGTCGTGCTTGTCGGCGAGCTCGGTGACGACGATCGGCTGCACCGCCCACGATGCCGCCGCCTGGCGCACCGTGTCGGCCACCACGGACGCCACCGGCAGCACCGGCCGCAGGTTTGGCGCCGACCGCGCCAGCCGGGCCAGGGTCTCCGCGAACACCGGCAGCAGGCGCTTGACCTCCGACTTTCGGCTGCCGGGCATCAGCACCAGCACCCGCTCGCTGCCAAGTCCATACCGGGCCCGGAACCGCGCGGCGTTGCCCGACCCGGCACCCAACTCCAGGACCGGATGACCCACGAATTCCCCCTCGATCCCGCGCGCCGCGAACCAGGCCGGCTCGAACGGCAGCAAGCACAGCAGCTTGTCCCACAACCCCGGATATTGCCGGACCCGGTCCTCGCGCCAGGCCCAGACCTGGGGCGCTACGTAGTGCACGCGGCTGATCCCCATCGCCTTGGCTTTCTTGAGGACATGCTTGTTGTAGCCGGGCGCGTCGATCGTCACGAGCACATCGGGCCGCCGGGTTTCGAGGTCGGCCAAAGTTTGACGGAAGCGCCGGTTGATGGTGCGAATGCGAGGCAGCACCTCGACCAAGCCCATCACGGCGAGGTCGGACATCGGATGCAGGCTCTCGAAACCCTGCTCGGCCATTCGCGGGCCGCCGACGCCGGCGAAGCCGATATCCGGACGTTGCCGCCGCAGCGCCAGCATCAGCCGGGCGCCGAGCACGTCGCCGCTGGACTCCCCCGCGAGGAGATAGATCAGGGTCATCGGTTGCAGCCCACCATGGCGGCCTGCATAGGCTGGTTGCGGACAGAGTGGAACCGAGGGAGCGTCGAGGCATGGACGAGTTGCTGCATGTGACGACCGGGGTGCGATGGGCCGAGGCCGGCGCGTCGGGCCGGGTGCGCTGCCCACCCGGCGGGTTCATCCATCTCTGCACGCCGGACCAGCTCGATTTCGTCCTCCAGCGTCATTTCACGGGACAGAAAGGCTTGCTGCTGCTGACGCTCGATCCGGCCGGCCTCGATGTCCGCTGGGAGGTCAGCGAGCCAGGCATGGCGCCGTTCCCGCACCTTTACGCGGACCTCCTGACCGAGTCCGTCATCGGCACGCGTGTGCTCTAATGCGCGTCGTCGGCGTCTCGCGGGTGCTCGACGAGGCCGACGTGATCGAGCCGTTCATCCGCCACCACGCCGCCCTGCTCGATCGTCACATCGTGCTCGACAACGGCAGCAGTGACTCGACACTGGAGATCCTGCGGCATCTGCACGGCGAAGGTGTTGCGCTCGAGGTGTATCAGACGCAGTCGCCCGTTTTCCTGGAGCAGTCCTACAACACCGGGCTGTATCGCCTGGCGGTGGAAGCCGGCGCCGATTGGGTCGTCTTCCTGGATGCCGACGAACTGCTCACGGTCCGCGACGCCGCGCGGCCGCACGACGTGCTCTCGCTGGTACCGGACGGGGTGGACTGCGTGCGTTTGTTTGCCTACCGCTACGAATGCCCTGCGTTGCCGGCGGGTGAGCATCCGTTCACCGCACTCCGCCGCCGGGCGGCGACACCCGACATGCCCAAGATCGCCATCCGGCGCCTCGACCCGGCGCGCGTGAGCGTCTACGCCGGCAACCATCTCGCCTTCATCGACGGCGTCGAAGACGTCGGACTGCAACAGGAGCGCCTGTTCATCGCGCACACGCCGGAACGTCATCCGCTGCAGATCGCGAGAAAAACCCTCCTGGCGAGGTTGAAACCCATCGCTTCGGGCGAAGCCGTCGCCGCCCACGTCGCGACCCACCGAAACGCCGCGTTCGATGCGATGAAAACCGCCCCCCGGGCGTGGCTGGAGAAGGTGGTCCAGAGGGAGGAACCGGGCCTGATTGACGAGCCCGTCCCCTACCTCGGCGGTGAGTTGCATTTCACCAACGAGCCGGACGAACTGGCGCGGCTGCTCAGCCTCCTCGCTGTGCAGACCGAGCAACTGGCCCGGTCCCACGGCGCGATCCTCGATGCCAAGCGGCTGATCAAACGCGACCTTCTGAGACGAGGCGCCGAAATACGCCGGCTTTTCTAAGCCGTCAGGGCTTCGGCGTCTCCGACGGCGGCGTATCGCCCTCTCGCAGTTCTTCTCGCGTCATCGGAGTCTCTCGCCACTCTCCCTGGTCCGCCATCCCGCGCGCGCCGGGGAATTCGCCGAGATTTTCCTGGATCGAGGCCTCCTCGACCACGACGCCGGGAATGCGCTCGTTCAGCGTCATCGGGTTTGCTTCGAGGCCGGTCGCCCCGGCGGCCTGCATGCGCGCGAGTTCGTCGGCGCGTTCGAGGAATTCGTCCATCCGCCCCTCCGGGCTGCCGTCGGCACGCCAGAGTTCTTCTGCAAGGTTTTTGACGTGCGCGAGGAACTGGGGAGAGGGATCGAGCGGATTGTCGGACATGCAAACCTCGGGAGGTGATGCACCCTAAACCCGCCATGCCCTGTGGAGTTCGATCTATCCGCCGTTGCCGGGCAGATCGATCCAGGAGAGGTGGCCGCCCTTGCCGGCACCGGTGTCCAGGAAGATGGCCTTGCCGCCCGACGCGCCGCTGCGGACGTAGGGGCGTCCATCGGTGCTGCGCTGGTCGTGACCGCAATAGACGGTCACCCCGGCCGGTATCCGATCAACCCAGCGCAGGACGCGCTCGGGATAGCCGTCGGGCTGCGTTCGCCCGGTGGTTTCGCCAAACAGGGCCCGGGACAGCAGCGGATCGACGCGACCGAGCGGCGGCGGAGGCGGGGTGGACAGCATCGCGGGATGGAAACCGCCGTGCACGAAAGCGCTGCCGGGCCGGATCATCCACGCGGGCGCGCGATTGATCTCGAGCAGCGCCCGCTTCCGCAACTCGTCGTCGAGCTGGGCGAGGGTGGCCTCGAGTGCGGCGTCGGCGCGGACGGCGAAGCCGGCCAGGGCGCGGCCGAGCTTACGGTCGTGGTTGCCGAGAATGAAGAGGCCGCGGCCGGCGTCCAACAGCCCGAACATGGTCCGCAGCACGCCCGCGCTGTCGGGTCCATGGTCCGAGAGGTCGCCGAGCTGAATGATGAACCGGTCGGTGTTGACGGCAGCCTGGAAGGCCCGGAGGTCGCCATGCACATCGCCGACGATGCGGAGGGCGGCCCCTTCTGGGATCAAGCGGCCGCTCCCCGCACGGTCTCGCGATAGGCGTCCAGCGCTCGCTGTCTTGTAGCGGCGAGGTCGACGAGAGGCGCAGGGTAGGTCGTCCCGAGTTCGACGCCCGCGCTTCGCAGAACGGCGGGCGGCGCGGTCCAGGGCGACTGCAGGTATTGGTCCGGCAGTTTCGCGATCTCGGGCACGAAGCGGCGGACGTAGTCGCCGGCCTGGTCCCAGCGCTCGCCTTGGCTCACCGGGTTGAACACGCGGAAGAAAGGCTGGCTGTCGATGCCGCAGCCAGCGATCCATTGCCAGCTCGCGGCATTGCTGGCGAGGTCGGCATCGACCAGCGTGTCCCAGAACCATCGCTCGCCTTCGCGCCAGTCCATCAGGAGCTGCTTGACCAG
The DNA here is from genome assembly GCA_963848035.1 of uncultured Alphaproteobacteria bacterium. Lineage (GTDB taxonomy): Bacteria > Pseudomonadota > Alphaproteobacteria > Acetobacterales > Acetobacteraceae > JAVVHH01. Next base: position 3,985,986 of record CAWKCD010000001.1, read on the forward strand.
GAACGAGGCCGTGATCATGCGAACGCGGTTGTGCATCCAGCCGAGCTGCCAAAGCTGGCGCATCCCGGCGTCGACGATCGGGATCCCGGTCTGGCCACGCTGCCAGGCCAGCAGCTCCCGCTGCTGATGCCGGAATGGCAGCTTGCCGAAAGCCGGCCGCAACGGCTGCTCCGGCAAGTGCGGATGGTGCCATAGCAGATAGGCGGCGAATTCCCGCCACAGGATCTCGTTGAGATAGGTGTCGAGACCGTCGCCCGGGGGCAGCGCGCGGGCGCTGTGCCAGACCTGGCGAGCCGACAGCTCGCCCCAATGCAGATGCGGCGACAGGCGGCTGGTGCCATCTTCGCCAGGCAGGTTGCGCCCGGTCTGGTAGCGGACGACCGCGTTGTCGAGGAACTCGCCCAGCCGGGTTTGCGCATGCGCCTCGCCAGGCGTCCATGTCTCGCGCAAGCCGCCGGCCCAGTCCGGATGCCGAGGCAGCAGCGCCCAGTCTTCCAGACGATCCGACCTCGGCGGCTTGAAGCCGGCGATCTTGTCCGGCGCCGGCAGCGGCGCCCCCACCCCGCCGCGGGCGCGGCAGGCTTTGGCGAACGGGGTGTAGACGCCATACACACCGCCGGTTTTGGTCCGTATCTCGTCGAGATCGAACAGTGTCGTGGTCCGATGCAGGCGAAAGCGGTCGCCCAGTTGCTTGGCGAGCGCCAGCTCGGTCTTGCGGGCCCAGGGCTCGTGCGCGCGGCCGGCATGCAGTTCCTGAGCGCCGGTCTCCGTCATCAGCGCCGGCAGGAGGCTCGCGGCCGAGCCGCGGGCGAGCATGAGCGAGGCGCCGCGACGATGCAGGTCAGCGCTGAGCGATTGCAGGCTGTTGTGCAGCCACCAGCGGGCCGCACCACCCAGCGCATGAACGCCTGCGGCCTCGTCATCGAGCACGTAAATCGGCAGCACCGGCCGCCCGTCCGCGAGGGCCGCCATCAGTGGCGCGTGATCGGAGATCCGCAGATCCCCACGGAACCAGACGATGGCAGGAGGCTGTTTGGTCATTGCCGTCAACTATGTTGGCAGAGTGCCGCCATCGGCAACGCTTTGCACGCCATCAACCGCGCGGCCGGGCGGTTCAGACTGCCACCGACGTGGCGATGCCCTGCAACGGAAAGGCGAACAGGCGACCTTGACCGAGCAGCAATGCCCGGCCGCCCTCGGGGAACAGACGCGCGATCGCCGGGCTCGAGACGTCGAGCCCTCCGGTGAACGCGCCGAGGGCCGGCAGCATCAGCCGATCCTCGCTGAGTACGAAACATGGCCGCGTCACCATGCCGGCTCGGGTCGGGATGCTGGCCTTCGGATGGTGATGCCCGACCAACTCAGGCCCGTGGCCGGGCCGCGCCTGGTGGCAGAACTCGAGCCCTTCAAGCGACCAGCACGGCGTCGTCGTCCCCGCCAGGCCCGGCGCGGGCACTGGATCGTGGTTGCCGAGCACCCAAATGAAATCGATCGCCGCCGCCCAAGCCGACAAGCGCCGCGCGTCGGTGGTCGCCATGCGTGCGAAACCGTGACGGTCATGGAAACTGTCGCCCAGCGCCACGATCACCCGCGGCTGCCAACGCGCGATCAGCGCCCCGAGTCGGTCCAGCGTGGCCGCCGTGTCCCACGGCGGGACGAGGCTGCCATTGACCGCACAGGCCGAGCCCTTCTCGAGATGCAGGTCGGCGACGGCGAGCAAACCGGCATCCGGCCAGAACGCGCCGCCCAGCGAGTCGAGCAGCAGATCGTGACCGCCGAAGCGGACCGGAAGCGCGCTCACGCCTGCTGCCGACGGGGTTTGCGCTGTAGGATCGCCAGGTTCGCGCGGTGCACGGCATGCACGCGGATCGGCTTCTGGCTGGGCTCCGCCTGGCCTGTCGCCTCGGCCACCAGCGCCTCGGTCTCCTCCAACAGCGTGTCCTCCCCGCCTTCCGTCCGCACCGACTCACGCCCGATATCCAGCAGCACCGGCACCGCTAGCGGCGACACGCGCGAGAGCGGGACGTGTCGCACCCGCCCGGCGATTCGCGACAGCATGCCGGAGACGCGGCCGAGGTCGGTGAGCCCGCTGGCCGCATCGGCCCGCGTCGCCCGCAACAGGACGTGGTCCGGCTGGTGCCGGCGCAGCACGTCATAGATGAGGTCGGTGTTGACCGTGACCGACTTGCGCGTCCGCTCGAGCCCAGGCTGGTTGCGCTCGACCAGGCCGGAGATCACCGCGACGTTCCGGAAGGTCCGGCGCAGCATGCTGCTCTCGGCCATCCAGGCTTCGAGATCGTCGCCGAGCATGTCCTCCTCGAACAGCGCCGCGACATCGGTGGGCTCATGCGCGGACCAGGTGGCGATCACGTAGTCGGTGGCGACGAACCCCAGCGGCGCATAGCCGAAGCGCTCCATGCGTCGGGTCAGCAACATGCCCAGGGTCTGGTGAGCGTTGCGGCCCTCGAAGCAGTAGGCGACCAGATACCAGCGGCCATTGCGGGGGAATGTCTCGACCAGCAGGTCTTCCGGCCCGGGCAGCTCCGATCGCTCGCGCTGCAGCTCCAGCCATTCCTGCACCGGCGCCGGAAACAGGTGCCACGTGCCGTGATCGTGCAGCATCGAGCGGACGCGGGCGGCGAGGTTGGTGGTGAGTGGTTGCCGGGCGCCGGCGTAGGCGGGCACCATCGGCTCGCCGTCGCCGCCATCCGCCACCTCGACCGTGGTCTCGCGGACGCGAATGAATTTCAGCAGGCGTCCGGCGAACATGAAAGTCGCTCCAGGCGGCATCATGTTGACGAAGCTCTCCTCGATCTCGCCCAAGCTTGGCCCGCCGCGCCCCGCGTACCGCACTTTCAGGAGCGGCGCCTCGACGATGGTGCCGAGGTTCATTCGGGCCATGCGCGCGATCTTTTCGCTGCGGATGTGGACTATCCCCTCTGCATCGCGAAACAACTTTCGATAGCGATCATAGGCCGCGAGGGCATAGCCGCCGTTCTCGACGAACCCCAACACGTCGTCGAAATCCTTCCGGCTGATCATCGCATAGGGGGCGGCTTGCACCACCTCCGCGAACATATCCTCCGGCCGGAACGGCCCGGCCGCCGCGGTCAGCAGCAGATGCTGCGCCAGCACGTCGAGCCCGCCGGGCCGCGGCACGTCGCCATCCTGCTCGCCGGCGGCCACCCCCTCGATCGCGGCTTCGCATTCCAGCAACTCGAACCGGTTCGCGGGGACCAGCAGCGCGTTCGATGTCTCATCCATGCGGTGGTTGGCGCGTCCGACCCGCTGCAGCAGGCGCGAGACGCCTTTCGGCGCGCCGACCTGGATCACCTGGTCAACGCCGCCCCAATCGATCCCGAGATCGAGCGACGATGTCGCCACCACCGCCCGCAGCTTGCCTTCGGCCATTGCCGCCTCGACCCGGCGCCGCTGTCCGATGTCGAGGCTGCCGTGATGGACGGCAATCGGTAGCGTGTCGACGTTGATCTTCCAGAGCGCCTGGAACATCAGCTCGCCCTGCGCCCGGGTGTTGACGAAGACGATGGTCATCCGGGCTGCCTTGATCCGCTCGAGGATTCGCGATGCCGCGGTCAGGCCCATATGGCCTGACCAGGGCAGCCGCTCTTCCGGCAGCATGATCGCCAGTTCCGGCGGCGCGCCTTCGGCGACCTCGATCAGCGCCGGGTCGCCGCCGAGCCAATCCAGCAGCGCCCGCTTGTGCGCGATCGTGGCCGACAGGCCGACGCGGCGGATGGCGGGCGCCAGCGCATGCAGACGCGCGATCCCGAGAGCCAACTGGTCGCCACGCTTGGTGCCGGCTAGGGCGTGGACCTCGTCCACGATCACTGTGCGCAATCCCGCGAACAGGCGCTCCGCGTCCTTCTGCGACAGGAGCAGCGCCAGGCTCTCCGGCGTGGTCAGCAGGAGATTGGGTGGCCTCTCCTTCAACCGCGCCCGCCGATTCTGCGGGGTATCGCCGCTGCGCGTCTCGACCGAGATCGCCAATTTCATATCCTCGATCGGCGTCAGCAGGTTGCGCGCAACGTCGGTCGCCAGCGCCTTGAGCGGGCTGATGTAGAGCGTATGAAGTCCTTCGGTCGGCCGTTCCGCCAGTTCGATCAGGCTCGCCAGGAAGCCGGCCAGCGTCTTGCCGCCGCCGGTCGGCGCGACCAGCAGCGTGCTTCGGCCGGCGCGTGCGCTCTCGATCATCGCCAGCTGATGCGGTCGTGGCGCCCAGCCGCGCCCGGCGAACCAGGTGCCGAAAGGTTCTGGCAATGTTCCCATCTACCACCAGAGATAGACCGACTTCCCGAAAGATCAAACCTCGTTCGGCGCCGGGGCGCGCGCGCTATAAGCGGCCATGACGCTTCCGCCCTGGCACCCCGAGAGCTACGCCGCCCGGCTTCCTTTCTTGCAACGCCGATCCCTGTTGACGCAGGCGGTCCGTTCGTTCTTTGCCGCCCGCGGCTATGCCGAAGTGGAAACGCCGTATGCCGTGCCGACGCCCGGGGAGGAGGTGCATTTGCGCGCCTGGCGCACGGTTCGCCATGCGCCCGACGGTCAGGCCACCCCGCTCCACCTTCATACCAGCCCGGAGTTCGCGATGAAGCGGCTCCTCGTGGCGGGCGCCGGGCCGATCTTCCAGCTCGCCCGGGTCTGGCGCGACTTCGAAGGAAGCCGGACCCATCTCTGCGAGTTCACGATGCTGGAGTGGTACCGGCCCGGCGTCGGATTGACCGAACTCATGGACGAGACCGAGACACTGCTCAGGGCGACGCTGCCGCCGGAGATTTGGCAACATGGCTGCGAGCGCATCACGGTCGCCGAAGCCTTCCACCGCTGGGCCGGCGCCGACGTGCTCGCGACCGAGGGCAATGCGGCCGCGCTGGCTCGGGATGCGGGGACGGTGCTCCGGAACGAGGAGAACTGGGAGGACCTGTTCTTCAGGCTCCTGCTCGAGCGCATCGAACCGCAACTCGGGCGGGACCGTCCGAGCTTCCTGACGCACTGGCCGGCGTCGCAGGCAGCGCTTGCCCGTCGCGACCCGGCGGACCCACGGGTTGCCCTCCGCTTCGAGCTGTTCGCCGGCGGCATGGAACTCGCCAACGCGTTCGAGGAACTGACCGACGCAGACGAGCAGCAGGCGCGTTTCGTCGCGGACCGGGATCGGCGGCACGCGCTCTATGGCCCGAGCTGGCCGCTCGACGAGGATTTCCTCGCCGCGCTCCGGCACGGTATGCCGCAGGCATCCGGCATCGCACTCGGCTTCGATCGGCTGGCGATGCTGGCGTCCGGCGCGACACGGATCGAGCAGGTGCTGTGGATGCCGCTGGCGTGAATGCAACCGAGGCAGAACTCATTGCTTGGGACATCATGAGACCGATCGCGCTCCTTGTCCTGTCCGTGCTCGCCGGCTGCGCCACCGGGCCATCCCGTTCGGAGGTGCTGGCTTCGCTCGTTGGTCACAACGAAGCGGATGTCTTGCGCGCTTTGGGTGCGCCGAACCGGATCCTGGAGGCGAACGGCAGCAAGTTCTATGCTTACGACGAGCGACGGCTGGATTATGCGCCGGCGCCGGGTTTCGCGCCGTTCGGGCCATTCGGCTACGGCTACTTCGGCCCGTCGGCCATCCCATTCGATCGCACCTGCGAGACGACCGTCGAAATCAGCGATTCGCGGGTTCGGACGTGGAATTCTACGCGGCAATGGCTGTTGAGAGCTGAAACTCTTCGTACACTATCGCGTAGACGATCCAAGACTTAGGAAATGGATCGTCATGAACAATATAGTGGTTCGTTTGATCGCGGTGTCATTGACCGCCCTCTCGATTGCAGCTTGCTCCACCGCAGCGGCACCGTCCGGCCCTGCGGGGCAGCCGAGCACCGGTGACGTCAACCCGGTGACCGGCTCGCGCGGCGGCACCAACGGCGGCGGCGCCGCCCGATAATCAGGCCTTTGCAACGGCGGCCGTCGTATGGCCGCCGTTGATGGGCCCGGTCTCGCTGTCTGCTTGACGCCGGTGTAGCCTGCCGCAGTGACAGCGGGTCGGCAGAATGCAAGTGGTTCATGTGGGTGTCGTCGGGCTCGGCAACATGGGCCTGCCGATGGCATCGGTCCTTCGGCGCAGCGGCTTTGACATCAGTGGCTGTGACCTCAACGAAGCCCGTCGAGCGGCCGCCATCGAGGCGGGAATTCCGCTGAGGTCTCTGGAAGACCTGCTCGCTCGATCCGACATCATCGTTTCATCCCTGCCGCTGGCTCGCGACGTGGTCGGCGTTCTGACCGGATCGAGCACCCTGCTTTCGCGACGAGATCGGCGTGTGATCGTCCTGGATACCTCGACCGCCGATCCGACGACCAGCCGACAACTCGCACAGACCCTGGCAGCGGCCGGCCATGGCCATTTGGATGCGCCCGTCAGCGGCGGCCCGGCGGGTGCGGCTGCTGGAACCCTGACAATGATGATCGGCGGCGACGAGGCCGACATTGCCGAGGCACGGCCGGTGATCGACGCGGTTGCTTCCAAGGCCATCCACGTAGGGCCCTCTGGCGCAGGCAACGTCGCCAAGCTGATCAACAACATGCTGGTCGCTGCTCACATGCTCAGCACCGGCGAGGCATTTCGTTTGGCCGAAGCGGCCGGTGTCTCGGCCGACGCCGTGCTGCAAGTCGTCAATGCCGCCACTGGGCGCAGCGCGATCAGCGAGATCCATTTTCCCAAATGGATCATGTCGAACCGGTTCGACAGTGGGTTCTCCGCCGGGTTGATGCGCAAAGACGTAGGGCTGGCCGCGGATCTCGCGGCCGAGTTCGGGATGGAACTGCCGCTCAGCCGCGAGGTGAGCCGCCTGTGGCTCGAGGACCGCACGGCCGTGACGGACCAAGAGGACTTCACGCTGATGTCCGGCTATCGGCCGAAGCCGGCGTGATGTTGGCGATCGACCATCCGCTGGTGCTGGTGCGCGACATCGAAGCCACGGCAGCACGGTATCGGGCGCTCGGTTTCAATACCGCGCCGACCGGCAAGCATCCTTGGGGGACCAGCACCAGCTTGATCACCTTCGAGCGGTCCGCGCTCGAATTGATGAGCATCTACGACGACACCTTGCTCGACAGTCATGCAGTAGGAACGTTCCGATTCGGCCGACACATGGCCGAGGCCCTCGCCGAGCGGGAAGGCGTGTCGCTGGTGGCGCTCTACAGTGAGGACGCGCCAGCCGATCGAGCACGGGCCGAAGCGCGAGGCCTGGCCGCGCAAGGGCGGGTCGATTTCCGCCGCCGAGTCAAGATCCCCGGTGCGGACTGGGACGAAGCGGTCGTGACGCTCGAGATCCTGCTCGACCCGGCACTGCCGCGCGCGTCCAACTTCCTCTGTCAGCAGCACCGGCCGGAGCTGATCTGGGTCCCGGAGTGGCTGCTCCACCCAAATGGAGCACTGGGCTTCGCGGGGATCACCTACGCTACGAGCGATCCCGCGCCCTTGCTGGCTCGGCTGCGTGCGCTGTTCGGCGATGCATCGGTGCGGCGGACCGCGATCGGTCATGAGGCGGCCACCGGACGCGGCGTGATTACGGTGGTGGAACCGGGCGTCTGGGCGCAAGAGATCGGCGTCGATGCGGAACCGGCGATCGGCGCCGAGACGGCCTGCATCGGCATCGATATCCGCGTGTCGGATCTGGACGCGGTTTCGACGATCTTGCGGGACGGGAGCATCGACGCGGTGCTGCACCGGCGGAGCATCGCACTTCCAAAATTCGACGATTACGGCAACGTGCTGTTGCGGTTCGTGACCAAGGAGAACACGGCGTGACCGACGAGATGTTGCAACGAGGCAAGCGCATCCGCGGCGAGGTGATCGGCGTCCAGCGGTCCGAAGCGGCGCTCGACGGCGCCACGCCGTTCGATCGCCCGTTCCAAGAACTCGCGCTGCGCTACTGCTGGGGCGAGGTCTGGGGGCGACCGGGGCTGGATCGGCGGACCCGCAGCATCGTCAATCTCGCCATGTTGGCGGCGATGGCCAAGCCGAACGAGCTGAAGATCCATGTGCGCGGCGCGTTGACGAACGGGGTGACGCGCGAGGAGATCCAGGAGATTTTCCTGCAAGCTTGCATCTATTGCGGCGTGCCGACCGCGGGCGAGGCGTTCAAGGTGGCCCGCGAGGTGTTCGAGGAACCCGAGTTCAATCCGTAGCCCGGCCGCGCAGGTTCTCGCGCAGGGTCCGCCCGCTATACTCCTTCCGGAATAACCCGCGGCGCTGCAGTTCAGGGACGACACTGCGGCAGAATTGTTCGAACATGCTCGGGAAGGTCGTCGGGGTGACCACGAACCCATCGCATACGCCGGCCTCGAACATGGCCTGGAGCCGGTCGGCGACCTGACTGGCGGTGCCGATGATCTCGCGCACATCGCGTTGGACCGCGGCTTCGCGAATACCCGCGCTGCCTGCGCGCAAGTGCTGGTCCAGTATCTGATCGTAGCCGACCATCCCCTGGTTACCTTGCAGGCGCTTCAGGTCGGCCGCGTCTTTCACCTTGCTGAGATCCGCGCCCAGGCTGCTCGACGACGCGGCCAGGCTGAGTTCAGGGTCGACCAGGCTGTCGAGATAGGCGGCCTTCTCCCGTGCGATCGATTCCGTCTCGCCGAGCACGACGGTGATCGCCGGCAGAACGGCGCACTCGTCGGGGGCGCGGCCCTTCGAGGCCATGCGTCCCTTCAGGTCGTCGTAGAACGCCCGCATGTCGGCTTCGCCGCGCTGGATGGTGAACACCACCTCGGCCCAGCGCGCCGCGAAGTCGCGGCCGCGGTCGGAGCTGCCGGCCTGCATGATGACGGGATGACCTTGCGGGCTGCGCGGGATGGAGAGCGGGCCGCGGCTGCGGACCCAGCGGCCCTCGTAGTTGGCGTAATGCACCTTGGCCGGGTCGGCGAGGATGCCGGCCTGCTTGTCGAGCACGAACGCGTCCGGCTCCCAACCGTGCCAGAGAGAGAAGCAGGCTTCGAGCACTTCGTCCGCGCGGTCGTAACGCTCCTCCTTCGGCGGCAGCTCGAGCATCCCCGCGTTCTGCGCCTCGAGGTTGGTCGCCGAGGTCACCACGTTCCAGGCGACCCGGCCCTTGCTCATCACGTCCAGTGAGGCGAGCCAGCGCGCGAGGTGATACGGCGTGTGGAAACTGGTCGACAGCGTGGCGCCCAGCCCGAGATGCCGGGTCGCGGCCGCCATCACCGGCAGCACGACGGTCGGGTCGAGGAAGCTGATCTGCCCACCACGGCGGACATAGGCGTCGAAGCTGCCTTGATGGACGTCGTACAGGCCGAACAGGTCGGCGAAGAAGCATCCGTCGAACTTCGCCTGTTCCAGCAGCCGCGCGATGTGTTCGTAGCGTGAGGGCTCGAAGATATCGTCGAGCGTCGACTCCGGATGGCGCCAGGCGCTGACATGGAGCGCGGTCGGTCCGGTCTTGAGATAGGCGACCAGACGCATCTGGCGCGCGGGACGCTCAGGCATGGGCATGCTCTGCGGCAAGCGTTTTGGCGGCATGGGCGAACGCGGTGGCGGCCTGCGCGATGTCGGCTTGGTCGTGCGCGAGCGAGACGTAGATCTTGCCGGCGCTCTTGAAGATGCCGCGGTCTCGGAGCTGCGCGTTGAAGCGCTTGTTCAAGGCGGCGTCGCCGGTCAGCGTCGCCGCGGTAATCGCGCAGCTGTGCCGCGGTGAAGATCGCGTCGAACATGGGCGGCTCGCCCGACACCTGCGCCACCAAACCCGCGTCGGCGAGCGCGGTTTCGAGCGCTGAGCGGATCGCGTTTCCGTTGGCGAACAGGCGCTCGTAGGCGCCGGGGCGCCGCAGGATGGCAAGCGTCGCGACCCCTGCGGCGGCGGCCACCGGGTTGCCGCTGAGCGTGCCGATCTGCGGCATGAAGCCGGCGCTGCCGACCAGATCACGGTCGAAATGCGCCATGATCTCGGCCCGCCCGGCGATAGCGGCCAGCGGAAATCCGCCGCCGATCACCTTGCCCAAGGTGCAGATATCGGGCGTGACGCCGTAATATTCCTGCGCGCCGCCGTAGGCGAGGCGGAAGCCGGTGACGACTTCGTCGAAAATCAAGCGGGATGCCGTATTCTTTGGTGATCGCGCGCAAGCCGGCCAGGAAGCCCGGCACCGGCGGGATCAGCCGCTGCATCGGTTCGACGATCACGCCGGCCAGATCGTCATGATGCGCGCGGATCAGATCCTCGGCCGAGGCCAGATCGTTGAACGGCGAGACCAGCATGTGCTCGCGCGCACTGGCGGGGATGCCGGCGGAATCGATCGAGGGCACCGGGAAATTACCGGGCGATTGCGGCCACAGGCTCATCATCCCGTAATCGCTCATCCCGTGGTAACCGCCCTCGAACTTCAGGATCTTGTCCCGGCGGCGGTAGGCACGCGCGAGGCGCATGGCATAGGCATCGGCCTCGGTGCCGGAACTGGTGAACCGCACCTGCTCGGCGCAAGCGACGGCATCGACGATCGCTTCTGCAAGGCGGATGCCGTGTTCGTTCGTGGCGAAGAACGTCGTTCCCTGCGAGACCTGCGCCTGCACCGCTTCGACGACTTCGGGATGGGCATGGCCGACCAGCATCGGGCCGGAGCCCAGCAGGAAATCGACGTATTCGCGCCCGTTCACGTCCCAGACCCGGCCGGCCTTGCCGGATCGGATGATGCGGTCGGCATCCATGTTGCCGAAATGACCCGCGGGCAGCACCCGGCGCGCGGCCTCGCTCAGGTCCTGCTCGATGTCCAGGTTTGCACTCTGCATCGGAACCTCCGGATTGGATGGACCGAGGCTGGTCGAGATGGGGTGGCGAGTCCAGACCTGGCGCGATAGCGTCGCCGGTCATGAGGGGGAACGGCGCGGAATGAATTTATATCGCCTATTGGAACAGCGTAGTGCGGAACGCGGCCCGGTGCGGGTCGGCCTGATCGGGGCCGGGAAGTTCGGATCGATGTTCCTTTCCCAAGTGCCGCATACGCCGGGCTTGGCGGTATCCGCCATCGCCGATCTCGACCCGGCGCGCGCCCGGCAAGCCTGCGCCGTCGTCGGGTGGTCCGCCGAGCGAGCAGCGGCCTGCGCCTTCGTCGATGACGGCGCCGGGCTGGCGGCGCGCGACGACGTCGACGTAGTGATCGAGGCGACCGGCCATCCGGCGGCGGGGATCGCGCACGCCCGGGCCGCGATCCGCGCGGGCAAGCATGTCGTCATGGTCAACGTGGAGGCGGACGTGCTGGCCGGGCCGCTGCTGGCGCGCGAGGCGAAGGCGGCGGGTGTGGTGTATTCGCTGGCCTATGGCGACCAGCCGGCGTTGACGGCGGAACTGGTCGATTGGGCGCGATCCTGCGGCTTCGCGGTCGTTGCGGCCGGGAAAGGGACCAAATACCTCCCGGCCTATCACCAGGTCACGCCGGACGATGTCTGGAGCCATTACGGCCTCACGCCGCAGGAGGCGCGCGCCGCCGGGATGAACCCGCAAATGTTCAACTCGTTCCTCGACGGCACGAAGTCGGCGATCGAGATGGCGGCGATCGCCAACGCCACCGGGCTGTCGGTGCCGAAGGGGGGGCTGCTGTTCCCGCCCTGCGGCGTCGACGACCTGCCGCATGTCCTGCGGCCGCAGCACGCGGGCGGGCTGCTCGATGGCTCGGGGATGGTCGAGGTGGTTTCGTCGCTGGAGCGAGACGGGCGCCCGGTGTTCCGCGATCTGCGCTGGGGCGTATACGTCGTGCTCGAGGCGCCGAACGACTACGCCGCGGCGTGCTTCCGGCAATATGGACTGAAGACCGACGCCAGCGGCCGGTATGCGGCCATGTACAAGCCGTATCACCTGATCGGGCTCGAACTGAACATCTCGGTGCTATCGGCGGCGCTGCGCGGCGAGGCCACGGGGCAGCCGCTCGGTTTCCGCGGCGACGCGGTGGCTGTCGCAAAACGCGATCTCGCGGCCGGCGAGACGCTGGACGGGGAGGGCGGCTACACGGTCTGGGGCCGCCTCATGCCCGCCGCCGACAGCCTCGCGATCGGCGCGCTGCCGATAGGCCTCGCGCACCACGTCCGCCTCACGCAAGCGGTGCCGGCAGGCAGCGTCGTCACTTGGTCAGTCGTCGCCGAGATGTCCGGCCCGGCCGTCGACGCGCGCCGCGAGATGGAGCGCGCGTTTTCGGCCTAGGTCGTTGCTCTAGGCGCGGCGGAGATCCTGGTCGCCGATCGGCAGCGTGCGGATGCGCTTGCCGGTCGCGGCGAAGATCGCGTTCAGCACCGCCGGCGAGGCGACCGCGATGGTCGGCTCGCCCACCCCGCCCCAGAACCCGCCGGACGGCGCAATCACCGTGTCCACCACCGGCATGTCCGACATCCGCGCGACACGGTAGGTGTCGAAATTGCCCTGCACGACATGGCCCTGCTCGACGGTGATCTCGGAATACAGCAGCGCCGACAGGCCGTAGACGAAGGACCCTTCCACCTGCGCCCGCACCGCGTCCGGATTGACCACATGGCCCGGATCGGTGCCGGCGGTGATCTTGAGGATCTTCAGCACGCCTTTGTCGGACACCGAGACCTCCGCGACCGCGGCGGTGTAGCTGCCGTAGCCGTAATTCGTCGCCAGCCCGCGGAACACCCCAGGCGCCGTCGGCGTGCCCCAGCCAGCCTGCTTCGCCGTCGCGTTCAGGATCGCCAGGTGCTTCGGATTGCGCGCCATGATGCCCTGGCGGAACTCGAGCGGGTCCCGCCCGGCCGCATGCGCCAACTCGTCCATGAAGCACTCGAGATAGACCGCATTCTGGTTGAGGTTGACGCCGCGCCAGGGCCCGACCGGCACGTGCGTGTTGCGCATCGCGTATTCGATCTGGAAATTGGGTATGGCGAGATAGCCGAATTCGTCCGCGCCCAAGCCCCTGCAGCTGCCGCATGTCCACGCCCGGCGGATTGCCATCCGGGCGCAGCCACGCATTGATGCTCTGCCCGGAGACGCGCATGCGCAGCGCCGTGAGCTGGCCGTTGCCGTCGATCCCGCCCTCGAGCTTGCACATGCTGATCGGGCGGAAGAAATCGTGGTGCATGTCCTCTTCGCGCGACCACAGCAGCTTGACCGGGCGGCCCGGCAGTTGCTTGGCCAGCAGCACGGCATAGCGCGTGTAGTCCTGCTGCCCGCGCCGGCCGAAGCCGCCGCCGACCAGGAACTTGTTCACCTTCACCGCCGAGAGCTTCAGCCCTGAAGCCTCGGCCGCCGCCGCCAACGCCGCATCGCCGTTCTGCGTCCCGACCCAGATCTCGCAACGGTCACCATCTACCAGCGCGGTGCAGTTCATCGGTTCGAGCGTCGCGTGATTGAGGAACGGCGTGCCGTACGTCGCCTCGATCCGCTTGGCGCTGCCCGCCAGCCCGGCGGCCACGTCGCCGGCACGATGGCCGACGCCGGCATCGTCTGCGGTCAGCCCCTCCTGCATGTGCGTGCCGATCGTCGGCACTCGAGACCGCGCCGTTCGGCGTCTCGCTCCAGCTTATCGGCAGCTTTTTCAGCGCCGCATTAGCCTGCCACCACGTATCGGCCACGACCGCCACGGCCTCGTCGCCGAGCGCAACGACAGCCTTGATGCCGGGCATCGACTTGACCGCATCGGCATCGAAGCGGACCAGCTTAGCGCCGAATACCGGGCTCTGCGCCAACGAGGCCGAGAGCATGCCCGGCAGCCGAACGTCGATCGCGTACTGCGCCGAGCCGTTGAGCTTTCCGGGCGTGTCGAGCCGCGGCAGCGGTTTGCCGATGATGCGCCACTCGGATTCCGGCTTGAGCGTCACCTTGGTCGGCACCGGCAATTGCGCCGCCGCCTCGGCCAACTCGCCGTAGCGCAGCTTGCGGTCCCCCGCGATCACCGCGCCCCTCGCTCGTCCGCAACGACGCCGCCGGCACGCCCAGGCGCTGCGCCGCCGCCTCCAGCAACATCGCCCGCGCCACCGCGCCGCCCTCGCGCACGTAGTCGACCGAGGTCCGCAAGCCGCGGCTGCCGCCGGTCGACATGTCGCCCCAGGCATGTTTGTTGGCGAAGTTCGCGTCTGGCGAGACGAAGTCGAGCCGCACCTTGGACCAGTCGGCATCGAGCTCCTCGGCGACGAGCTGCGCCAATCCGGTCGAAGTCCCTTGTCCCATCTCTGTGCGGGCGATCCGGATCGTGGTGGTGTCGTCCGGGTCGATCACGACCCAGATGCCTAGCGACCGCGCCGACGCCGCCTGCGCAGCGGCCCGGCGCGGAAAACCCCAGCCCAGCACGAAGCCGGACGCGCCGGCAGCGACGAGGAAATGGCGGCGCTCGATCGAGGGCATGGACGACGCTCCCAACAATTTTGTCCCAGCAGAGTGTCAGAACCAGGCTGGGTTGTCGCGACACATCTTGGGTGCTGAAATCGACCCGGGCGCGCGAGATCGAGGAGAGCGGCGGCATGTCGAGCGACGTCGGGAGTGCGGAATGACGCCGTCACAGCCCTACTGGTGGGACGCGGCGCCCCCACGCTCGCTGCCGCCGGCGCCCGTGGCGCCGACCTGCGACGTCGCGATCGTCGGCGCCGGGTATACCGGGCTTTCCGCGGCGATCGCGCTCGCGCGGGCAGGGCGCTCCGTCCAGGTGTTCGACAAGCAGCGGCCCGGCGAAGGCGCGTCCACCCGAAACGGCGGCATAACCAGCGGCAACATCCGCCCGAGCCACGCGTCGCTGGTCCGCCGCCTCGGTCAGGCCCGGGCCGATGCCATCTTCGCCGAGGCCAAGACGGCCCGAGAAGATCTCTACCGCTTCATCGCCGAGGAGGCGATCGACTGCGATTTCAGCCAGGTCGGCCGCTTTTCCGGCGCTGCCGCGCCCGCTGCCTACGAGGCCGGCGCGCGCGAAGCGGAGCGCCTGCGTCGGACGCTGGGCATCGAAGCCTACGCCGTGTCGCGCTCGGAGCAGCGCGGGTGGCTCGGCTCCGATTATTTCCATGGCGGCAACGTCCGCATGGACATCGGCGGGATCGACCCGGCCAAGCTCTTCGCCGAGATGCTCCGGCTCGCGCTGGCGGCCGGCGCGGTGGTCCATGGCGAGACCGCCGTGACCGGCATCCGTGCCGATGGCGACCAGCACGAGGTCGCGACCTCGCACGGCGCGACGCGGGCGCGTCACGTGATCACCGGGTCAAACGGCTATACCGACGGCTCCGACAAATGGCTGCGGCGACGGCTGGTGCCGGTGCGCAGCCGGATCATCGCCACCGGCCCGATCTCGCCCAACCTGATGAACGTATTGATGCCGCGCCGGATGATGGTGAGCAACTCACGCGCGAGCCACTACTACTACCGCCCATCGCCTGACGGCACGCGCGTTCTGTTCGGCGGCCGAGACGGCACCATCGCCGGCGACCCGGCCTGGCCGAACGCCATGCTGCGCGACGCCATGCTGCAGGTCTTCCCGGAGCTGGCCGACACGCCGATCACCCATAGCTGGTTCGGCAGCGTGGCGATGAACCGCGACATGGTGCCGCGCATCTTCAGCAGGCGGGGGGTGCGTTACGCCGCGGGGTATTGCGGCTCAGGGACGGTGTGGGCGCGCTGGGCGGGGCAGAAAGCGGCGTGGCAGATCTTGGCCGAAGACCGCGGCCAGTCGGCGCTCGATTTCCGCCCGCCGGCTGCGGTGCCGTTCTACAACGGGACGCCATGGTTCATGCCGGCGGTGTTCGGCTGGATGACGTTCAAGGATCGCCGCATCGCAAAGGAACGGGCGCGCCTCGCCGCCCAGCAAACCGGAGCCAAGCCGCCATGACCGACATCACGCTGACCTGCGCGAACTACGTCAGGCAGATGCCGCTGGTGAGCGGAGAGGTCGGCATGGCCGGCGGCACGCTGCGGCTGCGGCTCAGCGAGGGCGGCTCTTGGCCCAGCCGCGCCGCCATGCTGCGTGACGCGCTGGCCGACCCGAGCGTCGCCGGCGGCGAGGCATCGATGGGGGTGCACCTGAACCGGATCGACCGCGGTGATCGTTCCTACGTCGCCCTGCCGGTGTTCGTGCTGCGCAACTTCACGGCGCGCGACCTGTTCGTCCGCCAGGGCTCGCCGATCACCACGGTCGAGCAACTCGCGGGCAAGCGCGTCGGCATGTATAGCTGGACCGCCAGCGGCTCGATCTGGTACCGGCACTTCCTCGCCTGGGCCGGGCTGGACCCGCTGTCGCTGCGCTGGTGGATCGGCGAGATCGACAAGGCGTATGCCCCTCGGATCGACGCGTCCTTGCCGGACGGCATCGCCCGCGCCGAGCGGCCACTGTCGGACATGCTGATCGACGGCGAGCTGGACGCGATCTACAGCCCCTCGCTCCCGCTGCGCTACGACGCCGTCCAGGGACCGATCGTCCGGTTGCTGCCGGACTATCGGGCGACCGAGCTGCGCTACTTCAGGCAGACCGGGGTCTTCCCGCCGCAACATCTGGTCGTTCTCCGGCGAGAGGTTTGGGAAACCGACCGGTCGCTCGCGCGCCGGGTCACCGACGCGTTCGTCCGGTGCGAGGCGGCGGTGACCGACGCGTTGCGCGGCTTCCCCTATGCCTCGCCCTGGTTCGAGGCGGAGCAGGAGCGATCCACGCTCGACGTCGGGCCGTCGGTCTATGCGCACGGTCTCGAGGAGAACCGTGCCGCGCTGCAGCAATTCGCAGCCATGGCGCACCGTCTCGGCCTGACCTCGCGAGAGGTCCAGGTCGACGACTATTTCGCGGAGTACCTCGAGAGCTGACCGCCCGGGGTCAGGGCTTCATCCCCGTGATCGAGGCGGACATCGCGCGCGGATCGCGCGACGGCCAGCGGCCCGCATCGACCAGGCCGATGAAATCGCCGACGATCGCATTGAACATGTCCGGCGCCTCGAGATTGATCGTATGGCCGCAATTCGGCATGACCGCGAGCGCCGCGGTCGGGATGGTCCGCTTCATCAGCAAACCCGGCGCGAGACACGGCCAATCCTCGTCGCCGGTCAGGATCAGGGTTGGAACCGTCAGCGCGGCCATCTCCTCGGTGAGGTGATACAGTGAAGGGCGTTCGCGCTGGCATCCGAGCTGCGTGTTCGCCGATCCCAGGGCCGAGTGTTCCGCGAGCTGCGCCTTGAACACGGCGAAGCCCCGCGGATCCTTCGCCTCGAACTGCACCCGGGTCGGGCCGTGCGCATAGCGGTCCGCGAACACTGCCATGCCGTCTCGGCGCAGCGCGGCGACGATCGAGTCCGCTTCCGCGCGGAACACGTCCCGCCTCTCCGGCTCGGCGCCATAGCCGCACCCGGCGACGCAGAGCGAGAGCGCTCGTCCGGGGTGGCGGAACCCGAAATGCAGCGTCGCGAAGCCGCCCATGGAGAGCCCGCAGACATGCGCGCGCTCGATGCCGAGATGGTCCAGGACCGCAAGGATATCGTCGGCGGCGCGGCCCTGGTTGTACGACAACAGGCTCTCCGGGATGTCCGACGGCGGGTAGCCGCGCGCACCATAGGTGATCGCGCGGTATTGGCGCCCGAAATGCCGCATTTGGGGCTCCCAGCTGCGGTGGTCGCCGGCGAATTCGTGCACGAAGATCAACGGCGTGCCGCTGCCGGTCTCCTCGTAGTGGAGGCGCACGCCGTCATCGGTGGTGGCAAAGGGCATCGTCATTCATTCCGCGTTCTGGGCCGCGATAGGATGAGGCCGCTTCGGTGGTGACGCAATCGACGCCTTCGGTTGCTCCGCGCCCGATCTCCGCTATGTCAGGCCCGGCCGGGCGTCCCAGAACCAGCCCGAATCGGAGAACGTCCCATGCAGCGTGCCGCCTTCATCACCGGCTCAGGTAAGAACATCGGGCGAGCGATCGCGCTGAAACTCGCGCAGGCGGGCGTCAACGTCGTGCTCAACGGCCGGTCGGACGAGGCTGCCTGCGCATCGGTGGCAGACGAGGCACGCGCGCACGGGGTTTCGGCGCATGTGCTGATGGGCGATGTCGGCAAGGTCGAGGACGCCAAGCGCCTGGCCGCCGCCGCGCTGGAGCGGTTCGGCACGATCGACATCCTGGTCAACAATGCGGGCTTGCGGCCGCACGGCTCGCTGCTGACGATGAGCGACGAGCAGTGGATGACGGTCATGAACGTCAACCTGAACGCCTGCTTTTGGCTCTCGCGAGCATTCCTGCCGGGGATGATCGAGCGGCGTTGGGGCAGGATCGTCAACTTCGCCGGCATGTATGCGATGCGCGGCGCTGCCGAGCACGCCCCGATCTCGGCAGCCAAACATGGCGGCTGGGGGCTGGCCAAGTCGATCGCCAACGAGTTCGGTCCGCACGGGATCACGGCGAACAGCGTCTCGCCCGGGCCGATCCGCGTCGATGGCGAGGAGCTGGCCGATACGTCCGAGCAGGGAGCCCGGCACCGCGTCCCGCTCGGCCGCACCGGCTTGCCGTCGGAAGTCGCCGCCTTGGTCGCGCTGCTCTGCTCGGATGAAGGCGGGTTCATCTCGGGCCAGATGCTCGCCGTTAACGGCGGCGCGCAGACCTAGAGCGTGTGGCCCACCACCGCCCAGAGCGGGTCACCGCGCTCGGGCAGGTGGCTGCGCCCGCGGATGTCGACGAACCCGGCTTCGCGCATGTAGGCGCCGACGAGGCGCTGCTGGTCGGCGCCGGCGAGCGACTGCCAGATCGCCACCGCTTTGGTCGGGAAGCAGCGGTTGCTGAACGACACGACGAAGGGCGCGCCGGGCCGCAGCACGCGCCCGACCTCGAGAAATACGTCGACCGGACGCTGCAGATACTGCACCGAGACGCACAAGCACGCCGCGTCGAAGGCGCCAGTCTCGAGCGGCAGAGTGGGCGAGGCGTTCAGATCCTGCACGAGGCGCTGAGTCAATCTCGGATTGGCTGCGAGCTCAGCGTCGTTCATCCCGAGGCCCGTCACGCCGGCATAGTCGACCTCTTCGGGCAGGTGGCTCACCCAACTGCTCATGAGGTCCAACAGCGTGCCGGCCGCCGGCAGCGTCTCGCGATAGAGCTGCGTCACCGCGGCGATCGCGCCGTCGTCGATATGTGTGACGAAGCGCGGTTGCGCATAAAACGCCCGGTCCGGCGAGCGGTCCAGCTTATCGAAAGCGGCGGCGGGGAGACCTGGAAGCTGCGGCATGTCCGCGATATGTGTCGTGCGGACTGCCTGCAAAGCCCGGTTGTCTGGCCGCAGGACTTGCCTCCGGGCGCGTCTGGTGGTCAGAGAGCGCCGCACGATCAGGATAACTGCCATGAGCGACACTGCCACTCTCAGCCTTCCCCAAGCCGCGCGCCGTCTGGGCGTTTCCGTCCGGGTGCTTCGCCGGGCCATGCGCCTCGGCAAGGTGCCGTCCCCGACGCATCTGACGGCCACCGTCCCGTTGACGGCCGAGTGGCTGTCGAGCGTTCAGGCGGCGGTCGCCGCAACGCCGACGGTGTTCACGGCAGTCATCCCGCAGAAAGTGCCGCCCTTCGCGCGTTATGAAGGCACGTCGGCCTGGCGCAAATATCCCAACCGGGTCCGCGAGTTCGCCCGGTTCCAGGCTGCCTCGAAGCTTGCAGGCGCCTGATTGGCGGCGGACCTGACCGCGTGACCATGCAGAATGGCGGCCCGGCCGATGTGATACGGCCGGGCAGGCTTGCGGTCGTGAC
The DNA here is from genome assembly GCA_963848035.1 of uncultured Alphaproteobacteria bacterium. Lineage (GTDB taxonomy): Bacteria > Pseudomonadota > Alphaproteobacteria > Acetobacterales > Acetobacteraceae > JAVVHH01. Next base: position 4,005,676 of record CAWKCD010000001.1, read on the forward strand.
CGGCGCGTCCAGCGGCATCGGCCTTGCGGCGTCGCGCCGTTTTGCCGCCGCCGGCCTGCGCGTCTGCCTCGTCGACGTGACCGAACGCGTCCTCGACGAAGCCGCAAAGCTGGGACCGGGTGCCGTCGGCTTCGTCACCGACGTCAGCGACCGGGCCGCGGTCGCTCGTCTCGCGAGCGAGGTCGCCGAGCGGCTCGGTCCCGTTTCCGTTCTGATGAACAATGCCGCCATCCACGGCGGCGCCGACGCGCTGCACGGCCCCGAGATCTGGGATCGCGTCATCGGGATCAACCTGATGGGCGTCGTGCACGGCGTGCAGGCATTCGTGCCAGCGATGGTCGCCGGCGCCGAACCTGCGATGGTCATCAACACCGGCTCGAAGCAGGGCATCACCCAGCCGCCCGGCAACACGGCCTATAACGTCAGCAAATCGGCGGTCAAAGCGCTCACCGAGGGCCTGGCCCATAGCTTACGGGAACAAACTGGCGGCCGGGTTTCGGCGCATCTCCTGATCCCGGGTTCGACCTTCACCGGGATGACCCAATCGGCGGCAAAACCTGCTGGTGCATGGATGCCGGAACAGGTCGTCGACTTCATGCTCGAACGAATTGCCGCCGGAGATTTCTACATCTTGTGTCCCGACGACGAGACCACCCGTGCCATGGACGAACGACGAATGGCTTGGGCGATGGGCGACATCATCGAGAACCGCCCAGCGCTCTCGCGCTGGCATCCTGATCACAAGGACGCGTTCAACGCCTTTCTCGCCGGCTGACAGGCGTGGTCAGGCCACGTCTGCTTTGACGGAAACGAGTTCCGGCGCGCCCACCGCGCTCGCCACCATTTCCGCAGCCTGGCGGGCAGTGACCGGCCGGCAGAAATAGTAGCCCTGCAGTTCGTCGCACCCAAGTTCAGCCAACAACACCGCTTGGGCCTTCGTCTCCACACCTTCGGCGACCGAACTGGCGCCGACGTTGCGAGCAAGCTCGATGACGGTCCGGATGATGCGCTGGCTCACCTCGTCATCCGCGACCGATTGCGCGAAGCACCGGTCGATCTTGATGACGTCAGGCGCAAGCGCGTGGATGTAGTTCAGGCTCGAGTAGCCGACGCCGAAATCGTCGATCGCGATCTTGCAACCCGCCGCGCGCAACATGTCGACGTTGGACCGCACGCGTTCCAACGACTTCAGCGAAAATGGTTTCAGTCACCTCGAAGGTGACACGCGCGGCATCGACCGCCGATGCCTCCAGTTCGGCTAGTAAAGCCTTGGTCTGACTGCTCGACATGAGGTCTCGCACGGAGAGATTGACCTTGATGGAGACAGTCTCCGGCCATTGCGCCGCATCCCGCAGCGCGAGCCCCAACAAGTGGCGCGAGATGTCGAAGATCAGGTCAGTACGTTCGGCGATCGGGATGAACTCACTCGGTCCGACCGGCCCGATCTCACTGTTTGTCCAGCGCACCAGCGCCTCGAACGAGACGATCTCGTGCGTATGAGCGGCGACGATCGGTTGATAGACGGCTGTCAACTCATCGAGCAGATCGACCGATCGCAAGAGCCGCGCCACCGCGCTCTCTCGGCGGATCGAACGGTCATGCACGCCGCTGAAACGCTCGACCCGGCCGCGTCCGCCACGCTTGGCCTCCAGCAATGCGTAATCGGCGCGCTCGTAAACCACCATCGGTTCATCGGTAACAGCCTCTGACAAGCAAATGCCTGCTGATGCGCCAAGCTTGGCAATGAACGAAGTGCATTCGAGCGGCATGCCGCACGCGCCGACGAGCGCGCTGGCCAGCGTATTCACGTGTTCCACATCCTCGCCAGTCACCAGGCAAGCGAACTCGTCGCCGCCCAAGCGGGCGAGACAGGCTCCCTCGGGCACGAAGTTTTGAAGCCGGCCGGCCACCGCGCACAGAACCTCGTCGCCGGCTTGATGGCCGTAGATGTCGTTGACCTGCTTGAATCCGTCGAGATCGATCGCGATCACCGCGAACGGGCGCGTCGTCCGGCCAGTCTCACCCAACTCTTGGAAGAAACAGCGCCGGTTCGGCAGCCCGGTCATCGCGTCGGTCTCAGCCAACCGGGCGTTTTGTCGGCTCAAGCGGCTAAGATCGGCGGATGTCGCGACCATACGTTCGAAGTCGCGTGCGAAGCTCACGGCGACGTAGAGCATCGCCGCCGTGACCAGGAGCAGATTTAGTGCGATCGAGGTCTCGATCGAGCGACCGCTCGCGAGCAGGAGACCGGAGAACGGAACGACCACGGAAGAGGCGAGTAGGATAGATGCCGCCCTCAAATGCATCAGGAGGAAAATGCAGCTGACGACGGTGATGCCAACGAAGAATTCGACATGGCCCATGACCGTCATGTAAGCCGAGACCGGCTGCGACGTCGTATACGCATGGAGCGACAACGCCCAGACGAGAACGGCAATGCCGAGGACGCCGGCAAGCAGCAACGTTACTCGCCGAATTTTCGCCACTGCCCGACGATCCAGCGCGACCATGTTCAGTCGAGTCCACCAAATCATGCGCGTTGCAAGAACCGACACCATGAGGCCAGGCAAGATGACGACCTGCCAAACCGGATTCGTTTCAAAGTGCGTATACGACAGTGCCAGGACGTTGATTGAAACGATTGCATACAGGTACGGAATGCGGCTCTTCAGCGCTTCGACTTGAGCGCGGGCGACGTGGTCACTCGTCTCAAGCCCAAGTAGATTGGTGATGGTAGCGCGAATACGCACTGGAGTTCTCCGCCCGACCCGGGTCGCGAACCGACTATCTGCCGATGTAGTTAAGGTTTCGTCTACGGTACTCACGGAGGCGGCACCCCTCGCCAATTAACGAAGGAAGCTTGTCATGGCATTCAACTGCAGCATCCCCGCGGTTCCGTTCCTACAGCAGGATGACGACGCGCTGCGCATCACGCGCTGGGACTTCGCGCCGGGGGCTGTCACCGGCTGGCACGAACATGGCTACCCCTACTTCGTTGTCATGTTGGAAGCGGGCGAACTGCACGTCCACGACGGCAAGGACGTGACGAAGGTCTCGCTGTCGAAAGGCCAAGCCTATCAGCGGCCAGCCGGAATTCGGCATGACGTGATGAACGGCTCAGATCACGCCATCAGCTTCGTCGAGATCGAGTTGAAGACGTCGGAAGCGATGAGCCGCGCCGCTTCCTGACCGGCGAGCCTCGATCAGTTCCGTGTCCCGGCGGCACCGCTGCCGGTCACGCCGATTCCGCCTTGATCTGCTCGAACGTCGCCACGACGGATCGCAGGTCTTGGCTGACCGCCTCGATGACGCCCGCCCAATCGTTCAACCGCGCCTGCCGGTAGATCCGGACCGACGGGTACCAGGGTGAATCCTGCCGATCGAGCAGCCAGCGCCAGCAACCGCTTTTGCGTGAAAGCAGCCAGACCGGCTTGCCCATCGTCGCCGCCAGATGTGCAACCGACGTATCGACCGCAATCACGAGATCAAGCGCCGCGATCCGTTCGGCTGTATCGGCAAAATCGCTGATGCCGACCATGGCATCGATCATTCCCGGCAGCGGTAGGCTCTTGGCGCCCATCTGCAGACTGTTGAAGGTCACCCCGGCGATGTCGGCCAGCGGCTGCAACCGCGCCGGATCCAGCGAACGCCGTGCATCGTCGACGAAGACGCCATTGCCCGCCCAGACGAGACCGACCTGCAGATTGCTATCCCGGCGCGTCTGGTCCGCAAATGCCGGAAGACTCAATGGCGGCGGGATCGTGTCCAGCGTCGTGCCGACGATCTGAGGCAGACTCAGGAGAGGGCAGTAGAAATCGAAATCCGGCAGTTCGGACCCGCCGCCGTTCACGACGAGGTCGGCGCCGGGCACCCGTTCCAGCAACCGCCGCAGTGCTGGCTGCACCGCAAGGATGACCTTGGCGCCTCGATCCGCAATCAACGGCAGGTAGCGCGCAAATTGGATTGTATCCCCGAAGCCCTGCTCGGCGTGGACGAGCAGCGTGCGCCCGGCGATATCGCCCCCCGTCCATCGCCGCTCGGGTGACGGCCAGTGTTTGACGCCGATCAAGCTCGCTCGCGAGTCATAGAGCGACCACGCCTCCGGCGTTAGTTGGCCGCGCAGGAGCAGCGACATTCCAAGACAACATTTGGCGTGATGATCGTCCGGCGCCGCCGCGAGCGCCTGCCGCGCGGATACGAGAGCCTCGTCGTATCGGTCCATCATCTGCAGGCACAGCGACCGAAGCACGAGTTTGCTTGCCAGGGCCCCATCCTGAACGTCAACGCTTTCGGCGACGGCGAGTGCCTCGTCGGATAAGCCAAGATCGATGAGGATACCGGCGAAAAGCGCGGCGTTGGAGATGGTCGGCTCCGCCTCGAACGCGGCCGCGGCATGCGGCAGCGCCGCTTTCGGCTTGCGCTGATCATTCAGGGCTTTCCCGAGCAATTCATGGATCGCTCCAGAGTCGGGTTCCAAACCCAGCGCGACGTAAAGCGCGCCGACCGCCGAATTGCTGTCTCCCGTCTTAAGCAATGCCTGGGCGTGCAAGCGGAGCAGCAGAGCATTGCCCGAATGCAGGTTGGACGCTCGGCCCAGGACCCGTGCGGCTTTACGATCCTCCCCCGCGGCAAGCAACGCTGCGCCGAGCCCGACGGCGATCCCCTCGTGCTCCGGCTCGATCTCGGCGAGTTCCTCCCACACCCGAGCGGCAGGCCCATGCTTACCGTCGGCCGCGAGGTTCGCCGCCTTCCGGCTGAGCCGCCGGACCGCCTCATCCGAGCGCGAGCCCGGACGACCCTCTCTCGCAACAGCCATACTCTCGAGCACTGGCAAGCCCTCTTGTCTTGATCCTCGAAAATAGCGGTCAAAGATGAACGAAGACTGAACGGCTGACCGGTTGCGAACGCCAATCGCGTTTCGTATAAGCGCGCCTCACGGAGAGGTGGCCGAGCGGCTTAAGGTGGCGGTCTCGAAAACCGTTGTAGGTTAACCCCTACCGTGGGTTCGAATCCCACCCTCTCCGCCAGAATACTCCGGACTACCGGATCGGCGATTGGCGGTCCGGCACCTCGAGTTCGAGCAATACCGAGGCCAGGCATTTGCCGTGCGCGTCCAGCGAAAGTGACCGGGTCACACCGCCGCCAAGGGCCCCGGTCATGACGAAATTCAGCGCGCCGAGGCCGGGCAGCTCATAGCGCGTGACGCTGCCTTGGACGATGGCGGCGAAATGCGCGCGCACTCGGTCGGCGGTGACGGTTTCGGCGAGGAAAGCGAAATCGCCCTCGTCAAATGCGATGACCGAAATCTGCGAGGTGTCGCCCTTGTCGCCGGTCCGGGCATGGGCCAGTTCGCGCAATTTCATGTCAGGATACCTCGTATCCGATCTCGGGTTGCCCGCAGTCTTGGGGGAGGAGCGTGGAGACCACGGCCACGACCTGGCGGACGGATTTCCAACCGCCGCCGCCACCTGCGGGCCCGTTCGTGTAGAGGGTCTCCACCTCGTTGCCGACGCGCAAGGCCTCCTCCTGCGTCTCCGTGCGGCCGACCACGCGGAGGCGCACTTCCGCCGGGTCGTGGGTTTCAGGGGGCGTCCCGCCGAGATGCACGGCGTCGATGCCGATCAGTTCGAACCGTGTCTCGGTCGTCGCGACCCGGGTGAGCGCCAGCCGCTCGCGCACGATCTCAAGCGCAAGCCGCGCCCGGGCGAGCGCGCCGGGGCCGGCGTAGGAGATCTGTCCTTCGCCAATCCAGCTGTCGAGGTAGCCCAAGGACACTTTCAGCGTCGAAGGGCGCGGCCGGCCGGCCCCGCCGGACACCACAATCCGATCCGGGCCGATCTCCTTGAAACGAACGCCCGTGAAATCAGCGGTGACGTCGGGCTGCAGATAGGCGGCGGGATCGAGCAGTTCGTACATGAGCTGTTCCTTACAGCTCGCGACCGACAGGCGCCCTCCCGAGCCCGGCACTTTGGTGAGCACCGCCGAACCGTCTTCCGCAACCTCCGCGATGGGGAAGCCGAGCCGTGCGAGATTCGGCACGTCCTTGTAGCCGGGATCGGCGAAGTAGCCGCCGGTGATCTGGCCGGCGCACTCCAGCAGATGGCCAACCACAGTGCCTTTGCCCAGCCGGTCCCAATCGTCCATCGCCCAGCCGAATTCATGCACGAGCGGGGCGAGGAACAACGCCGGGTCACCGACCCGGCCGGTGATGACAACATCCGCGCCGCCCTGCAACGCGGCCACGATCCCGGCGATCCCGAGATACGCGTTGGCCGACCGGAGGCGGTCGCCGAGCGAGGCGACGGTGCCGGGACGCTCGAGCAGGGCGTGTTCACCGTTCTGAACCAAGCCGAGCACGTCGTCCCCGCCGACCCAGGCGATGCGCAGCCCGGCCAGCCCAAGGCGGCGAGCCACCCCGGCGGCGGCTCGCGCTGCGCCCCTGGGGTTAGCGGCGCCCATATTGGTGATGATCCGCACGCGGTTGGCGACGCAGGGCCGCAGCACCGCCTCCATCCTCGCCTCGAGCAGCGGATCGAAACCGCCATCGGGGTTCCGCAGACGCTCGCCTTGCGCCAACGCGATGGTGCGCTCTGCGAGACACTCGAAACCGAGATAGTGCAGGTTTCCGTGCTCGGCGAGTTCGACCGCAGGTTCGATACGGTCACCGGAATACCCGGCGCCGGAGCCAATTCGAAGAGTGCGCATGGTTATCCCTTGGGTCACGCGGATGGCTGTCCCGAGGGGCTGGCGACCGCGATCGTCGCCGGCCGGCTGTCCGGCATCGCCGGTTCACTGGCGCGCCGGCGTCGCTGACCGGTCAGTTCGGCTCCGGCGTCGACGTCGAGCCGCGTCGAGATCACCGGCGCCAGGAGCGCGATCGCCGAGACCACGACGAAGGCGAAGGAGAAGTCTCGAAGGCTCGGCTCGGCATGTCCGGACGCAGCCGTCGCTGCGCCCAGCGTGGCCGCCGCCGTCGCGATGCCAAGGGAGAGGCAGATCTGCTGGAACGTCGTGTAGAAGCTCGTGGCCCGACTCATGCGCAGGCGCGGGATGTCGGCGTAGCAGATCGTGTTGTACGCCATGAATTGCAGCGACTGGAAGAAGCCGCCCAGGAACAGCACGGTCACCAGCGCCGGGTAGGGCCAGGCCGGGCGGAACGCGGCGCAGAGCGCGAAGATGGAGGTGGCGAGCGCGCCTACCCAGATCATCGTCCACCGGAATCCGAGCCGCCGCAGGATCGCGCGCGCGCAAGGCCGCATGGCCAACGACCCCACCGCCATGGCCAGCGTCGTCGAGCCGCTTTCCGCCGCCGTCATGCCGAAGCCGAGCTGGAGCATCATCGGCAACAGGAAGGGCATGGCGCCGACGGCGATGCGCGAGAACCCGCCGGCGACGACGGAGATTGCGAACGTCGGCACCCGCATGAGCGTGAAGTCGAGGATCGGATCGTCCCGCCCGCGCGAGTGGCGGAAATAGAGCACGGCCGCGACGACGCCGCCGATGAACAACGTCGCCGTGACGCCGAGTTGCCCTACGCCGCGCGTCGCCATCTCGATGCCGAAGATCAGCGAAGCGAGCGCCGTGCCGCTGAGGACAAAGCCGATCCAGTCGAATTTCGATTGCGCCGGGAAGCGCATCTCCTCGATGAACAGCGTCGCCGCGATCAGCCCGGCAACGCCGACGGGCACATTGATATAGAAGATCCAACGCCAGTTCAGATACGTGACGAGGAAGCCGCCGAGCGGAGGTCCGAGGATCGGGCCGATCGTGGCGGGGATCATCAGGAACACCATCGCGGCGACCAGCTCGGCCTTCGTCGCCGTCCGCAGCAGGACGAGGCGGCCGACCGGCACCATCATCGCGCCGCCCACACCCTGAAGGATGCGCGACCCGATCAGCATGGCGAGGCTGTCCGAAAGGCCGCACAGGATCGAGCCCAAGGTGAACAGGAGAATGGCGCTGCGGAACACGGTGCGCGCCCCGAAGCGATCCGCGATCGTGCCGCTGACCGGGATGAACACGGCCAAGCTGAGCAGATAGGAGGTGAGCGCCACGTTCATGCGCAGCGGCTCGGTGCCGAACGAGCGCGCCATGGCCGGCAACGCCGTCGCGAGCACGGTGCCGTCGAGCTGCTCCATGAACATGGCGCACGCGACGATCAATGAGACGATCCGCAGCCGTCGCCGACGCGCGAGCGGGTCCTCCGGCAAGACGGACTTGGTCTGCTCGGCCGGCTGCTGCCGGTCGGACTGCGGCTCCTCGGGAAGATTCATGCGCTACACAATCGGTCAATCCGCCGCATCGACTGCACTATCGCTTCGTCATGGCCGCCAAGCGAAGCGGATGGGAGCCGGACCAGCGTACTGGCATTGCGTCCGGCGCACCAGCGTCCGCTCGCGGCAATGCGAAGCCCGGCTTCTAGGACCGCCGCAGCTCAGCGCTTACTCTCAATCGCCAAGACGCGAACAGGAGACCGAACATGGACATCACGCGAGCCGGCACGACGCCCTCCGGCAAAGGGCCCGCCGAGTGGTTCACCGGGACGGTCCGCATCGACCCGTTGCTCAGTCCGCCTGAGCCCGCCCGAGTCGCCGGCGCCTTGGTCACCTTCGAGCCCGGCGCCCGCACCGCCTGGCACACCCACCCGCTCGGCCAGACCCTCGTCGTGACCACAGGCTGCGGCTGGGTGCAGCGCGAGGGCGGCCCGGTGGAGGAGATCCGGCCCGGCGACGTCGTCTGGTTCTCTCCCGGCGAGAAACACTGGCATGGCGCAACCGCTACCACCGCGATGAGTCACATCGCGATCCAGGAGAAGCTGAACGGCTCGCCCGTCGACTGGCTGGAGCATGTCAGCGACGCGCAATACCGGCGGTGAACGCCCTCAGCGCTGAACGCCGCCGGCCCGAATCGCTCGCCAGACCGTCTCAGGGGTCGCGGGCATGTCGATCTCCCGCACCCCGAGCGGGCGGAGCGCATCGAGCACGGCGGCGATGACCGCGGGCGGCGCGGCGATGGCGCCGGCCTGGCCCGCCCCCTTGGTGCCGAGCGGATTGGCGTTGGTCGGCACCCCCTCGAGGGTGATGTCCAGATCGGGGAGGTCCGCGGCGCGCGGCAAGCAATAATCCATGAACGAGCCGCTGAGGAGCTGCCCGCTCTGCGCGTCGTAGGCCGTTCGCTCGAGCAGCGCTTGTCCGATCCCTTGCGCGAGCCCGCCCTGTATCTGCCCGATCGTCAGCATCGGGTTCAGCACCGTCCCGAAATCGTCGACGGCGGTGTAGCGCAGCAGCGCCGTGGCGCCGGTCTCGCGGGTCGATCTCTACCTCGGCGACGTGGACGCCGTTCGGGAAAGTGATCAGGTCCAGCTTGTTCCAGACATAGCTATCGAGCGGTTCGTCTCCCTCGGCCGCCGACGCGACCTCAAGCAGGCCGACCGAGCGGCCGTCGGCAACGAACGCCCCGTCGCGGAAATCGAGATCCTCGGCGCGGGCCTGCAGCAGCCGGGCCGCAGTGCGCCGCCCCTTGGCAATCACCTGCTCGGCGGCGCGGACGAGCGCCGTGCCGCCCTGATGGAGCGACCGGGCGCCGCCGTGGCCGTTGCCGCGCGGGATCAGGGCGGTGTCGGCCTGGATGTAGTGGAACCGTTCGATCGGTAGGCCGAGCAAGGTCGCCGCGAGTTGCGGAAAGACGGTTTCGTGGCCTTGTCCGTTGGATTGCGATCCCAGCAGCAGGGAAACGCGGCCGTCGGCCCCGAAGCGTATCTCGGCGCCTTCATCCGGCGCGCCGCGGGCGGTCTCGAGGAAACAAGTGACGCCGATGCCGCGCAACAGGCCGCGCGCCTCCGAGCCTGCTTTTCGGGCGGGGAATCCGGCGTGGTCGGCGGCACGCAGCGCCGGGTCGATGTTGCCGGCGAAGCGGCCGCCATCGATCGTGGTTGCCATCGGGGTGCGGTGCGGGAAATCGTGGACGAGGTTACGGCGGCGCAGTTCGATCGCGTCCTGGCCGAGTTCCAGCGCGGCGCGATCGATCAGGCGCTCCAGCAGATAGTTCGCCTCGGGCTTGCCGGCCCCGCGATAGGCGTCCGTGGGCACGGTGTTGGTGTAGACGCCGCGCGTTCGCATGTGGACGGCGTCGAAACCGTAGCCGCCGCCCATCGCGTTGCCGGGCGCGGTCGTCGAGGGTCCCGGGCCGCCGCTGGACATGGCGGCCCCCAGATTGGCGATCGTGTCGACCTCGAGCGCGAGGAAGCGGCCTGCCGCATCGAGTGCCAGCCGGGCACGGGTGAGGTTGTCGCGGCCGTGGGCGGTGCTGATCATGTCTTCGCCCCGCTCAGCGATCCAGCGCACCGGGCAGCCGAGCCGCTGCGCCGCCCAGAGCACCAGGATATATTCGGGGTAGAGCGCGTTCTTGACGCCGAAACCGCCGCCCACATCCGGGCAGACGACATGAACCCGATCGCGCGATCGGTTGAAAACGGTATCGGCCAACGCGTCGCGGATCCCGTGCACCTGTGCGCCGGAATAGAGCAGGTCGAGCGTCTCGCTCGCCGCATCGAAGCGGCCGAGCGCGCCGCGCGGTTCGAGCGCGGCCACGATGATCCGGTTGTTGATCAGCTCGAGGCTGGTCACGTGGGCCGCCCGAGCGAAGCCGGCATCGGCCGCAGCGCGGTCGCCCTTCTCGAACACGAAAGCAAGGTTTCCCGGCACGTCAGCCCATAAGCCCGGCGCTGCCGGACCGAGCGCCTGCTGCGCATCCACGACGGCTGGAAGCGACTCGTAGTCGACCGAGACCTGCTCGGCGGCATCGCGCGCCGCCTGCCGACTGCGGGCCACGACGAAAGCGACCGGCTCCCCGACATAGCGCACCACATCGGAGGCGAGCGCGTAGCGGGCGGGCACGCGCATCGGCATCACGGTCGGCAGCGTCATCTGGCAGGGGATCGGGCCGAGCCCGGCGAGATCGGCCGCAGAGAACACGCCCAACACGCCCGGCATCGCTTTGGCGTTCTCCAAGTCGATCGCCTGGACGTAGGCATGAGCATACGGCGAACGGACGACGTGGGCGAATGCCTCGCCCTCCGCGGCCACGTCGTCGACATAGCGGCCGCGGCCGACCAGGAACCGTTCATCCTCGAGCCGGCGGATCGATTGGCCGAACAGGCCTGCGAGCGGCCGGCCCATCGTCAGTGCCGTCCCTCGGCGATACGCAAGCCGGTCGTCCGCATGGGTTCGCCTCCATGCGGACTATGGCAGCTCATGCGCGGCGGCGCACTACTCAGGCGGCGTCGAGATCCTTGCCCGAGTTGATCACCCGGTCGCACATCCCGTACGCGATCGCCTCGTCCGCGCCCATCCAGTAGTTGCGGTCGGTGTCGTCGATCACCTTGGCGATCGGCTGGCCGGTCTCACGGGCGATGATCTGGTTGATCCGTTCGCGCATCTTGATGATCTCGCGCGCCTCGATGTCGATATCGGTCGCCGGGCCGCGCACGCCGCCCATCGGCTGATGCAGCAGGAAGCGGGTGTTCGGCAGGCAGAGCCGGTTTTTCTTGTAGCCGGCGAGGAAGATCAGCGCGCCCGCGCTGGCGACCCAGCCGGTGCCGATCACCCGCACCGGGACGAGATCGCGCACGAAGCGGATCATGTCGTGGATGGTGTCGCCGCTCTCGACATGGCCGCCGGGCGAGTTGATGAACACGTCGATCGGGCCGGTGCCTTCGCTGGCCAGCGCGAGCAGACGGCCGGTGACGTCGCGCGCCACCTTGTCGTTGATCGCCCCGAAAATCAGCACCTTGCGCTGACGCAGCAGCCGGCTCTCGAGCTCGTTGATCGGCGAGCTGAGGGTCCGGTTGTCGCTCGGCTCCTTCGGTTCCGGGCCGCGCGGCTCGGGAACGTCCGGCTCGTCCGGGGTGTCTGGAGTTCTCGGGCTCGTCCTCATCTTCGAGACGGGGATCGAACCTCTGGTCGAGACGGGTCATGCTGTCTCCTGGAAATCGCGGTGGCCGTAGTGCAGCCTCCCGCCGGTCCAGGTCAACCCGGCGTCGGTTGGCCTGGGCATTTGGGGAGAGGATTGCAGGTGCCGACCGGATGATCTTAAGCCCTGCCGAATGGGAGGCCGTGCACCTCAGCCTGCTGGTCGCGAGCTCGGCGCTGCTGCTCAGCCTGCCGCTGGCGATCTTGGCCGCGCTCGCCCTGAGTCGCGCCCGCTTTCCGGGTCGCGCCTTGCTGGATGCGCTGGTGCACTTGCCGCTGGTGTTGCCGCCGGTAGTGACTGGCTGGCTGCTGCTGCTGCTGTTCGGAGTGCGGGGGCCGTTGGGGCGGCCTTTGCTGGACTGGTTCGGCCTTCGGCTTGCGTTCAGCACGTCGGGCGCGGCGCTGGCCACTGCGGTGATGTCGTTCCCGCTGGTCGTCCGCGCCGTCCGTCTCAGTCTGGAGACGCTGGACCCGCGGCTCGAAGCCGCCGCGCGCACCCTGGGGGCCGGACGCATCGACCGCTTCACCAGCATCACGCTGCCCTTGATCGCGCCGGGTATCCTGGCGGGGGCGGTGACGGCGTTCGCCGCCGGGCTGGGCGAGTTCGGCGCGGTCATCACCTTCGCCTCGAACATCCCCGGCGAGACCCGGACATTGCCGCTGGCGATCTACAGCGCGATCCAGAGCCCGGGGGGCGACGCGGTCGCGGCGCGCCTCTCGTTCATCTCCTTCACGCTCGCGCTGCTCCTGCTGCTGGTCGCCGAATGGACCTCTCGCCGTCTGCGGGCGTGGCTCGGACGCTGATGCTCGAGGTCCGGCTGCGTCATGCCTTTCCCGCCTTCCAGCTCGACGCGGCCTTTGCCGTGCCGCCCGGCGTGACGGCGCTGTTCGGCCCATCCGGCAGCGGCAAATCGACCGTGCTGGCGTGCATCGCCGGCCTGCTGCAGCCGGATGAGGGCCGGTTGGCGCTGGATGGTGCATTGCTGCTCGACACCCAGGCGAGGATCACGATACCCGCGGAGCGGCGCCGCTGCGGCGTGGTGTTCCAGGACGCGCTGCTGTTCCCGCATCTCACCGTAAACAAGAACTTACATTACGGTCTGCGCCGCGCACCGGCCGGGCCCGGGCCGGGCTTCGACGAAGTGGTCGACCTGCTCGGGATCCGCGCGCTGCTCGAACGGCGGCCCGGGGCCTTGTCCGGCGGCGAGCGTCAGCGGGTGGCGCTCGGCCGGGCGCTGCTGTCCCGGCCGCGCCTGTTGCTGCTCGACGAACCGCTGGCCGCGCTCGACGCGCCGCGCAAGGCCGAAGTGCTGCCATTCCTGGCGCGGGTTCGCGAGCGGTTCGCGCTGCCGATGCTGTACGTCACGCACGCGTTGGACGAAGTGGACCGTCTCGCCGACTCGCTCGTCTTGATCGAGAGCGGCCGGATCCTGGCCAGCGGCCCGGTCGAGGCGCTCGCGCTGCGGACCGATCTGCCGCTCGCGGCGCGGCGCGATGCAGGTGCCGTGCTCCGCTGCACCGTCCTTGACCACGACGCGGGGCGCGGATTGACCCGGCTCGGCTTCGCAGGTGGCGCGCTGCTGGTGCCGCTGCAATCCGCTTCCGTCGGAACGGCGCTCCGCGTCCGCGTCCGCGCGCGTGACATCGCCATCGCGACGGCCCGGCCGGAAGGGCTTTCGATGCAGAACGTGCTCGCGGCGACGCTGGAGGGGATCGATCCAGGATCCGCCCACGACGCCATGCTCCGGCTACGCATCGGCCAGACCAGCCTGCTCTCGCGGGTAACCGCCGATACCATCGCTCGGCTCGGGCTCGCGCCGGGCCAACCGGTATGGGCGCTCATCAAATCGGTGACGCTGGGCGCCGTGGAGATAGGATGATGGACGACCTCGTGTTCCGTGCGGCGACGCGCGACGACTTGCCAGCCCTCGTGGCGATGCTGGCCGACGACGAGCTTGGCAGCAAACGAGAGGCGGCCGGCCCGGCGCTGCATCCCGCCTATGCCGCGGCGTTCGATGCGATCGCGGCCGATCCGAACCAATTCCTCGCCGTGGCGGTGCTCGGCGGCCGGGTCGTGGGCACGCTGCAGTTGAGCTTCCTGCCGGGCCTGTCGCATCTCGGCGCCTGGCGCGGCGAAATCGAGGCCGTCAGGGTCGCCAGTGACCGGCGAGGGCAGGGGATCGGGGGGCGCATGCTGCAATGGGCGATCGAACGCTGCCGCCACCGCGGCTGCCGGCTGGTGCAGCTCACGACGAATGCCGCCCGGATCGATGCGCAGCGCTTCTACGAGCAACTCGGTTTCGAACGCAGCCACGTCGGCTTCAAATTGGGATTGTAGGAGTTCATTAACGTTTGTTCGGCACGATCGAGCTTCGCGTCTTCGACGAAGGGAATGCCGACCGTGCCGACACCGATTGCGACTTCACCGACAACCGTCGATCTGCGCTCGGCGCCGATCAATCCGGACTGGGTGATCGACGGGTCGCCGACGGCCCGGAACGCGGAACTGTTCCGCAGCGCCGACGGGCTGGCCTGCACCTTGATCTGGGATTGCACGCCGGGCCGGTTCGAGTGGATCTACGATGTCGACGAGACGATCCACGTGCTCGAGGGTTCGATCGTTCTCGAGGATGGGCAGGCGCCGCCGCGGCGCTACGGCGCGGGGGACGTGGTGTTCTTCCCTGCCGGCGCCCGCGTCCGCTGGACCGTCGAGACGCATGTCCGGAAGCTCGCCTTCTTCAGGCGTCCGTTGCCGAGACCGGCCGCTTTGATCGTGTCCCGCCTCCGGCGCCTCAAGGCGGTGCTCCGCGGCCAGCGCGGGCCGATGACCGCGCCGGCCTGATCGGCCAGCTCACTCGCTCGGCGGCACGTCCAGCCGGACGACGACGCCGGCCAGCGCAGGGGAGGGGGCCGGATACCGCTCCATCACCAGGGGGTCATGTCCCGGAACGATATGCGCTGGCGATGATGCCGCGGCGCGCACCTTGGCGTAGCTGTCGAGCGTGTCTGCCGTGCTGAGCGTGATCACGAACGGCCGGCCCGTCTCCATGTTCTCGTAGAAATGCGAGGCGTCCGAGGCCAGGACGACCATCCCGCGCTTGGTTGACACCTGCACGAATTGCAGCCCCGCCGAGTGACCCGGCGCCGGATAGAGCGTGATCCCCGGATGCAGCGGAACCACGCCGTTGTGTAGACAAACCCGGCCGGCATAATTGAGCCGCACCAGATCGACCACGTCCTCCACCTCGAATGCGGCGCGGAGGAACGGGTGTCGCATGTGCCGGCCCACCGCGTAGTGCAATTCGGGCTCCTGCAGATGGATCCGAGCGGCGGGAAACAGATCCAGGTTGCCGACGTGGTCGTAGTGCAGATGCGTCAGCACGAGGTCGGGCACCACGTCCGGATCGATCTCGAGCATCGCCAGCACCTCCGCCGGCGTCTGCAGCAGCGTTCGGCCGCGCCGGGCCGCCACGTCGGCGTTGAAGCCGCAATCGACCACGACGACGCGGCCTTCACCACGGATCACCCAAATGTAATAGGCCATCGGCATCGGCCCATCGTGCGGATCGCCGCCGATGAAATGATCCGACCGCTTCGCCTCCCGGTGCGCGTAGCGAAGCGCGAAGACCTCGTATTCGGGCAGATCGCTCACTTCTTGCCGGCCGGCAATGCGCCCTCGTTGACCAGCACCTCGTGCGCCGCCTTGAACGCGTCGAGCCCGGCGGGAATGCCGCAATACGCCGTGGCATGCAGCAGCACCGCCTTGATCTCATCGACCGTCACGCCATTGGTCAGCGCGCCCTTCACATGCAGCTTGATCTCCGGTGCGCGGTTCAGCGCGGTCAGCATCGCCAGGTTGATCATGCTCCGTGTCTTGCGGTCGAGCGTCGGGTCTCCCCAGGCCCAGCCCCAAGCCCACGTCGTCGTCGCGCGCTGGAACGCCATCATGAAATCGTCCGCACGAGCCATCGACGCATCGACATAGTCGGCGCCCAACACCTCGCGCCGGATCGGCAGCCCCTTCTCGAACAATGCCTCGTCTGACACCGCCCGTCCTCCCTCTGGTTGGAAGGACGTTAGAGGCGGTCGGCACGCCCCGGCAATGGCCGCCTACAAAGCGGCCAGTCGCGCCCGCGCCGAAACGTATTCGCGGCCCAATCGCGCCACCAATTCCGCTGCCGGAACCACCCGGTCCACGGCGCCGATCCCCTGGCCCGAGCCCCAGATATCCTTCCAGGCCTTCTTGCGATCCGGGCCGAAATCCATCTTCGACGGATCCGATTGCGGCAGGTTCTCCGGGTCCAGCCCAGCATTGGCGAGGCTCGCCTTCAGATAGTTGCCGTGAACGCCCGTGATCAGGTTCGTGTAGACGATGCTGTCGGCGCTGCCGTCGACCAACGCCGCCTTGTAAGCGGCGTCGGCATTGGCTTCCGCGGTGGCGATGAAGGCGCTGCCGATATAGGCGAAATCGGCCCCCATCGCCTGCGCCGCCAACACGGCCGCGCCGTTGGCGATCGCCCCCGACAGGGCGACCGGCCCATCGAACCAGGCCCGGATCTCCTGGATCAGCGCGAAGGGCGAAATGGTCCCGGCATGCCCCCCGGCGCCGGCCGCGACCGCAATCAGCCCATCCGCGCCCTTCTCGATGGCCTTGCGCGCGAACCGGTCGTTGATCACGTCGTGCAGCACGATGCCGCCATAGGAGTGCACCGCATCGTTGACCTCCGTCCGCGCGCCCAAAGACGTGATCACGATCGGCACGCGGTGACGGACGCAGATTTCGAGATCATGCTCCAGCCGCGCATTGGTGCGATGGACGATCTGGTTGACCGCGAACGGCGCCGCTTTCTGGTCGGGATTTTTGGCGTCCCAATCGGCGAGCGCGTCCTGGATGCGCTTGATCCATTCCTCGAGCACCGGCTCAGGCCGGGCATTGAGCGCCGGAAACGAGCCGACCACGCCCGAGATGCATTGCGCGATCACGAGGTCGGGATTGGAGATGATGAACAGCGGCGCCCCGATGACGGGCAAGCGGAGGCTGGAGAGCGCGGGAGGGACCGACATGACTCGATGCTGTTACAAACGCAGCGTCGGCGGTCAAGGGATGGGGCTTGCCGCTCTTGGGAAAGCTGAGTAGTCCCGAGAGAAAGCGGGAGGGTCACTCATGATCGTGAGCGTGCAGCGTCACGGCGACGTCGCCGTCATCAACATGGACAATCCGCCGGTCAACGCGCTCGGCTTCGCGCTGCGGTCCGGGCTGATGGATGCGCTGGCGCAGTTGCGGGGCGAGAGCGGGCTTCGCGCCATCGTGCTGGCCGGCACCGCACGGGCATTCAGCGGCGGCGCCGACATCACCGAGTTCGGCAAGCCGACTCAGGAGCCGAACCTGCGGGTTGTGATTTCGGCAGTCGAGGACATGCCGATCCCGGTGGTGGCCGCGATCCAGGGTGTCGCCCTTGGCGGCGGCCTCGAACTGGCGCTCGGCTGTCATGCCCGGGTGGCCTGGGCAACGGCCAAGCTGGGCTTGCCCGAAGTGAAACTCGGCCTGCTGCCCGGCGCCGGCGGCACCCAGCGCCTGCCGCGACTGGTCGGCGTCGAGAAAGCGCTGTCGATGATCGTCAGCGGCACGCCCGATCGGCGGCAAGGAAGCCGCCGCGATCGGCGTGATCGATGCGCTGCTCGAGGGCGACTACCCCGCCGCAGCCGTAGAATGGGCGCGCAACCTCACGGAGCGCCGCCGCGTCCGCGACCGGGACGAGAAACTGCTGCCGGCGCGCGAGGATGTCGGGCTGGTCGACCGCGCCGCCGCGCCGCTGCTGAAGGGTTCCGGCGCCGCCGCACCGCGCTCCTGCGTGCAGAGCGTGCGCAACGCCGTGACGATGAGCTTCGATGAGGGTGCGGCGGCCGAGCGGCGGCTGTTCGAGGCGCTGGTCGTCGGCGACGAGAGCCGGGCGCAACGCCACGCCTTCTTCGCCGAACGCGAGGCGCAGAAGGCCAAGCTCCCCAGCGGGACGCAGCCGCGCCGCATCGAACGCGCCGCCGTGATCGGCGCCGGAACCATGGGCGGCGGGATCGCCATGTGCTTCGCCAACGCGGGAATCCCCGTCACCGTGATCGAGACCGAGCAAGCCGCACTCGACCGAGGCCTCGGCCGGGTCGGCGAACTCTACGAAGGCTCCGCCAAGCGGGGCAGCATCACGCCCGAGCAGGCGCGCGACCGCCGCAGCCTGATCGAAGGCGCGCTCGACGTGGACGCCGTCCGCCACGCCGACATCATCATCGAGGCCGTGTTCGAGGAGATGTCGGTCAAGAAGGAGGTCTTCGGAAAGCTCGACCGCGTCGCCAAACCAGGCGCGATCCTGGCCACCAACACGAGCTACCTCGACATCGACGAGATCGCCGCCGCGACCAGCCGCCCGGGCGACGTCCTCGGCATGCATTTCTTCAGCCCGGCCAACGTCATGCGCCTGCTCGAGATCGTCCGCGGCAAGCAGACCAGCCCGGACGTGATCGCGACCGCCTCGGAGTTGGGCAAGCGGATCGGCAAGGTGAGCGTCGTGGTCGGCAACTGCTTCGGCTTCGTCGGCAACCGCATGCTGTCCAAGCGGACCGACGCCGCCGAGCGACTGCTGCTCGACGGCGCGAGCCCGCAGCAGGTCGACAAGGCCCTGACCGAGTTCGGTTTCCGCATGGGGCCGTTCGCGATGGCCGACCTCGCCGGATTGGACATCGGCATGCGCATCCGCCGCGCCTTCGGCAAGGTCGCTCCGGTCGCCGACGCGATCAGCGGGGCCGGTCGTTATGGGCAGAAGACCGGCAAGGGCTACTACGTCTACGAGGGGCGCGAGGGGAAACCAGACCCTGAAGTCGACGCGATCATCGAGGCGGAAGCCAAGAAACTCGGCATAGACAGGCGCAAGATCAGCCAGGAGGAGATCATCGAGCGCCTCGTCTATCCGATGATCAACGAGGGCGCCCGCATCCTCGACGAAGGGATCGCTGACCGCCCCGGCGACATCGATGCCATCTGGCTGCACGGCTACAACTGGCCAGCCTGGCGCGGCGGCCCGATGTTCTATGCCGAGCTCGTCGGGTTGCCGCGAATCCGCGATCGCCTGGCCGAGTTCGCGGCGGCGACCGGGGATGCCTCGCTGCAGCCCGCGCCGTTGCTGATGCGTCTCGCGGATTCCGGACAGGGGTTCAGCGGTGCGAAGGCGGCCTGAGCGCATCAGCCCCGGAACCGAGAGACGATGACGCGTGCGTGGGAGACGCTCTATCCGCCCGGCCTCGACTGGAGCGCGCCCATCCCGCGCACCACGCTCGGCCGCCTGCTCGACCGCGCCGTCAGCCACTACGCCGACCGGACGGCATTCGAGTGCCGGGGCCGGCGCCTCACCTACGCGGACCTCCAGCAGCGCGTCGACCGGCTCGCACGAGGTCTGGCGGCGCTCGGGATCGGCAAGGGCGACGCCGTCGCGCTGCTATTGCCGAACACGCCCGTCCATCCGATCAGCTTCTTCGCCATCGCCCGGCTCGGCGCGCGCATCGTCCATCTCACCCCGCTCGACCCGGCGCGCGTCGGTCGTCCGCAAGCTCGCCGATAGCGGCGCCCGCACGCTCATCACCACCGATCTCCCCTTCGTCCTGCCGCAAGCGATGCAGGCGCTACGGGATGGCGCGTGCGATCGGCTGATCGTCGCCGACGACCGCGCCTGGGGCGAGCCGAGCATGGCGCAGGGTGTGCCCGGCGAGGCCTTGGCCTGGGAGACGCTCGACGGGCCCGCGATCGACTGGCCGGCGGTCGGCGAAGACGACATCGCGCTGCTGCAATACACCGGCGGCACCACCGGCCTGCCGCGCGCGGCGATCCTAACCCATGGCAATCTCACCGCCGCGGTGGCGATCTACGAGACATGGAACCGCGGCATCGGCCGCGCGCTCGCGCCTGGCAGCAAGGTCATGTGCGTGCTGCCGCTGTTCCACATCTACGCGCTGACGGCCGTCATGCTGCGGGCACTCGATAGCGGCGCGGAGCTGATGCTGCGGCTGCGCTTCGACGCCGACACCGCGCTGACCGACATCGAGCAGGGGCGGTGCGTCTACTTCCCCGGCGTGCCGA
Organism: uncultured Alphaproteobacteria bacterium; assembly: GCA_963848035.1. Classification (GTDB taxonomy): domain Bacteria; phylum Pseudomonadota; class Alphaproteobacteria; order Acetobacterales; family Acetobacteraceae; genus JAVVHH01. The sequence continues at coordinate 4,025,764 of CAWKCD010000001.1, forward strand.
CGATGTGGATCGCGCTCGTCAACCATCCCCGGATCGGCTCCGCCGACCTGTCGAGCCTGGAGGTCTGCGCCTCCGGCGGGGCGGCGCTGCCGGCCGAGATCGGCGCGCGCTTCCACAGCCTGACCGGGCTGCGGCTCGGTGGCGGCTGGGGCATGACGGAGACCTCGCCCGCCGGCACCAACCTGCTGCCCGATCGCGAATACGGGCCGGGCGAGATCGGCGTACCGCTGCCGGGCGTGGACATGGGCGTCGTCGCGGTCGACGAGCCGACGCGCGAATTGCCGCCTGGCGAGATCGGCGAGTTGCGCATTCGAGGCCCGAACGTGACACCGGGCTACTGGAACCGCCCGGAGGAGAACGCGCTCGCCTTCGCCGACGGCTGGTTCTTGACCGGCGACATCGGCTGGATGAGCGAGGACGGCATCTTCACCATCGTCGACCGCAAGAAGGACATGCTCATCTCCGGCGGGTTCAACGTCTATCCCCGCACCATCGAGGATGCGATCCACGAGCATCCGGACGTGCGCGAGGCGGCGGTCATCGGCGTGCCGGATCCCTATCGCGGCCAAGCGGCGAAAGCCTATGTCAGCTTGAAGCCGGGCACGCCGCCGCTCACGCTGGAGGCGCTGCGAGACTTTCTTGCCGACAAGCTCGGACGGCACGAACTGCCGACGGCACTCGAGCTGCGCGATGACCTGCCTCACACCCCCGTTGGCAAGCTGGCCAAGCGCGAGCTGATTGCCGAGCTCGAGAAGGAGACTGCCTCCCATGGTTGACGCCGTCATCGTTTCCACCGCCCGCACCCCGATCGGGCGCGCGATGCGCGGCGCCTTCAACCTGACCCACGGCGCCGACATGGGCGGGCACGTGATCCGCGAGGCGGTTTCGCGCGCCGGTCTGGAGGCGGGCGACGTGGAAGAGGTCGTGCTCGGCTGCGCCAACCCGGAGGGCGCGACCGGCGGCAACATCGCCCGGCAAGCGGCGTTGCGCGCCGGGCTGGCGACGAGCACGGCCGCGATGACCGTCAACCGCTTCTGCTCCTCCGGGCTGCAGGCGATCGCGATCGCGGCCAACCGGGTGATCTGCGATGGCGTGCCGGTGGCGGTGGCGGGCGGGCTCGAGAGCATCAGCCTGGTGCAGACCAATCTGAACCGCACGCATTATCGCGACGAGTGGTTGGATGAGCACGCGCCGTCCGTCTACATGCCGATGATCGAGACCGCCGACATCGTGGCGTCGCGCTACGGCATCAGCCGTGACGCGCAGGACGAATACGCGCTCGAAAGCCAGCGCCGGACTGCCGCGGGCCAGCAGGCTGGCCGCTTCGACGCCGAGATCGCGCCGATGACGACAACGAAATCGCTCAAGGACAAGGAAGGCAACGAGACCGGCCGCGAGGAGGTGACGCTCCGCCAGGACGAAGGCAATCGCCCCGAGACCACCAAGGACGGTCTGGCCAAGCTCAAGCCGGTGCGCGGCGAGCCCCATTTCATCACGGCCGGTAACGCCAGCCAGCTCAGCGACGGCGCTTCGGCCTGCGTGATCATGTCCGATCGCGAGGCAGCCCGGCGCGGCCTGACGCCGATGGGCGTGTTCCGCGGCCTGGCCGTCGCCGGCTGCGAGCCCGACGAGATGGGGATCGGCCCGGTCTACGCCATCCCGCGCCTGCTGGAGCGGCATGGCCTCACCGTCGACGACATCGACCTATGGGAGCTGAACGAGGCATTCGCCAGCCAGGTCCTGTATTGCCGCGACAAATTGGGGCTCCCGCACGACCGCCTCAACGTGGATGGCGGCGCCATCTCGATCGGGCACCCCTACGGCATGTCCGGCGCCCGCATGACCGGGCACGCGCTGATCGAGGGCAAGCGGCGGGGTGCCAAGCGCGCGGTCGTCACCATGTGCATCGGCGGCGGCCAGGGTGCGGCCGGGCTGTTCGAAATCGTTTGAGGGGGGATCATGGACCTATCGTTCACGCCGGATGAGGTCGAATTCCGCGATCGCATGCGCGCCTTCTTCCACAAGGAGATCCCCGCCTCGATCCGCGAGCACGTCCAGCGTGGCGAGCACGTCAGCCGCGACGAGCAGATCGCCGCACAGCGCATCCTGAACGAGCACGGGCTCGCCGTGCCGCATTGGCCCAAGGCGTGGGGCGGGCAGGATTGGTCGCCGGTGCAGATCTACATCTGGCAGGACGAGATGCAGCAGGCCTGCGTCCCGCCGCCGCTCGGGTTCAACACCAACATGGTCGGCCCGGTGATCGCCCAATTCGCCAACGAGCAGCAGAAGCAGAAATTCCTGCCCGCGACCGCCAATCTCGACATCTGGTGGTGCCAAGGCTTCTCGGAGCCCGGCGCCGGCTCCGACCTCGCCTCGCTCCGCACCTCGGCCGTGCGCGACGGCGATCATTACGTCGTCAACGGTCAGAAGACCTGGACCACGCTCGCGCAATACGCCGATTGGATCTTCTGCCTCGTCCGCACCAACCCGACCGTCAAAAAGCAGGAGGGTATCAGCTTCCTGCTGATCGACATGAAGACCCCGGGGATCACCGTGCGTCCGATCGTCACGATCGACGGCGGCCGCGAGGTCAACGAGGTGTTCTTCGACGACGTGCGCGTGCCGGTCGAGAACTTGGTGGGCGAGGAGAACAAGGGCTGGGACTACGCCAAGTTCCTGCTCGGCAACGAACGCACCGGCATCGCCCGCGTCGGCGTCAGCAAGGCCCGCATCCGCCGCATCAAGCAGCTCGCTGCGCTCGAGCGGGTCGGCGACCGCCCGCTGATCGAGGAGCCGCATTTCCGTGAGAAGATCGCCGCTGTCGAGATCGAGCTGAAGGCGCTCGAGATGACGCAACTCCGCGTTGTCGCCGACGAACGCAATCGCGACAAGGGCAAGCCAAACCCGGCCAGCTCGATCCTCAAGCTAAAGGGCTCGGAGCTGCAACAAGCCACGACCGAACTGCTGATGGACGTCGTGGGGCCGTATGTCTTGCCCTATGACGACAGCGAGGAAGGCAGCAACGAGCCGCCGATCGGTCCCGACTTCGCGGCCGAAGCGGCGCCGACCTACTTCAACTGGCGAAAGATCTCGATCTACGGCGGATCGAACGAGATCCAGCGTAACATCGTCGCCAAGGCCATCCTCGGGTTCTGAGCCAGTGAAAGAGGCCGTCATCTTCGACGTGGACGGCACGCTCGTCGACTCGGTCGATCTTCATGCCGCGGCCTGGCAGCGAGCTTTGGCGAAGTTCGGGCACGATGTCTCGTTCGAGATGGTCCGCGGCCAGATCGGCAAAGGCGGGGACAAGTTGATCCCGTCTTCCTCTCCGACCGTGATCGTGACGACCATGGCGAGGCGATGGAGCAGTGGCGCGGCGAGCTGTTCCGCTCCGAATATCTGCCGATGGTGCGCCCTTTCTCGGCGGTGCCGGCGCTGCTCCGCCGCATCCGCGCCGCCGGGCTGAAGGTTGCGGTCGGATCGTCAGCCAAGACGCCTGAGCTGAAGGCCTATCTGGACATTGCGGAGATCGCTGGCCTGGTCGATGTCGTGACCTCGTCCGATGACGTGGAGCAGTCCAAGCCCGATCCGGACGTGTTCAATGTGGCGTTGCACAAACTCGGCATACCGGCGTCGGACACGGTGGTGATCGGCGACACGCCCTATGATGCCACGGCCGCCAAACGCGCCGGCATCGAGGCGATCGGCGTGCTGTCCGGCGGTTTCGCCGAGTCCGACCTTCGCGGGTCCGGCTGCATGGCGGTCTATCCCGGCCCGGCGGCGCTGTTGGCGTGCTTCGATCAGTCGCCACTCGCGCGCAGGTAACTCGCCCTATAACGCTGGCAGGATGATCCCCCGGCACTCGCCGAATCCGATCGAAGCGGCGCCGTCGCGGCGGGCGCGGGCGCGCAGGACGATCTCGTCTCCATCCTCGAGGAACCGGCGGACTTCCCCGGAAGGCAGCGTGATCGGCGCGCGGCCGCCCTGGCTGATCTCGAGCAGACTGCCGCTGCCATCGCCGTCCGCCGCCGAGATCGTGCCGGTCCCGAACAGGTCGCCGGGATTGAGGTTGCAGCCATTGCTCGCGTGGTGCGCCAGCATCTGCGCCGGCGTCCAGTAGAGGTCGATGGCGCGGCCGATCGAAAGCCGGTGCGGCGCAAGCTGCTGCGCCTGCATCTGCCGGGTCGTCAGCAGCACTTCCAATTCGAGATCGAGCGCACCGGCGCGCTGATCGGCTTCGTCCAGCAGGTAGGGCAGGGGAGCCGGATCGCCCGTCGGGCGCGGCGGCTGCGCCACCCGGAACGGGGCCAGCGCCTCGGGCGTGACGATCCAGGGGCTGATCGTGGTGTGGAAGCTCTTGCCGAGGAACGGACCCAAGGGCTGGTATTCCCAGCCCTGCAGATCGCGCGCCGACCAGTCGTTCAGCAGGCAATAGCCGGCGATATGGCCCGCCGCCTCGCCGATCGGGACCGTGGTCCCCAGCGTGCTGCCCGGCCCGACCCAGATGCCGATCTCCAGCTCGTAGTCGAGGTTGCGGCTCGGACCATAGGTCGGAACCGTTTCCTTGGCCGGCTTGCGCTGTCCCTTCGGCCTTCGCACCTCGCCCGACACCGTTACCGAACTGGCGCGGCCGTGATAGCCGATCGGGACATATTTATAGTTCGGCAGCAGCGGGTTTTCCGGCCGGAACTGCTTGCCGACCGCGGTCGCGTGATGGATGCCGGCGTAGAAATCGGTGTAGTCGCCGATGGCGGCCGGCAGATACATCAGGCTGTCCGCGGCCCGGTGCAGCAGATGCGGCCGTTCGTCCGATCCCTCCTGCAGCAGGGCGCTCACCGCGTCCCGCAAGGCGCGCCGCGGACCCTCGCCGAGGGCGAGAAATCCGTTCAGCGTCGGCCCGGCGCAGAGCGCGCAGGCGGCCTGCGCCTCGTCGTCGAGCAGACCCTCGTCGTGCAGCGCCCGGAGGTCGAGGATGTGCTCGCCGATGGCGATGCCGCCCCGCGGCGCCCCGACCGCCGGCCCGAACACGCCGAAGGGCAGGTTCTGGATCGGAAAATCGACATGGCCTCGCGCCGAAGCGACCCAACTCTGTAGTTCCGGATCGTGGGTGTGATCTATCATGGTCCCTTCCGGTCACCAGACCGACGCGCTATCTGCGGCAAATTACGCCTCGACCAACGAGGCCGATAGAGGGAACGGCCATGCTTGGACTGATGCAGACCCAACCGCTGCTGATCTCGTCGATCATCACTCATGCGGCACGACATCACGCGCGCGCCGAGATCGTCTCGCGATTGGTCGATGGCCGCGTCCACCGGACCAGCTATCCCGAAATCGAGCGCCGGTCGCGCCGCCTGGTGCGGGCGCTGCAGGAATTGGGCGTGGCGCGGCACGACCGCGTCGCGACGCTCGCCTGGAACAGCTATCGCCATCTCGAACTGTATTACGCCGCCTCCGGCATGGGATCGATCATCCACACCGTCAATCCGCGGCTCTCGCCCGAGGACATCGTCTACATCCTGCGCGACGCCGGCAGCGTGGTGCTGTTCGCCGATCTCAGCTTCGTCGCTTTGTTGGAGAGGATCGCGCCCGAGATACCCGACGTTCGGGCCGTGGTGCTGCTCGCTGACCCTGCGGAGATGCCGTCGGTGAAGTTGGCGCCAGGTCAGACGCTGCATTGCTATGAGGACCTGCTGGACGCGGCTGACGAGGATTTCGAGTGGCCCGTCCTGGACGAGAACCTGGCCAGCAGCCTCTGCTACACCTCGGGCACGACCGGCCGGCCGAAGGGCGTGCTCTATACCCACCGCAGCACGCTGCTCCATGCCTACGCGTTGAGCGCCGCCGACGTGTTCGGGCTGCGCGCGATCGACCGTGTGCTGCCGGTCGTGCCGATGTTCCACGTCAACGGCTGGGGCGTCCCGTATTGCGCGCCCTTGGCCGGGGCAAGCCTCGTCCTTCCCGGCCGTCATCTCGACGGGCCCAGCCTCTATCAACTGTTGCAGGACGAGCGCGTGACGTTCACGGCGGGGGTGCCGACCGTGTGGATGGGGCTGCTGCAGCATCTGCGCAGCACCGGCTCCAAGCTCGACTACTTGCAGCGCCTGGTGACGGGCGGCTCGGCCTGCCCGCCGGTGATCGCGGAATCGTTCGAGAAGGACTACGGCGTCCGCGTCATCCATGCCTGGGGCATGAGCGAGACGAGCCCGCTCGGGACGATCTTCGCCCCATTGGCCGGCTTCGACGATCTGCCCGCGGCGGAGCAGGCCCGGCTGAAGCTCAAGCAGGGGCGTACGGTACCGGGCCTGCAGATGCGCATCGTCGACGACCAGCGGCAGGAGTTGCCGTGGGACGGCGTCACTTTCGGCAATCTCGAGGTTCGCGGGCCGTGGGTGCTGCGCCGCTACTTCAACGCGCCGGAGGACTCCGCTTGCGCCCAGGGCTGGTTCGGCACCGGCGATGTCGCGACGATCGACGCCGATGGCTATCTCGAGATCACCGACCGGACCAAGGACGTGGTGAAATCCGGCGGGGAGTGGATCAGCTCGATCCAGCTCGAGAATATCGCCGTCTCGCATCCCGACGTGGCCGAGGCCGCCGTCGTCGCGGCCAAGCACCCGCGCTGGGACGAGCGCCCGCTGCTCATTGTGGTGCCGAAGCCCGGACGTACCATCGACAAGATGGACCTGTTGTCGATGTACCACGGCAAAGTAGCGAAGTGGTGGATCCCGGACGAGGTCGTGGTGGTCGAGGAGTTGCCGCATACCGCAACGGGCAAGCTCAACAAGCTGGCGCTGCGGCAGCAGTTCCGAGGTTTCGTGCTCGCTTCGGCTGCCGAGTGAGCCCTACTGCAGGTAGCCCCAGCGATCGACCGCCGGTTCAGCCGACGCCCAACGCCAGGTGCTGCCCTCGCGGCACAACGTCGTCGTCAGCAGGTCGCGCTCGTCGCCATCGACGACGGTGAACGCGATCTCGCGGCATGTCGCGAGCGGCGTCGTGAACTCGCGCACCGGCTGCAGCAGGCCGCGCTCATTGCCGATCGGGATCGTGTGCCGGATCTCCCAAGCCCGCGCGGTGCCGATCGGCGCCGACCCGGCCGCGTCCGCGATCGCGTCCTGCTCGCCCTGGTGCCGCCGCCGGTCGAGATAGTCGGCCAGCGCGTTGACGCCCGAACGCACCGCGATGCCCACCGCGATGCCAACGGCCGGGTTCGCCGACGCCGAACCCGCACCCGGCCGCCGCCACGACACCCGCGATGTCGCCGGCCGACTTGCACCCGCTCAGCGCGATCACGGCCAGCAACGGCAGCGCCGCAAGCCTCACTGCAAGCCGCTCCAGCGCCGCGTCGTCGGCTCGGCCGTCGCCCAACGCCACGTCTTGCCGTCAGAACAGATGGTCGCCGTGTAGAAAGCCTGCTGCGGGCCGGCCTTCGTCGTGGTGTCGACCGAGAAGATGATCTCCTTGCAGCGGAAATCCATCGCGCCGAACTCGCGGCTGACCACGACCTGGCCCTGCTCGTCGTCCTCGATCGGCACGCTGTGGCGAACCGACCACGATCCGACGCCATTCACCGGCAATGGACCGGCGACCGCGGCGATCCGGTCCTGTTCGTAGCGGTGGACCCGGCGCTCGACATAACGCAGCCCCTCGCGGGCCACCGAGTCGATACCCAAGCCGACCCCGGCGGCGATGCTGGCGTTCTTTGTGATCGCCGCGCCGGCCGAAGCGCCGGCGACGCCCGATAGCGGTTGCGGTTCCCTCCGTGAGCAAACTGCCGCAGCCGGAGAGACCGAGCAGTGCAACCAGGGCGAGACGTCCTGTCATATCGACTCTTACGTTGAGGTGAGATGCAGTATGCGGACAGTGCTGTTTAACGCCACCCCTAAATTCGTTCCGGTTTATCGCTCCGTCGCGGAACCAGAACGGTCCCGTTCATCACCGATACTGTCGCGCCGGCGGCAGTCGTCACGGTATTCTGGAACTGCACCCGATCGGGTGCCTCGAGCGTCTTGATCTCGATCTCGGCGTGCAGCTCGTCGCCGGGCCGCACCGGCAGCGGCCACGCCAGGCTCGCGATTTGCCGCGCGACCAGTGCCGGGCAGCCCGATCTGGCGCTGCGGCCGTGCATCGCGACGGCCGCAGTGTGCCAACCGCTGGCAATGAGGCCGCCGAGCGGGCCAGCTGCGGCCGATGCCTTGTCGAGATGCATCGGTTGCGGGTCGAAATCGCTGGCAAAGGCGACGATGTCCGCCTCGCGTCATTATCACGGGGCCGCGAGGCGAACGGCTGGCCCTCGCTCAGGTCTTCGAAGCGCAGCTCCTGCATGCCACCGTCCCAAACCAGGCCCGGACGCCAGAAACACCGACGCCGGCGCGACCTGTCCAGTATGACGGCCACCGTTGCCGGAGCCTGCGAGTGACCGTATGGATCCAGAATCGATGTGACATGCGTCGCGAAACCCGCATCGCCGAAGGACTGCCCCATCCCGCTCGGCGCGACCTGGGACGGGGTCGGCGTCAACTTCGCCTTGTTCTCGGCCAATGCAACCAACGTCGAGCTCTGCCTGTTCGACCAGGAAGGCAAGACCGAGCTCGAGCGCATCGAGCTGCCCGAATACACCGACGAGGTCTGGCACGGTTATCTGCCCGATGCCCGGCCCGGGACGGTCTACGCCTACCGCGTCGACGGCCCCTGGGCGCCCGATGCCGGGCACCGGTTCAACCCGAACAAGCTGCTGCTCGACCCCTACGCGCGCGGCCACGTCGGCGGGCTCCGCTGGGGCCCCGAAGTCTACGCCTACAAGCGCGAGACCGGCGACGACCTGACCTTCGACGACCGCGACAGCGCCGACAACATGCCGAAATGCGTGGTGATCGACCCCGCCTTCACCTGGCTGCGCGACCGCCGCCCGAACGTGCCCTGGGAGAACACCGTCCTCTACGAGATCCACGTCAAGGGTCTACACCAAGCTGCACCCGAGCGTGCCGGAGGCGCTGCGGGGCACCTATTCGGGCCTGGCGGTCAAGGAGGTGATCGACTGGATCACGCGGCCTCGGCGTCACCAGCGTCGAGCTGCTGCCGATCCACGCCTTCTTCGACGACGGCTTCCTGATCGAGAAGGGCCGGGTCAACTACTGGGGCTACAACACGATCGGCTTCTTCGCCCCCGAGCAGCGCTACAGCAGCAAGCCCGCCTTCGCCCATGCCGAGTTCAAGGAGATGGTCGCCCATCTGCACGACGCCGGCCTCGAGGTGATCCTCGACGTCGTCTACAACCACACCGCCGAAGGCAACGAACTCGGCCCCAACCTGTCGTTCCGCGGCATCGACAACGACAGCTATTATCGCCTGCTGCCCGACAAGAAGCGCCGCTACATCAACGACACCGGCACCGGCAACACGCTCAATCTGTCCAATTCCCGCGTCGTGCAGATGGTCGCCGACAGCCTGCGCTATTGGGTGCAGGAGATGCATGTCGACGGCTTCCGCTTCGACCTCGGCACCATCCTCGCCCGCGAATGGCACGGGTTCGACCAGGGCAGCGGCTTCCTGCACGTCTGCCAGCAGGACCCGGCGCTGAACGGCGTCAAGCTGATCGCCGAGCCCTGGGACCTCGGGCCCGGCGGCTACCAGGTCGGCGGCTTCCCGCCGGGCTGGGCGGAGTGGAACGACCGCTTCCGCGACGACGTGCGCGCCTTCTGGCGCGGCGACGAGGGCCGCATCCCCGGCGCTCGCCGCCCGCCTCTGCGCCTCGGCCGACATGTTCAACAAGCGCGGCCGCAAGCCCTGGGCCAGCCGTCAACTTCATCACCGCCCATGACGGCTTCACCCTGCGCGACGTCGTCAGCTACGACCGCAAGCACAACGAGGCCAACGGCGAGGACAACCGCGACGGCAACGACAACAACTACAGCTGGAACCACGGCGTCGAAGGCGAGACCGACGACCCCGACGATCCGCGCCGTCCGCCAGCCGCCAGATGCGCAACATGCTGGCCACGCTGCTGCTCTCGCAGGGCACGCCGATGCTGCTCGCCGGCGACGAGTTCGGCCGCACCCAGGGCGGCAACAACAACGCCTACTGCCAGGACAACGAGATCAGCTGGATCGACTGGGACGTCCCGGAATGGGGCCTGCGAACAGGCCGAGCTGGTCCGCCGCCTGACCCGGCTGCGCCAGCAATACCCGATCCTGCACCGCAGCCCGCTTCTTCACCGGCAACGAGATCCCCGCGCTCGGCGGCGTCAAGGACGTCACCTGGATCAAGCCCGCCGGCACCGAGATGCAGCTCGCCGATTGGCGCGACGCCGAGCATTCAAATGCCTGGGCATGCTGGTCGACGGCCGCGCCCAGCCGACCGGCATCAAGCAGACCGGCAGCGACGTGACCGTCCTGATCGTGCTCAATGCCGACACGGAGGCCGGTCCGCTTCACCCTACCGCACTGCACGAACGGCAAAGGCTGGGAGAAGGTCCTGGACACGACTCTGCCCGAGCCCGACATCGGCCGCGTGTTCGAGATCAGCGAGATCTACGACACCAACAGCCGCTCGCTGCAGCTCTTCGCCCTCAGGTCGTAGCGGACTACTCGCCCGACAGCTCGCGCCGCCGCTTGTCCAGTTCTTCGCTGTAGCGCCGCAGCGCAAACTGCTCGGTCAGCGTGCCGATCACCCGCATCGTCTCCGTGCGCATCCACCACGGCGAGCTCGTCGCTCTCGGCCTGCTCGAACATCGACACCGCTTCCTTGATGGTCATCTGCGGCAGCAGCACCGCGCCGGTGTGGTGCATCACGTCGGCAACCGTCGCGGTGTCGTCGAACTCGGCATGGGCCTCCGACGTCGCCAGGATCCCGGCGTATCGCCCGGTCTGGTCCACCGCCACGGCACGGCCGACGCTGCCCAGCGGGAATTGCCGGCGGAACGTCTCCAGCTTCATGTCGAGCGGCACGCGGCGGAACTCGCGCCGCATCATCTTGCCGACGGTCAGGTTGCGCATCCAGCCGATGTCGACCGCGCTGCGGATCGCCTCGCCGCGCAGATGGAACCGCCAGGTCGCGAAGCTGTAGCCGAACGTACGCCGGACCGTCAGCGCCGAGACCACCGAAGCCGCCAGCACCGCCACCGTCATCGGCAGCGACCCCGTCATCTCCAGCGCCAGGAACGCCATCGTCAGCGGCCCGCCCACCACCGCCACGGCCAGCCCGCTCATCCCGACGACGCGCACACACCACCGCCGGCAGCGCCTGCACCACCGTGACCAACCCGAGCAGCCCGGCAAACAGCTTGCCCAGCAACGCGCCCAGGAACAGCGAGGCGAAGAACAGGCCGCCGCGGAACCCCGACCCGATGCTGACGGCCGACGCCAGCGCCTTCAACACGATCAGCAGCGCCACATGGGTCAGCGAATACGGCGCATCCAGCGCCGCCCGCATCGCCGAGTGCCCCGATGACAGCACCGCCGGCGAGACCAGAGCCAGGCCGCCGATCACGACGCCGCCCACCGCCGGGCGCAACCAGACCGGCAAGTTGCTGCGCCGGAACAGCTCCTCGACGAGCGTGACCGCGCGCATGATCAGCGATCCCGCCCAGCGCACAGATCATGCCGAGCGCCAGGATCGGCACGTAGTCGATCGCCTCGATCGCGGTCGGCACCCGGATGTCCAGGTTCTCGCCGCCGCCGAGCAGGATCCGCATCGCGGTCACGGCAGAGATCGCCGCCACCACCACCGGCGCCAGCGTCACCAGCGAGTAGGTTCCGATCACCAGCTCGAATGCATAGAAGGCGCCCGTGAGCGGCGCATTGAATGCGGCCGCGATCGCGCCTGCCGCGCCGCAGCCGACCAGGAGCCGCATGTCGGAACGGCGCAGCCGGAACGCGCGGCCGAGCCGCGACGCCAACGCCGAGCCGATCTGCGCATACCCGGCCTCGAGTCCCACGGACGCGCCCACGCCATTGGACCAGATCGTCTGCAGCACGACGATCAAGCTGTCCTTCAGCGACATGGTGCCGCCATAGAGCGCATTGGCCTCGATCGGGTCGACCGTCCGGCGCGAGCCCCATCGGACGGCGAGGATGCCCGCTCCGCCCAACACCAGCCCGCCCAGTGTCGGCACCAGCAAGGCGCGCAGGACGTCCACTTGATATTGCGACGACAGGAACTCGCCGGGCGCCAGGGTGAACAGTAGCCGGTGCATCTCCTGCGCGATCGCCGACATGCCGACCACGATCACGCCGGCAACGCCGCCGACCGCGGCAGCCAGCGCCACCAGCCAGATTTCGTCGGCGCGGACGAGGGCGCGGAGCGTCGCCGGCGCCTGCGCGAAGGCAGCGCGTAATTTGCGTTTCGGACGCACGGCGTCGGCGATGGTCGCGCCGCGCGAACTAGGGCTGGCGCTGAAGGGACGCATGGGGACCCGGGCCAAGGAGCGATGTGCTCCTTGTGCGACTGCTTCCGGCGCCGATCAACCTCGCGGTGCAACAAACGTCGAATAAACTTGCGTTTAGGCCCGAAAGGCACATTCGCGACACCTTCTCGCCCCTATCCCTTTGTCATTCAACCAGGCAAATCTGGCGGGGTCATGACCTTCCGACTGCTGCGCAATCCCTCGACCGGCACGCCCGGCACGGTCGTCCTGCCGGCGGGCGGCTATCGCCGCGCCAAGGCGGAGATCACGCGCTGGCCGGGCTATGCGCCGACGAAGCTGCACGATCTGCCGGCACTGGCGGACGCCGCCGCAGTCGCGGTCGTCCGCATCAAGGATGAATCGGAACGCTTCGGCCTCGGCAGCTTCAAGGCGCTCGGCGGCGCCTACGCGGTGGCCGACTCGCTGCTGGCCGAGATTGAGCGCCGGCATGGCGCCGGCTCGGCGAAGATGGACGACCTGATCGCCCGCCGCTTGCCGGCCGGCGACATCACCGTCGCCTGCGCCACCGACGGCAATCATGGCCGCAGCGTCGCCTGGGGCGCGGCGACGTTCGGCTCACCTTGCTGCATCTTCGTCCACGAGACCGTCAGCGCCGGCCGCGTCGCCGCGATCGAGCAATTCGGCGCGCAAGTGCGGCGCGTGCCCGGCACCTACGACGACGCCGTCCGCGCGGCGGCCGAAACGGCGGAGCGGGAAGGTTGGCTCGTCATCTCCGACACGTCTTGGCCCGGCTACACCGAAGTGCCGCGGCTCATCATGCAGGGCTACCGGCTCATGCCGGACGAGGCACTGGACCAGTGGTCCGGCGAGCCGCCGACTCACGTCTTCATCCAAGCCGGCGTCGGGGGTGTCGCCGCCGCGGTATCGGTCCAGATGCGCGCCCGTCTCTCGCCGCCGCCCTCGCTCATCGTGGTCGAGCCGGAGCGCGCCGCGTGCCTATTCGCGAGCGCCGAAGCCGGACGGATCGCCGCGGTCGGCGGGGACCTCGACACGATCATGGCCGGCCTGGCGTGCGGCGAGCCAAGCCTGCTGGCCTGGCAAGAACTCGAGCGCGCCAGCACCGCCTTCGTCACCATCGACGATGAAGCGGCCATCTCGGCGATGCGGAGTCTGGCAGGGCAGGGGGTGATCTCCGGCGAGTCGGGAGCGGCCGGCCTCGCCGGGCTGCTCGCCGTCGCCGCCGACGAGTCGGCGCGCGCAATCCTCGGGCTGACGGCCCAGAGCCGCGTCCTGCTGTTCAGCACCGAAGGCGCCACCGACCCCGACCTCTACGCCCGCCTCGTCGGATGAGCACCACTGTCGATCGGTTGCCGCGGGTTGCGCTGGTCGAAATGGCGGCCGCTGTCGTCCTGTTGGGCGCAAGCTGGCCGCTGACCCGGTTCGCGCTGCTGCAGGGCGCCGGCCCGGCCTGGTTCGCGCTCGGACGAGCCGGCTTCTCCGCCTTGGTCGCCACCGTCGCGCTTGCCGCGCTGCGCCGCCTCCGCATCCCGCGCAGCCGCGACCTGCCGGCCCTCGGCGCGATCGGCCTGCTGCAGCTCGCCGGATTTTTCGCCTTTGCCCACGAGGCGGTCGCCTGGGTTCCGGCTGGCCGCACCGCCGTGCTCGCCAACTGCACCATCGTCTTCACCGTCCCGCTCTCGCTGCTGTTCCTCCGCGAACCGATCTCGGGCCGCCGCTGGCTGGCCACCGCCCTCGGCGCGGCCGGGATCCTCGTGCTCTGCGGCCCTTGGGCGATCGATTGGTCCGCGCCGCATCTCTTGTTCGGCCATGCGCTGCTGATGGGGTCGGCGCTGTGCTGGGCGATTTCGATGCTGGTGGTCCGCCGCTGGCCGCCGGCGATGTCGATGCTGGAGATCCTGCCCTGGGCATTCGCGCTCGCCACCGTCGCCCTGCTGCCGATGGCGCTCGCTCACCCGCTCGGCGCCTGGAATTCGGCCGCGATCACCAGTCTGCTCGCGATCGGCCTGGTGATCGCCCCGAGCGGCACGTGGTGCGTGATGCAGGCGCAGGTCCAGTTGCCGATCGTGGTGTCCTCGATCGGCTTCCTGGCCGGCCCGGCCGTCGGCGTGATCCTGGCGACGCTGTTCCTGCACGAGACCTTGGGGCTGGATATGCTCTTGGGCGCCGGGCTGATCCTGGTCGGCGCCGCCGTGGCGAGCACGAGAGGAAAGCGATGATCCTGCACGCGACCGATATCGGGGAAGGCCCGCCTGCGGTCATCCTGCACGGCCTGTTCGGGACGGCGACCAATTTCGCCACCATCCAGCGGCGGCTCGCCATCGGCCGCCGGATCCTCGCCTTCGATCTGCGCAATCACGGCCGCAGCGCTCATGACCCGGCCATGACCTACGCCATCATGGCCGAGGACGTCCTCGCGACAATGCACGCGCACGACGTCGCCCAGGCCGCCATCGTCGGCCACTCCATGGGCGGCAAGACGGCGATGGCCCTGGCGCTGCATCATCCCGACGCCGTCGCGCGCCTGCTCGTCGCCGACATCGCGCCCGTGACCTACCCACCCCGCTACCGCGCGATCATGGACGCGATGCTGGGGCTGGAGATGCGCCCCGAGTTGACCCGCGCCGAGGCGGACAAAGCCCTCGCGCCCGCCGTGCCGGAAGACTCGGTCCGCCAATTCCTGCTGTCGAACCTGCGCTTCGGCGCCGCGCCGGGCTGGCGTATCGGCGTCGCCGAGATCGCAGCCGCGCTCCCCGCGATCGAGGGTTGGGACGAGGCCGGCACCTATGCCGGCCCGACGCTGGTCCTACGCGGCGAGCGCTCCGACTATATCGCCCCAGAGCATCGGCCCTTGTTCCGCACCCTGTTCCCAGCCGCCAGGTTCGCTTCGCTGCGCGATGCCGGCCACTGGCTGCACGCCGACGCGCCCGACGCATTCGTCGCGACATTAGAGGCATTTCTGCCACGTGTCTGAGCCGGTCGATCACGGCCGCTCGATCACGAGCCCTTGCTCACCGAACCCTCGCTGCCGCGTGAGGTTCCGATTGTACTTGGACAACAGGAGCACAGGATGGGACGCTACACTTCAGGCGGGGTCGGCCGCGACATTATCGCAGGCGCGGTAGCCGGCATGGCCGCAGTCTGGCTGATCGACAAGATGCAGCTTGGCACTCACGCATCCAGCGGCAGCCGACAAGCCGACCGACATGGACCCGGCGCACGCCATCGCCGCCAAGGCCGCCGATAAGACAGGCGCCGATATCGGCGACCGCCGCAACAACGCCGTCGGCCATACCGTCCATTACGGCGTCGGCGCCGGCATCGGCGCCCTCTACGGCCTGCTCCGCGGCATGGCGCCGTCCGTCAGCACCGGGCGCGGCGCGCTCTACGGACTGGCCGCGTTCATCCTGGCCGACGAGGTCGGCGCCCCGGCGCTCGGCCTGGCCAAGAGCCCACTGCACTACCCCGCCCGCGCGCACGCTCGCGGCGCGCTGGCGCACACCGTGTTCGGCGTCGCAACCGATCTCGGCACGCGGCTGATGTCACCCTGGCGCGACGAGGTGGTGATCTATCACGGCCCGAGCATCGGCGAACGGATCGAGACGGGCCGACACGCGCTCGAGGATGGCCGTGACTACCTGTACGAGCGCAGCGGCCCCTATCTGGACCAAGGCCGCGAATATCTCGACCGTGGCCGAGCCTACGCCGAGTGATCTCGCCGAGCGGGCCCGCGCCCGCGCCGAAGAGATCGACGTTGCCGATCTCGCCGATCGTGGCCGCCGTGGCGTGCGGGGTCTAGTCGACCGCGTCCGCGAATACCTGCCTGATCCCGATGATGTCGCCGATCTGGTGGATCGCGGCCGCCGGACCGCGCGCAGCGTCGCCCAGGAACTGCAGTCGCGCATGCCCGACCGCGACGACCTCGAAGACGTGGCGGATCGCGGCCGCAAGCGGGCGCGGCAGTTCGCGTCCGACGTGGGTTCGCGCGTGCCGGACTCCGACGATCTGGCTGATTTGGCAAAGGAAGGTCGGCGGCGGGGGCGTCGCTTCGCGCGCAACGTGCAATCGCAGCTTCCCGACAGCGACAACGTCGCCGACATGGCCGAGCGCGGCCGCAAGCGCGTGAGCCGTCTGGCCGAGGAGGCCCGTGCGCAGGCGATGGAGCGCGACGGCACGCCGTTGGGCCGGGCCGTGAAGTGGCTATTCGGCTAGAACGCTGACCGGGTCGCGCCCGCCGCTCGCGGGCGCGACCCGACTTCAGTCCGCAACCTCGCTGGGCGTGGATGCGGTCAGATCACACAGAGTGGTGCGACCGAGCGTCGCTTCCATCGCGCTTTCCGCCTCCGAGAACGCGGCGCCGATCTGCTTGCCTACCGAGCACAGCCTCGCCGCGGGATGCAGCGGCAAAAGCGGTTGGTCGGCCGCATCCTTCATCGCACGCCAGACGTCCGCCAGCGTGATCTCCGCCGATGACCGGGTCAGCGCCGCCCCTCCCGGGCCTCGCCGTACTGTTGCCGATCCCCGCACGAACCAGCCGTCCCGTGATGCGGCGGACCACGACCGGATTGGTTCGAACCCGTCCAGCGATCATTTCGCTGGTCACTCGCTCCTCAGATGATCGTCGTGCGAGGAGCATGAGGATGTGAACCGCGACGGCAAATCTGGTGGCGATCATGTAAATTCAAAGCTGTCGCAACATTTGAGTTGCCACGATGCCGCCCTGTTCACGCAGGCTTTCATCCAGCGGTGCAAGCTGGTACAAAACGTGAATGGCCGTCCCGACCTTCCCCGAACGTGCCTTGTCGATCAGACGCGCCACCGCGCTGCTGTGTCTCCGGCTCGGCTGGTCGCCAGTTCATGAGGTGCCGCTCCCGAATGCCCGGCGCGCCGACATTCTGGCCTTGCGCGCCGATGGCGGGTTCGCCTGCATCGAGGTGAAATCTGGTGTCCGGGACTTCCAGACCGACGCGAAATGGCCGCAATACCGCGAGTATGCCGACGCCCTCTATTTCGCCGTGGACCATGAATTCCCGACGTCGATGCTGCCGGACGATGCCGGTCTGATCATCGCGTGTGGCCGCGAAGCCGAATTGGTGCGCGAGGCCCCAGCGCATCCGCTCACCGCCTCCCGCCGCCGGGCCCTGATGCATCGCTTCGCCATGCTAGCCGCGCAGCGTCTCGCAACCCGCGATGACCCGGACGGGACCGCAAGCCTTCGAGCCGCCCTTCTGGCGGAGTGATGCCCTGCGGCTTAGTCCGCCGTGCCGGCGGCGATCTTCTTCACAGTCGCCGTGGTCGAATGGCCTGAAAGCAGTTCGGCCAGCCAGACCCTCCCGCCCCAGCTCCGCACCAGATCGGCGCCCACGACGCGATCGATCGTATAGTCGGCGCCCTTGATCAGCAGCTCCGGCCGCAGCGCTTCCAGCGTTTCCTCCGGCGTGTCCTCGTCGTAGATCACGACCATGTCGACCGCCGACAGGCTGCCCAACACCGCGGCCCGGGCCGCTTCCGGCTGAACCGGCCGGGTAGGGCCCTTCAGACGGCGCACGCTGGCATCCGAGTTGAGACCCACCACGAGCCGGTCGCACTGGCTGCGCGCTTGCTCGAGCAGGTGGACGTGGCCGGGATGCAGGAGGTCGAAGCATCCATTGGTGAAGCCGGTCCGCCACCCCTTGCGCCGCCACCGCTCGACCTGCTCGGCTGCCACTTCGCGCGTCACGATCTTGCGCAGCGTGCTCACCTGAGGCGTCAGCACGCGCAGCAGATCCTCTTCACGGGCCACCGCCGTGCCCACCTTGCCCACGACGATGCCGGCGGCGATGTTCGCCAAACGCACCGCCACCCGGGTCTCCAGCCCGGCCGCCAGCCCCGCCGCCAGCGTCGCCACGACCGTATCGCCCGCGCCGGAGACGTCGAACACCTCGGCCGCCTCGGCCGGGAAATGGTGCGCGCCCTCGCTGTCGACGAGCGTCATGCCGTCTTCAGACCTCGTCACCAGAACGGCGCCGAACCCGTGTTGCGCCCGCAATTTCTTGGCCGCCTCGACCAGTTCGGCCTCGGTTTCGACCGACGCGCCAGTCGCCTCCGCAAGCTCACGGCGGTTCGGCGTGATCACGTCGGCGCCGGCATATCGTGCGAAATCAGGACCTTTCGGGTCGACGATGACCCGGCGCCCGGCCTGACGCGCCGCCGCGATCAACTGCGCCGGCATGTCGCCAGCGAGCACGCCCTTGGCATAGTCCGAGAGCACCGTGATCGACGTCGCCGCCAGGGTGTCGCCAGCGATCCGCAACAGCCGGTCGGCCAGCTTGGGGCTGATCGGGCCCGACTGCTCGCGATCGGCGCGGAGCAATTGCTGTCCCTGGCTCACGAAGCGCGTCTTGACGGTCGTGGTCCGCGCGCCCTCGACCAGCAGCCACGGCTCGACGCCCGGTTGGCCACCGATCAAGCCGGTCAGGTCCGAACCGGCCTGGTCGTCCCCCACCACCGACACGAGCGCCACAGCCGCGCCGAGGGCCGTCAGATTTCTGACCACGTTGCCGGCGCCGCCGGGCATCGCGGTCTCCCGCTCGACGCGCACGATCGGGATCGGCGCTTCCGGGCTCACACGGTCGACAATCCCGTAAACATAACGGTCTAGCATGACGTCGCCGATGACCGTCACGCTCGTCCGGGCAAGCCGCTTGACCGCGCGCGAGAGCACGGCTTCGTCCGACCCGATCTCGGCGGCGACGGTCGCCGCTCGGGCAGGGCCGGGCAGGGCCGATGGCTCGCCAGGACTCGTACTATCCATGGTTGACGGCTACCTTCTTGGAACCAGCGTTGCAAGCATGAGACACGACATCGGCCGGATCATACCTGCAGAAAGTAAACAGAGTTCTGCGCTCAATACCGCGCAGGTTAGCACGCCGCCGCGGCCAGCGTTCGTATCAACTCCGATGCGGTTGCGCCGCACCTCCGGCGCCGTTGCCGGCGTATGCCCATGAACGATGATCCGATGCGGGGCATCCGGCAACATCGCCCCCTCCCACTCGAGGAATGCGTCTCGGATCCAGAGCAAGTCGGCCGCAGTCTGCATCGCCAGCCGGACCCCGGGCCGAACGCCGGCATGCACGAACAGGAAGCGGCTGGCTGCATGGCTCAATGCGAGCCCTTCGACGAACCGAAGCTGATCGCTCGGTATCCGCTCGCGCCACTTGGTCGGCGCCACGTCCGGTCCGATGTCCCAGCTCGCCAGGGTTGCCGCACCGCCGTTCTGTAACCAGACGCGCGACCGCTGCGGCTGCTCCAGAGCATCGAGCAACATGCGCTCGTGATTGCCCATCAGATTGACCGTCGGCATCCCCTCGACCGGACCTTTCGCCAGCAAGGCGAGGCAGCCCGCGGAATCAGGCCCGCGGTCTATGTAGTCGCCGAGATGCACCAGCAGCGGCGCCTCGACCGGATTGGCCGCCAGATCCTCTCGGATGGCCTTGTGGATGTCGCGCAGCTTGTCCGCATGTCCGTGAACATCGCCGACCGCATAGATCCGCCCTGGCGCCGCTAACCCTTCGGTAACCATCTCCGATCATAATAGCCCGGCAAGCCAGCGACGACGACCCTGGATTTTAGAGACAACCGCCGGAGCGTAAATGCTTCAGACGATTCTGACGCAAGATGCGACTAACCCGTTTAGAGATGCCGTTCGCCGCGCGCTTCGTGGAAAGCAGCAACGTTGGGTGGCCCTCGCTCTTCATCTTTCCCGCCTCACCCCGCCGGCGCCACGGCCGCATCACGCCCGGATCGCCCGCGCCGTCCTGGACGACGCAGCGTCGCGCCGGGAGGGCCAGCTGTTCACCTTGATGAACGGTGACCTGGTCCTCCTATTCACCGCCGATGATGCCGGCGTCAGCCTTTCCACCACTCTGGCGCATCTTTTTGCGCCCGATGCCCCTGATCCGTCGCTGCTGCTCACCCGCTGGCTGCTGCCGGTGGACGAGGAGCCTCTACTCGCATTCCTTGATGCGCTGCCGACATTGACGACGGCGCCGGTCATGATCGAGCCCGACGCACATCTGTCGTCCGTCTCCCACCTATCGGACGCTGTGGAGCCAGGCCGAGTGCGGGACCTGCTCGAGCGGCAAACGGCCGTTCTGGTCGCCATGACCGGCTCGCCGCGCGTCGTCCCCTTGTTTCGCGAACTGCGCTTCTCGCTTGCCGCCCTCGAGGCCCGG
The DNA here is from genome assembly GCA_963848035.1 of uncultured Alphaproteobacteria bacterium. Lineage (GTDB taxonomy): Bacteria > Pseudomonadota > Alphaproteobacteria > Acetobacterales > Acetobacteraceae > JAVVHH01. The sequence continues at coordinate 4,046,359 of CAWKCD010000001.1, forward strand.
GCAGCCGCCTCCGGACACGTGACCGCTGATCCGTTCCTGTTCCGTCATCTCACTGCCAAGCTCGACGACGGAATGCTCGCCGTGGCCGCAGCGGATCTCCAGAACGACAACAGCATGTTGGGCTGGGCACGAGAGGGACATTTCGCGCTGCACATCAACATGAGCATGGGCGCCGCACTCTCGCCGGCACTGCTCAGCATCGCCGAAGCGGCCGAGGCGGGGAGCGTGCGGATCGCGGTGGAAATCGCGCTGGTCGAAGCGTGCGCCGACGCCGAGCAATTTGGTGCTGTCCGTGACCGGCTGCGCTCGTTGGGGTTCGGCGTCGTGCTCACCGATATCAGTCACCACGCTCTGTTGGTCACGCGCCCCGCTGCGCTGCAGCCCGACATGCTCAAGCTCGACTGGTCTCGCCAGCTCCCGCAGTCGACCAACGCGCTCGAGGCTGCAATGAACGAGATCGGCATGACCAAGATCGTGCTGCAGAAAGCCGATAGCGAGGAGGCGATGCGCTGGGGGTTGGCGCGCGGGATCCGCCGTTTCCAAGGGACGTCACGTAGACAATATCCTGGCCGCAGGTCGGATCGCGGCTTGTCCCGAAGCGACGCTTTGCACGGTTAAGAAATGCGCGGAGCGTGAAACCGCGACCACATCGTCCGGCCGCTCCGGCTGCGGCAACCTGCCGCTACTCGATGCCGGCATTCCTCACCAGCGGAACGCAGCATGAGCGAAGTCGTCGGCATGGACGCGCTGTCCGCGCTCGTCCGCGAGAGCTCGGTTTCCGGCGTCGAACGGCACGCCCTGCTGCTCCGAACGGACATACTCCCGCCCTCACTGTCGCGTCCGCAACACCTCCGCCGGGCGCGCGAAGCGCTCGATCCGCTGCTGATGGCCGATCGCGGCCGCTGCCACGAACTGTCCAGCGGTCGTATCGTGATCAGTTGGCGGGGGGAGGCGCCAAAACTGATGCGGGAGACGGTCGACGCCTTGGATACGCTCCTGCGGGAAGATCCATTCGAGGCGCCGGGCATCAATCAGCTCATAGCCTGCTACGATTTGCCCGCCGACGGCTCCAAACTGCTCCGCGAGGCGACACATGGTGTCGTCCAGCCGATCGTCGCGGCACCGGTGCCGATGCCGTCGACTGAGCCGGTATTCGACATCCCCGAGCCGATCCGGCCGCTGGATTCGCCTGCGCTGGAGCGTCTCGAGCAAAGTCTCGCCATCGCTGACCTCAGCCGGTTCGCCCGCCGGCGCCCGATCTCACACTACACCGCTCAGGGTATGAAGCTGGCCTGGGAGGAGCGCACTCTGTCGATCCCGGAGCTGATCGAAACCGTCGCGCCCGGGCATGAGGTGAAGTCGGATCCGTGGCTGTTCCGACGACTGACGCGGTTGTTGGACCGTCGCATGCTCGCCATTCTGAGCAACGTCGAGGAACTCCGCGAGGCGCGTCCATTCGGCATCACGCTGAACGTCGCGAGCGTCCTGAGCCCGGAATTCCTGCGATTCGACTCTGGACTGCCAATCGCGCTGCGAAATCGTATCGTCATCAGCCTGCTGCCCGCCGACATCGCGGCCGATGCGGGCGCTTACGCCTTTGCCCGTAATTTCGCCCGCAGCCGAGGCTACCGCATCTGCCTGCGCGCCGTGACGGCCGCGCTGCTCCCGGTGTTGAATCTCGGCGCGCTGGAGCTGGACCTCGTTCAACTGGTCTGGTCTCCGGCGTTCGCCTCCATGTCCGAACTGCCGCCCTCGGGCGGCGCGCGCTGGATCATGGGGCGGCCTTGCACCGATCAAGCACTGAAATGGGGGGTAGCGGCGGGCATCGGTCTATTCGCGACGAAGCCGACCGCCTGATCTGCAGGCGTGGTGGAGCTGAGGGGAATCGAACCCCTGACCTCCTCATTGCGAACGAGGCGCTCTCCCAACTGAGCTACAGCCCCGCCGTGCAGGGGGCGGAAAATGACGAGGTGGGGTCGACAAGTCAACCCTGCCTCCGTCGCCATCGCCGCCGGCGGATGGTTGCAGCCGCACCGGCGGCTATGTAGGGTCCGGGCGCTCCGGGGAGACGGAAGTGACGCTGCTTTCAGGCATCTACGAACTCATACTCGTCGTTATCAATCTGCTCGTCTGGGCACTGATCCTGTCGGCGGTCTTCTCGATGCTGACCGCGTTTGGCGTGCTCGACACCCGCAACCGCCTGGTCTGGACCATCGGAGACTTCCTCTACCGGGTCACTGAACCCTTGTTGCGCCCGATCCGGAACATTCTACCAAGCTTCGGCGGCGTCGATCTCAGCCCCCTCGTCGTGATCCTGCTGCTGCAGTACATCGCGGTCCCGCTGGTGCGAACCATCTTCGCCGGCATCGCGACCGGGGTCTGGAGCCTCTAGCGACCCATGTCGGCTCTGATCATCGACGGCGCCGCCATCGCGGCGGATTTGCGCGCCCAAGTCGCCGCTCGCGCGGCTGCGCTGACGTTCAAGCCTGGGCTCACCGTGGTCGTCGTCGGTGACGACCCGGCCAGCGCCGTCTATGTCCGCAACAAGGATCGCGCCGCGAACCAGGCCGGATTGCAGGCCACCACGGTCCGGCTGCCGAAGGATACGTCTGCCGCCGCGCTGCTGGCGGAAATCTCGCGGCTCAACGCCGACCCGGACGTGGACGGGATCCTTGTCCAACTCCCGCTGCCGCAGCACATCGAACCGCGGGAAATCCTGGAGGCGATCGATCCCGCCAAGGATGTGGACGGCTTCCATCCTCTGAACGTCGGCCGACTGCACGATGGGTCGCCGAACCTCACCCCGTGCACACCCAAAGGCGTCATGAAGCTGCTCGCGGCTGCAGCCGTACCCATTGCGCGGTGCGCGGGCCCTGGTCCTCGGCCGCTCCACGATCGTCGGCCGCCCAGCCGCCTCACTCCTGCTCGCCGCCGACGCGACCGTCACCATCGCGCACAGCCGAACCCGCGACCTGCCCGAGGAGTGCCGCCGGGCCGACATCCTGGTCGCAGCCGTTGGCCGGCCCGAGATGGTGCGCGCCAGCTGGCTCAAGCCCGGCGCCGTCGTGATCGATGTCGGCATCAACCGCGGCGCCGACGGCAAGCTGGTCGGTGACGTCGCGTTCGCGGAATGCAGCTGAGGTTGCCGGCGCTATCACGCCGGTGCCAGGCGGGGTCGGCCCGATGACGATCGCCTGCCTGCTGGAGAACACGGTCGAGGCCGCAATCGCTCGGCGCGGACGGACTTAGAAGTCGGTGCAGCGCCCCTTCTGTTCCCAATCGCCGTAGCGGGTCGGCTCCGGCCCTTTGGGGCCGCCAACCTCTTCCGGCAGTGTCAGGCTTCGGCTTCGGGACGTCCGTCTGCTCGGTCGGCGGTTTGGGATCGGTCATGCGGCGGGCCTCGTTCGCTTGCTCTCCGTGCGCAACTGTCCGCAGGCCGCGAGGATGTCGCGTCCGCGAGGCGCGCGGATCGGTGAGGCGAAGCCGGCGTCCTGGACGATCCGGGAGAATTTCTCGAGCTGCTCGCGCGTGCTCGGCTCGTAGGCGCTGCCGGGCCACGGATTGAATGGGATCAGGTTCACCTTCGCCGGGATGCCCGCGATCAGCCGAACCAGCGCATGCGCCTCCGCCTCGCTGTCGTTGACGTCGCGGAGCATGACGTATTCGAACGTGATCCGCCGCGCGTTGCTCGAGCCGGGATAGCGCCGGCACGCCGCGATCAGCTCCGCGATGGGATATTTGCGGTTCAGCGGCACCAACTCGTCTCGCAACTCGTCGCGAACGGCATGCAGCGACACCGCCAGATTGACTCCGAGTTCCTCACCACACCGATCCATCATCGGCACCACGCCCGACGTGCTCAGCGTGATCCGCCGGCGGGAAAGGCCGATGCCCTCGCCATCCATCACGATGCGCATCGCCTTGGCGACGTTCTCGAAGTTGTAGAGCGGCTCGCCCATCCCCATCAGCACGATGGTCGAGAGCAGGCGAGGGACCTCCCCCTGCGGGCTAGGCCACTCGCCATAGGTGTCACGCGCGGCCATGAACTGCCCGACGATCTCGGCTGCGCCGAGGTTCCGCACCAACGCCTGTGTTCCGGTGTGGCAGAACCGGCACGACAGGGTGCAGCCGACCTGGCTGCTGATGCAAACGGCGCCGCGGTCCTCGTGCCGGTCGGGAATGTAGACCGTCTCGGCCTCCTGGCCGTCGCGGAAACGGAACAGCCATTTCCGTGTGCCGTCCGTGCTCTCCTGCGCGACCGCCGTCTCGGGCCGTCCGATCACGAAACGCTCGGCCAAGCGATGCTGCAGCGGCCGCGCGATGCTGGACATGCGCGTGAAATCCGTCACGCCCTGATGATAGATCCAATGCCAAAGCTGCTTGGCGCGGAACGCCTTCTCGCCGATCTCCTCGAGTGCCTGCACCAACTCGTCGCGGGACATGCCGACCAACTCGCGCCGGCCGTCGGCCAGTTGCGGCGGCCGGCGGGTTGAACAGCGCGGATTTCGCGAGGATCCGGACCCGCTCCGCCTCGGAGAGGGCGACGGTCATCGCGACGGACAGGCTTTCACGATCGCCGCATACGCTTGGCTGAAACCGCGCAGGCTGAACGTATCGACGACACCCTGGCCGCGAGGACCCGGCGAGCGCGCCTGCGCCTGATGCCCCTTGCTGAACAAGGTCGCCGCGGCGCGGCCATCTCGCGCAAAAGCCGAGCGTCCGGATGTGTAGAACGGCAGCGTCACGCCATCCGACACCACCTCGACCTCGGCATTGCCGGGATAGTTGAACCCGGCCGTCAGCGCGACGGCATCGCGCCCGCCGCCGCGTTCCGTCACCGTCAGCACGACATCGCCGCGGCCGGGCAGGGCAGGGCTCGATCCGATCGGACGGGTGAAGGCGTAGCAAACGGGTTGACCGCCTTCCTGATGCGTCGCGGCCTGCCAATCGTCCCACTTTCCGATCCGTTTCGGCCCGGTCGACGTTGCGGGATGCCGCGCCGCGTGCGGCGCAGGATGGGCCATTCGCGCCCCGGCGACGGCAGAACCGACGTAAAGGAGGGCGAGGGTCGCGAGAAAGGAGGCGAAAAGTGTTCGCATCCGCGACACATATGGCGGGCTGGCCACCGGAGCAAGCGGGCAGGGGCGTGGCCTCATTCGTCGCCCCGCTCCGGCTCGGCCGCGAGCCAGTCCGGTATGGTGCGGCGGAACCGCGGATCGCCGTGGCCCATCGGCCGCTCCAACGGCGCCACGGGGCCGCCGCTAGCGACCGGCCGCTCCGCGAATCGGCCATGGCTGAGCAGCCGGTCGTAAAGCACCAGCGCGCCGGCGACCGCGAGATTGAGCGCGAATCGCGTGGGGATCCGGACAACGTGCCGGCACCGCGCCAACATCGCGTCCGACAATCCCGACCGCTCCGGCCCGAGCACGTAGGCGGCGTTGAGCGGGTGCCGGAACGACGGCAGATCCACCGCGTCGTCCAGCAGCTCGATCCCGACCAGGACGCACTCCCGCGGCAACTGCAGCGCCTCGACATCGGGAAACCGCCACAACGGCACGTGCGCGGGCGTGTCCGAGGTGTCGGACCGGCGTGCTTCGCGCGAATCCCATCCCGCGCCGACCGTGAAGCAGAATGCGGCGCCGAACCCATGCGCCGTGCGCAGCAGCGCGCCGACATTGGCCGATTTCGACACGCCCTCGGCGCCGATCCCACAATAGCCGCGTACTGTCCTGGCCGGATGCATCGCCGCGAAGTATGCGTTCGCCATGACCGACGCAACCGACGGGCGTCTCGCGGCCCAGTACGAGGCCTACCCCTATCCAAAGCGGGATCCGCGCGAAGAAGCCAAGCGCCTGGTGATCGGCAGCCCGAGCCACCTTCGCGAGATCGATCACTGGGTATTCGGCGCCGCTCGCCCGCGCAGCGCCGGGCTGCGCGCGTTGGTGGCCGGCGGCGGCACCGGGGACGGCGCGATCATGCTGGCGCAGCACCTCGCCCGCGACGGCCGACCCGGCGGCGTCACTTACCTCGACCGATCGGCCGCCGCGCAGGACATCGCCCGAGCTCGAGCGCAGGCGAGGGGGCTCTCGCTGGATTGGCACGGCCTGTCGCTGCTGGACCTGCCCGGCTCCGGGCTCGGACCGTTCGACTACATCGATTGCTGCGGCGTGCTGCACCATTTGCCGGATCCCGCCGCCGGGCTGCGTGCGCTGCTCTCGGTGCTCGCTCCCGGCGGGGGCTTGGGCCTGATGGTCTATGCCCCACACGGCCGAACCGGGGTCTACATGCTGCAGGACGCGCTGGCCGCGCTCGCACCGCCTGAGCAGCCACCGGCAACCCGACTCGACGTCGCGCGCCGGGCGATGAAGCATTTGCCGGAAACCGCCTGGCTGCGCGCGAACCGCTATTTCGGCGACCACATCGAGGGCGGCGATGCCGGCCTTTACGACCTGCTGCTCAACCCGCGCGACCGCGCCTACACGGTGCCGCAATTCGACGCGCTGCTGCGCGGCGCGGGCCTACAGGTCACCTGCTGGATGGAGCCGCTCCGCTATGACCCGGCAGTGTTCCTGCCAGATCCCAAGCTGCGAGCCCGGATCGCTCAACTCGCGCCGCTCGAACGGGCGGCGCTGGCGGAGTCGCTGGCTGGCAACATGAGCACACACGTCGTCTATTGCGTCCGCAGCGAAGAGGCGCCGGCCGCGCCGGACCCGATGCGTCCCGCCGCGGTTCCCATCGCGCGTGAGATGCCGGCGGCCGAGATCGCCCGCAACATCCGGCCCGATGGAACGCTGCCCTTCGTCTTCGACGGTCTGCGCGTGCCGATCGCATTGCCGAAGCTCGCCGGCGCGATCCTGGGGCTCATCGATGGCGAGCGCCCGGTCGGGGAGATACTAGCGGCGCTGCAGGCGAGGGGGGCTGCGCCGGAACTGGCAGAGCGCGCCTGGCGCGAGACCTACACGCCGCTCGAGCGGGTGAACCGGATATTGCTCGCGCCGCCGCCATGACGCCGACGATCATCATCTTCGGCGCGGCCGTCCGGCCCGACGGCACGCCAAGCGGGGCGATGCGATCACGGGTCGAAGCGGCGCTCGCCACTGGGCGGGATCATCCGGACGCGATCTTCATGCCGACGGGCGGGCAGGGACGGTTCGGCAAACCCGAGGCCGATCTGATGGCCGATCTACTCGAAGCCGGCGGCGTCAGCCGGGAGCGAATTGTCCTTGAGCAGACCGGACGCAATACGGTCCGCTCGGTCCTGGCCTGCCGGCGTTTGCTGGGAAAGACGCGTTCGACCGTCTATATTGCGACGTCCGGCTATCACATGGCGCGTTGCGTGGTGCTGCTCCGGCTGGCGGGATTGCGGGCGCAGCCGGGTCATGTGCCGCCGCAAACCGCGAGCCAGGATAGGGTCAAGCGATGGTTTTGGCGGCTGCGCGAAATACCGGCCATCCCTGTCGACAGTGCCTGGCTGGTGTTGAGACGGCTGCTTCATCGGCTATAGCGGACGCTCAACTTCGCCTGATCGGCCGAGATGCGCGTTTGAAAGCCGAAGCTGCGGCTTAGATTAGAAGCCAAGGAGATCGTCCATGGTCAGCAAAAGTATTTGCAACGCGGTTTTTCTGGCGGGAGCCGCGGCGGCACTGGGTGGCTGCGTTGCCGAGGCGCCGCTCAGCGTGGCGCCGGGTCAGGGCAAGACCTACGCCGATTTCCAGCGCGACGACGCCGCCTGCCGCACAGGCCCGGCGGCACCCGCGACCGGCTCCGTGTCGACCCCGGCCACAGCCACAGCGCAGACCGCCGCCCCAGAGGGCACTTACTACCAGTGCATGGCCGCCAAAGGTGACATGGTCATCGCGAACCGGGCCGTCGCCTACCCGGCCTATCCGGCTTATGCCGGGTATCCTTATCCGTATGCCTACCCGGCCTACGGATATCCCTTCGGGTATCCATACGGATATCCATATTCCGCCGCTTATCTTGGGCCCTATGTCGGCCTCGGCGTGGGTATCGGGATCGGCGGCTACTACGGCGGCCGCGGTTGGCACGGCGGTGACCGCGGCGGTTACCACGGGGGTGGCTACGGCGGCTACCACGGCGGTGGCTACCACGGCGGCGGCGCTATCCGCCGCTGAACGCCGTCAGGCTTCGACGGGCTTGGGCGTGCCGTGGATGAACTCGATCAGCCCGAACCCGTCGACACGGTGGAATGAGACCGGAACGCCGCCGAACAGCCGAGCGGGTTTCTCATCGCCCAGAGACAAGACCCGGTGCCCGGCGGCTTCCATCGACGCCAGCGAGGCGGCCGCGTCATCGGTCTCGAAGCACATGTGATAGATCATGTTGCCGCGCTTGATCATCTGGTCGATCGGCGAGGGACCGTGCGCCGGGCCAGATGACCTCGACGTCCGGCATCTGGGCATGATGCCGCATCGCGAGATTGACGTTCTGCAGCGGATCGAACGCCTGAGCGCCTGGCCCGTAACCGAGCGCCTCGAGGAAGGCGAAGGCGGGATCCGGCGCCGGCACGGCGAGGCCGAGATGATGGAACCGCAACCCGAACGCCTGCATAGAAAATCTCCGAAGACGCTATAACGCCAATTATGGAAAGTCAGATCCGGGCCCCGTTAGTCCGCGATCTCGAGAACCAGTCCGTCATAGCCGGGTTCGATCCCCGCGGGCAGCCGCTGCATCAGCCAAGCCCAGTCGATGTCATACCCCATATGGGTCAGGACCATGCGGCGCGGTTTGACCTGTTCGTACCAAGCGATCACCTGATCGACGTTCGCATGCGTCGTGTGCCGCTGCCGCTGGAAGCAGTCGACGACCCAGGTGTCGATGCCCGCGAGGCTCGACAACGTCGACTCGGTGAGCGTGACCACGTCCGTCGAGTACGCGAAGCCACCGACGCGCAGCCCCATCGTGGGCAGGAAGCCGTGATCCTGCTCGAACGTGTTCAGGCGCATGCCGCAGGTCTCGATGTCGTCACCGAAGTTGATCACGCGCGGCGCAAGCACCGGCCGGAAGAAATGCGGCGGCGTCCATTCTTTGAAGGCGTAGTCGAACCGCCGCTGCAGTTCGGTCATGGTGCGCGCTTCCAGGAAGATCTCGATCGGCCGCTTCACGAGCCGGTTCAGGATCCGGATATCGTCGATCCCCAGCACATGGTCGGCGTGTGCGTGGGTGAACAGGATCGTGTCGATCCGCGGAATGCCGCACGCCAGGAGCTGGCTGCGCATGTCCGGCGACGAATCCACCAGCAGGCGCTCACCGCTGGGTCCCTCGATGACGATGCTGGACCGTGTGCGGCGATTGCGCGGCTCGGCCGGATCGCAAGCGCCCCAATCTCCGGTGCCGTCGGCGCCGCCGAGCTGCGGCACTCCGGCGGAACCGCCGCAACCGAGCATGACGACCTTGGGCATCGTCAGGCGGTCCGCGCGAACAAACGCCGGAAATTGGCTGTCGTCACTTCGCCCAGTTTCTCGAACGACATACCTTTGACATCAGCAAGTTGCTGAGCGGTGTGCGCCACGAACGCCGGTTCGTTGCGCTTGCCCCGATGCGGCACTGGCGCGAGGTATGGCGCATCGGTCTCCACGAGCAGACGGTCATCCGGGATATCGCGCGCGATATCCCGCAATTCGTTGGATTTCGGGAAAGTCAGCATCCCCGAGAAACTGACATAGCCGCCGAGCCGCAGTGCCGCCTCGGCAAGCGGTCTGCCGGAGCTGAAACAGTGCAGGAGCAGCTGGTAAGGACCGCCCTCATCCCATTCATCTTGCAGGATCGACGCAATATCCTCATCCGCCGCCCGCGCATGGATCACCAACGGCAGCCCGGTCATCCGCGCCGCCCGTATGTGCTGGCGGAACGAGTTCCTGCTGCGCTTGTTGCGGCGCCCGCTTGTAGAAGTAGTCCAAGCCCGACTCACCGATCCCGACGACCTTCGGATGAGTTGCCAGCGCGGCAATGCTGGCCGCCTCCGGCGTCGGTTCCTCGCCGGCATTGTTCGGGTGCAGCCCGACGGTGCACCACAGCCCGTCTCGCTTGGCGACGATGTCGAGCAGGTGTCGGGACTGCCCGATCCGCGTACCGATCGTGACCATCTCGCCGATGCCGGCCGCCATGGCCCGCTCGACGACCGCGTCGCGCTCCTCCTCTGGAAACATGTCCAAGTGAAAGTGAGAATCGATCAGCATCAACGACCTAAGCGTCCTCGCCCACATACCGTGGAAAAATCCCTTGCGGCGCCGGCAGCTGCACGCCGCCCGGTAGCGGGACCGTCAAAGCAGCGAACTGTCGCGCGTCCGCGGGGATGCCGAGTTGGTCGAGCAGCCGCTCCATGCTGTCGGGCAAGTACGGCGACAGCACCGTCGCGATCACGCGCAGCACATCGGCCAACACCCGCAGCACCGCCTCCATCCGCGCCGGGTCGGTCTTGCGCAAGGCCCATGGCGCCTGGTGATCGACATAGGCATTCGCCGAGCGGATCACTTTCCACACTTCTTCGAGCGCCTCGCCAAGCGCCATGCGCGCCATCATCGGCCGCAGCGAGCCCGGCAGCGCCTCGGCAGCCGATAGCAGTGCCCGATCCTCGTCGGTCGCGTCCCCCCTGCCCGGCAACACGCCGCCCAAGTTTCGCGCAATCTGCGACAACGTTCGTTGCGCCAGATTGCCGAGGTCGTTCGCCAACTCGGTGTTCAGCCGCCGGATCAGCGCCGCATCGCTGAAATCGCCGTCGCTCCCGAACGGAACCTCCCGCAGCACGAAGAAGCGCACCGCATCGAGACCGTATTTCTCGACCAGGGCGATCCCGTCGATCGCGTTCCCGACCGACTTGCTCATCTTCTCGCCCCGGGCCGTCCACCAGCCATGGGCCACGATCCGCCGCGGCGGCGCCAGACCGGCCGCCATCAGCACCGCCGGCCAGATCACCGCGTGGAAGCGGATGATATCCTTCCCGACTACATGGATATCCGCCGGCCAGAACCGCCAGAGATCGGCACTCTCGTCGGGGAAGCCGCAGACGGTGACGTAGTTGATCAGCGCGTCGAGCCACACGTACATGACGTGCGCCGCGTCGTCCGGCACCGGCACGCCCCAGGTCAGCCCGGTCCGGCTGATCGCCAAATCGTTCAGCCCGCCCTTCACGAAGCTGACCACCTCGTTGCGCCGCGTCCCCGGCAGGATCCGGTCCGGCTCGGCGTCGTAATACGCCAGCAGCCGCTCGCCCCAGGCGGACAGTTTGAAGAAATAACTCGGCTCGCGCATCCACTCCACGGGTGCGCCGGTCGGAGCGAGCTTTGCGCCATCCGGTCCGGCGGTCAGTTCGTCCGCGCTATAGAACGTCTCGTCCCGGACCGCGTACCATCCCTCGTAGTGCCCGAGATAGATGTCGCCGGAGGCGCGCAGCCTACGCCAGATCTCCTGGCACGCGGCCGCATGGCGCGGTTCGGTGGTCCGGATGAACACGTCGTTGGACAGGTTCATGATCCGCCCCAACTCGCGGAACTTACCCGAAACATCGTCGACGAATTGCTGCGGCGCCATCCCCGCATCCAGCGCCGCCTTCTCGACCTTGCCGCCGTGCTCGTCGGTACCGGTCGCGAACAGCACGTCCATCCCGTCAAGACGCTGCCAGCGCGCCACCGTGTCGGCGGCGATCGAGGTGTAGGCGTGCCCGAGATGCGGCGCGCCGTTCACGTAGTAGATCGGGGTGGTGATGTAGAACGTTTTATCGTGCATTCAGAAGGTCCAGGCCGGCGACGATCGCGTGCCGCTTATCCAAGTTGGAGCGCTCGGTCTCCTCTTGAAGGCGGCCTAGCGCGTGCCACACTTCGCCCCACTCGACTAGGGGGCGCAGCCCGGTCAGCCGATCACCCCTGCCCCGCGCCGCCTCGCGCAACCGCGTGCCGAGCCGGTCCCGCAACAGGTTCATGAACGTCGTATAGCCGGTCTCGGCGCGCGTCAGCCGGTCAGCCACCTCGTAGGCGCGGGTGATCGCGATCGAGGGCGCCGCCTGCAGCACCTCGTCCACCAGCTCCGCGATCGCGATCCCGCCCTCCTGCGCCAGCAACACCGCCTGCCCCGGCGACCCGCCCGACAGCCCGATCAACCCGGCTCGCGTCCCAGGATCCTGATCCGGCAGCGCACGAAGCAGCACCTGCGCCATATCCGCATCGCCCAGCGTCCGAAGCGGCAGCCGCCGGCATCGGCTGCGGATCGTCGGCAGCAAGCGGCCCGGCGCCGCCGACGTCAGCAGCAGGACCGCGCGCGCCGGCGGCTCCTCCAGCACCTTCAGCACCGCGTTCGCCGCGTTCCGGTTGAGATGCTCGGCGCCGTCCACGACGACCACGCGCCAACCGCCTTCCGCCGAGGTCAGCCGCAGGAAACCGGCAATGTCCCGCGCGCCCTCGATGACGATCTCGGTCCGCTGCCGTTTGCGCTTCTCGTCGAACTCGCGCTCGATCGTCAGCAGGTCGGCGTGCGTGGCGCGCGCCACGCGCCGAAACGTCGGGTTTGCCGGGTCGTTCGGTGCGCCCTGCGTGGTGAGCAAGCGCCGGGCGAACCGGTAGGCCAGCGTCGCCTTGCCGATGCCCTCGGGCCCGGTGATCAGCCAGGCATGGTGCAGCCGCCCACCCTCGATGGCCGCCGCAAACGCCTGCTCGGCCGTCTCGTGCCCGAACAGGTCAGGGTTCTCGCGCGGATCGATCACGCCAGCCGCACCTGCACCGCGCGCCAGACACGCGCATGCACCGCATCGACACTGCCATCGCCGGGGATCACGACGAAACGGTCGGGATCTTCCGCCGCGATCGCCGCATAGCCTTCCGCCACCCGCTGATGAAACGCCGCGTCCATCGCCTCATAGCGGTCCGGCCGTCCCGCACGCTGGGCGATGCGGCTGGTCCCGGTCTGCGGATCGATGGTCAGCAGAACCGTCAGGTCCGGCTTCACCGGCAGCAATGCGGTCAGCCCGGCGATCAGCTGCCGGTCCGCACCCTGACCATAACCCTGGTAGGCCAGCGTCGAGTCGGCGAAGCGGTCGCAGACGACGACGGTTCCCGCCTCGAGCGCCGGCAAGATGGTACGCGCCAGATGCTCGGCACGTGCCGCGAAATGCAGGTGCGTCTCGGCCGCCGGCGACCATTTGATGCGCCCCTCCAGCAGCATCTCCCGGAGCGTCTCCGCCCCTGGCGCGCCGCCGGGCTCACGCGTGCGCAGCACGGCGCGACCGGTCGCGGCAATCTTGTCGGCCAAGAGCCGCGTCTGCGTCGACTTCCCCGCGCCTTCGCCGCCCTCGAGGGTGATGAACAACCCGGTTCAGGAGCCCAGGACGTAGCGCGAGACCACCGCCATCGCGCGACCCGGCAAGCCCAGCTTCGGCACGTCTGCGCCCGCCAGCAGCGGCACTTCCATCGTCGGCACCCCCTGCCCCGACACGACCAGCTTGCCCAGCACCTCGCCCCGGCTGACCGGCGCGAGGATCGGCGAGTCGTAGCGCACCTCGATCTTGGCGCTCTGCCGCCACTGCCGCGGCATGGTGATCGTCAGGTCCCGCCCGCCGACCAGTGGCACGGTGTTATGCGTCCCCAGCCAAACCTTAGCGCTCTCGACCGTATCGGCCGCCGTGAACAGCGTCACGTCCTCGAATTCGCGGAACGCCCATTCCAGCAGCTTCTCGCCCTCCTCGCCGCGCTGATGCATCGAGGTCATGCCGTTGGCGACGACGATGATCCGCCGGCTGCCCCGCTGCGCGCTCGCGACCAGGCCGTAGCCGCCCGCCTCGGTGTGCCCGGTCTTCAGCCCGTCGGCCAAGCCTTTCTGAACCAGCGGGTTGCGGTTCTCCTGCTTGATCCCGTTATAGGTGAACACGCGCTCGCTATCGTAATGATAGTAGTCCGGGAAATCCTCGATCAGCCGCTTGGCAAGCATCGCGATGTCGCGGCAGCTCATGCGCTGGTCCGGATCCGGCCAACCCGTGCAATTGCGGAAATGCGACGCCGTCAGGCCCAGATCCTTGGCCTTCTGGTTCATCAGGTCGACGAATTGCTCCTCCGACCCGGCGATCGCCTCGGCCAGCACGATGCAGGCATCGTTCCCCGACTGCACGATCACGCCCCGGATCAGGTCCTCCACCTTCACCTGGCCGCCGAGCGGGACGAACATCTTCGAGCCCTGCATCTTCCAGGCCCGTTCGCTGACCGGCAGCTCCTGCGTCAGCGACAAGCGGCCCGATTTCAGCAGCCCGTACACGATGTAGATCGTCATCAGCTTGGTCATCGACGACGGCGGCATCGACCCATCGGCCTCCTTGTCGAGCAAGGTGGCGCCGCTGTTGAAATCGAGCACGATCGCCCATTTCGCCGCCGTGTCGAGCGGGCCGAGCGGCGTATTGGCCGGCGTGCCGGTCGGCACGGGAGTGCCGGGGCGGCTGCGTGCCGGGCGCGCGTTGCGCCTGCGCGGCCGCCGGGATCAGGGACGCTGCGGCCAGAAGGGTCCGACGGTTCAACATGGAAGCTGGGCTACTCCACCACGATGACGGCATCGGTTACTCCGGCTGACCGCGCCTGGTCCAGCGCGCGATCGGCCGCCGCCACGGATGCGAACGGACCGGCCATGACGACGAAGCTCGCCGTCCGCCCCTCCTGTTCACGGCGGACCTCAACCGGCAGCGAGGACAAGTTTGTTTTTACAGCATTCGCGTAGCCGGACTGGCTGAACTGCCCGGCGCGCAGCCAGAGCTGGCCCGGCTGCGGCGGCGTCTGCTCGACGGTCGACGGCAGATGGTCCGGCACGTCCAAATCGGCCGACTGGCGCCGCGATATCCGGGACCGGCGCCTGCGCAACTCGGACCTGAGCGGCTCGCGCAGCCCGGCGCCGGCAGGCTCTCCTCGATAACGGCGCCGACCGGGGCCGCCGTGATGCCCTTGGGTCCGCCCTGCAAGCGATCCCGCAGCGCCTGGCTGGGCCCGCTCTCTACCTCCACGCGTACCGGCGCCGCGCCATCTGGCGGCAGGTCGAGAAGATCGGCCGCGCGACGGGTCAGTCCGATGATGCGGCCCGGATTATCCGGTCCGCGGTCGTTCAGCCGCACCCGGATCCGACGCCCGTTCTGCAGATTGGTCACGCGCACAATGGCCGGTAGCTGCAGGGTCTGATGCGATCCGGCCATTCCCGCCGGATCGAACACCTCGCCATCGGCGGTCTGGCCACGCCGATCCGGCAAACGCTCGGCCAGGCCGGTGGCGTCATAGCGGAAGGCTTCATGCGGATAATACCACGCACCGCCTGCCTGATACGGCGCACCGATGACATAGTGCGGCGTCGCGACGACGGCCGGCCGGCGCGGGCCGCATGAGGTCAGCGCGACGCCAGCACCGACCGCCAGCACCCACGCCCGCCGCCGCATCACGACAGCGCCGCATCCCCCAGCAGCCCGACCGCCAAGGCGTAGAAATCGGACGGGTTGTAGCGGCGGATGGCGTTGAAGTTGCTGTAGACGATGAACCCTTCGCCGGGCGCGATCCCGTTCGGCATGAGCAGCGCGCCGGGCACGTCGCTGCGGCTGAACCGGCTGCCATCGGGACGGCGGACGCCAAGTTCCATCCAGGCGCCGAGCGGTCCGACGGTTCTCCCGCCCGGCCATCGCCGGGGTGAGCGAGGGCGGAACGATGACCGGCTGCCCCCAGGGCTCGCCGGAGCGCCAGCCGCTTTTCGCGATGTAGTTGGCGATCGAACCGAACACGTCGGGCTTGCTGTCCCAGATGTCGCGCCGCCCGTCGCCATCGAAATCAACGGCATAGCTTAAATACGAGCTCGGCATGAATTGCGGTTGACCCATCGCCCCGGCCCAGCCGCTGGTCATCCGCCCGGGCGTCACGTCGCCGCTGTCGAGGATCCGCAGCGCGTTCAGGAGTTCCTTGCGGAAGTAATTCGCGCGGCGGCCTTCCCAGGCGAGCGTCGAGAGCGCCTCGACCAGCCGGTAATTGCCCTTGTTGTTGCCGAAATTGGACTCGATTCCCCAGATGCCCATCACCAGCACCGGCCCGACCCCGAACCGCCGCTCGACGTCCGCCAGAAGCGGGCGCTCGTGCGCGAAATTGGCGCGGGCCGCCTGCAACCTCGTGTCCGGCAGGACTCTGGCGCGATACTCCGGCCAGGTCAGGTTGAATTCCGGCTGGTGCCGGTCGAGTTCGATCACCTTGGCATTCGGGGCGACGCCCGCGAATGCTGCACGCAGCGTCGCATCGCGGATGCCGGCGCGGCGGGCTTCGGCCATCACGCCGTCGACGAACCGGTCGAACCCGACATCCTGCGCGCGCGCCGCGACGGGCAGAGCGGTGGCGGCGGCAAGCAAGAATCGACGGTTCAGCATGGCGGGCTGATGCCACATCGGGCAGGATGGCGCAAAGCAATCGATAGACCGGCGACTTCAGGGGGAAACGAGCATGGCAATCACGAGCGACCTCGCCCGATTCTGCGCGCAGATCCGTTATGACGGCCTGCCCGACGCCGTCGGCGCCCGTGTCCGGCTGCTCGTGCTGGACCTGCTCGGCAACATCATCCGCGCGCGGCACGATGCCGAGAGCACGCCCTCGCTTCTGGCCTCCGCTCGCGCGCTCGGCCTGGCAGCGGGCAACAACGTCGTGTTCGGCGACTGCGCCCGTTACACCCCGGCCGGCGCCGCGCTCCTCAACGCCGCGCTCGGCCACTCGCTCGATTTCGACGACACGCACGCGGCCGGCTCGTTGCATCCGGGCTGTCCGGTAATCCCCGCCGCGATCGCCGCCGGCGAGATGACCGGAGCTTCCGGCCCGGACGTGCTCGCCGCGATCGTTGCTGGCTACGAGGTGACGTGCCGCATCGCGCTGGCGCTGCCGGCCGGCGACCATTATGCGCGCGGGTTCCACCCGACCGCGACCTGCGGCGTGTTCGGCGCCGCCGCGGCCGCCGGCCGCGTGTTCGGCCTCTCGCCAGAGGCGATGGAATCGGCTTTCGGCGTCGCGCTCAGCCAATCCGCCGGAAGCCTGCAGTTCCTTGCCAACGGCGCCTGGACCAAGCGCTTCCAGGTGGGTTGGGCGAGCATGGGCGGCCTGACCGCCGCCATCCTGGCGCGCGAAGGCTTCAAGGGCGCATCCGACGCGTTCGACGGCAAGCACGGCTTCCTCAACGCCTACGCCCCCTCCCCCAACCCGGCGCGCGCCATCGCGGATCTCGGCGCCGAGTGGGAGCTGATGCGGACCGCGGTCAAACCCTACCCGTCCTGCCGCTACGGCCATGCCGGCATCGACGCCGCGATCGCCTTCCACGACGAGAGCGGCCTCGACCCGGCCAGCATCGAGCAGGTCACCTACGGGACTTCGAAATCCGGCATGACCTTGATCGGCGACCCGCTCGCCAAGCGCCAGGACCCGCAGAACGTCGTCGACGGCCAGTTCAGCGGCCCGTTCGTGATCGCTGCCGGGCTGCTCTACGGCCAGATGGGCTGGGACAGCTACGGCAAGCTGCAGGATCACGCGATCCGCGCGCTGCTGCCGCGGATCGTGTGCGAGCCGGATGCCGACGTGCAGGCCGAGTTCCCCGACAACATGTCCGGCAAGCTCACGGTGTCGGCTGCCGGGCAGCGGTGGCAGCGCTTCGTCCGCGTGCCCAAGGGCGAGCCGGACAACTTCATGACCGATGCGGAGCTGCGGGCAAAGTTCACCGGGCTCGCCGCGCCCGTTCTGGGCGAAGACCGCGCGGCCAGGTTGGCCGACGCGGCCCTCGCGCTCGACGGCGCCGCCAACCTGGGCCCCCTCACCCGCCTCGCCGGGCCGACCGTCGGCGCGCGGCTGGCTGGAGACTGAACGCCGGCTAGCTGAACCGGCCCGATTTCGGAAAACCGTTCGGCGGCAAGCGCCCGGCCTGCGCGCGCATGCCGAGCCACGGACGCAGATCCGTCTCGGTCCGCACCTTGTCGCCGAGCCGCCAGGTCAGACCGTCCTCGAGGCGGAACACCTTCGCGTCCGCCAGCGTGCCGTCGCGGTATTTCTGCAGCAGCACGCCAGCGCCGCGGCTGAGTTCCGGTACCTGGTCGAGCGGGAACACCAGCAACTTCCGGTTGGTGCCGATCGTAGCGACATGGTCGCCCTCTGCGGGCGCGCAGAGCAGGGCCGCCTCGCCGGGCTTGAGGTTCAGCACCTGCTTGCCGGTCCGCTTCTCCGCCAGCAGGTCCGCGGCCGCGACCACGAAGCCACGGCCGGCATCGCTCGCCATCAGGTAGCGGCGGCCCTCCTGCCAGACGAACAGCGTGACCACGGCCTCGTCGTTGCCGAGTTCGGCCGCCAGGCGGATCGGCTGCCCATCGCCCCGGCCGCGCGGCAGTTCGCCGGCCCTCAGCGTATGCGCCCGGCCGCCGCTGCCCAGCAGGCAGAGCCGGTCCGTGGTCTGGCACGGGACCAGCAGGCGCAGGCTGTCGCCCTCCTTGAACTTCAGCTCGCCGCCATCGGCGAGATGCCCGCGGACCGCGCGGATCCAGCCCTTCTCGGACAGGATCACCGTGATCGGCTCGCGCTCGATGAACTGGTCCGGATTGACCTCCATGGCCGCCGGCACCTCGCCGAGCAGCGTCCGCCGCGCGCCCAGCGGCCCCGAGCCGAACTTCTCCCTGATCTCCTGGAGTTCCGACTCGATCTTCGCCCAACGCTGCTTGTCGTCCTTCAGCAGCGCGGTGATCTCCTTCGCCTCCTTGGTCAGCGCCTTGTGTTCCTTGCGGATCTCCATCTCCTCGAGCCGGCGCAGCGAGCGCAGGCGCATGTTCAGGATCGCCTCGGCCTGCACGTCGGTGAGCGTGAAATGGGCGATCAGCGCCGGCTTCGGATGATCCTCCTCGCGAATGATGCGGATCACCTCGTCGAGGTTGAGATAGACGGCGAGATAGCCGTCCAGCACCTCGAGCCGCCGCTGGATCGCCGCCAGCCGGTGCCGCGAGCGCCGCTCCAGCACCTCGTGCCGATGGTCAAGCCACGCGCGTATCACGCCGGAGAGGCCCAGCACCATCGGGCGTATGATCGGCCGTCAACACGTTCATGTTGAGGGAGAACCGCGTCTCCAGCGCCGTCGCGCGGAACAGCGTCTCCATCATCACCTCGGGCTCGACGCCGCGGGTCTTGGGCTCGAGCACGAGCCGGATATCCTCGGCGCTCTCGTCGCGGATGTCGCCGAGGAACGGCAGCTTCTTGAGCTCGAGCAGTTCGGCGATCTGCTCGATCAGCTTGGATTTCTGCACCTGGTACGGGATCTCGGTGACGATCACCTGCCACATCCCGAGCTTGCCGCGCTGCACCTCCCACTTCGCACGAGTGCGAAAGCCGCCGCGCCCGGTCTCGTAGGCGACGAGGATCGCCTCCTTGCTCTCGACCAGCACGCCGCCGGTCGGGAAGTCCGGGCCCGGGCATGTGCTCGAGCAGCTCGGCCGTGGTCGCGTCCGGGTTGCGGATCAGGTGGATGGCGGCGGCGCAGACCTCCCCGGCATTGTGCGGGGGAATGCTGGTCGCCATGCCGACCGCGATCCCGGCGGCGCCGTTGGCGAGCAGGTTGGGGAAGCCGCCCGGCAGCACCAGCGGCTCGCTCTCCTCGCCGTCATAGGTCGGCCGGAAATCGACCGCGTCATCGTCGATCCCGGCCAGCAGCGCCTGCGCGACCTCGGTCAGCCGCGCCTCGGTGTACCGCATCGCCGCGGCGTTATCGCCGTCGATATTGCCGAAATTGCCCTGGCCTTCGACCAGCGGATAGCGCGCCGCGAACTCCTGCGCGAGCCGGACCAGCGCCTCGTAGACCGAGGCATCCCCGTGCGGATGGTATTTGCCGATGACGTCGCCGACCACGCGCGCGCACTTCTTGAAGCCCGACGCCGGGTCGAGCTTCAACTGATGCATCGCGTAGATCAGCCGCCGATGCACCGGCTTCAGCCCGTCGCGCACGTCCGGCAGGCTGCGCGACATGATGGTGCTCATGGCATAGGCGAGATAGCGCTCGGACAGCGCATCGGTGAGCTTGGTGTCCTGGATGGCGCCGGTCAGGTCGTCGGGCATAGGCTTCCGCAACAAAGAGAGAACGGCTGACTACACCAATTCCGTCCCGCCGCCCACCGCCCTTGCCAGCACGGAGCGATCGCGGCACAAACGTTGCGCCAGCGATGAGACGAAAATGATCCGTATGCTCCGTTACGCCGCGCCCGTCGCCATGCTGCTCGCCGTCGCGCCGGCACAAGCCCAGGTGCCGCTCTCGGGCTCGTTCACCGCCGGCCAAGCCTGCCCTGCGCTGCAATCCATCCGCCAGCAAGCCAATCCAGGCAACGTCACCGTCCAGCCCGGCCAGACTTATCGGGTCACCGGCAAGAACCGGCCGGATGCGACGTTCTACCAGATCGTCGTCGATGGCGCGCAGCCCTCGCAGCGATGGGTGTCGGTCGATTGCGGCCAGATCGGCGGCAGCGCCGCGTCCAGCCCGGCGAGCATCCCAACGTCGACCGCCCGAAGCTCAGGCGCCCGGGCGACCCACGTGCTCGCGCTGGGCTGGGAGCCTGCCTTCTGCCGCCAGCACATGGACAAGACCGAGTGCTCGAGCATGACGTCGAGCAGCGCCGACGCGACCCAGCTCAGCCTGCACGGGCTCTGGCCCCAACCCCGCGGCACCGCCTACTGCAACGTGGAGCGCAGCTTCGTCCAAGCCGACAAGGCCCATAACTGGGATGTCCTGCCCGAGCCGCAGATCAGCGGCGAGACGCGCCAGAGCCTGGCCTCGGTGATGCCAGGGCTCCAATCCGGCCTGCAACGTCACGAATGGATCGTGCACGGGACCTGCTTCGGCACCCCGGCCGACAGTTATTTCGCCCGCGCCGCCTCCCTGGCGCAGCAAGCCAACGCCGCGCCGATCCGCAACCTGTTCGTCCAGAACATCGGCAGCACCGTGACCAGCGACGCGATCCGAGCCGCCTTCGACCAGGCGTTCGGACCCGGCGCCGGCACACGGGTCACCGTCTCCTGCTCCGGCCAAGGCCAAGGGCGGCGGATCAGCGAGCTCGTGGTGTCGCTGGCCGGCAACGTGGCCGGATCGGCGGCGCTGGGCGACCTGATCCAGGCCGCATCGCCGGTTCAGCCCGGCTGCCAGTCAGGCATCGTCGACCGCCCCGCCCGCTGAGCTGACCTCGGCCAACGCCGAGACGCGATCGTAGAGCATCAGTCGCGCCTCCGGCACCGGACGGTGATGCTGGCCGAAGGCGTCACGGGCGAGGAAATGACCGGTCAGCCGCAATCCGTCGCGGCAATCGGCCGCCTCGGCCCGGTTCGACCCGACGAGGAAACCCGGCAACGGCAGCAACCGCTCCGCCCAAACCCCGGCCGCATCGCGCGCCACGGCCCTCCCCGTCCGCGGCGAGACATACGACAGACCCGACGTCGCACCGCTCAAGGCGCAGCTCTCCAGGTCAAGCCCATATCCCAGCTCTGCCAGCAGCACCGCTTCCCAGCGGATGAGGTCTGGCAACACGTCGAACCCCGAAGACAGCGAGGCGATCAGCCGCACCAGCCCGGCGAACACGAGCGGGTGCGGCTCGCGCTCCGGCAGCGCGCCCTCGGCCACGGCACACGCGGCGGTCAAGATCGACAATTCGAGCGGATCGTCCATCGCCGACGCCGCGCCGGCATGGACCAGTTCTGCCGACACGCTGCCGAGTTGGTCGGCCAACCGCGCCATCCAACGCGCCTGCACCAGATTGCCGCGTTGCCAGAGAGACAGCTGAGCCCGCGCATTGCCGCCTCGTGCCAACGCGCGGTAGGCGCCGTGATCCTCGGTCAGCACCGTGACCAGCGCGCCGCCCTCGCCGTAGGGCCGCGCATCCAGCACGATCGCCGGCGCCTCCCACTCCACGCGCTACTCTGTCTCGTCGAGCCCGATCGCGCGCAGGCGGGCGCCCTCTTCGTCCCAGCCGGCGCGCTCCTTGACGTTGAGGAACAGGTGCACCCGGCGATCCAGCAGCCGGGTCAGCTCGCCGCGCGCCTTGGCGCCGATCTGCTTGATCTTGGAGCCGCCGGCGCCGATCAGGATCGCCTTGTGGCCGGGTCGAGCGACATAGACGGTCACGTCGATCCGCACCGAGGCGTCCGGCCGCTCATCCCATGTCTCGGTCTCCACCGTAGCGCCGTAGGGGATTTCCTCGTGGGTCTGCAGGAAGATCTGCTCGCGGACGATCTCGGCCGCGAGCAGCCGGTCCGGCATGTCGGAGAGATCGTCGTCGGGGTAGAGATGCGGTCCCTCCGGCATCGACTCGGCGAGCCGGTCGAGCAGCCGGTCCAGCCCGTCGCCGTTGGCGGCGCTGACCATGAACACCTCCTCGGCGTCGACGATCGCGTTCAGCTCGGCGGTGAGCGGCAGGAGCTGGTCGCGGGACACCAGGTCGACCTTGTTGAGCACCATCCAGGTCCGGCGCTTGCGGCCGGCCATCTCGGCGGCGACGCGCTGCACCTCGTCGGTTGCCCCGGCCTTGCTGTCGATCAGCAGCAGCGTGAGATCCGCATCCTCGGCGCCGGTCCAGGCAGCCTTGACCATCGCGCGGTCGAGCCGGCGCTTGGGACGGAAGATGCCGGGCGTGTCGACGAGCAGGATCTGCGCCGGGCCACGCATGAGGATGCCGAGCACGCGGAAGCGGGTCGTCTGCGCCTTGGGGCTGACGATGGAGAGCTTGGCGCCGGTCAACCGGTTCAGCAGCGTCGACTTGCCGGCGTTGGGTGCACCGACGATGGCCGCGAAACCGCAGCGCGGGGCTTCGCTCATTTCGACAGCCGCGCCAGCAGGTCGGCCGCCGCGTCCCGCTCGGCGAGGCGCTTGTTGCCGGCCGTGCCGGTGCCCTCCTTGCCGCCGCCGGTCACGGCCATGACGAATTCCGGCGCGTGCGGCGGCCCGGTGCGGGACGCCACCCGATACACCGGCAAGGGCAAACCACGAGCCATCAACCACTCCTGCAATTCGGTTTTCGCGTCCTTCGGCGGCTCGCCCATCGCGTCCAGCTCCGGCCCCCAGGCACGGCGGACGAAGCCCCGGGCCGCGTCGAGCCCGCCATCGAGATAAAGCGCTCCGATCGCCGCCTCCATCCCGTCCGATAGGACGGTGGCGAGTTGGGCCACGCCGGCGCGGGCCTCGTTCACCCCGATCGCGAGCGCATCCGCCAAACCCGCCCGATCGGCGATCTCGGCCAACACCTGTCGAGAGACGAGATAGGCATGCCGCCGCCCCAGCGCACCCTCCTGCTCGTCGGGGAAACGCTCGATCAGCCACTCCGCCACCACGAGCCCGAGCACGCGGTCACCCACGAATTCGAGCCGCTCGTTGGAGTTGTTCTGCTTGCGGCCGCGCCGCTTGGCTTGCACCGCCGACCGGTGGGTCAGCGCCTCCTCGAGGATCGTCGGATCCTCGAAGTGGTGGCCGAGCAAGGTCTCGGCCAATTCAACGCGGTTCAGCTGATCCCGTGCAGGAGCCGGCTCCAGCGAATCTCGAACGGCCATTCCCAGATCTCCCACAACGGGGCCCGTGCGTCGATGGAGAAGAAGATGAACTCCGCCCGCCCGACCAGGTTCTCGAGCGGGACGAAGCCGACCCCGCTCGAATCCATCACCCGGCTGTCGCTCGAATTGTCCCGGTTGTCGCCCATCGCGAACACATGACCTTCGGGCACGACGAAATCGGGCGTGTTGTTCATGTAGCCGACATCCTGCTCCTTGAGGATCGGATGCTTCCGGCCTTCGGGCAGTGTTTCGGTGTATTCCTTCGCAATCGTCGAACGGCCCTCATCCTCGGCCACGTAATCGCCGATCAAGCTCCGCGGCGCGAGTTGGCCGTTGATGTAGAGCTGACCGGCCCGGACCTGGATGTGGTCGCCGGGCAAGCCGATGATCCGCTTGATGTAGTCGATGCTGGTGTCGTGCGGGAACTTGAACACGACGACGTCGCCGCGGGTGGGAAGGCGGCCGAAGATCCGGCCCTTGAACAAGTCGGGCGCGAACGGCATCGAGAAGCGGGAGTAGCCATAGCTGTATTTGGAAACGAACAGGTAGTCGCCGACCAGCAACGTTGGGATCATGGAGCCGGACGGGATATTGAACGGCTCGAACGCGATCGTGCGGATGCCGATGGCGATCAGGGCTGCGTAGACAATCGTCTTGACGTTATCGAGCAGGCCACCCGACTTGCTCTTCGCCACCGTTTTCGCCATCAAAGTCCGTACCCGTAAAAAAGCCGGCGGATCAAGCGCAGAGCACCCGCTCCTGTCAAGGAAGCGGAACGGCGGAGATGATCACCTGCGCATAGGCGTAGGGATATTCGTCGGTCATGGTGAGCGCGACATGGGCGCCGTGCCCGGCAGGCGTGATCGCCAGAAGCCGCGCCGCGGCGCCGCCGGACAGGCGCAAAGTCGGTGCGCCGGAGGGCAGGTTCACCACCCCCATGTCGCTATGGAACACGCCCTGACGGAAGCCGGTGCCCAGGGCCTTGGAACAGGCTTCCTTGGCGGCGAAACGCTTCGCGAAGGTTCCCGCCTGAAGCTTGGGGGTCTGCCGAGCCGCCCTCGCCCGCTCGGCGGGCGTGAAGATGCGCTGCAGGAACCGCTCACCGTGCCGCTCGAGAACGCGCTCGATCCGGCGGATATCGCACAGGTCGGATCCCAGACCCACGATCATCGGCCGGTCAACCGCGTGCCCGCTCCACCTGCGTGATGCCGTTCGCCCCGCGCAACCCGGCGATCACGTGGCCGAGATGCTTGGTGTCGCGCACTTCGACATCGACCAGGACCTCGAAGAAGTCCTGCTGGCGGTTGGTGATCTTGAGGTTGGTGATGGCGCCTTCGTGCTTGGCGATGGCGTTGGTGAGGGTGGCCAAGGCGTTCGGTGCATTGAGCGCGATGGCGCTGATCCGTCCGGTATGGGTCGCAGTCTTGCCGCCGATTGCGCCGCCGACCTCCCAATCGACGTCGATGAAACGCTCCGGCGTGGCGGCAAAGCTCTCGAGCGTCTGGCAGTCTTTGGTGTGGATCGTGACACCCTTGCCGGTGGTCACGATCCCTACGATCCGGTCGCCCGGCAACGGATGGCAGCAGCCGGCATAGTGGACCGCCATTCCCGTCACCAACCCGGTGATCGGCATCTCGTCGCGCGCCGTGGTCCGCCCGGGACGCGCGGTGAGATTGGGCGACATCCTTGGCGCACGCGCTTGGCGGAGTTCCGGATAGGCGGCGTGGACGACGTCCTTGGGGCCGATGTTGCCGTTCCCGACGGCGACGTAGAGGTCGTCGAGGCTGGCGGCCTTGAGGCCCTTCAGCGCCGCTTCGAGCACCTTCTCCGACCCGTCGAGCCCTTCCTGACGGAAGGCGCGGGCCAGGGCGGCGCGGCCGGCGTCGATATGATTTTGGCGTTGCTGCTGGGCGACGTATCGCCGGATGCGCGCGCGCGCCTTGCCAGTGACGACGAAGCGCTCCCAGGCCGGCGACGGCGTGCCCCCGCGCGCGGTGAGGATCTCGACCTGATCGCCGTTCTGCAGCTCATGCCGCAGCGGCATCAGGCGGCCGTTGATCTTGGCGCCGACGGTGGTGTCGCCGACTTGGCTGTGCACCGCGTAGGCGAAGTCGATCGGCGTCGCGCCGCGGGGCAGCTCGATCAGCTGCCCCTTCGGCGTGAAGCAGAAGACCTGGTCCTGGTAAAGCTCGAGCTTTGTATTCTCGAGAAATTCGTCCGCCGCTTGTGAGTTTTCCAGGATCTCGAGCAGGTCCTGCACCCAGCGGAACTGCTGCAGATCACTGGCCGAGGCATCGCTCTGCTTATACAGCCAATGCGCGGCGACGCCGGCTTCGGCGATTTCCTGCATGTCGGCCGTGCGGATCTGCACTTCGATCTTCTGGTTGCGCGGTTCGCGGAGCGTCACACCGGTGTGGATGCTGCGGTAGCCGTTGGCCTTCGGCGTGGAAATGTAGTCCTTGAAGCGGCCGGCGATCACCGGATAGGCGGCGTGGATCGCGCCGAGTGCGGCATAGCAGGAATCACGCGTCGGCATGACCACGCGGAACGCCATGATATCGGAGAGCTGCTCGAAGGCGACATTGCGCCGTTGCATCTTCTCCCAAATCGAGAAGGGCGACTTCTCGCGGCCGCTGATGCTGATGGGCGCCGCGCCCGCTTCGGTGCAGACCCGGATCAGCTCGTTCTTGACCTCCTCGATCACATCGGCGCCCTGGCCGCGGAGGAAGTTGAGGCGGGCCTGGATAGTGTCGAACGCCTCCGGCTCGAGCTGAGCGAAAGCAAGGGTTTGCAGCTCGCTCTTGATTGCCTCCATGCCGATCCGCTCGGCAAGCGGCGCGTAGATCTCCATGGTCTCCCGCGCAATGCGCTTCCGGCGCTCGTCGTTCTGGACGTAATGGAGCGTGCGCATGTTGTGGAGCCGGTCGGCGAGCTTGACCAACAGGACGCGGATATCCTTGCTGATCGCCAGGACCAGCTTGCGGAAGTTCTCGGCCTGCTTGGTGCGATCCGACTGCAGCTCCAGCCGGGTCAACTTGGTGACGCCGTCGACCAGCCCGCCAACGGTCGTGCCGAACCGACGGTCGAGCTCGGCCTTGGTGACGCCGGTATCCTCGATGACGTCGTGGAGCAACCCGGTGACGATGCTGGCCGTGTCCAGCCGATAGCCCGCGAGGATGTCCGCGACCGCCAGCGGATGGGTGATGTAGGCGTCGCCGTTTTCGCGCTTTTGCGCGCCATGCGCCTGCATGGCGAGCACGTAGGCGGCGTCCAGCATGTCGGTATCGGCGCGCGGATCGTAGGCGCGCACCTTTTCCGTCAGTTCATATTGCCGAATGATATCCGGGCGCGACGGTGTGCCCTCTGCGGTGGCGGGACCGTCGGGCGCATAGGCGAGGTGGGGCCGGCGTGGATTCAGCAGCCCCTCCATGCGTCAATTAGCGGCGTGAACGGCCGCCACCGAGTTCGGCCTCGATCGCCGCTTCGAAATCCTCGGGCGACATGTTGTCGACCGGAAGAGTGGAAGCCTCCTCCTCCGCCGACACGTCCTGCAGCCCGAAAATGTTCTGATCGGTTGGGATGAGGTCGAGAACCTCCTCGTCGGCCGGCTCTGGCTCGGGCGCACGGGACAGCGACTTGATCAAGTCCTGCTCGAGCTTGCCGAGCCCGATGGTCTCGTCGGCGATCTCACGGAGCGCAACGACCGGGTTCTTGTCATTGTCCCGGTCAAGCGTGATCTCTTCGCCACGGCTCAAATTGCGTGCGCGCTGAGCGGCCAGCAGGACCAGCTCGAAGCGGTTGGGGATCTTCTGAACGCAGTCTTCGACGGTGACGCGCGCCATGCGCTTTAACTCCGGGTTTTTGCAGTGCGAAACACCTAAGTAAGCATGCGCGCCGGCAAGAGCAAGCCTTGCATGCCCTAAGGCAGCCGTTCGATCCGCTGCGGGCTCAGCCGATCGCGCAGTTCCGCGGCGGTCAAAGCCAGTATGGGGTGCCTCCACCCCGGGGCAATGTCGCAGAATGGGAAAAGCACGAAGGCCCGCTCGTGCATGCGCGGGTGCGGCAGGACCAGTTCGGGGCCAGGATAGATGAGATCATCGACGGCGAGCAGGTCCAGGTCGAGCACGCGCGCGGCATTCACCTCTGACCGTACGCGCCCGGCCTCCGATTCGATGGCATGCAGAAGGCTCAGGAACGCGGCAGGTTCGATGGATGAGCTTAGTTTGACGACGGCATTCACGAAATCCGGCTGGTCCGAGGCCGGGATCGGAGCGGAGCCGTAAAACGCGGATATGCACTCAATTGCGACGTTAGAGATTGAAACGAATCGATTTATCGCCCAACGGCAGGCACCGATGGGCGGACCGTGACACGAGGTCGTGAGATTTGCGCCAACACCTACAAATAACGAACGCTCCATGAAACCTCTTTGCGTGGCGCAACGCTCCGTTTACGGTGCGGACATCTACAGGGCCCTGGAGCGGGGGCGAAGGCTATAAGTTGCAATTCTTACCTAACGAACGTTGTGCGCTGTTCATCGATGGTGCCAATCTCTACTCCGCATCCCGCAATCTCGGGTTCGATGTGGATTACCGGAGCTTGTTGGAATTTTTCCGTAGTCGCACCCAGATTGTTCGCGCCTACTATTACTCCGCCTTGCTGGACACCGAGGAATATTCTCCGTTGAAGCCGTTGACGGATTGGCTCGCCTATAACGGCTTCAGCCTGGTCACGAAAGCCGCGCGCGAGTTCACCGATGCGACCGGGCGGCGCCGGGTCAAGGGGAATATGGACATCGAACTCGCGGTCGACATGATGGAGCTGGCGCCGCGGTTGGATCATGCCGTGCTGTTCAGCGGCGACAGCGACTTCCGTCGCCTGGTCGAGTCGGTGCAGCGTCAGGGCGTGCGGGTCTCGGTGATCTCGTCGGTGCGGACTCAGCCGCCGATGGTGGCCGACGAGTTGCGGCGGCAAGCCGACCAGTTCGTCGAACTCGCCGACATCGCTCCGGAGTTCACCCGCCGTTTGTCGGACCGCCCGGCACGGACGCCTCAGCGCGTGGTCGAACCGCCGCATGACGCGGCCGACGTCGGGTGACCTCGGCGGGCCGATCGATGCACCGCCGCGCGATTGCCCGCTCTGTCCCCGTTTGCTGGAATACCGGCAAGCGAATCGTGCGGCGAACCCGGATTGGTTCAATGCGCCGGTGCCGAGCTTCGGATCCTGCGATGCGCGGGTCCTCGTCGTCGGTCTTGCGCCCGGCGTAAGAGGCGCGAACCGGACCGGGCGCCCGTTCACCGGCGACTATGCGGGCGTGCTGCTCTATCAGACCCTGTTGAAATACGGGTTGGCGACAGGCGGCTACGACGCGAGGCCGGATGATGGTCTGCAGCTGGTCGGAACGCGCATCGTCAATGCGGTGCGTTGCGTGCCGCCGGCGAACTTGCCGGTGCCGCTGGAAATCCGGACTTGTAACCGGTTTTTGGCCGCCGAGCTCGCAGCAATGCCGGCGCTGCGGGTGATCCTGGCGCTCGGAGTTGTCGCGCATGCGGCGGTGCTTCGCGCAGTGGGAATCCCGGTTTCGCGCGTGAAGTTCCGGCATGGGCAGATGGTGGAATTGCCCGGCGGCATCGTGTTGGCGAATTCGTACCATGTGTCGCGCTACAACACGAATACGGGCGTGCTGACGACGGCGATGTTCGAGCAGGTCGTCGCCGAGATCGTGACGCGGCTCTAGCCGCGTTCGCGCATGACCCTCGCCTTGTCGCGTTGCCAGTCTCGGCTGGCTACGGCTTGGCGTTTGTCGGCTTTGTTGCGGCCTTCGGCGACGCCGAGCAGGACTTTGGCGACGCCGCGCTCGTTGAAGTGGATGTCGAGCGGGACGACGGTGAGGCCCTGGCGGGTGGTGGCGCCGATGAGATCGTCGATCTGCTTCTTCTTGAGCAGCAGCTTGCGGGGCGCGCGAGGTTCGAAGCGGGAGAGCACGCCGCCTTGGTATTCCGGGATGTAGAGGTTGAAGAGGAACATCTCCCCTTCCCGCTCGCCGGCCCAGGCCTCCGTCAGCGTCGCGCGGCCATGGCGGAGGGATTTGACCTCCGGCCCTTTCAGCACGACGCCGGCTTCGACCGTCTCCTTGATGGTGTAATCGTAGCGGGCCTTGCGGTTCTGAGCGGCGATGCCGTGGGAGATCAGGCCTGAGCCGGACTTCTTCTTGTCGTTGATGGCCACTTAGTTGAGCAGCCCCGCGTGCTGCATGGCGCCGCGGACGCGGGCACGGTTGGCTTCGGCGATCGGCGCCATGGGCAGGCGGCAGAAATCGGTGCCGTGGCCGAGCAGGCTGGCCGCGTATTTCACCGGGCCGGGGCTGGTCTCGGCGAACATGGCGTCGTGCAGCGGGACGAGGCGATCCTGGATGGACATGGCGCGGTCGATCTCGCCACCCTGCCAGGCCCGGTGCATGTCGGCGCAGAGGCGCGGGGCGATGTTGCCGGTAACGCTGATGCAGCCGACGCCGCCCGACGCTAGAAAGGCGAGCGCGGTGTGGTCTTCGCCAGAGAGTTGGCAGAATTCGGTGCCGCAGGCGCGCTTGGTATGCAGCGGCCGGGTCAGATTGGCGGTCGCGTCCTTCACGCCGATGATGTTCTTGTGCTTGGCGAGGCGCGCCATGGTCTCGACGGTCATGTCGATCACGCTGCGGGGCGGGATGTTGTAGATGATGATCGGCAGGTCGACCGCATCGGCGATGGCGGTGAAGTGCAGGAACATGCCCTCCTGGGTGGGCTTGTTGTAGTAGGGCGTCACGATCAGCGCGGCGTCGGCGCCGGCCTGCTTGGCGTGGCGCGTGAGTTCGATCGCTTCGGACGTGCTGTTGGAGCCGGCGCCGGCGATGACCGGGACACGGCCGGCGGAGACCTCGACGGCGATCTCGACGACGCGCTTGTGCTCGTCATGGCTCAAGGTCGGGCTCTCGCCTGTGGTGCCGACAGGGACGATGCCGTCGGTCCCCTCGGTGATCTGCCAATCGACGAAGCGGCGGAACGCCTCCTCGTCCAGCGCGCCGTCCGCCTGCATGGGGGTGATGAGGGCGACCAGGGATCCCTTGAACATGTGACACGACCGTTGCTGAAGCGCGGACGGCCAACGTATGCATCGGAGGGATGCGCCGCAAGGCCGCAGGCTTGTAGAGTGGGCGCATGCGTGGTGTCGGGTTTCTGCTATTGCTGGTGCTGTGGCCGGGCCTTGGCCTGGCGACGGGGATCGGCGACAGCGTGCGGGCGCGGAATTGGGCGGAGGCGGACGGGCTGGCGGCGGCCTCGCCGGACCCGGTGGCTGCCAAATTGGTGCGCTACGAGCGGATGCTGACGCCGCGGGCGGCGCGGGCCGACGAGATCGACGCGTTCCTCTCGGAGGCGCCGGATTGGCCGCAGCAGGGAGTGCTGGTGCGGCGGTATGGCGAGGCGCTGGCGTCCGAGCGGGATGATGCGGTCGTGCGGAGGCTGTGCCGTGTGCGGCCGCCGACGGGACCGGCGGCGCTGCTGCGCTGTGCGGAGGTGGCGCGGCCGGGCGATGCGGAAGCGCGCGCGGCCTGGCTGGCGGGCATCGGCGATGCCGCGGGGGAGACGGCGTTCATGAAGCGCTGGGGCGGCGCGGTGGATGCTGCGGTGCAGTGGGAGCGGTTCGAGCGCCTGGCGTGGAGCGAGAGCGCGGCGCCAGGCGGCACGTTGGCGCGCCAAGCGGTGCGGCTCGATCCGGGGCAGCGGGCCGCGGCGGAGGCGAGGCTGGCGCTGCGGCGCGACGATCCGGCCGGGCCGGCGCTGTTCGCCGCCCTGCCCTCCCCGGCGCAATCCGATCCGGGCCTCATGCTGGATCTGGCGCGTTGGTACCGGCGGGCGCACCGGGAGATCGAAGCGGCGGGAGTTTGGCAGGAGCGCGGCCGGGCTGCGGAATGGGCGGCGCCCCCCGATCGTCAGCTTGCGTTCTGGACCGAACGGAATGCGCTGGCGCGGCAGTTGCTCCGGATGCAGCAGGGCGCGCTGGCCTACGACGTGGTGACCATGCCGACAGCTGCCGGGGCGGCGCGGGCGGATGCGACGTTCCTGGCGGGGTGGATCGCGCTGCGGGTGCTGTCGCAGCCGGAGGTGGCGTTGCCGCATTTCCAGGCGCTGGCGACAGGGGCGGATTCGGCGATCACCCAGGGGCGCGCTCATTACTGGCTCGGCCGGGCGCTGGCGGCGTCGGGGCAGCCGGCAGAGGCGGAGTATCGGCTCGCGGCGGCTTGGCCGACGACCTATTACGGGCAGATCGCGTCGCTTGCGCTGGGGGAAGGCGCGGCCGGGCTGCGGCAGCGGATCGCGGATGCGGCGGACCCGGCGTGGGACGAGACGCGGGCGCTCGAGTTGGCGGGGAGCGAACTGGGGCGGGCGGCGACGATGCTGGCGTCGTGGGGCGAGGCGCGGCGGGCGCGGCCGTTCCTGCAGGCGTTGGAAGATCGGGCCGGCGATCCGGGCGGACGGGCGATCGTCGCGCGGCTGGCGCTCGGGCTGGGATTGCCGGATGCCGCGGTGGCTGCGGCGCGGCGGGCGGGGCGCGACGGGGTGATGTTGCCGGTATTGGGGTGGCCGGAGGCGGCGGACCCGCCGGCCGTGGTGGAGCGGGCGGTCGCACTCGGGTTGATCCGGCAGGAGAGCAGCTTCGACGTTCAGGCAGGCAGCCCTGCCGGTGCGCAGGGGCTGATGCAGCTCATGCCAGGGACGGCTTCGGACGTGGCGCGCAAGCTCGGCGCTGCGGCGGGCCCGTTGACGGATCCGGTGATCAACCTGCGGTTGGGGACGGCGTATCTGGCCGGGCTGCTGGAGCGGTTCGGCGGGGCGTTGCCGCCGGCACTGGCGGGCTACAATGCCGGGCCGGGCCGGGCGCGGGAGTGGATCACGGCGTTCGGGGACCCGGCGACGGGCGCGGTGGATCCGATCGATTGGGTGGAGCTGATCCCGCTCAACGAGACGCGGGATTATGTGCAGCGCGTGGTGGAGAACGTGATGATTTACAGGGTCCGGGCCGGAACGGAGCTGGCGCATCCGGTGCTGCGATGGGCGGCGGGGATATGATCGACGACGAGATGCGGGCGCGGGCGACCGAATTGTTGGACACGCTGCGCCAGCGACGGATGATGGTTGCGACCGCGGAGAGCTGCACGGGAGGGCTGATCGCGGCTGCATTGACGGAGATCGCGGGTTCCTCGGATGTCGTCGACCGCGGGTTCGTAACATATTCGAATGCCGCGAAAACAGAATTGCTTGGGGTGCCGCCGGAAATGATCGAGGCCCATGGCGCGGTCAGCGAGGCTGTGGCGCGGGCGATGGCAGAAGGGGCGCTGGCGCGGTCGGAAGCCGACGTCACGGTGGCGGTGACGGGGGTGGCGGGACCGGGCGGCGGGTCGGCGGAAAAGCCGGTGGGAACCGTTTGGTTCGGGTGCGCGCGGCGCGGTGGGGCAACGGTGTCAGAGCGGCAGGTGTTCCCGGGAGATCGGGCTGCGGTGCGGGCGGCGACGGTGTTGCGGGCGTTCGCGTTGCTGGGCGGGTGACCCCCGGGGTTCTGTCCGGGGGTCGGTAGGCGTCAGTGAGTTGCCGCGGCGGGGGCGGCCGTGGTCGGCTTGGCGGTGCGGGCGGCCCGGCGGGCGGCGCGCTGGGCGGCCTGGTGGGCCTTGATCTGGTCAAGGGTGACGTAGCCGGCCTTGGTGGTGTCGATCTGGTCCCAGTCGCGGACGACGGCGCGGAGGCGGCCGGCGCGGGCTTGCTCGAGCGTCAGCTTGCCGTCGTGGGTGGTGTTGGCGGCAGCGAAACGCTCGGTGATGGTCTTGCGCGGGCTGCGGGCCGGGGCGGCGCTGGCGGCGGGTGCGGGTGCGGTGGCGGGGGCGACCGTGGAGGGCGCGGTGGTGGCCGGGCCGCCGGTCGCGGGGGCGGTGGGGGTCAGCGGCGCGGCGGGGGTGGTCGGCTGCTGCGTGTTGGCCGCGGTGGCGGTGGGGCGCGTCGGGCGCTGCGGGTTGCCGGTCGAGCCGCCGAGAGGCGAGACGACTTGGGCGTGGGCGACCCCGGTGCCGAGGGCGAGAGTCAAGAGCAAGGCGCGAATCCGCATAGTGATCTCCATCAAATAGATGAGACAACTTCGCGTATTGCGGACGCCGCGTCCAGCACACCCGCACGATCGACGTCGAGATGGGTGCAGGCGCGACCCCGGTGCGGCCCCATGATGGAGATCAGGACGCCCTTCTCGCGGACGCGGGATTGGAGTTCGGCGCCGGTCAGGCCGGTGCCGGAAACGTCGAAGAAGACGAGGTTGGTGTCGGGGCGCTCGACGGTGATGCCGGGGATCTGGGCGAGTTCGCGGGCGAGGATCGATGCGTTCTCGTGGTCTTCGGCGAGGCGGTCGATGTTGTGGTCCAGCGCGTAGAGGCAGGCGGCGGCGCAGATGCCGGATTGGCGCATGGCGCCGCCGACGCGTTGTTTCCAGCGCCAGGCTTCGTCGATGAAGTCGGCGGAGCCGGCGAGGACGGCGCCGAGGGGGGCGCCGAGGCCCTTCGTGAAGTCGAGCCAGACGGTGTCGTAGCCTTCGGCCATCTCGTGGGCGGGGACGCCGGCCTGCACGACGGCGTTCATGAGGCGGGCGCCGTCCATGTGGGTGGTGAGGCCGTGTTCTTTGGCGGCTTTGGCGACGGATTGGAGCTGTTCGAGGGGCCAGACCTTGCCGCCGCCGAGGTTGGAGGTCTGTTCGACTTCGACCATGCGCTGGGGCGGGGCGTTGCGGGTCTTGGGGCGGATGGCGGCGTGGACGGAGTCGGCAGTGAAGAGGCCGTCGCTATCGGGGAGCGCGCTGACCTGGACGCCGGCCAGGGCCCAGGGGGCGCCGCCTTCGCTGTGGAGGATGTGGCTGAGGGGGTGGGCGAGGATCTCGTCGCCGGGTCGGCATTGCACGAGGATGGCGATCTCGTTGCACATGGTGCCGGAGGGCATGAAGACGGCGGCTTCCTTGCCGAGGAGCTTGGCCATGCGGTCTTGGAGTTCGTTGGTGGTGGGGTCGAGGCCGGATTGCTCGTCGCCGACCTCGGCTTCCATCATCGCTTCCTTCATGGCGCGGGATGGCTTCGTTTGCGTGTCGGAATAGAGGTTCACGCGGACCGGGGTTTTCGTTTCGGAACGCGGCGGGGCGTGGACCATGGGGCTTCCTTCGGCTTGGGCTGGTGAGGTGGTCGATCCACCCTCACCCGACCCTCTCCCGCGAACGGGAGAATTGGACGGGTCAGGTTTTTGCGGGGATGGGGGCGGGGGTGACGGAGATGGTGGATTTGGGGGCGCCGTAGATGTCACGGGCGCGTTTGAGGAAGGCGTTGACCATGCGGCGGACGGCTTCGTTGAAGACGACGCCGATCGCGGATTGGAGGAGGCGGGAGCGGAATTCGAAATCGACCCAGAAGCTGACGCGGCAGCCGGTGGGGTCGGGGTCGAAGAGCCATTGGTTGTTGAGATATTTGAAGGGGCCGCGTTCGTATTTGACGAGGACCTTGTGGGGGCGTTCGAGTTCGACGCGGGAGGTGAAGCTCTCGCGGAAGGGGCCGAAGCCGATGGTGAGGTCGGCGATGATTTCCGTGGGTGTTTGGGTGCGGATCCTCGCGCCTACGCACCAGGGGAGGAATTTCGGGTAGGACGCGACGTCTTCCACGAGCGCGAACATCTGCTCGGGGGTGTAGGGCAGGACGCGCTTTTCGGCGTGGGTGGGCACTAGGCGGTGGCCGGGCTGGTGGGTGGCGCTTCGCTGACCCGCCCTAACGCGGATTGGCGGTTCTTCTGCAGTTGGGCGAAGTCTTCGTCGGCGTGGTACGAGCTGCGGGTCAAGGGGGTGGCTGACACCATCAGGAAGCCTTTGGCGCGGGCTAGGGACGCGTAGTCGGCGAATTCTTCGGGGGGGACGAAGCGGTCGATCTTGGCGTGTTTGACGGTGGGCTGGAGGTATTGGCCGAGGGTGAGGAAGTCGACGTCGGCGATCCGCAGGTCGTCCATGACTTGGCCGATTTCGGCGCGGTCTTCGCCGAGGCCGACCATGAGGCCGGATTTGGTGAAGATGGTGGGGTCGAGCAGTTTTACCTGGTCGAGCAGGCGGAGGGATTGGAAGTAGCGGGCGCCGGGTCGGATGGTGGGGTAGAGGCGCGGGACGGTCTCGAGGTTGTGGTTGAAGACGTCGGGGCGGGCTTTGACGACGATCTCGAGCGCGCCGGGCTTGCGGAGGAAGTCGGGGGTGAGGACTTCGATGGTCGTTTCGGGGGCGGCTGAACGAATGGCTGCTATGACTTGGGCGAAGTGGGTGGCGCCGCCGTCGGGGAGGTCATCGCGGTCGACGGAGGTGATGACGACGTGGCGCAGGCCGAGCTTGGCGACGGCGTCGGCGACGCGGCGGGGTTCGTCGGCGTCGAGCGCGTCGGGGTGGCCGGTGCGGACGTTGCAGAAGGCGCAGGCGCGGGTGCAGGTGTCGCCCATGATCATCATGGTGGCGTGACGCTGTGACCAGCACTCGCCGATGTTCGGGCAGGCGGCTTCCTCGCAGACGGTGACGAGGTTGTTCTCCCGCATGAGGGTGCGGGTCTCGTGGTAGATCGGGTGATTGGGCGCGCGGACGCGGATCCAGTCCGGCTTGCGCTGGATGGGGTTATCGGGGCGGTGCGCCTTCTCGGGGTGGCGCTGGGTCCGATGGTCGATGGTGAGGCGGGTTGCCATAGGGGAGAAGTGGATTCGATCGCGCTTGCGCGTCAACCGGGAGGAGGCGCGCGGGCGAAGTCGAAAGCCTGGTCTTCGGGGCGGCGTTCGAAGGGATTGAGTTTGGGGAGGCCGGCGAGCATGCCGCCGGGCGGCGGTCGGTCAGCGAGCATGCCGCCTGGTGGCGGTAAGTCGGCGAGCATGCCGCCTGGCGGCGGTAAGTCGGCGAGCATGCCGCCTGGCGGCGGCCGGAGAGGCCGCGGGGGAATGCCGAGGAGTTCGTCGGTGACCTTGGACATGTCGAGGTGCAGGCCGAAGCGCTTGGCGAGGGTGAAGGCGACGTCGCCGAGGGGCATCTCGTCGTCGAGGTCGGTGAGGAGGGCGTCGTCGATGGACTGGTCGATGCGGCGGCGCAGGGCGGCGCGGCGGGGCGCATCGGGTTCGGCGTTGGTGAGGGGGTGGAGGGCTTCGCGGAGCAGGGTTCGGCGGCGATCGCCGGGCTGCAGGGGCGAGGCCTCTTCGCCTTTGGCGAGGCGCTCCTCGATGCCGATGAGGTTGGAGACGGCGCGGCTGGCGCGGGCGAGTGCGAGGGTGGCGGCGTCGGCCTGGTCGGTGCCGGTTTCGGCCTCCTGGATGCGGTCGTGGGCGGCGCGGGCGGCGGACATGTTGAGCTTGGAGAGTTCGGCGAGGAAGGCGAATTGGCGGACGCGGCGCTGATGCGGCGTCTCTTCCGGGTAGGTCTCCTCGGGGAGTGGGCGCTTGGCCAGGTGGATGGGATCGGGCACGGGTGATTAGGATCATTTTCTTGTAGGGTCGATGCAAGGCGTTTGTTGGGGGACGGTGTATCGGGGTTCGGGATGCAACCCGATTGTCACTGCCGGGTTGTTGGCTCTGCGTATCCGAATGTGGATGGTTCTAGGGTGGCAACGATTCGTAAAAGACGATTGATTGTTCTGTCCCCTGCCCTGCTGATGCTGGCGGGTTGCGGCGGGGAGGCTCCGCGGACGGTCTATGTGGCGGAGCCGGAGGTGGTTGCGGTGTTCGCGGGGCAGGCTCGGGGGGCGGATTACAGCCTGGCGCGGGCGTGCGGGGCGGATGCGCGGGCGGTGCGGGCGCGGGCGGCCGACGAGCCGGCGCCGGCGACGCTGCCGGCGGGAGCGGCGACGATCTACAAGGCGGCGCTGACGGCGCGGGCGGGCGAGACGATGGATCGGCCGGATGCGGCTGCGTGCGCGGCGTTGCGGGGGCGGTTCGACATGGCCGGGCTGTTCGCGGGCGGCCGGCCGGCGGTGGTGGCGGAGCGGACGGTGGTGACGCGGGGGGCGTATTGCGCGGAGGGGTCGGAGGCGGTGCGGCGGGACCCGGCGATGAGTGCGGGGCTGGTGGCGATCCGGTCGAACTGCCGGGCTGGGGATACGATCGCGGTGCCTTCGGATGCGGTGGGGATCATTGCTTCGGTGTGCGATTTGTCGAAGCCGACTTCTTCGGCGGGGGCGAGTGTGATTTGTACGATAGGCCGCGTCCGCCGCATCCGCGCTGGCGGCTGAAAAAACCTCGCTGGCGGTCATCTGACGGCGATCTCGCTGCGCTTCGATGCTCACGACCTTGATGGTCGCTGCGCTTCGATGCTCGGAGATCACCGCCAGCTGACTAACCATCGAGGTTTTTTTTGGCGTACGGCTTGGGGGGCGGGTGGCGGCGATCTCGCTGCGCTTCGATGTTCATGAGCTTGATGGTCGCTGCGCTTCGATGCTCGGGAATCACCGCCAGCTGACTCGCCATCGAGGTTATTTGGCGTACGGCTTGGGGGGGCGGTTGGGGCGTGGTTCTTGCCGCTCTGGATTGCCACGACGCCGAGGGCGTCTCGCGATGACACGGAGGTGGACGGTGCGACTTCGTATTGACAGGGGTTGGGGGGTGGCGTTCTGATTTCTCGGTGTGAACGGAGGGGATTATGAGCCTTACCGAGACGATCTCTAATGTCGAGAAGCGCGTGGTCGCGGTGGTCAAGCTGGGGAAGCCGGAGACGGACGACAAGAAGAAGGCGGCTTACCTGAAAGAGGTGGCGGCGACGGTCAAGAAGGCCAAGGAGATGGACAAGCGGAAGGCGGAGCTGAACAAGAAGATCAAGGAAGCGAAGACGCTGGCGAAGGAGATCGAGAGTTTCCGGAAGGATTGGGGGAGTTTCGTGAAGGATGCGGCGGCGCTGGGGGCGCGGTCGAACAAAGATTGCGATCCGGATACGAAGGCTCGGGATTACTTCATGATGGGCAATTACTTGTCGATGATGGGGCAGGATACATTGGAGGAGTATCCGTGAGTGTTGAGGCTGGATGAGCCAGGGGGGCGGGCGAGCGATGGTGAGCAAAGTTGGCGGAATGGGCTTCGCTTTTCCGCCCTACGCTTGCTCCGGTAGGGCGGAAAAGCGGAGCGCATTCCGCCAATCTCGTGTCATTGCCGCTAGCCGGTTTCGGCCGGTGCGGCTTCCGGATCAGACCAGTCGATCGGATAAAGGCCGGCTGCGGCGCAGCGCCTGAACGATGAGTGGGGCCACTCGGCGGGATGCGAGACGTGGCCGTGCTTGACCGGGTTGAAGTGCGTGTAGTCCATGTGGGCGGTGTAGTCGCGCTCGTCGCGGATCGTGTGCTCCCAATAGCGGTGTTGCCAGATGCCGCGCTCGCCGCGGCGGACCATGACGGCAGAGCGTCGCTCGGAGGCTGGGAGCGCCTTGGAGAAGGCGGTTTTGATGGCGCGCCAGCGGGCGGGGTAGTCGGTGTCGCCGGGCGGTAGCGTCCAGAGGCAGTGCATGTGGTCGGGCAAGACGACCCAGGCGTCGATTTGGAAGGGGGCGCGGCGGTGGGTCTGGCGGACGGCGGTGCGGAGGGCTTCGATTTGGGTGACGAGTAGGTCGGAGCGGCGGTCGAGCAGGTTCACGGTGAAGAAGAAGGTGCCGCCGGGGGTGAGGTTGCGGCGGTAGTTGGGCATGGCCTTTGAGGTGGTGGGGGTGGGGGGCGGAATGCGCTGCGCTTTTCCGCCCTACGGGGGGGGGGTTAGAAGTGGATGGCGCGGCCGTAGGCGCTTAGGACGGCTTCGTGCATCGTTTCGGAGACGGTGGGGTGGGGGAAGACGGTGTTGATTAGTTCTTTTTCGGTGGTCTCTAGGGTGCGGGCGATGGTGTAGCCTTGGATCATTTCGGTGACTTCGGCGCCGATCATGTGGGCGCCGAGGAGTTCGCCGGTTTCTTCGTCGAAGATGGTTTTGACCAGGCCTTCGGGTTCGCCCATGGCGATGGCCTTGCCGTTGCCGATGAAGGGGAAGCGGCCGACTTTGATTTTGTGGCCGGCGGCTTTGGCTTTGGCTTCGGTGAGGCCGACGCTGGCGATTTGGGGGCGGCTGTAGGTGCAGCCGGGGATGTTGTTGACGTCCAGAGGGTGGACGTCGTTTTGGCGGGCGATGGATTCGACGCAGATGACGCCTTCGTGGCTGGCCTTGTGGGCGAGCCAGGGGGCGCCGGTGATGTCGCCGATGGCGTAGATGCCGGGTTCGCCGGTGCGGCAGTATTCGTCGATGACGATGTGGGTGCGGTCGACTTTTACTTGGGTGGATTCTAGGCCCAGGTTTTCGACGTTGCCGACGATCCCCACGGCGGAGATGACGCGGTCGGCGGTGATTTCTTGGGTCTTGCCGGCGATCTCGATGGTGCAGGTGACGCTGTCGGCGTTCTTCTTGGCTTGGGTTACTTTGGCGTGACGTGAGGATCTTGATGCCCTGCTTTTCGAAGGCTTTGCGGGCAAAAGCAGAAATCTCTTCGTCTTCTACGGGGAGGATGCGGTCCATGACTTCGACGACGGTCACTTCGGCGCCCATGTTGCGGTAGAAGCTGGCGAATTCGATGCCGATGGCGCCGCTGCCGATGACCAGGAGTGATTTGGGCATGGAGGGGGGGACCATGGCTTCGCGGTAGGTCCAGATGAGTTTGCCGTCGGATTCCAGGCCGGGGAGCTGGCGGGCGCGGGCGCCGGTGGCGAGGATGATGTGGGGGGCGGTCAGGGTGGCGACTGGTTTGCCGTCTTTGGTGACTTCCAGCTTGTTCTTGCCGGCTAGTTTGCCTTGGCCGTCGATGCTGGTGATTTTGTTCTTCTTCAGGAGGTGGGCGACACCCGAAGACAGTTGTTTGGCGACGGCGCGGCTGCGCTTGACGACTTTGGGGAGGTCGAAGCGGATGTTGTCGGCGGCGAAGCCGAACTCGTCGAGGTGGTGGAGGAGGTGGTTTATTTCGCTCGAGCGGAGGAGGGCTTTGGTGGGGATGCAGCCCCAGTTGAGGCAGATGCCGCCTAGGTGTTCGCGTTCGACGACGGCGGTTTTCAGGCCGAGCTGGGCGGCGCGGATGGCGGCGACGTAGCCGCCGGGTCCGCCGCCGACGACGATGAGGTCGAAATTGGTGTCCATGGTGGACTCTCCGGTGGGGTCCGGGGGGACCTGCGAGGGCGGAATGCGCTGCGCTTTTCCGCCCTACGGTGGGGGATGGTTAGAGGAGGAGGCTCAGGGGGTCTTCGATGATGCGTTTGAACTCGGCCATCCATTGGGCGCCGAGGGCGCCATCGGCGACGCGGTGGTCGACGGAGAGGGTGCAGGACATGACTGACGCGACGGCCAGGGCGCCGTTCTTGACGACGGGGCGGGGTTCGCCGGCGCCGACGGCGAGGATGGCGGCCTGGGGCGGGTTGATGATGGCGGTGAACTGCTTGGTGCCGAACATGCCCATGTTGGAGATGGAGAAGGTGCCGCCTTGGAATTCTTCGGGCTTCAGTTTGCCGGATTTTGCGCGCGCGCCGAGGTCTTTGATCTCGGTGCTGATGGTGGAGAGGCCTTTTTGGTCGGCTTTGCGGACGATGGGGGTGATCAGGCCGGTGGGGAGGGAGACGGCGACGGAGATGTCGACGTCGTCGTAGAGGACCATGTTGTCCTCGGTGTAGCTGGCGTTGAGTTCGGGGACCCGGCGGAGCGTGGCGGCGCAGGCCTTGATGACGAAGTCGTTGACGGAGAGCTTGTAGGCGGCGGGGCCGTCCTTGGGGGATTTGGCGTTGAGTTCGGCGCGGAGTTTTAGGAGCGCGTCGATCTCCATGTCCAAGGTGACGAAGAAGAAGGGGACGGTCTGGTGGCTCTCGAGGAGGCGGCGGGAGATGACTTTGCGCATCGTCGTGTTGGGGACGAGGCGGTGGGGGGCGGTGATGGGGGCTTGGGGTTTGGACGCAGGCGGGGCCTGCGTCGAGGGGGGCGCGGCGGCGGCGGGCGGGGCGGGTTGGGGTGCGGTCGCGGGTTTCGGTTTGCCGGCGGCGGATTCGATGTCGGCGCGGACGATGCGGCCGTTGGGGCCGGTGCCCTTGAGGGTGGCGAGGTCGATGTTGGCTTGCTTGGCCATGCGGCGGGCCAAGGGGGAGGCGAAGACGCGGTCGGCGTGATCGTGGCCGTTGGCGTGGACGGGGGCCGGGCCGCCGCTGGCGGTTTCGACTTGCTCCTGCTTGGGGGCGGCGGGCTCGGGGGCTTTGGCGGCCGGGGGTGGGGGCGCGTCGGCGCTTTCGCCGTCGGCGACGAGGATGGCGATGGGGGCGTTGACGGCGACGTTGGCGGTGCCGTCGGGGACCAGGATCTTGCCGAGGACGCCTTCATCGACGGCTTCGACTTCCATGGTGGCTTTGTCGGTTTCGATCTCGGCGATGACGTCGCCGGCGCGGACTTGCTCGCCTTCCTTCTTGAGCCAGCGGGCGAGGGTGCCCTCGGTCATGGTGGGGCTGAGGGCGGGCATGAGGATGTTGGTTGCCATTTCCGCCTCCTAGACGATCTTTTTCACGGCTTCGACGATCCAGTCGGGCTGGGGCAGCGCGAGTTTTTCGAGGTTCGCGGCGTAGGGCAGCGGGACGTCGAGGCCGGTGACGCGGGTGGGGGGGGCGTCGAGGTAGTCGAAGGCGTGCTCGATGATCTGCATGTTGATCTCGGCGCCGATGCCGGCGTAGGGCCAGCCCTCTTCGACGGTGACGATGCGGCTGGTCTTCTTGACGCTGTCGACGATGGTTTGGGTGTCCAGCGGGCGGAGGGTGCGCAGGTTGATCACCTCGGCCTCGATCCCCTGCCCTGCCAGGGTTTCGGCGGCCTTGAGGGCGGTGCCGACCATGATGCTGTAGGCGACGATGGTGACGTGGGTGCCGGGGCGCTCGATCTTGGCCTTGCCGATGGGGAGGACGAAGTCTTCGGCGGTGGGGCAGTCGAAGGTTTGGCCGTAGAGGATCTCGTTCTCGAGAAAGATGATGGGGTTGGGGTCGCGGATGGCGGCGCGGAGGAGGCCTCTTGCGTCGGCCGAGGACCAGGGGGCGACGACTTTGAGGCCGGGGCAATGGGCGTACCAGGAGGCGTAGTCCTGGCTGTGCTGGGCGGCGACGCGGGAGGCGGCGCCGTTGGGGCCGCGGAAGACGATGGGGCAGCCCATCTGGCCGCCGGACATGTAGAGGGTCTTGGCGGCGGAGTTGATGATCTGGTCGATCGCCTGCATGGCGAAGTTGAAGGTCATGAACTCGACGATGGGTTTGAGGCCGTCCATGGCGGCGCCGACGGCCATACCGGTGAAACCGTGTTCGGTGATGGGGGTGTCGATGATGCGGCGGGGGCCGAATTCGTCGAGGAGGCCTTGGCTGATCTTGTAGGCGCCTTGGTATTGGGCGACTTCCTCGCCGATGAGGAAGACGCGGTCGTCGGCGCGGAGTTCTTCGGCCATGGCGTCGCGGAGGGCTTCGCGGACGGTGGTGGGCTTGGTGGGGCCCCAGTCCTTTTCCGGTGCGGGGGCGGCTTGCGGGGCGGTGGGTGCCGGGGGGGCGGTTTGGGCCGTGGTGCCGGGCATGGCTTGGGCTTTGACCGGGGGGGCGGCGTCGGGGAGTTTGGGGGCGGCTTCGGTTGCGCCGTTCTCGCCGGCGAGTTCGGCGATGGGGGTGTTGACGGCGACGCCCTCGGTGCCTTCCTCGACGAGGATCTTTTCGAGTTTGCCTTCGTCGACGGCTTCGACTTCCATCGTGGCCTTGTCGGTCTCGATCTCGGCGATGACGTCGCCGGCGCGGACATCTTCGCCGACTTTCTTGAGCCATTTGGCGAGTTTGCCCTCGGTCATGGTGGGCGACAGGGCGGGCATCAGGATCTGGGTCGACACGGTCAGAACTCCACTAGGATGTCGGTCCAGAGTTCCTTGGGATCGGGCTCGGGGCTGGATTGGGCGAAGTCGGCGGCTTCCTGGACGCGGCGCTTGACGTCGTCTTCGATCGTTTTGAATTCGGCTTCGGCGACGCCGAGTTTCTCGAGCTGATGCTTGGCGGCTTCGATGCAGTCGCGTTCGGTGCGCATCTTCTGGACTTCTTCGCGACTGCGGTATTTGGCCGGGTCGGACATGGAGTGGCCGCGGTAGCGGTAGGTTTGGACTTCCATGAGGTAGGGGCCGTTGCCGGCGCGGCAGTGGGCGACGGCGAGGTCGGCGGCGGCTTTGACGGAGGCGACGTCCATGCCGTCGACTTGGACGCCGGGGATGCCCCAGGGGGCGCCGTTCTTGGAGAGGTCGCGCGAGGCCGAGGCGCGTTCGACGGAGGTGCCCATGCCGTAGCGGTTGTTCTCGATGACGTAGATGCAGGGGAGCTTCATGAGGGCGGCGAGGTTGAGGCTTTCGAAGACCTGGCCCTGGTTGCTGGCGCCTTCGCCGAAATAGGTGGCGCTGACGCGGTCGTTGCCGCGGTACCAGTTGGCGAAGGCGAGGCCGGTGCCGAGGCTGACCTGGGCGCCGACGATGCCGTGGCCGCCGAAGAAGCGCTTCTCCTTGCTGAACATGTGCATGGAGCCGCCCTTGCCGTGGCTGTAGCCGCCGGCGCGGCCGGTGAGCTCGGCCATGACGCCCTTGGGGTCCATGCCGCAGGCGAGCATGTGGCCGTGGTCGCGGTAGGAGGTGATGACCTGGTCCCCCTCCCCTAGCGCGGCTTGGATGCCGATGACGACGGCTTCCTGGCCGATGTAGAGGTGGCAGAAGCCGCCGATGAGGCCCATGCCGTAGAGTTGGCCGGCGCGTTCCTCGAAACGGCGGATCAGGAGCATGTCGCCATAGGCCTTGAGCAGTTGTTCCTTGCTCATCCCGCTCGTTTGCGGCGCGCTCTCATT
This sequence comes from uncultured Alphaproteobacteria bacterium, assembly GCA_963848035.1. Taxonomy (GTDB): domain Bacteria; phylum Pseudomonadota; class Alphaproteobacteria; order Acetobacterales; family Acetobacteraceae; genus JAVVHH01. The sequence continues at coordinate 4,090,826 of CAWKCD010000001.1, forward strand.
GGCGCGGGTCCCGCGCTTGCGGGCTTCGGCTGCCTGGGCCATGCGGTCCTCCTCGCTTCTATAGTTGACCTAGCGTCGCCGGCCCCCGGGGACAAGGGTGTGGAACGCTGTTCGGATGAGCGTTGGCGGGTCAACGCTGGCGGGAGAACGGCAGATCGAGGCCGAGGTCACGGGCCACGTTGCGGTAACGAGATTGGTAGAAGGCGTTGAAGTTCGGTTTCAGGATCTCGTGGATGTCGCCGTAGAAGGCGAGCCGGAACAGGACGAGGGTCGCGAGGGTCGCGCCGACGGAGACGAGGGTGACGGCGGCGAGCAGGAGGGCGCGGCCGGCGGTGGCGGTGAGGCTGCGCTGGATCTGCGGCAGGGCGACGGCGAGGAGGCTGACGGCGTCGAGGGCCGGGGCGAATTCGATGCGGTAGCGGTTGGTGAGCGCCCAGTAGATCAGGACGACGCCGGCGGGGGCGAGCAGGGACGCGCTGAGGGCGAGCGTGGTCCAGTGGGGGAACGGGGTGCGGCCGGCGAGGAGTTCACGCACTAGCAGCAGGCCGAGGAGGATGGGCAGGAGGTCGGTGAGCAGCAGGCTCGAGGGGGGAAGTTCGACGGTGTAGAACAGGTCGCGCTCGGCGGCGGCGAGGAGCAGGCCGCCATTGGCGGCGGGCAGCGGCCAGATCGGGGCGAAATAATACTGCAGGGCCATGGGGATGCGGGCCAGGCTCATCATGCCGTGGCGGGCGAGGACGCCGACGCCTTCGGGGTATTTGTGCAGCATGACGTAACCGGAGAGGTCCTGGCCGGTGAGCGGGCTGCCCCAGCGGCCAGCGTTGACGATGCCGGTGGCGACGATGGCGGATGCCGCGATCAGGGCGGCAACGAGGAGCGGGGCGACGGTGCGGGCGCGGAGCGCGGGGCGGATCTGGGCGAGCCAGAGGACGGCAAGGGCGGCGTAGAGCCCGGTGCCGGTGGCGGTGCGGGCGAGCAGGCAGAGGGCGGCGAAGAGAGCGAGCCAGGCCATGCGGGCGGTGGAGAAGCGGCCGAGAACCAGGCCTTGGACGGCGCCGACGACGAAGAGGGCGGCGAGGGCGTAGGCCCAGAAGATGGGCTCGCTGTAGATGCTGGGGGCGAGATTGGCGACGAGCGGGCCGCCGACGACGAATTGGGCGAGCAGGCAGAGGAAGAGCAGCCAGGCCCGGGGCGTCTGCCCGGTATGGCGGCGGAGCCAGAACAGGCCGTGGATCTTGGCGGCGGCGGCGAGGCTGGCGGCGATGCAGCAGGAGAGGACGGTGACGTCGGTCTTCAGGCCGTTGGGGAACAGCAGGAGCGGCAGGCGGAGGAAGGCGCAGAGGACGCCCCAGTAGGAGTAGGTGAGGCCGTTGCGGAAGTAGCCTTCATCGGCGACGACGGCCGGGTCGATGTCGAAGCGGCCGGCGAGCATGTGTTCGAGCATGCTGTTGAAGACGAGGCCGTAGTTCTTGGGGAAGAAGACGTTGAATTTGGCCGTGGTCAGGATGGTGGCGTAGGCGACGGCGACGACCGCGACGATGGCGATTTCAAGGCTTCGGCTGGAGAGGCTGCGGCTGGATCGGCGATCCGCCACGAGGACGGGGCTCACCACTCAGCGAATCGGCGCTGGTCTCGGACGGGTCGGAAGTCCGGCCGGCCGGCCGGGCGCGCGTTGGTCTGGCATGGCCGGGACTTTACCGCTTGTGAGGTGGGGACACAAAGGCGGCGGGGGCCCGGCCAGGGGTGTTCGCGGTCACATGCCGGAGATGCAACGCTTGCGCCGATCGGCGGCGCGGACGCGGGGGCGCGACACAGATGTTGGAGGCGCAGTCGGCGTTCCCGACGCAGACCGCGTCGTTGGCCAGCCTCCTGGTGATGCCGACGTGGATGACGTCAGCGGCGTCGGGCATGGCGGACCAGGCGCCGGGCGCGGTGACGTCGCCTTGGATGCTGGCCCGATCGTTGGCGGCAGTGGTGTTTTCGCCCTGGTCGGCCGCTTGTTGGCGAAGTCCGCTCTCGCGCCGGGTCCAATCCATGACCGCGATCTTGGCGGTCTGCGGCGCGGAGGACTTGCGAGTCCAGCTCGGCGGTTGGCCCGCTCTCGAAGCGAATTGCGCGATGCCCCGGTGCGGAACGGCGCACTGGAGGCGGCATCCACTCATTCCAGCGGCGTGCAACCGGTATTCGGTGGTTTCGATACGGCGGCGGCCCCGCTCGAGCCGCCGCCGATCGCGGTCAGGCGGTGCGGTCGACGCCGATGCCGAGGGCGGCTTGGGCGGCGGCGAGGCGGGCGACGGGGACGCGGTAGGGGCTGCAGGAGACGTAGTCGAGGCCGACTTCCTCGCAGAAGGCGATGCTGGCCGGGTCGCCGCCGTGTTCGCCGCAGATGCCCATCTTGAGGTTGGGCTTGGTCTGGCGGGCGCCGTCGGCGGCGAGGCGGACCATGCGCCCTACCCCATCGATGTCGAGGGAGATGAAGGGGTCCTTGGGGAGGATGCCCTGGGCGACGTAGTCGGGGAGGAAGCGGCCGGCGTCGTCGCGGGAGAGGCCGAAGACGGTTTGGGTGAGGTCGTTGGTGCCGAAGGAGAAGAAGTCGGCGATCTCGGCGATCTTGTCGGCCATCATGGCGGCGCGGGGGAGTTCGATCATGGTGCCGACGAGGTATTCGATGGTCTCGCCGGTTTCGGCGAAGACGGCGCGGGCGGTGTTGTCGACTTGGGCGCGGGTGATCTCGAGTTCGCGGCGGGTGGCGATGAGCGGGATCATGATCTCGGGGATGGGGGCGGTGCCGGCGACGCGCTTGGCTTCGATGGCGCCTTCGAAGATGGCGCGGGCCTGCATCTCGTAGATCTCGGGATAGGAGATGCCGAGGCGGCAGCCGCGGTGGCCGAGCATCGGGTTGGCTTCCTGCAGCTCGGACGCGCGGCGGCGCATGGTGTCGACGTCGGTGCCGAGGCCGTGGGCGACTTCGGCGAGTTCCTCGTCTCGGTGGGGGAGGAATTCGTGGAGCGGGGGGTCGAGGAGGCGGATCGTGACCGGGAGGCCAGCCATGATGCGGAAGAGTTCGGCGAAGTCCTGGCGTTGGAAGGGGAGGAGTTTCGCGAGGGCGGCTTTGCGGCCGGCGGTGTCGCTGGCCATGATCATCTGGCGGACGGCGCCGATGCGGGCCGGGTCGAAGAACATGTGTTCGGTGCGGGAGAGGCCGATGCCCTCGGCGCCGAATTTGCGGGCGGTTTCGGCATCCAAGGGCGTTTCGGCGTTGGTGCGGACGCCCATGCGGCGGACCTTGTCGGCCCATTCCATGAGCTTGGCGAAGTCGCCGGAGAGCTTGGGCTCGATCATGGCGACGGCGCCGATGAAGACTTCGCCGGTGGCGCCGTCGAGGGTGATGGTTTCGCCGGCGCGGACGACGAGGCCGTTGGCGCTGAGGGTCTGGGCGCCGTAGTCGACGGAGATGCTGCCGGCGCCGGAGACGCAGGGGCGGCCCATGCCGCGGGCGACGACGGCGGCGTGGCTGGTCATGCCGCCGCGGGTGGTGACGATGCCGCGGGCGGCGTGCATGCCGTGGATGTCTTCGGGGCTGGTCTCGATTCGGACGAGGATGACGGCTTCGCCCTTGGCGGCGCGCATCTCGGCTTCGTCGGCGTTGAAGACGGCGATCCCGGAGGCGGCGCCGGGGCTGGCGGGAAGGCCGCGGGAGAGGATCTTCCGCGGCGCGGCGGGGTCGAGCATGGGGTGGAGGAGCTGGTCGAGGGAGGCCGGAGAGACCCGCTTGATGGCTTCGTTCTTGTCGATGAGGCCGGCTTCGGCCATTTCGACGGCGATGCGCAGGCTGGCGGCGGCGGTGCGCTTACCGTTTCGGGTCTGCAGCATATAGAGCTTGTTCTGCTGGACGGTGAATTCGATGTCCTGCATGTCGAGATAGTGGCGCTCGAGCTTCTCGCGGACGGCGACGAGGTCGGCGTAGGCGGCGGGGAGCGCTTCCTCCATGCTGACCTCGCCGGGCTCGGCGCGGAGTTTGGAGAGCGGTTGCGGGGTGCGGATCCCTGCGACGACGTCTTCGCCTTGGGCATTCACGAGGAACTCGCCGTAGAAGATGTCTTCGCCGGTGCTGGGGTCGCGGGTGAAGCAGACGCCGGTGGCGCAGTCCTGGCCCATGTTGCCGAAGACCATGGCCTGGACGTTGACGGCGGTGCCCCAGTTGGCGGGGATCTCGTGCAGGCGGCGGTAGGTGTTGGCGCGGGGGTTCATCCAGGAGCCGAAGACGGCGCCGATGGCGCCCCAGAGCTGCTCATGGGGGTCCATGGGGAAGGGTTCGCCGCGCTCGGCTTCGACCATGGTCTTGTATTCGGCGACGACCTTGCGCCAGTGGTCGGGAGAGAGGGCGGTGTCTTCGTTGACGCCGGCGTCGAGCTTGGCGCTCTCGATGATCTCCTCGAAGCGGTGGTGTTCGACGCCGAGCACGACGGAGCCGTACATCTGGATGAAGCGGCGGTAGGAGTCCCAGGCGAAGCGGGGGTCGCCGCTGGCCTTTTCGAGCCCGGCGACGGTGTCGTCGTTGAGGCCGAGGTTGAGCACGGTGTCCATCATGCCGGGCATGGAGACGCGGGCGCCGGAGCGGACGGAGACGAGGAGGGGTTTCTGGGCGTCGCCGAATTTCAGGCCGACATGCTGCTCGACGGTTTCGAGGGCGGTCTTGACCTGTTCGCGGAGGCCTTCGGGGTAGTTCTTGTCGTTGTCGTAGAAGGCGGTGCAGACCTCGGTGGTGATGGTGAAGCCGGGGGGCACGGGGAGGCCGATGCTGGCCATTTCGGCGAGGTTGGCGCCCTTGCCGCCGAGGAGGTTCTTCATGTCGGCGCGGCCGTCATTGGCTGACGCGCCGAAGGAGTAGACCCACTTCTGCATGACTTGTTCCTCAGCCTTCAATTCGGGAGAAGTCGGCGGCGGCGTTCATCGCGGCGCCGACATGGGAGAGCAACCGGAGGCGGTTTTCGCGCAGGTCCGGATCGGGGGCGTTGACGGTGACCTTGTCGAAGAATGCGTCGAGGACGGGGCGGAGTTTCGCGAGGGCGGTCATCGCAGCAGCGAAGTCCTCCGAAGCCAGGCGTGTGTCAACGTCGGCGCGGGCGTGAGCGAGGGCGGCGTCGAGGGCTTGTTCCTCGGGCAGTTCGAGACGGTCGGGTTCGACGGGGCCGCGGTGGGGGCCGTCCTTCTTGTCTTCGATGCGCAGGATGTTGGCGGCGCGGCGGGCGGCGGCGAGGAGGTCGGCGCCGTCGGGGCTGGCGAGGAAGCGGGCGACGGCGTCGGTGCGGGCGAGGAGGCGGAGGAGGTCGTCGTCCTGGCCGGCGGCGAAGACGGCGGAGAGGACGTCGTGACGCTCGCCTTCGGCGCGGAGCTGGACGCGCAGGCGGTCGGCGATGAAGTCGAGCAGCGCGTGGGCGGGGACGGGCGCGGGAAGGTCGATCTGGGCTTCGTGGAAGAGTTTTAGCAGCGGGAGGCGGAGGCGGTTGTCTCGGATGATGCGGATGAGGCCGAGGGCGGCGCGGCGGAGCGCGTAGGGGTCGCCGGAGCCGGTGGGGATCTCGCCGATGGCGAAGAAGCCGGCGAGTTGGTCGATCTTGTCGGCCAGGGCGACGGCGGTCGTGACGGGGGCGGAGGGGACCGGGTCGGTGGGACCCTTGGGGGCGTAGTGGTCGCGGATGGCGGCGGCGATCTCGGCGGGTTCGCCGTCGTGGGCGGCGTAGTAGCTGCCCATGACGCCTTGGAGTTCGGGGAATTCGGCGACCATGCCGGTGGTGAGGTCGGCTTTGGCGAGGTGGGCGGCGCGTTCGGCGTGGGCCGGGTCGGCGTGGACGAGCGGGGCGATGTGGCGGGCGAGGCGCGCGATGCGGCGGATGCGGGCGCCTTGGGTGCCGAGCTTGGCGTGGAAGGTGATGTTTTCCAGCGCGGGGACACGGTCGGCGAGTTTGGTGCGGCGGTCGAGGTCCCAGAAGTGGCGGGCGTCGCTGAAGCGGGCGCGCAGGACGCGTTCGTTGCCGGCGATGATGGTGGCGCCGGAGTCGGCGGCCTCGATGTTGGCGACGAAGGCGAAGGTCGGGGCGGCGGCGCCGTCCGGCGTTCTCAGGGCGAAGTAGCGCTGGTTGACGCGCATGCTGACCTGCATGACTTCGGCGGGCAGGTCCATGAACTGGGCGTCGATGCGGCCGAGTAGCGGCACGGGCCATTCGACGAGGCCGGCGACTTCGTCGAGGAGGGCGTCGTCGGGGACGATTTCCAGGTTCTCGGCTTGGGCGAGATGGGTGATGCCGGATTCGATGAGGGCGCGGCGTTCCTCGGCCGAGGCGATGACCCGGCGTTCGCGCAGGCCGGTCTGCCATTCCGCGGCCGACGCGACGGCGAAGGGCGCGGGGGCGTGGAAGCGGTGGCCCTGGGTTTGGTCGCCGGATTGCAGGTGGTGGCCGGTGTCGGCGCCTTCGGCGAGGGCGAAGGGGACGATCTCGCCGTCGAGCAGGCAGAGGATGCGGCGGAGGGGGCGGATCCAGGTGAAGGCGCTGCCGTCGCCCCAGCGCATGCTCTTGGGCCAGGGGAAGCGGCGCAGGAGCGTGGGGATCGATTGGGCGATGAGGGTGGCGGCGGGGATGGCGTCGGCGGCTTTGTCGAGGCGCCAGAAATCGCCGTCCTGGGTGAGTTGTTCCTTCGTGGCGGCGTGTTTGCGCAGGAAGCCGGCGAGAGCGGCCTCGGGGGCGGAGGTGCGGGGGCCGCGCTCGCTAGTGCGGGCGGCTTGCTGTTCGGGGGCGACGGTGGCGGCGAGCGCGATGCGTCGGGGGCCGGCGAAGGTGCGGACCGCGGTGGGGGTCAGGGGGGCGATGGCCTCGGTGAGGAGGCGTGCGAGGTCGGTGGCCGCGCGCGCTTGCATGCGGGCGGGGATTTCCTCGCTGAACAGTTCCAGGAGCAGTTCCGGCATGGGATCAGGTCAAAACCGGAATTGCCGCGCTGTGTCCATCCCCGAAATCTACAGGCGTGGTGGCGCGGGGACAACGGGGGTGTGGGGTTGGGCCTCTCGCGGGGTGGAAGGGTGGGTTCCGGGATGGGGCGATAGTGGGGTTTGGCGGTGCGGGGCATGATGCGGGGGCGATAGGAGGCGGTGATGGGTGAGGATGTGTTTCATGCGGGGGAGCGGCGGGCGCAGGCGCTGGCCGGGTTCGCGGTGAAGGGGGCGCCGATCCGGGATTTCATGACGGATCAGCATCGGGTGTTCTTTGGGCAGTTGCCGATCTTGTTCGTGGGGGTGGGGGATGATCGGGGGTGGCCGGTGGCGACGGTGGTGACGGGGGCGCCGGGGTTCGTGAGTTCGCCGGATGCGGTGACGTTGCGGGTGGAGGCGGGGCTGGCGGCGGCGGATTGGGGGGTGGTGCGGGAGGGGGCGGGGATCGGGTTGTTGGGGCTGGAGTTCGCGACGCGGCGGCGGAACCGGGCGAATGGGGTGGTTTCGGCGGTGATGTCGGAGGCGTTCTTCGTCGAGGTGCGGCAGAGTTTTGGGAATTGTCCGCAGTATATCCAGACGCGGGCGCCGGTGGCGGCGGGGGGTGCGGCTGGGGCGGTGGAGGCGTTGGCCGGGCTGGAGGCGGTTCGGGGGATGATCGAGGGGGCGGATACGTTGTTCGCGGCTTCGCGGGCCGAGGGGGAGCAAGGCGGGTTCGATGTGTCGCATCGCGGGGGACGGCCGGGGTTCGTGGGGATCGAGGGGGATACGCTGGTGATCCCGGATTATCGGGGGAACCGGTATTTCAATACGTTTGGGAATTTGTTGGCGGATGAGCGGGCGGGGTTGCTGTTTGCGGATTTTGCGACGGGGGATTTGTTGCAGGTTCAGGGGCGGGCGGCGATTTCTTGGGGGGAGGAGCGGGTTTTGCGGGTCGCGGTGACGCGGGCCTCACTTCGGCGCGGGGCGTTGCCGGTGCGGTGGCAGTTGGAGAGCTATGCGCCGCAGTTGATGGGTTGAGGGCGGTTCGTGCCGTCCTGGATCGCCGCGCGGCTGCGCCGCTCGCGATGACGGGTCAGCGGAGTTCTTGGATGGCGCGGATGAAGGGGGTGGGGGTTTCTTGGGGGAGGTTGTGGCCGCAGTTCGGGACGACCTCTCGGCGGTGCCAGGCGGTGAAGTGGGAGAGGTCTTCGGAGGCGGCGACGGGGCCTACGCCGTCGTCGGCGCCGTGGAGGATGATGGTGGGGATCGTGATGTCGGGTTGGGCGGCTAGGGCGCGCTCGATGGGTTCGAGGGCGGGATCGCCTTCGGCGTAGGCGTAGCGGTGGCGGTAGGATTGGACGACCACGTCGACGAAGTCGGGGTTTTCGAAGCTGGGGGCGGTGCGGGCGAAGGTGGCGTCGTCGAAGGCCCAGGTGGGGGACCAGAGGCGCCAGAGGAGTTTGGCCAACGCGGCGCGGTTGCGCTCCAGGCCGAGGCGGCCGCGGGGGGTGTGGAGGTAGTATTGATACCAGAGCTGGTGTTCGTGCTCGGGGGTGGCGGGTTCGGATGATTTGGCGATGTTTTGGATGTTGTAGCCGGTGACGGTGACGAGGCCGGCGGCACGTTCGGGCCAGAGGGCGGCGACGATGCAGGCGGCGCGGCCGCCCCAGTCGTAGCCGGCCAGGATCGGCTTTTTCAGGGATAGGGCGTCGATGAGGTCGCGGAGGTCGGCGGCTAGGGCGGCTTGTTGGCCGGAGCGGGGGGTGTTTGGCGAGAGGAAGCTTGTGGGGCCGTAGCCTCGGAGGTGGGGGACGATGACGCGGGCGCCCTGCCCTGCCAGTGCGGGGGCGACGTCGTCGTAGGCGTGGATGTCGTAGGGGAAGCCGTGGAGGAGGATGACGGGGTCGCCGTCGCCGGGTCCGTGTTCTTCGTAGGCGATGTCGAGGATCGGGGATTGGATGCGCTTCATTGGATTCTCACCGGTGCGCGGGCGGCGAAGCCGTCGGCGTCGAGGACGGTGACGGTATAGAAGCCGGGGCCGGGGGGCTGCCAGCCGGTTTGGCGGCGGGCTGGTTCGGCTGGGAGAGGGGCGCCGTCGACGAGGAAGGTGAGCGGGCGGCGGCCGCCCATGGCGCGGAGCGTGACGGGGCCGTCGGCGGAGAGGGTGGCGTCGGGGGGCGGGAAGAGCAGGCGCAGGGTGTTCTCGGGGGTGGCGGTGTTGGCCAGGGCGATGCGTGCGGGGGCGGTGCGGGGGGCTTCGGGGAGCAGGGCGAAGACTTGGGCGAGGAGGGGGATGGCGAGGTGGCGGCCGGTGGCGCCGGGGAGCGGGGTGCCGTCGGGGCGTCCGACCCAGATGCCGACGGCGTGTTTGCGGTCGAAGCCGAAGGCCCAGGCGTCGCGGCCGCCCCAGGAGGTGCCGGTCTTCCAGGCGATGCCTTGGGGGCCGCGGTTGGGGAAGGGTTGGGTGAGGATGTCGGCGACGAGGCGGGCGGCGGGGTCTTGGGGGTGGCGGGTTCGGGGGCCGGCGGGGATGAGGGTGAGCGGGGTGTCGCCGGGGGTGACGAGGCTGGCGTAGAGGCCGGTGAGTTCGCGCAGGGTGAGGCCGGCGCCGCCGAGGGCGAGCGGGAGGGCGGGGTCGGCGCCGTTGGGGAGGCGGGGTTTGGCGCCTTGGGCGCGGAGGAAGGAAGCGAAGCGGAGGGGGCCGACGCGGTCTAGCAGGGCGACGGCGGGGAGATTGAGCGAGCGGCGGAGGGCTTCGGCGGCGGAGATGCGGCCGGCGTGGCCGCGTTCGTAGTTTTCGGGGGCGTAGCCGCCGAAATGGCGCGGGAGGTCTTCGAGGGGGGTGTCGGGGCGGGCGATGCCTTCGCGGAAGGCGAGTTGGTAAAGGAAGGGTTTCAGGGCGGAGCCCGGCGAGCGGATGGCGCGGGAGAGGTCCAGGGCCCCTGCCCTCGCCTCGTCGCCGGGCTGGCCGGAGACCACGGCGCGGATTTCCCGGGACGCGGCGTCGGCGACGAGGATGGCGATGGAGGCGCGCTCGGGCATGGATTTGAGCTGGTCGGCGACGTAGCGCTCGAGGCCTTGCTGGAGGGGGAGGTCGATGGTGGTGCGGCCGTCGAGCGCGGCGACGGCTTGGGGGGCGTGGCGGGGGAACGGGATCCGCCGGGTCGGGATGGGGGTGTCGGCGGCTTCGGCGGAGATGCGGTCGCGGAGGGCTTCGGCGCGCTGGGGGTGGCGGTCGGGGCGGAGGGATTCGGGGCGGCGCGGGAGGGCGACGAGGATGGCGGCTTGGGCGGGGTCGAGGGCGGCGGCGGAGGTGCCGAACCAGGCGCGGGCACCGGCTTGGACGCCTTCGAGGTTGCCGCCGTAGGGGGCGAGGGTGAGCCAGATGCCGAGGACGCCCTGTTTGCCGAAGCGCCATTCGAGTTGGAGGGCTCGGGCGGCTTCGATGAGTTTGGATTTCAGGGTTCTGGGGCGGGGTTCGAGCAGGCGGGCGGCTTGCATGGAGAGGGTGGAGCCGCCGGAGACGATTTTGCCGTGGCGGAGGGCTTGGGCGGCGGCGCGGGCGATGGCGATGGGGTCGATGCCGGGGTGGCGGTAGAAGCGGTGGTCTTCGGTTTTGATGAGGAGGGCGAGGAAGTCGGGGGAGACTTCCGCGGGTGTGGTTTGGAAGCGCCAGACGCCGTCCTTGGTGGGGAGGAGGGCGAGGAGCTTGTCGTTGCGGTCGAGGATCTGGTGGCCGGTGGTGGCGAGGCGGGTGAGGTTGGGGGGGTAGAGGTGGTCTAGGGTCAGGGCGATCGTTGCTAGGGTGATGAGGAGGGTTGCGGTGGCGAGGAGGGCCCTCACCCCGGCCCTCTCCCGGAGGGAGAGGGTGAAGAAGCGGGAGGGAGGGGTTGGGGTCATTCGTTGGCTTGGATTTTCAGGCGGCCGGTGTTTTGGCGGGCGAAGATGGCGGGGCGGTACATGTCTTCGAGGGTGGCGCCGGGGAGTTCGTAGGTGCCGGGGGTGACGGCGCGGAGGCGGACGGCGGCGCGGAAGTCGGGTTTGTCCTTGGTCAGGCTGATGGTGGCGGCGTAGCGGTCGTCGGCGGCGGGTTCGGATTCGAGTTCGGTGAGGTCGCCGAGCCAGGGCATTCCGGCGGTCTTGCCGGCTTGCAGGCGGCCGGCGATTTCCCAGCCGGCGGGGAGCGCCTGGATCATGAGGGCGCGGTGGTCCTGGGCGTCGTCGGCGCGGCCTTCGACGAGCAGGATGAAGACGGTGTTCTGCTTGAGGTTGTCGAGGTCGAGCGGGGCGCCGGCCGTCGTGAAGAATTTCCGGGTGACGCGCATGGATTGGCGGGCGGCGGGCGCCGGGTCGGTGGGGATGCCGGTGGTGGAGAGGGTTTGCCAGATCGGGCGGTCGCCGAGGTTGCGGAGCGTGACCGGGGTGGTGAGCGGGCGCTGCAGGATCTGGGCGGGGGGGATGGGGGCGCCGTCGATCGCGATGGCGGCGGGGCGGTCGTTGCGGCCGAGGACGGAGGCGGCGGCGACGGCCCAGGCGGCTTCCTGGGTGTTGACGGATTGGGGTTTGAGGTCGGCGCCGGGGAGTTGGGCGATCAGGGCGTTCAGGCGGTCGGGGAGCAGGCCGCTCTCTTTCAGGAGCACGGCGGTGGCGAGTTGGTCGCGCAGGGCGCTGCCGCGGTCGGCGTCCCAATCCTTGCGGGCGGGGGATGCGAGGGCGGCGAGGAAGGCGGTCTCGGCGCGGGGGCGGTCGTTGCTGAGGGCGGCGGCGGCGGCGAGTTGGGCCTTGGCGAGCGGGGTGGGGAGTTTGTCGAGGTCTTCGGCGAGGAGGCGGTTGGCGCCGGCGCGGGGTTGGCCGGCGGCGGCGAGGTCGTAGAGGTAGTAGGCGCGGGCGGCTTGGCCCTCGGGGGTGGTGGGCAGGTTCTCGAGGTTGTCGGCGAGGAATTTGAGGGCGTCGGTGAGGGCGGATTCCGGGACGGCGGCGCCGGCGGTGCGGGCGCGGAGGAGGAACTCGGTGGCGTAGGCGGAGAGCCAGGTCTCGGACTCGTTGTTGGCGGACCAGAGGCCGAAGCCGCCGTCGAAACGCTGCTTGTCGAGGACGTCGTAGACGGAGGCTTGGAGGCGGGCGGGGTCGCGGTCGGGGAGGAGCGCGAGGGGGAAGCCTTTGCTGCTGGCCTGTTCGAGGCAGAGCATCGGGTAGGCGGCGAGCGCTTTCACCAGCGCGGCGACGTCATAGCGGACGGGGCCGCCGACGCGGAGGGTGGCGGTGGCGGTGCCGGGGATCATCTGGGCGAGCGCGGGGGTGAGGCGGGTTTCGGCGTTGGGGGCGAGTTCGCCGGAGGTGGCGACGGTGATGGGGGGGCGGGCGGGGCGGATGAGGATGGCGGTCTCGCGCTGGACGTGGAAGCCGGCGGGGCCGGTGACGTCGAGGCGGATGACTCCCCTGCCCGCTCCGGTGGCGCGCAGCGTGGTGGTGCGGATGATCTGCTGGCCGGGGTCGAGGGGGGCGGAGAGTTGGGCGTCGCCGGCTAGGGCGAGCGGGCCTTCGAGGGAGAGTTTGACGGTGGCCGGGCCGGCGGGGAGGTCGAGGTTCTGGAGGAGGATGGCGAGTCTCGTTTCGTCGCCGGGGGCGAGGAAGCGGGGGAGCAGGGGTTCGGCGATGAGGGCGTCGCGGACGATCATGTCGATGTTGGCCGAGCCGACGCGGTTGGCCTGCCAGGCGACGGCCATGAGGCGGACCTGGCCGTTGAAGTCGGGGAGGTCGAGGGGGATGTTCGCCACGCCGTCGGGGCCGGCTTGGACGGGGGGTGTGAAGAGGGTGACGGTCTTCTGGGGGATTTCCGGGAGGGCGCTGCCGCCTTCGTCGCCGCCTTGGCGGAGGGTGGTGGACTCGCCGTCGGCGGGGGCGATGAGGCGGCCCCAGTCGTCGCGGATGTCGATCCCGAGGGTGCGGCGGCCGAGGAAGTGGGCGGTGGGGTCGGGCGAGGCGAAGCTGGTGAGGCGGAGGATGCCTTCGTCGACGGCGGCCAGGGTGATCCAGGCGCCGGGTTCGGTGCGGACGGGGATGGTGACGCGGCCGCGCGGGGTGGTTTTGTCGGGGGCGGCGATGTCGAGTTTGAGGGTGCGGAGGGTGGGGTCTAGGCCGGCCCAGGCGAGGCCGATGGCGCGGGAGGGGCGGGCAGACTCGCCGCCGCGGAAGACGTGGACGGCGATGTAGGCGCCGGGTCCCCAATCGGCGTCGGCTTGGCAGGTCGATGGTGGTGCCGGACTTCGGGGATCTTTGGGTTTTCAGGGTGTGGACGCGGTCGGTGAGGGCCAGGATGGTGGCTTGGCCGGCGAAGGGGGCCTGGATGTGGATTTGGATAGGGTCGCCGGGCTGGTAGGTGCGGCGGTCGGTGGAGACGTCGACCTTGTCGGGGGTGTCGGGGCTGTCGGAGGCGACCCAGCCGGCGCGGAAGCGGATGGAGGTGGCGGCTAGGCCGCCGGCTTCGGTGACTTCCAGGCGGTAGCGGCCGAAATCGAGGCGGCGGGCGATGTGGAGGGGGGCGTCGGCGGGGATGGTGACGTCGCGGGCTTCGATGGGTTCGTCTTTGTAGACGGTTTCGTAGCGGGCGAGTTGGCCTCTGGTGACGAGGCGCCAGTCGGGGCGTTCGCGGACCAGTTTCAGCTTGGCGGCCATGGGGGCTCGGGCGCCGGATTTGTTGACGGCGGCGATGTCGAAGGCGGCTTCGGCGCCGGCGTCGATGGCGCCGTTGGCGAAGGCGGGTTTGATGCCGATGAAGCCGGAAGTGGGCTGGATGGGGATGGTGAGTTGGGTGTGGCTGGCGTGGCCGGAGGGGTCGTCGACGGCGATGTCGAGTTCGGCGCGGACGGGGCTGGTGCTGTCGGGGGCGGATTTCAGGAGGATGGGGAGGGTCGAGGCGCCCTGGCGGTCGGTGGCGGGGAGCGGGATCTCGAGGGCGTCGGGGGCGAAGGATTCGCCGTCTAGGCCGATGCGGTAGCCGGTGAGCGGGGCGGGCGGGACCGGGTCGCGGGTGAGTTTGAGGGAGGCGGAGCCGGAGAGGTCGGCGGCGGGGGCGCCGTAGAGGAAGCGGGCGGTGACCGGGAGCGCGTAGGGCTGGCCGGGGGTGATGGGGCCGGCGGGCTTGGCGTCGACGGCCATGCGGTCGGGGACGAAGGCGTCGACGCGGAAGGTGGCGGTGCCGATGGGGGGCGATTTGGGGTCGGCGTGGAGTTCGACGGTCCAGAGGCCGGCGGGGGCGGAGAGCGAGAGGGGGATGGGGAGGTAGAGGGAGGCGTCGGGGCCTGGGGGCGGGACCTTGTCGGTGAAGATCTGGCCGTTAGGGCGTTTGACGACGAGGTGGGCGGGGATGTCGGCGGGGGCGCCGGCGCTGTTGCGCAGGAGGGCCATGATTTGGACGGTCTCGCCGGGGCGGTAGATGCCGCGGTCGGTCCAGGCGAAGGCGTCGAGGGGGCCGGGCTGCTTGAGGCCTTCGACGCCGCGGTCGGAGAGGTCGAAGGCGGCGGAGGTGAGGTCTAGGGCGACGAGGTCGTCGTCGATCTGGCCGTGGAGGCTTTGGGGGGCTTGGGGGCCGGTGCCGCGCAGGAGGGGGGCGGGGAAGCGGGCGACGCCGTCTTGGTCGGTGGTGGCTTCGGCGAGGATGTCGTTGCTTTTTGCGAGGAGGGTTAGTTTGACGTTTTCGCGGGGTTGGGCGGTGGCGAAGCTGCGGACTTGGACGGTGAGGCCGTCGGCGCCGCGCCAGACGGTGGGGGCGAGGTCGGTGCGGATGATGACCTGGACGGCGGCGGCGTCGGAATCGGGGGTGCCGTCGCCGGGGGTGGCGAGGAGCATGTAGGCGCCGGGTTCGGCGAAGGCATCGGGGAGCGGGAGGGCGGTGCGGGCGATCTGGTTGGGCTGCCAGTGGTTGATGGGGGCGGTGCCTTCCCAGACGACCTTGCCGTTGTCGGTTTGGCCTTCGAAATTATAGCGCTCGAGGGCTTGGCCGAGGGTGATGTCGCGGGACCAGGGGACGAGGTTGCGCTCGGTGAGGCGGAGGAGCTTCAGCTTGACGGTGCTGAGGTTGATCGAGCTGAGGGAGATCTTGGGGGGTTGATTGCGGGGGAGGAGGAAGAGGCGGGAGTCGAAGATCAGGCGGGGGTGGCGGTTGGGCATCGCGACGGATTGGGTGGTTTCGCGGCGGAGGGTGATGCCCCCCTCCCCCGGCAGCCCGGCGCGCAGCGTGATCTGGGTGGTGGCGCCGAGTTTGAGGCCGGCGATGCAGAAGGCGTCGCCCTGGCGGGTTATGGCGGCGTCGGGCTGGGCGGGTTGGAGGCGGATCCAATCGGCGGGAATGAGGTCGGGGCGGCGGGCGGGGGCGCCGGTGAATTCGATGCAGGCGAGCGGGGGGTCGCTTTCGGGCTCGGTGCGGACGCGGCGGACGAGGAGGCCGGCGGCTTTGCGGGCGTCGTCCAGCGCGAGCTTGGTGCTGGCGTCGTTGGGGGCGCGCTCGAGGGCGGCTTCGAGGGCCCCGATGGCGGATTCGGGCCGGTCCATGCGGCGGAACGCGTCGGCCATGACGAGGAGTGGGGGGATTTCGGGGGCGCCGGTGTCGGCTGACGTGAAGGCTTGCCAGGCGGCTTGGGCGGCGCGCGCCGGGTCGGGCGGGGTGCGCTTGAGTTGGGCTTGGGCGAGTTGGAGCCAGAGATCGGTGGTGCCGTCGGCGGCGAGGCGGGTTTCGAGGGCGGTGATCGCGGCTTGCCAGTCGTTTCGGCGCTGTGCGTCGGCGGCGCGTTGTTCGGCTTGGCGCTTGGCCTGGGCGGTCATTCCGGCCGGGCTGCGGGCGACGAGGGCGCGGGCGTAGACCTGGCTGTCGGCTTCGAGGCCGGGTGGGTTGAATTCGGCCGCTTGGACCCGGATGGCGAACAGGAAGACGAAGACGAGCAGCCAGCGCATCGGGGACCTCGGAGATCGTTCGGGAATGCTAGCACGCTCCTTCGCCGCGCATCAGATGTTCGAAGGGTGAACTTCCGATGCTGGCGGCGAGGGTCGATGCAGTCCCGAACGGTTTCCGAGGATGGGCGAGATCAGGCGCTGCGGGCGTGTGTCAGCAGGTCGCGGATCTCGATCAGGGTCTCTTCGGTCTTGGAGAGCGCCGCCGGGGCTTCTTCCTGCTTCTTCTGGAAGCGGCTCATCACCTTGATGAGGAGGAAGACGACGAAGCTGACGATCAGGAACGAGAAGACGGCGTTGAGGAACAGGCCGATATTGATGGTGACGGCGCCGGCCTTCTGGGCGGCGTCGAGCGTGGCGGCGTGTTCGCCCTTGAGGGTGAAGAAGAGGTTGCTGAAATCGACGCCGCCGGCGAGGAGGCCGATCACGGGGGTGAAGACGTCCTTGACGAGGCTGGTGACGACGGAGGTGAAGGCGGCGCCGATGATGATGCCGACGGCGAGGTCGACGACGTTGCCGCGCATAATGAAGGCTTGGAATTCGCCGAGCCAACCGGGCTTGCGCGGGAATGCAATGGGGGCCTGCATAACGTAATGCTCCTTTTGATCGAGGGAGCTACGTAACGGTTCGGACGTGATTCGGACAGTCGGATTTTGAGACTGTATTGGCGGCATTGGACGCGTCTTGCGCGAAATGTCCTAGTTTTGTCGACGGGACGCGGTTGAGCCGCCGGTTAGAACTCCTGCCACTCCCGATCGGCGTTGGCGGGGACGAGGGCGAGGGCCTGGTTGCCGCGGGCGCGCGGCTTGGCCGAGGGCGCCGGACGGGCCGGCTTGCCGGTGCGCTGGGGCGCGGGAGGGTTCTTGGCGTCGTTGCCGAGGCGGAAATGGCTGGTCAGCGTGGCGAGGGATTCGGTCTCGTTGGCCAGGGCGCGGGAGGCGGCGGTGCTCTGCTCGACCATGGCGGCGTTCTGCTGGGTGACCTGGTCCATTTCGGTGACGGCGATGTTGACCTGGGCCAGGCCGGTGGCCTGTTCCTGGGCGGAGCCTGCGATCTCGGAGACGACCGTGTCGACCTCGCCGACCTGGACGACGATGCGCTGGAGGGCGGCGCCGGTCTCGCCGACGAGCTTCACGCCGGCGCCGACCTGCGTGGTGGAGGCGGAGATCAGGGCTTTGATCTCGCGCGCGGCTTCGGCGGAGCGCTGCGCGAGGGCGCGGACTTCGCTGGCGACGACGGCGAAGCCTCGTCCGGCGTCTCCGGCGCGGGCGGCTTCGACGCCGGCGTTGAGTGCGAGCAGGTTGGTCTGGAACGCGATCTCGTCCATGACGCCGAGGATCTGGCTGATCTGGCGCGAGGATTTCTCGATCTCGCCCATGGCATCGACGGCGTTCTGGACGATCCGGCCGGATTGTTCGGCGTCGGTGCGGGTGCGGGAGACGACGGCGCGGGCCTGAACGGCGCCCTCTGCGGCGCGCTTGACGGTGGTGGTGATCTGCTCGAGGGCGGCGGCGGTCTCCTCGAGGCTGGCGGCCTGTTGTTCGGTGCGGCGGGAGAGGTCTTCGGCGGCCTGGGAGATCTCGCCGGTGCCGGAACGGATGGTGCCGACCCCGGCGACGATGGAGCTCAGGACGCCCTGCATCCGTTCGACGGCGGCGTTGAAGTCGGCGCGCAGGCGCTCGTATTCGGGGGCGAACCGATCCTCGAGGCGGACGCAGAGGTCGCCTTCGGAGATCTTGCCGAGGCCGTCGGCGAGGGACTCGACGACTTTGGAGAGCTCGCCGGCTTGCGTGGCCTTGACGGCATCGTTGCTGGAGCGTTCGGCGTCGGCGGATTGGCGGGTGGTGACGGCGTCGGCTTCGATGCGCAGCTTTTCCAGCGCGGCGTCCTTGAAGACCTGCAGCGTGCGGGCGATGGCGCCGATCTCGTCGCCGCGGGCGGTGTCCGGGATGGTGACGCGGGTGTCGCCGTCGGCCAGCTGCTGCATCGCGTCCGTCAAGATCCCGACCGGGCGGGAGATCCAGGCGCGGCTGGCGACGAAGCCTGCGGCCAGCAGCATGACGGTGCCGCCGATGACGACGGCGAAGGTCGTCCAGACGGTATCCTGCGTCATCTGCGCGAGGTCGGCGGTGAGCTTGACCTGGGTGGCGGTGACGGCGTTCGTCTCGCTCACGATCGCTTTGGACAGCGGAAAGAACTGGGCCTTGCATTCACTATGGAAGGCGGCCTGCGCCTTGAGGTTGTCTTCCGGCGTGGTCCCCTGCCCCAGTTTGAGCGTGTTGGCGCAGTCGGTATCGATGACCTTGAGCACACGCTGCTGCAGGCGCTGCGCGATGTCGGCATAGCCGCCGCCGAGGGCGCCGATGCTGCCCAGGAAGGTGAGCGCGTCGGAGCGGGCCTGGGTGAGGTGTTCGACCGCTTCCTTGTTATTCTCGACCGAACTGGAGGCGACGAGTTCTCCGAGCGATGCATAGGCGGCGTAGGAGGCGCGGTTGAGACGCGCCATGCTCAAGGCCGCAGCCCCCTCGCGCGCGATCAATTCGGCATAGGACGCGCCGACGGCCTTCATCTTCGAGGTTGCGAAGACCGACGAGGCGACGATCAGGACGGCGAAGGCCGACATGAGCAGCAAAATCTTCGCGAAGATGGGGACGTTCTTGATCGACATGCAGGCGCTCCTGAGTGGAACGAGTTGTGAGGCAAGAACCCTAAATTGAAGTTAACGACCGGCGATCGATCCGGGTGGCGCTTGGAGGTGGGAGGGCCGTTCGATAGGGTTTGGGCGCTTGCAAGGGGGAATAGGATGCGTTGGATCGTCGGCGTTGCCGGGTTGGGGATGCTGCTGGGATCGTCGGCGATGGCCGACGAGGCGGCGGAGATGCGATGGACGAAGGTCGGCAAGACCGAGCTGGACGGGTTCCAGGGCAGCGCCGGGAACGTTCGGATCAACAACGTGGTGCTCGGGCGGCGCGAGGGTAGCGACCCGGCGGGTGCGGCGACGGAGCACGAGTTCTCCGCGTCGATCGCGAACCGGACCGAGGAGCGGCTGCGGGTGGTGCTGCAGGTGGTGGGGGTGACGCCGGAGGGGACGCCGACGCTGTCGGCGGAGAGCTATGTCGACGTGGACGCGCATCGCAACGAGCAGATCCGGCAGAGTTTCCGCGCCGGGCTGGAGGCTTTGACGGCGACGCAGGCGGTTTGGGTGCATGTGTCCGCGGCGCCGCCTTAGCTTGGCGCGGGCGTGCGGCTCTGTTAGGCAGCCGGCACAACCAATCGAGGACTGACCGTGAGCGCCATCGCCGATATCGTCGCCCGTGAGATCCTCGACAGCCGGGGCAATCCGACGGTGGAGGCCGAGGTCCTGCTGGACACCGGGGCTTCGGGGCGGGCGGCGGTGCCGTCGGGGGCGAGCACGGGGGCGCACGAGGCGGTCGAGCTGCGCGACGGGGACAAGAGCCGGTATGGCGGCAAGGGCGTGCAGCAGGCTTGCGCCAATGTCGAAGGGGAGATCTTCGACGCGATCGGGGGGATGGACGCGTCCGAGCAGATCAAGCTGGACGAGATCATGATCGATCTGGACGGGACGCCGAACAAGTCGCGGCTGGGGGCGAACGCGATCCTGGCGGTGTCGCTGGCGGTGGCTAAGGCGGCGGCGGACGATCTGGGGATGCCGTTGTACCGGTATGTCGGCGGCGTGTTCGCGCGGACGCTGCCGGTGCCGATGATGAACATCGTGAACGGCGGCAAGCACGCGGACAATCCGATCGACATCCAGGAGTTCATGGTCCAGCCGGTGGGCGCCGCGACGGTGGCCGATGCGGTGCGGATGGGCGCGGAGATCTTCCAGCAGTTGAAGAAGGCGCTGCACGATGCGGGGCACAGCACGAACGTGGGCGACGAGGGCGGTTTCGCGCCGAACCTGAAATCGGCCGAAGAGGCGCTGGCGTTCATCAGCAAGGCCTGTGAGACGGCGGGGTATCGGCCCGGCGAAGACGTGACGTTCGCGCTGGATTGCGCGAGTACGGAGTTCTTCAAGGACGGCGTCTACGACCTCGAGGGCGAAGGCAAGAAGTTCGATTCGGCTGGGATGGTCGATTACCTGAAGGCGCTGTGCGACCGGTATCCGATCGCCTCGATCGAGGATGGCTGCGCCGAGGACGACTGGGCCGGGTGGAAGCACCTGACCGACGTGTTGGGCGGACGGGTGCAGCTGGTGGGGGACGACCTGTTCGTGACGAACAGCGAGCGGCTGCGGCGGGGGATCGCGGAGAAGTCGGCGAACTCGATCCTGATCAAGGTGAACCAGATCGGGACGCTGACGGAGACGCTGGACGCGATCGAGCTGGCGCACCGGGCGGGGATGACGACGGTGATGAGCCACCGCTCGGGCGAGACGGAGGATTACACGATCGCGGACCTGGCGGTGGCGTCGAACTGCGGACAGATCAAGACCGGGAGCCTGGCGCGGAGCGACCGGACGGCGAAGTACAACCAGCTGATCCGGATCGAGTCGGAGCTGGGGCCGTCGGCGCGCTATGCGGGGCGGACGATCCTGAAGCGATAACAGCTGCATGGGATCCGATCTTGCGTTAGTGTCGCCCGGCAGAGCGTTGGAGTCGCTGGGAATGGTTCGCCGGGTGATTGGGGAGGCGTTGAAGGCGGTCACGGCGCCCGGGATCTTCCTGGGGCTGGTGGCCTATTGCCTTTGGAGCGCGACGCAGGGGGATCGGGGGCTGCAGGCCTATGCGATCCGGGAGGCGCAGCTGAGGGCGCTGACTGCGGAGCTGATGCGGGTGCAGGGCGAGCAGGCGGCCTGGGAGCGGCGGGTGGCGGAACTGAGCCCGCAGCATCTGGATCCGGACATGCTGGACGAGCGGGCGCGGGCGATGAGCAACCTGGTCGATCCGGGCGACATCGTGGTCCAGTATGCGCAGGGCCGGCGGCTGTTCAGCCCGCCGTAGCGGTGCGGCCGGCCGTTCGAGGCCGGACGCGCACCGGGACGGCGATCGCTAGAGCGGCCAGCGCTGGCGCAGCTCGTCCGCGGTGCCGAAGAAGACGCTGCGGTCGACCAGGCCGGAGATGCCGCTGACCGTCTTGGGATCGTTGCCGGATTTGCCGTCGGTGTATTGCCACATGGTCGGCGCCTGCCAGGTGTTGGGTACGCCCACCGGCTTGTCGGCGTAGCGGGCATACCAGAGCGGGCACTCGGCTAGATCGTTGTTCGGCTTGGCGCCCAATGCCTCGCGCAGGAGATGGCCGCCGTAGACGACCGGGGTGCGGCCGGTCTTTTTCTTGACCAGGCCGACGGTTTCGACGAGTTGCGCGAGCGTCATATTGGGCAGGCCGGCGCTGCTGGGCTCGTAGTCGATGGCGATCAGCTCGTCGTCCTTCGGGTCGGTGTGCTTGAGGAAGAAATCCACCTGCTTCTCGGGCGCGACGGGGCTGACGAAGTGGTAGGAGCCCCAGAGGAAACCCGCCTGCCGGGCGGCTTTGCGCCGTGCGTCGAATTCCGGGTCGACGAACACGGTCCCCTCGGTGCTTTTGTGGATGATGGCAAGGATGCCTGCCGATTTGACGTCGTTCATCGATGCGATCGCGTTGTGGTGGGAAATGTCGACGATGACATTGGCGGTGGCCATTTTTCCGACTCTCCTGGGTTCGGGTTGGGTTACTTGCGATAGGCGGCGATCAGGGCCTGTTGGCCGGTGACGAGCGCCATGCCGACCTCGAGGAAGGTCAGTGCGGGCTGCGGGATGGCGTGCCCGGCGACCGTCATCTTGAAGACGAGGCTGGCGGCCGGGGGCGGCGCGGCGTCGGTGTCGTAGGTGAGGATCGTGTTCTCGCTGTCGTTGCCGATCCTGGTGAGCGGACCGAGGACGTCCTCGAGCTGGGCTGCGATCGCGTTGAGGTCCTGCAGCGTCTTGGATCCCGGGACTTGGACTTTCGACAGGTTCGCCATCACGAGATCCCCTTCACGCCGGCATCCTTCAGTTTCTGGAAGGCCGCGCTCAGCCTCGAGGCGCCATCCTGGCTTTGCTCGAGCTGGGCGGCTTTGCGGCGGATATTGGCCGCCATGAGCTTGAGATCGTCGGTCGGCGCGACGCCGAGGGCGTCGGCCATGGTGCTCAGCGTGGCCTTGTCGCCGGCATTGATGGCCAGGACGGTGGCGGCGGTGATGCGGGTCGCCATCGCATGGGGCGCCGGCGGCACCAGCTCGGAGCGCTTGAGCAGCATGTCCTGCACGGCGTCGTTGGCATCGAGCTTGTTGGCGGTGGCGGTCGTGGTGATGACCTGGATGGCGGCCGGCATCCCTGAGGCGAGGTATAGTTCGCGGATGTGGATATCGACGGCTTCGATCGGATATTCGTCGACGCTGAGGCGGCCGAGGGCGGCGTAGATCTCCGCCTTCTTCTGGGCGCGGTTGGCGCTGATCTGGGCGAGGATGGCGGGCAGGGTCCGCTCGAAATAGAGATCCTTGCTGATCGCGCCCTGGGCGCCCACGACGCCGGCGGAGGCCGCCGCGAGTGCGGAGGCGGTCGGGCCGTGGCCGGTGGTGGCGCCGAGGCCGCCGAGTGCCAGGATCGCGAGACTGCCGCCCAGGGAGAGCGCGTTGTTCTCCCCCCAGAGGCGGGTGGCGAAGGCGGTGTAGGTGTCCTCGTTGTCGTCGATCCGGGAGTAGGCGTAGGCGTTGCGGAGGCGGCGGAGCTTTTCCTTGTCGACGGTGTCCGCGTTCAGGGCCGCGGCGTATTGGCTGCGCAAGGCGGTGGTTTGCGCGCTGGCGGTGTCGGCTTCTGGGAAGCCGCGGACGGGCGCGCAGGCGCAGAACCCGAGCAAGCTGGCAAACAGAGCGGCGCTACGAAACAGATTGCCCACGATGTCCCCGCGTGCGTTCGTGTCGTTTACGTATCGATATTGCCGCGAAACGGGATCGAATGCAAGCTGGAACGGTGGTTTCTAGGCGGGCTGGCTACCGGGCGATGGGGTCGGCGGGGGGTAGAGCGGCGCCGTGGCGCAGGACGGCGTCGATTTCTGGGGTGAAGGCGCCGTCGGGCTGGTGGAGGATGGATCGCTGCTCGGTATCGGGGGTGGCGAGGCCTTTGCGGGTCTGCAGGATGGCGAGTTTCGGGGGGCGGTCCTGCTTGGGCGCGAGGGTGTGGATGGTCAGGGCGCCGATCGGGCCGAGGGCGGCGCGGGCGCGGGGGATCTGGGCGGCGGGGAGGATCAGGGTGAGCGTGCCACCGGGGCGGAGCGCGCGGTCGAGGGCGGCGATCCAGCGTTCGAGGTCGCCGGGGCCGGCTTGTTTGGCGAGGCGGCGGCGTTGCAGGGGCGAGGCGGTCGAGGCGGGGTCGTGCCAGGGCGGGTTGGCGAAGGCGTGGTCGACGGGGGCGAGGGCGACGTCGGCGATGTCGGCGGTGACGATCTCGATTTGGGCGATGGCGTTGTCGGCGAGGTTCTGGCGGGCGAGATCGGCCATGGCCGGGTCGAGTTCGACGCCGACGGCTTGGATGTCGGGGATGCGGGCGGCAAGGCAGAGGAGGCCGGCGGCGGCGCCGCAGAAGGCTTCGAGGATGCGCTGGCCGGGTCGGGCTGGGCAGGCGGCGGCGAGGAGGACCGGCTCGATGCCGGTGCGGTAGCCGTCGCGGGGTTGGGCGTAGCGGAGGCGGCCGGCGAGGAGGTGGCCGTGGGTCAGCTCCATTAGGGGGCTTCGCCGGCCTCGCGGAGGACCCGGCGGGCTTGGGCTTCGTCGTCGTCGTGGACGACGATTCGGCGTTGGATGGCGCCGATGCTGCCTTCGACGGCGCTGGCGTGGGCGTCGAAGAGGACGCATTCGATGCCGGCGTCACGCAAGAGTGCGGCGAGGAAGCTCAGTCGGACGGGGTCATTGGTTTAAATCAGCGTTCTCATTCTGGCTTTCGGTCCCAAGGCGTCGTATTCGGGGGCGGACAGGGGTAGCTTGACCGTTTTTCAGGCCCGCCGATATGGTGGCCTGGCGCGGTGACATCCGCGCTGCCGTTGGCGTGGCGCGACGAAGTGTCGTCGCCGAGGGACCACCGGGAGCCCAATTTGAACGATGTCGTGAACTCATTCGCAGACCCGTGCCGCCGGGTCCCCGGAACCGGATGCGTTGACCCGGCTGACCGAACTGGTCGGGGCGGATCTGCAGGCGTGCAACCGGACGATCGTGGCGCGGATGGACAGCCCGGTGGCGCTGATCCCGCAGCTTGCCGCGCACATCGTGGCGGCGGGCGGCAAGCGGCTGCGGCCGCTGCTGACGTTGGCTTCGGCGCGGATGTGCGGGTATTCGGGCGCGCGGCACGTGGAGTTGGCGGCGTGCGTGGAGTTCATCCATACGGCGACGCTGCTGCATGACGACGTGGTCGACGAGAGCGTGCTGCGGCGGGGGCTGTCGAGCGCCAATTCGGTGTTCGGGAACAAGGCTTCGGTGCTGGTGGGGGATTTCCTGTTCGCGCGGGCGTTCCAGCTGATGGTGGCGGACGGGTCGCTCGACGTGCTGCAGATCCTGTCGAAGGCGGCGGCGACGATCGCGGAGGGCGAGGTGCATCAGCTCGTGATCCAGAACGACCTGTCGACGAGCGAGGAGCAGTATCT
The DNA here is from genome assembly GCA_963848035.1 of uncultured Alphaproteobacteria bacterium. Classification (GTDB taxonomy): domain Bacteria; phylum Pseudomonadota; class Alphaproteobacteria; order Acetobacterales; family Acetobacteraceae; genus JAVVHH01. The sequence continues at coordinate 4,115,346 of CAWKCD010000001.1, forward strand.
CGAGGTGATCCGGGGGAAGACGGCGGCGCTGTTCGCGGCGGCGTGCGAGGTGGGCGCGGTGCTGGGGGAGCGGCCGGCGGCGGAGCGGGCGGCGCTGGCGTCGTATGGCGACCATTTGGGGATCGCGTTCCAGTTGGTCGATGACGCGCTGGATTATGCGGCGGACCAGGCGACGCTGGGCAAGACGGTGGGGGACGATTTCCGCGAGGGGAAGATCACGCTGCCGGTGCTGGCGGCGTATCATCAGGGGGATGAGGAGGCGCGGGCGTTCTGGGTGCGGACGATCGAGGCGAACGATCAGGGGCCGGAGGATCTGGGGCGGGCGCTGGCGTTGATCGAGCGGACGGGGGCGATCGGGAAGACGCTGGATCGGGCGGCGCGGTTCGCCGAGGGGGCGAAGCAGGCGTTGGGGGCTTTCCCGCAGAGCGCGTGGCGCGAGGCGCTCGAGGATGTGGCGGATTTCACCGTCAGCCGGGTGAGCTGACGGAGATACGACGCTCTATCGCCTGGCTTCGATCAGCAGGGACTGGGTGGTGATGCGCTGCTCGCCGGGGCCGAAGCGGTCCAGGAGCGCTTGGGCGACGGCTTCGGTGACGCGCTGCACGCCGGCGGGGTCGCGGGCTTCGATCTCGGCGCGGAGCGGGGTGCCTTGGCAGATGGCGACGGCGGCGTCGGTCAGGTTGGGCGGCGTCCATTTCGCGGGGACGGCGTCGATGGTGGCGTCGGCGAAGCCGCCGGCGCGGAGGTCGGCGCGGATGCGGTCGGGGTCGCGGTAGCCGTAGGGAGTGCGGCGGAGGAAGGCGGGCGGGTCGGCGGGGAAGAGGGCGGCGACGGTCTGGTCGACGATTTGGGCGCCGGGATTGGCGTCGAGGGAGTCCCAGACATTGAAGAGGTAGCGTCCGCCGGGCTTGAGGACGCGATGGGCCTCGGCGTGACCGCTCGTGCGGTCGGGGTAGAACATGACGCCGAACTGGCAGACCAGGGCGTCGAAGGCGGCGTCGGCGAAGGGGAGTGCGAGGGCGTCGGCTTGGCGGATGGCGACACGGTTCATGCCGGGCTTGGTGGCGAGCAGGTCGAGCATGGGCTGGTTCAGGTCGGTGGCGGTGATGGCGACGGCTTGGGGCAGGCGTTCGGCCAGGAGGACGGTGACGTTGCCGGTGCCGGCGGCGACTTCGAGGAGGGCGCCGTGGTCGAGGGCGGCGAGGCGGTCGACGATGGGCAGCGCGTGGTCGCGGAACATGGCGGAGAGGTAGCGGTCGTAGAACTGGGCGACGGCGCCTGAGAAGGTAGCGTCGGATTTGGACATTTTGGGTCCCTCCCCTGGTGGCGGCTGCCGGGAGGATACGAGATTCGTTGTATTTTGCCAACGTTTGGTCGGCAACGGGGGGGTGGGTAGGCGGAACGCTTCCCGTCGTTTGCGCGGAAAGGAGTGATGGGTAGCGCTTCGCTTACCCATCCAACGCTTGCTCCCGGAGAGCGAGGGAGCAAGGAGAGCGGATTGTTCAGTCGGCGGGTTTGGATCGGCTCGGAATGCTTCTGGCGGTGCGGGTCGTGAGGAGGGCGAGCAGGCCGGCACTGAGGAGGGCTAGGGCGGTGGGTTCGGGGATCGCTTCGCCGGAGAGGGAGAAGGCGAGGTTGAAGGTCGGCGCCGGGGCGCCGCCGACGATGTCGGTGCCGATCCGGAGCCAGTCGGGGTCGAGGAAGTTGTCGCGGGTCCAGGCCTGGAGGTCGGGGGCGAAGGGGTTGCCGGGGGCGACGATGGGGCGGACCGAGGAGAGCCAGTAGAAGTTGCCGTTGGTGAGGGTGACTTGCGGGACGAAGAAGTAATGGTCTGACGGCAAGTCGAACGGGGTCGCGAAATTGACGTTGAACTGGACTTCCTGACCGGAGACCGGGCCATTGCCGCCGGTGGTCTGGCCGGGGATCGGATGGATGCCGCCGGGCGCGATCGAGTTGGCGGCGGTGAAGCTGCCGGCGAGGGTTGCGGCCGTGAAGCTCAGCGTTCCGGCGCCGGCGCTGCGTTCGTCGAGTGCGACGTCGCTGGGCGAGTTGACGCGGGTGGGGACCTGCGGGGTGGAGAAGGTCGGGCTGCCGGAGGTGCGGGCGACGTTCGAGTCGAGCGGGAAGACCCGGTAGATCTCGACGCGGACATTGGCGATCGAGGCGGCACTGGCGCCGGCGGGCAGCAGGCCGACGAAGCTCGCGCTGTTGATTTGGGTGCGGCTGGAGATGATGAAGTCATCGCCGGCTTCGATCTCGAACTGGCTGCTGGTCGAAGGGCGGCTGGCGACGGCCATGGCGCCGTTGACGTTGCCATCGCTGAACGCGAAGGGTGACGCGGCGGCGGGGCGGCCGGCGAGGACGAGGAGGCTGGCAGCGAGGACGATCCTGTGCGTTTGCAAGGCAATCTCCTAGGCAGCGACTGATGTCTTTTTTTATACTGGCGTGACCATGCGCTCTCGTTGCGGTGAGCGCTAGTTACGAAATCGTGAATGTTTCGGTTGGCGCGACGGCCAGCCTCGTGGCTGCCAGCTTGCAGCGGTTCGATGCTCGGCGATCACCGCCAGGAGGCGGTTCGTGCCTCAGGCGGCCAGCGCGTGCATGAGTTCTCTCACGTCTCTCAACTCATCGAGCCCATTGACCAGGCCCAGCACCGTTCTCGCGCCGTCCGGCCCAAGCACGGGGTTGGCGAAGGCGAGGAACTTGCGCTCGAGCGAGGCACGCGAGAGCGGACGGGTTGGGTCGCCCTCCGGCACCGCCACCGTTTCGGTGAGCGACGAGCCGTCGGCGAACGTCAGTTCGACGGTGGCGCCGCGGCCCTTCGGCAGCTTCGCCATCAGCGCCTCGGCCGGCACAACCTTGGTCCGCTGCACCAGCGCCATGACGTCGCGGTCCCGCCAGCGGTTCTTCTCGAACTGCGCGACCGTGACATCGCCGTCCAGCAGCGCCATGGCGAGACAGACCGGCAGGCTGTGATCGGCCGTGCCTTTCGTGGTCGGATTGAATTTCGGCGCATCGGCCACGCGTTCGATGATGCCCGGATAGGTCTGCACCACGATGTCGCGGATATCGGCCGTCCGATCCTTGATCCGCGGCGACAGCAGCACCCCCGCCTCGGCCGGCGCGGCAAGTTCGATCTGGATCGGAAACCGCTTGAACGACACAAGCGGCAGCCGAGGCCGCTCCGGCGTGAGATCGACGGGCAGTTTCGACTTTGCCGGCTTCATATTGGACACCACCCACTCGAGCGTGTCCTGCGGCCCGGTGAACCCCTGTGCCGCGAGGCGCGTGGCGAAGATCGCGTCGGTCGCGAGGCCCGCCAGGCCCATCGCCTTCATCATGCTGATGGCGCCGCTGTTGATGACGAACGAGGTGTAGCCGCGGGCCGCCGACAGTCCGACGGCGTGCGCGATCGCCTCCCGCTCGAGACCCCAGAGCCGCCCCGCGATCAGCGGCACGGCATAGGCGGCCGCGCACATGGGATGCAATCCGCGTTCGATGAACGACACCGCGTCGTTGATCCGTGACGAGGCCTCGTAGCCGATCACGAGCGCCTCGATCAGCGCCCGCCCGCTCCGTCCGTCTGCCTCGCAGATCGCGAGCGCAGCGGGCAGGATTTCGCTGGGATGCAACGGCTCGGAGCCCAAATAGGTGTCGTTGAGGTCGAGCGAGCGGGTCAGGACGCCGTTGACGAATGTGGCTCCCTCGATCGTCGCGGGCCGATGCTGGCCGATGATCGAGGCGGCAGTCCCCTCGCCGAACGTGGCTCGGATGGTTTTGTCGGCGATCACCGCCGCCTCCGAGCCGACCGCGCCGAGCGCACATCCCAGCGTGTCCAGGACCGTGCGCTTGGCGGCTTCGACCATTTCGGCCGACAGGGCGTCGTGGCTCAGGGCCAGGGCGAAATCGGCGAGGCGCAACTCGAAACTGTCCGGCCGGGCCTCGGCGGCGCTGACCGAGGCGAGCCAAGGGGGAAGACAGCTTGCCGCCACGGCCGAGCCGACGCCCAACAGAAACCTCCGACGTCGCGGCACGGCGCCTCCGATCTCAGCGTGTTCTCGGCGAAACGCTCTCAAACGGGTGGGTCAAACGCAACCGCGGTACCGTGAAACTCGATTGCGTAACGAGATTGTTACGGAGCCCGGGGTCGGGCCCTCGATGACGATGGGAGGTGGTTAGCGGCCGGTGAAGTTGGGGGCGCGTTTGGCGAGGAAGGCGGCTTTGCCTTCGGCGTGGTCGGCGGTGAGGAAGAGGGTGGATTGGAGTTCGCGCTCCTGGTCGAGGGCGGCGTCGAGGCCGGCGGCGAGGAATTGCTTGGTGAGCGCGAGGGGGAGCGGGGCGGCGGATTCGAAGGCTCGGGCGCGGTCGATCGCAGCCGGCAGGGCTTGGCCCTTGGGGACGAGGCGGTCGATGAGGCCGATGCGTTCGGCTTCGGGGGCGGGCATCTGTTCGCCGTAGAGGAAGAATTGGCGGGCCCTGCCCTGCCCGATCCGGGCCGGCAGCGTGTGGAGGAGGCCGAGGTCGGCGATGAGGCCGACGCGGCCGAAGCCGGCGGCGAATTTGGCGTCTTCCGCGGCGATGATGGTGTCGCAGCATAAAGCGAGGGAGAGGCCGGCGCCGACGCAGTAGCCTTCGACGGCGGCGAGGACGGGGATGCGGAGTTTGATGAGTTGGCGGACCAGGGCGTGGGTGAGGCGGAAGCGTTCGCGGCCTTGGGCGAGGTCGGTGACGTCCATGCCGCTGATGTCGCCGCCGGCGCAGAAGGTGCCGCCGGCGCCGGTGAGGATGACGGCGCGGATGGCGGGGTCGGCCTCGATGGTTTCGAGGGCCTCGACGAGGGCGCGGCGCATCGGCATGGCGAGCGCGTTGCGGCGCTCGGGGTAGTCGAGGGTGAGGATGGCGATGGCGCCGTCGCTGGTTTGGGTCAGCACAGGACGCGGCCGGCGACGGCGTCGAGCTTGGCCATGAGCGCCGGGTCGCGATGGCCGGGCTGGGTGATGAGGGCGTGTTCGAGGGCGCGGTCGCAGCCGTTGGGGCATGGCGGCGCGCGGGGCGCCGATGGTGGGGACGACGTCGGCGACGAGGGCGCGGGCGTTGTCGGCGTTCTGGCCGAGGACGCGGATGACTTGCTCGACGGTGACGGCGTCGTGGTCGTCGTGCCAGCAATCGTAGTCGGTGACCATGGCGACGGTGGCGTAGTTGATCTCCGCCTCGCGGGCGAGTTTGGCCTCGGGCATGTTGGTCATGCCGATGACGCTGCAGCCCCAGGAGCGATAGAGGTTGCTCTCGGCGCGGGTGGAGAATTGCGGGCCTTCCATGACGAGGTAGGTGCCGCCGCGGGTGACGGGGAGGCCTAGCCGGGTCGCCGAGGCGAAGAGGGCGTCGCCGAGGCGGGTGCAGACGGGGTCGGCGACGGAGACGTGGGCGACGCAGCCTTCGCCGAAGAAGCTCTTCTCGCGGGCGAAGCTGCGGTCGATGAATTGGTCGACGATGACGAAGTGGCCGGGAGGGAGCTCCTCCTTGAGGCTGCCGACGGCGGAGAGGGAGAGGATGTCGGTGACGCCGGCGCGCTTCAGGGCGTCGATGTTGGCGCGGTAGTTGAGGTGGGTGGGCGAGGTGGTGTGGCCGCTGCCGTGGCGGGGCAGGAACACGCATTGGATGCCGGCGAGGGTGCCGAAGAGGAGGTCGTCGGAGGGGGCGCCCCAGGGGGTCGGGACGGCGCGGCGCTGGCGGTTTTCGAGGCCGGGGATGTCGTAGAGGCCGGAGCCGCCGATGATGCCGATGACGGGGGTGATTTGGGTCAATTTGGACTTTCTCCGGGACCGGCGGGCTCCGGGGGTGGCGGAATGCGCCTTCGGCTGTTCCGCCCTACGGGTCCCCTCACCCCGGCCCTCTCCCGCAGGCGGGAGAGGGAGAAGGTGAGGATCTTAGTGGTGGACGTCTTTCCAGACCTTCTTCTTCACGGCGTAGGTCAGGCCGGTCATGAGGGCGAGGAAGAGGACGATCTTCACGCCCATCTGCTTGCGGCGCTCCATGCTCGGCTCGGACGCCCAGGTGAGGAACTGGACGATGTCGCGGGCTTCCTGCTCGAGGGTGGGCTTGGTGCCGTCGGCGTATTCGACCTGGTCCTCGCGCAGCGGCTGCGGCATGGCGAGGTAATGGCCGGGGAAGTATTTGTTGTAATACTGGCCGTCGGGGACCTTGGTGCCGGCGGGCGGGTCCACGTAGCCTTGGAGCAGCGAGTAGACGTAGTCGGGGCCGTCTTCGCGGGCCTTGATGATCAAGGACTGGTCGGGCGGCAAGGCGCCGCCGTTGCCGGCGCGGGCGGCCTGCTCGTTGGCGTAGGGCGCCTTGAAGCGGTCGGACGGCAGGGCGGGACGGGTGATGGCCTCGCCCTGGTCGTTGACGCCGCCGGGGACGGTGAACTCGGCGGCGATGGTCTTGACCTGTTCCTCGGTGAAGCCGAGCGAGCTGAGGTCACGGTAGGACAGCAGGCTCATCGAGTGGCAGTTGGAGCAGACTTCCTTGTAGATCTGGAAGCCGCGCTGGGCGGAGGCGCGGTCGAACGTGCCGAAGGGGCCGTTGAAGCTCCACTTCACGTCGATCGGCTTTTCCTTCTCCTGCGCCAGCGACGGCGCCGCGAGGATGGCGGTGAGGGCGAGAGCGAGTTTGAGCGCGCGCATCACGCCTTCTCCATCGGCTTGGCAGCCGCACCTTGGGGCATCGGGCCGCCGCCGCCGCCGCCGATGCGGCGGGTCAGGACGGGGTTGCTGATGCTCTCGGGGAGCGGCAGCGGGGTCTCGAGCTTGCCGAGGATCGGCAGGATGACCAGGAAGTGCAGGAACCAGTAGGCGGTCGCGACCCGGCCGAGGATGACATAGAAGCCCTCAGGCGGCTTGCCGCCGACGTAGAGCAGCACGAAGAACGAGACCACGAGCAGGGCCACGAAGGGCTTGTACATCGGGCGGAAGCGGGTGCTGCGGACCGGCGAGGTGTCGAGCCAGGGCAGGAAGAACAGGATCAGGATCGACGAGAACATGATGATCACGCCGCCGAGCTTCCACTCGACCGCCCGAAGCATCGCGTAGAACGGACGGAAATACCATTCAGGGGCGATGTGCGCGGGCGTCACCAGCGGGTTGGCGGGGATGTAGTTGTCGGGATCGCCGAGCAGGTTCGGGGCGAAGAAGACCAGCAGGGCGAAGACGAGCAGGAAGACGCAGAGGCCGACGCTGTCCTTGGCCGTGTAGTACGGGTGGAAGGGCAGCGTGTCCTGCGGCGACTTCACGTCGATGCCGAGCGGGTTGTTGGAGCCGGTGATGTGCAGCGCGACGACGTGGAGGAAGACCACGCCGAAGATCATGAACGGCAGGAGGTAATGGAGCGCGAAGAAGCGGTTGAGCGTCGGGTTGTCGACGGAGAAGCCGCCCCAGAGCAGGGTCACGATGCTGTCGCCGACATAGGGGATGGCGGAGAACAGGTTGGTGATGACGGTGGCGCCCCAGTAGGACATCTGGCCCCAGGGCAGCACGTAGCCCATGAAGGCGGTGGCCATCATGAGGAGGAAGATGATGACGCCGAGGATGAAGAGGATCTCTCGGGGCGCCTTGTATGAGCCGTAATAGAGGGCTCGGAAGATATGGACGTAGACCACGATGAAGAACATCGAGGCGCCGTTGGCGTGGGCGTAGCGGAGCAGCCAGCCGAAGTTCACGTCGCGCATGATGCGTTCGACGCAGTCGAAGGCGAGGTGCGTGTTGGCGGCGTAGTTCATCGCCAGGAACACGCCGGTCGCGATCATGATGACCAGGTTGACCGTGGCGAGGGCGCCGAAGTTCCAGAAGTAGTTGAAGTTCTTCGGCGTCGGGAAGGCGCCGTATTCCTTCTGCATCAACGTGAACAGCGGCAGACGGCTGTCGATGAAGTTGATGACGGGGTTTTCGTAGGTGCTCTTGTGCAGGCCGGCCATCGTGGTCGCTCCTCAGCCGATCTTGATCTTGGTGTCGGTCGTGTAGGCGTATTGCGGGACGGAGAGGTTCCGCGGTGCCGGGCCGAGGCGGATGCGGCCGGACGTGTCGTATTGGCTGCCGTGGCAGGGGCAGAACCAGCCGCCGAACTCGCCGCGCGGATCGGTCGGCTTGTTGCCGAGCGGGCACGCAGCCGAGATGGGTGCAGATGCCGACGACGACGAGCCATTGGTCGTGGCCGGACTTGACGCGGGCCTTGTCGGTCTCGGGGTCCTTGAGCGCGCTCATCGGCGCGTCCTCGGCCTCCTTGATCTCCTTGGCGGTGCGGTGGCGGACGAAGACGGGCTTTCCGCGCCAGAGCACCGTGATGCCCTGCCCTTCGGCGACCGGGCCGAGGTCGACGTCGATGCTGGAGAGGGCGAGCACGTCGCGCGCCGGGTTCATGCTGTCGACGAAGGGCCAGGCCATGGCGCCGACGCCGATGGCGACGGCGGAGCCTGTCAGCAGCGTCAGGAAATCTCGTTTCGTTATATCGGTCGTGTCGCCACCATGAGGTGCGTCGACGGTAGCGTGGCTCATGACCTTCCTCGTCCCATCCAGTCCAACCGGCGCAAAGCAGCCGCCCGACGCGGTATAGAAGCGGGCTCGCGCCCCCTGCAACTCGCGTTCGCAGCAATCTATGCTGGGGGGGAGATTGGAGGGATTCGGAATGTCGCAAGTCTTGGCTCGAGGGGCCGCCGCACACGTCGATGCAGAGCGAGGCGCGGGCGTGGTTCGAGCATCTGCGGGACGAGATTTGCGCCGAATTCGAGACGATCGAGGAGGAGCAGGACGGGCCGATGGCGGAGCGGGCGCCGGGGCGGTTCAAGCGGACGGCGTGGGACCGGCCGGTGGCCGAGGGGGCGACCGGGGGCGGCGGGGTGATGAGCGTCATGTAAGGGCGCGTGTTCGAGAAGGTTGGGGTGAACGTCTCGACGGTGTGGGGGGAGTTCAGCCCGGAGTTCCGCAAGCAGATCCCGGGTGCGGAGGAGGATCCGCGGTTCTGGGCGTCGGGGATCAGCCTGGTGGCGCATCATGCAGAGCCCGCTGCGTGCCGGCGGCGCATTTCAACACGCGGATGCTGGTGACGACTCGGGGGTGGTTCGGGGGCGGCGGGGATCTGACGCCGATGCGGCTCGACTCGGCGGAGTCGCAGGAGGATGCGGCGCTGTTCCACGCGGGGTTCCAGGCGGCGTGCGACCGGCACGACCCGGCGTATTATCCAAAATTCAAGAAATGGTGCGACGAGTATTTCTTCCTGCCGCACCGGAACGAGCCGCGGGGCGCGGGGGGGATTTTCTACGACCATCTGTTCTCGGGCGATGCGCGGGCGGATTTCGCATTCACGCAGGATGTCGGGCGGGCGTTCCGCGACTCGTATGCGGCGATCGTGCGGCGGCGGATGCGGCAGAGCTGGACCGAGGCGGACCGGGCGCACCAGTTGATGCGGCGGGGGCGGTACGTGGAGTTCAACCTGCTGCACGACCGGGGGACGCTGTTCGGGCTGAAGACGGGCGGCAACGTGGAAGCGATCCTGATGAGTTTGCCCCCGGAAGTGCGCTGGCCATGAATTAGGAGTTTTGTCGACATTGTTTCGACACCGACGGTCTGCAGCTTGCCCACGGTCAAAACTTGACGCCTACTCGGATCATTCCATGCCACAGGAGTTTTCATGCTGCGCGCTCTTCGTTTGACGGCGGCTCTGCTCGCCGGGCTTGCCGTGCCTGCCTTCGCCCAGACACCGTCGACGACGCCGGCTGCCAAGCCGCACCATGCCGCCGATGGCAGCGCCGACGACGAAGCCGGTCGCGGCGCCGACGCCGGCGACGGCCCCGGCTGCTGCCGCGCGCCCGGCGGCTGCTCCGGCCACGATGGCGGCGGGGAAGAAGATCGACATCAACGGCGGGAGCGAGACGGAGCTGGCCGTCGCTGCCGCGGGATCGGGCCGGTGACGGCGAAGAACATCGTCGCAGGGGCGCCCTTGGGACGACCTCGGCCGACCTGGTCAAGAAGAAGGCGATGAACCAGGCGACGTTCGAGCAAGAACAAGGACCGGTTCGCGCTGGCGAACATCAACACGTCGTCGGCGTCGGACATGGCCAAGACGCTGCCGGGCATCGGCGACGAGACGGCGCCGAAGATCGTCAACGGCCGGCCGTATGCGTCGCCGCAGGATCTGGTCACCAAGGGCATCGTGACCGATGCGCAGTTCGGCGAAGATCAAGGACCTGGTCACCTACTGACCCGCTTCGTGATGCGCTACGGGGTCGCGGCGGCGTGCCGCGGCGCCGTTGCGTTGCGGCTCGGGTCCGCGCTCGATGGGGCCGGTGATGCCCGTGTCTGAGGCGGCGGTGCGCCCTGCCCCGCTGTTCGCGCCGAAGCTCGCTGACGGTGCTGCGCGAGGGGTATGGGCTGGGGGCGCTGCGGGCGGATCTGGTCGCCGGGCTGACGGTGGCGATCGTGGCGCTGCCGCTGTCGATGGCGATCGCGATCGCGTCGGGGGTGGGGCCGGAGCGCGGGCTGTACACCTCGATCGTCGGCGGGGCGATCGTCTCGCTGTTGGGCGGCAGCCGATATCAGATCGGCGGCCCGGCGGGGGCTTTCATCGTGCTGGTGCTCGGCACGGTGCAGATGCACGGGGTGGATGGGCTGCTGCTGGCGACGATGCTGGCGGGGGCGGTGATGCTGGCGGCCGGGGCTGCTGCGGCTGGGGACGTTCGTGCAGTTCGTGCCGTATCCGGTGACGGTGGGGTTCACGGCGGGGATCGCGGTGATCATCTTCGCGAGCCAGGTTCGGGACCTGCTGGGGCTGCATCTGACGGAGGCGGAGCCGGGGGCGCTGATCGCCGAAGGTTCGGGTGCTGGCTGGGGCGGTGGGGACGGCGACGCCGGCGGCGATGGCGGTGGCCGGCGCTGACGGTGGGGGTGATCGCGGGGCTTGCGGCGGTGGCGGCCGCGGTGGCCGGTGCTGCTGATCGCGGTGGTGCTGGCGTCGGTGGTCGTCGGCTGGGTTCGGGTCTGGGGATCGAGACGATCGGGACGCATTTCGGGGGGATCCCGAGCAGCCTGCCGTTTCCGGCGTTGCCGCCGATCAGCCTCGAGCGGATCGAGGCGGTGCTGCCGGCGGCGCTGTCGTTCGCGCTGCTGGGCAGCATCGAGAGCCTGCTGTCGGCGGTGGTGGCGGACGGGATGAGCGGCGGGCGGCACCGGTCGAACATGGAGCTGGTGGCGCAGGGGGTGGCGAACATCGTCTCGCCGCTGTTCGGCGGGATCACGGTCACCGGGGCGATCGCGCGGACGGCGACGAACGTGCGGTCGGGGTCGCGGGGGCCGGTCTCGGGGGTGCTGCACTCCGTCTATATCTGCTGGTGTTCATGCTGGTGGCGGCGCCGCTGGCTTCGTACATCCCGCTGGCGGCGCTGGCGGGGGTGTCTGGCGACGGTGGCGTGGAACATGGCGGAGCGGCACGCTTTCGCGTCGCTGCTGCGGGCGTCGTGGGGCGATGCGGTCGTCGTGGTGACGACGTTCTTGCATCACGCTGCTGTGGAGTCTGACCGAGGGGATCATCGCCGGGATCTGCCTGTCGGCGCTGCTGTTCCTGCGGCGGATGGCGGGGTCGGCGCTGGTCGCAGGACGTGAGCGAGCAGCCGATCGAGCCGACGTCGCGGGGCGATATCGTGACGGTGCGGATCACGGGGGCGTTCTTCTTCGGGTCGGCGGGGGTGGTGGCGGCGGCGCTGGACCGGATCGCGGCGCGGCCGCGGGCCTATGTGCTGGACATGTCGGACGTGGCGGCGCTGGATTCCTCGGCGGCGGCGGCGTTGCGGGCGTTCATCGGGCGGGCGAGCCGGGCGGGAGCGCTGGTTTATGTGGCGGGCGCTCCGCGGGCGGTGCGGCGGGTGCTGCTGGCCAATGGGCTGCGGTCGCCTGCGGTGCGGTTCGCGGAGACGGCGCAGGCGGCGGCGGATACGGTGCGGGCGCGGATCAGCGCAGGCGACGGCGTCGGCGCTGGATGACGGCGAGCATGTCCCGCACGTCGAAGGCGCCGACGAGCTGGCCGGCGATGGCGTAGGCGAGCAGGCCGCTGCCGACGAGGCCGGCGAGGGCGAGCCCAGCGCAGGCCGGGGGCCATTTCCAGACGGACGAACATGACGCGCTCGACGACGACCAGCGCGATCGCCATGGCGAGCGAGGCCGCCGCCATGCGGGCGAGACGGAGCTGGAGACGCCGGTCGATGACCAGGTGGCCGCGGCGGGCGAGCAGGATGCCTAGGGTCAGCACGTTGAAGATGGCCGACAGGCTGGTTGCGAGGGCCGGGCCCATGTGCCGGAGCGGCACCATGAAGAGCAGGTTCAGCGTGAGGTTGAGCGCGATGGCCATGAAGCCGACCCGGACCGGGGTCGAGGTGTCGCCATGGGCGAAGAAGGCGGGGACGAGGACCTTGACGACGACGAAGGCGGGCAGGCCGAAGGCGTAGGCGGCGAGCGCCTGGGCGCTGAGTTCGGCGGCATGGGCGTCGAAGGCGCCGCGGCCGAACAGGACGAGCATGATCGGTTCGCCGGCGACGCCCAACGCGAGGGCGGCGGGGAGCGTGAGGGCCATGGTGACTTCGAGGGCGCGGCTGAGGGTGGCTTTGGCCTGATCGTGCTCCCCTGCCCTCGCCTGGCGGGATAGCAGCGGGAGGAGCGCGGTGCCGACGGCGGTGCCGATGACGCCGAGCGGGAGCTGGTTCACGCGGTCGGCGTAGTAGAGAAGGCTGGCGGAGCCCGGGGGCAGCAGGCTGACGATGATGACGTCCACGGCCAGGTTGAGCTGAGTGACGCCGGCGCCGAGCAGGCCGGGGCCCATGCGGGCCAGCAGGTGGCGCATCTGCGGGGTCATGCGCGGGCGGGGGATGTGCAGCGCCATGCCGGCGCGGCGGACGGCCCAGGCGAGCAGCGCCAATTGCAGCACGCCGGAGATGGTGACGCCCCAGGCAAGCGAGTGGCCGACGGTGGGGACGTAGGGCGTCAGCAGCAGCATCGCGGCGATGGAGACGCCGTTGAACAGGAGCGGCGCGGCGGCGGCGGCGGCGAATCGGTCGAGGCCGTTGAGGACGCCGGAGAGCAGGGCGGCGAGGCAGATCAGCAGGACGTAGGGGAAGGTGATGCGGGCGAGGGTGACGGTGAGTTCGCCCTTGCCGGGCACCTCCATGAAGCCCGGCGCCAGCAAATGCATGAGCTGCGGCATGAAGATCTCGCCGGCGATGGTGAGCAGGACGAGCCAGAAGGCCAGCACGGCCATGGCCTGTTCGGCGAAGCGTTTGGCGGGCTCGGTGCCTTCGGTGGCGAGGATGCCGGAGAATTCGGGGACGAAGGCGGCGTTGAAGGCGCCCTCGCCGAAGAGGCGGCGGAACAGGTTGGGGACGCGGAGCGCGATGAAGAAGGCGTCGGCGACCGGGCCGGTGCCGGCGATGGCGGCGATGAGGATGTCGCGGGCGAAGCCCATGATGCGGCTGGCCATGGTCCAGCCGCCGACCGTCAGAATACCCCGGAGCATTATTCGTCCTTCAGTTGGCGGGACATCAGCCGGGCGATGGCGGCGTCGACGGTGAGGCGGTCGGCGAGGAGGTCGGCGACGGCGGTGCAGATGGGGAGTTCGATTCCGGCGGCGCGGGCGAAGAGGGCGGGAGCGGTGGCGACGCCTTCGACGACGCCCTTCGCGGCGGCGAGCGCGGCCGGGAGCGTGTCGCCGCGGCCGAGGGCGAGGCCGCAGGAGAAGTTGCGGCTGGCGGGGCCGGTGCAGGTGAGGAGGAGGTCGCCGAGGCCGGAGAGGCCGGCGACGGTTTCGGGGCGGCCGCCCTGGGCGGCGACGAGGCGGGCGAGTTCGGCGAGGCCGCGGGTGACGAGGGCGGCGCGGGCGTTCTCGCCGAGGCCGGCGCCGATGACGATCCCGGCGGCGATGGCGATGACGTTCTTGGCGGCGCCGCCGAGTTGCGCGCCGACGGGGTCGTCGTTGCCGTAGAGGCGGAAGGCGGGGCCGGCGAGGAGGGCGACGAGGGTCGCGCGCAGGGCCGGGTCGGCGGCGGCGATGATGGCGGCGGCGGGTTGGCCGGCGGCGATCTCGGCGGCGAAGTTGGGACCGCCGAGGATGGCGGCGGATGTGCCGGGGTGGAGGTCGGCGAGGATCTCGAGGGGGAGCATGAGGGTAGCGGCCTCGATGCCCTTGCCGCAGACGAGGATGGGGGCTTGGGGGCGCATGCGGGCCAGGGTGGCGCGCATGTGCTGGACGGGGACGGCGAGGAGGATGGCGTCGGCCGGGTCGTCCGGGAGGGTGGTGAGGACTTGGATGCCGCCGCGGTCGGCTTGGGTGCGGCCGTGGAGGGTGACGCGGTGGCCGAGACGCTGGGCGTGATGGGCTAGCGCGGTGCCCCAGGCGCCGGCGCCGATGACGGCGATGTCACTCATCGGCGAGGCGGAGGATTTGGTGACCTTGGCCGGGTTCGCCGTTGCCGAGACGGTCGAGGAGGGCTTGGAGGATGTCGGCAGCGGCGGGTTCGAAGCCGTAGGGCGGGTTGCGGACGAGGAGGCCGGAGCCGTTGAGGCGGGCGGGGTCGAGGGGGGCGCGGAGCCAGAGTTCGGCGGCGACGACGTCGCGCAGGCCGGTGGCTTGGACGGCGCGGTGGAAGGCGTTGACGGGGGTCCGGTGCTTGATGGGATACCAGGCGGCGTAGATGCCGTGATCGAAGCGGGCGGCGCCGTCTTGGAGGGCGGCGACGACGCGGTCGTATTCGCCCGGGGCTTCGTAGGGCGGATCGATGAGGACAAGGCCGCGGCGTTCCTTGGGCGGCAGGAGGGCGCGGATGGCTTCGTAGCCGTCCCTGAGGTGGATGCCGACCTGGGGGTCGTGGCGGAACAGGGTTTTCAGGGCGGCGGCGTCTTCGGGGTGGAGTTCGCAGGCGGCGAGACGGTCGTCTTCGCGGAGGAGGTCGCGGATCAGGAGGGGGGAGCCGGGGTAGCCGGGCTCGCGGGCGACCAGGTTTACGTAGCGGCGGAGAGGCTCGGGGGGTTCGTGCAGGAGGCGGGCGATGCCGTCGCGCCATTCGCCGGTGCGGTCGGCGACCGAGTCGAGGAGGTCGTAGCGGCCGGCGCCGGCGTGGGTGTCGAGCACGAAGAAGGGGGCGTCCTTGCGGCGGAGGGCATCGAGGATGGTGACGAGGAGGGCGTGTTTGAGGCAGTCGGCTGGGTTTCCGACGTGGAAGGCGTGGCGGTAGTTCATGCGCGCTGCAGTTCGGCGAGGGGCCAGCGGGGGCGGGGCTTGAAAGAGAGGTCGTCGGTGAGGCCGAGGCGGAGGCGTTCGAGGGTGGCCCAGGCGACCATGGTGGCGTTGTCGGTGCAGAGGCGGATCGGGGGGGCGACGAGGGGAAGGCCGTGAGCGGCGGCGACCGCGGTCAGGGCGGCGCGGATGGCGCCGTTGGCGGCGACGCCGCCGGCGACGACGAGGAGGCGGGCATCGGGCATGGATTGCAGGGCGTGGGCGGCGCGATCGGCGAGGACGGCGGCGACGGCGGATTGGAAGCTGGCGGCGAGGTCGGCGGCGTCTTGCCGGGGCAAGGGGCCTTCAGGATAGGCGGCGACGCGTTGGGCGACGGCGGTCTTGAGGCCGGAGAAGCTGAAGTCGCAGCCGGGGCGGCCGAATAGCGGACGGGGCAGCGGGATGCGGGCGGGGTCGCCGTCGGCGGCGAGGCGTTCGACGTGGGGGCCGCCGGGCCAAGGGAGGCCGAGGAGCTTGCCGACCTTGTCGAAGGCTTCGCCGACGGCGTCGTCGATGGTGGTGCCGAGCAGACGATATTTGCCGACGGCCTCGACGGCGACGCATTGGCAGTGGCCGCCGGAGAGGAGAAGGAGAAGGTAGGGGAATTCGGCGCCACCGGGCACGAGGCCCGGGAGGCGCGGGGTGAGCGCGTGGGCCTCGAGATGGTTGACGGCGACGAATGGCACCCCTGCTGCCAGCGCGATGCCCTTGGCGACGCCGGCGCCGACGATGAGCCCGCCGATGAGGCCGGGGCCGCAGCTGGCGCCGATGCCGCCGAGTTGTCCGGGACGCACGCCGGCTTGGGCGAGGACGTCGCGGACGAGGGCCGGGAGGTGCGCCAAATGGGCGCGCGCGGCGATTTCGGGCACGACTCCGCCGAATCGCCGATGCTCCTCGAGCTGGCTGAGCACGGCTTCGGCCAAGACGGCGCCGTCGGCGGCCAGGACGGCGGCGGCGGTCTCGTCGCAGGACGACTCGATACCAAGTATGGGGCCGAGCACGGGTCCGGTGCCGGTCTGAGACTGCATGTGCTCCCTTTTCCTCAAACCGGCGATCCCATAGAGCATCCCGATGTCTAACGCACAGCCCACCCCTGCCCTTTCGAGCGACGGTTATGCTCGCTCGCCGCATGCGCGGCGCGGATTGCCGATGCGCGTGGGAACCCGTGGGTCGCCGCTGGCGCGGGTGCAGACGCGGATCTTCCTGGAGCAGTTGTCGCGGTTCTGTCCGGTGCTGGCGCCGGGCTTCGCGGACCAGGACGTGTTCCAGGAGCATGTAATCCGGACGACGGGCGATGCGGTGCAGGACCGGGCGCTGGCGGAGATCGGCGGCAAGGGGCTGTTCTCGAAGGAGATCCACGAGCAGCTGCTGGATCGTCGGATCGATTTCGCGGTGCACAGCCTGAAGGACCTGGAGACGGAGCTGCCGGCGGGGATCGTGCTGGCGTGCACGATGCGGCGGGAGGATGCGCGGGATGCGCTGATCCTCGGGCCCGAGGTCAGCCATTCGGACCCGGTGGAGGCGTTCTGCGCTGCTGCCGGCCAATGCGGTGGTGGGGACGACGTCGCTGCGGCGGCAGGCGCAGTTGCTGCATGCGCGGCCGGATCTGCGGATCACGCTGATGCGCGGGAACGTGCAGACGCGGATCGACAAGGTGATGGCGGGGGATTGCGCGGCGAGCTTGCTGGCGGTGGCCGGGCTGCGGCGGTTGGGAATCGCGAGCCCGTACGTGCCGCTCGATCCGGAGGCGATGGTGCCGTCGGCGGGTCAGGGGATCGTGGGGATCACGGTGCGCGAGGAGGATGCGACGCTGCGGCAGTTGCTGTCGGGGATCGAGGACCCGGCGGCGCGGGCGGTGTCGACGGCGGAGCGGGCGCTGCTGGCGGCGCTGGACGGGTCGTGCCGGACGCCGATCGGGGGGCATGCGCGGCTGCTGCCGGATGGGCGGTTGCATCTGACCGGGCTGGTGGCGCGGGCGGATGGGAGCTTCCTGCTGAAGCGGAGCGTGCATGGGGCGGCTTCGGATTCGTTCCGGATGGGGGCGGCGCTGGGGGCCGAGCTGCGGGCGGATTCTCCGCGCGACATCTTTGCGTGAGCGGCGCGGCGTCCTGATCACGCGGCCGGAGCCGGACGCGAGCGAGACGGCGCGGCTGGTGGCGGACCGGGGATTCGAGCCGGTGATCGCGCCGGTGCTGTCGGTGCGGGCGCGCAAGATCGCGGTCGGGAGCGAGTACGACGCGGTCGTGGTGACCAGCCGCAACGCGGTGCCGTCGCTGCCGGCGGAACTGGCGGGGCTGACGCTGCTGGCGGTCGGCAGTGCGACGGCGGCGCGGGCGCGGGCGGCGGGGTTCGGCTCGGTATTGGATGCGCAGGGCGATGCGGCGGACCTGGCGGCGCTGGCGCGGGAGCGGCTGGCCCGGGGCGCGCGGCTGCTGTTCGTGCACGGGGTCGGACAGGGTGACGCGCTGGCGTCGTCGCTGATGGCGGCGGGGTTCGTGGTGACGCGGCGGCGGGGCTACGGGACGGCTTCGGTGCGGCGGTTGCCGGCGGCGGCGCGTGTTGCGTTGCAAACGGAACAAATTTGCACGGCGACGTTCTTCTCAGCTGCAACCGCTCGCGCTTTCGTGCAATTGATGCCGGAGAGCCTGTCGCCTTTGCTTACATCGGTGGATGCGGCTGTCATTGGGCAGGCCGCGGCCGATGCGCTCGGCCTCTTGCCCTTCCGCCGGGTCCGTGTGTCTTTAAAGCCGACTTTGGACGAGGTATTGGCGCTCCTATGACCAACGAACCCGCCCCGATCGAAAGCTCCCCGCCGGATCCAGCCCGGGACCGCGCCCGGATCGAACCGACGCCATCCACCAAAAAGACCGACCTGCTGCCGATGCTGTATCTGGTCGGCTTCGTCGTGCTGGCCGGCGCGATCTATTTCCTGTGGCAGAACCCGCCCGAGGCGCGGCTGGCGCAGCAGGACGCCGGCAAGGTCGAGACGCTGCAGGCGCAGGTCGTTTCGCTGCGCGACGCGGTGGCGCGGCTCGAGCAGCAGAAGCCGCCGACGCCGGGCCCGACGGTCGCCGAGTTCCAGCAGCTGACGGCGCAGGTGTCGTCGCAGCGCGACTCTGTGGACCGGTTGCTGCAGCAGAAGACGCCGACGACGGACGAATTCCAGCAATTGCAGACGCAGATCAACACGCTGGCCAGCAAGGCCTCGCCGAGCGAGGCGGAGGTGCAGCAACTGCAGCAGCAGGTGCTGGCGCTCGCGGCCAAGCCGGGCGTGACGCCGGACCAGTTCCAGCAATTGGCGCAGCAGGTGCAGGGCCTGGCCAAGCAGGTGCCGGACCTCGGCCCGCTGACGCAGCGAGTCGATACGCTCGAGAAGCAGAAGCCGTTCGACCCGGCGAGCCTGGACGGCAAGTTCGGCCAGCTCAACGACAAGGTGCAGCAGCTCGCGTCCAAGAACGACGAGGCGGACGGCAAGCTGGCGCAGACGGTCAAGGACATCCAGGCGCGGATGGAGGATCTCGACAAGCAGCAGAAGGCCAACGCGCAGAAGGCGCAGATGGCGAGCCGGCTGCAAGGCGCGATGACGGCGCTGGCGGCGGGGCAGAAGCTTGGGCCGATCGCGGGCGCCCCCCCTGCCCTGGCGCGGTTCGCCACGGAAGCGCCGCCAACGGAAGCATCGTTGCGGGAAACGTTTGACAGCTATGCTGCCAGCGCGCAGCAGGCGAGCCAGCCGGCGACGAGCGCCGACCAGGACTTCGCCAGCCGGTTGTGGACCCGGGCGCAGTCGGCGGTGACCGTGCGGCAAGGCGACAGGGTTTTGGTCGGCGACCCGATCGCGGGCGTGTTGGCGCGGGCGCGGGCGCAGCTCGATGGCGGCGACCTCGCCGGGTCGGTGGCGACGGTGAAGGGGTTGTCCGGCGCGCCGGCGCAGGCGATGCAGCCTTGGCTGGACAAGGCGCAGGGATTGCTCGACGCACGGAACGCCATCGCCGGCATGGTGGCCGGCTGATGCGCACAGCAATCGGTCTGTTCCTCGCGGCGCTGGTCTGCGTCGCGGTCGCGTGGTGGATCGCGCTGCTGCCGGGCAGCGTGACGGCGGTGATCGCGGGCACGACGCTGCAGGCGTCGACGCCGGTGGCGGCGACGTTGCTGCTGATCCTGTTCCTGGCAGTCTATCTGGTGGTGCGGCTGTTCGCCTGGGTGCTCAGCGTGCCGCACCGGAGCCGGCGGTGGCGTTCGGCGCGCAACCGGAGCAAGGGCGACGCGGCGCTGAACCGGGCGCTGATCGCGCTGGCGGCCAATGACCCGGGCGCGGCGCGGCGGGAGGCGGAGCGGAGCCGGCGGATGCTGGGCGACACGCCGATCACGCTGCTGCTGGCGGCGCAGGCGAGCAAGCAGGCGGGGCGGGACGACGAGGCGGCGGCGCTGTACCAGTCGCTGGCGGATCGGCCGGACGCGCGGCTGCTGGGCCTGCGTGGGCTGATCCGGATCGCGATCGAGCGGCAGGACTGGCCGGCGGCGGCACGGCTGGCGGCCGATGCGGAGCGCGCGCATCCAGGGGCGAAATGGCTGCGCGAAGAGCGCACGTTCATGGCGCAGCAGACCGGCGAGTGGAGCGAGGCGCTACGGCTGGCGGCACCCGAGAACAAGGCGGCCTTGGCGGCGGCGGCGTCCGGCAGCGAGGCGGATCCGAAGGCGGCCATGGCGCTGGCCAAGCAGGCGTTCGACGCCGAGCCTGGGCTGGCGCCGGCGGCGATCGGCTATGCCGGGTGGCTGCGGCATTTCGGACGCGCCAAGCAGGCGCAAGAGGTCTTGCGGCAATCCTGGTCGGCCAAGCCGCATCCGGACACTGCGGCAGCGTATGTCGAGCCGGTGACGGACAAGGTGTCGCGGGCGCGGGAGCTTTCGGTGCTGGTTCGGTCCAATCCGGACAATCCGGAGGCGTATCTGGTCGTGGCCCAGGCGGCGCTGGACGCGGGGATGGTGGGCGATGCGCGGCACCAGCTCGAGCGGGCGCAGCAGGCCGGGGTCAACGACCGGCGGCTCTGGACGCTGATGGCGGACGTGCGCGTGATGGAAGGCGACAACGAGGGGGCGCAGGAGGCGCTGCGCCACGTGTCGGAGGCGGATCCGAACCCGACCTGGGTGTGCGAGAAATGCGGGTCGCAATACGACCATTGGCATGCGGTGTGCGACACGTGCCGGTCGACGGGATCGGTGCACTGGGTGCGCCCGGTCGGTTCGTCGCCGACGCGGTTCCGTGTCACGGCGGCGGAGGGGATCGAGGGTTTGACGGCGTGAGCCTCACTCCCACCCTCTCCCGGCGGGAGAGGGTGGGAGTGAGGCGCGCGGGTCAGCCTTCGAAGGGGTCGCGCATCAGGATGGTGTCGTCGCGCTCGGGGCTGGTGCTCAGGAGGGTGACGGGGGTCTCGACCAGTTCCTCGATGCGGCGGACGTATTTGATCGCCTGGGCCGGGAGGTCAGCCCAGGAGCGGGCGCCACGGGTGCTGTCGGACCAGCCGTCGATGGTTTCGTAGATCGGGGTGGCCTTGGCCTGGGCGGCGAAGCCGGCGGGGAGATGGTCGAAGCGCTGGCCGTCGATGTCGTAGCCGACGCCGATCTTGAGTTGGGGCAGGCCGTCGAGGACGTCGAGCTTGGTCAGCGCGAGGCCCTGGATGCCGCCGACCTTGGCGGCTTGGCGGACCATGGTGGCGTCGAACCAGCCGCAGCGGCGGGGGCGGCCGGTGACGGTGCCGAATTCGTGGCCGCGGGTGCCGAGGAGCTGGCCGGTCTCGTCGTGCAGCTCGGTCGGGAACGGGCCGGAGCCGACGCGGGTGGTGTACGCTTTGGCGATCCCGAGGACGAAGCCGACGGCGCCGGGTCCGACGCCGGAGCCGGTGGCGGCTGTGGCGGCGATGGTGTTGCTGCTGGTGACGTAGGGGTAGGTGCCGTGATCGACATCGAGCATCACGGCTTGGGCGCCTTCGAACAGGATCTTCGCGCCGGCGCGGCGGGCTTCGTCCAGGCGCTTCCAGACGGGTTCGACGTGGGGGAGCAGGCGGGGGGCGAGTTCGAGCAGGCGGTCGAGGAGGACCTGCTTGTCGAAGGGTTCGGCGCCGAGGCCTTTGAGCAGCGTGTTGTGATGGAGGAGGAGTTCGTCGAGCTTTTGGGACAGGGTCTCGGGCTCGGCGAGGTCGCAGACGCGGATGGCGCGGCGGGCGACCTTGTCCTCGTAGGCGGGGCCGATGCCGCGGCCGGTGGTGCCGATCTTGTGCTCGCCGCGGGCGGCTTCGCGGGCGCGGTCGAGGGCGCCGTGGACGGGGAGGATGAGGACGGCGTTCTCGGCGATGCGGAGCGTGGCCGGGGAGACTTCCAGGCCTTGGGCGCGGACGCGGTCGATCTCGGTGAGGAGGGCTTCGGGGTCGATGACGACGCCGTTGCCGATGATGCCGAGCTTGCCGCGGACGAGGCCGCTGGGGAGCAAAGAGAGTTTGTAGGTCTGGTTGCCGACGACCAGGGTGTGGCCGGCGTTGTGGCCGCCCTGGAAGCGGACGACGATGTCGGCGCGGCTGGCGAGCCAGTCGACGACCTTACCTTTGCCTTCGTCGCCCCATTGGGCGCCGATCACGGCGACGTTGGCCATTTCTTCTCCCGTACAAGCGCCCTCCCCCGGGTGTCGGGAGAGGGTTCAGAGTGGGACCGCGGTCCCGGTTTCAGCGATGTGGGTGCAGCCTAGCCGCCGGGCTTCGACAGCGCCATCCGTGGCCGGGTCGAGGGCGGCGACGGTGGCGTAGCCTTCGGCGCGGAGTTTTTCGCCGGCGGCGCGGGGGGTGCCCCAGGGGAGGTAGGCGCGGCGGCGGACGGCGGGGGTCTTGCGGGCGCGGAGCACGGTGTCGGGGTAGAGGGTCAGGCCGGTGGCGGGTTCGTGGTCGCCGGAGAGGTAGCGGCCGCCGCGGCCGAGTTCCTCGTGGTGACCGGGGGCGAAGACAGTGACGCAGATACCGGTGTGATAGCGGAAGCCGCGGAATTCCAGGGGGTCGAGGGTGAGGCGGAGGGCGGGGGCTTGGCGCTCGATGGCGGCGATGGTGGCGGCGAGGCGCTCGTAGAGGGCGGTTGCGGCGGGGCCGAGTTTGGCGGCGGCGAGGACCTGCAGCGCCGGGCCGACGGGGCCGGCGGCGAGGAGAAGGTCGGTGAGGAGGGCGGCGATGGGGGCGCCTTCGTGGGTGACGGCGGCGGAGTCCTTGCGGTCGAGCGCGCGGGTCAGGCGGGCGCGGGCGGGACCGGTGATGCCGGCTTCGTCGAGGAGGGTGGGGGCGAGCGGCGGGAGGGTGATGTCGAAGCTGGTGCGGGAGAGGCCGACGGCTTGGAGGGCCTCGGCGGCGAGGAGGACGATCTCGGCGTCGGCTTCGGGGTTGTCGGGGCCGATCAGTTCGATGCCGGCTTGGGCGACCTGGCGGTCGGGGGCGAGTTGGGAAGCGTGCACGCGCAGGCATTGGCCGGCGTAGGAGAGGCGCAGCGGGCGGGGATGGTGCGCGAGGCGGGTGCTGGCGATGCGGGCGATCTGCGGGGTCATGTCGGCGCGCAGGCCCATCATGCGGCGGGATTCGGGGTCGAGCAGGCGGAAGGTCTGGTCGGCCATGGCGGCGCCGCTGCCGGCGAGGAGGCCGTCTTCGAATTCGAGCAGCGGGGGTTTGACGCGTTCGTAGCCGTGGCTGGCGAAGACGGCCATGACGGACGCGACGGCTTCGGCTTCGGTCTCGGCGTCGGGCGGGAGGAGGTCGACGAGGCCGCCGGGAAGGAGGGCGAGGTTGAGGGGGTCGTCGTTCATGGCGGAGCTTTCGATGGTGGCGAGGCCCTCACCCCGGCCCTCTCCCGGGGGGAGAGGGAGAAGGCAGCGGGGGTTGGTTGCATCAGAAGTCTAGTGCGGTGGCTTGGACGACGAGGGGGAGCGTGCGGACCATGGCTAGGACGTCCTCGGGGACTTTTTCGTCGACGCTGACGAGGCAGATGGCGTCGCCGCCCTGGGCGGCGCGGCCGAGGTGGAAGGTGGCGATGTTGATGCCGGCGCCGGCCAAGGTCGCGCCGAAGCGGCCGATGAAGCCGGGTTTGTCCTGGTTGGTGACGTAGAGCATGTGGCGGCCGAAATCGGCTTCGACCTTGATGCCTTTGACTTCGACCAGGCGGGGGTGGGCGCCGGCGAAGAGGGTGCCGGCGACGGATCTCGTCATCTTGTCGGTGGCGACGGTGACGCGGACGAGGGTGAGGTATTCGCTGGGGCGGTCGTGGACGGTTTCGGCGACGTCGAGGCCGCGGTCGCGGGCGACGACGGGGGCGTTGACCATGTTGACGTTGGCCATGAGCGGGGTGAGCAGGCCGGCGAGGACGGCGGCGCTCAACGGACGGTGGTTCAGGGCGGCGGCGTGGCCTTCGTATTCGATGGTGACGCTGCGGAGCGTGCCGTCGGCGGCGTGGGTGAGTTGTCCCGCGAATTGGCCGAGGAGGTTGCAGAGCTCCATGTAGGGTTTGAGGCGGGGGGCGTCTTCGGCTGAGACGGAGGGCATGTTGATGGCGTTGGCGACGGCGCCGGTGAGGAGGAAGTCGCTCATCTGTTCGGCGACTTGCAGGGCGACGTTCTCTTGGGCTTCGAGGGTGGCGGCGCCGAGATGGGGGGTGCAGACGACGTTGTCGAGCGCGAACAAGGGCGAGGCGGTCGCGGGTTCGGTTTCGAAGACGTCGAGAGCGGCGCCGGCGACTTGGCCGGATTTGAGGGCTTCGGCGAACGCGGTTTCGTCGAGGAGGCCGCCGCGGGCGCAGTTGATGATGCGGACGCCTGGCTTGCAGGCGGTGAGGGCTTCGCGGCCGAGAATGTTGCGGGTGGCGTCGGTGAGCGGGGTGTGCAGCGTGATGAGGTCGGCGCGGGCGAGGAGGTCGGGGAGGTCGACTTTTTCCACGCCGAGGTCGAGGGCGCGCTTCTCGGTGAGGTAGGGGTCGTAGGCGATGACGCGCATGTGCAGGCCGACGGCGCGTTCGGCGACGATGCTGCCGATGTTGCCGCAGCCGATCAGCCCGAGGGTCTTGCCGGTGAGTTCGACGCCCATGAAGCGGTTCTTTTCCCACTTGCCGGCGCGGGTCGAGGCGGTGGCTTCGGGGATCTGACGGGCGAGCGCGAACATCATGGCGATGGCGTGCTCGGCGGTGGTGATGGCGTTGCCGTTTGGCGTGTTCATGACGACGACGCCGCGGGCGGTGGCGGATTTGACGTCGACATTGTCGACGCCGATGCCGGCGCGGCCGACGACGCGGAGTTTCGGGGCGGCGTCGAGGAGTTCCTTGGTGACTTTGGTGGCGGAGCGGATGGCGAGGCCGTCGTAGTCGGCGATGATGGCGCGGAGGTCGGCGGGCGACAGGCCGGGCTTGAGGTCGACGTCGATGCCGCGGCGACGGAAGATGTCGACGGCGGCTGGGGAGAGCTTGTCGCTGATGAGGACGCGGGGGGTCATTGCCCGTGGGCCCAGTCGAGCCAGGGGAGCAGGGCTTCGATGTCGGATGTTTCGACGGTGGCGCCGCCCCAGATGCGTAGGCCCGGCGGGGCGTCGCGGTAGGCGGCGATGTCGAGGGCGACGCCTTCTTTTTCGAGGAGGGAGGCCATGCGCTTGGGGTCGGCGCCGGTCAGCGTCAGGCAGATGCTGGTGGGGGAGCGGGTGGCCGGGTCTTGGGCGAGGAACGCGGCCCATTGGGTGCGGTCGACCCAGTTGGCGATGGCGGCGAGGTTGGCCTCGCTGCGGGCGATGAGGGCGGGGAGACCGCCGATGCGCTCGGCCCAGCGCAGGCCGTCGAGCGCGTCTTCGACGCAGAGCATGGAGGGGGTGTTGATGGTCTCGCCCTTGAACAGGCCCTCGGTGAGCTTGCCGCCGCTGGTCATGCGGAAGATTTTGGGCAGCGGCCAGGCGGGTTTGTGGGTGAGCAGGCGTTCGACCGCTCTTGGCGAGAGGGCGAGCATGCCGTGGGCGGCTTCGCCGCCGAGGACTTTCTGCCAGGACCAGGTGACGACATCGAGTTTCGGCCAGGGGAGGTCCATGGCGAAGGCGGCGGAGGTGGCGTCGCAGATGACGAGGCCTTCGCGGTCGGCGGCGATGAAGTCGGCATTGGGGAGGCGGACGCCGGAGGTGGTGCCGTTCCAGGCGAGGACGAGGTCGTGCGCCGGGTCGATTTTGGTGAGGTCGGGGAGCGCGCCGTAGGGGGCTTCGAGGACGGTCGCGTTGGTCAGTTTGAGCTGTTTGACGGCGTCGGTAGCCCAGGCGGCGGAGAAGCTCTCGAAGGAGAGGATGTCGACCGGGCGGGCGCCGAGGAGGGTCCACATGGCCATCTCGACGGCGCCGGTGTCGGAGCCGGGGACGATGGCGAGGCGCCAGTCCTGGGGCATGCCGAGGATCGCCTTGGAGCGGTCGATCACTTCGGCCAGGCGGGCTTTGGGGCCGGCGGCGCGGTGGGAGCGGGCGAGGAGCGCGCCGTCGAGCGCGGCGAGCGACCAGCCCGGCCGCTTGGCGCAGGGGCCGGAGGAGAAGTTGGGGTTTTGCGGACGGCGCGCGGGGCGCGTGTCCTGGAGCGGTGATGGCACCGTGTCTGGCATGGCTCTCCCTTTCAGAAGAGAAGCGCCCCGGTGGGGGGGCGTGGCCCATGGGCGGTATACCGTTTCGGCGGTTCCGGGAAAACCCCCGGTTGCGTAGCGTTCGGGCGTCAACCGGAGGTGGGATGATGCGGCTTTACGGTATGCGGACGTCGGGCAATTGCTGGAAGGCGGCGACGATCCTGGATTTGACGGGGCACGCGTACGAGCTGGTCGACACGGACAGCAATGCCGGGGCGAGCCGGACGCCGGAGTTCCTGGCGATCAACCCGGTGGGCAAGATCCCGGCGGTGGTGCTGGATGACGGGACGGTGCTGATCGAGAGCAACGCGATCTTGTTGCACTTCGCGGAGGGGACGGCGTGGCTGCCGCCGCCGGGTCTGGCGCGGACGCGGGTGCATGAGTGGTTGTTCTTCGAGCAGTATAGTCATGAGCCGTCTATCGCGGTGGCGCGGAACATCGTGGCGTGGCGGCGGGAGGCGCATCTGTATCAGGAGCGGCTGGCGCAGTGCATGACGCAGGGGGGCAATGCGCTGGGGGTGATGGAGCGGCGGCTGGGCGAGCATGCGTGGCTGGTGGGGGATGGGCCGACGGTCGCCGATTTGGCGCTATTCGCGTATACGCACCGGGCGGACGAGGGCGGGTTCGATCTCGGGCGGTGGCCGGGCGTTGCGGCTTGGGTGGCGCGGGTCGAGGCATTGCCGGGGATCACGACGTTGCCGCGGCGCCGGGTTAGAGCGGGTTGGAGGAGAGATCATGCGTTTTGCGCTCGTTGCGGTTTGTGCACTCGTGTTTTGCAGTTCGGCGTACGCACAGCCATCGGCGCCCTCCCCCGGTCATGATGGGATGGCGATGCCCGGAGCGGGCGGCGCATCGAGTGCGGGGTCGGGCGCGGGGTCGGCGATGATGAGCGGGATGGAGCGGATGAACCAGGCGATGTCGGCGGCGCCGATGACGGGGGATCCGGACCATGACTTCATGTCGATGATGATCCCGCACCATCAGGGGGCGATCGACATGGCGCGGACGGAGCTGCAGTACGGCAAGGATCCGAAGGTGCGGCGGTTGGCGCGGGGGATCATTGCGGCGCAGGAGAAGGAGATCGCCGAGATGAAGCGCTGGCTGGCGGGGCGGCGCTAGGGATAGGTCTGACGCCTCGTGTCCGTGCTGTGCGGCTGACACGGTCTCGGCGGAGCGCGGTGTCAGCGGCGGAGGCGGGCGAGCGGCGGTGAGCGAAGGTGGCGGAATGCGCTTCGCTTTTCCGCCCTACGATTGGTGGCAACAAAGATCGCGGCTGGCGATCCTTGTTGCTGAACGGGGTTGTCTCAAGCGGTCAGTTTGACGCCTGATGTGGGCTTCGATCCGGTCGGGGTGCCGCTCGCGGAGGCCTGGGCCAGTTGCTGATCGATCTTGGTGGCGGCGGCGTTCGCGGTGCTGATCGCCTTCTGATCGGACTGGAGCGAGGATGCGCTGGCATTGGCACGCCGGTCAGCGGCCAATTTCTGCTGCGCGGCCGCCAGCGCCTTGTCGGTGGCGGCGTCCGATACGGTCAGCGCTGCCGTGGAGGTCACTGAGGAAATGCTGGACATGCGGTATTCCTTGCGAGAGCCACATGTTTGCGCTCTCGAGATTAACAAACCACTAACGCGGGTGGCGAAGAATTTTTCGCGTTGATCGGCTAGGCGCTCCGGACGGCGCGTAGGCTAAGGCTGAGGGGGAACCAGGGGCGGTCGGGCCAGGTCCAGCAGCCGTCGGCATCCTCGACGAGGCTGGGGAGCATCTGCCAGGTCACGCGAGGGTGTTCGTGCAGCCAATCGAGTTGCAGACCGGCGTCGCGCAGGGCGGCGAGGATGCTGTCGAGCGGGTGCAGCCAGTTGATTTCCCGGACGTGGACGCGCCGGGCTTGCCGGTCGATGTAGTCGCCGGGGTCTTCGAACGTGTTCGCCTGGGCGCCGAAATAGGGCACGTGCCAGCCAGGCCGGTCGGTGTCCTGGCGGTCGTCGAAGACGTAGGCGACGGGGTGGGCGTCGGCGAAATAGAGGGCGCCGCCGGGTCGCAGGAAGTGGGCGATGATGCGGGCCCAGGCGGCGATGTCGGGGAGCCAGCAGATGGTGCCCCAGGTGATGTAGACGAGGTCGAACGAAGCGGGCTCGAGCAGGGAAGATGGCGCGTCGTAGAGGTCGGAGAGGATGAAGCGGGCGTTGGCGCCGAGTTCGGCCGCGAGGGCTTTCGCTGCGTCGATCGCGGCGGGGGAGAAGTCGATGCCGCTCACATCGGCGCCGCGGCTGGCGAGGATCAGGCTGTCGCGCCCGAAATGGCATTGCAGGTGGAGCACGCGCAGCCCGGCGACGGGGCCGAGTTCCGCCTCCTCGATGGCGTTCAAGCGCCCCTGCCCTGTCCGCAGCGAGGCGATATCGTAGCCGCGCGGGCCGAGATGGATCGCGACGCGTTCGTCCCAGGCGGCGCGGTTGAGGGCTCGCCAATCCTCGGTCATTGCGGCTCTCCTGGCCTGAGTGGGCGCGACGCGGGCGGAGCGTCGATGGTGCATGACGCTGCGCTCATGCACCCTACGATCGTCGGTTCGCGGAAGTCTTGGTTTCTATTTGCGGGTGAAGTTCATCGAGCAGCGGCGAAGTTCGATCCGTTGGCCTTCCCCGTGGTCGCCGACCAGTTTTCCGACCACGTGGAAGTTCACCGCCGAGCCCTGGACGACGCGGCGCACGCTGTAATCCGGAGGCCCGGTGAAACCGGTGACGGTCAAGGTCATTGATCCGTCGGCGGAAACGGGGCCCTCGAAGGACATGGTGGATCCTTGGCGGTCATGCGCCTCCCAGCCGCCGGTGAACCGGCCGTTGGCGACGGTGGCCGGGAACAGACGGCTCCAGGCCGCGGCGCCGTCATCGGCCTTTTCGCATGCGATGATCGCCTGCCACGCGCCATCGAAACGGTTGTTGGCTTGCGGGGCGGAGGCCGGCGGCGCGGTTTGCATCGGGACGGCGGGCAGCACGACGGTCGTGGGCCCGGTGAAGAAGTAGAAATTGCCGGAGATCGGCGAGGATGCCAGCCAAGGCTGCTGCGTGCCGCCGGTGCCTTGCTTGACGGTCAGGCCGACCTGGTTGAACACGCGGAAGACGTCGACGCCGGGCTGCCTGATGGCGTTGACGAGGGCTGCGGTGTAGGGGCTGTTGCCGCCGGCGCCGTCGGCGGCGACGCTGCCGGGCTGCGTGGCATAGGAGATCAGGGTTCCCTCGGGGGCGTGCATTTCGGCCAGGCCGCCGGCGGTGGCGCGGATGCCGCGGGAGGCGAACGGGTTGTTGCGACAGGCGTCGAGGATGACGAGGTTGAGCTTGGTGCCGGCGTGCTCCATCTGGCGGAGCACGAGGCTGGCGTCGACCATCTGGAAGTCGAGGTCGCGCGGGCTGGTCGGATTGGCGTCGGTGGGGACGAGCCAGTTGGCACCCTGCACCTGCATGCCGTGACCGGAATAGTAGAATAGGGCGACGTCGGCGCCCTGCACGGCGGCTCCGAATTGTTGCACGACACGGTCGAAATGCGGCTTGTCGAGATCGAGTTGCGGGCCGCCGCCGACGAGGGTGAATCCAGCGGCTTGCAGGGTCGATGCGATCAGGCGGGCGTCGTTGGCCGGGTTGGCGAGGCGGTCGACGTTGCGGTAGCCGCCGTTGCCGACGACGAGGGCCACGCGTTTGCCTTGCGCGTTCGCAACGTTCAGGATCGAGACGGTCAGCAAAGCAGCGGCGAGCAGTCGGCCAAGCAGCAGTTGGTAACGCATCATCACGCCTTCATTCCAGCCTCGTAGACCGTAGCGAAGTTCCGGTGCGGTGAAAAGTTCCGGGATCGATAGTATCTTTTCCGCGAGCCCGAGGTTTGGTCACTCGGCGCGGAAGGCGTCGGCGATGCGGCGAACTCGGGATTCTGCGTCGACCAGGAGCACGTCGAAGCGGACCCCTGCCCTGCCCCAGTCCGGATGTTCGGCGAGCACGATCTCGGCGGCGGCGAGAAGGCGGGCGCGTTGGCGGGGGCCGAGGGCTGCCGCGGCGGCGGCCAGGGTCGGGCGTGCTTTGACTTCGACGAAGGCGAGCAGGCCGTCGCGTTCGGCGACCACGTCGATCTCGCCGGCCGGGGTGCGCAGGCGGGTGGCGCGGACGGTCCAGCCTTCGGTTTCGAGCGCGCCGCAGGCGGCTCGTTCGGCGTCGACGCCGAGGCGTTGGGCGGAGCGGCCGCGCGCGGGCCGGGCCGTCACTGCGTGAGGGCGGCGGCCTCGCGCGGGGCCAGGCGGCCCTCTTCGACCGCGTGGCAGGCGACCAGGACGTCGCCGTTCTGGGTGAGTTCGGGACGTTCGAACTTGCAGCGGACGAAAGCGAACGGGCAGCGGGGGTGGAAGGTGCAGCCCGGCGGCGGATCGATCGGGCTCGGAACCTCGCCGCCGACGGCGGTGCGGGGGCGGCCGGTCATTGCCATGTCGGGGATCGCGTCGAGCAACAGGCGTGTGTAGGGGTGGCGGGGAGCGGCGAAGATGCTCTCGCCGGGTCCGTATTCGACGATGCGGCCGAGATACATGACGCCGAGCTGGTCGCTGACGTGGCGGACGACGGCGAGGTTGTGGCTGATGAAGAGATAAGTGAGCTGCATACGCTGCTGCAGGTCGCGCATGAGGTTGAGGATCTGGGCCTGGACGGAGACGTCGAGCGCGGAGGTGGGCTCGTCGGCGACGAGGAAGTCGGGCTCGCTCGAGAGGGCGCGGGCGATGCTGATGCGCTGGCGCTGGCCGCCGCTGAACTCGTGGGGGAATTTCTCGCCGTCGCGGGCGGAGAGGCCGACCTGCTCGAGGAGTTGGGCGACGCGGTCGCGGATGTCGCGGCGGGAGCGCAGGATGTGGAAGGCGCGGATCGGCTCGGCGACGATGTCGCGGACGCGCCAGCGCGGGTTCAGCGAGGCGTAGGGATCCTGGAAGATCATGTTCATGCGCCGGCGCAGCTTGGGCTGGGCGCGGGCGGAGGAGAGCGGTTGGCCCTCGAAACGGATCTTGCCGAAGCTGGGCGCGTAGAGGCCGACGGCCATGCGGGCGACGGTGGATTTGCCGCAGCCGCTTTCGCCGACGAGGGAGAGCGTCTTGCCCTTGTCGATGCTGAAGGAAATGTCGTCGACGGCGCGCAGGGTCTGGCGCTCCTCGCCGGCGAGCTTGCGCTGCAGCCAGGGGCGGGAGACGTCGAACAGGCGGGTGACGTGTTCCGCGGCGAGGACGGGGATCTTGTCAGACATGGGCGGCGGGCACCGTGTCGTAGAGCCAGCAGGCGGCCTCGGTCTGGCGGGCGGACATCAGGTCGGGTCGCTCGCACGCGGCAGCGGTCGAAGACTTGCGGGCAGCGGGGGTTGTAGGCGCAGCCCCGGGGTATGGCGGTCAGGCGCGGCATCGAGCCCTCGATCTGGGTGAGCCGGTCGACGCGGTGGTCGAGCGCGGGGATGCTGTCCATGAGGCCCTGCGTGTAGGGGTGGGAGGGGCGCTTGACGACGTTGGCGACGCGGCCGATCTCGATGACGCGGCCGGCATACATGACGGCGACGCGGTCGGCGGTCTCGGCGATGACGCCCATGTCGTGGGTGACGAGCATGACGGCGGTGCCGCGTTCGCGGGTAAGCGCCTTGAGCAGCTCGATGATCTGAGCCTGGATCGAAACGTCGAGCGCGGTGGTGGGCTCGTCGGCGATGACGAGGCGGGGCTCGGCGCAGAGGGCGAGCGCGATGACGACGCGCTGGCGCATGCCGCCGGAGAATTCGTGCGGGTAGGAGTCGAGTCGTTGGGCGGCGGCGGGGATGCCGACGCGCTCGAGCCAGAAGATCGCCCGCTTGCGCGCCTCGGCGGCGCCGATCGGCAGATGCGTGCGCATGGTTTCCATCAGCTGGCGGCCGACGGTGTAGAGCGGGTTCAGCGTGGTCAGCGGATCCTGGAAGATGGCGCCGATCTGCTTGCCGCGGATCGGGCGGAGCTGGTCTGGACGCATATTGTCGATGCGTTTGCCGTCGAGCCGGATCTCGCCACCACTGATGCGGCCGGGCGGCTCGAGCAGGCCGATGATGGCGGCCCCGGTGAGCGACTTGCCGGCGCCGCTCTCGCCGACGACGCCGAGGACCTCGCCGGATTCGATCTCGAACGAGACGCCGTCGAGCGCAAGCAGCTTGCCGCGGCGGGTGTCGAACTGGACGGAGAGGTTGTCGACCTCGAGCAGGGCCATCAGCGAAGCCTCATTATCGAAGCCTGGGATTGAGGGCGTCGCGGAGCCAATCGCCGAGCAGGTTGATGGAGAGCACGATCAGCAGCAGCGCGACGCCGGGGAAGACGGTGATCCACCACTCGCCGCTATACAGAAAGTCGTTGCCGATGCGGATGAGGGTGCCGACCGATGGCTGGGTTGGCGGCAGGCCGACGCCGAGATAGGACAGCGTCGCTTCGGAGATGATGGCCAGGCCCAGGCTGAGCGTCGCGATGACCATGACCGGGCCGAGCACGTTGGGCAGGATGTGCGTGAGCATGATGCGCGGCGAGGACAGGCCGATGACGCGGGCGGCCATGACGTATTCGCGGCCGCGCTCGACCAGGGTGGAGCCGCGGACGGTGCGGGCGAATTGGGGCCAGAACGAGATGCCGATGGCGAAGATGAGGATGTAGACCTGGACGTTCTCGCGGATCTCGCGGGGGACGGAGACGCTGACGACGCCGTCGACGAGGAGCGCGATCAGGATGGCGGGGAAGGAAAGCTGCACGTCGGCCATGCGCATCAGCACCGCGTCCATCGTGCCGCCAGCGTAACCGGCGAGCAGGCCGACGCCGACGCCGACGATGACGGCGAAGACGACCGACGAGATGCCGACGAAGAAGCTGATGCGGGCGCCGTAGAGGATGGCGGAGAGGAGGTCGCGGCCCTGGTCGTCGGTGCCGAGCAGGTGCTCCCGGGTGCCGCCGTCGATGAAGGCGGGCGGCTGGAAGCTGTCCATCAGGTTGAGGCTGGCGAGATCGTAGGGGTTGGACGGCGCGACCCATTGGCAGAACAGCGCGCCGATCAGCAGGGTCAGCAGGATCAGGGCGGAGAGCACGGCGACCGGCGAACGGCGGAAGCTGTAGAGGACGTCGCTGTCCCAGGCGCGCGCGAGCATCATGCCTTGGCCGTTCCGCTCGAGGCGCCGCGGGCCATGCGCAGGCGGGGGTCGACGGCGAAATAGAGCAGGTCGACGACGAGGTTGATGACCACGAACACCACCGAGATCAGCATCAGGTAGGCGGCCATGACGGGAATGTCGGCGACCTGGACGGATTGGACGAAGAGCAGGCCCATGCCGGGCCACTGGAACACCGTTTCGGTGACGATCGAGAAGGCGATGATGCCGCCGAGCTGCAGGCCGACGATGGTGATGACCGGGCACGAGCGTGTTCTTCAGCGCGTGGCCGAAATTGACGGTGCGGGACGGCAGGCCGCGGGCGCGGGCGAACTTGACGTAATCGGAGCGCAGCACTTCGAGCATCTCGGCGCGGACCAGGCGCATGATCAGCGTAAGCTGGAACAATCCGAGGGTGATGGACGGCAGGATGAGCGCCTGCAGGCCGGATTTGGTCAGGAAGCCGGTGCTCCAGAAGCCGAGGTCGACCACCTCGCCGCGGCCGAAGCTGGGGAGCCAGCCGAGCCGGACGCTGAACACCAGGATCAGCAGGATGCCGATCAGGAAGGTGGGCAGGCTGACGCCGACGAGGCTGATCATCAGCAGCAGGCGCGACGTGATGCGGTTGCGGTAGATGCCGGTGTAGACGCCCATCGGCACGCCGATCAGGAGCGCGAACAGGGCGGCGGTGAAGGCGAGTTCGAGGGTTGCGGGGGCGCGCTCGACGACGAGGTCCATCACCGGCCGAGCGAGGCGGTAGCTGATGCCGAACTCGCCGTGGACGGCGTTCCACATGAACTTGCCGTATTGGACGAAGAACGGCTGGTCGAGGCCGAGGTGATGCACCAGCGCGACACGCTGCGCCTCGGTATAGTCCTGGCCCAGCATGATGACGATGGGATCGCCAACGAACTTGAACATCGCGAAGGCGATCAGGCCCACGATCAGCAAGACGGGAATGGCCTGGCCGAGCCGAGACAGGATGAACGCGAACATATGCGCCCTCTCCTAGACAGAAACGCGAACCAACGGAACCCCGTTCAGCCGTCGCCGACCGTTTCGGGGGTGCGGGCCCGTTCGGGGCGGAAGCGGGCCAACTGGCTGGCGGCGAGCTGGTCGTTGCCGGAGAATTCGGCGACGAGGGTGAAGCTGACGCCCAGCAGGACAGGTCCGAGGAAGATGCCGAGCAGGCCGAAGGCGAGCGCGCCGCCGAGGACGCCGAGGATGGTGAGCAGGAACGGCAGCTTGGCGCCGCGGGCGATGAAGTAGGGCCGGATGACGTTGTCCGAGCCGCTGACGATCACCAGGCCATAGGTGAAGAGGAAGATGCCCCAGCCGGTATGCCCGACGGTCAGCAGCCATAGCGCGGCGGGAATCCAGATCACCGGGGCGCCGACCGGCAGCACGGAGATGAACCCGGCGATGGCGCCCAGCAGGAACGGGCGCGGCACGCCGGAGAGCCAGAGGCCGAAGGTGGTGAGGAAGCCCTGGACCAGCGCGGTGCCGAGAATGCCGTAGACGGTGCCGCGGATGGTGGCGCCGGTGACTTCGATCAGGCGCGGGGCGCGCTCGCCGGCGATGCGTCCGATGATGCGGGCGAGATGGCCGGCGAGGATTTCGCCGGAGGCATAGAAGAAGAAGGCGACGACGAGGGCGAGCAGGAATTGCAGCAGGCCGCTGGCGATGCTGAGCATGAATTTCAGCCCGCTCTCCACGAGCGTGCCGAGATAGGGCTTCAGCGTGTCGCCGACGGCGCTCAGATCCTGCGCCCAGGTGTTCCAATATTCGGACGCGGTCGGGCCGATCAGCGGCACGCGGGCCACCCAGTCCGGCGCGCTGGGCAGTCCGCCGGCGACGGCGTCCTCCACGGCGCGGCGGAGCATCTGCACGTCGTCGGCGCCGGCGGGCGCGACGAGGGCCAATGGCAGGACGATCAGCACCGCGGTGATCAGCACCATCAGCCCGGCCGCCCAGCTGTCGCGCAGGTGCAGGCGAGACGCGAGCCAGCGGTAGACCGGCCATGTGGTGAAGACGAGGATCGCCCCCCACAGGATGGCTGATATGAACGGGGCGAGCACCAGCCAGCAGCCGATGGCGAGGCCCGCGAGCAGCAATCCCATCAGGATGCGCTCGGTCAGCACGTCTGAGCGGGACATCATGGCGGGGCGGTATCACCCGAAATGGGTAAGGCGCAACTTTGCACGGCACCGGGCTCCTTGTAGCTTCGGCTCACTGCAGGAGATTAGTCATGCGTTTGTGCGCCAATTTGTCGATGATGTTCAATGAAGTCGGATTTCTCGACCGGTTCGACGCGGCGGCCAAGGCGGGCTTCAAGGGCGTGGAGTTCCTGTTCCCGTACGATCACGAGGCGCGCGAGATCCGGGCGCGGCTGGACGGCGCCGGGCTGCAGCAGGTGCTGTTCAACGGACCGCCTGGCGATTGGGCGCAAGGCGAGCGCGGGACGGCGAGCCTGCCGGGGCGGCAGGCGGAGTTCCGCGACGGGATCAAGCGGGCGCTCGAATACGCCTCGGCGCTCGGCAACAAGCTCGTCCACGTGATGGCGGGGATCCCTGGCAAGGACGTCAAGCCGGTGACGGCGGCGGCGATCTATGCCGCGAACCTGGCCTGGGCGGCCGAGCAGGCGCATGCGGCGGGCATCAAGCTGGTGATCGAGCCGATCAACCACCGCGACATGCCGGGCTTCCACCTCAACACCATGGCGCAGGGCGCGGCGGTGATCGAGGCGATCGGGGCCGACCGGGTGGGACTGCAGTTCGACGTCTATCACTGCCAAGTCACCGAGGGCGACGTGACCAAGCGGCTGGAGGCGTTCATGCCGGTGATCGCGCACATCCAGATCGCCGACGTGCCGGCCCGCAACGAGCCCGGCACCGGGGAGATCGGGTGGGAGTTCGTTTTCAAGCGCATCGACTCGCTCGGCTACGACGGCTGGGTTGGCTGCGAATACCGTCCGGCCGGTGAGACAAAGGCGGGGCTCGCCTGGCGTGAACGGTATGGTGTTTAGGAAATCGCAGCATTTGCTCAAAAATCGGCCAAAAGTCGGTTACCCTTGACGCACTAGTCACAATTGACAAACCGAACAGGTCTACGGTGCGTCCGGAAGTTGAGGGAGACACCATGAGATTCGCGGAAATAGGGCAGCAGCTTCGGGCATATCGCCTCGAATCTGGACTGCGCGCGGAAGAGATCGCGGCGCGCCTGGGCGTTTCGCGAGCCGCGTTGTATCGGTACGAGAAAGGCGAGGTGATCAAGCTCGACACCGTCAAGCGGCTGGCCGAGCTGCTCAAGGTGTCGCCGCTCTCGCTGCTCGGGATCGGCGTGGAGTATTATAGCCGGGCGGCCGGGTTCTTCGAGCGGCTGCGGCAGATCGAGGACGGCGCGGACCAGATCCTGCAGTCCTACGGCCCGATGTGCTACCTGACCACGTCCGAGGCATTCGACTCCACGATGGCCGAAGGTCTGGCGATGCATACCGAGTCGCTCGATGGCGACCGTGCGTCGGCCAAGGCGGCGGCGGACCAGGTCATGTCGCTGCTCGCGGCGCGCAAGCGGGCTTATCAGCAGCGCCGTCCGGGCATCATCGCGATCATCTCGGAAGTGGCGGTCCGCTCGTTCCTCGAGACGGGCGTGCTCGGCATGGCGCACCTGTCGCCGCCGATGCGCGAGCGTTGCCGGTCCGTGGCCGCGGCGGAAATCGCCAACATCGCCGACCTGATGGACGCCGAGCCCATGGGCCTGCAGTTCGGCCTTCTGGCCGACGGCACGGCCGCGAGCGAGTTCAGCATCATCCGTTCGAGCGAGCGGGCGACGCTGACGGTCAATCCGTTCCGGGCCGATGGGCTGCCGGCCAGCAATACCGGGGTCGGCATGATCACCGGCGCCGACGAGGCCGTGGCGGCGCACCAGCGTGTGGCCGAAGCGATCTGGCGCGATGCGCTGAAGGGCCGCCCGGCCGCGATGCGCCTGCGGGAACTGCTCGGCGTCCGCAACCCGAGCCGCCAAGCCGCCTGACCGCGTCTCACCCCGGGTGCCCCCCACCGGGGTGAGGACGCGCGCGCGAACAGGGTTCACGCGGTCGACAAGCTTGCCTATGGTCGGGGCCAATGAATGCGGCGCCGCTCCCTGAAAATCCGAATGTCGAGATCGTCAGCGAGCGCCGGGTCTGGTCGGGCCGGTTCGCGCTCGACGTCGTGAAATTCCGTCAGCGCCGGTTCGATGGCGCGATGTCGGGCGAGCGGACATGGGAATTGTTCCGCCGCGGGCGCGCTGCCGCGCTGCTGCCCTATGATCCCTGGTCGGATACGGTGGTGCTGATCGAGCAGTTCCGTTTGCCGGTGATGGCGGCCGGGCTGGATCCGATCACGGTCGAGATCCCGGCCGGGCTGTGCGACGAGGGCGAGGATGCGGAGGCGACGGTTCGCCGCGAGGCGGTCGAGGAGATGGGGCTGTCTGCCGATCTGATCGCGCCGATCGGCGATTTCGTGCTGACGCCCGGCGGCAGCGACGAGCGCTGCACGATGTTCGTGGGGCGCGTCCGCGCCCCGGCGGCTGCTTCCGATGGGCTGGCGGGCGCCGGCGGGCTGGCGAGCGAGCACGAGGACATCCGGGTGCGCGTCTGGCCGGCCGACCGGGCGATCGCGCAGGCGGTCGAGGGGCGGTTCCCTAATTCGGTGACGACCATCGCGCTGCTCTGGCTCGCGGCGCGGCGCGAGGGATTGCGCGCGCAATGGAGCGCCTCATGACGATCCGGCTCTTTCTCGAGGACGCCTACCTGCGGGAGGCGGCGGCGATCGTCACGGAGGCGGCCGACGGGATGGTGAGCCTCGATCGGACGCCGTTCTACGCCCGCTCCGGCGGGCAGCCCGGCGATCGCGGGGCGCTGACCTGGGCGGGCGGGCGGCTGGATGTGCTCGAGGCGGTGAAGGGCGACGGCGAGGCGATCCGTCATTCGGCGGGCGAGGCTCCCCTCCCCGCCCCCGGCACACTGGTGCGGGCCGAGCTGGATTGGGCGCTGCGGCACCGGCACATGCGCATGCATACGGCGCTGCACCTGTTGTGTTCGCTGCTGCCGGGTGCGTCGGTGACGGGCGGGCAGATCGGGGCGGATCGGTCGCGGCTCGACCTGGATCTGCCGGCGGCGCCGGACAAGGCGGCGCTCGAGGCGGGGCTGGCCGCGCTGGTGGCGGCGGACCATCCGGTTTCGACCGAATGGGTGGACGAGGATGTGCTGGACAGCAATCCTGGGCTGGTGCGGACGCTCTCGGTCAAGCCGCCGCGGGGGACCGGGCGGCTGCGGCTGGTTCGGATCGGCGCTGGCGAGACGCCGGTGGATTTGCAGCCCTGCGGCGGGACGCATGTGCGCGCGACGGGCGAGATCGGAGGGCTCACGGTGGTGAAGATCGAGAACAAGGGGCGGCAGAACCGGCGCATCGTGCTGGCGCTGGCGGAGGGATGATGGGCCCGCTGGTTTCGACGGAATGGCTGGATGAGCATCTGCACGATCCGGGTCTGGTCGTGTTCGATGCGACGAAATACCTGCCGAACGAGGGTCGTGACGGCGCGGCCGAGTTCGCCGGCGCGCATATCCCGGGCGCGCGGTTCTTCGACATCGACGTGGTGGCTGACCAGGACACCAAGCTGCCGCACATGGTGCCGTCGGCGGGACGGTTCGAGCGGCTGATGGGCGAGATGGGCGTCGGCAACGGCAGCACCGTCGTCTTTTACGATCAGAAGGGGTTGGCCTCGGCGGCGCGGGGCTGGTGGTTGATGGGGCTGTTCGGGCATGACGCGGCGGCGGTGCTGGATGGCGGGCTGCCGAAATGGGTGCGCGAGGGCCGCCCGGTCGCGAATGGGCCGGCGGACGCGCCACAGCCAGCGGCTGTTCCGGGCGAGCCTGCGGGCCGAGCGGCTTCGGGGCATCGGCGACATGATGACGGCAGACCGGAACCGTGTGGTGGTCGATGCGCGGCCGGCGGGACGGTTCGCCGGGTCGGCGCCGGAACCGCGGCCGGGCCTGCCGAGCGGACACATGCCGGGCAGCCGGAGCTTGCCGTTCAACGAATTGCTGGCCGCCGACGGCACGATGCTGCCGAAGGACGCGCTGCGGGCACGGTTCGCGGCGGCCGGGGTCGACGGCACGCTGCCGGTGGTCACGAGTTGCGGCACAGGGGTCACGGCGACGATCCTGACGCTCGGGCTGGTGCAGGCGGGGCTGCCGCAAGGCGCCGTCTATGACGGATCATGGACCGAATGGGCCGGCAGGCCCGACACCACGAAGGAGAGAAGCTGATGCCCGAGGATCAATCCGCCCACGGGCACAGCTTCGCGACCCGGCTGTCGCATGCGGGGCGAAAAGGCACCAAGATCCGCGGCTTCGTGAACCCGCCGCTGCTGCGCGGGTCCACCATGCTGCACGTCGATTGCGCCGACCGGATCGATGGCGGCCGGCGGCGGCTCGAGCAGAGCGAAAGCTATGGGGTCCATGGCAACGCCACGCACCACGCGCTCGAGAACGTCATCGCCGAGATCGAGGGCGGCACGAGATGCCAGATCGTCTCGTCGGGGCTGGCGGCGGTGACGACGCCGCTGCTGACCTATCTCAAGGCGGGCGAGCATTGCCTGATGCCGGACAGCGTCTATGGGCCGGCGCGCGGGTTCGCGGACGGGATGATGGCCGGGCTCGGGATCGAGACGACGTATTACGATCCCTGCATCGACGCGGCCGGGATCGAGGCGTTGTTCCGTCCGAACACCACCGTGCTCTACACGGAGAGCCCCGGCAGCCACACGTTCGAGGTGCAGGACATCCCGGCGCTGGCGGCGGTGGCCAAGCGGCGGGGCGCCAAGGTGCTGATGGACAACACTTGGGGGATCCATCACTTCCAGCCGTTCCAGCACGGGGTCGATGTCTCGATCCAGGCGTTGACGAAATACCCGGTCGGGCATTCGGACGTGCTGCTAGGGTCGATCACGGTCGCCAACGAGGCGGAGTGGGAGCGGCTGCGGATCGGCGCGCTGGCGCTCGGTCAATATGCCAGCCCGGACGATTGCTGGCTGTGCCTGCGCGGGATCCGGACCATGGGCGTGCGGCTGGCGCAGCAATCACGGTCGGCGCTGCAGGTGGCCGAGTGGCTGCAGGCGCGACCTGAGATCAAGACGGTGTTGTATCCGGCGCTCCCCGGGGCGCCCGGGCATGAGCTGTGGAAGCGGGATTTCACCGGGGCGTGCAGCCTGTTCGGGGTGGTGTTCGAGCCGCAATTCAGCGCGCAGGCGACGCAGGCGTGGATCGATGCTCTGACGCTGTTCGGGATCGGGGCGAGCTGGGGCGGGTACGAGAGCCTGGCGCTGCCGACGACCGGCTTCCTGACGCGCACGGCGGGGACGGGCGCATTTGGCGGTGCGTCGGCGCGTATCCATATCGGGCTCGAGGATCCGGCGGACCTGATCGCCGACCTGGAGCAGGCGATGGCGCGCGCTGCACCGGCACGTGGACCGCAAGACGGATGAGTATTGATTTTTCGACGCTGCACTTCGACGCCGCCGGGCTGATCCCGGCGGTCGCGCAGCAGCACGACACCGGGGAGGTGTTGATGCTGGCGTGGATGAACCGTGAGTCGATCGCGGAGACGCTGGCGACGGGGCGGGTCTGCTATTGGAGCCGGAGCCGGCAGGCGTTGTGGCGCAAGGGTGAGACGTCGGGGCAGACGCAGCGTTTGGTGGAGTTGCGGCTGGATTGCGATGGGGATTCGCTGCTGCTGCTGGTCGACCAGATCGGAGTCGCTTGCCATACCGGGCGGCGGAGCTGTTTCTACCGGGCGGTTCGGGACGGTGACGTGGTGGAGATCAGCGCGCCGTTGATTTCGCCCGAGGTGCTCTACGGGGCCTGAACATTGTGGTTGAGCGGGCCGTGGCCGGCGCCGTAGCCGGGCGCGGCGCGGATCGCGGCGGCGACGTAATTGCGCGCTCGGCGGACCGAGTCGATCAGGCCCATGCCCTGGGCGAGGCCGGCGGCGATCGCGCTGGCCAGGGTGCAGCCGGTGCCGTGGGTGTGGCGGGTCTCGATGCGTTCGGATTCAAACATTTCTAGGCCGTCAGGGTGCGCGAGGATGTCGCGGACGATCGGGCCCTCGCCGTGGCCGCCTTTGAGGAGGACGGCGGGGGCGAGCGCGCGCAGGGCGGCGGCTGCTTCGACCGGGTCGTTGATGGGGTGGCCGAGCAGTGCGGCAGCTTCGGGGAGGTTCGGGGTGATGAGCGTCGCGAGCGGAAGGAGGCGCGTGCGGAGGGTGTAGATGGCGGAGTCGGCGAGGAGCGGGGCGCCGCCTTTGGCGACCATCACCGGGTCGACGACGAGGGGGATGGTGCGGGCGCGGCGCTCGATCTCGTCGGCGATGGCGGCGACCATGGCGGCGTCGCCGAGCATGCCGGTCTTGATCGCATCGGCGCCGATATCGTCTAGCACGGCTTCGATCTGGGCGCGGACCAGGGGGATCGGGACGGGCAGCACGGCGTGGACGCCCAAAGTGTTCTGCGCGGTGATGGCGGTGATGGCGGTGGCGCTGTAGCCGTCCATCGCCATGATGGCCTTGATGTCGGCCTGGATGCCGGCGCCGCCGCCGGAGTCGGAGCCGGCGACGACGAGGACCCGGCCGTTCACGGCGTCAGGCGGCTTCGGCGGCCGATTGGATAGTGTCGCACAGGCCGGAGACGATCTGCTTGACGGCGGTTTCGTCCTCGCCCTCGGCCATGACCCGGACCAGCGGCTCGGTGCCGGAGAGGCGGAGCAGGACCCGGCCGGAGCTGCCGAGGCGGGCTTCGGCGTCGGCGATGGCGGCGATGACGCGTGGGATGTTTCAGCGGCGAACCGCCGACGAAGCGGACGTTCTGGAGCAGCTGCGGCAGCGGCTCGAACACCTTGCAGGCTTCGCTGGCGGGGCGACCGGATTGGACGAGGACGGCGAGGACCTGCAGCGCGGCGATCAGTCCGTCGCCGGTCGTTGCATAGTCGGTCATGATGATGTGGCCGGATTGCTCGCCGCCGAGGTTCATGTCGAAGGCGCGCATCTGCTCGACGACGTAGCGGTCGCCGACGCGGGTGCGCTCGAGGGTGAGCTTTTCCGCTTCGAGCATGCGCTGCAGGCCGAGGTTGGACATCACGGTCGCGACCACGCCGCCGCCCTTGAGGCGGCCGGCGCGGTGCCAGGAGCGGGCGATCAGCGCGATGATCTGGTCGCCGTCGACCACTTCGCCCTTCTCGTCGACCAGGATCAGCCGGTCGGCGTCGCCATCGAGGGCGATGCCGAGATCGGCGCCGTGTTCGACCACTTTGCTGCGGAGATAGCTCGGCACGGTCGAGCCGCAGCCTTTGTTGATGTTGAAGCCGTCCGGCTCGACGCCGACGGTGATGATGGTTGCGCCCAACTCCCACAGCACGGTGGGGGCGACACGGTAGGCGGCGCCGTTGGCGCAATCGACGACGATCTTCAGCCCGTCGAGGGTGAGGCCGCGCGGGAAGGTGGCTTTGGCGGCCTCGATGTATCGGCCGCCGGAATCTTCCAGGCGGATGGCGCGGCCGAGCCGTTCGGGCGAGGCGAGCCGGCTGGAGCGGTCACCGGCCATGAGGGTCTCGATCTCGATCTCGGTCGAATCCGAGAGCTTGAAGCCGTCCGGGCCGAACAGCTTGATGCCGTTGTCCTCGAAGGCGTTGTGGGAGGCGGAAACCATGACGCCCAAATCGGCGCGCAGGCTGCGGGTGAGCATGGCGATGGCCGGGGTCGGCAGCGGGCCGACCAGCGTCACGTCCATGCCGGCGGCGATGAATCCGGCGACCAGCGCGGGCTCGATCATGTAGCCGGAGAGACGGGTGTCCTTGCCGATGACGACGCGGTGGCGATGGCTGCCGCGGACGAACATGAGGCCGGCGGCCTGGCCCAACGCCAACGCGGTCTCGGCCGTCATCGGGTAGGTGTTGGCGGTCCCGCGGATACCGTCGGTTCCGAATAGACGCTTACTGGTCGTCAATCCTCGGTCTCCCGTTT
Organism: uncultured Alphaproteobacteria bacterium; assembly: GCA_963848035.1. Taxonomy (GTDB): domain Bacteria; phylum Pseudomonadota; class Alphaproteobacteria; order Acetobacterales; family Acetobacteraceae; genus JAVVHH01. Next base: position 4,158,498 of record CAWKCD010000001.1, read on the forward strand.
TGGCCCGGCTCAGTCCTGAACCGACCGCCAGATTTTCGCCGCTTCGACGGTCGCGCGCACGGCATGCGCGCGAATGATCGTGGCGCCCAGCGATAGCGCGATCACGGCGGCTGCGACAGAGGCGGTATCCCGCTCCTGCGCGTGCGCCAGTCCGGCCATCTCGCCGATGAAGCTCTTACGCGACATTCCGGCGATTATAGGGCAGAGAAGGTTAACGAAGAGTGGCAATCGCTGGAGGAGTTCGCGGCTTTGCGCTTGCGTCTTGGCGAAGCCGAAGCCGGGATCGACCGCGATGCGGCGGCGTTCGACGCCGGCGGCAACCGCCGACTCGACGATTTCGCCGAGTTCCGACAGCACATCGAAGCCGACGTCGCCGTACTCGGTGAGCCTCGTCATCGTCTGCGGCGTGCCGCGCATGTGCATCAGGATGACCGGGCACTTTCGGGCGGCGAGCAGCGGGGCGGCTGCCGGGTCGTGCCGGAGGCCGGAGACGTCGTTGATGATGGCGGCGCCGGCATCGAGCGCGCGGGCCATGGTGGCAGCGTGGCGGGTGTCGACGGAGATCCGCGCGCCTTCGCGGGCTAGGGTCTCGATCACCGGCAAGATGCGAGCTTGTTCCTGTTCCGGGCTGACGGGAGTCGCGCCGGGGCGGGTGGACTCGCCGCCGATGTCGAGCAACGCGGCGCCCTCCTCGAGCATGCGCCGGCCCTGGGCGATCGCGTCGGCGTGGGAGGCGGCGGTTCCGCCGTCGCTGAAACTATCGGGGGTGACGTTGACGATGCCCATGACAGCGGGGCCGGGCGGGAGATCCGCCCAGACCGGACGGGCCGCGGTCAGCGCATCGAGGCAGCCGCTGAAGGTGCCGACCGGCTGCGGCGCGGCGGCACGGCTGGTGCGGACCAGCGTAAACGCATGTGGCCCGCCGCCGAGCGGTCGGGCCACACCCATTTCGATCGCCTCGCGAGCGCCCGGTCCCGACGAGGATACCGAGCGGCTCGATGACGCTGGCCAGTGTCAGCCCGGCTGCGGCGCCGGACCGAGGCCGCCGGTCGGCGGCGGTGCTGCCGGACGGCCCGAGGTCGGGACCGAGGCGCGGCGCGTGTCCGGCGCCGGCTCGTCGACCACCTTGCGGATGACCGGTTCGCCGCGCAGGACGGTGCGGATCTCATCGCCGGAGAGAGTCTCGTATTCCAGCAATCCGCGCGCCAGGCGGTGCAGTTCGTCGAGCCGCTCCGTGATGAGGGTCTTGGCGCTGTTGTAGGCGCCGTCGATCATCATCTTGATCTCGGAGTCGATCTCGCGAGCTGTCGTCTCGGAGACGTTCTTGTTCTGCGTGACAGAGTGGCCGAGGAACACCTCTTGGCTGTTGTCGCCATAGGCGATCATGCCGAGCTTGTCGCTCATGCCCCACTCGGTGACCATGGTGCGGGCGATGTTGGTCGCCGCCTTGATGTCGCCGGCGGCGCCGTTGCTGACCTTGTCGGGGCCGAACACCAGTTCTTCGGCGACGCGGCCGCCCATGGCCATCTTCATCCGCGACAGCAGTCGCACGCGGTTCTCGCTGAGACGGTCGCCTTCCGGCAGGCTCATCACCAGGCCGAGGGCGCGGCCGCGCGGGATGATGGTGGCCTTGTGGACGGGGTCGCACTCGGGGTCGTTGATGGCGATCAGGGCGTGGCCGGCCTCGTGGTAGGCGGTCATGCGCTTCTCGGCCTCGGACATCACCAGCGACCGGCGCTCGGCGCCCATCATGACCTTGTCCTTGGCGTTCTCGAACTCGCTCATGGCGACGACGCGCTTGCCGAGACGGGCGGCGAGGAGGGCCGCTTCGTTGACGAGGTTGGCGAGGTCGGCGCCGGAGAAGCCGGGGGTGCCGCGGGCGATCACCTTCGGGTCGACGTCGGACGCCAAGCGGCACCTTGCGCATGTGGACGCGCAGGATCTTCTCGCGGCCGTTCACGTCCGGGTTGGGGACGACGACCTGGCGGTCGAAACGGCCGGGACGGAGCAGCGCCGGGTCGAGCACGTCGGGGCGGTTGGTGGCGGCGATGAGGATGACGCCCTCATTGCTCTCGAAGCCGTCCATCTCGACGAGCATCTGGTTCAGAGTCTGCTCGCGCTCGTCGTTGCCGCCGCCGAGGCCGGCGCCGCGGTGACGGCCGACAGCGTCGATCTCGTCGATGAAGATGATGCAGGGGGCGTTCTTCTTGCCCTGCTCGAACATGTCGCGGACGCGGCTGGCGCCGACGCCGACGAACATCTCGACGAAGTCGGAGCCGGAGATGGTGAAGAACGGGACGTTGGCCTCACCGGCGATGGCGCGGGCGAGCAGCGTCTTACCGGTGCCGGGCGGGCCGACGAGCAGGACGCCCTTCGGGATCTTGCCGCCGAGGCGCTGGAATTTCTGCGGGTCCTTCAGGAACTCGACGATCTCCTGCAGCTCGGACTTGGCTTCGTCGATGCCGGCGACGTCTTCGAAGGTCACCCTGCCCTGCTTCTCGGTCAGCATGCGGGCGCGGGACTTGCCGAAGCCCATGGCGCGGCCGCCGCCGGACTGCATCTGGCGCATGAAGAACACCCAGACGCCGATCAGGAGCAGCATCGGGAACCAGGTCAGGACGTAGTGGAAGAGCTGGTTCTCGCTCTCCTCGGGCTTGGCGGTGACGCGGACGCCCTTGTCGGTCAGGCGGCCGACCAGTGCGGGATCTTCCGGCGCGTAGGTCTGGAAGCTGCGGCCATCGTTGAGTTGGCCCGCGACCACGCGACCCTGGATGGTCACGTCGCGAACGCGCCCGCCATTCACCTCGGTGATGAATTCGGAGTACGGAACCGACATGCTGGCGCGGATGGTACCGGTGTTTGGCGTAAACCAATTGAACAGCAACACGAGCAATAGGGCGATGATCACCCAAAGCGCGAGATTACGGCCGAAATTGCTCATCATGGGGTCCCAGCGATCCGATCCTCATAGCGACCGCTAACCCGGCCGCCGCATGCACAAAAGATAAGGTGTCCTTCGCCAGTCTACATCCCCTCGACTGCGTAAGGGTTAATGAAGGCCGCTCCGGCGGCGGGACGGGGCGGATTTAACCATAACGATACGCTACGGCAGCTTGACGCGTCAGGGAAGCCCAGATGCGGAACGGCGACGATCTCGCCGCCGCGGCGGAACGCCGGCAGCGCGCGGCGGACCATGGAGGGCAGCGCACTGCGCCGTCCGATCCGCGCCGCATCGTCGCCCAGCGCGCCGATGCATCGAGCCCGAGGGTGCAGCGGCGACGCGGAACCGGCCGTCCCAAATCGCGCCGGGCATGGCCGCGATGGGCGGCGCGACAGCGGCGGGTTCGCGGGTGACGAGGGTTCCGGCCGACCCGGCCGGCGGGGCGGAGCAGGACGCCATGGGCGGAGCGGGTCGCCAGACCGGCCGACAGAGCGCTCCGGGGCGGCGGGTAGCGGCGCCCGGAAATGGTCCAGATCACGGCGGACAAGCGCGGCTTCGGACATTGTCCGGACGATCGAGGCGAATCCCGCCGGGTGGAACTGAACCGATGCGAGTTCGGTCGCGAAGCGCGCTTCATTCTCAGCACGCTCGAGGCCGTTCGCTCGCGCGATGGCGAGCGCGCGCTCGAGTGCGGCGGAGTCCATTTCGACGCGGAGACGGGCGCGCAGGGTGCGCTGATCCTGGTTGGTGGGGTCCTCGATCCACTCGATTCCCGCCGTGCGCAAGGTCGCGCGCAAGCGCGAGGGCGGGACGGAGAGCAGCGGGCGCAACAGCCGGGCTTCGCCGCGATAGGCGATCGAGGCCATGCCGGCGAGGCCCGCGGACAGGCTGCCGGCGTCCGCGCGCATGCGAACGGTCTCGGCCTGGTCGAAGCTGTGATGCGCGACGAGGAGGTCGGGGCAACCGGTGTCGCGGCAGGCTTGGAGCAGCAGGCGGTAGCGTGCGTCGCGGGCGCGTTCGGCCGCGGCCGGACCGGCCGACAGCCCGGCGTGGAGGATGGTCGCGGCGATGCCGAGTCGTGAGAGGCGTTCAGCGGTCAGCGCGGATTCGGCGGCGGCGGCGGCGCGCAAGCCGTGGTCGACGATCACGGCGGTCACCTGGCCCCAGCGCGAGGCGAGGAAGGCCAGCGCCATGCTGTCGGCGCCGCCGGAGACGGCGGCGATCACGGGCCGCCCGGCCGCGAACGGGCCGAGCGGGGCCATCAGCGCGGCGAACTCCGCCGAGCCGATCGGGTCGTCAGGCGCAGCCGTTACGCCCCCGCAGCGTGGCCGCCGTCTCGCGGACGCCGCCGCGCACGCTCGGGAACTCGCGGCGAAGCTTGTCCAGCGTCGCGCAGGCGGCGGGCTTCTCGTTCAGCCCGGTCAGCGCATTGGCCAGGCCGAGCAACGCATCCGGCGCGCGCGAGCCGGTGCGGGCGCGGTTGTAGGCGTCGTCATAGGCGACGGCGGCACCCTGATAGTTGCGCTGGCCGATCAGGGATTGCGCCAGGAGGAAGTTGGCGTCGCCGGCGCGCGGCGTGTTGCGCACGGCGAGCACTTCGCGCGCGGCGGCCTCGGCGGCCGTGTAGTCGCGGCGGGCGAGCGCCGCGTTGCCTTCCTGGAGCGCGAGCTCGGGCGTGCGGCGCACCGGCGCTGACGGCGGTGCATCGGCCGGCGGCGGCGCCGAGGGCGCGGTCGGCGGCGTCAGGGACCCGGTCGGCGGCCGGGCTTGCGCCTGCCCGTTCGAGAGCCGGAAATTCATGTCCTCGATCTGCTTGGCGAGCTGCTCCTGCGCCACGCGCAGCGCGTTGGAGGTCTCGTCCAACTGGCCGCGCAGACGGCGGACCTGGTCTTCGAGCGTCTGCACGCGGTCCAGCAACTGCGCATCGAGCCCGGAGCCGCCGGAGGGCGGCGCGACCGGCGCCGCGGTCATAGCCGCGATCCGGAACGCCGCCGCGCTGCTGCAGGATCTGCAGGTCGCGGCGAAGTTCGAGGATCTGGTTCTGCAGCATGGATCCCCTCGCGGGAATCCATCTGCGCGCGCGCTGGAACGACCGCCGCGCCGAGCAGCGCGGCGACGACGATTCCTCGGAGCCCGATCAAACCGGCCCGCATTGCGTCGCCTCGGCCTACTGGACCGAGGTGGTGGCGTTGCGGTTCTGGGCGTAGGCCTGCTCGTCGGAGCCGAGGGCGACCGGGCTTTTCCTTGCCGTAGCTGATGGTGGTGATGCGGTTGCTGCTCACGCCGTGGGCGACGAGGTAGTCGCGGGCGGCGTTGGCGCGGCGGCTGCCGAGGGCGAGGTTGTACTCGGAGGTGCCGCGCTCGTCGCAGTTGCCGGCCATCTGGATGGTGACCTGCGGATAGCGCTGCAGCCATTCCGCCTGCCGATCGAGCGTGGCGCGGGCGTCGCTGCTCAGGCTGTTCTGGTCGAGGGCGAAGAACACGCGGTCGCCGACATTGGCGACGAGGTCCTGCTGGCTGCCGGGGATGGCGCCGCCATTGGTGGACGTGGTCGCGCCGGCGCCGGTGGCCGCACCCGTGCTGGCGGTGTTCTTGTCGGCGCAGGCGCCGAGGAGGGCGAGGGCGGCTAAGAAGCCAAGAGCTTTGTAATTCATTGCATCCGTTCCGCTATTTGTGGCGCGCGATACGCCCCGTATCGGGCTAATCGGTCAAGCAAGCAGGGGCGACCAGGCCGGGTCGGAGGCGTCGGTCGGCGTGGTGACGACGCGCTCGTTGAAGCCGGTGATGTCGATCGAGACGAGGCGCGAGCCGTAGCCGGCGCCGGAACGGTCGCGCGCCGGGCTCTCGCGGTAGAACATCAGGACGCGGCCGTTGGGGCAGAAGGTCGGGCCCTCGACGGAGAAGCTTTCCGAGAGGATCCGCTCGCCGGAGCCGTCGGGGCGCATGACGCCGATGGCGAAGCTGCCGCTGGACGAGGCGGGTGAAGGCGATGAGGTCGCCGCGCGGGGACCAGACCGGGGTCGCATAGCGGCCGCGGCCGTAGGAGATGCGCCGGGCGCCGCCGCCGCCGGAGCCCATAACGTAAAGCTGCTGATCGCCGCCGCGGTCGGAGTTGAACACGATCTGGCTGCCGTCGGGGCTGTAGCAGGGGCTGGTGTCGATCGAGCCGGAGCTGGTGAGCACGCGCGGGCCGCCGCCGCCGAGGCCGACGGTCACGATGTCGGACCCGGCGCCGCGGGCGATCGACATGATGATGCTGTTGCCGTCGGGCGCGTAGCGGGGGGCGAAGGTCATGCCGTCGAAGTCGCCGAGCACGGATTGGCGGCCGGAGCCGAGGTCGAAGGTCCAGACCCGCGGGCGGTTGGCGTTGTAGGACATGTAGACGATCTGGTCGCGCGTGGGGTGGAAGCGCGGGGTCAGCACGAGCCAGGAGCCGTCGGTCAGGAAGCGGTTGTTCTCGCCGTCCTGGTCCATGATGGCGAGGCGCTTGGTGCGGCGGTCGCGCGGGCCGGTGCCGCAGACGTAGACGACGCGGGTGTCGAAGTAGCCCTTCTCGCCGAGCAGGCGCTCGTAGATCACGTCGCTGATGATGTGGGCGATGCGGCGCCAGTTCTGCGACGTGGTGGTGTAGGCGGTGCCCTGGATCTGCTGGCCCGGCAGCACGTCCCACAGGCGGAACTCGACGCGGACGTTGCTGCCGCCGCCCTCGACCTTGCCGGTGACGAGCGCCTGGGCGCCGACGGCCTTCCAGTTCTGGAAGTTGGGCTGGTCGCCGGCATCGGCGGCGTCGATCTGGCGCGCTGATCGGGCGGAACAGGCCGGAGCGGCCGAGGTCGTTGGCGATCACGCCGGTGATCTGCGCGCCCAGCGGCGACCCGGCGAGCGAGGGGATCGCGATCGGGATCGGCGCGGTGCGGGCGCGGTCGACGGTGATCTGGCTGTCGGCGGGCGCGCCTTGGGCGCGGGCCAGCAGCGGGAAGGCGGTGATCCCGGCGCCGAGGAGGATGGAGCGGCGGCCGAGGAGATTGGTGAATTCGTTCATCGGTATCCCATCATGCGCACCCTCTCCGGGCGGAGAGGGAGAAGATAGCGGTCGATCATGGCTTGAACGTGATCTCGAAGGTGTGGGTTTGCCCGAGCAGGTCCTTGGGCAGCGGGATCGGGTTGCATTTGGCGTCGAGCGCGGCGCGGCGCGGCGCGTTCGGCGAAGGCGACTGCCGGAGGGGCCGGCGCCGGGCCGGACGATCTGGGCGTCGCGGACGGTGCCGGTGCTGTCGGTGACGATCTTCAGGATGGCGGAGAGCTGGTCGGCGTCGCGGGCGCCGGCGTCGCGGGTCCAGCATTCCCGAATGCGGTCGCCGATCGCGCCGCGGGCGCTGGCGGAGAGCTTGGCGTTGTCGACGCCGTCGGGCGCGCCGCCGCCGACGGCGCCGCCGCGGGGCGGGTTGTAGACATGGGTCGGCGCGCGGTTCTGCGGCTGCAGCGAACGCAGGCGCTCGAGCGTGGCCTCGATGGTGCGGCTGTCGTCGGCGGTGTTGCGCGTCGGGTTCGGCTGCGTGGACGTGCTGGTGGTCGGGCGCGGCGCCGGGTTCGGGCGCTCCGGCGCGGGGCGCGGCGCGGGCGGGGCGGGCGTCGGGCGCGGCGCTGGCGGCGCGGCTTGCGGGGCTGGCCGGGGCGGCGCGGGTGCGGGCGGCGGCGGCACGGGCGGGACCGGCAGCGGCGGCGCGAGCTGCTGCAGCGGCGCGGGCTCGGGGGTGAGCGGGGCTTGGAGCGCGGGCGGCGGCGCCGGCGGGATCGGCAGCGGCGGGGCCGGCGCGGGCGGAGCGGTCGGGGCCGGCGGCGGCGGGGGTGGCGGCGGCGGCGGCGGCGGCGGCGCTTCGAGCGGGGTCGGCAGCGGCTTTTCGGGCGACGGCAGGTCGGGCGTCGGGATCTCGGCGGGCGCGGGGGCGGGCTGCGGCGCCGGGGTCTGTGCGCGCTGCACCTGCGCCTGGTCGATCGAGAACTCCATCGTCACCGCGCTCTCGCCCAGCGGCGGCAGCGGCGGCGCGCTGCAGGGTCAGCAGCAGCGCCAGCAGCAACACGCCATGGAGCGCGGCGGAGATGGCGCCGGTGCGGCGGAGTTCCGGTGTCATCAGCCGGGGCTCGCGGCCTGACTAGCCACGCGGGCGGGGGCGCTGGCGCAGGTGCGGCAGTCCCGCGGCGCAGCGTTGGGCGCGGCCGGCGTGCGCACGCCGGCGCCGGAGGGCGCTCCGGCCTGCTCGGCCAGCAGCGCCACCTTGGTGAAGCCGCCCTGCGTGATGGTCGCCATCACCTCCATGATCCGGCCGTAGCTCAGCGCCTTGTCGCCGCGCACGAAGATGCGGCGGTCCATCTTGCCGTCGGCGATGCCCGAGAGCTTCGTCGCCAGGTCCGGCAGCGGCGTCTCGGTCTCCTGCAGGTAGATCTTGCCCTCGGCGTTCACCGTCACGGTCAGCGGCTCGCTGTCCTGGCTGAGCGGGTTGGCGCTGGCCTTCGGCAGGTCGACGTTGACGCCGGACGTCATCAGCGGCGCCGCCACCATGAAGATGATGAGCAGCACGAGCATGACGTCGACCAGCGGCGTGACGTTGATCTCGGCGAGCGGCTGGTAGCGGCGGCGGCCCCCCCTGCCCCGCATCGGCGCCGGCATGGCTAGCTCCGCTCTTCGGATTGCCGCGACAAGATCGCGCCGAACTCGGCGCCGAAGCCTTCGAGGCGGCTGGCGAAGCGGGCCATGTCGGCGCTGATCTTGTTGTAGGCGAGCACGGCGGGGATGGCGGCGACAAGGCCGATCGCGGTGGCGAACAGCGCCTCGGCGATGCCCGGCGCGACGACGGAGAGGTTGGTGTTGCGGCTGGTGGCGATGGCCGAGAAGGAGCGGATGATGCCCCAGACGGTGCCGAACAGGCCGATGAACGGCGCGGTCGAGCCGACCGAGGCGAGGAACACCATCCAGCGCTCCATGCGGTCCATCTCGCGCTGGACGGTGACGCCGATGGCGCGGTCGACGCGTTCGCGGACGCTGCCTCGGCTCATGTCGGCGCCGACCACCTTGGCGCTGCGCTGCCACTCGCCCATCGCGGCGCCGAACACGGCGGCGATCGGGTGCTTGGGCCGCGCGCCTTCGACCTCATACAGCTCGTCGAGGCTGCCGCCGGACCAGAAGCGGTCCTCGAACTGATCGGCCTGCTTGTTGGCCCGGCGCAGCGCGGTCAGCTTCTCGAACACGATCGCCCACACCCAGACGCTCGCGGCGAGCAGCAGCAGGATGACGAATTTGACGACGAAATCGGCCTGGATGAACAGGCCGAGCATGGACAGGTCGCCCCCTGGCGTCGCCAGGTTCGTCGCTTGCACAGGATCCAACTCGCACCCCCAAAATACTTACGTGCCGAGCGCGTCCCGCCACCGATGCGGGATCCGCGCCGGACGGCCGTCCGCGCCGCGGACGCACGCCAGGCCGACGAGCAGGCTGCCCGTCTCGTGACCGTCGACGACGAATTGCTGTCGGACGTCTACGGTCGCGCCACCTAGCGCCCATGGCCCGGTCTCGACAATCACTTCTGCGTCCAACCGGACGGGGCGCAGATAATCCATTTCGATGCGCCGCACCACAAAGATCAGGCCAAATTGCGTGACGAGTTCGTCATGTGGGACCCCCGCCTCACGCAAGGCTTCGGTGCGGGCGCGTTCGGCAAAAGCCAAGTAACGGGCATGATAAACGATGCCGCCGGCGTCCGTATCTTCGTAGTAAACCCGTAATTTCAGGCTATAGAGCTTCACTCTGCATCCGATAGTAGATCGAGCTGCGGTTGTGTTCGCGGCGGCACCAATCCGAGATGCCGCCAGCCGCCCTCGCCGAGCATCCGGCCGCGACTCGTGCGCAGGATCAGACCCTCCTGGATCAGATAGGGCTCGATCACGTCCTCCAGCGTGTCGCGCGCTTCGGCCAGCGCCGCGGCGAGCGTCTCGACGCCGACCGGACCGCCGGCGTGGTGCTCGGCGATGCGGCGGAGATAGCGGCGGTCCATCGCGTCGAGGCCGAGGCGGTCCACCTCGAGGCGCGTCAGCGCGGCGTCGGCGGCGACGCGGTCGACAGGACTCTGGCCGCCGACGGCGGCGAAGTCGCGAACCCGGCGCAGCAGGCGGCCGGCAATGCGCGGCGTGCCGCGGGAGCGGCGGGCGATCTCGGCGGCGCCTTCGCGGGTGAGTTCGAAACCCAGCTTTTCCGCGCCGCGGGCGACGATCAGTTCGAGTTCCGCCGGCGTGTAGAACACCAGCCGCAAGGGAATGCCGAACCGGTCCCGCAGCGGCGTCGCCAACAGCCCGGCGCGCGTCGTGGCGCCGACCAGGGTGAAGGCGGAAAGGTCGATGCGCACGCTACGCGCCGCCGGGCCCTCGCCGATGATGAGGTCGAGCTGGAAATCCTCCATCGCGGGATACAGCACCTCCTCGATGGCGGGCTGCAGGCGATGGATCTCGTCGATGAACAGCACGTCGCGCGGCTGCAGGTTGGTGAGGATCGCGGCGAGGTCCCCTGCCCGCTGGATCACCGGGCCGGACGTCGCGCGGAAGCCGACGCCGAGTTCGCGGGCGACGATCTGGGCGAGCGTGGTCTTGCCTAGGCCCGGCGGCCCATGAAGTAGAACGTGATCAAGGGCTTCGCCGCGATCCTTCGCCGCCTGGATGAAGATGGCGAGGTTCTCGCGGCTGGCTTTCTGGCCGATGAATTCGGACAGGGTCTGCGGCCGCAGGCTCGCCTCGGCGGCGTCCTCCTCGACGCGGGCGGAGGATACGGCGCGGTCGCTCAACGCAGGGCACTCATTTGATCGCCAGCTCCTGCAGGCTTTCGCGGATCACCACGTCGATCGCGGCGTCGTCGCCCAAACGCGCGATGATCGCGGTGACCACCGGATAGGCTTCGGCGCGGCGGTAGCCGAGATTGGCGAGCGCGGAGAGCGTGTCGGCCTCGATGCCGCGCGGCGCCAGCCCGATCGAGAGCGCGGGACCGGTCGGCATGGCGCCGGCCTTGTCGCGGAGCTCGCTGAGCAGGCGGATCGCGAGTTTCGGGCCGACGCCCGGCGCGCGCGTGAGGCTGGCCTTGTCGCTGGCGGCGATGGCGCCGACCAGTTCCTGCGGCGACAGCGCCGAGAGGATGTTGAGCGCCACCTCTGGCGCCGACGCCCTGCACCGTCAGCAGCAGGCGGAACCAGTCGCGCTCGGAGGGTTCGGCGAAACCGTAGAGGCTGATCGCGTCCTCGCGCACCTGGGTCTCGATCAGCACGCGAGCGATGGCGGGCGGCGTGGGCAGGGCGGAGAGCGTCCGGGTGGAGGCCTGGACGAGATAGCCGACGCCGTTGACGTCGATGATGCAGCGATCGGCCTCGACGCCCTCGACCCGCCCGGTGAGCAGCGCGATCACGCCATCACCACGCCGCCGGCGACGCGCAGCCGGGTCGAGCGGTGGTGGGCGTGGCAGATGGCGACGGCGAGCGCGTCGGACGCGTCGGCGCGGCGCAGGGTGGCGCCCGGGAGCAGGCGGCGGACCATCATCTCGACCTGGTCCTTGGAGGCGGCGCCGGTGCCGACCACGGCGCGCTTGACCTCCATTGCGCCGTATTCGGCGACGGGGATGTTGGCCATGGCGGGCGCGAGCAGGGCGACGCCGCGGGCGTAACCGAGCTTGAGCGTGGCCGAACCGTTCCGGTTGACGTAGGTTTCCTCCACCGCGGCTTCGTGCGGCACATGCAGCAAGAACAACGCGGTGAGCGCCTCGTGCAGGAATTTGAGGCGCTCGGGGACGGCGTTGGCGTTGTCGGTCGCGATGACGCCGTCGGCGATGTGGCGCAGGCGGTTGCCGATCGATTCGATCACGCCCCAGCCGGTGAAGCGCAGACCGGGGTCGATGCCCATGAGGATGGTCATACCCTTGGGGCGCTAGGCGGAGAGGCGCTGGGCGATGTCATCGGGGATGTCGAAATTGGCGTAGACGTGTTGGACGTCGTCATTGTCCTCGAGGGCGTCGACGAGCTTCAGCAGGCCGGTGGCCTTTTCCTCGTCGAGGGTGACCGAGGTGGTGGGGCGCCATTCCAGCCGCGCGCTCTGCGGCTCGCCGAACTTGGCCTCCAGCGCATCGCGGACGGTGAAGAAATCCTCGACCGCGCACGTGATCTCGTGCCCGTCCGCGGTGCTCTCCGCATTGTCGGCGCCGGCTTCGATCGCGGCTTCCAGCACCGCGTCGGCCGAGGCCGTCTCGGGTTTGTATTGGATCACGCCCAAACGGTTGAACATGAACGAAACCGAGTTGGTCTCGCCGAGCGCACCGCCATGTTTGTTGAAGGCGGAGCGCACGTCGGACGCAGTGCGGTTGCGGTTGTCGGTCAGCGCCTCGACGATGACGGCGACGCCGGCCGGGCCATAGCCCTCGTAGCGGACCTCGGCGTAGTCGTCGCCACCGCCGGCGCCGGTGGCCTTCTTGATGGCGCGCTCGATCGTGTCGCGGGGCATGTTGGCTTCGCGGGCGGCGGCCATGGCGGCGCGCAGCCGCGGGTTGGTCGCGGGATCGGGCAGACCCTGCTTGGCCGAGACCGTGATCTCGCGGATCAGCTTGGCGAATTGCCGTGCGCGCTTGGCGTCCTGCGCACCCTTGCGGTGCATGATGTTCTTGAACTGGCTATGGCCGGCCACGGCAGAGTCCCGGTGCTGTTGGAGTCGCGCACCCTATTATAGATCAGGCATCGCCTGCGACAGCCGCCCGCCGAAACGCAGCGGCTGCAGGGCGGTCGCGAGACCCGTGCGGTCGTCGGTCACCACGAACAACCCGCAGATCGTGGCCTCGCCATCGGCCGGCTGCAGGCGCTCGCCGGGCATCTTGGTCCAGAACCGGGTCGCCGCGCCCTGCTTGGCCATCCCGATCACGCTGTCGTAGTCGCCGCACATCCCGGCGTCGGACTGGTAGGCGGTGCCCCCGACCAGGATCTGGTGATCGGCGGTCGGCACGTGCGTATGGGTCCCGATCACGAGCGAGACCTTGCCGTCGAACGAGTGGGCGAAGGACAGTTTCTCGCTCGTCGCCTCGGCATGGAAATCGACGACGATCGCGCTCACGCTGCTGCCGAGACGGTAGCTGCCGAGCAGCTCGGCAGAGGCGCGGAACGGGTCGTCGAGCGCCTCCATGAACAGCCGCCCCATCGCGTTGACCACCAGCACCTTGCGCCCATCCGCCAACACCGACACGAACGACCCGGCGCCCGGCGTCCCCTGCGGGAAGTTCAGCGGCCGGATCACGCGCTTCTCCTGAGCGATGTAGGGGATGATCTCGCGCCGGTCCCAGGCATGGTTGCCGAGCGTGATCACGTCGGCGCCGGCCACGAACAACGCCTGCGCCATGTCGGGCCCCAGCCCGAACCCATGGCTGGCGTTCTCGCCGTTGATGATGACGATATCGGGCGTCAGGCGCTGGCGAAGCTGGGGCAGATGCGCGCTGATCGCATCCCGCCCCGAGCGTCCAACCACGTCGCCGAGGAACAGGATGCGCATGGCGCCCATGTCGCGCGGGAACGCGCGCATGACAAGCGCCTCGCGCGGGAACGCGCGCGTGACATGAAGGCTGCGCGGCAAAGCCCGCGGGGAAAGCTAGACGGCGACGACCGCCGATTGGCGCAGACGATTGGTCATCGCGATCGCGCCGAAGCCCGATACCGCGAGCGCCACCGCCCAGCGGGCGTTGCTCTCGGCCATCATGTCGGCGCCGCCGATCAGCACCAGGAACAGGATCGACACCCAGAACAGCGCCGCCTTCGCCCTGCCGCCGCGGCGGATCACCAGGATCGAGAGCACCACGAACGTGCCGTAGAGCCCGATCGCCAGCGAGCGCACCACGTCGCGCGCCACCAGCGACAGATCGCCGATGATCTCCCCGAGGCGCCAGGCGAACAGATGGAAATAGTCGACCACCCGGAACAGGAAGTATTGCGGCCCGATCGCATAGGCGAGCGCCGCCAAGCCGAGCCCGATCACCCAAGCGAGCACAACCGGATCGCGCCGCTGCTCCATCGTCCTCATGTCGCCAACTCCGCCCTTATCTCATCTGCGAGACGTTCGACCGCACGCCGGGCCTCCGGCACGACCCCGCCCATGTCGGCGAAGCCATGCGGCAATCCGCGTTCATCGACGAGATGGGTTCGCACACCGGCATTTTCCAATGCCTTCGCATACGCCACGCCTTGATCGTAGAGCGGATCGAAGCCGGCGGCCACGACCAGGGCCGGCGAGGCCCGCGACAGGTCGCCGCGGATCGGCGACAGGCGCGGGTCGGCCAGGTCCTGGCCTTCGGGCACGAACAGGTCGACGCATTGCTGCATCATCTGCGCACTCAGGATGAAGCCCTCTTGGAACGCGTCGATGCTCGGGTAGAGCCCATGTTCGTGCAGCAGGTCCACGGCCGGATAGATCAGCACCTGCAGCCGGGCGACGCCATCGAGCGCCTGGACGGCGGCCAGGTTGCCGCCGGCGCTGTCGCCCGCGATCACCCAGCGGCCACCCTGGGCCTTGGCCCACTCCCACGCGGCGCACGCATCGTCGTAGGCGGCCGGAAACGGATGTTCCGGCGCCAGCCGGTAGTCGATCGAGGTGATCCGCAGCCCGGCGCGCGCGGACAGCAGCCGGCACAGAGCGTCGTGCGTGTTCAGGCTGCCCATGATGAAGCCGCCGCCGTGGAAATACAGCATGTCGGCAATCGGCGCGGTCGGCGGATGATAGCGGCGCGCCGGCCGGCCGCCGATGGTCAGCGCCTCCGCGTGCACCGACCGGTCCGGGCGCAGCCCGGTGATCCCCGGGCCGTCCTCGTAGAACCGGCGCATCTCGTCGAGGCTCCGCACCCCGTTTCCCCGCACTCGGCAAGCCAGGCGCACGAAAGCGGCGGTGACCCGATCCATCTCCCGTCCCTCGACCGTCCGTCCCCCGCCAAGCACGGCTCCAGCCGCCAAGGCGCCGCGCAACCAGGCGCGCTGCATGTAATCGAATCGCATAGGAGCCTAAGTTAGAGGCGTCGCAGGGCGGTGCAACCGCCAAGCCGGTCAGGGGTTGATGCTCTTCCATGCCGCACAGCCTGTCCGAACCCGCCCTTGCCCTCTTTTTGCTGCGGCAAGCGGCGGAGCGCGGCCGGATGATCGGCATCCTGCGCGGCGTCGGCCGGCTGCAGCGCGTGGCTGGCCTCGCCTCCGTCCTGGCCAATTCCGTCGAGGTCATCGTGCTGCCGCCGCCCGACGTGCTGCCCTATGACCTGGTCCCGCCGGCGCCGGCCGTCGTCGGCCGCCGGGTCCGCGCATTGACCGAGCTGGCGCGACCTTCCGAGCAGCCACGTCTGCTGCTGACGAGCGCGACGGCGTCGCTGCTTCGGGTCCGCCCCGCCTCCGTGTGGCGGGAGGCGGCGCTGCCGCTGAAGGTCGGCGACCGTATCGAGGAGGAGCCGTTTCGGACCGGCCTGGCGCAGCGTGGCTATCATTGGGACGAGCGCATCGACGAGCCCGGCGAGGTCGCGCTCCGCGGCCAGGTGATCGACGTGTTCCCCGCCGGCGAGCGCGAGCCGGTCCGGCTGCAGCTCGAGGCCGGGCGCATCGCCGGTATCCTGCGGGTCGATCCGGTGACCCTGCGCAGCATCGCGCCGCTCGACCAGGTCGTGTTGCGGCCGGCCACCGAATTCCGCATCGATCCGGAGGAGATGACTGCCGCCCGCGCGCTGCTGCAGCCCGACGCCGACCGGGACGCGCTGCATGCCGAGCAACGGCTGCCGCGGCGGATGGTGCCGATCTTCGACCTGTTGCCCGACGCGTCCATTTATTGCGACGAAGAGGTGCCCGAGCGTTGGCGCGACGTGCGCGACGCGATCGACGACGCGTATGACGCCGCGCGCAAGGCCGGGCGGGTCGTGGGCCACGCCGACGAGTTGCCGCCGCCGGCCCGGCTCTGCCTCGATGTCGCCGAGGTCGAGGCGGCCTGTGCGCACCTTGTGACGCCGACGCCGGACCCGGAAGACGTGCCCGGCACCGTGATCGAACCGCCGCATCGGGTCGACGATCTGCTGAGCCTCATCCAGGCCGCCCCGCCCGATCGCGTGCTGGTTGCGACCCCGAGCGATTGCGAGCGCGTGGTCGCCAGCCTCAAGAAGCGCGGCGTGGCGGCGGCCGCGGTTCAGCGCGCGGCCGATTTGCCGGACGGCGCGGTCGGCGTGCTGGAGGCGGACCTGCCGACTGGGTTGCACGCGCCTGGCTTGCTGCTGGTGCCGGTCGGCAAGCTGCTGCGTCCACGCGCCGGCGGGCTGCTGCCGGAGGATGCTGACGCGCCGCGAGTCGGCGAGACCGTTGTCCATCTCGAGCACGGGGTCTGCCGCCTGATCGGCCTGCGCAGCGTCGGCGATGAGGATCGGCTCGCGCTCGAATTCGCCGACGGGGTCGAGCTGCTGGCCGCCCCCTCCGAGCTGGACCGCATCTGGCGCTACGGCGAGGGCGGCAGCCTGGATCGCCTCGGCGGCGAGAGCTGGCGGCAGCGGCGCGGCGAGATCGAGGCGGAACTGCAGGACGTCGCGAAACATCTGGCCGAACGCACCGCCGCGCGGGAGGCGGCCAGCGCGCCGGTGCTGCGCCCGCCCGCCGACCGCTTCGCCCAGGTGGTGCGCCGGTTCCCCTACCCGCCTAGCCGCGACCAGCGCGCCGCGATCCACGACGTGCTGCAGGATCTCGCGCGCGGCCGGCCGATGGACCGGTTGCTCTGCGGCGATGTCGGGTTCGGCAAGACCGAGGTCGCGATCCGCGCCGCCGCGGCCGCCGCCTTCGCAGGCTTCCAGGTCGCGATCGCGGCGCCGACGACGGTGCTGGCGCGGCAACATTTTGAGACGTTCCGGACGCGCTTCGACGGCACCGGCCTGCGCGTCGAGGCGATGATGCGGGCCGGCGCCAGCCCGGCGAACCGCGCGGTCCGCGCCGGGCTGCGCCGCGGCGAGATCGACATCGTGATCGGCACCCAGGGGCTTGCCGGCGTGACGCTCGGGCGTCCGGGCCTGGTCGTGATCGACGAGGAGCAGCGCTTCGGCGAGGTCGACAAGACGCGCTTGGCCGCCCTCGCCCCGCACGTCCTGGCAATGACCGCGACCCCGATCCCGCGCACCATGCAGGAAGCGCTGGTCGGACTGCGCGACGTCAGCGTGCTGCGGACGGCGCCGCAGGACCGGCAGCCCGGCCGCACCTTCGTGCTGCCCTGGGATCCGATCGTGGTGCGCGAGGCGCTGCTGCGCGAGCACCGCCGCGGCGGCCAGAGCTTCGTCGTCTGCCCCCGCATCGCCGACCTGGCCAAGCTCGCCGCCACGCTGGCCGAGCTGACGCCGGAGCTGAGCGTCGTCCAGGCGCATGGCCGGATGAAGCCGGAGGACCTGGAGGCGGCGGTGCTCGGCTTCGCCGAAGGGGGTGGCGACGTGCTGCTCGCCACCAACATCATCGAAGCGGGACTGGACATCCCGCGCGCCAACCTGATCCTGGTCACGCACGCCGACCGGTTCGGCCTTGCCCAGCTGCATCAGCTCCGCGGCCGGGTGGGCCGGGGCGCCCGGCGCGGGGCGGCCTATTTCCTCACCGAGCCCGGCCGCCGCCTGACCGAATCGACCCGGCGCCGCCTCGCGACGGTGGAAGCGCTCTCCGCCCTCGGCGCCGGCGTTGCCATCAGCGCGGCCGATCTCGACCTGCGCGGCGCCGGCGACCTGTTCGGCGAGCGGCAGGCCGGCCACGTGCGCGCGGTCGGCACCGAACTCTATCAGCGCCTCCTGCTCGACGCTTTGGCGCGGCAGCGCGGCGAGCCGCCGCCGCCGCCGGCGCCCGAGCTGCACGCGGAGCTGACCGGCCGCATCGATGCCGACTACATCCCGGAGGAGAACCTTCGGATCGAGCTTCTGCGCCGGCTGGCGACGCTGCCGGATCTGCGCCATTTGCGCGAGTTCGCACTCGAGTTGGAAGATCGGTTCGGCAAGCTGCCGCAGGCCGCCGAACGCCTGATCATGTTGCAGCGACTACGTCTCGTCTGCCGTTCGCTGGCGATCGCCAAACTCGAGGCCGGTAGCCACGGCTGCGCCCTCACGCCGGTGGACGAAGCGGCCGGACCGACGCTCGCGGCCACGTTCGGCGGAGCGGCGAAGGGCGATCGCGTCATCCTGCCGCTCGCACAGCGGGATCCGATCGCGCGTGTGGAGACCCTGACCACCCTGTTATCGCGGTAGCGCCGGACGCAATCACAAAAGCGCGCGACGCGAGAAATTATAGTACAATGCTCGCATGCGTGGTGACGGTCCGACGATACGCTCACGGTTGATCTTGCTGGTGCTCGTCGCGACTTTGCCAATGTTGGCATTCTCGGCGCTGCTGCTGGTGCGTTCCTACCGGGTCAGCGCCGGGCTGATCGAGCAGAATGCGCTGGCGACCGCGTCGCGGGTTTCCGCGGCCATCGATGCAAAGTTGGGCCGCGCCGAAGCCATCGGGGTCGTTCTGGCGCAGATGCCGATCCGCGATGCGGCCGACCTGGCTAGTCTCGAGGAGGCGGCGTCCCGCGCCCTCGAGAGTGCCGACCTGGATGCCGCGCTCGACATCGTCGACCGCAGTGGCGAGATCAAGGCCTACACGCTGCGGACCGAGGGCGAGAGCCTCGGCCACGAGCCCGACGCTGAAACCGTGCAGCGCCTGTTCGAGGCCGGTCAGCCCGTCGTCTCCGGCGTGTCGATCGGCCTGGCTACGCATCAGCCGCAAGTGGCCGTCCACGTGCCGCTCACCCGTGACGGCGTCGTTCGCTACGACATCGCCGTCCAGTTGCCGGCACGGTCGATCCTGCCGCAATCGTCGCTGCAGACGCTGCCGAGCCAATGGTTCGTGGTGATCTCCGACGCGGAAGGTCGCATCGTCTGGGATACCAGCGACAAGGCGGCCAGCGCCGGCGCCCCGTTGCTGCGGGAAGCCGCCGAGTTCTATGGCGGCCGCGACGTGGGCTTCGGCCCGACCCGCTATCGATACAAAAAGCAGGTCCTCATCGGCTTCGTCCGCTCCCCGCGTACGGGCTGGACCATCGGCGTGGGCATGCCGTCCTGGGTGGTCTACCGCTCGCTGATCCGCTCGATGGTCGAATTGGGCACCGGCGGCGCGGCGGTGTTGCTGGCGACCTTGGCGCTCGCCTGGATGATCGGCCGCAACATCATTCGGCCGCTCAACGCGTTGAATCTCGAGGCCCGGGCGCTCGCCGGCGGACAGGCGCCGCTGCCCTACACCGGGAGCGGACTCGCCGAGGCCACCGCCGCCAGGCAGGCCCTGCGCGACGCCGCGACCCGCCTGCGCGCCCGCGCCGCCGAACAGGAAGCGGCCCTCCGCCGGGCCGAGACCAGCGAAGCTCGGCTGCTGCTCGCCCAGCAGATCGGCCAGATCGGCACCTGGGAGATCGACCTCGTCACCGGCGAGCGCACCTGGTCGCAGCATTTGTTCGACCTCTACGGCCGCGATCCCGCGCTCGGGCCGCCCCACGGTTTGGACGGCTTGGCGCTGCTGCATCCCGACGACCGCGCCAGCTTCGCGGCGACCCAAGCCCGCGCCCGTGCCGAGCCGATGAGCTACAACCAAGTGTTCCGGGTGCTGCGGCCCGATGGCGGCTTCCGCTGGCTGCACTCGGCCGCGCGGAGCGAGTTCGAGAACGGCAGGCCGATCCGCCTGATCGGCACCACCATCGACGCGACCGAGCGGCTGGAAGCCGAGCGCCTGCTGCGCGAGAGCAAGACGCGGCTCGAGGCCGAAGTGGTGACGCGCACCGAGGAGCTGGCCCAGAGCGAGGAGCGCTTCCGCACCTATTTCCAGCTCAGCTCGGACGCGCTGATCGTCGTGCGGGTCGAGGCCGGCCCGCGGTTCATCTACGAGTCGATCAATGCCGCCGCCGAACAACTCTTCGGCCTCAACCAGGCGGAATTCGCCGGACGCACGCCCGAGGAGATGCTGCCGCCGGACCGAGCCAGCTCCACCACCGCGACGCTGGTGCGCGCGCTCTCCAACCCCGGCCCCCTGACCGTGCAGCGCACCGTCGATGTCGGCGGCGAACCCGTCTTCGTCGAGACCATCTTCGTCCCGGTGTTCGACCCGTCGGCCGACCGGATCGTCCGCATCATCAGCGGCAGCCGCGACCAGACCGAGCGGCAACGCATCGAAGGCCGGCTCGCCCACGCGCAACGGCTCGAAGCCGTCGGGCAGCTCACCGGCGGCGTCGCGCATGATTTCAACAACCTGCTCACCGTCGTCATCGGCAACCTCTCGCTGCTCCGCCGCCGGCTCGGGGCCGACGAGCGGGCGCAGCGCTATCTCGCCAGCGTCGAGGCCGCGGCCGAGCGCGGCGCCAAGCTCACCGCCAGCCTGCTCGCCTTCTCGCGCCGGCAGGCGCTGCTGGTCGAACAGGTCGATGTCGGCGAACGCGTCGGCGAGAGCACCACCCTGCTCCGCCGCGCGCTCGGCGAGGAGATCGATTTCGACATCCAGATCGAGCCAGGCTTGCCGCCGGCGAATGCCGACGCGGCCAAGCTCGAGGCCGCCATGCTGAACCTGGTGATCAATGCGCGCGACGCGATCGAGGACGCGATGGCCGCGCGCGACGAGCGTGCCGGCTGGCTGCGGCTGCGGGTGAGTTCCGCGAACTCTCGGCGCGTCCGAGCTCGAAGGGAACGAGGAGGCCGCCCCCGGCAAGTTCATCAGCATCGCCGTCGAGGATCGCGGCGTGGGCATGCCCGCCGCGGTGCGCGCCCGCGCGTTCGAGCCGTTCTTCACCACCAAGGATGTCGGCCGCGGCACCGGGTTGGGGTTGAGCCAGGTGTTCGGCTTCGTCCGCCAACTCGGCGGCCACGTCACCATCGACAGCACGCCCGGCAAGGGCACCTGCGTGACCATGTACTTGCCGCAGGCCGAACGGGAGATCGTCGTCGTGCCGCCCCCTCCCCCGGTGCCGCAGCGCCTGCCGCTGGATGCGACGGTGCTGATCGTCGAGGACGACCCCAGTATTCTCGAGGTCACCGAAGAGATGCTGCGCGAGGCCGGCCTGCGCGTGCGCACCGCCGCCGACGGCGCGGAGGCGATCGAGATCCTGCGCAGCGGCGACCAGGTCGATCTGTTGTTCACCGACGTGGTGCTGCCCGGCGGCTCCACCGGGATCGACCTGGCTCGCGACGTGCGCGAACTGCGCCCGAACCTGGCGGTGCTGCTCACCAGCGGCTACGACGCGCCGGCGCTGAGCCGATTCGGCGGCGACCTCGAATACGACGTGCTCGCCAAGCCCTATACCAGGGCCCTGTTGCTCGAACGGATCAGCGCCGCCCTCGCCGCCGCCGCACCGGCCTGAACCGTCTTTGGCCGGACCGAAGCCCGGCCAAGACCGGGTGGCTCAGTTCTTCGCCTTGTCGACCAGCGCGTTCTTGGCGATCCACGGCATCATGCCGCGCAGACGCTCGCCGACCTGCTCGATCGGGTGCTCGGCCAGACGACGGCGCGTCGCCTTGAAGCTGGACTGGTTGACCCGGTTCTCCAGCATCCAGTCGCGCGCGAAACGGCCGGACTGGATGTCCTCCAGGACCTTCTTCATCTCCTTCTTGGTCTCGTCGGTGATGATGCGCGGGCCCGTTACGTATTCGCCGTATTCGGCGGTGTTGCTGATCGAGTAGTTCATGTTGGCGATGCCGCCCTCATAGATGAGGTCGACGATCAGCTTGACCTCATGAAGGCACTCGAAATAGGCCATTTCGGGGGCGTAACCGGCTTCGACCAGGGTCTCGTAGCCGGCCTTGATCAGCTCGACGAGGCCGCCGCAGAGGACGACCTGCTCGCCGAACAGGTCGGTCTCGCATTCTTCCTTGAAGGTGGTCTCGATGATGCCGGCGCGGCCGCCGCCGATGGCGCTGGCGTAGCTGAGCGCGATCTCGAGCGCGTTGCCGGAGGGGTTCTGCGACACGGCCACGAGGCAGGGCACGCCGCCGCCGCGCTGATACTCGGAGCGGACGGTGTGGCCCGGCCCCTTCGGCGCGATCATGAACACGTCGATGTCCGAGCGCGGGTCGAGCAGGTTGAAGTGGACATTGAGGCCGTGGGCGAAGGCGAGCGCGGCGCCGGGCTTCATGTTGGCGTGCAGTTTGTCGCGATAGAGGTCGCCTTGGCCCTCGTCGGGCGTCAGCACCATGACCACGTCGGCCCACTTGGCGCACTCGGCCGGGTCGGCGACCTTGAGGCCAGCCGCTTCGGCCTTTGCGACGCCCGCGGAGCCCGCGCGCAATCCGACCATCAGCTCCTTGGCGCCGCTGTCCTTGAGATTGTTGACATGGGCATGACCCTGGCTGCCGTAGCCGATGACCGCGACCTTCTTGCCCTTGATCAGGTTCACGTCGGCATCGCGGTCGTAATAGACGCGCATCGTTGTTGGCTCCTCGTGTTCGTTGGTTTGGTGAAAGATCGCGGCGGCTTATAGGACGCGGGTGCCCCGCGCAATCGCCGCCACGCCCGAGCGGCTGACTTCGGCCAGCC
Source organism: uncultured Alphaproteobacteria bacterium (assembly GCA_963848035.1). Taxonomy (GTDB): domain Bacteria; phylum Pseudomonadota; class Alphaproteobacteria; order Acetobacterales; family Acetobacteraceae; genus JAVVHH01. The sequence goes on from CAWKCD010000001.1 coordinate 4,181,025, forward strand.
CGAGCGGGCGCATCAGCGCGATGAAGGCATCCAGCTTTTCGGTGTTGCCGGTCAGCTCGAAGACGAAGCTCTCCGTCGTCGCATCGATCACCCGCGCCCGGAACGCGTCGGCGATGCGCAGCGCCTCGGAGCGCGGCGTGCCGGTGCCGACCACCTTGATCATGGCGAGTTCGCGGGCGAGGTGCGGGCCCTCGAGGCTGAGATCGGCGACGCGGTGGACCGGCACGAGACGGTCGAGCTGCGCCTTGATCTGCTCGATGATCATGTCGGTCCCGGACGTGACCACGTTGATCCGGCTCCGCTGGCCCTCGCCCTCGACCGGCGCCACGGTCAGGCTCTCGATGTTGTAGCCGCGGCCGGCGAACAGGCCGATCACGCGCGCCAGCACGCCGGACTCGTTCTCGACCAGCACGGAAATCGTTGCGGTTCGTTGCTGCATGTTCTCGCTGCTGAAATGCGGCCTCGCCCGGTGGGCGAGGCGTGAAAGAGGGCCGGCGAAGGCTAAACCAGCATCATGCCTTCATCGGTGATCTCGGCGGTATGGCCCTGCTGCTCGACGCCCAGGATCATCTCGTTGTGCGCCGCCCCGCTGGGGATCATCGGGAAGCAGTTTTCCTTCTGATCGACCGCGATGTCGGCGATCACCGGACGGTCGGTCGCCAGCATCTCGCGGATCACGCCGTCGAGTTCGCCGACATTGGTCGCCCGCAGCCCCACCGCATGGAACGCTTCGGCCAGCTTCACGAAGTCGGGCAGCGCGTCCGAATAGCTCTCGGAGTAGCGCCCGCCATGCAGCAGCTCCTGCCACTGGCGCACCATGCCCATGTACTGGTTGTTCAGGATGAACACCTTCACCGGCAGCCGATACTGCGCCAGCGTGCCCATTTCCTGGATGTTCATCAGGATGCTGGCCTCGCCGGCGATGTCGATCACCAGCGCGTCCGGATGCGCGATCTGCACGCCCATCGCCGCCGGCAGGCCGTAGCCCATCGTGCCCAGCCCGCCCGAGGTCATCCAGCGGTTCGGCTTGTCGAACTTGAAGTGCTGCGCCGCCCACATCTGGTGCTGGCCGACTTCGGTGCTGATGAACGTGTCGCGGCCGGTCTCGCGCGTCATCTCGTAGAGCCGCTGCACTGCATATTGCGGGCGGATGATGGCGCCGGGGCTCTTGTCCTGCTTGAAGCCGAGGCTGTCCTTCTCGCGCCACTTGTCGATCTGACGCCACCAGCCGGTGACCGCCTCGCGCTCCTGCGGCACCGGGCTCGCATTCCAGGCCTCGAGCAGCGCCCGCAGGATCGCGCCGGCGTCACCGACGATCGGCACGTCGACGGCGACGTTCTTGTTGATGTTCGACGGGTCGATGTCGCCATGGATCTTTTTGCTGTCGGGGCTGAACGCGTTCAGCCGTCCCGTGACCCGGTCGTCGAACCGCGCGCCGATGTTCAGCATGACGTCGCAGCCATGCATGGCGAGGTTCGCCTCGTAAGTCCCGTGCATGCCGAGCATCCCCAGGAATTGCGGATCGTTCGCCGGGTATGCGCCGAGGCCCATCAGCGTCGAAGTGCAGGGGAAGTTGGTGGCGCGCACGAAGTCGATCAGCGCCACGGCCGCATCCGGCCCGGCATTGATCACGCCGCCGCCGGAATAGACGATCGGCCGCTTGGCCTGCCGCAGCAGCGCGACGGCTTCCTTGATCCGCGCCGGATCCGGCTCGGTAACCGGACGGTAAGAGCGGTGCGGCCCGCTGATCGGGCTGTTGTAGGCGGCCTTGCCGATCAGGATGTCCTTCGGCAGGTCGATCACCACCGGACCCGGCCGCCCGCTGCGCGCGACGTAGAACGCCTCGTGCACCACGCGCGCCAGGTCTTCCGAGCGCTTGACCAGGTAATTGTGCTTTGTCGCCGGACGGGTGATCCCCGTCGTATCAGCCTCTTGGAACGCGTCGTTGCCGATCAGGTGGGTCGGCACCTGGCCGGTCAGGCACACCACCGGAATGCTGTCCATCAGCGCATCGACCAGCCCGGTCACCGCATTGGTCGCCCCCGGCCCGCTCGTCACCAGTACGACGCCGACCTTGCCGGTGCTGCGCGCATAGCCCTCGGCGGCATGGACCGCCGCCTGCTCGTGACGCACCAGGATGTGGCGGATGCTGTTCTGTTGATAGATCGCATCGTAGATCGGCAATACCGCCCCGCCGGGATAGCCGAAGATCACCTCGACGCCCTGCTCGCGCAGTGCGCGCAGCAGGATCTCGGCGCCGGATTGGGAAGCGGTGTTGGGATCGACATGGGTCATGGCGCGCCCCCTGTGCCAGCCGATGACGCCGCCGTCAACCCGAACCGCTAACGAAAGTCGCTATTTCCTCAGCTTCTCTTTCTGAAAATTGCGCCCAATCCTCAAATCGAGCATGAATAATGCGGGTGCGGGTCTGCTCTGCAATTTCGCGATTGCGGAACCACGTCGCCTGCCGCTTCAGGTATTGCGCCGTCGCCACGATCGACCGCTCCCGCGCCGCCGCCAGGGACAGCTCGCCGCGGATGAAAGCCCCGAGTTCCTGCACCCCGTGCGCCCGCATCGCTGGAAGCGCCGGATCGAGCCCGAGCGCGAGCAATCGCTCAACTTCCTCGACCGCGCCGGCCGCGAGCATCGCATCGAACCGTGTCTCGACCGCCTGCCGCAGCGCCGCCCGCGGCGGATCCAGCACGATCGCCTTGAAGGCGTAGGGCGCCGGCGGCCCGGCCTCGCGATGCCACGCCACCAGCCCTCGCCCGGTGCTGCGCCAAACCTCCCAGGCGCGTGCGACCCGCTGGCTGTCGCTGGGCCGCAGGGTCGCCGCGGTCGCCGGGTCGATCTCGGCGAGCCGCGCATGCAGCGCCGCCGCGCCGTTGCGCTCGACCAGCGATCGCGCTTCGGCGCGGGCCTCCTCGTCGGGTTGCGGGATCTCCGCCAATCCCTGGCTCAGCGACTGCAGATACAGCCCGGTGCCCCCGCACAGGATCGGCACCTCGGCCGCATCCATGGCCTCCAGTGCCGCCGCCCGCCACCACGCCACGCTGCCGATCTCCGCTGCCGGCCGGACGCCGTAGAGACGGTGCGGTGCCGCTGCCTCGTCCGCCGGCGCTCGGCCGCGCGGTCAGGATATGCAGCTCGCGATACACCTGCATGCTGTCGGCGTTGATCACCGTCCCGCCCAGACGTTGCGCCAGCGCCAGCGCCAAGCCCGATTTCCCGCTGCAAGTCGGCCCGGCGATCATCAATGCCGGCTTGGGCTTGCCGCACCGCCCCCACCCTGCCATCTGCGCGGCCAATGTCGTTCTTCCTCACCCTCGTCGCCGAGCCCGGCGACCTTGCGCCGTCCCTGGTGTCCCAGGTCGGCGAAGCCATCGGCGCCGGCCCGGCCATCGAACTCGCGCCCGCCGAAGCCGCCGACCTGCCTTGCGAAACGCCGCCCGATCTCGGCCATGTCCGGGCGGCCCTCGCCGGCGCCCCCGTCGACATCGTCCTGACACCAGCCGCCAACCGGCGCAAGCGCCTGCTGCTCGCCGACATGGACAGCACCATCGTGACCTCGGAAACGCTCGACGAGTTGGCCGTGTTCGCCGGCGTCGGCGACCGCGTGGCGGCGATCACCAAGCGCGCCATGGCCGGCGAGATCGACTTCAAGGGCGCGCTGCGCGAACGCGTCGCCCTCTTGCGCGGCCTCGATCTGGCGGCGCTGGAGCAGACCTGGGCCGCCACGCGCTTCACGCCCGGCGCCCGCGAACTCGTCGCCACGATGCGTGCGCACGGCGCCACCGCCGCGCTGGTCTCGGGAGGCTTCACCTTCTTCACCGCCCGCGTCGCCGAGGCGCTGGGCTTCGACCTGCACCGCGCCAACGTGCTGCTCGACGACGGCGCGGCGCTGCTCGGCGAGGTCCAGGAGCCGATCCTCGACCGCGACGCCAAGCTTGCCGCGCTGCGCGAACTCGCACCCTCGGCCGAGGATTGTCTCGCGGTCGGCGACGGCGCCAACGATCTCGACATGATCCGCGCGGCCGGGCTGGGCGTCGCCTTCCACGCCAAGCCGATCGTCGCCGAGGCCGCCCGCGTCCGGATCGACCATTGCGGCTTGCGGGCATTGCTGTTCATGCAGGGTTTCCGCAGCACGGAATTCGTCCAGTGATCCGCGACGCCGCCGGGCTGATCGACGCCGGCCTCGCGCGGCCCGAGGCCCGGGCGGCGCTGGACGCCACCGGCGAGCGCTACGCCGTCGCCATCACGCCGGCGATCCGCGCCCTGATCCAGTCCCCGGACGACCCGATCGGGCGCCAATTCATCCCCGATCCGGCCGAACTCGACCACCGCCCGCACGAACTCGCCGACCCCATCGGCGACGAGGCGCACTCCCCGCTGCCCGGCCTGGTCCACCGCTACCCCGACCGGGTCCTGCTCAAGCCGGTCCTGGTCTGCCCGGTCTACTGCCGCTTCTGCTTCCGCCGCGAACACGTCGGACCCGGCGCCGGCGCCCTCTCCCCCGACCAGATCGAGGCTGCGCTGGCCTACATCGCCGCCCGCCCCGCCATCCGCGAGGTGATCCTCACCGGCGGCGACCCGCTGATGATGTCCGCCCGCCGACTCGGCGCGCTGCTCGGCCGGTTGGCTGCGATCGAGCATGTCGAATTGACCCGCATCCACAGCCGCGTCCCGGTCGCCGACCCTGACCGGATCGACGACGAGATGGCGCAGATCCTCGGCCGACACCCGACCTGGCTGGTCCTGCACGCCAACCATGCCACCGAGTTCAGCCCCGAAGCTGCCGCCGCGCTCGGCCGCCTCCGCCGCGCCGGCGTGCCGCTGCTGGGCCAGAGCGTGCTGCTCCGCGGCATCAACGACAGCGCCGAAGCCCTTGAAAACCTGTTCCGCGCCATGCTGCGCGCCGGGATCAAGCCCTATTACCTGCATCAGCTCGACCCGGCGCCGGGCACCGCGCGCTTCCACGTGCCGATCGAAGAAGGCCGCCGCCTGCTGTCCCAGCTGCGCGGCCGCGTCACCGGCCTGGCCTGGCCGACCTACGTGCTCGACATCGCCGGCGGGCACGGCAAGGTGCCGATCGGGCCCGAGTACCTCGAGGCGGACGCCGTGCGCGACCCTGCCGGCCAGCGTCACGCGCTTGCCGGGCCAGGACGCGCGGTCTAAAACCCGCCACCTCTGGAAAATCAACGATCAGGTTCTTTCAATGAAGCAGCAGGCCAACCTCATTCGCGCCGGCCAGGTGCTCGATCACGGCGGCCGTCGCTGGACCGTGCTGAAGCAGCAGATCATCACCCCCGGCAAGGGCGGCGCATTCATCCAGGTCGAAATGCGCGATCTCAAGACCGGCAACAAGACCAACGAACGCTGGCGCACGGCCGACACCGTCGAGCGGCTGCAGACCTCGGAAAAGGAGTACACGTATTCCTACACCGAGGGCGACAACATCGTCCTGATGGACCCCGAGAGCTACGAGCAGACCCATATCCCGCTCGACCTGCTCGGCGACCTCGCGCCGTTCCTGCAGGACAACATGGTCGTCACCGTCGACATGGTCGAAGCCGACCCGGTCGGCATCCGCCTGCCCGCCACGGTCACGCTCGAAGTCGTCGAGGCGGATCCGGTGGTCAAAGGACAGACCGCGACCAGCTCCTACAAGCCCGCCAAGCTGAGCAACGGCGTGAAGACCTCGGTGCCGCCCTTCGTCGAAGCCGGCGAGCGGATCGTGGTGCGGACCGAAGACGCCAGCTACGTCGAGCGGGCCAAGTCCTAGCCGGTCGGCTGCGGCGAGGGTCGCCCACCCCTCTCCCGGTGGGAGAGGGCTACAAAGGAAGTAAAATCATGGCCCTCCGTCACTCGCCGCATATGACGGTGATGCAGAATGCGGCGCAGAAAGCCGCCCGCCGACTGCTGCGCGACTTCGCCGAGGTCGAGCAACTCCAGGTCAGCATCAAGGGCCCATCCGACTTCGTCAGCCAGGCCGATATCCGCGCCGAGCAGACGATCAAGGAGGAGCTCGCCAAGGCCCGGCCCGGCTACGCCTTCCTCATGGAGGAGAGCGGCTCCTCCGGCGCGGCCGACTGGACGCATCGCTGGATCGTCGACCCGCTCGACGGCACCACCAACTTCCTCCACGGCGTGCCGCAATGGTGCATCTCCATCGCGCTCGAGCAGCGGAAGGACAATGGCGAGGGCGAGATTGTCGCCGGGGTGATCTACAACCCGGTGGTCGACGAGATGTTCTGGGCCGAGCGCGGAATCGGCGCGTTCCTCAACGAACGCCGCCTGCGCGTGGCCGCGCGCCGCGAGATCCGCGACGCCTTGTTCGCCACCGGCATCCCGTTCGCCTCCGTCCCCGCCGCCGGCCGGCTCGCTTTCGCGCGCACGCTCGGCACTTTGATGCCGCAAGTCGCAGGAATCCGACGATTCGGCGCCGCGGCACTGGACATGGCCTGGGTCGCGGCAGGACGATATGACGGTTATTGGGAACTCGGTCTCAAACCATGGGACATGGCGGCGGGAATGCTGATCGTGCGTGAGGCAGGCGGCTTCGTCACCGATGCGGCCGGGCGCGAGTGCGTGGTGCGCGAAGGCGCCGGCCACGACGTGGTCGCCGCGAACCCGCATCTGCACGCCCGCCTGCTCGAAGTCGTCGCCGACGGCGTCGCCGCCGCCGAGGGCCGCGCCGCCTGATGGGATGGGGCCGGCTGATCCTGGCCGCTTCCTGGCTCGCCGCGTCGCCCGCGGCGGCCCAAGTGACGACGAACAGCAGCGCGTTGGACGCGCTCGGCAAGCCCGAGCCCACGAGGCCGCGCCCAGCGCACCGGGCGCCCGCGCACCCCGCAGCGCCCAAGCCCACAGGCGAGCAGAAGCCGTCGGCGGATCAGAAGCCCGCGCCCGCCAAGCCCTCGCCGGCCAAGCCGGCGCCCAAGGTGCCGACCGTGCCGGTGACGCCGCCGGCGATCCTCGCCATCCCGCCGCCCGTCGTCGTCCCGCTGGCGCACCCGCCGCCGGCGCCGACCATCCCGGTCGCCAATGACGCGCCCGGCGACGCCAACCCGATCACCGGCGGCGTCCGCATCACCTTCGGCCCCGACCGCGCCGACCTGAACCCCGGCACCGTTCAGGTGCTGCGCGACTTCGGCCGCGCGCATCTCGACCAGCAGCAGACCAGCATCAACATCTACGCCTACGCCGCCGGCAGCCAGGAGGACCCCTCCACTCCTCGCCGCCTCTCGCTCGAGCGCGCGCTGGCGGCCCGAGCCGTGCTGATGGATGCCGGCATCCCGAGCCCGCGCATCTACCCGCGCGCCCTCGGCCCGCTCGGCGGCGACGCGTTGCCCGACCGTGTCGACGTCGTCGCCGGCGTCACCCACACCCGCCGCCCAGGCGCCCGCCCCCGGGCACCCAAAATGACCCGGCCGACCAACTATCTGCTGCGCATGCTGGTCTTCATGGTGTTCGTGCTGATCATCGCCGCGCTGCTGTCCAGCGCGCTAATCACCGCGTTCACCACGAACCCGCTGCTCAACACCTTGATCTTGTTCGTCTTGCTCTCCGGCGTCGCCTGGAACATCACCCAGGTGACGCGCTTGACGCCCGAGGTGAACTGGATCGAGACCTTCCAGACCGCGCGGCAGAAACTGGCGACCATCCCCTCGCCGCGCCTGCTGGCGCCCATGGCCAACATGCTCGCGGCCCGGCAAGCCAAGGGCCGAGAGGGGCAGGAGCGGTTCACGCTATCCACCCCCGCCATGCGCAGCCTGCTCGACAGCTTAGCCAGCCGTCTCGGCGAGGGCCGCGAGATTTCGCGGTATCTGACGGGATTGCTGATCTTCCTCGGCCTGCTCGGCACGTTCTGGGGTCTGCTGCTGACGGTCAGCTCCGTGTCCGACGTGATCAGCACCATGTCGGTCGGGTCGGGCGATCTCAACGCGTTGTTCGAGCAGCTCAAATCCGGCCTTGGCAAGCCGCTCAAGGGCATGGGCACCGCCTTCTCGGCCAGCATGTTCGGCCTCTCCGGCGCGCTCGTCCTCGGCTTCCTCGACCTGACCGCGGGGCAGGCGCAGAACCGCTTCTTCAACGAACTCGAGGAGTGGCTCGCCGGGCTGACGCGAATCTCGTCCGGCGCCCTGGGCGCCGAGGGCGAGGGCTCGATCCCGCTCTACGTCCAGGCGCTGCTCGAGCAGACGGCCGAGAACATGGAGCAATTGCAATCGGTTCTCGGCCGCGGCGAAGAAGCCCGCATCGCCGCCAACCAGGCGATCGTCTCGCTGTCGGAGAAGGTGGCGATGCTGTCGGACACGATGCGCGCCAACCAGCAGCTCATGCTGCGCATCGCCGAAGGCCAGGCCCAACTCGCCCCCGCCTTGCAGCGCCTCGGCGAGACCCGCCATGACGAGAACGCCGAAGCCGCCCGCGCGCACCTGCGCAACATCGAGCTCTACATGCAGCGCATGATCACCGAGAGCGAGCAAGGCCGCCAGCAATCGACGTCCGAACTGCGCAACGACATCCGCGTGCTCACCCGCACCATCGCCGCGCTGGCCGAGGGTCAGCCGGGATGACGCAGCCATGCCGCTGAACCGCTATCGCCGCGGCGCGACCGACGAACTCAACCCCTGGCCGGGCTATGTGGACGCGTTGTCCACGCTGCTCATGGTCATCATCTTCGTCCTGCTCGTCTTCGTGCTCGCGCAGGCTTTCCTCTCGGTGGCGCTCACCGGGCGTGACCGCGCCCTCGACCGGCTCAACCGGCAGGTCGCCGAACTGACCGAGATGCTCTCCCTCGAGCGCGGCCGCGCCGGGGAGTTGCAGCTTTCGGCGGCCTCGCTCAACCGCGATCTGCAGGCCGCCAACACGGCACGCGACCAGCTCGGGCGTGATCTCGCCACGATGCGCACCGAGCAGACCCGCGCCCAGGCCGAGCGCGACGCGTTGCGGACCGACCGCGACCGCCTCTCCGCCCGCCTCGCCGACGCCGAGTTGCAGGCACAGTCTGCGCTCGCCCGCAACGAACAGCTCCAGTCGCGCGTCGCCGAGACGGCCAGCCGCACCGACGTGGCCGGCCAGGAAACCGCCGCCGTCGCCGGCCAACTCGCCGACACGAAGCGGCAGCTCGCGCAGCTTCAGGCCGCCCGGGCCGCCGTCCAGGCCGAGCTGGACCGGACCGTCCAAGCCGACCGCGCCACCATCGACGCGCGCCTCGGCGACATCGCCCGCCTCACCGCGCTCCGCGATCAACTCCAGCGCCAGGTCGACGAGGCCGCCACCCGCGCCGCCGCCGACGCCCAAGCCCGGCAAGCGCTCACCGCCCAGCGCGACGCAGCCCTGGCGTCGGCCGCCGCCGTGCAGGCCGAACTCGACCGCACCGTGCGCGCCGACCGCGCCACGATCGAAGCCCGTATCGCCGACATCGCCAAGCTCAACGACCAGCTCAAGGCGCTCACCGCGCTCCGCGACGAGCTCGAGCAGCAGGCCCGCGACGCCGCCGCCCGCGCCGCAACATCCGAGCAGCAGCGCCAAGCCGCCGCCGGGCAGCTCGCCGACCAGCAGCGCCTCGGCAAGTCCGCCCGCGCGCAGATCGCGCTGCTGACGCGGCAAGTCAGCGAACTGCGCGCCCAGATCGAGCAGGTCTCGGCCGCGCTCGACCTTTCCGAGAAGGCCGGCCGCGACCAGGGCGTGCAGATCGCCAACCTCAGCTCCCGCCTGAACGCCGCGCTGGCGTCCAAGGTCGAGGAGCTGCAGCGCTACCGCAGCGAGTTCTTCGGCAAGCTCCGCGACGTGCTGCAGAACCGGCAGGACGTCCAGATCGTCGGCGACCGCTTCGTATTCCAGAGCGAGGTGCTGTTCCCCGTCGGCAGCGCCGACCTCTCCACCTCCGGCCAGGACCAGATCCGCGCGCTGGCGGCCACGCTCAAGCAGATCGCCGCCGAGATACCGACCGGCGTGAACTGGGTGCTGCGCGTCGACGGCCATGCCGACCGCCAGCCCAAGCGCGGCGGCGACGTCGGCAACTGGGAGCTGTCGTCGCAGCGGGCGATCAACGTGGTCAAGCTGCTGGTCGAAGAGGGCATCCCCGCCAACCGCCTCGCCGCCACGGGGTTCGGCGAATACCAGCCGCTCGACCCGGCCGACACGCCCGCCGCCTATGCCCGGAACCGGCGCATCGAGCTGCGCCTCACCGACCGATAGCAGGAGTCCCCATGATCGAAGGCGCCAGAACGCCCGTCCCGCTCGACCTTTCCGGCCTGCGCGTCGCGATCACCGCCGGCGCGGGCGGCATCGGCCGGGTCATGGCCGACAGCTTCGCGTCGTGCGGCGCCCGCGTCTTCGTCTCCGACGTCGACGAAGCCGCCCTGGCCGATTGCGGCCATCGCGGCATGCGCGCCGACGCCGGCAAGCTGGCCGACCTCGAGGCGTTCATGGACGCGGCGCTGTCCGATCTCGGCGGCCTCGACGTCCTGGTCAACAATGCCGGTATCGCCGGCCCGACCGCCAAGGTCGAGGACGTCGACCCGGCGGCGCTCGACGCCACGCTGCAGATCGACCTCGCGGCGATGTTCCACTGCGCCCGCCGGGCGGTGCCGGCGCTGCGGGCGTCTGGCGGTGGCAGCATCGTCAACCTCAGCTCGGCCGCCGGCAAGTTCGGTTTTCCGCTCCGCAGCCCCTATGCCGCGGCCAAGTGGGGCGTCGTCGGTTTCACGCGCACGCTCGCGATGGAGCTCGGCCCCGACGGCATCCGCGTCAACGCGATCCTGCCCGGCCTGGTCGAGGGGCCGCGGATCCGCAGCGTCATCCGCAACAAGGCGGCCGCGGCAGGAGTCAGCGACAACGAGCAGACCGAGCGTTCGCTGCAGTCGGTCAGCCTGCGGTGCTTCGTCAGCCAGCAGGACATCGCCAACATGGCGCTTTATCTCTGCAGCCCGTTCGGCGCGACGATCAGCGGCCAGGCGCTCAGCGTCGATGGCGGGATGGAATCGCTCGTGTGACACGGGAACCACGCCGGGGCCGTTAACCTCGGAGCAACCAAAATGTCACCCCCGATGAAGCCGAAGTCATGATTGTTAGACGTCGCCTCGTTTCGGAGTTCGACATGCGACGCTCGACTTTACTGATTTCGACCGGGCTGTGCTTGTGCATCGCCAGCCCGGATTCACGCGCGCAAGGGTCGGAGGAGGCGCGCCTCGCCGCCATCGAGAAGCAGATCCAAGCGCTGCAGTCCGAGCTGGTCCGGGTCCGGCGTGACCTGGCCACGAGCCGGACCGAACTGCGCCAGGCGCGCCAGAGCCGGCCGGCGCCGGCCCCCGCTGCAACCCCAGCCTCGCCGTCATCGCAGCAGGCAGCCGGCGGGGCCGCGCCACCGGTGAGCAGCAGCGTGGCGCCGCCACAGGTGCAGACTGCCGGCTCGCCCGCGCCGGGCGGCGTCAGCTTCCCGAACGGCCGCCCGACCTTCACCAGCAATGACGGCCGCTTCTCCGCCGCCGTCGGACTGCAGCTCCACTACGACGTCGGCGGCTACTTCACCGACAGCGGCAACCGCAACGCCCAGCCGAACCGGCTCAACACCTTCGGCCAGAACCTGCGCCGAGCGCGCCTGCCGTTCGTGTTCAAATACGACGATTTCACCATCAACGTGACGCCGGATTTCGGCGGCTCGCCCGACGGCTCGCCCACGCTCTACGAAGCCAACGTCAACTACTCGCCGAAGGGCACCCCGCTCGCGCCGCTCACCGCCACGCTCGGCTACTTCAAGCCGTGGCTGACGCTGGGCGACTCGACCAGTTCGAACGCCTTCCTGTTCCTCGAGCGCCCCAGCATCGTCGAGGCCTCGCGCAACATCGCCGGCGGCGACGCACGGTCGTCGATCGGCGCGCGCTGGGCGGAGAACCGCTACGTGCTGGCCGCCTATCTCACCGGGGCGCCCTATGGCAGCCAGACCGCCGCGCTGGCGCAGCCGCAGCAGACCGGCGCCACGTTCCGGGTCGCCGGCCGCCCGCTGGCGAGCGAGGACATGGACCTGCATCTCGGCTTCTCCGGCTCCGACGCGTTCCGCATCCAGCGCACCTCGAGCGGGCAGACCCTGACCGTGCAGGACCGGCCGGAGCTGCGGATCGACACCAACCGCCTGGTCAGCACCGGCGCCCTGAACGCGGACAGCGCCTATACGTACGGCCCGGAAGTCGCCTTCCGCTACCGCAACTTCCTGGTTCAGGGCGAATACATCCGCATCGGCGTCAACCGCACGGCCGGCACCACGGCCGCGCCGACGCCGGACCTGCAGTTCGATGGCGGCTATGTCGAGGGAAGCTGGGTGATCACCGGGGAGCCGCGCCGCTATGTCTCGACCGATGGCGCGTTCAACAACCCCAAGGTCGCACATCCGCTCAAGGAAGGCGGGCTCGGCGCCTTCGAACTGGTCGCGCGCTACAGCCACATCAACCTGAACGACAAGGTCACCCGCGGAGTGGCGGCGTCGGTCACCGGCGGCGTGTTCGGCGGCGAGCAGACCGTCTATTCCGCCGGGCTGAACTGGTATCCCAACGACTACCTGCGGCTGATGCTGGACTACGACGTCGTCAACGTCGATCGGCTGAACGCCGCCGGCACGACGCAGATCGGCCGGCGGTTCCAGGCAGTGGCGTTACGGGCTCAGGCTGCCTTCTGAGCCCGGCGCCTCGACAGCGCGGCGCCGCCCAGCCCGGCGGCGAGCAGGCATAGCGTGCCGGGTTCGGGAACCGGGTTCTGCGAACCGACGGTGAAGGCGGCGGCGATGGCCAGCTGGTTGGCGATGGCGACCGGAGATGCCGAGCGCGTAGGCCGCCGAGTTGGTGTTGGCCGGGTCGAACTCCGAGGTCAGCGTGCGCGGGTCGACGCCGGTGATCTGGTCGAACAGGACGAGGCTGTTGAGGTAGTCGCCATAGATGCTCGGGTGATAGCCGATCGGCGTGGTGCAGCAGGCGTCGAGCGGATTGCTGTCCCAGAGGTTGATCTGGCCGCCCGGTTCGTTGACGAGATAGGGGTTCTGCTCGGCGACCCCGGCGTTGATGGCCGTGACCCAGGCATCGCCGGCGTTCGCGACGCCGATCCGGCTGCCCGCCGGGTTCGCCGCGTTCCATGCGGCGGCCTCGCCGAAATAGGCGTTGTGCAGGTCTTGCGCCATCGCCGCGATCGGATTGGCGGCGCCAAGATAGGGCGCGTAGGCCTTGTTGCCGCCCTGCTGCGCCGTGGTGCTGCTGCCGAACAGCGGCGCCGCGGGGTTGCTGCTGGTGTAGCCGTAGGCCGCCAGCGGCGGCGTTTGATAGAGCGTGACCGGCGCGGCGGCCTTCCCGGCGGTAGCGTCGGCGGCGTCGATGGCGGTGACGAGGCCCTCGACGCCGGCCTTGAAGTTGACCGGGTTGCCGCGCGTGGGGACCGACTGCCCGTTGACGCTGATGGTCGTCGGCAGCGGCGTGAAGCTCTGGTCCTGCAGCACGACCTTGTCCCAAGTCGATTGCGCGATCAACGGCTTGTAGGCCTTCGAGGTGCCGGTGTTGTAGCCGCTCAGGGTGGCGCTGCTGACGGCGATCAGCGACACGTCGTAATTGAGGCCGGCCTCCTTGGTGAACTGCAGGAAGATGCCGGCGGCGCCGGAGAACGGCCCGGGTTCGGTCAATTGCGACGACGGATTGCTTTGCAGATAGCTCAGCTGCGCGCCCAAGGTCGCGCCCGGCGGCGGGTTCTGGCTCGGCGTGACCGGCGCCACGCCCTCGGCCGTGCCGGCACAGCCGGCGGTCGGGCACAGGAGGTCGTGCACGACGCCGGGACCGGAGTTGGCCGGTCCCGCATTGTAGTTGAGCGCCGGGTTGTAGCGCCCATGGGTGAAGCTGTTGCCGACGAACAGGATCTTGATGGGATCGGCGTCCGCATGCGTCGATGCGGTCGCCGTCAAAATTCCGGCTGCCGCCCATAGCCAAGCTCGCATCGAACGCATCCCATTCTCCCGCATCGTCGTTGCCGGAATGATGCGGCGATCCTCACCTGATCACAAGACTATCACGCGGAAGCCGCGCTGATTTCTCAGCGCGGCGCGAGCACCATGATCATCTGCCGATTTTCCATGCGGGGCATCTGCTCCACCTTTGTAGCCGCCTCGAGTTCCGCGCGGATGCGCTCGAGCACGCGGATGCCGATGTCCTGGTGGGCCATTTCGCGGCCGCGGAAGCGAAGCGTGACCTTGACCTTGTCGCCTTCCTCAATGAACGACTTCATGGCGCGCATCTTCACCTGATAGTCGTTCTCGTCGATATTCGGGCGGACCTTGATCTCTTTGATCTCGATCACTTTCTGCTTTTTCTTGGCTTCGTTCTTCTTCTTTTGCTGCTCGTATTTGAACTTGCCGTAGTCCAGGATCTTGGCGACCGGCGGATCGGCGTTCGGGCTGATCTCGAGCAGGTCCAAGCCAAGCGAAAACGCTTTCGCGATCGCGTCGCGCGTCGTCATCACGCCCTGCATCTCGCCATGCTGGTCGATCAACCGCACGTTCGGCACACGGATTTCGTCATTCACGCGCGGCCCGTCACGGGAGGGCGTTGAATTCGGCATTGGTCCTCTTGGTATTGTCACTCTCCTCTAGCTGTTCACGACGGTGTTCATGACGGCCTCGCCCGACGGCGGGGCATCGCCGTTGCGTAGACGTTCGAGATCGGGAGGCGACGCCTCTCCTGCAAGACGGTCTAGCGCCAAATCCAATGATACTATTTCTTGGGCCTCGCCGCCAAGTCTGCAAATCGCGACGCTCCGCTGCTCCGCCTCGCGCCGGCCCACCACCAGGATCGCCGGCACGAATTGCAGGCTGTGCTCGCGGATCTTGGCGTTGATCTTCTCGTTGCGGGTATCGACCGTGACCGACACGCCGCGGGCGCGCAGCTTGGCCGCGACCTCCTCGGCATAGTCCGCCGCATCGGTCACGATGCTGGCAACGACCATCTGGACCGGTGCCAGCCACATCGGGAACCGGCCGGCATAGTTCTCGATGAGGATGCCCAGGAACCGCTCGAAACTGCCGAGGATCGCCCGGTGCAGCATCACCGGACGCTGCCGCGAGCTGTCCTCGGCGATGTAGTTGGCGTCCAGCCGCTCCGGCATCACGAAGTCGACCTGCAGCGTGCCGCACTGCCAATCCCGTCCGATCGCATCGCGCAGCACGAACTCGAGCTTCGGCCCGTAGAACGCGCCCTCCCCCGGGTTCAGCTCGTAATCGACACCGGCGACGGCGCACGCCGATTTCAGCGCGCCCTCCGCCCGGTCCCAGATCTCGTCCGATCCGGCGCGCGGAGTGGGACGGTCGGAGAACTTCACCCGGAAGCTCTCGAAACCGAAATCGCGGTACACCGACGAGAGCAGCTCCACGAACTTGACCGTCTCCGGCCCGATCTCCTCCTCGGTGCAGAAGATATGCGCGTCATCCTGCGTGAAAGCCCGGACCCGCATGATGCCGTGCAGCGCGCCCGAAGGCTCGTAGCGGTGGCACGACCCGAACTCCGCCAGCCGCATCGGCAGCTCGCGATAGGAGCGCAGCCGGTCCTTGAACACGAGCACATGACACGGGCAGTTCATCGGCTTGAGCGCGAGCGTCGTGTCCTCGTCCTCGACGCGGGCGATGAACATGTTCTGCTTGTAGTTGTCCCAGTGCCCGCTCGCTTCCCAAAGCTTGCGGTCGACCAGTTGCGGCGTCTTGATCTCGAGATACCCTGCGGCGTCGAGCCGGCGGCGCATATACGCCTCCGCCGTGCGATACAGCCGCCAACCCTTCGGGTGCCAGAACACCGAGCCGGTCGCCTCTTCCTGCTGATGGAACAGGTCCATCTGCCGCCCGATCCGGCGATGGTCGCGGCGCTCGGCCTCTTCGAGCTGGTGCAGATGCGCGTCCAGTTCCTTCTGGTCGCGCCAGGCGGTGCCGTAGATGCGGCTGAGCATCGCGTTGCGGTGGTCGCCGCGCCAATACGCGCCGGCCACCTTCATCAGCTTGAACGCATTGCCGACATCCCCCGTGCCGCGCATGTGCGGCCCGCGGCACAGGTCGATCCAGTCGCCCTGCTTGTAGAGCGTGATCGTCTCGGTGCCGGGCAGGTCGCGGATCAGCTCGGCCTTGTAGCTTTCCCCGCGGGCCTCGAAGAATTTGATGGCCTCGTCGCGGTCCCAGACCTCGCGCTGGAAGCCCGCATTGCGCGCGACGATCTCGCGCATCTTCGCCTCGATCGCCGGAAAATCCTCCGGCGTGAACGGCTCGTTGCGGGCGAAGTCGTAGTAGAAGCCGTTCTCGATCGAGGGCCCGATCGTCACCTGCGTGCCCGGATAGAGCGCTTGTACCGCCTCGGCCAGCACATGTGCGGTATCGTGGCGGATCATCTCGAGCGCATCGGCGTCCTTGCGCGTCACGAACACGACCGACGCGTCCTGCTCTATCGGCCGCGCCAGGTCGACCAGTTTGCCGTCCAGCTTCATCGCCAGGGCGGCGCGGGCCAGGCCGGGACCGATCTCGGCAGCCAAGGCGGTGCCCGTGATCGGCCCATCGAAGCGGCGAACGGAGCCGTCGGGCAGGGTGATCGCGGGCATGGTCCAGGCACTCTCCAGGAAAATCAGCGGCACTCATGGCCCTATGGCAGGCAGGCCGCAACCCTTTCCAGGGCGAGATCAGCCAAGTTCGGCTCGCGCAGCACCGTGACGCTCGCGCCCGTGGGCCCGCGCGGCGCGGCGAGCGCCGGGTCCGAGGCGCCGGAGAACAGCACCAGGGAGCGGCAGCCGACCGCCGCGGCCATGTGCATGGGACCGGTATCGTTGCCGAGCGCGAGCGACGCGCGCGCCGCCAGCCCGCCTAGTTCGAGCAGGCTGGTCTTGCCCGTGAGATCCAGCGCTTGCGGGCACTCGGCTTGAACCGCCGCTGCCAGCGGCGAATCGGCCGCGGTGCCGACCACCACCGGCAGCAGCCCCCGCTCCTGCAACCGCCGCGCCGCCGCGCCGAACAGCGCCGCCGGCCACCGCTTCTCCGGCCGGTGCGGCGCCGCGCCGGGCGCCAGCAGCGCATACGGCGTCGGCACCGCCGGCCCCGCCGCCCGCAACCAATCCAGGTCCGCCGGCGGGAACGAAGCGATCCCCGCCGCCTCGAGCTGGTCGCGCTGCCGGTCCAGCGTGTGCATCCGGTCCCGCTCTGGATTGCGGTGCCGATGCGACGCCCCGAGCGCGATGCCCGACCAGGGCGGCATGCCCGCCAGCCGGTGATAATGGCTCGACCGATCCGACGTCTGCAGGTCGTACACGAAGTCGAACCCGTGCATTTCCCGCCGCAGCCGCAGCAGCCCGGCGACATCCCACCAGCTCGGCCGCCGGTCGACGACTACCCGGTCGAACCACGGCGCCCGCTCGGCCATCGGCGCGAACGGCGCCGTGGTCAGCAGCGTGATCTCGGCCGCTCGATGATGCGCCCTGATCGCCGCGAACGGCCCGAACGCCAGCACGAAATCGCCCAGCGCCCCCAACTTAATCACCAGGATCCTCACTGCAGCAGCTCGCCGTAGACCGACAGCGTCGCCTGCTGCATCGCCGCCGTCGTGTAGCGCGCCTGCACCGAGCGCCGCGCCTGCAAGCCGACGGCCGCGCGTTCCCCCGCCGGCAGCGCGAGCACGCGGTCGATCGAGGCGGCCAGCGCCACCGGGTCGCCCGGCTGCACCCGCCAGCCGCTCACCCCGTGCTCCACCGTCTCCGCCGCCCCGCCGTGATCGGCCACGATCACTGGTCGCCGCATCGCCTGCGCCTCGATCACCGTCCGTCCGAACCCCTCCGGTATGGTCGAGGGGTTCACCACCAGGTCCGCCAGCGCCAGCGCCGCCGCCATATCGTCGCACTGCCCGACGAAGCGGACCCGCTGGCCCACGCCCAACGCCGCGGCACGCTGCCGCAACGCCGTCACGTATCGCTCCCGCCCCTGCAACGGACCCACCATCACCGCCAGCAGCCCGGCCGTACGCGACCAGCGCAACGCGTCGATCAAAACGTCATGTCCCTTCCACCGCGACAACCGGCCCGGCAGCAGCACGATACGCTGCCCCTCCGGCACACCCCACGACGCCAGCAGCGCCGCCTTGCGCAGCTCGTCGACCCGGTCCGGATCGAACACCGCCGGGTCGACGCCGCGCGGGATCATCCGGATCACCCCCGACGGCACGCGGTGCCGCTCGCGCACCAGATCAGCGATGAAGGCGCTGATGGCGATGACCCGCTCGCCTTTGGCCATGACCGCGTTGTAGGCCCGCTTGCCCGGCGCACCCTCGTCGTAGGGCGCGTGATAGGTGGTGAGGAACCGCGCCTGCGTCCGCTGCGCCGCGAGCAGGGCGGACCACGCCGGAGCGCGCGAACGGGCATGGACGAGACGCACGTTCTTGGCCCGGATCAGCGTCTCGAGCGCGGCAGCGTTGCGCCAAATGCGCCAGGGATTCTTGCTCGCCAGCGGTAGCGTGATGTGCCGTCCGCCCGCCGCGTCGACAGCGCTGACCAGCCGGCCGCCCTGGCTCGCCACCAGCGCTTTGCCGCCGGCCGCGCCGATGGCATGCACCATCTCGATCGTACCCCGTTCGACGCCGCCGCTCTCCAGCTTCGGCACTACCTGCAAGATCACGCTTCCGGGAGGAATTGCCATGCCCGCGCTATACCATGCGCCCGCTCCCGCGCCATGAACGCCGCATGGTTCGGCTCGGCCGTCGCTTTCGCGGTCGCGATGTCCGCAACGCCCGGTCCCAACAACGCCATGGTCACGGCTTCTGGAGCAAGTTGGGGCTTACGGCGTACGATCCCACATATACTCGGCGTGGCCATCGGCTTCCCGGTCATGGTGCTGGCGGTCGGTCTCGGCGCCGGTGAAATCTTACGCAGTTATCCATGGATTCAGGAGGGGCTGCGCTGGCTAGGCGGATCGTATATGCTCTGGCTTGCCGCAAAAATTGCGCGCGCCGATCCGATGCCGGCCGAGACGGCGTCCGACGAGATCAAAGGGCGGCCGATCAGCTTTTCCCAGGCGGCGTTGTTCCAGTGGGTCAATCCCAAGGCGTGGGTCGCAGCGGTCGGAGCCGTCGTCACCTATACCTCGGGCGGAACGGCGCTGGCTGGCGAAGCGGCGGTGCTCGCGATCATCTTCCTCGCGATATCCCCGCCCATTTTGATCGGCTGGACCCTCGTTGGGGTCGGCGCTGCCCGACTGTTGCGCTCCCGACGCGCCATGAAACGTTTCAATCTGGCGATGGCGGCCCTGCTGGTCGCTTCGCTGATCCCGCTGCTGACTGAGAACTAAGTCGTTATGAATGAGTTCGGAGGCTAAATGGCGCGTGAAGAGGGCCGCATCGACCGCGGCGACGGAGTCGAATTGGCTTGGGTCCGAACCCCGGGCGTCGAACCGACGGCGGTGTTCCTGCCCGGCTTCCGCAGCGACATGACCGGAAGCAAGGCGCTCGAAGTCGAGGAATACTGCGAGTTGCTGGACCGCGCCTGCCTGCGGTTCGACTACTCCGGCCATGGCGCGAGCGACGGCGCCTTCGAGAGCGGCACGATTGGGCGCTGGGCCGAGGACGCGCTCTGCGTGATCGACCGGCTCACCGAAGGGCCGCTCGTCCTGATCGGCTCGAGCATGGGCGGTTGGATCGCGCTGCTGGTCGCGCTGGCGCGGCCGGAGCGCGTTGCCGGGCTGATCGGCATCGCCGCCGCGCCGGACTTCACCGAGCGCCTGATCTGGGACGCGCTCACCCCGCCGGAGCGCCAGAAACTGACCAATGACGGCGTCATGCACACGCCCAGCCAATACGGTGACCCGACCCCGATCACGCTGGGCCTGATCGAGGACGGCCGCCGACACCTGCTCCTCGACGGCCCGATCCCGCTCGCCTGCCCGGTGCGCCTGCTGCACGGACAGCGCGACCCCGATGTCCCCTGGCAAACCGCGCTCCGCCTGGCCGAGCGGATCGAGTCGCCCGACGTCCAGGTCACCTTGATCAAGGACGCCGAGCACCGGCTGTCCCGCCCCGCCGACCTCGCGCTACTGCGGCACGCGCTCGGCACGCTCCTCGTCCAGGATCGCGCGTAGCCCCTCGCGATAGCTCGGATAGCGCCAGGCGATCCCGAGCGCCGCTTGCGTCTTCCGGCTCGCGACCTGCCGGTTCTCCGCCCAGAAACTGCGCCCCATCGGCGACATCGCCGCCACGGCCTCGGCGAACGGGACCAGCGGCGGCGGATCGATCCCGAGCAACCGCGCCGCCTCCTCGGTCGCAGCACGGCTCTCCACCGGCTCGTCATCGGTCAGGTTGAGCACGCGCGCGCCCGGCGGCCGGCGTTGCGCCATCGCCGCCGTCACCGCCTCGGCGATGTCGTCCCGATGGATGCGGCCGAACCGGTGCCCGGGCTTGTCCACCCGCCGCCCCCCGCCGCCCGCCAATTCGGCGAACGGCGACCGGCCCGGACCATAGATGCCCGCCACCCGAAACAGGTCGATCGCGCAGGCCGGGAACGCGGCCCGCCACTGCAACTCCGCCTCGAGCCGCCGGCTCCCGCGCGGACCGGTCGGGGCCGGCGCGGTGTCCTCGTCGACCCATCCGCCGCCGCGGTCGCCATAGACGCCGGTCGTCGACAGCAGTCCTGCCCAACGCAGGCTACCGAGCGACGTCAGCGAAGCGCCGAATCGCGCCAAAGCCGGATCGCCCGCCTCGTCCGGCGGCGCCGTCTGCAGCACATGGGTGACAGCCGTGAAATGCGCGGCGGCATCATCGAACCGTACCAGTTCGACCCCGGCGGGCGGCCGCACCCGTGCCGGGTCACGGCTGGTTGCGACCACCGTCCAGCCTCGCGCGGCCGCCAGCGCCGCGATCGCGGCCCCGGTGTAGCCGAGGCCGAAAAGCAGCAGCCGCTTCGATTCCGGGTCCGTTGCGTTTGCGATCGTGGGGTCCGTCCTGTATTCTGCTTCGGTCATGGCGAATTCAAAGCTGGTTCTCGTCGCGGTGGCGGCGCTCGGATTAGCCGCTTCCGCCGCGACCTATTGGTGGTCAACTCCGGCTCCGAGCGCGGAAGCCACGTCCGACGACGACCTTCCCGTCCCGCCGGTCCCTCCGCGTATCGCCGAGGGCGAGGAATACGACAAGTGCCTCGGCATGCTGAACGCCGACCCGAGCGGCGCGTTCGTCTTCGCCGACACCTGGGCGACCAACGGCGGCGGTGACGGCGCGATCCACTGCCGCGGCCTCGCCCAAGTGGCGCTCGGCGACCCGGCGGAAGGCGCGGCCGAGTTGGACCAGGTCGGCGCCTCCAGCAGCGCGAGCCCCGCCGCCCGCGCCGCCGTGCTCGGACAGGCTGTGCAGAGCTGGATGATGGCGGCAGAACCGCAACGCGCCTACAACTCCGCGACCAAAGCCCTTGCATTGATGCCCGACGAACCCGACCTTCAGGTCGATCGTGCGATCACCAGCATCGCTCTCGACAAATTTCAGGAGGCCGCCGACGACCTGAGCCGAGCGCTCGAGACCGACCCGCGGCGCGCCGACGCGCTGGTATTGCGGGCATCCTCGTGGCGGCAACTCGGCCAACTCGACCTCGCCGACGACGATGTCGGACGGGCCCTGGCCCTGGATCCCGACGATCCGGACGCCTTGCTCGAGCGCGGCATCCTGCGTCAGCGCCGCGGCAACCCGTCCGGCGCCCGCCGCGATTGGGAGCGCGCTGTGGCCTTGGCGCCCGATACCGCGACAGCCGATCTGGCACAGCAAAATCTCGCCCTGTTGGAAGCGGGACCCGATCGGCGCTAACACCCTTTTCATCATCAACCTGGAGACCAAACGATGGCCGCCTTCAAGGGCAGCACATTCAAAGATCGCGCCGAAGCGGCGGCAGAAGCGAAGAAAGCCTTGCTCGAAGCCTTCAAGAAGCGGCCCTCCGCGGACGATCCCGAGTTCCAAGCCCGAATCGCCGCCCGCCACGCCGTGATGCAAGCCCGCGAGGCGCGCGCGGCCGAGCGGCAGCGCATCAAGGAAGAGGAAGAGGCGCGCAACAAGGCCGAGACGGAAGCACGCAAGATCGCCGAAGCCGAGGAAGCCATCCGAAAGGCCGCCGAAGCCGCCGCGCGCGACGAGCAGATCCGAAACGAACGCAAAGCCGCCCGCGACGCGCGCTACGCCGCCCGCAAAGCCCGCCGCGGCAAATAGCCCCGGCCCCCATTCACCCCCAACAGGCTTGCGTCACCCCCCGGCACCTCCGGGGGGCGTCGCCGCCATCTTCCGGTCCACGAGCGCCAGCGCCCGGTCCGGCCAATCCGAAATCAGCCCGTCCACCCCCCAATCGATCAGTCGCCGCATGTCGGCGGTCTCGTTCACCGTCCAGGGAATGACCAACAGCCCGAGCCGGTGCGCCTCGGCCAGCAGCGCAGGCGTCAGATCGCTGTAGTACGGCGTCCATGTCCCGCCCCCCTCCGCGGCGATCGCCGCCGGCACTGCCGCCATTTCCGGCGATGCGCCCGGATCCCCGCGCCACAGCGCCGCCGCCGCGACCGTCTTGGCCTCCGTGAGCCAGCCCCGCCGCACATCCGGCCGGATCCGCCGCACATGCCGCGGCGCCCGCCAGTCGAAGGATTGGATCGTCACGCGCCCCACCGCCTCCGCCCGGTCCACCACCGCGAGCACGCGCTCGACCATCTCCTCTGCGGCGATCGTCCACTCCGGATGGTCCGGCAGCAGCTTCAGCTCGATGTTAAACCGCGCCGGCAGCGCGAGCACCGCAGCCAGCGTCGGGATCCGCGCCCCGTCATGCGGGACCTGCGTCGCATAGGTCTTCGCGTAGCTAGTGCCGGGCTGGAGCCGGCCAACGTCGAAAACCTCGAGTTCGGCCAAGGTGAGCGAGCGGATCAGCGGACCGCGTTCGGCCAGCCAAGCGCCATCCCGCTGCCGCACGATGGCCGGGTTGAGCGCCGGGTCATGATAGAGCACCGGCACGCCATCCCGCGTGACGGCGATGTCGATCTCGAAACTGTCGATCCCGATCGCCATCGCGGCGACGAAACCCTCCAGCGTGTTCTCGGGGAATAAGCCGCGCGCGCCGCGGTGGCCCTGCAGATCGAACATGGGTCTGCTTGCGGCGCACTCGGCGCCCGGTCAAGAGTGCGCCCCATGAACCAAGCGCAGCCCGGCGGTGGCAAGATCCTCGGCGTCCTCGGCGGCATGGGTCCGCTCGCCTCCGCCCACTTCATGCTCCGCCTAACCCTGCTCACCCCGGCCGAACTCGACCAGGACCACATCCCCGCGATCCTCTGGTCCGATCCGCGCGTTCCCGCCCGCGTCGCTGGCCAGCGCGGCACCGGCCCGGACCCCCTGCCCTGGCTCATCCACGGCCTGCACGGCCTGGAGCGCGCCGGCTGCGGCGCCGTGGTCATGCCGTGCAACCTCGCCCATGTCTGGATCGACGGCATGCGCGCGGCCACGAGCCTGCCGATCCTGCACATCGTCGACGCCGCCATCGACGAACTGCGCCGCCTCGCCGTCCCCCCCGGCCCGGTCGGCGTCATGGGCACCGCACCCACCCTCGAGGTGCGCCTCTACCAGGATCGCCTGGCGGCACACGGCCGCGCCTCCCTGATCCCCACCGATGACGAGATGGCCGACTACGTCACCCCCGCGATCGCCGCCGTGAAGGCAAACCGCGTGGCCGACGCCTACGCGCCGCTGGCCGAGATCGTCGTTCGGCTCCGCGACCGCGGCGCGCAGACGGTGATCCTCGGCTGCACCGAGATCCCGCTCGGCCTGGCCGCCGGCCCAAGCGACACGCTCGGCATCCCCATCATCGACAGCATCGACGCCCTCGCCCTGGCGGCGATCGCCTGGGCGCGCGGCTAGCCGACCGGCTCAGTCGCAGTCGCACCCATGGGTCGGCCCGGGGTCGTTGTTGACCACGTGATGGTCGATCCACTCCGCCACCAGCCGCCTCGCCTCGTTGAGCGAGGCCTCGGGATGATGGATCCGGTACAGCGTGGTGCAGGCGCCGAACGCGTTCATGTCGGCGGTCCCGCGGCTGCGCAGCTCGCGATAGGCCGTCACCACGGCCCGCTCGCACCGCCTCGCAATCGGTACTCACCTCTCGAACCACCGGGACCTCGCCTTCGCTTCGTCCAAAATTAGTGTGCCGCGACGATTTCTGCCAGCGCTTTACCTACCTCTTCGGTACCGGCCTGCCCGCCCATGTCCCGCGTCCGCGGCCCGCCTTCGCGCAGCAACGTCTCGATCCCGTCCACGATCGCCTTGCCCGCCTCGGCCTCGCCGAGATGCTCGAGCATCATCGCGCCGCAC
The DNA here is from genome assembly GCA_963848035.1 of uncultured Alphaproteobacteria bacterium. Taxonomy (GTDB): domain Bacteria; phylum Pseudomonadota; class Alphaproteobacteria; order Acetobacterales; family Acetobacteraceae; genus JAVVHH01. The sequence goes on from CAWKCD010000001.1 coordinate 4,205,375, forward strand.
CAGACCTGCCCGATCGGGTTGCAGATCATCCGCCCGGCGATGTCCGGCGCCGAGCCGTGCACCGGCTCGAACATCGAAGGATGCAGGCGTTCCGGGTTGATATTGGCCGACGGCGCGATGCCGATGCTCCCCGCGACCGCCGGTCCGAGATCGCTCAGGATGTCGCCGAACAGGTTGCTGCCGACCACCACGTCGAACCAATCGGGGTGCTGCACGAAATGCGCGCACAGGATGTCGATGTGGAACTGGTCGGTGCTGACGTCCGGATATTGCGTCGCCATCGCCGCGAAACGCTCGTCCCAATACGGCATTGTGATCGTGATTCCGTTCGACTTCGTCGCCGACGTGACCTTCCGCCGCGGCCGCTTCATCGCGAGTTCGAACGCGTAGCGCAGGATCCGGTCGGTGCCGTGGCGCGAGAACACCGTCTGCTGCGTCACGAACTCCCGGTCGGTGCCCTCGAACAGCCGCCCGCCGAGGCTGGAATACTCGCCCTCGGTATTCTCTCGGACGACGTAGAAGTCGATGTCCTTCTCGGTCCGCCCCGCCAGCGGCGTGCGCGCGCCGGGCATCAGCTTGCAGGGGCGCACGTTGGCATATTGGTCGAACCCGCGGCGGATCGGGATCAGGAGGCCCCAGAGCGAGATGTGGTCGGGCACGTTGGGCCAGCCGACCGCGCCGAGGAAGACGGCGTCATGCGCGCGGAGCTGGTCGAGACCGTCGGCGGGCATCATCGCGCCCTCTTTCAGGTAACGCTCGCAGGACCAGTCGTAATGCGTCGTCTCGAGCCTGAAACCGAACCGCGTGGCCGCCGCCTCGAGCACGCGAAGCCCTTCAGGCACCGTCTCCTTGCCGATTCCGTCACCAGGGACGGCGGCGATCTTGTACGTGCGTTGCATCTTCACTCCCTTTGCCCGGCACAATGGACGGTCCAGGTCCGTCGGTCTAGGACAGGCGGGCGGAGGAACAGGACGATGACGAGCGAGCACATGACGGATTGGGATCGGGACGCGGCGTTGACCACGGCGCGCATCCTGCTCGAGATCAAGGCGGTGAATTTCCGCCCCGAGGAGCCCTACACCTTCACCTCCGGCTGGCGCTCGCCGGTCTATATCGATTGCCGCAAGATCATCTACTTCCCGCGCGCACGGACCAAGATCTGCGAGCTGGCGGCCGACAAGATCGGCCGTCACGTCGGCTACGAGACGATCGAAGCCGTCGCCGGCGGCGAGACCGCGGGCATCCCGTTCGCGGCCTGGATCGCCGACCGCATGATGACCCCGATGGCCTACGTGCGGAAAAAGCCGAAGGGCTTCGGCCGCAACGCGCTGATCGAGGGTGATGTCCCCGAAGGCAAGCAGACCCTGCTGGTCGAAGATCTCACCACCGATGGCGGCTCCAAGATCCGCTTCGCCCAATCCCTGCGCGACGCCGGCGCCATCGTGAACCACACCTTCGTCGTGTTCTTCTACGGCGTCTTCCCCGGCAGCTTCGAGAAGCTCAAGCAGATGGACATCACGCTGCACCATCTGTGCAACTGGTGGGACGTGCTCGAAGCCTGCCGCGACCGGCCCTATTTCGAGGAGAAGGCGCTCTCGGAAGTCCGGCGCTTCCTCGAGAACCCGGTGGCCTGGTCCGCCGCGCATGGCGGGATAGGCTCGGCCGAAGAGGCCGCGCAGCGCAAGCTGGCCGCCGACGCCGAGGCCGGCGACTGACGCCGGGGTTCCACCGGGCGCGGGATTGGGCGTAAGCTCTGCGCTTCCGATAGAGAGCGCCAGAGATGAGCCAAACCCGCGCCAATTCCGCCGCCGCCCGCGACATCGCCCACGTGCTGCATCCCTACACCGACCTTCGCGCCCATGCCGAGGTCGGTCCGATGATCATCAGCCGCGGCGAGGGCGTCCGCGTCTTCGACGAGAGCGGCAAGGATTACATCGAGAGCGTCGCCGGGCTGTGGTGCGCGAGCCTCGGCTTCAGCAACGAGCGTCTGGCCAAGGCCGCCTACGACCAGATGCGCAAGCTGCCGTTCTACCACGCCTTCACCGCCAAATCGCACGAGCCGCTGATCGACCTGGCCGAGATGCTGCTCGCCCGCGCGCCGGTGCCGATGAGCAAGGCCTTCTTCGCCAACTCCGGCTCCGAGGCCAACGACACCGCGATCAAGATGGTCTGGTACTACAACAACGCGCTGGGGCGGACGGCGAAGAAGAAGATCATCGGCCGGATCAAGGGCTATCACGGCATCACCATCGCCGCCGGATCGATCACGGGGTTGCCGTACAACCACCGCAGCTTCGACATCCCGCTGCCGGGCTTCATCCACACGATGACGCCGCACCACTACCACGCCGCCCAGCCCGGCGAGAGCGAGGAAGCCTTCGCGCACGCGCTGCGCCGACGAACTCGAGAAGCTGATCGTGGCCGAAGGGCCCGACACGGTCGCCGCGATGTTCGCCGAGCCGATGATGGGCGCCGGCGGCGTCATCATCCCGCCGCGCACCTATTTCGCCAAGATCCAGGCCGTTCTGAAGAAATACGACGTCCTGCTGGTGGCCGACGAGGTGATCTGCGGCTTCGGCCGGACCGGCAATTACTGGGGCTCGCAGACCTTCGATATCGAGCCCGACATCATCACCTGCGCCAAGGCGCTCTCCTCGTCCTACCTGCCGATCTCGTCGGTCATGGTCAACGAGAAGGTCTTCAACGCCCTGGCCGACGAAAGCCACGCGATCGGCACGTTCGGCCACGGCTACACCTACTCCGGCCATCCGGTCCCGGCCGCCGTCGCGGTCGAGACGCTGAAGATCTACGACGAGATGAACCTCGTCGAGCACGCCGCCACCGTTGGCGCGTTCATGCAGTCCGAGCTGCGCCGCCGTTTCGCCGACCACGAACTCGTCGGCGAAGTCCGCGGCGTCGGCCTGGTCGCAGCGGTCGAACTGGTCGCCGACCGCGCCACGAAGCGGAACTTCGACCCCAAGGAGAAGGTCGGGCCGCGCCTCGCCAAGCTCGGCGAAGCGCATGGCGTGATCACCCGCTCGCTCCCCGGCGACAGCCTCGCCTTCAGCCCGCCGCTGATCATCACCCAGGACGAGGTCGGCGAGATGCTCGACCGGTTCGGACGCGCTCTCGACGACCTCACCGTCCAACTCCGCCGCGAACGCCTCGCCGTCGTCGGCTAAACGCGCCAGCACCTCTCGAGCCGCGCGTCTCGAGAGGTGCTTGCATTGCTGCCAAACGAGTTGTCACAACGGCCGCCCTGCGAGACGACGCGCCGTGACCCTCGACGACGCCGCCCTACCGCTCAGAACGTCTTGTAGACGATATCCGGCGCCGGCGAGGCTAAGATCGCCAGCGCAGCGCCGGCCAGCGCGCCCATGGTGGTGACGCACACCGTCCGCGTGTAGCGCGACCGGAGCACCGGCACGCTGCCGGCCCGGATCTTCAACGCGCCATCGCGCAACACGACCCAGCAGGACAACACCACGCTCGCCCCCGCGATCAGCAGCACCGACGCGAGCACGATCCCCACGATCCCCAGATCAGCCGCGATCTCGCCCAACAACTTCCAGCTTCCCCAGAAGAACATCAGGCTGAACGTGAAATACGCGAAGGTCAGTCCGCGCGCGATCGACTGATACCAGAACGTCTCCGCCAGTGCCCGATACCGCTTGCGCCCGAGACGCTCGGCCATCTTCACCTGGTGCAGCTTGTTGACGCTCACCCCGAGCCCGAGCAGCACGCCATAGGCCGCGAACAGCGACGTCTGCCCGTGCCACAGGCCGATCAGGAAGAAGGTGACGAAGAACGCGATCACCGCGAGATACGGGCCAAGCCGGGGCGACGTCACCCGCGCCATCATCCACATCATCAGCGGGTTGTAGACATAGGTCTTCAACCAATTCGACAGCGTCATGTGCCAGCGTCCCCAGAAATCGAGGAAGCTCGCCGACGAGAACGGACGATCGAAATTCTCCGGCAGTTCGAGCCGGTAGAATCGCGCGGCGCCGATGACGATGTCGGTGTAGCCGGAGAAATTGCAGTAGAGATAGAACGTGTAGCTCACCGTCAGGCCGAGGACGGTGATCACGCGGCCGAACAGGCCCGCCTCGCCCGGCAGCGAGGCCAGCATCTGTTCATGGACGCCGTTCAGGAACGCTGCCAGCACCACCACCTTGAACAGCCCGGTGGCGATCCGTTCCACCGCCAGGCCGAACACGATCCAGTTCAACGGCGGCTGCGGCGTGACCAATTGCTGGGCGGCGTAGTCCTGGTATCGCTGGATCGGGCCAGAGACCAGGCTGGTGAAATTCACCACGTAGTTCACGTACGCCACCGGCCCGATCCGCTCGCGCAGATCACCGCTATGGGCGTCGATGACGACGTGCAGGGCCCGGAAGAACATGTAGGACAACCCGATGACGCTGTACGCCATCGGCAAAAACGTCGCCTGCGGGATGAAGCTGTAGTGCTTGAGCCAGAAAAACAGCAGCAGCAATCCCGCCATCACCGCGGTGAACGCGAGCTTCGACAGCCCCCGCTGCGCCAGCGCCAGCGCACCATAGGAGATCACCAGGAAGCCGAGCAAAGGAAGAGCTTGCAGCGGCGCAGGAATGAAGGTGGCAAAAAAGGCCAGATTGGCCACCAGAAGCACCGCCTGCCGCCAGACGATCGAGCGGACCACGTTGTAGACCAGCGCGACCAGGAGCACGAAACCTAGGAACGGGACGGAGGCGACGGTCATGACCGGCCCGCGTTCACCGCACTGTGGCAGCTCTGGAACACGCCGATATCGCGCTTGAGCGCCCGCTCGATCGAACGCGCCGCCAGCCCATGGCCGCGGCCGTCGATATGGCCGTCCACGTTGTAGAACGCCTCATCGGAATCCGGCTCTTCGGCGAACGCGTCGAGCGTGTCGTCGAAGAACACCCCGTGTTTGGCGGACATTTTCGCGAGCTCGCGACCGATCGCCCACGGATCCTGGCCGGGCTGCCGCACGGTCGGGTCGAGCAGCGAGACCTGGATGCGCTGCGGCGTCTCGACCAGCATCATCGGCACCCCGGCAGCGTGCGCCCGGTCGGCCATGTCGCCGACGATCGTGTCGAGATTGTCGATCCGGCGCTGCCAGCCCGGCCCCATCGGCGGCCGCAGATAATCCACCTCTTCGCCATGCAGCAGGAACAGCCGCACGAAGGTCGGGCCGGTGCTGGAACAGGAAATGCTGCGCCACCACCAGCATCCGGCTCTCGTAAGCGAGGTCGCTCAGGATGGTGATCAACGATTTCGGACCCGGCGGCTTGCCCGCGACCGGGTTGAACGGCTTCTTCGCCGGCTCGTTCCGATCCGCCATGTCGGCATCGGAAATCTGGTTGCGCATGTCGTAGGGCGTCACCACGAGCATGATCAGATCGGGCTTCATCGCCAACGCGTCAGGTAGGCGACGATAGATGTCGAGCAGCGTGGCGCCGCCGACGCCCATGTTCTGGAATTCCACCGGGCGGTGACAGCTCTCGCTCATCGACCGGGTCAGCCGCGCGCCGAACGTGTCCTCATAACGGACCTTGAACCCGTGCGCGGTCGAGGCGCCCATCAGCGCCACCCGGATGCCGTTCGGCGGCCGCGTGCCGCAGGGCTCCGCGGTGCGGTAGCCGCAATCGTTGTAGACGCTCGATGTCGGCGGCCCCTCGGCAGCCTGCCGGTAGGACGTGCAGTCCGGCTTCATCACCATCTCGCCGCGAGCGCCGGTCGCCGAGCAGCTTTCCTTGCCGCTCTCGACATAGAACTGCCGCGACAGCGCCTCGCCCGCCCCGGCCAGCAGAACCAACGTCAGCACGACCAGCAGCGGAATGACGACGAAATCATAACGAGGCAGCCGGCCACGCGGGTCCGGCTCGGTCATGCCAGTTCCCGATCGAACCGCACTACCTTCATCGGCGGCTCGGGGATCTCGGCCGAAGCCACGTCATACGACCATGTCGTCTCGCCATCGGCGCCATCCGCCTCGCGCGTGAAGCCCAGCTTGGCGTAATGATCCTGCACCAGCGCGTTCCGCGATGTCGGACGATAGGTCCCCTTGAGGCGACGGATCCCGGCCCGGCGCGCTGCATCGACCAACTCGCGCAACACCGCCTGCTCGACCTTGCGGCCAAGCACGCGGCAGCTCATCAGCCACGTATCGATCTCCCACGTGTCACCATCGGCGCGGCAGATGATCACGGAGATCATGCCGTTGTCCCCGAACGTGTCGGCCAGCCGCACCTGCAGCGTGTGCGCCTGCCGGTCCCGCTCGAGCGCCTGCACGTCGGCTTCCGAGTAGCGTTTCGTCGTCAGGTTGAACTGGTTGCTCTTGTTGATCAGCTGCGCGATGCGCGAGCGCCCCGTCTCGTCGAACGGCGCGAAGGTGATCACCATGTCGAGCGACGCGAGATACGCATCGACGTCCCCCGCCTTCTTCTGCAGGGCGACGCGCTGCGCGTTGTCCTGATAGAAGCCCGACCGTTTCCGGTCTTCGTCCGAGAACGCGGTCGCCTCGAAATAGCCGGCCGCCAGCAGTGTCCTGGCATAGAGCGCCGCGTCCGGCGGCAATTCCGGCACCGCCACCTCCGGCAGGATCTGCCGCACCAGGCCGCGCTCGGCGGGATTGTCGTCGAGGAACACCATGCTCTCGAGCCCGAGCGCCAACTCGTCCGCGATCGCCTTGATGTTGGTCGCCTTGTCCTGCCAGTTCGCCTGGAACACCGCGATATGGCTCTCGCGCAGCAGCATTTCCGGATGCTTCTGGAACGGCAGCCGCGCCACGTCGTCGTTGTTCTTCGAGGAGACCGCCAGCACGACCCCGCGCTCCCGCAACATCAACGCGGTCTGCTGCACGGCCAGATGCGCCTCGCCGGTCGCGTCGCCTTGCCCGATGACGATGCCCTCCAGCCCGTCATCGCCGATGACGCCATGCCAGACGGTATTGTCGAGATCGAGGATAAGGCAGCGCCGGCTCTTGCCCCGCAGCGCCGCGATCAGCCGCCCGACATGGTCGGCATAGAGCGGCACGAACTGCCCGGCAAAGGGCAGCTTGGCCATGTTCCACATCATCGCGTCGTGCCAATCGGCCAGCCCGACCGTCTCGGCCATCCCGGACACGTCGAGCAGAATGTCGGGCGTCCCCGCCAGGCTCGCCGCCAAGCGGCGGTTCACCTCGGCGACGAGATGACGGTAGGTCCCCGGCAGCACGAGATCGAAACTGCCGAAATGCGCCTCCGGCGGCCGCACGACCGTCTGCACGATGCACAGCGGCACGCCGTTCGACCGCAATCCCTCGCGGATCGCCGTCATCATGCCCACGCAGCCGGCCACCGTCGCGTCCGCCGCCTCGGCATCGCCCGGCGACAGCCGGAACGGCAGTCCGCGATAGTCCAGCGCGATCAGCACCGCATCCGGCTTGGCCCGAGCCAGTGTCGAGTCGGGCGCCAACGCCTCCTGCATCACCTGGCCGTATTCGGCCTCGATGCACTCCAGCGCGAACCCGTGCCGGGCCGCGCTGGCCACCAGAGCCGGCGCGAGCAGATGTGTGGTCGCATTGCTGATCACGCCGAGCCGGAACGGTGCCAGCGGCGCCAGCGAGCGTCCCTCCTTGACCAAACGGCCGATCGCGCGCGCCAGCCGCTCGAGCTGGTTGCCGTCGAGCCCGAACGACGCCAACGCGCGAACCCGGCGGCCCAGCGGACCCTCATCGTCGGCCGCGAGACCGCGGCATTGCTGGGCGAAATCTTCGGGAGCGCGCGGAAGCCACTCCAGTTCGGCATACAGCCTGCTCATGGAGTGTCTCCGCTAAGCCCGTGCCGCCGTCTTGGTTCCGATCAACGTGGCCAGATCGCCCACGTTCTTGAGCTGCCCGATCTCGGACGCGGAAAGCTTGATGCCGAACTCGCTCTGCACCGTCATGATCATGCGCAGATGGCTGAGGCTGTCCCACTCGTCGACGTCATCCGCGGTGAGCCCGGGCTTGAGCACCAGGCTCTCGTCGTCGAACACGTCGTGGAAGATCTTGGTAAGCTTGGTGTAGATCATGTCCGCTTGCATTTGGCGCTCTCGGCTACACGGCTATTATTGCCGTGCAGCCTTAAACAGAGTGTGAACGCCTAGGGCAAACGAAATCTTGCGGACGAAAATCGCCGGACTCGGCGCCCTCAATGCACCAGCGCAGGCATCATCTCGTGCTGAACGACCGCGGCGATCGCCATGTCGCAGTCAGCCGCGACCGCCATCGGCGCCCCGTCGGCTGCATGGATCGCGAACGCGATCGTCCCGTTCATCGACACCGGCTTGATGTAGGCCAGGTCCGCGACCCCGAGCTGGCCCAACTGATGCGGGGTCAGGTTGCGCAGGTCCGATGACTGGGCGGCAGGCAGCGGCGGAAAAATCTCTTGAACCGACTTCATGATACGTCTCCTCGACGTCCCACAAGGGGAACGTCTCGACAGGGCGAAAAGTTGACTCCACTCGTGTCGGAGCGGCGGTCAATCGTGTTCGGGGGTGCCATCCACCACGGCAGTGCCGGGTTTGGAGATCTGGATCGTCCGGACGCGTATTTCCGGCTGAGGCCGCGCGAGATCGATGTGCAGCAACCCGTTATCGAGCCAGGCGCCCTTCACTTCAATACCCTCGGCAAGCACGAAGGCCCGTTGGAACTGGCGCGCAGCGATCCCGCGGTGCAGATACACCCGGTCATGCCCCTCATCCGTCTGTCGTCCGCGGATGACCAGTTGGTTGTCCTCCTGCGTGATCTGCAGGTCGGCCATGGTGAACCCGGCGACGGCCAGCGTGATGCGCAGCCCGCTCGGACCAGTCTGCTCTATATTATAAGGTGGATACCCGTCGGACGACGTCTTGGAAGCCCGTTCCAGGATCTGTTCGAGATGGTCGAAACCGAGGAACATCGGTGATGTGAAAACGCGTGTTGTCATGGCCCCCTCAACTGAGCGAAGCGGACCGGACCCATTCTTGGCGCCCGATACCTTCGGAATGTTGGCAGGCATCCGCCGCGTTGCAACCCCTCTGTTGATGTGGCGTTCCGCCGCCGCTAGATCGGCGTGAATGGAACCGCCCGCCCTCCTCCCCATCCTGATCGCGCCGAAACCGATCCTGCGCGCCAAGGCCCGCCCGATCCGCCCCGGCGACGACGACGCGGTCCGCGCCCTCGCCCCGCAGATGCTCGCCGCGATGTATGCAGCGCCCGGGATCGGCCTGGCGGCGCCGCAGGTCGGCCACGGCCTGCGCCTCGCCGTGATCGACATCCAGCCGGACGACACGCCCGCGCCGTTCCACATGATCAATCCCGAGATCGTCGGCGCCAGCGTCGAACTGGCCACCCGCGAGGAGGGGTGCCTCTCTCTCCCCAACCAATATGCCGACGTCACCCGGCCGGCGCGCGTGAAGGTCCGCTACCTAGATCTCGAGGGCGCCCGCCGCGAGATCGAAGCCGAGGGCCTGCTCGCCGCCTGCCTGCAGCACGAAATCGACCACCTCGATGGCGTGCTGTTCGTCGACCATCTGTCCGCGTTGAAGCGCAACATGATCATGCGCCGCCTCGCCAAGGAGCAGCGGCAGAAGTCCGCGCCGTGAGGCTCGCCTTCATGGGCAGCCCGGCCTTCGCGCTGCCCGCGCTCCACGCGCTGCACGCCGCCCACGAGATCGTCGCCGTCTACTGTCAGCCCGCCCGCCCCGCCGGCCGCGGCCAGGCCCTGACCCCCTGCCCCGTCGGCGCGGAGGCGGCCAAGCTCGGCCTCGAGGTGCGCACCCCCGCCCGGCTGCGCCATGACATCGCGGCGCAACAAGCCTTCGCCGCGCTCGAACTCGATGCGGCCGTCGTGGCCGCCTATGGCCTCATCCTGCCTCAGCCGATGCTGGACGCCCCGGCGCGAGGCTGCCTGAACATCCATGCCAGCCTGCTGCCCCGCTGGCGCGGCGCTGGGCCGATCCAGGCCGCCGTCCTGGCCGGGGATACCGAAAGCGGCATCACCATCATGCAGATGGAAGCCGGGCTCGACACCGGCCCGATGCTGCTGCGCCAGGCTGTCCCGATCCGCGCCGACACCACCGCCGCCACGCTCCACGACGAGCTCGCCGCCCTCGGCGCCGCGCTGATCCTGCGCGCCCTCGCCGAGAACCCCGCCCCCACGCCCCAGCCCGGCGAAGGCGTCACCTACGCTCCCAAACTCACCCGCGCCGACGGCCGCCTCGACTGGACCCGCCCGGCCGCCGAACTGGATCGGCAGGTCCGCGGCCTGGTGCCCTGGCCCGGCGCCTGGACCGAGCTGCGCGGCGAAACGCTGAAAATCCTGCAGGCCCGCCCGGAACCGGGTCACGGCCATCCGGGCGCCACGCTGGACGACGGACTGCTGGTCGCCTGCGGCGACGGCGCCCTGCGGCTGCTGCGCGTGCAGCGGCCGGGTCGAGGCGCGATGGACGCCGCTGCCATGTTGCGCGGCGCCCCGGTCCCGCGCGGCACGGCGTTCGGGTGACGCGCTGGGCGCTGCTCCTCGAATATGACGGCGCCGCCTTCGTCGGCTGGCAACGCCAGGACAACGGGGTCTCGCTGCAATCCCTGCTCGAGGAAGCGGCAGCCAAGCTGATCGGCGGCGACAAAGTCGTCAGCATCGTCGCCGGCCGCACGGACGCCGGCGTGCATGCCGCCGGCCAAGTCGCCGCCATCGACCTGCCCGACCGCTTCGACGCGCGCGCCGTCCGCGACGCCATCAACTTCCACCTCAAGCCCCACCCCTTCGTGGTGCTCCGCGCCGCCCCCGTCCCCGCCAGCTGGAACCCGCGTTTCGACGCGATCGAGCGCGCCTACACCTTCGTCATCCTCAACCGCCGCGCCCGCCCGGGCCTCGACCGCCGGGTCTGGCACGTGCCGCATCCGCTCGACGCCGACGCCATGCAGGCCGCCGCCACGCTCCTGCTCGGCCGACACGACTTCACCTCGTTCCGCGCCGCCGCCTGCCAGGCCAAATCACCGTGGCGCACGCTCGACCGGCTCGACATCGTCCGCGACGGCGACCGCCTCCTGGTCCAAGCCGCCGCCCGCAGCTTCCTGCATCACCAGGTGCGGAACCTCGTCGGCACGCTCCGTCTGGTCGGCGACGGCACCTGGCCCCCCGAACGCGTCGCCGCCGCGCTGGCCGCGCGCGACCGCAGCGCCGCCGGCCCCACCGCGCCGCCCGACGGCCTGACGCTGATGGCGGTCCGCTACGCCGTCGACCCGTTCAGTTCAGCTGCGTAGGCCCGATCGCCAGCAGGATCGTCCCGGCATTGACCAGCACCACCATCAGCGCCGCCCGCCAGCGCGACAGCTCGAGCGCCTTGCGCGCCAGGAACCAGTGCAGCCACAAGCTATAGAGCCCAAGCCCGGCCAGCACGCCCTTCGCCCCATAGGCCTCCGGCAGCCCGGCGCCGATCGCCGTCCCGAACAACAGCATCAGCAGGAACGTCACGATCGGCAGCGCCCAGTAGCACCAGTTGTACGCCGTCGCGAAATGGAGCCACTGCTCCTCGCGCTTCCACCGCACCGCCAGCGCATGCGACAGCACCGCCGGCGCCAACTGCAGCACCAGCGTGAGCAGCACCAGTTCCAGCGCCGTGACCGGCCCGTCGCGGAAGAACTCGATGATCGCGCCCGCGAGCGGGAACGCCAGCAACGGCGCCAGGCTGCTCAGGAACGACTGCACGGTCCGGCCGAAGAAAGCCAAGCCCGACGCCTGCCCCACCGCCACCCGCACCACGCCGATCACGGGATAGCTGCGCTTGTCGCTCAAACGAATTCCGCCAGCACGGCCCGGTAGACTCCGGCCAACCGCCGCAGTTCGTCGACCGGCGTCTGCTCGTCCGTCTTGTGCATCGTCGACCCCACCAGGCCGAACTCCGCGACCGGGCAGTACTGCGCGATGAACCGCGCATCCGACGTGCCGCCCCCGGTATCCAGCCGCGGCTCGACCCCGCTCGACTCGGCGATTGCCCGCCGCAGCCGGTCGACCATCGGCCCGGGCTGCGTCAGGAACGACTCGCCCGAGATCGCCACGTCCAGCTCGTAGCGCGGACAATACCGGTCCAGCGTCGCCCGCAGCCACGCATGCAGGTCCGCGCCCGTGTGCAGGTCGTTGAAGCGGATGTTGAGGCGGGCCGTGGCCATGGCGGGGATCACATTGGTGGCCGCATTGCCGACGTCGATGCTCGTCAGCTGCAACGTGCTCGGCTCGAACCACGCGCTCCCGGCGTCGAGCGGCGCGGCGGTCAGCGCGGCCAGCGCCGTCACCAGCCGATGCACCGGGTTGTCCGCCTTCTGCGGATACGCCGCATGGCCCTGCGTGCCATGGACGCGGATCTCGGCGTTCAGGCTGCCCCGGCGCCCGATCTTGATCACGTCGCCCAGCGCCGCCGGATTGGTCGGCTCGCCCACCAGGCACAAATCCGGCACCTGCCCCTGCGCTTTCATCCATTCGAGCACCCGAACCGTGCCGTCCGTCGCCGGGCCCTCCTCGTCCCCGGTGATCAGCAGGCTGATCGAGCCCTTGAGATCCGGCAGATGCGACTCCGCGGCCGCCACGAACGCCGCGATCGCCCCCTTCATGTCGCACGCGCCGCGCCCGAACAGCACGCCGTCGCGGACCTCGGCGCCGAACGGATCCGCGCTCCAGGCCGTCTCGCCCGCCGGCACCACGTCGGTATGCCCGGCAAAGCACAGATGCGGCCCGCCCGTGCCGATCCGCGCGAACAGATTGGGCGTCGTCCCGAACGGCAGAAGATGCACCACGAAGCCGAGCCGCTCCAACACCCCGGCCAGCGCCGCCTGCGCCCCGTCATCCTCCGGCGTGACCGACCGGCAGCGGATCAGCGCCTGCGCCAGCGGCAACGGATCCGCCAAGGCGATCGTCTCGCTCACTCGCGCAGGAGTTCGTTGATCGCCGTCTTCGACCGCGTCTGCGCATCCACCCGCTTGACGATGACGGCGCAGGCCAGCGACGGCCCCGGCGACCCGTCCGGCAAAGCCTTGCCCGGCAACGTGCCCGGCACCACCACCGAATAGGCCGGCACCCGTCCCATGAAGATCTCGCCGGTGCTCCGGTCGATGATCTTGGTCGACCCGCTAATGAACACGCCCATCGCCAGCACCGACCCCTGCTCGACGATCACCCCTTCGACCACCTCCGACCGCGCCCCGATGAAGCAATCGTCCTCGATGATCGTCGGGTTGGCCTGCAACGGCTCGAGCACCCCGCCGAGGCCGACGCCGCCGCTCAGATGGCAGTTCCGCCCCACCTGCGCGCAGCTCCCGACCGTCGCCCACGTGTCGACCATCGTCCCCTCGCCGACATAGGCGCCGACGTTGACGAAGCTCGGCATCAGGATCACCCCCGGCGCGATATACGCGCTACGGCGCACCACCGAACCCGGCACCGCGCGGAAGCCCGCCTCGGCGAACCGGTTCGCGCCCCAGCCCTCCATCTTCATCGGTACCTTGTCATAAACCGGAGCGCCGCCGTCGCCGGGCATCGGCACCGAGTCGTTGAGCCGGAACGACAGCAGCACCGCCTTCTTCAGCCACTCGTGCACGACCCAGCCGCCCGCCGTCTTCTCGGCCACCCGTAGGTGGCCGCGGTCGAGCAAATCGAGCGCCGAGTCGACCATCTCCCGCGCCTCGCCGCGGGTCGAGGCGCCCAGACCCTGCCGCTCTTCCCAGAGGCGTTCGATGGTGGCGCGAAGCGGATGATCCTGCATGAGCGGTCCTGGTTTGACGAAGGCGGCGACCATGCAGAAGCCCGCCCAGCCATGTCAACGCACGTGCAAAATGACGCCCCGACCTCGGTAACCAGTCGTTCACACCTTCATGGCAATGATGTGCCATGTCGGGAGCGGGAGCATGATCGGGATCGCGGAACCACCATCGGTGGATGCTGATCAATTCAAGCAGGTTCTGCTGGAAAGCAGGCGCCGCTGGCGCGATTTCGGCGCCCTGGCGGCCGACCTCGCCTTCGAAGTGGATCAGAACGGTAAACTCACCTTCATCGCGCCGGACGAAGTCCTCGGCGTGAGCGCCGAACGGCTGCTCGGCCATCGCGCGGCTTCGGTGTTCTTCCCCAAGGACGCCGCCGGCCCGGACCCGTTCCTGCTCAGCCTCGGTTTCCGGCATCGCCGGACCTGGATCCGCGGCGGAGACGGGCGCCAGGTCTGCCTGGCTCTCTCCTCGGCCCCCGTGCTCGACACGGGCGGCCGCTGCATCGGCGCCCGCGCCGTCGGCATGGACGTCACGGCGCGCGAGCAGCGCGAGATGATGGCCGCCGCCGCCCTGCGCCGCGTCGAAGTGCTCGACCATATCCTCGACCAGATGCGGCTCGAGGTGCTGGCCCCACGGATCATGTCCGCCATGCTGAAGGCCGCGCTGCGCGCGGTCGGCGGCGTCGGCGCCCTCGTCCTCGATACCGCCGAAACCAGCGCCGACGCGCCCTTGCTGCACGCCGCCGGCGCCGACTGCGAGCACCTGCTCCCGGAATTGCTCACAGCGCTGCAGGATTGCGAGCGCGTGGTGCCGTTCACCTTGCTGCTGGAAGACGGCACCAACGTGATCTGCTGCCGCGCGACGACCCGTTTCGGCCAACAATCCGTCCTCGTCGTCTGCCGGCCAGCGCACGAACGCGCCTGGGATCCGGACGACCTGCAGCTGATCGGCTCCATCACCGCCCTGGTCCGCATGACGCTCGAACACGAGTTGATTCAGCGTGAACTCGCCCGCCAGGCCCGGACCGACCCGCTGACCGGCCTGCTCAACCGTCGCGCCTTCCTCGACGAGTCGCAGCGCCGGATCGAGCGGCTCGAACGCGAAGGGGTCCCCGGCACGCTGATGTTCATCGATCTCGACCGCCTCAAACCCCTCAACGACCGGCTCGGTCACGAGGCCGGCGACGCGGCCCTCGTGCTGACCGCCAACGTCCTGCGCCGGATGGTCCGCCCCTCCGACCTCGTCGCCCGCCTCGGCGGCGACGAATTCGCCCTTTGGCTCGATGGGTTCGACGGCCTCACCGCCGCCGAGCGCGCCGACTACCTCCGTCAGAACTTCCCCCGCGAAGCCTCCGAGTTCGCCGAACCGGGAACGCCCGGCTTGAGCATGTCCATCGGCATCGCCTGCCGGGAGCCCGGCAGCGGCGAGGAACTCGACGACGTCATCCAACGCGCCGACCTCGCCATGTACGAGGTCAAACGCAACGGGGGCGGCCATTGGCGCGTGTCCAATCCGGAGCAGCTCGTATGAGGGCGTCCCCCGCCTCGGACGCGACCGAGCGAAACGTGGCGTCATCGCCCGAAACGGCGCTCCAGTCGTCACCCCCCTCGATGGCCGCCGCCGTCAGGGTCCGCCTGGCCGTGCGCGCCGACACGTCCATGGAGACGTTGCGCGAACTGGCGCAGGACTCGGACATCCTCGTCCGCGCCGCCGTAGCCATCAACCGCGGCTGCCTCCCCGAAATCGACACCATCCTCGCCGCCGACGAAGACGACCGCGTGCGCGCCCTTCTGGGTTGCCGCATCGCACGCCTGCTGCCCGAACTCGACGGCGCCGGACAGAGCACCGCGACCAGTCACGTCATGAAAACGCTGTCCGCCTTGGCGCAAGACCAGGCCAGCCGCGTTCGCCGCGCCATCGCCCAGGAAATCAGCTCGATGGACGCGGCGCCGCACGACCTGGTGCTCCTGCTCGCGCGCGACGAAGCCATCGAGGTGAGCGACCAGGTGCTTCGCCTCTCCCCGGTCCTCACCGACACCGACCTCCTCAAACTCATCGCCACGCCGCCCACCGAACACACCGCCGAATTCGATCGCGAGCCGCTCCCAGCTCAGCACCGCCGTCGCCGACTCGATCGTCGCCCACGCCGGCGCGCCCGCCATCCGCGCGCTCCTCAACAACCATTCCGCCTGCATCCAGGAAGCCACGCTCGACGCCCTCGTCGGCCGCGCGCCGCAGCATGCCGAGTGGCACGGTCCCCTCGTGCGCCGCCCGCATCTCAGCTTCAACGCCATCCGCGCCCTCTCGGAGTTCATCGCCGCCGACCTGTTGCGCGTCATGGTCCAACGCGTCGATCTGGATCCGGCCAAGCTCGAGGCCGTCCGGCAGCGGCTCGCTTTCGAGACCGCGTCCGACGCGCAGGCCACGCTGGTCGCCGAAGCGAGACGCCTCAAGGAACGCGGCGCCCTTACCGAGGATCTGCTGCTCGAAGCGGCCAACATCGGTCACGTCCGCCGCGTCGCGGTCCTCTTGGCCGTCGCGGCCGACGTCTCGTTCACGGCCGTAGACCGTGCCGTCGAACTCCGGAGCGCGAAGGCCCTGGTCAGCCTCGCCTGGCGCGCCGGCTTCTCCATGCGCGCCGGCACGGCCGTGCAGACCAGCCTCGCCCATTTCTCGCCCGATCATCTGCTCATGGCCACCGTCAGCGGCGGCTTCCCGCTCTCGCAGGAGGAGATGGAGTGGCAAATGGAGCTGATGGAGGCGATCGAGACCCTCCCGATGGGCGCAGCCTAGGCCGGCCGATCAGGAAACCAGCGCACCCACCGGCTTGGCGGCACGCGGACGCTCCACCCGCTTCGGATCCCCCCGCAGCACCTCGTGCCGAGTTACCTCGCCATCCCGGCGGAACGCGATGTCGAACGTCTCGCGCCCCAGCCGCAATCCCCGGAGCGTGACGTCGGGCAGCCAGTCCGGCAGCAAGGGATCGATCCGGATCAACCCCGCCGGCGCGTCCAGCTCGATCCCCAACATCGCCTGGAGCAACGCGAACACCGCACCGGCAGCCCAAGCCTGCGGCACGTTCGCACCGAGATATTGCACCGGAAAACTCGTCTGATCCCGCTGCATCCCCGAATACAGCTCCGGCAACTGCCGCTGCGTGAAATAGCTCGCCGCCTGCGCGATGTCCTTCGTCAGCCGGTTCACCTCCTCGGCAAACCCGTAGCGCCGGAAACCCAGCGCGATCAGGCTGTTGTCATGCGGCCAAACCGAGCCGTTCTGATACGAATAGGGATTGAACGTCGGATTGTCCCGCGTCAGCGTGCGGATGCCCCAGCCGCTCCACATGTCCGGCTTCATCAACCGCGCGATCACCCGCCCGGCCCGCTCCGGCGGCACGATCCCCGACCACAGCAAATGCCCCGGGTTGGACGCGACCGTCCAGATCGGCCGCTTCGCCCCATCCAGGCAATAGGCGTAGAACCCCTCCGCCTCGTTCCAGAACACGTCGTTGAACCGCGTATAGAGCGCGTCCGCCTTGGTCGTCAGCCGCGCCGCACTCGCCGCATCGCCGAGCGCATGGAAGATCTCCGACATCCCCCGCCACGCCGCATAGACGTAGCCCTGGATCTCGCACAGCGCCTTCGGCTTGCTCACATTGCTGCCGTCCACGTCGACGACCGCCTCCCCAGAATCCTTCCAGCCGACGTTCTCGTATCCCTGCCCCGACCGCGTCCCATATTCCTGGAACCCGTCCCGATCCCGGTCGCCGCACTCGTCGATCCAGGACAGGCACCCCATCGCCGTATCGAGATGCCCCCGCACCTCGTCCAGATCGCCCGTCGCCCGCCACAAGCCATGCAGCGCGATCAGATAGAGCGGCGTGGCATCCGCCGTCCCGTAATACGGCGTGTGCGGGATCAGCTTGAGATGCGCCAGTTCGCCGCGCCGCAACTCGTGCAGGATCTTGCCGGGCTCGGCATCGCGGAAATCGTCGAACCCCTTGGACTGCCACGCCCCGAGCACCTTGAGCGTGCCCCGCGCGAAATCCGGGCTCAGGATCATGGTCTGCAAGCTGACGATCAGCGGATCCCGCCCGAACAGCGCCACGAACCAAGGCAGCCCGGCTGCCGGCAGGTATTCCATCGACGACCCGCTCTCGACCGGCAGCCGCAGCGCCGCCAGGTCCTCGACCGCCTGCTCGAATAATTGCCGGAACCCCGGCACGCTGGTCTCGAGCCTGAGACACCGGTCCCGCCACTGCTGCAACTGGCGCGCCTGCGGCGTCTCCGGGCTGACCTCGCACTGCCGCGGCGCCGCGTAACGCTCCTCGCCGTCGATCAGGTCATACAGCAGCGACCCGCGCCACGACGCCCCCGGCGGGATCTGCAGCGTGAAATTGATCCGCCCATTGGCATACATCGCCGGCGTCGGCGCATCGGCGCGGATGCTGACCGCGCGATGGAAACTGCCGTTGCGGTAGCTGGTGACCAGCTCCTCCGTCTCGTCCGACCACGTCGTGCTGATCCGCCCGCGCCGCACGATCCGGCTCGCCTTGACCTCGAAGATGTCCGAGAAATCGCTCCGCAGCGCCAGTTCCAGGTTGAAATGCACCGGCACCCGCCCGTGATTGGTCACCTCGAAACTCTCGTGCATCCCCCCGTCGATCACGCGCGTCATGACCATGCTCAGCGTCCGCGCCGGCACGTCGCCGCCCTCGCTCGGGAATTTGCGGTTGGTCAGGAAGATCTTCGCGCCGTAATGCGACGGCGCCCCGCTGTTCAGCAGGTCCCATCCCTCGCCATTCGCATAGATCGCGTAGGCGCTGATGACGCGCGTATCGAAGAAATACAGACCCTTGTCGGTCGACCATACGATCTGCCCATCCAGATCGGTGATGAGGACCGTATACCCCTGATGGATCGCGAGCTGCGGCGGTCCAACCTTGATTTCGACCGCCACTGCCCGCCCTCCCTCAGGCCGGCTCGAACTGGAGCGCGACCCCGTTCATGCAATATCGCTGCCCCGTCGGCGGCGGCCCGTCCGGAAACACGTGCCCGAGATGGCTGCCGCAATTGTGGCAATGCACCTCCACCCGCAGCATCCCGAAGCTCCGATCCTCCGTCGTGCCCACCGCGCCCGGCCCGATCGGCTCATAGAAGCTCGGCCAGCCGGTGCCGCTCTCGAACTTCGCGGACGTGTCGAACAGCGCTTGGCTGCAGCCCGCGCAGTGATACACGCCCTGCCGCTTCTCGGCGTTTAGCGGGCTCGTGCACGCCCGTTCGGTGCCGTGGCCGCGCATGACCTTGTATTGCTCCGGCGTCAGCCGCGCCCGCCACTCGGCGTCCGGCAGCTCGAAAGCGAAGGTCTCGACCGCTTTGGTCTTCGTCGCGAAAGGTGACATGGCTCTCCTCCCTCAGTCGCCCCGCATATGGGGCCGCCCGCGCCCGACAACAGCCCGGCAATCGCTCAGGAAATCTGGCCGACGCTCTCCTCGAGCACGTGCCACGCTTCCTCGCCGTATTTCCCCCGCCATTCCTTGTAGAACCCGGCCGAACGCAGCCGCTCCTGGAATTGCGTCGTGTCGACTTCGTTGAAAACCAGCCCCTTACCCGCCAGCGACGCCTGCACCGCGGTGTTCGCGCTCGCAATGTCCGCCCGCTCGTCCAGCGCGGCACGGTTGATCTCGCGCGCCACCACCTCCTGGATATCCTTCGGCAGCCGCTCCCAGGCCCGGCGGTTGGCCAGGAACCAGAACCCGTCCCACATATGGTTGGTCATGCTGCAATATTTCTGGACTTCATACAGCTTGGCCGTGTCGATCAGCGTGAGCGGGTTCTCCTGCCCATCGACGATGTGAGTTTGCAGCGCCGAATAGACCTCGCTGAAATTGATGCTGGTCGGGCTCGCCCCCAGCGCCGAGAACATGCTGGTCCAGAGCGGGCTGACCGGCACGCGCAGCTTCATGCCCTTCAGGTCGTCCGGCGACTTGACCGGCTTCGTGCTCGTCGTCGTCTGGCGGAACCCGTTGTCCCAGATCTTCTCCATCGGGTGCAGCCCGCGCTTCTCGATCTCCCCGCGCACGAAGCCGCCGAGCTTGCCGTCCATCGCCGCCCAGACCTGGTCGTAGCTTTTGAACGCGAACCCGACTCCGTTGATCGAAGCCGGCGGCACCAGCGTCGACAGGATCAGCCCCGACAGCGTGAAGAACTCGACCGCTCCCGACCGCAACTGGCTCAACACGTCCGTATCGGCGCCCAACTGGTTGTTCGGAAAGATCTGCAGGTCGAACCGCCCATCCGTCGCCGCCTTGATCCGGTCCGACGCCTCCTTGGCGCGCACGTTCATCGGATGCGTCACCGGCGTGTTGTTGGCGAATTTGTAGGTGAATTCGGCAGCCCGCGCCGGGCTGGCGCCGATGCTGAACAGCGGCAATGCGGCGGCGCCGAGTGCCAACGATCGGCGGCTGAGTGACGGCATGGCGATCTCCCCCCGGAGGAATTCCTTTGACGATGGCGTTAGCCGGTTTGCTCCCGGAAAGGAAGCCACCGGCCCTTCGCCTATTCCGCCATCATCTCGCCCGAACCACCGAATTCCGCAGGAAAATCCTTCAGCTTCGGCAGCCCGTCCTTCATCGGCAGCACCGTCTCGGCGTAGTTGACGTGGACCCCCGGCTCGAATTTCAGCGAAGGGATCGTCGCCGAGAACACGTCGACCAGGCCCAGCGTCGGATGGTTCGTCATCAGATGCCCGCCGCACTTGCTGCAATATTGCCGCTGGCTGATCTCCGTCTTCTGGAACGTCGCCACATGCTCCGCCCCCGCCGTGACCTTCACCGCATCCGGCTTCCACAGCGTGAACGCGTTCACCGGCCCGCCCGACCACGAGCGGCACGATCGGCAATGGCAATACCCCATCGCCTCCGGCGCACCCGGTCGCCTCCAGTTCGACTGCCCCGCAAAAACAAGTCCCGACATGCGTCATGTTGTTTCCTCCACTGCCGGCATTGAACAGGCGATCCGCGCGCTTGGAAAGCCCGCGCGAACCCGCCTGCCCGCCCGCTCGTTCAGAGCCTCGCCAGCCCCGGAGGCACCATGTCCGACACCAAGCCCACCCAAGAATCCGCACCCACCCCGGACGAGAAGCCGCACAAGGTGGACGAACAGGTCCAGGAGGAAGCCGGCCGCGAGCGCGCCGAGAACGAAGGTTACGACTGACCGCCCGATTACTGCGCCGCCAGCGCGAGCCGCGAGAGCGCCGCGCCGGCGCTGCCGATGATCGGCAGGGTCAGCGTCGCCGGATGCTCCGCGTCCTGCATCACCGTCCAGGTGAACGCCGTCGGGTGCGGCCCCGGCCCCTGCGGAAACGGCAGCCCCGCCGCCACGCTCGCTGCGCCCGCCAGCGCCAGGCGCAGCCGATGGCCCGGCTGGAACACATAGGCCGTCGGCAACAGATCCAGCTCGATCTTCTGCGCCTGACCCGGCACTAGCGCCTTCGCCGCCGCCAGCGACGCCTGATGCGGCACGTTCACATAGCCCTGCACCACCTGCGTCGATGATCCATCCGGCGCCACGTCGTTCAGGCTGAACACCATATCCCCGTCATCGGCGTTCGACGCCGCCCAGAGCGACACGTGCGGATACCCCGTCACCTCCGTCCCGACCGGGAGCGGCCCGGACGTCCAGGTCAGCACCTTCTGCTCGAACGGACGCTGGTCATCCGCCGACCGCCCCACCGTGGCGCTCAGCAGCACCGGCAGCG
The DNA here is from genome assembly GCA_963848035.1 of uncultured Alphaproteobacteria bacterium. GTDB lineage: Bacteria > Pseudomonadota > Alphaproteobacteria > Acetobacterales > Acetobacteraceae > JAVVHH01. The sequence goes on from CAWKCD010000001.1 coordinate 4,226,898, forward strand.
CCGGCCCCGAGCCGGGCTGATACGGCAGCGTCGCCGCTTCGCCCGCGCCGGGCTGCGCGGTCAGCGCGCCGTCGTTCAGACTCCCGATCGTGCGGCTATGCCCGGCTTGCAGATAGAGCGTCGCCGGGCGCGCATCCGGCAGCGGCCAATCCGCCTCGGTGCGCCACCGGTCCACGCCCTTGACGAACAGGATCACCTTCGGCGCCCGCTCTACCCCGTTGTCGATCCCCTTGAGCTGATGATCCAGCCATTGCACCTGCAATTCCTGCAGGTAGTCGATCTGCCAGCCATGGGCGTGCGGCGCGAACAGCAGCCGCTTGTTCGGCGAGTTCGAACTGCTCATAAGCCCGCAGATTGCCCGGCGTGATGTAATCGTCGAGCCCGCCCGAGATGAACGCCGCGACCCCGCGCGCCGCGATCGCCTTAACGTCCGCCGCCTGCGTCGTCCGCTCGCGCCACCAGCCGTCCAGGTCGGGGTGCAGGATCGCCGTCGCGTATTCCGCCTCCGCGCCCGGCGACAGCTTGCGCGCTTCCCGGCCCGGCCCCGGCGTCATCCCCGCCGGATACCACAACAGCCCGTAGCAATCTCCGCACGCCACTTGCGGCACGATCGCCTTCAGGCTGGGCGGCCCCTCCTTCGCCGTCAGCCACTGCGCGATCCCCAGCAGCGACGGGCCGACCATCCCCACCTTGCCGTTGCACCAGGACTGCTTGGCCATCCACTCGATCGTGTCATACCCGTCCTGCCCGAACTGGTTGTACAGCGTCGGCTTGCCCCCGGACTTCCCCGAGCCCCGCAGGCTCAGATGCAGCACCGCATAGCCCCGCGACGCGACCGCCATCAGCCCCGGCTCGAGCTCCGCCCCGGTGTTCGACGAGCGCCCATACCCATCCGCCATCAGCACGCACGGCGTCGGCCCCGTCCCGGCCGCGAGCGTCGGCAGGAACAGCCGCGCATCCAGCACCGTCCCGTCGCGGGCGGTGATCCGGACGTCGTCCTGGATCTGGATCGGGAACCGCGCCACCGGGTTGGCGACCGGCGCGCGCTCCGGCAGCCATTGCCGGTTCTCCGTGCCCGCGCATATCTGATACGGCTGCGCCCCCGCCGTTGAAACGCACAGCAGCAGCCCGGCGCCGCACAGCGCGATAACGCTTCTGTTCATCTTCATTTTCCCCCCGTTGCCGCACCCTAGCAGCAGCTTCGGAGCGCCCGCTAGACGATCAGCCGCATCAGGGTCTCGAGCTTGTCCGCCTCCGCCGCCGGCTTGTCCGGGCGCAGCCGGTGCACCCGCGGAAACCGCAGCGCGACCCCCGATTTGTGCCGCGAACTCCGCTGCGCCGCATCGAACTCGATCTCCAGCACATACCCCCGCTCCACCTCGCGCACCGGCCCGAACCGCGCCGTCGTGTGGTTGCGGATCCACCGGTCGAGCTGCACCAGCTCCGCATCCGTGAAGCCCGAATACGCCTTGCCCACCGGCACCAGCTCGCCGCTCTCCGTCCAAAGTCCGAACGTGTAATCCGAATAGAACGAGCTGCGCTTGCCGCTGCCCCGTTGCGCATACATCAGCACCGCATCGATGATCAGCGGGTCACGCTTCCACTTCCACCACTGCCCCTTCGGCCGCCCCGGCACATAAAGGCTGTCCGCCCGCTTGAGCATCAGCCCCTCGATGCTCGCCGCCCGCGTCCCGGCGCGGATCTCGCCCAGCTCCGCCATCGTGCCGAACGGGATCAACGCCGACAGCGTCATCCGCGGCGGCCGGTGCTGCTCGAACCACCGCTCCAGCCGCAGCCCGCCGCTCGTCGAACGGCAGCCCCCGCAGATCCTCGTGCCCGTCGAACAGGATGTCGTACAGCCGCACCCCGGTCGGGAACTCCCCCAGCATCTTCGCCCCGGGCGCCTTCCGGTTCAGCCGCTGCTGCAGGTCCGCGAACGGCGCCACCTCGCCCTCCCGGATCACCAGCAATTCGCCATCCAGCACGCCCTGGAAATTCATCGCCTCGACGATCTCGGGAAACGCCCCCGAGATGTCGTCCGACCCCCGCGAATAGATCCGGTGCCCCAGCGCCGTCGACACCAGCTGCACGCGGATCCCGTCCCACTTCCACTCGGCCCGATACAGCGACGGATCCAACGCCGCGATGTCGGCCTCCTCGAGCGGCTGCGCCAGCATCAGCGGCCGGAATATCGGCGCCCCCGCCGGGTCCGGCCGCTCGCCCTTGCCCTCGAGCCACGCGAACAGCGGCGCATAGGGCGGCGTCAGCCCATGCCACACCTCCTCGATGTCGTCGGGCGCGATCCGCCCGCCCGCCAGCTCCGACAGCGCGATCTTCGCCAGCCGCGCCGACGCGCCCACCCGCAAGCTCCCGGTGATCAGCTTCAGCAGCGCGAACCGCACCGACACCGTCGACGCGTCCAGCCAATTCGCCACCACCGCCGGCAGCTCCGATTTCGGCGTGCTCAGCAGCGTCTGCACCACCTCGGTCATCGTCGGCGGCCCGGCATTGGTCCGCCGCGCCGGCCAGATCAGTGACACCGTCTCCGCCAGGTCGCCGACGTAATCGCGCGACCACCCGAACAGCACCGGGTCCGTCCGCTCCTCCGCCAACGCGCGGATCATCGCCGGCTTGGCCGCCACGAACACCAGCTCGTCCGTCAGCGCCGCCAGCCCGAACCCGCGATCCGGATCCGGCTGCGTCGCGAAATACCGCCGCAGCAGCGCGATCTTCGCCAGCCGCCCCGGCGTGAACACCAGCCGCTCCAGCAATTCGGCGAACGCGATCACGCCTCCACCGCCGGTGTCTCGCTGCCCTGCGCTTCGCCCTCATCCTCCTCGTAGCCGACCAGCCGCAGCGCCCGGCCCTTGATCCCGCGCTTGGCCGCCTCGTGGATCAGCGCCTCCTCGCGCCCATGCGTCACCCACACCTCCGGCGCGCCCACGTCGTCCAGCGTCTGGTTCAGCTCGTCCCAATCCGAATGATCCGAGATGATCAGCGGCAGTTCGACGCCCCGGCTCTTCGCCCGCTGCCGCACCCGCATCCACCCCGACGCGTAACAAACCACCGGGTCCGCCAACCGACGCGCCCACCGGTCCGCCACCGCCGAGGGCGGCGCCAGCACGATCGCCCCCGCCAGCTTGTCCTTCGCCGCCACCGTCGCCGGCAACAGCTCCCCCAGCGATATCCCGAGCCGCTCGTACGCGCTGCACAGCGGGATCATCGCCCCATGCAGATAGATCGGCCGGTCCCACCCCGCCTGCCGCAGCAGCTTGATCACCCGCTGCGCCTTGCCCAGCGCATACGCGCCGACCACATGCGTCCGCTCCGGGAACAGCGCCACGCTGTCCAGCAGCTTGGCCACCTCGTCCGCCGCCGGCGGATGCCGGAACACCGGCAGCGCGAACGTCGCCTCGGTGATGAACACGTCGCAGGGGATCGGCTCGAACGGCAGGCACGTCGGGTCCGTCTGCCGCTTGTAATCCCCGCTCACCACGACCCGGCTGCCGCGCCACTCCATCGCGATCTGCGCGCTGCCCAGCACATGCCCCGCCGGCTCGAGCCACAGCCGCACCCCGCCATGATCGATCGTCTCGCCATACGGCAGCGTCTGCTGCGTCTCCCCCGCGCGCCCTTCCCCCATGCGCACGTCCATCAGCGCCATGGTCTCCACGCTCGCCAGCACCGCGCCATGGCCCGGCCGCGCGTGATCCGAATGCGCATGGGTGATCACCGCCCGCGGGACCGGACGCACCGGGTCCACGTAGAAATCGCCCGGAGCGCAATACAGCCCTTCGGGACGGACTTCGAGCCAGGTATCGGGATGCGGCAAAGGCGGCTACGCCCCCTCCTCGCCGGAGGGGGCGCTCGCGTCCGGGTGGTTAGCCCGGCTTCTTGTCGCTCTGAACGTTGACCGGAACCGGGATCCACCGCATCCCGTCATTGTTCTGCACCAGCATCAGCACCGTCTTGCGGTTCTGCTTGCGGTACTTCTCCAGCCGGTCCTGCACGTCCTGCGGCGTCGACACCGGCTCCTGCTGGACCTCGACGATCACGTCGCCGGGCTTGACCCCGCGCGACCCGGCCGCCCCGTCCGACTGCACGTCCGTCACCACCACGCCCTTCTGGTCCGGCGACAGCTTGTACTGGTCGCGCAGCGCATCCGTCAGCGGCGACAGCCGCGCGCCCAGCCCCGACAGCATCATCGTCGAGTCCGTCGGCTTCGGCGTCGGCGCCGTCGGCGTCGCGCTGGCCTGCACCACGTCGTCCGGCAACTCGCCGACCGAAGCCTGCACCTGCGTCTCATGCCGATCCCGCCACAGCACCACCGGCACCATCTTGCCGATCTCCGTCTCAGCCACCAGGCGCGGCAGCGTCCGCATTTCCTTCACGTCCTGGCCGTTGAACTTCAGGATCACGTCGCCGTTGTGGATCCCCGCCTTGTCGGCCGGACCGTTGTCGTTGACCCCGGCCACCATCGCGCCCGAGACGTCCTTCAGCCCCACCGCCTCGGCGATGTCGGGCGTCACCTGCTGGATCCGCACGCCCAGCCAGCCGCGCCGCGCGTGGCCATACTGCTTGAGCTGCATCACCACCGATTTCGCCAGGTTCGACGGCACCGAGAACCCGATGCCCACCGACCCGCCCGACGGCGAGTAGATCGCCGTGTTGATGCCGATCACCTCGCCGTTCATGTTGAACAGCGGCCCGCCCGAGTTGCCGCGGTTGATCGCCGCGTCGGTCTGGATGAAATCGTCATACGGCCCCTGGCGGATGTCCCGCCCCCGCGCGCTCACGATCCCCGCCGTCACCGACCCGCCGAGCCCGAACGGGTTGCCGATCGCCAGCACCCAATCGCCCACCCGCGCGCTGTCGCTGTCGCCGAAATCGCACCGCCTTCAGCGGATGATCCGTCTCCACCTTCAGCAGCGCCAGGTCGACCCGCTCGTCCTTGCCGACCAGCTTGGCCTTCAGCGTCGTGTTGTCCGTCAGCGTCACGCTGATCTCGTCCGCGCCGTCGATGACGTGGTTGTTCGTCACGATATAGCCGGCCGGATCGATGATGAACCCGGAACCCAGGCTCGTCGCGCGCCCGCCGCCCGGCCCACCTGGACCGCCATCCTCATGCGGCGGCGTCCGGTCGCCGCGCCGCTGATTCGGACCCTGGCCCGGCCCCTGCCCCTGCGGACGGTTGCGGTCCAGGAAATCGCGGAAGAACTGCTCGAACGGCGAGCCCGGCGGGAAGCCCGGGATCTCCGGACCCCGATCGGCCCGCGCCTCGAGCTTCTGCGACGACGACACGTTCACGACCGCGGGAAGCAACCCCGCCGCCAGGTCGGCGAAGCTGTCGGGCGCCCCTCGAGCCAACACCGGCCGCGGCAGCGACACCGGAACGGCAAGCGTCGCAGCCAACACGGCGGTGCGGATTAACCTTAGGCGCATGGGCGGTCTCCTTGATGACCCGGAGCGTAGTTCAGGGCATTCAGCTTAGCAGGTCGCACATATTCACGCTTCGTCGACCCGGCAAGACGCGGGTCACTCACGGTTGTTTCGGCGCTTCGCGCAGCAGCTTCAGGAAATCGGCGTCCGGTGTCAGCACCAGCCGCGACTTTCCCTGCCCGAACGCCTCCCGATACGCCTGCAGCGTCCGGTAGGTGGCGAAGAATTGCGGATCGGTCTGATACGCATTGGCGAAGATCGTCGTCGCCGCTTCCTCGCCCTCGCCGCGCAGCTTCTCCGCCGTCGACCGCGCATCGGCCAGCAGCACCACCCGGTCCCGCTCCGCATCCGCCCGGATCTTGGCCGAAGCCTCCGCGCCCTCCGCCCGCAACTGGCTCGCCACCCGCTGCCGCTCGGATTTCATCCGGTTCAGGATCGCCTGCGTGTTCTCATCCGGCAAATCCGCGTGACGGATCCGCACGTCCACGATCGTGACCCCGAACCCGCTCATCTCCGCGCTCACCTGGTTCTTGATCAGCCCCATGATCCGCGTCCGGTCCGCCGACAGCACGTTCAGCAGCGTCTCGTTGCCGAGCACGCGCCGCAGCGCCGACGTCACCACCGAGTTGAGCCGCCCCCGGATCCCGTCCTCGCTCGGCCCCGCCGCCTGGAAGAACTGCAGCGGGTTCGTGATCCGATACCGCGTGAAGCTGTCCACGGTCAGCCGCCGCTGGTCGGCCAGGATCACCTCCTCGCCCGACGTGCTGAAATCCAGCAGCCGGTTGTCGAACGGGATCACCGTCTGCACGAACGGAACCTTCGTGTGCAGCCCCGGCCGCTTCACCTCGCGCACCGGCTGCCCAAATTGGGTGATCAGCACCTGCTCGGTCTGCGACACCGTGAACAAGCTCGCGCCCGCCACCACCAGCACGACCACCCCGAAGGCGATCGCGGCGATCTGCCAGGTCTTCATTGCTGTGCTCCCGCCGGCGCTGGCGCGGCAAGCGGCGGCGGTGCCGCTAGGGCCGTCGGCCGCGCCATCGTTGCGTTGTCGAGCGGCAGATAGGGCACGATCCCCTTCAGCCGGTCGTCGAGCACGATCGATGGCGTCGTCGACAGGATCTGCTGCATCGTGTCGATGTAGAGACGCTGCAGCGTGATGTCCTTGGCCACCTTGTACGCCGCATAGACGCTGAGGAAACGCTGCGTCTGCCCGGTCGCCTCGGCCACCGAGGCACGCTTCTGCCCCTCCGCCTCCGCGATCAGCCGCGCCGCCTCGCCGCGCGCACGCGGCACGATGTCGTTACGGTAGCTCTCGGCTTCGTTGCGCACCCGCTCCGCATCCGTGTTCGCCCGCTGCACGTCGCGGAAGCTCTCGATCACGGCCGCCGGCGGATCCACCTTCTGCAGCTGCACCTGCGTCACTTCCACGCCGGATCCGTATTGATCCAGGATCGACTGCGACCCGGTCTTCACGTCCTCTTCGATCCGCGCCCGCGCCTCCGTCAGCGCCGGCTGGATCGGCGTCCGCCCCAGCACCTGGCGCATCATGCTCTCGGACGCCGCCCGCACCGTATCGGCCGGGTTGCGCGTGTTGAACAGGAAGTCCCGCGCATCCTTGATCCGCCAGAACACGGAGAAATTGATGTCGATGATGTTCTCGTCGCCGGTCAGCATCAGCGCCTCGGCCGGCACCTCGCGCCCGGTCTCGCCCGACCGGTCGAACCGGTCGCCCGGCGAACGCACGCCCACCTCGATCCGGTTAACCCGCGTCACCGACGGCGTCAGCGCGCTCTCGATCGGCCACGGCAGATGGTAGCGCAGCCCGGGATACGTATAGCCCTGGAACGCCCCGAACCGCAGCACCACGCCCTGCTCGTCCGGCTGCACCCGGTAGAAGCCGCTCGCCAGCCAGATCGCCACCGCCGCCAGCGCCATCACGCCGACCAGCCGCGCATTGCCGCCGCGCCCGCCCCGTCCACCCGGAACGAATCGCCGCGCCTGCTGCTGCAGCCGCTGGATCACCTCGTCGAGGTCCGGCAGGTTCGGCCCATTCCCGCCACCGCCGCCGCGCCGCCCGTTGCCCGAGCCCCACGGCCCGCGCGACGGTCCCTTCCCGCCCGGAGGCGGGTTCCCTTCCGGATTGCCCCACGGGCCACCGGGGTTGCCTCCAGAGCCGCCCCCGAGCCGCCCCCGGAGTTGCCACCATTGTTCCAAGACATGATCGGTGAGCGTGCTCCTGTTGGCAGGCGAGCCGCGGCGGCGCATATGGCGCCTCGCGGTCGCGTGCATATTGACCGGGTAGCGGGGGTTTACAAGCAATGGCGGCGCCGACCGAAGCGGGATTGCGCGATGCGCTGAGGGCAGTCCGGGACATCCGGACCGGCCAGGACATCGTGGCGGCCGGGCTGATCGACAGCCTGCAAACCAAAGGTTCTCTGGTCCAACTCGTGCTCCGCGCCGATCCCGGACAGCAGGCCGCGATGGAAAAACTCCGCCGCGAAGCCGAGGACGTGCTCGCCCGCCAGCCCGGCGTCAGCAACGCCAGCGTCATCCTCACCGCCCACCGCCCGCCTCCCCCGGCTGCCGCCCCGGCAGCCCCCCCGGCCGCTCGCCCGACCCTGCTGCCCGACGCCCGCTACGTCGTCGCCGTCGCCTCCGGCAAGGGCGGCGTCGGCAAATCCACCACCGCCGTCAACCTCGCCGTCTCCCTCGCCCGCGCCGGCCACAAGGTCGGCCTGCTCGACGCCGACATCTACGGCCCCAGCCTGCCCCGCATGCTCGGCATCTCCGGCAAGCCCCCGATCCAGGACGGCAAGATGGTCCCGATCGATGTCTGGGGCCTCAAAGCCATGTCCATCGGCCTCCTCGTCGACCCCGACAGCGCCATGATCTGGCGCGGCCCCATGGTCATGAGCGCCCTCGAGCAGATGATGACCCAGGTCCATTGGGGCCCGCTCGACATCATGATCGTCGACATGCCCCCCGGCACCGGCGACGCCCAGCTCACCATGGCCCAGCGCGTCCGCCTCGCCGGCGCCGTCATCGTCTCCACCCCGCAGGACATCGCGCTGATCGACGCCCGCCGCGGCGTCCGCATGTTCGAGAAGGTCATGGTCCCCGTCCTCGGCCTGATCGAGAACATGAGCAGCTTCGCCTGCCCCCATTGCGGCGAGGTCTCCCACCTCTTCGGCCATGGCGGCGCCCGCCGCGAAGCCGACACGCTCGGCGTCCCCTTCCTCGGCGAAGTGCCCCTGCTGCTCGACATCCGCGAGACCAGCGACGCCGGCACCCCCATCGCCGCCGCCGCGCCCGACGGCCCCGCCGCCCAAGCCTACGCCGCCATCGCCGCCCAGATCTGGACCAGCCTAGCCGCCACCACCCGCACCCGCCCCGTCATCGTCGACGACTGATCCGTCACGCCCCCGCCCCCAACAAACCCCCGGCCGCCAGGAGCCAGCCCCAAAAGCTGTCATGGCGAGTCGGCTGGCGTGGGTTTGCGAGCACCGCAGCGGAGCGGCCTTCTCGGCCGTGAGCAGCGGAGCGCAGCAAATACGCGTCAGACGGCCGCCAGGGCAGCTTTTGCCACGCAGCAAACACGCGTCAGACGGCCGCCAGGGCAGCTTTTGCCACGAAGGCTAGAATTCGACTTCTAGCTCTTGTACCTCCAACGGCTCCCGCAGCGCCGCGGTCGTCCACTCCACCATGTCCGGCAACGCCAGGATCATCCGCACATACCGCTCGCACAGCGGGTCCACCGCCACGTCATACGTCCGCAGCCGCGTGCAGACCGGCGCGTACATCGCATCCGCCAAGCTGAACCGATCGCCGAACAGGAACGGCCCGCCCCACCGCCCGAGGCAATCCCGCCAAATCGTCAGGATCCGGTCGATATCAGCCCGCGCGCTCGACCACACGATGAAGCCCGGCCGGTGGCTCCGCAGGTTCATCGGCAACGCGGCCCGCAGCGCCGCGAACCCCGAATGCATCTCCCCCGAGATCGACCAGCACCGCGCCCGCGCCACCCGGTCTTCGGGCAACATCCGCGCCTCGGGGAAGCGCTCGTTCAGATACGCCGCCATCCCCATCGTGTCCCAAACCTCGAGCCCCTCATGGGTCAGGCACGGCACCAGCGTCGACGATGATTTCAGCAGCAATTCCTGCCGCGCCGCCTCGTCGCTCTCCGCGACGATCACCTCCTGCACCGCCAACCCCGCCAACCGCGTGATCAGCCATCCCCGCAGGCACCAGGACGAATAATTCTTGCTGCTGATCGTGAGCGTTGCGTCAGCCATTTTTGCCGCCTCCGAATCGCGCCACACCGGATGCAGCGGTCGGCAACGGCCATGCAAAATTCAAGCCGTCGGCCGGACTACCCCCCAGCCAGCGCCGCGTCGATCTCCGCCCGGAACGGCAGGCTACTCTGCGAACCCCGCCGGCCGCAACAAAGTCCGGCCGCCACGCTGGCCCGCTCCAGCGCCGCCGGCAGCGCCAAGCCCCGGTCCAGCCCCGCCGCCAGCACGCCGGTGTAGCAATCGCCCGCCGCCGTGGTGTCGACCACCGTCACCGCCAGCGCCGGCACCAACCCGGCGCCCTCATGCCCCGCATAGGCCGAGCCCCGCTCCCCCAGCGTCCGCACCACGGTCGTCCCCAGCGCCACCTGGATCGCGCCCTCGTCCACGCCCAGGAACCGCGCCAACCACGCCGCCTCGTGCTCGTTGACCACCAGCACGTCGACCAGCCGCAACACCGCCGGGTCCAGCGGCCCGGCCGGCGCGAGATTGAGCACCACCCGCGACCCGGCGGCATGCGCCCTGCGGATCAGCGTCTCCGTCTCGATCGGATCCACCTCCCGCTGCAGCACCAGCACCGTCCCCGGCCCCAGCAGCGCATCCTCCACCGCATCCGCCCGCGCCCGCAGATTAGCGCCCGAGCCCACCGCGATCAGGTTGCGCCCCGCCCGGTCCGTGCAGATCGCCGCACACCCCGTCGCCTGCTCGACCGCCTGCACCCGCTGCAGGTTCACCCCCGCGTCCCGCAGCAGATCCAGCGCCGCGCCGGCCAGCGCATCGCGCCCGACCGCCCCCACCATCGTCACCTCGGCGCCGTCCCGCGCCGCCGCCGCCGCCTGGTTCGCCCCCTTGCCGCCGGGCTGGATCAGCACCCCCGGCCCCAGCACCGTCTCGCCCGCGGTCGGCAGCCGCTCCAGCGCGAAGATCATATCGACATTGATAGAACCGAAAACCAAGATCACGACGTCTGCCCTCAAGCCCGGCCCAACATCTCCATCAGCTCGCCCCACTCGCGTTTCGACAAGCCGCTCCCCGCCTGCTCCACCGCCTCGCCCGCGAGCATCCGCCGCACCACGCCCAGCATCGTCGCCGACAATGTCGCCGCCCCCAGCCGGTAATCCTCGAATGCCGCGAACGTCGCCGGCACCCAAGCCTTCACCGTATCCAGCATCGCGTCCGCATAGACGCGGATCTCATACTGCGCATGCGAATCCGCCCGCAACGACAGGAAACCGAGCAGATTGTGCAGGTCGGTCTTCCAATACCATTGCGTATACGTGTTCAGCGTCAAATTCATCCGCGCCAGCTCCCGCGCCAAACCCTTCCGCGCCGGATCCGCCCCGTCCTCGTTCAGCATCAGCGCGTAGTTGTCGTACGTCCGCGTCGCATCCTCGCGCAGCATCTCGAGCACGGCCTCCGCCTCGTCGCCCTCCAGCACCTCGCCCCGGCCCTGCCGGTTGTTGCTGCTCTGCGCCGCCAGATGCTCGCGCCCTGGCAGGTAGAACTCCCGGTCCAGGATCGAATACCGCGCCGAATACTCGTTCACGTTCGCCGTCCGGTGCCGGATCCACTGCCGCGCCACGAAGATCGGCAGCTTCACGTGATATTTGATCTCGCACATCTCGAACGGCGTGCTGTGCCGGTGCCGCATCAGATACCGGATCAACCCCGCATCCTCGCTGACCCGGCGCGTGCCCCGCCCGTAGCTCACCCGCGCCGCCTGAACCACCGCCGCGTCGTCGCCCATGTAGTCCACGACCCGAACGAACCCATGATCGAGCACCGGCAGCGCCTGATACAGCAGCGCCTCCAGCGCCGGCACCGTCGCCCGCTTGGTCATGGATTCGGCGGCACGCTGCTGTTCGATCTCGGCGAGCTGGTCTGGCGTCAAAGGCATGGCGGATGCCTAACCGGATTCCCCCGATCTGGCGAGATGCGGTCCGCCTCGCGCAGGACTCGCAATCACCGCCGCGACGTCCTATTATCAATTCGTCGTCGGAAGCCGACTATGGTGATAAACGAAAGTTGGAATAAGCGTTGTGGACCCGGGGGCAGTGCCCGGCGCCTCCACCACCCCAACCGGGGTATCGGGGGGCGAAACAGGCTCGACACGCGTGGTAAAGACCTTTCTTTTGCCCGGCATGATACCGCCGTTATCGGGTCATCCTACAAGTGCCAATGACAATCATGAGGCGCTCGCTATCGCTGCATAAGCGATAAGCGCGGTTCGGGGGGGCACCGGGCAACAGAAGCCCCCCTACTTCCCTCCGACTGCGTACGGTTTGCTTTCCCGCCGCTTGCCGCTAAACCCCCGCCCATGGAAGATGATGCCCAAGGCGGCCCGCCGCAGCGGCCCGAAAGCCTGCTCCCCTACGATCTCTGGATCGAGGAGGCGCACCGCAAGGTCGTCGTGCTCGCCCTCAAATACGTCGCCGAGAACGGTTTCCCCGGCGAACACCATTTCTACGTCTCGTTCCGGACCGACGCCCGCGGCGTCGTCATCCCCCAACGCCTGCTCGCCCAATACCCGCACGAGATCACCATCGTGCTGCAGCACCAGTTCTGGGACCTCAAGATCGACGATACCGGCCACGAATTTTCCGTCGGCCTGTCCTTCGGCGGCATCCCGACCACGCTGATCGTGCCCTTCGACGCACTCACCGCCTTCGCCGATCCGCAAGTCCAGTTCCAGGTCCGCTTCACCCCGCCGCCCGAGCTGCCGGCCAACGACGCCCAGGCCGAAGCCGCCGCCGACCCCAAAGCCGAACCCGAGGAAACCGAGGAAGGCCCGCCCTCGAGCGAACCGCAGGTCGTCAGTCTCGACGCTTTCCGCAAGCGCCCGCCCAACAAGGACAGCTAGGCATGAACGCGCCCGCCTCTCCGAGCCAAACCCGCCCGGCCAACTTCCTCTATTCCCCGATGTTCCCGCTCGGCGAGCGCGACATCGCCTGGCGCAAGCTCGAGATCGCCGGCGTCTCCACCGCCACCTGCGACGGCCAGACCGTCCTGCGCGTCAAGCCCGAAGCGCTCAGCGACCTCGCCTTCCAGGCCTTCCGCGACATCTCCCACCTGCTCCGCCCCTCCCACCTGCGGATGCTCGCCTCGATCCTCGACGATCCCGAAGCCAGCGCCAACGACCGCTTCGTCGCGCTCGACCTCCTGAAAAACGCCAACATCGCCGCCGGCGGCGTCCTGCCCATGTGCCAGGACACCGGCACCGCCCTCGTCTTCGGCAAGAAAGGCCAGCGCGTCTGGGTCGAGGGCGACGAGGAGGAAGCCATCTCCTGGGGCGTCCACCGCACCTACACCGAGACCAACCTGCGCTACTCGCAAATGGCCCCGCTCTCGATGTTCGACGAGGTCAACACCGGCAACAACCTGCCCGTCCAGTTCGACATCATGGCCGCCCCCGGCCACGACCATGCCGACGAGATGAGCCTGATGTTCATCGCCAAGGGCGGCGGCTCGGCCAACAAGTTCTTCCTGTTCCAGGAGACCCGCGCGATCCTGAACCCGGAAAAACTCCTCGCCTACCTCGAGACCAAGATCAAAACCCTCGGCACCTCGGCCTGCCCGCCCTACCACCTCTCCATCGTCATCGGCGGCACCTCGGCCGACCTCTGCCTCAAGACCTGCAAGCTCGCCTCCACCAAATACCTCGACCCGCTCCCCACCGAAGGCGGCAAATCCGCCCACGCCTTCCGCGACGTCGACATGGAGCGCCAGGTCCTCGAGCTCACCCGCCGCATCGGCATCGGCGCCCAGTTCGGCGGCAAGTATTTCTGCCACGACGTCCGCGTCGTCCGCCTGCCTCGCCACGGCGCCAGCCTCCCCGTCGCCATCGGCGTCTCCTGCAGCGCCGACCGCCAGATCCTGGCCAAGCTCACCCCCGAGGGCATCTTCCTCGAACAGCTCGAGACCGACCCCTCCAAATACCTCCCCGAGACCACCCACGAGGACCTGCCCGGCGACACCGTCCGCATCGACCTCAACCAGCCGATGGACGCGATCCGCCGCACCCTCTCCCAATACCCGGTCAAGACCCGCGTCATGCTCTCCGGCCCCATGGTCGTCGCCCGCGACATCGCCCACGCCAAGCTGAAGGAGCGGCTCGACCGCGGCGAAGGCCTGCCCGACTACATCAAGGACCACCCCGTCTATTACGCCGGCCCCGCCAAGACCCCCGCCGGCATGGCCACCGGCAGCTTCGGCCCCACCACCGCCGGGCGCATGGACAGCTACGTCGCCGACTTCCAGCGCGCCGGCGGCTCCTTCGTCATGCTCGCCAAGGGCAACCGCTCCCGCGCCGTCCGCGACGCCTGCAAGGCCTATGGCGGCTTCTATCTCGGCAGCGTCGGCGGCCCCGCCGCCCGCCTCGCCCAGGACTGCATCAAAAAGGTCGAGGTCCTCGAATACCCCGAACTCGGCATGGAAGCCGTCTGGCGCATCGAGGTCGAGGACTTCCCCGCCTTCATCGTCACCGACGACAAGGGCAACGATTTCTACGATGGGCTCGCCTGATGCGCTTCACCGTCGACCGTCTCGACCATCTCGTCATCAACGTCCACGACGTCGAGATCACCGCCTCCTGGTATCAGCGCGTCCTCGGCATGGAGGTCGAGGAGTTCGGCGAGGACCGCCGCACCGCGCTGAAATTCGGCGGCCAGAAGATCAACCTCCGCCCCCATGACGCCGACCGCCACAAATGGGCCACCGGCAAATCCGCCGAGCCCGGCCACGCCGACCTCTGCTTCGTCACCGCCGTCGGCCCCGACCAGGTCGTCGCGCATCTCCACGGTTGCCGCGTCGCCATCGAAAGCGGCCCCATCGCCCGCGAAGGCGCCCTCGGCATGATGGAATCCGTCTATTGTCGCGACCCCGACGGCAACCTCGTCGAGATCGCCTCCTACCTCACCCGATGAACCGCGGCCTCGGCTGGGCGGCCCTCGCCGCCTTCCTCCTCTGCATCCCCCTCGCCAACTGGCTGATCGGCAATGTCGGCGCCGTCTGCATCCCGCAGGGACCCTGCGTCATCCCGGTCGCCCCCGGGCTGATGGCCCCCTCCGGCGTGCTCGCCGCCGGCGCCGCCCTCGTGCTGCGCGACGTCGTCCAGCGCTGCCTCGGCAAAGGCTGGAGCCTCGCCGCCATCCTCGCCGGCTCGGCCCTCTCCGCCATCCTCGCCCCCGCGCCCCTCGTCCTCGCCTCCACCCTCGCCTTCCTCCTCAGCGAACTCGCCGACTTCGCCGTCTACACCCCGCTCCAGCGCCGCCAGCTCGTCCTCGCCGTCGTCGCTTCCGCCGGCGTCGGCCTCGTCATCGACAGCCTCGTCTTCCTCTGGTTCGCCTTCCACAGCCTCGACTTCCTCGCCGGCCAGGTCGTCGGCAAGGCCTGGGCCGTCCTCTTCAGCCTCCCGCTGATCCGCTGGCTGCGCCGGGTCGCGCCCACGCCAGCGTGAAGCTCGCCGACTTCGATTTCGACCTGCCCCCGGATCGGATCGCCCACACCCCCGCCCGCCCCCGCGACTCCGCCCGCCTGCTCCACGTCGGCGGCACGCTCGAGGACAGCCGCGTCGCCGACCTCCCCGCAACTCCTGCGCGACGGCGACCTCCTCGTCGCCAACGACACCCGAGTCATCCCCGCCCAACTCGAAGCCCGCCGCGGCGCCGCCCGCATCGGCCTCACCCTCGACCAGCCCGCGCCCCGACGACACCTGGCACGCCCTCGCCCGCAACGCCCGCCGCCTCCGGCCCGGCGACCGCCTCACCTTCGACCGCGACCCCGCCCTACAAGCCGAAATCCTCGAACACCACGGCGACAGCGTCACCCTCCGCTTCAACGCGCCCCTTCGAGCGCGCCGCGCGCCCTCGCGCTGCCCCCCTACATCCACCGCCCCACCGGCCCGACGCCCGAAGACGCCGCCGACTACCAAACCGTCTTCGCCGCCCACCCCGGCGCCGTCGCCGCCCCCACCGCCGGCCTGCACTTCACCCCCGCCCTGCTCGACCGCCTCCAAGCCGCCGGCATCCCCCGCATCACCCTCACGCTCCACGTCGGCGCCGGCACCTTCCTCCCCGTCCGCACCGACGACACCGACGACCACCGCATGCACGCCGAACGCGGCCACATCACCCCAGCAGCCGCCGACGCCATCAACGCCGCCCGACGCATCGTCGCCGTCGGCACCACCTCGCTCCGCCTCATCGAATCCGCCGCCGACGAGACCGGCCGCGTCCACCCCTTCGACGGCGACACGCGCCTCTTCATCACCCCCGGCCACCGCTTCCGCCGCGTCGGCGCCCTGCTCACCAACTTCCACCTCCCCCGCTCCACCCTGTTCATGCTCGTCTGCGCCTTCGCCGGCACCGACCGCATGCGCGCCGCCTACGCCCACGCCATCGCCGCCGGCTACCGCTTCTACAGCTACGGCGACGCCACCCTGCTGGAACGCGAATGACGTTTGCCTGGACCTCCGCTGCCACCGACGGCCCCGCCCGCGCCGGCACGATCCACACCGCCCACGGCCCGATCCCCACCCCCGTCTTCATGCCCGTCGGCACCGCCGGCACCGTCAAGGCCATGACCGCCGACCAGGTCCGCGCCACCGGCGCCACCATCATCCTCGGCAACACCTACCATCTCATGCTCCGGCCCGGCGCCGACCGCGTCGCCGCCCTCGGCGGCCTCCACCGCTTCATGGACTGGCCCGGCCCCATCCTCACCGACAGCGGCGGCTTCCAGGTCATGTCCCTCTCCGCCCTGCGCACCATGAACGAGGACGGCGTCACCTTCCGCTCCCATCTCGACGGCAGCGAACACCGCCTGACCCCCGAGATCGCCACCCAAATCCAGCACAAGCTCGACGCCACCATCACCATGGCCTTCGACGAATGCATCAAGCTCCCCGCGAGTGACGCCGACGTCGAAGCCAGCATGGAACGCTCCATGCGCTGGGCCGCCCGCTCCCGCGCCGCCTTCATCCCCCGCCCCGGCTACGCCCAATTCGGCATCGTCCAAGGCGGCATCGACCCCGCCCTCCGCCGCCGCTCCGCCGAAGCACTGCTCGAAATCGGCTTCGAAGGCTACGCCATCGGCGGCCTCGCCGTCGGCGAAGGCCAGGCCGCCATGTTCGACACCATCGAAGCCACCATCCCCCACCTCCCCGCCGGCCAGCCCCGCTACCTCATGGGCGTCGGCACCCCCGACGACCTCGTCGGCGCCGTCCAGCGCGGCATCGACATGTTCGACTGCGTCATGCCCACCCGCGCCGGCCGCACCGCCCGCGCCTACACCAGCGCCGGCCCCCTCAACCTCCGCAACGCCCGCCACGCCGACGACGCCTCCGCCCTCGACCCCGCCTGCCGCTGCACCGCCTGCACCCGCCACACCCGCGCCTACCTCCACCACCTCTTCCGCGCCGGCGAGATGCTCGGCCCCATGCTGCTCACCGCCCACAACATCACCTACTACCAGGACCTGATGCGCGGCCTCCGCGATGCCATATGCCACGGCGACCTCGACTCCCACGCCGCCGCCCTGCGCGCCGCCTGGACCGCCGGAGAACCAGCCATGAGCGACCCCGAATGAACGACCTCGCCGACCTCACCCAACTCGGCCGCCCCACCCCCCAACCCGAATCCCCCGACCAGGCCGTCCTCGAGCGCGTCCCCAATCCGCAGCCCGGCGCCCACTACCTCGTCCGCTTCACCGCCCCCGAATTCACCTCCCTCTGCCCCCTCACCGGCCAGCCCGACTTCGCCCACATCGTCCTCGACTACATCCCCGCCGGCTGGATCGTCGAAAGCAAATCCCTCAAGCTCTACCTCGCCAGCTTCCGCAATCACGGCGCCTTCCACGAAGCCTGCACCATGCAGATCGCCGAGCGCATCCGCACCCTGCTCGACCCCGTCTGGCTCCGCATCGGCGCCTACTGGTATCCCCGCGGCGGCATCCCGATCGACGTCTTCTGGCAGACCGCGGCGCCCCCCGCCGGCGTCTGGATCCCCGACCAAGGCGTCGCCCCCTACCGTGGCCGCGGCTGACCCGCGCCCCGAAACCGAAATCAAAGCCAGGGCCCTCGCCCTAGGCTTCCACGCCATCGGCTTCGCCCCCGCCGCCCTCGCCCCCGAAGCCCGCGACAACCTCCAAGCCTTCCTCGCCGCCGGCCATCACGGCGAAATGGCCTGGCTCGAAGCCCGCGCCGACCAGCGCGCCCACCCCCGATCCCTCTGGCCCGAAGCCCGCACCGTCATCGCCCTCGGCCTGTCCTACGCCCCCGAGCACGACCCCCTCGAGAACCTCGGCACCCCCGACCGCGCCACCATCTCCGTCTACGCCCGCAACCGCGACTACCACGACGTCGTCAAAGGCATGCTCAAGCAGCTCGGCGGCTGGCTCGTCGCCCGCTACGGCCCGCAGATCAAAGTCTTCGTCGACACCGCCCCCGTCATGGAGAAACCCCTCGCCCAGCGAGCCGGCCTCGGCTGGCAAGGCAAGCACACCAACCTCGTCTCCCGCCAAGCCGGCTCCTGGCTCTTCCTCGGCGAGATCATGACCACCCTCGACCTCGCCCCCGACAGCCCCGGCGCCGACCATTGCGGCTCCTGCACGCGCTGCCTCTCCGCCTGCCCCACCGACGCCTTCCCCGCCCCGTACCAGCTCGACGCCACCCGCTGCATCTCCTACCTCACCATCGAGCACCCCGGCCCGATCCCCCACGATCTCCGCCCCCTCATCGGCAACCGCATCTACGGCTGCGACGACTGTCTCGCCGCCTGCCCCTGGAACCGCTTCGCCATCGCCGCCCACGAGAAACTCGCCGGCCGCCCCGACCTCCGCGCCCCCGCCCTCGCCGACCTCGCCGCCCTCGACGACGCCGCCTTCCGCCGCCTCTTCGCCGGCGGCCCGATCAAGCGCATCGGCCGCAACCGCTTCGTCCGCAACGTCCTCGTCGCCATCGGCAATTCCAACGACCCCGCCCTCCGCCCCGCCGCCCAGCGTCTCCTCGCCGACCCCGACCCGGTCGTCGCCGATGCAGCCCGATGGGCCCTCGCGCGTTTGGATCCGCCATGAGCACCCGCACCGAAACCGACAGCCTCGGCACCATCGACATCGATTCCGACCGCTACTGGGGCCCGCAGACCGAGCGCGCCCGCCGCCTCTTCAAGATCGGCGCCGAGCGCTTCCCGCCCGCCCTCATCCGCGCCGTCGGTCTCCAGAAGCAAGCCGCCGCCGAAGCCAACCAATCCCTCGGCGAACTCCCCCCCGACATCGCCGAGCCCATCGCCGCGGCCGCCGCCGAGATCGCCGCCAACCGGATGGACGCCGAATTCCCCCTCCCCGTCTGGCAGACCGGCAGCGGCACCCAGACCAACATGAACGCCAACGAAGTCATCGCCAATCGCGCCAACGAACGGCTCGGCGCCCCCCGCGGCGCCCGCTCCCCCGTCCACCCCAACGACCACGTCAACCGCGGCCAGAGCAGCAACGACTCCTTCCCGACCGTCATGCACATCGCCGCCGCCGAGACCGTCCAGCACCGCCTGATCCCCGCGCTCCGAACCCTCCACGCCAGCCTCGTCCGCCGCGCCCAGGAATGGTCCGCCATCGTCAAGGTCGGCCGCACCCACATGATGGACGCCGTCCCCGTCACCCTCGGCCAGGAAGCCGCCGCCTGGGCCCGCCAGGTCGAACTCGGCATCGCCCGCCTCGGCGACGCCATGCCCCGCCTCCTCAGCGTCCCCCAGGGCGGCACCGCCGTCGGCACCGGCCTCAACCGTCACCGCGACTTCGACACCGTCTTCTGCGCCCGCCTCGCCGCCCTCACCGCGCTGCCCTTCACCCCCAACCCCGACAAATTCGAGGGCATGGGCGCGCACGACGCCTTCGTCGAACTCTCCGGCGTCCTCAACGTCCTCGCCGTCTCGCTCAACAAGCTCGGCAACGACATCCGCCTGCTCGGCTCCGGCCCCCGCTCCGGCCTCTCCGAACTCACCATCCCCGCCGACGGCCTCTCGTCCTCGATCATGCCCGGCAAGACCAACCCCACCCAGAGCGAGGCGCTGACCATGGTCTGCGCCCAGGTCATGGGGAACCACGTCGCCGTCACCATCGGCGCCGCCCAGAGCTTCCTCGAACTCAACGTGTTCAAGCCGTTGATCATCCACAACGTCCTGCAATCCGCCGGCCTGCTGTCCGACGCCGCCGAGAGCTTCGCCCGCAACATGGTCGACAAACTCGAGCCCGCCCGCGAGCGCATCGCCCAGAACCTCGCCAACTCCCTCATGCTGGTGACCGCGCTCAACCCGCGCATCGGCTACGACAAGGCCGTTCAAATCGGCAAGAAAGCCCTCGCCGAGAACATCACCCTGCGCGACGCCGCCGCCGCCCTCGGCTTCGTCACCCCCGAAGATTTCGACCGCTGGGTCGTCCCCGCCGACATGGTCGAGCCCGGCGCCACCCTCGGCGAATGATGCGCCTGCAGAAACGCAGCTTCAGCCTCGCCGCCCACCGCACCAGCGTCGCCCTCGAACCCGAATTCTGGGACGCCCTCGAACAGATCGCCGCCGCCCGCGGCCTCGTCCTCTCCGCCCTGGTCAGCGAACTCGACGCCGACCGCCTCCCCGAACAGGCCCTCGCCTCCACGCTGAGAATTTTCGCGCTTCGTCACCGCCCTTAACCGTTTGGAAAGACTCAGCGAGCCATTCTCCTTTTCACGGCCGATAAAGTTGCCGCTCGGGAAGGATAAACTCCAATGACGCCCAACCTCTTCAAGATGTCGCCTGCCGCCGCCCTCATCTGCCCGCCCGGCGCGCGCTTCAGCCCGCTCATCCTCGCCGACCGCCTGATCAGCCTCGCCCAGGAGGCCGACCGCGCCGGCTACCGCGCCAGCGCCGACCGCCTCATCGGCCTCGCCTACGCCGTCCTGGACGACGAAGGCGAACAGAGCGCCGCCGCCTGAACCAAGCCGCGTAGGGTGGCTGCAACCCACCACCCCCAAACGCAAAGCTTGACACCGACAGGAAAGAATCCCCAACTCCGCCGCATGCCGGACGACACCACCCGCCATCTCGCGCTGCTCGACGAACTCGCTGAGATCGGCATGGTCCTCGCCCGTCGCCTGGTGAACCTACCGCCGATGCCGAAGCAGGACCCCGTCCGCGACCTCGAGATCGCCAGCCGCGTCGTCCGCCGCTCCATCCTCTTCTACCACCTGCTCAAAGAGGGACGCCTCCCCTATCCGAAGGCCCCCGCCCCCGAGCGGGAACCAGCCGACCGGGCCATCGGCACCGGCACTGGCCTGAGCGATGACCGCACCCGCCTCGACCGCCTCGATGATCTCGACGACATCGCCGGCCCGTTCCAGGCCGTCGTCGCCAGCATCGTCCAGGACATCCAAACCGCCCTCGGCACCTGCCACTACCCCGCCGACCAGGAAGCCCTCGTCCTGGACATCGTCAACCGCCGCCTCCCGATCCGCCACGAAGCCGACCAGTCCGACCTGAACTAACCACAATCGGGTGGCTGAACCCCACCAACCCGAACCCGAACCCGCAACCCCAAACCAAAACCCGAACCTTCCCCCCGCCAAAGCCCCCCGGCCTTGGCGCCAAGACTCATGCGGTCACTTCGAATCCGCTCGCAGCCACGTCTGGCTCCGCCCGATCAGCCCCCCCAGGATCGACCCCCGCACCACCAGCTTGCGCCCCTCATCCGTCACCCGGACCGACGCGCGATACGTATCCCCCGTCTCCGGATCCAGGATCTCCCCCCCGCTCCATCCCCCGTCGCCATCCGCCCGCAGCCCCCGGATGATGTCGAGTCCCTGCACCTTCTTCCCGTGCCGGTCCCCGCTGCACTTCTCGCAAACCGCCGCCGCCTTCGCCGGGTCGAAGATCTTCTCCACCCGGCCATACAAGGCCCCGTCCCGCTCGAAGATCCGGACCAACGCCCGCGACTCCCCGCTATGGTCGTCCACCGATCGCCACAGCCCGGCCGGCCCGTCCCCCTGCGCCCAAACGCCGCACGCCAGCAGCGACAGCGTGATCGTCAGAACCACCAGCCGATTGATCATGCCGCCCTACCGATGAGTTGCTGCGCGAGCAGTGCCTGACGTCGCGGTCCTGTTCTGTCAGGATCACGGCGCGGCGGCGGTGCCGGGATGGTTTTCATGCTGGCTGCCCTGGATGGCTCAGGAGGTAGATCCCCCGGCACCGCCACACCGTCTTGACCGCTGATTAGGCTCTGCGAACCATCGCTGTGTAGGGCGACGACGGCACAGGCGGAACGCCCACCCTCAACACGCCAGGAGGCGCCATGCGGATCAGTGTCGGAATCGATATCGCCAAGGAAATCCACTGGGTCACGGCACAGGACGCCGACGGCGTCCTGCTGCTCGACCGCAAGCTGTTCAACACGCCAGCCGACATCGCGGCACTCGCCGATGCGCTGGGCGCTCTCGGCGGCACTGTCCGCATCGGTCTCGATGTCGTCGGCGGCATCGCGGGCTTGGTCGAAGCCATGCTGGCCGCAGCCGGCTTCAATCTCGTCCACGTGCCAGGATTGGCCGTCAACCGTGCGCGTCAGGCCACCGTGGGCGGCGAAAACAAGTCCGATCCGCGCGACGCCCGCACCATCGCCGACCAGGTGCGAACCCGGTCCGACCTGCGCCGGATCGAGCCAGCGACAGAGCTCAACATCGAGATCAGGCTGTTGTCCGGCCGGCGACGCGATCTGGTCGATGCCCAAACCCAGCGGCTGTCGCGCATGCACGACTTGCTCGTGGGCATCTTCCCGGGCTTGGAAGCCTGCCTCGACCTCAAGACCAAAGGGCCGCTGCACCTGCTGACGCGATACGTCACGCCGGCAGAGCTGCGCACCGCCGGCAAGAAGCGGGTCGTGCGCCATCTTCAGGCCGCGGCCGGGCTGCCGCATGTCGAGGCACTGGCCGATCGCGCGCTGGTGGCCGCGGCCGCTCAAGCCATCGCCGTGCCGGCCGAGCAGATGACCGCGCGCTTGATCCGCGAGCTCGCCGTCGAGGCCTTGGCCAGCCGCGCCCGGCTCATCGAGATCGATCGCGAACTGGAGGCGCTGCTCGAACGCCACCCTGATGCGGCCCTCATCCGCAGCCTGCCCGGAATGGGGGTCGTCTTGACGGCAGAGTTCATCGCCGAGGCCGGCAATCTCTCGCGCTTCCGCTCCGCCGATGCCCTGGCTTCGGCCGCCGGCATGGCACCCGTCCTGCGCCAATCCGGCCGAATCCGCTTCCTGCGACGACCCAACGGCGGCAACAAGGGCCTCAAACGCGTCTTCTACCAGTCGGCTTTCTGCTCGCTCAGCCACCAAGACAGCCGGGCCTTCTACGACCGCAAACGGCGCGAAGGTAAACGCCACCACACCGCTGTGATCGCCCTCGCCCGCCGACGCGTGAACGTCCTCTGGGCAGTCGTCCATTCCCGACAGCCCTTCCAATCCGGATTCAAAACGACAGCTTAACTCATCCATTAGGCTGCCTCCTGCCCCCTCATCCCGCCGAGATCAAGGCCGCTCGGCAAGCCACCGCGAAACCCCCGCCAACTCCGGCGTCCGCGCCGGCGCACCCGCCGGCCCGGTAAGCCGCGCCGAAACCTCCGGCAGCCCCGCCCCCGGCCGTAACGTCAGCCGCCCATCCAGCGTCCCGCCGAGCAGCTCGATCGTCCCCGCCATCGTCGCCCCGCCCGACCCCGTCTCCCCCGACGCCCGCACCGTCACCACCCCGCGCTGCGCCTCGAACGGGATCTGCAGCGCCGGAAATGCCGTGCTCCCCCCGCCCAGCGCGGTCCGCAGCCCGGCCGTCATCAGCGCCGCCGTCGGACTGGCCAACGCCGCCTGCGCCGCACCCAGGTCGAACCCGGCGATCGTCGCCGTCTGCAACCCGATCGTCCCATGCCCGCCCACCGTCGCCACCAGCGCCGCCGGGCTATAACCCTCCGCCGTCAGCGCCATCTCCGCCTGCAGCACGCCGGACGT
Organism: uncultured Alphaproteobacteria bacterium; assembly: GCA_963848035.1. Taxonomy (GTDB): domain Bacteria; phylum Pseudomonadota; class Alphaproteobacteria; order Acetobacterales; family Acetobacteraceae; genus JAVVHH01. The sequence continues at coordinate 4,250,633 of CAWKCD010000001.1, forward strand.
CACGTCCAGCGTCCCCCCGAACAGCGGCCCGGTGATCGCCACGTCCTGCGCCTTGCCGCGCAGCGACATCTGCGGCTTCTCCCCGATGCTGAGCTGCACCTCCCCCGAGACCGTCCCCCCCGACAGCTTCGCCGACACGTTCCGCGCCGCCAGCGTCCCCCCCGACAGCGACAGATCCGCCGCCAGCCCCGAAACCGATGGCGCCAGCCCCAGCAACACCTCGTCCGCCTCGAGATGCACGCTGGCATCCCCCTGCAGCAGCCACCCCAACGGCAGCGGCTCCGGCGAGTTCGCATACGGCAACGGCAACGGCAGCGTCTCCGCCCGGATCCGCCCCGTGACGCTATGCCCCGCGAGCGAAAGCTGCCCCGTCGCCCGCAGCGATCCCGCAATCAGCTCCAACCCGGTCAGGTCTAGCCGCCCCGGCACCCGGTTCGCCTGCGCGATCACCGAAAACGACCCGTCCCCCAGCCACAACGCCGTGCCCGCCACCCCCAGCTGCTCCAGCAACCGCGGCGCCCCCGGATGATGCAGCGTCACCGGCCCCGACCACCGCCGCGCCGGCACGTTGATCACCGGCTGCAGCTCCGCGCGGATGTCGTTGACCTCCAACGTCGCCCGCGCCGCCAGCGCCTCCGGCGGCCCCGACAGCTGGATCAGCAAACTCGCCGGCCCCCGCAGCATCCCCGGCGTCGCGATCAGCTCGTCCGGCAGGAACCCGCGGATCGGCGACACGTCCTGCGTCGCCAGCTCAAGCCGCCCCTCCGAAACCCGTCCGCCCTCCCCCAGCGTGCCCGACGCCGCGGCATGCACCCCCAGCGCCGTCGCCTCCAGCCGCCGCAGCGTCAGTCGCCCCGCCTCGCTCTGCGCATCGACCGACACCGGCCCGAACTCCGCCCCCCGCCAAGCCGCCTTGCGCACCTGCAGCTTCACGTCCGCATCGAACCCGGCCCCCGCCAGCATCCGGTTCAGATCCGCGAACGCCGCGTCCGGCGCCGCCAACACCCCCATATCCGGCAAATACGGATCCAGCAGCAGCCGATCCAGCGACAGCCCCGCGCTGATCCCCAGCCGCGGCCCGAACCGCACCGCCAGCCCACCCTCCGCCGCAGCCCCGTCCAGCAACCCCTTCACGTCGGTGAACGAGAGCTGCGCCGGGTCCACCGCCACCTTCGCCGTCACGTTGGCCGTCCGCAGCGCCCCCGCCGGGATCGGATGCAGCAGCGCCGGCGCGAACGGCTCGAGCCACCGCAACGTCGCCCGCAGGTCCGGCGCGATCAGCCCGGCTACCCCCTCGAACAACACGCCCGGCCGCCCCCGCGGGAACCGTCCCTGCAGCGACAGCTTCGCCTCCCCCGGCAGCAGCGCCGTCATCTCCCGCACCGAGACGCCGTTGCCGTCGATGTCGAACGCGCTGCGCACCTGCCGGATCGTCCCGCCCGCCAGCGTGGCCGCCTCTGCCGAAAGGTCGATCCCCGTCGTGATCGCAGGCTTCGCCGACTGCGCCGCCCGCAGCACCACCGGCACCCAGGCGTCCAGGTCCAGCCGCCCCGCGCTGAGCGCCAGGTCCAGCCGCACATCCGGCTGCACCCGCAGCGCCACCGCGCCCCGCGCCGGCGATCCCCCGATCTCCAGCGCCAACTCGTCCGCCACCGCCAGCCCGGCCGCCGCCGAAAGCCGCCCATCCCCCCGCCAGGCCACCGCCGGCGCCGGCATCACCTGCGACAGGTCCGGCCCCCGCGCCGCCACCCGGCCCGACAACCCGCCATCCTCGCCCACCGTCCCCGAGAACGTCCCCCCGGTGTCCCGCAGCCGCCCCTGCCCATCGAGGCTAACGTCCAGCGGCGCCGCCCCGTCCCGCCCGGGCCGCCCCAGCCGAGACGTGAAGCGCCACGACAACCCGAAGATCTTCGTCATCCCCGACGCCGACAGCGTCCCGGTATCCGGATCCGACCCCAGCGACGCGTCGATGTCGCTCAGCACCAGGTCCCCCACCTGCAGCCGGCTCTCCTCCACCCGCGCCTGCAGCCCCGTCAGCCAAGCCGGCGGCCGCCGGCTCACCGCCCCCGCCGGCGGCGGCCACGGCAGCCGCAGGTCCGCCCCCCGCAGCGTCAGCTCCCGCGCATCCACCCGCCCGCCCAACAGCGGCCCCAACGCCACCCGCAGCCGCAACTCGTGCGCCGCCATCACCACCCCATCCCCGGCATCGTTCACCTTCAACGACGACGCCGTCAGGATCGGCTGCGGCAGCAGATGCAGCGTGATGTCGCCGTTGATCTCCACCGGCCGCCCGATCCCGGCCGCCACCAGCGACGCGATGCTGCCCCGGTACCGGTTCCAATCCAGCATCCCCGGGAGGATCCAGATCACCGCGACGGCCAGCGTGATCACCGCAGCCAGGACGACGAGAACGATGCGCCCGGCCCGCCCGCTGCGCGGACCGCTCTGGACGGAGGAGGTGGACACGATTTTGAGCGCTCCGGTGCACGCGTTTCCCGAACCGGGGAAAGCGGACTAACCTGAGACCTATGAGCTATTGGGGCAAGTTGCTCGGCGGCATCGCCGGTTTCGCGGTCGGCGGCCCAGTGGGCGCCATGGTTGGCGCCGCACTCGGACACGCGGCCGATGGTGGCCAGATTCCACGCATGAGCTTTGGCGACTCGCCGTTGAACCCGGCCCGCCTTGCCTCCCTCCTCGGCGGCAAGCAGCAGCTCTTCGCCGTCGGCGTCGTCGTCCTCTCCGCCAAGCTCGCCAAGATCGACGGCCCGGTCGTCCGCCAGGAGATCGACGCCTTCAAGCGCATGTTCCGCATCCCCCCCGAGTCGGTCCGCGACATCGGCCGCCTGTTCGACCAGGCCCGCGACAGCGCCGAAGGCTGGGAGCCCTACGCGCAGCAGATCGGCGACGCCTTCGCCGACAACCGCGGCCTGCTCGAAGACGTGCTCGGCGCCCTCTTCGCCATCGCCCGCGCCGACAAGCCGCTCACCATCTCCGAACACGAGATGCTCCGCCGCATCCACCGCCTCTTCGGCCTCGACAACATGGCCTGGGACCAGGCCAGCGGCGCCACCACCCGCCCCGCCGTCCCGATCGACGACCCCTACGCCGTCCTCGGCAAGGAGCGCGCCGCCACCGACGCCGAACTCCGCCAAGCCTGGCTCCGCCTCATCCGCGAGAACCACCCCGACACGCTCGCCTCCAAAGGCGTCACCCCCGACTTCATCGCCAAGGCCAGCGAGAAAGTCGCCCGCGCCAACGCCGCCTGGGACCGCATCAAACGGGAACGCGGCCTCTAACCGCGCCGGCCATGGGACAGCATGGGAAATCATCTCCCTTGACCCGGCCCCCGATAAATTCCAAACCCCCCACGCCAGACGGCCGGGCGACCGCTGCTTTCGCAAGAGGGTGGAGGAAAGTCCGGGCTCCACGGGAATACGGTGCCGGCTAACGGCCGGCGGGGGCGACCCTAGGGACAGTGCCACAGAAAACAAACCGCCGGCGTTTCGACGCCGGAAAGGGTGAAACGGTGCGGTAAGAGCGCACCGCGTCTTCGGCAACGAAGGCGGCAGGGTAAACCCCACCGGGAGCAAGACCGAATAGGGGGGACCGGCAGCGACGTTTCGGCGTCAGATGCAGGGGCATTCCCGCCCCGTCCTCCGGGTTGGTCGCGTGAGGCGTGCGGCAACGCACGTCCCAGAGGAATGGTCGCTCAGCATCTTCGGATGTGGACAGAACCCGGCTTACAGGCCGTCTGGCATCTCTTTCCCAATACAAATCGTAAGAACAGAACGTGAAAGCGAGACGGCCAAGATCTGTTCTTGGCCCGTTCTTCTTAACCCTTTGTAAACGACTGCACTTTGTTCGGGCAATGGCACGAACACAGCGGGAAATAGTGGACGACCCATGTAGTGTCATGGTATCCCATGCCATCCCAAGGATGACCCGAGGGACGGTGTCCAAACGCCCGCAATGCCACCGCCGGATCAGTTCATGAGCACGTATCAATCGCGCTTCGACGTGAAGGGCCGGATCTCCATCCCCGCCCCTTTCCGCGCCGTCCTGCGCGCGATCGCCCTCGACGGATCCGCCACCCTCATGCTCCGTCCCTCCCATAAGCACCCCTGCATCGAAGCCTGGCCTCCCACCCGCTTCGAGACCTGGGCCGAACAACAGAAACAGGCCGACGACCCCGACGCCGACGAGGACGACCTCGCCATCCGCCTCTTCGCCGACACCGTCGCCGCCGAACCCGACAAGGAGGGCCGCATCGTCCTCGACAACTTCCTGGTCGAACACGCCGGTCTCGCCGACAGCGAAACGGTCACCGTCATCGGCCTCGGCAACCGCTTCCAGCTCTGGGAGCCCGGCGCCGCCGAGCAGCGCAAGAAAGCCATCCGCCAAACCCCGCCCGCGCGGGAGAAAGGCAAGTGAGCCACGCCCCGGTCATGCTCGCCGAAGTCCTCCGCCACCTCGCCCCGGGCGCGGGCGAAGCCGTGCTCGACGGCACCTTCGGCGGCGGCGGCTACACCGCGGCGATCCTCGAGGCCGCGAGCTGCACCGTCTGGGCGATCGACCGCGATCCCGAAGCCATCGCCCGCGGCGCCGCGATCGCCGCTCGCTTCCCCGGCCGCCTCCAGCTGCTGCAGGGATGCTTCGGCGACATGGTCCGCCTCCTCGCCGAACGCGACGTCCAGTCGCTCGACGGGATCGTCCTCGACCTCGGCGTCTCGTCCTTCCAGCTCGACGAAGCCGAGCGCGGTTTCAGCTTCCGCGCCGACGGTCCGCTCGACATGCGCATGGGGTCGAGCGGAACGACCGCTGAGGAATTGGTTAACACGCTGGGCGAATCCGAGCTTGCGGATACGTTGTTCGAACTTGGTGAAGAACGCCTCTCGCGTCGGATCGCCAAGGCCATCGTTAACGCACGCTCGGAGGCTCCGATCTCGACCACCCTGCAGCTCGCGGAAATCATCCGCCGGGTCACGCCGAAGCCCAAGGGGGACCGTTCCGGAATCGACCCGGCGACGCGTTCGTTCCAGGCCCTGCGCATCCGCGTCAACGACGAGCTCGGAGAAATCGAGCGCGGGCTCCAGGCCGCGACCAAGCTGCTCGCCCCCGGCGGCCGCCTCGTCGTTGTTTCCTTCCATTCGCTCGAGGACCGTCTGGTCAAGCGCTTCATGCAGGACGCAACCGGTCGCACGCCCGGCCCCTCGCGTCACGATCCCGCCGGCCTGTCGCAGCGCGCCGCGCCGGATTTCGTCCTGCTCACCAAAAACGCCGAACGCCCCACCGAAGCCGAAACGAACCGCAACCCCCGCGCCCGCAGCGCCCGGCTCCGCGCGCTCGCCCGACTGACAACGCAAGCGCCTGGTCGCAGAGCGCCACTAGGCTCCGAGGAAATCGCGCCATGATCCGCCCGTTCACGATCGTCTGCATGCTCATGGCCGTCGGCTCGGGTCTGTATCTGTATCAGTGCAAGCATCAGGCCCAGGTGCTCGATCGCGAGATCTCCCGCACGCTCAAGCAGACCGAGGCCGCGCGCGACCGCATCGGCATGCTGCGCGCCGAATGGGCCCAGTTGAACGAGCCGGAACGAGTGGCCGAACTCGCCCGCGAGCATTCCGGTCTGCAGACCGCCAAACCCACCCAGTTCATCGCCGCGAACGATCTGGCGAGCCGCCTGCCCGCGCCCGTCGCGCCCACCCGCCAGTTCCAGCCGACCGACCTGCCGGACGACGCCGAACCGACCGCGCCGATCGCCCAGGCCGAGCCGCCCGCCGCCGCGCCGCGCCCCGCCGCCGAAGCCCGCACCGCCCTGCGCGCACCGGTCGTGGCCGAAACGAAGCCAACGCCCGCCCAGGCGCAGCCCACCGCCCCGGCCGCCGCTCCAGCCGCGATCGCGGACGCAAAGCCCGCCCGCCACCTCCCGGCCGCGCCCACCCCGGCTCCAGCCGCCGCGCCCCAAGCCGCCGCGCCGCAAGTCGCCTCCGTCCACCCCGTCGCGCGCCCTCTCGCGCCGCCCCGCGCGCTCGCCAGTGCCGCCATCCCGCACAATGCCGACGCGGTCGGACCCGGCACCGTCGGCGCCGCCGTGCTCCGCGCCATGCGCTCACGCAAGTCCGCCTCGCCGCGCGAGGAAGCCACCTACGTCCCGCCCACCCCCGCCCCAACGCCCGCCTACGCGCCACCCGCCTACACGCCGCCACGCCCCGCGCCGCCCCGCTACGCGCCCCAGCCGGTCATGTCCGCGCCCGCCGCTCCGCAGCCGATGGCGCCCTCCTACACCCCGCAGGCCTACGCCGCGCCGTCCCCCGGCTCCATGCTCGGCGGCGCCCGCAGCGCGCTCCCGCCGCCCGTGCCCTTCGCCGCGCGCTGATCCGTGTCCGGCGCCCGCCCCCCCGAGATCCCGCCGGAACGGCCTGAAGACCGGGATCACCTCCGCGCGCAGACGGTCCGCATCACCGCGCCCGATCTCGCCCGCCGGGCCGCGCTCGAGAAGACCCGCGGCCGCCTGCTGATCGCCACCCTCTTGTTCACCGGCCTCTTCATGGCCGTGACCGTCAAGCTCACCCTGGCGACCGTCATCATCCCCGTGCAGCCGCACCGCGCCGACCACACCCCCCGCCTGCCAGATCCGGTCACCCTGGCGAGCGATCCCGGCTCTATGCCCGAGCCCGTCCACGACGCCTCCTCGCAGACCCGCGCGACGATCACCGACCGTAACGGCCAGATCCTCGCGATGTCGCTGCCGACCGCCTCCGTCTACGCGAACCCCAAGGAGATGATCGACCCCGCCGACGTCGCGGCGAAGCTCCAATCCGTGCTCCCCTCGCTCGACGTCAACGTGCTCCGCGCGCGCCTCTCCAGCGAGAAGCAGTTCGTCTGGATCACCCGCGGCATCACCCCGCGCCAGCAGATCGCGCTCAACAATCTCGGCATCCCCGGCATCTACTTCCAACCCACCGGCAAGCGCCGCTACCCGCAGGGCCGCATCGCCGCCCAGGTCCTCGGCGGCGTGGACGTCGACGGCAAGGGCGTCGCCGGCGTCGAGCGCTTCTTCGACCAGCGCCTGCGCGAAGACAGCGAACCGCTCCGCCTCTCCATCGACGTGCGCGTCCAGGCCGCCATGCGCGACGAACTCGTCCAGAGCATGACCGAGTTCCACGCCATCGGCGCCTGCGGCATCGTCATGGATGTCCGCACCGGCGAAGTCATCGCCATGGTCAGCCTGCCTGATTACGACGCCAACAAATTCGGCGAAGCCACCCCCGAGGAACGCTTCAACCGCGCCGTCACCGGCATGTACGAACCGGGCAGCACCTTCAAGCTGCAGACCGCCGCCATGACCCTCGACAGCGGCGTAGGCCATCTCTGGAGCAGCTACGACGCCAGCCACAACATCAAGGTCGGCCGCTTCACCATCACCGACTTCCAGGGCAAGCACCGCGTCCTGAGCCTCCCGGAAGTCATCGCCTACTCGTCCAACCTCGGCGCCGCCCACATGGCCCAGCAGATGGGCGCCGACCGCCAGCGCTCCTGGCTGCAATCCATGGGCATGTTCACCCGCGTCGGCATCGAACTGCCCGAACAGGGTCAGCCCATCGTCCAGCCCGCGAGCAACTGGAAAGAGGTCGTGACCATGACCGTCGGCTTCGGCCACGGCATCGCCGTCTCGCCGCTCCACGTCGTCCGCGGCACCGCCGCCGTCGCCAATGGCGGCATCGTCCTGCGCCCCACCATCCTCGCCCCCGAGCCCGGCATGGCCCAGCGCACCGGCACCCGCGTCATGCAGCAGGTCACCTCGGACACCATGCGCAAGCTGATGCGCCTCGTCGTCACCGACGGCTACGGCAAGCCCGCCGACGTCCCCGGTTATTTCGTCGGCGGCAAGACCGGCACCGCCGAGAAGAACTCCGGCCACGGCTACAAGAAGCACTCCAACATCAGCGCCTTCATGAGCGTCTTCCCCATGAACGACCCGCGCTACGCGGTTTACTTCATGCTCGACGAACCCAAGGGCAACGCCAGCACCGGCGGCTACTCCACCGCCGGCGCCGTCAGCGCCCCCGGCGCCGGCCGCGTCATCGCCCGCATCGCACCCATGCTCGGCATGATGCCGCAGATCGACAATCTGCAGGCCATCCAGGCCACCATCGCCATGCCGCTAGTCGTCCCGCGCCCCTCCGGCTGGCGCGACGCGCCCGTCAAGCCGCCCGCCCCCGGCGCCACCCCCACCGTCAAGCTCCCCGCCCCGGCGCCGGTGGGTCCGCGCCAGCGCGAGGCGACCAATGTTATCCCCGCCGCGGCCGATTGACGTGTTCGCGCGCGCAGGAATCGCCGCCGTGCCGGGCCTTCCGGCCGGCCTGACCGGACTATCCGCCGACAGCCGCGCGATCCGCCCCGGCATGCTCTACGCCGCCCTGCCAGGAACCCGCCTCGACGGCCGCGATTTCATCGCCGACGCCGTCCGCCGCGGCGCCGCGGTCGTGCTCGCCCCGGAAGGAACCGCCTGGCCCGCCGGCGTGCCCCCGGTGCCGCTGCTGACCGACCGCGAGCCCCGCCGCGCCCTCGCCCGCCTCGCCGCCGCCCAAGCCGGACCGCCACCCGAACAAGTCGTCGCCGTCACCGGCACCAACGGCAAGACCAGCACCGTCGACTTCCTGCGCCAACTGAAAGCCGCCGCCGGCACCCCCGCCGCCAGCCTCGGCACCCTCGGGATCATCGCCCCCGGTCGCACCGGCGAAGGCGGCCTGACCACGCCCGACCCCGTCGCGCTCGCCGAGACCCTCGCCGCCCTCGCCCGCGAAGGCATCCGCCTCGCCGCCATCGAAGCCTCCTCCCACGGCCTCGACCAGTTCCGCCTCGACGGCCTGCGCCTCGCCGCCGCCGGCTTCAGCAACCTGACCCGCGACCATCTCGACTATCACGGCACGCTCGACGCCTATCGCGCCGCCAAGCTCCGCCTGTTCCGCGACCTGCTGCCCCCCGGCGCGCCCGCCATCGCCAGCACCGAACTCGACGCCGACACCATGGCCGCCCTCGCCGCCATCCCCGGCATCGACCTCCGCACTGTCGGCGAAACCGGCGCCTATCTCCGCCTCGTCCGCGCCACCCCGCGGCCCGGCGGCCAAACCCTCGAGATCGACGGCCTCGCCCCGATCGAGCTCAACCTCCCGGGCCGCTTCCAAGCCGACAACGCCCTCCTCGCCGCCGCCCTCGCCATGGCCACCGGCACCGCAGACGCGCTCACGCTCCTCCCCCGCCTCACCGGCGTGCGCGGCCGCATGGAACTCGCCGCCGAACCCAACGGCGCCGCCGTCTACGTCGACTACGCCCACACCCCCGACGCCCTCGAACGCCTCCTCCGCGCGCTGCGCCCGCACACGGCCGGCCGCCTGCACATCGTCTTCGGCGCCGGCGGCGACCGCGACCGCGGCAAGCGCCCCCTCATGGGCGAAGTCGCCGCCCGCCTCGCCGACCGCGCCATCGTCACCGACGACAACCCCCGCACCGAGAACCCCGCCGAGATCCGCGCCGCCATCCTCGCCGCCTGCCCTGGCGCGCTCGAGATCGGCGACCGCGCCCTGGCCATCGCCGCCGGCCTCGACGCCCTGCGGCCCGGCGACGTCCTCGTCATCGCCGGCAAGGGCCACGAGCAGGGCCAGACCATCGGCGCCGAGACCTACCCGTTCGACGATGCCGAAACCGTCCGGCGGCTGCGATGACCGCCCCGCCCCTCTGGACGTCGGACGCGCTCGCCGCCGCCACGTCCGGCCGCGCCACCAAGCCCTTCAGCGCCACCGGCGTCTCGATCGACACCCGCACCCTCGTCCCCGGCGACCTCTTCGTCGCCCTCGTCGGCGACTCCGACGGCCACCGCCACGCCGCCCAGGCGCTCGAGAAAGGCGCGTCCGGCGTCCTGATCCACCAGGCCGACGCCGCCCCCCGCTCCGCCCCCGCCATCATCGTCGGCGACACCCTCGCCGCGCTGCACGCCCTCGGCCGCGCCGGCCGCGCCCGTTTCGACGGCCGCGTCGTCGCCATCACCGGCAGCGTCGGCAAGACCACCACCAAGGAGATGCTCCGCGCCGCGCTGGCGCAGTTCGGCCCCACCCACGCCGCCGAGGCCTCCTACAACAACCACTGGGGCGTCCCGCTGACGCTCGCCCGCCTGCCCGCCGACGCCGCCTTCTGCGTCGCCGAGATCGGCATGAACAACCCCGGCGAGATCGAACCCCTTGCCCGCCTGGTCCGCCCCCACGTCGCCGTCATCACCATCATCGCGGGCGCCCATATCGGCCATCTCGGCTCGCTCGCGGCGATCGCCCACGAGAAGGCCGCGATTCTCCGCGGCCTCGAGCCCGGCGGCCGCGCCGTCCTGCCCGCTTACGCATCGATCCTCGACGATCTGCTCATATCCTACCGCAACGAGCAGACGATCAGCTTCGGCCTCGCCGCCGACGCCGACGTGCGTCTGGATGGCGACGACGTCCATGTCGGCAGCGCCACGCTGCCCTTGCGCCTGGCCGCCCCCGGCGAACACATGCGCTCCAACGCCGCCGCCGTCCTGGCGGCCTTCTCCGCCCTCGGCCTGGACCCCGCCGCCGCCCTGCCCGCGCTCGCCGCCTTCACTCCGCTCCGCGGCCGAGGCCTGCAGCGCCAGCTCGGCCCCATCCTGCTGCTCGACGAGAGCTACAACGCCAACGGCGCCTCCGTCCGCGCCGCCCTCGGCGTGCTCCGCGGCATGAAGGGAATCCGCCGCATCGCCGTGCTCGGCGACATGCTCGAACTCGGCCAGCACGCACCCGCCGAACATGCCGGCCTCGCCGACGAAATTGCCCGCAGCGCCGACCTGCTCTATGCGTGCGGCCCGCTGATGCGGCACCTGTTCGAAGCAGTGCCGCCCAAGCTCCGCGGTGCGCTCGCCGACGATTCGTCGAGCCTCGCCCCGATCGTCGCCGACGCCGTCCGGCCCGGCGACGCCGTTTTGGTCAAGGGCAGTCTCGGCAGCCGGATGCGCGTGATCGTCGCCCGGCTGGAAGAGCGACTTGAAGCCCGCCTTCAGGAAGGCTCCCCCTAGTGCTCTACAACCTCGCCCGCCCGTTCGCCGACCAATACATCGTCGCGAACCTCCTCCGTTATCTCACCTTCCGCTCGGGCGCCGCCTGCCTGACCGCGCTGTTCCTCAGCTTCATGCTCGGCCCGCCCGTCATCCGCTGGCTCCGCTCGGTCCAGCGCGGCGGCCAGCCCATCCGTCTCGACGGCCCCGAGCGCCACCTCGTCGAGAAGAAGGGCACCCCCACCATGGGCGGCGTCCTGATCCTCCTCTCGCTCACCATCTCGACCGTCCTCTGGGCCGACCTGCGCAACGGCTTCGTCTGGGCCGTCATGCTGCTCACCCTCGGCTACGGCGCCATCGGCTTCGTCGACGACTACCTCAAGCTCTCCCGCCGCAACACCAAGGGCGTCTCCGCCCGCGGCAAGCTGGTCGCCCAGCTCGTCATGGGCCTCGCCTGCGCCATCGCCATCAGCCTGATGATCCGCGGCCCCCTCGGCTCCGGCCTCACCATCCCGGTGTTCAAGGAAGTCCTGATCCCGTTCGGCTTCGCCTTCCCGCTCGTCGGCATGGTCGTCATGCTCGGCGCCAGCAACGCCGTGAACCTGACCGATGGGCTCGACGGCCTGGCCATCGTCCCCACCATCATCGCCGCCGGCGTGTTCGCCCTCATCTCCTATCTCGTCGGCAACCGCGTCTTCGCCGACTACCTGCAGCTCCATCCCGTCGCCGGCGTCGGCGAACTGGGCGTGTTCCTCGCCGCTCTCATCGGCGCCGGGCTCGGCTTCCTCTGGTTCAACGCGCCGCCCGCCGCCGTCTTCATGGGCGACACCGGCAGCCTCGCCCTCGGCGGCGCGCTCGGCGCCGTCGCCGTCGCCACCAAGCATGAGATCGTCCTCGCCATCGTCGGCGGCCTGTTCGTCGTCGAGACCGTCTCGGTCATCATCCAGGTCTTCTGGTACAAGCGCACCGGCCGCCGCGTCTTCCTGATGGCGCCGCTCCACCATCATTACGAAAAGAAGGGCTGGTCCGAGCCGACCATCGTGATCCGCTTCTGGATCGTCTCCATGATCCTGGCCCTGGTCGGCCTCGCCACGCTGAAGATCCGATGACCGCCGCCCTCCCCTTCGCCGGCGAGCGCTACGCCGTGGTCGGCCTCGGCCGCAACGGCGCCCCGGTCGCCGACGCCCTCGCCGCCCAGGGCGCGCAGGTCTCGGTCTGGGACGACAATCGAGAGACCCGATACGGCACCAGCCACGAGCTCCTCACCCAGCCGTTCCGCCTCTCAGGCTTCAATGGCCTGGTCCTTAGCCCCGGCATCGCCCACCACTTGCCGAAGCCGCATCCCGCCGCCGAAGCCGCCCGCGAGGCCGGCGTGCCGATCCTGTCGGACGCCGACCTGCTCTACACCGCCACCCGCCGCCGCGGCTCCGCCGCCCGCTTCGCCGGCATCACCGGCACCAACGGCAAGAGCACCACCACCGCGCTCCTGCACCACATGTTGATTTCGGCTGGGTGGGACTCGGCGGCAGGCGGCAATCTCGGCACGCCCGCGCTGGCCCTGCCGGCCCTCGACGCGGGCGGAACCTACGTCCTGGAGATGTCATCCTACATGTTGGAGCGTTTGCAAAACCTGCGCTTCGACGCTGCCTGCCTGCTCAACCTGAGCCCCGACCACATCGACCGCCACGGCGACATGGCCGGCTACACCAGGGCCAAGCGGCACGTCTTCGACCGCCAGACCGAGGCCGACACCGCAATCTTCGGCATCGACGACCCCGAGACCGCCGCCCTGGCCGACACCCTCGCCGGCCCCAAGGTCATCCGTATCTCCGGCCACCAGCCCGCCGATCTCTGGTGCGAGAACGGCATGCTGCGCGACGCCGAGGGCCCGATCCTCGCCATGGCCGAAGCCCCTGCCCTGCCCGGCGCGCACAACGCCCAGAACGCCGCCGCCGCCGCCGCGCTCGCCCTCTCCCTCGGCCTCGGCCGCGACGCCGTCGCCCAGGGTATCCGCAGCTTCCCCGGCCTCGCCCACCGCCAGCAGCTCGTCGCCACCATCGGCGGCGTCGACTGGATCAACGACAGCAAGGCCACCAACGCCGACGCCGCCGCCCGCGCCCTCGCCTGCTACCGCCGCATCGTCTGGATCGCCGGCGGCCAAGCCAAATCCGGCGGCATCGACAGCCTCGCCCCTTACTTCCCGCGCATCGCCCACGTGCTCCTGATCGGCCGCGACGGCCCCCTGCTCTCGAGCACCCTGCGCCAGGCCGGCATCCCCTTCACCCTCTCCGGCACCCTCGACGCCGCCGTCGCCTCCGCCCGATCGCTGGCGCCCCGCCTCGGCGCCGACGTCGTCCTGCTTTCGCCCGCCTGCGCCAGCTTCGACCAGTTCGCCAGCTTCGAGCAGCGCGGCGACCGGTTCGCCGCCCTCGCCCGCGCCACCCCGACCGGGGCCCCGTGATGCGACCACCCAATCCCCGCGCCGCCGACAACTCCGTCCTCGGCCAATGGTGGGAAACCGTCGACCACTGGACGCTGTTCGCCGTCGCCACCCTGATCGGCTTCGGCTACGCCATGATGCTGGCCGCCTCGCCCGCGGTCGCCGAACGCATCCACGTCAGCCGCGACTCCTTCATCGTCAAGCAGGTGATCTTCCTGCTGCTCGCCGGCCTCGTGGTGATCGGCGTGTCGCTGCTCAAGCCGCGCCAGGTGCGCAGGCTCGCCCTGGTCGGCTGCGCGGTCTCGATCGTGCTCACCGCCTGGACCATCGGTCACGGCGTCGACATCAAGGGCGCGCGCCGCTGGATCAATCTGCCGGGCATGTCGCTGCAGCCCAGCGAGTTCATCAAGCCCTGCTTCGCCGTGCTCACCGCTTGGCTCCTTGCCGAGGGCAACCGCGCCCGCGGCATCGCCGGCATGCTGGCCGCCGGCGCCGTCTTCGCGCTGATCGCCATCCTGCTCAAATCGCAGCCGGACATGGGCATGCTCGCCGTCGTCGGCATCGTGCTGTTCATGCAGCTGTTCATCGCCGGGCTGAACCTGATGCTCGTCGGCGTCGGCTTCGGCGCCATCGCCGCCGCCTCGGTCGCCGCCTACACCTTCTTCCCTCACGTCCGCAGCCGCGTCGAACGCTTCCTCGACCCCGCCGCCGGCGACAACTACCAGGTCATCACCTCCCTCGAAGCCTTCGGCAACGGCGGCCTGCTCGGCCGCGGACCCGGCGAAGGCAGCGTCAAGAACATCCTCCCCGACGCCCATGCCGACTTCGTCTTCGCCGTCATGGGCGAGGAATTCGGCCTGCTGATCTGCCTCTTCGTCCTCTGCGTCTTCGGCTTCATCGTGGTCCGCGGCCTCATCAAGCTCGTCGCCGAGCACGACCTCTTCGTCGTCCTCGCTGCCTCCGGCCTGATCACCAGCTTCGGCCTGCAGAGCTTCATCAACATGGCCTCCACGCTCCATCTGATTCCGACCAAGGGCATGACCCTCCCCTTCGTCTCCTACGGCGGCTCCTCCGTCCTCGCCGTTGCCCTCGGGATGGGCATGCTCCTCGCCCTCACCCGCCGCCGCGGCCGCGGCGACATGTGGGAAGGCGCAAGATGAGAGGCGAGGTCGTCCGCCCTATCGTCATCGCCGCTGGCGGCACCGGTGGACACTTCTTCCCCGCCGAAGCCCTCGCTGCCGAACTCGTCCGTCGCGGCCATCGCATCGCGCTCATGACCGACGCCCGCAGCGGCGGCGAGCGCTCCGCCGTGTTCGCCGGCCGCGAGACCTTCGTCCTCCCCGGCGCCGGGATCGCCGGCCGCGGCCTGCGCCGCGGCATCCAGGCCCTCACCGCCCTGGCCGCCGGCACCCTCGAGGCCCGCCGCATCCTCTCGCGACTCGACCCGGCCATGATCGTCGGCTTCGGCGGCTACCCCTCCGTCCCGCCCGTCCTCGCCGCCCGCTCGCTCCGCCGCCGCCCCACCATCATCCTGCACGAGCAGAACGCCGTCCTCGGCCGCGCCAACCGCCTGCTCGCCCGCTTCGCCGACCATCTCGCCCTCGGCATGCGCGGCACCACCCGCCTGCCCAGCCGCCTGCCCGCCACCGTCACCGGCAACCCCGTCCGCCCCGAGATCGCCGCCCTCGCCGGCCAGCCCTACGCGTCCCCCGAGCCCGGCGGCCCGATCCGCCTGCTCGTCACCGGCGGCAGCCAAGGCGCCCGCATCTTCAGCGAAGCCCTGCCCGCTTCCCTTCGCCTCCTCGGCGACGGCCTCCGCGCCCGCCTGCGCGTCACCCAGCAATGCCGCCGCGAGGACATCGACCGCGTCCGACTGGCCTACCAGGCGCTCGGCATCGAGGCCGAACTCGCCCCCTTCTTCGACGACATGCCCGCCCGCCTCGCCGCCGCCCACTTCGTCGTCGCCCGCGCCGGCGCCAGCACCGTCGCCGAACTCGCCGTCGCCGGCCGCCCCGCGCTGCTGGTCCCGTTCCCGCACGCGATCGACGATCACCAGCTCTACAACGCCATGGCGATCGAGGCGCCGATGCTCGAACAAGCCGAGTTCGAGGCCAACCCGACCGTGCTCGCCGAAGCCCTCGCTGCCCGCCTCGACCATCCGGACCTGCTGGACGTGCAGGCGCACGCGATGGCAGACCACGCCATCGCAGACGCCGCCCTCCGACTCGCTGACGTCGTGGAAGCGGCGATCGTTCAGGAGATCACGGTATGAGAGCGCTCCCGCTCGGCATCGGCACCATCCACTTCGTTGGCATCGGCGGCATCGGCATGTCCGGCATCGCCGAGGTCCTGCACACCCTCGGCTACGCCGTCCAAGGCAGCGACATCACCGACAACTACAACGTCAAGCGCCTGCGCGAGGCCGGCATCCCCGTCGCCATCGGCCATGACGAGCGCAACGTCGCCAACGCCCAGGTCGTCGTCGTCAGCACCGCCGTCAAGCGCGACAACCCCGAAGTGGTCGCCGCCCGCAGCCGCCTGATCCCCGTCGTCCGCCGCGCCGAGATGCTGGCCGAGCTGATGCGCCTGAAATGGGCCATCGCCGTCGGCGGCACCCATGGAAAGACCACCACCACCAGCCTGGTCGCCGCCGTGCTCGAGACCGCCGGCCTCGATCCCACCGTCATCAACGGCGGCATCATCAACGCCTACGGCAGCAACACCCGCCTCGGCGAAGGCGACTGGATGGTCGTCGAGGCCGACGAGAGCGACGGCAGCTTCCTCCGTCTGCCCGCCGTCATCGCCGTCGTCACCAACATGGATCCCGAGCACCTCGACCATTGGGGCACCGGCGAAGCCATGGTCGCCGGCTACGACCAGTTCGTCGCCAACATCCCGTTCTACGGCTTCGGCGTCCTCTGCATCGACCACCCGGCCGTGCAGTCCATGATCCCCCGCCTGTCCGACCGCCGCCTCATCACCTACGGCTTCTCGCCCCAGGCCGACATCCGTGCCGAGCGCCTCGTCATGGACAAGCTGGGCTCCACCTTCGAAGTCGCCATAACCGACCGCAGCCGCAACCGCAGCCGCAAGATGGGCCCCTTCCGCCTGCCCATGCTCGGCCAGCACAACGTCCAGAACGCGCTGGCCGCGCTCGCCATCGCCGTCGAGATGGACGTCGACGAACAGACCATCAAAAGCGCCTTCGCCGCCTTCCGCGGCGTCAAGCGCCGCTTCACCAAGACCGGCGAGAGCGGCGGCATCACCGTCATCGACGATTACGGCCATCACCCGGTCGAGATCGCCGCCGTCCTCAAGGCCGCCCGCCAGGCCGGCGCCCGCGACGTCATCGCCGTCGTCCAGCCGCACCGCTACAGCCGCCTGCAATCCCTCTTCGCCGAGTTCTGCACCTGCATGAACGACGCCGGCACCGTCATCGTGGCCGACGTCTACGCCGCCGGCGAAGCACCGATCCCCGGCATCAACCGCGACTCGCTCGTCGACGGCCTCCGCGCCCGCGGCCACCGCAGCGTCGTCCCCCTGCCCGGCGCCGGCCACCTCGCCGAGATGGTCAATTCCATCGCCCGCCCCGGCGACTTCGTCGTCTGCCTCGGCGCCGGCAACATCACCACCTGGGCCGGCGCGCTCCCCGCCGAACTCGCCGCCCTCCAGGCCGCCAGCACGCGACGGGTCGGATGATCGCGCTTCCCCCCCTCAAGGGCCGCGTCCAGACCGACGCCCCGCTCGGCCCGCTGACCTGGTTCCGCGTCGGCGGCCCGGCCGAGGCCCTGGTCCGCCCCAGCAGCCCAGCCGACCTCGCCGCCTTCCTCGAGGCGCTCTCGCATGACGTGCCGGTCCAGGTGCTCGGCGCCGCCAGCAACGTCATCGTCCGCGACGGCGGCATCCAAGGTGTCGTGATCCGCCTCGCCCGCGGCTTCAACGAGATCACCGTGCAGGAGGACGGCGTCGTCGCCGGCGCAGCCTGTCTCGACGCCACCGTCGCCGAACACGCCGCCGCCGCCGGGCTGGCCGGCCTCGAATTCCTGTCCGGCATCCCCGGCTCCATCGGCGGCGCCGTCGCCATGAACGCCGGCGCCTATGGCGGGGAGGTCGCAACCTGCCTCGACTGGGTCGAGTTGGTCGCCCGTTCCGGCGAACAGATCCGCCTGCCCGCCTCCGCGCTCGCCTTCGCCTATCGCCACGCCGCCCTGCCCCCCGGCGCCGTCGTGGTCCGCGCCCGCTTCCGCGCCTTCCCCGGCGACAAGCCCACCATCGCCGCCCGCATGGCCGACATCCGCGCCAGCCGCGAAGCGACCCAGCCCGTCCGCGCCCGCACCGGCGGCAGCACCTTCCGCAACCCCGAAGGCCAGAAAGCCTGGGAACTGATCGACGCCGCCGGCTGCCGCGGCCTGGCGATGGGCGGCGCACAGGTGAGCGGGAAACACTGCAACTTCCTCCTCAACACCGGCGACGCCACCGCCGCCGACCTCGAAGGCCTCGGCGAGGAAGTCCGCCGCCGCGTGCTCGAGACGAGCGGCGTCACGCTCGAATGGGAGATCAAACGCTTCGGCCGCCCGCTCCCCGCCGCCAGTTCGGACGAGTCGACCATGCCGACGGCCGCACCGAAGGCCGCACCGGCCTTCTCGCGACGCGAAACCTCGATGATCGGAGAGATGGCATGAAGCGCGTCGCCGTCCTCTACGGCGGGATCTCCGCCGAACGCGATGTCAGCCTCTCGAGCGGCCGCCAGGTCATCGACGCCCTCCGCAGCGCCGGATTCGACGTCACCCCCGTGCTCGTCGGCGACGATCTCGGCGCCGTCATCGATGCGCTCGACCCGGCGCCCGACGTCGTCTTCAACGCGCTCCACGGCCGCTTCGGCGAGGACGGCACCATCCAGGGCGTCCTCGACTGGCTCAACATCCCCTACACCCACTCCGGCGTCCGCGCCTCCTCGCTCGCCATGGACAAGCAAGCCGCCAAGAGCGTCTTCGCCGGCGCCGGCCTCCCCGTCGCCCGCGGCGCCGTGGTCTCGACCGAGACACTCGAGGCCGACGACCCGATCGCCCGCCCCTACGTCATCAAGCCCGTCAACGAAGGCTCCTCCGTCGGCGTCGAGATCCTGCGCGACGGCGACAACCGCCGCGCCGAGATCGCCCGCAACTGGCGCTTCGGCCATACCGCCATGGTCGAGGAATACATCCCCGGCCGCGAACTCACCGTCGGCGTCATGGGCGACCGCGCCCTGGCTGTGACCGAGATCCGAGCCGAAGCCGGCGCTTTCTACGACTACGAGAGCAAATACGCCGACGGCGGCTCCCGCCACCAGGTCCCCGCCCCGATCCACCCCGACACCTACGCCCGCGCGCTCGAAGTCGCCCTCGCCGCCCACCGCGCGCTCGGCTGCCGCGGCGCCAGCCGGGCCGATTTCCGCCTGGACGAGGGTGAAGACGGCCCCGGCCGCCTCATCCTGCTGGAGGTCAACACGCAACCCGGCCTGACCCCCACCAGCCTGCTCCCCGAGCAGGCCGCCTTCCAAGGCATCGACTTCCCCGCCCTTTGCACCTGGATGGTGGAGCAGGCCGCATGCCGCGCGTAGCCACCGCCCCCACCCGCGCCATGCGGACGCCGGCCAAGCCGCCGCCGCCGCTGCAGGCCCGTCGCCCTTCCCGCTTCGCGCTGATCTGGCGCCGCCGCCGCCGCCTGGTGTTCCCCGCCATCGGCGCCGCCGCACTCGTGGTGCTGCTCGTCCTGCTGGCCTCGGCCGTCCGCAGCCTGCAGCCCGGCCGCACCGTCGCCAGCCTGCCCGAACGCCTCGGCCTCAGCGCCGGCCTCACCGTGCGCGACATCCGCATCGAGGGACGCCAGAAGACCCCCGAAGACTTCCTCCGCGCCGCCCTCGGCGTCGCCCGCGGCGACAAGCTGATGGATTTCTCCCTCGACGCCGCGCGCGCCCGCCTCGAGAAACTCACCTGGGTGCAGCACGCCACCGTCGAGCGCCGCCTGCCCGGCACCATCATCGTCAAGCTCGAGGAGCGCCGCCCCTTCGCGGTCTGGCAGAGCGAAGGCAAGTTCCACCTGATCGACCGCGACGGCCAGGTCGTCGTCGCCCAGGATCCGACCAAGGACGCCGACGCCTTCCAGAAACTCCCGCTCGTCGTCGGCGCAGGCGCGCCGGAACACGCCACCACCCTGCTCGACGAACTCGCAGCCCTGCCCGGCCTGCGCGACCGAGTCGCGGCCGCGGTGCGGATCGGCGAACGCCGCTGGAACCTGCACCTGTCCAACGGCATCGACGTGCTGCTCCCCGAAGTCGGCGAAGCCGCCGCCCTCGACAAGCTGATGGAGCTGCAAACCACCCAGACCCTGCTCGACCGCCCGCTGCAAGTCGTCGACATGCGGCTGCCCGACCGTTTCGTCATCCGCCCGATCGCCGAACCCAAGCCGCCGGGACCGCCCGGGAAGAAGCCGGCATGAACGACGTCCCGCGCCGCAAGATGGCCAAATCCTCCGAGCCCGACCTGCTGCAGTCGCTCGCCGGCGCCAACCCGCCCCTCGCCGAGGACGCCGCCACGGCCCGCCCGCGCCCGCTCCGCGCCGGCACCTTCGGCGTCCTCGACATCGGCAGCAGCAAGATCTGCTGCCTCATCGGCCGCGTCGAAGCCGACGGTGCGTTGCGCGTCATCGGCACCGGCCTGCGCGCCGCCCGCGGCATCCGCGCCGGCGGCATCGTCGATCTCGACCGCGCCTTCGAGTCGATCCAGGGCGCCGTCGCCGAGGCCGAGCAGAAGGCCAGCCACCGCATCGACAGCGTCACCGTCAACCTCTCCTGCGGCCAGCCCGCCAGCCGCCTCTTCACCGTCGAATGGCCCGTCGGCGGCCGCATCGTCACCGAGCGCGACATCCGCGCCGTCGTCCACGAAGGCGTCCGCCGCGCCCAGTCCTCCGGCCGCGACTCCATCCACGTCCTGCCCCTCAGCTTCGCCGTCGACGACACCCAGGGCGTCGCCGATCCGCGCGACATGCACTGCCACCAGTTGAGCGCCCGCCTGCACGTGATCGACGCTGCCGGCTCGGCCATCTCCAACCTGATGGCGACCCTCGACCGCTGCTCCCTCACGCTCAAGGAACTCGTCAGCGCCCCCCTCGCCGCCGGCCTGGCCACGCTGGTCGAGGACGAGCAGCAACTCGGCGCCACCGTCATCGACATGGGCGGCGGCTCGACCGGCCTAGCCGTTTTCAGCGAAGGCCACGTGCTGCACACCGACCTGCTCCGCGTCGGCGGCCATCACGTCACCAACGACATCGCCCGTGGCATGACCGCCCCGGTCAGCGAGGCCGAGCGGCTGAAGACCCTCTACGGCAGCGCCCAGCCGAGCCCCGACGACGATCGCGAAACGATCTCCTACCAGCTCGTCGGCGAGGCCGACCACGACCTGCACCGCGCCCCCCGCAGCGAGATCATCCGCATCATCCGCCCGCGACTCGAGGAGACCTTCGAGATGGTGCGCGCGAGTCTCGAACAGGCCGGCATCGCGCGCGAGGCCGGCAACCGCGTCGTGCTGACCGGCGGCGCCAGCCAGCTTCCGGGAGTCCGCGAGCTGGCCGCGCAACTCCTCGACCGCCAGGTCCGCCTCGGCCGTCCCGCCGCGCTCCGCGGCCTGCCCGAAATCGCCCAAGGCCCGGCATTCGCCACCGCCGCCGGGCTGCTCTCCTGGGCCAGCGGCGGCGGCCGCCAGTTCGCCGACCTGAACCTGGAGGACGACAGCAAACCGACGTTCCTGCGCCGTATCATTAATTTTCTCGTCCAACGTCTCTAGCTCTCGACGCGACTCCGTATGCGTGTGCGAAACCTTCCAGCCCGAGCCTAAAGGGAAACACCCGATGGTCCTTCACATCACCGTCCCGAAACAGTCCCACACCGATTTCACGCCACGGATCACCGTGATCGGCGTCGGTGGCGGCGGCACCAACGCCGTCGACAACATGATCGCGCTCAACCTCCAGGGCGTCGATTTCGTCGTGGCGAACACGGACGCGCAGCAATTGATGCACAGCCGGGCCGACCGGCGCATCCAGCTCGGGCCGCATCTGACCCAGGGCCTCGGCGCCGGCGCCAAGCCCGAGATCGGCCGCGCCGCCGCCGAAGAGGCCGCCGACGAGCTCATGGCCTGCCTCGACGGCACCCACATGGTCTTCATCACCGCCGGCATGGGCGGCGGCACCGGCACCGGCGCGGCCCCCGTCATCGCCCGTATGGCGCGCGAGAAGGGCGTGCTGACCGTCGGCGTCGTGACCAAGCCCTTCACCTTCGAAGGCTCGCGCCGCACCAAGTCCGCCGACGCCGGGATCATCGAGCTGCAGCAATACGTCGACACGCTGATCGTGATCCCGAACCAGAACCTGTTCCGTATCGCCAATGAGCGGACCGGCTGGAAAGAGGCCTTCACCATGGCCGACAACGTCCTCTACATGGGCGTCCGCGGCGTCACCGACCTCATGATGGCGCCCGGCCTGGTCAACCTCGACTTCGCCGACATCCGCACCGTCATGGCCGAGATGGGCAAGGCGATGATGGGCACCGGCGAAGCCGAAGGCGAAGACCGCGCCGTCCGCGCCGCCGAAGCCGCCATCAGCAACCCGCTGCTCGAGGACACCTCGATGGCCGGCGCCCGCGGCCTGCTCATCAACATCACCGGCGGCGACGACATGACGCTGCACGAAGTCAGCCAAGCCGCCGACCGCATCCGCAACGAGGTCGCCGACGACGCCAACATCATCTTCGGCTCGGCGATCGACGAGAACCTCAGCGGCAAGATCCGCGTCTCCGTCGTCGCCACCGGCATCGACATGGTCGCCGAAGCCCGGCGCCCGCAACTCGTCGCGGTCGGCAACGGCGGCATGGTCGAAGCGGTCTCCACTGGCTTCATCGCCCCGCAGAACACCGTCTCGTTCACCCCCGAGGCCCGCTCGCCGTCGCAGCCGGTCCTCATTCCCCGCGCCCCGGTCGCCGAGCTGGCCTCGTCTCCCGTGCAGGAGGCGGCGCCCATCCCCATGGCGCCCCGGGTCAACCCGTTCCGTCCGCTCGCAGCGCCTCGCCCGGCCACCGCAGCACCGGTGCCCGAGCCGGCTCCGGTCGCCGCCGCGCCCGCGCCGATGCCGTCCGCGCCGGTGCCCTCGCCCGTTCCCGCCCCCGCCGCTTCCTTCCCGACTCCGATCCCGACCGGGCGCAGCATCTTCAACATGATGACCCGCTCGATCCGTCGCGCGGCAGGCCCGGAAACGACCGAGCCGCAGCGTGCTGAGCCCAGCTTCCTGCCGGATTCGGCCCCGTCCACTTCGCAGACGCAGCACAACGGGGACGAGACGCTGGAGATCCCGGCCTTCCTACGCCGTCAGAGCAGCTAAATTCCCCGGCGTTTTCAACACGTTATGCCGTAATATTCAGAAACATAGTTTGTATTTGGCGCCCCGCTTCTCTCACGTATGAGGGATCGGGGCGCAACCGTTTTGCGCACCGCGAACTTAACTGCCGAAGAATTGGCGCGGAGAACGGAATGGACGGTTACCTCCCGATGGCGACGAGCCCGGGCGCGGTCTCGACCCCGCTCTCGCGGCAACAGACCATCGCGAACGCTATCTGCTGCTCGGGCATCGGCCTCCACACCGGCCGCAAGGTCAATGTCGGCCTGCACCCCGCCGCCGAAGGCACCGGCATCGTCTTCCGCCGCACCGACCTGGACGTCGCCATCGACATTCCCGCCGCGTTCGACCGTGTCGTCGACACCCGCCTCTGCACCGTCCTGGCCGCCCCCGGCCGCCCCGATGTCTCGGTCGGCACCGTCGAACACCTCATGGCCGCCCTGTCCGCCGCCGGAATCGGCAACATCGTCATCGAGGTCGACGCGCCCGAGCTTCCCGTGCTGGACGGCTCCGCCGAACCCTGGCTCTTCCTACTGGACTGCGCCGGCGCCGCCACGCTCGACGCCACCCGCGTCGAGATCGAGATCCTGCGCCCCGTCCGGGTCGAGGACGGCGAGGCCTTCGCCGAACTGCGCCCGGGCAGCGCCGGCTGTCTCGAACTGAGCGTCGCCATCGACTTCGACGCGCCGGCCATCGGCCGCCAGAGCCTCTCCCTCTCCCTTTGCGGCGACGCCTTCCGCGAAGTCGCCCGCGCCCGCACCTTCACCCAGGCGCACGAGATCGCCGGCCTACGCGCCGCCGGGCTCGCTCAGGGCGGAACGCTCGACAACGCCATCGTCGTCGACGGCGACTCGGTCCTGAACCCCGCCGGCCTGCGCATGCGCGACGAGTTCGTCCGCCACAAGCTGCTCGACGCGGTCGGCGACCTCGCCCTCGCCGGCGTCCTGCGCGGCCGCTTCATCGGCTACCGTTCCGGCCACGCCCTCAACAACCGCGTCCTGCACGCGCTGTTCGCCGACGCCGCCAACTGGCGCGCCGTCCGCACCGACGGGCTCGACTGGCTCTCGCAGGCGGCGTGATCCGCAACTGCTTTGAGCTTCGGACCGGCGTGGTATAAGCCGCCATCATGACCCGCCTCCACCGCTTCGCCGTCGTCCTCCTGGCGCTTTTCGCGCTGCAAGGCTGTGAGACGCTCAAGTCGATCTCGCCGTGGTCCGGCAAGGGAAGCGACCTCGAGACGAAGGTCGACCTGAGCCAGATCCCGCCCGAACAGCTCTATAACAACGGCGTCGATGCGCTGAACGCCAAGCGCTACAACACCGCCGTCCGCCAGTTCGACGCGATCGAGCAGAACTATCCATACTCCTCCTGGGCAGTGAATGCGCAGCTGATGCACGGCTATGCCGAGTATCTGCAGAACCATTACACCGAAGCCGTCGGCGCGCTCGACCGCTACATCTCGCTGCATCCGGGCAATCAGAACATCGCCTACGCCTACTACTTGCGCGCCCTCTGCTATTACGAGCAGATCGCCGACATCCAGCGCGACCAGAAGGGCACCCAGGTCGCCATGAACGCCCTGCAGGACGTCGTCAACCGCTTCCCCGACAGCGCCTACGCTCGCGATTCGCGCCTCAAGATCGACCTCTGCCGCGACCACCTCGCCGGCAAGGAGATGGAGATCGGCCGCTATTACGAGAAGCAGAAGCTCTACACCGCCGCCATCAACCGTTTCCAACGCGTGGTCGACGACTTCCAGACCACCAACCACGTGCCCGAGGCGCTCCACCGCCTGACCGAGATCTACCTGATGCTCGGTCTGACCGATCAGGCGCGGAAGACCGCCGCCGTGCTCGGCCACAACTATCCCGGCAGCCGCTGGTACGAAGACAGCTATGACAACCTCGTCGCCGAGGGGATCGCCCAGCCGGTCGACAAGCAGACCGCGTCCACCGGCGGCTTCTTCTCGCGCACCCTGGGCAGCCTCTTCTAGCTCCAAGGCCAGCAGGCCGTGCTGACCGCGCTCTCGATCCGCGAAATCGTGCTGATCGAGCGGCTCGACCTCGAATTCGCCGCCGGGCTGACCGTCCTCACCGGCGAGACCGGCGCGGGCAAATCCATCCTGCTCGACAGCCTTGGCCTCGCCCTCGGCGCCCGCGCCGACTCCGGCCTGGTCCGATCCGGCGCAGAGCAGGCGAGCGTGACCGCCTGTTTCGCGCCGCCGCCGGGTCATCCCGTGCTCGACGTGCTGGCCGAACAGGGCGTCTCGCTCGACGAGGACGAGATCGTCGTCCGCCGCATCGTCTCCCGCGACGGCCGCTCGCGCGCCACCATCAACGACCAGCCGGTCAGCGTCGCGCTGCTCCGCCGCGCCGGCAGCCTGCTCGTCGAAGTGCAGGGCCAAGGCGACCAGCTCGGCCTCGCCGACCCGGCCGTCCACACCATCCTGCTCGACGCCTTCGCCGTCCCCCGCGACCTCCGTCGCAATGTCGCCGGGGCCTGGCGGACCTGGCGCGAGACCGAAACCGCCCTCGAAACTGCCCGAACTGCCCTCGCCGATGCGCAGCGCGAGGAGGATTGGCTCCGCCACGCCGTCGCCGAACTCTCGGACCTCGCCCCCCAGCCCGGCGAGGAAGACAGCCTTGCCGCCGAACGTCAGCGCCTCCAATCCCACGAGCGCCGCGCCGAAGCGATCGGCCACGCCATCTCGGAGATCACCCCCAGCGACCGCCGCAACGCTGGCCCGGCCGCGACCCTCCGCGCCGCCTCCCGCGCCTTGCAACGGCTAGGCGACGATCCCGCCGCCCGACCCGCCCTCGCCGCCCTCGACCGTGCCGAAGAGGCGCTGGCCGAAGCCGAGACGCTGCTGAGCCGACTCGCCAACGAGGCCGACGCCGACCCGCGCCAGCTCGAACAGGCCGAGGAGCGCCTGTTCGCCCTGCGCGCGGCCGCCCGCAAGCACGGCGTCCCCGTCACCAACCTGCCCGACCTGCTCGACAGCCTCCGGACCCGCCTGGCCGCGCTCGACACCGGAACCGCCGAGATCGCCGCCCTCGAGGCCCGCGCCGCCACCGAGCGCGGCAACTACATCGCGTCGGCCGCCGCCCTCACCGAGGCCCGCCGCGCCGCCGCTGCCCGTCTGCAATCCGAAGTCACCGCCGAACTGCCGCCGCTCCGCCTGGAAAAGGCCCGCTTCTTCGTCGATCTGCGGGTGCTCGAAGAGTTCCGCTGGGGCGCCAACGGCGCCGACCGCGCCAGCTTCCTCATCAGCACCAACCCCGGCCAAACCCCCGGCGCGCTCGACCGCATCGCCTCGGGCGGCGAACTCTCGCGCCTGATGCTGGCGCTCAAAGTCGTCCTGGTTGCCGGCGGCTCGGTCCCGACGCTGGTGTTCGACGAGGTCGACAGCGGCGTCGGCGGCGCCACGGCGGCCGCCGTCGGCGACCGCCTCGCCCGCGTGGCCGACCAAGTCCAAGTCCTGGTCGTCACCCATAGCCCGCAAGTCGCGGCCCGCGGCGCGGCGCATCTGCGCGTCGCCAAGGCCGAAGCCGGCGGGCGCACCTCCACCTCCGTGCTTCGGCTCGACCCCGGCGCAAGGCGTGAGGAGATCGCCCGCATGCTCGCCGGCGAGACCATCACCGAAGCCGCCCGCGCCGCCGCCGATAGCCTGCTCGGCACCGCGGCGTGACGATCCACGTGATCGGCGCCAGCGGCCGCTCCGGCGCCGCCCTCTGCCGCTCGTTGTCGAACGATCGCATCCCCTATGTCCCCGTCGTCCGCAATGCCGAACGCTGGACGGCGACCGGCCTCCCCGGCACGCCGGAAATCGCCGACCTCGAAGGCGCCAGACTGTCAGAAGCGCTGCGCGACGCCGCGAAGATCGTCTCCTGCGCCCACGCCCGCCACATCCCCGCGATCCTCGCCGCCGCACCCGCCGGCGCCGGGTTGGTGTTCCTCGGCAGCACCCGGAAATTCACCCGCTGGCCCGACGCCCACGGCAACGGCGTCCTGGAAGGCGAACGCGCGCTCCTCGCCTCCGGCCGTCCGGGCTTGATCCTCCACCCGACGATGATTTACGGCGCCGAAGGCGAGGACAACGTCCAGCGCCTCGCCGCCCTGCTCCGCCGCCTTCCAATCGTGCCCCTCCCCGCCGGCGGCCGCGCCCTCGTCCAGCCCATCCACCAATCCGACGTCACCCGCTCCATCCGCGCCGCGCTCGACGCCATCCCCACTGCGCCGGAAGCCATCGTCATCGCCGGCCCTGCGCCGCTCGCCTATGCCGATTTCGTCCGCGCCGTCGCGCGCGCCGCCGGGCTGCCGCCGCCCCGCATCGTCGCCGTTCCCTCGAGCCTGCTTCTCGCGCTGTCGCCGCTCACCCGCCTCCCCGGACTCCCCCGAGTCCAACGGGACGAGGTCCGCCGGCTGCTGGAAGACAAATCCTTCTCCGTCGAGGCCATGCAGTCTACGCTACGCGTTTACCCCCTGCCGCTCGAAACTGGCCTCGCCCTTACCTTCGGATCCCCCTGAATGCCCGTCATCAACCGGATCGCCGACTTCCATGCCGACATGACGGCCTGGCGTCGCGACTTTCATCAACATCCCGAACTCGGCCTCCAGGAGCACCGCACCAGCGCCCGCGTGGCCGCGCTGCTGCGCGAGTTCGGCGTCGACGAGGTCCATACCGGCATCGCCCAGACCGGGATCGTCGGTGTGATCCGCGGCCAGACCGGCGGCGACGCGATCGGCATGCGCGCCGACATGGACGCGCTGCCCATCATGGAGGACACCGGCAAGGACTACGCCAGCCGCAACCCCGGCGTGATGCACGCCTGCGGCCACGACGGCCACACGACTATGCTGCTCGGCGCGGCCCGCTACCTGGCCGAGACCCGCAACTTCGGCGGCACCGTCTATGTCATCTTCCAGCCCGCCGAGGAGAATGCCGGCGGCGGCCGCATCATGGTCGAGGAGGGCCTGTTCGACCGCTTCCCCATGAAGCAGGTTTACGGCATGCACAATTGGCCGCTCGACCCGGCCGGCACCTTCCGCTGGCGCGACGGCCCGGTCATGGCCGCCGTCGCCAACCTCGACCTTACCATCACCGGCAAGGGCGCCCACGGCGCCCAGCCGCATCTCGGCACTGACCCGATCGTGGTCGCCGCCGCCATCATCCAATCCTTCCAGAGCATCGTCGCCCGCACCATCCACCCCATCCTGGGCGGCGTGGTCACCATCGGCAGCATCCAGGGCGGCCATACCCACAACGTCATCCCCGAGACCGTCCGCATGCTGGGCACCGCGCGCTGGTTCGAGCCCGCGGTCGGCGACACGCTCGAGCGCGGCGTCCTGCGCCTGGCGCGCAGCATCGCCGAAGGCTACGGCGCCACCTGCGACGCCCGCTTCGAGCGGCTCTACCCCGCCACCGTCAACGACCCGGCCGCTATGACCCTCGCCCGCCGCGCCGCCGTCGCCGTCGCCGGAGAGGCCCGCGTCCAGCACATGGACATGCCGACCATGGCCGGCGAGGATTTCAGCTTCATGCTCAACGCCAAGCAGGGCGCCTACATCATGCTCGGTGCCGGCCGCGGCCCGGACGACGCCGGCGTCCACCACCCCCAATACGACTTCAACGACGACATCCTGCCCACCGGCGCCAGCTACTGGGCCACGCTCGCCGAGCAATTGCTGCCCCGGCAGTGACTGACTGGACGATCCGGCTCGAGCCCACCCCGTCGCCCGAGATCCGCGAGCAGATCCTCGCGCCGCTCATCCGGCACAACGAGGCGGCGGCAGGCCCCGGCCGATGGCGGCAATGCGCCATCACCGTCCGTGACGAGAACGACGCGATCGTGGGCGGGCTGCAGGCCCGGATCGGCTACGGCTTCATGTTCGTCGAACTCCTCGCGCTCGGCCCGGCCAAGGGGCAAGGGATCGGCCGCCGGGTCATGGAGTTGGCCGAGGCCGAAGCCCGCGCGGCCGGGCTGGACGGGATCTGGCTCGACACCTGGACCTTCCAGGCGCCGAGCTTCTACGAGAAGCTCGGTTTCGTGGAATGCGGCCGGATTCCCGACTATCCGCCGGGCCACTCACGCATCTTCTATGTCAAGCGCCTGACCGGACCGCACGCTCCGTCTAGCTAATTGACTGCACGTAGGGTATCGAACCCGCAGCGGTCAATCTGCGTTGGCCAAAAGCTCCGTTGCCGTTCCATTGGTCGCCACCCCCCGAAGTGACGCGGGCGGTGCGCACGATGCCGCGGCTTCAACGTTTCTCCCGGGCGCTGCTGCCGATCGAGGCGGCGGCGCGCGGGAAATCTCAGGAAAGACACGACGATGGTAAAGCGCCGCAAAGAGGAAGAGATCGTCGGAGTGCTGGAATTCGAGGGCAAGACCAGCGAAGACCCCGAAGTGCTGAGCTGGATGGCCGACCACAAGGCCTCCAACGGCGGCAAGATCCGCATGAGCCGCGGCGTCAAGGGAGTCCGCGTCGCTTTCGAGAAGGCCGCCGACATGGCCGCTTGGAAGGCGCGCTCGGACCGGGACGCCAAGGGCAAGTCCGCCCCGCGGTCCTGACGTGACCAAGGAGGAGATCGCGGCCTGGTCGCTCGCGAATGGCTGGCGCGAGGTCGCCGGCCATCCGAGCCTGACCAAGCCCGGTTCCCCCAAAGACCCGATCGTCCGCCTCGTGCTGAAAGTCACGGTGGCGACGCTCGAGGTGCGCAAGCCCGCCGGTAAATGGGAGAAGGTGGCCAGCCAGAGCTACGGCGCCATCCAGCCCGGCATCGATGACGGGCTGCCCCAAGGCCTCGGCTTCGAGAAGATCCCGAGCATCACCAAGCTGATGCAGGACAATCGCGACGCAATGGTCTTCTCCAACCTCGGCGGCCGGTAGCTACTTCCACACCGCCGCCGCAGTCGCCAACCCGTCCGGCGCGACCGTCTTGAACGCGCCGCCCTGAACCTGGACGATCGCCGGCGTCGCCAGCACGTTGCGGGCGGCATCGTCGAACCGGATGCCCTGCCACGCCATCAGCGTCTGCTCGCCTGGCGTGTTCGTGTCCATCAGGGCGGCCCGCAACTCGATCGGCTTGGTCGTGCCGGCCCGGTTGATCACGTCCGCGAGCAGCAGCGCGCCGGTCAGCACCTGGGCCGATTGCGCGTCGATCCCGGCGCCGGAGCGCTGGCGGAACATTGCTTCGACCATCGCGAGCCCCGGACGCCCGCCAACGTAGCCGGACGCACAGAACACCCCCTCCGCCGCAGCCCCGGCATCGCTGGGAAATGACGGCTCGACGCACGAGCCGCCCGTCAGCGTGATGATCGGCGCGACGTGCTGTTCGGCGATGGCGCGCACCAGCCCGGCCGCATGACGGACGCTGACCGGCGCGATCACCACGTCCGGCTTGGCGCCCGCGATCACCAACGCCTCCGCTTCCAGCGCCGGCGCCTCCGGCGTCACCTTGAGGTCCGCCACAATGGTGGCCCCCGCCGCTGCCGCGGCCTTGCGCTCGGCCTCGGCGCTCGCGCGCCCGGCTTCGGTGTCGTCCCACACCAGCGCCACGGATTTTGCACGATCTCCAAGGAAGCCGAATATCGAGGCGGCCGTGATGTCCGGTGTCGGCGCAAGGCGGAAAAACCAGCTCAGATCGTGCACGTGCGAGGGGCTGCGCAGCGGCGACAGGAACGGCAGGTGATGGCGCTCCGCCACGGCGTCGATCGCCGCCGCCGCCGCATCCGTCCCGCCGCCGATCAACGCAACCGCATGCTCGGCGCTGACCAGCCGCTCCGCCTCCGCCGCCGCCTTGCCGGCATCCCCCGCATCATCGCCAAACACCGCACGAACCGTGGCCCCGCCGAGCCGATCCAGCCCGCCACCCTGCCCGGCCACCACCGGGATTTCCGCATGCTTGCCGTTGACGACTTCGAGTGCCGTCTCCACGGCGGCCTTGCCGCCCGGCCCCAACGGCGTGATCGCGCCGATCACCACCTGATCGGCCCGAGCGCCCGTGACGGCGAGCCACGCCAAGGCCGACGCGATCGCCCAATGCCTCATCACGTCACCAAAGGGGAATGCTGGGGCGAACGACGGGGATCGAACCCGCGACAACCGGTACCACAAACCGGCGCTCTACCAACTGAGCTACGTCCGCCACAGCAGGCCAGCGGTTTAAAGCGGCTTCGCGCGTGTTGCAATCGCGCGGCGCGCGAATTCTGCGCGAGTAGCCGTGTGAGCCAACGCCGTGGCTAGGACGCCCTGGTCAATCGCGCCCGCTCGAAGCCGCGCTCGAGGCGGGACAATGCCTCCTCCAGCACCGCCTCCCGCTTGCAGAACGCGAACCGCGCGTAATGCGACGGCGCTTCGCCCTCGTAGAAGGCCGAGACCGGGATCGCCGTCACGCCGGCCTGTTCGGTGATGTAGCGGCAGAACGCGACATCGTCCCCCACGAAGCCGAGCGGCCGGAAATCTGCGCTGACGAAGTAGCTGCCCCGCGTCTCCAGCACACCGAACCCAAGCCGCGACAGCCCAGCCGACAGCAGGTCCCGCTTGGCCGCCAAATCCGATGACAACCGGTCGAAATAGGTCTGATCCTTCGCCAACCCCACCGCGACCGCGCGCTGCAGATTGGGTGGCGTCGTGAACGTCAGGTTCTGGTGCGCCTTGGTCACCACCGCCGCCAGCGCCGCCGGCGCCGACACATAGCCGACCTTCCAGCCGGTCAGGCTGAACGTCTTGCCGGCGCTGCCGACGCGCATGCACCGCTCGCGTAGACCCGGCAGCGTCATCAGCGGGATGTGCCGCCACCCGTCGAACGTCAGGTGCTCATAAACCTCGTCGCACACGGCATAGGCATCGTGCTTCTGCAGCAGGTCCGCGATGAAAGCCAACTCCGCCGCCGTGAACACCTTGCCGCACGGGTTCATCGGCGAGTTGATCAGGATCGCCTTGGTCTTCGGCCCGAACGCCGCCGCCAGCTCCGCCCGCGGCAATTCCCAGTTCGGCGGCGCCAGCCGCACCAGCTTCGGCACCGCGCCGAGCAGCCGGATGACCGGCAAGTAAGTGTCATAGAGCGGCTCGAACAGCACGACCTCGTCGCCCGGATCGAGCACGGCCATGAGACAGGCCGTGATCGCCTCGGTCGCGCCGGAGGTCACGACCACTTCGTTCCTCGGATCGATCTCCAGACCATAGAAACGGCGGTTCGCCGCCGCCACCGCCTCGCGCAACTCCGGCAGCCCGGTCATCGGCGGATATTGGTTCCGCCCGTCAAACAGCGCGTCGGACGCTGCCCGCAGCACGTCCTCGGGCCCGTCCGTATCCGGGAATCCCTGGCCCAGATTGATCGCGGCGTGCTCGGTGGCCAGCGCCGACATCACGGTGAACACGGTCGTACCGAGGCCAGACAGCAGCGAGTTCAAGGGTTTCACCAGGTTTGGCTCCGATCGTAGCGGGCGAAGACTATGCGTCCGCGCCGGGCTGACGGCAACTGCACAAAAACACGGCACACCTTCTTGCCTGCCCCGCGGGCAGGATCGCTCGTTACGTGCTCACCCGCCTGGCAGAACGTTGCGCCGCCCACCCCACCGGCCTCCGCCACACCGCGCATTGCCGGTTGGCACGCTGCGTGCAAACCTTCGTGGCCGTCCTCCCCGAAGGACGGTTCTGAACGATGGGAGGACGCCGGGCCAGCAACGCCCGGCGACGGTGCATGAAAAAGATCGAAGCGGTCATCAAACCCTTCAAGCTGGACGAGGTGAAGGAGGCGCTGCACGAAGTAGGATTGCAGGGCATCACGGTTGTGGAGGCCAAGGGGTTCGGGCGCCAGAAAGGCCATACCGAACTCTACCGCGGCGCCGAATACGTGGTGGACTTCCTGCCGAAGGTGAAGATCGAGGTGGTCTGCGAGGACTCCATGGTCGAACGCGCCGTCGAAGCCATCACCAACGCCGCCCGCACCGGGCGCATCGGCGATGGCAAGATCTTCATCATCCCGGTCGACGACGCCGTGCGGATCCGAACCGGAGAGCGCGGCGACGACGCGATCTGAAGCGCTTTAGAAGGACGACAGTTTCGCCGCAGGCAGAGTAGTAGGCCTCGGTACGGACAACCCGACCGGCCCAACCCGGGCCGGCATGACGAAGGACACGGGCACAGGATGGCAACGGAAAACAAGGACGGCGGTGTCAGCAAAGTCCTCGAGATGATGCAGGAGCACTCGGTCGAATACGTCGACCTGCGGTTCACCGATCCGCGCGGCAAGTGGCAGCACACCGCGCAGCACATCTCGACCATGGGCGAGGACGCGTTCCGCGACGGGATCATGTTCGACGGCTCCTCGATCGCCGGCTGGAAGGCGATCAACGAGAGCGACATGATCCTGATGCCCGACGCCAGCACCGCCGTGATGGACCCGTTCTCGGCCAAGCCGAGCCTGATCCTGTTCTGCGACATCTTCGAGCCCAGCACCGGCCAGCCCTACACGCGCGACCCGCGCAGCACCGCCAAGAAGGCCGAAGCCTTCGTCAAGTCGAGCGGCATCGGCGACACCGTCATGGTCGGCGCCGAGGCCGAGTTCTTCGTGTTCGACGACGTCCGCTTCGGCACGGGTCCGAACTACGGCAAATACGAGATCACCAGCATCGAGGGGCCCGGCGCCAACATCCGCGAATACCCCGAGGGCAACATGGGCCACCGCCCCAGCGTCAAGGGCGGCTACTTCCCGGTGCCCCCGGTCGACAGCGAGAGCGACCTGCGCGCCGAGATGCTCTCCGCAATGGGCGAGATGGGCCTCATCATCGAGAAGCACCACCACGAGGTCGCCCAGAGCCAGCACGAGCTCGGCACGCGTTTCGCGACCCTGGTCAGCATGGCCGACCAGATGCAGATCTATAAATACTGCGTCCACAACGTCGCCCACAGCTACGGCAAGACGGCCACGTTCATGCCCAAGCCGATCTACGGCGACAACGGCTCCGGCATGCACACGCACCAGAGCATCTGGAAAGACGGCAAGCCGCTCTTCGCCGGCTCCGGCTACGCCGACCTCTCCGAGCTGTGCCTGCACTTCATCGGCGGCATCATCAAGCACGCGAAGGCCTGCAACGCCTTCACCAATCCGAGCACGAACAGCTACAAGCGGCTGATCCCCGGCTTCGAGGCCCCGGTGTTGCTGGCCTACTCCGCCCGCAACCGGTCGGCCTCCTGCCGTATCCCGTACACCACCAACCCGAAGGCCAAGCGCGTCGAGATCCGCTTCCCGGACCCGACCGCCAACCCCTACCTCGCCTACTCCGCCCTGCTGATGGCCGGCCTCGACGGCATCCGCAACAAGATCCATCCGGGCGACCCGATGGACAAGGACCTCTACGACCTGCCCCCCGAGGAGCTGAAGGAAATCCCGACGGTCTGCGGCAGCCTTCGTGAAGCCCTTGGAGCGCTCGAAGCCGACCACGAGTTCCTGCTCGCCGGCGACGTGTTCAACATGGAGCAGATCCAGAGCTACATCGAACTCAAGTGGACGGAAGTGTATAAGTTTGAACACACGCCGCACCCGGTCGAGTTCGAGATGTACTACTCCGCCTAAGTCGAAGACTGCGCCATCCCGGGCTTCGGCTCGGGATGGCGCAGGCACTGCCATACGAACCAGCCGAACAGCGCCGCGAGCGCGATCGGGTTGACGAAGAAGAAACGGCTCGTCGCCGTGGTCAGGGCCGGAAACAGCAGCCCGGCCGAGAGGATGCCAATCTCGATCGGCCGCCACGGCCCTCGATGCGCCTGCACCCCCAGAAGCACCGCGCCTGTCACCGCCGGCAGGTCATAGCCAAACGAGAACGGAAGCGCGAGGAAGGTGCCGCTCAACACGCAGGCGGCCTCGAGTTCGCCGATGCCGCGGCGGCAGCATAGCGCGACCAGCGCCGCAACGATGATCGCCACGCCAAACTGGACCGCCTGTGCCGCCGCCGGGCTCGCCCCGAGCAGCGAGAGCGTCGCCATTACGGTCGGTTTGCGGTAGTCGCTCACCTCGCCCTGCAGCCAGGCCGCGTGCTGCGCGGCGTAGTCCAGCCAAGCCGGCCAGGTCGCCGGCCCGAACGCCCAGGCCGCGAGCAATCCCATCATCAGCGCGGTGGCAGACGCTATCGCGATCGCGCGCCACGCCCGGGCCGAGAGCAGCGCGACCGGCACCAGCAGTCCCAGCGCGGGCTTGATCGTCGCCAGTCCCAGCAGCACCCCGCCGAGCGCGGGATTGGGACCGGCCAACCGCAAGCCCGCAAGCAGCAGCGCTCCCTCGATCAGGCCGTTCTGCCCATAGGCCAAGGCGATCGCCGTCGTCGGCGCCAGGATCGCCACGCCGATCGCCCCAGCCCGCCAACGCGGCGCCGCCATGGCCACGACGAACAGCAGGAGCCCCACCCCGTCCCACGCGAGTTGCGCTGCCGGAAAACGCAGCATCCCCAGCGGCCACACCACGAAAAGATACGGAGGCGGATACGGGAACGGAAAACTCTGCCGCAACGCGGGCTCGGTCTCGAGTTGGAAACGATGCAGCGCCGCCGGATCGTAGATCGCCGCCGGATCGGCGTGGCGCACGAATAGTGCGGCAGACCAATGAGCGAAGAAATCGTTGAACGCCAGGAAACCGCCGCCGAGCTGATGCAGGACCGGCACGAGCTCGCGCGCCGCGAATCCGATGCAGATCAACAGCACCGCCGCCGTAATCAGGCGCAACGCCCAAGCTGACACCGGCCTGTTCAGCGCGAAGCGCGCCGAAAACGATCGCGAACGCACAAATTCTCGGCGCATCGGCTGCCAGGTGACTGTCTCATAAGCACTCTATCGCCGGAATAACGAATTTCTGCCCATTGCGGTCTTGAATCCAGCCTCCACTCCCGGCACAGACTTGGCAATGGATAGTCACAACCGCTCCACTCGCCGGGCAGCTCCAAAGGCCGCCTTTTCCGCCTTCGCTGGCTTCGTTGCGCTGGGTCTTCCGGCGGTGGCCACGGCTCAGGGCATCGTCAACCAGAACGCCGCGCCGCCTGCGGTGAGCAACCCGACGGCTCCGGCGGGCGCAGCCACTGCGCCGACGCCGCCAGCCACCCCGGCCCCCGGCCCGGCACCGGCCTTGTTCTCCTCGGAATGGACCGGCGGCATCAAATACGGCCTCCAGGTCGAAGGCGGCATCACCGTCAACACACTCTCGCCGAACAACAACCGCAACTTCGGCATGCTGTTCAACGACCTGTCGAACCGCCCGATCCTGAACGGCATCACCGGCACGATCAGCCGCGACATCGACCCGAAGGCGACGACGACCGATTTCGGCTTCAAGCTGCAGGCGCTCTACGGCTCCGACGCCCGCATCATCCACACGCTCGGCGTGTTCGATCAGCTGATCCATGACCGCAACCAGATCGACATCGTGGAAGCCGACGTCAGCGTCCACTTCCCTGACCTATTCGCCAACGGCCTCGACCTGAAGGCCGGCATCTTCCCGACGCCGCTCGGCGTCGAGGTGATCGATCCGAAGGCCAACCCGTTCTATTCGCACTCTTACATCTTCAATTACGGCCTGCCCTACAAGCACACCGGCGCACTGGCGACCGCCCATGTCAGCGACCTGCTCGACCTGTATCTCGGCGCGGACACCGGCACGAACACCTTCGTGGCATACGGCGCCGGCGACAACAACAACCGCCCCGGCGGCATCTTCGGCTTCGGCCTCAACTTCCTCGACGGCAAGCTGACCGTGCTCGCGCTGAGCCATGTCGGGCCTGAGGACTCCAAGCTCAACACGCCCTTCGCCAACAGCGCGATGCGCTACTACAACGACGTCGCCATCGTCTGGAAAACCACCGACAAGCTGACGCTGACCGCCGAGTTCAACTACGTGAAGGAGGACGGTTTCCGCGCCGAAGGCTACGGCGCCGCCGCCTACGCCAGCTACGCCCTGAACGACCAGCTTACCCTGAACGGCCGCGGCGAGATCTGGCGCGACAACAGCAACTTCTTCGTCTCGACCCCAGCGAACTACCGCGACTATGTCGCGTCCGAACGCGGCACCCTCGCCAACCTGATCACGGCGCGGAGCCCGACCACCTACTCCGAGCTCACCGCCGGGGTGACCTATAAGCTCCAGGGGCTGCCGGAGAAGATCAGCACCGCGATGATCCGTCCCGA
Source organism: uncultured Alphaproteobacteria bacterium (assembly GCA_963848035.1). Lineage (GTDB taxonomy): Bacteria > Pseudomonadota > Alphaproteobacteria > Acetobacterales > Acetobacteraceae > JAVVHH01. The sequence continues at coordinate 4,287,730 of CAWKCD010000001.1, forward strand.
GATCCGCTACGACCGCTCGCTCAACGGCACCACCCCATTCGGCGACGGCCAGCACCAGGGCCGCTGGACCTTCGCCGCCGACATCGTTCTCGGCTTCTAACCGGCTGCAGGCCCCGCTCCCGCAGGAGAGGGGCCTGCCGTGTTCTCAGCCCAGCAGGCCTTTCCTCAGCATCCCGTGCACGCCCTTCTCGCCGTTGACCGTCTGCGTCACATGGAAATCGACGGCTAACGAGCAGAGCTGATACGCCTGATCCGGCGACAGATTGGTCCGCCGGCAGATGAACGCGATCATCTCGCGCAGCGCCGTCTTCATGGCCACATCGAGATCCTCGTGCATGCCCATCGAGATGTAATGCGTCGCCGTCTCCCCGCGCGGATAGCGCAGCGCCGGGTCACGCGCGCCGCCCCCTTTGTGCAGCGTCAGCGTGAACGTCCCGGTCAGACACATCTCGAGCGCGTTGATGCACACCTCACCGTCGCCCTGCACGCCATGTCCGTCGCCGGCGGAGAAGCGCGCGCCGTCCACGAACACCGGCAGATAGAGCGTGCTCCCCGCCCCCAGCTCTTTGTTGTCGAGATTGCCGCCGTGCTCCCGCGGCTCCTTGGTCGACAGCACGCCGTATTCGGGCTTGGGCGCCACGCCCATGACGCCGAAGAAGGGCGATAGCGGCAATTCCATGCCCCAGGGCAACCGGCACGTCCCGGCCGCCCTGTCGACGGTGATATGACTCAGGAACCGGTCCGGGAAATCCTCCGGCAGCGTGCCCGCCAGCGGCCGATGGCCGCAAAACCCCCAATCGGCGCCAAGCTCGATCGCGTCGATATGCACCTCCAGCATGTCGCCGGGTTCTGCCCCGCGGACCGCGACCGGCCCGGTCAGGATATGCGGCCCGAGCCGCGGCGGATTGGCGGCATGGATCACCGCCAGCGCCGGCGGGATCGTCAATCCCGAACCCGGCGGCGGCATCACGTCCGGCGCGCCGGAGACGCATTGCAGCACCACCGTCTCGCCACTCTCGATGGTGAGGACCGGCGCGTATTCCGCGCTGAACGTCCCCCAGTGGATGGTGTCGGGACGTGCGTCGATGCGGTGGGATGCCATTGCGGAGGACTCCGGGGTGAACCCGAACTCCTCCGCAGGACCTGGCTCAGGTCAAGTCGGCGCGCCGATCAGAGCGCGCGCGTCGTCTCCCGCGGCGGAACTGTGCCGGCGGCCGTCGTGTGTGCCGTGGTCGTGCCTGGACCCGAGATCGTCCCGGTCGGATGGGTGGCGCTTGCCTCCATCAACTCGTCCTCGGCCATGTTCTTCTTGAACGACTTGATGCCTTTAGCGAAGTCGCCCATCAGACCGCTGATTTTGCTACCGCCCCCGAACAGCACGAGGACGACCAGCAATACGATCATCCAATGCCAGATGCTGAAGCTACCCATTGGTCCCCTCCGAATACCGGGAGCGCTAAGCCCCCGCCTTTCCGTGTCTCAAATGGCGCGCTCCGACTTTGCTTGCAAGCGAATTACGGACGGATGAAGCCATACGTCTGATACGTACTCGCCCCCATCGCGCCCACCGGGTCCCACCAGACGCGTACGGCGCTCCAATCGTTGGCCTCCGACACGTCGATCACCGGCTCGCCGCTAGTGATCCGTCGATGCACCCAGTTCGCATGGTCGACCCTGATCTCCCGGGCCGAAACCTGCTCGCGGACGACCGCGACATGGCCCGAGGGCAACCGATCCGACCGGCGGAACACCAACACGCCGCCGGGCGCCGGCGTCTCGGACCGGTCATACCGACCCGCGGCCTGATCCCACCAATCGGCTGCGTCGCCATAGAGTGCGATCCCCGTCGCTGCACGGGCATACGGCGCACATTCGAGGCTCGTCGCCACGCCGGTGATCGCAACCCGCCCGCCGCACGCCGCGAGCGACAATGCCGAAAGCAACAACAACAGGCGCAGCAGCATGGGTCACCTGAGCGGGGCAACAGTCTCAATTTGCACAATTCGCAGGTCACGCCCAAGCCCAAACCAACCAGGCCACCGTCGTCCCCCCCAGGATCCCGACCGACATCTGTCGTGTGGCGATCATCAACCCGATTGCGGCGGCTGAACCGATCCACTCCGGCCACCCCCCGTGCGCTAGCGCCGGCGCGACGTAAGACATGAACAAGGTACCGGGAATATAGCCGAGCATGGCGCGTATCCGTTGGCTCGGCCGCACCGCCCGGAAGACCAGATAGCCTCCTGCGCGCGTCGCATACGTCGCCAGCGACATCCCGACGATCGCCAGCAGCACCCACGGATCCAGCGTCACCGCCGCGAATCCCGCAACACACCCACCGCACTGCCCGCCAGCGCGCCGCCCACGATGTGCCATGACGTCCCAGGCAGCAGGAATGCGATCGCAAGCGCGGTAACCCCGGCGACCACCCACGGCAGCAGATCCCCCCTGCCCCGCCACATCAGCACCAGGATCGACACGAACACCGCCAACGCCGCGAAGAAGATCGGGTGACCCGGCGGCGGCCGCAGCGCGCTCCCCACCAGATGCCCAACCGCGGTGAACCCGGTCCAGACGAACCACATCAGCGCCGCCCGACCCGAGCAGGAACCCCGCATCCCACCGCCGCGCCTGCATCTCGGCCACGGACAGCGCCCAATTCTGGTCCGCCATCACGAACAGGCTGAGCCACAGCCGCCAGCCGCGGATGCGGTCGAGCCAGGGCCCCAGCACCGGGCCCATCAACGCCAGCCGCAGATTGACGATGAAGGCCGACGTCGTCGCCGCGATCACCGGCGCCGGCACGCCCCAATGCCCGAGCGCCAGCAACTGCGCCGATCCCGCGTAGCAGAACGCGCTCATCAGCGTGATCTCGAGCAGGCTGAGCCCCTGCCCCTGCGCCACGATCCCGATGACGAGCGCGAACGGCACCACGCCCACCTGCATCGGCAGACTGGCGCGCGCCCCGGCAATGATGGCTTCGCGCGAGAAGCGCGGGCGGTCGCGCGACATCAGCCCTGCTTGATTTGCAGCAAAAGACGTTCCGCCTCGTCAGGCTCCGTCCGCAGCGCCCGCTCGGCGATGTCGCGCATGAAACCTGCCCGCGCCAATGCCGCCAACTCGCGCTGCTGCTCCGCCGGGTCGGCCGGTGCAGCCCGGAACGGCCCGAACCGCCGCCGTCGCAGGAACATCAACGCGGCCGGGAAATCATCCTCCGGCAAGGCGCCGCCAGCGATCTCCGCGTCCACGCCCTTGGACGCAAGGTGCGCCGCCACCGCGCGACGCGAGCGCCCCGCGCGGACCAGCCGCCGCGCCCGCGCGGTTGCGAAAGCCGCGTCGTCCACCACGCCGGACCCGGCCAGCTCACGCGCCACGGCCCGAGCCGCCGCATAGGCCGGTTCTGCAGTTTCCGCCGGCTCACCGCTCTCGCGCAGCCAGCGCGCGATCCGCCGGTCCAGCACGCGGACCAGCCCGGCCTCGGTCGCGGCGTAGCGGGCCAAATGGCGCAACGCCGCCTCGTGCAGCGCCGCCCGATCGGGGATTACACTTTTGTCCTGAGCCATCCCCCCTCTCTAAGCACGCGCAGACCGTCGCCGGAACCCGGCGGCCGCGCCGCAAGCCCCGCCCAGCAGCAGGTAAACGCTTGTGTGCGTTGACTTCGCGAGCCGGCCTAGCCCAAGGTGGCGGCTTGTCCAGCCTCGTTCGGCGGAGGTCCGCCGCGCGTGTCGTTGCTGAACAGATGAGGAGAGGTTTGAGGATATCCCAATGATTCCCGCCCTGATGCCGACCTACAACCGTGCCAACCTCGCTTTCGAGCGGGGCGAGGGCGCTTGGCTGTACACGGCGGACGGGCGACGATTCCTCGACTTCGGCGCCGGTATCGCCACCTCCTCGGTCGGCCACGGCAACAAGCATCTGGTGCAGGCTATTGCCGATCAGGCCGCGCGCGTCATGCACACCAGCAATCTCTACCGCGTGCCGCAGGCCGAGCGCCTGGCCGCACGCCTGGTCGAGAACACGTTCGCCGACAGCGCCTTCTTCTGCAATTCGGGGGCCGAGGCCAATGAAGGCATGGTGAAGATGATGCGCAAGGCGATGGCCGAGCAGGGCAAGTCCGAGCGCTACCGCGTCATCTGCTTCGACGGCGCATTCCACGGCCGCACGCTCGCCATGCTGTCGGCCACCGGCAACAAGAAGTACCTCGCCGGCTTCGGCCCGGCCGTCGAGGGCTTCGACCATGTCCCGTTCAACAACCTCAACGCGCTGCGCGACGCCATTGGCCCAGAGACGGCGGGCATCATGGTCGAGCCGGTGCAGGGCGAAGGCGGCATCCGCACCGGCTCGGTCGAATTCCTGCGCGGGCTCCGCGCCGCCTGCGACGAGTTCGGCATCCTGCTTGGTCTTGACGAAGTGCAATGCGGCATGGGCCGGACCGGCAAGCTGTTCGCCTATGAGTGGGCCGGCATCGAGCCGGACGTGCTCTCGGCCGCCAAGGGCATCGCCGGCGGCTTCCCGATGGGCGCGATCCTCGCCAAGGAGCACGTCGCCAAATACCTGACGCCCGGCACCCATGGCACGACGTTCGGCGGCAACCCGCTCGCCTGTGCGGCGGCCAATGCGGTGCTGGACATCATCCTGGCGCCGGGATTCCTCGACGAGGTGGTGCGCAAGGGCGAACTGCTCCGCAGCAAGCTCGAGGCGGTCGTGGCCGAGTATCCGAACGTCGTCTCGGAAGTCCGCGGCAAAGGGCTCATCCTCGGCCTGAAATCCGAGGTCCCCAACACCGAGCTGCAGGACGCGTTCATCGCCGAGGGCCTGCTCGCGGTCGCCGCCGGCGAGAACGTCGTCCGTCTGGTGCCGCCCCTCGTCATCACCAATTCCGACATCGACGAAGCGGTGACGATGATCCGCCAGGGCGTCCGCCGTTCGCAGCCGACGCCCGTGGCATCCGCGGCAAAATGAGCATGCCATGACTCGGGCTCTCGCGGTCGCCGACCGCTACTCGACGGAAGGTGGCGAGTTCCCTCGCCACTTCCTCGACCTCACCGACTTCGACACCGCGACCTTGCGGAAGATGCTCGCCGATGCCGAACGTTTCAAACGCGACCGCAACGGCCCAAAGCCGCTTACGGGCAAGACCCTGGCGCTCATCTTCGAGAAGCCCAGCACCCGCACCCGCGTCAGCTTCGAGATCGGCATGCGCCAACTCGGCGGGGACGTGATCATCCTCTCGTCCAACGACATGCAGACAGGCCGCGGCGAGACCATGGCCGACACGGCCCGCGTGCTCTCGCGCTACGTCGACGCGATCATGTTCCGCACCGACGACGCAGCGCGCCTGCACGAGCTGGCGGAGCATGCGACCGTGCCCGTCATCAACGGCCTGACCAACCGGAGCCATCCCTGCCAGCTCATGGCCGACGTGATGACCTTCGAGGAGCATCGCGGCCCGATCGCCGGCCAAATCGTCGCCTGGACCGGCGACGGCAACAACGTCGCCTGCTCCTGGATCCAGGCCGCCGTCCGCTTCGGCTTCACCCTGCGCCTCGCGACCCCCGAGTTCCTGCGGCCGCCGCAGAAACTCGTCGATTGGGCCCGGTCCCAGGGCGCCAAGATCGAGCTCGTCGACAGCCCGGAGGCCGCCGTCCGCGGCGCGCGCTGCGTCGTTGCCGACACCTGGGTCAGCATGTCCGACGATCCGAACGAGAGCCGCCACAACATGCTCGCGCCCTACCGCGTCACCCAGGCGCTCATGGGCCAGGCCGCGCCCGACGCGCTCTTCATGCACTGCCTGCCGGCCCATCGCGGCGACGAGGTCACCGCCGAGGTCATCGACGGCCCGCAATCCGTGGTGTTCGACGAGGCCGAGAACCGCCTGCACGCGCAGAAGGGCATTCTGCTCTGGGCGCTCGCCGGGGACCGATGACCGAGCCCATCGCGGCAACGCCCGGCTGGGTGGACGAGAGGCTCGACCGGATCTTCGCCCACCTGCCGGCGACGACGCTCGCCGCACGCAACGCCTTCGCCACTTGCCTGGCCGCGCAGAAAGCGCCGGGCGCGCCGTCCGATCTGCTCGGCGCCGAGTTCGAGCCCTGCCACGCGGCGCTGCGCCGGTCACTGCTCGGGGCAGCGGTCGATCGCACGCTGTGCAATTCGATCATGGCCGAACTCGAAGCACTCGAGGCCGAGATCGCCGCCGACAGCTAAGGGGGCGCCGATGGAGAAGGACCGGCTTGCCGCGTTCAGCGATGGCGTGATCGCGATCATCATCACCATCATGGTGCTCGAACTGAAGGCGCCGCATGACGCAAGCTGGCCGGCGCTGCTGTCGCTCGCCCCGGTGTTCCTCAGCTACGCGCTCAGCTTCATCTATGTCGGTATCTACTGGAACAACCATCACCACCTGTTCCAGCTGGTCCGCGACGTCGATGGCGGCGTGCTCTGGGCGAACTTGTTCCTGCTGTTCTGGCTGTCGTTGATCCCGTTCGCCACCAACTGGCTCGGCGAGCATCCGGAAGCGACCGCCCCGACCGTGCTCTACGGCCTCTCGTTGCTGATGCCGGCGGTTGCCTGGCCGATCCTTCAGGCCGCGATCATCCGCGCCCAGGGCGAGGGGTCCACACTCCGGGCGGCGCTCGGGTCGGACCTCAAGGGCAAGCTCTCGCCGCTGCTCTACATCGGCGGCATGGCGCTCGCGTTCGTCGATCCGCGTCTGGCCGATCTGCTCTACGTGCTGGTGGCCGCCATGTGGCTGATCCCTGACCGTCGGATCGTCCGCGCCCTCCGGAGCTGACGCGCCCGGCGATTGCCGTCCCGACAGCCGCGTGTTGAAATGATCCCATAATAATGGGGAGGCCGGACCAATGCGTCGTCGCACACTGCTTCAGGGCGCGGCTGGACTGCTCGCGGCGCCCGCTATCGCCCAACCCGCTAAGTCCGCCACGTTGCGCTTCGTGCCGCAAGCCAACCTCACCCTGCTCGACCCTGTGTTCACGACCGCCACCGTAACCTCGAACCACGGCTATTACGTCTTCGACACGCTCTATTCCAACGGCCCGGATGGACAGCCGCATCCGCAGATGGCCGCAGGCCACGAGATCTCCGACGACAAGCGCACCTGGCGGGTCCGGCTGCGCGACGGCCTGTTCTTCCACGACGGCGAGCCGGTCCGCGCCCTCGACTGTATCGCCAGCATCAAGCGCTGGGCGATCCGCGACCCGTTCGGCCAACTGCTCGCCGCCGCCATCGACAGCTACGAGGCCGCCGACGACAAGACCATCGTCTTCAAGCTCAAGCGCCCCTTCCCGCTGCTCGCCACGGCGCTGGGCAAGCCCAACTCGGCGATCCCCTTCATCTTCCCGGCACGCATCATCGACGGCTACGACAACAAGCCCGTCACCGACATGGTCGGCTCCGGCCCCTATCGCTTCGTCGCCGGCGAATACGTGTCGGGCAGCCGCATGGTCTACGAGAAGTTCGACAAATACCTCTCCCGCCAGGAACCGGCAGTCTGGGCCACCGGCGCCAAGCAGGCGCATTTCCCGCGCATCCAGTGGAACGTCATCCCCGACGGCGCCACCGCCGCCGCCGCGTTGCAGAACAACGAGATCGACTGGTGGGAGCAACCGCTGCCCGACCTGCTGCCGCTGCTCGCCGGCGACCCCAACATCGCCCTGCAAGTCGACCAGCCCTGGGGACGGATGTCCGAACTCATCCTCAACCAGCTGCAGCCGCCTTTCGACAACGTGAAGGTCCGCCAAGCCGTGATGATGGGCGTGCGCCAGGAAGACTACATGCGCGCCACCTTCGGCGACGACACCTCGCTCTGGCGCGTAACCAAGGACGAATTCCCGTTCGGCACGCCCTATTACACCGGCGCCGACGGCGATCTGATGGCCGGCGACACCGCGCGCGCGGCCGCGATGCTCAAGCAGTCCGGCTACAACGGCGAGAGGGTCGTCGTCATCAACCCGACCGATTTCCCGGCCATCCATCCACTCGGCCTGGTCACCGCCGACGCGCTGAAGAAGATGGGCATGAACGTCGATCTGCAGGAGACCGATTGGGGCTCCGTGGTGCAGCGCCGCTCGTCGATGCAGCCGGTCGACAAAGGCGGCTGGAGCGTGTTCCACACGTTCTCATCCGCCGTGGTGCTGAGCACGCCGGCGACGCACCCGCTGCTGAGCGGCCGCGGCACCAAGGGCTGGTTCGGCTGGTGGTCGAACGAACAGGCGATGGCCCTGACGGAACAGTGGCTCAACGCGCCGGACGCCGCGCGCGCAGGCCGCCGCCGCCAAGGCTCTGTCGCACGTCGCCATGACCGAAGCAGGCGGCATCCTGGTCGGGCAATATTACGGCAAGACCGCCTTCCGCAAATCCATCACCGGCGTGCTGCAGGGCGTCTCGCCCTACCCCTGGAACGTCCGGCCCGCCTAGTCCAGGCGCTTCTCGGCCGAGACGTAGGTCGGATGGTCGAAGCCGGGATGCGCGTGCATGCGGCCTTCGACAAATCCGGCCCGGCGGAACAGCCGCCGGTTGCCCGTCATCGCCAGCCGCACTTCCAGATGCACGCGCGGCAACCCGGCGGCACGCGCCACCGCCTCGCCATGCCGGACCAACGCGAAGCCGACGCCCCGCCCCCGCGCCGCCTCGTGGACGGCCAGGCGGCTCAGATACAATCCGCCCTCCCGCACGTCCCACAGCACGCAGCCATCCTCGTCATGCAATGCGCCGCCGCCGCCGCCGTCGAGATGCGCGAGAACGCTTCCAGCCGATACGAGCAGCGCGCTCGGCGACGGCACCAGCGTCGTCTCGAGCGAGGCGAACGCCGACCGGATCAGCGCCGCCACCATGTCCGCGTCGGCCGCGACGATCGGTCTGATCAACTTCGCTCCTTGATCATATCGAACGAACCCGCTTGCGCCCGAGTTGGCCGCTCTACCGAACACCCCGCATCGCGACAAGCACGCCAAAGGTTCACTCCGGGCATGGCGGACCCTATGTTGGGTCGATGACGACCACGACCCCCGCCTTCCTCGACAGCAACCGGCCCGACGTGCCCGACATCGTTGTGCCCCGCGGCGTGCTGCCCTTCCATCTGCCGGGCCGCCCGGTGCGCGGCCGCCTCGTGCGTCTCGGCGCGCTCGCCGACGCGTTGCTGACCCGGCACGAGAACCACCCGGCCGTCACCGCGCTCTCCGGCCAGGCGCTCGCGCTGGCCGCTGCGCTCGCCACAGCATTGAAATTCCGAGGATCTTTTAGTCTGCAAGCCAAGGGCGACGGCCCGGTGCCGATGCTGCTGGCCGACTGCACCGAAGCCGGCGCACTCCGCGGCTACGCCCGCGCCAATGCCGACCGTCTCGCCACCCTGCTCGCCGCCGAGCCCGATCCCTCGGCCGCCGCCCTCCTGGGCGGCGGCTATCTCGCCTTCACCGTCGACCAGGGCAACTCGACCGAGCGCCACCAAGGCATCGTCGCCATCGAGGGCGAGACCCTGGCCGACATGGCGCTGCATTATTTCGAGACGTCGGAGCAGCTGCAGTGCAGCGTCCGCCTGGCCTGCGCGCGCACCGATGCCGGCTGGCGTGCCGGCGCGCTGATCCTCGAACGCATCGCCGGCGAAGGCGGCATCGACCCCGAGCTCGATGCCGACGGCCAGACCGAAGCCTGGCGCAACGCCAACGTGCTCGCCGGCACCCTCACCGATGCCGAATTGCTGGATGACACGCTGGCGGCCGAAGACCTGCTCTATCGCCTCTTCGGCCTCGAGGGCGTGGCCGCTCACCGGCACCGCGCCCTGGCATATGGCTGCCGCTGTTCGCGCCAACGCCTGTGCTCGATTCTCGAAGGCTTCTCCGGCGACGATCTCGACCACATGTCCGTCGAGGGCGACATCGTCATGACCTGCGAGTTCTGTAACCTCGACTTCCGTTTCGATCGGACCGAAGTGCGCGGAGCCGCCACGTGAGCTTTTCCAGGCGATCACTCCTCGCGCTGCCGCTCGGCCTGGCCGCCTGCGCCTCGGACGCTCCGTTGCGCACCAGCTTCCCGCCGCTCACCTATGACTACCTCTTGAAGTTGCGGCTCAATGTCGCCGACGTCGAGCTCTCGCCGCCACCGCCGCCCGGCCCACTCGACGAGCTGGACCCGGTACCGCCGGCGCAGGCGCTGCTGCAAATGGGGCGGGATCGCCTGGTCGCCGGCGGTTCGCTCGGGCGCGCCGTGTTCGTGATCGACCAGGCACAGATCCTGCGCATCCCGAACGGCCTTGACGGCACGCTCTCCGTCCATCTCGACGTTCAGACCTCCGAAGGGACCCGTGCCGGATTCGCCGAAGCCCGGGTCTCCCGCCGGCTGGTCGGCATCGGCGACGATCTGCGCGGCGGGCTCTACGACATCACGCAGCAGATGATGCAGGACATGAACGTCGAATTCGAATACCAGGTCCGCCGCACTCTGCGGGACTGGCTGCAGGAGGCCAGCACCGCACCGGCGCCCGCGGCCGTGGAACGGCAACCGCTCAGCCCCTGATCGCGGTTCCGTCTGGACCGCACTGGGACTGTAACCTTACATACCGTGTTCGACACCGGTCGGTCTGGCGAATGGCGAGACGGCTGTGGTGACAGCCCGAGGCCCATCCATGCTTGCAGAGATCGCGACCTGGTTGATGGACCCGTCAGGGTTGACGCCGCATGGCTTCTGCCTGCTGTGGAATCCCGGTCTGCTCTACCTGCACGCGATCTCGGACGTCGCGATCGCCCTGGCGTATTTCACCATCCCCGTTGCCCTCGCGATCCTGGCCCGGCGACGGCGGGACCTCGTCTTCAAACCCGTCTTCTGGCTGTTCGCCACCTTCATCCTGCTCTGCGGCACCACGCATTGGCTGGCAGTGCTCACCTTGTTCGTCCCCGCCTACGGCCTCGAAGGCGTCGTCAAGGCGCTGACCGCCACCGTGTCCGTCATCACCGCCGCCGCGCTTTGGCCACTCCTGCCGAAAGCCCTCGCTCTTCCCTCCGCCGCGCAGCTTCGCGCCGTCAACGCCGCGCTGCAGGCCAGCGAAACGCGGCTGCGCAGAAGCCTCGAACGCTGCCCGGTGCCGATGCACGTGATCGACGCCGATCACCGCCTGGTGGCGGTGTCCGACACATGGCTGCAAATGCTGGGTTACGAGCGGAAGGACGTGCTCGGCCGCCGGATCGAGGATTTTCTGAGCGCCGAGGCGATGCCGGACGCGCAAACGGGCGCGTGGACCGACGACCTGCGCGTCGTCGACCGCTGCTTCATCCGCCGCGACGGCAGCCTGATCGACACCGAGGTCTCGTCGCGCTTCGAGCAGGAAGGCGGCAACGCCTGGACGACCTGCGTCGTCGTCGACATCAGCGCCCGCCGCCGCGCCGAGGCGGCGCTGCGCGCGAGCGAGGAGCGGCTGCACCAGTCGCAGAAGATGGAGGCCGTCGGTCAGCTCACCGGCGGCATCGCCCATGATTTCAACAACATGCTGCAGGGTATGTCGGGCGGCCTGGAGCTGCTCGAGCGCCGCATCGCCCAGGGCGAACCGGAGCGCCTCGCCGACTACCTGACGGGCATCCGCACCTCGCTCGACCGCGCCGCCGGGCTCACGCAGCGCATGCTGGCCTTCGCCCGCCGCCAAACCCTGCAGCCACGCCCGACCGACGTGAAAACGCTCGTCGAGGGCCTCGAAGACCTGATCGGCCGCACGCTCGGCCCGAATGTCGCCCTGACGCTGCGGCTCGAGGATGGCAGCTGGCCGGCGCTGTGCGACCCCCACCAACTCGAAAGCGCCCTCATTAACCTGGCGATCAACGCCCGCGATGCGATGCCTCAGGGCGGCCGGCTCGAGATCGTCACCGCCGACTGCAGGATCGGGCGGAACGACCTCTCGAGCGACGACGAGGCCATGCCCGGCGACTTCGTCGAGATCGCCATCAGCGACAACGGGGTCGGCATGACGCCTGAGATCATGGCGCGCGCCTTCGAACCCTTCTTCACCACCAAGCCGATCGGTCAGGGCACCGGCCTCGGATTGTCTCAGCTATACGGCTTCGTCCGCCAATCCGGCGGGCTGGTCCGGCTCGATAGTCAACCCGGCCGCGGCACGACCGTCCGGATCCTCCTGCCGCGCAGCGCCGAACCCGCCCCCCTGCCCGTGGCGCGCGCCGCCCCCACGAACAGGTCACGCGCCAGGGATGCCGCCGGGTCCCGCGGGACCGTGCTCGTGGTCGATGACGAGCCCGACGTCCGCAGGCTCGTCTCCGACATGCTCACCGAAGCCGGACTGACCGTCCTGCAAGCCGCCGAGAGCGAAACCGCCCTGCGCTACCTGCAAGGAAATGCCGAGATCGACCTGCTGATCACCGATATCGGCCTGCCCGGCATGAACGGCCGCCAACTCGCCGAGATGGCGCAAGCAAGGCGCCCAGGCCTACCGATCCTGCTGATCACCGGCTATGCCGGCGGCGCGTTGGAGGCCGCCGGCCTGCCCCAGGGCATGCAGCTGCTCTACAAACCGTTCTCGCTCGACATCCTCGCCGGCCGCGTACTCGCGACCCTCGACATCGCCGGACCGCTCGATCAGCTGGCGTAACGCCGCAGCACCAAGGCGCGGCGGATCTTCTGGCTCGGCGTCAGCAGCCCGTTCTCCACCGTGAACGCCGGGACCAGCCTGTGACGCCGCACCCGTTCGGTGATCGACAGCGTATCGTTCACCCGCGTGACCGCACCCGCGACCGCCTTCTCGTCCTCGCCCTCGGTCGCCACCAGCAGCGCCGACAGCCCCGACTGCCCGTCGCCATACACGACCGCTTGCGCGATCGCCGCCTCGCTCATCAACGCGCCCTCCACCCGTGCCGGCGAAACGTTCTCGCCGCCGGAGAGCACGATGAGGTCCTTCTTGCGGTCGGTGATGGTGAGATATCCGTCCGCGTCGAGCATGCCGACATCGCCCGTGTGCAGCCAACCATCCACGATCGCCGCCTTGGTCGCCTCCGGCTCCCCCCAATATCCGTCCATCACCAGGTCACCGCGCACCAGGATCTCGCCATCCTCGGCGATCTTCAGGTCCACGCCCGGCAGCGGCACACCGACCGTGGTGATCTTGGGCCGATCCGGCGGATTGGCCGCGATCACCGGACCGGCCTCGGACTGGCCGTAGCCCTGCATCAGCGTCATCCCCATCGCCAGGAAGAACCGGCCCACCTCCGGATCCAGCCGCGCCCCGCCCGACATCGCCGCCCGGAACCGCCCGCCGAACCGGTCCCGCACCTTCTGCCGGACCAGCCGGTCCAGCAACGGATCAGCCACCCGGTCCAGCAGCCCCATCGTACCATCGATCCGCCGATGCCCGACATCGACGGCGGCCTGGAACAGGCGCTGCCGCCACGGCTTCTCACGCTTCACGCTCGACAGCACGCGCCCGCGGATCACCTCGAGAATCCGCGGCACCAGCGTCAGGATCGTCGGCTTCACCGCCGCCATGTCGGCTACCAGATGCTCCAGCCCGCGCGCATAGGCGACCTCGGTGCCGAGGCTCAGCAGGAAGAACTGGCCGACCGTGTGTTCGTAGCTGTGCGACAGCGGCAAGAACGACAGATACACCTCGTTGCGGAGCTTCAGCGGCCGAACCAGCTCGAACGCCCCCCGGCAGTTCGACAGGATCGCCCGGTGCGGCAGCATCACCCCGCGCGGGTAGCCCGACGTGCCGCTGGTGTAGATCAGGCACGCCAACGCCCCCTCGGCGATCTGCTCCGCCTCCGCCGCCACGTCGTTCGGTGACGCCCGGTCCTGCTCGAGTGCCGTGAACGAGCGGAAGCGCCCCTCCTCCATGCTGAACAGCAGGTCGAGCCCGCCGGCCATCGCCGCCCCCGCCTCGACCCGCTCTCCCAAGGCGTTGGTCGAGACGATCGCCGCACGAGCCCCCGCGTCGCGCAGCAGATGCGCATGGTCGTTGACGGTGTTGACCGTATAGGCCGGCACCGGCACCGCACGGATCGCCATCAGCGCCGTCTCGATGATCGGCACCTCGGGCCGGCTCTCGCTGACCAGCAGCACGCGATCGCCGGGCTCGATCCCCGCCGCCCGCAATCCCCGCGCCGCCGACGCAGCCCGGCGGGCGAACTCGCCCCATGTGACCCGATGCCAAACGCCGTCGCGATGGAAGCGCAACATCGGTCGGTCATGCCACTCCCGCGCGCGGGAGAACATCAGGGTGGGCAAATTCGGCCACCCCGGGTAAGTCTCCACATTCACCATGCTTGCCTTGACGCTTGCCCTAGGGGGCTTGCGCCCCACCTTTAGGCCCACGCACCTATCAGCACGACAGGACCGGCACCAGATGCTTCGTTCCCCCGACGGCCAAGGCGCAAGCCCGGCCAACGCCTCCGCCTTGCCCGCTAACGGCCTGCCCGAATGGGATTTAGCCGATCTCTATCCAGGGATGCGATGCCCGGAAATCGAGCGCGATTTCGCCGAGGCAGATCGGGCCGCCGACGACTTCAAATCCCGCTATGAAGGCACGCTCGCCGGGCTGCCGGGCGCCGAACTGGCCGCTGCGCTGGTCGAGTTCCAACGCATCGAGGAGATCCAGGGCCGCCTCGCCTCCTACGCCCAGCTCATGTTCAGCGGCGACAGCACCGACCCGCAGCGAGGCCAGTTCTATCAATCCATCAGCGAGCGCGTCACCGCAGTCTCCTCCAAACTGATCTTCTTCACCCTCGAGCTGAACCGTCTCGATGACGCAGTGCTGGAGACCAAGCTGCAGGACCCGGCGCTCGCCCGCTGGCAGCCCTGGCTGCGCGACCTGCGCGTGTTCCGTCCGCATCAGCTTTCCGATGACCTCGAGAAATTGCTGCACGAGAAGGAAGTCACCGGCCGCAGCGCCTGGAGCCGCCTGTTCGACGAGACGATCGCCGGCATGCGCGTGCCGGTCCGCGGCGAGGACCTGACCGTTTCGGCCGCGCTGAACAAGCTCTCCGACCATGACCGCGCCGCCCGTGCCGAGGCCGCCGCGGCAATCGGCGAGGCTTTCAACCGCAACGTCAAGCTGTTCTCGCTGGTCACCAACACGCTCGCCAAGGACAAGGAGATCATCGATCTCTGGCGCCACTACCCGCGCCCCGCCAGCAGCCGTAACCGCTCCAACATGGTCGAGGATGAGGTCGTTGACGCCTTGGTCAACGCCGTCTCCGGCGATTACGAGCGGCTCTCGCATCGCTACTACAAGCTGAAGGCCACGTGGCTCGGCCTCGAGAAGCTCGAATATTGGGACCGCAACGCCCCCCTGCCGGAAGATGCCGACAGCCAAGTGACCTGGCCGGAAGCCCGCGACCGCGTGCTCTCCGCCTACGCCAGCTTCTCGCCCGAACTCGCCCGCATCGGCCGCGACTTCTTCGACAAGCCCTGGATCGACGCCGCGCTGCGCCCCGGCAAGTCCGGCGGCGCCTTCGCCCACCCGACGGTGCCCTCCGCCCACCCCTATCTGCTGGTGAATTTCCACGGCAAGACCCGCGACGTCATGACCCTCGCCCACGAACTCGGGCATGGCGTCCACCAGGTCCTCGCCGGCGGCCAGGGCTACCTGATGTCCGGCACGCCCCTCACCCTCGCCGAAACCGCGAGCGTGTTCGGCGAGATGATGACCTTCCGCGCCATGCTCGACGCGGAGACCGACCCGGCCAAGCGCCGCCTCATGCTGGCCTCCAAGGTCGAGGACATGCTCAACACCGTCGTCCGCCAGGTCGCTTTCTACCAGTTCGAAGAGAAACTTCACGCCGAGCGTCGCAGCGGCGAGCTGCTGCCGGAACGCATCGGCGAGATCTGGATGGATGTTCAAACCGCCAGCCTGGGCCCGGCCTTCAATTTCACCCCAGACTACAAGGTGTATTGGGCCTACATCCCCCACTTCATCCACTCGCCGTTCTACGTCTATGCGTATGCCTTCGGCGACTGCCTGGTGAATGCGCTCTACAACGTGTTCCAGGACGGCCACCCCGGCTTCGAGCAAAAATATCTCGAGATGCTCCGCGCCGGCGGGACCAAGCGGCACAAGGAATTGCTCGCCCCCTTCGGCCTCGACGCCAGCGACCCCAGCTTCTGGCGCCGCGGCCTCGACGTGATCGCCGGGTTCATCGACGAGTTGGAACGCGCCTGATGTCCGAACTCGACAAGTCTCGCGACTCCGGCAGCACATTGTTCGGCGAGATCAAGCGCTACGCCCGCACCTCCGGCGCCGTCGGCGGCATCGCTGCCCGCGTCGCCGGGGCCAAGGTCTTCGGCATGAAGACCGACAAGGCCGCGCACGCGGAGGACCTGAAAAGCATCCTGGGTGGCCTCAAAGGCCCGCTGATGAAGGTCGCCCAGATCCTCTCGACGATCCCCGACGTGCTGCCCGAGGAGTATTCGCAGGAACTCTCCCAGCTCCAGGCCAACGCGCCGCCGATGGGCTGGTCCTTCGTCCGCCGCCGCATGGCCGGCGAACTCGGCCCCGACTGGCAGTCTAAGTTCAAGACCTTCGGCCAGGACGCCGCCGCAGCCGCCAGCCTCGGCCAGGTCCACCGCGCCACCCTGCTCGACGGCCGTGACGTCGCCTGCAAGCTGCAATATCCGGATATGCCGAGCACGGTCGACGCCGACCTCAAGCAGCTCAAGCTGGCCATGAGCGTCTACAAGCGTATCGACCGCGTGATCGACGGCGACGATATCTACGCCGAGATCGCCGACCGCCTGCGCGAGGAACTCGACTACGAACGCGAAGCCGCCCAGCTCCGCCTCTACCGGGCGATCCTGAAGGACCAGCCCAACGTCAGCGTCCCCGAGCCGTTCATGGACTTCACCACCAAGCGGCTGCTGACCATGTCCTGGCTCGAGGGCATCCCGATCCAACGTCGCATCGATCAGGAGCCGCCGCTGGAAGTCCGTAACGAGATCGCCAAGGCCCTCTTCGCCGCCTGGTACATCCCGTTCTACCGCTACGGCGTCATCCACGGTGACCCCCATCTCGGCAACTACCAGGTCCGCGCCGACGACGGCCTCAACCTGCTCGACCTCGGCGCCATCCGCGTCTTCCCGCCCCGCTTCGTCCGCGGTGTGATCGATCTCTATGAAGCCGTCCGCGACAACGACCTCGAAAAGGCCCGGCACGCCTATGAGAGCTGGGGCTTCCTCAACCTGAGCAAGGAACAGCTCGAAGTCCTCAACCAATGGGCCGAGTTCGTCTACGAACCGCTCCTGCAAGACCGCGTCCGCCGCATCCAGGAACACGGCGATCCCAGCTACGGCCGCAGCGTCGCCGAGAAGGTCCATGCCGGCCTGCGCGCCACCGGCACCGTGCGCCCGCCGCGCGAGTTCGTGCTGATGGACCGCGCCGCCCTCGGGCTCGGCAGCGTGTTCCTGAGGCTGAAGGCGGAGCTCAACTGGAGCCAGCTATTCCATGAGCTGATCGAGGGCTTCGACACCGACAAGGTCGGCGAACGCCAGGCCGCCGCGTTGGCCGAAGCCGGTGTCCCCGCCAGTGTCTGAACGCCCGGCACCAGGATTGATTGCCGAGCAAAGGTCGGAGTGCCATGCCTGAAGCGATCGCTCATTTTCTGCCCGCCAACGACAGCGAGGCCGACATGAACGCGATCCTTCCCCTCCGTTCCGATACCGACGATGCCAAGCTCGCCGCCATCCGCGCCCGTGACGCCGGCGCGGACGGCCGGTTCGTCTACGCCGTCGCCACTACCGGCGTATACTGCCGCCCCTCTTGCGCCGCCCGCCCTGCCCGGCGCGAGAACATCAGCTTCCACGCTGACCCGGCCACCGCCGAACGCGCCGGCTTCCGCCCCTGCAAACGCTGCCGCCCCAACGAGGCACCACGCGCCGAACGCGAAGCCGCCCTTGTCGCGCAGGCCTGCCGTGCGATCGAAGCCGCTGAGGAAGTCCCTGCCCTGGAAACGCTGGCCGCGTCGGCCGGACTGTCGCCGTTCCATTTCCACCGGCTGTTCCGCCGCATTGCCGGGGTCACGCCACGCGCCTATGCCGCCGAACAACGCGCCCGCCGGGTTCAATCGAGCCTCGAACACGGCCAGAGCGTCACGCACGCCCTCTACGACGCGGGCTTCAACTCCTCGAGCCGGTTCTACGAAGCGGCCGGGGCCATGCTGGGCATGCGCCCTGCCGCCTACCGTGCCGGCGGCGAAGGCGAGACCATCCGGCACGCGTTCGGACACAGCGATCTCGGCCTGGTCCACGTTGCCGCCACCGACCGAGGCATCTGTGCCATCGCCCTCGGTGACGACGCGTCGGCGCTCGAGGCCGAGTTGGCACGCCGCTTTCCTCGCGCCCGCATCGTCGCCGCCGACGCCGCTTTCGGCGAGTGGGTGCGCCGCGTCATCGCCTTCGTCGAAGCGCCCCGCGACGGCCTCGCCTTGCCGCTCGACATCCGCGGCACCGCCTTCCAACGCCTGGTGTGGGAAGCCTTGCAGGCGATCCCGCCCGGTCAGACCGTCAGCTACGGCGAACTTGCCACCCGTCTCGGCCAGCCCAAGGCGGTGCGTGCGGTCGCCGGCGCCTGCGCCGCCAACAAGCTGGCCGTCGTCGTGCCGTGCCACCGCGTCGTCGGCGCCGACGGCGCGCTCACCGGCTACCGCTGGGGCATTTCGCGCAAGCGCAGCCTGCTCGACCGCGAACGCGCCGGCCCGGATTAGCCGGCGCTGCAGCATCGGCGTATAGCGCGCCGCAGCCAGTGAGATGACCCGCGCCGATGCCGCACAGCATGGACCAACTGCCGCCGACCACCTCGTTACGCCAAGCCTCGATCGGCCTCGTCCTCGCCACCGTCGCCATCGACGCGCTCGGCTTCGGCATCGTCGTCCCGATCGTCCCGACGCTGGTGATCCAGCTCGGCCAAGTCAGCGCCGCCCAGGCCTCGCTTTGGATGGGCGCGTTGCTCGCCGCGTTTTCCATCATGCAGTTCCTCTGCGCGCCCGTGCTCGGCGCGCTGAGCGACCGCTTCGGCCGCCGCCCCGTTCTGCTCGCCGCCCTCGGCGGCATGTGCATCAACTACCTGCTGCTCGCCTGGGCGCCCACGCTCGCCTGGCTGTTCCTCGGCCGCGTCATCGCCGGCGCGACCGCAGCCAGCTACTCCACCGCCACCGCCTACATCGCCGACGTCACGCCGCCGGAGAAACGGGCGCAGCGTTTTGGTCTGGTCGGCGCCATGTTCGGCCTCGGCTTCGTCGCCGGCCCGGCCATTGGCGGCCTGCTCGGCGCCTACGATCTCCGCTTGCCGTTTCTGGCGTCGGCCGTGCTCGCCGGGCTGAACGTACTGTTCGCCGCCCTCATCCTGCCCGAGAGCCTGCCGGCAGCGCTGCGCCGGCCGATCCGCTGGCGCGAAGCCAACCCGGTCGGCAGCATGCGCGTTCTGGCCGTCGACGCCGACTACCGCCGCCTCGCGGTCGCCTGGTGCTGCACCTGGTTCGCGCTCGGCACGCTGCAGAGCAGCTTCGTCCTGGCCAATCAGCTTCGCCTTGGCTGGGGCGAGAAGGAGAACGGCCTCGCGCTCGCCGTCGTCGGCATCGGCTCCGCGCTCGTCCAGGGCTTGCTGGTCCGCCGCCTGGTCCCGGCCTTGGGCGAACGCCGGGCAGCACTGATCGGCTATTCGCTCTCCGCCGCCGCCTACATCGCCTTCGCATTTGCCTGGAATCCGGCCGTGCTCTTCATCGGCGTCGCGCTCCAGGCCTTAGGCGCCATCAGCGGTCCGGCCGTGCAAGCCCTGCTCTCGGCCCGTGCCGGGGCCGACCAGCAGGGCGGCATCCAGGGCGCGCTCGCCTCCGTCCAAGGCCTGACCGCGATCGTTGCCCCGCTCGCGGCCGGCTGGGTGTTCAGCATCTTCGCCAATCCGGCCAGCGGCGAGTATTTCCCCGGCGCGCCGTTCCTGATGGCCGCCCTGGCCTACCTCTGCGCGGTCACGGCCATCCTGACCATGCGCAGCGCCATACGCCGCCCGGTGACGGAGTAATGGGCAGGACCTTGGCGACGTGCTATAATGCTGTCTCTTTTTCGTAGACGGAATACTTCCGCTTGGAAACGCTAATCTTGATGTTCGACACGGCCGCCATTCTGGTCGTCGTGGTGTTCAGCCTCCGCAACGAGAAGCGCCCATCGGATAGCGCCGAGTTCGGCCCGTTCCGGATCAAGCCTTTTCGCCCCGCGGCAAAGCCGGTGCGCGCCGTCACGCCCGCGCCGCGCCGCAGGATCCGCGAACCGTGAGAGATCTCCTCTACTACGGCGCATGGGTCTTCCTGCTGCCCTTCTGCTTCATCGCCACGCATACGAGTCTGCTAGTCTGGATCTGGGTAGCCTTGGTCCCCCCGGCTGAGATGGTCTACGGAACCTTCCCGGAACTGCCGTTCAACAAGATCGTGGCAGCGGGTGCCGTATTCGCCCTCATCGTCACCCAGGACCGCAAGGACTTCTACCGCGACGCCATCATCACGTTGATCGCGCTCTTCACCCTGCAGGTGACGGCTTCCTATTTCGCCGCCCAATACAGTTATCCCGTCAACGACGTCCAATACGACAAATTCTGGAAAGAGATCGTCCTTTTCGTCCTGATCACGGGCGTCATGCATAGCCAGCACAGGCTGCATCAGGCCGTTCTCGTGATATGCATTTCCCTCGGCTTCCTCATGGTGAAGGAAGGCCTGATCTTCCTGCTGACCGCCGGCGGCCACCAGATCGCCGGCACCGGCTCGCTCGGCGACAACAACGGCGTCGCCTTGGCGCTGCTGATGGCCATCCCGCTGCTACTCTACTGCGCGAAATACACCGCCGAATATTGGGTCCGCATCGGCATGTACGTGACCGCCGGGCTCGGCGTCGTGACCGTGATCGCCAGCTACTCCCGCGGCGGCTTCGTCGGCATGCTCGCCATGGGGCTCATGCTGCTGAAGAACAGCAAATACAAGGTCCGCGCCGTCGTCGCGCTCGCCGTCATCGCGATCATCGTCTTCGCGAGTCTCCCGGAAGACTACATCAACCGCATCAGCACCATCCGCGAAGCCAGTTCCGACGGCTCGTTCGAGGTCCGCCTCTTGGCGTGGAAAATCAACTACATGCTGGCGCTCGATCATCCATTCCTGGGTGTCGGCCCCTATGGCTCGCTGATCTGGGAAAACTGGATGTCCGAGTTGGGGCAAGCCGTCACTTACTTGTTCCCGTCGCCGCTGATCATGCGCACCTTCGTTGCCCACAGCATCTACTTCCAGGTGCTCGGCGACACCGGCTTCATCGGATTGTTCCTGTTCGTCTGCTTGCTCGGCGTGGCGTTGCTGAAGACCATTCAAACCCAGCGTCTCGCCAAACGCGACCCGTCTCTCGAGTGGGCCGGCGACCTCGCCCGCGCCACACAGATCAGTCTGGTCGTTTATCTCGTGGCCGGCGCCGCGCTCAGCCTCATCTACTTCGAGCTGATCTACATCGTGCTGGCGATCGTCTCGCGCACGCATCGCACCGCGCGCCAACTCGCCGTCGTGCCGGAGGCCGTGGTCGATCCATGGCTCCGTCCGCGCCGGGCCGTCAGCAGTATTCCCAAGCCCGCCTGATGCTCGCACGAAGCAGGCCGGAAGTGGTCGCCGAACTGGCGTCCCTCCTGGGCGACCGCGGCATGCTCGACCGGATCGGACGCAGCGCCCTATTGCCGAGACTGGCGCGACCTCTACCACGGTGCCGCGCTCACGGTGATCCGCCCTGCCGATACCGCGGAACTGGCCGCCGCGGTCCGCATCTGCGCCGCCCAGGGCATCGCCATGGTGCCTCAGGGCGGCAACACCAGCATGGTCGGCGGCGCCGTCCCGTCCGAGGACGCGACGCCAGGTCGTCGTCAGCCTCGCCCGCCTCAACCGCATCCGCGACGTCAACGCCGACGACATGACCATGATCGCCGAAGCCGGCGTGCCCTGGAAAGCCGCACAGGACGCCGCCGCCGAAGCAGGCTGTCTGCTGCCGCTCTCCATCAGTAGTGAAGGCACTGCCCAGGTCGGCGGCATCCTCTCCACCAACGCCGGCGGCAACAACACCGTCCGCTACGGCAATGCTCGCGAGCTCGTTCTCGGCATCGAAGCCGTGCTGCCCGATGGCGAAGTGCTCCATGCGCTCCGCCGTCTGCGCAAGGACAACACCGGCTACGCTCTTCGCCACCTCCTCGTCGGCGCCGAGGGCACGCTGGGCTTCATCACCGCCGCCGTGCTGAAACTCGCGCCCCGGCCGCTGCAGACCGAAGTGGCGCTCTGCGCGGTGCCCTCCCCCGAAGCCGCCACCGCCTTGTTCCGAGCCGCGCAACGTCACGACGCCGCTGCGATCCAGGCGTTCGAGTACATGTCCGGCACCGGCATGGGCTTCGTCCTGCGCCACATCCCCGGCGTCACCCTCCCCCTCGCCAGCCCGGCGCCACACTACGCCCTCATCGAGTTGGCCTCGACGCGCGAAGGCGCCAACCTCCGCGAGTCGCTCGAACAAATTCTGGAGGCCGCCCTCGAAAGCGGCACCATCGAGGACGCCGCCCTCGCCGAGAGCGACGCCCAACGCCAGGCGATCTGGAAGCTCCGCGAAGAGCACGCGGAAGCCCAGCGCCGCGAGGGCGCGAGCGTCAAAAACGACGTCTCCGTCCCCGTCTCCACCGTACCCGAGCTGATCGCCCGAGCGACCGCCGCCTGCGAAGCCCTCATCTCCGGCGTCCGCGCCGTCCCCTTCGGCCATCTCGGCGACGGCAACATCCACTTCAACCTCGAACAACCCATCGACTGGACCGCCGCCGACTTCCTCGCCCGCGCCGACGACATCATGCACACCGTCAATGACGTCGTCCGCGATCTCGGCGGCAGTTTCAGCGCCGAACACGGCGTCGGCCGGCTCAAGACCGGCATGATGCCCGAGTGGCGCGGCGGCGTTGAGCTCGAGACGATGCGCCGCATCAAGGCCGCGCTCGATCCTCAAGGCCTCATGAATCCCGGCAAGCTGTTCCCGCTCTAAGCGCGGGGCTAATCTGCCGCCATGTCCCGCCTCGCGTCTCAGCTCGACCGCTACATCTTCCGCCAATTGCTGGTGGCGCTCGTCGCCGTCACCACCGGCCTCGTCGCGCTGATCTGGCTGACCCAGTCGCTCCGGCTGATTGAACTCGTCGTCAACCGCGGCCTCTCGCTACGCGTGTTCCTCGAGCTCACCGGCCTGCTGATCCCGAACTTCATCGCCGTGATCCTGCCGATCACCTTGTTCGTGGTGGTCCAATTCATCTACCAGCGCCTCTCCGGCGACCGGGAACTCACGGTCATGCGCGCCGCCGGGGTGTCGCCGATTCGGCTGGCACGGCCGGCTCTGACCCTGACCCTGGCCATCGTCGGCCTCTCCTACCTGCTCAACCTCTGGCTCGTGCCGCTGAGCTACACCGCATTCAGGGAATACCAATTCGAGATCCGCAACCGCCTGGCGGCCTTCCTACTGCAGGAAGGCGTGTTCACCCCGATCTCCGATGATCTCACCGTCTATGTCCGCACCCGCGACTCGAACGGCACGTTGCGCGGCATCCTCGTCGAGGATGCGCGCCAGAAGAACAGCCGCGCGACCATCCTCGCCGAAACCGGCCAGCTCATCGACGGCCCGAACGGCCCGCGCGTCGTGCTCCACAACGGCAGCCGTCAGCAGATCGACAAGACAAGCGGCCGCCTCAACATCCTGAGTTTCGACGAAAACACGATTGATCTGGCATCCACCAACAAAGCGTCGGAGACCCGCTACCGGGACGCCGCCGAGATGGGCACCGGCGAATTGCTGCATCCGTCGGCCGACGTGCCGGCGCGCGATGTCGGCAAGCTGAAGGTCGAGGCGCACCGCCGGCTCAGCACGCCGCTGAGCGCGGCGAGCTTCGCCATGGTCGCCCTGCTCGCCGTTTTGGCTGGCCCGTTCCGCCGCCATGGCAATCTGCTGCGGCCCCTGACGGCGGTTCTGACCGTCGTGGGTCTGCTGGCGCTCGGCCTCGCAGTCGGCAATCTCGCGGCGCGTCAAACAGCGCTCATTCCGCTGATCTATGCGCAGGCCGTGCTACCCGGCTTGTTCTGCGCCTGGCGGCTGTTCGGCCACGAACCCCGGCGCCGCCGGCGCTGGCGCTTCCGGGCGCGGATGGCCTGAGACGTGGATCCGCTGCTCGTCGCCATACTCCTGCTGATCCTTCTCGGCGCCGCCAATCTGGCGATCCTGCTGCGCCGCCCGCGCGGCCAGGAGCGTCTGCTCATCCTGGCCGAGCAGGCGCTGAGCTCTCAGCGGGCCGAAGCGGAGGTCACGCGCACGCAGCTCGTGGATACCGAGCGCGCCCTGGCCGGGTCGCTGGCCGCACTCTCGAGCACCATGATCCGCGACCAGGGCGACGCACGCGCGCTGCTCGAGACCAAGCTGCGCGAGATGAGTGAGCAAGCCGCCCTCCGCCTCGGCGCGATCCAGAACGCCGTCAACGAGACGCTGGCGACCACGATCGAAAAGCAGATGACCGGCAGCTTCCAGCGCGTGATCGACCAATTCGGCCAGGTCCAGAAAGCGATGACCGACGTGCAGGCCGTCACCGCCCAGATCGGCGACCTCAAGCGCATTTTCTCGAACGTGAAGCAGCGCGGCACCTGGGGCGAGATGCATCTGCGCGCCCTGCTCGAGGACATGTTCCCGCAGGGCGGATGGGAAGCCAACCGCAAGCTGCGCGAAGGCAGCGACGAGATCGTCGAATTCGCCGTGGTCATGCCTGTCCGCGGCGCGGTCCGGCCGTTCCTCGCACTCGACGCCAAATTCCCGGTCGAGGATTACGACCGGCTGCTGCTCGCGGCCGAAGCCGGCGACGCCGAAGGCGAGCGCGCAGCCAGGCGCGGGCTCGAGATGCGTCTCCGGTTGGAGGCCCGCAAGATCGGCGAGAAATACGTCGTGCCCCCCGTCACCGTCGATTTCGCGGTCATGTACCTGCCGACGGACGGCCTGTATGTGGAAGCGGCGCGCATTCCCGGGCTCATCGAAATGCTCAACCGCGAGCACCGGGTCTTGGTGATGGGACCTTCGCTCGCGCCCGCCCTGCTCCGGACGATCCTGCTCGGGACGTTGACGCTGTCCATCGAGCAGCGTGCCCACGAGATCCAGAATCTGCTTGGCGCCGTCCGCGCTGAAATGCTCAAGATGGATGCGGCACTCGGCAAACTGGCGACCAACGCGGACCGGATGACCAAATCGGTTGAAGATGTCCGAAGGCGGACGCGGGCGGTCGACCGCAAGCTCCGCACGGTCACGGCGCTCGAGGCCACTCAGGCGGACACGGTTCTGGAACTCGAGGCGGAGATCGAAGAGGAGGACTAGCGATGTTGCTGACGCACAGCCAACGAACCAGCTGGACCATCGGTCTCACGGCCGCTCCCGCCCGAACTGCGCTGCTGCTCGCCCTAGCCGCCGGCCTCGCCGCGGGATTTCTCATCGCTCCCGCCGATCCGAGCCTGCTCGCCGACCGTGACCTGACCCGCCTGCTCCGGGCGATGGCTGCCCTGAAACTACTCTTCGTCGCCGCTTCCGCCGCGCTGATGTTCTGGCGCATGCAGGCGCCGATTGGACCGGCGTCGCTCTCCCTCTACGTCATCGCGGCCGCCACCATGGCTACGGGGCCTGGCCTGATCTGGACCATGGCGCACGTCGCGATCGGCGCGGCCCTGCTGCACCTCGGTCTAATCGCCTCATGCGTGATGCTCTGGCGCGATCCCGAGGTGGCCCGCCTGCTCACCGCCCTTGCCGCCCGGCGCCGCGCCACGACTTAGCTGGCGCCAAAGCGTCGGCAATGCCGCCTGCCCCACGGGTGAAGCCAGCAACACGCTGAACGAGAGTCCGGCCAGAACCGTGACCAACCACCACCAGCACGCCTCGCGAGCGCACCAAGCCAGCAATTGTGCGGACGTCCCGACCGCCGGCGCGACCGTCTCCCACGGAGCACGATGCAGAACCGCCGCATCCACCCAATGCCGCCACCCCTCCGCCCACAGCAGGATCACGAGCGCGAAAACACTGACCCGATATACACGCCGGCGCGGCGCAATCGTCGCGAGCGCCGTCAACGCAGGCGCGGCCAGCAGGAGGTGCAGCGCACGATAGCCAATATTCTGCGCGGCAAAGAAGCAGCCGAGGATCAGCAGCGCGCCGGCAAGCAGGAACAGCCGCTCCCGCTCCGTCAACCCGGCAACATCGCGACCCACGCCCGTGCTCAACCCGAAGCGTAGCGCCGCCAGCGCCGAGACCACGATCAGCGTCACCAGCCCCATCTGCGCCACAATCGGCGGCAATCCCCACAGGTAGGTAAGACCGAGCGGCAAGGTGCTGACCCCAAACATGTCGCCGAAGAACTGCCCCGTTGGGATCAGCGGCAACGCCCGGTGCAGATCGGCGAACGCGAGCCCGACGCCGCCAAATAGCACCAGGGCCGCCGCACCGCTCACCGCCCCTGCCACAACCAACCGCTCACGGCAGATCAACAGCAGCAGCAACAGCGGGTAATATTTCAGCATTCCCGCCAGAAGCGCGCACAAGTAGCCGACCAGCCGCCAACGAAAATGGCGCGCGGCCAATGCCGCCGCGAGCGCGGCCAGGACGAATACAATCAAATCGTTGTTCGCCCTTTCCAGTGCGAACGCCACGGGCGTCGACAGCGAGCACGCGACCAGGATCGCCACCTGCCAGCGGCCGCGACCCGGCGGCAGCAGCGACAAGGTCGAAATAAACGC
Organism: uncultured Alphaproteobacteria bacterium; assembly: GCA_963848035.1. Lineage (GTDB taxonomy): Bacteria > Pseudomonadota > Alphaproteobacteria > Acetobacterales > Acetobacteraceae > JAVVHH01. Next base: position 4,314,513 of record CAWKCD010000001.1, read on the forward strand.
AAGATCGACCAGAAGCCCGGCGGGCCGGACCCAATCTGCTGTGACCGGCAGAACATCCGCGACCAGCCACAGCGGCGAATAGTCGAACACCCGACCCAGCGCATCGCAGGGATTGCTGCTGAACACGTCGATGCCCATCCGCCGGCATCGAAGCGCGGAGAGGATCGTGTCGAGATCGAGGAAGGCAAAGCGAAACGGCGTGACGCCCAATGTGATCAGAACATGATCGACAGTAGTCGGCGAGATAGTGGATGAGAGCGTCAATAAAGTGAAAGAAACAAGAACGATAGTCGGCGGTATCAGCCGTCGGCCGAACGCAACGTTCACAACGGCCTCATGCGCTTAGAAACCTTCTGTTCACATCTCTCACCTAGTCTTGATGAGCCGATCAATCCTTTGGGAGGCAACGTTCGTCTTGTTTGCTGCACCGCGACACCGCTGCTATAAAACATCATTATTGTTAACACTTGGTGAATCAGTGCTACTTGGACGCCACATCACCGTCGTCTTGCCGGCCTACAATGCGGTTGCGACGCTAGAGCGTACGGTTGCGGAAATCCCGGCCGACGTCGTGGACGACATCATTCTGACCGATGACCATAGTCGCGACGACACAGCCGAACTCTCCCGCAAGCTCGGGCTGCACACCATTCGGCACGACCGGAACCGCGGCTATGGTGGTAACCAGAAGACCTGCTACACCGCAGCACTCGCTCGTGGCGCCGATATCGTCGTCATGCTGCACCCGGATTACCAGTATTCGCCTCGCCTGGTGACGGCGATGGCCTCGATGATCGCCAGCGGCCACTACGACGTCGTGCTCGGCTCCCGCATTCTCGGAAAGGGCGCATTGGCTGGCGGCATGCCCCTCTACAAATATGTCGCCAATCGCGGCCTGACCTTCGTCGAGAACGTGCTGGCCGGTCAGAAGCTCTCCGAATACCACTCAGGTTACCGCGCGTGGTCTCGCAAAGTCTTGGAAAGGCTGCCGTTGCTGCGCTGCTCGGACGATTTCGTGTTCGATAACGAGATGCTCGCTCAGGCCATCCGCCTGAACTTCAACATCGGCGAGATCTCATGCCCGACCCGGTATTTCGAGGAAGCGTCGAGCATCAACTTTCGTCGCAGCGTCACCTATGGGTTGGGCGTGCTCAACACGGCCGCTAAGCTTTGGCTCGACCGGATGGGTATCGTGCACCATCCCTTGTTCGCCGAAGGGTCTGACGGTCTGCTGCCGCAGCCGCGCTTCGTCAGCGACGCGGTGCCTCAGGCATGACTGCGGAGGTCGATCGCAAAACGCGCTCGCGCAGTGGTTTACAGTTCGTCGTGGGCTTGCTGGTCGCGCTGATGCTTGTCGCCGGTCTGGTGATCTCCCGCTTCGGCATTGGCAACGCGTCTGCCTGGACTGAGGTCGCGGTTAATTGGGCGCGATCGGCCGGGCCGGCGGGCTGGGCGGCATTCGTGGCCGGGCAGATGCTGGTCGCCATGGTCGGCATCGTGCCTGCATCGCTGCTCGGGATCGCCGCGGGTGCAGTCTATGGTCTGTTCGGCGGCTTCGTGCTGGCCGCTGCCGGCACGATGCTGGGCGGCTGGCTGGCCTTTTTGCTCGCGCGGTCTCTGCTGCGGCCGTTCGTTCAGCGCCTGCTCGCACGCCGCTCGCCCGAGAGCCGGCTGGCGAGGCTCGACGCCGAGGTCGCGCGCGATGGTTGGCGCTTCGTCTGCTTGCTCCGCATCTCCCCTGTGATGCCGTTCGCCGTCACCAGTTACGCCCTCGGTCTCACCGAGATCGCGCCGGCCGACTATCTCGCCGGCACACTGGCGTCCTTGCCGGCGCTGTTCGGCTATGTCGCGGTCGGCGCGCTGGCCCGCTACAGCGTGGCTACCGCCGCGGGCGGCCCGTCCTCCGGCCCGTTCAGCTGGGTGCTGATCACGATCGGAGTCGCAGCGACCGGGCTGCTGATCGTACGCAGCGGCGCCATACTGGCGCGCTGCGGCCTGCTTCCCGGCGCTGCCCGGTCCTAACCCAACAACGCCTGGGCGCACGCGTCCAGGATAGTCTCGGTGTCCATACCGTATTCCCGGTAGAGGTCGGGCAGGTCGCCGCTCTGTCCGAACCGATCGGGCCCGAGCGGTATCACGCGCTGACCGCGCACGGCGCCCAGCCAAGCGTGTGCGGCGGGATGTCCGTCCAGCACCGTGACCAGCGCAGCGCCCGGCGCAAGCGGGGCCAGCAAACGCTCGATATGCGAAGGAGACTGATCGCCGGCGCGCCGCTCCCTCATGGCCGCGAGCCAGCCCGCATGCAGCCGATCCGGACTTGTGATCGCCAACAACCCGGCCTCCGGCACATCCTCACGCAGATCCGCGAACGCAGCTTCCGCCTCCGGCGCCACCGGCCCCTGATACGCGATCGCGATCGTCGCTCCGTCCTTCGGTGGCACCACCCAATGGCCGCCAGCGATGACATCGGCCGGATCGATCGTGCGCACGGGCTGCTGCAACTGCCGGGTCGAGAGCCGCAGCCAAACGGCCGAGCCGTCCGGCTTTTGCATGTGCTCGAACGCATGCCGCAGCAGGATGGCAAGCTCGTCGACATAGGCCGGTTCGAAGCTCGCGAGCCGGTCCGCCGCCATACCGATCAGCGGCGTGTTGGTGCTCTGGTGCTGCCCGCCCTCCGGCGCCAGCGTCAGCCCGCTCGGCGTGGAGACGAGCAGGAAGCGCGCATCCTGGTAGCAGGCGTAGATCAGCGCATCGAGGCCACGATTGACGAACGGGTCGTAAACGGTCCCGATCGGCAGCAGCCGCGCGCCCGTCAGCGTGGGCTGCAGCCCGGCCGCGGCGAGGATCAAGAACAGGTTCTGCTCGGCAATGCCCAGCTCGATGTGCTGCCCGGTCGGCGACATGCCCCAGCGTTGAGCGCTGGCGAGCTTGGCATCGCGGAACACGTCGTTGCGGGTATGCCGGTCGAACACGCCGCGCCGGTTCACCCAGGGCCCGAGATTGGTTGAGACCGTCACGTCGGGGCTTGTGGTGACGATGTGCCGGGCGAGCTCCGCCGACTCGCCCTCCCCGCGCCCGATCTCCGCAAGGATGTCTCCGAACCCAGCCTGCGTGCTGTATTTCCGGCCTGCTGACTTCGGGCCAGGCAACACCGCCGGCACCGGCACGACCGGCGCCGACAACCGCCGGCCCGTCGGCGTCAGCTGGCGCGCGAATGGAGCCTCCTCGATCACCGCGCGGAACGTCTCTGCCGAAACGTCCAACCCCTCGGCGACCTCCCATTCATGACCGGGCCGAATCCGCATGAACTCGCGGAAACTCTCCATCTGGTCCCGGGTCATCATCCCGGAATGGTTGTCCTTGTGCCCGGCGAACGGCAGGCCCATGCCCTTGATCGTGTAAGCGATGAAGCAGGTTGGCTGGTCACCTTCGGCGTCCGCCTGCCGGAAGCTCTCGATCAGATAGTCGACGTCGTGGCCACCGAGATTGGTCATCAGCTCGGCCAACTCGTCGTCCGACAGCGGATCGAGGATGGCGCGCACCGCCGGATCGCGCCCGAGGTCGGACAGCAGCGCGTTGCGCCAGGCCGACCCGCCCTGGAAGGTGAACGCCGAGTAGAGGCTGTTCGGGCAGTCGTCGATCCACCTTCGCAGTGCCTCGCCGCCTTCGCGCTCGAAGGCCGCCTGCAGCTTTCGGCCGTATTTCAGCGTGACGACGTTCCAGCCCATGTCGCGGAACAGGCCCTCGATCCGGCCGAACAGCCGGTCCGGCATGACGCTGTCGAGGCTCTGCCGGTTGTAGTCGATGATCCACCAGACATTGCGGACGTCGTGCTTCCAGCCCTCGAGCAACGCTTCGTAGATGTTGCCCTCGTCGAGCTCGGCATCGCCGGCGACCGCGACCTGCCGACCCGGCGCCAACCCGGCATCGAGGCCCTGCAGGCGCACGTAATCCTGCATCAACGCGGTGAAACTGGTCAGCGCTACCCCGAGGCCCACCGAGCCGGTCGAGAAGTCGACCTCCGGCCCATCCTTGGTTCGGCTCGGGTAGCTCTGCACGCCGCCCATCTGCCGCAGCCCCGCCATCCGGTCGACCGTCTGACGGCCGAACAGCAGGTTGATGGCGTGGAACACCGGACCGGCATGCGGCTTCACCGCGATCCGGTCCTGCGGCTGCAGGATCTCGAAATACAACGCCGTCAGGATGCTGACGCAGCTGGCGCAGCTCGCCTGATGGCCGCCGACCTTCAGTCCGTCGCGGTTGGGGCGTACATGGTTGGCGTTGTGGATCATCCAGGACGACAGCCACAGCAGCTTGCGCTCGATCTGCTTCAGCCCGGACAGCCGGTCCGGTGCGAGCTGAACGATCGGCCCCGGGGCGTTCATGACCAGCCCCGTGCGAGGCGCCGTACGATCGTGCTGGCGTTGCGTTTACCGGCGCCGGCGTAATCCTCGTGATAGTCCTCGATCTTTGCCGGATCGTAGACGTAGTTGACCATCAAGGTGGCGCTGGCCTTCGCGCCCTTCTCCGACGTGTCGCCGAGCGCCATGATCCGCTCGACCCGCGCACCGTTGGACAGATGGAAATGCGCTACCGGGTCGAGCGCGCGCGTGCCGCGGCTTTCGCTCAGCAGATAGCGGGCGCCGAGCCGCACCAAGACCGGCTCGGCCGCCTTGAACATGGTCTGGTCACGAAACCAGCCGCGGCGGCCGATGATCGCGGCCAATGCCTGCGGCCCGGTCTCGGCCGCCTTCTCGCTGGCCGGCGCAGCGGTGCGCAACGTGGCCGATTCCTCGTCGCTGAGCAGCGTCTCGTCGTCCGCCGCGAGCTTGCCATCGAGCCAACGACGGAACCCGGGCATCGGCGAAAGTGTCGCGAATTGTTTGATATTGCGGAATTCACTCGCCAGCACTTCGACCACGCGCTTGATCAGGAAGTTGCCGAAGCTGATCCCGTTCAGGCCGCGCTGACAGTTGCTGATCGAATAGAAGATCGCCGTGTCGGCGGATTTCGCGTCCAGCAACGGGGCCTTCTTGTCCAGCAACGCCTGCACACTGCCCGCCAAACCGTGCACCAGGGCGACTTCGACGAAGATCAGCGGCTCGTTGGGCATCCGCGGATGGAACAGCGCGTAGCAGCGGCGGTCACTGTCGAGCCGATTCTTCGAGATCGCTCCACGAGCGGATCTCGTGGACCGCTTCGTAGCCAACGAGCCGCTCGAGCAGCAGCGCCGGGCTGTGCCAGTCGATCCGCTGCATCTCGAGAAAGCCGACATCGAACCAATTGGATAGCAGCGCCCGCAGGTCACTCTCGAGCGCGCTGAGATACGGGTCGTCCTTCATCAGGTCGAGCAGCGTCGCCCGGAGGTCCACCAGGAACTTCATGCCGTCGGGAATGGTCGTGAACTGCATCAGCAGCCGGGCGCGCGGCGGGTCGAGCGCGCGCCGGAGCGCTCCGTTCGCCAACGCGCGGTCCCCGTCGGTATTGGCTTCCTGGACCATGTCGAAGGCACGGCTGACCGCCTCGGTGTCGCTGTCGAAGCTGGCAAGGTCGCATAGGAAGGCGTGACGGCCTTTGTCGTTCAGCCCGAGATAGGTTTGGGCCAGCTTGGCCGCTCGATTGCGCGCGCTGACCTCACCCCCACGGGCATGCAGGCAAGCGCGCATCTGCGCCAGGATGCTCTGATCCTCATCCGGGACGGTCGAGGCCATGTCCCGCCAAACGTTGGCGATGCGGCGGATGGCGCGATCGAACAGGCCGATCGGGGCGGCGGCGGTGTCGCTCATGGAAACGCTCCAGGGTCGCGCATCACTATAGCGGAGCCGACGCGGAAAGCATCGCCTCCCCAATGGCTTGCGGCAAAAACTTCGGAATATCTTCGGCGATCAGACCTGGCCCGGCCAGCGTCGCGGCGCGCCCATGCAGCCAAGCGCCGGCGCACGCGGCCTCCCACGCCGGCATGCCCTGACCCAACAGCGCCCCGATCAGCCCCGCGAGGACATCGCCCGCCCCGGCGGTCGCGAGGCTGGGCGGTGCATTGTCGTTGATGGCAGCGCGCCCGTCGGGCGCGGCGATCACGGTGTCTGCGCCCTTCAACAAAACCACCGACCCGAGACGGCTGGCCGCTCCGCGCGCGGCGCCTAGTTTGTCCTCGCCCACCGCCCCGAACAGGCGGCTGAACTCCCCGGCATGCGGAGTCAGCACCGCGCATCCCGCCAGCCGGTCCGGCTCGCCCGCAAACGCTCCGAGCGCATCGGCGTCCGCGACCACCCGCCGCCCCGCCGCCAGCAGCAGTGGCAGAACGTCGCGACCCGTGTCGACGCCAAGCCCAGGCCCACAGACCCAGACCGCGCGCCTGGCGTCCTCGAGCAGCGCTGCGATGGATTTCTCGCTCACGATCAGCCCGGGCGCGCCGGTACGATAGATCGGTCCGGCGCCCGTCGCCGCGATCGTCACCATCCCGGCGCCGCCCCGTCGCGCCGCCTCCGCTGCCAGACGGGCCGCCCCGGTCATCTCGCCGCCGCCGACGACGGTGACGTCGCCGCGCGTATATTTGTGATCCCCGGCGCCGAGCGCCTGAAGCTGCCACAGGCTCGGCTGGTTCCGCCAGGTTCGGCCGGCGGCGACCTCGAGCGCAGCCACAGGGAGGCCGATGTCGGCAAGCACCGTCTCGCCGCAGAGCGTTCGGCCCGGCAACAGCAGATGTCCGGGCTTGCGGCGGGCGAACGTGACGGTCAGGTCGGCAGCCCGAACCTGCCCCCGCGCCTGCCCGGTCCCGCCGTCGAGCCCGCTCGGCACATCGACGGCGAGCACGCGCCGCGCTGCTTGCAATACTTCGGATACCTGCTCCGGCAACGTTCCGCGCATCCCGGCACCGAACACGGCATCGATCACGAGGTCGACCCGGGCTGCCTCCGCCACCGAAAACGGGACCAGCACCGCCCCATCGCCCTCGGCTGGGTCCGTCACGAAGCGACAGCGTCCCGCGAGCCGGGCGAACGCGACCGGCCACCCCCATTGCGCCAGCAGCCGCGCTGCCATCTCCCCATCGCCGCCATTGTTGCCCGGGCCACACAGAACGAGGGTCCGGCATGGGCCAAAGCGCCGCGCCGCGCGCGCCACCGCCCGGCCGGCTGCTGCCATCAGCACCTCGACCGAGACGGTCGATGCCGCGTCGGCCAGACCCATCTCAGCCGGGGTTAACAACAATTCTTTGCTGCACCGCAGCAAACGGTTATGGTCCGGCAACATCAGCGAAGGAGTCGCTTCATGTCCGTGGTCATCACCGTCGCGCAGCAAAAGGGGGGTTCGGGCAAGACCATGCTGGCCGCCAATCTGGCTGCGTGCCTCGCCCACGGCAAGACGACTGCGATTCTCGACATCGATCCGCAGCACAGCCTAGCCCGGTGGCACGCTCTGCGAGGCCGGCACGACCCGACGCCCGCCAGCGTCACGCTCTCCGATGTCTCCGGCTGGCGGCTCGCCGGCGAGTTGGACCGGCTGCGCCGCGAGCATGAACTGGTGGTCGTGGACACGCCGCCGGTGATCGACAACGACGCGCGCAGGGCCATCCGGGCAGCCGACCTGGTCGTCATCCCGCTGCAGCCGAGCGCGCCCGACCTCTGGGCCGCGGAAGGCACGCTGAAGATGGCGGCCGAGGAGAAGCGCGCCGTCTGCGTCGTGCTCAACCGGGTCGCCGCTACCGGCAAGCAGCGGCAGGAGATGGAAGACGAGCTCCACCAGCGCGGCATCACGGTGCTCTCGGCCGCGCTCGGCAACCGCGCCGCATTCAGTCAGGCGTTTGCGCGGGGGCTGGGCGTGACGGAGGCGGCGCCAAAAACGTCGGCCGCGAAGGAAGTGCATGCGATGGCCGAGTCGCTAATGCATGCGATCGACGCCCGCGCTCCCGCGCCCAAGTGAACAGGCCGGCGACCACGAGGAACGAAATCCCGAGCGTCTCCCACTTTCCCGGCACCTCACCCCAGATCGCCCAGCCCAACAGCACCGTGTAGACGATCGCGCCATACTCGAACGGCGCCAACATCGTTGCCTCGCCGTTGCGATAACCCTCCGTCATCAAGAGCTGGGCAACGCCGGACACCACGCCGATCCCGATCAGCGCGAGCCACTCCAGCGGCGTCGGCCAGACCCAGACCGGGATGCTCAGCAGCCCCGAGAGGATCGTGCAGGCGATCGAGAACCAAAGCACGATGGTGATGTTGCGCTCGCCCGCCTGGCCCATCCGCCGGATGCTGACCATCGCCAGCGCCCACGCGCCCACGCTGAACACGACGATCAGCGCCGGCATCAATTCGATAGCGCCCTCCGTATTCCACGGCCGCAGCACGACCAGCACGCCCAGCAGTCCCGCCACTACCGAGATCGCCCGGGCGACGGTGATCCGTTCGCCCAGCATCGGCACGGACAGCACGGTGAGGAAGATCGGCATCGCGAAGCCGAGCGCAGTCACCACCGCCATCGGCAAGTGCGCGTAGCCGTAGAACGACCCGAACATCCCCGCGAATCCCGCCGCCACTCGCAGCGCATGGCCCCAGGGCTGGCGCGTCCGCAACGCTGCCAGACCGCCGCCCCGGCGGAGCAGCGGCGCCATGACGATCAGCGCGAAAAAGCTTCGGCACAGCATGATCTGGAATGTCGGGATGTCGGCCGCGACCGCCTTGACCAGCGCCGCCGCCACGATGAAAGAGGCCGAAGCCGCCAGCACGCACAGGATCGCGCGCTGCTTCAGCATCTGCGCCGCGTCTGACGAAACCTCCATACCGCAGTCTACAGCGGCAGGCGCGCCTCGACCACGTCCGACTCTCCGGGAATGCGGTGCACCGCGAAGCCTAGTTTCTTGATGAAGGCGAGCATGCGGGAGTTGTCGGCGAGGATCTGCCCGCTGATGGCGGCCAGGCCCTTTTGACAGCCCCAATCGATGATCCGCTGCATCAGGTGATGGCCGAGACCGGTGCCCTTCATGACGGGATCGACGACGACGGCGAACTCGGCCTCGCGCCCGCCGGGCTCCTGCACGAGGCGGGCGACGCCGACGGTATCCACCCCGCGGACCGCGATGATCGCCATCTCGCGGTCGTAATCGATCGCGGTCATGCGGGCGATCTGCTCAGGCGGCAGTTCGCGCAGTAGCGAGAAGAAGCGGTAGCGGATGTCTTCCTGCGTGAGCCGGGACATCAAGCCAGCATGGGCCTCCGCGTCCTCCGGCCGGATCGGCCGGATCTCCAGCGTCTCGCCGGCGCGCGTGCGCCAAGTCTCGACCAGGTCCGCAGGATAAGGCGCGATCGCCGTTAGACCCCGCTCGCCTTCCGGCCGCAGCTCGATCCAGGCCTCCGCGGCCGACACACCGGTCTCGTCCGCGAACAGTGGATCGATGATCAGCCCGGCGATCTCGGGCATGTCGATGACGAGTTGGCTCACGCGGACCAGCGCGTCGGCCACGGCGTCGAGATCGGCCGCACCATGACCCTGCCCCGCGGCCAGCAGCGTCGCCGCCGGTGACCTGGCGATCAGCCCGGCGGCGAGCGCCAGGTTCAGCGGCGGCAGTTCGATCACCTCATCGCGCAACCGGTCGCGCCCGCCGGGTCCGAAACCGATCGCCGGCCCCAGCATTGGGTCGTCGGTCACTGCGATCCGCAAACGCTGCGCCCGGCCGGCCTGCCGCTGCACGATCAGGTCGCCATGGTTCTCCATCCGCCCCGCCGCCTGCCGCACCGACCCACGGTCCTGCAAGTCGAGCACCAGCAACCCGGGTGCGTTCGGATCCAGCCGGCATTGCTTCACCGTCGCCGGGAAACCCAGCAGCACGGCCGCATCCGCCGCCTCCTCGGCGCCAGCCACCGCCCGAAACGGCACCACCGGCATCCCGTAGGCGGAGAGCATGTCGAGCGCTTCGTCCTGATAGAGCGCGCTCCGCCCCGCCAGCCGGGCACGGCCGATGATCGCCTGCACCCGCGCCCGATCCGGCGCCAACCGAAGCAGGCGGCTGGACGGAAGCTCCCGCGCCGCCTGCCGCGCCCGCCGGAGGGTGACCAGCTGCCCAAAGGCGCGCACCGCCTGCTCGGGCGAGGCGAACACCGGCAGCCCCGCTTCCGCGAGCGTCCGCCGATGCACCGCCCCGGTGGTCTCGCCCAGCACGCAGGTGATCAGCGGAACCTTGATCACGGTACGGCAGGCCGCGAGCGCCGCAACGCCGGCCGCATCGCCATCGCCCGTCGGCGCCAGGATCACGGCGATGCCGCCGATCTCCGGCAATGCCGAGACCATCGACGCCGCTTCGGCCGGCCGTGTCGGTTGCTCCACCCCGGTCCAGATCAGGCCCGGCTCCGGCGGTTGCGGCGGCAGAGCCATGCGCAGCAGCAGCTCGGCGGAGGGATCGGGCTCGGCGAGCGGGATATCCAACCGCACCGCCTGGTCTGCCGCGAGCTGCCCGGCTCCGATGGCGTTGGTCACGATCATCAGGCTGTCATGCCGCGGCGGGCGGGAGCGGGTCAGCACCTCGGCCGCTGCCAGCAGCTCGGCCATCGTCGTCACACGCAGCACGCCAGCGCGCCGCAGCGCCGCTTCGAACACGAGATCGTGGCGCCCGGTCGGATCGCGCTGTCGGCCGCCCGCGTGCAGGGCGACCACCGGCCGCTGCCCAGCCGCCGCTTTGGCCGCTGAAAGGAATGCCCGCCGATCGCGGACGTGGCGGACATCGAGCAGGATCGCGCCGACGCCGGGCTCGCGCGCCAGCATGTCCAGCACCAGGCCGGCATCCAGATCGCCCTCGAGACCGGTACCGACGATGTGGCTGAAGCCGACGCCGTTCGGCTCCGCCCAGTCCAGCACGGTGCGGCAGAGTGCGATTGACGGCGAGACCAATGCGAGCTTGCCCGGCCGTGCCGGAAGGTGCCCCAGCGACGCATTCAGCCCCGAAGCCGGCACGATAATCCCGAAACTGCGCGGTCCCAATAGCCGGATCGGCCCGCGTTCGACCGCCCCCTCTGCCGCCGCGACCGCCACCGGCACGCCCCGCGCGGTCAGCGCGGCAAGCCCTTGTCCGAGCGGCCCGGCGACGACGCCGAGATCAGCGCCCTCGGTCAGTGCCTCCGCCGCATCCACGGCATGGATCGACCCCGCGAAACCGGCCTCGCGGAGATTGCCGAGGATGCGCGTCCCTACTGGCGTGCCCGCGCCGACGAGCGCGATCGAGCGAGGGCGGAACAGCGCCTCCGCCGGAGAGCGCCGCTTTTCGATCGGTGAGAGCATTGTGCGGTGCAACATAGCAGATGCGGACGGGCTTGTGCAGCCCGCCCCCACCTGCCGTCACAGCGAGGTTTTGAACAGCGCCCCGATCTCGCCGACGATGCCGCGGCGGAACGCCAGCACGCAGATCACGAAGATGACGCCCTGCGTCACCGTCACCCACGAACCGAACTGCGCCAGATAGTTCTCGAGCCCGACAATGACCGCCGCCCCGGCCACCGGCCCGAAGATCGTGCCCAGGCCCCCCAGCAGCGTCATCAGAACCACGTCGCCCGACATGGCGTAGTTCACGTCCGTCAGCGTTGCGATCCCGAACACCAGCGACTTCGTGCCGCCGGCGATCCCCGCGATGAAGCAGCTCAGCACGAACGCCACCAGCTTGTAGTCGTCGGTGCGATAGCCCAGCGACGTGGCCCGCGGCTCGTTCTCACGGATCGCCTTGAGAATCTGCCCGAACGGGGAATGCACCGTGCGATGGATCAGCAGGAAAAAGATCAGGAATACCGCCGCGACCAGCCAGTACATGCTCATGTCCGGCCGCATCGAGATGAACCCGAACAGCGCCGCGCGCGGAACCTGCTGGATGCCGTCTTCGCCGCCCGTGAACGGCGCTTGCAGACAGAAGAAGTAGTTCATCTGCGCCAGCGCCAGCGTGATCATCGCAAAGTAGATGCCTTGACGCCGGATCGCCAGCCAGCCGAACGCCACCCCCAGCCCGGCGCCGGTCAACCCGCCCAGCAGGATCGACACCTCTGCCGAGACGCCCCAATTCTTTGCCGTCCAGGCCGCGACATAGCCGCCCATGCCGAAATACGCGGCATGGCCGAAGCTCATCAGCCCGACATAGCCGATCAGCAGGTTGAAGGCGCAGGCGAACAACGCGAAGCACAGCACCTTCATCAGGAACACCGGGTAGATGCCCGCAAACGGTAGCCCGATGATCAACCCGATGAGCACCAGCATCGCGATCGCCTGCGCGCTGGTGAAACCGAACACCGTGGCGGCCCGTCCGTTCGGGATCGCCAACGGGCCATGGGTGGTGACGCTCATCTCAGGACCTCTTCCCGAACAGGCCGGCGGGACGCAGCAGCAGGACGATCACCATGATCACGAAGATGACCGTGGCTGACGCTTGCGGATAATAGACCTTGGTCAGCCCCTCCACGATGCCGAGCCCGAACCCGGTCACGATGCTGCCGAGGATGCTGCCCATGCCGCCGATCACGACGACCGCGAACACGGTAATGATGAAGTTGGAGCCCATGTTCGGGTTCACCGAATAGATCGGCGCCGCCAGCACACCCGCGAAGGCCGCCAGCGCCACGCCGCCGGCATAGGTCAGGCTGATCATCCGCGGCACGTTGACGCCGAAGGCGCGCACCAGCGCCGGGTTCTCCGTCGCCGCGCGCAGCCGTGCGCCTAGCGGGGTCTTCTCAATGATGATCCAGGTCGCAAGACAAACAACCGCCGCCGCCAGCACCACCCAGCCGCGATAATTCGGCATGAACATGAAGCCGAGATTGGTCGCGCCCTGCAGCGCCGCCGGGATCCGGTACGGCATCCCCGAGCTGCCGAACGCGTTGCGCGCCAGCCCTTCCAGGATCAGCGCCAGTCCGAAGGTCAGCAGCAGACCGTAGAGATGGTCGAGCTTGTAGAGCCGGCTGATGATCGTCTTCTCGAGCAGCAGCCCGAATGCGCCGACGATGATTGGGGCCACGATCAGCGCCGGCCAATACCCGAGGCTCAGCCAGTCCGGCACCGCCAGGCCCGGCGAGATCATCGCCAGCCACGTATTCGGCGTCAGCAGCATCCACGCCACGAACGCGCCCAACATGAACAGCGCGCCGTGGGCGAAGTTGATGATGTTGAGCATGCCGAAGATGATCGCCAGGCCCAACGACAATAGCGCGTAGAACGCGCCGTTGATCAGCCCCAACAGGAGCTGACCCATCAGCAGCGGCAGCGGCTTGTAGAAGAAGGTCGCCACCGTCTGCACGCCGATGCCGAGCACGATCACCAGAAGGGCGGCAACCGCCACCCCTCCCCCGATCGCCCAGCCCGGCAAGCGCGGGCTGCGGCGTGCGGCAATCGCGCCCGACATGCTCAGGACTTGACCAGCGGGCAGCCGCCATCGGCCATCGGCTTCCAAGCCTTGTCCGCCGGCGTCTCCTGCACGAGCTTGTAGTAATCCCACGGCCCCTTGCTCTCGGCGGGCGTCTTGACCTGGAACAGGTAGGACGGGATCAGCACCATGCCGTCCTCGCGGATCTTGGCCGTGCCGTAGACATCGTCCTTGATCGGCATCGCCTTCATCTGCGCCACCACGGCCGCGCCGTCGGCAGCCTTGTCGGCCCCGCCCAGCGCCTTGACCGCCTTCAGGAAGTGCAGCGCACCGGCGTAGTTCGCGACGTTGGTCATGTTCGGCGCGAAATTCGGCTCAACCTGCTGCCAGCGCTTGGTGAACGCCCGCGTGCGGTCGTTCATGTCCCAGTAGAAGCTCTCGGTCAGGAACAGGCCCTGCGCCGCCTCCAGCCCGAGCCCGTGCACGTCCTGGATGTACATCAGCAGGGCGGCGACCTTCATCTGCTTGGTCAGCCCGAATTCGGCCGCCTGCTTGATGCTGTTGATCGTGTCCGCGCCGGCATTGGCCAGGCCGAGAACGTCCGCGCCGCTCGACTGCGCCGAGACCAGGAACGACGAGAAATCGGTCGTGCCCGGAAACGGATACAGCGACGCACCGACGACCTTGCCGCCTTCCTTGGTGACGAAGCCGGTGGTGTCGCGCTGCAGCTGCTGGCCGAACACGTAGTCGGCGGTGATGAAGTACCAGCTCTTGCCGCCCGCGCGGACCATCGCGCCGCCGGTGGATTGCGCAAGCATATAGGTGTCGTACGACCAGTGGATCGTCACCGGCGTGCACTGCGCCCCGGTCAGGTCCGTCGTCGCCGCGCCGACGTTGATATACGCCCGGTTCTTTTCCTTACAGACATTGTTGACCGCAAGCGCCACCGAGCTGGTGTTGACGTCCATGATCACATCGACGCCCTGCTGGTCGATCCACTGGCGCGCGATCCCCGCGCCGATGTCGGGCTTGTTCTGATGGTCGGCGAACACGACCTCGACGTTCAGGTCGGGGCCGAAATCCTTCGCCGCCATGCGCGCGGCGACGACGGCATGCATGCCGCTCAGGTCGCGATACGGGCCGGACTGGTCGTTCAGCACGCCGATCTTGACGACTTTGCCCTGCGCCCGGCTGGCGCGCGGCAGGATGGTGGTGGCCGAGGCGGCAGCAGCCGTGCCCAGCAATGTGCGGCGTTCGATGGTCACGTTTGTCGCTCTCCTCAGCTATTCGTCATCTTGCAGCCGCCCTGGCCGAGCGGGCGGAACGCCTCGTCGGCCGGCGTTGAGGCCACAGGCTTGTAGTAATCCCAGGGACCCTTGCTCTCCGCCGGGCTCTTCACCTGCCACAGATAGGACGGGCAGAGCTTGCGCCCGTCCTCGCGGATCTTGCCCGCGCCGAAGCACTCGTCTTCGGTCGGCATCGCCTTGAGCTGCGCCACAGTGGCGGCGCCGTCCTTTTTGATCGCGTCGACGCCCATGGCGGACGCGACCTTCAAGTAATGCAGCACGCTCGAATAGACGCCGGCCTGCACCATCGTCGGACGCCGGTCTGGCGCCTTCGGCTTGAACCGCTCGGAGAACTTCCGCGTGCTCTCGTTCATGTCCCAATAGAAACTGTCCGTCAGCTCGATCCCCTTGGCCGTCTCCAGCCCCAGCGAATGCACGTCGCTGATGAACAGCAGCAGCCCGGCGAGCGTCATCGACAGACCGAACTCCTTGGCCTGCTTGATCGAGTTGATCGTGTCGGTTCCGGCATTGGCCAGGCCCAACACCTTCGCGCCGGACGCTTGCGCCTGCAGCAGCAGCGAGGAGAAGTCGGTCGTCCCCGGGAACGGATACGCCACCGACCCGACCACCTTGCCGCCGGCGGCCTCGATGAATCCCGTCGTGTCCCGCTGCAGCGCCTTGCCGAACGCGTAATCGGCGGTGATGAAGAACCAGCTATCCCCGCCCGCCTTCACCAGCGCGCCGCCGGTGCTCTTGGCGAGCATATACGTGTCGTACACCCAATGGATCGTGTTGACGTTGCACTGCGCGCCCGTCAGGTCCGACGTCGCCGCGCCGGAATTGATGTAGACCTTGTTCTTGTCCTTCGCGACACCGGCCACCGCGAGCGCCACGCCGGAATTGGCAACCTCGAAGATGGCATCGACGCCGCTGTCGAACCATTGCCGCGCGATCCCGGCGCCGATATCGGCCTTGTTCTGATGGTCGGCCGAAATGACCTCGACGGTCATGCCCTTGCCCGCGACGCCGAAATCCTCCAGCGCCTGCTGCGCCGCCTTGACCGCGGTCGGCCCGGCCAGATCCTGATACGGGCCCGACAGGTCGGTCAGGATGCCGATCTTGAGCCCGGTCTTGCCCTGTGCGCGCGCCTTGATGAGCGGCAGGCTGGCGGCGGTGCCGATGAGGCCCCGGCGAGAAATACGCATGATGTCTCCTCCCCTCGAGCGTTCAGACGCCGAGATAATCGTGAAGTTTGTCCATGTTCGCCGCGAGATCACGGTTCGGGATCATGTCGACGACGACGCCATGATCCATCACGTAATGCCGGTCGGCCACGGTCGCGGCGAAGCGGAAGTTTTGTTCCACCAGCAGCACGGTAAAGCCGCGCGCCTTGATCGCGCGGATAGTGTGGCCGATCTGCTGGATGATCACCGGGGCTAACCCCTCGGTCGGCTCGTCGAGCAGCAGCAGCCGGGCGCCGGTGCGCAGGATCCGGCCGATCGCCAGCATCTGCTGCTCGCCGCCGGAGAGCTTGGTGCCGACGCTGTTGGCCCGTTCCTTGAGGTTCGGGAACAGCGTGTGGATCTCGTCGACCGTCATCCCTCCCGGCGCGATCACCGGCGGGAGCATCAGGTTCTCGGTCACGTTCAGGCTCGAGAAGATGCCGCGCTCCTCCGGGCAGAACGCGATGCCGGCGCGGGCGACGTTCTCCGGCGTCATGCGCATCATCTCGTCGCCGCGGAAACGGATGCTGCCCTTACGCTTGGACAACAGGCCCATGATGCTCTTCATCGTGGTGCTCTTGCCCGCGCCGTTGCGCCCCAGCAGCGTGACCACCTCGCCTTCGTTCACCTCGAAATCCACGCCGTGCAGCACGTGGCTCTCGCCGTACCAGGCGTTCAGCCCTTCGACCTTCAGCATCGGATCAGGCATCGGGCGCCCCGAGATAAGCGGTGACCACGTCCGGATTCTTGCTCACCGTCGCGTAGTCTCCTTCGGCGAGGATCTGGCCGCGGGCGAGCACGGTGATCTTGTCGCACAGACCCTCGACCACCGAGAGGTTGTGCTCGACCATCAGGATCGTCCGGCCCTTGCGGATGCGCTTGATCAGCGCGACCACCCGTTCGACGTCCTCGTGGGTCATCCCCGCGGTCGGCTCGTCGAGCAGCATCAGCTTGGGGTCCAACGCGAGCGTGGTCGCGATCTCCAGCGCCCGCTTTCGGCCGTAGGGCAGCAGCGCCGCCTGCTCGTTCTCGTATTCCGACAAGCCGACATCTGCGAGCAGCGAACGCGCCTGGTCGTCATAGCGCTCGAGCAGCTTCTCGCTGCGCCAGAAATCGAAGCTCCAGCCGCGTTGCCGCTGCAGCGCCACGCGCACGTTGTCGAGCGCGGTCAAATGCGGAAACACCGCCGATATCTGGAAGCTACGGATCAGGCCGAGGCGCGCGACGCTCGAAGGCGCCAGATCGGTGATGTCACGGCCTTCGAAGCTGATGCTCCCGCGCGTCGGTTGCAGGAACTTGGTCAGCAGGTTGAAGCAGGTGGTCTTGCCGGCTCCGTTCGGTCCGATCAGCGCATGGATCGTATGTTCCTCGACGCGCAGCTTCACGTCGTTCACGGCAACGAAGCCGCGGAACTCGCGAGTCAACCCGACCGTTTCCAGGATGACACCCGGCACTCCGCTTCCCCCTTTTTTCTGCATGTCTCATGCGCTGATTTGCATATCGGCCGGGCTCGCGCAAGATTGTTCCAAAGCTCGATGGGAGAAGTATGTCATGCGGCTCCGCAACCTGCTGTTCGCCCCTGGCGACAGCGCGCGCAAAGCGGAGAAGGCGCTCGCCACTGCCGCCGACGGCGTGATCCTCGATCTCGAGGATAGCGTCGCCATGGCCGCCAAGCCCGCCGCCCGGAAAGCGGTCGCCGCGCTCCTCGCCACCGTCCGGCGGGAGAACGTCTTGGTCCGCGTCAATCCGATCGGCACTGAGTGGTACCTGCCTGACCTCACCGCGATCGTGCCCGGCCGGCCTGCCGGCGTGTTGCTGCCGAAATGCGAGGGGCCGCATCATCTGGCGCTGCTCGACCACCATCTCGAGGCGCTCGAAACCGCGGCCGGCATGCCCGTCGGCAGCATCCGTGTCCTGGCGTTGGTCACCGAGACCGCTGCATCGCTCGGACGCATGGACTATGTCGGCGGCCCGGCGCGCGTGGCCGGCCTGTGCTTCGGCGCGGAGGATCTCTCGGCCGATCTCGGCATCGTCGCGCGGCGCGGCGGCGTCTATGCCGCGTCGGTCGCGGCGGCTCGCACGATGACGCTGCTTGCCGCCGCCGCCGCCGGGCTGCCCGCGATCGACACGCCGTTCCCCGATCCGCGAGACCCGGCCGGCCTCGAGGCGGAAGCCGCCCAGGCCGCCGCCGACGGTTTCGCCGGCAAGCTCTGCATCCACCCCGCCCAGCTCGACCCCGTCGCCCTGGCGTTCACCCCGGGCGCTGACCAAGTGCGCTGGGCCGAGCAGGTCCGGGCCGGTTTCGCCGAGCGGCCCGGCGCCGGCGTCTTCACCCTAGACGGCAAGATGATCGATCGACCGCACCTCAAACTAGCGGAACGGATCCTCGCCGCGGTATGATGAAGCTCTCGCAGCACCCCGGCGTGGGGCCCGCGCCGCCCTCTCGTAAGAAGGGCATGTCCGGACCATGTGATCCCTCATGCTGAACGACGCGACCGACGAAGACCTGATGGCCCGCAGCGCCGCCGGCGACCGCCTAGCGTTCGACGCCCTGGCCGAACGCTACATGCTGCGTCTGCGGCGCGCAGCCCTGCGCGTGCTGTCCGAACCGGCCGCGGCCGAGGACGCTGCGCAGGATGCCCTGTTGCGCGCCTGGATGCGCGCCGCAACCTACGACCGCAAGCAGGCCAGCGTGTCCACTTGGCTGCACCGCATCGTCGTCAACGCCGCGATCGACCGCGTCCGTGCGACCCGTCCGACCACCGATGTGCCGGACAGCCTGCTCGACCCGGCGGAAGCCGCCGACGTCATGCTGGTCCGCAGTGAACGCAACATGATCCTCGCCGAAGCCATCGCCAGCCTCCCGCAACGCCAGCGCACCGCGCTGACCCTGACCTATCAGGAAGGCTGGTCCGGACAGGATGCCGCGCGCGCCCTCAGCGTCTCCACGCGCGCGCTCGAAGGTTTGCTGCATCGCGGCCGCAAGCTGGTCCGCGCCTACATGGAGGCTCGCGAGACGTGAGCCAGCCGCTCTCCCGCCGCCGGCTGGAGTGGCTCGTCCGTGCCCGCGGAACCGACCTGTCCGCCTGGCCCGAAGACGAACGCCTTGCCGCGTTGGCGCTCCTGCGACGTTCACCGGAAGCCCAGTCCGCCTTCGCTGACGCCATGGTCGACGAGGATGCACAAGAAGACGTCCGGGAATACGACCTCGCCGTCTTCGACCGGATGCAGTCCGCGCTGCGCCGGAGCCTTGCTCCCCTCTCGCTGCTCACGCGTGGCTTGCGCGCGGGTGCGCTGATCGGCTGCATGGCCGCCGGACTCTATCTCGCGACCACGCTCGACATTGCCGTTGCCCAGGCCGATGCGGGCAGTTCGACCGACCCGTTCACTTCGGCGCAGACGATCAGCCTCGCCGCCCTGGATCAGTGAGTTCAGCCAAATGACGTTGCGCGAGCCGTGGCGCACGCGCCTCTTGTTCCTGTCCTTCGCCGTCAATCTCGTCACGATCCCAATCGCCGCGGCGCCGTTCGTATATCACCGCCCGATCATGGTCCCGCCCCCGGTACCCGGTGGTCCGCCGCGCCCGGTGGTCATGTTCGAGCGGATCTCCCGGTCGCTCTCGGCGGAGGATCAGACCAAGCTGATTGCCGTCGCCGAGCCGCATTTCGAAGAGATCGACGTGGCGCGAGCCCGCATGGAGGCCGCCCGGGCAGCGATGTTGCGCGCCATCGGCCATACGCCATATGAGCCCGAGGCGCTCCGCACCGCCATGCGCAACTGGCAGGTCGCCTGGAAAGAGTGGTCCGACGATTTCGGCGCCGCCTTCGTCGACGCGATCCAGGAAGTCTCGCCCGAGGGCCGGCAACGCCTGGCCGAAGCCGGCCGACGGCACCCGCTGCGATGAGGCCGACCCGCTTGGCCCTCCCCCTGCTGCCGCTCCTCCTGCAGCTCGGGGGCTGCACGCTCGGCCCGATTTTCGCGTCGCCGCCGGTGGATGTACCCGGCGCCTTCCGCGCCAGTCCCGAAACAGCCAAGGCTGCCTGGCCTGCTATGTATTGGTGGGAGAATTTCCGCTCGCCCGAGCTCGACGCGCTGATGAATCGCGCTCGGCTCTTCAACAACGACCTCGGCGCCGCGGCGGCGAGGGTCGTCCAGGCAGATGCCCAGGTGCGCATCAACGGCGCCCCGCTCTTGCCGACGCTCAACGGTACCGGTGATTTCAGCTACAACCGCTCCGGCACCGGCAGCCGTAGCAGTAGCGGGTTCAGCAGCGGTGGCGGTGGCCACTATTTCGACAGCCGCAGCTACAGCATCGGCCTGCAGGCCAGCTACGATCTCGACTTGTTCGGCCGCAACCGCGCCCTGCTGCAGTCCGCCCAGGCCAACGCGATCGCGACACGTTTCGATCAGCAGACGGTCACGCTCGCGGTGGAGAGCTCTGTCGCCTCCACATACTTCCAGGTCCTCTCCGCACAGGATCGGCTTCGCGTTGCCGAGCGGAACCTGCGCAGCGCCGAGCAAATCCTGGCAGCCTACCGCGCGCGCCTGACAGTCGGCACCGCCAACCTGCTCGACGTCTCGCAGCAGGAGGCGCTGGTCGCCGGCCAGCGCGCCAACCTGCCGAACTACCGCAACACCATCGAGCAGAACCGGCTCGCCCTCGGCATCCTCGTCGGCCTGCCGCCGGAGCGGCTCGACATCACCGGCGGCTCGCTCGACAAGCTGCCTTTACCGCTCGTCGCGCCTGGCCTGCCCAGCGAGCTCCTCGCCCGCCGTCCCGACGTCGCCTATGCCGAGGCCCTGCTTGCGGCGCAGAACGCCAATATTGTCGCCGCCCGCGCCGCCTTCTATCCCCAGATCAGCCTGACCGCGTCCGGCGGCCTGACCAGCGCCGCGCTTTCCTCCATCACCGGTCCCGGCACCCTCGTGGCGCAACTCGCCAGCGCCCTCACGCAGCCGATCTTCGACAACGGACTGCGCCGCGGCGACCTCGATCAGGCGAAGGGCCGCTATGGCGAGTTGCTCGCCAACTACCAAAAGGCGGTGCTGCAAGCCTTCACCGACGTCGAGCAATCCCTCACGTCGCTTCAGTACACCTCGGATCAGGAAGCCCGCGAACGCGAAGCGATTGCCGTGGCGCAGCGCGCGGCCGACATCGCCAACGCCCAGCTACAGGCCGGGACGATCGACATCATCACCTCGCTCAACACGCAGACGACGCTCTACAACTATCTGGATCTGCTGACTCAAATCCGGCTTTCCCGTTTCCTCGCGCTGCTCAACCTCTATAAGGCGATGGGCGGCGGCTTCACCGTCGCCGGGCAGTCCGCATGAGGCGCTGGATCGTCGCCCTGGTCCTGCTCGCCGTGCTCGGCGGCGGCGGTTACTACTGGTGGCACAACCACCAGACCGGCACTGAACAGACCGCCGCCAGCGGGCGCCGCGGCCGGCGCGGCGGGCAAGATCCGAGCACGCCGGTCCCGGTCCTGGCCGCCAACAGCGTCACGCAGGATGTCCCGATCTACCTCGATGCGCTCGGCACCGTGCAAGCCTTCAATCTCGTTTCCATCCGCGCGATGGTCGACGGCCCGCTCGTCGACGTTCGCTTCAAGGAGGGCCAGGACGTCAAGGCCGGCGACGTGCTTGCGCGCATCGATCCGCGGCCTTATCAGGCCTCGCTGGATTCCGCGGCTGCGAAGAAGCAGCAGGACGAGGCCAATCTCGCCAACGCCAAGCTGGACATGGCGCGCTACGCCAAGCTGGTCGCCTCCAACTACAGCAGCGCGCAACAGTCCGACACCGCACGCGCCCAGGTGGCGCAGCTCGAGGCGCAGGTCCGCGGCGACCAGGCGGCCATCGACACCGCCAAGACCCAGCTCAGCTACGCGACGATCACCGCGCCGATCGACGGCCGCGTCGGCCTACGCCAGGTGGACAGCGGCAACATCGTCCATTCCAGCGACGCCACACCGATCACCGTCATCACTCAGCTGCAGCCGATCTCCGTCGTGTTCACCTTGCCGCAGCAATCTCTGCCGCAAGTTGCTGAATCGATGCAGAACGGCATGCCGGAGGTTGTTGCACTGCGCGCTGGCGACAATGCGCCGCCCGGCGGCCGCGGCGTGATAGACCGCGGCAAGCTCGCCGTCCTCGACAACCAGGTCGACCCCGCGACCGGCACCATCAAGCTGAAGGCCACTTTCCCGAATGCCGGACTCAAGCTGTGGCCGGGCGGCTTCGTGAACGTCCGTATGCTCGTCCGCACCGAGCAGAACGTCGTCACAGTCCCCACGGCCGCCGTCCAGCGCGGCCCCGAAGGCCCCTATGTCTTCGTCATCAAATCAGACAACAAGGCCGAGAAGCGCGCGCTGAAGCTCGGCCACGAGGACGATCAGCTCGCGATCGTCCAGTCTGGCCTGCAAGCCGGCGAGCAAGTCGTGACCGACGGCGCCCAGCGGGTGCAAGATGGCGGCATGGTCGCCATCGCCGGGCCGGACGGCAACGCGCCCGACGCCGTGCCGACACGCGAACGCGGCGCCCCCGGCACGGCACAACGCGGCCGGCGCAACAGGTCGAACTCATGAACGAGGAGGCAGACGTGCTGACATTCTACCACTCGCCGAGGACCCGCTCGACCGGCGTGCGCATCCTGCTCGAGGAATTGGCCGCGCCCTACGATATGCAGATCCTCAACCGGAACCGCGGCGAGAACACGGCCTCCGACTACCGCGCCGTCAACCCGCTCGCCAAAGTCCCTGCCATCGTGCACGACGGTGCGGTCATCACCGAGCAAGTGGCGATCTATATCTACCTGGCCGACACCTTCCCAGAGCGCGGCCTCGCGCCCCCGATCGGCGACCCTCTTCGAGGCCCCTATCTCCGCTGGATCGCCTTCTACGGCTCCTGTTTCGAGCCTGCCCTGGTGGACAAGCACCGCGGTGTCGAGCCCGGTATGCGCGCGATGTCGCCGTACGGCTCCTACGACGAAGTCATCGAGCTGCTTTCTCAACAGCTGACGCCGGGCCCGTTCATGCTGGGCGAGCGCTTCACCGCCGCGGACATCCTCTGGGGCACCGCCCTCGGCTGGACCATGCAGTTCAAACTCGTTCCGGAACGCCCTGAGTTCACGACATTCGCCGGCCGCATCGCTGGCCGCGCCAGCGCCCGCAAGGTCAACGACGAGGACGCCGCCCTCGCCGCCATGCACCACGCATGAGTCCTAGTTGAGCATCTCTGCCCCCTTCATCGCGCGCCCGATCGCTACCTCTCTCCTTGCGATCGCGATCCTGCTCGCCGGCGTCCTCGGCTACCGCTGGCTACCTGTCTCCGCCCTACCGTCAGTCGACTTCCCGACCATTCAGGTCACCACCCAACTCCCTGGCGCCGGGCCCGAAACCGTCGCGACCCTGATCACCGCCTCGCTCGAGCGGCAGTTCGGCCAGATCACCGGCCTGCAATCCATGACCAGCACGAGCAGCGAGGGCACCAGCCAGATCACGCTGACCTTCGACCTCAACCGCAAGATGGACAGCGCCGCCCAAGACGTTCAAGCCGCGATCAACGCCTCCACCGGCACGCTCCCGGTCAACCTGCCCTACCCGCCCGTCTACTCCAAGGTGAACCCGGCCGACGCGCCGATCCTCTCCCTGGCACTCACCTCCGACAGCATCCCCATCGACAAGATCAGCGACGCCGCCGACACCATCCTGCAGCCCAAGCTCAGCCAGATCGACGGGGTCGGCAAAGTCACCGTCCAGGGCGGCCTCCGCCCCGCCGTCCGCGTCCGCGTCGATCCCGCCCGCGTCGCCGCCTATGGCCTCTCGCTCGAAGACGTCCGCAATGCCGTCGCCGCTGCCAACGTCAACGGCGCCAAAGGCGGCTTCGACGGCCGCCGACAGGCCTACGCGGTCGGCGCCAACGACCAGCTCCTCTCTCCCGACCAATACAACTCCCTCGTCATCGCCTACAAAAACGGCGCCCCGGTCCGCCTCTCTAACGTGGGCAGCGTCATCGGTGGCGTCGAGAATGACCGCGTTTCCGGCTGGTACAACGGCAAATCCGCCGTCGTCCTCGATATCCAGCGCCAGCCTGGCGCCAACATCGTCCAAACCGTCGCCGCCATCCGCGAAGCGCTCCCGGCCCTGCAGCGCTCCATCCCCGCCCAGATCCGCATGCAGGCCGTCACCGACCGTACCGAGACCATCCGTGCCTCCGTCTTCGACGTGCAGGTCACCCTCGCGATGGCCATCGGCCTGGTCGTCTTCGTCATCTATCTGTTCCTGCGCAGCGCGAGGGCCACCCTCATCCCCGCGGTCGCCCTGCCGCTCTCGCTCATCGGCACCTTCGGCGTCATGGCCCTCTGCGGCTATAGCCTCGACAATCTCAGCCTCATGGCGCTCACGGTCGCCACCGGCTTCGTCGTCGACGACGCCATCGTCATGATCGAGAACGTCGTTCGCTTCATCGAGGAGGGCTATTCCCCGCTCGAAGCCGCCTATCGCGGCGCCAAGCAGATCGGCTTCACCATCGTCTCGCTCACCGTCTCGCTGATTGCGGTGTTCATCCCGCTGCTCTTCATGTCCGGCGTGGTCGGCCGCCTGTTCAACGAGTTCGCCGTCGTCCTGAGCACCTCCGTCGTGGTCTCCGCGGTCATCTCGCTCACGCTCACCCCGATGATGTGCGCCCGCCTGCTCCGCGCCGAAGAGCGTCCCAGCCGCCTCACCCGCTGGTTCGAGCGCAGCTTCGACGCCACCGCGCGTTTCTACCACCGCACCCTGATGGTCGTGCTCGAACACCAGCGCGCCACACTGCTCGTCGCCCTCGGCACCCTCATCGGCACGGTCGGCCTTTATTTGATCATTCCCAAGGGCTTCCTGCCGCAGCAGGATACCGGCGTCATCGTCGCCGTCACCGAAGCCGCGCAGAGCGCCTCCATCCCCCGCATGCAGGTGCTGCAGACCAAACTCGCCGAACTCGTTCGCCGCGACCCGGCGGTCACGGGCGTCACATCGTTCGTCGGCGCTGGCTCCATCAACGCCACCCCAAACACCGGCCGCCTCACCATCGCGCTCAAGCCCCGCCCCGAACGCGACGGCGTCGCCACCGTCATCGCCCGTCTGCAATCACAGATGAACGACGTTCCCGGGATGAGCGTCTTCATGCAGCCCGTGCAGGATATCCAGATCGGCACCCGCATCAGCCGCACCCAGTTCCAATACACGCTGATGGACACCGACGCCGAGGAGCTCAACATTTGGGCTCCGAAGCTCGTCGATCATCTCCGCGCGCTGCCCGACATGCAGGACGTCGCGACCGACCAGCAGACCCAAGGCTTCGCACTCCGCGTCGACGTCGACCGAGACGCCGCCATGCGCTTCGGCGTCTCCATGCAGAACGTGCAGGACATCCTCTACGACGCGTTCGGCCAACGGCAGGTCAGCACCATCTTCAGCCAGGCCAACCAATACCGGGTCGTTCTCGAGGCCGACCCCGCTTGGCAGGCCGACCCCACCGCGCTGACCCAACTCCGCGTCCCCGGCACCGCGGGCGCCCAGGTCCCGCTCTCGGCCATCGCGACCGTCACCCGGGCCATCGCCCCGCTCGCGATCACCCACCAGGCCCAGTTCCCCGCTGTCACGATCAGCTTCAATCTCGCGCCCGGCGCCAGCCTCAGCCACGCCGTTGCCGCCGTCGCGCAGGCCGAAGCCGAACTCGGCATGCCCGAGACCATCGTCGGCAGTTATTCCGGCGACGCCGCCGAATTCCAGCGCAGCCTCGCCAGCGAACCCTGGCTCATCCTCGCCGCGATCGTCGTGATCTACATCGTCCTCGGCGTGCTCTACGAAAGCACCATCCACCCCGTCACCATCCTCTCCACCCTCCCCTCGGCCGGCATCGGCGCGCTCCTCGCCCTCATGCTCGCAGGCCAGGATCTCTCGATCGTCGCCCTGGTCGGCATTGTCCTGCTCATGGGCATCGTGAAGAAAAACGCGATCATCATGATCGACTTCGCGCTCGAGGCCGAGCGCGATCGCGGCATGTCTCCCCGACAGGCCATCGAAGCCGCCTGCCTGCTGCGCTACCGGCCGATCATGATGACCACCGCCGCCGCCCTGCTCGGCGCGCTCCCGCTGGTGCTCGAACACGGCACCGGCTCCGAACTGCGCTATCCGCTGGGCCTGACCATCGTCGGCGGCCTGCTGCTCTCGCAGGTCCTGACGCTCTACACCACGCCGGTCATTTATCTCGCCTTCGAACGCCTGCGCCTTCGCTATCTGAGCGGGCGGCCAAGGCCTCTGGCCGCAGAGTAGATGAACGTCTCGGCCCCCTTCATCCGCCGACCCGTTGCAACCTTCCTGCTGGCGCTCGGCATCCTGCTCACAGGCGCCGTCGCGATCCGCTTCCTCCCCGTCGCCCCGCTCCCGAGCGTCGACATCCCCACCATCGTCGTCTTCGCCGCCCGGCCCGGCGCCGACCCGGAAACCATGGCGGCCAGCATCGCCGCCCCGCTCGAGCGCCGCCTCGGCGAGATTCCGGGAGTCTCCGAGCTCACCAGCACGAACAGCACCGGCAGCGTCTCCATCGTCATCCAGTTCGATATCGATCGCGACATCGAAGGCGCGGCCCACGACGTCCAGGCCGCCATCAACGCCGCCACCACCGATCTTCCGAGCGATCTGCCGACCCGGCCCTACTATCGCAAGTTCAACCCGGCCGAGATCCCGGTCCTGACCCTCTCGCTCACCAGCGACCGCCTCACCACCGCCCAGCTCTATGACGCCGCCGACACGATCCTCGCCCAGCGCCTCAGCCAGGTCGACGGCGTAAGCCAAGTGCAGGTGAATGGCGCCGAGAAACCAGCGGTCCGCGTACGCCTCAACCCGGCCGCGCTGCGCGCCGCCGGGCTCTCGAGCGCTGACGTCTACACCACCATCCGCGCTGCCAACGTGAATGGCGCCACCGGGGGCTTGCAGGGCCCCGACCGTGCAGAACTGATCCAGCTCAACGGCCAGATCAGCCAGGCTGAGGACTACGCGAAACTCGTCCTGAAAAACGCCAACGGTGCCACCGTCCGCCTCGGCGACGTCGCCGAAGTCCTCAACGGCGTCGCCAACACCAAACTCGCGGCCTGGGAAGGCACCAAGCGCGCCATCCTGCTCACCGTCACCAAATCAGCCGGCGCCAACGTCATCGAGACCGTCGATCGCGTGAAGGCGACCCTACCGCAGCTCCTCACCTGGATACCCTCGGGCATCAACGTCACCGTCCTCTCCGACCGCACCGGCACCATCCGCGCCAGCGTCGAGCACGTCGAAGTCTCGCTCGTCATCAGCGTCGCCCTCGTGCTGATGGTCGTCGCCATCTTCATGCGCCGCCTGGTGCCGACCCTGGCCGCCGCCGTCACCGTCCCGCTCAGCCTCTCCGGCACGCTCGCCGCGATGTACCTGCTCGGCTACAGCCTCGACAACTTCTCCCTGATGGCGCTCACCATCTCGGTCGGCTTCGTCGTCGACGACGCGATCGTCATGATCGAGAACATCCACCGCCACCAGGAGCGCGGCATGGGCCGGCTCCAAGCCGCCTTCGCTGGCTCCAAGCAGATTGGCTTCACCGTCATCTCCATCAGCGTCTCGCTGGTCGCCGTCTTCATCCCCATCCTGTTCATGGGGGGCCTGCTCGGGCGGCTTTTCCACGAGTTCGCGATGGTCATCGCCATCGCCATCGCCGTCTCCGCCGTCGTCTCGCTCACGTTAACGCCCATGCTCTGCGCCCGCTTCGCCAGCGGAGGCGGCCCTCCGACCGGGCGCTGGGGTGCCATCGACGCCCGCATCGACCGCTTCTTCCGCTGGCTCCAGGACGCCTACGGCCGCTCCCTCACCGCCGCGTTGCGCTGGCATCGCTCGATGCTCGTCCTGACCCTCGTCATCATCGTTGCGACGATCAAACTCTACGGCGTCGTCCCGAAGGGCTTCATCCCCATCCAGGACACCGGCCTGATCCAAGGCTTCACCCAAGCCAGCCCCGACATCAGCTTTGACGCCATGGCCGCCCGCCAGAAGCGCGTCGTCGACGTCCTCCTCGCCGACCCGGCCATCGAAAGCGTCGGCAGCACCATCGGCATCACCTCCGGCTGGTCCAGCATCAACCGCGGCCAACTCACCGTTGCGCTCAAGCCCGCTGCCCAACGCGGCCTCACCAGCGAAGAGGTGATTGCCCGCCTACGCCCCAAACTGATGCAGATGGCGGGGATCCAGACCATCCTCTGGTCCGCCCAGGACCTTCGCGGCGGCGGCGCATCGAGCGGCTCCGGCTTCCAGTTCGTCCTGCTCGACCAGAACATCGTCGAGCTGCGCGACTGGACCCAAAAGCTCGAAGACAAACTGCGCAGCGCTCCCGGCATCGAGGACGTCAGCAGCGACCAGGACAAGGCGGGACCGCAAGCCGAACTCAAGATCGACCGAGACGCCGCCGCTCGCCTCGGCGTCTCCGTCAGCGCCATCGACGCCGCGCTCAACAACGCCTACGCGCAGCGCCAGGTCTCCATCATCTACACCCAGCGCAACCAGTACCGCGTCGTCTTGGAAACGCTCCCGCATTTGCAGACCGATCCGACCGAACTCGACCGGCTCTACGTCCCCGGCCTGAACGGCGCGCAAGTCCCGATCGGCAGCGTCGTCCACCTCGAACTCAACACCTCGCCGCTGGCGGTCAAGCACCGCAGCCAGTTCCCCTCGTCTTCGATCAGCTTCAACCTCAAGCCCGGCATCAGCCAGGGCGACGCCATCGACCTCGTCAGCAAGACCGCGCTCGAGCTGCGCATGCCCGAAAGCGTCCGCACCGATTTCGCGGGGAATGCCAAATTCCTGCAGCAATCCCTCTCGAGCCAACCCCTGTTGATCGGCGCCGCTCTGATCACGATCTACATCGTGCTCGGCGTCCTCTACGAGAGCCTGCTGCATCCGCTGACGATCCTGTCGACCTTGCCCTCGGCCGGCCTGGGCGCCCTGCTCGCCTGCCTTATCACCGGGACCGAACTCGACATCCTCGCCATCATCGGCATCGTCCTGCTCATGGGCATCGTCAAGAAGAACGCCATCATGCTCGTTGACTTCGCCCTCGAAGCCGAACGCGACCTCGGCATGAGCCCGGCCGACGCGATCCGAGCCGCCGCCCTCGAGCGCTTCCGCCCGATTCTGATGACGACGCTGGCCGCGCTATTCGGCGCCGTGCCGCTTATCTTGACGACGGGCGTCGGCGCCGAATTCCGCCGTCCGCTGGGCATTGCGGTGGTCGGCGGCCTGATCGTGTCGCAAGCGTTGACGCTCTACACCACGCCGGTGATTTATCTCGCGCTCGAACGGACCCAGCGCCGCCGGGCCAAGATCAGGACGCTGGAACCGGCCGAGTAACGGTCGCCGCGTCGGTCACATCCGATAGCAGCACTTCTTGATCAAAAATGTTGCGGTTTTGTCGCATTCCGGTTCCGCTCAAGCCCTGACTAACGAATTTTTTTTAAGACCGCTTGACCAAAGGTTTCCAGAAAGTTAACGATCACTCATAAATTCGGTCCGACCGTGAAGAGCGCGGTCAATCAGAGTTAATCGGAGACCAAGGGTGGACGTCCTACGTGAACTTCCGCGGCTGCTTGTCGCTGGCGTAATTCTGGTGTTAACGACCGCAAGCGCTCAGGCGGGGCAATTGACTTACACACCGACAAACCCTTCATTCGGCGGTAGCCCGCTTAACGGCACTTACATGCTCGGCGCAGCGACTGCCAACAACTACAAGTTCCTGCAAAACCCGGCGACACAACAACAACTCACCGGTCAATCGGCCGTGCAGCAGTTCTCGCAGCAGATTACCTCCGCGTTGCTTTCTCAGATCGCCGCGAATGTTTCGCAGCAAATCCTCGGTTCAAATGCGAAAAACTCGGGCACGTTCAGCGTCGGCGGTGAAGTCATCAACTTCAACCGCGTCAACGGTCAGATCAACATCTCGATCACCGACGGCGCATCGGGCGCGAATACGCAAATACAAATCCCCGTCCCCAACTACTGAGCGCCGATCCATGCAATTCCTGTTTCGCACCGCCGCGGCGGTGTCGGTGGCGCTCGTCTGCGCCTGCGGCACCGCGCCCGCCCGGCTGCTGTCCGAGAGCCCGTCAATGGGCACGCGAACCAGCACCAACGACGCGCTTCGAACGCTGCCGCCACCGGCGCAGCGCCTCTTCACCGCGGTATTCGCTTTCCCTGACCAGACCGGCCAGCACAAGCCGAACGACAACTATGCCGACTACTCCTTCGCCGTAACCCAGGGCGGCTCGAGCATCCTGATCAGCGCGCTGAAGGACGCCGGTGAAGGCAGTTGGTTCACCGTCTTGGAGCGCGCACGCCTGGGCGACCTCTTGCAGGAACGCCAGATCATTCGCGCCAATCGCGAAGAAGACGCGGTCCGCTCGCACCGCGCCATGCAACCGCTCGGCCCACTGCTCAATGCCGGTCTGATCATGCAGGGCGGTATCATCGGCTACGACACCAACGTGCTCACCGGCGGCGCTGGCGCCACTTTCCTTGGGATCGGCGGCTCCACTCAATACCGGCGCGACAACGTCGCGATCTACTTGCGCGCGGTCTCGGTCCTGTCCGGCGAAGTGCTAGTCGCGGTGACCACTGAGAAGACCATCTATTCGGTCGGCCTCAGCGGCTCGGTGAACAAATACGTCGGCTTCAACAAGTTGCTGCAAGCCGAGCTCGGCTTCACCACCAATGAGCCGGGCCAACTCGCCGTCCGTCAGGCGATCGAACTCGCGGTCCGCAGCGTCGTCATCGAGGGCGCCGAGCACGGTTACTGGCGCTTTGCCGACCCGGGCGCCGGCAAGAAGCTGATCGATCAATACGTCGCCGAGCGCGACGACAGAATTCCGGCCACGTCTCCCGCAGGTCCCAGTGGGAAATCAAAGACGGCGACCGGTACCTCGGGGGGGACACCCACTCCTACACCAGAACAGAAAGGCTAGTAAAATATGCGCAACGTTCTCCTCGCCGGCGCCGCCGTCCTCGGTCTCGCGCTCGCAGCACCGGCCTTCGCCGACGACAACCAGGCCTACATCTCGCAGTCCGGCAGCTACAACACCGGCTCGCAAGACCAGACCGGCACCGGCGGCAGCTATGCCAGCATCGACCAGAGCGGCAACGGCAACACGGCCACGCAGGGCCAGAACGGCTTCCGCAACAGCCTGACCAGCGGCCAGTCCGGCAGCAGCAACTCGTTCACGGGCTACCAGACCGGCACCTCGAACGTCGGCACGTCGAGCCAGTCGGACAACAACAGCGTCGCCAACCTGAGCGTCAACGGCGACAACAACAACACCGCACAGACGCAGGCCGGCGGCCATAACAACACGGCCTCGACCAACATCTCCAACGCGAGCAGCAACACCGTCAGCCAGTACCAGTACAACGGCGCCTACAACACGGCCAGCGCCACGATCGACAGCGGAAGCAACAACACCGTCACGCAGCAGCAGACTGCCAACGGCAACACCGCCAACGCGTACATCAGCGGTGGAAACGGCAACAACGTGTCGTCCTATCAGACCGGCGCGTCGAACCTGATCAATCAGACCGTCACCAGCAGCTTCAACACCGCCTCCGTCACACAGGGCGGCAACAACAACAACGCGACCCAGAAGATCCACTAAGCCTCGTCCTCGGGCGGCTGGGCGGCGCTTGCCGCGTCGTCCAGCTGTCCCGGCCTCGATGCCTTTTCACCCATGGAGCGGACGATGCTACTGCGGCACTTCCTCGCCTTCCTTGTCTTGGGACTTTCCCTCAATCCCCTCGCGCGCGCCGCGACCGCGTCCGACATGACCAACAGCGCCCATAGCGATCTCGGCGGCAACAGCGCAGACGCCCGCCAAGCCGGTTCCGGCAATACCGCCGCTATCCATCAAGGCGGCACCGGCAACACCGCCACCGTCGTCCAGAACGGCATCGGCAACCGATCCAGCATCCGCCAATCCGGCGTCGGCGGCAGCGTGACACACCGGCAGGACGGTAACGGCCGCGACGCCACCACGGTGCAGAACGGCAGCCCGGCCGGGCACATCACCATCGATCAGTCACAAGGACAGTGAACATGCGAACGACGCTGCTCATCGCAGCCCTCGCCCTCGCGTCGCTGCCCGCCGCTGCGCAGGACACCGTCACCACCATCAGCCAGGCCAACGCCATGGTCAGCGAGCCGGCGGCGAACTGGCTGG
The DNA here is from genome assembly GCA_963848035.1 of uncultured Alphaproteobacteria bacterium. Classification (GTDB taxonomy): domain Bacteria; phylum Pseudomonadota; class Alphaproteobacteria; order Acetobacterales; family Acetobacteraceae; genus JAVVHH01. Next base: position 4,346,610 of record CAWKCD010000001.1, read on the forward strand.
CCCAGCGCTCGACCATGCCGATGCTGTCACAGCGCGGCAACAACATGTCGATCATTACGCAACTCGGCAATTACAACCAGGGCAGCACCGACCAAACCGGCGGCAACAACACCGCCATCCTCACCCAAATCGGTAACGGCAATCTAGCCGCCCTGAACCAATATGGCTCCAACGGCGCCATCACCTCGACCCAGACCGGCAACGGCATCGGCATCACCATTACGCAGACTGGCAATGCGCCCTCGATCACCGTCACCCAGACCCGGCCAGGCCGCTAGCCTGATCCTCCTCTTGACGCTGGCCAGCCCGGCCATCGCGCAAGAACGGTCGAACGCGCCGCAGCCGCCTAATGCGCCGATCGCCGCGCCCCGAGCCGCTCCACTGCGAGCGGCCTGTCCGCCGGGCTCAACCCGCCCCTCTTGCCAGGCCCGGCGCGCGACGGTCGCCCCGGCATCGCCACCGGCGTCGGTCCCGCTCGGGCGGACGGACGATATCGGCGGCACCCGCTTCGTGCCGCCCGCCATCCAGAATCTCCTCGCCGATCGGCGCATCGCACCGACGACCCGATACGTGCTCCGCCATCTCGCGGCGAAGCCGACGGAGGACTGGACACTCGGGGAACTGCAACTCGTCCAACAACTCGTCCCAACCTTGAGCGAGATGTCGATCCCGACCCGCACACTCTCCGACTTCTACGAGTTCCTGGGCCTCGACCCGACCTCCCTGTTCGAGCCGCGGCTGGGCAACTCCGCCACCGGCACCGGCTTCGACCGCCGCAACTATGAGGCGGTGCAGCAGGCGCAGTGTCTCTATCTCCTCGGTTATGGCGAGAACATCGATCCTTCTGCGGTGACGCTCAAAGACCTCGCCGCGTGTTCACCGGGCGACTGAACGACACGCGAAGTTGACGTATGATCCTCAATCGTAGATTGTGGCGCCATGCGGATTGCGCTTGCTGCACTGATGATCGTGACCGGTATTGCAGGGAACGCTCAGGCGCGGGGAGGCAGTGACTTCGTCAGCGGCCGTTCAATGCGAAGCTGTCACTGCGACCGCTACACCGACCCGCACTACTCCCGCTCCGTGCCGCGGACTGCCCCATATCGCGGCGGCCGCTCCTACCGATACTGACTGATTAAGTTTCGGCCGCTCGGACGCCGTGCAGCATCAGCGCAGTCGTTACCAGCGCCACGTGGCTGAACGCCTGCGGGAAATTGCCGGTGAACCGCTTCGACCGCGGATCATATTCTTCCGCGAGCAGCCCGACATCGTTCACGAGCCCGAGCAGACCCTCGAACCGCTGCCGCGCTTCCTCCGTTCGCCCAGCCAGATGCAGCGCCTGCACCAGCCAGAAGCTGCATGCCAGGAACGCCCCTTCCCTCCCCGGCAGCCCATCCTCTTTCGTCTCCGTCCGGTAGCGCAGCACGAACCCGTCCTCGATCAGCGTCCGCTCGACCGCATCGATCGTGCCCAACACACGGGGATCGTCGCCCGGTAGGAAGCCCACCACCGGGATCAACAGCAGCGTCGCATCCAGCGCCTTACCGCCGAACACTTGCACGAAGCTGTTCAGCTCCGCATCGAAGCCGTTGCGGCACACCATCTGATGGATCTCGTCCCGCGCCGCCCGCCACTCGTCCAGCGGCGCCTCGAGACCGTGCTTCTCCGCATCCTCGATCGACCGATTGAACGCCATCCAGCACATCACCTTGCTGAAGGTGAACTGCTTTGCGCCGCCGCGCGTCTCCCACATCCCCAAATCCGGCTCGCGCCAGAAGGTGGCCAAAGCTCTGCAACAAAGCCCGCTGCAGCGGCCACGCCTCGCCGTCGGAAAGGAGATTGCCTCGCCTCGCCTGGCTCAGCGCGCTGCACACCTCACCATATACGTCGAGCTGGCGCTGCTTGGCCGCCGCATTGCCGATTCGGACCGGCCGCGCCCCCTGGTAGCCGGCCAGTTCGTCGACCGTCCATTCTTCGAGCCGACGTTCGCCCGCAATCCCATACATGATCTGCATCTGGTCCGGACTGCCTGCCGCGCTACGCTGCAGCCACGACGACCAGGCCGATGATTCCTCGTAATAGCCGGCGACCATGAAGGCGAACAATGTCAGCGACGCGTCGCGCAGCCAGCAGAACCGGTAGTCCCAGTTCCGCACGCCCCCCAGCTCTTCCGGCAGCGATGTCGTCGGCGCAGCCACGATTCCGCCGGTCTCGGCGAAGGTGAGCGCCTTCAGCGTCAAGAGCGATCGCTGGACGTAATCGCCCCATTCGCCGGAATAGCCGCTGCGCGCCGACCAATTCCGCCAGAACATCTCGGTCTGATACAGCGCATCCGCCGGGTCATAGGAAAGCGGGACCGGCAAATGTGATGGACAGTGCGTCAGGACGAAGGTGACGCGCTCGCCGGCTGAGACGGTGAAATCACTCACCGTGGTCATGTCCTCGCCGCGCAATTCCACGTTGGTCCGCAGCACCACCATGTCCGGCCCCGAGATCGCCACGATCCCATTGCCGCCTTGCCGCTTCGTCACCCACGGGATCGACTGGCCGAAATCGAATCGGAGCGCGAGTTCCATCCGCATCTCCACCGTTCCCGAAATCCCTTCGACAACTCGGACTAGCGTGCCCTGAGGCGCATGCGGCACCATGAAGTCGACCAGCATCACTTCGCCACTTTCCGAGCCGAACGTGCTCTCGAGGATCATGGTCGCATCGCGATAGCGCCGAAACCGCGCGTCGCCGCCCCCGGCCGGCGCCACATGGAACCGCCCGTTCTCGGGCGTCCCCAACAGCGCCGACAGGCACGCATTGCTGTCGAATCGAGGCCAGCACAGCCAGTCGATGCTGCCATCCTTGGCCACGAGTGCCGCAGTGCCGCAATCGCCGATCAATGCGTAGTCCTCGATCGGGGGCGGGGTCGGGCGGCGCAGCTGCATCGACGGGTTCGACGTCTCAACATCTTCGGAGTTGCACGCGGGGCTGACCTGCCCCCGAGTTCAGGACGGGCATTCAACTTGACTTTCGCCCTTGATTTCCCGATATGCCGGGGCGTGTCGCGCTTCAGCGCGCATTAGCCATTGGGCGGCCGTAGCCGTTCACACCGGATGAGATCCAGCGTTTGATGACAAATACGGCCGCGACCGCGGAAGAACACGTGCATCTCGACACGCCCGTGCCGGAGAACCCGGCAACGGAGGCCGTGGCACCTGATAGCACCACGGCAGACGCCGGCGCGCCAGAGGGCGCGTCGTCGGCCTCGAGCGACGCCACGGCCGACGAGTCGGCGATCGAGCACGAAGCCGGACCCGAGCCGGAGGAGCCGAACGGCTTTGAAGTCCTCGGCCTTTCGCCCGAAGTCGTGCGTGCCGTAACCGAAAAGGGTTACCGGACGCCTACGCCGATCCAGGCGCAGGCGATTCCGACCATTCTCATGGGCCGCGATGTCCTCGGCACCGCGCAGACCGGCACGGGCAAGACCGGCAGCTTCGTCCTGCCCATCCTCGACATCCTTTCCGGCTCCCGCTCGCGCGCCCGCATGCCGCGCAGCCTGATCCTCGAGCCCACCCGTGAACTCGCGCTGCAGGTCGCTGAGAATTTCGTCCAGTACGGCAAATACCTGAAGCTGACCCACGCCCTCCTGATCGGAGGCGAAAGCCTCTCCGACCAGAAGGAGGTGCTCATGAAGGGCGTCGACGTCCTCATCGCCACCCCCGGCCGCCTGATGGACATGTTCGAGCGCGGCGGCATGATGCTGACGGACACCAGCCTCCTCGTCATCGACGAAGCCGACCGCATGCTCGACATGGGCTTCATTCCCGACGTCGAGAAGATCGTTGGCCTTCTCCCGCAGGGCCGCCAGACGCTGTTCTTCAGCGCCACCATGGCCCCCGAGATCCGCCGTCTCGCCGACGCCTTCCTCAGCAACCCCAAGACGATTTCGGTCAGCCGCCCGGCGAGCGTCGCCACCACCATCGTCGCCGGGCTGACCATCGTCGACGATCTCGACAAGCGTGAGGCTCTCCGACGCCTGATCCGCTCCGAGGACGTTCAGAACGCGCTCATCTTCTGCAACCGCAAGCGCGACGTGGATATCCTCTACAAATCGCTCAAGCGTCACGGCTTCAGCGTCGGCTCGCTCCATGGCGACATGAGCCAGCCGGAACGCTTCGCCACCTTGGCCAAGTTCAAGGCGAACGAGCTTCGTCTCCTCGTCTGCAGCGATGTCGCGGCCCGAGGCATCGACATCGGCGGGCTCAGCCACGTCTTCAATTTCGACGTGCCGATCCACGCCGAGGACTACGTCCATCGTATCGGCCGCACCGGCCGCGCGGGAATGACCGGTCACGCCTACACCCTCGCGAGCCCGGACGACCGCGGTTTCGTCGAGGCGATTGAAAAGCTGGTCGGCGCTGAGATCCCCCGCATCCAAGTCGAAGGGTTCGACCCGGTCGAGTTCCTCGAAGGCGACGGCAAGCGCCGCCGGGGGCGCGCCCGCGTGACCGCCAAGCCGAAAGCGAAGGCCGAGACCCTCGAGGACGCGACGGCCATCGCGGTGCCGGTGCCAAAGAAGCGCAGCCGCAGCCGCGCCAAACCGGTTGCCGCCCCGGTCCCGCTGGACGCGCCGCAGCCCGAGATCGTCGAGACCCGTGCGCCGCCGAAGGAGCGTGAGCCCCGCGAGCGCGACACCACCCGCGAAGCCCGCGAACGTGAGCCGCGGGTGCGCGACGCGAAGCCGCGCGAGAGCGAACGCGAGGTCCGTGAGGCCGAACCGCGTGATCGCGGCGACCGCAATGACCGTGATCGTGGAGCCCGGCGCGAGCGTTATCGCCGCGACGACGACCTCGGCCCCGCCGTGCTCGGCTTCGGCGACGAAGTCCCCGCGTTCATGCTGCTGCGCGCCCGCACCCCCCGTCTCCCGGCCGCCGCCGAAACGGAGTAACCTCTTCACCAGAACGGGGCCGGTGAAACGGCGAAGGCACAAAAAAACGCGCGTTGGACGGCCGGCATAGTAGCGCTATCAGACGGGCTCTAGTTGGAGGAAGCGATGAACGTGATGACGCCGGTCCAGCAGCCGGAAGACGCCGAAGCCAAGGCCACTGAGAACAAGCCCGGGAAAGCCCGCAAACTTGGTCCGTTCAAGTGGGACGATGCCCTCTTGCTCGACGACCAGCTCAGTGAAGACGAACGCGCCATCCGCGACGCCGCTCACGCCTACTGCCAAGACAAGCTCATGCCGCGCGTCCTCGAGGCCAACCGCCACGAACGGTTCGACCGCGAGATCATGAACGAGATGGGCGAGATGGGTTTCCTCGGCGCCACGCTCGACAGCCATGGCTGCGCCGACGTCGGCTACGTCGCCTACGGGCTGATCGCCCGCGAGGTCGAGCGCGTGGACAGCGGCTACCGCAGCGCCTTCTCCGTCCAATCCTCGCTGGTCATGTATCCGATTTGGGCGTTCGGCTCCGACGCCCAGAAGGACAAGTTCCTCCCCAAGCTCCGCGCCGGCGAATTCGTCGGCTGCTTCGGCCTCACCGAGCCCGACGCCGGATCCGACCCGGCCAGCATGCGCACCCGCGCCAAGAAGGTCGACGGCGGCTTCCTCCTCAACGGCTCCAAGACCTGGATCAGCAACTCCCCCATCGCCGATGTCCTCTTGGTCTGGGCCAAGAACGACGACGGCGAGATCCGCGGTTACCTGCTCGAAAAGGGCATGCAAGGCCTGACCGCCCCGAAGATCGAAGGCAAGTTCTCGCTGCGCGCCTCGATCACCGGCATGATCATGATGCAGGACGTCTTCGTCCCCGCCGAGAACGAGTTGCCCGGCGTGAAGGGTCTGCGCGGCCCGTTCTCCTGCCTCAACAACGCCCGCTACGGCATCTCCTGGGGCGCCCTCGGTGCCGCCGAGTTCTGCTGGCACGCCGCCCGCGACTACACCATGCAGCGCATGATGTTCGGCCGCCCGCTCGCCGCAGACCCAGCTCATCCAGAAGAAACTCGCCGACATGCAGACCGAAATCACCATCGGCCTGCAAGGCGCGCTCCGGTTGGGACGCTTGCTCGACGAGGGCCGCGCCGCGCCCGAGATGATCAGCCTGATGAAGCGCAACAATTGCGGCAAGTCGCTCGACATCGCCCGCATGGCCCGCGACATGCACGGCGGCAACGGCGTCGCCGACGAATACCACGTCATCCGCCACGTGATGAACCTCGAAGCCGTCAACACCTATGAGGGAACGCACGACGTGCACGCCCTGATCCTCGGGCGTGCGCAGACGGGCCTCTCCGCCTTCGGCGGGTAAACCGCGCGGCGGCCCCGTCTCGCCGCACGAAGCGGTCGAGATGGGGCCCGTCCGCGTCGAGCGTATGGGCGCCGATGGCGACGGCATCGCCCGCGGCCCCGACGATATTCCGCTTTTTCTCGCCAACACGCTTCCCGGCGAACTCGTGCAGCCCGGCGTCCTGACCCGCCGCGGCGACGCCTTCGCCGCGGACGAGATCGCCATCCTCGAAGCCTCTCCCGACCGCGTCGACCCGCCCTGCCCGCATTTCGGCCCCTGCGGCGGCTGCACCCTGCAGCACTGGCAGGACGAGCCTTACGCAGCGTGGAAACGCGCTCGGGCCGCTGCGGCTGCCGGGCTGCCGATCGCGACCATTGCGGAGACCCCGGCCGGCACCCGCCGCCGCATGGACCTCGCCATCCGGCGCGAGACCGAGGCCGTCCGCATCGGCCTGCACCGCCGCCGCTCCGGCGACGTCGTCGATATGAAGTCCTGCCCGATCCTGCACCCGAAGCTCTTCGCGCTGGTCCAGGCCCTCCGCCCGGTCCTGCTCCGCCTGGAAGGCCTCCGCCGGGGCGGCGAAGCGTTCGTCAACCTGCTCGACAGCGGCCCCGACCTCCTCCTCCGCACCGACGGCCCGCTCTCCGCCCGCGACCGCGCCGCCCTCGCCCAATTCGCCGCCGCTCAGTCCATCCCGCGCATCTACTGGGGCCGCACCGGCGAACTCGACATCGAGCCTGCCGCGGTCCTCGGCCCCGCCGCTCACGCCTTCGCGGGCCGCATGACCGAACCGCCCCCCGGCGCCTTTCTCCAAGCGTCCCGCGAAGGCGAGCAAGCGATCGTCGCAGCCGTCCTTGCCGCCCTTCCCCAGCGCCTGAAGGGCAAGATCGTCGAACTCTTCGCCGGCTGCGGCAGCCTGACCCACGCGCTCGCCGACCGCGCCCCGGTCCTCGCCTATGAAGGCGACCCGGCCGCTGTCGCCGCCATCCGCGGCGCCCACAATCCGCGCGTCACCGCCACCATGCGCGACCTGGCCCGACAACCCCTACGCGACGCCGATTTGAAATCCGCCGCCGCCATCGTGCTGGACCCGCCCTTCGCCGGCGCCGCTGCGCAGATGCCCGCCCTGGCCGCCAGCGGCGTCCCGATCGTCTACGTCAGCTGCAACCCAGTAGCCCTCGCCCGCGACGCCAAAACCCTTTTGGCCGCCGGCTACGTTCCAATGTCGGCGGCCGCGATCGACCAGTTCCTCTGGTCGACCCAGGTCGAAACCGTCGTCGGTTTCGCCAAATCTAGTCCGGCGACGGGCCAGCAACACCGCCCGGCTTCTCGCCGCGTTTAGCCTGACTATGCCGGATGCGGCTGAATTGATGGAATCCGAGCCCCAGCACGATGATCAAAGTCGCTAGTGCCAGCACGATGATGAGTATCGAATTGTCCACGGCGTTTCTCCTTCGACCCGCTCAACGTCGGTCGTTTCGACCGGGTTCATGACGCCGGCTGTGTTTGTTCATAGTGAACGATCACGCTTGCGTTGCAGCGGCGGCGAGGGCGGGACGCGACCATGACCGTGCATCAAGCGGAAGCCTTCGCCATCGTCGCCGCGATGCTCGTCCTCTTCGTGACCGACCGCATCCGCTACGACCTTGTCGCCGCCCTGGCGCTGTGCACTGCCGCGCTGCTCGGTGTCGTCGCGCGCGAGCAGGTGTTCAGCGGCTTCTCCAACCCGGTCATCATCATCATCGCATCGGTTCTGGTGATCGGCCGGGCCGTCGCCGTCTCCGGCGTGATCGAGGCGACGCTCCGCCCGCTGCTCGCCCGCCTGCAATCGACCTCGCTGCAGATCGGCGCGCTCACCGCCTGCGTCACCCTGCTCTCGGCCTTCCTCAAGAACGTGGGCACGCTCGGCATCTTCATGCCCATCGCGATCCAGACCGCGCAGCGCAGCAAACGCCCGCCTTCGCTCTACCTAATGCCGCTCGCCTTCGGGTCCCTCGTCGGCGGCACCATCACCCAGATCGGCACCTCGCCGAACCTGCTCATCACCGCGGTCAGCCGGGAGGTCCATGCCCGCGACTTCACCTTGTTCGACTTCACCCCCGTCGGGCTACCGCTGTCACTGATCGCGATCCTGTTCCTCTCCGTCGGTTGGCGCCTGATCCCGTCCGGCCGCCGCGGGCAGGACGCTTCGGAGAGCCGCTTCACCATCGAGGACTACACCAGCGAAGCCCGCATTCCCGCCGGCGTCGCCCTTCGTCAGCAAGACCGTCGGCGAACTCGAGGCGCTCAGCTGACGGCAACGTCGTCGTCTCGGCCATCATCCGCGGCGGCCGGCGGCGGACCATTCCCGCGCGCGATTGGCCGCTCGCGGCCGACGACCTGCTCCTGCTGCAAGGTGATCCGGTGGCGATCCAGCCGCTGATCGACGCCGCCGGGCTCGAACTCGCGGCCGCCGCCGACCTACCCGCGACCGACGACAAGGACGACTCGCTCGAGATCACTGAAGCCGTGGTGACCGAGGGCTCGCTTCTCGTCGGCCACACGCTCGAGGAATTGTCGATCCGCCGCCAATACAAGGTGAACGTGCTCGCCATCGCCCGACAGGGCGAGCCGATCCGCGAGCGCCTGCAGCGGACCCGGTTGCGCATCGGCGACATGGTCGCCGTCCAGGGCCATCAAAAAATCCTGCCGGAAAGTGTCGCGCAGCTCGGCCTGCTGCCGCTCGCTGAGCGCAACCTCATCCTCGGCGACAAACGCCGTCGAATGCTGCCCGTGCTCGTCATCGCCCTCTGCCTGCCGGCGATCGCCTTCGGCCTCGTCACCGCCGAGCTCGCCTTCTTCGCGGCCGCTGTGCTCCTGGTTTTGCTCGGCTCGATCAGCCCACGCCAGGCTTATGACGCGATCGATTGGCCGATCATCGTCATGCTCGGCAGCCTGATCCCGGTCGGAGAAGCGCTCAAGGAGACCGGCGCGGCCGGCCTGGTCGCCAATTTGCTCACCGTGGTCGCCGCCCATCTGCCCGGAAGCGTCGCGGTCGGCTTCATGCTGCTGGTGGCCATGCTGGTCACGCCCTTCCTGCACCATGCCGCCGCCGTGCTGGTCATGGGCCCCGTCGCCGCCGCGGTCGCCCACAATCTCGGCTTCGCCCCGGAGGCTTTCCTGATGGCCGTCGCCCTCGGCGCCAGCTGCGACTTCCTCACTCCCGTCGGTCACCAGAACAATCTGCTGGTCATGGGGCCCGGCGGCTACCGCTTCACCGATTACTGGCGTCTTGGTCTGCCACTCTCCACGATCGTCCTGCTCTGCGGCACTCTTCTCATCGTCTGGTGGTGGCCGCTCAGGTCTTAACCCGCCGCAACCAGCCGCGCGACCGTCTCGGCCACGTCGCGGGTCCCGGTGCTCCCGCCGACATCATGCGTCCGGAGCCCCTGCGCCGAGAACGCCGAATCCACCGCCCGCTCGATCGCGACCGCCGCGTCCCGGGCCGCCTGGCTGGACCGCGTCGTCCCCAGCCACTCCAGCATCATTGCCGCCGAGAGGATCGCCGCCGTCGGGTTGGCGATCCCCTTCCCGGCGATGTCCGGCGCCGTCCCGTGGCTCGGCTGGAACAGCCCATGCCCCTCCCCGATATCCGCTGACGGCGCGAAACCCATTCCGCCGATCAGCCCGGCCGCCAGATCCGACAGGATGTCGCCGAACAGGTTCTCCATCGGCAGCACGTCGAACGCCCAAGGCCGGCGCACCAGATCGAGCGCCATCGCGTCGACGTAATGACACCGCGCTTCGACATCCGGGTGCCCGGCCGCCGTCGCCAGGAACACCTCGCGCATGAACGCGAACGAGCGGAACACGTTGGCCTTGTCCACCAGCGTCACCACACCCGGCGTCCCCCGCGCCGCCCGCCGCTGCCGGGCCAGCTCGCAAGCGAAATGCGTCAGCCGTTCCGTCACGGCCCGGGTGATCACCTGCGTGTCGGTCGCCTGCTCATGCGTGACCACGCCGCGGCCGCGGCTGGCGAACATCCCCTCCGTCGACTCGCGCAGGATCACCAGGTCGATCGACGCCGCCCGGGGATCGGCCAACGTCGTCGGTACTCCCGGGATCGCCCGGATCGGCCGCACCCCCGCGAACAGGTTGTACTCGAACCGCAGGTCCAGCTGCGGCGCGATCTCCGTCCCGTCCGCGTATCGGATCTCCGGCCATCCCATGGCGCCGAACAGCATCGCATCGGCAGCCCCGGCGCGCTTGAGACCATCCTTCTCCATCACTGCGCCGGTCTCGCGGTAATGCAGCGCCCCGCCCGCGATCGTCTCCTGCCGGAACGCGAGCCCGAAGCGGCGCTCCACCGCCTCGAGCACGTGCAGGGCCGCCGCGGTCACCTCCGTGCCGATCCCCTCACCTGCCATGACCGCGAGATGGAACGAGTTCGCCGACATCGTCCGCCCTATTGCGCGTATTGCTGCGGTTGGCTGCTGCACGGCACCGCGGTGCTCGGATCGGTGACCAGGCCAGCCGGCGTGCTCCCCTGCGACGCGACGCTGACGTTTTCGTTGAGCACGATCGGCGTTCCCGGGCCGTTCGCCGGCGTGCTGGTCACGTTATTGAACACACCGGTCACGTTCTCCAGCGCCAGCCCCTTGTTCGACGTCGCGATGCTGACGTTGCTGAGATTGATCCGCAGCAGGCACGATTCCGGCAGCCCCTCGACGATGCTCTGGCTCGTCGCCCCGGTCGCGGTCAGCCCCGAGATGGTGACGTCGTGCACATAGGGCGTGCTCGCCGCCGGCGTGATCGGCGGCGGCGGCGGATTGGGCGCGGCCGAGCCCGGGTAGTATGCGTTCAGGCTGAGCGGAAGCGCGACGTTGTTCATCACGATATTCTGGAACGTGATGTTGTAGATCTGGCTGCCGCGGTCCCGCCCGGTCTTGATCCGGAATCCGTCGGCCGTGCCGGTGTATGTCAGATTCTGGATCAGCACGTTGTTGACGCCATAGGCCGCTTCGCTGCCGATCGAGATGCCGTGGCCGTTGCCGATCACCGAATTGGTCACCACCACGTTCGACGTCGCCTGCACCGGCAACCCCGCTTCCTTGGGATCGTTGGGGACCTCGGCGTTCAGCGGCAGGCCCGACTTGATCGCGATGTCGTCGTCGCCGTCGCTCAGGTTGACGTTCGAGATCGTGACGTTGGTCGATCCGACCAGGTCGATCCCGTCGGTGTTCGGCGAGGTGCCGGAGGTGTTGACCTTCATGCCCGAGACGGTGATCTGGTTGCTGAAGCGCAACGCGAGATGCCACATCGGCGAGTTCTGCAGCGTCACTCCGCTCACGCTGACATTGCTGCATTGGTAGAACTCGATCAGCCACGGCCGCGGCATCCCGTTCGACGTCGGCACGTCGTCGTACGGCGCCGTGTAGTAGGCGATCCCCGTCGTCGGGTTGGTCACCCCGATATGCCCGGCGGCAAACGCCCCCGCCTGCGTCCACCAACTCGGGCCGCCGTTCGGCTGCAGCTGGTTGCCCGCGCCGTCGATCGTCCCCTGGCCGATGATCCCAACCCCCGTTGCCTGATACGCGGAGATCAATGCCTCGAACGGCGCGCTCTGCCGATACGGGTAGTCGATGAACGCCGGCGTATACTGGCTCTCGTCATTGGTGCCCTGCAGCACGACCCCGGCATTGAGCTGCAGCACGATGTGGCTTTTCAGCTGGATCGGCCTGATCAGATACACGCCGGACTGGCCGGCGACGACACTCAGCGGAACGATCCCGCCGCCCATCGCGGCGCAGTTGTTGATCGCGGTCTGCAGCGCGACCGTGTTGTCGGTCGCCCCGTCGCCGACCGCGCCATAGCTCAGCGGGTTGCAAGCGGGTATGGCCGCATGGGCCGTCCCCGACGCAGCCGCCAGCGCCGCGACGCCACACCCGAGCGCGGAGACGAACATCTTCTTCAGCATAGCGCGTTTCCCCGAATTTTTCGTTCTGGTTTGACCGACTTAGACTGCCGAACGGCGCCTGGTGATCGCGAGCCCGGCCAAGCCGAGCCCGAGCACCGCCCAACTCGCCGGCTCCGGTACTGCGGCCGTCCCCACCGTGAACTGGACGCTGCTCGTCGCCCCGTTGAACGAGGCCGTCTTGGTATTGGCGGCGTTGCTGAAGCTGTAGATGTCGAGCCCGACATCTCCAGCAGCCAGCGTGTACTTGAACGCCGTCTGCAGGTCGGCGAACGGCACAAAATTGCTCGCGCCGGTGATGGACTGCGAAGCGAACGCATAGCTCTTGTCGGCCGCATTACCGCTATTGCTCGAGCTGAGGTCCGATGGATCCTCCACGAGGCTCGGCGCGGTATTGGCCACCAGCGCCGTCGTGGTCGTGTGACCCGCGATCGTCACGCTGATCGAGCCCAGGATCGGGTCTCCGGCCTGTAGCGCGAACTGGCCGGAGCCGTCGGTATAGAAGGAAGGACCCAGCCCGTTGTAGCTGACCGTCAGCGTGTAGCTATCGCCGACAAGATTCGCGCCAGCGCCGAGCAACCCGGCGCTGTCGCTGCCCGACGTGATCGTGCCGGTCGTGATGACCGAGAACGGCGTGGCCTCGGCCGCGGCGGCGGACAACAACAAAGCTGCGAGCCCGAGAGCCAGCGCTCCCGGGAAACGACGGTCTGTCTTGTTCGGCATGGCAGGACGATCCTCGCGAGTGGTGCTTGATGCCCAATGGCGTGCGATCTTCTCCGGATTAGCCGAATGTGAACAGATGAAATCTACCCGGTCGAGCCGAAGCCGCCGGCCCCACGCGCCGAGTCCGCCGAGAACGCGTCGACAGCGACCAGCGTTGGCCGAACGATCGGCACGAACATCATTTGCGCGAACCGTTCGCCCGGCACGAGCACGATCGGCGGTCCGTCCACGTTGCGGTTCCAGGCGCTGACCATGATGGGCCCGGTGTAATCAGGGTCGATCAGCCCGACGAGGTTGCCGAGCACCAGCCCCTTGCGATGGCCCAACCCCGACCTCGGCAGCACCAATGCCGCAATCCCGGGATCGTTGATATGCACCGCGAAACCCGCCGGGATGAGGGCCGCCGGCGCCCCTGCTGCGATCTCCAACGGCGCATCTAGGCAGGCATGCAGATCCACCGCGGCCGCCGAGGCCGACTGGTAGGCCGGCAACCCCCATTCGTGCAGCCGCTGATCCAGCACAAGCAGTTCCACCGCGTTCATGCCAGCGCCGCCGCGATCCGCTCGGCCAAACGCGACGCCACCGCGATCTTCTCCATCCGCGGCCAAGCCTCCGCGCCCTGCTCCGTCACCAGATGCACCTCGTTGCTCGATCCACCCATGATCCCGGTCGCCGGGCTGACGTCGTTGGCGACGATCCAGTCGCAGCCCTTGCGCCGCCGCTTCGCCGTTGCCTGCTCCACCACCCGCTCCGTCTCCGCCGCGAACCCGACCACCAGCGCCGGCCGCCGCGGCCCGGCCTGAGACAACATCGCCAGGATGTCCGGGTTCGGCACCAGCGTCAGCGACGGCGCGCCTCCCACCTCCTTCTTGATCTTCTGCTCCCGCGCATCGGCGACCCGCCAATCCGCCACCGCCGCCGCGCACACCGCAACGTCCGCCGGCAAGGCCGCCTCGCACGCCGCCAGCATTTCCGCCGCCGTCTCGACCCGGCGCACCGACACTCCAGCCGGCTCGGGCACCGACACCGGCCCGCTCACCAGCGTCACCCGCGCGCCCAGATGCGCCAGCGCCGCCGCAATCGCATGTCCCTGCTGCCCCGAACTCCGGTTGGCGATGTAGCGGACCGGGTCGATCGGCTCATGCGTCGGCCCGCTCGTGACCAGCGCATGCTTTCCCGCCAGCGCCTTGGAACCCGGCGATAGCATGCTGCTCGATCGCCGCCAGGATCACTGGTGGCTCCGCCAGACGCCCTGGTCCGAACTCGTTGCAGGCCATCACGCCCTCGTCGGGCCCGACCACCGCGACTCTGCGCCGTGCGAGCGTCGCCATATTCGTCACCGTCGCCGGATGCAGCCACATCCGCACGTTCATCGCCGGAGCGACCAGCACCGATTTGTCCGTCGCCAACAGCAGCGTGCTAGCCAGATCGTCGGCTAGGCCGGCGGCCATCTTCGCCAGGAGATCCGCGCTCGCCGGCGCCACCACGACCAGGTCGGCCGACCGGCTCAGCTCGATATGGCCCATCTCGCTCTCATCGGTGAGCGACCACAGTGTGGTATGGACCTTCTCCTCCGTGAGCGCCTGTAAGCTCAGCGGCGTGACGAACTGCGCGCCCCCTTCGGTCAGCACCGCCCGCACCGAATGGCCCGCCTTACGCAGCAGCCGGACCAACTCCAACGATTTGTAGGCCGCGATCCCCCCGCTGACGATCAGCAGGATCCGGCTCAAAGACGCCACCCCGAATGGATAGCCGCGATCCCGCCCGTCAGGTTCCGATATCGCACCCGCGAGAGCCCCGCTTCGCGCATCATCTCCGCCAGCGTCTCCTGGTCCGGGAACGTGCGGATGCTCTCCGCAAGGTATTGATAGCTCTCGCTATCCCCAGCCACCAACTTGCCCAGCAGCGGCAGCACCCGGAACGACCAGGTGTCGTAAGCCCCCTCCAGCGCCGCCACCCGGACCCGCGAGAACTCCAAGCAATGGAACTGCCCGCCCGGCCGCAACACCCGCCGCGCCTCCCGCAACACGGCCGATTTGTCGGTGCAGTTCCGCAGTCCGAAGGCGATGCTCACCCGATCCACCGCCCCGTCCGGCAACGGCAGCGCCTCCGCGTCGGCCACCAGGAAGATGACGTCCTCAACCCGCTTCTGTCGCGCCCGCTCGCGCCCGACCGACAGCATCGCCGGGTTGATGTCCGACAGGATCGCCGGCCCGCCGCCCCGCGCCCGCCAGCCGAAGCTGATGTCCCCGGTACCGCCGGCGAGATCCAACAGTTGTCCGGTTCGGCCGAGGATCCAGCCCGGCCACGAACTCCCGCTTCCACCCGCGATGGATGCCCAGCGACATCAGATCGTTCATCAGGTCGTAGCGCGGCGCCACGCTTTGGAAGACTTCGCGCACCAGGCCCTTCTTCGCCTCGCGGGGCACTTGGCGGAAACCGAAATCCGTCTCGGGATTGCTGCTCATCGACGCTGCGTATACCAGTACGGCCCCATGCCGGAACTCCCCGAAGTCGAGACGGTGATGCGCGGCCTGCAGGCCCGCCTCGAAGGGCATGTGATCCGCCGCGCCGAGATCCGCCGGCCCGACCTCCGCTGGGCCCTGCCGCTCGGCCTCGCCGACCGGCTCACCGGCGCCCGCGTCACCAGCTTCCGACGCCGCGCCAAATACATCCTCATGCGCCTCGACGGCGGCGACAGCCTGCTGCTGCATCTCGGCATGTCCGGCCGGATCAACATCCGCACACGCGGCGCCAACGCCCCCGAGCCCCACGAGCACGTCCTGCTCGAGACCGACGACGACTGGCAAATCGCCTTCGTCGACCCTCGCCGTTTCGGCTCCATCGACCTCGTGCCCACGGCCGCCGAAGACACCCACCGACTCCTCGCCGGTCTGGGGCCCGAACCATTCGACCCCGCCTTCACCCCGAAGCGCCTCAAAGCCGCCCTCTTGGCCAAGCGCACTTCGATCAAGGCCGCGCTACTCGATCAGCGCATCGTCGCCGGGCTCGGGAACATCTACGTCTGCGAAGCGCTATTCCGCGCCCGCATCGCCCCCACTGCGCTGGCCGGCGACATCAGCACCCGCCGCCTCGTCCCCGAGATCAAGGCCACCCTCCTCGAAGCGATCCAGGCCGGCGGCTCCTCGCTGCGCGATTACGTGCAGCCCGGCGGCGAACTCGGCTACTTCCAGCACGCGTGGCAGGTCTACGGCCGCGAAGGCGAGCCCTGCCCCGCCTGCCCCGGCCCGCCCCAATGCGCGGGCATCGGCCGCATCGTCCAAAGCGCGCGCAGCACATTTTATTGCCCTCGCCTGCAACGCGCCCTAACTCCCTGACTATGTCCGAGACGTCGTCGCCGTTCCGCCCCAACGCCTCGCCGCTCGGCGCCCCGAAATTCCGCGATGAACGCTGGACTGCCACCGGCGACCCCCGCGCGCAGGTGGCACTCCGCGGGCTCCACACCCTGTGGTTCAACACCGGCACGCTTTGCAATATCGCTTGCGCCACCTGCTATATCGACAGCTCGCCCACCAACGACGCGCTCGCCTACCTTTCCGCCGCCGACGTCGAGACCTATCTGGACGAGATCATCGACCAGGATCTCCCCACCGAGGAGATCGGCCTCACCGGCGGCGAGCCGTTCATGAATTGCGAGATCATCGGCATCCTCGAGGCCTCCCTCGCCCGCGGCTTCCGCACCCTCGTCCTCACCAACGCCATGCGCCCCATGCGCCGCTTCGAGGCCGACCTGCTCACGCTTCGTGATCGCTTCGGCGATCTCCTCACCCTGCGCGTCAGCCTGGACCACCACGACCCGGCTATCCATGAAGCCGAGCGCGGCCCCGGCTCCTGGAATGCCGCCATCGAGGGTCTCGTCTGGATCGCCCGATCCGGCCTGCGCACCGCGATCGCCGGTCGCCGCCTCCCCGGCGAGACCGAGGCCGACGCCCGCGCCAGCTATCAGAAGCTCCTCGCCCGCATCGGCGTCAGGCTCGACGTCAACGATTTCGAGCGTCTCATCTTGTTCCCGCAGATGGATGCCGCCGCCGACACCCCCGAGATCACCGAGTCCTGTTGGTCCATCCTCGGCAAGTCCCCTGAGAGCGTCATGTGCGCCTCGAGCCGCATGGTGGTGCGCCGCCGCGACGAGCCGAGCCCCCGTGTCGTCGCCTGCACCCTGCTGCCCTACGACCCGCAATTCGAACTCGGCGCGACCCTGCTGGAGGCGAGCCGGCCGGTCCCGCTCAACCACCCGCACTGCTCGCGCTTCTGCGTGCTTGGCGGCGCAAGCTGCTCCGGCTAGCACTCCACTCCCACCAGACGACGAGCCCCCCCTATGCCCGAGATGATCCCATGCCCGAGATGATCCTCGTCGAGACCCATGGCGCCGTCGGCCTCATCCGTCTCAACCGGCCGAAGCAGCTCAACGCGCTCTGCGACCAACTCATGCAGGAACTCGGCGCCCAACTGCTCGCCTTCGACGCCGACAAGGCGATCGGCGCCATTGTGCTGACCGGCTCGGAGAAAGCCTTCGCCGCCGGCGCCGACATCAAGGAGATGCTCGGTCGCACCTACCCTGACGTATTCTTCGACGATTTCATCGCCGCGCACTGGGAGACCGTGCTGCGGGTGCGCAAACCGGTGATCGCCGCCGTTGCCGGCTTCGCCCTCGGCGGCGGCTGCGAGCTGGCCATGATGTGCGACATCATTCTCGCCGCCGACACGGCGAAATTCGGCCAGCCCGAGATCAATCTCGGCGTCATGCCCGGCGCCGGCGGCTCCCAGCGCATGACCCGCGCCATCGGCAAGGCCAAGACCATGGACCTCTGCCTCACCGGCCGAATGATGGACGCCGCCGAGGCAGAGCGCTGCAGCCTGGTCAGCCGAGTTGTGCCCGCGGCCGAGCTGGTCGACGACGCGATCCGCACTGCTGCCAAGATCGCGGCGCAATCCCCGGTTGCGGCCGCCATGGTCAAGCGCGCCGTCAACGTCGCCTTCGAGACCACGCTCACCGAGGGCGTCCGCGCCGAACGTGCGCTGTTCCTATCGATGTTCGGGACGCCGCACCAGAAAGAGGGCATGGCCGCCTTCGCCGAGAAGCGCAAACCGGACTTCAGCCGGTGAGCCCGTCGCTCCCGCATGTCGGCCCCGGCATGTCCTTCCTTGACACCTCCGGGACCACTCCATAGAACGGCGCGCTTCGGCACGCCTCGCGTGCCCCATCCCTTGTCGCAAACGATCGAGAGCACATGGCTAATACAGCGTCAGCGCGCAAGCGCATCCGTCAGACCGCCAAGCGCACCCTGCGCAATCACGCCCGCAAGTCGCGCATGCGGACCTTCGTCAAGAAGGTCGAGGTCGCCTGCGCGAGCGGTGACAAGGAAGCTGCCGCCGAGGCGCTGAAGAACGCCCAGCCGGAAATGCACCGCGCCGCCACCAAGGGCGTGATCCACAAGAACACGGTAGCCCGTAAGCTTTCCCGCCTCGCGGCCCGGATCAAGGCGCTTACCCCCGCCTGAATCCCTCTTGCGGCTCAAAACGCGCCGCTCTAGCATGACCTAAATGAAAACATCGGGGAGTAAAACTCCCCGTTCTTTATTGTGTCGTTACTTTCCCGTATCTTATTTGGATAGATTTAGATTGCAATCGTGGGCAGTCTAATTTATTGTTAATCTTGGTCGCTACTTATAGTTGCCGACCCGACGAATATTCCGGTCAAGGGAAGCAGGCACGAGTGACGCAAAATCCCCGCCGCTCCGATGACATCGCGACTTACAAGGGTGCTCCCCACAACGACGTCCTGCACCCGGCTGGCGTGAACGCTGACGGTCACGGCTCGGACGCCGCGGAACAGCTCGCCGAAGTCTGGGCTCGGATTCGCGGCCGGCTCCAGAAGGAGGTTGGCGACCTCGAATATCGCAACTGGCTCCGCAACATGACCCTGGTCGGGCTCGATGGCGATGAGGTCACCATCCATCTCCCGAGCACCTTCCTGCGGGACTATGTCCGCACCCATTTCTCCGACCGGCTGAACCATCTTTGGCAGTCGGAGAATTGCGGTGTCCGCCGGGTGGACATCCGCGTCGGCTCGATGGTGACCATGCCCCGCAACGAGGCGCTCCCCCGCGCGCCCGAGCCGGTCCGCCCGCTAGCGCCACTGACTTCCTCGAGCCCGGGTCAGAGCTTGCTCACCCGGCCTGCCGAGCCCGTCAAGGAGATCGAGAGCGCGCGCGACCTGCGCGAGACTGCACTCGATCCCCGCTTCGCCTTCGATCATTTCGTCGTCGGCAAGCCGAATGAATTTGCTTATGCCTGCGCCCGCCGCGTCGCCGAACAGCCCTCGAGCCGCGGCTTCAATCCGCTGTTCCTGTATGGCGGCGTCGGCCTTGGCAAGACCCACCTGATGCACGCGATCGGCCTCGAACTGGCCCGCCGCGAAGGCGCCAACATCTCGGTCAAATACATGTCCGCCGAGATCTTCATGCATCGCTTCATCGCGGCCATCCGCAGCCAGTCCACCATGGAGTTCAAAGGCGAGCTTCGCGGCGTCGACGTGCTGATGATCGACGACCTGCAGTTCCTGATCGGCAAGGACAACACGCAGGAAGAATTCTTCCACACGTTCAACGCCCTGGTCGATGCCGGCAAGCAGATCGTGGTCTCCGCCGACAAGTCGCCGTCGGATCTGAGCGGTATCGAGGACAGGCTGCGCACGCGCCTCGGCTGGGGCATGGTTGCCGACCTGCACGCGACCACCTACGAGCTCCGCCTCTCCATTCTGGAGGCCAAGGCTTCGGTCACCAACCGCCTGGTCCCGCCCAAGGTGCTGGAGTTCCTCGCCCACCGGATCACCGGCAACATCCGCGAACTCGAGGGTAGCCTGAACCGCCTGATCGCCCATGCCGACCTGGTGGGACGCCCGATCACCCTCGAAAGCGCCCAGGAAGTGCTGCACGACCTGCTCAAGGCGCATGACCGCCGGGTCACGATCGAGGATATCCAGAAGAAGGTCGCCGAGCACTGGTCCATCCGGCTCACCGACATGACTTCAGCCCGCCGTGCCCGCGCCGTCGCCCGTCCGCGCCAGGTAGCGATGTATCTCGCCAAGCACCTCACCAGCCGCTCCTTGCCCGAGATCGGGCGGAAGTTCGGTAACCGCGACCACACCACCGTCATGCACGCCGTCAGCCGGGTCACCGAGCTGATGGAGGCCGATCCCGAGTTCCGCGAGCGGGTCGAGCTGCTCCGCCACATGCTCGAGAACTGACTGCGCCGCGCCCCGCGTTTGCGCACGCTCCGCCATTCGCTACACTGACGGCCCAGGCGCACCCGATTCGCGCCGCAACAGGAACGTCGAATCATGAAGTTCAAGGCGGACCGCGCCACGCTGATGAAGGCGCTGGCCCACATCCAGAGCGTCGCCGAAAAGCGCAACACGATCCCGATCCTGGCCAACGCCAAGATCGAGGCCGCCGACGGCAAGCTGCACTTCACCGCCACCGACATGGAGATCGCCGTCGTCGAGGAGATCCCCGCCAGCGTCAGCCAGCCCGGTGCGACCACTGCGCCCGCCGCCACGCTCTACGA
Organism: uncultured Alphaproteobacteria bacterium; assembly: GCA_963848035.1. GTDB lineage: Bacteria > Pseudomonadota > Alphaproteobacteria > Acetobacterales > Acetobacteraceae > JAVVHH01. Next base: position 4,367,154 of record CAWKCD010000001.1, read on the forward strand.
GATCGTCCGCAAGCTCCCCGACAATGCCGAACTCGAGTTCGAGAGCACCGGTGAGGCCGGCCAACTCAAGCTCCGCGCCGGCAAATACGCCACCAGCCTCGTCACCCTGCCGGTCGACGACTTCCCCGCCATGTCCGCCGGCCAGCTCCCCTACCGCTTCAAGCTTCCGAGCCTGACGCTCCGGGGTCTCATCGACCGCACCCGGTTCGCCATCAGCACCGAAGAAACCCGCTACTACCTTAACGGCATCTACCTCCACGCCACTGACGGCGCATCCGGCCGCGTCCTACGCGCCGTCGCCACCGACGGCCACCGCCTCGCCCGCGTGGAGGAGCCTGCCCCCGAAGGCGCCGACGGCATGCCCGGCGTCATCATTCCGAGGAAGACCGTCGCCGAGCTTCGCAAACTGCTCGACGAGGAAAGCGGCGAGGTCGAGATCGGCCTCTCCGACACGCGCATCCAGTTCAAGGCCGGCGCCATCACGCTCACCAGTAAGCTAATCGACGGCACCTTCCCCGAATACGAGCGCGTCATCCCCCGCGACAACGACAAGATCCTGCGCGTCGGCAAGAAGGACTTCTCCGACGCCGTCGCCCGCGTGGCCGCCATCAGCAGTGAGCGTTCGCGCCCGGTGAAGATGTCCGTTGCCCATGACTTGCTGACCCTGTCCGCCGCCAGCCCCGAACAGGGCACCGCCTCGGAAGAACTCGACGCCGACCGCGTCAAATACGGCTCCGACCCGATCGAGATCGGCTTCCAGGCCCGCTATCTCAACGACATCACCGACCAGATCGACAACAACGTCGAATTCCACTTCAGCGACGGCGCCGCCCCCACCATCGTCCGCGACGCCGACAACCTCAGCGCCCTCTACGTGCTGATGCCGATGCGGGTCTAACCCGACCGCCGCCTCTCCCTCCCCCTTCGTGGGGAGGGCCGGGGTGGGCGCGCGCCAGCAAACCGTTCATGCGCCTCACCCGCCTCACCCTCACCAATTTCCGCAGCTACGCCGCCCTCACCTGGCGCCCAGCCGCCCGGCTCGCCGCCATCACCGGACCGAACGGCTCCGGCAAGACCAACCTCCTCGAAGCCGTCTCCCTCCTCGTTCCCGGCCGCGGCCTCCGCCAGGCCCGCATCGCCGAACTCGGCCGCCACGGCGCACCCTGGGGCGTCGTCGGCCGCATCAACCGTGACGACGCCGAAACCGACATCGCCACCGGCACCCCGCCCGACGGCCCACCGGAGCGCCGCATCTTCCGCCTCGACGGCGCGCCCATCCGCAGCCAGGCCGACATCGCCGCCGTCGCCGCCACCGTCTGGCTCACCCCGCAGATGGACCGCCTCTTCGGCGAAGCCGCCTCCGGCCGCCGCCGCTTCCTCGACCGCCTCGTCTGGGCGCTCGAGCCCGGCCATGCCCGCGAAGTCTCCGCCTACGAGACCGCCATGGCCAGCCGCTCGCGACTGCTCTCCGCCGGCGGCGCCGACCCCGCCTGGCTCGCCGGCCTCGAAGACAGCATGACCCGGCACGGCATCGCCGTCACCGCCGCCCGCGCCGCCCTGGTCACCCGGCTCAACGCCCGCATGGCGCAAGGCGCGACCGGCCGATTCCCGCCCGCCCGAATCGGCCTCGACGACCCGATCGCCGACCCGCCTCGAGACCGAGCCCGCCCTGGCCGTGGAGGACTGGCTGCGCGACCGCCTCGCCCAATCCCGCGGCCTCGACGCGTCCGGCTCCGCCCGATTCGGCGCCCACCGCGCCGATATGACGCTGCAGGATCTCGACACCGGCCTCGCCGCCGCGTCGGCCAGCACCGGCCAGCAGAAAGCCCTGCTCATCGGCGTCGTCCTCGGCCACGCCGCCCTCATTGCCGAGTCGCGCGGCCAGGCCCCGCTCCTGCTGCTCGACGAACCCGCCGTTCATCTCGATTCCGATCGCCGCGCCGCCCTCTGGCAAGCCCTCGCAGACGGCCCGGCGCAAGCTATTCTGACCGGCACCGACACCGATGCGTTCGCCGGGCTGGAGGGCGCGGCCGAGTATCTGCTCGCAGGCGGCGGAATCCTGCGCCCAAACCCCGACTATCCCGCCCCGGTACCTGTCTTTCCTGCGCGCTCAAGCCTATATTGAACAGGTTCCGAAGCCATTTTGAGGTATTTTGCCGGCATGTCCGAGGCCGTTCCATTGCCCGAGAGTCACCCCGTCCCGCCGGCCGCGGAACCCGAGGCTTACGACGCCGCGTCGATCTCCGTGCTCAAGGGCCTCGAAGCCGTCCGCAAGCGTCCCGGAATGTATATCGGCGACACCGATGACGGCTCCGGCCTGCACCACATGGCCTTCGAAATCATCGACAACGCCGTCGACGAAGCCCAGGCCGGCTTCGCCTCCCACTGCGAACTGACGCTCAATGGCGACGGCAGCGTCACCGTCCGCGACGACGGCCGCGGCATCCCGACCGATATCCACATCGAAGAAGGCGTCAGCGCCGCCGAAGTGGTCCTCACCCGGCTGCACGCCGGCGGCAAGTTCAATCAAAACAGCTACAAGGTCTCCGGCGGCTTGCACGGCGTCGGCGCCGCCGTCGTCAACGCGCTGTCGGAATGGATGATCGTCCGCATCTGGCGCAACGGCCTCGAACACCTCATCCGCTTCGAGCACGGCGAGACCGTCACCCCCCTCTACGTCGTCGGCCCATCGACCGAACAGGGCGGCACCGAAGTCACCTTCAAGCCCAGCCTCGGCACCTTCACCAAGGTCGAGTTCGACTACAACACGCTCGAACGCCGCCTGCGCGAGCTCGCCTTCCTCAACTCCGGCCTGCGGATCGTGCTGCGCGACGAGCGACACGCCCCCTCCCAGGAGACGCTGCTCCACTACGAAGGCGGCCTGATCGCCTTCGTCGAGTGGCTCGACCGCTCCAAGACCACCATCCTGCCCGAACCGATCTCCGTCACCACCGAGGAGAGCCAGATCGGCATCCGCGTCGAGTTCGCGCTCACCTGGAACGACAGTTTCCACGAGACGATGCTCTGCTTCACCAACAACATCCCGCAGCGCGACGGCGGCACCCACCTCGCCGGCTTCCGCCAGGCGCTGACCCGCGTCGTGACCAAATACGCCGAGGGCATGGGCAAGAAGGACAGCCTCGCCCTCGTCGGCGAAGACATGCGCGAAGGCATGACCGCCGTCCTCTCGGTCAAAGTCCCCGATCCCAAATTCTCCAGCCAAACCAAGGACAAGCTGGTCAGTTCGGAAGTCCAGCCGGTCGTCCAGGCCGCCGTCGCCGACACGATCAGCCATTGGTTCGAGACCCACCCGAAAGAAGCCAAGATCGTCATCGGGAAGGTGATGGACGCGGCCTCCGCGCGTGAAGCCGCCCGCAAGGCCCGCGAACTCACCCGCCGCAAGGGCGTGCTCGACGTCAGCACCCTCCCCGGTAAGCTCGCTGACTGCCAAGAGCGCGACCCGGCTAAGTCGGAGATCTTCATCGTCGAGGGTGACAGCGCCGGCGGCTCCGCCAAACAGGGCCGCGATCGCAAGTTCCAAGCAATTCTGCCGCTCAAGGGCAAGATCCTCAACGTCGAACGCGCCCGCTTCGACCGCATGCTCGGCTCAGCCGAGATCGGGACCCTCATCACCGCCCTAGGCACCGGCATCGGACGCGGCGAACCCGAACAAGGCGGCTTCGACATTCGCAAGCTGCGCTACCACCGCATCAACATCATGACCGACGCCGACGTCGACGGCAGCCATATCCGCACGCTGCTGCTCACCTTCTTCTTCCGTCAGATGCCGGAGCTGATCGAGCGCGGCCACCTCTACATCGCCCAGCCCCCGCTCTATCGCGCCAAGCGCGGCAACGACGAGCGATACCTGAAGGATGACGCCGCTCTCGAGGACTACCTGCTCGACAAGGCGCTCGCCGAAACCAAGCTCCTCTACGCGGACGAGCGAACTTTCGCCGGCGACGAACTCCGCGATGAGCTGCTCTGGCTCCGCGAAGCGACAGCCAAGGTCAATGGTCTCAGCGGGACAGTCCCTTCCTGGATCATCGAGCAAACCGCCATCGCCGGCGCCCTCCTCTCCGACCCGGCGCAATCGACCCTGCACATGGCCGACCTCGTCGCCCGCCTCAACGCCGCCTCTGCCGCCACCGAGCGCACCTGGGTCTGCTCGGCCGACGACCGTGGCCTGCATTTTGGCCGAACCGTCCGGGGCGTCGCCGAACTCTACACCCTGGATCCGGCGGCGCTACGCAGCAGCGAAGCCCGCTGGCTCGCCGAACGCGCCGAAGCCCTGCACGTCCGCTTCGACCAACCCGCGACCATCGCCCTGGACAAATCCGAATCGAAAGCCGCCGGCCCCGCCACCGCATTCGAACGTATCCTCGGCCAAGGCCGTAAAGGCCTGGCGATTCAGCGCTTCAAGGGCCTGGGCGAGATGAACCCGGACCAACTCTGGAAAACCACTCTCGATCCCGACCACCGTACCTTGCTGCAGGTCCGTGTCGGCGACATCGAAGACGCCGCTCAGATCTTCTCCACGCTCATGGGCGACGTCGTCGAGCCCCGGCGCGATTTCATTGTCGGCAACGCGCTGAAGGTCGCCAACCTCGACGTGTGAGGCGGCGGCCCATCCGAGTTGACGAAAGCGGCCCTGACCGCACTGGCAGGGCCCCGTCGACTTAAGCTTTGATGTTCAGCAGCTTATCGCTTTTCTTAGTGTCGCCATCATGGTCGCCGTCCGCATCGACTTTCGACGGCGGCGGCGGGGCGGCCTGCTTCGGCGCACTGGCAGGATAGTAAGAGGCGGGAGCACTCACGCTCGAAATGGACATAGTCGAAAACCTTGTCTGATAGCCGGTTGCGCGAAATTCTTTTTCGCCTGAGGGCAGCGCAGCTACCACCGTCCACTCGGTGTGTAGTCCAAAAACCTTAACGCCACGTTACGCTCCGCTCAAAGGCGCGATCTTGCGTGGGAACAAGTCCCACGTTATAGCAATCTGGACGGCGCTGCGCCGTAGCGATGGAAGAACCCATGAGCGCTGCCGTCATCGATTGCTCGCGTCCGACCGATCTGCCGATCGCAACGATCTCCGCAGCGCCGTCGCTTCTTCGTCGGATCCGCACCTTCGTCGGGACGCCGGTTGGCGGAGTGGTATTGCTCGTCATCATCACGACAGCAGCCAGGATTGCACTCGCCTGTGCCCTCGGCCTTGGGATCGACGAGAGCTACATGGTCGCCGCCGGCCGCACGCTCCGCCTCGGCTACTTCGACCATCCGCCGGCAGCGTGGTGGCTGGCCTGGTCCGGCGCTCATTTGTTCGGCAGTGATGCGGCGCTGTTCGTCCGCCTGCCGTTCGTCGCCTTGTTCGCTCTGAGCACAGTGTTGATGTATCGCCTGTCCGCAGATCTCTTTGGCGCCCGCGCCGGTCTCTGGGCTGCGGTGATGTTTAACGCCGCACCTATTTTCGGCATCGCGGTCGGCTGTTGGGTGCTTCCGGATGGCCCGCTCGTGGCCGCATTGCTCGGCGCCGTCCTCTGTCTGCGCGCCGCGCTCGCCAGCCCGGACCGCCCGTCTTGGGGGTGGTGGATCGGAGCCGGCCTATGCGCCGGGCTTGCGCTGTTCTCGAAATATACCGTCATCCTAACCTTGGGCGGCGCTTTCTTATACTTGGTGTCCGAGCCGCACGCGCGCAAATCCCTCACACGCCCGCAGCCCTGGATCGCCGCACTGATCGCCTTTGCTGTCTTCACCCCTGTATTGGTCTGGAATGCCCAGAATGGCTGGGCCTCACTCCTGTTCCAACTCGGGCGCGCCGGCAGCAGCCGCTTCCACCCGTTCGGGCCGCTATCCACTCTCGCCGGCGAGGCCGCCTTCCTTCTCCCCTGGATCTGGCTGCCCATGATGGTTCTCGCGATCGCCGCGCTCCGCCGGGGTCCGCGCGACCGAAAGTCCTGGTTGCTGATTTGCCTTGCCGCGCCGCCGATCCTGCTCTTCCTCGCACTGTCGGTGCGCAGCCCCATCCTGTTTCACTGGGCAGCGCCCGGCTACCTGATGTTGTTTCCGCTCCTGGGCGAGGCGATCGCTCGCCTGCGCCACCGGCGCAAACTCGTCCACCTATACCTAGGCTTCACTGCCCTCGTCGTCGGCGCCGGCGCCGCTTTGGTCGGCACCGAGGTGCGCTACAACTGGCTTCCGGACGTTGTCGAGCACTTCGCGCTCGGCTCCGATCCCGATCTAGATGCCGTGGACTGGACCTCTGTCCGGGACGATCTCACGGCGAGAGGATTGCTCGACCCGACCCTGATCGTGGCCACGACGCGGTGGCACGACGCCGGGAAGATCGATTACGCGCTTGGAGGCAATCAGGTCATCTGTCTCGGCAGCGACGCCCGCGAGTACGGCCTCATCACCAATTCGGCCGAACTCCTCGGACGCGATATGCTGATCCTCGCCCCACGGGAGACGATCACCGAAATCCGAGCTCAATTCGGCGCCGCGTTCGACAGCATCGGCGAACTGCCGTCCTCCACCGTCGCGCATGGAGGACGGCCAGCGATGATCATGCCGATCTTCATCGGCCGCCGCTATCACCCGGCGGCCGCCCCTCACGCGTGAAACCGCGGCCGCCTCAGGCGTCGTGCCGGGCAAAGCCCGCAAGGCGCAGCATCCGTCGGAACCCGGCGGCCTGCTGAGCCAGGTAACTCCCGGTTGCCATTGCTTCCGGCGCGCCCGGATCACCCGTCCGCGCATACGCACGACCGAAATCCGCCGTGCCGAACAGCATGTCCCACCACGGCAGGATCGCGCCGTAATTGCAGCTCCGCTGGCCGGCGGCGAGCACGCCATGATGCGCCCGGTGGAACCGCGGCGAGATGAGTAACCGCTCGCCCACCCGTCCAAACGACACCCGCGCATTCGCGTGCGACAAACTCTCCAGGAATCGCAGCATCAGCACCAGCAAGGGAAATTGCATCGGCGGGATCCCGATCAGCAGGGCGACGGCGGTGAACCAGACGAACCCGATCAGGTCGTCGAGCAGATGGTTCCGATCATCCGACCAGAACGTCATCTGACGCTGCGCATGGTGCAGCGAATGCAGCCCCCACCACCAGCCGAACCGATGTGACAGCCTGTGCCGCCAGTACTCGGCGAAATCCAGGATCACCGCATAGATGAAGAACGTCGCCAGATGCTGCCCCAGCAGGAACGGAAACACCCGTTCCAACGTCGGCGGCACCCAGCCATGGTCGGACAACACCCCGTTCAGCCAAACCTGGATCTGATAGAACAGAACGAAGGTCAGCAGCGGCAGAACGCCCACGCGCGAGACGAAGGTGTAGAACACGTCGACCCAGACCGCCTTCTGATCCGGCCACCGCTCGACCGGCCGCCACCGCTCGAGCGGCAAGCACACCGCGAACGTGACCACCACCTGCGCCGCGCCGTAGCAAGCGAACAATGCCCAACCGAAAGAGATCTCCTCCCACTCCATGCCTCCGACCGCATAGAGCAGCGGCAACAACGCGTGTTCCTGCAGCCACCCCGCGGCCAAGCTAAACGGATCAGGCATCAATTCTCTCGCATTCCCTCAGTCAGAAAAATCCCATGCGGTGAACGGCCGACCGGCACGGAGCGAAGATTGCCGCTCGCCGGGTCGAGGATCGCAACCTTCTGGATGAAGCGCTGCGTGATCCAAAGCTTCCCGTCAGGTGCGAAATCGATGCAGTCCGGCCCGCCCGGCACCTTGTAGGTCCGTACCACGGCCAGTGTTTTCGCATCGAGCGCGACCGTCGTGCCATCGACCCGATTATTGACCCAGAGCAGTTTGCCGTCTGGCGATGGGAAGATCTGGTGCGCCCCACGTCCAGTCCGGATATGCCGCTCCACTTTACCATCGAGCGGGTCGACAACCACGATGCTGTCCGTGCCCATGTTCGCCACCAAAAGCTTGTCGCCGTGCCAGATCACGCCTGCAGGCGTCGACCCGACTTCACTCGTCCACAGTGTCTCCATGCGCCGCAGATCATACGCGGCCAGCCGATTGCTGCCCTGCAGCGTCGCATACGCCATGCTCGAGTCCGGAGAGAACGCGATGTGGCTCGGCATCGAACTCGCGGGAAACCGCTTGAGGAGCCGCATGGTGCCCGCTTCGTAGACGTCTACTTGGTTCCGCGCCAAACCCGTCACCACCAACAGCTTCCCGTTCGGGCTGAACTGCAGATGATAAGGATCCGCCACCGGGACCCGGCGCCTGATCTCACCCGTCTGAGGATCCAGGAACAGCATCTCGTTGCCCCCGGCATCCCCCACCAGCAACTCCTTCCCATCCGGACTGAGTGCGACATGGTGCGCCTCGCGCAGCACCGGGACCCGGCGAACCTCCGCGCCCGTGCTCTCGTCCAGCAAGCTGATCGAGGCGTCCCCGGAGTTGATGACGATCGCCAAACCATGGGCCGACACCGGACCAGCAAGGAGCAGAAACAGAACGGCGAGAGTTGCGCGCATCGAGGCCTACAGAATTGAGATCACGCCCAGACTAACACATGCGAGCGGCGCTGCCCGCCCGCTTTTGAATGCTCGCCATAATACGGGCACGATGCCGGTTTATTCGCCTTGAAAGCCAGACCCCGGCTCATAGGTCTGTGACCGTTAGAACAACACGACAAAGGTTCCGCTGGTATGTCGACGCCACAAACGTCCAGCTTTCGTCCAAGAGTGTTGGTCGTTGAGGACGAGTTTCTGATCCGTATGACACTGGTCGAAGCTCTCGAGGATGATGGTTTTGAGTGCGTCGAAGTCGACTTTGCCGACGCGGCCCTGCCGATCCTGCAAAACGATCCGTCGATCAAGCTGCTCCTGACCGACATCAAGCTGCCGGGCACGCTTGACGGGCGGGCACTTGCCGAGCGGGCTCGCGCGCAACTGCCGAGACTGCCGATCGTATTCATGACCGGCCAGCCCGATCCGGCGGATGAGCCTAGTGCGCTACAACTCTACATCTCCAAGCCGTACACGCTTGCCGACGTCTGCACCGCGGCCAAGCGTCTGACCGCGGCAGCGACGGCTGCATAGCCTCCCCTGCCCCACCGGTCGGTGTTTTGCCGTTTGGTGAATTTTGGGGTTGACGGTCTCAGACGACCGGCATAGATAAGCGCCTCCCGCGACGTTGGTCGTGAGATTTACATGACCTGGCAGTGGTTCTGGTTCTGCTCTGCGGAGTGATTTGCGGGGCGGGCGGCCTGTTTCGGCTTATGTGAGCGTTCTTTGACAATTAAATCTGATGAACGGAATGGATATATTGGCGGCGTTCTCATGCTTTGGTGTGTGGATGTTTTGCTGATTGATGTTTTTGTTTGGTTAGTCAGTTGTTTTGTGTGCTGGGGTTTGTGTTCGTTTGGTGTCTTCGGCTTGAGGATGCTGGATG
>CAWKCD010000002.1:0-143873 GCA_963848035.1 uncultured Alphaproteobacteria bacterium
CGTCGACGTCGAAGCCGGCGCCGGGCTCGTAGAAGGCGGGGAGGTTGAGGACGAAGCCGGGGGCTTCGTCGGCGCCGGCGTTCCAGAGCGGTGCGGTGGGGGCGGCGCGGCGGAGCAGGAGGAGGCTGTGGAGCTTGTCGGCGAGGGCTTCGTCGCCTTCGAATCGGGCGCGGGTGGCGAGCGGACGGATCCAGCTATCGGCGGCGCGGGGCAGCGTGGCGCGGCCGTCGCCGGGGGCGAGGGCTGCGAAGGCGGCGGCGGCGCGGTCGTCCCAACTGGCGGGGAGCGTGAGGGGGCGTGGGGGGGCGTCGGGGTCGACGCCTGCTTGAGTGTCGCGCATCCGCACGCCGCGCCAAATTTTAGTCGACCGCATGGGACGAGTGTATGTTGGTTCCGGGGCCAGGGGAACGGGGGGCGCGAACGTTGTGCGCGCGGCGGGGTGGCGCGCGGCGGTTTGCGCCCGTATATGATGCGGTCATGACGATCGGGACCCGCTTGTTCACCTGGCTGTCGGGTCGTGCCGTTGGCACCGACTCGGTCGGCAACACGTATTACGAGGAGAAGCGCCCGCGTCGGGGCGTCCGCTCGCGACGCTGGGTCATGTATGCCGGCGCCGCGGAAGCGAGCGTCGTGCCGGCGGAGTGGCATGGCTGGCTGCATTACATGACGGAGGAGCCGATCCCGGAATCGGCGCGCCGGTCGTGGCAGGTGCCGCATCAGCCGAATTTGACGGGGACGGCGCAGGCGTATCGTCCGCCGGGTCACGATTACAGCGGCGGGCATCGGCCGAAAGCGACCGGCGACTACAAATCGTGGACGCCGGGGAGCTAGTCCGGTGGCTGCCAAGCGGAGCGTCGCGGAACTCGCGACGGGTGCGGTCGTGCTGCTGGTTGCGGCGGCGTTCCTGGCTTATGCGCTGGTCAATACCGGGCGGAGCGTGGCGGGCGGGCTGCGGCTTTCGGCGCAATTCGAGAATGTCGGCGGGGTCGCGGCGGGGGCGGACGTGCGGCTGGCCGGCGTGAAGGTGGGCAGCGTGACGGACCTGCGGATCGATCCGCGGACGTTCCAGGCGATCCTGAATTTCACGGTGCGGGACGATCTGAAGCTGCCGACGGATACGAGCGCGGTGATCTCGACGGGCGGGTTGCTGGGCAACCAGTTCGTGACGCTGTCGCCGGGCGGGTCGGCGAAGAACCTGGCCGATGGCGGGGTGATCACGGTGACGCAGTCGGCGACCAATCTCGAGGACCTGTTGGGGAAGTTCATCTTCAACGTGGGCGCGCTGGCGAACGCGACACAGCAATCGCTGCAGAAGAAGGACGGCGCCGCGCCGTGAGCGAGACGCGCTGGTTGGGTGCCGACGGGCAGCCGATCTCGTGCCGCGAGAAGGTGCGGATGCTGGAGGAGAACCATCGGGAGGCGGCGCAAGTGCTGCAGGACGCGTTCGAGGACGCGGTGCTGATGGGGGTCGACGAGCAGGCGATGCGGCAGGTGATGGCGGATCTGGTGGCCGGGCTGCGCAGTCCGAAGCGGCCATCATGAAGCGGGTTCTGGCGGCGCTGCTGCTGGTCGCCGCACCCGCGGCAGCACAGATGCCGGAGGGGTGGGTGCCGAAGACGACGGCGGACCTGATCTTCCTGGACAAGATCCGGGGGCAGCCGGTGCCGATGACGGTCAAGACCGGGGCGAGCGGGACTTTCGGGTCGCTGACGGTGAAGGTGCGGGCGTGCGACAGCCGGCCGCCGGACCAGCCGGCGGATTCGACGGCGTTCGTCGAGGTGTCGGACGCGCGGGGAAGCACGGACGTGTTCCGCGGCTGGATCTTCGCCAATACGCCGGCGGTCTCGAACATGGAGCATCCGGTCTACGATTTGCGGTTGGCGGGATGCCGGTGAGTTTGCCGCCTCTGGGCGAGGCGGCGCTGCTGCTGGACGTCGACGGGACGCTGCTGGATTTCGCGCCGACGCCGGAGTCGGTGGTGGTGCCGGCGGGGTTGCTGGAGGCGCTGCTGACGCTGCGGGCGGCGCTGGGCGATGCGTTGGCGGTGGTGAGCGGGCGGCCGATCGAGCAGATCGATGGCTTGCTGGGCGATGCGCCGTTTGCGGTGGCGGGCGAGCATGGCGGGGCGGTGCGGCATGGCCCGGCGGAGGCGGTGACGCGGCCGGATTTGCCGGAGCTGCCGCCGGGCTGGCTGGAGCGGGCCGAGGCGATGGCGGCGCGGCATGCGGGGTCGCTGGTCGAGCGCAAGCAGCGGGGATTCGTGGTGCATTGGCGGCAGGCGCCGGATGCGGGGCTGGCGCTGCGGAACGCGGTGCAGGCGCTGATCGCGCCGGACGAACGGTTCCAGGTGCTGGAGGCGGCGATGGCCTGGGAGGTCCGGCCGGTGGGCATGGACAAGGGCGTCGCGGTGGAGCGGCTGATGGCTCGGGCGCCGTTCGCAGGGCGCAAGCCGATCTATATCGGGGACGATGTGACGGACGAGGACGGGATCCGGGCGGCGCAGGCGATGGGTGGCGCCGGGCTGCTGGTGGCGGATGCGTTCGGAGGGCCGGCGGCGGTGCGGGATTGGTTGGGGCGGAGTGCTGCGAAAGTGCAGGACCGATCTGGTTGGGCTGACATTCAGTCGTGACGTTTCGAACCACACTCGCCGGATCAAAAGGATTTCATGAAAGTTCCTAAGCCGCTGAAGATCACCGGGCGAAGCTCGTCCATAACAAACGCGTTCATTCAGGCGATTGTTCCGCATAATACGGGCGCTCGAAGCTGACCGAGGCGCAGGCGGCGATGGTGGCGCAATGGGTGCGAGCCGGGCCGGTCCTGGCGACAGATGGCGTGGTTCGCTGGCGCGTGATCGACTTGCGCCAGCGGATCGCGCGCGAGTTCGGCGTTGAACTCCATGAGCGCAGTGTCGGCAAGCTGCTGCGTCGGCTGCGTTTCCGCCGCCTGTCGGTGCGCCGCGCCACCCCGAGGCCGACCCGGCCGCCCAGGAGGCGCATAAAAAAACCATGCCGATCTGGTCGCCGCCAGCATCCCGCCTGAAGCCCGCGGCAAGCGGATCGAGCTATGGCTGCAGGACGAAGCCCGTGTCGGCCAGCAAGGCAGCCTGACCTACATCTGGGCCGAGCAGGGCAGCCGCCCGACCGCGCCACGCGACCGTCGCTACGATTGGGCCTACATCTTCGGCGCCGTCTGCCCGGCGCGCGGCATCGGCGCCGGGCTGGTGCTGCCGTATGCCGACGCGGATGCGATATAAGCCTTGGAGCAACTCCGAACGGGACGAAGCACTCACGTTTCTCGGAATGAGATTTCCTGATCTAGTCTGCGCTTACTGTGGAGATCGAACATCCGAGTGGGATCATTTGTTCCCGCTTGTTCGGCATAAACGCCCGACAGGCTACCTTCATGAAATTAGAAACCTCGTGCCCGCTTGCGGCCGATGTAATCACTCCAAAAGCGGGACGGATTGGCAAACATGGTTTTGGAACCCGAAAGCCAACTCTCCGGCCGGTCGTCGTGTTCTCGATCTTCAAACAAAGTTCGATCGGTTAACAGCATTCGTCGCTTGGGGCCGATTAGAGCCCATAGATTTTGGGCTTGTCGCAGACCCCACTGCACTCGCCGAGTATTGGGCAACACTCGACGAACTTCAGAGCGACCTCGTCGCCGCTCAGAAGCTTGCGGATGAACTCAGGCCAGTGATCCAGAGCCGGTTGTTTCCGGTCGTCAGCAACGCAGGAGAGACGTTGCTTAAGTAGGCGGTGCGCTCACGTGATCCTTGAAGGGGTTGCGCGCCAGGAGGCGGGCGTACCAGGCTTTCAGGTTGGGGTGGGCGGGTTTCTCGATGCCCTGGAAGCTCATCCAGCGGTGGGCGTGGACGCCGATCGACATGTCGCAGAGGGTCAGGTCGGGGCCGGCGATGTAGTCGTGGCTGGCGAGTTGGTGGTCGATCATGCCGTAGAGGTCGCCGAGGCGGGCGGCGGCTTTGTGGATGGCGGGCAGGTCGCGCTTTTCGGGTTCGGTGCGGACGAGGCCCCAGAAGACGGTGGTCATGGGCGGGCCTAGGGTGGTTTGCTGCCAGTCCATCCAGCGGTCGACGTTGGCGCGGGCGCGCAGGTCGGTGGGCCAGAATTTGTGGCCGGCCGGATGGGCGGCGGCGAGGTAGCGGAGGATGGCGTTGCTTTCCCACAGGACGAACTCGTCCTCGATGATGGTGGGGACGACGCCGTTGGGGTTCATGGCGCGGTATTCGGGCGTGTCGTTGCCGCCGAACTTGCCGCCGACATCGCGGCGCTCGTAGGCGTGGTGCATCTCCTCGAGCAGCCACACGACTTTCATGACATTGCTCGAGTTGGCCCGGCCGAGCAGTTGCAGCATTCGGTTGTCTCCCCCTTGGTCCGGTCACAGTAGGCACGTTGCCCGGCGGGCGAAAGCGCAGCATACGGAGCGCCATGAGGATCCTGGCTCCACGATACGCGACGGTTCTCGCGACGGTCCTGAGTGCGTTGGCGCTCGGGGCGGCGCTGGCTTCGGAACGATGGTTGGGGCTGGTGCCATGCGCGCTGTGCCTGCTGGAGCGGTGGCCGTATCGGATCGCGATGGGGGTGGGGCTGGTGGCGTATCTGGCGCCGCGGGCGCGGATCCCGCTGATGGCGGTGCTGGCGCTGGTGTTCCTGGCCGGCGCGGGGCTGGGCGTGGTGCATGTGGGGGTCGAGCACGGGTGGTGGCCGAGTCCGCTGCCGGAATGCGCGGCGCCGGATCTGGGGCATGGGTCGATGGCGGAGCGGCTGGCGCGGATGCCGGCGCTGCCGGCCAAGCCTTGCGACGAGCCGACCTATCTGGTGCCGGGGCTGCCGGTGAGCATGGCGATGATGAACGTGCTGCTCGATCTGGCGCTGGCGGCGATGGTCGCCATCTCCTTGTCGACACGCAGGAGAGCGGTATGAGCGATTTGAAGCCTAGCTTGCCAGGCGACCTGACGCCGGCGGAGACGATCGAGCGGATCATCCGGGTGGACCATGCCGGGGAGTATGGGGCGGCGCGGATCTACGAGGGGCAGTTGGCGGTGTTGGGGCGGGGGGAGAAGGGTGACCTGATCCGGCACATGAAGGCGCAGGAGGACGTGCATCTGCAGACGTTCGCCGGGCTGATCGGCAAGCGGCGGGTGCGGCCGACGGCGCTGCTGCCGTTCTGGCACGTGGCCGGGTTCGCGCTGGGGGCGGTGACGGCGGCGTTGGGGACGCGGGCGGCGATGGCGTGCACTGTGGCGGTCGAGGAGGCGATCGACGAGCATTACCAGGCGCAGGCGGCGATCCTGGGCGAGGATGAGAGCGAGTTGAAGGGGACGATCGAGAAGTTCCGGGCGGAGGAGCTGGAGCACCGGGATATCGGGCTCGAGCACGAGGCGGAGCTGGCGCCGGCGTATCGGTTGATGTCGGCGGTGATCAAGGCGGGTTGCAAAGTGGCGATCGCGGTGAGCGAGAGGGTTTGAGGGCACTCCAAAACCCGTGATGCTGGCCGTCTGACGCCGGTTGCCTGCGCGCCGGTGCTCACGGCCAGACGGCCGCTCCGCTCCGGTGCTCGTCGACCGACGCCAGCCAACTCAGCCTGACGGGTTTTGAAGCGCCCTCAGCGCGCGGCTTGTTTTGGTCACTCAGGAACGGGGACGTCGAAGCCGTTGAGGGTGACGGAGACGAGGCAGTAGAGGCCGACGAGGTAGATGAGTTCGGCGGTGGCTTCGGCGCCGAAGCAGGCGACGGCCTGGTCGTAGCTGAGCGACGGGAGTGCGCCGCCGGTGACGAGGGCCGAGGCGACGTCGTAGGCGATGGCGCAGTCGCGGGAGAGGTCCGGCGGGCGTTGGCCGGCGACGATGGTGGCGATGGTGTCGTCGGGGAGGCCGCGCTGCTCGGCGGCGATGACGTGGGCGTAGATCTCGTAAGCCGAGTGGAAGTGGGCGCCGGTGACGAGGATGGCGACTTCGCGGACCGGGCGCGGGAGCTTGGGGGAGAGGGAGAGGGCTTTGGTCAGCTCCCAGATCGGGCCGCCGACCTTGCGGATAGGAGAGCCAGGGGTTCCAAGGGCCGATCAGCGCGCCGTCATCGGCGATGGCCTTGAAGCCTTTGAAGTTCTGCTCGATGCCCTGCTTCATGTCGTCGTAGAGCGGGCGCTGCTCTTGGGTGAGACTGTCGGGGGGGATCAGGGGGATGCGCATGGGCGCTAAAAGAAAACCCCCGGAGAAGGTTCCCCAGGGGTTGTCGTAGTTTTAGAGGGATGAGGGCCCTCACCCAACCCTCTCCCGCGCGCGGGAGAGGGTATCTGGTCAGTTGTTGTTGCTGCGGCCGCCGAAGAGCTGCAGCAGGAGCATGAACAGGTTGATGAAGTTCAGGTAGAGGCTCAGCGCGTCGTAGACGCTGCGGACCGCTGCCCCGTCCGTGCCTTCGGCATAGGCATACTGGACGTAGTCGTTCTTGATGCGCTGGGTGTCGAAGGCGGTGAGGCCGACGAAGACCAGGACGCCGACGACGCTGATGGCGAACTGCATGGCCGAGCTGGCGACGAACATGTTGACCAGGCTGGCGATGACGATGCCGATCAGGCCCATCATGAGGAAGCTGCCGAAACGGGAAAGGTCGGTCTTCGTGGTGTAGCCGTAGAGGCTCATCGCGCCGAAGGTGCCGGCGGTGATGAAGAAGACGCGGGCGATGTCGGTGCTGGCATAGACCAGGAAGATGTTCGCCATCGAGGCGCCCATGGCGGCCGCGAAGAGCCAGAACAGCAGCTGGGTGGTCTGCCGGGAAAGCTTGTTCACACCGAAGCTCAGCACCATGACGAAGGCGAGCGGGGCGAAGACGGCCGCGTAGCCGAGCAGGGTCGGCTGGATCGCGACGCCGCGTTCGGTCATGACGCGGTGGTAGAACAGGTTGATGAGCGACGTGTTCGCGACGGCGTACGAGACGATGCCGGTCAGCAGCAGGCCGGACGCCATCCAGTTGTAGACGCGCAGCATGTAGCCGCGCAGGCCGGCGTCGATAACCGCGCCGTCCGCGGCTGTCCGAGGCGCATAAGCCCGAGAGTCGGGGACGAAAGCCATAGCTCCGTTAATCCTCTGTTAAGGGGCGGGATGCCCTCTTGGGGCGTATGTTGGCAGTAAACAGCTCACGATCAAGGGAAATCATGGGTCAGTCGTTGCGCAGATAGGGCGCTGGGCGGGCGCGGAGTGCCGATGCGGTGCCGGCATAGCCGAAAAGCAGCATCAATGCGGTGCAGGCGAGCAGCGTGCGGCGAGGGTGGCGGGCATGAAGACCCAGTCGGCGCGCATGACGAAATGGACGACGCCCCAGCTGGCGGAGGTGCCGACGATGGCGGCGATCAGGCCGGCGGCCAGGCCGATGAGGCCGAATTCGACGAGCCAGGCGGCGCGGATCTGCCGCCGAGTGGCGCCGAGGGTCTTGAGCACGATGGCTTCGGCCATGCGGCGGCGTTGGCCGGCGGCGACGGCGCCGGCCAGCACGAGGGC
Organism: uncultured Alphaproteobacteria bacterium; assembly: GCA_963848035.1. GTDB lineage: Bacteria > Pseudomonadota > Alphaproteobacteria > Acetobacterales > Acetobacteraceae > JAVVHH01. The sequence goes on from CAWKCD010000002.1 coordinate 7,514, forward strand.
GCCGGAGGCCAGGGTGACGGAGCCGGTGGCGGCGAGCGCGGTGGCGAGCTTGCCGACGAGGTCGGCGACGGCGCCGAGGACGTCGGCGACGCGGATGCCGGAGACGTTGGGCAGCGCGTCGGTGACGGCGCGCAGGATGGCGCCCTCGTCGGCGGTCTTGGCGCGGACGGTGGCGATGTGGGAGTGGGGCGCGCGTTCGAGCAGGCCGGGCGATGCGACGAGAGTGAAGTTGATGCCGAGCGTGCGCCAGGCGATGTCGCGCAGGCTGGCGACCTCGAGATCGATGTCGCGGCCGAGGACGTTGACGCGGATGACGCTGCCGAGATGGACGCCCCAGCCGCGGGCGAGGCCGGCGTCGAAGGAGACGAGCGGCTTGCCGGCGTAGTCGGCGGGCCACCAGGACCCGGCGACGAGGCGGGAGCCCTCGGGGATGGCCTTGCTGTAGGTGAGGCCGCGGTCGCCGCGGAGGGCCCATTGGGTCTCGGGGGTGGCCTTCACCTGCTCGGCGGGGACGCCGTCGACGGCGACGATGCGGGCGCGGAGGCTGGGGACCTCCTCGACCTTCTGGACGCCGGGCTGGGCGGCGAGGATCTGCTGGAAGCGGGCGAGTTCGTCGTTCTGGATGTCGATGAAGAAGAAGCTGGGGGCCGACGCGGGGAGCTGGTCGAGGATCTCGGCGCGGATGTTGGCTTGGATCAGCGCGACGGCGGCGAGGGTGGAGAGGCCGAGGCCGAGGGAGACGAGCATGAGGCCGGTGGAGGCGCCGGGCCGGTGCAGGTTGGCGAGGCCGAGGCGGGCCCAGGCGGCGTGCGGCGGCGGGATGTGCCGCGACAGGGCGGTGAGCGCGAGGCCGCCGAGCCAGAACAGCAGCAGGGTGGCGGCGGCGGCGGTGCAGAACCAGGCGGCGAAGGCGCGCTGGGGCGAGGTGGCGACGACGAGGCCGGCGAGCAGGAGGGCCAAGGCGGCATTGAGCAGGAGGAGTTTCGGGCGGCCGGCGACCTTGCTGGGGAGCAGGGCGTCGCGGAACAGGGCGGCGCCGGGGATCTGGGCGGCGCGGGCGAGCGGCCAGAGGGCGAAGGCGCACGCGGTGAGCAGGCCGAACAGGGCGGCGAGGAGCAGCGGGCGGGGGTAGAGGCCGAGCTGCGGCGGGATGGGCAGCGAGTCGGCGAACAGGGTGGTGCCGAGGGCGGTCAGCCCGGCGCCGGCGGCGACGCCGACGAGGATGCCGGCGGCGGAGAGCGTCAGGATCTGGATGAGGTAGGTGGCGAAGATGGTGCGGGCGGACGCGCCGAGGCAGCGCAGCGTGGCGATGCTGCGGGCGCGGGCTTCGAGCCAGGCGCGGACGCCGGTGGCGACGCCGATGCCGCCGACGAGCAGCGCGGTGAGGCCGACGAGGGTGAGGAACAGCGCGGTCTGGTCGACGAAGCGGGCGATGCCGGGGGCGGCCTCGCTGGCGAGGCGGATGCGCCAGCCGGTGTTGGGGAATTTGGTGCGGATGGCTTCGACGGCGGCGGCCGGGTCGGCGCCTTGGGGGAGGACGACGCGGAGGTCGTGGCTGACGAGGCTGCCGGGCTGGACGAGGCCGGTGGCGGGCAGCGCGGCGAGCGCGATCATGACGCGCGGGCCGAGGATGGCGGGGCCGGCGACGCGGTCGGGCTCGCGGTCGAGGGCGGAGCGGAGGGTGAAGGTGGCTTGGCCGAGGCGCAGGGGTGAGCCGGGCTTGATGCCGAGGCGGTCGAGGACGAGGGGGTCGGCGACGAGGCCGCTATCGGCGAGGTCGTGGGCGAGCGTACCGGTCTGGAGGTCCACGGCGCCGATGAGGGGATAGGCGGCGTCGACGGCCTTGAGTTCGACGAGTTGACGCTCGCCGTTGGGGGCGATGGCCATGGAGCGCATGGTGACGACGTCGGAGAGGCGGGCGCCCTGGGCGCGGAGGTCGTCGCGGAGGGCGTCGGGGAGCGGTTGGGCGCCGCCGGCGATCTCGAGATCGCCGCCGAGAATGCGGCGGCCCTCGGTCTGCAGGCCGCGGTCGATGCCTTCGCGCAGGCTGCCGACGGCGGCGATGGCGGCGACCCCGAGGGCGAGGCAGGCGAGGACGATGCGCAGGCCGCGGACGCCGGTGCGGAGTTCGCGGCGGGCGAAGCGCAGCGCGATCACGCGGCGACGGGCTCGGCGGTCGCGCGGCCGTCGACGATGCGGACGGTTCGGCCGCAGCGGGCAGCGAGGGCGGGGTCGTGGGTGATGAGGAGGAGGGTGGTGCCGTGCTCGGCCTGCATCTGGAACAGCAGGTCCATGACGGTTGTGCCGGTGGCGTGGTCGAGGTTGCCGGTGGGCTCGTCGGCGAGGAGGAGGCGGGGGCGGGGGGCGAAGGCGCGGGCCAAGGCGACGCGCTGCTGTTCGCCGCCGGAAAGCTGGCCGGGGAGATGGGTGAGGCGGTGGCCGAGGCCGACGGCCTCGAGGCTGGCGCGGGCGCGCTGGTCGGCGTCGGCGACGCCGGCGAGTTCGAGCGGGACGGCGACGTTTTCGAGCGCGGTCATGGCGGGGATCAGGTGGAAGGCTTGGAAGACGATGCCGACGGTGAGGCGGCGGAAGCGGGCGAGCGCGTCTTCGTCGAGGGGGCCGAGGGACTGGCCGGCGACTTCGACGGTGCCGGAGGTCGGGTGTTCGAGGCCGGCGAGGATCATCAGCAGGCTGGTCTTGCCGGAGCCGGAGGGGCCGACGATGCCAACCGCCTCCCCTGCCCCCACATCGAGGTCGATGCCCGAGAGAATGTTGACCGGCCCCGCGGCCGAAGGCACCGTCAGATGCAGATCACGCACTCTCACCAGAGGCGGGAGAGTGGGTTGGGAACCGACGCTCATGTCCATCATGGCCTCATATGGCGCTCTGCGGCCCCTGGCCAACGCGGCTCTCCTGGTTTGCGTGCTTTTTTGTGCTGCGGCTGCGAACGCGAAGCCTGTGCGAATCCTGATCCTCGGGGATAGCCTGACGGCGGGTTACGGGTTGCCGCAGTCGGACGGCTTCCAAGCGCGGATGGAGGCGGCGTTGAAGGCTCGGGGGCACGAGGTGAGCCTGGTCGATGCGGCCGTGTCGGGGGACACGAGCGCGGGCGGGCGGGCGCGGCTGGATTGGGCGCTGGGGGACGGGGTGGATGCGGCGGTGGTCGAGCTGGGCGCGAACGATGGGCTGCGGGGGCTGCCGCCCCAGGACATGGAGGCGAACCTGACGGCGATCCTGGACACGCTGGCGGCCAAGCATATCCCGGTGCTGCTCGAGGGGATGCTCGCGCCGCCGAACCTGGGGAAGGAGTATGCGGACGCGTTCAAGGCGGTGTTCTCGAAGCTGGGGCAGCGGCCGGGAATCATCTTCGACCCGTTCTTCCTGGTGGATATCGCGTCCAAGCCGGAGCTGAACCAGGCGGACGGGATCCATCCGAATGCGGCGGGGGTGCAGCAGAACGTGGCGCGGCTGCTGCCGGATATGGAGAGGCTGATCGCGCGGGTGCCGTCATGAGGCTGTTCGTGGCGATCGACCTGCCTTCGGCGCTGCGGACGCGGCTGTCATGGATGGCGGGCGGCCTGCAGGGGGCGCGGTGGGTGCCGCCGGAGAACTACCATCTGACGCTGCGGTTCATCGGCGAGGTGCCGGGGTGGCGGGCGGAGGAGCTGGACGCGGCGCTGGCCGGGCTGCGGGCGCCGGGCTTCGAGCTGGTGCTGTCGGGGGTGGGGACGCACGACAAGGGCGGCAAGGTGACGGCGCTGTGGGTGGGGGTGGAGCGGAACCCGGCGCTGGACCATCTGCAGGCCAAGGTGGAGACGGCGCTGCAGCGGGCGGGGCTGGAGCGCGAGCGGCGGCGGTTCGTGCCGCACGTGACGCTGGCGCGGCTGGACGGTGTGCCGGAGGCGAAGATCGCGGGCTGGGTGCAGGGGCACAACCTGTTCCGGGCCGAGCCGGTGGCGGTCGAGCATTTCACGCTGTTCCGGTCGCGGCTGGGCAAGGAGCAGGCGGTCTACGATGCGGAGGTCGAGTATCCGCTGATGTCGTATGCGGGTGCGGCCAACGTTTGAGGAGCTGATCGCGGCGGCGCGGGCGTGCACGTTCTGCGGCGACCTGCCGTTGGGGCCGCAGCCGATCATCCAGGGGGCGGCGGGGTCGCGGCTGGTGATCGCGAGCCAGGCGCCGGGGAGCATCGCGCATGCGAGCGGGGTGCCGTTCATGGATCCGAGCGGGTATCGGCTGCGGGACTGGCTGGGGCTGGACGAAGTCCAGTTCTACGACCCGGCGGCGGTGGCGATCCTGCCGATGGGGTTCTGCTATCCCGGGCGATATGCGCAGGGGGGTGATCTGCCGCCGCGTCCGGCCTGTGCGCCGCGGTGGCGCCCTGCCCTGCTGGCGGCGATGACCGACGTGCGGCTGATCCTGCTGGTGGGCGGGTATTCGCAGGCGGATGCGCTGGGCGCGGGGCGGATGACGGACCGGGTGCGGGGGTTTCGGGAGTATCTGCCGCGGTATTTCCCGCTGCCGCATCCGAGTTGGCGGACGGGGATCTGGGAGCGGAAGAACCCGTGGTTCACGGAAGAGGTTCTGCCGGCGTTGAAGGAGGAGGTTCGGCGGGCTCTGGCTTAGCCTTGGTCGTAGCGGGGCAGGCGTTGGCCGGGGATGAGGTCGTAGGGGGAGGCCCAGCCTGGGAGGGCGGCGATGCGGGTGAGCCACGCGTGGACATGGGGGTGGGTGGCGGCGAAATCGTAGCCGGTCTCGTCGCTGGGGTAGGACAGGTAGGCGCAGGTGGAGAGGTCGGCGATGATGGGGCGGCCGCCGGCGAGGAACGGATGGTCGCGGACATGGCCGTCGAGGACCTTGAGGTAGTCGTCGATGCGGCGGCGCATGAATTGCTGGACGGCCGGGTCGGCCTTGCGGGCGAAGGTGCGGAAGAAGCGGTAGGGCGCCATGGTGCCGGACATCTTGTGGTTGTCCCAGAACAGCCAGCGGAGGACCTCGAAGCGCTCGGCGTCGGTGGTGCCGCCGAACTGGCCGTAGCGCTCGGACGGGCGGAGCAGGATGGGGGCGGTCTGGGTGAGTTTCTGGCCGTCCTCCTCGAGGACGGGGATCTCGCCCATCTCGTTGACGGTGGCGCGCCATTCGGGCGTGCGGGTGATGCCGGCGCCGAAATCGGTCCAGACGGGCTCGAAGCGCTGGCCGCAGAGGGTGAGCATCAGGGCAATGCTTCGAACAGATCGCGCTAATGGTGGCTCGGTCGCGAATTAGTCAGCTTTCCTCGGCGGGCGGCGCTTTCCATACGATCTCCAGATCACTCTCGGGCATTGTGAACGTTCCAAGAGACTGATCAGCATCATCTACAAACTCCACCTCGTATGCCGGCGGTGTGCTTGGATAGATGATAAGCACCGTCCCTTCGGCACCGATCGGAACACCGGGCGCGCTCGACGCAGATCGAAGACGTACAACGTCGTATTCAGAGAACATGTCTATTTTCCCGGTAATGCGGTTACAAGTCTCACCACACCATCCGTCCCCCTTAACCAAGCCGTAATGACAGGGATAGTGCGCCCGTTTGCGCCGACAACATTGATGGTCTGATTATACTTCGTGCCAAACTCTGTCATTCCAGTCTGGACCGCAGACTTCTCATCGAACACAAGCTGCCGGGCAAGCGCCTCGCTGTTTTCGCGCGTGAAGCCCAGGGCTTGCTGGAACCACCTCGCCTTCGACCCTCCCCTGCGATGCTCCAAGTTCAATGTATATCGCTCCAACTTATCACGAACGCTGCCAGCAGACTGAGCAGCAGGCGACTCTGGAGCTGTTGGCTGGCCTTCGGTGGAGGCCCGAGCAGACGAGCGAGCTTGTAGCTGTTGCCGGACTCGGGGAAGTAATGCAGGCGGTAGGTCGTCATCAGGCCTCCTGACCGCCATACTAGGCGCTCCCGCTTCGGCAGCAAAAGGATGCGCCATGACGACGAGGCCTGAACGATGAAAGCCGGCCTCATGGCGGCGGTGTTCGGAGCCGCGCTGTGGCCGGGTCTGGCGGGGGCGGCGGACCGGGTGGCCGCGGCGCCGGGGCTGGAGATCCGGACGAGCGCGCAGTTCGCGGGCGCGGTGAGTTCGCTGTCGTTCCGCGGGCGGGAGTATGTCGACACGGCGGATCATGGGCGCGAGCTGCAGAGCGCGGCGTCGTTCGACGGGTTCGGCGAGTGCTTCAACCCGACCGAGGCGGGCAACGCGGCGGATGCGCGCAAGCCGACGAGTTCGAGCCGGCTGCTGTCGGCGCGGACGGGGCCGGGCTGGCTCGAGACGCGGGTGGACATGGCGTTCTGGCTGCTGCCGGGGACGGATTACGGCAAGACCTGCGGCACGGCGGCGGGGGTGACGCGGGCGGTGAACCGGACGGTCACGGGCGGATACCTGCTCGACAAGCGGATGTCGGCGCGGGGCAACGTGCTGACCGACCGGGTCACCTTTACCGTTCCCGAGGCGCATCGGAGCGCGACGTTCGAAGCGGCGACACTCTACACGCCGGCGGTGTTCTCGCGGCGGTACCTGCTGGACCCGGCGACGGGCGCGCTGCTCGACGCGACGCGCGATGGCGAGCAGCCACTCCCGGTCATCCTGGCGACGGCCGATGGGGTGGATGCGGTGGGGTTGTGGTCATCGCGCCTGCCGCAGGCGGGACACGGTTATGGGGTGTTCATGTTCCCCGATACCAGCAAGATCAACTGCGTCTATCGGGAGGGCGCGATCCAGCCTGGGCAGCGTTTCACCTACACTTGCGTTTTCGCGTTCGGGACGCTCGGCGAAGTGCAGCGGACGCTGCTCAGGCTGGGGTCGCGGGGTTAGCGGCTGGCGCTCTGGCCGGGTCCGGCGGAGGTGACGCGCCAGACGGTGTTGCCGACGTCGTCGGCGATCAGCAGGGCGCCGGATTTGTCGAGGGCGACGCCGACGGGGCGGCCGCGGGCCTCGGCCTTGTCGTTGAGGAAGCCGGTGACGAGGTCCTCCGCCTTGCCGCTGGGGTGGCCGTCGGCGAACGGGACGAAGACGATCTTGTAGCCGTTGAGGATGTCGCGATCCCAACTGCCGTGTTCGCCGACGAACGCGCCGCCCTTGTATTTCGCGGGCATGCCGTCGGCGGTGTCGAAAACCAGGCCGAGCGGGGCGACGTGGGAGCTGAGCGCGTAGTCGGGGACGATAGCCTTGGCGATCAGGTCGGGGCGCTGCGGGTGGACGCGGGGGTCGATGTGCTGGCCATAATAGCTGTAGGGCCAGCCGTAGAAGCCGCCATCCTTGACGCTGGTCATGTAGTCGGGGACCAGGTTCGGGCCGAGCTCGTCGCGCTCGTTGACGACGGCCCAGAGGGCGTGGGTGGTCGGTTCCCAGCTGAGGCCGTTGGGGTTGCGCAGGCCGGAGGCGAAGATGCGGTGGGCGCCGGTGGCGCGGTCGACTTCCCAGATGGCGGCGCGGTCGAGTTCGGCGCCGGGTCCGTGCTCCATGATGTTGCTGTTGGAGCCGACGCCGACATAGAGCTTGGTGCCGTCTTCGCTGGCGACGAGGCTCTTGGTCCAGTGATGGTCGATCGGGCCGCCCGGGAGTTCGGTGACGACGGTGGGGGCGGCGGTGATCTGGGTGTCGCCGTCCTTGTAGGGGAATTTCAGCAGCTTGTCGGTGTCGGCGACGTAGAGGTCGTTGCCGACGAGGGCGACGCCGAAGGGCGAGTACAGATGGTCGATGAAGACCCGGCGCGTGTCGGGCTTGCCGTCGACATGGCGCAGCAGGGTGATGCGGTTGCTGCCGCCGGTCTTGCCGCCGGAGGTGACCATCAATTCGATGAAGTTCATCACGATGGTCTTGGGGCGGGTGATCGGCTCGATGTTGGGGCCGATCAATTCGACGATGAGCACGTCGCCGTTGGGCAACGTGTAGAGCGAGCGGGGGTGTTCGAGGCCGGTCGCGAAGGCCTCGATCTTGAGGCCGGCGGGGACGGTGGGCGTCTCACCCTGCTGCCAGCCGACCACGGGGGCGAGCTTCATCGGCGGGAAGAGATATTGCTGCGGCTCGGGCAGAACCGGGTCGGGGCCGATCTGGGTCTTGATGTCGAACGGGTCGGGCGCGGCGGCGGTGAGCGCCAGCAGCGAGACGGAAGCGAGAGCGAGGCGGGCGACGCGGTTCATGAGCGGACTCCGGCGTAGTCGAGTTCGACGAGACGGGTCTCGCGGGCGGCGCTGAGCCAGATGGTGATCAGCGTGAGGATGACAGTGGCGGCGGACAGGATCAGGCCGACGGGAACGACGGAAGTCCAGGCATCGCGGCTGTGGACGAGGTTGTTGACGAAGCCGAGGATCAGCACGATCGCGCTGCCGACTACGAGCGGCCAGAGCGGGCGGTGGGCGCGGGCGGCGGGGCTCATGATCAGGGTGACGATGCCGACGAGGGCGGCCAGGCCGCCCATGGCGATCCCGACCGCGAGCAGCCAGGCGGAGAAATCGGCCCACATCTGATTGGCCGTGCGGAAATAGGCGAAGTCGGTGAGCAGGGCGCCGAAGAAGAAGGCGATCGGGAAGGAGGTCAGGAACCGCAGCAGCGGATGGCCGCCGGGCCTGATCAGGGGTGATGTGCGGGCGATGGCCATGGTTGAGCGTCCTGTCGTCGATTGCCGCATCGTGCGGCGTCACTCTGGATTACGAGTTCGACGCCTTGGAGTTGCCTCAATTTCCGCTTTGGGCCGGGGTGGGATCGCGGCAGGATGGGGACATGCCCGAAGCCCCCCTGCCCCACTCGCCCCAGGACCTCGTGACCGAGGAGCTCGACGTGTTGATCGTGGGCGCCGGGATTTCGGGGGTTTCGGCCGGATATCACCTGCGCACGATGCTGCCGGGGACGCGGTTCGCGATGCTGGAGGCGCAGGCCAGCTATGGCGGCACTTGGTATACGCATCGCTATCCGGGGATCCGGTCGGACAGCGACCTGTATACGTTTGGGTTCCGGTTCAAGCCCTGGACCGGGGCGCCGATCGCGACGGCGGACGAGATCCGCAAATACATGGGCGAGGTGATCGAGGAGAACGGGCTCGAGCCGCACATCCGGTATCAGCATCGCATCCACCGGGCTTCGTGGTCGAGCGAGACAGGGCGGTGGACGCTCGAGGGCGAGCGGACGGATACGGGCCAGGCGGTGCGGTTCTCGGCGCCGTTCCTGTGGATGTGCCAGGGCTATTACCGGCATCAGGACGGGTTCACGCCGGAATGGCCGGGGATGGCGGATTTCGAAGGCCCAGTCATCCACTCGATGCATTGGCCGGAGGATCTGGATCTCTCGGGCAAGCGCGTCGTGGTGGTGGGCTCGGGCGCGTCGGCGGCGACGATCGTGCCGGCGATCGCGGGCCAGTGCGCCCATGTGACGATGCTGCAGCGGACACCGATCTTCTACCGGACGGGGCGCAACGCGATCGAGATCGCGGACGAGCTGCGGAAGCTCGAGATCGACGAGACGTGGATCCACGAGATCGTCCGGCGGAAGATCCTGCAGGAGTCGCAGGCGTTCACGGCGCTGACGTTCAAGGAGCCGGAGCGGATGCGCGGCGAGCTGCTCGGGCTGGTGCGGGACGCGCTGGGGGACGGGGCGGAGACGGTCATCGCGGAGAACTTCACGCCGACGCATCGGCCGTGGCAGCAGCGGATCGCGTTCGTGCCGGATGCGGACCTGTTCCGGGAGATCCGGGAGGGGCGGGCTTCGGTCAAGACCGGGCATATCGAGCGGTTCGTGAAGGAGGGGATTCGGCTGACTTCGGGCGAGGTGCTGGAGGCGGACGTGATCGTGGCGGCGACCGGGTTCCATCTGAACGTGCTGGGGGACATCGATTTCAGCATCGACGATCGGCGCCTGGTGCTGGGCGATACCGTGACTTACCGGGGCATGATGTCGACCGGGGTGCCGAACCTGGCGTACGTGTTCGGGTATTTCCGGTCGTCCTGGACGCTGCGGGCGGATCTGGTGTCGGAATTCGTGTGCCGGCTGCTGGCGCACATGAAGGAGCGCGGGGCGACGGTGGTGGAGCCCCGGCTACGGGAGGCGGATGCCGGCATGGCGCTCGGGCCGTGGGTGGATCCGGAGAACTTCAATCCGGGGTACATCATGCGGGGGCAGCATCTGCTGCCGAAGGCCGGCGACAAGATCGAGTGGCGGCACACGCACGATTACTGGGCGGACAAGAACAGCATCCCCGGGGCGGATCTCGAGGACGGGACGCTGTCCTACCGCTAGCGAGACGGGCCGCTCAGGGCAGTTTTTCGGTGCGCACCACGCCCTGGGTGCCGAGCGCGGGCCCGGTGACGCCGTCGACCACGATGAAGGTCGATCCGCTGTTGCCGGTCGTCATGACCAGCCCGGCGACCGCAGGGACGGGCCAGGTCTCGCCGGCTTTCAACACGCGCGAGATGTAGCTCCGGCCGGCCGCGTCGCGAACGCGCACCCAGGTCTCGGCGGTGGCGTGGATCGCGACATGCGGGGCGGGCGCGCTGGCGGCCACGCCGGGTTCGGCGGCGGCGGGCTCCTGGTTGGGCGCAGCGGTGGCCGGTCTCGAGGGCGGTTCGGTTGGGGGCGGGGCCAGTAGTGCGACGGGTGGCGTTGCAGCAGCCACGGGCGCCGCGGGGGCGGTGATCGCCGGTGGCGGCGTGGGCGTGGTCTGCGCTGCCGGTTGCGTGGCGGGCGTCACCGGCGACGCGGGCGCGGCGGCCTCGACGGGGGGTGGCTCCTGCCGCCCGGCCACCGGGAGGGCGGGCGGCGGCGGCACCGGCGCGGCGGCCACCGGTGCGGCAATCGGCGCGGGTGCTGGCGCGGGCACCGGCGCGGCGACGGGCGTGGGCGCTGGTTCCGGCGCTGTCTCTGGCGTCAGGACCGGCGCGAAGGGGGGGACGAGCATCGAGGGTGGCGCGGCCGTAACGGGCTTGGCGGCGGCCGGCGGGGCCGGGCTGGGCGCCGGGGCTGCAGCCGGCGTTGGGGCGGCGCTGGCCGTTGAAGACGCCGCGACGGCAGGCGGCGAGTTCCGCGGGCTGCGACGCGGGCCAGAATCGGGGCCAGAGGTTGATGTCTTCGCTGACGGCCGCCCAGGCGACCAGTCCCAGGATGGTCGCAACCACCGCGCCGGCCCAGTAGGCTTTCACGTTCGGCCGGCCGCCGCGCGGCCGGACCACTTTTTCTCTCGACCAATCCGTGGGTGGCCGGCGTACGGCCGCCCGCGGCTCCAGCCGATCGATCAGCAGCGAGATGCGATCGCTCAACCGAGCCAGTTCCAGGGGCGACGGCGTCGAGGCCTGCGGGGGCGGTGGCCAGGTCAGGTGCGTCAGCTGCGCCTCGGCGAGGGCGATCTGGGCGGTCAGCGTGCTCAAACGCTGGGCCGCTTCGTCGGACGCGCCTGGCGCGGCGCCGGCGATGGCGCGGGTGAGTTCGTCACGGAGAAGGATCAGCTGCGGCCAGGCCAAGTCGATGACGGCATGCTCGGACACCTCGATGCGGATGTCGCGCCCGACCGTCATCATCTCCTTGCCCGGGACGACCGCGAGCTGCTGGGAGACCTCGCGGTGGACGATCGAATGCAGCCGGATCTCGAAGCGCTCAGCCGATGAGGACGCCGTCCGCACGATGCTGAACCGGTCGGGCGCATAGTGCTGGAAGCGGTGGTCGCGTGTGACAGGCGCGATGATCACGTTGCCGGGCCGCAGGGCGGTCGGCTTCGATGGGTGCTCGAGCTGAGCGGCCGAGTCGCCGCTGCCGCTCATCGCGTGCGCCCTTCAGCCTGCAGGGGACGCGCTGAATTCGCGTATGATTCGAATAACTTGGGCAGCGCACGCGCCACGGTAGCCCCTCATATGCAATAAACTAACCACTTGTTGCGTGTCGACCGCGTCTCCGAAATTGGAACACGCGCAATTTTTATATGATGCCGGGCGGCATTCTCCAAATTGATTGAGCGGGGCCCGTGTCGCGGTTGGACCGGGGGATCAGGGCGGACTCATGCCTTTGTCCTTGAGCAACGCCTGTGTTTCCGGCGCGGCGAGGACGGCGAGCAGGATGAGCGGGGCCTCGGCCGCCTTGGGGTTCATGCTCGCGACGTAGACGGTGCGCTGCTGCAGCGCGCCCGGCAGCGGGCCCGCGAGGGTCACGCCTTTGACGGCGAGGATCTCGCTCGCCTGCCCGAGGGCGAGCGTGGCGTGGCCGTCGACGATCTGTTGGGCGGGGAGGCCGCCGGGGGTGAGGATGAGCTTGGGCTTCATCTGGTCGACGATGCCCATCTGCTCGAACACCTTGGCGAGGTAGATGCCGCTGGTGCCGCCGGAGGCGGGGTCGATCATCGCGACGCTGGGAGCGGCGAGCAGGGTGGCCTTGAAAGCTTCGGGGGTGGAGAGGTCGGGCTTGGGGGCGCCGGTCTTGATGCCGACGCCGAAACCGACGGAGGCGATGGGGGTGACGAGGATGATCTTGGCGTTGCGCTCGGGCTCGGCGGCGGTGGCGGGGGTGAGGATGGCGATGTCGAACGGCTCGTTGCGGGCGATGCGGGCGGCGACGCCGCCGGCCGTGTCGGTGACGATGGTGACCTTGTTGCCGCTGCGGGCCTCGAAGGGCGGGACGACGGCGTCGAGCACGGGGCGGTAGGCGCCGGCGCAGAGGATTCGGATGTCGGCGGCCTGGGCTTGGGCAGCGCCGACGAACAGGAATGCGGCCAGCAGGATGCGGCGCGGCAGGCTCATCGGGCGTCCGCCTTCAACGTCTGCAGGATCGAGACCAGTTTCTCGTCGCGCCACCGCGCCCACTCCTCCATCGACCGACCCTCCGCTTCCTGTTCGACGCCCGCGACCAATTGGTCGAGGAGCTCGGGGCCATTCTGTTGCGAGCCGAGATGCGGCCACAAGATCGCCGGGCCAAAATTGTTCCAGAGGTAACGAAGTCCGCCGGCGCCGCCGCCGAGATGGTGGGTGAGCGCGGGGCCCATCAGCGCCCAGCGGATGCCGGGTCCCTGGGCCACCGCGGCGTCGACGTCGGTGACATCGACCACGCCTTCGGCGACGAGGTAGGCGGCTTCGCGCCAGATGGCGGCTTGGAGGCGGTTGCTGACGTGGCCGGGCATTTCCTTGTTGAGGCGGATCGGGTGCTTGCCGACGGCGCGGTAGAAGTCGACGGCGCGCTCGACGATGGCCGGGCTGGTGAGGCGGCCGCCGCAGACCTCGACGAGGGGGATGAGGTGGGGCGGGTTGAACGGGTGGCCGACGACCACGCGTTCTGGGTGCGGGCACTTTGCCTGGATGTCGCTGGGCATGAGGTTGGACGACGAGCTGGCGATGATGATGTCGGGGCCGACCGCTTGGCCGAAGCGGGCGAGGAGCTCCTGCTTGGTGTCGACGCGGTCGGGGCCGCTTTCCTGCACGAAGTGCGACCCGGCGGCGGCTTCGGCCGGGTCGGCGTGGAACGTGAGGCGGGTGGGGTCGGCCGAGTCGGAGAGGCCGAGGGCGGTGAGGGCGGGCCAGGCGCGGTCGATGAAGCGGCGGATCCGGTCGTGGGCGTCGGGCGCCGGGTCGCTGGCGGCGACCTCGAGGCCGCGGGAGAGATAATAGGCGGCCCAGCTGGCGCCGATGGTGCCGGCGCCGATGACGGCGACCTTGCCGATGCCTTCGTATGTCGCGCCCATGCCGCAGGAGTCCTCCGTTGTTGCCGCGAGCGTGCCACGAAGCGCAGGGGATGTCGCCTGCCGGCGGGCTTGCCGGGGCGGGGCTTCCGCGTTAGCCCGGCGGCATGGACACGATCGCGCCTTTCCAGCTGACGGTTTGCGGCCTCGAGGAGTTGGAGGGGGTGGGCACGGCGCGACCATCGCACGTGCTGTCGATCCTGGATCCGGACTGGCCGGTGCCGGAGGCGTTCGGCACGTATGGCGAGCACGAGAAGCTCGAGCTGCGGTTCCATGACGTGATCGAGCCGATGCCGGGGATGGTGCTGCCGACGGAGGAGCATGTGCGGGCGCTGCTCGCGTTCGGGCGGGACCTGTTGGCGGAGCCGCCGGCGGATGCGCATCTGCTAGTGCATTGCCATGCCGGGATCTCGCGGTCGACGGCGTCGATGGCGCTGATCCTGGCGCAGGGGCGGCCGGACGTGCCGGCCGAGGCGATCCTGGCGGAGGTGCTGCGGATCCGGGACAAGGCTTGGCCGAACCTGCGGATGCTGGAGATGGGGGATGCGATGCTGGGGCGGGGGGGCACGCTGCCGGCGGCGGCGCATGCGATCTATCGCCGGCAGGTGGAGCGGCGGCCGTTCCTTTGGGAGTTCATGACGAACGCCAACCGGTCGCGGGAACTCGTCAACACCGGCAAGCCGGAGACGCCCCCGGCCTGAAGCTCGCGACGTTCAACATCAATGGCGTCAACAAGCGGTTGGCGAATTTGTTGGCGTGGTTAGCCGACGCGGCGCCGGACGTGGTTTGCCTCCAGGAGTTGAAGGCGGCGCAAGGGGAGTTCCCGGAGGCGGCGCTGCTCGATGCGGGGTATCGCGCGGCGTGGGTCGGGCAGCGGAGTTGGAACGGGGTGGCAATCCTGGCGCGGGGGCGCGAGGTGGTGGTGACGCGGCGGGCGTTGCCGGGGGACGCCGAGGACAAGCAGGCGCGGTATCTCGAGGCGGCGGTGAATGGCGTGCTGGTGGGGTGCCTGTATGCGCCGAACGGCAATCCGCAGCCGGGGCCGAAGTTCGACTACAAGCTCGATTGGTTCGAGCGGCTGCTGGCGCATGGCGAGACGCTGATCGCGAGCGGGGCGCCTTGCGTGTTGATGGGCGACTACAACGTCGTGCCGACCGACGAGGATATCTATTCGACGCGGTCCTACAAGGACAACGCGCTGCTGCAGCCGGCGCCGCGGGCGCAATTCCGGGCGCTGCTGGAGCAGGGCTGGGTCGATGCGTTGGGGGAGACGCGGCCGTATACGTTCTGGGGGTATCTGCGGCAGCAGTGGCCGCGCGATGCGGGGCTGCGGATCGATCATCTGCTGTTGAGCCCGGCGCTGGCACCCCGGTTGGCGGAGGCGGGGGTGGATCGGGCGGTTCGCGGGGCCGACGAGGCCAGCGATCACGCGCCGGCTTGGATCAGGCTGAAGGCTCGATCCGCAGGGCGGCGGCCGCGATCCTGATGCCGGCGCGGTCGAGCTCGTCGAGGATGTCGCGCGCCATGGCGTCCTTGATGGCGCGGGTGCCGTGGTCGTGGACGGCGAAGCGCACGGTGAGCTCGAGATAGTTGCTGGTGAGGCCGTAATAGACGCGGGGGGCGAAATCGAGGCGGTGCAGGTCGAAGCGGCGCTCGAGGGTGCGGGCGGCCTGTTCGGTGAGGGATTTGGCATCGACGGCGTGGCGCTCGGCAGCGGCGAGGAGGATGGCTTCGGCGCGCTTGCGGTCGTCGCTGTAGCGGATGGGGAGGCGGACCTCCTCCCAGATGTAGGGGAAATCGCGGGTGTAGTTGTAGACCGGCTCCTCGAAGATCTTGGCGTTGCTGACGGTGACGATGCGGCCGGTGAACTGGCGGCTCTTGACCCAGACGGAGGGGCCGGCGTCGCTGCCGGGGGCGACGCCCATCTCCATCAGCGTGGTCTGCATGAAGCCGAGGCGCAGCACGTCGCCGCGGACGCCGCCCATGTTGATACGGTCGCCGACCGAGAACAGGCCGCTGTTGAGGACGACGATATAGCCGGCAAAGGCGGTGATGACGCGCTGGAGCGCGAAGGCGAGGCCGGCGCCGACGAGGCCGAAGGCGGTGGCCAGGCGCGCCGGGTCGTCGAACCAGATGGAGGCGAGCGCGAAGGCGGCGATGGCGAGGGTGCCGACGTTGATCGCCTGATGCACCCAGAAGCGGCGGACGATCGCGGCCTTGGTCTCGCCGGGCGCGAGCAGCTTGAGGGCGGCGCGGGCGACGCGGCGGATGAGGAAGAGGGCGGCGAACAGGGCGGCCGAGACGGCCAGTTTGACCAGGTTGTCCTGGTTGAGGCCGATCCAGTGGATGCTCGGCACGCGCTCTCCCATAGATTAGGTTCAGCGGGGACAACGAGGAAACATGATGGTCGGTTCTGACCCGGCGCTGGTGGCGCGGTTGATGGCGCTCGCGCGGGCACGGCAGGAGCTGCCGGCGACTCCCGACGATGCGGAGGCGGCGGCGGCCACGGTTGCGGCTGGGGCGGACGAGGAGGCGCTGGCGGCGGCGCTGCGGGCGGCGATCGGGAGCCGGCTGGCGCCGTTGGCGCGGCGGGACGTCGAGGCGGCGTTCGCCGAAGCGGCGGAGCGGAGCGAGGAGCTGAGCGGCCGGGCGCCGGGGATCCCGGCGATCCAGGAACTGGCGACGCTGGTGGCCGAAGCGGCGGGGCTGGCGCCGGACGAGTCGAAGGCGCTGCGGCAGCGTCTGGTCGGCGTCGAGCAGAGCCGGCGGGCGGCGGCGCGGCGGGCGCGGGAGCGGGCGCGCGAGATCGCGGACGAAGAGGAGCGGCGGCGGCGGGAGTGGGAGAGCGAGCTGGTGGGGCCGGAGGCGCTGCCGGCGATGCTGGGGGCGAGCCGGCCGCTGGTGGACCGGTGGATCGCGGCGGGGCTGATCCCGGTGGCGCGGGCGACGCAGGTCCGCCATGGCGGGCGCCGGGTCGAGGAGCTGGA
Organism: uncultured Alphaproteobacteria bacterium; assembly: GCA_963848035.1. Lineage (GTDB taxonomy): Bacteria > Pseudomonadota > Alphaproteobacteria > Acetobacterales > Acetobacteraceae > JAVVHH01. The sequence goes on from CAWKCD010000002.1 coordinate 24,184, forward strand.
GTTCCATCCGCAGGAGATCACGGCGCTGCTGCCGCAGGTGGCGGAGTGGAAGGCGCGGGAGGAGCAGCCCGAGCGTCGCGAGCGGGTGCCGAACGGGGCGATCGCGCGGCGGGCGGGGCTGGACCGGTTCGCGGCGCATTTCGCCGAGGCTCGGGCGCTGAACCGGCGGATCACGGTGGTGATCGGGCCGACGAATTCGGGGAAGTCGCATTATGCGCTGAACCGGCTGGCGGCGGCGGCGAGCGGGGCGGCGTTGGCGCCGCTGCGGCTGCTGGCGCTCGAGTTCCAGGACGCGCTGGCGAACCGGGGCGTGCTGGCGAGCCTGATCACGGGGGAGGAACGCAACGTCATTCCGGGGGCGAGCCATATCGCCTGCACGGTGGAAATGGCGCACACCAGCCGGATCGTGGATGTCGCCGTGATCGACGAGGCGCAGATGCTGGCGGACCCGGATCGGGGCGCGGCATGGACGGCGGCGATCATGGGCATCCCGGCGCGGGAGGTGATCGTGCTGGGGGCGCCGGATTGCCTGCCGCTGGTGCAGCGTCTGGCGGCGCTGTGCGACGAGCCGGTCGAGGTGGTGCGGCTGGAGCGGATGAGCCCGCTGGTGGTGGCCGATACGGCGGTGGCGCTCGAGTCGATCGGGCCGGCGGATGCGGTGGTGGCGTTCTCGCGGCGGGACGTGTTCGCGGTGCGCGAGCAGCTCGTGGCGCGCAACCAGTCGGTGGCGGTGATCTACGGGGCGCTGGGGCCGGAGGTGCGGCGCGCCGAGAGCCGGCGGTTCCGGGAGGGCGAGGCGCCGGTGCTGGTGGCGACGGATGCGATCGGGATGGGGCTGAATTTGCCGATCCGGCGGGTGATCTTCTCGTCGCTGATGAAATGGGACGGGCGGGAGGACCGGATGCTGACGCCGTCCGAGGTGCGGCAGATCGGGGGGCGTGCGGGGCGGTATGGGCTGCACGAGGAGGGCGTGGTCGCGGTGCTGGCGCGGGGCGGGGACCCGAAGGTGCTGGCGGCGCTGATGGCGCGCGAGCCGGCGCCGCCGGCGGATCTGCGGCCGCTGGTGTCGCCGGATCGGCGGATCGTGTCGGGGGTGGCGGAGGAGCTGGAGACGACTTCGCTGCTGGAGACGCTGCGGCGGATCAAGCGGGCGGTGTTGCGGCCGGGGGATCCGAACTACCGGCTGGCGGATCTGGAGGTGCAGATCGAGATCGCGGCGCTGATCGACGGGACCGGGTTGGAGCTGCTGGACCGCTGGACCTATGCGCTATGCCCGGTGGATCTGCGGGATTCCGGGATCGAGCGGTTGTTGCGCTGGGCGGTGGAGCATGCGGCGGGCGGCCGGGTGCTGCCGCCTTATGCGGGGCATCTGCCGGCGCCGGAGCGGGCCGATCAAAGCGCGCTGGAGCGGGCGGAGAAGGTGGCCAAGCGGCTGGTGGCGTGGCGGTGGCTGGCGCAGCATTTCCCGAGCGCGTACGCGGATATCGAGGCGGCGACGGTCGAGCGGAAGCGGCTGGATCAGTTCATCGAGACGGTGTTGCGGCAGCAGGCGATCGGGCGGAGCCGGCGGTTCGGGGGAAGGCCGGGCGGGCCGCGGGGCGGGGAGCGGCCGGCGGGCGATCGGCCAGCCGCTCAGGTGCCGCAGAACGTCGCCAAGACGCGCTCCTCGGGCAAAGGCGGTTGGGCGAAGCGGTCGAGGCCGGGGCGGCGGTCGTAGGGGCTGGTGATGACGGCGAGGAGTTCTTCGAAGGGGGCGTAGTCGCCCGCGGTGGCGGCGGTCAGCGCGGCTTCGACGAGGTGGTTGCGGGGGATGTAGAGCGGGTTGACGGCGTGGAGGTCGAGCGGCGCGGGTTCTTGCGCCAGGCGGGCGCGCCAGCGGGCGGACCATTCCTCCGAGATGCCGATTCCGTCGGCCAGGTTCCGGAAGGTATTGGTCCAGTCGGCGTTGGCTTCCTCCATGAGGCGCAGCAGGTCCTGGGTAAGGTCGTCGTCGCCGGGTTGTTCGGTGGCGAGGCCGATCTTGCGGCGGAGGCCGCCGAGGTAGGCGGTCTCGAAGCGGGGGCCGAAGGTGGCCAGCGCGGCTTGGGCGGCGACGACGCCGGCGTCGCGGTCGAGCCCGAGCAGCGGGAGCAGGGCTTCGGCGAGGCGGGCGAGGTTCCAGGCGGCGATGCGGGGCTGGCGGCCATAGGCGTAGCGGCCGGCTTGGTCGATCGAGCTGAAGACGGTGGCCGGGTCGTAATGGTCCATGAAGGCGCAGGGGCCGTAGTCGATGGTCTCGCCGGATATCGCCATGTTGTCGGTGTTCATGACGCCGTGGATGAAGCCGACGAGCATCCATTGCGCGATGAGGTCGGCCTGGCGGGCGATGACGGCTTCGAGGAAGGCCTGATAGTCGCCGGCGAGGTCCGGGTAGTGGCGGGCGATGGCATAGTCGGCCAGCGTGCGGACGGAGGCCGGGTCGGCTTGGGCGGCGAAGAACTGGAAGGTGCCGACGCGGAGGTGGCTGGCGGCGACGCGGGTCAGGATGGCGCCGGGCAGCATGGTCTCGCGGCGGACCATTTCGCCGGTGGTGATCGCGGCCAGGGCGCGCGTGGTCGGGATGCCAAGCGCGTGCATGGCTTCGCCGAGGAGGTATTCGCGAAGGACGGGGCCGATGGCGGCGCGGCCGTCGCCGCCGCGGGAGAACGGGGTGCGGCCGGAGCCTTTGAACTGGATGTCGTAGCGGTTGCCGTCGGGGGCGACGATCTCGCCGAGCAGGATGGCGCGGCCGTCGCCGAGGCGGGGCGAGAAATGGCCGAATTGGTGGCCGGCATAGGCTTGGGCGAGCGGTTCGGCGCCGTCGGGGATGCGGTTGCCGGCGAGGAGGTCGGCGTCGAGCGCGTCGGGGTCGAGGCCGAGCAGCGCGGCGAGGTCGCGGTTGACGCGGACGATGCGGGGGGTGGCGACGCGGTCGGGCTCGTGCCGGGCGTAGAATTGCTCCGGCAGGCGGGCGTAGCTGTTGTCGAAGGCGATGCGGGCGCCGGGCTGGTCAAGCGGCATGGAGCAACTCGATGGTCAGAGGGTCGGGGACGCCGTCGTAATAGGTGCGCAGGGCGGCGTCGAACGGGTCGGCCTGGAGCGTGCGGAACAGCGTCAGGCAGGAGCGGAACTTCAGGTCGTCCGGTCTGCCGAAGATCTGCAGCGCCGTCTTGCCCTGAACGTGGTTGACCAGCTCGGTGCATTCAACCAGGCGCGGGCCGAGGACGGGGTGGGCGAGGTAGGCGGCGGCCTCGGCCGCATCGGCGAGGCCGTAATGAACGGCGGTGGGGCTGTGGCCGATGGCGCGGAGCTGCGGGAAGACGAACCACATCCAGTGGGTGCGCTTGGCGCCGGCGGCGAGCTCGCGGCGGACCTGGTCGATGACCGGGGCCTGGGCGGTGACGAAGCGGTCGAGGTCGGGCATGGGCTTCCAAGGGTTGGCCGGGGGGATAGTTGCAGAACGGGGGCGTTCGGCGCGAGGCTGCCGGCGATGACGATCTATCTGTGCAGCGCGTGCGGCACTTCGTATCCGGACGCGCCCCGCCCTCCCCCGCGATGCCCGATCTGCGACGACGAGCGGCAATACGTGCCGGCCTCCGGCCAGGGCTGGACGACGCGGGAGGCGCTGGAGGCCGGATCGCGCAACGCCTGGCGCGAGCACGAGCCGGGGCTGCTGAGCGTGCAGACCGTCCCGGCGTTCGCGATCAACCAGCGCGCCTTCCTGTTGCGCACGCCCGTGGGCAACGTTCTGTGGGATTGCATCGCGCTGCTCGACCCGGCGACGCGGGCGATCGTGCATGGGCTCGGGGGCCTGCATGCGATCGCGATCTCGCATCCGCATTACTACACCGCGATGCAGGATTGGGCGGACGCGTTCGAGGCGCCGATCCATCTGCACGAGGCGGATGCGGGATGGATCATGCGGCCGGACCGGTCGATCCAGCTCTGGCGCGGCGAGACGCATGCGATCGCGCCGGGGGTCACGCTGGTTTGTGCGGGCGGGCATTTCCCGGGCGGGACGGTGCTGCATTGGGATGAGGGGCCGGGCGTGCTGCTGGCCGGCGACATCCTGCAGGTGACGCCGGGGGCGCATCGGGTCTCGTTCATGTGGAGCTATCCGAACATGATGCCGCTGCCGGCGTCGGCGATCAGGGGGATCGAGGCGCGGCTGGCGCCGTGGCGGTTCGGGCGGATCTACGGCGCGTTCCCAGGGCAGGAGATCCTGGCAGATGGCAAGGCGATCGTGGCGCGGTCGGCGCGGCGGTATATCGAGCTGCTGTCGGAATGAGCTTGGTGACCGTGGTGACAGGCGGGGGCTCCGGGATCGGAGCGGCGCTGTGCCGGCGGGTGGCAGGGCCGGGGGCGCGGCTGGTGCTGCATACCGGGAGCCAACGAGAGCGGGCGGAGGCGGTCGCGGCGGGGCTGCGGGAAAGCGGGGCGGAGGTCGAGGTGGTGGTCGCCTCGTTCGACGACCCGGCGCGGGCGGGTTCGGTGGTCGAGGCGGCGGTGGCTCGGTGGGGGCGGGTCGACCGCATCGTGCATGCGGCGGGGTTCGCGGACCGGCGCAAGTTCGGGGAGATCGACGGCGCCGGGTTCGAGCGCAGCATGTCGGCCAATGCCGGCGCGTTCTTCCATCTGGCGACGGCGGCGCTGCCCAACTTGAAGCAAAGCCCGGCGCCGCGGGTGGTCGCGGTCAGCTCGTTCCTGGCGCATAGCCTGCGGCTGGGTCCGGACATGCTGTTTCCGGCGTCGACCGCGAGCAAGGCGGCGCTGGAGGGGCTAGTCCGCTCCCTGGCGATGCAGCTCGCGCCGGAGCGGATCCCGGTGAACTGCGTGGTGCCGGGGTTCATCGCCAAGGAGCGGGGCACGCCCAGCGCGCTCGACGACGCCGCAAGGGCGCGGGTCGAGGCGCTGGTGCCGTTCGGACGGTATGGCCAGCCGGACGAGGCGGCGGCGGCGATCGAGTATCTGCTCGGGCCCGGCGGCGCCTACATCACCGGGCAGATGCTCCACGTCGATGGCGGGCTGGGCCTTTGAGCGTCACAGGGCGCGGAGCGTGATGCTGGCGTAGTCGGGCGATTGCAGGACGCTGTTGGGGGCGAAGTTGGCGGCGCCGGGCGGCAGGCTGTTGAGGGTCTGCATCGGACTGTTGGCGTTCACCACGCCGGTGCCGGGGGGATACTGGGTCGAGACCAGCGCGCCGTTGGTGGGCGGTGCGCAGGCGGCCAGGCCGAGTGCGGTGAGCAGGATGGCGAAGGGCCGCATCAGTAGGTGGTCCGGCGGCCGGCGATCATCCGGTAGATGAACAGGATGATGATGGCGCCGACGACGGAGCCGATAAATCCCGCGGCTTGACCGTCCTGATACCAGCCGACCTGCTCGCCGAGCCAGGTGGCGACGACGGAACCGGCGATGCCGAGGAGGATGGTGATGATGAAGCCGCCGGGGTCGCGGCCGGGCATGATGAGCTTGGCGAGAGCGCCGGCGAGGCCGCCGATGATGATGGCGCCGATGAAGGAGAACATGGTCGGTTCCTTGTCGATTGACGGATCAAACACCGGACCCCGGGGTTCGTTCCCCCGCTTGACCCGGGCTGCGGGGCGTCGGATCGGAAGGCGATGACCCCTGCCCTGCTCCTGTTTCTACTGACGGCGATCCGGCTGGCGGTGGCGGCGTTCGCGCCGCTGGCGCCGGACGAGACGTATTATTGGGTTTGGGCGCGGGCGCTGCAGCCGGGCTATCTGGATCATCCGCCGATGGTGGCGCTCTGGGTTCGGGCGGGGACGTTGCTGGCGGGGGAGACGGCGTTGGGGGTGCGGCTGCTGGGGCCGCTGGCGGCGGCGCTGGGCTCGGTGCTGCTGGCCGATGCGGCGGAGCGGCTGTTCCCGGGGCGGCGGCTCGGGGTGCCGGCGGCGGTGCTGCTGAACGCGACGCTGATGGTCGGCGCGGGGGCGGTGACGATGACGCCGGACACGCCGCTGCTGTTTTTCGCGGTGCTGACGCTGTGGGCGCTGGCGCGGGTGGGCGAGGATGGGCGGTGGTGGCTGGCGGTGGGCGGGGCGGCCGGATGCGCGCTGGACAGCAAATACACGGGGGCGCTGTTGGGGGTGGCGATCCCGGTGTGGCTGGTTTGGACGGGGCGGAGCCGGGTGCTGCTGCGGCCATGGATCTGGGTGGGCGGGGCAATCGCGGTGGCGCTGTTCACGCCGGTGGTGGTGTGGAACGCGGGGCATGAATGGGCGAGCTTCGCCAAGCAGGGCGGGCGGACCGGGGATTGGGCGCCGGCGCGGGCGGCGCAGTTCCTGGGCGAGTTGGTGGCGGGCCAGGTGGGGTTGGCGACGCCGGGCGTGTTCGCGCTGTTCGCGGCCGGGCTGTGGCGGGCGGCGGCGCGGCGGGACGATGCGGCGAAGCTGCTGATCGCGCTGTCGGCGCCGGGGCTGCTGGTGTTCGTCGAGCATGCGGTGGGCGACCGGGTGCAGGCGAACTGGCTGGCGGTGCTGTATCCGCCGCTGGCGATCGCGGCGGCGGCCTATGGGGCGCGGTGGTGGCGGGCGGCGGCGGGCTTCGGGTTGGTGCTGACGGTGCTGGTCTACCTCCAGGCGGTCGCTGCGCCGTTTCCGCTGCCGGTGCGGCTGGACCCGACGCTGCTGCGGCTGGGGGGATGGGACGGGTTGGCCCGGCAGGCCGATGCGATGCGGGCGCAGGCGGGGCTCCCGGCGCTGGCGTCGGACGATTACAGCGTGGCGTCGGAGCTGGCGTGGTGGGCGCCGCGGGGAGTCGCGGTGGAGGGGGTCGAGACGCGGTGGGGGCTGTTCGCCTTGCCCGGGCCTTCGGCAGACGAGGTGTTGCTGCTGGTGAGCGACCGGCGGCGGGGGCCGCCGAATCCGGCGCTCTGGACGGAGGCCAGCGAAATCGGCCATCTGTCCCGCTCGCGTAGCGGGGTGGAGGCGGAGGGCTTCCGGGTTTATCGTGCGCGAAAGCGGGACGGGGCACCGGCGGCACTCATGCCCCGACCAGGAGGAGAGTGATGGACAATTGGACGCCGGCTAGCTGGCGCGATCGCCCGGCCAAGCAACTGCCGAGCTACCCCGATCAACCGGCGCTGCAAGCGGTCGAGGCGCGGCTGGCAAGCTATCCGCCGCTGGTTTTTGCCGGTGAAGCGCGGCGGCTGAAGGCGAGCCTGGCGCTGGCGGCCGAGGGACACGCTTTCGTGCTCCAGGGCGGCGATTGCGCGGAGAGCTTCGGCGATTTCACCGCCAACATCATCCGCGACACGTTCCGGGTGCTGCTGCAGATGGCCGTCGTGCTGACGTTCGGCGGCAGCGTGCCGGTGGTGAAGCTGGGGCGGATGGCCGGACAGTTCGCCAAGCCGCGCTCGTCGGACATGGAGACGGTCGGCGGCGAGAGCCTGCCGAGCTACCGCGGCGACATCGTCAACGGGCCGGATTTCACCTCGGCGGCGCGGATCCCGGACCCGGCGCGGATGGAGATGGGCTATTTCCAGTCGGCCGGGACGCTGAACCTGCTGCGCGCCTTCGCCAATGGCGGGTATGCCGACCTGCACGAGGTCCATCGCTGGAACCTGGACTTCGCGGCACGCTCGCCGCTGGCGGCGCGGTATCAGGACCTCGCGGCGCGGATCGACGAGACACTGGCCTTCATGCAGGCCTGCGGGATGAACAGCCTCAACACGCCGCAAGTGCGCGAGACCGATTTCTACACCAGCCACGAGGCGCTGCTGCTGCCTTATGAGCAGGCGCTGACGCGGGTCGACAGCACGTCCGGCGACACCTACGCGTGCTCGGCGCACTTCCTGTGGATCGGCGACCGGACGCGGCAGCTGGACGGGGCGCATGTCGAGTTCCTGCGCGGGGTGAAGAACCCGATCGGGCTGAAGGTCGGGCCGACGCTGGCGCCCGACGACCTGCTGCGGCTGATCGACAAGCTGAACCCGGCCAACGAGGCGGGGCGGCTGACCTTGATCACGCGGATGGGCGCGGACGGGGTGGCGGAGAAGCTGCCGCCGCTGATCCGGGCGGTGCAGCGCGCGGGCCGGACGGTGGTCTGGGTGTGCGATCCGATGCATGGCAACACCATCACGACGTCGTCCAAGGTCAAGACGCGCAGCTTCGACGCGATCGTCTCCGAGCTGCGGCGGTTCTACGACGCGCATGCCGAGGCCGGGAGCTGGGCCGGCGGGATGCATGTCGAGATGACCGGGCGGAACGTGACGGAGTGCGTCGGCGGGGCGCATCGGCTGACCGAGGCGGATCTCGGGCTGAGCTACGAGACGTTCTGCGATCCGCGGCTGAACGCGGAGCAGTCGCTCGAGCTGTCGTTCCTGGTTGCCGAGGCGCTGAAGGCGCGGCGGGCGCATCCGGTGCAAGTGGCGGCGCAATGAAGGACGTCCGGTGATGGAGAGCGACGCGCCGCGACGGCTGCTCGAGGATATCGGCTGGCGGACGGACGCGTATTTCAACCGGACGCGCGAGGTGATCGCGCATTTCGGCGACATGCCGGTGACGTATGCGGTGTTCCTGCGGCGGCCGGTGATCTCGGCGCCGCGGTTGATGCTGGATTGGCTGTCGGAGGTCGCCGCCGCGCGCGGGGTGACCTTCGGGTTCGACCTGGTGCATCCGGAGGGCGAGTGGGTGGGTGCGGGCGAGCCGATCGCCTACATCACCGGGTCGTTCGAGGCGCTGTCGGATTGCGAGACCATCTTTCTACAGAAGCTGGGTCCGGCCTGCGTCGCCGCGCACAACGCGTATCAGATGTGCGCCGCGCTGCCGCAGGCGCGGTTCCTGGCGATGGAGGCGCGGCACTGCGCCGGGGCCGAGATGCAGGAGATGATGGGGTATGCCGCCTCGGTCGGGTCGGAGGCGGCCAAGCGGGAGGGCGCGCTCGGGTTCGTCGGCACGTCGTCGGACATGGCGAGCGGGTTCTTCGGCGCGACGCGCGGGCGTGGGACGATGCCGCATGCGCTGATCGGCTACGCGGGCTCGACGCTGCGGGCGGCGCAGATGTTCCACGAGGTGCATCCGGACGAGAACCTGACGGTGCTGACCGATTATTTCGGCCGCGAGGTCACCGACGGGCTCGAGGTTTGCCGGGCATTCCCGGCGTTGGCGGCGGAGGGCAAGCTGTCGCTGCGGCTCGACACGCATGGCGGCCGCTACCTCGAAGGGCTCGACCCGGCGGGCAGCTACGCCGTGCTCGAGCGGCGCGCGCCGCTGTCACTGCGGCGTTACCGGAGCGATACGGAATTGCGCGACCTGGTCGGCACCGGGGTGTCAGCGGCCTCGATCTGGCGCATGCGCGAAGCGCTGGACGAGGCGGGGTTCCCGAACGTCAAGCTGGTGGTGTCGTCGGGGTTCGGTGTCGAGAAGTGCCGCGTGATGGCCGACACCAAGGCGCCGATCGACGTCGTCGGCACCGGCAGCTTCATCCCCCGGGATTGGCACGAGACCTATGCGACGGCGGATATCGTGGCCTATGGCAACGACATCCGGGTCAAGGTCGGGCGCGAGTTCCTGCTCTCGGCGCACCAGAAGCGCGAGCATCACCGGCGGGCCAACGGGGCGGCATGAGCGAAGCAGCCACCTGGCGCGTGCGCATCCTGGACCTGTCCGGGGGCGCGGAGGACAACATCGTCGAGGAGGTCGGGCCGTTCGCCTCCATCGAGGACGCCAACCTGTTCGCGCGCCGTTATGTGCGCGACAGCGTCGAGCGGTGCCGGGCGCCGGGCATGGACGCGAAAGCGGTGCTGGATGCGTGGTTCGCGTTCGGCGAGGACGCGATCGTGCCGGAAGCGGGCGAGCTGGGCTGGCGGAGCGCCGCCGAGCTGGGCGATTTCGCGGCCCGGCGGGCGAGCAAGGGGGACCGGGACTGGCGCAGCCTGGATCCGCGTGGCTACGAGAGTGAGGATGAGTCTTGAAGGTCCGGTTCGCGCCTAGTCCGACCGGCCTGCTGCATGTGGGCAACGTCCGCACGGCGCTGGCCAATTACCTGCATGCGCGCCGCCATGGCGGGCATTTCCTGCTGCGGATCGACGACACCGACACCGAGCGGAACAAGCCCGAATACGAGGATGCGCTGCAATACGACCTGCGCTGGCTCGGCATCGGCTGGGACAGCATGTTCCGGCAATCGGAGCGGCTCGAGCGCTACTGCGGCGGCGGCCGAGAGGCTGAAGGCGAGCGGGCGGCTGTATCCGTGTTTCGAGAGCGAGGAGGAGCTGAACGCCAAGCGCGACCAGCGCTTCAAGCGCGGGCTGCCGCCGATCTACGACCGCGCCATGCTGAAGCTGACCAAGGTGCAGCGGGAAGCGGCCGAGTTCGGCGGCAAGCGGCCGTATTGGCGCTTCCTGCTGTCGGGCCGGCAGGTCGAGTGGCACGACATCGTGCTCGGGCGGCGCCAGGTGAAGCTGTCGGCGGTGTCGGACCCGGTGCTGATCCGCGCCGACGGGACGCCGCTCTATACGTTCACCAGTGTGGTCGACGATCTGGACGAAGCCATCACCGACATCGTCCGCGGCGAGGACCACGTCACCAATACCGGTTTGCAGCTCGACATCATGGAGGCGCTGGCGCCGGGTCGGCGGATGCCGAAATTCGCGCATCTGCCGCTGCTGGTGGACGAGGATGGCGGCAAGCTGTCGAAGCGGATCGGGTCGCTGACGCTGCGGGGCTTGCGCGGCGACGGGATCGAGCCGGCGGCGCTGTCGGGGTATCTCGCTCGGTTGGGGACGTCGGAGAACCCGGTGCCGGGGATGCCGGACGCGCTGGCGCCGGGCTACGACCTCACGCATGTGTCGAAGGCGTCGGCGCGGTTCGACGGGCGGCAGTTGCTGGCGCTGAACCGGCGTGACGCTGCACGATCTGCCGTTCGAGTCGGTGCAGGACCGGTTGCCGCCCGCGGCGACGCCCGCGTTCTGGTCGGCGATAAGGGGCAACCTGGATCTGCTGAACGAGGCGCGGGGCTGGTGGGACGTGGTGTCCGGCTCGATCGTGCCGCCGCTGCTGGCCGAAGATGCGGAGTATCTGCGGACCGCGCTGGCGACGCTGCCGCCGGAGCCTTGGGACAACGATGTCTGGCGGGTGTGGATCGACGCGCTGAAGGCGGAGAGCGGGCGGAAGGGCAAGAAGCTGTTCATGCCGCTGCGCCAGGCGCTGACGGGCGAGGACCATGGCCCGGAGTTGAAGGATCTGCTGCCGCTGATCGGACGCAATCGGGCGGCCGAAAGGCTGCGGCTGGCGGCGGCTTAGAGCCTGCCTGAACAGGCGAGGCCCATCGTCTCGATGACGTCGCCGCGCTCCTCGCCGTGACGGCTAGGGTTCGCTGACGGTCTCGTGCTCGGCGGGCATGATGATTTCGAGCAGTTCGCAATCGTCGGACCAGCCGCGCACCGCGTGCCGGATGCCCGGCGGCTGGGTCCAGCAGGAGCCTTCGCGGAACACCAGCGCCTCGCCGCCGTCGAACTGGGTCGAGAACCAGCCTTTCAGGACGTAGACCATCTGGAACTGCACCTGATGGTAGTGGCGGCCGCCGAGTTCGGGGCGGAACGGCTCGGTCATGCGGATGACGTGCGCCTGGACCAGGCCGTGCGTGGCGGTGGCGACGCCGAGGTCGCGGTAGGTGGAATAGGTGCGCAGGCCATCGGCCTTGAAGTCGTTCTCGTCGAGATGGCTGATGGCGATGGTTTGGTCGGACATGCTCTGGTCGGGCATTTGGGGCTCCGTCGGGGTTAGCGCGCGGGGGCGAGGGATAGGCCGTTGCCGTTGAACGCCTTGTTGGCGGCGCGGTCATGGGCGGTCCAGGTGCAGCTCATGGTGGCGTCGTCCTTGCGGGCGCATTGCTCGGCCATGCGGAACAGGGTGCGGTCGCCGAGGCAGTCGGCGGCGTCGGCGATCTCGAGCTTGTCGTCGGGCAGGAAGCGGGCGGTGACGGGACCCGAGCAGGATTTGCCGTCTTCCCAAGCGAGGGATTGGGTGCCGGCGAGGGTGGCGGCGCCGGGCTGAGACGGGGCGAAGCAGGTGCGCCATTGGCTGACGTTGGCGGCGGCATGGGTCTGCACGTCGGCGGTGGCGAAGGGGCCGCGCAGCGTCCAGCAGCCCTGCATCAACGCGATGTCGTGCTTGCGGATGGCGGCCGCGGTGAAGGGGCGGGCGAGCGCGACGGCTTCGGATTCGTGCGGCGGGAGGGGGCCGGCCGGGCTGGGGGCGGGAGTCGGTTCTGGCGCTTGTGGGGCGCTGGACATGGCGGTTTGGGTTTGGTCGGGGCCGCTGGGCGACGCCGGCGATGACGGCGGCGCGGTAACGGAGGCGGATTCGTCGTGCGCGGTCGTCGACGCGGTGGCGGAGGCGGACGGGTCGGGTTTGGCGGGTTGCGGGGCGTCGGGCGTCGGTGTGGCGAGGGAGGCGGTCTCGTCATGTGAGGTCGTCGAGGCCGTGGCGGATGGCGGTGGATTGGGTTTGAGCGGCGGCGCGGCGTCCGGGGTGCTGGTCGTTGTCGCGGTCTGATCACGCGAGGTGGTCGCCGTCTGGTCGCGCGGCGGCGACACCGGGGTCGCATCGGGGAGCGGAAGCGGCGCGGGGTCGGTCTGGGCGAGCGGCGGACGGGCAGTCGGGAGCGGTTGCGCGAGCGTGTCCGGACGCGGCGGCGGCGGCGAGGCCGGCGGCTGCGTGTCGGCCGGGGCCGGGAGCGCCGCCTGGTCGGTGCGCTGGGGCGGGATGGCGGTCGTGGTCGATGGGTTTGGCGCGGGCGGGGCGGGGAACGGTTGAGCGACGCTCGGCGGGGGCACGGGCGCGACGCGTTCGGTGACCGGGCGCGTGGTCGAGGGGACGGCCGGCTCCGAGGAGTCGTGCATCGACCACGCCACCATGGCGGCGACGAACGCCAGCCCGGCCACGACGATCGTCGGCACCAGCCAGCCCGGCCGTGACGCGCGCGGCGCGGGCGACGCGTCATCCTTGTATTGCGGCGGGGCAATTTCCGGTTTGTAGACCTGGTTGAGGTCGATCGATTGGCCGGCGCGGCCATGCGCCCAGGCGATCACCAGCGGGGCGTCGCCGCGAACGCGGACACAGCCGAGGTCGGGCACGTGCGACACCTTCTCGAGCAGCGCGCCGAGCACGCGCTCGTCGCTGTCGGCCGAGGTGCTGAGGCGGACGCCCTCGCTGCGGATGTCGCGCAGCAGCGTCCAGACGAGGTTGGTCATCGCGACCTTCTTGCCCGGCGGCAGCGCGTCCAGTCTCGTCGCCTCCCCCTCCCCTGCCCCGTACCAATCGGTGGCGCGGCCGGCGGTGTCCTCGACCGGTTCGGCCAGCAGCGCGCCGTGCGCCGGGCTGAGGGTCTGGCCGAGGTGATGACGCAGTTGCGCGACGGTGAGGCCGAGCGACTGGCCGGCGGCCATCAGCCACTGGATGTCGTCTTCGGTGGTCGTTGCGATGTAGGATCCGCTCAAATGCCTCGCTCCCCGCGGCTTCCTGCGGCGGTAGCACAAAAACGGTTTGCCCGCCCCAACCGCTGTGTATGCTTGGGCACCGACGATGGAGGCGTGGCTGGGCCAGTATCTGTTCAGGAACTTCCAGATGCTCGATCCGGAGCAGGACGAGGTTCGGGGCGGCCACGAATTGCTGGTCGAAGACGCGCTCGATCCGCGAGATCTCGGACCGGCCGATCACCGCGGCAGGCGCCGACGTCATCGATTGCGGCGGGCGGACGCTGATGCCGGGGCTGATCGACAGCCACATCCATGCGGTGCTGGGCGAGGTCGCGCTCGGCAAGCTCGAGGCGATGCCGCTGACGTTGATGACCGCGACCGCGATGGTCGAGTTGCGGGCGACGCTGGACCGGGGGTTCACCACCGTGCGCGATACCGGCGGCGCGGATTGGGGGCTGCGGCAGGCGATCGAGGAGGGGCTGATCGCCGGGCCGCGGCTGTTCATCGCGGGCAAGGCGATCGGGCCGACCGGCGGGCATAGCGACGGGCGGCGGCGGACGGATACGGGACCGCGCTGCTATTGCTGCAACGCACTGGCGTTCGCGATGGGGCTGGCGGACGGCAAGGCCGAAGTGCGCAAGGCCGTCCGCGAAGAGATGCGGCAGGGCTGCGACCATGTGAAGATCATGATGTCGGGCGGGGTTTCGTCGCCGTACGATCCGCTGGAATCGCTGCAGTTCTCGCCGGGCGAAGTGGCGGCCGCGGTGGAGGAGGCGCATGCGTTCGGGCGCTATGTCTGCGCGCACGCCTATTCGCCGGAGGCGATTACCCGGGCGGCGCATGCGGGCGTGCGGACGATCGAGCATGGCAACCTGATCGACGAGCCGGCGGCCAAGCTGATGGCCGAGAAGGGCATGTTCCTGATTGCCAATCTCGTGACCTATTTCGAGATGAAGGCGCGGGCGCACGAGTTCGGCATGAGCGGCGAGATGCTCGAGAAGAACGACCTCGTCATCGACGGCGCGCTGCGCTCGCTCGAGATCTGCAAGCGGGCGGGCGTGAAGGTCGCGTTCGGGACCGACCTGCTGGGGCAGTTGCGCAGCCAGCAGAGCCGGGAGTTCACGCTGCGGGCCGAGGTGGTGGCGCCGATCGAGGTGATCCGCTCGGCGACGACGATCGGGGCGATGGTGGTGCAGCGCGAGGGCAAGCTCGGCTGCCTCAAGCCCGGCGCGTTCGCGGACCTGCTGGTGGTCGATGGCGATCCGCTGAAGGACCTCACGCTGCTGCAGGACCAGGGCAGGCATTTGTCGATGATCATGAAGAACGGCGCGGTCCATAAGAGCATGCTGTCATGATGCTGTTCCGCAACCTTCGCCTGCTCGACCCGGCGTTCGACGAGCCCCGCGACGGCTATGAGGTGCTGGTCGAGGGGGAGCGGATCCGCGAAGTGTCGGACCGGGCGATCACGAGTGCGGCCGACGTGATCGATTGCGGCGGCCGGGTCATGCTGCCGGGGCTGATCGATTGCCACGTCCATTGCATGCACAGCGAAGTCTACATGCGGCGGATGGAGGACGTGCCGCTGACGCTGGCGACGGCGCGCGGCGCCAAGCGGCTGCTGGGGATGCTGGACCGCGGGTTCACCACGGTGCGCGACACCGGCGGGACGGATTGGGGGATGAAGGCGGCGGTCGAGCGCGGGCTGATCCCCGGGCCGCGGCTGTTCATCGCGGCGCGCTCGCTCGGGCCGACGGGCGGGCATTCCGACGGGCGCTCGCGGACCGATCCCGGCGGCGGCTGCCCGTGCTGCAACGGGATGGCGTTCCTGCGGCTGGTCTGCGATGGCGAGGACGAGGTCCGCAAGGCGGTGCGCGAGCAGATGCGGCAGGGCTGCGACCATGTGAAGATCATGGTCTCGGGCGGGGTGGCGTCGCCGTACGACCCGCTGGAGTCGTTGCAGTTCTCGATCGGGGAGATCGAGGCGGCGGTGGAGGAGGCCGAGGCGTTCGGGCGCTACGTGCTGGCGCATGCGTATTCGGCCGAGGCGATCACGCGGGCGGTGTCGTCGGGGGTGCGCACGATCGAGCATGGCAACCTGATCGACGACACTGCGGCCAAATTGATGGCCGAGCGCGGGGCTTATCTGGTGGCGAACCTGGTCGCCTATGTCGCGATGAAGGAGCGGGCGGCGGATTACGGGATGCCGGCGTCGATGCTGGAGAAGAACGATGTGGTGCTCGAGGGCGGCTATCGGTCGCTGGAGATCTGCGCGGCGGCGGGGGTGAAGGTGGCCTACGGGTCGGACCTGCTGGGCGCGCTGGTGGAGGATCAGAGCCGGGAATTCCGGATCCGGACCGAGGTGCAGAAGCCGATCGAGGTGATCCGCGCGGCGACGACGATCGCGGCCGAGGTGATCCGGCGGCCCGGCAAGTTGGGGACGATCGCGCCGGGGGCTTGGGCCGACCTGATCGTGGTGGATGGCGATCCGTTGCAGGATATCGGGCTGTTGGAGGGACAGGGGGCGCATCTTTCGGCGATCATGAAGGGTGGCCAGTTCCACAAGAACCGCCTGGCGGCATGATCCTACGGCCACCGTCACTGCGAGGCGCGAGGCGACGCGGCAGTCCAGGGCGGCAAGCCCGCACCGTGCCGCCCTGGATCGCCACGGCGCCGAGAGGCGCCTCGCGATGACGGGGCTGAGGGCTCGCCGCGTTCTCCTGCACGGCGCGGCCGCGATCGCCTTCGTCTACATCTTCATTCCGCTGCTGTTCGTGATCTGGCTGTCGTTCTACAGCCAGGAGATCCCGAGTTTCCCGCCGGAGGGCTACTCGCTGCGCTGGTATGGCGCGATGGCCCGCGACAAGAATTTCCTCAATGCGTTCCTGCTCAGCGCGGAGCTGGGCGTGATCGCCACCGCGATCGGGCTGGCGATCGGCGTGCCGGCGGCGGTGGGGCTGTCGCGCGCGCGGTTCCGCGGGCGCGGGCTCGCCAACAACCTGCTGCTGATGCCGCTGGTGATCCCCGGCGTCGTGCTGGGCACGGCGCTCTACGTGTTCCATGTCGAGATCGAGATCGCGACCGAGGTGCCGATCCTGGGCTCGTTGGGCGGGCTGGTGTGGGGGCATGTCCTGGTGGTGGTCCCCTGGGTGGTGCGGCTGATCGGCGGCGAGCCTGGCCGGGTTCGACCTGACACTCGAGGAAGCCGCGCAGAGCATGGGGGCGCGGCCGTTCACCACGTTCCGGCGCGTGACGCTGCCCGTGATCCTGCCCGGCATGGTGGCGGCGGCGATGTTCGGGTTCGTGGCGTCGTTCGGCAATCTCGAGATGAGCCTGTTCCTCGTGGGGCCCGGGCGGACGACGCTGCCCATCGCGATCCTGCAATATCTCGAGTGGAAGATCGATCCGACGATCGCGGCGGTGTCGGTGGTGCAGATCGTGATCATCGCGGCGGCGATGCTGCTGACCGACCGGTTCGTCAAGATCAGCCGGGTGGTCTGATGGCGGGGCTCGCAGCTCCTGGGGCTTTCGAAACAATATGGCGCGTTCCATGCCGCGCGCGACGTCTCGCTCGACGTGGCGCGAGGGCGAGTTCCTGGTGCTGCTCGGCCCGTCCGGCTGCGGCAAGACGACGACGCTGCGGATGGTGGCCGGGCTTCATCGAGCCGAGTGCGGGGACGATCCGGATCGGCGGGCGCGACGTGACGGGGTTGCCGCCGTGGCGGCGCAACACCGGCATGGTGTTCCAGAGCTACGCGCTGTTCCCGCACATGACCGTCGCCGCAGAACGTCGCGTTCGGGCTCGAGATGCGCGAACGTGTCGCGCGGCCGAGATCGGGCCGCGGGTGCGAGGAGGCGCTGGCGCTGGTGCGGCTCGAGGCGTTGGGCGACCGGCTGCCGCGCCAGCTCTCGGGCGGGCAGCAGCAGCGCGTGGCGCTGGCCCGCGCGCTGGCGATCCGCCCCGACGTGCTGCTGCTGGACGAGCCGCTGTCGAACCTCGACGCCAAGCTGCGCGACGAGGTGCGGGTCGAGATCCGGCGAGCTGCAGCAGCGCAGCTGGGCCTCACCACCGTGATGGTGACGCACGACCAGGAGGAGGCGCTGACCATGGCCGACCGCCTGGTGGTGATGAACGAGGGTCAGGTGCGGCAGGTCGGCAGCCAGCGCGATCTCTACGAGCGGCCGGCGGACCGGTTCGTGGCCGGCTTCGTCGGCCGCAGCACCTTCCTCGAGCGGGCACATCGGCACGGGGACCGCCTGACGACCGCCGGCGGGCTGCGAAATCCGTTGCGCCGCGCACGCTGGCTCGGCGACGCCGTCATCGCTCCGGCCGGAGCGGGTCAGTCTCGCCACCGCGCCGATCGCGGCTCGACAATTGCTTGCCCGGCGAGGTCGAGTTCGTGTCCTATCTGGGCGCGCTGATCGACATCCACGTGAGACTATCGCGCGGCCGACCGGATCGTCGCGCAGATCGCCAATCTCGAGGGCGGCGCGCTGCCCGCGATCGGCGAGCGCGTCTATGTCGGCTGGTCCGCCAACGCCGCCCATCTTTGGCCAGTAGGAGATCGTTGCCATGACAGAGCGTTCGACGACGACCCGCCGCACCCTGCTGCAAGGCGCGGCCCTCGCCCTGGCGATGCCCGCCATCGCGCGCGCCCAAGCACAAGGGCACCGTGGTGGTCGGCACCTGGGGCGGCGACTACGCAAGGCTGCTGCACAAGAACATCGAGGAGCCGATCCTCATCCCCAAGGGATGGGAGGTGGTCCAGGACATCGGCGGCGACCCGGAACGCCGCGCCAAGATGATGGCCGAGAAGCCGCCTGCCGCGCGGCACCACCGACGTGCAGGGGCTGTCCGCGCCGAACATGTACCAGATGATCGACACCGGCGTGACGCGCGAGATCGACTACTCCAAGCTGCCGAACGCCAAGAACCTGCTGCCGTCGATGAAATACAAATACGGCGTCGGCCACATCTATTCCGGCATGGTCAACGTGTTCAACCCGAAGCTCGCCGCCGAGCCCGGCAGCTACAAGGCCGTGTTCGACCCAGGCCATGGGCGCCAAGCTCGGCATCATCGACATCCAGTACCAATACACCATCGTCGCCGCCTCGCTCGCGGCCGGCGGCAGCGTGACCGATCTCGAGCCCGGCAAGAAGCTGCTGCTCGAGGTCCGCAAGGCCGGCGCGCGCGTCTATCCCAGCAACGAGAGCTTCGCCCAGGCGCTCAAGACCGAGGAGATCGCCAGCGGCATCATGTGGAAGGCGCGCGCGGTGCAGTGGCAGAACGCCGGCATCAGCGTGAACGCGGCGACGCCGAGCGAGGGCGCGCTGGCCTATGTCTCCGGCTTCGTCATCCCCAAGAACGCGCCGCATCTGGAAGGCGCCTACGCCTATATCGACGCGATGCTCGCGGCCTCCGCGCAATCCGCGTTCGCCATCGACATGGGCTACAACCCGACCGTGACGGACGCGACGGTGGCGCCCGACCTGCAGTCGCGCATCGGCTTCACGCCGGAGCAGGTGCAGAAGCTGGTCGCCCCCGACTACGCCTACCTGACGGCGCACGACGTCGAGTTGAAGGATTGGTGGGACAAGACGTTCAAAGGCTGATGCCCGCCTTGGCCGACACGCGCGAGCGGGCGATCTCCCCGCTCAGCGCGACCACCCTGATCGGGCCCGCGACCTTGATCGTCGCGCTCGGCGTGCTGGGGCCGCTCGCGATCCTGTTGCGCTATAGCCTCGACCGGTTCGATCCGCGGCAGCTGATGGTCGAGACGGTGACGCTCGACAACTACGTCAAATTCTTCACCGACCCCTATTACCTCACCGTGTTCTTCACCACGCTGCGGGTCTCGCTGATCTGCACCGCCGCCTGCCTGCTGCTGGGCTTTCCGCTCGCCTACGTGCTGGCGCGGACGCAGAGCCGGTGGAAGAACCTGCTCATCCTCGGCGTGGTGCTGCCGCTCTTCGTCGGCAACGCGGTGCGCGCGGCCGGGTGGATGGCGCTGCTGGGCAGCCGCGGGTTCCTCAGCGTGTCGCTGATGCGCTTCGGGCTCACCACCAAGCCGACCGAGATCATGTTCAGCGAGACGGCGGTGCTGCTCGGCATCGTCGCGGTCAACCTGCCGTTCATGATGCTGACCTTGCAGAGCGTGATCGAGGGCATCGCCCGCAACCTCGAGGAAGCCGCCTTCAGCCTCGGCGCCCCGCCCGCGACGATGTTCCGCCGCGTGCTGTGGCCGCTCGCCCTGCCGGGGATCGCGGCCGGCACGATCCTCACCTTCATCCTCGCGATGAACGCCTATGCCACGCCGGTGCTGCTGGGCGGCCCGGAGTTCAAGATGATGGCGCCGCTGGTCTATGGGCAGTTCAAGCTGAACAACTGGCCGTTCGGCGCGACGGTGGCGTTCCTGCTGATGACGACGACGCTGCTGCTGACGGTGGCCGCCGGGTTCTGGACGCGACAGCGCTTCAGGGCCTGACGCACTCGTCGAACAGGCGGGTGAGCGCGCCCGGGTCGAACGTGCCGCGCCGGCCGATGGCGACGACGACGCTCTCTTCCGTCGCCGGACCCGAGCTGAAATCGGCGCGCTTGCCGACGACGTGGAACACGATCGGATCGCCCTCGGTGACGCGGACGACGCCCTTGGCGCGCAGCAGGCCGAGCGGCAGCGCGCGCACCGCTTTGCGCAACCGCCCGGGGTCGACCGCATTCGGGCTGGTCCAGTGCCAGGCCTCGAACTCGTCGTCGTGGTGATGGTGATGATGGGCATGCGGCGCGCGCTGGTCGCCGAGGTTGAACAGCAGCTCCCGCGGCAGGTCCGCCCCCTGCGTCGCCACCAGGCGCAGCGCCGGCATCGCGCCGCGCAGGCTCGCCTCGACGCCCTCGATCTCGGCGGCGCTGGCGAGGTCGGTCTTGTTCAGGACGACGAGGTCCGAGCCCACGGCCTGGTCGATCGCCAGCTCGGTGTCGGCGAAATCCAGCCCGCTGAACCCGGCGGCGTCTATCAGGCAGTAGATCCCGTCGAGCTGCGCCCGGCCGCGGAACCGCTCGGCCGCGATGGCGTCGGCAACCGGCAGCGGGCGGGAGATGCCGCTGGTCTCGACGATGACGCGCTCGGGCGGCGGATCGCGGTCGAGCAGCCGGTCGAGCGCGTCGGACAGATCGTCCTGGATCGAGCAGCAGATGCAGCCATTGTTGAGCAGCACCTGGTCCGCCCCGGTTTCCGCGAGAAGCGCGCCGTCGATGTCGATGGCGCCGAAATCGTTGACCAGCACGCCGTAGCGGCGGCCCTGGGGATCGGACAGGACCCGTTGCAGCAGGGTCGTTTTGCCCGCGCCCAGGAAGCCGCAGACGACGATGACGGGAACCGGGTCCGGCACGGGGCGTATCTCCACTTCAGCGGATCGCAGTCGACCACAAAAACGCCGCGCTGCCATCGGATGAGCCTGGAACTATCGAAGACGTTGCGCATTGCTCATGCGGCGGCGGGGGAGTGTGCGAGTGCAGCGACGCAGTGTCATGGCCGGAGCGTTGGCGGCGGCCTTCGTCGCCGGAACCGGAGAGGCCGCGCCCGCCGATCCGGCGCCGCCGTTCGACCGAGAGACCGTGCGCCGCATCGCCCGCGAGCGCGCGGCCAAGCCGTTCGTGGCGGCCGACAGCAAGCTGCCGGACGAGTTCGCCAAGGCCGGCTACGACGAATACCGCACCATCAGGTTCGACCCGGCGCAGGCGCTCTGGCGCGGCGCCGGGCTGCCGTTCGAGGCGCAGTTCTTCCACCGCGGATGGCTCTACAAGGACCGCGTCGACATGTTCGAGGTGTTCGACGGGATCGCACACCCGATCGTGGCACCGGCCGAACATGTTCACCATCGGCGCGGACCTGAAGCCGTCGGCGGAGGATCTGGGGTTCGCCGGGTTCCGCCTGCACGCGCCGATCAACCGGCCCGACTATTACGACGAGGTCTGCGTCTTCCTCGGCGCCAGCTATTTCCGCGCCGTCGGCAAGAACGAGGGCTACGGCCTCTCCTCGCGCGGGCTGTCGATCAAGACCGGCGACTCGTCGGGCGAGGAGTTCCCGGCATTCCGCGGCGTTCTGGCTCGAGCGCCCGCAGAAGGGCACCAACAGCATCGTCGTCCACGCCCTGCTCGACAGCCCGAGCTGCGCCGCCGCGATGCGCTTCACCATCCGGCCCGGCGACGACACCGTGATGGACATGGAGACCACGCTCTACCCGCGCGTCGACCTGCACGAAGCCGGCGTCGGCAACGCCACCAGCATGTTCTACTTCGAGCGGCGCGACACGCGACCGGCGTCGACGACTGGCGCCGGGCCGTCCACGATTCCGACGGGCTGGTGATGCTGACCGGGCGCGGCGAGCAGGTGCTGCGGCAGCTCGCCAATCCCAAGCGGCTGCAGATCAGCTCGTTCGTCGACACCAGCCCGCGCGGCTTCGGCCTGGTGCAGCGCAAGCGCAAGCTGACCGATTACGACGACCTGGAAGCGCATTACGAGCGCCGCCCGAGCCTCTGGGTCGAGCCGATCGGCGATTGGGGCGATGGGCAGGTGCAGCTGCTGGAGATCCCGACCAAGGACGAGGTGCACGACAACATCGCCGCGTTCTGGCGGCCGAAGCAGGTGCTGAGCGCCAAGTCGGAGATCAACTACACCTGCCGGCTGCATTGGCTCGACCTGCCGCCGATCGGCGACAAGCTGGCGCGGTTCGTCGACTTCCGCACCGGCGCGGGCACCGCGGAGAACAGCCGCGTGTTCGTGCTGGATTGCGCCGGCGAGGCGCTGAAGTCGCTGCCGGCGGACGCGCCGCCGCGGATCGCGGTGAGCGCCGACAAGGGCAAGATCCTCAACCCGGTGGCGCTCGCGGCGCCGGAACTCGGCGGCTGGCGGCTCTCGTTCGAGCTGCAGCCGGAGGGCGCCGACGCTGGTGGAGCTGCGGGCGCAATTGCTGGCGGGCGACACGCCGCTGACCGAGACGTGGCTCTATCGATGGACGGCCTGACCGCCGCGGCGACGCTGCAAGGGGTGCCGGAGGCGGCATCGCTGGAGATGCCGGTGCAGTCGCTGCGGCGGCGGCCGGAGCGGACGGTCCGACCCGCCTCCTCGCCGCGGGGCATTGCGGCACGGCGGCTGCTGGTGGTCGGCGGCGCGGTGGTGCTGACGGCGGCGGCGACGCGCGAGATGGTGTTCGTGCTCGGCGTCAACGGATTGACGCCGCTGGCCTATTTCATCCTGGCGCTGTTCGTCTCGCTGTTCGCGTGGATCGCGCTGGCGCTCACCAGCGCGATCTGCGGCTTCGTGTCGGTGCTGGCGGGCGGCGGGCGAGCGTCTCGGCTCGGATCAGCCGCCGGCGACCGCTCGCCGGGCCGGACGGCGCTGCTGATGCCGGTCTACAACGAGGCGCCGGCGCGGGTCATGGCGGCGCTCGAAGCGCTGCACGGCGAGCTGGCGGCGCTCGGCGCGGGGGCGAATTTCGACTTCTTCATCCTCAGCGACACGCGCGATCCGGACGCCTGGGTCGCCGAGGAGGCCGCCTTCCTGCTGCTGCGCGAGCGCACCGGCGGCAACGTGTTCTACCGGCGCCGCGCGCAGAACACCGAGCGCAAGGCCGGCAACATCGCCGGCTGGGTGCGGCAACTGGGGCGGCGGCTACGAGCATTTCCTGATCCTGGACGCCGACAGCGTCATGACCGGCGACGCCGTGCTGCGGCTGGCGGCGGCGATGGAGCGGACCCGAAGACGCCGGGCTGATCCAGACATTGCCGGTGATCGTCGGCAGCCGGACGCTGTTCGCCCGCATGCAGCAATTCGCCGGGCGGCTCTATGGCCCGGTGATCGCGCACGGGATCGCCTGGTGGCATGGCGCGGAGGGCAATTACTGGGGCCACAACGCGATCATCCGCACGCGCGCCTTCGCCGACGCCGCCGGGCTGCCGACCCTGCCCGGCCGCAAGCCGTTCGGCGGCCACATCATGAGCCACGATTTCGTCGAGGCGGCGCTGCTGCGGCGCGCGGGCTGGGCGGTGCACATGCTGCCGGCGCTGCCCGGCAGCTACGAGGAAGGGCCGCCCTCGCTGGCCGACGTGTCGGTGCGGGACCGTCGCTGGTGCCAGGGCAATCTGCAGCACGCGGCGGTGCTGCCGGCGCGGGGGCTGCACTGGGTGAGCCGGCTGCACCTGATGATGGGGATCGGCGCGTACGGGACGGCGCCGCTCTGGCTCGCCTTCCTGCTGGCGGGGATCCTGCTCTCGCTGCAGGCGCGGTTCGTGCTGCCGGATTATTTCCCGGTCGCGCCGTCGCTGTTCCCGGCCTGGCCGGTGGTCGACCCGGTGCGGTCGAAATGGGTGTTCATCGCGACCATGGCGGTGCTGCTGGGCCCGAAGCTGCTGGCGGCGGTGGCCGGCATCATCGGGGAGCGGCGGGCGTTCGGCGGCGGGATCCGGATCGTGGCGGGGGTGCTGATCGAGACCGTGCTGGCCGGGCTGATCGCGCCGGTGGCGATGCTGACGCAATCGGCGGCGGTGGTCTCGATCCTGGCCGGGCGCGACGGCGGCTGGAACCCGCAGCGGCGGGAGGATGGCGGGGTGCCGTGGCGCGAGGTGGCGCGGCGGTATTGGCCGCATACCGCGGCCGGGCTGGCGCTGGGTGGGGCGTCCGCGCTGGTGTCGGTGCCATTGCTGTTGTGGATGACGCCCGTGGTGCTCGGTCTGGGCCTGGCGATCCCGCTGGCGTCATGGACCGCCAAGCGCGGCCCGGCATCCTGGCTCCGCCGCGCCGGGCTGCTCTCGACACCGGAGGAGCGGTCGCCGCCGCCGGTGCT
Source organism: uncultured Alphaproteobacteria bacterium (assembly GCA_963848035.1). Taxonomy (GTDB): domain Bacteria; phylum Pseudomonadota; class Alphaproteobacteria; order Acetobacterales; family Acetobacteraceae; genus JAVVHH01. Next base: position 48,480 of record CAWKCD010000002.1, read on the forward strand.
GTCGACGGTGGCGGCGGTCCAATCCGTCTATGCCACGCCGGACATCCCGGCGGTGCGGCGCCTGCTCGGCGACCCGCGCCTGCTGGCGGCGCACCTGGCGATGCTGCCGCCGCCGCGGCGCCGCGGCGAGCGGCACGATCCGGCATTGCTGATGGGACGGGCGAAGCTGGACGATGTCGACACGCTGGACGAGGCGCTCGCTGCCATGACGCCGGCAGAACTCGCGGCCGTGCTGGGAGATCAAGTCGGGTTGCAGCACCTGCTCGTGATGACGGGCCGATCAAGCGGGTAGCAGATCGGCGCCTTTCACATGAGGTAAGCCGCAAAACGTTCACTAATTGTTAAGGAAATCCAGCCCATCTTGGCGCTATGGATCTCCTATTACACCACCGGTCCGAGCTGGACCGATCTACCGAGTATGTTCAGATGACCTTTTCCCACGCCGTACCGTTCTCGTCGCAGCAATTGCAGACTCTCGCCTCCTGGGGCGAGACGCGCCCGTTCGGGCTCGAAGTGCGGATCGCGACCGACCACGAGGAACTCGACGAGGTGGCCGAGTTCTTCCGCCTCGGCCAGAATAACCCCGTCTACTGGATTACCGCGGTGTCCACCGGCGAGATCGACATCCTCGACGCCGAGGGCGCCGTCGATGTCGCTGCCGGGCTGGACCACGCGCTGCAGCAGGTCGAGCAGCAGGAAGCGGCGCTGATCAGCGTCGCTTAACGCCCGCCTACTTGCCTTCCTGCTCGACCTTGCGTCGAGCCTCATCATTCATCTGTTGAACGGCCGGGTCCGGATTGGGGGCTGCGGTCGTGTTCGTCGTTCCGGCCGCCGGGGCGGGAGAACCGAGCGTGCTCTGCTCCGGCCCGCGCGCGGGCCGGGCGGAGCCAGCAGCGCCGGAAGCGGGCGGCGTGCTGGTCTGGGCGAGAGCCGGCCCTGCGATGAGCAGGGCCGTTATCACGAAGGGGCGCAGCAAGCTCACGCGAGCTGCCCTCCGATCGGCAGCGTCCGAAGCCGCTTGCCGGTGGCGGCAAAGATCGCGTTGACCAGCGCGGGCGCGAAGGGAGGAACCCCCGGCTCGCCGACGCCGCTCGGCGCCATCCCCGGCGTGGGCGGCATGATGTGGACGTTGGTGACCATCGGCGCCTCGTCGATCCGCGCCACCGGGTAGTTGTCGAAGTTGGTCTGCTCGACGGCGCCGTTCTTGAAGGTGATCGCGCCGAGCTTGGCCAGGCTGAGGCCCATGATCGCCGCGCCCTGGATCTGCGATTCGATCCGCTCCGGGTTCACGTAGGTGCCGCAATCGATCGCCGTGTCCACCCGCGGGATGGTGATCACGCCCTTCGCGTCGACCGCCACTTCCACCACGGTCGCGACGTAGCTCACGAAGCTGCGGTGCGCCGCGATGCCGAGGCCATGGCCCGGCGGCAATTTGCGGCCCCACTCCGCCTTCTCCGCCACCAGCTCCACGACCCGGCGCAAGCGTCCCGCGTCGATCGGGTAGCTCGAGACCGGCTCGCCGTAGTTCCAGGGTTTGTCGACCGAGGGGCTGAACGGCACGATCCGCGCCTGCCCGATCAGCTCGAGCAGCATGTCCTTCGGGTCGCGCCCGAGCGCCGCCGCCAACTCGGCGACCATGGATTGAACCGCGAAAGCGTGCGGGATGTTGGAGACGGAGCGGAACCAGCCGATCCGGGCATGGGCCGCGGCCTCCGGGTTCTCGCAGCGGACGTTCGCGATGTCGAACGGCAGGTCGATGAGGCCCATCCCCATCTCGAGGTTCATCTCGTGCTTGGTGTCGGCCGCGAAGGTGGAGCCGATGGTCGGCGCCGCGCTGCGGTGGCGCCACGCGATCACCTTGCCGGATTTGTCGACGCCGGCTTCGATCCGCTCGGCCGAGACCGTGTGCAGGAAGTCGTGCTGCACGTCGTCCTCACGGGTCCACTGCACGCGGACCGGCGCGCCGAGCTCGCGCGACAGCAGCGCCGCCTCGAGCACGTAGTCGCACTTCGACTTGCGGCCGAAGCCGCCGCCCAGGAGCGTCTGATGCACGGTGACGTTGTCCTCGGCGATCTCGAGCATCTTGGCCAGATCCTCGCGCGTGCCGCCCGGGCTCTGCACCGGCGCCCACACTTCGATCTTGCCGTTGTCCCAGCGCGCGGTCGCGACCGGCGGCTCCATGCTCACATGCGCAAGGTGCGGCAGGTAGTATTCGCCGACGATGACCTTGTCGGCGGTCTTGAGCGCAGCTTCGGCGTCGCCGTCGTTACGTACCACCAAGCCCGGCGCCTTCACCGCGGCCTCGAGCTCCTTGCGGTAGGCGACGCTGTCGTAATTGCCGTTGGGCCCGTTGTCCCAGACCAGCTTCAGGGCGTTGCGGCCCTTGATCGCCGCGCCGGTGTTGCGGGCGATGACCGCCACGCCGCCGAGCGGCAGGAACTTGGCCGGCCAGGGCCAGCCGCGGACCTGCACCGCCTTCTCGACGCCAGGCACCTTCATCGCCTCGGCCGCGTCGAACGAGACCAGCTTGCCGCCGACCACGGGCGGACGCGCGATCACGGCGTATTTCATGCCGGGCAGCCGGACGTCGGCGCCGTAGGTCGCCGTGCCGACGGTGATGTCGCGCAGGTCGTAGATGCTGACCTTGCCCTTGCCGATGTAGCGGAAGTCCTTGGGGTCCTTCAGCTGCAGGCTGTCGACCGCGGGGACGGGCAGCGCCGCGGCGTCGGCGGCGAGTTCGCCGAAGCCGAGCTTGCGGCCAGACGCCGGATCGATCACCTCGTGCACGCCGGTCCGCACCGAGCCGGGCGCGACGCCCCAGCGCTTGGCCGCGGCCTGCTCGAGCATGGTGCGCGCGGCGGCGCCGACCTGGCGCATCGGGATCAGGAAGTGGCGCGTGCTGCGCGAGCCGTCCGTGTCCTGGTTGCCGTATTTCACCTCGTCGCCGGGCGCCTGGACGATCTTGACCTTCGCCCAATCGGCGCCGAGCTCGTCGGCCACGATCATCGGCAGGCTGGTGCGGATGCCGGTGCCCATCTCGGCCCGGCTGGACACGATGGTGACGATCCCGTCAGGGCCGATCGAGACGAACACTTTCGGGTCGACGACCACGCCGTGCGGCATGTCGCCGGCGCCGGTCGCGTAGCCGGCTGCGGCGGCGAAACCGGGGCGGGAGAGGATCGGCGCCGTGAGCACGAACCCGCCGGCGACGGCGACGCCCTTCATGACGAAGCGGCGGCTGATGTTTTCGATCATGGCTCAGGTCCCCGTGGCTGCGAGGCGGACGGCGGCCTCGATGCGCTGGTAACAACCGCAGCGGCAGATGTTGCCTGCCATGTTCTCGCGGATCTGTTCCGACGTCGGGTTCTTGTTCTCGTTCAGCAGGCTGGCGGCCTGCATGATCTGGCCGGCCTGGCAGAAGCCGCATTGCGGCACGTTCAGCTCGCGCCAGGCCTTCTGCACGGGATGGTCGCCCGCCTTGTCGAGCCCCTCGATGGTGATGACGTCCTGACCATCGACATCGCTGATCGCGGTGATGCAGGAACGCGCGGCCTGCCCGCCGACATGCACGGTGCAGGCCCCGCAAAGCGCCTGGCCGCAGCCGAACTTGGTGCCGGTCAGGCCGGCTTCGTCGCGCAGGAACCAGAGCAGCGGGAGGGACGGGTCGCCGTCCCAGCTGTGCTCCTGGCCGTTGACTTGGATTTTGATCATCGCCCGGTATCTCCCCCGTATTGGTGGCATCGGCCCACGCTACGCACCGACGGCATCGTTATGACGTTGCGCGCACGGTAGACCGGAACGAGGCCGGTAAGCCACACGCGATTCAATCACGAGAATCTTACCGCTTGAGCAGCGTCGCCGGGGAAAGCCGGCTGGCCAGGCCGGCCGGCAGGGCCGCGGCAGCCAGCGCCGCGAGCAGGGTGACGCCGGCCAGCATGATCTCGCTGCCGCCGAGCCCGACGTCGATGGCCACGCCCGCCGAACGCCCGAGCGCCGATCCCGCCGCCGCCGCCGCCGCCCAACCCAGTGCCAGACCGGCAACCACGCCGGCCGCGAGGATCACGCCCAGTTCGAGCCAAAGCGCGAGCAGCACGAACAGCGGCGCCGCGCCCAACGCCCGGAGCACGGCATGCTCGCGCGCCCGCCCCGCCACCAGCGCCGTGAACGCCAGGAACACCGCGACCACGACCAGGACCGAGGTGGCCGCCGCCATCCCCGAGAGCACGGCGCGCACGTCGCCCAGGGTGCGGAACATCTCGGCCAGGACCTCGCCGGGGAACACCGCGGTGCTGGTCGCGGTGCGGTAGCGGGCGCGAAGCTGGTAGGCGCCGGCGAAGCTGCGCGGCTTGACGACGATCGCCGGCACGCCCGATGGCTGCTCCCAAGGCGGGCCGACCCGCTCGACCCCGGGCGGATGGCCGTTGCCGAGCCCGTGGATCTCCCAGACGCTCTCGATCGGCACCAGGATCGCGCCGTCCCAGGGCGTCCCGGTCGGCGGCAGGCGGCCGACGATCCGATAGCCGATCTCCGAATGCACGTGCCCTTCATGCTCGTGCGCCTCGATCAGCCCGTGCACCGGCGAGAATGTCGCGCCGAGTGCGAGCGGGACCGCGGCGCCGACAACCGCCTCCTCCTCCTGGCCGAACACTTTGCCCTCGGCGAGCGACCGCGTTCCGGCGCGGTCGATGAACGCAGGCGAGACGCCGACGACGGGGTGGCCCCGATAGGAGTTGCCGAAGCCGATCGGCGAGGACCAGGCCGCCTCCTTCTCCGCGAGCACGCGGGCGACGACGGCCGGGTCGAGCAGCGGCACCGATTCCGGCTTGAGGTAGACCGAGGCCATCACGAGCTGGGTCGGGCCGCCAGGCGCGCCGATGACGAGGTCGAACGCGTCCGCCGCCTGCGCCGCGGCCTTGCGGCTGGCCCGCTCGAGCGCGCCGATGCCGACGCCGAGCCCGGTGGCGACCGCGATCAGCAACGCCATGGTCAGCGCGCTGAGCCAGCGGCGGCGCAGCGCGGCGCGGGCGAGCGGCCAAGGATTCATGCGGGCTGCAGCAAGCCAGCCTCGAGCCGAAGCCGCGTCGGTGCGCGGGCGAGCAGCGCCGGGTCATGGCTGGTGACGACGAGCGTGGCGCCGGACGCTGCGACGGCGTCGAGCATCAGCCCGGCGACCTCTTCGGCCGAGCGGCGGTCGAGGCTGGCGGTGGGTTCGTCGGCCAGGATCAGCGTCGGCCCGCGCAGCAGTGCCCGCGCCAGCGCGACCCGCTGCCGTTCGCCGCGGCTCATCACCGTGATCGGCCGGTCCGGACTGCCGAGGCCGAGCTGGTCGAGCAACGCCCCCGCCCGCGCGCGCAGCCCGGCGGGCACGCGCACATGGTCGAACAGCAGCGGCAAGGTCACGTTCTCGATCGCGGAAAGCCCGTCGACCAGGTGGATGTCCTGGAACACCAGCCCGAGCGCCTCGCGACGCCAGCGGTCCCGCTCGGCGCGCGACAGCGACCAGATCGGCACCTCGCCCCACCGCACCTCGCCCCTGCCCGGCCGCTCCAGCCCGGCCAGCGCATGCAGCAGGCTCGTCTTCCCCGCGCCCGACGGCCCCTCGATCGCGACCGCCGTGCCGCCGGCGAGATGAAATGCCGGGATCGTCAGGACCGGACCGACGCCGGGGAAGGCGATCTGCAGCTCCGTGATTTCGAGCGCCGGCCCGAGCCGGACTTCAGGCGAGGCGGAATTGGGCATTGCGCAGCCGGGCCTGGCTGACGAAGCCGGACGCCGGATCGGTCCAGGAGCCCAGCTCGAGCGTCCCGGTGACGGTCGATGACCTGGTTCGGCGCGGTCGGTTGCTCGTCGTGCTTGAGATAGGCGACGACGATGTCCGGCGGCCACTCCGCGTCGGACGAGCAGAACGGGCACACGCTCATCGGCTCGCGCGTCAGCACGAAGAAATCGGACTCCGCCTTGAGCGGCGGCGCCATGAACCCGGCCATCGTCACGCTCTTGCCGGCCAGCGCTCGCGCCTTGTCCGAGAACGTCAGGCCGGTGACGCTCCAGGTGCCGTAGAGATCATCGAACTGCAGCCGATCATCCGCCCCCATGGCGCCGAGCAGCAGCAGCGGCGCCGCCAGAACCGCGCGACGGAGAACTCCCTCCCCGGCTTTCCCGGGGAGGGGAACATCGTCGCTACTGCCGGCCAAGGCCCAAGCTCTCCGCCATGACGCGGAAGACGAAGGTGTTGTCGACGAAGCCATGGAACTGCTCCGAGCCCGGTCCGGCGGCGCGCAGCAGGGCGTCGTCGGCAGCGTGGACGCCGGAATCGGCGGTGCGCGGCAGGTTGCCCTGGCGGAGCTGCGACGTCGGCGTCTTCATCTTCTCGTTGGCGACGAACGGGCCATCGGCGCCGTTGCGCACGGCCGGCACGCGCGGGCCCTCGAGGTTCGGCTTGTAGCTTTCATAATAGTCGGGGAACGCCGTGTAGAACATGGCGAGCCGGCGCGAGACGTCGATGCTGGGCGGGTAGCCGCGCTCGTCCGGCGCCGGGTAGTTCGGGAAGCCCGCATCCTGATAGGTGCCGACCTTGTCGCGCATGTCCTCGGCCTGCACGTCGTCACGAACGGTGCCGACGATCCCCACGCCATGGGTGTGGTCCGGCACCACGACCAGCAGGGTGTCGTTGCGGTCGCCCATCCAATCCAGCACCACCTTGACGGTCTTGTCGAGCAGGATGGTGTCGTAGATCGAGCGCTCGGGGTCGAGCGCATGGTTGAACTTGTCGAGCAGGCCGCTCTCGATCATCAGGTAGAAGCCGTTGGGGTTCTTCTCGAGCACGTGCAGCGCGGCGGTGACCTCTTCGGTCAGGTCGGGCTGGTCCGGGAAGCGGCTGACGGTGCCCTTCTTGAGATAGAAGCGGTCGAGCGCGCCATCCATGTTGCCGAGGTTGAACAGGCCGAGCAGCTTGGCCGGGTTCTTCGCCTGCGCGTCGAGCAGCGCGGTGCGCGTGTCGGCAAAGGCGTAGCCGGCGTCGCGATAGGCGGCCAGCATGTCCTTGTCGTCGGCGCGCTTGGAGCCCGGCGTGGTCTTCGGCAGGAAGCTGGCCGAGCCGCCGCCCATCGCGACGTCCGGCGCGAACGCCAGCATCTGGTCGGTGATCGGCACGTAGTCGGCCCGGCGGCGCGTATGCGCGAACACGCCGGCCGGCGTCGCGTCCTGGATCTCGGTGTTGGTCACGATGCCCACGGCCATGCCGAGCTTGCGCTTGACCACCTCGCCCAGCGTCTCGACCCGGGGATGGTCGAGCGTGCTGGCCGCGCGGCTGGCGTAGACGCCGAGGGCGTTGACCGCGCTCTTGTGCCCGGTGTTGTACGCGCTCTGGCTGTTGGCGCTGTCGGTCACGATGCTGTCGCTGCCCGACGTGCCGACGGTGGCCATCTGCGGCAGGGTGTCGAGGGCGAGCGTGCTGCGGTATTTGCCCTGCTCGATGCCGCGCGAGAGGATGCGCGCGCCGGTGACGTTGGCCATCGACATGCCGTCGCCGATCATCAGGATCACGTTCTTGGCGCGGCGCGGCGCGGCGGCGGCGTAGACCTCCCACTTCACGGTCGCGGTGTGGTCGCCGTCGGTCGCGGTGATCTCGTAGATGCCGGGCTCGTTGATGCTGACGCCGCGCGCCATCAGCGAGGACGCGTCCTTGTTGTCTTCGCGGGCCACGAGCGTCGGCGCTTCGCCCAGGATCTCCTTCGGCTCCTTGCCGTTGAGCGTGACGCGCGCGCGTGCGGCGTCGACGATGCCGGGGAACTCGACTTTGAGATCGAAGCGGCTGCCGGCCAGGATCGTGGCGCGGTCGATCGGGTAGATCGTCTGCGCATGAGCGGTGCTTCCCAAGGCCAGCGCGACAATCCCCAAAGCTGCTACCCGCATCCGCATCTCTCCTTTTCGTGACCAGCGCCGGACCCTATAGTGGCCCGGAACGTAACGTAACCCAATCTTCGAAATGTCATACTCGGGCGGCCGATGCCGTTGCATGGAGGGGCATGACGACGATCTCTCTGCCGCGCCGCTCGCTGCTGCTCGGGGCGGCCGCGGCGACGCTGGCCGCCGCGCCGGCGCCGCTCACCTTTGCCGGGCTATACGGCGAGGTCACGGCCGACGGCATCCAGCTCACCCCGGCGGCGCAGGCGCTGGTGGGGCGGACGGTCGGGCTGCGCGGCTTCATGGCGCCGCCGCTGAAGGCGGAAAGCGACTTCTTCGTGCTGACGCGCTACCCGATGTCGATCTGTCCGTTCTGTTCCAACGCGGCCGACTGGCCGGTCGACATCGTCATGGTCCGGCTCAGCGAGGCGGCCGAGACGATCGAGCCGAGCTACGCGATCGACGTCGTCGGCCGGCTCGAGCACGGGATGAAGGTGGACCAGGCGACGGGGTTCGTCAGCCTGGTCCGGATCGTCGACGCGACGTGGCGGCGGGTGTGATCGTTACTTGATCACGCCGGCATTCTTCAGCTTGCCGAGTTCCTGCTCGACCCGCTCGATGCCGCCGCCGGCATAGAGGATCTGGACGCGTTCGGCGCCGAGATTGCTGAGCGCGGGGTTGCGGAACTGGGTGTTGTAGCGGGTGGCGTCGGCCGGGTCGTAGCCGAACTTCGGCGCCAGCGTGCGCAGGAACAGCTCGCTCTGGACGACGGCCGGGCCGGTGAAGGTGTAGTCGGCGTCCGACAGGTTGTGCAGGACGTATTCGTACAACAGGTTGGATTGGTTCGGCAGGCTCGCCTGGATGTTGACCGAGCCGAGCTTGCGGACCGGGGCGAGGCGGAGGCGGTCGGCGGCGTCCTTGACGAGCAGGCCGCGCTCGATCGGGTCGACGCCGGCCATGATGGAGGCGGCGCGGATCCAGTTCACGACGCTGAACTCGTTGCCGGCATTCGGTGCGCCATGGGCCGAGGCCTGTGCGATGACGAAGGTCGGCGGCATGCCGCGCGCGATGCTCTCGGCGACGCCCATGAGGTGGTGGCCGCCGGTGGCGGTGTTGCCGGGGCCGCCCCAGGCGTCGTTCTTGCCGGCGCCGCCGAAGTTCATCTCGGTATATTCGGAGCCGTCGGCGTTCCATTGGAACACGATGGTCTTGGCCCAGTCGTGCCAGATCGGCGCGCCGATGACGATGTCCTGGTCGATCAGGAAGTCCTTGTCGGACGTTCCCTCGCCGACGGTCGGCAGGCCGCGGGCATCGAGCGTGCCGTAGACGGCGCGGTAGGTGTCGGCCAGATGGAGGCTGCTGGTGAGGTTGACGGCGACGTGGATCGGCAAGCCGCCGGGCTCGGAATGATGTCCGCCGAAGACGCTGCCGGGGGCGGCGATGTAGGGCATTGGCGGCTTCGGGCAGTCGGTGCCTTCGTCGCGGACGCCGGGGAACACGCCGGCGAGCAGGCCGCCAGGGATGCGGCCGGCTTCCGCCGGGTCGATCAGCTTCTCGGCGAGGAGCTTCTCGACGATCTGCTGCTTGCGCTCCGCCGTGAGCCCGGCGCGGAACTTGATGCAGGTATCGGGATTGAACACCGCGTCTTCGGTGAGTTGGCGGATCTTCGGGTCGTGGATCTTGGCCGCCTCGGCCTTGATGTAGGCCATGGCGCTCTTGGCCAGCCCCGAATGTTCGGCGATCTCGGCAGCGGCGGCGTTCCAGGATCCGGTGCCGGTCTGGTCGGCGGCCATGGCGGGGGCGCCGAACATCAGGGCGAGGGGGAGGCTGAACAGGATCCTGGACGACGTCGACATACTGGCGCTCCGTTTGGTTCGATGCCTGCTACCGGAACGGAAATCCTACGTTCAGCGAAGCTTTCGTGACAGGTCCCGCACGATGGCTCTCAGGTGACGGCGCGCCGTTGCGCAAAGGCGGGTGCGCGCCAGGCTTGGCGGGCCATGATGTCGCGGAGGATCTCGGCGGCTTTGCCGAGATCGGCGTAGCCGACATAAAGCGGCGTGAGGCCGAAACGGAGGATGTCGGGCGCGCGAAAATCGCCGACGACCCGGCGCGCGATCAGCGCCTGCATGATCGCGTAGGCGTCGGGGTGGCGGAAGCAGACCTGGCTGCCGCGCTGGGCGGGATCGGCGGGCGATGCGAGCTCGAAGACGCCGGGGCACGCCTGTTCGACGAGTTCGGCAAGGACGGAGCCCATGCGCGCGGACTTGGCGCGGACGGCGTGCAGGTCCGCCGCGAGCACGGTGTCGACGCCGGCCTCGAGCGCGCCGAGGCTGATGATCGGCGGCGTGCCGACGGTGGCGCGCGCGATGCCGGGTGCGGGACGGTATTCGGCGTCGAAGGCGAAGGGCGATTCGTGGCCGAGCCAGCCGCGGATCGGCAGGCCGACCTGATCGATCAGATCGGGACGGATGTAGAGGAAGGCCGGCGCACCGGGGCCGCCGTTGAGGAATTTGTAGCCGCAGCCGACGGCGAACTCAGCGTCGCTGCCGGCAAGGTCGAGCGGCATCGCGCCGGCGCTGTGCGCGAGATCCCATAGCATCACGGCGCCGGCGGCATGGGCGGCGCGGGTCAGGGCGACCATGTCGTGCATCGCGCCGGTGCGGAAGTTGACGTGGGTGACCATGACGACGGCGGTGTCGGGGCCGATCGCGGCGGCGATCTGGTCGCGCGGCACGGTGCGGACGACGTGGCCGCTGGCGAGCGTGGCGGCGAGCCCGCCGGCGACGTAGAGGTCGGTGGGGAAATTGCCTTCTTCGGACAGGATCTCGCGCCGGTCCGGCCGCAAGGCCAGCGCGGCGGCAAGAAGCTTGAACAGGTTGACGCTGGTGCTGTCGGCGACGCTCACGGTGCCGGGCGGGGCGCCGATGATGGCGGCGATCTTGTCGGCGACGCGGGCGGCCAGGTCGATCCAGCCGGCATCGTTCCAACTGCCGATCAGTCCCTGCCCCCATTCCTGCGCCACGATCTCCGCCACCCGCCCGGGTGCGGCGGCCGGCAGGGCGCCGAGGGAGTTGCCGTCGAGATAGACGAGCCCCTCGGGGATCCGGAACCGGTCGCGCGCGGTCCGCAGTCCATCGTCTCGATCCCAGGTTTCGAGGTCGGCTAGGGTGATCGTCATGCGCGCTCCGGATGCGTGCGGAGCTTCACCTGCGCTCGGGGCGGTGGCAAGCGACGGCGTGGAGCCGCGGCTTCAGACCGGCGGCGGCGGCGCAGTCAGGCCGCGAACTCCTCCTGATGTTCCAGCAGTTGCGGCACGTTGCGGGCCGGCACCGGCTTGCTGAACAGATAGCCCTGCACCTGGTCGCACCCTTCGCGGTCGAGCAAGGAGAGCTGTTCGCGGGTCTCGACCCCTTCGGCGACCACGCGCATCCCCAGCGACTTGCCCAAACCGAGCACGGCGCGGACGATCGCGATGCAGTCGGCGCCGTTGGTCAGCCCGCGGATGAAGCTCTGATCGATCTTGATCTTGTCGAACGGGAAACGATGCAGGTAGCTGAGCGAGGAATAGCCGGTGCCGAAATCGTCCATCGAGATGCGGATGCCGAGGGCGCGCAGCTCGTGCAGCATCTTCAGCGTCGCGTCGCTGTCCTGCAGCAGGACGGACTCGGTCAATTCGAGCTCGAGCCGGGTGGCGGGGAAGCCGGAGCGGTCCAGCACGCCGGCGATCTCCGAAACGATGTTGCGCTCCCGGAACTGGAGCGACGACAGGTTCACGGCCACTTTGATGTGGTCGGGCCAGGCGAGCGCGTCCTGGCAGGCTTGCTCGAGCACCTGCATCCCGATCGCGATGATCAGCCCGGTCTCTTCGGCGATGCCGATGAACTCGCCGGGTGAGATGATGCCGCGCTCCGGGTGGCGCCAGCGGACGAGCGCCTCGAACCCGCTCACCTCGCGCGTGTCGACCGTCACCAGCGGCTGGTAGTAGTTCTCGAACTGGCGTTCGGCGACGGCGGTGCGCAGATCCAGCTCGAGCCGGCGCCGGACCTGCATTTGTTCGTCCATGTCGGCTTCGAAGAACCGGAACGTGTTGCGCCCGCTATCCTTGGCCTTGTAGAGCGCGATCTCCGCACGTTTGAGCAGCGTCTCGCCATTGATCCGCTCGTCGTCGGTGATAGCGATGCCGATGCTCGCGCCCACCAGCAATTGGTGCTCGCCCACTTGGAACGGCTTGCCGAGCACCTCGATCAAGCGTTCCGCGAAGATCGCCGCCTCGGGCTCATGGGTTGCGGAGGATTGGATGATGGCGAATTCGTCTCCGCCGAGGCGGATGATCATGTCGGTCGCGCGGGTCTCGTCGCGCAGGCGCTGGGCGACCGAGCAAAGCAGTGCGTCGCCAACGGGGTGGCCGAGCGTGTCGTTGATGGCCTTGAAGTGGTCGAGGTCGATGTAGAGGACGGCCAGGCCGGTGCCGGGCCGGACATCGGCGAGGGCGTGGTCGGTATGCTCCTGGTAGAGGATCCGGTTCGGCAGCCCGGTGAGCGGATCGTGGCGCGCCATGTAGGAGATGCGCTCCTCGACGCGGTGCCGCTCGGTCGTGTCCTCGAAGGTGACGACCCAGCCGCCGCCCTCCATAGGTTTCTCGGTGACGGCGATGATCCGCTGATCCTCGAGGATCCGGGTGAAGCTGCGGGCCTGGCTCCAGCTCTCGCGCGCCTCGGCCCGCAGCCGCAGCTCGGCCGGTAGGGCGTCCTGCGCGAGGGCGCCGGGCTCGACGGCGGCGAACATCTCGGCAAAGCGCCGGTTGTGGACCAGCACCCTGCCCTCGCTGTCGAACATGCAGAGGCCCTGGACCATGTTGTCGAGCGCCGTCTCGAAGCGCAGATGCTGCGACGCCATCTCGCTGGCATGGTCGGAGGCCTGCTCGGCCATCAGGCCTTGGATCTGCGCCATCTTGTCGGCGATGCTTCGCTGCATGGTCGCCAGCGCGCGCAGGAGCGCCGAGGTCTCGCTGCGTCCACGCGCGTCGATGCGGTTGTCCAACCGCCCGGCGGCGATCGAGGTGGCGATGCCGACGGCGTATGTGAGCGCGCGGACGATGCTCCGGCTCAAGACGAAGGTGATCACGAGCGCGACGGCCAGCGAGATGGCCATGGCGATCCAGGTCTGCTGCGAGATCTGCTGGATCAGGTCCTTGGCGGCGCGGCGGGAGCGGAATCCGTCGCCGGCGTTGATCTCGACGGCACGGTCGAACGTGGTTTCCAAATCCGCCAGGGTGTCCCGGCCGGGGAGCCGGTGGCTGGCATGATAATCCTCGGAGATGGCGCGCAGGCGCTCCTCGAGCGAGGAGGCCGCGGACTTGCCCTTGGGCGAGAGGGCGCGTTCGACGGCCACGCCGATATCGCCGACCGCGTCATCGAGCCGGTCGCCGATGCCGGCCGGGTTGGTTTTGCCAGCGGCGACGTCGCGCGAGATGGTCAGGAGCGTATTCTGCGCCGAGCGGAGATAGCTCATGGACATGAACGCTTCGTCGTAGAGCCGCACCGCGATCTGCGCGAGCTGCGTCTGCGCACTGCGCGAGACGACGCCGAAGACCAGCGTCACCGCGGTGAGGCCCAAACAGGCCAGGAAAATTCGTGTTCGGATCGACATTCTGTCGGCGCCTACTCGTCTGGCGACCAGAGTGCGCCAATCCCCTTACCAGAAGGTAAACGGGGAGGATCGGCGCCCGGTCTGGTGCAAACCTTCATGCGCTGGGAATAGCGGTGATTTCCTAAGATTTCAGTGAATAGCAAGCTCCGGAGCGACGGACGCGAGCAGGTCGTGCTCGAGGCGGCGGTCGTCCACGGGCTCGCCGACATAGCGCTGCAGGACCCGGCCATCGGGCGCGAGCAGGCGGACGGTGGTGATGTGGGAGGGCATGTCGCCGCTGGAGGGCGGCATCGGATCGAACGCGGCGACGAAGCGGGCGATCTTGGACAGGTCGCCGGTCAGAAACGACCAGCTCGAGAGGTCGGCCCCGGTGCGGGCGGCGTAGGCTTTGAGCGCCGCCGGGTCGTCGTGCTCGGGGTCGACGGACACGGAGACGAAATGCACCCGCGGTCGCAGCGCCGGGTCGAGCGCCGCCTGCACGCCGGCGAGCTGCGCGGTCTTGAGCGGACAGGTGTCGCCGCAGCCGGTGTAGATGAAGTCGAGCACGACGAACTGCCCGCGCCAATCCGCGAGCGAGCGGGCCGCGTCGTCCTGGTCACGCAACCGCACGGAGGCCGTATCGGCGGCCTGGACATCGCCGAGCCGCAAGCCAATGTGCAGGACCGCGCCGCCCCCGAGCAGGATCAGCGCAGAGACCGCCAGAACATTGGTCACGCTGCGCCAGGATTTCGGCATGTCACACCCTCTCTCGACGTCGAGCGGCTGCACCCGACGCTCGCGCGCCAGTTCAGTCCAAGATTGGGGGGTGCATTAAAGATAGCCGACGAATGCCGGATTGTCGACCTCAGGCGAGCTTGAGCAAGCGCGCCGCGTTCTCCTTGAGGATCAGCGGACGGACCTCGTCCTTGATGTCGATCCCTTCGAAATCCGAGAGCCAGCGCTCCGGCGTGATCATCGGCCAGTCGGAGCCAAACAGGACCTTCTTGCGCAGCAGCGTGTTGCAATACTGGACCAGGATCTTCGGGAAGTATTTCGGCGACCAGCCGGAGAGGTCGATGTAGACGTTCGGCTTGTGGTTGGCGACCGCGAGCGCCTCCTCCTGCCAGGGGAACGACGGGTGGGCCAGGATGATCGGCATGTCCGGGAAATCGATCGCGACGTCGTCGAGATACATCGGGTTGGAATATTTCAGGTGCATCCCGTTGCCGGCGCGCATGCCCGAGCCGACGCCGGTCTGCCCGGTGTGGAACAGAGCGGGCTTGCCGGTCTCGGCGATGGCTTCGTAGAGCGGGTAGGCCATGCGGTCGTTGGGGAAGAAGCCCTGCATGGTCGGATGGAACTTGAAGCCTTGGACGCCGAAATCGGCGACCAGGCGGCGGGCTTCGCGGGCGCCCATCTTGCCCTTGTGCGGGTCGATCGAGGCGAACGGGATCAGCACGTCGCTGTTCTCGGCGGCGAGTTGCGCCACCTCCTCGTTCTTGTAGCGCCGATAACCGGTCTCGCGCTCGGCATCGACCGGGAAGATGACGGCGGCGATGTTCTGCGCCCGGTAATGCGCGGCCGTCTCCGGCACCGTCGGCGGGTGCTGCCAAGGCGCGCGGAAATACTTCGCCATGGTCGATTGCAGCTCGTCGTAGCCGTCATCGGCATGGCAGCCGCAGGGCTCCTCGGCGTGCGTATGGATGTCGATGGCGCGGATTCGGGCGAGGTCGATCATGGGGTCCTCTCGAGGCGGATCACCGCCGGGTCGTCGTTTTGATAGAGGCGGTCGAGCATGGCCCGGCGCAGCGTCAGCACGCGGCGGGCGTTCATGCTGCCCTTGGCGGTGAGTTCGCCGTCGATGACCGAGGGCGGGGCGGCCAGGATCAGCGCGCGGGCGACGCGGGTCGAGGAGCTGGTGGCGCGCTCGGCGGCGCGGCGGAGGCGCTCGGCGACGGCGTCGCGCAGCGCGGGGGCGGTCACGGCGCCCTCGTGATGCTCGTGCGGCGCGGGGTGCGGGAAGATCAGCAGGCCGATCTCCTCGCGGTCGTGCCCGGTGACGACGACGTCGAGCGCGATGTCGGCGAAGTGCTGCAGGGCGTCGAGGCGGACGGTGGTGGCGCGCACCCAGGTGCCGCTGAGCAGCTTGAAGTCTTCGGCGATGCGGCCGTCGAACATGAGGCCGGCGGCCGGGCGGCGGCGGTCGACGAAGGTGACGGCGTCGCCGGTGATGAAGAAGCCCTCCTCGTCGAAGGCCTCCGCGGTCTTGGCCGGGTCGTTGTGATAGCGGGGCAGCACGTTCGGCCCGGCGACGCGCAGGTCGCAGCGCCCGTCCGCGTCCGGCACCAGCTTGGCGGTCACCAGCGGCAGCGGGACGCCGATATTGCCGGGCGGTAGGCCGGGCTCGTGGGTCTGGAAGCAGGAGGGCGCGGTCTCGGACATGCCCCAGCCGGAATACATCGGCGGCACCTCGCCGCGGACCTCCTGGGCGAAACGGCCCAGGGCCTGCCAGATATCGGGCGGCACCGAGGCGGCGGCGTAGAAGATCAGATCGCAATCGCCGAGATAGGCCCGCCTGAGCGCCGGGTCGTCGCGCATCGCCGCGGTGAGTTGCGAGAAGCCGAGCGGCACGTTGAAGGCCAGCGTGACGCCGACCTCCTTGATGTTGCGGATCGTCGCCGCCAGCCCGGCGCGGGTCGGCTTGCCGTCGTCTATATAAAGAGTGCCGCCGTTGGCGAGCATCATGTTGACGTCGTGGCTGCCGCCGAAGACGTGGTTCCAGGGCAGCCAGTCGACGATGCGGTGCGGCCGGTCGGCGAGGAACGGCATGGCGGCGAGGATCTGCGCCTGGTTGACGCAGAGCATGCGCTGGGTGGTGACGACGCCCTTGGGATTGGCGGTCGAGCCGGAGGTGAAGATGATCTTTGCGACGGTGTCGGGGCCGACTTCGGCGTGGGCGGCGTCGAGACCGGTGGCGTCGCCGCGCAGAAGGTCGGACCAGGGCGTGGCGCCGGTGCCGGCGGTGTGGACAGCCAGTTTCTCGGCGCCCGACAGGCAGTCCAGCGACATGGCGCGGCCATAGGGGCCGGCATCGGCGGCAAAGACGAGGCCGGGCTGCACCGTCTCGACCGCATGGATCAGGCGGGACGCGGCGTCCGGCACGAGGGAGTATTGCTCGGCCAGCGCCACGGTCGGGACGCCGATATATTGGCCGGCGAGGGTCAGCACGAGGTGCTCGATGCCGTTGCCGGAGAGGATGACGATCGGGCGGTCCGGCCCGAGGCCGCGGCCAAGCAGGGAGGCCGCGACGGCGCGGACTTGCTGCAGCAGCTCGCCGTAGCGCAGCGTGCGCCAGCCGGCGCCGGCGCGTTCGGCGAGGTAGACGTTGTCGGGCGTCGCCTCCGCCCAGCGGTGCAGCCATTCGCCAGTGTTGCGCGCGATCGGGCCGATCGGCAGGCGCGAGCGCAGCAGGATCGAGCCGTCCGCGCGCTCCTCGTGCTCGACGTCGTGGGGTGAGAACTTCATGGCAACTGGTCCGAGTTGGCCTTGCGGCGCAGCAGCTCGATTAGCGCCGCGTCGCGCTGGCGCAGCATCTCCGCCGGGTCGAGGCCGCCGAGTTCGTGGTCGACGCCGGTGACGACGCGGTCGGCGAGCGCAGGGTCGACGGTGACCTGGCCGAGATCGCGCCACATGGCCTCGGTCGCCTGCCAAAGCGGCTTGTCGAACAGCGCGCCGATGCCGCCGGGTCCGCCCGAAAGATGCAGGTTGAGAAACGGACCGAGCAGCGCCCACCGCAGGCCCGGCCCATGCGCGATCGCCGCGTCGATATCTTCGACGCTGGCGACCCCCGCCGCGACCAGGTGGAACGCCTCCTGCCACAACGCCGCCTGCAGCCGGTTCGCGACGTGGCCGCGGACCTCGCGGCGCAGGCGGATCGGGTGCTTGCCGGCAGCGCGGTAGAAGGCGAGCGCGCGCTCGATCACGGCCTCGTCCGTGGCGATGCCGCCGGCGACCTCGACCAGCGGGATCAGATGCGGCGGGTTGAACGGATGCCCCAGCACGACCCGGCCGGGGTGTTTGGCGCACACGTCCTGGAACTCGCTGACCGTGATGGTCGAGGAGCTGGTGGCCAGGATCGCGTCGGCCGGCGCCGCGTCGTCGAGCCGGCGGAACAGCTCGCGCTTGAAGTCGAGCCGCTCGGGCCCGTTCTCCTGCACGAAGGCGGCGCCGGCGACGGCCGCTTCGGCGGACGCGGCGAAACGGAGCCGGTCGCGCGAGGCGCCGGCGGCCAGGCCCATCGTCTGCATCACCGGCCATTGTTCGGCGACGGTGCGGCGGAGCGCGGTCTCGGCTTCGGGCGCCGGGTCGGCCGCGACGACGTCGAGACCGCGGGCGAGGAACGCCGTGGCCCAACTCGCGCCGATCACGCCGGCGCCGATGACGGCGATATGGCCGTTCGTTCCGCTGATGGTCCCCTCCCCCGGTTGCTCGACCGTGTCGGCTTCGATTAAGCCAGTGTCCTTGACCCGTCAAAGCAGAGCGCCATGACCCTTCCCCCGACCCTGCAGAGCGAATACCGGGACGGGATCGCGCTGCTGCGCCTCAGCCGGCCGCAGAAGCGCAATGCCCTGGATGCGGCGATGGTCGATGGCATCGGCCGCTTCTTCGGGGCGCTGCCGAAAGCCACGCGCGCCGTGGTGCTGCATGCCGAGGGCGATCATTTCTCCGCCGGGCTGGACTTCTCCGATCTGGGGGAGACCACCGCGTTCGAGGGCGCCATGCATTCGCGGCTGTGGCACCGCAATCTCGAGCCGATCGAGGGCGGCGGCATGCCGGTGATCGCGGTGCTGAAGGGCGCGGTGGTCGGCGGCGGGCTCGAACTGGCCGCGGCGTGCCATTTGCGCGTGGCGGAGATGTCGACCTTCTACGCGTTGCCGGAGGGCCAGCGCGGGCTGTTCGTGGGCGGCGGCGCGTCGGTGCGGGTGCCGCGGCTGATCGGCGTGGCGCGGATGATGGACATGATGCTGACCGGCCGGACGTATGGCGCGGCGGAGGGCGCGACGATTGGGCTGTCGCAATACGTCGCGGATGACGGCGCCGGGCTCGAGCGGGGATTGGCGCTGGCGCGGCGGGTGGCGGAGAACGCCGACATCACCAATTTCGCGGTGCTGAACGCATTGCCGCTGATCGCCGAGGCGGATCCGAAGACCGGGCTGCTGATGGAGAGCCTGATGGCGGGCGTGTCGTCGAGCAGCGCCGAGGCGCAGGCGCGGATGCGGGCGTTCCTCGACAAGCGCGGCGCGAAGGTGCGGCACGAAGAATAAGGCTCAGCCCGGCAAGTCCCAAGGCGGCACCGGCTGCCAGCATTCGCTCAGAAGCTCGACGAAGGCGCGGACACGAGGCGGCAACAGCCGGCGCACCGGATACACCACCGAGAGCGGCTCCCCTTCGGCCGCGAAATCGGCGAGGACCGGCACCAGCCGGCCCGTGCGCAGCTCGTCCGAGATCAGGAACGTCGCGAGCTGGCCGATCCCAAAACCGGCGACCACCACATCGCGCAGCGCCTCGGCATTGCCCGAACACAGCCGCCCATTGACGGCGACGGCCCGCGTTTCGCCATCGACGCGGAAGCGCCACTCCGCCGCGCGGCCGGCCTGCTGGAACGCAAGGCATTCGTGCCCCGCCAGATCCTCGATCACCGCCGGGCTGCCGCATCGTTCGAGATAGTCGGCCGCCGCGCAGGTCACCAGGCGATGCGGCGCGACGGTACGGCTGACCAGGTTGCTGTCGACCATGCCGCCGACCCGGACAGCGACGTCGATCCCCTCCTCGATCAGGTCGACATAGCGGTCGCTGAAGCTGACGGTCACGCTGACCGCCGGCCATCGCCGCATGAACCGATGCACGACCGGCAGCACCTGCAACCGACCGAGCGAGACCGGGACATCCAGCCGCAACCGCCCGGTCGGCGCGACGCCGCGCGCCACCATCGCCGCCTCGGCCGCCTCGAGCGCCTGCAGGATCTCGACGCAGCGCTCATGGTACACCGCGCCCTCGTCCGTCAGCGTCACGCTGCGCGTCGTGCGGTGCAGCAGGCGCACGCCGAGCCGCGTCTCCAAGCGCGTGATGCGCTTGCCGATGGTCGAGCGCGACAGACCGAGTTGCGCGGCCGCGACGGTGAAGCTGCGCGCCTCGGCCGCGCGGACGAAGGCGAGGCTGTCCTCAATACGTTCGGGCATGTGACTCGAGGGATGGGAGGAGCCGGACGATATCACCGCGCCCCCTCCCCGTCCCCGATGCGGTTAGGCCCCGATGAGCTTCCCGGTGAACAGCAGGTGACGCACGTCGCCCCCGGCCTGGTTGAGCGCGCCGAGCTGCTCGATCAGCTGCGCCGGCCGGCTGCCGCGCAGCCCGGCGAGCGTCAGCGTCTTGTCGCGCACGTAGGTATAGACGCCACTGACCGCGAAGGCGGACGCGTGGGCGACATGGGCGGCCATGCCCCGGGTCGCCGCCGCGAAGCCCGCCGACGCGTAGAATGCGCGCCGTTCCATGGGCGAGGCGAAGGCGAGTTCCAGAATCGCGATCCGGCGCCGCGCCTCCGCAACGTCATGCCCGACATTCGGTGCGGGCGGCGCGGGCGTGGCGTTGTCGTAGGTCTCCGGCAGATGCAGCCGCACCTTCAGCACCGCCTGCTCGCCGGCGAACGCCGTCGCTAGCCCGGTGATGGCGGCGCGAAAGCCCTCGACGTCGTTGCCGGTCGCGCCGAAATGGATGTGGATGCGGTCGAGCCCGTCATCGTCGTTCGGCGTCGGCTCGGCGACTCGGTCGACCAGCGTGGCCGAACCCTTCGGCAGCGCATAGGCGACCGTCGCCGCAAACATGTTCTGCTCGTCGGCGAACAGGATCGGGCAGGCCTCGTTGAACCTCGCCTGATCCGCCGCGGAGTAGAACCCGATCTCGACGCCGCCATCGAGCTCGTAATCGGCGAACGGCTCGATGCCCTCGATCACCGGCCACAGATGCGCGTCCTGCTCCCGGCTGAAATGGTTCTGCACGTACCAGCCGAGCCCGGGGATGCGCGCGCAAAGCGGACCGTGCACGTCGCGCCAGTAGGTCGCGAACAACTCGTGCGGCACGCGCGGACGGCGCAGCACGGTCGTGTACGAGTTGATCGCGATCCCTGCGTCGCGGCTGCCGTAATCGACCCCGGTCGAGATCTTGGACATGGTTGAAGCCTTCCGCCTCTGCGAGATCCCCAAATGGGGCGTGGCTGGGAGCCTCGGAAGCCGGAAGCGGTCGCATGTCCGGGGACGCAGCGTCCCCAATCAAGTCAGGTCTTCAGCAGCGGACAGCCGCCCTCCTCGAGCGGGCGGAAGGCCTGGTCCGGCGGCAGCGTGCCGGCCACGGTGAAGAAATCCCACGGGCCCTTGCTCTCGGCCGGGCTTTTGGCGCTCAACAGGTAGATCGGGTGCAGGACCCGGCCATCGGCGCGGACCGGGCTGGCGCCGAACAGCGGATCGGTCGAGGGATGCGCCTTCATCTCGGCCACCACGCGGGCGCCGTCCTGCGACTGGCCGCCCAGCGCCGCGACCGCGCGGAGATAGGCGAGCGCCAAGGCATACACGCCGGCCTGCATGTCGTTGGGATAGTGCCGCTGTGGATGACGCTCGGCGAAGCGGCGGGCGAACGCGCGGGTGCCGTCGTTCAGGTCCCAGTAGAACGGCTGCACCGCGAGCAATCCCTGCGCCGCCTGCAGTCCGATTGCGTTGACGGTGTTCACGGTGACCACCGGGCCGGCCATCTTCATCTTCGGCGAGAGCCCGAATTCGGCGGCCTGCTTGAGCGACGTGTCGGTGTCGCCGCCGGCATTGGCCAGGCCCAGCACATCGGCGCCCGAAGCCTGCGCCTGCAGCAGGAAGCTCGAGAAATCATGGGTGCCGAGCGGATGCCGCGCCGTCCCCAGCACCCGCCCGCCGGCCTGCGTGACCGCTTCGGTCAGGCTCTTCTCGAGATCGTAGCCGAACTGGTAATCGGCCACGAGCAGGAACCAGGACTTGCCGCCCTGCGCCACCACGGCCCGGCCCAGGCTATGGCCGATCTCCCAGGTGTCGTAGGTCCAATGCACGGTGTTGGGCGAGCAGCTCTTGCCGGTCAGCTCCGCCGTCCCCGCCCCCGAGCCGATGAACACCCGGTTGCGCTCGCGCACCAGGTTGGCGACGCCCAGCGCGATGGCCGAGTTCGGCACGTCGAGGATGACGTCGACGTTCTCGGTGTCGAGCCATTGCCGCGCGATCGCGAGGCCGACATCCGGCTTGTTCTGATGATCCGCGGCGATCACCTCGATCGTCCGGTCACCGACCCTGGGGCCGAAATCCTCGACCGCGAGCTGCGCCGCGACGACCGAGCCGGGCCCCTGGAAATCCGCATAGATGCCGGAGAGGTCGTTCAGGACGCCCAGTTTCAACGGCATCGAGGCGGCCCGGGCGCGCGTCGCGATCATCGGCGCCGCGGCGGCGGCCAACAGCAAGCTTCTGCGTCTCATCGTTCCCACCCCATCCTTCGTTGCGCCCATAACGCCAGGATGGGCCGCTGACGGCAACCGCCGCCCCGCCCGCCGCTTTACTCACGATTTCGTGAGATCGATTCAGCTACTCCGGCTGGAACCGATGTGCGACCGTCTGCACAATAGATTAAGACTTGGGAGGCACGGTTATGTTTGGTTCTGCTCGCGCAATACTTGCAACTGGGACCGTCTTGGCAAGCCTCGCGAGTGCTCCCGCCTTCGCAAGCCCCACTTACGCGCTCGTTACAACCATTCCGATCAATGTCGGCAGCGCCAAGTTCACCGGCTACGATCTGAGCATCGTCGATCCCGCCACCCAGCTCTATTACCTGACCGACCGCTCCGCCGGCGCGATCGACGTCATCTCGACGCAGAGCAACACCCTCGTCGAGCGGATCGGCCAAGGCGCCGGCCTGTTCGGCGGCGTCTCGACCGGCAACAACACCGCCGGGCCGAACGGCATCTCGATCACCACGCTGAGTGACGGCAGCAAGCTGCTGCTCGCCGGCAACACCGCGCCGAACAGCACCACCGGCAACGTCATCGCCTTCAACCTCGCCTCCAACGGCCTGACCGTGAACCAGACGCGGACCATTACGACGCTGAACGCCAACACCCCGCTTCCCGCCAACCGCGTCGACGGCGTCGCCTACTCGCCGGTCGCCAATACGATCCTGGCCGCCAACAACGCCTCCACCCCCGGCGCCATCACCATCGTCAACAACGCCACCGGCCAGATCATCAAGACCCTGGTGCTGAACGGCCAGAACGGCCTGCCGAACGGCCAGGGCAACGGCGTCGAAGGCCCGATCTACAACACCGTCACCAAGACCTTCATGATCGCCATCCCGAACCTCACCTCCGACGCCCAGGGCAACGGCACCGGCGGAGGCGGCATCCTCGAGATCGACCCGGCGACCGGCAACCTGCTCCGCACCTTCAGCTTCGACGCCCTCGGCGCGCCCACCGGCTGCAACCCGAACGGCATCGTGCAAGGCGCGAACGGCGTCATCGGCGTCGCCTGCGGCAACTCCGGCGATGCGACCAGCCCCGGCCTGACCCTGTTCCTCGACCCGGCGGCGAACGGCGGCAAGGGCTCGCTGACCTCCTCCACCGCCGTCACCGGCGCCGACCAGATCGCCTACGACACCTCGAAGAACCTCTATTTCGAAGCCGCCCGCTTCGCGCTCCCCGGCGGCGCCGGCGGCAGCACCCCCGTCCTCGGCATCTTCGACGGCAGCGGCAACTTCCTGCAGAGCATCCCGATCACCAACAACGACCACTCCGTCGCGGTCGACCCCGTCAGCGGCGAAGTCCTAGTCGCCTACGGCGCGACCAGCACCGCACCGGGCACGACCAACATCCCCGGCTGCAGCCTCGGCTGCGTCGCGGTGTTCGCCCAAGTGCCGGAGCCGGCGAGCATCACCCTGATGGCCGCAGGCCTCCTCGGCGTCGGCGCGGCCTTCCGCCGCCGCCGGGCCTGACGTCATCGCGAGGCGCGTAGCGACGCGGCGATCCAGGGCGGCAACCCCGCCTTGGATCGCCGCCACTCATCTTCTCATGCCAGCCCTCGCCAGCAACAACGACCCGTCATCGCAAGGAGCGGAGCGACGCGGCGATCCAGAACGGCACGGACCGCGCCTGCCGCCCTGGATGGCTTCGCTGTAGATTAAGCCGGCTGGAGCGCGCCCTCGGCCGCCTTCCGAATGTTCGAAATCGCCGTCGCGTAAGGCGGCTTGCCGAACACCGCCGACCCGGCCACGAAAGCGCTCGCACCCGCCGCTGCCACCAGCGGCGCGGTGTCGGGCGTGATCCCGCCATCCACCTGGATGCGGATCGGCCGCCGCCCGATCATCTGCCTGACCCGCCGCACCTTATCGACCGTGGCCGGGATGAAGCTCTGCCCGCCGAAGCCCGGGTTGACCGTCATCACCAGGATCAGGTCGATCCTGTCGAGCACGTATTCCACCGCGCTCTCCGGCGTCGCCGGGTTGAGCGCGACCCCCGCCGACTTCCCGGTCGCGACGATCGCCTGCAACGTCCGGTCCAGATGCGTCACCGCCTCGGCATGCACGGTGATCCGGTCGCAGCCCGCCTTGGCGAACGCCTCGATGTAGTCGTCCACCGGCGAGATCATCAGATGCGCGTCGAAGCACTTGGCCGACGCCTTGCGGATCGATTGGATGATCGCCGGCCCGAACGTGATGTTCGGCACGAAATGCCCATCCATCACGTCCAGATGGATCCAGTCCGCGCCCGCCTCGTCGATCGCGCGCACCTCCTCGCCCAGCCTCGAAAAATCGGCGGAAAGGATGGAGGGGGCGATCAGCATGTCGTTCACTCGAAACCCTCGCTGTTGTGGCCGGCCAGCACGCGGCTCGCCAATACCTCGTCCGGCCCGATGGTGACCAGGTCGTCGACCGAGATCGGCCCCCTGCCCCGCCCCTCGAACAGCCGGATCGCCTGCCGCAGCCGCGCGCGATCCAGCGCGTTGCGGATTGAGCGCGCGTTGGCGAAGTGCGGCTGCTGCATGCGCGCGTCGATATAGCGGGTGAAGGCGACCCGGGCAGCGTCGTTGAACTGGTAGTTCTGCTTGGTCAGCATCATCTCCGCGATCGACATCAGCTCGTCCGGCGCATAGTCGGGGAAGTCGATGTGATGGGCAACGCGGGAGCGGAACCCGGGGTTGGCGGTGAAGAATTTGTCCATCCGGTCGGCATAGCCGGCGAGGATGACGACGAGGTCATCGCGCTTGTTCTCCATCACCTGCAGCAGGATCTCGATCGCCTCCTGCCCGTAATCCCGCTCGTTCTCCGGCCGGTAGAGGTAATACGCCTCGTCGATGAACAGCACCCCGCCCATCGCCTTCTTCAGGATCTCCTTCGTCTTCGGCGCGGTATGCCCGATATACTGCCCGACCAGGTCGTCGCGCGTCACCGAGACCAGATGCCCCGACCGCACGTAGCCGAGCTTGTGCAGGATGTCGGCCATCCGCGCCGCCACCGTCGTCTTCCCCGTGCCGGGATTGCCGGTGAACGACATGTGCAGCGTCGGCGCGTCGGACGCCAAGCCGAGCGCCCGCCGCTGCTGGTCGATCAGCAGCAGCGCCGCGATCTCGCGGATCCGCTGCTTGACCGGCCGCAGCCCGACCAGCTCCTGGTCGAGCTGGTCGAGCACCGGGCCCACGCCCGACTCATCGAATGCCTTCTGCAGATCGATCGTGCGACCGGGCAGCGTGTCAGGCATATCGCGAACCCGTCGGCTTGTTGGTGGCGTAGGCGCGGGTGGTGTAGCGGATCGAGCGGCCGTTCACTTCCTGGCGCTCGAGCATGAAGCCCTCTTCCTCGGCAGGGCGGTCGACGATGAAGGAGAGCCGCAGGCTCTCCCAATGCGCCGTGCTGTCGAAGGCGGAGAGGCGGATATAGGCGCGGCCGGAATGCACTTTGCGGCATTCGTCGAGCTCGTACATGACGGCGGCCGGGTCCTTGAGGTCGAACATCGGCTGGCCCCACATCTCCCAATAGGTGTTGCGGGGATGCGGGTCGTCGGTGAACTCGATGTTCACCGCCCAGTTGTTCTTGATGCAGTAGGCGACCTGCTTGCGGATCTGCTCGTCGGTGAGGTCGGGCAGGAAGCTGAACGTGCCTTGGGTTAGGCGCATGATTGCCTCTTCATGTTGGAGTGGACGGTCCTCGTCATCGCGAGCCGCGCGCGGCGTGGCGATCCAGGGGGGCACGCGCGGTCGTTGCCGCTCTGGGTCGCCACGTCGCTGCGCTCCTCGCGATGACGTCAGGAAACGCTGACGCTGGGGACGAAGTCGGGCGTGTCGGTCGAGGTGTAGTTGAAGGTGACGTCCTTCCAGACTTCGAGCGCCTGGGCGAGCGGCGTGCAGTGCTTGGCCGCCGCGTTCAGGATCTCCGGCCCCTCGGCCAGGTAGTCACGGCCCTCGTTGCGGGCGAAGATCATCGCTTCCAGCGCCACGCGGTTGGCGATCGCGCCGGCCTGGATGCCCATCGGATGCCCGATCGTGCCGCCGCCGAACTGCAGCACGCAGTCCTCGCCGAGATGGTGCAGGAGCTGGTGCATCTGCCCGGCGTGGATGCCGCCCGAGGCCACCGGCATCATCTTGCGCAGGCCGGCCCAGTCCTGGTCGAAGAACAGCCCGTGCTGCAGCGCCATGCGGGTTATAGGCTTCGCGGCAGATGTCGTAGTAGCCGCGCGTGGTGGCCGGGTCGCCCTCGAGCTTGCCGACGACCGTGCCGGCATGGATGTGATCCACGCCTGCCAGCCGCATCCACTTGGCGATGACGCGGAACGACACGCCGTGGGTCTTCTGCCGCGTGTAGGTCGAATGCCCGGCGCGGTGCAGGTGAAGGATCATGTCGTTGCGGCGCGCCCATTTCGACATCGACTGGATCGCGGTGTAGCCGATCACGAGGTCGATCATGATGATGGTGGAGCCGAGCTCCTTGGCGAACTCGGCGCGCTCGTACATCTGCTCCATGTCGCCGGCGGACACGTTGAGGTAGGTGCCCTTGACCTCGCCGGTCATCGCCTGCGCGCGGTTGACCGCCTCCATGCAATACAGGAAGCGGTCCCGCCAATGCATGAACGCCTGGCTGTTGATGTTCTCGTCGTCCTTGGTGAAGTCGAGCCCGCCCTTCAGCGCCTCGTACACGACCCGGCCGTAGTTCCGCCCCGAAAGCCCCAGCTTCGGCTTAACCGTGGCGCCCAACAGCGGTCGCCCGAACTTGTCGAGCCGCTCGCGCTCGACCACGATGCCCGTCGCCGGCCCATCGAACGTCTTCACGTAGGCGACGGGAATCCGCATGTCCTCGAGCCGCAGCGCCTTGAGCGGCTTGAAGCCGAACACGTTGCCGATGATCGACGCCGACACGTTGACGATCGAGCCCGGCTCGAACAGGTCCAGGTCATACGCGATGTACGCGAAATACTGCCCCTCGCCGCCCGGCACCGGATCGACGCGGTAGCATTTGGCGCGATACTTGTCGTGCGCCGTCAGCCGGTCGGTCCACACCACCGTCCAGGTCGCCGTGCTGCTCTCGCCCGCCACCGCCGCGGCCGCCTCGTCGGCATCGACGCCATCCTGCGGCGTGATGCGGAAGCAGGCGATGATGTCGGTGTCCTTCGGCACGTAGTCGAGATCGAAATAGCCCATTTCTTTGTATTTCATCACGCCGGCGTCGTAACGGCTGCGTGGCTTCGGGGTGACGACGTTCATTCGGTCCTCCTTCAGGCGGCTTGGCGGGTTTGCGAAACGCTCCGCGGCGCGAGACTGCCGCTTGAGTAACGTTTGGCCATCTCGGACAGCCCGATCGGGCGCAGCGACGCGGCGTGGCCAGCCGTGCCGAATTGTTCGAACCGCTCGGCGCAGAGCGCGGTCAGCGCCGCCATCGCGGGCTTCAGGAAGGCGCGCGGATCGAACTCCGCCCGCTTCTCGCTCGCCACGCGCCGGAACTGCCCGGCCATCGCGATCCGGCAATCCGTGTCGATGTTGACCTTGCGCACGCCGTATTTGATCCCGGTCTGGATCTCCTCGACCGGCACGCCCCAGGTCTGCGGCATCTCGCCGCCATGCGCATTGAAGATCGCCTGCAAATCCTGCGGCACCGACGACGACCCGTGCATCACCAGATGCGTGTTCGGCAGGCGCTCGTGGATCGCGCGGATCACGTCCATCGCCAGGATGTCCCCGGTCGGCTCCCGCGTGAACTTATACGCGCCATGGCTCGTCCCGATCGCCACCGCCAGCGCATCGACCCCGGTGCGCTCGACGAAATCCTGCGCCTGCGCCGGGTCGGTCAGCAGTTGCTCGCGCGACAGTTTCCCCTCCGCGCCGTGCCCATCCTCCGCCTCCCCCTGCCCGCTCTCGAGCGAACCGAGACAGCCCAACTCGCCCTCGACCGAAACGCCCACCGCATGCGCCATCTCGGTGACGCGGGCAGTGACGGAAACGTTGTAATCATAATCAGCCGGCGTCTTGCCGTCCTCGTGCAGCGACCCGTCCATCATCACACTGGTGAAACCGTATTGGATCGCCGAGAGGCAGGTGCCGGGCTTGTCGCCATGGTCGAGATGCAGGCAGACCGGGATCGCCGGGTTCATCTCGACCGCGGCCTGCACCATCCGCTGCAGCATCAGATCCCCGGCGTAGGACCGCGCGCCCCGGCTCGCCTGCAGGATCACCGGCGCGTCGGTCTTCACCGCCGCCGCCATGATGGCGAGCAGTTGTTCCATGTTGTTGATGTTGAACGCCGGCACGCCGTAGCCGTGTTCGGCGGCATGGTCGAGCAATTGTCGCAGACTGACGAATGCCATCTCGTTCGTTTCCTTTCAGGCCGACGCGCGGCGCTTGCGGTCCATGATCTGCAGGATCATCGGGGTCAGGATCAGCTGCATCGCCAGGTCCAGCTTGCCGCCGGGGATGACGATGGTGTTCGCCCGCGACATGAAGCTGCCGTTCAGCATCGAAACGAGATACGAGAAGTCGATCCCGCGCGGGTTCTTGAACCGGATCACCACCATCAATTCGTCGGCCGTCGGGATCCAGCGCGCGATGAACGGGTTGGACGTGTCCACCATCGGCACCCGCTGGAAGTTCACGTCCGTCTCGGTGAATTGCGGGCAGATGTAGCGGATGTAGTCCGGCATTCGCCGCAGGATCGTGTCGGTCACCGCCTCGGCGCTGTAGCCGCGCGTCGATTTGTCGCGATGGATCTTCTGGATCCATTCCAGGTTGATCACCGGCACCACGCCGATCTTGAGATCGGCGTATTGCGCGACGTTCACCTCCTCGCTCACCACCGCGCCGTGCAGCCCCTCGTAGAACAGCATGTCGGTCGCGTCCGGGATCGGTTCCCACGCCGTGAACGTCCCCGGCGCCGCGCCGAATTTCTTCGCCTCCGCGTCGTCATGCACGTAGTGCCGCGTGCGCCCGGTGCCCTTCGCGCCATACTCCGCGAACAGCGCCGCCAACTCGTCGAGCACGTTCGATCCTGGCCCGAAATGGCTGAAATGGTTGTTGCCCGACGCCTCCGCCTCGGCCATCGCCTTGCGCATCGCCGCCCGGTCGAACCGGTGGATACGCGTCCCCCTCGATATAGGCGGCGCTGATGTTCTCGCGGAAGAAGATCCGCTCGAACGTGGATTTCACCGTCGTGGTACCGGCGCCCGAGGAGCCGGTGACGGAGATGATCGGGTGCAGGACCGACATCGTCAGGACTTGAACAGGCCGCGCGCGGCGAACAACGGCCGCTGCCCCGCCTGCGGCACCCGCTCGCTGTGCATGTCGATCACCCGCGTGACCTTGTCCGGCGAGCCGAAGATCAGCGGCACGCGCTGGTGCGCCGAGCGCGGCACCAGGTCGAGGATGCGATGGAACCCGTCCGTCGCCATGCCCCCCGCGCCCTCGACCAGCAGGGCCAGCGGCCAGGCCTCGTAGAGCAGCCGCAACCGCCCGCGCTCGTACCCCGCGCGCCGGTCGCCCGGATATAGATAGATCCCGCCCCGCAACAGGATGCGATATGCCTCGGCCACCACGCAGCCGAGCCAGCGCGTGTTGTAATCCACCCCGCGCGGCCCGTCCGACCCGGCCAGGCACTCCTCCACGAAAGCCCGCACCGGCAACGGCCAATGCCGCGCGTTGGACCCGTTGATCGCGTATTCCCGCCGCGCGCTGGGCATGCGGACGTTCTCGCGCGTCAGCCGGAACGTCCGCGCCCGCCGGTCCAACGTGAAGATCTGCACCCCCGCGCCGACCGTCAGCACCAGCGTCGTATACGGTCCGTAGAGCACGAACCCGGCCGCCAATTGGCGGTCCCCGGGCATGCCGAACACGGAGGCCATCGCATCCGGGCCCGAGGCCGGCAGCAGCGAGAACACCGTCCCCATCGGCGCGTTCGGATCGATGTTGTCCGATCCGTCCAGCGGATCGACCGCGACCACGAGGCTGCCGTCTTCGCGCAGCGTGACCGCCTCCGCCTCCTCCTCCGAGACGACCGCCGCCGCCGGCGCGTCGCGCAGATGCCGCATCACGATCTCGTTCGCCTTGAGGTCGAGCACCTTCTGCGTGTCGCCGCCGCCGCCCGTGCCGAGCACGGCGCCGAAATTACCCGCGAGCGGCCCGTCGGCCAGCAATTCGGCCAGTTCGGCGCCCGCCGAGGCCAGCAGCGCCACGGTCGTCGCGACCTTCTCGCGCCCGCTGCAGCCGGCTTTCCAGCGATCGAGATACTCTCCGAGGGACGTCACCGTTTCCATCACTCCCCACTCTCGTCGCGGCTTCTGCCGTTCGTGACCCTGAAGGTAGGCGGGCTGGTCTGCTTAAGTTAATCCTTTTATGTTTGCCGCGATGAAAGGAAGTCTTTCGCCGTTCGCGCGCCGAACCTCGCTGCGCCAACTGCGCGCCTTCGGGGCCGTCATCGAAACCGGCACCATCAGTGCCGCCGCCGAACGCCTGGGCCTGACCCCGCCGGCCATCGGCCAGCAGCTTCGGCTGCTCGAAGCAGCCCTCGGCGACATCCCGCTGGTCGAACGCGTCGGTTCGGCGCAGCGCGCCACCGAGGCCGGGCTCGAGGTGCTCGCCGCCCTCGAGCGCGTCGAGGCGGCGCTGCGCGACTGCAACGACGCCATCGAGGCGCTGCAGGGCACCGCGCGCGGACGTATCGGCGTCGGCATCATCAGCACCGCGAAATATTTCGCGCCCTTCGCGCTCGCGGCGTTCGGCCGCGCGCAGCCCGGCGTCGAGCTGCGGATCGCGGTCGGCAACCGCGAGGATATCATCGCCGGGCTGAGCTCGCTCGACATGGACCTCGCGATCATGGGCCGCCCGCCGGACGAGATGCCGATCGAACGGGCGGTCATCGGCGACCACCCGCACATCATCATCACGGCGCCGGGTCATCCCCTCGCGGCGCGGCGCGACCTCGCATTGTCGGAACTGGACGGCGAGAAATTCCTGCTGCGCGAGCCCGGCTCCGGCACGCGCGACCTGATGCGACGCGTCTTCGCCGACGCCGGGCTGAAGCTGCCCGACGGCGTCGAGATCGGCAGCAACGAGACCATCAAGCAGGCCGTCATGGCCGGCATGGGCATCGCCCTGCTCTCGGCCCACACGGTCGCCGCCGAGCTGCGCGACGGCCGCCTCGCGGTGCTCTCCGTCCAGGGCCTGCCGGTGACCCGGCAGTGGTTCGTCGTCCGCCACCGCGAGAAACGGCTGCTCCCCGCCGCCCTTGCGCTATGGCACTTCCTCGCCGAACGCGGGACCGAGTTCCTGCCCTCCTGACCGCCCTCGTTAGGGTTGCTTGGTCAAGCTCTCGTTGCTCCGCAGCATCACCTGGCGCAGCGCCTTGAGCAGGTCGTCGCGCATGAACGGCTTGTGCAGCACCTGGACGTTCGGCGGCAGCGTCTCCAACCCATGCACCTCGGCGAACCCGGTGATGATCAGCGCCGGCAGGCCCGGCCGGACCGCCTGCGCCTCCAGCGCGAGATCGGCGCCGTTCATCCCCGGCATCGCGTAATCCGTCACCAGCGCGTCGAACGGCAGCTCCCCGGACAGATGCGCCAGCGCCTCGTTGCCGCTGCTGGCACGCACCACCCACAGCCCGGCGCGCTCGAGGAACGCGCTCGCGGTGATCAGCACATCCGGCTCGTCGTCCACGACCAGCACGCGGCGCGACGGCTGCGGCATCGCCGCCGGATCCGGCGGCGGCTTGACCACGCCCTGCGCCGCGCGGAACAGCAGCACCGCCGTCGTGCCGCGCCCGACCTCGCTCTCCAGATGCAGCCGCCCGCCCGACTGCTCGGCGAACCCCTGCACCATCGAAAGCCCCAGCCCGGTCCCGTCCACCTTCGTGCTGAAGAACGGCTCGCAGGCTTGGGCCAGCGTCCGCTCGTCCATGCCAGTGCCGTTATCCGTCACGCGCACCGCCACCAGCCGGTCGCCCTCGTCGGACCCGGCCGCCTCCGCCGTGATCGTCAGCAGGCCGCCCTCGCGCATCGCATCGGCGGCGTTCAGCGCCAGGTTGAGCAGCGCCGTCTGCAGCTGGTTCGGATCGATGAACACTTTCGGCGTCGTGTCGCGCTTGTCGATCCGCACCTCGATGTGCGGCCCAAGCGTGCGCGACAGCAGGCGCTGCATGTCCGACAGGAACGGCCCGATCTCGATCAGCCGCGGCTGCAGCATCTGCTTGCGCGCATAGGCGAGAAGGTGGTGCGTCAGATCCGAGCCGCGCGTCGCCGAACTCAGCGCCAGGTCGGCGAACTCGCGGCCGGGCGCCCCGTCCTCCATGTTCTCCAGCGTCAGCTCCAGGCCGCCGATCACGGTCTGCAGGATGTTGTTGAAATCGTGCGCGACGCCTGCGGAGATGCGGCCGATCACCTCCATCTTCTGCGCATGCAGCAGCGTCTCCTCCAGCCGGTGCCGCTCGGTGACGTCGCGCAGCACCGAGACGAAGCCGTCGGGCGCTCCGGTCGCGGCGTCCCGCAGCGACTGCGCCGCCGTCTCGACCCATTGCAGATGCCCGTCCCGGTGCGTGATCCGGTAGATCAGCGTCTCGCGCTGCACGGTCCCGGAGAACAGGCGCGCGCGGAACGCCGTCAGCGCCGCCAGGTCGTCCTTGTGCACCATGGCGAGGAAGGCGTCGCGGGTGAGTTCGGACGGGTCGAACCCCAGCAGGCGCTGGCAGGCCGGAGAGACGTAGAGGACGGTGCCGTCCGGGCCCACGCGCGACACCATGTCGCTGGAATGGTCGGTGATCAGGCGGAACCGGGCCACGTTCTCGCGCAATTCGGCCTCGCGCGCCGAAAGCTCCGCCGTCCGCTCGCCGACCAGCCGTTCGAGTTCGTCGCGGTTCTGCGACAGGACCACCTCGGCCCGCTTGCGGTCGTCGATGTCGGTCGAGGTGCCGACCCAGCCCTTGATCTGACCGTCCCCGTCGCGGAGCGGCACGCTGCGGCACAGGAACCAGCGATACGCGCCGTCGTGCCGCCGGGCGCGATACTCGAATTCGACCGGCGTCGCCTCCGCGATCCCGCGCGACCAGGTCTCGGACGCATGCGCCCGATCGTCCGGATGCACGAAGTCGAGCCAGGCGCCGTCGGAGAGCTGCACCAGCTTGGCGCCGGTGTATTCGGTGAGGACGCGGTTCGCGTAGATCGTCCGGCCGGTGGCGTCCGCCTCGAACATCTTGTCGGGCGAGGAATCCGACATCGCGCGGAACCGCGCCTCGCTGGCCTGCAGCGCGGCCTCGCTACGCCGCCGCTCGTCGACGCTCGCCGTCAGCTCGGCGAGATGCTCCCGCTCGCGCTTGCCGCTGGTCCACGCCGCCAGCGCCAGCAGCAGGCTCGCCGCCGCCACGATGCCGCACCCGACCAGACCGGCGATCAGCCATTGCTCGTGGGAGCGCGCCGCCTTCTCGCGCGTCCGGAAATCGGTCGTCTCGAGCTCCTCGATCTGGCCGATCCCGGCGAAGATCCGGTCCATCATCTCCCGGCCGCGCTGCGTCTGCGCCAGCTCCACCATGCCCTGGCGGTCGCCCACCCGCGCGAGGTTCATCACCTTTTGCAGGAAGTCGGTCCGCGCCGTGATCAGCGGCACGATGATGTCGAGCTGCTCGATTTGCGCCTTGTCGTCGGCCACCATGGCGCGGAGCGCCTCGATGTCGGCGCGGCCCTTCTCGGCCGCCGCGGTGAACCGCCGCTGGCTATCCTCCGTCAGGTCGACCAGGAAGCCGCGCCCCTCGCTGGCCACCGTCGCCAGATCCGCCCGGATCAACGCCGAACGCACCCGCACCCCGAGCGCATGCTGCACCCGCGCCGAGGCGGCGACCTGGTTGCGCGCCAGATCGTCGATCCCCCACCCCAGCAGCAGCAGCGAGAGCAGGCCGGCGAACAGCGCGGTCGGGACAAGCAAGCCGCTCATCGCAGAAGAAGAAACCGCCCGCTCGGCCTGCACGCTCATCCCATCGCCCTCAAAAAGCCGGGCACTGATAATTCATGCGCTGGCCGGTCAACGGCAGAGCATGCCGCATCCGCACGAAGATCGCAATTTATGGTTAAATTTACTATCCAAATTGACTCTATTATTAACCTGATCACGCAACCAGAGTGTCTGCCGAGCAGATGGTCCCCGATCGCCGGCGCACGCGCGGGCCGCCGCCTCGGGCCGCCGCCTCGGGCCGCCGGAGTTGACGCGCCGGCAAAAATGTTGATCGGCTGAGGCATGTCGCTCCCGCTCAACCGCGCCACGCTCGCCCTCCTCCCCAAGCACGTCGCCGTGCCGCGCTACGACCCGGCCGCCGTCCGAACCGGCATCGTCCATCTCGGCCTCGGCGGCTTCCACCGCGCCCACATGGCCCGCTACACGCACGACCTCATGCAGCGCGACCAAGCCGCCCTGTCGTGGGGGATCGCCGGCGCCGGGCTGCTGCCGGCGGACCGGCGCATGCAGGAGAGCCTGGCGCCGCAGGACAATCTCTACACCCTGGTCGAGCGCGACGCCGACGGCGCCGCCGTCAGCATCATCGGCTCGCTGTCGCAGGTCGTGTTCGCCGGACAGAGCACCGCCGAACTGCTCACGGCCATCGCCGACCCGGCCGTCCGCATCGTCAGCCTCACCGTCACCGAACACGGCTACTGCCTCAACCGCGCCACCAAGCGCCTCGACCCCGAGCATCCGCTGATCCGCCGCGACCTGATGATGCCGCATGCGCCCGCGAGCGCCATCGGCGTCATCGTCGAGGCGCTGCGCCGCCGCCGGGCCGCCGGCCTGCCCCCGCCGACCCTGCTCACCTGCGACAACATCCAGCACAACGGCGACGTGCTGCGCGACGCCGTCCTCGCGCTGGCCGGCTTGCAGGACCCCGACCTGGCAAGCTGGATCGAGGCCGAGATCGCCTTCCCCAGCACCATGGTCGACCGCATCACCCCCGTTACCGCCGAGGCCGACATCGAGTGGCTGCGCGAGACGGTCGGCATCGACGACCGCTGGCCGGTCTTCGCCGAATCCTTCACCCAATGGGTGATCGAGGACCGCTTCCCCCAGGGCCGCCCCGCCTGGGAACGGGTCGGCGCGCAATTCGTCACCGACGTCGCGCCCTACGAATTCATGAAGCTCCGCCTGCTGAACGGCAGCCACCTCGCGGTATCCGGGCTCGGCCGCCTGATGGGCTACGCCACCATCGACGAAGCCATGGCCGACCCGGTCATGACCCGCTACATGGCCGCCCTGATGGACCGCGAGACCGGCCCCACCGTCCCCGAAGTCCCCGGCATCGACCTCGGCGCCTACAAGGCCAAGCTCATCGAGCGCTTCGCCAACCCCGCCATCAAGGACACCGTCGAACGCGTCAACACCGACGCCCCCATCAACGTCCTGCTCGACCCGATCCGCGACCGCCTCGCCGCCGGCGCCCCGCTCGACCTGCTCGCTCTCGCCCTCGCCGCCTGGCTCCGCCGCATCCGCGGCGAGGACGAGCAGGGCCAGCCGATCCAGGTCAAACACCCCCTCGCCGAAACGCTCCGCGCCAAGGCCATCGAAGGCGGCCCCGACCCGCGTCCGCTCCTGGCGATGGAAGGCCTGTTCGGAACCGCCGGCGCCGATCCACGCCTGATCGAGGCCGTCGGCAAATGGCTCGGCCTGCTCTACCGCGACGGCAGCCGCGCCACCCTGGACACCGCAGCCCATGAACTCGGCTTCTAAACCCGTAGGGCGGATGCAATCCGCCCCCTTCGACGCACCCGCGTTGACCTGGGATTACGCGCATGGGACCTTCTGCCCCAGTGAAAAAAACATCGGAGGAAACAACCATGGCGCATGCGCTACGAACGGCGATTCCAGCGGCCCTGCTCGCCTGCAGCTTCGGCGCCGCCCAGGCCGCCGACCTCACCATCGCCACCGTCAACAACGGCGACATGGTCGTCATGCAGAAGCTCGCCGCCGACTTCGAGAAGCAGCACGCCGACATCCACCTGAAATGGGTCGTGCTCGAGGAGAACGTCCTCCGCCAGCGCCTGACCACCGACATCGCCACCAAGGCCGGCCAGTTCGACGTGCTCACCATCGGCAACTACGAAGTGCCGATCTGGGCCAAGCAGGGCTGGCTCGTCCCGCTCGAAAACCTGCCCGCCGCCTATGACGTCAACGACCTCATCAAGCCCGTCCGCGACGGCATCAGCGAAGGCGGCAAGCTCTACGCGCTGCCGTTCTACGGCGAGAGCGCCATGACCTATTACCGCAAGGACCTGTTCCAGAAAGCCGGCATCACCATGCCGGAGAACCCGACCTACGAGCAGATCCGCGGCTTCGCCGACAAGATCACCGACAAGGGCAACCAGATCTACGGCATGTGCCTGCGCGGCAAGCCCGGCTGGGGCGAGAACATGGCCTACGTCACCTCGCTGGTGAATGCCGAGGGCGGCCGCTGGTTCGACGAGAACTGGAAGCCCACCATCGACAGCGCCGCCTGGAAGAAGGCGATCGAATACTACGACGGCATCCTCAAGGCCGACGGCCCGCCCGGCGCCAGCTCCAACGGCTTCAACGAGAACCTCGCCCTCTTCGCCTCCGGCCATTGCGGCATGTGGATCGACGCCACCGTCGCCGGCGGCATGCTGTTCGACCCCAAGCAGTCCCAAGTCGCCGACAAGGTGGGCTTCGCCCCCATGCCGACCGGCAGCTTCAAGGGCGCCCCCACCTGGCTGTGGTCCTGGAACCTCGCCATCCCCGCCACGTCCAAGCAGCAGGAAGCGGCCAAGACCTTCATCACCTGGGCCACCTCCAAGGACTACATCAAGATGGTCGCCGGCCAGAACGGCTGGGTCGCCGTGCCCCCGGGCACCCGCACCTCGACCTACGAGAACCCCGACTACCAGAAGGCCGCGCCGTTCGCCTCCTTCGTGCTGAAGGCCATCAACGTCGCCAACCCGAACGGGCAGACCGAGCAGAAGCGCCCCTATACCGGCGCCCAATTCGTCGCGATCCCCGAATTCCAGGGCATCGGCACCCAAGTCGGCCAGACCATCGCCGCCACCCTCACCGGCCGCGAAACCGTCGACGCCGCCCTCAAGAGCGCCGAAGCCTCCACCGCCGCCACCATGAAGAAGGCCGGCTACCCGAAGAAGTAGGCCGGAGCGCCCGTTGACCACAGCCCAACCCAAGGCCGGACGCGAAAAGCGTCCGGCCGGCCTCTTCTTCGTCGCCCCCTCCGTCGCCGTCCTGCTCGCCTGGATGATCGTCCCGCTCGCGCTGACGATCTGGTTCTCCTTCCAGCGCTATCTCCTGCTGGACCCGACCGCCCGCGGCTTCGCCGGCCTCGACAACTACCAATCCCTCATCGCCGACCCCGATTTCTGGGTCTCGCTGCAGAACACCCTGATCCTGCTCGTCGCGGTCCTGGTCATCACCGTCGTCCTCGGCGTGCTCTTGGCGGTCCTGTTCAACCAGTCCTTCCCCGGCCGAAACATCGCCCGCGTGCTCGCCATCTCCCCCTTCTTCGTCATGCCCACGGTCAGCGCCCTGGTCTGGAAGAACATGATGCTGCACCCCGTCTACGGCGTGCTCGGCACCCTGTTCCGCGCCGTCGGCCTCGACGTCCCCGACCTGTTCGCCGACCACCCGCTCGCCGCCGTGATCGGCATCGTCTCCTGGGAGTGGCTGCCCTACGCGCTGCTCGTCCTGCTCACCGCGGTCCAATCCATGGACGGCGAGCAGAAAGAGGCCGCCCGCGTCGACGGCGCCGGCCCGATCGCGCAGTTCTTCTATCTCACCCTGCCGCACCTCGCCCGCGCCATCAGCGTCGTCGTCATGATCGAAACGATCTTCCTGCTCACTGTCTTCGCCGAGATCTTCGTCACCACCAACGGCGGACCCGGCAACGCCTCGACCAACCTCGCCTACCTGATCTTCCGCACCGCGCTGCAGGAGTTCGACGCCGGCGGCGCCTCGGCCGGCGGCATGGTCGCCGTCGTGCTCGCCAACATCGTCGCCTTCTTCCTCGTCCGCACCGTCGCCCGCAACCTGGAAACCTGATGGAACAAACCGGCCGCCAACGCCTGCTCGCCACCATCCTCGGCTGGAGCGCCGCCCTGCTGATGTTCTTCCCCGTCCTCTGGACCCTCATCACCAGCTTCAAATCCGAGAACGACGCCATCCGCGCCGACCTCGACTTCACCCCC
Organism: uncultured Alphaproteobacteria bacterium; assembly: GCA_963848035.1. Classification (GTDB taxonomy): domain Bacteria; phylum Pseudomonadota; class Alphaproteobacteria; order Acetobacterales; family Acetobacteraceae; genus JAVVHH01. Next base: position 86,770 of record CAWKCD010000002.1, read on the forward strand.
ACGCTGGAAGCCTACCGCGAAGTCTTCGCCCGCGCCGACTACCTCCACTTCGCCCTCAACAGCGTCCTCATCTCCGTCGGCGGCACGCTCCTCGCTTTGGCGCTCGCCGTCCCCGCCGCCTACGCCATGGCTTTCCACCCCACCAAGCGCACCCGCGGCACCCTGCTCTGGATGCTGTCGACCAAGATGATGCCCGCCGTCAGCGTGCTCTTCCCGATGTATTACCTGTTCCTCAACTTCGGCCTGCTCGACACCCGCATCGGCCTCGTCATCATCTACGCCCTGATCAACCTGCCGATCGTCGTCTGGATGCTGTTCACCTTCAATAAAGACGTTCCCAACGCGATCCTCGAGGCCGGCCGCGTCGACGGCGTCCGCATCTGGGGCGAGATCCGCCACATCCTCCTGCCCCTCACCCTCCCCGGCATCGCCAGCACCGGCCTGCTCTCCCTCATCCTCTGCTGGAACGAAGCCTTCTGGAGCCTCAACCTGACCTCGTCCAACGCCGCCCCGCTCACCGCCTTCATCGCCTCCTTCTCGAGCCCCGAAGGCCTGTTCTTCGCCAAGCTCTCCGCCGCCTCCACCATGGCCGTCGCCCCCATCCTCGTCTTCGGCTGGTTCAGCCAGAAACAACTCGTCCAGGGCCTCACCTTCGGTGCGGTGAAATAATGTTCCTAGGCCTCGACCTCGGCACCTCGGGCGTCAAAGCCCTGCTCGTCGACGGCGAACAGCGCGTCGTCGCCACCACCACCATCCCCCTCACCGTCCAGCGCCCGGCGCCGGGCTGGAGCGAGCAGGACCCCGAAGCCTGGTGGCAAGCCTGCCTCGCCGCCATCGACACCATCGCCCGCGACAACCCGGCCGCCGTCTCCGCCATCCAAGCCATCGGCCTCGGCGGCCAGATGCACGGCGCCGTCCTCCTCGACGCAGCCGCCACCCCGCTGCGCCCCGCCATCCTCTGGAACGACACCCGCGCCGAAGCCGAATGCGCCGCCCTCGAAGCCGCCTTCCCCGCGCTCCGCCAAGTCGCCGGCAACATCGCCATGCCCGGCTTCACCGCCCCCAAACTCCTCTGGGTCCGCACCCACGAGCCCGACATCTTCGCCCGCCTGCGCACCGTCCTGCTGCCCAAAGCCTACCTGCGCTACCGTCTCACCGGCGAAATGATCGAGGACATGTCCGACGCCTCCGGCACCCTCTGGCTCGACGTCGCCGCCCGCGATTGGTCCGACGCCGCCCTCGCCGCCACTGGCCTCGACCGCTCGCACATGCCAAGCCTCGTCGAAGGCAATGCCCCAGCCGGCCGCCTCCGCCCCGACCTCGCCGCGCGCTGGCACATGCCCACCTCCCCGATCCTGGCCGGCGGCGCCGGTGACAACGCCGCCGGCGCCATCGGCATCGGCGCCATCCAGCCCGGCGACGCCTTCATCTCCCTCGGCACCTCCGGCGTCGTCTTCGCCACCACCGACGGCTTCCGCCCCTGGCCCCAAGCCGCCGTCCACGCCTTCTGCCACGCCCTCCCCCACACCTGGCACCAGATGGGCGTCACCCTCTCCGCCGCCTCGAGCCTCGCCTGGTGGTCCACCATCACCGGCCAATCCGAAGCCCAACTCCTCGCCGAACTCCCCGAAATCACTGAACCCGGCGCCCCCCTCTTCCTCCCCTACCTCGGCGGCGAACGCACCCCCCACAACGACGGCCAACGCCGCGCCCACTTCGCCAACCTCTCCCACACCACCGACCGCCCCGCCCTAACCCAAGCCGTCCTAGAAGGCGTAGCGTTCTCATTGCGCGACTGCCTAGACGCCCTATCCGCCTCCGGAACGATCATCCGCGAAGCCAGCGTCATCGGCGGCGGCGCCCGCTCCCCAATCTGGCTCCACCTCCTCGCCAACATCCTCGCCATCCCCCTCAACCGCCTCTCCGACGCCGACCACGGCGTCTCCTACGGCGCCACCCGCCTCGCCCGCCTCGCCCTCACCAACGAACCCCCCACCGCCATCTGCACCAAACCCCACCCCATCGCCACCATCACCCCCAACCCATCCCTCTCCGCCGCCTACGCCGACCGCCTGTCCCACTACCGCGCACTCGCAACAGCAACCGCCTGATGCCGGCCTAGTCGGGCCGGGAGCTGCCAGTCTGCTTCGGAGCATGAAGGAGGAGTAAACGCACACGGTCGCTCGGAGGCATGGCGGCAGGTCTCGGGGCAGACCTGTCCAGCCCCCAAGAACTGTGAGAAGCCGGACCAGTCAGGTTTATTCCCTCATGTTCGCAGATTACTTGTTAAATAACCTAAACTTATCAGGCGTATCAAGCCGCTGCCTTCTCGAAAAAATGCTTAATCTCGCTCAATCCCTGGATGGATGTCGCCTTTTGCGCTGCTGGCACAATCTGGTAGGCATTATTCAAATTGAGACCGCGCAATGCAAACCCGTATCAAGGACTCAACGACGTGATAAAAGATGAAGTACGTATTCAACACCTTGCCCGGTTCCCCGACGAGTTAGAGATACTCAAGAAGATTGAACCAGATTTTGATATCACATGGGCATCGAGAATACGTAAGTTTAATACAGAGCTCTCTGTCTAATTCATCAAACCAAAACCCCATATTTCGCAGTCATTCGGATTTGACCAAGAGCTTATCATGGCTCTGTTCGACTATCCCAAGCTCGAGGCACGTTCAATCCAGGCAATTGAGCAAGTATTCCAACAACTTCCAGCCAAGGGGAGGGTAGATCAAACGGTTGGATTGTTAATCTCCGTCGCCAAGAATACTGAAAACTGGATCCACACTATACGAGCCAAAATCCTCAGACGCGCGCTTACGTCGGCGTTTCAAAAACAGATCTTATTGCGTCTAGTGACAGCTGGTATCTTAGAAAAAAACTGGCAGCGCAACTATTTTCTCGCGACCTTTTTGACTACACGCTTCCGCTTCACGAGGATCTATTCTTCTTCGGCAGACAGGCCATCGTTGCGGAACATATCGATGCGATCCGGCGTTCAGAGAACCGCGGCCTATTTGGCTTGCGGAAGACGGGAAAGACCTCAGTGCTGTTTAAAATAAAACGACAATGTGCAGATAATAACATTATTGCACTATACTACGATTGTAAGCTCTCCTCTATTTATTGCTTAGGTGGAGACGAATTGCTGGACCGTATATGCGGGGAGATAGCCATTGCCACAGACCAACAAATTGGAGTTTGGGCCAGCAAGAAGATGGCTGCGGATCGCTTCGTATCCTTAATCGAGAACTTGCCTGCCGAACGGCAACTTTGTTTGATATTTGATGAAATCGAATACATCTCTCCGTCAAGCAAACTGGCTAAGCACTGGGCTGACCATTTTGTTCCCTTCTGGCAGACTATATGGTCAGCCCAAAGTCAGCATCGAAAATTTGCATTCACCATTGCCGGTGTGAACGCTTCTGTTATGGAACAGGATAGAGTCAACGGCATTCAAAATCCGATGTTCGGGATAGTTAAAACACGCTACCTTACTGGATTTGAAAAAGACGAAGTCCGCACTCTACTCAGTGTCTTCGGGAAACGTATGGGGATGCGGTTTGACGAGAGCTCCCTCAACGCGCTGTTCGAACGGTACGGCGGGCATCCCCTCTTGACGAGAATGATCTGCTCCCAAATCAACAACGGCCTCAAAGTGTCAGGTGCCACGCGGCCCGTTGCCGTGACGTCGGAAACAGTAGCACATGACTTGCAAAGCCGGGAGGACGAGGTTCAGTTCTATTGCGGGCATATCACTTCAGAATTAGAAGAATTCTATCCTAAAGAATTCTTCATGCTTGAAACACTAGCCTCGGGTAACACAACGGAATTTAACAATCTCTCCAGTGAGATTGATTATATTCGCCATCTTAAAGCTTACGGTCTTGTAGATTTCTCAAAGCCTTATACCAAAGCTCCTGGCGTGTGACTCGCGGCGCTTGTGCGACGCGGTGACAATCTGATTCGGTGGCGGCGAACCGATGAGGCCCGCCATGCCAATCCCGCTATGTGCCGATTACGATGCTGCTCGCCTTCGCCAGGCCGCTCGCGAGAGCAAGGACGCGGGTCAGACGCGGCGGTTGCTGGCGCTAGCCGCAATCTATGACGGGGCAAGCCGCACGGAGTCGGCTGCGATCGGCGGCGTCACGCTGCAGATCGTTCGGGATTGGGTGCTCAAGCTGAACGCCGGCGGCCCCGAGGCCCTCATCGACTACAAAGGCCCCGGTCCGCAGCCGATCTTGACCGACGCACACCGGGCCGCGCTGGCGCAGGCGATCGAGGATGGTCCGATGCCGGCCATCCACGGCGTGGTGCGATGGCGGGTGATCGACCTGGTGCAGTGGCTGTCCGACGAGTTCCAAGTCGCCGTATCCAAGCAGACGTTGAGCCGTGAACTCCGCGCGATGGGATATCGCAGGCTCTCGGCCCGGCCGCGCCACCATACCCAGGCAACGGGCGCGATCGAGGCTTTTAAAAAAGCCTTCCCGCGTGCCTGGAGGCGATCGGGCGCGCGGCGGGCAGAGGACCAGGCGGCGTAGAGGTTTGGTTCGCCGACGAGGCCCGTATCGGCCAGAAGAACAAGATCACCCGGCGTTGGGCCAAGCGCGGCAGCCGCCCTTCGGCGCCGCAGGACCAGCGCACGGCATCGACCTACATCTTCGGTGCGATCTGCCCAGCGACCGGTGCAACGGCAGGCCTGGTTCTGCCCTGGTGCAACACCGAGGCGATGGGACTGCATCTAGCCGAGATCGCGGCAAGGGTCACACCGGGAAAGCACTGCGCGCTGCTGGTCGATCAGGCGGGCTGGCACATCTCGGATCGGCTCGTGGTTCCGGCCAACATCACTATCGTTCCGCTCCCCGCCAAATGCCCGGAGCTGAACCCGGTCGAGAATATCTGGCAGTTTCTGCGCAACAATTGGCTCTCAAACCGCGTGTTCGCCTCCTACAACGCTATCGTCGATCACTGCTGCGACGCCTGGAACCGCCTCACCAACCAACCTTGGCGCGTTATGAGCATCGGACTGCGGCAATGGGTGCCAGGTCACGTGCCGTGAGTCTCGGTATTACATTCCTGAGTTTAGAATACCGATCATTAAGGGATTTATTGCGTCCAAATGGAGACGGCGAAACGGCTATAATTCCACACGGTATATCGTTCCTCTTCATCGCCGCCTTGAATTTGTATCGGGCCGTGCAGCTTCTATATTGCGAGAAATGCGCCTGGCAGAGAAGAGGTTTACATCCCTTTCTCTTCCCCACCTGTATTCTGGATCAGGACCTTCTGAGGCCGAGTTATTTGCCGCAGCGGCCGTTTGTCAGTCACGAGAGGAGCTAGTGGCATTTTTAAACCAGGCAAATCGTAGCCTCATAGAACCAATTGACAAGACGGGAGATGTTCTCTCCGTGCGTAATTACTTCTTTACGGATTTGAAGAGTGCATACCCCCGCCTCTGGCCGTCCCTGAATTGAGTAAGAGCGTACCGTAACCACTTCCTTCATCTCGATCTGACGCCATTGGCGAAGCAACAATACAGCTCCTTCTTACACCTTGATCTCGATAGTCGCTCCCCAGAGGATGTCCCTGACGGTTGGTTCCAACTTCAATCTGCCGTGCTTAATGAACTGCTGATTGGCCTGCAGGCAGAGATGGCCGTCTACGATTAGGCCGTTAGTTCAAGAACATCGGAGCACGGCATCGCCAGCACAAATGTAGCCCAGCAAGCGTAGGGCGGAAAAGCGCAGCGCATTCCGCCACCTTCGCTCAACACCGCTCGCCCGCCTCCATCAACTCACCCGCGCTCCCCACCCACCCCGGCGAATACAATCCAGCCGCCACGCAACGGCGAAACGATGAATACGGCCAATCCGCCGGATGCGACACATACCCATGCTTGACCGGGTTGAAGTGCGTGTAGTCCATGTGAGACGTATAATCCCGCGCGTCTCGGATCGTGTGTTCCCAATATCGAAGCTGCCAAATCCCACGCTCGCCACGCCGAGCCATCGTTTCGCTCGGCGCCCCAGCCCCCGGCAACGCCTTCGAGAACGCCGTCTTGATCGCCCGCCAGCGGCCCGCAAACTCAGCATCGCCCTCAGGCAACGTCCACACACAATGCATGTGATCCGGCAACACCACCCACGCATCGATCGTGAAAGGGGCGCGTGGCCGTGCCTGGCGCGCGGCGCCGCGCAGCATTTCGATACGGGCGACGAGAAGGTCCGACCGCCGGTCGAGCAAATTCACCGTAAAGAAAAAGCAACCGCCCGAGATGAAACTACGGCGATAATCCGGCATCGGACGACCGTAGCGCGCGCCTCTCGTTTCGGCGGAATGCGCTGCGCTTTTCCGCCCTACAAAATCTCGCCAGCGTCCGCTTCCTCGCTGCGATCGTCCTAAATGCTCAAAGCCGACCGCCGAAAAACCCCTCACCCCCGCGCCAAAACCCCAATCACATTCGCCAAAATCCGCCCCGCCACCAACGCCCCCGCCCCATCCCGATCCCGCGCCGGCATGAACTCCACCAGGTTGAACCCAGCGATCCGAGCCTTCGCCGCCACCCCCTGCAACAACCCCACCATCTGCCAATAACTCAGCCCGCCCGGCGTCGGCGCGATCACCGCCGGCATGATCGACGGATCCAGCCCATCGCAATCAAACGCGAAAACCACCTTCGACCCCGACGGCACCAACTCCAGCACCGCCCCGATCCCCTTCTCCTGCACCGCCTGCCCCGAAACGAACACGCACCCCGCCGCCTTCGCATCCGCCAGATCCCGCGGCCGCGCCGACCCGGTGCCGCGCTGTCCCACCTGGATGATCCGCTCGAACGCCCCCATCTCGGCGGCCCGGCGCATCGTCGACGACAGCCCCATCCGCTCGCCATCCACCTCGTCGCGCCAATCGATATGCGCATCCACCTGCACGATCACATGCCGTCCCGCCTCGGCGAATGCCTGCAGGTTCGGGATCTGCACCGAATCGTCGCCCCCGATCAGCACCGGGACCGCCCCGCGCGACAAGATCGTCCGCGTCGCCGCATGAATGCGCGCCCGGTTCCCCGCCGGGTCGTCCGGCGCGCAGGCGAGATCACCGAGATCCACCGCCTTCACGCCGTTCCCGCCCAGCAACGGTCCGCCCAGGTCGAAATCGTGATGCTCGATCGTCGCCGCATAATGCGCCATCGCCGCGCGGATAGCCCCCGGCGCGTCGGCGCAGTAAGCGCCCACCCGCCCGTACGGCGTCGCGCACGGCACCCCCAACACCGCGATGCCCGCATCGAACCCGTCCAGCGCGCCGCCCGGCAGCCCCATGAACGTGCTCGCCCTGCTGCCGCCATACATCGCCCCAGCATCCGGCGCCGTGCCACCCATCGTCGTCTCCCTCGCTAAGTCAGACTTTGGCCCGCATCGCGATCACCCAAACCATTGGCCGCCAGCGGCGCCTCAACCGGCTACCCCTTGCTCACCCCCCAGAACTTCGCAAACCCCGGCAACACCCCGCTCAACGCCGTCCGCGTCACCGTCGGCTGCAAGATCTGCCCCAACGGCAAATACGGCGCCTCCCGCAACACCTGCACCTGCATGCGCTCCGCGATCGCCTTCTGCTCCGCCCGCGTTCCCGCCGCGAACCACTCCGTCCGCAACGCCTCCAGCGCCGGGTCCGTCGGCCAGCCATACCAGGCCTTCACCCCGTCCCCCCGCGTCAGGAAACTCACCGCCGGGTTCACCAGCCCATCACCCCCCACCGCCGACGGAAAACAGCTCCACCCGCCATGGTCCACATCCCCCTTGTTGACCCGGCGCTGGAACATGCTCGCCGCCTCCATCGCCTGGTCGTCCACGTTCAGCCCCAGCTTCTTGAACAGATCCGCCCCCACCGCCGCCATCACCGAGTTCACCGGATGGTCCGTCGGCTCCAGCATCACCACCCGCTCGCCCTTGTACCCCGCCGCCACGATCGCCCGCCGCGCCGCCTCCACGCTCGCAATCCCCTCCGCCTCCGCCAGCCCAACGCTGCTCGCCAGCGGCGTCCCCGGACAGAAAATCCCCACATCCGTCAGCGTATTCGCCGGCTCCTCCGAGAAGGCCTGCATGAACTCCCGCTGCCGGGTCGCGCTCAACACCGCCCGCCGGATCGCCACATTATCGAACGGCGGATGCAGACAGTTGAACCGCAGGATCGGCACCACCCCCGTCCGATCGTTCACCCAAACCCGCAAATTCCGATCCGCCCGCAACGGCGGCAACAAATCCGGCGCCGGGCTCTCCAACCAATCCACCGCCCCCGTCTGCACCGCGGCCGCCGCCGTCGCCGCCTCCGGCATGATCAGCCACTCCACCCGGTCGATCATCACCCGCTTGCCGCCCGCCGTCCCCACCGGCGCATCCGCCCGCGGCACGTAATCCGCGAACCGCTCGTAGACGATCCGCGACCCCGGCACCCGCTCGCTCTCCACCAGCCGGAACGGCCCGCTCCCCGCGATCTCCGCCAACGGCTTGCTCGCCGGCTGCGACGCCAACCGCTCCGGCATCATCGGACACATGTTCGGCGAAACCTTCGCCAGCGCATCCGGCAGCAACGGAAACGGCCGCTTCAACCGAAACCGGATCGTCCGATCGTCCGGCGCGGACAGCTCGTCCGTCGCCGCCAGCAGCATCCCCCCGAACCCCTCGACCGAAGCCCACCGCCGGATCGAAGCCACGCAATCCCGCGCCAGCACCGGACTGCCATCATGGAACCGCAGCCCCTCCCGCAACCGCAAAATCCACGTCAGCCCATCCGACGCCGTGTCGTGCCCCTCGAGCATCTGCGGATGCGGCACGAAATCCTCGTCCACCCCGAACAGCGTGTCGAACACCATGAACCCGTGCGTCCGAACCTGCGCCGCCGTATTCGCCACCGGGTCCAGCACCGGCACGTCCGTATTCGGCACGAACCGCACCACAAGCGACGTCTGCCCCACCGCCGGCGCCGCCAGCACCGAAGCGGCCGCCCCGAGAAATTGCCGCCGCCGCATCACTCCGCCGCCTTCTTCGCCTGCATCGTCGCCGTCAAAGCATCCAGCAGCGGCGCCAACTCCGGCAGCTCCCGCGCCGCCCCCATCTCCACGCCCCGCCGCCAAGCCCAATCCTGCCGCTCCGTGATCGCCCGGCTCAGCATCGGCTCCACCCCCGCATCCTCGACCGTGCGCGACACCTCCCGCATCTCCTCCGCCCGCCGCTTGCCATGGATCAGCGCCCGGCTGATCACGTACCGCGCCAGCTTCGGCCAATCCGAATGCGGCAGCGTATCCCCCAGCGTCCGCAGCACCTCGTCCTCGACCCCGTAATGCCGCGCCGCCAGCATGCACTCCGTCGTCAGCGCCTCGATCCCCTTGATCATCACGCTCCGGCACATCTTGACCGACGAAGCCCGCCCGATCTCGGGGGAAAAATCCGTCAGATCCATCCCGAACCCGGCCGCCGCCGCCATGAACGCGGCCACATGCGGGCCGCCCAGCAGCATCGGCGTCCGCAGCCGCTTCGGCGGCACGCTCGCCATCACCGCCGCCTCCACATACCGCCCGCCCGCCGCCTCGATCAGCCGCGCCGCCCCAGCCTTCGTCTCCGGCGCGATGCTGTTCACATCCACCACGAACGGCGCCCCGCCCAACGCCCCCTCGAGCGAACGCATCGCCGCCATCACCGACCCGGCGGTCACGCACACGAACACCATCGAGGCATTGCCAACCGCATCGGCCGCATCGGCCGCCGCGACCCCCGCCTCCGCCGCGCGCGCCTGCGCCTGCGCATCGATGTCGAACGCGGCAACCTCCGCGCCGAGCGCCAGCAGGTCGCGAGCGAAGATGCCGCCCACTTCGCCAAAGCCGATGATCGCGACCTTCATGACCCGCCTCCCCCGCACAATTCGCTGGAAGATAACGCCCGCGCGCAGCCCCGGCTATTCGGCGCCACGCATGGCCGTCGCGCCCCCCATCACATCCGCACAATGCCCCGGCCGCGGGAGCGACGTTTAACGCTTGCTCATCGGGGCCAACAGGAAATCGACCATCAACTGCTGCAACGCCTCGTACATCTCCCCGCCCGTCGCCGTCACACAGCCACGAGCCCGCGCGGCCGCAATCAGCTCGGGCACCGCGGGCTGGGTGACGACGCAACCGACATACATCGACGATGTGAGCCGCGCCGTGTCGACCGGCGGCAGGTCGCCCACGCGCATCCCCGCCGGGCTCGCATTGCAGACCAGGTCGAACCCGGCCGGATCGGCCGAGCCGACCGCCGCAATCCGCCCGATCCGCGCGATCAATCCGTCGCGCCGCTCTCGATCCGCGTCATGGATGGCGAGCTGGGCCACCCCGGCCTCGAGCAGCGCATACGCGATCGCCGACCCGGCGCCGCCGGCCCCCACCAGCAGCGCCCGCTTTCCACGGGGATCGACGCCCTTGAGGCGCATCGCCCGCACGAACCCCTCCCCATCGAACTGGTCGGCGTGCCAACCGCCGCCGGGCCGCCGCCGCATGATGCTGGCCGCCTCGATGAAACCGGCTCGGTCCGACGAGCTGACGCAATACCGGAACGCCGCGAACTTATGCGGCACCGTCACGATCAGCCCGTCCAGGTTCTTCATCCGGTCGCACACCGACAAGAAATCGCCGAGATCCTCCGCCGCCACCTGCGCCGGCACGCAGATCGCGTCGACCCCGCGCGCCGCGAACGCCGCCGTCACACCGCCGGGCGAACGCACCTGCGCGATCGGGTCGCCCACGATCATGAACAACCGCGTCGCCCCGCTCAGCCCGATCATGCGCCTGCAGGCTCCTCCACATGCACCACACCCAGCAAGCGCGCCTGCAACGCATGATCCTCGTCCAGCGCCCGCGCCGGCCCCCCAAACGCCACCGTCCCGTTGACCAGCACATACGCATGATTGGTGATCGGCAGCACCGTCTCGGCATGATGCTCGACGATCACCATCGCCACCCGGCCGCGCAGCCGCACCAGCGCGTCCATCACCTCCGTGACGATCGCCGGCGCCAACCCCTCGAACGGCTCGTCCAGCAGGATGAGCTTGCTCGGCGCCATCAGCGCCCGCGCGATCGCCACCATCTGCCGCTCCCCGCCCGACAGGTTCTCGCCCCGCGCCCGCTGCCGCTCCCGCAACCGCGGGAACAGCGTGAACGCCTCCTCGATCGAGATCCCGCCCGGCCGCATCGCCAGCCGTAAATTCTCCGTCACCGTCAGGTTCGGGAACAACCGCCGCCCCTCCGGCACCAGCGAGATCCCCGCCCGGTTGATCTCGTATGTCGCCCGCCGCGCCAAATCCCGATCCTCGAACACCACCCGGCCGCCGCTCGGCCGCAGCGTCCCCGTGATCGCCCGCAACAACGTCGTCTTCCCCACCCCGTTGCGCCCCAGCAACGCCACCGCCTCGCCCTCGCGCACCCGCAGGTTGACGCCGGACAGCACCGTCCCGCCGCCATACCCGACCGACAAATCCTCGATCCGCAGCAACTCGCGCGCGCCCTCGTCGATCGCCGCCGCCGCCGCCGCAACATTCGCCTGCCGGGCATCGCCCAGATAAGCCGCGATCACCGCCGGGTCCCGCGCCACCTCCGCCGGCCGCCCATCCGCGATCAGCCGCCCCTGGTGCAGCACCGTGATCCGGTCCGACAGCGACAGCACCCGGTCGATGTCATGCTCGATCAGCAGCACCGCATGCGTATCCGCCAGCTTGCGGATCAGCGTGCCCACCACCTCCCGATCCGCCTCCGCCAGCCCGGCCAAGGGCTCGTCCAGCAGCAGCAGCCGCGCATCCGTCGCCAGCGTGATCGCGATCTCCAACAACCGCTTCGCCCCGTGCGGCAAGTTCACGCACAGCCCGGCCGCCGCATCCTCGAGCCCCACCGCTCCCAGCAGCGTCCACGTCCGCAGATTGACCGCCGCCTCCCCATGCGCGTCCCCCAGCCAGAACCGCCACCCCCCGAACCGCGCCGCCTCCTGGAGCTGCACCGCGATCCGCACGTTCTCGAACACGGTCAACTGCGGGAACACCGACAGGATCTGGAACGACCGCCCGATCCCTAGCATCGCCCGCCGATGCATCGGCAGCTTCGTGATGTCCCGCCCCTCGAACCGGATCGTCCCCGCATTCGGCGGCAGCACGCCCGAGATCATGTTGAAGAACGTCGTCTTCCCCGCCCCGTTAGGCCCGATGAAGCTGTGCAGCCGGAACGGCAGCACGTCGAGCGAGATGTCGTTGGCCGTCACCAACGACCCGAACCGCTTGCTCAAACTGCTCACGCTCAGGATCGGCTGGTTCGCATCCGCCCGCATCACGCTCCGCGCCAGCCCCGGAATCACCGCCGGCCGCGCCGGGATGTCCGGCCGCACCAGCGTCCACCGCTCGCCGCCGAAGAACCGCTGCACCAGCCCGATGATCCCCTCCGGCGACAGCAGCGCGAAGAAGATGATGATCGGCGCGAAGATCAGCCACCACGCCTCGATCAGCGACGACAGCTTGTCCTCCAGCAGCGTGAACGCGATCGCCCCGAACAGCGGCCCCAGGAACTGGTGCACGCCCCCCAGCACCGTCATCAGCAGCGCATCGCCCGCATGCTGCCAGCTCAGATTATCCGCATACGCGCCCCGCAGCATGAACGAGAGCATCCCCCCGCCCAGCCCGATCACCGCCCCCATGATCACGAACGACGCGAATTTCAGCGCGAACGTGTTGTAGCCCAGCGACCGCATCCGCAGCTCGTTGTCCCGCAGCGCCTGGCACGCCCGCCCGAACGGCGCATGCGCCATCCGCCACAGCAGCCACATCACCGCCGTCACCACCAGCACGACGAACACATGGAACGACAGATCGCTCGGGAAACTCGGTCGCGGAACGTCCTGCATCCCGTTCTCGCCGCCGGTCAGGTCCGTCCACTTGAACGCGATCTCGTACGCGATCTGCGAGAACGCCAACGTCAGCAGCGAGAAATACAGCCCCCGCCGCCGCAGGATCACCAACGCAATGGCCGCCGCCAACACCACCGAGAACAGCACCGCGAACCCCAGCGCCACGATCTCGTTGCCCAGGAACGTCGCCATCCCGATCGCGACCGCATAGCTCGCGCAACCGAAGAACACCGACGCGCCGAACGGCACCAGCCCGGTATACCCGACCAGCAGGTTCACCCCCGCGCCATACAGCACATACAGCGCCACCTGCGTGATCAGCGCGATCGGCGACCCCAACGCCAGCCACAGCGCCGACAACCCGGTCAGCACCAGGAACACCCACAACACCGGGTGCCGAAGCACGCTCATTCGAACCGTTCCCACCGCTCGCCGAGCAAGCCCGCGCGGCCGGATCAGCAGCACCAGCGCCATGAACGCGTACATCACCGCCGTCGCCGCCTCCGGCTTGAACTGGATCGTCAGCGCGCTCACCACCCCCACCAGCAGCCCGGCGATCACCGCCCCCGGAAACGACCCCAAGCCCCCAATCACCACCACCACGAACGCCGGCATGATCGCGCTCTCGCTCATCGCCGGGGTCACCGTCCACAACGGCGCCGCCAACACCCCCGCCGCCCCCGCCAAGGCGCAGCCCAGCCCGAACGCCGCCGTCAGCACCCGCGGCAGCGGAATGCCCAGCAGCCCCACCATCTCCGGATCCCGCGCCCCCGCCCGCAGGATCCGCCCATACGGCGTGAACTGCAGGAAAGCCCACAGCGCCGCCAGGATCACCGCCGTCACCGCGAACACGAAGAACCGATACTTGGTGATCAGGATCGGCCCCCACAGGAAGATCCCCGCCGAGAACTCCGGCGCGCTGAACGGTTGCCCGATCCCGCCATAGACCAGCCGCAGGATCGCCTGGATCAGCAGCGCCAGCGCGAACGTAATGATCAGGCTGACCAGCGGCTCCTTGTCATAGAGCCGCCGGATCAGCGTGCGCTCCACCACCATCCCCACCAGCCCCACCAGGATCGGCGCCACGATCAGCGCCCCCACCCCGATGTAGTCGGTCAGCGAAACCGCGAAGAACGCCCCCAGCGCAAAGAAATTCCCATGCGCGAAATTGACGATCCCCAGCAGCCCGAAGATGATCGACAGCCCCACCGCGATAAGCACATACAGCCCGCCAAGCACCAGCCCGGCCGCCACCTGCGAAAGAATCGTGTGCAGCATCACCCGAGCACTTCCCCTACCCCGTCATGGCGAGGAGCGCAGCGACGCGGCCATCCAGGGCGGCACGAGCGATCCCGCCCACCTCGCACCTCGCACGTGGGCCACTAGCTGCTCATCGAGCATCCATTGCCGGCCGGCGTCCCGAACAGCGCCTCCAGCTCCGACGCCTGCTTCGGCACCGTCGCGACCACGTCGAAATAGTTCCATTTGTCCGTGATCTTCGGCTTGACCTGAACCACCAGGTTCTTGAGCAGCATCTGGTGATCCCCCTTTCGATACGAATACGGATCCTCCGCCGTCCCGCCCTTCCAGTTCTCCAACGCCCCGATGATGGCATCCGGCTCCGTCGACCCGGCCGCGTCGATCGAATCGAACAGCGATTTCGCCGTGATCCACCCCATCCAAGCCTTGTCCGCCGCCGGCCGCTTGTACTTCGCCAGATACGCCGCCGCGAAAGCCTTCTCGTCCGCCGGGTTGTTCGGGTTGTCGTACCACCACAGCTTGGTGAACAGCCCCGACGCCGCCTGCGGCCCCACCGACCAGATATCCGTATCCCCGATCGCGATCTCGCAGATCGGGATCTGCCCCCGCATCCCCATCTCGTTCCACTGCTTCAGGAACGTCGACAGATCCCCCGACGTCAGCCCGCCCAGCACCATGTCCGGCTTGGCATCGCGGATCTTCAAGATGAACGAGGAATAATCCGGCGTGTTCAGCGGAACGCTGTCGTCCCCCGCCACCGTCCCGCCGTTCTTGGCCAGCAGCTCCTTGAACGACTTCGCGATATCCTGCCCGAACGCATAGGCCGAGGTCAGGAAATACCAGTTCTTGCCCTTTCCGTACAGGAACGGCGCGAACATCGCCGCCTGCACGTTCGCCGGCGTATTGAGCCGGAACGAATACCGGTTGCAGCTCTTGCCCGTGATGTCCGTCGCCGCCGCGTTCTGGATCACGAACGGCACCTTCAGCCGCGCCGCCGCCGACTGCTCCGCCAGCGCGCTCGAACTCAACGCCCCGCCCAGCACCGCCACGCAGCCCGCTTCCTGCACCAGCTTCTGGAAGTTCTGCTGCGCCCCCTGCGGGCTCGGCTCGTCGTACCAAACCAGCTCCGCCGGCTTGCCCATCAGCTTGCCGCCGCGCTGCTCGAGCGCCAGCATCGTGCCGTTGGCCAGATATTCCGTCTGCGCCGCGATGTCGCCGGTCTTGGCCAGCAGCAGCCCGATCTTGATCGTATCGGCCGCCTGCGCCCGCCCCATCAGCCCGGCGCCGAGCGCCGACGCCCCCAACAGCACGTCCCGCCGCCGAACCCCGGCCACCTCTCCAGAACCCATCGTATCCCCCCCGAAACTGCCGCGGTTGCTCACGCGATCACGAACCCGCTATCACGGACGCCGTTCAATTGCCAAAGCCAAACAGCCGCCGCGGCGTCTCCCACAACACTTTTCGCCGCACCTCCTCATCTGGGATCAGCCCCTCCACCAGCCGCAGCAACGGCAGGTAGTCGATCCGCACTGGCGCCCGCAGAAACGGCCAATCCGACCCCCAAACGCACCGCTCCGGCCCGAACGCCGCCAGCAGCGCCGCCACGAATGGCTGCGCATCGACATACGGGTGCGGCATCGTCGAAAACTGGCTGAACCCCGACAGCTTCACCACCGCCCGCCCGGCCCGACCCAGCGCCAGCAGCGCCGCGAACCCCGGCTGGTCCAGCCCCGCCGCCGGGTCGGGCCGTCCGCAATGATCCACCACCAGACGAACCCCGGCCTGCTCGACCGGCTCGACGAATTCGAGCAACTGGTCGTCCCGGACCTGCAGGTTCAGCCACAGATCCAAATCCGCCAGCCGCCGCAACAAATCCAAGCTGTCCCTGTAATGAGCCGCCGTATGGAACGGCGCATTGTACGCCACCCCCACGATCCCCCGCCGCTTCAGCCCGGCCAGCGCCACCGCCCCCACATCCGGCGCCACCACCGCCACGCCCTTGAACCGCCCCTCCCCGCGCTCGATCGCGTCCAGCACCGGGCTCATATCCTCGCCATACCCCGAGTTCGTCCCCACCACGACGGCATGCCCGACGCCGTGCAGATCCATCATCCGGATCAGCGTATCCACCGGCGCGACCTCCTGCCCCGACGGCCGATACTTCGTCTCGCCGAAAGGGAACCGCGCCGGATCGATCACATGGCAATGGCAATCGACGACGCTGCTCACGCGCCCGCCCACACCTCGTCCAGCGTCAGCGCCCGCTCGAGCAATCCCTGCTCCCCCGCATAGCGCAGCGCCAACGCGACCGCCGGGTCGAGCGCCGCGCGCCCCGACGGATACGGATTGCCCGCCAGCAGCCGCGCCTGCACCGCCTCCGCCACCCCCGGCCGCCGCGCCGCCTCGGCCCGCATCACCACCATGTGGTTGACCGGAACGAACCCATGCCGCGCCCGGAACGCCTCGCCCGCCGCCTGCGGATCGGCGAACACCGGCGCCAGATCCGCCCCCGCCGGCATCTCGTTGCCGAACACCGCCGCATCCAACTCGCCCCCGCGCAGCATCGCCAACATGTCCGACCCGGCCGGCGCCCGCTCCGCCCAATCCGGATCCCGGAACCCGGCCACATGCGCATCCTCGAACGTCACCCAGCGCACCGCCTCCGGCCGCACCCCCAGCTCCTCCTGCAGGATGCCCCGCAGCCACAGCCCCGTCGTCTGGCTATACGCCCGCACGCCCACCCGCTTGCCCCTGAGATCCCCCGGCCCGAACCGGTCGTCCGCCCGCCGCAGCATCGCCCCGTTCTGGAACCGTGCCGACATCACCACCGGCAACAGCACCAGGTCGCTGCCGGCCGCCCGCGCCATCAGCAGCGTCGCGATCGCCATCTCGCTGACATCGAACGCCTGCCGTCGAACCATCGGCGCGAACGCCCGGCTGATCACCGGATGATCTTCCAGCGCGAACAACGGATCGTCGCCCAACCCTTCCGTGTGCGGATACCGCCCGATCGCCGCCCGAAGCCTCTCGCTCACCCCCCGCTCCTTTCCACCCCGTTGCTCCGACCTATACTGTCACTCACCCAGGGAGGACACGATGCCCGACACCGACACGCCAGAACGTCTGGCCTTCTACGAGCGCATCGGCCGCCAGAACCTCACCCCGCTCTGGACCTCGCTCGCCAATTTGGTCACCCCCGAGCCCGTCAGCCCCTGCCAACCCGCCTCCTGGCGCTTCGCCGACATCCGCGCCGCCATGATGGAAGCAGGCCAGCTCATCACCGCCAAAGAAGCCGAACGCCGCGTCCTCGTCCTCGAGAACCCCGGCCTGCGCGGCCAGTCGAAGATCACCACCAGCCTCTACGCCGGCGTCCAACTCGTCCTGCCCGGCGAAGTCGCCCCCGCCCACCGCCACACCCAGACCGCGCTCCGCTTCGTCCTCGAAGGACAAGGCGCCTACACCGCCGTCGACGGCGAGCGCACCACCATGCACGAGGGCGACTTCATCATCACCCCGCCCTGGACCTGGCACGACCACGGCAACCCGAGCCCCGACCCGATCTTCTGGCTCGACGGCCTCGACATCCCCGTCGTCCAGTTCCTCGACGCCTCCTTCGCCGAACATCTCGGCCAGGACGAGCAGCCGATCCACCGCCCCGAAGGCGACAGCGACGCCCGCTTCGCCGCCAACCTCCTGCCCCTCCACCAGAAGCCCGGCGCCGCCTCCCCCATCTTCAACTACCCCTACGCCCGCACCCGCGACGCCCTCGAACGCATGCGCCGCGCCAACGAATGGGACCCCTGCCACGGCCTCAAACTCCGCTACAGCAACCCGCTCGACGGCGGCCACGCCATGACCACGATGGCCACCTTCGTCCAACTCCTCCCCAAAGGCTTCTCCACCTCCGCCTACCGCTCGACCGACGCCACCATCTTTGCCCCCATCGAAGGCAACGGCCGCAGCACCATCACCACCCGCACCGGCGACGATTTCGTCGTCGACTGGACCGCCCGCGACCTCTTCGTCGTCCCCTCCTGGCTCTCCGTCCGCCACGAAGCCGCCGAAGACAGCGTCCTCTTCTCCTTCAGCGACCGCCCTATCCAGGAAGCCCTCCACCTCTTCCGAGAAGACCGCGGCAACGCCTGACCACCTGCCTATGCTCCCTCTCCCCTAAGGAGAGGGCCTCAGCAGCACGCCCCACACCCGCCTCGCCGCCGTCAAGCCCACATGATACGATGTGCGTAATGCAGCCCGACGCGCCCTCCCCGCATCCCCCCGCGACTACCCCCCATCGCACCGAATGGTCGAAAACCCGCTTCGACCAGGAGATCGCCCGCAGCGTCGCGGAATACGAAGCCTACCTCCAGGAATACGGCAACCTCGCCGAGGCGGTCCGCGCGATGGACATCGACGCTGGCTAGATCTGCCGCGCGCTGGTTATCGCTTCATCGCCGTCGCATCCGTGGCTTCAAAGCGCCCTTCGTTCTCGTCTTGCAACACCACCTCGTCGACAGCTCGACCCGGATCGTCGCGCCGGTCGTTCCAGCCAAAAACATCGAGCCGGAAACGATCCTGCTGCCGCGCCTCAAGATCGGCGGCGAGGACCACAAAATCGTCCTGCTCGACATGACCTCCCTACCCGTGACGTTCCTGCTCGGGATCGAACAACCAGCGTCTGTCCCCGAGAACGCCATCGCCGCCGGTCTCGACGCCATCTTCCACGGTTATCCGGTCGGCCTCCACTAACCTGCCGATCCCCCCTTGAACCCCCGCCCCATCACCGGCAAACCCAACCCAACAACGATCCCAGGGGAAGCGGCTTGCCGGACAGTCAGACCATCGCCTTCATCGGCCTCGGCGCCATGGGCCTCCCCATGGCCCGCAACCTCGTCGCCAAAGGCAACGCCGTCCGCGGCTTCGACCTCAACCAGGCCGCCCTAGACGCCCTCGCCCAAGTCGGCGGCACCGCCGCCCCCTCCGCCGCCGAAGCCGCCCGCGGTGCCGACGCCCTCATCCTCATGGTCGTCAACGCCGCCCAAGCCGAACAAGTCCTCGACGCCGCGCTCGACGCCCTCGCCCCCAACGCCATCGTCATCCTCATGGCCACCTGCGCCCCCGCGGCCGCCGAACGCCTCGCCGACCGCGTCCTGAAGACCCAGCGCCGCTTCGTCGACGCCCCCGTCTCCGGCGGCGTCGCCGGCGCAACCGGCGGCACGCTCACCATCATGGCCGCCGCCCCCGACGCCACCTTCGCATCAGCCAAACCCATCCTCGACGCGCTCGGCGACAAGCTCTTCCATGTCGGCCAGAACCCCGGCCAAGGCGCCGTCGTCAAAACCGTCAACCAGCTCCTCGCCGGCGTCCACATCGCCGTCGCCGCCGAAGCCTTCTCGCTCGCCGCCAAGGTCGGCGTCGACCTCGACATCATCCTGCAGATCATGTCCGGCTCCGCCGCCTCCTCCTGGATGCTCCGCGATCGCGGCTCCCGCATGCTCCAAGCCGAACCGCCCGTCGCCAGCGCCGTCGACATCTTCGTCAAGGACCTCGGCATCGTGCTGGACGCCGGCCGCGACGCCAAAGCCGCCCTCCCCCTCGCCGCCCTCGCCCACCAGCTCTTCCTCGCCGCCTCCGGCCGCGGCGAAGGCAAGGCCGACGACAGCCAGGTCATCCGCTCCTACTACGCCCTCAACGGCACGAAGCCGGACTGATCGACGGACGTGATACTCCGCCTCGAACGCGCCCTGGCCGCCCTCGTCGGCGCGCTCGCCGCCATCGCGCTCCTCGGCGAAGTCGGTCTGCTGTTCACCGGCGTCGTCTCCCGCTTCGGCCTCGACCGCCCGATCGTCTGGAGCGACGAACTCGCCTCCTCCGTCTTCCTCTGGCTCGCCATGCTCGGCACCGTCCTCGCCCTCGAGGGCGGCCAGCACATGCGCCTGACCACCATCGCCACCCGCCTGCCGCCCCGCTTCCGCGGCTTCGCCGACACGCTCGCCATCGCCGCCCCCATCCTCTTCCTCGCCATCCTCATCGGCCCGGCGCTCGACTACATGAGCGACCAATCCTTCATCGAAACCCCCGCCCTCGGCTGGCCCGATTCGATCCGCACCGCCGCGATCCCCACCGGCTTCGGCCTGATGATCGTCTTCTCCCTGCTCCACCTCGCCCGCTGCCGCCTGCGCGACATCCTCGCCGTCACCCTCTTCCTCGCCGCCCTCGCCCTCCTGCTCTGGACCGCCAGCCCGGCGCTCACCCAACTCGGCAACGCCAACCTCGTCCTCTTCTTCGTCCTCCTCCTCGGCGCCTCGGTCCTCATCGGCGTCCCCATCGGCTTCGCCTTCGCGCTCGCCACCACCGCCTACCTGCTCACCACCACCCACACCCCGCTCCAGGTCCTGCCCGGCCGCATGGACGAGGGCATGAGCTCGCTCATCCTCCTCGCCGTCCCCCTCTTCATCCTGCTCGGCGGCCTGATCGAACTCACCACCATGGCCCGCGCCATGGTCGCCTTCCTCGCCGCCCTGATCGGCCACGTCCGCGGCGGCCTGCAATACGTGCTGCTCGGCGCCATGGTCCTCGTCTCCGGCATCTCCGGCTCCAAGGCCGCCGACATGGCCGCCGTCGCCCCCGTGCTCATCCCCGAAATGAAGAAGCGCGGCCTCGAGGAAGGCGAGATGGTCGCACTCCTGGCCGCCACCGGCGCCATGGCCGAAACAATCCCGCCCTCCCTCGTGCTGATCGCCATCGGCTCCGTCACCGGCGTCTCCATCGCCGCGCTGTTCACCGGCGGCCTGCTGCCGGGCATCGTGCTCGCGATCTTCCTGGCCATCCTCGCCCGCCAGCGCACCGGCGCCGAGGATCTTCGCAATGTCCGCCGGGCGCCCCCGAACGTCATCCTCAAGACCTTCCTGATCGCGCTGCCCGCCCTGCTGCTCCCGATCCTGATCCGCTCGGCCGTCATCGAGGGCGTCGCCACCGCGACCGAGGTCTCCACCATCGGCATCGCCTACTGCGTCCTGGCCGGCGTGCTCATCTACCGCAGCTTCAGCCTGCGCCGGCTCTACCCCATGCTGGTCGAAGCCGCCGCGCTCTCCGGCGCCATCCTGTTCATCATCGGCGCCGCCAACGGCATGGCCTGGGCGCTCACGCAGTCCGGCTTCTCCCACGGCCTCGCCGCCGCCATGACCGGCGTGCCCGGCGGCCGCTGGGGCTTCCTCCTCGTCTCCATCGTCGCCTTCATCGTCCTCGGCAGCGTCCTCGAGGGCATCCCCGCCATGGTCCTGTTCGGCCCGCTGCTGTTCCCGATCGCCCGCGCCGAGGGCGTGCACGAGGTCCACTACGCCATGGTCGTCATCCTCGCGATGGGCATCGGCCTGTTCGCGCCACCCTTCGGCCTCGGCTACTACGCCGCCTGCACCATCGGCCGCGTCAATCCGGACGCGGCGCTGCTGCGCATCTGGCCCTATCTCGGCGTTCTCTTCATCGGCCTGCTGCTGGTCGCCGCGGTCCCCTGGATTTCCATCGGGTTCCTGCCACACTGAGCCGATGCGAGCCCGCCCCCTGCTCCTCGTCACCGCCGGCCTCGTGCTGGCCGCCGTCGCCGCCTACACGGCGCTCGCCTACCACCCCACGATCCCGCCGCTCGCCGCCAACCCCAGCTTCCCGCCCGAACAGGTCGCCGCCGGCGCCGAACTCGCCGCCATCGGCGACTGCGCCGTCTGCCACACCGCCACCAACGGCCCCCGCCTCGCCGGCGGCCGAGCCGTCCCCACCCCCTTCGGCGCCGTCTACGCCACCAACATCACCCCCGACCCCGACACCGGCATCGGCAAATGGCCCGAACCCGCCTTCCGCCGCGCCATGCGCGACGGCATCGCCCGCGACGGCAGCCACCTCTACCCCGTCCTCCCCTACCCCCACTTCACCCGCGCCACCGACACCGACATCGCCGCCCTCTACGCCTACCTGATGACCCGCACCCCCATCCGCGCCACCGCCCCCGCCAACCGCCTCGCCTTCCCCTTCGACCAGCGCTGGACCCTCGCCGCCTGGAACCTCCTCTTCCTCAAGCCCGGCCAATTCCAGCCCGACCCGGCGCACGACGCCGCCTGGAACCGCGGCGCCTACCTCGTCGAAGCCGTCGGCCATTGCGGCGCCTGCCACACCCCCCGCAACCCGCTCGGCGCCGAGGAGTCGCAAAAACTCGCCGGCGGCCAGGCCGAAGGCTGGTGGGCGCCCCCGCTGCAAGCCGCCTCCCCCGCGCCCCTGCCCTGGACCGAGGCCCAACTCGCCGACTACCTCCGCACCGGCTTCGCCTCCGAACACGGCGCAGCCGCCGGGCCGATGACCGAAGTCACCGAACAGCTCGCCGCCGTCCCCGCCCCGGACATCGCCGCCATCGCCACCTACATCGCCTCCTTCATGCCGCACCCCGACGCCATCACCACCGCCGCCCGCTTCCAGGAGGACCCGGCCGGCAAGGCCCTCTTCGCCGGCGCCTGCGCCGCCTGCCACGCCGACGACGCCCCCATGACCCGCAACGGCGCCCCCTCGCTCGGCTTCAGCACCGCCGTCAACGCCCCCACCGCGCAGCCCGTCATCCAGGCCATCCTGCACGGCATCCCCTGGCGCGAAGGCAAACCGACCCCCTACATGCCCGCCTTCGCCCCCGCGCTGACCGACACCCAGATCGCCCAGCTCGCCGCCTATCTCCGCGCCCGCTACACCGGCAAGCCAGCCTGGACCGGCATCGAAACCGAATTGGCAAAGGCCCGACAGAAGGGAGAAGCGTCATGACCCGCCTCACCGTCAACGGCGCCGACCACGACATCGACGCCGACCCCGACACCCCCCTCCTCTACGCCCTGCGCAACGACCTCGCGCTCAACGGCGCCAAGTTCGGCTGCGGCCTTGGCCAATGCGGCGCCTGCACCGTCCTGCTCGACGACAAGCCCGTCTTCTCCTGCCTGCTCCCCATCGCCGCCCTCGAGGGCCGCCAGATCCGCACCATCGAGGGCCTCGGCACCGAAGCCGCCCCCAACCCCGTCCAACGCGCCTTCATCGACGAACAAGCCGCCCAATGCGGCTACTGCATCGCCGGCATGGTCATGCGCGCCCAAGCCCTGCTCGAGGCCAACCCGCACCCCTCCGAAACCGAGATCCGCGACCACATGGCCGTCAACCTCTGCCGCTGCGGCACCCACATGCGCATCCTCGCCGCCGTCCGAAAAGCCGCGACGGCCATGGGAGCAGCCTCGAAATGACCGCCCTCTCCCGTCGCACCCTGCTCGCCGCATCCGCCGGCCTCGTCGTCGCCTTCCGCCTCCCCGCACACGCCGCCGACAAACTCCCCGGCAGCCTCGCCACCGCCCCCTCGCTCGACGCCTGGATCCGCGTCGCCCCCGACGGCCGCGTCACCATCCTCACCGGCAAATGCGAGATCGGCCAAGGCATCCGCACCGCCCTGCTGCAAGTCGCCGCCGAACAGCTCCGCCTCCCCCCCGCCGCCCTCACCCTCATCACCGCCGACACCTTCCTCACCGCCAACGAAGGCTACACCTCCGGCAGCCACTCCACCCCCGACAGCGCCACCGCCATCCTCCACGCCGCCGCCCAGGTCCGCACCCTGCTCGAACAGCAAGCCGCCAAAGACTTCGCCGTCGACCCGGCCACGCTCCACACCGAGAACGGCGCCATCACCGCCCCGGACGGCCGCACCGCCACCTACGGCGCGCTGGCCGCCAAGCTGGACCTCCACGTCCAGGCCCAACCCACCTCCGACCTCGGCGACCCCGCCACCTACAAAATCATCGGCACCCCCCTCCCCCGCGCCAACATCCCGCCCATGGTCACCGGCGGCCCCGCCTTCATCCAGGACATGCGCCCCCCGGGCATGCTCCACGCCCGCATCATCCGCCAACCCAACCCGGCCGCCCATCTCGTCTCGATCCCGGACGCCCCCGCGGGCACCCAATTGATCCGCCGAGGCAACTTCCTCGCCGTCGTCGGCGAGCGCGAGTGGACCGTCGTCAAAGCCCACCGCGCGCTCTCCGCGTCAGCCAAATGGGAAGGCGCCAACACGTTCCCCGACCCGAACACGCTTCCCGACCTGCTCCGCGCCCTGCCCGCCCGCGACATGATCGTCCAGGACCAGACCGGCGCAGCCGCACCCGCCGCCCGCACCGTGAAGGCGCGCTACACCAAGCCCTACACGATGCACGGCTCGATCGGCCCCTCCTGCGCCCTGGCGAAATTCGACAACGGCGATCTCACGGTCTGGTCCCACGCCCAAGGCATGTTCCCGCTCCGCGCGGCCCTGACCTCCCTGCTCGCCATGCCGCAAAGCCTGGTCTCTCTCGTCGGCGGCCAGCCGAAGATCCGCTGCATCCACGTGCCGGGCTCCGGCTGCTACGGCCATAATGGCGCCGACGACGCCGCCGGTGACGCCGCCCTGGTCGCCCTCGCGCTGCCCGGCAAGACCATCCGCGTCCAGTGGATGCGCGAGGACGAACACGTCCACGAGCCCTACGGCCCGGCCATGCTCGCCGAGTTCGAAGCCTCCCTCGACGCGTCCGGCAAGATCGTTGCCTGGGATTACGGCGTCTGGTCCAACACCCACAGCACCCGCCCCAATGTCGGCGGCCTCATGCTGCAGAACGCCGCCCTCCCGGACCCGCTCCCGATCCCCGACCCCACCCCCATCCCGATGCCCGAAGGCGGCGGCGACCGGAACTCGATCCCGATCTACGCCATCCCCACCCAAAAAGTGGTCTCCCACTTCATCCCGAAAATGCCGCTGCGCGTCTCCGCGCTCCGCTCCCTCGGCGCCTACCTCAACGTCTTCGCCATCGAGAGCGCCATCGACGAACTCGCCCAAGCCGCCGACGCCGACCCGGTCGCCTTCCGCCTCGCCCACCTCGAGGACGACCGCGCCAAAGCCGTCATCCAGCTCGCCGCCGGGAAATTCGACTGGCCCAACCGCCCCAAAGGCAGCGGCTTCGCCTTCGCCCGCTACAAGAACCTCGCCGCCTACTGCGCCATCGCGCTCCACCTCACCGTCGACCCCGACACGTCGCGTGTCCGCCTGCGCCGGGTCGTCGCCGCCGTCGACAGCGGCCAGCCCATCAACCCCGACGGCATCCGCAACCAGATCGAGGGCGCCATCGTCCAATCCGCGAGCTGGACCCTCTACGAACAAGTCCATTTCGACCGCGACCACATCCGCAGCACCGACTGGAGCGGCTACCCCATCATGCGCTTCCCCGCCCTCCCGGAATCCGTCGAGGTCCACATCATCCCCCGCCCCGGCGCCCCCTATCTCGGCACCGGCGAAGCCGGCCAGGGCCCCACCGCCGCCGCCATCGCCAACGCCATCGCCCACGCCACCGGCCGCCGCCTGCGCGACCTCCCCCTCACCCCAGGGGCGATCGCCCGCGCATGAGCCTCTCCTTCGCGCTGGAGAAGCGCCCCGCCACCGGCTCCCGCGGCATGGTCGTCACCAACCACCCCCTCGCCTCGGCCGCCGGCGCCCAGATGCTCCTCGCCGGCGGCAACGCCATCGACGCCGCCATCGCCGCCCTCTTCGCCCTCTCCGTCGTCGAGCCCATGATGGTCGGCCCCGCCGGCGGCGGCCTCATGCACCTCCGCCTCGCCGACGGCACCAGCACCATCCTCGACGGCCTCAGCACCGCCCCCGCCCGCGCCACGCCCGACATGTACATCACCGTCAGCGACGTCCTGCCCGACCTACCAGGACACCGTGGGCCGCCAGAACTACCGCGGGCCATCAGCCGTCGCGGTCCCCGGCGCGCTCCTCGCCTGGTGCACCGCCCTCGAGCGCCACGGCACCATCTCCCTCGACGACGCCCTCGCCCCCGCCATCGCCCTCGCCGACCAGCGGCTTCCTCACCACCCCCTACCTCACCACCTGCATCGGCGACACCGCGTCCGACCTCGCCCAGGACCCCGACCTCGCCCGCCTCTTCCTCCCCGACGGCGCCCCCCTCCAGCCCGGCACCCGCCTCCGCCGCCCCGACTACGCCGACACCCTCCGCCTCATCGCCCGCCAAGGTCCCGCCGCCCTCTACGACGGCCCCCTCGGCACCGCCCTCGCCGACTACATGGCCGCACGGCCGGCGGCCTCATCGACGCAAAGCGACCTCGCCGCCTACCGCCGTGCAAAGACCGCCTCCCCATCACCGGCCACTACCGCGGCTACGAGATCATCGGCCCGCCGCCGCCCTCCTCCTCGGGCGTCCACATCGCCCAGATGCTCAACATGCTCGAAGGCTTCGACGTCAAAGCCCTCGGCTTCGGCACCGCCGACGGCGTCCACCTCCTCGCCGAAGTCATGAAGATCGCCTTCGCCGACCGCGCCGTCGCCACCGCCGACCCCGACTTCGTCGCC
Organism: uncultured Alphaproteobacteria bacterium; assembly: GCA_963848035.1. GTDB lineage: Bacteria > Pseudomonadota > Alphaproteobacteria > Acetobacterales > Acetobacteraceae > JAVVHH01. Next base: position 113,355 of record CAWKCD010000002.1, read on the forward strand.
GTCCCGGTCGACCGCCTGATCTCCCGCGCCTACGCCGACGCAGCGCCGCCGCCGAGCATCGACATGACCCGCGCCGCGCGACCCCGGCCCCGGCATCGCCGGCGGCGAAGGCGCCGACACCACCCACCTCACCGTCGCCGACGCCGCACGGCAACGTCGTCGCCGCCACCCAGACCATCAACGCGCCTGTTCGGCGCCCGCGTCGCCGTCCCCGGCACCGGCCTCATCCTCAACAACTACATGTTCAACTTCGACCCCCACCCCGGCCACGCGCTCTCCATCGCGCCCGGCAAGCGCGTCTTCACCTCCATGGCCCCGATGATGGCGCTGCGCGACGGCCGCCTCGCCTACGCCCTCGGCCTGCCCGGCGCCCTCCGCATCTTCCCCTCGGCCATGCAGGCCCTCATCAACCTGATCGACCACGGCATGACCCTGCAGCAAGCCGTCGAAGCCCCGCGCATGTTCACCCAGGGCCACGTCCTCGAACTCGAATCCGCCGCTCTTCGCCGCCTCGCCGCACCCCTGGCCGCGCGCGGCCACGACGTCGTCGAGCATGCCCCGCATCGCCGGCGGCATGAACGCCATCGCCTTCGCTCCAGAACGCAATGACCGGCACCCTCACCGGCGCCGCCTGCTGGCGCGCCGACGGCACCCCCGTCGCCATCGCCGGCGGCCTCGCCCGAACCGGCGTCCGCTTCGTCATCTGACGCCCTTACGTCCAGTAAAGGATCTGCGCCTCCGGCAACCACCGCCCGATCGAACCCTCGATCCCCGCCCGCATCGCCGCCATCTCCTCCCGCGGGAACACGTATTTCACCGACCCGAACTTCGTCGTCTTCCGGCTCCGCTGCGCCTCGTCCATCTCCAGCGGACTGCCCGGATACCACCCCGTCAGCACCCCCTTCGACTTCGGCGTGAACCGATGCGTGATCAACTCGATCGTCAGATCCAAACCCGCCACGCCAGCCAACGCCCCGGCCACGTCCGCGAACAGCCGGTCATACGCCTCCCGCCAATTCGCCAGCCGCAGGATCGGCGCCACCGTCAGCCCCACAGGATACCCGGCCAACGCCATCGCCCGCAGCGCCGCCAACCGAAGCGGCATCCGCGGCGCGCCCCCCTCATGCCGCTCCGCCTCCCGCGCATTCACCGAGAACCGCACCCGCGTCCGCCCCGCGTGCCGCAACCCGAGCAGCGGCTCCACCGCATCGAACTTCGTCGTGAACCGCAACTGCACCGGCGCATCCCAAGCCCCGAACCGGGTGATACAAGCCGCCAAATGCCCGGTCAGATGCTCGAGCGCCAGCGGGTCCGTGTAGCAGGAGCACTCGAACGTCGTGCCCTCATGCGCCCGCGCCGCCGACGCCGACGTGACCGCCCCCTGCCCCACCGCCGCCGGCAATGTCGCCAAGATCTCCGGCAGGTTGGCATAGACCCGAACGATCGGCGGCCCGGCCAGCGACCCGGCCAGATAGCAATACGAGCAATGCGCCGGGCACCCCTCCGCCAGGTCGAACCGCCAATCCGCCGAAGGCGGGATCGGCTGCAGCCGCCGCCGGCTCGGGCTCGCAGTCACCACCGCCAAGCGTGCGCTTGGCATCCCGATAAGCATCCGGCAGCCCGGCCAGCCGATCGCTCCGCAGCCGAACCACCTCGGCCCCCAACGCCGCCGCCCGCTCGACGATCGCCGCCCCCTCCGCCCACTCGAGCGCGGCAGGCGTGACCAACACGGACCGCGGAACCCAGGGCTGCAGCTTAGACCCCAAGCACTTTACGCAACGAAACCTCGATCTGCCCGCCGCAATACAAATCCCCGAAATCCCGCTCGCTCTTCGCCGCCAGCTTCACCAACGCCGGCATCGCCGCCACCCGCCGCGTCAACCCCGCCACCATCGGCGCCGCCTCCTCGAGCAACCCCCCGATCGGCGGCAGCCGCGCCACCATCGTCGACCACAACACCGCCGTCACCACATCGGCCACCCCAGCCGCCTCGCCCCCCAGCAGGAACCCAGCCTCGGCCGTCAGCCCATGCCGCCGCCCGGTCTCCTCCCAGAACGACATCCACTTCTGCAGCCGCGGCACGAACGCCGCCCATTTCGGCTTCGTCCACATCGACTTGCCGCCATCCAAGGTGAGCTCGTCGATCAGATCGTTCGCATCACACACGATCTTCATCGTCATCGCCCGCAGCGCCGGCGTCTCCGGCATCAACCCCAGCGTCTCCCCCAGATACAGGATGATCGCCGGCATCTGCGCCACCGCGAATTTCGCCTTCTTGTCCACCAGCATCGGCGGCCCCATGAACGGCACCTTCATGCCGCGCACCGGCCCCTCCATCATCGTCCCGATCGCGCCCGCATCCTTCTCCGTCCAGCGCTGACCGGCGAACGCCAGCACCCCCCGCACGAACTGCCCGCGGAACGGCACCGGCCAGTAATACAGTTCATAATCGGCCATCTCGGCACTCCCGCCTGCTGCTCTCCCCTCATCAACGCCGCCAAACCCCCTCCGTTCGGACGCGCGCCGGTGCTAATCTCCCCCCCATGCGCCGCATCATCCGTGTCGCCTCCGCCCAGATGGGCCCCGTCCAGCGCGAAGACACCCGCGCCCGAACCCTCGACCGCCTGATCGCGCTGCTCGAAACCGCCGCCGCCCACGGCGCCACCCTCGCCGTCTTCCCCGAACTCGCCCTCACCACCTTCTTCCCCCGCTGGCTGCTCGATGACGCCGACCTCGACCAATATTTCGAGCGCGCCATGCCCAACCAAGCCGTCCAGCCGCTCTTCGACCGCGCCCGCGAACTCCGCATCGGCTTCTATCTCGGCTACGCCGAACGCACCCAAGACCACATCCGCTACAACGCCTCCCTCCTCGTCCAACCCGACGGCGTCACCCTCGGCACATACAGGAAAGTCCACCTCCCCGGCTCCGTCGAACCCCGGCCCGGCGAGCGCTACCAGCAGCTCGAAAAGCGCTACTTCGCCTATGGCGACCAAGGCTTCCCCGCCTTCCGCGCCCCCGCCGCCTGGCACGGCGCCATCATGGGCATGATGATCTGCAACGACCGCCGCTGGCCCGAAGCCTGGCGCGTCCTCGGCCTCCAAGGCGTCGAACTCGTCTGCCTCGGCTACAACTCCGCCGCCTACGACCCCAACGGCGGCGCCTCCGAAGACGCCGCGCTCCGCACCTTCCACTCCCAGCTCGTCGTCCAGTCCAACGCCTACATGAACGCCACCTGGGCCGTCGCCACCGCCAAGGCCGGCAACGAAGACGGCGCCGGGCTGATCGGCGGCTCCTGCATCGTCGACCCCAACGGCCGCATCGTCGCCGAAACCAAGACCCTCGGCGACGAAGTCATCACCGCCGACTGCGACCTCGACGCCTGCCAGCAAGGCAAGCAGAAGATGTTCAACTTCGCCGCCCACCGCCGCCCCGAGCACTACCGCGCCATCACCGACCGCGCCGGCATCGTCGCCCCCGCATGACCCGCATCCTCACCATCAACCCCAACTCGTCCGCCGCCGTCACCAAAGCGATCGACGTCGCCCTGGCCCCCCTCCGCCGCCCCGGCCTGCCCACCCTCGACGTCACCGACCTCCCCGAAGGACCCCCGGGGATCGCCACCCAGCGCGATTCCGACAGCGTCATCATGCCCCTCGTCGCCCTCGTCAGCCGCGACGACGCCGACGCCTTCGTCATCGCCTGCTTCAGCGACCCCGGCCTCCATGCCGTCCGCGAAGCCGCCCATCCCCGCCCGGTCTTCGGCATCGCCGAATCCGCCATCCTCCACGCCCTCACCCGAGGCGAACGTTTCGGCATCATCGCCCTCAGCCCGGCCAGCGTGAAACGCCAGCAGCGCTACGTCCGCCAAATGGGCCTCGACATCCGTTACGCCGGCAGCCACCCCGTCGACGCCTCGGCCGCCGACACCGCCAGCCCCGAGATCCGCGACCGCCTGATCCAAGCCGCCCACACCCTCGTCCAGCACCGCGGCGCCGACACCGTCATCCTCGGTTGCGCCGGCATGGCCGCCCACCGCCCCGCCATCGAAACCGCCATCGCCCGCCCGGTCGTCGAGCCCTCGCAACAAGCCGTCGCATCCGCCATCGCCGCCCTGCTCCTGAGCGCCGCATGACCACCGCCCTCTTCGGCAGCTACGTCCTCACCCGCCGCGACGGCGCGCAGCACGTCCTGCGCGACCACTGGGTCCTCCTCGAAGGCGCCCGCATCGCCGCCATAACCCCCACCAAGCCGCACGCCGACCGCACCATCGAAAAGCCCGGCCGCTTCATCCTCCCCGGCCTCCTCAACCTCCATAACCACTGCTTCAGCGAAGCCGTCGCGAGATCCCACACCGAAGACGGCAACGGCCGCCGCGCCAACGAGAGCATCGTCTACACGGTCCTCATGCCGCTCACGAAACGGGGCGCCGCCATCCTCTCCCCCGACGAACGCCTCGCCATCGCCCGCCTCGGCATCCTCCAGCTCCTCAAAGGCGGCGCGACCACCGTCATGGAGCCCTTCCGCAACACCATCCCCGAAATGTTCGACGCCGCGCTCGAGATGGGCATCCGCTTCTACGGCGCCCCCTACCTCTTCTCCACCTCCGACGCCCAAGCCGGGCCCGACGGTCAAGTCCACTACCGCGGCGACGACGGCCAGGCCGACCTCGACACCTGGAACGCCCTCTTCGCCCAATGGCACGGCGCCGCCCACGGCCGCATCCAAGTCACCATGAGCCCCCACGCCACCGACACCTGCGGCCCCGACCTGCTCCGCGCCTGCGCCAGCCGCGCCCGCGAACTCGGCGTCCCCATCACCACCCACGTCGCCCAGAGCCAAGCCGAACTCGCCACCATCGCCGCCCGCTACGACGGCCGCACCCCGGCCGAATACCTCGACTGGCTCGGCCTCCTCGCGCCCGACCTGCTGGCCGCCCACTGCGTCGCCAGCACCGACGCCGACCTCCGGCCTCATGGCCGCCAAAGCCGCCACAATCCTCAACTGCCCCCGCGTCTTCGCCCGCAGCGGCCGGGTCGCCGCCTTCGGCCGCTTCGCCGCCCACGGCGTCCGCACCGTCATCGGCACCGACGGCTACAACATGGACCTCCTCGGCGAACTCAACGCCGCCTCCCTCATCTCCAAAATCGTCGCGTCGGACGCCACGATCGCCTCATCCCCCGACCTGATCGACGCCGTCACCGCCACCGCAGCCGCCGTCATCGCCCGCCCCGACCTCGGCACGATCGAGCCCGGCGCCACCGCCGACCTCACCATCGTCGACCTCACCCACCCCCATCTGCAGCCGCTATCCGACCCCCGCCGCGCCCTGATCGCGCTCGCCAACCGCGCCAACATCGACACCGTCATCGTCGACGGCAGGATCCTGATCGAAGCCGGAACCTACCTCGCCGCCGACGAGACCGGGATCGTTCAGGCCGGCGTCGCCGCCATCCAACGCATCTGGGACCTCCCCGAAGCCCGGCAGGCGCTCACGAGCTGATCTCGAAATGCGCCTCCGTCGGCTTCCCCGCCGTCCCGTTGATCGGCAGGATGTCCTGCGGGCACGCCGAGAACGCGATGATCAGATCCATCTCCGCCCGCAGCACCACATAGCTCCCCCGCGTCGACACCGGCGCGTCGAACGACAGCTGCCCATCCGGCGTCCATGGGATGTTCATGAACAGGTTGAGCGGCGACGGCGTCTCCGGCGGCGTGAACCCCAGCGCCTTCATTCCCGCCGCGAGATTATCGGTGCAGTTGTCGTGCGGCTCCGTGCACCCCAGCTCCTCGTACCGATACCGGTCGCACGCCGCCATCAGCATGTCGTGCACGCCCCCCGCCGTATCCTCGAGCAACGTCAGGATCGGCCGCCGATGGTTCGACAGCAGCTTGTCGCCCGGCCGCGGGATGAACCGCTTCAGCGTCGCCCGCGTGTGCTCGCACGACAGGAACTCCGTGATGTCGTCGCGCTTGAACGCCCAGGTGTCCACCACCTGCTCGCCCCAGGTGTTGATCACCTTGACCGTCTGCCCCGCCGCCATCACCGCGGCCTTGCCGCTCCGCGCCGGTATCGTCACGAGTTCGCCCATGTCGTCCCCCAGGATCAAATCCGGCCCGACACTATCAGCGCGGCGGCACGCCCGGAATGGTCCGGTTTTCCGGCGGCGGCAGCGGCGCCGGATCGAGGAACCGCCGCAGCACGTTCTCCGTCAGCCGGCTGCACGGATTGTCGTACCCATCGACCGACAACGTGCACACCCAAGCGATCGACCCGGTGCTGAACACCCCGCCCCCCGCCGCCGTCGGCATGAACACCAGATCCGCCCGCACCTGCGCGTTCTGATCGCCCATCACGCCCCGATGCAGCGTCCGCACCTCCTCCGGCGTCGGCGTGCCGCCATACCCGAGCCGATCCGCCGTCGCCAGCCACACCAAGCCCGGCGGCGACCCCAAACTGGGCTCCACCCGGTCCACCTCCACCCCCGCCGCTCCCCCGCCCCGCAGCCCGAAATCCCCCAGCGGCGCATCCAGATCGAGCCCCGCGGTCAGCCACCCCAGCGCCGGGTCCCGCGCCCCGTCCAGCCACCGATACGCCGCCGACCGCGTGAACACCTGCCCGTCGAACCCCACCCCCAATAGCCGCTGCGGCGGCCGCCCATTGCTCCGCCACGTCCCCGACGTCTCGCCCGTGAACTGCAGCGAATGCTCCCCCGCCTCGCCCTCCCACGTCCGCAGCCCGTTCATCCCGCGCCGGATCTCCATCACGTGCGGCCCCGCCGGATCGAACCCGATCCGCCAATAGAACCCGTTCCCCCCCAGATACATGTGCCGCCCGCCGCCCCGCTGATACGCCTCGAACGCGTCCAGCATCTCCCGGCTGATATATTCCGGATGCGACCCGGTGATCACGCACCCATACGGCAGCAGCGCCCGCACGCCGTCGCGATGGATGTCCTCGTCGGTGATCACGTCGTACTCGAAACCCTTCGCCTCGAGCCAATCGATCAGATGCGTGTCGTTGCCGTAATTGAACACCGCCCCCCGCGGCCGGAAGCTCAGCAGCGGCCGCCGCGCCGAACTGATGCACCAGCCGCTCCCATCCGCATGCGTGTCGTACGTCGAAAGCCCCACCTCCCGATGCGACTGGATGTACACATCGTCCGCCGACAGCGTCAGCAGCCCCTCGAGCATCGCCTCCGCATGCACCTGGTCCAGCCGCAGCGCGCTGTTCGCATAAGCCAGGAACGTCGCCGTGCTCGCCACGAACGCCAGCCGCGCCCGCGGCCGATCCGCCGCCGGCCGCACGAAGAACGACACGTAGCTCTCCACATCCCCCGCCTGCAGCCGCAGCGCATAGAACCCGCTGCGCCACTCCGCCGGCACCGTCAGTTGCAAGCTCGGCGCCCACCCCGCATCGGTCATGTCGTCGGAATGGAAATGGATCGCCCCATACTGCGCCGGCGCCTCCGTCCAGCGCTCCGTGCTCCCATCCCAATTCGCCCCGGTCATCCCCCGCGTCGGCGTCTGCCGCAAAACGCCATGTCGCTGATACGCCGACCGGTCATGCACCCGGTCGGTCGGGATCCCCACCGAGAAATCCCAAGCCGCCAACAGCGCCGGATCCGTCACCGGCGGCTGGATCGCCGCCACCAGCCCATGCAGCGCCTCGATCCCCAGCCCCGCCCCATACAGCCGCGGCCGATCCACCTTCCCATCGAACCCGGCCTCGCCCCCCTCCAACCCCCCGATCGTCAACGCCGCCGCCGGCCACGCCGCCGCCTCCGGCCCGGCCGCCGTCACCTCCACGCTCCGATCCCGCCCCGCCTGCGGATCGAGGCTCCGCACCATCAGCCGCAGCGTCGCCCCATCCCAAGCGCCCCCGAGCAGCACCCACTCCCGCTCCAGCAGCGCCGCCGGCCCCACCGCCCGCCACTCCCGTCCCCCCACGCCGATCACGAACTCCGGCCGCCCCTGCGCATCCAACCCCAGCCGCCACCCGCCCCCGCGCCACTGCGCCACCACGGTCTGCGCCGCCCTCGCCCGGCCGCGTCGGCCACACGAACGCCCCCACCGAGAACACCCCCGCTTCCGGCCCATCCGCCACCACCGCATACGACCCCGGATGCAGCCGCTGCTCCCCCAGCGCCACCACCCCATCCGCCGCGCAGCCCGGCGCCGTCACCTTGATCCCCGGCCCCGCCGGATCCGGATCGGCGCACCGCACCCGCACCACCGCCGCCTCCGCGCTCGTCAGCGTCGCCGACGACAGATGGAACGCCACGCTCTCCCCCGGCGACACGATCAGCGGCCACGCATAGCCGATCACCCCCGTCGTATCGATCATCGCGACCCTGTCTCCACGCTGCCCTGCAGCTCCTGTCCGGTCAGCGCCTGCCACCGCCGCTTGAACACCTCCCACTCCGCCTCCTCGAGACTGGTGAAGACATGGTTCGGCAACGGTTCGATCGGCTGCCCCCGCCGCGCCGGCAGCCGCGCCAGCATCCAGCGCCGCCCCGGCTCGCGCACCAGCAGCACGTATCGTCCCGCCTCCGCATCTCCCGCCCATCGCATCCGGTGCAGCAGCTTCTGCAGCGCCTCCCCATGCGGCCCCCGCGGCCGCCGGCGGAACTCCTCCACCAGATCCAACCGCGTCGGATCGACCGGGAAATGCGCCGCCTCCCGATAATTCACCAGCACGGGCGCAGCCTCAGCGCGAGAGCCAGTCGATCCACCGCTCCCGCATCGCCGTCCGATGCGCCGCGATCCAGTCGTAATCCGCGATCACCAGATTGGCGTAGTTCTCCGGCCAGCTCCCCCGGAACCGCCGCTCCTCCGCGGGCAGCATCGTCGCCGCCTGCCGGTTGTTGCTGTCGAACGCGACCGCGCCGCTGAACCCGAGATGCGCCTGCGCGTCCTGCACGAAGAAGTCGATGAACTTGAGCGCGTTCGCCGTGTTCGGCCCGCCCTTCGCCACCGCCCAGTTCCCGGTATCCCGCGGCGCGTCCTTCCACGTGAAATCGTACTCGCCCGTCTTCGCCAGCACCACGCCCCGGCTCGAATACAGCATGCTGACCACCGCATCGCCCCCGCGCAGCACCTGCATCGAATTGTCCCCGCTCTTCCACCACGCCGTCACGTGCGGCTTCAACGCATCGAGCTTGCGATACGCCCGGTCCAGATCCATCGGGAACAGATCCTTCCGCGCCACCCCGTCCGCCACCAGCGCGATCAGCGGGATCCACCACTCCCGGTCCCCCGTATCCGGCAGCGACCGCCCGCCCGGGAACTTCGCCACGTCGAAGAAATCCGCCCAGCTCGCCGGCGCCCCGCCGGGAAACGCCGACTTCTTCCACGTCATCACCATCCCGCCCACCGTCCGGATGATCCCCTTCGGAAAGCAGCTATCCGGCAGCGCATTGGCCACGATCCCCGGCATCCCCGCGCAATCCAGCGTCACCAGCTCGTCCGCATGCTGGATCAGATCGGGCGGCGTCGCCGTCACCACATCGAACGGGATGTTCCCGCTCCCCTTGCCCGCCTGCATCCGCGCCCACTGGTCCGGCAGCTCGATCGGCACCGCCCGCACCCGCACCCCGGTCTGCTCCTCGAACCGCTTGTAGAAGAATTGCTGCAAGCTGTTCGTCATCAGCCCGCCCGTGGTCGCGATCACCACCTCCCCCGCTTGCGCGAAAGCAGGCGCCCCCGCCGCCAGCGCCCCTCCGGCGGCGAGCAGGCTGCGGCGGGAGAGGCGAGGTCCGTGCTGACTCATGCGCGTGGTCCTTCCGGTTCTGGGTTGATCCTGTCCGTCCGTCCGCCCCGCCGCATCAGCAGCCCGGCGGCAAGGCAAAGCGCCGTCAACGCGCTCAGCATCGTCGCCACCGCCGCCAGCGTCGGCGACACGTTGTAGTCGATGTCCTCGAACATCTTGCGCGGCAGCGACTTGCGGTCGAGATCCGAAATGAAGAACGAGATCACCGGCTCGTCGAACGAGATGATGAACGCGAACAGCGCCGCCGAAACCACCCCCGGCGCGATCGACGGCAGCGTCACGTGCCAGAACGCCCGCACCCGGCTCGCCCCGCACGACAGCGCCGCCAACTCGAGATCCGCATCGAACCGATACAGCGCCGCCAACACCGTGAACACCACGAACGGCATCGCCAGCGCGCTATGCGCCAGCACGAAAGCGAACAGCGTCCCGATCAGCCGCAACCGGTCGAACACCAGGAACATCGCGATCGCCAGCGCGATGTTCGGCACGATCACCGGCCCCATCACCAGCAGCTCCACCGCCCCCCGCGCCGGCAACCGCCCCCGCACCAGCGCCAACGCCACCAGCGTCCCCGAAACCACCGCGACCACCGCCGTCAGCACGCCCACCTGCAGGCTGAACAGCGTCGGCCCGATCCAATCCGGATCCTGGAAATACGCCGCATACCACCGCAGGCTGAACCCATTCGGCGGAAACCGCAGGAACCGCTCCGGCCCGAACGACATCGGCACGATCAGGATCGTCGGCAGCAGCAGGAACACCGCCACCCCATACGCCACCGCCGCCACCGCGAACCCGCCCGGCGTGCCCCGCCGCCTCACGCCTGCCCCACGAACCGGTCCAGCCGGATCAGCCGGTTGAAGATCGCCACCAGCACCAGGCAGATCACCAGCAGCACCCCCACGATCGCGCCGGCGAACGGCCAGTTCAGCAGCTCCGTCACCTGCTGCTGCACCAGCGTCGCCATCATCTTCTGCTGCGGCCCGCCGATCAGCGCGGGCGTCACGAAGAACCCCAGCGACAGCAGGAACACCATCAGACACCCCGACGCCGCCCCCGGCGCCGACAGCGGCAGCACCACCTCCCGGAACGCCGCAAACTCCCCCGCCCCCAACACCAGCGCCGCCCGCGTGTAATCGTCCGGGATCGCCCGCAAGCTCGAATACAGCGGCAGCACCATGAACGGCAGCAGCACATGCGTCATCGCCAGCACCACCGCGCCGCCCGTATACAACAGCGTCAACGGCTGCCCGATCAGATGCAGCCCCAGCAGCATCTGGTTCAGCACCCCGTCCCGCTGCAGCAGCACCAGCCACGCATACGTCCGCACCAGCACCGACGTCCAAAGCGGCAGCAGCACGCACGCCAGCAGCAGCGCCAGCCGCCAACCCTGCCGCCGCGACATCAGCCACGCCAGCGGATACCCCAGCAGCAGCGTCGCCACCGTCACCTCCGCCGCGATCGCCAGCGTCCGCAACAGGATCCGCAGATACGCCGGCTGCTCGAACACCCGCGCGTAATGCGCCAGCGTCGGCGCCGGCACGAACGCGCTCTCCCGCAACAGCGTCAGCAGCGGCAGCACGAACGCCAGCAGCAGGATCAGCAGGAACGGCAGCGCGAGCAGCACGCTCGCCGCCGGGCTATAGCGCCGCCCGCCCAACAGGAACGCGGACGGCCGCCGCTTCATGCCGGATACAACCGCGCATCGTCCGCCGACCACGCCAGGCAAACGCCCATTCCCGCCGCCGCCCCGCACGACGGGTCCGCCGCCGCCAACCGCACCCGCACGTCCGTCCCCGCAATCCCCACGATCAGCGTCGTCGCATTCCCCACATAGATCGCCTCCTTCACCCTCCCCGCCACGCCCGAATGATCGATCCGCACCCGTTCCGGCCGCACCGCCAGCCGCACGCGCCCCGCCGCCAGCGCCCCCGCCGCCACCGCCTGCACGCGCTCCCCACCCTCGAGCGTCACCGTCGCCACCTCCCCCGCCGCCGCTCCCGCCGCCAGCACCCCCGGCCAGAAATTCGTCTCCCCGATGAACCCGGCCACGAACGCCGTCGCCGGCCGCTCATACAACTCCCGCGGCGACCCCACCTGCTGCAGCCGCCCCCGGTCCAGCACGCTCACCCGGTCCGCCATCGTCAGCGCCTCGGTCTGGTCATGCGTCACGAACACCACCGTGATCCCCAGCGCCTGCTGCAGATGCTTGATCTCGATCTGCATCTCCTCGCGCAGGTTCTTGTCCAGCGCCGACAGCGGCTCGTCCATCAGCAGCACCTGCGGCCGGTAGACGATCGCCCGCGCCAGCGCCACCCGCTGCTGCTGCCCGCCCGAGAGCTGCGCCGGCCGCCGCCCGCCCAACGTCTCGAGCCGCACCGTCCGCAACGCCTCGAGCGCCCGCGCCTCCCGCTCGGCCCGCCCGACCCCGCGCATCTTCAACCCGAACGCAACGTTCTCCGCGACGCTCATATGCGGGAACAGCGTGTAGCGCTGGAACACCATCCCCAACTCGCGCCGCTGCGGCGGCAGGAAGGTCACGTCGCGCGCGCCGATATGGATGCTGCCCGCGTCCGGGAAATCGAACCCGGCGATGCTCATCAGGATCGTCGTCTTCCCCGACCCCGACGGCCCCAGCAGCGCCAGGAACTCCCCCGCCGCCACGTCGAGGTCGACCCCGTCGACCGCGAGCACGGGCCCGAACCGTTTGGTGAGGCCGCGGACGCTGATCGAGGCGGCGTCGGTCACGGGCGACGGTTGTGCGGGCGCAATGCGGTCAACCACCGGCTCCCTGGCGAACTGGAACATATGATATATCGTGAGCCGTCGGACGCAACCGCAAAAAGCCGAACGCGTAGCCAAGCGCGGCCAAATCACATATATGATATATCGAAATCCCAAGGAGCCGCCGATGCTGGACAGCGCCACCACCTCGACCGACGCCGCGTTGCGCCAACGCGCCAGCCGCGTCATCCCCGGCGGCCTCTGGGGCCACATGAACGCCGCCCGCCTCCCGGAGAACTACCCGCAATTCTTCGCCCGCGCCGAAGGCTGCCGCCTCGTCGACGTCGACGGCCGCAGCTTCGTCGACATGATGTGCTCCTGGGGCCCCATCGTCCTCGGCCACCACCACCCGGCCGTCGACGCCGCCGCCGCCGCCCAAGCCGCCCAAGGCGACTGCATGAACGGCCCCGGCCCCGTCCTCGTCGACCTCGCCGAAATGATCGTCCGCACCGTCCCCCACGCCGAGTGGTGCATCCTCGGCAAGAACGGCACCGACGCCACCACCGCCTGCGTCACCATCGCCCGCGCCCAGACCGGCCGCCGCAAGATCCTCGTCGCCCAAGGCGCCTATCACGGCGCCGTCCCCTGGTGCTCCCCCAGCGTCGCCGGCGTCACCGAAGAGGACCGCGCCCATCTGATCGCCTTCCGATACAACGACATCCCCAGCCTCGAAGCCGCCGTCGAGCGCGCCGGCCCCGACCTCGCCGCCATCCTCGTCTCCGCCTTCCGCCACGATTTCGGCCAACGCCAGGAACTCCCCACCCCCGAATTCGCCCGCAGCTGCCGCGCCCTCTGCGACCAGACCGGCGCCGCCCTCCTGCTCGACGACGTCCGCGCCGGCTTCCGCCTGCATCTCGGCGGCTCCTGGGAACCGCTCGGCGTCCGCCCCGATCTCGCCGCCTGGAGCAAGGCCATCGCCAACGGCTACGCCCTCGCCGCCGTCACCGGCGCCGACCGTTTCCGCGCCGCCGCCACCCAGGTCTTCACCACCGGCTCGTTCTGGTGCCGATCCGTCCCCATGGCCGCCGCCCTCGCCACCCTCACCGAACTCCACCGCATCGACGGCCCCGACCAGATGCGCCGCATGGGCCAGCTCCTGCGCGAGGGCCTCGCCGAACGCGCCATCCACCGCGGCCTGCGCATCGACCAGAGCGGCCCCGCCCAAATGCCCACCGTGCTGTTCGACGACGACCCCGACTGCACCAAAGGCACCGCCTTCTGCGCCGAAGCCCTCCGCCACGGCGCCTACCTCCACCCCCGCCACAACATGTTTCTCTCCTGCGCCCACACCGAAGCCGACATCGCCCAGGTGCTCGACGCCGCCGACGCCGGGTTCCGCCATGTCGCACGCTGAGGCCGCCCTCGCCGCCTGGACCGGCGCCTTCGCCACCGCGCTGTCCACCCCCGACCCGGCCGCCGCCGCCACCCTCTTCGCCGACGAATGCTACTGGCGCGACCTCCTCGCCTTCACCTGGACCATCCAGACCGCCGAAGGCCGCGACGCCATCGCCGCCCGCATCGCCGACCGCGCCCCCCTCACCGCCGCCCATTCCTGGCGCGTCGAGAGCGCAACGGCCGTCGACGGCGGCATCGACGGCTGGCTCACCTTCGAGACCGCCCTCGCCCACGGCCGCGCCCATATCCGCCTCCGCAACGGTCGCTGCTGGACCCTGCTGACCGCCGCCCGCGCCCTCACCGGCTTCGAGGAGCGCGAAGGCCCCACCCGCGAACGCGGCGCCCCGCTCCCCACCGACCCCGACCGCCGCCCCTGGCTCGCCCGCCGCGCCGAGCAATCCGCCCGCCTCGGCCTCGAGGACCAGCCCTACGTCCTCATCGTCGGCGGCGGCCAAGGCGGCCTCGCCCTCGCCGCCCGCCTCAAACGCCTCGAAATCCCCACCCTCGTCATCGACGCCCATGACCGCCCCGGCGACAACTGGCGCCGCCGCTACAACTCCCTCTGCCTGCACGACCCGGTCTGGTACGACCACATGCCCTACCTCCCCTTCCCCGCGCACTGGCCGATCTTCACCCCCAAGGACAAGCTCGGCGACTGGCTCGAGATGTACGCCCGCATCATGGAGCTCGACATCTGGAACGCCACGCGCTGCCGCCACGCCGCCTTCGACGACGCCACCCAAAGCTGGACCGTCGACGTCGACCGCGCCGGCCAGCCGGTCACCCTCCACCCCAAACACCTGGTCCTCGCCACCGGAATGGCCGGCCTGCCGCAAATGCCCACCATCCCCGGAATGACCAGCTTCGCCGGCGAACAGCACCATTCGAGCCAGCACGCCGGCGGCGACCGCTACCGCGGCAAACGCGTCGTCGTCATCGGCTCCAACAACTCCGCCCACGACATCTGCGCCGACCTCGTCGAACACGGCGCCCACCCCACCATGGTGCAGCGATCCTCCACCCTGGTCGTCAAGACCGACACCATGCTCCGCCGCGCCTGGGGCTCGCTCTATTCCGAACAGGCCCTCGCCGACGGCATCGACACCGACACCGCCGACCTCGTCGCCGCCTCCATCCCCTACCGCCTCATGCCCAGCCTGCAACGCCCGATCTGGCAGCAGATCGAACGTGAGGACGCGCCCTTCTACGACCGCCTCCGCGCCGCCGGCTTCATGCTCGATTTCGGCGAGGACGACTCCGGCCTCGCCCTCAAATATCTCCGCCGCGGCTCCGGCTACTACATCGACGTCGGCGCCTCCGACATGATCATCGACGGCCGCATCGCACTCCGCAGCCGCACCGCCATCCGCGCCATCGAGCCCGGCGGCGTCCGTCTCGACGACGACACGATCCTCCCCGCCGACACCATCGTCTACGCCACCGGCTACGGCTCCATGAACGGCTGGGCCGAACTGCTCATCTCCAAGGCAGTCGCCGACCGCGTCGGCCCCTGCTGGGGCTTCGGCTCCGCCACCGCCCGCGACCCCGGCCCCTGGGTCGGCGAACTCCGCAACATGTGGGTCCCCACCGCCCAGGAAGCCCTATGGTTCCAAGGCGGCAACCTCGCCCAATCCCGCCACTACTCCCGCTACCTCGCCCTCCAACTGAAAGCCCGCTACGAGGGCCTGCCCATCACGCTCTGAGTGTCTGGCGCAAACTGCGCCCTGCCGGGTCAGCTCGCAGACACGCTGTCGTGCTCGATGACGAGGTCCATCGCCCGCCGTAGCATGGTCATGGTCGCCTCAGGCGTCATGAACCCCGAATGCGACGACAGCGTCGTGTTCGGCGCCGTCACCAGCGGATCGCCCGGATCCGGCGGCTCGCGCGCGAACACGTCCAGCGCCGCATGCCGCACCTGCCCGCTCCGCAGCAGCCCGGCCAGCGCCGCCCCATCCACGATGTCCGCCCGCGCCGTGTTGACGAAGATCACCCCCCGCTTCATCCGCCCCAACCGCCCCGCATCCAGGAAACCCCGCGTCCCCTCGTTCAGCGCCAGACAAACGCAAACGATGTCCGACCGCTCCAACACCTCCTCCAGCGACGCATTCACCCCCGCCACCGCCGACCGGTTCCAGGCCAGCACCTCCATCCCCAACCCCCGCGCCAACCCCGCCACCTCGCGCCCGATCCCCCCGAGCCCGATCACCCCCATCGTCTTGCCCCGAAGCTGCACCCCCGAGATCTGCCGCCACTGCCCCGCCCGCACCTCCCGGTCCATCCGCGCCACCTCGCGCGCCGCCGCCATCGCCAGCGCGATCGTATGCTCCGCCACCGTCACGTCGCCGTAACCCTTGATCGTATGCACCGCGATCCCCAGCCCGGCCGCCGCCTCCACGTCGATGAACGACGACGCCCCCGTTCCCAGAAACACCAAATGCCGCAATCCCGTGCAGCGCCCGAGCAATTCCGCATTGAAATAGGTATGATCGATGATCGCCGCCGAATGCCCCGCCACCAGCGCCGGCACATCCGCAGGCTGACCCGGCGACATGTGCACCGCCACCGCCGGGTCCCCCGGACGACGGATCGCCTCCCAAAGCCCGATCATGTCGTCGGTGCAATCGATGAAGCTGGCGCTCATTGGGTTCTCCCTTCCACTCCCCCGACGATCCGCGCGCCCGCACGGAAACGCAACAGCCCGTTCCACTGGTATGCGGATTGCTTATCCGTCTACAGTCGAGCGTGTAAGGTTTTGCGTCCGAGCCTATCCGATTTCGTCCAAGCGATTTGACACGAAGGGAGTGCTGCGATGACCTACAAGAAAAGCCTCATGGCGGCCGCGGTTGCGGTCGCGCTATGGAGCGGCGTCGCCCGCGCCGAAACCGCCGGCCCGGTCACCGACGATGTCGGCGTCGTTGCCATTCCAAAAGGCCAGCCCATCCTGATCGGCGGCCTGCTGGTCCTCTCCGGCCCCGACCTCGCCCTCGGGCTCGACGCCTCCCGCGGCGCCGAAATCGCCTTCGACGACCACAAGAACACCCTCGTCGGCCACCCCATCAAATACCTCCCCGAAGACGGCCAGTGCAGCGTCGAAGGCGGCCAGACCGGCGCCACGCGCCTCGCCGCCAACAAGCAGATCGTCGCCGTCGTCGGCACCGCCTGCTCGTCGGAATCCCGCGGCGGCGCCCCCATCCTGTGGAACGCCGGCATGCCCCAGGCCGTGACCTCGGCCACCGCCCCCGCGCTCACCGCCGCCGACCGTCCGCCCGCCCTGCAAGGCATCGTCCGCTTCGTCTACAACGACCTCAAGGCCGCCGACGCCGCCGCCAAATACGCCAAGGCGCAAGGCTATAAGAACGTCGCCACGCTGCACGACGGCAGCCTCTACGCCGAACAACTCGCCCGCGCTTTCGAAGCGAAATGGAAAGCCGATGGCGGCACCATCGTCGCCGCCGAAGCCATCCAGCCCTCCGACACCGACATGCGCCCCGTCCTCACCCGCATCGGCACCGCCAAGCCCGACCTCCTCTTCGCCCCCGTCTTCGTCGGCGCCTCGGCCTATCTCACGCGCCAGATCAAGGAAGTCCCCACCCTCGCCAAAACCCCGCTCCTCGGCACCGACGCCGTCCTCTCCGCCGCCTTCCTCGAGGCCGCCGGCGACGCCTCCATCGGCTACCGCATGACCGGCATCGACAACGACCCCAAGCTCATGGGCTCGAAATATCCGGAGTTCGTCGAGAAGTATAAAAAGAAGTTCGGCGAAGCCCCGATCGGCGGCTTCCACGCCAACGGTTACGATTGCGGCCTGGCCCTCATGCTCGCCATCGAGAAAGTCGCCAAGACCACCGACGACGGCACCACCTATATCGGCCGCAAAGCCCTCCGCGACGCCCTCCTCGGCACCACCGACCTCGACGGCATGACCGGCAAGCTCACCTGCGACAAATTCGGCGACTGCGGCACCAGCAACTTCGCCGTCTTCGAATACACCTCCGGCGATCCCACCACCTACGAACTCGGCAAGAACCCCAAGAAAGTCTACTCCCCCGCCCCCGGCGGCTGACACCGTGTCATTGCGAGGAGCGCAGCGACGCGGCAATCCCCCTCGAAGCCCTCTCCCCCTGTCGGGAGAGGGCCGGGTGAGGCGGACGCCCCCAGCCAACGAGAAAATCCGTGCTTGACCAACCCGCCATCGCCGAATGGATCCGCCAGGCGACCCCGGTCGACTGGTTCCTCCTCGCGCTCCGCATCCTCGTCATCGCCATCGTCGGGATCGGCATCCTCTCCGGCCTGTTCCACCCGCGATACGACCGCGCCGAGTGGTTCTCCTTCATCTCCTTCGGCCTCACCATGGGCGCCATCTACGCCCTCATCGCCCTCGGCTACACCATGGTCTACGGCATCCTGCGCATGGTGAACTTCGCCCATGGCGACGTCTTCATGTTCGGCGCCTACGCCTCCTGCTTCACCCTCATCGCCTGCAGCCGCAACGGCATCCTGCAGCCCTACCCCTGGCTCGCCCTCCTCCTCGCGCTGTCCGCCTCCATCCTCGTCTCCGGCGCCCTCGCCATCCTCGCCGAACGCATCGCCTACCGCCCCTTCCGCCGCGGCCGCCTGCTCGCGCCCCTCATCAGCACCCTCGGCCTCTCCTTCGTCCTCGAATACTCCGCCCGCGGCATGTTCGGCGCCCAGAACAAGTCCTTCCCCACCGTCTCCGTCATCGAGGGCAGCGTCGACATCCTCGGCTACGCCATCCCCCGCTCCCAACTCGTCGTCGTCCTGGCCGCCATCGCCGCCATGATCGTCCTCACCCTGATCGTCATGCGCACCAAGATCGGCACCGCCATGCGCGCCGTCGCCGAGGACAAGGACGCCGCCACCCTCATGGGCATCGACGTCGACCGCATCATCGTCTTCACCTTCGCCCTCGGCGGCGCCATGGCCGGGCATCGCCGGCCTGCTCTACGGCCTCGTCTTCAAGCAGATCTCGTTCTTCATGGGCTTCTTCCTCGGCGTGAAGGGCTTCGGCGCCGCCGTCCTCGGCGGCATCGGCAACATCCCCGGCGCCATGCTCGGCGGCTTCGCCCTCGGCATGGTCGAAAGCACCGGCCCCGCCCTCTTCCTCGAGGGCCTCGGCGTCACCGCCCCCTACCAGCTCCGCGACGCCATCGCCTACACCATGCTCGTCATGGTCCTCATCTTCCGTCCCCGCGGCATCCTCGGGGAACGCCTGGCCGCACGCGCCTAGATGCCCCAAAGCGGAGCGCCTCAACTCTTACCGGCCGGGCATCACTGATGCCCCGCGACGTCCCCGGAACGATCCTGCCCGACCGCGCCGCGCCGATCCTCATGCCCACCATCAACGCCGCGCTCACCATCGCCGGCACCTGCATCTTCCTCGTCCTGATCGGCCTCTTCGGCCAGTTCGCCAATCGCGCCCTCGTCATCGGCGTGCTCGACATCGGCCACGCCCTCCTCCTCGCCGCCGCCATCACCGTCGGCGCAACCCTCGCCAAGCGCCAACGCCGCCTCCTCCCCGCCCTCCTCGCCGGCGCCGCCGCCGGCGCACTCCTCGGCCTCGCCACCGACGCCGCCCGCGCCGCCAACCTCCGCTGGATCTTCGTCTCCCTCACCCCCGTCACCCTCAACGCCATCGGCTACAACGCCGACGAACCCCTCGCCACCATCGCCCTGGCCCTCGCCGGCGCGCTCGCCGCCGCCCTCGGCGCAGCCCTCGTCCTCATGCCCGTGCTCCCCCGCCGCGCCCTCCTCGGCGCCCTCGCGGGAGCAACGACCGCCGGGCTGCTCCGCGAACTGATCCGCAACCTCTTCGGCAATTTCGCCGGGATCGCCGACTGGGGCTTCTCCTACGAAGGCATGCTCCCCGCCGGCGCAGCCGTCGCCGCCCTCATCGGCATGACAGTCGCCCTCCGACCCGGCGCCGCCACCTACGCCGCCCTCCCCAACCCGGCCAAGCGCACCATCCAAGCCGCCCTCCTCCTCCTGCTCCTCCTCCTCCCCGCCCTCACCAACGACTTCATCGGCCAGGTCATGATGCTCGTCGGCCTCTACACGCTGATGTCCCTCGGCCTGAACATCGAGCTCGGCCTCGCCGGCCTGGTCGACCTCGGCTTCGTCGCCTTCTTCGCCGTCGGCGCCTACACCGTCGCCCTCCTCACCTCCCCCACCTCGGCCCTCGACTGGCACCTTACCTTCTTCCAAGCCCTCCCCTTCGCCATCATGGCCGCCTCGGCCTTCGGCTTCCTCTTCGGCCTCCCCGTCCTCAAAGTCCGCGGCGACTACCTCGCCATCGCCACCCTCGGCCTCGGCGAGATCATCCGCGTCCTCGTCCTCTCCGACATGCTGAAACCCTGGCTCGGTGGCGCCCAGGGCATCGTCAACATCCCCAAGCCCGACCTCTTCGGCACCACCCTCGCCAGCCCCACCCGCCTCTTCTACTTGACCGCATCCATGGCCGCCCTCGCCGGCTACTGCGCCTGGCGCCTGCAGCACTCCGGCCTAGGTCGCCGCTGGCTTGCCGTCCGCGAAGACGAAGACGTCGCCCAAGCCCTCGGCATCCACCTCGTCCAAGTCAAACTCTCCGCCTACACCTTGGGCGCCGCTTTCGCCGGCCTCGCCGGCGGCCTCTTCGCCGCCATGACCGGCTCCGTCTTCCCCCAGTCCTTCCAGCTCCTCGTCTCCGTCAACGTCCTCGCCATCCTCGTCGTCGGCGGCATCGGCAGCCTCCCCGGCGTCCTCATCGGCGCCGCCACCCTCATCGGCGCCCCCGAGATCCTCCGCGACCTCGGCGAATACCGCTACCTCATCTACGGCCTCGTCATCATCATGGTCGTCCGCCTCAAACCCGACGGCCTCAGCCCCAAAGCCATCCGCAACCGGGAAGCCGTATGACCGCGCTCCTCGACGCCCAAAACATCAGCAAACGTTTCGGCGGCCTCCTCGCCGTCGACAACGTCTCCCTCCACATCCCCAAATCCGCCATCCACGGCGTCATCGGCCCCAACGGCGCCGGCAAGACCACCCTCTTCAACTGCCTCACCTCCTTTATCAAACCCAGCTCCGGCACCATCCATCTCGACGGCAACCGCATCGACAGCCTCCGCCCCGACCTCGTCGCCGCCCACGGCGTCGCCCGCACCTACCAGAACATCCGCCTCTTCCCCGACCTCACCGCCCTCGAGAACATCATGGTCGGCGTCGACGCCCGCGAGCCCGACACCCTCCTCGGCGCCCTCTTCGCCACCCCCGCCCACCGCCGCAAGATCCGCGACACCACCGCCAGCGCCAACAAGCTCCTCGCCGAACTCGGCCTCACCGGCCGCGGCGACCGCCTCGCCCGCCACCTCCCCTACGGCGACCAGCGCCGCCTGGAGATCGCCCGCGCGCTGGCCATCCGTCCCAAACTCCTCCTCCTCGACGAACCCGCCGCCGGCATGAACCCGGTCGAGAGCCACGCCCTCATGGAACTCATCCGCACGATCCGCGACCGTCACGACCTCACCGTGCTCCTCATCGAGCATCAGATGCGCGTCGTCATGGGCATCTGCGAACGCATCACCGTCCTCGACCACGGCGTCGCCATCGCCGAAGGCACCCCCGCCGAGATCCGCGCCGACCCCGCCGTCATCTCCGCCTATCTCGGCGCCCGCGCCGCCCAACACGGCATGGACGCAATTCCGGAATGACCGCCCTCGGCCTCCACGTCGAAGACCTCCACGTCGCCTACGGCAACATCCGCGCCCTCCGCGGCGTCTCCCTCGAGGTCGCCCCCGGCGCCATCTGCGCCATCGTCGGCGCCAACGGCGCAGGCAAGACCACCACGCTCAACGCCATCTGCGGCCTGCGCACCCTCACCCAAGGCCGCGTCCTGCTCGACGGCGTCGACATCACCCGCATCCCCGCCCACGATCTCGTCCCCCGCGGCCTCGTCCAGGTCCCCGAAGGCCGCCGCGTCTTCGCCCGTCTCACCGTCCGCGAAAATCTCATGATGGGCGCCTACCGCAGCCCGGCGCGCGGCCCCGAACTCACCGCCGACCTCGAACGCAACCTCGACCTCTTCCCCCGCCTGCGCGAACGCATCGGCCAGATCGCCGGCACCCTCTCCGGCGGCGAACAGCAGATGCTCGCCATGGGCCGCGCCCTCATGTCCCGCCCCCGCCTCCTCCTCATGGACGAACCCAGCATGGGCCTAGCCCCCCAAGTGGTCGACCAGGTCTTCGCAACGATCCAAGCCATCAACGCCACCGGCGTCACCATCCTGCTCGTCGAACAGAACGCCCTCATGGCCCTGGAAATCGCCCAAACCGCCTACGTCCTGCAATCCGGCGAAGTCGTCCTATCCGGCACCGGCGCCAGCCTCATCGACAGCCAAGCCGTCCAGGAAGCCTATCTCGGCTGACCCGGAACCCGCGATCGGACTGGCGCGTATCGAACAAATGAGTGCAACCAGCGATCGCGGCCTCTGGAGCCGCAAGCCGATCACCAGCTCGGACAAGGACCCCCTCACCCGCAGTCTCGGTCCCTTCAGCATCATCGCCATCGGCATCGGCGCCATCGTCGGCGCCGGCATCTTCGTCCTCACCGGCACCGCCGCCGCCCAATACGCCGGCCCGGCCATCATGCTCTCCTTCCTGCTCGCCGCCGTCGCCTGCGCCCTCGTCGGCCTCTCCTACGCCGAACTCGCCTCCTTCCTCCCCGTCAGCGGCAGCGCCTATGCCTACGCCTACGCCGCCATCGGCGAGCTCCCCGCCTGGATCATCGGCTGGGACCTGATGCTCGAATACGCCATGGGCGCCGCCACCGTCGCCTCCGGTTGGTCCGGCTACGTCACGAGCCTGCTCAAGACCCTCGGCATCGAACTCCCCGCCGCGCTCACCGCCGCCCCCTTCTCCGCCCCCGGCGCCATCTTCAACCTCCCCGCCGCCGCCATCGTCCTCCTGCTCACCGCCGGCCTGATCATGGGTACGCGCAACTCGTCACGCTTCAACAACGTCATGGTCTGCCTCAAGCTCGCCGTCGTCGTGGCCTTCATCGCCCTCGGCGCCTTCCACGTCGACTCCAGCAACTGGCACCCGCTGATCCCCGACAACACCGGCGAGTTCGGTCATTTCGGCTGGAGCGGCATCCTGCGCGGCGCCTCCGTCGTGTTCTTCGCCTTCATCGGCTTCGACGCCGTCTCCACCACGGCCCAGGAAGCGCTCCGCCCGCAACGCGACGTCCCCGTCGGCATCCTCGGCTCGCTCGCGATCTGCACGCTGCTCTACATCGCCGTCTCCGCCGTCCTCACCGGCCTGGTCCCCTTCGCCCAACTCGACGTGCCCGACCCGATCGCCAAGGGCGTCGACGTCATCGGCATCGCCTGGTTCGCCGGGCTCATCAAGCTCGCCGCCCTCATCGGCCTGACCACGGTGATCCTGGTCCTGCTGTTCGGCCAGGCGCGCATCCTCTTCGCCATGGCCGGCGACGGCCTGCTCCCGCCGCTCTTCGCCCGTGTCCACCCGACCCTCGGCACCCCCTACCGCAGCCAGCTCATCATCGGCGCCGTCGTCGCCGCACTCGCCGGCCTCGTGCCCATCGGCATCCTCGGCGAGATGGTCAGCATCGGCACCCTGTTCGCGTTCATCCTGGTCTGCATCGCCGTCATCCACCTGCGGCGCACCCAGCCCGCCCAGCCGCGCCCGTTCCGCGCCCCCGCCGTCCCCTATCTTCCGGGGCTCGGCATCGCGTTCTGCCTGTTGCTGATGCTCGGCCTGCCGCTGCTCACCTGGGTCCGCCTGGTGGTCTGGCTCGCGATCGGCCTGGCCGTCTACGCCGCCTACGGCCGGCACCACTCCGCTGTCCGGAACGGCGCCTCGCCCCGGTAATTCATGTTAAATTTACCTTCAGCGCGTAACCTGCACTTGCGGTGTCCAGGAACGGCTGTCGATGAGTTTGCTGAAAAGAGTTAGTTTTAGGTCGAAGCTGCTCCTGCTCATGGCCGTCTCCGCCTTGGCCGTCGCCGTCTCCGTCGGCAGCAGTGGCGTGATCATGCGCGCCCGCATGGTCGAGGATCGTGCCGACAAACTCGGCGCCGTCGTCGCGTCCGTCCTATCGGTGGCTCAGGGATACGAAGCTCAGATCGCCGCCGGCCAGCTCACCCGCGAGCAGGCCATGGCCCGCCTCACCGACGTGATCCGCACCCTCCGCTTCGACGGCGGCAGCGGCTACATCCTCGCCCAGCGCGACGGCATCACCATCGTCCACGGCACCGATCCGAAACGCGACAACAAACCCTCTACCGCCACCCTGTCCGACGGCCGTGACCGCTGGGCCGCCATCGTCGACGCCCTCAAGGACCGGGACAACGCCTATATCGCCTACGCCCTGCCCGTCCCCGGCAAGTCGCAGCCGGAATCCAAGCTCGCCTACGTCGCCCGCTTCAAGCCGTGGGACCTCGTCTTCCTCGCCGGCGCCAATACCGACGATCTCGACGCCGAATTCAAGGCGACCACGATCAAGCTGGGAGGCCTCGGCGGCCTCGTCATCCTCATCGCCGTGCTGATCGCCTGGTCGATCAACCGCGACATCTGCGGCGGCGTCGGCGCCCTCATCCTCTCGCTTGACCGTCTCACCGCCAACGACCTCGATGACGCGGTGCCGGGGCAGGACCGCGGCGACGAACTCGGTCGAATGGCAGCCTCCCTCCGCCAATTGCAGGAATCCCTCAAGCAGAAGCTGCGCCTCGAAAGCGAAGCCGAAGCCATCCAGCTGCGCCTCGCCCAGGAGCAGCGCGCCATCGAGAACGAGCGGCAGGAAGCGGCCGCGAAACAGGCCGCCGTGATCCGCGAACTCGGCGCCGGTCTGTCGCGCCTATCCGCCGGCGACCTCGCGACCGAGATCGAAGATCCGTTCCACGCCGAATACGAACAGCTCCGCCAAGATTACAACAGCGCCCTCGAGAACGTCCGCTCCGCCATCGCCGAGATCGTCACCAGCGCCGGCGAACTCCGCTCCGGCGCCCAGGAGATCACCCAGGCCGCCGACGACCTCAGCCGCCGCACCGAGCAGCAGGCCGCCAGCCTCCAGGAAACCGCCACCACCATGGGCGAGATCACCCAGGCCGTGCAGCGCACCGCCCAAGGCGTCGGCAGCGCCCGCGAAGCCGTCGCCTCGGCCCGCTCCGTCGCCGACCGTTCCGGCGCCGTGGTCACCACCGCCGTCGAAGCCATGGGCGCGATCGCCCATTCCGCCGGCGAGATCAGCCAGATCATCTCCGTCATCGACGAGATCGCCTTCCAGACCAACCTCTTGGCGCTCAACGCCGGTGTCGAAGCCGCCCGCGCCGGCGACGCCGGCCGAGGCTTCGCCGTCGTCGCCTCCGAAGTCCGCGCCCTCGCGCAACGATCCAGCGAAGCCGCCCGCGAGATCAAGATCCTCATCGCCAACAGCTCCGACCAGGTCGGCCGCGGCGTATCCCTCGTCGGCGACACCGGCCGCTCCCTCGCCGACATCGTCGACCAGGTCGCCGCGATCGACGGCGTCGTCGCCCAGATCGCGTCCGCCGCCAAGGAGCAGTCGAGCGGCCTCGGCGAAGTCAACAT
Source organism: uncultured Alphaproteobacteria bacterium (assembly GCA_963848035.1). Lineage (GTDB taxonomy): Bacteria > Pseudomonadota > Alphaproteobacteria > Acetobacterales > Acetobacteraceae > JAVVHH01. The sequence continues at coordinate 138,909 of CAWKCD010000002.1, forward strand.
CGCCATCTCGGCAATGGATCAGGTCACCCAGCAGAACGCCGCCATGGTCGAGCAATCCACCGCCGCCAGCTACTCGCTGGTCGAACAATCCACCCGCCTCGTCGAACTCACCGAACGCTTCCGCCTCACCGCCAGCCCCCGCCCCGGCACCCGCCGCGCCGCCTGAAGCTTACTGAGCCATTCGCCCCGCCGCGCTCGCCCGCTCTCCCTTCGCCGGAAGCAGCGTCCCCACCAACCCCAACCCGAACCGCGGCATGTTCACGTAGATCGCCTCCCGATGACCCGGCGGTACGACATACGTCTCGTGCCAGATCCCCACATCCCCGCTCGTCCCCACGCTCCGGTTGAACGCCCGCCACCCCGGCAAATGCGCCCCCGCCTCGCTCCGCGCATACGCCTGCAGATGCGCAGCACTCCGCCAATACTGCACCAGCATCGCGCTGCGCAGCCCGAAATGCCCCCGCCACGACAGCAATCCCAGCGACGGATCCCGCTCCAGCTCCGCCAGCATCCGCGGCATCGCCCGCAACACCGGCAGCCACTTCCAGAACTTCCAGAACCGGTTCAGCCGCATCCCGATCAGGAACACCACCACATCGCCCTCGACCTCGGCGCAGACCCGCTCCGCGATGATCTCGCTCATCCCGCCGCCATCTCGCGCGCCACCCGCCCCCGGAACCAGGCCCCGCTCCGCTCCCACAACGGCGAAACCTCCGGCTGATCCCCCGCCGCCGGCGACACCTGCGCCGCCTGCCACGACACCACCACCCCGAAATCCTGCCGCTGCAACCGGTCCCAACTCGCCAGCAGCCCCGTCCGCGCCGCCTCCCACCGCGGATCCGTCGCCCCCTCCCCCACGAAATACGCGCTCATCACCTCGCGCGTCAGCGCCGGCCCCACCGGATCGAGCCGGATGAACAGCAAATGCCCCGCCACCAGCTCCACCAGCGTGTTCGGATACAACACCAGGATGTCCTGCCCCGCCCGCTCCCGCGCCGGCAGCCCGGCGAACACCGGCATGTCCAGATCGCCCTTGTCCTTCTCCACCCCGCCCGCCCGATAACTGATCCCGAACGCCGTCTCCCCCGCATTCACGTCGTCGTAATTCTTCGCCTGCGCCACCGTCCCCAAGCTGCGGATGCAGGAACGGCAAGTGGTAAGTATCCAAGAAGTTCTGCACCACCAGCTTCCAATTCGCCGCCACCTCGTACGGCGCATGCCCGCCATACCGTAACGACCCCAGATCGTAAGCCGCCCACCGCGCAGCGAGCGGCGCGATATGCTCCTCGAAGCTCGCCCCCTCCGCCGCCACCCGCACGAACACCTGGTCGCACCAAACCGCCGTCGCCACCGGCAACAACCCGAACCGCCCCGGCTCGAACCCCGCCTCCGCCGTCCCGTCCGCCGCATCCCAATGGGGCGTCCGCAACAACGCCCCGTCCAGCCCATACCCCCACCCATGGAACGGACAGCTCAACACCGGCCGCGCCTGCACCGGCCCCGCCACCAGCAGACACCCCCGATGCCGGCACACATTGTGGAACCCGCGCACCGACCCGTCCCGCTGCCGCACCACCACCACCGGCAGCCCGGCCACCGACACCGGCACCGCATCCCCCGCCCCCGGGATCTCGTGCCCGCCCGCCACATGCACCCAGTTCCGCGCGAACACCGCCCGCTGCTCCGCCGCGAAATATTCCGCGTCGAAATAAGCCCGCCCCGGCAGCTCCCGCAGCATATTCATTTCAATAACGTCGCTTTCAGGAACCCCATCACATCCGCCCGAACCGCCTCCGCCGCCACCGGATTATGCCCCACATGCGCCCCGACCGCGACGCAAGGATCGCTCTTGATCGAATAGACCTGCCCCGACTGCGCATCCAGCAACGTCCCGCCCGGCCCCTCCTTGATGCGGCAATTCCGCGTGCTCTGCGCCGTCGGCACCGCAACCAGCGTCGGGCTCGTCGGCGTGTCGAACCCGTGCTGGCTGTCCGGATATTCGGTCAGCGCGATGTCCGCCCCCGCCGCCTTCCAGCGCGGCACCAGATCCCGGCACGCCGCCGGATTGACGTAATCGTCGCTGCTGCCGTGATAGAGCCGGATCGGCGCCGCCCCCACCTTCTCGTCGTCATACGTCACGTTGCACGGCGTATAGAACCCGACATGCGCCGCGAACCGGTTCTCGCTGCCGAAGCTCTTCCGGAACCGCTCCACCGCCGAATACACCGCCGGCACCGCCCCCTTCGAGAACCCCCACACCGCGATCCGGTCCGCCCGGATCCGCGGATCCGCCGCCAACACGTCCAGCGCCCGATACGCATCGACCGTCATCGACAGCGAATTGAGCTGGTCCTGATCCGCCACCGTCGAAACGATGTGCCGCCCCGAGAACGCATCCAGGATGAACGCCGCGATCCCCGCCTCGTTCAGCACATGCGCCCACATGTCCGGCCCCGACCCGATCCCCCCCGACCCATGGATCAGCACCACCGCCGGCACCTTCCCCGTCGCCCCCAGCGGCAACCGCAACTCCCCGCCCAGCAGCACCGCCGGCCCCGTCTTCTCGCCTTTCAGGAACGCCTCGAGCGACACCGTCTGTGACGTCACCGGCACGATCTCGATCCGCCCCGGCCAAGCGCTCCCCTGCGCCATCGCCGCCCCCGCCACCCCGCACGCCAGCAACGCCGCCATCAAATACTTCATCTCGTTCCCCCTCGCGGTCTAACAGCCGCAATAACGATTGATGTGCCACGCCTGCGACGCCAACGCCGGACAGAAATCCGCCACCACCGCCGCCACGCACTCGAAATTCGCCCGCTTCCCCGCGTTCCGCTCCCGCATCGCGTCCCGCGCCGCCGCCGCCTCCCGCGCCAGCTTCCGCAGATCCACCGTCAGCAGCCTACCCTCCCGCACCACGAACCGCCCCCCGATCATCACCGCATCGACGCTCGTCCCATCCTCCCCCATCACCACCTGATTGACCGGATCGTTCAGCGGCATCAGCGTCGGCTTCTCCATATCCAGGAACACGATATCCGCCGCGAACCCCGCCGCGATCCGCCCGATGTGGTCCATCCCCAACGCCCGCGCGCTCCCCACCGTCGCCGCCGCCAACACCTCCCCGTTCCGCACCCAAAACCGCGGATCCGGCCCCCGCGCATGCGACCCGGCCGCCGCGAAATGCATCGCCCCATACATGTTCAGATTGTCCGAACAAGTCGCCGCATCCGTCCCGATCCCGACATTCACCCCCGCCCGCAGCATCCCCGCGAAATCCGCCACCCCGTTCCCCAGCCGCATGTTGCTCGCCGGGTTGTGCGCCACCGACGCGCCATGCCCCGCCAGGATCTTCCAATCCTCCCCGTCCAGCCAAACCCCATGCGCCGCCGTGAACCGCGGACCGATCACCCCCAGCCCATCCAGATGCGCCGCCAGCGACCGCCCATACCGCGCCGCCCCCACCACCGCCTGCACCTTCGATTCCGCCACATGGCTATGCACGCCCACCCCGAACGCCTCGGCCAGATCCCGGCACGCCACGAGGAACTCGTCCCGGCAATGGATCGGGATCGTCGGCGCCACCGCCGGCCGAACCCAATCCCGGTCCCACCGCCACGCCTGCAACACCGCCCGCAGCCCCGCGACCGTCTCCTCCCAAGCCGGCAGCGTCGGCTGCGCCGGCACCAGCGCCCCCAAGCCCGGCACCGCCTCGTACAGCGTCATGTCCGCCACCATCGGCGCGATCACCGCCCGCATCCCCACCGACCGATACCCCTCCGCCACCGCATCGATCCCGTCCACCGTCGGCCCCGGATTCTCCACGAACAGATCGTACGCCGCGGTGCACCCCTTCAGCACCATCTCCGCCGCCCCGATCGTCGCCGCCAGCCGCTTCTCCGCCGCGCTGACCATGCCCCCGATCCAAGGATTGGCCGCCAGCAACAGCTCGAGCGTCCACCCATCCCCCATCGACTTGCCCAGATTGCCGTGCCCATGCGTATGCGCATTCACCAGCCCCGGATGCAGCAGCCGGTGCGACGCATCGATCACCGCCGCCCCCTCCGGCGCCGCCATCCCCGGCGCCCCCACCTCGACGATCCGCCCGTCCCGCACCAGGATGTCCGCCGCCCCCAGATACGTCGCCGCATCCAGAACCAGCCCGCCGCGAATGATCGATGTATCCGTCATCCCGAAAACGTCGCACGCTCCCGCTTTCGAAACAACGCAGAGCGCCCCATGCCCCTCACCGCAAAGACCGCCATCGTCACCGGCGCCGCCGGCGGCATCGGCGCCGAGATCGCCCGCACCTTCGCCCACGCCGGCGCCAACCTCGTCCTCGCCGACCGCAACCTCGAGGCCGCCGCCGCGCTCGCCGCCACCCTCCCCCGCGCCAGCGCCGTCCATGTCGACATCACCGACCCCGCCTCCGCCCGCGCCATGGCCGCCGCCACTCTGGAGACCCACGGCGCCATCGACATCCTCATCGCCTGCGCCGGCCTGGACGCCCCCCGCGGCATCGCCTGGGACGAACCCGACGACCTCTGGCGCCTCGTCATCGACACCGACCTCTCCGGCGCCTGGTGGACCGCCAAGGCCGTCATCCCCACCATGATCGCCCAGAATGCAGGCCGCATCGTCTTCATCGGCTCCGTCGCCAGCCGCCGCGCCAACCGCACCACCACCGTCGCCTACAACGCCGCCAAAGCCGGCCTCAACGGCCTAGCCATCGGCCTGGCGAAGCAACTCGAACCCCACCAGATCCTCGTCAACACCATCGCCCCCGGCCCCACCGGCAACACCGGCGAACCCATGACCCCCGCCGAGATCGAAGCCGAAAACGCCCTCTACCCCCTAGGCCTCGGCGGCCCCACCCCCATCGCCCAAGCCTGCCTCTACCTCGCCGGCCCCACCGGCGCCTGGATCAGCGGCACCATCCTCAACGTCAGCGGCGGCCGCTGGCACGGC
>CAWKCD010000003.1:0-453191 GCA_963848035.1 uncultured Alphaproteobacteria bacterium
CCTTCGTCGACGCCGTCCGCACATCCGCCAAGGCGCTCCGCCTCAGCGACCCCGCCGGCCGCAGCTTCGCCATCGGGATCACCGACCTCGACGGCCTGCTCGCCGAACTCGGCCTCGACTACGAGAGCCCCGACGCCCGCGACCTCGCCGCCAACCTCGCCGCCATCGTCCGCGGCGTCGCCGACGTCGCCCTCGCCGGCGAACAGCCCGACCTGCTCTCCCGCCTGCCCACCTGGCCCGTGCCGCCCCCGCTCCGCCTGCTCCCCGAGCTTGCCAAGGCCGCCCGCAAGGCCCGCGCCGAAGCCCTGCAAGGCTCCGCCGCCCTGCCCAGCACCGCCATCCTCCATCCCGGCCCGGCCGACGCCCTGCTCGGCGCCGAGACCTGCGGCATCGCGCCCGCCTTCGCCGCCGTCGACGAACACGGCCAACTCACCCGCGCCGCCCGCGCCCGCCTCGCTTCCGCCGGGCTCTCGGCCGAGACCGCGCTCGCCCGCATCCTGGTCGGCGAGACTCTGCTGGCCCCCGCCAGCCTCCAATCGCACCAATCCATGCACGACACCGTCGCGCCCTATCTGCACGCCATGCCGCCGCGCCCCATGATCGGCGCCGTCCCCGCCCAGCCGCCGCGCCGCCGCGACCTCCCGTCCCGCCGCCGCGGCTACACCCAGAAGGCCGCCATCGGCGGCCACCGCATCTTCGTCCGCACCGAGGAATACGCCGACGGCACGCTCGGCGAACTCCACGTCTCGCTGCCCCGCGAAAGCTCTGTCGTCCGCCACATGATGGACAGCGTCGCTGCCGCCGTCAGCCTCGGCCTGCAGCACGGCGTCCCGCTCGAGGACTACGTCCACGCCTTCACCCTGACCCGCTTCGGCCCCGCCGGCTCCGTCGAGGGCGACGCCGACATCGCCCACGCCACCTCGATCCTCGACTACGTCTTCCGCCACCTGGCCCTGAACTATCTCGGCGGCTGCGACGTGCCCGAGGGCATCCCCGACGCGCAGCCCGACCCGCTGCCGCTGCTCCCGCTCGACCTCCCCACCCAGATGCGCGCCCGCAAGCCCGGCCTGCGCCTCGTCTCCAACGGATAGGACCGATCATGTCCGGTAAAATCGACGCCCGCCTGAAGGAACTCGGCATCGACCTGCCCAGCGCCATGCCCCCGGTCGCCAACTACGTCCCCTACGTCGCCACCGGCGCCCTGGTGGTCGTCTCCGGCCAGGTCCCCGCCGTGAACGGCAAGATCGCCATCACCGGCAAAGTAGGGGAGGGGGTCTCGATCGAGGAAGGCCAGCGCGCCGCCCGCCTCTGCCTGATGAACGTCCTCACCCATCTCCGCACCGCCTGCGCCGGCGATCTCGACCGCGTCGTCCGCGTCGTCCGCCTCGGCGGCTTCATCGCCTCGCCCCCGGCCTTCACCGACCACGCCAAAGTCATGAACGGCGCCTCCGACCTCGCCGTCGAGATCTTCGGCGAAGCCGGCCGCCACGCCCGCACCACGATCGGCGTGCCCGCCCTCCCGCTCGACGCCGCCGTCGAGGTCGAAGGCCTGTTCGAGATCGCCCCGGGCTGACCCGGACGCCGCTACGGCAGCGTCCCGGTCTTCACCACGACCCGTCCCGTCTGATCGATCCGCTGCAGCAGCACCGGAAGCCGGTTGTCCGCGATGTATTCGTCGACCGCCTTCCGCGCGCCTTCCCAGCCGCCGTAATCGTCGATGATCAACACGCCGCCCACCGACAGCCGCGGATATAGGTGGATCAGCTCGTGCCGGGTCGACTCGTACCAATCCGTGTCGAGCCGCAGGATCGAGATCGCCCCAGGCGCTTCGCCCGGCAGCGTGTCCTCGACCCGCCCCTTGACGAAGTGCAGCCGCTCCGCCGGATAACCGGTCAGCGCCAAGTTGGCGCGCACGTCGTCGAGCGGTGCGTTGGCCCAGATCAGGTCCGAAGCCTTGGCGTTCTCGAGGATCGTCGACGCCTGCGCGCCGTCTTCCGCGCGCCGGTCGAACTCGCTGGGCGGCGTCATGCCCTCGAACGTATCGAACAGGTAAAGCTCGCGCGACCGGTCGCGCTCGCCCAGCAACGTCATCGCCGCCGCCATCGTGCTGCCGCCCTTCCAGACGCCGCACTCCACGATGTCGCCGGGGATCTTGCTCCGCGCGACGTAGCGCACCGCATGGCAGAGCGCCGACACCCGCTCCCGGCTCGTCAAAGTGAACGGACGAACCTTCTCGATGATTTGTTCGACCCACGGCTCCACATCGTAGAACATCGTTCGCCAATGTGCCGTTTCTTCAGTCCCGACCCGGTTGATCTCGAATCCGGTGGGCTGCAGAGCGCGGTTCAAATTGCGACGTACCAGTGCTTTGACTGACATCTGAGTCATCTCCCCGCTGATATCGTATTTTATCGTGTCAGGAAGTCACCGAATACTAACAATAACTTCATCAGCGAACCCGCAACTACCGGCGCGGGTCAGCGCAGCGCGCCCCACCAAGGACGATCGCCGAGCCAAAGCAAGCGCGCTTCGATGACACTTGGCCCGACCGACCGCCTCGGATCGCCCCGGCGCCCCCACCATTCCAGTTGCCCTGCCTCGCCGCTCCGGAGCACACTCCCAACTCCCTCATGCGGTTCTGGCCCAAACCTTCGCATCCCAAACCTTCGTACCCGCGACCATCGCACCCGCGACTTTCGCGCCCGCAGCAACGCCCCATATCGCCACTCATGCCCGACGGGATGCCCGCCTTCACGCTGACCCTCCACCAACGGATCGCCGACATCCCGGCCGCCGAATGGGACGCTTGCGCCGCCGCCACCGCGGGCGGCATCAACCCCTTCGTCAGCCACGCCTTCCTCTCGGCTCTCGAGGATTCAGGCTCCGCCAACGACCGCACCGGCTGGCTCCCGCAGCACGCCGCCCTCAGCGACGGCGAACGCATCGTCGCCGTCGCCCCGATGTACGCGAAGTCCCACAGCTACGGCGAATACGTCTTCGACCATGGCTGGGCCCACGCCTTCGAGCGCGCCGGCGGCGACTACTACCCCAAGCTCCAGGTCGCCGTGCCCTTCAGCCCGGTCCCCGGCCCCCGCCTCATGGTCCGCCCCGGCATCCCGATCGAGGCCATGGGCCAGGCCCTCGCCCAGGCCTGCCGCCAGCTCGAACTCTCCTCAGTCCACGCCACTTTCTGCACCGAGACCGAGTGGAACGCCCTGGCCCGCGCCGGCTGGCTGCAGCGCCAAGGCAAGCAATTCCACTGGGAAAACAACGGCTACGAGAACTTCGACCACTTCCTCTCGGCGCTCAATGCCAGGAAGCGCAAGAGCATCAAGCGCGAACGCCGCGACGCCAACGCCTCGGGGCTGACCTACCTCACGCTGCGCGGCGACGACATCAAGAAGCGCCATTGGGACGCGTTCTACGGCTTCTACACCTCGACCGTGGACCGCAAATGGGGCAGCGCCTATCTCACCCGCGCCTTCTTCCCCCTGCTCTCGGAACGCCTCGGCGACCGCGTCGTCCTGATGATGGCCGAGAACGACGGCCGCCTCGTCGCCGGCGCCCTCAACCTGCTCGGCGACGAAGCCCTCTACGGCCGCAACTGGGGCTGCCGCGGCGACTGGCCCTTCCTGCATTTCGAGCTCTGCTACTACCGCGCCATCGACTTCGCCATCGAACACAAGGTCAGCCGCGTCGAAGCCGGCGCCCAGGGCGAGCACAAGATCCAGCGCGGCTACCTCCCCAAGCCCACCTTCTCCGCCCATTGGGTCGAACACGAGGGCCTGCGCGACGCCATCGGCTCCTTCCTCGTCCAGGAACGCCGCGCCGTTCAGCGCGAGATGGAAGCCCTCGCCGAATTCTCGCCGTTCAAGCGGGAAGGGGAGTCCTGACCGACCAGCCCGGCGGCGCCACCCGGTAACCCGCCCGCGCCCGCAGCACGCCGCCCTGCCAATACGCCGCATCGGCCCGCACCATCTCCCGCAGCAGCGGCTGCACGAAATTCGCCGGCGCAACCCCGAACACGATCCGCGCATGGTCCCGGAACCACGGCCACCCCAGCAGCGCGTCCGCGACCGCGTCCTCCGCCAGCCCATCCTCCAGCATCAGCGCATGCGCGAAGATCCGCTTGCACGCATGCCACCCGATCGCCTCGGGATCCCGCCGCCAACCCTCGACCCGGCGCCGCGCCCGCCCCAACGCCCCCGCCATGTCCGTCACCGCCGGCCCGTGCCCGGAATACCCCACAATCGCCCCCAGCCCGGCGATCCGCTCCAGTGTCGCCGCACTCTGATCCAGCGCCGCCGGCCGCAACGGGCTCAACCAACCCACATCCGCATGATGCAGCGCATCCCCCAACACCACGATCCCCGCCTCCGCGCAGAACAGGCTGAGATGCCCCTCGGTATGCCCCGGCGTCGCGATGACCCGCCAATCGCCAGCTCCCGTCTCCACCACATCCCCATCGTCCAGACTGCGGTCCACCCGATACCGCTCGATCGGCTGCCGCAGCCACGCCGCCTCGCAAGCCGCCGGATCCCCCTGGTTGACCAGCCCCGCCTCGATCCCGCTCGCCGCGATCGGCGCCCCGAACCGGTCCTGCACCGCCCGGTTGCCCCCGACATGGTCGCTGTGGAAATGCGTGTTCACGATCAGCGCCGGCGGCGTCGCCGCCAGCAGCTTCAACAGCAGGTCCGCATCCGACCCGAACCCCGTATCCACCAGCACCGGCCGAGGCCCCGTCAGCAGCACGCCATTCGCGCTCGGATAATCCCGTTCGATGAACCTGATCACTTCTAACCCTTCTCTAACCTTTCCCGCCTAGGCTCTTCCCCATGCCTCTCCCCGCCGCCTGGAGCGGGAGCGCGGCCGGGTTCCTAGCGTTACCGCCAAAATTCCGTCTCGACGACAGCCTGACCCCGCTCATCGCCCTCCTCCAAGACACGATCCGCCGCGCCCCCGCCGCGCGCACCGCCTGGGTCGTGCTCGACTGGCGCCTGCTCCGCCATCGCCGCCGTCTCGACGCCGTCCTGGTCACCGACCGCGCCATCCTGGCGATCCAGCACCGCCCCACCGCCAAGACCTTCACGTCCGCCGACCGCCAAGCCGCTGAAGACGCCGCCCTAGACCTCGCCGACTTCCACCAGGCCAGCCGCGACGTCCCGATCCTCCCCATCCTCCTCATCCCCAACGGCGCCCGCCCGACCCAGCAATCCCCGCTCCCCTTGGCCGGCGCCGCCGCCACGCTCGACGCCACCCGCCTGACCCTCCCCGCCATCCTCGCCCAAACCGCCCGCTTCCCCCCGCTGGACCTGAACGGCGAGGCCTGGTCCGCCGCCCCCTACGCCCCCGTCCCCGGCCTGCTCGACGCCGCCAGCATGCTCTACGCCCATCACGGCGTCAGCCGCCTCCGCCTCTCCAACGCCGCCCCCGAAGCCCTCCGCCGCACCCAAGCCGCGCTCGCGGAAGCCATCGGACAAGCCCGCACGCAAACGAGCAAAACCGTGATCTTCCTCACCGGCGCCCCCGGCGCCGGGAAAACCCTCTGCGGCCTAGACCTCGCCTTCGCCCAAGGCGGATCCGCCGCCTTCCTCACCGGCAACCCAGCCCTCGTCCACGTCCTCCGCCACGCCCTGATCCGCGACTCCGACCTCGCCCCCCGCGCCGCCGAACGCCGCATCGCCGCCGTGATCCAATCCCTCCCGCACTTCCGCGACCACCACCTCGCCAGCCGAGCCCCACCTCCCGAACCCATCCTCGTCATCGACGAAGCCCAGCGCTGCTGGTCCGCCGGCTACGCCACCCGCAAGACCCGCAACCGCCAGATCCCCCTGACCAACTCCGAACCCGGCCACCTGCTCGACATCATGGCCCGCCGCGACGGCCCCGCGATCCTCGTCTGCCTGCTCGGCGGCGGCCAGGAGATCCATGACGGGGAAGGGGGCCTCCAAGCCTGGGGCCAAGCCCTGCAATCCCGCCCCGACTGGACCGTCCTCGCCCCGCCCAACACCACCACCGACCCCCGCCAGCACCTCCCACCCCTCCCCAACCTCCGCCTCACCCCCGACCTCCACCTCGGCGCCCCCATCCGCGCCATCCGTGCCCCCACCGCCACCACATGGGTCGACGCCGTCCTCGCCGACGCCCCCAACGAAGCCGCCCGGATCGCCCGGCACGGCATCCCGTTCCGCCTCACCCGATCGCTCGCCGCTCTCCGCGCCGCGCTCCGACCCGGCGCCGGCCGCACCGCCGGCCTCCTCGCCAGCTCCACCGCCCGCCGCCTCCGCGCCGAAGGCCTCGGCGCCGTCCTCCCCCACCAGGACGACGACGCCGTCTCCCGCTGGTTCCTCGACCGCTGGCCCGACATCCGCAGCTCGGACGCGCTCGAGGTCGTCGCCACCGAATTCGCCGTCCAAGGCCTCGAACTCGACCGCGCCGGCCTCTGCTGGGACGCCGACCTCATCCGCGGCGCTACCAGCTGGCAAGCCCGCCGCTTCCGCGCCACCGCCTGGACCCACGCCAACACCGAAGCCACCGCCAACCGCCTCAACGCCTACCGCGTCCTCCTCACCCGCGCCCGCCACGGCACCATCATCTGGATCCCCGAAGGCTCGCCCCACGACCCCACCAGGCATCCCGCCACCTACGACGCGATCGCCGCCTACCTCCAAGCCTGCGGCGCCCCCGCTCTATCAGCCACCGCGCCGGCAGGCTGGTGAAAAACCTCGATGGTGAGCCAGCTGGCGGTGATGTCCGAGCATCGAAGCGCAGCGACCGTTGAGATCGTCAGCATCGAAGCGCAGGAGATCGCCGCCAGATGGCCGACAGCAAGGATTTTTCATCAGCGACGCCGGCAGGCTGGTGAAAAACCTCGATGGTTAGCCAGCTGGCGGTGATGTCCGAGCATCGAAGCGCAGCGGCCGTTGAGGTCGTGAGCATCGAAGCGCAGGAGATCGCCGTCAGATGGCCGCCAGCGAGGATTTTTCACCAGCCTGCTAGACGCGGCCCCCGCACTCTCCGAGGATGCGCCGCCTCCGGAGCCCGCCCTGATTTGATCCGCGTCCTCCTCACGCTCCTCCTCCTCGCCGGCCCCGCCGCGGCGCGCGACCTCAAGGTCGCCACCTGGAACCTCGAATGGCTCACCCTCAAGCCCGCCGGCGACCCCGCGCTGCCCGACGGCGTCGTCCCCAAGCGCCCCGAGGACCGCGCCCTCCTGCGCCGCTACGCCCTGGCGCTCGACGCCGACATCGTCGCCGTCGAGGAGGTCGACGGCCCCGAAGTCCTCGCCGACATCTTCCCGCCCGACCGCTACGCCCTGTTCTTCACCCACGACCACGTCACCCAGCGCGTCGGCTTCGCCGTCCGCCGCGGCATCGACGCCCACCAGAACCCCGACCTGGTCGCCCTCGACGTCCAGCCCGACGCTCCCTTCCGCCTGCGCAGCGGCGTCGACCTCACGCTCGACTTCCCCGCGGCCAAGCTCCGCTTCCTCGGGATCCACCTCAAATCCGGCTGCAACGCCGCCCCGCTGCTCAATTCGGGCCGCATCTGCGACACGCTCCGCCGCCAGATCGCCCCGCTCCAGGGCTGGATCGCCCAGCGTCGCGAGGAGGGCGCGCCCTTCCTCGTCCTCGGCGATTTCAACCGCCGCATGGACGGACCCGACGAGCTCGCCGCCGCCCTCCAGGCCACCGCCCCCCTGATCCGCGCCACCGCCGGCCATGCCTCCCCCTGCTGGGGCGGCAATTCCTTCATCGACCATATCTTTTTAGGCGGGGCTGCCCGTGGCTGGATGCTGCCGGACTCAATGCGCGTGATGGTGTATCGCGAAGGCGCTGACGCAATGGAGCGGCTCTCCGACCATTGCCCGGTCTCGGTGAAGCTTCGTCTTCCGGAGTAGCCCCACGACAACTCCCGGAGTTAGAAGGACATGCCCATGGTAAAGACCGTTCTCGTGACGGGCGCGACCGCCGGCTTCGGCCAGGCCATCGCCCGCCGCTTCGTGCGCGATGGTCATCGCGTCATCGCCACCGGCCGCCGCATCGAGCGCCTCGAGGCCCTGCGCGCCGAACTCGGCCCGTCGCTGCTCGCCTTCCCGCTCGACGTCACCGAAGCGGCCGCCGTTGCCTCGCTCCCCGGCGCGCTCCCCGCCGCCTGGCAGGAGATCGACGTCCTGGTCAACAACGCCGGCCTCGCCCTCGGCGCCAGCCCGGCACAGAACACCGTCCTCGAGGATTGGGAGACCATGATCGCGACCAACGTCGCCGGGCTCATGCGCATGACCCACGCGCTGCTCCCCGGCATGGTCGAGCGCGACCGCGGCCACATCGTCAACGTCAGCAGCACCGCCGCCCGCTACCCCTATCCCGGCGGCAACGTCTATGGCGCCAGCAAGGCCTTCGTCACCCAGCTCAGCGCCAACCTGAAAGCCGACCTCGTCGGCACCGGCGTCCGCGTCACCGACCTCGAACCCGGCCTGGTCGGCGGCAGCGAATTCAGTCGCGTCCGCTTCGGCGGCGACGCCGACCGCGCGGCCGCCGTCTACGCCGGCACCACGCCGCTCTCGCCCGACGACATCGCCGAAGCGGTCGCCTGGGTCGTCGCCCTCCCGGACCACGTCAACATCAACCGGCTGGAGATGATGCCCACCTGCCAAGGCCCGGGCCCGCTCGCCATCAAGCGCAGCAGCTGAAACCCGGCCAAAACCCTCGTCATCGCGAGCCGCGAAGCGGCGTGCCGATCCAGGGCGGCCGGACCCGATCCGGCCGCCTTACCCCTGGATTAAGCCGGTTCGTCGACTTCCTCTTCGATCGGCTCGAGATCCGCCGCACTGCCGCGCTGGATCGTCTTCAGATACTCCGCCAGCTTCGTCGCCGCGGTCAGCTTGTCGGTCTGGTCCAGCGCCGCCAACTCGGCCGCCAACCGGTCCATCGCCGCCTCGTAGATCTGCCGCTCCGAGAAGCTCTGATCCGGCTGCCCGGCGTTGCGGTGCAGGTCGCGCACCACCTCGGCGATCTGCATCGGATCGCCCGAATTGATCTTCTGCTCGTATTCCTGCGCCCGACGCGACCACATCGTCCGCTTGATGCGCGCACGGCCCTTCAGCAGCGCCAGCGCCTCGTCGAACACCTTGCGCGTCGCCAGCTTGCGCAGCCCGGCCGTCCGCGCCTTGGCCACCGGCACCCGCAGCGTCATCCGGTTCTCTTCGAACGTGATGTGGATCAGCTCGAGCTTGTGCCCGGCGATCTCCTCCGTCGCGATCCGCTCGACCTTCCCGACGCCATGCGTCGGATAGACCACGTAATCGCCCTCGACGAAATTCTCCTTCGCCGCCATCGCCCGCGGCACGATCTGCGGCCGCCCGTGCATGCCCTGCATGTGGCCAGGCATCTTCGGCGGCGAGCGGAACGGCGGCTCGGCCGGCACCGCGGCCTCCGGCTTCGGCACGGCCTTCACCTCCGCCTCGGCTTCGACCTCCGGCTCAGTCGCATCCGCCTGCAGAACGTCGGATTTCATCGACGCCGCCTGCGCGGCAGGCCCCTCTGCCCTCTTGGATTGACTGGGGATGCCCTCGGGCACGCTCGGAGAAGCCGCTTTCACAGCGGCCGATACCTTGGCTGACTTGCTTGACACGATCGGAACTAACTCCTCGCTCGCCACTGGGAGCAAATACGGGCAGCAACGCCACTCCTCGTTCGGCTACGCCAAACTGGACCTGCGTCGGAGCGCGCGCTGAAGTTCGACGTGTAGCAGAAAATTCGCGTCAAGTCACGCGCATCAGGGTTGACACCCCAACCGAGTTAAACCCGCGCCAGCGTTCCGATCGTTACGGCTTCCCCGGCTCGGGAGAGAACATCGCCTCTTTGCCTGGCTTGTCCTTCCACTCGTCGGCATCCGCCGGAGCCTCGCCTTTACGCGTTATATTAGGCCATTGCGTCGAAAAGTCGCGATTACGCTCCAGCCACGCCCCCGCCTTGTCGTCGCTGTCCGGCACGATCGCCTCGGCCGGACATTCCGGCTCGCACACGCCGCAATCGATGCACTCGTCCGGATGGATCACGAGCATGTTTTCGCCCACGTAGAAGCAATCCACCGGACACACTTCAACGCAGTCCATGTACTTGCACTTGATGCAATTCTCGGTGACCACGTAGGTCATCGTTCGCCCTCTTTTCCACCAGCCGATCGCGCTGCGGTATGCAAGCCTTTGCCGCCTCGCGCAAGACGCCCGTGTCTCATGGCCGACATCATTCCGGCACCTCGCGATACAGAAGCCGCGCCTCCGTCGCCGGACCCCGCCGCGCCGACAGCCCCAACACCTCGATCACCCGCACCTCGCCCCGCAACGCCAGCGTCAGCACGTCGCCCGGCCGCAGCCGCGCATGCGCCTTCTCCGTCGCCTGTCGATTGATCCGCACCTGCCCCTCCTCAACCAGCCGCGCGCAATCCGACCGCGCCTTCATGAACCTGGCGCACCAGAGCCACTTGTCCAGCCGCTGCCAATCGCGGTCCTCCGTCTCGCCCAACGCTTACCGCCGAAATGCGACCAGCGCCGCGAACGGGCTATCCGGCCTCGGCTTCGGCTCGACCGGCGCCGCCGCCCGCTTCACCCGCGCCGCCTGCATCATCGCCGGACCCGGCGGGCCATACATCTCCGGCGGCAGCGTCGCCGCCGGCAGCAGCCGCATCCCCAACCCCCGCAGCACCGCCGGCACCGCCTCGCTGCGGATCGACAGCCGCGACGCCAACCGGTCCGGCACCGCCGCCGGCCGCTGCCGTGCCGCCCAACTCAGCTCCGCCGCCACCCGCTCCGCGATGTCCAGCCGGATCAGCGCCGGACCCGCCGCCACCCATCCCAAAGCCGCCGCGAACCCCGCCGGCCACTCCGGCGCCACCTGCAGCGACACCAAGCCCGGCGCCGGCAACACCGGCGTCGCCACCCCCGCCCGCAACGCCAGCAGCGCCGCCCGAACCGAAGCCGCCTGCGGCTTCAGCAGCGCCGGCAGGAACAGCGCGAACCGCCCCGCCCGCAGCCCCAATTGCTTCACCGCGCCCCGCACCGCGCCCGAAACCTCCGTCGCCCCCGGCAGCACGCCGCCCGCCTCCACCACCCGGTGCACCAGCCCCCGCAGATCCGCCTTGTCAGCCGCCAGCCGCTCCGCCGCGAACAGCGGCGCCAGCTCCCGCTCGATCTGCTCCGTCACGAAACGCTGCAGCCGAACCCGCACCCGCTCCCGGCTCGGCCCGTCCAGATACTCGCTGTCCAACACCTCCACCGCCGGCCGCACCAGGCTCGCTCCCGGCCGCAACCGCGCCACCGCCGCCCCCTCCCAGGTCAGCCGATGTTCCGCCGTCCACGCGAACGACCCGTCCGCCGCCGCCTCCAGCGCCCTCACCCGCCGCGGCATCCAGGCCTGCAGCGCCCGCCGCGCCGCCCGCAGCACCAGCCGCCGCTCCGGCCCCTCCGTCGCCGGGTCCGGATGGAACAGGAACCCGGCCACGTGCCCCACCGAATGCCCCTCGACCACCACCTCGCCCCGCGACGTCACCGCCGACAGCAGGTCCGCTCCCCCCTCGAGCTGCTCGTCCATCCGCCGCATCAGATCCGCCGCCCGCCGATCCACGAACCGCGCCGTCAGCCGCTCGTGCAGCGCGTCCGACAGCAGGTCCTCCACCTGCCGCGTCCGCGCCTGCCACCCCTGAGCGTCCGGCACCCAATCCGTCCGCGCCGCGATATACGCCCACACCCGGACCCCGGAAAGTCGCTGCATCAACGTATCGATATCGCCATCCGCCCGTGCCAGCGACCCCACCCCCGCCTCGAGCCACGCCTGCGGCAACACCCCGTCCCGCGCCAGATGCTGGAACACCCGCGCGCACAGCCGCGTATGCGTATCGTCGGCCAATTTGCGGAAATCCGGGATCCCGCACGTCTCCCACAACAGCCGCACCAGCTTGCGCCCCCGCGCCAGCGCCCGGATGTCCGGATCCCGCGCCAGCGCATCGAGCGTCTGCAGATCCACCGCGTCCGGCCCGCGCACCAGCCCCTGCCGCGGCGGCGGCGTCTGCAGCGTCGCCAGCAGCCCGTCCACGCTCGACAAGTCCAGATCCGAATTGCGCCAATACAACTGCTCGAGCGGCTCGAACTGGTGGTTCTCCACCGCATGCACCAGGTCGTCGTCCAGCGGCGCGCAATCCGCCGTCGTCCCGAACGTCCCGTCGCGCATCCCGCGCCCCGCCCGCCCCGCGATCTGCGCCACTTCCGGCGCCGTCAGCCGCCGCGGCCGATGCCCGTCGAACTTCGTCAGCCGCGCGAACGCGACGTGGTCGACGTCCATGTTCAGCCCCATCCCGATCGCATCCGTCGCGACCAGGAAATCGACTTCCTTGTTCTGATAGAGCTGCACCTGCGCATTGCGAGTCCGCGGCGACAGCCGCCCCATCACCACCGCGCACCCGCCCCGGCGCCGCCGGATAAGTTCCGCGATCGCATAGACCTCGCCCGCGCTGAACGCGACCACCGCGCTCCGCGGCGGCAGCCGCACCAGCTTCGCCGGCCCCGCATAGGTCAGTTGCGACAGCCGCGGCCGGGTCTCGATCTCCGCCTGCGGCACCAGCCGCTGCAGCAGCGGCCGGATCGTCTCCGCTCCCAGCAGCATCGTTTCCACCAGCCCGCGCGCATGCAGCAGCCGGTCGGTGAACACATGCCCGCGATCCGGATCGGCGCACAGTTGGATCTCGTCGATCGCCACGAATTCTGCCGCCATATCCAGCGGCATCGCCTCGACCGTGCACGAGAACCACCGCGCATGCGGCGGCACGATCTTCTCCTCGCCCGTGATCAGCGCCACGTTGCGCACGCCTTTGCGCGCCACCATCCGGTCGTAATTCTCGCGCGCCAACAGCCGCAGCGGGAAGCCGATGACGCCGCTCGCGTGCCCGAGCATGCGCTCGATCGCCAGGTGCGTCTTGCCCGTGTTGGTCGGCCCGAGCACCGCTTTGACCCGCGAGGGAAGGCCCAACATGACCCACAGGGTTGGGCCTTTATGCGCGGAATGCAAGCATCGACGCGAAGAACGCGTGCGTGCATTCAGCCGTATCGTCATCATCGAACCAAAGGAGACGAGTTGCGCATGCAGGTTTCACAATTCGATCGCCCGGTGGACTGCCTCGCACCGCCGGACATCCCCGCGCTGCCCGTCCACTCCGTCCGCGCCGCCAACCTCCAGGCCGTCCTCGCCGCCCTCCCGCCCGAAGCCGCGCGCTTCGTCACTGCCTCCGGATTCACCGCCGAATCGGGCCAGGTCTGCCTCGTGCCCGGCCCCGACGGCATCGCCGCCGCCCTGCTCGGCCTGGGCGCCGAACGCAGCCCCTGGGCCCATGCCGCCCTCCCGATGGCCCTGCCCGAATCCACCACCTGGCGCCTCGAGCCCGGCGACTACGATCCCGACGACGCGGTCCTCGGCTTCTGTCTCGGCGCCTATCAATACACCGCCCTCTCCAAGCCCAAGCGCGCCCCCGCCCGCCTGGCCATCGCCGATCCGCACCCCGTGCCGATCGCCACCGCGCGCGCCGCCTGGCTCGCCCGCGATCTCATCAACACGCCCGCCAACCTGCTCGGCCCCGCCGAACTCGCCGACGCCGTCCAGGCCCTCGGAGAGCGTTTCGGTGCCGTCTCGACCCGCACCGAGGGCGCAGCCCTCGAGGCCGAATACCCCACCGTCCACGCCGTCGGCCGCGGCTCGCTGCGCAAGCCCGTCGTCGCCGCCTTCACCTGGCACGGCAGCGCCGCCGGACCCGGCGCCAAGCACATCTCCCTCTGCGGCAAAGGCGTCTGCTTCGACACCGGCGGCTATGATTTGAAACCATCTGCCGCAATGCTCCGTATGAAGAAGGACATGGGCGGCGCCGCCCTCATGCTGGCTTTCGCCAGCGCGGTCATGCAGCTCGATTTGCCGGTCAAGCTCTCGGTGCGGATCGGATGCGTCGAGAACATGGTCTCCGGCGACGCGATGCGGCCGCTCGACGTGATCACCACGCGGCGCGGTCTGACGGTGGAGGTCGGCAATACCGATGCCGAGGGAAGGCTGGTGCTCTGTGACCTGATGGCCGAAGCCTCCGACGAGCGGCCCGATCTCATGCTCGACGCCGCAACCCTCACCGGCGCCGCGCGCGTGGCTCTCGGTCCGGATATCCCGGCGCTGTTCACACCAGATGATTTGCTCGCTGACGATCTGCTCCGCGCCGCACGCGACGAAAACGATCCGCTCTGGCGACTGCCGCTCTACACGCCGTACGACCCTTGGTTGGCCAGCACCGTCGCCGACTTCAACAATGTTTCGTCAAAACCTCACGCAGGGGCAATTATCGCTGCGTTGTTCTTGCAACGTTTCGTTGCGCCTGGCATTAGTTGGGCTCACTTCGATACGTATGCCTGGAACGATCAATCTCGTCCGGGAAGGCCGGAAGGGGGTGAAGCGCAAGGTTTGCGGGCATTGCTGGATTACGCGACAAGATTAATTCGAGTTTAGAGTCCACCGAATTTTGGAAAATGAAACCATTATCACGCTGTCGTGCAATCTATTCCGCGTTCCGAATTGGTGCATCGTGCGTTCGAATGATTACATCGCAGGTGTGGCGGGCGCGACAAGGCCCGACCGGTCCTGTAGGACCGTAACGACAAACAGAGGACAATGAACATGGCTTCAGCTCAAGCAACCGACCAGATGGTCGGCATTCTCCGGGACACTATCGTGTCGCTCGTCCGACGCGATGGTCCGGATCTATCCGCACGCCAACTTGGCGTGTTCCTGACCTGCTACTTGCAGGAAGGCCCGCACACCGTCCGCGGCCTCGCCGCTGACTTGAACGTCTCCAAGCCGGCCATCACCCGTGCGCTCGATCGCCTCGGCGAACTCGAACTCGCCCGTCGTAAGGTCGACCCGGCGGACCGTCGCTCGGTTCTCGTCCAGAAGACCGTCAAGGGCCAGGCCTTCCTCAAGGATCTGCGCAGCATCATGGGCGAGGCGTCCAAGGCCGCCGCGACCGCCGGCGCTTCCGAACCGCCGGCACCGGCCAAAGGCCGCCGCGCCATGGCGCACGCCTAAGCCGATGTATCGGAAAGGCCGGGCTTGACCGCCCGGCCTACGATCTGATCGTGCCTACGACTTGATCCCGCCGGCTGTCAGGCCGGCGACGATTTCCTTCTGCATCAGTAGCGTCAGCAGCAGAACCGGCAGCGTCACCAACAGCGCCGCCGCCGCCAGCGGACCCCAACTGATCTGCTCGAACGTCAGCACGTTATAGACCGCGACCGGCAACGTCCGCGTCTCGCGTCCCGCGAGCACGACCCCAAAGATGAAATTGTTCCAGCTGAAGATGAACGCCAGGATCGTCGCCACCGTGATCCCCGGGCGCGCCAGCGGCATCGCAACGTAGCGGAACGCCTGCCAGATCGTCGCCCCATCCACCAGCGCCGCCTCTTCCAGCTCCGACGGCAGGCCCTCGAAGAACCCGATCATGATCCAAACCACGATCGGCACCGTGATGACCAGGTGCGTCAGCACGATCGGCGTCAGCGTCCCCACCATCCCCAGCCATTGGAACAGCAGGAACAGCGGGATCAGATAGGACAGTCCCGGCGTGATCCGCGCGATCAGGATCAGCAGCGCCGCCCGCGTCGCCCGCGCCTTGGCGATCCCGTAGCCCGCCGGCACTCCGAACAGCAGCGCGAGCCCCGTCGCCGAGAACGACACCACCACCGAGTTCCACGTATACGTCAAAAAATCGTTTTTCTGGAACACGTCGACAAAATTACGCATTGTCGGCGGATTCGGCAGAAATACCGGCGGGAACGCAGTATTGTCGGCTTCGTTCTTCAACGAGAGCGACAACATCCACAGAAACAACAGTAACGCTGGCGAAATTAAAACCAGCACCGACGCATACAACCCGACCCGTCCGAGCGCCCGCTGCCCCCGGCTCCCCACCACCATGCTCAAGCGAATTTCTCCCGCTGCCGGAAGTGCAGCATCAGCATCGTCACCAGCAGGATCAGCACGAAGAACACGACCACCACCGCCGACGCGTAGCCGATGTCGTAGAAACTGAACGCCTGCAGGTACAGCAGGATGTTCAGCGTCTCGCTCGACGTCCCCGGCCCGCCATTACTGATCACGAAGATCGTGTCGAACGCCTTCAGCGCGTCCACCCCGCGGATCACCGCCGCCACCATGATGAACGGCCAAACCAGCGGCAGCGTCACGTGCCGGAACACCTGCCAGCCATTCGCCCCATCCAGCCGCGCCGCCTCGTACGGGTCCGTCGGCAAGCTCGCCAACCCGCCCAGCACGATCAGCATCACCAGCGGCGTCCACTGCCACGTCTCCACCATCACCAACGTCGGGATCACCGTCCCCGGCGCATAAACCCACTCGCTCGGCGGCAACCCCACGCTCGTCAGCAGGTAGTTCAACACCCCCAATTGCGGATGGAACATCATCGTCCACACCAGCGCGATCGCCACCGGCGTCGCCATCATCGGCATGATGAAGATCGTCCGCGCCAACCCCCGCCCCGGAAAGTTGCGGTGCGAAACAAACCGCCGCCGCCACCCCCAACACCAGCGGGAAGAACACCGACATCGCCGTGAAATACAGCGTCCGCAGCGCCGCCCATTGGAACCGCTCGTCGCCGAACATCCGCTGGTAATTCGCCAGCCCGGCGAACGTCCGCTCGCCCCCCACATGGAAATCGCTCACCGACATGAACAGCGTGAACGCCCACGGGAACAGGATCACCGCCAGCACCACCAGCCCGGCCGGCGCGATGAACGGCCAATAATGCCGCGCATAATTCCGCCGCCGGGTCGCCGCGCGCCCCGCTTCGGTCAGCCCTACGGCACTCGGAGATTGCTGATCTGGCACAGATTCAGCCGCCGCTTCTCATTGGCTTCGCCATTCGCGAACACCACCCGAACATCATAGACGCACTCCCCCGGCGGCAGGCGTATCACCTTGCTCGCTCCACGCGGCACATTCTCGTCGCCGAGACGATCCTGCCCCCAAGAATCATCATCCGTCACGCTCAAATACAATTCGTTCACCGGACTCTTGCCCCGGTTGATCAGCACGAACGACGGATCCTCCGCCGGAATCGGCCGCGCCGCCTCCCGATTCGCCGGAAAGCTGAGGTTGTCCACCTCGCACGTGTTCAGCCCCCGCCGGTCCTCGTTCCGCCCGTTCGCATACGTCACCCGGATATCGTAGAGGCACTGCCCATCCGCCGGCAGCCGGATCGCCGCATTCCCGCCCGCCGGGATGTTCGCCGTCAGCCGGTTCTGCCCCCAGTTCGACTGCCCCGACGGCGTCGCGAACACCCGGCTGATCGCACCCCCCGACCGGTTCACCAGATAGAACGACGGGTTCGCCGCCTCCTGCGCCACCGCAGCGCCCGCCAACCCAGCCATCCCGAACCGCCAATATCCAACGCATCACCACCGCCCCAACCGCGCCCGCCCCGCCAACCACCACACCACCCCCACCCAAACCACCTGCGGCGGCAGCACCAGCAAGACCGCCCAAGGCTTCCCGCCGCCCCGACGCCTGCAGGAACAGCCCGCAACACACCGCCCCCCACACCGCGAACCCCCAATGCACCAGCGTCACCGCCACCGGGTCCATCCCCGACCGATGCGCCACCTGATACAGATGGCTCCGATGCGCCTGCGTCAGCCGGTCCCCCGCCACCAGCCGCCGCGCCAGGGTGAACGCCACGTCGAACAACACCCCGAACAGCAGCATCGGCACCAGCAGCGCCGACAGCGGCACCTGCTCGAACCGCCCCGCGATCACCCCCAGCACCGCCAAGACGAAGCCGCAGAACTGGCTCCCCACATCCCCCATGAAGATCCGCGCCCGGGGGAAGTTGAACGGCAGGAACCCCACCAGCCCCGCCGCCAGCAACAGGCTCGCGAAATACACGAACCACCCGCCCATCTCCGCCGAAATCCCCGCCAGCGCCGCGCACGCGATCACCGCCACCCCCGCCGCGAGCCCGTTCAGCCCATCGATGAAATTCATCGCATTCGTCGCGAACAGCACCCAGAAGATCGTCGCCGGCGCCGCCAGCAGCCCGAGCGGCACATCCCCCCAGACCGGCACGTGCACGACGTCGACCACGATCCCGCTCGCCACCGCGATCCCCGCCGCCAGGATCTGCGCCCCCAGCTTCACCGTGAACGGCCAATCCCGCACGTCGTCGAAGAATGCCACCACCGCGATCGCCAGCGACGCGAAGATCACCCCCAGGAAATACGGCTCCGCGATCCGCGCGAACCCGGCGAACAGATACAGGCACCCCGTCCCCACCAGGAACGCCGCCACCACCCCCACGCCGCCCCCCTTCGGGACCGGCCGCGTATGCACCTTCCGGTCGTCCGGCGTGTCCATCACCCCGGCCCCGATCATGAACCGCACCACCGCCGCCGACAGCAGCGCCAACCCGCCCGCGAACGCCAGATGCTTGAGCAGCGCAACGCCCGTCACAGCCCGCCCCTGAAGCCCCCGCCCGCGGGCGGGACAGGGTTCGGTGAGGGGGGAACCACGAGCCGACTCCCGCCAAAACGAGAGGGCGACGGTCGCGCCAATGGCGCCATGGCTGGCGTGCGGAGGCGCATTCTCAAACAGTCTCGCGCTGACTCGGAGGCCGGCCTATAGGGTCCAACCAATGGTTCTGCAACGGCCCACTCCCCGCGCGATCACACCGCGCGCACTCAACCGCATCCTCCTCAACGTCGCCCTCGACGGCGCGCTGGCCGCGGTCGCCACCGTCGTCGCCCGCTATCTCGCCGACCCCAATTCCGGCCTGATCCATCCCCTCTGGTTCATCGCCGGCGGCGCCATCACCCTCCTCGTCGCCGGCCTCCCGTTCCGCATGCCCCAGCAATACTGGCGCTTCGCCGGCATCGAGGACCTCCTCGCCGTCGTCGGCGGCTCCATCATCTCCGCCGGCCTCTTCGCAGCCCTCCTCCTCGCCTCCGGCTTCCCCATCCCGACCCAGACCTTCCCGGTCATCCACGCGCTCACCCTGATCGTCGCCCTCGGCACCCCGCGCGTGATCTACCGCCTCCGCCGCGGCCGCGCCCGCTCCAGCGCCGAGGCCCAATCCATCCTCCTCGCCGGCGCCGGCGAGAACGCCGACGTCTTCCTCCGCGCGCTCGACACCCGCGACGGCCAGGCCTTCCGCGTCCTCGGCCTGCTCGGCATCTCGGACGCCGGCGTCGGCCGCCGCATCCACGGCCGCCCCATCCTCGGCGCCATCGACCAGGCCGCCGCCATCCTCGCCCGCCTCCGCGCCGAGGGCAGGCCCGCCACCGCCATCGTCGTCACCGAAGCCACCCTCGACGGCTCCCGCCTGGCCGATCTCGTCGCCCAAGCCGAAGCCGAGGGCGTCGCCGTCCGCCGCATGCCGCCGCCCACGCGCCTGGCCCCCGGCCTCGCCGAACCCGCCGAGAACGTCCGCCTCCAGCCCGTCGCCATCGAGGATTTGCTCAACCGCCCGCAAGTCCCGCTCGACCGTGACGGCATGGCCCGCCTCGTCCACGGCCGCCGGGTCCTCGTCACCGGCGCCGGCGGCACCATCGGCGCCGAACTCGCCCGCCAGGTCGCCGCCCTCGACCCCGCCAGCCTCGTCCTGCTCGACAACGGCGAATACGCCCTCTGGCAGATCGACACCGAACTCTCCGAAACCCACCCCGCCCTGAACAAGCGGATCTGCCTCGCCGACGTCCGCGACGAAACCCGCATCTCCGCCGTCTTCGAGGACTTCCGCCCCGAACTCGTCTTCCACGCCGCCGCCCTCAAACACGTCCCCATGGTCGAGGCCAACCCGCTCGAAGGCCTCATGACCAACGCCGTCGGCACCCGCATCGTCGCCGACGCCGCCCGCGCCTCCGGTGCCCTCCAGATGGTCTTCATCTCCACCGACAAGGCCGTGAACCCCAGCTCCATCATGGGCGCCAGCAAGCGCCTCGCCGAGATGTACGTCCAAGCCCTCGACCTCGCCGCAGCGCGGGGAGGGGGGATGCGCTGCGTCACCGTCCGCTTCGGCAACGTCCTCGGCAGCACCGGCTCCGTCGTCCCCCTCTTCCGCCGCCAGCTCGAGCGCGGCGGCCCGCTCACCGTCACCCACCCCGACATGCAGCGCTATTTCATGACCGTCCGCGAAGCCGTCGGCCTCGTCCTGCAAGCCAGCGTCGTCGGCCACGAAACCGACCTCGGCAAAGGCGGCATCTTCGTCCTCGACATGGGCAAACCCGTCCGCATCGTCGACCTCGCCCGCCAGATGATCCGCCTCGCCGGCCTGCGCATCGCGGAAGGGCAGGGGACCCCACCCGGCTCGATCGCCATCAACTTCACCGGCCTGCGCCCCGGCGAGAAACTCTTCGAAGAACTCTTCCACGGCGCCGAACCGCCATCCCCCACCGGCTACCCCGGCCTCTTCATGGCCACCCCCCGCACCGCCGACCCGGCCATCGTCGGCCGCGCCCTCGACGAGATCGCCGCCGCCTGCCAGACCAGCCACCAGGCCGCCGCCCTCGGCCTGCTCGGCCACATGGTCCCCGAATACGAAACCGACCGAACCCCGAAATCGGTAGCCGGAGAAGCCCGTTGACCCCGCTCCCCTTCCTCGACCTCAAGGCCCAGCAGGCCCGCATCGCCGACCGCCTCCGCCCCCGCCTCGACGCCGTCCTCGCCCACGGCCAATTCATCCTCGGCCCGGAAGTCGCAGAACTCGAGCAGCGCCTCGCCGCCTATTGCGGCGCCAAACACTGCATCGGCGTCAGCTCCGGCACCGACGCCCTCCAGATCGCCATGATGGCCGAACACATCGGACCCGGCGACGCCGTCTTCCTCCCCGCCTTCACCTACACCGCCACCGCCGAAGTCCCCCTCCTCCTCGGCGCCACCCCCGTCTTCGTCGACGTCGATCCCGACACCTTCCAGATCGACCCCGACCACCTCGAGCGCCGCATCGCCGACATCCGCGCCGCCGGCAAGCTCACCCCCCGCGCCCTCATCGGCGTCGACCTCTTCGGCCAACCCGCCGACTGGCCCGCCCTCAACGCCATCGCCGCCCGCGAAAACCTCTTCACCCTGGACGACCTCGCCCAAAGCTTCGGCGCCAGCCTCCACGGCGCCAAGCTCGGCACCCAGGCGCAGGCCACCGCCACCAGCTTCTTCCCCAGCAAGCCCCTCGGCGCCTATGGCGACGGCGGCGCGCTTTTCACCGACGACGATGCCCGCGCCGCCCTCTACCGCAGCCTGCGCACCCACGGCGAAGGCACCACCCGCTACGAAGTCCTCCGCATCGGCATGAACGGCCGCCTCGACACCATGCAGGCCGCCATCCTCCTCGCCAAACTCGAAGTCTTCGACGAAGAACTCGCCCGCCGCGAAGCCATCGCCCAGATCTACGACCGCCGTCTCGGCAACGCGGTCAAAACCCCCGCCCGCGTCCCCGGCAGCACCAGCGCCTGGGCCATCTACGCCATCCTCCTCAAGGACTCCGCCCAGCGCGACGCCCTCCAGTCCAGCCTGAAATCCGACGGCGTCCCGTCAGCCATCTACTACCCCCGCCCGCTGCACAAACAGCCCGCCTACCAAGCCGCCCATGACGGCGCCGCGCTCCCCGTCGCCGAAGACCTCGCCACCCGCATCATGGCGCTCCCCATCCACCCCGACCTCTCCGACGCCGACGCCGAACGCGTCTGCACCGCCGTCACCCGCGCCCTGAGCTGATCCGGCAACCCGCCCGTCCGCCACGCGTTCTCGTTGCATGACCGAGCCGCGCCAACCCAAAGACCCGCCCCAATCCGCCGACCAGGCCGGCGGCCAGACCCCGCCCGACCCGGCCCACGCTCCCCGCGGCGTGCCGCACGACGCCGACGCCGCCGAACCCAAGGGCACCCCGCATTCCGATCGCCACGACACCGAGACCGCCGGGAACAAGCCCGCGTGAGTCCAAGTCAATCTGTCCAAGAAATGGATTGACGTAAACCGCAACGACTGAATACTCGATACTCCGTTTTTCGGAGTTCGAGAGATGCCCAAACCCCTCCTCGCCGCAGCCCTGGCGATGGCGATCGCCGCCCCGTCCCATGCCGCCGTCGTCGACCTACCCTTCAGCGGCTCCGGCATCAGCGGCGCCGTCCACCTCACCTACGGCCCGGCCACCGACGCCAAATACCCCAACGCTGACATCGTCACCGCCATCTCCGGCACCTTCTCCGACGCCAAGATCGGCATCCTGAACACCCCCATCCTCGGCCTCGTCCCCGTCAACTTCGCCACCCCCGAGCCCACCAACCTGCTCGCGCCCGCCAATTTCAGCACCTTCCCGGTGGCCGCCGGCCTCCCCGCCGACAACAACGGCAAGATCTCCTACGACAACCTCTATTGGCCCGGCGGCTCCCCGCCCACCGCGTCCGACTACCCCTTCGGCGGCGGCGTCCTCGACATCTACGGCCTCGCCTTCAGCATCGGCGGCGGCAAGATCGTCAACCTCTGGAGCGACGGCGACACCGGCGCCGGCCCCGCTTACGGCATCGCCGTCGCCACCTCTTCCCTCTCGCTCGACTACGCCTTCCAGGGCATCAGCGTCCCCGAACCCGCATCCGCCGCCCTGCTCGGCGCGGCCCTCTTCGCCCTCGGCGCCACCCGCCGCCGCGCCTGAACCCGGCGCTTTATCGGCCCGGGGCGTCGTGCCATTCTGACCCAAAATCGGGAGGAGCCGCATGACGCCCCAAACCGCACGCTTCCGCGAAGCCTACCGCGCCCAGATCGCGCCGCTCTATCACGGCCTCGCCCACGTCGCCCTCATCTACGCCATCGGCGCCGCCGCCATCTGGTACGCCGCCGTCCATGTCCACGCCACGCGCTGGACCGACTGGCTCATCGTCCCCATCACCTTCCTCTTCGCCAACGTCTTCGAATGGTTCCTCCACAAGGAGGTCATGCACCGCCCCCGCCGCGGGCTGATGGGCATCTACAAACGCCACACCCTCGCCCACCACCAGTTCTTCACCGTCGACGACCCCCATCACGACACCACTCGCGACTTCCGCATCGTCTTCTTTCCGCCCTACGCCCTGATCGCCTTCCTCGTCATGGCCTCGGCCTTCGCCGCCATCGTGTCGCAGCTCTGGTCGGCCAACGCCGCCTGGCTCCTCGTCGCCACCGCCGGCGCCATGTATCTCAACTACGAGTTCTTCCACTGGTGCTGCCACGAGAAAGACGACCGCCTCATCCGCCATCTCCCCTTCGTCAACACCATCCGCCGCCACCACATCGCCCATCACGACACGTCCATCATGATGACCCGCAACATGAACCTGACCTACCCGATCGCCGACTGGCTGTTCGGCACCAGCGATCTCGACCGCGGCCTCCTCGGCCACGTCTTCAACGGCTACGACACCACCCACAAGAAATGCCCATAACCAGCAAGGACCTCGGCAAGGACCTCGCCAACCGCCCCCGGACCCGCAACATCGCCTCCCTCGTCGGCGGCTGGGTCATCGCCGCCGGCTGCTTCGTCCTCATGATCCTGGTCGCCGCCCAACTAACCGGCGGCCCGCCCGCCTGGCCGCTCATCGCCCTGGCGCTCGCCCTCTCCGCCGGCATCGGCCTGTGGATCCGCCTAGCCGACCTCTAACCCTCCTCGTCATTGCGAGGATTGAAGCAACGCGCCCTAATCGACGATGAACAACCGGGCCCCCACCGACGTCGAAGACCGATGCGCCGCATCCCCGAAATCCGACACCTGGTAGCTCATCCCCGGCACCAGCCGGAACCGCCGCCCGTCCCGCAACTCAGTCTCCAACTCCCCCTCGAGCACCAGCAGCACATGCCCGCGGTCGCACCAATGATCCGCCAGATACCCGGCGCTGTACTCGACCATCCGCACCCGCAGATCCCCGATCTCCAACGTCCGCCAGATCGCCTCACCCGTCTCCCCCGGATGCACCGTCGGCGCGATCGCGCTCCAATCCGTCGTCGTGAAGGGCAGGGCAGGGATCTTCATCCCGCGACCCTACGCCCGCCATCGCCAGACGCGAAGCGGCGCGGCAATCCAGGGCGGCAAGATGCTAAGCTGCCGCGGTAACACCCGGGAACCCACCGATGTGCCGGCCGACCGCCCTCCTCGCTTTCCTGCTCGCCCTCCCGCCCGCCGCCCGAGCCGCCACCGATCCCATCGACGCCGCCATGCAGTCCTGCCTCGACACCAAGGTCTCCACCCTCGAGATGACCGGCTGCATCCAGACCGCCGACCGCAAATGGGACGACCGCCTCAACCGCGTCTACGGCCGCCTCATGAAATCCCTCGACCCGGCCTCCCGCGCCCAACTCGTCACCGCCCAACGCGCCTGGCTCGACTACCGCACCAAGGACATCGCCTTCGTCGGCGGCCCCTGGCGCCAATCCACCGGCACCCTCGCCCAGATCACCATCGCCTCCGCCCGCCTCGAGGAACTCCGCGCCCGCGTCCTTACCCTCGAAACCTACGAAACCGGCGACTGACCGCCGCCCGCCTGCGCCGCCTCGCATTGCTGGCCGGCATCCTCTCGACCGCCGCTCCCGCTCCACCCGCCCACGCCGCGCCCGCCCGGCAGGCCATCGCCGACTTGCTGGCCGGCGCCGAGCGCAACGGCAACGAGGGCGCCTTCGTCGCCGTCGAATGCCGTGACCGGCCCCACTGGCGTGAACCGCCGCCGCCGGGCGTCAAACTGCCCCGCGGCATCCCGACGCCAACGCTCGTCCTGGCCGGCCAATTCGACCCCAACATCGGCCCGGAGCAGAGCCGCCGCGTCGCCGCCCAGATCGGACCCCGGACCCGTTGGATCCTTTTCCCCGGCCTCGGCCACAACGTCCGGCATTTCAGCCCCACGCCCAAACCCTCGTGGCCGCCTTCATCGACGACCCGGCACGCGAACCCGACGCCGCCTGCGCGCGCGAACCCTACTGGCCCGCCCGATAGGCCGGAACGAACCCCTCGCGGTTCGGCATCGCCACCTTCGGCAAACTCGCCGCATCCAGCATCTGATCCGCCTTCACGATCCCATTCAGGAACAGCACATACGCCGTCACCGCATAAACCTCGTCCGCGCTCAGCGACTCCGGCGCATTGAACGGCATCGCCCGATGGATGTAGTCGTACAGCGTCGTCGCATACGGCCAATAACTCCCCACCGTCTGCACCGCATTCGCCGTCGCCAGCGTCCCCGCGCCCCCCGTCAGCCGCAGCGTCGGCGAGATCGGATGCTCGCCCTTCTCCCCGTGGCACGACGCGCACCGCTCCGCGAACAGCGCCTCACCCTGCTGCACCGTCCCGCTCCCCGCCGGCAGCCCCGCCCCATCCGCCCGCGCCTCGATGTCGAACGGCCGCACCGCCTCCGCCGTCAACGGCGTCCCCAGCCCGATCGGCGGCTTCTCCCCCGCCGCCCCCAACAGCACCGACGCCGCCAGCAGCGACGCCGCCAGCACCGCCCCCCTATACCGCAAGCGCGAAACTCCCATCATCCGCCAACCGCCAAGACGTGATCGCATCGTAATGGTAATAAAAATTCGGCCCCCGCTCCGCCAACACCGCCGCCCGCGTCGGCTGCACCGCCCCCGTCTCGTCCGTCGCCCGGCTCTGCAGCACCGCAGGCCCCCCGCCCCATGACCACGGCGCCCGAAACCGCGTCAGGCACCGCGGCAACACCGGCCCCTGCAACGCGGCATCCACCCAGCTCGCCCCATCGTCCACCGACACCTCCACCCGCGTGACCCGGCCATTGCCCGACCAAGCCAGCCCGCTGATCTCCTGGAACCCCGTCTGCCGCAACCGGAACCCCGGCGAAGGCCGCGTGATCACCGACTTCACCCGCATCACGAAGTTGAACTGCAGCGCTTTTCCGTCCCGCCCCAGATCCGTGTATTTCGACGTCTCCTCCCGGGTCTCGAACGGCGCCGTCCCCAGCTTCAGCCG
Source organism: uncultured Alphaproteobacteria bacterium (assembly GCA_963848035.1). GTDB lineage: Bacteria > Pseudomonadota > Alphaproteobacteria > Acetobacterales > Acetobacteraceae > JAVVHH01. The sequence continues at coordinate 26,032 of CAWKCD010000003.1, forward strand.
CCGCAGCCACTTGATGTTCGTATTCCCCTCATAGCCCGGCAGCAGCAGCCGCAACGGATACCCCTGCTCCGGCCGCAACCGCTCCCCGTTCTGCGAATACGCCAGGATCGCATCGTCCATCGCCTTGGCCACCGGGATCGACCGCGTCATCGCGCACGCATCCGCCCCCTCCGCCAGCATCCACAACGCCCCCGCCTGCACCCCCGCCTCGGCCAACACGTCCGACAGCCGGACCCCCGTCCACTCCGCACAGCTCAACAGCCCATGCGTGTCCTGCACCGTCCAACCCGGCTTGATCGTCGAAGCCTTGTACAGCCCCGTATTCCCCGAACACTCCAGGAAATGGATCGCCGACACCGACGGGAACCGCATCAGGTCCTCCATCGAGAAACTCAGCTTCCGGTCCACCATCCCATGCACCATCAGCCGATGCCGATCCGGATCGATCGCTGGCGTCCCCGCATGGCTGCGGATGTAATGCAGCCCGTTCGGCGTGATGATCCCGTCCAGATCCTGCAGCGGCGTCACGATCGACCCCGCCGTGTCGAACAGCAGCTTCTCCCGCGGCCGCCGCACCACGTGCGCCTCGAACGGCGACGGCGCCCCGTAATGATCCTCCGCGATCGGCGCCCCCTGCTCGGTCGTCCAGGACGGCACCCCCGCCTCCGGCGCCGCAAGCGCCCCAGCAACTTTGGCCCCGGTGAGCGCGCCCGCAGCACGCAATAGATTCCGGCGGATCATCGTCGAGCCCTGCTCCCGGCTGAAGGCCAGAGTCCTCGCACCGCCGCCCCGCGCCGACAAGCGCCCCACCCGTCAGTTTTCCGTGCCCGCCCCCCGCCGCTTGCCGCGCCTCCCTCCTTCAGGCAACTCCCACGAGCCCACCGGAGCACCGCGCCATGCATGTCGGACTTGTCGTCGGGATCGGCCCAGCCGCGACCGACTTCTACTACCGTCGCCTCATCGCCACACTCGCCGCCGCGGGCGCCCCGCTCGAACTGACCATGGCGCACGCCGACACGCCGACGCTCCTGCGCAACCAGGCCGCCGGCAATCCAGCCGCGCAAGTCGCCATCTATCGCCGCCTGGCCGACCGCCTCGAAGCCGCCGGCGCGTCGACGATCGCGATCACCTCCATCGCCGGCCATTTCTGCATCGGCGAGTTCATCGCCGTCTCGCCTCTGCCCGTCATCGACCTGCTCGCGGTGGTCGACGGCGAACTCGTCACCCGCGGCCTGAAACGGGTCGGGATCCTGGGAACCCGGATCGCGATGGAAACCCGCTTCTACGGTGCAGCCACGAAAACCGAGATCATTCCCCCCCAAACCAGCGACGCGCTTCAAGCCGTGCACGACGCCTACGTCGCCATGGCCTCGTCCGGCTCGATCACCCAAGCCCAGCGCGACCTCTTCTTCTCCGCCGGCCGTGCCCTCATCCGCGAATCCGGCGCCGAAGCGATCATGCTCGGCGGCACCGACCTCGCGCTCGCCTTCGACGCCACCCACGATCCCGGCTTCACCACCGTCGACTGCGCCGCCCTCCACGCCGACGCGATCGCCGCCGCGGCCATATCCTGACGCGGCCCATAGGCCTCCGAGTGCTGCTCGGCGTCGCTCTTCTCGCGATGGCGCTTGCGACTGCGCGTTTCGAATACCGCAACTTCCACGAATACTGCATTGCCGAAGGTCGATACCTGACCGACCAGGAGTTGGTCGATGCGGCGATCCGATACGAGATCACGCACCCCGCGCGTTATTATCTTGAGCAGGGCGGCAGACGGTATGGTTCGGTAGCCGAATTCCGCCAGGTCAATCCCATTTGCTGTCAGTTGGACAAAACGATAAACCCGTCGAAGAGCCGAGCTATTTGGTTCAGGCGGCTTGTTGGCCGCCATTTCCTGGTGGTCAGGCTTTGGTTCAAATTCAAGGACGAGGGAGCCGATCAGTTCACCACGGCGCACTACCTTGTCGATACCTGCGGTAACGTGCGCTCCGCGGGGCTAGGCGGCAGCGCCAACCTCAGAACGGGCCCCACAATCATCTGGGAAGGAACCCAAAGAATGAGCCAATACGATTTGAGTAACCATATCGAATCGATGCCGTAACGAGTCTGTTCTTGTATCGGACGCCGCCCCTCCAGCCGAAATGTTCGAGGCTCCCATTCCACGCCTGTCAGGTTGGACCGGTATCGCTTCGTCTTGCAGGCAATCTCGGCCATTCGGCCACTTCTCTCTCGGCTTCAACCGAGCCGCAACGCGCTCTCCGATCTAGGCGTCGAGCCACTCTAAGGACGAACGCACGCAAGAGTTTTCAAACTGACCCATGACCGCGCTTTGACGACGCTTGCACCAGCGCTAGTCGGGTCTAAGCCGCCCGCGCCGCCCCCTGGTCACAGCCCCAAACGAAGGTCAGCTCATGCTTGTTGTGAAACAAATGCATCAGCCGCCCCCCCTCGATCGCCTCGAACCCCGCCTGCGCCGCGAAATCCGTTTCCCCCTGGAACTTCACCGTGCACACCACCCGCCGCGCCCCCCCGGGCTCGATCCACCGCTTCACCAACCCCAAAAGCCGCTCCGGATACGCGATCACGTCGCACACCAGCCAATCCACCGCCCGCACCTCCAGCCCGAACGCGCTCTCCTGCAGCGCCGTCACCCCCGGCATCGCCGACACCGCCGGGTCCAGCGCCGCCTTGTCCACCGCCGTCACCGCCGCCCCCAATTGCGCCAGCACCCACGTCCACCCGCCCGGCGACGCCCCCAGATCCAGGCAGACATCCCCCGCCCCCGGCCAGGTCCCGATCCGCGCCAACGCCTCCCACAACTTCAGATAAGCCCGGCTCGGCGGCCCCACCCGGTTCTCCTCGAACCGGCACTCCCCATTCGGGAACGGGCTCGTCTTCGTCGCGCTGTACAGCAGCCGACCCGCCGCCAGCAGCGTCCATCCCCCCAGATGCGACGTCGGCGCCGCCTCCGGAAACCGCAGCGCCCGCGCCTTGACCGGCGGCAGCCGCTCCCCGATCAGCGCCATCCGCCGATGCTGCTCGACCGGATACGCCGCCCAATTCCGCTGCACCGCCCGCAACGCATCCGCCCCGGCCTTCACGGAAGGGCAGGGGACCTCGACCGGCGCCGTCCACACCTCGAGCGCCCAAGCCGAAGCCACCGCCGGCGCCGGCGACAACGCCAACCGCCCATGCCAAGCCTCGACCGCCACCCCCTTGTGCCCCAGCTCCTCCGCCAGGACCTCCTCGAGCCCCTCGGCCGCCAGATAAGCGCTCCCGATCACCGCAGCAGCGCGGAAAGCCCGAACGCTGCCCAGCCCAGCATCAGCGCCACGCCCCCCACCGGCGCCGTCATCCCCAAACTCGGCCCCCCCAGGATCGGCGAGTAGACCGCCCCGCAGAACAACGCCAACCCCACCGCGAACAGCGCCCCGGCCACATGCCCGAGCCACCCGCCCTGCGCCCCCCAGATCCCCACCCCGACCAACGCCAGCGCATGCCACCCCAACATCTGCGCCCCGCTCGCCCGCGCCCGCGCCGTCTCCGGATCGCCGCCCAAGGACCCGCCATGCGCCGCATACGCCGCCGCAGCCACCGCCAGCACCCCCACAAAAGCCCCCAAGACGACCCAACCTCGATACGAACCCATCAATACCCCTCCCAAATCCCGTGCACGCGTGTACATTGTCGCCATGCCACGCGGCGACCTGTTTCCCGAGATCGGACCCTTCGAAACCGGCTACATGCCCCTCGGCGGCGGCCATGTCATGTATTGGGAGCAGGTCGGCGCCCCCCGAGGCGCCCCCGTCCTCTTCCTCCATGGCGGACCCGGCGCCGGCGCCGGCGCCGTCCACCGCCGATTCTTCGACCCCGGCCACTGGCGCATCGTCATCTTCGACCAACGCGGCGCCGGCCGCTCCCGCCCCCTCGGCAGCCTCGCCCACAACACCACCAGCGACCTCGTCGCCGATATCGAGACGCTCCGCACCCATCTCGGCATCGACCGCTGGATCCTCTTCGGCGGCTCCTGGGGCAGCACGCTCGCGCTCGCCTACGCCCAAGCCCACCCCGACCGGGTCCGCGGCCTCGTCCTCCGCGGCGTCTTCCTCGGCCGCCCCGCCGAGGTCGACTGGTTCCTCCACGGCCTCGCCGCCTTCTTCCCCGACGCCCACGCCGCCTTCGTCGGCCACCTCCCGCCCAACGAGCGGCAAGACGTCCTCGGCGCCTACCTCAAGCGCCTCACCGACCCCGACCCCGCGGTCCACATCCCCGCCGCCCGCGCCTGGTCCGTCTACGAAGGCTCCTGCAGCACCCTGCTGCCCAGCCCCGACACCGTCACCTCCTTCGCCCAGGACCGCACCGCCCTTGGCCTCGCCCGCATCGAAGCCTTCTACTTCGAGCACAAGCTCTTCCTGCCCCCCGAAGGCCTGCTCGGCCGCATGGACCGCATCGGCCATCTCCCCGGCGAGATCGTCCAGGGCCGCTACGACATGATCTGCCCACCTGGCACCGCCTTCGAGCTCGCCGCCCTCTGGCCCGCCGCCCGTCTCACCGTCATCCCCGATGCCGGCCACTCCGCCCTCGAACCCGGCATCCGCCGCGCCCTCGTTTCCGCCGTGGAACGCTTTCGCACGGTGAGGTGATCAGATCAGGTGAACGGCCCCGCTCCACGCACGTTGAGCGGCCGACAACCCTGGAGATCAGATTGAACAATTTCGTCCGCTGGGGCGCCGCCCTGGCTTTCCTGCCGCTCGCCGCCTGCAACAGCAACCCGGCCATGCCGCTCGCCTCCTCCGTCCCCTCACCGCAGACCGTCGCCAGCGTCAGCGCCAAGGACCAGCAATTCATCGAGCAGGCCATGACCTCCGACATGTTCGAGATCAAGAGCTCGCAACTCGCCCTCCAGCGCTCCCGCAATCCCCGCACCCGCCGCTTCGCCCAGCAGATGCTCGATGACCACAACGCCAGCGGCCAGAAGCTGATGGCCCTCGCCCAGGCCAACGGCGTCACCGTCCCCACCGCCATGGGCCCCGAGCAGGACCGCGCCTATGCCGCGATCGCCAACACCCGCCGCATCTTCGACAGCGAATACTTCCGCCAACAGGCGCTCGCCCACCAGAGCGCGGTCGTCGTCTACCAAAACGAGATCGACGGCGGCTACAACAACGACGTCAAAGCCTTCGCCCAGGAGACGCTGCCCACCATCCAGCAGCACCTCGAGATGGCCCAGGCCGCCCGCAACATGCCCATGGGCCGCATCCCCGCAAACCGCGCCGCGCCCCTGACCAACTAACCCCTCGTCACGGCGAGGCGCAAAGCGACGCGGCAGTCCAGGGCGGCACGAACCACTCTCGCCACCCCAGACTGCCGCACCTCGTCTCCGTCACCGCGAGGCGCCAAGCGAAGGAACAATCCAGGCCGGCAAACACCTACCCGCCAGCCCAGCGTCGTCCCGCCCAACAATCCCGAAACCGTTCAGAGATCGTTCGCGAAGGCGCGACGCCGCGTCAGCCGGCGTGTGTTTTCGTAACCCGGCGCGCAAGCGCGAAACACGCGTTGGACGGCCCGTGTCGTCGCAACCGCAAACAGTCGCTCAGATCGTCATCTCGGACGCCGCCTTGATCGCCTCGAGCTCCTGCAGCCGCTCGCGGTGCTTGCCCATCCGCGCCCGCAGCTCCTTCATCCCGATATCCGAATTGAAGATGTAGTCGAGATACTCGCGCGTCGGCACCGCGCCGCCCTCGAGCAGGCGCACCGCCTCGATCGCCGCCTCGCGCAATTTGATCCGCTCCCACCGGATGAGACTCTCCAGGCTGATGGCCGCGTCGCGGCGAAGCCCTTCATAGTCCTGGTCGGTGTCGCCCCGTGTTTGGCTCATGAGCTCGGCCTCACTTTGCTCGCCATAAACTAACGGCCCCTACTGTTGAGGTGCAATCTAAAGCAAAATTATTAACGATCGATTGCCAGGCGAACGCCGCATGGGGGCCAGCTTCTCTGGACCGTATGCTAGCCAGAACGGTTCGAGCGCCAAATCGAGCCGATGAGCGAAGCATCGGAGCGCCCAAGTGTCGCCAATCCAACGTCTCGAATCATCATCGGAAACGATGGTGGATCCGCTCCGCAAACGGCTCCGCCAAGTCCTCGTCGTCATCTGTCTCGGCGCGCTACTCGCCGGCTGCGGATGCCGCCCGGGCTACATCGGCCCCTACGGCGGCGTTCATCCCGGCCGCTGCTGGGTCGGCTGACGCATCAATCATCCTCCACCATCGTGAAGGTCAAACGCATGTTGAAATCGGTAACGCTCGCCCTGTCGCTCGCCTTCGTCATGATGACCGGCGCAAGAGCCGCCATGCCCGAGCTGCAAACCCAATACACCGCCAACTCGATCATCAAGGTCGGCGAAGGCTGCGGCCCCAACCGCTGGCGCGACCGCTTCAACCGCTGCCACTGGTTCGGCGGACCCGGCGGCAGCTACCGCGGCACGCCCATCGAATGCCCCCCCGGCATGCACATCGGCCCCCGCCGCGGCGCCTGCTGGCCCAACTAACGGGCCCGATCGGCGGGCATCACCCGCCGACCAGCTTCCACGCCCTCGGCGGGTTCTACCCGCCGACCACCTTCTGGGTCTGCTCCCCAAGCCCCGAAATCCCCAACCGCATCGTCTGCCCCGCACGCAGGAACACCGGGTTCGGCTTCACCCCCATACCCACGCCCGGCGGCGTCCCCGTGCTGATGATGTCCCCCGGATACAGCGTCATGAACCGGCTCACGTAACTCACCAGCGTCGGCACGTTGAAGATCATCGTCTTCGTATTCCCGTGCTGCATCCGCTTGCCGTCCACGTCGCAGAACATGTCCAGATCATGCGGATCCGGCACCTCGTCCGTCGTCACCAGCCAAGGCCCCGTCGGCCCGAACGTCGGGCACCCCTTGCCCTTGTCCCAGGTCCCGCCGCGCTCGATCTGATACTCCCGCTCGCTCACGTCGTTGCACACGCAATACCCGGCGACATGCGCGTAAGCGTCCTTCTCCTCGATGTAATCCCCCCCGGTCCCGATGACGATCCCGAGCTCGACCTCCCAATCCCCCTTCGTCGACCCCCGCGGCAGCCGCACCTCGTCGTTCGGCCCCTGATACGCCCCCAGCGACTTCAGGAAGATGATCGGCTCCTTCGGGATCGGCAGCCCGCTCTCTGCCGCATGATCCGCATAATTGAGCCCGATGCAGATGAAGTTCATCGGCCGCGGCACGCATGGCCCGATCCGCTCGCTCGACGGCAGGGCAGGGAGGCTCGCCGCATCCACCGCCTTGATCTTCGCCAACCCGGCCGGCGACAGCGCCGCCCCATCGAAATCGCGCACCACCCCCGAAAGATCCCGCGCCACCCCCGCCGCATCCAACACAGCCGGCTTCTCTGCGCCCAAGGCGCCAACCCGCAACAACTTCATCCGCGTCGCTCCTACAAAGTCCAGCCGCCGTCGATCACGACGGTCTGACCCGTGACAAAACGGCTCTCATCCGAGCCCAACCAAACCGCCAGCGCCGCGATCTCCTCCGGCGACCCCAGCCGCCCCATCGCCTGCCGCGCGATGAACGCCGTCCGCGCCGCCTCCACGCTCCCCGCCACAGCCGCATTCGCCGCGATCCGGTCGTCCAGGCTCGGCGTCTGGATCGTCCCCGGACAGATCGCGTTGCACCGCACCCCAGACTTCACGAAATCCGCCGCCACCGACTTCGTCAGCCCGATCACCGCCGCCTTCGTCGTCCCATACACGCACCGCGACGGCGCCCCCTTGATGCTGCTCGCCCCGCTCGACATGTTGATGATCGACCCGGCGCCCCGCTCCACCATCCCCGGCAAAGCCGCCTGGATCGTCGCCGCCATGCTCATCACGTTGAGCGACCAGGCAAACCCCCAATCCCCCTCCTTCGCCTCCAGGATCGTCCCCTGGTGCACATACCCCGCGCAGTTGAACAGCACGTCGATCGCCCCCGCCGCCGCGATCGCCGCCGCCACCGCCTTGGCATCCGTCACGTCGAGCCCATGCGTCTCGATCCCATGCCCCAGCTCCGCCAGCTTCCCCGCGTTCAGATCGGTCGCGATCACCCGCGCCCCCTCCGCCGCATAAGCCAACGCCGTCGCCCGCCCGATCCCCTGCGCCGCCGCAGTAATGAACGCAACCTTCCCTTCGAGCCGCCCCGTCACGAGTGTTCTCCCTTAATGCGAGTGCCGGCTCTCGCCCCGCTCCTCGACGATGTTCAAGTACAGCGTCGCCGGCTCCAAACACGCCCCCGTCGACATCTGCCCCACCATGCTCCGGAAAATCTCCTCCCACGGCGTCTTGTGCTCCAGCACCGGCGCCGTCCAAGCCGCCCGCCGCGCCGCCAGCTCCGCCTCCGGGATCATCACGTCCACCTTGCGCGTGTTCAGATCGATCCGCACCCGATCCCCCGTATGCAGCAGCGCCAATCCACCGCCCACCACCGCCTCCGGCGAAATATTGAGAATACTCGGGCTCCCCGAAGTCCCCGACTGCCGCCCATCCCCCATTGTCGGCAGCGCATCCACCCCCGCATTAAGCAATGACGCCGGCGGCTGCATGTTCACCACCTCCGCGCTCCCCGGATACCCCACCGGCCCGCAATTGCGGATCACCAGGATCGAGTGGTCGTCCACCCCCAGATCCGGATCCTCGATCCGGTGGTGGTAATCCTCCGGCCCCTCGAACACGATCGCCTTGCCCTCGAACACGTTCGGCCGCCCCGGCTCCGACAGGAACCGGTCCCGGAACTGCGCATCGATCACGCTGATCTTCATCACCGCCGCATCGAACAGATTGCCCGACAGCACGATGAACCCCGCCTTCTCCTTCATCGGCTTGCCGTATTCGCGGATCACCTCCCGATCCACCTCCACCGGGTCCTCCAGGACCTCCCCCAGCGTCTTGCCCGTGCAAGTCATCGCATCCAGATGCAGCTTCCCCGCCGACTTCAGCTCCCGCAGGATCGCCGGCACGCCGCCCGCCCGGAAGAACCCCTCGCCCAGGAACCGCCCCGCCGGCTGCACGTCCGCCAGCAGCGGGATCTCCGCCCCCAGCCGCTGCCAATCGTCCAGCGTATGGTCCACCCCCATATGCCGCGCGATCGCGATCATCGAGATCGGACAGTTGCTCGAAGCCCCGATCGCCGCCGCCGCCACCACCGCATTCTCGAACGCCTTCTTCGTCATGATGTCCGAAGGCCGCAAATTCTCCGCCACCATCCCCACGATCCGCTTGCCGGTCTCGTAGGCCATCCACCCCCGCTCCTTCATCGGCCCCGGGATCGCCGCACAACCCGGCAAGCTCATCCCCAGCGCCTCCGCCAGCGAGTTCATCGACAGCGCCGTCCCCATCGTGTTGCAGTGCCCCACCGACGACGCCGACGACGCCACCATGTCCAGGAACTGCTCGTAGTCGATCTTCCCCTCGGCCATCAGCTTGCGGCCTTCCCAAACGATCGTCCCCGACCCCGAAAGCCGCCCCTTCCACCACCCGTCCAGCATCGGCCCGCCCGACAGCACGATCGACGGGATGTTCACCGTCGCCGCCCCCATCAGCACCGCCGGCGTCGTCTTGTCGCACCCCGACGTCAGCACCACCCCATCCAGCGGATACCCGTGCAGGACCTCCACCAGGCTCAGATAAGCCAGGTTCCGGTCCAAAGCCGCCGTCGGCCGCTTCCCCGTCTCCTGGATCGGATGCGTCGGAAACTCGAGCGGCACCCCGCCCGCATCCCGGATCCCGTCCCGCACCCGCTCCGCCAACACCAGATGATGCCGGTTGCACGGCGACAGATCCGACCCCGTCTGCGCGATCCCGATGATCGGCCGCCCCGACCGCAGCTCGGCCGGCGTGATCCCATAATTCATGTAGCGCTCGAGATAGAGCGCGGTCATCCCAGGGTTGGAACGATCGTCGAACCACTGGCGGCTGCGCAGCCGGCGCGGAGAGGAGGAGTCAGGCATCAGGCGATCCCAGGCATTGCTTTGCGTCAGCCTGTCCGCCCACCCCGGGAGTGTCAATCCGCCGTCCACAGACAGCCGACCCGCGCCCCGACCATGTCACTTCAGCGACAATGCGATTTTCGCCGAACCCGATGTAACCGCCGGCACCTGGCCATCGAAACAGCAACGGTAACGTCGGAGATCAATAACGACCATTAATAGACGTCGTCTCATTTCAACGACTGCCCTATCTTTAATGACAACGACCGCATTAATGCGCCCGGATTCTCTGCGCGCCCAAGAACGCGAGTCCGATCGAGGCGAAGACCGCAACGAAGACTTGCCCCGCAACATCGTCTACGTCGAAAGCAACAACGCCGCCACCGGCCAGAACGGCATCCTCGCCTACCGCCGCGCCCCCAACGGCGCGCTCACGCCCCTGCCGGGCTCCCCCTTCCTCACCGGCGGCCGCGGCTTCTACGTCAATAAATTCCCCGGCCCCTTCGACAGCGACAGCGAGATCGTCCTCGATCGCCGCCGCGGCATCCTCTACGCCGTCAACTCCGGCTCCAGCTCCGTCGCCGCCCTCACCGTCAAGCGCGACGGCTCCCTCGCCCCCGTCGCCTATTCCCCCTTCGCCATCCCCGGCGCCAACCCCATCTCCCTCGGCCTGCTCGGCGACAATCTCCTCGTCCTCAACGCCGACGCCGACCCGGCGCAGCACATCGCCGGCCAACACCCGAACCTCGTCCTCACCGAAATCTTCCGCCAAACCGGCGGCGTCGCCCCGCTCCCCTACGGCAAGATCGACCTGCCCGACGGCGGCCAGCCCACCCAGGTGCTCACCACCAACACCGGCCGCTTCATCTTCACCTGCGAGTTCTTCGGCGGCACCGTCCGCTCCTTCGTCGTCGACGATCGCCGCACCCTGCGCCAGGTCGACATCCAGACCCCGCCGATCCAGCCCGGCGCCACCAAGCCGCCGCTGCCGCTCGGCCTCTGGGCGCACGACCGCGCCCCGATCCTCTACGTCGCCTTCGTCACCGCCGGGCTGCTCGGCGTCTACACCTGGGACCAGGCCGGCCGCCTGACCTTCCTGCGCACCGCCTCCACCACCGGCAAGGCCATCTGTTGGCTACGCACCGGCTTCGGCGGCGCCCGCCTCTACAGCATGAACACCGCCGACAACTCGATCGGCGTGTTCGACACCACCAACCCGGCCGAACCGAAAGAGATCCAGCACCTCGTCATCGGCGGCCTCGGCGGCCTCGTCCAATTCGCCGTCTCCCCCGACAACCGCTTCCTCTACATCATCGAGCAGCTCAACAACCCCGCCAGCCCGGCCGCCGTCGCCCAAGGCAACCGCATCCGCGTCGCCGCCATCGACCCGGCCACCGGCCTCGTCACCGAGGTCCCGGCCGCCACCCTGCGCATCGACGTCCCCGACAACACCATCCCGCAAGGCGTCGTCGTCCTCTGAACCCGGCGCGGCCCTCTGGCCGTGAGCAGCGGAGCGGCCTTCTGGCCGTGAGCAGCGGAGCGCAGCAAACCCGCGTCGGATCGAAGGCGTCCTGGTGAGTCGGCTGGCGTGGGTTTGTGAGCACCGCAGCGGAGCGGCCTTCTGGCCGTGAGCAGCGGAGCGCAGCAAACCCGCGTCAGACGGCCGCCAGGACGCCTTTCAGGCGTCCTCGTCGAGGACAACCCCTTCTTTCGCTCCGTGCCCGCTGCTCGTGTCGTACGCGTCCTGCTTCTTCTGGCACGCCTTCTGCTGATCGCTGATGATCTTGTTCAGCGCCTTCGCATCCAGGTCGTCCTCGTCCTTGATCGCCTTCTTCAACGCATCCACGCAATCCTCCTGGATCTTGTGATGCTTGCGCTCATGCGCCTCCAGCTTCTTGACCATCGCGTCCCACGACGCCTTCTGCTCCTTCGTCGCCTTCCCGTACCCGCTCCAATCCGGCAGCTCGATCACCGGATTGATCGTCATCGTCACCTCCGTGACCTTCTTGTCCTTGTCCACCTTCGCGCTGCTCTTGAACCCCTGCGTCGCGTCGTACAACCCCCACTCGTCGCGCGCGTCCAGCGCCTTGCGCGCATCCGCCAGCGTCTCGCCCCGCACCGTGAACTTCGACACCTTCGGCGCACTCAGCTTGATGTTGATTTTGACGTCGCCCATGCCGCCCCCCGTTATCGCCCGCACAGCCTATCACGATCCGCCATCGAAAACAGTTCGCCGCCCGAACCGCTTGACTCAGCCTGGGAATAAATCCCTCATGCGCCCATGTCGCTGCTGAGCCTCGCTCCCCAACCCGAACCGACCGAGGACGACGCCTACTACCGCGCCATGCTCCACGACCTGATCGCCGACGCCGCCTACCTCGCCAAATCGGCCGCCGCCGACGAAGACCTCCCGCTCGCCGACCGCATCGACATGCACGACCGCGCCGCCCGCACCATCCGCCGCTGCATCGTCCTCGCCCGTCACATCGGCGAGCACCCGGCCCGCTCCGCCCAATCCCGCCGCACCGCCGCCCGCAAGCAGGTCATCCGCGCCATCGACGACGAGATCCACGCCAACGCCCAGCGCCGCGCCACCCCCGAAGCCGCCGCCGACGCCAGCGCGCTGCGCGCCGAACTCTGCGAACGCCTCGACGCCCCGGAATTCGACGCCGACCTCCTCGACCGCCCCATCCCCGAACTCATCACCGAGATGCGCCGCGACCTCGGCCTCGCCGGCAGCCCCGCCACCTGGCCCCGCCGCACCCTGCCGGTCCACCGCGCGCTCCACGACCTCGCCGAAGCCAAGCCCGGCGAAACCCTCGCCCGCTTCCGCGCCCACTCCGAAAAAGCCCGCCGCGAACGGGAACCCGTCGCCGACGGCTGACGCTACCGGCGCCACTCCTCCACCGAAACTCTCTCGATCTCCATCCGATCCCGCGTCCGGCTGTACCAGCCCGAACCGTGCATGCGGCCCACCAGGTCGAGCGCCGGCGTGTCGACGTAGCATCGCGACGCATCCAGCACCGCCGCATCCGCGATGTGCATCGTCACCACACGCCCGATCACCAGGTCGCGCCCATGCGGCAGCGACACCGTCTGATACGTCTCGCACTCGAACGCCACCGGGCTGTCCGCCAGCCGCGGCGGCCCCACCCGCGTCGACGCCGCCACCGCCAGCCCCGCCTCCGTCACCTCGCTCACCTCCGGCGCGAAATCGACCGCGGTCGCCACCATCGCCCGCGCCATCGCCTCGTTCACCAGGTTCACCACGAACTGCCCGCTCTCCCGGATGTTCATCGCCGTATCCTTCGGCGACCCATCCGCCCGCGCCTCGATGCTGATGCTCAACAACGGCGGATCCGCGCTCACCCCGTTGAAGAACGAGTATGGCGCCGCATTCACCACCCCCGCCCGCGACCGCGTCACCACCCAGGCGATCGGCCGCGGCACGATCGTCGCCACCATCAGCTTGTAACGATCCCGCCCCGAGACCGCCGAGAAGTCGAACTCCATCAGTAATCGCCCGGCAGGATCACGTTCTGCGGCCGGTTGCTGAACAACGCCGCCCGCATCGTCTCCGCCGACTTGATCCGGATGTCCCGATGCGCCTCCGCCGTCAGATAAGCCGAGTGCGGCGTGATGATCAGCCGCCCGATCGTCCAATCCTCCCGCGCCCGATACGCAAGCAGCAAGCCCGGCAAAGGCTCCACCGGCGGCTCCACCGGCAGCACGTCCAACCCCACCCCCGCCAGATGCCCCGACCGCAGCGCCGCCTCGAGCGCCGCCACGTCGATCGCCGTCCCCCGCGCCGTGCTCACCACGACCGCGTTCTTCGGCAACAGCGCCAACTCCGCCGCCCCGATCATGCCCACCGTCTCCGGCGTCTGCGGCGTATGCAGGCTCAACACGTCCGCCCGCCGCAACAACTCCGCCAGCGACCCGGCCCGCTCGACCCCGATCGCCAACTCCGCCCCGTTCGGCCGATACGGATCGAAGAACACCACCCGGAACCCCAACGCCTTGGCCCGCAAAGCCACCGCCGTCCCGATCCGCCCCAACCCCACGATCCCGAACGTCTGCACCGACAACCGCCGGATCACCGGCTCGATCGTCGCCACCCAAGGCGCCCCGTCCCGCTGCCGGTCGTGGTGATGCAGCAGCCCCCGCCGCAGCGCCAAGCTCAGCGCGATCGCATGATCCGCCACCTCCGTCGTCCCATAATCCGGCACGTTGCAAACCGTGACGCCCCGCGCCTCGGCCGCCGCCCGATCGATCCGGTCGTACCCGACCCCCATCCGCACGACCGCCCGCAACCGCGGAAACCGCGCAAAATCCTCCGCCCGCACGAACTGCCGGAAGATCATCAACCCCTCGACCTCGGCGCAATCCTCCGCCGAAAGCTCCGACAGCAAGACCGTGTCCCGCATCACGATCCGAGCCCCCTCCGGAAAGATCAGCCGCTCCTCGCTGTCATCGGGATACATGCGCTCGGGATAAAGGATCGTCGTCATACCTCGGTCACTATGACGCTCCGCCGTATGCCGCAAGGCGCTGATCCGAGCCATGCGCCGCAAGGCGTTGCCACCCCATGCCCGCCCGCGCACTCTCGCGATCAGGAATCCGGGGAGCGACAATGAACGGCGCCGAAAGTCTCGTGCACACACTGCTGGCCTGCGGGGTCGACACCTGCTTCACCAACCCCGGCACCTCCGAAATGCACTTCGTCGCCGCCCTCGACCGGGTCCCCGGCATGCGCTGCGTCCTCGGCCTGCAGGAGAACGTCGTCACCGGCGCCGCCGACGGCTACGCCCGCATGACCGACCGCCCCGCCGCCACCCTGCTCCATTGCGGCCCCGGACTCGCCAACGGCCTGTCCAACCTCCACAACGCCCGCCGCGGCCGCTCCCCCATCGTCAACCTCGTCGGCGACCAGGCCACCCATCACCGCCCGCTCGACGCCCCGCTCACCGCCGACACCGAAGGCTGGGCCCGCCCCGTCTCCCTCTGGACCCGCACCGCCACCTCGTCCGAGACCGTCGGCGCCGACGCAGCCGCCTGCGTCCAAGCCGCCGTCGGCGGCGTCGCCACCCTCATCCTCCCCAGCGACACCTGCTGGAACGACGGCGGCCAGGTCGCCGTCAAACTCGCCCCCGTCAGCCCGGCGCCCGCATCCCCCGACGCCATCCAGCTCGCCGCCACCATCCTCGCCCGCCGCGAGCCCACCCTGCTCCTCCTCGCCGGCAAGGCCCTCCGCGCCGACGCCCTCGCCACCGCCCAAGGCATCTGCGACGCCACCGGCGCCCGCATGCTCTCCCCGACCAGCAACAACCGCGTCGCCCACGGCGCCGGCCGCGCCCCCATCGACCGCGTCCCCTACGTCATCGACGCCGCCCTCAAGGCCCTCGCCGGCCTCAAACACATCATCCTCGTCGGCGCCACCGCCCCGGTCGGCTTCTTCGCCTACCCCGGCAAACCCGGCCGCATGTACCCCGACGATTGCCAGATCCACGTCCTCGCCCGCCCCGACCAGGACCCGGCCGACGCCCTGACCCGCCTCGCCGACGCCATCGGCGCCAAACCCGCCACCTCAGGCGCCCCCCGCACCGACGCCAAACCCGTCCGCGGCGCCGTCACCCCCGAATCCTTCGCCCCCACGCTCGCCGCGCTGCTCCCCGAAGGCGCCATCGTCATCGACGAGAGCGTCAGCTTCGGCCGCGGCATCTACCCCGCCTGCCACGGCGCCGCCCCCCACGACTGGCTTCAGCTCACCGGCGGCGCCATCGGCGACGGCATCCCGCTCGCCACCGGCGCCGCCATCGGCGCCCCCGGCCGCCGCGTCATCGGCCTCCAAGCCGACGGCTCCGCCATGTACACGCTCCAAGGCCTCTGGACCCAAGCCCGCGAACGCCTCGACGTCACCACCGTCATCCTCTCCAACCGCAAATACGCCATCCTCCTCGGCGAATACCGCAACGTCGGCGCCAACCCCGGCCGCACCGCCATGGACATGATGGACCTCAGCAACCCCGACCTGAACTGGCCCCAACTCGCCAACGGCATGGGCGTCGAAGCCGCCAGAGCCGAAACCATGGAGCAGTTCGCCGACCTCTTCACCCAGGCCAACAACCGCTCCGGCCCGTTCCTGATCGAGCTGGTGATCTGACGCCCGACTAGGCCGTCTCCAGCACCCGTCGCTCGACCGCCGGCGCCGGCGTGTAGGTCAGCACCGGCAGAGCCAGGAACCGTCCCTCCTCCTCGAGCAGCAGATGCCGCCCGGCCAGCCGGCCGAGCGCGGCCCCGACCTGCTCGAGCGACGCGTCCGGGAACGACCGCGCCACCATCTGCTGCACCCGCCGCGCCGAGGCGATCTGGTCGCAGCTCTCCAACACCGCCCGGTCGAACGGATCGAGCCGCGTCCGCGCCGCCGCCGCGACCGGCCGCGTGTCCTCGATCAGCAGCCCATCCCCATCCGGCAACGCACGCAGCACGTCCCGATCCCGCCCCGCCTGCCACGCCGCCACCGCCGCATGCAGCGGACCCCGATACCCGCCATCGTCGATCGGCGTGGCGTAATCGAAGTCGAAATAGTACGCGATGTCGTCCAGCTCCCGCGGACCGAACGGATACAGGAACCGGTACCATGACAACGCCCGCACCTTCGTCAGTCCCATCTCCGCCGATCGGTCGAAATTCGGGCTGAACCGGTCGAGCCGGATGCCGCTGCACCCCGTCGGCGGCGACAGATGCGTCAGGACCCGCACCCGCTCCAACGAATCCCGATAATCCGCCGCCACCTCCCCCGGAAAGCCGTAGATCAGGTTCCAGTCGCACAGCACGCCGTATTCCCGGCACCATTTCAGCGTCTGGATGTTCATCAGCGCCGTGCTGCCCTTCTTCATCAGCTTCAGCGTATGCGTGCTCAGGCTCTCGATCCCCGCCTGCACGATCGTCACCCCGGCCCGCGCCAAGGTCGCGATCTGATGTTTGCGCAGATTGGCCTTCACCTCGAAGAACACCGTCACGCCCAGCTTCCGGCTCGCCAACTCCGGGAGGAAATCGTCGAAGAACTCGTGATTGAGGATGTTGTCCACCACCCGCACGAACCGCGTGTGGTGCAGATGCTTCAGCTCGGCAATCTCCGCCACCGCCCGCCCGGCCGACTTCGTCCGATACGTCATCGCCTGCGAGTTCAGCCCGCAGAACGTGCAATGGTTCTTCTCACCCCACCAACACCCCCGCGACGTCTCCAGCAGCACTGAAGCCTCGACCCCAGCCGGCAGCGCCAACCGCCGGAACCGCTCGAAATACTCCGAGAAATCCGGCACCGGCAGCGCATCGAGCCGGCTCGTCATCGCCGCCGCGCCCGTGCGCACCGAGACCCCGTTGCGGCGATGCACGATGCCCTTCAGGTCGTGGATCGGATGCCGGTAGGCCAGCCGCTTGATCAGTTCCGGAAACGTGTCGTCCGCCTCGCCCGAGCACACGATGTCCATGAACGGCAGCAGGCGATGATAGGTCTCGCCCATGATCGCCTCGAAATTCGGCCCGCCGAACACCAGGATCTTGCTCGGGAACGCCGCCTTCAGCCGCCGCGCCAATGCGAGCGTCGCCAGGTTCTGCTCGAACAGCGAGGTGAAGCCGATGATGTCGTAGCCGTTCCAATCGATCGCCTGCAGGCTATGCGCCAGGAACGGCTCCACGCACGCCTTGACCGCCTGCAACTGCTGCCGCTGCGCCGCCCCCAGCCCGGCCGCGTCGTAATACGCCTCATCCGGCGGCACCGCCGAGCCGAACGCGCTCTCCGCGAACACCTGCTCGGCCGCGAAATAAGCCGGCGGCTGCGTGACCAGCGCCGTGTAGCCGGCATAGCCGATCATCTCCATGAACGTCATGTTCAGGTAATGCACGTCGCACGGGATCCGCTCGGCGCGGAGCCGGCTCTTGAACAGCCCGAGCGCCAGTGACGGATAGTCGATCGCCGCGAACGGCATGCTCACCAGGGCAACGCGCAGCATCGCGGTCTCCTTCGTTCAGGCGTCGACGGGTTCGGGCAGGGCAGGGCGCGCGGGCCGGCACGCCGCCCGCCCCCCGGACAGATGCGCCGCCACCGCGGCCGCGATCGGCTGCCCGGTCCGTTCCTCGACATAGAGGAACTCCCCCGCGGTATTGACCTCGAAGAACACGTACTCCCCCCCGCGCGTCAGCCGCAGGTCCACGCAGCCATATTCCAGCCGCAGCGCCCGCACCAACCCCACCACCGCCCGCGCCACCGTCTCCGGCAAGCGGTGCGGCGCGCAGCGCGTGCGGTCGATCAGCAGCCGATGATCGACGCAGCCCGCCGCCTCGATGTCGAACTCGGTCGCGAACACCTCGCCGCCCACCACCGTCGCCCGGATGTCGCGCACCCCCGCGACATGGCGCTGGAAGATCACCGGCGCGCAGTCCAGCAGCCCCAGATACGCCAGGTCCGCCTCCTGCAGGCGCCGCGTCGGCTGCCACAGCAGCCCGTGCTGGTTGAACGCCTTGAACACGACCTCGCCGGCATGGCGCGCGTAGAACGCCCGCGCCGCTGCCGGATCGTTCGTGATCAGCGTGTCCGGAACGTTCAGCCCCAGGCGCTGCATCGTCTCGAGCTGCCGCGCCTTGTAGTCCGCATTCTGGTCATGCTCGATGTCGTTCACCCACAATCCCGGGCAGCAGCGCAGCACGCCCCAGAGCGCGCTCATCGCCTCCTGCAGCGCGAAATGCTGCGTTTGCGCATCGCCGATCCGCGGATCGAGCCGGAACGACTGCGGCCGCCGCCACCAGAAGCTCCGCACCTCCGCGAGATCGATCCGTTGCCCACGCCGGTCCACGAACCAGAACGCCGGCCCGGCGCCGGTAAACTCGGCACCGAGCCGGCTCTGCGCCGGAAACGTCGAGGTGTCGACGATCGCCGCCCGCAGTCCATGGCCGCGCGCGAGCAGGGCGGCCACCACCTCGGCATGGCGGTCGTCCTCGCCCGCGAAGATCACGACCTCGACCATCGCCCGTCAGCCCTGCGTCGTCGTCCAACTCGCGAGCGAGAACGGGGCCATCTGCTCGCTGGTTTGCACCGGGCCCGGGTTGATGCCGGGGTTGGGACCGCCGGGATCGTTCTTCGGGATCGGATCGGTCTTGATCGGGTCGCCCTGCTTGACCGGATCGTGCTTCGGGCTGATCGGATCGAACTGCTTGACCGGGTCGTGCTTGGGCGCCGGATCGTGCTTCGGGCTGATCGGATCGAACTGTTTGACCGGGTCGTGTTTGGGCGCCGGATCGTTCTTCGGCGCCGGGTCGCCCTTGACCGGGTCGAACTGCTTGACCGGATCGTTCTTCGGCGTCGGATCGCCCTTGATCGGGTCATGCTGCTTGACCGGGTCGTGTTTCGGCGTCGGATCGCCCTTGATCGGATCGTGCTGCTTGACGGGATCGTGCTTCGGCGCCGGGTCGTGCTGCTTGATCGGGTCCTGCACCTTGATCGGATCGCTCTTCGGATGCGGATCGGTCTTGCTCGGGTCCTGCGGTTTGGGCTGCGGCGGGCTGGGCGGCAGCGCCAGTTGCGCCGCCGTCACCTGCATCTTCATCGGCGCGTCCGGCGGCAACCGGACCTTGAGGGTCTTTCGCCCCGAACTGTCTTCGAACACGGTCTCGTGGCTCACCACGTCGGCCACGTTCGCTTCGACCACCCGCTCGATCCCGTCGACCCCCGGCGTGAGCGCAAACACGAACCGGTCGGGCTGGTCGCTGCTGAACGCCCGTCCCATCAGTTCGACGGTGGGAGTGGCCGGCGTCGCATTCGGGTCGAAGGGGCCGCTTTGCGCCACGATGTCGGCAAAGCTCGGTGTCGAGGGGGTGGGCGCGGCTGGATCACTCATGACGTCCTCCTGCTCGTTCGATGGCAAGGACTTGGACAGCGCGAGAGGGCGGCGGCAGCCCGAACACGGGCGTCGCCGTTTCGGTTACAACAATTATGTCATAATACGATCAAACCGATCCTTCCCAGCGCGAACCGATCCGGTCGCGCCCATGTGACTCAGAACGGGATAAGCTCGCCGCGATGGTCGATCAGCAGCCCGCTCTCGGCCGGGGTCAACCGCGCGATCACCCGCAACAGTGCCGCCGCCGCCTCTGCCGGCGTCCGCACGTCGAGCCCGGCTTTGGCGAATGGCGAGGAGAGCGGCGTCGCCACCGTCCCCGGATGCAGCGCGACGCACACCGCCTCTCTATGCGTCCGCGCCAACTCCACCGCTGCCGTCCGCACGATCTGGTTCAGCGCCGCCTTCGCCGCCCGATACGAATACCAACCCCCAAGCCGGTTGTCCGAAATGCTGCCCACCCGCGCCGACAGCGTCGCGAACACGGCGCGTCCGTCCCGCGCCAGCAGTGGCAGGAAATGCTTCATCAGCAGCGCCGGCCCGGTCGCGTTCAGCGCGAAGCTGTGCGCCAGATGCGCCGGATCGATCTGCCGCAACGCCTTCTCCGGCGAGAACCCGTCCCCGTGCAGAAACCCGGTCGCGTCGATCACCAGGCGCAGCCCGGCGCCCGCGAACGCCCCCGCCGCCGCGATGCTCGCCTCGTCCAACAAATCGACCGCGGGCTGCGTGTGCCGCGCCAGCCGCAGCACCGTGCGCCCCTCGGCCTCCAGCGCCTCGGCCAGCGCCGCGCCGATCGTCCCGGACGCTCCGATCACCACGCAATCGGCCATCAGCGCTCGCTCGCGAACATCAGCATCTTCTCCCCGCCGCGCAGGAACTCCTCCACCGGCCGCATGCCGATCGCGCCTAGCACCATCCGCGAATCGAAATTGCTCTCCTTGGTCACCGCCACGACCCGGCCGATCCCCGCGCTGTCATGGGCGTAGCGCAGCGCCGCACCCGCCGCCTCGCGCGCGAACCCGCGGCCGCGAGACGCCGGCGTGAACGCGAATCGCAGCCCGAGCCCGCGCCCATCCGGCCGCTCATGGATCCCGGTGAGACCAAGCAGCGTCTCCTGCCCGATCTCGCGCACGGTCCACATGCCGACGCCGGTCCGCGCCCAGAAGCTGACGTCCTCGGCCATCTCGCGCGCGCTCTGCGCCGGGTTGCGCACGCCGCCCAGCATCTGCGCGAACACCGCCGGGTCGGCCTTCAGCGCGGTCAGCGCCGATAGATCCTGCCATCCGACCGGGGCCAGCACCAATCGCCCAGTCCGGACAGTCCAGGCCGGGCTCGGCAATGGACGATACCGCGTCCTACCGCGCGAGCGGGCGGTATTTGATGCGGTGCGGCTCCGTGCTGTCCGCGCCAAGTCGGCGTCGCTTGTCCTCTTCGTAGGCCTGGAAGTTGCCCTCGAACCACTCGACGTGGCTGTCGCCCTCGAACGCCAGGATGTGCGTCGCCAACCGGTCCAGGAACCAGCGGTCGTGGCTGATCACCACCACGCACCCTGCGAACTCCGCCAACGCCTCCTCGAGCGCCCGCAGCGTATCGACGTCGAGGTCGTTGGTCGGCTCGTCGAGCAGGATCACGTTGCTCTCCGACTTCAGCATCTTGGCCAGATGCACCCGGTTCCGCTCGCCGCCCGACAGGATCCCGACCTTCTTCTGCTGGTCCGCGCCCTTGAAGTTGAACGCCCCCACATAGGCCCGCGACGGCACCGCCCGCTTGCCGAGGTAGATCACGTCCGTCCCGCCGCTGATCTCCTCCCAAACGCTCTTGCCCGCATCCAGCGACTGCCGGCTCTGGTCCACGTATCCGAGCTTCACCGTCTCGCCGACCCGCAGCGCCCCGGAATCCGGCGTCTCCGTCCCCGTGATCATCCGGAACAGCGTCGTCTTGCCCGCGCCGTTCGGCCCGATCACGCCCACGATCCCGCCCGGCGGCAGCTTGAAGTTCAGATCGTCGATCAGCAGGTTGTTGCCATAGGCCTTCCGAAGCTGCTCCGCCTCGATCACCGTTCCGCCCAACCGCGGACCCGGCGGAATGACGATCTCGGCCACCCCCGTCGCCTTGTCCTGGCTCGCCTGCAGCATCTCCTCGTATTTCTGGATCCGCGCCCGGCTCTTGGTCTGCCGCGCCCGCGGGCTGCTCTGGATCCACTCCTCCTCGGCCGCCAGCGCCCGCTGCCGCGCGCTCTCTTCTTTCTCCTCCTGCTGCAGCCGCTTCCGCTTCTGCGCCAGCCAAGACGAGTAATTCCCCTCGAACGGATACCCGCGGCCCCGCTCGATCTCGAGGATCCAGTTCGTCACGTTGTCCAGGAAGTAGCGGTCATGGGTGATGACCATCACCGTGCCCGCATAATCCCGCAGCGTCCGCTCCAGCCACGCCACGCTCTCGGCGTCCAGATGGTTGGTCGGCTCGTCCAGCAGCAGCAGGTCCGGCTTCTCCAGCAACAACCGGCAAAGCGCGACCCGGCGCCGCTCGCCGCCGGACAGCTTCTCCACCTTCGCCTCCGGCGGCGGGCACCGCAGCGCGTCGAGCGCGATCTCGATCCGCCGGTCCAGCTCCCAGCCGTCCTCCGCGTCGATCTTCTCCTGCAGCTCCGACTGCTCTGCCAGCAGCGCATTCATCTTGTCGTCGTCCATCGGCTCGGCGAACTCTTCCGAGATCGCGTTGAACCGGTCGATCGCGCGCCTTCAGCTCGCTGAACGCCAGCTCGACGTTCTCGGCCACCGTCTTGCTGTCATCGAGCTTCGGCTCCTGCTCGAGATACCCGACGCGCACGCCCTCCGCGGCCCAAGCCTCGCCGCCGAACTCCTTCTCGATCCCCGCCATGATCTTCAGCAGCGTCGACTTGCCCGCGCCGTTGACCCCCAGCACGCCGATCTTCACCCCCGGCAGGAACGAGAGCGTGATCCCCTTGAACACCTCGCGCCCTCCCGGGAAGGCCTTGGTGACATCCTTCATGACATAGACGTATTGGTAGGCGGCCATAGCGGGGCTCCGGCAGGTCGAAGGTCAGGCGGGCCAGTCCCGTACGTCGCCGGGATGCCGCGGTCAACCTTGGGTCAGCGAACCGGCGTCGCCACGAACAGATCCGGCGCCGGCGGCCGCGCCAGCTTTTCGCACCGCCACCCCGTCCGCGCCATCAGCTCCTGGAAGAAATCCTCCCGGAACCCCAGCTCGAGCCACCCGCTGCGCCGGATGTCGTACAGCGCCGCCCCATCCAGGCGCAGTCCCCAAGGCTTCGGGAAATCGGCGAACACCGGCTCCCCCGCCAGGATCAGCAACCCGCCCGGCGCCAGCCGATCGTGCAGCCGGGTCAGCAGCCCCTCGAAATCGAGGCAATGATGGAACGCCTCGTAGAACAGGATGATGTCGAACCGCTCGCTCTCGTCCGGAACCTCGCCGAACTCCCCCCGATGCGTCCGCACCACGAGCCGCCGGTCCCGCGCCACCCGGCCCACCACTTCGAGCATGTCCGGATTGATGTCCACCGCCGTCATCCGGTAGCCCGACGCCGCCAGCATCACCGTGGTCAGCCCGGTCCCGCAGCCATACTCCAGCACCGACAGCCCCGCCTCCGGCCGTCGCTGCCAGACCGTCTGCATGATGTGCCCCACCGCCACCAGATGCGACCCGATCAGCCCGCCATCCCGCGAGCTGAACGGATACGGCGTCGGATCGACGAAGTCCTCGATCGGCATCGAATACGCCTCCGCCGTCGGTGCGTCGTACCGCTCCCGCCCCGACAACAGGCAGTACAGCGCCATCTGCGCCGCCCGGTACTCCGCCGAGAACGGGTCACCCGGCAGCGCCGCCACATCCTCCTGGAACGTCAGCCCCGCCCGCGCCCGCAGCCATTCGCTCATCGACCGCTGCCCGATCACATGCAGCCGCTCCACCTCACGGTCCAGCTCCGCCACGGTGCGCGCCACCCGCAACCCCAGCGGCCGCCCCTCCGCCTTCCCGAACGCCGCATAATGCGTCGCACCCGACGTCACCAGCCCGGCCGCCACCGCCGCCCGCACGTCCGCGTTCGCCGCCAGATACCCCGCCTCGTCGAACGCCTCCGCTGGCGCTGTCAACCGGTGCCGGCGCTGCCGGCTCCCGCCGCGTCAACGCCGCCCCGACCCGTGCGAGAATGTTCATCGCGCCGCGCTCCCGATGCCGCCGCAGCCCTATGTCACGCCCCGGACCCGGTCAACCCGGCGGCCCGACGCAATCCAGCAGCCGCCCGAGCTGCCCCATCCGCCGCTCGATCAGCCCCGTCCGCTCCCGCACCCAAGGCCCCGGATTGTCAGCCGACCAATGCAGCGGGTTCGGCAGGATCACCGCCAGCCGAACCGCCTGCTCGCGCGTCAGCTGCGCCGCCGGCCGCCCGAAATACCGCCGAGCCGCCGCCTCCGCGCCATAGATCCCTGGCCCGAACTCGACCACGTTGAGATAAGCCTCGATCACCCGCCGCTTCGGCCACAGCACCGCCAATTGCGGCGTCAGCCAAGCCTCCACCACCTTGCGCACCGGATCCCGCCCCGGCCACAGGAACAGGTTCTTCGCCGTCTGCATCGTGATCGTGCTGGCGCCCCGCGGCCGCTCGCCCCGCCGCAGCGCCTCGACCTGCCCCGCCAGCGCCGTGAAGTCGAACCCCAACGGCTCGCCGCAGAACAGATTGTCTTCGGACGCCACCACCGCCTGCGCCAAAGCCGGCGCGATCGCCTCGAGCGGCACCGGCCGATGGTCGATCCCGTAGCCCTGCGCCAACCGGATCAGCATCAGCGGCGTCACCGGCGCCGCCACGAACCGCAGCAACAGCAGCCAAGCCAGCGGCCCCAGCAGCAGGGCCGCCGCCAACCGACGCAGCCACCGCCGCAAGACCGCCTCGGATCAGGCCTTCTTCGCCCGCTCGATCGCCTCGGTGATCATCCGCCGCGCCTCGTCCGGCTCGCCCCAGCCGATCACCTTCACCCACTTGCCCTTCTCGAGATCCTTGTAATGCTCGAAGAAATGCCGGATCTGCTCGAGCGTGATCTCCGGCAGGTCGCTGATCTTGTGCACGTTGACGTAGCGCTTGGTCAGCTTGGGGGAGGGGACCGCGATGATCTTCTCGTCGCCCCCGCCCTCGTCCTCCATCTTCAGCACGCCGATCGGCCGTACGTTGATCACGGCGCCGGCCAGGATCGGCCGCGTATTGGCCACCAGCACGTCGATCGGATCCCCGTCATCGCTCAGCGTATGCGGCACGAACCCGTAATTGCCCGGATACCGCATCGGCGTGTGCAGGAACCGATCCACGAACAGCGTCCCCGCCGCCTTGTCCATCTCGGTACTTGATCGGCTCCCCCCCGATCGGTACTTCGATCACGACGTTGACGTCCTCGGGCGGGTTGTTGCCAACCGGAATGGCTTCCAGCCGCATGATCATGCTCCTGATGTCGAGAGAGGCCCTGGCAGTAGCCACGCCACGCCAACCCGTCAACGCCATCAAGACGGAGATTGCCCTTTGCACCGCGTCAGGCTAGTCGGCTGGCGTCGGCTTTCGAGCACCGGAGCGGAGCGGCCATACGGGCCGTGAGCATCGGCGCGCAGAAATCTGGCGTCAGACGGCCAGCATGGCGCGGTGCAAAGGGCAATCTGGTGCGCCCGGCAGGACTTGAACCCGCGACCAAGCCGTTATGAGCGGCCCGCTCTAACCAACTGAGCTACAGGCGCAACCGCCCGTTCATTAACCTCGACGGACGTTCAGCGGAAGCGGCATTCCCCGCCGAATATCGACCAAACCCTTCTGGTAAGCCGAATCCGTGAAATACTGCCCCAGCGGGATATACGGCACGTCCTCGAACGCCTGCGCCTGCATCTCCCGCCCGATCTTCTTCTGCGCCTCCAAATCCGGCGCATCGAACCACGCCTCCCGCAGCGCCTCGAGCTTCGGCGCCGTCGGCCAGCCGAACCACGCATCCGCCCCGTTGCCCCGCAGCAGCAGGTGCCCCGCCGGCGTCATCAGCTCCGTTCCGCTCAACAGCACCACCAGCGCGTCCCACCCGCCCTGCGCCGACGGATTCCGGTTCGACCGCCGCTGCAGCAGCGTGCCCCAATCGCTGGTCGCATCCTCGACGGCAAACCCTGCCTTCTGCAGCATGTCCACGCCCACCGACATCAGCGCCTTCTGGTTGCTGACGTCGGTCGCGTGCAGCGCCACCACCTTCGCCCCCGACAGCCCGGCCGCCGACAGCGCCGCCTTCGTCTTCGCCGGGTCGCGCGCCCCGGTCAGCGCCGCCATCCCCGCGTCGGACGCCAGCGGGCTCGCCTCCGGGAAATACCCGATCCCGTCCTTCCACATGTCCTGCTTGTCGCCCGCCACCGCCTGCATGAAATCCGCCTGACTGAGCATCGGTAGCAGCGCCCGCCGCGCCGCGACCTCGCTGAACGGCGCATGCAGCTGGTTGAACCGCAGGCTCGCATACGTCCCGCCGCTGTCGATCCGATCCACCACCACGTTGCGCGCTCGCCGCAGCAGCCCGTTCAGGTCCGGATCGACCACCTCCCACCAATCCATCTCGCCCGCCTGCATCGCCGCGGCCGACGTCGCCGGATCGGGGATCACCTTCCATTCCATCCGTTCGAAATGCGCGAGCTTCGGCCCCGCCACCATGTCCGACGTGCCCACCGGCGTCGGCACGTAGGCGTCGAACTTCCGGTAGACCACCTGCGCCCCCGAAACCCGCTCGTCGGCCACGAACCGATACGGGCCCGACCCCACCACCTCGGTGAACGGCTTGGCCGGATCCACCATCGCGAACCGCTCGGGATACACGAAGCACGGGTAGGACGAAGCCTTGCCCAGCGCGTCCAGCATCAGCCCGAACGGCCGCTTCAGCCGGATCTCGAACCGCCGGTCGTCCAGCACGCGGATCTCGTCCACCCGCGCCAGCAGTGTCTGCCCATGCGTGTCCTTCGGCATCCACCGCCTGATGCTCGCCACCGCATCCCGGGCCCGCACCTTCTCCCCGTCATGGAAGGTCGGACCGTCCCGCAAGGTGAAGACCCACCGCTTGCCGTCATCCTCGACGACATGTCCCTCCGCGAGCTGCGGCTGCGGCCGGAACTGGCTGTCGATCCCGTAAAGCGTGTCCCAGCACATGTAGCCGTGGTTGCGCGTCGGATACGCCGTCGTCCCCAGCGGATCGACCACCGTGACGTCGGCCTGCGGAATGAACCGCAAAACCCGAGACCGCTCCCCCTGCGACAGCGCAGGACGGGCCAGCCCGGCGGCGGCGGCGGAAATCAAAACGGTTCGGCGAGTGATCGACATGCCCGCAGAGTGCCGCCGCCCCCAGCGGCCGGTCAATGCCGACGCTATGTGCAGGCAGGCGCCCCAGCATCACCGGAACGTGACAAATCGTTCACGTGCGCCTGCATCTTACCAAGTTCTCTGGACGTAGTTCGGTAGGCGCCACGATCGGCGCGCGGGGTGCGACGTCGCTTTCTGTCCGAGGGGCCGGCGTTGCACCCCGTAACCATTCGACTGCCGCCCACCCCCCGCGAAATCTCGATCAAGGATCGCTTTATGAAAAACAACGAAACGGAACACGGTCCGCATACCCCGACCATGGAGCGGAGGAACATGCTCCGCGGCACCGGCGCCGGTGCGTTCGCAGCCCTCGCCGCCGCCGGCGTCCTGGCCAACGCCCGCCCAGCCGAAGCTCAGGGCGTCAACGACGCCGCCATCCTCAACTTCGCGCTCAACCTCGAATACCTCGAAGCCGAGTTCTATTCCCGCGCCGTCTATGGCGTCGGCCTCTCCGCGGTCGACACCGGGCCCGGCGCCGGAACTGTCATCGGCGGCAGCCAGGTTCCGTTCACCCCCGGCGGCGCCATCCAGCAATACGCGACCGAGATCGCCAACGACGAGATCGCCCATGTGCGCTTCCTGCGCGCCGCACTCGGCGGCAGCGCCGTGCCCGAGCCCAGCATCGACCTCGTCAACAGCTTCGCAACCCTCGGCAGCCTCATCGGCGTGCCGAACTTCAACCCGTTCACCAGCGAAATCAACTTCCTGATCGGCTCCTACGTCTTCGAAGACGTCGGCGTGACCGCCTATCACGGCGCCGCTCCGCTGGTGCAGAACCGCACCTACCTCTCCGCCGCCGCTGGCATCCTGGCGGTCGAAGCCTACCACGCCTCCGAGGTCCGCTCGCTGCTCTACTCGCTGGGCACGGCCACACAGAACCTGACCGTCGCCATCTCCAACGTGCGCGCCAGCCTGTCCGGCGCGAGCGATGACCAAGGCGTCGTATCCAGCAGCGGCGCGGCCAATATCGTGCCCACCGACAGCAACAGCATCGCCTTCTCGCGCACCCCGCGTCAGGTGTTGAACATCGTCTACGGCGCGCCAAACGCCACCAAGGGCCTGTTCTTCCCGAACGGCTTGAACGGAGCCGTCAAATGACAATGAGGAACGCGCTCCTTGCCGCCTTCGGCGGTCTGGCTCTGGCGTTTTGCTCCAGCATCGCCTCGGCCGCCGTCATCGCGACCACCTACAACCAGGCGCTCTCTACCACGCCGCTCACCGTCGGCTTCATGGGCGCCAACGCCTTCCAGTTCACTGCGGCCAGCACCGGGTATGGCCCCGGCGCCGCCGTGGCGACTAGCGGCGCCGGCAAGGTCACCACCTTGTTCGGTTCCGTTACGGACTTCGAGGCTGGCGCGACGATCGACTCGACGGGCCTCTTCACCTTCGCCGCTTACCCCGCGGCGACGGTGATCCCATACTCCGCCGCCGACGACTTCGTCGGCCTTTCGGTCGCGTTGGCCGACGGCATCCACTACGGCTACGCCGAGGTGTTCGGCGCGACACTGGTCGGCACCGGGTTCGAAACCGCCGCCAACACGGCGATCCTGACCGGCGCACCTACGACGACCACACCGGAGCCCGCCTCGCTCGCCCTCCTCGCGACGGGTCTGGCGATGCTTTCGGCCCGGCGCCGTCAGTCGGACAGCCGCGCCGCCTGAACTCGAACGGCCGGGCTCTCGGGCCCGGCCGCCCCCTCCGATGTTGGACTTCGTGGAGGCTTCCGATAGGCTTCTTCGTAAAGCGCCACATCACCTCGGCGCTGGGGAGGGTTTATGAGAAACACCATACTGGCCGGACTCGCAGTCGCTGCATTGGCGATCGCATCAGGTCCTGCCTCCGCCATGACGGTCACAGCGCCCGGTATCGGCCTCGACAACGGCGTGACGCTGGTCGAAGGCGGTTGCGGGCCTCGCGGCTTTCGTGCCGCAAACGGCTATTGCTATCCCCGCCGTCCGCCGCCGCCGCGCTACTACCGGCGCGCGTGCCCGCCCGGCTACCACCCGACGCCCTATGGTTGTCGTCCCAATTTCTGAGTAGAACGGACGCTTCCGGAGACATCCGGAAGCGTCCGACCACAATGGGTGTGGCCATCCCGCTACACCGGCCGCACGACCCGCCGTGATCTCCCGCCACGCGGCCGAATAGGCTGGGTTGTCCAGAGGTCGTGATTGCTACTCGTCTTGCCGAATCCGTAATGTAGCCCGGGATTGCCCCGGAGTAGCAGCGTGCGGCCAAGCGTTCGGAATGTCTTGTTGGGTTTTGTCTTCCTCACCACCTTCACTCGATCGATCCCGTCAGCGTTCGCGCAACAGCCGCTATCCCCGCTCCCGGCCGACGAGCCGTGGCGCTATTCCGAAGTCCGTCTCGGTCTCATGGCGCATGACGTCGCGTTTGCCGGCGGCGTCGAACGCGGTGTCGACCTCAACGGCGAGATCACATCGAGCAGCCTCGTCGACCCGAACTGGACCGCCGGCGCGCCGCTCTGGGCGCAATGGATCCTGCATCCTCGTGCCCATTTCGGCCTCGAACCCAATCTCAACGGCAAGACCAGCCAGCTCTATGCCGGCTTGACCTGGACCGCGATCCTCGGCCGCGACGCCTTCCGTCCGGCCGACGATGTCGAGTTCAGCTTCCTCTTCGGCCCTTCGCTGAACGACGGCGAGCACTCCCCGCACGGCCCCAACGTCAAGGCCCTCGGCTCCAACGTGCTCTTCCATATCGGTGCCGAAATTTCTTACCGGATCACGCCGAGGCTCGCCCTCGGCCTGTATTTCGACCATTCCTCCAATGGCGGCTTCGCCCGCTACAACGCCAGCCTCAACGACATCGGTTTGCGCATCGGCTACCGCTTCTAAACCGATGCCGGCAACAACTGCTCCAGCCGGATCGGCAGCCGGCGCACGCGCACGCCCGTTGCGTGATAGACGGCGTTCGCCACGGCGGCGTTCAGTCCGACATTGCCCAATTCGCCGATCCCCTTGATCCCGAGATCGTTGATCGTCCGATCCGTCTCCGGCAGCATGATCGTCGTCACCTCCGGCACGTCGGCGTTCACCGGGATGTAGTATTCGCCCAACTCCTCGTTGGTGTAGCGCGCCGTCCGCCCATCCATCTCCGTCGCCTCGTGCAGCGCCGCGCTCACGCCCCAGATCTGCGCCCCCATCAGCTGGTTCCGCCCCGCTTTCGGATTGACGATCTTGCCCGCCGCGTAGGCGCCGACGATTCGCGGCGCGCGGATCTCCCGAGTCCGCACATTGATCCGGACCTCGACGAATTGCGCCCCGAACGCGAACTGGATCCGATCCTTCAGCTTCGCCCCGCCGACCGGCTGCGAGTGACCCTGATACAGCCCGGCCAGCATCTCCGGCTTCGCCCCATCCGGCACGTTCTCGGCATAGGCCTCCATCGCGCCCGGCGTGACCCGCGCCATCGCGTCCGTCAGCTTCTCCCGCGCCTCTCCTTCGCCGCGCAGCGCGCCGTTCTCGAGCCGCAGCGTCGCCGGGTCGGCGCCGGCGAACGCGCCGTCCTTCGCGCCCGTCGCCGCACGCGCCAGCCGGTCGCGGATCTCCGCGCAAGCCTTGTCGACCACCACGCAAAGGCTCGCCGTGCTGTTCGACCCACCTGCCACCGGCGCCGGCGGCAACGCGCTGTCGCCGACCGCGACGTGGACCTCCGCCACATCCACGCCCAGCCCGGTCGCCGCCGTCAGCGCCAGCGCCGTCATCACGCCCGTGCCGATCTCGTGCGCTGCCGTCTCGATCTGGACGTTCCCGTCGGGCATCAACCGAACCCGCGCCGTCGCCGGCGCCATATTGGTCGGATACAGGCTCGTCGCGCAGCCCCAACCGACCAGCCAATCGCCGTCCCGCATCGAACCCGGCCGCGCATCGCGCCGCGACCAGCCGAACGCCCGCGCCGCCTCGTCGAAACACGGCATCAGCGTCCGCGACGTGTAGGGAAGGCCCTTGATCGGCTCCTTGTCGGTGTCGTTGATCCGCCGCAGCTCCACCGGATCCATCCCGAGCTTTACCGCCAACTCGTCCATCGCGCTCTCCAACGCGAACAGATACGGCACCTCCGGCGGCGAGCGCATGAAGCCCGGCGTGTTGCGGTCCGCATGCACGATGTGAACCGAGCTCGAAACGTTCGGGCATGCGTAGAGCCGCGTGCTCGCTTCCGTGCCGCCCACCTTGTAGTCGTCCGGACGCGACGTGACCTCGAGCCCGTCATGCACGAGCGCTTGCAGCTTGCCGTCGCGCTCGGCGCCGAGCTGGATGCGATGCCGCGTCTCTGCGCGGTAGGTGCCGATCGTGAACCCCTGCGCCCGCGTCGTCTCCAGCCGCACCGGCCGCCCGACCCGCTTGGAAGCGAATGCAACCAGCGCCGTCCGCTGCGTCAGCGACCCGCGCGAGCCGAATGCTCCGCCCACGAAGGGCGAGATCACCCGCACGTTCTCGGCGTCGATCCCCAACTGCTCGGCCACGCCGAACCGGAACCCCCACATGTTCTGCGACGGCTCCCAGATCGTCAGCCGATCCCCGTCCCACGCGGCCGCCGTCGTGAACAATTCGATCGGGTTGTGATGCTGCGTCGGCGTCTCGTATTCGGCATCGACCGTCACCGCCGCCGACCGCAGCGCCCCGGCTGCATCGCCGATCGACGGCGCCGTGTCCTCCTTCTTGTCGGCCTCGACTGCATCGACACGGTCGGCCCCGGGACTGTCGAAACTCGCCGTCGGCGTCTCGCTCGCATACGCGATCTTCAATCGGAACGAAGCCTCCCGCGCCGCCTCGAAACTGTCGGCGACGACGACCGCGACGATCTGCCCGGCATGCCAAACCTTGTCGGACATCAGCGGCGCGATGGTCGAGCCCATGAATCCCTTATCCGCGAACGTCTTGCCCGCCTTGACCCGCTCGCCAACGTTCCCGTGCGTCAGGATGTCCAGCACCCCCGGCACCGCCCGCGCCGCGCGCTCGTCGATCGACGTCACCCGTCCGCGCGCGATCGTGCTCGTGCGCAGATAGGCGTGCGCCGTTCCAGGGCCGCTCAGGTCGGACGCATATCGCGCGCCGCCCGTCACCTTCAGCCGCCCTTCGACGCGCGAGGCCGGATCGCCGAATCCCGGCGACTTCGCGCTCGCCGGCGGCGCGCCCGTGTAGGTCTGGATCGTGTCGGCCATGCTCAGCCCTCCATCGCGCGGGCTTGCACCAAGGCGCGCACCAACGTCCGTTGTCCCAAATCCACCTTGAACGCGTTCTCGCCCCGAGGCCGCGCGCCCGCGAACGCCGCCCGCGCCGTCTGCTCGGCGAGCGCCTCGTCGAACCGCTTGCCCCGCAGCACCTGCTCGGCCTCGTGCGCCCGCCATGGCTTGTAAGCGACGCCGCCGAGCCCGATCCGAGCCTCGCGCACCACGCCGTTGTCGAGATCGAGCCCTACCGCGGCGGTCGCGAGGCCATAGGCGTAGCTCTCGCGATCCCGCACCTTCACGTAGACTGACCGCTTGGTCCAAGGCCCGGCCGGCACCGTGAATGCCACGATCAGCTCGCCCGGCATCAGCACCGTCTCGCGATGCGGATCCTCCGGCCCGGTGTGCAGCTGCTCGAACGCGATCCGCCGGTTGCCGCCGGGTCCGCTCGTGTGCACTTCGGCGCCCAACGCCACCAGCGCCTGCGCGAAATCGCCAGGATAGGTCGCGATGCATTTCTCGCTGACCCCGAGCACCGCGTGCTTGCGGTTCACGCCATCGAGCGCTGCACAGCCCGAGCCGGGCATCCGCTTGTTGCACTGGCTCCAACCGGTGTCGCGGAAGTAGCTGCAACGGGTCCGCTGCAGGACGTTGCCGGCCAAACTCGCCATCGCCCGGATCTGCTGGCTCGCCGCCAGCGCCATCGTCGCCGCGAGCACCGGATAGTCCCGGCGGATGATGTCGTGATGCTCCACCTCGCTCATCCGCGTCAACGCGCCCAGGACCAGCCCGTCAGCGCGCACCTCGATGCCCGAAAGCGCCAAATCATTGATGTCGACGAGGTGCTCCGGCGCCATCGCGCCCAGCTTCATCAGGTCCACCAGCTGCGTGCCGCCCGCAATGAACTGCGCCTGCGCCCCGCCGGCTGCCTGCACGGCATCTTTCGGAGCGGCCGCCCGGTGATAGGAGAACGGATACATCCCTCAGCCCTCCATCGCCGATTTGGCTTGCTTGATCGCCGCCACGATGTGCGGATACGCCGCGCACCGGCATAGATTGCCGCTCATGAACTCGCGGATTTCCGCATCGCTGCCGGCATGCTTGCCCTGCACGCACGCCACCGCCGACATGATCTGGCCGGGGGTGCAGTAGCCGCATTGGAACGCGTCCTGATCGATGAACGCTTGCTGCATCGGATGCAGGCTGCCGTCAGCGGCGGCCAACCCCTCGATCGCCGTGACTTTCCCGCGCACCGCGACAGCGAGCGTCAGGCAGGCGAGCTTCGGTTGCCCGTCGATCATCACCGTGCAGGCGCCGCATTGGCCATGGTCGCACCCCTTCTTCGACCCTGTCAGCCCCAGCGGACCGCGCAATGCGTCGAGCAGCGTCGTGCGGGCGTCGAGCGGCAGCCGATGCGTCTGGCCATTGACCTCGAGCGAGACCATTGCCGGGCTCCGCGGATCCGGTGCGGACCGGACGGGCGCATCTTCGGCCCGTGCGGCCAACGGCAACAGCGAGGCGGCGGTTACGGTGCCGGCGAGCAGGCCGCGTCGGTCGAGTTTCGGATCGTTCGATGACAAGCGGCGCACTCCAGCAGACGATGTCCACTGATAAGGCGTGCACCGGCGGTTTGGCTGCGGCCGCTCTTGAAGGTGTGAACACCTCGCACGCACTTGGCAGGTGATCTATTTGCATCTGACTACGCCGGACGGCGCTATGACTGCATGGAACGGGATCGACCCATCGCAGAAATGTTCATCTTCGCCGGAGATGGACGCTTTCCAAACTCAGGACTGCCGCTGCTCGTCTATCGCGAGGCGCTGGATCCGAGCGCGGCGGCGATCGAGCGGCATTTCCAGCAGCACGGCTGGTGCAACACCTGGCGCGACGGCATCTATCGATTCCATCACTTCCACATCGTCCACGAGGTGCTCGGCATCGCCGTGGGCCGGGTGGAGGTCGCGTTCGGCGGCCCGAGCGGCCGCATCGTTCAGGCATCGGCTGGCGATGCCATCGTCATCCCCGCCGGGATCGCCCATAGCAATCACCGGCAATCCTCCGATCTGCTGGTGGTCGGCGCTTATCCCGACGGCGCCGATTGGGACGTCCGGCGCGGCGACCCGCACGAATACGAGCAGTGCCGCGACGCCATTGCGGCCGTGGCGCTGCCGCGGCTCGACCCCGTCACCGGCGCGACGATCGAGCCCTGGCTTACCTGAGCGTGCCGCCGGTCTTCTTGGCGACCGCCTCGACGATCTTCGCCGCCGCCGCCTCGATCTCGGCATCCGTCAGCGTCCGCTCCCGCGGCTGCAACACCACCTCGATGCCGACGGATTTCTGACCCGCGGCCACCTTGTCGCCCTGGTAGACGTCGAACAGCGACGCTCCCGAGATCAACGTCCGCTCCGCTCCCCGCGCCGCCCGCAGCACCGCATCGGCGGCGACGTCCTGCGGCACGAGGAATGCGAAATCGCGCCGCACCGGCTGGAACGGCGGCAGGTCCGGCGCCGTCCGCTTGCGGCGTTTCGGGTCGGGGATGCGGTCCAGGAAGACCTCGAACGCGGCGAACGGACCCGCCAAATCCAGCTTTCCGAGAGCCGACGGATGCATCTCGCCGAACGTCGCCAGCACCAGCTTCGGCCCCTGCCGCACCACGCCGGAACGTCCGGGATGGTACCAGCCCGGCGCGTCCGTCGTGACCGTCAGGCTCTCCATCGGCAATCCCAGCGCCTCGAGCACGTCGAGCGCCGCAGCTTTCGCATCCATCGCGCCGTATCGCCGTGCCACCGCGAGCGGATGCCGCTCGGTTTGCCCCGCGAACACGCCGGCCGCGACGACCTCCTGCTTACCATGAGCGAAGGCCGGGCCGACTTCGAACAGCAGCGCGTCGGGCAGCCCGCGCGCCGCGTTCCGGCCCGCGGCCAGCGCCAGCGTCGCCACCGGCGTGGGCCGCATCTGGTCCAGATCGGAGGCGATCGGGTTGAGGACGCGCAGCGCCGGCTCGGCCTCGCCGAATGCCGCCGCTTGGCCGCTGGACATGAAGCTGAACGTCACGCATTCGAGCAGCCCGGCCGCAGCGAGCGTCCGCCGCGCCAACGCGGCACGGACCTGCCGCGAGGTCAGCGTCGCCTCCGGCACCGGCGCGGCCCGCGGCAGCGACACCGGCGGCACTGTGTCCAGCCCCTTGATGCGCAGCACCTCCTCGACCAGGTCGGCTTCCGGCTCGACCTCGGCGCACCCTGACGCCGCCGCTCGGGCCTTCGCCGTATCCAGGCCCGGCGCCTGATCGAGCACGATCGCGGCCGCCACGTCGTTGCGCCAGGACGGCACCGAGACCGTCACCGATTCAGCGGTGCGCTTCTGCACCCCGAACCCAAGCCGTTCGAGGATGTCCACCGCCTCGTCCGCCGGCACGGCCAGGCCGCCCAGATCCTCAAGCCGCGCGTAGCGCAACGTCGCATCGCGCTGCCAGGCCGGCTCCGCGCCTGCGCTGTGCCACCTCGCTCGCCTCGCCGCCGCAGAGCTGTTGGATCAGATGCGTCGCCGCCTCCAACGCGTCCGGCAGCAGCGCCGGGTCGATCCCGCGCTCGAACCGTTGGCGCGCGTCCGACACGAGGCTGTGCCGCCGCCCCGTGAGCGCGACCCGCACCGGGTCGAACAGCGCGCACTCGATGAACACCGACGTGGTCGCCTCGGTGCAGCCCGTCGCTTCGCCGCCGATCACGCCCGCCAGCGACTGCACGCCGGCATCGTCGGCGATCACGCAATCCTCGGGGTCGGCCGTGTATTCGCGGCCGTTCAGCGCCAGGAAGGTTTCGCCTTCGCCGCGGCGGAAGCGCAGGACTCCGCCCGCGACACGGTCGGCATCGAACACGTGCAGCGGACGACCCAGATCGATCGTGAAGAAGTTCGTGACGTCGACCAGCGCATTGATCGGCCGCAGCCCGATGCTCGTCAGCCGCGCCTGCAGCCATTCCGGGCTCGGCCCGTTCTTCAGCCCGCGCACCGTCCGCCCCAGCACCCAGGGGCATGCCTCGGGGAAGTCGATCTCCCAGCGCACCGCGCTCGGGAAATGCGGCGCCACCGGCAACGGCGCCCACGGCTTCAGGCGTCCGAGCCCGGCCGCCGCCAGATCGCGCGCAACCCCGCGCACCGACAGCGCGTCGCCCCGATTGGGCGTCACCGCGATGTCGATCACCGGGTCGTTCAGCCCGGCATAGTCGGGGTAGGGCATGCCCACCGGCGCATCGGCCGGCAGCTCGACGATGCCGTCATGATCCTCGCCGAGCCCCATCTCGCGCCGCGACAGCAGCATTCCCGCGCTGGTCACGCCGCGGATCTCGCCCACTTTCAGCGTGATCCCCGTGCCGGGGATGAAGCTGCCCGGCGGCGCGAACACCACCTTGATCCCGGTCCGTGCGTTCGGCGCGCCGCACACCACCGAGACCGGGCCATCGCCCGCATCCACCTGGCACGCCCGCAGCCGGTCGGCGTTCGGGTGCTGCACCGCCTCGATCACATGGCCGACACGGAACGCCCGCAGCGCCTCGCCCGGATCGCTCACGCTCTCCAGTTCGAGCCCGATCCCGGTGAGGCGGTCGGTGATCTCAGAAAGCGACGCGTCGGTGTCGAGATGCGTGCGCAGCCAGGACAGGGTGAACTTCATCCGCCCACTCCCTCGTGCAGCAGCGCCGGCGCCAGCGGGTTGAACCCGTAATGCCGCAGCCAGCGCAGATCGCTCTCGTAGAACGGCCGCAGGTCCGGGATGCCGTATTTCAGCATCGCGACCCGCTCGACGCCCATCCCGAACGCGAAGCCCTGCCACTCCCGCGGATCGAGCCCGCAATTGGCCAGCACGCGCGGATGCACCATCCCGCTGCCCAGGATCTCCAGCCAATCCCCGCCGCCGCCCAACTCGCCCGTCTTCCGGTTCCAGCCGATATCGACCTCCATCGAAGGCTCGGTGAACGGGAAATACGAGGAGCGGAACCGCACCGGCAGGCTCGCGATGCCGAAGAAGGCGCGCAGGAAGTCGATCAGGCAGCCCTTGAGATGGCCGAGCGTGATGTTGCGGTCGATCACGATGCCTTCGCATTGGTGGAACATCGGCGAGTGCGTCGCATCATGGTCGGCGCGGTAGGTGCGGCCCGGCGCGATCACGCGGATCGGGGGCGGCTGTTCGAGCATGGAGATGATCTGCACGTCCGACGTCTGCGTGCGCAGCAGCAGCGGCCGGCCCTCGCGCTCGCCGGGCATGTAGAACGTGTCGTGGTCGGCGCGGGCGGGATGGTGCGCGGGGATGTTCAGCGCGCCGAAATTGTACCAGTCGTTCTCGATGTCGAGCCCTTCGCCGACGCGGAAGCCCATAGCGCCGAAGATGGCGGCCATCTCCTCCATCGTGCGGCTGATCGGGTGGATCAGACCCTGTGCCCGCGCCAAAGGCGGCAGGCTGACGTCGATCTTCTCGCTGGCGAGCCGCGCATCGATCTCGGCGGCTTCGAGCGCGATGCGCCGTGTCTCGATCGCCTCGGCGAGTGCATCCTTCAATCGATTGAGTGCGGCGCCGCGCTCGCGCCGTTGCTCGGCGGGTGCGCCACCGAGCGCCTTCAGCAATTGCGTCAGCTTGCCGGATTTGCCGAGCGTGCCGACCCGAATGGCGTCCCATTCGCGCAGGTCGGACGCAGCCGCCAGCGCGCTCTCGGTTTCGTCGCGCAGCGCAGAAAGGTCGTCAGTCATCAATCGATCCCGCCTTCTTCGCCCTCTCCCCTCGGGAGAGCGACGGGATGAGGGTCGGGCCACATACCCCAGCTTCGGCTCATTGCACTACCCTCACCAACCCTCTCCCCGGGGGAGAGGGCTTCGGGGTGGGTTAGATGGCCGGCTGCTCGGTCGGGTGCTCGGTCAGCGCGGCGAGTTTCGCCACCG
Source organism: uncultured Alphaproteobacteria bacterium (assembly GCA_963848035.1). Taxonomy (GTDB): domain Bacteria; phylum Pseudomonadota; class Alphaproteobacteria; order Acetobacterales; family Acetobacteraceae; genus JAVVHH01. The sequence goes on from CAWKCD010000003.1 coordinate 64,422, forward strand.
TGGCGTCCTCGGCCTCGGCATGCGTCATGACTTCCTTGACCTGCTCGACGATCGCGGCGAAGGCGGTCGGGTCATCGAACGCGATCGCGGCCAGGACCTTGCGGTCCAGCTCGATCTCGGCGCGCTTCAGCCCGGCGATGAACCGGCTATAGGTGATGCCGTGCTCACGCACCGCTGCGTTGATGCGTTGGATCCAGAGGCCGCGGAAGTCGCGCTTCTTCTGGCGACGGTCGCGATACGCATATTGCAGCGACTTCTCGAGCCGTTCGAGCGCGATCCGGTAGTTCGTCGACGAGCGGCCGACGAAGCCCTTGGACTGCTTGAGAACCTTCTTGTGACGGGCGTGCGTCGTTACGCCCCGCTTGACGCGTGCCATGGCTCGCCCTCCTTACCGGCTCAGGCCGTAGGGAGCCCATTGCTTGACGGTCAGGCCGTCAGCATGGGTCAGCACCTGGCTGCCGCGGTTCTGCCGCTTCATCTTCTGGGTCCGATTGATCAGGCCGTGGCGCTTGTTGCCGGGGCCGGCGAGCACCTTGCCGTGCGCCGTGATCTTGAATCGCTTCTTGACCGAAGACTTCGTCTTCATCTTGGGCATTTGCATCTCCTAGACTAGGCTGCCGACCGCTGGATCGCGGACGCGCAGATGCCGCGGCCGGGCATGCCCACACAGGCCCGGTCTCGCTGGCAGAGGCGGCGACATATCCGAACTGTCACCAAAGGGCAAGTTGCCGGGCCGCTACTCGGCGATCAGCTTCCCGGAATAGATCACCGGCCCCGTCGGCGCGCCCGTCTTGGAACCCCCCGGCGGCTCGACCGAGACCGCGAGCGTGGCGCCGGCCAGGTCGCCGCTGCGCGCCACCGGCGGCAACACCGCCTGCCGCCGCGCCTGATCCACCAGCCCGAGCGAGCGCGGCGCGCCGCCGGTCGCCGCGATGTACCAGAGCTCGAGGACGCGGTTGGCCGGGGTCTCGGCCGCGACCGAGCGGACCGTGACCAGGCCCGCGCGGGTGTCGACCGCGACCACCAGGGCCGGCAGCTCGCCGCCGCGGTTCACCACGGCCAAGTAGGACGCGCCTTTCTCACCGAGCTGACCGGTACCGATGAACAGCGCGAGCCCGGCTGCCAGCGCCATCGCCGTTGCGGCCACGCCGCGCCAGCGGGCCCGCGACCGGCGCAGCAGGCGCACATCGTCGTTCGCCGCGGCCGGAATGACTGGATTCGGGCCGATGCTACGTTCGATCGCCCGCCACGTCCGCGCCGGCGGTGCGATTTCGGGGATCAGGGCGGTCAGTGACACCAGCCGCTCTTCCCAGAAGCGCACTGCGTCGCGCAGCGCCGGGTCGGACACCATGGCGCGCTCGAACGCGTCCCGCTCGTCCAGCGGCAGGGTGCCGAGGACGTATTCGCCGGCCTGCGACTGGCGCTCCTCCTCGGTCATGAGCCCTCCAGACACTGGCGGAGCGCGATCAGCGAGCGGCGGAGCCAGGTCTTCACCGTCGGCACCGGAGCGGCGAAATGTTCTGCCAGCTCCTCGCGCGAGTGGCCGCTGCAATAGGCAAGCAGCACGGCCTCGCGCTGTTGCTCGGCGAGCTGCCCGAGGCAGCGCAGCAGCTCGTGCTGCACCAGGACGTCGCGTTCCTGGTCGTCGGGCGCTGCGATGTTCTGGACGCGGTCCTCATATTCTTCGGCCGTTTTCAGCTTGGCGTCTGTTCGCTTTCTTATCGTATCGATCGCCGCGTATCGAGCGATCGAGATCATCCAGGTCATCGGACGGCCCGAACTCGGCTCGAAGCGCGAAGCGCTCTGCCAAATCCGCAGATAGGCTTCCTGCAGCACCTCGTCGGCCAATTCGCGGCTCCGAACGATGCGGAGCACGACCCCGAACAGCTTGGCCGATGTGCGGTCGTAGAGAACTCTGAACGCTTGTCGGTCGCCTCGGCTGACCTCCGCAAGCAGCTCGGCCAGTTCCGGCAGGGCTGACACCAACGCGACCTCTCCCTAGTCCGGTCACGCCCTTGTCGCCCAAAGCCCGCCCGTCGTCGAGGGTATCTCGTGAACGGACGGGCATCGGGCGCTCCAGCAGGCTCTAGTTTATGGCAGGAGGACGGTGTCGACGACGTGGATCACGCCGTTCGACTGGTTCACGTCGGCGATGGTCACGGTGGCGACGTCGCCCTTCGAGTCGGTGACCGTGATGCGGCCGCCCTGGTCCATGACGGTGAGCGGCTCGCCTTCGACGGTCTTGAGCATCGCCTTGCCGTGTCCGGCTGTGACCATGCGGCCCAGTTCGAGCGCCGACAGCTTGCCGGGGACGACGTGATACGTCAGCACCTTGTCGAGTTGATCCTTGTTCTCCGGCTTGAGCAGCGTGTCGACGGTGCCCGGCGGCAGTTTCGCGAACGCCTCGTTGGTCGGCGCGAACACGGTGAACGGCCCCTTGCCGGAGAGCGTGTCGACCAGACCGCCGGCTTTGACCGCCGCGACGAGCGTGGTGTGATCTTTGGAGTTGACGGCGTTCTGGATGATATTCTTCGTCGGATACATCGGCGCGCCGCCAACATTGACGGCTCGACCTTGCGCGAAGGTGTTGCTGGCAAGTCCAACTGAACAAACACCGAGCACGGCGACGGCCATGATTACGCTGGCACGCCCGCGAATACGATCTGACATTGGCTGTCCTCCTATTTCACCCTTGCGGGGTGTGCAGAGGAGCTACGGAATTCTTCGGACAAAGGTTTCAGCCCAGATCGTTTGAGCGTCGAACGATTCTGGCGGCTCGGCTCCGTTCCGCTCCGCCTCCGCATGCCCTATATGCAGGCGACCATGCCGATCCCTTTCGTCAAGATGCATGGCGCCGGCAACGATTTCGTCGTGATCGACCAGCGCGCCCTGCCATTCGAATTCTCGCCCGACCAGGTCCGGCTTCTGGCTGACCGCCGGCTCGGGATCGGCTGCGATCAGTTCATCACCCTGCACCAGGCGCCCGCCCATACCGATGCGGACCTGTTGATGCGCATCCGCAACCCCGACGGCAGCGAAGCCGGCGCTTGCGGCAACGCCACGCGTTGCGTCGCCGAGCTGCTGTTCGAGCAGAATGGCCGGCCCTATCAGGTGATCCGCACCCAGGTGGGCGACCTGCCGGCCGAGCGGCTGGCCGATGGCCGTTTCCGTGTCGACATGGGGCCGGCTGGACTCGACTGGCGGGAGATCCCGCTCGCGGCCGAGGCCGACACCCTGCACCTGCCGCTCCAGGGCGACCCGGCGGCATGCTCGATGGGCAACCCGCACGTCACCTTCTTCGTGCGCGATCCCGACCTGGTCGAGCAGCATGGCCGCGCCTGGGAGCGGCACGCGATGTTCCCCGAGGGGGTCAATGTCGGTTATGCGCGGATCGACGGGCCTGATCGGTTGCGGCTGCGGGTGTGGGAGCGCGGCGCCGGGCTGACGCTGGCCTGCGGCTCCGGCGCCTGTGCCACGGTGGTCAATGCGCATCGGCGCGGGCTGACCGGCCGGCGCGTTGCGGTCGAAATGGATGGCGGCGTGCTGGACATTGAGTGGACGCCCGCTGGGCGGGTGCTGATGAGCGGGCCGACGGCGACCAGCTTCCGCGGCGAGGTCGAGGTTTGAGCCTCGAGGTCTTGAGTTTCGGCTGCCGGTTGAACGCGTTCGAGGGCGAGGTCATCCGTGAACACGCCGCCGGGCTGCGGGACACGGTGGTGATCAACACCTGCGCCGTGACGGCGGAGGCCGAGCGGCAATGCCGTCGCGCGGTGGCGCGGGTGCGGCGGGATCGGCCAGAGGCGGAGATCGTGGTGACTGGTTGCGCCGCGCAGATCGCGCCGGCGCGGTGGGCCGCGCTGGCGGGCGTGAGCCGGGTGGTGGGAAATGCCGAGAAGCTGCAGGCGGAGACGTGGCGCGAGGGCGCCGTCGCTGCTGTGGGCGATATCATGGCGGTCCGCGATCACCAGGCGCATCCGGTGCTGGGTATGGTCGGCCGGGTGCGGGCGATGCTGGACGTGCAGCAGGGCTGCGACCACGCGTGTACCTTCTGCGTCATACCGCAAGGCAGGGGGCGCAGCCGCTCGCTCCCCGTCGAGCAGGCGGTGTCGCAAGCGCGCGCGGTGACCGACGCGGGGATCAACGAGTTGGTGCTGACCGGTGTCGATCTGGCCAGCTACCGCAGCGGCGACGCCCGGCTCGGAGACCTGGTCCGGGCGGTGTTGCGCGAGGTCCCCGGACTGCCGCGCCTGCGCCTCTCGTCCATCGACCCGGCGGCGATCGACGACGCGCTCTGGCGCGCGCTCGCCGAGGAGGAGCGGCTGATGCCGCATCTGCATCTCTCGATCCAGGCGGGCTCGGACCTGATCCTCAAGCGCATGCGGCGGCGGCATTCGCGCGCGCGAGGCGCTCGAGGTGATCGCGCGCGCTCGATCGGCGCGGCCCGGCATCGCGATCGGGGCCGACCTGATCGCAGGGTTCCCGACCGAGACCGAGGCGGAGCATGCCGAGACGCTCGCGTTCATCGGCGAGGCGGCCGATCCCCTATCTGCACGTGTTCCCCTACAGCGAGCGGCCAGGCACGCCGGCAGCGCGGATGCCGTCGGTGCCGGTCGCCGTGCGGCGCGTCCGCGGCGGAGGCGCTGCGGCAGGCCGCGCGCCCGATCGCGGCCGCGTTCCATCAGGCGCAGGTCGGCCGCACCATCAAGGTCGTCGCCGAGCGCGGCGGCGGCGGGCATTCGGAGCATTTCTCGCGCGTCCGGCTCCAGGGCGAGCACCGCGTCGGCGATCTGCTGGCAGCTGCGCGTGATCGGCGGCGGATGCCGATGGGTTGGAGGCGAACTAATGGCGCTCGGCTTTTTCTCGCGCCTGAAGGAGGGTCTCAGCCGCAGCACGCAGAAGCTCACCGGCGGCATCTCGGCGGCGCTCACCAAGAAGCGGTTGGACGACGAGGCGCTGGAGGCGCTTGAGGAGACGCTGATCGCGGCCGATCTCGGCCCGGCGGCGGCGCAGGAGATCATCGCGGAGTTCCGCCGCACCCGCTTCGGCCAGGACGTCACCGACGACGAGGTCAAGCAGGCGCTGAGCAAGGAGATCGCCGAGATGCTCGAGCCGGTCGCGATCCCGCTCGAGATCGATCGCACGCTGCGTCCGCACGTCATCCTGGTCGTGGGCGTGAACGGTACCGGCAAGACGACGACGATCGGCAAGCTCGCGCAGAACTACCGGCGCGAGGGGCTGCGCTCCGTGCTGGTGGCGGGCGACACGTTCCGCGCCGCCGCCGTCGAGCAATTGCAGATCTGGGGGGAGCGCACGGGCGCGCCGGTGATCTCGGGCGCACCGGGCGCCGATCCGGCCGGTCTGGCGTTCGACGCGCTCACCCGCGCGCGCGCCGAGGCAGCCGACGTCCTGCTGATCGACACGGCGGGGCGGCTGCACAACAAGGGCGCGCTGATGGAGGAACTGGCCAAGATCATCCGCGTGATCCGCAAGCAGGATCCGACGGCGCCGCATTCCACCCTCTTGGTGCTGGACGCGACGACAGGTCAGAACGCGATGGAGCAGGTCCGCGTGTTCAAGGAGCTGGTCGACATCACCGGTTTAGTCGTCACGAAGCTCGACGGCAGCGCGCGTGGCGGGATCGTGGTGGCGTTGGCGCAGGCGTTCGGTCTGCCGGTCCATGCCGTGGGCGTCGGCGAGAAGGCGGACGATTTGCGGCCGTTCGAGGCGATCGACTTCGCCAGAGGCCTGGTCGGGATGAGCTGAGGCGTCGCCTCTAGAAGGTGAGAAGCGACAATCCGGCCGCCGCGACGACGAAACCCAGCCACATGGCGACCCTGAGAGCGACCGGATCGGGACCGGCGGCCTTGGCAATGGCTTGGGCGCGGGATTGGCGGCTTCGACGCATACGGACACCTATGATGAGGGACGTCTCTGTCTGAACGACGGCCCGGCTATTGCGGTTGCAGCGGCATGTGCAGCGCGAACCCGGCGCCGGGGCGGAGCCTGCGCTCCTGCTCGCCCTGAGCGGTCGACCCGCGGGAGAAGCCGTCGCCGCGGAATTGCTCGCGCTGGGTGAACAGGGTCGGCGCCAGGCTCGTCTCGGCCGGGGCGCTGGCTTGGCGAGGGGCGCTCAGGTCGCGGTTCGGCAGCGGCGCGGGTTCGAACGAGGGCTTGCGGGAGGTGCTGCCGACGGAGAAGGACGGGGTTGGCAGGGCATAGGTGTCGGCCGGCACCGCAAGGGATAGACGGCGCGGGGGCGCCGCCGCCATGAGCGGGAGCGCCAATGGAAGCAGCCACAAAGTCCTCATCCTGCCACCTCGGTCGTCAATCGGTTCGTCCCACGTATGTCACTCGCCGGGTTCTGCGCCGGTGCATTGAGCGGCCCTTCGCCCTTGTCGCGCCAGGCTTGCAGGGCCCAGTGGACGGACGGGAACGCCAGGTCATTCCAGGGTATGTCATCCCACGTGAACAGGCGTACGTCGAGGCTTTCGACGCCCGGCGCGTATCGCGGCGGTCCGTCGAACCCGCCGCGGAAGATCACCTGAATTTGGCCGATCCGGCTGATGCTGTAGAGCGCCAGCACCCCGTCGAGACGGATCGAGGCCGAAGCCTCCTCGAGCGCTTCTCGCGCAGCACCCTCTTCCAGCGTCTCGCCGTGCTCGAGATAGCCGGCCGGCAACGTCCAGAAGCCGAGGCGGGGCTCGATCGCGCGCCGGCACAGCAGGACGCGTCCGCCTTCCGCTACGACGGCGCCGACGACCACTTTCGGGTTGTTGTACGCGATAAAGCCGCACGAGTCGCAGACTGCGCGCGGTCGGTTGTCGCCTTCAGGCACAAGCTCGGTGAAGCTAGCCATGCCCTAAACTTGCGCTTTAGCTACTTAGGTGCAACCGTTCAATTCGGGCAGCGTCAATTTTCCGTCAGGCTGTGGCCAAGTTCCGCAGGCCGAGCTCACGCTCCATCGCCTCCCGCATCAGGAATTTCTGCATTTTGCCCGTGACCGTCATCGGGAATTCATCGACGAAGCGGACATAGCGCGGGATCTTCTGGTGCGCGATCTGCCCGCGGCAGAAGTCCTGCACCTCCGCTTCCGTCAGGGCCGCGCCGGGCCGCAGCTTCACCCAGGCGCAGAGCTCCTCGCCGTAGCGGTCGTCCGGCACGCCGAAGACCTGGACGTCCTGGATCGAGGGGTGCCGGTAGAGGAACTCCTCTACCTCGCGCGGATAGACGTTCTCGCCGCCGCGGATGACCAGGTCCTTGATGCGGCCGACGATATTGCAGAAACCCTCCGCGTCGATCGTCGCGAGGTCGCCGGTGTGCATCCAGCGCGCCGGGTCGATCACCTGGCGGGAGCGCTCGTCGTCCTCCCAATAGCCGGGCATGACGCTGTAGCCGCGGGTGCAGAGCTCGCCGGGCTCGCCGCGCGGGACGATCTTGCCCTCGGCGTCGACGATCTTGACCTCGAGGTGCGGATGGATGCGGCCGACCGTGCTGACCCGGCGCTCGATCGGGTCGCTGGTCGAACTCTGGAAGCTGACCGGGCTGGTCTCGGTCATGCCATAGGCGATGGTGATCTCGGCCAGATGCATCCGGTCCACCGCGCGGCGCATCACCTCGATCGGGCAGGGGGACCCGGCCATGATGCCGGTGCGCAACGACGATAGGTCGAACCGGTCGAACTCGGGGTGTTCGAGTTCGGCGATGAACATGGTCGGCACGCCGTGCAGCCCCGTGCAGCGCTCCTCGGCCACCGTCTGCAGCACGGCCAGAGGGTCGAAGCCCTCCCCGGGATAGACCATGGTGGCGCCATGCGTCGTGCAGGCGAGGTTGCCGAGGACCATGCCGAAGCAATGGTAGAGCGGGACGGGGATGCAGAGGCGGTCCCGCTCGGAGAGCCGCATCGCCTCGCCGATGAAGAAGCCATTGTTGAGGATATTGTGGTGGGTGAGCGAGGCGCCCTTGGGGCTGCCGGTGGTGCCCGAGGTGAACTGGATGTTGATGACGTCGTCGAATTGCAGCACGGCCTGCAGACGCGCCAGCTCGCTGCGGTGCCAATCCGATGCGAGGCCGGGCACCTCATCGAAGGCGTAGCAGCCGGGGCTCTTGCCGCCGATCTGGATCACGGTCCGGAGCTGCGGCAGGCGCTTGGCCGCGAGCCGGCCGGGTTCGCTCGTCGGCAATTCCGGCGCGAGTTCGGTCAGCAGGCCGAGATAGTCGCTGGTCTTGAACCGCGTCGCCGTGATCAGCGCCTTGCAGCCGACCTTGTTGAGCGCGAACTCCAGCTCGTGCAGCCGATAGGCGGGGTTGATGTTGACCAGGATCAACCCGGCCTTGGCGGTGGCGAACTGGGTGACCACCCATTCCGCGTTGTTCAACGACCAGATCCCGATCCGGTCGCCACGCTCGAGCCCCAGCGCCAGCAGCCCGGCTGCGAACGCCTCCGCGCGGTCCACCAGTTCGCGGTAGGTCCAGCGGACCGCTTGGCTGCGCACGATCAGCGCCAATGTCTGGGGGAAGCGCTGGGCGGTGCGGTCAAGGTTCTGGCCGATCGTCTCGCCCAGCAGCGGCGTCTCGACGGCGCCATGGACGTAACTAATCGCCGCGCTGGTGGTCATGGGCGCCCCCCGCCTGTATGTTTCCGGCAAGTACAAGAGGAAAGCGCCGGTGTCTGCAAGTCTCTCGAATCGCGCGCCGTCGCTGAACTTCGATCTCGGTGAAGCCGCCGACATGCTGCGCGCCAGCGTCGAGGCGTTCGCGCAGGACGAGATCGCGCCGCGTGCGGCGGAGATCGACCGCAGCAACGAATTCCCGATGGATCTTTGGCCCAAGATGGGCGCGCTCGGCGTGCTCGGGATCACGGTGTCGGAGGAGTTCGGCGGCGCGGGGATGGGCTACCTCGAACATTGCGTGGCGCTCGAGGAGATCAGCCGGGCGAGCGCCAGCGTCGGATTGTCCTATGGCGCGCACAGCAATCTCTGCATCAACCAGGTTTTCCGCAACGGCAACGACGAGCAGCGCCGGCGTTACTTGCCCGGGCTGATCGATGGCACGCGGGTCGGGGCGTTGGCGATGAGCGAGCCCGGCGCCGGGTCGGACGTGGTGAGCATGCGGCTGCGCGCGGACAAGCGCGGCGACCGCTACGTGCTGAACGGCACCAAGATGTGGATCACCAACGGGCCCGATGCCGATGTGGTGGTGGTCTACGCCAAGACCGATCCGCAGGCGGGGTCCAAGGGGATCACCGCGTTCCTGGTGGAGAAGAGCTTCGCCGGTTTCAGTTGCGCGCAGAAGCTGGACAAGTTGGGGATGCGCGGCAGCAACACCGGCGAGTTGGTGTTCACGGATTGCGAGGTGCCGGAGGAGAACGTGCTCGGCGCGGTGGGCCGGGGCGCGCAGGTGCTGATGAGTGGGCTCGATTACGAGCGCGCGGTGCTGGCCGCCGGGCCGCTGGGGATCATGCAGGCGTGTCTGGACGTGGCGCTGCCTTACATCCGCGAACGCCAGCAGTTCGGTCAGTCGATCGGCGAATTCCAGCTCATCCAGGGCAAGATCGCCGACATGTACGTCACGCTGAACGCGTCGCGCGCCTACGTCTACAGCGTTGCCAAGGCGTGCGACCGTGGCGAGACGAACCGAAAAGATGCGGCCGGCGCGATCCTTTATGCGGCCGAGCGCGCGACCTGGATGGCGCTCGAGGCGATCCAGATCCTGGGCGGCAACGGCTACATCAACGACTATCCGACGGGACGGCTGCTGCGGGACGCGAAGCTCTACGAGATCGGCGCGGGCACCAGCGAGATCAGGCGCATGCTGATCGGCCGCGAACTATTCCGCGAGACGGCATGACCATCCGTGTATCGGATCGTCTGATCGTTGCGCTGGATGTGTCCGATGTCGATCAGGCGCGGCAGTTGGTGGCGCGGCTGGGCGACGCGGTCTCGTTCTATAAGGTGGGCATGTGGCTGCTCTACGCGCCCGGCGTGGACCGCCTGCTCGACGAACTGCTCGCGGCCGGCAAGCAGGTGTTTCTCGACTGCAAGATGTACGACATCGGCGAGACCGTTCGGCGCGGCGTGGCGGCCGTGGCGCGGCGCGGGATCAGCATCGTCACGGTCCATGGCGATCCCGAAATGCTCCGGGCCGCCGTCGACGGGCGCGGCGATAGCAAATTGCGCATCTTCGCCATCTCCGTCCTGACCAGCCAGGACCAGTCGGCGCTGCAATCCATGGGCTATGACCGGAAGCTCGCCGACATCGTCGACCTGCGCGTGCGCCATGCGGCCGAGGCCGGCTGCGATGGCGTGATCGCCTCCGCGGCGGACGATCCCGACGCGATCCGTCACCGCGCGGGCCGGCCAGACCTGCTGGTCGGCACCCCCGGGATCCGTCTCGCCGGCGCCGATCATCACGATCAGAAGCGCGCCGCCACGCCTGATGCCGCGATCGAGCGCGGCGCCGATTACATCGTGGTCGGCCGCCCGATCACCGGCGCGCCCGACCCGGCGGCGGCGGCGCAGGAGATCCTGGCGCTGATGGCCCAGGGAGCGGCAAGGCGATCAGCAACTCCTGGGTGAGATAGGAGATCCGGACGCGGCGCTGCCGGAAGTAATCAAAGCCCAGCAGCATGTCGGCGCCCTCGAGCTGAAGCGGTGCGATGCTGACTGGGGCGTTGCGACGGACGTCGTCACCGATGGCGATCTCGTCGACGTGCAGGTGCGCGACGGGAAGGCGGCCGCCGTCGACGCCCTGCGCGGTGTTGGCCGAGAGCGGCGCGCGCAGGCCGAGGCGGGCCGCCGCTTCCTCGGTCAACAGCGTCGCCCGCGAGCCGGTGTCGAGCAGGGCGGTGAGGGTCACGCCGTTGACCCGGACCGGCAGGAGGGCGCGGCGGTCCGGGGTGCCGGTGAGCGCGACGGAAACCAGGCGTAGGCCGGGCGGGACGTCAGGGCAGCTCTTGACGTTGAGCAAGGCGAGCCGGCTGGCCGGCCCGTCGAGCTCGAGGTCGAATTCGTCGAGCAAGGGCACGCCCAGCAGCCCGGCGAGCATCGGCGACCACCGTGGGGAGGGCCGGCAGGGACGCGACCGGAGCGGCGGTCGCCTGGATCGCGATCGCGCCCAGTTTGACGCCGTCGAGCCGCACGATCGGCGCTTGGGTTTCGCCGCCGGTTCCGATCACCGGCACGGTGCCGGGCAGCAGCGGGAGGCGCAGCAGGGCCTGCGCCGCGGGCAGGATGAGATGCGCCTGCGCGCCGGTATCGAGCACGAATGTCACCGGCACGCCGTCGATCGTGGCGTCGACGACCGGGAAGCCGTCGATGACGCGGAGCGCGCTGGTCGAGCGGGCGCCGAGCCCGCAAAGCGCGTAGGCGGGATGGGCGGCGAGCGCGGCGCATCCGGTCAGAAGCGACCGTTTGCCCATCATGAGGCCTCAGCCTCCGTCGAACCCTCTCCCAGCGGGAGAGGGAATGACATCACAGCATCCGCTGGAGGATGATCTTCTGGACGTCCGACGTGCCTTCGTAGATCTGGCAGACGCGGACGTCGCGGTAGATGCGCTCGACGGGGTAGTCGGCGAGATAGCCGTAGCCGCCCAGCGTCTGGATCGCGGCGGAGCAGACCTCCTCGGCGATCTCGGACGCGTAGAGCTTGGCCATCGCTGCGGCTTCGAGCGCCGGTTTCCCGGCGTCCTTGAGCCGGGCAGCGTTCAGCATGAGAGCGCGGGCAGCGGCGAGCTTGGTCTTGGCTTCGACGAGCCGGAAGCCGACTGCCTGGTGCTCGATGATCGCCTTGCCGAACTGCTTGCGCTCCTTGGCGTAGCCGATCGCGTAGTCGAGCGCGGCGCGCGCCATGCCGACGCTCTGCGCGGCGATCCCGATCCGGCCGCTCTCGAGGGTGGAGAGCGCGATCTTGAGGCCTTCGCCCTCTTCGCCGATGCGCTGGTCGTCCGGCACCTGCATGTCGTCGAAGGCGAGCGCGCAGCTGTCGGACGCCTTCTGGCCCAGCTTGTGCTCGACGCGGGCGACGCTGAAGCCCGGCGTGTCGTTGGCGACGACGAAGGCGGAGATGCCCTTCTTGCCGGCAGAGGGATCTGTGACGGCGAAGAGGATGGTGGTCTGGCCGATGCTGGCGTTGGAGATGAACTGCTTCGACCCGTTGATCGAGTAGCCCGAATTGGTCCGCGTCGCCCGCGTGCGCACGCTGGCCGCATCCGACCCGGCCGACGGTTCGGTGAGCGCGAAGCTGCCGACGGCCTGGCCGCTCGCCATCGGGCGGAGCCAGCGTTCCTTCTGCGCCTGGGTGCCGAACTTCTCGAGGATCTCGCAGGTCGGCGCGTTGTGGACGCTGACCAGAGTGGAGACGGCGCCGTCGCCGGCGGCGATCTCCTCGACGACCTGGGCGTAGGTTTCGTAGCCGATCTCGCTGCCGCCCCATTCGGCGCTGTTGGTCGCGCCGAGGAAGCCCATCTCGCCGATCTCACGGATGATCTCGGGCTCGATCCTGCCCGCCTTCTCGCGGTCGGCTGCGGTCGGCGCGAGTCGCTCCTGGGCGAAGCGGCGGGCCGCCTCGATGATCAGGTAGTTCGGATCGGTGGTGTCGAGCATTTCGAAGTCCCCCCTTTGCGGCGTTCTACTCCGCCGCTTGCGCGACCGCCACCTCCGGCGCGCGGAGCCGGTCGAGCAGCGCGTCGCGGCGTGTGGCGGCCGCGGCGAAGCTTGCTGCTTTGATCGGGCCGAAGCCGCGGATGTCAATCGGCAGGCGCGCGAGTTCGGCTGCCGGGTCGAGGGTGTCGCGGCGTAGGGCGGGCAAGATGGCGCGCAGATCGGCCTCGTATTGCCGAATCAGACCGCGCTCCTGCCGGCGTTCCGCCTGCCAGCCGAACGGGTCGAGCGGCGTACCCCGCAGCGCCTTGCCGTGGCGCAGAATGCGGAACAGCGGCAGCGCGAGGCGGCCGGAAATCGCGATCTTGCGTTTGCGCCCGGTGGCCGGATCGGTGCGGGTGAGCAGCGGCGGCGCGAGATGGAAGGTGGCGTCGCCGCCGTAATCAGCGGCGGCGTGGAGGCGGGCGACCTCATACTCGTCCTTGTAGGCCAAGGCCCGATACCAGCCCTCGGCGACGGCGCGGGCGAAGTCGCCGGGGGCGCCGGCGAGGTCGGTCTCGCGCTTGGCGGCGGCATCGACGAGGCGGCGGTAGCGGCGGGCAAGGCGCCTGCCGCCATATGCGGCGATCTCCTCGGTTCGGCGAGCGATGACGCTCGGCAGGTCGTCCGGCAGCTTGGCCGTGTCCGCCATGATCTCGTCCGCGAGGGAGGGCGTGGTGGCAAGAAGCCGGCCCCAGAGGAAGGCGCGGTGGTTCAGCGCGACCGCGGTGCCGTTCAGCTCGATGGCGCGCAACAGACTGGCCTGTCCGAGCGGCAGGGCGCCGTTCTGCCAGGCGATGCCCAGCATCAGCGTATTGACGGCCTGGGCGGTGCCGAACAAGCGCTCGGAGATGGCGCTGCCATGCAGATAGAGCGATCGGCCCTGCGGGGTGGAGCGGTCGATCGCGCGGCGGTGCAGGCCGGCATCGACGTTCAGGTCGCGGTCGCGCAGGAACCCGGCGCCCGCCTGCAGGTCGAGATTGCCGATCACGGCGGCCTGCCGGCTCGCATGGCCCAGCACGTCCGCCGCCGCCGCGACTGCGAGATCCGCGGCCAGCAGCAGGTCGGCTTCGCCGCGGGGAATGCGCACGACGTCGAGCGAACTCTCGCCGAACTGCACGTGCGAGACGACGGCGCCGTTCTTCTGCGCCAGGCCGGTGAAATCGAGCGTGCTGACCTGGTTCGCCTCGAGATGGGCGGCCATGGCGACGATCTGGCCGCAGGTGACGATACCGCCGCCGCCGATGCCAGCGAACAGGCCGCGCCACGTTTTGGCCGGCGTCAGCGCCGGCTCGGTCAGCCCGGCGGAAAGCTCGGTCTCTCGCGCTTGCCAGAGCGCGGCATGGTCCATCACCGGCGGCGGGGCGGCGGCGCTCGAGGTCACGAAGCTGGGGCAGAAGCCTTTGAGACAGGAGAGGTCGGTGTTGCAGCTGGTCGGGCTGATGCGGCGCTTGCGGCCGTGATCGGTATCGACGGGTTCGATGGCGATGCAGTTGGACTGCACTGTGCAATCGCCGCAATTTTCACAAACGTCGGTGTTGATCATCACCCGCGTCTCGGCTTGCGCCATCTTGCCGCGCTTGCGGCGGCGGCGCTTCTCGGTGGCGCAGACCTGGTCGTAGATGATGGCGGACACGCCGGGATGCTCGCGCAGCTCGCGCTGGACGGCGTCCATCTCGTCGCGCTGGCGACGGAGCGTGCCCGGCGGCAGGGCGGATTTCGGCGGCAGGCGATCGGCGTCGTCGGCGACGACCGCGAGCTTGCTGATCCCTTCGGCGGCGAGCTGCGCGGCCAGGCGCGGGACGGTGGGGCCGCCTTCTGCGGGCTGGCCGCCGGTCATGGCGACGGCGTCGTTGAACAGCAGCTTGTAGGTCATGTGCGTGCCGGCCGCGATCGCCTGGCGGATCGCGAGCAGGCCGGAGTGCTGATAGGTGCCGTCGCCCATGTTGGCGAACATGTGCGGCAGGTCGGTGAACGGAGCGAGGCCGACCCAGGGCACGCCTTCGCCGCCCATCTGGCTGAAGGTGCGGGTGAAGTCGTTGGTCGTGACGGCCATGGTGTGGCAGCCGATGCCGGCCATGGCGAAGCTGCCGTCGGGCAGTTTGGTCGAGGTGTTGTGCGGGCAGCCGGCGCAGAACATCGGCGCGCGCGCGATCAGCCCGGCGTTGACCGGCGCGGCCGGCAGGTCGACGGCGGGCACCTCGACGCCGAAGCCCGGCAGAACGCGCGCCAGTGCCGCCATCATCAGCTCCGGCGACAATTCGCCGGCGGCGGGCAGCAGTTCGGCGCCGTCGAGGTCTCGTTTGCCGATCACGCCCGGGCGAGCATCGGCGGGTAAGTTATAAAGCGCGTCGCGGATCTGGCGCTCGACGAAGGAGCGCTTCTCCTCGACCACGATCAACATGCGCTTGCCGGCGGCGAAGGCCCGCAGGCCCTCGGTCTCGAGCGGCCAGGTGAGCGCGACCTTGTAGGCCGCCAGCGCCGGGTGCCGTTCGAGGCCGAGGCGGCGGAGCGCGTGCATGAGGTCGTGATGCGCCTTGCCCACGGTGACGAAGCCGATGTCGGCCTGGCTGCCGCCCCAGAGCTGGCGGTCGAGCCGGTTTGCGCGCGCCCAGGCCAGCGCGGCGGGCAGACGTTCCTGCAGCACGCGCCGCTCCAGCGCCCGCCGCTCGGCCGGCCAGGAGAGATGTGCGTCGATGTTGAGCCCGTGCGGTGGGAGCGTGATCTCGGGGGTGATGAAGGTCCGGGCCGTGGGTATCGTGGCTAGGCCGTGCTGCTCGGCGGTTTCGGCGATGGTCTTGAGCGCCACCCAGAGGCCGGAGAAACGCGACATGGCGATCCCGGCGAGGCCGAGATCGATGATGTCGGCGACATCGGCGGGCTGCAGGATGGGGATGTTGACGCTCTCGAACACGCCCTCCGTCGTGTGCGGGAATACCGAGGAGTGCGCGACATGGTCGTCGCCGGAGACGGCCAGCACGCCGCCATGTTTGTGCGTGCCCATCGTGTTGGCGCAGCGGAACGCGTCGCCGCTGCGGTCGACGCCCGGGCCCTTGCCGTACCACATCCCGAACACGCCATCGACGCGCTTGCCGGGGAACAGGTCGAGCTGCTGGCTGCCCCAAAGCATCGTGGCGGCGAGGTCTTCGTTCAGCCCAGGCTGGAAGCGGATGCTGGCCTCCGTCAGCAGCTGCTCGCGCCGCCACATCTCCTGGTCGACGCCGCCGAGCGGTGAACCGCGATAGCCGGAAACGAGGCCGCCTGTGTTGAGCCCGGCGTGGCGATCCAGCCGCGACTGTTCCATCAGCAATCGGACGAGGGCCTGGACGCCGGACAGGAGGACGGGCCGATCGAAATCGGTGAACCGGCTTTCGAGGGTGATCGGCAGCGGAGCGAGACCGATGTCCATGCGCGTCTCCTTATTACAGCAAGTATACCGCCTTTGGTGATGGCGTGTGTTCCCATTTCCGGGGTACGTTGACGGCACAAATTAGCAGGATTGGCTAATGTTGCGTTGCAACATGGCAGATCCGGCCGGAGCCATGATGCGTCTTGACCGAATCGACCACGCCATTCTCGATCATTTGCAGCGTGACGGGCGGGCGACGAGCGCTGAAGTCGGCGCGGCGGCCGGGCTGTCTCCGAGCCCGGCGCACCGGCGGCAGCGTTTGTTGGAGCAGGCGGGGCTGATTCGCGGATATGTGGCCTTGCTGGACCAAGACCTGGTTGGCCTGCCGGTCAACGTGTTCGTGTCGGTGCGGTTGTCGGCGCAGACGGAGGAGCATCTGGTCGCGTTCGAGCAGGCGGTGTCGGGCCTGGACGAGGTGATGGAGTGCTACGTCATGTCTGGTGCGTCGGACTACCTGCTGCGCGTGGTCGCACCGGACCTCAAGGCTTTTGAGGAGCTGCTGCGGACCAAGCTCACCCGGATACCCGGCGTGCAAGGCGTCGAGAGTGCGTTCGCGCTGAAGCGCATCGTGTACCGGACGAACCTGCCGCTGGCGGGTCGGGGTTGAGGAGTTAGAACTCGGCCCAGGCCTCCACCGGCACGCCGTTAGCTTGCTTGAGTAGTTGATCGCCGCGCGATGGACGGGGCGGCGTGGTGACCCGGGCGTTGCTCGACGCGATCCTGGTGAGTTTCAGGGTCGCGGTCATGCGCGCGAGCTCGTCGGCTTTGTCGGAGACCGAGGTTGCGGCAGCCGTGGTTTGTTCGACCATGGCGGCGTTCTGCTGCGTCGACGAGTCCATGTTGTTGATCGCGTTGCTCACCTCAGTGAGGCCGTTCGCCTGCGCTTGCGCGTCGTTGGTGATCTCCTGGATTACCGAGGCGATTGCGCCGACCTGAGCGACGATCTCGTTGAGGGCCAAGCCAGTATTGCTGACCAGGGTGACGCCGCGCTCTACTTGCTTGGTCGAGGTGGAGATCAGGGTCTTGATCTCCTTTGCCGCGCCGGCGGAGCGCTGGGCGAGCGCGCGGACTTCCGAGGCGACGACGGCGAAGCCGCGACCAGCCTCGCCGGCCCGCGCCGCCTCGACGCCGGCATTAAGCGCCAGCAGATTGGTTTGGAACGCGATCTCGTCGATGACCGTGATGATCTGGGTGATCTGGCGCGCGGATGCCTCGATCTCGTCCATGGCGGTCACCGCTTCACGGACGATGGCCTCGGAGCGATGTGCGCTGTTTTGCGCCTTCGTCATCGCCTCGCCAGCTTGGACCGCTCCCTTTGCAGTTCGGCGCACGGTGCTGACCACATCCGTGAGCGCGGCGGCGGATTCCTCGAGATTGGCGGCTTGCTGCTCGGTCCGCTGCGACAGATTGTTGGCGGCGAGGGCAATCTCGCTGTTGCCGATCCGGATGTCGCCGACGCCGACGACGATGTTGCCGACCAGCATATCCAGCTTGGAGATCGCCTGGTTATAGTCGGCACGTAGCCGTTCGTAAGCCGGAGCGAACGATGTCTCGAGATGGCAGGTCAGGTCGCCTTCGGCCAGACGCTTAAGCCGGTCCGCGAGAGAATCGACGACCAGTGTCTGAGCGGCCGTCAATTCGGCCTCCTCGATCGCCCGCGCCTGTCGTGCTTCGTCCGCCAGGCGACGCTGTTCCGCTACTGCTGCCTGGCTGGCGTGGGCGGCTGCCGTGGCGGCGACGGCCTCGTCGAGGCTGACCGCCGAGACGGCGAACAGCTTGACGATGCGCGCGGACATCCAGCCGAGGGCAAAGGTCTCCAGGATCAGGATGGTTGCGTGCAGGACCACTCGCGGCAAACTCGCGCCGCCGGGGAACACCAGCGCCGGTGCCGCGAAGTTGAGTACCAGGTGGTGAAGCGCCACCGTAGCCGATGCCGCGATGATGACGCTGAGGTCGCAGTACGTCGCCAAGATCGCCAAAGAAGCGAAGTAATACATATGCATGTCAGTCTGCCAGGCGGCGCCATGGCAGACGCCGACGAGCAGGGACACGGTCACGACGTAGCAAACCGCGATCGTCACGCGCGCGGCGGCTGCGGATTTCTGGGTAAGCCAGACGAGCGTGGCGATGCCGGCGACGATGGCGCTCAAGATACCGGCGATCACGGGTTCTCCGCCGAGCGACCATGACGCAAGCACGACGATGGGCAGGTGTATCCACAGCAACGCCAACAAGCCGCGACTGATCGTGGCGCGCATCGTCTCGATGTTGTCGGGCATCTCAGGCGTCCTTCAAAGGAAGGGAGGTGCCGCAGCCGCCCAGATATTGCGGATCCAGGAGGAGCCATGCGCCGGCGGCGTGAAGCCGCAGGCTGTCGTGATCCGGTCGGCCACCTGGTTCCGCGGCGACGATGACGACGAACGGGGCCGCGCCGACGCCAACGATGCGCCCGGCGCTCGCAGCTGCTTCCAGGACGCGCGCACTGCTCCACCAGGGCGGGAACACGGCTGCGAGCGGGCCGGAAGTCGGCTCCGCCAACCCGAAAGCCGGAAGCAGCGAGGCGATCGCGAGGCCGGCGGGAAGCAGTGCTACGCGCAGGGCACGGCCGGGTCGTTGTTTTTCCATGCCGGTATCATTGCAAGGAAAGCTTAAACGCCGGTTAAGCTACATTTACGAGTTCTGCCTGGTTTGCCGGGCGCTGCCGTAAGTGGTGTGGTGCGGTCGAATTGCCGGGAGTTTCGTATTGCTGACAGACCTCGTCCGTTCCGGTCTATCGTCGGAATAGGCTCGGATGTTCTCCGCCTTCCTGTTGGCGTTTCCGGCCCTGTTCAGCATCGTCAACCCAATAACCGGCGCGTTCATCTTCCGTGAGGCCACGGCCGGAAGGACACATGCGGAACGGGTTAGGCTGGCATGGCGGGTCGGGTTCTACTCGCTGATCGTGATGCTGGTCGCGCTCTGGGCGGGATCCTACGTATTGGCGTTCTTCGGGATCAGCCTGGCGGCGCTGCGGATCGCGGGCGGGTTGGTGCTGACGGTTTTCGCCTGGGAGCTGGTCGGCGCGCCGGAAAAGCGGGAGGATCGGAAGCAGCAGCAGGCCTCTTCGGCGGCGCCGGGGATGACGGAGGACGTGGCGTTCTTTCCGTTGACGCTGCCGTTCACCACCGGGCCGGGGACGATCTCGGTCGCGGTGGCGCTGGGCGCGGGTCATCCGGCTTCGGGGGCGGGATTGTTCGGGTTCTTCGCCGGGGTGTCGCTGGCGGCGGTAGTGATGGCCGGGCTGGTGGCCGTGTTCTATGGGTTCGCGGACCGGCTCGGTGACTTCCTGGGCCGAAGCGCCAGCCGCACGGTCAGCCGGTTGTCGGCATTCTTGCTCCTTTGCATCGGTGTGCAGATCCTGCTAACCGGCATCACTGGCGCGCTCGAGCCGCTGCTCTTGCGGCGCTGAAGCAACTGCGCGGAGCGGGCGGCGTTTGTCGCGCGATGCTGACGTTGAGCAAGCTCACCGATCTCGATGCCGGCCTGGTTGGGCTCGGCGAAATTCTGTTGAGCGCGGGGTATTCCTTCGTGACGCCGACGCCGGCGAGCCACGGCCGGGTCAATGCCCGTTCGCAGAACCGGTGGGCGGAGGATCTGCGCGGCGTGTTCGGTTGGAGCCGGCCGTTTCGCCCGGGCGTGCTGCCGGGCGCGATCGTCGAGCAGATGCGGGCGGCCGAGGTGCTGGAGACGGTGGCGGGCGGGCATCGCAGCGCGGTCCGGTTCTCGACGCTGGACGGGCTGCCGTTCGCGCATTCAGCGTTCCCGACGGTGCAGGAGGACGCGGTGTTCTTCGGCCCGGACACCTACCGTTTCACCCGCTCAATCCGGCACGAGTTGCCCGCCCGCGTGCGCCGCGCGGTGGACATCGGCTGCGGGGCGGGGCCGGGCGCCATCGTGGTCGCCGAAGCGCGTCGCGATGCCGAGGTGTTCGCGGTCGACATCAACGAGGCAGCGCTGCGGCTCACGCGGGTGAATGCGGCGCTGGCGGGGGTCTCGGTCGAGGCGAGGCGGAGCGATCTGCTGAGCGGGCTCGACGGATCGTTCGACCTGATCGTGGCCAACCCGCCTTACCTGGTCGATCCCGGCGAGCGGACGTATCGCCATGGCGGCGGGGTGTTGGGCGCCGATCTGTCGCTGAAGATTCTCGAGACCGCAATCGATCGGCTGGCGCCCGGCGGTAAGCTGATACTGTACACCGGGGCCGCGATCATCGGCGGGATCGATCCGTTCCTGGCGGAATCACGATCGCGTCTAGAGGGCAGGGGCGCTGCCTGGACCTACGAGGAAATTGACCCAGATGTGTTCGGCGAAGAGCTAGAGCAGGGCGTTTACGCTGCAGCGGAGCGAATCGCTGCCGTCCTGTTGACGGTCACGAACAAGAACTGAGGAGAGCGAAATGCCCGACGGAAGTCTCGGCTCTATGACCGAGCAGGATATCTTTCACCGCCGTCTGGCGGCCTTCAATGCTCGCAGGTTCACACCTGCCTTGCCGTTCGACGGTTGGGTGGCGGACCTTGAAGAGCAGTGCGAACTCGCGCTCGAGGAGGGGCGGTGGCTCGAGACGTTCCGCTCGACGGTCGCCGAGCGGGCTGCGACGGCGCCGCGGGATGCCGCAGGGTTCGTCGCCTGGTTCGAGGAATTGGACCGAAGCGGGCCCGGCCAGGGCGATACGTTGTTCCTCTACCTCGCCGAGCAGGCGACGATGGACGAGATGCGCTGGTTCCTGACGCAGGAAGTGGCGGGGGAGGCGGGGTTCGAAGATCTGACCGCGATCACCCAGGTTCGGTTGCCGCAGCAACCGAAGCTCGAGCTGGCGCGCAATTATTGGGACGAGATGGGGCGCGGCAATCCGAAGGGGATGCATGGCCCGATGCTCGAGGTGGTCGCCAAGTCGTTGAAGCTGACGCCGACGGTGGAGAACACGGCTTGGGAGTCGCTGGCGTTGGCCAACACGATGGCGGGGCTCGCGTGCAACCGGCGCTATGCGTTCCATTCGGTGGGCGCGATGGGCGTGATCGAGCAGACGGCGCCGGGCCGCTCCAAACTGGTGGCGGCCGGGCTGAAGCGGCTGGGCGTCAAGGCGAGCGACCGGCATTATTTCGATCTGCATGCCGTGCTCGACATCAAGCATTCGGAGGCTTGGAACGCCGAAGCGGGCGGACCGCTGGTCGCGTGGCGGCCGGAGTTGGCGACGGCCCTGGCGGAGGGCGCGCTGATGCGGCTCGAGTGCGGCGCGGCGTGTTTCCGGCGCTACCGCAAAGAGTTGGGCATCTCGGGTTGACGCGTCGTGGCCGGCGGAAAGCCGCCGGCCATCGCTGCATCAGACGGACGGCACGATGGCCGATTTGATGGCGCCGGTCGCGTCGCGGACGGAGCCCTCGGCGGCGCCGGGCGGGCAGACGTAGCCGGCGAGGAAGGTGATGAACGCCACGAAGACCGTGGTGACGGCATCCTTCACGTCGACCGGCGGATTGAACCCGGCGCTCTGTAGGGCATAGAGAACCAGCACTGCGAGCGCCGTTGCGACGCCCGAACCTCCTGCGGCGGCGATGACCTTCTGTTTGGGGATCACGGTGGCGGTCGGGACGGCCGGGCTGAACGCGGGCGGGTTTCCGGCGAGGGTCTGCGACATTTTGTCCTCCTGCGCGACGTTCAAGATTTACGTCACTTTATCAGAACAAATGCGAAATCGGAACGAACACGGTCAGGTTCGCGTTTGCAGACGCCGCTCGAGTAGCGACCCGGCCAGCGAGATCAGCAGGCAGCAGACGAAGAAGACGAGCGCAGCGAACACGTAGCCCTCGCGCGCCAGGCCGAGCCAGGACTGATCCTTCAGCGATTGAGTGACCACGCCCATCAGGTCGAACAGGCCGACGATGCTGACCAGCGTGGTGTCCTTAAACAGGTCGACCACGAGATTGATGATCCCCGGCACGGCGATGCGCATCGCTTGCGGCAGGATCACCGTCAGGTGCGCCGGCACCGTGTGCAGGCCGAGCGCCGAGGCGGCCTCGTGCTGTCCTTTGCCGACGCCCTGCAGCCCGGCGCGGACCACCTCGGCCATGTAGGCGGAGATGAAGAAGATCAACACCAGCGCCGTGCGGACGAGGTTGTCCGGGCTCCAACCCTCCGGCAACGCCATGGGCAGCAGCACCAGCCCCATGAACAGGACGGCGAGCAGCGGGACGCCGCGCCAAAACTCGATCAGCGCCGTGCAAAGGCCATAGATGAAGGGCCACTGCGACCTGCGGCCGAGGGCGAGCATGGTGCCGAGCGGGATCGCCGCTGCGACCGCGAGGAAACAGAGCACGACGTTCAAGGTCAGGCCGCCCCAATCCGCGGTCGGCACGGAAGACAGGCCGAACAAACCGCCCGCCAGCAGCACGCCGTCGGCGATCGGCACCACGACCAGGAGCGCGAACAGCGCGATGGCGCGGTGCCGGACGAACAACGCCGCGAGCAGCGCGAGCACGAGTAGCAGGGCGGCCAGATCGACCCGCCAGCGCTCCGGTGACGGATACGGGACCGTAGAAGAACAGCGCCAGCCGGGCGCGGATGAAAGCCCAGCAGGCGCCGTCCGGCGAGCAGCCGCGGCGGTTGACCGCGCTCCAGGTCGCGTCGCCGATCGCCCAAGCGAACAGCCTCGGCAGCACCCAGCCGAGCAGCAGCAGCAGCGCGACGCTGATCGCGGCATTCCCCTTGGTGCCGAACAGGCCGCGCAGCAGCTTCATCGGGATTGCAGCTGCAAGCGCCGGTCCCACCAGCCGATCAGCGCCGAGACCGAAAGATTGACCGCGAGGAACACGGCGGCGACCAGTGTCATCACCTCCACCGCGCGGCCCGATTGGTTCAACACGGTTCGGGCGAAGATTTGCAGGATCTCGGGATAGGCGATCGCGGCGCCGAGCGTCGTCGATTTGATGATGTTGAGATAGTGGCTGGTGAGCGGCGGCAGCAGCGTCCGCAGCGCTTGCGGCAGGATGACCAGGCGCATGGTGCGTCCGGGACCGAGGCCGAGGCTGCGGGCGGCCTCGCGCTGGCCGAGATGGACCGCCGAGATCGAGGCGCGGATGTTCTCGGCGATGAACGCCGAGGTGTAGATCCCGATCCCGGTCACGAGCGCGATCAACTCCGGCGGCAATCGCCAGCCACCCTGGAAGTTGAAGCCCTGCAGCGCCGGCTTGGTCCAGGCCGTGAGCAGTGCGGCGGCGGCGGTGAATAGCAGGAGCGGCGCTGCCGTCGTGAGCACCAGCGGCAGGCGCGGGAGAAGTCTCGGCAGGACGAACGCGGCGAGAACGCCAATGCCCAGCAGCGGCAGGAACCACGGCGAGTTCGGCGCGGGGAGAAACAGGCCGCGCACGTTGAGGAACACAGAGGCGTCGAGCGTGAAGCTGTTGCGCGGGCCGGGCAGGACCTGCAGCACCGCGAAATACCAGAACACGATCTGCAGCAATTGCGGCGTGTTGCGGATCAGCTCCGTCAGCGCCCGCGACAGCCCGGCGGCAAGCGGGTTGGACGACAGCCGCAGCAACGCCAGCGCCAGGCCGAGGACGCTGGCCAGCACGACCGCCAGCGCGCTGGCCAAGAGCGTGTTCAGGCCGACGACGTAGAGCGCATGACCATAGCTGTCGCTGGTCTGCCAGTCGACGAGGCGGAACGGAATGTCGAACCCGGCTGGCTTCAGCAGGAAGCCGAAATCGACGGTGATGTTGCGTCGGGCCAGGGCGCCCTCGGCATTGTGGAGCGCCCAGAGGATCACGAGCAGGACGATGACGGCCGCGACGGCCTGCCCGGCGAGCGCTCCCCAGCTCCGCTTCGCCGGTGGCGGAGGACGGCTGACGCTCGCGCTCTCGCCGGTGAGAGAGGGCGAGGGTGAGGGCGCCGCCGCCGTCACCCTACCCCTCTCCCGTCGGGAAAGGGGATGCGTGGCGAGGACGGATCAGCGGAACGGCAGCGGGTATTGAAGGCCGCCGTCTTTGTAGAGCTTGTTCTGGCCGCGGGCGAGATCGAGCGCTTTCGGACCGAAGAATTGGTCGTAGATTTCGCCGTAATTGCCGACCGCCTTGATCGCGCGATAGCTCCAGGCGTTGTCTAGGCCCATCATTTCGCCGAAGCCGCCCTCGGTGCCGAGCAGGCGCTTGACCACCGGGTCGTTGCTCGCCTTCTTCTCGTCGGCGTTGGCCTTGGTGATGCCGTATTCCTCGGCGCTCTTCAGCGCGGCATCGACCCAGAACACGATGTTGCGCCAGGTGGGGTCGCCGGTGCGGATGTGCATGCCAAGCGGCTCCTTGCTGATCACGCCCTCGAGCACGACCCAATCATCCGGTGTCTTGAGCGTGGAGCGCACGGCGGCCAGGCTGCCGGTGTCGTCGGTGTAGCCGTCGCAACGGCCGGATTCCATGGCGGTGATCGCCTCGTCGGACTTCTCGAACAGCAGCGTGCCGATCTTTGTGCCGTTGCTCTTCGCGAAGTCGGCGATGTTGAGCTCGAGCGTGGCGCCGGTGAGCGTGCAGATGGTGGCGCCGTTCAGCTCGGTGATCTTGGAGACGCCGAGCTTCTTGGACACCAGGAAGCCTTGGCCGGCGTAGAAGTTGATCGCGACCTCGTCGAGATGGAGCTGCAGGTTGCGGGTCATGGTCAGCGTGCTGTCGCGGATCAGGACGTCGATCTCGCCCGATTGCAGCACGGTAAAACGCGCGGGCGTCGTTGTCGGCACATAGCGGACCTTCGACGCGTCGCCCAGCACGGCGGCCGCGATCGCCTGGCAGTAAGCAACGTCGAAGCCTTTCCAGGCACCGCTGCTATCCTGATAGGCGAAGCCTGGGATACCCGTGTCGACGCCGCAGGCGAGCTGGCCCCGCTTCTTGATTGCTTCCACGGTCGGACCCGGCACCGCGATCGACTGAGCCCGTGCCGTATGCCCGGCGAGCAGCAGAGCTGCCAACGCTACGAGCCATCCGGTCCTGATCCGCATGTTTGCTTCTCCGACTTATTGCTAGAGCGCGAGTGTCGGGTCGGCGGACGATCACGGTCAAGCGAGTTTTGGGTCAGCGTCTCGCTGGGCGCGACGCGATCAACAAAATGCCGGCGCCCAGAGCCGTCGCGATCGCCGTGACCACCATGACCATGGTGCGCGTCCGGCCGGAGACGACGCCTTCCTCGTCGGCGGCCTCCGCCAGGACGGTGGCACGGGCGCGGGCGATCCGGGCGGAGAGGTCGCCTGGGCCGTCGAGGACGGAAGCGGCGTCGCGGCCCATGATGCCGCGGATCGCCGCCGGGTCGGGCTGGCCGGCGGCGAGCGATTGGTCGAGGACGGTGATCCGATGCAGCGCGCGTTCGAGCGGGATGCTGCTGGAATAGCTGGCGAACAGGCCCACCAGACCGGTCAGCGCGAAACACATGATCAGGAAGGCGAGCCAGACGCCGCGGTTTTGCATGAAGCGGAGATGACCCTCCGGAGAGAGGTGGTCAACCTTGACTCCCGCGGCGGCGCCGTTTAATGGCGCGCCTCCCGTTTTGACCCGGCTCCAATGAGGCGGTCGGGCGCCCGAAGGTTTATCATGAAGATCCGCAACAGCCTGAAATCGGCCAAACTCCGCGACAAGAACTGCCGTGTCGTGCGCCGTCACGGCCGCGTCTACGTCATCAACAAGAAGAACCCGCGGATGAAGGCCCGCCAGGGCTAGCTTTCCCGCGTCAGTTCGCCTTCTTGCCCCTTCGTTAGGTCCGGCCCACATTTTGGGAACGTCGAGGGAGGGGACACGATGATCGATCAGCTGCCGCCGAAGGCCGAGGTTCTCGCCCGCAAGGATGCGATCGTCGCAGCGCTGCGCCGGATCGTGCCCGGCGAGGGCGTGATCAGCGAGAAGCTGCGCCTGAAGCCTTACGAAACCGACGGGCTGCCTGCCTTCCGGCAGGCGCCGATGGCGGTTGTGCTGCCGGAGACGACCGAGCAGGTCGCCGCCGTGCTCGCGCTGCTGCACAAAGAGGGTGTCCGTGTGGTGCCGCGCGGCGCCGGAACCAGCCTCTCGGGCGGGGCGCTGCCGATGGAGGACAGCGTCGTCGTCGGGCTGATGCGGATGAACCGGATCCTCGAGGTCGACTACGCCGACCGCTGCGCGACGGTGCAGGCCGGCGTCACCAATATCGGCATCACCCAGGCGGTCGCGGCGGACGGGTTCTTCTATGCGCCGGATCCTTCCAGCCAACTCGCCTGCATGATCGGCGGCAATGTCGGGATGAATTCCGGCGGCGCGCACTGCCTGAAATACGGCGTCACCGCCAACAACCTGCTGGGCCTGCGCATCGTCACCATGGCGGGCGAGATCGTCGATATCGGCGGCGCGCATCTGGACGCCGCCGGCTATGACTGGCTCGGCCTGCTGACCGGCAGCGAGGGGATGTTGGCGATGGTGACCGAGGTCACCGTCCGGATCCTGCGCGCCCCTGAGGGCCAGCGGGCGATGCTGGTCGCGTTCGCCTCCAACGAGATCGCCGGGCGCGCGGTCGATGCGATCATCGGTTCGGGCATCATCCCGGTCGCGCTCGAGTTCATGGACAAGCCCGCGATCCATGCCTGCGAGGCGTTCGCGCATGCTGGCTATCCGCTCGACGCCGAGGCGCTGCTGATCGTCGAGGTCGAGGGCAGCGTCGCCGAGCAGGACGATCTACTGGGGCGGATCGCCAAATTGTGCGAGCCGTTCGCGCCGCTGAGCCTGCGGGTGAGCCAGTCGGCGGAAGAGAGCCTGGCGATCTGGAAGGGTCGCAAGGGCGCGTTCGGCGCGGTGGGGCGGATCAGCCCGGACTATCTCTGCATGGACGGCACCATCCCGACCAGTCAGTTGCCCCTGGTGCTGCGCCGGATCGGCGAGATGAGCACGCAATACGGGCTGCAGGTCGCCAACATCTTCCATGCCGGCGACGGCAACCTGCATCCGCTGATCATGTTCGATGCCAACCAGCCGGGCTCTTTCGACCGGGCGGAGAAGTTTGGCGCCGATATCCTGACGCTGTGCGTCGAGGTGGGCGGATGCTTGACCGGCGAGCATGGCGTTGGCGTGGAGAAGCGCGACCTGATGCGGGTGCAGTTCACAGAGATCGAGTTGGAGCAGCAGCGCCGGATCAAGTCGGCGTGGGACCCGGAGTGGCTGCTTAATCCCAGCAAGGTGTTCCCGCTGCCCGTCGCCGCCAGCGCGCCGCCGTTGGCGGCTTAATTGCACGACGAAGCCGCCATTGCTGGCGTGATCCGGGAAGCGGCGGCGTCCGGCGAGCCGTTGCTGGTGCAGGGGCGCGGGACGAAGCTGGGCATGCTGCGCCCGGTGCAAGCGGCGCGGAAGCTCTCCACGCGAGAGCTGACCGGCGTCACGCTGTATTCGCCGCAGGAACTGATCATCTCGGCGCGTGCGGGTACGACGGTCGTCGATGTCGAGGCGAAGCTCGCGGAAGGTGGGCAGCATCTGATCGCCGAGCCGCCCAATCTCTCCGGTTTGCTCGGCGAGGGGTTGGCGACGATTGGCGGGGTGGTGGCGTCGAACATGTCGGGACCGCGCCGGGTCGCGTGGGGCGCGATGCGCGATCACGTGATGGGCGTGCGCGCCATTAACGGCGCCGGTGAGACGATCCGCTCGGGCGGCCGGGTGCTGAAGAACGTGACCGGGCTCGATCTGTGCAAGCTGCTGTCCGGCAGCCACGGGACGCTGGCGGTGATCACCGAGGTGACGCTGAAGGTGCTGCCGGCGCCCGAGTTGACCGGCAGCCTGATGTGGGCCGTGCCGGATGCGGGGGAGGCGGTGCGGCTGCTGTCCGCGGCGCTGGGGTCGCCGTTTGGCGTCTCGGGGGCGGCGTATCTGCCGGCCGAGGCGGCGGAGCGGGTGCCGGCGCTGGCCGGGTCGGGCGGGGTCGCGGTCGCACGGATCGAGGATTTTGCCGAGAGCGTCGATTACCGGTTGGGTCGGCTGGCCGAGAGCCTCGGCGGCACGCGAATTGAGCACGAGCCAAGCCGGGGGCTTTGGCAGGCGATCCGCGATGCGGTTCCGCTGCGGACGGCGCCTGGCGATGCGGTGTGGCGGGTTTCTGTGCGGCCCTCGAGGGGACCGGCGGCGCTGAACGCCATCGTCGCGGCCGGCGGGCGCGGTTTCCTCGATTGGGGCGGCGGGCTGGTCTGGGCCGCGGGGGCGCCCGATCTGCATGGGCGTGTCGTCGCTGCAGCCCTGGCTGGCGGGGGCACCTGGACGGTGCTGCGGGCGCCGGAGGGGATGCGTGCGTCGGTCGATGTGGTGCCGCCGGAACCCGAGGCGCTGGCGCGCATCACGCGCCGGGTCAAGGCGGCGATGGATCCGCACGGCGTGCTCAATCCGGGCCGGCTCTACGCGGGGCTATAGCAATGCAAACCAACTTCACCGACGAACAGCTCCGCGACCCCGACACGCAATCCAGCAATCAGGTGCTGCGGACCTGCGTGCATTGCGGGTTCTGCACCGCCACGTGCCCGACCTTCGTCCTGCTCGGCGACGAGCTGGATTCGCCGCGGGGCCGCATCTACCTGATCAAGGACATGCTCGAGAGCGGTCGGCCCGCGACCGAGGAGGTGGTGCGCCATGTCGACCGCTGCCTCTCCTGCCTCTCCTGCATGAGCACGTGTCCGTCGGGCGTGAACTACATGCACCTGGTCGATCACGCGCGGACCTATATCGAGGAGACCTACGAGCGGCCGCGCGACCAGCGCCTGCTGCGGGACCTTCTGGCCCGCGTGCTGCCGCGGCCGCGTCTGCTCCGGGCGGCGTTGCGGGCGGCGCAGGCGGGGCGGGCGTTCCGCGGCTTGCTGCCGAAGCGGACCCGGCTGGGGGCGCAGCTCGACGCGATGCTGGCGCTGGCGCCGGCCGGGCTGCCGAA
Organism: uncultured Alphaproteobacteria bacterium; assembly: GCA_963848035.1. Lineage (GTDB taxonomy): Bacteria > Pseudomonadota > Alphaproteobacteria > Acetobacterales > Acetobacteraceae > JAVVHH01. The sequence goes on from CAWKCD010000003.1 coordinate 93,396, forward strand.
GCCGAGCCTGATGCAGCGTCCACAGGTCCACAAGGCGGTGGGCGAGCGGCGCGGCCGGGTGGCGTTGTTGACCGGCTGCGCGCAGACCGTGCTCGACCCTTCGATCAACGAAGCCACCATCCGGTTGCTGACGCGGCTCGGGATCGAGGTGGTGATCGCGCCCGAGGTCGGCTGCTGCGGGGCGCTGACCCATCACATGGGCAAGCATGCGCAGGCGCTGGCCAGCGCCCGAGCCGCGATCGGCGGTTGGACCCGGGAAATCGAGAGCGAGGGGCTGGACGCGATCATCATCAACACGTCCGGCTGCGGCACGACGATCAAGGATTACGGCTTCATGTTCCGCGCCGAGCCCGAGCGGGAGGCGGCCGAGCGGGTCTCGGCGCTGGCGCGCGACATCTCGGAATACCTCGTCACGATCGGCTATGCACCGACGGAGACAGCGCCGGATTTGCGCGTGACCTACCATTCCGCGTGCAGCCTGCAGCACGGGCAGCGGGTGACTGACGCGCCGAAAGCCCTGCTGCGCCGCGCGGGGTTCGCGGTCGCCGAGGCGTCCGAGCCGCATCTCTGCTGCGGTTCGGCCGGCACCTACAATCTGCTGCAGCCGGCGATCGCCGGGCGGCTCCGCGAGCGCAAGCTCGAGAACATCGCCCGGACGACGCCGGACGTGATCGCGGCGGGGAATATCGGCTGCATCACCCAGCTCTCCGGCGGCGTGCCGGTGGTCCATACCGTGCAGCTTTTGGACTGGATGGCCGGCGGGCCGAAGCCGGCCGCGCTGGCGTGAGACGGCGGGCGCTTCTGCTCAGCCTGCTCGCGGCCCCGGCGGCCGCCCAAACGCCGACGCCGGCGGCGCAGATCGACAACCTGCTCGCCGCGCTGAAAGTGGCGCCGAACGAACAGGCGGCTGCAGCGGTCGAAGCGCAGATCCGCACCGTCTGGGCGCAGGCCGCGACCGCCGCGGTCCGGCTGCTGCTGTCGCGCGGCGCACGCGAGTTGTCGGAGAATGCGCCCGGCGACGCGCTCGACAGCTTCGACGCCGCGCTCGATCTCGAGCCGGACCTGCTCGAAGGTTGGCGGGGCCGGGCCGAGGCGCGTCGGTCGCTGGGCGACTACACCGGCGCCGTTCACGACATCGAGGAGCTGTTGCGGCGGGAACCGCGCAGCTTCGTCGCGTTCCAGGAGCTGTCGCGCATCGCGCAGGCCCGCGGCGACTGGCGGGGCGCGTTAGCTGCGTGGCAGAAGGTGCTGGAACTGAGCCCGCAGACGCCGGGCGGCCAAACCAGGCTGCGGGACCTCAAGCGGCGGGCGCTGGGTGAAGAATTGTAGGAGAGTGCGGTTGAGCGAGTTCGTCCCGCCGGGTTGGGTGCTCCGACCCGGCAAGGCCTTCAACACCTATGTCGGTCCCTTCTACCAGCGCGACGGCGGCGACGCCCTGGCCTGCGGCTTCGTTACCGACGAGCGGCACGGCAACAAGCGCGGCGTGACCCATGGCGGCATGATCGCCACCGCTTTCGACGTCGCGCTCGGGAATGCGAGCTGGCAGGCATCGGAGGGCAAACCCTGCGCCACGGTGCAACTCAACATCCACTACATCGGCGCTTTGCAATTGCGTGAGTTCGCTGAAATCAGGTGCGAGATCGTTCGCGCAACTCGGAGTCTCGTGTTCCTACGCGGCGTGATGTCGGTCGGAGAGCGGACGATCGCGACCGCCGATGGGGTGTGGAAAATCCTCGCTTGGCGCGGTGAACCTTACCAGCCGTAACGCTGGCCAATCCGAGTCGCAGCGGGCGGGACGGAGATCACCGGAGTGGACAGAAGGGCTTGACTTGTCCACAAGATTTTGTGGTCGAGCCTGCAATTCGCACTAGCCCTAGCCATCTATCGCGTCTAGCTTCGTTTCAGTCACGACGCGAGGGGATCCGCGATGGAATGGAACGAGGAGACGATCGCACGCATCCGCGCGCTCTGGGCTGAGGGCCATTCGACCGCCGAAATCGGGCGTCGCATGGGCATCAGCAAGAACGCGGTGGTGGGCAAGGCGCATCGGTTGAGCCTTCCGGCGCGGCCTTCGCCGATCCGCCGCGGCACGGGCGAGAAGCGGCCGCCGCGGCCGACCGTCCGCCGGATCACTGGCCCGACTTTGCCGGCGCTGCAGTCGGTAGAGCGTCAAGCCGCGATCAAGCCGCCGCCGGTGTTGCGCGCAGTGCCGTCGCAGCCGCGGCCTGCTGGCAGAATCTCCTCGTGCTGCTGGCCGCTCGGCGAACCGGGCACGCCCGATTTCCGCTTCTGCGGCGACCCGACCATGCCGGCCAAGCCGTATTGCGAGGAGCATGTGGCCGTCGCGTATGTGAAGGTCCGAGATCGCCGCGAAGACGCGGCATGATGTCACCGTGAACACCGCGCCTGCTTGCGCAGGCGCGGACTGGGCGCTAGTGGCTAATTCAGCATGTCATCTTTCCGTCACGCGATCGTCCCCCAACCGCACACGTCCCTGGACGCGGACTCGGTGCGAGCGGCTTATCGCCGTTGGGCGAAGATTTACGACATCGTTTTCGGCGGGGTTTCGACCGTTGGCCGACGCCGCGCGGTAGACGCCGTCAATGCGTTGCCGGGTCGGCAGGTATTGGAGGTCGGAGTCGGCACCGGCCTGGCGCTGCGGCACTACGATCCCAGCAAACGGATCACCGGCATCGACCTGTCCGCCGACATGCTGGAATTCGCGCGGCGAAAAGTCGTGGAACAAAAACTCGAAAACGTTGAATCGCTCCAAGAAATGGACGCGGAGCAGACCGTGTTCGAGGACGGCCGGTTCGACATCGCAGTCGCGATGTTCGTGGCCTCCGTCGTGCCGAACCCGCGGTTGCTGTTCGCTGAGATGTGCCGTGTCGTGCGGCCGGGCGGACATTTGTTGTTCGTCAACCACTTCGCCGCCGAGCGCGGCCCGCGCTGGTGGGTCGAGCGTGCGCTCGCGCCGGCGTCTCGCAAGCTGGGATGGCATCCGGACTTCGCCCGCGAGGCGCTTTTGCCGGCCGAAGATCTCCAGCGCGCAAAATTCGTCGCCGTGCAGCCGCTAGGCCTGTTCACTTTGGTGTCTCTGCCCAACTAGCGGAAGAGTGGTTGGACGCTCCTTCACTTGATCTGGTGAGTGGCGTCCGATAGTTGCTGCGCACGCGCGGCGCGGGCCGTGGGCGACGGATAGGATGGGGCGGAATGCAAGTGAGTGAGCGGTTGCGGGCCGCAATGTTGGGGATGGCCGGTTCGATGCTGGCGCTGCCCGCTTTGGCGCAGACGCCGCGCGATTGGCAGTTGGGCTTCCAGACCGCCCACAGCCCAGTTCAGACGGGCATCGAAGGCCTACACGCGATGGTGCTGTGGCTGATGACCATGGTCACGATCTTCGTGGCGTGTTTGCTGCTTTATGTGATTTGGCGCTACCGCGCCTCTCGCAATCCGGTTCCGAGCCGCATCAGCCATCACACCGCGCTAGAGGTCGCCTGGACGCTGCTGCCGGTGCTGATCCTGGTGCTGATCGCCATTCCGTCGTTCCGCTTGGTCTATTTCGAAGACCGCACCAACGACCCGGCGCTGACCATCAAGGTCACGGGCCGCCAGTGGGCCTGGGAATATGCCTATCCCGACAACGGCAATTTCAGCTTCATCAGCAACATGATCGCCGATGACGAGCTGAAGCCGGGCGATCTGCGCCGCCTGGCGGTCGACAACAAGCTCGTCGTGCCGGCTGGCAAGGACGTGCGGATCCTGACGACCAGCAACGACGTCATCCACAGCTTCTTCATCCCGTCGCTCGGCGTGCAGCGCTACGCGATCCCTGGCCGCACGATCGAGACCTGGGTCCATGTCGATCAGCCAGGCGTGTATTACGGCGAGTGCAACCAGATCTGCGGCACCAACCATTCCGCCATGCCGATCGCGGTCGAGGCGATGAGCGCGGACAATTTCGCCAAGTGGGCGGAGGAGGCGAAGACGAAGTTCGCCAGCGCTCCCGCCAATCACGACGTGGCGACCAACATCGAGAACACTGTCGCGGTCGCCGAGGCCGCTCCCGGCGCGAGGAGAGAATAGATGTCTTCCACGACGCATGACGTGCACGGCCACGACGACCATGGGCACGGGCACCACCCGGGTTTCGTGAAGCGCTGGCTGTTCAGCACCAACCACAAGGACATCGGCACGCTCTACCTGCTGTTCGCGATCTGCGCGGGCATCGTCGGCACGGCGCTGTCGGTGCACATGCGGATGGAACTGCAGAACCCGGGGCTGCAGTATTTCGCAGACGGCCAGGCTTGGAACGCGACGGTCACCGCGCACGGCCTGATCATGATCTTCTTCATGGTGATGCCTGCGATGATCGGCGGCTTCGGCAACTGGTTCGTGCCGATCATGATCGGCGCGCCGGACATGGCGTTCCCCCGCTTGAACAACATCAGCTTCTGGCTGCTGGTCCCGGCCTTCGCGCTGATCATGGCCGGGCTGTTCACCGGTGACGGCGCCGGCCCCGGCTGGACGCTGTATCCGCCGCTCTCGGCCGGGACGTATCAGTCCGGTCCGGCGGTGGACTACACGCTGTTCGCTCTCCACCTCGCCGGCGTCTCGTCGCTGCTCGGCGCGATCAACTTCATCACCACGATCTTCAACATGCGTGCGCCCGGCATGACGCTGCACAAGATGCCGCTGTTCGTGTGGTCGATCCTGGTGACCGCGTTCCTGCTGCTGCTCGCGATCCCGGTGCTCGCCGGCGCGATCACCATGCTGATCACCGACCGCAACTTCGGCACCGCGTTCTTCGACCCGCAGGGTGGCGGCGACCCGGTGCTGTTCCAGCACCTGTTCTGGTTCTTCGGTCACCCCGAGGTCTACATCATGATCCTGCCGGGCTTCGGCATGATCAGCCACATCATCTCGACCTTCAGCCGCAAGCCGGTGTTCGGCTATCTCGGCATGGCCTACGCCATGATCGCGATCGGCGTGGTCGGGTTCGTGGTGTGGGCCCACCACATGTTCGTCTCCGGCATCGGCGTCGACACGCGGGCCTATTTCATGGCGGCGACGATGATCATCGCGGTGCCGACCGGCATCAAGATCTTCTCGTGGATCGCGACGATGTGGGGCGGGTCGATCGAGATGAAGACGCCGATGCTGTTCGCGGTCGGCTTCATCTTCCTGTTCACGCTCGGCGGCGTTACGGGGATCGTGCTGTCGAACGCCAGCATCGACCAGATCATCCACAACACCTACTACGTGGTGGCGCACTTCCACTACGTGCTGAGCCTCGGCGCCGTGTTCTCGATCTTCGCCGGGTTCTACTACTGGATCGGCAAGATGTCGGGCCGGCAGTATCCGGAGTTCTGGGGCCAGGTGCACTTCTGGATGATGTTCGTCGGCGTGAACCTGACCTTCTTCCCGCAGCACTTCCTGGGCCTCGCCGGCATGCCGCGGCGCTATCCGGACTATCCGGACGCTTTCCATGGCTGGAACTACGTGTCGTCGATCGGCGCCTATATCTCGGCCACGTCGGTGCTCGTGTTCCTCTACGTGCTGTTCCGGACGTTCACCTCGAAGGTCCAGGTGGCCGACAATTACTGGGGTGAGGGTGCGACGACGCTCGAATGGACGGTCAGCTCACCGCCGCCGTTCCACACCTTCGAGGAGCTTCCGCGGATCCGCTGATGTCTGACACCGCTCTCATCGCTTCGCGAACAGTCTCGGGGGATCTCCGGGACTGGTTCGTGCTTCTCAAGCCGCGGGTGGTTAGCCTGGTGGTGTTCACCGGGGTGATCGGCCTGACCCTGGCGCCGGGCCAACTTCACCCGGTGCTGGCATTCACTGCGGTGCTCTGCATCGCCGTGGCGGCGGGGGCGGCGGGCGCCATCAACATGTGGTACGACCGGGACATCGATGCGCTCATGCGCCGTACGGTGAGCCGGCCGATCCCGGATGGCCGGATCGACGCCGAACTCGGCGCTCGCCTATGGGATCTTCCTGGGCGTCGCGTCCGTCGTAGTGATGTTCCTGGCCACCAATGTGGTGGCCGCGACCGTGCTGGCGATCTCGATCCTGTTCTATGTCTTCGTCTACACGATCTGGCTGAAGCGTCGGACGCCGCAGAACATCGTCATCGGCGGCGCCGCGGGCGCGTTTCCGCCGGTGATCGGATGGGCGGCGGTGACGGGCGACATCGGTGTGTTGCCGGTGCTGATGTTCCTCATCGTCTTTTTGTGGACGCCGCCGCATTTCTGGGCGTTGTCGCTGTACGCGTCGGGCGACTATGCGCGGGCTGGGGTGCCCATGCTGCCGGTCGTCGCGGGAGCGCGCTCTACCCGCAAGCACGTGCTGGCCTATACCGGCGTGCTCGTCCTCTCCTCTCTGCTGCCTTGGTTCATGGGCTACACCGGTCCGATCTACGGGATCTCGGCCGGGCTGCTCGGCGCCGGGTTCATGCATGCGGCGATTTGGGTGATGGCGGACAAGCAGGATGCTGGCGGCAAGAGCCTGACCAAGGATCGGCCGGCGCGGTGGATGTTCCGCTATTCGCTGCTCTACCTGTTCCTGTTGTTCCTTGCGCTCGCCATCGATCACGCGGTCGGGTGAGGGCATGCCAGACGATCTGCGCCTGACCGATGCCGAGATTCGCCGCCGGCAGCGGGTCCGCAACGTCGCCCTGCTGATCGTGCTGATCGCGGTGTCGGCGCTGTTCTATGCGATCTCGATCGTGAAGTTCAAAGTCTCCTAATGTCGCGCAACAAGCTCCTTGCGGGTGGTTTGTTCGCCGTCGTGGTAGGGATGGTCGGTTTGTCGTTCGCCGCCGTGCCGCTCTATCGCGTGTTCTGCGCGGCGACCGGGTATGGCGGCACGCCGCAGATCGGCGGTCCGGCCGGGCCCGGCGCGGAAGCCGGGGTGATGCGGGTCCGCTTCGATGCCAACACCAGCCCGAGCCTGCCTTGGTATTTCACCCCGGGCGAGCGCGCCGTCACGGTCAAGCTGGGCGAGGAGCGGCTGGCGTATTACGTCGGCCGCAACGACGCGACACACACCATCACCGGCGTCGCCACCTACAACGTGACGCCGGACAAGGTCGGAAAATATTTCCACAAGACCGCTTGCTTCTGCTTCGACGAGCAGACCCTCAAGCCTGGCCAGGAAATGCAGTTCCCGCTCAGCTTTTGGGTGGACCCGGCGATTGCGACCGACCCGGCGACGCGGGACGTGCACACGATCACGCTTTCCTACACCTTCTTCCGCTCGCTCGACGATGCGGCGCGCAATGGCGGGCTGGACAGGGCAGGGCCCCATGTGGGACCACGCGCTGATGCCGGCACGGGCTTGAGTCCCGCGCCGATTTCACGATGATGCGGCGGCTGACGGACAGGACGCAATGAGCACCGAAACGACCACCGCGCCCATGGCGGCGCTCGACACCCATCACACCTCTCATGCCATCGACCTGTCGGGCATGAAGCAGCCGTATCACCTGGTCGATCCCAGCCCCTGGCCACTGGCCGGCGCGCTCGGCGGCGGGTTGACGCTGTTCGGCATCGTCGAATGGGCGCACGGCATCAGCAAGATCCCGTTCTTCCTCGGCATCCTAATGACGCTCGGCGTCATGTTCCTGTGGTGGCGTGATGTGTTGCGCGAGAGCAACACGCCGGGGCTGCACACCGCGGTGGTCCGGCTCGGCCTGCGCTACGGCATGATGCTGTTCATCACCAGCGAGGTCATGTTCTTCTCCGGCTTCTTCTGGGCCTACTTCCACTTCTCCCTCTACCCCGACCACGTGCTCGGCACGGCGACGCCGGCCTGGCCGCCGACCAACATCCACACCTTCAACCCGTTCGCGCTGCCGCTGCTGAACACGCTGATCCTGCTGCTCTCGGGCACGACGATCACCTGGGCGCACCACGCGCTGATCGAAGGTGACCGTAAGCACCTGATCATGGGGCTTGGCCTGACCATCCTGTTGGGCATGTCGTTCACGACGTTCCAGGCGATCGAGTATTCGGACGCGCCGTTCCACTTCGCCGGCGGCGGCGTCTATTCCTCGGTCTTCTTCCTCGCGACCGGCTTCCACGGCTTCCACGTCCTGGTCGGAACGGCATTCCTGATCGTGTGCTGGTTCCGCGCGCGCAGCGGGGACTTCACGCGGCAGCGGCATTTCGGCTTCGAAGCCGCCGCCTGGTATTGGCACTTCGTCGACGTGGTGTGGCTGTTCCTGTTCGTTTGCATCTATCTCGGCGGGCTTTCGAACGTCGTCTCCGAGTAAATCGCTGGGGCGCCGGCTGTTATGGCCGGCGCTCACTTCGGCGCTGATGCTGGCTCTCACCATCGGTCTTGGCGTTTGGCAGCTTCAGCGGCTGGCGTGGAAGACCGAACTGCTCGCGGAAATCGACCGCGCCGAAGCGGCTCCGCCGGTCCCGTTATCTGATCATCCCCGCGCGTTCGAGAAAGTCGCCGTACACGGGCGCTGGCGGGATGATCTGCACGCGTTCTACGGCTCCGAAGTGCGCAGCGGCGCGACCGGCGCGACTTTGGGAGCGCAACTGATCACCCCGCTCGAGCGGCCGGACGGGCTGCCGGTCCTGATCGATCGCGGCTGGGTGCCGGACGGGGCGACAGTGCAGTCCGAGCCTGGCGAGGTGACGGTCGTGGGTTATGTCCGGCCGCCGGAAACGCCGAGCTGGCTTTCTCCCGCCACCGATCTCGCCGCCAAACGTTTTTGGTCGCTGGACCCGGCCGCCATCGCATCGGCGCTCGGGATCGGCAAGGTTGCGCCGTTCACTGTTGTCGCGCTGGGGCGCGGCGCCGGGGTGCCCGAGACGGCGGCGGCCTTGCCGCGGCCGCCGAACGACCATCTCGGCTACGCGATCACCTGGTTCGGCCTCGCGGCCAGCCTGATCATCGTGTTCGCCGTCTATATAAGAAGGACCTTGCGCGCATGACCGCTTACGCCCGTTTGGCCGACCGCTTCGGCCGCTTGGCGACTTTGGGCGAAGCCGGTTCGGTGCTGCATTGGGACGCAGCGGCGATGATGCCGGCTGGCGGCGGCAAGGCGCGCGGCGACCAACTCGCTGTTCTGGCCGGCGTCGGCCACGCCATGCTGACCGCAACTGAAGTCGGTGACGAGTTGGCCGAGGCCGAGTCGGCGCCGCCCGACAGCGAGTGGGAGCGTGCCAACCTCAGACTGATGCGGCACGCCTACACGCGGGCGACGGCGTTGCCGGCTGACCTGGTCGAGGCCCAGGCCCGGGCGAACTCGGCCTGCGAGATGGTGTGGCGCGAGGCCCGGCCCGCTTCCGATTTCTCGCGGGTTGCTCCGCATCTGGCCGAAGTGATCGCGCTGACCCGGGACGCGGCTTCCGCGTTGAGCCCGGCGCTCGGGCTCTCGCCCTACGACTGCTTGATGGACGGGTTCCAGCGTGGCGTGACGGCCGCGGATGTCGAGCCGGTGTTCGATCGCTACGAGGCATGGCTGCGCGACGCGCTGCCGCGGGCGGAGGCGCTCCAGGCGCGGGCGCCGGCGCCGCAACCCCTCGCAGGCGTTTTTCCGGCCGACCGGCAGGAAGGGCTCTGCCGTCAACTTGCGGCACGCGCCGGGCTGGAGCCGGAGCACTTCCGGCTGGACCGGTCGGCCCACCCGTTCTGCGGCGGCACGCCGACCGACGTGCGCATCACCACGAGATACGACGAGTCCGACCCGGCGCAGGCGCTGATGGGCGTGGTGCACGAGACCGGGCACGGCCTTTACGAGCGTGGCCTGCCGGCCGAGTTCGCCCGGCAGCCGGTCGGCGAGGCTGCGGGCATGGCGGCGCATGAGAGCCAGTCGCTCATCATGGAAATGCAGTGCGCGCGCAGCGACGCCTTCCTCGCCTGGGTCGGGCCGGAGCTGCACGCGCTGTTCGGCGGCGACCCGGCGCCCTATGCGCCAGAGAACCTCAGCCGCCTCTGGCGCCGGATCGAGCGCGGCTTCATCCGTGTCGATGCCGACGAGATGACCTACCCGGCCCACGTGATCCTGCGCTTTCGTCTCGAGCGGGCGCTGATGTCCGGCGACCTGCTGGTCGCTGACCTGCCCGGCGCGTGGCGGGACGGGCTGCAGTCCTTGCTCGGCATCGTGCCGCCGGACGATGCGCGCGGCTGCCTGCAGGACATCCATTGGTATGACGGGCTGTTCGGGTATTTCCCGAGCTACACGTTGGGCGCCATGGGTGCGGCGCAGCTCATGGCCGCCGCCCGCCGGGCGCTGCCGGATCTCGACCGTTCGCTCCGTCAGGGCGAGTTGCAGCCGCTCGTGCAATGGCTGCGCAGCCATGTGCACGAGCAGGGGAGCCGGTTCGGCTTCAACGCTTTGTTGCACGCCGCCACCGGCAAAGCGCTTGATCCAACCGACTTCGAAGCGCATCTGACCGGACGGTATCTGAGCGCCTGACGCCGCCCCGCTCCGCCCGGAGCCGGAGACGGAGCTTTGGATGGCCGTGTGATTGGCGTTGCGCGCTCGCGGTGGTAGAGGCGCGTCTCGTTTTGAACGGATGCAGGCCGCCAGAGCCTTCGCATCAGGAGAAATTCCCCCCATGCCCGACATCAAGATGACCCCGGTCGACCTCGAACCCTCCGAAGTCGCGCTCGTGATCGGCGAAGAAGACGGTTCCATGACCGTCCGCGTCGTCCCGGCGCGCGAACTGCCGGAGGGCGCCACCGAGGTGCCCGAGCCCTACGAGATCGCCGTCGCGTTGGCGATGCGGCTCCTGAACGACCCGGATTTCCACGACGACGTCCTGGAATGGTACGAGAGCCAGGAAGACGAGGACGAGGAAGAGGACGAGCCGGTCGACGACGAGGACGAGCCCAAGCGCTAACACGTGCGTTACGTCTCGACGCGCGGCGAGGCTCCGGCCCGGGACTTCACCGGCGTGTTGCTGGCCGGGCTGGCCGAGGATGGCGGCCTGTTCGTTCCGGCGGAATGGCCGCATCTCTCGCCCGCCGAACTGCGGTCGATGCGGTGCATGCCGTATCCGGAGCTCGCCGCGCGCGTGCTGCAACCGTTCGTCGGCGACGCGATGCCGGCCGACGCGCTGCGGGACATGTGCCGTGACGCTTATGCCACGTTCGACCGTCCGGCAGTGGCGCCGTTGGTGCAGCTCGAGACAAACCTGTGGTCGCTCGAGCTGTTCCACGGGCCGACGCTCGCCTTCAAGGACATGGCGATGCAGCTGCTCGGCCGCATGTTCGACCGGGTGCTGCGTGAGCAGGACCAGCGCATCACCATCGTCGGCGCCACTTCCGGCGATACCGGCTCGGCGGCGATCGAGGCGTGCCGCGACCGCGAGCGGATCGACGTCGTCATCCTGCATCCGGATGGGCGCACGTCCGAAGTCCAGCGGCGGCAGATGACCACGGTCGATGCGCGCAACATCGCCAATATCGCCGTGGACGGTACGTTCGACGACTGCCAGGACCTGGTCAAAGCGATGTTCGCCGACGCGCCATTCCGCCGCGACCTGCATCTCTCGGCCGTCAACAGCATCAACTGGGCCCGGGTGGCGGCGCAGATCCCCTATTACGTCGCGGCCGCGGTTGCCCTCGGCAGCCCGGACCGTGAAGTCGCGTTCAGCGTGCCCACGGGCAATTTCGGCAACGTGCTGGCGGCCTGGGCGGCGCGGCGGATGGGCGTGCCGATCGCGCGCCTGATCGTCGGCAGCAACCGCAACGACATCCTCACGCGTTTCATCGATGCCAACGACATGAGCGTCCGCACCGTCGAGCCGAGCCTGTCGCCGAGCATGGACATCCAGGTCAGCAGCAATTTCGAGCGCCTGCTGTTCGAGCTGCTCGACCGCGACCCGGCGGCGACCGCGGCGACCATGCGCGGTTTCCGCGAGCGCGGGCACATGAGCGTGGCCGATCCGGTGTGGCATCGCGCGCGCGGCCTGTTCACCGGCTTCAGGCTCGACGACCCCGGCACCGAGGCAGAGATCCGCCGGCTTTGGGGCCAGGGCTACCTGGCCGACCCGCATACCGCGATCGGCATCGCCGCCGCGCGAGCCAATCCGGTGCCGCACATCCCGGTCATCGCGGCCGCCACCGCGCATCCGGCGAAGTTCCCCGACGCGATGGAGCGTGCGACCGGGCTGCGCCCCCCTCTGCCGCCGCGCCTCGCCGACCTATATGAGAGAGACGAACGCTTCATCCGCGCACCGGCCGACCTCGGCGCCATCGAGGCGGAGGTCCGCAAATTCGCACTGAGGAACGCCGCATGACCGACGCCATCCGCGTCACCAAACTGCCCTCCGGCCTGACCGTCGTGAGCGAGACCATGGACCGGGTCGAGACGGTCTCGTTCGGCGCCTATGTCGCCACCGGCACCCGCAACGAGACCGAGGCCGAGAACGGCGCCTCGCATTTCCTCGAGCACATGGCGTTCAAGGGCACCGAGCGCCGCACCGCGATGCAGATCGCCGAGGCGATCGAGAACGTCGGCGGCCACATCAACGCCTACACGGCGCGCGAGCAGACCGCCTACTACGTCAAGCTGCTGAAAGAGGACCTCGCGCTGGGCGCCGACATCATCGGCGACATCCTGACCCACAGCACCTTCGCGCCCGACGAGATGGAGCGCGAGCGCGGCGTGATCCTGCAGGAGATCGGACAGGCGAACGACACGCCCGATGACATCATCTTCGACCGGTTCCAGGAGACCGCCTACCCGAGTCAGCCGATGGGCCGGCCGGTGCTCGGCACCGAGGCGAACATCCGCGGCATGGCCCGCGACCAGCTCACCAGCTACATGCACCGGCATTACGCCGCCGGGAACGTCGTCGTGGCGGCCGCCGGCGCGCTGACGCACGAAGCCGTGGTCGATCTGGCAAAGCAGCATTTCGCCGACCTGCCCAGCGCCATGCCCGGCCAGTTCGCGCCCGGCGCCTATGCCGGCGGCGAGTTCCGCGAGGCGCGCGAGCTGGACCAAGTCCATATCGTGCTGGGCTTCCCCTCGGTCTCCTTCGGGGATCCCGACTATTACCCGGCGCTGCTGATGACCACGCTGCTGGGCGGCGGCATGTCGTCGCGGCTGTTCCAGGAGATCCGCGAGAAGCGCGGCCTGGTCTATTCGATCTATGCCTTCGCCTCGCCGTTCATCGATGGCGGCCTGTTCGGCATCTATGCCGGGACCGGCGAAGACGAAGCCAAAGAGCTGATCCCGGTCACCCTCTCCGAGCTCCGCAAGGTGCAGAAAGAGGTGAGGCAGGAGGAGCTGGACCGGGCGCGCGCGCAGGTGAAGGCCGGGCTGCTGATGTCGCTCGAGAGCACCGGCAGCCGCTGCGAGCAGCTGGCGCGGCAGATGCAGGTGTTCGGCCGCATCATCCCGACCGCCGAGACCGTGGCGCGCCTGAACGCGGTGACGCTGGACGAGATCGGCCGGGTGGCGGCACGCATTTTCCGCGGCAAGCCGACGCTGGCCACGATGGGCCCGGCGGCGATGGTGCCGGGCCTGCCCGACATCGCCGACCGGCTGGCCGCGTGAGCACGCTCGACCTCCTCGCCGACCTGATCGGGCGCGCCAAGGCGGCCGGCGCCGACGCTGCGGATGCGGCGATGGTCGGCGGTACCTCGGTCGGCGTGCAGCGGCGGCTCGGCAAGACTGAGAACCTGATCCGCTCGGAAACGCGCGACCTCGGGCTGCGCGTGTTCATCGGCACGCGATCGGCCAGTGTCTCCTCGACCGCGGTCGACCCGGCCGGGTTCGATGCGCTGGTGGAGCGCGCGCTGGCGATGGCGCGGATCGTGCCGGAGGATCCGTTCAACGGGCTCGCCGAGGCCGAAGCGCCGCCGGAGGAGATCGATCTCGACCTGGTCGACAGCGCCGAGCCGGATATCGACGCATTGCTGCGGCGCGCGACCATCGCCGAGGAGGCCGCTCTCGCCGTGGCCGGTGTGACCAACACCGAAGGGTCGGATGCCGGCTATGGCCGGACCGAGCTCGTGTTGGTGACGTCCACCGGCTTCGCCGCGTCCCAAGCGCGTACCGCGCATTCCGTCTCCGCAACCGCTTTGGCGGGGGAGGGGACCGGAATGGAGCGGGACTATGATTTCTCCAGCGCCGTGCACCTGAGCGACCTGGAGGCGGCCGAGAAGGTCGGCCGGGTCGCGGGCGAGAAGGCGATCGCGCGGCTCAACCCGCGCCGGCCCAAGACGGCGCGCGTGCCGGTCGTGTTCGATCCGCGCGTGTCCAACAGCCTGCTCGGCCACCTCTCCGGGGCCATCAACGGCGGCTCCATTGCGCGCGGCACCAGTTTCCTCAAGGAGCGGATGGGCGCGCAGATCTTCGCGCGGGGGATCAACATCCACGACGATCCGCGCCGCCCGCGCGGGTTCCGTTCGCGCCGCTTCGACGCCGAGGGCGTGCCGAACTCGGGCCCGGGTCGTGATCGAGGATGGCGTACTGACCACTTGGTTCCTCGACAGCCGCACCGGACGGCAGCTCAAGCTGCCGACGACCGGCCATGCCGTCCGCGGGGTGGGCGGCCCGCCGTCGCCGGCGCCCAGCAACTTCTACATGGCGCCCGGCCAGCATAGTCCGGCCGAACTCATGGCCGACATCAAGGAAGGCCTTTACGTCACCGAGCTGATGGGTACGAGCGTCAACCTGATCACCGGCGACTATAGCCGCGGCGCCGCCGGTTTCATGATCCGCGACGGCGCATTGGCCGAGCCGGTGTCGGAACTGACGATCGCCGGGTCGCTGCAGGACATGTTCCTCAATCTATCGCCGGCGAACGATCTGCAGTTCCGGCGTGGCACGGACGCGCCGACGATCCGCGTCGAGGGGCTGACCATGGCGGGAGCGTGACGCCACTGTAACGTGAGCTGGTTCGGCTTATATACGAGGCACGTCTTAGGAGCTTCAGCCCCAATGTCTCGCTCTACCTCGTTGGTCGCCGCCGTGACGGTTGCCGCTCTCGCCTTGGCGCCGTCGTTCGCCGATGCCCGCGCCGGCGGCAGTTCGTCATTCGGCAGTCGCGGCGCCCGGACCTATTCCGCGCCGCCGGTGACCAATACCGCGCCGTCCATGTCCTCGCCGATGGAGCGCAGCCTCGCGCCGCGCTCGGCGCCGACCCCTGGCTATGGCAATCCCGGCTACGCCCAGCCCGGCTATGCGCGCGGCGGCTTCGCCTCCGGCCTGCTCGGCGGCCTGCTCGGGGCGGGGATCGGCGGCATGTTGTTCGGCCATGGCATGTTCGGCAGCGGCGGGTTCGGCTTCATCGGCTTCTTGCTGCAGCTTGCGATCCTGTTCTTCGTCGGCCGTTGGCTGTTCCGGATGTTCACGCGTCGGCCGGCGATGGCCGGCGCGGGGATCGGCGGCAGCTTCGCCCGCATGGGGCGGCCCGCGGCGGGCATGGCGATCGGCGGCGGCGGATCCGCGGCCCGTCCGGTGACGATCAGCGCCGGCGACTACCAGGCATTCGAGCAGACGCTCCAGGAAATCCAGGCCGCCTGGTCGGCTCAGGACCTGCGCCGTCTGCAGGCTGCGGCAACGCCGGAGATGGTCAGCTACTTCGGCGAGCAGCTTGCCGAGCAGTCCAGCCGTGGCGTGGTCAACTCCGTCACCGACGTCCATCTCCAGCAGGGCGACCTGTCGGAAGCGTGGTCGGAGGGCAATCGGGAATACGCAACGGTCGCCATGCGCTTCTCCATGATCGACGTGACCCGCGACTCCGCTGGCCGCATCGTCGACGGCAACCCGTCCGAACATACAAGTGCTACAGAATTGTGGACGTTCGTCCGCGCGCCCGGGGGGCGGTGGTTACTGTCCGCCATTCAGCAGGCGCGATGACGCTCAACAGAAAGCAAACAAATACAAGGGCCGCTGCCACCGGGAGCGGCCCTTTTCGTTGAGTGATGTAGAAGCTCGCTCAGCGGAAATAGTGCATCACGGAATCTTCACGTGCAACGCGAGGTTCCAATCGTATGACGCGGGCAATTCTGATTGAGCGAGGTAGCCGATCGAATGAACGCAGTTGCACCTAATCTAAATCGATACCGCGCGGTATTCATTTCGGATACGCACCTTGGCACCAAAGGGTCGCGATGCGCGTTCCTGGCCGACTTCCTCGAGCAAGTCAGTTGCGAGAAGCTGTTCCTGGTCGGCGACATCATCGACGGATGGCGCCTGCGCAAGAGCTGGTATTGGGACGAGCAGCACGACCGCGTGGTGCGCTCGATCCTGCGCCACGCCAAGCGCGGCACCGAGATCGTCTACATCCCCGGGAACCACGACGAGATGTTCCGCGCCTGGCTGCCTCTGGCTCAAGAACAGGGTGCACATCAATTCGAAGTCGCCGGGATCGAGATGCGGCGCGAGACCACGCATGTGACCGCCGCGGGCAAGCGGCTGCTGATCATGCACGGCGACGAGTTCGACGGCGTGGTTCGCTACGCCAAGTTCCTCGCCCATGTCGGTGACAGCGCCTACACCGGCGCGCTCGTCGTCAACCGCTGGTTCAACGCGCTGCGGCGCATCCTTGGCTACGATTATTGGTCGCTCAGCCAGTGGCTCAAGCGCCAGGTCAAAGAAGCGGTCAAAGCAATCGACCGTTTCGAGACCGCTCTGAGCGCCGATGCGGCCAAGCGCGGCTTCGACGGCGTGGTCTGCGGCCACATCCACAATGCCGAGATGCGCGTGGTCAACGGCATCCTCTACTGCAACACCGGCGACTGGGTGGAGAGTTGCACCGCCCTGGTCGAACACGGCGACGGGCGGCTCGAGCTGGTGGATTGGGCGGCGCGGAACAAGCTCTCGCTGTTCCGGCAGCGCTCGGCTCCCCCAGTCCCCGCGACGGCCTGAGGCCGGCATGCGTATCCTGATCATCTCGGACGCTTGGCAGCCGCAAGTGAACGGGGTGGTCGTCACGCTGCAGATGCTCGTGCGGGAGCTGACCGTGCTCGGCCACCGCGTCGAGGTGATCGGGCCGGACCGGTTCCGGACGGTCTCGATGCCGACCTATCGCACGATCCAGCTCGCCATCGCGCCGTCGCTCCGGCTGGTGCCGATGATCGAAGCTTTCCAGCCAGAGGCGCTGCATATCGCTACCGAAGGGCCGCTCGGCTGGGCAGCCCGGCGCTGGGCAATCCGCAACGGCGTCAGCTTCACCTCCTCGTTCCACACCCGCTTCCCCGAATACCTGCACGCCCGGGCGAGGGTTCCGGTCGCGCTCAGCTACGCGCTGCTGCGCGGGTTCCACGGTCGCGCCAAAGGCACCATGGTCGCGACCGGCAGCATGCGGCAGGAGCTCGCCGGGCGGGGGTTCCGCAACCTGCTGCCCTGGTCTCGGGGCGTCGACCTCACCCGGTTCCAGCCTGGCAACCGGCAGGAATGGCCCTGGCCACGGCCGATCTTCCTCTATGTCGGGCGGCTCGCGGTCGAGAAAAACCTCGAGCAGTTCCTGGCGCTTGACCTGCCGGGGACCAAGGTCGTGGTCGGTGACGGCCCGCGCCGCTCGTGGCTCGAATCCGCCTATCCCAATGCTAAATTCGTCGGAGAGCGACATGGCGAGGCATTGACCCGGGCCTATGCCGGTGCAGACGTGTTCGTGTTCCCGTCCGTGACCGACACGTTCGGACTGGTGCTGCTCGAGGCGCTCGCCTGCGGGACGCCGATCGCGGCGATGCCCGTGACCGGGCCGGCCGACGTCCTGGCCGGCGCGGCGCCGGGAGTGGGCGCGCTCGACATGGATCTGGGCGCGGCGGCGATGCGCGCTTTGCAGGGGGATCGGAACGCGTGCCGGGCCCATGCGGAGCGGTTCTCTTGGCGCGCCTGCGCCGAGCTGTTCTGCCACAATCTGACACGGACGGCCTGACGCCGAATTGCCCTGCTGGGGCGGGCATGCTACCGCGCGGACCCCATGAAATGGCTGCTGCGGCACCCGTGGACGCTTGCCCTCGGGGCACGGACCCTCGGCGCCTATCTCCGATTCTCGCTCGGCACGACGTTCTGGACGCTGCACGGCCGCGAGTCGCTTGGAGACTATCTTCTCGGCGGCCCGGCGATCTTCGCGTTCTGGCACGAACAACTGCCGATGATGCCGGCGCTCTGGACCCTGGCCGTGCGCGAGCGGCGCGGCCGCCGGCGCGGGCGGATGGTCGTGCTGGTCAGCCGGCATCAGGATGGACGCCTGATTGGTGACATCATGGGATCATTCGGCGTCGACCTGATCCACGGCTCGACGGCGAAGAATGGCGTGCAGCGAGGCGGGGCCGAAGGGGTTCGCGCAATGCTCGGCGCGCTGCGCGACGGCGCGCAGGTGGTGGTCACCCCCGATGGCCCGCGCGGCCCGGCGCGACAGGCGGCCCGCGGCGTGGCGCAACTCGCCGCCCTGGCGAGCGTGCCGGTCATTCCTTGCGCGGCACAGAGTAGCCGTCGCCGGGTGCTGAACACATGGGACCGGATGCGCTTGCCGCTGCCGTTCGGGCGCGGCGTTCTGGTGTGCAGACCGCCGGTGACGGTGCCGCGGTCGGGTTGGGAGGCCCATCTCGGCGAGATCGAGGCCGCCCTGAACGCGGCCGCCGAGGAAGCGGACGAACTGTGTCGGGTCTGATCGCGTCGGCCTGGCGGCTGGGATCGACGATGGCGGCGCCGGGGTTGCGGCTGATGCTGCGCCGCCGGGTCGCGCGCGGGAAGGAGGTCGCGGCGCGGCTGCCGGAGCGCGAGGGGATCGATGCCGCGGCGCGGCCGGCCGGCAAGCTGTTGTGGCTGCATGCCGCCAGCGTCGGCGAGGCGATCTCGGTCTTGCCGGTGCTCTGCCGACCTCGCGGAGCGCGATCCCGCGGTGAGCGTGCTCTTCACCACCGGGACGGTCACCTCGGCGCGGCTGCTGGAGCAGCGTTTGCCGGAATTGGGGCTCGGGCGCGTATTGCATCGCTTCGTCCCGCTCGACGTGCCCGCCTGGGTCGCGCGGTTCCTCGACCATTGGCAGCCCGATGCGGCCGCGTTCGTCGAGAGCGAGCTATGGCCGAACCTGATCGTCGCCTGTCGCGCGCGCGGGATCCCACTGATGCTGGTGAACGGGCGGATGTCGGCGCGCAGCTTTCGCAATTGGCGCTGGGTGTCCGGATTCGCGGAGCAGATGATCGGCGCGTTCGACCGCGTGCATGCGCAGTCGGAGGATTATGCGTCGCGGCTGCGGCTTCTCGGCGCGCGGCGGCTGGATCCGCCGGGGAACTTGAAACTGGCGGCCGGCCGGCTGGCCGTCGACGAGGCGGAGGCGACGCGGCTGCGGGACGCGATCGGCACGCGTCCCCGGTGGCTGGCGGCGAGCACGCACCCGGGCGAGGAGGCGGTGGCGGGCGCAGTGCATCGCGAGTTGCTTCGCGCGCACCCGGATCTGCTGACCATCGTCGCGCCGCGGCACCCTGACCGCGGCGCGGCGGTCGCCGCTTCGTTGGGCGGCGCGCCGCGACGGTCGCTGGGCGAGGGGCCGCCGCAAGGCGGAATCTGGGTGGCCGACACGATGGGCGAGCTGGGGCTGCTCTACTCGCTCGTGCCGATCGTGTTCGTCGGGCGTAGCCTCGTCGGGCGCGGCGGCCAGAACCCGTTCGAGCCGGCGCGTTTCGGCTGCGCGATCGCCGTCGGGCCGCATACGCAGAATTTCGATGGCATGGTCGCCAGCCTGGAGCACGCGTCCGGTCTGGCGCGGGTCGACGATGCGTCGGCGCTGGCGGCTTGGGTCGACCGGATGCTGCGGGACGATGCGGCGCGCGAGGCGGCGGGGCGGGCGGCGCAGAGCGTCGCCGATGGCGATAGCTCGCTGCCGGACCAAGTCGCCGCGTCGCTGCTGGACCTGCTGGGACGATGACGCCGCCGGCGTTCTGGCAGCAGGATGGGCTGTGGCCGCGGCTGCTGTCGCCGATCTCGGCGCTGGTCTCGCAAGCGACGGCGCGGCGCGTGGCGCGGCCGGGATGGTGCGCGCCGGTACCGGTGCTGTGCTGCGGCAATGCCGGCGTCGGCGGGGCCGGGAAGACGACGGTCGCGCTCGATCTCGGGATGCGGCTGCAGGCCCGGCAGGTCGCAGTGCATTTCCTGTCTCGCGGGTATCGCGGCCAGGTGCGGGGCGTCGTTCGGGTCGAGCCCGGCCGCGACGGGGCCGCCTTAGTCGGCGACGAACCGCTGTTGCTGGCGGGCGTGGCGCCGACCTGGGTGGGTGCCGATCGGGCGGCATCGGCTCGGGCCGCGATCGCTTCGGGCGCGTCGGCTTTGATCATGGATGACGGGCTGCAGAACCCGGGTCTGTGCAAGACCATGTCGCTTCTGGTGGTGGACGGGGCCGCCGGGTTCGGCAATGGGCGGGTGCTGCCGGCAGGGCCGTTGCGCGAACCGGTGCGGGCGGCGGCGTCGCGGTGCCGGGCTGCGGTGCTGATCGGTGCGGACCGGCGCGGTGCGAGCCTGTATCTGAGCGGATTGCCAATCCTCGCGGCCACGCTGGCGCCCGAGCGTTCGCTCGCCGGGCAGCGCGTGTTCGGGTTCTGCGGCATTGCGCGGCCTGGCAAATTCCGGGACACCTTGCGCGATGCGGGGGCTGAAATCCTGGGCTGGGCCGAATTTCCCGACCATCATCCGTTTTCGGCCGGTGACATCGAGCGCGTCATGACCTCGGCCCGCGCGGTCGGCGGTCGGCCGATCACGACCTTGAAAGATGCGGTGCGTTTGCCGCAATCGGTGCGAGACGAAGTGGACACGCTGGGCGTACGGCTCGCCTGGCGCGACGAGAGGCAGGTGGACGCGTTGCTCGACGAGTTCCTGGGATGAAGCTCTCGCATCGGATCGAGGGGATGGCGGCGCAGTCGGCCCGCTGGTTGCTGCAGCGACTGGGACCGGTCCGCGCGAGCAATGTCGGCGGTGCCGTCGCCCGGGCCATCGGGCCGCTTCTGCCCGTATCGGCGGTGGCGCTGCGAAACCTCAGCTTCGCAATGCCGGAACTGGACGAGGCGGGGCGCCGGCGGGTGGTTCGTGGTGTTTGGGACAATCTGGGTCGGACGGCAGCGGAGTTTCCGCATGTCGGCTTGATGCGGGAGACGGCGGCCGGGCCGGGGTGGGAGGTGGTCGGCAGCGAGCACATCGAAGCGCTGGCGGCGCAGGGCGGTCCGGCGCTGCTGTTCACCGGGCATATCAGCAATTGGGAGGTGCTGCCGCTGGCGACGGCCCGCAAGGGCGTCAATTTCGCGACGCTGTATCGGCCGGCCGACAATCCGATCGTCGACGAGATGATCCTGAGCCTGCGCCGTGCCTCGCCGGGAGCAAACGAGAACCTGTTCCCCAAGGGCGTCCAGGGCGCTCGGCAGACGCTGGCGCATCTTCGGTCTGGCGGCTTCGTGGGCTTGCTCCAGGACCAGAAGATGAATGACGGGATCGAGGCGCGGTTCTTCGGTCGGCCCGCCATGACGGCATCCGCCCTGGCGGCGCTCGCGGTCAAGATCCGTTGCCCCGTGTTGCCGACCTACGCGCAGCGGATCGGTCCGGCGCGGTTTCGCGTCACCTACGAGGCGCCGGTGCCGGTGCCGAATACTGGCGACCGGAATGCCGACATCGCGACGTTGACGCAGTTGGTCAACGACCGGCTCGAGCGCTGGATCCGGTCAGCGCCCGAGAGTTGGCTATGGCTGCACAAGCGGTGGCCGAAGGAAAATTACGCCGATTTGCGCTGAGGCGGCGCAAGATCGGGGAATAGGCCGACCAACCCCTCTGCGCTGGCATCGCAGCGTCCGCGTTCGGTGATCAGACCAGTCAGCAGGCGTGCCGGAGTCACGTCGAACGCCGGATTGGCCGCCGGGCTGCCGGTCGGCACGACGCGCACGGTGGTGACTACCCCGTCAAGACCCCGGCCGGTGATGGTCGTCACTTCGGCGGCGTCGCGCTCCTCGATCGGGATGTCGGCGCCGTCCGACAG
The DNA here is from genome assembly GCA_963848035.1 of uncultured Alphaproteobacteria bacterium. Classification (GTDB taxonomy): domain Bacteria; phylum Pseudomonadota; class Alphaproteobacteria; order Acetobacterales; family Acetobacteraceae; genus JAVVHH01. Next base: position 115,346 of record CAWKCD010000003.1, read on the forward strand.
CGTCCAGTCGATGGTGCTGGACGGCGCGGCGACCCAGAACGGAATCTCGTTGTCGCGTGCCGCGAGCGCCTTGAGATAGGTGCCGATCTTGTTGGCTGCATCGCCGCTGCGGCTGACACGGTCGGCGCCGACGATGGCCAGGTCGACCTTGCCCTGTTGCATGAGATGGCCGCCCGCATTGTCGGAGATCACGGTGTGCGGCACGCCGTGCTTGCCGAGTTCCCATGCGGTCAGGAAAGCGCCTTGGTTGCGCGGGCGGGTCTCGTCGACCCAGACATGAACGTTGATGCCGGAATCGTGCGCCTTGTAGATGGGCGCCAGCGCGGTCCCCCAATCCACGGTCGCCAGCCAGCCAGCATTGCAGTGAGTCAGGACGTTGACGCTGCCACCTCGGCTTTGGGCGGTTTGGGCTAGCAGATCGCGGCCATGATCGCCGATGGCCTCGTTCTGCAGAGCGTCCTCATCGGCGATGGCGGCGGCTTCGGCGTAGGCGACTTCGACCCGGTCGGCGCGCGCGGTATTGCGCAACCGGGTCATCATGCGGTCCAGCGCCCAGCGGAGATTGATGGCGGTTGGCCGGGTGGCGGCGAGCAATTCGGCGGCGCGTTCCAGCGCCATGGTCTCCTGGTCGTCACGGGCGGCCAGGGCCAAGCCATAAGCCGCCGTCGCGCCGATCAAGGGGGCGCCGCGCACCTGCATGCTGCGGATTGCGTGCGCGGCCTGTCGAAGGTCGGCGAGGCGGACGAATTCGAGTGACCATGGCAGCTTCGTCTGGTCGATGACGCGCACGGACCAACCATCCGAATGGTCGACCCAAATGGTCCGATATGCCGTTCCGTCGATGCGCATCAGTCGCCCCCTTCGATGGGGCGACCTTATACGGAGCGCGGCGCGGAGACGCTAACCCTGTTAGGACTTGGGCAGCGCGTTGAGGATTTCGCGCGGGAGAGGCTCGTGCATCACAGGCTCGAACTCGTCCCTCAACGTTCGGCCGAACCACACGTCAAACGCGGCCGAATCGCTTGGCGGCTTTGGTTGGGGTGTTTCGTATTGCGGGCGCATACCCTGTAAATGCCGGCGACACGCAAGAGTTGCATCACGCGAAAATGCTGTGAAACAACGGTTTTCTTGTAGCTTTCGCAATCAAGAACGAGCGGCGCTGAGAATCAACCGAGAGAGATGAGCACCAAGGCAGGCATGGAGCAGCTCGACGGCGCGTTTGCGATCGCCTTTGGGCGTGCGCTCCAGGTCGATCTGTCCCTCGTTCACCCAATTCCGCATCAGGTCGAAGCGACGGAACAGCAGGACGCCGTGGATCGACCCGAGCTGTTGGAACGCCTGTTCGTAAGGCTCGATGTTGCTGTTGGTCTGAAGGAAGCGGCTGAACTGCGGATCGATCAGGACGAGGTCGGCGCCGGCCTGCTCGGCCTGGCCGGCGCCTTCGGCCAGGGTTTGGGCAAATTCAGTCGGCGGCAGGTTGCGGACGGCTTCGACGGTGCCTGTCTGCCAGATCACCAGGTCGAACTTCTCCAGCGGCAGGGATTGTTCGAGGACCTGCAGCTGATCGGCGGCCGAGAGCCCGCGGCCGCCGCGCGCGACGACGTGGACCTTCATACCTGGCACCGCGGTCTCGAGCTGTTTTGCCATCTGCTGCGGGAACGCCGTCGTCGAGGGCGTGTTCATGATCTGAACGGACGGCACGGACGGAACCGTGGTCGCTGTCGCGCCTGACATCGCCTGCGCTGTCAGGCTGCCGGGCGCGAGGCTCGCTTCGGGGCCGAACAAGCTTGCGGACCCGATCGCCAGAATATTCAGAGTCGATCCGGGCTTAAGGACGGCGGCGACATGCGGAAGCGGTGTGACCACGCCGACCACGTCCTCAGGTGCCTCGCATGCCTTCTGCATGGCGGCACTGGCCGAGGCGAAGGGCATCGAACCAGCGGCGAGCAAAGCGATCAGCAAAAGGCCGCGCATCATAATCTTCCTGCGTTACCAGCCCGTTCGGCGACGGGCAAGGCGGTGTGCGCTAGCTTACCCTTGTTCCGATACCATGCCGCAAGGGTGCCGACGGCGACGAGGGCAGCGGCGCCGACGATGTTTACGCCGGCTTGAACGGCCCAGTTGGGTCGCTCCTCCATCGCCAACCGTCCCAGAAACGAAAGGAATATGCCCGCGCAGAAGACCGCCAAGGAGTGTTGGCCACAGACCACGAAAGCCGAAGAGGCGCGGCTGTGCAGCCATCGAGCGCCTGGCGGGACGGTTCGGACCACGACCCAGACGAGTGCGAAGATCGAGAGGAGCCGCATGGGATGGAGGCTTTGCTTGTCGACGGAGATAAGGATTTTCGTCGCCCAGAGCGGCATGCGCAGCTCAGTGTCCTCATACGGCCAGACAAGCCAAAGCAGGATCACACCGGTGGCCAGGATCAGCGCCGAAAGCAGATCGTAGACGATCCGCGGGCCCGGGAGCTTGAAGGGCCGATACGACAGCAATGCGCCGCATACGAAGAGCAGTTGCCAGGCGATCGGGTTGAAATACCAGCCGCCCCCAGTCCAGGCAGGGAGGTTGTAGCCGGTAACTCTGACGATGATGTAGGCGGCGCCCGAGAGCGCCAGCAGAAGCCAGCGGATGCGGAGCAGCGGCATGACGACCGCGAACACCACTAGCAGGACGATGTACATCGGGAGGATGTCGAGATAGGCCGGCTGGAAATGAAGCAATAGAGCTTCGAGCATCGCGCGATAGGGCGCGTCGGCGAGAGCGTCGATGTGGATCTCTTCCAGATAGTCCGAGCGATCGAGCGCCGTGGCCGAGTAGGACACCTGGGCGCTGAAGACGACGAACAGGAAGATGTGGGCGATGTAGAGAATCCAAGCCCGGCGAACGACATCGGCGCCGGCAAAGACCCAGCCATGACGGTCCATGCTCCGCCCGTAAGCGAGCCCGGCGGCGTAGCCCGCGAGCAGCACGAACACCTCGGTCGAATCGCAGAGCGCGAAATTGCGCAAGCTGAAGCCTGCGATCCAGTTACCGGGAATGTGGTCGATGAAAATCAGCCAAAGAGCGACGCCGCGAAAGAAGTCGACCCGGAGGTCTCGATTGGAGCCTATCAGCTTCATCCCGCCCTCTTACGCCATCGCTGGCTTGCATGTAGGCGGTGGTCCAGGGAATCATAGCGCCTCAGCAATGCGCTCGAGATCGATGGCTGCCGGGCTGTGCGGAAAGCGATGCAGCAGGAGCGCTTGGCGCCGAATCGTTTCGGGAACGTGCGGATCGCGGCGGATGGTCCCAGCGACTGCGGGCGCTCTGCCGAGGAAGTTGGTGCAGGCGCGGGTGAGTGCGCCCGCGGTTTGATCGCCGCCGCGGTAGCTGTCGGCCTGGTTGATGACCAACCGCGCGTCGCCGTCCGGCCGATCGACGGAATGGAGTTTGAGGGTGGCATAGGCATCGGTGAGGCTGGTCGGTTCTTCCGTGGCGATCACGAAGACCGCATCGGCCCAGGCGGCCATCGATCGAACGGAGCGGTTCACCCCGGCGCCGAGATCGAGCAGGATGTGATCGCGGGTCGGCATCAAGGTTTCGAGCTGGCGAAGGAGCGTCTCCAGCTTCTGCTCCGGTAGGCTCGACAGTTCCCCGGAACCAGAGCGGCCTGCCACGACTTCGAACCCGCCGGGCTCGTAAACCTTGACGGCATCCTCCAGCCGTGCCGGTCCGGCAAGCACGGCACCGAGATCGACCGTCGGCATGAGTCCAAGCTGGACGTCGACGTTGGCGAGCCCCAGGTCTCCATCGAGCAGCAACACGCGCCGGCCTTGGCGGGCGAGGGCATGTGCCAGTGTGATGGAGAACCACGTTTTTCCGACGCCTCCTTTCCCCGAGGCGATGGCGATCGTGCGTGGTGGAGCTTTGGTCATTGTGCTGCTTTCGACGAATCGCTTTGCGAGCGGATCAGCATCTCGATCGGCGAGACGGGCTTTTTTGGCGTGGCCGGCATTGTTGTTTTTCTCCGAACCAGGCGCTCTGCCAGGAATTGGGGTGTCATTGATTGCAAGCTGTCGACGACGCCCGCGCCGATTCCCGCGTCGGTGAGGATGAGGCCGGTCGCAGCGGCGGCGAGGATGCCGCCGAGCCGACGGGACTGGTCGAGCCGACTCACCACGAGATAGGTCGCGCCGAGTTCCTTGAAGCCGGTCGCCATGTCGAGCGCTTCGGCCGGGTCGAGTCCGGTTGGCAGCACCAGTGCGATCTCGGCTTTGGCGACGGCTTGGGTTTGGAGGAGGTAGTCTCGATCGGCCGGCTCGGACGGGTTCAGTCCCGGCGTGTCGATCAGGACCGGCGCGCGGTCGGGGCGGCGCGCGATGGCACGTGCGAGTTGCGTCGGCGTGTCGGCGACGATGAGGTTGAGGCCGAGGAGGCGGGTGAAGGCGGCAAGCTGCTCGGCGGCACCGGCGCGCCGACCATCGATCGTGATGACGTGGCTCTCCTGCTCGGCGAGCTTCAGGCGAGTGGCGAGGCGCGCGGTCGTCATGGTCTTTCCTGCGCCGGGCGGCCCGACCAGCAGCATGGTCGAACCAGCGCTCTGGCAGGGCAGGGGTGCGAACGCGAACTCGGTTGCGAGCGCGCTAACGAGGTCGCCTTGAGTCAGGCGTTTGGCGAGCAGCGGCTGCACGCCATGCCATGACCAGTCCGTCTCATACTCGATTGCCGGAGGGGAAGCGGGCGTTGACGGTGGCGATTCGTGCGCGGCCGTTACCTCGACGCCGTCTTCGACCGACTGGCTCGAGAGGATCAGCGCGTCCGGACCGAGCTCCTCCCGGACCAACGCCATCGCTGCGCCGATATTCGGCGCTGAGTAGACCTTTACCCGCATCGCGGCTCATTGTGCCCGACGGAAGTTTCGACAGTGTTAACGCTCACAGCGTGCCCAAGGTCCGGATACGTGCGCGCGAGTAGATCTCGGTTTGCGCCAGAACAGGTGTCGATGGCCGCAGACGTTCGACGATCGCCCGCACATGGGCGCGGATCACGCCCGAGCAGAGTAGGACAGGCGCTTCGCCGGAAGCGGACGCGGCCTCGAACACGGTACGGAAGCGCTGCATGAACTCGTTGAGCCGTGTCGGCGCAATCGCCAGCTGACGGTCCTCCGGCGGGCCGATCAGGCTTTCGGTGAACGCGGATTCCCACTCCGGCGACAAGGTCACCAGGGGGATGTAGCCGCCGGGACCGACATGGCTGTCGCTGATCTGCCTCGCCAGCCGTGTCCGCACGTGGCCTGCAATGGCTTGGATCGCCCGCATTCCGCCGCCGCAGGCTTCCTGGATGCCCTCGAGGATGGTCGGCAGGTCGCGCAGTGAGATGCGCTCGCTGAGCAGCGCTTGCAGGACACGTTGCACGGCGCCGGCCGAGATCTGGTTCGGAATGAGGTCGGCGACGAGTTTCTGCTGCTCCTTCGGAAGATCTTCGAGCAGCTTGATGGTCTCCGAGTAGGAGAGCAGCTCGGCCATCAAGTCGCGGACGATCTCCGTCAGGTGCGTGGTGAGCACGCTGGCGGGATCGACGACGGTGAGATTGCGGAGGAGCGCCGTCTCGCGATGGCTTTCGTCGATCCAGAGCGCCGGCAGGCCGAAGGCCGGCTCCACCGTGCGTTCGCCGGGCAAATCGGGGAGGGCGCCGGACGGGTCCATGGCCAGGAGCTTGGTCGGCCTGATGTCGCCGCGCGCGGACTTCGATCTCCTTGACCCGGATCACGTAGGTATCGGCCGGGAGCTGCAGATTGTCCTGGATGCGGACCGGTGGGAGCACGAAGCCCATCTCGGTGGCGATGGCGCGCCGCAATCCTTTAATCTGCTCGGTCAGTTTCGGCGCGTCGCCACCCGCGAGCGAGAGCAGCCCGTAGCCGAGTTCCAGGCGGAGCGCGTCGATGCGCAGGGAGTCGGTGATCGGCGGCTCGACTGGTGCGGCAGCGACGGGCAAGTCGGCGATCTTCTTGGCGAGGATGGCTTTCTGCCGGACCCACGCGCCACCGCCGGCCAACGCTGCCAGGCCAAGAAACGGCAGCATCGGGAGCCCGGGCATCAACGCCAGCGCGACTGCGGCCGCGGCGGCGAGCGCCAAAGGTTTCGGGCTGCCGCCGAGCTGTCGCATCAGCGCCGCGTCTGCTGTGCCTTCGACGCCACCTTTGGTGACGACGATGCCGGCGGCGGTCGACACGAGGAGGGCTGGGATTTGCGAGACGAGGCCGTCGCCGACCGTGAGCGTGGTGAACGTGGCGGCGGCTTCCGAGAATGGCATGCCGTGTCGCAGCAAGCCGATCGCCAGGCCGCCGAAGATGTTGATGACGGTGATCAGCAACCCGGCGATCGCGTCGCCGCGCACGAACTTGGCCGCACCGTCCATCGCGCCGTAGAAGCCGCTCTCCTCCTCGAGCTCCCGCCGCCGGATGCGTGCGCCGGCTTCATCGATCATCCCGCTCGAGAGATCGGCGTCGATCGCCATCTGCTTGCCCGGCATCGCATCGAGGCTGAAGCGGGCGGCGACTTCGGCGATGCGCCCGGAGCCTTTGGTGATGACCATGAAGTTCACGACTAGAAGGATCGCGAACAGGATGACGCCGATGACGACGTCGCCTCCCATGAGGAAGCCGCCGAACGCTTGGACGACGTGGCCGGCCGCGGCCGGGCCTTCGTTGCCGCGACTGAGGATGAGCCGCGTGGTGGCGACGTTCAGCGAGAGGCGCAACAGCGTCGTGAGCAGCAACAAGGTCGGAAAGCTGGTGAAGTCGAGCGGCCGGCCCAAGAAGACGGCGACCATGAGCACGAGTACGGCCGAGGTGACGGAGAGCGCGAGGCCGATGTCGAGAAGGGCGGGCGGGAGCGGGACGATGAGGACAGCCAGCAGTGCGATAATGCCAAGCGCCAGGCCGATGTCGGTGCCGGGCAGGTAGGGCTTGGCTTTGCCGCCCATGGACGCGATGAGGGCTTGCATCGGTTAGGCCGGACAGGCCGGTGGTGGTACGCTGACGCCGGCCTTGGCGTAGTCTCGAAGCTTGTTCCGAAGCGCGCGTATCGAGATGCCGAGGATGACGGCGGCGTGGGTGCGATTGCCGAGCGTGTGCCCGAGCGTTTCGAGGATGAGGTCGCGCTCGACTTGCTCCATCGTGCGACCGACTAGGCCGGAGACAGTGGCATTCGCCGGGGTGGCGCTACGACTTCCGTCGGCCAGTTCGATCGCGTCCGGGCCGATGACATCGCCAGTCGCGAGGAGGACGGCACGATGCAGCGTGTTCTCGAGTTCGCGCACGTTGCCGCGCCAGCTATGGTTCATCAGCTTCGCGACGGCGGCGCGGGACAGCGGGCGGAAAGGGATCGCGTTGATGTCGGCAAAGCGGCGACCGTAATGCTCGGCGAGTGCTTCGATGTCGCCGGGCCGCTCGCGCAGGGGCGGGAGACGCAGGCTGACGACGTTGAGGCGGAAATATAGGTCTTCGCGGAAGCGTCCGGCGGCGACTTCGCCGGGCAGATCGCGGTTGCTGGTGGCGAGGATGCGGACGTTGACCTTCACGGGCGTGCTGCCGCCCAGCCGGTCGATCTCGCGCTCTTGGATGGCGCGGAGGAGTTTCGACTGGAGGCGAACGTCCATCTCGGTGATCTCGTCGAGGAGGATGGTGCCGCCATCGGCTGCTTCGAACTTGCCGGCCCGGCGGGCGAGCGCGCCGCTGAAGGCGCCTTTCTCGTGGCCAAACATTTCCGATTCCAAAAGATTTTCTGGAATGGCGGCGCAGTTCAGGGCGACGAAGGGACCGGAGCCGCGCTTGGATCGGCGATGGATATGGCGGGCGATCACCTCTTTTCCGGTGCCGGACTCGCCGGTGATCATGATGCTCGCCTCGGAGCGCGCGACTTGATCGGCGCGGCGAATGGTGTCGAGCATGACAGGATCGCGGGCGATCAGGGCATGGCTCTCGCCTGCGGCTGCTTCGAGAATGGCGGCGATGAGGTCGGGGTCGGGCGGTAGCGGCAGGAATTCGCGGGCGCCTTCGCGGATCGCCTGTATCGCGGACGGCGCGTCGGCATCCGTGCCGCAGGCGACGACAGGGGTCGGAATGCGCTCGCTGGTCATTGCGCGAACGAGGGAGCCGACGTCGTGAGGGAGTTCGATGAGGACCAGGTCTACACGGGCGTCGGCCCGCAGACGTGCGAGCGCGGAGCGTTCGTCGTCGACTTGCTGGAGGCGGGCGCCGCGCTCGGTCGCGATCCGCGCAGCCTTGCCCAATTCGCCGCCGAGCGATCCCAATATCAAGACGTTCATCGCAAATCCTAGACGCGGTCGCTCTTGACGATCTCAGTCATGGTGACGCCGAGGCGGTTCTCGTCCACCAGAACGACTTCGCCGCGCGCGACGAGGCGGTTGTTGACATAGATGTCGATCGCCTCGCCCAGCTTGCGATCCAGCTCGACGACGGCGCCGCGGCCCAACTTGAGCAGCTGGCTGACCTGCATCGTGCTTTTGCCCAGAACGGCGCTGACGGTCACCGGAATGTCGTAGACGGCTTCCAGATCACGCGTGCTGCGGCCGAGTTCGGGGGGCGGGCTCTCGGTCAGGTCGGTGAGTTCCATTTTATTCTGCATGCGCCAGTATCCTTTTTGACGTGGTCTCTCGCGGTTGCTGCAGGCCGAGTTGGCCGAGCGCATCCTGCATGGCCTGCAGGATCTGGCGGGTGTCTCGGGACAGCGCGCCGTTCTCCCATTCAATCTTGACGTCGCCGGGCTCGATGGCGGCCGGCAACACGCTGACTGTTCCGCTGAAATCGGCGTCCCGTTCAGCCAAAGCCTGTCTCACGGCTGGGGCGACCTCGGGATGGACGCGGATGATGACGCGCGGCTCGGTCCGAAGAAGGGGGAGGAGGTGGTCGACGATCGCTCGGACTTCGGCCGCGCCGTGCTGGTTGCAGAAATGAGGCAAGGCGCCGGACAGCATGGCGAGGATCGTCTTCGCAGCGGCCTCGGCGGCGTCGGCGGCGATCTGCTCGGCCGTGTGTCGGGTGCGTTCCAACGTCGCTGAGACGGATGCGAGCAGCTTCGTGCGCAGTTGGTTGCTTTCCTCCTGCCACTGCAGCCTAGCTGCGGCGACGGCGGCGTCACATGCGGTGTCGAGATCCTCTTGGGTCAACACGGCCGGGACGGCTGTCTCGCCGCCGGGATGACGGGACCTGTCGGCGGCATCGCCTGCAGCATCATCGAAATCCTCAGCGTAGAGAATGCCGATGAGGGGTGACACGCTTGTGGTCTCGGCGAGATAGTGCGTGACGGTCGTCATGCTCAGATCACCATCTCTTCGGCCGCGCTCTGGTTGGCGTCGATCAGGCCTTGGGTCGAGAGCTCCTTGGCCGTCTTGACGATCGCGCTCTGCGCTTCGTCGACATCGCGAAGCTTGACCGGCCCGAGTCCTTCGATGTCGTCGCGCAACATCCGTCCGGCGCGTTCGGACAGGTTGCTGAAGAAGAGCTGCTTGAGGGTTTCGGATGCGCCCTTGAGCGCGAGCGGGAGCTTGTCCTTCTCGACGGAGCGCAGCAGGATCTGCATGTGTTCGGACGAGAGGCGCTGAAGGTCGTCGAAGGTGAACATGAGCGATTTGATGCGCTCCGCCGCTTCGCGGTTCCGCTCCTCGAGCGCGGACACGAAACGCGACTCGCTCTGGCGATCCAGGCTGTTGAAGATCTCGGCCATCATTTCATGGCTGTCACGTCGGCTGGTGCGGGACAGGTTGGACATGAACTCTGAGCGGAGGGTCTGCTCTACGCCCTCCAGGATGTCGCGCTGCACGCTCTCCATTCGGAGCATGCGCAGCACGACTTCGATCGAGAAGCTGTCCGGCAGCAACGTCAGGACGCGGCCGGCGTGGTCTGGCTTGAGCTTCGAGAGGACGACGGCGACCGTCTGCGGGTATTCGTTTTTGAGATAGTTGGCGAGGACGTTCTCGTTGACGTTGCCGAGCTTGTCCCACATCGTCCGGCCGGCGGGACCGCGGATTTCCTCCATGATCTGGGCGGCGCGGTCCTTCGGGAGGGCTTGCAGCAACAACTGCTCGGTCGCTTCGAAGCTGCCGAGGACGTTGCCTTGCGAACCGATCCCGTCGGCGAACTCCGTGCAAAGCTGCTCGACGGTGTCGGCGCGGATGGTGCCGAGCAGCGACATAGCGCTCGAGACCTCACGGATCTCGTCCTCATGCATCAGGCTGAGCAGCTTGACGCTGTATTGCTGTCCCAACGCCAGCATCAGGATGGCGGCTTTTTGCCGGCCCTGGAGCGGCACGCGTGCCGGTTCGGCCATCAGTTGGTCTCCGCAAGCCAGTTACGAAGCATCGCGACGCTTTCTTCGGGCCGATCTTCGATCAGCGTGGCAACGCGTTTGATGGATGAGGTCCGCATCGTTCCCTCAACATTGTTCAGTTGAATCATCTCGTCGGATCCGTTTTCCAGCCTTGCCGCGCCTTGCTCTCCGGCGATGGCAGGCTGGCTCTGGCCTGGGGCGCCAGTGGCACCGGGCAGGGCAGTCGCGGCGAGGGACACACGCAGGGCCATCGGGCGCAGGACGAACAGGAGCGCTGCGAGGACTGCGAGCCCGACCAAGCCATTTTCGGCGAGGCGGAAGAGATCGCTGTGGTCGATCCGAGACCAGAACGGAAGCGGGGGGGCCTCGGGGCCTTCCTCTGGAGTGGCGAAGCGCATGCTGACGACGTCGACCCGGTCGCCGCGTGCTTCATTGAAGCCGATCGCGCTTCTGACGAGCGTGGCGATCCGCGACACTTCCTCGGCGGGTCGATCAGCCCAAGTCACCGCCCCATCGGCACCGCGCGTCGAAACACCGTCGACCATGACTGCGAGGCTGATCCGCTTGAGCTGCGGCTGCTCGCGAACGATGGTCCGGACGGTCTTGCTGATCTCGTAGTTCGTCGTCTCTTCCTGCTTCTGCTCCTGCGAACCCGTGGGCTGCGAGTTGGCGTCGGCGTTGGGCAGGTTGTTCTGGACAGAGACGTTGTTAGCGTTTTCGGTATTCCGATTGTTGTCGGAGTTGCTCTGCTGGCTGCGTACGACCTGGCCTTCAGGATCGAAGCGTTCCTGGGTTTCGCGGACCTGATCGAAATCTAGCTCGACGGCGGCTTCGGCGCGCACCCGGCCCGGGCCCAGGCTGCGTTCCAGCATCTCCTCGACGGCGCGAGACAGGCGCAATTCGGTGCTGTGCTTGAGCTCTTCACCGGTTTGGGCTGCGGCAGCGGCGCCGGTGGGTTGGCCAGCTCGGGCAAGCAAATTGCCGCGGCTGTCAACGAGCGCGATGTTTTGCGGGTGTAGACCCGGGACGGCCGCGGAGATCAGGTTGAGGATCGCCTGGACGCCGTCACGGTCGAGGCGGGCGGCGCCGCCCATCGTGAGCACGACGCTGGCTTGTGCTTCCTGCCGCTCACGGGCGAACGGCTCCCGGCGGGGAAGCACGAGGTGGACGCGGGCGGCACGGATACCCTGGATGCTGCGGATGGTTCGCGAAAGCTCACCCTCCATGGCGCGGGTCTGCGTGATCCCTTGCTGGAAGCTATTGGCGGTCAGGCCGTCGGAACGATCGAAGATCTCGTTTCCGATCGAGCCTCCTGAGGGGAGACCTTCCTTGGCCAGGAGGAGCCGCGCGCGGTCGACCTGATCGATCGGCACCAGCAGGCGATTTCCGCCGGCTTCGGTGCGATGCGCGATGTGCGCTTTATCGAGCTGATCGACGATCTGTCCTGCTTCTCGCAGGTCAAGATCGGCGTAGAGAAGAGCCATCGGGCCCTCGGTGCTGCGCAGTGCAAGGAAGGCCAGCATGCCGAGGCAAATCACCGCCACGGCCGCCATAATGCCTAGTCGCCGCGGACCAAGAGCGCCTAGACCATTGAAGAATGAGGTCATTGCGCGATACCGTTTTGCCACCGTGCCATGGGCTGATCTTGCCCCAGGCTGATTACCGAACGGTTAACCGCCCGGCAGAAAATGCCGGGTCAGGCGAGGAGCCAACGCCCCACGTAGACAATTCCAACCCAGAGCGGTGCCGAGAGCGCCACTCCGAAGAGCACTCCCCGAGCACCGGCGATCTGGTCCGGTTCGCCGAATTCGATCGAGTTGTCGATCTCGGGCGGCAATTCCCCCTTGCGGAGGATCGGGATCAGCGCCGGGCTGACCTGATCCATCCGACCCGGACGACGCCGATCGCTGGCGGCAGCTTCGGTCGACGTCTTGGCTTGCGTTGTCACAGTCATGATGGCGACCTCGTCCCTTGCTTCGGATTGCCTCCGGTCGGTCCGGGGCAGGGTGATGGGATCAAGCTAAGTGGCAAAGGTTAACGAACCGTCACTCTGGTGGGCGGAGCAGGTGCGCGGACGCCATCAAGACTTAGTTCGAGGTTGCGACCGACTGGACTGTGTTGACGTCAGTGCTCAGAGCGCCGAGCGAGAGGTTCAGAGACGTGTTGTTGCGCTGTAGGCCCGTGACAGTGCCGGTGACGGTGGTGGAGAGTGCAGTGGCGGTGGAATCGACGACAGCGACTTGGTAGGAGCCATCGGGCAATTGGTTGCCGTGACTGTCGACGCCGTTCCAGCTCCAGTCATTGCTGCCGGCCTGTGCGGCGACGGTTGCCTGCATGACCTTGGTGCCGCCGGCGGAGGTGACGGTGATGTCGACGGTCTCTGCTTTCGGGGCGGAGAAATGGACCTTCGAGGCACCGTTCTGCAGCGTCAGATGGTCGGAGGTCACGTCGACGGACTTGCCGATGAGCGACGACGATTGGAGGAGCGTGTTGCTCTGTTGCGCATTGATCAACGTCGTCAAATTCGAGTTGGTGTTGATCTGCTGTTCAACGCTCGAGTATTGGACAAGCTGAACTCGTGAACTGGCTAGTATCCATTGGGCTGGTCGGATCCTGGTTCTGGATCTGAGTCATCAGCAGTTTCAAGAAGTCGTTGAAGTTGCCCGACAGTTTGCTCAGCGACCCGCTCGCAGCAGATGTCGTCGCCGTCGTCGGGGCGCTGGTTGTGCTCGTGACCGTCATGGAAAGGCTCCTTACGCGGTGATATCGAGACCGGCCCTGGATCGGACCGGCAGTGGGATTTGGGCGTCGACGACGTCGCTGCCCGGCGTGTTCATGTGGCCGTAGCCCTGCTGCGAGCGCTGGCCATTGCCGCTGGACGCACCGTCGCCAGCGAGATTGGCGAAGGCGCTGCCCGACGCGCCGCTATCCGGGGCGAGGCTGAAGCTGATGGTGCGACCCTGCTGCGGAACCCCGGCCTGATCGAGCGCCTGCTGCAATTGCGGTTGGTCGTGAAGCAGTCGAAGCAACGTCTCGGGCCGCTCGGCGGTGAGTTCGATTTTCGCTGGCCCGTCATTGGTGCGCTCGATCCGGATCTCGACGCGCCCGAGTTCGACAGGATCGAGATGGATGGTCGTGACGTGTGGCGCGCCCGGCTGCTGCGGGGGAGAGGCGAGGACGACGCGGACCGGTTCGGCCACGGCCTGCGCCACCTGTAAGGCGGGGGAAGGCGGCGCGGACGAGGTGGTGGACTGAGAGGAGGAGGTTGTGGGGGGAATGACCGATGTGACCACAGGAGCTGTTGCGTGCGATGGCGGAGGCGGCGTGTTGGCAGCGGATTCCGTAGCCGCCGGCGAGGGGGCGAGGGGGTCGGAGGAATTCGCTGATGTCTGGGCCGCCGCCGGGCTGGCGAGCTTGCTGCGGCGAGGGTCGATGGAGGCAGCCGATGGCGCCGCGTCGTTGGCGCCGGCGGGAATGGCTTCCTGGGCGCGATTGGTTCCGGGCGGCGTCGATGAGTTTGCGATGTGTGGGACCACGGCGGCGGCTGGGTTCAGGAGGGCGGCGATCTGGGGCGCGGCTTGATCGGCGGCGGGTTGGCTTTCCGACCCTGAAGGGGAGTTTGGGTCGGTTCGCGTGACTGCGACCGAACTGGCGGACTGGCCGGAGCGGCCCGTGGCGGTTGATTTCGTGTCGGTCGCGGTTTTACCGGCGGTAGCAGCTGGAGAGTTTGCCATCGCCGTCAGCGCGGAGCTGGCGGGCGACGTGTCACCAGTCTCGGCGGCGATTTGCGGCTGAAGATTCGAGCCGGGCGGGTCGGCATTGATCGGACCTGTCAATGCGGCGCCGTCAGTTCCGGTCGTCTTGATCGCTGCAGGATCGGCGGGCACCTGTCCGGGCGGGGGCGGTGTTGGGGTGGGGGTGGCGATCGACAGTGGCACCGACGTGGGGTCGACCGTCGGCCGCGTTGGGTCGATGCCAGCGGACCGCGCCGACGTCCGTTTGCCGTCAGCGATCGTCGGGGATGTTGGCGGCGTCGTTGGCGTCGTGTTGATTTGGGCGGAGCGCAGGAGAGATTGCGGATTTGGGGCGATTGGCTGCGCGCCTTCCGTGATCACGGCAGGCGGGGCGCTTGCGGCGATCTCGTTCGAGTTGGCGGCAGAGGGCGGCAGTGCGGTCTCGCCCGCTCCGGTCGGGACGGAGAGTGTTTGTTCCAGTTGCTGGCTGAACGCGCCCGGCCCTGCCGACGACGATGATGCGGCCGGGGCGACGGATGCGCTGCGGGCGGCCCGTGACGGCTGCGCTGACGGGGAAGCGGGCGGAATCGCGGTGGCGAGTTCTGGCATGGCACGGTTCAGAGCAAGAGGCGGGCCAGAGCGAAATGACCGTGCGAACGCTGGATATCGCGGGCCGGAGCCCGGCAGGAAATGCCGGGTGGGCTGGGTCGGTCGGCGTTTTCAGCCGGGTGGTGTCGCTTTTGGTCCAGCTTTGGCGGGGCGCGGCGGTTGGCACGGAATATGCGAAGGGGCGGTGGTCAGTTTAGGAGTGCAGGATGTCTATCTTTGGTGCCATGACCACCGCGATCAGCGGACTTTCGTCACAGTCTACGGCGTTCAGTAATATCGGCGACAATCTCGCGAACACGCAGACGACTGGGTATAAAGGGGTCGACACCACTTTCGAGAACTACGTGACCTCAAGCACGCTGCAGACGAACGGCTCGAGCGCCGTCGTCGCGCGTCCCGAGTACACGAACACGACTCAGGGTACGATCTCGCAAACGACCAACCCGTTGGACATCGCCGTGTCGGGCCAGGGATTTTTCCCGGTGAGTCTCCCGAACGGTTCCGTGCAGGGGCAGCCGACGTTCGGTTCGCAACAATATTTCACGCGCGAGGGCGACTTCAAGCTCGACGCGAACGGCTACCTGGTGAACAGCACCGGCCATTTCCTCAACGCTTGGCCGATCAACGCCGCCGGGCAGGTCGACCAGACGCAGCTCAAGCCGCTTCAGGTTGGCCAGAGCGGTTATGCGCCGGTGCCGACGAGCTCTGCGACCATCTCCGCGAACCTGCCGGCGACGCCCGCGACCACGCCGTATTCGGTGACGACCGAGATGCCGGTCACCGACTCGCTGGGAACGTCCCACAACCTGGATCTGACGTGGTCGACCACGGCCACGCCGAACGTCTGGTCGCTCTCAATCGCGAACGGGGCCACCACGATCGGTTCGGTGAATGTCGCGTTCGGCTCAGCGAGCACAAATCCGGTGCCGGAAGGCACGATCGGATCGGTAACGGCGACAGGTGCTGGTCTGACCCCAAGCGCTTACGTGGCCGGCCAGCAGGCGACCGTCGACTTCACCGCGACGTTGGGACCGGCAGCTCAGCCGATCACTTTGAACCTCGGCACTTTCGGCGGCACCAACGGCGTCACGCAGTTCGCGGGCAGCACCTACAATCTGATCAGCCTCTCTCAGAATGGCGTGGAGCCCGGCGGCTTCGCCGGCGTTTCGATGCAGTCGAACGGCAACCTCACCGTGAACTACGACAACGGCCAGTCCCGTACCGTCGGCCAGATCCCGATCGTGACCTTCGCGAGCCCGGACTCGTTGCAGACGCACGATGGGCAGGCCTACACCGCGACGAAAGAGAGCGGGAACCCCCGAGCGAACCAGGTCGGCAGCAATGGTGCCGGCACGCTCGTCACGAGCTCGCTCGAGGGCAGCAATGTCGATATCGCCTCCGAGTTCACCAAGCTGATCGTCGCGCAGCGTGCCTACTCGGCCAACACCAAAATGGTGACGACGGCCGACGACATGCTGCAGCAGACGATCGACATGAAGAGGTAATCCATCATGTTCCTAGGCAATACGCTTTCGGCAGCCTCGTCGGGGCTCGACAGCATCGAACGGCAGATCGCGTTACTGTCGCAGAACGTGGCGAACGCGAGTACGCCGAACTACGTCCGCGAGACGCTCCCGCTGAGCAGCCTGGGGACGGCTGGAGGTCCGGCGGGCGTCCGGACGGGACTGGCGACACGGGCGATGGACGACAATCTTCAGGGCAGCCTGTTCGCATCCGTCGCCACGGAGGCCGGCAGCAACGTGATCCACACGGCATTGGCCGGAGTCGATCAGATCTCCGGCACGCCGGGGAGCGGGCAGGACCTGTCGTCGCTATTCGGGAACCTGCAGGAACTCGTTCTCCACATTGGCGAACGATCCCGCGAGCGGATCACAGCAGCAGGACGTCGTCGCCAAAGCCGGAGCATTCGCGGAAGGGCTGCACACCGTGGGCGATTCGCTCGTGCAAGCCCGGCAGGCGGCGCAGGATACGCTCGTGCAGGATGTCGCAAGCGCCAATAGCACGCTGCATTCGATCGGATTGCTCACCACGCAGATCATCGCGACCAAGGCGTCGGGGCAGAGCACGGCGGATCTGGAGAACCAGCGTGACGGTGATTTGCGCACGCTGGCGCAGTTGACGGGCTCGAAATTCAGCAAGCAGGAGAACGGCGATATCCAGGTGATCGCCGGCAACTCGGTGCTGCCGCTGCGTGCCAATACCGGCCCGTTCAGCGTGGCGCCCACGACGATCAGTGGCGGAACACCGGCATCGAGCATTCCGCCGGTGCAACTCAACGGCAAAACGCTGTCGGGATTCGGTGGCCAGATCGGGGCGAACCTGACGCTGCGGGACACGACGCTGCCGAACATGCAGCTGCAGTTGGACAGTTTCGCCCAATCGGTGTCGACGACGTTTCAGGGCCAGGGTCTGCCGTTGTTCACGGACCCCTCTGGCGCGATTCCGACGACGCCGACGACCGGGTATTCCATGACGATCCAGGTCTCCGCCGCAGTCACGGCGACGCCTTCGATGGTGCGGGACGGGACGACGCCCAGCAGCCTCGCGGGCGACACTACGTTGATCAACAAGGTGCTGCAGAACGTCTTTTCCTCAAGCGCGACGGGGCTGCCGGAGCAGGCGACGTCGCTCGTGGCAGGGTATGCGCAGATGGCGTCCGAGGCGCAGTCGACCGCGACCACGAACGCGTCGTTGCGGACAGGACTGGAAAGCCGGTTGTCGGCGATCACCGGCGTGTCGGTGGATAGCGAGATGGCGCAGTTAGTGCAGCTGCAGGCGGCCTATGCGGCGAATGCCAAGGTTGTCACTGCGACGCAGAACATGTGGACCGCCCTTCTAGGAGTGATGCCGTGATCACGAGCGAATACACACTGCTGTCCAGCCTGGTGGACAATAGCGCCACGATCAGGAACCAGGTCGCCCAGATCCAGGAGCAGGTGGCGACCGGGCGGGTGTCGGACACGTATTCGGGCCTTGGCAACACGGCACGGACGTCGCTCGATCTCAATCCGCAAATCCAGCACTACGCGACGTGGCAATCCAACATCGACGCTGCCACCGGCCGTCTGGACGTGACGCAGACGGCGTTGACGTCGATCAACAGCATCGCATCGAGCTTCTTTGCGCAGGTGAACAGCGTCAATACGAAAAACCCGACGAGCGTTGCCTCGCTTGCGCAGAATGCCAAATCGGCGCTGCAGCAAGTGGCCGATCTGGTGAACAGCAAGTCGGGCGACACGTTCGTGTTCTCTGGCACGGACAGCGCGAATGCACCGTTGCCCAGCACCGATCCGACGGTTCTGAGCACGGCGCTGTTGGCCAGCGACACGGCGACGGCGCCGTTTTCCACGACACTGACGTCGACGCCGCCGCAGATCGAGGTTGGGAACAATCAGTGGGTCAAGATCGGCCTGATCGCGAACGCCAACACCTTGGCCACCTCGGCGGCGCCGACGACCGGCTCCTATATACGCGATATCCTGAAGTCGCTGGCGAGCCTTGCTGGCCTCACCAGTGGCGCGACCGCCGATACGGCCGTCTCTGGCGCGCGAGACCTGTTGTCGAGCGGCATCTCGGCGCTGGCGACGGAGCAGGGAGCGCTTGGCAACGTCCAGAGCTCGCTGACGGCGCGAAAGACACAGCTTTCGTCGGTGGCGGCCGCATTGACGACGCAGCTTGCATCGGTGGAGCAGGTCGATCCGGCGGCGGCGATCACGAAAGCGTCCGCGTTGCAGACGCAGCTTCAGGCGTCGTATCAGATCATTGCGAAGTCGCAGAGCCTGTCGCTGGCCAGCTTCATCTAAACCGATCGTCGCGCGCCGCTTGGCTCGGGCGGATCGCGCTAGCGGAATGATCGGCAACTGGTCTTTTTCGGCGGAACCGTCCCGGTTGGTCGGACGTCGCTCTACTCTGCGAGGTGCACGCCCTGCTCTTCAAGCAGGCGGCGCACCTGCAGCTTAGGGACCTTGCCGTAGCCGGATTTGGGCAGTTCGGGCCAGAACACGATCTCCGCGGGCCGCTTGTAGCGGGCGAGGCGGCTGTCGAGATGGGCGATCAGCTCTGGCTTGCCGGCTTCGACGCCTGAGCGCAGAACGATCACGGCCACGCCGCTCTCTCCCCATTTGGGATGGGGCATGCCGACGACGCAAGCCTCGGCGACGGCGGGGTGGAGCAGGAGCGCTTCCTCGATCTCCCGCGGATAGACGTTGCTGCCGCCGGAGATGAACATGTCGCTGAAGCGGCCGGTGATCCAGAGAAAGCCTTGTTCATTCACGTGGCCGAGGTCGCCGGTATGGAACCAGCCTTGCCGGAAGGTCGAGGCGGTGGCTTCGGGATTGTTCCAGTAGCCGGCGAACACGGCGGGGCCGCGGACGCAGATCTCGCCGGTTTGGTCCGGCTCGAGGCGGTGGCCGTCGGGATCGAGGATCGCGATCTCCATGCCGGTGCGGGGCATCCCCGCGCTGCCGATCGGAAAGGCGGGATCGTCCGCTTCGGTGTGCAGACGGGGCGGGAGGACGGTGATGTTGCCGGTCACCTCGCCGAGGCCGAAATATTGGACCAGGACCGGGCCGAGTTTCTGTAACGCGTGGACCTGGTCGGCCCGATACATTGGCGCGCCAGCGTAGATCACGTGGCGAAGCGAGCTGTGATCGTGGTCGTCGACCGATGGATGCCGGGTGAGCATCGTCAGGATCGTGGGCACGGTGAACATGTTGGTGACGCGGTGGCGTTCGACGAGGCGCCAGGCTTCGGCCGGGTCGAAGCGGTCGCTTTCGAGGAGGATGCTCGGGGCGCCGACCGCGACCTGCGGCAGGGCGTGGACGCCGGCGCCGTGGGACAAGGGCGCGACGACGAGGCTGGCATCCGCTTCGGTGGTGCCGGGCATGAGGTCGCAGAGATGGTTGGTGACGACGAAAGCCATCTGGCCGTGCGTCAGCGTGCCACCTTTGGGGCGACCGGTGGTGCCGGAGGTGTAGAACAGCCAGCACGGGTGATCGCGGTCCACGTCGACCGGATGCGGCAGCGGTGGGTGGGCGTAGAGACCTTGCCAACCGGCGGCGAGGTCCATCTCGAGCGCGGGTGGGTTGGCAGCGCGGGCGGCGTCCGCGTGGGCTTCGCAACCGGTATCGAAGAGGTGGGCGCTGGCTCCGGCGTTCTCGGCGAGGTAGGCGACTTCGGGGGGCGTTAGACGGAAGTTCGTCGGGACCCAGACGGCACCGATCAGCCAGCAGGCCCACATCGATTCGAAGTAGGAGCGGCTATTGCGGCCGTGGACGAGAATGCGGTCGCCGTGACGGATGCCGCCGGATCGAAGCCCGGCGGCGGCCGAGCGAGCATTCGCGGCGAGCTCGCGCCAGCTCGTCACTCGGTCGCCGTGGATGAGGGCCGCCCGGTCTGGCAGCCGGGCGGCGGTTTGGAGGAGAAGGCTGGCGAGGTTAGCGGTGGGGATCAGCGCAGCGGTTCCAGGATGCTGACATAGTTGGCGACGGCGGCGCCGCCCATGTTGAAGACGCCGGCGAGATCGGCGCGCTTGAGCTGCATGGCGCCGGCTTGGCCCGTGAGCTGCATCGCGGCGATCGCGTGCATGGAGACGCCGGTGGCGCCGACCGGGTGGCCCTTGGCCTTGAGGCCGCCGCTGCGATTGATCGGGAGCTTGCCGTCGGCAAGGCTGATGCCGTCGTGGATCACGCGAGCGCCTTGGCCCGGGGCGGCGAGGCCCATCGCTTCGTAGACGAGGAGTTCGGCGATGGTGAAGCAGTCGTGGACCTCGGCGAAGGAGAGGTCGGCGAGGCCGATCCCGGCCTGGTCGAGCGCTTGGGTCCAAGCGTGGGCTGCGCCATCGAAGCGGGTCGCGTCGCGCTTGGAGAGGGGCAGGTAGTCGTTGACGTGGACGGCGGCGCGGAAACCGACGGCCTTGTTCATGGTGCGGGCGGTCTCGGCATCGGTGATGACGAGGGCGGCGGCGCCGTCCGAGACGAGCGAGCAGTCGGTGCGCTTGAGCGGCGGTGCGACGTAGGGGTTCTTCTCGCTCACGTTGCGGCAGAAATCGTAGCCGAGATCCTTGCGGATCTGAGCATAGGGGTTGTCGACGCCGTTCTTGTGGTTCTTGGCGGCGATGGCGGCGAGCGCGTCGGACTGATCGCCGTATTGCTGGAAGTAGCGTTCGGCGATGCGGCCGAAGACGCCGGCGAAGCCCGCGGGGATTTCGCCCTCTTCCTTGCGGTAGCTTGCGCAGAGCAGGGTGTCGCCAATCTGCGGGCCGGGGGTGGCGGTCATCTTCTCGACGCCGAGCACGAGCGCGAAGCGGCCGCGGCCGGCGGCGAGGAAATCGCGGGCGCCGTGGATGGCGGCCGAGCCGGAGGCGCAAGCATTCTCGTAGCGGGTGGCTGGCTTGAAGCGCAGCGCGTCAACTGATTGCAGCGGCAGAGAGCTGGGGAAATCCTGCTTCGAAAATCCGTTGTTGAACATGCCGACGAAGACGCCGTCGATCTCGCTCGGCTGGATTCCGGCGTCCTCGATGGCGGCGCCGGCGACGCGGGCGAGCAGGCCCTCAACGTCTTCCTCGAGCTTGCCGAAGGGGGTGTGGGCCCAGCCCACGATGGCGGTGTCGGTCATGGCGTTCCTCCCAGAACGGTATTCAAATTCGTTGATGCAGCACGCAAACGAGGGTGAAGAGGCGTCTGGCGGTCTCGTGATCGATTTCGGCTTTGTTGTCGAGCCGTTCGCGCAGCAGGTTGGCGCCCTCGTTGTGCAGACCGCGGCGACCCATGTCGATGGCCTGGATGCGCTCGGCGCGGCCCTCTTCGACGGCGAGCATGTGGCTGTCGACCAGGAGCTGGTAGTCTTTGATGAGGCTTCGGAAGGGGCCGAGCGCGAGGACGATGGCGGTGAGCGGGTTGTCCTGCTGGTCGCGGACGTCGAAGACGAGGCGGCCTTCCTGGACGGAGAGATGCAGCACGTAGGGGCCGGGCGCCGCGATCCGGCTCTCGGTGTTCGCCAGGCCGAAATGGTTCTCGTGTTCGAGGTCCGCGACGGCTTGGGCACGGTCGGCCTCGAGAAGCGGCGATAGCCGGGTCAGCAACTCGCCGGCCAGGACGACCCGGGCAAGTCGCGCGTCGGCCGTCACTCGTCGTCCGCTTTGACCATGCCGAGCTTGAGCATGAGGCCCAGCGTTCCCCCTTTGATCGGGCGCAGGAGGAGCATCGAAAGAATGCCGCTGACGGGGAGCCATACCGCTGCGTGGACCCAGAGCGGCGGGTGCATCGCGGTTTCCATCCAAAAGAGGAGTGGGATGACGATGTGTCCGACGGCGAAGATGGTGAAGTAGGGCGGCGCGTCGTCGGCGCGGTAGCGCCCCAGCGGCGCGCTGCACACGAGGCAGACGGGGACGACCTTGAGCCAGCCGGCGAAGACATGGGTCTGGCCGCAGGCGGGGCATCGACCCATCACGCCGCGGCCTATTGCGGTCAGGAGGGGCGGGATCGGCCAAGCCGAAACGGCGGGGCTGCGGTCTGGCTGCCAGCGGACCGGGGGAGTGGTATCGGGCAAATCGGGCGCCTTCCGTGTCCGGGGTTAGGTGAAGGTTGGGCCGGTCAAGTCCCAGTCAATACGCAGATGGCGTTACTCGGGTGCATGATCAACTCGCTGATGCAGGGTTGCTCAAGGGGCTGGTCGGGTTTGTCCGTGCATTGGGCGGAAGCCTTCGAGCGGAACGTTGCTGCCGGGCCCGGCGGTCGGGGTTCGCGGCATCACGGGGGCGGAGGCGGTCGGCATGGGCGTGACGCTCGGGTCCGACTGGGCGGAGGCGGGCGCGTCAGGCGCTGGGGCGGGCATCTGCTGCAGCGGGATCGCGCCGCTGTCGTCGCTCGGGGCCGCATTGGTAGCGGCGGGCGGCTCGGTCAGCGGCACCGGCGCCGGCAGAGGCTCGGCCAGCGGGGCTGGCATCGGTGGACGGTATGGCGCCGTGCGGTAGGTGACCGGCGGTGGGTACGACTGCAATTCGATGGGTGGTGGCGGAACGTAGGCCTCCTGGACGCATCCCGCGAGGAGAAGGCCAGCCCCTAAAACAACGACTCTCATGCCGGCGGCTCCCCCGATGGCGTCCAGCTATCCCCGAGCAGTGCTCCTTGCCGAGGCGGTAGCGCAACCTTATGAGCGCAGCAAGAAAGCGCCAACCCCGGGGAACTCGACATGGAACTGCACGACGTCACCGTTCATCCTTCCAAGGCAAAGCTCCCGCGTGAGGAGCAACTGGCCTGGAAGATCACCGAGGTCGCCGCTGACGCGGTCGAGGTGCCGGCCGAGACCGTCGACATGATCATCAACCGGGTGATCGACAACGCGGCGGTGGCGATCGCCAGCGTCAACCGGCACCCCTGCGTGTCGGCGCGCGACATGGCGCTGGCGCATCCGCCGGGGCCGGGCCGCGCAGGGGCGGCGGTGTTCGGGTTGTCATCGATGCGGGTCAGCCCGGAATGGGCGGCTTGGGCGAACGGGACCGCCGTGCGCGAACTGGACATGCACGACACCTTCCTCGCCGCCGACTACAGCCATCCCGGCGACAACATTCCGCCGATCCTTGCGGTGGCGCAGAGCGTCGGCAAGTCGGGGCACGAGCTGATCCGCGGCATCGCGACGGGCTACGAGATCCACATCGACCTGGTGCGCGCGATCTGCCTGCACGAGCACAAGATCGACCATATCGCGCATCTCTGCCCGGCTCAGGCGGCGGGGATCGGCACGATGCTCGGGTTGGACAAGGCGACGATCTTTCAGGCCGTGCAGCAGGCGGTGCATGTGAGCTTCACGACGCGGCAGAGCCGCAAGGGCGAGATCAGTTCGTGGAAGGCGTATGCGCCGGCGCACGCAGGCAAGCTGGCGATCGAGGCGGTCGACCGCGTGATGCGCGGCGAGGGTGCGCCGAGCCCGATCTATGAAGGCGAGGACAGCGTGATCGCGTGGATGCTGGATGGGCCGCAGGCGCGCTATCAGGTGCCGCTGCCGGGTCGCGGGGAAGCGAAGCGGGCGATCATGGACAGCTACACGAAGGAGCATTCGGCGGAATATCAGAGCCAGGCGCTGATCGACCTGGCGTTCAAGATGGGCAAGCAGGTCTCGAACTGGGACGACGTCGAGGACGTGCTGATCGAGACGAGCCACCATACCCATTACGTGATCGGCACCGGCGCGAACGATCCGCAGAAGATGGACCCGAAGGCCAGCCGGGAGACGCTCGACCATTCGATCATGTACATCGTCGCGGTCGCGCTGCAGGATGGCGAGTGGCACCACGTGCGGTCATATGCGCCGGAGCGTGCGGCGCGGGCGGACACGGTGCGGCTGTGGCACAAGATCAGCACGATCGAGGATCCGAAGTGGACCGAGCGTTATCATGCACGGCGGCACGAGGATCTGGCGTTCGGCGGGCGGATCATCATCCGGATGAAGGACGGGCGGACGATCGCCGACGAGCTGGCGGTGGCGAACGCGCATCCGCTGGGTGCTACTCCTTGGAAGCGCGCGGACTACGTTGGGAAATTCCGCACGATGACGGACGGGCTGATCACGGCGGCGGAGAGCAGCCGGTTCCTCGCGGCGTGCGAGCGGTTGCCGTCGCTGAAGGCGGGTGAGCTGTTCGAGCTGAACGTGACGATGCCGGAGGGAAGCGTCACGAAGGGCAAGCCGGGCCTGTTCTAGGTCAGACGAAGCAATGGGAGGGAATGTCATGTCGGAAACGCAAACCGCGCCTCGCGCGAAGAAGGGTGTGGCGCTCGCGGGCATCACCGCGGGCAACACGGCGCTCTGCACCGTGGGCCACACGGGCAACGACCTGCACTATCGGGGCTACGACATCCTCGACGTCGCGGAGCAGTGCGAGTTCGAGGAGATCGCGTTCCTGCTCGTGCACGGGGCTTTGCCCAACCGTGCGCAGCTTGCCGCATACAAGACGAAGCTGCGCGCCCTGCGCGGATTGCCGCAGGCGGTGCGCTCGGTGCTGGAGGCGTTGCCGGCGTCGACGCATCCGATGGACGTGATGCGGACGGGGATCTCGGCGCTGGGTTGCGCCTTGCCGGAGAAGGAGGACCACAACGTCGCCGGCGCGCGCGACATGGCGGATCGCATCATGGCGTGCGGCGGATCGATCCTGCTGTATTGGTATCACTGGTCGCACAACGGTCGGCGGATCGAGGTCGAAACCGACGACGACAGCATCGGCGGCCATTTCCTGCACCTGCTGCACGGCAAGGCGCCGTCGCCGGAATGGGAGCGGGCGATGCACACGAGCCTGATCCTGTATGCCGAGCACGAGTTCAATGCGAGCACGTTCGCCGCGCGCGTGGTGGCCGGCACGGGGGCCGACATCTATTCGGCGATCGTCGGCGGGATCGGCGCGCTACGAGGCCCGAAGCATGGCGGCGCGAACGAAGTCGCGCTCGAGATCCAGCAGCGCTATGCGAGCCCCGAGGATGCGGACGCCGACATTCGTGCGCGGGTGGCGAACAAGCAGGTGATCATCGGATTTGGTCATGCCGTCTACACGGTGGCCGATCCGCGCAACGTGGTGATCAAGCGCGTTGCGCAGCATCTTTCGGAGCAGAATGGCGACACGCTCGGCTTCCGCGTGGCCGATCGCATCGAGGCCGTGATGTGGGAGCTGAAGCGGATGTTCGCGAATCTCGATTGGTTCAGCGCGGTCGCATATAGCCAGATGCGAATTCCGACGGCGATGTTCACGCCGATCTTCGTCATCGCGCGGACCAGCGGGTGGGCTGCGCACGTGATGGAGCAGCGGGTCGACAACAAACTGATCCGTCCGACGGCGAACTATGTCGGGCCCGGAAACCTGAAGTTCGTATCGATAGAAGAAAGATAAATTCGCATCGCCTTTGCGTGATTCATTGCTTGGGCTGCTAGTTTTGATTGACAGGGAGGCATCATACGCGTGAGAGCGGAATCAGGTGCGCACAACATCGATTCGTAAATCACCGTGCCCGCGAATCGGGGTGCCGCCGGGGGCGTAACGATGCCGGACAGGACAAACCGTTTGCTGAGCAGTTCCGGTCACATGCGACCTCTTCTGGCACGCTTAAAAATCGCGAAGGAGGTTGATCGATGACTGAGGAAACTCCAGTCAACATACGGGCGCAGGCCATGGCCATGCGCGCGTCCACGAAGTCTGCTGGCAATGGCGCAGCGGAGCCGAAGACGACGAAGCGCGGTGCCGCCAAGAGTTCGGCGTCCGCAGCCCCAGTCGCCGAGCCGACGAAGCCTGCGCGCAAGACTGCAAAAGCTGCCGCAGCCAAGCCGGCCGAGACCAAGGTCGCGCCGAAAGCCGCTGCCAAGCCGAAGGCGACGGCTGCAGCGAAGCCCGTAGCGGCCAAGCGCGCACCTGCCGCGAAGGCTGCTGCACCGGCGAAGGCGACGAAGCCGACCAAGACTGCGGCGGCGCCCGCAGCGAAGTCGGCCGCACCGAAGGCTGCGACCAAGGCCGCTGCCGCAAAGCCGGCGGCTGCAAAGCCTGCTGCCAAGTCGGCGAAGGCAACTAAGGCTGCTGCTCCGGTCGCCAAGCCGGCCGCCAGCGGCCGTGGGCGCAAGCCTGCGACGGCGGCGGGCGCCTAAGGCAGCCTGCGATCATACCGAGCCGGATTCGGCGCGGTATGATCGCTGCTTTAGCCGGCCGAGCGTATCGCTGAACGACATCATGGCCGGGTTAGACCCGGCCATGAGCGTTTCAGGCCTGCGGCAATTCTTCGAATGCGGACACGAAGAACGCGGACCGGCCGAAATTGCCGGATTTGAGCGCGAGCAATAACGCCGGGCCGGCTCCTTCGGCGTAGGTCCAGGGAACGCCGGGATCGATCTCGCGGCCGATACGCAACCGGGTGACGCCGAGCGCAGAGACAACGGCACCGCTCGTTTCGCCGCCGGCCACGATCATGCGGCGGACCCCGCGCTCGACGAGACCGCGCGCGACGTCGGCCATCACACGTTCGACCAAGATGCCGGCCGCTTCTCGGCCGAGCTTGGCTTGCAGCGCCGCGACGCGGTCCGGCGTTGCCGACGCCGCGATCACGATGGGTGCGTCGCCGAGCTTGTCGGCTGCCCAGTCGAGCGCTTGGCGCGTGAGATGATCGGCATCGGGCGTCGCAAGAGGATCGATCTCGAGAGTAGGCACCTGGTCCCGTGCCGTCGCGACTTGGAGGAGGGTGGTGCGAGAACATGAGCCTGCGAGGACGGCGGCGGGGCCGGTGACCTCCGGCAGGTTGCCGGGCGAGATGGTCTGCAGCAGGCCGAGGCGGCGGAAATTTTCGGGCAGTCCCATCGCGACACCAGAGCCGCCGGTGACGAGAGCGTGGGCGCTGACGGCCTCGCCAATGGCGAGGAGATCGCCGTCCGCGACCGCATCGACGATCGCGTAACGGCGGCCTTGCTCTCTGAGGGCGGTGAGCGCCGAACGGATCTTGCCGGCGCCGGCCGCCACGGTGGCGAACGGGACCAGGCCGACTGCGCCTTCAGTCTGGCGCGAGAGGACGCGGACGAGGTTCGCGTCACGCATCGGCGTGAGCGGATGGTCCTGCATGCCGCTCTCGTTGAGCAGGGCGGTGCCGACGAACAGGTGACCTTGATAAACGGTGCGGGCGTTGGCGGGGAAGGCGGGGCAGGCGATCGCGAAGCCGCAATCGAGGGCGGCGATCAGCGCGTCGCCGACAGGGCCAATATTGCCGGCGTCGGTGCTGTCGAAAGTGGAGCAATATTTGAAAAAGAACTGCCGACAGCCGGCACGTTGAAGAACGCGCAACGCGGCGAGGCTTTGGGCGATGGCGTCCCGGGGCGGGATGGTGCGTGATTTCAGCGCAACAACGAGAGCGTCAATTTCGGGCGCTCCGGCGGCGATCGAGGGATCGTCGTCGGAGGGGACGCCGATGAGTTGGACGGTGCGCATGCCGTTGCGCACGAGCATGGAGGCCAGGTCGGTCGCGCCGGTGAAGTCGTCGGCGATGCAGCCCAGAAGCGCCATGGTCAGGTCTCCAGAAAGGTAGCGAAGCTGTTGGCGCGGTCGCGCCAGCTCGGCAGTCGTTGGCCGGTTTGCCAGGCCTCTTCGGCCATGTCTCGGCGGAGGTCACGATCGAACAGGAGACGGCGCAGGCATTTGCCGAAGCTGGCCATGTCCTCGAGCGCGACGACAGCACCGGCGGCGGACGGGACGAGTTTGCCGGGGTCGCCCTCGGTGGTGGTGACAACGGGGATCCCGCGACGGAGCGCCTCGGCACTGGCGGCGGGATAACCCTCCCAGCGCGTCGCTAGAGCGAACATCGAGGCAGAGGTCCAAGCCTCTCGAAGTGCTTCGGGTGACGGATCGGCGAGAAGTTCTGCGCGGTGCTGCAGGCCAAGCTCATCGATGAGCGCGGCGAGTTCGGCCGCGTGCGCGGGTTCCCGACCGGCGTCGCCGGCGATGAGGAGCCGCCACGGCAGGTCAGTCAGGCGGGCCATGGCGCGGAGCAGGAGATCGTGTCCCTTACGACGCGTGAGCACGCCGACGGCGAGGACGATGGGATCGTCGTCGGCAGGAACGGTGCGCGGGAGGTCGCGGGCGCCGGGTAAGGCGAGGTGTGCGGAAACACCGAACTCGGTCCGGAGACGTTCCGCGACGGGCTCGCTGGTTGCGACGACCCGGCGAAGCCGTGGCAGCATGTCGGCCTCGATCGCGCGCACCCGTTCGCGGGCGGATTGATCGCGACCGGCCGCGGCTGAGACGTGATGAACCAGCGCCAATGCATCGGCACCGACGAGTTCGTCGAGGCGCGGCTGCAGCGAAGGGAGCAGCATGCCGTCGACCACCGGGATCGCGCCCGGCGGAAAGCGCGGCGCTGCTCCGATCAGAAGGTCGGCTTGGTGGCCGAGGTCGCGCAGCGATTGCAGGAGGCCGGCGATGTAGTCGGCGCCCCCGCCGCTGCCGGTATCGGCCGGCGTGGGAATGGCAAAGGCGAGATGCATGCGGCCGGCGTAACATGGGCCGGCCGGATCGTCACTGTCCGGTCAGGCGTGACGGGTGAGCGCGAGCGCCGCGTCGTTTCGGACAGTGCGACCGGCAGAACCGTAGCGGGCGTGCGCCGTGCTTTCCTGTGCCGCCTGGGCAACCATGGTGATGATACGGCTCTGTACGTCGATCGCGCGTTCGAGCAGGACCCGGTTGAGGGCCGCGAGGTCGCGCAGGCGTTCGGCCTGTTCCGGCGAGGCGGATTCGGCGGAAAGCGCGTTGGCCGCGGCGAGCTTCTGTTCCAGGAGGGCGGCGGCGGCGGGGGCGTCGTGACGCTCGAGCGCCTCGTTCTCTGCGATCAGGATGGCTTCCAGCGTGTCGGCGGCGTTAGCGTTGGGCATTCTTGTTCTCCTGCATTTGTAGCATTTGTTGCATGATCGGTTTGGCGAGACCGATCCCGTGATTGGCGGCCATCTGCTTGGACAGCGCGGAGATCCACATCGGGCGCCAGGCCTGTTCGCCGTCGCCGCCGCCGAACATGGTCTTGGAATGGTCGATGGTCTGGAACATGGGCGTGAGCATCTGGCCGATGGCCATGGCTTCGAAGTCCTGTGCGGCTTTCTGGATTTTCTGCCGTTGCTCGGGCGAGATGGTCGAACCGGCCGGTGGGATTGCGGTGGTTGGGTTCATCGGATCACCAGTTCGGCCTGGAGCGCGCCGGCGGCCTTGATGGATTGGAGGATGCTGATCATGTCGCGCGGTCCGACGCCCAGAGAGTTGAGGCTGGCGACGAGGTCACGCAGGGTGACGCCGCCGTTGAGGATACCGAGTTTTCGGTCGGACTGGGTATCGACCTGGATGTTGGTGCTGGGCGTGACGACCGTCTGGCCGTTCGAGAACGGGCCTGGCTGGCTGACCTTGGGGTCTTCGGTGACGCGGATGGTCAGGTTGCCTTGCGCGATGGCGACGGTGCTGATCCGGACGTTGTCGCCCATAACGACGGTGCCGCTCGCTTCATCGATGACGACGACGGCCGGGCTGTCGGGTTCGATGCGCAGTTCTTCGATGCGGGCGAGGGAGTCGATGGCGTCGCGGCCGCCGAGGGCGATCTCGACGGTGCGAGGATCGGTGGCGCGGGCGCCGCCGCCGATAGCGTGGTTGATCGCGTCGGCGATGCGCCGGGCGGTGGTGAGGTCAGGGTTGCGCAGGCCGAGGCGGAGATTGGTGCGGTTCGCGAGCTGGAAGGCGACTTCGCGCTCGACGGTCGCGCCGTTGGCGATGCGGGCCGAGGTGGGAACGCCGCGGGTCACCGATGCGCCGGCGCCGCGTGCGGCGATGGCGGAGGTGGTGAGCGCGCCTTGGGCGACGCCATAGACTTCACCGTCGGCGCCGAGCAAAGGGGTGACGAGGAGGGTGCCGCCGGTCAGGTCCTTGGCGTCGCCGAGCGCCGAGATCGCGATGTCGATCCGGCTGCCGGTGCGGGCGAAGGGGGGCAGGTTGGCGGTGACCATGACGGCGGCGACGTTCTTGGTCTGCAGCTTGGCTTCTTGGTCGCGCGTGTTGACGCCGAGGCGTTCGAGCATGCCGATCAGGGATTGGCGGGTGAACACGGCACTATCGAGCCGGTCACCGGTGCCGTTCAGCCCGACGACCAGGCCGTAACCGACGAGCTGGTTGTCGCGGACGCCTTCGACGTCGGCCACGTCCTTGATGCGGACGCTCGCTTGGGCGGGCGGGGCTACCGCGGTCAGCAGGACGGTCAGGGCGAGGAGGATCCTGGGCATTTTTGCAATTCGTAAAGGAATTCCGGTCATGTTGGGGAAGAGGCAAGTGCCGTGCCAAGGTCGAAGGGCGGATTTGCTGGGGGTTTGGACGAGGACGAGGTCGGCAGAATTTGCCGGTCGGCAGAAACGGGAGGCAGACAATGGTCGTAGGCGGCGTGACGCGCCTCACCGATGGGACATTACCGGTGCGGCGCGGGACGGAGCGACGCGCGTTCGGCGTGACAGCCGGCGGGGCGGCGCCGACGGAGCGGGCGGTGGCGTCCGGCGGGGTATCGATCGTCTCCCTGCTGGCGATGCAGGAAGCGGAGTCCGACGCGCAGCAGGATCGCGAGGCGCGGCAGCACGGCGAGGCGATGATGGACGAGCTGAGCGAGCTGCAGCGGGCGCTGTTGGGGGAGGGTGGCCCGGACCTCGGCCGATTGGAGCAACTGGCAGCGCGGCCGGTCACCGTGTCGGATCCGAGATTAGCGGGCGTGTTGCGGGCGATCCGGCTGCGGGCGGGGGTGGAGTTGGCCCGCTGGGGACGTGCGGCTTCCGAGTGACAGGGGAAACCGAAGCGTGACAGAAGGTTGACACGTCAAAAAGCGTGCTTGGCGTCGCGGGAGTGCGTGAGTATAAGCCCGAGCAACACCGCTAAGGTGACCGAGTAAGGGATCGGATCATGATGCTCACGCTTCCCCCTGACTACCGGCCGTCCGAAAACGACGAGTTCATGAATCCTATCCAGACCGAGTATTTCCGCCAGAAGCTCTTGCGCTGGAGGGCGGAACTGCTTCGGGAAGCGGATGGGACGTTAGCGAGCTTGTCCTCTCAGGGCGGCATCCACGAGGCCGACATCACGGATCGAGCCAGCGTCGAAACCGACCGGGCGCTCGAACTGCGGACACGCGACCGGGCGCGCAAACTGATCACGAAAATCGACCAGGCATTGGCGCGGATCGACTCTGGAACTTATGGCTACTGTGAAGAAACGTCGGAGCCGATTGGCTTGAAGCGGCTGGAGGCTCGGCCGATCGCCACGATGTCGATCGAGGCGCAAGAGCGGCATGAGCGGATGGAGCGTGTCCACCGCGACGATTGAAGCGATGGTTTGTTGCGGTTAGGTTCCCCGCCAAGGCCGGCTGACCGGCCGCTGGGAGGAACTGGATGATCCGTCGCCGCACGTTACTTGCTGCCTCGGCTGGGGCGCTTTGTGCTCCAGCCCTCGTGGAGCGCGCCAATGCCCAAAGCACTTTCGACTGGAAGCAGGCCAAAGGCACCAAGCTCGAGGTGAACCTGGCTAAATCGCCGCGCGGCGACGTGTTGCAGGCGCACCAGAAAGAGTTCGAGGAGCTGACCGGCATCAAGGTCGGCGCAGAGCAGATCCCGGAGCAGCAGCAGCGGCCGAAGGTCGCCATGGAGATGAGCTCGGGGCATCCGAGCTTCGACGTGGTGAACGTGGCGATGCACGTGCAGAAGCGGCTGATCGAGCGAGGCCGCTGGATGGAGGACCTGCGTCCGCTCATCGCCGACAAGGGACTCACCAGCCCGGATTTGGATATGAACGATTTCAGCGGCGCGACGATCAAGGCGGCGACCGGGGCGGACGGGAAGATCAACGTCCTGCCGATGAACCAGGACCTGTTCATCCTCTATTATAACAAGGAGCTGTTCCAGCAGGCGGGGCTCGAGGAGCCGCCGAAGACGTACGACGAGATGTTGGCGTCCGCGCGGAAGCTGACCGACAAGTCCAAGGGGATCTACGGGTTCACGGGACGGGGCGTGAAGAACGCGAACGTGGTGTTGTTCGACAACATCATGCTGGGCTGGGACCAGGAAACGATCACGGCGGATGGGCAGAAATTGCTGACCGATACGCCGACCGCCATCGAGGCGGCGCAGTGGTATCAAACGATCATGCGCGAGTGCGCGCCGCCGGGCTCGGTCGGATTCAATTGGAACGAGTGCCAAACGACGTTCAGCCAGGGGCGGGCGGCGATGTGGTGGGACGGGATCGGCTTCTCGGCGCCGCTGATCGATCCGGCGAAGAGCAAGGTCGTGGGCAAGGTCGGTTTCGCGCCGGTGCCGGCGGGTCCGAAGTCGCGCAATTCGGCGACGTTCATCGATGGCATGGGTATTCCCGTCGGCGCCAAGAACAAGAATGGGGCTTGGCTCTACCTGCAGTGGGCGAACAGCAAGCTCATGTTCCTGAATTGGCTCCGCGAGGGAGCAGGAACGCCGCCGCGGTCGAGCGCTTACAAGAACCAGGAGGTCATCGAGAGCAGCAAGTTCCCGAAGGACTGGTTCGATACGACGCTGACGAGCCTGTCCATCGCGCGGAGCGGCCTGCCGGAGATCGTGCCGGTGACGGAGTTCCGCGACACGATCGGGATCGCGCTGACGAACATCGTGGGCGGGTCGGACCCGGCCAGCGAGTTGAAGAAGGCGACCGAGGCGTTCGCGCCGGTTTTGGCGAAATCGAACGCCGGTTAGGGCACCGGCTGGGGGCAGCATCCAACCGATGTTTGGGTGGATGCTG
Organism: uncultured Alphaproteobacteria bacterium; assembly: GCA_963848035.1. Classification (GTDB taxonomy): domain Bacteria; phylum Pseudomonadota; class Alphaproteobacteria; order Acetobacterales; family Acetobacteraceae; genus JAVVHH01. Next base: position 148,318 of record CAWKCD010000003.1, read on the forward strand.
CCCGCGAGAGGGTCAGAACGGGAGCAGGATGTCGAGGAGCTGCTGGCCGTAGCGGGGCGTTTGAACGTCTGTCAGCTGGCCGCGGCCGCCGTAGGAGATTCGGGCTTCGGCCATCCGGTCGTGCAGCACGGTATTGTCGCTGGCAATGTCCTGCGGGCGGATGACGCCGCTGACGCGGAGTTCGCGCAATTCGGAGTTGACGCGGACTTCCTGGCGGGCGGCAACGGCGAGGTTGCCGTTGGGCAGGACCTGCGTGACGACGCCGGCGAGGCGTAGGGTCACCGTCTCGTTACGCTGCACCGAGCCGGTCCCGGTGGCGGAGCCGGTTGTGTTGGTGGACACCAGGGAGCTGACATTGGCGCCGCGGACTTTGTTTTCGAGGCCAAAGAAATTTGGGACGCCGACGGTTTCTGCGCCCGCCCGTTGCGCGCTGGAGACATTTTTCAGGGTTGCGGCGTCGGTGATGTTGACGAGGACCGTGACGATGTCGCCGACGTTGGCGGCGCGCTGATCCTTGAAGAAGGCGCGGCTGCCCTGTCGCCAGAGGCTGTTGGCCTCGGCCGGCTCCGTCTGGGGTCGCGGCATGGGCATCGAGATCGGGCGATAGGAGGGATCCCCTGTCGGGTCGCTGCTCGGGGTCATGGTCGGCGGGCGGCCGACTTCGGACAGGCGCTGGAGCGAACCGCAGCCGGGCAGCAGTACGATCAAGCTGAGGGCGAGGGCGGCTCTCATCGATCGGCCAGGTAGCGGTTTGCGGGCCGGGCGGTGCCTGGGATGACGATAGCTTGGCCGGGTCCGGTGATTTCAGCTTCAACGATGGTTCGGGCGTATTCATTGAGGACGCGGATGTGCTCCCCCTTGCCGCCGGGTTCGGTGGCGGTGCCGCGGGCACTCAGCGAGAGTCCGGGCGTTTCAAGGCTGAGCGTCATCTTGTCTCCCTTTTGGACGAGAACGGGCCGGCCGAGGTCGGCCAGGCGGATGGGTTGGTTAGGGGCGATGGTCTGCTTGGCGGACAGACCGACGGCGTCTGCCGGGACGTGGACGATCTCGCCGTGGGCCACTGCGCGGGGCAGGTGCAGCCAGTCGAGGTCGGAGGCCGAGACGACGTCGCCCGGCATGATGCGGCGGCGGACGACGGGGATGTCGATCATGTCCTGGATGCGGCCGGTAATGCGCAGCTGCGTGTTGGGCGCGTCGCCGCCGGCGATGTCGAGTTGCGCCGAGAAGCGGCCGCTGAGCTTGTCGAGCTCGACCTGAGCGACGGTGATGTCGGGTTGGCTCTCCTGCGGGAGCAGGGGGGCGGTAAAGCCGCTGATCTCTAGGTCTGCGTCCGGAGCGGCGCCGGCCCCGAGCAACGCCGCGGTTAGGACCGGTTTGATGTCGTCACGGGTGAGGGCGCGGCCGAGACGCTCGAGGATCACGCGGTCGCCGCTCGAGTTCGGACGCCAGTCGATGGCGAACTGACGCGCGATCGCGGCGAGCTGTGCGGCGGGGACGGTGATGCGTCCGCCCGGACCCGGCGCGGGGCCGAGCGGCTTGTCGGCGGTGACGCCGTCCCATAGGTCGGAAAGCCGGACAGTCGCGCCGGTGATCGTGCTGTATGGCTTGAGCGTTGCGGCCGACGCGGCTTGGGTGGCGGCGAAGACCGTGAGCAGCAGGAGGAGGCGGCGCACCATCAGCGGAGGTTCGTCAGGGTCGACTGCATTTGGTCGCTGGTGGTGATGACGCGACTGTTCATTTCGTAGGCGCGCTGGGCGGTGATGAGGTTGGTGATCTCGGAGACAACGTTGACGTTGCTGGTCTCGACGAAGCCTTGCTGGACGCTGCCGAAGCCTGCGGCAGCCGGGTTGCCGGTGACGGGGTTGCCGGAGGCGCCGCTGGCGCGGAACAGGTTGTCGCCGATGGCTTCCAGGCCAGGCTCGTTGGCGAAGGTGGCGAGCTGGAAGGTGCCGACGGTCTGCGGCGCGGCTTGGCCTGCGATGGTGACCTGCACCGTGCCGCCGGCGTTGATGGTCACGTCCTGAGCGTTGGCGGGGACGGTGATGCCGGGGGCGACGGCGTAGCCGTCGGCGGTGACGATCTGACCGTCGGGCGAGAGACCGAACGTGCCGTCGCGGGTGTAGGCGGTGTCGCCGCTCGGGAGCGTCACCTGGAAGTAGCCTTTGCCCTTGATCGCGACGTCCAGGCTGTTGCTGGTCTGCTGCAGGTTGCCCTGCTCGTTGATGCTGTAGATGGCGGCGGTTTTGACGCCGAGGCCGACCTGGGCGCCGGAGGGCAGGACGGTGCCGTTGTCGGAGCTGTTCGAGCCGACCCGGCGGAGGTTCTGGTAGAGCAGGTCCTGGAACTCGGCGCGCTTCCGCTTGAAGCCGGTCGTGGTCATGTTGGCGATGTTGTTGGAGATGACTTCGACGTTGGTCTGCTGGGCCTGCATTCCGGTCCCGGCGATGTCGAGCGAGCGCATTTAAACCTTCCTCTCGGTGATCTTGTCGATGGCCGACTGCATCCGATCAGCCTCGGACTGGATGAACTGGGATGTGAACTGGAAGGATCGGAGGTCGTCCATCATTCGGGTCGTTTCCAGAATGGGCTGAACGTTGCTGCTCTCGACCGCACCCTGGACGACTTTGGCCTGCTGCACCGGGCTTGTTGCGGTATCGGCCCGAAGGTTCAGGCTGCCCTCGGCGGTCATGCGGTTGACGTCGGCGGGCTGGACAACGCCGATACGGCCGATCTGGCCGGACTCGGTGCTGATGGTGCCGTCCGCGGTGATGGTGATGTCCGCATCTGTCGGGGAGAGGCGGAGGGGTTGGCCGGCTGCATCGAGCAGCTTGTTGCCCTGCATGTCGCCGATGGTGCCGTCGGCTTGCTGGGTGAAGTGGCCGGCGCGGGTCAGACGCGGACCCTGGGGCGTGCCGACGGTGAAGAAGCCGTCACCGGCGATGGCGAGATCGAGGGGGTTGCTGGTGTGCTCGAGGACGCCCGATTGCTGCTCGCGGTAGGTGGCGCGATCCTGGGTGTAGGCGACGGTGCGGTCGCCGGGCGGCGCGTTGGTGCCGACCTGGTTGGAGAGCCAATCGCTGAACAGGACGCGGCTGCCCTTGAAGCCGGGCGTGCTGCTGTTGGCGAGGTTGGCAGCGGTCACGTCCATCGCGCGCTGCTGGGCGGAGAGGCGGGAGAGGGCAATGTAGGTAGGCAGTTCCATGGTTCGTCCGGACGATGTCGAGGACGTAACCGCAAGAGACGTGCCAGAGGTGGAAGACCGATGTGCGCTGGAGATGAGGCGCGAAGGGGTCGGCAGAAATTGCCGTGCGGGTCGGTATGTGCCGGGTCGGTTGGGTTAGACCGGGAGCCGCATGCGCGCGCGCAGACCGCCGAGAGGGCTCTCCTCGAGGTGGATCTCGCCACCGTGGGCGCGGGCGATGTCACGGGCGATCGTCAGGCCGAGACCGGTGCCGTCGAGGCTGCCGCTCTCGAACGGCTTGAAGACAGATTTCGCGGCGATCGGGGGTGATGCCGGGGCCGTTGTCGTCGACGAGGACCGATACGGTGCGGCCTTGGGGCAGCACGGTAAGGCGGACGCGGGTGGCGTGACGGCGCGCATTGTCGACGAGGTTGGTCACGGCGCGGCGGGCGGCGTCGGGGCGGAGGTGGACGGTCAGGCTGACGGGGCTTTCGAGTTCTACCCGGGCGCCTGCGCGACGGGCGGCTGTGGCGACGTCCTCGAGCATGGCGGGGAGGTCGACGGGCTGCGCCTGCTCGCTGCCCTCGCCGCGCGCAAAGGCGAGGTAGCCGGTGACCATGCGTTCCATCTCGGAGACGTCGGCGTTCATGTCGGCGATGTCGGGTTCGAGTTCGGGCGTTTTCGGCAGCATGGCGAGGGCGAGGCGCAGACGGGTGATGGGGGTTCGGAGGTCATGGGAGACGCCGGCGAGCATTTCGGTGCGCTGGGCGAGGAAGCGCTGGATGCGGGCCTGCATGCGGTTGAAGGCGGTGGCGGCCTGGCGCACTTCGGTGGCGCCTTCGGGTTTGATCGGGCCTCGGTCGCGGCCGAGGCCGAAGGCTTCGGCGGCGGCGGCAAGGCGGCGGATGGCGCGGACCTGGTTGCGCAGGAATAGGGCGGCGATGGCGAACAGGATCAGGGCGGTGCCGACGACCCAGAGGACGAAGATGTAGATGGTGCTGGGGTAGAGGCGCTTGCGGGGCGCTTCGACTTCGAGGACGCCGTCGTCGAGCTGGACGCGGATGAGCACGGAGCGGGAGTCGCTGGTCCAATCCATGGAGGCGGGGAGCTTGACCTTGGCGCCGAGGGCGGCGGCGAGGTCGTCGTCCATGGGGCCGGGGAGATTGATGCGCGGGCGATTGTCGAGCACGGCGCCGGGCTTGAGGCGCATGGGGAGTTCGAACAGGCGGAGCGCGGTGCCGAGGGTGAGTTCGCGATCGTCGGGGTAGCGGTTGAGGAGGACGATGGTTTGGGCGATCTCGCCGGCGACGGCGGTGGAGAGGCGGCGTGAGATGAAGTCGAGATGGCCGCCGTAGAAGATGGTGAAGGTGACGGCTTGAAGCAGAACGAGCGGGACGAGGACGATGAGGAGCGAGCGTCCGAGTAGGCCGCGCGGCAGGAAGTTTCTTGATCATCAGGTGCCAGGCTTGAGGACGTAGCCGCGGCCGCGGACGGTATGGAGGAAGCGGGGCTCGCGGGGGTCGGTCTCGATCTTGCGGCGGAGGCGGGTGACCTGGACGTCGATGGCGCGCTCGCCGGCTTCGTCCATCTGCAGGAGATCGACGATGGCTTCGCGGGAGAGCACGTCGCCGGGTCGGCGGGCGAGGGCTTGGAGGAGGGCGGCCTCGCCGCCGGTGAGATGGATGATGCCGTCGGGGCCGGTGAGTTCGGCGCGTTCGGCATCGAATTCGAGTGCGCCGAGGCGGATCAGGGGCTGGACGCCGATCGGGGCCGGGGTGCGGCGGCGGAGCATGGCGCGGAGTCGGAGGACGAGTTCGTAGGGTTCGAAGGGTTTGGGCAGGTAATCGTCGGCACCGGCCTCGAAGCCGGCGATGCGGTCTTCGGGGGCGCCGCGTGCGGTGAGCAGCAATATAGGTACGTCGGCGCGTTCGGCGCGGAGGGCGGCGGTGAGGGAGAGGCCGGTCTCGTGGGGCATCATGACGTCGAGGACGAGGAGATCCGGCTGGACGACGCGGAGCTTGTCGCGCGCTTCGGCGGCGTGGCTGGCGGCGGTGACGCGGAAGCCCTGCTCGACGAGGTAGCGGGAGAGCAGGTTGCGGAGGCGCACATCGTCATCGACGACGAGGACGTGCGCTTCCTCGGTCACGGCCGGCGCCCGGCGGGAGGATCGAGCAGGGCGCGGGTGTCCTCGTCCATGATGCCGCGCATGACCCGGCGGAAGCCCTCGACAGCGGGGGCGCCGGCCTCTCGGTAGGCGGCGGCGAGACGTTCGCGCTGACGTTCGAAGAGGAGACGCTCCAGGGCTGCGCCCGATTCGGTGAGGGTGAGATGGCGTTGGCGGCCATCGGTGCGGCCGCGGGACTGCGCGACATAGCCGCGGTCGACGAGGGCGGTGAGGACGCGGGCAAGGCTTTGTTTGGTGATGCGCAGGATGGCGAGGAGGTCGCCGACGGTGATGCCGGGGGAGCGTCCGATGAAATGGAGCGCGCGGTGATGGGCGCGTCCGAGGTCGAGTTCTTCGAGGACTCGGTCGGCGGCGCCGGTGAAGTCACGGTAGGCGAAGAAGAGAAGGTCTTGCGCTTGGCGCATCTGCTCTTCGCGGAGGAAGAGGTGGCTGGCGCCGGCCGGGCTCTTGGAGTCGAGCGGGGGCATGGTGCGTTCGGCGGCAGGGCTGGGCATAGCTCCCATTCCATTCAGTTAGGGCAGAATTGTTGACGTATTCCGAAGATCATTTTAGTTTTTTGGGGTGACAAGCAACATAATTACGTGGAGGTAAGCCATGACGTTAGTTCCATTCGACGATCGTGACGGTGTCATCTGGTTGGACGGGGTCCTGGTGCCGTGGCGTGAGGCGAAGCTGCATGTTCTATCGCATGGGCTGCACTATGCCAGCGGGGTGTTCGAAGGGGAGCGGGCGTATTCGGGAAACATCTTCAAACTCCGGGAACATTCGGACCGGCTGATCCGCTCGTGCGAGATCCTCGGTTTCAAGATCCCGTACTCGGCCGATCAGATCGATGCGGCCTGCCGGGAGGTCGTTTCGGCCAACGGGTTGGTGGACGCATATGTCCGGCCGATCGCCTGGCGGGGGAGCGAGCAGCTGTCGGTTTCGGCGCCGCAAACAACGATCCATCTGGCGATCGCTTGCTGGGCGTGGCCCAACCTGTTCGGGGCGGACCGCATGAAGGGCGTCCGGTTGGGGATGGCGAAGTGGCGGCGGCCGCATCCGCAGACGGCGCCGACGGCGAGCAAGGCGGCCGGGCTGTACATGATCGGGACGATGTCTCGGCATGCGGCCGAGGAGGAGGGGTTCGACGATGCGCTGATGCTGGATTGGCGCGGGCTCGTGGCGGAGGCGACGGGCGCCAACTTGTTCCTGGTCATGGACGGCGAGGTGCACACGCCGGTGCCGGATTGCTTCTTGGACGGGATCACGCGTCGGACGGTGATGACCCTGGCGCGGCAGCGGCAGATGAAGGTTGTGGAGCGGGTGATCGAGGAGGCGGAGCTGGGGCGGGCTAGCGAGGCGTTCCTTGCCGGCACCGCGGCGGAGGTGACGCCGGTTCGGCAGATCGGGGCGCATCAATATGTGCCGGGTCCGATCACGGAGACGCTTGGTCGCGGATTATCATGCGCTGGTGCGGATGGGTCCGAGCGACGGGCCGGCGGCGTAGTCCGGATCAGCATCGGAAGCAGGAGAAGCCAGGCGAGCCGAGCTTCATAACGGTCGTGAACGGTCGACAACGCTCCGGTGGCGAGGGCGTTGGCGGCCAGCGCGATCAGGAGGAGGGCGGTGAGGTCGGCTCGGGGCGACGGGCGACGCAGGCCTTGGACGAGGATCGAGGCGGCGGCGAAGAGGGCGGCGAGGAGGGCGAGACGGTGGAGCGGAACGAGTTCGGCGGCTAGGGGGGCGAGCGTGCCGTTGGCTTGCCGACTGGCGTCGAAGCGGCGGAGCTCTGCGGCGGGGTAGAAGCGGGCGATCCGAGGGCGGACGGCTTCGGCGAGGAAGTCGGGGACGAGCGTGTCGCCGATATCAGCCCGGATCAGTTGATGGGCGGCGTTGCGGTAAGCGTCGCGCAAGACGCGCAGCGGTTCGGCACGGATCGTTCCTGAGACGATCTGGGATGCCTGGGCCGCGAACTCGGCGAGCGGCATCGGATCGGCCCAGAAGGGGCTCTTCGCGTCCCACAGGAACTGGTCGCTGTCGTCGGTGAGTTGGTCACGCCACAGGCAGAGTTGCCAGCCGGCTTGCGGGCAGGTGTGATCGAGGTAGTCGCGGGCCGGACCGTCGGCGATGAGGCGGGCGAGCGCGAAGACGCTGCCGTAGGGCGATACGGAGAGGCGCGCCGTGCCCGATCCAGTTGCTGGCGAGGAGAAAGAGCAGGGCGGCGGCGAGGCTGGAGGCGGCGTGCCAAGGGATCCGGCGATAGAGGAGGGCAAGGGCAACGATCAGGGCGGCTGCGAGGATGAGGTGGGAGAGGTGCGCTGCGATGGTGATCGTGGCGATGGCGCTGGCTAGGAAACGATAGGGGCGGGCGCGCGGCGCGGCGGTGGCGATCAGGGACAGCGCCGTGATCGGGGTGAAGGCATCAGGCATGAGCGTGGCGGCGAACCAGGGTGCGGCGGTGATGGCGGCAAGAGTTCCGCATAGGGCCAGGTGACGGGCTGGGCTCGGGGCCGCGTAGGCGCGTTGCAGCAGCCAGAGCGTGCAGGAAAGCAACGAACCCTGGGCGAGGACGGGGAGCCAGAGGGTGAGGTGCAGGCTGAGGGCGGCGATGAGCGGGCCGTAGACGAAGGGTTTGTCCCATCCCATGGTCGGGAGGAGTCCCATGTCGAGGAGGCCGCCGGTGTCGCTGAAGAGGATCGGGTAGGCGTTGAGGAACGCGGGCCAGACGAGAAGGACGGCGCCGGTGGCCAAGACCGCCAATCGGCTTGCGTTCATCGCGGCTGCGGCGCGGCGTTCTCCCAGCGTGCGGCGGCTGCGTCGTCGTCGGTGCGGGCCTCGACCCAACGTTCGGCGCCGTCGGCGAACTGCTCCTGCTTCCAGAACGGCGCCCGAGTTTTCAGCCAGTCGATGAGGAAGGCGGTTGCCTCGAGGGCGGGAGCGCGGTGGGCGCTGGCGGCGAGGACGAGAACGATGGGATCGCCGGGTTCGAGGCGGCCGACCCGGTGGATGACCGTGCAGGCGAGGAGGTTCCATCGCGTTTCGGCTTCGGCAACGATGGCGCGGAGCGATCGTTCGGTCATTCCGGGATAGTGTTCGAGGGTCAGCGCGGTTAGGGGCGCGGCGTTTTGTTCGCCGCGCACGACGCCGACGAAACAGCCGATCCCGCCGATGTCGGTTCGGTCAGCGGTGAGGCTGGCCATTTCGCGGCCGAGGTCGAAGGGTTCGAGTTGGACGCGGACGGTGGCCATCAGCCGCCGGTGACGGGAGGGAAGAAGGCGATCTCGTCGCCGTCCCGGACCGGCGCCTCGGGCTGGGCGAAGTCCTGATTGATGGCGGCGCGGACGAGGGCGGGGTTCGCGAAAGCCACGGCGCCGGCGGCGTCGCGGTGCCGAAGCAAGGCGATCAGGTCGGCGATGGTCGCGACGCCCGATGGAGTGTGGAGTTCCTCCTCGGTGCGGCCCATGCGTTCTCGCAGGGCCGCGAAGTACAGGATTTTCAGCATGTCAGCGCGGGGTCGGGACGGTCTGGACGGAGCCGTTGGGGTTGATGATGGTGCTGGTGCCGTTGCCGTTGGGGACGATGATGGCGCCGGGGCCAGCGGGCGTGTTGAGCTGGCGGTAGCTGTTGGTGCCGCCAGCGTCGACCGCAGGACCCTGCGGCGTGTTGACGACGCCACCCGGCGGCCTGGGCGCGTTGCTGGTCGGTGGAGCGGGCGGGAGATTGGGAGAGGGAATGCCGCCGGGGCCAGGCTGGATATTACCGGGAGGCGTCGAACTGCCGCGCGTGGGACGAGGTTGGCGGCCGGCCGGCAAGCCCGGTTGCGCGCCGGGAACGACGGTCGGCGAGAAGCCGCGCTGATCCTCGCGCGTGGGGTTGTTCTGGACGTCGGCCAGCGTTGGGTCGCGGGTGTCGAAGCGAGGCCAGACGTTGCCGGGCTCGACTTCGAGCGGCCGCACCTCTCGGCTCTGGCCGATCGCGCGGCGGAAATTCTCGCTGTCGGTTTGCGGAATGTTCGGGTTCTCGCCGGGAACGCTGAACGCGTGGTCGAGGAACTCACCAAAGCCGGTACAGCCGGAGAGGCTGAGGAGCAGGATAAGCGGAGTCAAACGCCGCATGCTGGGTCTTGCTCCACATTCGGAACCAATTCGCAGATCAATGTGCATTGTTGGGGGCTATACCTCAAGCAAGCGGGGCTGTTTAGCCGCGCGGAATCGCGCCGCTGGGCGCGGTGGCGTGGCGGAAGCCGGCCTTCAGATAGTCCCACCCGGTGACGAGCGTGAGAACGGCGGCGGCCCAGAGCATGATTTCGCCGATCGTCGACACGGGTAGGAAGGAAATGTGCAGGAGTGCTGCGGAGTTGTCACCGGCCAGCAAGGTGCCGAGCGCGCCCATTTGGAAGCCGGTTTTCCACTTGGCGAGATTTGTCACCGGCAATCCGACGCGCAGTCCGGCGAGATATTCGCGTAGGCCGCTGACGAGAATCTCGCGGAGAAGAATGACGATCGCGGGGTATAGACCCCAGGTGGAGAGTCGGGCTTGGCCGGCGAGGAGCATGAGCGCGGCGCCGACGAGGAGCTTATCGGCGATCGGGTCGAGCATGCGGCCGATGTTGCTGGTCTGTCGGCGGTCGCGGGCGATGCGGCCGTCGAAATAGTCGGTGATCGCCGCGGCGCTGAAGACGAGGCAGGCGGCGAAGTCACCGGACGGTGCGTGCAGGGCGACCATGGCGGTGAGGACCGGGATGGCGGCGATGCGCGACAGGGTCAGGACGTTGGGCAGGTCGGTCAGCACGTGGTGCGCTCCTCCGATCTGGCCATAGGATACAAGATCGCCGGGCTTCAGCGCAGCAGCCACGTGCAGCCGGCGCCCAGAAAGGCGAAGGCTGCCAGCAGCAGGATGGCGCGGAGCGAGGCGGCCTGAAGTGTCGGGCCGAGAACGGTGCGGAGCAGGGTGTCGCTCGGGTTCGGCATTGTTGTCTCCTAAGACGCACCTGCAATACCCGAGTTGGCGCGCAGCGCGAAGCCTGTCCGCTTGCCTGTTGCGACGGGGCGGAGGATTTTGTCACGATGCGGGTCGCTGCGTTGACGATGGCGTACAATGAACCGGTGTGGGCCCGGGTGTGGGCCGCGTTCTATGCGCGGCAGGTCGGGGCGGCGCATTGCTTCTTGCTGGATCATGGGTCCGACGACGGGAGCACCGAGGAGCTGGGGATTTCGGTCGAACGGATCCCGCGGGCGGCGCTGGATGAGGACGAGCGGGCGGCGGAGATCAGTGCGCGGGTGGCCGGGCTGTTGCGCTCGTACGATGCAGTGGTTCATTCCGATGTGGACGAGCTGGTCATCGCTGATCCGGCACGGTTCGTGGATCTGCGGGCGTTCGCGGCGTCTATCCCGGATGAGGTGGTGATGGCGGCAGGGCTGGATTTGCAGCATCTGCCGGCGGAGGAGGCCCCACTCGAGCTGGGGCGTTCGATTGGGGAGCAGCGTCGTTGGGCGCGGTTCAGCGCGGCGATGTGCAAGCCGTGCTTCGTGCGGCGGCCGGTGCGGTGGTCTCCGGGGTTTCATGAATGCGATGCAGCTACGACTGGTAAGCCTTTGTATTTGCTGCATTTACGTTATGCTGATCTAGGGTTTGGACTGAGGCGGCTTGAGCGCACACGGTCGCAGGCGTTTGCCAATGCCGAAACGAATTTGCATCAGCGCGTGTCCGATGAAGCGTTTGCTGAGATGGTGCGGAACATCGGCCAGTTGCCGCGGGAGGAGATCGACTTCGACGTCGAGGTGGGGCCGGTCGCGGATTGGCTAGACCGAATGCGGGCGTCGCAGAAGGAGGGCGGGGCGTGGATGTCCATCGCGGGAGATCGGCTTTGGGCGCTGCCAGAGGGTTGGCGCGCTTTGTTCTAACGGGTGCTCAGTAGCGGGCTAGGTCGACCTGGTAGGTGCAATCGGGGGTGACGTAGGTTCCATGGACGGCTGACTCGGTCCATTCGGCTTGGAACTCGGTCTTGAAGATCTTGTGGTCGGCGATCGGGCGTGAGCGGATCGCCGTCATGGTTTTCGGGCCGGCGGTGCCGGAGAGGATCCAGGTGCCTTCGTCGGGGGCGAAGGTGATATTGCCCTCCCGGAGGAGGAGGACGCCCTTCGTGGTCGGGCAGTTCGGACTTGGCTGCTTGGTGGTGAGCGACCCGATCCAACGGTTCTCGGTGCGATCGTGAACGCTGCAGCCGGTCAGTGCGACGAGAAGGGAAGCGGCGACCCGGAAGCTCATCCCGTGAGGGCCTCCTTATATATTGCGGCGAGCGCCGGGCCGTTACCGCGGGCGATGCCGCGATACATGCCGCGCGAGTTGAACGGCATGGCGGCGTTGCCTTCGCGATCGAGGGCGATAAAGCCACCGTCGCCGCCGACTGCCCCGACGGCGTCGAGAACGGCGGCCGCGGCGTCGGCGAGGCTCTGGTGCGCGTGGCGGAGGCGAGCAGACAGTTCATGGGCGGCGGCGACGCGGATGAAGCTTTCGCCGTGGCCCGTTGCGGACATGGCGCAGGCTTGGTCGGCCCATGTGCCGGCGCCGGCAATGGGGGTGTCGCCGATCCGGCCGGGCCACTTGCCGGTCATGCCGCCCGTGCTCGTGGCGGCGGCTAGATTGCCATGGGAGTCGAGCGCAACGGCGCCCACGGTGCCGTGGCGGTCGGCATCGTCGCGGGGCGATTGGCTGGCTAAGAAGTTCTCGAGCGCCAGGCGCCGTTCTTCGGTCGCGAAATACTCCAGGGGTTCGAAGAGAGCATCCTGGGTGCGGAGGAATTCGAGGGCGGCTGGGCCGGCGAGCAGGACGTGCGGCGAGTGCTCCATCACTGCCAGGGCGGCATGGATGGGGTTGCGAGGACCGCAAATGCCTGCGACGGCGCCCAAGCGGCAGTCGCGGCCATCCATGACGGCGGCGTCCATCTCCATCGTCCCGCCGGAGGTGAAGACGGCGCCCCGGCCGGCATTGAAGCTGGGATCGTCTTCAAGAGCAGTCACGGCGGCGACAACCGCGTCCAGCGCGGGCCGGCCATCGGCGAGTTCTCGCTGGCCGGCTTGAAGCGCACGCCGCAGACCGGCGAGGACGGTTTCGCGCTTGGCGGGGGTCAGGCGGTCGGGGTGCATGGTCCCGGCGCCGCCGTGGATGAGGATCGTGGGTTCGGCCATGGGCAAGCCGATAACCGATGCGGCGGCGGTTGGCGATAGAGCGCCGGTGCTGGCAAAGAGGTTATGCGTTGAGGAGAGATGGTGATGAGCGGTTACGTGATTGCGCCACCCGCCCAGGCGGCGGTTCCAGTGGTGAGTGGTGGCATGTTTCCGGTGCGGCGGATCTACTGCGTAGGTCGCAACTACGCGGAACACGCGCGGGAGATGGGGCATGATCCGGATCGGGAGCCGCCGTTTTTCTTCATGAAGCCGGCCGACAGCTTGGTGACGGGCGGAGCCGACATGCCCTACCCGCCGCTGACGTCGGATCTACACCACGAGATCGAGCTCGTGGCTGCGCTCAAGTCGGGTGGGGCGAATGTGTCGGAAAGCGACGCGCTTAGCCACGTGTGGGGCTATGCGGTCGGGCTCGACATGACGCGCCGGGATTTGCAGGGCGAGGCGAAGAAGTTGGGGCGCCCTTGGGATATGGGGAAAGGGTTCGATCATTCGGCGCCGATCGGGGACATGGTGCAGGCTGCTGGGTTCGATCCGACCAAAGGCGGGATCGAACTGAAAGTGAATGGCGCCGTTCGGCAGAGCAGCGACCTGTCGCAGATGATCTGGAATTTGGCGGAGACGATCGCCGTGCTCTCGAGATCTGTCGAGCTGGCGGCCGGAGATCTGATCATGACAGGAACGCCGGCGGGTGTGGCCGCAGTCAAGCGCGGCGACGTTTTGGAAGGTCACGTCGACGGGCTGCCATCACTGAAGGTCCGCCTGACTTAGAGTTCGGCGCCCCGGGGACCAACCGGGGCGCCGGTCTCACTCAGTAGGGACGATAGTAGGGCGACGGGGCATAGCCATAAGGCGGTGGCGGTGCATAGGCGTAGGCCGGCGGGTAGTAGGCCGGGGGCGGGGCGTACACGACCGGTGGCGGCGCGTAGTACGGTGCGGTGAGTAGGGCACCGACGCCCAAGCCCAGCAAGGCGCCGCCAACGACTGCGCCGGGGCCATAATGATAATAGCCTCTGCGCCACTGCGCTTCTGCCGGGCTGACACTCGCGCCTAACGTCGCCACGAGCGCGGAAGCGGCTAAGACAACGGCAACTGGTCTGCGAAGCATGAGAGCACCTTTTGGAGAATGGGTCGCAGCAAGAGATGGTGTCCGAGGACGGCTAATTTAAGGCGATCGCGGGGATCGCGCCATCATCAAGCGAATGTCATCAAATAGGAAAGATTGCCTTGACATGAACCCCGCGGAAACGGCATTGCCCTAGTACAGTTCCGGGCATCGGCCTGCTCGCGTCGATAGTTCACTCTCGCGCTGCTTTCAGGTGGACGAGCTGTGCGAGGTGAATAGCGGCTGCTCGACTTCGGCCGCGACAGGTCGCTGGGGCCTTTTTCTCAAATCGCAGTTCTTTGGAGAGCGCTCTTCGCCAATCGCGAGGGCACCGGAGGATAATGTGGAGATCAGGCCTCGTCGTGCCGATGGCGGGGTGGCGCCTGTCGGTCATGGGCGATGCCAGCGGCGCGCGAATTTGTCTGGAGTAGCGGATGACAGACCTGACCGAATCGATGACGGATGACGAGTCGATCGTCCGGGATCGGATTAGGGGCAGCTTCAGCGAGTGGGCGCAGGTGGCGCTTGCACCTTTGGGCCATGCGCCAGCCGCCCATCACCGGCTTCTGATCCGCGAATTGGAGGGTTTGTCGTCTGGCCGTTGGGACCGGCTGATGCTGCTCCTGCCGCCGGGGTCAGCGAAATCGACCTATGCAATCCTTAACGTTCTCCTCGGCACACTGGGCGCAATGGCGACGAGCGTCGTCTCCTATTGGGTCGGTAGCAGCGCCGGCAGCGCCCGCAAGGACGCCAGGCTCGCCAAGATCATGGACGCCAATACTAATTAGGCCGTCGCGCCATCCGTCTCCGCCGGGTAAGCCATGCAGTGTCTGGGCGGCAGATGGATGCGCACGTCCTCGCCCGTCGCGAATCGCGGCTGCGTGCCCGCCTCCACCACCTCGATCCGCGCATCCAACGCCGACACCTCGTACGTCGTTTGTATCCCCATGAACGTCGCCCGCATGATCCGCCCCTGCACGCCGGCCTCCGACCCGAGCTGAACGTTCTCCGGTCGGATCATGATGTGCACCCTCTGCTCTCGTCCGATTTCGGCCTGCCGCTTCGCTTCGATCACCTGCCCATCCCCGGTGCTCACCGAAACGAACTCCGCGCCGCTCGAGAGCGCCGTCCCCGCGATCCGGTTGGTCGAGCCGGTGAACGCCGCCACGAACGCGTCCGCCGGGTCGTTGTAAAGCTCCGTCGCCGTGCACAGCTGCAGCAGCTTCCCGTCCCGCATCACCCCGATCCGGTCGCCCAACACGACCGCTTCGGCCTGATCGTGGGTGACATACAGCGCCGTCAGCCCCGCCTCCTTCACGATCCGCCGCAAGTCATCGCGCAATCGTAACCGAAGCTGCGCGTCCAAGTTACTCAACGGCTCGTCCAGAAGCAGCAATCGCGGCTCGTAGACGATGCTCCGCGCCAGCGCCACACGCTGCATCTGCCCCCCGGACAGCGCCGTCACTGGCCGGTCGACATACGCGGCGAGGTCGACGATCTCGAGCGCCCGCTCGACCCGCCGCTTCTTCTCCGCCCGATCGAACCCGCGACCCTGCAACGGGTAAGCGACGTTCTGCCGCACCGTCATATGCGGCCATACGGCGTAGGACTGGAATACCATTCCAAAGTCCCGACGCTGCGGCGGCACCAGCACACCCTGCTCCGGTGCCGATATGACCTCCCCTCCGATCCTGATCACGCCACCCGTCGCGTGCTCCAGCCCGGCGATGCACCGAAGCGTCGTCGTCTTGCCGCACCCCGACGGTCCCAGCAGCACGACGATCTCTCCCGCCGCGATCGTGAACGACACGTCGTTCACCGCCGGCCGCAGACCCGGCGCATAACTCTTCCGCAATCGCTCGACTTGCAGCTCCGCGGACATCGTCTACTGCCGATAGCCGTAAGTCTTGTTCCATTCGTCGATATACGCGTCGCGCAGCTTCTCGAAATCCTCCTCCTTAGGCAGCCAAACCGGACTCACCTTCGGATCGAATCCCGGCATCGCGGCCGGGGGCGTCTTCATTGACGTCAGATTGCCCTGCTGCGTCATCGTGAACGCCTGACCCTCGGCCGATAGGCAGAAATCCAGGTACAGCCGCGCCGCATTCGGGTTTGCCGCCGCCTTCGGGATCCCCGACGCATAAGGCACCAGCGGCATCCCCTCCGGCGGAAACACCAGCTCGACCGGCGCCCCATCCCGCCGCTTCGAGAAGATGGAGTTCACCACCAGCGGCATAACCTGCACCTCGCCGCGCACCACCGCATCCGAACCAGGCGCGCTCGACGGATACAGCGAAGGCTTCGTCGCTGCCTGCTTCGCCCAATAATCCGCAGTGACCTTCTGCCGCTCGAACAGGATGCGCGTCCAAGTCGTCCCGCCCGACGGCGCGATCACCTGTCCGATCGTGCCCGGCGCATACGCGTCCGTCCGCGTCAGATCCATCCAGGTCTTCGGCGGTGTCTTCGTCGTCTCGGTATTGTAGGCGATACACCAGGTCGGCGTGATCCGCGGCCAAAGCTTCGGCGAGATCCGCGCCCCCTCGAGGTAATCCGCCGCATTCGGCGGCGCATAATCGGCGAAGATGTCGTCGATCGACCGCATCAGCGCGCGGTCCGAATGGTCGACGATGTCGGCCACCAGCTTCCCCGCCGCTGCCTCCGTCCGTACCCGCGTGATCAGCTGCCCGCCGGACGACCGAACCAGTTCGATCTTCACGAACGGGAACCGCTTGTTGAAAAACTCCGCGAACTCCTGCTCGGGCTCCGTGAAGCTCGCCGTGTACATCACGCAGCGCCCTTCCTTCTTCGCAGCCGCCACCAGCGCCGCCGAGGGCTGATAGCTCTGCGCCAGCGCCGGGCGAGCCGCTGCGATACCCGCCGCAGCGATCAGGGCCTGCCGTCGTGTGATCATCTCGTCTCCTCCATTTGGTTCATTTGGCTCGGCTTCGCCGGACCATTGATCCCCGCGACACCAGATTGCCGATCCCGATCACGAGCCCGAGCAGCAGCACCTGCACCAGGCTGTAGGCCGCGGTGATGCTGAGATTGCCCCCCTCGTAATACCCGAGCAACTGCACCGACATCACCATCGACCCGCTCGAATACAGGAACAACGACGATCCCAACTCTCGTGTCGACAGGATGAACAGCAGCGTCATCGCCGACGCCACCCCTGGCCGGGCCAACGGCAGCACGATGCTGCCGATCGTGCTCAGCGTTGACCGCCCGCAGACCCAAGCCGCCTCTTCCAGTTCCCGATGGATCTGCATCAGCGAAGTGCTCAACGCCTTCACCGTATCCGGAATGAACCGCGCCACGAAAGCCAGCGCCAGGATCCAAACCGTCCCATACAACCCGCCCGGCAGCCCGATCCAGGCCCACAGGTAGGCGACGCCGATCACCAGCCCCGGGATCGCCACCGGCACTGTCGCCAGCCCATCCACCAACCATCGACCCGGCGCCCGCGACCGCGTCACCGTATATCCGATGGCAAACGCCAACACCCCGCCCACAACCGACGTGATCACCCCGACCTTGAGCGTGTTGACCAGCGCATGGATCGTCTGCGGGTTCGAGAACAGCCGGTCGAAATGGATCCAGCTATACTGCTTCATGTCCACCAGGCTCGGCAGGTCGCGGATGAACAGGAACTTCCGGAACGCCGCGATCACCAACGCAATCGTCGGCAACACCACCACCACCGCCAGGTAAACCACCGCCAGCGACAGCGTCAGCCACTTCCATCTGCCCAATCGCAGCGGACGCGGCCGGAACGCCTTGCCCGCCACGGTCGTGTAGCTCCGCCCCGCCAAAACCTTGTTCTGCGCCACCACAAGCAACCCGGTCACAACCATCAGGATCACCGCGACCGACGCCGCGTTCCCGTATAGCGGCGGCGACCAATTCGTCAGCGTATAGATATACGTCGTCAGCACCGGGATGTTGGCCGGCGCTCCCAGCACCGCAGGGATGCCATAGATCCCCAGCATCACGATGAACGACAGCAACATTCCCGAAACGATCGCCGGCGCGATCAGCGGGAACGTCACCGTCATCATCGTCCGCAGACTGCTCGCCCCACTCATCTCCGCCGCCTCCTCGAGCGACGGATCCATGTTCTTCAGCGCCGCCGACGTGAACATGTAGACATACGGCGCGTAGTACATCCCGAAGACGAAGATGATCCCCGCCATCGAATACATGTTGATCCGCCACTCCAATCCCATCCGCGCCAGGATCGTGTTCAGCAAACCCGTCTTCGGTGAGCCCAAGATCGCCCACGCCACGCCGCCGACCAGCGGCGGCACGAACAGCGGCAACATCCCCGCCGCCGCGATCAGCCGCTTCGCCGGGGTATCCGTCCGCACCGTGATCCACGCAAAAGCCAGCCCGACGCAAACCGCCACCAGCGTGCCTCCCGTGCACGTCAGCAGCGAGTTCCCCAGCGCAAACTGCACGTTCGGATTGGTCACCACCGACACGAACCGGTCCAGCGACACCGTGCTCAGCCGATACCCATCCACGACCGGGTCTCCGCCCGTCAGCGCCCCGATCAGCAGCATGCAAACCGGATAGACCACCAGGAAGGCCAAGATCGACAACAGCAACGCCGTCCAAGCGCCGCCTGCTGACAAAATCCCCCGCCGCCTCGTGGCGACGACCGGGATTGGGGGAGCCGCCCCAGTGGCGTCGAGCATCGACCTAGTAGGTGAAGTGCGGCAGGCTCAGCAGCGGGAACGCGCTATGCACATGCGGCTCGGTCACCGCCTCTACCGCCCGCAGATACCGCCGGTCCAGCCCCTCGAAACTGCTCAACCCCAGCAGCCCCAGGCACTCCGCCACCTCTTCCTCGAGCAGTTCCATCACCCGGACGATCCCCTCCGCGCCAGCCGCCGCCAGCCCATACACATACAGCCGGCCCACCCCGACCAGATCCGCCCCGAGCGCGATCGCCTTCACCACGTCGCTCCCCCGGCTGATCCCGCCATCCATGATCACCATCGCCCGCCCGCCGACCGCCTCGACGATCTCCGGCAAAACTTCTGCGCTCCCAGCCCCGTGGTCGAGCTGCCGTCCGCCATGATTGGAGACGTAGATCCCCTCCACTCCGAGATCGCACGCTCGCACCGCGTCCTCTGCCGTCGCGATCCCCTTGAGGAAAAGCTTGATCCCGTGCACTCGCTTGAACCGCTCGATGTTCGCCCAGCTCAGCCCTGCCTGGAATTCCATCCCGCTCGACCGGGCCCGCCAAGGCTTCGCGAACCGGTTCGCGATGTCCCGCTCCCGCCGGCTATAGATCGCGCTATCGACGGTGATGCAGAACGCATCATAGCCGGCATCGATCGCCCGTTGAGCGTGATCGTCGATGAACGCGTCGTCGCCCCGCACGTAGAGCTGGAAGATCTTGCACCCGCTGGCTTCCGCCGCCGTCTTCTCCAGTCCGGACTCTGAAACCGAACTCAAGAAGAACGGCACTCCCGCCGTCCCGGCGCCCCGCGCCACCGTCAGCCCCCCGCCGGCCCCGAGCTGCTCGAGCCCCCCCACCGGCGCCAGCGCCACCGGCAGGCGGATGCGATGCCCCAGGAACTCCCGCGACGTGTCGATCGCCGACACATCCTCCAGCACTCGCGGCCGAAAGCCGATCCGGTCCAGCGCGCCGCGGTTCCGCCGAACCGTCGTCTCCGTCGCGGTGCCTCCGATGAGGTAGTCCCACAAATTCTGGTTCAGGTTCAGCCGCGCCGCAGCGATCACCTCGTGCAGCGTCTGAAAGCGTTCCTCGGCAGCGTTCCGCATCGTCCCGATCTCGTTTCCCCGTCTTCCGTATAAAGCGTTCCCACGCCGCCGTCGAAACCCGAAAGCCTCTTGCAGCATATCATAACCATGCTTATCATATGCCGATGCATAATCAGCCTGATCTTCTCATGCTGTTGGGCGACGTTGCCCGAATGATCCGCACCGAGGCCGATCGCCGCGCCCGCGCCCACGGCATGACCCGCGCCCAATGGGTCATGCTTGCCCGTCTCGAGCGTCAGCCAGGTCTCTCGCAGAAGGATGTCGCCGAGCTCCTCGAAGTAGAGCCCATCACCGTCGCCCGCCTCGCCGACCGGCTGGAGGCTCGCAGCCTGATCGAGCGCCGCCCCGACCCGCAGGATCGCCGCTGCTGGCGTCTGCATCTGTTGCCGGCCGCCAAACCGGTGCTCGAGGAACTGATCGGGCAGAAGGAGGAGCTGGTCGACCTCCTCACCGCAAAACTCGAACCCGAAACGATCGAAACCGTCCTCAAGGCCCTCCGCTGCATGCGTGCGACCTTGTCCAAACGCACCGAGCTGGAGGAAGCCGCCTGATGTCGCAGGTCATCGACGCCCGCGACCATCCCGCAGGCTCCCGTCCTCCCAGCGACCCGGCGGCGTTCGCGCCTCAAGCGTCCCGCCCTCATGCTCGGCGGCATCGCCGTCGTCGCCATCGGCTCCCTCTACTTCTGGCTCCACGGCGGCCGCATCGTCTCGATCGACAACGCCTACATCCGCGCCGACAAGATCGCCGCTCGCCACCGACGTTTCCGGCATCATCGCCGAGATCCCCGTCACACGAAGGCCAGGTCGTGCAGGGCAGGGGACGTCCTCGTCCGCCTCGACCCCCGCCAGTTTCGACATCGCGCTTCGATCCGCGCAGGCCGACCTCGCCCAGACCGCCCTCACGCTCGAGGCGGCCAAGCGCGACTACGACCGCATGGTCAAGGACATCGCCAACAAGCAGGCGCAGCCGTCGATGCCGACCAGGCCCGCTTCAATCGCACCGCCGGCCTCGTCGGCCGTGGCGACGTCTCCCGCCAGTCCTACGACGACGCCCGCTTCCAGCTCGCCGCCGACCAGCACGCCGCCGCCGTCCGCGCAAGTCGCCGCCCAGGTCCAACTCGCGCGCCTCGGCGGCGACGCCACACGCCGACGTCACGACCATGCCCGCCTACCTCAAAGGCCAAGGCCGCGGTCGACGAAGCCCAGCGCGAACTCGACCACTCGACCATCCGCGCCCCCATGGACGGCATCGTCACCGGCGTCTCCAACGCCCAGCCCGGCCTCTACCTCGCGCGCCAGCAATGCCGCCTTCGGCCTCGTCTCGACCGATCATGTCTGGGTCGAGGCCAACCCCAAGGAAACCGAACTCACCTACGTCAAGCCCGGCGACCCGGTCAGCGTCACCATCGACACCTATCCCGGCCGCACCTGGCAAGGCACCGTCGACAGCATCGCGCCTGCCAGCGGCAGCGAGTTCTCCATCCTCCCCGCCCAGAACAGCTCCGGCAACTGGGTCAAGGTCGTCCAGCGCATCACCGTCCGCATCCGCCTCGACCGCAAGCCGCAGGATCCGCCGCTCCGCGCCGGCATGAGCGTCGAAGCCGACATCGACACCGGCCACACCCGCTCGCTCTCCGACCTGTTCTGAACCATGTCCGAGCGGCTTGCCGAGTCCGGTGTCGTCCCGAACCGCGGCCTCATCACGCTCTGCGCGATGGTCGCGACCCTCATGCAGGCGCTCGACAGCACCATCGCCAACGTCGCGCTCCCCTACATGCAGGGCAGCCTGTCGGCGACCTCCGACCAGATCACCTGGGTCCTCACCAGCTACATCGTCGCCGCCGCGATCATGACCGCGCCCGTCGGCTGGCTCTCCGCCCGCTTCGGCCGCAAGAACCTTTTCCTCGTCTGCCTTGTCGGCTTCACCATCGCTTCCATGCTCTGCGGCGTCGCCCAATCGCTCGAGCAGATGGTGCTGTTCCGCCTGCTTCAGGGCGTCTTCGGCGCTGCCCTGGTTCCGCTCAGCCAAGCCACCATGCTCGACATCTACCCGCCCGAGCAGCGCGGCTCCGCCATGGCGCTCTGGGGCGTCGGCGTCATGGTCGGCCCCATCCTCGGCCCCACCCTCGGCGGCTACCTCACCGACCTCTACAACTGGCGCTACGTCTTCTACGTCAACTTGCCGTTCGGCATCCTGGCGACCGCCGGGCTCCTGATCTTCCTTCCCAAAGAGCAGGCCAAGTCCGAGCTCCGCTTCGATTGGCTCGGCTTCGGCGTGCTCGCCCTCGGCCTCGGCGCATTCCAGCTCATGCTCGACCGCGGCCAGGACCAGGACTGGTTCGGCTCCCGCGAGATCGTCGTCGAGGCGGTCCTCGCCGGCCTCGGCACTTACCTCTTCGTCGTCCATCTGCTCACCGCCGAAAAGCCCTTCCTCCCGCCCCGCATCTTCCGCGACCGCAACTTCGCCGCCAGCCTCGCCGTGATGTTCTCCGTCGGGATGATCCTGCTCGCCAGCTCCGCCCTGCTCGCCCCCTGGCTGCAGACTCTCGCCGGCTACCCCGTCGCAGCCGCCGGCCTGATCCTCGCGCCCCGCGGCCTCGGCACCATGGCCGCCATGATGATCTCCGGCCGCCTGACCAGCCGCATGGACCCGCGCCTGCTGATGGCGCTCGGCGTGATCCTGCTCTGCTATTCGCTTTACGAACAGACCGGATGGACTCCGGACATTTCGCTGGACCCCGTCGCCATCAACACCATCATCCAGGGCGCCGGCCTCGGCTTCGTCTTCATCCCGCTTCAGGTGATCGCCTTCGCGACCCTCGCCCCCGAGCTGCGCACCGACGCGACCTCGCTGCTCTCGCTCGTCCGCAACGTCGGCAGCGCCGTTGGCGTCTCCGCCACCTCCGCCCTGCTGGCCCGCAACATCCAGGTCGCCCACGCCGACATGGCCGGTCACGTCACTCCGTTCAGCTCGCTGGCGACACGGCTCCGCCGGTCCAATGCTCGACCCGGCCACCGCCCGCGGCGCCGCGATGCTCGACACCGTCATCAACCAGCAGGCTGCGATCATCGCCTATCTCGACGACTTCAAGGCGATGCTGCTCGTCACCGCCCCGACGCTGCTCCTGCTACTGCTGATGCGCCGCCCCAAGGTCGTCGCCGCCCCAAGCCTCGCCCACGCGGCGATGGATTGACTCTAGCGTCGGCGTCGCGCCGGCGGCCTCGCGGGCGCATTTCCCGGAACCCGCGGCGGCGTCTGAACCTCGTGCAGCAATGCGCCGCAGGCGCCGTCTTCACCCGTTCCCACTTGGATCGTCGGCAATAGCGCCGCCAGCGGCGTGAGCAGAACGCCCAGCCCGGCCGCCGCCGCCGCCCGCGTCCCCGCTTCCGCCAGATCCGGCGAAATACCAGGCTTGCCCAAAGTCCCGTTGATCCCGATCGCCGCCGGCAGCGACCCGATGCTGAAATGCTTCGACTCTGTCCGCAGTTTCAGGTTCAGCGCCTCCGTCCGCAGGTTCACATCCCCAGTGATTCCGACCCGGCCTTCGTCCGTGTCCAGCATCGTCAACCGCGATTCCGCGTTGCCGCCCGTCAGCACGAAATCGGTGATCAGGCACTGGATCTGTGTCCGGTTCGGCACGCCGATCGCCGACAGCAGCGCATTGCCGAACTGAAGCCCGGAGATATCGACCAGCAGCGCGCTAAGATTGCCGCCGGCACCCATGAACAGCTTCAGTTCGCCATTTCCGCCGCCCAGGATCTGCGCCAGTGAATCGCCCGTCCCCTCGATCTTGGCGCGTCCGCCGATCGCGCCCGCGCCTTCGCCCGCCCCGGTCGCCGCCATCAGCTTGGAGACATCCACCCGCTGGAAATCTACGTCCGCCTTCGCTGCCACCCCATTGCCGCGCTGCGCCAACGAGATCTGCGACGAGATTTTCCCTCGCCCGATGCCGAAGCTCAACGGATGCAGCGACACTTCCCCGTTCACGATGTCCAGGGCCGCGACCATGTTGTCCAGCGGCTGCCGCCGTCCCTCGATCCTTCGCGCCTGATACTTCAGATGCACATCGGCGGCGTTCAGCTTCGGCAGGCTGATCTTGTCCGTCGGCAGCACCTTGCCGCTCGGGTTCGCCGCCGCCGCTGGCTTCTTCGTCCCCTTGTCGGCATCACCCGGTTCCGCCCCGATGAAACCACCCAGGTCCTTCAGATCGACCATCTTGGACTGCAGCTCGGCCGTGAGCACCGGCCTGGTCGGCTTGGTGTCGACATTGAGCGCCCCCTCGAGGTCGCTGCTCCCGACTTTCCCCGCGAAATCGTCGAACTTCACCACGCCATCGGCGAAATCCAGCTTCCCGGCGATCCGATACGGCGGCGTCTTCGGGATGGCGATCCCCGTCAGCGGCAGCAGCAGCGACATGTCCGGCCCAGCCAGCTCGAGCTTCACGTTGACGCCCTTGAACGCCAGCGGGTTCTCCACCGACCCAGCAGCCGAAGCCGTGGTCGGCCCGTTCTTCAGCCGCAGATCGACCGGATAAGGATCCGCCGCGTCCCGCAGCGACAGCAATGCGCCGCCCGTGAACTCCGCCGAAATCGGCTGCTTGGCATACGTCCCCTTCGCGCTGGCGACGATCTGGTCCTTCCCGTCTGCGCCGGTCTTCGTCGAGATCGCCACGTTGAAGTCGGCATTCAGCGGCGCCGACCGCACATGTGCCGATCCGTCGTTGATCACCAGCTTCCCGAGCTGCGGTCCCTCGCTTGCGGCTCGAACTGCTTTGCTGACCGCCGCGCCGTCTCGAACTTGAAGTTGGCGCTGCCATCCGCCAGTTGCTGCGCATCGATCGTCGGCCGCTCCACCGCGATCGACGGCAGCACGATATGCCGCCCATGGATCAGCTTGTCGGCATCGACGTCGACGACGAGGTGCTCGGCCGTCGCGAAGTCGCCACCGCCGGGCCACCCTGCCGGATTGCCGATCGCCACCCCATCCGCGACGATGTGCGTCGTATGCCCGAGGGTGACATGCAGGTGCGACGAGCCGCACCGGCCGCCCGATCGCAGCGCTCGCCCTCGGCTCGATGAACGGGATCAGCCAGTCCCATTGGAACGCAAAGATCGCCGCCACAACCAGCGCGACAAAGCCGATCAGCACATAAGGCCACCGCCGCCGCCGCCGTTTCACCACCTTCTGTTCGGACACCGGCATCTCGCTCATAGCTGGGTTAACGGACGGTGTGCGAAGGAGGTTCCGCTTGCGGTCTTCCAAGGTGCCGGCCACTCTTCCAAGGATTAGGGGAGAATCCATGATACACGAACTGCGCATATACCGATGCTTGCCGGGCCGTTTGCCCGCTCTGCTCAAGCGCTTCGAGACCATCACCCTCAAGCTCTGGGAGCGTCACGGCATCCGTCAGGCCGGCTTCTGGACCACGGTCATCGGCGAATCGAACCAGGAGCTGACCTACATGCTCGCCTGGGAAAGCCTCGCGGAACGTGAGACCAAATGGGCCGCGTTCCAGACCGACCCGGAATGGATCGCCAAGCGCGCCGAGACCGAGAAGGACGGTCAGATCGTCGCCAACATCGTCAGCCAGCTCCTCCAGCCGACCAGTTTCTCCGCCGTCAAATGAGTGGCCTGCGCGGGGCGATCGTCCCCGTCACCCCGCTGCAGCAGAACTGCACCCTGCTATGGGATGACGACACCAAGCGCGCCTGGGTCATCGATCCTGGCGGCGACGTCCCGCGCATCCGCGGCACCATCGAGCGAACTCGGCCTCACGGTGGAGCGCATCCTCCTGACCCATGGCCATATCGATCATGCCGGCGGCGCCGCCGAACTGCGCGACGCGCTCGCCGTCCCGCTCGACGGCCCGGACGAGCGCGACGCCTTCCTGCTCGACGACCTCGTCGAGTCCGGCAAGCGTTTCGGCATCGCGAGCCCGTAATGTCCGCCCCGACCGCTTCCTCTCCGAGGGCGAGACGGTCTCTCTCGGCGAGCACCAGTTCGAAATCCTGCACTGCCCCGGCCACACCCCCGGCAGTCTGGTTTACCTCAACCGCGCCAACGGCCTCGCTCTCGTCGGCGACGTCCTGTTCCAGGGCTCCGTCGGCCGTACCGACTTCCCCTACGGCGACCCCGAAGCCCTCCTCGACGCCATCCGCGACAAGCTGATGACCCTGACGACAACGTCGCCTTCCTTTGCGGCCACGGCCCCGGCTCGACCATCGGCATGGAACGCGCCTCCAACCCTTTCGTGAAGCAGGCGCTCGAGCCGGCCCCGCGCGGCATGATCCGCTTCGCCGCGGCGCTGCTACTCGCCGCGGCAGCCCTCCACCCTCGCGCCCGCCTTGCGCCTGGGGCGACGAAGGTCACGAGATCGTCGCCCTCATCGCCGACTCCCTTTTGCGGCCCGAAATCCGGCGCCAAGTTCACGCCATGCTTGCCCTCGACGAGGACCCGCTCACCGAGCACGACATCGCCGAGGAGGCGACCTGGGCCGACCATCTCCGTAACGCCGACGCTGACGGCGCGCGCCGCCGAACCCGGCAGTGGCACTTCGTCGACATCGAGATCCAGAACCCCTCCCTCGACGAAGCCTGCTTCGGCCATCCCAAACTGCCCCCCGGCACACCCGCCTCGCTCGGCCCTGCCCAAGCCTGCGTCGTCGACAAGATCGACCAGTTCGCCGCCGAACTCGCCGACCCGGCAACGCCGCCCGACGAACGCCTCGCCGCCCTCAAATTCCTGCTCCATCTCGTCGCCGACGTGCACCAGCCGCTCCATGCCGCCGACGACGACGACCGCGGCGGCAACGACGAGCGCGTCTCCGCGCCGGGCTTCCGCGCCGGCAACCTGCATCATTTCTGGGACACCGAATTCGTCCGCGCCCTCGGAGACGATCCCAAACAAATCGCCTCCGCCCTCCGCGGCGCAATCTCGCCGGCCCAGATGCAGCGTTGGTCAGCAGGAACGCCCTCTGACTGGGCGCGCGAATCTCAACGATCGCCGCCCGCGACGCCTACGGCCTGCTTCCCGCGCCAAGCCGCCGCGGCACATACGCCCTGTCGGAAACTTACATGCAGACCGCTCTGCGGGACTGCCGAGAGCAGCTTCCGAAAGCCGGCGTACGCCTCGCTTTGCTCCTCAACCGAACACTTGCCCGGCGGCGGTAACTCAGTAGTCGAGCGAACCCGGCGCACGGCTCCCGATCATCGACAGCAGCTCGCGCCGCGTCGTCGGATCATCGCGGAAGCAGCCGGTCATCCGGCTCGTCACCATGCTGACGCCCGATTTGTGCACGCCTCGGGTGCTCATGCACTGGTGGCCCGCCTCGATCACCACGGCCACTCCCCGCGGATGCAGCACCTGGTCGATGGTGTCGGCGATCTGGACCGTCAGCCGCTCCTGGATTTGCAGCCGCTTCGCGTAGGCATCAGCCACACGCGCCAGCTTGCTGATCCCTACAACCCGGTTGCGCGGCAGATACCCGATGTGACACCGGCCGATGATCGGCACCATGTGATGCTCGCAATGGCTCTCGATCCGAACGTCGCGCAGCAGCACGATCTCGTCGTAGCCCTCCACTTCCTCGAAGGTCCGCTCCAACAACGACACCGGATCGACGTCGTAGCCGCCGAACAGCTCCTTATATGAGCGCACCACCCGCGCCGGCGTGTCCCGCAACCCCTCCCGCGACGGATCCTCGCCGGCCAGCCGCAGCAAGACGCGGACCGCCTCTTCGGCTTCTTCCTGCGACGGGCGGGAGAGGCTGACCGGAGACGAAGCGGCAACGGAGGCGCTGATCTGGTTCACAGGGTCGTCCTTATTCGGGCCGGATGCATTTGGGCGTAACCGCCGAGAGCACAAGCCAGGGGAGGGCGCATCCGGCGCACATCACTAATGCACCTGGGCAGCCTGGCCCGGACTATCCAGGCTGAAAGGTGGGATCACCACGTCGAACTCCCGCCCCGATGCCGTGGCCACCATGTGATAGAGCCCGGTCATGAAGCCCGAACTCGTCTCGAGCGGCGTCCCGGACGTGTATTCGAACGCATCTCCGGGCTCGAGCATCGGGGTCTCGCCGACCACCCCCGCCCCTTGGACGACCTGCATCCGCCCGTGCGCATCCGTGATCCGCCACGTTCGCCGCAACAGCTGCACGGTTTCCCGCCCGAGATTGGCGATCCGCACCTGATACGCCCAAGCCCAAGGCCCGTTCACCACGTCCGACTGGTCCTCGAGGAAGTAGGTACGGACCGTTACCTCGATCCCGTCCGTGACCGCGCGATAATCGCCGCTCATCGTCACTCAGCAGCCTGGCGCACCGTCGCCTGCACTCCGGCCAACGCCTGCTCCAGGTCCTCGACCAAGTCGGCCGGGTCTTCGAGCCCCACCGAAAGCCGGATCACGCCGTCGCTGATCCCCAGTCGCGACCGCTCGTCCGCGCCGATCCGCATATGCGTCGTCGTCGCCGGATGGGTCGCCAGCGACTTCGAATCCCCGAGATTGTTCGAGATCGAGATCAGTCGGAACGCATTCATCGCCGCGAATGCCGCCTGTTTGTCGGCCAGTTCGAACGTCACCAACGTGCCTCCCGCGCTCATCTGCCGGACAGCTAACGCGTGTTGCGGGTGATCGCTCCGCGTCGGATACAAAACCCGCCGAACCGCCGCATGTCCCGCCAGGAAATCCGCCACGAGCGCCGCACCAGCGCACGCCGCATTCACCCGCAAGCTCAACGTTTCCAATCCCTTGAGCAGCAGCCACGCATTGAACGGCGACAGGCTCGGCCCGGTGTTGCGAATGAACGGTTGCAGCGTCTCCTCGACCCAGGCCTTCCGCCCGAGCACCGCGCCGCCCAACACGCGCCCCTGACCGTCGATATGCTTGGTGCAGGAATACACCACCACGTCGGCGCCCATCTCGATAGGCTTCTGCAGCAGCGGCGTCGCGAACACGTTGTCGACGATCACAATCGCTCCCGCCGCATGCGCCATCCGGCAGATCTCGCCGATGTCGAGCACTTCGAGCATCGGATTGGATGGGCTCTCGACCAGCACGACGCTCGTCTTCTCCCCAGCGCTCGCGCCCAGGCCGCCAGGTCCGTCCCGTCGACGAACTCCGTCGCGATGCCATACCGGGGCAGCAGCGTGGACACGATCCAGTGACAGGACCCGAACAAGGCACGCGAAGCCACGACCCGGTCACCGGTCTTTAAATGCGAGAGCATCGCCGCATGCACCGCAGCCATGCCCGTCGCCGTCGCCCGGCATGCCTCCGCGCCCTCAACCTCGGCCAGCCGCTGCTCCAGCATCGTCACAGTCGGATTGCCGAAGCGCGAATACTGATAGTGGCTCACGGTTCCGGCGAACGTCGCTTCCGCCTGTTCGGCATCGTCGTAGACGAAGCCGCTCGTCAGGAACAACGCCTCGGACGTTTCGCCGAACGCGGAGCGCTGCGTGCCGCCGTGGATCAATGTGGTTGCGGGTCGATAGTTCTTCTGCGTCATAGCCAGCCTCGTTCTACGGCCGTTGACGCCGCGACAAACCTAATGAACAGGCTCGGCACGGGCCTCTTTAGCGCGCTTGTTTTACCTCGCCGCAATCCGGCCGGACAAATCACGAGGGCCTCGACGATCGAGGCAGTCCAAACCTAAGCCCCGGGAATTGCGTGGTCAACCGACATTCCGTATAGAGACTGCCTGCCCAGCGCGGGTGTAGTTCAATGGTAGAACGGCAGCTTCCCAAGCTGCATACGAGGGTTCGATTCCCTTCACCCGCTCCAAAGGGCCCCCATGAGCCAGACCCACCAGATCGTCGCCGAACTCGCGCCCACCGGCACCCTCCGGGCCGGCATCAACATGAGCAACTTCCTGCTCGTCTCCGACCGCACCCCTGATGGCGGCCCGGTCGGCGTCGCCCCCGACATGGCCCGCGCCATCGCCGACCGTCTCGGCGTCCCCGTCCGCTACGTCCCATACCCCAAACCCGGCGAGCTCGCCGACGCCGCCGAATCCGACCAATGGGATATCGGCCTCATTGGCGCTGAACCCGCCCGCGCCGAAAAAATCGAGTTCACCCCGGCCTATGTCGAGATCCAGTCCACTTACCTCGTCCCTGCAGGTTCGCCGCTCCACGCCGTCGAGGAGGTCGACCGCACAGGTATCCGGATCGCCGTTGCCGCCCGTACCGCCTACGGTCTCTGGCTCGACCGCAACATCAAACACGCCGAACTGGTCCATGCCGACGGGCTCGACGCCTCCTTCGACCTTTTCCAACGCGAGAGCCTCGACGCCCTAGCCGGGCTCCGGCCCCGCCTGCTGACGGACGTCGAGCGCATACCTGGCGCGCGAATCCTGCCGGGACAGTTTGCCGCCGTGCAGCAAGCGGTCGGCACGCTCCGCCGCAACCAAGCCGGCTCGGCCTTCCTGCGCGAATTCGTCGCCGAGGCGATCGACTCCGGCCTTGTCGCCAGCCTCATCGCCAAGCACCGTGTCGTCGGCCTCTCCGTCGCGCCGAAAGGACCACTTCCATGAACCAGATCGCCGACCCTGCCGCACTCCGCGCCCATATGGGCCAGATCAACCCGATGGCCGAGCGCAAAGTCCTCTCGCGGCTCGACGCACACTGCCGCCGCTTCATCGAACTCTCGCCTTTCCTGGTCCTCGCCACCGCTGACGCCGACGGTCGCGTCGACGCCAGCCCCCGCGGCGACCCGCCCGGTTTCGTCCGAATCCTCGATGATACGACGCTGCTGCTACCCGACCGGCCCGGCAACAACCGAGTCGACTCCTTCGCCAACATCGTCAGCGCGCCCGGCGTCGGCCTCATCTTCTTCGTGCCGGGGATCGACGAGACCCTGCGCGTCAACGGCGCCGCCCGCCTACTCACCGAGGCCGAGGCCCTCGCCCCCTCCGAGGTCGGCGGCAAGACGCCCCGCACCGGGCTGGTCATCGAGATCGCCGAGGTCTTCTTCCACTGCGGCAAGGCCCTTAAACGCTCACGCCTATGGGATCCGGCTGCGAAGATCGAACGGTCCGAGTTCCCCACCCTCGGCAAGGTCATCGCCGAGCAGATCGGCGGCATCAGTCCGGCCGAAGCCGACGCCAAGATCGAAGTCGGCTACCGCGACCGGCTATATTGACCTAGCGCCCTTCGAAACCCGGCGGCCGCTTTTCCCGGAATGCGGTCAGCCCCTCCGCATAATCGTGGCTCGAAAGCGCCGCCTGCCGCCCCTCGTGCAACCGCTGGCTCACCGCGGACGGAACGGCCAATGCCGTCGACAACGCCCGGAAATGCTGCTTCGCGCTCGCCACCGTCAGCGGCGCGTTCTCCGCGATCCGCCGCGCCATCGCAAACGTGACGGCCTCCAACTCCGCCTCCGGCACCAAGCGGTTCAGCAGCCCGGCGCTGAACGACCGCTCCGCATCCACCGGCTCGGCAGTCGCGAACATCTCCATCGCCAACCCCGGCCCGGCCCGGAGCATCGCGTTCAGCAAACCCTCCTGATCGTAAGGCAATCCCAGCCGCGCCGGCGTGAACGCCAAGCTTGCCGTCGGATCCCCGATCAGGATGTCGCAGCGAAGCGCTAGATCCGTGCCGCCTCCCCAAGCCGACCCGTGCAGCATGCCGATCACCGGTGCCCGGCAATCCCGCAGCCGCCGGAACAGCCCATGCAGCGCGCCGTCCTGCGCCAGTGGGTCGATCCCCGGCGCCAACGCCGCAATGTCGAAACCCGCGCACCAAACCTTGTCGGTTGGCCCGGCCCGCAGCACCACCGCGCGCACATCCTCCGGCAGGGTATCGAACGCACCGGTCATCGCAGCCAGCATCCCCTCGCTCAGCGCGTTCCGCCGGGCAGGATCCTGCATCGTAATGGTGGCGATCGGACCGTCGGTCGAGAGTGCGGCGAACTGCATGCGCGCTCCTACCGTGCGCCCGCACAAACAAAAAGCCCGCTCCGAAGAGCGGGCCCATTTTGTTGACGCGGGACTGGTGATTAAGGACGCGTCGTGGTCGTCCCCACCGGCGGCGTCGGCGCGGTGTTCTGCGTCGTCGTGCCGCCCAGCGCCTGACCGGCCATGTTCGGATTCTGCGTCGAGTTCAGGTTCATGTTCGCAGCGCCTGCGGGCAAGCTATTGGAACTCTGCGCTTCCGATGCCGCCGAACCAGGAGCCGGCGGCGTCTGCGTGGCGCCCTGAGCGAACACCGGACCAGCCGCAATCAAAAAGGCGAAAGCCGTAGCATATTTCAACATCATCACGTCTCCTCTGCGCTAATGTTGGAACGCAGCTTGTTCGCCTGAAGTTGCCGTAAACTGACGCTGGTAATTCGCCTCGCGAATAGTTGTCAGGCGGCGAGCAGTTTCGCCCAACGCGAAAACATCACCGTCTCGTCGAACTCCGCTTCGGCACGTAAGCGGTTTGCCGCGCCCAGCGAGGCGCGCAGGTCATCGCTCCCGACGAGTTCAGCCAAGGCGTTCCCGAGCGCCGCATCGTCCTGCGGCACGACGAGACGCCTCTGCGCGGCCGGCAGCATCGCCGCGATGTCGCCCACATCGGTCGCCGCCACTGGCAGGCCCGCTGCCATCGCCTCTAGCAACGAGATCGGCATCTGCTCCGTATCGGACGACATCGCGAACACATCCAACCCGCGGATGAGTGCTGCCGGGTCCCGGACATGCCCCTCGAACCGCACTCGCTCGCGAACGCCGAGTTGGTCCACCAACGCCTCCAGCGCCGTGCGTTCCGACCCGTCGCCAACGATCACCAACCGCGCCGGCGCCGCGGCATTGGCCAAAGCGAACGCTCGAACGAGCCGCGCCACGTTCTTTTCCGGCCGCAGCGCCGCGACCGTCCCGATCACCGGCGCTTCCCCCGGCCCTGACCGCGTCGGCTTCGGACCGCCGAACCGAACCAGGTCGATCCCGTTCGGCACGTAGTTCACGCGGGCGGAAGGCAGCCGCCAGACGTCCAGCGCGATCCGCATCAGCGTCCGAGAGGGCAGGGCGACCGTCCGTCCCCGTAGGAACAACCGTCGCAGCCAAACCCGCCGCGGCAACTGCTGCGCCCGCTCCTCCGGCCCGAACCCGTCCTCGACGTGAACCTGCTCCACCATTTTGAGCCGGTTCGCCATCGACCACTCGATTGACCCGAAATTATGCGTCAGCATCGTCCGCGGTCTCAGCGCGCCGATCGCCGCCCGGAACCGCCGCACATTCCCCACCGTGTCTCCCTTGCGCACCTCGATCTCGGGGAACACGACATCCAGGCCGGCATCCAAACGCTCACGCGCCGTGGTCACCCCATCCATCGCGACGATCGCGTGCCGCCACTCCCGCCCGAAATGGTTGGCGAGCGTCGTGAACCGGATCTGCGCCCCGCCGACGGCAAAGGTCGGGAACACGGAAAGAAGAAGCGGTACGGTCAAAACTGGAAGTAGAGGAACTCGGTCGTCCCACCGAGCGCGAGGATGCCCAGTGCCCCGATCGTGCCGGCCGCGAACGCCCACCCGGCGCCGGGCTGCCACACCAGCCGCCGATAGGGATTGACCGCCGCACGCCCAAGCGCCGGCTCGTAACGGCTCATGATCTGCTGCGTATTCGGCGCGAACCAAACAATGACGAACAAGGCCGCGATCTGCAGCACCGTCGTCCGCGGCAGCGCCTCGCCGACCCCATGCAACCCCGCCATACCCGCGAGGATCTCGAACCCGGCGCCGGTGGACGCCGCACGGAAGAATGCGAACCCAACGAGCGCGGCGACATAGACCGCGAGCACCTTCGCCACATGTGCGCCGGTCTCCACCGCCCAGGGCTTCGGCGCCGGCTTCTTCGGCGCAGGAAAGAAGATCCGCATGGCATGGTTGACGGTGATGTATGACCCGTGCAGCAGCCCGAAGATCAGATACTGTGTGCCCGCGCCGTGCCAAACGCCGGCCAAACCCATCGTGATCAGCGTCGGACCCGCCACCAGCGAGAGGAACCCGCCCGGCGTCGCGGATGCCCGCCGAGAGTTGTCCAGCCCGTGCCGATCCCGCCAGCGCGTCACCCACAAGGCGATCGGGCTGAAGATGTACATCGTGATGAACCGCGTCAGCGTCATGTGGAAACGCTGCCAGTAATCGATCACGGTGGTCGCCTTGTACGGCGAGTTGAAGTTCAGCGGGAACCGGATGTTGAACATCCGCGCCAACCCGATCGCCATGTCCGAATAGCCGGAGAAATCGAAGTAGAGCTGCAGCGAATAGGCGATCACCGCATACCACGAGGCGAACAGCCCGCCCGCCGCGGGATGCGCGAAATGCAGCGCGACATCGCCCGCCAACGGGTCGGCCAGCAGCACCTTCTTCGCCAGCCCGATCGCGAAGATCGTCAGCCCCACCGCAAGGTTGGAGCCGCTGAACCGGTAGGTCGCCTTGTCGGCAAATTGCGGCATCATCTCGCGGTTGTGCAGGATCGGTCCGGCGATCAGGTGCGGGAAGAAGGTGACGAACAGCACGTAGCTCAGCAGGTCCCGCGTCTTTGCCACGCCCTGCTTCACATCCACGAGGTAGCCGATCTGGGTGAAGGTGAAGAACGAGATGCCCAGCGGCAGCACGATCTCCCAGAACGGGACCCCTGCCACCGTTTGGAAGCCGAAGAAGCTCGAGAGGCCGACCGCATATTTGTAATAGAACAGCGCCAGCAGATCGGCCGCGATACCCATCAGAAGCACCGCGTTCTGCAGCCGCGGCCGGCTCTCCGTCCGGGTCAGCACGAGGCTGATGGTGAAGTTGAACGCGATCGAGATCAGCAGCAGCGGCAGGAAATCCAGCCGCCAATAGGCGTAGAACCCGAGCGACGCGAGCACGAGCCAGACCCCCGCCGCCCGCGTGCTGAAACGCGCAGTGGCCCAGAAACCGAGCAGGGCCAGCGGCAGGAACGCGAAAATGAACGGGAACGAACTGAAAACCAAGGGAAACGCTAACCCTTCTTGGCCAGCTTCTGCTTCACCAATGTCGCGAGCTCGCCGACATTCTTCAGCTCTTCCATCTCGGCGGCATGAAACTTCACCCCGAACCGCTTCTCAAGTTCGACGACGATGAAGATGTGGTTCATCGAATCCCACCCGTCCACGTCCTCGGCGGTAGTAGTCGGCGTGAGTTCGATCGCATCGTCTTCGAGTACTTGCCGGAAGACGTTGTTCAGCTCTGCGTAGATATCCGCGTCTGTCATCATGGTCCCTTGGATCGTGCCGGCGCTCAGGCCGACATCAGCTCCGACGCCGGCGTTTCCGCGCGCCGGCTCCGGATGAAAGTCTCTCGCGGCTCGAACCGGACGAGGTCGAGCGACCAGCTCGTGCTGCCGTCCTCCGACCGATCGGTCAGCGTGAAGCCCAGCCGCTCGTAGTGCTCGCGCACCATCCCGTTCTTCGCGGTCGGCCGGTAGTCGCCGATCAGCGTCGCCGCGCCCAAACGGCGAGCTTCCGCCACGACCAGGTTCAGCGTCTCCGCCTCCATTCCCCGCCCGAGCACCCGGCAACTCATCAGCCACGTATCGAGCCGGATCGCCGCGCCCTCGCGATGACCAGACACGATCGCGATGATCCCATTGTCGCCGAACTGGTCGAGCAGGCGGATCTGCAGGCTCAGCGACGTCGGATCATCGATCAATCCGGCGATCTGCTCCTCGTTGACCCGGCGCGTGGTCAGGTTGAACTGGTTCGTCTTGTTGATCAGCTGCACGATCCGCGCCAGGCCCACCCGATCGAACCGGCTCCACACCGCCTCCATCTCGAGGCTCCGGAGGTAGCCCGCCATGTCGGTCGCCGACGCCATTAGCGTCTCGCGGGCCAGATTCCCTTGATACTGCTGCGCTCGTTGGCGATCCTCGTCGGTGACGCGCAAGGCCTCGAAATAGCCGGCGTCGGCGATGCAGACGCCATACTCGGTCGGGTCCTCCGGCAATTCCGGCACCTCGACCATCGGCAGCTCTCGCCGCACGACGGCCCGTTCCGCCGGGTTGTCGTCGGCGAACACCAAACTATCGAGCCCGATGTTCAGTCGTCGCGCGATCTCGCGCAGGTTTGCCGCCTTGTCCGTCCAATTCGCCACGAAACAGGCGATGTCATCCCGCCTGAGCACCATCTCCGGGTGTTGGCTGAACGGCTCGAGCGCATTCGCCTCGTCATTCTTCGAGCACACCGCCAGGATCACGCCGCGCCGGCTCAGATCGCGCGCATAGTGCTGGAATGCCGCGAACGCCTCGCCGGCCGCGCTGCCCTGGCCGAGCTTGATGCCCGCCAGCCCGTCATCGCCGATCACCCCACCCCACAGCGTGTTGTCGAGATCGAGCACCAGACACTTGCTCGATCGCCCCTGTGCCGCCGCCACGATCCGCGCCACCAGGTCGCCGTAAAGCGGGCCGGCCTGTGGATGGATGTCCTGCTTGGCCCGGTGCCACAACGCCCGGTCGTGCCACGCTGCCAACCCATCGGCCGCCGCTCGGTCGTCGAGCGCGATCAAATCCACGCCCTCGGCATCGGCGCGAACCCGCAGCAGCGCCGAAAACCGCCGCAGCGCCCCGGCGCGCGAGCCCGGCAAGCGATGTTCGTTGGCACCGAGCAGCGCAGAAAACACCGGCAACGGCACGGTCTGGATCACCTGTGCACCAAAGGCCCGCCGCGCCGCCTGCCACTGCCCCGCAAGCCGATCCAACAACCGGACGAGGGCCGCCTCGTCGTCCTGTCCCACTTCGACGCCCTGCATCAGGTGATGCGCGTCCAACGTGAACAGCACGGTGTCCGGCCCGAACCGATGCAGGTCGGACCCGGGGTCCATCAATGCCTGCGCATACTGGCCGTAGTCCGGCGTGTAGGTGTCGATCCAAACGCCGCGCCGGAGCCCGCCGACCCGGATCGCCGGCAGCAGATGATCGACCGTCGATGATGCCAGAATTGCCAGGCGCACCGTCTTGGTCGTCAGTCCTGCCGGCACTGACGGCATCATGCGCGACCGCCGCCGGTCGAGCTGCAAGGTCTGCATTGCCGACAGCCGGTGCCGCGCCAGCTGCACCAGCGCGTCCCACCCGCTCTCTGCGGTAACAGCCGCAAATTGCTCGCTCCAGCGTGCATTTTCCGGCAGCCAATAGAGTTCTGTCGCGTGCATCTTAGGCCAAGATTAATCGCGCCGGGTTTATAGGAGCTTAAGAGGGCCTGGCAAAGCGGCGCCGGCGTCTGGCAGTTTGGTAGCGGACAGGAGATCACCATGTGCGGGTTGACCGGCATCTTCCACTCGGATCGTCTC
This sequence comes from uncultured Alphaproteobacteria bacterium, assembly GCA_963848035.1. Lineage (GTDB taxonomy): Bacteria > Pseudomonadota > Alphaproteobacteria > Acetobacterales > Acetobacteraceae > JAVVHH01. Next base: position 185,030 of record CAWKCD010000003.1, read on the forward strand.
GGCAGCGTCGACGAGGCGCTGCTCCGTCGCATGAATGGCTGCATCGCCTATCGCGGGCCGGATGGTGACGGCTTCCACGTCGAGCCGGGCGTCGGCTTCGGCCATCGCCGCCTTTCCATCGTCGACGTCGCCGGCGGCGGCCAGCCGATGTACAACGAGGACGAGTCCGTCGTGATCGTCTTCAACGGCGAAATCTACAATTTCCCCGAGCTGCGCCCGGAGCTCCAGGCTCTCGGCCACGTGTTCCGCAACCGCTGCGACACCGAAGCGGTCATCCACGCCTGGGAGAGCTGGGGCCCGGCCTGCCTCGAGCGGCTGAACGGGATGTTCGCCTTCGCCCTGTGGGACCGCCGGCAGGAGGTCCTGTTCGTCGCCCGCGACCGCCTGGGCAAGAAGCCGCTCTACTACGGCAAGACCGCCACCGGCGCGCTCGTGTTCGGCTCGGAGCTGGCCGCGCTGGAACCGGTGCCCGACATCTCCCGCCGCATCAGCCCCACCGCGCTCGACGACTTCTTCGCCCTCGGCTACGTGCCGGACCCGCAAAGCATCTTCGAAGGCATCCGCAAGCTCCCACCCGCGCATTACCTGCTCATGCGCCACGGCGAGGACCCGAAGCCGGTCCGCTACTGGGCGCCTCCGACCCGCAGCGAAGCCTGCGAAGAAGGCGAAGCCGTCCAGCATCTGGCCTCGATGCTCGCCGCAACCACCCAGCGCCGGCTGATGTCGGACGTGCCGCTCGGCGCTTTCCTTTCCGGCGGCGTCGACAGCAGCGCCGTCGTTGCCACCGCCGCGCGCCTGCAGGACGACCCGCTCGCCACCTTCACCATCGGCTTTCCCGGCGCAGAAGACGAGACGCCGCTCGCCCGCATGATCGTCCCAGCGCTACGGCACCGAGCAGCACGAGGACCGCGCCGCCCCCGATTATATCGAAGCCGCCTTCCGCCAGGCCCGCATGTTCGGCGAGCCGTTCGGCGACTCGTCCTCCGTGCCGACCGAGACGGTCTGCGAACTCGCCCGCCGCCACGTCACCGTCGCGATCTCCGGGGACGGCGGTGACGAGGTGTTCGCCGGCTACCGTCGATACCGCTTCCATCAGGTGGCCGAAGCGGTCCGTTCCCACGTTCCGGCCGGCGCTGCGCCGAAGCGTCCTCGGCCAACTCGCCCGCGCCTATCCCAAGATGGACTGGGCGCCCCGCTGGCTCCGCGCCAAGCACACCCTCACCGAACTCAGCCTCGATAGCGCGCTCGGCTTCTACCGCACTATCGCCAAGGTCCACCACGATGCCCGCCGCGTCGCTGTTCTCGCCCTCTATCCGCGCAGCGCTCAGCGGCTACGACCCGGCAGACCGCAGTCGTCGACCTCATGGACGAGTGCGACGACGCGGACAGCCTGCTCCAGGCCCAATACGTCGACGTTGGCCTCTATCTGCCCGGCGACATCCTGGTGAAAGTCGACCGGACCAGCATGGCCCATTCCCTCGAGGTCCGCGCCCCGTTCCTCGATTATGAGTTCGTCGAATGGGGCATGCGCCTGCCGCCGTCGCTCAAATTGCGCGGTCAAGAGGGCAAGTTCATCTTGAAGAAGGCGCTCGAGCCCATCGTCCCGCGCGAGATCCTCTACCGCACCAAACAGGGCTTCGCGACCTCGCTCGCCAAGCCATTCCGGGAGCGAGGCGGTACGTTGCGGACGGAACTCCTCGGACCCTCGATGCTCGATAGCGGCCTCTTCGACCCGGCGGCCATCCGCCGCATTCTCGACGAACACGAAAGCGGTCGATTTGACCACTCGGGCCGGTATGGCTATTGTTAACATGTGTTGGATTTTTGAAGTCTGCTGATAAGCCCTGCCACAGGCCGAAACGCGATCGCGGCCTGACGAACACAGCCAAAATCTCTCTTGTCAAAAGCGAAACATTGCTTCCGTCACCATAAGCATGATATGAGCGTTAGTGAGTCCGAAATGGAACGAATCACATTGGTCGCGTGGGCACCTGTCGACGCATCAAGCTTTGTCTCGCATTTCAGGATTTGACCATGACCCTGCCGCCACAAGTCGTGCTGAGCGCCTGGCCGAACAGTAAAGGCAAAGCGGACCCGTCCCGGGATCGGTTCCGGCAAAACCTGAGCCGGATCATGTCGGAGCAGGGGATCACCCAGGCCGGGCTCGCCCGGACCATGGAAGTCTCGCGAGTCGCCGTCCACGCGTGGATCTGGGGAACCTGCTTCCCCGAGACGTCGCGGCTGATCAAGCTGGCGCAAACCCTCAATGTCACCGTCGGCGATCTGCTCGAGGGCGACGGCAACGCCATGCAGGCCGCAGCGAGACGTCGAACGAGGAAGCTCTGCTTCTGAACGCGTTCCGCAAGCTTCCGAACACGGCACGCCTGAGCTTGCTCGCCGACGCTTACGAGCTTTCCGCCCGCGCCAGCCTCGCTGCCAGCGAAGGCAAGCCGCCGACCGCCGGCTCGAGATAACCCTGGGCGCGGTTAGTCCCTGCCCAGGATCCGCCGAAACAGCGCGAGCTGGCCAGCGCTGGTGCTCTCCCAACTGAACCCTTCCGCATAGCGCGCGCGTCGCCGCGCGATCCGGCTTCGTCGCATAAAGCGCGGCAATAGTCGTCAGCGAAGCACGCAGCACTGTTCTCCACGACCACCATCCCCGCCGCGGCGCTGCTGCACGACCTCGGGATTGCCTGGTATGTTGCTCGCGACCACCGGCGTGCCGCACGCCATCGCTTCGAGCAGCACGTTCGCCCAGCCCTCCCGACTCGACGCGAGCACAGGATGTCCGCGGCGGAATAATACGTTGCCAGACGGTCGTGCGGCTGCGCGCCCGCCAGCACCACTCGCTCGGCTACGCCGAGTCGGCTCCGCCAGTGCCTCCAGTCGGCCCGCTCCGGCCCTTCCCCGACGATCACCAGCGTCCATCCCGGCAGGTTCGGTCAGCGACTCGATCGCAAGATGATGCCGCTTGCGCTCGATCAGATGCCCGACCGACAGCAGCACCGGCCCCGTTCCGGCCCCCAGGAGGCGCGCAGCGATCTCGCCATCCACTCGGCGGAACTGCGCCAGATCCACGCCATTCCGCAGTGTCGTCGACCTTTTCCGCCGGCGCGCCGAGCCCGATCATCGCCTGCCGCAATCCCTCGCTCACCGAGATCAAAGCCCGGCCGATTTGGCCGATCGCCCAGCTGATCATCCGCCGCGGGACCCGGCATGATCCGGATACTGCGTCACGTCCGATCCGCGGGCGGTCACCACCACCGGCTTGCCGAACGCCCGTCCCAGCGCCACCGCCGCAACCCCGTCGGGATAGAGATAGTGTGCATCGATCAGGTCGATCGTGCTCCCTCCGCCATCGCCCGCCGGATCGCGAGCGCCCCGGCGGCGAACAGAGCCGCGGGGGCGCGGCGAGCATGCCGATTTTCGGCGGCAGCTGGAGATAGCGCGGGTGATGGATTTCGAGCCCATCGCGCGTCTCGTACGCGGTCGGCCATCGCATGCCTCGCCCAATCGCCGAATCGCGCTGCGACGGCTTGGAAACCACGGCACCGGCGCCACCACCGTGCTGGTTGCCTCACCGGTGGCGAGCGAGATGCCGCAGTCGGTTCTCGACGAAGATGCCATGGTTCGGCCGACCGGCATGGGGAAACAGCGTGCTGAAGGTCAGCAACCGTAACGTCTGTCCGTCTGCCGGGGGCTCCCGGTCGGCGCCGGGCCGGGACGGTCCCGAGCCGACGCTCTCCATGGACGTTAGGGTTTCGCCTTGGTCAGCTCGGCCAACAGGCTCTGCGCCTGAGGCTTCTCGTCGAACGCGGCCGGTCCGTCGACCACGGCATGCAGCATCTCGATCGCCTCCGGGGCTCGCTTCAAGTCGTTCAGCGCGACCGCGAGATGGTATTTGATCGAGGGGTTCTGCGGCGCCGCCGTCGACGCGCTCTGCAGCAGCGGGAGCGCCTTCGCGGCCTCGCCCTGCGTCGTCATGATCCATCCCAGCGTATCGACAATCTCCGGCGTCGGCGATTGCTCGAAGGCCCGCTGGGCGTATTCCCGCGCCCGCTTGTCACCCTTCTGCTGGAGAACCCAGGCGAGGTTGTTGAGCGCGATCAGATTATTCGGCTGCGCCTTCAGCACGATGTCGAGGTTGCGCTGGGCGGAATCGAAGTTCCGTTGCGTGATGTCCATCATCGCCATCGCCTGTGCCGCGGCCGGGTCATCGACATGGACCGACTGCCAGTTCTGCAGCACGGATCGCGCGCCGGCAGTATCGCCGGCGGCCTGCTTGGCTTCGGCGAGCGCCACCGCCAGCATTGAATTCTGTTCCTTGTCGTATTCCACCTGGAAAGCGGCAACCGCCTCCTTGTACCGCTGCGTTCCCATCAGCAGGCCACCCTTGAGCGAGGCCGCCGCCGGCATGTTGGCGTTGTTCGAGCGAAGCGCATCGGCCGTCTGCAGGGCGGCGTCCGGGCCTTTCTGGATCAACTCGATCCGCGTCCGCGCCTGCATCAGCGGCAGATTGCCCGGCAGCCGCTTGATCGAGTCGTCCAGCACGGTCCGCGCGCCGTCGTAATCCTTCAACCGATTCAGCAGCTCGACGTCGCTCAGGATCGCCGCGAGGTTGGTCGGATCGGCAGCGACGAGTGCCGCGAAGGTGGCCTTGGCCGCGTCGACCTGGCCCGCCGCGAGCTGCACGCTGCCGAGCATGGCGAGCAGCGGCGTCGGCATCGTGTCGTTCGTCTTGGCCGAGTTCAGGACGTCGAGAGCCTTGTCGTATTTCTGCATGCGCGCATAGATCTGCGCCTCGCCGTTGACCAGGCCCAGATCGTTTGGCCGCGCCTTGCGCGCACGCTCGGCCGCCGCGATCGCGTCATCGCCCCGGTTCTGCGCCAACAGGATCTGCGCAAGGAGCGTGAGCCCCTCCGTCTGCGCCGGATCGTTCTCGAGCACCGACTGCAAGATCGGGATGGCGTCCGTCTCGCGATGAAGCTGGATCAGTACCTCGGCCTCGTTCAGCCGAGCGCCCAGCGAATTTGGGAAGCGCTTGACCGTGTCCTCGAACGCGGCCAACGCGCCCTCGGCGTCCAGCCTCGCCAGCTTCATCAAGCCGGTCAAATTGCCGACCGCTTCCGTCTCGCCGACTTGCTGCCGCAGCTTGTCGAGTTGGTCCTGCGCGCGGTCGAGCTGCCCCAGCCGGATCGAGGCGGCGATCAGCGCCTCGGCGGCGCCGGGCTCGGCATTCGCACCGTCGACGCTGCGCTGCAGGGCGGTGGCCGCGCCGGTGAGATCGCCCGCCTGCAGGCGCGCCGAAGCGACACGCGCGAGTTGCTGCGGCGTCGTGGCGACCTGGGTCGCTTGCTGGAATGCCTGTTCGGCGTCCGCCTGCTTGCCTTCCGACGCATAGGCGCGTCCGAGCAGGTTCAGCATCTCCGCGTCGCGCTGCCCGGCGGCGACGGCGCGCTGCAGGTAGGGGATGGCGCGGTTGGCGTGATTGCTTTGCAGTTCGATCGACGCCAGTAACCGGATGCCGTCCGGATCGTTCGGCGTCCGGTTCACATAGGACATCGCGGCATCCTCGGCCTGGCCCATCTGCCCCGTTTCCGCCTTCACCATCGCCTTGAAATACAAGCCGCGTTGGAACTGCGGGATAACCGGGTCGAGCTGCTGCAGCAGCAAGTCGGCATCGGCGTATTTCGACGCTCGGACCAGCAGCACGGTCTTCACGTAGAGCGCAATCGGGTTCTTCGGCTGCTTCTTGAGCACCGAGTCGATATCGGCGCCAGCTTTGGCGTCTTGGTTCGTCAACATCAGCACGTTGGCGCGTTCGATGAGCAGATCCACGGAAGCCGGCGCTGCCTGGACGGCACGGTCGAGCGCGGCAACGGCCCCGGCCGTGTCGCCTTTGTTGGCGAGCAACGCCGCCTTGATCTGAAGCGCGTCGCTTCGGTTCGGCTCGATCGCCAAGGCAGCGTTGACCTCGGTCATCGCCGCGTCCGGTTTACGATCCTCGGTGGCGAAATGCGCCGCGACGACATGGATCTCCGCATTCTGCGGTGCGAGACGCTGCGCCTGTGCAAGCGTGGCGGCAGCGGCCGCGTTGTTCTTCACCCCTCGCTGCGCCACCGCTCGGGTCATCAGGAAATAGGCGGTCTGCTCGGCACTCGCGCCGTGGTCCGGGATATCCTTGAGCAGGTCGTTCCATTTCTTCTGCTGGATGTAGGCTTGCGCCAGCAGTGCCGACGAACTCGCTGCGTCCCAATGCAGCGCCATCGCGTTCTTGATTTCGTGCTCTGCCGCGGCTGAGTCGCCGCTGGCGAGGCGCAACTGCGCGAGCAGCGCGTGCGCCTCTGCGTTGTTAGGCTCGTCGCGGACGGCGTTGCGGAGCTGTAGGCTGGCGCCGGCATAGTCGCCCTTCTGCAGCAACGCTTTGGCCGACTGCACCGGGTCGCGGTTCGCAAGCACGTACCAGCCGCCGCCGCCGGCGACAGCGATCAAGACGACGGCGGAGGCGAGGAGGATCCGTTTCATGGGTCAGGCCTGGGTTGCGGCTGTATCGGCAGCCTGGTCGATGGGGTCGGCATCGGCATTGCTGCCGGCGGCCGCCGCGAGAAGTCCGTGGGTCTCGAGAAGCGTGTAGAGCGTAGGCCGGCTCACGCCGAGCAGCCGCGCCGCCGTCGTCAGCCGGCCGTCGCTGCGGGCGAGGGCGCGCTGGATCACCTCGCGCTCGGCGCGGGCGCGGGCGGCCCGGATGTCGAACGCCGAGAGATCTTCCTGTGCTGCGGCCAATTCGAGGTCGGATGCGCCGATCAGCCGCGACTCGGTCATCAGCACCGCGCGCTTCACCCGATTCTCGAGTTCGCGGATGTTGCCGGGCCAGTTATAGCTCCCGAGCGCGGCGAGCGCGTCGTCGGTGAAGCCGCGGACCGAGCGGCTGAACTCTCGGTTGAACTGCGCCAGGAAATACCGCGCGAGCAGGATTGGGTCGCCGCCGCGGTCGCGCAGCGGCGGTATCCGCAGCGTGATCGGGTTAAGCCGGTAGAATAGATCACCGCGGAACCGCCCGGCATCGACATGTTCCTGCAATTGCTGGTTCGTCGCGGACACGACACGGACGTCGACTTGGATCGGGGCCCGCCCGCCAATCCGCTCGACCACTTGGTCCTGTAGGAAGCGCAGCAGCTTGACCTGCAGCGGGTGCGGCAGGTCGCCGATTTCGTCAAGGAACAGCGTGCCGCGGTTGGCGAGCTCGATCCGCCCCTGGGTCTGCTTGTGCGCGCCGGTGAACGCGCCGCGTTCATGCCCGAACAGCTCGCTTTCCAGCAGGTTCTCCGGAATGGCGCCGCAGTTGATGGCGACGAAGGGTTGTTTGGCCCGCGGCCCAAGATCGTGCAGCGCGCGCGCCAGCGCCTCCTTGCCCGTGCCGCTCTCGCCCAGCAGCAGCACGCCAACGTTTGCGCCGGCCAGCTTCTCGATGTCGCGGCACACTTTCAGCATGCCTTCGTCGGCGGTCACGATCTTCTTGATAGGGGAGGGGCCCACCGCATCCATCAGCCGCCGGTTGTCGTCCTCGAGCGCACGCAGCCGCAGCCCGCGCTGGACGATCGTGTGCAGGACCTGGATATCGATCGGCTTCTCGCAAAAATCGTAGGCACCGGCGGCAATCGCGCGCAGGGCGTGCGTACGGTCGTCGTGGCTGGTTGCGATGATGACCTTCATCTCCCGCGTCAGCCGCACCAGCCCGTCCAGCGTCGCGAATCCCTCGCTCACCCCATCCGGATCAGGCGGTAAGCCGAGGTCCATGATGGCGACGGGTGGCCGCTCCTTCTGCGCCAGCGCCAAAGCCTGCTCACGGTGATGCGCAAACAACACCTCGCAATCCGGAAACGCCCACCGGTACTGGCTGCACAATCCGAGATCGTCTTCAATAATCAGCAGCTTCGGCTTGTCGGCCACACTAGTCTCCGGCAACGCTTAGTTCGGAACCGGCGATCGACGCTTGGCTCGCCTGATCGGCACGCGCCAAGATGATCCGCATCGTCGTCCCAACACCTTGTTCGCTACATACCACAACTTCGCCGCCCGCCTCGCGCAGGAGTTCGCGCGCCTGGAATGCGCCGATGCCGCTGCCGCCCTCTTTCTCGCTCTTGAACGGTCTGGAATAGATGGTCGCGGATGAACTCGGCAGACATCCCAGGCCCCTGGTCGATGATCTCCATGACGATCCGCGCGGCCTCGTGGCTGTACTCGCACCAGAACCGGTCGACCCGGCGCAGCTTCGACCGCATTGTTTAACAAATGTGTCACCGCGGTATCGAATGCGTCCGGGCTGATCGCCACCCGTCCCGTGGAGCCGTCATGCTCGAATGACAGCGTCGCCTTGCGTACCCGCCGATACGTTGCCAGCAGCGCCTCGAGCCTTGGCCCCGGCGTGATCGTCGCCGGCGCCGGGTCGGACGCCGGCTCCTCGAGGCGCTTCAGCAAGCCATCGATCTTCTGCACGGACGAGCGGACGGTCTCGACCATGTCCTTTTGGAACTCGGGGTTGTCTAGGTGATGCTCAGCATTGCTCAGCAGCAGGCCCAACTGGCTCGAGACGTTCTTGATGTCGTGGGCAACGAATGCGAACCGCTTGCTGTAATCGTGCAGGTTGCGCGTCTGCAGCATGACCTCGGTCGCCCGCTGCTCAGCGATGTACGTGGCGACCTCCCGGCCTAGGATCCGCAGCAGGTCGAACACTTCCTGATCGGCTGTGAACGGCACCCGCGGCGGTCCAACGATCACCAAACCGATCATCCCGACCGCATGCATCAGCGGGATCGCCAGCCAGATCTTGCCCAATTGCTGGAGCGGCGGCGCCTCCATGATCTCCGGCCCGAACCGGCGAATATCGACCACCCATTCGCCGCCGCGTGCGCTCGTGATCACGGGATGCTCCGGCGGCAGGATCCCGCCGGCCGGCATGTTCCACGACCCCGCCCAAGTCATTGCGCCCGACCCGCCATCCCGCAGGAACAACACCCCATTCGGACTATCCACCACGTCGGCGACGGCGCGGATCGCGCGCGTGTGCAGCGCCGTCCGCTCGTTGCTGCCGGTGCCCGAGAGCGTGCCGATGCATTCGAGCCATTGCCGCCGATAATCGTAGCGATCGGCAAAGAAATGGTGAACGACCACACGATGAACGAGCGACCGCGCCGATCTCGACGCCAGAAACAGCACGAGGCCGATCAGCCCGGCGAATACCAAGCTGAACTCCGCGATCCAGCCCCAACTGTCGTTGAAGTGCCGCAGCACCTCGCCGGTCAAGGCCAAGACCAACAGGACCGAGCCGCTCAGGACCAGCGTCGCGCTGTGGAAGACGGCGCTTCGCGAGAGCCTGATCGGCTCGCTCCAGCGCTGGCCACGGCTCGCCGCAATGACCAGCAGCGGCGCCACGATCACCATCGTCACCGCCCTCGCGCCGGCGAGTGGCATGGACGGCCGGTGGAACAGCACCGTGTCGGCCGAGACGAGGATGTCGAAACACGCCAGACCGCCGAGCAGCACGCAGGGAACGGCCACATGCCACCGCGCATGCTCCGGCAGGTTGAGGTAAAGGTTTTCGATCAGCAGGAGTTCGCATACCGACAGCGTCAAACGGATCGCGATCGGCAGCGAGAGCAACGAGAACGCGTTGTCCGCCGCCTGCATACCCGGCAACGCGGACGCCAGTGCCAGGATTCCGCCCCCGACAGCTACCGCGCTGAACCCCTTGGGCTGCCAACCGGATCCAACCTCCGCGCGCTGATACAAATGTAAAAGATAGATGTACCACGCCAGGATGCGTGCGAGATCGAGGAAGCCGGCCGGACCCTCGAAATTAGGCTGGGGCCACATCGCCTGGGTGATCGCCCAACCGGCCGTGACGGCACAGCAGAGCGCGAGCAGGACGCTCGTCCATTTACGCGCTTTGGCCGCGATCAGGACCGAAAGCGTCCCGTAAGTCGCGGCGCACGCGATGAAAAGATAAACGTTCAGCTCCATGCTCGCCCTTCCCGGACGGGTGGACCCGGTCGCGCGTGCGGTCCTAACGCGGCGCGGTAGGCCGATGCCCGAACGTCAACGCGACCCTTCCTGGAACAGCACGACACGGATCGTCGAGAGCAGGATCAGGATATCCAGGAAGAGGCTGCGGTTCTTCACGTAGTAGAGATCGAACGACAGCTTAGCCCGCGCATCCTCGACCGAGGCGCCATAGGGATAGTTCACCTGTGCCCAACCGGTCAGCCCCGGCTTCACCCGCGCCCGCTCATGATAGAACGGAATGGCGGCAGCGAGTTGCTCGACGAAATGCGGCCGCTCTGGGCGCGGTCCGATGAAGCTCATCTCGCCGCCCAAGATGTTGAACAGCTGCGGCAGCTCGTCGATTCGGGTGCGCCGCATGAACGACCCGATCCGCGTCACCCGCGGATCGCGCTGCTGTGCCCAGGTCGGACCCGCCGCCTCGGCGTTCGCCCGCATGCTGCGGAATTTCAGGCAGGTGAAGGGCTTTCCACCGAGGCCTACGCGCTCCTGCCGGTACAGCACCGGACCGCGACTCTCCAACCGCACCAGCAGCGCAACGAGGAGGATCAGCGGGAGCGTCGAGAGGAGCAATGAAAGGCTGACGATGATGTCGAAGACGCGGCTGACCGCGAGCGAAAGCTGCCGCGTCCCGGTCGCCGGAAGCTCGGTGAACCAAGACGGCTCGAGATTTGCGATGTCGACCCGGCGCAGGTGCCGCTCCCAAAACTCAGCCTCGCTCTCGATTTCGATGCCGCGCCGTTTGTAATCGGAGGTCAAAGTCGGCAGCAGTGAATCCGCACTTCCGCGCGCGAAGACCAGCGTGCGCACCCGCGCGCCGCTCAGCCGCGTCGGCGACGCGCGTTCCGGCGGGACCACCGACACTTCGAGAAAACCGCGCCGTCCGGCCCGGACCGCTGCCTCGATAGCCGGCGCCTCCACCGGCCCGACCAGCGCGACTCGGCGCACGAACAGGTTGCACCGCGTCGCGACGAGGAACAGCACGCGGATCGCGACCAAGGCGCCGGACCAGATCAACACGATCTTGACCGGCCGCAGAGTGTCCCACCAGCCGACTGGCCAGTACACATTGAGGCCCGAAAGCTTGCTGACGATCCACACCGCCGGGAATGACAGGAGCGCGCTCAACAAAGTGTTGAACACCAACCCGCGAGCACGTTGAAACATCTGCGGCCGGTAGAGACCGATGACGAAACCTGTGAAGCCGACGGTCAGGGCGCAGATCAGCGCCTGGTGAGCGGCCGCCGCGGCAAAACCGCCGTTCGCGGGCATTAAAAAGACGTAGGCAAGCGCGAAGGTGAGGAGTAGCTCCAGAAACCCGAGCGCCAACATCTCGGGCGCGACATGGCGGCCTACAAATTGCGTCATCCGAACCTCGCCATCGTCACACCACGATCATGCCACATCATCTCGCTCATGCTATCGCAATCCCGTAAGCGGAATCTTAACCATAACCATTCAAAAACTGACTGCTCAATGAGGACACGGTATACCAGGCCATGCGTTGCTTGAAAATCACGCAGCCTCGACCCTGCAGCTTCTTACCGAAAATGCCGCAGTCGAGCAATCTCGCCGCCCTCGACGAGGGCCGGAAGATCAGCTATGCCATGCAGTTACGAGATCAGCTTGCATCGATCTCGCCGCCCGCCGCGTCAGAGCGATGGAATACGTCCGTCCATCGCGGGGCAGAATTGGAGCCGTTGACAGGTCTGATGCCTCATGAGACCCGCCCGACTTTGATCGTCGCGCCTCCGCAACGCCCTAACTGTAACGTGAGCCCGTCATGACCGATCGCTCCGATCATCTCATCGAGCGAGCTGCGGCACTCCTGCGCTCGGCCAACGCCGGGCAGGTGGTCGACCAGTCGACGGGCGTCAACCCGTCGGCAGAGCGGCCGCAGGCGCGCCCGCAAGATCCCGCCCGCGCCGCGACACCAACGCCGCGCTTCGTGCCGCCGCCGCGACCCACCCCTCCCGCCCAACTCACCACTGAAGCGGCCGGGATCAAGCGATCGCAATCCGTGCTCGCCCGAGGCGGAAGCGTGGCGGATCTCCGCTCCCTCTCAACGCACACGCCCATCGAGCTTGCGATGCTCGAGCGCGCCGGCCTCATGGTCGCCCGCAGCAGCCGGACCCGTACGACCGAGGAATACCGCATCGTGATCGGCCGCGTTCTGCGTGCGCTGCACGAGGATCTGGAGGAGGAGCCGCTGCAAGCCAGCAATGGCGCTGCGAACGTGGTGATGATCACGAGCGCCCGGCCAGGCGAAGGCAAGAGCTTCACCGCCCTCAATCTCAGCGGCAGCATTGCCCAGAATGCCGGTGAGAGCGTCCTGCTCGTCGACGTCGACGCCAAGCACACTTCGATCACCGAGCAACTCGGCTTGAGGCAGCTGCCGGGCTTCCTGGATATGGCCATGAAGCCGGACCTTCCGCCCGACGATCTGATCATCCCGACCGACCTGCCGAACCTTTCGGTGCTGCCACTGGGTCAGCGATCCACCGATCGACTGGACGACGGCGACGATTCGGCCGCTCCGGAAGGCCGTAGGTTGACGCCGCCGATCCTGCGGCTTGCGCAGCGCTTCCCCAAGAGCCTGATCGTGCTCGATGCGCCGCCCTGCCTATCCACCAGCGATCCCCATACGCTCGCGCCCGCCGTCGGACAGATCGTGATGGTCGTCGAAGCGGAGCGGACGCAGCGGAGCGAAGTCGAGGGCGCGATCGATCTCGTCCGCGTCTGTCCCAATATCACCATGCTACTGAACAAGGTCAGGATGAACACGAACCACACGTTCGGCTCCTATGACTATTTCGGGTCCTACACCTAGGATGTTGAGAGGTAGTCAATCGCGGCGAAAAGGCCGCCGCGTCTGGACACCCTGGTCGGCAGCGACCTCCGTGACGGCCCTGGTGGTGGCGTACGGATTATGGCCGCATGCCGCATCGGCTCAGCTCGCGGGTGGCGGAATCACGGACACCGGGTTCGTGGGGTCTAGCGGATCGTTGCGCGATACCGTGAGTACGCTTCTCTCCCCGCCGACGCGTGTCAACACCGGCTTACCCTGGACGTTCAGCGGCGCGATCGACGTTGAAGCTGGCGCAACGGACAGTCCCGGCGGCAACGTCAACAACGGTTGGCAGCCGCTTTTTCTGGTCGCCCCCGACTTCAATCTCACTGGTGTGACGTCGCGATTGAACGTTGCGCTGTCATATAGTCCGCGCCTGACCTACTACCCGAGTTCAGGTGGGCAGAGCCTGCTCACGCATAGCTTCAACGGCAACGTGAATGCCGTCATCGTTCCCGACCTGCTCTACTTCAATGCGCGAGGCCTAACCGGCGTCTCGAGCCGCTTCGGATACTCGTCGCTGCAATCCAACACGCTCTATTCGCGCGACGACGCGGTCCAAACCTCGAGCTTCAGCCTCTCGCCTTATCTTCAGCGCACGATTGGCGGTTGGGGCACGCTGACGGTCGGCTACTCCTATTCCGCCTCATTCCAGGACAATCCGGGCAACATACCTTTTGGGATTGTCGCTCCCAACTCGATCCCGACTGCCGGCTATGGAACGACCGGCCGGTTGTTCACGAATACGGAATACGGGAGCTTCACCACCGGCGAGAACCTCGGCCGCGTGCAGGACACCGTTTCCGTTTCGGCCAGCCAGAACAGCGGCAGCACCTTCTACCAAGGCAGCAGCACCTTCACGGCCAACAATGAGATCAGCTACGCCCTGTATCGCTGGCTGACCATCCTCGCGGACGTCGGATACCAGGAGTACAACTACCCGAACGGCGGGTACAAGCTCAGCCAACCGAGCTGGGCCGTAGGCTTTACCGTTATCCCCAATGCCGACAGCTCGATAACCGTCAAATACGGGCAGACCGCTGGGGTGAACACGATCCTGGCCAACGGAACCTATTCACCTACGGCGCGCACCCGCGTTTACGGCAGCTACGATGTTCAAATCCAAACTGGACTGGGCGCCACCCAGGGCCTGCTCGGCTCCACCAATGTCGGGCCCGGCGGCCTGCTGGTGGACCGCCTCAGTGGCGTTCCTGTGCTTGGCAACAACTATCTCGCCAGTCAATATCCGCTCTCCCGTGTCAAGACGCTGACCGTGGGTGGCCTTCTGTTGCTGGACCGCGACACCGTCACCGCCTCCGTGAGCCACGCCAACGTGACCCAGCTCGTCAATTCGACCGACGTGCTCGGCATCAACACCGGCGTCGGCACGACCACGGACAGCACGTATGCGACCGTCGGCTGGCAGCACGATCTGAACCCGACCAACAGCCTCTACAGCAGCGTGAGTTACGGGGTCAGCAACACCGGCGTCTATTACGGCGTTCCCGGCGGCTCCCAGGACACGCTTCAACTCTATACCGGCTTAAATCACACTTTCACCGACACCCTGACGGGAAGCGTGAGCTATAGCCATGCCGAGCGCTATGGTGCCGCGGTGCGCAGCCTGCCGTCGACTTTCGGTGGGACCGCGTCGCAGAACACGGTTCTCGTCGGCCTACGCAAGAGCTTCTGAGCTGAACCATGTATGAGCATTTCTACAAACTAACGGGTATGCCGTTCCAGCTGACGCCGGACAGCCGATTCTTTTTCGGCAGCCGCGGGCACAGCAAGGCGATTGCCCATCTGAACTATGGCCTCGCCCAGGGCGAGGGCTTTATCATCATCACCGGCGAAGTCGGCGCCGGCAAGACGACCCTGGTCGAGTGGCTCCGCTCGCAAATGGACCCGGAAGCCTACACGATCGCCCGCATCAACACGACGCAGGTGTCCGAACAGGATCTGTTCCGGCTGGCGATGGCCGGGTTCGGCCTGACCGACGAAGGTCTCGGCAAGGCCGCGTTGCTGCAGCGCTTCGAGGGCGTGCTGCGCGCCCATCTCCTGGCCGGCCGACGCTGCCTGTTGATCGTCGATGAAGCGCAGAACCTCTCACTGGCCGCGCTCGAGGAACTGCGCATGCTGTCGAACATCACGGTCGACGGCTACACCTCCATGCAGACCATTTTGTTGGGCCAGCCGCAATTCCGCCGGATGCTCGCGAGCCCGAGCCTCGATCAGCTTCGCCAGCGTGTGCTGACATCCTACCATCTCGGGCCGCTGAGCGAGGAAGAGACACGGGCCTATATCGAGCACCGCCTGCACGCAGTCGGCTGGGCGGACGACCCGCATTGGGACGATGACGCTTTCGCCGGCGTGTTCGCCCACACCGGCGGCATTCCTCGCCGTATCAACCGCCTCTGCTCGCGCGTCTTGCTCTATGGCGTGCTCGAGGAGACGCATCGCATCACCGGCGCCGTCGTCGACAACACGGCAGCCGAACTCGCCCATGACCTCGAGGGCTCGCAAGCCGACTGGGCGACCGATGTCGACGAGTTCCGACCGCAGGCGGCCGCAATTGCAGCGCGCGACGGACCCGCAGCTGAACGCCATGAGCGCGGATCTGCTCAATCGCGTCGAGGCGCTGGAGCATCAGATGGCCCGGCGCGAGCAGGTGTTCCGCAAGCTGACGCAGATGCTCGGCGTGGAGTGAGCCCGGCCATGGTCGCGCAGCCCGTGAACGCCATGACCGTCGACGTCGAGGATTATTTCCAGGTCCAAGCCTTCGCCGGGTGCATCGACCGCGCGGCTTGGGAGTCCATCCCGTGCCGCGTCGAAGTCGAACATGGACCGCATCCTCGACCAGTTCGCCAAGGCCGGAGTGCGTGGGACGTTCTTCACCTTGGGTTGGATCGCCGAACGGCACCCGACCGTCGTGCGGCGGATCGTCGCCGCCGGTCACGAACTCGCCAGCCACGGATACGGTCACCAGCTCGTCCATAGCCTCACGCCCGAGGCGTTTCGCGACGACCTGCTCCGCGCAAAAGCGATCCTTGAGGATCAGGGTGGTGTAGCCGTCAAAGGCTATCGCGCGCCGACCTTCTCGATCGGACCGCGCAATCCGTGGGCCTTCGAGGTGATCGAAGAGACCGGCCACCGATACAGTTCGAGCATCTATCCGGTCCGCCACGATCTTTACGGCGTCCCCGACGCCCCACGCTTCGCGCACCGGCCATGGAGCGGCGAGCTGATCGAGATCCCGATGACGACGCTGCAACTCGGCCGCCGAAACCTGCCGATTTCCGGCGGCGGTTATTTCCGCCTCATACCTTACACCGTCTACCGGACAGCGCTCCGACGCTACAACGGGCAGGAGCGCAAGGGCGGGGTGTTTTACTTCCACCCTTGGGAGATCGACGCTGCGCAGCCACGGGTCACCGGCGCTAGCCGGCTATCCCTGTTCCGACATTACGTGAACATCGCCGCCGTGCCGCGGCGGCTGGAACGGCTGCTGCACGATTTCCGCTGGAGCCGTATGGACGACGTGTTCGCGACCGACCTTCAGCCGCTCGCGGCATAGCGGGCGCCATGTCCGTCGTTGTGCGGCCGCTCGATGCGGCATCTGCGCCGAGCTGGGACCGATTCGTCGCATCGATGCCGAGCGGGACGTTCTTCCACCGTGCGGCCTGGGCTGACATTTTCCGCCGCGCGTTCAATCACACCGCGCTGCATGCCTACACCGAGCGCGACGGCGCGATCACCGGCATCCTGCCGCTCGTCCAGGTCAAGACGGTCCTGTTCGGCAACACTCTGATATCGGCGCCCTTTTGCGTCTATGGCGGTCCGCTGGCGTCCGACTCCGAAAGCTATGCAGCGCTCGATGGCTACGCTGCCGACGCCATGCGAAAAACCGGCGCTACCGCCACGGAATATCGCTTTCGAGAGACGCCCGACCCGGCGGCGACGCCTGGCGAGTGGCACGCGAAAGACGATCTTTACGTCACGTTCCGGAAACCGATCGTCGCCGATGACGACGCCAACATGAAGGCGATCCCACGCAAGCAGCGTGCGATGGTGCGGAAAGGGATCGAGCGCGGGCTGACATCGACGGTGGACCGCAACGTCGACGGACTGCACGCGATCTACGCCGAAAGCGTCCGCAATCTCGGCACCCCCGTCTTCAGTGCACGCTATTTCCGTATCCTCGCCGAGGTCTTCGCCGGTGAGATGGACGTCGTCACGATCCTGGATCAGGATCGCCCGGTGTCGGCCGTCCTCAATTTCTACGATCGAGACGAAGTGCTGCCATATTACGGCGGTGGAACCGCCGCCGCGCGCGGTGTCGCCGCCAATGACATGATGTATTGGGAAGTGATGCGCCACGCCGCCGCTCGCGGCTGCCGGCTGTTCGATTTCGGCCGCAGCAAGGCCGGCACCGGCGCTTTCTCGTTCAAAAAGAACTGGGGTTTCACACCCACGCCGCTGTTGCACCGGTTCCGCCTCAAACCCGGCGCCGATGTGCCGGACCACAATCCGCTCAACCCGAAGTACCGGGCCTTCATCGCGGCCTGGAAGCGCCTGCCTTTACCAATTGCAAACCGGTTGGGCCCTATGATCGTCCGCGGGGTAGGGTGAGGAACGCAGTGCAGCAGACGCTCCGGCAGCCGGCCGATCAACGGCCGACGCGACCGGCGGCGAGGGCGGTGTCCTGGCCGCTCCTGGCCGCACTAGGTCTCGGCATTGCCGCCCTCTGCGCCGTCTTCTTCAGGGAGGGCCGCGTCGCCGTCGATACCTGGGACACGTCGACCGCCTACGGCCATTGCTACCTCATCCTGCCGATGACGCTCTATCTCCTGTGGGACCGGCGCGAGATCTTTGCCGAGCGACCGCCTCGCCTGGAACTGGTCTGGGCGTTGCTCGGATTGCCGATCGGCGCGGCGTGGCTCTTGGCCGAACGGCTCGGCATCATGGAAGGCCGCCAGCTCATGGCGGTCGCCTCGATCGAACTCCTGCTTCTCGTCCTGCTGGGCTGGCGGCTGTTCGCCGCCCTGTCCGGGCCGCTGCTCTATCTGTTCTTCCTGGTCCCCTTCGGCGCGTTCCTCACGCCGATGCTCCAGCGTTTCACGGCGGCCTTCAGCATCGTCGGCTTGAACCTGCTGGGAATCCCGAATTACGCCGACCGGTTCATCATCGAGACACCGGCAGGTGTCTTCTTCGTTGCGGAAGCATGTGCCGGTCTACGCTTCCTGATCGCGGCGATCGCCTTCGGCGTCTTCTACGCGCTGCTCAACTTCCGCAGCACCAACCGGCGCGCGCTGTTCATCGTCGCATCCATCGCGATCCCGATCGTGGCCAATGGGTTCCGCGCCCTGGGAATTGTCGTGCTCGGCCAGATCCTCGGCAGCGCCGAGGCGGCGGCCGCGGATCACATCATCTATGGATGGGTGTTCTTCTCCATCGTGATGCTGCTCCTCGTCGCGGCTGGACATCCATTCCGCGAATACGGGCCGGCAGTGCGCCCGGCGTCCACGCCTCCAGGTCCGCAGGTTGGCTCGGCGATGTCGCCGCTGGCCGGCGCTTTGTTGACCGTCGTCCTCGTCTGTATCGGTCCGGCGCTTGCGGCGGGAATCGACGCGAGATCCGTTGCTCCGCAACTTGCGGCATGGCCGGATTGGCGGCTGCCGCCGGGTTGCGCGGCGGAGGGGCCGGCGGTCCAGACGGGGTCGAGCGCGAATTTCAGTCTACGGTGCGGCGAGTATACGTTCGACGTGCAGCTTGCCGCATTTCCAGCCCGCTCGACGGCCGGGGCGCTCGTCGTCGAGCGGCGGCGAATCACCGAGGAACTCGGGGCGGAGGATTCCAGCATGACGTCGCTGACGGATGTCGGCGCCGACCGAGGTCAGTGGACCGTCGTGCAGACGACCGATCCCAACCGCGTTACCGCTTACGCGAGTTGGGTCGATGGGATGCCGGTCTCGAGCGGCTTGACGGCGCGGGTCTCGCAGGCGCGGAACAGCGTGCTCGGCGGCGATCATGTCCCGGTCTTGCTCACCATCACCGCGCGCGAGAAGCCGCGGGCTCTGCCGCAGCAGCGCCGGGCTGCGATGGATCAAGTGAAGTCGTGGATCGAGGCGCAGGCGGATCTGAACGGCGCGATAGAGCGGCTGTCGCGGCTGCCCTGACCTAGCCTGTAGTCCGGGGCGGCTGGCCGGCCGGGAAGCGGCGAAGTAGCCCGATCATGAGCAGCATCGCCGGCACCGAGGCCAGGATGGTCAACGCATAGAAGCGTTCCCAGCCCAGCGACTCTGCGAGCGGCCCGGAAAGCCCGCCCAAAGTCCGCAGCCCGACAGCCGCCAGCGAGGAGAGCAGGGCGTATTGGGTCGCGGTGAAGGCGGTCGAGCAGAGCGACGAGAGATAGGTCAGGAACGCTGCGTCGGCCATGGCTTCGGCGAAGTTCTCGAGCACGATCTTGGCGATCAAGAATTCGCGAGTCGCCGGCAGATACGGCGAGGGCGAAATATAGCCCCATCGATGCCATCTGGACGAAGCCGGTCAGGATCAGCGCTCGTGCGAGGCCGACCCGGATCAGCAGCCAGCCGCCGGCGGCTGCGCCGATGAGGCTTGCGATCAAACCTGGCACGCCCGTCGCGAGCGCCACCTGCGCCCGGTCGAAGCCGAGCGCCCGGTAGAACGGCACCGCCATGGTGTGGGCCAGCGCCTCGCCGAGCTTGAACAGCATGACGAACGCCAGGATGTGCAGGGACCCGCGGCGTTGCAGGAACTCGGCCATCGGCTCGACCACGGCAAGGCGGAGACGGGCGGCGAAGCCCAGCGCCCTGGCGTCAACCGACTGCACCGCTGGCTCCGGCGCCAACAATGTCGCGCCGGCACTGAGCGCCACAAGCCCGGCCATCACGCCAAACGAGCCATCCCACCCGAGCACGTCGGCCAAGCCGATTGC
This sequence comes from uncultured Alphaproteobacteria bacterium, assembly GCA_963848035.1. Taxonomy (GTDB): domain Bacteria; phylum Pseudomonadota; class Alphaproteobacteria; order Acetobacterales; family Acetobacteraceae; genus JAVVHH01. The sequence goes on from CAWKCD010000003.1 coordinate 204,891, forward strand.
CCCGGCACCGGCGACGAGCAGCGCGATCCGATAGCCCCAGACATAGCTCGCGAGGGCGATTCCCTGCGTCTCCTCGGCAAAGGTCTCGACCCGCCACGCGTCGATGACGATATCCTGGCTCGCGGAGAGGAAAGCGAGGGCGACGGCCGCCGCGACGATGGCGACCGGGCTGCGGACCGGGTCCGAGGCCGCCATGACGAGGCAAGCGATCGTAAGCGCGGGCTGGATCACCAGCAGCCATCCCCGGCGGCGGCCGAATCGGGCGAGCGGGCCCGGTGGCCGGACTTGATCGAGCAACGGCGCCCAGAGGAATTTCAGCGTGTAGGCGAAGCCGATGTAGGCCGTCAGCCCGATCCCGGTCAGCGAGATGCCGCCTTCGCTCATCCACTGGCGGAGCGTGAAACCTGAAAGTGGAAGCGGCAATCCGGCAAAAAAGCCAAATGCGCCCATCAACAACAGGGTTCTATCGCGGAGTATCGAGGGGAGCGCGGACCTCATCGCCCTAAATGGGCGGCAATCTATACTTGAGGCTTAGTCGCACAAGACAAGAGACATGCAGGCCGATGGAGCGGTTTTGCTCCACCAGCCCGCTGATCATGCGACCGACTATTGCGGGGTCGTCGTGCTGCGGTGCGAGCGGTGATGGCGGCGGCGGCGATGACGCGGAGCCGGCGCGGGCTCGTTAGGCGTCGTTCCCGTACCCACCGGAACGCCGGACGTGCCAGGGCCGGAGTTGTTCATCGGGGGGCGCGTCATGCCGACGGCGCCGGTGCCGCCCGACGGGGTGCCCTGTGAGTTGCTGGGAGCGGTCGAGCTGGGCATGCCGCCGGCCGGGGCGGACGATGCGCCCTGGGCGCGCGCGACGACCGGTGCGAGCAGGGGGGCAACCAGGGCCGCAGCAAGTGCGCCGAAGGTGGAACGACGGGTATAGGTGGTCATTTTGTTCTCCAGAATCCGAAGGGGCGGATTCGCCCCGGTCGCGCGCGGAGACCACAACAAAGTGGCTGCTTCGGCAAGTGGTTTATGCGGCGTCGCTATCGGCCCGGCGCTCGGCTCGCTTGCGCTCGTGCGGGTCCAAATGACGCTTGCGCAGGCGGATCGCTCCGGGCGTCACCTCGACGAGTTCATCGTCCTCGATATAGGCGATCGCCTGCTCGAGGCTCATGCGCCGCGGCGGGATCAGCAGCATCGCGTCATCCTTGCCGGCGGCGCGGATGTTGGTCAGCTTCTTCTCCTTGATCGGATTGATCTCGAGGTCCGAACCGCGGCTGTGCTCGCCCAGGATCATGCCGACATAGACCTTCTCGCCGGGATCGACGAACAGCGTCCCGCGCTCCTGCAAGTAGAACAGCGCGTAATGCACCGCCTCGCCGCCCTCGCTGCTGATCAGGCTGCCGTTGCGGCGGCCTTCGATGACGCCGGCCCAAGGCTCGTAGCCGAGGAACATGCGGTTCATGATGCCGGAACCGCGCGTGTCGGTCAGGAACTCACCATGGTAGCCGATCAGGCCGCGGCTTGGGATGCGGAAGGTGAGGCGGACCTTGCCGCCGCCGGACGGACGCATGTCCTGCATCACGCCCTTGCGCTTGCTCATCTTCTCGACGACGACGCCGCTATAGGGCTCGTCGACGTCGACGAGGACCTCCTCGAACGGCTCGGTCCGCTCGCCGGCCTCGTCCTGCTTGGTCAGCACGCGGGGGCGGCCGATGGTCAGCTCGAAACCCTCGCGGCGCATCTGCTCGATCAGACGCCCAACTGCAATTCGCCGCGGCCGGCCACTTCGAACGCGTCCGATTCGTTGCTCTCGGTCACCTTGATGGCGACGTTCCCCTGCGTCTCGCGCAGCAGGCGGTCGCGGATCTGGCGCGAGGTGACCTTCTTGCCTTCCTTGCCGCCGAGCGGCCCGTCATTGACGCGGAAGGTCATGGCGAGCGTCGGCGGATCGACGGGGATGGCGGGCAGCGGCGCACTGACTTCCGGCGAGCCGACCGTGTCCGGCACCGTCGCGTCCTCGAGCCCGGCGACGGCGACGATGTCGCCCGCTTCGGCCTCTTCGACCTGGACGCGATCAAGACCGCGATAACCCATGAGCTTGGTCAACCGGCCCGTCTCGACGACGGAGCCGTCGCTGCGGAGCACCTTGACGGGCATGTTCAGCCGCGCCCGTCCCTGTTCGACGCGCCCGGTCAGCACTCGGCCGAGGAAGTTGTCGTAGTCGAGGATGGAGGCGATCATCGCAAACGGCGCCTCCTTGTCGAGCTCGGTCGGCTTGACGTGGGACATGACGAGATCGAACAGCGGGGAGAGGTCCTTGCGCGGCCCCTCCATTGTCGTGTCGGCCCAGCCCTGGCGACCCGAAGCGTAAAGCATCGGGAAATCGAGCTGTTCGTCGGTCGCGCCGAGGGCAGCGAACAAGTCGAACATCTCGGTGTGGACTTCGTCGGCGCGCGCGTCTCCGCGGTCGACTTTGTTGACGACCACGATCGGCTTCAGGCCGCGCTGGAGCGCCTTGCCGAGCACGAACTTGGTCTGCGGCAACACGCCTTCAGCGGCGTCCACCAGGACGATTGCGCCATCGACCATGCCGAGGATCCGCTCAACTTCGCCGCCGAAGTCGGCGTGGCCGGGGGTATCTACGATGTTGATGCGGGTGTCGCGCCAGATGACGCTGGTGCATTTCGCGAGGATGGTGATGCCGCGCTCGCGCTCCAGGTCGTTACGGTCGAGCGCGCGCTCGGCGACCTGCTGGTTGTCGCGGAAGGCCCCCGACTGGCGCAATAATTGGTCGACCAGCGTCGTTTTGCCGTGGTCGACATGGGCAATGATGGCAATGTTACGGATGTCCATGGTTCGCTCGACACGTGGCTAGGGGCGAGGCCGCCCGGGGTTGGGCGGCTCCGTTGCTGCACCGCAGAAATAGGCGAGACCGGTCCCGGTTGCGAGGGTTAAGTTTCGCCGGTCTGGTTCCCGGTGTGGTTCAGCGAGGCGGTAGCACCTGCGCCAGGATGGCCTGCGCGCGCCTCGCGTCATTCTGGCCGAGCGCCAGGCGCGCATCGGTGATGGCCCGGGAGAGGCCGCGGTCATCGGGCCGGTCGGCGAGTGCCGGGTCGGTGGAGCGGGTGAGGATGCGGGTTTGGGCCCGCTCCAACGCCTCTTGAGCGGCGCCGGTTTGATTGCGGGCGAGCGCACGCTGAGCGGCCAGCAGATAGGCGCGCGGTCCGTCGCCGCCGGCGTCCGGGTCGGGAAGGCGGGGCGCGATCTCTGAATGGGTGTCGGCGCCTTGAATGTTGCTGGCCCGCGGCGAGAACGGCGAGCCTGCGCCTCCGCGATAGGCGCTGGCCGGTGGGACGCCCGGATAATGGTCGGCGGGTGCGGCGCCCTGGGCGTGCGCGCCGGAGAGCCCGGCGAGCAGCAGGGCGGCGGACAGGAGCGAAGACTTACGCATGGCAGACCTCCACAATTGCTGCGCGAACACGACCGGCGGCATCGTCGTCGGTGCCGCGTCAGGGGACAAGCGCGGCGAGATGGCGGATGTCGCGCTGCGGCCGGGCGCCGAACTGCTCGATCGCGGCGGCGGCGGCAAGGCTGCCGAGGCGGGCGCAATCCCCGAGACTGCGGTTTTGCGTGAATGCCGTCAGGAACCCGGCTGCGTAGGCATCGCCGGCGCCGGTCGTGTCGAGAACACGCGCCGGGGCGGCCGCGACCTCGACCCGCTCGGCGCCGCGGACGACTAGACTACCGGCCTCGCTGCGGGTCAGCGCGGCAAGCTTGACCTCGGCGGCGGCGCGGTCGACGGCCGCATCCCACTCGTTCTCCTCGTAGAGGCTGCAGATCTCGGCCTCGTTGGCCAGCAGGATGTCGACGTGATCGCGGACGAGATCGCGGAAAGCGGCGCGGTGCCGATCGACGCAGAACGCGTCGGACAGCGAGAGCGCGACGGTTCGCCCGGCCTCGTGGGCCACGGCGGCGGCGCGGAGGAATGCCGCCTGCGCTTGTGGCGGATCGTAGAGATAGCCTTCGAGGTAGAGGATGCTGCTGTCGCGGATCACGTCTTCGTCGAGATCGGGCGGGGCGAACCCGACGCAGGCGCCGAGATAGGTGTTCATGGTGCGCTGCGCGTCCGGCGTGACCACGATGAGGCAGCGCGCTGTGGGGGCGCCGCCCAGGAGCGGGGCGGTCGGGTAGTGGACGCCGGCCTGGGTGATGTCGTGGCGGAACACGCGGCCGAGCAGGTCGTCGGCGACCTTGCCGAGAAACGCCACCTTCGCGCCGAGCCCGGCGGCCACGGCGCAGGTGTTGGCGGCCGAGCCGCCGCTGCTCTCCTGCCCGGGCGGCATGGCGGCGTAGAGGGCCTCAGCGTCCTCGGCCGAGATCAGCCGCATGGTCCCTTTGAGCATGTCGTGCCGGGACAGGAAGTCGTCCTCGGCGGAGGCGACGACGTCGACGATGGCGTTGCCGATGCCGATGAGATCGAACCGGGGACTGGACATGAACGCTCCTGTTGCCTTTGGACGCCCGCGCCTATCATCCGGCTCCCCTCCCGCCAAGGTCGACCGCATGCTGCAACCGCTGTTCCGTGCCCTCTCGCAACTGAGTGATCCGGTTTTCCTCGGCGTCACGATCCGGAGTCTGCTGTGGTCGCTGGTGGCTTTCATCGGGGTTTGCGTGGGATCGGTGTTGCTGTTGCAGGCCTGGGTGGGCCAGGGCGGCTGGTTCGGCTGGCTGGCCGGGCTGCTGGGGGCGTTGGGGGTGGGGCTGGTGGCGATCTGGCTGTACGTCCCGGTCGCGTTGCTGATCGCGACGCTCTACATCAATCAGGTCTCGGACGCGGTGGAGCGCCGCTACTATCCCGGGCTGCCGCCGCCGCGGGGCGCGTCGATGACCGAGCAAGGGTGGGATGGGGTCGTGCTGGCGCTCCAGATCGTCGGTCTGCAAGTGATGACGCTGGTGCTGACGGTGATCGTTCCGGGCGTGGGGTTCGTGCTGGGCTACCTCGTGACGGGGTGGGCGATCGGGCGGGGCTTGTTCGTGAGCGTGGCGATGCGGCGGGCGGGGCGTCCGGAGGCCCTCGAGATTTACCGACGGCATCGAGTCGCGGCGGTTGCGGTGGGCGTATTGCTGGCGCTGGCCGGACTGCTGCCGCCGTTGAACCTGCTGGTGCCGGTGGTGGGGATCGCGGCGATGGTGCACGTGCTGCATGAGCGGCGGGGAGATTGGGCGGGGCGATCTGCGGCCGAGGCGGGCTGAACGGGTTGTGAGGCTGGGCCGGCGCGTGTAAGGCGAACCGGATTGCTCTGCGGAGTCAGCGTCTTCAAATTAAGGAGTGTCAGCTTGTTCAAGCGCCGCAAACCAGAAGACGGCCCAGAAGCACCCGCTGGCAAGCTCGACGTCGGCATGCCGTCGCCGAGCCCATTTGCCAATCCAGTTCGCCCTGACCAGGGCGCTGGCGCCTCTTCAGCCCGTCCCGTTTCGAAGGAGACCTCCCCCATGGCCCGTCCTCCCTTTCCCGGTCAGCCGCAGACGCCCCCGCCCGGCACGCCGCCGGCCGGCGGCCCCGGCACAACGCCGCCGCAGCCCGGCATGCCGCCCCGTCCGGGCATGCCGCCGCAGCCCGCGCCGCGCGCGCCGGCCGAGCGTCGGACCCTGGTTGTCGGCCGCGGCATCTCGGTTCAGGGCACCGTGCAGGATGCCGAGCGCCTGGTCGTAGAGGGCACAGTCGAGGCCAGCATGATCCGCGCGACCGAGCTAAGCATCGCCCAGGGCGGCGTGTTCAAGGGTGCGGTCGAGGTCGAGGAGGCCGAGATCGCCGGCGTGATCGACGGCACGCTGACGGCGCGCGGCAACCTGATCGTGCGCGCGACCGGCAAGGTGCTGGGCACGGCGAACTACCGCCGCCTGCAGGTCGAGGATGGCGGCCAGATCTCCGGCGAGCTGAAGATGATCAACGAGGGTGGTCGCAGCGAGCCGGCGAAGCCGTCGATCGAAGTCACCGGCGGCTAGCAAGGGTTCGGACCCTCTCCTGCAGGAGAGGGTCCGACGTTCTCAGGCACCCAAGATCCGCGATTGCTTCTTGGTGTCGCGCATCGTTGCGTAGACGATCAGCGAGCCGAAGATCAGGGCGGTGATGTAGAAGTAGAACCAGGTCTCGTGCCCCTGGTCCTTGAACCAGAGCGCGATGTACGGCGCCGTGCCGCCGAAGATGCTGGCCGCCAAGGCATAGGGAAGGCCGACGCCCAGCGCGCGCACTTCGGCCGGGAACAACTCGGCTTTCACCACCGCATTGATGCTCGTGTAGCCTGAGACGATCAGCAAGGCGAACAGCAGCAGTATCAGGATGGTCCCGAAGTCGCGGGTGCCGGCCATGGTGGTCATGATCCAATAGGTGCAGAGCGTGCCGGCGATGCCGAACCAGAGTAACACGGGCTTGCGGCCGACCCGGTCGCTGATGGCGCCGAGCAGCGGCTGCATGGCGGCAAAGCAGAACAGGGTGATGAATGAGAGCAGGTTGGCCTGCTCGCGCGGCAGCTTGACGGTGTTGGCCAGGAAGGTCGGCATGTAGGTGCTGAAGGTGTAGAACGCTGCCGTGCCGCCCATGGTCAGACCGAACACCAGCAGCAGCTCGCGTGGATGGCGGAACACCTCGCGCAGCGGGCTCTCGGTCCGCTTGGCGCGGGCGTTGAGGAACTCGGCACTCTCCTCGAGATTGCGGCGCAGATAGAAGCCGTAGGTCGCGCACAGCGCGCCGATCAGGAACGGCACGCGCCAGCCCCAGGATTCGAGCTGGGCGGCGGTGAAGACGCCCTGCATCACCAGGAGCACGAGCGCGGCGAGCACCTGACCGCCAATGAGCGTCACGTATTGGAACGAGCTGTAGAAGCCGCGATGCTTCGAGACGGCGATCTCGGAGAGGTAGGTGGCCGAGGTCGCGTACTCGCCGCCGAGCGAAAGCCCCTGCAGAAGGCGGGCGGCGAGCAGCAGCGCCGGCGCCCAGATGCCGATCTGGGCGTAGGTCGGAATGACTGCGATGATCAGCGAACCGGCGCACATGAGCATCACCGAGACGGTGAGCGCGGCGCGGCGGCCGGCCCGGTCGGCGTAGCTGCCGAGGAGGATACCGCCGACGGGGCGGATGAAGAAAGCGATGGCGTAGATGCCAAAGACGGTGAGGAATTGTGCCGTCGGGTCGGTGCTGTTGGAGAAGAACTTCGCGAAGTAGAGGGCGAAGGCGTTGTAGACGTAAAAATCGTACCACTCGATCAGGTTGCCGATCGAGCCGCCGAAGATGTTCTTCAGGCGGCGGCGGACGTCCTCTGGGCGTTCGTCCGCGAGCGGGTTCAGGCTGCCTTGGCTCAACGACCGTTTCCTCTCATGGTTATTCGAGACACATGCTCCCGGCAGCGTCACACAAGCGGTCTGCGGGGGCGAGGGGGATTTCGATGCAGGCGCCATTGGCAGGGATCAGGGTGGTCGAGTTCACGCACATGGTCATGGGTCCGTCCTGCGGATTGGCGCTGGCCGATCTGGGCGCGGACGTGATCAAGGTGGAGCCGGCGGGGAAGGGGGATCCGACGCGGGTGCTGAAGGGCGCGGGCACCGGGTTCTTCGCGATGCTGAACCGCAACAAGCGCAGCTTCGCGGCGGACCTGAAATCGGAAGCCGGACTGGCGCAGGTGCGAACCCTGGTGGATTCGGCGGATGTGCTGATCGAGAACTTCCGGCCCGGTGCGCTGGACCGGCTGGGCCTGTCCTACGACGAGTTGCGGCGCCGCAACCCGCGTCTGATCTACTGTAGTTGCAAGGGATTCCTGCCGGGACCGTACGACCACCGGGTCGCACTGGACGAGGTCGTGCAGATGATGGGCGGGCTCGCCTACATGACGGGCTTGCCGGGGCGCCCGATGCGGGCGGGCAGTTCAGTCAACGACATCCTCGGCGGCACGTTCGCGGCGGTCGGGATCCTGGCGGCGCTCGAGGAGCGGCATCGGACCGGCTTGGGCAAGCACGTGCAGTCCGGTTTGTTCGAGACCAATGCTGTGCTGGTGGCGCAGCACATGGCGCAAGCGTTCATCAATGGCGAGAACCCGCCCCCAATGGGAGTCAAGCGGCCGGCCTGGCCGATCTACGACATTTTCGATTGCGCCGACGGCGAGCAGGTTTTCGTGGGCGTGGTGACCGACACGCAATGGAGGCTTTTCTGCGAGCGGTTCGAGCTGTCCGAGCTGGGCGCCGATCCGACGCTCGACACGCAGGAGGCGCGTCGGGCGGCGCGGGACCGGACCATGCCGATCGTGTCGACGGCGCTGCGGCGCTACACCAAGGCTGAACTCATGGCGAAGTGCGAGGCGTTGGGCCTGCCATTCGCGCCGATCGCGCAGCCTTGGGACCTGTTCGAGGATCCGCATCTGACCCAGTCAGGCGGCCTCGTGCCGCTGACGCTGGCCGATGGGCGGACGATCAACCTGCCGGCCTATCCGCTGGCGTTGGATGGCGAGCGGTTGGGGTTGCGGCGGGACTTGCCGGCGCTCGGCGAGCACAATGCTGAAATCATGGCGGAGATCGAGGCGCGCCGGGTCCCTGCTGCGTGATGAAACGACGGGTGTCGCAGGACGTAAGAAGCACTGCGACATCGGGGCGTGATCATGGCGAACGGCAGCGACATCCTCGAAGCGATCAGGCTTCGGGCTTATTATCTTTGGGAGAAGGCCGGGCGGCCCGAGGGCGGCGACATGGCCTTCTGGGAGCAGGCGCGCCAAGAGGTGGAGCGCGAGCGAGAGGAGCAGGCCTCGCTCGGCAGCGAGGGTTGAACGGGTGTCGGCCGGCGATCGTCGGGATCGCCGGCCGATCGTTTACGCGGCTTGGACCTTCAGCCGGTCGCGGTGCATCTTGCGGAGCTTGGCGACCTTGGGTGGGATGACGGCCCGGCAGTAGCCGTTCCAAGGATTGCGGTTGAAGTAATCCTGATGCTCTTCCTCGGCCGCATAGAAGGTCTCGAGCGGCCGGATCTCGGTCACGATCGGGTCGGACCAAACGCCCGAAGTCGCGATCTCGCTCATGACTTCACGCGCGGTGCGCTCTTGCTCGGGAGAGTGCGTGAGGATGATGGAGCGGTATTGCGGGCCGGTATCGTTGCCCTGCCGATCCTTGGTGGTGGGGTCGTGCATGGTAAAGAACACGCGCAGGATGTCCGCATAGCTGATCTGGTCGGGGTCGAAGGTGAGCTGCACCACCTCGGCGTGGCCAGTCCCCTTGCCGCAGACCATCTCGTATGTCGGGTTGGGCACGTGCCCGCCGGCGTAGCCCGAGACGGAACGCTGCACGCCGCGCAACGACGTGAACAGCGGCTCGAGACACCAAAAACACCCGCCGCCTAAAGTTGCCAATTCAGTGGCCATGATCCCTCCTTGGTCTCGCCGGATATGGCGATGCAGGCTCAGGGCACCAAGGTGGTGAAGAGGAACGTCGCGAACAACACCAGGTGGATCACGCCTTGGATGAAGGTGGTGCGGCCGGTGCCGAGCGAGAGCGAGGCCACGAACATGGTCAGCACCAACAGGGTGATCTCGACCGGCGACAGGCCGAGCACGAGGTTGAGGCCGAGCAGGATCGACACCGCGGCGACGGCCGGGATGGTCAGCCCGGTGGTGGCGAGCGCGGAGCCGATGGCGAGATTGAGGCTGGTCTGCAGCCGGTCGCTGCGGGCGGCGCGCAGCGCGGACAGGCCCTCGGGCAGCAGCACCAGCAGCGCGATGATGATGCCCACCATGGCCTGGGGCGCCCCGATCGCCTTGACGCCCGCCTTGATCGCCGGCGAGAGCGATTTGGCGAGCAGCACGACGGCGACAAGGGCTGCCACCATCAGCAGGAAGCTGACGCCCGCCAACGCGCGGCCAACGCTGGCCTCGTGCTCGCCGCTTTCCGCCTGGTCGTAGAGGAAGTAGTCGCGGTGGCGGACGGTCTGGGCGACGACGAAGGCGCCGTAGATCACGAGGGAGACGATGGCGACGAAAACCAGCTGTGGGTGCGTGTAGACGGGGCCTGCGGCGCTCGTGGTGTAGTTCGGCAAGACGAGGGTCAGCACCATCAAGGTCGACAGCATCGCCAGCCCGGCGCTGACGCCGTATTGCGTGAAGCCCTGCTCGTGATGCCGGCCGCCGCCGACCAGCAGGCAAACGCCGATGATGCCGTTCATCACGATCATCATCGCAGCGAAGACGGTGTCGCGCGCCAAAGTCTGCGAGCTGGCGCTGTCGGTCAGCATGATGGAGACGATCAGCGCGGTTTCGATCACGGTGACGGCGACGGCGAGGAGCAGCGTGCCGAACGGCTCGCCCAGATAATGGGCGAGGGTCTCGGCATGATGGACCGCGGCGAGCACGATGCCGCCGAGCAGAACGGCAATCACGGCGGTGAGCCAGGGCGCCTCAGGCGCGCCAATGAGCAGGGCGGCCAAGCCGAGCGGCGGTAGGACGATGGTCCAAAGGGGCAATTTGAGCGCTGGGATCGTCGGCCTCCATCGGCTGGTCGGGCCGCGGACGAGAGCGGCGGCCTGAGTTAGCGCGAGAGGTCTAGCGACGTTCCGGCCGGGCGGTAAATTGTATCAGGCGCAGCGGCTGAGGTCGCTGCAGTCGCGTCCGACGATGGCGGTGATGGCGCTGGCCAGAGCATCCCAGCGAAACGGCTTGGGGAGGAAGTGCCGCATGGCCTGAGGCGGCGGGCGGCCGCTGGTCAATAGGATCGGGAGATCCGGCCAGGTTGCGTGCATCTGGCGCTGCAACTCGATGCCATCCATGCAAGGCATGTTGATGTCCGAGAGCACGACATCGACCGGGCCGTGGGAATTCAGGAACGTCATCGCGTCCTGCCCATTGCGCGCCACATGCACCGTGTGTCCCGCATCCTGCAGCATCCATTGGAGCAGTTCACGGATCAACTCCTCATCGTCGACGATGAGGATGGTGAGCGGTTGAGGGGCGAACTCGTCAGCCATGATCCCTTAAAAGTTGTATTCGCCAGCTCCGACGAAATCAATGCGTGCGCTACCAGTAATTGGCGCACCCTGGAATTGCGAATTGTGTCACGATTTTGTGTGGCTTCTGCCACGCGTGCGCGGCAGGTGTTTTGACGCTGCGGAGTTGAGATCGTCGGCGTGCGCTCTTTGTGTGAATTCCGTCTACCTGCAGAGATTGCGTCATCGCGCGACGGTCCGCCTGTCGCAGAATATTTTAGGACCTTCCTTCGCCTTGTCGAAATCTTTCTACCCGCTGGCGATGCTGCGGGCTCGTTCCGCGTTCACGTCGCCGTCAAAAGTCGCGGACAGGATTTTTTCGGCCGCGTCGAAATTTTTAGGCGAATTGATAATTTTGAGCAATCCGCAACACGGGTTGTTGTTCCGGTTTGTTGGCGGATCGCGGCACCCGGGCCGAGGATGGCTATCTGTTGCCGGAATGGATAGGGTCGGAGCGGGGAGAAGGGGCGGAAAACAACGATGGCTTCGGTTTCGATACGCGGCGTGCGCAAGGCGTTCGGCTCCACCCAGATCCTGCACGGCGTCAGCATCGAGATCGCCGATGGCGAGTTCACGGTCCTCGTGGGGCCGTCCGGCTGCGGCAAAAGCACCCTGCTCCGGATGATCGCAGGTTTGGAAGAAATCAACGACGGTGAGATCTGGATCGGCGGCCGGGTGGTCAACAAGGTGCCGCCGAAGCAGCGCGATATCGCGATGGTGTTCCAGAATTACGCGCTTTATCCGCACATGACGGTCCGCGACAACATGGCGTTCAGCCTGACGCTGGCGCGCGCTCCGAAGGAGGCGATTGACGAGCGGGTGACCCGCGCGGCGAGCATCTTGGGGTTGGACGGGCTGCTGGACCGGTATCCGCGGCAGCTGTCCGGCGGGCAGCGGCAGCGCGTGGCGATGGGCCGCGCGATCGTGCGGGATCCGCAGGTGTTCCTGTTCGATGAGCCGCTGTCGAATTTGGACGCGAAGCTGCGGGTGCAGACCCGGGCGGAGCTGAAGGACCTGCATCAGCGCCTCCGCACGACCACGATCTATGTGACGCACGACCAGATCGAGGCGATGACGATGGCCGACAAGATCGTGGTGATGAACGGCGGCCGGGTCGAGCAGATCGGCAGCCCGCTCGAACTGTACGACCGGCCCGCGAACCAGTTCGTGGCCGGGTTCATCGGCAGCCCGGCGATGAATTTCCTGCCGGGGACGGTCGAGCCCGGCGGGTTCCGTGCCGAGGGCGGTAGCCTGTGGCCGCTGCCGCAGGGGGTGGCGAACGTGAATGGTCGGACAGCGGTCTACGGGGTCCGGCCGGAGCACTTGCAGCTTAGTCACGACCACGGGGCGGGGGTGCCGCTGACGGTGCAGGTGGTCGAGCCAACCGGATCTGAGACGCAAGTCTATGGCAAGCTTGGCGGGCTGCCGGTGCTCGGCGCGTTCCGAGAGCGGGTGGCGGCACGGCCGGGCGATCCGATCACGGTGACGGCGGACCCGGCGCTGGTGCATTTGTTTGATCGGGAGACGGGACAACGCTTAGTGGCTTAGAAGCCGTCTACGCCCGCTGAACGAGAGCGCGGCGGGGCGGGGGCAATCCAGCGTTGAGCGACGACGACAATTCCATCTTGGCGAAGACTGCGCGGGGCGCCGGGTGGGTGGTGGCGTGGCGCATGGTCACGCGCAGCCTTGGGGTGCTCAGCACGCTGGTGTTGGTGCGTCTGCTCGCGCCGTCTGATTTTGGCCTGGTGGCCTTGGCGGCGAGCTTCTCGGTGTCGATCGAGGCGTTCTCGTGGATCGGCATCGAAGAGGGCGTGATCCGACACAAATCGCCGACGCCGGCGCTGATGGATACAGCGTTCACGCTGTCGGTGCTGCGGGGGGCGTTGATCTGCCTGGTGGTCAGCGCGTTGGCGTGGCCGGCATCGCGGTTCTTCGGGGATCCTCGGCTGGCCTGGGTCTTGGTGGCGCTCGGGGTGGCGGTGCTGATCGAGAATTTCATCAATGTCGGCACGATCGAGTTCCGGCGAGATTTCAGCTTCCATCGCGAATTCCAGCTCTATTTGCTGCCGAGGTTGCTGAGCATCGCGGTGGCCATTGGGTCGGCGGCGGCGCTGCATACCTATTGGGCGCTGCTGGCGGGGATTGTCTCGAACCAGGCGTTCCGGGTGATCGTGAGCTACGCGATGCACCCGTATCGGCCGCGGTTCAGGCTGAGCGAGTGGCGGCAGATGGCGGGGTATTCGGCCTGGAACTCGGTGATCTCCGGAGCGGGGGCTCTGCGCGAGCGGGTGGACACGTTGATGGTGGGGCGGCTGATGACGTCGTCCTCGGTGGGGTTCTACGCGCTCGGGTTCGAGATCGCGGCGTTGCCGGTGACGGAGCTGATCGCGCCGCTGACGCGGGCGGCGTTCGCCGGGTTCGCGGCGGCGTATCGCGAGGAGACGGATGCGGGGCAGACGTGGCTGCGGCTGGTGTCCAGCATGGCGCTGCTGACGTTTCCGGCGGGAGTTGGAATGTCGGCGGTGGCGGAACCGCTGATCCAGCTCGCGTTCGGCTCGGGATGGGAGGCGGCGGTGCCGGTGATGCAGGTGTTGGGCGTGCCGCTGTGCCTGACGGTGTTCGGCATGGTCGCTCAGACGCTGTTCCTGGCGCACGGCCACATGCGGGCGTCGTTTGCGATCACCGCGGGGGCGACGCTGGTGCGGCTGGCGTTGTTGGCGGCGTTGATCCCGCCTCTGGGTTTGTTCGGCGCGGCGCTGGCGGCCGGCTGCGGGATCGCGGTGGAGCAGCTGTGTTCGGCCGGGTGGGCGATGCGGCGGCTGGGTTTGTCCGTGGTCGGCGATTTCGTGCCGGCGATCTGGCGCACCGTGTGCGCGACCGCGGTCATGGCATTGGCGCTTTGGCAGACCGGGCTTGGCTGGGTCGCGCTGGATGTCTATCGGCTGCCGCTCGCGGTCCTCACGGGAGCGATCGTCTATGCGGCGACATTGTTAGCGCTTTGGCGGCTAACCGGACGGCCGTTGGGACCCGAGTCTGACACGCTGACGCTGGCGCGGGCGCTCCTGGGTAAAACCGCAGCAAGCTGAAGAGAATTGTCACAAAACCGTATGCGCAATCCAAAACTTGCGATGATACGAACCTGCTCTTTGACTGAAAGTATGGAGCAGGACTGTGGCAACAATCATCGTGCCCGCCGATGGCGCGACAGTTTCGGACGTAACGCTTAACGACACGCTTCAAGCTGATCCCAGCGTCAACATTAAAAGCTTGACGGTCTTCTACGAAGTAGACGGTACCTCGAAGCTCCAATCACTGGCTATCGGCTACGACATCGAGGTTGATATCGGCTATTTTGCCACGGCCTCGCTCACCGGAACCGGCAACATTACAGGGCCAACCGACGATACGGTCGGACTTCTGCCCCAAGTCATCAACTACGGCATGCTAGACATCAACGGTACTATCGGAACCTATCTCGACAACGAAAGCAAACTGACGGTCTCCGCAGGCGAAACGCTCAATTTGAGCTACGATTTCTACAACAATGACTCGATCCTAATCGCCGCGACCGGCGAGCTGGACCTGAACACCAAAAAATCGGTGACGACGGTCGGCAACATCACCGTCAATGGCGTCTTCAAGAGCGCGACCAATCGGGCCTCGCTGCAGACGACAACGAACAACGGCACGATCGACATCACCTCAGGCGCGCTCGTGATCGCCTCCGGCTATGCGGTCACCGGCGCCGGCTCCATCATCGTCGAGAAAGGATCGACGCTCGACGTCTCGGGCGCTTCGGGCGTCTCAGGGACGATCTCGTTGAACGCCGGGTCCACTCTGAAGCTCTACTCGACGACGAGTTTCACCGGGAATCTGCTGAACCCGTCGACGAGCGCCAAAATCGATCTCGGCGACATCAGTGCAAGCAGCGCCAGCGTGTCGAACGGCAAGATCGCAATCGTGACGTCGGCGGGCACCGTCTATCTCAACGAAACTGGCCTGGCGCAGGGCACAATCCTGCCGATTACTGCCGACCCGAATGGCGGCTCCGTGATCGCGCTGGGCGTGGCTACAACGCCCACGCCCACGCCCACCCCCCCCCCCCACCCCCACCCCCACCCCCACCCCCACCCCCACACCCACCCCTGTGTCGATGCCGGCCACGTTGAGCGATCCCGCGGTGTATCGGTTCTTCGATAAGGTGCATGGCACGCAGTTCCTAACCGCGAGCGGCAGTAAATCAACCTCGCTTCAGACGACCCGGCCAGATCTCGCATACGAGGGCGTGGGACTCTATTCGGTCAACGCCGGCGATACCAATGCGGCGCCTGTCTACCGTTTCTTCGATAAGGTGTTCGGCACGCATTTCTACACGTCCAGCGCGACCGAGCAGGCCAATGCGGTGGCGACGCGTCCTGACCTCACCTACGAAGGGGTGGGCTTCTACGAGCATACGACGCAGCAGGCGGGTGACGTTGCCGTAGTCCGCTACTTCGAGCGGACGAACGGGACGCATTTCTACACGTCCAACGCGGGGGAGCAGTCCAGCATCGCCGCGACGCGGCCGGACCTAGTCAACGAGGGGGTCGCCTTCTACGGCCCGACGTCCTGAACTCAGTCCCGGTGCGGGGTCTGCCGAGCGCGCAGGCCTCGCCAGAGGCCGTAGATACTGATGCCGGACCAGAACAGTTCGAAGGCGAAGGACGGCATGTTCATGTTGAACTGCAGCGAAACGATCAGCAGCAGCGAGCCGAACAGGTTCAGGCTCGGATAGCGCCAGTCATCCGAGGCGAGACGGCCGTTTTGGTTAAAGAAGTACGTCGCGACCAAAACGACCGTTCCGGCATAGCCGAATAGATCCCCAACCGAACCGGACATCGTCACTCCTTTGTTTCGCCCCGCGTTGACGCGGCACTTGGGTCATGGTGGTCTCGCGACCGTGAACGGGGGAAACGAAGCATGATCGCGAGCACCAGGCGGCAATTCGGGTTGACCGGTTTGGCCGTGGCGGCGGGATTGCGGCCGGCGATGGCGCAGCAGGCGGTCAAGATCGGGGCGATCTACCCGCTCTCGGGCGGCGCCGCCAGTGCCGGGGAGTCGGCCAAAGCCGCAATCGAGGTCGCGATGGACGTGATCAACAACCCGCATCCGGAGCTTGGGGAGCTGATCCTGGCTAAGGGCGCCGGGTTGCCGGGGCTCGGCGGAGCAAAGGTGGATGTGGTGTTCGCCGATAACCAGGGCTCGCCGGCGGTTGGGCAGAACCAGGCGCTGCGGCTGATCACGGAAGAGAAGGTCGCCGCACTGTATGGCTGCTATCAATCGGGCATCACGCTGACGGCGAGCGCGATTGCGGAGCGGTATGGGATTCCGTTCGTCTCGGGCGAATCGGTGGCCGCCAATCTGAGCGAGCGCGGGTTCAAGTGGTTCTTCCGCACGACGCCGGTCGCGAGCGACATCGCCAAGACCTACATGGCGTTCCTGAAGGACCTGAAGGCGGCGGGCACCAAGGTCGACAAGATCGTGGTGATCAACGAGAACACCGAATACGGGACCTCGATCGCCAAGACCCTGGCCGATGCGGCCAAGGAGAGCGGGTTCAACATCAGCCTGCAAATCCCCTACAGCGCCAACACCACGGATGTGCAGAGCCAGGTGCTGCGGATGCGCGACGAGAAGCCGGACGTGCTCGTCTTCGTCAGCTACACCTCGGACGCGATCCTGTTCGTCAAGACGATGAAGGCGCTGGACTACAGGCCGCCGGTGCTGATCGGCGACGATAGCGGCTTCTCCGACAGCGCGTTCGTCAAGGCGGTCGGCGCGCAGGCGCAGGGGGCGATCAACCGGTCCGCATTCGATCCCGGCAAGCCCGGCAGCGTCAGCTACAAGATCAACGAGATGTTCAAGGCCAAGCGCAACGCCGATCTGGACGACACGTCGGCGCGGGCGATGATGGGCTTCTTCACGCTGTGCGACGCGATCAGCCGCGCCGGTTCGACGGACCCGGCAAAGATCCAGGCGGCGTTGAAGGCGACGGACCTGAAGGCTGAGCAGCTCATGATCGGCTACAAGGGCGTGAAGTTCGACGAGAAGGGCAACAACACGCTGGCGGCGGCGCTGCTGATCCAGTTGCAGGGCGAGAACTACGTGTCGGTGTGGCCGAAAGAGTCGGCTGCCGGGCAGCTGCAGCTTCCCTACAAGGGCTGGTAGTTGCTCTCATCCACCGTTCTGCAGATCGTCATCGGCGGTCTGTTGCTCGGCGCGGTCTATGCCCTGTTCGCCTCCGGATTGACGCTGATCTGGGGCATGATGAACGTCGTGAACTTCGCGCATGGCGATTTCGTCATGCTGGCGATGTACGTCGCGTTCGTGCTGTGGAGCGCGTTCGGCATCGGGCCGCTGGGCGCGGTGCCGATCGCGGCGCTGGTGCTCGCGACGGTCGGTGTCGTGGTCTATTTCGCGCTCGTGCGGCACGTGTTGAAGGGGCCGATGCTGGGCCAGATCCTCGGCACGTTCGGGCTGGCGCTGTTCATCCGCTACGGCGTGTTCTGGTATTTCGGGGCGGATTTCCGGTCCCTGCCGGATAATCTGGTCGGCGGCACGTTCGATGTTGGCGGGTTGCGGATCCCGGCATCGCGGCTGCTGGCAGGAGTGGTGGCGCTGGCGGTCACGGCGGGGCTGCATCTGCTGCTGACGCGCACGACGTTGGGGAGCCGGATCCTGGCCGTGGCCGAGGATGAGCGGGCGGCGCAGCTGATGGGGATCCGGCCTTCGCACATGCAGGCCGTGGCGTGGGCGTTGGCGGCCGGGGCGACAGGGATCGCCGGCGCGTTGATCGCGACGTTCTTCTACATCTCGCCAACCGTGGGGGAGAGCCTGTCGATCGTGGCGTTCGTGACGGTATCGCTGGGCGGGTTCGGCAGTGTGCCGGGGGCGTTGGTGGCCGGGCTGCTGATCGGGGTGATCGAGAGCTTGTCGGGGTTCTACATCGGCGCCGTCTACAAGGACGTGGTGACGTATTCGCTGTTCGTGCTGGTGCTATGGACCCGGCCGCAGGGCTTGTTGGGCAAGGCATGAGGTTCGCGCCGCTGATCGCGCTGCTGGCGGCGCTGGCGTATCCGTGGCTGTTCAGCAGCGCGTTCGAGCAGCGGCTGGGTGCCCTGGTGCTGCTGTCGGCGATCACGGCCTCGGCGTGGAACATCGTCGGCGGCTATGCCGGGCAGATCTCGGTCGGGCATGTCGTGTTCTTCGGCTGCGGGGCTTACGGGTCGCTGGCGGCGTATACGCTGTGGGGTTGGCCGCCGCTGGCCGGGTTGCCGATGGGTGTCGCGGCGGCGCTGGTGATCGCTGCCGTGATCGGGGTGCCGACGCTGCGGCTGTCGGGGCATTATTTCAGCATGGCTACGATCGCGGTGGCCGAGTTGGTGCGGCTGCTGGTGACGAACAGCGACACGCTGGGCGGCGCGCAGGGGCTTTCGGGGCCGGTGATGCCGCGGACGGTCTGGGACATGTCGTTCCTGTCGGCACGTACCTTATTACTATCTGTTCCTCGCGGTGCTGGTGACGACGCTCGGGATCACATGGCGGATGGAGCGGAACCGGATGGGGTTCTATCTGCGCGCGATCAAGGGCAGCGAGCGGGCGGCGCGGTCTCTGGGCGTGGCGGCGCCGCGCTACAAGCTGCTGGCGTTCCTGCTGAGCGCGGCGCTGACGGCGGTGGCGGGCGGACTGTATTCAACGCTGTTCGGGTTCATCGATCCGGAATCCGGCGTGGGCATCCTGGTGTCGGTCAAGATGCTGATCATGGCGGCGTTGGGCGGAGCGGGCACGCTGTTCGGGCCGTTGGTCGGGGCGGCGATCCTGGTGCCGCTGGAGGAGTTCTCGAACAACTTGCTGGGCGGCAAAGGCGGGGGGCCGACGTTCGTGGTGTATGGCGCCGTCATCATGCTGCTGGCGCGGTTCCTGCCGGGCGGCTTGCTCGGGCTGCTGAAGGTGCGCCGCCGTGCTCCTTGAAGCGCGCAACATCGTCAAGGCATTCGGCAGCTTCCGCGCGGTCGACGACGCCAGCGTGGCGGTCGGGCAGGGCGAAGTGGTCGGGCTGATCGGGCCGAACGGCGCGGGAAAGAGCACGTTCTTCAACTGCCTCACCGGCGATCTGCCGCCGACCGAGGGCAGCGTGCTTCTGGAGGGGGTGGACATCACCAGCCTGCCGCCGGAGCGGCGCGCGGCGCTCGGGCTGGCGCGGACGTTCCAGGTGCCGCTCACCTTCGAGGACATGTCGGTGTTGGACAACGTCATCGTCGGCGCGTTCCTGCGCACGCCCGACTCGGCGGAGGCGCGAGCCCGCGCGCGCGGCGTGATCGAGCGCGTCGGGCTCGGCGCGCAGATCGACAGCCCGGCGCGCAGCCTGGGCACGCCCGGGCGCAAGCGCCTGGAGATCGCCCGCGCGCTGGCGACACAACCAAAGATCCTGCTGCTGGACGAGGCGATGGCCGGGCTGACGCCGCCGGAGGTGCGCCAAGCGATCGAACTGGTGCGAACCATCCGCGGCGACGGGATCACGCTGGTGATCGTCGAGCACATCATGGAGGTGATCATCACGCTGGCGGACCGTGTGGTGGTGTTCCACCAGGGGCGGGCGATCGCGGCCGGAGCGCCGCGCGAGGTGATGCGCGACCCGAAGGTGATCGAGGCCTATCTCGGCAAGCGTGCGGCGGCGGCGCACGCATGACGGCGCTGCTCGAGGTCCGCTCGCTCGAGGTGCATTACGGCGACCTAGTCGGCGTGGCGGACGTCTCGTTCAGCGTCGAGGAGGGCGGGATGGTCGCCCTGTTGGGCGCCAACGGGGCGGGAAAGACGACAACGCTGAACGCGGTGGCCGGGCTGGTGCCGACGAGCGGGGGGAGCGTGAGCTTCCGGGGCGCGGCGCTGACGGGGCGGCCGGCCTACGAGACGGTGCGGCGCGGCCTGGCGCTGGCGCCCGAAGGGTGGCGGCTGTTCACGCAGCAGACGGTCGAGAACAACCTACTGCTGGGAGCGACCGTGCTGGCTGACCGCGCCGCGATCCCGCGGTTGCTGGACCGGGTCTACACCCTGTTTCCGCGGCTGGCGGAGCGGCGCCGGCAGCTGGCGGGAACGATGTCGGGCGGGGAACGGCAGATGTTGGCGGTCGGGCGCGCGCTGATGAGCGAGCCGACGCTGCTGATGCTCGACGAGCCGAGCCTCGGGCTGGCGCCGGCGGTGGTCGAGAGCATGTACGAGACGCTGGTGGCCCTGCATCGGGAGGGGCTGACCATCTTGCTGGCGGAGCAATCGGTCGAGCTGGCGCTCGAGGTGGCGGATCATGCGACGGTGCTGCAGGTGGGACGGTCGGTGCTGTCGGGCGCGGCGGCCGAGCTCGCGCGGGATCCGGACGTGCAACGGATATATTTGGGGATCGGATGAGCTATTCCACAGAGATCGCGGGCTGGCGGATCGACGTGCTGGTGCAGGGCTACCCGGGCAAGACGGTGTGCCATGGCGGCTTGGGCTGGAGCACGATCGCGTTGCTGCGCGGGCATGGCCGGGTGGCGCTGGTCGATGTCGGGTCGTTCGCGCAGCGGGGGCCGCTGGTCGAAGGGTTGGCGGCTTGCGGTGTTGCGCCGGCGGATGTGACCGACGTGCTGCTGACGCATTCGCACTGGGACCATTCGGTCAACTGGGTGGCGTTTCCGCACGCGGCGGTGGTGATCGGCGGGGAAGAGCTCGATTGGTCGTTGCGTGAGCCCTGGGGGACGACGCCGGTTCCGGAACTCTATGTCCGGGAGTTGGCCGCATGCGTGCGGCTGCGACGGGTGTCGGCCGGGGAGACCGTGCTGCCGGGGATCACGGCGCACGATGCGCCGGGGCATACGCCGGGGCATCTGATCTTCCTGATCGCCGGCGAGGCGCATGACGTGATCCTGACCGGGGACGCGGCGAAGAACCGGGCGGAGCTGCTGTCGCTCACTGCCGACATGACCTACGACCCGGCGGTCAGCCGCGCGTCGATGGAGGCGATCTGGTCATTATGGCGGCGGCGGGCGGGCACGATCCTGATCCCCGGGCACGACGTTCCGATGCGGATCGAGGGAGGCGCGCCGCGCTACCTGACGGCGCGCCTGGCGGGGATCAAGGCTTGGTTCGGCGAGGATCTCGACGAGATGCGGCTGTTCAGCCTGACCGGTGCGGTGGACGGATCGGCGCCTTCAACCACTCCTTAACCACTCAGGCGGAGAGTGCTGATCGGCGTGGCCGAGAAGGGCTGCCGGTCAGGGGTTATTCCAATGGTTGAACTGTACAATCACAACCTATGGACCCGCACGAAGTGGCAGCAGGAGCGTGATGCGGCCCGGGTGCCGGCAGGGGCTTGCCCGAGCGTCAGCGTTGCGGCCGATTTGGATCGCTTTCATGTGGATATGGGCAAAGCGTATAGCCTGAGCTCGATCACGGCGGCGCGGCGTTTGGAAGAGCGGGTGCGGACCTATATCGAGGCCGTGCGGCCGAGGTATCCGGCGTGGGCGAATCGGGTGGCGGCGCAGGTCGGCGAGCGGATCCGGATCGTGGCGGACGACCTGGAGAAGGTCGGGCGGGCGCGCGAGGGGTTCAACAAGGCGGTGGTGCTGGTGCGCGAGACCTTCGAGCCGGCAGAGACGGATATCGAGGACTGGCTGGCGAGCGGGGGCGAGACGCGGTTGAGCAGCCGAAACGTCTCGATGCTGGTCGCCGGGCTGCGGGATATTTATGTCTGCGGGCAGCATCTGCCCTACGTGACCGACCGTTTCGACCGGGCCATTGCGACCGACGCGCGGAAATATTGGTCGGTCATGGATAGCCGTCGTCCGCCGGACCGGCTTTGGCTCGAGGGCGTCAACGATCTCCGCGTCCGGTTGCGCCCGGTATGATCGTGTTGGCGTTCTCGACCAGAGAGCGCTGACAGGGACAGCCGCGTCTTCGTCGTCGAGCGCTGGCGTCAGTCGGGTTGGCCGAGGGCTCGGTAGATTTCGGCCAGTTGCGGACCCATTGAGAGATTGAGCGAGCCGCCGGTCGGCAGCTTGCCGAGGAACCACCGGTTGTAGCCGCTGCGCAGGAGGCCGGCTTCGGCCTGGCGAGCGAAGCTGTCGCGGACGAGGGCGGCGAATTGCGGGTCGGCGCGCGGCAGCATGATCGCGTAGGGCTCGAACGAAAGGTAGTCGCCGACGACGTCAAAGCGGCCGCCTTTGGCCGCGACCATTCCGGCCAGCAGAATGTCGTCCGAAGCGACCGCTTGGACGCGGTTGGCGGCAAGCGCGTCGAACGCGGCTTCGACGCTCGGCAGTGAGACGATTTCGGGCGGCGGCTTGGCCGTGGGCGCAAGCCGCTTGAGGACCGTTTCGTTGGTGGTGCCGGCGCTGACTGCGATGGATTTGCCCGCCAGGTCGCGCCAGGACGAGATAGCGGCGCCCGCCGGCACTGCGAGCTTGGTGCCGGCGACGAAGAACACCGGGGAGAAAGCGACTTGCTTGGCGCGCTCCTCGTTCGCCGTGGTCGAGCCGCATTCGAGGTCGATGGCGTGGGCTACGACCATCTGCACCCGCTCGCTGGCGGCGACGGGAACGTAGGCGATGCGGATGCCGCTCTGCCAGCCAGGAGCGCCCGGCTCCAGCAGATCCCGGTGCAGCGCCGTCGCGACGTCCTCGGCGATGCCGTGGCAGATATCGACCGAGAAGCCGACGGGCTGGCCGCCGGGGTTGCGGAACGAGAACGGGACGGCATCGTCGCGCACGCCGATGCGAATGGCGCCGCGCGCGCTGATCGCGAGCAGCGAGCCACTGAGTTCCTGGTCGTCCTGCGCGTAGGCCGGGGTGGACAGGACGAGCAGTGCCAGGAGGGCAGGGCGGATCACGCGGGCAGCGGGTGCGCGCCGCCCATCCCCTCCATGTCCTCGATCATCTCGACATCGTCTTCGTCCATGACGAGCTGGCCCTCCCATTTCGCGACCACGGCGGTGGCCAGCGAGTTGCCGATCACGTTCGTGGCCGAGCGGCCCATGTCGAGGAAGGTGTCGATACCCAGGATCAGCAGCAACCCTTCCTCGGGAAGGTTGAACTGCGAGAGAGTCGCGGCGATGACGACCAGGGAGGCGCGCGGCACGCCGGCAACGCCCTTACTGGTGAGCATGAGCGTCAGCAGCATCGCGATCTGCGTGCCGAGCGACAGCTCGATGTCATAGGCCTGAGCGATGAAGACGCTGGCGAAGGTGCAGTACATCATCGTGCCGTCGAGGTTGAAGGAATAGCCGAGCGGCAGGACGAAGCTCGAGATCTTGCGAGCGATCGGGAATTTGGCGAGCTGCTCGAGCATCTTGGGGTAGGCCGCTTCGGAGCTCGCGGTCGAGAAGGCGAGCAGGAACGGCTCGCGGACGAGCAGGATCAGACGCTTGACCGAGGGGCCCAACAGGACGAAGCCGGCGGCGATCAGGATCAGCCAGAGGCAGACCAGGCCGAAATAGAACTCGCCCATGAACTTGGCGTAGCTGACGAGGATGCCGAGGCCGTTGGTGCTGATCGTCGCGGCCATGGCGCAGAACACCGCGACCGGCGCCAGCTTCATGACATAGCCGGTGACGCGCAGGATGATGTGGGACAGGCCCTCGACCGTCTCGAGCACGAGTTTGGCACGGGCGCCCATGGCAGCGCAGGCGACGCCGAAGAAGATCGAGAAGACGACGATCTGGAGGATCTCGTTGTCGACCATCGGGCGGACGGCGCTATCGGGGAAGACGTGCTTGATGAAGCCGTCGAGCGTCATGGCGTGCGCGTCGATGCCGGATTTGACGCCGGCTGCGACCTTGTGGACGCCGGCGCCGGGCTCGAAGAGGTCGACGAGGACGAGGCCGAGGGTCAGCGAGACCAGCGATGCGGTGACGAACCACAGCATCGCCTTGCCGCCGACGCGCCCGACGGTGCCGGCGTCGGCCATATGGCCGATCCCGACGACCAGGGTCGAGAATACGAGCGGGCCGATGATCATTTTGATCAGACGCAGGAAGATCATGCTGCCGATGGAGACATAGCCAGCAATGGCTTTTTGGGCGGCAGGGTCGGCGATGAAGGAGTGGACGGCGGCGCCGGCGGCGATGCCGAGGAGCATCGCGACCACGATGTAAGTGGTCATTCGGCTTGACTTCATCCGGCGGCCCTCTGGTTAACGTTCAAGCCACGATGCCGGGCGGTGCTGTCACGTTGCAAGCAGGTTTCGATCGAGTGACACGGCGCGCAAGATCGTGATCGGGGGTTTTGTTGCAGTGCGGTGGTCCCCATTTGCCGGCTCGCAACCAAGAGCCGAGGTGACAATGACCGATCAAGCCGTCCCCGAGACCAGCGCCGACCTATTCCTGCCGGTGCAGATGGGCCCGATCCAGCTCTCCAACCGGATCGTCATGGCGCCGCTGACGCGCAGCCGCGCGGGCAAAGGCGATGTCGCGGGCGAGATGCAGGCGACGTATTACGGCCAGCGCGCGAGCGCCGGGCTGATCATCACCGAGGCGACGCAGATCAGCCAGCAGGGCAAGGGTTACGCCTTCACGCCGGGGATCTACACCGAGGCGCAGGTTGCCGGCTGGCGGACCGTGACGGACGCGGTGCATGCCAAGGGCGGCAAGATCGTGTGCCAGTTGTGGCATGTCGGTCGGATCAGCCATCCCGACCTGCAGGAGAACGGGCAGCTTCCGGTAGCGCCGTCGGCGATCCAGCCGGAGGGCCAGGCCTTCACCGAGACCGGCTTCAAGCCGCACGTGACGCCGCGGGCGCTGGAAACCGACGAGATCCCTGGGATCGTGCGGGATTACGCGCACGCCGCGGAATGCGCCAAGCGGGCTGGGTTCGACGGGGTCGAGATCCACTCGGCGAACGGATACCTGCTCGACCAGTTCATCCGCGACAGCACCAACAAGCGGACCGACCGCTACGGCGGCTCGGTGGCGAACCGGATCCGCATCGTGCTCGAAGTGGCCGAAGCAGTGACCAGCGTCTGGGGCGGCGATCGGGTCGGCATCAGGCTGTCGCCGTTGACGCCGCAGGTCGGCAACACGCCGCTCGATAGCGACCCGGCCACCACGTATGGAACGCTCGTCGACGAGCTGAACCGGTTCAAGCTGGTGTATCTGCATCTGATCGAAGGCGCGACGCAGGGCGCGCGGGACGAGAAGCTGGGCGTTTCGTATCAGGGGCTTCGTCACCGGTTCAAAGGCCTCTACATGGCCAATAACGGGTATGACCGCGAGATGGCGTTCAAGGCGCGGCGGGATGACCTGGCGGACCTGGTGTGCTTCGGGCGGCCGTTCATTGCCAATCCGGACCTGGTCGAGCGGCTGCGCCTCGGCGCTGCGTTCAACCCGGACGACAAGTCGACCTGGTACGGCGGCAATGCGCATGGCTACACGGATTACCCGATGCTCGGCGAGAGCCAGAAGCAAGCGGCCGAGTAATACCGCGCGCATCACTCCCGGGCTCTGCCCGGGGGTGGTGCGTCGGACGCTGGCGGGTAAGCTGAGTTCATGAACCCGCTCGCCCTGCTCGTCGCCGGCTGCTTCTTCATGGAGTTCCTCGACGGGACGATCATCGCGCCGGCGCTGCCGCAGATGGCGGTTTCGCTCGGGACCAACCCGGTCGATCTCCATGTGGGCATTTCGGCCTACCTCTTGACGGTGGCGGTGATGATCCTGCCGGGAGGCTGGGCGGCGGAGCGTTTCGGGGCGCGGACGGTGTTCACTTCGGCGATCGTCGTGTTCACCTTGGCCTCGGGGCTGTGTTCGTTGGCGGTGTCGCCGGCGACGTTCGTGGCGGCGCGTATCCTGCAGGGGGTGGGCGGCGCGATGATGGTGCCGGTGGGCCGGTTCGTGGTGCTGCGGCGAACCGAGAAATCCGGCCTGATGCGAGCAATCGCGCTGCTGACATGGCCCGGGCTGACGGCACCGCTGATCGGACCGCCGCTGGGCGGGTTCATCGCCGAGCATTTCGACTGGCGATACATCTTCCTGATCAATCTGCCGCTCGGGCTGATCGCTTTCGTGCTGGCGCTGCGGTTGGTGCCGGCGGTAGCGGCCGGGGCACCGCGACGGTTCGACTGGCGCGGCTTCGTGCTCGCGGGCGGGGCTTGCCTCTGCGCGGAACTGGCGATGGACCTGCTGGGGCGCGACGATCCGCCCTATTTCCTGGCAGCGGGACTGGCGGTGGTGGCGGTAGCGGCGGGGCTGCTGGTCATCCGGCATTTGCAGCGGGCGCGGGCGCCGCTGATCGATCCGGCGCCGTGGACGGTGTCGACGTTTCGCGCCGTCATGACCACCGGGACGTCGATGCGCGGGTTGATCTCGACGCTGCCGTTCCTGCTGCCGCTGCTGTTCCAGTTGGGGTTCGGCTACGACCCGTTCCATGCGGGCGCGCTGGTGCTGGCGCTGTTCCTGGGAAATATCGGGATCAAGCCAGCGACGTCGTTCTTCCTGCGCCGATTGGGGTTCCGCAACGTGCTTGCGGGGAATGCAGTGTTGCAGGCGGCGACGATGCTCGGGTTCGCACTGGTTGGCCCGGCGACGCCGCTCCCGCTGCTGCTCGTCCTGCTGGCGGTTGCGGGCGCGTCACGGTCGACGCAGTTCACGGCGCTCGCGACGCTCGCGTTCGCGGATGTGCCGCAGGAGCGGATGGCGCCGGCGAACACATGGTTCAGCGTGGGGTTCCAACTCGGCAACGGGCTCGGAGTGGCGGTAGGGGCGTTGCTGTTGCGGGCGGCTGCCGGCTTGCGGGGAAACGGGCCAGATCTGGCGGCGTTCCATGTGGCGTTCGCGGCGCTGGCGGTGCTGATGCTCGGGCTGGCGGTGTTGGCGCTGAGGTTGCGGCCGGAGGATGGCGCCGCCGTCTCGGGCCATCGGGTGGCTACGGCGTAGCGGCGAGCCGATCGGCTTCGGCGAGGTCGGCCGGCGTGTTGACGTTGAAGAAGGGATCGATGGGGGTCGCGGACCACTCGGCGATGGCGGCGCCGGCGGTGAAGGCGCCCACCTTGCGCAGCCCGGATTCGAGCGCTTGGCGCAGACGGGCGCGGATCCCGATGGGCCAGAGGCCGACGACATGATGAACCTGGCCAGCTGAGGCCGCGCAGGCCAGCGGGGCCGAGCCGATTGCCTGACGAAGGCGCTGGACGAGGTCGATGGGGAGGAATGGGGCGTCGGCGGGGACGCTGACGACGAATTCGGCGCCCTCTCCGGCGGCCCAATCGAGGCCGGCAAGCACGCCGGCGAGGGGACCGGGATGGCCGGGAAGGCTGTCGGGGACGATGGGCAGGCGCAGGGAAGCGAAGCGCCCCGGGTCGCCATTGGCGTTGAGGACGAGGCGGGAGGTCTGGGGGGCCAGACGGGCGATGACGCGCTCGATGACCGGTTGGCCGCCGACGAGGTGCAGGCCCTTGTCGCCACCGCCGAGCCGACGCGCGAGACCGCCGGCGAGGATCAGGCCGATCGTCACGCCGTGAAGCCCTTGGCGCGGAGGGCGTCGCGGGTGGATGCGCGATTCAACAGCGCAATGAAACGTTGCACCGGGTCACGCTCGAGCCGCGCCCTGGAAACGGCGAAGTCGAACTGTTCGGGCTGGAGTGGCAGGAAGCGGAGGCCGTAGTCGCGGGCGACTGTCTCGATGGCGACGCCCCAGTCAGCGCGGCCGCCGGCGACGGCCACTGCGACGGCATTGTGCGACTTGGTCTGGGAGGCATAGCCCGGTGGGCGGGCGCCCCCGAGCAGACGGTCGATCAGGATGCGCGTGCCGCTGCCGGCGTTGCGATTGACCATCAGGGTCTCGGCGTCTTCGGAAGCTGCGGCGACGATCTCCGCGGGGGTTTCGCAGGCGGCGAAGCGCGCATCGTCGGCGCGGATGACGACGCCTTGCAAGCGGCCGTAGCCGGGGATCAGGGTGACATGGTCGGGCAGGAGAGGGCGGTTGTACTCGCCGGTGGCGGGGTCCATCAGGTGGATGCCGGCCAGATCGCATTCGCCGCGGGCGGCCGCGGCGAGGCCGGCGCTGCTGCCGACGGCCAGTGTCTTGACCGCGAGCCCTTCGTCTTCGAGCAAGCCGAGCAGGAGGTCGAGCCCGGTGCATTGACTGCCGATCACGACCAGGTCGGCCGTAACCGGCGTGCCGATCCGGGTGACGTCGACGGCGGCTCCGGCCGGGAGGGTCTCGGCCATGGCGGGAACGGCGAAGAAGCCGTCGGCGCTGCTGAAGCCAGTGACGGCGCCCGAGCCCTTGGCGGTCGGATACGCCAGGGGACCGTCCGGGCCGTCCATGAGGCTGACCATGACGTATTCGGTGCGCCCGCGCTCCGAGCCGATGCGCAGCGGGAGCGTGGCTGGAGTGCTGGCAGCCCGGAGTTCGGGCAGGCCGGCCTGGGCGCGGATCACCGGGGCGAGGAATGTGTGGAAGGTGAAGATGGCCGAGGTCGGGAAGCCTGGCAGGATAGCGACGGGCTTGCCGTCCTGTACCGCCAGGCAGAGCGGCTTGCCGGGCTTGAGGGCGACGCCGTGGACGATGACGCCGGGTCGATCGAGAACGGCGACGGCGGTGTAGGCGAGGTCGCCAGCGCCCTTGGACGTGCCGCCGGAGAGTAGGACAATGTCCGCGGCGGCGAGGGCGGATTGGAGCGCGGCGGCCAGGGCGACGCGATCGTCTTTGATGATACCAAGTCTTAGCGGCTCGCCGCCGCACTCTTGGACGGAGGCGGCGAGGATAGCGGCATTGCTGTCGTAGACCTGCCCGGGAGCAATGGGGGCGCCGGGCGCGACGATCTCGTCGCCGGTGGAAAGGATGGCGACGACAGGGCGGCGCCAAACCGTGACCTGGGCGAGACCCAGCGCGGCGAGCACGCCGATTTCGCGAGCCGTCATCAGGCGGCCGCGCCGGAGTGCGGTCTCGCCGCGGGCGATGTCGGACCCGGCGCCGGCGACGAACTGACCGGGGGCGATGGGGCGGTGGAAGGCGATGCCGCCCGGCGCCGGGTCGGTGTGCTCGACCATGACGACGGCGTCGGCGCCGCGGGGAAGCATGCCGCCGGTGGCGATCACGCTGGCCCGGCCGGGCGTGATGGCAGCGCGGGGACGGATGCCGGGGGTGAGTAGGTCCTCGGTGAGGATCAGGAGGACGGGATCGGCCTGGGTCGCGCCTTCCAGGTCGGCAGCCCGGACGGCGAACCCGTCGACGCTGGCGCGGTCGAAGCCTGGGACATCGACGGGGGCGACGACGTCTTCGGCGAGCACGCGGCCGAGGGCGGCATCGAGGGTGACGCGCTCAGCGCCGAGGGGACGCAGGCTGACGTGGCGACGCAGCCGGGCTTCCGCCTCCTCGCGAGAGACGACGTCGAGAAATTGATCCTGTCGCGCGGCATCGCGCAGCGTGTCGTTCATGGCAGAGGCGATATGGCGATGATGGCGCCGGCGGGGTAGCCCTCGCTGCCTTCCGGCACCAGCACAAGGCCGTCCGCTTCGGCGGCAAGCGACGGAGCGGCGGGAGTGGCGATGCCGTCGTGCAGGCGGACGCGGACGGCGTCGACTTGGCCGAGTGTGGAGACGATCTTGCGATCGAGCTTGGCTTGGACCGGGGCTGGAGCGGAGCGGCCGGCCAGGCGGTGCAGCGCCGGGGCGGCGAGGAGGGTGAAGGCGAGCAGGCAGGCAAGCGGGTCGCCGGGAAGCAGCACGGCGGGGACGCCGCCGATGGTTCCGATCGTGGTGGTCTCGCCGGGGTTGATGCGGATGCCGCGGGAGGCGATGGCGTCGAAGGCCAGGGCGCCGTCGTCATCGGCACCGAAGCCGCTGCGGCCGGCGTGGAGCACGAGGTCGGGGGAGCGCTGGCCGGGCTGGGCGCCGAGAGATGCCAGGAGGGCTCGCAGCATCGGCCCGATGGCGTCGGGGCCGGATTTCGGGCCGGCGATGTGCACGAGGACGGTGGGACGGCGAACCACCTCGAGCGTGGTTTCCCCTCGGCGCGCGAGGGCAGCGATCTGCGGCGGACGGAGGAGGCCCGGTGCGAGAGCGAGCGGGTCGGGCGGGGCCACGTTCTCGCCGACGGCGACGGCTGCGAGCGCGCCGCTCGGCTCGAGCCAATGAGCGGGCAGGACGGCGTCGGTCCCCGCGGGCAGTATGGCGCCGGCGACGATGGGCACGGCTTCGATCGGTAATGGCGCATAGTCGCTCGCTCCCTCGGTCGCAGCGGCACGGACGGCGAAGCCGTCGATGGCGGAGACGCGGCCAGTGGCGGTGAGCGGAGCGAGCGGACGGGCGAGCACGCGGCCGACGGCCGAGGCGAGGGGGATCTGCTCGGTCCCGAGGCGAGAGAAATTGCTTTCGATCCAGGCCTGGGCGGTGGCCAGCGACATCATGATAGCGATGAAACTTGCATCGTGCGCCTCCGCATGCGAGTGCCGGAAAAACCGAATCGAGGAACCGTCATGCCGCTTCATACCGGCCGCCACTTCCTACAGATCCCTGGCCCGACCAACGTCCCCGATCGCATCCTGCGGGCGATCGACATGCCGACGATCGACCACCGCAGCCAGGAGTTCGCCGAACTCGGCCGGACGGTGCTGACCGGGCTGCGCGAAGTGTTCGCGACCGAGGGCGACGTCGTGGTGTTCCCATCGAGCGGAACGGGCGCCTGGGAGGCGGCGATCGTCAATACGCTCAGCGTGGGCGATCACGTCCTCATGTATGAGACGGGGCAGTTCGCGGCGCTGTGGCACCAGATGGCGGAGCGGCTGGGACTGGAGATCACCTATGTGTCGGGCGATTGGCGGCACGGCGTCGATCCGGCCGACGTCGAGCGCAGGCTGCGCGAGGATGGCGGGCAGAAGATCAAGGCGGTGATGCTGGTCCATAACGAGACCAGCACCGGGATCCTGAACCGGATCTCCGACATCCGCGCGGCGATGGACCGGGCAGGGCATCCCGCGCTGCTGATGGTGGACACGGTTTCGTCGTTAGGCGTGGCGGAGTACCAGCACGATGGCTGGCGCGTCGATGTGACGGTGTCTGGGTCGCAAAAGGGGATGATGCTGCCGCCGGGCTTGGGGTTCAACGCGATGTCGAAGAAGGCGTTGGCGGCGGGCGCGCAGGGCGGGATGAAGCGGTCGTATTGGGATTGGCAAGAGATGCTGGCGATGAACGCCACGGGCTTCTTCCCGTATACCCCGGCGACCAACCTGCTCTACGGGCTGCGCGAGGCGTGCGCGATGATCCGTGAGGAGGGATTGGCGAATGTGGTCGCCCGGCACGAGCGGCTAGCGGCCGCGGCGCGCGAGGCGGTCCGTGGTTGGGGGCTCGAGATCCTGGCGGCGGATCAGCGCGAGTATAGCCCGGCGGTGACCGCGGTAGTGATGCCCGAGGGCCATGACGCGGACGCGCTGCGCAAGGTGATCCTGGATCAGTTCGACATGTCGCTCGGCGCCGGGCTTGGGAAGGTCAAGGGGCGGGTGTTCCGCATCGGGCATCTCGGCCACATGAATGAGCTGATGCTGATGGGGACGCTGTCGGGCGTGGAGATGGGGCTGCATCTCGCCGGGGTGCCGCATCGGCAGGGCGGGGCGGCCGCGGCGATGGATCTGCTGGCCGGGCGCGGCAGCCACGCGGCGCAGAAGGCGGCTTGATCGACATCTCCCGCCGTGCCTGACGGTTCGCGGTTTCCGCTAGGCGATACGCGCC
Source organism: uncultured Alphaproteobacteria bacterium (assembly GCA_963848035.1). Lineage (GTDB taxonomy): Bacteria > Pseudomonadota > Alphaproteobacteria > Acetobacterales > Acetobacteraceae > JAVVHH01. Next base: position 236,621 of record CAWKCD010000003.1, read on the forward strand.
TGGCGCAGCGTCTGCGGCGGGAGACGCAGGGCGAGGTGCTGTTCGCGCGGGCGGATCGCGGGCGGTATTCGACCGACGCGTCGATCTACCAAGTCGAGCCGATCGGCGTTCTGGTGCCGCGGACGATCGACGACGTGGCGGCGGCGCTGGCGATCGCGCGGGAGCACGGCGTGCCGGTGCTGCCGCGAGGCGGCGGGACCAGCCAATGCGGGCAGACGGTCAATCGGGCGCTGGTGATCGACACGACGAAGCATCTGCGGCGGGTGCTGGAGGTCGACGGGCAGACGGCATGGGTCGAGCCGGGGCTGGTGCTGAACCATCTGAACCGGGCGCTGAAGGCGCGAGGCGTGTTCTTTCCGGTCGATCCGAGCACCCATGCGCGCTGCACGATCGGGGGGATGGCGGGGAACAATTCCTGCGGCTCGAAGTCGATCCGATATGGGTTGATGGCGGACAACGTGCTGGCGATCGACGCGATCCTGGCGGATGGGACGCGGCATCGGTTCGGGGCGATCGGCGACAATCTCGGCGACGTACCGCAGGGGATCGCCGAGCTGATCCAACGGCTGCGGGCGTTGGGGGCGGCGGAGGCGGAGGAGATCGCGGCGCGGTTCCCGCATCAGCTGCGCCGGGTCGGCGGGTACAACATCGAGGTGCTGACGCCGGGAGCGCGGGCCGAGGGGCGGGAGAATTTGGCGCGGCTGCTGGTGGGGTCGGAGGGAACGCTCGCGTTCTCGGCGGCGATCCAGGTGGCCCTGGCGCCGATCCTGCCGCGCAAGCTGGTGGGGATCTGCCAGTTCCCGACGTTCCGGGCGGCAATGGAGGCGAGCCGGCATCTGGTGACGCTGCGGCCGGAAGCGGTCGAGCTGGTGGACCGGACGATGATCGACCTGGGGCGGGGGATCGATATCTACCGGCCGACGATCGACCGCATGGTGATCGGGGAGCCGGACTCGCTGCTGCTGGTGGAGTTCCATGGCGAGGCCGATGGGCCGCTGTTCAGGAAGCTCGACGCGCTCGAGGAGATGATGGGCGACCTCGGCTATCCGGGTGCGGTGGTGCGGGCGGTCGAGCCGGGGTTCCAGGCAGAGATTGCCGCCGTGCGCGAGGCCGGGCTCAACATCATGATGAGCATGAAGGGGGACGGGAAGCCGGTCTCCTTCATCGAGGATTGCGCAGTCGGGCTGGACGATCTGGCCGATTATACCGAGCGGCTGAACAACGTCTTCGAGCGATACGGGACCAAGGGCACGTGGTACGCCCATGCGAGCGTTGGCTGCCTGCATGTGCGTCCGGTGCTGAACATGAAGGACCCGGCGGACATCCGTACGATGCGGGCGGTGGCGGAGGAGTGTTTCGCGCTGGTGCGCGAATACAAGGGTTCGCATAGCGGGGAGCATGGCGACGGGATCGTGCGCTCCGAGTTCCACGAATCGATGTTCGGGACGCGGATCGTGCGGGCGTTCGAGGCGGTGAAGGATGCGTTCGATCCGCAGGGCCTGCTGAACCCGGGGCGTGTGGTGCGGCCCCCGGCGATGGATGACCGGTCGTTGTTCCGCTACGGGCCGGATTATGGCCCGGCGGCAGGCATCGAGCCGGTACTGGACTGGTCGGCCTATCCGGGGCCGGTGGGCGGGCTGCTGGCCGCGGTCGAGATGTGCAACAACAACGGCACCTGCCGGGCGTTCGAAGCGGGGAGCATGTGCCCGAGCTATCGGGTGACGCGCGACGAGGAACACCTCACGCGGGGACGGGCGAACACGCTGCGGCTGGCGCTGACGGGGCAGTTGGGCGCCGAGGGGTTGGCGTCGGACGACGTGCAGGATGCGCTGAAACTGTGCGTGTCGTGCAAGGCGTGCCGGCGGGAGTGTCCGACCGGCGTGGACATGGCGAAGATGAAGATCGAGGCGCTGGCGGCGCGGGCGGCAATACACGGCGTGCCGGCGCGGGAGCGGCTGATCGCCGAGTTGCCGCGGTATGCGGGGCTGGCGCGGCATTTTGCGCCGCTGCTGAATTTGCGGAACCGCTCGGCGGCGTTGCGGCGTGCGGGCGAGGCCGTGTTCGGCGTGGCGGCGGATCGGCCGTTGCCCGGCTGGAGCGGGCGGGCAGTTCGGGAGAAGGCGGCGGGGCCGGGACGGTTGGGGGACGTGATCCTGTTCGCCGATACGTTCAACCGGGCGTTCGAGCCGGAGAATTTGCGGGCGGCGCAGCGTGTGCTGCGGGCGGCGGGGTTCCGCGCGGTGGTGCCGCGGCGGCGCCTTTGTTGCGGGCGGACATATCTGGCGGCGGGCATGGTGGAGCGGGCGCGGGCGGAGGCGCGACGGACGGTGGCGGCGCTCGCGGGCGGGCTGCCGGTCGTGGGGCTCGAGCCGTCATGCCTGCTGACCTTGCGGGACGAGTTCCGCTCCCTGCTGCCGGGGGCGGCGACGGATGCGCTGGCGGAGCGGGCGATGCTGCTGGGCGAGTTCCTGGTGCGGCATCCGGTCGAGGAGATGCCGGCGATGACCCGCACGGTGCATGTGCATGGACATTGCCATCAGAAGAGTTTCGGGGCTTTCCCGGACACGCTGGAATCGTTGCGCCGTGTCCCCGGGCTGGATGTGCAGCCGATCGAGAGTTCGTGTTGCGGGATGGCGGGAGCGTTCGGGTATGGCGCGGAGACGCAGGCCGCGAGCCGGGCGATGGGCGAGCTGACGCTGGCCCCGGCGGTGCGGGCGGCGGCGGATGATGCGCTCGTGGTAGCGGACGGGACCTCGTGCCGCCACCAGATCCGCGACCTGACGGGACGGGAGGCGATCCATTCCGTACACGTTCTGGATCAGGCCCTGCATCAGGCGAGGGCGGGGGCGTGACAAGCTGGGCGCGCTGCCGCATCGTGCCTTACGCGCGCGACGATGCGGCGACGAAAACATTGGGAGAACGTCTAATCATGAAAGCCACCCTTCTCGCGGCGGCGGCGCTTGCGCTGCTGCTGACGCCCGTGACTGCGTTCGCGCTGGATTCCAACGTTTCGATGGGCTCGACCATGTCGCCAGCAGCACTGTGGAAGAAGGTCGGCGGGTTCTGCGGTATCGGCGACTGGCACCCGGCGATCGAGAAATGCGCGCTCAGCGCCGACGGCAAAGAGCGGACGCTGTCGCTCAAGGGCGGCGGGACAATCGTCGAGCGGCTGGAGAAGATGAACGCCGCGGGCCGGAGCTACACCTATACGATCGTTTCGGGCCCGCTGCCGGTGGCGAACTACCACTCGACCATCCATGTGGTGCGCGCGGCGAAGGGGTCGACGATCAAGTGGACCGGTCACTACGACGCCAAGGGCGCGCCCGATGCCGACGCAAAGAAGGCGATCGACGGGATTTACGAATCCGGCGAAAAGGCGCTCGTCGGGAACTGATAATACGGGATCCGGCCCGACGGCCGGATCCCGTACGCGGTTACTGGATGCCGGTGCCGCCGCGGCCGAAGATCAGAACGAGAATGACGATCAGAACGATCAGGCCGACGCCGCCGCCGAAGGCCGAGCCGCCGTAATAGCCAGAGCGGTAACCCCAACCGCCGCCGCCGAGCGCGAGCACGAGCAGAATGACGATGATCAACCACAACATGATGAACCTCCGGTAGCCAAGTAATCGGAGTAACGCGCGAGAGCGCGTTCGGCTTCATGTCAGGTCGCAGTTCCCTTCCTTTCGGAAACGGATTATATTTCGCGGCTGTGGTTTGAGGGTCCGCACCATGCGCTTGTTCGATCGTCGGGTCGTGTCGGTCATGTTCGTGCTGCTCGCGGGCGGGACGGTTCGGGCCGGCGAGGTTGGGCCGGTCCGCATCTATGCCGCCGATCGGGACGGCACGCTGCACGTGCGCATGACGGCTGCGACCGGGAAGGCAACGATCGGCGGCTATCGGGTGCCCGACAACGACTCCCTGACGGTGTGCGACGAAGCGGGGCGGAACTGCGCCGATCCCTATGTCGGCGCGGTGCTTGCGCTCAAGCCGGGGCAGCGGCTGATCATGGATTTGCGCAACGCGCTGGCCAATGAGATCGGCACGCCCGAGGAGTGCATGTCGATGGACGGCAAACCGGGCCTGCTGAACCTGCATACGCATGGACTGCTCGTTCCGCCCTACGCGCGGACCGGGGCCGCGCCGCCGGTGTTCGGGGACACGGTATTTCATTGCGTGTTGAAGGGGGCGTCGGGCGGGCCGGTGGTGGCCGACACGATGCGTTACGATATCCGGCTGGCAGAGGTGTCGCCGGGCGTGCCGCATCCGCTCGGGATCGATTGGGTGCATCCGCATGTGCACGGTCTGGCGCGGGCGCAGGTTTCGAGCGGCATGACCAGCATGATCACAGTGGGCGACGTGAACGACCTGCTGTGCGCGCGGCCGGCGCCGGGCGGTGGGGCTGCGGCGAAGAATTGCGTGCATATCCCGCCCGAGCGAGTGAAGCACCTGATGCTGAAGGATGCGCAGCTCTATCAGCTCGGATCGGAGAAGCCGGCGGACAGGATTTGGCACAACCTCTCCATGCAGGACGCGGATTTCTGCGGGCAACACAAATTCAATTCGGCCAATTTCGGCGAATGCGTGCTCGACCCGGATGCCGTCGACCCGAACGCGTTCGGCGGCAAGGCGGTCCGGGACGGGCGGTGGGTGTTCACGATCAACGGGCAGAAGAACCCGCATTGGGACGTGGGTGCGGGCCGCTACGAGATCTGGCGGATACAGAACGCGTCGGCGAACGTAACGTATCGGTTGGGGCTGCATGCGTTGACGGTGGGCGCTGACGTGGCCAATCGGGCGCCGTTCCAGGTTCTGGACATGGACGGCGCCGGGCTCGCGTCGGTGACCGGCGATGGGAAGTTGCCGACGACGAGCGAGATCCTGCTGATGCCGAGCAGCCGGGCCGACCTGTTGGTGCAGGCGCCGCGGGAGAACGCACGCGACGTCACCTACGCGCTCGACACGGACAATTTCCAGGCTGGGTTCGCGGCGGGGGATGCGGATATCTGGCCGCACATCCGGCTCGCGAGCGTGACGTTCCGGGCGCAGCGGAATTACCTCGATGCAACGGCGCGGCCGCTGCCGTTTGCGCCGCAAGCGTTGGTCGCTGCGGCGGGATCGGTCGATGCGGGAAAGTTGGCCAAGGGGTTGGAGGAGAATTGCGCCGGGTTCGACGAGGCGGGGCTGACGGCGGCGCAGAAGCAGTTCTATGCCGACCATCTGCACGTGGCCGCGCCCTGGAAACGCCGGGTCTATTTCGGCGTGCCCGGCGACGTGTTCGTGCTGGGCACGACGATCGTCGATCCTGCGGGGCAGGAGACCGACCTGTTCGGGCGGCCGATCACCGACGAGCATCCGGTGACGCTGGAGCCGTACACGCAAATGGGCGCGCACACGCGGCTCTGCGTGCTCCGGGACGCGGGCGAGGAGAGCTGGCAACTCGTCAACGTCTCGAACGAGGTGCACAATTTCCACATCCATCAACTCAAGTTCCGCATCGTGCGCCGGGATGGCTTGCCGGTAATGCGGGCGCCGTCGCCGATCGACCGGGTGATGTTGCCGAATGCGCTGCTGTTCAAGACCGGCACGACCGAGCTGAAGCATGATGTGGTGGTCGTGCCGCGGGGATCGTCGGTGCCGATCGATCCGACGCATCAGTCCTGCAGCAATTCGATCGCGATCGATCCGGAAACGAAGGTGCTGCGGCTGATGCGGCGGGCTTCGGATGGCAACGAATGCGATGGAACGCTGTCCACGACCGATCTGAGCGGCAGCATCGAGGTGGCGATGACATTCGACGGGAGCCAATTCGCGGCGCAGGACGACGGGAGCGGGACGAAGCAGCACGCCAAGTTCGTGTTCCACTGCCACATCCTCGAGCACGAGGACAAAGGGATGATGGCGGGGATCACGGTCATCGACCCGGCAGTGTACCGATGAGGTAGTTGACAGCCGGGCGGGCCGATGCGAGTGAACGTTCATTCGCATCGGGTTCGTCCATGGCGTCCGCCTCTGTCCAGACCGTTCCCCCGCGTCAGCGCATCATCGAGGCTGCGGTCGCCTGCTTCGCGCGAAGCGGGTTCCATGGCGCTTCGATGCAGGAGATCTGCGCCGAAGCGGGGATGAGCCCGGGGGCGCTGTATCGCTATTTTCCGAGCAAAACCAGCATCATCGTCGCAATCGCCGAGGCGGAACGCGAACAGCATTCCGCGTTCTTCGACCGGCTGGCCGATGCCGAGGATCCGGTGGAGGCGCTTGCCAGCATCGGGATCGACGCGCTCGACGCGTACCTCGCCAATCCGCACGCGACGCTGGCGGCGGAAACCGTGGCGGAGGCGATCCGCAATCCCGAGATCGGGGATACGTTCCGGCGCAATTGCGACGAGGCGAAAGCGGTCATCGTCGCGGCGCTGCGGCGAGGGCAGGCGGGCGGCAGCGTCGATCCGACGCTCGATCCCGAGGCGGCGGCGCAGCTCGTCATCGCGCTCGGGGACGGGCTAGCGGCGCATCAGGGGCTCGACCCGTCGGTCGTCGACGGCCAAGCTGCGGCCGTCGCTGGAGACGCTGCTGCGGCGGTTCCTGCGGCCGGCGGTGGTGGCGCTGATGTTGTTCGCGGCGCCGGCTTGGGCGGCGTCCGAGGTGGTCGAGCCGGCGCCGCAGGCAGTGACGGTGGTGCCGGCCGAGTTCGGGGCGATCGCCGAGCGGATCGGGCTGATCGGAACGCTGGTGCCGCGCGAGGAGGTCCTGGTCAGCCCGCGGATCAACGATCTCGCGATCACGGAGATCAGCGCCGAAGAGGGCGACCATGTCGCGGCCGGGCAGGTGCTGGCGCGGCTGCAGCAGGATCAACTGCAGACGGCGATGGCGCAGAACGATGCCACGACGGCGCGGGCGGAAGCCTCGATCGCGCAGTCCCGGGCAGGGGTGGTGGAGGCGGAAGCGGCCAAAACGCAGGCGGATCTGGCGCTGGCGCGAACGCGGGCGCTCGCGGGAACCGGCAACGCGCCGCGCGAGACGCTCGAGCAGCGGCAGGCGGCGGCGGATACGGCGGCGGCGCGGCTGGTAGCGTCGCAGAACCTGCTGCGGGCAGCGGCGGCGGATTATGCGATGGCGCAGGCGCAGCGGCGGGAGATCGACGTGCGGGTCGATCACACGGAGATCCGGGCGCCGGTGGCGGGGATCGTCAGCCGGCGGACGGCGCGGCTCGGGGCGGTGGTGCAGAGTTCGGTGGAACCGCTGTTCCGGATCATCGAGAACGGGACGGTCGAACTCGAGGCGGACGTGCCGGAGACGCTGCTGGCGCGGCTGCGGGCGGATCAGCCGGCCGAGATCGAGACGGCGACCGGGTCGCGGGCCGGGCATGTTCGGCTGGTGGCGCCGGAGGTCAGCCGGACGAGCCGTCTCGGGCGGGTGCGGGTTGCCGTAGAGGGCGAGGGCCAGCTGGTGATCGGCAGTTTCGCGCGGGCCAGCGTGGAGGTGGCGCGGCACGAAGGCGTTCTGGCGCCGCTGTCGGCGGTGCTGTTCGATCCGGCGGGGCCGGTGGTGCAGGTCGTGCACGATGGCGTGGTCGAGACGCGTCACGTGACCGTGGGACTGCGTGCGGGCGGCAAGGCGGAGATCACCGACGGGCTGCGGCAGGGCGAGAGCGTGGTGGCGGTGTCGGGGACGTTCATCCGTGACGGCGACCGGGTCGCCGCGATGCCGCCGAGCTAGCGATGGCGCTTCGCATCTCCGGCGCGGCGATCCGCAACCCGATCCCGCCGCTCGTGCTGTTCGCGATCCTGGCCGTGGTCGGGCTGGTGAGTTTCCGGATGCTGCCGATCACGCGGGCGCCGAACGTGGACGTCCCGGTCGTGCAGGTGATCATCACGCAGCCCGGCGCCGCACCGGCGGAGCTGGAAGCGCAGGTCACCAAGAAGGTGGAGGACGCGGTCGCCAACGTGACCGGCACGAAGCACGTGACCAGCACGGTGACCGACGGCTCGAGCCAGACGTTCATCGAGTTCCGGCTGGAGGTCAGCAGCGACCGTGCGCTCAACGACGTGCGCGATGCGGTGTCGAAAATCCGCGCCGACTTGCCCCGCAGCATCGACGAGCCGGTGATCCAGCGGATCGACGTGGTGGGGCAGAGCATCCAGACATATGCCGCGACGGCGCCGGCGATGACGATGGAGGGGCTGTCGTGGTTCGTCGACGACGTGGTGCTGCGCGAGCTGCAAGGCGTCAAAGGCGTCGGGCAGGTGCAGCGGGTCGGTGGCGTGACGCGGGAGATCCAGGTTCGGCTGGACCCTGACCGGCTGGCGGCGCTCGGGATCACCGCGGGCGACGTGAACGCGCAGTTGCGCTCGACCAGCGCCGACCTGTCCGGCGGCAAGGGCGAACTAGGCGGGCGGGAGCAGGCGATCCGGACGCTGGGTGGGGCGCGCAGCGTGGCGGGGCTGAGCGACTTGCGGATCGTGCTGCCGGGCGGGCGGCAGGCGCTGCTGAGCACGCTGGCGACGATCGCGGACACCTATGAGGAGCCGGTGGATTTCGCCCGCATGGACGGGAGGACGCCGGTGGTCGCGTTCTCGATCTTCCGCGCCAAGGGGGCGAGCGACGTCACCGTTGCCGACGCGGTGCGGGAGCGGCTGCAAGCGCTGGGAGCGGCGCATCCGGGGGTGCGGTACACGCTGATCGACGACAGCGTGCGCGCGACCAAGGGCAGCTATCTGTCGGCGATGGAGAGCCTGGTCGAGGGCGCGGTGCTGGCGACGGCCGTCGTGCTGCTGTTCTTGCGCAACTGGCGGGCGACGATGCTTGCGGCCGTGGCGCTGCCGCTCTCGGTGATCCCGGCGTTCGCGGCGATGCAGGCGATGGGGTTCTCGCTGAACTTCGTCAGTCTGCTGGCGATCACGCTGGTCACGGGGATCCTGGTGGACGACGCGATCGTCGAGATCGAGAACATCGTGCGGCACATGCGGATGGGCAAACGTCCGTATGAGGCGGCGATCGAGGCGGCGGACGAGATCGGGCTGGCGGTGGTGGCGATCACCTGCACGATCGTGGCGGTGTTCGCGCCGGTCAGCTTCATGGGCGGGATCGCCGGGCAATATTTCAAGCAGTTCGGGCTGACGGTCGCGGCGGCGGTGCTCGCGTCGCTGCTGGTGGCGCGGCTGATCACGCCGTTGATGGCGGCTTACCTGCTGAAGCCGGGCGGGCATGGGCGCGAGCGCGAGGGCTGGGTGATGCGCGGCTACACGCGCTTCCTGCGCGCGACGCTGCGGTGGCGGGGGCTGACGCTGCTCGCGGGGCTGGCGGCGTTCGGGCTGTCGATCTGGTCGACGCAGCTGCTGCCGACGGGGTTCATCCCGCCGCAGGACCAGTCGCGCGCGGTGCTGTCGCTCGAGCTGCCGCCGGGGGCGTCGCTGGACGACACGCGGCGGACGACGGACCGGATCGCGGCGGCGTTCCAGAAAGTGCCGGAAGTGACGACCGTGTTCGTGGTGGGCGGGACGACGCCGACCGGGGCGGGCGCGGAGGTGCGGCGCGCCAAGATGATCGTGAACCTGGTGCTGAAGGGCGCGCGGTCGCGAAGCCAGAAGCAGATCGAGACGCAGCTCTCCGCGATCCTGGCGGGCGATCCCGGACGTGCGCGGGTGGTATGTGAACGACCGGGGCGAGCGTGAGCTGACGCTGTCGTTGCTCGGAAGCGACCCGGCGGCGCTGCATCAGGGCGTGGGGCTGCTCGAGAGCGCGATGCGGCGGTTGCCGGGCTTTTCGAACGTGGCGCCGTCGGCCGGCGCGGATCGGCCGGAGATCCGGGTGCGGCCGCGCGGGCCGGAGGCGGCGCGGTTCGGGGTGTCGACGGAGGCGATCAGCGACACGGTTCGGATCGCGACGATCGGCGACGTGGCGGCGAACCTGGCCAAGTTCCGCGACGGGGATCGGCTGATCCCGATCCGGGTCGAGGTGGCGCGGAGCGTGCGGGGCGATCTCGGCGCGCTGGAGACGCTGGCGGTGCCGGCTGCGGGTGGGATCGCGGTGCCGCTGCTGTCGGTGGCCGAGATCGAGATGGGGCAGGGGCCGGCGTCGATCGAGCGCTATGACCGGGTGCGGCGGGTGGTCCTGGGAGCGGATCTGGCGAAGGGCGTGGCGCTCGGGGCGGCGGTGAAGTCCGTGTTCGCGACCGATGCGGCGCAGCATCTGCCGGCGGGGGTCACGCTGAAGAACGGCGGCGATGCCGAGATCATGGCCGAAGTGTTCGAGGGGTTCGCGCTGGCGATGGGCACGGGGATCATGGTGGTGCTGGCGGTGCTGGTGCTGCTGTTCCGCTCGGTCCTGCAGCCGATCACCATCCTGTTCTCGCTGCCGCTCAGCCTGGGCGGGGTGATCCTGGCGCTGCTGGTGACGGGGGAGCCGATCAGCATGCCCGTGGTGATCGGGATCCTGATGCTGATGGGGATCGTGACGAAGAACGCGATCATGCTGGTGGACTACGCGATCGAGCGGCGGGCGGAGGGAATGGGTCGGGCGGAGGCGATCATCGATGCCGGGCGCAAGCGGGCGCGGCCGATCGTGATGACGACGATCGCGATGGTGGCGGGGATGGTGCCGTCCGCCTTGGGGCTGGGCGACGGTGGCGAGTTCCGGGCGCCGATGGCGATCGGGGTGATCGGCGGGCTGCTCGTGTCGACGGCGCTGTCCTGGTGTTCGTGCCGTCGTTCTACACGGTCATGGACGATCTCTCGGGGTTCCTGGCGCGCCGATTGGGCCGGCTGCTGACGCCGCGCGCGGCGCGGGCGCTGACGCCGCCGCGGGGATTGAGGACCGGCGCGGACTGAGCACGGTCCGGGTTGTGCGGTGCATCACAGTGTCGGGCCGGCTCCGGCCATAGCGTTCCGTCGGGTCATCGATCCGGAAAACGGGAGCGCAGCATGGACGGAATGTTTTATCGGCGTGAGAGCGAAGCTGGATATGAGATCGTCGCGCCGAAGCGGCAAGTAAAGCGGTTACTGGCGCTCACGGTCGCCGCGGCGCTGGGCGCGATCGCGATGATGCTGGCGCTCCGTTGGGCGGGAATGAATCTCGAATTGCCGGCGGAGGTGGCTCTGTTCGTCTCGCGTGCAGGTTAGGCGGAGCGCGGGGTCCGGGTGTTGGCGTCGATGAACATCCGGGCCGTCATCGCGGAGGCGTCCGACCAGGAACCGACTTCCGCGTGGCTGAAGCGGTCGAAGTTCTTGATCTGGTGGAAGATCTTGGTCTCCGGGACATACCAGCTGATGTAGCCGTCGGGCAGGATCTGGCGCGGGCGGGTGATCGAGCCGCGGTGGCTGTAACGGGCGCCGGGCTTGGATTGTCGGTCGAAATATTCGGGCGTGTAGAAGTCGCTGACGGGAATTCCGTTTATTTCATAGGCGTAAATCGGGTTTTCGACGGGGTCGCAGACTTCGAGCAGATAGTGGAAGTCGTCGGCGGTGTCGTGCAGGTCGTTGTCCATGATCTGGATGCCGGGCGAGGTGATGAACTTCACGCCGGTGGGATCGACGAGCATTTCCAGGCATTCGTGGCTGGCAGCCAGGCGCCAGTTGCGGTTGGCGTTGATGAAGGCGTGGGTCATCGCGCCTTGCGAGAAGTGCTTGCCGGCGAAATCGCCCTCGACCGGGGCGGTGATGATGATCGGATGCACGCCGGCCGGCAGCTTCTGCAGGTCCTCGACGAAGATCACCTCAGCATCCACGTCCCAGATGGGCTTGAGGTCGCGCTTGACCTGGATATCCAGCGCGGTGGCGAGCGCCTTGGCGTCCCCCAGCGAAACGGTGTCGACGGCCGTGCCGACGCCCACGGTGATCTTCATGGCGCTGTTCCCGTCTGATTCGGTCTTATAACAGGCCCTATGTGGATCCCGATCAATGCCGCCATCAAGTTCAATCCGGACGAACTCGAGGAGAGTTTTGTGCGGGCGTCGGGCCCGGGCGGGCAGAACGTCAACAAGGTGTCGACGGCGGTGCAGGTGCGGCTGGACCTGCGGCGGGAGGGCTCGTTGCCGGCGTGGCTGCGGGCGCGGGCGCAGGCGATCGGCGGGCGGCGAGTGACGAACGACGGTGTGCTGGTGATCATGGCGGACCGTTTCCGCTCGCAGGATCGCAACCGGCAGGATGCGGTGGACCGGGTGGTCGAGTTCCTGAAGGAGGCCGCGTATCGGGCGCCGATCCGGCGGGCGACGAAGCCGACGCTGAGTTCGGCACGGCGCCGGGTCGAGGGGAAGGTTCAGCGGGGGGCGACGAAGAAATTGAGGCAGACGCCGGACCACGATTGAGGGATCAGATGGGCGGTGGCGAGGGGGGCGAGTCCGGAGTGGGGCGCGGGCGCAGGGCGCGGCGGAGCACTTGGGAGAGGCGCTTGCGGCGGCGGTTGTCGGCATCGCCCTCCTGATCACCGGCGAAGCGGCGCAGCGACAGTTTACGGGTGTGGAACTGAACCAGCTCGGGGCGATGGCCGACGCTGATCAGGGTGGCGCCGGCGAGTTCCTCGTTGAAGATGCCCATGATGGAAGCTTGCGTGTCGACGTCCAGCGCGGCGGTGGCCTCATCGAGGATCACGATGTCGGGGCGCTGCACCAGGAGGCGGACGAAACCGATCCGCTGTTGCTCGCCGCCGGAAAGGAGCTTGTCCCAGCGGTCCTCCTCGTCGAGGCGAGGGATCAGGTGGGAGAGGCCGCAGCGGTGGAGAGCGGCTTCGAGTTCCTCGGTGGAGGGATCGCGGGCGGTGATGGGGTAGTGGAGCACCTGGCGGAGCGTGCCGTTGGGGATGTAGGCGCGCTGCGGCAGGAAGGCGACGCGGGCGGCGGGCGGGATCAGCACTTGCCCGGAGCCCCAGGGCCAGAGCCCGGCGATCGCCCGGATCAGCGTGCTCTTGCCAGTGCCGCTCTCGCCGGTCAGCAGCACCTTGTCGCCCTGGGCGATCTCGGTGCTGGCTTCGTCGATCATGATGCGGCCGTTGTATTGGGCGACGGACAGGTTCTCGAGGCGGACGGAATTGTCCGGGCTCGATCCAATGACGATACGCTCGTTCAGGCCCGTGCCGACGGAGCGGTCGAGCTGGCCGAAAGCGGCCCATAGGCCGGTGACGCGGCCGGCCGACGCCATCCATTCGGCGATGCGGGGATAGTTGTCGAAGATCCAGTTGAGGGCGACTTGGACCTGCGCGAAGGCGGCGGCGGTCTGCATCAGGGCGCCCAGGGTCAGCTTCCCGGCGAGAAAGTTCGGCGCTTCCAGCAGCAGGGGGACGACAGGAGCGACCGCCCAGTTGCTGCCCATCAGCCACATCATGCGCGACCACTGGCGGAGCATGCGCATCCAGGAATCGACGAGGAAGTGCAGCGTGTCGTTGAGCGACTTGGTCTCGTCGGCCTCGCCGCCGATGAGCGCGATGCTCTCGGCGTTCTCACGCACGCGGCCCATCTCGGTGCGCAGCTTGGCCTCGGCGGCGTTCTTCTCCTCGATGCGATGGATCAGCGGGCGGCCGAAGATCAGCATGGAGCCGGACATCACGCCGGAATATGCGGCGGCGGCGATGACCATGAAGCCCGGGATGGTGACGCCGAAGAGGTCGATGCTGCCGCCGACGGACCAGAGGACGACGAAGAAGACGAGGGCGGCCAGGACGGCGTTCATGATGCCGGTGCCGAACTCGACGACGGGCTCGGTGGCGACGCGGGCGTCCTCGGCAATGCGGAACTCGGGGGCGTCGAGGTCGGGGGCGGCGATGCTGAGACGGTAGAAGCGCTGGTTGTCGAGCCATTGGGCGGTGAGGCGCTTGGTGAGCCACTGGCGCCAGAACACCTGGAGCTTCACGCGCGAGGTCAGCGAAAAGACGCTGATCATGGAGGCGGCGACGGCGAGGACGGCGAAGAGGATGACGGCGCTCAGCACGCCCTTCTGGCTCTTCTGCTGCAGGGCGTCGAAGAAGTAGGCATTCCACTTGTTGACGCCGTATTGGACCGTGGTGTTGGCGGCGACGAGGAAGATGCTGGCGAGCGTCAGTTTCCAGGCGGTGCGGGCGGTGGCGCCACGCCAGAAGCCGCCGGCCAGGGTGAAGTAAGCGCGGACGCTGGCGTTCGCGCGGGGGCGCGGATCTTTCGCTACGGGCTCGATTATCGGCGGGACAGTCGCCGCAACCGATCTATCGGGCAGAGTCGAACCCGAGGAAGCCTGCACGCGGGACGGCGGCGCCGCCGTCGCCGGCGAAGAGACGGGCGGCGCGGGGGGCAGGCGCCGGGCCGGTGGGGACGCGGGCGGCGGCGCGGGCTTCAGCCTGCTGCTGGCGCCTGGCTTCGAGTTCGGCCTTGCGGTCGGCGCGGCGTTGCTCGGCGGTGCTGGGCGGAGCGCTCGCGGCGCCGGGTTGCGGGCCGCCGGTGCTGTAGCCGGCGCCGCCGCGGAGCGAAAGCAGGAGGAAGGAGATGTTGTTCCGGCCGAGATCGACGGAGAGTTCAAGCGGGGTCAGGCCGAGCACGTTGTGGCCGTAGATGTCGGCGCCGCGGCCGATCGCCTCGCGAGCTGCATTGGCGTCGCCGCGGTTGATGGCGTCGAACAGGGCGTCGGTGGGCGGCATCTCGCCGATCGGGCGGTCGGCGGGGGCGGTGAGCTCGGGCTCGGCGCGCGAACCGGGAACACCGGCGGGGGCGGGGCGGGTGCGGGCGGCGGACGGGGCTTGCAGCTTGGATCCATCGGGGCCGGTGATGGGGCCGAGCGCGCTGGCTTGCGCCAGTGCCGCGGGCACGCCGAGCAGGACGAAGGCGGGGACCAGCAGAATTCTTCGAATCATGACGCCGTCATAGACCAAAAACGTCCGGGTCAAAAGCGATCCGCGACGATCAGCGCCGCGCAGACGACCCAGGCACAGTAGGGGATCAGAAGCGCGGCGGCGGCGCGCTGCAAGTGCAGGAACGCCCGCCAGGTGATCGAGGCGGCGAGCAGCATGGTGCCGAGCAACGCGAGCGAGAGCGCCTTATCGTCGGCGCCGTAGAGGGCGGCCGGCCACAATCCGCCGAGGAGGAGCTGCCAGCCCCAGCAGCGCAGGGCGGAGCGCTTGCGTTCGAGGCCGACGTCGATCCGGCGCCAGACCAGCCAGGCGGCGAGGCCGCTGAGCGGGTAAAGTGCCGCGGCGGCGAGCCAGAGCCAGGACATCGGCGGCTCGAGGCCGGAGGCGAGCGCGGCGCGCGAGGCAGGAACGAGCGCCGAGAGTCCGACGAAGCCGATCAGCGCCCAGAAATTGGCGCGGGCAGCGCGGCGATGGGGCGGTTCATGAGGCTGGAAGGCACGTTCTCCGCATCACTCGGCGTGCAGCCAGCGACGATAGTAGAAGGTCACGACCTCGACTACCTGGGGCCAACGCCAAAACAGGTGGGCCCGCTTCATCTGCAGCGGGCCAGGAAGCAGGCGCACCCGGTCGCTGAACGCGATCGAGGCGGGGGCAGCCGGCATCGGCCGAAGCACGGTGAAGATCAGGCCGCCGTCGGTCGGGAAAGCCTTGAAGTCGGCATTGGCGACGAAAACACGATCGCCGACCCGCATCTCGTAGCTGGACAGATAAATCTGCGCCGGGCCGCCCTCGGCTGGGACGAACAGCCCGTCATAGACGGATCGCGGCGGCTGCGGGAGCAGCAGGGTGTGCGCGTCCACAAGCTTGGCGTCGGCGAGCCATGGCGCCGGCACGTCCTGCCAAGTCATCCGCCAAGAGAAGAGCACGGTGGCGACGACCAGGCCGGCTACGAATGCGAACAGGCGGCGGCGGAATAGGATCTCGGTGATCAGGAACGCGGCATAGAGCCCGAACACAGGCAAGCACCATTTGAAATAATGATAGTTGCCGAACCTGAACAAACCTTGAGGGTGCAGGTCGCGGTAGGCGAGATAGAACAGGCAGTGCAGCACCACCGCCGAAATCACCAGGGCGTGCCGGACCAGGGCGGCGCCGCGTGACCCGATCAGGCTCGCGGCCATGCCCGCCACGCCGGGTATGATCCACGGGAAGGTCTGCGCGAGGCTGAATTCGTCCCGGAACTCGGGCTGTGGGGAGACGAAGATCGTCACCCAGCGGAGCGGGACGAGCCACCATTCGAAGCCGGTCTGCGACGATTGCCGGAGATAGGGACTCTGCTGCAGACCGAAGATCGCAACGTAGGTCGCCGCTGCCAGGACCACCGGGATTGCGCTGCCGGCGAGCCCGGCGGCCGCGATCCGTGGAGAGCGGAGCTTCGATCCGGCGGCGCCGGCGACCGTCAGCCCGAGCGGCACCGCGTCGATCGGCCGGAACAGCAGGACGGAAGCTGTCGCCAAGCCCAGGCCGAACGCGGTCTGGGCCGTCGGACGATCCCAGAAGCGGAATGCGAGGAGAAGGGAAGCCAGGGTCAGCGGCGCTGTGGGGGTCGTCGTCCATGGCTCGACGAACGATTTCATCGCGTAGGGTGGCAGAACCACCGTGAGGATGAACGTCGCTGCGCCTATTAGCATCCCGGCTGCCGGCGAGGCCGCGAGCCGGCTCGCGAGCAGCATGAGCAGAAACCCGGTCAGCAGCAGGCAAGCGAGATCGACCAAATAGAACGGATGCCCCGGCGCAAGTCGGAACAGGGCCGCACCCAGCAGTGGATAGCCGGCGAAATACCAGTGCTGCGACGGGTCGAGCGACAGGTTCGCCCAAGCTTTCGCCGCCTGATAGTACCGGCCCTGATCGGACCATTGCCACCATTGTGGAAAATCGGGGTCATATCGAACGGCGAAATGTTCGTGATAAGCGGAGTGATAGGTCAGCGCGGCCCAGAACAGCGCCAAGGTGGCCATTCCCCAAGCCAGCAACTCGGTGCGGTCCAGTCCGGCGAGCGCATCGAACGGCCGGTCCCTGCTGGGCCAGGAGCGGCCGCTCATCCCAGGCGTGCGCTCACCCAACGCCCTCTTGCCGCCACGCCACGACAACCAGCCCCAGCAAGAGCGGGAGGGCGGCCCAGGCCGGCAAGAGCGAAATGGCGGAGAGGCCGGTGACCACGTGATCGTGCCGGCGGGGCAGGCCGATCCAGCCGCTGCCGGAGGCCTCGCGGCCGGGCTCGGTCCGGCGGAGTTCGGGCAGCCCCGCGGCGATGAACCGGGCGCTGCCGCCGGAGCTGCGGACCTCTTTCTGGAGCACGGTGGCGGTGGCGCGCAGGTCGGCGAGTTCGCGCGGGTTGGCGTTCACGGCGGCGGCCTGGACGGTGTGCACGCCGTCCGAAACCTGCCAAACGCCGGGTTCGGCGGCGTCGGTGTCGCCTTGCCAGAGGCCAGGCTTGGCTTGTTTGAGCGCGAGCTTGGATACGATGCCGGACGGCGAGGTGATTGTTGTTTCGGTGCTCTTGAGGTCTTCGACGGTTCGCCGCTCGATCGAGAGCCGGTCCTTCTCGATGCGCGCGCGAAGGGCTTCCTCCTCGAGGGCGGGTTCCTTCATCGCCCAGTGCGCGATGCGGCGGAGCAGTTCCTGCTGCGGCCCGCCACCTTCATGGCCGCGCGACCAGAGCCAGATCTGGTCGGAGAGCAGTAGGGCGACGCGGCCCTCGCCGACATGGTCGAGCAGGAGCAGCGGGGCGCCGTCGCCGGCGGTCATGAGCTGCTGGCCGCCAGTGGCGGGCGCGGCGATGTAGCGGTACCAGTCTCCCCATTGCGGCTTTCCGTCGACCCAGCCGGGTAGGCCCTCGGTGACGGGATGGCGGGCGCCGATCTCGGTGATGAGCGGCCGGAACGGGCCGTCGACGACGGATTCGGCCCCGGGGCCGCCGCGGACTGGCAGAACGCTGCCGAGATTGGTGGTGGCGAGCGAGCCGAGGCCGGCGAATTCCGGGCCGGTGCTGAGCAGCAGTGCGCCGCCGCCGCGGACATAATCGGCGATGTTCCGGAGATAGAGCGGCGGCAGGATGCTGTTCCGGTTGGCGAACCGGTCGAGGATGATGAGGTCGAAGTCGCGGATCTTGACCTGGAACAGCTCGCGGACCGGGAAGGCGATCAGGGAGAGTTCGTTGGTGGGCGTCAGGTCATCGCGCTCGGGCGGGCGCAGGATGGTGAAGTGGACGAGGTCGACGGCCGGATCGGCCTTCAGCAGACGGCGCCAGGTACGTTCGCCGAGATGGGGCTCGCCGGAGACCAGGAGGACGCGGAGCCGTTCGCGCACGCCGTTGATCTCGACCACGGCGCGGTTGTTGAGGGTAGAGACCTCGCCCTCGAGCGGGTCGACCTGCAGCTCGACGACAACCGGGCCGGCGCGGGTAATGGGGATCTCGATGCCGGTCTCCTGTCCGGTCTGCAGCGATTGGACTTGGGCGGGTTCGCCGTCGCGGCGGACGACGAGGCGGACCAAGCCGTTGCGCGCGGGCGCGCCGAGGTCGTCGACGGCGACGCGGATGGTGACGCTGTGGTTGACCAGGCCGAAGCTCGGGGCCTCGATGATGCGCAGGCGGCGATCGGTCTCCTCGCCTTTGGCGGGGATCAGCACATGCAGCGGGGCGGATAGCGGCGTGGCGGGGGCGTCGTGGACCTGGCCGTCGGTCAGGGCAACGATGCCGGCCAAGCGGGATCGCGGGATGTCGGCGAGCGCGCGCTCGGTGGCCGCGAACAGGGCGGTGCCGTCGCTGCCGCTTTCAGGCACCTCGACGGTGCGCATCTCGAGATCGGGCATGCGGGCGGCTTGCTGGGCGAGTTGCGCCAGCGCGGCGTCGCGGATCTTGGCGCGATCGCCGACGCGCATGGAGTCGGTCTTGTCGACCACGAAGAGGCCGATATCGGGCAGGGTGTCGCGGGTCTCCTGAACGAGGCGGGGGCCGGCGAGCCAGAGGAGCAGGACTGCGAAGGCAAGGCCGCGCCAGACCGCGCCGCGGGCGCGACGGAGCAGGGCGGGGAGAAGAGCCAGCAGGCAGATCGCGGCGAGGGCGCCGAGCAGCCAGAGCGGGATCGCGGGCTCGAACCGGAGCGCGGCGTATGCCTGTTCGAGCTTCATTGCCCGAGCCTTTCGAGGATGGCCGGGACGTGGACCTGGTCGCCTTTATAGTTGCCGGTCAGGGCGTACATGACGAGGTTGACGCCGAAGCGATAGGCCAGGGTGCGCTGCCGCGCGCCGCCGGGGATGGTGGCGTAAGGGTTGCGGCCGGAGGCGTCGATGGCCCACGCGGCGGCCCAGTCGTGGCCGCCGATGATGACGGGGCTGACGCTGTCGTTGGCGCGGTCCTGCGCGCGCTGGACCCAGACGGTATCGCCGGCGAAGCGGCCGGGGAATTCCTGCAGGAGATAGAAGGCGCGGGCGATGACGTGGTCACTGGTGAGCGGGGTGAGCGGAGGGACGTTCAGGCCGGTCGACACGCGCTTGAGCGCGGCGGCGGTGCCGGGGGCAAAACCGTCACCGCTGCCGCCGTCTCGAGTGTCGATGAGGATGATCCCGCCGTCGCGGGTGAACTCGTTGAGGGACTCGATGGCGTGGGGCGACATCGTCGTATCGGCCGTGATGGGCCAGTAGAGCAGGGGATAAAAGCTGAGGTCGTCCTCGCCGGGGGTCACAGCCACCGGATCGGCGAGGGTGACCGCGGTGCGGCGGTTGACGTAGATCGACAGGCCCTGCAGGCCGGATTTCGAGGTTCCGTCAACCGTGGCGTCGCCGGTTTGGACGTAGGCGAGGCGGGTCGCCAGCGATTTGTATTGGTCGTCGTCGGCCGCGTGGGCAGGGGAGAGCGCGGCGAGGAGCAGGATGGCGCCAATGGTGGCCGGTCTGAGCCAGAGCTTGCCGCGCAGCCACAGCGAGATCAGCAGGTCCATGACAAGGAGCACGATGGCGGCGGCCAGCAGGGACGGGCCGAGCGCGCGTTCGGACTCAACGGCGGTGAGGGTCTCGGCGGTAGCGCCGTCGGCGACGGCTTCTGGTTGCAGGGGCGGGAGCGCGGTGCCGAGGTTGAGTGTGCGCCGTCCGGTCTGAGGACCGTAGATCCCGGGGGGATGCACGGCGGAAACCGTGAGCTGCTCGATCGCCCCGCCGGGGATCGCGGTGGCGGCTTGCGGCGGAGCAGCAAGGGTGCCGAAGCCGTCCAGCGTCTCGACCGGCGGGAGAAGCGAGTCTTCCTTGGCGGCAGCGACGCCAGCGGAGAGGTCGACCAGTCGGCGGAGCATGTCGACGAACAGGCCGGAGAGGGGGAGGTTGGACCAGTCGGCGTTGCCGGTAACGCCGAAAAGGACGATGCGGCCGGCGCCCAAGGTGGTGGCGGTGACGAGCGGGGTGCCGTCGAGAAGCTTGGCCCAGGTATGGGCGGCCAGGTCCGCCGAGGGTTCGGCCAGAACCTGTCGGCTCACCTTCACCTCCTCGGGCACTTTCAGACCGGCGAACGGCGATTCCGCGGGGAATGGCGCCAACCCGGCGGGCTCGCTCCACGACAACGCGCCGCCGAGCTGACGGTCGCCGGCGAGGAGTTTGACGGGGAGGAGCGGATCGTCGTGCGTCGCCTCGGTGCTGGCTTCGGCCATGCGCGGGCCGGCGAATCGGACGAGAAGACCGCCTTTCTTGACCCAGTCGGTCAGCGCGGCGGCGTCTTCTCCTTCGAGCGGGACATCGGCGAGCACGAGGACGGAAACCGGGCGGGAAAGCAGTTCGGAGAGCGTGCCTTCGCGCAGTTCGGTGAATGGGGTGAGCGCCCGGCGGGGGTAAAACAGGGAGCCGATGAGCGGGGTGTTGGCGCCTTCCTGTTCGGCCAGGAGGCCGACGGGCCGGCGGCGCCAGCGTTCATCGAGCAGCATCACCGAACCGGCGGAGGGCGGTCCTTCGAGCAACAACCGGGAGATCTCGTTGCGGATCTCGGGCGGCAGCTTGATCTCGGCCTCGGTGGCAGTCGCGCCGGCTTTCATCACTGCATCGGCCCGGGCCAGCGTCCGTCCGTCGCCAGTTTGGGCGAGCACGGCAACGGGATGATCGAGCGCCTGCGGGAAGGACTCGACCCGAGCGACGAGCCGGTCCGCCTCCACGCGGGGCGAGCGGAGCGCGGCGACGGTGACCGGATCGGGCCGCAACTCGCGGACAGGGCCGGCGGCAGCAAGGGCGCGGGCGAACGGGACATCGCCCGCGGTCGCAACGGCATCGGCAATATAGAGGACGGTGCCGGCGCGCACCCCGTCCAGCGCGGCGGCAGCGGCCGGGCGGTCGGGCGGCCAGGGCTTGGGGCGGATGGCCGCAAGGCGGGTGCGGAGTTCCGGCACCGGCATGGCGGGCGTGAGCTTCGGCGCCGCATTCGATTCGGAGCGCGACGTGGTCAGCAGCATGGCTTGGCGGCCGGCGCGGTCGGCGCGGTCAAGCGCACGTTCGGCGGCGGTCATGCGGGTGGTCCAGTCGGGGGCCGAGGCCCAGCCGTCGTCGAGCACCAGCAGCAGCGGACCGCTGCCCGTCAGCCCGGCGGCCGCGTCGAGCACCGGGCCCGCGAGGCCGATGATGAGCAGGGCCGCGGTGACGACGCGGAGCAGCAGCAGCCACCAGGGGGTCCG
Source organism: uncultured Alphaproteobacteria bacterium (assembly GCA_963848035.1). Classification (GTDB taxonomy): domain Bacteria; phylum Pseudomonadota; class Alphaproteobacteria; order Acetobacterales; family Acetobacteraceae; genus JAVVHH01. Next base: position 258,130 of record CAWKCD010000003.1, read on the forward strand.
GGCGGCAGTTTGCTCGTCAGCGCGCAGACCGAGCAGAAGGCGGATTGCCGGAAAGCTCTGTGTTTTCGGCGCCGGCGGGGTGACCCGCAGCAGCCACCAGAGGATCGGCAGGCCGGCGAGCGCCAGAAGCAAGAGCGGCGCGGTAAAGATCATGGGCTGGAGAGCGCCATGTAGGTGGCGAGCAAGGCGTTCTCCGGGGGCGCGTCGGTGCGGTGCGTGCCGAAGCCCCACCCCACGGCTTTGCAAAGAGCGCCGAGACCGTCGAGCTGCGTCTTGAGCGCCTCGCCATACGCCTCGCGGACGCCCTCGACGCGGGAGACGAGCGCGTCGTTCTCCCGTTCGAGGCCTTTGAAGCGGACACGGCCGGAGTAGGGCAGCAGGGTCTCGGCCGGATCGAGGACCTGCAGGAGGTGGCCGGAGACGGGGATGGCGGCGAGAGCGGTGACAGTTGCCTGGATATCGTCGAGCGGGGCGAGGAAATCGCCGATCAGGAGGACGCGGGCGTGACGCGGCATGGGGACGATCGGCGGGACGCCTTCGCCGCCTTGCAGCGCGGACACGCCTTCAGCGAGGTCTTCGAGCGCGAAGCGGCCGCCGCGGAGGCGGGGCGGGCCGCCGATCAGCCGCACGCGCTCGCCACCGCGGAGCAGGAGCGACGCGGTGGCGAGGAGGAGGAGTTCAGCGCGCTCGCGCTTGAAGGGAACGGCCGCGCCGGAGCGCCATTCCATGCTCGGCGAGGCATCGCGCCAGAGAAAGACGGTTTGAGCAGCCTCCCACTCGGTCTCGCGGATGAAAGAGCGGTCGGATTTGGCGCTGGCGCGCCAGTCGATGCGGGTGTGGGTGTCGCCAGGGGCGAAGGGCCGGAACTGCCAGAAACTGTCGCCTTGGCCCACCCGGCGGCGGCCGTGCACGCCCTGGGCGACGGTCGCGGCCACGCGCTGCGCTGCAACGAGCAGCGGTGGCAGGCGGGCGCCGAGAGCTTCGGCCCGCCGTGCTTGACGGAAGGCGACGTCGTTCAAACGGCCTGCCCGACGAGCCCGTCGATCACTTCGGGTAGGCCGACGCCTTCGGCTCGGGCGGAGAAGTTGAGCGCCATACGATGCCGGAGGACCGCGTGGGCGAGGGCCGCGACGTCATCCAGGCTGGGAGCGAGGCGGCCATCGAGCACGGCGCGGGCGCGGCAGGCGAGCATGAGGGATTGCGCCGCGCGGGGGCCGGGGCCCCAGGCGACGTGTCGGCGGACTGCGTCCTGTGCGGTCAGCTCGGGGCGGCCTTCGCGGACGAGGTTGAGGATCGCGTCGACCACCTTCTCGCCGACCGGGACGCGGCGGATCAACGCCTGGGCAGCGATCAGCTCGTCGGCGGCCAGCACGGGGCGGGCTTTCTCGAGCGCGGCGCCGGTGGTGGCGATCAGCATGGTGCGTTCGGCATCGCGGTCGGGGTAGCCGACCTCGATCTGCAGCAGGAACCGGTCGAGCTGGGCTTCCGGGAGGGGGTAGGTGCCTTCCTGCTCGATCGGGTTCTGGGTGGCGAGCACGTGGAAGGGTGTCGGCAGCTTGTGTTCGACGCCGCCGACGGCGACGCGGCGTTCCTGCATCGCCTGGAGCAGGGCCGATTGGGTGCGGGGGCTGGCGCGGTTGATCTCGTCGGCCATCAGCAGCTGGCAGAACACCGGGCCGGGGATGAAGCGGAAGCTGCGGCGGCCAGCGCCGTCATCGTCCAACACTTCGGAGCCGGTGATGTCGGCCGGCATCAGGTCGGGGGTGAACTGCACCCGTTTGGGCTCGAGGCCGAGGACGGTGCCGAGGGTGTCGACGAGCAATGTCTTGCCGAGGCCCGGGACGCCGACCAGCAGCGCGTGGCCACCGGATAGAAGGGTGACGAGCACCTGCTCGACCACCTCCTCCTGGCCGAAGATGACGCGGCCGATTTCCGCTCGGGCGGTCACGATACGGCTGCCGAGCCGCTCGATCTCGCCGACTAGTCCCGCTGCCCCATCACTCATTCAGACCGATCCTTCGCGACTGCAGCGCATCCTCTTACGAAGTGTGGCCGATTAGCTCTTTCATCAACGGGGGTCAGCTTCCTATATCGCGAGGCCAGACGGAAGCACGCTTGCCGTGGAGACGCAGTCGTGAATGATGGCACGAATCACCTGTTGGATGTCGAACCGGAGGCTGCACTGCCGTGCAATCGCCCAACGTCGGCGGTCGCCGATCGAATGCGGCGATCTGCCATTTGTGATCAAGCGTGACGGCACTTGGCTCTATCGCGGCACGCCGATCGGGCGGCGCGAGCTGGTGTGCTTGTTCAGCTCGGTTTTGAAGCGGGAAGCGGATGGGTCGTATTGGCTCGAGACGCCGGCCGAGCGCGGGCGCATCGAAGTCGAGGACGTGCCGTGGCTGGCGGTCGAGATGGACTGGACCGGGGTTGGGCCGGGGCAGGTGCTGTCCTTCCGCACCAATGTGGACCAGGTCGTGGCGGCGGGGCCGGATCATCCGATCACCATCCGGCATCCATGCCTGGATTGCGATCCGATTCCTTACATTGAAATACGGCGCGGGGCGGGTGGGCCGCCGATCGAGGCGCGGATCTCGCGCGCGGTGTATTACGAGCTGGCAGCGTTGGCGGTGCCGGGCGAGATCTGCGGGCGCCGGGTTCTGGGTGTGTGGAGCCAGCATCGGTTCTTTTCGCTCGGTGACCTGCCGGTCTGCGGCGAGACGTAAACGTCTCCTCGCGGAGCGCGCTATAGAGTTGCCCCATGGACATCGATCTCATCCGTGCCCGCCTGGCGAGCGACCCGGCGACCGCGCCTGCCGAGGCGATCGCCTCGGTCGTGACGTCGGACGACGCCGCGGACCTCATCTCGAAGCCGCTGGTGGCGGCGGCGGTCCTGGTGCCGATCGTCCATGGCGATGCACCAGGCATCCTGCTGACGAAGCGGACGTCGCATCTTTCGGCCCATGCGGGCCAGGTCGCGTTTCCGGGTGGTCGGATCGATCCGGAGGATGAATCGCCGGAAGCGGCGGCGTTGCGGGAGGCGTTCGAAGAGATCGGACTGGCGCCGACGCAACCGGAATTGCTGGGACGGTTGCCGGATTATGTGACCGGGACCGGGTTCAGGATCACGCCCGTGCTGGCGCTGCTGCCGGGGCCGCTGGATTTGGCGCCCAATCCGGCCGAAGTCGAGGCGATCTTCACCCTGCCGCTGAGCGTGTTGCTCGATCCAGCGGCGCCGGAGCGCCGTCGCGCCGAGTTCCGCGGCCGGTCGCGGGAATTCTGGGTCTGGCCGCATACCGAGCATTATATCTGGGGGGCGACTGCCGCGATCCTGGTGCACTTGGCGCACCGCCTTCGGACCGAGGCGCGGGCGGCGGCATGACCCGGGTGATCGAGGCGGCGCTGCTTCTGACGCCGCTGATCGCCTATGTGCTCTGGCGCTATCTGGTCCATCGCGGAATCCCGAACCCTTCACGGCGGACGTTGATCGTGCTTTCGGCGGTGATCACGGCGCTGGGCGCCGGGCTGGTGTGGACCAGCCTGACCGAGCGGGACCCGGCGGGGACGCGCTACGTGCCGGCGCATGTGGAGAACGGCCGCATCATTCCCGGCCATGGCTCATGAACGACGGACCGGCGCTCCATATCGCGCCGCCGCCGTTCCTCGCCGATCCGGGTCTGGCAGCGGTGCTGGATGCGCTGCCGCGGGCGCGGATGGTGGGTGGTTGCGTGAGGGACGCGCTGGCTGGGCGCGACGTCGCCGATGTGGATCTGGCGACGCCGGATAGTCCGGAGCAAGTGGTCGAGGCGCTGGCGGCCGCTGGGCTCAAATCGGCGCCGACCGGGCTACAGCATGGAACGGTTACCGCCATCAGCGATCATCGCGGGTTCGAAGTGACGACGCTGCGACGCGACGTGCAGACGGACGGGCGGCACGCTTCGGTCGAGTGGATCGACGATTGGCGTGTCGACGCGGCACGGCGAGATTTCACGATCAACGCGATGTCGATGACGCGGGGCGGCGATGTCTACGACTATTTCGGCGGCTCGGCGGACCTGCGGGCGGGCCGAGTGCGGTTCGTCGGCGAGGCGCGGGCGCGGATCGCGGAAGATTATCTGCGGGTCCTTCGCTTCTTCAGGTTCCAGGCGAGATATGGGACGCAAGAGCCTGATCACTCGACGTTGCATGCTTTGCGGGACGGGGTTGCCGGGCTGGCCATCCTATCGCCGGAGCGGGTCTGGAGCGAGCTCAAGCGGATCCTGCTGGCGCCGGACCCGGCGGCGTCAGTGCGGCTGATGGCGGAGTTGGGCGTGCTGAGCGCGGTCCTGCCGGAGGCAGTGGACGCTGATGCGCTGGGGCGTCTGGTAGTAGCGGGAGCGCCGGCGGATCCGATGCTGCGGCTGGCCGCGCTTGCGCCAAGCGCTGGGCCCGGGTTGGCGGACCGGTTGCGGCTTTCGTCCGCGGAGCGTGCGAGGTTGGCGGCTTTGGCCGAGCCGGCGCCGGCGATGTCGCTGGATGGCGCGGACCTGCGGCGTGCGCTGGCGGATACGCCGGGCGAGGTTCTGGCGCTGCGGTCTTGGCTGGCGCATGGGGCGGAGGGCGGGGCGTTGCGGGCGCGGATCGCGGCCACGAAGCGGCCGATTTTCGCGTTGGCGGGGCGGGATGCTGTCGCGTTGGGCGTGCCGCCGGGGCCTTCGGTCGGCGCGCTGATCCGCGAGGTTCGGGCATGGTGGATGGAGGGCGGCTGCCAGGCGACGCCCGCGGCGACGCGTGCGGAACTGGCCCGGCGGATCGCCGCAGCGGCCTGAGCCGGACTGGCGCGGACCGCTCACGCTCTGTAAACGCCCGGCATGGATGCCACCCCGATCGGCCCGATCGCCGCCGACCACGGCACACGAACGCTCATGCGGCGGCTATGGCGCGAGCATCTGCGGCATCACCGCGCGCAACTGCTCGTCATCCTGGTGCTGACCGGACTGGTGGCCGGGCTCACCGGGCTTTATCCGATCGTGATCGATCGGGCGATCTCGATGTTCGTCGCGCGTGACCAGCGCATCCTCTACCAGGTGCCGGTGATCGTCGTGATCATCACGGCCGCCAAGTCCGCGGCGCAATTCTTCCAGACCGTCGCGGTTCAGCAACTGGTGCTGCAGGTGATCCGGGAGCTGCAGGAGCGCTTGTTCGTCCATCTGGCGCGGGCGGACCTCGTGCAAGTCGAGCGGGAGCCGCCAGCGCAACTCGCAGCGCGCTTCACGACGGATGCCACGCTGATCCGCGAGGCGTTGACGCGGGCGGTGAACGGACTGCGCGACGGGATCATGATCATCGGGCTGGTGGGCTCGATGTTGTATCTGGATTGGACGCTATTTTTGATCGCAGCGGCGATGTATCCGCTCGCCGCGATCCCGATCCAGCGGCTAGGCAAGCGGATCCGGAGGTCGTCGGGCGGGATGCAGGAGCAGATGGGGGAGACGGCCGCCTTCCTCTATCAAAGCTTTGCTCAAGCGCGGACGGTCCGGGCTTACCGGCTCGAGGATGTCGAGGCGGAGCGGGCGAGTCGGGCTTTCGAGCGGCTCTATGTGGCGCTGCTGCGGATGACACGGAACCGGGCGTTCCTGGACCCGATGCTTGAAGTGCTGGGTGGGACCGCGGTGGCGCTGGTGATCGGGTTCGCGGGTTGGCGCGCGGCGGTCGGCGTGGGCGGCATCGGGAATTTCTCAGGCTTCATCAGTGCGTTGCTGTTGGCGGCGCAACCGCTTCGGGCCTTGGGGTCGCTCAATGCGGCTTTGCAGGAGGGGCTGGCAGGGCTGGCCCGGGTGTTCGGGGTGGTGGACGAGCAGCCGCTGGTGCGGGAGCGGGCGGGCGCGGTGGCGCTGCCGCCGGGTCGTGGGCATTTGCGGTTCGAAAACGTCGCGTATGCGTATCCGGATGGACGGACGGGGCTGCGGGACTTGAGCTTCGATGCGGCGCCGGGCCTGACAGTGGCTCTCGTGGGGCCGTCCGGCGCAGGCAAGAGCACCGCGTTGGCGCTGATCCCGCGGTTGGGCGACGTCCTGCGCGGGCGGATCACGATCGATGGCGCCGACATCCGCGACGTGACGCTGTCGAGCTTGCGGGATGCGATCGCCTATGTCGGCCAGGACGCGCTGCTGTTCGACGAGACCGTGGCGGCCAATATCAGGATGGGGCGGCGGGACGCTAACGATGCGGCCGTGCATGCGGCGGCGCGGGCGGCCTATGCCGGGTTCGTGGACACGCTGCCGCAAGGGTTCGACACGCCAGTGGGCCCCGGTGGCGGCCGGCTGTCCGGCGGCCAACGGCAACGGATCGCACTGGCGCGGGCCTTGCTGCGGGATCCGCGCATCCTTCTGCTGGACGAGGCGACGAGCGCGCTCGACGCGGAAAGCGAGTCGGCGGTGCAGGACACGCTCGCGGATCTACGGCGCGGGCGGACGACGATCGTGGTGGCGCACCGGCTCTCGACGGTCCGAGACGCCGATCTCATCGTGGCGATCGCGGATGGTGAGGCGGTCGAGCAGGGGACGCATGCCGAGTTGCTGCAGCAGGATGGGCTATATGCGCGGCTGGTCAAAACCCAGTCCTTCGCGGCTTGACCGAGGGGGCCGGGGCGGACACAAAGCCGCCCCATGGTTCAGTCGTTGCCGCGCATCTTCTCCGGAATCCAGCCCTCGGGCGTGCCGACGCTCGGGAATTATCTCGGCGCGCTGCGCAACTGGGTGAGCCTGCAAAAGGATCACGAGTGCATCTATTGCGTCGTGGACCTGCACGCCATCACGCAGCCGCAGGACCCGAAGACTCTGGCGTCGGCGACGCGGGAGATGGCGGCGGCGCTGCTGGCCTGCGGCATCGATCCCAAGAAAGCACATCCTGTTCCCGCAATCGGCGGTGCACGCGCATGTCCGTCTGGCGTGGATCTGCACCTGTGTCGCGCGGCTGGGCTGGCTGAACCGGATGACCCAGTTCAAGGACAAGGCAGGCAAAGACCGGGAGAATGTCTCGGGCGGACTGTACATCTATCCGAACCTGATGGCGGCGGACATCCTGGCCTATCACGCCACGCGGGTTCCGGTGGGCGACGACCAGCGGCAGCATCTCGAACTGGCGAACGACATCGCGCAGAAATTCAACCACGATTACGGCGCCGAGTTCTTCCCGATGATCGAGCCGCTGATCTTCGGCGAGGCGACGCGGGTGATGAGCTTGCGAGACGGCACTAAGAAGATGAGCAAATCGGATGCATCCGAGCAGAGCCGGATCAACCTGACCGACGACCCGGACACGATCGCGCTGAAGATCAGGCGGGCGAAGACCGATGCTGAGCCGCTACCGTCCAGCGTCGAGGGCCTGCAGGGCCGGGCCGAGGCCCGCAATCTGGTGGGGATCATGGCCGCGCTCGAGGACCGGGATAGCGAGGCGGTGCTGCGGGACCATGGCGGGAAGGGTTTCGGCGCGTTCAAGGAGTTGCTGGCGGAGCTGCTGGTGGCGAAGCTGTCGCCGATCGCGGCCGAAACCAGCCGGCTGCTCGCCGATGAGGCGGAGATCGACCGGACCCTTCGCGATGGGGCGGCACGAGCCGCCGCCATCGCGGATCCGATCGTCGCGGAAGCCGAGCGCCTGGTCGGCTTCCTGAAGCTCTAGCGGCGCTTGTAGTAGACGCGCGGCGCAGGCTTGGTAGCGAGCGCGAGCAGGAAGCCGATCCCGGCGGCAACCAGCAGGGCGGTGATCGGGCGCTGATCGATCTGCTCGGCCAACGCGTCGCCGGCTTCCTCGATCTGGTCGATGATCTGCGAGCCGTAGTCACCGCCGTACTCGCGCACGGCGTCCTTGACCTGGCCGTAGGTCTTCTGCGCCGCGCCGTGCACTTGGTCGGCCATGCCGTCGGCCTTCAGCTTGGGATCGCCGGTCAGGTCGCCGGCTGCCTCCCGGACCTTGCCACCGATGTCGCGCGCCGCGCCTTCAAAGCGATTTTCGTCCATATCGACCTCCAAAACAGTAGCCATCAAACCCGGGCCGCGCCGTCCGGTTTCACGCGGCGAGCGCTTATTGCGTGGCGAGAAGGTCATACTGGCAGCCAGACGGTCACCGATGTGCCGGATCCTTCCTCGCTCTCGATCTTGAGGTTGCCGCGGTGGCGGTTGACGATGTGCTTGACGATGGCCAGGCCGAGCCCGGTGCCGCCGACCGCGCGCGATCGGTGCGTGTTGACGCGGTAGAAGCGTTCGGTAAGGCGCGGAATGTGGATGGCGGCGATCCCGGCGCCGTCGTCGGAGACTCGGAGGATGACGCCGTCTTGACCGGCGCGGGTGGCTTGGCGGGCGACGATGGCGACGGCGCTGTCCTCTCGACCGTATTTGATGCCGTTCTCGACGAGGTTCTGCAGGACCTGCACGAGTTGGTCCTCATCGCCGGTGAGGTCCGGCAGGTCGGGCTGCATGTCGATATCGGCGCGCATCCGCCGGGCGGCGAGCAGCGGCGCGAGGCCGGCGACGACCTGCTCGATCAGCGTCTCGACCACGACCCGTCCGGAAGGCGGCACATGTTCGGTCAACTCGATTCGCGAGAGGCTGAGCAGGTCGTCGATCAGGCGGTTCATGCGCTGGCCCTGCTCGGCCATGATGCCGAGGAAGCGAGCTTGGGCGGCAGGGTCGTCGGCCGCCGGGCCGCGCAAGGTGTCGATGAAGCCGATGAGGCTGGTGAGCGGGGTGCGCAGCTCGTGGCTCGCGTTGGCGACGAAGTCGGCCCGCATCCGCTCGACGGCGCGCTCGCGGGTCCGGTCCGAGAGGATGGCGAGCAGGCGGGAGCGCGGGCCGTCGATCGAGAGAACCGACACGGTCAGTTCGCGCGCGATCGGGACCGGAAGGCTGAGGTCGGCGAACTGGTCCTGGCCGCGTTCATGGGCGCGCTCGAGGGCAGCGCGGAAGCCGGGATGTCGGAGCAGGGCGGGGACGCCGACTCCGAGCGCGGTGCGGGCGGCGGCGTTGAGACGGAGGATCAGGCGGTCGGCGCCAAACAGGATCACCGGGTCGGGCAGACGGTCGAGAAGGGTCTGCTCGGCTTCGAGACGGGCGCTGATCTGGATGATCTCACGCTCGAGTTCGACGACGCGGCGTTCGGCCGCGCCCTGTGAGTTGCGAGCGCGGCTGGCGCGACGCATGCCGAAATAGGAGCCGCCCAGCCAGGCCGACGCGGTCAGGAGCGCCAGGCCGAGGAGGACGAGCGCGGTCAATCCGCCAGCACGTCAGACACCCGGCTGACGGATGTGAAAGCCGGTCGGGTCGATTTCGAAGAGGGCGAGCGCGCGTCTGACATGGCCGTCGGGCTGGAGGACGAAGACGCCGTTGGGGCCGGAGAAGCCGCTCGGGTTCATCAGCGTGCTCATGTTGATGCCGGTCGGCCCGGCGGCGGTGCGGGCGGCGGCGGCGGCGTCGAAGGCGATGCTGGACAGGGCGCGCGGAGGGACGCCGAACCGGGCGGTGTAGTTCTGCTCGAAGATGCTCATCTTGGCGGGATCGGGGGCGGCGAACCACGCACCGGCGAGGGCGCCGAGCTGCGGGCCGTTTTGCGCCCATAGAGCGGTGCCGAGAAGGCGGATTCGGTCTGGGCCCAATCCGGCGCGGGTGAGCGCGGGCAGTGCGGCGATGCTGGCGTCGGCCGGAGCGCCCAGAAGCACCGCGTCAAGGAGCGGCGGCGCGCCTGGGGGCCCGGCGAGGGAGGCGATCGCGGCATCGAGGCCGGCTGCGTCGTAGCGCACGATCCGGGGCGGCGGCAGGCCCGCCTCCTGCGCCGCGACGACCAAGCCTTTCGCGAGGGCGTCGCCGAAGGGATTGCGGGGAATGAGCGCGCCGAGCCGGATCCTGCCGTCCGCCTGCACCGCGCGGACGACAACGCGCACTTGCTGGACCGGCGTGATGCCCATGGGCCAGACGCCTGGGCGAGCCTTGCTGGGATCGGAGGTGAAGGCCAGGACGGGAACGTTGGCCGGGCCGGTGACGGCGGCGACGGCATCGGTCTCGGCGGCGGTCAGCGGACCCACGACGATGCCGGCGCCGGCGGCGAGCGCGGAATTGGCCGCCGCCGCGGCGCCGGAGGGGGTGCCTTTGGTGTCGCGCTCGTCGAAGGCGGTGCCGTCATCGGATTGGAGCGCGAGACGGGCGGCGCGCAGCATCGAGCGGCCGAGTTCCGCGCTGGGGCCGCTGATCGGGGCGAGCACCGCGATTCGATGCCCGGCGGGGGCCGGCAGCGACGACACCATGGGTCCGCTGTAGCTGGGCAGGCCTGGTTGCGCTACGCACGCAGCCAGCCCGCATATGGCGCCGAGGAGGGCCGATGCCCGACCGAGACCACGCAAGCCAGAAGTCATCCGACTCTCCTTCGGTGAGCGACGCCAACTCGGCCCGCGCCCCTGGTATACACTCCGGTTTGTTCCTGGTCGCAACACCGATCGGAAACCTCGGCGATCTGTCGTCTCGCGCCATCGCCACGTTGCGGGCATCGGATCTGATTCTGTGTGAAGACACGAGGACAACTGCATTCCTCCTCGGCCAGCACGACATCAGTTCCCCGACCGCGCCGCTGCACGAGCACAACGAGGATGCGCGCATCCCGTCGGTGCTCGAACGGCTTCGGAATGGCGGGCTGGTGTCGCTGGTGTCGGACGCGGGAACGCCGCTCGTGTCCGATCCGGGCTACCGGCTGGTGAGGGCGGCGATCGCGGAAGGGTTGCCGGTGTCTGGCGTGCCCGGTCCGAATGCGGCGCTGCTGGCGCTCACGCTGTCCGGGCTGCCGCCGCACCCGTTCCTGTTCCTGGGATTCCCGCCGCCGCGTTCGGCCGGGCGACGGACTGCATTCGCATCGTTGCGCGCGGCCGAGCGTGCGGGGCTATCGGCGACGTTGATCTGGCACGAAGCGCCGCATCGGCTGGCCGAGACACTGGCCGATTTGCTGGCGGTGTTCGGCGACCGGCCTGCCGCGGTGGCGCGCGAGCTGACCAAGCGCTTCGAGGAGGTGCGGCGAGACGGGTTGCCGCAACTCGCCGCCCATTACGCCGAGCATGCGCCGCGGGGCGAGATCACCCTGCTGGTCGGGCCGGCGCCAACGGATGCGGTCGATGCGGAGGATTTGGACGGCCAGCTTCAGCGGGCGCTGGCGACGCACAGCGTCAAGGATGCCGCGGCGCTGGTGGCCGCCGCGACAGGGTTGCCGCGGCGGACGGTGTATGCGCGGGCGCTCGAACTGGGCGGCTGACGCGCCCTATTTCGCCGCCGTCGGGTCGATCCAGCCGATGTTGCCGTCCGGGCGCCGGTAGATGACGTTCAGCTCGCTGGTGGTGCTGTTGCGGAACATCAGGACCTGCTGATCGGCCAGATCGAGCCGCATGACCGCTTCGCCGACGGACAGGACGCTGATTTCTGCCGGGCTTTCCGCAATGACGGTCGCGAAGGCCTGGGCGTGTGACGGCTCGGGGGTTTCCGGGGCCTCCGCCGTGGCGGACTCCTCTTCGGCGCGCAACACGTATTGTCGCGCGACCTCCGGCCGGGCTCGGTTGGCGAGGTCTCGCGCGTGTTCGTTGACCCGGCGGCGGTAGCGCCGCAGGCGTTTCGCGATGTGCTCGGCAGCGTCGTCGAAGGCGCTATGGGCGTCGGCCGCTTCGCCCTCGCCTCGCAGCGTGAGCCCGCGGCCGGCGTGGACGTTGATGTCGCAGGTGAAGAAACTGCGGGCGCGGCCGAAGGTGACGTTGGCTTCCTGCGCGCCGTCGAAATATTTGCCGGCGATCATGTCGAGCTGCTCTGCGACGCGGACCCTCAGCGCGTCCGATAGGTCTACCTGCTTCCCCGACACCGTGATCTGCATGCAAGCTCCCTGCTTAGCCCCGTTGGCTCAGCCCACCCGGTCCAGGGCTCCGAGACCGGCTCGGCTTTTCTCCCGTTTGCGCTGTAGCGAACTCGGGATCCTCAGCGCTTCGCGGTATTTGGCCACGGTCCGGCGGGCGATGTCCACGCCTTCGCGTCGCAGAACGGACACAATAGCATCGTCGGACAGAATATCTTCGGGATCTTCGGCGACCACGAGCGCGCGGATGCGGTGGCGGACGGCTTCGGCGCTGTGGCTCTCGCCGCCATGGACGGCGCCGAGGGCAGTGGTGAAGAAATATTTCAGTTCGAAGATGCCTCGCGGCGTGGCGATATATTTGTTCGCGGTCACACGGCTCACCGTGCTCTCGTGCATCTCCACGGCAGTGGCGACGTCTCGCAGGATGAGCGGCCGGAGGTGCCCGACGCCGCCGCGGAAGAACCCGTCCTGCTGGCGGACGATCTCGGCGGCGACCTTGAGGATCGTGTTGGCGCGCTGCTGCAACGACTTCACGAGCCAGTTTGCGTTCGACAGGCTCTCGCCGATGAAGCTGCGGTCCTCGCGGCTGGAGCGGGCGCTGACCCTGGCGTGATACGCCTCGTTGACCAGGACGCGAGGCATCGTCTCGGGATTGAGTTCGAGCAGCCATTCGCCGTCCGGCAGCGCGCGCATCAACACGTCGGGGATGATCTGCTGGATGGGGCCGTCGTCCCACCCGGCGCCGGGCTTCGGATCGAGGGCGCGGATCTCCGCGATCATCTCGGTGAGGTCCTCGGCGTCGATTTCGCAGACCTGCATGAGCTGACGCAGGTCACGCCGGGCGAGCATCTCAAGATTGTCGAGCAGGGCCTGCATCGCCGGGTCGAGCCGGTTGCGATCGGCGAGCTGGGCGGCAAGGCAGCCGCGAAGGTCGGGAGCGAACAGGCCAGGCGGGTCGAACCGCATCATGGCCTGGCGGACGCGTTCGACCCTCGGCTCGTCGATCCCGAGGGCTTCGGCGAGGTCGGCGGTGCTGACCGGGACGCGGCCGGCGCCATCGAGCAGGCCGATCAACTGAGTGCCGATGATGCGGTCGACCGGGTCGGGGAAGCTGAGGCGCATCTGCTCGCCGAGATGGGTGCGCAGATTACGCGGGGAGGCGGCGACGTTGTCGATGCTGCGCTCGTCCGACTCGTCGAAGCTTCCGCCGCCGCCCGAGCTGCGGCGGAAGCCGTCCGACGGGCCGCCTTCGTCGAAGGTGTTGGTGGTGTCGGCCTCGACAGCGTCGGGCAGCTTTTCCATGCGCAGGAGCGAGGCAGCGTCGAGATTGTCAGTCGAGCTGGAGCGCTGATCGGGCGCGGGGGCTTCGGGGACCGTGTCGGAGCGCTCGTCGCGCTCGAGCAAGGGGTTTCGCTCGAGCTCCGTTTCGACGAACGCGGAGACTTCGAGATTGCTGAATTGCAACAGTTTTATGGCCTGACGCAGCTGTGGCGTCATGACCAAGGACTGTGTCTGCCGGAATTCTAAGCGTGGGGCCGTCGCCATGGGAGGCAGACTACAGGCTAAACCTTTCTCCAAGGTATACCCGTCGAACATCTTGATGCGCGACGACTTCCTCGGGGCGGCCCTCCATGAGGACCCGGCCGTCGTGCATGATGTAGGCGCGATCGACGATTTCGAGCGTCTCGCGGACGTTGTGGTCGGTGATAAGCACGCCGATTCGGCGGTCTTTCAGATGCGCGATCAGGTCCCGGATCTCCCCCACCGCGATCGGGTCGATGCCCGCCAACGGTTCATCGAGCAAAATATAATGCGGCTGGGTGGCGAGGGCGCGGGCAATCTCGACGCGTCGCCGCTCGCCGCCGGAGAGGGCGAGGGCCGATGTGCGGCGCAGGTGCGAGATGCCGAACTCGGCCAGCAAGGAGTCGAGCATGCGGTCGCGGCGATCGGGATCGGGCTCGACGACTTCGAGCGCGGCCATGATGTTGCGCTCGACGTTCAGGCCGCGGAACACGCTCGCCTCCTGCGGCAGGTAGCCGACGCCGAGGCGGGCGCGGCGGTACATCGGCAGGTTGGTGATGTCCTGGCCTTCGAGGCTGATCTTGCCGGCATCCGGGCGAACCAGGCCGGTGATCATATAGAAGGTGGTGGTCTTGCCGGCGCCGTTCGGGCCGAGCAGGCCGACCGCCTCGCCGCGGCGGACGAAGAGCGAGACGTTCTGCACCACCGTCCGCTTCTTATAGGTCTTGCCGACCCCACGCGCGGCCAACCCCTCCTCCATGACGCTCGCCTGTCGCACGTAGTTCATTTCTTCGGCGGCTTGGTGGAAGGCGTTCCCGAGGCATCGCCGATGCCCTGGGTGCCGGCGTCGCCGGGGACGATGAGACCCTCGACCCGGTGGCCGGGGTTGCGGATCAATCGTGACACCCCGGTCTGCATGTTGACGATCGCCTCGTCGCCGACCGCGTGGTTGAGGCCACGGTTGATCGCGACGTTGCCGACGATGCGGGCGATGCCGGAATCGGCGACGTAGACGGCGCGCTCGCCAGTGATGGTTTCGGTGGCGGTGCGGACCTCGACATGACCGAACGCCTCGACGCGCTGCAGCTTGCCGGCGGTGCCGAGCGGATCCTGGCCGGCCGGCTTGCCCGGCTGCGCAACCGGCTGCGGCTTGGCCGCGGTGCCGGGCGTGTCTGGCGCGGTATACCCGACGAGGACGTCGGCGGTGATGCGACGTCCGTCCGAAGTGGTGACGGTGGCCATGCCGCGGCCGACGGCCATGTGCTTCTGCGACCAATATTCCATGGTGTCGCGGGCGGTCATGACCTGGTTGGGGGTGGTCAGCTTCAGGTCCTTGCCGGTGAGCAGGAGGACGGCCTGGTCGATGTCGTAGGTCGCATGGTCGCCGACGGCGATATCCGTCGGAGTGAAGAGCTTCACGTGGCCGTCCGCCTCGAGGCGGTAGATCTCGTTGGTGCCGGTGTCGCTACCGAGCAGGCCTGGGCTCGAGGGGGAGGCCGAGGCGGGGGTGGGCGCAGTCGGCGCGGTTGCGGCTTTCTTGCGGTAGTGCGCGGTCAGCGTATCGCCGATGACGGTGTTGTCGCCGCGGACGGCGCGGGCATCGCCGCGGGCGATAACGACCTGCTCGCCTTGGCGCCATTCGATGCCGTCGCGCGAGGTGACGTCGATCGGGCCGCCCTTGGACATGTCGATGCCCTGCGCGCGCGCGCCGGCGCTGGCCGCGAGCAGGCCGAAAAGCACCGCGTGTACCCGTCTCATTTCTGGGCACCGTTGAGGATCACGCGGGCGGGTCCCTGGAACTGGATGTCGCCGCCCTTGTCGGTCATCGTGAAGCCCTGCGAATCCAGGATGCCGAACGGGCCTTCGGCATGGGTCTTGTCGTTGCTGGCGGCAGCGCCCTGCTTCACGTCGACCGCGGCCGTCTGGGTGCGGATCACGGTGCCGTCGTCGCGGTAGAGGACGACGTCGCCGCTCAGGTCGAGCTCTTCGGAGTGTTGCAGGAACACGCCTTGCTTGCCTTCGACCTGCAGCCAGGCGCCGTTCTCGAGCACCATGTCGCCCTTGGGAGCGCCGAGATCGACGCGGTTCTGGTTCGCTTGGCTGGCCCAGTTGGCGGTCAGCGTATAGGGGCGGCCCTTCTCGTTCACACCGCGGTAGCGCGGCTGCAGCATCCGGCCGCTCTCCGCCTCGACGGCGAAGACGCGGCGGAACGACAGGCGTCCACGCTCGCCCATGCGGGCCAGTTCGGGCCACAGGGCGACCGCGCTGAGCAGGAGCAGCGCCATCAACGGCAGGCCGAGTTTCGCCACGCGGACGCCGAAGCGTCGAAGCGCGATGCGCCGCGCGGAGATCGCGCGACGCTCCCGCGTCCCTTGCAGGACAAGGCGTTCCCTCGCACCCGGGCGCAGACCGGACATGCTCACGCGGCGCCAGCGCGGAGCAGGTCGTGGATGTGCAGGATGCCTTCGGGGCGGCCTTGCGCGTCGACCACGAAGAGGCTCGTGACCGGTCGTGCGCCGCCGTTCATCGCACGCAGCGCGTCTGCGGCGAGGGCCTGGGCGGCGATCGTGCGGGGGGTCGGGTTCATCACGTCTCTGACGCTACGGTCGAGCAGGTCGGGCCCCATGGCGCGGCGGAGGTCGCCGTCCGTCAGGACGCCGGCGAGGCGGCCGTCCGCGTCGGTGACGCCGAGGCAGCCGAAGCCCTTGCCGGTCATCAGCAAAAGGGCTCGATCCATGCGCAGCTCGGGTTCGGCGAGGGGGACGGCGTCGCCGGTGTGCATGAGATCGGCGACGAGGCGGAGCTGCGCGCCGAGCTTGCCGCCAGGGTGGATGACGGAGAAGTCGCTGGAGGTGAAGCCGCGCCTCGTCAACAGGGCGACGGCCAGAGCGTCGCCGAGAGCGAGCTGCATGGTGGTGCTGGTCGTGGGCGCCAGGCCGAGCGGGCAGGCTTCCGGGGCCTGCGGGAGGAGCAGGACGATGTCCGCTGCGCGGGCGAGGGCGGATTGGGCGCGGCCGGTTATGGCGATCAGCGGCAGGCCGAAGCGGCGAGCGTGGGCGACCAGGTCGGCCAGTTCGGCGGTCTCGCCGCTGTTCGACAGGGCCAGCACGGCGTCGTCGGGCACGATCATCCCGAGATCGCCATGCGAGGCTTCGGCGGGATGGACGAACATCGAGGGGGTGCCGGTGGAAGCGAAGGTGGCGGCGATCTTGCGTCCGACATGGCCGGACTTGCCCATCCCGGTCACCACGACGCGGCCGCTGCAGGACGCGAGGCGGTCCACGGCTTGGCCGAAGCTGTCGTCCAGCGATGCGGCGAGGGCTCGCAGGCCGGCCGCTTCCGTAGTCAGCACGGCCTGTGCGACGCCCACGTCGGACGTCCGGTCGAAAGCGAGCGCGGCGGTCATCGTCTCCTTTGTATGAGGACGGCATGTAGCCGGGTCAACCAACATGGCTGACCCATCAATGCGCGAAGATGTCGGGCTCTTCGTAGCCGAGCAGGTCGAGGCGACACCGCGCGGGCAGGAAATCGAAGCATGCCTGGGCCAGATCGAGGCGGCCCTCGCGTTCCAGCAGGGCCTCGAGCCGGGCCCATAGTTTGTGCAGATGCAGCACGTCGGAGGCGGCGTAGGCCAATTGCTCCGGGGTGAGTTCCGGCGCGCCCCAATCGGAGGTTTGCTGCTGCTTGGAGATCTCGACACCGATCAGCTCGCGGCACAAATCGCGCAAGCCGTGACGGTCGGTGAAGGTGCGGACCAGCTTGGCCGCGATCTTGGTGCAGCGGACCGGCGCGACCGTGATGCCGAAGGCGCGCTGCAGGACGGCGACGTCGAAGCGGGCGAAATGCATCAACTTGGGGATGGCAGGATCAGCAAGCAGGCGGGCGAGGTTCGGCGCGTCGTAGCCGTGACCGCCGAGCGACGTCGGGACGATCTGGACCAGATGCGCGATGCCGTCGCCCGAGGAGAGCTGGATCAGGCAGAGCCGGTCGCGATGAGGATTGAGGCCCATGGTCTCGGTATCCACCGCGACCACCGGGCCGAGCACGAGGTCCGGCGGCAGATCGTTACGATGGAGGTGGACCGTGCCGTCAGACTGGAATTGTGTGGATGTCACTTTGCTATCGCTGGTGCCCAGGAAAAGACTCGAACTTTCACGACCTTGCGGCCACAGGTACCTGAAACCTGCGCGTCTACCAATTCCGCCACCTGGGCTTTCCGTGCGGTGGGGAGGGGACGTAGCCCCGGCGGGTGGACGCGTCAAGCGCTGAAGGGACACTTGAGGCTTGCCGCGGGCCACCATAGTAGAGAGCGCAGCTCGAAGGACAGGTCGATGGCGACACGGAACGTGGCAACGGTGATTGGCGGTAGCGGATTCATCGGCCGCTATGTGGTGCAGCGGCTGGCGGCGCGCGGCCACGTCGTGCGGGTGGTCGGGCGCAATACCGAGAAGGCCAAGGATCTGATGGTGACCGGGGCTGTCGGCCAGGTGGTCGCGCTCTACGCGTCGTTCTCCAACCCGGCGACGATTGCGCGCGCGGTCGAGGGAGCGGACCTGGTGGTCAACCTGGTCGGCATCCTGAGCGGGGATTTCGATCGGGTGCAGGCGGAGGGCCCTGGGCTGATCGCGCGGGCGGCGGCCAGTGCGGGCGTGGGTCGGATGGTGCAGATCTCCGCGATCGGCGCGGATGCCGCGAGCAAGAGCAACTATGCGCGGACTAAAGCGCTCGGCGAGCAGGCGGTGCGGGCGGCGGTGCCGGGGGCGACGATCCTGCGGCCGTCGATCGTGTTCGGCGCCGAGGACAAGTTCTTCAACCGGTTCGGCGCGATGGCGATGTATTCGCCGATCATGCCGGTGATCTGCGGCAGCACGAAATTCCAGCCGGTCTATGTCGGTGACGTAGCCGACGCGGTGATCGCCGGCCTCGAGCGCGATGACGCGGTGGGCGCGACGTACGAGTTGGGCGGCCCGCGAGTTTATACGTTCCGGGAGCTGCTGGCCTGGATCCTACACGAGACGCGGCGGCACCGTGCGCTGGTCGACATTCCGCTCCGCCTCGCCGAGTTGCAGGCGCGTGTGGCGGAGTTGATCCCGGGTAAGCCGTTCACGCGGGACCAGCTTCTGCTGCTGCAGCGGGACAACGTCGTCGCGGAGGGCGCGGCCGGGCTGGCGGCGCTGGACATCGTCCCGACGCCGATCGAGCTCGTCGTGCCGGAGTATCTCGACCGGTATCGGCAGGGCGGCGGCAAGCGCGAAGAAGCGCCTGCCTGATCGGTCCGTTTTGGGCCTAATTTAGCGCTCCTGTCGGGAACGTTCTGAGCGAATACTCGGTATGCGCTCAGAAACCGGCCAATTCGGCCCTATCCCTTGTTTTTCGCTTTGTCGGCGGGAAAAGCGGCCGTATGTGCAGTGTGTGAGCAGGTTGCTTCCAGGAGGGCATGATGGCCGACCGCATGTTGCAATTCGTCCGCTTGCCCCAGCAGCAGCCGCCGAAGCGGCCGGTGTCGGCGCGGCGAGAAGATTTCGCGGAAATCTATCGCGATTTCGACCCGGCGGAAGCTGGCAGCCAGAGCAGTCGCTGCAGCCAGTGCGGGATTCCGTTCTGCCAGGTGCATTGTCCGCTCAACAACAACATCCCCGATTGGCTGAAGCTGACGGCCGAAAACCGGCTCGAAGAAGCCTACGCAATCAGCAGCGCCACGAACACGTTCCCAGAGATCTGCGGCCGGATCTGCCCACAGGATAGGCTGTGCGAAGGTAACTGCGTCATCGAGAAGGGCTTCGACAGCGTCACGATCGGGGCGGTCGAACGCTTCATCACGGACACAGCATGGCAGGAAGGCTGGGTTAAACCCATCAAGCCGCGGCGGGAGCTGCCGCAATCGGTTGGGATCGTCGGCGCCGGGCCGGCCGGGCTGGCTGCGGCCGAGCGGCTGCGCACCGTGGGCTACCAGGTTCATGTCTATGATCGGTACGACCGCGTCGGCGGGCTGATGATCTACGGCATACCGGGCTTCAAGCTCGAGAAGGAAGTGGTCGAGCGGCGGACGGCGTGGCTCGAAGAGGGTGGCGTCCAGTTCCACCTCAATACCGGGATCGGGTCGGAGCTGTCGTTCGCGGAGATGCGGGCGCGGCACGACACGGTGCTGATCGGCACCGGGGTCTACAAGGCCCGCGAGATCGGCGGGCCTGGCGCCGGGCTGTCCGGGATCGTTGCTGCGCTGGACTACCTGACCACGAGCAATCGGCAGGGGCTTGGGGGACAGCGTGCCGGCGTTCGACAGCGGCGTGTTGAATGCCGAGGGCAAGCGGGTGGTGGTGATCGGCGGCGGCGATACGGCGATGGACTGCGTGCGCACGGCGGTGCGGCAGGGGGCGGCGAGCGTCGTGTGCCTATACCGGCGGGACAAGGCGAACATGCCGGGGTCGATGCGCGAGGTGAAGAACGCCGAGGAAGAGGGCGTCGAGTTCGTGTGGCTGTCCGCACCGGAGGCGTTCCTCGGCGACGAGAGCGTGACCGGCGTCCTGGTGCAGAAGATGCGGCTGGGGATGCCGGACGCGTCGGGGCGGCAATCGGTGCTGCCGGCGGACCAGCGGGTGACGATAGAGGCGGACCTGGTGATCAAGGCGCTCGGGTTCGATCCGGAGGAGCTGCCGTCGATGTGGGACCAGCCTGGCCTCGAGGTGAGCCGCTGGGGCACGTTGAAGACCGATCACCGCACAGCGATGACGAGCCTGCCCGGCGTGTTCGCGGCGGGCGACATCGTCAGAGGCGCGAGCCTGGTCGTGTGGGCGATCCGCGATGGGCGGGATGCGGCAGCGCGGATGCACGAATACATGCAGCAAGCCGCGCTGGCCGCGGCGGCGGAGTAGGCGCGGTGACACCCAAACTGGGCTCGATGCGAGCCAAGCTGCTGCCCCTCCTCCTCGCCGCTTTCGTCGTTTGCGCAGCGGGCGAACCGCCTGTCGCGGCCGAGACGCCCACTGCGGCGGAGGCGTCGGTCACGCCGGAGAGCCTGGCGGCGGCGCATGAGCTGCTCACCGCGATGAACGCGCAGAGCAATGCGTTGACGATGTTCAAAGCGCTGCGCGGCGTGCTGATCCAGAACATCCAGGGCCGCAGCAACAAGCCGGCTGACGAGGTCGCGGGGATCGTCGACGAGGTGCTGATGCCGTCGATCGAAACGCGGATCGGCGAGTTCGTGGACATGCTCGCGGGGGTGCAGGCGTCGGTCTACACGGTCGACGAGATGCATCAGCTGATGGTTTTCTACGGATCGCCGATCGGCAAGCGGATGATCGAGCTGACGCCGAAGATAGGCGCGATGTCGTTTGCCGCCGGGCAGGAGTGGGGCCAGCGGGTTGCGGTCGACGCGCTGCAGAAGAATGCCGACGAGCTGCGACGCCGAGGCATCAAGCTCTAAGCCGACTATACCCGAGATGGAGGGTTTCGAGATGGACTACGTCGCCGACTGGAATGCCAATGTCGCCCGCCTCGAGGGCACCTACGACCCGAGCCAAGAGCACGATGCCTGTGGCGTGGGGCTGGTGGCGGCGCTCGATGGCAAGCGCCGGCGCGATGTGGTGCAGGCCGGGATCGATGCGCTGCGGGCGGTTTGGCACCGGGGCGCGGTCGATGCCGATGGGAAGACCGGCGACGGCGCGGGCATCCATATCGAAATCCCCTACGACTTCTTCAGCGAGGCCATCCGCCGGTCGGGCTCTCGCGTCGAGCCGGACGACTGGATCGCGGTCGGCATGGTGTTCCTGCCGAAGACTGACCTGGGGGCGCAGGAGCGTTGCCGGCAGATCGTCGAGACCGAGATCCTGAACTTCGGCTACAGCATCTATGGCTGGCGCCAGGTGCCGATCAACGTCGCCTGCATCGGCGAGAAGGCCAACGCGACGCGGCCCGAGATCGAGCAGATCATGATCAACGGCGGCGACGTCGATCCCAACCGGTTCGAGCGCGACCTGTATGTGATCCGCCGCCGGATCGAGAAGCAGGCGATCGCGGCACAGGTGGGTGAGCTCTACCTATGCTCGCTGTCCTGCCGGAGCATCATCTACAAGGGCATGTTCCTGGCGGAATCGCTGACCGATTTCTATCCGGACCTAAACGACCACCGCTTCGTCAGCCGGTTCGCGATTTATCACCAGCGCTATTCGACCAACACATTCCCGACCTGGAAGCTGGCGCAGCCGTTCCGGATGCTCGCGCATAATGGCGAGATCAACACGTTGTCGGGCAACGTGAACTGGATGAAAAGCCACGAGACGCGGCTGGCGGCGGGCGAGCTCGACCGGTACATCGAGGACGTGAAGCCGGTGATCCAGGGCGGGAGCTCCGATACGGCGACGCTGGACCAAGTGTTCGAGCTGCTGGTGCGCGCCGGGCGGGACGCGCCGATGACCAAGTCGTTGATGATCCCGGCCAGCATCGGCTCGGACGCGACGATGAAGACGGCGCATCGCGACATGTTCTCGTATTGCAACGCGGTCATGGAGCCGTGGGACGGCCCGGCGGCGATCGCCGCCACCGACGGCAAATGGGTGATCGCCGGGCTGGACCGGAACGGGCTGCGGCCGCTTCGCTACACGATCACGGCCAACGACCTGATCGTGGTCGGCTCTGAATCAGGCATGGTGAAGTTCTCCGAGACGGACATTATCGCCAAGGGGCGGGTCGGGCCGGGGCAGACGATCGGGATCAATCTCGACGAGGCGCGTTTCTATACCGACGAGGAGCTGAAGGACGTGCTCTCGTCGCGGCAGGATTACGGCGCCTGGACCGACCGCATCACCAGCATCGACCAGGTGGTGAAGACCGACGCGCCGGAGCCGGTGCTGTTCGAGGGGGACGAGCTGCGGCGGCGGCAGCTCGCGGTCGGCACGACGCTCGAGGAGCTGGAGATGATCCTGCACCCGATGGTCGAGGATAGCGCCGAGGCGATCGGCTCGATGGGCGACGACACCCCGGTTGCCGTGCTGTCGGAGCGGTATCGGGGGCTGCATCACTATTTCCGCCAGGCGTTCGCGCAGGTGACGAACCCGCCGATCGATAGCCTGCGCGAGACGCGGGTGATGACGCTCAAGACGCGGCTGGGCAATCTGGGCAACGTGCTGGACGAGGACAGCAGCCAGTGCGACTTGCTGCAGTTGGACAGCCCGGTCCTGTCGACGGCGGAATTCGCCGCCATGGCGGCGACGATGGGATCGTCGGCGTGCCAGGTCGATTGCAGTTTCCCGGTGGCGGATGGCGAGGCGGGCCTACGGGCCGCGATCGAGCGGATCCGGCGCGAGGCGGAGGAGGGGGTGCGGGCCGGATGCGCGCACGTGATCCTTTCGGACGAGAACCAGAGCGCGACGCGAGCGGCGATCCCGATGATCCTGGCGACGGCGGCGGTGCACACGCATCTCGTGCGTCAGTCGCTGCGGACGTTCACGAGCCTGAACGTGCGATGCGGCGAGTGCCTGGACGTGCATTATTTCGCGGTGCTGATCGGCGTCGGGGCGACGACGGTCAACGCCTATCTGGCGCAGGAGAGCATCGCGGACCGGCAGCGGCGCGGGCTGTTCGGCAAGCTGTCGCTGAAGGAGGCGGTGCAGCACTACAAGAAGGCGGTCGACAAGGGGCTGCTGAAGGTAATGTCCAAGATCGGCATCTCCGTGCTGTCGTCCTACCGCGGCGGCTACAATTTCGAGGCGATCGGCTTGTCGCGCGCGCTGGTCGGCGAGTTCTTCCCGGGCATGCAGTCGCGGATCAGCGGGATCGGGCTGACCGGGATCGCGCGCAAGGTGCTGGCGCTGCACAAGGCGGCTTGGGAATCGGACAACACGGCGCTGCCGGTGGGTGGGGTGTACAAATTTCGCCAGCGCGGCGAGGTGCATGCCTTCGAGGGCAAGCTGATCCATACGCTGCAGAGCGCGGTAGCGACCGATAGTTTCGAGACGTATCGGCGCTATGCGGATGCGGTGCACCGGCAGAAGCCGGTCGCCTTGCGCGACTTGCTCGATTTCCGCCGGGACGGGCTGATCTCGATCCCGGTCGACGATGTCGAGAGCATCACGGAGATCCGCAAGCGCCTGCTCGCGCCGGGGATCTCGCTGGGCGCGCTGAGCCCGGAGGCGCACGAGACGCTCTCGATCGCGATGAACCGGATCGGCGCGCGCAGCGACAGCGGCGAGGGTGGCGAGGATCCGGCCCGGGCGACGCCGCGGCCCAACGGCGACAACGCGAACTCCGCGATCAAGCAGATCGCGTCAGGGCGGTTCGGCGTCACGGCGGAATATCTGAACAACTGCCGCGAGATCGAGATCAAGGTCGCGCAGGGCGCCAAGCCCGGCGAGGGCGGGCAGTTGCCGGGCTTCAAGGTCAGCGGCTTGATCGCCAAGCTGCGGCACTCCACCCCGGGGGTGACGCTGATCAGCCCGCCTCCGCACCATGACATCTATTCGATCGAGGACCTTGCGCAGCTCATCTACGACCTCAAGCAGATCAACCCCGAGGCGTCGGTCTGCGTGAAGCTGGTGTCGCGCAGCGGCATCGGCACGATCGCGGCGGGCGTGGCGAAGGCCAAGGCCGACGCGATCCTGATCAGCGGACATTCCGGCGGCACCGGCGCGAGCCCGCAGACTTCGGTGAAATATGCCGGGTTGCCCTGGGAGATGGGGCTGTCCGAGGCGCATCAGGTGCTGATGCTGAACCGGCTACGGCACCGCGTGAAGCTGCGCACCGACGGCGGCATCAAGACCGGTCGGGACGTGGTGATCGCGGCGATGCTGGGGGCCGAAGAGTTCGGGATCGGCACGGCCAGCCTGGTGGCCATGGGCTGCATCATGGTGCGGCAGTGCCATAGCAACACATGCCCGGTAGGCGTCTGCACGCAGGACGAGGAGCTGCGGGCGAAGTTCGAGGGGTCGCCGGAGAAGGTGATCAACCTGTTCAGCTTCATCGCGGAAGACGTGCGGCACATCCTGGCGTCGTTGGGCGTGAAGCGGCTGGCCGACGTAATCGGGCGGACGGACCTGCTGGTGCAGGTGAGCCGCGGCTCAGAGTTCCTCGACGACCTCGACCTCAACCCACTGCTGGCGCAGGCCGATCCGGGGCCGCATGCGCGGTATTGCACGCTCGAGGGGCGCAACGAGGTGCCGGAGACGCTGGACGCGCAGATGATCGGGGACGCGGCGCCGCTGTTCGAGCGCGGCGAGAAGATGCAGCTGCAATATGCGATCCGGAACACGCATCGGGCGATCGGGACCAAGATCTCGTCCAAGATCGTGCGGAAATACGGGATGACCGGGCTGGCGCCGGGTCATCTGACAGTGCGGTTGCGGGGCTCGGCAGGGCAGTCGCTGGGGGCGTTCGCGGTGCAGGGCGTGAAGCTCGAGGTGTTCGGCGACGCGAACGACTATGTCGGCAAGGGCTTGTCGGGCGCCACGATCGTGGTCCGGCCGGCGCCGAGTTCGGGGCTGGTGGCGCACGAGAATACGATCGTGGGGAACACCGTGCTGTATGGCGCGACGGCGGGCGAGTTGTTCGCGGCCGGACAGGCCGGCGAGCGGTTCGCGGTGCGCAACTCGGGGGCGACGGCCGTCGTCGAGGGCTGCGGCAGCAATGGCTGCGAGTACATGACCGGCGGCACGGTGGTGGTGCTGGGCGCGGTGGGCGACAATTTCGGCGCCGGGTTCACGGGCGGGCAGGCATTCGTGTACGACGCGGATGGGACGTTCGAGCGGCGGCTCAACCCGGATACGCTGCTATGGCAGCGGGTTCAGCATCCGTATTGGGCGGAGTTCCTGCGCGATCTGGTCGAGCGTCACAAGGCCGAGACCAACAGCCGGTTCGCGGCGACGATGCTGGTGGATTGGGCGCGGGCGCAGTCGCAGTTCTGGCAGGTGGTGCCGAAGGAATATGTGAAATACCTGCCGGCGCCACTGTCGGAAGCGGAGGCGCTGCGGGCGTAGGTTCGGGGCGGCCGTCAATCGGGGCCGAACGCGCATTGGCTCGATCGCCGCTTGGTGCGATACAGCCGGGATGCGCGTTCTCTATCATCTGCCGCTCTCGCCCTACTCGCGCCAAGTTCGTCTGGTGCTCGCCGAAAAGCGGCTGCCGTTCGAGCTGCAGGTCGAGAAGGTATGGGAGCGGCGGCCGGATTATCTGGCGCTGAACCCAGCCTGCACCGTGCCGACCCTCGTGGACGAGGACGGCTCGGTGGTGACGGATTCGACGGTGATCTGCGAGTATCTGGAGGAGACCTATCCCGATACGCCGCTGCTGCCGCGCGCCATGCCGGCGCGCGCGGAGACGAGGCGGCTGGTGGCCTGGTTCGCGATCAAGTTCGGCAACGAGGTGGCGCGAAACCTGTTGGGCGAGAAGTTCATGAAGCGGCTGCTCGGCCGCGGCAACCCGGATGCGACGGCGATGCGGTCCGGCTACGCCAGCTTGCGGTCGCATCTCGAGTATATCGGCTGGTTGGCCGAGACCCGGCGGTGGCTGGCGGGAGACGAACTGACGCTCGCCGACTTTGCAGCCGCGGCGCATCTGTCGGCACTGGATTTCGCGTCCGATGTGGATTGGTCGATGTCGGAAGCGGCGAAGGATTGGTATGCGACGGATGAAGTCGCGACCGAGCTTCCGGCCGTTGCTGCAGGACAAAGTACCCGGGGTGATCCCGCCGGCGCATTATGCGAACCTGGATTTTTAGGCGTCAGCCGGGTCGAGGCGGAAGGTGAGCACGAAGAAGCCGAGGCGGCGATCGTCCGGCGAGGTGCCCATTTCGCTGGGCGAGCGGGGCTGATCGACGACGATCGACAGTTCGATGTTTCCGGCCGTGAGATCCCGCGGGATCGTCGCGGTCAGATCCTGGCGGCCCGAGATCGGCTGCCAGGTGGCGATTTCGCGGCCGTTGACCAGGAGATGCAGCGGCGAGATTTCGCCGTCGGTGCCGACGATTGGCAGGCCATGGAACCGGAGCTTGAGTGCGTGTCCAATGGCGTCCGGCGGGACGGCAAAGCTCATCGAGGCTTCGTGGCCGGTGGTCCAGCGACCGACCGGGCCGCTTCCTTCCCAACCGCTGTCGAGGATCTGGTCGAAAAGGGAATCGCCGAATGGATGGGCGGTTCCGGTCGGGAGGACGGCCAGCGGCGGGATGGCGGGCGGGCCTTCCTGCCAGGTGTTCGTCGTTAGATCCAGGCCGCAGACCTCCGCGTCGGCAATCGCGTGGCGGCGGAGATAGTGGCTGATCTTACGTAGATAGCCGGGCTGGGTGGGGCGGATGAGGTCCCAATCCGGCGGATTGAAGGTCGAGACTCCGTTGATCGTCCGCAGCCCCCGCAGCGAGGCGATAAGCATCGCGTCGGTATTGTGCGGGTAGATGTCGTCGATCGGGAGATCGATCTGGTGCGTCGACCGGCCTTCGGTGAAGAACACACGGCAGCCGTCCGGGGTGGGGGGAATGGCGGCGAGGAAGGCCAGCACGGCAGGGCGATCGATGCCTGCGGCGCTCTGGGTGCTGAACTCCTCGGCCAGCAGGAGCAGCGCGAGCGGGATCATCAGGGCGGGGCGCAGACGTTGCAGCGGCAGCATAGCAACCGCGGCGATCGGCAAGGTCAGGAGCAGCGCGAACCGGGCAGTTACGCGGATCGCGCCGGCTCCCGGCACGAAGTGGTAGACGCCATACCAGAGCGTGTGCGGGCCGATATGGACGCAGAGCAGGAGCGCGGCGGCAGTTGCCAGAGCGAGCGCGAGGGGGAGAGGCCTTTGCCGTCGCTGGCGCCAGGCGATCACGCCGCCCCAAAGGGCGAGGGCGAGCATGATGGGGCCGAAGCCGACGAAGTGTTCGCTCATCGCCGGGAAGCCCGGCCGCAGATGATCGTCGATCCAGCCATCGAGCCGGCCGAACAGGAGATTGCTGCGGCCGAGATCAAGGAAGTCGAGCAGCGAGGGCGCGTAGTAGAGAGTTTCCGCCATCGAGTGCCCGCCGGTCTCGTGCGCCTTGGGCAGATAGACCCAGGCGAATGGCAACGCGGCAACCGCGAAACAGGCGCCGATCACCAGCACTGGCCATTTCAGTAAGGGGCGGATGGGCGCGAACGGAAGCGCGGCTAGTCCCGTCAGCAGCAGGAGGAAGGTCGTGAACCAGATCGTGTAGAAGGCCGTGAGCAGCCAAGCGCCGAACAGCGCGGCGGCGCCAGCGCCCCAAGCGCAGGCAGCCAGGGGCTGTCCGGCTGCGACGCGGCGGCCGGCGCGCCAGAGAAGCCACGCGAACGGCGGCGCCAGCGAGACCGTGAGCAGTTGGCCGTGCGCGGACTGGGTGTAGAGATTGCTGGCTACCGTGATGGTGGCGCCGCCGATCACGGAAGCCGCGAAGCCGAGGTCCAGGGCTTCGATGCCGAACAGGACGAAGAAGACGAAGCCTATGGCGCGGATGACCATGAACGCCGCGGTCTGCGCGACGAATGGGTCTAGCGAGAGGCTACGGGCAGCGCCATAGAGCAGCCCAACCAGCAGGTAGCCATCATTGTATCCGAGGGTGCCGGGCCAGGGATAGAAATAGGCGGGAGCGTTCCAGGACTCGATGCCGAGGCGGACGTTCTCCCAATGCTGGACGATGGCGAGCTGGATGAAGCCGTCGAGCGGATCACCCATCAAACGGTCGAAGCCGGAGCCTACCGCGTCCCGGAAGAACAACAGCACCGCGAGAGTGCCGACCAGCGCGGCCAGGGAGGCGCGCGCCAGTCGGTTAATGTTGGTGATCGGAGGCGAGGCCCGGCGGTGGGTTCCGGTCAGCCGCGCTTGTCGAGCGGCACGTAGTCGCGCTGGGTCGGGCCGGTGTAGAGCTGACGGGGGCGGCCGATGCGCTGGCTCGGGTCCTCGATCATCTCCTTCCACTGGCTGATCCAGCCGACAGTCCGGGCCACGGCGAAGAGGACGGTGAACATCGAGGTCGGGAAGCCCATCGCCTTCAGGATGATGCCTGAATAGAAATCGACGTTCGGATAGAGCTTCTTGCTGACGAAATAGTCGTCATGCAGCGCGATCCGCTCGAGTTCCATTGCCAGATCAAGCGTCTTGTCGTCTTTGATGCCGAGTTCGCTCAAGACTTCATGGCAGGTCTCCTGCATGATCTTGGCGCGCGGATCGTAATTCTTGTAGACGCGATGCCCAAAGCCCATCAGGCGGATGTGGCTGTTCTTGTCCTTGACCTTCTCGATGAAGCTCGGGATGTGGCTGGGGTCGCCGATCTCGTCGAGCATCTTGAGCACGGCCTCGTTGGCGCCGCCGTGTGCGGGGCCCCACAGGCTGGCGATGCCGGCGGCGATGCAGGCGAACGGGTTGGCGCCGGTCGACCCGGCGAGACGCACGGTGGACGTGCTGGCGTTCTGCTCATGGTCGGCGTGGAGGATGAAGATCCGGTCCATCGCTTTCTCGAGCACAGGGCTGACATGGTATTCCTCGGCCGGGACGGCGTTCATCATGTGCAGGAAGTTGGCCGCGTAGCTGAGGTCGTTGCGCGGATAGATGAACGGCTGGCCGATCGAGTATTTGTAGGCCCAGGCGGCGATGGTCGGCAGCTTGGCGATCAGGCGGAAGGCGCTGATGCGGCGATGGTCCGGATTATTGATGTCCAGGCTGTCGTGATAGAACGCGGAGAGGGCGCCGACGACTCCGCAGAGAACCGCCATCGGGTGCGCATCGCGGCGGAAACCGTTGTAGAAGCTGCGAAGCTGTTCGTGCAGCATGGTGTGGCGCAGGACGCCGTGTTCGAAATCGGCTTTCTCCTGCTTGTTCGGCAACTCGCCGTTGAGCAGCAGGTGCGCCACTTCGAGGAAGCTGGACTTCTCTGCCAGTTGCTCGATCGGGTAGCCGCGGTGCAGCAGGACGCCGATGTCGCCGTCGATATAGGTGATCTTGCTATCGCAGGCGGCGGTGGTGCCGTAGCCGGGATCGTAGGTGAAGAGACCCATCTGGCCGTAGAGCTTGCTGATATCGGCGACCGAGGGGCCGATCGTGCCGTGGCGGAGCGGCAGCAAGATCGATTGATTGCTGCCATCGAGCGTCAGCGTAACCGAGGCGTTGGTAGGCGCGTCCATCTCAGTAGTCCTGTTCTGCTGCCGCCGACAGATACGGCGTTCAGGTCGATATAGGCAATCTTAGCAGTTGCAGCATCCCGCTAAAACGCCGTTGCGTCCGCCCAAAGCCCGTTGCGCTGCCGTCGGGCGCGCAACTCCAGGTCAGCGAGTTCAGGCGCGCCGGGCTTGGCGCGAGCCCAGCCGCTGGCGACGATGGCGCGAGAGAGGTCGGCGCCGTTCGCATCGCAGGCCGCGTAGGGACGGCCAAACGAGTCGTGACCGGTCAGCGCGCACTCGATGCGACGGCCGCGGACCAGTCGCGCCAGCGCGGAGGCGGCAGCGCCACCGCAATCGCTGCCCCCGGCGCAGTGATCGCCACGGTCCGGCGCCTCGACGCCGCGCAGCCGGACGACCTGGCCGCCGAGCCGCAGCGTGTCCCCGTCGATCACCGCGACGTTGTTCGCATCGGCGCCCACATGGGAGAGCGGAGGCGAGGGGCGGCCGAACAGGTCGGTCGGCATCCCTGTCATCATCAGGGCGCTGGTGGCGCCGATCGCCGCGGTCACGATCAACAGCGTTCGCGCCAGGAGGGGGCGTGCTGCCGACGAGTGCCGGAAGATGCGGCGACGAGACCTCAAGCAGACGTCGGACGGTAACGCATGAGGCTGCCTAACAAGCGGTCTCGCCGCGCGCAACCGCTCTCTACGGGATCAAACGGTCCAGAAAGGCGATTCGGACCGAAATTGTTTCCATTTTTGCATGATCCGTCGCCGGACCGGGTGGGCCGCCACGCTCGCCCAGCCTTCGACGACGCCGGCGGCATAACCGCCACCGGCTCGGCCGAGTTGCGCCATCAGGTGAGAGACGACGGCGGTGTCGTTCAGGGTGCCGAGCTCCTCCTGCAGGGCGGCGAGCTTTTTCAGGAACGGCTTGACCGATTTTGCGGGGAAGGCGGGTGCGAAGAACTCCGCGGCGTAGCGCAGCCGTTTGCAGTCCTTGCGGAATTCATGCAGCTCGGGCAGCGGCAGCGTGTCGAGCGATCTGCCGCGCCGGCGGACACGTTTGGACCGGCGCTCCAGGGCGGAGGCGGCGAAGTCCGCGGTCGCGATGGTGAGCGTTTCGTGATCCATGCCTCGCTCCCAGGGACGCAGCGATGCCGCGAGACCGAGCGCCAATTCGAGGCGGCGGAAGGCGGGCCCGGCGAGGAAGGCGGAAAGCTCGGCATGCGCGAGCTGGCGGCGGCGTTTGGCGGCGCGGAGGAGGGCGGCCATCCGCGTGTCGGTAGCGGCGGCTTCTTCGACGCGGGTGCCGGCGCCGAGCAGGAACACGTCCCAGTCGCGCGCGGCGCCGAGCGTAGCGGCGCAGTGCTGCAACGCGGCGTTGGCTTCGGTGAGTTCGGCGGAGGGAAGGGCGTGTTTGTAGAGAGACAGCGCCGACCGCAGCCGCCTCGTCGCGACGCGGCCCTGGTGCACGGCTTCGACCCGGGCGTCGCGCTGGTAGAGATCGGTCCAATAGAGCAGGGCGTCGAGCAGGTGGCCGATGATACGGCTGAGGCCGTCACTGAGCCCGGTGTCGGCGTCCAGCGCCGGGCCGCCGAGATGGCGGGGCGGGAGGGGCGATCCTTTGGCGACCGCGAGCGCTTCACGCGCCAGGGCCGCGCGGGGCACGCCGATTCGAAATTCGGTCAGGGCAGCCAGTGTGGCGGCGATGTCCGTCGCCGGGCCGGAGAGACGGAGGCGGCAGGCGGGCCGGTTGTCCAATAGGCCGCGGAACGAGCCGTGCAGGAGGTCGATCGAGACCTCGCCCCGGCGATAGTGGTTGCGCCTGCCGTCGAAGGCAGCCACGGGGGTGGCGTCGAATGGCGGCGTCTGCCGCAGCGCGTCGGCAGAGAGGGCTTCGTCGAGGATAGGTTCCGGGCTGCAAGGCGGCCAATCGGCAGCGTGGCCGGGCTCGAGCGCCTCGACGCGCCAGAGCCGGCCGGTGCGTCCGATGATCTGGCCAACGTTGGCGAGGCTGGATTCGGGATCGTCCATCCAGATCAGACGGACCGGTCGCGACGGCGCGGCCCGCGCCAAGTCGCGGCGTCGGCCGAAGGCGGCCGCGTCCTCCGGCGCCAGCGTGAGCTCGATGGTGTGAACGCGCTCGGGCGGCGGCGGCGGTGGCGGGTCGGCAGGTTCGGTGAAGTCGACTGCTTCCACGACCTGCTCTCTCGTCATGCCGCGCCGGGGAGGTCCCGCGGGCTGAGGAAGCGGACCAGGCGGCCCCCACCCTCTCCCAGCGTTCCCCACGGGCCGGGGACACTGAACTCAGCCAGGGCGCCGGACGGGTAGGCCTCGGCCAAACGGCGCAGATCGGCGCTGGCGAAGCTCATCGCGTGTGCGCCGACGAGCTGCATCGCGAGTTCGTGCAGGCCGGGATTGTGCGCGATCATCAGAACGCTACGCACGGTTTCCTTCACGCCGTGCAGCACGTCGAGCAGCACCCCCGGCGGAGCATCGTACAAACGAGCGACGGGTTCGACGAGCGGGGTGTCGGACCAGGGTTCCAGCGCTTCGAGGGTCTGCCGCGTGCGGACGGCGGTGGAGACCAGCACGAGGTCGGGCGCGAGACCCAGGTTCTCCATCGCTTCCTTCATCGCGACGGCCGCGCGCCGGCCGCGCGGATTGAGCGGTCGCTCGTGATCCGGAAGCTCCTTGTCGTCCCAGGACGACTTCGCGTGGCGCAGCAGCAGCAATTGACGCATGGACGGACTCTGCCCGTCCCGGCCCCCGGTCGCAAGCGTTGCTGGCTGGAGGCTTGCGCGACGTCGGCGCGAGGCCAGGTCGGGTGGAGCGAGGAGGTGACGGGTGAAGACGCTGCGAATTGTTTTAGGCGATCAGTGCAGCCAAGGGCTGAGCGCCCTCTCCGACCTCGACCCGGCGACTGACCGGGTGCTGATGGCCGAGGTGATGGAGGAGTGCACCTATGTGCGGCATCACCCGAAGAAGATCGTTCTGGTGCTGTCGGCGATGCGGCATTTCGCGGCGGAGCTAAAAGCGCGGGGAGCGCGGGTCGAATACGTGAAGCTCGGGGATGCGGTGAATACCGGTTCTCTTCGAGGCGAGATGGAGCGGGCGGTCGCGCGGGAGCGGCCAGACCGGATCGTCCTGACAGAGCCGGGCGAATTCCGGCTGATGGAGGATTTCCGGCACTGGCACGAGGTGACCGGGCTCGAGGTCGAGATCCGCGACGATGACCGGTTCCTGTGTCGGATCCAAGAGTTCCGCAATTGGGTCAAGGGTCGGGGCCAAGTGCGAATGGAGTTCTTCTACCGCGAGATGCGCCGGCGGTATGGCGTGCTGATGGACGGTGAACAGCCGGCCGGAGGACAGTGGAACTTCGATCCGGAGAACCGCAAGCCGTTGCCGAAGCACATCAAGCCGCCGCCTGTGCCGCGCTTCGAGCCGGATGCGGTCACGCGCGAGGTCATGGCATTGGTGGCGGAACGGTTCGGCGACCATTTCGGCAGCGTCGAGGGGTTCGCGCTGCCGGTGACGGCGACGGATGCCCGAGCGGCGCTGGACGATTTCGTGTCGCACCGGCTGCCCGAGTTCGGCGACTGGCAGGACAGCATGAAGACGGGCGAGGCGACGATGTTCCACGCGCTGATCTCGACGTCGCTCAATGCCGGGCTGCTCTCGGCGCTCGATGTGTGCCGGGCGGCGGAGGCGGCGTATCGGCGGGGGGCGGCGCCGATCAACGCGGTGGAGGGTTTCGTCCGGCAGGTTCTGGGATGGCGGGAGTTCGTTCGCGGGATCTACTGGTGGAAGATGCCGGAATACGGGCGGCTGAACGGGCTCGGCGCCACGCGACAGCTGCCGTGGTTCTACTGGTCGGGCGAGACGCGGATGAACTGCCTGCACCAGGCGATCGGGGAGACGCGGGAGCATGCGTATGCGCATCACATCCAGCGGCTGATGGTCATCGGTAATTTCGCCTTATTGGCCGGGCTAGATCCGGACCAGGTCGATGAGTGGTACCTGATCGTGTATGCGGATGCGTATCAATGGGTCGAGATGCCGAACGTCCGCGGCATGGCGCTGCATGCGGATGGCGGGGTGATCGGCTCCAAGCCGTACGCCGCATCCGGCGCCTACATCAACCGGATGAGCGATTACTGCCGCGGCTGCCATTACGACGTGAAGGACGCGACGGGCGAGCGCGGGTGTCCGTTCAATGCGCTGTATTGGGATTTCATGGCGCGGCATTCGGAGCGGTTCGCGGCGAATCCGCGGATGTCGATGCCGGTGCGTTCGTTGGCGAAGATGCAGCCGGAGCGGGTGGCGGCGCTGCGGGCGCGGGCGGGCGATTTCCTGGCGCGGATGGACGCGGGAGAAACGGTTTGATCGAGGCGTTGCGCGCGCGGGAGGCCGGCGAGCACGAGCGCGCCATCGGGCTCTGGCGCGCGCTGCTGGCGGAGCAACCGGATGATTGGCGCCTGGCGCTCGAACTGAAGCGCGACCTCAAAGCCGCGTTGCACTACCCCGAGAGTGACCCGCAATTCCGGCGTGCGGCACGGTCGCTGCCGGACGGGGAGTGGCTGGCGCATTACGCCGCGCTTTACGCCTATCATGGTGAGGATCTCGACGTATTGGACACTCGGGCGCGGGCCATGCTCGAGCGGATGCCGGGGGATCACCGGTTATGGGCGATCGTGGGCGACGTGGCGTCGCAGCGGCGGGACTGGGCGGGATCGGAGGCCGCGTTTGCGGCGGCGTTCGCCGCGGACGGACGGGCGGAGTACCGTTTCAAGCGTGATACGGCCTCGATGTATCGGCGGTTGGGGCCGCTCTCTGGCGGCGCAGACGCGTATTCGATCGCGTTCGTGAATCTCGACCGCAATCCGGAGCGTGCGGCGGAGCTGCGTCGGCAGTTTTCGACATGCGCGCCGCCGCTGATCCGGAGTGCGGGGGTGGAGGGAAGGCGGCTGACGGCGCCGGCGGTGCGGCGGCTCGGCGGCGATCCGCACATGCGGGGAACGCTTGGCTGCTTCCTCAGCCATGCGGGGGCTTGGGAGGCGATGGCCGAGCGTGGCGATGCGCATTGCCTGTTCGTCGAGGACGATGTGATCCCGTTGCTCGATCTGCCGGCGGGGTTGGACGGATTCGATCTGCCGCCGGGTCTGGAACTGCTGTTCGTCAACGATCGGATTGCGCCGCGCCTGGAACCGACAGAGGTAACGAGCTTCACGCTGCACACGCTACAGGCGGCGATGACTGCTTTTCATCCCGAGGACAATGCGCCGGGCGGGGACGGCTATATCCTGAGTTTGGCTGGCGCGCGGAAGCTGCTCGCCTGGGTCGAGGCGGACGGGTTCAGCGACGACGTGGATTGGCGGCTGATCGCTTATGGGCTGACGCAGGCGGAGATCTCCGGACTGCCGCGGCCGAGCCACGCCGGTCCGTGGTTGGAGCGGATCAGCCAGGTGGTCGGGCGTGCGGATCGGCTCGAGGCCTACGTGCTGCATCCGCCATTGATCCGGACGGTGGGCGTCAGCAGCGACCGAGAGGACGAGAACCGGCTGCACCCGCCGGCTTGACCAGCCGGCCCGATCCGCCAAGGTTTGGCACATGACGGAAAGAGTGGAGTGCGTGGTGATCGGGGCCGGCGTGGTCGGGCTCGCGGTGGCCCGGGCGTTGGCGTTGTCGGGCCGGGCGGTATGGGTGCTCGAGGCCGGGGAGGGCATCGGGATCGGGATCTCCTCGCGCAATTCCGAGGTGATCCATGCCGGTATCTACTATCCGACCGGGAGCCTGAAGGCGCGGTTCTGCGTCGACGGCAAGCAGATGCTGTACGCGTATTGCGCCGAGCGCGGCGTCCCGCATCGGCGGCTCGGCAAGCTGATTGTGGCCGCTGACGAGGCGGAGGTTCCGGTGCTGGATCGCATCCGCGCCAAGGCGGCGGAGAACGGCGTCGATGACCTCGTGGCGCTGTCTGGGGAGGAGGCGGTCGCGATGGAGCCGGCGCTTCGCGTCGCCGGTGCGCTGCATTCGCCGAGCACGGGGATCGTGGATAGCCATGCGTTGATGCTGGCGTATCAGGGCGACATCGAGAATGCGGGTGGCGCGGTGGTGTTCCATGCGCCGGTGCTGGGCGGGGCCGTGCTGGGTCATGGCGGCGGGTTCCGGCTCGAGATCGGCGGCGAGGAGCGGATGACGATGGACTGCGAGGTGTTGGTCAATGCGGTCGGTCTACACGCGCCCGCGCTAGCGCGCTCCGTTACGGGAATTCCGGAGGGGACGATCCCAACGGCCTATTTCTGTAAGGGCAGCTATTATTCGCTGCTGGGGCGGGCGCCATTTGCGCGGTTGATCTACCCGGTGCCGGAGAAGGCGGGACTTGGGGTGCATCTGACATTGGATCTCGGCGGCCAGGCGCGGTTCGGGCCTGACACCGAATGGGTAGAGGCTGAAGATTACGACGTGAAGATCAGCCGAGCCGATGGCTTCTATGCGGCGATCCGGCGGTATTGGCCGGCGCTGAAAGATGGCGCGCTGTCGCCGGGCTACGCCGGGATCCGGCCCAAGATCAATGGGCCGATGGAGCCGAATGCGGACTTCGTAGTGTCAGGGCCGGCGGAGCATGGCATCGGCGGATTGGTCAATCTGTTCGGGATCGAGAGCCCTGGACTGACGGCGTCGCTAGCGTTGGGTGAAGCGGTGAAGGCGATCATCAACCGGGCGAATCTCGCCGGATCGTGACCACCAATCGACCGTCGCCAATGCCGTTTGCGTGAGCACAACCTGTGGTTTGTGGACAGCGTAAGTTTTCGCTTGATCGGCGCGTGGAGATTTGTAAGATGCAGCTGTCACCCCGGCTCGTCCTCCCGAGCCACTTGGTGGCTTGATCACCGCGCTGGGGGGTGTCGGTGATCGAAACGTAGGCCGGTCGCTTTGTCCGGGGGGTCAAAGCGGCCGGCCGTTTCCGTTGAGTCTTAAAGGCCGGGTTTGGCCTGCAGCGAGACCGCCGCAATTCCCGCCAGGGCGCAGGTTTCGTCATTGTCCGAGTTGTCGCCGGAGATGCCGACGGCGCCGATCACCTCACCCTCGCTCAGGATCAGCACGCCGCTCGGAACCGGCACGAGGCGGCCGCCGGACACGGTGCTGAGCACACCCATGAAGGTCGGGTTCGCCTGAGTCCGGTTGAACAGCTCACGCGAACCAAATCCCATTCCCAACGCGCCCCAGGCTTTGCCGAACGCGATGTCGAACCGCAGGATGCCGGAGCCGTCTTCACGCTTGAATGCGACGAGATGGCCGCCGGCGTCGAGCACGGCGACGGAGAGGGGCATGAACTTGTGCTCGCGCCCGGCTTGGAGCGCGGCGTCGATGATCTTCGTCGCGAGGTCGAGCGTCATTCGCATCAATCGGTGTCCTTGTGGTCTGCTTTCGCGGCCCAGAACGCGGGAAGCACCGTGCAGTCGCTCGGTCCGAGCCCGGCCGCGGCCGCCTGGTTGAACATTTCCAGCGTTCGTTCGCTGACGGGCAGTTCGTAATCATGGTCGCGCGCCTCGGCAATCATCAGGCCGAGGTCCTTGCGGATCGAGTCGACGTCGAAGCTCGGTGCGACCGGCGGCTTGCCGGCCAACGCCGTCGCCAATGCGGCGCCGCGGGTCTTCAGCACGTTGGCCCCGCCGGACGTGTCGGTAAACAGCTCGACGATGTATTCCGGATCGAGCTTGAGATGGCGGATCAGGGCGTTGGCCTCGCCGAACGCCTGCCAGAACACGACCAGCGGCAAGTTGACCGCCAGCTTCATCGAAGAACCCGCGCCGATCTTGCCGACATGCTCGACCCGGCGGCAGAGCATGTCGAGGACGGGCCGCGCGCGCGTCACGTCCACCGCTTCGCCACCGGCGAGACCGAGCAGCTTGCCCGCGCGCGCCGGGCCGGTGCTGCCGCTGACCGGACATTCCACATACATGCCGCCGCGCTCGCCGACGTCGCTGGCCAGGTGTTCGTGGACCATCGGGCGGACGGTGCTCATCTCGATGAACATCTTGCCGCGCGCCGCCTCGATCAGGCCGGAGGCGCCGCGGTAGACCTGCATCACGGCCTTGTCGTCGAACAGCATGGAGACAACGGTGTCGACCTGCTCGGCGAGCGCCTTCGGCGTCTCGGCAACGGGCAGGCCGGTCGCTTCAGCGCGCTCGCGGCTGCGATTCCAGACGACGACGTCCGCCCCCGCTTCTTTCAATCGGGCCGCCATGGCGGCGCCCATCTTGCCCAGGCCAGCAACGCCGACGCGCATGACATTCCCCTTCCGATCGTCGATGCCGGGTTCGGTAGCACGCGCCGACGCGACGGCAAAACGATCAGGCAGGCGTGCCGGCGAGGGGCCTAGTGGAGGTCGGCAGTAGCAGCCAGAGCAGCAGCAGAACCAGTAACGGCGCGGCCATTGGAAGCGTGCTGCCTTGAAGATCGAACATGAGTTGCGGCAGCAGCAGCGCGGAGCCCAGCAACGCGATCGAAAGGGGAGACCGGTCTCGCTCGGTCAGGGCGATGAGTGCTGCGCCTGACAACATCGGCAGGTCGTAGAGAAAGGCATAGGGCGTCGCGAGCAGGGCGGCCACCGGCATCGCCGTGAGCAACAGGCCGCGCCGCCCGAGGATCCAGAGCGAACCGGCCGCCGCGACCGTGGCGATGCACTGGCCAGTGGCCGCCAGAACACTGCTGCATCCGAGTTGCCGCAAGGCTGCGCTTACCGTCGGGATCATGCCGAGATGGGTGGCGATGAAGCTGTCGATGGTCGCCCAATCGGCGGATTGCGCACCGAGCCAACGCGCCCACAGATCGGCGCCGAACAAGAGCGAAGTGGCGGCGACGCAGAGCGCCGCCGTCACGGCCGCCGCTGCGAGGCAGCGCCATAGCCCGGCGGCGATCAGCGCGACCGGCACCAAGGCCGCGAGATGCGGCTTGTAGGTGAGCAGGCCCAGCAAGGCGCCGCCCAAGATCGGGCGGGCGCTGGCATTGCGCAGACCGCCGATCATCAGCGCGGCCGTCAACAGGCCATTCTGGCCGCAGATCAGGCACAGCACCGTCGCGGGCGCGACCAAGCCCGCGACGAGCAGGCGCGGGCGCCAGCGCGGCCCGGCGAGAGCCAGGAGGAAAGCCGCCAGGGTAGCGCCCGACCAAAGCCATCGGGCGGCGCCGAGCGGGAGATGCGCCAACGGCCAGATCAGCAGCAGGTAGGTTGGAGGATAGAGGAACGGGTAGTGCTGGTCGGTATAGAGCGGGTCGAGGGCTTGTTGGAACCGGTGGAGTGCCGCCGGGTCATAGAGCGTGGCGGTGCCTTCGAGGGCGACGAAGCGGCTCCAGGACCAGATGCCGAAAAAGTCGGAGAAGACAGGTCCGTCTTGGCCAGCATAGGCCCAGGCCTCGGCGACGGCGATCAGCCCGAAAAGCAGGAGCAGCAGGTGGATCTGGCTGGTGCTGCCGTCCGCCGCGTCGGCTCGCCTCGTTGGGCAGTCTTCGTCCATGTCCGGCACGGCTCGAGTAGATCAAGCAATGGTAAAGATCGCGCTAATGCGGCGCGACGTCGGACCGTGGTCCGTGGAGGTAGCCAAGCACGGCATCGACCAGCATGCGACGATGCGGCGCGCAGAGTTCGGGGTCGAGCGGGTCGA
Source organism: uncultured Alphaproteobacteria bacterium (assembly GCA_963848035.1). Taxonomy (GTDB): domain Bacteria; phylum Pseudomonadota; class Alphaproteobacteria; order Acetobacterales; family Acetobacteraceae; genus JAVVHH01. The sequence continues at coordinate 297,238 of CAWKCD010000003.1, forward strand.
CGGGGAAGACCGTACGCAGCGTATAGCGGTTGGCGACACGGAAGAAACACAGCGCGGTCATCAGCAGATGGACGCCGATCGGCTCGGCGTCGGCGCGGAATTCGCCGGTGGCCTTGCCTCGATCCAGGATGCGATCGATCGTTTCGAGGACCGAGGCATTCATCTCGCGGATCGGTTGCAGTGCGCGGAGATGCTCGGCGCGGTGGATGTTCTCGATGGAGACCAGGCGGACGAATTCCGGGTGCGCCTGCTGGTAGTCGAAGGTGAATTCGGTGAGGCGGCGGATCGCGTCGGCCGGCGGCAGGGTATCGAGCGCGAGGCCACGCTCGTTCTCGCGCATGGCGGCGTAAGCGCGTTCGAGCACCGCGCGATACAGCCCGTCCTTGCTGCCGAAATAGTAATAGATCATGCGGACATTGGTATCGGTGCGGGTGGCGATGGCATCCACGCGCGCGCCGGAGAGGCCGTGATCGGCGAATTCGTGCTCGGCGGCGTCGAGGATGCGGAGCCGCGTGGCTTCGGCGTCTCTGACGGGCTTGCGAACGAGCGCCGACGGCATGGAACGGTTCCCAAATTACTCTTGACCTGAATTAAACGCTTACTTACAAAACCGGTCAACGGGGGAGAGGAAGCGAGTGGGTCCGCAATTGGACTTCGGCGTCGTGCTCGAGCACATGCCCGACCTGCTTTGGGGCTGCCTCGGCACGTTCGAACTGGCGCTTTCCGGCATGGTGCTGGCGATGGTGATCGGGCTCCTCGGCGTGGTCGGCCGCTCGTCGCGAATCTCCCTCGCTCCGCAATGCGATCAAGACCTTCGTCGAGATCATCCGCAACACGCCGTTCCTGGTGCAGATCTTCTTCTTGTTCTTTGCGCTGCCGAGTCTCGGCGTGCGGCTGTCGCCGACGGCGACCGCGATCATCGCGCTCGGGATCAATGGCGGCGCCTACGCGATCGAGATCATCCGCGGCGGGGTGCAGAGCATCGCGGGCGGGCAGTGGGAGGCGGGGTTGGCGCTGGGGCTGCACCGGTTCCAGGTGTTCCGCCTGATCGTCATCAAGCCGGCGCTTGCGGGCGATCTACCCGGCGCTGACCGGCCAATTCATCCTGCTCACGTTGACGACGAGCATCTGTTCCTCGGTGTCTGCCTTCGAACTGACCTCGACGGCGCAGCGCATCGAGTCCGACACGTTCCGCAGCTTCGAGGTCTATTTCACCATCACGCTGATGTATCTGTTCATCTCCTGGGTGATGATGACGATGTTCGCCGCAATCGCGCGGCGCTACCTTTCGTATCCGGTGCGCTGATGAGCCAAGGTTTCGGGCTCGGCGAGTTCCTGTTCCTCCTGCGTGGGCTCGGCTGGTCGGTGCTGCTGTCGCTGATCGCGTTCGCGGGTGGCGGCGCGGTCGGGCTGGCGGTGGCGCTGCTGCGCACGTCGCCGCGGGCGGCGCTGCGGCGGGCGACGCAAATCTATATCGGCATCTTCCAGGGAACGCCGCTGCTGCTGCAGCTGTTCTGCGTCTATTACGGACTAGGGCTGGTCGGCATCCAGTTGCCGGCCTGGGCCTCGGTCGCGATCGGCTTCACGCTGAACGCGAGCGCGTTCCTGGGCGATATCTGGCGCGGCGCGATCGAGGCGTTGCCGCGGGGGCAAAGCGAGGCGGCGGTCGCGCTCGGGCTGCATTATGTCGATCGGATGCGGCACGTCGTGTTGCCGCAAGCGTTCCGCATCGCCCAGCCGGCGACCGTCGGCTATGCCGTGCAACTCATCAAGGGAACGTCGCTGGCTGCGATCGTCGGCTTCATCGAGCTGACGCGGGCCGGGCAGATCGTTTCGAACTCGACATTCCAGCCGGTCCTCGTGTTCGGCGTGGTGGGGGCGATCTACTTCGCGTTGTGCTGGCCGCTCTCGCTGTACAGCGCACGCTTGGAGGCGCGCTTCGCGCGGGCGGGCGCAAGGTGACAATTTCGCAGGGGAGGCAAAGAATGGGTAGTTTCGATCGTCGTTCGATGTTGAAGGGGGGCGCTCTCGCGCTCGGCGCCGGGCTGCTGCCGCGTCTGGCCTGGGCCGATACGATCTCGGACATCAAGTCGCGCGGCAAGGTGATCATCGGGATCCAGGGCGACAACCCGCCTTGGGGCTTCATCGACAGCAGCGGCAAGCAGGACGGGCTCGACGCCGATCTTGGCAAGCTGTTCGCGGAGTCGATCGGCGTCGCGGCCGAGTTCATGCCGCTGGCCGTCGCCAACCGGATCCCGGCGCTGACCACGGGCCGGTGCGACGTCCTGTTCGCGACGATGGCGATGTTGCCGGACCGCGCCAAGGCGGTGCAGTACAGCAAACCCTATGTCGCCAACGTGATCAGCTTGGTTGCCGCCAAGGATCTCGCGATCAAGACCAATGCCGACATGAAGAACTTCGTGATCGGCGTGCCGCGGGCGAGCGCTCAGGACACGCAGGTGACCAAGAACGCGCCGGAGGGCACGACGATCCGCCGCTTCGACGACGATGCCGCGACGCAGCAGGCACTGCTCTCCGGCCAGGTGCAGGCGGTCGGCGCCAACATCTTTTATGTGCAGCGGCTCAATCAGGCCAAGCCCGGGGTCTATGAGGACAAGCTCGAGTTCCAGCGGCTCTACAACGGCGCCTGCTGCCGGCTCGGCGACAAGGCGATGAACCAAGCGCTGAACAGCTTCATCGACAAGATCAAGGGCAATGGCGAGCTGGAAAAAGCCTATCAGAAGTGGCTGCATACCTCGATGCCGCAGTTCCCGGACTCGGTCGAAGGCGTGCCCTTCACCGTCAGCTAACAGACAGTAAGCCGGGCGGGCCGCGTCGTCGGACCTCCCGGCCGAGGAGCCATCATGAGCCGTCTCGTCTATGTCCTGAATGGACCGAACCTCAACTTGCTCGGGCAGCGGCAGCCGCAGATCTACGGCCACGAGACGCTGGCCGATGTCGAGCGCGATTGCCGCACGCTGGGCGATGAGCTTGGTCTCGACATCCGGTTTCACCAGACGAACCGCGAATACGAGCTGATCGACTGGATTCACGAGGCGCGCGGGGCGGCCTGCGGCATCGCGATCAACCCGGCGGCGTTCACCCATACGTCGGTGGCCTTGCTCGATGCGCTCAACACGTTCGAGGGGCCGGTCATCGAGGTGCACATCTCCAATATCCACAAGCGCGAGGAGTGGCGGCACCATTCCTACGTATCGCTGCGGGCGGACGGAATCATCGCCGGGCTGGGCACGCAGGGTTATCTGCTGGCGTTGCGGCGGATCGCGAAATTGACCGGTCCGGCGAATGGCTGACCTCTTGGCGACCTGTTCCCCAACCTGCCGAACCGGGGCTACACTCGCTAACCGGAGGTTCGCGTCATGATAGGCAGAAACGACTATGCACCCCTCGTGACCGGGCGCTGATGCTCCGCAAGTCGATCGCCACCGTCGCGCTCAGCGGCACATTGCCGGACAAGCTCGAGGCCGCCGCACTGGTCGGGTTCGACGGTGTCGAGATCATGGAGGCCGACCTGCTCGGCTTCGACGGCAGCCCGGCGGAACTGCGCCGGATGGCCGAGGATCTCGGCCTTTCGATCGACCTCTATCAGCCGTTCCGGGACTTCGAGGCGATGCCGGAGCCGCAGCGGGTTCGCAATCTCGACCGCGCCGAGCGCAAATTCGACCTCATGCAGGAGCTGGGGGCCGAGATGGTCCTGGTCTGCAGCAACACGCAACCGGCCACGCTCGACGACCCGGCGCGCGCGGCCGCCGACCTGCACGACATGGCGGAACGCGCGGATCGCCGCAATCTGCGGGTCGGCTTCGAGGCGTTGTCCTGGGGTCGGCACACGCGGCTTTGGTCCCAGGCTTGGGACATCGTGCAGCGCGCGTCGCACCCCGCGCTCGGGATCATCCTCGACAGTTTCCACACGCTGGCGCTGGGCGACGATCCCGCTGGGATCGCCGAGCTGCCCGGCGAGCGCATCTTCTTCGTGCAGCTTGCCGACGCGCCAATGCGCTCAATGGACGTATTGTCCTGGAGCCGCCACTTCCGCAGCTTCCCCGGCCAGGGCGACCTCGACGTGAACCGCTTCGTGCGCGCCGTGCTCGCCAGCGGCTATGCCGGGCCGCTATCGCTCGAGGTGTTCAACGACCAGTTCCGTTCGGCGCCGTCGCGCATGATCGCGCGCGATGGTCTTCGGTCGCTGATCCTGTGCGAGGCCGATGCGACCGGGAAGGGCCTGCCGCCGATCCCGGAAGCGGACGGCTTCGAGTTCCTCGAATTCGCCGTGGACGCGGTGACGCGGGAGTCGCTGGCGCAAACGTTGATCCAGCTGGGGTTTCATCTGGCGGGCAGGCACCGCACCAAAGATGTCGAGCTGTATCGCCAAGGCGACATCAATTTCGTGCTCAACAGCGAGCAGGATTCAGCGGCGGCCGAGCACTTCCAGCTGCACGGCCCGTCGGTCTGCGCGATGGCCCTGCGCGTCGACGATCCGGAGCGGGCGGTCGATCGGGCACGCGCGCTGTTGATCCCGGACTGGCGCGAGCGGGTCGGCGCGGGCGAGACGCGGATCCCTGCGGTCCGCGGACCCGACGGCACGCTGATCTATTTCGTCGCGCGTGGGCTCGATTTCTGGTCGATCGATTTCGAGCTGTCGCCCGACAGCGAAGCGGGCGCCGGGCTGCACGGGATCGATCATCTCGCGCTGGCGCTGCCGGCCTGGCAGTTGGACACGTATGTCTTGTTCTGGCGTTCGCTGTTCGGCTTGGTGCCGCAGCCGGTGTTCGACCTGCCGGACCCGTTCGGGCTGATCCAGAGCCGCGCGATGGTCAACGCCAGCGGCTCGTTGCGGCTGACGTTCAACATCTCCGAGGCGCAGGACACGGTGACCAATCGGTTCGTGACCGCGTTCGCCGGCGCGGGCGTGCATCACATTGCGCTCGGCACGTCCGATGTGCGGGTGAGCGCGCAGGCGTTGCGCGAGGCGGGAGCGCCGCTGCTGTCGATCCCGCCAAACTACTATGAGGACATCGCCGCGCGCTTCCCGTTGGAGGATGCGGCGCTCGGCGCGATGGAGCAACTCGGCATCCTCTATGATGCGGCCGGCGAGGGCGAGTTCCTGCACGCCTACACCGAGACGTTCGAGAGCCGTTTCTTCTTCGAGATCGTCGAGCGGCGGGCCGGCTATGCCGGATTTGGCGCCGCGAACGCTGCCGTCCGGATGGCCGCCCAGGCGCGGCGCCGTGTTCCAACCTGGTGAAGGGGGAAGCCTTGCCCATCGAAGAATTCATCCAGCGCGACCGCCGCCGCCAGCCGCCGGCCTACACGCCCGACTACAAGACGACGGTGCTCCGCTCACCGAAACTGGCGCTGTGGTCGCTGCAGAATTCGCTCTCCGAAGTGGCCGGGCCGGTGTTCGGGCGCGAGGAGCTAGGCGCGCTCGATCATGACTTGATCCAGAACTATGCGAAATCGGGCGAGCCGATCGGCGAGCGGACGATCGTGCACGGTCGGGTGATGAACGAGAACGGGCGGGGAGTGCCGCATACGCTGGTCGAGGTATGGCAGGCCAACGCCAGCGGACGATACCGGCACAAGAACGACACCTACATCGGGACGATCGATCCGAATTTCGGTGGCTGCGGCCGCGTCATCACCGACGAGAGCGGCTATTACGCATTCCGTACCGTCAAGCCGGGAGCGTATCCATTCCGGAACCATGTCAATTCCTGGCGGCCGGCGCACATCCATTTCTCCCTCATGGGCTCCGGCTGGGCGCAGCGGCTGATCACGCAAATGTATTTCGAGGGCGACCCGCTGATCCCGCACGATACGATCCTGGGCACCATCCCGGATGCGGCGGCGCGCGAGGGGCTGGTGGCCAAGCTGGACCTGAACGCCTCGATCCCGCTGGACATGCTCGCGTACCGCTTCGACATCGTACTGCGCGGAACGCGGTCGACACTGTTCGAAAACAAGCTGCACGGAAACTGAGATGACCCAGCTGAGCTACTTGCAGGAGACCGCATCGCAGACGGCGGGGCCTTACGTGCATATCGGTCTGATCCCGCACCAGGCCGGGTTCGACATCTTCGAGAAGAACTTCTCCAACGTGCTCGCGGGCGCCGACACGAAGGGCGAGCGCATCCGGATCGAGGGGCGGGTGTTCGACGGTCTCGGGTCTCCCTGCCGCGACATCCTGGTCGAGTGCTGGCAGGCGAACGCGGACGGCGTTTATGGCGAGGCCGGATTCCGCGGATGGGGCCGCACCGGGACCGATTTCGAAACCGGCATCTGGTCATTCGAGACGATCAAGCCGGGTCCGGTCCTGGGCCGCCGCGGCCACAACAAGATGGCGCCGCACGTGAATATCTGGCTCGCCGCACGCGGCATCAACATCGGCCTGTCGACCCGACTGTATTTCGACGACGAGGCCGCCAACGCCGAAGACCCGGTGCTGCGCATGATCGAGCCAGCCGTGCGGCGCGACACATTGCTGGCGCGGCGCGAGCAGCGCGACGGTGCGGCCGTTTACGTGTTCGACATCCGGCTGCAAGGCGATCGCGAAACCGTCTTCTTCGACATCTAGAGGCAACTATCATGGAACCTATCGTCATCGCCGTCGCCATCACCGGGTCGGTGCCGCGCAAGAAGGACAACCCGGCGCTGCCGACCACGCCGTCCGAGCAGGTCGAGAGCACGCACCAGGCATTCGAGGCCGGCGCGTCGCTCGTGCACATCCATGTGCGCGACGACGACGAGAACCCGTCGAGCGATCCGGCGCGGTTCGCCAAGGTGCAGGAGGGCGTGCGCAAGCATTGTCCGGGCATGATCGTGCAGTTCTCGACCGGCGGGCGCGGCCGGGACCCGTCGGCGCGCGGCAATGCGCTCGACCTGCGGCCGGACATGGCCTCCCTGAGCACCGGCTCGGTCAATTTCCCGACCATCGTCTATGAGAACTCCGCCGCACTGGTGAACGAACTCGCCAGCCGCATGCACCAATTCAACGTGCGCCCGGAGATCGAGCTGTTCGATCTCAGCCACATCCATGGCGCGCGCCGCCTGATCGAGGCCGGGTTGATGAGCGAGCGGCCGCACGTTCAGGTGGTGATGGGCGTGAAGAACGCGCTGCCGGCCGAGGAGCATCTGCTCGATCTGATGCTGGGCGAGATCCGCCGCCAGCTGCCGCACGCGACCTGGACGGCGGCGGGGATCGGCGTCAACCAGGCGCGGGTGATGGAATGGGTGCTGGCCCGCGGCGGCGACGGTGTGCGGACCGGGCTCGAGGACAACATTCGGATTTCGAAGGACCGGCTCGCCGGCAGCAATGCCGAGCTGGTGTCACGCGCGGCCGAACTGTGCGCCAAGCACGGTCGCCGTCCGGCGACGCCCGCCGAGGCGCGCGCGGCGCTCGGGATCACGCCGCAGACCGCCTTCGCATGATCACCGGCAAAGGCCGCGTCATCGCGCATATCGGTTACCCGACCAAATCGTTCAAAGCGCCGATGATCTACAATCCTTGGTTCGAGGCGCATGGTCACGATGCGGTGGTCGTGCCGCTCGGGGTGAAAGCCGAGGATTTCGTCCGGATGTTCCCAGAGCTGTTCCGCATCACCACGATGCACGGTGCGCTGATCACCATGCCGCACAAGATCGCCGTGCTCGACCTGGTCGACGAAGTGACGCCGACGGCGCAGATCGCGGGTTCGGCCAACGCGGTGCTGAAACGGCCCGACGGGTCGCTGCTGGCCGACATGTTCGACGGCGCCGGGTTCGTGCGCGGCGTCGAGCAGAAGGGCAGGGCGATCGCGGGGGCGCGGGTTCTCGTGGTCGGCTCGGGCGGCGTCGGATCGGCCATTGCCGCATCGCTGGCGGCGGCCGGGCCGGCACACATGATGCTGTTCGATATGAACCCGGCGAGCGCCGCCGGATTGGCCGATCGGTTGCGTAGTCACTATCCGCGCATCGACGTGGCAACCGGTAGTCGCGACCCGGCCGGCTACGATCTCGTGGTCAACGCCACGCCGCTGGGCATGAAGCCGAACGATCCGCTGCCGTTCGACATCGAACGCGTGGCGCCCACCACATTCGTTGGCGAAGTGGTGATGAAGGAGGAGTATACGCCGTTGCTGCGGGCCGCCCTGGCCAAGGGTTGTCCGGTGCAGGTCGGGACCGACATGTTGTTCGAGATGATCCCGGCCTATCTCGAATTCTTCGGCTTCGGCAGCGCTACCGCCGACGAACTACGCTCGGTCGCGCGACTTCAATACTGACCGCTCGCGAGTGGTCAGATCCGGCTGCAGGTAGCGCAGCACGGCTTCGACCGCCATGCGGCGCTGCGCCGACGCGCGCTCCGGCGCGAGCAGGTCGCGGCCGAAATTCGCCTGCCAGGTGTGCCGGTTGGAGACGCGGTAGAAACACAGCGAGCTGATCATCAAGTGCAGATCGAGCGGGTCGACGCCGCGGCGGAACACGCCTTCGCGCTCGCCCCGTTCGAGCAGGTGACGCACGGTGTCGACCGCGAGCGCGTTGCGCTCCGTGATCGATTGAACGCCGGCGATGTGACGGGCGCCGTGGATGTTCTCCACGCTGACCAGCCGGACCCAATCCGGGTGCGCGGCATGATAGTCGAAGCTGACTTCGACCAGCCTTGCCATCGCTTCCTGCGGTGGTAGGGCGTCGAGCTGGAGGGCGTTCTCCACCTCGCGGATGCCGCCATAGGAGCGCTCCAGAACCGCCAGATAGAGGCCTTCTTTACTGCCGAAATGATAGTAGATCGTCGGCTTGGTGGTTTTCGTCCGAGCGGCAATCTCGTCGACGCGGGCGCCGCTCAGACCTTTGTCCGCGAACTCGATCGTCGCCGCATCGATGATGTCCTCACGGGTCAGCTCGATCGCACGGCTGCGAGGCCGATCGGCGTCAGTGAGGGGAACGGTTCGCTCCAGCATGTAGTTCTGACTTTCTGGTAGGTCAGGGTTGATCGAGTAATCCTCCGCAAATCAGGCAAATGCAAGGGAAACGTTGCGGTCGCCTCATTTTCCGCTTGCGCTTACCTACCAGTCAGTAGTATCGCGGAACCGTAGGCGGCCACAGGGCGGCCACATCGGAGGAGGAACGACCATGGCAGACCCGTCGACGGCCGAGCCGCGCGACCGCGTGCAGACCAAGAAAGCCACCGCAAGCGGCTGGATCGGCTCCGCGCTCGAATATTACGATTTTTTCATCTACGCGACCGCCGCTTCGCTGGTGTTTCCGCAGCTGTTCTTCCCCTCCGTCGATCCCACCGTCGCCATCGTCGCTTCGCTCGCGACGTATGGCGTGGGCTATGTCGCGCGCCCCATCGGCGCCTTCGTGCTCGGCCATCTCGGCGACACGCACGGCCGTAAGAACGTCCTGTTGATCTGCATGTTCATGATGGGGTTCTCGACCATGGCGGTCGGGCTGCTGCCGACATACGCGCAAGTCGGCATCTGGGCGCCGATCCTGTTGGTGCTGCTGCGCCTCATCCAGGGATTCGCGGTCGCCGGGGAAATCTCCGGATCGAGCTGCATGATCCTCGAGCATGCGCCGTTCGGGCGTCGCGGCTTCTTCGCCAGCTTCACGCTCCAGGGCGTGCAGGCCGGCCAGATCCTGGCCGCCGCCGTGTTCCTGCCGCTGGCCCGCTTCATGCCCGCGGACGCGTTCAATTCCTATGGGTGGCGGATACCGTTCCTGCTCAGCGTCGTCGTGATCATCGCCGGATACATCATCCGGCGCGAAGTCGAGGAGACGCCGGCCTTCGCCGAAGAAGGCGTGCAGGGCGCCATTCCGAAAGCGCCGATTCCCGAGGCCTTCCGCCTGTCGTGGGACGACATGATCCGCGTCGTCTGCATGGCGCTGATGAACGTCATCCCGGTCGTGGCGACCGTATTCGGCGCGGCCTATGCGGTGCAGCCCGCATACGGAATCGGTTTCGCCAAGGACATCTATCTGTGGATCCCGGTGCTCGGCAACGTGTTGGCCGTGCTGATCATCCCGGTGGTCGGCAACCTCGCCGACCGGATCGGCCGCCGTCCGCCGATCATCGTGGGCGCGATTGGCTCGGGCTTGCTGTCCTTCGCCTATCTGTGGGCGATCAGCATTCATAGCGTGCCACTCGCGATCGTATTCTCGCTGCTGATGTGGGGCGTGGTCTACCAGGGCTACAATGCGGTGTTCCCGAGCTTCTATCCCGAGCTGTTCGCGACCCGGGTCCGGGTGACGGCAATGGCGATCTCCCAGAACATCGGCACCACGATCACGGCACTGCTGCCTGCGCTGTTCGCCTGGGTGGCGCCGCCGGGCTCGGACTCGATCCCGCTCACCGTCGGCGGAATCGCGCTGGGGGTGACGATCATCTCGGCCATCGCCGCGATGACGGCGCGCGAGACCTATCGCGTCCGGGTCCACGATCTCGGCCGGCGCGACGCGGTCGCGGTTTCCAAGAGCGATTACGACCAACTCCGCGGACAAGCGGCCTGATCCACGGCGCGGGAGAATCAACCTCTCCCGCGTCCACCCGCCGGAGGGTGCCGTCCTCCTGGGAGGCCGAACTTCGGCATCGCGTTCCCTTGCTGGCGGACCATACGAGCGCCAAACTCTACGCATGTCCCAGAAATTATCTGCACTCGAAGGCGTCAAGGCGGCGAGCCGCGGTTTGCGCGGCACGATCTCGCAGGAACTGGCCGATCCGGACACGATCAGCGTCGGCGAAGCATCGCACGGATTGCTGAAGTTCCACGGTACATACGAGCAATACGACCGCGATACTGCGACCGAGTTGAAGCAGGCCGGCCATGACAAGGAATGGCAGTTCATGGTCCGCGTCCGGATGCCGGGCGGACGCGTGACGCCGGCGCAGTATCTGGCGCTCGATCAGCTCGCCGACTGGTACGGTAACGGCACGCTGCGGATCACCACCCGGCAGACATTCCAATTCCACGCGGTCGCCAAGCGCGATCTGCGCGACATCATCGGTGACATCGACCGGATGCTGCTGACGACGATGGCCAGTTGCGGCGACGTGGTCCGCAACGTCACGGCCACACCGGCGCCGGTGCATGACGCGCTGCACGAGACAATGCGGTCGACTGCCGAGTATCTCTCCTCCGTGCTGCTGCCGCGCACGCAGGCGCATCACCAAATCTTCGTGCTCGGCCAGGATGAGGGCGACGCTGCGGAGGACGAGCCGCTGTATGGACCGACCTTCCTGCCGCGCAAGTTCAAGATCGGCGTCGCCCATCCTGCCGACAACACGATCGACGTGCTGTCGAACGATCTTGGCCTGATCGCGGAAGTGACCAATGGCGAAGTGACCGGCTGGATCGTCTGCATCGGCGGCGGTCACGGAATGACGCACAATAAGCCGCAAACCTATCCGCGGATCGCCACGCCGTTGTGCCGGGTCGGGCCCGAGGACCTGCTGAAGGTGATCGAGGCGGTCATCAAGACGCAGCGCGACCACGGCGACCGCAGCAACCGCAAGCGCGCTCGGCTGAAATACGTGGTCGACGATTTCGGCCTGCCCTGGGTCAAGGCGAAGGTCGAGGCGCATTTCGGCGGCAAGCTCGAGGACCCGCCGACCTTGCCGAAGCTAGAGGTGCCGGATCTGCTTGGTTGGCACGAGCAGGGCGACGGTCGCTGGTGGCTTGGACTGCCGATCGATTCTGGCCGCATCGCCGATCGCGGCGATGCACGGATCCGGACCGGTCTGCGCGAAGTCGTCCGCCGCTTCGGTGTGGCGCCGGTGCTGACGCCGCTGCAAGACATCTTGCTGACGGATATCGCGCCTGACGATAAGGCGGCGATCGAGGCGCTGCTGCGCGAACATGGTGCGACGTTCAGCGAGGACATCACACCGCTGAGCAAGTGGGCGATGGCTTGCGTGGCGCTGCCGACCTGCGGCCTGGCGCTGTCGGAGGCGGAGCGCGTGCGCGGGCCGATCGTCAGCGCAATCGAGACAGAGCTACGGCAGCATGGTCTCGAGCAGGAGCGGATCAGCCTGCGGATCACTGGCTGCCCGAACGGGTGCGCGCGCCCGTATGAGGGTGATATCGGCATCGTCGGTCGCGCGCCGGGCGATTATGCGGTGTTCGTCGGCGGTGACTTCGAGGGGACGCGGCTGAGCTTCCTGCTTCACGAGCGCATTCCGATGGCTGAGATCGGTCCGAAGCTGGCGCCGTCGATCGCGGCCTGGGCGACGGGACGGACACCAGGTGAGGGTTTTGGCGATTTCTGCCACCGCGTGGGTCGGGACGCGCTTTTGGGGCTGCCAGCGTCTCAGCTTCTCGCGGCCGACTGATGCCTACGGGACGATTTCGACTGTGATGCCGCCTGCGCGCAACACTGCGCCCAGGCGGTCCGTCGGCAGTCGAGCGCCGAGGCGGACCACGCGCTGACCGTCCCGTGCGAGGCGCAGCAATGTCTCGCCGCCGTCATCCGGATCTGTCATGCGCTCCGCGTCCCGACGGGCCAAATCCAATACCGCATCACTCACCGTAGAATCGGTCACGATGAGATCGGCTTCACCGAGCACCCGATGCGCACGCATGGTGACGAGGTCCGATGCACCCGGACCCGCGTTCACGAGGTAGACGATGCCGGGCGGCGTCGTGCTGCCTTCGCTGATCTCGCGCCGCATTTCGGCGATTCCAGCCGCTTCGTCACCGGCCAGAACTAGATCGGCCGCGCGCCCGGCCAGCATTCGCTCGAGCACGCGACGGCGCGCCGGCGGCGTCGGGAACCGCGACCGCAGTTCGCCGCTGAGCGACCCGGCGATCGCCGCCAACCTTGCCAAGGCGGGTGGCAGCATCGCCTCGATTCTCGCGCGAACCAACCGAGCCAACACCGGTGCCTCGCCAGCCGAGCCGATTGCGACAATCAGCGGATCGCGGTCGACGACGGCTGGCGTGATGTAGCTGCAGAGTGCCGGCCGATCGACCACGTTGACAGGCAGGCAACGCGCGCGGGCGGCGGCGCTCAGCGCTTCCAATGAAACCTCGTCGGCGTCGGCGCCGATGGCGAGCACGCAGCCGTCGAGCAGGTCGGGCGTGAAATCGTCGGCGAACACCACCTCCGCGCCAGCCCGGCGCAAGGCCTCGGCTTTGCGTTCGCCGATCTCGCCGCGGCCCAGCACCAGCGCCCGTCGGCCCCGGACGTCGAGGAACACCGGTAGGTAGCGCATCAGAGCGCGAGTTCGACGGCTTCGGCCTGACGCAGGCGGTGCGCCCAGATCGTTTCGGCGCCGAGATCGGCGGATTCGGGGTCGTGCGCCCGGCCGAGCGCGAGAAGCGCCAAAGCGATGGTCGCTCGGGCCGTCGCGGCACCCGGGCCTAGGCCTGTCCGCCACTCTTCCGCCAGCGTACCGGCCTCGCCCAAGGTTGCGGTGACCGGCATCAGCATCTCGCTCCGCCCCGCCGCGCTATCCCATAGGTGGACCGTGATTGGCTTCGCCGGATTGCGCTCGGCCTCGCCGCCGCCGCCCTTGACCACGGCTAGGCGGCCGCGTTGGAGGCGTTCAGCCGCGCCGAGATGAACTTCGATGTAGGGGGGATGGAACACGCCATCGACGGCGCTGGGCGCATCGAAGGGGTTGAGCAGACGGACGACGGTATTGATCGGTGAGCGCAGCCCGAGCAGGCCGCGCAAGGTGAGCAGCCGGTTCAGCGGCGCGCTGAGGACTTCGAGGGGCAGGTACGCGAAATTTCGCGCGGCGAGCTCGCCGGCGGCTTCATCGCGCGAGCGGCAGATCGGCAAGCCCAGCGCCGCCAGTCCGGCTTCGACCGCCGTTCCCTGCGAGAACTCGTTGCTCCCATGCATCAACACCGTGACGCCGGACGCCGCGAGCGAGAGGGCCGCTAGCAGGAACCAGGGCTCGCCCCGCGTACGCCCGGCGCCGTAGCTCGGCCAGTCGAGCGCGACGGCCGGGCAGCCCGGCGGAAGCCCGGCGCCGATCGCGTCCCGAGCCGCCTCGACCAGGCCTGAGATCTCGTCGGCTGCCTCGCCGCGGTAGCGCAGCAGCATGAGGAAGGCGCCAACCTGCTCTGGCGCCGCTTCGCCCCGCAGCACGGCGGTCAGGGCTGCTCGCGCCTCTTCGCGCGTGAGCGCCCGCGAGCGTCCGGGACCGCGGCCGAGCGTCCGCACGTAGGGGGCGAAGGGGTGCTCGGGTTCCGGATCGGCCATAGGGTCCCGAGTACTGCAAAAGCAGTTGTGGGCGCCAGCGTCTCACACGTCGAGCGGGGTTCCGGCGCAGGGTACGAACAGGCGTGAGTCGCCCGTCACCGCCTTGGCCATCGCGCCACGTCGGCCCGCGCGTATGTGGTAGAGGCCGATTCGAGAGGGCCCCTCGATGGACCGGACCGTGTCGAGATCCGAGTGGAAGTCGATCTCCGGCGCCGGGTCGGGCTCCCAGCATTCGTGCAGCAGAAGGTCGGCTTCTGCGTAAAGCGCCCGTGCCGCGTCGGTTGGGCGGCCGTCGCCGCTATAGGCGAAGCAGCGTCCTCCGGTGGTGAGTTGCAACGCCTGGTTGGGCACGAGGTGCTCGGTCGGGGCGGTGCGGAGGGCGAACGGGCCGATCGAACTGGTCTCGGCGGCGATGACGTAGTGCTGCGGAAAGCGCGGCTCGATCGCGAGGAGGGCACAGATCTGGCGAAGCTGATCGGCGCCACGGGCAGTGGTGAGGATGACCAGCTCCTTGCGCCGGCCCTCCCAGCTCCAGCGATCCATCACCGATGGCAGGCCGAGGATGTGATCGGCATGGTGGTGGGTGAGATAGACTGCGTCGACCGCCTGCGGATCCGGACAGGCCCGCCAGAGCGGCGTGATGGCGGAGTGACCGCAATCGATGAGCAACCGAAAGCCGCTACTCTCGACGAGGGCGGAGGAGTTGGCTTCATCGGGGTCGAACGCATCGCCGACCCCTAGAGGGATGACACGCATGTCGAGCCTATTCCCGCTCGCGCTGTTATTATTTCGAAACCATTGCACATCGGCACACACTTGCCCAGCATTGCGTGCGACGGCGGAGGTGGAAAGTAGCTGTATCTGACATCAATCTATCGCTCGGAGGGGTCGAGATGGCTTCAACTGGAAATCGATCTTACCTTGTGCAATCCTTGTCAGGATAACTGCCGTGCTCAGATTTGTCGGCAACGCTCGACAAATCCGTGCGAACCGGTCCCCGGGTCACTCCGGTGCGCGCGGCGAAGATGACCGAAAATCAGGACCGCGCAGGACGACCCGGCTCGCTGCGTGCGCGTCGGCCATCCCCTCCATCATGGCCGACACGTCTTCCAACACGCGCTGGATGTGGGTCGAGCTATCGAACGCCATGTTCGCAGGCTGCGAACAGCCCGCGCAGAGCAAAATCAGCAAGAGCGGGACGAGTTTCATTCAACCCCGTCGGTTACGTCGTGCATTAACATCATGCCTGAGTGGTAGAAGGCAACTGGGTGACACGGGAACTTGGCTTGTCTGGCGAAACGAACCGGTGTCGAATAGCTGAATACGAGAGGCTCTGATGCTCACCCATGCCGCAAGCCCGGCGGCGACGCTCGCCCGCCATCCGTTTTTCGCCGGCGCATCGCCGGAAGTATTGTCGCGCCTAGCGGGGTATGCCCGCTGGATCGACGCCGACCCGGACCAGATGATCATCGACTTCGAAGATCTAACGACGGACGTGTATTTCATCGTCCAGGGACACGTCCGCGTGCTGCTCCAGACGGCGAATGGCGAGCGCACCCAGATCCTCGAGGATTTTGCCGCGGGTGAGCTGATCGGCGAAATGGCTGCCATCGATGGCGTGCCGCGGTCTGCGCGGATCGAGGCGCTCGTGCGGACGCAGATGTGCGCCCTGCCGGCGCGGCCGTTCATCGATGCCGTGTTCGCGTCGCGCGAGATCGGGTTGCGGTTGATGGGCGCTTTGGCGGAGCGGATCCGCAAACAAAACCGCCGCCTGATCGAGATGACCGCGCTGCCGATCCGGCTGCGGCTGACCGCCGAGCTGCTTCGTCTGAGCCGTCCCAAGCCGGACGGGTCGCGCGTATTGAGCCCGATACCCACGCAGGAGGAGCTCGCGTCCAGAGTGGGTGCGCGGCGCGAGACGGTCTCACGCGAATTGTCGGCGATGTCCGAGGGCGGCTGGCTGCGGCGGACCCGCGTGTCGATCGTTCTGCCCGATCCCGCTGCCTTGCAAGCCGCCGTTGATAGCGGGCTCGAGCAGCCCCGCGACGGACGCTGACGACGCTCAGACAACGTCGGCGCGCTTGCGACCGAGCAGACCGGTGGTCCGGTGCCATAGCCGGATGAGGATCGGCAGGCCGACTTTGACGATCTGCTGCTCCGGCCCGTCCGGCCGACCGGCCGCAAACCAAAGGCCGAGCAGCACGGCGGCGTAGGTCCCGCCGCCCACCATACCGAGCGCGATGCCACGCCCGAGGCATTCGGCGACCGGCAGAACGATGTCGCCGGACCAGGCGATCCCGCTCAGATACATCGCTCCAGCGCTCGACAGCAGGCTAACCGCGAGGCGGCATACCGGGCCGAGCACACCGCTGGCGCGACTGCCGTGTCGGCGGATCATGAAAATGAACAGCGATGATTCGATGGAGGTGATGGTGAGCGCGGCGATCGCGATGACCTGAAGGCTACCGGTCCGCGCAGCGATCGACAGCACCACCAGCTTGGCGATCGAGGCGAGGCTGACGACAGCGAAGTTGGATTTCAGCTTGCCCATCGACGTCAGCACGATGCTCGCGGTCAGGCTGAACGGCGAGAGCATGGAGGAGAAGGTCAGGATCGCGACGATCGGGCTCGCCGCGCTCCATTTCGGGCCGAGCAGCACGCCGACGACATCGGTGGAAGCGGCCGAGAGGATCAGCGCGATCGGCGCCATGATCGCAACCAGCGTGAGCGCCAGGCGGAACGCGTTCTTGCGGGGATCGCCACCCTCGTTTCGCTCGGCCGAGAACTGGGCGAACAGCACGGCATTCAACGCGTCGAGGATCTCGGTGGTCGGTAGCAGGGCGATGTCGAGCGCGACCACGAACACGCCGAGATCGGCCTTGCTGACCGCCGCGCCCACCACCAGCGGGTCGGCCCGGCGCCAGACGATGTAGGCGAGGCTCGAGAGCCACATCCAGAAGGAGAAGCCGGCAAGTTCGTGCCAAGCGCGCAGGCCCAGGCGCGGGCGGTGCGGATGCATCGCGTAGGTCGCGACCAGTCCGGACCAGCTTGGCGACCGCGGTGCCGATGACGAGCGCCCAGTAATTGCGCAGCAGCAGCGCCGCGGTAAGCGTCACGACGAACATCGAGACGCGCTCGAGCGAGGAGAGCTGAAACTCGCGGTCGAACCGCAGATCCCGCCGGAAATGAACGATGCCGACGTTTTCGAACCCGGAGAGGGCGAATGCGCCGCCGAGCACGTAGAGCACGTTCTGCAGGCGCGGATCGGCATACCATTCGCTGGCCAGCGGCGCGGCCGCCGCCACCAGGATGCCGCAGATCAGGCCCTTGATCACCTGGATGGTGAAGCCCGTATCGAGCACGTCCCGGCCGATTTCCTTATGGCGGACGAGGTTTTCGGTCACCCCGACGTTGGAGACGGAGTTCGAGCGCGGCGGAGATGGTGAAGGCGATGGCGACGATGCCGAAATCGGCGGTGTTCAGCAGCCGTGCGAGTACGAGCGTGCTGGCGACGCCGAGCAGCCGCGAGCACATCCGGAAGCCGACCATCCACGCGGCTCCGGTCAGCGCCCGGCTGCCGATCTTCGACCGTTCGGACGTCATGATCGGCCGGAAGTCTTCAGATACATGCCAGGTTCCGCTTATCCCTTCACGCCTCTATGCGGGTTTGCACCCGCGTGTCCAATCGGTTCGGTGCCTCGCCAGCTTAGCTCGAACTGACTAACGGAGTGTTTAGGGACGGCGGATCAATGTATCGTCGTCATCATCCGTCGGGGCGTATTCGACGACGACCGAGGTGACGTTGTCGCGGGCGCCGACGGCCAGAGCCGCTTCGATGAGGCTTCGGGCCGGGTCGCGGGCTGCGACGAAGCGGGCGATGGTGTGGTCGTCGAGGGCTTTGTTGAGGCCGTCGCTGCAGAGCAGGAAGCGGTCGCCGGGCTCGGCGCTGCCGGTGAATTTGTCGAGGGAGGGATCGGCGCCGTCCGCCCCGATCGCGCGCGTGACCACGTTGGCGTGCGGATGCCGCTCGGCTTCCTCGGGCGTGATCGCGCCTTCGTCGACGAGAGCCTGGACGAGGCTGTGGTCGCGGGTGAGCTGCTCGAGCTGGCCGCGGCGGAGGCGGTAAATCCGGCTATCGCCGGCCCAAAGCCCTGCATAATGGATGCCTTGGGCGAGCAGGACGACGATGGTGGACGCAATCATCACGGTCGTTCCGCTGGCCCTTGCTTCCTCGTCGGCCCGCTGGCGCAGCGTTTCGTGAGTTTGCGAGACGACGCTGCGGACTTGCGCGATCAGATCCGAGCCAGCCTCCGCACGCGTGCGCCGCAGGCTGTCCGCCAGCATCTGAGAGGCGACCTCCCCGTGCTCGTGGCCGCCGGCACCATCGGCGACCATCCAAAGGCCGATCTCCGGGCGCTCGACAAGATTGTCCTCGTTATTGCTACGAACCGATCCGGGATCGGTCCGCGCCCAGGACCGCCAGGAGGCGGGCATGCTCGTTCTCCTAGAGGGTCTCTTCTTGGATCGAGGTCTTATCGTCGGTAGGCGACTTCCAGAACACGTGGATCGGGGCGCCGAGCGAGCCATCCGGCAACTGCGGCTTGTAGTTCAGCGTCACGGCGCGGCAGACGAACTCGATTTCCTCCTCGATCGGCGCGTCGTTCGACCATTCCACGCTCTTCAGCAGAACATGGTGGAAGTCAAAACGAAGAAAGACTTCGCCTGAAGCGGGGCCGCCGGCGGCCTTGCGCTTGATGAGGGTCGCACTCTTGAACACCGTCCTTTTTATGCAGTGATCGAGCAGGATCAGCGAGGACCGATCGACCAATCGACTGAACTCGACTGGCTTCAGGTCGACCGGGTAGCGCGTCGCCTCGGTGTTCTTGTTCTGACGGAATTGCGTGAACCCGAGACTTTGCGGCGGCGTCTTGAACTTGGGTGGGGTCGGGAGCGGCAGGTCCTGAGCTTTGCCGCCGCGCTGGCGATCCAAGGCGGCATTCTGGTTATGGATCCTGACCTCTTGGACCCGTGCCTGGTAGTCCTGGCGCTTTGCTTCCTGTTCGCTGGCTTCCCGCGTGCTCTGGTCTTTCTTGGCCTGCCGTGAGGCGGCATCGCCTTCCGCGCCGGCGAGCCCGGTCTTGAAGCTGAACTTCGTCAGCTCGAGCATGTAGTTCTCTTTGAATCCCTTGAGCATGTCCGACTTTTCTTTCGGCAACTGCGTCATCGACGCGCCGATGATCGGCTGATCGTTGAAATCGACAAACTTCATCAACAAGTCACTGACGACTTTGTCGGCCATCTGATTTTTCTCCTCTCAGCTCACAGCGGCTTGTGATCTAGGTTTGCTCTGGCTTCCACGTCACCTCGGTTACGGCTTCGTAGAGCGAACCGTCTGCTTTTTGTGGGCGAAAGCGCATTATGAATTTTTTGCAGATGAACTCGACCTTCTCTTTGGTCATGTCGCCATCGTCCCAGTCCAAGCTCGTGAGCAGCACGTCGAAGAATTCGAGGCGCAGAAAGCCCATGGCCGTGCCGTCGGCGCCGACTGATACCCTTTTGACCAATATGGCGGAGGCGAAGGATTTGGATTTCACGAGATGGTCGAAGAAGATCGGTGATGCCGAGTCGATCAGGCGCTCGAACTTGAACGAGCGGAATTCGAGCTGCAGTTTGACGTTCTTGGCTTCATCATCCGTCCCAGTGCGCCAACTGACGAAATCGCCGGAGACGAGCTTGTCCTTCTTGGGGGCTTGATGCTTGGCGCCTCCCTCCTGTTTGGTATCCGACTCGTCTTTGACTTCGAACCCGTAGCTGAATCCCTGGACTTCAAAGAAATTGCTGAAGCTGTCGTAGGTCTGCGGTTCGAAACCGTCCATGAAATCGTCGCCCTTGGCTTTGTCGAGCGCGCATTCGGCGTTGACGTCGCCGGCGCCGCCCTTGCGTTCGAATTTCATAACGATATCAGTCTTGTGATCGTCAGCCATGCGGCGCTCCCGATGTCATCCCGCTGCGACTCTCGAGACGAGCCGAAGCACGACGCCGGCTCCCTCCAACTGGTAATGCGGCGTGATGAAGAACTTCGCGTCGTATTCGCCGATCGTGTCCGGCCTCTCGTCGACGACGACACGGGCGTCCTTGAGTGGATGGGACGCCTTGAACTCCTCGGACGAGGTTTGCGGCGATCCGTCGACGTAGCTCAAAATCCAGGTGTTCAACCAGCGGGTCAAATCGCGCTTGGACATACTGGAGCCGACCTTGTCGCGAACCATGCATTTCAAATAGTGGGCAAACCGACAGGAGGCGAACAGGTAGGGCAGCCGAGATGACATGTTCGCGTTGGCGGTGGCATCGGGATCGTCATAGATCTTTGGCTTCTGCAGCGAGTTGGCGCTGATGAACGCCGCGACGTCGGTGTTCTTGCGATGCACCAGCGGCATCAGACCACAATTCGCCAGCTCCGACTCACGGCGCTCGCTGAGGCAGATTTCAGTGACGGTGCGGCGGTCGACGTCGCCGTCGGCGGTCGGGTGGTGCAGAACCGGCAGCTCTTCGACCACGCCGCCGCGGTCGATGCCGCGGATACGGCAACACCAGCCATAGAGCGCGAAGGCGCGAACGACGTTGGCGGCAAACGCGTAGGCCGGGTTCGCCCAGAGCAGCTTGGACGTGTCGGCGCCGTTGGTATCCTCCTCGAAGGCGAAGGTATCGAGCGGGTCGGTCAGCGCTCCATAGGGCAAGCGGGCCAAGTATCGCGGCAGGCAGAGCCCGAGATAGCGGGAATTCTCCTCCTCCCTCAGGGCGCGCCAGGCGGTGTATTCCGGCGTGGTGAACAGGCGGGTGAGGTCGCGCGGATTGGCTATCTCGGACCAGCTTTCCATGTTCAGCAGGCTGGCGCTCACCGAGCTCACGAATGGCGCGTGCGCAGCCGCGGCGATCATCGCCAGACTGGATAGCAGGGCGACGTCCTCGGGACGGTGGTCGAATTCATAGTCGCCGAGCAGCAACCCGAAGGGCTCGCCGCCAAACTGGCCGAACTCGTCCTCGTAGATGCGCTTGAACAGCGGGCTCTGGTCCCAGGCGGTGCCGCGGAACTTCCGCAAGGTGCGATGTAGCTCGCGCTTGCTGATGTTGAGCACCCGGATCTTGATGCCGAGCTCCTTGTCGCTCCCCTGGACGAGCTGGAACAACGCCCGCCAACTCGCCTCGACCGCCTGCAACTCGGGCGCGTGCAGAATCAGGTTGAGCTGCGACGAGAGGGCCTGGTCGATCTCGGCGATCATCGCTTCGATGACCCGGCGCGGGCTATCGCACACCATCCCCGGATGCTGCAGCACCAGGCGGGCGAGCGCCGCCATCGCGTCCTGCGGCAGGTCGCCATCGCCGATCTCGGGCAGTTCGGCCGCTGGGCGTATGTTCCGCTCCAGGAGGAGCGTGAAGTCGCCGTCGGGTTCGTCCAGTTCGGGCATGGTCAGTTGATGGCGATCATGCCGGCTGTAAGCGTCATGCTGGCGCCGCCGTCGAGCGACATGGTGGCGTTGGCGGTGACGGTGATCTTGGGCCCGGAGATCTCGACGCCGGCCGGCGAGATCTTGATCGTGCTGGCGCCTGAGGTGAGCGTGATCGAGGTGGCGGCGCTCACGTCGCTCTTGCCAGCAGAGATGGTTATGCTGTGATTGCCGGTCGAAACGGTCAGGCTGTCATTGCCTTGGCTGACCGTGACACCGCGGTTGCCCTCCTTGACGGTCGTGGTCGTATCCTTGGTGATCTCGACCGTCTCGTTGTTGAGGACCTTCTTCTTGTAATCTTTCTGCGCCTGAAAGAAGACTTCCTCCTCGCCCGCTTTGTCTTCGAAGCGGAGTTCATTGAAGCCGCTGCCGCCGGGACTCGAGTTGGATTTGAAGCCGCTCTGGGTCTTGTTCGCCGGGAGCGGGTAAGGGACTTTCTGGGTCGCGTTGTAGACCACGCCCGTGATCAGCGGCCGGTCCGGGTTGCCCTCGAGGAACTCGACGACGACTTCCATGCCGATGCGGGGGATCACCATGGCGCCCCAGTTCGCGCCGCCCCAAGGCTGCGCCACCCGGATCCAGCAGGTGCGCTCCTCGTCGCTGCTCTCGGCGCGGTCCCAGTGGAACTTGACCTTCACCCGGCCATATTCGTCGGTGTAGATTTCCTCGCCGGCAGGGCCCACGACCTTGGCGGTCTGGGGCCCTCGGATCATCGGCCGGGGCGTCCGCCGATGCAGCCGGAACGGCGTGTCGCCGGCGATGGCGACGAGCGAGACGCGGTAGCTGTCGATCTTCTCGCCCTCTTCGCCTTGCGTCGACATGCCTTCCGCGATGCCGGTGGTGACCTCGGCGCGAACGAGGAGGTAGTCCCGGTTCATCGCGGTGTCTTTGTGCTTGTCGAGCTTGAACTTCCAGCCGCTGAGCAGCTTGCGGCTGTTGCTCATGCCGGTGAAGGCCGCGCGGTCGGCGGAGATCGCCTGCATGCGCACGTCGGCCAGCGACTGCCCGACGCCGGTATCGGGGTAGGGGCCGGGATATTCGTAGACTTCGTAGTCGGCGTGGTTGTGGGTGGCGGCCTTGATGCTCTTCGCGGTCAGGTCCGCGGCCGGCGTGGTGAAATTGTAATCACGCACCGTGTATTTGCCGGAGTGAAGCGAATAATCGCTCATGAAACTCCAGATATGGTCGGCGACGACGCGCTGTTCGGTGCGGTCGTATTCGAACGGGATCTTATCGGTGAGTTCGGTATGGGAGTTCGGGTCATCCGCAAAGATCAGCTTATGCGTGCTGGCATCATGGATAAAGTAATAGTAGATGCCGAACTCCTCCATTAAACGAGTAACGAAAGCGAGCGACGTTTCCCGATATTGGACGCAGTATTCCAGAACGGTGCTACCGGCGGAGTTCTGCCGCTTGTCCTGGAAGTCCGAAAAACCGGCATCACGGAAAACTTTGGTGATGATGTCGAAGGCCGATAATTTCTGGAAGATTTTGCAATCTTCGATCTGGCTGAGCAGCCAGGTCCAGGGCCTCATTTCGATCGTGTAGTGGTAGGCGCCGCGCTGCAACCCCTCCGAGATCACCCGCGTGACGACCGCGTTGAGGTAGTGATCCCGGTTGTCGATCTGGCGGTCATCGGCTGAGCCCTCCTCGGCTGACTCGGCGCTCTTCTCGGTCTTGACGAACTTCACCGAAGCCGTGCTGCCAACCAGGCTCTCGACGTCGCCCTGCCAGACGCCGGACGACATCGCCATCGTGTAGAAGAACGGCCGGCCGAGTTCCTCGGTGCCGTGCAGGCCGTCGAATTGAAGCGCAAAGCTGGGCGGCGGCGAGAAGGTGACCTTGACGTAGGAGTTGTCGGCTCCGCCGGCATCGGGCATGGCTGGTCCGCCTCAGAGTTTCGCCGGGCAGCGGTAGCTGCGCAGCGCGGTGAGATTGAACGGGTTGCGGACGCTGTTGGCGATTAGATCCATCGTCGAGGTGCCGCCGCCGCCGCTGAATTGGACGCGGAACTTGTCGGGCTGGTTGGTCGGCGAGATCTTGGCGGAGTCGAGCATGCGCAGCAGCGCCCACGGGCCGGTGAAGTCATGCACGTCGGCGTTGCCGCCGGCGGCTGGAGTCATGGTGACGCGCACCGGGGTTTGTCCGTCCGGACCCGGCCATTGGAACTGCGTCGGCTCGGTCGGTCCGTGATTGTCGGTCAGCCGCTTGCCGCCGATATCTAGGCTGATCTGGCCGACTCCCGGATCCAGGTTCACCGGCGTGAGCTGGAACCGGACCTGGAGCGTGTTCGCGCCGTTCGGATACAGCGAATCGCGGATGTCGTTGGCCAGCTCGAACGTGCCGAGTGAGCCGGGGGAGAGGCCCAGCGGCGTACGTTCGGCCGATTGCCACTTCCAGGGATGCTGGCTCGTGTCGACGAAGGGTTTCAGATACTGGTCGAAGAATTTCTGCACTTGGCCGCCCGGGCCGAGCAGCTGGTTGAAATCGTCGAGCTGCACGTCGGTGGCGCTGGCGCGGACCAGCGGGTACCGCGCGAGGGCGACTTCGCAGAGCGGCGCGACCTTGGAGCGCCAGGCATCCGATAACTCGCGGCTCGCGCCGCCGGAGGTGACCTGCGCGGCGGAGGTGGCGACGGTTGTCAGCATCGGTGCGATCGAGGGCGGTGCGGTGCGGGCGAGTTCCTGCAATTGCTGCGAGGGGGTCCCGCCATTGGCCGCGCCGCCGCCGATCAGGCCGACCAGCGCCTGCCCCTGGCTCGGGGAGTTCGCGACCTGGTTGAAGCTGGTGTAGATCGTGCTGATCTTCTGCAGCGCCTGTTCCATCGGCGAGATGCCGGCGCCTTCGCCTTTGCCGGACACCCAGTCGTGCAGCGCCTTGAAGTGCTGGTCGACGCGCGTGGCCGGATCGATCGGCTTGCCCGCGGGATCGCTGCCGTAGGCTTGCGCCATGATGTCGGTCAGTTCCTGCTGGCGGAAGGTGAGGCCGCTGCGTGCCTCGAAGGCGGCGAAGCGCCCCGCGCGGGCGGCCATGCGACCTGCGCGGGCTTGCGCGGCCGCGGCGGCGGCGTCGGTGGGCGCGGCGCGGCTGAGCTGGGTCTGCTGGTCGACGCCTTCCATCAACTCGCGCAGCGGCGAGGAGGGCGCGGATAGCGCGCTCAACAGATTGAGCCCGTCCTGCATGCTCGAGAACGGCTTGATCTCGACATCGGCGAGGAATTGGTCCCAGCGGCGGACGTAGTCGTCGAGGTAGAGGGTGAAGACGTCCTTCCGCAGCCTCGTGGTGTCGCGGACGGTGGCGGCGATGTCGCGCTTCTCGTGCCCGAGCACCCAGGCGTCCTCGAGCAGGTCGGTGGTGACCGAGGCGAGCGCGGTCTGGAACACGTTGTGGTAGCCGACCCAGGTGAAGATGCCGGGTACGCCCTCGTTGAGCGACTTGCCGGAGCGGAACTGGAACACGTTGCCGGAGGCGGGGCCGCCATTCTCGGCGACCGACCAGACCGGGATCGATTGGACCAGCTTGCTGCGGAGTATGCGGTTGTAGCTGTATTGCGCGAGCGGCTCGCGGGTGAGGACGGCGCGGGCCTTGGCGATCAGGTCGTCGTTGACCGGCACCGGCTGCAGCTTTTGCTCGAGCATCGCGTCGACATGGACCATCACGGAATCCCGCAGCGGCGCCTGCTCGGGCCCGGGATAGCTGGCCATCAGGTCGGCCTGGACGAATTGCTTGACCAGATCTTTGTCGAGCGGGCCGCGGCGGTCGAGCATCAGATAGGCTTTGAGCGTCTGATACAGGAGGTCGGAATCGTTCATGGCGGCGGCCATGCGGATTTCGAGACGGGCCATGATCCGCGGCAGCAGCAGCCGGTTGAGCGCGTTCACGTAGGCTTCGGTCGCAGCGATGCCCAGCTTGGCACCCTGGTAGAGACCGAAGGTGAGTGCGATCGGCGTCGAGGCGTCCTTGTCCCCGTAGCCGCCATGCATGCTTCGCAGTGTGTCCAGCGGCGGGACGGTGTTGATGAGGTCGAGGTCGTTCGGGCCGCGTTTGGCCAGTTCGTCGTATTGGCCGGCGTAACGGGTGGTCGCTGCGTGGACCTCGGCGATCAGCTGACGGTTGCCATAGTAGGAGTTGGTCCAAGCGGCGCCGAGCAGCGCCAGGGTGAGGACGGCGAGCGCGTAGGCAGCCCGGTGCGTCCAACGGATCCGGCGTTCGACTTTAGGGTCGGTGCTGACGAGCGCGGCCTCGCCGAACACGACTTCGCGCACCAGCCGGGTCAGGAAGTAGCTGCGCCCGGTGCCGCTGAAATTGCCGACGGCCTGGCGCGGCAGGCCGAACTCGGCCGCCATAGTGCCGAGCAGCCGGTCGATCGGCGTGCCGTCCTGAGTGCCGGACGTCAGATAGATGCCGCGCAGCAGCGCGCGGGGCTCGAGGCGGCTCGGACGGAAGCAATCCTGCAGGAATTCTTGGGCCACCTCCCGCAGCGAGGCCACTTGCTGCGGGAAACCGTAGATCAGGCGGCGGCGGCGGATGTCGGGTTCCTGATGGACGCGCTCGAGCATGCGGTCGTTAAGCCGCTCGAGCAGAAGGTCGAACTCCGGCTCGAACTGGGCGACGGCGCCGCCCTCGTTCTTGCCGCCGCCCTTAACGTCCTCGTCGAGCGCGAAGGTCGCGCCCCAAACCTGCTCGCGTTCCTCCTTGCCGAGGTTCTCGAAGAACTCGACGAACCCTGCGATCAGGTCAGCCTTGGTGAACAGCACGTAGATTGGTGGCCGCACGCCCAATTCGTCGTTCAGTTCGCGGACCCGGCGGCGGACCGCCTTGGCGTGACTCTGCCGCTCCTCGTCGCTCAGTTGCGAGAGGTCGGACAGGCTGATCGCGACGAGGACGCCGTTGATCGGCTGGCGCCGCCGATGCTTCTTGAGCGTGCGCAGGAAGCCGAGCCAGCCGGCGCTGTCGACCTCCGCCTCGCTGTCCTGCGTGGTGTATCGCCCGGCGGTGTCGATCAGAACCGCCTCGTCGGTGAACCACCACTCGCAGTTGCGGGTGCCGCCGACGCCGCGCAGTGCGGTCGGGCCCTCCTTGTCGGCCAGCGGGAATTTGAGGCCGCTGTTGACGAGTGCGGTGGTCTTGCCGGCGCCGGGTGGACCGATGAACATGTACCAGGGCAGTTGCGACAGCTTCTTGCCGGCGCCGGTCTTTGACGATTTCAGGGTTTTCAGCGCTTCTTTCAGTCGGTCGTGCACGACGGCGACTTCCTCGGCCGTCGCGCGGTCGCGCTCCTTCTTCTGCTCGTCCGGCCCGGTTTCGGTGATCCCGGCCGCCAGCGCCTTCTCGCGCTTGTTGTCCTTGAGCATCTGGACGAGATTCCAGACGAGCCAAATCACGAAGATCCCGACGATCGCCGCGAGGCGGACGAATTCGGTATCGAGCGGATGCGCGGCGCCGACGCCGATCAGCGGGCCGATGAACCAGACCAGCGCGGCGATGCAGAGCGCGGCGATGAAGGTCCGCACCCAGCGGTTCCGGAAGAAGTTGACGAAGAAGTTGCCGAAGAGATTGCCCACGAACAGATCCTCAGGGCGATTGGGTCGGGTGGGTCAGCTCGATCTCGGTGCGCCGGTTCTGCTGCCGCCCGTCGGCGTTCGCATTGTCGGCGATCGGGTTCGCCTCACCCAGCCCCTTGGTGGTGATCCGCTTCTGGTCCGATACCTTCGACCTGAGCACGTCGGCGACCGCGTCTGCGCGGGCCAAGGACAGTTCGAAGTTGGATGGGAAGCGGGCGGTGCGGATTTTCTGGTTGTCGGTGTAGCCCTTGACGACAACCTGGCCGGGCTCGTCCTGGATGGCTTCGCCGATCCGCTGCAACAACGGCAGATAGGCGGCGCCCAGCGTGGCCTGGCCGGAGCCGAACATGTTGCGGTTGGTCAGCCGCACGGTCACGGTCTGCGCATCCTCGAACACCTGCACCAGCCCGGCGCGGATCTCTGGTTCGAGGAATTTGCGCAGCCGGTCGCTGAAGGTGGACGTGATCGGCGCGGCTACTGGCGGCGGCGGCGGCGCGGGCTGGCCCGGCGCTGGTCGCGGCACCTCGGCGGCGACGTGTTTGACCGGCATCGGCTTGGCCGGCGGGATCGTCGCCAGCTCGCTGAACGCGGCGTCCGACATGCCAGCGAGCAGGAAGGTGAACCAGATGTACATGCCGACCGCGAGCATCAGTGTCGCCAGCGCAATCGCCCAAAGCGGGATCCGGTTCGCAAGCGAGCGCATCCCGGCCGCGATGCCTCGCCAGTGCGGAGACAACTCGCGTTCCCAATCGCCGCGACGCTGCCGGATCGTCCGGTAGACGCCATCGCGCAGCTCTGTCAGTGCCGCCACGCCGCGCGGCATCACACGGTAGCGGCCCTCGAAGCCGAGCGAGGTGCAGAGATACATCAGCTCGACGACGGGCGAATGACGCCCGAGATCGGTCTGCATCTGCTCGAGGATGTCGAAGAAGCGTTCGCCGCCGATGACCTCGTTGTGGAATACCGACGTCAGGCTCTGCTGCACCCACGACGAAGAACTGCCCCAGGGCGTGCTCAGCACGATGTCGTCGATCGTGGCGCACAGCGCGTAACGGGCGGCGCGCAGGGATCGCGTGTCGAGCCCGGTCGCCAGCGCCTCGGTCTCGAAGCCGCGTACCGCCTTGACCATGGAAGCGCGCAGCCGGTCCGGGTCGGGCGGCTGGCCGCGGCCCGACGCGATGCGGATCGCTGCCGCCAGGATCGGCGACGCTGCGGCGACGAGGGGATTGATGCCGATCTTCGGGATGGGCCGGGCAACGCCGGGGTCGCGCGGCGCGTCGGCGCGCGAGGGCGCGGAGGAGGCAGCGGCTCCCGAAGGGCGCGGGCGGATGATCGTGCCTTCGGCATCGTCCGGCTCGGCAAACGGATCAATCGCCATCGTTCACCCCCTGATCGCCCAACATTCCAGTTCCAACCCGGGAATGTCGCCGGCGATATGGATCGCAACGCCTCCCGAACGGGCCAGCGCCGCCCAGTAGGGCGAGCTGCGGTCGAGCTCGAAATACGATGTGCCAGCGTAATACGGCAGCTGCCGCGGCGCCACCGGAAGCGCGCGGATCGCAATGCCCGGCAGCGCCACGTTGATCAGCTCGCGGATCTGCTCCACCGGTCCGATCTTGGTCGCGTTCGGCAGGCTCCGCCGCAGCGTCTCGGCCGGCATCTGTGCCTTGACCGCCAGCACCCAGGTCGCGTCGGTGACGAGGCTGCGGTCGACGATCGGGCCGACGCGGATGCCGAATTTGCGCTCCTGCAGCGGGATCGGCACGGCGGTCTGCTCGAGCACCGCCGACAATGCCTGCCGCAGCATGGCCATCAGCGGCCGGAACGTCGCATGCAGGTCATCGTGACGGTAGGGCGGGAACACCGGCGGGCGCTTGCGCGTCTCGGTGAAGGTGGCGAGCTCTCCGGCCAGCGCGAGCAGCACGCGGTAGAGCGGCTCCGGGTGGAATTGGCCGACGATGGCCGCGATATGCGTGAGGACGGCCTCGTAACGATTGCAGACCTGCAGCAGGAGGTAGTCGGCGATCTCGGCCGCGCCCCGCGTCGCCGATTCCGAGACGCGCCCGGCCAGCGCTTCGGCCCGGTGATGCACCAAGCCCTCGAGCTGGCTGACGAACCCGCTCAGCAGCGAGGACGCGCTGCAGACCAGCAGGGGCGGGATGAACCCGTCCTCGAGCATCACCGAACGGTCCGCCCGCACCTCGAGGACGCGCGCGAGCCCAAGGCCGACGAAGCCGGCACGGTTGTCGTGCTCGAGCGCGAAGCGCAGCCGCAACTTGCCGACCGGAACGGTGGCGACGGATTGGAAGCCGGCATTGGTGTCGACCGCCTCGTGCTCGCTCACCACGAACCGCGCGGCGGTCTCGCTGCGTTCGGCCGGCGCGGTGTCGAGCGCGCCGGGCTGACGGGTCGGCAGGACGAGATAGACGGTGGCGTTGCGCAACGTCTCCGATAGCTCGATCGGCGCAGGGTGGTCGACGTCGCCGGGGATCGTGAACGGTGTGCCGTCGGGCATCAGCCCGCTCGCCGATCGGATCGCGAACTTGCCGAGCGTCAGCAGGTCGGTATCGATGTCGAGCTGCTGGAAGCCGTAGCTGAAGGGCGACAGGCTCGCCGTGCTCGAGCGGATCAGCCGCTCGATGTAGCGCTCCTGTTGTTGCAGGTGCTGCGGCTGGAGGAACAGGCCCTCCGCCCAGACGACCTTGTTCTCCCAGCCCATCAGCTACCGGGCTTGGCTGGAGGAGGGGGCTCGACGGTTTTGGCGACGAGGCTGATGCCCGAGGCGTCCGCCTTGACCGTGATCTCCGTCGTCTTGTGCTCGGGGATGTCGGCCACGCTGCGCCAATTGACCTTTCCGAACTCGCGATAAGCCGCGAACACCGCGACCGAATGCACCGACGAATTCGGCTCGAGCTTGAGCGTCTTGCTGCTCGAAGGCGGCAGCAGGAACTCGTCCTTCTTGAGCATGTCGGCGCCCAGCGTGACGGCGTCCTGGTTCAGCAACCGGAAGAACTCCGCCTTCTCGAACCCGGCGGACGAGATCAGCTGATAGACGCGGATGATGACCGGCGCGCCTTGGCCGGAGCTGTTCGGATTGGCGTCGGCGGAGGTGCTGATCGAGAGATTGACCAGGGTGGGCGGCGGTGGCGGTGGCGGCGGAGGAGGGGGAGCGCAACCTACGAGGCCGGAGGCGACAGTAAAGACCGCTCCTATCATGATCGAACGCCGCGACAGCACCAACCTCATCCAGAAAACCCCTAGCACCTGCCTTGAATACAATGCACCGGAACGAGTTTGGAAGGAAGCGATGCCGCTGCGGCCGTCCAACTAAGGACGCTGGCCGAGTATCCAGCCTTCCCACGCCACTGCCGGATCCTCGGGTGCGCCACCGCCCTCGGGCGATCTGACGATATCGAGCATGCCGAGCAGGCCGAGTAGGCTATCGAAACGATCTTCACCGTCCGCGAGCGGGCCGAATCCGTCGGCGAGGTCGGCGGCCAACTCGGGCTCCGCCGTTGCGTCGTGCCGGAGCAACCACGCCGAAAGGGCGGCAGCGATGGCAGCCCGGTCCGATTGCCGCCGCTTGCTCCCGCGCCATGGCGCGCCGAGCCGACGCAGCGCCTCGGCGGGATACGTCTCGGCGATCGTGACCCTGTGCCGCTCGAGCAGCAAGGGCAACGGGCCGGCGAACGGCCACAATGCCGGCGGCTCGGCACCCTGCATCGCCGGCAGCAACAGGTCGCGCCAGAACGACAGCGCCGCCTTGCCAACCTGGTTGGGACCCAGCGTCCAGAACAGGCAGGCCGCGCGCGGGCGGTCGACGGTCTGCCGGTCGCATCGGCGCAGCAACGCCTCGTGACACGCAACGCCCAACCGGTCGGCCTGTGCCTGGCGACGGGGCGCGAACCGTGTCGTGCGCGGGAAAAACGGCCGGGCCCCGCTCACCTCCTCGATCCGCTCGCATACGGTGAAGAAGGGATCGTCGGCCGACAGCGCGGCAAGGAACGTCGGAAAGTCGCTTGTCGCGCCAGCGTGCCGGTGCGCATAGGCCTGCGGCAACCCGATCGGCGCGTCGACGCCGAGCAGCACCTTCCCGCCGGCCGCTTCGTCCTGCAACCGGCCGAGCAACGACCCGATTTCGCCTACGAGCTGCACGCGAACCCGCCATCCCGTCTCAGCCGGCGTCGCCACCGCTAGCCATCGTTTGTTCGGCGTCACGCTCCAATCCGCGTGGGCGACGAGCGCAGGGGGTGTGGACAACGGCGGCCAACTCCTCGAAGGTTACGACGCAAAAATGCAAAGAGGTGCCTTTTGTTGAGACATTGCGGGAAGGTTACAGGCGCCGCTCTCATGGGGTGGCTCGGTGCGTGTGCGCCGATGCCGGTCGCCGCGCCGCCGCCGCCATTCGCAAATATCCCCACCTTCCAGCGCGCCGCCTATGCGGGAACCCGCCAGCGCCTCGATTTCCTCACCACGCTGCGGCCGGATTGCAGCTACATGGGGCCGTCGAACTATCATTTCCTGATGCGGCCGCAGCATGGGCTGGTGGAATTCAAATCGGCCCAGGAGCCACCGGCTTTCCTGCAGAGCAGCATATTTTACAAGTGCAACGATCACCGCGTCGGCGGTGTGATGATGTATTTCACGCCCGACCGCAGCTTCAGTGGCAACGACCGCTTCGTCATCGAGTGGATTTCGCCGGCCGGGCTGCTTTACAGCCGGAAGTACGAGGTAGCGGTCAAGTAGAGGTCGTCCGTTACGGCTTCAGCGGCTTGTGTGCGCGGTCGATGAGACGCGAGATCAAGCCGGGCTTCTTTTGGGGCGCTGGCGGCGGCGGCGTGCGGACGGCCTCCTGCTTCTTGCGTTTGTCCTCGATCCAAGTGTCGAGTTTCTTGCCCGCCTTGGCCGCGCGCTTGGCCTCGTAGGCACGCTGGCCCTCGCTCATCTTCGTCGGATCCGGCATTCCAAGTCCCTTCTGCTCGCCTCGTTGTGGCAGCCGTGCCGCCCAGCTTCAAGCCGCCCCCTGCCGCCGCAGCAACCAGCGCTCGACGCTTCCGAGCAGCGCGTTGATCGCGATCCCCGTCAGCGAGAGCAGGACGAGGGCCGCGAACATGCGCGGGATCTGCAGCCGGTAGCCGGCCTCGAGTATCCGGTACGCCAGCCCCGAAGCGAAGCCGCCCGACCCGGCCACGAACTCCGCCACCACCGCTCCCACCAGCGCCAGCCCGCCAGAAACCCGCAAACCCGCCAAAAAATATGGCAGCGCCGAAGGCAGCCGCAACAGCGTCAGCGTCTGCCATCGTCCCGCGCCGTTCAGCCGAAACAGGTCCAGCAACTCGGCGGGAACCGCGCCGAGCCCGGTCAGCGTGTTGGAGAACAGCGGAAAGAACGCGACGACGGTGGCGCACACCACCAGCGAGACGAAGGGGTCGCCGACCCAGACGATGATGAGCGGCGCAATCGCGACGATCGGCGTCACCTGCAGCACGATCGCCCAAGGCAGGATCGCCGCCCGCGCCCACCGGCTGGTCGCGATCAGCCCGGCCATCGCCACCGCCACCACGCAGCTCGCCGCCAGCGCCACCGCCGTCACCGCCAAGGTGGATAGCAGCGAGGTCAGCAACAGGGCAGGTGCGGCGGCGAAGGCCTGCGCGATCGCGACCGGCCCCGGCAGGATGTAGGCCGGCACGCCGAACAGCCGGACCGCGCCCTCCCACAGCAGCAGCGCAAGCAGTCCGAAAGCGAGCGGCAGCTTGACGTCAGGCGGCATGAGCCTGCCGCATCGTCCGCGTGATGTCGGCAACCAGGCTGGCGTAGGCCGGGTCGAGCCGCCGATCGCCAGCATCGCTCAGCTCCGAGGCGATCTCGGCCGCGATCCGGCCCGGCCGCGGCGACATCACCACGATCCGGCGCGCCAGATACGCCGCCTCGTAAATCGAATGCGTCACGAAAACGATGCTGCAACCGGCGGTCTGCCACAATGACCGCAGATCGTCCTGCAGCGCGTGCCGCGTGAACTCGTCGAGTGCCGCGAACGGCTCATCCATCAGCAGCAACCGCGGCTTGACCACCAAGCTGCGGGCGATCGAGACGCGCATGCGCATCCCGCCGGACAGCTGCCGCGGCTTGGCGTCTTCGAACCCGGCGAGACCCACTCGCGCGAGCGCTGCCGCGGCCGCCTCACGGTCCTCGGCGCCATCCCGGCCGCGCAGGCGAAGCGGAAGCCGGACATTGTCGATCGCCGACGCCCAGGGCAGCAACGTGGCGTCCTGGAACACGAAGCCGATGTCTCCCGGCGCGGCGTCCCAGGCGATCCGCCCGGTATCGGGCTGGTCGAGCCCGGCGATCAGCCGCAGCAGCGTCGACTTGCCGCATCCGGACGGGCCCAGCAGCGCCACGAAGTCGCCGGCCCCGATAGCGAGAGACACGGCCTCGAGCGCGACCGTGCCGTTGGCGAAGCGTCGTCCGGCTTGCTCGACCCTGAGCAACCCTAGTGGGGACGCATCGCGACGCCGACGCCCTTGTTGACGAATTGCGTGGTGTAGGCGGACTTCCAGTCGAGATCCGGTTTGTAGAGGCCTTGGGCCTGCATGGCCGTGAAGAAATCCTGCCACCGTTCCGCGCTCATCGCGCCGATCCCGAGCTTGGTCGCATCGCCGGAGTCGACGATGCCATGCTCGCGCATCATGCGGCGGCCGAACTCGAGCAGCCCGTCCGTCATTTCGGGGTTGGCTTGCTTGATGAGCGCGTTGCCGGGCGCCGGGTCATTATATAGGTAGGAATACCAGCCCTCGATCGAGGCATCGAGGAAGCGCTGCACGACGTCCGGGTGTTCGGCGATGAGCTTGTTGCTCGTGGCGATCAGGCTGCCGTAGCCGGTGAAGCCGGCATCGGCGATCAGCATCACGACCGGCTTGAAATGCGCCTCCTGCTCGATCGCGAACGGCTCCGAACCCAGATAGCCCTGCTGGATGGCGCTCTTGTCGGCAAGGAACGGAGCGAGGTTGAACGTGTAGGGACGGATCTGAGCGTCGCTGTAGCCGAACTTGGCGCGGAGGAAGTTCCACCATCCGGCCCGGGTGTCGGCGCCGATCATGATCGGCTTGCCGCGCAACTCGGCGAAACTGTCATTGCCCTGTCCGGGGTGCGCCAGCAGGATCGACGGATCCTTCTGGAACATCGCCGCGACCGCGACGAAGGGCAGTTTCTCCTGTACGAAGTTCAGGGCCAGAAAGCTGTTCGAGGTCAGATTGAAGTCCAGACGCCCGGCCAGCAGGAGCTGGGTTTGGTTGACCTGCGGGCCGCCCTCCCGGATGCTGACCTCTAGCCCGTGCTTGGCGTAGATGCCGGTCGCGACCGCCTGGTAATAGCCGCCGTATTCCGCCTCCGCTTTCCAGTCCAACCCGAAGGTCACCTTGTCGGCGGCCGACGCCGGGACGGCGGGGAGCAGAAGGGCGCAAAGGAGCAGCATGACGACACGCAGCATCGGTGGATCCTTTCCGGCAATGGCCGACCGATCCTGCACGGGTTTGCGGTTCTCCGCCATGCGGGAACAAACGACCGTTTCGTCCTTGATCGCGCGCTGATGGCCGATCCGCGCGTCAAGGCGAAGCTCTGGATTCAGATGGCGCTTCGGATGGGCGACCTGAGCGGCCGGCCGGGCGCGATCTTGCGCCGCGGCGATGCCGATGCGGGCGGCGTCCTGGTCGTGCTGCGCGGCGAAAGAGGCGATGTGCGTGCTGTCGCAGGTGCGCGCCGGTGAGGGGGAGAGCGCTTGGATGCGGGCGACCGGGGCTGATAGTGTCGATCAAGCCACGGTCGACCAGTATATCGAGCGGCAGGTGCAACGCGATCCTGATCTCTGGGTTGTGGAGT
The DNA here is from genome assembly GCA_963848035.1 of uncultured Alphaproteobacteria bacterium. Lineage (GTDB taxonomy): Bacteria > Pseudomonadota > Alphaproteobacteria > Acetobacterales > Acetobacteraceae > JAVVHH01. The sequence continues at coordinate 332,387 of CAWKCD010000003.1, forward strand.
TCACCGGGCCGGATCTAACCCCTCCATTCGAAGCGAAGCTGGTGTGAGGACGGAAACGGCGAGGTTGAAAGGTGCTCACGGCGATGTGTGTCAAATCTGCTCAACGGCCTGTTGCTCGGCTGCCACATGCGCCCTGAAAGTGCCACATCCATCTCGCACCAGCGGAAGTTGGTGGTAATGTCCCACTACCGAGAGGCGGGGGAGCGAGTCCCGAGCCACCGAGCCCACGGCTGCGTTGATACGCAGAACTGAACGAGGAGAAGAAAGTTATGAAGCTCCGTAGCGCGCTACTCGCCGCGACGGTCCTGGCAGCGGCCCCGGTCGCCGCCAAGGCCCAGGCCGTCAGCGGCCTCTACATCGGCGCAGGCGCCGGTGTGAACTTCCAGCAGAGGGAGCCGCTGACCTCGGCGACCTTCCAGGGCGGCCTTCCGGCTTCGGCCATCGGCACCCTGCCCAGCAGCGTCAAGTCCCAGGTCGGCTTCGCCGGCGTTCTGAGCGTCGGTTACGGCCTCGGCAACGGCCTGCGCTTCGAAATCGAAGGCAGCTATCGCGACAACAAGCTGAAGAGCACCAACGGCATCGGCGCCGGCGGCGACGAGATGAAGTACGGCGGCATGTTCAATGCCCTCTATGACTTCGACCCGTCCGTCATCGGCATGGGCTTCCTCCCGGTCGTCCCGTACGTCGGTATCGGCGCTGGCTACCAGTGGGCGCAGCAGCAGAACGGCCGCTACTACCTCGGCGTGCCGGGTGGCACGACGCCGGCCACGCTGTATCGCACCAACCAGGGTGACGGCGCGTTCGCCTATCAGGGCATCGCGGGTGTCTCCTTCCCGATCACGGCGGTTCCGGGTCTCTCGCTTACGGCGGAATACCGTTACCTCGGCATTCTCGGCGATCGTTCGGTGAACTACCAGTTCCTCTCGAACCGTCCGGCTCCGGGTGGCACGTCCACGCGTGCGACGATCAAGTATGGCGACGAAGCGAACCACACGATCATGGTCGGCGTCCGCTATGCCTTCAACGCCGCGCCGCCGCCGCCGCCCGCCGCCGTCGTCACCCCGCCGCCGGCTCGCGAAGCCGCCCGGACCTACCTCGTGTTCTTCGACTGGGATCGTGCGGACCTCACCCCGCGCGCTCGTCAGGTCGTGTCCGAGGCTGCCCAGGCAACCACGCGCGTCCAGGTCACGAAGATCCAGGTCAACGGCTTCACCGACACGTCGGGCACGCCGCGCTACAACCAGGGTCTGTCGGTCCGTCGTGCGCAGACCGTCGCCAACGAGCTCGTCCGCGATGGCGTGCCGCGTAGCGCGATCTCCATCCAGGGCTTCGGCGAGACGCGCCTGCTGGTCCCGACCGCCGATGGCGTTCGTGAGCCGCAGAACCGTCGCGTCGAGATCATCCTCCAGTAGTCACTTGAGTTCGACCTGGTCAGCCGGCTTGGGCTGGCCGGGCCGGCTCACGAAATCGGGGCTGGTCCAGCAATGGGCCAGCCCCTTTTTGTTCAGCCCCTTTTTATTCGGAAGGGGGTCGCTATCGTAGTGTTGCCGGTGTCGTGCCGGACCGCCTCGCGGAAGGGAATACAATGTTGGGTAAGGTCATGCTGGCTGCCACCGCGCTCGGTGGCACGCTCGCTTGGAGCGGATTAGCGGCCGCGCAGCCTGTCACCGGGCTCTATATCGGCGCGCTTGGCGGCGCCAACTTCATGGAGCGCGAGCAGGTTCGGATCGCGCCGAACGGCAGCAATGCGGCCGCCTATGGCAGGGCGGGGCTCGATACCGGCTATGCCGCGCTCGGCTCGATCGGCTACGGATTGGGCAATGGCTTCCGTGTCGAGGTCGAGGGCAACTATCGCCGCAATGACTACGGCCGCTCACAGAGTGGGCTTGCCATCAATGGCCGGGAGAAGAAATACGGGCCAATGGTCAACGCGCTGTTCGACCTCGATGTCGGCAGCCCCTATGTCTTCCCCTATATCGGCGCTGGCGCCGGCTACCAGTTCGTGGATCAGCGGGCGACCATTACCTCTGGCCCCTATACCGCGTCGCTGAACAGCGAGAAGGGCGGCTTCGCCTACCAGGCAATCGCGGGATTGTCGTTCCCGATCCCCCCGGTCGTCGGCTTGTCGCTGGTGGCGGAATACCGATACTTCGCCGTAGCCGGCGACCGGCAATACAACACGACGGTCACGGCACCCGGTTTCTCGGCGTCGGGCCAGGTCAAGGAACGCGCCGATTTCAACCATAGCCTGATGCTCGGGCTCCGCTACGCCTTCAATGTGGCGCCTCCACCGGTGGAGCCGCAAGCCGTGGTGACGCCGCCGCCGGCCGCCGAAGCAGCCCGGACCTACCTCGTCTTCTTCGATTGGGATCGCGCTGACCTCACGGCGCGTGCGCGCCAGGTCGTGGCCGAAGCTGCGAAGGCGACCACCCGGGTCCAGGTCACCCGCATCGAAGTGAATGGCTACACCGACACTTCCGGAACGGTGAAATACAATCAGGGTCTATCGGTGCGGCGGGCCCAGACTGTCGCCAATGAACTCGTGCGCGACGGCGTGCCGAAGCAGGCGATCTCGATTCAGGGCTATGGCCAGACGCGCTTGCTGGTTCCGACCGCCGACGGCGTGCGCGAGCCGCAAAACCGCCGGGTCGAAATCATTCTCCGCTGAACGGTTGGATCGGATCAGGCAAAACCGCCTGATCCGATCCGAGGGTGTCAGCTGCGGCGGCGAGTCGAGTGATGCGTCGTCGACCGGGTCGTGGTCCGCGTCGGGGCGGTGGCCTCGTTCCCTTCGCAGGAGGTGAGCGTCTCTGGCATGCCGACGATTCGGCCTGCGGCATACTCGCGCAGCTCGTTGCCGTTCTTCAGTGCCATCACCTCGGTGAAAATGTCCTGGTTGTGGTCGCAGAAACGGCTGCCGTCCTTCTGGCTGACATCGGCCTTGCCGTTCGCCAACTGCGTCAGATACCGATCCTGCTGCGTCTGACCGGTGCGGCCGTAACGGTGCGAGAAGTAATTCTTAGCGACGCGTTCGTCACTGTTCAGCTCGGGCTTGAACCGGTTGATAAACGCATTGTACTGCGTCATCGGTATGACAGGTCAGCGTCTGTACCATGAGCTGCGTCTTCAGCCCGGCGACGTCCAGCGCCTCCCGGTCCCCCGAAGACACACATGCAGCGGCGGCGATCTGACTGGTGAGCATCCCGGCGGCAACCATGCCGGACAAAAACAAGCGCATCGCGTTCTCCATCAGGCGAGCCTGGGCGACTCAGTCACCCGGTGGGTGAGGTAAACCGGCTAGCCAGTGGAAATGCAACACAAATTGAGCTTTGCTTGGAGTGCCCCCTATCGCCGCTCGGTGGCACCGTTCATGCTTCGCACGTAAGTGCCCAAAGGGTCGACGCCATTGATCAATCCTGCCAACCCCTTCGAATCCTACGACCCGAGTTCGTTCTACTGCGAGCTGACAAGCGGCGACGGCCGGGGCGAGGCCGGACGGCTTGTTCGGGAGCGCATCTCGCAGATCGGATTGGATGCACTTCGCGCCCGCGCACTGACCGCAGAGAGCGAATTGATGGCGCTCGGCATCACTTTCACCGTCTATTCCGACGCGACCGAGATCGACCGCATCCTGCCGTTCGACTGCATCCCGCGCATCCTGCTCGCCGAAGAATGGGACGTCCTCGAGCGTGGTGTCCGGCAACGGGTGCAAGCGCTGAACCTGTTCCTGGCCGATATCTATGGACCGCGCCACATTGTCCGTGACGGGATCATCCCCGGCCCCCTCGTGTTCGGCAATCCGAACTACCGTCCCGAAATGGAGGGCTTCCCGGTCCGCTTCGGCACCTATGTCCATATCTGCGGCGTCGACATCGTCCGCGACCAGCACGGCGAGTTCTGCGTGCTCGAGGACAATGCGCGCACACCGTCGGGCGTGTCCTACGTGGTCGAGAACCGCCACCTCATGCTGCGCAACTTCCCTGACTTGATCGCCGGCATCAAGTTGCGGCCGGTCGACGATTACGGTCGGCGATTGCGGACCGCGATGGACGAGATCGCGCCCGAAGGGGTCGAAGATGTCCAGGTCGTCCTGCTCTCCCCGGGCATCTACAACTCGGCCTATTTCGAACACGTGTTCCTGGCGCGCGAGATGGGCGTGCCGCTGGTCGAAGGCGCGGACCTCGTCGTCGAGGACGACCGGGTGTGGATGCGCACGACCAGCGGGCTGCGGCCGGTGCATACCATCTACCGCCGGATCAGCGATGACTTCCTCGACCCGACTGTCTTCCGACCCGAGAGCAAGCTGGGCGTGGCCGGGCTTATCGGCGCATGGCGGCGGGGCAACGTGAACCTGGCCAACGCCGTCGGCACCGGCGTCGCGGACGATAAGGCGGTCTACGCCTACATGCCGCGGATCATCCGTTACTATCTCGGCGAGGACGCGATCCTGCCGAACGTGCAGACGCATATCTGCGGGGAAAAGGAAGGCCTGGACTACACGCTCGCGCATCTCGCGGAACTCGTGGTCAAGCCGGTGGGCGAGAGCGGCGGCTACGGCATCACCGTGGGGCCGCGTGCCAGCCGCGAAGAGTTGGCGAAAGCCCGGGCGGCGCTGATCGACGATCCCGCCAACTGGATCAGCCAGCCGATGATCGGCCTCTCGGTGGCGCCGACCTTGACCGAGGCCGGCTTGCGCCCCCGCCATCTCGACCTGCGACCGTTCGCGATCACGGGGCGAAGCACTTGGGTGTTGCCCGGCGGCTTGTCGCGGGTGGCGCTGAAGGAGGGCAGCTTGATCGTCAATTCGTCGCAGGGCGGCGGTTCCAAGGATACCTGGGTGCTCAGCGAATGAGCCTACATAGCAACACCCTGCTGACGCGGGATGCCGAGGGCCTGTTCTGGATGGCGCGGTATCTCGAACGCGTCGAAAACATGGCCCGACTGATCGACGTGACGCAGACGTTCGAAGGACCCGGTCGCGATGCCGGATCCTGGACCGCGCTGCTGGCGATCAATGCCGACGAGCCGCGGCTGAAGGGTCGCAAGATCGACGGCAGCACGGTCAAGACGTTCTATTTGCTTGAGCGTAACAACCCGAACAGCGTGCTCGCATCGCTCGAGTTGGCCCGCACGAATGCCCGCACGCTCAGGCCGCTGATCAGCACCGAGATGTGGATGCAGCTCAACGTGTTCCATCGCTCGGTGGTGGCGATCAAGCCGTCCGACCTCGAGGGCGACGCGCTGTCGCGGCTGTGCCGACACATCAAGGAAGGGGTGCAGGCGCATACCGGGATCACCGAGGGCACGTTCGCGCGCGACCAGGGCTGGCACTTCTATACGCTTGGCCGCCTGCTCGAGCGGGCCGATCAGATCACGCGTCTGCTCGACATCAAATACCATATCCTGGTGCGCGGCTCGGAGGAGGAGCGTCGGCTCGCGGACTTGACGCAGTGGAACGCGGTCCTGCGCGCCGCCGCCGGGTACCACGCGTTCCGCCGGGTCGCGCAGGCCGGGTTCGAGCCATGGGACGTGGTCTCGTTCCTGCTGTCCGACACCACCTTCGCGCGCAGCGCCGCGCTCTGCGTGCGCGACATCGGGTGGCATCTGGATCAGTTGCGCAGCCGGTATGGACTGCGGGACAGCGCCCTGCCGCTCGAGCGTGTCGACGAGTTGCGCGAGGCGTTGCGGAACGGTTCGGGTTTCATTCGGCCCGGCGGAGGTCTCCACGATTTCCTTGACCGCCTCCAGAGGGATCTAAACCGGCTCGCGGCCGAGATCGGGACCGCTTTCTTCAGAGATTGGCGGCCTCTCCGTCAGACCCAGGAGCAAGCTAGCGAGGTGTGAGGCGGTGCCGGGCCGAACCCGGCGCCGCTACTCGGAAAGGATGCGACGCGCCGATCGTTGCCGGATGCGCCAGCCAACGAACAGGGTCACGATACCGCCGAGCAGGGCCGCCGAAGCCGGCTCAGGCGTGTCGACCGTGCCGCCACCTGGAGTCGTATCGCCGCCGCCGGGCGTTGTGTCGCCGCCGCCTGGAGTGGTTCCGCCGCCTGGAGTCGTTCCGCCCCCACCCGGAGTCGTCCCGCCACCGCCGGGTGTCGTTCCGCCGCTGCCGGGTGGGGTCCCGTCGCCCGGGGTCGTGCCGCCGGTCGATGTCGATCCGGTGCTCCCGCTGCCCGTCGGGGTGCTTTGGCCAGGAGTCGTCGTCGTTGTTGTCGTTGGCGTCGATGAACTGGTGGAGGTGCCGCTGCCACTCGCGGGCGTATCGTTGCTGGCCAGCAGCACCGGCGTGGTGTTCGGCGCCAGGCTGGTCGGTCCGGAGGTGGTGCCACCAGGGCCCAGGGCGCCGCCGCCAGGGAAGCCGCCGTAGCCCAACGGACCGGCGTAGCCGCCGCCGGGTCCGACGATCCCGCCGGGGCCGCCTGCGTAGGGGCCGGGGCCGAAGTAGCCGGGTGCGCCGTATTCAGACGGTGCGCCACCCGGGAAACCGCCAACTCCGCCGGCGCCGGGTACACCGCTGGCCGGCGGCAACAGCGCCACGCCACCGGCGAGGATCGGCCCGGCGATCTTCTTGCAGACCGTCATCACGCTGGTGACCGGCGCCGCAGTAGGCGTGGTCACGTGGTGGACGAGGCGATGGACGTGATGACGCACGCCGACCGCATGATGTCGCACATGCCTGATCGCGTGGACGGCCGGCTTTGCGGCGTACACGAACGGTTTCAGGATGGGATGGCATTCGAGCAAGGACGTAGCCGATCAGTTTCAATGGCCGTTGCGATACCTGTGCTACCACCATCTAGCGAACTCAGGCTCGGGTTTTTCGCACCTCGTCAGCGATTTAGGTCCCGAACTTCACGCCAGTGTGGATGCTGCGACACAGTTTTGGTGTAACCTCGACACATTAACAAATCGTTGATCGATTCGGGAAAGCGCTATCAAAGTTTGTAGATGAATCCCATGATCACAAAAACGTGATCCAGTGTGATTTCGCTTGTGTCCGCTCGACGTGGTGCTCGCATCAGCGAGTTGCACCGGCGAATAGCCGGCCGACTTCGTGAGCTGCTGCCCGATGGATCTCGTGTACGGGCAGTTAGCTCTCGCGGCGGCGGTCGATTACGCGGCGCGCTTTGCCAAGGCTGCGTTCGATACCGCCTGGGGCCACGACCTCGACGGATACCGTCACGCCAATCCGTTCCTTAATCCGAAGCGCCAGGACGCTGCCGGCCTCCGTGCTGGCGAACCAGTCGGGCCGTGATTCGACCCGGACGGTCATATCGTCGAGCCGGCCCTGGCGTGTCAGCTCGAGTTGGTAATGACCGGACAGGTCGGGTATCGCCAGCACCAGCTCCTCGATCTGCGTCGGGAAAACGTTCACGCCGCGGATGATCAGCATGTCGTCGCTGCGCCCGGTGACCTTCTCCATCCGGCGCATGGAGCGTGCAGTGCCGGGCAACAGCCGGGTCAGGTCTCGGGTCCGGTAGCGGATGATCGGCATCGCCTCCTTGGTGAGCGAGGTGAAGACCAGCTCGCCGCGCTCACCGTCGGGCAGCACGGCGCCGGTCTCCGGATCGATCACTTCCGGGTAGAAGTGATCCTCCCAGACATGAAGGCCGTCTTTCGTCTCCACGCATTCGCTGGCGACGCCCGGGCCGATCACCTCGGAAAGGCCGTAGATGTCCACCGCATGCATGTCGAAGGCGGTCTCGATCTCGCCGCGCATCGCGTCCGTCCAGGGCTCGGCGCCGAAGATGCCGGCCTTCAGGCTGGTTCCGCGAGGGTCGAGCCCGGCGGCGCGAAAGCAGTCCAGGATCGCGAGCATATAGCTGGGCGTCACCATGATGAGGTCCGGCTCGAAATCCTGGATGAGCTGCACCTGCCGCTCGGTCTGCCCGCCGCCCATGGGGATCACCGCGCAGCCCAACCGCTCGGCGCCGTAATGCGCCCCGAGCCCGCCGGTGAAGAGACCGTAGCCATAGGCCACGTGGATCCGCATGCCGGCCCGGCCACCCGCTGCGCGGATCGACCGCGCCACGACCTCCGCCCACATGTCGAGATCGGCCTGGGTGTAGCCGACCACGGTGGGCTTTCCCGTCGTTCCGCTGCTGGCATGGATACGGCGGATCTGCTCGCGCGGCACGGCGAACATCCCGAACGGGTAATTGGCGCGCAAGTCGGCTTTGCTGGTCAGCGGAAAACGGCTGAGGTCCTCGAGCTGGCGGAAATCGCTGGGGTGCACGCCGGCCGCGTCGAACGCGTGCGTATAGTGCGGCACGTTGGCGTAGGCGTGGTGCAGCGTCTGCGCCATCCGCGTTCGCTGCAGGGCGGCGAGTTCATCGCGCGAGGCGATCTCTATCGGATCCAGGTCGCCCGGTCGCGGCGAGAGGTCAAGCCGCATCGGGGGACAGTTCCAGCGTGGCGCCGGTGGTGCGGGACAGGCCGCGGAACTCGGCGACGATGGTATCGGCACAGGTGATGCGCACATCGTAGATGCCTTGCCGGCCCTCGCGCTGGCGCTCCGCCGCCACCGCGAGCAGCAGGTCGCCTTCGCGCGCCGGGCGCAGGTAGGTGATGGTGCAGTGGCTCGCGACCGAGACCTGGCCGTCGGTGTTGCAGGCGAAGGCGAAGGCGCTGTCGGCCAACGCGAAGATGAAGCCGCCATGGCACGTGCCGGTGCCGTTCAGCATGCGGCGCTCCACCCGCATGGACAGCCGCGCGGCGCCGGGCTCGACCGCTTCGAGCACCATACCCAGCCCGGCGCTCGCCTGATCGTCCGACCACATGCGCGCCGCGCAGGCGGATGCCAGCGCGTCGGGTGTCACGCCGGGCGGCCTTTGAAGACGGGTGGACGCTTCTCGAGGAATGCCTGGACGCCTTCCTTGAAGTCGGCGGAATATCCCGCTTCGCGCTGCGCTACGGCCTCGACCGCGAGTTGCTGCTCGAGCGTGTTTGCCTCCGAAGCGTCGAGCGCGCGCTTGATCAGCCCGATCGCTTGCGTCGGCATGGTCGCGAGATGGGCGGCCAGCCGCTCCGCTTCCGGCATCAGCTCGTCGTCGGGCAGGGCGCGCCAGATCAAGCCCCATTGCTCCGCTTGCGGCGCTTCGACCGGCTCACCGAGCATCGCCATGGCCCGGGCGCGGGCCGCGCCGACGAGGCGCGGCAGGAACCAGGTGCCGCCGACGTCGGGGATAAGGCCGATGCGCACGAACGCCTGGATGAAGCGAGCCGATTGGGCCGCGAGCACGATGTCGCAAGCGAGCGCCAGGTTCGCGCCGGCGCCAGCGGCCACGCCATGCACGGCGCAGATCACCGGTTTGGGGAGGCTCCGCAGAAGCCGGATCAGCGGCACATAGCGAAGCTCCAGCAAGTGCCCGAGATCGGCGCTCTCGGGCACCTCGGTGAGATCCTGCCCGGAGCAGAAGCCGCGCCCCTCGCCCTTCAGCAGGATCGCGCGGCACTCCGAATCCGCCGCCGCCGCCTCGAGTGCCGCCACCAGGGCCGCGCCCATGGCCGGGTTGAACGCGTTGATCTTGTCCGGCCGGTTCAGGCTCAGCACGTGGACTGCGCCCCGCCGCGTGACCAGTAATTCGTTGCTCATACCGTCCCTCCCGCGGTGGCACGATGCGGGAGGGACGGGCGCTGTCAAGTTCGGAGCGGGCGCCTCGGCGGCGTGACGGCTTCGTCGAGGCGGCGGCTGAGGAAGGCGGTCAGCGCGACTTCCTGCGCCGTCAGCCCCGAAGCCGGTTCGTCGAGCAACGCGTCAGCCCGCTGCTTGAGGCCTTCGGCCAACGTGCCATCTAAATAGCCCTCGAATACGGCGGGGTGGATGTAGCATTTCCGGCAGATCGCGGGGGTGTTGCCGAGCCGTTTGGCGACGCCCTCGATGGCCCGGAGCACCTCCTTCTTTGCGGCGGCCTGGGTGTCGAAGCGCTGCAGCTCCGCCAACGTGGCGGCGGCAAGGGTTGTCGCCGCCCAAGTCCGGAAATCCTTCGCGGTGATCTCCTCGCCGCTGATCTCGTGCAGGTATTCGTTCACGTCGTCCGATCCGATGCCGTGCCGCTGTCCGTCCTGATCCAGGAACTGGAACAGGTCCTGGCCGGGGATGTCGCGGCACCGCTCGACGACTTTCGCCAAGCGCCGGTCGTCCAGGTCGATGTGATGTTCGATGCCGTGCTTGCCGCGGAAATCGAATTCGACATGGCCGCCCTTGATACGCACATGCCGGTCCCGCAACGTCGTCAGGCCGTAGCTCTTGTTGCCCTTCGCGTATTCCTCGTTGCCGACCCGCATCATCGTCTTCTCGAGCAGCGCCACGATCGCGGCGAGGACCTTTCTCTTCGGCAAGCCCGGCAGCCGCAGATCGGCGGACACACGCTCCCGGATCGTCGGCAGCACCCGCCCGAACACGAGCATCTTGCCGTATTTGTTCTCGTCACGCACCGCGCGCCAGTTCGGGTGATAGCGGTATTGCTTGCGCCCGCGGGCATCGCGGCCGACAGCCTGTAGATGGCCGTTTGCGTCGCGACATATCCAAACGTCCGTGTAGGCCGGCGGAATGGCCAGTTTCCGGATACGCGCGATCGTGTCCTCGTCGGTGATCTTGCGGCCGTCCGTATCGTGGTACTCGAACGCGTCACCGACCCGGTGGCGCGTGAACCCCGGTTTCTTATCGCTGACGTAACGCAATTTAGCGGCCCGCGCCGCCTCCACCGGATCGAGGATGACCGTGGTTGCGTTGTCCGCTTTCTTCGCGCTCTTCTTCTGCATAGGTCATGCAACACGGAGCCCGGTATTTGGTTGCCGCAGTTGTCGCTCACGCAAAGGCGACGTAAACCGCGAACCTCTCAGCCGAAAGGTGCGCGCGATGTATGCTTCAGTTCGTGATACACGGCTGTTCTTCGATATCGAAGGCGCAGGCCTCGTGCCGGAGGCTGGTCACTTGCGGACGCGCCCCGTCGCCATGCTCATCCATGGCGGGCCCGGCGGCGATCACTCCGGGTTCAAGCCGTCCATGTCGCCGCTGAGTGACGACATGCAGCTCGTCTACTTCGATCATCGCGGGCAGGGCCGTTCGGGGCGTGAGGACCCGGCGCGCTACACGCTCGACGAGAACGTCGACGACATGGAGGCGCTGCGGCAGCATCTCGGCCTCGGCCCGATCGTCAGCATCGGCACGAGCTATGGCGGCATGGTCGGGATGGCCCATGCGGCGCGATATCCGCAGGCGGTGTCGCACCTCGTCCTGATCGTCACCGCGGCGCATGGTGGCTTCATCGAGCGGGCGAAGGCGTTGATCGAGGAGCGGGGCACGCCGGAGCAGAAGGCGGTCTGCGCGACCCTGTGGCAGGGCGCGTTCCAGAACCCCGAAGAGCTGCGGCACTATTACGACGTCATGGGCCCGCTCTATTCGCGCCGGTTCGATCCCACCCAGGCCGCAATCGTGCGCGGCCGCTCCGAGCCGTCACCGGAGCCGCTGAACCGAGCGTTCGGTCCCGCGGGTTTCCTGCGCCAGTTGGACCTGCGGCCGGAACTCGGGCGGATCACGGCGCCCACCCTGATCATCGCCGGGCGGCACGACTGGATCTGTGCGCCGGATTTCAGCGAGGAAATCCATCGCCTGATCCCCGGATCGCGCTTGGAGATCTTCGAGGAGAGCAGTCATTCGATCCGGATCGACGAGCCGGAGCGGATGCTGCGGACGATCCGGCAGTTCGTCGCGGGCTAGGACGTCGTGATCATCAGGTAGGACTGGCCGCCGACCGAGCCTGACACGAGCGAAAAGTGGCCGATATCGGCCGAGGTCTTGCCCGTGAAGGTGATGCTGCTGTCGATCTTGCCGTCGCGGTTGAGATCCATGCGCAGCGTGGCGCCGGTATAGCCGGCAGCGCCCGCATTGAAATCCCAATAATTCGAGCCGGTGGCGGTGTTGAACCCGAAGACGGTGATGCTGTCGCCGGCGTGGAAGTTTACCACCGTGTTCCAGGTGGCCTGCGGCTGGTCGGCATGGAACAGGAACTGGTCGTTGCCGCTGCCACTGGTGACGAAGGTCGAGCCGCTGGGCACGTTGATGAGGTTCTGGCCGCTCGTGAGTTGGACTGCGGTTGCCGTGGCCTGGCTGCTGATCAGCATGTTCGGTTGCTGCGCCACGATCGCCAACGGGGCGGTGCCGTCATAGAGGTATTGGGACTGCACGTTGTCGATCGGGCCGAGATAGCTCTCGACCGCGGCGACCGTGCTGCTGCCGGTCGCCGTCGAGGTCAGCACCGTCTGCGTCGAGATCGGGAATTGCGGGAAGGTGCTCGGATTGGCCGAGGGCGCGATCGTGACGGTGGTGCGTTGGTCGGTGACGACGCCGGTGGCGCCGTCGTCCAGCGTCAGCTTGAACGTCTCGGTTCCGACGGCGCCCGAAATGGGCGTGAACAGCAGGGAACGGGCGGCAGTCTGCACGGCCGCAATACTCCCGGTCAGCACGTAGTCACCCGACGGATTGGTGGTGAGGGCCGGGCCGGTCAGCGATCCGAGCGCCGAGTTGGAGAGATGGACGGTCAGCGTCTCGATCTGGCCGATATCGGGATCGGCGAGGGTGAGCAGCGCGAACGGTAGGACGGGGAGGGTGTTGGTGGTGTTCTGCGCGGGGCTGACGCCCGCGATGGTCGGCGGCACGTCGGGCTTGGCGAGCTGGACCGTGTTGGTCACGGTCGTGCTCCAGCGCGCACCGACCTGGTTGGGATCGGCGGCGCTGACATTGGTGATCAGCGTGCCGGTGCCGGCACTGGTGCCGCCATTGCCGACCGTGACCCGGATGATCATTTGGTCAGCCGTGCCCTGAACCCCGCCCGAGGTGTCGGTCACCGTGCCGAGCAGGATGGAGCCGTCCGGCTGCGCCATGACGGGCAAGGTGGCGGTCAGGTCGGCGCCGAATCGGATGATCTGTGCCGAGACGAGCGAGAGCCCGGCGGCGCCGGACAGCGGGGTCGCTTCCGTGATCCGCAGGTCCTGAACCGTGCCCTGCGGCAGACTGACCGTTATGTCGAACGAGGCGGTCTGCCCGGAGCCGATCGCCGTTGCCGCCTGATCGGCTACCGAGGCGACCTGGATCGTGCCGGTCTGGATCGGTGTGCTGGCCGAGAGCGGGCCGGACGCGCTGGGCGCCAGGTTGGCCCCGCCGCTGCTGGCGGCGTAGCTGACGATCTGCGCCGTGTTGGTGATGCTGGCGAGCGGGAGCGAGACGGAGGATGTCGCCTGCAAGGTGAACGTGATCAGGGCGACGTTGGCGCCGGACGTGTCGTTGTAGACGCCCAGCGGCGGCGAGATGACGAGCCCGCCCGCGGCGTCGAACAAGTTGCCGCTGCTGTTGAGCAGGTTGCCGGCGCCATCCGTCACGAGCACGTCGGCGCCGGCGGTCGGAATCACGAAGCCGACCGGCAGGAGATCGCGGATCTTGATGTCGTAGGCGGCGGCCGCGTTGGCGAAGTTCTGCAAGACGATGGCGAATACGACTTGGTCACCGCCCGCAACGCCGTAAAGGTGATCGCTGAAAAGGTAATTGGCGATGACGCTGCTGCTCACGACTCCGCTGAATTCGCCGAGGAACGGGTCATAGCCAGGGCCGGCGGTGCCAGTGAAATAGCTGCCGTCGCCAGAGTCGAAGAGGCTTGCCGTCTGGATCGTCAGGATCGGACGTGGTGTGGTCGCCATCGGAAGGCCTTTTGCCTGCGCTGCCTGGCGCAAGTTTTAGGAAGGCCTGATGAACGAAGTATTAACGGGAGAATTTAATGAGCGACGTCAACCGCCGGATCGTGCTTGCCAGCCGACCCCATGGTGCCCCGAAGCCAGAGGATTTCCGGCTGGAAACCGTGCCGCGCCCGGAGCCCGGCGACGGCGAGGTCCTGCTGCAGACGCTCTGGCTCTCGCTCGACCCCTATATGCGTGGCCGCATGAGCGACGGCCCGTCCTACGCCGCGCCGGTGCAGATCGGCGAGGTGATGACCGGCGAGGTGGTCGGCCGGGTGGTGCGTTCACGTTCGCCAGAGTTTGCCGAGGGCGACCTCGTGGCGGGGCGGACAGGCTGGCAGGAATGGGCGGTCGGCGACCGGAAGAGCGTGCGCAAGTTGGCCGAGACCGGCGCGCCGCCCTCGACCGCGCTGGGCGTGCTCGGGATGCCGGGCATGACGGCGTGGGCCGGGCTGCACAATATCGGTCAGCCGAAGCCTGGCGAGACGGTCGTGGTTGCGGCGGCCAGCGGGCCGGTCGGATCGATGGTCGGGCAGATCGCCAAATTGCGGGGCGCCCGGGCGGTGGGGATCGCCGGCGGGCCGGACAAATGCGCCTATGTGCGTGAGCAGCTGGGTTTCGACGACTGCGTCGACCACCGGGATGCCGCGCTTGCGGACAAGCTCAAGCAGGCCTGTCCGAAAGGGATCGATGTCTACTTCGAGAATGTCGGCGGCGCGGTTTGGGACGCGGTCCTCCCTCAGCTCAACACCTTTGCCCGCATCCCGGTGTGCGGGCTGGTGGCGAACTACAACCTGACCGAGCTGCCGCCGGGTCCGGACCGCTCGATCGCGATCATGCGATCGACCTTGACCAAGCGGCTGCGGATCCAGGGTTTCATCGTGTGGGATTTTGCGGCCCAGGAGCAGGCGTTCCTGACCGAGGCCGCGGCTTGGTTGCGCGACGGCAAGATCAAGCATCGGGAAGACGTCACCGAAGGCCTGGAGCACGCGCCGAAGGCGTTCATGGCGATGCTCCAGGGCGGTAATTTCGGCAAGACGCTGGTGAAGGTCTCCTAAGCGCCGAGGAGCTGGCCACCGTCCACAACGATGCTTTGGCCGGTGATCCAGCTCGCGCGGCGTGACGCCAGGAAGAGGATCAGTTCGGCGACCTCTTCCGGGTGGCCCATCCGCCCGAACGGGATCTGCGCCAGCGTGCTGTTGTAGAGTTCCGGGATCGTGGTCCCGGCGGTGCTCCCAGGTGCCGCCGGGGAACTCGATCGAGCCTGGCGCCACGGCATTCACCCGGATCCCGCGGCCCGCCAGCATGCGGGCCTGGCTGGCGGTGTAGTGGTCGACGGCCGCCTTGATCGCTCCGTAGGGCGGGTTGCGCTTGGTCGCCCGCAGTGCGGAGATGCTGGACACGTTGACGATGGCGCCCTCGGCGGCGTGCTCCAAATAGGGCAGGGCGGCCTTGGTCGCCCGCACGATCGCCATCAGGTCGACCGAGATCGCCGCCGCCCATCCGGCCTCGTCATCCGACGCACCGAAGCCGGACGCATTGTTGATCAAGACGTTGATGCCGCCCAACGCCTCGGCCGCGGCGGGAACGAAGCGGGCGATGTCTTCAGCGCGGCTGAGGTCGGTTGGCATCGCGAATGCCGTGGCGCCGGCGGCCTCCAGCTCGCGCTTGGTCGCTTCCAGCGTCTCGGCGCCCCGCGCGCAGATCGCCACCGAAGCGCCCTGCTTGGCGAAGGCGAGCGCCGTCGAGCGCCCAATGCCGCGGCTGCCGCCCATCACCAGCACCCGCCGTCCCGTAAACTCGGTCATGTCGTTCTCCTTGATGCGGCCAGCGGAGCGCAAAGCGGCCATGGCGGCAAGCGCGGCCGGCGCTTATCGTCGATGAAAATAGGAGGACATCGCCTGCCATGTGGAGCCCCGCGAGTTTCTACCCCGATCCGGCCGTTCAGATCCTGGACCCCAGCTTCGCCAAATATCGGATCGCGCTCGCGGCGGTCGAACGGTTGGCCACGGGGTTGCGGTGGGCCGAAGGGCCCGTCTGGTTCGGCGACGCGCGGCATCTCCTGGTCAGCGACATCCCGAACAACCGCATCGTGAAGTGGGATGAGGAGACCGGACAGCTCAGCGACTATCGCAGGCCCAGCAACTACGCGAACGGCAACACGCGCGACCGGCAGGGCCGCCTGGTGACGTGCGAACATGGCGGGCGCCGGGTCACGCGGACGGAGCATGGCGGGGAGATCACGGTGCTGATCGACCGGTTCGAGGGCAAGCGGTTGAATTCGCCGAACGACGTCGTCGTCAAGTCGGACGGCTCGATCTGGTTCACCGACCCGCCCTTCGGCATCCTCGGCGATTACGAGGGCGATCGCGCCGAGCAGGAACTGCCGGGCAGCGTCTACCGGCTCGATCCGGCGACGGGGCACGCCACGCTGCTCGAGGATTCGGTTCCCGGCCCGAACGGATTGGCGTTCTCGCCGGACGAGCGGACGCTCTATCTTGTCGCGAGCCGCGCCGACCCGCGCGAGATCGTGGCCTATGACGTGACCGACGACGGGCGGCTCGCCAACCGGCGTCTGCTGATCAACGCCGGGCCGGGCGGCACGCCGGACGGGTTCCGGCTCGACGAGGACGGCAATCTCTGGTGCGGCTGGGGGATGGGGACGCCGGAGCTGGACGGCGTCATGATCTTCAACCCGGCGGGCGAGCCGATCGGGCGGATCGCGCTACCGGAACGCTGCGCAAATCTCTGTTTCGGCGGCCGTCGGAAGAATCGTTTGTTCATGGCGTCCAGCCAGTCGATCTACGCGCTGTACGTGAATACACGGGGGTGCTAGAGCGCTCCCGGTCCAATTCTTTCAAGGACCTTCTCAAGAATCCGTGTTCCAGAGAAAAGCCGTGCGGGACGGCATTCGTTCTTACGTAGATCAGTCTGAGACCGATCCGGAACGGAGTCCCCCAGAATGAGTACGTTCACCTGGAACACGACCAACGGCGCGTTCAACGTCGGCACCAACTGGATTCCGGCGGGTCCCCCCGGCACGGCCGACACCGCGGCGTTCGGCTCCGGCTCCGGAACGATTTCCGGCACCGGCAACGTCGCCTCGCTCCAACTGAACCCGGGCGGTCCCTGGACGTGGACCGGAACCGTCACCGCGAGCAACTACACCGTCAACGACGCGACCACGCTCTCGACCGGCGCGGTGTGGACGATCGGCGGCACCCCGGCGAGCAACAACTACATGGTGATCGGCAGCGGATCGGGCGGGTCGGGCAGCCTGACGGTCACGAACGGTGCATCCATCGTATCGACGCAGCCGGGCAGCACCAGCGCATATTCTCTTTACGTTGGGAGCGGATCGGTAGCCAACGCGACGGGCGTCTTGACCGTGACGGGGGCGGGCAGTTCGGTCAACACCGGGCCGAATGGCGCTGCCGTCGGCGAAGCCGGCACCGGAACGCTCGACATCGAGGCCGGCGCGACGGCCACGTTCACCAGCCCGAGTTCGGCGGCGATCTCGGCCCTCGCGGTGGGGCGCGGCGGCACCGGCACGGTCAAAGTGTCGGGCGCGGGGTCGACATTGACCGCGAACGGCTATGTCTACATCGGCCGTCAGGGCACCGGCACGCTGCTCGTCGACCAGGGTGGCACGTTCACCGGCGGCGCGGCGGCAACCGGATCGACCAACTCTTACGCCACCGTCATCGGCGATGGAACGTCATTGCTTGATCAGAACGGGAATCCGGTCGCCACAGCATATTTCGGCGGCAGCAGCACCGCGCAGGTGCTCAATGGCAGCACACTGCACAGCCTCGGCAACCTCGCCATTGGCAACAACGGCAGCACCGGCACCCTCACGGTGGACGGCGCATCCAGCGTCGCGAGCTCGGACTTGATCATCGCGCTCGGCAGCGGCACGGCACGGCAGGGCGGCAAAGGCACACTCATCGTGCAGAACGGCGGCACCGCCCGCTCCGGCTCGGCCGCGAACGGCAGCGCCGAAATCGTGATCGGCAGCCAAGCCGGCACCACGGGAACGGCCACCGTGACCGGCGCCACTTCGCTGCTGACGGCCGGCAATTACCGGATCACCGTGGGCTCCGCTGGCACCGGAACGTTGACCATCAGCAACGGCGGCCGCGCGGTCGCGGGATCGAGCGGCTACACCGATACCGAGGCGGCGCTCGCGGTGGCGAGCAATGCCGCGGGCGGCGGCGGCACACTGTCGATCACCGGCGCAGGGTCGCAGTTTATCGCCTCGGGCGTGGCGGTGATCGGCGGGAACAATATCGGCAACGGCATCGTCGCTGGCGGCGCGGGCACCGTCACGGTGACCAGCGGCGGCGCGCTGCAGACCGGCGCGATGACCATCGAGACCGGCTCGAGCCTCACGGTCGACCAGTCGAGCACGCTGACCGTTCCCACGATGACGATCAACGGCGGCACGGCCGATCTCGCCAGGTTCTCGAGCGCCACCGCGGTCAGCTTCGGGAGTGGTGGCACGTTGCGGCTGCATGCCGTCACCGGCAACAACACGATCGGCAACTTCACCTTCGGCGACAAGATCGACTTCGCGAACACGACCTCGGTCGCGCTGAGCGGCAACACGGTGACCGGCGGCGGCGGGACGCTCACGCTGGCGACCGCATCGGCCAATGCGAGCTACCAGGTCATCAATGACGGCAATGGCGGCGAGTTCGTCGCGCTCGAACCCACGACCATCGGCGTCTACCGGTTCTTCGACAGCAGCACCGGCACGCATTTCTACACCGCCGACCCGAACGAGGATAAAACGGTGCTGGCAAACCGGCCGGACCTGGTGCCAGAGGGGCCGGGCGGCGTCGGCTTGCAGGCCATCGCCGTCGCCGGCAGCGACCCAAATGCGGCGCCGGTCTACCGCTTCTTCGATACCGTCTATGGCACCCATTTCTTCACCGCGAGCGCAACGGAACGGGACAGCATCATCGCGAGCCGCCCCGACCTCACCTATGAGCCGAACAGCACCTTCTACGAGCACACGACCCAGCAGCCCGGCGACGTCGCGGTCTACCGCTTCTTCGACAACGTGCACGGCACTCACTTCTATACCGACAGCCCGAGCGAGCAGGCCGGCATTCTGGCCAACCGACCCGATCTGGTCTCCGAAGGCATCGGCTTCTACGAGCCACCGCAGAACTACGCTGCCGCGCCTATGACGGTGTGACGCGGCGTCGCTTCACCCTCCGCAGGGTTTGATCACTGCAGGGGGTGAAGCGGGGGCCTCGAATACGGCCAGGTATTCGGAGCGTGGCGGTTGGATCAGCAGCCATTCGAACGAGACCTGCCGGTAGCCGACGGCGGCCAGTTCGCAGGCAAGCTGCGCGCGGGGCGTGCCATGACGCTGGATGTCGTCATCGACATCGACGATGCCGACGCGGGCGCCGGGTCGCAGCGCCGGGATCAGGTTGGCGAGCAGGGCGTAGGGTTGCTGGATCTCATGATACATGTGAACCATCACCACAGCGTCGGTCGATCGCGGCGGCAGGCGCGGATCGCCGGGATCGCCCAGGCCGATGCGCACATTCAAGAGTCCCGCTTGAGCGATCCGTTGGCGCAGGCGGGTGAGGTAGTCGGGCACGACATCTTGGGCGAGAACCTGGCCTTGCGGGCCGACCGCGGCAGCGAGGCGTGTGGTGTAGTAGCCGGAACCTGCGCCGATATCGGCGACGACCATGCCGGGTTGGATGCCGAGCCACTGGATGACCCGTGCGGCCTCGCCGGCGCGCTCGCGCTCGTCCTCCGCGCGCCATCGGTCCGAGACGATCGGCGCCACTGGGCGGGACGGCGGTGGGAAGGCGCTTTCCGGACGGCCCGGCGATCCCAGAGGCGCGATCGCGCCGGGCGCCTGTGCATCGGCGGCGCAGGCCGGCAACAGCAGGCTGAGCGCGACGGCGAGCCAAGGACGCATCAGGCGAGTTCGCTCGCGCTCGGCAGGCCAGGCAGCCCGGTGGCGGCAAGGATCGCATTCAGGATCGCGGCCTCGGTCACGCGGGCGGCCATCGCGCCGAGCGCCATCATGTTGCCGGGCAGGGCGCTCTTGCCGGTGGCGAGCGCGAACATCGTGTCGCCGTCCCACATGGTGTGCGAGGGATCGATGGCGCGGGCGAGTCCGTCGTGGGATTGCTGGGCGAGTTTTCGACATTGCGCCTTGGTCAGGACGGCGTCGGTCGCCAGGACGCCGATCGTTGTCGCCATGCCCGGCTGCAGCGCTGGCGGTAGATCGCCGCGCAGGATCGACTCGGTGGCGCCGGGACCGCGCTTGCCGTCCGGGGCGCGGACGCCGGCGAGGATGGAATTGGTCGCCGGGTCGCGGACGTCGCCGACAGCGTTGACGGCGACGATCGCACCGACGGTGACCTTGCCCACGCGCAGCGAGGCGGTGCCGATCCCGCCTTTCATGGCGTTGGCCATGCCGAACAACTTGCCGACCGTCGCGCCGGCGCCGGCGCCGACCGAGCCCTGGGCAGGCGCTTCGGTGCTGGCCGCGTCGCACGCGGCGTAGCCGGACGGCGGCGTCGGGGCGGATCTTGGGGTCGCCCACGCCGAGGTCGAACAGGATCGCAGCAGGAACGATCGGCACGCGCGCGGGACCGGCGGGGAAGCCGATCCCGTGTTCCTCGAGCCAGCGGACGACGCCGGTCGCGGCATCGAGCCCGAAGGCGCTGCCGCCGGAGAGCAGGATTGCGTGGACCTGATCGACCAGGTTGGACGGGTCGAGCAAGTCGGTCTCGCGCGTACCGGGCGCGGCGCCGCGGACGTCGACGCCGCCGACCGCACCGCTCTCGGCGATGATGACGGTGCAGCCGGTCGGGCGGCGGCTGTCGGTGAAATGCCCGGCGCGGATGCCGGGCACGTCGGTGATGGCGCCGCCGAGCCGCCGGGCGGGCGAGGCGGCGCTCGCCGCGGCCGGCAGGAGCGCCGATGCCGCAATCCCGGTCATCGTCGCCCGCCGGCCCGGCATGTCAGCGCTAGGCCGCCTCTTGCAGCGCCTTCCACACCCGCTCGGGCGTGGCGGGCATGTCGATCGTCTTGGCGCCGGCGCTGCGGAGCGCATCGACGATCGCGTTGATCGTCGCCGGCGGGCTGCCGACCGCGCCGGCTTCGCCCGCGCCCTTCACGCCGAGCGGGTTGCTGAGGCAGGGCACCTCGATCAGGTCGACCTCGATGTCCGGCAGGTCGGAGGCGCGCGGCAGCGAGTAGTCCATCAGGCTGCCGGAGAGGAGCTGGCCGGACTCGTTGTCGTAGACCGTGTGCTCCATCACGGCTTGGCCGACGCCCTGGGCGACGCCGCCATGGACCTGGCCGCGGACGATCATGGGGTTCACGGCTTTGCCGACGTCGTCGCAGACGATGTAGCGGACCACGGTGAGCGAGCCGGTGTCGGCGTCGATCTCGACTTCCGCCATGTGGCAGCCGTTCGGGAAGGTGTGGACCGAGATCTTGGCGATCTCGGCGGCGTCGAGCTGGGTCGCGCCGTCGCGTGTGCGCTGGTGGGCGGCGAGATCGAGGATGTCCATGCCGCGATCGGTGCCGGCGATGCTGAAGCGGCCGGCTTCGAACGTGATGTCGGCGACCGATGCCTCGAGCGCTTCGGAGGCCGCCTGCTTGCCCTTCTCGATCACGCTGGCGGCGGTGACGAGGATGGCCTGGCCCTCGGAGTAGAGGCTGCGCGCCCCGCCGGTGCCGCCGCCGGTCGGGATGCTGTCGGTGTCGCCCTGCTTCACGCGGACCTTGTCGCCGTCGATGCCGAGCTGCTCACCGATGAGCTGGACGTAGGCGGTCTCGTGTCCCTGGCCGGTGCTCTGGGTGCCGACGTAGACGTCGACGAAGCCGTCCTCGGTGAAGCGGATCTCGGCGCGTTCGCTGTCGGCGCCGCCCGTGGCCTCGAGGTAATAGGCCATGCCGATGCCGCGCCGGCGGCCGCGCCGCTCGCTCTCGGCCCGGCGGGCGGGGAAGCCGTCCCAATCGATCTTCTCGAGCGCCGCATCCAGCACGCGCTGGAAGTCGCCGCTGTCGTAGACCTGGCTCATCGCGGTGGTGTAGGGCATGGCGGACGGCGGTACCATGTTGCGGCGGCGCAGTTCGATGCGGTCGATGCCGAGTTCATAGGCGGCGGTGTCGATCAGGCGCTCGACGAGATAATTGCTCTCTGGACGGCCTGCGCCGCGATAGGCGTCGACCGGGACGGTGTTGGTGAAGACGCCGATCACG
The DNA here is from genome assembly GCA_963848035.1 of uncultured Alphaproteobacteria bacterium. Taxonomy (GTDB): domain Bacteria; phylum Pseudomonadota; class Alphaproteobacteria; order Acetobacterales; family Acetobacteraceae; genus JAVVHH01. The sequence goes on from CAWKCD010000003.1 coordinate 354,371, forward strand.
TTGGCATAGGCGGCCTGGAAACCGTAGACGCTGGCCAGGACCTTGGTGCCGGCGCCGGTCGGGATGAACGGCGCGTAGGTCGAGAGATAGGCGCCCATGCCGGCGACGTTGCGGGTGCGGATCGCGAGGAATTTGCCGTCCTTGTCGACGGCGATCTCGCCCTGCGTGATGTTGTCGCGGCCGTGCGTGTCACAGAGGAACGCCTCGGACCGTTCGCTCGTCCACTTGACGGGGCGGCCGAGCTTGCGCGCGGCGTAGCAGGTCAATGCGTGCTCGGCATAAAGGAAGAGCTTCATGCCGAAGCCGCCGCCGACGTCGGGGGTGACGATGCGGAACTTGTCGGCGCCGACGTTGAAAACGGGGCCGCCGAGGAGGTCCTTGATGCCCCAGCCGCCCTGGGTGTTGGCGTAGAGCGTCCAGCGCTCGCCGTCATATTCGGCCAGCGCGACGCGGGCCTCCATCGAGTTCACGATGATGCGGTTGTTCACCACGGTGAGGCGCGCGACGTGGGCGGCCTGCTGCGAACAGCGCCTCGGTCTTGGCCTTGTCGCCGGCTTCCCAGTCGAAAACGACGTTGCTCTTCACGTCCGGCCAAACCAGCGGCGAGCCGGGCTCCATCGCGGCGGCCGAGATCGGTGCAGCTCGGCAGCACGTCGTAATCGACCATGATCAGTTCGGCGGCGTCGCGGGCAGCCTGGTGCGTCTCGGCGACGATGAACGCCACCGGGTCGCCGACGTGGCGGACCGCGCCGTCGGCCAGCACGGGGTGCGGCGGATCGGCACGGTCGGAGCCGTCTCGGTTCTTGAGCGGGATGCCGCAGGGCAGGTTGCCGATCCCGTCGGCCTTCAGGTCGGCCGACGTGTAGACCGCAACGACGCCCTCGACGGCCTTGGCCTCGGCAGTCTCGAGGCTGGTGATGCGGGCCGCGGCATGCGGGCTGCGAAGAACGACGCCGACCAGTGCGTTCGGCAGGGCAATGTCGTCGGTATAGCGCCCTTTCCCGAGGAGCAGTCTCGGGTCCTCGACCCGGCGGACGGGCTGCGCAACACCGAACTTTGCCATGACGTTCTCCGCGAGTGGTTTCACCCACCATATTTGGCGGATACCCCAACCGCCAAGGGGCGGCGACGCCGGGAGCGCGCACGGTGCCGGGAGGCGAGACGAATTCGGCCCGGCTGGCGAGCCAGGCCGATCGAGTTAGCGGCTCATGCCAGTGCTGCTGCCGGTGCTGCCGCTCGAGCCAAGCCCGCCGGACGAGCCACTGCCAGTCGCGCCGGTGCTGCTGCCGAGGGCGGCGCCGGAGCCGTTGTTGCCGGTGCCCAGGGTTGCGCCGGTGGAGCTGTTGGTGCCGACGTTGCCGCCGATCCCCGCGCCGGTGCCGACGCTACCGCCGCCGCCGCTGGAGCCAGCCCCGCCGCTCGCGCCCGCGCTGCCCGCTCCCGCGCCGCCGGCGCCTTGCGCGAACGCGCCACCGACCATGGCGGTGGACAGAATTGCGGCCAGGGCTGCCGACTTCATGATCGAACGCATCTCGGAAATCCTTCCATTCAAAGCTGCAGGGCCATGCCCCGCAGGCGGTCTGAAGGCCCGAGCGTCCTGGAAGTTCACCTCAGCTTTCTGTGTGGATCACTCCGCCGCCCCTTCCAGCTGCCTGGCGGGCTTGCTGGGCGAGAAGCGCCGCTTCACGCTTTCGCGCATCGTCTGGAACACGACGTAGAGCATCGGGATGACGAAGATGCCGAGAGCGCTGGCCGCCAACATGCCGGCGAACACAGGCGTGCCGACCGCGCGGCGGCTGATCATCGCGGCGCCGTTCGCGGTCACCAGCGGGATCAGGCCGAGGATGAACGCGATCGACGTCATCATGACCGCGCGGAACCGCGTGCGGGCGCCGAGCCGCGCCGCTTCGACAATGCTCTTGCCCTGCTCGCGCTGGTCCTTGGCGAATTCGACGATCAGGATGCCGTTCTTGGCCGCCAGCGCGATCAGCACCACCAGGCCGATCTGCCCATAGAGGTCGAGCGACAGCCCGGCCAGGAACATGCCGATGAACGATCCGAGCACGCCCACCGTGACGGAGAGCAGCACCGGGATCGGGATGACCCAGCTCTCATACAGCGCGACCAGGAACAAGTAGGCGAACAGGACCGCGAGGCCGAGAATGTAGGCGGTTTGGCCCGAGGCCGACACCTCCTGATAGGCCGTGCCGGTCCACTCGAACGAGTAGCCCGGCGGCAGCACGCGCTTGCTGACGTCGGTCATCGCCGCCAGCGCCGTGCCGGAGGAGATCCCGGGCTTGGGCGTCCCGGAGATGCTGATCGACCGATAGTTGTTGTAGCGGCTGATGGTCTGCGGCCCGAGCACGATCCGGGCGTCGGCCACGCTGCGCAACGGCACCATCTGGCCCTTGTTGTTGCGGACCTCGATCCGCCAGATCGACTGCGCGTCGACGCGGTCGGCGGCCTCGCCCTGCACGTTGACCTGCCAGACGCGGCCGAACAGGTTGAAGTCGTTGACGTAGATGCCGCCGAGCGTCGCCTGCAAGGCGGTGAAGATGTCGTTGGGCGAGACGCCGAGCGCTTGGGCCTTGGCGCGGTCGATGTCGAGGTAGATCGAAGGCGTCGTCGCGCTGAACGTGCTGAATACGCGGGTGAGGTTCGGGTCCTGGTTGGCGGCGGCGAGCAGGCCGTTCATCACCGAGCCCATCGCGACCGGCTCGGCGCCCTGCAGGTTCTGCAGCTGGTATTCGAAGCCGCCCGAGGTGGACAGGCCGATGATCGGCGGCAGGTTGAACGGGAACACGTTCGCCGAGCGGATCTGCTGCAGCGCGCCGAACATCCGGCCGATGACAGCCTGCGCCTTGTCGGCGGGCGCGCCGCGTTCGGCGAAAGGTTTGAGTCGCATGACGATGAAGGCGGCGTTGGATTGATTCCCGCCGTCGAGCAGCGAGAAGCCGACGATGGAGAGCACGTTCTGGATCTGCGGGAAGGTCTTGGCGATGGCCTCGACCCGCTGCACGACCTCGCGGGTCCGGGTGACGCTGGCGGCGTCGGGAAGCTGGACGGCGACGAAGAACGCGCCCTGGTCCTCGTCGGGCAGGAACCCGGTGGGCGTCAGTTTGCTCAGGGCGAAGATGCCGCCGCCGCACGCGGCGATCACGAGCAGGGACACGATGCCGACCCGCAGCAGCCGGGTCACGATGCCAGCATAGCCGTCGCGCGCCCAGTCGATGCCGCGGCCGATCCGGCCCATGATCCCGCGGCGAGGGCCGCCGTGGCGGAGGAACACACCGCAGAGCGCGGGCGACAGGGTCAGCGCGTTGATCGCGGAGATCGTCATCGCCACCGAGATCGTCACGGCGAACTGCCGGAACAGCGATCCGGAGATGCCGGGGATGAAGGCGATCGGCACGAACACCGAGAGCAGCACCAGGGTGATGGCGATGATCGGCGCCGTGATCTGGCTCATCGCCTTCTTGACCGCGTCCTTTGGCGGCAGGTCCGGCTCCTCCTCCATCACGCGCTCGACGTTCTCGACGACCACGATGGCGTCGTCGACCACGATGCCGATCGCCAACACCATCGCGAGCAGGGAGACGGTATTGGCGGAGTAGCCGAGCACGAGCAGGACGGCGAAGGTGGCGATCAGGCTGACCGGCACGGCGATGCTGGGGATCAGCGTCGCGCGCAGGCTGCCGAGGAACAGGAACACGACGACTACGACGAGCACGAAGGCTTCACCGAGCGTCTTGATGACCTCGTCGATCGTGTCGGAAACGAATGTCGAGCTGTTGTAGAACACCGTCGATTTCAGGCCCGGCGGAAAGCGCGTGCCGACGTCGTCGAGCGCTTGCTGCACGCGCGCGCTGGTCTGGACGGCGTTCGCGCCAGGGGCGAGATAGACGCCGACGGTGACGGCCGGGTTGCCGTTGAGCCGGCTCTCGCTGTCCTGCGTCGCGGCGCCGAGTTCGACGCGGGCGACGTCCTTGACCCGCAGCAGCGAGCCGTCCGGATTGGCGCGAAGCACGATGTTGCCGAATTCTTCGGGGGTGGACAGCCGCCCCTGGGTCTGCAGGTTGATCTGGAACTGGTTGTCCGCGCTGGTCGGGCGTGCGCCCACCCGGCCGACCGGCGCCTGGACGTTCTGCGCCTGGATGGCCAGGATCACGTCGCTGGGCGCGAGATTGAGGCTGATCAGGCGCTGGGTGTCGAACCAGATGCGCATCGAGTAGTCCAGCGCGCCGAACAACGAGGCGGAGCCCACGCCGGAGACGCGGCCGAGCCGGTCGAGTACGTTGATGGTGACGTAGTTGGAGATGAACAGCGGATCCTGCTTGGCGCCTTCGCTGCTGAAGGCGAGGAACTCCAGGATCGCCGAGGACCGCTTCTGCACGGTCACGCCCTGGCGCTGCACTTCGGCGGGCAGGCGGGAGAGGGCTGCCTGGACCCGGTTGTTGACGTTGACGGTGTTGATGTCGGGGTTGGTGCCCAACTCGAACGAGACAGTCAGGCCATAGCTGCCGTCATTGGCCGAGTTGGACTTCATGTAGATCATCCGGTCGGCGCCGTTGACCTGTGCTTCGAGCGGCTGCGCGACGGTCGACTCCACGACGGAGGCGGACGCGCCGGGATAGCGCGTGGTCACCTGGACCTGCGGCGGCACGATGTCGGGGAACTGGGCGACCGGGATGCTCCGCATCGCCAGCGCGCCCGCGAGCGTCATGACGATCGCGATGACGATCGCGAGCCGCGGACGGTCGATGAAGACGCCGGAGATCAAGCGCGCGCTCCGCTATGGATCATCGGTCAGCTCCGTTGCGGGCCAGGGGGTGTCGGCGCCGGCGCGCCTGGTGCGACGACGAGCCCAGGCCGGGCCCGCTGCACGCCGTCGACCACGACCGTTTCGCCCTCCTTGAGGCCGGAGGCGACGACGGCGGTGTCGGGCGTGCTTTGGCCGAGTTGGATGCGCCGCTGTTCGGCCTTGTTGCCTTCGCCGACGACCCAGACGTAGTTGCCCTGCTGATCGGAGAGCACGGCGGAGCGGGGGATCGCCAGTGCCTGCACCGGTTCGACGCCTTGGAGCAGGACGGTGACGAACTCGCCATCGGCCAACTCGCGCGCGCCAGGTTCGCCGGGCTTGGCGCCGGGACGGATCGGGTTGGGCAGCGAGCCGCGCAACGTCAGCGTGTCGGTGTTGGTCGAGACGGTGTTGTCGACGTAGTTGAGCGTGCCCTGCTGGTCGTAGATCTCACCGGTGGGCAGGCGGAGCTTGATCTTCACGGCGCCGAAGCCGCCATTGCCAGCGTATTTGTCACGCAGGTCGAGCGTCGCGCGGACCGAGACCGGGAACAGCACGTAGATAGGGTCCTGGCTCACGATCGTGGCCAAGACGCCGGTGCTGGGGCTGACGACGTTGCCGACCGTGACGGTGGTGCGGCTGATCAGGCCGTCGATCGGCGCCTTGATGTCGGTGTAGTCGAGGTTGATCTGCGCCTGGCGGAGTTGCGCCTGCGCGGCCAGGAGCTGCGCTTGCGCGGTTCGTGCGGCGGCTTGGGCGTCGTCCACGTTGCTGCGCTGGCCGGCCGGCGTGTTCAGGAGCTGTCTGCGCGCGGTCGAGCTTGAGGTTGTTGTTCTGGACCGTGGCTTGCGCCTGGGCGACGGTGGCGGCTTGGGCCGCGACCTGGGCCTCGAACGGGCCTTTCTCGAGCATGTAGAGCGTCTGGCCGGTCTTGACCTCGGCGCCCTCCGTGAACAACCGCTTTTCGAGGAAACCGGTCACGCGCGCGACCAGGTCGACGCGGTTGGTCGCCTGCACCCGGCCAACGAATTCGCTGGTTTCGGTGACGGCGGTCTTCTTGACCGTGATGACGCCGACCGCCGGCGGACCTGCCGGGCCGGGCTGCGCCCGCGCGCCGCCGGCCGATAAACCTACGGATAGTGCCACGAGCAAGACGATGCGCATGCTGTCACCTAGCTTGTTCCATCGGCCAAAGCCAAACGCGACGATCGCCAGTTCACCAAACCGTGTCGACCCGGTCTTGCGGGGAGGCGCGGGCGGACGCACCCTGTCGGATGCTTGATGGGAAAGAGGAGCGGTCATGGGCGAGCATGTGACGGTATGCGAGGTCGGGCCGCGCGACGGGCTGCAGATGGCCAAGTCGCGGATGCCGACGGCGATAAAGATCGAGTGGATCAGGGCCGTGGCCGCGGCGGGGGTGCCGGAGATCGAGGTCGGCAGTTTCGTGCCGCCGAAGCTGATCCCGTCGATGGCCGACACCGCCGAGGTGGTGCGGGCGGTGCGCGATCTGCCGTGCATGATCCTGGCGCTGGCGCCGAACCTCAAGGGAGCGCAGCTCGCAGTCGCGGCCGGCGCCCGCAAGGTCACCATCCCGGTCAGCGTCAGCGAGGGGCATAGCCGGGCGAACACCAACCGGACCACCGCGGAAGCGATCGCCGAGGTCGGGCGGGTCGCGGCCTGGGCGGCCGAGGAGGGCAGCGGAGTCGAGGTCGAGGGCGCGCTCAGCACGGCGTTCGGCTGTTCGATCGACGGCGTGATCCCGACCAAACGGGTGGTGGAGGTGGCGGTTGGGCTGGTCGAGGCGGGGGCGGACATGGTGGCGCTCGCCGACACGGTCGGTTACGCGCATCCGACGCAGATCCGCGACGTGGTGCGGGCGGTGCGGCACGCGGTAGGCGACAAACTCGAGGGGCTGCATCTGCACGACACGATGGGGTTGGGGCTGGCGAATGCTCTGGCCGGGCTGGAGGAGGGGATACGCAGCTTCGATGCGGCGCTGGCAGGTCTCGGCGGCTGTCCGTTCGCCCCAGGGGCGTCGGGCAACATCGTGACCGAAGACTTGGTGTTCATGCTGGAGAGCATGGGTTTCACGACCGGGATCGACCTGGAGAGGCTGGTGGCGGCGCGCGCGTTCCTGCAGCAGGGGCTGCCGGATGAGCCGCGTCATGGCGCGCTCGCTCGGGCCGGGCTGCCGCGCACGTTCAGGGCGGCCGCCTAATCGGACCTGACAATGGGTGACCGTGCCCCGAGCCCGAGCCGTAATCCGTCCGGGGAGGGCGCGACGCCCACGATGGCGCAGTGGTTCCGGCTGAAGGAGCCGCATCCGGACGCGCTGCTGTTCATGCGCATGGGTGATTTCTACGAGCTGTTCTTCGCCGACGCGGAGGCGGCGGCGGCGGCGCTGGACATCGCGCTGACCCGGCGGGGCGAGCACAACAACGAGCCGATCCCGATGTGCGGCGTGCCGGTGCATGCGGCCGAAGCGTATCTGTCGCGGCTGATCCGGCGCGGATTTCGCGTCGCGGTCGCCGAGCAGATGGAGCCGGCCAAGGGACGCGCCGGCAAGGGCCCGCTGAAGCGCGAGGTCGTGCGGCTGGTGACGCCGGGAACACTGACCGAGGACAGCCTGCTCGAGGCGCACCGGCCGAATTTGCTGATGTGTGTGGCGCGGCTGGGCGAGCGGCTCGGCGCGGCGTGGCTCGATGTCTCGACCGGGTTGTTCGAGACCGAGGCGCCGGCCGCGGGCGAGTTGGCCGCGCTGTTGGGACGTTTGGAGCCGGCGGAGATCTTGGCGCCGAGCGGGCTGGATCTAGGCGATTGGACGTCTCGTCGGGGACCGGAGACGGCGCCGCCGGCGCCGCTGGTCGCGCGCAAACGGCTCGCCGAGGCGTTCTCGGTCGCGAGCCTGGATGCGTTCGGCACGTTCAGCGACGCGGAGGCGGTGGCGGCGTGCAGCGCGCTCGATTACGTCCGCCTCACCCAGGCCGGGAACCTGCCGCGGATGTCCCGTCCGGTGCAGGCGGGGATCGGGCGCGAGATGATGCTGGACGCGGCGACGCGCGCCAGCCTCGAGATCGCCCGCGCGCGGGATGGCGGGACGGCGCACACGCTGCTGGCGTCAGTCGATCGCACGCTCTCGGCGTCGGGCGCGCGGCTATTGGCCGGCTGGCTCGCGGGCCCGCTGCTCGACCCGGCGGCGATCGCGGCGCGCCAGGATGGCTGGACCTGGCTGCTCGCCAATCCTGCGCCGCTGGCCCGTCTGCGCGCGGCATTGCGCGGCACGCCGGACTTGGCCCGCGCGCTGGGACGGCTCGGCGTCGCACGCGGCACGCCCCGCGACCTGGGCGCCGTGCTGGCCGCATTGGAGGCCGCGGCCGAGATTGGCGCAGCGCTCGAGGGATCTCCGCTCGATGTCGCTGTCTTGCGCGTGGATCCGAGATTGCAGGAAAGGCTGACGGCGGCGCTGGCCGATCCGTTGCCGGTGCGGCTCGACGATGGCGGCGCGATCCGCTCGGGCTTCGATGGCGAACTGGATGCAGAACGCCGGCTACGGGACGATAGCCGGCAGGTGGTGGCGGGCATGGCGCTCGACTACGCGCAGCGATTCGGCGTCGCGTCGCTGAAGATCAAGCATCACGCGCAGCTCGGCTACGTGATCGAAGCGCCGTCCGACCGCGGTGGAGAAACTGCGGGCGCACCCGGACCTGCAGATGCGGCAGGCGATGACCAATGGCGCGCGGTTCACCACCCCCGAGCTGGCCGAGCTGGACCGGCGCATCAGCGAGGCGGCGGAACGAGCCGCTGCCCGCGAGGCAACGGTGTTCGCGGTGCTGGTCCGGGAGGTGCTGGCGCAGGCGGATTCGCTTGCCTCGTGTGCGCTGGCGCTGGCGCGGTTGGACGCGCTGCAATCCTGCGCGCGGCTGGCCGAGGGGGGACGGTGGTGCCGTCCCGAGGTGAGCGATGGCGATGCGTTCCTCATCCGCGCGGGGCGGCACCCGGTCGTCGAGGCTGCGCTCGGCAGCCCGGCGGCGTTCGTGCCCAACGATTGCGACCTGTCGCCGAACCGGCGGCTGCTGCTGCTGACCGGCCCGAACATGGCGGGCAAGAGCACGTTCCTGCGGCAGAACGCGCTGTTCGCGATCCTGGCGCAGGCTGGGCTGCCGCTGCCGGCGGAGCGGGCCGAGATCGGCGTGGTGGACCGGCTATTCAGCCGGGTCGGCGCAGCCGACGACCTCGCGCGGGGGCGCAGCACGTTCATGGTGGAGATGACGGAGACCGCCGCGATCCTGCATCAGGCCGGGCCACGGTCGTTGGTCGTTGTCGACGAGATCGGGCGCGGCACCAGCACGTTGGATGGTCTGGCGATCGCCTGGGCGGTGCTGGAGGCGCTGCACGGGCAGATCCGCTGCCGCACGATTTTTGCCACGCATTTCCACGAATTGGCGCGGCTGGGCTCGCAGATGACGCGGGTGTGCCCCCACACGATGCGGGTGAAGGAGTGGCGCGGGAGCGTCGTGTTCCTGCACGAGGTGGCGGAAGGCGCGGCGGGCCGATCCTGGGGCGTGCATGTGGCGCAATTGGCGGGCGTGCCGGACGCGACGGTGCGGCGGGCGGCATCCCTGTTGGCCGCGCTGGAGAAGAGCGGGCACGCGATGCCGGCGGAGTTGCCGCTGTTCGCGGCGCTCGAGGAAACGCCGGACGGCGCCGCCCGATCCGTTGCGGGACGGTTTGGCAGCCCTCGACCCGGACCGATTGACGCCGCGGGAGGCGCTGGATTCGCTTTATGTGTTGAAAGCACTCGCCGCGCGCGGATCAGGTGCTTAGGTTACTTTTCAATGATCGCCTCACCCCTGCCCGAGCACCCTGAAGATGCCGTCCAGATTCTGACGGAGGCGTTGAGCCGGCTTGCCGCGCCAGGACAGAAGGTGCCGCGCGACGCCGCATTGGCGGCGTTCCGGCGGTATGTGGCCCGGGTGCAGAACCATGTGCAGGAGTTGTTCGAGGCGGGCAACATGCCGGGATTGGCGGCAGGGCGGCTGCTCGGACAACTCACCGACGGGGTGATCGCGGCGCTGCATCAATGCGCGCTGCGGCAGGATTTAGGCGAGCCGGAAAAGCTTGCCGTGGTCGCCACGGGCGGCTACGGCCGGGGCGTGCTGGCGCCGTTCAGCGACATCGACTTGCTGTTCATTACCCGCGTCGAGCCCTCCGCCACCACGCTCGCGGTGGTCGAGTTCATGCTCTATTTCTTGTGGGATCTCGGGCTCAAAGTCGGTCATGCCACCCGTTCCGTAGACGAGTGCCTGCAGGACGCCGAGCGCGACATGGTGATCCGGACGTCGATGATCGATGCACGGCTGCTCGCGGGCGAGGCGGCGCTGTTCGACGAGTTCAACGAGCGGTTTGTGAGCTTCTGCCGGGCGGACGGTGCGGGCGCGTTCCTCGTTGCCAAGCAGGCCGAGCGCGACTCGCGGCACCACCGGTATGGCGACAGCCCGTTCCTGGTCGAGCCGAACATCAAGGAGGGCAGGGGCGGCCTGCGCGACTTGCAGACGCTCTATTGGATGACGCGTTACGTTTTCGGCACGCAGGTCATGGGCGAACTGGTCGGGCCGGATAGCCCCGGCGGCGGTATCCTGACCGGGAACGAGGCCAAACATGCGCGGCGGTCCTGGTCGTTTTTGTGGACGGTGCGGTTCCATCTTCACTACGTGGCCGGGCGCGCGGAAGACCGTTTGACGTTCGACCTGCAGCCGGTGGTGGGCGCCCGCATGGGTTACACGCGGCATGGTCGCCAGGACGGCGTCGAGCGGTTCATGCGCCATTACTTTCTGACCGCGCGGGAGATCACGCGGATCGCGGCGGTGCTCGAGCCGGCGATCGTGCGGGCAGCGCTGGGGCCGCCGGCGACGCAGCCGGAGACGGACCGGGCGTTGTTCGAGCAGGGGTTCGTGCTGGCCGACGGCAAGCTGATGAGCGCGCCGGGCCGCGATTTCGAGCGCGAGCCGATCAACATGCTGCGGATCCTGCAAGTGGCGCGCGACCGCCATCTGGAACTCCATCCCCTGGCGCTGCGGGCGCTGATCCGGCACGAGCGGCTGGCGATCACCTTGCGGGGCGACCCGGCCGCTTCGGCGATATTCACCGACCTGCTCTGTGACGGCGACAATACGCGCCGCGCGGAAGCCGCGCCGCGCCGGGCCGATGGCGCGCGATGGCTGAATACGCTCAACGAGACCGGCTTCCTCGGGCGCTACATTCCGGACTGGGCGCGGATCGTCGGCCAGATGCAGTTCGACACGTATCACGTGTTCACCGTGGATGAGCACACGATCGAGGCGATCCGCGTGCTCAACCGGCTCGAGCGGGGAGAACTGAACGAGATCGCGCCGATCGCCTCCAGCCTGGTCGAGGATCTGCAATCGCGCCGGGCGCTTTACGTGGCCACGTTGCTGCACGACATCGCCAAGGGCCGCGGCGGCGACCACTCCGAGCTGGGCGCCGAGATCGCGCTCGAGGTCGGTCCGGCGCTGGGCTTGTCCGGCGAGGAGACCGAGACGGTGAGCTGGCTGGTGCTGCACCACCTCCTGCTCAGCCAAACCGCCTTCAAGCGCGACATCGACGATCCGAAGACCATCCTCGACCTGGCCGACACGATCCAGTCGCCGGAGCGGCTCAAGTTGCTGCTGGTGCTGACGGTGGCGGACATGCGGGCGGTGAGCGCGAAGGTTTGGAACGGCTGGAAGGCGACGCTGCTGCGAGAGCTGTTCGGCCGGGTCGCCGATGTGCTGGCGGGGGGCCTGGCGACGACGGAGCGGGACGTTCGCGTGGCGCGGGCGAAGGAGGCGGCGGTGGCGCTGCTCGACGGCTGGCCGGCCGAGCAGATCCAGTCGTTCCTCGATCTCGGCTACCCCGGCTATTGGCTCAGCTTCGATCCCGAGACGCATGCGCGGCATGCCCGGCTGATCCGGGACGCGGAGTATCGGCACGCGCCGCTGACCGTGGACACGCAGCCGCTGCCGTCGCGCGAGGTCACCGAGGTGACGATCTACACCGCCGACCATGCCGGGCTGTTCACCCGCATCGCCGGCGCGCTGGCGGTGGCCGGCGCCAGCATCGTGGACGCGCGCATCCACACGCTGACCAATGGCAGCGCGCTGGACACGTTCTGGATCCAGGATGCCGCTGGCGGCACGTTCGACGCGCCGCATCGGCTGGCGCGGCTGCACGTGCTGATCGAGCAGGCGCTATCGGGACGGCTGAACATCGGCACCGAGATGAAGCGGGCCTCGGCGGCGCTGCTGGGGCGGCGCATGCGTGCGATCCACGTCTCGCCGCGGGTGGTGATCGACAACCGTGCGAGCAATACGCACACGGTGCTCGAAGTGAACGGCCGCGACCGGCCAGGATTGCTGCACGACGTGACGGCGGCGATCAGCGAACAAGGGCTGCAGATCGCCAGCGCGCACGTGACGACGTATGGCGTGCGCGCGGTCGACGTCTTCTATGTCAAGGACGTGTTCGGCTTGAAAGTCGAGAACGAGCGCAAGCTGGCAGCATTGCGTGACGCGTTGCTGGCGGCGCTGCAGCCACCGGAGGAGTCGCCCGCGCCGGAAGCGGCGCCGAAGCGCAAGCGGGTCGCGGCGGAGTAGATCTCGGCCGGCTCGCGTCGATTAAGCATGGCGACCAGCATGTCGATCCCCTGCGCGTGCCAGCGCTGCACCGCCTTGTGGTCGGCGCCGACCGCAATTCCCAGCCGACGCCAGCTGTAGAGGTGCCGGCCCGTCATCGGATTGACCAAGCTGCGGGCGCCCACGACCCGGCGCAGCACGTATTTGTCCTGTGGCAGGCGCGAAACCCAGGTGAAGGTCTGGTCCATGCGCGTGATGTGCGCGGCGCTGGGGACGGCGGGGCGGATGCGGGCACGGTGGAAGCCGTAGCTTTCGGCGGCACTGCGGATCCACTCCAGGCTCGCCTGCGCCAGCCGCGTGCTCGGGCCGCTATTGGGCAGGGCGAGCAGAGTGGCGCCGGCTTCCTCAAGGCGGGCAATCACCCACTCCGCGGTCGCAGGCTCGCCGTCGGGCGTGTGGGGATTGATCAATTCACGAACACCGGGAACGGATAGCTGGCGCTGTCCAGCACGGTGCCTTCGGTGATGGCGCCCCAGGTCACGGGATGTCCTGCCGGAAGAGCCGGACGATCGTTCTGGCCAGGACGGCCCCGGACAACGTAAACGATAGCGCGTTGGCGCGAGATGTCTGCCGCGAAGGCTTGTTCTTGGGTCGGGGTCACGGATTTTGTTCCCGTTCTGTTCGTGGAGCTAAGCTAGTTTTCCTACGATCAAACCGTCAATAGCGTGAGCGTGAATTCAGCAACACAATGTTCGCGCATTGCGACTCCGGACCCCGATCCGACTGGGGGAGAAAATAATCTGCGGGCGTCGGGCTAGCGTTTTGGAAACTCGAGCCTGCTCGGGCGTTTTCCAAATCCATAGTCGGCGAGGAACAGATGCGCGCCCAGATGCCCGAACCATTGCCGCGTCCGGAACCGGTCCCGGTCCAGGACCCGCCGCCCGACGACATGCCGCCGCTCGATCCGCCGCCGGAGGGGGATCCGTTCCCGGACGGGCCGCCGATCAAGGTATGATGGCTTGTTCCTTTCTGCCTGACACGGCAGGGTAGGGCGTCACCACCTCGGAATAATGATGTCGCGCTTCGCCCTCGCCATGTTCGCCGCCGCGCTTTCGAGCGGCTGTGCTGCGGAGCTGCCGCAGGGCTCTACCCCATACGCACCCACCCGGGCGATGAGCGCGGTGCTGTCCGAACGGCTCGCGATGAATGCCAAGGACAGCTCGGACGTCAGCTTGCAGGAGGCTCGGGACGTACCGTGGCTGGCGGACGCGCAGGCGGCAATGTCGAACGTGGCCGGGCAGCCGGAGCCGGAGATCGAGGTCAAGCAGCTCAACACACCATCGGCGAGTGGCGCTTCCGGCGCGCTCATGGCGATGCTCTATCGTCCGGTGCTGGCCAAGAATACGCCGGTCATCGTGTATTTCCCGGGCGGAACCTGGGCGAGCCGCAGCGACGTCGGCGCCGACGAGACCGCGCGCCAACTTGCGTCGCGAACCGGCTGGGTGGTGGTGAGCCTGCAGCCGCGGCTCGCGCCGGAGGCGAGGTTCCCGGCGGCGCATGACGATGCAATGGCGGCTTATCAATGGGCGCGGTCGCAGATGGCGTCATGGGGCGCGGACGCGACCCGGGTCGTCCTGGCCGGCGAGGGGCCGGGCGCCAACCTCGCGCTCTCCACCGCCTTGCAGGCGCGCGACGGAGCCCGCATCGGGCGTGCGGTGGCGCTGCCGGACCAGTTGCTGCTGATCACGCCTTGGGCCGGAACGTCCACCAGCACGCGCAGCATGTCCGAGAACGGCAACAGCCGGCCATTGACCCGCGCAACGGTCCGGTGGGCGCAGCGGCGCTACGCGGCCGGCAATCTGGAGGACCCGCGGATCGATCTGGCGTCGCGCAACGATTTTGCCGGGCTGCCGCCGACGACGTTCGTGCTGGCTGAGATCGATCCGCTTCGCTCCGGGGCCGAGACCGTCGCCGAGCGGATGCGTTCGGCCGGCGTCTCGACCGATGTGCGGCTGTATCGCGGGGTGACCTACGATTTCTTCGGTCTGGGCCGATCGGTGCCGGAGGCCGCCACTGCCGAAGACGATGTGACCCGGCGGTTGCAGGCCGGTTTCCCGTCCCGGTTCAGTAGGTGGCGCGCCCGCCCGTAACGTCGAACACCGCGCCGGTGCTGAAGGAGCAATCCTCGGTTGCCAGCCAACAGGCCAGCGCGGCGATCTCTTCGACCTGGACGAAGCGGTTCATCGGTATCTTCGAGAGCATGTAGCCGATCTGCGCCTCGGTCATCTGCTTGAAGATGTCGGTTTTCGCGGCAGCAGGCGTGACGCAATTGACTAGCACGCCACGGCCGGCAAGCTCCTTGCCGAGCGATTTGGTCAGCGCGATCAGGCCGGCCTTGCTGGCGCTGTAATGGCTGGCGTTCGGGTTGCCCTCCTTGCCGGCAACCGAAGCTATGTTGACGATGCGGCCATAGCCCCGCTCGAGCATATGCGGCACGACCGCGGCGCACGCGAGATACGGGCCGATCAGGTTCACCTCGACGACCCTGCGCCATTCGGCGGTCGGCAACTGCCAGGTCGGCGCGTTACCGCCGGTGATCCCGGCATTGTTGACCAGGATCTCGATCCGCCCGTGTCGCGCGAGCGTCGCCTCAGTCGCGGCGCGCACGGCTTGTTCGTCGGTCTGGTCGACGGCGTGGGCGCTCGCGGTGCCCCCCAGGACTGCCGCGGTCGCCTCCGCCTCCGCCGCGTCGACATCCCACAACGCGACCGATCCGCCGGAAGCGACGATCCGCTCGGCGATCGCGCGTCCGATGCCGCGGGCACCGCCGGTGACCACGGCGACGCGGTCGTTCAGGTCAAGTTGGTTCATTGCTCACTCTTGGTATTTGGATGTTACGGCGAGGATTTGCCGCCTGGCTTCAACTTCGTCGACAGCAGCGCGATCTCGCGAGCAGCTGCCAAAGCCGCCTCCAGCGCCCGGACCCGATACGGCAGTGCGGTCGCCGCCGTCGCCAGCGTCACCTCGTGGGCGATGTCGAGTAACAGCAGGCGGAACTCGGTGGCCTGGCCTGGGGCCATGTGGGCCTGCCCAAGAGGGAACTCCGCAATATCGCCCGGCGGGCAGCTCGCCAGGTCGAATTGGCTGGCGAAGAAGAAATGCAGGTGGCCGTCATGCCCACGCACTGGGGAGATGAACAGTAGATTGTAGAATCGGCTGCCGTCCTTGCGGTAGTTGATCAGGAACTGGGTGCAGCCCTCGCCACGGCGGAGGCACTCGCCGAGGAGCTGAACGGACCGCTTGTCGGTCGCCGGGCCCTGCAGGAACCGACAATTGCGGCCGGCGATCTCTTGTTCCGAATAGTTGGTCAAATTCGTGAAGCCGCGATTGGCGGCGACGACCGGGTTGTCGGCTTGATGCGGGTCGCTGAGAACCATCGGCTGGGCACTCAGCCGCATGGCGGCGAGCAAGCCGTTGAGCAGCATGCCACGCTCGGTTTCGGTGCCGATCATTCGATCTCCTGGCGCTCCCTTCGTGAGACCGTAACGCCTCCGTCATGCGGGCGTCCACATTTCTAGGCGGGGCCGAGGCTGCGCGGAGCTTGGCGCGGCGGGCTGGCATGCTCTGTGCCTCTTGTGTTCCCGGGTCAGATCGGCCATATCCGGCCCGCTCGCTGCAAAGCGGGTAATTCACACGCGGGGCGCCTTTCCGGGGAGATTTCCCGGTTCCGGTGCCGCAAGGCATTGCCCCGCGGAGGAACAACCGGATCACTGGAAAGGAACCGCCACCATGGCGATGCCCGATTTCACCCTGCGTCAACTGCTCGAAGCCGGCGTCCATTTCGGACACCACACCCGTCGCTGGAACCCGCGCATGGAGCCGTTCATCTTCGGCGTGCGCAACCAGGTCCACATCATCGACCTGCAGCAGACCGTGCCGATGCTGGACCGTGCGCTCCGCGCCGTGCGTGACGTGACCGCCGCCGGCGGGCGCGTGCTGTTCGTCGGCACCAAGCGCGCGGCGGCCGAATACGTCGCCGAGGCGGCCAAGCGCTGCGGCCAGTATTACGTCAACCACCGCTGGCTCGGCGGCATGCTGACCAACTGGAAGACCATCACCGGCAGCATCAAGCGCCTGCGCCAGATTGATGAGATGCTGGCCGGCGACACGCAGGGTCTGACCAAGAAGGAAATTCTCGACATCACGCGCGACCGCGAGAAGCTCGAGCGCGCCTTGGGCGGGATCAAGGACATGGGCGGCCTACCCGACATCCTGTTCGTGATCGACACGAACAAGGAGAAGTTGGCGGTCGAGGAAGCGACGAAGCTGGGCATCCCCGTGATTGCCGTGCTCGACAGCAACTCGGATCCGTCGGGTGTCACCTTCCCGATCCCGGGCAACGACGACGCGATCCGCGCGATCACGATGTACTGCGACCTGATCGCCGGCGCCGTGCTCGACGGGATCAGCGCGGAGATGGTCGCCTCTGGCCGGGATCTCGGCGCAGCAGAAGAGTTGCCGCCGGAGGTCTTGCCGATGGCGGAAGTGGATAGCGGTTCGGAACACGCCGGCGCGGCCTGAGCCGCCCCGTCGTCAGGAGGAAGAAAGATGGACATCACGGCGTCGATGGTCCGTGACCTGCGCGAGAAGACCGGCGCGGGCATGATGGACTGCAAGCGCGCGCTCAGCGAGACGAGCGGCGACATGGAACAGGCGGTCGACTGGCTGCGCAAGAAGGGTCTAGCCGCGGCGGCCAAGAAGAGCGGCCGGGTCGCGGCCGAAGGCTTGGTCGGCGTGGCCAGCGCCAAGAACAAGGCGGCAATGGTCGAGGTGAACGCCGAGACCGACTTCGTCGCACGCAACGAGGCGTTCCAGAGCCTGGTCGAGAACGTGGCCAAGATCGCGCTCGAGATCGGCGAGGACGTGGAGGCGATCAAGGCGGCGAAGTATCCGGGCGGCGATCGCACGGTGGCTGAGGAGATCACCCATCTCGTGGCGACGATCGGCGAGAACATGTCGCTGCGCCGGGCTCGCGTATTGTCGGTGCAGAGCGGCGTCGTCGCCAGCTACGTCCACAATGCGCTGCGGCCGGGCTTGGGCAAGATCGGCGTGCTTGTGGCCATCGAGAGCAGCAGCGAACTCGAGGCGCTCGAGACGCTGGGGCGGCAGATCGGCATGCATGTCGCCGCCACGCGGCCCGAGTCGCTCGACACGGACGGCGTCGACCCCGCTGCGCTGGAGCGCGAGAAGGCGGTTCTGACCGAGCAGGCGCGCGCGTCCGGCAAGCCGGACAACATCATCGACAAGATGGTGACCGGCCGGATCCAGAAATACTACGAAGAGGTCGTCCTCCTCGAGCAGGTCTGGGTGCATGACGGGGAAAGCCGGGTGAAGGCAGTGGTCAAGAAGGCGGGCGCAACTCTTGCCGGCTTCGCCCGTTTCACGCTCGGCGAGGGCATCGAGAAGGACAGCGGCGACTTCGCGGCCGAGGTTGCGGCTGCCGCGGGGCTTTCCAAGCCCGAGTGAACTTGTGACCGGTGGGCGCAACCACTAGGTTGCGCCCACCGCAACCGCCCAAAGGATACCATGCCTGCTTTGCCGGCCTACAAGCGCGTCCTGCTGAAAGTGTCGGGCGAGGCGCTGATGGGCAGCAAGGAATACGGTCTCGATCGTGGGACGTTGTCCAGAATCGCTGTGGATGTCGCCGATGTCGTCGCGTCCGGTATCCAGGTCTGCCTGGTGGTGGGCGGCGGCAACATCTTCCGGGGCGTCTCCGGCGCCGCTGCCGGCATGGACCGTGCCTCGGCCGACTACATGGGCATGTTGGCCACGGTCATGAACGCGTTGGGACTTCAGAGCGTGATGGAGCGGAACGGCGTCCAGACGCGGGTGCAATCCGCGATCCCGATGAGTTCGGTTTGCGAGCCCTATATCCGGCGCCGGGCCGAGCGGCACATGGAGAAGGGGAGGGTGGTGATATTCGCCGGCGGCACCGGCAATCCCTTCTTTACCACCGACACCGCCGCGGCCCTGCGCGCGGCTGAGATGAATTGCGACGTGTTGCTGAAGGGCACGCAGGTAGACGGCGTCTATACCGCCGATCCGCGCAAGGACCCGAGTGCGACCCGATACGAAGAACTGACCTATCACGACGTGCTCGCGCGTGATCTCGCGGTCATGGATGCCGCGGCGATCAGCGTGGCGCGCGAGAACGGTTTGCCGATCATCGTCTTCGACATCCATACGACGGGCGCGTTCGCGGCCGTCATGCGGGGCGAAGGTCGGTTCACCACCATAATCGAGCCGCATTAGGAGGCGAGAGTGCCTGCGGACCTGAACGCACTGAAGCAAGATTTGACCCGACGCATGGACGGCGCTCTCGAGACGTTACGTCGCGATTTCGGCGGCCTTCGAACCGGCCGCGCCAGCCCGGCGCTGCTCGAACCCGTCAAAGTCGAGGCCTATGGCACCGAGGTGCCGATCACCCAGGTCGGCACGATCGGCGTGCCGGAGCCGCGGATGATCACGGTCCAGGTTTGGGACCGGTCGCTGGTCGGGGCCGTCGAACGCGCGATCCGCGACAGCGGGTTGGGCCTCAATCCCGGTGCTGACGGCCAGTTGGTCCGCGTGCCGATCCCGCAACTGACCGCTGAGCGGCGCGCCGAACTGGCCAAGGCGGCCGGTCGGTATGCCGAAGGCGCTCGGGTCGCCATCCGCGGCGTGCGCCGCGACGGCATGGACCAGATCAAGGGCTACGAAAAGAAGCACGAGATCGGCGAGGACGATTCGAAAGCTTGGTCGGAGGAGGTCCAGAAATTGACCGACTCCTATATCAAGCGGATCGACGAGACCCTCACCGATAAGGACAAGGAGATCCGGCAGGTTTGATCGGATGAGCATCCCCAAGATCGCGGAGGCGCTGGCCGCGCCCGGCTCGGGTGGCACCGCGCCGGAGCATGTCGCGATTATCATGGACGGCAACGGCCGCTGGGCCCGAGCGCGCGGATTGCCGCGCACCGCCGGCCATCGCGCGGGCGCGCAGGCGGTCCGTCGCACGATCGAATCGGCCATCGCCTGCGGGGTCAAGTGGCTGACGCTGTACGCGTTCAGCAGCGAGAATTGGCGGCGTCCGCCCGAGGAGGTGCTCGATCTCACCGGGCTGCTCCGCCATTACCTGCGGCAAGAGCTGGCCGAGATGTCGCGCGAGGGCGTGCGTTTGCGCGTGCTCGGCAACCCGCAGCGCTTCGACGGTGACCTGCAGGCTGAGCTCGAGCGCGCCGAGCGAGGCACGCGCGGCAATTCGCGCCTCAACCTCAACATCGCGCTCTCATACGGCGGCCGTGACGAGATCGTCGCCGCGGCCCGTGCGGCGGCTGCCGCGGTTGCGGCCGGGACGCTCAAGCCCGACGAGATCAACGAGCAGCAGTTTGGGCAGCTACTCTACACGGCGGGCATGCCGGACCCCGATCTTGTGATCCGCACGTCGGGCGAGCGTCGGCTGTCGAATTTCCTGCTGTGGCAATCGGCCTATGCGGAGTTGGTTTTTCTCGACGTGCTCTGGCCGGATTTCTGCCGAGCTGACTTCGAGTTCGCGTTGGCTGACTTCTCGCGCCGCGAACGGCGGTTTGGTGGGTGACCGTGCGCCAGCGGCGTCGGCACGATGGGGTGATCTCGGCCGCCGCGCCTTGTCGGCAGCGATCCTCGCGCCAATCGCATTGGCGTGTATCTGGTTCGGCGGCGTCGCCTATCAGATTCTGATCCTGTTGGCCGCTCTCGGCCTCAGTGTGGAATGGGTGGGTCTGTGCGGCTTGCACGGCCTTCGTTGGCCAGGCGGGCTCGTGCCTGCGGCGGTGCTGCTCGCCGGCTACGCGTGTCTCGTGGTGCATGTGCTGACCGGCCTCCTGCTCCTGGCGTGCTGCTTCGCCGCGATCTGGGCGCTCGCCCGGCACACGATGCTGGCCTGGGGGGTGCTCTACATCGGGTTGCCGCTGCTCCTCCTGTTGTGGTTGCGCGGTGTCGCGGGCGGGCGTGAGAGTGTGCTGTTCCTGATCCTGGTGATTTGGGCGACGGATATCGGGGCTTATCTGGTGGGGCGCCTGGTGGGCGGACCGAAACTCGCGCCGGCGCTGTCGCCGGGCAAGACATGGTCGGGGGCGGCTGGCGGCCTTGGCGCCGCGCTGCTGGTCGGGATGTTCGTGCCGTGGGGCATGCCGACGCTGGCGCTGTTGCTGGCCGTGGCGTGCCAGGCAGGGGACTTGCTGGAAAGCGGAATTAAGAGGCATGTCGGCGTCAAGGACTCGGGGCGATTGATCCCGGGCCATGGCGGTTTGTTCGACAGGCTCGACGGTCTCTTGGCCGCCGCGCCGTTCGCGGCGATCGCCATGCTGGCCAGCCGGGGAGGACAGTGGTGACGAGTGAGCGGCGAAGCGTGACGGTGCTTGGCAGCACCGGCAGTATCGGCACGAGCACGGTCGATCTGTTGCTCGCCAATCCGGACCGCTTCCAGGTGCGCGCGCTCGCAGGCGGCCGCAACGTCAAGCTTTTGGCCGAACAGGCGAGGGCGCTCGGCGCCGAGATCGCCGTCATCGCCGACGCGTCGTGCCGGCCGGAGTTGGAGAGCCTGCTCGCGGGTAGCGGGATCGCAGTGGGCGCCGGGTCGGACGAGGTCGTGGCGGCGGCGGCGCTGCAGGCCGATTGGACCATGGCTGCAATCACCGGCGCGGCCGGACTGCCCAGCACGCTGGCCGCCATCCGCCGCGGCGGCGCGGTGGCGCTGGCCAACAAGGAGGCGCTGGTGTGCGCCGGCGACGTCATGCTGCGCGCGGTGAGCGCAGCGGGCGCCACGCTGCTGCCGGTCGACAGCGAGCACAACGCGATCTTCCAGGCGATGGCCGAGGGCAACGGCTCGGCGGTGGAGCGGATCGTGCTCACCGCCTCGGGCGGACCGTTTCGAAATGCCAGCCTGGACGACATGTCGCGCGCGACCCCCGAAGCGGCGCTGCGTCATCCCACCTGGTCGATGGGCGCAAAAATCAGCATCAACTCGGCGACGATGTTCAACAAAGGGCTCGAGCTGATCGAGGCCGCACGGCTGTTCGGGCTCGGCGAAGAGCAGATCGGCGTCCTGGTGCATCCGCAATCGGTGGTGCATGGGATCGTCCACTACCGCGACGGCAGCATGTTGGCGCAGATGGGCGCGCCCGATATGCGAATCCCGATCGCCCATGCGCTGGCCTGGCCTGGCCGCCTGCCGACGTCCTCGCCCCGGCTGGACCTCGCCGCGCTCGGCCGGCTCGAGTTCTTCGAACCCGATCCGCTCCGCTTTCCCGCGCTGCGCCTGGCGCGTGACGCCTTGCGGACGGGGGGCGGCGCGCCCACCATCTTATCGGCTGCCAACGAAGTCGCCGTCGACGCTTTCCTGATGCGTCGACTCGGTTTCACCGAGATCGCCGCCTTGGTCGAAGCCGTGCTGGACCGGCTCGGCAGCCCGGTCGCCGATACGCTCGAGGCAGTCATGGAATTGGATGCTTCCGCCCGGCGGGCGGCGGAAGCTGTTGCGGCCGCGAAAGCGGCTTAGGTATAGGACGATGATGCACCTCCTCGAAATCGTCCGCTATGTCGGCTCATTCCTCGTCGTTCTTGGGGTGCTCGTCTTCGTCCACGAGCTGGGGCATTACCTCGCGGCGCGCTGGCGCGGCATCCATGTCGAGGCTTTCTCGATCGGTTTCGGGCGGCCTTTGCTGCACTGGACCGATAAGGTCGGCACGGTCTGGAAAGTGTCGTGGATCCCGCTCGGCGGCTACGTCAAGCTGCATGGGCAGGAACGCCCGGAGGATGTGCCGGACGAAGTCCGCGCAACCTGGCGCGACGGCCACACATTCCACGGCAAGCCGGTCCTGAGCCGGGCAATCGTGGTCGCGGCGGGTCCGGTGGCCAATTTCGTGCTGGCGGCCGTCCTGTTCGCCGGTTTGTTCGCGGTCGCGGGGCGCCCGATGAGCGTGCCGGTCGTGGGCGAGGTCATGCCGGACAGCGCCGCCGCCCACGCCGGGATGCAGGCTGGCGACCGCGTGACGACGATTGACGGCAGCAAGATCGAAAAGTTCGAGGATCTGCAGCGGATCATCGCCGGCGCTCCGGACAAGACGGTCGATATCGTCGTCCAACGTAATGGCCAAAGCCTGACCCTCTCGGCCCACACCGGCGCCCGCGATGGCGCGTTGGGCCGCCGGATGGGCGTGCTGGGCGTCAAGGGCGGCGCCCCCGAGTATCAGAAGCTCGATCCCTTGAGTTCCGTGGGCGCAGGCATCGAGCAGACTTGGGACGTGATGGCGCAGACCATCGAAGGGCTCGGCCAGATGCTGACCGGCGCCCGGAGCGCCGAGGAACTGAGTGGGCCGCTCGGAATCGCACAGCTTTCGGGACAGGTCGCATCGCAGGGTCTGGCCAGCCTGATCAGCTTCATTGCGGTTCTCTCGGTCAACCTTGGGTTGATCAACTTGTTCCCGATTCCGATCCTCGATGGTGGCCATCTGGTGCTCTATCTGTTCGAGGCGCTCCGGGGACGCCCGGTGCCGCCGCGCTTCCAGGAGATCGGGTTTCGCGCCGGGGTTGCAGTCCTGGCCGGACTGTTCGTGTTCGCAACGTGGAACGATCTGTCGCATCTGGGCCTATTTCGTTGGGTTCGCGGGTAGGCTTCGGCCGACCCGTCGAAGCCGCGATGTTGCCCTGATCTCCGGCGACGCTTAGAAGCAGCGCCTCAGGGGAGATCGAGTCCGTCGCGGACGCGACGTCTCCCGCCCGACTGGAGGGTCTGCCCTTTGCTAAACCGCCGCGCTCGTCTGTTGGCCTCGATCTGCCTGCTGCCGGCGCTCGTCTCTGATCTCGCCTCGGCGCAGACGCGCCCTTCACCCCGCGGCGCTGGCTCTCGTGCCGCCGCTGCCCGTCCTGGCGCGGAAGGCTCGATTGCCGCGATCAAGGTCGAGGGGAACCAGCGCATCGAGGAGGGCACGATCCGCTCCTACATGCTGGTGCAGCCGGGCGATGCGTTTGACCCGGACCGCGTCGACCGCAGCCTCAAGAGCCTGTTTTCGACCGGCCTGTTCCAGGATGTGTCGTTCTCGCGCCAGGGCAGCACGCTCGTCGTCAAGGTGGTCGAGAACCCGATCGTCAATGCCATCGTGTTCGAGGGCAATCGCAAGCAGACGGATGACCAACTCCGTGCGCTGATCCAGCTCCGCCCGCGCGCGGTGTTCACGCCGCAGCTCGCGCAGGCCGACCGCCAGCGCATCCTCAACGCCTACGCCAAGGCCGGGCGATACGCCGCGACCGTCGATCCAAAGGTCATCCGGCTCGACCAGAACCGGGTCGACGTCGTGTTCGAGATCAACGAAGGCGCCACCACGCTGGTCAGCCGGATCGCCGTAATCGGCAACCACGCGTTCGGCGAGAGCCGTCTGCGCGAGGTGATCGCCAGCCGCGAAGAGGCGTTCTGGCGCTTCCTGTCGAACAGCGACCAATACGACCCGGAGCGCGTCAACTACGACAAGGAACTCCTCCGTCGCTTCTATCTCAAGAACGGCTACGCCGATTTCGAGGTCAAAAGCGCCACGGCCGAGCTCGCGCCAGATCGCTCTGCGTTCCTGCTGACGTTCGTCGTCAGCGAAGGTGAGAAATACACGATCGGCAAAGTCGACATCGACAATAAGCTGCCCAAGCTCGACACCGCGGACTTGCGGCCGCTGCTTCGGATCGATCCCGGCGACACCTATGACGGCGACGCGATCGAAAAATCTTCGCAGGCGCTGCAAGACGCGATCCAGCAACGCGGTTACGCGTTCGTCGAGGTCAAGCCGCGGATCGCCCGTGACCGCACCAAGCATACTGTCGACCTGGTGTTCGATATCGGCGAAGGCCCCCGCGCCTATGTCGAGCGCATCGACATCTCGGGCAACACGCGGACCAAGGACAAGGTGATCCGGCGCGAATTCCGCATCGCCGAAGGCGACGCCTTCAACATCGCCAGCGCGCGGCAAGCCCGGCAGCGGCTGCAGGATCTCGGCTACTTCAACAGCGTGCAAGTCAACCCGCAGCCGGGTTCGGCGCCGGACAAGGCCGTCATCGTCACCACCGTCGATGAAAAAGCGACCGGTGAGTTGACGGTCGGCGGCGGCTACTCCACCGACGCCGGCGCGCTGATCAACCTCGGCCTGCGCGAGCGCAACCTGATCGGCACCGGCATCGATGCCAGCATCAACGGGATCCTGGCGCAGAAGAGCAGCCAGATCGACTTGTCGGTGACGGATCCATACTTCCTGGACCGAAACCTCGCAGCCGGTTTCGACCTGTTCAACATCCGCAACAACAACCAGACCATCGCTTCCTACAGCGAGCGCCGCACCGGTGGCGCGCTGCGGTTGGGTTACGAGTTCAACGAGCACTTGCGGCAGGCCTGGACCTACTCGCTGGTGTCGCGAAACGTCTACAACGTCCAGTCCGGCGCCAGCATCTACATCACCAACCAGGCCGGCACGTCGCTGCTCTCGCAGCTCGGCACCACCATCTCGCTCGACTACCGAGACAGCCGGATCGACCCGCATACCGGCGGGATCATCCGCCTCGGCGTCGACTTCGCCGGCATCGGCGGCACGGCGCGCTACGTGCGGACCAAGATCGACGGCAACTACTACATCCCGCTCGAACGCATCACCGGCGATGACGCCTGGGTGTTGGCGCTGTCGGCTGGCGCCGGCTACCTGAACCAGCTCGGCCGGGAAGAGAAGATCATCGACCGGTTCTTCCTCGGCGGCGACAACCTGCGCGGCTTCCAGTCCGGCGGCGCCGGGCCGCACGCGATCGGCACGAGCACGATCGACAGCGTCGGCGGCCGCTCGATCTACACCGGTTCGACCGAGCTGCGATTCCCGCTGCCGATCTCGGGCGATCTCGGTCTGTCCGGACGAGCCTTCGTGGACGTCGGCTCGCTCACCCAGGTCAGTCAGCTGGCGGGCACGACCGTGTTCGACGATGCGGCGCCGCGTGTCGGCGCGGGCGTCGGCGTCTCCTGGAAGACGCCGTTCGGCCTGATCAACATCGACCTGGCCGAGGCCGTGGTTAAACGCAAATACGACCAGACGCAGCTTTTCCGCTTTGGTTTCGGAACGAGGTTCTAGCTTGTCTCACTCCCGCTCACCGCTACTCGCCTGCGCGCTCGCGATCGTCGTCGCTGCGCCGCTGTCGGCCTTCGCGCAGTCCAACCCGGGCTACTTCATCCCCCCCTCCGGCCAGCCGGCACGGCCGGCCGCGCCGCCGCGGCAGAACCCCCCGCCGCGCCGCCCGCCGCCCCCCGTCCAGACCGTCGCCCCGCCGCGGATCCAGTCGCCCGGCCCCGTCGCCGGACCCGGCAGCGAGGAAGCGCAGGGGCCCCAACTGCAGCTTCAGCTGCCGCCTGCGCCGCCGCTGCCCAGCATGGCCAAGGGCGCCCCGCCGCCTGCACCCGTGATCGGCGTGCTCGGCATCCCCGAAATCATGCACGCATCGACGGCGGCACAGCAGGTCGAGAAGATCATCGGCGAGCGCCGCGAGAAACTGAACGAGGACGCGCAGAAGGAGCAGGTCGTCTGGCGCGAGATGCAGCAGGGCCTGGCCAACGACCGCAGCAAGCTCAGCGCCGACCAGATCCGGGCCCGTGAGAAGGATCTTCAGGACCGGATCACCTCGGCCCAGAAGACATTCCGTGACCGCAATCGCATCATCCAGGAAGCCGGTCAGTATGGTCTGGCGCAAATCGAGCGCATGCTGGTGTCGGTGATCCGGCAGGTGTCGGAGAGCCGCGGGATGAACCTCGTGCTGCACCGGGCGCAGGTGGCGCTTAACGTCAACGAGTTCGACATCACCGAACAGGTGGTCGAGCAGTTGAACAAAGTGTTGCCGACCGTCAGCCTGCCGGCCGATGGCGTCGAGCCGCCCATGGCTTCGGCGACCCCGCCGGCCACGCCAGGTGCGCCGACGCCCGCGGCCGCCAAGCCCGAGACGGCCGCCCCGGCTGCTGGCGCTGCCGGCAAGCCATAGCGGACGCGGACGGGGACACGTGCACGAACTGGCGCCGGGACCCGGCGATCCCCGCTTCTTCGTCCGCACCGGGCCGCATAGCCTGCAAGAAGTGGCGAGCGCCGCCGGCGCCGACGTCGACGACACCGACCTCACGCTGCAAGGCGTCGCACCCCTGCAGAGCGCGGGGCCGACCGAGATCAGCTTCCTCGACAACCGGCGCTATGCGGATCTGCTCGCCAGCACCCGCGCCGGTGTCGTGATCGTCCATCCGGAACTCGCCGATCGCGTGCCGGCGAGCAGCGTCGCCCTTCGCACGCCGGCGCCCTACGTCGCTTGGGCGCGTGTTGCGACTCTGTTCTATCCGCCGCCGCCGCCGCGGCCCGGGATCGATCCGCGGGCCGCGGTGGATCCGACGGCTCATGTCGACCCGGACGCCGATATCGGCCCTTTCGCCGTGATCGGCGCCAAGGCGATGGTCGGGCCGGGGTCGCAGGTCGGCAGCGGCGCCGTGGTCGGACCGGGGGTCGTGATCGGCGCTGGCTGCCGTATCGGCTCGCTCGTCTCGCTAAGCCACGCCGTGCTCGGCGACCGTGTCAACGTCCTGCCCGGTGCCCGTATCGGTCAGGAGGGGTTCGGCTTCGCGCAGACCGAGCGCGGCTTCGTGACTGTGCCGCAGCTCGGTCGGGTCATCTTGGAAGATGACGTCGAAGTCGGCGCCAACAGCACGATCGATCGCGGGTCCACGCAGGACACGGTGATCGGCGCCGGGTCGCGATTGGATAATCTTGTGATGATCGGCCACAACGTTCGTTTGGGCCGCTGCTGCGTTGTGGTGGCGCAGGCAGGGATTTCAGGATCGACAGTGCTGGAGGATTTTGCAGTTGTGGCGGCCCAAGCGGGCTTGACCGGACATTTGAAGGTGGGCAAAGGCGCGCGAATCGGGGCTCAGGCGGGCGTCATGGCCGACGTGCCGGCTGGCGCCGAGATCGTCGGCAGTCCCGCAGAACCCGTCCGCGACTTCTTCCGCGGGGTCGCCACGTTGCGAAAGCTAGCGCGCCGGCCCAAAACTGCCGGCAACCAATCGTCGGATTGACCGGAATGGATGGCACTCAGTCCCCCAAGGAGGCGGCCGTAAGTCTCGAGACGCTGGACATCGCACGCATCATGCACGCGATTCCGCACCGATATCCGATGCTCATGATCGACCGGATCGTGGACATGGTTCACGACGATTCCGCGACCGGCATCAAGAACGTCACTGCGAACGAGATCTTCTTCCAGGGGCATTTCCCGGGTCACCCGGTGATGCCCGGCGTGTTGATCGTCGAAGCGATGGCGCAGACGGCCGCCGTGCTGGTGGTCGAAACGCTCGGCCCGGAATCGGCAGGCAAGCTCGTCTATTTCATGACGATCGAGGGCGCCAAGTTCCGCCGGCCGGTCGTCCCTGGCGACCAGTTGCGCATTCAGGTGACCAAGGTCCGCAGCCGCGGCAACGTCTGGAAGTTCACCGGTGTCGGCAAGGTCGATGGCGTGGCGGTCGCCGAAGCGACGTTCTCGGCCATGATCATGGATCGTTGAACGCGGTCCATGCTCGCCCGTTACCGTCGGCAATAATGGTTGACTTGGCCGGAATCGGCCACACCCGTAGGCTGCGCCAATGCTCGATTCAATCACCTCATCGGCACCGCTTTCCCGTCCGACCGCGGTGATGATCCATCCAACCGCGATCATCGAGCCCGGCGCCCGCATCGGCGCCCGGGTCCAGATCGGCCCATTCTGTCATATCGGCGCCGGCGTCGAGTTGCATGACGATGCCCGTCTGGTGTCCCACGTCGTCGTCGATGGCGATACGGTGATCGGTGAGGGCGTCGTGCTCTACCCCTTCTGCACGGTCGGCTTGGCTCCGCAGGACCTCAAATACAAAGGCGAGCCGACGCGATGCGAGATCGGGCCCAAAACGCAGGTGCGCGAACACTGCACGATCCATCGTGGTACGGTGACGGGCACGGGGCTGACGCGCATTGGCGGCGGCTGCCTATTGATGGCGGTCGTCCACGTCGCTCATGATTGCGACATTGGCGACAGCGTGGTCATCGCGAACAACGTGGTCATGGGCGGCCATGTAACCATCGGCGATGGCGCGGTGATCGGCGGGGCCGCCGCGATCCACCAGTTCGTCCGGATCGGGCGCGGGGCTATGGTCGGCGGCGTGTCGGGCGTCGAAGCCGATGTGATCCCGTTCGGTAGCGTCATTGGAAACCGGGCCCGCTTGGCAGGGCTAAACGTGATCGGCTTGCGGCGGCGTGGCGTCGATCGGACGCGGCTACTGAAACTGCGGGCCGCGGTCCGGGAGCTGTTCTGGGGCCCGGGCGTGCTCGCGGATCGGATGCGTGAGGTGCGGGCGCAGCATGGAGAGGACGAGTTGGTGGCCGAGGTGCTCGACTTCGCAGCGGCCGACAGCAAGCGTGGGTTGATCCGGGTCGGTGCCGACGCGGAAGACGCGTCGGGCTGAACCGTCGCGCCGTTCCGCTAGTGCAGCACCACGGGAGGCGTTGCGGGCGGCAGATGCGCCGGCCCGAGAGCGCTCTCAGCGCGACAAGCCTCAATCGCGAGATTCAGCAGCGCCGCCGTGCGGTCGAGACTGAGGCAGGCAGCCTCTTCCATCAGGACCTGCAAACAGCGTAGCAGGCCCAACGGCGTCGAATTGATGTCATCCTGCATCTGAAAGCGCCTCGGAACATTTTTCGTCCGGCGTAACCTCTACGGAACAACGGCTGGCACATGCAAGCTAAATACAAACTTTCGTGAGCATACCTCGGTCGCTTGGAATCATAGCTGGCGGCGGGCCTTTGCCGGGGCGCGTCGCTGCTGCGGCGCTGGCGGCAGGACGCACCGTTTTCATCATCGCGCTGCGTGGTTTCGCCGAGCCGGACGTGGTCGGTCCATTTACGCATCAAGAGATAAGGATGGGCGCGGCCGGCGAGATATTGGCGGCGCTGCGCCGGCATGGTTGCGAGGATCTGGTGCTGATCGGTCCGGTCCGCCGTCCGTCGCTGACGGACATCAGACCCGATCTCGAGGGCACGCGGATCCTCGCTCGCATCGGCCGCGCCGCATTCGCGGGGGATGACGGCCTGCTGGCATCCGTCGTTCGGATCCTTGGGGAAGAGGGCTTCAAGGTCATCGGCGCCCACGAGGTGCTGACCGAGGCTGTTGGGGCCGCGGGCGTTCTCGGGCGTCACCATCCGGATGCCGGCGCGATGGCCGACATCGTCCGCGGTGCGGCCGTAGTGCGCGCGCTCGGGGCTGCCGATGTGGGGCAGGGCTGTGTCGTGCAGCAGGGGATCGTGCTCGCGGTCGAGGCGATCGAGGGAACGGACGCGATGATGCAACGCTCCGCCGGGCTACGCCGTCCGGGACCCGGCGGGGTCCTGGTCAAATTGGTCAAGCCGGGTCAGGACCGTCGCGCCGACCTGCCGACCATCGGGCCGGGAACGCTGCACGCGGCCGCCCAGGCCGGGCTGCGCGGCGTCGCCTTCGAAGCCGGCGGCACGCTGCTGACCGACAAGCAAGGCTGTATCGACGCCGCCGATGCGGCAGGGCTTTTCCTGATCGGCATAGCGCCCGATATTGCGCACACACCCTAGAAGGATGAACCGATGAGCCAGTCGCGGTTGCTGCACACGATGTTACGCGTCAAGGATTTGGATAAGAGCGTTGCTTTCTACACCAAGCTTCTGGGCATGAAGGAGCTGCGCCGCAGCGAGGTGCCCGCGGGTAAGTACACCCTCGCTTTCGTCGGCTACGGCGACGAGAAAGACAGCGCCGTCATCGAGCTGACCTTCAACTGGGATCAGACCGAGGGTTACGACCTCGGCAGCGGCTTCGGTCATCTGGCCGTGGGCATGCCCGACGTCTACAAGGCCTGCGAGGACCTCAAGGCGGGCGGCGCCAAGATCACTCGCGAGGCCGGCCCGGTGAAGCATGGCACCACCGTGATCGCATTCGTCGAGGATCCGGACGGCTACAAGATCGAACTCGTGCAGCGCGCTTAGCCGTATCGGACGGTAGGCGCCATCGTGGAGGTCAACTGGCGCCTGCCGCTCGATTTCGTGGTCGGGCGGACGGTGCGGATCGGCGTGACCGGGCTGGCGCGGGCCGGCAAGACCGCGTTCCTGACCTCGCGTCGCGTCCAACTTGTTGGCGCTGGGCGCGGGCAGGCCGGTACTCCCCGCGGTGATGGAGCGGCTGCGCGGACGACAGCCGAAGATCTCGATCGCACCTGCCGGCGCCTCCAGCCTGCCGCGGTTCGACGTCGCGGGCCACATGCAGGCGCTCGCCCATGATCCGCCCACCTGGCCGGCGCGGACCGATGCGGCCTCGTTGCTCGCCATCAATTTGTCGATCCCGCGCTCCGGCTTCGCCAACGCGTTGCCGCCGTTCTCGCTGCGGCTGGAATTCCTCGACTATCCGGGCGAATGGCTCCTGGATCTGCCGCTGCTGC
Source organism: uncultured Alphaproteobacteria bacterium (assembly GCA_963848035.1). GTDB lineage: Bacteria > Pseudomonadota > Alphaproteobacteria > Acetobacterales > Acetobacteraceae > JAVVHH01. Next base: position 385,353 of record CAWKCD010000003.1, read on the forward strand.
GGCTGGACTTCCTGACGTGGTCGGAACAGGTTTTGCGCCGGCTCGAGAACCGGCCCGAAGCGGCGGAGTTCCTCGCCTTCACCACCGCGCTGCCTGCCGCATCTGCGGCAGACGAGAAGCTCGCCGAGACCGGACACCGACTTTACCGCGACCTGCTCGGACGCCTCCGCGATGCCGGCCTCGCGTTATTGCAACCCGGCCGCTTCCTGATGCCCGCGCCCGGCGCGGCGCCCGCCTGGATCGGCTTCTTCCCGATGCGCGGTCGCGGTCCGCTGCATGACCTGCTCTCCCGTCGGTTCGAGGCCTACAAGGAAGCCGTGCAGCGGGATCTATCCGATCCGTTGTTCGGTCAACTCGACCGCATGGTGGTGCTGGTCGACCTGCTCTCCGCGCTGCACGCTGGCGCGGCGCCGTTCGCCGACCTTTCGACCGCGTTGCGCGATGCCTCCGCCTCGCTTCGGTGGGAGCGGGATTGGCTCGAGGCGGCAATGGCGATCGGTCGGCTGCAATGGCCGCCGCCGGTGCTCTCGCGCGTGGCCTTCGCCGCCACCAAGGCCGACCACATCGCCGACCGCCAGCGTGGCAACCTCGCCGCCCTACTGCGCCAAGTCGCCGCGCCGGCGGTCGACGTGCGGGCAGCCTATTTCGCGCTGAGCGCGGTGCGCTGCACCAAGGATAGCGTGATGACGCTGGGCGATCACGCCGTCTCGGCCGTGCGCGGACGGCGTGTCGGCGACGGCAAATTGCTCGAGTCGTATCCCGGCGAGGTGCCCGACCGTACGCCCGACGCCGAGTTTTGGGCGCATCCGTTCCTGCGGGTCCCGGATTTCGAGCCGTATCGCCTGACCGACCAGGGCCGCGGCGGGATCGAGGCGGTCAATCTCGATAAGCTCCTGCTGTTCCTGCTGGAGGATGTGCTGTGAGACTCGAACCGGTCATCCGCGAAGTCGACGAAGTGGTGCCGCGCTTCGAGGCGGAGGCGGTCACGCTGGCGCTGGACCCGGCGCCAAAGTTCGGCACGCCGGCGCTGGCGCTGGGCGGCGTGTCCGTGCTCGCGATCGGCTTCGCCGGGCTTGGTGCCGGCAATTTCGTCTTCGATCAGTTCCAGCGCGCCGCATGGCTGGGCTGGACGACGCTCGCGGTGGCGCTACTGGGCTTCGGGCTGCTGTTCGCCGGCATCGGGCGCGAGGTGCGGGCGCTGCTGGCCTTGCGCCATGTCGACAAGCTGCGGGCCGACCTGCAATCCGGCGAGGCCGGCCGCATCGCCGCAGCGGCACGGGATTGGGCGACCGAAGCCGATCCGTCGCTGCTGCCGGCGTTGCGCACCGTCAACGATCCCGATGCGGCGCTGGCGCTGCTACGTGCCGGGCCCGCCACGAGGATGCGCGAGTTGGCGGAGGCGTTGGGCCGCACGGCCGCGATCCAGGTGGTCGCCGGGATCGCCGCCATGCCATCGCCGGCGCTCGACGTCGCGCTGGTCGGTTGGCGCGGCGTGCGTCTCGTGCGGCAGGTGGCGGCGATCTACGGCGTGCGGCCCGGCCTGCTCGGCACGCTATCGCTGCTGCGTCGGACCGCGCTATCGGCCACATTGGTCGGCGCCGTCGAGTTCGCCGGCAACACCGCCGCGCACGCGCTGCTCTCGAGCCCGCTGCTCGCCCGCGCACTCGGCGAGATGGCGGGCGCCAGCGTCGCCGCGCGGCGAATGCTGGTCCTCGCCCGCGCCGCCGCTGCCGCCTGCGATCCGGTCCCGCCGCAGGCTTAGCCGCGCAAGCGCCCGGCGAGCCGGACAAGCGGCACCAGAAGCGCTCCGACCGCGAGGCCCAGCAAGCCGGACACGCCAACCGTGACGAACCATTCGCCCGGGCCGGTCGCGGTCGCGAGGTGGTGCAGCGTCTCCGCCGGCTCGCGCCATCCCAATTCCTCGATTCCATGCAGCAAGATGCCGCCGCCGACCCAGGCCATCGCCGCCGTTCCCACGACCGAGAGCACGCGCAGCATGACCGGCACCCCCGTCACCAAGCCGCGCCCGATCGCCCGCACCGCGGGGCTGCGCCTGCCGGCAAGGACCAGGCCGATGTCGTCGGCCTTCACGATCAACGCCACCGAGCCGTAGACCAGCACCGTCAGCGCCGCGCCCACCGCGCCCAGAACCGCCACCTGCTGCCACGATCCCGAGTTCGGACACCGCGCTCAAAGTGATCGCCATGATCTCGCCGGACAGGATCAGGTCGGTCTGCACGGCGCTGCGCACGCGCGCATCCTCGCTCATCTCCACCCGGCGTGGAGCATGGCCGTCGCCGGACCGGATCGCGTGCAGGATCTTTTCGGCCGCCTCGTAGGATAGGTATGCGCCGCCGAGCATCAGTATCGGCGTGATCGCCCAGGGCGCGAACCGGCTCAGCAAGATCGCCGCGGGCAGAAGGTAGATCAGCTTGTTACGCAGCGAGCCGAGCGCGATCCGGCCCACGATCGGCAGCTCGCGCTTGGCTGCCGTTCCCGCCATGAACGCGGGCGTCACGGCAGCATCGTCGATGACGACGCCGGCAGCCTTGGTTCCGGCTTTCACCGCCTGTCCGGCGACGTCGTCGAGCGAGGCCGCGGCCACCTTGGTGAGCGCGGCCACGTCGTCGAGCAACGCGAGCAGCCCGCCGCTCATGGGCGCGAGACTCGGCTGGGAATCGGCTCTACGCCACGAGATCATAGATCGGCAATCCTCGACGCTGCATCGTGCCACAACGCGGGCGCGCCAGTGCCGATGATAAAACTATTCGGGAGTCCACGATCGGTTCGCCGCGATCCATTCAGCCTTCGTATTGGTTCTCTCGGCCGGTTGAATGAAGCGATTTGGAAGCGCGATTGGGAGGAAGCGGCGGCTTCCTGCAACCGCAAAGCGTCCGGCGCCGACCGGAATACGTTCACCTGCAAGTCGTTTCAGGAAGGCCGGCGCGCTCGAGCCGCCCGGATGAGCTACCGCGACGCGTCCAGCGCAGCCTGCAGCGTATAGGCGGCGGCCATCCCATCGACCACCTTGGCGCGCTTCTTTCGGCTCATGTCCGCCTCGTCGACCAGGAACCGGTTGACCGCCGACGACGACAGCCGCTCGTCCCACAGCGCGGCCGGCAGCCCGGTCGCGTCCGCCAACGCCAGCGTCCAGTCCTGCGCCGCCTGCGCCGCCGGGCCGACGGTGCCGTCCATCGACAGCGGCCAGCCGACCACCAGCCCGAACGCGCCTTCCTTGCGGGCGATCCCGGCGATCTCGGCCGCGAACAGCGTGAGCTTGGTCCGGTGCAGCGCCCCGTAGGGCGAGGCGATCATCAGCCCCACATCGGACAACGCGACCCCGATCGTCTTGCTTCCGGGGTCGAGCCCAATCAGACGTTCGCCGCGCCGCAGTTGCGCCCGGAGCGCCGCCATGTTGAACAAGGCCATGCCGGCCGGTATCACAGCCGTTCAGCTCCAGCCACTGTAAGGTTTCACATGTCGCTCGATCCCGCGACGGTCCGCCGTATCGCCAAGCTCGCCCGCCTGCACCTCGACGAGGAGGACGTGCCGCGCGTGCAGTCCGAGCTGAACTCGATCCTCGGCTGGATCGAGCAGCTCCAGGAAGTGGACGTCTCCAATGTGGAGCCGCTCGCGGGCGCGGCGGGCATGGCGCTGCGCCTGCGCGAGGACGTCATCACCGATGGCGGCATCCAAGAGGCGGTGCTGTCCAACGCGCCGGACCGTGCCGGATCGTTTTATGCCGTGCCGAAGGTGGTCGAATGAGCCTCACCGACCTGACGCTCGCCGCCGCCCGCGCCGGGCTGCGGCGGGGCGACTTCTCCGCGGCCGAGTTGGCCGGCGCGCATCTCGACGCGATCGAGAAGCTGAACCCGGTGCTGAACGCGTATGTGACGGTCACGGCCGAGCAGGCGCGCGCCGAGGCGGACGCCGCCGACAAGGCGCGGGCCGCCGGCGAGGACCAGCCGTTGCTCGGCATCCCCCTGGGGATCAAAGACTTGTTCTGCACCGCGGGCGTCCGCACGACGGCCGGGAGCAAGATCCTCGAGCCCTTCGTCCCGCCCTACGAGAGCACCGTGACCGCCAACCTCAAGCGGGACGGCGCGGTGTTCCTTGGCAAGACGAACATGGACGAGTTCGCCATGGGATCATCGAACATGACCTCCGCCTATGGTCCGGTCACCAGCCCTTGGACCAGTTCCGACAACCACCGGCTCGTGCCCGGCGGCTCTTCCGGCGGCTCGGCGGCAGCGGTGTCGGCGCGGCTTTGCCTCGGCGCCACCGGCACCGACACCGGCGGCTCGATCCGCCAGCCGGCCTCGTTCACCGGCATCGTCGGCGCCAAGCCGACTTATGGCCGCTGCTCCCGCTGGGGCGTCGTCGCATTCGCCTCGTCGCTCGACCACCCTGGCCCGTTTGCCCGCACTGTCGAGGACACGGCGATGCTGCTGCGGAGCATGGCGGGTTTCGATCCGAAGGACAGCACCTCGGCCAATCAGGCGGTGCCGGACTTCGCCGCTGCCTGTGCACGAGGGGTGAGGGGCCTGAAGATCGGCGTGCCCCGCGAATACCGCTCCGACGACATGCCTCCCGAAATCGAGGCGCTCTGGCAGCAGGGCCTCGCCTGGCTGCGCGAGCAGGGCGCGGAGACGGTCGACGTGTCGCTGCCGCACACGAAATACGGCCTCGCCACCTACTACATCGTCGCCCCGGCGGAAGCCTCGTCCAACCTCGCCCGATACGACGGCGTGCGGTTCGGCCTGCGCGTCGACGGCGAGGACCTGGACGATCTCTACGAGCGCACCCGCGCCGAAGGCTTTCGGGCCGGAAGTGCGGCGCCGCATCATGATCGGCACCTATGTGCTCTCGGCCGGCTATTACGACGCCTACTATCTGCGGGCCCAGAAGCTGCGTGCGCTCATCCTGCGCGACTTCACCGAAGCGTTTCGAAATGTCGACGCGCTGCTGACGCCGACCGCCCCGTCCGCTGCCTTCGCCCAAGGCGACAACATGGACGATCCGGTGAAGATGTACCTCAACGACGTCTTTACCGTTCCCGCCAACATGGCGGGGATCCCCGGCATCTCGGTACCAGCCGGGGTGGATGCCTCCGGGCTGCCGCTTGGGTTGCAGGTGCTGTCCCGACCGTTCGACGAGGAGACCGGGTTCGCGGTCGCCGCCGCCATCGAGCGCGCGGCCGCCTTCGCCAAATTGCCGCCCATCCGCGCAGGAGTCGCCGCATGAGCTATACGATCGAGGGCGCCACCGGCCCCTGGGAAGTGGTGATCGGACTCGAGGTCCATGCCCAGGTCATCAGCCAATCGAAGCTGTTCAGCGGCGCCGCCACCGAGTTCGGCGCCGAGCCCAACACCCAGGTGAGTTTCGTCGACGCGGCCTTTCCTGGCATGCTGCCGGTGATCAACGCCGAATGCGTGGCGCAGGCCGTACGTACCGGGCTCGGGCTGGAAGCGCAGATCAACCTGGTCAGCCGCTTCGACCGGAAGAACTATTTCTACGCCGACCTGCCCGCCGGCTATCAGATCAGCCAGTTCGAACACCCCATCGTCGGCGCCGGTGTGGTCGAGGTCGAACTCGCGGACGGCAGCACCAAGCGCATCGGCGTGACCCGGCTGCACCTCGAGCAGGACGCCGGCAAGTCGCTGCACGACCAGCACCCGACCAAAAGCTTCATCGACCTCAACCGTTCCGGCGTCGCGCTGATGGAGATCGTCAGCGAGCCCGACATGCGCAGCCCCGAAGAGGCCGGCGCCTACGTGCGCAAGCTGCGCACCATCCTGCGCTATCTCGGCACGTGCGACGGCAACATGGAGGAGGGTTCCATGCGCGCCGACGTCAACGTCTCGGTCCGCAAGCACGGCGAGCCGTTCCGGACCCGTTGCGAGATCAAGAACGTCAACTCGGTCCGCTTCGTCATGCAGGCGATCGAGGCGGAGGCTCGTCGACACGTCGAGATCTGGGAGGCCGGCGGCACGGTCACGCAGGAGACACGGCTGTTCGATCCCGGCCGCGGCGAGACGCGCTCCATGCGCAGCAAGGAAGACGCGCACGATTACCGCTATTTCCCCGACCCGGACCTGCTGCCGCTGGTGCTCGACGAGGATTGGGTCGCCAGTCTCAAGCAGACGCTGCCCGAACTGCCCGACGCCAAGCGCGCCCGGTTCGTCACCGAATACGGCATCACGCCCTACGACGCCGCCGTGCTGGTCGCCGAGAAGGAGACCGCTGCCTTCTACGAGACGGTCGCGAAGGGGAGGGACCCCAAGCTCGCCGCCAACTGGATGATGGGCGACTTCTTCGCCGCTCTGAACCGTACCGGCCGCACGATCGAGAACAGCCCGGTCTCGGCCGCCTCGCTCGGCGAGCTGATCGACTTGCTGACCGATAAGACGATCAACGGCCGCATCGCCAAGGAGGTGTTCGAGGCGATGGTCGAGACGGGCGACGCGCCGTCCGCGATCGTCGAAGCGAAGGGCCTGCGCCAGGTGACCGACACGGGCGCCATCGATAGCGCGATCGACCAGGTTCTCGCCGCCAATCCGGACAAGGTCGCCGAGTTCAAATCCGGCAAGGACAAGCTGTTCGGCTTTTTCGTCGGACAGGTGATGAAAGCGATGGCCGGCAAGGGCAACCCGGCGCTGGTCAACGAAGCGCTCAAAGCCAAACTCGGCTGAGCGCGATCGTGACGGCGCCGGATTGGCGTGGCGATGACCACGCCGAGCCATCGGTGTTCCGTCCCGATCACCTGCTGCGTGAGGCTCGGCGGCAGCGAAACTTGCCGGACGAGCCAGTCCCGGCCGTCTGCGTGCTGGATCCGGATGGGGATCTGGTGCGCTATCTCCGCCGCACCGGCATCGGTCGCACGAACGCGGCGTGGGCCTGTTACCACACCGAGATGCTGGAATGGGCGCTCCCTGAAGGCGGGACCGCCGGCGTGGTCGGGTGCGCGGTCGGCGCCCCCTTCGCCGTTCTCGTCGCGGAGCAGCTCTTCGCCTCGGGCTGCCACCTGCTGATCAGCATCACCTCGTCGGGACGGATCGCCGAGCTGGGCCAGCCTCCCTACACGGTGCTGATCGACCGGGCGCTTCGCGACGAAGGCACCAGTGCGCGCTACCTGCCGCCCGAGACCGGCGCGTTCGTCGATGCGCCGCAGCCCGGCCTGCTCGACCGTATCGAAACCGCCGTCCGCGCCAGGCTGCCGCCCGATCATTCATTTCATCGTGGCGCAACCTGGACAACCGATGCACCGTATCGCGAAACGGCTAGGGCGATCGAGAGGTCCCGCTCACTCGGCGTCCTCGCGGTCGAGATGGAAGCGTCCGCACTCTATGCCTTTTCCGCCGCACGGGGCGCTCCCGTGGTCTGCTTCGCACAGGTGACGAACACGATGGGCCAAAACGGCGGCGACGATTTCGAAAAGGGCGAGGCGGACGGTGCGCTCGCCGCCATCCGGCTGATCGAGGCGGCAGCGTCCGTGCTCGGTCCATGAAGACCGATCCGGTCAGCGACGCCTGGGAGTTCCTGCTGGGCAGGGCAGGAGATCAGCTGGCGCTCGGCCAATTACGTTTCGTTTTCGTAGGCTTGTTCCTGATCCTGCTGGCGTCGAGCGCCATCATCGCGCTGTTTCGCTGGCTGCGTGACCCGGCGCAACGCGGCCTCGGGCCCTGCCTGGTCTGGCTAGCACGCCTGGCGATCGGGATCATGTGGTTCCAGGGCTCGCTGTGGAAGCTGCCGCTGCCAGTATCTGGCGCCCTGCAGTATTGGACTGAGCAGATGGTCGGCAACGCCGCCTATCCCTTCGTCTCCGACGCGGTGCGTGACCTGGCGTTGCCGCATATGACGATCGTCGATCCGATCGTCTTCGCGCTCGAGATGATCCTGGCCATCAGCTTCATGCTGGGGATCGCCGTGCGTCCGGTCGCGTCCGTCGGCGCGCTGTATGCTTTGGCCCTATGGCTCGGCCTTTATCGCCATCCGGCCGAATGGCCATGGGAATATATCTTCCTCGCCGTCGTCCAGCTCCAGTTCGCCGTCTACGGTGCCGGCCGCGCGCTCGGGATCGACGGTTGGGGCGAGCGCGCGGAGGACGATTATCGGTAGGCCGCGCGCATCGGCTTGAGCACCGCGATCGCCAGCACGGCGGTGAGCAGGTCCGCGGCGATCGCGACCGCGAAGACCGGTGTCCAACTCGCGGTGGCGTCGTGCAGCAGCGACGCCATTGGACCGCCGAGGATCGCGCCGACGCCTTGGGCGATGTAGAGGAACCCGTAGTTCTTGGCCGCATGGCGCGGTCCGAACGTGTCGGTCAGCGTGCTGGGGAACAGCGAGAAGATCTCGCCCCAGCCGAAGAACACCAGGCCCGATAGCAGCACGAACAGCACGGGGTCATCGTGCAGGCCGAGCCACGCCGCCATTGCCAAGCCTTCGAGCGTGAAGGCCAGCGCCATCGTGTTTTCGCGCCCGATCCGGTCCGACACCCAGCCGAAGAACGGCCGGGTCAGCCCGTTGCAGAACCGGTCGATCGTCAGCGCCAGCGGCAGCGCCGCCATGCCCCAGACCATCAGCTTCGTGATGCCGAAATCCGCCGCGAACGCGCCGATCTGCGACGTCACCATCAAGCCCGTGGTCGACATCATCGCCATCATGACGAACAGCAGCCAGAAGATCGGCGTTCGCAGCATCTCCTGCGGCGCGACGCTCGGTCCGGCTTCCGCGATCGCGCGCGGGCTGTCCTGCGCGGGTGGCGAACGCAGCCCGAGCGCGGCGACGACCCCGACCGCGCCCAAGATCAAGCCCCAGCGCATCAGCGTCGTGGACAATCCGCTCGCGGCCAGCGTGTCCGATATCGGGAACGTGGTCAGGATCGCCCCCATGCCGTAGCCCGCCGCGACCGCGCCAGCTGCGAACCCGCGATGGTCGGGGAACCACCGCATCATTTGGCCGACCACGCCGATGTAGACGATGCCTGTGCCCAGCCCGCCGATCAGACCGTAGGTGAGGTATAGTCCCCAAAGCGACGTCGCCGACGACGCCAGCACCCAAGAGAGCCCACTGAGCGCGCAGCCGCTCGCGATCAGCCAGCGCGGGCCGAACCGCTCGACGAGCCAGCCCTGCACCGGGCTGAAGAAGGTCTGCAGCACGACCAGGATACTGAACGTGACCTGGATGCCCGCGGCGCTGGCCCCGAGCGTCGACCCGAATGGCTTGGTGAACAAAGCCCACACATATTGGGGACTCGAGATCGCCATCATGCAGACGAGGCTGAGGAGCAACTGGATCCACCGCGTGGCTGCGGACGGCACGGCATAAGTCGAGGCGGTGGTGGCGCTCATTCGGCACTCCTGGGACCGAAATGTGTATGCAATCGGAATGCCATACACCAGACGTTGCGCATTGAGCCTGCCCGGCTAGGCTCTAGCCCAAACCGGAGGCACGTGATGATCGAACTGCACACCTGGAACACCCCGAACGGCCGCAAGGTCAGCGTTGCGCTCGAGGAGATGGGGCTGCCCTACAAGGTAAAGATCGTCGACATCACCAAGGACCAGCAGTTCCAGCCGGCTTTCCTCGAGATCAGCCCCAACAACCGAATCCCCGCGATCGTCGACGAGGAGGGGCCCGGCAACATGCCCATCTCGGTGTTCGAGTTCGGGCGCGATCCTGATCTATCTCGCCGAGAAGAGCGGACAGTTCCTGCCGCAAGATCCGCGCAGCCGGGTGGCGGTCATGGAGTGGCTGATGTGGCAGATGGGTGGCTTCGGCCCGATGCTCGGCCAGGTCCATCACTTCCTGACGGTGAACGAGGCTGACCGCACCTATGGGCTCGCGCGCTACACCAAGGAGACGCTGCGTCTCTACGGCGTGCTCGACCGGCGCCTGGCCAAGACCGAATACGTGGCCGGCGCCGTATCCATCGCAGATTTCGCGATCGTCAGCTGGGCTTGGCGCCACGAGCGCCACAAGGTCGATCTCGCCGAGTTCCCGCATGTGAAGCGCTGGTACGAGGCGATGATGGCCCGTCCCGGAACGAAGCGCGGGTTCGACGTCGCGCTGAGCTGAGGCGCACAGCGGTTGCAGCCCGGTTCAAACAGTCCTAGAAGGACCGGGCAAACGCTGTGTGCTTGCGAACCCGGTGGAGGGGTGGCCGAGTGGCTGAAGGCAGCGGTTTGCTAAACCGCCATACGGCGTCAAGCCGTATCGAGAGTTCGAATCTCTTCCCCTCCGCCACTTTCCCAACTTCTCATCCGTTCATCCCGCCGCGATCCGCGCCCGCAGCTTAGTCTTCACCAAGGACCACCAGTCGATGCAGCGCTGCTGCAGCCGGTCCAGCTCCGCGCCGGATCCGATATGGGCGAGCAGACGCGGTGCGTCTTTCCAGTTCGACACGGTAGGCATCGGGTGCGGGCCGCACATCAGGGCGAAGTAGTCGTGGTTGTGGCGGCGCTCGACGATCGGGATGGCGCCGCATTCGAGCGCTTCGTAGACCCGGAACGTGTCGATGTTGACGAAGCCGCTGGGGCAGGGGGCGAACGCTACCTGGCCCAACATGTCCTCGTATTCCTGCGGCGACAGCCCGTCCGAAGCAGCGAAGCCGGACGTGAAATGCACATAGCCGTCCGCCACCGAACTCATCTCGGCGGCCATCTCTGCGCGCCCGGATTTATTCACGTCACCAGCAAAACCCCATAGCCGCTTGCGCCGCGACGCCGGACCCGGCGAGCGGTTCACGGCGACGCCTCGCCGGGCGCCCAACGGGAAACAGACGATGCGGTCGTCGTGCGAGAAGAACCTCGACCAGTAGTTTCGGTAAACCCGTGTGCACCATTTGTAAGCGCCGAGATCGTCGTTGAAGCCCTCGTCGCTCAGATGCACCAACACGATGTCGCAGCCGGCGAGAGCCGCGTGTCTGTAATAATCGGCTTTCTCGGCTGTGAGCAGGTTGTCCACGACGATCATGCGCCTCGACGTGTGCGCATGCGTCATGTCAACGATTTCTTCACTGTAACTGCCCGCGAAAAGAAAGCGGATCCAGTCGCTCTCCCAACAATCGGATGCGATCTGCCAGACCAATTGCCGCGGTTCCCCCTTGCCCGTCCCACCCAAGCAACGGTTTGCCTCCTGCCGCAATAACGCGCAGTCCGCACTGATCTCCTCGCCGATGGAGGCCCGGTCCAAGGCGTCGATCGCCCACTGGTAGTGGCCGAGTTGAAACAGCTTGAAAGCATTCCCGACCTCGGGATCGGATGCTTTCGTGAGAGACGCGATTTCCAGCGGGAGCATGCGGTTTCCGGCGTGAGAGTGCTCGGAAGTTAACGCCCGAGTAATGCAACAATACCGGAAAGCGCGCCGGCCGGCAACTTTCCTGCGTTACGCTTTGGTCAGCCGGTCCAGGGCAACAAGTCCGGTGAGCAGCCGCTCCATCTCGCGCAGCGGGATCATGTTGGGCCCATCGCTCGGCGCGTGGTCCGGATCCTGGTGGGTTTCGATGAATAGCGCGGCGACGCCGATCGCGGCCGCCGCACGGGCGAGCGGCGGGGCGAACTCGCGCTGGCCGCCCGAACTCGTTCCTTGCCCGCCGGGCTGCTGGACCGAGTGGGTGACGTCGAACACGACCGGGTAGCCGGTCTTCGCCATGATCGGCAATGCGCGGAAATCGCTCACCAACGTGTTGTAGCCGAAGCTCGCGCCACGCTCGGTGAGCAGGATGCGCTCATTGCCGGTCCCGGCAATCTTGGCCGCCACGTTGCTCATGTCCCAGGGCGCCAGGAACTGCCCCTTCTTGACGTTGATCGCGCAGCCGGTCTCACCCGCTGCGATCAGCAGATCGGTCTGACGGCAGAGAAAAGCCGGGATCTGCAGCACGTCGACGGCCTGGGCGGCCGGAGCGCATTGATCGGGACCGTGCACGTCGGTCAGCACCGGCATGCCGTAGCGCTGACGGACCGAAGCCAGAATTTCGAGCCCACGATCCATGCCGACCCCTCGCGCCGCCGAAGCGCTGGTCCGGTTGGCCTTGTCGAAGCTGCTTTTGTAGATCAACCCGACCCCGACCCGACCGGCGATCTCCCGCAGCGCGTCGGCCATCTCGAATGCATGCGCCTCGGATTCGATCTGGCAGGGGCCCGCGATCAGCGTGAAAGGCCGGTCGTTGCTGATCGACAAGCCACGGACCTCGACGGTTCGGCCCTCAGACAAGACGGGCCTGCTTCACGGTCGCCTGGATGAATCCGGCAAAGAGCGGATGCGGATCGAGCGGCTTGGATTTCAGCTCGGGATGATACTGCACGCCGACGAACCATGGATGGCCCGGCAGTTCGATGGTCTCGGGCAGCACGCCGTCGGGCGACATGCCCGCGAAGCGCATCCCCGCCGCCTCCAGCCGGTCCCGGTAGTTCACATTGACTTCGTATCGATGCCGGTGCCGCTCCTGGATGTCGTTCGAGCCGTAGATCGCGGCGATCAGCGAGTCCTTCGCGAGATGCGCAGGATAGGCGCCGAGCCGCATCGTGCCGCCGAGGTCGCCGTTCGCGTGCCGCCGCTCGATCTCGTTGCCGCGCGCCCATTCGGTCAGCAACCCTACGACTGGCTCCGTGCACGGACCGAACTCGGTGCTCGACGCGTCATCGAGCCCCGCCATGTTCCGCGCGCACTCGATCACCGCCATCTGCATGCCGAAGCAGATCCCGAGGAACGGGACCCGGCGCTCGCGGGCAAACCGCACCGCCGCGATCATTCCCGGCGTCCCGCGCTCGCCGAACCCGCCCGGCACCAAGATGCCGTGCACGCCCTCCAGCCGGCTGACCGCGTCCGGCTGCTCGAACACCTGGCTGTCCACCCAGTCCAGCTCCACTTTCACCCGGTTGGCGACCCCGCCATGGGTGAGGGCTTCCGCCAGGCTCTTATAGGAGTTGAGCAGGCTCGTGTACTTGCCGACGACCGCGATTTTCACATGCCCTTCCGGCAATCGCACGATGTCGACGATCCGCTGCCACCGAGACAAATCGGGCGAAGTCTCGAAGGGCAGCCCGAAATGCCGCAGCACTTCGCGATCCATGCCCTCCTCGTGGTACGAGATCGGCACCGCGTAGATCGTGTCGACGTCCAGCGCCGCGATCACCGCCTGCGGCCGAACATTGCAGAAATTGGCGATCTTGCGGCGCTCGCCGTCGGGGATCATGCGGTCGCAGCGGCAGAGCAGCATCTGCGGCTGAATGCCGGCGTTCTGCAGCTCCTTGACGGAATGCTGCGTCGGCTTGGTCTTCAGCTCGCCCGCGCTGGGGATGTAGGGCACGAGCGTCAGGTGGATGAACATCGTCTGCGCCGGGCCGAGCTCGTTGCCGAGCTGCCGGATCGCTTCGAGGAAGGGCAGGCTCTCGATATCGCCGACCGTGCCGCCGATCTCGATCAGCGCGAAATCGACGTCCTCGGTATCGCGGGTGATCGCTTCCTTCAGCGCATCGGTGATGTGCGGGATAACCTGCACGGTGGCGCCGAGATAGTCCCCCCGACGCTCCTTGGCGATCACCTCGGAATAGATCCGTCCAGTCGTCGCGTTGTCGGACTGTTTGGCGTGGACACCGGTGAACCGCTCGTAATGGCCGAGGTCGAGATCGGTCTCGGCGCCGTCATCGGTGACGAACACCTCGCCGTGCTGGGTCGGGCTCATCGTGCCCGGGTCGACGTTGAGATAAGGGTCCAGCTTCCGAAGCCGAACAGTGTATCCGCGGGTCTGGAGCAACGCTCCGAGAGCCGCGGAGGCGACACCTTTGCCAAGCGAGGAGACCACGCCGCCGGTGATGAAGACAAACCGCGTCATGGGCGATCGTGTTAGCAAGCCCCAACCGATTCCCGAAGCCCTGTCGACGCAGAGCTGACAGAAGATGTCCCGGCCGGGACGGCCGAGCTCTCACCTTAGCCTTTGGTCGGCACTTGCGGGCCGCTCGGTGCGGCAGGAGCCGGCGTGCTGCCGGGGGTCGTGCTGCCCGGCGTCGGTACTAACGGGCGGCAGGAGCGGGGCCGTGGGCGGCGTGTCGAGCAGCGAACGGCCGGTGCCGACGGTGCCGCGGTTCAGCAAGCGCCAGGCTCAGCGAAAGCACGAAGAAGATCGTCCCCAGGATCGCGGTCGTACGGGTCAGCAGGTTGGTCGTGCCGCGCCCGGTCATGAACCCGCCCATTCCCTGCGACGTGCCAATGCCCAGCCCGCCTCCCTCGGAACGCTGGATCAGCACGACGCCGATCAGGGCGAGGGTGACGAACAGGTGGATCAGCAGCAGGACGGTGGTCATGGTGGGCTCTCTAACGTGATGTCGGGCGCTTGTCAGCGCCCCCGGTTCAGCGACGGCTCGTCATCGACCGGTCAGGATCCGCTCCATGAGCTGCTTCACGGTCGGAATGAACCCGTTCGAGTAGAACGGATCGCTCGCGAAGCGATAGGCATTGTGGCCGCTGAACATCAGCTGATGCTCGATCTCTTCCGGCGTCTGGTCGTCGCGGCGGACTTGCTGGAGCGTCTTCTGGATGCAGAAGCTCCGCGGGTCGGCCTTCTTGCCGTTGTCGAAATCGGGCCCGTGCTGGCTCCAATTGCTGAACCGGCAGACGCTCAGGCATCCCATGCAGGCGACCTGATCGGCGGTGATCTGCGCGGCCCGCTCGGGATCGACGAAAATCAACGTGCTGTCCGGCGTGCGCATCGCCTCGGTGAACCCGGCGGCGATCCAGCCCTCGGCGTGGAACAGATCCTGCGGCGTGAGATAGACCGGGCGCTTGCGCGGGCCGATGCCCAGCATCGCCGTATGCTCGCCGATCGGCTCGGTGGTGTAAGCCACCTGCCGCTCGCCGCGCTCGCGCAGTTCTTGGATGAAGCCGTTGTTGACCGCGCTCGAGTAGAAGCCGGTCGGGCTGAATTTGTTGAGGAAGACGTCCCCTTCCTTCAGCGTCAGCAGCCGCTGCTTCCAGGCGTCGCTGATCGGGCTCTCCTGCGTCAGCAGCGGCCGCGTGCCGAACTGGAACGCGATCGGGCCGAGTTCGGGATTGTCGATCCAATCCTTCCACTCCTCGAGCCACCACACGCCGCCGGCCATGATGATCGGCACCTGGTCGAGGCCGACAGTGCGCATCAGCTTGCGAAGCGCCAGCACGCGAGGGAAGGGGTCCTCGGGCTTGGTCGGGTCTTCGCCGTTGGACAGGCCGTTGTGCCCGCCGGCGAGCCACGGGTCCTCGTAGACCACGCCGCCCAGCAGATTCGCCGCCTTCGAATAGGCGCGCTTCCACAACGCATTGAAGGCGCGGGCCGAGGAGACGATCGGATAATAGTGAACGCCGAATTTGGCCGCGATGTCCGAAAGCCGATACGGCATGCCGGCGCCGCAGGTGAGCCCGTGGATGAGGCCCTTGGCGCCCTCGAGCACCCCGGTGATGACCTTCTCGGCCCCGCCCATCTCCCAGAGGATATTCGCGTGGATCCGGCCCCGGCCGCCACTGATCTCCCAGGCGCGCTTGGCCTGCGCGATGCCGCCTTCGATGCCGAACTTGATCAGCTCGTCATGGCGTTCCCGCCGCGTCCGGCCGAAGTAGTCTTGCGGCATCGGATTGCCGTTCTCGTCGTAGTAGTCGGCGTTCACGGCACTGAACGTGCCGGCGCCGCCGGCCTCCGCCCAATGGCCGGAAGATACGCCGGTGGACACGCCAATGCCCTTACCACCTTCAATCAGGGGAAGAACGTCGGCTCCTCCCATGCGAATTTCGTTGAGCATCGCCGCGCCCGCCTCGTTGTCACCGGCCTGTAACTATAGGCGGCCGGGCCTGCATCCAAGACCCGGCCACCCCTGCTGACGAAGTTTATTCCGCGGCGTCGGATCGCTCGCGGGAAGACTCCCGGTCTCCGCGCTCGCCGCGACCACCGCGACGGCCTTCGCCATCGTTGTCGGTCTTCTCGCGATCGCCGCGGCCGGGCTTGGCGCCGACTTGGTCGGTGATGTCAGCGCCGGTGGCCTGATCGACCACCCGCATCGACAGCTTGACCTTGCCGCGGTCATCGAAGCCGATGACCTTGACCTTCACCTGGTCGCCTTCTTTGACCACGTCCGTGGTCTTGTTGACGCGGCCCTGCTGCAGCTCGCTGATGTGCACGAGCCCATCCTTCGCGCCGAGGAAGTTCACGAACGCGCCGAACTCGGCCGTCTTGACCACCTTGCCGTTATAGATCACGCCGACTTCCGGCTCGGCCACGATCCCGCGGATCATGTCGATCGCCTTCTGGCTGGCTTCCTCGGTGGTCGCCGCGATCTTGATCGTGCCATCGTCCTCGATGTCGATCTTGGCGCCGCTCTCGGCCACGATCTCGCGGATCACCTTGCCGCCGGTCCCGATCACGTCGCGGATCTTGTCCTTCGGCACCGTGATGACGGTGATGCGCGGCGCCGTCGCCGCCACGTCCGTCCGCGCCCCGGTGATGGCCTTGGCCATCTCGCCCAGGATGTGCAGCCGGCCGTCCTTGGCCTGCTCGAGCGCGATCTTCATGATCTCGGGCGTGATGGACGTGATCTTGATGTCCATCTGCAGCGCCGTGATGCCTTGGTCGGACCCGGCCACCTTGAAGTCCATGTCGCCGAGATGGTCCTCGTCGCCGAGGATGTCGGACAGCACGGCGAAGCCCTTCTCTTCCTTGATCAGGCCCATCGCGATGCCGGCCACCGGGCGAAGCAGCTTCACGCCGGCGTCCATCAGCGACAGGCTGGTGCCGCAAACGGTCGCCATGCTCGAGGAGCCGTTGCTCTCGGTGATCTCGCTGACCACGCGCATGGTGTAGGGGAACACGTCCTTGGCCGGAAGGACCGGGCGGATCGCACGGTAAGCGAGCTTGCCGTGACCGATCTCGCGACGCCCCGGGCTGCCCATCCGACCAGCCTCACCAACGCTGTAGGGAGGGAAGTTGTAGTGAAGCATGAAGTGCTCACGACGCTCGCCCTCGAGCGCGTCGATCACCTGCTCGTCCTGCCCGGTGCCCAGCGTGGCGACGCAAAGCGCCTGCGTCTCGCCGCGGGTGAACAGTGCCGAGCCGTGCGCGCGCGGCAGGATGCCAACCTCGGCGATGATCGGCCGGACCGTCTTGGTGTCGCGTCCGTCGATCCGCAGGCCGGTGTCCAGGATCGCGTTACGGACCACGTCGGCCTCGGCGTTCTTGAGCAGCGGCTTGGCGGCGTCGGCGTTCAACCCCTCGGCGGTCAGCGCCTCGGTCACCTTCTTCTTGGCGGCGCCGACCAGTTCATGGCGGGCCTCCTTCTTCGGCTCCTTGTAGGCCTCGACGAGCCCGGCATGCGCCAGCTCCTTGACGCGTGCGGCCAACGCCGTCTCCTCGGCAGTCGGCTCGGCCAGCGCCCACGGCTCTTTGGCAGCGTGCTCGGCCAGCTCGATGATCGCCTGGATCACCGGCTTCATCTACTCGTGCCCGAACGTCACGGCGCCGAGCATGACCTCCTCGGTCAGCTCCTGCGCCTCGCTCTCGACCATCAGCACGCCTTCGGTGGTGCCGGCGACGACGAGATCGAGCTTGCTCGTCGCAAGCTGATCGGCGGTCGGGTTCAGGATGTATTTGCCATCGGCATAGCCGACGCGCGCGGCCGCGATCGGGCCAAAGAACGGAATGCCGGACAACGTCAGCGCCGCCGAGCAGCCGATCATCGAGACGATGTCGGGATCGTTCTCCATGTCATGGCTCAGCACGGTCGCCACGACCTGAACCTCGTTGCGGAAACCCTCGGGGAACAGCGGGCGGATCGGACGGTCGATCAGGCGGCTGACCAGCACTTCCTTCTCGGACGGGCGTCCCTCGCGCTTGAAGAACCCGCCCGGGATCTTGCCGGCGGCGAACGCCTTTTCCTGGTAGTTGACGGTTAGCGGGAAGAAATCCTGGCCTGGCTTGGTGCTGCGGACGCCGACGGCGGTGCAGAGCACGATCGTGTCGCCGTAGCGCGCGAGCACGGCGCCATCGGCCTGGCGGGCGATCTTCCCCGTCTCGAGCACGAGCTTGCGCCCGCCCCATTCCAATTCCTTGCGGAAATAGTTGAACATGCAATCCATCCTCGTTTGCGCCGGGACGGTTCTTTTGTGCGGTGCCAAAGGCGGCGTCTCGGGCAACATGGCCGCGGACTGCATCTG
Organism: uncultured Alphaproteobacteria bacterium; assembly: GCA_963848035.1. Lineage (GTDB taxonomy): Bacteria > Pseudomonadota > Alphaproteobacteria > Acetobacterales > Acetobacteraceae > JAVVHH01. The sequence goes on from CAWKCD010000003.1 coordinate 403,527, forward strand.
CAGCCCCGCCAGGTAACCGAAGGCGCCGTCGCCCGCTCAGCAGATCGGCCGCGGCTGCGGTGACCCGGCACCGAGATGGCGCCGGGGTACTCTACTTCTTGGTTACCGACGCAGACCCAGCCGCCCGATGAGCGTCTGATACCGGGTGCGGTCCTTCTTGTTCAGATAGTCCAGCAGACGGCGACGACGCCCGACCAGCATCAGCAGGCCGCGGCGGCTGTGGAAATCCTTGGCGTGCGTCTTGAGGTGCTCGGTGAGGTTGTTGATCCGCTCGGTGAGCAGAGCAACCTGGACCTCGGGGCTGCCCGTATCGGCGGCCGCTTGCGCGTATTCGGAAACGAGCGTCGTGCGACGCTCCGCGGTAATCGACATCGTGATGCTCCGTGAGAAAGGGTTAAAGAAGGCGCTCTGGCTTCAGCCACCCGTCCTCGAGTCGGCAAAGTCCGATCACGCGCCCCCCCGCCATGGCACGGGCGAGCCCGCCATCGGGTCGCGCCGTCGCTGGAATGCGGCCCATCAAATCGACCAGGTTCACTGCCTGACCGTTCGACAAGCCGATGGCCTCCGCTTCGGTCAAGGCCAGCGCCGGGATGTCGGCCAGCGCGGTCGAGACCGGAAGCAAAAGGTCCGGGGAAGCGGGCGACATATCGTCCCCGGTTCCGCATTTGTCCAGCGGAATCGCATTTTCCTCGGTGAACGGGCCCACCCGGAGGCGTCGCAGCGCCGCGATATGCCCTAGCGTGCCGCACGCCTGCGCCAAGTCGCGCGCGAGGCTGCGCATGTAGACGCCCTTGCCGGACTGAACCTCGAACACGGCATGGTCCGCATCGGGGCGCTCGACCAACTCGAAGCGGTCCACCCGGGCTGGGCGGGGCGGCAGGTCCGGTGCGCGGCCCTCGCGCGCCATGTCGTAGGCCCGCTCGCCGGCGACCTTGATGGCGGAGTAGATCGGCGGGATCTGCATGATGTCGCCGATGAAGGCGGGCAGCGCGGCAATCAGCGCCTCGTCGCCGGGCCGGACGGCGGACGTTCCGATCACTTGGCCGTCCGCATCGTCGGTGTCGCGGGCGTCGCCGAGCCGCAGCGTGAAGCGATAGATCTTGGTGCCGTCCATCACATAGGGCACCGTCTTGGTCGCGTGCCCGAACGCGATCGGCAGCACGCCCGTCGCGAGCGGGTCCAGGGTCCCGCCATGCCCGGCCTTCTGCGCCTGGAACTCGCGCTTGACCCGGTTGACGACGTCCGTGCTGGTCATGCCCGGCGGTTTGTCGATGATCAGCCAGCCATCTAGCGGGCGGCCGCGTCGCTTACGCATTCAAAGTCCGTTCAGTCTGCTTGGGAGCGCGCCCCTATAGGCCCGGGTCGTGCGCGCGGCTAGCCGAATGAACCACTTACCCCGCGAGCAAGAATTCGTGATGTGGCTAGTATCTCAGTGAAAGCAGCAGCTTAGCGTCGCGCGCCGAAATTCGAAGGTGATGCAGCCGAAATAAGACGTGCTATCTCGGCGACTAAACCGTATTTGCACCTCCGAGGCTGGACTTTTCAGCCTGGGATATGTCCATACAAGCTGCGTCACCGTCGCGCTGGCCTGCCCCGATTGAAAAGCAAGGTAGCTCCGCACAAGCGCGGAGCCTGGCCGGTAACGGAGCGTCATGATGGCGACAGGTACTGTTAAGTGGTTTAATGCCCAGAAGGGCTATGGTTTCATCGCGCCGAATGACGGCTCAAAGGACGTGTTCGTCCACGTATCGGCTGTCGAGCGCGCCGGGCTTCAAACCCTCACCGAGGGCCAGACCGTAACGTTCGACCTCGAGCGTGGTCAGCAAGGTAAGACCTCGGCCGCCAACCTTCAGGTCGGCTAATTCACTCGGTTCGGGGTCCGCTTCGGCGGCCCCGGACCGCGTTCTACCCTTCATCTCTTGCTCGATGGCCGCTCCACGTCGACCGCTGCGCTGACAGCCGGCGGGACCTTGCCTCAGGCGCTGGAGAGTTCATGTCAAATCCGAAGTTTCATGTCGGGGACAACGTGTCTGTCCTTCCCGACCATCACAACAGCAACGTCCGCCCCGGCATGTACACCATCGTCAAGGTCATGCCGTTGACCGGGCCGAGCTGGCAATACCGCGCCAAGAACAATATGGACCCGCACGAGCGTGTGCTCGACGAAGTGCTGCTGCACCCCGTCAAGCGCGACAAGCTCGCCATGAGCTGAGGCTCAACCAAGCCCGGCCAGCGCCAACACCCTACTCATTCGCGCGCACGCGTCATCCGGATCGCGCAACAGCCCTGCCTCGTCAGCCAAGCGGAACAGCTCCGCCAGGTGCAGGATCGACCGCGCCGATTGCTGCCCGCCGATCATCATGAAGTGCGGCTGATGGCCGTTCAGATACGCCATGAACACGATTCCGGCCGTATAGGCCTGCGTCGGCGAGCGGAACATGTGCTGCGCGAGCGCCTGCGTCGGCTCCAGGATCGCAAGATAATCGTCCAGCTCGTCCCGTTGCAGACATCCCAACGCGGCCGCTGCGGCCGGCGCGATCGGGTTCAATACGCCGAGCATCGCATGCGAGTAGCCATCGTCATCGCCGGCCATCAGCGTCGGGTAGTTCAGCTCGTCGCCGGTGTACATCCGCACGCCCCGCGGCAGCCGCCGGCGGAACTCGAGTTCGAGGTCCGGGTCGAGCAGTTGCAGCGCGATGCCGTCGATCTTCGCCGCATGCGTGGTGACGATCTCGAGCAGGTTTCCCGCCGCTCCGTCGATCGACCGGTCGCCCCAATACAAGGCTAGGGCGGGGTCGAATATCTCGCCGAGCCATTGCAGGATGACCGGCTCGCGGACCTGCGACAGCACTTTGCCGTAGACCAGATTATAGTCGTCCACGCTCCGCGCCGACGCCGCGAGCGCCCGCGACGGCATCAGCACGATCCGGCCGCCGACCCGCTCGATCGCCTCGCACTGCGCCAAATAGGCCCCAGCGATCTGCGCCATGTTGCCGGCGCCGTGCTGCAGCGTGGCCGGGAGGTGATCCGTATTCGCGCCGCAGACGATCGCCGCGCCCGGCGGCGACGACGCCACACAGCGGCGGAGCAGCTCGATGCTGGTCATCCAATCCAACCCGGCGCCGCGCTGCGCCGTATCCATCGCCTCGGCCACCCCCAGCCCCAGCGACCAGAGATACAGCCGGTAATCGATCGTCGCGTCCCAATCGATCGCGTTCTCACGGTCCGACAACGGATCGGCCACCACGTGCGCAGAGGCGTAGGCCATCCGGTTGTACGGCTGCCGTGCCCCCTGGAACGGGACCGGCGGCCGCGTGGTGTGAGGCAGGAGCGTGCGTTGCGGGCCCGGCAGCATGATCGTTGGCATCGCCGAGACTTTGAAGCGGAGCTGACCGATTTGTCACGCCATGCTTATGATGAACGCATGACCGACGACATCTTGATCGCCCGCGTGACCGCGCCGAACGATGACGCCCGCCTGCTCGTGGGTGAGCTTGAAGACACGCTCGCGGCCAATTACCCGGCCGAACAGCGACACGGCCTGTCGCTCGACGCGATCTTTCAGCCGCATATCCGCTTTTTCGTCGCGCGATTTGGCGGTGTGCCAGCCGGTTGCGGCGGCGTCGCGCTGCTCGACGGTTTCGCCGAGCTGAAGCGCATGTATGTCCGCCCGGCCTTCCGGGGCCGTGGCGTGTCGAAGGCGCTGCTGTGTCAGCTCGAATCGGCCGCGCGGGACGAAGGCTACACCGCGCTCACCCTCGAAACCGGCACGGTGCAGCATGCCGCTTTGCGCTTCTACGAACGAGAAGGTTTTGCCCGCTGCAACTCGTTCGGCGACTACGCCGCGATGCCGCCTCACGCCATCGCCGGCAGCATCTTCATGCGCAAGACAATGTCGATCTGACGTTTGCCAAGCCGCCCCGACCGCTCCAATAATCGCGGATTATGCGAGGAGGAGCGGCCATGCTCGATACCGTGCTGCGCAACAAAGTTTCGATCTATCAGCCTGATCAGCCCGGCCTGATCTTCCCCGAAATCCCCGAGTTCGATTCCCACGCCGAGGAGCGCGAATACCGCAAGCGTCACCTCGTCGCCGCCGTCCGCGCCTTCGCCCTGCATGGGTTCGATTACGGGTTCGCCGGCCATCTCACGATCCGCGACCCCGAGCGCCCGGAGCTCTACTGGACCAACCCGATGTGCGTCCATTTCTCGCAAGTGCGCATGTCCAACTTGATCCTGGTCGACCACGACGGCCGGGTCGTCGAGGGCAAATACGCCGTCAACCGCGCCGGCTTCGTGCTGCATGCCGCCGTCCACGAGGCCCATCCCGACGTGATCGCGATGTGCCACGCCCATACGCTCTACGGCACTGCCTGGTGCGCTACCGGGCGCCCGCTCGACATGTTCAGCCAGGACGCCGCCTGCTTCTACAAGAACCACGCCGTGATCGGCGCCTCGGCCGGCGCGGTCGCCGTCGAGCGCGAGAGCGGCTACTCGGTCGCTCATGAAATCGGCAACGTCCGCGGCGTGCTGCACCAGAACCACGGCCTGCTCACCTGCAGCCGCCACAGCATCGACGACGCGGCTTTCTGGTTCATCGCCCTCGAGCGCTGCTGCCAGGTCCAGCTTCAGGTTGAGGCCAGCGGCATCAAGCCGCAGCTCCTCTCCGATCAGACCGCGCAATACAGCCTCGACCATGTCGGCAACGACTTCATCGGCTGGCTGCACTTCCAGACGATCTACCAGCAGCTCGAGGCCACGCAGCCAGATATGTTCGACTGAGCACCGCCAAGCAAAACAGGAGCGTTACCACCGCTGCCGGCACCGAGGCCCGGAGACCGGCGGGCGCGTAGGTGAATTCCACCACCAACTCGCCTTCCGGCAACGGCACACCCTGAAACGTGTCCTCCACTGGCGTGATCGGCGTTTCCGCGCCATTCACCCGCGCCAACCAGCCCCCCATGAACACCTCGAGCCGGAGCAATCGCGACGCTGCGGCGCACCGGGCGACGATGCGGTCTTGCGAGCTCAGGTCGAGCTGGCAGCCGGGCGCTGACGCATAGGGCCGGAAATTCGTCAGTTCGAACACGGTGGTCGTCAGGGTGCGCAACACCGGAAGCGGGTCTGTCGCCTCGCTCTGGCTGATGACAGGGGCATAGCCTTCTGGCGCGGAGATCCCACTGAGGCGCGGGCCGGCCTCGGTCGTGGGCTGCGTCCAAAGCGCCACGTCGTGCTGGCCGCCATCTTTTCTGATCACGATTCGGAACGGCGCCCCGGGATTTAGGGTCAGCGTCGCGTCGAGCGCGAACGGTAGACTACGGTTGTCGAGCGCCCCGGCGAGACCGGCGGTGCCGCTGGCGCACCGTGACGCCTGGCAAATCGTGACATGCAGGCTGCCGTCGGCGTCCCCGCCATAGGTGCCGATCAGGACCGAAATCCCGCCGAGCACGTGTGCCGACGCAGTCTTGTCGATGTCGATCACCGCCTCTTGCCCGGCGTGCAGTCGAACGGGAACCGGGGTGCCCGAGGCTAGCGAATAGACCGGATCGGCGACGAAATCGTCCACGGAGAGCACGTAGCGAACACCCGCTTGCGCATAGCCCGCGAGCGCCGCCAGGAAGCGCGACCTCATCGCTTGCCGTTCCGCCTCATCGGCCGGAGGCGCGGTATGACGGAAGATCACCCCGTCATTCGACGCGTCCAATCGGCTGGTCACGAACCGGGCGGTGCGGGCGGGCACCGGAAGATCGTCGTAGTTCATCGACGGAATGCCGAAAACCGAGCCGAAATTCGGGCCGAGTGCGGTCCCGGAGGCGATGGCGACGCGCTGAAGCCCTACGTGGTTGCGCAGGAAACCGATCAGCGTCCGGTCGATCCCGGCAAAGCGCGGATTGGAGGCAAGCGGGAGCATGAACCACGTGATGGCCTCGGCGGCGGCCACCACCGCGAGCGCCATTGCCGGTCGCCGCAGCCGCATCGACAACAGGAACAGGCAGAGCAGCAATAACGCGGCAACGAAGGGAAGCATCATCGACCGCGGATGCCGCGGCTCGGTCCGCAACACTTCCGCAAGCACGTCCCAGGCGAAATACAGGCCGGTCCCGAGCAGCGCGGTGACGACCACGCCCGCGACCATCCCGACCCGGCGGCGCTCTGTCGGTCCCATCGTCCCGACCCGGTCGATGAACACCGCGCCGAGGATGATGCAGGCGAAGATCCAACTCGCATCCAGATAACGGCAATAGGCGGCGATCGTCACCAGCGGCAGCGCGGTGAGCGCGCCGTGCAGGATCGGCACCCCATGGCTTGCACCGACCGCGAGCACCACCCAAAGCGCCAGAATCCAAGCCGCTGCCCTTCGCCACGAGCAGATCAGCCCACAGACCGCGAGCAGCAGCGGCATCACCCCGAGATATCCGCCGATATCGCTCCAAACCGCGTTCACCGCCGGCTGCGGCGCCGCGAAAATCGGCCCGAAAACGTAAGGCAGCAGCGTGACGATGAAGGCTTGCGGCGGCAGGAAGTGATCGCGGAACTCCACCCCGTGATGGCCGCCGACAGCGGCCTCGAGAAGGAAATGGGCAAATGCGATCAGCAGCGGCGCCGAGATGAGCAGCGCCAGCGCCGCGACCGCCAGCAGATCGGCGACGAAAACGACCGCGCGACGCCAGGGCAACGCAATCGTCCGCATCGCTGCCCAGCCGGCCAGCAGCAGGGCATAGAAGTAAACGACCTCGGGAAATCCGGCGTAAAGCGCGAGTGCGGCCATGACTCCGCCGAGGCAGATGGGCTGCAATCTTGCCGCGCCGCTGTCGCCGAGCCGCTCGACGCAGAAGAGGCACTCGATGACGTAAAACAGCCAGGGCAGGAACGCGACCGGGTTGTAGATGGCGTTTCGGAGCCATGCGAACACGCCATTGAACTCGAACAGCAGACCGCCCGCCAACGCCGCCGTGGCGCCCAGGCCAAAGCGGCGCAGGAACAGGTATGTCCCCAGCCCGGCGATCGCCTGGAGCAGCGCATGCTCGATGGCTTGCCCATAGGGCAGCACGAGCAGCCATGTCGGCGGGAACAGCGCGGCGGACTGCATCTCGCCCAGCAATGGCGCGCCCAGACCCTCATCATGGTTCCAGAGCGGCAGCCGGCCGGACAGCAGATCCGCCGCCGCACGGAAACCGAGCGCGAACGAGGTCGTGCCTTGGTTGGGGTCAATCGTCGTGAAGCCGGGCAGCCAACCCGGGCGGTGTGAGATCCCCAGCCCGCCCCACGCCGCGACCGGATCCATCTTCAGCGGACCCATCGTCGTCAGGATGCCGACCAGCAGTGCCGGCATGATCAATGTGAACAGCGCGATGCGCATTCCTGCGGCGCGGGAAGATGTGGGCAAGAAATCAGACCTTTTGCGCCAGGGCGCTCTAGTCAGCCCCGGCTCGGATTGCAACGCTGCCCACAGACTGGACCGCCGTCGCTCGGAGCGGCACGTTGTGGCGGATCGAGATCGGAGACGCACATGGGTTCGCGCGACGGTGCCATCGCCAAGGCGCTCGACTTCTTTGACAACGGTGGCTTCGAGCAACGCCTCGCCCGCCTGGTCGCAATCCGATCGACCTCGCAGGACGCCGAACACGCCGTCGAACTCCGACGCTACGTCGATGAGGGCCTTCACGAGTGGCTCGTCACCCTCGGCTTCGTGGTCGCGATTCACGACAATCCCGTGCCCGGCAGCGGCCCGATCCTGCTGGCCGAACGCATCGAAGGCGACGGCCCCACCGTCATCACCTACGGCCACGGTGACACGGTGCGCGGCCTTGAGGACCAGTGGAGCCCAGGCCTCGATCCCTGGCAGCTCCAGCGCGACGGCGACCGCTGGTACGGCCGCGGCTCGGCCGACAACAAGGGCCAGCACGTCATCAATCTCTCCGCGCTCGAGGCCGTGCTCGCGGAGCGCGGCGGCAAACTCGGTTACAACGTCAAACTCATCATCGAGACCGGCGAGGAGAGCGGTTCCAAGGGTCTCTCCGAGATCGTCGCCGCCAACAAGGAGGCACTTGCCGCCGACGTCCTCCTCGCCAGCGACGGCCCGCGTGTCCACTCCGCCATCCCGACGCTCAGCACCGGCACCCGCGGCAGTTGGCATTTCGACCTCATTGTCGCTGTGCGGCCCGGCGGCGTTCACTCCGGCAACTGGGGCGGCATGACCACCGACCCCGCCATCGTCCTCGCGCACGCCATCGCCAGCATCGCCGACCGTCACGGCAAGATCCTCGTGCGCGACTGGTTGCCCAACGGCATCACGAACAGCGTCCGCGACGTGCTGCACGGCTGCGAGCTCGAGGCTGAAGGCGAGGCCGCCACGATCGATCCGGGCTGGGGCGAACCCGGCCTGACCGCGGCCGAGAAGATCTATGCCTGGACCAGCTTCATCGTGCTCTCGATGCTGTCCGGCCGCCCGGAAAACCCGGTCAACGCCGTCGCGCCGAACGCGATCGCGCACTGCCAGATCCGCTACACCGTCGACGTCGACCCGACCACGTTCGAAGCCGCGCTCCGCAGCCATCTCGATGCCAATGGGTTCGAGCAAGTGAAGATCCGCCCGTACGGCATCCGCATGCCGGCCAGGCGGTCAGATCCCGCCAATCCGTGGGTCCGCTGGGCCGCCGACAGCATGCAGCGCACGCTCGGCAAGCGCGTCCAGGTGATCCCCAACAGCGGCGGCGGCCTGCCGAACGACGTCTTCATGGACCATCTCGGCGTCCAGCTTCTCTGGGTGCCGCATAGCTACAACGGCTGCAAGCAGCATGGCCCGAACGAGCATCTGCTGGTGGCCCCGGCGCGCGAGGGGATCGCTGCGTTCGCCGGACTGTGGTGGGACATGGGAGAAGGCGGGATTCCGCGAGCCGCCAAGGCGTGACCGCTCGCCGAACATAGCTGCGCGGCATAACCTGAGCCGTCAGCAGATGTGGATGGAAGGGTGGTGGGCGCGACAGGGATTGAACCTGTGACCCTTCGCGTGTGAAGCGAATGCTCTCCCGCTGAGCTACGCGCCCTCACCAAGAGGGCGCGATGTAGGTCGGCGGCTCTCGTCGTGTCAAGCATGAGGACCATCTATTGCCAATGCTGCGCTCCGTTTTGCCGGCCATTCTTCTCTTTCTGCCCACCCTCGCGTACGCCGAACCAGTGCAGGCCCACTACGCCGCTTATGCGGCCGGGCTGAACGTCCTGGTCATGGATGCCACGCTCGACGTCTCGCCGCAGCGTTACCGGCTCGAGATCGGGTTCAAGACCGCGGGCACGTTCGCCCTCTTCATCCACAGCCAGATCCAGTCGCGCGTCGAAGGCAATTTCGCCAGCAGCGTCGCCGCGCCCTCGCGCTTCGCCAGCGCGGGCGTGTTACGCGGCGAGCAACGGCTTACCCAGATCGATTATCAATCAGGCCAACCCGTCATTAGCAAGCTGATGCCGCCCTCGGAAAAGGAGCGAGAGCCCGTGCCGCCCGAACAGCAGCGCGGCACCGTCGACACCATGAGCGCGATGGCCCAACTCATCCGCCAAGTGAATGAGACCGGCCGCTGCGATGGCAGCGTCCGCACCTTCGACGGCCGGCGTCTCGCGACGCTGCGTGCCTGGACCATCGGCAACGAAGATCTGCCGCCGACCAAGCTATCCAGCTACGCCGGACGCGCGTTGCATTGCGGTTTCGAAGGCAAGCAGCTCGGCGGCTTCGCGTTCGACGAAGACCGCGAGCGTCTGCAGCGGCCGCAGCTCGGCGGTGCCTGGTTCGCCGCCGTCTCGCCGGGTCAGCCGATGATTCCGGTGCGGATCAGCTTTCACACCCGCTGGTTCGGCGACGCCACGATGTTCATCACGCCAAAGGACTGATCAGCCCGGCCGCGATCGCCGGCACGTCCGTCGAACCGCTCCGCCCGGGCCTGCGACCCCTCGGCCATCGCGATCGGCCCATAGCCCCACAAGGCGAACACGCAGGGGATCCCGGCTCCGCTCGCGGCTCGGACATCGTTGTGATGGTCGCCAACCATCACGCTCGGCCGCCGGATCCCCGCCGGCACGCGCGATCGTCGCCAGCAGGTGCGCCGGGTCGGGTTTGCGCACCGGAAAGCTGTCGCCGCCGCCGATCGCGTCGATCATGTCGAGCAGCCGCAGCGCGCCGAGAAGCGAGCGAGCCGGCGCCTCCGGCTTGTTCGTGCAGACCGCCAGCCGCCAGCCGTCGCTCCGCAATCTCGGCAGCGTTTCTGCCACACCCGCGAACGGGCGCAACTCCACGGCCGGGTGCGCGCCGTAGTCGGCCAGGAAGTCGCCGATATCGGCGGCCTCAGCCTGCCGGCCCCGCGCCGTCATCGCCCGCTGCACCAGAACCGCCGCACCGTCGCCGACCATCGCGGCGACCTCTGGCGCCTCGAACCCGGCCAGCCCCCGCATCGCCATCAGCCGATTGAGGCTGGCGCGCAAGTCCGGAACGGAGTCGACCAGCGTGCCGTCGAGGTCGAGGACGAGGGTCCGCTGCATGGTTGTCGTACTCCGTCATTAATTTTTACAGCCACTTCCTTTGACACAGGCGGGAGCGGACGGCTACGCGAGTGCTATGTCTGCAACTGCCGTCCTGCTTGCTGCCGGTTTGGGAACCCGCATGAAATCGGCGCTGCCCAAGGCGCTGCACCGGATCGCGGGGCGTCCGATGCTCAACCATCTGATCGCGCAATGCGAGAAGGTGTTCGACCATGTGGCCGTCGTCGCCGGTCCCGAGATGGACGCATTGCGCAAGGCGGCCGAGCCGCATCCGACCGAAATTCAGCACGACCGGCTCGGCACCGCGCACGCCGCGCTACAAGCCGAAGCGCATTTCGGCAGCGGCGACGTCGCCATTCTCTACGCGGACAACCCGCTCATCCGTCCGGAGACCATGCGCCGGCTGCTCGAGGCGCGCCAAGGCGCCCACCTGGTCCTCCTCGCCATGCGTCCGCCGGAGCCCGGCCGCTACGGCCGCGTGATCGTCGAGGGCGGGACCGTGTCGCGCATCGTCGAATGGTCGGACGCGACCGAGGCGGAACGGGAGGTGTCGCTCTGCAATGCCGGCGTGCTCTGCGCCGCCTCCACCGACTTCTCGCGCTGGCTCCACGCGGTCACTCCAAGTCCGAAGGGAGAGTTCTACCTGACCGATTGCGTTGCCCTGGCAGTGGCCGAGGGCAAGCGCGTCGTCGCTGTCGAGGCGCCATGGGAGGAGCTGCGCGGCGTCAACTCCCGCGTCGAGCTCGCTGAGGCGGAGGCGACGGTCCAATCCTGGCTGCGCCGCGCCGCTATGGAGGGTGGCGTGACGTTGACCGCGCCGGAGACGGTTCACTTCTCCTGGGACACGTCGCTCGCCCCGGACGTCACAGTCGGTCCCAACGTCGTCTTCGCGCCCGGCGTGAAGGTTGCGAGCGGGGCGGAAATCCGTCCTTTCAGTCACTTGGAGGGCTGTATTGTCGGACCAGGTGCAATCGTCGGGCCGTTCGCCCGGCTGCGGCCCGGCACCGTGCTGGAGCAGGATGTCCATATCGGCAACTTCGTCGAAGTGAAGGCAACGCGCGTGGGGCAGGGCGCCAAGGCCAATCACCTGACCTATCTCGGCGATAGCGACGTCGGCGCGAAAACCAACATCGGCGCCGGAACCATCACCTGCAATTATGATGGCTTTAATAAATTCAGGACAACAATAGGCGCAGGTGTGTTCGTGGGCACGGCCTCTGTCTTGGTCGCGCCGGTGCGGCTCGGGGACGGGTCGTTCGTCGCGGCAGGCAGCGTAGTGACGCGGGACGTCGAGCCGGATGCCATGGCGTTCGGCCGTGCCCAGCAGGTGGACAAGCCCGGGCGCGCGAAGGCGTTCCGGGACGGTAAGGAGAAAGCTTGAGATGTGCGGCATCGTCGGCGTGATCGGCTCGGAACAAGCAGCCCCGCTTCTCTTGGAGGCGCTGCGGCGACTGGAATACCGCGGCTATGACAGCGCCGGCATCGCAACCCTGGTCGAAGACCGGATCGAGCGTCGCCGGGCGCCGGGCAAGCTGGTGAACCTGGCCGAGGTGCTCGCCAACGATCCCCTCCCGGGCGTCACTGGGATCGGGCATACGCGCTGGGCCACCCATGGCGCGCCCACGCAGCGCAACGCCCATCCGCACGGCACCCCGCGCGTCAGCGTCGTCCACAACGGCATCATCGAGAACCACGCCGAGCTGCGCGCCGAACTCGAAGCTTCGGGCCAGAGCTTTGAGACCGAGACGGATACCGAGACGGTCGCCCAGCTGATCGACCTCAATCTCAGGAATGGGATGGAGCCGATCGAGGCTGCGCGCGCCGCATTCGCGCGGCTCGAAGGCGCTTATGCGCTGGCGCTGGTGTTCGCCGGGCATCCGGACCTGATGATCGGCGCCCAGCACGGCGCCCCGCTGGCCGTCGGTTTCGGCGAGAATGCCATGTATCTCGGCAGCGACAGCCTCGCGCTCGCGCCGATGACGCGCCGGATCGCCTATCTGCACGACGGCGATTGGGCCGTCGTCTCGCGCGACAACGTCGCCATATTCGGACCGGGCGGCGGGCCGGTGAACCGCCCCATCAAGATCACCGTTCAGACCGGCGCCGTCGTCGGCAAGGATGGTTATCGCCACTTCATGGAAAAGGAGCTGCACGAGCATCCCGCCGCAATCGGCCAGACGCTCGCGCGCATGCTCGATCCGGCGGCGCGCGTCGTCACGCTGCCGGAGTTCCCCTTCAACTGGTCCGACGTGCCGCGCCTGACCGTCGCGGGCTGCGGCAGCACGTATTATGCCGGTATGGCGGGTCGGCACTGGATGGAGGAGTTGGCCCGGTTGCCTTCCGACATCGACGTGGCCAGCGAGTTCCGTTACCGCGCGCCGCCGCTGGCGGTGGGCGGTGTCGGCCTGCTGGTCAGCCAGAGCGGCGAGACCGCCGATACACTCGCGGCGCTGCGCTACATGCAGCAGGCCGGCCAACACATCGTCTCGGTGCTCAACGTGCCCGAGAGCAGCATGGCGCGCGAGAGCGACGTCGTGCTCGAAACGGTCGCCGGACCCGAGATTGGCGTCGCGAGCACCAAGGCGTTCACCGCGCAATTGACCGTGCTCGCCTGTCTGGCCATCGGAGCGGCGCGTGCCCGCGGCACGATGAACGCCGCGACCGAGAGCCGGCTGGTCAGCGCGTTGCTCGAACTGCCCAGCCGCGCATCCGAAGTGCTCGCGCGTGAAGACGCGATCCGCAAGATGGCCGAACGTCTCGCCGAGGCGCGGGACGTGCTTTGCCTGGGGCGCGGCACCAACCACGCCATCGCGCTCGAGACGGCGCTGAAACTGAAGGAAATCTGCTACATCCACGCCGAAGGCTATGCCGCTGGCGAGATGAAGCACGGGCCGATCGCTCTGATCGACCGGCAAGTCCCGGTGTTGTCGATCCTCCCGTCGGGACCGCTGTTCGAGAAGACGGCCAGCAATGTCCAGGAGGCCGGTGCGCGCGGTGGCCAGATCATCGTCCTGTCCGATGCCGCTGGCTGTGCGAAGATGAAGGGGCTGGCGGCCGAGATGCTCGAATTGCCGACCGTGGATCCGTTCGTTGCGCCAATTCTATATGCGATCGCAGCGCAGATGCTGGCCTACCACGTGGCCTTGTTGCGGGGCACGGACGTCGATCAGCCGCGCAATCTCGCCAAAAGCGTCACGGTGGAATGAACGCCGCCTGGTACGTAACCGTAACGTGATACGCTCAAAATTTCGTTAGTGGCTACTCTGCTTCGATAATCGCCGGCTGCAATGAACGGCCGTCAATCCGGTGGAGGAGACAATAATGCTCATAGAGAGCCTTCGTAGAACGTTGCTGGCTGGATCGATCGTGGCAACGACGTCGCTCGGTGCGTTGGCCGGACCGACCAACTACAGTCTCCTGACGACGATGAGCATCCCGGTGGCTGCCGCCAACAGCCAGGGTGGCAACATGACGTCGTTCGACATCAGCTACGTCGACCCAGTCACCGGCATCTATTATTTCGCTGACCGCTCAAATGCCAGCGTCGACATCTTCAATGGGGCGACAAACACGTTCATCGGCCGGGCCAGCGGGTTCGTCGGACAATTGGCGACGACCTCGGTGTCTGGACCCGACGGCGTGCTGGTCGTCGACACCGGCGGAGTGGCGACACTCTACGCCGGTGATGGCGGGAGCACCTTGCGGTCGTTCAACGTCACCAACCCGGCCAATCCCATCGCCGGCGGGACCGTGAACACCGGCGGCCTCAGCTTCCGTGTCGACGAGATGGCCTATTCTCCCAAAACCAACTCGCTGTTCGTCGCCAACAACGCGAACTCGCCCGCCTTCGCTTCGCTGATCAGCACCTCGACCGCGTTGTCGCCGACACTGACCAAGGCAAATATCCTGGTTCCCGGGCAAGTTGCGAGCGGCGGATTGGAGCAGTCGATCTGGAATCCCGCGACCGGAACCTTCTTCGTCTCGGTGCCCACGTTCAACGGCACCGATGCCGGCGGCATCCAGGAGTTCGATACCAGCGGAAATGCGCTGCGAAGCTACAACTTCACCAACATGGGCGTGGCCTCCTGTTCGCCGGCGGGTTTGGCGCTCGGTGCGAGCGGCAACCTCATGGTGGGCTGCGGCAATGCGAATACGCAGACCGTCGTGCTCAATCCGGCCGGCAGCGGCTCGATCGTGGCGAAGCTGACGCAGGTCTCGGGTTCGGACGAACTCTGGTTCGATCCAGCGAGCGGCAACTACTACGTCACCGGCGTCAATGCTGCAGGCGACCGCGTCATCGACGTGTTCAGCGACGCCACCAACGCGCTGTTGCAGTCTATTGATCTTACCACGCTCGGGGCGGGGAAGAGCAACCTGCACTCTGTCGCGGTTAACCCGCTGAACGGCGAGATCTTCGTGCCGCTCACCGGGACGACGTCCGCATTCACTGACACGCTATGTCCCAGCGGGTGCGTCGCCGTGTTTGCTCAGCAGGTTCCCGAGCCGGGGACGCTGCCGCTGATCACCGTCGCACTGACCGGGCTCGTCGGCTATGCCGGCTGGCGGCGCACCCGCGCCTGACAATCGCACGGCAGGTGCTCGCGCGTCGGGCGAGCGCCTGCTACCGTTTCGGCTCCATTCGATGGGGACGGTCTGTGTCACTCTTTTACACGCGCTCGATCTTTGTTGCCGGGCTTGTTCTGGCTGCCGGTCCGACCTTGGCGGCGGATCTGAAAGCGGCGGTGGAGCGAACCACGCCAACCGGACCCGGCGAAAGCGTCGGAACCATCGTTGTCACCGCTGGGCCGGCGGGAGGTCTTCTGACGGTCGACCTGCACGGTCTGCCGCCGGGTCCCCATGGTTTTCATGTCCATGAGAACGGAAGCTGCGCGCCGGGCACCACCAACGGCGCCGTCGTGCCGGCCGGAGGTGCCGGAGGGCATTTCGACCCCGCGCATTCCGGCCACCACGAGGGCCCGATGAAAGAGGGTCATCTCGGCGATCTCCCGCTCCTGACCATCGCCGCGGACGGCGCCCTGAAAACCGAGGTGACGGCGCCTCGACTGAAGGACGTCGCGGCGCTGAAAGGCCATGCGGTCATCATCCATGCCGGTGGCGACAATTATAGCGATGAACCTGCTCCGCTCGGCGGCGGCGGCGCCAGAATCGCCTGCGGCGTGCTGCAATAGGCGAGCGTCGTCCGAGCTACTGGAAGTAGCTCGGACAGGTCGCCTTCGTTTTTGCCCAGAAGGCGGCGCCGCTACCGCCGTACTGCGACGGCAATGCGCCGACCGAGATATGGCTTCGTTCGATCAACGCCAATTCGTCCGGCGTCCAGTCGCCTTGGGCGATGGCGTAGCAATTCGCCAGAAATTCGTTTGTCGTATGCAGCACGAGATGCCCGCATTCGTGGAGTGACAGGAATGTCTGGACCGTCGGCGGCAAGACGAAGAAGGCCGGCGCGTAGGTAATCGACGGCCATCCATCCGCGTCATAGGTCGCGTAGGCGGTGAAACCGGCGGGGTCGCCGACATGGTCACGTACCTTCACCCGCTCTCCCGTTGTGGATAGTGCCGCGACGCAGGTCTTGGCATTCGGAATTGGCTGTGCGAACGAAAATGGTGAATAAAATGAAACAAATAAAAGCATTGCGACAGCGGCGCGCGTCGACATGCGACTCCCTGATCCAAACGTTTGCATCAGCATTTCAGCTTTTCATTGATAAAAGGTAAATACGCACCAAGAAATATTTCGAGTATCGTTCATGAAGCTTTCATAAACCGGTTCGGATATCGCGAGATCGGGAGTGTCGCTCACGTTAAGATTGTGGCTTGGCACCATTTGTTAAACATTGCTTGATTGCTGTCGCCGACTGACATTAGGCCGCCGCGCGACTATCTTGGAGGTCTACGGAGGAGACCGACATGCTGAACCAGACCGCCCCCCTGCCGCTGCGAGACCCCAGCCTGTTCCGGCAAGCCTGCGCCGTGGGCGGAAAGTGGATCGAGGCGGCGAGCGGGAAAACCATCGAGATCCGCAATCCCGCGACCGGCGAGATCGTCGGCACCGTCCCCGCCCTGAGCGCCGCAGAGACGCGCCAAGCAATCGACGCCGCGCACCAGGCGCTGCCGGGCTGGCGGGCGATGCTGGCCAAGGAACGCGCGGCGATCCTGCGCAAGCTGTTCGACCTCATGCTCGCGAACACCGAGGACCTTGCCGTCATCATGACCGCTGAGCAGGGCAAGCCGCTGGCGGAGAGCCGCGGCGAGATCGCCTACGCCGCGAGCTTCATCGAGTGGTTTGCCGAAGAGGGCAAGCGCATCTATGGCGACACCATCCCGCAGCCGCAGAAGGGCCGCCGGATCATCGTGACGAAGGAGCCGGTGGGCGTCTTCGCCGCGATCACGCCCTGGAACTTCCCGGCGGCGATGATCACGCGCAAAGCCGGGCCGGGCTGGGCGGCGGGATGCACCGGGGTGATCCGCCCGGCCAGCCAGACCCCGTTTTCCGCGCTCGCCTTGGCCGTCCTGGCTGAGCGCGCCGGCATGCCGCCGGGCGTCTGCAACGTCATCACCGGCTCGTCCGGCGAACTCGGCGGCGAGCTGACGTCGAACCCGAAAGTGCGCAAGCTCACCTTCACGGGGTCCACCGAGGTCGGCGCCAAGCTGCTCGCGCAGATCGCGCCGACCGTGAAGAAGGCCAGCATGGAACTCGGCGGCAACGCGCCGTTCATCGTGTTCGACGACGCCGATCTCGATGCGGCGGTGGTTGGCGCGATGGCCAGCAAATACCGCAACACCGGCCAGACTTGCGTCTGCGCCAACCGCCTGCTGGTCCAGGCCGGCGTCTATGACGCCTTCGCGGCCAAGCTCAAGGAGGCGGTGGGCAAGCTCAAGGTCGGCAACGGCATGGACGACGGCGTGACCCAAGGTCCGCTAATCAACCCGGATGCCGTCACCAAGGTCGAGCAGCATATCGCCGACGCCAAGCAGCGCGGCGCACACGTTCTCATCGGGGGCGAACGCCACACCCTCGGCGGCAACTTCTTCCAGCCGACCATCCTGACCGACGTGCCGCGCGAAGCCGACATCTTCCGCGACGAGACGTTCGGCCCGGTGGCGCCGCTGTTCCGCTTCGAGACCGAGGCGCAGGCGCTGGAGATGGCCAACGACACCGAGTTCGGCCTGGCCGCGTATTTCTACAGCCGCGACATCGGTCGCATCTTCCGCGTCGCCGAGGCGCTCGAATACGGCATCATCGGCATCAACGAGGGCATCATCTCGACCGAGGTCGCTCCGTTCGGCGGCATGAAGAGCAGCGGGCTCGGCCGCGAGGGCAGCAAATACGGCATCGAGGAGTATCTCGAGGTGAAATACCTCGCCCTGGGCGGGATCGGCGCGTGAGCGCACCCGATTTCGACCTGTTCCTGATCGGCGGCGGGTCCGGGGGCGTGCGATGCGCCCGGATCGCGGCCGGTCATGGCGCCACAGTCGGGATCGCCGAGAGCACGTATTGGGGCGGCACCTGCGTCAATGTCGGCTGCGTGCCCAAGAAGATCATGGTGCAGGCCTCCGAATACGGCCGCCTGCATCAGGATTCGCGCGGCTTCGGCTGGAGCGGCCCCGCGCCGCAGCACGATTGGGCGGCCCTGATCGCGCACAAGGACGCGGAGATCGCCCGCCTCAACGGCATCTATCAGCGGATGCTGGGCGATAGCGGCGTCACGATGTTCAACGCCCATGCCTCGTTCATCGACGCACATACGCTCGATGTCGGTGGTCGCCGGGTCACGGCGGGCCGGATCGTGATCGCGACCGGCGGGCATCCGGTGGTCCGGCCCGCGATCGAGGGCATGGAGCACGGCATCACCTCCGACCAGGCGTTCGAACTGCCGACGATGCCGAGCCGCGTGTTGCTGGTCGGCGGCGGCTACATCGCGGTCGAATTCGCCGGCATCTTCGCCGGGCTGGGCGCCGAA
Source organism: uncultured Alphaproteobacteria bacterium (assembly GCA_963848035.1). GTDB lineage: Bacteria > Pseudomonadota > Alphaproteobacteria > Acetobacterales > Acetobacteraceae > JAVVHH01. The sequence goes on from CAWKCD010000003.1 coordinate 422,029, forward strand.
ACCCACATGGTCTACCGCCAGCACCTGCCGCTGCGCGGCTTCGATCACGATCTGCGGACGGCTTTGTGCGAAGGCATGGAGGCGAATGGCGTCCACATGCATCCCAGTCAGACGGTCCACAAAGTCGAGCGCGTGGGCGAGAGCCGGCGCGTGACCTTGACGAGCGGCAAGGAAGTCGAAGTCGACCTGGTGTTCTTTGCCGTCGGACGCACGCCCAACACACGCAATCTCGGCGTCGAACGCGCCGGAATTGCGCTGGATGAGAATGGCAGCGTGATCGTGGACGGCGAGAACGCCACCAGCCAGCCGCATGTCTTTGCGATCGGCGACGTCTCGAACCGGCTGAACCTGACGCCGGTCGCGATCGCGGAGGGCCATCATCTGGCCGACCGCCTGTTCGGGCGAAGCAAGCCCCGGCGCTGGTCGTTCGAGGCGATCCCGACAGCCGTGTTCAGCGCACCGCCGCTGGCCACCGTGGGCCTGACCGAAGAACAGGCGGCCGCACGTGGTCCCGCCGACATCTACGTCGCGAAGTTCACCCCGATGCGCCACGTCATGTCGAAACGGGCCGGCAAGACGTTGATGAAATTGGTGGTCGACCAGGCCAGCCAGCGCGTCGTCGGCGCCCACATGCTGGGCGACGATGTGGCCGAGATGATGCAAGGGGTCGGCGTGGCGATCACGGCCGGCGCGACCAAGCAGGATTTCGACCAGACCATCGGGATCCACCCAACCAGCGCGGAGGAGTTCGTGACGATGCGAACCCGCACCCGCGTGGCCGGGGAGCGCGCGGCGGCCGAGTAGCGAAGTGATGAGCGCGCTCATCGCATGGTTGAACAGACCGGCCACCTAGGCGCAATGTTCTCCTTTCCGTCGCGGAAAGGAGAACCTCCAATGGTCATCGCGGGAATTCTGAAACACAAGGGTGGAAGCGTTCTCAGCGTCATGCCGGATGCGAAGGTCGCCGAGGTCATCCACATGCTGGCGACACGCCGGATCGGCGCAGTTCTGGTAGTCGACGCAAGCAATCATCTGAAAGGGATCCTGAGCGAACGCGACGTCGTCCGCAGCCTCGCCGAACACGGCGCCGCAACGCTGGAGCTGACCGCCGCACAGCTCATGACCAGCGACGTCCACACCGCCACCCCGCAAACGACGATCGCCGAGGCGATGGAGATGATGACCGACGGCCGCTTCCGGCATGTGCCGGTGGTCGATGACGACCGGCTGGTCGGTCTGGTCAGCATCGGCGACGTCGTGAAGGCCAAGATCGGCGAAGCAGAGCAGGAGGTGGACAGCTTGCGCGCCTACGTCGCCGGCGCGGCCTGACAAGCGCGGACTGAACGCCGACCCCTGGAGCCGATCTAGGGGTCGGGACTACCGGAGCCCGTTGGCCTCGGCCCCCCGGAACACATAAGCCTTCAGACTGTCGACTTCTTGCGCCTGGAGCTGAATCTGGGCACGGACCACGTCGCGAACGCTGATGATCCCGACCATGGCGCCGTCGTCGAGCACCGGCAGATGGCGGAAATAGCCGGCGTCCATCATCGCCATGGCGTCGTCCATTGTCGTGCCGGGCGTCGCGGTTGTCACGCTCTTGGTCATGATGTCCGCAGCCGTCAGTGACAGCGCTGCCGCGCCATGCTGCGAGATCGCCTTGACCACATCGCGCTCGCTCACGATGCCGGCGAGCTGGTCGCCATCGCAGACGACGACGGCGCCGATCCGGCGGGATGTGATCGTGTTCGCGATGTCCATCACGCTGCTCGTAGGCGTTGCGGTGACCACTTCCGCACCCTTCTGCTTCAGCACTGCTCCGACCAGCATATCCGTTCTCCTACCCTTGCTTTGCTGACATGGGAGCAATGCGCCGGTTGACTAGGGAGGGTCGGATGCGTCGTTACGGGCTCACGTGACCTGTGATCGCCCAGAGCAGCAGGAACAACGCACCGCCGGCCAGGAACCCGACCAGCGTGCCGTTCACCCGCACGAACTGCAGGTCGCGCCCCACCCTGAGTTCGAGCTTGTCGACCACGGTGTCGGCGTCCCAGCCCGCAACCACGTCGCCGATGAAGCCGGCGAGCTGCGCCTGCGCGCTCGGTAGCAGCGTCGCGATCACGCCCTCGGCCGCCGCCTGGACGCGGGCTCGGGCGCCGGCATCCTCGGCGAGGAAGGTGCCGAGATTGCCCAGCGAACTCTCGATCAGGCTGATCGTGTGACCGCCGGGCTTGGCCGCGTCTAGCTCGATGGCATGGCGCATGCGCGACCAGACGTCCCACATCCAGGCCTGCACCGTCTCGTGCGCCACGACCCGGCGCAGCGCGTTCCCGATCTCGGCGGCACGCTCCGGATCGGTCTCCATCAAATCGATCTCGCGGCGAACCCACTGGTCGAATGCAGCGCGGATCGAGCTGCCGTCCGGGCCCATCCGGTTCAGCTCCTCCCGCAATACGCCGATCACGCGTTCGGCCACCTGCGCGCCGAGCACCCAGCCAACCAGCCGTCCGCCCTGCGCGCGGACCTTCTGCTGGATGAAGTCATGCAGGCTTTCGTTCTTGCTTTCGAGAAGCTTGCGGAATTCCTCGAGCAGGAAGCCGAGCACCTCCTGGTGACGGCCGCCGGCTACCAGCGTGCGCAGCGCCCTCGCCACCACCCGGCCAGCGCCGGGACCGCCCAAAAGCCGCGGCAACAAGCGCGCCAAGGTGCGGCGGGCGCGGCCGTCCTCGACGCTCGCCAGGACCCGCGGCAGCAGCTCCGCGATCGCCCGCGACGCCGGTTCGACCGCCTGCTTGTCGTGGAAGAAGCGCGCGAGGATCGATGCCACGTCCAACCGGCCGAGCACCCGCGACACCTCCGCGGGCGTGATCACGTGACCAGCGACGAAGCGGCCGAGCGCGCGTCCGAGCCTCGCCTTCTGGCGCGGGATGATGGCGGTGTGCGGGATCGGAATGCCCAACGGATGCCGGAACAGGGCGGTGACCGCGAACCAATCGGCGATCCCGCCGACGAAACCGGCCTTGGCGCTGGACTGCAGCAAGTCCGCGCCGATCCCCGGCGGCAGGGCGAAGGAGACGCCGACCAGACCGCCCATGAAGACCAGTAGTCCGGTGGCGACGCCGCGGTATCGAGCGAGATCGCGGCGAAGGTCGGCGTCGGGATCGGGAGGCATTGGCCCCTGTTAGCAACCGCTTCGCCCGGGCGGAACCCTGCCGTGGCTGTCTTCGCACGCGACATCCGCCGGGCTAGGGTGCCCGCATGGCTTCGACCGAGACGCGATGACGACATTCGTCCTGCTGCACGGCGCCTATCACGGCGCGTGGTGCTGGCGCGATGTCGCGGGATTGCTCCGCGCTGCCGGCCACGACGTGTTCACGCCGACGCAGACCGGCGTGGGCGAACGCGCCCACCTGCTTCGTCGCGACATCACGCTCGAGACATTCGTTCAGGACCTTGTCGGCGTGCTCGAGAGCGAGGAACTCGAGGACGCCGTCCTGGTCGGGCACAGTTTCGGCGGCAACGCGTTGACCGGCGCCGCGGTGCGGGCGAGGTCGCGGATACGGAGCCTCATCTATCTGGACAGCATGATCCCGGTCAGTGGCGAGTCGCCGCTGCAGAGCATGATTCCGGAGATCGCGGCGGCACGCCGAAAGCTTGCCGAGCCGAGCGGCGGGGTTTCGCTGCCGCCGCCTGATCCAGCGGTATTCGGCATTCCGCCCGGGCCGTCCGCCGACTGGGTGCGCCGGCGGATGACGCCGCACCCGTTCGGCACGTTCGACAGCGCGATCCACTTCGACGGGCCGCCCGGCAACGGTGTGCCGAGCACCTACGTATTCTGCACCGAACCTGTCTACGAGTCGCTGGCCCCGAGCCGGGAGCGGGCGCGCGCGGCGCCTGGCTGGCAGTGGCGGGAGCTTGCCGCCAGCCACGACGCGATGGTGACGCACCCCCGGCAGACCGCCGACCTTTTCATGGAGCTTGCGCGATGATCGATCGATTGGCCGAAGAGGGCCGCCTTTCCGGCGCCGTGGTGCATGCCGGCACGGTCTATCTTGCGGGCCAGATCGCCGAAGACACGTCGCTCGATGCCGAGGGCCAGACTGCCGACATTCTCCGCCAGATCGACGCGTTGCTCGCCCAAGCCGGGACCGACAAGCAGCATCTATTGAGCGTGCAGATCTTCCTGGCCGACATGGCCGATTTCGCCGGCCTGAACCGCGCGTGGGATGCCTGGCTCGATCGCCGCCACAAACCGGCGCGCGCGACCGTGCAGGCCAAGCTCGCCGACAAGACCTGGCGGGTGGAGATCACCGGGATTGCAGCCCTGCCGCCGATCCATCCCCGGCCACAAACGTCCATCGCCATCTGATTGCGAGGCAAAGCTTGTTACTTCGTCTTTTCGTCGCTGTGGCGATGCTGATTGCCACGCCCGCCCTTGCGCAGCGATGGGTCACCAGCTGGGCGGGTTCCGTGCAGGGCCCGTATCCGGTCGGCAACCCGTCAGCCCAGCCCGAACTTAAATTCGCCATCACCGACAATGCCGTCCACGATCAGACCTTCCGTATGATCGTGCGGCCGACCGTCTGGGGTAAGCGCGCTCGGGTCCGCTTCAGCAATGCCTACGGCAAGCAGCCGCTCACCATCGACACCGCGTACATCGGCCTGCAGACCAGCGGCGCCGCTGTCATGCCGGGCAGCAACAAGCCCGTCACGTTCAAGAACAAAAAGACCGTCACCATCCCGCCCGGCGGCGACGCTTGGTCAGACGCGGTGACGCTACCGTTCGCGTCGAATCCCGACGCGCCGGAGCTGCTGGGTCGCAAACTGGCCGTGAGCTTCCATGCAGCGGGTGACGTGCCGGCGGTGACGTGGCACGCGAAGGCGCTGCAGACCAGCTATCTCACCGTCCCCGGCGCCGGCGCGCTCGGCGAACTCGAGGATGAGAGCCCGTTCCCGAACACCACGACGAGCTGGTTCTTCCTCGATGCGGTGGACATGCAGGTCGCGGCCGATGTCAGCGCCGTCGTGTGCTTCGGCGACAGCATCACCGACGGCACCGGGTCGACGCTGAACGGTGACGACCGCTACCCCGACGTGCTTGCACGACGGCTGCAGGCGGCGTCGATCAGCATGGCCGTCGTGAACGCCGGGATCGGCGGCAACCAGGTGGTGGGCCCGGGCGACTACCGGGTCGATCAGCCGACGCCGGGCGGACCGTCCGCGCTCCAACGGCTGGACCGTGACGTGATCGGGCTATCGGGCGTCAGCCACGTGATCTGGCTCGAGGCCATCAACGATTTCAGCACCAACGGGAATGCCAGCATCGACGCCGTGCGGGATGGGATGAAGGAAGCCGTTCGCCGGCTTCGGGCCAAGATCAAGGGCGTCAAGGTGATCGGTGCGACGCTGACGCCGGTGGCCGGCACGCAGGCCGCCGGTCACGGCTCGCCGGACCAGGACGCCAAACGCCGCGCGCTCAACGACTTCATCCGCAACAGCGGCGGCGTGTTCGACGGCTATGTCGACTTCGAGAAGGCGACCATCGACCGCACCACCGGCGGCCTGCGCCCCGAATTCGTCCCCAGCAGCACGATCGGCGGGCCGGGCGACAAGCTGCATCCGAACCGCGCTGGCTACATGGCGATGGGCGACGCGGTCGACCTGCGCATGCTGCACCTACCACCGAAGCCAAAGCCGAAGCCCAAACCGAAGCCCGTCGATCCCGCGGACGATTCGAGCGGAGATCCGGGATGAGCTACGAGGCGTTCATCGGCAAGCAAGAAACTCGGCACGACGAGATCTCGCCGCGTCTGGTGCACGGCATGGCCGCGACGCTCGGCGTGCCGACGCCCGAGATCTTGCCGCCGTTGTGGCATTGGATGCTGTTCCAGGACTGGGTGATGCCGGACCAGATCGGCCCCGATGGCCACCCGCGCCGGGGCGGATTCCTTCCGCCGGTCCACCACTTACCGCGACGGATGTGGGCCGGCGGCCGCGTGCGCCTGCTGGGGGACCTGCATCAGGGCGATGCGGTTTCGCGGACCACGACGATCCTCGGCGTGCAGGAAAAGCAGGGCGGCAGCGGGCCGCTCGTGTTCGTCACCGTGCGCCACGTGATCTCCGGCCCGCGCGGCGCCGCGATCGAGGAGGAGCAGGACATCGTCTATCGCGGCACCGAGGGGGCGGCCGTCAAACCGGCGGCGCCGGTCACCGACCGGCTGCAAGGCGGTAATGGTTTGACCGCCGAAGTGCTGCCGGACCCGGTGCTGCTGTTCCGCTACTCCGCGCTGACCGGCAACGGGCACCGCATCCACTACGACGTCGATTACGTGCGGGACGTCGAAGGGTATCCCGGATTGATCGTGCATGGGCCGTTGCAGGCGACATGGCTCGCCGGTCTGTTGTCCGGGCAGCGGATCGCCCGGTTCACGTTCCGCGGTCAGCGGCCAGCCTTCCATGGCAACAGGCTGACGCTCGAAGCACGACCCGGCGGCCCCGGTTTTCAGCTGCGGACCCTGGATGCGACCGGCGCCGTCTGCATGGCGGCCGAGGCGGAACTCGCCGGTTGAACTTCCTCGCCGAACCGATCCCGCCCCGCGGCGTCGCGCTCCCCGTCCTGCCCGGCATCCGGCGGATCGTCGCCGATAATCCAGGGCCGATGACCTATCGCGGCACCAACACCTATCTCCTCGACTGGGACGATGGCGTGGCGGTGCTCGACCCCGGCCCAGACGACGCCGCGCATGTCCGCCACATCCTCGAGGCCGCCGGCGCGCCGATTCGGGCGATCATCCTGACCCACGGCCACCACGATCACTCGGGAGCGCTGCCGGCCCTACACGAGGCGACCGGGGCGAAGCTGCACGCTTTCCCGACCCTGAGCCCCGACATCCCCGTGAACGACGGCGATCACATCGGGCCATGGCGAGCGATGCACACGCCGGGTCATGCGCCCGACCATCTCTGCTTGGCCGGCCCCGACGGTATCGTGTTCAGCGGCGACCATGTGATGAGCTGGTCGAGCACCGTCGTCGGCGGCGCGGGCGGCGACATGGCGGCCTATTTCCGGAGCTTGGAGCGACTGCTCGAGGTCGAGTCATCGGTCTATCTGCCGGGTCACGGTCCGCTATTGCGCGAGCCCGGCGCTGTTCGCGCAGGCGCTGCTCGATCACCGCCGGGCCCGCGAACAGGAGATCCTCGGCGCGCTGGCGGGCGGCCCGGCCAGCAGCGCCGGGCTCGTGGCAATGCTTTATCGCGGTCTCAACCCGGCGCTCGCCCGGCCGGCGGAGGCCAACGTCGTCGCCCACCTGACGAAATTGGCCGGTGAGGGCCGTGTGACGACCACCGACGCCGGGTGGATGCTGGCGCCGCCACGGTAATCTGCGCGCGCGGGTGTTGCTTTTCGTCAACTCCTACCGCACATAGGCGCGACGCTGAACATCGCTCCCGGGCCACACGCCGGGGGTCTGCAAGGTCGGGCGCGCGGGGCAGGGGTCCCGCTGCGCCCGCCGCCGTATGGAGGTCACCTCGTGTCCGAGACTAATCCGCTCGCCAAGATCCGCAACATCGGCATCACCGCGCATATCGACGCGGGGAAGACGACGACGACCGAGCGGATCCTGTACTACACCGGCATGTCGCACCGCATCGGCGAGGTGCATGACGGCAACACCACGACCGACTACATGGAGCAGGAGCGCGAGCGCGGCATCACCATCACGTCCGCCGCCGTCACCTGCGAGTGGAAAGACCACCGCATCAACATCATCGACACGCCCGGCCACATCGACTTCAACATCGAAGTGAACCGCTCGCTGCGCGTGCTCGACGGCGCCGTGTTCATCATCGAGGGCGTGGCCGGCGTGCAGCCGCAGTCCGAGACCAACTGGCGTCTGGCCGACCGCTACAACGTCCCGCGCATCATCTTCATCAACAAGCTGGACCGCACCGGCGCCGACTTCTACCGCGCGTTCGATACGCTCAAGGAGAAGCTCGACATCATCGCGCTGCCGCTGCAGCTGCCGATCGGCATCGAGGATCAGTTCGTCGGCGTCGTTGACCTCGTCGAGATGAAGGCGATCGTTTGGGAAGGCGGCGAATTGGGCGCCAAGTTCCACGACGAAGAGATCCCGGCCGACCTCATGGAGAAGGCCAAGGAATACCGCCAGCTCCTGCTCGACACCGCGCTCGCGGTCGATGATGCGGGCATGGAGGAGTATTTCGAGCATGGCGACGTCAAGCCCGAGACGCTGAAGCGCGCGATCAAGACCGGCACCATCTCCGGCGCCTTCCGCCCGGTGCTGTGCGGTACCGCGTTCAAGAACAAGGGCGTGCAGCCGCTGCTCGACGGCGTGTTGGACTATCTGCCGAGCCCGATCGACATCCCCGGCATCAAGGTCGCCGCCGAAGAGGGCGAGGATGAGAACACCGTTCGCCGGATCATCCCGGCCAACGCAACCGCGCCGTTCGCCGGACTCGCGTTCAAGATCATCAACGACAAATACGGCACGCTGACCTTCGTCCGCGTCTACTCCGGCACGCTAAAGAGCGGCGACACGGTCCTGAACACGACCAAGGACCACAAGGAGCGCATCGGACGGATGTTCCAGATGCACGCCGACAAGCGCGCCGAGATCAAGGAAGTCCACGCCGGCGACATCGCCGCTTTCGTGGGCCTGAAGGACACCGGCACCGGCGACACGCTGGCCGCCGCCGAGGATCCGGTCGTGCTCGAGCGCATGGCCTTCCCGGTCCCGGTCATCGACATCTCGGTCGAGCCGAAGACCAAGGACGGCGTCGAGAAGATGACGCTCGGCCTGCAGAAGCTGGCCGGCGAAGACCCGAGCCTGCGCCTGAAGACCGACCAGGAGAGCGGCCAGACCATCCTGTCCGGGATGGGCGAGCTTCACCTCGAGATCATCATCGACCGTCTGCGCCGCGAATATGGCGTGGATGCCAACATCGGCGCGCCGCAGGTGGCGTATCGCGAGACCATCAGCAAGTCGCACACCGAGACCTACACCCATAAGAAGCAGACCGGCGGTTCCGGTCAGTTCGCCGAAGTGAAGATCGTCTTCGAGCCGCTCGAGCGGAACCAGGGCGTGGTGTTCGAGAACAAGGTGGTCGGCGGCGCGGTGCCGAAGGAATACATCCCGGCAGTCGAAAAGGGCATTCGGGTGCAGGCCGATACCGGCGTGCTCGCGGGCTTCCCGACGGTGGACTTCAAGTACACGCTGATCGACGGCAAGTACCACGACGTCGACTCTTCGGCGCTCGCGTTCGAAATCGCCGCCAAGGCCTGTTTCCGCGACGGCATGAAAAAGGCGACGCCGATCATCCTCGAGCCGATCATGGACGTTGAGGTGACCACGCCGCAGGACCACGTCGGCGACGTCGTCGGCGACCTGAACCGCCGCCGCGGCACGATCCAGAGCCAGGACAGCTCGGGCTCGACCGTCATCGTGCGCGCTCATGTGCCGCTGAAGGAGATGTTCGGATACATCTCGCAGCTCCGCGGCATGACCAAGGGTCGGGCGAGCTTCACGATGCAGTTCCACCACTACGATCCCGTCCCGCGCAACATCGCCGACGAGATCATGGCCAAGTCGGCCTGACGGCCGGAACAACTCCGCTTCTTGCGAGTTAGTGGCGAAGGCCGGTCCCTGTGGACCGGCCTTCGTTACTTTTGCGAGGCGCCGTGACCGAATCTACTGCTGCAACCCCTGGCGCCGAACCCGCCGCCGCCGCGTCCGGCTTCGATGCCGAGCTGATGGACCAAGCCATCGCGCTGGCGCGTAAGGGTAAGGACACGCCAGGCGCGTCCCCGATCGGGTGCGTGATCGTGCTCGATGGGGAGGTCATCGGCGCGTCGCACAACGAGGTCGGGATCCAGCACGATCCGACCGCGCATGCCGAGATCGTGGCGATGCGCCGGGCCTGCGCCGAGCGCGGCAGCGAGGACCTGCGCGGCGCGGTCCTCTACTCGACGCTGCAGCCCTGCGGCATGTGCACCATGGCCAGCATTTGGGCCCATATCGGCCGCATCGTCTACGGCGCCGGCCGCGAGGACGTGCACCGGATGTATTTCGAAGACCGCCATTTCGACACGATGAACTTCGTCACCGACGCCTACCGCGACGATCTCGAGGTGATCTCCGGCGTATCCAGGGACGAGTGCGCGGCACTCTACTACCGCCCTTGGGACGATCCGCCGGAGGAAGAGCAAGCCAATCGATAGAGCGCCTCCCATTTTCGATCGTTTCAGCGCGGATCTGCCAAGGCGCGAGTGGCCAGATCGGTTGCAAACTATGCTACTCCGGTTGCTTCGCTTGCGGGATCGGACCGAACATACGCCATGGATGACAGCGGGGAGGAGCTGGCCGACGAGCGCTTCAAGCTGCTCCTCGATACCCTACCGCACTCCGCCTTCGCGCTGTCGGCCGACGGATTGGCGCAGCACTACAATCAGGCGTTCATCGCGTTCGTGGGTCATGTGCCGGGGCCCGGAAAGGACGCAAGGCTGCTGCTGCACCATCCCGAGGACCGGTCGCTGTTCGCCACGGCGCGCGCGGCCGTGCAGGCCGGGCGCGGCGAATGGGTGATCGAAGCGCGGATGCGGCGCCATGATGGCGCCTACCGCTGGCACCGGATCCACAACAAGCCGATGCTGAAGGACGGCGTGCCGATCGGCTATATCGGCACCGCGGTCGACATCCACGATGTCCGCGAGGCCAACGAGGAACTCGAGCATCGCGTTCGTGAGCGCACTGCGGCCCTGCAGCAGAGCGAGCAGCGTTACCGGATGCTCTACAACCGGACGCCGATGGCGCTGCACTCCGTCGACAGCCAGGCCCGGCTACTCGACGTCAACGACACCTGGACGGACCTGTTCGGTTGGAAACGCGAGCATGTGCTCGGGCGCTCTCCGGCCGAGTTCATGACCGAGGCCTCGGCGGCTCGCTATCGCGACCAAACCTGGCCGACGATGCTGTCGAGCGCGGGCGAGACGCGCACCGCGGAGTATCAGTTCGTCTGCCGGAACGGACGTGTCTTCGACGGCCGGCTTGCCGCGCGTGGCGAGTTCGATGACCAGGGCCGCTTCATCCGGAGCTGGTCGGCGATCGCCGACGTCTCCGCCGAGAAGCAGGCGGAGCGCGACCTGCTGCAAGCGCAGCGGATGGAGGCGGTGGGTCAGCTCACCGCAGGGATCGCGCATGATTTCAACAACCTGCTCACCGCGATCCTCGGCAGTCTCGAGCTCCTGGCGCGGCAGAGCGACATGACCGGGCGCGCCGGCCGGCTGATCGCAGGCGCGCGCGATGCCGCCTCGCGCGGGGCGCGGCTGACCAGCCAACTTCTCGCCTTCTCCCGCCAGCAACCGATCACGCCGCAGCCGGTCGACGTCAACCTCCTGATCGAGGCGATGCATCCGCTGCTGCAGAGCTCGATCGGCGCGACGGTGCGGATCGAGCTCGAGCTTCGGCTCGAGCTCGAACTCGCGCTTGCCGACCCGACGCAGCTCGAGCTGGCCGTGCTCAACCTGGCGATCAACGCGCGCGACGCGATGGGGCAGGGCGGGGTGCTCACCATCGGCACGAGCGTGGCGTGGCGCGATCCGCCGACCCGGTCGGAGGAGCCGGAGGCCGGCGTCTACGTCTGCATCTCGGTGGCCGACAATGGTCCAGGCATCCCGGCGGCTGTGCGCGCACGCATGTTCGAGCCATTCTTCACCACCAAGCAATTCGGCAAGGGTTCGGGATTGGGCTTGCCCCAGGCGCTCGGCCTGCTCAAGCAACTCGGCGGCGGCGTGGTCGTCCATTCCGAGCCGGGCAAGGGAGCACGGTTGGATCTTTTGCTGCCGCGAGCTGGCACGAGCCCCCTCGTTCCGCCGGCGGGAGAGGATCGGAATGCGACCGGTGGTTCGGTGCGCCGTCTCGATGTCATGGTGGTGGACGACGACCCGGCGGTCCGTGAGGTCGCGGTCGAGATGCTGCGCGCGTGCGGCCATGACGTGGTCGAGCACGAATCGGGCGCCGATGCCCTGGCCGGGCTCGAGAGCCGGCGGCCGGACCTGTTGCTGTGCGATCTGGCGATGCCGGAAATAAACGGGGTGGAATTGGCTGCCGCGGCGCGGAAACTGTGGCCGGGCCTGCCGATCGTCTTCATGACTGGCTATGCCGAGGAGAAACTATTGGGGCCGGCGCGGGCGGAAGACGTCATCCGCAAGCCGTTCCAGGCGGGGGAGCTGATCGCGCGGGTGGGCGCGGCCGTCACCGGAAATCCCGCGTCTGGACCTTGATGCCGTTCGAGAGTCGTTCAGGACTGTAGATATCGCGGGGCTTCCAGGTTTTATCGCGCTGATCCGGCGCGCCGCCGTGCCGGGCTTCGTCGCCGCGGCCAGTCGGCAGCAGGAAGGGCTCGTCGCGCTCGCCGACTTCGCGCAGGAGGCCCGAGAGGTCGATCAGCCGGTCGGTAATGACGTGGGTGACGCCGCTTTCCTTCTGCACCTTGCCTTCGCAGGCGATCATGCTGGCGGTCAGCACCAGGCGGCGCTGCCGCTCGAAGATGCTGGGCCAGACGATCAGGTTGGCGATGCCCGTCTCATCTTCCAGCGTGATGAACATGACGCCCTTGGCCGAGCCCGGCTTCTGCCGCACCAGCACCAGGCCCGGCACCACGACCCGGCGCCCGTCACGCATCCGCTCCAGATCGCCGCACGCCACCATGCCCTGCTTGGCGAGATCCTCGCGCACGAAGGCGACCGGGTGCTGGCGTAGCGTGAGGCCGACGCTGCCGTAATCCTCGACCACGGTGCGGCCGGGGCGCATCGGGGCGAGGGCCAGCGGCGGCTCGACGATCTCCGGCCGGTTGTCGGCGGCGGCAAACAGCGGGAGCGGGTCGTCGCGCAGCGCCTTGATGGCCCAGATCGCGTCGCGGCGTTCGGCGTGTAGCGACCGATACGCGTCGGCTTCGGCAAGGCGTTCGAGGGCGGCGATCGGCACGCCCGCCCGGCGCCAGAGTTCTTCGACCGAGGCATAGGCGTGCTCACCACGCTGCAGCACGATCTTCAAGCCGTGCTCCTCGGCCAGCCCCTTGGCCATGCGCAGGCCGAGACGGACGGCGAGATATCGACCATCGCCGGGCTCGAGCATGCTGTCCCAGCGCGAGTGGTTCACGTCGACCGGCCGCACCTCCACCCCGTGCGCGATGGCGTCGCGGACGATCTGGGCCGGCGCATAGAAGCCCATCGGCTGGGCGTTCAGCAGCGCGCAGCAGAACACGTCGGGGTGGTGGCATTTCACCCAGCTCGACGCATACGCAATGATCGCGAAACTCGCCGCATGGCTCTCCGGGAAGCCGTAACTCCCGAACCCTTCGATCTGCTTGAACGTCTTTTCGGCAAATTCCCGGCTGTAGCCGTTGCGCTCCATCCCTGAGATCAGCTGGTCGTGGAACCGGTGCACGCCGCCGGTCAGCTTGAACGTCGCCATCGACCGGCGGAGCTGGTCCGCCTCGCCGGGCGTGAACCCCGCGCATTGGATCGCGACCTGCATCGCCTGCTCCTGGAACAGCGGCACGCCGAGCGTCTTCTCGAGCACGCGTTTCAGCGCGGGCTGCGGGTATTCTGGCTTTTCGAGGCCCTCGCGGCGGCGCAGATAGGGGTGGACCATGTCGCCCTGGATCGGACCCGGCCGGACGATGGCGACCTGGATGGTCAGGTCGTAGAGCATGCGCGGCTTCATCCGCGGCAGCATCGACATCTGTGCCCGGCTCTCGATCTGGAATGTTCCCAGTGTGTCGGCGCGCTGGATCATGGCGTAGGTGGCCGGATCGTCCTGCGGGATGGTGAACAGGTCGAGCGTCTCGCCGCGATGCTCGTCGAGCATGTCGAAGGCCCGCCGCAGGCAGCCCAGCATCCCCAGGCCCAGCACGTCCACCTTCATGAATTTCAGCAGGTCGATGTCGTCCTTGTCCCACTCGATGATCTGGCGGTCCTTCATCGTGGCGGGCTCGATCGGCACCAGGTCGGCGAGCTTGTCGTGGGTCAGGACGAAGCCGCCGGGATGCTGGCCGAGATGGCGCGGGAAGCCGATCAACTGCTTGGCGAGATCGAGCGCGAGGCGCAGCCGCCGGTCCTCGAGGTTGAGGTTGAGCGCCTCGGCATGGCGCGCCTCGACGCCCTCCTCGGACCAGCCCCAGACCTGGCTCGAGAGCGCGGACGTGGTGTCTTCGGTGAGCCCCAGCACCTTGCCGACCTCGCGCATGGCGCCCCGGGCGCGGTAGCGGATCACGGTGGCGCAGAGCGCGGCGCGGTCGCGGCCGTAATGTTCGTAGACCCATTGGATCACGCGCTCGCGCTGTTCGTGCTCGAAATCGACGTCGATATCGGGCGGCTCGCGGCGTTCGGCCGAGACGAAGCGCTCAAACAGCAGCCCGGTGCTGGTCGGGTCGATGCTGGTGATCCCCAGCACGTAGCAGACCGCCGAGTTGGCCGCCGAGCCGCGGCCCTGGCAGAGGATGCCCTCGCTGCGGGCGTAACGGACGATGCTGTTCACGGTGAGGAAATACGGCGCGTAGTCGAGCTGGCGGATCAGTTCGAGCTCGTGCTTGAGCTGCGCCGTGACCCGGTCGGGCAACTCGCCTTTGTAGCGCTCGGCGGCCCCTGCCCAGGTCAGCCGCTCCAGCGTCTCCTGCGGCGGCAGGCCGTCTTCCTCCTGCTCGTCCGGGTATTGGTATTGCAGGTCGCCAAGGTCGAAGCTGCACCGCGCGACCAGCTCCTTGGTGCGGGCGATGGCGTCGGGGTGGCGGACGAACAGGCGCGCCATCTCCTCCGGCGGCTTGAGATGGCGGTCGGCGAAGCGCTCGCGGCGGAACCCGGCGGTGTCGATCGTGCAGCCCTCGCGGATGCAGGTCACCACGTCCTGCAGGATGCGCCGCTCGGGGTGGTGGAACAGCACGTCGCCGGTCGCGATCAGCGGAACGCGATGCGCGGCTCCGATCTCGGCGAGGCGGTGCAGGCGGATCGGGTCGCCGGGCCGGCGACGGATGGTGCCGGCGAGATAGGCGCGGCCGGGCGCGTCGGCACGGAGGCGGTCGAGTTGGGTGGCGAGGCGAGCGTCGGCTTTGTCGGGGACGAGGATGTACAGCAGCCCCGCACCGCCGGACGCGAGGTCATCCCAGTCGAGATCGCACCCGGTCTTGCCCGCCCGGCTCTTGCCCAGCGTGATCAGCCGGCAGAGGCGCGACCAGGCGGGCCGGTCGGTCGGATAGGCGAGCAGCGTGGCGCCGTCGCGCAGGTCGAACCGGCACCCCGCCACGAGCCGCACCCCCGTGGTCTTCGCCGCATCCCACGCCCGCACGATCCCGGCGACGGTGCCGTGGTCGGTGACCCCGAGCGCGGGGATGTCATAGGCGGCCGCTTGCGCGAACAGCTCCTCCGGATGGCTGGCGCCGCGGAGGAAGCTGTAATTGGTGGTGACCTGGAGTTCGGCGTAGGGCATAAAAGTAGCGCGCTACGTTATGAGGAGAGAGAGCGTGGTTCGCCCCCGCAAGGAGGATGGCCTGACCAAGTTCCAGCGGTATCGGGCGGCGCGGAAAACCGCCGGGATGAAGCTGGTGCGGCTGTGGGTTCCGGATCCGCAGTCGCCGGGCTTCGCGGAAGAGGCGCGGCGGCAGGCGGCGCTGCTGACCGGCGCGGCCGAGGAGGCGGACGCGCTCGACTTCATCGAAAAGGCGGCGGACTGGGGCGGGTGACGCGCGGCGACTTCGTCACCGTCGCGATCGCGGGAGATGACGGGAAGCCACGTCCGGCGCTGGTGATCCAGTCGGATTTCCTGGCCGAGACCGACAGCGTTCTGGTCTGCCTGCTCACCACCTCGACGCGCGACGCGCCGCTGTATCGGCTGACTGTGATGGCGGAGCCCGCCACCGGGCTGCCCGCGCCTTCGCAGATCATGGTGGACAAGATCATGGCGGTCCGCCGCGATCGCTGCGGCGCGCCCATTGGCCGCGCCAGCCCGGAAACGATGCTCGTACTTGGCCGTTTGCTTGCCTTCGCGATCGGCGTTGCGGATTAACCGGAGTTCGCTTGCAAACGTCATGGCGGGGAGAACAGATCACGAACAACGCCCCGAGTCCATGACCTCCGGGGTAATGGGAGAGTGAGCGGGCGACCGGTAACATGGGCCCATGACAACTCTCTCGCGCGACACCGTCGGCTCGCAGCTCCGGGCTTGGCGCCAACGTCGAAGGCTCAGCCAGCTCGATCTCGCGCTGGAGGCCGGCGTGTCGCAGCGGCATCTGAGCTTTGTCGAGAGCGGCCGGGCGGCGCCGAGCCGGGCCATGGTGCTGCAACTTGCTCGGCAACTCGAGGTGCCGCTGCGCGAGCGCAACGCGCTGCTGCTGGCTGCCGGGTTCGCGCCGGAATACGCCGACCGGCCGCTCGACGACCCGGCGCTCGCCGCCGTCCGCACGCTGATCGATGCCATCCTGCGCGGCCACGCCCCCAATCCGGCGCTCGCGGTCGACCGTCATTGGACCATGCTGGCGGCCAACGATGCGGTCGCCGGGCTGCTCGGCGGCCCGATCGATCCCGCCTTGATGCAGCCACCGCTCAACGTGCTGCGGCTCAGCCTGCATCCGTCCGGCCTGGCGCCGCGCATCTCCAACCTGCCGGCGTGGCGCGCGCATGTGTTGGGCAAGCTCCGCGGCCAGGCGCAGGCCAGCGGCGATCCGGCGCTGTGGCAACTCCTGGCCGAGCTCTCCGCCCTGCCTGGCGGCACGGCCGAGGCTCCGACGGACGCGCTCGCCGTGCCGCTCGAACTCGAGACGGCGCAGGGCCGGTTGTCCCTGATCTCCACCACCACGGTGTTCGGCGCGCCGGTGGAGATTATCCTGTCGGAACTCGCGATCGAGGCGTTCTACCCCGCCGACCGCGCCACGGAGGCGCGGCTGCGTCGGCTGCTGCCGGCTCAGGACGGGATCTGAGCCAGCACGTCGGTCGCACGGTGATCGGCGTCGACGCCGTCGACCAGGATCGCGTTGCCGCGGGCGTGGCCGAGCCGGAGCGGGAGGATGGCCCGGTATTGCGGTAAGTGTCCCAGGACCGGGCCGCCTCGTGGGTCGGGAAGCCGATGACGACGAGGCTGCCCGGCCATTGGCCCTCGAGGAGTTCGACGGCGCCGCCATGGACGATGAACCGGCCGCCGAACGGGGCGAGCGTGGCGTCGATACGTTCGAGGTATTCGGCGATCGCATCGCCTCGGACCACGTCCCACAGATGTGCAACCGCGTATGCCGTCATGGTTCGTCTCCTTGCCGATATTGCCGGGAGATGATGCCATGCGATCGAATACAGTCGATTACCTCCGACGTCATCGCAGACGCCGAACATATTACTTCCGACGTATTCGACCGGCATCGTCCGGTCCGGTAGCCATGCCGCCGCCGGCAATGGGCCGGCGCAGCAAGGAGTGGAACCGATGCCGCATGCTTCCCAGATCGCCGACAACTATCTCGCAACCTGGAATGAGATCGACCCGGCCCGCCGTCAAACGCAACTCTGCGAGCGTTGGGCGCAGACCGCCCGTTACGCCGACCCGATGATGCAGGGCGAGGGGCGCGACGAGGTCGGCCGGCTTATCGCCGGCGTGCAGGACCGGTTTCCCGGCCACCGCTTCTCGCTGGTGGGCCAGCCGGACGGGCACGGGAGGTTCGTGCGCTTCTGCTGGGCGCTCGGACCGGATGGGGGGACGCCGATCGCGCGCGGCACCGACGTCGTGCAGCTCGACGAAGCGGACCGGATCACCACCGTGATCGGCTTCCTCGACGCGCCCTGACGGCCGCCGTGACCGGGTCCGCTGTCCGCGGCGGACCCGGTCATCCGCCCGGTGGTCTGCTCGCGCCCCGCGCCCAAGATGCCGCAACGGCAACGAGAAACGGTGGCTGGGATGAGCAAGCTCGAAGGCAAGATCGCGTTGGTGACCGGCGGCGGGCGCGGCATCGGCGCCGCGATCGCGCGGCGGCTGGCCGCCGAGGGCGCGGATGTCGCCGTCACCTACGTGCACGGGGCCGACGCGGCGCAGGCCGTGGTCGAGGAGATCGAGGCGGCGGGGCACAAGGGGCTCGCGGTGCAGGCCGATGCGGCCGATCCGGCGGCGGTGGCGCGCGCGGTCGATCAGGTGGCGGCGCAGTTCGGGCGCATCGACATCCTGGTCAACAATGCCGGCGTGTTCGGCCCTTCGCCGGTGGATCAGGCGACGATCGCGGATTTCGACCGGATGTTCGGCCCCAATGTGCGCGGCCTGTTCGCGGCGGTCGTGGCCGCGGCGAAGCACATGGGCGAGGGCGGACGCATCATCAACATCGGCAGCACCAATGCCGACCGCATCCCGTTTCCCGGCGGCGCCGTCTATGCCGCGAGCAAGGCGGCGGTGCACGGCCTCACCCGAGGCTTCGCGCGCGACCTGGGTCCGCGCGGGATAACGATCAACACAGTACAGCCCGGCCCGGTGGACACCGACATGAACCCGAACAACTCTGATTTCTCGGCGATGCTGAAGGCCAACATGGCGATCCCGCGCTATGCGAAAGCGGACGAGATCGCCGGGATGGTGGCGTATCTGGCAGGGCCGGATAGGGGCATGATCACGGGCGCCGCGATGAACATCGACGGCGGATTCGCGGTTTAGAACATCCCCTGCATGAACCATTGCAGCCCGCCGGTGCGTCGGTCCACGCCGTCGCCCTGGCGGAACAGCAGGAAGCGGCGGCCTTCCTCATCCTCGACGCGGAAATAGTCCCGGACGGCGTCGGTTTCGGCGTCGCGCTGCCACCATTCGCCGTAGATCCGCTCCGGGCCGTCGGCGCGGCGGATGCGGTGGCGGCGGCGGCGCCAGGTGAAGGCGGCGGGGGCTTGGTCGGGCAGTTCGGCGATGGCGTCGACCGGCCGGGGCGGGTGGAACAGACGGGTAGGCGCCGATTCCGATACCCAGCTTTTGCCGCCGGGTCGGGCGAGGGCGGAGATGCGCTGGACGGCGCGCTCGGGCACGTCGCTCTCGAGCGGCGCGACCCGGTAGACCCGGTCGGCACCGAGACGGTTGGAGAGCCGGTCCACCAGCGTGGAAACGTCGCCGCCGCCGCCGGACTCGTCCTGTTTCCAGCGGAGCGGTTCGGCCAGCGGGATCACCAGGCGCATGGCCTCGATCCCCAGGCCGGGGTCGATCGTCGGCAGGTGCTCGTCGAGCAGGCGATGCAGGTGTTTCGGGTCGCGGTTGGGGCGGGCGGTGCCGATGCGGGTGGCCTGGACGGCGCCGTCCACGCGCTCGAACAAGAGATCGAGCCGGCGGGCGCCGAGGCTGGCGCGCTCCATCGCGGCGCAGAGCGTTTCGAGCAATTGGCCGGTGGCGGCGGAGAGTGCTTCGGCTGACAGCAGCGGCTCGAGGAAGGCCATGCGGTGCTGCAACGGGGTTTCATGCGCGAGCGGCTGCAGCGGTTCGGGAGCGGTGCCGAGGGCTTGGTCGATGCGGCGGCCGGGTTCGGGGCCGAAGCGGCGGGCGAGCAGGGCCCGGGGCACGCGGGCCAGGGCGCCGATCTGCTCGAAGCCGAGGCGGCGCAGCGTCGCGACTGTCTGCTCCGGCAGGCGCAGCCCGGCGACGGGGAGCGCGGCGATGGCGTCGGCCTGGGCGCCGGGCGGGACGATCCGCTCTTTGCCGAACCGCGCCATGGCATGCGCCGCGCCCGGCGTGTCGGCGATGGCGGCGATAGCCGTTACGCCGTCCTGCGCCAAGCGGGCGGTCAGGTGATCGAGCAGAGGCTGTTCGCCCTCCCAGAAATGAGTGCAGCCGGCAACGTCGAGCCAGATGTTGTCCGGCGCATCGGGTGCGGCGAGCGGGGTGAGGCGCTGGCACCAGCGGGCGAGACGCAGCAGGGCGGCTTCGTCTTCGGCCGGATCGGCATCGAGGACGTGCAGACCTCCGTTCTCAAGAGTGGGAACGACCATCATGGCCTGAGCCACCGCCATGCCGCGGCGAAGACCCAACCTGGCCGCCTGTGCGTCGGCCGCCTCGATGACCCGGCGATTTCCGTCCTGGATCGCCGTGATCAGCGGCTGGTCACGCGGCGGCGCGTCTTTTCCCAGCGATCTCCGCCGCCGGTCTGTCGGCCAATGGGGCAACCAAATCGAGACGACCCGCCGCATCGCATGCCTCCACCATCCAAGAACCCGGCCGCCCGCCACGGCACCGCAACAAATCCAACCGCCAGCGCGCCCTTCCCAATCCCGGCACATCGGGCGCATCCGCGATCGGCGGCGCCGAAGGCAGGGCGCCGATACGCCAGCGGGTGACCGCGGCCATGGCGCCGGCGAGATCGGCGTCGGCGCCGTCCCGGCTGGGACCAGGGCGGCGCAGCAGGAGTGCCGTCACGCCGGTGGCCTCGGCCGCGAGTTGGAGGCGGCGGGAGGCGGTGAGATTGATGCGGCTGGAGATCTCGGCGGCGACGCCGGCCAGGCCGCGATGACGCAACCCTTCCTCCATCACCAGCAGCGCCTCGCGCCGCCCCGCCTCGGCATAGACCACGCGGTCGGGATGCAGCCCGGCGGCGGCCAGACCCGGCGCGAACAGGTCTGGCGCGAACAGGTCGCGCCGCTCGAGCACCCACAGGATCGGCCCCTCGATGCGAGCAAGGATCCCGGCGACGAACTGGGCCGCGGCGGCACCGTGCTGCGCGTCTGCGCCAGCGCCGGCAACCTCGTGCAAGGCGCCCAGCGGCAGGCCGCCGCCGGGCAGCGCGAGGTCGATCGACGGCAAGTCGAAGGGCAGCGGCGGCGGCGCATTTGGCGTCGATCCGCTGCGCTCGATACGTGCGACGACGTCTCGAAGCGCGGCGATCCGCTGAGTGGGGCAAGTGGGGTGCATGGCGACAGTTCTTAATTTGTTCTTGTCGCCGACCGTCGTCAAGTGTATTGCGCAGGGTCTCAACTAGTCGTTTTATTGAGCTGATATTGTAGCTTTTTATGATCCGCTTTTCGGGTCTCGTTGCGCCCGGAACGCGCGCACGATCTCGTCAGCCTGTTTGAGATCGGGATTATCCGCGAGCGGTTTGCAGGTGCGCTCCGGCGGGCTCTCGGCGAACTCCTCGAGCGCTTCGGCCTCGGCGAAGGAGAGCGCGGCCGAGGCCTCGTTGCTCCCAGGCGCGGCCCGCAACGCCTCGTCGTCGAAGCGCCGGCTGCGCGTGGCGGATTGCAGTTCGGCGCGCCGGAGATCGAATGCCCATTTCTCGTCGCGGGTGCCGCAGAGCGGGGCCAGGGTCGCCATCGTGCCCCAGCGCAGCAACTCGCCCTGACTCTCCTGCGCGTGGGCGCAGGCGCTTCCGAGGATCAACCAAACCAGGCCTGCTCGCCGCAGCATTGACATGTCCCGCCCCCAGCGCGCCAGCATAGGGCAAAGACGGAGGAAACCGATGTATCGTCGCCTACTGGCCGCGCTGCTGCTTGCCGCGCCAGCCGCCCATGCCCAGACGGTCCCGCAGATCGCCTATGATTCGGTGCCGAACCCGCTGAAATTGCCGGAAAACATGTATCTGGGCGAGGTGTCCGGCGTGGCGGTGAACTCCAAGGGGCACGTCTTCGTCTTTCATCGCGGCAACACCAATGGTCCGGCCTATGCGGCCGCCGCGGCGCAGCTTCTGGAATTCGACGGCGACGGTAATTTCGTGCGCGAGATCGGGCGCAATCTCTACGCATGGTCGTTCGCGCACGCGGTGCGCGTCGACAAGCAGGACAATATCTGGGCCGCCGACAAGGGCTCCGACATGGTGATCCGGTTCAACCCGGAAGGCCGCGTCACGCTGGTGTTCGGGCGCAAGCAGGAGGCGTCGGACGAGGATACCGGGCCGCTGAAGCACCCGAAGCCGCCGCTGCCGCCGATCGACGGCTATTTCCGGCAGGTGACGGACATCGCCTGGGATCGCGCCGGCAACGGCTACATCAGCGACGGCTACATCAATGCGCGGGTCGCGAAGATCGGGCCTGACGGCGCCTGGCTCGGCTCCTTCGGCTCGCCCGGCGACGGGCCCGGCCAGCTCAACACGCCGCACAGCATCGCCAGTGACGCCGAGGACAACATCTACGTCGCCGACCGCGGCAACCGGCGTATCCAAGTGTTCGATCCGAGTGGCAAGCTGCTGCGGCAGATCACCATCGATGTGCCATACGACCCCGCCGCCAAGCCCGCGATCGGCAATCGGCCGGACCAGAACCCGCCGGTCGGCACGCCCAAGACGCAGGTGGCAGGCGCCCCCTGGACGGTCTGCATCACGCCGCCGCCGAACCAGGTTCTCTATACGTCCGACGCTTTCCCGGGCCGGATCTACAAGCTGAGCCTCGAAGGCAAGGTGCTCGGCGTGCTGGGAGAATCGGGCAAGCAGACCAAGCAGTTCGGCTGGATCCACGAGATCGCCTGCCCGTCGGAAAACACGCTCTATGTGGCGGAATTGCTCAACTGGCGGGTCCAGAAACTGGAGCTGCACCCGCAATAGCGTGAACTCGAACCGATGCGCGGCGTTCTCTGCCCGTCAGGAAGGGCGCGATGCCCACAACTGGAAAGGACGCAGTGTGAACAACATCATCTATATCATCGGTCTCGTCGTCGTGGTCATTGCCGTGCTGTCGTTCTTCGGCCTGCGTTAAACAGTCTTTCCAACGAACCAGCCGGCCGCCGTGCCGGCGAGACAGAGGGCGACCGAGCTGGCCATGTAGGTCAGCGCGGCTGCCCATCGTTCTGCCTGCAATAGCTCGAAGCTTTGCAAGCTGTAGGACGAAAAGGTGGTGAAGCCACCGCAGAACCCGACCATCACCAGGGCTCGCGCATCGCTCGACGTCATCGGCAGCGCCGTGGCGGCGAGGCCGATGACGAAGCTGCCGATCATGTTGATTGCCAGCGTGCCCCACGGGAAATCGGGGCCGAGCAGGGCGACGCTCCATAGGCCGACCCAGAACCGGGCCAACCCGCCTAGCGAACTGCCGAGCAGGACCAGGAGCGACAGCCTCATCCCTTGATGACGTTCCAGAACAATGGCGGCTGCGCCTTCAGATGTCCGGTGATGTTGGAGCGCCAGGCGGCCTTTTGGAAATACTGGCCGAGCGGCACGTACATGCCCTCGGTGAACGCTTCGCGCTGGATGTCCTTGCAGATCTCCTTGCGCTTGGCCTCGTCTGGCGTCTCGATGAACTGGTCGCGCATCTGCTCGATCTTGGCGTCGTCCGGCCAACCGTACCAAGCCTTGCCGCCGATGCCGCGCAAGCCCGGCGCGGTGAGCGGGTCGGTATAGTCGAGCGCCGGGAACGAGGTGCAGAACAGCGACCAGCCGCCCTTGTCGAGCGGATCCTTCTTGCCGCGGCGCTGCACCACCGTGCCCCAATCCATCGCCTGATCGTCGATGTTCAGGCCGACCTTCTTGAGCGACGCGACCACCACCTGGGTCATCGCGTCGTAGAACGGCTGATCGGTCGGGTGCATGACCACGAGCGGCTCGCCGTTGTAGCCGGCGGCTTTCAGCATGCCCTGAACCTTGTCGAGCGGCTGCGGGCCGAGGCGATCCATGCCGGCATCGTTCGCGTAGGGCGTGCCGGGCAGGAACGCGCCGACCGGGGCGTGGTAGGCGTCGCTGTCGTCGCCCATGATCGCCTGCATCACCTCGCGCGAGTCGATGGCGGCCAGTATCGCCTGGCGGACGCCCTGGTTGGTGGTGGGCCCCTGCAATTGGTTGAAGCGTAGGACGGGATAGAGGCCGTACGGGTCGATCTGGCCGACGACGACGCCCTTGTCGCGCTGGAGCACGGGCAGCAGGTCCGTCAGCGGCATCTCGAGCCAGTCGATCTCGCCGGCCTGCAGCGCGTTGGCGGCGGTCGCGGGCTCGGGGATGATGCGCCATTCGACGCGGTCGACATGGACGATCTTGGCGCCGGCCAGGCTGCTGGGCTTATCGTCGCGGGGGACATATTGGTCGAACTTGGCGAACACCGCCCGGCTGCCGGGGACGTATTCGTCCGGGACGAAGCGGAACGGGCCTGAGCCGACGACTTCGGTGATCTGCTTGAAGGCGTCGGTGGTGGCGATGCGCTCGGGCATGATCATGGCCGGGCTGGGCTGGGTTTTCCCGAGTGCGAGCAGCAAGGGTGGGAAGGCACGCTTGAGGCGGAAGACGAGCGTATCGTCGGCTGGCGCCTCGAGCGCGTCGAGGATCTCGGCGATGCTGAGGCCGAAGCTGTCGCGCTTCATCCACCGCGTGAGCGAGGCGACGCAGTCGCGGGCGCGGACCGGCTCGCCGTCATGGAAGCGCAAGCCCGGCCGCAGCTTGATGGTGCAGCGCTTACCGTCTTCATCGAACGTCTCGCCTGCGGCCATCTGCCGCTGCGGACGAAGCTGGTCGTCCGTGCCATACAGGGTGTCGAACACCATGTAGGCGTAGTTCCGGGTGACGGTGGCGGTGGTCCAGATCGGATCGAGGCTGGTGAGGTTGGCTTGCGGCACGAAGACGAGGGTCTTGGTGGCCGCCTGGGCGCGAGCCAGGCGCGGTAGCGCGGTGACCGCGGCGGCGCCTGCGATGAAGTCTCGTCTGTGCATTCCCATTCTCCTCCCACGGATGATTGCGCTGCCCTTACCGGCGGCCTTGCGATCAGCTGACGCTGTAGTGTCAGTAGTGGGCCGTGGATAGACCGAATCCAGAGCAGAATGGCTCGATCGACTGGCGCGAACTGCGCGATGTCGGTGTGCTCAGGCAATCCGGGCTGTTCGATACCGCCTGGTTTGAGGAGCGCAACCCGGATTTGCTGTCCGCGGGCATCGACCCGCTGCTGCATTACCATCGCTATGGTTGGCGCGAGGGACGACGCCCGAACGCGTATTTCGACACCAACTGGTATTTGGCGACGCACCGCGACGTGGCGGCGGCCGAGATCGATCCGCTGCTGCACTACGTGCAGCATGGCGAAAATGAAGGCCGCCGTCCCGCGGAGTATTTCGATCCGGAGTGGTACCGAGCGAAATACGGGATCAAGGCCGGCGAACTCGTGTCTGGCGCATTTCCTGCTCCACCGCCGCGAGGGCTGGGTCAGCCCGGTGCCGGAGTTCGATCCGATCCACTATCTCAGCCAGTCGCCCGACGTCGCCGAGGCGGGCTGGGACCCGTTCGAGCATTACCTCGTCACTGGCGCCGCGGAAGGACGCGAACCCTCGTCGTTTCTCGACGTGCGCTACTATCAGGCGCGCTATCTGCGACATCTGCCGGATGTCAATCCGTTGCTGCACTACCGGCGTCACCGGCATGAGCCCGGCGTTTTCGCGACTCAGGCGGAGGAGGAGGCGAGCCTGCCGCAACTGGTGCGGCGGAACACGCAGCCGGGGCCGCTGTTCGAGAAGCTGACGCCGCTCGCGCCGACGGTCGAGCGCAAGGCCATGCTGCTCGCGTTCTATCTGCCGCAATTCCATCCAGTGCCGGAGAACGACCGCTGGTGGGGCGAGGGCTTCACCGAATGGACCAACGTGGCCCGCGGCGTGCCGCGCTTCGTCGGGCACTATCAGCCGCGGATCCCGCGCGACCTCGGCCATTACCGGCTCGAAGGGACGGCGACCTTGTCGCGGCAGATCGAGCTGGCGCGGGGCGCGGGCATCCATGGCTTCGTGTTCTATTTCTACTGGTTCAACGGCCAGCGCCTGCTGGAGCGGCCGCTCGAGGCCATGCTTGCCGATCCCTCGCTCGGATGCCGTTCTGCCTGATGTGGGCGAACGAGAACTGGACGCGGCGATGGGACGGCTCGGAGGAGGAAGTCCTGCTGTCGCAGGATTATCGCGACGAGGACGAGCCGGCGCTGATCGCGACCTTCGCGCGCCATTTCGAGGACCCGCGCTACATCCGGCTGGAGGGGCGGCCGGTGCTGATGGTGTATCGCGCCGGGCTGATCCCGGGCGGCGCGGTCTCGGTCGCGCGCTGGCGGCGGCAGTTCCGCGCTGCTCGGGCATGACCCGATCTTCGTCATGGCGCAGAGCTTCGGGGAGCGCGATCCGCGCGAGTTCGGCATGGACGCGGCGGTCGAGTTCCCGCCGCACAAGCTCACCGAGCATCTGCCGCAGTTGAACGACCGGCTGCGCATGCTCGACTTCTCGGCCACGGCGCGGGTGTTCGACTACGACGTGGTGGCGCGGGCGACCGATCTGGACGAGGCGCCCTATCCGCTGATCCGCACCGCGTTGCCGGGCTGGGACAACGATGCGCGGCGGCAGGGCCAGGGGATGACGATCCATGGCGCGACGCCGGCCGCCTATCAGGCCTGGCTGTCACGGCTGATCGAGGCGGCGGGCGGGCAGACGGTGTTCGGCGAGGCGCTCGTGTGCGTCAACGCCTGGAACGAGTGGGCGGAGGGCGCCTATCTCGAGCCGGACGTGCATTTCGGCGGCGCTTTCCTCAATGCGACGGCCCGCGCGGTCGCGGCGCCGGGGGCCCGGCGGCGGTGGCGCGGCTGTTGCTGGTGGGGCATGACGCGTTTGCCGCCGGGTCGCAGCTGCTGCTGCTGCATCTTGGGCAGGGCATTGCGGGATCGCGGCGTCGAGGTGACGTTCCTGCTGCTGGGCGGCGGCCCGCTCGAGGCGGAGTACCGCGAGGCTGGCGCCGACGACGATCTTCGCCGGAACGGGGGAGTTGGCGCGGCATGCGCGCCGGGCTGGCGGCGCCGGTTTCCGGGCGGCGATCGTGCAACACGTCGGCGCGGCGAGCGCCTGCGCGGCGCTGCTCGGCGGAGGGGATTGCTTGCACGCTGCTGCTGCACGAGATGCCGCGGCTGCTGCGCGAGCGGCGGCTGATCGAGAGCGGCGCGGGCGGGGGTAGCGGCGGCCCGGCACGTCGTGTTCGCGGCGGCGCATGTGCGCGACCGCTACCACGAGCTCGTAGCGGTGCCGATGGAGCGGACCGTGCTGGTGCCGCAGGGCATGTATCGGCCGGTCGAGCCCCGGCGCGCGGAAGGCGCTGCGGGCGAGGCTGCGGCTGCCGGAGGGAGCGACCTTGGCGATCGGGCTCGGCTACGCCGATCTGCGCAAAGGGTTCGACCTGTTCCTCCAGGCCTGGCGGCTGGCGCAGGCCGCGGATGCCAGCATCCATATGCTCTGGGTCGGCGATCTGGACCCGGTGATCAGCGCCTATCTCGGCGCCGAGATGGCGGCCGCGGCGGCGACCGGCACGTTCCACCATCTGCCATTCCAAAGCGACGGCGCCGACTGGCTGGCCGCGGCGGACGTGCATCTGCTGACATCGCGCGAGGACCCGTTCCCGAGCGTGGTGCTGGAAGCGATGTCGGCCGGGGTGCCGACGGTGGCGTTCGAGGAGGCGGGCAGCGCGCCCGACATGCTGCGCGAGTTGCGCGCCGGCGTCGCCGTGCCGCTGGGCGATGCGGCCGCGATGGTGCGGCAGATGCGGGCGCTGGCGCTGCAGACCGAGCCGGAGGACCGGGTGCGGCTCACGGCATGGCGCGCGAGCGGTTTCCGTTCGCGGCCTATGCGGAGACGCTGCTCGCCCTGGCGATGCCCGCGCCGGCTGCGATCTCGGCGGTGGTCCCGACGTTGAATTATGCCCGCTACCTGCCGGGGCGGCTTGCTTCGATTTTCGCGCAGACGCGTCGCGCCGATCGAGATCATGGTGCTGGACGACGGCTCGACCGATGGCAGCGAGGCGGTGGTGCGCCGAGTCGCCGCGGCGGGACGGCAGGTGCGCTGGGTGCGGCGCGGCGCACGGCGGCGTGTTCGCGCAGTGGCGGCGGGCGGCGCCGCTGGCGACGGGAGAGTTCGTCTGGATCGCCGAAGCCGACGACCTGGCCGATGCGGCGCTGCTGGAGCGGCTCGGCCGGCGCTGCTGGCCGCGCCCGACGCGCGGTTCGCCTTCGCCGACAGCGCGCCATCGACGCCGGCGGGACGCGCTCTGGCCGGACCACAAAGCCTATTACCGGGAGGCCGGCACGCGCTGCTGGACCGGAGCGGCGTGATCCCGGCCGACGGTTCCTGCGCGAGTGCCTGGGCGCGCGCAACCTCGTGCTGAACGCCAGCGCGGTGCTGTGGCGGCGGGACGCGCTGCTGGCGGCGCTGGCGCGGGCGGGGGAAGCGCTGGACGGATTCCGGCTCGCCGGCGACTGGCTGCTGTACGCCGAGGCGGCCTGGCCGGGCGGCTCGGTCGCCTACGTGGCCGAACCGTTGAACCTGCATCGGCGGCATCAGCTGGGCGTGACCGCGGGGCTCGACCTGTCGACACATCTCGACGAAATCAAGCGGATGCATCGTCGGGTGAGGGCGATCCTAGGCGATCGGCCCGACCTCGTTGCGGCCAACGCCGCGCGGTTGCAGCCGCGCGGCGCTCGCTCAAATTAGCGTCGGATTAGGGACGAGCGGTAGCGGGCGTCAGGGAATTCGGGGCGGCGCTGCTGCCGGTGTTGTTGCTGTTGTCGATCTGCTGCTGGCGAGCCAACTCGCGCTGACGGGCGCGCTCGGCATTGCGCTGGCGGGCCAGGTGATGGCCAACGGCGCAGCCGCCGACGGCGCCGATGATCCCGTGATGTCCCGCGGCGTGACCGGCGACCCCGCCGACCACGGCGCCGCTGAGGCAACCCACGGCGTGAGCTTGCGGGGCGGCCAACAAGGCGATGCTCAACGCGGTAGCGGCTGAAATGATACTCTTCATGATATTTCGTCCCCCTCGGACGCGTAGGGAGTAACGCGTTGCGGAATGAGGCAGTCCATTAAGATCGTTGACGTCCGTGTCCAGAGCACTGTCTCCGGCGGTGACTTCGTAGTCTGCGCCGGTCACCATCGCCGCAGCGTCGAGGCCCGGGACCTGCAACCGGGGAGATGTCCTCCGGCTGCAGCCAACCGACCTTGAGCGGGATCGTTGGCGCGCAAGTCCCATGTCTCTTGCGCGGAGGGTGCTCCGGCGGGTTCGGGCGGTGTTCGCCGATCAGGTGGCTGTAACGCTTGTCGTAGGTCGTGAGCGGTGTCTCGACCAAGCCCGGCAGGATGGCGTTGACGGTGATCCCGTATTTGCCGAACTCCATCGCGGCCGATTTCGTCAGGCCGAGGATGCCCCATTTAGAGGCGGAGTAGGATGCGGCGCCGTTGGTGCCGTGCTTTCCCTGCATCGACGACAGGACGATGATGCGCCCGTATTTCCGCTCCACCATGTGCGGCGCGAAGGCGCGGATGGTGTTCGCGGTTCCGTTCAGATTGTTGTCGATCACGTCGGTCCAATCGCTGTCCTGCATGTCCAGGAGGTTGGTCCAGCGCTGGATTGCCGCATTGGCGACGAGAGGTCGATCTTGCCGAAATCCTTGACCGTCTGCGCGGCGATGGCGCGTAGAGCGCCGATGTCGCGGATATCGGCGTGGACGGCGCGGGCGCGGCGCTCCAGCTTTTGGATATCGGCGACGGTCTGATCGAGTTCGGCCGAAGTGGCGGGCTTGGCATCGGACGCGGTGCTGACCGGGCCGCAGATGTCGACGGCGACGATGTCGGCGCCGTTCGCGGAAGTCGAGCGCGATCGCCCGGCCAATGCCGCGCGCGGCACCGGTAACGACGGCGACCTTGCCGTCGAGCGTGGAGATCCCGGCCCGCTTTGATCGGCCAGGCGCTGGGATGGTCTTGCATGGTTTGCGCCTGGGCGCGGCCGGCCAGGGTGGCGGCGACAAGGGCGGCGGCGGACAGGACGAGGCCGCGGCGGCTGTTTCGGTCATGCGTGTTCTCCTCACGCGGGAGAACGTGCGATGCGCGCGCAGGCTGCGCGCACATCAGCGCGATAGGCGTGTCTTTACGGGCGCGTGCTTCTCAGCGGGCGCGCTCGACGCGGAGCGCGTTGGTGGTCCCGGGCTGGTTGAACGGGACGCCGGCGGTGACGACGACCTCCTGGCCGGGGGCGGCGAAGCCTTCGGTGCGGGCGAGGCGGGTGGCGCGGGTGACGGCTTCGGTCATGCTGTGCAGTTCCGGCGTGACGACGGCGTGGACGCCCCAGACCACGGCGAGGCGGCGCGCGATCTCGATCTTGCTGGTGAGGCCGAGGACCGGGCAGTCCGGCCGCTCGCGCGCGATGCGCAGCGCGGTGGTGCCGCCCTCGGTGAAGGCGGCGATGCAGGCGGCGCCGATGGTGTGGGCGATCTGCCGGGCGGCGGCGGCGATGGCGCTGGCGGAGTTGCGCTCGGGCGCCGGGCGCTGGCGCTCGATGCCGGCGCGCCAATCGGGGTCGCGCTCCACGCGCTCGACGATGCGGTCCATCATGTTGACGGCCTCGTAGGGGTATTGGCCGGCGGCGGTCTCGGCGCTGAGCATCACCGCGTCGGCGCCGTCGAACACGGCGGTCGCGACGTCGCGAGGCCTCGGCGCGGGTCGGGGGCGGGCGCGCTGATCATGCTCTCCAGCATCTGGGTGGCGACCACGACGGGGATGCCGCGCTGCCGGGCGGCGCGGACGATGCGCTTCTGCGCGAGCGGAACCTCCTCGGGCGGCAGTTCGACGCCGAGGTCGCCGCGGGCGACCATGACGGCGTCGGACTCCGCGATGATGGCGTCGAGGTTCTCGAGCGCCTGCGGCTTTTCCATCTTGGTCATGATCCAGGCGCGGCCGGCGGCGATGGCCTTGGCCTCGGCCACGTCCTCGGCGCGCTGCACGAAGCTGAGGCCGATGTAGTCGACGCCGTGTCGAGCGCGAAGTCGAGGTCGATGCGGTCTTTCTCGGTCAGCGCCGGGATCGGCAGCGCGACGTCGGGGACGTTGACGCCCTTGCGGTCGCAGAGCGGGCCGCCGGTGACGACCTCGCGTCTCCAGGTGGTCGTCGCGGACCTGGGTGACGCGGAGGCGGAGCTTGCCGTCGTCGAGCAGGAGGGAGGTGCCGATCCGCGGCGGCCTGGATGATCTCCGGATGCGGCAGTGCGACGCGGCTGCGTGTCGCCGGGGACCGGCGAGAGGTCGAGCCGGAAGGGCTGGCCGGTCTGCAGCGACGACGCGGCCGGCCTGGAAGCGGCCGACGCGCAGCTTGGGGCCCTGCACGTCGGCGAGGATGCCGATGGGGCGGCCGGCGTGCTCCTCGAGCGCGCGGATCATGGCGATGCGCGCGAGGTGGTCCTCATGGGAGCCGTGGCTGAAGTTG
>CAWKCD010000004.1:0-35482 GCA_963848035.1 uncultured Alphaproteobacteria bacterium
CGCATCGCTCCTCTCCTTCGGCCATTGGACTCCGTCGCCCCAGTCGCAGACGCGATCGGCGTCCGACGCGCTGCTGCAATCGATCGACCTCGCCGTCGCGGCCGAGGAGCTCGGCGCGGACGGCGCCTATTTCCGCGTGCATCATTTCGCCCGCCAGCTCGGCTCGCCGTTTCCGCTGCTGGCGGCCTGCGGCGCGCAAGCACCAAGACGATCGAGATCGGCACCGCGGTCATCGACATGCGCTACGAGAACCCGCTCTACATGGCGGAGGACGCCGGCGCCGCCGACCTCATCGCCGGCGGGCGTCTGCAGCTCGGCATCAGCCGCGGCTCGCCCGAGCAGGTGATCGACGGCTGGCGCTATTTCGGCTACGCGCCGCCGGAGGGCATGACCGACGCCGACATGGCGCGCGCGCCACACCGAGGTGTTTCTCGAGGTGCTGCGCGGCGAGGGCTTCGCCAAGCCGAACCCGCGGCCGATGTTTCCGAACCCGCCGGGCCTGCTGCGCGCTCGAGCCGCATTCGGAAGGCCTGCGCGAGCGCATCTGGTGGGGCGCCGGCTACGAACGCCACCGCGGAATGGGCGGCCAAGCTCGGAATGAACCTGCAGAGCTCGACGCTCAAGATCGACGAGAGCGGCAAGCCGTTTCATGTCCAGCAGGCCGAGCAGATCCGGCTCTACCGCGCAGGCGTGGAAGGAGGCCGGGCACAAGCGCGAGCCGCGGGTCTCGGTGTCAGCCGCAGCATCTTCGCGCTGATCGACGATCGCGACCGCGCCTATTTCGGGCGCGGCGACGAGAGCGAGGACCAGATCGGCTTCCTCGGCGGCACCACGCGCGCCATCTTCGGCCGCAGCTACGCGGCCGAGCCGGATGCGCTGATCGAGCAGCTGAAGAGGCGACGAGGCCATCGCCGAGGCCGATACGCTGCTGCTGACCGTGCCCAACCAGCTCGGCGTCGACTACAACGCCCATGTCATCGAGGCGATCCTGAAGCACGTCGCGCCGGGCTCTGGGCTGGCGGTGAGGTGGCGGTCAGGGCGGTAATTGCGATGGATGATCGGACCGTGCGGATGGCGCTGAAGCGCCACTGGGATGCTTCGGACACGAGCGATTTCGAGGCCGAACATGCAATCTACCGCGAAGATGCTGTGCTTGATTATCCGCAATCGGGTGAGCGGATCCGCGGTCGGCGCAACATTCAGGAGAGTCGATCCGTCCAGCCAAACAAGAAGCGCTTTACGCTCCGGCGGATTGTCGGCGGCGGCGATCTCTGGGTCAGCGAATTCGTGCTGACCTATGACGGCGTACCATCCTACACCGTGAGCATCATGGAATTCCGCGACGGACTGGTGGCTCACGAGACGCAGTATTTCGGCGATCCATTTGCCCCCGGCCCTTCGCGCGCGCACCTCGTCGAGCGGATAGGCGAAGGCACGTCATCCTGAGTCAGGCCTACCGGGTCGCCGAGGGCATATGCGCGGCGATCAGCGCCTCGCCCATGCGCACGAAGCGCGATGCGGGGCCGTTGGGTCCCGAACTCTGCGCGCTGACGCGGGCGCCTTCGAGCAGCAGGAACAGTTCGTCCGCCAGCATCTCGGGCTCGGTGAGACCGGCGGCGCCGCACAGCGCGATCAGGCGTTCGCGCTGCTCGCCCTTGAACGTTTCGATCACGCACTTCGCCGGATGATCCTTCTCGGGTAGCTCGATCGCCGCATTCGCGAGTGCGCAGCCGCGCTGGTCGGTATCGACCAGATGCGCCTGCATCGACTGGAGCCAGCCGGAGAGCTGGGCGCGCGGGTTGCCGGGATGCGCGGATGCCAGTTCGTCCCAGAATCCGCCGGCCTGGCGCGCGAGGCACCGAAGGTACTCT
Organism: uncultured Alphaproteobacteria bacterium; assembly: GCA_963848035.1. Lineage (GTDB taxonomy): Bacteria > Pseudomonadota > Alphaproteobacteria > Acetobacterales > Acetobacteraceae > JAVVHH01. Next base: position 1,872 of record CAWKCD010000004.1, read on the forward strand.
GCCACCAGCTCGTCCTTGGACGTGAAGTGGCGGTAGAGCGTCATCTTGTTGGTGCCGGCCGCCTCCGCGATCGCCTCGACCCCCACGGCGCGGATGCCGAGGCGATAAAAAAGGTCCGCGGCGGTCGCCAGGATGCGTTCGCGCGGGGGCGTTTGCGAATTTGCAGAGATGGAAACGGCGCTTGCAGCAGCGGACATTGAATTTGCCTTGACAGGGGTGTTACCGGTCAGTAACAAGCATATATGTGACCGGTCAGTAACACGCCAGAGGGCGAAAGTCACGGGCGGATCGAAACGAAAACCTCCGGCGGGCGGCCGGGCACCAACGAAGGGACCAAAGCGATGAACATCCTCTATGTCACCTCAAGCTCGCGCGGCAGCGCCTCCTATTCCAACCGGGTCGCCGCTAACGTGCTCGACGAACTGCGCGCCCGCGAGCCCGGCGCGACCGTCACGGTGCGCGATCTCGCGCGCGCGCCGCTGCCGCATATCGGTGATGAATTCGTCGCGGCGACCCGTTCGCCGAACGGCCCGCAGACTGATGAACAACGCGCGCTGCTGGCGCAATCCGATGCGCTCGTGGACGAGCTGTTCGCCGCGGACCTGATCGTGATCGCGACGCCGATGATCAACTTCACCATCCCGTCGAACCTGAAGACCTGGATCGACTATGTGGCGCGCGCGGGCCGCACGTTCAGCTACAGCGAGGCGGGGCCGAAAGGGCTTGTCACCGGCAAGCAGGTAATCCTGGTCGCGGCGCGCGGCGGAATTTACGCGCAGATGCCTGCGCTCGACTTCCAGCTTCCGTATCTGAAAAGCGTGCTCGGCTTCCTCGGCATGACAGACGTTGAAGTGCTCGAAGTCGAAGGCACGGCCTCCGGCCCGGAAGCCGCCGAGAAGGCGGTCGCGGCTGCGACCGCCAAGCTGCACACCCAATGCGATCAGCGCGCCGCCGCGCAGGCCGCCTGAACGAAACACACCAAAGAAGGAGCAACCCATGCGATTTTGCCATGACGAATTGACACTCGACGAAATGCTGAACGATCCGCTGATCGGCGCCATGATGCGCGCGGACGGCGTCGATCCTGAGCAGCTTGGTGCGGACCTTGCCCGTATGGCCGATGAACAGGAGCCGGCGCTCGCCGACTGATGCTCTCGTCGTAGACAGGAAGGGCGCATTCGGCGACAAAGCCGCATGCGCCCTTCGGTCAAGTCCGCGCTCGCCAACACGGCGCTGGTGCTTGTTTCGCTCGCGGTGACCTACCTCGCGGCGAGCTTTGTTATTTTCCGGCTGATGCTGCCAGATCTGTCGCTCAATCTGCATCCGCATTTTCCCGACATCGCCGAGACATTCGCGCAGACCTCGAAGGCCGCCACCGCGCCGCACGATTACATCGCGCTGTTCGGCAACTCCTATGCGGAAGGGCAGGGCGACGGCCTGTTCGCCGCAGGTGGCGACCGCGCGAAGTTCGTCCACTCCGCGCATGTGCTGCATCGCATCACGGGGCGCGACGTGATCAGTCTCGGCATCGGCGGGGCAGGCAGCGTGCAGATGATGGTGCGCCAGCCCGCGCGCATCCTGCTCGGCAATTGTTTCCTCTATCCGCGGCTTGAAATGCCGCGGCAGATCTTTGTCTATTTCTACGAGGGCAACGACATCGACGAGAATGGCTACATCGTCAATCTGGTGCGCACACAGGGCGCGGTGACGCGGGACACGATCTCGCATTTCATCGAGCAACATTACGCGGCGCCGCCGAATTTCCGCTGCTTCACGGATTTGGGCGAAACCAGCTTCAAGATGGCGCACTTCCTGCTCACCAACACGGAGAGCTTCGAAACGCTGCGCAAGCCTTCGGCGCACAATCAGGTGTTGGCGGGCGGTGCGCCGCATGCCGCGCCCGCGCTGCAAGAGCCACCGGTCGAGATGGAGGCAAGCGCGCGCGACGCGTCGCTGATGGTGTTCGACGTCTCGCTCGAATGGCTTGTGCAGCACTTTCCGTCAGCGGCTGTCACGATGGTGTATCTGCCGTCGCCCGCCGCGATCTATCGCCATGCTGAGCCGCAGATTGATGCGTACACGCATTGGCCGCTCAACGACGTGCAGGCCATTCCGGCGTCGGACATCTATGCGGCGAGCCAGCGCATCTGCGCGCAGATCCGCGCGCTCACGCTCAAACACAATGTGCGCTTCGTCGACATGCGCCCGGCGCTGCGCGCCGCCGCGGCCAGCGCGGTCATTCACGGCCCGCGCGACTGGAACCACTTCAATGAGGCCGGCTATCGCGTACTCGGCGAAACTCTCACGCGCACGATCGACGACAAGGCCAGCACCGAATGCGTGGACTGGCAGTAGGCGACAGCGATACTAGGTTCGCGGTCGTCCGAAAGCCGAGACCGCAATTGTCAGCCAGCTTGCGATCATCACCACGCCTCCGGTTGGTGCTGCCATCGGGAACAGTCGCGTTCCGGACAGCACCAGCATCGCGATATCGCCGGAAAAAAGGATCGCGCCGAGCGCAAACCCGGCTGCCGCGACCTGCGCGAGCCTGCGCTGCAGCAGCCCCGCGTGTGCGGCGGCCACGGCCGCGACGATCGCCGGTGCATGGACCATCAGCATCAACGCGGCGGGTTCGAGACCCTGAGCCTGGTGCGCGGCGAGCGCGGCGAGGATGACGCCGCAAGCACCCATCAGGCCGGCCACGCCCAACAGGATGCCCTGCATCACCGGCGCTCCCGCATCACGCGCACGATCGCGGCCCGCAGTTGCGGCATTCCAGTGCCGTCATGCGATGAGGTGACGAGGATTTCGGGGAACGCGGCGGGGCGCTTCGCCAGCGCCACCGTGGTTTCGGTCACGCGCCTCTCCAGATCGCTGCTCTTCACCCGATCCGCTTTGGTAAGAACGATCTGATAGCTCACCGCCGCTTCGTCGAGCGTCTTGAACACGGTCGCGTCGGCATCCTTCAACCCGTGGCGCCCATCGACCAGCACATAGACGCGCGCCAGGTTGGCGCGGCCCGAAAGATAAGCATGGATCAGCGCGGTCCAGGCGCCGATCTTGGCCTTGGAGGCCTGTGCATATCCGTAGCCCGGCATGTCGACGAGACGCAGCGGCGAGTCCGTCGTCATGAAATAGATCAGCTCCTGCGTGCGCCCGGGGGTGTTGGAGGTGCGCGCCAGCGCCTTGCGCCCCGTGAGCCCGTTGATGAGGCTCGACTTGCCGACATTGGAGCGGCCCGCAAACGCGATCTCGAGCCCTTTCATCGGCGGCAGGCTCTCGGCCGAGCTGGCGGCGGTGGCGAAATCCCACTCGGTCGCGAACAGTTTGCGGCCGGCTTCGATCTCGGCGGACGTGAAGGGCGATGGGCTCATGACAAAGGCCTTAGCACTCCGCGGGCCGGCGCGGGATAGTGCAGCCTCAAGCCGCGTTCGCCGATGTCACAACTCTCGCAGAACCCGGTAACCGGTCAGTCTTGCGAGCGCCTGTTCTTCGCGTTCCCAGAACTCGATCGTCTCCGCGAGCTTTTCGAACGAGAATGCGACATTGGCGGAGAATTCAGCCAAGCGGTCGCATTTTGCAAACCTGCGCCGGACATATGCGGCACGTTCTCGATAGCCTTCCGATCGCTCTGACATTGTGTCGACGCCGCACACTTCGAGCGCGATGCGCTCATATCCGAAACAAGTGCACGGCGGAAAAGGCGGCGTCCAACGGAGCCGTCCGTTAGTCTTACGAGGTCAGGTTAACGGCGCGGAACAATGCTGGCGCAGAAATGAAGACCGCGGCATCGCTGCACGTGGCCTGGTTAACCTGCAAACACTCTTGCGCTGTCAGGCTGACCGCATTTGGTTCCGATGAATTGAGATTTCTTTCCAGCTTGACCACCACTGTGCGGCCACCTTTGGCGCAGCTTGTGTGAATGCCGGTGTCGCCCGCCGGCCAACACAAGGAATTACTCAATGGCACAGCAAGAGCACAATAAGGCTGCCGAGCACCACGAGACCGCTGCGAAGTCTCATCGCGAAGCGGCCGAGCATCACGGCAAGAATGACAATGCAAAGGGCCAGCAGTTCGCCGGAGAAGCCCAGAAGCACTCCAAGACCGCCCGCGAGGCTTCTGAGACGGCCCACAGCAAGAGCCAGCAGCAGAAGTAAGGCCCATCGGGGGGCGGCCGGTTCGTCGGCCCCCCGACGCCATCCCCTCAGTCGCGATTTCGCGACCGGGCGACCAAAGACAGAAAATCTCCACGGCCATTGTGATCCGCGGCACCAGCCTTTTGCACTGCGCGTCTCGCCGGAGGATCTTTCTCCTTGAGCTTGCCTTCCGAACTCCTGCGCATGATGTTGCGCCACACCGTCAAACAGGAGTCGCGTGCCGAGCCCGGCGTTGGAGTGATGCGCCGGGAGTTTGATTTATCAAGGCGCTTCATCCCGGAAGCTCCGGAAGGCACGTCGACGATCAGGTTCGACGCCTGGGGCGTGCCCGGAGTCCGCATCTCGGTTTCGCGCTCAAGGAGCGGTTTTCATATTCTTTATCTCCACGGCGGGGGCTATGTGTCCGGTTCCCCTTCGCACTACCGTGACTTTATGTGGCGCATTGCCCAAGCCAGCAGAGCGTCCGTCCTCTGCATCAACTATCGCCTTGCTCCTGAACATCCATTTCCGGCGCCGCTCGACGACACGGTGAACGCCTATCGCTGGCTCCTCGCACAAGGTGCGCAACCGGCCCGCATCGCAATCATGGGAGATTCGGCAGGCGGAGGGCTCGCGTTTGCCGCTCTCCTTCGGCTCCGGGCGCAAGGGCTGCCAATGCCGGCTGCGCTCGTTGCGCTTTCGCCGTGGACCGACCTCGCGATGACCGGCAAGTCGTTTCGCAAGAACGCCTCCAAGGATCCAATGCTTAAACCCGAAAGGGCAGCCAACTGTGCCCGCATGTATCTGGCGGGTGCCGATCCCTTCGATCCTTACGCATCGCCGCTGTACGGTGACCATTCGGGACTACCGCCGGCGCTGATCCAAGTCGGAAGCGACGAAATCCTGCGCGACGATTCGGTTCGGATTGCAGACAAGCTGCGCTCCGCTGGCTGCAGCGTGAAGATCGATATCTGGGCTCGGATGCCGCATGTCTGGCAGGTCTACGCGCGTGCGTTGCCGGAGGCGCGCAAGGCCATCGCGCAGATCGGTACGTTCTTGCGCCGGGAAATGGGAGCGCAGGAAGCGCAAGCGCAGCCTGAACGCGTCCGAAAAAGGATGTCCGGATTTTCGATTATCACCCAGCACTAGCGAGGCTCCCGCCGCATTCCGCTTCCCTCGATGCGGGTTACGGCGCTGGACCGCTCAGACCCCTGCCACTACCGTTCCTGCAGAAAGCCTCGAGACGGGCCGCGACACCGCCGGTTCGTCGCGGGAACAGGGAGGTCGCACGCGATGGTAGCCCGAGAAATGCGACGCGTGGTGACGGGGCTCGACGATCGCAACCACGCGGTGGTTCTGTTCGACACGCGCATGCCGCTGGAGATGGTTGCGCCCGGCATCGTCGCGACCAATTTCTGGATCACCGACACCTATCCGCCCAGTCTGACGCGGCACGACCCGGCTCGGCGCCAGATCGGGACGGCGCCGCCTGACAACGGCACAAAATTTCGCGTTGTGGAGTTTCTACCGCTGAATGCCGCAACCGAAGCTCGGATGCAGCCGCAGATGCTGCAAAACGGTATCGCCAATCCGCCGGCGAAGGGCATCCCGGTCACGCATCCGCTGATGCATCGCACGCGTAGCCTCGACTACGCCGTCATCCTGGCGGGCGAGATCGACATGATGCTCGACGATGGCGACGTGCACCTGCGGCAGGGCGACGTGATCGTGCAGCAGGCAACGAACCACGCATGGATCAATCGCGGGACCGAGCCCTGCCAAATCCTGTTCGTGCTGATGGATTCTAAGGAGCCGTAGCGGGGGCGGCTATCCGCCGGTCGGCGGCATGATGTTTCGCATGAGCGAAACGCGGGCTGGCGCGTGCGCGGCGCGATCCATCGATGGAAGCCGCACCGTCGATTTCTCAAGTTTCGTTTGATAATCTGGCGCTCCCTGCACGGATGCTGCCCATGCGCTGGAAATCTCTCCCCGCGATCCTGCTTCTGTCGCTTTTCGTCTCGCCGGCATGGGCCGAAAAGCGCGTTGCCCTGGTCATCGGCAACTCGGCCTATCAGAGCGTCCCCCGGCTGGAGAACCCGCGAAACGATGCGCTGCTGGTCGCGGAGACCCTGCGCCGATTGGGCTTCACGCTGGTCGGTGGCGCGGCCCAGGTTGAACTGGACAAGGCTGGTTTCGATGGCGTCGTACAGCGTTTCGGAAACCAGCTTATCGGCGCGGACGTCGCGCTCTTTTATTATGCGGGGCACGGCCTCCAGGTTCGGGGCACGAATTATCTCGTGCCGGTCACGGCTAATCCCACGCGCGAGACCGACGTCGATTTTCAAATGGTCGATGTCTCGCTCGTCCTGCGGCAGATGGAGGGAGCCGGCACCAAGCTGAACATCGTGATCCTGGATGCGTGCCGTAACAATCCCTTCGGAGGGCACGGGCTGCGCGCTGCCGACGGCGGGCTGGCGCAAATCCATGCGCCTGAGGGAACGCTCCTGTCCTATGCGACCCAGCCGGGGAACGTGGCGCTCGATGGGGATGACGGCCACAGCCCGTACACCAGGGCTCTCGTCGAGACGATGCAAAAGCCCGGGCTCGATGTGCTGCAGACGTTCAATCAGGTGGGATTGCTGGTGAAGCGGGCCACCGGCAGTTCGCAGCAACCGTGGGTGTCGACCTCGCCGATCGACGGGTCGTTTTATTTTTCCAGCACATCGCAGGAGGTGGCGACAGCGGGTCCCGCAAGCGGCAGTTCGCCTCCTGCACCAGGCGCCGCTGCACCAAGTGTCGGTCCCTCCGTGCCGGGTCCTGCTTCCCCTGCGATGCCATCGGCAAGGACACAAGCCGATTTCATATTTGCGGATTCCGACCGGCGGCTGCTCACGGCTGCGGAGCTGAGTCGCCTTTCGAAGGACGAACTGCGGATCGCCCGTAACGAGATTTTCGCCCGCCGGGGGCGGTTCTTCAACGCCCCCGATTTGACGGCACGGTTCAGCAGGTTCGCATGGTATGCGCCGACGACGTGGGATCCCAAGCTCAACAGCATCGAGACCGCCAATATCGACCTGATCGCGCGCGCCGATTCCGGCGCCGGCGCCCAGAGCGGGTTTATTTTTCCCAACTCCGATACCCGCTTGCTCAGCCTCAATGAGGTCACCGGGCTCTCGAAAGAACAACTGCGCATCGCCCGCAACGAGATCTTTGCCCGCAGGGGACGCTACTTCGAAGCGGCGGACCTGAAGGCCCGTTTCGGGAACTTCGCGTGGTACGCGCCGAACACATGGAATCCGAAGCTCAACGCCGTCGAGCAGGCGAACATCGCGCTCATGGACCGGATCGACAAGCGATGACGGCGCTCGCGCTGCGCGCCATCGTGATAGCCGTGGTCTCGATGCCGTCGATCGCGCGGGCAGAGACCCAGATGGATCGCCTCGACCGGCTGGTTCGCGCCTATCCGGATGCCCTGACCGGCCACGATGAGAAACATATTTTCTGGCGCGATGGGACCGCGATGCCGGCCGGCGATGGCGCCGCCCAGAAATCCTTCGAGGATCTGCTGCGCAATGCCTCCATCGTGGATCAACTCCGGCTGACTTATCCGCGAGGGAAGGCGCCGACGCCTGCGCTGAATGACGACCCGGGCAGGTTTCGCAACGAGGCGTTCTTCAGGAAAATGTACGGCGACTGCAAGTCGGGGACGTGACGCGCAATCTCGTCAAGATCATCTGGCTGCCGCGATCTTGGGGAAAGGCCGTTGCGGTGACGCGCGTGAATGAAATCGCGGATCGCCTGAAGCAGATCTCGGACGAGATCGAGGCGCTTCGCCCCGAGATCAGGGCGGCCGCGTATCCCATCGCGGGCGTGCTATCCTGCCGCCCGGTCGCCGATACCGGCAAGATGAGCATGCACGGCTATGCCGCGGCGATCGATCTCAACCTGAAATACTCCGATTACTGGATGTGGGCCGGCACCGGCAAAACGGTCGCTTACAAAAACAGAATGCCGCAGGAGATCGTCGATATCTTCGAACGGCACGGCTTCATCTGGGGCGGCAAATGGTATCACTTCGACACGATGCATTTCGAATACAGGCCTGAACTGCTCGTGCCTTGAGTGATGCATTGCGTCCCGGATTATAAATCATCAACCGGTTACTCTTGCGGCGCGCAGGTGAGCGGAGCAACGCCCATCCCGTCAGGAGGCCGCGGCGTCGTCGAAGGCATCAGACTTTTGCTCGCGCGGGGCCGCGGCAGGCGGGCAGCCTCGCCGCCAAGGACGTCACTCACATCCCGCAATTCCACATCGGGCCAATCGGGGTGTTGGTCCAGCACGGGCCGAAGCCGCCGCCATTGTAGCGGCCGCGATAAAAGCCGGGGCCGCCCCAACCGTAGCGCCAGGCCCAGCCGGAAATGTAGCGGCGGTCGACGGAAAAATCGCCGCCGCCATAACGCGGCGCACGATCGCGCCACTCGGTGAGCGGCGGCGGCTGGCGATAGCCGGGGAGGAAGCCGTTCGGTCCGCCGCGATATTTCGGCGTCGCGCCGCGCACCACGATACGGGGCTCGCGCTTATCGTCGGCTTGTTTGGCGATTGCGTTTGCGGGCAGCAGCAGCGCTGCCGCAAGGACGGCCATCAGCAGATTGCTCAGAGGCTGCTTCATGCGGGCCGTTATACGGCAGGCCCTCACGCCTTGTCAGGCTTCTTCTTCCCGAACAGCCCCTTGAGATTATCCCACAGCTCGATCTTGGCGCCGTGCTTGTTCATGATGAAGGCCTGCTGGCAGACCGAGAGCGTGTTGTTCCAGGCCCAGTAGATGACGAGGCCGGACGAGAAGCCCGCCAGCATGAAGGTGAAGATCAGCGGCATCCAGTCGAAGATCATCTTCTGCGTCGGATCGGGCGGCGCAGGGTTGAGCTTCATCTGGAAGAACATCGTGATGCCCATCACGATCGGCCAGAAACCAAGATGCAGGAAATGGCCGAACATCGGCAGCGCCGTCGGATCGACCGGAATCAGTCCGAACAGGTTGAAGATGTTGGTCGGGTCGGGCGCCGAGAGGTCCTTGATCCAGCCGAAGAACGGCGCGTGGCGCATCTCGATGGTGATGAAGAGCACCTTGTAGAGCGAGAAGAACACCGGGATCTGGATCACGATCGGCAAGCAGCCGGCGAGCGGATTGATCTTCTCCTTCTTGTAGAGCTCCATCAGCGCCTGCTGCTGCTTCATCTTGTCGTCGGCATAGCGCTCGCGGATCGCCGCCATCTCGGGCTGCACCGCCTTCATCTTCGCCATCGAGGCGTAGGACTTGTTGGCGAGCGGGAAGAACAGGATCTTCACCAGCACGGTGACGATCAGGATCGCGACGCCGAAATTGCCGACCAGGTGATAGAAATAGTCGATCGCCTTGAACATCGGCTTGGTGATGAAATAGAACCAGCCCCAGTCGATCAGCAGTTCGAAGCGGTTGAGGCTGAGCGCCTTGTCGTAGGCGTCGATGGTCTGCACTTCCTTGGCGCCGGCGAACAGCCGCATGTTGGCTGAGCCGGATGCGCCCGGCGCGATGGTCTGCGGGTCGAGCAGATAGTCGGTCTGGTAGGTCTTCGTGGTGCCGGCGGTGCCGGCGGAGAATTTCGCCTGCACGGTCGCGCGTCGGTGTCGGGCAGCAGCGTCGCCGCCCAGTATTTGTCGGTGAAGCCGAGCCAGGCGTTGGTGACCTTCGAAGGCCTCGGTCTTCTTGTCCTCGATCTTCTTGTAGGTCTCCTCCTGCAGGCCCTGGTCGCCGAGCACGCCGATCAGGCCTTCATGCAGGATGTAGTAGCCGGAGGTCTCCGGCGTGCCGTGGCGCGAGATCAGCGCGTAAGGAAACAGCGTGACCGGCGCGGCGCCGTTGTTGGCGACCTCGTCCTTGACGGTGAACAGATATTTGTCGTCGACCGCGATACTGCGGCGGAACGTCAGTCCCTCGCCATTGTCCCAGGTGAGCGTGACCGGCGTGTCGACGCGTGAGCGTGCCCGCGCCCTCCTGCCGCCACACCGTGTCGGCGTTCGGGAGTTTTGCGGTGGTGCCGGCGCCGCGGACCCAGCCGAACTCGGCATAGAAGGGATGCGGGTGCCGGAGGGCGAGAGCAGCACGATCGCGGGTGAGCTCGGGGTCGACGGTCTCGCGGTATTGAACCAGCGCGAGGTCGTCGATGCGCGCGCCTTTCAGCGCGATCGAGCCTTTCAGGCGCGGCGTGTCGATCGCGATGCGCGGGCTTGCGGCGAGCACCGTTGCGCGGGTCTGCACCTGCGCGGGCGGCGCGGCCTGGCCGGGCGCTTGCGGTGTTGTCGCCTGTCCGGGGGCGGCCGGGGTCTGCGCCGGGCGCGGGGGTGGTGGAGGGCGAGGGGGTCTGCTGCTGGGTCTGCTGCTGCTTCAGCAGCGCTTCCTGACGCTGCCGCTCCATCTGCGGCCCCGCGATGAAGTATTGCCAGCCAAGCAGCACGAGCGCTGAGAGCGCGATGGCGATGATCGTATTCTTGTTGTCCATCATGGGGTGCTTTCGGCCGCGCCCCGTTTGCGTGGCTTGTGCAGGCGCGTCATCGCGCCCGCAAAATTCCGCGACCATCCGGCCAAACGGCATGGCGAGCGCTGCCTTGCCGGCCGATCAGCACGTAGTCATGTCCGGCCTGCGGCAGAAGCGCGGCAGTCGGCGCACGAGGTCGCGCAGCCGCCGCCGCACCCTGTTGCGCTCGACCGCATTGCCGACCTTCTTCGAGACCGTGAAGCCGAACCGAGCAGGGGCACCATCGCCCCGCTCTCGCGCCTGCAGCACGAACGCCCCGGCCGGAACCTTCGCGCCCTTGGCGGCGGCGAGGAAATCCGCCCGTTGCTTCAGACGCTCCATTGGGTATGCCGCTGCGCGGCCCGCGCGTCAGGCGCTGAGCCGCTTGCGTCCACGCGCGCGCCGGGCGCTCAGCACCTTGCGGCCACCTTTGGTGGCGAGGCGGGCGCGGAAACCGTGACGGCGCTTGCGCACCAGTTTGCTCGGTTGATAGGTCCGTTTCACGGGTGAAACTCCGCTCGTCGCGGCTCAAAGCGCTCAAGGTTACGGATGAGCGGCGCCGGATCGTTGAATATGCGCTGAAACCGGCACAAGGCCGGCGCTCAAGCTTGGCGCGGCTTATAGGTGAGGCTGGCGGCCCAAGTCAATGCGAGCGTCCGCGACCCGGCATGGTGAATCCAGTGCAAAATCAGGGGGCCGCACTTGTTTCACGCTGCCGCGATGCGGTGCCGCGATGGCGTCAAATGACGGTGAAAACGCTTCTTTCTCAAGGCGCTGGTGTATAGCTATCCGGCGCGACGCCCAAATTACGCCAGAACGCCAGAAAGTCCGATGGCTATCCCGCAACGAGCACCGGCCGAGATCGGCCCCGGCAGCCCGGGCCGCAGCCGTCTGCGTCGCTTTGCACCGCTCGCCGTGATCGTGCTGGCGATGGGAGCGGTGTTCGCCAGCGGCGCCTACCGGCATCTTTCGCTGGAAACGCTGGTCCGCCACCGGATGGCGATCGACGCTTTCCTCACCGCGCACGCGATCGTGGCGGTTGGCGCGTTCATGGTCGTCTATATCGTGGTGGTGGCGCTTTCGATCCCGGGTGCGCTGTTTCTCTCTATTTCCGGCGGCGTCCTGTTCGGCACGCTGGTGGGCGGGCTCGCGAATGTCGTTGCCGGCACGATCGGGGCGACTGTGGTGTTTCTGGTCGCCAAAAGCGCCTGCGGCGAAACGCTGCTGCGCCGTGCCGGCCCGCTCGCCTGCAAGATCGCCGAAGGTTTCCGCGCCGATGCGTTCAGCTATCTTCTGTTTTTGCGGCTGGTGCCGGCCTTCCCGTTCTTTCTGGTGAATCTCGCGCCCGCGCTGGTGGGGGTGAAACTCCCGACCTTCGTCGCGGCGACCGCGATCGGCGTGCTGCCGGCGGCGTTCGCGTTCGCATTCTTCGGGTCGGGTCTCGACAGCGTGCTCGCCGTGCAGGAGGCTGCCTATCGAAACTGTCTCGCCTCGGGCCGAACCGAATGTACCTTGCACTTCGATGCCGGCATGATCCTCACGCCGCAGCTGCTCGCCGCACTTGCGGCGCTCGGCGCGATCGCGCTTGTTCCGGTTTTCGTCAAACGGATGCGCGCGCGCGCAAGGGGCGTCGCGGCCTGCGCCGCTCACCTGATGGGCCGGCCGGAGAGGGCGTGGCGGCGTGGCTGAGGTTCTCACTCCAGACATCTGCGTGATCGGCGCTGGCTCCGGCGGGATTGTCGGTTGCGGCCGCTGCCGCGGCGTTCGGCGTCCCGACCGTGCTGATCGAAAAAGGCAAGATGGGCGGCGATTGCCTCAACTACGGCTGCGTGCCCTCGAAGGCGCTGCTCGCCGCCGCCAAGCGCGCGGCTGCGCCGCCGCGCGCGCTACCGTTCGGCATCAAGTCGCAGCGTGTGCAGCCTCGATTTCGCCAGGGTGCAGGCGCACGTGCGCAGCGTCATCGCGGCGATCGCGCCGAACGATTCGAAGGAGCGCTTCACCGGCGCTCGGCGTGCAGCGTGATCCAGGGCGCGGCCCGCTTCAAGGATGCAACGACGGTCGCGGTCGGCGACACGTTCGAGATGCGTGCGCGGCGCTTCGTGATCGCGACCGGCTCGTCGCCGGCACTTCCGCCGATTCCGGGCCTGGACGAGGTGCCCTATTTCACCAACGAGACGATCTTCGACATCAAGCGTCTGTCCCGAACATCTCATCATCATCGGCGCGCGGCGCCGATCGGCCTTGAGCTGGCGCAGGCGCTTCGCCGGCTCGGCGCGACGGTGACGGTGCTGGAAGCGGCGAACGCCGCTCGCCAAGGACGATCCCGAATGCGCCGCGATCGTGCTTGAGCAGCTCGCGCGCGAAGGCGTCACGATTCGCACGCGGGCGTCAAAGATCACGCGCGTCAGCCGCGGCGATGGCCGGATCGCAGCTGATCGTCGAAGAGCCCGCAGGGCGAGGAGATCGTCGAAGGCAGCGATCTACTGGTCGCCGCCGGCCGTCAGCGCCGATGTCGGCGGGACTCGGTCTCGAAGCGGCCGGCATCAGATACGACCTGCCGGCATCGTGGTCGACAAGGGTCTGCAGAACCTCGAACAGGCGCGTCTATGCGATCGGCGATGTCGCCGGCGGCCTGCAGTTCACCCACGTGGCGAACTATCACGCCGGTATCGTCATCCGGAACGCGTTGTTTCGGCTGCCGGTGAGGGCGAGCGACGAGCTCATTCCGTGGGTCACGTTCACCGACCCCGAACTGGCGCATGTCGGCCTGACCGAGGCGAGGCGCGCAAGAGCGCAAGCTGACAGATCCGCATCCTGCGCTGGCCCTATCACGAGAACGACCGCGCCCAGGCCGAGCGCGAGACCGCAGGGCCACATCAAGGTCATCACGACCAAGAAGGGCCAGAATTCTCGGCGCAACCATCGTGGGCGCGCATGCGGGCGAAATGATCGCCACGTGGACCCTCGCGCATCAGCCGCGGACTCAACATCCGCGCCATGACCGGAATTGTGATGCCCTATCCGACCCTGTCCGAAATCGGGAAACGCGCGGCGATCAGCTATTTTTCACCCAGTTTGAACAAGCCCAGGGTGCGGCGCATGATCACCTGCCTGCGCCGGTTCGGTTGAGCTATATCGGCCCGCGAGCGCATGACAGCTGCCATCGAACGGTACCGGGACCGGCGCGCTGACGCCGCGCTTCGGGCTTTCCGGCAAGCTTCTGCTTCTCACGATCCTGTTCGTGATGATCGCGGAAGTGCTGATCTATGTGCCGTCGATCGCCAATTTCCGCCTGAACTGGCTCGCCGACCGCGTCGCCGTGGCCCACACGGCGGCGCTCGTGCTCGACGCCGGCGCCGAGCGGCCGATGGTGCCCGGACAAGCCTGGCGCGAGACCAGAATTCTGGACAGCCTCGGCGCCACGGCCGTCGCCATGAAGATGGGCAACCAGCGCCGGCTGCTGGCCGTCAACGACATGCCGCCACGATCGATCACGACATCGACCTGCGCGAGTGACCGCGATGGTCCGTGCCGATCGTGCGACGCGTTCGAAACCCTGTTCTGTGCTCCGACGGCGACGTCATGCGCGTGGTCGGCCCGGCGCCGATGGGCGGCGACTTCATCGAGATCGTGATCGACGAAGGCGCCGCTGCGCGCCGCGATGTTCCGGTTCTCGGGCAACATCCTTCTGCTGTCGCTGGTCATCTCCGGCATCACCGCGACGCTGGTCTACCTCTCGCTGCATTACCTGTTCGTGCGGCCGATGAGCCGCATCACCGCCAACATGATGGCGTTCCGCGACGACCCGGAGAATCCCGCTCGCGTCATCGCGCCGTCCGGCCGCGCCGACGAGATCGGCATCGCCGAGCACGAACTCGGCGACGATGCAGCGCGAGCTCGCCTCGATGCTGCAGCAGAAGAACCGGCTTGCGGCGCTCGGGCTCGCGGTGTCGAAGATCAATCACGATCTGCGCAATCTGCTCGCCTCCGCGCAACTGTTCTCCGACCGGCTTGCGAGCGTGCCCGATCCGAACGTGCAGCGCTTCGCGCCGAAGCTGATGCGCTCGCTCGAACGCGCCATCGCGTTCTGCCAGTCGACGCTCTCCTATGGCCAGCGTGAAGGAGCCGCCGCCCGACCGCCGGCCGGTGCTGCTCGAAGGCCTGGTGGAAGAGGTGCGCGAGACGCTCGGCCTTGCGCCGGACGCGCAGGTTCGCTGGGTCGCGGCGGTCGAGCGCGGCGTGCATGGTCGATGCCGATCCGCGACCAGTTGTTCCGCGTGCTCCTCAACCTCGTCGCGCAATGCCTTGCAGGCGCTGGAAGGACGCGGCGCCGAACGAGCCCGGCCGCGACCAGATTGCGCATCACCGGCCAGCGCGAGGGCGCGGTCGCGGTGATCGAAGTGTCCGACACCGGGCCCGGCGTCTCCGAACAGGCGCGCGCGCATTTGTTCGAGGCGTTTCAGGGCTCGACGCGGCGCGGCGGCATCGGGCCTCGGCCTTGCCATCGCGGCCGAGCTGGTGCGCGCCCATGGCGGCGAGATCCGCGCTGGTGGACGGCACGATCGGGGCGACCTTCAGGGTCATCATCCCCGACCGCGCGGTCGAGCATCGGCGCGCGGCGCGGCGAGCGGCAGCGGGCCTGAAGCGACGCGGCGACGGCGGTGATCCGCGCTTGCCATCAGGGGCGCGACCCGATAGCGGTATGCGGCCGTTCCGGCCGGCCGTATTCCCGCCGGCCGATGAGCACAAAGCGCCCGTAGCTCAGCTGGATAGAGCACCAGACTACGAATCTGGGGGTCGGGAGTTCGAAATCTCTCCGGGCGCGCCAGTACTAAGCAGCACTGTCGATGTTAACGCTTTCGGCGCAGGCTCCATTCGGGGAACGATTTGCAGTTCAAACCTCGATGTTCCGGATCATGCTGGATGCAGGGATTTTCGCTTCTACATTTTGCGACGCAAGCCTGATACGAGAACCGAAAATCAGGTTGCCAGCTTGCCCGCTGCGCGCACGGCTTGTTGCAAGCAGGGTGTGCCATACAGAAACGTCCTCGGACTCTTGAATTCGAGCCCTGCGCATGCGCAGTGGTCTGCATGATCAGGGCCAGCAGTAGTGCGGGAATTCCGTTGCGGCGCATTCCAAAAAGCTATGAAGATCGGACGTTCGAATTCGGGGCGCGTCATCGCGCCGGTCCAGCCAATGGCGACAAGCTAGAGGGCAAAAACGCCGAACAACATAGCTCGGCGCCGCAGTCGGACACGCGCGATCATCGGTTCAGCCAAAATAATAGTAGTCCGCCGTCGCGTCCGGACCTTCCATCCATGAACCGCCTTCAATCGAAGGCGCGTCGTCATCATTGCGTCTCGGAGAGCCACTCCAACCCCCCTCGGCGCGGCGAAGATGTCTTTCGCCGCGTAGGGCAGTCCACTCAGCGTGCCGCCAGTCGGTGAGACCGGTTTACGAAATTGCACGATCGCGTTCAGGCTTAATTGAGCGTGTACGCCCGCTGCAAGCAATTCGGAAGGCGGAGTGACCCGGGGTTTTCAATTGACTTCCGAATGGGCGTTTTCGGTCGCCGGTTGTTCGATCCGCGCTTCGAACCTCAGCTCGCCCAACTCCGTCTTCATCAAGCATCGCTGACGACCGCGGCAAATTCATCATGGCAACCCAGGAACACGCGTCCGCCGGTAGTTGACGGCCGACAGCTCACGGATGTCAATGGATTCGGCCGACACACCTTGTTTCAGTTCGCGATCCTTATTCTGTGATGGCTTTGCCGTCCTTGATCGATACCGCACCCGCGCTTGAGTAGATCTGCCACGGCGGAATCTAGTTCGGCTGCGCCAACGCGAGGCGGCGCGATGCCGCAACGGAAAGGAACTGTCCGATGACGTGGCTTGTCGAAGACAAAGACCTGACGCCTCCCGGTGAGCAGATGGCGGCGTTGTGGAAACGTCCCGAGATCCTGCGCATGCCCGGCGCGCACCACGCCTACGCGGAAATCGTTGCGAAGCGCGCTGGGTCAAGGCGTGCCTATCCGCGCGAGCCGAAGCGTCATCAGCTGGAACATCAGCCCCGACATCGGCTTCGACCGCGCGGTCAATCCGTATCGCGGCTGCGAACACGGTTGCATCTACTGCTATGCGCGGCCGACGCACGCCTATCTGGGCTCTCGCCGGGCCTCGATTTCGAGACCAAGCTCCTGTTCAAGCCCGATGTCGCCGAACTGCTGGAACGCGAGCTGCGCAAGCCCGGCTACGTCGCCCGGCCGCTCGCGCTCGGCTCCAACACCGATCCGTATCAGCCGATCGAGCGCACGTTGAAGCTGACGCGCGCCGTGCTGGAGGTGCTGGAACGGTGCGGGCATCCGCTGTCGATCGTGACCAAATCGGCGACCGTCGTGCGCGACATCGACATCCTCGCGCCGGCTGGCGAGCGCAATCTGGTCCACGTCTGGCTGTCGGTCACCACACTCGACCCAAAACTCGCCCGCATCATGGAGCCGCGCGCCTCCTCGCCCGCGATGCGGCTGCAGGCGGTGGCGACCCTCTCGGCCGCTGGGGTGCGGACCGGCGTTTTGGCGGCACCGATGATCCCGGCCGTGAACGACGCCGAGCTGGAGGCGATCATCGCGGCGGCGGCGAAGGCCGGGGCGGAGACGGCGGGCTACGTGCTGCTGCGCCTGCCGCACGAGCTGC
The DNA here is from genome assembly GCA_963848035.1 of uncultured Alphaproteobacteria bacterium. Taxonomy (GTDB): domain Bacteria; phylum Pseudomonadota; class Alphaproteobacteria; order Acetobacterales; family Acetobacteraceae; genus JAVVHH01. The sequence continues at coordinate 19,255 of CAWKCD010000004.1, forward strand.
GCGGCATTTTCACCGCATGGCTCGAGGAGCACATGCCGGACCGGGCGAAGAAGGTGCTGGAACTGGTCCGGCAGACCCGCGCCGGCGACCTGAACAATTCCCGGTTCGGCCAGCGGTTTACCGGCACCGGCGCGTATGCCGACCTGCTCGCCAAACGGTTCTCCCGCGCCGCGAGGCAGGCTGGGCTGGAGGCTCGGCCGGAGCTCGACTGCAGCCAGTTCCTGCCGCCGGGCGGCCCCGTCAGGCGCGGGATGGCCGAGGCTCAGATGGCGCTGTTCTGAACCGCCTTGGCGACCGGCCGGACCGGCTCCCGCGTGCGCTGAAGCCACAGCAGGCCCCACGCCGCGATGACCGCGACGGCACCGGTCGCGCTCAGCAGCCCGAAGCCGCCGATCGCCGCGATCGCGCCGCCGGCCAGCGACCCGAGCACGGCGGCCGCCGACGACGACGCGTTGAGCAGCCCGAGCGCCTCGCCGCGATCATGCGGCAGGCGGGCGATGGCCATCGCGTTGGCGCCCACGTTGAGCAGCGGCCAAACCGCCTGCGATACCGCGAACGCGATCAGGCACGCCGCCGCCGCCCACATGCCCCCGATCGGTGCCGCGATCCCGAGCACGACAAGCGGCAGCACACGTGCCGCGAGTTCCGCCCGCAACACCGGCCCGGCACCGGCCCGGTGCGCCCAATGCGTCGCCGGGCCGTAGACCAGCAGGCTGACGCCGATGCCGATCGCGTAGGCGACGGCCGGAATGGTCGCCGGCAGATGGAAAAGGCGCACCATGGCGACCGGAAACAGCACCGACACCGCGTTGGTCGCCGTGTACGACAGCGCCCACGGCCCGAGGAACGCGAGCAGGTGGCCGATGTCGCCCCGGAACAGCGCCCCGAAGCGCGGCAGGTGCAGACCGTGGCCGGCCGCGTTGGTCGCCGCCTCGCCGCCGACGGCACGCCTCGGCTGCGCCGCCGCCCGCACGATCGCGCGCATCGGCATCGGTGCGCGGATCGCCGTCACCATCGCGGCCCCGGCCAATGCCACGGCGGCGATCAGGAACGCGATCGCCGGTGCCCGCTGCGCCAGCAGCCCCGCGACGATCAACCCCGCGACCTGCCCGGCACTGCTCCACGCCTGCACGGCGCCGATCACGCTGTCGGCCTCGGATGGCGGCTCGGCCTCGATCGCGACCGCCGAGCCGGCCGTCGCCGCCGACGTGACGCCGAGCCCGAGCACGAACGCCGCCGCCATCGCCAGCGGCAGCACTGCTTGCGTCCACACCACGAACGCGAGGCCAACGCCCGCGAGCGACCCGACCGCCAGCCCGCCGATCAGCACCGCCCGGCTCCGTCCCTGGTGGTCGCCCCACCGTCCCAGCACGGGGGCCGCGAGCCCGGCCAGCGCGAACGACCCGTAGATGAGGCCGGCGCGCGCCCCCGATCCGGCGGTGATCGGCAACAGGATCGGCGCCAGCCCGCTCTGCACCGACCCCAGCAGGGCGAAGCTCGTCAGCCATTCGCGGGAGACGGGCTGGTCGGTCTGGCTCAAACGGCTGCTCCTGACGGCTTGACGGTGACGCGCCGGTGGTATGTCACCGTTCCGCCGGCCGCACGCCCCCCGGGGCGCCGGCCGAACGGTCAACGCGATGTGAGGGAGCCAATCCATGCCGGCGACAAACCAGCCGTATCGTCTCGGCGTGATCGGGCTCGGCAAGATCGCGCAGGATCAGCACCTGCCGGTGATCGCCGCCAACCCCGCGTTCAAGCTGGTCGCGGTGTCGAGCATGCGCGGGCTCAAGGCGGGGCCGGATGTGGCGGCGTTCCGCGACCATGCCGACATGATCCGCGCCGGCGGGCTGGACGCGGTGTCCATCTGCACGCCGCCGCTGGCCCGCCACGCGATCGCCCGCGACGCGCTGGCGGCCGGGTTGCACGTCATGCTGGAGAAGCCGCCGGCCGCGACGACGAGCGAATTGGCCGACCTCGAACGGCTCGCGGCGGCGGCGGAGCGCGTGCTGTTCGCGACCTGGCACAGCCAGCACAATTCGGCGGTCGAGGCGGCGCAGGCGCGGCTGAAGGACCGGACGGTGACGCGGCTGCGGATCGACTGGCGCGAGGACGTGCGAAAGTGGCATCCCGGTCAGGCGTGGATCTGGCAGCCGGGCGGCTTCGGCGTGTTCGACCCCGGCATCAACGCCCTGTCGATCGCGACCCGCATCATGCCGTCGCCGCTGTTCCTGCGCTCGTCCGAGCTGGTGTTCCCGGCCAACCGCGACCAGCCGATCGCGGCGAATCTGGTGTTCGACGGTCCGGACCACACGGCCGTGTTCGACTGGCGTCAGCAGGGCGGCGAGGTGTGGCGGATCGACATCGAAACCGAGGACGGCCTCGCGATCACGCTGCACGACGGCGGCAGCCGGCTCGAGGTCGACGGGGCCGCCGCGTTCGATCCCGCGCGCGGGCTGCACAGCGAATACGCGTCGATCTACGCCCGCTTCGCGACCCTGCTTGCGCGACGGCATCAGCGACGTCGACGCGGCCCCGCTGCGGCTGGTCGCGGACGCCTTCCTGCTCGGCCGCCGGGTTCAGACGGACGCGTTCCACGACTGAGTTCTGGCGGCTGTCCGGCCTCGCCCTCGCGGGGGTCGTGGCCGGCGCGATGAACGCGGTCGCCGGCGGCGGATCGTTCGCGAGCTTTCCGGCGATGGTGCTCGCGGGCGTGCCGCCGGTGCTGGCGAACGCGTCGAGCACGGTCGCCCTGTTCCCCGGCGGCGTCACCTCCGCCTGGACGCTTCGTCGCGATCTGGGGCCGGTCGGGACATTGCCGTTCGGGTGGCTGATCGCCGTCAGTGGCGTCGGCGGCGTGATCGGCGCGGTGCTGCTGCTGACGACTTCTGCGCGCGTGTTCGACGCGGTGCTGCCCTGGCTGCTGCTGCTGGCGACGATCGCGTACGCCGCCGGCCCGCGCGTGCGCGACCTCACGGGGCTGGCCGAAGCTCCGGCACCGGTCGTGCTCGGCGCGCAATTCGTGGTCTGCGTCTACGCGGGCTATTTCGGCGGGGCCGCCGGCATCCTGATGATGGCCGCCTGGGCGTTGCTGACCACCACACCGCTGATCCGGCTCAATCCGGCGCGCTCCGTGTGCGTCAACGTGGCCAACTTCGCCGCCGTGCTGTGCTTCGTCGCGGTCGGCCTGGTCGCGTGGGGACCCACGCTCGCGATGATGGCCGGGGCGATCCTCGGCGGCTATCTCGGCGCGCGGGTCGCGCTCGCGGTGCGGCCCGGCATGTTGCGGGCGGTCACCATCGCGCTGTCGGCGGCGGTGACGATCGCCTTCTTCGTCCGGTAGCGACGCGCCGGCCCCGAACCGTATCTGGGCCGGCGCGTCTTTCGGCATCAGGCGTGGCTGGCGTGCCCGGTCAGCGCCGGGACCGTCATCGGGCTTTCGTGCGTGATCACGAACCCGCCCGCGGGCGTGGTGTTCGTCGTCCCGCCGGCCGGCCCCGCGGCCGCGGGGGTCGCCGCCGCCGCGTACGATGCGGCGATCGAAGCCGCCGCCGCATCGAGATGGACACTGAGCGAGGTCGCGCCCGCCGCCGCCGTCGACGACGGCAGGAACGCGAGCCCGTGCGGCGACGACAGCCCGGTGACGACCGGGGTGATGACGCCGGTCGTCGTGTCGATCTGGACGATCGCGTTGGCGCTGCCGAGCGAGGCGTAGATGTCGTGCGTGTTCAGCCCGGTGACGGTGACGCGCAGCACGTCGTTCGCGCCGCCATTGGCGACGATGAAGGTGCCCGAGCTGCTGGTCGGCATCACCGCGTCGTCCAGGCCCGAGCCGCCCGGTATCGTGATGAAGCTCTCGGTCTGCGACGCGAGGCCCGCGTCGTGGATGAAGGTGAGCGAGGCGTCGTTGCCGCTGGTCAGCACCAGCGTTCCGTCGGCGAGCGTCTTCAGGGAATCCGGGTCCGACACCGGCAGCGCCTGATTGACCGCGCCGGTCAGCAAGTTCGTTCCGGTATCGCCGAACCGCAGGATCGGCGTGGTGACGAGCTTGCCGAACGGCGCGTTGCCGTTGTCCAGCTGCACGATGACCGCGTCGCCCACGACGGCGGGATTGGTCTCGGACAGGAACACCTTGTTGCCCTTGAAGGCGACGTCGTCGAAGCCGCGGCCCGAATTGGGCCCGTACTGATAGCCCGAACCGTATGTGAGCGGCGCGCTGACGGTCTGGGTCGACGGATCGATCAGGCTCAGGGTGGCGTTGCCGTCCTGGTTCTGCAACGCCCAGACGTCGCCGGTCCTGGGGTCGTATTTCAGGCCGTCGACCGAGCCGCGGATGCTGTACGTGTGCAGCGCCCGGCCGATCGAATCGTATTGGACGATCGTGCTGAACCCCGGCTTGATGCCGGTGCTGTCGACCCCGTTGCCGTATTCGACCCAGACCGAGCCGCCGCCGACCGTGATCGAGTTCGGGCGCGGTGGCGTGGGCCTCGGTGCCGACGGCGAAGATCTTCTCGCTCTGGACGATCGGCTCCGGCTTCGCCGGCACGAAGATCAGGCCGTGCGAACCGGTCAGACCCGAGAGCAGGACCGTCTGGGCGCCGGTCTTGAGGTTGACGTCGACCAGCTCCGTGCCGACCGAGGCGTAGGCGTGGTTGGCGGCGAGGCCGGTGACGCTGATCTTCTCGATCTGGTTCGTTCCGGCGTTGGACAGATAGAACGTGCCGGCGTGGGCGTTGGGAATGATCACGTCGTCGAGCGACGACCCGGCGGGAAGATTGGTCAGCGTGTCGAACCGCACCGACTGGTTCGCCTGGCCGGGGTTGGTGACGATGGCGAACGTGTTGTCGTCGCCGCTGGTCAGGACCAGCCGGCCGTCGCCCAGCGACTTCAGCGAGTCCGGGTCGGACAACGGAATAACCTGGCCGGTCTGCCCGGTGGCGATGTTGGTGCCGGTCGCGCCGTCGGCCAGGATGGTCGTGAGCTTCAGCGGTGTCTGCGGGTTCTGCCCGCCCGTCAGCTGCTGGATCACCGCGTCGCCGGCGCCGGCCGGGTTGGTGTAGCTCAGGTAAACCTTGCCGCCGGCATACGCGACGTCGTCGTAGCCGCGCGAGCCGCTGGTGACGGCGTATTGCAGCGGCGCGCCGACCGTCTCGGTCTTCGGATCGATCAGGCTCAGCGTCGGATTGCCGTCCTGGTTCTGCAACGCCCAGACCAGCCCGGTCACCGGGTCGAATTTCAGGCCGTCGACCGAGCCGCGAATGCTGAACGTGTGCTCGACGGCACCGGTCAGGCTGTATTGGACGATGGTGCTCGACCCGGACAGGCCGGTGCTATCCGCCCCGTTGCCGTATTCGGCCCAGAGCGAGCCGTTTCCGTAGGTGAGCGAGTCGAGCCCGCTGGTTCCGGCCGGGCCGGCCGCGAACACGGTGTTGCTGACGATAGTCGCCATGGCGCTTGATCCTCTCCGCTGTGTTGTCGACATCGGGGGTCGCTCGGCGGTGGGCGACCCTCACGGGGGTCACATGGACCAGCGGCGGAACCGGGTCATCATCACAATCCGCCGTCCATGAAAACGTAAAATAACCGTCATCGTTTCGATCGCCGTGTAATCGTTTACACGGCGCGGGGTGCGCCGGAACGGCTGTGCTACCGTGCCGGGGATAGCGGCATTGTTCGTTCGGTGAGGTTTCCATGACGCTCTACACGGGTCCGGTGTTCGAGATGGCGCGCCGCCAGTTCGAGGGTGTGGCCGACCGGCTCGGCATCGCGCCCGGCGACCGCGACCGGTTGCTGCTGCCGAAGCGCGCGATCTGCGTCGCCGTCCCGATCCATCGCGACGACGGCCGCACCGAGGTGTTTCAGGGATTTCGCGTCCAGCACCACCTGACGCTCGGCCCGACCAAGGGCGGCACCCGCTTCGCCCCCGACCTCGAACTGGGCGAGGTCGCGGCGCTGGCGATCTGGATGAGCTGGAAATGCGCGCTCGCCGGGCTGCCGTACGGCGGGGCCAAGGGCGGCGTCGCCTGCGACCCGCACACCATGTCGGTGCGCGAGATGGAGGCGGTGTCGCGCCGCTACATGCAGGAGCTGATCCCCTTCGTCGGCCCGCAGGTCGACGTGATGGCGCCCGACATGGGGACCGGGGAGCGTGAGATGGCGTGGTTCATGGACACGTATTCCATGCACCAGGGCCACGCGTGCGCCGAAATCGTGACCGGCAAACCGGTCGCACTCGGCGGGACCGAGGGACGGCGGGAGGCGACCGGGCGCGGCGTCGCGTACCTGGTGGGGCGCGCGTGCGACACGCTCGGGCTCGCCGCCGGCGCCTGCACCGCGATCGTGCAGGGTTTCGGCAATGTCGGCTCGGTCGCGGCCTACACGCTGGCGCGGCGGCAGGGGATGCGGATCGTCGGCGTGTCCGACCACACCTGCGCGCTATACGATCCAGCCGGCCTGCCGATCGACGCGATCGAGGCGCACATGGCGGCTCATGGAGTGCTGGCTGGCCTCAGCACCGAGCTTCCGATCGATCCGCGAGAGATGCTGGTCCAGCAATGCGACGTGCTGGTTCCGGCGGCGGTCGAGCGGGTGATCGACGCCGATATCGCCGCCCGGTTGCGCTGCCGCATTCTGGCCGAGGGCGCCAACGGCCCGACCACGCCGGACGCCGATGCCGTGCTCGACGCGCGGGGCGACGTGTTCGTGCTGCCGGACATCCTGTGCAACTCCGGTGGCGTGATCGTCAGCTATTTCGAGTGGGTGCAGGATTTGCAGCGCCTGTTCTGGTCGGCGAGCGAGGTCGGCGACCGGCTGGAGCGGCTGCTCGAGCAAGCGTTCGCCCGGGTGTTGCAGCGGTCCGACACCGACCGGACCAGCATGCGGACGGCGGCGCTGACGATCGGGATCGAACGGGTACGGGCCGGCAAGCAGTTGCGCGGCCTGTTCCCATGAAGCTGGCGCTCGCGGTCATGCTGGCGATGGCGGCACCTGGACTGGCGGCACCGGCACTGGTGGCACCGGCACTGGCGGCACCGGCACTGGCGAAAACGCCTGTCCGGTCCGGCTCCTATGGCGGCTCGCTGCTGCTGTACGTGGACGGCGACGTGGTCCAGGGCGTGTTCCACGATCAGCGGGGCGGCGTGTTCGGCGTCCCCCAATTCGACTGCATCTTCCAGCTTCGCGGGACACTGCGCGACGGCGAAGCCGACATCGTGACCTGGTATCCGGGCCAGACGATCGAGGCTCCGATCGCGGGCCATCTCTCGCTCGGAGCCGGCGATGCGACGTTCAAGTTGCAGGACGAACCCGGCGGGTGCGCCATGACGGACGGCGACATGACGCACGAGCCGTACGATAATGGCGGGTTCGTGCCCGAGCCGCGCTGGATCGGCGTCGGGCTGATCGCGTCGCGTCACGCGCCGTTGCGATCGGCACCGGGCGCCGCCGCGCCGAAATATCCGTATCTTACCGACGGGGACGCGGTGGCGATTCTCGCACGCCGGCAGGGCTGGGTCCGGGTGCGCTACCAGCAGACCGAGCACCCGGTCGAGGGCTGGCTGCGTGCCTCGGACATCGCGCCCGACACGCCGCCAGCCCCGTAGTCGAAAACCTACTTCTGAGCTTCGGCCAGCAGATCATCGTACTGCTTGCAGACGGCATCCCAATCGGGCGTGCCGCCCGAGGTCATCTGCGTCGAGTAAGACTGCATGATCGGCTGCATCCGCATCATCAGCGCCTGCCCGGCCTGCGGGTCCTGCGCCATTTTCGCCTGCACGAGCTGGCTGAGCTGAGTGCCCTTGGCCATCACGTCCTGCTGGGTGCAGGCGAGTGCGAGGCCCGGGGTCAGCAGCGTCATCGCGAGTGCCGCCGCAATCGCGGCCGATCGTAGGTTTAGCATTGGTGGACTCCTTGAGAATTCGGGCCGGCTGCGTGCCGAGCCTTGGTCCGATAACGCGCGAAAGCTAAAACGGTGCCGCAATTAAAAATCCGCGCGGAAAATCATCCGTGCGGCGGCGCAGCCAGTTCGTCGCCGCGTATTCGGATCCCGCGTCGGTCACGTGGAGCGTGTAGGCGTGGCGGGAGTGCGCCGACCGGTTGGGCGCGCTGTAATGCGGCAATAAACCGCCGAACACGACCAGTGCCCCGGCCTCGACTTCGAGCGGCACGGCGGTATCGGTCGTGGGCCACGGCGTCACGTCGAGCGGCTCGGTCCGTGTCGTGTCGCCGTCGCGCACGAATTTTTCGCGCAGTGGTCCGCGGTGGCCGCCGGGCTCGGCCCACAGGCAGCCGTTGTCGCGCGTCGCATCCTCGAGCGCGAACCAGAAGGTCGTCACGGTGATCGGGGTGGTGACGAAGAACGCCGCGTCCTGATGCCAGCGGACTTCCGCGCCGATGCCGGGCTGCTTGCAGATGTATTGGCTCTGCCAGATCAGCGGCCGGCTCAGACCGAGATCGCCCGCCAGGGCCGCGAGTTCCGGCGTGCGTGAAAATGCGTCGAACACCGGGTCGCGGTCGTGCAGCGCGTGGCCGATCTTGTTGACCGACAGACGCTTGTCGCGCCGCAACCGCCCGTCCGGGTCGCGCGCGCCGGGTTCGAGAAAGCATCGCACCGTGTCGGCGCTGTCGAGGAACCAGCGGTCGACGTTCGCATCCTGGTTCGTGGTGGTGAACACGCGGCTGTCGGCGGGGTCGAAACCGTCGATGATGTCCTCGGCGCGCGCCTTGAGGGCGGCGATCGCGGCCGGTGGGACGAAGCCGGGCAGGATCAGAAAGCCATCGCGGTCGTAGGCGGCGCGCTGCGTGTCGTCGAGCATCAGGGCAGTGGACCGGAGCCGGAGCGGCGACGCAAGATAGGGGCGCGTTCGGTGGCCGCTTGGCGACATCGGATCAGGAGCATGCACATGGACACGCCACTGCCGTCCCCACGCGAGGGGCGCACCGAATGGACGATGGATGAGGCCAATGGCCACTTGCCGGAGTTGGTCGAGGCTGCGCGGCGGATCGGGCCACAGCGGATCGTCGTTCCGGATCAGGGCGTTGTCGTCACCGTGTCGGCCGAGTCGGTTGTCGCGCCGAAGCGCGAGGTGACCCTGTTCGAACTGTTCGCCAACAGCCCCTTTGCGGAGCTCGATGGCTTTGACGACACGATTGTCAAAGAACGAGCACCCTATCGCGGTCTGCCCACATTTGATGACTGAGCCCCTAGGCTGGCTACTCGATACGAACGTCATCTCCGAGCTGCGAAAATCCGAGACGGCCGACCAGAATGTCGCCAGTTGGGCGGCAATGACGTCCAGGACCGACAACTACATCAGCGTCGTCACCATCGTCGAAATACGTCTCGGAATAGAGTTGCTCGCGATCGGCACGCGGCGCGCCCGGCTTGAGCAGTGGTTGGAAACCGATGTCCGCGAGTGGTTCGGGAATCGGATCCTGGCTGCGGACGAGTCCGTGTTGCTGGTATGGCGAAAACTCGTTCTGGCGGGCCAGAAGAGCGGGCTGATGTACTCGAACCCCGACGGACTGATCGCCGCGACCGCTATCGTCCACGGCCTGACCGTCGTCACCAGAAACACCCGCGACTTCGAGCAGGCCGGAGTCCCGCTGCTAAACCCCTGGCTAGTCCCGGCCTAAAACATCACCCTTTTTTTTCCGCTTCGGCGCGATCAAAGCCGGTGCCACGGTCCCAGGTTCCTCGTTCGGTGCCATCCCGTAGCTCATCCGCCGCATCTGCTCGATCACGCGTCCCATCTCGGCGTCGTCCAGCACCGGCGGCTCGCCGATCGCCAGCGCATGGATGTACATCCGGGCGATCGTCTCGACCTCGATCGCGAGCCACAGCGCCGACGCGAGCGATGTCCCGAGCGAGATCTGGCCGTGCTGGCCCAGCAAGCACGCGAGGCGGTCCGTCAGCGCCTCGATCGCCGCGTCCGACAGCGCCTGCGTGCCGAACGTCGCGTAGCGCGCGCAGCGGATCGTCGTGCCGCCGGCGACGCCGACCATGTAGTGGAACGACGGGATGGTGCGGTGATGCACCGCGATCGACGTCGCGTACGGCGAGTGGCAGTGCAGCACGACGTTCACGTCCGACCGGGCGGCCAGGATGTCGCGGTGGAACCGCCACTCCGACGACGGCCGGTTGGAACCCTCGTGCGTGCCGTCGAAGCCCATCCGCACCAGATCGTCCGGCTTCATGCGGTCGTACGGCAGCGAGGTCGGCGTGATCAGAAAGCCGTTCTCGAGCCGCGCGGAGACGTTGCCCGCCGTGCCCTGGTTGATCCCGCTCGCGTTCATCGCGCGGCAGGTGTCGACCAGCTCGCGGCGCAGGTCGTGTTCGGCGTCGGCCATCTTATTTCGTCCCAAAAAGGCGGTCCCCCGCGTCGCCCAAACCGGGCCGGATGTAGCCGTGGTCGTCCAGGCCGCGATCGACCGCGCAGGTGAACAGCGGCACGTCGGGGTGCTCCGACCGCATCACCGCGACACCCTCGGGCGCCGCGAGCAGGCAGGCGAACCGCAACTGGTTCGCCCCGCTCTGCTTCAGCCGCTCGACGGCGGCCGAGGCGGAATGCCCGGTGGCGAGCATCGGATCGACGACGACGACGAGCCGGTCCTCGATGTCGTCCGGCACCTTCATGTAGTAATGGACGGGCTGCAGGCTGACCGGGTCGCGGTACAGGCCGATATGGCCGACGCGCGCGGACGGGATGCAGTCGAGCATGCCTTCCAGAATGCCGGAGCCGGCGCGCAGGATCGACACGAAACACAGCTTCTTGCCGGACAGCGTCGGCGCCATCATCGGCTCCAGCGGCGTGTCGATCGGCACGTATTCCAGCGGCAGGCCGCGCGTCACCTCGTAGCACATCAGCAGGCTGATCTCGCGCGCGATGCGGCGGAAGCCGGCGGTCGAGGTCTCGCGGTCCCGCAACCGGCTCAGCTTGTGCTGGATCAGCGGGTGATCGAGCACGGTCAGCCCCTGTGCCACAGGCCGCGCGTCGTCCGCCATGCTGTTCGCCGCTCCCCAACCTTGTTCCGCGTGTAGCGGCACGGGTGGCGTGCGTCTACGACGGGGGCGCGACGAGGGAGACGGTTTTGCGCGATCGAGGCGGGTTGGCGGCGGCGACTTTGGTGGTGGCGGCACTCGGGGTGGCCGTGCTCGGCCTGGTCGCGGCGACCCTGCCGGATCTCCCGGAGACGGTCTCGGGCGTCGTCGCGCGGCTCCGGCACGTGCCCGCCATCACGCCCGAGGCGGCGCGCGCGGGCCAGCTCGCCATCGAAGCGGCGGCCGTCGCCGTGGTCGCCGCCATGGCGGCGGCTCTGCCGTGCGGGCTCGCGTTTTCCGTGCTGCCGCCCGGTCTGGCCTGGCTCGGGCGCGCGTTGCTGGCCGTGCCCGCCTGGGCGCTGGCGTTCGTGGTCGCGCTGGCGGCCGTGCTGCTGATCGGAACCGCGCCGGACGCTCTGGCGGGCGGCTGGGCGGCGATCCACCCGATCGGTCCGCGCATGGCGGCGACGCTGCTATGGCTGCCGATGCTGTCCGCGCGGGTGGAGGCGTATGCCCGCCATGTCGACCAGGCGCAGGCGAGGGCGCTGGCCGGGCTCGGCGTCGCCCCGCTCGGCCGGCTCTGGCGGCTGACCCTGCCGGCGGTCGCGTGGCCGCTGCTGGGCGCCGCCGCCATCGCGTTCGCGCTCACCGCGATCGGCTTCGTCTTTGTCGGGCGCGGCGTCCCCGCCGGTGTTCCCGGTATCGGCCCGGCGGCGGTCGTGCTCGCCCTGGTCGCCGCGCCGATCTGGGCGTGGCTCAGCCGGCCGCGCTGAACAGCAGCCGCGCGGCGGCCAGATCCTCGATGGCGCTGCCGACCGACTTGAACAGCGTGATCTCGTCCGCCGTCCCCCGCCCGGCACACCGTGCCCCGGCACAGGCCCTCGAGTGTCCCCAAAATGTCGGCGAGCCCGATCACGCCCGCCGCCAGCGGCTGGGTCAGATCGCCGCCCTCGACCCACGCGGCCGGCGTATCGGCGTAGATGCGGGCGCGCCGGATCGTCGCGTCGTCGGCCTCGCGCATGGTCGGCAGATAGCCGCCGATCAGGTCGACATGCGTGCCCGGCCGCAGCCACGCGCCCCGGATCAGCGGTTCCGTTGCAAGAGTTGCGCAGGAAACGATATCCGCCGCACTCACCGCCTCGGGCAGGTTTTCGGCCACTTCCGCCTCGATCCCGTCATGGCGCAGCGTGGCGGCCAGGCTTTCGGCCCCGGCCGGCCGCACGTTCCAGACATCCACCCGGTCGATCGGCCGCACCGCCGCCCACGCCTGTGCGAGAAGCCGCGCGACATGGCCCGATCCCACGATCAGCAGCCGCCGTGCATCGTGCCGCGCCAGGAAATCGCCCGCGAGTGCCGAGGCGGCGGCGGTGCGGCGCGCGGTCAGCTCGTTGCCGTCGATCACCGCCAGATGCCGCCCGGTCAGCCCGTCGCACAGCAGGTAGGTGGAGCTGACCGCGTTCAGCCCGCGCGCGCCATTGGCCGGCACGACGGTCACGATCTTGACCCCCATCGCACTCGTCCCGTCCCAGGCGGGCATCAGCAGCAGCGACGCCCCGGGCTCATCCAGCGCGTGGCGATGGCGAAGCGGCGTCGTCGCCCCGGCCGCGAACGCGTTGCGGAGCGCCTGGATCAGGGCGTCGAACGGCAGTCCCGCGCGGGTCGCGGCGGCATCGACGACGCGCAGCATCAGAAATCGTTCCGTTCGTGATAGGACAGCAGGAATTTCCGCAATCGTGGTTCCGCCGGGTCGCGCAGCAGCTCGCGCGGCGGACCGAGTGCCGCGATCCGTCCACCGGCCAGAAACGCGACCCGGTCGGCGGCGTGGGCCGCGAACCCCATCTCGTGCGTCACCACCAGCATCGTCATCCCGCTCGACGCAAGGTCGCGCATGACCGCCAGCACCTCGCCCACCAGTTCGGGGTCGAGGGCGGAGGTCGGCTCGTCGAACAGCATCAGCCTCGGGTCCAGCGCCAAGGCCCGCGCGATCGCGACCCGCTGCTGCTGCCCGCCCGACAGCCGCGCCGGATACGCGTCCGCCTTCTCCGCCAGCCCCACCCGGTCGAGCAACGTGTTCGCCCGCGCCTCCGCCTCGGCGCGCGGCAATCCGGCGACCTGGATCAGCGGTTCGGCCACGTTGCCGCGCGCGGTCATGTGCGGCCACAGGTTGAACGACTGGAACACCATGCCGATGCCGCGCCGCATCTCGCGCAAATCCCGCGCCGGTGCGCGTTTTCGCGGCGAGCCCTCGCGCCAGCCGACCAGCCGGCCGCCGAGCCGAACTTCGCCCGCATCGTACGGTTCGAGGAAGTTGACACACCGCAACAGCGTGCTTTTACCGGACCCGCTCGCCCCGATCAGGCACACCACCTCGCGCTCCGCAACATCGAGGTCGATGCCGTGCAGCACGGTGTTGCTGCCGAACCGCCGTTCCAGGCCGCTTATCGAGAGCAGGGTCATGCCAGATACGCCGTCATGCGCCGTTCGCCCGCGCGGCCGAGGCGGGAGAAGCCCTCGACCATCGCCCAGTACAGCACGGCGAGGGCCAGGATCGTCTCGAACGAGGCGAACGTCTCGCTCGCCATCGTCTGCGCCTGATACATCAGCTCCGGCACGGTGATGATCGACAGCACCACCGTCTCCTTGCTCAAGATGATCGTCATGTTGACCAGCGGCGGGGCGATCGCGACAGCCATCGCCGGCAGCCGCACTCTGCGCATGATTTGGCTCGCCGTCATGCCGGTCGCGACCGCCGCCTCGATCTGTCCGGCCGACACGGCCGCGAACCCGGCGCGAAAGATTTCGGCGTAGTAGGCGCTGCCGTAGACGCCGAGTGCGATGATGCCGGACGCCACGGCGGACAGCCGCAGCCCGAGCGCCGGGCCGCCGTCGTAGAGCAGGTAGAGCTGCACCAGGAACGGCACGCCGCGCACGATCTCGACCAAGCCGCGCAACAGCCAGCGCAGCGGCGGGATCGGCAGTTCGCGCCCGGCCGCGATCAGCAGCCCGAGTGCGAGTGCCAGCACCGTCCCGGCCGCCCAGCACAGCAGTGTGACGCCGGCGCCCTCCAGCAGCGACGGGCCGTAGTGCAGCAGCAGCGCCATGTCGCTCATGCGGTCCGCATCGCCCGTTCCGCGAGCTGCCCGGCCCCCGCGATGGCCAGCGTCATGACCAGGTAGATCAGCCCCGCCGTCGCGTAGATTTCGAGCGGCCGGTAGGTGGACGCGGCGTACGAGTGGCTCGACCTCGTGAGTTCGGTGACACCCACGGTCGAAATCAGCGACGACGCTTTGAGCAACAGGATAAGCTCGTTCACCAGCGACGGCAGCGCGATCCGGGCCGCCTGCGGCAGCAGCACGCGCCGCCACACGGACAACACGGAAAAGCCGAGCGTCACCGCCGCCTCCACCTGTCCCGGCGGCACTGCCCGCAGCGCGCCGCGAAAAATCTCCGACACGTAGGCGCCCGACGCGAGCCCGAGTGTGGCGATGGCGGCGACCAGCGGCGGCACATTTATGCCGGCGCGCGGGAGGAAATAGTAGACGAGCAGCAACTGCACCAGCAGCGGCACGCCCCGGAAAAAGCTGACGTAGATCGCGCCGAGCCGGTCGAACCGCCCCCGCCTGAGCAGGCACACGCCAGCGCCCAGCACCTGTCCCAGCGCCATCCCCGCCGCCGACACCCACAGCGTCGTGCCGGCGGCGCGGAGCAGGTAGGGCAGGGCCTCGGCTGCGGCGGAGAAGGGCATCTCTCAGCCCGGCATCATGGGGGGTCGTGCGGCGATACCGAATACTCCGACGATGAAAGCTGACGATGGCCGACGGCGGTCATATATAGACAGACGATATAGACAATCGAGACAAACAATGGCGCTGAGCATCAAGGCGGTCGAGGCGGACGAGTTGGCACGCAGCCTGGCGCGTTTGACGGGCGAGACCATGACGGAGGCGGTCACGGCTGCCCTTCGCGAGCGCTTGGCGCGAGAACGGTCCCGACGCGAGAAGGACGTGAGCCTTCCCGCCCGGCTGACCGCTTTATCCGAGGAGCTTAGCAGTGCCTACGACACTCGTCCGGTCAGCCGGGCCGAGTGGGACGCTGCTTCTGGCGATGAAGGTTCAGTGGAGCCGTCGAACGATCCCGCAACATGATCGTCGTCGAACTCTTCGGCGGTGGTTGCGATCCTTTTTCGCGAGCCAGAGGCCGACGCATTGCTGTCACGGCTCGCCGAAGATCCGAACCGCGTCATGTCGGTGGCATCCTACGTCGAGACCGGGACAGTGCTGGCCGGCCGGCGAAAAACCGATCGGTTGCGCGCCATCGGCGACTTGGACCGGTTCCTCGAGGAAGCCGGGATTGCATTGGCTCCGGTCGATGCCGCGCAGGCCCGACTCGCGTTGCGAGCGCGAATCCGGTTCGGTCGCGGCATGGGAACCGGTGGTGTCCTCAATTTCGGCGACACGTTTTCCTACGCGCTGGCGAGGGTTCAGCAAGCGCCCTTGCTGTTCATCGGCGACGATTTCGGCACGACCGACTTAACCATTGCCCTCGATCCAGCCCGGCCGCATGGCCCCGGCTAACAGCCGACCATGCGGGCCGACCTGGCCCGACCATCACACAGTCGGCGCAGGCACCGTCTTCGGCAGCGCCTGGGCCTGCCCGAACCACTTCGTCTGGATTTTCCCGAGCCGCCCGTCATCCTGCATCTTCACCAGCACGGCGCTGATCGCATCGGCCAGCGCCGTATCCTCCTTGCGCGCGACCCAGCTGAAATACGTCGGCTTGCCGAACGGCGGCAGCACCACCGCGAACGTGTCCTTCCGCTTGCTCGCCGCGTACGCGAGGTTCGGCAGCGAGTTGACCGACGCATCCAGCCGCCCGGCCGCGAGGTCGGCGTAGTTCTGGTTGTTGTCCAGATACTCGCGCACCTCGATCGGCTTGCTCAGCGTCGCGCCGAACGCTTTCAGCTGCGCCACCTGCGCGGTGCCCTTCTGGCCGCCGACGGTCTTGCCGGCCAGATCCTCGGGCTTGGTGATCGAGGCATCGTCCGCCCGCTTCATCACCGCCGCCGTCGCGTCCGCGATCGGGACGGTGAACGTGTAGCGCTTCAGCCGCTCGGCCGTGACCGTCACGGGGGCGATGCACAGGTCGAATTTGCCGGCATCCAGCCCGGGCAGCACGCTCGTCCACGGCAGGTCG
>CAWKCD010000005.1:0-20424 GCA_963848035.1 uncultured Alphaproteobacteria bacterium
TCGACGATCAATACGGCGGCAAACGACGAGAACGCTGCGAAACAGCAGCTTCCGACCACCAGCCGAGATCGTCGGCAAAGCGCGGAAACGCTTTTTCGAGCGCTTCACCGCCATCTCCTGTCGGAAAACCTCGCTCGTCCAGGGACTGTCCGATCGGCCCTACCATAAGCGTGCTCGAGATCACGACCATCCCCATTTCGGCCAGCGTGCCGTGCCAAACCAGATTCGAACGCGCGCCCGCCAGACGGCCGGCCGAATAGCTCACAACGGCTGCAGGGCGCCAGAACCACTCTTCGAGGAAGTGATCAGTCAGGTTTTTCAGGCCTGGCTGCATTCCCCAATTGTATTCCCCGGTCACGAACACGAACGAATCCGCTGCCCGCAGTTCGTCCGCCAATTTCGCCATCGGAGCAGGTGCACTGCCTGGCGCATATTCCTTGTACATCCGGTCCAGCATCGGCAAGCCAACCGTCTTCGCGTCGATCAATGTCGCCTCATCACCGCGATCGGCGAATCGCCGAACCAAATAGTCGGCCAGCCGGATCCCCATGCGATCGGAGCGGTACGAGCCGTAAAATATCAGCATCCGCATCTTATTCATTCTCCAAATCGTCGATATCGGCGTCGCTGAACCCGAAATGGTGAGCGATCTCATGGATCAGAACGTTGCGGACCAGGCGAAACAGGTCCTCTCCCGTCTCGATCCACTCGAGCAGGATCGGCTCGCGATAGAGTAGGATCATGTCGGGTTCCTGCCGGGTCTCGCCGGACCCCTTCAGGCCGATCGGTACTCCCCGATACAGCCCGGTCAGATCCCAAGCGTTCTCGATCCCGAGTGCTGCCAGCGTCTCATCGTCCGCCGTCTCCTCGACGAGGATCGCGACGCCTTGAATGTGCGCCCGCAGCTTCGCCGGAATGGCGAATAGCGCCTGCTCAGCCAGTTCGGCGATCTCCTCGGGGCCCGGCGGCAAGCCCACACGGATCAGGGGTATGTTAGGTTGGGTCATCCCGTCATCCCTTCCTGCTCCCGATCAGAAGGTCAAGCATGTCAAAATTGACGCCGTCAGAACGTGAAGCGCTTCCTGTCACTCTTCCCCGTTGGCAGAACCTACCCGATCGCGACGCGATCGTCCGCGAGTTGAGCTTCTCCGATTTCAATGCGGCCTGGGGCTGCATGACACGGATCGCTCTCGTAGCCGAGCGCATGGACCATCATCCGGAGTGGTCGAACACCTACAATCGCGTTCGCATCATCCTGACGTCCCATGACGTCGGCGGATTGTCCGACCGCGACGTCTCCCTCGCGCGGGAGATCGACGCGATCGTCGGCCCAGCCTAGTCCCTAGTCCCGCCGCGCCAACGACCGTTTGGGCGCGAGCGGCCGCTTCGGCGACAGCCGCACGGATGCGCCACCTGCTGCCGCTGCGCTGATCGCGACCACATCGCGTGTCGTGTCCGCAGCCACGGCCGGGCTGCCGGCGGTCACGGACAGATGGACAATCACGCCCGTCGCGGCCAGCACCGCGAACAACGCGATGACGATCCGCCGTGGCCAGCGCGCCAGATCGACCGTTGGCCGCACAGCGACGCTCGCTGTCTCGGTTGCCTCCACCTCGTCGGCGATCGCCTCTCGCATCGCCGCCGCCTCGTCGACATCGGCTGCAGTTACGCAGGCCGCTCCCCGGAGGTCGGCAAAGAACAACGCGGCGCCCGCGAGAATGACCACCAGCCGGAACAGACCGCCCGACTGCCGGGCCAATGCGTTCAATGCCTCCTGTGAGAAGGCGGCCGGCGCCCGTCCGGTCGCGACCAGCCGTGCGGCAACGACGCGCGCCACGTCACCCGCAGTCAGCGGATCCAGCGCGACGTGTCCAATCAGCCCAATCGCATCGGCCGCTCGCGCCCGCAGCTTCGGCAGGCCGGCCAACACCAGCGGACCCGGCCGCAAGCACAACTGCCGAAGCTGCTCATTTGAAAACCGGTCCGCCTCATCGATCAGCAGGATCGTGCCCTCGTCGAGAACGGTCTCCGGCTCCCCGAACGCCAACAGGACGACGGATCGGCCCTCGGCGCGCAGCGTCGCGCGCAGTTCCTCCATCAGCAGCGTCTTCCCGGTGCCGGGCGGGCCGCACAGCGTCAGCCGCCCCCCCTCCCCCAGCGTGGCGAGACACTCCTCCCGCGCCCGCTGCCAGGCTGGATGAGCGATCAGATCGTCACGCAACGCACCCAATCTAAACGGCGCGGGTCCCGCCAGAGACTTAAATGAGATCGACAAGACAGCCCTCGAATCAGAGCCTGTGAAAATTCCATGCCAAAACTGTCAACATTTCGCAAGGCAAAAGGAGAATCCGTTGCCTCTATTTATCCGGTTCAGCTAGGTCAGCTGCAATGAATGACCAGCCACCACCCCGCTTCGCCCATGCCGAGCGTGAGCTCGCCCGCCTCCTCGACGTCATGGTGCGCCTCCGCAATCCAGTTGCCGGCTGCCCGTGGGATCAGCAGCAGACCTTCGCGACCATCGCACCCTACACCATTGAAGAAGCATACGAAGTCGCCGATGCAATCACCCGCGCCGACTTCGTCGATCTCAATGACGAGTTGGGTGATCTCCTGTTTCAGGTGGTTTACCACGCGCGTATGGCCGAAGAAGAGGGTCGTTTTGCCTTCGCTGACGTGGCGCGCGCGATCACCGACAAGATGATACGCCGTCACCCCCACGTCTTTGGCGACGCCGAGACCTTCAACTGGGAGGACCAGAAGATCCGCGAACGCGCGGCCAAACGACAAGTGGGCGCTCTCGACGGCATCCCCGTCGCCCTTCCTGCCCTCTCCCGCGCCCTGAAGATCACTGCCCGCGCCGCGCGCGTCGGCTTCGACTGGTCCGGCCCCGAGGAGGTTCTCGAGAAGCTCGAGGAGGAGATCGCGGAGGTACGCGCGGAACTGCCCGACGCGAACCCGGCCCGGCTGGCCGACGAGGTCGGCGACGTCCTTTTCGTCGTGGCGAACCTTGCCCGCAAGCTCGGGCTCGATCCGGAGGCGTGCCTGCGCCAAGCGAACGACAAGTTCAGCCGCCGCTTCACCGCCGTCGAACAGCGCGTCACCGCCGACGGTCTCGCCTTGGCCGATGCCGGACTCGAACGCATGGAGGCGCAGTGGCAGGCGGTCAAAGCCGCGGAGCGTTCCTCGACGTGATCGCCGGCATCACCGCCCTCCTCGTGTGCCAGTTGGCCGGGGACCTGCTCGCTCGCGCCCTGCATCTGCCCGTCCCGGGTCCGGTGATCGGCATGGTCCTGCTGTTCATCACCCTTCTCGTGCGGCACGGCCACGAGGGCGAGCCCCCCTCCCCTCTCGCCGCCGTCGTGGACACGCTGCTGACAAATCTCGGCCTGCTGTTCGTGCCCGCCGGTGTCGGCGTCGTCATCTACGGTCCGCTACTGGCCCGCGATTGGGCGCCGATCTCGCTTGCCGTACTGGTCGGGACCTTGATCGGTATCGCCGTCACCGGACGCCTTGCCCAGACACTGCTGCGACGCTTGGGATGAAGGAAGGCCTGGCCGAGATCTGGGTCTATCTCGCCCGTGAACCGCTCACCGCGCTTACGGCGACGCTGCTCGCCTGGCTGGCCGGCCTCCGGCTGCAAACGCTCGCGGGCCGGCATCCCCTCGCCAATCCGGTGCTGATCGCCGTGGCGTTGCTGGCCACCGGGCTGCTGCTCTCCGGCGTCGAATACCGCACCTATTTCGAAGGCGCCCAGTTCGTTCACTTCCTGCTCGGCCCGGCCACCGTCGCCCTCGCCCTCCCGCTCTACCGGCAATGGCGCATGGTGCGCCGGTCCTTCCTGTCTATCGCGACCTCGATCGTTGCGGGCGGCCTGTTCTCGGCGGCGGCCGGCATCGCCTTGGCCGTGCTGTTCGGCGCCGCGCCCGCGGTCGTCGCGTCCCTCGCGCCGAAATCCGTCACCACGCCGGTTGCCATGGGCGTCGCCGAGCGGCTCGGCGGCCTGCCTTCGCTCACCGCTGCCGTGGTCATCTGCTCCGGCATCGTCGGCGCCTCGCTCGGGCCGCTGATCCTGACGCTGTGCCGCGTCACCGATTGGCGTGCCCGGGGCCTCGCCATCGGCACGGTCGCGCACGGCATCGGCACCGCGCGCGCCCTTTCGGTCAACGCCACCGCCGGCGCGTTCAGCGGGCTGGCGATGGGCCTCAATGCCTTGGCCACTGCGATCCTGCTCCCGATCCTATGGCGCCTCGTGTTCAACTAGATGCAGGAAGCCGACGTCGTCATCCTTGGCGCGGGCGCAGCCGGGCTGATGTGTGCGCTCGTTGCGGGGCGCCGCGGCCGCCGGGTCATCGGACCTCGACCACGCGCGCCAGCCGGGCGAGAAGATCCTGATCTCCGGCGGCGGACGCTGCAATTTCACCAACCTCAACAGCACGCCCGACCGCTTCCTCTCCGCCAATCCGAATTTCTGCCGATCCGCGCTGGCTCGCTACAGCCCCTATGATTTCTTGGACATGGTGGAGCGGCACGGCATCGCGTGGCACGAGAAGGCGCTCGGTCAATTGTTCTGCGACGGCTCCGCTCGACAGATCGTGGCGATGCTGCTGGCGGAGTGCGAAGCTGCGGGCGTCGATATCCGATTACGGCAACGGATCGGCGACGTGTCCCGCGCCGATCGGTTTCGTGTCGAGACCGATACGGATGAGCTCGAGTGCCCCTCTCTGGTGATCGCCACCGGCGGAACTCTCGATCCCGAAAATCGGCGCGACCGGACGCGCCTACGAACTGGCACGCCAATTCGGTCTCGAACTGACAGAAATCCGGCCGGGCCTGGTCCCGCTCGTGCTCGGCGGCCCCGAACTCGCGCGCATCGCCGGCCTGGCTGGCGTTTCCGCCACGATCGGCGCCAGCTGCGGCCGGACGCGGTTCGATGACGGCATGGTCGTCACCCATCGCGGCTTGTCCGGCCCGGCGATATTGCAGATATCCTCGCTCTGGCGCGAGGACGAGCCGGTGCACATCGATCTGCTGCCGCAAGCGGAGCCGGGCGTGCTGCAGGCCCGCAAACGGGCGCGGCCGAAAGCCGGCCTCCGCGGCGTCCTGGGCGAACTGCTGCCGCAACGCCTGGCCGACGCCTTCTTGCCGGCAAGCGCCTCCGCCCGCCCGATTGGCGAGTTGCCCGATCGGCAGCTCGCCGATCTCGAGGCCGAGTTGCGGGCCTGGCGGGTCTGCCCGATCGGGACGGAGGGCTATGCCAAGGCCGAGGTAACGCTCGGCGGGATCGCCACAACCGCCCTGTCGCAACGAACCATGCAAGCCCACGCCGTGCCGGGGCTATTCGTCATCGGCGAGGCGGTCGACGTCACCGGCTGGCTGGGCGGCTACAATTTCCAATGGGCTTGGGCCAGCGCGTTCGCCGCCGGCGAGGTCGCGTAGTCTGCGGTCAGGACGAGCGAATCAGTGCGCGGCGCCCGCGAATTTCGCCTTCTGCTCCGCCGACGCCTCGACCTGATGTTTCGCCTGCCACTCCTTATAGGGCATGCCGTACACGATCTCCCGCGCGTCCGGATCGGTCAGCGGAATGCCACGTTCGTCGGCCGCCTCGCGATACCACCGGGAGAGGCAGTTCCGGCAGAACCCGGCCAGGTTCATCAAGTCGATATTCTGCACATCCGTCCGTTCGCGCAGATGCTGAACCAGACGCCGGTAGGCCGCCGCCTCGAGTTCGGTCCGGGTCTTCTCGTCGAATTCCTGCATGATGCCGTCTCCTTCGTCTCAAAGATTGGCGTCGCGCGCCCCTGGATCAACGGCTGCCATCTCCGCATAGTGCCGCCATGAGCTGGACCGACCCAAGAGCGCGCGCCGTTCTGCGCGCCATCTTCGACGCCGCGGTCGCCAGCGCCGATCCGCGCCGCGTGCTCGCCCGCCATCTGCCCGAGCGCCCGGCCGGCCGTATCGTCGTGGTCGGCGCCGGCAAATCCGCGGCGGTCATGGCCGAAGCGGTCGAAGCCGCCTGGCCCGATACCCCGCTCGAAGGCGTCGTCGTGACCCGCTACGAGCACGCCGTTCCCACGCGGCGGATCGAGGTGATCGAGGCCTCCCACCCCGTGCCCGACGCCAACAGCGAACGCGGCGCGCGGCGCGTGCTCGAGGCCGTGGCCGGGCTCGGGCCGGACGACCTCGTGTTGGCGCTGATGTCCGGCGGCGCTTCGTCGCTGCTCGAACTGCCGGCGCCGGGGCTGACGCTGGACGACATGAAGGCGGTCAACCGCGCGCTGCTCGCGTCGGGCGCGCCGATTGAGGAGATGAACGCGGTCCGCAAGCATCTCAGCGCGATCAAAGGCGGCCGCCTTGCCGCCGCCGCTGCACCGGCTCGAGTCGTCACCCTCGCCATCAGCGACGTGCCCGGCGACGACCCCGCCACGATCGGCTCGGGCCCGACGGTCGCCGATGCATCAACCTGGGCCGACGTCCGCGCGCTGGACGCCCGCTATGGCCTCCAGCTGAAGCGACTCGACGGCCCGGAAACCCCCAAACCCGGCGAGATCGTCGAAGAGATCCGGATGATCGCCACGCCTGGGATGGCGCTGGAAGCCGCCGCCGAGATCGCCCGAGCCCACGGCCTGACGCCGCTGATCCTCGGCGATGCGCTCGAAGGCGAGGCCCGCGAGCTCGGCATCGTGATGGCCGGGATCGCCCGCTCGGTCCGCAATGGTCACCCGCTGCCTGCGCCCTGCGTCCTGCTCTCCGGCGGCGAAGGCACGGTCTCGATCGGATCGGGGCCCGCGGGCAAAGGCGGCCGCAACACGGAATTCCTGCTCTCCCTCGCGGTCGCCCTGCGCGGCGCCCCAGGGATTTGGGTCCTGGCGGGCGACACCGATGGCATCGACGGGACAGAGGACGCTGCAGGTGCGATCGTCGCGCCAGACACGCTGTCCCGCGCACGCACGGCCGGGCTGGACCCGAAGGCGACGCTCCTCGGCCATGACAGCTACACCCTGTTCGACCGGATCGGGGACCTGATACGCACCGGCCCGACGCTGACCAACGTCAACGACCTGCGCGCGGTCCTCATCGTTTAGGAGCCCAAAAATGGCCCGTATCAAGTACCGCCGCCGCCGCCGTACCAAGATCATCGCCACCATCGGGCCGGCTAGTTCCACCCCGGAAATGCTCGCCCGCCTGTTCCATGGCGGCGTCGATGTGTTCCGGCTCAACTTCAGTCACGGCAATCACGAGGACCATCTCGCGCGCATCCACATGATTCGCGCGTTGGAGAAGAGCGTCGACCGGCCGATCGGCATCCTTGCCGACGTGCAGGGGCCCAAGCTGCGCGTCGGCCGCTTCGGCGGCGGGCGCGTGACGCTGCAGACCGGCCAGAGCTTCCGGCTCGACCTGTCTCCGGTGCCCGGCGATCGCAACCGCGTCGAACTGCCCCACCCGGAGATCATCGGCGCCGCCGGGATCGGCACCAACCTCCTGCTCGACGACGGCAAGCTGCGCCTGCGAGTAGTCAAGACCCGCGACGATCATCTCGAATGCGAGGTCGTCACCGGTGGCCCGCTCTCCGACCGCAAGGGCGTCAACGTCCCCGACGTGGCACTGCCGATCCCGGCACTCACCGAGAAAGACCGTGTCGACCTCGATTTCGCGCTCGAACACGGCGTCGACTTCATCGGCCTCAGCTTCGTGCAGCGGCCGGAAGACGTGGCCGAAGCCAAGGCGATCGCCCGCGGCCGCGCCTGGATCATGACCAAGATGGAGAAGCCGCAAGCGCTCGAGAACCTCGAGGCCGTCATCGCGGAATCTGACGCCGTCATGGTCGCCCGCGGCGACCTCGGTGTCGAATTGCCGCCCGAAGAGGTCCCGCTCGCGCAGAAGAAGATCATCCGCGCCGCCCGCCTGGCCGGCATCCCCGTCGTGGTCGCGACACAGATGCTCGAGAGCATGATCACCGCGCCTTCGCCGACGCGCGCCGAGGCCTCGGACGTCGCCACCGCTGTATTCGACGGCGCCGATGCCGTCATGCTCAGCGCCGAGACCGCCGCCGGCCAATACCCCTATGAAGCCGTCAACATGATGGACCGCATCGTCGAACGCGTGGAGCGGGACCCCGATTGGCGCCAGGGCATCGAGCGCCAGCGCCCGGCGCCGGAGCACAACTCGGCCAGCGCTATCGCCGCCGCCGCCCGTCAGATTGCCCACACCATCGATGCCGCCTGCATCGCTGCGTTCACCGAAGGCGGCACCACCGCCATCCGCATGGCGCGCGAGCGGCCGGACTGCCCGGTCCTCGGCCTGACCAGCAAAATGGAAATCGCCCGTCGTCTCGCAGTGGTCTGGGGCGTCCATGCCGTCGTCGGCCCTGAACTGCACAGCATGACCGAGGCCGTCACCCGCGCGACCCGCCTTGCCCATGCCGAAGGGTTCGCCGCCCTCGGCGAAGAGGTCGTGGTGACGGCCGGGATCCCGTTCAACCAGCCCGGCACCACCAACGCGCTCCGCGTCGAGCGCGCCCGCTGAGAAGCACGCGCCCGTAAAGACACGCCTATCGCGCTGATGTGCGCGCAGCCTGCGCGCGCATCGCACGTTCTCCCGCGTGAGGAGAACACGCATGACCGAAAACAGCCGCCGCGGCCTCGTCCTGTCCGCCGCCGCCCTTGGCGCCGCCACCCTGGCCGGCCGCGCCCAGGCGCAAACCATGCAAGACCATCCCAGCGCCGGGCCGATCAAAGCCGGCCGGATCTCGATGCTCGACGGCAAGGTCGCCGTCGTTACCGGTGCCGCGCGCGGCATTGGCCGGGCGATCGCGCTCGAACTTGCCGCGAACGGCGCCGACATCGTCGCCGTCGACATCTGCGGCCCGGTCAGCACCGCGTCCGATGCCAAGCCCGCCACTTCGGCCGAACTCGATCAGACCGTCGCCGATATCCAAAAGCTGGAGCGCCGCGCCCGCGCCGTCCACGCCGATATCCGCGACATCGGCGCTCTACGCGCCATCGCCGCGCAGACGGTCAAGGATTTCGGCAAGATCGACATCGTCGTCGCCAATGCGGCAATCCAGCGCTGGACCAACCTCCTGGACATGCAGGACAGCGATTGGACCGACGTGATCGACAACAATCTGAACGGAACCGCGAACACCATCCGCGCCTTCGCGCCGCACATGGTGGAGCGGAAATACGGGCGCATCATCGTCCTGTCGTCGATGCAGGGAAAGCACGGCACCAACGGCGCCGCATCCTACTCCGCCTCTAAATGGGGCATCCTCGGCCTGACGAAATCGGCCGCGATGGAGTTCGGCAAATACGGGATCACCGTCAACGCCATCCTGCCGGGCTTGGTCGAGACACCGCTCACGACCTACGACAAGCGTTACAGCCACCTGATCGGCGAACACCGCCCGAACCCGCCGGAGCACCCCTCCGCGCAAGAGACATGGGACGTCCGCGCGCCAACGATCCCGCTCAAGGTCGGTTGGCTGCAGCCGGAGGACATCTCCCCGGTTGCAGTGTTCCTTGCCTCCGACGCTGCGGCGATGGTGACCGGCGCAGACTACGAAGTCACCGCCGGAGACAGTGCTCTGGACACGTGACGCCAACGATCTTAATGGACTGCCTCATTCCGGAACGCGTTACTCCCTACGCGTCCGAGGGGGACCAAATATCATGAAGAGTATCATTTCAGCCGCTACCGCGTTGAGCATCGCCTTGTTGGCCGCCCCGCAAGCTCACGCCGTGGGTTGCCTCAGCGGCGCCGTGGTCGGCGGGGTCGCCGGTCACGCCGCGGGACATCACGGGATCATCGGCGCCGTCGGCGGCTGCGCCGTTGGCCATCACCTGGCCCGCCAGCGCAATGCCGAGCGCGCCCGTCAGCGCGAGTTGGCTCGCCAGCAGCAGATCGACAACAGCAACAACACCGGCAGCAGCGCCGCCCCGAATTCCCTGACGCCCGCTACCGCTCGTCCCTAATCCGACGCTAATTTGAGCGAGCGCCGCGCGGCTGCAACCGCGCGGCGTTGTGCCGCAACGAGGTCGGGCCGATCGCCTAGGATCGCCCGCACCCGACGATGCATCCGCTTGATTTCGTCGAGATGTGTCGACAGGTCGAGCCCCGCGGTCACGCCCAGCCGATGCCGCCGATGCCGGTTCAATGGTTCGGCCACATAGGCGACCGACCCGCCCGGCCGAGGCCGCCTCGGCGTAG
Source organism: uncultured Alphaproteobacteria bacterium (assembly GCA_963848035.1). Lineage (GTDB taxonomy): Bacteria > Pseudomonadota > Alphaproteobacteria > Acetobacterales > Acetobacteraceae > JAVVHH01. The sequence continues at coordinate 10,207 of CAWKCD010000005.1, forward strand.
AGCAGCCAGTCCCCGGCGAGCCGGAATCCGTCCAGCGCTTCCCCCGCCCGCTCCAGCGCCTCGATCAACGCTTCCCGTCGCCACAGCACCGCGCTGGCATTGAGCACGAGGTTCCGCGTGCCGATCACCTCGCGCAGGAACTCGTCGGCCGCGATCACGCCGCTCCGTTCCAGCAGCAGCGTGCCGGCCTCCCGGTAATAGGCTTTGTGGTCCGGCCAGAGCGCGTCGCCGCCGGCATCGATCGCAGCGCTGTCGGCGAACGCGAACCGCGCATCAGGCGCGTCCAGCAGCGCCTGGCCGAGCCGCTCCAGGAGCGCCGCATCCGCCAGATCGTCCGCCTCGGCGATCCAGACGAACTCTCCCGTCGCCAGCGACGCCGCCCGCCGCCACTGCGCGAAGACGCCGATCCGTTGCGCCGCCCGCACCCAACGCACCTCCCGTCCCGCCTTGGCGGCGGTCGTGCGCACCACCGCCTCGCTGCCGTCGGTCGAACCGTCGTCGAGCACCAGGATCTCGATCGGCGCGACGCTCTGCTCGAAAATCGACGCGAGCCGCCCGGGTAGGTAGCGGGCATAATTCAACGTCGGTACGATCGCCGAGATGGAAGCCCGCGCGGGCATCGCCATGGCGAGCAGCGTCTCCGCATAGGCCCCGAACGGAAACCGTTCGCGCGCCAATGCCGTGAGCCGCAACCTGTCCTCCCGCTCGGTTTGCAGCGCCAACGCGCGCATCTGCCGCACCATCGCCGCCGCATCGCCCAGCGGGACCGAGACGCCGGCGCGCAACTCGCGCAACACGTCCGGCGCGCTGCCTGCCTCCTCGAAGGCCACCGTCGGCACCCCGGCCGACATCGCTTCCAGCACCACGCTCGGGAACGGGTCCTCCCTCGATGTCAGCAGATGCACGTCCGCCGCGGCCAGCCAATCGGCGCCGTCGCTTTGGAATGGCAGATGATGGAACGTTCCGGTCGCCGCCGCCGCCGCCAGCTCGGCGCCGAGATACGCGCTGATCACCGGGTCCAGATCGCCCACCCAGAGCATGTGGATGCTGGCATCCACGCCCTGCGCCAGCCGCCAGGCCTGGAGGAAAAGATCGAACCCTTTGCGCAGATCGCCGTAGCCGAGCCCGATCGCCAAGGTCGCTCCCTCCGGCAGCCGCAGCCTCGCCCGCAGCGCCTTTCCGCGCCGGGGCTCGACCGGCCGATACAGGCCCTGCGGCACCAGCACGGTCCGATCCATCGGCACCGCCACGAGCTCGTGGTAGCGGTCCCGCACATGCGCCGCCGCGAACACGACGTGCCGGGCCGCCGCTACCCCCGCCCGCCCGCTCTCGATCAGCCGCCGCTCGCGCAACAGCCGCGGCATCTCATGCAGCAGCAGCGTGCAAGCAATCCCCTCCGCCGAGAGCGCCGCGCAGGCGAATCCCGTCGCCGACGTGTTGCAGATCGCCGCCCGGAAACCGGTCGCCGCTAGCCCGGGCGCATGCCGCGCCAATTCCCCCGTTCCGGCAAAGATCGTCGTCGGCGCCAGCGCCCGGTACTCCGCCTCGAGCGGTCCGCCGCCCAACAGCAGGAACGTCACCTCGACGTTTCGATCCTGCAATGCCCTGCCCAAGATTCAGCAGCAGCAGCTGCGACCCGGCGGCAAACGCGTCATGCCCCACCAACAACAGCCGCGCCACCGACCGCCGGGCCCCCGGCGCCGCGACCGCGCGGGCCGTCGCATTGAGGAAAGCGCCGCCGAAATGCACGTCCGGCTCGAGATAGGCGCCCTCCGCCCACTCGTTCCATGCGTTGACGCACACGATCGGTGCGCCGAACACCGTCTGCCGGCCCGCCGCATCGATGAGCCGTGACAGCCAGGCCTGATAGGCGGCCGGCGTCGCGCCATGGATCGTCATCCCATGGCCCTGCCGCCGCGCATCGTTGTCCCAGCCCGGCAACGCCGTCCGGATCAACGGATAGGGCGCCTCGTCCAGATCGGTCGCCCGCGCCACCACGTCGTAGTCGAACACCCGCGCCGTGGCCGAGAAGTCGAGCATGCGCAGCCGGTCGTTCAACTGCGGCAGATGCTCGGTGATCTTGTGCGGCGGGAACTCGACCGCCGCGTCCATGCCGAACTCGCGCGGATCGCGCGCCCCGAAGCTCTGCGCCATGACGAAGATCGGGTCATGCCCCAGCGCGCGGAACTGCCGCCGCCAGCGCTTGACCGAGACCGCGCCGCCAGGGATCAGCCCGGCGCGATACACCATCAGCACCGGCCGCCCCTCCAGCCGGATGTAGCGCTTGTCCTCGAAATGCCGCGCGAATGTCGCGATCAGCGCCGGCTCGTCCTCGTCGCGATAATCCTGCGACAGCAGGACTTCGTCCTCCGACCCGTCCCATCGCCGCGTCCAGTTCTCGTTCGCCCACATCAGGCAGAACGGCATCCGCAGCGAGGGATCGGCAAGCATGGCCTCGAGCGGCCGCTCCAGCAGGCGCTGGCCGTTGAACCAGTAGAAATAGAACACGAAGCCATGGATGCCCGCGCCCCGCGCCATCTCGATCTGCCGCGACAAGGTCGCCGTCCCTTCGAGCCGGTAATGGCCGAGGTCGCGCGGGATCCGCGGCTGATAGTGCCCGACGAAGCGCGGCACGCCGCGGGCCACGTTGGTCCATTCGGTGAAGCCCTCGCCCCACCAGCGGTCGTTCTCCGGCACTGGATGGAATTGCGGCAGATAGAACGCGAGCAGCATGGCCTTGCGCTCGACCGTCGGCGCGAGCGGCGTCAGCTTCTCGAACAGCGGCCCCGGCTGCGTGTTCCGCCGCACCAGTTGCGGCAGGCTCGCCTCCTCCTCCGCCTGAGTCGCGAAAACGCCGGGCTCATGCCGGTGACGCCGGTAGTGCAGCAACGGATTGACATCCGGCAGATGTCGCAGATAGCGCGCCTGATAGTAGCGCACGTCGAGAAACGACGAGGGTTCGCGTCCTTCCGCGGCGCCGGTGACGAGATAATGCTCGAACGGGTCCCAGCCCGCCTCGGCGACGTCGGGCGACTGGCTGAGATAGTGGATCGGATCGAACTCCGGCACCGGGCTGACCCAGCCCTCGCGGCGGTGGAGCAGGAAATGCGCCAGACACAGTCGCCGGCCTTGATCCCGTATTTCGCTCGGTACCACTCCGGATCGAAATACTCCGCGGGACGGCGGCCTTCGTTTTCGCCATGCTGCACGTAGTGCAGCAGCGGATCGATCTCGGCCGCCGCCACGTCGCGGTGCGTCGCCAAATACCAGTTGGTGTCGAAATACGCGTTCGGGCGTCGTCCCTCGCGCCAACCATAGCGATGGTAATGCAGCAGCGGGTCGATGCCCGCGGACAGCAAATCCGGGTTGCGCTCCTCGAACCAGGCGGTATCGAACAGCCCGGATTGCCTGAGCACACCGACATCGCGCAGTTCGCGCCAGTCGATCGAGCCATTCTGCTCTGGATTCGGTCTATCCACGGCCCACTACTGACACTACAGCGTCAGCTGATCGCAAGGCCGCCGGTAAGGGCAGCGCAATCATCCGTGGGAGGAGAATGGGAATGCACAGACGAGACTTCTCGCAGGCGCCGCCGCGGTCACCGCGCTACCGCGCCTGGCTCGCGCCCAGGCGGCCACCAAGACCCTCGTCTTCGTGCCGCAAGCCAACCTCACCAGCCTCGACCCGATCTGGACCACCGCCACCGTCACCCGCAACTACGCCTACATGGTGTTCGACACGCTGTATGGCACCGACGACCAGCTTCGTCCGCAGCCGCAGATGGCCGCAGGCGACACGATCGATGACGACGGCAAGCGCTGGACCATCAAGCTGCGGCCGGGCTTGCGCTTCCATGACGGCGAGCCGGTCCGCGCCCGCGACTGCGTCGCCTCGCTGCACGCGCTGGATGAAGCGCGACAGCTTCGGCCTCAGCATCGCCGAGATCCTCGACGCGCTCGAGGCGCCGGCCGACGGTACGCTCGTGTTCCGGCTCAAGCGCGCCTTCCCGCCCTTGCTGCTCGCACTCGGGAAAACCCAGCCCAGCCCGGCCATGATCATGCCCGAGCGCATCGCCACGACCGACGCCTTCAAGCAGATCACCGAAGTCGTCGGCTGCGGCCCGTTCCGCTTCGTCCCGGACGAATACGTCCCCGGCAGCCGGGCCGTGTTCGCCAAGTTCGACCGATAAGTCCCCCGCGACGAGAAGCCGAGCAGCCTGGCCGGCGCCAAGATCGTCCATGTCGACCGCGTCGAGTGGCGGATCATCCCGGAGCCCGCGACCGCGGCGAACGCGCTGCAGGCCGGCGAGATCGACTGGCTGGAGATGCCGCTCACCGACCTGCTGCCCGTGCTCAAGCGCGACAGGGGCGTGGTGGTCGGCCAGCTCGACCCGTACGGGCTGTATCCGGTGCTGCGCTTCAACCAACTGCAGGGGCCCGACCACGAACCAGGGCGTGCGCCAGGCGATCACTGGCCGCCATCGACTCGCGCGAGGTGATGCAGGCGATCATGGGCGACGACAGCGACGCCTACCACGCGCCGGTCGGCGCCTTCCTGCCCGGCACGCCCTACGCGAACAACGCCGGCATGGATCGGCTCGGCCCGCAGCCGCTCGCCAAGGTGCAGGCGATGCTGAAAGCCGCCGGCTACAACGGCGAGCCGCTCGTGGTGATGCACCCGACCGACCAGCCGTTCTACGACGCGATGACCCAGGTGGTCGTCGCGGCGCTCAAGAAGGTCGGCCTGAACATCGACGACCAGGCGATGGATTGGGGCACGGTGGTGCAGCGCCGCGGCAAGAAGGATCCGCTCGACAAGGGCGGCTGGTCGCTGTTCTGCACCTCGTTCCCGGCGCTCGACTACACCGACCCGCTGACCGCGCCGGGCTTGCGCGGCATCGGCGGCAAGGCCTGGTACGGCTGGCCCGACGACGCCAAGATCGAGCAGATGCGCGACCAGTTCATCAGACGCCAGACGAGGCCGAGCGCAAGGCAGACTGCGAGGAGATCCAGCGCGAGGCGTTCACGGAGGGCATGTACGTGCCGCTCGGCCAATATTTCCAGTCGGCCGCCTGGCGCTCGAACATCACCGGCCATCTGAAGGCGCAGCCGCCATTGTTCTGGAACGTCAGAAGGGATGAGGCTGTCGCTCCTCGTCCTGCCGGCAGCGCGCTGGGCGGCCTGGCCCGGTTCTGGGTCGGGCTATGGTGCGTCGCCCTGCTCGGCCCCGATTTCCCGTGGGGCACGCTGGCGATCAACATGGTCGGCAGCTTCGTCATCGGCCTCGCCGCGACGGCGCTGCCGGTGACGGCGGGCGATGCGCGCGCGTTCCTGATGGTCGGGTTCTGCGGTGGCTTCACCACCTTCTCGTCCTACAGCCTGCAGAGCTGGAGCTGCTGCAGGCCGGACGCTGGGCGGCGGCGCTGGCTTACATGGCCGGCTCGGTCGTCCTCTGTCTAGCCGGCACCGCGGCCGGCTGGTCGTTGGAAAGACTGTTTAACGCAGGCCGAAGAACGACAGGACGGCGATGACGACGACGACGAGACCGATGATGTAGATGATGTTGTTCACGTGCGTCCTTTCCTGGGGCATCGCGCCCGTCCTCACGGGCCGGGAACGCCTCTTCATCGGTTCGGGTTCACGCTATTGCGGATGCAGGTCCAGTTTCTGCACCCGCCAATTCAGCAGCTCGGCGACCTAGAGCGTGTTCTCCGACGGGCACGCAATCTCGTGGATCCAGCCGAACTGCTTGATGTGCTTGCCCGACTGTCCCGAGCACGCCGAGCACCTTGCCGTCCAGGCTCAGCTTGTAGATGCGGCCCGGATACGCGTCGGAGGCATACAGCACCTGGTTCGGCGGCGGCGTGATGCAGACGGTCCAGGGCGCGCCGGCGACTTGGGTCTTGGGCGTGCCGACCGGCGGGTTCTGGTCGGGCCGGTTGCCGATCGCGGGCTTGGCGGCAGGGTCGTACGGCACGTCGATCGTGATCTGGCGCAGCAGCTTGCCGTCGGTGTCGAACACCTGGATGCGCCGGTTGCCGCGGTCGGCGACGTAGATGTGGTCCTCGGCGTCCATGGCGATGCTGTGCGGCGTGTTGAACTGGCCGGGCCATCGCCGGGCGTGCCGAAGGAGCCGAGCCAGGCGCCGTCGGGCCCGATCTTGGCGACGCGCGAGTTGATGTAGCCGTCGCTGATGTAGCCGTTGCCGGCGCTGTCCCAGGTGATGTCGGTGACCTGGCGGAAATAGCCGTCGATCGGCGGCAGCGGCGGCTTGGGGTGCTTGACCGGGCCGGTATCCTCGTCGGACGCCTCCTGCTTGCGGCCGAACACGAGCGTGACCCGGCCCTGCGGGTTGAAGCGGATCACCATGTCGGAGCCCTTGTCGGTGACCCAGATGTTGTCCTGCGCGTCGACCTTGACGGTATGGGCGAACGACCAGGCGTAGAGGTTGCGGCCGATCTCGCGCACGTAGTTGCCATCCTCGTCGAACTCGAGCAGTTGCGCGGCGGCGGCGGCGTAGGCGGGACCGGTGGTGTTGCCGCGGTGGAAGACGAAGACGTGGCCCTTGGAATTGAGGGCGATGCCGGAGACCTCGCCGAGATAGAGGTTGTCGGGCAGATGCAGCGGGTCGGGCGCCGAACTCGTAGGGTATCTCGGGACGGTCTGGGCCCATGCGGGCATTGCTGCGGGCATCGCAAGCAGGAGTGCGGCGAGCAGCGTCTTCGACGTCAGGTGGCGCGACATCGGTTTCCTCCATTTTGCCCTATGCTTCCCCCGCTGGAATGGAGCTGTCAATGTCGAGGCTGGCGGTCGTGGCGCTCGCGCTGATGCTCGGTGCGTCCGGGTCGGTGCGGGCGCAAGGCACACAGGACGCGCTACTACGATGGGGAGCGCTGGCTACGCTGACGCCGCTGTGCGGGCTGCGCGACGAGGCATGGGCGTTCGACCTGCGGCGGGCAGAGCTGCAGGCCGCGACCAAGAGCGAGCGGTCCGACGATGAGGCGCTACGGCGGGCGCCGGGCCGTGCGGAAGCGGAGGCCGCGCTGTCCTACGCTGAGACGGAGGCACTGGAACAGTTCGCCGACGCCCCGCCGGAGCGGAGCTGCGTGCCGCTCGCGCGCGACCCGGCGCTTGGTGAGGCGGACGAGATCGTGCGCGCGTTCCGCTGGCAGCGCGATCCGAGAACCGGATCATAGTATGTTTTAAAATCAGTGTATTGAGACATTATTTTCGCGTGATTTAGGATTTGCTTGACGCCAGGCGTGGTGCAGAACATAGTAAGAACACGCTATGCGCCCCATGTGCCCCACTACCCTGGCCGGCGCCGACCGGCTCGTCGCCCTGCGCGACACCATCGCCCGGCTGGAGCGCAGCGGCGCCGCCCCCAATGCGCCACCGCCGCTCGCCTTCGGCCTCCCACCGATCGACGCCGCAATCGGTGGCGGGCTGGCCCGCGGCGCGCTGCACGAACTGGCCGGCGCCGGCGAGGACGTGCAGCACGGCGCCGCGGCGGCGCTGTTCGCGGCCGGCATCCTGGCGCGGCTCGAAGGCCCGGTGCTGTGGGTGATGGAGGCGCGAGGGCGACCTGTTCGCGCCGGGCCTGGCCGCAGCCGGGCTGCATCCGGACCGGGTGGTCTACGCCCAAGCCGGCCGCAAGAACGCGCTGCAGGTCATGGAAGACGGGCTGCGGCACCACGGCCTGGCCGGGGTTGTGGCCGAACTGTCCGGGCGCATCACGCTGAGCGCGTCGCGACGGCTGCAACTGGCGGCAGAGGCGACGGGGGTGACGGCCCTGCTGCTGCGCCGTCCGGGCAAGGGCTCGGCAGAGCTGGTGGGCGCGGTCGCGGCGGCGACGCGCTGGCGGATCGGCGCCCTGCCCTCCGCCCCCCCCGTCGCGGACGCGCCCGACGTGCCGGGGCTGGGCCGGGCGCGATGGCAATTGGAGCTGGTGCGCTGCCGCGGCGGGCGCACCGGGGCTTGGATCGTGGAGGCATGCGATGCGACGGGTCGTCTCGATTTGGTTGCCCCACTGGAAGACGGATCGGCGGCGCAGGATGTTATCCGCCGAAGCGCCGCCGCCTGAACCGCCAGTTGTCACCGCGCTGCAGGACGCCAACCGCCGGGTCATCGAGGCGGCCGACAGGGCGGCTGCCGCGGCCGGGTTGCGGCCCGGCATGGCGGTGGCCCAAGCCATGGCCGTCGTCCCCGGCCCTGCGTCCTCGAGGCCGACCCGGCGGCCGACGACGCAGCCCTCGAGCGCCTCGCCCGCTGGTGCCAGCGCGTCAGCCCCCTCGCTGCACAGGATCCGCCCGACGGCGTCTGGCTCGACATCGCCGGCTGCGCGCATTTCTGGGGCGGCGAGCAGGCCATGCTCGACCATCTCGTGGCCCGGCTGGCGCAGGACGGCATGACGGCGCGCGCTGCGGTGGCCGACACGCCGGGAGCGGCCCACGCCATGGCGCGCTTCGGCGGGCACATGGTCGTGCCGGACGGCGGACAGGCCGAGGCAATCGCTCCGCTCCCGGTCGCGGCTCTGCGGCTGCCGGCGGACATGGTGGCCACGCTGCGCCGGCTCGGCTTCGAGCAGATCGGCGCCCTCGCGCGGGTGCCGCGGGCGCTGCTCGCGCGCCGCTTCGGCCCGCTGCCGGGGCGGCGGATCGACCAGGCGCAGGGCCACCTCGCCGAACCGCTGCAGCCGCTCGACCACGCGACCACGCTGCAGCACCGCCTAGCCTTCCTCGAGCCGCTGCTGACCGCAGACGCGCTCTCGGCCGCCACCGGCCATCTGCTCGCGCCGGTCTGCGCGACGATGGAGCGCGCGGGACTGGGCGCGCGCCGGCTCGACCTCTGGTTCGAACGGGTGGACGGCACGGTTCAGGCGACCCGGGTCGGCACGGCGCGGCCGAACCGCGATCCCGGCCACCTGCACCGCCTATTGGACGAGCACCTGGAGCAGATCGATCCGGGGCTGGGCATCGAGGCGATGCGGCTGGTGGTGGCGCTGGCCGAGCCGTTGCGCTGGCAGCAGGCGGATGCGGGCGGCGGGGGCGACGTCTCGACCCTGGTGGACCGTCTCTCGAACCGGCTGGGTGCAGAGCGCGTGTATCGGGCGGCGCCGGTCGAGAGCGACGTGCCGGAACGGGCCGTGCGCCGGGTGCCGGCGCTGTCGCGTCCGGGCGCGAACTGGCCCGGTATCGGCCCCGCCCCGACCCGGCTGTTCGATCCGCCGCGGCCAGTGGAGGCAATCTCGGAGCTGCCGGACCACGCTCCGGCGGCGTTCACCTGGCGGCGGCGGCGTCATCGGGTGCGCCGCGCCGATGGACCCGAGCGCATTTACGGCGAATGGTGGCGGCGGGACGCGGAAAGCGCGGCGGTGCGCGACTATTTCCGTGTCGAGGACGAGGAGGGAAGGCGGTTCCTGCTATTCCGTCAGGGCGACGGCATCGATCTGGCGACCGGCGGCCTGCAATGGTTCGTGCAGGGTATGTTTTTAGCCGAACCCGCCATCGATGGTCAGGGCGGAGCCCGTGACCATGACTCCTCGGGGCCGGCTAGATAGGCGGCCATCGCGGCGATTTCCTCGGCCTTCGCATAGCGCGGGATGGCCATCAACCTTCAGGATCGTGGCAATTCGGTATTGTCGGGGTTCATGTCGGTGTCCACAGGACCGGGCTGGAGCGTGTTGATGGTGATTCGCGCGGACCCAAATCCCGGGCGAACCCGCGCGTCAGTCCATGGACCGCCGCCTTGGATGCCGTGTAGACCGCTCCCCGGGGAACGGAACGCGGTCGCCATTGACGCTGCCGATGTTAATGATCCGACCGCCCTGACCCATGTGCCGGGCCGCTGCGATGTCGCCGCATACAGCCCGCGGACATTGACGTTGAACATTGCGTCGTAGCCGGCCATCGTCGCGTCGCTCGATCGGCGGGGCAGGAACAGCCCGGCATTGTTCACCAGGATGTCGAGCCGGCCGAAGTCTCTGCCACTTGGTTCACCGCTGCCATCACGGCTCGGCGTCGGCGGCATCGGCCTGCACCGCCATCCCGCGATGGCTCAGCGCCTCGATCTCGTGCACCAGCTCCTGGGCGGCTTCCTTGCCGCGGACATAGGTGATCGCGACGTCGGCGCCTTCGAGCGGCGAGCCGTTTGGCGATCGCCGCCCCAATCCCCCGCCCGCCGCCAGTCACCAGCGCGATCTTGCCTTCGAGCTTGCTCA